>NZ_CP135594.1:0-4895951 GCF_032389435.1 Enterobacter sp. DTU_2021_1002640_1_SI_PRY_ASU_LCPMC_013
GTGTCACTTTCGCTTTGGCAGCAGTGTCTTGCCCGATTGCAGGATGAGTTACCAGCCACAGAATTCAGTATGTGGATCCGCCCGTTGCAGGCGGAACTGAGCGATAACACGCTGGCTTTGTATGCGCCAAACCGTTTCGTGCTCGATTGGGTAAGGGATAAATACCTTAATAACATCAATGGACTGCTGAACGATTTCTGCGGGTCAGATGCCCCACAGCTGCGTTTTGAAGTGGGCACAAAGCCGGTCACCCAAACCGTTCGTGAAGTTGTCAATGTGGCAGCCCCTGCACAGGCGGCGCCCGCTCCAGCGCCTCGCGTTGCACCGGTTCGTCAGGGCTGGGATAACGTTCCGGCCCCCGCTGAGCCTACCTACCGCTCTAACGTTAACGTGAAACACACGTTCGATAACTTCGTTGAAGGTAAGTCGAACCAGCTGGCACGCGCGGCGGCTCGTCAGGTTGCCGATAACCCCGGTGGCGCTTATAACCCGCTGTTCCTGTATGGCGGCACGGGTCTCGGTAAAACGCACTTGCTGCATGCGGTGGGCAACGGCATTATGGCGCGTAAGCCCAATGCCAAAGTGGTGTATATGCACTCCGAACGCTTCGTTCAGGACATGGTAAAAGCCCTGCAAAACAATGCGATCGAAGAGTTTAAACGCTACTACCGTTCCGTTGATGCGCTGCTGATCGATGACATTCAGTTCTTTGCCAATAAAGAACGATCGCAGGAAGAGTTTTTCCATACCTTTAACGCCCTGCTGGAAGGCAATCAGCAGATCATTCTGACCTCGGATCGTTATCCAAAAGAGATCAACGGCGTTGAAGATCGTCTCAAATCCCGCTTCGGCTGGGGCCTGACCGTGGCGATCGAGCCGCCGGAGCTGGAAACCCGCGTCGCGATCCTGATGAAAAAAGCCGACGAGAACGACATTCGCCTGCCGGGTGAAGTGGCGTTCTTCATTGCCAAGCGCCTGCGTTCCAACGTGCGTGAGCTGGAAGGGGCGCTGAACCGCGTTATCGCCAACGCCAACTTCACCGGTCGGGCGATCACCATCGATTTTGTGCGTGAAGCGCTGCGCGATTTATTGGCTTTGCAGGAAAAACTGGTCACTATCGACAATATTCAGAAGACGGTGGCTGAGTACTACAAGATCAAAGTGGCAGATTTACTGTCTAAACGTCGTTCCCGCTCGGTGGCGCGTCCGCGTCAGATGGCGATGGCGCTGGCAAAAGAGCTAACCAACCACAGCCTGCCGGAAATCGGTGATGCGTTTGGTGGCCGTGACCATACGACCGTGCTGCACGCCTGTCGCAAGATCGAGCAGTTACGCGAAGAAAGCCACGACATAAAAGAAGATTTTTCCAATTTAATCAGAACATTATCATCGTGACGCTATGAAATTTACCGTTGAACGTGAACATTTATTAAAACCGCTGCAACAGGTGAGTGGCCCATTAGGCGGCCGCCCTACGCTGCCTATTCTTGGAAACCTGCTGCTTCAGGTCGCGGACGGTACGCTGTCGCTGACCGGCACAGATCTGGAAATGGAAATGATCGCGCGCGTTACGCTGACTCAGCCGCACGACGCGGGCGCGACCACGGTTCCGGCACGTAAATTCTTTGATATTTGCCGTGGGCTGCCGGAAGGCGCTGAAATCGCCGTGCAGCTGGAGGGCGACCGCATGCTGGTGCGCTCTGGCCGTAGCCGTTTCTCCCTCTCCACGCTGCCCGCTGCGGACTTCCCGAACCTGGATGACTGGCAGAGCGAAGTTGAATTTACCCTGCCGCAGGCGACGATGAAGCGTCTGATTGAAGCCACGCAGTTCTCCATGGCGCATCAGGACGTTCGTTACTACTTAAACGGCATGCTGTTCGAAACCGAAGGTGAAGAGCTGCGTACCGTGGCTACCGACGGTCACCGTCTGGCGGTCTGTTCCATGCCGATTGGCGATTCACTGCCAAACCATTCGGTGATCGTACCGCGTAAAGGCGTAATTGAACTGATGCGTATGCTCGACGGCGGTGAAACGCCGCTGCGCGTGCAGATCGGCAGCAACAATATTCGTGCCCACGTGGGCGATTTTGTCTTCACATCGAAGCTGGTAGACGGTCGTTTCCCGGATTATCGCCGCGTATTGCCGAAGAACCCGGATAAAACGCTGGAGGCGGGTTGCGACATCCTCAAGCAGGCGTTCGCGCGTGCCGCTATTCTCTCCAACGAGAAATTCCGCGGCGTACGTCTGTACGTGAGTGAAAACCAGATCAAAATCACCGCCAACAACCCGGAGCAGGAAGAGGCAGAAGAGATTCTGGACGTCACCTACGCCGGGGCTGAGATGGAAATCGGCTTCAACGTCAGCTATGTGCTGGATGTGCTGAATGCACTGAAATGCGAGAACGTTCGCATCCTGCTGACTGACTCCGTTTCGAGCGTACAGATTGAAGATGCCGCATCACAGTCGGCTGCTTATGTTGTCATGCCAATGAGACTGTAATGTCGCTCACCCGTCTGTTGATCCGCGACTTTCGCAATATCGAAAGCGCGGATCTCGCTTTATCCCCTGGCTTTAACTTCCTGGTTGGCGCGAACGGCAGCGGCAAAACCAGCGTGCTGGAAGCCATCTATACGCTCGGCCACGGCCGGGCGTTTCGCAGTTTGCAGATTGGTCGCGTGATTCGCCACGAGCAGGAATCTTTTGTTCTGCACGGGCGTTTGCAGGGAGCAGAGCGGGAAACCGCCATCGGCCTGACCAAAGACAAGCAGGGCGACAGCAAGGTGCGCATCGACGGCACCGATGGCCACAAAGTGGCGGAGCTGGCGCTGCTGATGCCGATGCAGCTGATTACGCCCGAGGGGTTTACTTTACTCAACGGCGGCCCCAAATACAGAAGAGCGTTCCTCGACTGGGGATGCTTTCACAATGAAGCCGGTTTCTTTAACGCCTGGAGCAACCTGAAGCGTCTGCTTAAACAGCGTAACGCCGCATTGCGCCAGGTCACGCGCTACGCTCAGCTGCGTCCGTGGGACATGGAACTCATCCCTCTTGCGGAACAAATCAGCCGCTGGCGTGCCGAATACAGCGCAGGTATCGCCGAAGACATGGCCGACACCTGCAAACAGTTTTTACCCGAGTTCTCTCTCACCTTCTCTTTTCAGCGTGGCTGGGAAAAAGAGACGGATTATGCCGAGGTGTTAGAGAGAAGCTTCGAGCGCGATCGCATGTTGACCTACACCGCGCACGGCCCGCACAAGGCGGATTTCCGCATTCGTGCCGACGGTGCGCCGGTGGAAGACACGCTGTCGCGCGGGCAGCTGAAGCTCCTGATGTGCGCGCTGCGCCTGGCGCAGGGGGAGTTCCTCACTCGAGAGAGCGGGCGACGCTGCCTGTACCTGATAGATGATTTTGCCTCGGAACTTGACGACGCGCGGCGCGGGCTGCTTGCCAGCCGCTTAAAAGCCACGCAGTCGCAGGTTTTCGTCAGCGCCATTAGCGCTGAACACGTTATAGACATGTCGGACGAAAATTCGAAGATGTTTACCGTGGAAAAGGGTAAAATAACGGATTAACCCAAGTTGAAATGAGCGAGAAACGTTGATGTCGAATTCTTATGACTCCTCCAGTATCAAAGTCCTGAAAGGGCTGGATGCGGTGCGTAAGCGCCCGGGTATGTATATCGGCGACACGGATGACGGCACCGGTCTGCACCACATGGTATTCGAGGTGGTAGATAACGCTATCGACGAAGCGCTCGCGGGTCACTGTAAAGACATCGTGGTCACGATCCATGCGGACAACTCCGTGTCCGTTACCGATGACGGTCGTGGTATCCCAACCGGTATTCACCCGGAAGAGGGCGTATCTGCTGCGGAAGTCATCATGACCGTTCTGCACGCAGGCGGTAAGTTCGATGATAACTCCTATAAAGTTTCCGGCGGTCTGCACGGCGTAGGCGTATCCGTAGTAAACGCCCTGTCGCAGAAGCTGGAGCTGGTTATCCAGCGCGAAGGCAAAATTCACCGTCAGATCTACCAGCACGGCGTGCCTGAAGCGCCGCTGGCCGTCACGGGTGATACCGAGAAAACCGGTACCATGGTGCGTTTCTGGCCGAGCCTTGAAACCTTCACCAACGTTACCGAATTCGAGTACGACATCCTGGCGAAACGCCTGCGCGAACTGTCGTTCCTGAACTCCGGCGTGTCGATTCGTCTGCGCGACAAACGCGACAACAAAGAAGACCACTTCCATTACGAAGGTGGTATCAAGGCGTTCGTTGAGTATCTGAACAAGAACAAAACGCCAATTCACCCGAATATCTTCTACTTCTCTACTGAAAAAGACGGTATCGGCGTGGAAGTGGCCTTGCAGTGGAACGACGGTTTCCAGGAAAACATCTACTGCTTCACCAATAACATTCCACAACGCGATGGCGGTACGCACCTGGCGGGCTTCCGTGCGGCGATGACCCGTACCCTGAACGCCTACATGGACAAAGAAGGCTACAGCAAAAAAGCGAAAGTCAGCGCCACCGGTGACGATGCCCGTGAAGGCCTGATTGCCGTGGTCTCCGTGAAGGTGCCGGATCCGAAGTTCTCCTCACAGACCAAAGACAAGCTGGTCTCTTCTGAGGTGAAATCGGCGGTTGAACAGCAGATGAACGAACTGCTGAGCGAATACCTGCTGGAAAACCCGTCCGACGCGAAAATCGTGGTGGGTAAAATTATCGATGCGGCGCGTGCCCGTGAAGCGGCGCGTAAAGCGCGTGAAATGACCCGTCGTAAAGGCGCGCTGGACCTGGCAGGCCTGCCGGGCAAACTGGCTGACTGTCAGGAACGCGACCCGGCGCTGTCTGAACTGTACCTTGTGGAAGGGGACTCCGCGGGCGGTTCTGCGAAGCAGGGCCGTAACCGCAAGAACCAGGCGATTCTGCCGCTGAAGGGTAAAATCCTTAACGTTGAGAAAGCGCGCTTCGACAAGATGCTCTCTTCTCAGGAAGTGGCGACGCTCATCACCGCGCTCGGCTGCGGCATTGGTCGCGACGAGTACAACCCGGACAAACTGCGCTATCACAGCATCATCATCATGACCGATGCGGACGTCGACGGCTCGCACATTCGTACGCTGCTGTTGACGTTCTTCTATCGTCAGATGCCGGAAATCGTTGAGCGCGGCCACGTCTACATTGCCCAGCCGCCGCTGTACAAAGTGAAGAAAGGCAAGCAGGAACAGTACATTAAAGATGACGACGCGATGGATCAGTACCAAATCGCGATTGCCCTTGATGGTGCGACCCTGCACGCAAACTCCAGCGCGCCAGCGCTGGCCGGTGAGCCGCTGGAGCGTCTGGTCTCCGAGTTCAATGCCACGCAGAAAATGATTGGCCGTATGGAGCGTCGCTATCCGAAAGCGCTGCTGAAAGAGCTTATTTACCAGCCGACCCTGACCGAAGCCGATCTGAGCAACGAGCAGACCGTCACCCGCTGGGTGAACACCCTGGTGAGCGAGCTGAACGAGAAAGAGCAGCACGGCAGCCAGTGGAAGTTCGACGTTCAGCAGAACGCTGAGCAGCAGTTCGAGCCGATCGTCCGCGTGCGTACCCACGGCGTCGATACCGACTACCCGCTGGAGCACGAGTTCGTGACCGGCCCGGAATACCGTCGTATCTGCACCCTCGGCGAGAAGCTGCGCGGTCTGATCGAAGACGACGCGTTTATCGAACGTGGCGAGCGTCGTCAGCCGGTAGCCAGCTTCGAACAGGCGCTGGAGTGGCTGGTGAAAGAGTCCCGTCGTGGTCTCTCTATTCAGCGTTATAAAGGCCTGGGCGAAATGAACCCGGATCAGCTGTGGGAAACCACCATGGATCCGGAAAGCCGTCGCATGTTGCGCGTCACCGTTAAAGACGCAATCGCAGCGGATCAGCTGTTCACGACCCTGATGGGCGATGCGGTTGAACCACGTCGCGCCTTCATCGAAGAGAACGCCCTGAAGGCGGCGAATATCGATATTTAATCGTCGCTTTACGACAGCATAACTGGCCGCGCTTTAGCGCGGCTTTTTTATGGACGCAGGAAACTCCAGCGACATCACTGCCGGTAAACGTTTGACCAGCATATCTATGGCAATTCTTACCCTTAGCGGCAGGTGTGGCGTCTGCTGCCAGACGGCATGAACGTCGAAGCGTACATCCGGGGCCTGCTTTAAGAGCGGGACAAGATCTCCCTGCTGAATTTCTTTAATGACCATCCAGCAGGGTAACCATGCAAGGCCGTGGCCGGCCAGCGCCGCGTCGCAGATCGCCTGCAAATCATCCATATTGAGCGATGAGCGGGGAATAAACGTGCGCGACGTGCCATCGTAATCCATCAGCTGCCAGGGTAGGACTCTGCCCGCACGTGTGTAGTTAATGGCCGTATGCTGGCGTAAATCATCAACGGTTTGCGGCTGGCCATTCTTAAGCAGATAATCCGGCGCGGCACACAGAACCATCCGGTGCTCCCCCAGCCTTCTGGCGACCAGCACGCTGCTGTCAGCCAGAGCGCCATTGCGCACCGCCATATCAAACCCTTCTTCCACGAGATCCACGACGCGGTCGCTGAAGGACATTTCAAGCTCAAGCCCGGGATGCTCCTGCGCCAGCTCTATTAGCAGCGGGGCGATACACTGGCGACCAAACAGCACCGGCACGGCAACACGCAGCCGACCGTTGACCTGATGTTTTCCGGTTTCAAGCTGCGATTCAGCGCCACGGATCTCCTCCAGCGCGCGCAGGCAGCGTTCATAAAAAAGCGCGCCGTTATCGGTCAGCCTCTGACTGCGGGTGGTCCGATGAAACAGACGAACCCCCAGCCTCTCTTCAAGACGAGCAATGCTTTTTCCTACCGCCGAGCGCGACAAATGCAGACGGACGGCGGCCTGGGCAAAACTTCCTGCCTCAACGGAGGCAACGAAAACGGGAATATCTTTCAGCGTATCGGTCATGGACGGATTGTGTCAATTTGGTCATCAATGAAGGGAAAACTTATCGCCACTGGCGACGCTGAGTCAACGGTAGACTGTCAGAACTGAAAATCATCTGATGACAGGAGAAAAAAATGACTGAAACAATGCAACGCTGGTCAATGGATGCCCTTGGTCGTGAAAGCCTCAGGCTCGTTCAGGAGCCTGTTCCACAGCCAGGCCCGGGGGAGGTTCGCGTAAGGGTTAATGCCGTTGCGCTCAACTACCGGGATAAAATGGTGATTGAAGGCACGATGCCGATTCCGCTTTCCTTCCCGTTTACGCCAGCATCTGACATGGCAGGCGTGGTGGACAGCATCGGCGAAGGCGTTACGCGTTTCAAGCCCGGCGCACGCGTCATCTCAACCTTCTTCCCGGAATGGATCGACGGCAAGCCGCAGGCAGACGCGCGCGATTTGCCCTATAAAACGTCCGGTGGATACTTCCAGGGCATGCTGGCCGAATATGTGATTGTGAGTGAAAACGCGCTGGTGGCGTCCCCGGAAAGCCTGGATGACGCTGAGGCCAGCACGCTTCCTTGCGCGGGGCTCACCGCCTGGTTTGCGCTGGTGGAACGTGGTCAGCTGCGCGCCGGGCAATCGGTGCTGGTACAAGGGACGGGCGGTGTGGCGCTATTCGCTTTGCAGATAGCAAAAGCGCACGGCGCAGAAGTTATTGTTACGTCGGGGAGTAATGAAAAACTGGCGCGGGCCAAAAAGCTGGGGGCCAGCCAGGGCATCAACCGACTGAAAGGCGACTGGGCTGAAAATACGCTGGCACTGACGCAGGATCGCGGCATCGACCATATTATCGAAACGGTGGGTGGGGAGAACCTGAGACATTCCCTGCGCGCCGTTGCCGTTCATGGGCGGATATCGGTCATTGGCGTGCTGGCCGGGACAGAAATTTCTCTGCCTGCAAGCGAGCTGTTGCTGAAATCTCCCGTCATTCAGGGGATTGGGGTTGGACACCGCCGGGCGCTGGAAGATTTTGTCCGTGCTGTTGATGTCACGGAGTTAAAACCGGTGATTGAGCATCGCTACCGCTTTGACGAGCTGGAACAGGCGCTTGAACATCTGGATCGCGGTGCGTTTGGCAAAATCGTTCTCACCCGCGAGTGAGTTCGCGTTCCCGGGATAAACGTAAAAGGGGCTTTTTGTTGCGCAAGGTAGCTCTATTTTTGTGTGCTTAATCGCGTTAGCATGAGGTAGCACTCATTTATCCCGGGGACCTCATGGCTATCAAACTCATTGCAATCGATATGGACGGCACGCTGCTGCTGCCAGACCACACTATCTCTCCTGCCGTTAAAAATGCGATCGCCGCCGCACGCGAAAAAGGCGTGAACGTGGTGCTCACCACCGGACGCCCGTATGCCGGGGTGCACAGTTACCTGAAAGAGCTGCACATGAACCAGCCTGGCGATTACTGCATCACCTATAACGGCGCGCTGGTGCAAAAGGCAGCCGATGGCAGCACGGTGGCGCAAACTGCACTGAGCTATGATGACTACCGTTTCCTGGAAAAACTCTCCCGCGACGTGGGCTCTCACTTCCACGCGCTCGATCGCAATACGCTTTACACCGCCAACCGCGATATCAGCTACTACACGGTGCACGAGTCCTACGTTGCAACCATTCCACTGGTGTTCTGCGAAGCGGAGAAAATGGACCCGGCGACCCAGTTCCTGAAAGTGATGATGATTGATGAACCTGCGGTTCTCGACAAAGCCATCTCACGCATTCCGGCTGAGGTAAAAGAGAAATACACCGTGCTGAAAAGTGCGCCGTACTTCCTCGAAATCCTTGATAAACGCGTCAATAAAGGCACGGGCGTCAAATCGCTTGCCGATGCGCTGGGCATCAAGCCTGAGGAGATCATGGCGCTGGGCGACCAGGAAAACGATATTGCGATGATCGAATATGCGGGCATGGGCGTGGCGATGGATAACGCGATCCCGTCGGTAAAAGAAGTGGCGAACTTCGTGACCAAATCTAACCTGGAAGACGGCGTTGCCTGGGCGATCGAGAAATTCGTTCTGTCGTAACAAGTGCTTTGAAAGATTAGCCCCGGTTATTAACCGGGGCTTTTTTTGGCCCTGAATTTATCAAATTGTTCTTTTTGTGATCTTGATTGTAGTACAACATTAAATAATTGTACTACATTATCACCACGGCAAAGGCGAAAGGCCTCACGTTTGTACTGCAAAAGTGAGGCGAAATTCAGCGGTCGCGGTAAAGTAGTGATGGACTTACAGAGCACAAGGACTCTCCATGACACTCAATAAAACCGATCGCATTGTCATCACGCTGGGCACTCAGATTGTGGGTGGCAAATACGTTCCCGGTTCGCCGCTGCCAGCAGAGGCGGAACTGTGCGAGGAGTTTGAAACCTCGCGCAACATCATCCGGGAAGTGTTCCGCTCGCTCATGGCGAAGCGGCTGATTGAAATGAAGCGCTATCGCGGCGCGTTTGTGGCGCCGCGTAACCAGTGGAACTACCTCGATACCGATGTTCTGCAATGGGTGCTGGAAAACGACTACGACCCACGGCTCATCGGCGCGATGAGCGAAGTCCGAAATCTGGTGGAACCGGCCATCGCCCGCTGGGCGGCAGAGCGCGCAACGTCAGGTGACCTGGCACAGATTGAGTCGGCTTTAAACGACATGATCGCCAATAACCAGAATCGGGAGGCGTTCAACGAAGCGGACATTCGTTACCACGAAGCGGTATTGCAGTCGGTGCATAACCCGGTTTTACAGCAGCTTAGCGTGGCGATCAGCTCGCTACAGCGAGCAGTATTTGAACGTACCTGGATGGGCGATGAGGCCAACATGCCGAAAACGCTTCAGGAACATAAAGCGCTGTTCGATGCGATACGGCATCAGGACGGCGATGCGGCAGAGCAGGCGGCGCTGACCATGATCGCCAGCTCGACACGAAGGTTGAAGGAAATCACATGACATCACGCTACATCGCAATTGACTGGGGATCGACCAATCTGCGCGCCTGGCTCTACCAGGGTGAGCAGTGCCTGGAAAGCAGGCAATCAGAAGCAGGTGTGACGCGCCTGAACGGTAAATCCCCCGCAGCGGTGTTAGCAGAAGTGACACAAAACTGGCGCGACGGTACTACGCCAGTGGTGATGGCCGGAATGGTCGGCAGTAACGTGGGGTGGAAGGTCGCGCCTTACCTGTCAGTTCCGGTGCATTTCACCGCCGTTGGCGAGCAGTTAACGTCCGTTGACGACAATATCTGGATTATTCCCGGTTTATGCGTCTCTCGCGACGATAACCATAACGTGATGCGCGGCGAAGAGACGCAGCTGCTCGGGGCGCGCACCCTTTCTCCTTCTTCTGTCTACGTCATGCCCGGGACGCATTGCAAATGGGTCCAGGCGGATGCTGAGCAAATTCATGATTTCCGCACCGTGATGACCGGCGAACTGCACCACTTGCTGCTTAAGCATTCGCTGGTGGGGGCCGGTTTGCCGGAGCAGACCCCTTCGCCGGAAGCGTTTGCCGCCGGGCTTGAGCGCGGGATCGCATCCTCTGCCGTTTTGCCGCAACTTTTTGAGGTTCGCGCCTCGCACGTGCTGGGAAATCTTCCGCGCGAACAGGTCAGCGAATTTCTGTCCGGCCTGCTGATTGGCGCAGAAGTCGCCACTCTGAGCGACGCGTTCGCCGGGCAGCAGGCCATCACGCTCGTCGCGGGTTCATCGCTGACGTCTCGTTACCGCCAGGCGTTCCACGCTATCGGACGGGATGTTGCTGCGGTGGAAGGCGACACGGCATTTCAGGCAGGCATAAGGAGCATCGCTCATGCAGTGGCAAACTGAACTTCCCCTGATCGCGATTTTGCGCGGTATCACGCCCGGTGAGGCCTTAGCGCACGTTGGCGCGGTGATCGACGCCGGGTTCGACGCGGTGGAAATCCCGCTCAACTCCCCGGAGTGGGAAAAAAGCATTCCGGCAATTGTGAAGGCGTTTGGTTATAAGGCGCTGATTGGCGCTGGCACCGTATTACAGCCGGAGCAGGTGGATGAACTGGCGAAAATGGGCTGCAAGCTTATCGTCACACCGAATATCAACCCCGGGGTGATCCGCCGGGCGGTGGATTACGGCATGACCGTCTGCCCGGGTTGCGCCACGGCCACAGAAGCCTTTGCCGCCCTCGATGCGGGCGCACAGTCTCTCAAAATTTTCCCGTCGTCGGCCTTTGGTCCGGATTACATCAAAGCGCTGAAAGCGGTCTTACCCGCCAGCGTGCCGGTCTTTGCCGTGGGCGGCGTCACGCCGGAAAACCTGGGCCAGTGGATGAGCGCGGGCTGTGTGGGCGCGGGGCTGGGCAGCGATCTCTATCGTGCCGGTCAGCCCGTTGAGCGTACCGCACAGCAGGCGGCAGCATTTGTGAAAGCGTATCGAGAGGCAGTGCAATGAAAATAACCAAACTCACCACGTACCGTTTACCCCCGCGTTGGATGTTCCTGAAAATCGAAACCGACGAAGGCGTGGTTGGCTGGGGCGAGCCGGTGATTGAAGGCCGTGCGCGCACCGTTGAAGCCGCGGTGCACGAGCTGGGCGAATACCTGATTGGCCAGGATCCGGCGCGCATCAACGACCTGTGGCAGGTGATGTACCGCGCGGGCTTCTACCGCGGGGGGCCGATTCTGATGAGCGCCATCGCCGGTATTGATCAGGCGCTGTGGGATATCAAAGGCAAAGTGCTCAATGCCCCGGTCTGGCAATTAATGGGCGGCCTGGTGCGCGACAAAATCAAAGCCTACAGCTGGGTGGGCGGTGACCGCCCTGCGGAAGTGATCGACGGTATCCGGCAACTGCGCAACATCGGTTTTGACACCTTCAAACTCAACGGCTGCGAAGAGATGGGCGTTATCGACAACTCGCGCGCGGTAGACCGGGCGGTGAATACCGTGGCGCAAATCCGTGAAGCCTTCGGCAACGAGATTGAGTTTGGTCTGGATTTCCACGGCCGCGTCAGCGCGCCAATGGCCAAAGTGCTGATTAAAGAGCTGGAGCCGTATCGCCCGCTGTTTATCGAAGAGCCGGTGCTGGCCGAGCAGGCGGAATACTATCCGAAACTGGCTGAACAGACGCACATTCCCATCGCGGCGGGGGAACGCATGTTCTCGCGCTTCGAGTTTAAACGCGTGCTGGAAGCGGGCGGCATTGCGATCCTGCAACCGGACCTCTCCCACGCGGGCGGCATCACAGAATGCTACAAAATTGCCGGAATGGCAGAAGCCTACGATGTGGCGCTGGCGCCGCACTGTCCGCTTGGGCCGATTGCGCTGGCGGCCTGCCTGCACGTCGACTTCGTCTCCCGCAATGCGGTGTTCCAGGAACAAAGCATGGGGATTCACTATAACAAGGGCGCGGAACTGCTCGATTTTGTGAAAAACAAAGAAGACTTCTGCATGGAAGGCGGTTTCTTTAAACCGTTAACGAAGCCGGGCCTTGGCGTGGAGATCGACGAAGCCAAAGTCATTGAGCTGAGTAAAAGTGCGCCGGACTGGCGTAACCCACTGTGGCGTCATGAAGACGGTTCCGTAGCCGAGTGGTAAATCGCCGGATGGCGCTACGCTTATCCGGCCTACTCTCTCGTAGGCCCGGTAAGCGAAGCGCCACCGGGCAAAAAAAAACGTACATAGAAAAAATATAACCCTCTGTAAATTACAGGGCATGGTGAGCGGCTTCGCTATGCCCAAAATCTGGAGACAGATTGCGATGGATATTCCAGTTACTGCTGCAAAAACCGGGCGTCGTCGTTACCTGACGCTGATCATGATCTTTATTACCGTGGTCATCTGTTATGTCGACCGCGCCAACCTTGCCGTGGCATCGGCCCATATTCAGGAAGAGTTTGGCATCACCAAAGCGGAAATGGGCTACGTCTTCTCGGCGTTTGCCTGGCTGTATACGCTCTGTCAGATCCCCGGTGGCTGGTTCCTTGACCGCGTGGGTTCACGTCTGACCTACTTTATCGCCATTTTCGGCTGGTCCGTGGCGACCCTGTTCCAGGGCTTCGCGACCGGGCTGATGTCGCTGATTGGCCTGCGCGCGATCACTGGAGTTTTCGAAGCGCCCGCGTTTCCCACCAACAACCGCATGGTGACCAGCTGGTTCCCGGAACATGAGCGCGCCTCCGCTGTTGGCTTTTATACCTCCGGACAGTTTGTCGGCCTGGCGTTCCTGACGCCGCTGCTGATCTGGATCCAGGAGCTGCTGAGCTGGCATTGGGTGTTCATCGTCACCGGCGGGATTGGCATTATCTGGTCGCTGATCTGGTTCAAGGTTTACCAGCCGCCGCGTCTGACCAAAAGCATCACTAAAGCCGAGCTGGACTACATCCGCGACGGCGGTGGCCTGGTGGATGGCGATGCGCCGGTGAAAAAAGAGGCGCGCCAGCCGCTGACCAAAGCGGACTGGAAGCTGGTCTTCCACCGTAAGCTGGTAGGTGTGTATCTGGGCCAGTTCGCTGTGACCTCCACGCTGTGGTTCTTCCTGACCTGGTTCCCGAACTATCTGACCCAGGAGAAGGGGATTACCGCGCTGAAGGCAGGCTTTATGACCACCGTGCCGTTCCTCGCGGCGTTTTTCGGCGTGCTGCTCTCCGGCTGGCTGGCCGATAAGCTGGTGAAAAAAGGTTACTCGCTGGGCGTGGCGCGTAAAACGCCGATTATCTGCGGGCTGCTGATCTCAACCTGCATCATGGGTGCCAACTACACCAACGATCCGGTGTGGATTATGACCCTGATGGCGGTGGCGTTCTTCGGTAACGGTTTCGCCTCTATCACCTGGTCGCTGGTGTCGTCCCTCGCGCCGATGCGGCTGATTGGCCTGACCGGCGGCGTGTTCAACTTTGTCGGCGGGCTCGGCGGGATCACCGTACCGCTGGTCATCGGCTACCTGGCGCAGGACTACGGCTTCGGCCCGGCGCTGGTCTACATCTCCGCCGTGGCGCTGATCGGCGCGCTCTCCTACATCCTGCTGGTGGGCGATGTGAAACGAGTAGGCTAATCCCTGCGGATGTTTTACCCTGATGCACTCACCGTGCATCAGGGTATCCTCATGAAACAAATCACCTTCACTTCCCGCCATCACCAGCTCACGAATATTAATACATGGACGCCGGACAGCCAGTGGCTGGTCTACGACGTACGCCCGTCTGGTGCGTCATTTACCGGCGAAACCATTGAGCGGGTCAATGTCGCTACGGGTGAGGTGGAGGTGATCTATCGCGCCACTGACGGCGCGCATGTTGGCGTGGTGACCGTTCATCCCGCACAGGACAAATACGTCTTTATCCACGGCCCGAAAAACCCGGACGCAGACTGGCAGTATGATTTTCACCATCGTCAGGGGGTGATTGCGCACAATGGTCAGGTGAGCAATCTTGATGCGATGGATATCACCGCGCCTTACACCGCAGGCGCGCTGCGTGGCGGCAGCCACGTCCACGTTTTTAGCCCGAACGGGCAGTTCGTCAGCTTTACCTACAACGACCATGTGCTGCACGCGCGCGATCCGCAGCTGGATTTGCGTAACGTCGGGGTGGCGGCGCCTTTTGGCCCAGTAAACCCACAGGGGAACCATCCGCGGGAATATGCCGGCACCTTCTGGAGTGTACTGGTAAGCCGTACAACGCCGAACCCGAAACCGGGCAGCGATGAGGTAAACCGCGCCTATGAAGAGGGCTGGGTGGGCAACGACAGGCTGGCGTTTATCGGCGATACGGTGTCTGCGAAAGGCGAGAAAGTGCCCGAACTGTTTATTGTCGATCTCCCCAAAGACGAGCAGGGCTGGAAACGGGCGGGCGATGCGCCGTTGCAGGGAACACCTGATACAATGCCCGCGCCGCCTGCGGGCGTAACGCAACGTCGCTTAACCTTCACCCATCAGAAGGCGTATCCGGGGCTGGTGAACGTACCGCGCCACTGGGTGCGCAGCAATCCGCAGGGGACGCAGATTGCGTTTTTAATGCGGGACGATAACGGCGTTGTGCAGCTGTGGCTTATCTCCCCTGAGGGCGGCGAGCCGCGTCAGCTAACCCACACTGAGCGTGATATTCAGTCGGCCTTTAACTGGCATCCTTCCGGCAACGGGCTGGGATTTGTGCTTGCAGGCCGTATTGCCTGCTGCGATGCGCAGACCGGAGAGGTGACGTTTTTGACGTCCGATCACGGCAATCCGCCGTCTGCTGACGCTGTGGTGTTTTCCCCGGACGGACGATTTATTGCATGGATGGAAGAGAAGGACGGTTTCCGCCAGCTGTGGCTAACGGAAACCGCACAGAATTAGCGTGGAGGCATCTCTGCGGGCGGGATGACGGAATTGGTCGCCAGCTTTTCCTGCTCGCTTTTCTCAACGCGCGAACGCACTGAGCTGTCGGTGCGGAACATATCCCACGGCAGCAGAAGCGTATCGGCAACCGCCGTAAACGGCATATCAAGAATCGCCAGAGATTTGGTACCCCAGTTTGTCTCATCATCAGAGATCATTGCGGCACTGGCGCGCGTCCCCGGATATGTTCCTTCTTTACCGCCGGTGTGCGACATCACGCTCGAACACCCGCAAAGTAAAACAACCCCGCTGAACGACGCCAGCTTAATCAGAACATTTCTCATCATCACTCAGTCATCTTTAGTAGCACGGCATTGACCTGCAACTCAGGGTTATAGCGAGGCGCGTCCAAAATGGATAGCTCAAAACTCCCGCACTGTGGTCGTCATCGCAATTTAACCCTTTGTGCTGTGCCCCTGAGTCTATGCGACAACCAGCAAAGTGCAAAAAAATCTCACATCAACAGTCTTGAAAAGGCCGTATCCAGACCCATTTTAAGAATGTAACCCGATAACGGACACGCCTGATGGGTGTTCGGGGAAGCAGAAGCCTGTCCATGGTGGAAGGCTACATTTTCTCGCTGATTTCAGGAGCATTTATCCATGCGTAATTTCGATCTCTCTCCGCTATACCGTTCTGCCATTGGTTTCGATCGTCTGTTCAACCACTTAGAAAACAACCAGAGCCAGAGCAACGGCTATCCTCCTTACAACGTTGAACTGGTTGACGAAAACCACTATCGCATTGCGATTGCTGTTGCCGGTTTCGCAGAGAGCGAACTGGAGATCACCGCGCAGGACAATCTGCTGGTGGTGAAAGGCTCCCATACGTCCGAGCAAAAAGAACGAACCTACCTCTACCAGGGCATCGCAGAGCGCAACTTTGAGCGCAAGTTCCAGCTGGCTGAGAACATCCACGTCAAGGGCGCGAACCTGGTGAACGGCCTGCTGTTTATCGAACTGGAACGTGTGATTCCGGAAGAGAAAAAACCGCGTCGTATCGAAATCAACTAATTACGCGGGTCGCGTGAGCGGCCCACCCGAACTTGCTTGCCGTAACGGGAGCATATGCGAATCCGCAAGGGTTTGCAGGTACAACTGTGCACAAAATTAAACTGTGCCGAACTCGCTTCTCAGAAGGAGATTTAGTATGCGTAACTACGATTTATCCCCCCTGCTGCGTCAGTGGATCGGTTTTGACAAACTGGCTAACGCGCTGCAAAGCGCAACCGAACAGCAGACCTTTCCGCCGTACAACATCGAAAAAAGCGATGATAACCACTACCGCATCACGCTTGCGCTGGCCGGGTTCCGCCAGGATGATCTCGACATCCAGCTTGAGGGTACGCGCCTGACCGTGAAAGGGTCACCGGAAAAACCAGACACCGAGACCAAATGGCTGCATCAGGGGCTTGTCACTCAGCCGTTTAGCCTGAGCTTTACCCTGGCAGACCATATGGAAGTTTCTGGCGCGACGTTCACTAACGGGCTGCTGAACATTGACCTCACCCGTAACGTGCCGGAAGCCATTGCGCCTCAGCGCATCGCCATTAGCGAACGCCCGGCGTTGAACAGCTAAACCACGTTTTTGCCGGGTGGAAAACCTGCCGATCCTGTAGGTCGGGTAAGGCGCAGCCGCCACCCGACTCGCTCACAGATGCCATGAAGCCCTGCCCCGGCAGGGCTTTTTTGTGCGCCATCGCCCATACAACCGCCGTCAGCTCTGAGAGAATCCTTAGCATAACTATGGTTATACACAGGAT
This sequence comes from Enterobacter sp. DTU_2021_1002640_1_SI_PRY_ASU_LCPMC_013, assembly GCF_032389435.1. NCBI lineage: Bacteria > Pseudomonadati > Pseudomonadota > Gammaproteobacteria > Enterobacterales > Enterobacteriaceae > Enterobacter > Enterobacter sp. DTU_2021_1002640_1_SI_PRY_ASU_LCPMC_013. The sequence continues at coordinate 17,126 of NZ_CP135594.1, forward strand.
GTGGATCATGAGTGATATCGCGTTAACCGTTAGCGTGTTGGCCCTTGTCGCGGTAGTGGGGCTATGGCTGGGGAATATCAAAATCCGCGGCGTCGGATTTGGCATCGGCGGGGTGCTGTTCGGCGGGATTTTTGTCGGCCATTTTGCCGACCAGCTTGGGTGGGTGCTTAGCGCCGATATGCTGCATTTCATCCAGGAGTTCGGCCTGATCCTCTTTGTGTATACCATCGGTATTCAGGTGGGGCCGGGCTTCTTCGCTTCCCTGCGCGTCTCCGGTTTACGCCTTAATCTCTTTGCCTTCGGCATCGTCGTGATGGGTGGGCTGGTTACCGCCATTCTGCATAAACTCTTCGCGATTCCGCTGCCCGTTGTGCTGGGCATCTTCTCCGGCGCCGTCACGAATACGCCCGCGCTCGGGGCGGGCCAGCAAATTCTGCGCGATCTGGGTATCCCTGCTGATGTCGTCGATCAGATGGGGATGAGCTACGCCATGGCCTATCCGTTTGGCATTTGCGGTATTTTGCTCTCGATGTGGCTGGTGCGCGTGCTGTTCCGCGTTAACGTCGAGCAGGAGGCAAAAGAGCATGAAAGCACGCTGACCAACGGCCATGCGCTCATTAAAACCATCAACATTCGCGTCGAAAACCCCAACCTGAACAATATGGCGATACAGGATGTTCCCATTCTGAACAGCGCGACCATTATCTGTTCCCGCCTGAAACGTGATGAAACGCTGATGGTACCTTCACCGGATACCCTTATTCAGCACGGCGATCTCCTGCATCTGGTAGGGCAACCGGCGGATTTAAACAATGCCCGGCTGGTGATCGGTCAGGAGGTGGATACCTCACTCTCAACCCGTGGAACGGACATGCGCGTGGAGCGCGTGGTCGTGACCAATGAGAAGGTTTTGGGCAAGAAAATACGCGATTTGCAGGTTAAAGAGCGTTATGACGTGGTGATCTCCCGGCTTAACCGCGCCGGTGTCGAGCTGGTGGCCAGCCAGGATGCCAGCCTGCAATTCGGTGATATTCTCAACCTCGTCGGGCGTCCCTCATCCATTGATGCCGTAGCGGACATGGTAGGCAACGCCCAGCAAAAACTCCAGCAGGTGCAGATGCTGCCGGTCTTTATCGGCGTCGGGCTTGGCGTCATGCTTGGCTCCATCCCCCTGTACGTGCCCGGCTTCCCGGTAGCACTGAAGCTGGGTCTGGCAGGCGGGCCGCTCATTATGGCGCTGATCCTCGGGCGTATCGGCTCCATCGGTAAGCTCTACTGGTTTATGCCGCCGAGTGCTAACCTGGCGCTGCGGGAGTTGGGCATCGTGCTGTTTCTGGCGGTGGTGGGGCTGAAATCCGGCGGCGATTTTGTCGATACTCTGGTCAACGGCGAAGGGATGAGCTGGGTAGGATACGGCATATTTATTACCGCTATCCCACTGATAACGTTAGGATTACTGGCACGTATCTTCGCTAAAATGAACTATCTCACGCTGTGCGGCATGCTGGCCGGTTCCATGACCGATCCGCCCGCGCTGGCGTTCGCCAACAACCTGCACGCCACCAGCGGCGCGGCGGCGTTGTCCTACGCCACGGTTTATCCGCTGGTGATGTTTCTGCGCATCATCACTCCGCAGCTACTGGCGGTGCTGTTCTGGGGGATGGGCTAACAAGTCTTCCGGGTGGATACGCCGCAAATGGTAGTCCACCTGGTAATCGCTGGTGTTCCGGAACATCACGGAATAATTGAGGAACTCGCCGCTGTCGCTGTAGGAAAGGGAGGTGATGCGCAGCAGCGGCGTCTGTTCCGGCACATTCATATAACCGGCCAGCTGTTTATCTGCCAGCACCGGCGTCAGGCTCTCGTAGTTGCCGCTGATGGTGATCCCGCATTCCTTCTCGATGTAATCAAACTTAGACCCTTCGAGATGCGCCAGGGAAAGATTGCGGAACAGCTTCACCGGCATAAAGCTGTCCTCCAGCATCAGCGGTTTTCCGTCCACGTAACGCACCCGCCTTGAAAAATAGATCCGCTCATCAACCTGAATCCGCAGCTGGCTGGCGATAGCGGGCGGCGCGGGCATCACTTCAAACTGCAACACCTTGCTCTGCACTTCTTTCCCCTGCTGGCGCAGCACCTCCACCAGCCCGGTCAGGTTAGTCGTTTCATGATGAACGTCTTTGCGCGCCACGAACGTCCCGCTGCCGTGTCGACGTTCAACCAGCCCCCAGCTTACCAGCAGATCCAGCGCCTTGCGGATGGTCATCCGGGCTACGCCAAACTCCTTTGCCAGCGCTTTTTCTCCGGGTAACGGACTACCAATGTTGTAGTCCGAGGAATTCAGCCGCAGCCGCAGCCGATCGGCAATTGATTTGTAGATCACCAGTAGACCTCTCTGCACACATCATGGCGTGGATTACGTCTTAACTTGTCTATGTTTAGTTTAAAAAGTAGACCTGATTGGTCAAATTAAAACCATGAATGCGATCACGAATCGCAGCGGCATACCATGTTGCCGCATCAGTAAGTTCTTATGCTCACCTCAGGCCAGTAAAAAACCATAAAGGCCTCTATCCCCTACAGGTTGTTTCATGAGGATTTAAAAATGCTCAGTCAAATACAACGTTTTGGCGGCGCCATGTTCACCCCGGTTTTGCTGTTTCCCTTTGCCGGGATCGTGGTTGGGATCGCCATCATGCTTCGCAATCCGCTGTTTGTCGGTGAGGCCTTAACCGCGCCGGATAATCTGTTCGCGCAAATTGTTCACATCATCGAAGAGGGCGGCTGGGCGGTGTTCCGTAATATGCCGCTGATTTTTGCTGTCGGCTTACCGATTGGCCTGGCAAAGCAGGCGCAGGGCCGCGCCTGTCTGGCGGTGCTGATTAGCTTCCTGACCTGGAACTACTTTATCAACGCGATGGGGATGACCTGGGGTCACTTCTTTGGCGTCGACTTCTCTGCTGAACCCACTGCCGGCAGCGGGCTGGCGATGATTGCCGGAATCAAAACGCTTGATACCAGCATCATCGGGGCGATTATCATTTCCGGGCTCGTCACCGCCATCCACAACCGATTTTTCGACAAGCCGTTGCCGGTCTTTCTGGGGATTTTCCAGGGCACCTCGTTTGTCGTTATCCTCGCGTTCTTCGTCATGATCCCTTGCGCCTGGCTGACGCTGCTGGGATGGCCGAAAGTGCAGATGGGCATTGAGTCGTTGCAGGCCTTTCTACGTACCGCTGGCGCGCTGGGCGTATGGGTTTATACCTTCCTGGAACGCATTCTGATCCCAACCGGATTACACCACTTTGTCTACGGCCCGTTTATCTTCGGCCCGGCTGCGGTAGAAGGCGGCATTCAGGTCTACTGGGCACAGCACCTTCAGGAATTCAGCCAGAGCATTGTGCCGCTGAAAACGCTGTTCCCGGAGGGCGGATTCGCGCTGCACGGCAACTCTAAGGTGTTTGGCTCAGTCGGTATTGCGCTGGCTATCTGGTATACCGCGTCGCCGGAGAACCGCGTCAAAGTGGCAGGTCTGCTGATCCCGGCCACGCTTACCGCCGTGCTGGTGGGCATTACCGAACCGCTGGAGTTCACCTTCCTGTTTATCTCGCCGTTGCTGTTTGCCATCCACGCCGTGCTGGCCGCAACGATGGCGACGGTGATGTATACCTTCGGGGTGGTGGGGAACATGGGGGGCGGTCTGCTGGACCAGTTCCTGCCGCAAAACTGGATCCCGATGTTCCATAACCACGCCTCGACGGTATTCACCCAGATTGGCATCGGCCTCTGCTTCACCGCTCTCTATTTCGTGGTTTTCAGGACGCTTATCGAACGTCTGAATCTCAAAACGCCGGGCCGGGAAGAGAGCGAAATCAAACTCTACAACAAAGCCGACTATAAGGCCGCGCGCGGGCAAACCACCGCCCCGGCGGCAGCCAGCCAGCAGGTCGGGCAGGCTGCTGGGTTCTTACAGGCGCTCGGCGGCGCAGCAAACATCGAAAGTATCAATAACTGCGCCACCCGCTTGCGTATCGCCCTGGTGGATATGACGAAAACCCAAAGCGACGACGTCTTCAAAGCCCTGGGCGCACACGGTGTGGTGCGGCGCGGCAACGGCATACAGGTGATTGTCGGTCTGCACGTTCCTCAGGTGCGCGACCAGCTGGAATCGCTGATGAAAACCCCCTTAACAAACGAACAAACCACTCTGACAGAGGCTATATCATGAAAAAATTCTCAGTTGTTATTGCAGGCGGCGGCAGTACATTCACGCCTGGTATCGTCCTGATGCTGTTAGCCAACCGTGACCGTTTCCCGCTGCGTGCGCTGAAGTTCTATGACAATGACGGAGCACGTCAGGAGATCATCGCCGAGGCGTGCAAAATCATCCTTAAGGAGCAGGCGCCGGAGATTGAATTTAGTTACACCACCGATCCTGAAGCGGCCTTTACCGATGTGGATTTCGTGATGGCGCATATTCGCGTGGGCAAATACCCCATGCGTGAAAAAGATGAAAAAATCCCGCTGCGCCACGGCGTGTTGGGCCAGGAAACGTGCGGGCCGGGCGGCATCTCCTACGGCATGCGCTCCATCGGCGGCGTGCTGGAGTTGGTGGATTACATGGAGCAGTACTCCCCGAACGCGTGGATGCTGAACTACTCCAACCCGGCGGCGATTGTCGCGGAAGCCACGCGCCGCCTGCGTCCGAACGCGAAAATTCTCAACATCTGCGACATGCCGATCGGCATTGAAGGACGTATGGCGCAAATCGTCGGTCTGAAAGACCGCAAAGAGATGCGCGTGCGCTACTACGGTCTAAACCACTTCGGCTGGTGGACGTCGATTGAAGATCTGAACGGCAACGATCTGATGCCGAAACTGCGCGAATACGTGGCGAAAAACGGTTATGTTCCGCCTTCGGAAGATGCGCATACTGAAGCGAGCTGGAATGATACTTTCGCCAAGGCTAAAGACGTACAGGCGCTGGATCCGGACACCATGCCGAACACCTACCTGAAGTATTACCTGTTCCCGGACTATGTGGTCGCCCATTCCAACCCGGAGCGTACCCGCGCCAATGAAGTGATGGATCACCGTGAGAAGCATGTATTCAGTTCATGCCGGGCGATTATCGAAGCCGGTCATTCTTCTGCCGGTGAACTGGAAATCGACGAACATGCGTCCTACATCGTCGATCTGGCGACCGCGATCGCCTTTAATACCCAGGAACGCATGCTGCTGATTGTGCCTAACAATGGGGCTATCCATAATTTTGACGCCGACGCGATGGTAGAAATTCCGTGTCTGGTCGGCCACAACGGACCGGAGCCGCTGACCGTTGGTGATATTCCGCACTTCCAGAAAGGGCTCATGAGCCAGCAGGTGGCAGTGGAAAAACTGGTGGTGGACGCCTGGGAGCAGCGCTCGTATCAGAAACTCTGGCAGGCGATTACCCTGTCGAAAACCGTACCGAGCGCATCGGTGGCGAAGGCGATTCTGGACGATCTGATTGAAGCGAATAAGGATTACTGGCCAGAGCTGTACTAATCTTTCTGACCGGCATCGCCTGATGCCGGTCTCCTTGTCCAGGCTGAATTACGCTATGCTGAAGCCTGCATGCAGCACGACAAGGAACCTTGATGAACATTTCCCGTCTCGGTGAAGCGCCGGACTACCGCTTCTCACTGGCTAACGAACGCACGTTCTTAGCGTGGATCCGCACCGCCCTGGGCTTTCTGGCCGCAGGTGTCGGTCTTGATCAGCTCGCCCCCGATTTTGCCACCCCATTGATTCGCGAAGTGCTGGCCCTGCTGCTGTGCCTGATTGCCGGCGTGCTGGCGATTTATGGCTATCTGCGCTGGCTTAGAAATGAAAAGGCGATGCGTCTGAAGCAGGATCTCCCCTACACGCGCGGCTTGCTCATCATTAGTACGATTTTGCTGATGGTTGCGGGCGTAGTGATGTTACTGGTGTTGTATGCCGGATAGCCGCAAAGCGCGGCGGGAAGCGGACCCCGGGCTTCAGCCGGAGCGAACCTCGCTGGCCTGGCTGCGCACGCTGCTGGGGTATGGCGCGCTGATCGCTCTTGCCATTAAGCACAACTGACACCGCACGGGGGCGCCATTCTGGATCTCCATTGTTGTGCTGGCGCTGGTAGCCGTCATTTTATGGCGCTACACCCGCAGCCGTAACCTGATGGACGTGGCGCAGAACGACTTTGCGCAGCCGAAAGCGGTGCGGGATAAGTTCCTGATTGCGTTGGCTGTGCTGTCTCTGTCTTTACTCTTTGCAGTTACTCACATTCAGCAAATTATGAGCTTATAAGCCCGGTGGCGGCTGCGCCTTACCGGGCCTACAACTGCCGCGAACTGTAGGCCGGGTAAGGCGTAGCCGCCACCCGGCATAATTACTTCCCTTTAGCTAAATACTTCGCCATCTCATCCTCCGGCACCATGCCGCCGCCGGTCGCCCACACCAGGTGGGTAACGTTCTCATCGGCATCGACGCGCAGCGGCCCGGCCATCCCCGCCAGCGCCGACGGCTCCAGGCGAATCCCTTCCTCCTGCGCCAGCCAGCCGAGCATGTCGTACATGCTTTGATCGGAGAGGGTATAGAACCCGTCGAGCAGGCGCTCCATCGCGCGGCCCACGAAGCCGGAGGCACGTCCTACCGCCAGACCGTCCGCCGCCGTCACGTTATCAATGCCCAGATCCTGCACGGCAATCTCATCGTGCAGGCCGGTGTAAACGCCCAGCAGCATGCACGGGGAGTGCGTTGGCTCCGCGAAGAAGCAGTGGACGTTATCGCCAAAGGCCAGCTTCAGGCCAAATGCCACGCCGCCGGGGCCACCGCCGACGCCGCACGGCAGGTAGACGTACAGGGGATGATCGGCATCCACCACGCGGCCCTGCTCGGCAAACTGCGCCTTCAGGCGCTCGCCAGCAACCGCATAGCCCAGGAACAGCGTACGGGAGTTTTCATCGTCAATGAAGAAACAGTTCGGATCGCTTTCCGCCGCTTTGCGTCCCTGCTCCACCGCCACGCCGTAATCCTGCTCATATTCCACGACCATCACGCCGTGGCTGCGCAGTTTGGCTTTCTTCCACTCGCGGGCGTCGGCGGACATATGCACCGTCACCTTAAAGCCAATGCGGGCGCTCATAATGCCGATGGACATCCCCAGGTTGCCGGTTGAGCCCACCGCGATGCTGTACTGGCTGAAGAAGGCTTTAAAGCGCGGCTCCAGCAGAACGCTGTAGTCGTCTTCGAGGCTCAGCAACCCGGCGTCCAGCGCCAGTTTCTCCGCATGGGTCAGCACCTCATAGATGCCGCCGCGCGCTTTGATCGAACCGGAAATCGGCAGATGGCTGTCTTTTTTCAGCAGCAGCGTGCCTGGAATGGCCTTACCGGACTCTTTCTCCAGCCGCGCCTGCATCGCCGGGATCGCGACCAGGTCGGATTCGATAATCCCGCCCGTTGCCGCCGTTTCCGGGAACGCTTTCGCCAGATACGGCGCGAAGCGTTTCAGGCGTGCGTGCGCGTCGTCCACGTCGGCTTTGGTCAGCCCGACATACGGCAATCCTTCCGCCAGCGTCGTGGTGCGCGGGTTAAGCCAGGTGGTTTCTTTCAGGGCAATCAGATCCTCAACCAGAGGAAACTGTGCGGTTAAAGTAGTGATAGTTGCGTTTTCCATAATACGTCTCTTCGCGCTCAGATAATGAAAGAAAGCAGGAATGTGCCGCCAAGTGCAAGCACCGAGGCGATAAACGTCGCCGTCGTATAGTATTTGAAGGTCTCGTTCAGGGTCGCGCCGCAGTATTGCTTCACCAGCCAGAAGAGAGAATCGGTCACGATCGTGCAGCCAATAGCGCCGGACCCGATGGCAATGGTGATGATCTCCGGGCTTACGTTCGGGTAGAGCGGCAGCATCGGCGCCACTATCGCCGTGGCACCCATCATCGCTACCGTTGCCGAACCGACGGCGGCGTGCAGCACCAGTGCCACCAGCCAGGCGAGAAGGATAGGGTGCATATGCAGGTTCGAGAGAATATGCGCCAGCGTCTCCGCCAGACCGCTGGTTTTAAGGATGGCGTTGAACGCGCCGCCCGCGCCGATAATCAGCAAAATGTTGGCGATAGAGCCAAAGCCGTGCTCCGTATGGGTCAGCATTGCGCCCATGCCCATGTGCTGGCGGATCCCCAGCAGGTAGTAGGCGACAAACACGGCGATAAACATCGCGGTGATAGGGTTGCCGATAAACTCCAGCAGGGTATAAAGCGTGCCTTCTTTTGCCATGTTCAGCTCGGCAATGGTTTTCACCAGCATCAGGGCAATCGGCAGCAGCACGGTGCACAGCGTGGCGCTCAGCGATGGCAGCGTGTGTTCTTCCCGCACCTTCAGGTCTGAAAATTCCGCCGGAACCGGCTTATAGGGCAGACGATCGCCGAGCAGCTTCAGGAACAGCGGGCCGCCAACCAGAGACGCCATCAGGCCCACCACCAGACCGTAGACAATCACCGTCCCGACGTCCGCCCCTAATTTATTGGTGACAAACAGCGCGGCCGGATGCGGAGGCACCACGCAGTGCACTGCCATTAGTGCGGTACAGAGCGGAATGGCCAGCTTGAGCAGCGACGTGTTGGTCTTTTTGGCGATGGAAAACGCCAGCGGGATCAGCAGTACCACGCCCACTTCCACAAACAGCGTAATGCCGCAGATCAGGCCGACCAGGACCATAATCACGTCCGCCGACAGCCAGCGGCAGCGCTGCAACGTAATCCCGATGCGCTCTGCCGCGCCGGAGACTTCCATCATTTTGCCGAGAATAGTGCCAAGACCGATAACCGCCGCCAGGAAGCCCAGCGTACCGCCAATCCCGCTCTCAATGGCGTTCACCATATCCAGCGGGCTCATCCCCATCATCGCGCCGACGAAAAAGCTTGCCAGCAGCAGCGCGAGGAACGGGTGAAACTTCAGTTTTACGATGGTTAAAACAATCAATACGATGCTGACAAGCAGCGTTGCCACAACCCAGACCTGAGATCCCATATCTCACCTCACCCTTATGTCATCTGGGGGTATTGGACGAAAAAACAGCGTGGGCTGACAAACGATATAAATTGGCGTTCAGATGAGCCAGATTGGATCAACTGAGTGACTGTGTTCTAAAAAGCGCACTTAACTCGTATTAGGTTCACATAAATTCATTCTTGAGCGGTATGCTGAACGCAGAAATTACGTGTGGGAATTGTGATGACCGATGCGAATGAAGGCAGAAACCGGCTGTTAAACGGCTGGCAACTGTCGAAAATGTACACCTTTGAAGTGGCCGCCCGGCATGAGTCCTTCGCGCTGGCGGCGGCGGAGCTGTCGCTCAGCCCCAGCGCGGTGAGCCACCGCATAAACCTGCTGGAAGAGGAGCTGGGCATTCAGCTGTTTGTCCGCTCACACCGTAAAGTGGAGCTGACGCAGGAAGGCAAGCGCGTTTACTGGACGCTGAAATCGTCCCTCGACACCCTGAATCAGGAGATCCTGGATATTAAAAACCAGGCGCTGTCAGGTACGCTAACGGTGTACTCCCGGCCGTCGATCGCCCAGTGCTGGCTGGTGCCGATGCTGGGGGATTTTACCCGCCGCTACCCGTCGATTTCACTTACTATTCTGACTGGTAATGATTACGTCAACATGCAGCGAACCGGCATCGATCTGGCGCTCTATTTCGACGATACGCCGCCAAACCACCTTTCTCATCACTTTTTGATGGATGAAGAGATTTTGCCCGTCTGCTCGCCGGCGTATGCCCGGGAGCATGAACTGCTGAAAAACCCCCATAACCTCAGCCACTGCACGTTACTGCACGACCGTCAGGCCTGGAGCAATGATTCCGGTACGGATGAGTGGCTGAGCTGGGCGCAGCATTACGCGGCGAATATGCCGTTATCATCGGGTATTGGCTTCGATCGCTCTGATTTAGCCATTATCGCGGCCATGAATAATGTGGGGGTAGCGATGGGGAGAAAGCGGCTGGTGCAAAAACGTCTCGAACGAGGGGAGTTGATCGCACCCTTTGATGGGAAAACTCTCAAGTGCCATCAGCATTATTACGTCTCAACGCTTCCCGGCCGTCAGTGGCCGAAAATTGACGCCTTTATCGGCTGGCTAAGAGAACTGGCGGGTTGAAGAATTATTACGCTTTCGCTCTACACCAAATGTGAAAAAGCGTGCTAAATACAGGTAATGCTTTTGATTTATCCAGGGTAAACCGTGTTAAAGCCTTTTATTGCCACTGCGATCTTACTCTCTTCCGGCTGGGCGATTGCCGCTGAGCCGCCGCTGACGGCTGCCCGTTACGCGCAGATGCTGGGCGTCGGAATGGATGTCGACTGGGCACGCACCGAGCGCGGTATCCGCGAGTTCGACCCGCTGGTGGTCCGTGATTTTCAGGCGAAAGGCATACACCATGTCCGTATTCGGGTGGCGGGCGAACCGACGGAAGCGCGGCTGATTCACCTGCGTAAGCTGGTGGAGGCCTGCGAGCAATACGGCGTCATCCCCATCATCGCTTATCAGGCCGATGAATATAAAAACGACCCGAAAGCGGATACCGAAAAAGAGGTGATTAACTGGTGGATTGCCGTGGCGCACTATTTTGGTCAGCGCTCGCCGTTGCTGGGCTTTGACCTGATCTACGAACCGGCGGACAAGCTCAACCACAACGTTGCTTCGCTCAACCGGGTGTATGAGAAAGCGATCAAAGACATTCACGCCATTGATGCCAGCCGCATGATTTTTATCGCCCCTCGTCTGCGCGCCGCGCCGGAGGATTTATCCAGCCTGAAGCTGCCCGCGCACAGCCAGAATTACCTGCTGGCGGAGTGGCATATTTTCCCCTGGGGCCCGCTGAAAACGAACGGTAAATACCCGTGGACGTCCGGAACTGCGGCTGAGAAAGCGGCTATCCGTAACCGAATCAACGCCGCGCTGCACTGGCAACAAAAAACCGGGCATGTGAGCTGGGTTGGCGGCTGGGGGGTGGGCGAATCGAAAAGCCTGACGCCAACCGCCTCGCAGATGGCGTTTGCCACGTTTATGGCGTGCGAGCTGAAACAGGCCAACATCCCGTATGCAATAAACGCCGATGTTCAGTTTTATGACGGGGAAGAGGGGGCGTGGCGGCCTGCCCCAGAGCGGCTATTGCAGGCGATGATTGCGCCCGTCTGTGAAAAGCCCGGCGAGAAGCCGGGCCATCATGCGGTTAAACCGGCTGTTCGTGATGCGAGACACGCGACGCCAGCGGCAGCCAGCACAGCAAAATCAGCAGCCCCATCAGGGTCATCAGCAAGCCTAAACTCGCCTGCCCGGTCTGCGGCATCATAGCCGAAAGCCAGGCCAGCGCGCCGGAACCGATGTTCTGCAAACCGCCCACCAGCGCGCCTGCCGTGCCTGCGAGGAACGGGAACGGCTCCATCGCGCCGCTGGTGGCGAGGGGAAACAGCATGCCCGCGCCGAAGAAGAACAGCGCCGCCGGGATGAGCAACGTCCAGACCGACATCACGTCAAACAGCCCCGGGATCCACATCATCAGCCCGGCCAGCAGACAGCTGATCACCGACTGCCACATCAGCGTGGAGAAACGCTTGTTCGGACGTCCGGCGAACCATGCGCCGAAGAACGCCGCCGGGATCGGCAGAATAAACAGAATACTCACCACCATGCTGCTCAGGCCAAGGCCTGCGCCCAGCAGCACGCCGGAACACGCTTCAAACACCGCAATGCCCGCCAGGCCGCCGATTAGCATCAACAGATAACAGGTAAAGGACCCATTACTGAACAGCGTTTTGTAGCTGGCGATGAGCTTCGTGCGCGGCGCGTCTTTTGGGCGGGTTTCCGGCATCCAGCGCGCCATGCTGAAGGTGACAATAATGCACAGCACCAGCAGGAAGGCGTAACAGGCGCGCCAGGACCAGACGGTGTCCAGCAGACCCCCAATCAGCGGGGCCAGCAGCGGGCTGACCAGAATACCCATATTTAACAGACTGTTGGCGTGACGAAGCTGTGTGCCCTGGTACATATCACGCGGCAGGGTACGCGCCATAACCCCGCCAACGCCGGTGCCCACGCCCTGAAGGGCGCTGGCGGCAATCAGGACGGTCAGGCTGTGAGTGGTAATGGCAATCACCGTCGCTACCATGAAAATGCTCATGCCCACCAGAATGACCGGACGACGCCCGACGCGATCGGACAGGGGACCATAAACCAGCTGTGAAACGCCATAGGTCAGCAGATAGGCTGCCATCACGCTCTGGACTGCACCTTCGCGGACGCTCAGATCTTTTGCCATATCGGCAATCGCCGGAATGTAGATGGTTTGTGCCATCTGCCCGACGGCCACCAGTAACACCAGCATCAACAATAAGTTCACGTTCCGTTGCTTTTTCATGTCGCTGAATACTTTTGCCAAAAGAGATAAATAAAGAATAAGTGACTACGCATTCCCATAAATGCGCGAGGAATCTACCACAGAGAGATGACAATTTAAGCATTACTGTGATGAATGACAGAAGGCGTGAAGGCAGGATTTGTAAACAAGATCGGCAACTAATGTTGCCAGCGAATTACGCCAGGCGCAGCAGGACCGCACCGGCAGCAATACCCAGTGCCGCCGCGATGCGCAGGCCGGCAACCTTCTCTTTTAAAAGCACAAATGCGATTAATGCGCCGAAGAGAATAGAGGTTTCACGCAGTGCCGCGACCACAGCCAGCGGTGCCTGGGTCATCGCCCAGAGTGCCAGACCGTAAGATCCCATCGTCCCGACGCCGCCGAGCAGCCCTTTTTTCCAGTGCAGGCGCAGATAGCTGGACGCTTCGCGACGCCGCGCCACTATTGCCCAGCTCAGCAGACAGAAACCGTTCATGAAGAAGGTCCAGAGCGTGTAGCCCAGCGCAGTGTCCGAGAGTCGCACACCGGTGCCGTCCACCAGGGTATACCCGGCGATAAAACAGGCGTTCAGCAGCGCCAGCCAGATCCCCTTGCGTGACTGCATGCGGTCGTTCATCGCCATGGCCAGAATCGAAAGACAAATGACCCCAATGCCGGACCAGGCAAGCCAGGAGAGATGATCCCCGAGCACCAATACGCTGATCAGCGCCACCAGCAGGGGGGCCGTCCCGCGCATAAGGGGGTAGGTCTGGCTCATGTCGGAGACCTGATAGGTCTTCGCTACCAGCACGGTGTACACCACCTGTAACGCACAGGAGACGAACAAATATGGCCAGCTTGCGGCAGTTGGCTGAGGAGAGAAGGGCAGTAAAATCAGAGCAATAAGCGCGGCTGAACCGCTGACCCCGATCGCCGAGTAGAGCTTATCCGTTCCGGCTTTAACGATGGCGTTCCAGCTGGCATGCAGCAGTGCGGCGAACAGTAAAATGCAGAAAACGGTGATGGTCATGGCGTATCGGTTGGTGAAATGTCATCCAACTGTAACATTCACCCGTCGATGCTGCCAGCCGCTTACACTGCGCAAAAAAGGCGGTGCGTCACCCGGGGTTCGTCTGACACCAGGCTGAAGCCCGCCCGATGGTAAAATCCGTACGCGGTTTCCGGCGCATGGGTATTAAGAAAATCAAACCAGATGCTGGCATCCGCCATCACCACGGTCAAAAGTTGTTTGCCAATGCCCTGCCCACGGCACTTTTCGCTGACGTAGAGATGACGAATACGTCCGGCGCGCGGCTGCTGGCTGAACGGATCGCGGTTGAGGCCGCACACGCCTACCAGCCTGCCGTTAAGAAACGCCCCCAGCAGTTTTTCACCCGGCGCGTTAAAGCGGTTTTCACCCCGCTGCCAGTTCTCTTCAAGCCTGCGCAGCATATTGAAATTCAACGCGATACTCTCCGCCTTCAGGGCGATATACCCGGGTTCATCGGGCGTGACAGGCTCAATTAACAGACGCGACATAGCATTCCCTCGTTATTAAAGAGGGGCGGTTGCCCGCCCCTCTCAGGTGCGACTTGAACCTGAATCACCGAACGTATTTCAGGACAGCATCAAGCAGTTGCAATACAGCAACAATGAGTTTGAGGACAAGTATGACCATATCCACGACGCTCATACGCGTCTCCTTTTGGTTAAAAGGAGCACGATGCTGGCGTACCTTTCCGCCGCCTGTGGCCAGCACCTGGATTGACGTAACACAGTGTGCTCACTTCAGGGGTTAAGGCACTGACGGCACCACCCGTTTCAGCCAGGACTTCGTTGCGCCGGTAAACTGCGGCCCCCTCGCTCACTGCGAACACCCTCAGTATAGATAAATACTGTATGCATGAACAGTATTTTATGGACAAAATTTGGAAGGCGATCCATACTCAAAAACGTCAAAATCCGTGCCGGAATTGCGCGTTCGTCTTCGATCGCGTATACTTTTCGCGTTGACGTAACACAGTGTGTTCTGCGGCAACCAACCGCAAAACCCTGATAAAAACCTCGCTTAGGCGGGGTTTTTTGTTTTCTGACGAAGTGAAAATAGTATCCTTCGTTGACTTATTGGCAACAGGTGTTATCGTTGCCATAATGGCAATGGACGCGGCAGGCAAGCAGGATGCATTTAATCTCAATGAAGGCAATTTTGGATGCGGTAAGCCAGTTCCCGCAACACAGAGAAGAGCTTCTCTTTTTAGGACGAGTTATTGAAAAGAGCCACTGCCCGACGCCCGCTGCACTGAGAAAACTTTTCCCAACGCTGGATAACTTTAAGTATCTTGATAAGCATTATGTTATTGATATTGCAAATAACAATCTCAGAGTAGTGGCTCTCATATTCTTTGAAAGCCAAAAGTTTTATGTGCGCCATGTTTTTACTCATAAGGAATATGACCGTTTTACGGAGAAACATCGCACTAAGGGGAAGAAATGATGATCGTCGCTGATGCAATGAAAGCTACGCACGCCCTTGTTGCGGCCGTTCCTTTACTGGGTGAACAGCCGAGCGAGAAAGATTATAAGGATGCGCTTGAGCTGGTTGAGTATCTCCTTATGAACGAGCCCAATAGCCCCTTGCTGGATATTGTGTGCGCCAGAATTAGCCGTTACGAAGCTAATCGGCCAGAGATAGTCGCATTACGCAAGGAGATGGAGTCCGTTCCCGTCGGAATTGCAGTTTTAAGAACCTTGATGGATCAATACAATCTGACGATATCGGATTTTAAGGATGAAATTGGTAGTAAATCGATGGTTTCACGGGTTCTGAATGGTCAGAGACAGCTTACCCTGAACCATATTAAAAAGCTGGCGGCCAGATTTGGGGTATCACCTGCGTTATTTATTGAATGAGTAAAAACCCTTTATTGAGTGTCACCACCCAACAAACGAAACGTGATCCCTGACGCATTTTTGCGCAGATGAAAATATTTCCATTGTCACATCCGAAAACCTGTGTTTGTATAAATTCAATCAATGATTCCAAACACAGGTCCCCAATGACTTCATCCATCTTCACGTCGACCCTACTAAAAACTGCGCAACCTGCCGCAGTGGTCGTCGTGCGTGTGGTGGTGGTCGTCGGCAATGCGCCGTAGGGACTGGATCAACACACGAATCCAAAACCCCGCCGGCGCAAACCGGGCGGGGTTTTTCGTTTAGGACCCCTCCCGGATACGCTAAGTAGTTCGGGTTGCAGGAAGGCGGCAAGTGAGCGAATCCCCAGGAGCGTACATAGGTACGTGACTGGGGTGAGGGAACGCAGCCAACGCATCTGCAACCTGAAATACGACGCGTAAAGCTGGCTCAGAAGAAAAGGACTGGAGCATGGCAAGTTCGGGCACAACATCCACCAAGACGCGTTTTACAGGCGCGCAGCTGATTGTTCATTTACTGGAACGACAGGGCATCACCACCGTTGCGGGCATCCCGGGTGGGACCGTACTGCCGCTGTATGATGCGTTAAGCCAAAGCACACAGATCCGCCACGTGCTGGCGCGCCACGAGCAGGGCGCAGGCTTTATCGCCCAGGGCATGGCGCGTACCCAGGGTAAACCGGCGGTCTGTATGGCCTGTAGCGGGCCGGGCGCCACTAACCTGGTGACCGCCATCGCCGACGCGCGTCTCGACTCCATTCCGCTGATCTGCATTACCGGCCAGGTGCCGTCCTCGATGATCGGCACCGATGCGTTCCAGGAAGTCGACACCTACGGCATCTCTATCCCCATCACCAAACATAACTATTTAGTTCGCGATATCAGCGAGCTGCCTCAGGTTATCAGCGATGCGTTCCGCATTGCGCAGTCTGGCCGCCCGGGCCCGGTGTGGATAGACATTCCTAAGGATGTCCAGACCGCAGAAATTGAGATCGACGTTCTGCCGGAGCCGGGTGACCGTGCCCCCGCGCCAGAATTCAGCGCTGAGAGCGTGCGCGATGCGGCGGCGATGATCAACGCCGCCAAACGCCCGGTGCTCTATCTGGGCGGCGGGACGATCAACGCCGCGGATGAAATCCGCCAGTTCGCTGAAAAAGCTAATTTGCCCACCACTATGACCCTGATGGCGCTGGGTATGCTGCCAAAAGCGCACCCGCTCTCTCTCGGCATGCTGGGCATGCACGGCGCGCGCAGCACCAACTACATCCTGCAAGAGGCGGATTTGCTGATAGTTATGGGGGCGCGTTTTGATGACCGGGCGATTGGCAAAACCGAGCAGTTCTGCCCGAACGCCAAAATCATTCACGTGGATATCGACCGCGCCGAGCTGGGTAAAATCAAGCAGCCGCACGTGGCGATCCAGGGCGACGTGGCCGAGGTGCTGGCGCAGCTGATCCCGCAGACGGAGGCAACCGACCGCGCCGACTGGCGCCAGCTGGTGGCCGATCTGCAACGGGAGTTCCCGGGCGCTATCCCAACCGAGGGCGACCCGCTGAGCCACTATGGTCTTATCAACGCCGTCGCCGCCTGCGTGGATGACAGCGCGATTATCACCACCGACGTCGGCCAGCATCAGATGTGGACCGCCCAGGCGTATCCGCTGAACCGTCCGCGCCAGTGGCTGACCTCCGGCGGCCTTGGCACCATGGGCTTCGGCCTGCCAGCAGCGGTTGGCGCGGCGCTCGCCAACCCGGACCGCAAGGTGATCTGCTTCTCCGGTGACGGCAGCCTGATGATGAATATTCAGGAGATGGCGACGGCGGCCGAAAACCAGTTAGACGTTAAAATCATTCTGATGAACAACGAGGCGCTGGGTCTGGTGCACCAGCAGCAGAGCCTGTTCTACAAGCAGGGCGTGTTTGCGGCGACCTATCCGGGGATGATCAACTTCATGCAGATTGCCGCTGGTTTTGGCCTTCACACCTGCGATCTGAACGCCGAAGAAGATGCCCACGCGGCGTTGCAGGATGCGATTTCTCGCCCTGGCCCGGCGCTGATCCACGTGCGTATCGACCCTGAACAAAAAGTGTATCCGATGGTGCCGCCGGGTGCGGCAAATACTGAGATGGTGGGGGAATAAGCTATGCAGAAACAATGTGATAACGTCATTCTGGAACTCACCGTCCGCAACCACCCAGGCGTCATGACCCACGTCTGTGGGCTCTTTGCCCGTCGGGCGTTTAACGTGGAAGGCATTCTGTGCCTGCCGATTCAGGGCAGCGAGCACAGCCGCATCTGGCTACTGGTGAACGACGACCAGCGTCTGGAGCAGATGATGGCGCAGATCGACAAGCTGGAGGACGTCACCAAAGTGGCACGCAACCAGTCCGATCCCACCATGTTTAACAAAATTGCGGTGTTTTTTGAGTAAATCACTTAAGGTAAGAGGCTTTTGCCGGATGGCGCTGCGCTTATCCGGCCTACAAGGACGTTACACGTAGGCCGGATAAGGCGTTTGCGCCGCCATCCGGCGCGTTAACGCATCAGGATCAAACCATGACCACCATCGCCCTTATCGACGACCACCTTATCGTTCGCTCCGGCTTTGCCCAGCTTTTAAACCTCGAACCGGATTTTCAGGTCGTGGCCGAGTTTGGCTCAGGACGCGAGGCGCTGGCGGGCCTGCCGGGGCGCGGGGTGCAGGTCTGTATCTGCGATATCTCCATGCCGGACCTCTCCGGGCTGGAGCTGTTAAGCCAGCTGCCGAAAGGGATGGCGACGATCATGCTCTCGGTCCACGACAGCCCGGCGCTGGTCGAGCAGGCGCTCAACGCGGGGGCGCGCGGGTTTCTCTCTAAACGCTGTAGCCCGGACGAGCTGATTGCCGCCGTGCGCACCGTCTCCACCGGCGGCTGCTACCTGACGCCGGATATTGCCATCAAGCTGGCGGCGGGACGGCAGGATCCGCTCACCAGACGCGAGCGCCAGGTTGCGGAAAAACTCGCGCAGGGCATGTCGGTAAAAGAGATTGCCGCGGATCTGGATCTGTCCCCGAAAACCGTTCACGTTCATCGCGCCAACCTGATGGAAAAACTCAACGTCAGTAACGATGTCGAGCTGGCGCGCCGTATGTTTGACAGCTGGCAATGAATTCCTTGTTTTCGCGGCTGATCGCCGTTGTTGCCAGCTTTTTCATCTTCTCCGCCGCGTGGTTCTGTATGTGGAGTATCAGCCTGCATCTTGTCGAGCGCCCGGAGCTGGCGGTGCTGCTGTTCCCCTTTGGCCTGCGGCTGGGGCTAATGCTGCAATGCCCGCGCGGCTACTGGCCGGTGCTGCTGGGCGCAGAGTGGCTGATGCTGATCTGGCTGGCGCAGGAAGTGGACCTCGCGCACCTGCCTTTATTGATGACCGGAAGCCTGCTCACGCTTATCCCGGTCGCCCTGATTTCCCGCTACCGTCACCAGCGCGACTGGCGCACGCTGCTGCGTCAGGGTGCGGCGCTGATTGCCGCCGCGCTGTTGCAGTCCCTGCCGTGGGTGGGTGAAAAGGAGGGGCTCAACGCCCTGCTGCTGACCCTCACCGGCGGCCTGACGCTGGCCCCGACCTGCCTTGTGATCTGGCATTACCTTACCAGCACCGTCTGGCAGCCGCTCGGCCCGGCGCTGGTCTCCCAGCCGGTGAACTGGCGCGCCCGGCACCTGATCTGGTATCTGCTGCTGTTTGTGGTGAGCCTGTGGTTGCAGCTTGGTCTGCCCGCTGAATTATCACGCTTTACGCCGTTTTGTCTGGCGCTGCCGATCATCGCCCTTGCCTGGCATTACGGCTGGCAGGGCGCATTGATCGCCACGCTGATGAACGCCATCGCGCTGATTGCCAGCCAGACCTGGCACGATCACCCGGTAGATCTGCTGCTCTCGCTGCTGGCCCAGAGCCTG
Organism: Enterobacter sp. DTU_2021_1002640_1_SI_PRY_ASU_LCPMC_013; assembly: GCF_032389435.1. NCBI lineage: Bacteria > Pseudomonadati > Pseudomonadota > Gammaproteobacteria > Enterobacterales > Enterobacteriaceae > Enterobacter > Enterobacter sp. DTU_2021_1002640_1_SI_PRY_ASU_LCPMC_013. The sequence continues at coordinate 36,412 of NZ_CP135594.1, forward strand.
ACCGGGCTGCTGCTCGGCGCGGGCATACAGCGCCTGCGCGAGCTGAACCAGTCTCTGCAAGCCGAGCTGGCGCGCAACCGCCGTCTGGCGGAGCGTCTGCTGGAGACGGAAGAGAGCGTGCGCCAGGAGGTTGCTCGCGAGCTGCACGATGACATCGGCCAGACCATCACCGCCATCCGCACCCAGGCGGGCATTGTTCAGCGCCTGGCGGCAGAAAACGCGGGCGTGAAGCAGGGCGGGGCGCATATCGAACAGCTTTCGCTGGGTGTCTATGACTCCGTTCGTCGCCTGTTAGGGCGGCTGCGCCCGCGCCAGCTTGACGATCTCTCGCTCGAGCAGGCAATACGCTCTCTGATGCGCGAGATGGAGCTGGAGAGCCGCGGGATTGTCAGCCATCTCGACTGGCGCATCAATGAAGCTACCCTGAGCGAAGGCCAGCGCGTGACCCTTTTCCGCGTCTGCCAGGAAGGGCTGAACAACATCGTCAAACACGCCAGCGCCAGCGCGGTAACGATCCAGGGCTGGCAGCAGGACGAGCGCCTGATGCTGGTGATTGAAGACGACGGCTGCGGCCTGCCGCCGGGCTCCGGCCAGCAGGGGTTTGGCCTGGCGGGCATGCGCGAGCGCGTAAAGGCGCTGGGCGGCACGCTGAACATCTCCTGCACCCACGGGACGCGCGTCAGCGTCAGTTTGCCGTTAAGGACGCACCATGTTTAAAACCCCCGCCAGCGCCGCCCCGCTAAGCAACAAAGCGGAAATCGATGCCCGCTACCGCTACTGGCGTCGCCATATCCTGATTACCATCTGGCTCGGCTACGCGCTGTTCTATTTCACCCGCAAAAGCTTCAACGCCGCCGCACCGGAAATCCTCGCCAGCGGCGTGATGACGCGCACCGATATCGGCCTGCTGGCGACGCTGTTTTACATCACCTACGGCCTGTCGAAGTTCTTCTCCGGCATCGTCAGCGACCGTTCCAACGCGCGCTATTTTATGGGTGTTGGGCTGATCGCCACCGGCGTGGTGAACATCCTGTTTGGCTTCTCCACCTCGCTGTGGGCCTTCGCCCTGCTGTGGGCGCTGAACGCCTTTTTCCAGGGCTGGGGCGCGCCGGTCTGCGCCCGCCTGCTCACCGCCTGGTACTCACGCAACGAGCGCGGCGGCTGGTGGGCGATATGGAATACCGCGCATAACGTCGGCGGGGCGCTGATCCCGATGGTGGTCGGCGCGGCGGCGCTGCACTACGGCTGGCGCGCGGGGATGATGATTGCCGGTGGCCTCGCGATTGTCGCCGGGCTGTTCCTCTGCTGGCGCCTGCGCGACAGGCCGCAAACCGTCGGCCTTCCACCGGTGGGCGACTGGCGGCACGACGAGATGGAGATCGCCCAGCAGCAGGAAGGCGCGGGGCTGTCCCGCCAGGAGATCCTCACCAAATACGTGCTGAAAAACCCCTACATCTGGCTGCTGTCGCTCTGCTACGTGCTGGTCTACGTGGTGCGCGCGGCCATCAACGACTGGGGCAACCTGTACATGTCCGAAACTCTCGGCGTGGACCTGGTGACCGCCAACTCGGCGGTGACCATGTTTGAACTGGGCGGGTTTATCGGCGCGCTGGTGGCGGGCTGGGGCTCGGACAAGCTGTTCAACGGCAACCGCGGCCCGATGAACCTGATCTTCGCCGCCGGGATTTTGCTCTCCGTCGGCTCGCTGTGGCTGATGCCGTTCGCCAGCTACGTGATGCAGGCGGCGTGCTTCTTCACCATCGGCTTCTTCGTCTTTGGCCCGCAGATGCTGATCGGCATGGCGGCGGCGGAGTGTTCCCACAAAGAGGCGGCAGGTGCGGCGACGGGCTTTGTCGGGCTGTTTGCCTACCTCGGCGCATCGCTCTCCGGCTGGCCGCTGGCGCGGGTGATCGACGTCTGGCACTGGAGCGGGTTCTTCGCGGTGATCGCCATCGCGGCGGGCATCTCCGCCCTGCTGCTGCTGCCGTTTTTGCACGCGCAGGCACCGCGCGAAGCGTGACGCGTCTCACCTTTTGCTGCCGAGACGCGCAAAACTAAGAAATTTTCCCGGTTTCACCTGGACGCTGTCTCAGGCATCTCTCCTGGCTGGTTTTTACAATGCTGCAAAAATCAGCTCAGGAGTAACTCAGTCATGCTGGCCTTCTTAAATCAGGTGCGCAAGCCGACCCTGGATCTGCCGCTCGACGTGCGGCGCAAGATGTGGTTCAAACCGTTCATGCAGTCCTATCTGGTGGTCTTCATCGGCTACCTGACCATGTACCTGATCCGCAAAAACTTTAACATCGCGCAGAACGACATGATCTCCACCTACGGGCTGAGCATGACGCAGCTGGGGATGATTGGCCTGGGCTTCTCCATCACCTACGGCGTGGGGAAAACGGTTGTGTCCTACTACGCGGACGGCAAAAACACCAAGCAGTTTCTGCCGTTTATGCTGATCCTCTCTGCCATCTGTATGCTCGGCTTCAGCGCCAGCATGGGCGCGGGCTCCGTCAGCCTGTTCCTGATGATCGCCTTCTACGCCCTGAGCGGATTCTTCCAGAGTACCGGCGGGTCGTGCAGCTACTCCACCATCACCAAATGGACCCCGCGCCGCAAGCGGGGTTCGTACCTCGGCATGTGGAACATCTCCCACAACCTCGGCGGAGCGGGCGCGGCCGGCGTGGCGCTGTTCGGTGCGAACTACCTGTTCGACGGCCACGTGATCGGCATGTTTATCTTCCCGTCGATTATCGCCCTGATTGTCGGCTTTATCGGCCTGCGCTACGGCAGCGATTCCCCGGAATCCTACGGCCTCGGCAAAGCTGAAGAGCTGTTCGGGGAGGAGATCAGCGAGGAGGACAAAGAGACCGAAGAAAACGAGATGTCCAAATGGCAGATCTTTGTTGAGTACGTGCTGAAAAACAAAGTGATCTGGCTGCTCTGCTTCTCGAACATCTTCCTGTACGTGGTGCGCATCGGTATCGACCAGTGGTCCACCGTGTATGCCTTCCAGGAGCTGAAGCTCTCTAAGGAAGTGGCGATTCAGGGCTTCACCCTGTTCGAAGTGGGCGCGCTGGTCGGCACCCTGCTGTGGGGCTGGCTCTCCGATCTTGCCAACGGCCGTCGCGCGCTGGTGGCCTGCGTCGCGCTGGCGCTGATTATCGCCACCCTCGGCGTCTACCAGCACGCCAGCAACCAGTACGTTTACCTGGCGTCGCTGTTTGCGCTCGGCTTCCTGGTGTTCGGTCCGCAGCTGCTGATCGGCGTGGCGGCGGTTGGCTTTGTGCCGAAAAAAGCGATCGGCGCAGCCGATGGGATTAAGGGCACCTTCGCCTACCTGATCGGCGACAGCTTCGCCAAGCTCGGTCTGGGCATGATCGCCGACGGCACGCCAATTTTCGGCCTCACCGGCTGGGCGGGCACTTTCGCCGCGCTGGATGCGGCAGCGATTGGCTGTATCGTCCTGATGGCGATGGTTGCGGTGCTGGAAGAGCGTAAGATCCGCCGCGAGAATCGTGCGCAGAAATTAAAAGTAGCCTGAGTGTGCAGGTAACTTCTTTGCCCGGTGTGTGATGCCGGGCTTTTTTATTTTTCACGGCCTGCCTTTTACCTTTACCCCGCTTTACACACCCGCTCCCCCGTATGCTCTACAGTTTTTTTTGCTGCCGCCTTTCGTGCAGCCTTAGCCCTTTTTGCTAACGGAGAGCTTGCATGTTGACCCGACGATTGTCCTGCCTGGCGCTGTTGATGGCGCTGGCCTCCCCCGCAATGGCCGCGGATGCCCCCACCTACGGCGAGAAGCTGGAAGGTTTTGACTACGGCTGGCCGGTAAAACACTTTGCCTTTACCTCGCAGAACCAGCCTCTGGATATGGCTTACCTGGACGTGAAGCCGGAAAAACCCAACGGCCGCACCGTGGTGCTGATGCACGGCAAAAACTTCTGCGCTGGCACCTGGGACAGCACGATCCGCGCGCTTTCAGCCAGCGGGTATCGCGTGATCGCACCCGACCAGATCGGCTTCTGCAAATCCACCAAGCCGGAGCATTATCAGTACACCTTCCAGCAGCTGGCGGATAACACCCACGCGCTGCTGAAAACGCTCGGCGTTGATCGCGTGACGGTCATCGGCCACTCGACCGGCGGCATGCTGGCGACCCGCTACGCGCTGATGTGGCCGCAGCAGGTGGAGCAGCTGGTGATGGTGAACCCAATAGGGCTTGAAGACTGGAAAGCGCGCGGCGTGCCGCATATTACGGTCGACCAGTGGTACCAGCGTGAGCTGAAGGTCAGTGCCGACGGTGTTCGTCAGTACGAGAAAAACACCTACTACGCCGGGGAGTGGAAGCCGGAGTACGAGCGCTGGGTCACCATGCTTGCCGGGTTAAACAACGGGCCGGGCAAAGCGCGCGTGGCGTGGAACTCGGCGCTGCTCTACGACATGATTTATACCCAGCCGGTCGTCTATGAATTTAGCGAGCTGAAGATGCCGGTATTATTGATGATCGGCACGAAGGACAACACCGCCATCGGGAAGGATCTCGCCCCACCGGAGATCCGCAAGACGCTCGGCAATTACGCGGTGCTGGGTAAAGAGACGGCGAAGCGCATTCCGCACGCGACGCTGGTTGAATTTAACGACATGGGCCACGCGCCGCAGATGCAGGATCCTGCCCGCTTCCACGAGGCGCTGCTGAAAGGGCTTCAGGCGCGCTGACTGGTCTCCAGCAACAGCCCGCGCAGCCACGCCTGCGCGAGGTTGCGGTGCGTTCTGCCGTGCCAGGCCATGCTTTTGGTAAAACCGGGCACGGGAACCGGCGTCTCGCAGACGAACATCCCCGTCTGCTTTTCCGCTATGCGTGATGGCACAACGGCAATCATATCGCTGAGGGCCAGCACGTCCGGCAGGACTAAAAAGTTACTCACTGATAAGCCAACATGCCGCGTTCGGCCAGTTTTCTCCAGCGCGCCATCCGTTACGCCGCGAAAACCGTCGCCCTCGTAAGAGACCAGCACATGCTCCAGGGCGCAAAACCGGTCTAACGTCATGGGCTGTCCGGCATCCGGATGGTCGGCACGCATCATGCAAACGTACCGTTCATCATAAAGCGCCCGGCTGTGAAGCTCATCTGGCGTGGTGTGCGGGGTGATCAGCGCCACGTCGACAGAGCCTTGTTCGAGCTGGCTGACCAGACGGTCAGATTCCACAGGCACCACGCGCACGCGAATACCCGGCGCCTGTACCTTAAGCGCAGCGATAAACGGCACGACGACCGCGCGCAGGGCGTAGTCGGTCGCGGCAAGCGTGAAGGTGAACGTTGCGGTGAGCGGATCAAAGGCGATCGGCTGAAGCAGCTCGTCGATATCTGCCAGAATGCGTTTGACGGGAGCCGCCATTGCTTCCGCCCGGGTGGTAGGCACGATGCCGTGCGGCGCGCGGATAAACAGCGGGTCTTCAAAGTAATCCCGCAGGCGGTTAAGCATGCCGCTTACCGCTGGCTGGGTCAGGGCAAGACGCGCCGCCGCGCGGGTGACGCTGCGTTCGTCCAGCAGGGCATCCAGCGTTTTCAGCAGGTTAAGATCCAGCGTGCGCAGATCCGCTTTCATGATGTTTTTCCACCTCTTTTCCGTTTACTATTATGGCGCTGCCCGCTGTTGACGCGCTGCGTTTCCCGCTATGATGGGCGGCTAGTCTAAGGAGAACGCATGGTCTGGATAATGCTGGCAACGCTTGCCGTGGTGTTTGTGATTGGATTTCGTGTCCTGACCTCAGACTCCCGCCGCGCCATCAAACGTTTAAGCGAGCGGCTGGGGATCACCCCGATGCCGGTCGAGTCGATGATTGACCAGTTCGGTAAAACGCCGGGCAATGAGTTTATCCGCTATCTTGAACGCCCCGACGAGGCGCATCTGCAAAATGCCGCCCAGGTGCTGCTGATCTGGCAGGTCTGCATCGTCGACGCCAGCGAAGAGAATCTGCATACCTGGCACCGCATGCTGCGTAAAGCCCGTCTGGCCGCGCCGATCACCGACGCGCAAATCCGCCTCGCGCTCGGCTTTATGCGCGAGATAGAGCCAGACCCGCAGGAGTTCAACGCCTTCCAGCTGCGCTACAACCAGCTTTTCCTGCCGGAAGAGGGCGTGTTTTACCTGCACTGATATCACAAAACGTGATGAAGAGTATAAAGCATCGTCATTAGATTTATATCACCCGCAGGCGCACCATCACCTTATCAACTAACCGATGAGGTGAACCATGAAACAATCCGCCATTATCTGGCCGAACGACTACCTGCCCGGCACCACCGATAACTTTGCCTCCAACGAAATCATCGTCGCCGGGCTGAGCGCAAAAGAGATTTGGGCGCAGCTCAACGACACCACCCTGTGGCCGAACTACTACAGCAACGCCGAAGATATCCGTTTTCACGACGGCAGCGGCCCGGCGCTGAGCGCCAACGCCCGCTTCCGCTTCACCACCTTTGGCTTTCCGGTTGAGGCGCAGGTGACGGAGTATGTTCCGCCCGTGGAGGGCGAAGCCGCGCGTATCGCGTGGCACGGTTGGGTAGAAGGGGATGCAAATTCGCGTCTGGACGTGATCCACGCCTGGCTGTTTGAAGACCTGCCGGGAAACCGCGTGCGCATTCTGACTCAGGAGTCGCAGAAAGGCGTGCCGGCACAGGAATTAGCGCGCACGGTGCCGAACCCAATGATTAACGGGCATCAGGAGTGGATCGTGGGATTAGCGAATGCCGCTCTTAAGGCTCGCGGGTAATTTTGCCCGGTGGCGCTTTGCTTACCGGGCCTACAAGCCCGTAGGCCGGCGCAAGCGCAGCGCCGCCCGGCATTAAAAAACGACAAAAGTTGTCGAAACGTTAAATTCGTCACACTTTTGATGATAAACTGCGCGACTTTTCCGCACGTTTTTATCTTCAGGTGATGCCATGACAGAACATACCCAGCCCACGACTACACCGCAGGCCAAAGAGGTTTCACGCCCCAACTGGTCGGCGGTTTTCTCCGTGGCATTTTGCGTCGCCTGCCTGATCACCGTCGAGTTCCTGCCGGTCAGCCTGCTGACGCCGATGGCGCAGGATCTGGGCATTTCCGAGGGCGTGGCGGGGCAGTCGGTGACCGTCACCGCGTTTGTGGCGATGTTCGCCAGCCTGTTTATCACGCAGGCGATCGGCACCATTGACCGTCGCAAGGTGGTTATTCTGTTCAGCGTGCTGCTGACGCTCTCCTGCCTGCTGGTCTCTTTCGCTGAAAGCTTCACCCTGCTGCTGCTCGGCCGTGCCTGCCTGGGGCTGGGATTAGGCGGCTTCTGGGCGATGTCCGCCTCGCTGACCATGCGCCTGGTGCCTGCGCGTACGGTGCCAAAAGCCTTGTCCGTTATCTTCGGTGCGGTCTCGATCGCGCTGGTGATCGCCGCGCCGCTGGGCAGTTTCCTCGGTGGAATTATCGGCTGGCGCAACGTCTTTAACGCGGCGGCGGTGATGGGCGTGCTGTGCATTATCTGGGTGTGGAAGGCGCTGCCGTCCCTTCCGGGGGAAGCGGCGCACCACAAACAGAACATGTTCGCGCTGCTGAAGCGCCCGGGCGTGCTGGCGGGGATGACCGCCATCTTCATGGCCTTTGCCGGGCAGTTTGCTTTCTTCACCTATATCCGCCCGGTGTATATGACCATGGCGGGCTTTGACGTGGACGGCCTGACGCTGGTGCTCCTGAGCTTCGGGATCGCCAGTTTTGTCGGCACCTCGCTGTCGTCCCAGTTCCTGAAGCGCTCCCTGAAGGTGGCGCTGGCGGGTGCCCCGCTGGTGCTGGCGATCAGCGCCGCGGTGCTGGTGTTGTGGGGCAGCGATAAGTGGGTGGCTTCGGCGATCGCGATTATCTGGGGCTTTGCCTTTGCGCTGGTGCCGGTGGGCTGGTCGACGTGGATCACCCGCTCGCTTGCCGATCAGGCGGAAAAAGCCGGGTCGATTCAGGTGGCGGTGATCCAGCTGGCGAATACCTGCGGCGCGGCGGTGGGCGGCGTAGCGCTCGACCACCTGGGGCTGACCTCGCCGCTGGTAATTTCCGGCACGCTGATGCTGCTGACCGCGCTGCTGGTGGCGGGGAAGGTTAAGGCGAAGTAAATCCCCCCCTCACCCTAACCCTCTCCCCATAGGGGAGAGGGGACTGCTCGGTGCTGTCTTTTCACCCTCGCCCCTTTGGGGAGAGGGCCGGGGTGAGGGGACATCAGGCTACGCCGATGCCTTAACCCTTCTGCGCGAATCCATCGAAATCAACACCACCGACGACACAATCAACAACGTCCCAAGCCAGTCCGGCAGGGTGAATGCCACCCCCAGCAACACCACCGACAGCAGCGCGCTGCTCAGCGGCTCGGCGCAGCTCAGAATGCTCGCCTTCGGCCCGCCGATCATCTGTGCGCCTTTCAGATACAGGCTGAACGTCAGCGCGGTGCCAATCACCACCAGGTAGAAAAACGCCAGCAGCAGGCCGCCGTCGATCACGAAGGTGGTGCCGCGTCCGGCGTAGAACGGCGTCAGCATTAGTCCCGCAATCAACATACTCCAGCCGACAATCGGCAGCGTGCCGTAGCGGGCGATAAGCGTCGACGGGTACGTCGTATAAAACGCCGCGGCAAACGCCGAGGCGATACCGAAGAACAGCGCGGCCGGCGAGATGGAGAGCGACGTCGGGTCGCCGTGGGTTACCAGCAGGAAGGTACCCACAAGCGACGTGAAAATCGCGGATAAGACAAATATGCCGGGACGCGTTTTCCGCGCCAGCGCGAACCATGCCACGATAATGGTCGGCGACAGAAACTGGAGCACGGTGGCCGTCGCGGCGTTGGATTTTTCAATTGTCAGCAGGAAGGTGAGCTGCACGGTAAGCGCGCCAGCCAGCGAGAAAAACAGCAGGCTGAGGGCGTCTTTGCGGTTTTTGATGACCGAGAAAATCTTGTCGCCGTGAACGAAGGAGAGCGTCAGCAGGATCACGCCGGTAAACAGCAGACGAACCATGGTCAGGTAAGGCGAAGAGATGTGGCTTTTCTCCATGATGTACTGCGCGCAAACCCCGGAACTGCCCCATAAAACGGCGGCGATCAGGACGTTGAGCATCCCTTTGCGTGTGGAACCCATGTTCTCCCCTGTTATGTTGGTTTTTTTGTAGCATAACATGGGATCTTGCCGGGTAGCGCTACGCTTACCCGGCCTACAAAACCTTGTAGGGTGCGGTCTGGTGCCCTCAACCCTCAGTAATCTTCCATACAATCCACCTGACTTACTGCATCCCAGTAGGCGTCCAGGTTGTCACGCTTCACGGCGGTGATGGCGTTTTTGATCAGCAGCTGATTGGCCTCAGACGACAAAATCATCGCCTGCCAGGCCTTATCGCTCTGCTTTTTCTGCGGGGTACAGGTTTTCTTCACATCTTTCAGGACCTGCTGTTTTATCTGGGCCTCTTTCTCCGGAGCGCTCTTCTCCTGCGCGTGAACAAACGCAGCGAAAATCAGGCAAACGAGCAGGCAAACCAGGTGTGCAGATTTCATCGAAACCTCCTTTGAAAGTCACATGCTTCCCCTGAAATATATCGTTACATTCATCAACGCGATTCAAGCCAAAAGTATGAATTTACGCATTCTGCGTGCGGGATCCGATCGCCAGTGCAATGCCATAGCTTACTAACACCGCGAGACTCATTTTCAGCATCGTTTCTCCGCCGATACCGGCAAGAGGCGCTGCGATCCCGCCGAATAAAAACATCAGCATGCCCAGAATGGCTGACGCTGTGCCGGACTCCTTCGCGTCGACTGCGCTCATCGCTTCTGAACCCGCAATGGTGCTGATCCCGCTGTTAAATGCGACGGTGAAAAAGAGTGCAATCAGTGCCGGAACGGAAAGCTGCATCCACGCAAAGAGCAACGTCAGCCCCGCGCAGGTTAAGGCCAAAACCAGACCTATTTGCATTAACCCTTCCGCCGGGTGTCGGCGTGCCAGACGGGAGAAAATCAGCGCTGAGACGATCAGGCCGATACCGTTCACACCGAACAGCAGGCTGAACTGCATGGCGCTCAGGCCATACTCGTTTTGCATCACAAAGGAGGATGCCCCGATATAGGCGAACAGCCCCGCCAGCATGAAGGCCTGGATCAGGCAGTAGCGCATAAAGCGACGATTTTTAAGTACCGTCCTGGCGGTTTGCGTCAGCGATCCCCCGCCCTGTTTCTCTGTGAGGGACTCGCGGATAAAAAGCTGGCTGGCGATCAGCAGCGCCAGACCCGCCCCTGCCATTACCCAGAACAGCATCCGCCAGTCGAAATGCGACGCGATATAGCCACCGAGTACCGGGGACACCACGGGCGCGATGCCGTTGACCGTCATCAGTAGGGCAAAAAACTGCGTTAGCATCGTGCCATGATAGTTATCACGGGCGATGGAGCGGGCAAGTACGGAGCCGCCCGCCCCGGCAACGCCCTGCACAAATCGCCAGCCGATTAGGGCGTAAATATTCTGCGTGCTGGCACAAAGCACTGAAGCCAGTACAAACAGCAAAAGTGAGAACAGCAGCGGCGTTTTACGTCCGATGCGATCGCTTAGCGGGCCGAAAAAGAGTTGTCCCAGCCCCAGGCCAATCAGCGCCGAGGTAAGAGAAAGCTGCGTCAGCGTTGTGGAGGTGTTGAGCTGGGTGGCGATCTCCGGCAGCGCCGGAAGATAAAAATCGGAACACAGCGGCCCGATAGCCGTCAGCAGGCCAAGGATGGCCGCGAAAGAAAAAGAGAGTTTTGCCATAGGTATTTACTCTGATGGCCGGGCAACGTTGCGCCGCCCGGCAGTGATGTTACTGAATCCCGCCGCCCAGCGACTGCCACAGCGTGATGCGGTTTTCCAGGTCGGTTTGCTGCAAGGCAATCAGTGATTCCTGCGCCGACCACAGCGACCGCTGCGCGGTGAGCACCGTCAGATAATCGCCCGCGCCAGCCTTGTAACTGCGCGTCGCCACATCCAGCGTTTTTTGCTCCGCCGCCACGTATTCACGCTGGGCATCCAGCTGTTCACTCAACGTTTCGCGCCGGGCCAGCGCGTCGGCCACGTCCTTGAACGCGCTCTGGATGGTTTTCTCATAGGTCGCAATTAACCCTTTTTTCTCGGCTTCCGCATAGCGCAGCTGCGCCATATTGTTGCCGCCGCTGAACAGCGGCAGGGTGATGGAAGGTGCAAACGACCAGACCTTCATCCCGTGGCTGAACAGGGACGACAGCGAATCGCTGCCGACGCCCGCGCTGGCGGTGAGCGAGATGGTCGGGAAGAAGTTGGCGCGCGCCGCGCCGATGTTGGCGTTGGCGCTCAGCAGGTTATGCTCGGCCTCCTGAATGTCCGGACGACGCAGCAGCGCGCTGGAGCTGACGCCCGCCGGGATCAGCGTGATGGCGTTGTCGCTCAGGCTCTCCAGCGTGCCGGGCAGCAGGTTCTCGGGCACCGTATCGCCCGCCAGCAGGTTGAGAGCGTTTTTGTCCTGCATCACCAGCGTCTGGTAGCTCGCCACGCTGGCGCGCGCCTGCTGGTAAACCGCCATCGCTTCACTGACGTCCGTTGCCGCTGCCACACCCACTTCCTGCTGGCGCTTCACAATCTTGAGCGAGTTTGCGGCGCTCTCCAGGGTGGACTTCGCCAGCGCCAGATTGCTGTTATCCGCCGCCAGCGTCACCCAGGCCGTGGTCAGCTCGCTGACCATCGTCAGGCGCGTGTTCTGCGCGGTGAATTCGCTGGCAAGCCAGGTTTCACGCGCGGCACGCGACAGGCTCTGGTTGCGGCCAAACAGATCCAGTTCGAAGCTGGAGACCGCGCCGTTGGCTTCGTCACTTGTCGCGACGCCGCTCGCCAGCGTGCGGCTGCGGGTGTGGCTCAGTTCCGCGTCCACCGTCGGGAACAGGGACGAGCGCGTTTCGCCATACTGGGCACGGGCGGCGTCGATATCCGCAATCGCTTTTTGCACGTCGCGGTTGCTGTTGAGCGCCATCGTCACCACGCTTTTCAACCGCGCATCATTCATCACCTGCTGCCACTGGCTCACCACGGCGTTGGCTTCGCCATGGGCGCCCGGCAACGTCGCCGGGACGGGGGCGTCCGGGCGCTGATACGTGGGATCTAATGACACACAGCCCGCGCTCAGCAGCGCTAACGTTAATACGGTTACACGAAACATTATGACCTCCGGTTTGCGTGCTTACCGGAGAACAGACGTTTCACCAGTACAAAGAATAAAGGAACAAAGAAGATGGCCAGCAGCGTCGCGGCCAGCGTCCCGCCGATAATACCGGTACCGATCGCCACGCGGCTGTTGGCCCCGGCGCCGGTGGCAATCGCCAGCGGCGTCACGCCTGCGATAAACGCCAGCGAGGTCATGATGATCGGACGCAGACGCGTCTGGGCGGCCCGCAGGGCGGCGCGCGTCAGGGAGTAGCCTTCGGCCACTTTGGCTTCGGCAAACTCGACAATCAGAATGGCGTTCTTCGACGACAGACCGATGGTGGTCAGCAGCGCCACCTGGAAGTAGACGTCGTTGCTCAGGCCACGCAGGGAGGCGGCAATGGCCGCGCCCAGCACCCCAAGCGGGATCACGAGGATGACCGAAATCGGCACCGACCAGCTCTCATACAGCGCCGCCAGGCACAGGAACACCACCAGGATCGAGAGGGCATAGAGGCTCATTGCCTGACCGCTCGCCAGTTTTTCCTGCAACGACAAACCGCTCCATGCCCAGGTGCTGCCGGACGGCAGGTTATTCGCCAGCTGCTCCATTTTGCTCATCGCCGTACCGGAGCTGGCGCCGCTGGCGTTTTCGCCCTGAATCTCATACGCCGCCGAGCCGTTGTAGCGCACCAGGCTTTCCGGGCCATACTCCCAGCGGGTGGTGGCGAAGGCGGAGAACGGGGTCATGGTGCTGTCGCTGCCGCGCACATACCATTTGTTAAGATCCGATGGCACCGCGCGATAGTCGCTGTCGCCCTGGATGTAGACCTTTTTCACGCGGCCACGGTCAATGAAGTCGTTCACGTAGGTGCCGCCCCAGGCGCTGGAGAGGGTGTCGGTAACATCGCTCAGGGAGAGCCCCAGCGACACGGCTTTGTTGTTATCAATATCCACCTGAAGCTGCGGCATCTGCGGCAGATCGTTGGCGCGCACGGCGTGCAGCGAGTTGTCCTGGTTGGCTTCGCCAATCAGCTGGTTACGCAGTTTCAGCAGCGCGTCGCGGTCGGTGCCGCCGCTGGCCATCAGCTCAAAGGTAAAGCCGTTGCTCTGGCCTAAACCATCCACCGCCGGGGGCGTCATGGCGAAAATTGTGGCATCCCGAATGGTGCTCAGCTCCTGCGTGGCGCGCAGGGCAATGGCCTGGGCGGTATTCTCATCGCCTTTGCGCTCTGACCAGTTTTTCAGGGAGACGAACGCCATCCCGGCGTTCTGGCCGCTGCCGCTGAAGCTGAAGCCTTCAATGGTGAAGATCACGTCGGTATTGGCTTTCTCTTTGGTGAGGAACCACTCGCGTACCTGGCGGCTTACCTCGGCGGTACGCACCGCGGTTGCGCCGGCAGGCAGGGTGTACTGCACCATGATTTCACCCTGGTCTTCGGTTGGCAGGAAGCTGCCCGGCAGTTTTAGCATGGCGAACCCCATCGCGCCGCAGAGCAGGGCGTAGATCACCAGCATGCCACCGGAACGGCGCAGGGCGCGCAGCACCTTGTTCTGATAGCCGTGCTCGGTCTTACTGTAGAAGCGGTTAAACGCGCCGAAGAAGCCCTTTTTGTGCGGAGCGGTGTGATTCAGGATCGAGCCGCACAGCGCGGGCGTCAGGGTCAGCGCCACCACCACGGAGAGGAACATCGCCGAAATGATGGTGACCGAGAACTGGCGGTAAATGACCCCGGTAGAGCCGCCGAAGAAGGCCATCGGCAGGAATACCGCAGAGAGCACCAGCGCAATGGCGATCAGCGCGCCGGAAATTTCGCCCATCGATTTTTCGGTCGCTTCCCGGGCGGGCAGCCCTTCGTCGCGCATAATACGCTCGACGTTTTCCACCACCACGATGGCGTCATCCACCAAAAGCCCTATCGCCAGCACCATCGCAAACAGCGTCAGGGTGTTGATGGAGTAACCGAACAGCGCCAGCACGCCGAAGGTGCCCAGCAGCACCACCGGCACCGCCAGCGCCGGGATCAGCGTCGCACGGATGTTTTGCAGGAACAGGTACATCACCACCACCACGAGGATAATGGCTTCGAACAGCGTCTGAATCACGTCCTCAACGGAGATCTTGATGAACTCGGTGCTGTCTTTCGGGTAGGCCACATCGTAGCCTTCCGGCATCGACTTTTTGAACTCGGCGATCTTATCTTTTACCGCCGTGGCGGTGTTAAGCGCGTTGGCGCCCGGTGAGAGCATCACCGCCATACCCGCCGCCGGATGGCCGTTCAGCTTCGCGGTGGCGGTGTAATCTTCGCTGCCCATCTCCACGCGCGCGACGTCGCTGATGCGCACCACCGCACCGTTGGACTGGCTCTTGACGATGATCTTTTTGAACTCATCGACCGTTTGCAGACGCGACTGAGCGCGGACGGTGGCGGTCAGCTGTTGGGCGTTCGACGAGGGCAGTGCGCCGATTTTACCGGCGGAAACCTGCACGTTCTGCGCTTCAATCGCGCTCTGCACGTCGGAGGGCATCAGCGAGTACGACGCCAGCTTCGCCGGGTCGAGCCAGATGCGCATCGCGTATTCTGCACCGAACACCTGTAGGCTACCGACGCCATCCACGCGCGCCAGCGGATCCTGCATATTACTCACCAGCCAGTCGGCGATATCCGAGCTGCTGGCGGTGTCGGTTTTGTCATATACGCCCATGATCAGCAGGAAGTTGCTCTGGGATTTTTCGACGGTGATCCCGGACTGCTGCACCTCGGTCGGCAGGCGCGATTCCGCCTGCTGGACTTTGTTCTGCACCTGTACCTGAGCGGTGTCCGGATCGGTTCCCTGTTCAAACGTGACGTTAATACTCACCGACCCGTCCGAGCTGCTGGTGGAGGTGAAGTAGAGCAGGTTATCCAGCCCGGTGAGCTGCTGCTCGATCACCTGCGTCACGCTGTTTTCCAGCGTCTGTGCGGAGGCACCGGTATAGGTGGCGGAGATTTTGATCGACGGCGGAGCCACGTCCGGGTACTGCGCAACGGGCAGCGTGCGGATCGCCAGCATTCCGGCGAGCATGATGAGAATGGCGATAACCCAGGCAAAGACCGGGCGACGCACGAAGAAACGGGAAAACATCAGGCGTTTCCTCCGTTGGTTTTCATCTCTTCAGCTTTCACTTCCTGCCCGGCGGTGACTTTATCGGTGCCTTCCACAATCAGCTTATCGCCCGCCTTCAAACCGCTCAGCACCAGCCATTTGTCGCCGTAGGTGTCGCCCGTTTCGAGCTGACGCTGCTCCACCTTGTTGCTGGCGTTTACCACCAGCGCGGTGGCGGTGCCTTTGGCGTCGCGGGTGATGCCCTGCTGCGGGGCGAGGATCGCGTCATTCATGATCCCTTCATCCACTCTGGCGCGGACGAACATGCCCGGCAGAAGCTGATGCTGCGGGTTCGGGAAGACGGCGCGCAGGGTAACTGAGCCGGTAGACTCATCCACCGCCACTTCGGTCAGCGCCAGGCGGCCTTTTTCGCTGTAGCTGCTGCCGTCTTCGAGAATCAACGACACGTTCAGCGTATCGCTGTTGCTGGCGAGGGTTTGCTTGCGTAAACGCAGCAGATCGGCGCTGGAACGGGTTAAATCGACGTACATACTGTCCAGCCCGCGAATGGTGGCCAGCGCGGTATCCTGCTGGGCGGTCACCAGCGCGCCGGGGGTCACAGAGGAGATGCCGATACGTCCGGCAATCGGCGCGGTGACGGTGGTCCAGTTGAGGTTAATGCGGGCGCTTTCCAGCGCGGCTTTCTTTGACTCGACGCTGGCCTTGTCCTGCGCGCAGGTGGACTTCGCGTCTTCCGCATCCTGACGTGATACGCCGTCGTCCTTCACCAGCTGCGCATAACGCCGGGCTTTCTGGCAGTCGGCCTGCACCAGCGCCTGCGCCTGTTTCAGTGCGGCGGCGGCTTCATCATACGCGGCGCGGTAGCTGGAAGGATCGATCTGATACAGCGCCTGCCCGGCCTTGACCGTATCGCCTTCGGTGAACAGGCGCTTCTGGATAATGCCACCTACCTGGGGGCGCACTTCGGCGCTCATTGCGGCGGCGGTGCGGCCGGTCAGCTCGCTGACGACGGACACCGGCTGGCTCATGAGTGTGACAATCCCCACTTCCGGAAGAGGACGTTGAGGAGCAGATGTTTGCGCATTATCGCACCCTGTCAGGAGGAGTAATGCCGCGATGGAGGTTGTTATGGTTTTCATAATCTTTTTCCAGGGTGAACGAAGCCTGCCCTGTTAATCGCTTAACAGGGAGGAGGGCTAATTAAAAGCACAGCGATCCCGCATCTCTGGCTGAGCCAGAAATGAAAAAAGGGAAATTACTTATTTCCGCTAATTATTCACATGCGATTACTTCGCAGAGAAAATCATATTTAAAATATTCTGGTATATAGGCTCTAATTGTTCTGATGGTACTTTTAAAGGCGTGAGTCGACGGTAAATCGTGCCTTCGATCATCACGGCGGTAATCTCCACGCAGCAGCGAATATGCTCATCGCTCAGGTGAGGGAACTGCTTTTTCAGGTGCTCACAGGCATTGGCGAACATGCGGGCTTCGGCTTCGATCAGCATGTTTGCCACCAGCGGATTGCGCGTGGCCTCTGCGGACATTTCGAGCATCAGCGCGTCATCGTCTTCGTTAAGCGTCTGGCGCCAGGCAAGCGCCTGCGGCATCCCTTCAACCAGGGTTTTGCCCTGCATCTCTTCAATACGTGAGTCGATAATGCGCCGGATCATCTCTTCAATAATCGCGTCTTTGTTACTGAAATAGCGATAGATTTGTCCGACGCTGAGCCTGGCTTCGCTGGCGATCTGCGACATGCTGGCAGCGTGAAACCCGCTGGCGCGAAAGCAGCGGCGCGCGGCGGTAATGATTTCGTCCTGCCGCAGTTTTTGTCGTTCTTCCAGCTTTGTACTCATTGTCGGCTACCGTAAAAAGTGAGAATGATCGTTCTCATTATACGTTTTCGGAGACTATTGGAAAGGCTTTTTTTATTTACATATTGAATGAATATTTCCAGGTATAAACAATGGAGAAAATAAGGAGTTTTTATGAAGGTTAAGCTGTGAGATATTCAGATTGCGCTGAAAATAAGGAGAGAATTATGCATCTGAGCATTACAGATAATGTCACAGCCGAAGAAAAAGAAGAATTATTAACGGGGCTAAGAGCCTATAACGCGCAGTTTTTAGATCTGTCGACGTTTGGCGGCGATATTGGCGTATATATGCGAGACGACAATGGCGTCATGCTGGGCGGGTTAATCGGCGTACGGAAAGGCGACTGGCTGAACATCGACTATCTGTGGGTCAGCGACAGCGTGCGGGGAACGGGCGTGGGAAGCCAGCTTATCAAAACGGCTGAAGAGGAGGCCCGTCGCAAAGGCTGTCGTCACGCGCTGGTGGATACGGTCAGCTTCCAGGCGCGTCCGTTCTATGAAAAACAGGGTTATCAGGTGCAGATGTCCTTGCAGGACTACCCTTATCAGGGAATGCAGAGACACTATCTGTCCAAAAATCTTTAACCGCCGATCCCGGTGCCTATCACGGCTAACACGTGGCGCACCACGATCTCCGGCGAGAGGGCGCTAAGCCTTTCGTCATTGCGCATGCGGGAGAACGGCACCAGCACCAGGCTCAGCAGCGTAGTGAACAGCAGTTCGGGGGCCAGCGCCGGATTCAGCTTTCCTTCCTGCTGCCAGCCTTTGATGGTTGCCAGCGTGGTGTGATATTTCTCATCGCCAAAGCGTGCCTGCAAATGGGTGCGCAGTACCGGCATCTCGCCAATCACCTCCTGCATCCACAGCGGGGCAAACCAGCGATATTTTTCCGCCAGTTCGGCCAGCACCCTGACCATTTCCGTCAGGGCATCCACCGGCGAATCCCGGTTGTCGGCGAAAATCGCCCCGATCCGCTCGCGTAACGGCAGGAAGCGCTCCTCAATCATCGCATCCAGTAACTGTTCTCTGGAGTTGAAGTAGTAGTGCAGCATGGCGGGCGTCACGCCTGCTTCGCGGGCAATAGCGTTCAACGACGTATTGGCGATCCCCTGGCGGGAAAAGAGGTTCAGGGCGATATCCAGCAGCTGTTCACGGCTGGCGGTAACGCGCTTGCCGCCGCGTGGCCGACCGGGGCGGCGGGGTTCAGAATTGTCCTTTTGTGCTGGCATGGTCACCGTATCTCTTGATCTTATTCATCACTTCCACAAATATTAATTATACGATTAATTAATTTCAAGTGATGTCTCATGGAGTCCGACGTAATGACTCAACCTGCGAAAAAGGCGCCGTCGATTAAGCTGCTGTTCAGCGCACTCCTGCTGGTGATGCTGCTCTCGGCGCTGGATCAGACCATTGTCTCCACCGCGCTGCCGACCATCGTCGGTGAGCTGGGCGGGCTGGATAAGCTCTCGTGGGTGGTAACGGCCTATATCCTCAGTTCGACCATCGTGGTGCCGCTGTACGGCAAATTCGGCGATCTGTTTGGCCGAAAAATCGTTCTACAAATCGCGATTGTGCTGTTTCTTGTAGGGTCCGCGCTGTGCGGTCTGGCGCAGAACATGACCCAGCTGGTGCTGATGCGCGCCCTGCAGGGGCTGGGGGGCGGCGGTCTGATGGTGATCAGCATGGCTGCCGTGGCGGACGTGATCCCGCCTGCCGATCGGGGTCGCTATCAGGGGTTATTTGGCGGCGTGTTTGGCCTGGCGACGGTGATAGGGCCGCTGATCGGCGGGTTTATCGTTCAGCACGCATCCTGGCGCTGGATTTTCTACATCAACCTGCCGCTGGGGCTGTTTGCCCTGCTGGTGATTGGCGCGGTTTTCCACGGCAGCGCGCGGCGCAGCAAGCATGAGATTGACTACCTGGGGGCGATTTACCTCAGCATGGCGTTGCTGTGCATCATTCTGTTTACCACCGAGGGCGGGACGATCCGCCAATGGAGCGACCCGCAGCTGTGGTGCATTCTGGCCTTCGGCCTGACGGGGATCGCCGGGTTTATCTACGAAGAGCGGCTGGCGTGGGAGCCGATTATCCCGCTGTCGCTCTTCCGCGACCGCAGCTTCCTGCTCTGTAGCCTGATCGGTTTTATTATCGGCATGTCGCTGTTTGGCTCCGTCACTTTCCTGCCGCTCTATTTACAGGTGGTAAAAGACGCCACGCCGACGCAGGCCGGTTTGCAGCTGATCCCCCTGATGGGTGGGCTGTTGCTCACCTCCATTATCAGCGGGCGCATCATCAGCCGTACCGGGAAATATCGTCTGTTCCCGATCCTCGGCACGCTGCTCGGCGTGGTGGGGATGGTGTTACTGACGCGCATTTCAATCACCTCCCCAACCTGGCAGCTGTACCTGTTTACCGGCGTGCTGGGCATGGGGCTGGGACTGGTGATGCAGGTGCTGGTGCTGGCGGTGCAGAACAGCGTGTCAGCCGATCAATACGGCGTCGCGACGTCTGGGGTGACGCTGTTCCGTTCCATTGGCGGGGCGATTGGCGTTGCGCTGTTTGGCGCGGTGTTCACCCATATTCTGCAATCAGGCCTGATCGACAGGCTGCCGGAAGGGGCGGAACTGCCGCGCGAACTTAATCCCGTTGCCATTCACCATCTGCCTGATGCCCTGCGTCTGGACTATCTGGATGCGTTCGGCTCGGCGATCCATGCGGTATTCATGCTGGCGGCGGGGATTATGGTGCTGGCGTTTGTGCTGTCGTGGTTTTTGCGCGAAGCGCCGCTGCGTCGGCAGGCATGAGGTTAGCGGTTCTGCTATTTATTGCGAGTCGCTTTCTGATTTTTAAATGCCTCTCTTGTCGCTTTCCGGGGCGTTAGCGCATGCTGTGGGCTGGTCAATAAACCGACAGAGGTTGCCATGGAACGCACAGCGAAACTATTCAAAAAAGGACGAAACCAGGCCGTGGTCTTGCCAGCGGAATTTGCGTTTGAAACGGAGAGTGTTTATATCCGCCGGGATGACGAGGGGAATGTGGTTTTGACGGCAAGGTCCGAGAAAGAACGACACAGAGATAACTTTTTGCGCATGCTAAAAGAAACGCATGTGCCTGATACCTTTCTAAGTAAAGAGGAGCGCAATCAGAGCTATACGACAAGAAATCCTCTGGAAGGGCTGTAGAAGATGCTGCATATGCTGGACACTAACATCGTAAGCCATCTGGTGAGGCAGCATCCTGAAGTAGTAAACCGATATTCGCAAATTACGCCTGAAAAGATGTGTATTTCAAGCGTAACGGAAGCTGAATTGCTTTACGGCGTAGCCAAAAAGCAAAACAACAAGCTGCACGAAACCATAATGGAATTTCTTAAAACCATCACTATCTGCGCCTGGGATAGCGAAGCCGCAGCTACCTACGGTGAACTGCGTGCGGCAATGGAAAAGAAAGGGAAAGTGATGGGGGATCTCGATCAGTTGATTGCCGCACATGCTATCAGCCGGGGCACGACGATTGTCACGAACGATCATGCGTTCGGGATGGTACAGGATCTTACGGTTGAGGACTGGACTCAATAAATCAATAAGAAGCGACCTTTCTACATGAACAGGTCGCCTTCAAAAAAATAAACAACTTTTACTTAATATTAAGATTCGCGCTTGGCTTCGACTGATATCTCTCCAAGCTCGAAGATTAACTCCGCAGGAGATACTCTCATTGTTTCCTCAACTGCAATTGCTCGCGCCTTACGAATTGCTTCATCTCCACCTATGATTGGTATACCTTCGCACCAAGTTAATCTGATTTGTCCACGTTTTGAATTTGTTGAAGGCGTCGTTATGCTGTAACCTTGCTCTCCATTAGGCACTACCTTTAACCTCCATTTCATCCCATTTGCTGTAAATGCAATATCTATACGATCTCCTTTTTTGAGTCGAGCTTTTGACATTATATCCTCAGGGATATTTATATTCATAAAGCGTACCTGTTGATCATTAATGCGACGGCATGTTTGTGATATACTTAATTTGTTACTGTATGGTTGCCGCCCTCCTTTTCTTCCTCGCTTTTTCACTACATCACATATAGAAATAAAATCATTGATGCCTTGATCTTTCATTTCAACTTCCTTAAGCCAATTTAACTGTTTCATAATGAATTTTCAAATGAGGTGTTCGATGCGTAGATTAATTTAAATGGGCGCAAAAAGATTGAGTTATATCAATTTGCTATCTAGTATTGCTATTTTTGATCAGAGTGCTCTTTGATCTATTTGTGTATCGAATTTATATGCGACATTTTATTTTTTCGCTAAATTATTATATTTGCTTTTTATTCATTGGCTTTTTGTGTGTTTTGTTATTTATTCATGCTGGCAATTTGTTTGGCTGTTCTGTGCTTTTCAT
This sequence comes from Enterobacter sp. DTU_2021_1002640_1_SI_PRY_ASU_LCPMC_013, assembly GCF_032389435.1. Taxonomy (NCBI): domain Bacteria; kingdom Pseudomonadati; phylum Pseudomonadota; class Gammaproteobacteria; order Enterobacterales; family Enterobacteriaceae; genus Enterobacter; species Enterobacter sp. DTU_2021_1002640_1_SI_PRY_ASU_LCPMC_013. Next base: position 58,004 of record NZ_CP135594.1, read on the forward strand.
ATAACTTAACCGTCTTACTGATTCCTTTTCGTTTTTTAGCCTGCCGTCTCGTTGTCGATATAGTCTTCAAAACGTCTATCAAAAGGAACTGTCTCGTGAAATTTCGAATGGGTGCGCTTCTCCTGACCGGCCTGCTGCTCGCGGGCTGTGACCAGGGCGGCAATAATGCCAGACACATTAAAGTCGGCGTGATTAATGGCGCTGAGCAGGACGTGGCGGAAGTCGCCAAAAAGGTGGCAAAGGAGAAATACGGTCTGGATGTTGAGCTGGTGGGCTTTAGCGGCTCGCTGCTACCCAACGATGCCACCAACCAGGGCGAACTGGACGCCAACGTCTTCCAGCATCGCCCGTTCCTCGCAGAAGATAACAAGGCGCACGGCTACAGGCTGGTTGCAGTTGCCAACACCTTCGTTTTCCCTATGGCCGGCTACTCCCGCAAGATTAAAGCGGTGTCTGAGCTGAAGGACGGCGCAACCGTTGCCATCCCTAATGACCCAACCAACCTCGGCCGCGCGCTGCTGCTGCTGCAAAAAGAGAAGCTGGTTACCCTCAAGCCAGACGTTGGCCTGCTGCCAACGGCGCTGGATATCACGGCAAACCCGAAGAACCTGAAGATTATGGAGCTTGAAGGCGCGCAGCTGCCGCGCGTGCTGGACGACCCGAAAGTGGATGTCGCCATCATCAGCACCACCTATCTCCAGCAAACCGGGCTGTCTCCGGTACACGACAGCATCTTTATCGAAGACAAAAACTCACCCTACGTGAATATTGTGGTCACGCGTGAAGAGAACAAAGACGCCGAAAACGTGAAGGAATTTATCCAGTCCTATCAGTCGCCGGAAGTGGCGAAAGCGGCGGAGACCATTTTTAACGGTGGCGCGGTGCCGGGCTGGTAAGCCCCGATAAAAAGGCCAGCGCTCCGCTGGCCGTCAAAGCGTTACGCGGGCATCGGTTCGGCTTTCGGGCCACAGAAAACCCTGACCAGACTGTGCGCCGGACGCGCGGGCGCGCGCCAGATCCCGCGAGTTTTCGATGCCTTCTATAAGAATTGATTGCGCGATACCTGCCCTGACCTCCTGTACAAACGGGGCAAGCGGCGCGCGCTCGCGCAGCGCTGAGCGGTCAATTTTCACCCCATCCAGCGGCAGCGCAAGCCGCGCGAACGCCTCCGCCAACTCCCGGGTTAAATCGTCCAGCCAGATTTGCCATCCCGCCTCTTTTAACCGAACAAGCGTGGCATGAAGGCGACGTTGCTCATCCTCGCTCAGCCGTGTGATGGTGAGGGGATCCTGAATTTCAATCGTTAACCGCTGCTGATGGCGTAACGCCAGCAACAACTGAATAGCGCGTTCGTCGAGAAGGTGTTCTGCCGGAAGGTTTAGCCAGTAAGCGTCCCGGGCAGGTATCTGTAACAGGGTGTTGGCCTGCCAGAAGAAGATTTGCAGCGCGCTGCGCGAGGGCAGCGAGGCAAACAGCACCTCAAGATTGACGTTATGGATCTCCACGAGAACTTCATGCGCGAACACCTGGCCCGAATGAAGATCGACAAGAGGCTGGAATCGCAGCCCTGAGATACGTTGCAACAAGGGAGAGGGAAGAACGGTATACATGGAACAGCCTTCAGGAAATGAAAAAAGGTTCCCGCGGACACGGGAACAAAAGGCAAACGACACACGGTCAAATTCTTAATTCAGGATCCAGCGAATGCTCTGGTAAAACGAGGGACCACGCACGGCCTTAAGCTTGTTCATGGCGTTGTTCTTATAAAAGTAAACCAGCCTGACGTTACACCCCAGCTGACGGGCGATTTGCTTGGTTTTGAGATTGCAGGAATAGCCGCGCAATACGCTGGCCTCCTCGCTGGACAGCCTCGCCGGGGTGCGTAAGCGGGTCGTCATGCCTACGTTGTAACGGCCAGACTCTTGCGGCGTCTGGCTCATCAGTATTTGCCACAGCGCTTTGATATCCCCCAGGGAGACTCTTTTGCTGATGACTCCATCAACATGTTTGAATTTCAAATAGCCGGCGGATAACGAATAGATATAGATCTTCGCCGTCACTTGTTTCTGTTTAATACAGAGAATGTCGTCATTCGTCGTCACCCGGAAATGACGCGTATTCAACGGATCATAAATGATGATATCAAAGAGTTGTTCACTCATAGCAAGTTCTTCGATATGGGTAAATCCATGGAAAATAACGTCGTGTTTTTCATCAGGCTCACGCTTTCCAAGCGATTGCAGGCCAATCATCGTGAATTCGCAGCTGTCAACAACGGCAACGTGAATTGTTTTTTTATTTTGCATTGGCATTCTCCTTTCGCTGAGTAAACAGTCCATATAAGAGAAAATGGCGGTTCGCACTCTCTTATTAAAAGAATAGCGAGCACTTTTTTAAATAACGCGATGCGATGGCATCAATGTAAGCCAATACAAACCGTCGAGTAAAGCTGAAGCCAATTATTAGCGGAAGATAAAATTGAAAAATGGTTTTAATGGTATATGCAATTGTTTTAATCTTCTAATAATATTCATGCCAGATTTTTATTCTGTAAATGAGCGGATAATAAGCATCAGAAGGTTGATTAATGGGGTTAATCCACCGCCTTTTCAGTGATTTACTGCTGTTTCTGTAAGAAAAATTGTGATCGTGGCAGGGTTATCGACAGGGCTTTATCTGCGAGGGGAAACGGCGTGCAGAATAAAATAGAATTTTTTCTATGAATTTAATGTCCTTGTTCAGATTTTTAAGCCTGAGAAGGATAAAATCCTGGCGCGAAGAGGTTGTGAGTGGTGAGTACATAAACTATTATCATTTTCCTCCGGTCACGAGAATTTAGAAAAGACATGAATAATACTGAACGTATCGTAAGGGTAATGGTGTTTTACAAAATAAATATATTTAAAGAGATAATATTCCGGGCGCTCCAGGATCTTTTACCCGATTACATACTGAACATTACTCAGGTCGATTCCACAGAACAGGCGCTGGCGGCGGTGGCGGATAATAACGTGGATGTTTTCTTCACTGAATTTAATTATCTGCTTAATCATAAAGAGTGGAGTGCGGAGGTCAGCAGCCGTTTTACATCTTTATGTAAAACCCATCACGTCAGGCGTGTTCTGTTGGTGCCCGAGCTGCCTTACGGGCTGTTAAAAAAAGTTCTGGAGATGAAATTTGAATTAACCATCAGTCAGCAGGATGAATTGACTGAACTGAAAAAGGAATTACCCGCGTTGCTCATGGCGGACGGGCAAAAACCGTCGATCTCTTCGTGGCTCAGGCGGGTAATGCGGTCCGGCTCCCGGGCGCGTTCCATCCTCTCGGCCAGAGAGTGGGAGGTGCTCCATCTTATCGTGGAAGGATTTTCAACGACGGAGATTGCCCGTCATCGAAACCGTTCGGTCAGTACCATTGCGACACAGAAACACAATGCAATGAAAAAGCTGAATCTTTCCAACCACAGCGAACTGATTAAGTATGTGCAAGCGGTTGGAAAGATGGAGGAATAGTTCACATCAGGGATAGATAATATTCAGCGTAGCCGATGTATTGATCTTACCCTGGCTCACCTGGGCGGGCGCCCACACGTAATAGTACGCCGCCATCGGAAGGGTGAAATGTTCGTCCAGCGCCGCGCCAGCCGCCACGCTGAAAATCATCGTGGCGTTGCCACGGCTGGTGGTTGAGGTAGAGAAGGTCACCGGCGTTTGCGGGGCGTCACGTTTTATCAGGCGGAGCCCCACGCCCTGCGCCGCGCTACTGCTGCTGTCGATCAGCACCGAGCTGTCGGTTGAGAGCAGCTGCGTGCTGGACAGAAACATCTCAATTGCCCGATCGGAATTGCCATTAACCCCGACGTTCTGACAGCTCATGTTCAGTGAAAAAGGCGTCAGCCCCGGCTGTGAGGATGCACTGAGCTGGGGAATGCCGAGCGTCGGCAGCGCCACGGTCAGCCCCGCATTATCAAAGGAACAGGTAGTCAGTTTCGGCGCGTATTTGATGATCATCGGTTGACCAAACATATCTCGGTTGTCGTAAGGCCACTTGAACCCGCTGAATAACCACTGCGCTATCTTGATGACCTGATTGATTGGCCAGGTGATGATTTCCCAGATGGATAACCCGCTCATGTCGCTGACGAACAGAACGTCGCTCATGTTCGCCGTATCCCCCGTCAGGGTGGTACCGCTCTGGTTAACGAGGGTGAAGCGAACCGTAAACGGTGTGTTCAGCTCAGACGCCGTATGGCTACCGCTGGCAGACAGGGTTTTATTGGCCGGGGGATCGGTGATCTCCGCCCGCACCATATACTTGTTATTGCTGAACCCGAGGATGGTCGCGTATTTGCTGTCGGTCGAGAGGATCGGCGTGTAAGAAAATTCACTGTTACCCGTCGTACAGTTGAACGAGCCGCTGTACTGGGTGCTGAAGCTGCCGGTCCATGTGGGCGTGGCCGGGCTCAGCTTATCCGATAAATCAATGGTAATCGGTGTGCCATAAACGATGCTGCTGCCGGAGCAGGTGGCATAGCTCATCCCGCTAATGCTGGTGAGGAGCAGGAACATGAATGATCGTAACATTTTGATAATCCGTAATTAATGGCAAACCGATGAGGGGCTGTTCAGCCCCCAGGCCGGGGAGGAGATTTCGCACTTTCCGCCGCGGAGATGCACGTTGAGCGCGCGTGGCGGCTGTTCAGCACGGATATACAGTACGCTGGCCTGGCCGACATACCCGACAGATCCACCGTGTTCATCCAGCACTTCAGTGCCAAAGGGCAGCGGTTTGCCGTCGGTGCGCGTCGCATGAAGTACCCATGACTGGCGCTTATCGGTGTCGAAGCGGATATAACTCACCGCCCCGTCGTAAGGAGCCACGTTAGCCATATTGCCGATCACCTCCGCGCCAGCGCTGTTTTCCGTTTCGGTTAACGTAATGGCGTTTTTGCGATACGGGGTGGCGTAAGGGACCAGCGCCACGCCATCGCGGTTCGTCATAATGCTTTCATCGCCGTTCACCATCAGTCCCTCCGCCTTTGGCGCATCGACGATAGTCATGGTTGTGCCGGTTTCGTTTGAGGCGAGAACGTGCCACGGGTAGGCCACCAGGCTTCCGCGCCCGCTGAGCCCGGTCTGGCGGTAGTCGGAGGATTCGCTGTAAGAGCCACCGAGTGTCGCGAAGTTCGAACGGTACGCGGCGTTAACGCTTGCCGCATTTTTACCCCCACGCGCATTACTGCCGGAGAGGGTATAGCTCAGGCGGTTCGACGCCAGCGCGTTCCCGCTCATGCTGATATTGCTCTGTTCGTAATGCGAATCGCTGGCTGTCAGGCTGGAGGTGATCCACGCATTATTATCAAACAGCGAGAACGGCAGGCTGAGGGAGAGGTAAAGGCGCGTCTCTTCTTCACTGTCCCTGTTCCGTACCCGGCTGGCCGACAGGGTATAGCTGGCGCGGCCGATGGCGTTGGAATAGCCCATCTGATACTCGCGCGTGGTTTGCTGTGAGTTCCAGTAATCGCGCTGTGTGCCGGAGACAAACACCGTGCCCCAGTTATTGAGCAGGCGCTGATTAAGGTTAAGCGTAAAGGTATTCTTGGGCTGCGCCGCGCGCAGGGCGTCCCAGGTGCTTAGCGACATGTCGGGCGCAACGCCAAACCGATCTTCATAGTCGTCGTACTGCGCTCTCAGGCGCTGATACCCTTCGCGCGAATAGAGCGCGTCGCTGAAGCTGTAATAGCCTTTAGTGGAATAGCGATAGGCCGCCAGGGTGAAGTTGGTGGCGGTTGTATCGATAAATTTGCTGTACGACACGCGATAACTCTGACCGCTGCTGGTGCGATCCTGTAGGGTGGTTTTGGCGTGGGTGACATCAAACGAAACCGCGCCAAACGGAAGGTTCCACCCGGTACCGACAAGCCCGGCCTGGTAGTTATCGCTAATAATCGTCCCGGTATACCCGGTGATGAGGTTATTAAACCCGTAGCGCAGCGTGGCCTGCATGAATGCGGGTTCGGCATCGAGCGTGTTCTGATGCACTTTACCCGCCACTACGCTGTACTGGCTCACCCCTTCTTTTAGCATCCCGGGCACGGCGGAAAACGGCACCGTGAAGGACTGCTGTGAACCGTCCGCTTCACGCACCACCACCAGCAAATCGCCCGCGGAGCCGGTAGGCTGAATGCTGTCGAGGGTAAACTGGCCCGGCGGCACGTTCTCCTGATAGATCACGTTGCCATTCTGGATAACTTTCACCAGGGCGTTCGTCCTTGCCACGCCGTGAACCACCGGTGAAAAACCCTGCTGTGAATTTGGGCGCATCTTCATGTCCGACGCCAGCGACACGCCGCGCACGCGCAGGGAATCAAACAGATCGCCAGGAATATAAAAGTCACCCAGCGTCAGGTTGGATTTCAGCGAGGCCAGGGGACGGCGCAGGTAGCGGGTATTATTCTGCCAGCTACTCTCTCCGCTGGCGGTTTTCCGCCAGGCGCTGCTGTCGCGAAACTGCCAGCCGAACAGGTTGGCGCCGGAATCCAGCCCGGCATAAAAATCATCATTTGTGTCTTTCGCAGTGCCTTTCGCGCGGGTGTTATACCAGGTCGTGTTCCACGAGAGCATCAGCGCCGGTATCCCCTCGTCCCAGAACTGGGGGGCAATGTAACCTTCTTCAGTACGCAGCACGGCCGCCTGCGGAACGGTAAGCGCCAGACTCAGGGTGCTGGTATCGGTTTTGACTTCACCGCCCTGAACCAGATCGCACAGCTGGACCTGCCCGTGCGCAATGGCGGGCGCAGGCACGGACGTGGTGTTGATGCCAAGCGACCGGGCATCTTTCCAGGCAAGGCGGATGTCGTCACGCTGTTCGCCGTAGATGACGGTATAACGTCCCTTCCAGCTGCCGTTTACGTAGATATCCATCTCCTGACTGCCGGCAGGCATGGCGTTGTTTTCGGAAAAGCGAGACAGATCGGACTCACCGGATGCGCCAGCAAGCAGGGAGGGATCAAACGAGACGGCCCCTGATTTATGCGAAAGCAGAAGCGTGCAGACTGCCAGCAGACAGAGTCTGTTTTGTTTCATTTTCATGGTGAGTCTTTCCGATCACTGACTGGTGAAAGTCCGGGTTTTATACGCGCCAAGATCGTCCACATACATCAGCTGGAAGGTCTGTCCGCGCTTAACCGTATTTTTGGCGGCGACCGTCAGCTGCCCAAACGGGGAAACCATCGGGGACTCCTGGAGCAATTTCGTTTTACCCAGCGAAATATTGGCGACCGTAATATGGAACGGACTGTTATTTGTAATGCGAAAGCGATCGCCGTCGGCGGCGAGCGTCAGTTTCGCCACCGCGTCATCCAGCGTGCCTTTCAGCGCAGCGGGCCGATAAAAAAGTTTGATACGGGATTTAATCGCCAGCTGAACGGTATTCTGGTTTTGCAGATTTTCAGGTCTGGGCGGAATGTCGAGAACATTCAGGAAAAAGACGGATTCGCGATCCGCAGGCAAGCTGGACGGCAGCTTTTTAATACGAAGCTGTTGACCATTATGTTCGTTAACCTTTATCACCGGCGGCGACAACAGAAACGGCACATTGGCTGTTTCCGGCGTGGAATTAATATCACCGTCATCTATCCAGGATTGTACCAGAGCCGGCGCATCGCCCGTATTCATTAACTGGACGATCACCTCTTTGTTATTTTCAGGATAAAGGACACGGGTGCCATTAATGACAATATTGGCCCATGAGTGACCCGTGCTTAGCAGTAAGCCTGCCAGCAAAATTGCCTTGCGCATGATTGCAACCTTAAATACAGGCTCTGCGAAAACAGAGCCTGTATAATCACTATTACAGGTAGGAAATGGTATACGTTACGTTGGAGCTTAACTCGCCCACGGTGGCGGCAGCGGCGTTTGTTTTATAGTAATAAACGTCCAGCGTCAGCGTTTCGGAATCTGGCGCGGTCGCTGTACCCATAATATTTGTCGTGTAAGGCTGGTTCAGGGTAATAGGCGTAGACGAACCTGGCTCCACTAACGCAAAGCCGACATTACGTGCCACGCTGGCATCGCTTTCGTTCACGCTGTTATTCAGCAGGTATTTACCGTCAGTGGAAATATTATCCGCGCTGGAGAAATACACTTTCAGCGGGGTACCGGTCGTTCCGGCTGCTGGTGAACAACCAGAGAATGTCAGCGCAATAGATTTTTTATTTCGGGTGATCAGGCCAACCGTGGTGCCCGCATCTTTTACCGAAATAGGGGAAAGCGCAACGGTAAAGTCCGCGCTTTTACCGCCGTTAATGGTACAGGTTGTATCGGTAATAGCGCCGGTAAAGTTAATGATACCACCCGCCGAATTGTCTGCGGCCACTGCGCTGGTAGAGGCAATAGCGGCGGCCAGCAGTGATACGGTCATGATCGATTTGAACATGATAAACTCCATGAAGATTTGTGTTATTTAAAAGAATGTTAATCGGCTACACATGTCCCTGATGTACCGGCTAGACGCATGGCGACTCGGGATAATGCTTTGACGATATTATGTTGCACTAAAAAAGTACATAACAAAACATTATTCCAATAACTTCTAAAGTTTAAGATTATAATCTTGTCAGTATGTTTTTTTTAATGTTTTAACCTAAATGCGTTGGTTCGAAGATTTTTATTAATGCTTTAATAATCGTTAATTAATGAAGCTTTATGAATTCATCCCTCAATTAATATCACGCGACTTGACCACACAAACTTTAGACTTATTATTGCCTGGCAAATGCACAAAAATTTAACAATGGCGTAATAATAACATGAAGTATCTCATTGATCTTACAATGCTTTATGAAGTCGACACCGGTATGATCATGATTAATGGAGAGGAAGAGTCATCCATTAAGTTATCTAACCAGGCGGGTCGTCTGCTTTATGAACTTATCATCAATAATGGTAAAACACTCGACAGAGACGACCTGATAAAGAAGGTCTGGGAGGATCATGGTTTCTCTGGTTCTTCGGTAAGTCTGAATGTTGCCATAAGTGAAATCAGAAAAGCATTTCGTACATTAGGATGCGACCCTTTACTGATAAAAACGATACGTGGCAAGGGATTTAGCCTTGCCGCGCATATTGAACACCACACGGTCAGGCCGCCGGTTATTTCAACGCTTAGCGAAGAATCTGCCTCTGAAGCATTCGATACGCTAGCGCATAAGAAAGATGCCGATCCGCCTAAACAAATAATATCGCTGCACAGACTCTTTATCTCTCTCTGCACGTTATTACTGATTATTGTTACTGGGACCGCTGTTTTACTGTTGCACCAACGGGATTCCTATGCCGAGAGCCTGAAAGATTCTGATATGCATCTGCTCGGTAAAGTGGACAGGTGTACGATATACCTGATCGATAAGAATATGTATCAGCCGCGACAGCACTACTTTAATCACGTAAAAGAGGTCATCGCCAGTCAACATATCGACTGTCAACATCAGGTTGCAGATGCTTACTATTCCAGGTTTAAAAAGTCGCAGATAGAAAATTATTTCCTGGCCATCTGTTATCAGCAGGACAGTATCGACGATTATAAGAACTGCATTTCTTACAGAAGCCTGACCGGGAGTTAAAATATGTCAAGGACTAAAATGAGTGTACTGTTCAGTATCGTACTGGCGCTGTCTGTCATCGCGTTGTTATGGGTCTATTTTACCAGAACGCAGGATGAGGGGTTTGGCTGCCAGTCAGATACCATTTCCTGGAAAACCTATTCCACGGGTGAGTCAACCGATATGTCGCTAACCACGCTTTTCCTGTTTAACAACAAAGATGTTGTGACGGTTATTCATAAAGGCGTACTCAAGAAAGAGGGCAAAAGCTACCTGATTGACAGAAATTACACGCTCAGCGTGGAAAAGGTCGACGGCAGCAATATCTTTTATATTAAGGATAAAAAGCTGAATAAATCTGAAGATGATGCGGCGCCGGATGGCGTTGTAAACGAAATGTTACTTGATAATATCAACTTCTTCTATATTACCAGCGTAAAAAAACATGCGTGGTTAATTAAGGGGCTGGTGTTGCCTGTAATGATGTGTGTGGCTGTCCCGACGTCCTGATATTTCTCTTTATTGAAAAATCGATATTTATCTATTACTCGGGAAATTGAGTAATTTACTCAATACGTAACAATAAGATACGAGAAATTTATTTATATTTTTATTGTTACTCTCCGTCGAGTGAATTTTTCTGTATTGCCTCGTTATTTTGCGGCTGTCTATACTCCGCCTCGAAAAAGGGGCTCCCCTTTTTATACACGTGGATTCTTTTTTGAAGGACTAAATAAATGAACAAACTGAACGCTATCGTTCTGGGCTCCCTGCTGTCTGTTTCTGCCCTGAGCGCAGTTAATGCAGCTGAAACGACGGCTTCTGCCACCTGGCAGGCAACCGCGACCAAAGACAGCGAATCCGATCTGGTTGTTACGCCAACGCGTGCTTTGAACTTCGTTTACAGCGCCAATACCAAATCTTTCAACACCGATACCGGTCTGTTTGATGTGGCTATCCGTGGCGATCACTCTACGGCGACCAGCTTCAAACTCGAAGCTATCCTCGACGATTCAAACAACACGCTGTTCAGCGTGGGTGGTGAAGCGACCAGGCTGAAAGTGGGTGCGCGTTGGGGCGGTAACGACCTGGGCTCTATCGGTGGCACCGTGGGGGCGAAATCGACCGCATGGACCACGCTGGTTGATTCTTCTTCTAACACCGGCGTCTCTTCTGGCCTGTGGAACCTGACCACCAGCGCAGGCGCGGCGGCAGATACCGAAATTACCGGCCAGGACAAATTCGTCTTCTACGTTGACTCCGCTCAGGACAACGCGGGTACTGCGAAAGAGTTCAAAGACCTGACCAACAGCCTGTGGGAAGGGACCGTGTCTGTTGCGTTCCGCGCAACCTGGGGCTAAGGCCTGATCGATCCAGGGGCGCAAGCCCCTGTTTAGGGAAATAGCATGTTTAACCTCAAATCCACCTTCTTATTTTTATTATTTATCTCTTCCTCCGCGCTGGCCATTAATGTGGGAAAAGTCACCACCATTATTTCTGCGGATGCTGACTCCACCGCCAAGGAAATAAAAAACGAAGCAGACAGCGTGCGTATTGTTTCTGTTCGCGCACAGCGGATCAGCAGCCCAATGGATGAAGGGATCGTCATTAATCCGGAGAAAGTGGACGAACTGTTGCTGACGCCCACGCGCATGGTAATGCCCGCCGGTACCAGCAATATCGTCAAATTTTACTATCACGGGAACGCCGATAACAAAGAGCGTTACTACCGCATTACCTTCACGGATGAAGGGGTAAGCGAAGAGGTGGACAGCGGTTCGCCAAAAAACGGCACCGGGATGACGCGTGCGGTGGTGAGCACCATTCTGGTGGTTCAGCCCCGGGATAAGAAGATTGATTTCGTCTATGTGGCGGGAAAAATAACCAATAAAGGGAACACCTCGTTTCGCGTCAATGCGACCGGGACCTGCCTGAAGCCGAATCCGGAATCCCCCGGCACGCCGTGTAGCAAAAACTTCTACCTGATGCCAGAGACCTCGCGCGCTATCGAGGATATCAACGTTACGGATAACCATTTTCATCTCGGAATATGGGACCTGAAACAGTTCATTCCTGTTAAGTAAGGATGCATGGTGAAAAATAAATTAGTGTTGCCGGTGATGATGGCTTGCGCATCCGGCACGCTGCCCGCGCTTGCGCATGCAGCCTCAAGCTCCGTGGTTATCGCTAATTACCGTTTTCCCGACTCGCTTTATGCACTGCTGGAGCAGGGGATCAAAATTCCCGTCTATCTGGTGAATACGCGTCCACACTCAGCACAACAAGGGAACCACGAAGGCACGGCGAACGAATATGTTCGTATCGGTGACGTGACGCTCTTTGCAAAAGATCTGAAGCTGGGGCTGAGGGATGTTCAGGTCCAGGAGTCTGATAACGGCATTCGTCTGTCAAAAGAGATGCGGGCGTTACTGCAAAGCATTAACGATAAGCAGTTTGATGACCAGATGCGTATTCCGGTTAGCGCGGGTTCGGCGTTCGAACTGGATCAGAAAAAAATGCGCCTGTTGCTGAATCTTTCGCAGAGTGACTACGGGGTGAATATTCGCCCGCGTGAGGTGGACATTGATGCGCCGGAGTCTGACGACCTGAGCGGCACGTTCTCCTACAACCTCGGAGCGTATCACACCGAGAGCGGCTACGGTGACAGCTGGTCGTCGGGCTATCTGAACGCGAGAAACTGGATCTCAATGGGCGTCGATCATGTCCTGATCGACGGCTCTGGCTACGTCAACGAGAACAGCAGCGATACCCAGATGAACGCGGTTATGTGGGAGCGCGACTATCAGGGGATGCGCTACGCCGCGGGCATGCTGAACGGCTGGGCGATGCAGTCTCTGGCGAGCGTCAGCGGGATTTCCGGCGGTGAAGTCTACGGCGTTTCCATGGGCAACCAGGCCAACTCCCGCAAGCGCGATAACACGCTCTCTCTGACGCCGGTGGTGGTCTATTTTCCCACGGCGGGCGAGGCCCGTATTCGTCGTGACGGGCAGCTTATCGGCATTCAGCGCTTTGACGTCGGCAACCATGAAATTGACACCAGCAGCCTGCCCTACGGGATCTACAGCGTCGAAGTTGAAGTGGTGAGCGGAAGCCGCACCGTGTCGCGCAGCATGTACACCGTAAATAAACCGTTCTCCAGCAACGTGTCGGAAACGCTGCGCTGGCAGATGTGGGGAGGGATGTATAGCCGCGATAAATCCGTCGTCAATTATAAAAAATACGCGAAACGCAAAAACGAGCAGGATAACACCTACTACTACGATTACGACACCAAACATAAAGACACCATGTCGCTGGTGGGAGCCTCGTTCAGCAAGCGCAGCGGGATGGTCGACTGGAACGCCTCTACCTACATGATGCGGGAACACATCGTCAGCGAGCTGTGGGCCTCCCTGAACCTGACGGGCTATTTCTCGGTGAATACCCAGACCATGGCCGCCTCCGACGGAACGTATCGCGCCAACTATGGGGCGAATCTCAGCCTGCCGTGGCAGATCGGCTCGGTGTGGTACTCCCATGAACAGCTCTCCAGCGGCAAGTTCCTGGATATCTATGAGAGCAAGGGCAACACCTGGGGCGCCTCCTTTAGCCTGCCGTCATTCGGCCTGCCCTCGGCAGGCAACCTGAGCCTGATGCGTCAGGAAGACGACCTCTATCGCTATAAACGCTATCAGCTGGACTACTCCCAGGGGTTATACGCCGGTCGCTACGGTACGGCGCGCCTGCGGGTGGGGATGTCGCGCAACAAATACGACGGGTATTACGAAGAGAAAGATCGTTACGTAATGCTCGATTTCGCCATACCGCTCGGCAATACCGTGTCGGTTGGCGTTTCCCACAATCGCGATACCGGCACGGCGTTGAACGTCAGCGCCAGCCGCCAGTTTGAGGGCGATTACCTGAAATCGGCTACCGCCAACGTCTCGAAAGCCTTTAACAGCCGCCAGGATCGCAGCGTAAGCGGCGGCGGCAGCGTGAACTTCGACACGCCGTGGAACAGCAACATCCTCAGCGTCCAGAGCGGCATGAGTAAAGGCTGGAACTCCACGCTGACCAGTGACGGCAGCGTGGGCTGGTCCAAAGAGGCCATCGCCGCCGGGAAAGGCACCGAAAGCGCAGGGGTGATTGTCAGTACCGGTCTCAAATCTGATGAAGCGCTGACCCTGAAGCTTAACGGCCGGGCAGAACGCATCAAAGGGGATAAAACCTGGCTGTCGCTGCCGGCATACCAGGCTTATGACCTGGAAGTGATGAACAGTGAAACCGGTACGGAAAGCTATGAGATTGGCGCGAATGCGCGTCGCCATATCACGGTTTATCCGGGTAATACCGTGGTGATGAAGCCGCAGGTGAAGAAAATCGTCACCCTGTTTGGTCGTCTTGTGGATGCAAACGGGGCCCCGGTTGGCGCCATGCAGATCAAAAACCACGTCGGGCTGACCCGGACGGAAAACGACGGACGCTTCGTGATCGACGTTGATAAGAACAACCCTGTCCTGAGTATCGCCACGCCGGACGACAGCGTCTGCGAAGTGCGCCTGGACATCGAGTCTAACCGCGGTGCGCTGTGGCTCGGGGACATCTCCTGCGACAAAGGCGATTTCGTCTGGCAGGAAGCAAAAGGAACGCAGGAACGTGACGATGAAAAAGATATTCGCTCTTAATTTACTGCTGATGAGCGCGGCGGCCCAGGCGCAGGAGCTGCCCTATTTAGCCATTAATAACCCGGACAATAACGGTACGGGAAACAGCGCGGGGCTGTTTAGTCTGAACAGCACGTCGACCGCGTTTTTACACGGTTCGCGCGAGTGGCCGACCCTGAGTGCGAAAACGAATAACGGTATCGCCACTTACATCCCGGACAACAGCTACAGCGGTCCGGCAGGCAGCGCGCTGACCATCGACTTTTCGGTGACCGGTTCCAGTGCCTCTCCGTTCTTTAAAGGGACGGCGTGTTCCTCGTCCTGCGGCAACACGGGGTACACCCCGACGACCAGCTATACCGACACGTCGATGGTGGTTAAGCCGCCGGTGATGGAGCCCGGCACGTCATACGGGCGCTGGGTACTGGGCGATCCGTTCTTTAACTATCTGCTCAACGCCGCGCCAGGGGATGAAGTGACCATCACCTCCACGCCGCAAATCAGCTCTATCAACAAAGTGACCACCACCAATACGCTTCACAAGGTGGGCACGCTGACCATGACCAACGCCAGGGCGCTTAACCTGGGGATTGACCCGATCAGCGGTGAGGTGACGATTGTCGATGGATCAACGGGGGCCACCTGCACCAAATACACCCGCAACACGGTCTCTGGCGTCCTGTGCGACCTGCTCGAATACACGTTTGTTGGGGAGGATATCTCCGGTTACAACGGGGGGCTGGCGCTCACCTCTTCCCGCGTCAACAGCGTTCTGCAATCGCACATGAGCGGCGGCACCGGGCTTGCCGCCGAGCTGACCTTCGATGAAAACACCTGGTACAGTATCTCCGGCGGTATCCTGAGCGATACGCGTGTCCTGGCGAACACCTTCCTTGCAGCGCCGCAGAAAAACGGCGGCAAAGCGTCCCTTAAAATCTTTTTGCCGAAAGCGTTAATTCTGAGCGTGGCGCAGGCGGGGGACGGCAGCAACATTGGCAATATCGTCAGCCTGTGTCTGACGCCCGGCAACAGCTCGCTGGCGGCGGATTTCTGCTTCCAGCCGGGGGGCGGCCTGGTGATTAACCCTATCGAGCCCGGGCTGGAGATTGTGCCAGACAACCCGGATTACACCCTAGATCCTGACGGTCTGGGCGGCTCCGGGAAAGGTATTATCGGCGAAGCGCCCATTGAGATCCCCTACACCATCACCTACAGCGGGGCGCAAAAAGATGCGGCGATTGCGGTCACGGTAAAAGTAACCGGGCCTACCCAAAGCCTGAATGGGGTGGACTACTGCGCCTTTAGCGGCAACGGTTTCACGGTTCCCATTCCGGGCAACGTGCTGGTGGGGAAAAGCCAGACGCTGATGGCGCACAACTGTAAAGGCGAAGTACTGTCGATCCCGGCACCGGCCACCCATGCGGAAGAGTGGGACAAAATGAGTTCCGGCGTGACCGATATGTGGCTCTGGAAAACACCGCTGGTCCTCCAGTTCGTTATGGATAATCCGGTATCGAAAACCACCTATGACGGAAATAGCTGGTTTGGCGAAGTGACCGCGCAGGGAAGAATAGATGTTAGCGCATCCTGGAATTAATCAACCATGACTGGAAAATTCCTGGCTATTTTTGCAATAAATTGCTTCATTTCCACAGGGGCAAATGCTTTAATTATCGAAAGTCTGAATATTGATTTTCTTCCCGAAAGAGAAGTTGTTTTTCAGCCGATAAAAAACGATACCAGCGAACGTCAGAATTATACCGTTTCGCTTATTCAGGTAGACGTTCCTAAAGAGAAGGGAAAAGAAACCGAAATAAAAGATGGCGAAGTCATGTATTCGCCTAAGCAATTAACGCTGGGGAGCGGTGAACGCGCGGGTTTTAAATTTTATTATACCGGCCCGCATGACAACAAAGAGCGATACTATCGCGTAAAATTCACCGAGACGCCGCTCCAGGCAAAGGTTGTCACGCGCAAAGGCCAGCGCATCCAATCGGATGTGGTGGTCTCGCTTGAGGCTATTTTGATTGTCCGTCCATGGACACGACATTTTGATTATGCGTTTAGCAACGGGGTGGTGAGTAATACCGGGAATACCTATTTTAAATATGTTTCCTCGGTCGGGTGCAGTACGCAATACAACAATTCAAAATATATTCCGCCGGGGCAACGGCTGGAAATAGATAATGCCGGGCAGGCTGCAAGGCGGATGATTATTTATGGCAATAAAATTATTCCGCTTACCACCTGCCCGTAGCAACCGCTTTCCTTCATAAAAGGAAATTAGCCTTTAGCATCATGCTAAAGATCCATCACTACAGGAGATAAAAATGAAAGCGATTTCATTCGTAGAAGCGAAAGACATTATCGGTGGCGCGTTAAACCCGTTCGCTGGTCTGGTTAAAGGTGCACAGCTGGGTTACGACACCGGCGCAAGCATCATGGGCATGGTTGGCGGTGTGGTTGGCGGAATTCTGGGTGGCGCAATGGGCTTCCTGGGTGCGCTGGTTGGTAGCTACAACTAATTCACGTTAACAGGAAAAGACTCATGCAAGTTATCGATTTCAAAAAAGCACAGGCCATCATCGGTGGTTGGGATCCGTTTGCTGCTGCTATTCAGGGCGCAAGCGCGGGCTATAACGCGGGCAGCCAGATGTTAGGCGCGCTGGGCGGCACCATCGGCGGCGTGTTCGGCCTGGTGGGCGGCTTCATCGGCGGTTTCTTCAGCGCCTAAGCGAGAAGCACGTTGTACGCATGGCCCGCATTGCCGGGCCATTTTTTTATTTCAGCCACGGATCATTATGTTTTCGCTCTTTCAGTATAAAAAACAGGGTAAGACCCCTGTTATTCGCCAGCATGAATTTACCGAATGTGGACTGGCCTGCCTGGCGATGGTGTTGGGGCACTACGACCACCATGTCTCCGTCAGCCAGCTGCGCCGGGAGATTTCCGTTTCCGCCGATGCGGGAACCTCAATGGCGGAATTGATGACCCTTGCCAGCGATAAAAATATGTCTGGCCGGGTGCTTAAAGGCGAAATCACTGAAATAGAAACGTCTGAGCTGCCGCTCATCGCCTTCTGGCGCGGCAACCATTTCGTGGTCATCGTGAAGATCGACAGCCGCAGCGTGACCGTTCACGACCCCGCCAGCGGCGTGCGTCGTTACCGTCTGAAAGAGGCGGAAAAACTCTTTTCCGGCTATGTTCTTGAGCTTAAGCCCACGCCGTGCTTCGAAAAGAAATCCCCGGATGAAAAGCTCACGCTTGGCCGGTTAGCCAATAAATCCCCGAGCCTGTTCCAGCGCCAGCTGCTGCTGTTTGTGCTCTGTATTTTTACCCTCATCACCATGCTGGCAAGCCCCACCTACGTGCAGCTGATTATGGATGAGGCCATTTCCCGCAGCGACAGCGATCTGGTGATCCTGCTCACCGCGATCTTCGCTATCGTCTTTATCTTTGAAGTCATCGGTAAATTCCTCAAGCAGCTGCTTGAGATCCTGATGCGTAACATTGCCTATGACGATTTAAGCCAGTCCGTGCGCCACTACATGCTGCGCACCCAGACCAGCTGGTTCCGCTCGCGCCCGCCGGGCATCGTGCTGGCTATTGAGAAATCGCTCCACGCCTGCGCGGAGTTCATCAGCAATGGTTACGTGCAAATTCTCTTTTCCAGCCTGATCGCCGTCACCAGCCTGCTGTTTATGCTGCTGTATAACGTCAAAATTGCGCTGCTGACGATGCTGCTGATGGGCGTGTTTTTCCTGATCCGCTTTTCGCTGATCGGCCCCTATCAACGCGCGGTGGATGACTCCATCGAGCGCACCGCCCAGTATGAATCCCTGCTGGTGGAGACGCAGAAAGGGATCATTACGCTCAAAGCGAACAATATGGAGCAGGCCCGGGATGCGGTGATGGATAAATCCCAGCGCGAACACATCGCCGGGCTGATGCGTAAAGAGCGGCTGCTGGCCCGCTTTGACGTGGCTTCGCTGCTGGTGATCAATGCCGAGCAGCTGCTGGTGGTCTGCTTTGGCGCGTGGCTGATCCTGGAAGGGCAGATGAGCATCGGGATGCTTTACGCCTATATCAGCTATAAGCGCTATTTTTCCGATGCCATGGTGCAGGTGGCGCAGAAGCTGCTGGACAAAAATGCCCTCAAGGGGCCGCTGGATCGCGTGGGCGACCTGCTGTTTGCCCCCTCTGAAACCAGCCAGTTTGGGAAGCGGATTGTCACCTCGCCGGTCTGTCTGCAATTTGAGGATGTCTCATTTGCCTATCCTGGCCGGGAGGCCACGCTACAGCATATCAATATGACCCTGAAGCAGGGCGAAGAAGCGGTGATTGTGGGCCAGAGCGGGTCGGGAAAAACCACGCTGCTGCGTCTGATCTCCGGCATGCTGCTGGCATCGTCTGGCACGCTGCGGATCAATAAGATCCCCATTGAGGAGTGCGATCTTTCCTCGCTGCGTCAGCACATCCGCATCGTCCATGCGGACGATATTCTCTTCACCGGCTCGATTCTGGACAACATCGCCTGCTTTGACAGCGCACCGGATAAAGAGCAGGTCATTGCCGCGTGTCGGCTGGCGGAGGTGGACCACGTCGTCGCCCGGCTGCCGCACGGCTACGAAACGGAGATGCTGCCGGGGAATACCTTTTTCTCTGCCGGGGAGATGCAGCGTCTGGTTCTGGCGCGCGCCCTGTACAGCCAGCCTAAGCTTCTGCTGTGCGACGAAGTGACGGCGAACCTGGATAAAACGACCGCGCAGAAAGTGCTGGCGAACCTGCGTAGCCTGGGGATTGGCCTGGTGTTTGTTACCCACTCGCCGGACGTGGTGGGCTGCCAGGGGCGTCTCTATACCATGGAAAACGGCACCCTGCGGGAGAGTGAGCAATGATGTTTCTGCCGCGTCTCTATGCGCGCCTGTGCGCGCGCCAGGCCGGGCGCACGCTGCTGGCAAACCGGATCACGCAAAACTACAGCCAGTTTATGCGCTGCCCGGAGGCCGATGTCCCGGCTGATTTTCTGCATCAGAACGCCCATGAGCTGAGCGGGTTTAACTTCGTGGAGCAGATCTTCCCGCCCGCGCTTTGGGCGCGCAACGTCCGCTTCGATCTGCACGCGTACGTGGCGCAGTGGACGCAGGAGCAGGCGTTTTACAGTTCATCTCGCACCCTGCTTCTGGGAATGCGCTGGGCGGGCTTTGGTCTGATCGTGGATGCGCTGCTCGCCACCGCGCCAGCCGATGTGCGCTTTCAGTTTATTACCCGTCACCCTGCGCTGCATAAGCTAATGGCCGCGCACGAAGGCCGACGCGCCAGCTCGTTTTTCGCCCCTCACCGCCTGGTGACGGTGCTGCTGATGGACGAACGCCTGCCGGATGCGCCGCTGTTCTCCACCCAGGCAGGGGATCAAAAGGCGTGGTTAACGGATGTCTCAACGCGGTTTTTATCGCGCTATGGCTACAGCGTCCGAACGCTGCTGCCGATCTGTTCGCTGCACGCGGCGGAGTTTGGGCTGGAGAGTCAGGCGTATGCGCCAGAGGATTACCGTCAGGCCGCCGCCGACACGCTGAACGCGCTGCGCAAAACCCCCACGCTCTGGAGTGCATGGGACGATCTTTCAGTGATTTATCATGGATGACATATCGTGAAATTAAAAAACCGAAGCCGACAGCGGCGGGCGCTGATCCCGCATCATTTCTCAAAAAGCTATCACATCAACGCGCCACGGCTGAAAGCCGTGCTGACCTTGTTCATCACCTTTTTTCTCTGCCTGCTGGTCTTTGCGATTGTCTTTAACTTTTCGGAAACCACCCTGGCGCGCGGGGTGCTGATCCCGGCGCAGGGCGATGTGGAAGTCCGCGCCAGAGAGTCCGGTACGCTTGTGGATTTTGCCGTACGGCCAGGTCAGTACGTGAAGGAAAACGATCCGCTGTTCACCGTGTCACAGGACTATGGCGGCAAGCAGGGCTCGGTGGTGCAGTTTGACCGCCAGCAGATGGAAGCGGAGAAGAAGCGCAGCGAGCAGCGCATCCAGGCCATTGAGGACTCGATTGCGTCGTATCGCAAAAATCTGGCGCAGCAGCTGGCTCTCACTGACAAGCAGATCGCCGTTTCCCGCGATAAGGTGAAGAAGCTGCGCGCGTTGTTAAAAAACAGCACCGACACCTACGAGGCGTGGAAATCCGTCTCCGGGAAGGGCTATGTATCCAAAGTGGATCTCGATAAAAGCCACAACGATGTGCTCAATGCGCAGCTCAACCTGACGCTGGAGGAGAGCACTATTCTTGAGCTTGAGGCACGAAAAACCAGCCTGACCGACAGCACCCAGTCGCAAATTGACTCTCTGAGCGAAGAGCAGCTGTATGTGAAAAACCGCATCAGCGAAATTGACCGCAACCTGTCCAGCCGGGGAAGTTCC
Organism: Enterobacter sp. DTU_2021_1002640_1_SI_PRY_ASU_LCPMC_013; assembly: GCF_032389435.1. Lineage (NCBI taxonomy): Bacteria > Pseudomonadati > Pseudomonadota > Gammaproteobacteria > Enterobacterales > Enterobacteriaceae > Enterobacter > Enterobacter sp. DTU_2021_1002640_1_SI_PRY_ASU_LCPMC_013. The sequence goes on from NZ_CP135594.1 coordinate 78,693, forward strand.
ACCATGGCGATGCTGGCCCCTTCCGACGGTTACGTGGTGGCGATTAACTTCCCGCCTGGCCGGGCCATTACGCAAAATAGCGAGGTGGTGGTGGTGATCCGTAAAAATACCGCGGCGACGATGGAGGGGTACCTGTATGTTCCGGCAACGGGGGTGGGGCGCGTGGCGAAAGGCGATAAGGTCAAGCTGCGCTTCGACTCCTGGCCCGTAGACAAATACGGTTCCGTGGAGGCGACGCTGTCCGATTTCTATGAGGTAAACATTGATGCCCATTCGGCGCTGATCCCGCTCCAGGAAGGGCAGAACTACTACCTGGCTAAAGTGCGCGTCCCCTCCTGGTTTACCGACCCGGACAAGAAAAAGCGCATGCTGATGGGCGGAATGACGGTGAACGCCGATATCGTTATCGATCGTAAGCCGCTTATCAATCTGCTGATTGCGCCGCTGGAAAGGGTGCGCAAGCGGTTTATCGATTGACCCGATTTCATCGACCATCGCCCTTTAGCCCACATTCTTAACGGCACCCTGGGGCTATTCTCCTTCTCATACCAACCGGAGGATAGCCCATGAACATTACGCAAATTCGCAATGCCACCCAGCTGATCACTTACGCGGGAAAACGCTTTTTAATCGACCCAATGCTGGCGCCAAAAGGCACTTATCCGGGTTTTCCCGGCACGGCGCGGGCTGATATTCGCAACCCGATGGTCGATCTTCCCGTTGACGTTCAAACGCTTCTGGATGCTGACGCGGTGATCGTCACCCATACCCATGCCGATCACTGGGATCAGTACGCCGTTGAGCTGATCGCCAAATGCAAGCCGATCTACGTGCAAAATGATAGCGATGCCGCGCTGCTGCGCAGCCAGGGATTTACCAACCTGACGATCATGTCCGGGGAAACAACGTACGGCGATATCCGGATAGTGAAAACCCACGGCGGCCAGCACGGTACTGACCGCGCCTACGCGGTGCCGGAACTGGCAGAACGGCTAGGCGAAGCCTGCGGCGTGGTCTTCAGCCACCCGGATGAGAAGACGCTCTATATCGCCGGGGATACTATCTGGCGTGAAGAGGTGGCCGCCGACCTGCAAAAACACCAGCCGGATGTGGTGGTGCTTAATGCCGGTTATGCGCATGTGATTGGCTTCGGGCCAATTATCATGGGCGAGCAAGATGTGCTGAACGTCCACTTCCAGCTGCCACAGGCGCAGCTTGTCGCGACCCATATGGAAGCTCTCAACCACTGCCTGCTGACCCGCCGCGCGCTGCGCGAGTATGTTGATGCCAACGAGGCAGGTGACGCGGTGAGCATTCCCCAGGACGGCGAAACCGTTATATTCTGACTGTTAAAGGGGACAGGAGAGACAGATGCCGCTTATTAACGTTGCCATTGTCGCGGTGGACGGGTTTAGCCCGTTCCACTACTCCGTCCCCTGCATCCTGTTTGGCGACACGGTATCCGGGGAAAAGCGCTTTAACGTCACGATCTGCGCTGAAAAACCGGGATTCCTGAACTCGAAAGACGGTTTTGCCCTGCATGCGACGCAGGATTTTTCCGCGATCGCATCGGCTGAAATTGTGGTTGTACCCTACTGGCAGCACGTTCTGGAGCGCCCGCCTCAGACGCTGCTCGACAGCCTGGTTCAGGCCAGAGACAACGGGGCGGAAATTGTTGGGCTGTGTCTGGGATCGTTTGTGCTGGGCTATGCGGGCATACTCAGCGGCAAACGGGCCGCCACTCACTGGGAGTTTGAACGCCAGTTCCAGTCGCTATTTCCGGACGTCCGCCTGGATATCAACGCCCTCTACGTGGATGACGGCAATATGATTACCTCGGCGGGTACCGCCGCCGCGCTCGACTGCTGTTTGTATATCATCCGCCAGCGCTTTGGCAGCGTCGTCGCCAATCAGATTGCCCGCCGGATGATCGTCCCGCCGCACCGAGAGGGCGGGCAGGCGCAGTTTATTGCGCAACCTGTGCCGAAAGATACCCGTGATGGGCGGATTAACTGTCTGATTGACTACCTTCAGCAGCATATTTCCGAACCGCATAACCTGGACTCTCTTGCGGAAGTGGTGTCGATGAGCCGGCGCACGCTGACCCGCCATTTTATCAAAGCGACGGGCATGAGCGTTGCCGACTGGCTTACCGCCGAGCGCCTGCGGCGCAGCCAGGTCCTGCTGGAGTCCGGCAACCTGCCAATCGAAAACGTCGCCGGGCAGGTGGGGTTTTTATCAGCGGTGACGTATCGGCAGCAGTTTAAGGCGCGCTTTGGCGTCAGCCCGGCGGAGTGGCGCAAGACGTTTCGCATTAAGCCGTTTGCAGCGAAAAATAATGCTGGCGCGATGGAATAAAAAGACGTGGGCGGCTTCTTTGCCTTTAAAGCTGGCGGCAATGGGTATGCATCAGACGGGTTACAAGCACTTCTCTTCCGGTTAAGATAATCCACGTTACTTTCCAGAAGAAAAGGTAGTGGCATGAGCAATATTGAAACGCAGTTACTTGAATCAGGTTTCACCGTAAAAGAATTAGCGTACCTGAACCGAAACATTAGCCGTTATGGTTCATCCCTGCTCGAGGTGGTGCTTGAGTTAGGTAAGCGATTTATCATGGTTCTGTGTATTACTGCGGCTGTGGCCCTGATTTTCCTGGCGCTTCTTTTTTTCGCTGAACATTATAATATTGTTTCCGGAGGCATTTCTCTTGTCATCGTATTGATTATTGCCTGGTTTTTTCAACCCCCGATCATTACCTACAAAGCCTGGCGCTTCAGAAAGAAATATATTAGTTCTGTCCAGACGCATTAGAAATTAAATCAAACGAGACTTTTGCAGAGACACCCCAGCCGACAATTTTCATAGTGAGCGCTGCGCGATTCATTCCGTCGACCTTGCGGTAGAAATCCAGCGGGAGATAGCGAAACAGACGCCATGATTCGGGTTTCCGGATGGCGCCAAATACCGTATAGACGCTTGCTGCCAGGCTTACGCTGTTGAATACTCCCAGTGCTGATTCACGTTTAAATCCCATAAACTGAGCGATATCCATGACGCCATCTGCCAGCATACCTTCGGAGTTTGGTTGATGTTGAAGCGTTCTGTTAATTTCTTTTGAAATGGCATTTGCACCATCAATAACCAGAATCGCTCCTGCAAGCGCACCCACTGGATTCATTGTCATCATTGCACCAACACCTGCAACAATCTGTAACCCTGAAAGCACAACCTTAATCGATGAGATAACGTAACCGACGACTTTATTATTTTCTTTAACCAGTTCAATCTGAGCAAAAAGCTGAGCTGTACGGGAGCGAAGCATTCTGCTTTGCTCAAGAAGACTTTCGTTCTCAGCCCGAATGTTTTTCAGGCATTCCATGCACTCCTCATCACTTCTGGCCGCCCGGGTAGCACTAAATTGTTGCATCACAAACTGCCGAATATCATCCATAAATTTAATCCGTGCGAGTCCGTCGCTGAGATGTTGCCCTCCGACAATATTCGCAGTATTGATGAGCTTGCGGGCTTCAAGATTTATCATTGTTTCAGCCCATGCACGGGTGTTCTGACCAGGGAAAAGTGCAATATCCATTTTAATTTTCTCATCTGATAACCAACGTTTACAGATTATCCTGGCATCAGAAACTGGCAATAATAAATTGGATAATCTGTCGCGAGCGCAGAATTCGCCAAAGGTATATACCGACGGAAATCATCTTCGTCGTTGATGGCGATCATGAGATGGTGATTGGCTAAAATGGATGTAAGAAACATAGACTTACCCCAGCCTCTCCATCCTCGTCTCCCCCTCCGCCATCGACAGCTGATACAGCGAAAACGATCGGTGCTTCTCAATCAAATGCGCCAGCTCCGGCGAGTGGCTGGTGAGCCAGATCTGCGAATAGCGGCTGGCCTCGGCAATGAGGCTTGCCAGGGCGGGCAGCATCTGCGGATGCAGGCTGTTTTCCGGTTCGTTGAGGGCGATGAATGCGGGAGGGCGCGGGCTTAACAGCGCCACCGCCAGGCACAAAAAACGCAGCGTGCCGTCGGAGAACTCTGCCGGTTCCAGCGGCCTGCTCAGCCCCTCGCGCTGCATCATCATGCGGAAGCGCCCGCCGGTGTTGTCGCTGTAAAACACGCAGCCGGGGAAGGCCTGGTCGAGAATGCGCATCAGCAGCAGCTCGTCGCCAATTTCGACAATGGTCTGAAACGCGGCGGCCAGGTTCGCGCCGTCGCTGGCCAGCACCGGGGAACGAAAGCCCACCTGCGGCGCACGGATCGCCGAGCCGGATGAGACGGAAAACTCGTGATAAAATCGCCAGTTACGCAGGGACTCGCGCATCTGCGACACTTCGGGGTAGAGGTGCGGTTCACCGAGCTGACCGAACACCGACTCGTTCTCATACAGCGTACCGCTGTGGGTCACTTTTTCGTGATGCACGTTGTTCAGGAATACCGCCTGATTCTTACGCTTCATCAGCTGTGACGACGGGCGACGGTGCTGTCCGCCGAGCCAGATAGATTCCTCCTTGATCACCGGATCGAGCTGAAACTGTGAGGGGTAGGGCAGCTTTTCCACGAACCCGACCTGAAGCTCATATTCATAGGTTTCCGTTTCCACCGCCAGGTTCATGCGTCGCAGCTGGTCGCTGCGGGTTTTGCCCGCCCAGAACACTTTCAAAATTCCCCCCTCGTTCGCCAGCGCCTGGGAGAATTGCCCCTGCGCCGCGCTGTGCATCAGGTAAATCGCTTTATAAATATTGGATTTTCCGGTGCCGTTGGGGCCGAACACGATATTGAGCTGTTCCAGCTCAAGCGACATATCGCGAATTGAGCGGTAGTTCTGAATATGCAAATTTTTGATCATCGGGGTACTCCGCTGCGCACGCTTAAACTGTACAGAATTACAGTATTTTACGCTGAGCGCAAAAAAAAGACGACAGTGAGGGTGTCGTCTAAACGGGGTACTGCTTTGGGCCTCTGTGGGTCAACAGGGCCTTCGCTTCTTTCTTATCAGGTAACGGCCAGACGCAGACCCAAATCATCAGGATAGGGATCAAAGTAGTTTTGCGTCATCAGATACCGGTCAGGGTATTCAGCCAGATAATGCTTCAGCAGCGTCAGCGGCGCGAGGATCGGCAGCAGCCCGTCCCGGTAATGCAGGATCACATCCCGCAGTTCTCTACGCTGGCGGCTGTTCAGCTGGTTACGGAAATAGCCCTGAATGTGCATCAGCACGTTAGTGTGATTCTTCCGCGAAGCGGGTTTTTTTAGAATGGTCATCAGCTTGTCGCGATAGGCCACGAAAAACGCGTCCAGATCGTCCCACTCGTGCAGTGATGCCACGAACGGGCCAATTTCACGGTAGCCTGCCTGATGGTGCGCCAGAAGCTGAAGCTTATAGCGGCTGTGAAAGTCCAGCAGGGCACGGCGCGTCAGGCCATTTTTACGCATTACGTTCAGTTCGTGGAGAGCGAAAACGCGCTCAACAAAGTTTTCCCGTAGTACCGGATCGTGCAGGCGACCGTCTTCTTCGACGGGCAGCCAGGGGAAAGTTTCAAGGAGGGCGGCGGTGAACAGCCCGACACCCTCCTTGCGGCCCCGGTTGCCGTTTTCGTCGTACAGCCGCACGCGCTCCATGCCGCAGCTGGGGGATTTTGCACAGACGATAAAACCCGCCAGATCGCCGATTTTCGGCAGATAATCTGCCGTAAATGCGGCCATCTTCTGCGTGACGTCATCGTGCGGCGCTTTGCTGAACCGCATTTCTGTCTCGCCGCCGGTGGTCATCACCAGACGCAGCGCCGGACGAGGCGTGGGCAGGCCGATAGCCATTTCAGGGCATACCGGACGGAAAGCGACCCACTGCGCCAGCTCATCCATCACAAAGCCCATACGCTTATGCCCGCCGTCAAAGCGAACGGCGGAACCGGTCAAACATCCGCTAATACCCAGCACAGGTTTTGTTGTCATGGTGTGCACCTCCCGATCTCATACCTAAAAGTTACACAACAATGCGTATTTGTCCAAGTATTGGCGGGATTATTTTTAAATCGTCTTTAAAATCAAGAGCAATCAGCTGCCCTTGTAGGTTGAGTAACCGTACTGGCTGAGCAGAAGCGGGATGTGCAGTTTTTCATTGGTGCGGGTGACGGTGAACAGCACCGGCACTTCCGGGAAGAAGGAGTCCAGCTTTTTACCGTGGAAGTAATCGGCGGTTTTGAAGGTCACTTTATACACGCCAGGCGCCATATCCTGATCCTGCGGATAGAGCGATTTGATGCGCCCGTCGTGGTCGGTTTTACCGCTGGCAATCGGGGTCCACTTGTCCTGCTCCTGCTTCTCCAGCGTGACGGCCACATCCGCTGGCGGCATACCGGTTTGCTGGTCCAGAACGTGAACGCTCAGGGTGCCTGCCGGGGCGCTGAACGCGGCAGGCGCGAAAGCCATTGCAGCCAGCATCATCAGAGGGAGTGTCTTTTTCATCGTGTTTTCCTGTTGAGTTATCGGTGACAGGAAAACGTTAGCACTCGCTGTGCGAAAAAATATTCAACTTTTCGTGAAGATTGCCTCAGCAGAAAATAATCAGAGGATAATCACCTCAAGAGAAACCTGCTGCTGCCACTGCGCAACCTGCTTTTTCCGCGCGGCGGTAAGTTTACCGCTGGTGACCAGCAGCCATTTGCGGTCCGGGAAAATTTCCGGGGCCAGCGCGGCAGGGGGAACCGGCAGTATGTCGATGCGGTGGCCCTGGCCGGTGCGCGTCAGAGATTCAAGCCAGATCTCACACGGGTCGTTCAGATGCCAGCCGCTGATGAGGATGTTATCGCCCGGCGCTTTTTTATCGCCCTCAAGGCAAAACGAGGTATAGGCGATGAGGATGCCGTCGAGGATCTCACGCAGCGTCATGGCGGCGGCGACGTTGGCCGATATCTGGCTGCGCAACGGACGCAGCACGTTAGTGACCAGCTCTGGCCTTGGGTATTCGCGTCCGGCGTCGTAAATCATCTGACGCAGGGACTCAATTTTCCCCTCCTGCAACTTTTGCAGCATGGCCTGTTGCAGGGTTTGCCAGTTATTGGCGCGGCGCGGCGCAGGGCGTTCCAGCAGTGATTTTACCTGACCGATGGGTACGCCTTTTTTTACCCAGTCGAGGATTTTCAGCGCCTGCTGAACGTCCTCATCGCTGTACAGGCGGTGACCGCCGTCCGTACGCTCGGGTTTGAGCAAGCCATAGCGTCGCTGCCACGCCCGCAGCGTGGTGGCGGTGATGCCGCTGAGTCTGGCGAATTCGCCGATGGAGTAAGCCATGTCTGCATCCGAAGAGAAGGAGTTGTCTCAATATACTACGAATATTCCCCGACGGGATGAAGCGCCGCACGGGTGCGCTACACTTAACGTCCAACCGCGTAAATGAAAGGAGTTCTCATGAGGCTATGGCCTGTCGTTACCGGTGTCGCCATTGCGCTGACGCTGGTTGCCTGTAAATCTCCCACGCCGCCGAAAGGCGTGCAGCCCATTACCGGCTTTGATGCCAGCCGCTATCTCGGCAAATGGTATGAAGTCGCCCGACTGGAAAATCGCTTCGAGCGCGGTCTGGAACAGGTCACCGCGACATACGGCAAGCGTAGCGATGGCGGTATCAGCGTACTGAACCGCGGCTACGATCCGGTGAAGAAAAAATGGAATGAGAGCGAAGGAAAGGCGTACTTTACCGGCGAACCGACCACGGCTGCGCTGAAGGTATCGTTCTTCGGCCCGTTCTACGGCGGCTATAACGTGATCAAGCTGGATGATAAGTACCAGTACGCGCTGGTCAGCGGCCCGAACCGCGACTATCTGTGGATTTTATCGCGCACCCCGACCATTCCGGATGCGGTAAAACAGGACTACCTGAACACCGCACGCGAGCTGGGCTTCTGGGTCGATCAGCTGGTGTGGGTGAAGCACTAACCTACTGATACGAAAAGGTGATGCTTGCCAGGGCGTTGGCCGAGCCGGGGACCAGTTCACCGGTTCGGATGTACTGCGCCTGGAACGGCAGGGACAGCGTTTGTGCCGAGCTGGTGGTCTGAATGAAAAACTGTCCCGTCGTACCTGCGGACGAGCTGTCCGGCCCCATCATCAGCGGCCCGGTACCGTTATAGAAAAACTGTACGCCAATGCCGGAGGCCGTGGAGTCCCCGGTCAGCGTCACGACCGACGAGGTATTTGACGGTGTGGTCTGATCGGTCATCACTGCGTTAACCGCCACGTTCTCATCGCAGGTCAGGCTGACGTTAAACTCCCCCGACGGCGAGGTGCTGCCTACGCTGGGCAGCGTGTGAACATCAATGGTGCCCAGGTCGACGTTGGCGCTTTTCGTGCCTACCGTGCAGCCGCTTGCCGTCACCGTGATGGTGGTGGGGTTGATGATCACCTGCGCGGTTTTCACTTCGTTGTTATAGGCCGTCAGGATCGCCGCGTTAATGGTCGGGGTCTGGTATACGCCGGATTTCAGCGGAACGCCGGTCTTGATAAACGTCACTTTTGCCGACCAGCCCAGTGCGGTGGCGTAACCGTTAGTCCCATCGGCCGGATAGCTCTGCGTAATGCCCGTCTGCATCGGGACATAGGTGGTGCCGTTATAATCTTTAAGCCCAAGAATGAAGCCGATGCCGGGCACGCCCGTTTCAAATACCATGTAATTTGCGCCATCAAGAATAACCGTGATGCCGGTGGCGGTTATACTGCTGCTCGGCTCCAGCGTCCCTTTAGAGCAGGTAAATACCAGGCCGCACCAGAACACTTCCGAGACGCTCGCAGAGGCGCTCCATTCAGAGCCGATCGTCTTTCCAGGCACGATGGAGTCTGCCGGGCCGGACCACGACATGGGCGTTGGCGAGAGGGTGATATCCGATGTCCAGGAGAGGGCAAGTGCCTGAGAGGACATGAAAAACAGGGCTAAAAACAGTAAACGCATTATTGATACTCCGTCGTCCAGGTTGCCACTGCCGAAACGTCTCCGGCATTGACCGGCGCACCCGTGGCGGCCAGTCGCGCATAGAAGGTCATTTTTACGCTGTCATCCCCCGCTGCGCCGTAAGCAGCGGTTTGGGTGTCCAGCGGGATAAGTACGCTGTCTTTATCCAGAATCTGCACCGCCACGCCGGTCGCGCCGCCGTCAGCGACTTTCAGAAGCTGCGGGTTTTCGTCATCCGGCGTACCGCTGAAGCGGACTTTCACACCAGCAAAGGTGGGGCCGCACGCTTCAAGGGTGAGCGTGAAGGGCGTTTTGATATTGCTGACCGCGCCCGCCTCGCTAAATTGCTTCACGCCGAGGGTGCCCAGCGGCACGTTTTGCTCCTTCGAATCTTCCGAGACAATGCAGGTATTGCCGATCACGTTGCCGGTCACGGAAACCAGCACGTCATAGCCGCGCGCGGGAACGGTGATGAACATCAGCAGGATCAGGGGGAGGAACCGGATGGTTACTGACATATGACCTCCTGGGAATAAAGCCCGGTGCGGGCGTGATAATTCTGCGGGTTCAGCGCATAGCGGATCGTGCAGCGCTGGGCGCTGTTGCGCCCCCATACGGCATGCAATGATCCCTCCGCTGACAGGCCGGTCAGATACACGCTGCCGCCGTCGCCGACGATACCGCTGGCTTTGTCATCCTCTGACGAGACCAGCGTACCGAAGGGGAGCACGTCTTTAGCGTGACGTACGATAAACATCGCTTTTGCCCCCTGACGCGTGGTGAGGGTGGCGCGAACCAGTGCCCCGTCGGTGGGGATTTTATTGGCGATGGCGTTCTCAAGTTCCACGTCATTGCCCACGGTGGTGACATCCAGCGCAACCTGATTAACGCGATATGGCGTGGCGTATGGGATCACCGCATAGCCCCGGCTGTCGGTTTTGATGCCCTTGTGGTTGAGCACGGCGACATGGCTGGCGCCCGGGGCTTTCACCAGAATATTGGTGTTCCCGAGCGGCTGGCTCAGCGTCAGACCATCCTCATGCAGCACCGCACCGCCGCTCATCCCGTAACTGAGGTTGCGGGAGTCACCGGCGTAGCTGTAGCCCAGGTTATAGTCTCCCCACGCGCCCTCGTATTGCAGCGCGGCATCGCCGCCGTAGTGCTGCTGCGCGCTGTAGCGCTGGTTGACGCTATAGAAAAGATTCTCCTGCCCCGGCAGATAACCACTGACACCGGTACTGGCGGTGGTGCCAGCGGGATCCGCATGGGTAGCGGTAAAACGGAGACGGGTCGACAGCGCCGGGTTACCCAGCGGCACCGACAGGGACAACGCGAGGATATTGTCTTTCTTGTTGTCGTACAGGCCAGAGCTACGCTGGGCGCTGATGCCAAGCGACAGGTTACGAAACGTCGCGTTCCACGCGAACTGCAAACTTTGCGTGGTTTTTGACGTATTCCAGTAGGTTTGTTGATCCCAGGACAGCGACAGCGCGCCGTATTCGCCCATCGGCTGCGACAACAGCAGCTGATTTTTTGCCTTACGCGACATATGCAGGTTGTAAACCGTGTCGTAGTGAGTGGTGACGGTGCCATCGTCTTCCACGGTCTGTTTTGGCGCTCCGCCCGCCATGCCTTTGTAAGTGGTATCGCTGAGGGTATAAAACCCTGCCGTTGAGTAACGCAGCGAGAAGAAATTGACTCGCGTACCGATATCGTTCAGCAGCTTGCTGTACCGCAGGCGCACCGAATCACCGGTGTAGTGCTGGTTATCAGCCAGCTGGCTGCGGGCATGGGTGAGGTCGAGGGAGTAGGCGCCAAAGCGGCCGAGATTCTGCCCGATACCGAAGGCCAGGCCGTTGTAGCGATCGGAAAACTGCGCCCCGCCATAAAAGGTGAGGCCGTATCGCCAGCCCAGGAACAGCTCGCCCTGCGCGAAGGAGGGCGAGATCTGATTGCCCGCAGGGCGGTATTTCCCCGCACCCAGAGCATATTTGACCTGACCGTTACGCACCAGATTCGGCACGCTGGCAAAGGGCAGGGTGTATTGCGTCTGGCTGCCGTCGCTCTCCTGAATGGTGACCGCGAGATCGCCGCCGGAAGAGGTCGGATAGAGATCTTTCAGCACAAACGCCCCCGGCGGAACGGAGGTTTGATAGATGACGTTACCGTTCTGGCGAACCGTCACCGTGGCATTGCTGCGCGCGATGCCACGCACTTCGGGCGCGTAACCGCTCAGGCTGGCGGGCAACATATTGTCATCGGTCTTCAGGGCAACCCCACGCAGGCCAACGGCGTCAAACACCTGCGATGAGGTGAACGTTTCACCGGCATAAACCTGGGCACGCAGGGCGCGGATATCCCGCTGTAGCCAGGTCTGGACGTGGGTGAGCTCGTTACTCTCTTTGGTCCACGTGGTGAAATCACGCAGCCGCCATGCGCCCAGGTTGGCGCCGCTGTTGAGGCTCACAAACAGCTGTTGTTCCCGCGTGCGCGTCTCGCCCCGGTAGTCATTATTCGCGCCATTGACCACATAGTTCAGCCAAGCGGCAGGGATGCCGGACTCCCAGCTCTCCGGGCTGACGTACCCGCGCGGCAGAGCGCGCATCGCGCTTTGCGGTACGGTGAAGTTGAGGGTAAGCGTCCTCTGGTCAAAATCAAACCGGGTATCGGCGAATGACCGGGTTAAAAAAATGCAGCGCTGCGCAGGCGGCAACTCACCCCCTTTAGCCTGACGGCTGTCGATGCCAAGTGCGGCGAATTGCGCAGGCGTAAGGCACGGCAGGGCTTCACCGGCGGTGTTTTCAGCGACGCGAAACGTGACGTTACCTGTGAACGCGAACTGGGTGTTGATATACACGTTAAGATTGTACTCGCCCGGCGGCAACGCGCTCCCGGCGTTGACCCAGGCGAGATCGGCGCTGTTGGCGCGCTCGCCGTTGAGAAACGCAGGATTAAATTGCAGCTCGCTTTCGGCAGCCACGGCTTGCCGAATCACCAGGGCGATCGCCGTGGCGCACAGGATTTTAATTTTCATGTGGTCACGCCTTACTGTTTTTATTATTGGGACAATGACGTGCGGGTAACGGGCGTCCAGGCGCCATAATCGTTAATCGTCTGGTAGCTTAAGCTGCTCGCATGGCTGAAGGTGTCTGCCAGCGTCACGCTGGATTTCGGCGGCACCATGACGGGCGACACCGGCCTGCCATCAATTTTCACGTTAATGGTGGTGAGGTAATACGGCGTTGGGTTGGTCAGCGTGACCTTGCCCGCGCGGTAGGCGCCGGCAAGGTTTTTCCATGCCTCCCCTGCACCTTCCCTGAGCCGCTCCGGGCGATAAAAGACCTTGATGCGGTTGGCAGAGGCGAATTGCAGCGAATTGCCGGAACCGTTTTTAACCTGCTGTGGGATAGCTTTGACCGTCATCCAGTACAGCGTCTCGCGATCGGCTGGCAGGGTGTCGCCGCTGAACATGATTTTCACCGCGCTTTCGCTGGCGGGCTTCATGACGTACAGCGGCGGCGTGATGACGAAGTCGTTGGTACGGCTCCCTTTCTCGTCTTCCATCCATGACTGGATCAGAAACGTGGCATCAGGGTGGGTATTTCTTACCTGCATCATCGTCTGCGCTGCCGCGCCGGTGTAGATCAGCCGCGTTGCGCCTAACCCCACGCCGCCTGCGTACACGGCGGATGAACATAACGTGCCAGCCAGACAAATCCATGTGTTTACGCGCATAGTGCGTCTCCTGAAAGCTGAGTAAGACCCGGCCAGCAGACCGGGCCTGAAGATTACGAATAGGTCACGGTGTAGGTGGCGACCGCGCTGGCATCACCCGCCGTGGCGTTGCCCAGTGGGGAGTAATATTTCGCGCTGAAGTTCAGGGTGTTCGCCCCCGCACGCAGGGGGATCGCTGCTGCCGGCTCACCCAGCCTGACGACGTTGCCCTGTTCGTCATAAAGACGGATAGCGACATGCTGCGCCGAGCCCGCGCCGCCGTTTACTCCCGCGGCCAGGCTATTCACATCGGTATTGTCCGGCGTACCGGTGAAGGTGATAGCCACGGTCGTTGCGGCAATAGGGTTCTCTTCCGTGGACGCGGAAGTATCGGCGATTTCGCAATCTTCCAGCGTGATGGAGAAGGCTTTTGCGGTACTGGCTTCACTGCCTGCGGCAGCCAGCGTGGCGGTACGCACTTCCCCCATGTCGACGTCGATATTGGCGCTACCGGCGCTGATGGCACAGGCGGAGGTCACCACTTTACCGCTGAAGTTAACCGTGCCGCCGCTGGTGGTGGCGGCCAGTGCTGAGCCCGCTGGCAGCAGGGCGGCAATGCTTAATGCCAGCAGAGAATGGCAAGTAAGGCGTGCTTTCATTTCATAGTTCCTTGATTTTTTTATTACGAGATTTGCTCTGAAAGCGGCAGGTCTAACTGGTTAAAAAGACCAGCAAATCTGTCTTATTCCTGAGCCCGAGTTTCCTTATCGCTGAGCTTTTTAAGGCGCTCACGCGGCGATAAGAAAGTTTCTCCAGTTCTGCGATGTAACGTATATCCAGTCCGTTCCTGAGTTCCTTTAATACCCTCCTTTCTCCAGGCGTCAGCGATAACGCCGCTGGCTGCTTTTGGGGCCGATAATGGCTATCGACCATTTTTGCTAGCTTTATCCGCCACTGATAAACCGTGTTCTGTAGCGAGATATAGGCATCAATATCTTCCCGGACCCATAACAGGGAATGGGCAGAGGTTGAGTACAGGCAGATAATCACTTCAGGCTGCGTGACTTTGATTTTTTTTAAATATTTCAGTGAGTCATACCCTGTATGGTATTTCTCTGCGCCGGATATAAATAAGATATCGATACGAATCGACGACAGCGCCTTATCCAGTTCCTGATAACCTCCTTCGATGATAATGATGTGAAGGTCGTCGCGGATGCTGCTTAATAACGTTTTAATGCCGTTTCTTGCATAATGATCGCCGCCCATCAGTGCAACAGTTATATGCTGTGTTATTTGGCTATTGTTCGTCATGTTATTCCTCGATTTATAATAGTAATCAGGCGAATTATTTATAAGGTTATCGCCAGTATTCTCGAAGCAATGACGTATTGCATACTGTAGGCCTACTATACGTCGGCCAATAAAGAGGTAATCTGAATTAATCTAAAATTGTATTAATTACTAAGATCGAGACCGGTTACGACGCTTCCCTCTGATTGGTCTTATTCCGCTTCGCTTTCTGTAAATTATGATAGCCGCTATTTTTAATGAAAATTTAGCTTTGATAAATGTTTTGTAAGGAGTTTGTCGTCTGGTGTCAGTGCGGGTGTGAAGTTGCTGACGGGGAATAACAATTTACGAATGTTATCATCGATAAAAACTGATAGAAAGGTGGCTTAAAAGCATACAAAAACCATGTAAGTTATTGATATTGGTCAGGTTGAGAAAACTTAAGGCTTAAGGGTGCTGAATATTTCAGACACGCATGTCCGTGGCGTACAATGTTTTTTTATGTAGATATTTGTCAATGTCAAGAGGCGAGGAGTGCGCCAAAAGGTGAGGCCCTGATAAATGAGATGCTGCCGATAGTCAGATACTTCTGTGGATCGGAAATTCACTTCACAAAACATCATAATGAAGATGATCGCGGATGAAGCGGCTCTGCAAGCCGCATTCTACAAGGGTTGAGTTCTTATGCAGGTTCAGTGAAGCTTAAGGGATGAAATATAAATTAAGATTTTTCGCCAATGGCGAAGATATACAGCATGACGTTAATCAGTCACATTAATCCCGACGTGAATGTCATCCCATACATGCTGTGACCCAGGTTCAACATCTGTTAACCGGAGAATTCATACTGCCCCTATGCATAAGCATTACGTTATAAATAATATCGTCGAATTTCATCCTGCGGCCAGCACGTTACGTGATATCAACAATCCTGACCGTGTGGTTGTGTTAAATTCGCCAGCAGGCCGATGCCTGTTGTTATTAATCGACAGAGCGGGGTCGATTGTCACTCAGCAAGAGTTCCTTGATATTGTCTGGCAAAGCCGCGGCATGCTTGTCTCCTCCAATACCTATTACCAGAACATCTCCATCCTGCGCAAAGGGCTCAAAAAGATTGGTTTTGAAACTGACCCTATCGTTACCATTCCGCGGATTGGGTTGACGCTGGCAAGCGACACGCAAATAACCGTCAGAGAGTCTTCACCTGTCGCGCCTCAACCCGCAGAGGAACAATGTGTGGAGGCGCCAGCGATCGAGGAGGTCTCTGCATCCTCCGAGCCAGCAACGCCCGTTGCCATGAAGCCCACGCGCTGGCTGGCTGTCGTCATGGGGCTATTGATCGTCCTGGCCGGGGCAGGCGTGACGGGATATATGAACGCCACAGAAAACCGTTTTGTTGAGGATTACCGTTTTGCGGCATCCGTCGGAGCCTGTCGCGTTTATCTTGCGAACGACATTCAGACTCACGCTGAACGCGCTTCAGCGCTGACCTATGTGGAACAATTCAAGGCTGAATGCGCGCAATATCCCTGGGTTTACATCAGCTGGTACGCTCTGCTTCCTCGTGCGTCGGTTATTCGCTGCGACCGGCCAATGAAAGAACCGAACCGCTGTATATCTGATTATTTCCTGAAGGATAGCTAGCATGACTCGTTTTCGGCAGATGCTGTATATCATCGTGACGGGCCTCGTCACCGCAGGCGTGCTGACGGGCTATTACCTGTGGCACCGAACTTACGTTCAGCCTTTTTCATGCCAGGTTAATCTGGTACAGCACCATCCGGATGAGACGCTGACGGTCTGGCTGAATTACACCTTCGACGGGAAACTCGGCACCCTGAGCATGAATGGCCGGGCAAAGAGCGATCCGGGTAAAACCATCGACAGGAAAATTTCCTTTCGGGTGGAGAGACAAGATCATCTCTATTTGCTGACGTCAGAAAAAAATATGACGTTCCCGGACGATAATGTCGAAGACAGCTGGCTGGAAAAATATGAACCGCAATTTTTTGTCTATCCGGGCAAGAGTATTTATATGCGGATCAATGAACAACATAATGGTAACTATATCTTTACCTTAGGAACATTACCGACATATGTGTGTCGTGGTTCAAAAAAAGAATGATATAAACGAGAAAAACATTATATTTTCCTCCCGTCTCATTTATGCTTGATTTAAAACATCAGGATTATCTCAGAAATAAAAAGTGCGACAGATCATGTTGCGATAATGTAATTAATTTTAAATTTGGCAAGTAAATGAAAAGTGTATTTGACTCCTCCGATGGGGGGAAATCAGTACCGGAAAAGTGTCTGCATATTGGGTTGATATTATGGCCCCGTTATTCACTCCTGGCCGTCTCCGGGTTACTGGAGGCGCTGCGTTATGCAGCGAAAGCTCAGGATAAATTAGCATTTAAAATCAGCCTGATAAGTGAATTTCCTGATATCCCGATTATCAGCAACGCGGGGATTATCATGAGACCGGATTCTCCCCATGCGCCGCCGGACAGTTTTAACTACCTTGCTGTTATCGGCGGTGAATTGCAGTATCTGGACTTAGGGTATCAGGGGGATAAAGCGTATCTGGCACATGCCCACCATGCCGGGGTTCCGCTCATTGGCATTGGCACCGGCAGTTTTGTCCTCGCACAGGAAGGATTGCTGAATGAACGACGAGCGTCCATCCATCCTTTCCACCTTGATGCATTTCGGCAGGCTTTCCCGCTGGTTTATGCTGAGCAAGGGTATGATTTCATCGACGATGGCGATGTGCTGACCTGCCCGGGCGGTATTTCCACCCTGACGCTGGCAACTGAGCTTATCCGCGCCCATGCCGGGGATGATATCGCCAGCAACACCTGTCAGCGTTTGTCGCTCGTTCCGCATGAAATTGCCACCCCGCGTCCGGCGAATTTTGCGCTTATCCCTGACTCGCGGTTGCGCCGCGCCGTCATGCTGATAGAACAGTTCCTGACCCGGCCGCTCACTACCGCCGGGCTTGCGCGAGAAGTGGCATTGAGTGAACGCCAGCTCAACCGCCTGTTCCACGCAGAATTCGGCAAAACGGCCCGCGAATTTATCCGCAGCGCCAGACTGCGCTATGCTTGCTGGCTGCTGAAGAACTCACAGCAAAGCGTGACAGATATTGCGCAGCGGATGGGGTTCAGCGACTGCGCGCACTTTATTCGTCATTTTCAGACGGAGTATGGTTGTACGCCTGGCGTGTGGCGCACGTCGCAGAGTTAATTTTCTGAGGTGGATGTAAAATGCGGTTTATGTAGTTGCGCCATCAACTGCGGATACAATCGCGCTAGAGATGAAACGCAACCCGCTTGCCAGTGGGAAGTTCCACGTTAATGCTAAGTTTTCCGCCCATCGCTTCGATGTAACGCTTAAGCGTAGCAATCTTAAGATCGTTTCCACGCTGCTCCAGCTGTGTTACCGCAGGTTGACTTACGCCCATAAGATCGGCGACATGTTTTTGCGAAAGCTGGAGCTCTTCACGCAGAAGTTGCAGACCGGTTTCGAGGAACATTTCCTCTGCCATCTCCTGAATGCGCTGTTGGCTTTCCGGTGAGCGTGACGCAATCACTTCATTTAAGGTTTTCACTTGGCTGCCTCCAGGCTTGTCAGATGAAGGGTGAATTCGGCATCTGCAATGCGAATCAGTTTTTCATAAAAGGTTTTGTCATTACGCTTATCGCCCGCGCAAAGCACAATGGCCTGACGTACAGGATCAAACGCGAAGAACGCACGAACCGGGCGACCCGAATATTGAATACGTAACTCTTTCATATTCTTATACTGTGACCCTTTAACGGTATCCGCATAGGGACGAGGAAGACGCGGTCCATAATTTTGTAGATTTAACAGGTCTGCCAATACCTTTTCCTGCAACCCATCTTCCTATTCAAGCAACCATTGCTCGAATACCTTACTAAACAGTACCGTCCACATGCTTTCGTCCATGATAAGCTGTAGCTTATAAAAAGAATATAAGCTGTAGTTAATAAATGCAATGGCTGTCAGTGGCAGCCAGGGCGTGAGTGGCAGGAGTATGACAAAGAAGGTATATCAAACGGATGGTGCAAGTGAGAAACTGCGAGGCGCTTTCCAGCATTTCTTCGAAATAAACATATAGGGCGGATGATCCGACTGGGAGATTCTTCAGGCACTTGTTATCCATAACAAAGCCATTTACCAGTTATTCCTGGAGCGCCTGGTCTGCCCTAACCGAAAGCGAGGAAGCCGGGAAGGCAATAGTGAAATGTGTTGCGATTGTCCTTCTTGTTGAACCTGTAAGTAAGCCTTACAAGTTGCTTTTTATTCAAGCTCACCTTCTTCGTAAATGGCTTTGATATGCTGAGTTTTGGCTTGCGGTGTGACCTGAAAAAGAGCCGCTCTGACTGCTTGCGACAGCCAGAGTGTTTCATGTTTAAAGCGACATGTGATGCGAGCGGTTCCGTCATCACAGGCAAACATAACAAATCACCTGTCGGAGATTGGATTACGTCTTATCAGCCATGTCGTTTTCATATCTTAAACGCCTGTTGCACAAGACGGTTTGCGCGCCAGAAACAGCCGCTAAGCCGGGTGGTTTGTATTTGATTTTGCGAGGCGCTTTTCAGCATGTGGAATTTGGATCGCTGCAAGCGCGTCCTCTATCTCAATAAGCTTTGCTTTCGTCCGTTTATAGTCATCCTGCAAACGTTGCTCCTGCTCGTTATACGCCACCAGAACGATGCATCCTTTCATGACCTTTACCGTGACCTGCTGTCCGGTATCAAACCCCGCTGCGCGCAACCACTTACCGGAAAGGATGATTTTCGGCGTAGATTTGTCGTAAACATTCGGGCGGTAACCCACAATTAACGAACGCTCGGTTCCGGATTGGTCGGTGTCTGGGGTAGAATGCGAATCAGCCATAATCAACTCCTTGATAGTTGGTGAGGTTAGCTCTCGTCCGGTATTGCGAGTACCTGGCGAGGGCGTTTCAATTTGAGGTCTTCGTATGATAAGGTACGTACCTCAGTGAAGATATCTTGCTCTTGTAGGTACGTACATGTCAACAGCTAAACGCGACCCTAACAAATCTAAATCCGGAAAAGCACCGACGTTTCAGATTCGTATTACGCCGGAGTTAAAGGCACAGTTTGAGGAGGCTGCGAAGGCTGAAGGGATGAGTTTGGGGAATTGGCTCAAGACCTTAGGAAGAACAGAACTACGGAAACTGGGTATTGAGCCAAAAATGTAGTTTAGTTTTCTTGCGACTTATGAATATCAGGGGCATCAGGAAACGAAACCACATCCATTTTCAAGGCACTTTCACCTGAGAAGATTGAAGCCAGTCCTTTACGAATTTTTTGGTTATCTAGGTTCATTTGTCCGTGCGCAATTGGCCTATAAATAGCATTCTGCAAATGAACTCGATCAAACTCGTAACCTATATCTTCAGCCATTACAGAAAGTAAACTTACAAACAGTCTATCGCTATTCTGATTCCATATAGCACTGCCACTTTCATTTTCTGGGCAATGTGTACATAGGTGGGTGAAATATTCTTTCCATGCATCAAGAACTTTTTTCTCAGATTTTGTTCTCTTGTTTATACTTCTTTTTATATCACCATAGAATGCTAAATCGATCATGTTAAGTGCTCTAACGTGCTCATTAGAAAGGCGAGCTTCTGCAGATCTTGTAGCCATTAGTTCTGTAAATATATTTATTTTAATATTTCTTTTTTCTGAGCTTTTTTCTATGATCTTCTGAACTCTTACAGCGAGTAAGGGACTTATTAGCGTAGCAAAAATGGTAGCAATAGCTAGTGCCCAGTTCATTTCGTTTCCTTAATTTTGACGGTAATGACAATACAAATGGAAATGAAGGTACGTGATATAATGTGAGGAAACTTGGCGGAAGATCACAGGAGTCGAACCTGCCCGGGAACGCTGGCGCCCCCAACTGGATTTGAAGTCCAGCCACCTCACCGGAGATGACGATCTTCCGCGCCTGCATTGCTACATGGAGGCGGGGCGCATTATAGCTACTTTCAGGCATTTACCACATACCCCACACCACTTTTTTCACCTCTCTTTTGACCTTAACCCCCCTGTTTCAGCTAATTCTTAAGAAAATCCTCAGGTTAGCATTTCGTGCTCACCAACTTTTATCCCGATCACAAAAAACAAGAAACGTAATCTCTTAACCAGAAAACGCAATACCCGCCCCTGAAACAATGGTTTAAAAAACGGTAACCGGTCTCAGCGCCCCCTACAGCGTGAAGGATAAAAATATGAGCGAAGTCTTGTCAGTAAAAGAGAAGATTGGCTACGGCATGGGAGACGCCGCCAGCCATATCATTTTTGATAACGTCATGCTTTATATGATGTTTTTCTACACCGATATTTTTGGTATTCCCGCCGGGTTTGTCGGCACCATGTTCCTGCTGGCCCGCGCGCTGGATGCGATCTCCGACCCGTGCATGGGGCTGATTGCCGACCGCACCCGCAGCCGCTGGGGTAAGTTCCGTCCGTGGATTTTGTTCGGCGCGATCCCGTTCGGCATCGTCTGCGTGCTGGCGTATACCACGCCGGACCTCAGCCTCAACGGTAAAATGGTTTACGCCGCCGTTACCTACACCCTGCTGACCCTGCTCTATACCGTGGTCAACATCCCGTACTGCGCGCTGGGCGGCGTGATCACCAACGACCCGACGCAGCGTATCTCCCTCCAGTCCTGGCGCTTTGTGCTGGCGACGGCGGGCGGCATGCTCTCTACGGTGCTGATGATGCCGCTGGTAAACCTGATTGGCGGAGACGATAAAGCGTTCGGCTTTCAGGGCGGGATCGCTGTGCTGTCGGTGGTCGCGTTCCTGATGCTGGCGTTCTGCTTCTTCACCACCAAAGAGCGCATCCAGGTGCCACCGAGCACCACCTCCATGCGGGAAGATCTGCGTGATATCTGGCAAAACGACCAATGGCGCATTGTCGGCGTGCTCACCATCCTCAACATCCTCGCCGTCTGCGTGCGCGGCGGGGCGATGATGTACTACTGCACCTGGATCATGGGCTCGCCGGAGGTGTTCGTCGCCTTCCTCACCACCTACTGCGTCGGCAACCTGATTGGCTCCGCGCTGGCGAAACCGCTCACCGACTGGAAGTGCAAGGTCAGCATCTTCTGGTGGACCAACGCCGCCCTGGCGGTGGTCAGCGTGGCGATGTTCTTCGTGCCGATGCATGCCACCGTGCTGATGTTCGCCTTTATCTTCGTCATCGGCGTGCTGCACCAGCTGGTGACGCCGATTCAGTGGGTAATGATGTCCGATACCGTCGACTACGGCGAATGGACCAACGGCAAACGACTGACCGGCATCAGCTTTGCGGGCACGCTGTTCGTGCTGAAGCTCGGCCTGGCGCTGGGCGGGGCGATGATCGGCTGGATGCTGGCAGGCGGCGGCTACGACGCGGCAGCCAAAACCCAGAACAGCGCGACCATCAGCATCATCATCGGCCTGTTTACCCTGGCACCGGCGATCTGTTACGTGCTGAGCGCCATCATCGCCAAACGCTACTACACGCTGAAAACCCCCTTCCTGACCAAAATTCTGCGCGAGCTGGCGCAGGGCGCGCGCCGCAATCAGCAGGAGTTTGAAAACCTGCCGGTCAGCAAAGAATTGCAGAACTAAGAGGACGTAAGCATGAAAATCAGTGATGGAAACTGGCTTATTCAACCGGGCCTGAACGTGACCTATCCGGTGCAGGTGTTCGACGTGGAGCAGCAGGGCAATGACCTGGTGGTGTATGTGGCGCCGCGTGACGTGCGCGAACGCACCTGGCAGCTCGACACGTTGATGTTCACGGTGCGCCTGTTTGCCCCGCAGGAAGGGATTGTCGGGGTGCGCATTGAGCACTTCCAGGGTGCGCTGAACAACGGCCCGCACTATCCGCTGAACGTTCTGAAGGATGTAAAAGTTGAGATTGAAAACAACGCCGAATTTGCCGAGCTGAAAAGCGGCAGCGTCAGCGTGCGCGTCGCCAAAGGCGAGTTCTGGGCGCTGGATTTCCTGCGCAACGGCCAGCGCATTACCGGCAGCCAGCTGAAAAACAACGGCTACGTGCAGGACAGCAATACCGATCGCAATTACGTGTTCGAACGTCTGGATCTGGGCGTGGGGGAAACGGTCTACGGCCTGGGCGAGCGCTTTACCGCGCTGGTACGCAACGGCCAGACGGTCGAAACCTGGAACCGCGACGGGGGCACCAGCACCGAGCAATCCTACAAAAACATCCCGTTTTACCTGACCAACCGCGGCTACGGCGTGCTGGTGAATCACCCCGAGAACGTCTCGTTTGAAGTCGGCTCCGAAAAAGTCTCCAAAGTGCAGTTCAGCGTGGAAGGGGAATATCTGGAGTACTTCGTGATCGACGGCCCGACGCCGAAAGAGGTGCTGAACCGCTATACGCAGTTCACCGGGCGTCCGGCGCTGCCGCCTGCCTGGTCGTTCGGCCTGTGGCTGACCACCTCCTTCACCACTAACTATGACGAAGCGACGGTGAACAGCTTTATCGACGGCATGGCCGAGCGCGACCTGCCGCTGCACGTGTTCCACTTCGACTGCTTCTGGATGAAGGCCTTCCAGTGGTGCGACTTCGAGTGGGACCCGGTGACCTTCCCCGATCCGGAAGGCATGATCCGCCGCCTGAAAGAGAAAGGGCTGAAGGTCTGCGTGTGGATCAACCCGTATATCGGCCAGAAATCCCCGGTATTCCGGGAGCTGAAAGAGAAGGGCTACCTGCTCAAGCGCCCGGACGGCTCCCTGTGGCAGTGGGACAAATGGCAGCCGGGGCTGGCGATCTACGACTTCACCAACCCGGACGCGTGCAGGTGGTATGCGGACAAACTGAAAGGCCTGGTGGAGATCGGCGTCGACTGCTTCAAGACCGACTTCGGCGAGCGTATCCCGACGGAGGTCCAGTGGTTTGACGGTTCCGATCCGCAGAAGATGCACAACCACTACGCCTACATCTACAACGAACTGGTGTGGAACGTGCTGAAAGAGACGGTGGGAGAAGAAGAGGCGGTGCTGTTTGCCCGTTCTGCCTCCGTGGGTGCGCAACAGTTCCCGGTACACTGGGGCGGCGACTGCTACGCCAACTACGAATCGATGGCCGAAAGCCTGCGCGGCGGGCTGTCGATTGGCCTGTCCGGCTTCGGGTTCTGGAGCCACGATATCGGCGGGTTCGAAAACACCGCTCCGGCGCACGTCTACAAACGCTGGTGCGCGTTCGGGCTGTTCTCCAGCCACAGCCGCCTGCACGGCAGCAAATCCTACCGCGTGCCGTGGGCGTACGATGACGAGTCCTGCGATGTGGTGCGCCACTTCACGCAGCTGAAATGCCAGCTGATGCCGTACCTGTATCGTCAGGCGGCGCTGGCGCGCGAGTTCGGCACGCCGATGCTGCGGGCGATGATGCTGGAGTTCCCGGACGATCCGGCGTGCGATTACCTCGACCGCCAGTACATGCTGGGGGATTCGGTGATGGTGGCGCCGGTGTTCTCCGAGGCGGGCGACGTGCAGTTCTACCTGCCGGAAGGGCGCTGGACGCACCTGTGGCACAACGATGAAATCGAGGGTAGCCGCTGGCATAAGCAGCAGCACGATTTCCTGAGCCTGCCGGTCTATGTGCGCGACAACACGCTGCTGGCGCTGGGTAATAATAACCAGAAGCCAGACTATGCGTGGCACGAGGGGACGGCCTTCCAGCTCTTCAACCTGAGCGATGGCGCAACGGCGGTCAGCGAAGTGCCTGCGGCGGACGGTTCTGTGGTGTTTGCGCTGAAGGCGTCACGTCAGGGCGACGTCGTGACCTTTACCGGCGCGGGAGATGCGCAAAACTGGTCGGTATGCTTGCGCAACGTGCAGAAGGTCGGCGGCGTAAAAGGCGGTTCACATGCGGGCAGCGAATGGGGTGTGGTGGTGAAAGCCGAGGGGGATGAGGTGGTAGTTCACCTCTGAGCTGGAAAAATGCCCGGTGGCGCTTCGCTTACCGGGCCTACGGTAATTATGCGGTCTGATGCCCTCTCCCTGTAGGGAGAGGGTTCCCCAGTAATTTGAAAGCAAAAGCGATAACGTTGCCTCAGAATAACTGAGGGCTTTCAGCGATGCCTCGGTCCGGCTGTAAATCGCTGAGGCGTTTCCTGTAGGCCGAGAGGGCGGGCTTTACAGGGATGTTACCTCCGCCCGTCCCCGATAAGCCGGAAGGAATAAGCCGAAGGTACCGCGAAGCGGCGATTTTCCGCCGGAAGCCCGGGTTGCCAGGGTGGTGGCGACTGAGCCACCCTGGCACGTTCACCGGTCATGTCGTGACAGAGTAGCAAGGAACATAACGTGAACGGAATGACCACCAGAGCCGTATTTTCCCCCTCACCCCAGCCCTCTCCCTCAAGGGAGAGGGGGCCGTCTGTGCAGGCATTATTTTGTGGGGAACCCTCAGCCCTGTGGGAGAGGGAACCAAAACCTCGTAGGCCGGGTAAGGCGAAGCCGCCACCCGGCTTTTTACTGTGCCGGAGCCACCGCCGACACCATCCCGCGGGTCATCGTCTGTTGCACCTGCCGTTTATCCATATTCACCGCGCTCAGCTTCCCGTTCACCGTCGGCTTCAGCGGCGCATTGGCCTGCACGCTGCCGCTGGCGGTGAGCTGAATATTGCCGTCGCCCGCAATCGGCAGCGCTGGCCAGCCCCACTGCTGCAAAACGTTGAGCGGTACACCGCGCCCGTTCAGGCTCACGGTGGTTTGTCGCTGTGGCAGCTGTGACACGGTGGCGGTTGCTTCCAGGATCCCTTTCTCGGTAAAGGCGCTCAGATCGGTAATATTTACCGTTGCGGCGTTGGCATTCAGCGCCAGCGACGGGCGACGCACGTCGACGCGGTTAAAGGTTGCTGCCGCCCCGTTGAGGGTTGCGTTACCGCCCCACACGCCCCACTTGTGATCCTGCGCCAGCCGCAGATTAGCGCCATAACCGTCGAGGGAGGTGATCTGCCACGGGAACGCCGGATCGATGTCGATCACCAGGTTGCGGCTCAGGCCAAATTTTTTCAGCGTCACGCTGTTCAGCCATGCCGGGAGCGGGTCCATCCACAGCGTTTTCCAGTTTTCCGGAAGCGTATATTCCAGCCCGGCAATGGCAACGTCGTCCAGCACCAGCGCCTGACCCTCGCGCAGCCAGTTGCCGGAGGTGCGCACCATGCCCCCTTCCCAGCGGGAGGTGAACTGACGCAGCGCAATGCCCTGCGGGGAGAATTCCGCATTCAGGATAGGGTCAAACAGATGCAGCGAGCCGTAGATAAATTCGCTGGCGTTCATGGATAACCGTCCCTCCTGGCTTTGCCAGTCACCTTTACTCAGGGTGAGGTTACGCAGGCTGAGATCAAGGTCGGTTACCGCCCAGTCTGGCCCCTGTAGACGGGCATCGGTCACTTCCAGCCGCCCAATCTGTAACGAAGGCAGGGTGGAGAGAGGGGCGAAGAAATCCAGCAGCGATTTGTCACTTTGCAGGCGAATCTCATTCAGACGCAGGGTGTTGATAATCCAGCCACCGTCGGCATTACGCAGAGCCGAGCCCGTCAGCGAGCCGCGCGCCATATCGGCACCGATGGTATTCAGCACCACCTCTTTGCCGTTGAGTTGTCCCTGAATCAGCACGTTGTTGGCCGGTATGCCGTTGAGCGTGAGCGACCCGGCGCTCATCTGGATTTGCGCATTTTTTCCCAGTACGTTCCCCGCCTCGGGCTGCCACGGGCTGACGCCGCCGGTCACCTTTTGCGCACTGAGATCCCACTCCGTATTCGGGCTGTTAAAGGCCATGTTATTCAGTTGCAGACGGTCGGCCTGGAACGGCAGCGGCGCCGTCTGCGGCGATAAATTCAGCGTGCCATCGAACAGGGTGATGGCATCCATATGCAGCGGGTCGGTGATCTGGCGGCTGCTTAAGCCAATATCCACTTTTTTAGCGACCAGCGTGGCCGGTTTGCCATCTCGTCCGAAGGTAACGTTTTCCAGAAGGATGTGAGAAGGGGATGAAAAGCGGTGATCCATCAGGTCAAAGTTGAGCTCGTAATCGGTATTCACCGTGATCCAGCTGCTGACCTGCGATGCGCCCCAGCGGGTCTGGAGCAGAAAATAAAAGGCGAGCACTACAATGAGCAGGGCTACCAGAAGATAGATAAGCAGCTTTCCAATAAATTTCATGGTCTTCCTTCCCGCGAAACGCACATAAGGGTGTTATGCACGATTTATGCGCAATGCTCAAGGCGGGAATGGTGTAAAGAGATGTCACGGCAGGCATTGACAGCCTGCCGTGTGGGGATCAGTTCTTTTCAGGCGGGAAAATGAGATTCAGCACAATAGCGGTAATACCGCCCGCGGCGATGCCGGAAGAGAGCAGGTTTTTCACCCAGTCCGGGGCAAACTGCAAAATCATCGGCTGCTGGGAGACGCCAAGCCCTACGGCGAGAGACAGCGCAATAATCATGATTGCGCGGCGGTTCAGCGGCTCGCGGGAGACGATACGCACGCCAGAGGCCGCGATAGTACCGAACATCACCAGCGTTGCTCCGCCCAGAACCGGCTCAGGGATGTGCTGCACAAAGCCGCTTACCGCCGGGAACAGGCCGAGGACCACCAGCATCAGCGCCACCACGAAGCCCACGTAGCGGCTGGCCACGCCGGTCAGCTGGATCACGCCGTTGTTCTGGCCGAAGCAGGAGTTCGGGAAGGTGTTGAACACCGCCGAGACAAACGAGTTCAGTCCGTTCGCCAGCACGCCGCCTTTCAGACGTTTCATGTACAGTGGGCCGGAGACCGGCTGCTCGGACACGTCGGAGGTGGCGGTGATATCGCCAATGGTTTCCAGCGAAGTGATCATAAAGACCAGCATCAGCGGCAGGAGCAGACTCCAGTCAATGCCCAGGCCGTAGTAGAGCGGCGTTGGCACGGTAATCAACGCGCTGTTGGTTGGGGTGGTGTTTTCCGGCAGCATGCCCAGCGCCCACGCCAGCAGGTAACCGGCCGCCATGGCGATCACCAGCGATGCCACGCGCAGGTACGGGTTACGCTGGCGGTTAAGCAGAATAATGATCGCCAGCACGACGCCTGCCAGCAGCAGGTTTTTCGGCGCGCCGAAGGTATGGTCGCTCATTGCCGCGTAGCCGCCCCCGATGGAGGTCAGACCCACCTGGATCAGTGACAGGCCGATAATCATCACCACCACGCCGGAAACCAGCGGGGTGATCACCCGGCGCGCCAGGTGCAGAACGCGGGAAATGATCATCTCTGTGCAGCTTGCCAGCATCAGGGTGCCGAAAAGCGCCGCCATCATCGTCGGGACATCTGCGCCGCCGGTTTTCAGTGCCGTACCGCCCATGATCAGCGGCGCCACAAAGTTAAAGCTGGTGCCCTGAATCGACAGCAAACCCGAGCCCACCGGACCCCAGGCTTTAATTTGAATGATGGAGGCCACGCCGGAAGCGAACAGAGACATACTGATGATGTGTTGCGTATCCTGCGCCGGTAACCCCAGCGCCTGGCAAATCAGCAGAGCCGGCGTGATGACCGCAACGAACATCGCCAGCAGGTGCTGGCAGGCGGCAAACAGGGTTTGAGGCAGCGGGGGACGATCTTCAAGGCGGTAAATCAGTTCGCTGTTTTGCTTCTGCGCAATCGGTTGCGCATCAGCAGACTCCAGAGTGTTAACAGACATCGGCGGCAATCCCACGGTGGAAAAGCGGGCATTTTATCTGACCACCTGGTAAAAGCAAACGATTGCCAGCAAAAAAAAGAGAGAAAATCTGCCGCTGTGAGCAGCTTTTCTACAACCCACCAGGAAAAAAATTACACTTTTTGCGTCGGCGGCTCATGACGAGCATCACCCGGCCCAGGATAACGCCGCGTGTGTATGGAATACGCGCATAACAGGAGCCTTTTATGATTCATCTCGATACGTTGTCGACCCTTGTTGCCGCAACGCTGGTTCTTCTGCTTGGTCGCAAGCTGGTACACAGTGTTTCCTTTCTGAAAAAGTACACCATTCCTGAACCTGTCGCCGGTGGATTGCTGGTGGCGCTGGCCCTGCTGGTGCTGAAAAAAAGCATGGGCTGGGAAATCGATTTTGATATGTCCCTGAAAGATCCGTTGATGCTGGCCTTCTTTGCCACAATCGGCCTGAACGCCAACCTCGCAAGCCTGCGTTCGGGTGGCAAGGTGCTGGGCGTGTTTCTGATTGTTGTGGTGGGCCTGCTGCTGATGCAAAACGCCATCGGTATCGGTATGGCGTCGCTGCTGGGGCTGGATCCGCTGATGGGTCTGCTGGCGGGGTCGATTACCCTGTCAGGCGGCCACGGAACGGGCGCGGCGTGGAGCAAGCTGTTCATCGAACGCTATGGCTTTGAAAACGCAACGGAAGTGGCAATGGCCTGCGCGACCTTTGGCCTGGTGCTTGGCGGGCTGATTGGCGGCCCGGTGGCGCGCTATCTGGTGAAACACTCCACCACGCCGGAAGGCAGACCAGACGATGAAATGGTGCCAACCGCATTTGAAAAACCGGACGTTGGCCGCAGCATCGCCTCGCTGGTGATGATTGAAACCATCGCCATGATTGCCATCTGCCTTACCGTGGGCAAAATCGTTGCGCAATGGCTGGCGGGAACGGCTTTCGAACTGCCAACCTTTGTCTGCGTGCTGTTTATCGGGGTGATCCTGAGCAACGGTCTGGCGCAGATGGGCTTCTACCGCGTCTTTGAGCGCGCAGTGTCCGTGCTGGGGAACGTCAGCCTGTCGCTGTTCCTGGCGATGGCGCTGATGAGCCTCAAGCTGTGGGAACTGGCCTCGCTGGCGCTGCCGATGGTGGCGATCCTGGCGGTGCAGGCCGTGTTCATGGCGCTGTATGCCATCTTTGTTACCTGGCGCATGATGGGCAAAAACTATGATGCGGCGGTACTGGCTGCGGGCCACTGTGGGTTTGGTCTGGGAGCGACGCCAACGGCCATCGCGAATATGCAGGCGATCACCGAACGGTTCGGCCCGTCGCACATGGCGTTTCTGGTGGTGCCGATGGTGGGCGCATTCTTCATTGATATCGTCAACGCGCTGGTCATTAAGCTCTACCTGATGCTGCCGATGTTTGGCTGACCGTCAGGCGTTGGAATACCGCTCGGTTTCCGGCATCCAGCGTTCAATTAACGCTGCCGCCTGTTCGGGGTAGCGTTCATGAATATGACGCGCAAGGCGTTGTACTTCGGGGATCATGGCCTGATCGCGCAACAAATCCGCCACTTTAAATTCGGCGTTACCCGTCTGACGCGTGCCCAGCAGTTCGCCCGGGCCGCGGATCTCCAGATCTTTTTGCGCAATGACGAAGCCGTCATTGCTGTCGCGTAATACCTGCAAACGCATCTGCGCGGTTTTCGACAGCGGGGCTTTGTAGAGCAGCACGCAGTGAGAGGCGATCGCGCCACGGCCCACGCGGCCTCGTAGCTGGTGGAGCTGCGCCAGGCCCAGGCGCTCCGGGTTCTCAATAATCATCAGGCTGGAGTTCGGCACGTCCACGCCCACTTCGATGACCGTGGTCGCGACCAGCAAATGCAGCTCGCCCTGTTTGAACGACTGCATCACCGCCTGCTTCTCGGCAGGCTTCATGCGCCCGTGAACCAGACCGACGTTCAGCTCCGGCAGGGCGAGCTTTAACTCTTCCCACGTGGCTTCGGCAGCCTGCGCTTCCAGCAGCTCAGACTCTTCAATCAGGGTACAGACCCAGTAAGCCTGACGTCCTTCGTGGGTGCAGGCGTTGCGCACGCGGTCAATGATGTCGCTGCGGCGCGTGTCCGGAATGGCGACCGTTGTCACCGGCGTACGGCCCGGGGGGAGTTCGTCGATGGTGGAGGTATCCAGATCGGCATAGGCCGTCATCGCCAGGGTGCGCGGAATCGGCGTGGCGGTCATGATCAGCTGATGCGGGTGGAAGCCCTGTTGCAGACCTTTCTCCCACAGCGCCAGACGCTGATGAACACCAAAGCGGTGCTGTTCGTCGATAATGACCAGCGCCAGGCCGTTAAACTGCACCTGTTCCTGGAAAATGGCGTGCGTGCCGACAATCATCTGCACCTGCCCGCTGGCAATGGCTTCCTGCTGCGCAAGGCGCGCTTTGCCCTTCTGCTTCCCGGCCAGCCAGCCCACTTCTATTCCCAGCGGGGCGAACCAGTGACGGAAATTGTTGGCGTGCTGCTCGGCCAGCAGTTCCGTCGGCGCCATCAGCGCCACCTGCTTACCGTGGGCAATGGCGCGCAAAGCGGCCAGCGCGGCGACCAGCGTTTTACCGGAACCCACGTCGCCCTGCACCAGGCGCATCATTGGCACATCCAGCGCCATATCACGTTCTATTTCAGCAGTGACGCGCGCCTGGGCGCTGGTGGGCTTAAACGGCAGTGAGGCCAGCAGCTTATCTTTGAGCTCATCACGCTGGCTTAATGGCTGCGCGTGGAAACGCTGCGCACCTGCGCGCAGGGCCAGCATGCTCAGGTTGTGAGCCAGTAATTCCTCAAGGATAAGACGCCGTTGGGCGGGGTGTTTACCGCTCTCTAAATCAACAAGCTGAAGCGTTGGCGGTGGACGGTGCAGGGTGCGCAACGCCTCCGGCAGGCTCATCATGCCCTGCGCCAGCTCCGGCGGCAGCAGCTCGTTAATGGCGCAGGTATCAAGCAGCTCCAGCGCCTGATCGGTGAGCTTGCGCAGCGTAGCCTGTTTAATGCCTTCAGTGGTTGGATAGACCGGCGTGAGCGTCTCCTGTAGCTCAGGTGAGCTAAGATCGCCCTGCACGCGGTATTCCGGGTGGATCATCTCCGCGCCGTATTTGCCCCGTTTGGCTTCACCGTACGCAAGTACGCGTCGTCCGGTAGCAAGGCTGTTTTTCATTGCCGCATTGAAGTTGAAAAAGCGCATGGTGAGAATACCGGTGCCGTCGCTGATCTGGCAGGTCATCATCCTGCGTCCGCCAAAGGTGATGTTGCAGTTCAGCACTTCCCCTTCAACGGTGGCGTAAATAGCGGGCAGCAGATCGCCAATCTTATAAAGCTGAGTACGGTCTTCGTAGCGCAGGGGGAGGTGGAGCAGGAGATCCTGCACGGTGTGCAGGCCAATCTTCGCCAGTTTACTGCTTTGTGCCGCGCCCACGCCCGTCAGGCTGTTGAGCGGTATGGCGTCCAGCAGGCGGCCTTTCATGATTTACCCCGCGTACTGCATGGTGGACCACCACTCGGCATCGGCTTCAATTTCGCCCTGCGCGTTGACGTGGGGGTAAGGCAATTTCTTCTGCTTCGCAACGCGAGCCAGCACCGGATAGCCACCTTCAAACAGCAGGCGCTGCTGCTCCTCTTCCGGCAGCATGCTGTTGCTGCGCTCGTACATTCCGGCATTCTGACGCTGGCGCTGCGCTTCATACAGGATCAGCGCCGAGGCGACCGACACGTTGAGTGACTGGACCATGCCGATCATCGGAATGATGATGTCCCGATCGGCCAAATCCAGTGCTTCCTGCGTGATCCCCGTTTTCTCCTGGCCCATTAAAATACAGGTCGGACGGGTGTAGTCGATCTCACGGAAATCCACGGCTTTAGCAGAGAGGTTGGTTGCCAGAACCTGCATGCCACGCCCTTTCAGGTGCGAGACCGCTTCACCAATAGTCTGGTGAGTTTTCACGGATACCCAGCTGTTGCTGCCTGCGGCGGTGGAGGCCATGGTACGCATACGTGCGCCTGGCCAGACGGCGTGGACTTCATGCACGCCGACGGCATCTGCGGTGCGGACGATAGCAGAGACGTTATGAGGTTTATGGACCTGCTCCATGCAGACCGTCAGATCAGGCTGACGCCTGGCGAGCATTTCGCAGATTCGCTCGTAACGTTTTGAATTCATAATGCTAGTTTCGGTTACGGGTGACTTTAATGACATCTGGCATCACGCGGATCTTGCGCATAATATTGGCCAGATGCACGCGGTCACGGGCGGTCAGGCGAATAAAGGCGCTATAAACGCGGCCATCTTTTTCTTCCGTATTCAGGCTTTGAATGTTGGATGAGGCCGTGTTGATCGCTGCCGTCAGGTTCGCCAGGGCACCCTGGTGGTTGAACATATCCACCTTGATTTCAGTGATAAATTCCTGGGCCGTCTCTTTATCCCACTCGACCGCCATGAACTTCTCAGGCTCTTTCTGATAGCCACGGATGTTACGGCAGGATTCATGGTGGATCACCAGCCCTTTACCCGGGCTGACGTGCGCAATAATCGGGTCGCCCGGGATAGGACGGCAGCATTTGGCGAAGGTGATGAGCACCCCGTCAGCGCCTTTGATCGGCAGGTGACCATGATTTTGCGTGGTGGCAGGAACGGCTGTCGTTTCGCCTTGTTGCAGGTTCTTCGCCACGACTACGCTCATGGCGTTGCCGAGACCAATCTCTGCCAGCAGGTCATCCAGCGAGGCGAGCTTCATACGCTCCAGCTCATGCTGAATGTTTTCTGGCGGGATCTCTGCCAGTTTGCGGCTGCCACCCAGCGCGTGATTGAGCAGACGACGCCCCAGGCTAACGGAGTCGTCGCGCTTGAGGTTTTTCAGCAGCTGGCGGATTTTTGCGCGCGCTTTTGAGCTCACGACAAAGTTCAGCCAGGCGGCGTTAGGACGTGCCCCCGGCGCGGTAATGATCTCCACCGTCTGTCCGCTGAAAAGCGGCTGCGACAGCGGATAAGGCTGCCTGTCGACGCGGGCACCTACGCAGGCATGGCCGATATCGGTATGCACGGCGTAAGCGAAGTCGACCGGTGTCGCGCCCGCAGGCAGTTCGACAATGCGCCCTTCCGGCGTGAAAACGTAAATCTCATCCGGGAAGAGATCGGATTTAACGCTCTCGATAAATTCAAACGAGCTACCTGCGCTCTGTTGCAGCTCCAGCAGGCTCTGCATCCAGCGCTGGGCGCGGATTTGCGCGGTGGTGCTGCTTTCGCCGCCGTGCTCTTTATAAGCCCAGTGCGCCGCGACACCCATCTCCGCCATCTGATCCATATCTTCGGTACGAATCTGCACCTCAACAGGGACACCGTGCGGGCCAATCATGGAGGTGTGCAAAGACTGGTATCCGTTCGCTTTTGGAATGGCGATGTAATCTTTGACGCGCCCCGGACGCGGCTTGTACAGGCTGTGCATCTGCCCCAGCACGCGATAACAGGTGTCTGAATCGTGGACGATGACGCGGAACGCGTAGATATCCATGATCGAGTGAAAACGCTGCTCTTTGAGCACCATTTTGCAGTAGATAGAGTACAAATGCTTTTCGCGACCGCTCACGCGGCACGGAATGCCCGCTTCCTGTAAGCGCCCTTCGATTTCAGAGAGGATCTTTTGAATCATCTCTTTACGGTTACCGCGAGCGGCTTTCACCACCTCTTTAATCACGCGATAGCGGTTCGGGTACAACGCCTCAAAACCCAGCTCTTCCAGCTCGGTTTTAATGTGATGAATACCTAAACGGTGCGCCAGCGGACTGTAAATTTCGAGAGTTTCACGGGCGATGCGGCGACGTTTATCCGGGCGAAGTGAGCCCAGCGTGCGCATATTGTGGGTGCGGTCAGCCAGTTTGATGAGAATGACGCGGATATCCTGCACCATCGCCATGATCATCTTGCGGAAGTTTTCGGCCTGCGCCTCTTTCTTATCGCGGAATTTCAGCTTATCAAGCTTAGAGACCCCTTCCACCAGCTCGGCAACGCTTTTGCCAAACAGCTGTTCCATGTCCTGGTAGGTGGCAGGGGTATCTTCAATCACGTCATGCAGCAGGGCGGCCATCAGCGTTTCGTAGTCGAGTTTCATCTCGGCCAGAATACAGGCCACCGCTACCGGGTGCGTGATATAGGGTTCACCGCTTGAACGTGTCTGGCCCTCGTGAGCGTCACGTGCAACGAGATACGCCTGCTGAAGACGCTTAATCTGGTCTTCAGGCAGGTAGGTTTGAATCAGTTGATTCAGGCTTTCAAACAGATACAAGGGCGACCCGCAGGTTTAATTAACGACGACCTTCAGCAATAGCGGTAACAGCTTGTAATTCAGCGGCTTCCTGCTCTTGCTGCTCCTGGCGCTCACGCACGTCGAGGATCTGGTTGTTGATCAGACCTTCTTCGATTTCGCGAAGTGCAATAACGGTGGTTTTATCGTTTTCTTCCGGTACCAGCGGATCTTTACCGCCTACCTGCATCTGACGAGCGCGACGCGCGGCGACCAGCACCAGGTCAAAACGGTTACCAATTTTCTCTACAGCGTCCTGAACAGTTACGCGTGCCATACTTAAAATGCTCCACAGGTGAAGAAATGACTGGGCATGATACTGAAAGTGGGTTCAGTCTGCCAACAGTTTGGTGATTAATGCGTCATGTCGCTGCTTCTGGCGGCTCATACGCAGACGTTCTGCGCGAAGGATAGTTTTGAGATCGCTCAGCGCGGCATCAAAATCATCATTCACAATAAGGTAATCATATTCCGCGTAATGGCTCATTTCTGCAACTGCCTGCGCCATACGCTTCGCGATAACTTCTTCGCTGTCCTGGCCGCGACCACGCAGGCGGCGATCCAGTTCATCTTTCGATGGCGGTAAAATAAAGATACTGCGCGAATCAGGCATTTTCTTACGAATTTGCTGCGCGCCCTGCCAGTCGATATCCAGGAACACGTTCACGCCGGTCGCCAGAACCTGCTCAATGGTTTCACGCGAAGTACCGTAGTAGTTACCGAAAACTTCTGCGTGTTCAAGAAACGCGTCTCTGCCAATCATCGCTCTGAATTCGTCGTGATTCACAAAGAAATAGTGTTCACCGTGCACTTCACCCGGACGCGGTGCTCGCGTGGTGTGAGAAACAGAAACCTGCGTATCGTACAACGGTTGGGTTTTTAACAGTGCCTGAATAAGGCTGGATTTACCCGCGCCACTAGGGGCAGAAACAATATAAAGCGTGCCTTGAGCCATGAGAGTCTTTTGTATGTGTTAACGAAGAAGTCCTACATACGGGCTTATTATACACGTCGCCGCTGTGTGACGTAGCCTTTGTCACACTTTTTCCCCTGGATGATTAAATTTTGCGTGCCGTTTTCAGCTTTTACCTTCTTTTTGCTGCAATAAAAACAATGCGCTGAAGCGCGCTCGTAAAATGCAATTTTGCAGCTGGTCTGCGGCTCCCGGGCAGGGTATACCCTTCGCAAAACAGGGAGGGGTAATAATGGTGAAATGGATAAGCATACTGATGATCTTCTTAAGCAGCAGGGCGATGGCAATCTGTCCGGTCTGGTCACCGGCTAAAGCCGGGCAGGAGATCGCGGCCCTGAAGGCGCAGCTGACCCGCTGGAATGATGATTACTGGAAGCAGGGCCGCAGCGAGGTGAGCGACGACGTTTACGACAGGCTTAACGCCCGCTTAAAACAGTGGCAGCGCTGTTTTCACGATGAGCCGCTGCATGACGATCCCCCTGCCGCCAGCGGGACGGTGAAGCATCCCTTCGCCCATACCGGCGTGCATAAAGTAGAAAGCAAGCAGGCGCTTAGCCGCTGGATGGCGACGCAGCAGGATCTCTGGGTACAGCCAAAGGTGGATGGTGTTGCGGTCACCCTGGTCTACAAAAACGGCAAGCTGGTGCAGGTGATTAGCCGGGGCGACGGCTTACAGGGGGAAGAGTGGACGGCACAGGCGCGAATGATCCCCGCTATTCCGCAAACGCTGGCCGGGCCGCTTGCCAACAGCGTGTTGCAGGGTGAACTTTTTCTGCTGCGCGAGGGGCATATCCAGCAGCGGATGGGGGGGATGAACGCGCGTGCGAAGGTAGCGGGGGCGATGATGCGCGCGACCGATCGCGCAGCGCTGAAGCAGACAGGCATTTTTATCTGGGCCTGGCCGAACGGCCCAAAAGTGATGAAAGCACGCCTTTCCGCGCTGGCGGAGGCAGGTTTTACCCTGACGGCCCGCTATACCCTGCCGGTTAAAAACGCGGCTGACGTGGAAGCGCAGCGGACGGCCTGGTTTAAGGCTTCGTTGCCCTTCGCCACGGATGGCATTGTGGTCCGCGCTTCGGCAGAGCCGCCGGGCGAGGAGTGGCTGCCGGGGGAAGGGAGTTGGGTCGTCGCATGGAAATATCTTCCTGTAGCCCAGGTGACGGAGGTCAAAGCGATTCACTTTACCGTTGGCCGTACCGGGCGGATCACCGCGATTGCGCAGCTTGAGCCGCTGATGCTCGACGATAAACGCGTACAGCGCGTCAGCTTAGGGTCGGTTAACCGCTGGCAGAGGCTGGATATTGCCCCCGGCGATCAGGTGCTGGTAAGCCTGGCGGGACAAGGTATTCCCCGGCTGGATAACGTGGTGTGGCGCAATGTGGATCGCCGTAAACCGCAGCCGCCCTCATCGCGCTATAACGGCTTAACCTGTTTCTATGCCTCCCCGGAATGCATGGAGCAATTTTTTGCCCGGCTGACGTGGCTAAGTTCCAGGCAGGCGTTAGATATCGAAGGAATGGGCGAATCAGGATGGCGGACCCTCTATCAGGCGCATCGGTTTGAGCACCTCTTCTCCTGGCTACAGCTCACGCAGGCGCAGCTCACCGCGACGGCGGGGATATCGGCATCGCATGGCGCTGCGCTGTGGCATCAGTTTAACCTGGCGCGGGAGCGACCTTTTATCCGCTGGATCACCGCGATGGGAATACCGCTGGCCCGGTCGACGCTCAAGGCGGCAGGGGATCGCACCTGGCAGGCGCTGATTCAGCGAAGCGAAGCGGAGTGGCGGATGCTGCCGGGTGTCGGGCAGGAGAAGGCCCGCCAGATCGTAAACTGGCTGCATCAGCCTCAGATTGATGCCCTGGCAAAATGGCTGGCCGCAGAGCACATCGGTGGATTTTAATCTGCGTGCGCTCCTGAACAGACTGGCGAGGGGGCACACTTCCGCTGCCGTGAATAGCGTATTTATGAGACGCGGTTTATATACGCAATAATTATGAATATAAATGAATTATTCATGGTAAATATATTTTGAGGAAATATTATTCCTGAACCCAATTTCAGAATTTGCTCTGCTTGCGTTTTTATTTTCTTTGAGAGAACGGCTTAATTGATCTCAATCACTATTAATCGAGAGCAATAGCCGGGAATGAAGGAGTTATAGGTGATGCAGCCTGAGTGTTGATCGTTTTGTTGCTTTTAATTTCAGTAGGTTAACTATTTTATTAATAATATGTTGAGTGTTTTCTGGTTAACAATTAGTCATATTTATTCTGCCGGAAATCATTGCGCCAAATTATTATAAGAATTATCTTATCCAAAATTTTTAAGGTAGTTACCGCTGGGGTGCATTTCGCATCACTTCTGCGTTTTCCTTTCTTTTTGCACCCCGTGAGGGGGTTAACTATCTGAACTCCAATTGAAGCAATTAAAGGTACCGAAATATATCCTGGCGGTTTATATGCGCTGGTGTTCAGAGCCCTGGGCTTTTACATGGATGATTTTCCGTCCCTGTCGGGCCGGAATTCAGCCCCGGGCTTTATGCCCGTTAACCGGGACCTGGTTTCCAGGTGCTCATATTTTTCTTCATTTGAATGAGGACCAAAAATGAAAAGGACGCTTTGTACAGTGCTGACGGCACTCACGCTGGCGACTGCCCTGCCTGCTATAGGCGCTACCACCGAAGCAGGTAGCACCAGCGCAGCAACAACCGGTACAACAACCGGAGCAACGGTGGGAACTACCGCTGGCACTACGGGGGGACTGGCGGCAGGCGCGATTGGGACAACCGCTGTTGTCACCACCGCTGCGATTGCCGGCGTAGCGACGTTAGCCGTTGTCGCGGCAAGCGACAGTGGCGATGACTCAGGCAATGGTACTTCCACGACGACAGTTACCCGCTAAGGCTGGTGCGCAAGGCGATATAGCTTTGCGCTGAACAGCGCAACGACTTGACCCGGTGGCGATATCAAAGCCGGGTATTTAATTGATTTCAATGTTATTTAATCAAGGATTTCTGGTGAGACTGTTTATTCTGCTCATCATGACTCTGCTGATCCAGGGATGTACGCCGAGCCAGCAGAGCATTATTGAGACCTTTAACGCCAGCCTGGACGGGCGCCAGGATGTGACGGTAACGGACGAGCAGATTCAGGTGCTCCCATACTCAACCATGTACCTGCGTCTGGATAATGGCCCGAGGATCCTGGTGGTTCTCGGATACATCGAACAGGGAAACAGTAAATGGTTATCGCAGGATAATGCGATGATCGTCACGCATAACGGTCGCCTTATCCACACGCTCAAACTTCCTTATA
Organism: Enterobacter sp. DTU_2021_1002640_1_SI_PRY_ASU_LCPMC_013; assembly: GCF_032389435.1. NCBI lineage: Bacteria > Pseudomonadati > Pseudomonadota > Gammaproteobacteria > Enterobacterales > Enterobacteriaceae > Enterobacter > Enterobacter sp. DTU_2021_1002640_1_SI_PRY_ASU_LCPMC_013. The sequence goes on from NZ_CP135594.1 coordinate 117,057, forward strand.
ACCTGCTTGAGGTAACCAACCTTGAGCACGATCCGCTGCGCCACACGCCGCAGCTCCGCGACGGCAGCCAGTGGTCGCACGATGTGCGCTGGCAGGAAGAGGGGCGGTATCGCTCCGCACACCTCACCTCGCGCTTCTCCCTGAGCGGGACGGAAAACCTGACCCTTGCCGGAAACACGCTACGTTGTCAGGTCTGGCAGGAGACGGTGCAGGCCGACGGCCTCGATCGTCGCTGGCATAACACCTTCTGGATCGATTCCGCCACCGGCCAGGTACGCCAGAGCGAACAGATGCTCGGCGCGGGCGTATTCCCTCTCGCCATGACGATGTTGAAGCCCGCCCCATGAACAGACTCAGAAAATGGTTACCTGGCGTAGGGCTCTCTCTCTTCAGCCTGTCCGCCTTATGCGCAAGCGTCGTTACCGTGCATCAGCCGGGCAAAACGTGGTCTGCTGGACAGGCCGATACGCTCTCCCGGCTGGTCACCCAGCCGCAGCTGGAAAACGTCTGGTGGCAGGGCGCTGTCATCGCAACCCCTTCCGCCACGCGGCGCGCGCAACAGACGCAACAGCAGGTGCTGGCGTCGCTTTCAGCCTGGCAGAATCGCGTCGATGACGAGCGGATCGCGACCATTCGCGCTGTCGCTACACAGATCCGCTCCCTGCGGATCGTCGGGCGGCAGTTTGTCAGCCTCGATCCAGACGCCGTGCGTACCGACGCCCGCGGCGATCGTTCCCTTGAGGGCCGTTACGATCTGTGGCTCTCGCCTGCGCCCCGCACCGTCACGCTGATGGGGGCGGTCGCCACACCGGGGAAACTGGCCTGGCGACCGGGCGCAAGCATCAGGGATTACTTACAGGGGCAGCTGCGGCTGGCTGGCGCCGACAGGAATAACGTGACCGTTATCGATCCTGACGGCAGTACGGTTGTTGCGCCGGAGGCGTACTGGAACGCACGCCATATTGAAGCAGAGCCGGGCGCTGTTCTGTGGGTGGGGTTTGATCCCCGGGCGGTGCCGGACGATTTTACCGGTCTGAATGAGCAAATCGTTGCGCTCCTGACGCGGCGGATACCTGACTAATGAACAAACTTTTTTTACTGAGCGGCCTTGCTCTGGCGATCTCTTCTGCCTGCCACGCGGAGCTGCGTACCTGGCCCGATCCGACCGGACCTTCACAGTCCGACTTTGGCGGCACCGGCCTGATGCAAATGCCCGACGCGCGCTTTGGCCGGGAAGGGGAATTCAGCGTCAACTACCGCGATAACGACCAGTATCGTTTTTACTCCTCTTCGGTCGTGCTCTTTCCGTGGCTGGAAGGGACGATTCGTTATACCGACGTCCGCACCCGCAAATACAGCAGCGACGAGGATTTCAGCGGCGATCAAAGCTACAAGGATAAGTCGTTCGATTTTAAGGTTCGTCTGTGGGAAGAGGACTATAGCCTGCCGCAGGTGGCGCTCGGCAAGCGCGATATTGCGGGCACCGGCCTGTTCGACGGTGAATATCTGGTTGCCAGTAAAATGGCCGGACCGGTCGATTTCACCTTTGGAATAGCCTGGGGATATCCCGGTAATAGCGACAACGTGGGTAACCCGCTGTGCCACGACAACAATAAGTATTGCACCCGCGGCGAATCGCATGATGCCGGGGATATCAGCTTTAGCGATATGTTTCGTGGTCCGGCGTCGCTGTTTGGCGGACTCCAGTATCAGACACCCTGGCAGCCCCTGCGCCTGAAGCTCGAGTATGACGGCAACAATTATGCCGATGATTTTGCCGGCTCCATTAAGCAGTCGAGCCATATTAACGTGGGGGCGGTCTATCGCGTTGCCGACTGGGCCGATCTCAACCTCAGCTACGAGCGCGGCAATACGCTGATGTTTGGCTTCACCCTGCGGACCAACTTTAACGATCTGCGCCCCGCGCTGCGTGATAACCCGAAACCGGCCTGGCAACCGGCACCGGCAGGCGAGAAGCTGGACTATACCTCGGCGGCAAACCAGCTCACCGCGCTTAAGTACAACGCAGGCTTCGATGCGCCGGAGATCCTTCAGCATGGCAATACCTTATACATGACCGGCGAACAGTATCGCTATCGCGATCCGCGCGAAGCGGTGGATCGCGCCAACCGTATTCTGATCAATAACCTGCCCGACGGGGTCGACACGATCGCTATCACCCAGCAGCGTGACCATCTGCCGCTGGTCACGACGCAAACCGATGTCGCCAGCCTGCGCAAACAGCTGGCGGGACAGCCGCTCGGCCAGGAGGAGGCGCTCAGGCAGCAGCGCGTCGAGCCTGTGGATACCACAGCGTTCGGGCGCGGCTACCGTATTCGCGCCGATCGCTTCAGCTACAGCGTCAAACCGACGCTGGCGCAGTCGCTGGGCGGCCCGGAAGATTTCTATATGTTCCAGGTGGGGGTGATGGCCAGCGCAAGCTACTGGCTGACCGATCGTCTGCTGCTCGACGGCGGCGTGTTCGCCAACCTCTATAACAACTACGACAAGTTCAAATCCTCGCTGCTTCCCGCTGACTCCAGCCTGCCGCGCGTCAGAACCCATATTCGCGATTATGTCAGCAATGATGTCTACATCAACAACTTACAGGCCAACTATGTCGATGCGCTGGGGCACGGCTTCTATGCCCAGATTTATGGCGGCTACCTCGAAACCATGTACGGCGGCGTGGGAGCAGAGGCGCTCTGGCGCCCGCTTGATAGCGACTGGGCGCTGGGCGTGGATGCGAACTACGTCAAGCAGCGCGACTGGGACGACATGATGCGCTTCACCGACTACAGCGCGCCAACCGGATTTATCACCGCCTACTGGAACCCGGCGAAGCTCAACAGTGTGCTGATGAAGCTGAGCGTCGGGCAGTACCTGGCGAAGGATAAAGGCGCCACCCTCGACGTCGCGAAGCGATTCGACAGCGGTGTGACGGTAGGCGTCTGGGCGGCGCTGACCAACGTCTCGAAAGAGGATTATGGCGAAGGTGGCTTTAGCAAAGGCTTCTACATCTCGATCCCGCTTGATCTGATGACGATCGGCCCAAATCGCAACCGGGCGGTGGTCTCGTGGACGCCTCTCACGCGTGATGGCGGCCAGATGTTAGGCCGTAAATATCAGCTCTATGACATGACGTCAGAACGCGAAACCCCGGTAGGGCAGTAGTACCGGATGAAACAGGCATTACTTAACCAGATGATTTTCCTGAATGAAAAACGTTAAATTTTCCGTGCTTGCGTTGGCTATGATGGCGTTAAGCGGTTGTACTATCGTACCGGGCCAGGGACTTAGCACCCAGGGCAAAGATATTATCGATCTGCCTGACAGCAATTACGATCTGAATAAGATGGTCAACGTCTATCCGCTCACGCCGGGGCTGGTGGAGCAGTTGCTGCCTGGCAAAGTCGACTCCCGCGCGAATCCTGAACTGGATCGCCAGCTTCAGAACTACCAATATCGCATCGGCGTCGGCGACGTGCTGATGGTTACCGTCTGGGACCACCCGGAGCTGACCACCCCCGCAGGTCAGTACCGTAGCGCCAGCGATACGGGCAACTGGGTGAATGCCGATGGCACGATCTTCTACCCCTATATCGGCAAAATCCGCGTCGTCGGCAAAACGCTGGCCCAGGTGCGCGATGAGATCGCCGCCCGGCTGGACTCGGTGATTGAGAGCCCGCAGGTGGATGTCAGCGTCGCGGCGTTCCGCTCGCAAAAAGCCTACGTGACGGGCGAAGTGGCTAAGTCGGGCCAGCAGCCCATCACTAACATTCCGCTGACCATAATGGATGCGATCAATGCGGCAGGCGGCCTGACGTCAGAGGCGGACTGGCGCCACGTGGTGCTGACCCACAACGGCCAGGACACGCACATTTCGCTCTACGCGCTGATGCAGCGCGGCGATCTCACCCAGAATAAACTCCTCTATCCGGGCGATATTCTCTTCATTCCCCGTAATGACGACCTGAAAGTGTTTGTCATGGGCGAGGTGGGTAAACAGAGCACCCTGAAGATGGACCGTAGCGGCATGACGCTGGCGGAAGCGCTGGGTAATGCGCAGGGCGTAAATCAGGATATGGCCGACGCCACGGGGATCTTTGTGATTCGTCCGTTGCAGGGCAAGCAGAACGGCAAAATCGCCAACGTCTACCAGCTTAACGCCCGGGATGCCACCGCGATGGTGTTGAGCACCGAATTTCAGCTTGAGCCTTACGACATCGTCTATGTCACCACCGCGCCGCTGGTGCGCTGGAACCGCGTGATCTCTCAGCTTGTGCCGACCATTACCGGCGTACATGACCTGACTGAAACAGGGAGATATATCAGAACATGGCCAAACTAACGTTTAACGCCATCCTGGTGATCTGTACCGGCAATATCTGCCGCTCTCCCATTGGGGAACGGCTGCTGCGCCGGCTGCTTCCCGCCGCCCGGGTCGATTCAGCGGGAACGTGTGGCCTGGAAGGGCGCACCGCCGATTCACAGGCGACAGAGATCGCCGCCGAACGCGGCACCCTGCTTGAGGGCCACGTGGCGCGCAGGCTCACCCCCGCCATGGTGCGCGACTACGATCTGATTCTGGCGATGGAGCTGGAACATATCGAGCAGGTCACGGCTATCGCACCGGAGGCGCGCGGCAAAATGATGCTCTTTGGTCACTGGACGGGCAGAAAAGAGATCCCGGACCCCTACCGTAAAAACCGGGACGCATTTGAATATGTTTATGGGCTGCTGGAGCAGGCCAGTCTGGAATGGGCGAAACGGCTCAGTTAATCACACGGGATAGTTACGTTTTATGTCAACAAATAACCTTCACGCCCATGATGCGTCTGCCGCGAATAACGAGATCGATCTGGTGCGCCTGTTGGGTGAGCTGCTCGACCACCGAAAATTTATTCTCATCCTTACCGCGCTGTTCACGCTGGCGGCACTGCTTTATGCGCTCTTTGCCACACCAGTTTATCAGGCCGATGCGCTGATACAGGTGGAACAGAAGCAGGGCAACGCGCTACTCAGTAACCTTAGCGAGTTCATCCCTGACTCCTCGCCTGAGTCGGCGCCGGAGCTTCAGCTTCTCCAGTCGCGCATGATCCTCGGTAAAACGATTGATGACCTGAACCTGCGCACGCAGGTAAGTGAAAACTATTTTCCCCTTGTCGGACGCGGCTGGGCGCGGCTCACCGGGCAACAGCCTGGCATCGTCGATATCCGTATGCTCAATCTTCCCCCTGTCGCGGGTCGGGCGCAAAAGCTGACGCTGACCGTCGGCGAGAACGGCCACTATCAGCTGGAAGGCGATAACGTGACGTTACAGGGCGTCGTGGGACAGCTACTGAGCGCGGCGAATATCGCCATTACCATTGCCGCTATCCAGGCGAAGCCGGGTACGCAATTTACGATTACACAGCTGAGCGAGCTGGAGGCCATTGACGCGCTACAGCTGCGTTTTTCCGTGAGCGAGCGCAGCAAGGACAGTGGGATGCTTGGCCTGACCATCACGGGGGAAGATCCCGATGAGATGGCGCGCGTGCTTAACTGCATCGCCGACAACTATTTACAACAGAACGTGGCTCGCCAGGCGGCGCAGGATGCGAAAAGCCTGCAATTTTTGAAGCAGCAGCTTCCGCAGGTGCGCAGCGAGCTGGACCAGGCCGAGGAGAAGCTCAACCGCTATCGCCAGCAAAATGACTCCGTTGACCTGAACCTGGAGGCAAAAGCGGTGCTGGAGCAGATTGTAAATGCGGACAATCAGCTCAATGAACTGACCTTCCGGGAAGCGGAAATTTCGCAGCTCTACAAAAAAGATCACCCCACCTACCGGGCGCTGATTGAGAAACGCCAGACGCTGGAGCAGGAAAAAAACCGCCTGAATAAACGGGTATCGTCCATGCCGTCGACCCAGCAGGAGGTGTTGCGCCTGAGCCGTGATGTGGAGTCGGGACGCGTTATCTACCAGCAGCTGCTTAACCGCGAACAGGAGCTGAGCATCGCCCGGTCGAGCGCAATTGGTAACGTCCGCATTATCGATCCGGCCGTGACCCGGCCGCAGCCAGTCAAGCCGAAAAAAGCGCTGGTCGTCGTTCTGGGGGTTCTCCTGGGTCTGTTCGTCTCTGCGGGCTGGATCCTGGCGCGCAGTATGCTGCGTATGGGCATTGAAACGCCGGAGCAGCTGGAGGAGCATGGGATTAACGTCTATGCCACCGTACCGCTGTCGGAATGGCTGGCTAAAAAGATGCGTTTGCGCAAAAAAGACTTTATGTCCTCAGGGCTGCGCCATAAGACCAAACATATCCCCTTCCTGGCGGCGGATAACCCGGTCGATCTCTCCGTGGAGGCGATTCGCGGCCTGCGCACCAGTCTGCATTTTGCGATGATGGAGTCAGCGAACAATATACTGATGATCTCTGGCGCCACGCCTGACAGCGGTAAAACCTTTGTCAGCAGTACCCTGGCGGCCGTCGTGGCGCAGGCGGGCCAGAAAGTGCTCTATATTGATGCGGATATGCGTCGCGGGTATGCCCATGATCTGTTTAAGCTCGACAATACCTGCGGCTTATCGGAGATGTTGTCCGGTAAGGCGGAGTATACCCAGGGCGTTCAGACCTTCGATAAAGGCGGGTTCGATACCATCGTGCGCGGGCAGATCCCCCCTAATCTGGCGGAGCTTCTGATGCATACGCGTTTCCAGCAGCTGCTGGACTGGGCGAATGAACGCTACGATCTGGTGATTATCGATACGCCACCGATCCTGGCGGTCACCGACGCGGCTGTTGTCGGTCGTCGCGCAGGCACCACGCTGCTGGTCGCCCGCTTCGGGATGAACAGCGTGAAGGAGATGCTGGTCTGTGTACAGCGTCTGGAGCAGAGTGGCGTCAATACCAAAGGGGTGATTCTCAACGGCGTCGTTAAGCGGGCAAGCAACGCTTACGGCTACGGCTATCATCACTACGGTTACAACTATTCGAGTAATTGATTATCCGGCGCCTGCCCGTTCTGACATTAATGCGCATTGTGTTTGTAATGAAAAACGGGAAGGCCCAGCTTAAGGCGCAATGCCAGCATACGCGCGGTGAAGCCAAACAGCAGGGTGGAGATAACCACCACATCGTGGCTGGTGACATAGTGCTGCAAGGCGACATAAAGCACCGCCGCGGCAAAGGAGATGCCGGCATACAGTTCCTTCTGGAAAACCAGCGGGATACGTTTGCAGAACATATCCCGCAGCACCCCGCCAAACACGCCCGTGATCACGGCAGCAATGGTGGCGATAACCGGGCCTTCACCCATATCGAGAGCGATCTGCGCGCCGATGATGGAAAAAACAATCAGCCCAAGCGCATCCAGCACCAGGAACACGCGGCGCAGATGAGGCATCACCGGGGCCACAATCGTGGTTAGCACGGCTGCCGTTGCCACGATAATGACGTACTCAGGGTTTTTGACCCAGCCGAGCGGATAATGGCCAAGCAGGATATCGCGTACGGACCCGCCGCCGAGCGCGGTGGCCGTGGCAATAATGATCACGCCGAAGGTGTCCATACGGCGACGTCCGGCGGCGAGCGCGCCGGTCATGGCTTCTGCGGTAATGCCAATAAGATAGAGAATGTGAAGCAGCATAAACCCTCCGGAATGAAGAGGAGGAGATTAGCGATTTGTGCGGAAGATCACGATTGAGATTTTCTAAGGCGAGGGGATTTGCCCTACAGAAATTTATCAACGCATGCCTGGCGGGCTTGTGATAAGGCGGGAGGAAAAGAAAGTAAGGCTAAATAAGGATTAGAAAAAGTAATGGGTGGTGTGCGAGGCAACACCACCCTGAAAGGAATTACTCGATATTCTGGATCTGCTCGCGCATCTGCTCAATCAGGACCTTCAGCTCAATCGCTGAATTGGTTACCTCGGCATTGATAGACTTAGACGCCAGCGTGTTCGACTCGCGGTTGAACTCCTGCATCATAAAGTCGAGACGGCGGCCTACCGCTTCTTTCTTCTTCAGAATGTTGTAGGTCTCTTTAACGTGCGCTTCCAGACGATCCAGCTCTTCAGCCACGTCCACACGCTGCGCCATCAGCACCAGCTCTTGTTCCAGACGGTTGTTTTCCAGCTGAACTTCCGCCTCTTCCAGTTTGGCGACAAGACGCTCACGCTGCCATTGCAGCACTTCTGGCATATGAGCGCGCACTTTAGCGACTTCGGCGCTCACGCCTTCAAGGCGTTGCTCAATCATCGCTTTCAGCGCCTGGCCTTCGGTTTCGCGGGCAACGATAAAGTCGTCCAGCGTGCCGTCGAGTGCAGCCAGGATTTCAGCGGTAATCGCGTCCAGATCCTGCTCTCCGGCGGCCATCACGCCAGGCCAGCGCAGAATATCAACCGGGTTGATCTCGCCTTCATCGCTTTGCATTTTGACCCAGTTCGCCGCATTAACCAGCTGTTTTGCCAGCTTTTCGTTCAGGATCAGTTCGCCCTGTGCACTGGCATCGGGCTCAAAACGCAAATTACATTCCACTTTCCCGCGGGTCAGACGCGTACGGATACGCTCACGCACCACAGGCTCCAGGCTGCGGAACTGTTCCGGCATACGGAAATACGTTTCCAGATAGCGCTGGTTTACCGAGCGCATTTCCCAGGTAGCGCTACCCCAGCTACCCTTGATTTCACGCCGGGCGTAGGCGGTCATACTGCGGATCATAGACATTCCCGTTTTTAAAGGAGAGATGGGGGGATTATAGCTTTCAGGGGCTTCTCAGGATAGGAATAAGCGTCCTTTATCCGTATAATGCGCAGCCACATTCGTTTCAAGCCGGAGAATCCATCATGCGTCCAGCAGGTCGTAGCGCCAACCAGGTGCGTCCCGTCACCCTGACCCGTAACTATACAAAACACGCTGAAGGCTCCGTGCTGGTTGAGTTTGGTGACACCAAGGTGCTTTGCACCGCGTCCATTGAAGAGGGCGTGCCTCGCTTCCTGAAAGGTCAGGGCCAGGGGTGGATCACCGCCGAATACGGTATGTTGCCGCGCGCAACCCATACCCGTAATGCCCGTGAAGCGGCAAAAGGTAAGCAGGGCGGCCGTACTATGGAGATCCAGCGCCTGATCGCGCGTGCGCTCCGCGCCGCGGTTGACCTGAAAACGCTGGGTGAGTTCACCATCACGCTGGACTGCGACGTGATCCAGGCCGATGGTGGCACGCGTACGGCCTCTATTACCGGTGCCTGTGTGGCGCTGGCAGACGCCCTGAACAAGCTGGTTGCCGCCGGTAAGCTGAAAACCAACCCAATGAAAGGGATGGTTGCTGCTGTCTCCGTTGGTATCGTTAACGGCGAAGCGCTTTGCGATCTGGAATACGTTGAAGATTCTGCCGCAGAAACCGACATGAACGTGGTGATGACCGAAGATGGTCGCATCATTGAAGTGCAGGGGACGGCAGAAGGCGAGCCATTCACCCACGAAGAACTGCTCACCTTGCTGGCGTTGGCCCGAGGGGGTATCGAATCTATTGTAGCGACGCAGAAAGCGGCGTTAGAAAATTGATTTTAAGGCGACCAATGAGTCGCCTTTTTTTTGCCTGTAAGACTGAAAAGACAAAGGAGCAAATCCATGAAATCGTATCAGCGCCAGTTTATTGAGTTTGCGCTTAACAAGCAGGTACTTAAGTTTGGCGAGTTCACGCTGAAATCCGGGCGTAAAAGTCCGTATTTCTTCAACGCCGGACTGTTTAATACCGGGCGCGACCTGGCACTGTTAGGCCGCTTCTATGCCGAAGCGCTGGTGGATTCCGGGATTGATTTCGACCTGCTGTTTGGCCCCGCGTACAAAGGCATTCCAATCGCAACCACCACGGCGGTAGCGCTGGCGGAGCACCATGACTGCGACGTACCGTACTGCTTTAACCGTAAAGAGGCCAAAACCCACGGTGAAGGCGGCAATCTGGTAGGCAGTGCGTTGCAGGGGCGTGTGATGCTGGTGGATGACGTGATCACCGCAGGTACCGCGATCCGTGAATCGATGGAGATTATCCAGGCTAACGGCGCAACGCTTGCGGGTGTGCTGATTTCGCTCGATCGTCAGGAGCGCGGGCGCGGCGACATCTCTGCTATTCAGGAAGTGGAGCGCGATTATGGCTGCAAGGTCACGTCGATTATCACGCTGAAAGAGCTGATTGCGTATCTGGAAGAGAAGCCTGAGATGGCGGATCATCTGGCAGCGGTAAAAGCGTATCGCGAAGAGTTTGGCGTTTAATTCAATTGCCTGGTGGCGCTACGCTTACCGGGCCTACCCGTTCGTAGGCCGGATAAGGCGAAGCCGCCATCCGGCGATGGCGTTACTGTAACTGAGCAGCCACTAACGGCCAGCGGGCGTCAAAATCGTCCGTTGGTCGATATTTAAACTCGCTGCGCACAAACCGGGAGAGCATCCCTTCGCAAAATGCCAGGATCTGGCTTGCCAGCAGGGTCTCATCAGTATTATATCCCTCGCCTTCCCGCATTTTCTTCTCGCGCAGAACCTGACGCAGCTGGGCTTCGATACGCTCAAAAAGCTGGTTTATACGGCCTTGCAGACGATCCTGTTCAAACATCAGCGCGTGGCCGGTCAGAATACGGGTCAGACCCGGGTTACGTTCACCAAAGCCCAGAATCAGCAGCACAATCAGACGCAGACGCGTGCTGGTGTCTTTTTCATCCTTCAGAATCAGGTTGATGCGCGTGATCAGGCTGTCTTCGATAAACTCGATCAGGCTGTCAAACATCCGGGTTTTGCTCGGGAAATGACGATACAGCGCCGCCTCTGACACGCCCACAGAGGCCGCCAGTTTTGCGGTGGTGATGCGTTGACTGCCGTCGCTGGATTCAAGCATCAGAGCCAGAGATTGAAGTATTTCTTCGCGACGATTCCTTTTCGCGGTTTGTTTTTCTGCCATGTTACAAAATACCCCTGAAAATAAGCACTTGTCAGGCTGGCAACCACACAGCGACCCGCAAACTGACGTTTGCGGTTTGTTATTGCATTATGGCGCTGTGAGATGCGTGTTTGTCGGGCGGTTATTTGCGCCCGGAATGGCCGAAGCCGCCTTCGCCACGGTCGGTAGCGTCGAAGTCTGCCACCAGGTTAAATTCTGCCTGCACCACCGGTACAAACACCATCTGCGCGATACGCTCGCCCGGCTCAATGGTGAAGCTGTCCTGGCCACGGTTCCAGACGGATACCATCAGCTGACCCTGATAGTCAGAATCGATCAGGCCGACCAGGTTACCCAGCACGACGCCATGCTTGTGGCCCAGGCCAGAGCGCGGCAGGATGACCGCTGCCAGTGACGGGTCAGCAATGTGAATCGCCAGCCCGGTCGGGATCAGGGTCGTTGCACCCGGCGCCAGTTCTACGGCGTCATCAAGACAGGCGCGCAGGTCAAGACCGGCAGAGCCGGAGGTGGCATACGTTGGCAGCGGAAATTGCTCGCCAACGCGCGGGTCCAGAATCTTAACGTCGATTTTTTTCATCATAACGGGTAACGATCTCGTCCAGTAAGTGTTGGCCCAGGAGTTCTTTGCGCTCAAGCGGTAAGACTTTATCTCCATCCTGCCAGAAAAGGTGCAATGCGTTGCTGTCACTGTTAAATCCTTGCGTGGACAGCGATACGTCGTTCGCGCAAATCAAATCGAGGTTTTTGCGGGTACGTTTTTGCCGGGCATATTCTTCCACATTATTCGTTTCTGCGGCAAACCCAACAACGTAAGGTCGATGAGTTTTCAATGCGGCGACACCGGCAACGATATCCGGGTTCTTCACCATTTTTATTGTTAATTCATCACCTTGCTTTTTAATTTTGGCGTCGGCAATGGTTTCGGCGCGGTAATCAGCCACGGCCGCACAGCCGATAAAAATATGCTGCTGTTGAGCATGTGCCTGTACGGCGGCTTCCATTTCCAGCGCGGTCGTTACATCAATACGCTGCACAAACGCAGGGGTGGTAAGCGACACCGGGCCGCTCACCAGCGTGACGTTCGCGCCGCGTTTGGCTGCCGCGGCAGCAATCGCAAAGCCCATTTTGCCTGAGCTGTGGTTGGTGATGTAACGCACCGGATCCAGCGGCTCGCGCGTGGGGCCCGCGGTAATCATGATGTTGAGATGTTGCAGATCGTTGACAGGCGAGAAATGGGCGGCGGCCATATCAACAATCGTCAATGGGTCGAGCATACGCCCTGGCCCAACGTCGCCGCAGGCCTGGCTGCCACTGTCCGGTCCCCAAATCAGCAGGCCGCGCGAGGCCAGCGTGTCCAGATTATGCTGGGTAGCGGCGTTGCGGTACATCTGCTGGTTCATTGCGGGCACAACCGCGACGGGCGCAGGCGTGGCGAGGCAAATGGTCGTTACCAGATCGTTCGCCATACCGGCTGCCACGCGGGCAATTAAATCTGCCGTGGCGGGGGCAAGGATAACCAGATCGGCCCATTTCCCCAGCTCAATGTGGCCCATTGCGGCTTCGGCCGCCGGGTCGAGCAGGCTGTCGGATACCGGGTATCCCGAGACGGCTTGCAGGCTCAGCGGGGTGATAAAGGCTTTGCCGCCTTCGGTGATCGCGACCCGTACGTCGGCCCCGCGCTCGCGCAAACGGCGCACCAGGTCTGGCGTTTTATAGGCAGCAATACCGCCGCTGACGCCAAGAACGATTTTTTTACCGGCCAGGCTCATCATGATTCTTTCCTGTTGGGTTTCACCAGAGAGCGGGCATTTTATCACAATCCCTAAAACGGGGTGATGATGTCCTTAATTCACTTTGCGAGGCGTTACGCAAGAACGAAATGCCAGCGTCGAACCCCGAATTTGCCTGTGGCAGCATAATGGCAAACAGAAGGAGGCCGGGCATGGAAGAGACTGAACTGCTGCTACCGCGTGAAAAAATGCTGCGTCATGGCGTCACGTTGTTAAAGGACGACGAGCTGCTGGCGCTCTTTTTACGCACAGGCACGCCGGGGAAAACGGTATTTACGCTGGCGAAAGAACTGATAGACCATTTCGGTTCACTGTATGGATTGCTGACCGCTGAGCTGGAGGCGTTTACGCACGTTGAGGGCATTGGCGTGGCGAAATATGCCCAGTTACGGGGCATTGCCGAGCTGGCCCGGCGATTTTACAACGTGCGTATGGAGGAAGAAGACCCGATCCTCACCCCCGACATGACCCGCGAATTTCTGCAAAGCCAGCTCTCCGATCTGGAGCGGGAGATCTTTATGGTGATCTTTCTCGACAACAAAAACCGGGTACTGAAACATACCCGCCTTTTTTCGGGAACATTGAGCCACGTTGAGGTGCATCCGCGTGAAATTGTGCGGGAAGCGATAAAAGTGAATGCAGCCGGCGTGATCCTCGCGCATAATCACCCCTCTGGCTGTGCAGAACCAAGCAGAGCTGACAAAGCAATTACCGAACGTATTATCAAATGCTGTCAATTCATGGACATTCGTGTGCTGGACCATCTGATAATTGGCCGCGGAGAGTACATTTCTTTTGCCGAACGTGGCTGGATTTAGGCCTTTTCTCGCGATCCATCGGGATCTTTGTCTGTTCGGGACTTGAGCACACCGCCGAGTCAGCGTATACTACGCCACCTTTGAGAATCTCGGGTTTGGCATTTGGGCCTGGCAATCGAGAGTTCAATAGAACTATGCGATGACCGGGCTGTAAAGCCTGACGAGGCGCCGATACCCCATACGAAGCTCGAGCTAATTTGATTTTTGGAGAATAGACATGTCCCGAGTCTGCCAAGTTACTGGCAAGCGTCCGGTGACCGGTAACAACCGTTCCCACGCACTGAACGCGACTAAACGCCGTTTCCTGCCGAACCTGCACTCTCACCGTTTCTGGGTTGAGAGCGAGAAGCGTTTTGTCACCCTGCGCGTATCTGCTAAAGGTATGCGTGTAATCGATAAGAAAGGCATCGATACAGTTCTGTCCGAACTGCGTGCCCGTGGCGAAAAGTACTAAGTACTTAAAGAGGAAATAAATCATGGCTAAAGGTATTCGCGAGAAAATCAAGCTGGTTTCTTCTGCTGGTACAGGTCACTTCTACACCACCACGAAGAACAAACGTACTAAGCCGGAAAAACTGGAACTGAAAAAATTCGATCCAGTTGTACGCCAGCACGTACTGTACAAAGAAGCTAAAATCAAATAATTTTAGTCTCCTTGTATTGAAAAACCCCGCAACTGCGGGGTTTTTTGCATTCTGCATCTCAACGGAGGAACCATGCCTGAATTACCTGAGGTAGAGACCAGCCGCCGCGGCATTGAGCCCCATCTGGTTGGCGCGACTATTCTTCATGCTGTCGTTCGCAACGGGCGTCTGCGCTGGCCGGTGTCCGATGAGATCCACGCGTTAAGCGACAAACCCGTCCTGAGCGTGCAGCGCCGCGCGAAATACCTGCTGCTGGAGCTGCCTGACGGCTGGATCATTATCCATCTGGGCATGTCGGGAAGCCTGCGCATCCTCACCGAAGAGTTGCCTGCGGAAAAGCACGACCACGTTGATCTGGTGATGAGTAACGGCAAAGTACTGCGTTACACCGACCCGCGTCGCTTTGGCGCATGGCTGTGGACCAAAGAGCTGGAAGGACACAACGTGCTGGCGCATCTCGGACCTGAGCCGCTGTCAGAGGCGTTTAACGCGGATTATCTCAAAGAGAAGTGCGCGAAAAAGAAAACCCCGATTAAACCCTGGCTGATGGATAACAAGCTGGTGGTGGGCGTGGGAAATATCTATGCCAGCGAATCGTTGTTTGCCGCCGGGATCCATCCCGATCGGCTGGCCTCCTCGCTGTCGGCGCAGGAGTGCGAGCTGCTGGTCAGAGTAATTAAAGCGGTACTGCTGCGCTCAATTGAGCAGGGCGGGACGACGCTGAAGGATTTCCTGCAAAGCGACGGGAAGCCAGGCTATTTTGCGCAGGAGTTGCAGGTTTATGGCCGTAAGGGTGAGCCGTGCAGAGCCTGCGGGACGCCGATTATTGCCACGAAGCACGCTCAGCGCGCCACGTTTTACTGCCGTCAGTGCCAGAAGTAGGGTTACTTTAGCTTTTCCATCAACGCCTGGTGGACGTTAACCGGCAGGAAGTGGGTAACGTCCCCGTGATGGCGCGCCACCTCTTTCACCAGTGAGGAAGAGATGAAGGACCACTCTTTGGAGGGCATCAGGAATACGCTCTCCAGCTCCGGCATCAGATGGCGGTTCATGTGTGCCAGCTGCATCTCATATTCGAAGTCTGCTACCGCGCGAAGACCGCGGATCAGGATATTGGCCTGCCGGTCACGGGCAAAGTTTGCCATCAAGTCGCTGAATCCGACGACCTCAACATTCGACAGATGCGAAATCGCATCGGTGGCAAGCTGCACGCGTTCGTTCAGGTCGAACATCGGCTTTTTGCTCGGGCTGGCGGCAATGGCCAGAATCACCTTGTCGAACATACACGCCGCACGGGTGATGATATCAAGATGACCGTTAGTGATCGGATCGAAGGTACCCGGATAAATCGCTTTTGTGCTCATGGCTCACGTTTTCTCTGAGTAGCCGCGGTTCAGCGCCCACAGCTCGGTGTATTTGTTGAAAGTATACTGGGCATTCACTACGGCCAGTAACCAGCCCTGTTTGCCGTCCAGCACGCCGCCACGCAGCAGCAGCGTTTTCAGAAACGCGCCCAGCGTGTGGGTGAAGATGCCGGTCAGCGTGGCCTTCTTGCCGCGCGCATGCCGCTCCTGCGCCCAGGCGGTGGCATAGTTCAGCTGTTTACGCTGGAAGCTGGCGAAATCGCGGCAGGTCAGATGAAGCAGATCGCCCGTCAGGGGGATGACCTGAGCGCTATCGCAGGCCAGAGATTCATGGACCAGGTTGTCGTTGTACTGATAACGCTCGCGCGCATAGAGGCGCATCACGCGGTCGGGGTACCAGCCGCTGTGGCGCATAAAGCGGCCCAGGAAATAGTTACGACGCGCGATACTGTAGACCGCGCCGGGCTGTGGCGCGGTAAGCACCGTTTGAATGGCCTGTCGGAGTTCCGGGGTGACGCGCTCATCGGTGTCGATCATCAACACGTAATCGCCCGTGGCGTAACCCTGCGCACGCTGGCGCTGAATACCGTAGCCCTGCCAGTCGGTGTCGGTAAAGACTTTTGCCCCGGCTGCACGGGCAACGTCCGCCGTGTTGTCCGTACTTCCGGAGTCGAGAATGACGATTTCGTCAGCCCAGGCAACAGAGGCCAGGCAATCCGGAAGCAGGTCGGCGGCGTTTTTGGCGATCATCACGACCGACAGACGCGTTGACATTAGTGGCTCCGCTGCGGCAGGTAAGGTTGCAGAAGTTGCAGCAGACGGGTCAGTGCGCCCTGGTTCTGATGCAGGACTTCAACGGCGTGACGACCGTACCACAGGCGGTAATCTTCGTCAGTCAGAAGGGTAGAGACCTCTTTGACCACCGAATCCGCGTCGGTCACGGTGATTAAGCCATCGGCTTGCTGCAATTTCGCGCAGATATCTTTGAAGTTAAACGTGTGTGGTCCCATCAGCACGGGGATGGCGTGGGCTGCCGGCTCCAGCGGGTTATGACCACCGCGCTCCACCAGGCTTCCGCCAACGAATGCAAGATCGGCGATCCCGTACAGCAGCATCAGTTCGCCCATCGTATCGCCAATCACCACCTGCGTGCTGCCAGAGGGGATTTCGCCGCTGCTGCGCAGGGTGAAGCTGAAACCGCCTTTTTGCACCATCTCGCGGGCATCTTTAAAACGCTCAGGATGGCGAGGAACCAGAATCAGCAGTAAATCAGGGAATTTTTCCAGCAGCTGGCGGTGAGCCTGAAGAATAATGGCTTCTTCGCCGTCATGGGTGCTGGTGGCAATCCAGACCTGGCGACGCGGCGCCCACTGACGACGCAGTGTTACCGCACGGGCGGCGAGTTCAGGGGTGACGGAAATATCGAACTTCAGGCTACCCGTGACCGCAAGCTGGTTGCGCTTCAGGCCGAGGGCGATAAAGCGCGCGGCATCTTCTTCGTTCTGCGCGGCGATCAGCGTGATTTTGCTGAGCAGGCGACGCATAAATTTACCCAGCTTGCCGTACCCTTTCGCCGAGCGTTCCGACAGACGCGCGTTGGCGATAACCAAAGGAATTTTACGGGCATGCAGGGCGGAAATCATATTCGGCCAGAGCTCGGTTTCCATGACGATCACCAGTTTAGGGCGCACGGTATTCAGGAAACGGTTCATGGCGCAGGGGAGATCGTACGGCAGGTAGACGTGATGCACGTCTTTACCGAAGGCAGACATCACGCGCTCTGAGCCGGTTGGCGTCATCGTGGTGACGGTGATGGGCAGTGACGGATAACGGTGGCGCAGGGCACGCACCAGTGGAATGGCGGCCAGCGTTTCCCCGACTGACACGGAATGCAGCAGAATACCGTCCGGCGCCACTTTATTGCGGCAGTAGCCATAACGTTCGGCCCAGCGTTTACGGTACGCAGGCGCTTTACGGCTACGAAGCAACAGTCGCAGCCACACCAGTGGCTGAATGATGTAGAGCAGGGCGGTATACAACAATTCCAAGCGATTATCCGTTTTTTTAGTTTCGGCCGGGAAATTCTAAGCATTTAAGCGTGCTAAAGCTATCTCTTATGCCAGATACCGTTTTAAACGGAAGTAGCGTCGGCCCAGGCGCCAGCGCAAACGCGGGCTTTTGGCACTTTTCCAGATGAGCTTCCAGATCCCGGTGTCGAAGAACTCTTTGATTATCATTGATTTCTTCGCCTCATCCTTCATGTTGTCGAAGGTATGAATAATTCCCAGACCCTCTTTAGCGATTTGCCAGTAACAGGCCGGGATATTTTTCACTTTATCCGGGTAGCGCTGGTTAATGGCATCAAGCATCTTCAGGATCTTCATGTAATGGCGCGCAGAGCGAATCAGCGTGTCGTCATTATCCGGGGTGTGCGATACCGAGGCGGAGTGAATGTAGTAGTCGTAAAAGCGTTCGCTGGTGTACTGAACGCGTTCCGCGGCAAGCAGCACCTCAGTCGTCCACGGGATATCCTGATGGCGCAGGCCAGGCTCGAAACGGAAGCCGTGCTGACGAATAAAATCGTGACGATAGATATTCAGCCAGGTCACATGCAGGAACTTACGTGAATCCAGCGCCTTTTTTAACCATGCCGCGCCATTCATGACGCCCGTTGAGGCGAGCTTATCTTCAGGGAAGATAGGGCGAGACGGTTTTTTGTTATTTTCCCAGACGTAGTTGCCATTGCAGGTGGCGACATCCAGGTTCTGCGTGACGGCCATATCCAGCAGACGCTGGTACATGCCGGGTTTGAAGACATCATCAATATCCGGGAAAGAGAGATACTGCCCGGTCGCAACGGCCAGGCCAGTATTACGCGCGATGGACACGCCCTGATTAGGTTGTTCAATAACCTGCATCTGTGGCAGCTTTTCGCGCCATTTTTCGACAATCTGCATCGAGCGGTCAGTGGAGCCGTCATTCACGATGATGACTTCCATACTGTCGATGTGTTGATTTATAAGGCAGGTAAAGAACTGATCGAGAAAAGCTTCACCGTTATAAACGGCAACCACCACGCTTAATAAAGGCGCTGAATTTTGCATATGAAACCTGATTATTTTTGGTTGTCGACCAAAGCAATGTATTGCTGGCAAATGGCGTTGATACCGAACGATGCGATCGTTTCGCGATCAACAACGGGCGGAGAGGCATACAGTTCTGCCAGTGTTTTCGCCAGTGATTCGTCGGTTAACGCTGTCAGACCATGCGCCAGGGGGCCAGTAAGGATCTCAGCAGGGCCGCCAGGGCAGTTTGTACTCACCGGTGGGGTCTGACAGATAATGGACTCTACCAGTACATTACCAAAACCTTCGCAGTCGGAACTTAACACTAAAAGGCGTGCCCCTTTGATCCACGGGTAGGGGTTGGTTTCGAACGGGCGGAAAACGATCTTGTTTTCAATTCCAAGTTTAGCGGCAAGCTGTTTGAGCTGGTTGATTTTCGCGTCAGAACCTTTGCCCATCAATACCAGCGATGCGTCTATCTTGCTCAGCGCAAACGCCCGCAGCAGCCTGTCGTGACGTTTGTGTTCATGAAAACGGCCAACGTGGATAATGTAATCCTGCCCCTGCATCTCAAAGGACGCTTCCGCCAGACGCTGAATTTCAGGGATATCAAAGGGGTTATGGATAACCGCTTTGCGCCGCAGGGGGATCGCGAGTACTTCGGAAAGATCGTGCAGCACGGCGCCGGATACCGCCACCACGTTGCGGTTTTCATAGGTATGACGAATTTTATAATGCTTAAACCAGCGAGAAAGCCCGCTGCGATGGCGCAAATAGGAGAAGGAGAACATCCCGTGTACGCAGAACCAGACCTTATCCCGATCCAGCACGCGGCTGTGCGCCACGATACGGTCGGTTTTATGCAGATGTGAGAAGACGACGTCAAATTTACCGCTGCGTTCTGCCTGCTCGATGGCGCGATCCAGCAAACGGGCGCGACGCGGGATCTCGGTCAGCTTCCGCCAGGGTTTTTTACAGGTATCCTGCACAACCTGAAAATCGATGCCTTCCGGAATGGCGTAGTCGCACACCTTCCGTAAGGAGAAAAGGGTGACCTGATGCCCCAGTTCTGTCAGTCCGCTGGAGAGGGTGAGAACCGTTTTTTCGGCTCCTCCACCGGGTAAACCATCAATAATCATTAGGATGCGCATTATTAATCCAGTAATTTTTGATAAAGCGAAATAAGCTGACTTGATAGTTTTTCAGGGGTTGCTTCTCTGACGCGTTCACGCGCCGCAAGCCCCATATTGTTATTTTTTTCCAGGGAAGGGATGGACATGACGGCCTCCTTCAATGTGTGGATATCAAGTGCATCACAGTAAAACCCGTTCTGGCCTTGCTCAATAAATTCTGAACCACCGCAACTCTCTGACGTAATGACGGGCAATCCACAGGCCATTGCTTCAAGTATGACGTTAGGGAAAGGATCATACAGCGTCGGCAGCAGTAAACCATCAGAAAGCTGATAAAACGGCAGCGTCTCTTTTTGCATCCCCAGGAAACGGATTTGCCCCTCACAGCCTAATGAACGGGCGAGGTCGCGATAACGGCTTTCCGCTTTATCCTGACCGACCACAACCAGCCACGCCGATGTTCCTGCTATAGCCCGAATAGCGCTTGCCAGCCCCTTGCGTTCAAACCCTGAACCCACGAAGCATAAAATGACGGCATCAGCGGGTAAGCCAAATTGCTGACGCAGTACAGCGCGTTGTCTCTCTTCTGCCGGAACGAAGCGGCTGGAATCTATTGAATTATAAATCACATGTATCTTTTTTGCGTCAATATCAAAGTCTTCGACGATTTCGCGCTTGATCATCTCCGCATTACAGATAACGGCTTTCAACTCGGGAGCCTGGTACATTTCACGTTCTGCGTGCATCACGTAGCGGTGATAGCGATCGTGCATAAGCAGCTTCGCGCGCCAGGCGGGAAGAATACGCGTACGCTGTAGCAGCCAGCGTCGATGTACACCATCCCCGGCGCGGTAAATATCGCAGCCCGGAATACGTTCATGGCTCTGGACAATATCAAACTGCTGTTGCTGCCACAGCGCGCGCGCGGCGTGTGCAAAGCCGCGCTCACGGCTGATGCGGCCCCACTTCCGGGGATCGCAAATATGAATATGCCAGTCGTCCTGCTTTTCGCCCTGCCACTCGCGGGTGATGACGTTGAGCTCAAGATTTTGATTGCTCAGCGCGGTAAGTGCCCTGGAGACAAAACGTTCTGCTCCCCCATCCGGACGATATTTTTGGCGCACAATGGCCAGACGATGAAGCTTCATTGCAGGTATCTCCTTGCGGCGGAGACGACAGCATCAACGGGGATGGCGTCGAGATAACGTTCCGTCGTTTTTGTATCAATGGCGTCAGGGTTGGGAAGCGGGCCGTAGTTACCTGCCCAGATGACCTCTCCGTTAACCTGCCATGGCGACCAGAACGTCAATTTTGACGGGCCAAACAGCGCCACGCAGGGCGTCTGAAGGGCGGCGGCCATGTGCATGGGTACGGAGTCAACGCCAATGAACAGGATCGCGTGATCGATTAGCGAGGCCAGCTGGCGCAGGGCTAACTGCCCTGCCAGCGATACAACACCCGTCTGCGGGGAGGCGGCAAGAATGCGGTCAATCATCGCCAGCTCTTTCTTATCCGGTCCCGCCGTAAGGACGATAGTGTGGCCGTCCTGCTGCAACGCGGCGATAGTTTGCGCCATTTTGCCTTCGTCCCAGCACTTAAAGAACCAGCGTGAAGTGGGTTGAATAACGATGTAGTGGTCTCCCACGCCCTTTTGCGTCAGCTTTTGGTGAGCATGGCGCCAGTCATCCGCGCTGTAAGCCATGGTCACGGTAGGGTTGGCCATTACCGGCAGCGCTGACAATATGGAGAGATTTTGTTCAACGGTGTGCAGCGACTGATGGCTGGCGACCGAGACCAGTTCACTGTGACAAAAACGCCAGAAGGCATTATTGCGCTTGTTAAAAGCGAACCCGAGCCGAACCGGTGCGCCGGTGAAGCGGGTAACAATCGCGCTGCGCCACTGATCGGCAAGATTGATCACCAGATGATAATGCTGAGCGCGTAAAGTACGAAGCAACTGCCACTCTTTTTGCAGGTGCTTCAGCGTCCCCAACTGCTTCCATTTACGATCGATACCATAGATAGTCCCGATTGCCGGATGCGCGGCGAGCATGTCTCGCGTCTCTTCATAGAGAAGCACGTCGATTTGGGCTTCAGGCCATTTCTGGCGTAATGAATTGATGACGGGGGTGGTGAGTAACATGTCACCATGATGGCGAAGTTTGATCAGTAAAATGCGCAAATCAGGCGTGTCAGGTAAGTTATTCATCATCATCTTATCGGCGTTGTACTATTGGCAATTCTAATAGACCTGGTAACGACTTGCACTCTTTCTCCATAATGTCAGGAATTTCCCTGGAAGGGTTTACTCCTGCTTTCGGGCGTGCGTAACATAGCGCTAACTATTTTGTCTTGCGGGCTCATTATGAAAAAACCAGCGTTTATCATCACGATCGATACCGAAGGGGATAATCTCTGGCAGAACCACCGGGTGATCAAAACGGAAAACGCGCGCTACCTGGCGCGGTTTCAGGCGCTTTGTGAACGCTTCGGCTTTAAGCCCGTCTGGCTGACCAACTACGAGATGGCAGTCGAACCGGTATTCATTGAGTTCGCGAAAGAGGTCATAGCCCGCGGCCAGGGTGAGGTGGGAATGCATCTCCATGCCTGGAATAGCCCTCCGGAGCACGATCTGACTGGTGATGACTGGCGTTGGCAGCCTTATCTGATTGAGTTTTCAGACGAGGTCATGCGTGAGAAAGTGCTGTTCATGACCCGCTTACTGGAAGAGACTTTCCAGACAAAAATGCTCAGCCATCGCGCCGGGCGCTGGGCATTCGACAGTCGTTACGCCCAGTTGCTGATTGAGCTGGGGTATCAGGTAGATTGTTCCGTTACGCCGCGCGTGAACTGGCGCAACGCGAAAGGTGCCCCGCAGGGTAATGGCGGAACGAATTACCAGCATTTTCCCGATCGTGCCTACTTTTTGGACGTAGACGACATTTCCCGGCCGGGAAACAGCCCTCTCCTCGAAGTGCCGATGAGCATCCAGTATAAACACCCGGCATGGCTGAATTCCCTGAAGCAGGGTTATGATCGTCTGCGCGGTAAATACCGTTCTCCGTCAGTTAACTGGTTACGCCCGTCCGGAGGAAATGCGGCTGAGATGATTAAGGTTGCGCAGCAGTGCCTGGCTCAGGGGAATGACTACGTGGAATTCATGCTGCATTCGTCGGAATTTATGCCTGGCGGGAGCCCTACTTTTAAAGACGAGGCCGCGATTGAGGGGCTGTATCAGGATCTGGAGCAGCTCTTTACCTGGTTATCAGATAAGACCGTGGGGATGACGCTGGCGGAGTTTTATCAGTACAAAAAATAGTTATGCCCGCCAGGCGGGCATATTTGTTATTGCTGTTTTGTTTGTGAGAAAGGTGTACTTAACGCAAACAAAATCATAAAGAAGATTAAGGCTTCTGAACTGAGCAGTATGACATCCGTCAGTCCATACAAAAGCAAAAGAAGCATCGACGTCAGCAGCAGTGCGTTTCTGTTTCGTAGGGCATACACAATCATCGAAACGAAGAAAAAGAGCATTACCGCTACGCCGGGGATCCCCTGCAAAGAGTATTTCTCAATAAATTCATTATGCAGGTGGACTTTGATGTATTCGAGTGCACTGCCAAGGTGAGGATGGCCGTCTTTAATGTAGTGTCGGGTCCACGCTTCACGCTCTTCCAGCGATTGCCCTAACGGATGGGCAAGACCATTCTCGATCCCGATAGTCCACATCGAAAAACGTGCGCCGAGTGAGGTGCGGTCATAGCCTTGTTGATAACGTTCAACCTCACGTTGGGTTTGTTGTATTTTTGGCGAAATCAATGGCTTGTAGCTAACGATTACAACGCCTGCAACAATGCATAAAAAGATGAGGGCTGATTTAAGATGAATCTTTCTGAAATGATAAAGCGTGAGCACAATCGCCAGAAGCAGATATAAACCCATCGCAGCGCGGGTCCCCGTCAACAGTATGACGAAGTAAGAGATTAATATAGTGAAGCCCGCAATAACATACAGCTTCACGTTCTGTTGAAGGTAAAGACTGTATACGAAAGCCAGTGACAGGACAGAATAAACATAAGCTGAAACGGTGGCACGGTTAATTGCCATCTCAACGCGAGTCATACCTTGCGAGGCCTGCCACAAGCCATACCCTGTGGCGAGCACAAACCCCAAGGCCGTTGCGAAGAAGAAGAATTTCCTGAAGGTGTCCTTATCGATATAAAACTTAAAGCGATCGATATAGAAAATCAGGATACTCGCTAAAATTAACTTTTTGCTGGCGCCGAGGTAGTCGCTGTAAAGGTTGAGGCCCTCGTTATGATACTCATAGAGTAAGTACCAGCCGAGGTTAAGTAACCCAATCAGCAGAATGGGCAGCGCTATAGTAAAAGGTCGCAGAGTGATTTTTTTATATTCGAAAGCCAGGCCAATAATACTGACGTAAATAGCAATATAGAAAAACTCTCTTTGCTTCCCAGAACTGACTAAAGCCAGTATCAAGGAGATGAGGCTTAAAGCGATCGTCAGTTGATATAGCCGTGGTTTTATTTTTTCCATAACGCCTCAATAACCCTTTTTTTGTAGCTAAAACGAACATCGGTGGACAGGAAAAAAGACAATGTATACATGGTCTTTACGCGTTGTTTCACGAGCTGTAATTGTTGGTCTGTCAGACAGGACCGATGGTTGCTGTAAATATCAAACCAGTGGCAATTGACGAGATGTTTGTAGCGTGACGGAAATGTTCTTTCCATCTGTAACGTGCATTCGACAAGCGTTGAAATTTTGCTGGCGTCCAGACTGCTCGACAAACTGTCAGGACGCTTGATGTAATAATAATGCCCCTGGCGCTGATAGGCTATTTTACTCGATTGCATCAACATTCCCGGGAAGACAGCGAAATCCTCATAACATAACATCGGAGGTATGGGATTTTTCTCGTAAAGGCTACGATGAATAAACTGGCCAATGAGATGTGCCTGAAAGTCTTTATGACGTAAGAAACGAGTAATTGCTTCATGTTGTGACAATGGCACAGGATTAAATCCCTGCCAGTCTGAAGTCATTCTCCGGGGATCGCGAATCTCAAGCAAACGTGTCAGTAACATATCCGGACGTTGCGCTTTCAGGAAGGTCATTGCATCCCTGAGGCTGCCCGGCTTTAAGCAATCATCACTGTCGAGCATCGTAATATACTCACCCGATGCCAGCGCGACAGCACTGTTTCGTACCCGGCCGACGTTACGAAAGTTCACGGTGCGCGTTATGATCTGAGGAAATTTCGGCGACCACTCTTCAATTATTGCCTGCGTGGCATCCTCAGAACTGTCATTGAAAATAATAATTTCAGTGTCCTGATCGGTTGCTGCCAGAAGGCTTGAAAGCGTGGCGTGCAGCGTAGCTTCAGCGTTATGCGCAGCAATAATGACGCTTAAAAAAGCCATAAAAATTAGTTTCCTTGAGCGTCGGTAGCGCTAGCCAGTGAGCGGGCTTTTGGTAGTGTACGGATAAACTGCTGAAGATCGTGTAACGCGGAGTCAGTGACAGAGAATAGCGCTTCCCGTTCTTGCGGGAAGTAATAGCGCGTTTCAAACACATAAGAACAAATGTTATCGTCATTCCCGATCAGCATCACATTGCCAAGCGGACGCTGTTCATAGTGACAACACGGTCCAAACAGCAGGACCACCGGCACGCCGACGGCGTCTGCGATGTAGACATTCCCCGAGTCAGACGCGATATAGCAGTCCATCTTAGAAATGGCCCAGGGAAGCTCTTCCAGCGAAATTTTGCCAATAAGATTGATAAAATTGGGGATGTCACCGTAAAGACGGGTGATATCGTCCATCCACGACTGTTCGTTTGGCGCGCCGAAGACATAAAACTCGCAGGGTAAATCAGCAAGTTGATCAACAATCCGCTTCCAGATAACCGGAGGGACGGTTTTGGCTTTATTGCCCGCCGCAATACTGATGCCGATGCGGATAACGCCAGGTTTATCAAGTATGGCCGGCCAGGTCGTCGGCTTGAAGAGTGGCTTTGTGGCGTGCTTGGGAGAGTCTTGCCACGTGAGCGAGCGGTCGGCCAGTTTCAGGTAGTTCGTCACCGAAAGCGTTTTTTTGCCATGCTCAACGGTACCGTCGGCCGCGAGATAGAAAATCCCGTGATACCACCTGCGCGTGTAAATGCTTAAAAATTGTTTGTTTTTGGCATTGCAGACGGCGGCAAAAAAGAGGTTCACGCTGTTGGGCTGTAGCAGGTAGACGTTGTCGTAGCGGTTCATGATCCTGCACGCGAAGCACAGTTTACGCCACAGGTTGCGCTTATGCTGCTCAATAAAATAGATCTGCTCAATAGTCTCATCATGCTTCGCCAGCGCGCCAACGCTGCGACTGATCAACACATCGCTTTTTTGCAGATATGCCAGAAGAGGCGTCGCATTAATAAAGTCACCGATTTTGGCTGTCTGAATGACAAGGTTCTTGCCCGTGTCCTTTCGAAACAGCTTCCGGATGAGTTTCACCGGAAAGAGTAAAATCAGCAGAAATACATAACTCATGGGTTAAATATCCCTGTTGGAAAGCCGATGGCTGCCCTGTAAAAATGAAAAAATAGCATCTGCGCTAATATCCTTCGTTTGCTGCGTAGGGCTGACCATCTGATGCTGGTTTTTACCGTAACCCCCGATCAACCCCGGATCGGTCGGGCCGAAAATCGTGATATTAGGACGATCCAGTGCGGCGGTTAAATGGCTTAACCCTGTATCCACAGAAACGACGGCGTTAGCGCCCGCCAGCTGTGCGGCAACCTGCGCCAGCGTGAGTTTGGGTAACACCTCGACGTGGGAAAAACCCGCTGCCAGACGTTCCGCTCGCTGTCGCTCATGTTCAGCGCCCCACGGGAGTTTAATATGGATACCGCAAGGTTGCATTAGTTCAATCAGCCTTCTCCAGTGCGTTTCCGGCCAGTGCTTATCGTCGCGCGTTGTGGCATGCAGGAAAACCAGATAGGGCGCGATATCCTTGTCCGTTTCGCGCAGAAAATGCTGTGCGATGGCGTAGTCACCCTGGAGGTCGGGTTTTGCATAGCCGAGACTCTTAGCGAACAGCTCGCGGGTACGTTCCACGGCGTGCTGCTGCTTCGCAATATGGTGGCGACGGTTATAGAACAGGCTCGCCAGCGGTTCGCGGGCGGTTTGCCAGTCCATGCCGTGCTTTACGCCGTGCGCCAGACGCGTCACCAGCGCGGCGCTTTTGACCAGCCCCTGCGCGTCGATGATGGCATCGTAACGTTGCGCCTGCACCGCCTCGCGGAAGGCTTTGCGTTCGGCTTTAATCGGGGCAGAGAACCACGCTTTGCGCCAGCGGCGAATGGCCACCGGGATCACGCGATCAA
This sequence comes from Enterobacter sp. DTU_2021_1002640_1_SI_PRY_ASU_LCPMC_013, assembly GCF_032389435.1. NCBI lineage: Bacteria > Pseudomonadati > Pseudomonadota > Gammaproteobacteria > Enterobacterales > Enterobacteriaceae > Enterobacter > Enterobacter sp. DTU_2021_1002640_1_SI_PRY_ASU_LCPMC_013. The sequence continues at coordinate 144,193 of NZ_CP135594.1, forward strand.
CCGCTTCATGCCAGGTGGGGATCTGCGCGAAGCCTTCTTCCACCACCCAGTCAAAACGGATGCCGGGAATGGCCCGCATGGCGTCCGTCAGCGACGGCAGCGTATGCAGAACATCACCCATTGAGGAGGTTTTAACGATCAATACCCGCATCCGTTATCCTTCTTCGCTCAACAGCAGTGCGTTGAGTTCTTCGAGAACACGCTGCGGGGTAATGTCGATCAGGCTCTGATGGTAACCTTCTGCGGCATCGCCTTTGCGCACCTTGTGGTAGCCGGTGATCAAACGGATCACGCGCGCCTTGTGCGAGAGCGGCGGCGTGAAGTCCGGGCTGCTTGGGCCATACAGCGCGACCAGCGGGCGGTCCAGCGCGGCGGCGACGTGCATCAGGCCAGAGTCGTTACTGACCACGGCCTTACAGGCGGCAATCAGGATAACCGCCTGCTCGAGCTGCGTTTCCCCGGCCAGGTTGCGGCACCATGCCTGTTGCTCGGTGCTCAGCGTGGCGAGAATTTCATTGCCCGCCTCATGATCTTTCGCCGAGCCAAACAGCACAATCTGATAGCCTTCATCGATAAGCTGTTTCGCCAGCTCTGCATAGTGATAGTGCGGCCAGCGTTTTGCCGGACCGAATTCTGCGCCAGGGCAGAACCCAATCATCGGGCGTTCGGACGAAATGCCAAATGCGTTGCAGGTGTGGGATTTCTCCCCATCGCTTACCTGGAGCTGCGGCCACAGCAGTGGCTGCGGCAGATCTTTCGCGCTGCGCATCACGCCTTTGTCGTAGGCCAGCGCCACGTAGCGCTCCACCATCAGCGGCCAGGCCTCTTTATCCAGCACCCGGGCGTCGTTCAGCAGGCCGTAACGCATTTCACCGCGCCAGCCGGTACGGTGCGGGATGCCCGCAAAGAAGGGCACAAGGGCGGATTTAAAAGAGTTTGGCAGCACGTACGCGCGGTCATAGCGCTTCTCACGCAGGCTGTGGCCGAGTTTGCGGCGTTCACCGATTTCCAGCGCCCCGTGGCCGAGCGGCATCGGGATCGCCTCGTTCACTTCCGGCATACGCGATAACAGCGGACGGCACCATGCGGGTGCCATCACGTCGATTATCGCCTGGGGATAACGCGCCTTGAGCGTGCGATAGAGACTTTGCGACATCATCATGTCGCCCACCCATGACGGGCCGATCACCAGAATTTTCATGCTTATGCGTCGCGGTTCAGCCAGGCCATATATTCCGTTACGCCTTCGGCAACGGTCTTGAACGGCTTGTCGTAGCCTGCGGCACGCAGGTTAGTCAGGTCCGCCTGGGTGAATGCCTGGTAGCGGCCTTTCAGCTTATCCGGGAACGGAATGTACTCGATGCTGCCTTTCTTATGGTACGCCAGCGTCGCGTCTGCCACCGCCTGGAAGGATTCCGCGCGGCCGGTGCCCAGGTTGAAAATGCCGGACACGCCATTTTCCAGGAACCACAGGTTTACTGCCGCCACATCGCCCACGTAGACGAAGTCACGCTTGAAGCCGTCGCTGCCTTCGAACAGTTTCGGGCTTTCGCCGTTATTTAACTGGGTGTTCAGGTGGAACGCCACGCTCGCCATGCTGCCTTTGTGGCCTTCGCGCGGCCCGTAGACGTTGAAGTAGCGGAAGCCGACAATCTGCGAGTTCGCTTCTGGCAGGATCTGACGTACGTACTCATCAAACAGGAACTTGGAGTAACCGTAAACGTTCAGCGGCTGCTCATATTCGCGGGATTCGATGAAATCTGAAGTGCGCCCACCGTAAGTTGCCGCGGAAGAGGCGTACAGGAACGGAATTTCACGCTCCAGGCAGTAGTGCAGGAGCTCTTTGGAGTACTGATAGTTGTTATCCATCATGTACTTGCCGTCCCACTCGGTGGTGGAGGAGCAAGCACCTTCGTGGAAGATGGCTTCGATCTCGCCGAACTCTTCACCCGCCATAATCTGGATAAGGAAGTCTTCTTTATCCATGTAGTCAGCGATGTTCAGATCCACCAGGTTCACGAACTTGGTGCCGTCTTTCAGGTTGTCCACCACCAGAATGTCGGTGATGCCTTTGTCATTGAGGGCCTTAACAATATTGCTGCCGATAAAGCCCGCGCCGCCAGTAACGATGATCATAACTGTAACCTTTGAAGTATGAGTCGGGGAATATCCCGAACGCTAATCTCTTTATCATATCATCACAATGCTCAGGCTTCAGCCATTCACCGATATGCAGCAGGGGTACGCGTGATTTATGCTGCAAAAACGAGAAGAGATACTGCGTCATCTCGTCATGAACTATAGGTTTGGGTAATATGTGCCAAAATTTGCCGAGTCTGGAGAATTGCAATGCGTGGTGATTTTTACAAACAGTTAAACAGCGACCTCGACACCGCACGTGCGGAAGGGTTGTTCAAAGAAGAGCGTATTATCACGTCTGCCCAGCAGGCGGACATCACCGTTGCCGACGGCAGCCATGTGATTAACTTTTGCGCGAACAACTATTTAGGTCTTGCGAATCACCCTGAGCTGATTGCCGCGGCGAAAAACGGCATGGACACCCACGGTTTCGGTATGGCCTCCGTTCGCTTTATCTGCGGTACGCAGGACAGCCACAAGCAGCTTGAGCAAAAGCTGGCGAACTTCCTCGGAATGGAAGACGCGATTCTGTACTCCTCCTGCTTCGACGCCAACGGCGGTCTGTTTGAGACCCTGCTCGGCGCAGAAGACGCAATTATCTCCGACGCCCTGAACCACGCCTCCATCATCGACGGCGTACGCCTGTGCAAAGCGAAGCGTTTCCGCTACGCCAACAACGACATGGTTGAGCTGGAAGCGCGCCTGAAAGAGGCCCGTGAAGCGGGGGCTCGCCACGTCCTGATCGCCACCGACGGCGTGTTCTCCATGGACGGTGTGATCGCCAACCTGAAGGGCGTGTGCGATCTGGCGGATAAATACGACGCGCTGGTGATGGTGGATGACTCTCACGCGGTCGGTTTTGTCGGCGAAAACGGTCGTGGCTCCCACGAATACTGCGACGTAATGGGCCGCGTGGATATCATCACCGGTACGCTGGGCAAAGCGCTCGGCGGCGCGTCTGGCGGCTACACCGCCGCGCGTAAAGAGGTGGTCGAGTGGCTGCGCCAGCGCTCCCGCCCGTATCTGTTCTCCAACTCCCTGGCGCCGGCGATTGTGGCTGCCTCCATTAAAGTGCTGGAGATGGTGGAATCCGGGGCTGAGCTGCGCGACCGCCTGTGGGCTAACGCCCGCCTGTTCCGTGAAAAAATGAGTGCCGCAGGATTCACCCTGGCCGGTGCCGATCACGCGATCATTCCGGTGATGCTGGGCGACGCGGTTGTCGCGCAGAAATTTGCTCGTGAGCTTCAGAAAGAAGGGATTTACGTGACCGGGTTCTTCTTCCCGGTGGTACCAAAAGGTCAGGCGCGTATCCGCACCCAGATGTCTGCGGCGCACTCGCCTGAACAAATTGAACGTGCGGTGGAAGCCTTTACCCGCATCGGCAAACAGCTGGGCGTCATTGCCTGAGGACGTATGATGAAAGCGTTATCCAAACTGAAAGCGGAAGAAGGGATTTGGATGACCGACGTGCCGGAGCCGGAAGTCGGTCATAACGATCTGCTGATCAAAATTCGTAAAACCGCCATCTGCGGTACTGACGTTCACATCTACAACTGGGACCAGTGGTCACAGAAAACCATTCCGGTACCGATGGTTGTCGGTCACGAATATGTCGGCGAAGTGGTGGGTATCGGCCAGGAAGTAAAAGGCTTCAACATTGGCGATCGCGTCTCCGGTGAAGGCCACATTACCTGCGGTCACTGCCGTAACTGTCGCGGTGGGCGTACCCACCTGTGCCGCAACACCGTCGGCGTGGGCGTGAACCGTCCGGGCTGCTTCGCGGAATACCTGGTGATCCCGGCGTTTAACGCGTTCAAAATCCCGGACAATATCTCTGACGATCTGGCCTCCATCTTCGACCCGTTCGGCAACGCGGTACACACGGCGCTCTCCTTCGACCTGGTGGGTGAAGACGTGCTGGTTTCCGGCGCGGGCCCCATCGGCATTATGGCGGCAGCCGTGGCGAAGCATGTGGGTGCGCGCAACGTGGTGATCACCGACGTGAACGAATACCGCCTGTCGCTGGCGCGCAAAATGGGCGTCACCCGCGCGGTGGATGTCTCGAAAGAGAGCCTGACCGATGTGATGGAAGAGTTGGGCATGACCGAAGGCTTTGACGTGGGTCTGGAGATGTCCGGCGCGCCACCGGCGTTCCGCACCATGCTCGACACCATGAACCACGGTGGCCGTATCGCGATGCTGGGTATTCCGCCGTCAGATATGTCCATTGACTGGAACAAAGTCATCTTCAAGGGGCTGTTCATTAAGGGCATCTATGGCCGTGAGATGTTCGAAACCTGGTACAAGATGGCCGCGCTGATCCAGTCCGGTCTGGATCTGTCCCCGATTATCACTCACCGTTTCTCCATCGATGAGTTCCAGCAGGGCTTTGACGCAATGCGGTCCGGCCAGTCAGGGAAAGTGATCCTGAGCTGGGATAAGTAATTAAAAAGGGGCCAGCGGCCCCTTTTTTTTACTGATTCTTTTTCTCTTCGTCCGTCAGGTAACGCACCTTGCGGGTGTAATCCTGGCCTTTGAACAGCAGTTTGTTATCCGGCGATTCCAGATACTTCTGCCATTCGGAAAGCGGGAAACCACCGTGCGCGCCAATCACCTCTTTCGGCACAACGGCTTCCTGTCCGCCGATCTTCTTGGAGACCGGCCAGTTCATCCAGTCGCCCAGGTTAACCGTTTTAACATCCAGCATGTCCAGCAGCGCAGCGAGCGGCAGCTGATCGGTCGGCGGCTGCGTATCGTCCATCAGCTCCCAGGTATCCTGGAACAGCGTCAGCCACAGCGGGCAGATACGGCGCCAGGTCTTTTTGGTGGCGGCAAGAAACGCGCCGTTAACGTGATCGACCAGATACGGGCGCACCGTTTCTTTGTAATACGCTGGCACTTTCTCCGCTGGCGCGCCGTCCAGCTTGGCAATCATTTTGCCCTGACGGAAGCTGGAGTAGATGTGCATATCCACCATGTTGATCTCTGGCATTTTAAGCAGGTTGAGATCGGAGTCGATCATCAGCACACCTTCACCGCGCGCCTGCAACGGAGCGTTAAGCTTCACCAGACGACTGAGGTAGATCTGCTTATAGCGGTATCCTTCTTCACGTTTTGGAAGCGTGAGGGTAACAACGCGGGTTTTTGGCGGCAGCTCGCCGAAAGCGGATTCAGGCTGATCGCTGACGATAACAATCTCACTGACGTCGGTGGCATAACGCTCTGCAAAGGTCGCTGACAATAACGCCTCTTCGACGAAATCCGCGCCCGTACACGGGATCACAATGGAATCAACCGCAACGAGATCGCGCGTGACCGGAAGGGAAGCGTAAGGAATGTTATGACGCCCGGTAATGTGGCGGTAGCGAGCATTCAGGAATTTAAACATGTTCTTCTCGTTTGGTTATTGCGCGCCAAGAACGGCCTCGACACCGTTAACATAGCTTTCAATGGCATACATGTTGCAGACATTCTGGTGTGCGGCAGCGGCGAGCCGGGCGCGCAGAGCAGGATCCTGCCAGATATTATCCAGATGTTGAGCAAGTTGCGACACGTCGCTCCAGGGAAACAGCAGGCCGGTCGACTCATGATCGATCAATTCTGCCGTGCCGGTCACTTTTGAACCAATCACGGGGATATTCAGCAGCATTGCCTCCAGTACGACGCGCGGCAGGCCTTCGCTCTTCGAGGCCAGAATAAATGCGTCAAAGGTGGCGAGATAGTCAAAAGGCGTGTTCTGGAAACCGGTAAAAATGACGTGCTCAGCAATACCCAGCGCGTCAGCCTGTGCCGCCAGTGCGCCGCGCTCCGCCCCTTCACCGACCAGCACCATCTTCCATTTTGCCTGCGGGTGCCTCTGGCTGAACTGTGCCAGCGCCTCCAGCGTATGGTGGTTGGCTTTGCGAGGGATTAGCGAGCCAATGCTGCCGAACACAAACGTGTCGTCATCAATGTTCAGGCGCTGGCGCATCGCGCGTCGGTCGGGCAAAGGCTGGTGGATGTCGATAGCATTGTTGACCGTGGTACACAGCTCGGGCCGGACGCCATGCTGAAGCAACACGCGTTCAACGCCGTGCGAGACGGCGATAATTTTTGTGGCATGGGTATTCACCAGCTTCACCAGCGGCGGGGTCAGCACCGGTTCAATCCGGCAGTGCTGGATTATCCGCGCATGCAGGTTTGCGCCCGCCAGATACCCTTCTTCGTTAGAGCCTGGCTGGTTGTTCATATACAGCGTATCGAATCCACCTTCCCTGAAAATGGTCTCGATCTTGCTGACGTTGGGGCGAATGCGCCACAGGGTATCGATATGCCGCGTAAATGCTTTGCGCGCTGAACGCGAGAAAAACAGCAGACCACGTCCCGCTTCTTTCAGTAGTTTTGCCCATGCCGGTTGCTTACGTTGAGGGATAACGAGTAGCGGGATCCCAATGCTATTGAGCACCTGGCCAATCGTTTGACCTTCAGCACGACTATAATCACTGTAAAAACAACAGGTAATGTCGAATTTGTCGCGGTTGATTCGCTTCAGAAGCTCAAGCATACTGTTGGTACCTCCCCCCCATTCTTTGCCTGTGTCCAGGAGGAGGATTTTACGTTTTTGCGGCATGTCTGAATCCGTATGCTACCCTTCATCTGACCGCATTATAAAGAATTTACTGAAATAAAATAGATTTTTTGTATTTCTTTGTCTTTTTATAAGGAAAGGTTTTAAACGCGCTTATTTTAAAAGTGCGATTTAAGACTTTAATCGCCTCTTCTCAATTCGATAGTATGAGTGCAAAAATTTTATGTTGTTATTGAGAGAGTGAAAATATGTTTAAAATAACGGTCTGCTTATTAACGTTTAACTCCGAAAGAACGTTGCACGATGTTATTCCTCCTCTTTTAAAAATAGCAGATGAATTCGTTATAGTGGATTCCGGAAGTACAGACTCGACGATATATATTTGCCAGAGTTATGGATTGTCGCCCATATTCAAAAAATATAGCTGGCACGGCGAGCAGATGAACCATGCCGTATCCCATGCGCACAACGACTGGGTGTTGTGCATGGACAGTGACGAAATACTCGATCAAGAAACCGTTGATGCTATTTTAAAATTAAAAATGGGCGATGAACCCGAACCGGATATGGCGTGGCGGATATGTCGTCACTGGTTTGTTTTGGGAGAAAATGTCCGAACGATTTATCCCGTCTCATCACCGGATTATCCGGTGCGTTTTTTTAACCGTACGCAGTCGCGATTTAATAACCGTCCAGTAGACGATCAGGTTGAAGGTTTTCTCCGTTCTGAACGTATTCCAGGCTATGTCAGACATGATACGTTTTATTCACTGCATGAACTTTTTAATAAATTAAACGGATATACCACTCGCCTGGTTCAATATCAGACGATACGCCCCTCTCTTGGTCGCGGCGCGATCAGCGCTATCGGCGCATTTTTCAAATGGTATCTGTTTAGCGGTGCGTGGCGTCAGGGCAAAGTAGGTGTGGTGACAGGGTTTTATGCCACGGCGTACAGTTTTTTGAAGTATTTCAAGGCCTGGTATCAGGATCGGGAAAAGAAAGAGTCCGTTGCAAAAGAGCAGTCGGACTCTTATCTGGCAGAATAGGCGTTAGCCGATCAGGCTTTTTTTCCCCAACCCTGCCACTGTTGCTGGACGTATTTAACCAACGTACTGCTGCTGATGCTTTCGCCAATCACCGTGAAGAAACGGGTTGCATAGACCGGTTCAGGCGGCTGTTTCAGCGTGCAGTTCTTCACGCCGCGGAATGGATTACGCGGCTGCGTTGCGGGTGGTTGCGCGCTACCCGGACGAGAAGTATCCACCTGAGGTTCATTGAGCAGATCGCTCGGACGCACCAGCGTAATATCAGCGGGTAAGCCCGGCAACATTTGCTGCAAAACGCGAACGGTAGACGGATGCGGATGCCCAATGGCAATCGCCGAACCGTTACGGCGCGCCAGCTGTACCGCGCGGTTGAACTGCACGCGGATATCCGCTTCGTTCTGGGAGTCGTCCAGGAATACTTTGCGCTTGATGACTTTTACACCCGTCCCCTGAGCGGCACGCATTGCCTGGCTGTTGCCGATGGTCATGCTGTCGAGGAAATAGAGATTGTAACGCTCCAGCGCCTGCATCACTTTCAGCATACCGTACAGGCTGGAGGTCATCGCGCTGCCCATATGGTTATTCAGACCCACGGCATACGGCACTTTATTGTACGCATCGCGAATGATGCGATCGATCTCGTCGCTGCTCATGTCCGGGCGCAGGGTATCTTTTTCCAGCGGCTGCTTGCTGAGGGGGGCCATCGGCAGATGGATGAGGACCTGATGGCCGCCATTGTGAGCTTTGGTCGCCATTTCATGCGCGTGAGGCGCATTAGGCAGGACGGCGACAGAGATGGCTGACGGCATCGCCAGCACCTGATTTTCATAGTGTGGTCGATAACCGAAGTCATCAATCACAATCGCGAGTTTGCCTGCATAAACCGGTGCAGCCAGCGCCAGTGCGCTGACTACGGAAAAAACAATTCGACGAAATTGAAGCAAAACCTATCTTCCCAACCACGGCTGTGGATTGACCGCCTGACCCTGACGACGAATTTCGAAATAGAGTGACGGGCGGCCCTGACCGCCACTGCTGCCCACAAGGGCAATGGGTTGACCCGCGCGCACCTGGGTGCCAACGCTGACCAGCGCGCTCTGGTTGTAGCCGTAAAGACTCATGTCGCCTTTACCGTGTTCAACCACCACCACGAGCCCATAACCCTGTAGCCAGTCGGCCAGGATCACGCGGCCATCGGCGATGGCTTTCACTTCGCTACCTTCAGACGCACCGATAACGATCCCCTTCCAACGTAGCTCACCCTGCAACTGTTCGCCATAGCGATGCAGGATCGTACCGCGAACGGGCCAGTAAGCCTGACCACGCGGGGAGCCGAGGCCGCCGGTACGCGACATCAGGGAACGTTCATTTTCAGTCGGTTTGTAGGTGGTGCCTTTCCGGGAGGCTTCCTGCTGCTTATTACGCACCGCCTGCGCTTCGCGCGCTTCTTTTTCGGCGCGCGCTTTGGCCGCGGCTTCTGCCCGGGCAATGCTGTTACGCAGTCTCGATTCGTTGGCGCGCATTTCGCTCAGCTGGCTTTGTCCTGCCTGGATAGAGGACTCCAGCCCGGCGAGCGTCTTCTTACGCTCATTGCGCGCCTGCTCAAGCTTCTCCTGCTGCGCCTGCTGATCGTAGAGCAGCGTTTGCTGCTGGCTCTGCTTCTCTTCCAGCTCGGCTTTTTGCGTGGTGACTTCTTCGCGCGTCTGTTTCAGCTGCGCAATGGTCTCCTGACGCGCCTGGTTTAGATAGCCGAAATAGGCCTGTAAACGCTGACCACGCTGGCTCTCTTCACCGCTGAGGATCAGCTGAAGGCCTGTGTGCTCACCCTGACGGAAAGCAGCATCAAGCTGTGCAGCAAGGTTCCGCTCCTGGGCATCGCGCTGACGCTCCAGTTTCGCAATCGACGCGTTCATTTCATCGATTTGCTTATTGAGCTGGGCAAGGGTGTTTTGTGTTTCACGCAGCTTACGCGCGGCGGCGGAAATGGCCTCTTCCTGCTTTTTAAGCTGGGCGAGCAGGGTGGCGCGCTGCTGTTGCTGCTGACGTACCGCACGCTCTTTGGCGGCGATATCGGCCTGAATGGATTTAAGCTGATCGCGGTCATCCGCGTGGGCGGATGCGGCGCACAGCAATACGCCAGCGCTGAGTGCGCTGGCGCAAAGCAGAGGTCTGACTGATAACCAAAGCGGCTTCACGACCCATGTGATTGAAAAAATCGCCTTTCCCCTCATGGGGAGCGATTATTCCACGATGAACAGCGGCTTGCCAGTCATCTCTTCAGGGATTTCCATACCCATCAGCGACAACATGGTTGGCGCGATGTCGGAAAGCTTGCCGCCTTCCACAGCTTTCACTGATTTATCACCTACATAAATCAGTGGAACAGGCAGGTTGGTATGGGCGGTATGCGCCTGACCGGTTGCCGGATCACGCATCTGTTCTGCGTTACCGTGGTCGGCGGTGATCAGCAGCTGGCCGCCCACGGATTCAACCGCTTTCGCGACCTGCTCAACGCAGTGGTCCAGCGCTTCAACCGCTTTAACGGCTGCTTCCATCACGCCGGTGTGGCCCACCATGTCGCCATTCGGATAGTTACAGATGATGGTGTCGTATTTACCGCTTTCGATCGCGGCCACCAGTTTTTCGGTCAGCTCCGCAGAGCTCATTTCTGGCTGGAGATCGTAAGTGGCGACTTTCGGCGAGTTGATCAGAATGCGGTCTTCGCCTTTAAACGGCTCTTCTACGCCGCCGTTAAAGAAGAAGGTCACGTGCGCATACTTCTCAGTTTCGGAGATGCGCAGCTGCGTTTTATCGTTTTTCGCCATCCACTCGCCGAAGGTATTTTCCAGGGAAGCGGGTGGATACGCGCATGGGGCTTTGATATCCGCTGCATACTCGGTCAACTGGATGAAATCGATCTTCGCCACTTTCTTACGGGCGAAACCGTCGAAATCGCTGTTGACGAAGGCGCGGGTGATTTCGCGGGCGCGGTCAGCACGGAAGTTCATGAAGATCAGCGCATCGCCATCTTCCATGGCGGCATCGGCCTGGCCTTCAGCGCGGATCACGGTTGCCTTCACAAATTCGTCGTTTTCATCACGCGCGTAAGCCGCTTCCAGGCCTTCAACGGCGGTCGGGAACTGGAACTCACCTTTTGCCAGGGTCAGCAGATCATAGGCTTGCTCAACGCGGTCCCAGCGGTTGTCGCGGTCCATGGCATAGTAACGGCCAACGATGGACGCCACGCGGCCTTTGCCCAGTGCGGCAAATTTATCTTCAAACGCTTCAAGAGAACCTTTTGCGCTGCGTGGCGGCGTATCGCGACCATCCAGGAAGGCGTGCAGATAGATTTTTTCCGCACCGCGCTCAGCGGCCAGTTCTACCATCGCCATGATGTGATCTTCGTGGCTGTGAACGCCGCCCGCAGAGAGCAGACCCATAATGTGAACGGCCTTGCCTGCGGCAACGGCTTTATCAACCGCTCCGGTGAGCGTTGGGTTGGCAAAGAATGTACGTTCTTTGATTTCAACGTCCAGGCGCGTCAGGTCCTGATAAACGATACGGCCCGCACCCAGGTTAACGTGACCCACTTCAGAGTTGCCCATCTGACGATCCGGCAGACCCACTTCCAGGCCAGACGCATCAATCAGGGTGTGGGGACGTTTTGCCCATAGCGCATCCATAACCGGGGTTTTGGCGTTGAAAATGGCGTTATCCTGTTGATCTTCACGGTAGCCATAGCCATCCAGAATCACCAGTACCATAGGTTTTTTAGAAACCGACATTGCGACAACCTCATGCTCAAGAGACAAAAAATTTGCGTAATTTTACTACAGCTGAATCGATAAAATAGCCGCAGAAGATCAAAGAAAGCGCGGGGGCAATGCTGTTCTCAGGCCATTTTGAGGCTTTTTTTACGTGGCATGCCGCAGAAAATAGATTAGCTTTATGTCGCTGGCTGTATTTGCCACAGCGCACAGGTATACTCCTGTCCTGGTTTTTTTAATCACTTAGTCGGGAGTTGTTACCCCCCATGCAAGAAATTATGCAATTCGTTAGCCGCCACCCGGTTCTGAGCATCGCGTGGATTGGCCTGCTGGTCGCTGTACTGTTCACCACATTTAAGGGACTGACGTCTAAAATTAAGGTGATCACCCGCGGTGAAGCGACACGTCTGATCAACAAAGAGGACGCCGTGGTTGTCGATCTGCGTCAGCGCGACGATTTCCGCAAGGGCCATATTGCAGGTGCTATCAACCTGCTGCCAGCGGAAATTAAAGCGAACAACATTGGTGAGCTGGAGAAGCATAAAGCCCAGCCGATTATTGTTGTTGACGGCACTGGCATGCAGGCGCAGGAATCTGCCAGCGCACTGCATAAAGCAGGCTTTGAAAACGTAACGGTGCTGAAAGAAGGCATCTCCGGCTGGAGCGGGGAGAATCTTCCTTTAGTGCGCGGTAAATAAGGAGTTAAGTGATGGCCAATATTGAGATCTACACCAAAGCAACGTGCCCGTTCTGCCACCGAGCGAAAGCGCTGCTGTCCAGCAAAGGCGTAACGTTCAAGGAACTGCCGATCGATGGTGACGCGATTAAACGCGAAGAGATGATCCAACGCAGTGGTCGCACAACGGTTCCACAGATTTTTATTGATGCGCAGCACATTGGCGGCTGTGATGACTTGTATGCGCTCGACGCCCGCGGTGGACTCGATCCGCTGCTGAGCTAGAGACTTTAGGACAATTAAAAAGGGTTTTTCCATGTCAGAACAAAACAACACCGAGATGACTTTCCAGATCCAGCGCATCTACACCAAGGATGTCTCTTTCGAAGCGCCAAATGCGCCGCACGTTTTCCAGAAAGACTGGCAGCCAGAGGTTAAACTTGATCTGGATACCGCATCCACCCAACTGGCGGATGATGTGTATGAAGTCGTACTGCGTGTCACCGTGACCGCCTCTCTGGGCGAAGAAACCGCATTCCTGTGCGAAGTTCAGCAGGGCGGTATCTTCTCCATCGGTGGCATCGAAGGCAACCAGATGGCGCATTGCCTGGGTGCATACTGCCCGAACATCCTGTTCCCGTATGCCCGTGAATGCATCACCAGCCTGGTTTCTCGCGGTACATTCCCGCAACTGAACCTTGCGCCAGTAAACTTTGATGCGCTGTTCATGAACTATCTACAGCAGCAGGCTGGCGAAGGTGCCGAACAACATCAGGATGCCTGATGAGCACTGTTAATGCGTCAATGACTGTGATCGGTGCCGGCTCTTACGGCACCGCTCTTGCCATCACGCTGGCAAGAAATGGTCACGACGTGGTCCTGTGGGGCCACGATCCAAAACATATCGCGACGTTGCAACACGACCGCTGCAATGTGGCGTTTCTCCCGGACGTTCCGTTCCCTGACTCCCTGTATCTGGAAAGCGACCTCGCGACCGCGCTGGCGGCCAGCCGCAATATTTTGATTGTGGTGCCAAGCCATGTGTTTGGCGAAGTCCTGCGTCAGATTAAGCCGCTGATGCGTGCGGATGCGCGTATTGTGTGGGCGACGAAGGGGCTGGAAGCGGAAACCGGACGTCTGTTGCAGGACGTTGCCCGCGAAGCGCTGGGAACAGCGATCCCGCTGGCGGTGATCTCCGGGCCGACGTTTGCCAAAGAGCTGGCTGCGGGCTTGCCGACGGCGATTTCGCTGGCGTCCACCGACCAGGCATTTTCCGACGATCTTCAGCAACTGCTGCACTGCGGCAAAAGCTTCCGCGTGTACAGCAACCCCGATTTTATCGGCGTGCAGCTGGGCGGCGCGGTGAAGAACGTCATTGCCATCGGGGCCGGGATGTCTGACGGCATCGGTTTCGGCGCGAATGCGCGTACTGCGCTGATCACCCGTGGCCTGACCGAAATGTCCCGCCTGGGCGAAGCGCTGGGTGCCGATCCGGCCACCTTTATGGGAATGGCAGGGCTGGGCGACCTGGTGCTGACCTGCACCGATAACCAGTCGCGTAACCGCCGCTTTGGCATGATGCTCGGACAGGGCAGCGATGTAAAAAGCGCGCAGGAGAAGATTGGTCAGGTGGTTGAAGGCTATCGCAATACCAAGGAAGTTCGCGAACTGGCGCACCGTTTCGGTGTTGAAATGCCAATAACCGAGGAAATTTATCAGGTATTGTATTGCGGAAAAAATGCGCGCGAGGCAGCATTGACCTTATTAGGTCGTGCGCGCAAGGACGAGCGCAGCAGCAATTAGCCGGGAAGTATCGTCACCTGAATGACCCAGCCAGCGCAGAACTGGCTGGTCATTAACTATCGTCTGGAGCAAGCAATGCCGTGTGAAGAACTGGATATCGTCTGGAATAATATTAAAGCCGAAGCCCGAGCGTTGGCCGACTGTGAGCCCATGCTGGCCAGTTTCTATCACGCGACGCTACTTAAGCACGAAAATCTCGGCAGCGCCCTGAGCTATATGCTCGCCAATAAACTGGCTTCCCCTATCATGCCTGCTATTGCCATTCGTGAGGTGGTAGAAGAGGCCTACGCCGCAGATCCGGAGATGATTGCTTCTGCCGCCTGCGACATCCAGGCTGTGCGCACGCGAGACCCGGCGGTGGATAAATATTCCACGCCGCTGCTGTATCTCAAAGGCTTCCACGCCTTACAGGCGTACCGCATCGGCCACTGGTTATGGAATGAGGGACGCCGCGCGCTGGCCATCTTCCTGCAAAACCAGGTGTCCGTGACCTTCCAGGTCGATATTCACCCGGCGGCGAAAATTGGCCGCGGGATCATGCTCGATCACGCCACCGGCATTGTTGTTGGTGAAACGGCGGTGATCGAAGATGACGTGTCGATCCTGCAATCCGTTACGCTGGGCGGTACCGGTAAAACCAGCGGCGATCGCCATCCGAAAATCCGTGAAGGGGTGATGATTGGCGCGGGCGCTAAAATCCTCGGCAATATTGAAGTCGGACGCGGCGCGAAGATTGGCGCGGGGTCGGTTGTGCTCCAGCCTGTACCGCCGCACACCACCGCCGCTGGCGTCCCGGCGCGCATCGTCGGTAAGCCAGACAGCGATAAGCCGTCGATGGATATGGATCAGCACTTCAACGGTATTCATCACACCTTCGAATACGGCGACGGTATCTGAACGCCGGAACACCTAAATAAAAAAGCCCGGTGAGTCAATGCACCGGGCTTTTGATTAGTTGCGGTATAACACTTTGATAATGTGATAGCCGAATTGTGTGTGCAGTGGGCCAGTTGGCTCCAGCACCGGGCAGGAGAAGACCACTTTATCAAACGCCGGGACCATCTGGCCCTGGCGGAACTCGCCTAAGTCACCACCGCGTTTGCCTGACGGGCAAATCGAGTGTTTCTTCGCCAGTTTGCCGAAGTCGGCGCCGTTTTTAATCTGTTCGAGCAGATCCTGTGCCAGTTTCTCTTCTTTAACAAGGATATGCAGTGCTGCTGCTGTTTTTGCCATGATCGTGCCTTGAGTCGACTAGTTTACGGTCGGTATACTACCACGCGTTTTTCCTCCTCTCCCGACTTTCATTGAGTGACCATTTATGCGTTTAAACCCCGGACAACAACAAGCTGTCGAATTCGTCACCGGACCCTGCCTGGTGCTGGCGGGAGCGGGATCCGGTAAAACACGCGTGATCACCAACAAAATCGCCCACTTAATTCGGGGTTGTGGATACCAGGCGCGCCATATCGCGGCGGTCACCTTTACCAACAAAGCGGCGCGTGAGATGAAAGAGCGCGTCGGCCAGACGCTGGGCCGTAAAGAGGCGCGCGGGCTGATGATCTCCACCTTCCACACGCTGGGTCTGGATATTATCAAGCGCGAATACGCGGCGCTGGGCATGAAGTCCAACTTTTCTCTCTTTGATGACACCGACCAGGTGGCGCTGCTTAAAGAGCTGACGGAAGGGCTGATCGAAGATGACAAAGTGCTGTTGCAACAGCTGATCTCGACGATCTCGAACTGGAAAAACGATCTGATGACGCCGGCCCAGGCAGCGGCAAGCGCCAAAGGCGAGCGCGACCGCATCTTTGCCCACTGCTACGGACTGTACGACGCGCATATGAAAGCCTGTAACGTCCTGGATTTCGACGATCTGATCCTGCTGCCGACGCTGCTGCTTCAGCGGAATGAAGAGGTACGCGAGCGCTGGCAGAACAAAATTCGTTACCTGCTGGTGGATGAATACCAGGATACCAACACCAGCCAGTACGAGCTGGTGAAGCTGCTGGTAGGGCAGCGTGCACGCTTTACCGTCGTAGGCGATGACGATCAGTCGATTTACTCATGGCGTGGCGCGCGTCCGCAAAACCTGGTGCTACTGAGCAAAGACTTCCCGGCGTTGCAGGTGATTAAACTGGAGCAGAACTACCGTTCTTCCGGGCGTATCCTGAAGGCGGCGAACATCCTGATTGCCAATAACCCGCACGTCTTTGAGAAGCGCCTGTTCTCCGAACTGGGTTACGGCACCGAGCTGAAAGTGCTCAGCGCCAACAACGAGGAGCACGAAGCGGAGCGCGTAACGGGCGAGCTGATTGCCCATCACTTCGTCAACAAAACTGAATACAAGGATTATGCGATCCTCTATCGCGGTAATCACCAGTCGCGCGTCTTTGAAAAGATGCTGATGCAGAACCGCATTCCCTACAAAATCTCCGGCGGTACGTCGTTCTTTTCGCGTCCCGAAATCAAGGATCTGCTGGCCTATCTGCGCGTGCTGACCAACCCGGATGACGACAGCGCTTTCCTGCGCATCGTGAATACGCCGAAACGCGAGATTGGCTCTGCGACGCTGCAAAAACTGGGTGAATGGGCGATGACCCGCAACAAAAGCCTGTTCACCGCCAGCTTCGATATGGGGCTGAGCCAGACCCTGACCGGGCGCGGCTATGACGCCTTAACCCGCTTTACCCATTGGCTGGGTGAGGTGCAGCGTCTGGCAGAGCGCGAGCCTGTGGCGGCAGTACGCGATCTGATCCACGGCATTGATTACGAATCCTGGTTGTATGAAACCTCTGCCAGCCCGAAAGCAGCCGAGATGCGGATGAAAAACGTTAACCAGCTCTTCAGCTGGATGACCGAAATGCTTGAAGGATCTGAGATTGACGAGCCCATGACCCTGACGCAGGTGGTCACCCGCTTCACGCTGCGCGATATGATGGAGCGCGGCGAAAGCGAAGAAGAGGCCGATCAGGTTCAGCTGATGACGTTACATGCCTCGAAAGGGCTGGAGTTCCCGTATGTCTATCTGGTGGGGATGGAAGAGGGCTTATTGCCGCACCAGAGCAGCATTGATGAAGATAACGTCGACGAAGAGCGCCGTCTGGCCTACGTGGGGATCACCCGTGCGCAGAAAGAGCTGACGTTTACGCTGTGCAAAGAGCGCCGTCAGTATGGTGAGCTGGTGCGCCCGGAGCCGAGCCGTTTTCTGCTGGAGTTGCCTCAGGACGATCTTATCTGGGAGCAGGAGCGTAAAGTCATTACCGCTGAAGAGCGTATGCACAAAGGGCAGGCAAACGTGGCAAACATTCGCGCGATGCTGGCAAAAGCCAAAGAGAAGGGATAACTATTTGCAGGCCGGGTAAGGCAAAGCCGCCACCCGGCACGCTTCAAAGGGTCACTTCACATCAAGCGCCCAGTGCACATAGCTCTGCCACTGGTACTCCTGCTCAATCAGTTCCGCCCCAAGCGGATGATCCTCAAGCCAGTTTTCCGGCAGCGTCAGCGTCAGTTTCTCATCGTCTGCCGCCAGCGTAATGGCTGGCAGCAAATCATCACGACGCCGGCTGGCAAAAAGGATCGCCAGGCGAAGCAGGCGACACAGATGCTCCGCCACGCGCGGCGGCACAGCGTTCTGCTGGTGAAGGGAAGAGAGATCGACGGCGTTAGTCTGATTTAGCAGCAGGGTGGCCAGCAGCTTCTTCTGGGCGGGCGTATAGCCCGGCAAATCGAGATTACGCACCAGCCAGGCCGCGTGCAGCGGTGCCTGCTTGTACTCCACGCTGAGACCAATTTCATGTAGCGCACAGGCGCTTAGCAGCAGATCGCGGCTTAACGGTTCAATATCCCAGCTTTTTTTCACCTGATCGGCAAACAGTGACGCCAGTTGACTCACTCTGTGTGCCTGGTCGATATCAACAATAAAGCGGCGCTGAACGTTACGCAGCGTACGGCTACGGATGTCCTGATCGACCGACTGGTGCAGCATTCCGTAGACCAGACCTTCGCGCAGCGCACCGCCTGCCAGGGTCATACACTGGATATTCAGTTCAGTAAAAATGGCGATCAGAATGGCGAGCCCACTGGGGAAAACCAGCGCGCGTTCGAGCGTCAGCCCTTCTATTTCAAGCTCTTCCAGACGACCACACTGGATGGCGCGCTGTTTAAGCTGCTGGAGTTTGGCAAGCGTGATCCGCTCGTCCATTCCCTGTGCCATCATGATTTCCTGCAACGCCTGAACGGTTCCGGACGCGCCGACACACACTTTCCAGCCGTGATAGCGCAGTTCGTCCATAACCGGGCGCAGGACCGCACGCGCCGCGTTTTCCGCCTCGTCAAAATTCTCTTTGGCAAGGTTTCGATCGGTAAAGTAGCGTTCCAGCCAGGTCACACAGCCCATCGACAGGCTGAAGAGCGACGTCGCCTGCGCGCCTGTGCCCGTGACCAGTTCGGTACTGGCGCCACCGATATCGACCACCAGACGACGATCGTCGCCGCCGGTCGTATGCGCCACACCCTGATAAATCAGACGCGCTTCTTCTTCACCGCTGATGACCTGCACCGGGCAGCCCAGAATTTCCTGTGCTCTGGCAATGAAATCGCCAGCGTTAACCGCCAGACGAAGGGTCGCCGTGGCAACAACGCGAATTTGACTGAGCGGGATATCCTGCAAACGTTCTGCAAACAGACGCAGACACTGCCAGCCACGTTCCATGGCTTCCGGGGAGAGGTGATTATCGCTGCTCAGGCCCGCCGCGAGGCGGACCTTGCGCTTAATGCGCGTCAGCGTTTGTATGCTTCCCGCCACCTCGCGCACAACCAGCATATGAAAACTATTCGAACCGAGATCAATTGCCGCATAAAGCGAGGTGGAGCTGAGCATATTTTTTAACCTGAACGACGACGATTACGCGGTGCACCGCCGGAACGACGCGGACCATTGCCGGAGCGTGGACGGGTAAGGCGCTTAGGTGGCGGCAGTTCGCTCAACAGCGCGTCCGGATTGTATTTGCTCTGTGGAATAGAGTGACCGATGTAGGTCTCAATGGCCGGAAGATTCAGCGCATACTCTTCACACGCAAGGCTAATGGAGTGACCGCTTGCACCGGCACGACCGGTACGACCGATACGGTGTACATAGTCTTCACAGTCATCTGGCAGGTCATAGTTAAAGACGTGCGTCACGGCTGGAATGTGCAGGCCACGGGCCGCCACGTCGGTCGCGACCAGAATATCAAGGTCGCCACGAGTAAATTCGTCGAGAATGCGCAGGCGTTTTTTCTGCGCCACGTCGCCGGTCAGCAGGCCCACACGGTGACCATCTGCCGCCAGGTGACCCCAGATATCTTCACAGCGGTGTTTGGTGTTCGCGAAGATAATCGCGCGATCCGGCCACTCTTCTTCGATCAGGGTTTGCAGCAGGCGCATTTTCTCTTCATTAGAAGGATAGAAGAGCTCTTCTTTAATGCGGTGACCGGTTTTCTGCTCGGGTTCGACTTCTACGTATTCGGCGTTGTTCATCTGCTCGAATGCGAGTTCACGTACGCGGTATGACAGGGTTGCGGAGAACAGCATGTTCAGACGCTGGTTTGCCGCAGGCATACGGCGGAACAGCCAGCGGATGTCTTTAATGAAGCCCAGATCGTACATGCGGTCTGCTTCATCCAGCACCACGACCTGGATTGCGCCGAGGTTGATATGGTTCTGTTTGGCGTAGTCGATAAGACGGCCGGTGGTCCCAATCAGGATATCGACGCCGCTTTCCAGCACTTTCAGCTGTTTATCGTAGCCGTCGCCGCCATAGGCCAGGCCAAGTTTCAGGCCGGTGGCTTGCGCCAGGGGCTCAGCGTCTGCGTGGATCTGTACCGCCAGTTCTCGCGTCGGGGCCATAATTAGCGCGCGCGGCTGGTTAACTTTGCGGTCTGCAATCGCCGGGTGAGAAAGTAAATAATGAAACGTTGACGTTAAAAACGCCATCGTTTTGCCAGTACCGGTTTGCGCCTGCCCTGCAACATCGCGACCGGCCAGCGTCAGCGGCAGGGCGAGAGCCTGAATGGGCGTACAGTTATGAAACCCTTTAGTTTCAAGGGCTTCGATCACCTTTGGGTGCAGGGCGAAGTCGGAAAACTTCTGTTCTGTTAAATGTGTTTTGCTCATAGTGTGGTAGAATATCAGCTTACTATTGCTTTACGAAAGCGTATCCGGTGAAATAAAGTCAACCTTTAGTTGGTTAATGCGACATCAACACGTCGTTGGTGGAGACAAAACCAACGTACCAGGCTTATTCCTGTGGAGTTATATATGAGCGATAAAATTATTCACCTGACTGACGACAGTTTTGACACGGACGTACTTAAAGCTGACGGGCTGATCCTCGTTGATTTCTGGGCTGAATGGTGTGGTCCTTGCAAAATGATCGCTCCGATTCTGGATGAAATCGCTGACGAATATCAGGGCAAACTGACCGTTGCCAAGCTGAACATCGACCAGAACCCGGGTACCGCGCCAAAATACGGTATCCGTGGCATCCCGACCCTGCTGCTGTTCAAGAACGGTGACGTGGCGGCGACCAAAGTGGGCGCACTGTCCAAAGGTCAACTGAAAGAGTTCCTGGACGCTAACCTGGCGTAAGGTTTCTCAGCTGAGCGTCCAGAACGCCTAATTAACGGTGAGCTCTGGACGCCCGGCTTTAGTCGTGCTAAGTTAGCTATGACTACGTTTTAAACATATCTTGTTGTTTGAATCTTGTTTTACCCGATACTTCCCGTTGTTAACTTAAACAGTGCGTGAAGTTGCTAGATTCCGGGCTTGTCACTCAATCCGTCTTGTCGTTTCAGTTCTGCGTTCTTTCCCTGTGACCAGACAGCGAACAGACATGAGGTGATGGCCGCTAAACAGGCATGGATGACCCTGCCATACCATTCACAACATTAAGTTCGAGAATCACCCCGAGTTTAAGAACCCACACCATTATGAATCTTACCGAATTAAAGAATACGCCGGTTTCTGAGCTGATCACTCTCGGCGAAAATATGGGACTGGAAAACCAGGCTCGTATGCGCAAGCAGGACATCATTTTCGCCATCCTGAAGCAGCACGCTAAGAGTGGCGAAGATATCTTTGGCGACGGTGTGCTGGAGATACTGCAAGACGGATTTGGTTTCCTCCGCTCCGCAGACAGCTCCTACCTCGCCGGCCCTGACGACATCTACGTATCCCCTAGCCAAATCCGCCGTTTCAACCTCCGCACTGGTGACACCATTTCAGGTAAGATTCGTCCTCCAAAAGAGGGTGAACGCTACTTTGCGCTGTTGAAGGTTAACGAAGTTAACTACGACAAACCGGAAAACTCCCGCAATAAGATCCTGTTCGAGAACTTAACGCCGCTGCACGCTAACTCTCGTCTGCGCATGGAGCGTGGTAACGGGTCTACTGAAGACTTAACCGCTCGTGTGCTGGATCTGGCATCGCCAATTGGTCGTGGCCAGCGTGGTCTGATTGTGGCGCCGCCAAAAGCCGGTAAAACCATGCTGCTGCAAAACATCGCGCAGAGCATTGCTTACAACCATCCAGACTGTGTGCTGATGGTGCTGCTGATTGACGAACGTCCGGAAGAAGTAACCGAGATGCAGCGTCTGGTGAAAGGGGAAGTGGTTGCGTCTACCTTCGACGAGCCTGCTTCTCGCCACGTTCAGGTTGCGGAAATGGTCATCGAGAAGGCGAAACGCCTGGTTGAGCACAAGAAAGACGTGATCATCCTGCTCGACTCCATTACCCGTCTGGCGCGTGCCTACAACACCGTGGTGCCGGCTTCCGGTAAAGTACTGACCGGTGGTGTGGATGCTAACGCCCTGCATCGTCCGAAGCGTTTCTTCGGTGCGGCGCGTAACGTGGAAGAGGGCGGTAGCCTGACCATTATCGCGACGGCGCTGATCGATACCGGCTCCAAAATGGACGAGGTTATCTACGAAGAGTTCAAAGGTACAGGCAACATGGAACTGCACCTTTCTCGTAAAATCGCAGAAAAACGCGTCTTCCCGGCGATCGACTACAACCGTTCCGGTACCCGTAAAGAAGAGCTGCTTACCACTCAGGAAGAGCTTCAGAAAATGTGGATCCTGCGTAAAATCATCCATCCAATGGGCGAAATCGACGCAATGGAATTCCTCATTAACAAACTGGCGATGACCAAAACGAACGACGATTTCTTCGACATGATGAAACGCTCGTAACGCAAATAATCCCAGTAAACGCCACGTTTTTACGTGGCGTTTTTTATTTATGGACTATACGCTATTACCACACACTCCCAATTTAGACCTGTCGGTGCGACAATAAGAAGGTTTGCACAGTCAAAGAAATAATTGATTGAAAAACATACAAAGGGAGTTGTGATGAGCCATCTTTAATCCTTCTGAGGCAGAGGCTTCATGGTTATACTTCCGGGACTAACATTTGTTGAGAGCAATCCATTGTGAATCTACTCACTGCTGTAACTGAGCTGATCAGTATTTTTTTATTCACAACCTGTTTTTTGTTCATTGCGCGCAAGGTAGCAAAAAGAATTGGGTTAGTGGACAAACCGAACTTCCGTAAACGTCATCAGGGGCTTATTCCACTGGTGGGCGGCATTTCGGTATACGCAGGCATCTGTTTCACATTCGGGATCGCGGATTACTATATCCCCCATGCCGCACTCTACCTGGCATGTGCCGGTGTGCTGGTACTGGTCGGCGCCCTTGATGATCGTTTTGATATCAGCGTGAAGTTCCGCGCGACGGTACAGGCGGCCATTGGCATCATTATGATGGTGGTAGGCGGCCTCTATCTCAGAAGCCTGGGCTACGTGTTTGGTCCCTGGGAGCTGGTGCTTGGGCCATTCGGCTTCTTCCTGACGCTGTTTGCCGTGTGGGCGGCTATCAACGCCTTTAACATGGTTGACGGTATAGACGGTCTGCTCGGTGGGCTGTCCTCTGTTTCGTTTGGCGCTATCGGCATCATCTTATGGTTTGACGGCCAGTACAGCCTGTCAATGTGGTGCTTTGCCATGATTGCCGCCATCCTGCCTTACATCTGCCTGAATCTGGGTGTGTTAGGGCGTCGCTATAAAGTCTTTATGGGCGATGCGGGCAGTACCCTGATTGGCTTTACGGTTATCTGGGTCCTGCTGGAGACCACGCAGGGTAAAACGCACCCTATCAGCCCGGTAACGGCTCTCTGGATTATCGCCATCCCGCTGATGGACATGGTTGCTATTATGTACCGCCGTCTGCGTAAAGGGATGAGCCCGTTTTCTCCCGATCGGCAGCATATTCATCACCTGATTATGCGCGCCGGCTTCACGTCTCGTCAGGCATTTGTGTTGATTACGCTTGCGGCTGCTATTCTGGCTGCGATTGGCGTAGCCGCGGAATACGCACATTTCATTCCTGAATGGGTAATGTTGGTATTATTCTTGCTAGCATTTTTCATGTACGGTTACTGCATCAAGCGTGCATGGAAAGTCGCGCGTTTTATTAAACGTTTAAAACGCAGGATGCGTCGGAACAGTGGCAAAAACACAACATTAACTAAGTAAAACCGGGACTATGATGACTCAACCGTTGGCGGGAGCGAAATCAGTGGGCACTGAGAACGAGCTGGATATTCGTGGTTTGTTTCGCGTGTTATGGCAGGGCAAACTGTGGATTGTGGGGATTGCCCTGGGGTTCGCGCTGTTAGCGCTTGCCTACACCTTCTTTGCAAAACAAGAGTGGAGCGCCACGGCGATCACAGACCGACCAACGGTGAATATGCTTGGAGGCTACTACTCCCAGCAGCAATTCCTGCGTAATCTTGATATCAAGGCCAATCTGGCGACCCCGGATCAGGCCTCGGTGATGGATGAATCCTACAAAGAGTTTGTGATGCAGCTGGCGTCGTGGGATACACGTCGCGATTTCTGGTCCCAGACGGACTACTACAAGCAGCGTATGGTCGGTAACAGCAAAGCGGATGCCGCGCTGCTGGATGACCTGATTAATAACATTCAGTTTATGCCTGGCGATGTGCTTCGTAACGTTAGCGACAGCGTGAAGCTGATTGCGGAAACGGCGCCGGACGCCAATAACCTGTTGCGTCAGTACGTTGCTTTTGCCAGCCAGCGCGCGGCCAGTCATCTGAATGACGAGCTGAAAGGCGCCTGGGCTGCGCGTACTATTCAGATGAAAGCGCAGGTCAAACGCCAGGAAGAGGTCGCTAAGGCCATCTTCGCCCGTCGCGTACATAATATTGAGCAGGCGCTGAAGATTGCGGAACAGCACAATATTTCCCGTAGCGAAACGGATGTTCCGGCTGACGAACTCCCGGATTCAGAAATGTTCCTTCTTGGTCGCCCAATGCTTCAGGCACGTCTGGAAAATATCCAGGCCGTTGGCCCTGACTTTGACCTTGATTACGACCAAAACCGCGCCATGCTCAATACGCTCAACGTCGGTCCAACGCTGGACGCGCGTTTTCAGACCTATCGTTATTTAAGAACGCCTGAAGAGCCTGTAAAACGCGATAGTCCGCGTCGCGCATTCCTGATGATCATGTGGGGGATTGTGGGCGCACTGACTGGCGCTGGCGTAGCGTTATTGCGTCGCCGCACAAACTAAGAACGCCGTCTACGATGAAGGCTCCGGCCTTCATCGTCTAATCGAAGAGAATCGATGTGAAAGTACTAACCGTATTTGGCACCAGGCCGGAGGCCATCAAGATGGCGCCTCTGGTTCATGCGCTGGCCAGAGATCCTGATATTGAAGCGCAAGTGTGCGTGACTGCCCAGCACCGTGAGATGCTCGATCAGGTCTTAACCCTCTTTTCTATCGTCCCGGATTACGATCTCAATATAATGAAACCGGGACAGGGACTGACGGAAATCACCTGCCGTATTCTGCAAGAATTAAAGCCTATTCTGGAGTCGTTCAAACCGGATGTGGTGCTGGTGCACGGCGACACCACCACCACCGTGGCGACCAGCCTGGCCGCGTTCTATCAGCGTATCCCCGTTGGTCATATTGAAGCGGGTCTGCGTACCGGCAATCTCTATTCCCCGTGGCCGGAAGAGGCCAACCGTACCCTCACCGGTCACCTGGCGATGTACCATTTTGCGCCAACCGAGAACTCACGTCAGAACCTGCTGCGCGAAAATATCAGCGACAACAAGATCTTCGTCACCGGCAATACGGTCATTGATGCGCTGATTTGGGTGCGTGACCGCGTGCTGGCTAACAGCGAGCTTCAGGCAGAACTTGCTGCGCGCTATCCGTTCCTGAACAACGGCAAGAAAACGATTCTGGTGACGGGCCACCGCCGCGAAAGCTTTGGCCGTGGCTTTGAGCAAATTTGCCACGCGCTGGCTGAAATCGCCGCGCAGAACGAGGATGTGCAGATTGTCTATCCGGTGCACCTCAACCCGAACGTCAGCGAACCGGTCAACCGTATCCTGGGCCACGTGGAAAACGTGCTCCTGATCGAGCCGCAGGACTATTTGCCATTTGTCTGGCTGATGAACCACGCCTGGCTGATCCTGACCGATTCTGGCGGCATTCAGGAAGAGGCGCCTTCACTCGGTAAGCCGGTACTGGTGATGCGTGAAACCACCGAACGCCCGGAAGCGGTTACTGCCGGTACCGTGCGTCTGGTGGGAACGGATCCGCGTCGTATTGTCGAAGAGGTCACGCGCTTACTGCATGACGATGAAGAGTATCAGGCGATGAGCCGGGCCCACAATCCGTACGGTGATGGGCAGGCTTGTGGTCGTATTTTGCACGCACTTAAACACAATCGGGTAACGCTATGAGTTTTTCTACCATCTCTGTTGTTGGTCTTGGCTATATCGGGCTGCCTACTGCGGCGGCCTTTGCCTCTCGTCAAAAGCAGGTCGTTGGCGTAGATATCAACGCGCACGCGGTGGAAACCATCAACCGTGGCGAAATTCATATCGTGGAGCCCGATCTCGATCGTGTGGTGAAAATGGCGGTGGACGGTGGCTTCCTGCGCGCCAGCACCACGCCGGTAGAAGCCGATGCGTACCTGATTGCGGTTCCAACGCCCTTTAAAGGCGATCATGAGCCTGACATGGTTTACGTCGAGGCGGCGGCAAAATCCATTGCGCCTGTGCTGAAGAAAGGGGCGCTGGTTATTCTTGAGTCCACTTCACCTGTTGGGGCTACCGAGCAGATGGCGCAGTGGCTGGCCGAGGCGCGTCCCGATCTCAGCTTCCCGCAGCAGGCGGGCGACCAGGCCGATATCAATATCGCCTACTGTCCTGAGCGCGTACTGCCAGGCCAGGTGATGGTGGAACTGATTAAAAACGACCGCGTGATTGGCGGCATGACGCCAGTCTGCTCCGCGCGCGCCAGCGAGCTGTATAAAATTTTCCTTGAAGGCGAATGTGTGGTGACCAACTCCCGCACCGCCGAGATGTGCAAACTGACCGAAAATAGCTTCCGCGACGTTAACATCGCGTTTGCGAATGAACTGTCGTTGATTTGCGCCGATCAGGGGATTAACGTCTGGGAACTTATTCGTCTTGCCAACCGTCACCCCCGCGTGAACATCCTTCAGCCGGGGCCGGGCGTGGGTGGGCACTGCATCGCGGTCGATCCGTGGTTTATCGTGGCGCAGAACCCGGAACAGGCACGCCTGATTCGCACCGCGCGCGAAGTAAACGACCACAAACCGCACTGGGTTATCAACCAGGTCAAAGCCACGGTCGCGGATTGCCTGGCCGACAGCGGCAAACGCGCCAGTGAGCTGAAAATTGCCTGCTTTGGTCTGGCATTCAAACCGAATATTGACGATCTGCGCGAAAGCCCGGCGATGGAAATTGCCGAAATGATCGCTGCCTGGCACAGCGGTGAAACGCTGGTGGTTGAGCCGAATATTCATGCGCTGCCGGCAAAACTTGCCGGTCACTGCACCCTTACCGCCCTGGATGACGCGCTGGCGACGGCGGATGTGCTGGTGCTGCTGGTGGATCACAATGCGTTCAAAGCGGTTTCCGGTGATGCCGTACGTCAGCAGTATGTTGTTGATACCAAAGGCGTGTGGCGTTGAGTATCCTCAACGGCGTGCTGGAGTCCCTTGAGTGGGAAAGCGCATTCTTTGCGCGTCCCTCAGCGATAGTGCGTCTGCGCGACAATGCCCCTGCGTTGCAGGAAGCAGACTTCAGCGCCTGGCAGCGCGTACAGGCTAAGATCCCGGCGGACCGCGCCGATCTGCTGGACGCCCTCCAGCAGCACGGATTCCGGCTGGTCGAGGGTGAGGTTGATCTCTCTGTTACCGTGGCTCTCCACGCCTCACCGGGCGCGGAAATTGCAACGGAGCAGGATATCCCCGCGCTGCGCAAGATGGCGGCGCTGGCCTTCGCTCAGAGCCGTTTCCGGGCGCCCTGGTATGCGCCCGATGACAGCGGCCGCTTTTATGCCCAGTGGATAGAGAATGCGGTCAAAGGCACGTTTGACCACGTCTGTCTGGTGTTCCGTACCGCCGGGGGGCAGATTCAGGGTTTTGTTTCGCTTCGCAGGCTCAACGAGCACGAGGCGCGCATCGGATTGTTAGCCGGGCGCGGCATGGGCGAGAAACTCATGCAGGCGGCGCTGCACTGGGCGGAGCAACAACAGGTATCGACGCTGCGGGTCGCAACCCAGATGGGCAACACCGCTGCGCTTAAACGTTATATTGCGAGTGGTGCCAGCATCGACGCCACCGCCTACTGGTTATACAGGTGACAAGATGATTCCATTTAACGCGCCTCCCGTTGTGGGCACTGAACTTGATTACATGCAGTCTGCTATGGGCAGCGGCAAGCTCTGTGGCGACGGCGGTTTTACCCGCCGCTGCCAGCAGTGGATGGAGCAACGTTTTCACAGTGCCAAGGTGCTGCTGACGCCGTCCTGTACCGCATCGCTCGAGATGGCGGCGCTGTTGCTGGATATCCAGCCCGGCGATGAAGTGATCATGCCGAGCTACACCTTCGTCTCCACGGCGAACGCGTTTGTCCTGCGCGGGGCGAAAATCGTGTTTGTGGATATCCGTCCGGATACTATGAACATCGACGAAACGCTGATTGAAGCGGCGGTCACCGATAAAACGCGGGCGATTGTGCCGGTGCATTACGCGGGCGTGGCCTGTGAGATGGACACCATCATGGCCATCGCTAAAAAGCACAACCTGTTTGTGGTGGAAGACGCCGCGCAGGGCGTGATGTCCACCTACAAAGGGCGCGCGCTGGGTACCATTGGTCATATCGGCTGCTTTAGCTTCCACGAAACCAAAAACTACACCGCAGGCGGCGAAGGCGGCGCGACGCTGATTAACGATCGTGCCCTGGTGGAGCGTGCGGAAGTGATCCGTGAAAAAGGGACCAACCGCAGCCAGTTCTTCCGCGGTCAGGTGGATAAGTACACCTGGCGCGATATCGGCTCAAGCTACCTGATGGCGGATTTGCAGGCCGCGTATCTCTGGGCGCAGCTGGAAGCGGCAGAGCGCATCAATCTGCAACGCCTCTCCCTGTGGCAAACCTACTACGACGCGCTGGAGCCGCTGGCAAAAGCCGGACGTATTGAACTGCCGACTATTCCGGCAGACTGCATCCACAACGCTCACATGTTCTACATCAAGCTGCGCGATAACGACGATCGCAGCAAGCTGATTGCCTGGCTGAAAGAGGCGGAAATTATGGCGGTATTCCACTATATTCCGCTGCACTCCAGCCCGGCTGGCGAAGCCTTCGGGATGTTTGCCGGTGAAGACCGCTACACCACCAAAGAGAGCGAACGTCTGCTCCGTCTGCCCCTGTTCTACAACCTCGCGCCGGTGAACCAGCGTACGGTGATCAATTCGCTTCTGAGTTATTTCGCCTGATATGTCTCTGGCAAAAGCGTCGGTGTGGACGGCAGCGTCCACGCTTGTAAAAATTGGCGCCGGGTTACTGGTCGTCAAGCTGCTGGCCGTCTCATTTGGTCCGTCAGGCGTTGGGCTGGCAGGGAACTTCCGCCAGCTGGTCACGGTGCTTGGCGTGCTGGCGGGTGCCGGGATATTCAATGGCGTCACCAAATACGTCGCGCAGCATCATGACGATGCCGAAAAGCTCCGCACGGTGGTGGGCACCTCCTCTGCTATGGTGCTGGGCTTCTCTACGTTGCTGGCCGTCGTCTTTTTGCTGGCGGCGGCACCCATCAGCCAGGGGCTGTTCGGACACACGCATTATCAGGGGCTGGTGCGCCTGGTGGCGCTCGTTCAGATGGGGATCGCCTGGGCAAACCTGCTGCTGGCGCTGATGAAAGGCTTCCGTGATGCCGCCGGGAATGCGCTGGCGCTGATCCTCGGCAGCATCATCGGCGTTATCGCCTACTACTTTTGCTATCGGCTGGGCGGCTATGAAGGCGCGCTGCTGGGGCTGGCGCTGGTGCCTGCGCTCGTTGTCATTCCGGCAGCGTTTATGCTGATGCGCAGAGGCAATGTCCCGCTGAATTACCTGAAACCGCAGTGGGACAAGATGCTGGCGGGGCAGCTAGGAAAGTTTACCCTGATGGCGCTCATCACTTCGGTAACGCTTCCCGTTGCCTACGTGATGATGCGAAACCTGCTGGCAGCGCATTACAGCTGGGATGAAGTGGGGATCTGGCAGGGCGTGAGCAGCATTTCAGATGCTTACCTCCAATTTATTACGGCTTCCTTTAGCGTCTATTTACTGCCAACCTTATCGCGCCTGACTTCCAGGCAGGATATTACCCGCGAGATTTTTCGCTCCCTGCGTTTTGTATTGCCGGCGGTTGCGATCGCCAGCTTTACCGTCTGGTTACTGCGTGATTTCGCCATCTGGCTGCTGTTTTCGGCGAAGTTTACCGCCATGCGCGATCTGTTTGCCTGGCAACTGGTCGGCGATGTGCTGAAAGTGGGGGCATACGTTTTCGGCTATCTGGTGATTGCGAAGGCTTCGCTGCGGTTGTATATCCTGGCAGAGATCGGCCAGTTTGCGCTGCTGACGGCATTTTCTCACTGGCTGATCCCCACCCACGGTGCGCTGGGGGCGGCTCAGGCCTATATGGCAACTTATATCGTTTATTTCGCTGCCTGTTGCGGCGTATTTTTACTTTGGCGTAAACGCGCATGACTGCACTGATACACATACTGGGATCGGATATCCCGCATCATAACCAGACCGTTCTGCGGTTCTTCAACGATGAACTGGCATCCGGCACGCCCGATGCGCGCGAGTTTATGGTCGTTGGACGCGATAACGGCCTGAGCGCGGCGTGTCCGGCATTGCACATCACCTTCTGGGCAGACAAAGCGGCGCTGACGAAGGCTGTGGTTGCTAAAGCCAAAGCGGATCGTACCCGGCGTTTCTTTTTCCACGGACAGTTCAATTCCGGCCTGTGGCTGGCGCTGTTAAGCGGCGGGATAAAACCTTCCCAGTTCAGCTGGCATATCTGGGGAGCGGATCTCTACGAAGTCTCCCACGGCTGGAAGTTCCGTCTTTTCTATCCGCTGCGTCGTCTGGCGCAGGCGCGCGTGGGCTGCGTTTTTGCTACCCGTGGCGACCTCAACTATTTTGCTAAACAGCACCCAAAGGTTCGCGGGGAGCTGCTCTATTTTCCGACCCGTATGGATCCGGCGCTGAATACCATGGCGAATGACGCGGTTCGTGAGGGCAAACTGACCATCCTGGTGGGAAATTCCGGCGATCGCAGTAACGAGCATGTCGCGGCGCTGCGGGCGGTGCATCAACAGTTTGGCGATACGGTGAACGTGGTGGTGCCGATGGGCTATCCCGCCAATAACGACGCCTACATCGATGAAGTTCGCCAGCAGGGGCTTGGGCTGTTTAGCGCGGAAAATCTGCACATTCTCAGCGATAAGCTGGAATTTGATGACTATCTCGCGCTGCTGCGAAAATGCGATCTGGGCTATTTCATCTTTGCCCGTCAGCAGGGGATTGGTACGCTGTGTCTGCTGATTCAGGCGGGCGTACCGTGCGTGCTCAACCGCGAGAACCCGTTCTGGCAGGACATGGCCGAACAGCATATTCCGGTGCTGTTTACCTCTGACACGCTTAATGTCGAGGTGGTACGGGAAGCGCAGCGTCAGCTCACGCTGGTGGATAAAAATAGCATCGACTTTTTCAGCCCGAACTATCTCACGCCGTGGCACCGCGCGCTGCGTATTGCTTCAGGAGACAACGCATGAGCCAGTTGCAATTTAGCGGCTTGCTGGTGGTCTGGCTGCTGAGCACGCTGTTTATCGCCACGCTCACCTGGTTTGAATTCCGGCGCGTACGTTTTAACTTCAACGTATTCTTCTCGCTGCTGTTTTTGCTGACCTTTTTCTTTGGCTTCCCGCTGACCAGCATCCTTGTGTTCCGCTTTGATGTTGGCGTCGCTCCGCCGGAAATCTTGTTGCAGGCGCTGCTCTCTGCGACCTGCTTCTACGCGGTGTATTACGTCACATATAAAACGCGCCTGCGCGCGGCGAAAGACACCACACCCCGTCGTCCGCTGTTTACCATGAACCGGGTAGAAACCCATCTGACGTGGGTTATGCTGATGACCATCGCCCTCGTCAGCGTGGCGATTTTCTTCATGCATAACGGCTTTTTACTGTTTAAGTTGCAGTCCTATAGCCAGATTTTCTCCGCCGAAGTCTCCGGCGTCGCGCTCAAGCGTTTCTTCTATTTCTTCATTCCGGCGATGCTGGTGGTCTTTTTCCTGCGTCAGGACAGCAAAGCCTGGCTGTTCTTCCTGGTCAGCACCGTCGCATTTGGCATTCTGACCTACATGATCGTCGGCGGCACCCGCGCTAACATCATTATCGCCTTCGCGATTTTCCTGTTTATCGGCATTATTCGCGGTTGGATTTCGCTGTGGATGCTGGCGGCGGCAGGTGTCTTTGGCATTGTGGGGATGTTCTGGCTGGCGCTGAAGCGCTACGGACTGAACGTGGCCGGCGACGAAGCGTTTTATACCTTCCTGTATCTGACGCGCGATACCTTCTCGCCGTGGGAAAACCTGGCTTTACTGCTGCAAAACTACGACAAAATCGAATTCCAGGGGCTGGCGCCGATTGTTCGCGATTTCTATGTCTTTATACCGACGTGGCTGTGGCCCGACCGTCCCGGTATTGTCCTGAACACGGCGAACTACTTTACCTGGGAAGTGCTGAACAACCATTCGGGCCTGGCGATTTCCCCAACACTGATTGGCTCGCTGGTAGTGATGGGCGGAACGTGGTTTATCCTGCCGGGCGCGATCGCGGTCGGGTTGATAATAAAATGGTTTGACTGGCTATATACGCTGGGTAACGAAGAGACCAACCGCTACAAAGCCGCTGTTTTGCACAGTTTCTGTTTCGGTGCCATTTTCAATATGATCGTTCTGGCGCGCGAGGGGCTGGATTCTTTCGTCTCACGCGTGGTGTTTTTTATGGTCGTTTTCGGTCTCTGTCTGCTGCTGGCAAAACTGCTGTACTGGTTGTTTGACAGTGCAGGGCTTGTGCACAGACGTGAGCCACAGGGCAGCACAACGCTGTCGCAAGTCTGAGTAGGGATTATCATGACGGATACAACTTCAGCCCCGCGTTATGCGCTGCGTGGGCTACAGCTTATTGGCTGGCGAGATATGCAGCACGCGCTGGATTTTCTGTTCTCGGACGGGCAGATGAAATCGGGCACGCTGGTGGCCATCAACGCAGAAAAGATGCTGGCGGTTGAAGATAATGCGGAAGTGAAAAGCCTGATTGAAGCCGCGGAGTTTAAATATGCCGACGGTATTAGCGTGGTGCGTTCAATTCGTAAAAAGTTTCCTTACGCTAATGTGTCTCGCGTGGCGGGTGCTGACCTTTGGGAGCGACTTATGGAACGCGCAGGCGCTGAAGGCACGCCGGTATTTTTGATTGGCGGCAAACCAGAGGTGCTGGCGCAGACCGAACAAAAGCTGCGTAGCCAGTGGAATGTTAACATCGTGGGCAGCCAGGATGGCTATTTCAGGCCGGAAGATCGCCAGGCGTTATATGAGCGCGTGCGCGACAGCGGGGCGAAAATTGTCACTGTCGCCATGGGGTCGCCGCGGCAGGAAATTCTGATGCGCGATTGCCGTCTGGTCAGCCCGGATGCGCTCTATATGGGCGTTGGCGGCACCTACGACGTCTTTACCGGCCACGTTAAGCGGGCGCCCAAAGTCTGGCAAAACCTGGGGCTGGAGTGGCTCTACCGCCTGCTCTCTCAACCGACGCGTATCAAACGACAGATTCGTCTGCTGCGCTACCTCGCCTGGCACTACACCGGGAAAATGTAATCAATATGCAGCGCGATCTGCTGTTCGCGCTGCAACCCCCCCTGTAAAACTGCTGGATTTCTGTACAATGCATTCATTTTTTTAATGCATTGTTTGCCATTTGCCAGAATTTAAGAAACCATTCGCTCCGTATTTCAGTACCCCTCAAAACAATACCCGGCAATAAGTCGGGAAACAGCAAACACAACCGAGGATTTATGGCAGAGAAAAAACCGGAGCTTCAGCGTGGGCTGGAAGCTCGACATATTGAATTGATCGCGCTGGGCGGGACTATCGGCGTTGGCCTGTTTATGGGCTCGGCAAGCACGCTGAAATGGGCGGGGCCTTCCGTCCTGCTGGCGTATATTATTGCCGGGCTGTTCGTCTTCTTCATCATGCGCTCAATGGGCGAAATGTTGTTTCTGGAGCCGGTAACGGGCTCTTTCGCCGTTTACGCCCACCGTTATATGAGCCCGTTCTTTGGCTATCTCACGGCCTGGTCGTACTGGTTTATGTGGATGGCCGTCGGGATTTCGGAGATCACCGCCATCGGGGTCTACGTGCAGTTCTGGTTCCCGGAGATGGCCCAGTGGATACCCGCGCTCATCGCCGTAGGGCTTGTGGCGCTGGCGAACCTTGCCGCCGTTCGCCTTTACGGTGAAATCGAGTTCTGGTTTGCGATGATCAAAGTTACCACCATTATCGTGATGATTGTTGTGGGTCTGGGTGTCATCTTCTTTGGTTTCGGTAACGGCGGGCACGCGATTGGTTTCGGTAACCTGACCGGACACGGCGGCTTCTTTGCCGGCGGCTGGAAAGGCTTCCTGACCGCACTCTGTATCGTTGTCGCCTCTTATCAGGGCGTTGAGCTGATCGGCATTACCGCAGGTGAGGCGAAAAACCCGCAGGTCACGCTGCGTAGCGCGGTAGGCAAGGTGCTGTGGCGTATCCTGATTTTCTATGTGGGCGCGATCTTCGTTATCGTGACCATTTTCCCATGGAACGAGATCGGCACCACCGGCAGCCCGTTTGTCTTAACCTTCGCTAAGATTGGCATCACGGCGGCGGCCGCCATTATCAACTTTGTGGTACTGACGGCGGCGCTCTCCGGCTGTAACAGCGGGATGTACAGCTGCGGGCGTATGCTTTACGCGCTCTCGCAAAACAAACAGCTGCCGGCGGTGATGGGTAAAGTCTCCCGCGTGGGTGTACCGGTGGCGGGCGTAGCGGTGTCGATTGTGATTCTGCTGATTGGCTCTTGCCTGAACTACATCATCCCGAATCCGCAGCGCGTGTTTGTTTACGTCTATAGCGCCAGCGTGCTGCCGGGAATGGTACCGTGGTTTGTCATTTTGATTAGCCAGCTGCGTTTCCGACAGGCGCACAAAAAAGCGATCGCCAGCCATCCGTTCCGCTCCATTCTGTTCCCGTATGCGAACTATTTGACGATGGCGTTCCTGATTTGCGTATTAATTGGAATGTACTTTAATGAAGATACCCGCATGTCGCTGTTTGTCGGGATGATCTTCCTGGCTGCCGTCACAGCTGCATATAAACTTTTTGGCCTGGGCCGCCGTGGCTCCGCCCATAAAGTGGAGGAATAAGCGGCAAAATGTGCAAACCATAACCAAACGCGCATTTTTTTCAAAAAAGCACTAGACAGCGGGGACGGAGGTACGTAATATCCAGCCCCGCAACGGCGCTAAGCGCCCGTAGCTCAGCTGGATAGAGCGCTGCCCTCCGGAGGCAGAGGTCTCAGGTTCGAATCCTGTCGGGCGCGCCATTTTAGTCCCGGCGCTAGAGCTGCGGTGGTCTGAGAAGTAGTCAGAACCGCGTGAAAGAATACAGTGGTGGCTATAGCTCAGTTGGTAGAGCCCTGGATTGTGATTCCAGTTGTCGTGGGTTCGAATCCCATTAGCCACCCCATTATTGAAAGAGTTGTGAATTGCGAAGGTGGCGGAATTGGTAGACGCGCTAGCTTCAGGTGTTAGTGTTCTTACGGACGTGGGGGTTCAAGTCCCCCCCCTCGCACCACGACTTTTAATGAGTTGAACTAAAAATTCAAAAAAGCAGTACATCGGCGAGTAGCGCAGCTTGGTAGCGCAACTGGTTTGGGACCAGTGGGTCGGAGGTTCGAATCCTCTCTCGCCGACCAATTTTGAACCCCGCTTCGGCGGGGTTTTTTGTTTTCTGCGTTTTTTATCCTGTAGCCTTTCCCCGACAACATTCTATATCCTTGTCGCGATTCAGCGACATATAACCCGTTAATATTAAAGAATTTATTATTTTACCTCTTAACCTGTCTCCTGGTGACGACATATCGCCGCCTTCAGCGCGATGTTGTATGGCTTCAGGCGGTTCTTAACAGCATAATTTCCTTTTATCTTAAAATGTTGCGCGATGTAAAAGTTCTGCGTGTAAACCTGGCACATTACATGCAATAATATGCGTGTAGATGCTCATTCCATCTCTTATGTTCGCCTTAAGGCCTCATAAACTCAGGAATGACGCAGAGCCGTTTACGGTGCTTATCGTCCACTGACAGATGTCGCTTCGGCCTCATCAGACACCATGGACACAACGTTGAGTGAAGCACCAAATATGTTGTCTTACAGACCTGTTTTAACGCCTGCTTTTATAGCAGGCGTTTTTTTATGGGCGTAAAAAAGGAGGCCATCTGGCCTCCTGTTAATTACTGCTGCGTTCCGTTATTTTGCAACGTCAATAACAGCCCATCACGGCGCATAGCTGCGGCCTCTTCCGGCTTATGCTGCTTGTCCAGCGAATCAGCAAGCCAGGCGTAATCAAATGCGTCCGGACGTTGCTTCAGCGCGGCGCGGAAGGCGAGGCTCGCCTCCTGCCACTCGCCGTGTTTCATCAGAGACTGGCCCAGCGTACTCCACAGCAGCGGACGATCGCCCACGGTTTTGATCTGCTGGCGCAGTGCTTTTTCAATTTGTTCCGGATTGTTGGTTTTCAGACGCGGGATGACCATCACCAGGCGGTCATCATACTGTCGCTTGAGACCGTCCAGGAGGATCTCCTGCGCGGTGTCATGGTCGTCACACTCAATCAGATGTTCTGCCATCGCCACCTGAAGAGGAACCTGCTGGCGCGTTTTACGGCTCTGGTTTTTCCACCAGGTTTTCAGGCCGTCGCTGCCGAGATCGGCGCGCGCCTGATCCATCAGGCCAATCCAGGCCAGACGCTGAAGTTCATCACGATGTTCATCATCGCCCACGTCGGCTTTCGCCATGGAAGGGATAATGTCCAGCAGCGAGCCCCAGGCACCGGTCCGAATATATGCCTGCTCAGCCAGACGCAGCACTTCCGGGTGACGAGGGGTAATTTCCAGCAGACGGTCAACGCCGTGACGGGCGGCATGGTTTTCATTGCGCGCCAGTTGCAGACGAACGCGGGTGATCTCAACCGGAATCGGATCTTTAGTAGAGAGCTCAGACGCGCGTTCAAGATGCTGATTGGCGCGGGCCTCATCGCCTCGCTGTTGCGCCGCCTCAGCGGCCAGCAGATAGTTAACAACCGGCTGTTCTGCATGGTCGGCATTTTTCGACATCAGCTTTTCAACCTGCTGATAGTCGCCTTCGGCCAGCTTCAGCAACGCTTGCTCGGTCTGCTTGCGGGCGCGACGGCGCTTACGGCCAACGAACCAGCCGCGCGTATGTACGCCGGTACGGAAAATACGACGCAGGAGCCACTCCACTGCCAGCAGAACGACCACACCCAGGATCAGAATAATTACCAGCCCTGTTACGCTGGTTTCGATATTGTAGTTATCGGTCTGGATCAATACATAACCCTGGTGACCCGCGAGCATCGGCCCCAGTACAATCCCGGCGATCAGCAGGATGAAGAGTAAGAAGACTTTTAGCATCATTACTCTCCTTGCTGCGCGCTTTCAGGCGCTGGCGCGGCGGCAGGTGCTTCAGCCGGACGCTCTGCCGGAACGCCCGGCTGGGCCAGCAGGTTACGCACGCGCGTCTGCATGAGCTTCTCCAGAATCGGCTGGCTTTCCAGCTTGTCCGGCACGTTCATGGTGATGTTTTGCTGGCTCAGCTTGTCGATATCCTCAAGGAACGCGGTCGTGGTTGCGTCATTGGTATCGTAGTAAGCACGTACCCAGGTTGAAACGTTATCCAGCGCCTGTTTGTAGGTCTCTTCCTGGTGACGCGGTACGGCCTGGGCAGCCACCAGCAGGCGGGAGCGAATGTTTTCACGCAGATAGACGTCCTGGTTCGGCGCCAGCAGCGGCACGGCAGTTTCATCACGGCGGCGAATGGTAATAAAGCTGTCCATAAAGTTCTGCCAGCTCTTTTGCAGGTTGATACGCCATTCGCTCAGGGAGCTGGACAGCTCGGTGCCGTCAGAATCCATCGGGGAGTCATCGTCGTTGTTATCGGCCAGCTGAAGGTTATCAATCTGGTTGGAGAGCTGATTTACCTTAAGGATGATACCGTCGTAATCGACCTGAGAAACCGCAGACAGGCTGGCGATATCTTCCGTAATAGCGCGGCGTGCGTTGATGAGGCTCGGATCGTTCATGTCAGCCAGGCTTGCGTCGGCACTTTTCAGCAGCGCGGCGGCGGTGGTGACATCCTGATCGCTCCAGAGCTTGCGCCCGGCCAGTTTCACCAGAAAATCGGCCTGTGAAAGTAGCCAGGTTTTGGCATCGGTTCCCGAAATTGTGGCGACTTTCTCCTGCACTTCGCTCAGCTGTTTGGTCAACTCTTCACGTTTGCTGTTCGCGTCGGCGAGGGCGGCAGTTTGCTGTTTGATCACGCCTTCCAGCTCAGCTTTTTGCGTCTCCTGCGCTTTCTGTAGGGCAGTGATTTGGTTAACCAACGCGTCGCTGGTGGCCGTCTGGTTGGTGCCTTGTTTCTTCACCAGTCCGTAGAGACCCACGCCTGCGGCCAGCGCAATCGCGATGGCAATCACGCTCAGCGTGAGGCTGGTTTTGTTGCTGCCGTTTTTCTTCTCAACGGTTGTGTCTGTCGTCTCTGGCTGTGACGTGGTGTCCACAGTCTCCCTGGTCTCTTCAACCACGGCGGAGGATTTTTCGTGTTCCGTCATTATGGCTTCCCATTTGAGAGTTATTGTAATGCGCGCAGCAGCGCATCGTTGTCGGCGTTTTCAGCGATCCGAATATCCTGCCAGCCCAGTTCCCGGGCGTGGTTCGCCAGACGCTCACTGACGACCAGAAGTCGACAGCGGAGTAACCAGTTTTCGCGATACCAAAGCGGAATCAGCGACCAAAGCTGTTGTAACATTTCACTGCTGGTGACCACCAGCGTATTAATACCGCGGGCGTGCCAGCGCATTGCTTCTTCCGCGCCATCATAGTGTTTCGCACAGCGCTGATAGCACTCCACAAACGTCACGTCTGCGCCGCGTTCGCGCAGCGTCTCGCCCAGCAGTTCGCGGCCACCGTTGCCGCGCAAAATGAGCGCGCGCTTTCCGGCAATGGTTTGTAATTCAGGTAATTGTAGCAAGACTTCGCTGATTTCCCGATCTAACGGGTAACGAACATCGATTCCGCTCGCGGTATGTAAGGCCAGCGCCGTGGTGCGCCCGATGGCGAAATAGCGGGGGGCGTGAGGCCAGCTAACGGCATGCTGTTGCAGCTGCGCATGGGCAAACTCCACGGCATGCTGCGACAGCGCAAAGAGCAGATCGCCTTCCTGCAAGAGACGCATCTGGTCAGCGAGCGCAGGCAGCTCGCGACCGGGGGAGAATTCAATCAGCGGAAAACTCCAGGCCACCTGCCCCAGTGCGCGCAGACGGCTCACTAACTGCTCTCCTGCGGGAGAAGGGCGGGTGACAAGTATGCTCATGCAGGGGGCTCTCCGTTATAGACCTCAGCCAGAATTTCACGCGCGCCGTTATTCAGCAGCTCTTCCGCCAGCGATACGCCAAGCGCCTCGGCATCTTGCGGCTTGCCGCGACGTTCACCGCGAACCATCTGTGAGCCGTCCGGCGCGCCAACCAGCGCACGCAACCACAGCTCACCGTCAGTTAATTCAGCATAGCTGCCAATTGGCACCTGACAGCCTCCTTCGAGGCGAGTATTCATCGCGCGCTCGGCTTTTACGCGAACGGCGGTATCGTCATGATTCAGCGGCGCGAGCAGTGCCTGAGTGCGCGCATCAACCAGACGACACTCAATGCCGACGGCACCCTGGCCGACGGCGGGCAGCGACAGCTCCGGCGGCAACGCGACGCGAATGCGTTCTTCCAGCCCCAGGCGTTTCAGGCCCGCAACCGCAAGAATAATGGCATCGTAGTCGCCGTTATCCAGCTTGCCAAGACGTGTGCCGACGTTCCCGCGCAGCGAACGGATCACCAGATCCGGGCGACGTTCAGCCAGCTGACACTGGCGGCGTAAACTTGACGTGCCGACCGCGCTGCCTGCCGGCAACGCATCGAGCGAGTCATAGCGATTAGAGACAAACGCATCGCGCGGATCCTCGCGCTCGCAGATGGTCACCAGCCCCAGCCCTTCCGGGAACTCAACGGGCACATCCTTCATCGAATGCACGGCGATATCGGCGCGGTTCTCAAGCAATGCCAGCTCCAGCTCTTTGACAAACAGACCTTTTCCGCCCACTTTGGCCAGCGGCGTATCCAGAATGACATCGCCACGTGTGACCATTGGCACCAGCTCAACGCGTAATCCGGTGTGGCAGGCTTCAAGGCGCTGCTTAACATAATGTGCCTGCCAGAGTGCAAGAGGACTTTGGCGTGTGGCAATTCTCAAAACATTGTCTAACATGCTTGTTACCGTCATTATCAATCGCTAACCATCCTAACATTGTTGACACTCGGATGGCAGTTTTACGGTTGATGAAGAGTGAGAGGGACAGGGCGGCGTACTCGTCAGCCATCGCCGTATTCAGGAATTTACACGTCAAGAACGGTGCTACACTTGTATGTAGCGCATCTTTCTTTACGGTCAACCGGCAAGGTGTTAAATTGATCACGTTTTAGACCATTTTTTCGTCTGTACCACCAGAAAAGCAAAAGGCGAAAAAAGGGTAACGGTTATTTTTTGAAATACTGCGGGTCCGCTGCTTTTTGTGTTCTGACTGGCGTGCGACACCCGGAAACATCAGGCGATACGTCTTGTACCTCTATATTGAGACTCTGAAACAGAGACTGGATGCCATCAATCAATTGCGTGTGGATCGCGCGCTTGCTGCCATGGGCCCTGCTTTCCAGCAGGTATACAGTCTACTGCCAACATTGTTGCACTATCACCATCCGCTGATGCCGGGTTACCTTGATGGTAACGTTCCCCAGGGCATTTGCCTCTTCACGCCTGATGAAACCCAACAGCATTACCTGACTGAACTTGAACTCTACCGTGGTATGCCGCCGCAGGATTCGCCGAAAGGCGAGCTGCCGATTACCGGGGTTTACTCCATGGGCAGCACGTCATCGGTTGGGCAAAGTTGCTCTTCTGACCTGGATATCTGGGTCTGCCATCAGTCCTGGCTCGACAATGAAGAGCGCCAGCTGTTGCAGCGTAAATGCAGCCTGCTGGAGAGCTGGGCGGCGTCGCTCGGCGTGGAAGTGAGCTTCTTCCTGATTGATGAAAACCGTTTCCGCCATAACGAAAGCGGCAGTCTGGGTGGTGAAGACTGCGGCTCGACTCAGCACATCCTGTTGCTGGATGAGTTTTACCGTACTGCCGTTCGCCTGGCCGGGAAACGTATTCTGTGGAATATGGTGCCGTGCGATGAAGAAGAGAATTATGACGACTACGTCATGTCGCTTTACTCGCAGGGCGTTCTGACGCCAAACGAGTGGCTGGATCTGGGCGGCCTGAGCTCCCTGTCCGCCGAAGAGT
This sequence comes from Enterobacter sp. DTU_2021_1002640_1_SI_PRY_ASU_LCPMC_013, assembly GCF_032389435.1. NCBI lineage: Bacteria > Pseudomonadati > Pseudomonadota > Gammaproteobacteria > Enterobacterales > Enterobacteriaceae > Enterobacter > Enterobacter sp. DTU_2021_1002640_1_SI_PRY_ASU_LCPMC_013. Next base: position 185,356 of record NZ_CP135594.1, read on the forward strand.
ACTTTGGCGCAAGCCTCTGGCAGCTCTATAAGAGCATTGATTCACCGTACAAAGCGGTGCTGAAAACCCTGCTGCTGGAAGCCTACTCCTGGGAATACCCCACGCCGCGCCTGCTGGCGAAAGATATTAAACAGCGTCTGCACGACGGGGAGATCGTCTCCTACGGGCTTGATGCCTACTGCATGATGCTGGAGCGCGTCACCGAATACCTGACAGCTATTGAGGACGCCACGCGTCTTGACCTGGTGCGTCGATGTTTCTATCTCAAAGTCTGTGAAAAACTGAGCCGCGAACGCGCCTGCGTGGGCTGGCGTCGTGAAGTCGTCAGCCAGTTAGTCAAAGAGTGGGGATGGGACGAAGAGCGTCTCGCCATGCTCGACAACCGCGCCAACTGGAAGATCGATCAGGTGCGTGAGGCGCACAACGAACTGCTTGATGCGATGATGCAGAGCTACCGCAACCTGATCCGCTTTGCCCGCCGTAACAACCTTAGCGTTTCTGCCAGCCCACAGGATATCGGGGTGCTGACCCGTAAACTGTACGCCGCGTTTGAAGCGTTGCCGGGCAAGGTAACGCTGGTTAACCCACAGATTTCGCCTGACCTGTCTGAACCGAATCTGACCTTTATCTACGTGCCGCCGGGCCGCGCGAACCGCACCGGGTGGTATCTGTACAACCGTGCGCCAAGCATGGATTCGATCATCAGCCATCAGCCGCTGGAATATAACCGCTACCTGAACAAGCTGGTGGCCTGGGCCTGGTTTAACGGCCTTCTCACCTCACGTACCCGGTTGTTTATCAAAGGCAACGAGGTGGTCGATTTAGCCAAGTTGCAGGAGATGGTGGCGGATGTCTCGCACCACTTCCCGCTGCGTCTGCCTGCGCCGACGCCAAAAGCGCTCTACAGCCCGTGTGAGATTCGCCATCTGGCGATCATCGTCAACCTGGAATACGACCCGACGGCGGCCTTCCGCAATCAGGTGGTTCACTTTGACTTCCGCAAGCTGGACGTCTTTAGCTTTGGCGAGCAGCAAAACTGCCTGGTGGGCAGCGTGGATCTGCTGTACCGCAACTCGTGGAACGAAGTGCGTACCCTGCACTTTAACGGCGAGCAGGCGATGATCGAGGCGCTGAAAACGATCCTCGGCAAGATGCACCAGGACGCCGCGCCGCCGGACAGCGTGGAGGTGTTCTGCTACAGCCAGCACCTGCGCGGCCTGATTCGTACCCGCGTTCAGCAGCTGGTGTCTGAGTGCATCGAACTGCGTCTCTCCAGCACCCGACAGGAAACCGGGCGCTTTAAAGCGCTGCGCGTCTCCGGCCAGACCTGGGGGCTGTTCTTTGAGCGCCTGAACGTGTCGGTGCAGAAGCTGGAGAACGCCATTGAATTCTACGGCGCGATTTCACACAACAAACTGCATGGCCTGTCGGTTCAGGTGGAAACCAATCACGTTAAGCTGCCGCAGGTGGTGGATGGCTTTGCGAGTGAAGGGATTATTCAGTTCTTCTTCGAAGAGTCGGGCGATAACGCCGGGTTTAACATCTACATTCTGGATGAAACCAACCGTGCCGAGGTGTATCACCACTGCGAAGGCAGCAAAGAGGAGCTGGTGCGCGACGTCAGCCGCTTCTATTCGTCCTCGCACGATCGCTTTACCTACGGCTCAAGCTTTATCAACTTCAACCTGCCGCAGTTCTACCAGATTGTGAATGTGGATGGGCGAGCGCAGGTGATCCCGTTCCGTACGCAGGCGATTACCCCTGCGGCGCCCGCTAACCAGGAAACTGCGCCGCTGTTGCAGCAGTATTTTTCCTGAGGCTTTTCGCCGGGTGGCGCTAACGCTTACCCGGCCTACGGTCCGAGTCGCTGTTGCCGGGTGGCGCTGACGCTTACCCGGCTTACGGTTTGAGCCGCTGTTGCCGGGTGGCGCTAACGCTTACCCGGCCTACGGTTTGAGCCGCTGTTGCCGGGTGGCGCTGACGCTTACCCGGCCTACGGTCCGAGTCGCTGTTGCCGGGTGGCGCTATCGCTTACCCGGCCTACGGTTCGAGCCGTTGTAGGCCCGGTAAGGCGTAGCCGTCACCCGGCAACGCAACTATCTGAAACTTACGTCCTCGCCCGCCTGCGCCGTCGCCGCCTGCTCCAGCAGATCCCAGAACGTTTCGCCGCTGCGATCGCAGACCCACTCGTCACCTTTCAGATCAAAGTGATAGCCGCCCTGTTTCGCCGCCAGCCACACCTGGTGAAGCGGCTCCTGACGGTTAATAATAATCTTGCTGCCGTTTTCGAAGCTTAAGGTCAGGATCCCGCCGTTGATTTCACAATCGATATCGCTGTCGCCGTCCCAGTCGTCGATACGCTCTTCGATGGTCATCCACAGGGTATCGGCAAGGCGATGAAATTCACTGTCGTTCATGGTTTTATTCCTGTTTTTCGTGATGGCGGCAGTATAACGCTAAATAATTCCCGTTGCAGGAAAGCGGCAAACTCTTGCTTTTGTGTCTTCTCCTGCGATGATAGAAACAGATTTGAACTTACGGGCAACCTCTACATGAAAAACGTCTTCCGAACGCTTGTCGTTCTTGTCACTCTGTTTAGCCTGACCGGCTGTGGACTGAAGGGACCACTGTACTTCCCGCCAGAGGATAAAAACGCACCACCGCCGACAAAACCGGTGCAAAGTGGTATTGAGTCATCTACGCCGGATACCAACGATCGCGGCAATAACGGCGGCCCGACTCAGGTCAATCTCTGACAATTACGTTCTGTACCCGCGCAATGGAGCAAATGATGCAGTTCTCTAAAATGCATGGCCTTGGCAACGACTTTATGGTCGTCGACGCGGTAACGCAGAATGTCTTTTTCTCCCCGGAATTGATCCGTCGTCTGGCGGATCGACACGTGGGCGTGGGGTTTGACCAACTGCTGGTGGTGGAGCCGCCTTACGATCCTGACCTGGACTTTCACTACCGCATTTTTAACGCCGACGGCAGCGAAGTTTCCCAGTGCGGCAACGGCGCGCGCTGTTTTGCCCGCTTTGTTCGGCTGAAAGGGCTGACCAACAAGCGCGATATCCGCGTCAGCACCGCCAACGGCCGGATGGTGCTCAGTGTTACCGACGACGAACTGGTGCGCGTGAACATGGGCGAGCCGAACTTCGACCCCTCTGCCGTGCCGTTTCGCGCCAACAAAGCGGAAAAGACCTATATTATGCGTGCCGCCGAGCAGACAGTATTGTGCGGCGTCGTCTCGATGGGTAACCCGCACTGCGTGATTCAGGTGGATGATGTGCAAACCGCGGCGGTTGAAACGCTCGGCCCGGTGCTGGAAAGCCACGAGCGCTTCCCGGAGCGGGCGAACATCGGTTTCATGCAGGTGGTGAAGCGTGAACACATTCGCCTGCGGGTTTACGAGCGCGGCGCGGGCGAAACCCAGGCCTGCGGAAGCGGTGCCTGTGCGGCGGTGGCCGTCGGTATCTCACAGGGGTTACTGGCAGAAGAGGTTCGCGTGGAATTACCGGGCGGACGTCTTGATATCGCCTGGAAAGGAGCGGGTCATCCACTGTACATGACTGGCCCGGCGACACATGTTTATGACGGGTTTATCCATCTATGAAGCAACCAGGGGAAGAACTGCGAGAACCTGTAACGGAGCTGGACGACAGCGCTGTTGTGGATTATCTGCTGCACAATCCTGAGTTTTTTATCCGCAATGCACGCGTCGTCGAACGGATGCGCGTGCCGCATCCGGTTCGCGAGACCGTGTCGCTGGTTGAATGGCACATGGCGCGCTCGCGCAACCACATCAATCAGCTCGAAGAGAACATGACGCTGCTGATGGAGCAGGCCAGCAATAACGAAAGCCTGTTCTACCGTCTTCTGCACCTTCAGGCACGTCTGGCTTCCGCGCACAGTCTCGAAGAGTTCCTCAACCGCTTCCACCGCTGGGCGCGCGAGCTGGGGCTGGCAGGCGCGACGATCCGTCTCTTCCCTGACCGCTGGCGCATTGGCGCGCCGTCCGGGTTTACCCATCTGGCGCTGAGCCGTCAGGCGTTTGAGCCGCTGCGCATTCAGCGTCTGGGCCACGAGCACCACTATCTGGGGCCGCTAAACGGGCCCGAGCTGCTGGTGGTGCTGCCGGAAGCCAAAGCTATCGGCTCGGTGGCGATGTCGCTGATGGGGCGCGATGGTGACCTGGGCGTGATGTTATTTACCAGCCGCGACGCGCATCATTATGAACAGGGGCAGGGCACGCAACTGTTGCAGGAGATCGCCCTGATGCTGCCTGAGCTGCTGGAGCGCTGGATTGAGCGCGTATGACGGACGGACTGCTCGCTAATGACGTCAACCGCTTTCTGCGCTATCTGGGCGTAGAACGCCAGCTCAGCCCTATTACGCTGCTCAACTATCAGCGTCAGCTTGATGCCATCATGCAGCTTGCCGATGAAATCGGCCTGAAAAGCTGGCAACAATGTGACGCCGCCACGGTACGCGGGTTCGTCGTGCGTAGCCGTAAAAAAAATCTCAGCCCGGCGAGCCTGGCGCTCCGGCTCTCTGCCCTGCGCAGTTTCTTCGACTGGCTGGTCAGTCAGGGCGGTCTGAAAGCCAACCCGGCGAAAGGGATCGCCACGCCGAAAGCCCCGCGTCATCTGCCGAAAAATATCGACGTCGACGACGTAAACCGCCTGCTGGATATCGATCTTAACGATCCGCTGGCCGTGCGCGACCGCGCGATGCTGGAGGTGATGTACGGCGCGGGCCTGCGTCTCTCTGAGCTGGTGAACCTCGACTTAAAGCACCTCGATCTGGAGTCCGGCGAGGTGTGGGTAATGGGCAAGGGCAGCAAAGAGCGCCGCCTGCCGATCGGCCGCAATGCGGTCTCCTGGATTGAGCACTGGCTGGACCTTCGCGGACTGTTTGGCGCCGACGAAGATGCGCTGTTCCTGTCGAAACTCGGCAAGCGGATCTCGGCGCGTAACGTGCAGAAGCGCTTTGCGGAGTGGGGCATTAAGCAGGGGCTGAACAGCCACGTTCACCCCCACAAGCTGCGCCACTCTTTTGCGACGCACATGCTGGAATCAAGCGGCGACCTGCGCGGCGTACAGGAGCTGCTTGGTCATGCGAATCTGTCGACCACCCAAATCTATACCCACTTAGACTTCCAACACCTTGCCTCGGTGTATGACGCGGCGCATCCACGCGCCAAACGGGGGAAATAATGCGTTTTTACCGCCCACTCGGTCAGATCTCAGCCCTGACGTTTGATCTTGATGACACCCTTTACGACAATCGTCCGGTGATCCTGCGTACCGAGCAGGAGTCGCTGGCGTTTGTGCAGAACTACCATCCTGCGCTGAAAACGATGCAGAACAAAGACTTCCAGAAGCTGCGTCAGTCCCTGCGGGAAACCGAGCCGGAAATTTACCATGACGTGACCGAATGGCGCCGCCGTGCGGTTGAGCAGGCGATGCTCAATGCCGGCCTGAGCGCGCAGGACGCGGCCACGGGTGCCGAAGCGGCCATGGAAAACTTCGCCAAATGGCGCAGTCGGATCGACGTGCCGCAGGAGACCCACGACACGCTGGCGAAGCTCGCCGAAAAGTGGCCGCTGGTGGCCCTCACCAACGGCAACGCTCAGCCTGAACTGTTTGGTCTGGGGAACTATTTTCAGTTCGTGCTGCGCGCGGGCCCGCACGGACGCTCGAAGCCGTTCAACGATATGTATCATCTGGCAGCGGAAAAACTGGATTTGCCGCTCGGCGAGATCCTGCACGTGGGCGATGACCTGACCACGGATGTGGCCGGGGCGATCCGCTGCGGCATGCAGGCCTGCTGGATCAAGCCGGAAAATGCCGATCTGATGACTACTCCGGATAGCCGTCTTCTGCCGCACGTGGAAATTTCACGGTTGGCATCCCTCACGACGCTGATATAATCATCAATTGTTCTGTATAAATTAACAGGGTTTTGGCGAATGGAAACATTTGCCTGCCCGACATGACGTGACGGTGCCAATGGACGTTTCTTACCTGCTCGACAGCCTTAATGATAAACAGCGTGACGCGGTTGCCGCCTCGCGTACAAACCTGCTGGTACTGGCTGGAGCGGGCAGTGGTAAGACGCGCGTGCTGGTTCACCGTATCGCCTGGCTACAGAGCGTGGAGAACTGCTCGCCGTACTCGATTATGGCCGTGACGTTCACCAACAAGGCGGCGGCGGAGATGCGCCACCGTATCGCGCAGCTGATGGGCACCAGCCAGGGCGGCATGTGGGTTGGCACCTTCCACGGCCTGGCGCACCGTCTGCTGCGCGCGCACCATATGGACGCTAACCTGCCGCAGGATTTCCAGATCCTCGACAGCGAAGACCAGCTCCGTTTGCTGAAGCGTCTTATCAAGGCGATGAACCTCGATGAGAAGCAGTGGCCGCCGCGTCAGGCGATGTGGTACATCAACGGTCAGAAAGACGAAGGGCTGCGTCCACATCATATCCAGAGCTTCGGTAACCCGGTCGAGCAGACCTGGCAGAACGTCTACAAGGCCTATCAGGAAGCGTGCGATCGCGCCGGTCTGGTGGATTTCGCCGAGCTGCTGCTGCGCGCCCACGAGCTGTGGCTGAACAAACCGCATATCCTGCAACACTACCGTGAACGCTTTACCAACATCCTGGTGGACGAATTCCAGGATACCAACAACATCCAGTACGCCTGGATCCGCCTGCTGGCCGGGGATACCGGCAAGGTGATGATCGTAGGCGATGACGATCAGTCTATCTACGGCTGGCGCGGCGCGCAGGTGGAGAACATCCAGCGCTTCCTCAACGATTTCCCCGGCGCGCAAACCATCCGTCTGGAGCAGAACTACCGTTCTACCAGCAACATTCTGAGCGCGGCCAACGCCCTGATTGAGAACAACAACGGGCGCCTGGGTAAAAAGCTGTGGACCGATGGCGTCGACGGCGAACCGATTTCGATTTACTGCGCCTTCAACGAGCTCGACGAAGCCCGCTTCGTGGTGAACCGCATTAAAACCTGGCAGGAGAACGGCGGCGCGCTGGAGCAGTGTGCCATTCTCTATCGCAGCAACGCCCAGTCGCGCGTGCTGGAAGAGGCGCTGTTGCAGGTGAGCATGCCGTACCGCATTTATGGCGGTATGCGCTTCTTCGAACGTCAGGAGATCAAAGATGCGCTCTCGTATTTGCGTCTGATTGCCAACCGTAACGACGATGCGGCGTTTGAGCGCGTGGTGAACACGCCGACGCGCGGCATCGGCGATCGTACGCTGGACGTGGTGCGTCAGGCCTCGCGCGATCGTCAGCTCACGTTGTGGCAGGCGTGCCGCGAGCTGTTACAGGAAAAAGCCCTCGCCGGGCGCGCCGCCAGCGCATTGCAGCGCTTCCTGGAGTTAATCGACGCGCTGGCGCAGGAAACGGCCGACATGCCGCTGCACGTCCAGACTGACCGGGTGATCAAAGATTCCGGCCTGCGCACCATGTACGAGCAGGAAAAAGGCGAGAAGGGCCAGACCCGTATTGAGAACTTAGAGGAACTGGTGACGGCAACGCGCCAGTTCAGCTACAACGAAGAAGATGAAGACCTTATGCCGCTGCAGGCATTCCTCTCTCACGCCGCGCTGGAGGCGGGTGAAGGGCAGGCCGATACCTGGCAGGATGCGGTTCAGCTGATGACCCTGCACTCCGCGAAGGGTCTGGAGTTCCCGCAGGTGTTCATCGTCGGGATGGAAGAGGGGATGTTCCCGAGCCAGATGTCGCTGGATGAAGGCGGGCGTCTGGAAGAGGAGCGTCGTCTGGCCTACGTGGGCGTGACCCGTGCGATGCAGAAACTGACCCTGACCTACGCGGAAACCCGCCGCCTGTACGGGAAAGAGGTGTATCACCGTCCGTCGCGCTTTATCGGCGAGCTGCCGGAAGAGTGCGTGGAAGAGGTGCGCCTGCGCGCCAGCATCAGCCGTCCGGTCAGCCATCAGCGTATGGGCTCGCCGATCTCTGAAACCGACACCGGTTACAAGCTGGGCCAGCGCGTGCGTCACTCGAAGTTTGGCGAAGGCACCATCGTCAACCTGGAAGGCAGCGGCGAGCATAGCCGTTTGCAGGTAGCGTTCCAGGGGCAGGGGATTAAATGGCTGGTGGCAGCCTATGCTAAGCTGGAAAGTGTGTAACTTTCAGAAAAATATCACTATTTTGTAATAATCTGCTAGCCTTATACGTTGAAGGTCAATTAATGCCCTTCAGCGTTCCGTTGCGTGTTGACGCCACAGTTATTGCTGGCGTAACATGCGCGCACGATTACGCTAAGAGGACATTCGCCTTGGACACACCCAGTAGATACTGGCTCAATTCCCTGTCATCCAGGAACAACTCCTAAGGCTATCTCCTCTTGCTGATGGCCTTAGTGGTTGTCAGCGACTGCATCATTCCCGTCGCGCTGAGTCAGGCTGTTTAATGGTCTGAAACCCAATTTGTTTCTGTGTGCCCACCGAACTGTCCGATATTTTTTGCATTGGGAGTCCCGGTCATGTTGAGCGCATTTCAACTCGAAAATAACCGACTGACTCGGCTTGAAGCCGAAGAGTCACAGCCCCTCATTGATGCCGTATGGGTGGATCTGGTCGAGCCGGACGACGATGAGCGCCTTCGCGTACAATCTGAACTGGGGCAAAGCCTGGCGACACGCCCGGAACTGGAAGACATCGAAGCATCCGCCCGTTTTTTTGAAGACGAAGACGGCCTGCACATTCACTCCTTCTTCTTTTTCGAAGATGCCGAAGACCACGCGGGGAACTCCACCGTGGCGTTTACCATCCGCGATGGCCGCCTGTTCACCCTGCGCGAGCGCGAACTGCCTGCGTTTCGTCTCTACCGTATGCGTGCCCGCAGCCAGGCGATGATGGACGGCAACGCCTATGAGCTGCTGCTGGATCTGTTCGAAACCAAAATCGAACAGCTGGCGGATGAAATCGAAAACATCTACAGCGACCTGGAAAAGCTGAGCCGCGTGATCATGGAAGGCCATCAGGGCGATGAGTACGACGAAGCGTTGTCCACGCTGGCTGAGCTGGAAGATATCGGCTGGAAGGTGCGTTTGTGTCTGATGGATACCCAGCGCGCGCTGAACTTCCTGGTGCGCAAGGCGCGTCTGCCGGGCGGTCAGCTGGAGCAGGCGCGTGAGATCTTACGCGATATCGAATCCCTGCTGCCGCACAACGAATCCCTGTTCCAGAAGGTCAACTTCCTGATGCAGGCGGCGATGGGCTTTATCAACATTGAGCAGAACCGCATCATCAAGATCTTCTCGGTGGTGTCCGTGGTGTTCCTGCCGCCGACGCTGGTGGCGTCCAGCTACGGGATGAACTTCGAGTTTATGCCGGAGCTGAAGTGGAGCTTTGGCTACCCGGGGGCGATTATCTTTATGATCCTCGCCGGGCTGGCGCCGTATCTGTACTTCAAGCGGAAGAACTGGCTGTAAAAATCTGGCGGGTGGCGCTGCGCTTACCCGCCCTACGATCGAATTCCCTCTCCCTATGGGAGAGGGCTGGGGTGAGGGGGAACATACGGCTCTGGTGGTCATTCCGTTCACTTTATGTTCCTTGCTACTCTGTCACGACATGACCGGTGAACGTGCCAGGGTGGCTCAGTCGCCACCCCCCTGGCGACCCGGGCTTCCGGCGGTAAATCGCCGCTTCGCGGTGCCTTCGGCTTATTCCTTCCGGCTTATCGGGGACGGGCGGAGGTAACATCCCTGTAAAGCCCTCAGTTATTCTGAGGCAACGTTATCGCTTTTGCTTTCAAATTACTGGGGAACCCTCTCCCCTGTGGGAGAGGGTTAGGGTGAGGGCAACATCACAGCCCTTTGCGCACCCTGCGCTGGGTATAAATCGCATCCGCAACAAAGATGGCCAGCGCCACCCAGATAAAGGCGAACGTCACCATCTTATCCGCACCCGGCACCTCGCCGTAAAACACCACCGCCAGCAGGAACATCAGCGTGGGGCCAATGTACTGGAAGAAGCCCAGCGTGGAGAGGCGCAGACGCGTTGCCGCGCCGGTAAAGCACAGCAGTGGGATCGTTGTGACCACGCCTGCGGCCATCAGCATCAGGTTCAGCGACCATGGGTTGCTGCCCATGTGGCTGGTGGCGCTGTCGGCAATACCGAACAGGTAGATCGCGGCGACAGGCAGCAGCCACAGGGTTTCAAATAGCATTCCCGTCTGCGCTTCCACGGCAATTTTTTTACGCACCAGGCCGTAGAAGGCAAAGCTGAACGCCAGCCCTAGGGCGATAACCGGCAGTGAGCCGAAGGTCCACAGCTGTACCAGCACGCCGCAGAAGGCCAGAATCACCGCCACCCACTGCATCCGGCGAAAGCGCTCACCAAGGAAAATCATCCCCAGCAAAATATTGACCAGCGGGTTAATAAAGTAGCCCAGGCTGGCTTCGAGCATGTGATGGTTATTCACCGCCCAGATAAACAGCAGCCAGTTTCCGCCAATCAGCACCGCAGAGAGAGCGAGCAGGAAGACCTTCTTCGGGGTTTTCAGCAGCGTTTTGACGCCTGACCACTGACGGCTGATACTCATCAGCGCAATCATGAAGAAAAAGGACCAGATGACGCGGTGAGTGAGGATCTCGTCCGCCGGGACATAGGCGATAAGTTTGAAGTACGCCGGTGCGATACCCCAAATAAAATAAGCGGCAAGGGCGAGTAAAACGCCCTGCCGCGTCTGTTTAGCATCCATCGGGAAAATCCGTTACAAAAAAGTGAAGTAATTTTACCCGAATTTGCCGTCTCAACCCACCATATAAGTGGCGGTTGCGCTGGCGATATAAACCTGCTCCTCGTTATGCAGCTCAACGCGGGCGACGGCAACTTTATTCCCGGCGCGCAGCAGGCTGCTGGTGCAGGTGAAGCGGTTTCCGCGTCCCGGACGCAGATAGTCGACGCGTAAATCGATGGTGCCCATGCGCGACAGGCGCTGGCGTAATTCATCTTCGTTGATGGTGTCATGGCGCGTCAGCGTGCTGCCCACGCACACCAGACCGGCCGCCACGTCCAGCGCGGAGGCAATGACCCCGCCATGCAAAATGCTTTGCGCCCAGTTACCGACCATCATTGGCTGATTATTGAAACTCAGCTGAGCGAAGTCTTTTTCGTATCGCTCCAGCTCAAGACCCAGTGCACGGTTGAACGGCATGTGGTACACAAAAATCTCGCCCACGAGCTTTAAGGTTTCTTCGGCGGTGAGTGTGGCTGACATCTGACGTGGCATCCTTGTTGTTAACAAAATGTTGATTTTATGCTTCGGGATAAAGGAATGCCACTTTAAGAAACGAGGAAGCGGAAGTTATCGCAGAAGTCTGTAGAATGCCCGGACAAAACTATTCATTAAATGTCACCATTTCAGGAGAACACCACCGATGCGGACGTATCTGGGTTGGTTACTGGCGGCGGTTGCGCTGCCCCTCACAGCATATGCGCAGGAAGCGACGATCAAAGAGGTGCATGATAAACCTGCCGTTAAGGGCAGCATCATCGCCAATATGCTTCAGGAGCATGACAATCCGTTCACGCTGTACCCTTATGATACAAACTACGTGATCTACACCCAGACCAGCGATCTCAACAAAGAGGCGATAAGCTCCTATAACTGGTCTGATAATGCGCGTAAAGATGAGGTGAAGTTCCAGCTCAGCCTCGCCTTCCCGTTCTGGCGCGGCATCCTGGGGCCGAACTCGGTGCTTGGCGCGTCTTACACGCAGAAGTCATGGTGGCAGCTCTCCAACAGCGGGGAATCTTCACCGTTCCGCGAAACCAACTATGAACCGCAGCTGTTCCTCGGTTTCGCCACCGATTATGAGTTTGCAGGCTGGACGCTGCGAGACGTGGAGGTGGGCTATAACCACGATTCCAACGGTCGTTCCGACCCAACCTCACGCAGCTGGAACCGCATCTATACGCGTCTGATGGCGCAGAACGGCAATTTCATGGTGGAAGTGAAGCCGTGGTACGTGGTGGGCAGCACCGATGACAATCCGGATATCACCAAATATATGGGCTACTATCAGCTTAAAGTGGGCTATCAGCTGGGTGACGCGGTGCTGAGCGCCAAAGGCCAGTACAACTGGAATACTGGCTACGGCGGCGCAGAGCTGGGCCTGAGCTACCCGGTAACGAAACACGTTCGTCTCTATACTCAGGTGTATAGCGGGTATGGCGAATCGCTGATCGACTACAACTTCAACCAGACCCGCGTCGGTGTGGGCGTCATGCTGAACGATATTTTCTAGGTCGCTCGAATGTTTTTGCGTTAAACGTTGAAGTTTCTCTCTCAGGCGCTGAAAATAGCGCCTGTTTCATTTCTGGCATATGGGGTTAACGTGGCGCAGGCGGAAGTATTAAATCAGGAGTCGCTGGCTAAACAGGTTTTGCAGGAAACCTTTGGCTACCAGCAGTTCCGCCCTGGCCAGGAAACCATCATTGAAACCGTGCTGGAAGGCCGCGACTGCCTTGTGGTCATGCCGACCGGCGGCGGTAAATCGCTCTGCTATCAGGTGCCCGCGCTGGTGCTTAATGGCCTGACGGTCGTGGTATCGCCCCTTATTTCCCTGATGAAAGACCAGGTCGACCAGCTGCTTGCCAACGGCGTGGCGGCGGCCTGCCTGAACTCGACGCAGACCCGCGAGCAACAGCAAGAGGTAATGGCCGGGTGCCGCACCGGGCAGATCCGCCTGCTGTATATCGCGCCAGAGCGCCTGATGCTGGACAACTTCCTCGATCATCTGGCGCACTGGAATCCGGTGCTGCTGGCAGTGGATGAAGCGCACTGTATCTCCCAGTGGGGGCACGATTTCCGCCCGGAATACGCCGCTCTTGGCCAGCTTCGTCAGCGCTTCCCCGAACTGCCGTTTATGGCGCTTACCGCCACGGCGGATGACACCACGCGTCAGGACATCGTTCGCCTGCTGGGGCTGAACGACCCGTATATTCAGGTCAGCAGCTTCGACCGTCCAAACATCCGCTATATGCTGATGGAGAAGTTCAAGCCGCTGGACCAGCTCCTGCGCTACGTGCAGGAGCAGCGCGGAAAGTCCGGCATCATCTACTGCAACAGCCGTGCGAAGGTGGAAGACACCGCCGCGCGTCTGCAAAACCGTGGCTTTAGCGCCGCGGCCTATCACGCCGGGCTTGAGAACCATATCCGCGCCGACGTGCAGGAGAAATTCCAGCGCGACGACCTGCAAATCGTGGTCGCAACGGTGGCGTTCGGGATGGGGATCAACAAGCCCAACGTGCGCTTTGTGGTGCATTTCGACATTCCGCGCAATATCGAATCCTACTATCAGGAAACCGGCCGCGCCGGGCGTGACGGCCTGCCTGCGGAAGCGATGCTGTTTTACGATCCGGCGGATATGGCGTGGCTGCGCCGCTGTCTCGAGGAGAAACCGCAGGGGCAGTTGCAGGATATCGAACGGCACAAGCTTAACGCGATGGGGGCCTTCGCCGAAGCGCAAACCTGCCGCCGTCTGGTGCTGCTCAACTACTTTGGTGAAGGGCGTCAGGCACCGTGCGGCAACTGCGATATCTGCCTCGACCCGCCGAAGCAGTACGATGGCCTGATGGACGCGCGCAAAGCGCTCTCGACTATCGGACGCGTGAACCAGCGCTTCGGGATGGGCTACGTCGTCGAAGTGCTGCGCGGGGCTAACAACCAGCGTATCCGCGATATGGGTCACGACAAGCTGCCGGTTTATGGCATCGGTAAAGACCAGAGCCACGAGCACTGGGTGAGTATCATCCGCCAGCTGATTCATCTCGGCTTTGCCACGCAGAACATTGCCCAGCACTCTGCGCTTCAGCTGACCGAAGCGGCGCGACCGGTCCTGCGTGGCGAGGTTGAACTGAAGCTCGCCGTTCCGCGCGTCGTCGCCCTGAAGCCGCGCGTGATGCAAAAATCCTACGGCGGTAACTACGATCGCAAGCTGTTCGCCAAGCTGCGTAAGCTGCGTAAAGCCATTGCGGATGAAGAGAACATCCCGCCATACGTGGTGTTCAACGACGCGACGCTTATCGAGATGGCCGAGCAAATGCCGCTCAGCGCCAGCGAGATGCTTAGCGTCAACGGCGTCGGCACGCGCAAGCTGGAGCGCTTCGGTAAAGAGTTTATGGCGCTCATCCGTTCCCACGCTGATGGTGATGACGAGGAGTAGTCAGCCGGGCTAAAAAGTGCCAGGATGGTGACTCACTGTATTATTTTCCCGCGAGCTAATTATGTTAATGCTATTTCTCACCGTGGCGTTAGTGCACATCGTTGCGCTGATGAGCCCTGGCCCTGACTTTTTCTTCGTGTCACAAACGGCCGTCAGCCGCTCCCGCAAAGAGGCAATGATGGGTGTGCTCGGTATTACCATGGGCGTCATGGTCTGGGCGGCGGTTGCGCTGCTCGGTCTGAACCTGATCCTGGCGAAAATGGCCTGGCTGCATAACATCATTATGGTCGGCGGCGGGCTGTACCTGTGCTGGATGGGCTACCAGATGCTGCGCGGCGCGCTGAAAAAAGAAGAGAAAAAGCCGGAAGAGCCAAAGGTGGAGCTGGCAACGGGCGGGCGCAGCTTTGTGAAAGGGCTGCTGACCAACCTGGCGAACCCGAAAGCGATTATCTATTTCGGCTCCGTGTTCTCGCTGTTTGTGGGTGATAACGTCGGTGCGGGCGCGCGCTGGGGGATCTTCCTGCTGATCGTCGTTGAGACGTTTGCGTGGTTCACCGTGGTGGCAAGCCTGTTCGCCTTACCGGCGATGCGTCGCGGCTACCAGCGCATCGCGAAGTGGATCGATGGCTTTGCCGGCGCGCTATTCGCCGGCTTCGGCATCCATCTCATCATCTCTCGCTAGGCATGACGCGCTGACGCAAGCAGCGCGCCAACCAACATAAACAGCGAGCCAAAGACTTTATTCAGGGCCTTCATCTGCTTAGGCCCTTTGATCCACGCCGCAATTCGCTGTGCCAGCGTCGCGTAACCAATCATCACAATGATATCGACAATAATGGTGGTCGCGCCCAGCACCACGTACTGCATCACCTGTGGCTGATGCGGCACGATAAACTGCGGGAACAGGGCGGCGAGGAACACGATGCTTTTCGGGTTGGTCAGGTTAACGAACACCGCGCGTTTAAACAGGTGGCCGCGTGTTTGCGTCCGGGAGAGCGTATGCAGATCAATCGAGCCTGCGGCGCGCCACTGCTGAATACCCAGCCAGATAAGATACGCTGCGCCAGCCCATTTCAGCACCTCGAAGGCCAGCACCGAACGGGAGAACAGCGTGCCCAGACCAATCCCCACCAGCACAATATGAATGCCAAGCCCGGTCTGCAAACCGGCAATGGACGCTGCCGCGCCGCGATAGCCGTGGTTGATGGAGGTGGTCATGGTATTGATTGCGCCAGAGCCAGGCGAAAGGCTGAGGATAATGGATGTCAGCAGGTAGGCGAACCACCACTCGAAGGTCATTTGAAACTCCCGGATCGTCTGTTTTTATGCCACAATACGCTATTGTTGAGTCATTTTGTGACCGGTGACGAAAAAAACGATATTCCCTGAATTACGGGGGGTGGAAACCCAATGTTTCAGCAGAAAAAGGACTGGGAAACACGAGAAAACGCATTTGCTGCTTTCTCCATGGGGCCGCTGACCGATTTCTGGCGCCAGCGTGAGGAAGATGAGTTTATGGGCGTCGGGGAAATCCCGGTACGCTTCGTTCGTTTCCGTGATGAAAAAAATGACCGGGTGATTGTGGTCTGCCCCGGGCGCATCGAAAGCTATATCAAATATGCCGAGCTGGCGTATGACCTGTTCCATCTGGGTTTTGATGTGTTAATTATCGACCATCGCGGGCAGGGGCTTTCTGGCAGGATGTTGCCGGATACCCATCGCGGCCACGTGGATAACTTCAGCGATTACGTCGACGATCTGGCCGCGTTCTGGCAGCAGGAAGTGCAGCCCGGACCGTGGCGCAAGCGTTATATTCTTGCCCACTCCATGGGGGGGGCGATCTCGACGCTATTTTTGCAGCGCCATAAGCACCAGTGTGACGCCATTGCGCTGACCGCGCCGATGTACGGCATTGTGATACGTTTTCCTGACTGGATGGTGCGCCATCTTCTCGACTGGGCTGAGGGCCATCAGCGCATTCGTGAGGGCTATGCCATCGGAACAGGACGCTGGCGGGCATTGCCGTTTGCCATTAACGTGTTAACCCACAGTCGGCAGCGTTATCGCCGCAACCTGCGTTTTTATGCCGATGAACCGCGTCTGCGGGTCGGCGGCCCCACCTGGCACTGGGTGCGGGAAGGTATTCATGCCGGTGAGCAAGTGCTGGCGGGCGTAGGCGATGATGACACGCCGACGCTCCTGATCCAGGCGGAAGAAGAGCGTGTGGTGGATAACCGCATGCATGACCGCTATTGTGAACTTCGCGCCGCTGCGGGCCATCCCTGCGAAGGGGGTAAACCGCTGGTCATCAACGGTGCGTACCATGAGATCCTTTTTGAAAAGGACGCTATGCGCTCAGTCGCGCTCAACGCCATTGTTGAATTTTTCAACAGGCATAACTGATTATTGTTTTCCACCAGAGGTTGAAATCCCTATGTACCAGGTTGTTGCATCTGATTTAGATGGCACGCTGCTTTCCCCCGACCACACCCTGTCGCCTTATGCGAAAGAGACCCTAAAACTCCTGACTGCCCGTGGCGTGAACTTTGTGTTCGCCACCGGTCGCCACCACGTGGACGTGGGACAGATCCGCGATAACCTGGAGATCAAGTCGTACATGATCACCTCTAACGGTGCGCGCGTACATGACACGGACGGCAACCTGATTTTTACCCATAATCTCGATCGTGACATCGCCACCGATTTGTTCGGCATTGTGCATAACAACCCGGATATCGTGACTAACGTTTACCGCGATGACGAGTGGTTTATGAACCGCCACCGCCCGGAAGAGATGCGCTTTTTCAAGGAAGCCGTATTCCAGTACTCACTGTATGAGCCGGGTCTGCTGGAGCCGGAAGGGATCAGCAAGGTATTCTTCACCTGTGTAAATCATGAGGAGTTACTGCCGCTGGAGCAGGCGATCAACGCCCGCTGGGGCGACCGCGTGAACGTGAGCTTCTCCACGCTGACCTGTCTGGAAGTGATGGCAGGCGGGGTGTCCAAAGGTCACGCGCTGGAAGCGGTAGCGAAACGGCTGGGCTTTGATCTGAAAGACTGTATCGCCTTTGGCGATGGCATGAACGATGCCGAGATGCTCTCCATGGCGGGTAAAGGCTGCATCATGCAGAACGCGCATCAGCGCCTGAAAGATCTGCACCCGGAGCTGGAAGTGATCGGCACCAACGGCGATAACGCCGTGCCTAAGTATCTGCGCAAACTGTTCCTTGAATAATCTTCAATTGATTGTTTATTGTTCAGATGTCAACTAAAGAGTTCGCTACAATGCCTCTCCTTCTTTCTGAGAGACAAGCATTGTGGCGCTACTCATTATCACCACTATCCTGTGGGCCTTCTCCTTTAGTCTGATTGGCGAATACCTTGCCGGATCGGTCGACAGCTACTTCTCGGTACTGATGCGCGTGGGGCTGGCGGCGCTGGTGTTCCTGCCGTTCCTGCGTACCCGCGGGCAGTCGCTAAAAACGATACTGCTGTACATGCTGGTAGGCGCGATGCAGCTCGGCATCATGTACCTGTTCAGCTTCCGGGCCTACGTTTACCTGTCCGTCTCGGAATTTCTGCTCTTCACCGTGCTGACGCCGCTCTACATCACGCTGATTTATGACTTGCTCAGCAGGCGCCGTTTGCGCTGGGGATATCTGCTGAGCGCTGCGCTGGCAGTCATTGGCGCGGCGATTATTCGCTATGACAAGGTAAGCGATCACTTCTGGACCGGGCTGATGTTCGTCCAGCTCGCTAATATCAGCTTTGCCATCGGGATGGTGGGTTACAAACGTCTGATGGAGACCCGCCCGATGCCGCAGCATAACGCGTTTGCGTGGTTCTATATGGGCGCGGCGATTGTCGCGGTAGCGGCGTGGTTTCTGCTCGGCAATCCGCAAAAGCTGCCGACTACCTCCGTGCAGTGGAGCGTTCTGGTCTGGCTGGGCGTGGTGGCGTCGGGGCTGGGCTATTTTATGTGGAACTACGGCGCTACGCAGGTAGACGCCGGGACGCTGGGGATCATGAACAATGTGCACGTGCCGGCGGGGCTACTGGTGAACCTCGCCATCTGGCAGGAGCAGCCGCACTGGCCGAGTTTCCTTATTGGGGGAACGGTGATCCTGGCTTCGCTGTGGGTACATCGCCGCTGGGTCGCTCCGCGCTCCGCACAAACGGAAGATGGTCGCACGCGTGGTTCCGCGCTGAGCGAATAAACGCTTCCGTAATCGGCTGACGCTGCTCGCCGTCGCGCACGGCGGCGTACAGCCGGCTCCACAGTCCTTCACCCAGGGTTTTGGTGACCACCAGACCCTGGCGTTCAACCGTCTCGACCACCCAGTGCGGCAGCGCCGCAATCCCCATTCTGGCCGCCACCATCTGAATTAATAGCAGCGTGTTATCCACGCTTTTCAGCTGTGGGCTGATGCCCGCGGGTTGCAGGAAATGGCGCCAGATATCCAGACGACTGCGCTGTACCGGGTAAATCAGCAGCGTCTCCGTTGCCAGATCTTCCGGCGTGATACGCGTTTTGGCGGCCAGCGGATGGTCCGGGGCCAGCACCAGACGCACCTCAAAATCAAACATTGGCGAATAGTGCAGACCGCTGCGTGGCAGAATATCTGAGGTCATCACCAGATCCAGCTCACCCTGCTGAAGCGACGGCTGCGGATCAAACGTGACGCCGGATTTGAAGTCCATCTCCACCTGCGGCCACTTCTGGCGGAAGTTCTCAAGCGCGGGGGTCAGCCACTGAATACAGCTGTGACACTCAATGGCGATGCGCAGGGTGGTCTGCTGCGGCTCGTTGCAGGACTGCAACGCGCTGGCAATCTGCGGCAACACCTGGTTCGCCAGCTGAAGCAAAATTTCGCCCTGCGGCGTAAAGCGCAAAGGCTGGCTCTTACGCACAAAAAGACGAAAGCCGAGGCGTTGTTCCAGATCGCTGAACTGGTGAGAAAGGGCAGACTGAGTCTGGTGCAGCGTGGCCGCTGCCGCCGCAAGAGAACCGCAGTTCCGCAACGCTTGTAGCGTTTTCAGGTGTTTTATCTCGATCATGAAAGTCCTTCACTTCGCCATGAACATTTTGCGCTTGAGGAATATACAGTACCTGCCAATTATAGAAGTGTAAACATCTGGACGTCTAAATAACGAATTTCTACAAGGGGTATGCCATGACAATCCGCACTCACACTCTCGGTTTCCCTCGCGTTGGTCTGCGTCGCGAGCTGAAAAAAGCGCAAGAAAGCTACTGGGCGGGTAACGCCACCCGCGAAGAACTGCTGGCGGTGGGGCGCGAGCTGCGCGCGCGTCACTGGGATCAGCAAAAACAGGCGGGCGTAGACCTGCTGCCGGTGGGCGATTTCGCCTGGTACGACCATGTTCTGACCACCAGCCTGCTGCTTGGCAACGTGCCGGCTCGTCATCAGAACAACGATGGATCGGTGGATATCGATACCCTGTTCCGCATCGGCCGTGGCCGCGCGCCAACGGGTGAGCCAGCGGCAGCGGCGGAAATGACCAAGTGGTTTAACACTAACTATCACTATATGGTGCCGGAGTTCGTTAAGGGCCAGCAGTTCAAACTGACCTGGACCCAGCTTCTGGATGAAGTGGACGAAGCGCTGGCGCTGGGTCACCAGGTGAAACCCGTGCTGCTGGGGCCGGTCACCTACCTGTGGCTGGGCAAAGTGAAAGGTGAGCAGTTCGACCGCCTCAGCCTGCTGAACGATATTCTGCCGGTTTATAAGCAGGTGCTGATTGAGCTGGGCAAACGCGGTATTCAGTGGGTGCAAATCGATGAACCGGCGCTGGTGCTTGAGCTGCCGCAGGCGTGGCTGGATGCCTTCAAACCGGCGTATGACGCGCTCACGGGCCAGGTGAAGCTGCTGCTGACCACCTATTTCGAGGGCGTAACGCCGAACCTCGATACCATTACCGCGCTGCCGGTTCAGGGTCTGCACGTTGATCTCGTTCACGGCAAAGACGATGTGGCAGAGTTGCACAAGCGTCTGCCTGCGGAGTGGCTGCTCTCTGCCGGTCTGGTGAATGGTCGTAACGTCTGGCGTGCCGATCTCACCGGGAAATATGCACAAATCAAGGACATTGTCGGTAAACGTGAATTGTGGGTAGCCTCTTCCTGTTCCCTGCTGCACAGCCCGATCGACCTGAGCGTGGAGACCCGACTCGACCCTGAGGTGAAAAGCTGGTTTGCCTTTGCCCTGCAAAAGTGTGAGGAGCTGGCTCTGCTGCGCGACGCGTTGAACAGCGGCGACACGGCAGCGATTACCGACTGGAGCGCCCCGATCCAGGCGCGCCGTCACTCGACGCGCGTGCATAACCCGGCGGTGGAAAAACGTCTGGCAGCCATCACTGCCCGGGACAGCCAGCGCCAGAGCCCGTATGAAGTGCGCGCCGAAGCCCAGCGTGCACGCTTTAACCTGCCCGCGTGGCCGACCACAACCATCGGCTCCTTCCCGCAGACTACCGAGATCCGCAGCCTGCGCCTGGACTTCAAAAAGGGCAATCTGGATGCGAATCACTACCGCACCGGCATTGCGGAGCACATCAAACAGGCGATCGTCGAGCAGGAACGTCTGGGTCTGGACGTGCTGGTGCACGGCGAGGCCGAGCGTAACGATATGGTGGAATACTTCGGTGAACACCTGGACGGCTTTGTCTTTACCCAGAACGGCTGGGTGCAAAGCTACGGCTCCCGCTGCGTGAAGCCGCCGGTGGTGATCGGTGACGTCAGCCGCCCGGAAGCGATCACCGTGGAGTGGGCGAAGTATGCCCAGTCTCTGACCGACAAACCGGTAAAAGGCATGCTTACGGGGCCGGTGACCATTCTCTGCTGGTCGTTCCCGCGTGAAGATGTATCCCGGGAAACCATCGCCAAACAGATCGCCCTGGCGCTGCGTGATGAAGTGGCGGATCTGGAAGCGGCGGGGATTGGCATCATTCAGATCGACGAACCGGCGCTGCGTGAAGGCTTGCCGCTGCGTCGCAGCGACTGGGATGCTTATCTGACGTGGGGCGTGGAGGCGTTCCGCCTCAACGCGGCCGTCGCGAAGGACGACACGCAGATCCACACCCACATGTGTTACTGCGAATTTAACGACATCATGGACTCCATTGCCGCGCTCGACGCCGATGTGATCACCATCGAGACCTCGCGTTCAGACATGGAGCTGCTGGAGTCGTTCGAAGAGTTCGACTACCCGAACGAAATCGGGCCGGGCGTGTATGACATTCACTCCCCTAACGTGCCGAGCGTGGAGTGGATTGAATCGCTACTGAGAAAAGCCGCCCAGCGCATTCCGGCGGAACGCCTGTGGGTAAACCCGGACTGCGGCCTGAAAACCCGCGGCTGGCCTGAAACCCGCGCGGCGCTGGCGAACATGGTGCAGGCGGCGCAGAATTTGCGTCAGGCGTAGTGGGGCTGGATTGCCCGGTTGGCGCAGCCGCCACCGGGCTTTTTGTATTACGCTTTCTTCCCGCCGTACTGGCTGAACCACGCCAGCATTCTCTGCCAGCCATCTTTCGCCGATTCTGCGTGATAGCTCGGACGATAATCGGCATTAAACGCGTGTCCCGCATCCGGGTACACCACGATTTCGGCCTTCGCGTTTGCCGCCCGCAGCGCGTGGCGCATGGTCTCGACGGTATCAAGCGGAATGCCGGTATCCTGCCCGCCATACAGCCCTAGCACCGGGGCATTGAGATCGGTAGCGATATCAACCGGATGTTTCGGCGAGTTCAGGGTCTTTTCACCCACCAGTTTGCCGTACCAGGCCACAGCGGCTTTCAACTGCGGATTGTGCGCGGCATACAGCCAGCTAATGCGTCCGCCCCAGCAGAAGCCGGTCACCATCAGACGGTGCGGGTCGCCACCGTTGCGCGCCGCCCAGCTGGCAACGTGGTCGAGATCGGCCAACACCTGCGCGTCCGGCACTTTGCTGACCAGGTTGCTGAACAGCGTCGGGATGTCGCTGTAATCATTCGGATCGCCCTGACGGAAGTAGAGTTCCGGCGCAACGGCCAGGTAACCTTCCAGCGCCAGACGGCGGCAGAGGTCGCGAATATGTTCATGAACGCCAAATATTTCCTGCACCACGATCACGATGGGCAGCGGGCCATCGGCAGATTTTGGCCGCGCGTGGTACGCTGGCATGTTCTCCCCCTGGGAGGGAATGGAGGTCTCGCCTGCGGTAATGGCCTCTTCAGGGGTTGAGACGATGGTTGAAGCATGCGGGGCCGCAGCAGGTGCAAAACCGGTTTTTTCAGTCATGGCATTCTCCGTACCAATGAATGGATTAGCGCAAAGATAAATATAGACACCAGGTTAACAATCCACAGTGCCTTATAGCGTCTATCTTTTGTGCAGCACCCGGCGATATAACTTGTTAATGTGATGTGAATCACTATTTTATGGAAATTAACTGCAATCATTTTCATTCATGGTGAGGTGTGTCACGAAATAATGCACATTGCTTCTGTAAAGTACCGTTTTACTTCTTCTGACAAACCGACCCACAGAGGAGTCACCTATGTCTAAGTCTGATGTTTTTCATCTCGGCCTCACTAAAAACGATTTACAAGGGGCTACGCTTGCTATCGTCCCTGGCGATCCTGAGCGTGTGGAAAAGATCGCCGCGCTGATGGATAAGCCGGTTAAGCTGGCAGCGCATCGCGAATTCACCACCTGGCGCGCAGAGCTGGACGGTAAAGCGGTGATCGTGTGCTCTACCGGTATTGGTGGCCCGTCTACCTCTATCGCCGTTGAAGAGCTGGCGCAGCTGGGCATTCGTACTTTCCTGCGCATCGGCACCACAGGCGCTATTCAGCCGCACATCAACGTGGGCGACGTGCTGGTTACCACCGCATCCGTGCGTCTGGACGGGGCAAGCCTGCACTTTGCACCGATGGAATTCCCGGCAGTGGCCGATTTCGAATGCACCACCGCGCTGGTTGAAGCCGCGAAGTCCGTGGGCGCCACCACCCACGTGGGCGTAACTGCCTCTTCCGATACCTTCTACCCGGGCCAGGAGCGTTACGACACCTTCTCTGGTCGCGTGGTGAGCCGTTTCAAAGGCTCCATGGAAGAGTGGCAGTCGATGGGCGTCATGAACTACGAAATGGAATCTGCGACGCTGCTGACCATGTGCGCAAGCCAGGGTCTGCGTGCCGGTATGGTGGCGGGCGTTATCGTCAACCGTACTCAGCAGGAGATCCCGAACGCTGAAACCATGAAGCAGACTGAAAGCCATGCGGTGAAAATCGTGGTTGAAGCGGCGCGCCGCCTGATCTAATTCTCTCTTCAGTGCTAAAAGGCCGACATGCTCGGCCTTTTCTTTTTGCGTAACGCCTCGCAGGAAAACCCTTTCAAACTGGACGTTCATACAGCACAATTCTATTTTGTGCGGTAATACGTTGATGCAGGGGGCATTGTGGATATCTCAATCCTGATTTATGCAGTGATTGCGCTGGTGAGCGTGGGAATTGGCTGGCTCATTTCCGGCTACCAGCATGCGCAGCAGAAAGCCGAACAGCTGGCAGAGCGCGAAGAGATCGTCGCTGAACTTAGCGCGACGAAACAACAGCTTGCGCTGAGTGACCACTGGCGCGACGAATGCGAACTGCTCAATAACGAACTGCGCAATCTGCGTGATATCAATACCTCGCTGGAGGCCGATCTCCGTGAAGTGACCACCCGTCTTGAGTCCACCCAACTGCACGCCGAAGACAAAATCCGTCAGATGATCAACAGCGAGCAGCGTCTTAGCGAGCAGTTTGAGAACCTCGCGAACCGCATTTTTGAGCACAGCAATCGCCGCGTGGATGAGCAGAACCGCCAGAGCCTGAACAGCCTGCTGACGCCGCTGCGTGAACAGCTGGATGGCTTTCGCCGTCAGGTACAGGACAGCTTTGGTCAGGAAGCCCGCGAACGCCACACGCTGGCGCATGAAATTCGTAATCTCCAGCAGCTGAATGCGCAGATGGCGCAGGAGGCGGTTAACCTGACGCGTGCACTGAAAGGTGATAACAAAGCGCAGGGAAACTGGGGCGAAGTGGTCATGACGCGCGTGCTGGAGGCCTCTGGCCTGCGCGAAGGATACGAATACGAAACGCAGGTCAGCATTGAGAACGATGCGCGCTCGCGGATGCAGCCGGATGTCATTGTTCGTCTGCCACAGGGCAAAGATGTGGTTATCGACGCCAAAATGACGCTGGTGGCCTATGAGCGCTACTTCAACGCTGAGGATGACTACACCCGCGAAACAGCGTTGCAGGAGCACATCGCCTCCGTGCGTAACCATATCCGTCTGTTGGGCAGAAAAGATTATCAGCAGCTGCCGGGGCTGCGATCGCTGGATTATGTGCTGATGTTCATTCCGGTCGAGCCTGCGTTCCTGCTGGCGCTCGACAGACAGCCCGAACTGATCACCGAAGCGCTGAAAAATAACATTATGCTGGTCAGCCCCACCACGCTACTGGTGGCGTTACGTACCATTGCCAACCTGTGGCGCTATGAGCACCAAAGCCGTAACGCGCAGCAGATTGCCGATCGCGCCAGCAAGCTGTACGACAAAATGCGGCTGTTTGTGGACGATATGTCCTCGGTGGGGCAAAGCCTGGATCGCGCGCAGGATAACTACCGCCAGGCGATGAAAAAACTCGCCTCCGGGCGTGGCAATTTGCTGGCGCAGGCGGAGGCGTTTCGCAGCCTGGGGGTGGAAGTTAAACGCGAGATTAATCCGGAACTGGTGGAGCAGGCTACCGCTCAGGACGAAGAGTTTCGTCTGCGTGAAGGCGACGGTGAGCAAAATAGCCGCAATGAAGACAACGATTTAGCGGCGAGTTTATCCCCCGAAGCGCAGCCGGCGCGTTTCTTTCACGGTGGTTGAAACGTAGGGCAAATGCGCCCAATCTGTTACACTTCACGAACATTTGACTGATTAGCAGGCTCTGAGATGGTTGACGATTCACAAGACACAACGCACTTTGGCTTTCAGACTGTCGCCAAAGCGCAGAAAGCTGACATGGTGGCCCACGTATTTCATTCCGTGGCGGCGAAGTACGATGTGATGAATGATTTGATGTCATTCGGCATTCATCGCTTGTGGAAGCGCTTCACTATTGATTGTAGCGGCGTGCGCCGTGGACAAACGGTGCTGGATTTAGCCGGAGGCACAGGGGATCTGACCGCTAAATTCTCCCGTCTGGTTGGCGAAACCGGCCGCGTGGTGCTGGCGGATATCAACGACTCCATGCTGAAAATGGGACGCGAAAAGCTGCGTAACATCGGCGTGGTAGGCAACGTTGAATATGTTCAGGCCAACGCCGAAGCGCTGCCGTTCCCGGATAATACGTTCGACTGCATCACCATCTCTTTCGGTCTGCGTAACGTGACCGATAAAGATAAAGCGCTGCGCTCCATGTACCGCGTGCTTAAGCCGGGCGGTCGACTGCTGGTACTCGAGTTTTCTAAACCGATTATCGACCCGCTGAGCAAAGCTTACGATGCCTATTCCTTCCACGTTCTGCCGCGCATCGGCGAGCTGGTGGCAAACGATGCAGAAAGTTACCGTTATCTGGCCGAGTCCATCCGAATGCACCCGGATCAGGACACGCTGAAAGCGATGATGCAGGATGCGGAGTTTGAAAACGTGGAATACTTCAATATGACGGCGGGTGTCGTCGCGCTGCATCGTGGTTACAAGTTCTGAGTGGAGGTTTCCCGTGCCCATTAAACCCTTAGTCACCGCTGGCATCGAGAATGTGCTGAATGCCTTTCTGTATCGCGCTCCGGCGCTGAAAACCGCACGTCAGCGGCTTAACGGAAAGGTGCTGCGCATCGTTTTAAAGGAGTTCTCGACGCCGCTTGTGCTGGTCTTCAGCGAACGCCAGCTTGACGTTCTGGGGGAGTGGGAAGGCGAGGCTGACTGCTCGGTGATTACGCACATGAGCGTATTGCCAAAACTGCGTGACCGTCAGCAGATGACGGCGCTTATTCGCAGCGGTGAGCTGGAGGTCGAAGGCGATATTCAGGTGGTACAGAACTTCGTTGCACTCAGCGATCAGGCTGAATTCGACCCGGCGGAACTGATGGCGCCCTATATCGGCGACATCGCGGCTGAAGGTATAAGCAAAACGCTGCGCACGGGTTCCGCTTTCCTTCGTAAAGGTCTGCTCCGTCAACAGCGCTACGCTGCCGAGGTGCTGACCGAAGAGTGGCGTATGGCGCCGGGGCCTTTAGAAGTCGCCTGGTTTGCAGAAGAGACCGCGGCAGTTGAGCGCGCAGTTGATGCGTTAACCAAACGGCTGGAAAAACTGGAGGGCAAATGACGCCTGGTGAAATTCGGCGCCTCTATTTTATCGTTCGCACCTTTTTGAGCTACGGGCTCGACGAGCTTATCCCCAGAATGCGTATCACCCTGCCGCTTCGGCTTTGGCGTCGCACGCTGTTCTGGATGCCGAATCGCCATAAGGATCAGGAACTGGGCGCACGCCTGCGTCTTGCGTTACAGGAGCTGGGCCCGGTCTGGATCAAGTTTGGACAGATGCTCTCAACACGTCGCGACCTTTTCCCACCGCAGATTGCCGATCAGCTCGCGCTATTGCAGGACCGCGTTGCTCCGTTTGACGGAGAGAGAGCGAAGAAACAAATCGAAGAAGCGATGGGCAATATCCCCATCGAGACCTGGTTTGATGATTTCGATATTCAGCCCCTGGCCTCTGCCTCTATTGCGCAGGTTCACACCGCGCGCCTGAAGGAAAATGGCAAAGAGGTGGTCATCAAAGTGATTCGTCCGGATATCCTGCCGGTTATCAAAGCAGACATGAAGCTGATTTATCGCCTGGCTCGCTGGGTGCCGCGTCTGTTGCCGGATGGTCGCCGTCTGCGTCCGCTGGAAGTGGTACGGGAATACGAAAAAACGCTGATTGACGAGCTTAACCTGCTGCGTGAATCGGCGAACGCCATTCAGCTGCGTCGAAACTTTGAAGACAGCCCGATGCTGTATGTTCCTGAAGTCTATTCTGACTATTGCAGTCAGAACATGATGGTGATGGAACGTATCTACGGTATTCCGGTCTCGGACGTGGTGGCGTTGGAAAAACAGGGCACCAACATGAAGCTGCTGGCCGAACGTGGCGTGCAGGTCTTCTTTACTCAGGTTTTCCGCGACAGCTTCTTCCATGCAGACATGCATCCTGGCAACATTTTCGTCAGCTATGAGCACCCGGAAGATCCGAAATACATCGGCATCGACTGCGGTATTGTCGGCTCGCTGAATAAAGAGGATAAGCGCTACCTCGCAGAGAACTTTATCGCTTTCTTCAATCGCGACTACCGTAAGGTGGCCGAGCTGCACGTGGATTCAGGCTGGGTTCCGCCAGATACCAACGTGGAAGAGTTTGAATTTGCGATCCGCACCGTCTGTGAGCCGATTTTTGAAAAGCCGCTCTCGGAGATCTCTTTCGGACACGTCCTGCTCAACCTGTTCAACACCGCACGCCGTTTCAATATGGAAGTGCAGCCGCAATTAGTTTTACTTCAGAAAACATTACTTTACGTTGAGGGCGTAGGCCGCCAGCTCTATCCTCAGTTAGACTTGTGGAAAACCGCGAAACCGTTCCTCGAATCCTGGATTAAGGATCAGGTCGGTATTCCAGCTCTGGTTCGCTCGCTTAAAGAGAAAGGCCCGTTCTGGATTGAAAAAATGCCTGAAATTCCTGAACTGGTTTACGACAGTTTGCGTCAGAGCAAGAACCTTCAGCACAGCATGGATAAAATCGCGCACGAGCTTCAATCCAGTCGCGTGCGTCAGGGGCAGTCCCGCTATCTCTTTGGAATTGGCGCGACGCTGCTGATAAGCGGCACGTTGCTGTTGATCAATCGTCCGGACTGGGAAATGATGCCAGCCTGGATTATGGCTGCCGGTGTGGTTGTCTGGCTTGCTGGCTGGCGAAAAACGCGCTGAATTAGCGTCGCTATCGAGAGATTGCATACGTATAATGCGATCTGACTAATTAATCATCTATCACTGGGGAACACGCATGGGTGGTATCAGTATCTGGCAGTTAGTGATCATTGCCGTCATCGTTGTGCTGCTGTTTGGCACGAAAAAACTCGGATCGATTGGTTCCGACCTGGGCGCGTCAATCAAAGGCTTCAAGAAAGCCATGAGCGATGATGAGAATAAGCAGGAAAAAACCAGTCAGGATGCTGATTTTAACGCTAAATCCATCGCCGATAAGCAGGACGAAGCCAAAAAGGAAGAGGCTAAACGTCACGATAAAGAGCAGGTGTAATTCGTGTTCGACATTGGTTTTGGTGAGTTACTGCTGGTCTTTGTGATTGGTCTGATTGTGTTGGGGCCGCAGCGTTTACCCGTTGCGGTGAAAACCGTCGTGGGCTGGGTGCGGGCGCTTCGCTCGCTGGCAACTACCGTGCAGAACGAACTGGCGCAGGAGCTGAAGCTTCAGGAATTTCAGGACAGCCTGAAAAAGGTTGAAAAGGCGAGCATGGACAACCTGACGCCGGAGCTGAAAGCATCAATGGATGAGTTGCGCGAAGCGGCTGAATCCATGAAGCGTTCTTACAGCATTAACGATCCTGAGAAGGCGAGCGATGAAGCAAACACCATCCACAATCCGGTGGTGAAGGGTAGCGAAGAGCAGCGCGAGGGTGTAACGCCTTCCAGCGCGGAGCATCAGGCTGCTTCGCCAGAGCAATCGCCGCAGGAGCCCGAAGTGAAAAAGCAGGTGCCGCCGGAAGAGCCCGTGGTCAAAACGGCTGAGGTAAAACCCGCCGCGCCCGTTTCCGAATCATCCCCCTCGTCGAGTGATAAAGCGTAAACATGGCAGTAGATGATACTCAACCGCTTATTACGCACCTCATTGAGCTGCGTAAGCGCCTGTTAAACTGCATTATTGCAGTTTTCCTCATTTTTTTATGTCTGGTCTA
Organism: Enterobacter sp. DTU_2021_1002640_1_SI_PRY_ASU_LCPMC_013; assembly: GCF_032389435.1. Classification (NCBI taxonomy): domain Bacteria; kingdom Pseudomonadati; phylum Pseudomonadota; class Gammaproteobacteria; order Enterobacterales; family Enterobacteriaceae; genus Enterobacter; species Enterobacter sp. DTU_2021_1002640_1_SI_PRY_ASU_LCPMC_013. The sequence goes on from NZ_CP135594.1 coordinate 214,551, forward strand.
TTTTGCCAACGATATCTATCAGGTGGTTTCCGCGCCGCTGATTAAACAGATGCCTCTGGGCGCGACGATGATTGCAACAGACGTTGCTTCACCGTTCTTTACCCCGATCAAACTGACCTTCTGGGTGTCGTTGATTGCCTCTGCGCCGGTCATTTTGTATCAGGTCTGGGCATTTGTGGCGCCCGCGCTGTACAAGCATGAACGCAAGCTGGTTATTCCGCTGCTGGTGTCCAGTTCGCTGCTGTTTTATATCGGCATGGCGTTCGCCTACTTCGTTGTCTTCCCGCTGGCCTTCGGCTTCCTGACGCATACCGCACCGGAAGGGGTACAGGTGTCGACGGACATCGCCAGCTACCTCAGCTTCGTGATGGCGCTGTTTATGGCCTTTGGTGTCGCCTTCGAGGTGCCCGTAGCAATTGTCCTGCTCTGCTGGGTGGGGGTGACTACGCCTGACGATCTGCGGAAGAAGCGCCCGTACATCCTGGTGGGGGCATTTGTCGTAGGTATGCTGTTAACGCCACCGGACGTCTTCTCGCAAACCTTACTGGCGATACCTATGTACTGCCTGTTTGAAGTCGGCGTGTTCTTCGCTCGTTTCTACGTCGGAAAGGGGCGTACCCGGGACGAAGAAGACGAGCCGTCTGAAGAGACTACTAAAGAATAAAACCAACCGCCCGTCAGGGCGGTTGTCATATGGGGATACGTATGTTTGATATCGGGCTTAACCTCACCAGCGCCCAGTTTGCGAAAGACCACGATGAGGTGGTGGCGCGCGCCTTTGCCGCCGGCGTGGGTGGGCTGCTACTGACGGGAACGAATCTGCATGAGAGTGAGCAGGCACGGCAGCTGGCGCAACGCTATCAACACTGCTGGTCCACCGCAGGCGTGCATCCTCATGACAGCAGCCAGTGGACGCATGAAAGCGCTGAGGCGCTTCATCGTCTGGCACAAACGCCAGAAGTGGTTGCCATTGGCGAATGCGGGCTTGATTTCAACCGTAACTTCTCGACGCCTGAAGAGCAGGAGAAGGCATTTACCGCCCAGCTCGCGCTGGCAGCAGAGCTGGAGATGCCGGTGTTTATGCACTGTCGCGATGCGCATGAACGTTTTATGGCGCTACTGGAACCCTGGCTGGAGAAACTGCCGGGCGCGGTGTTGCACTGCTTTACGGGCTCCCGTCAGGAAGCGCTGGATTGCCTGAACCGCGGGCTGTATTTGGGTATCACGGGCTGGGTCTGCGATGAGCGTCGTGGGCTGGAACTGCGTGAGCTGTTACCCGTTATCCCGGCCGATCGTTTGCTGCTGGAAACGGATGCGCCGTATCTGTTGCCCCGGGATATGCAGCCCAAACCGCCATCACGACGTAATGAACCGGCCTACCTGGGGCATATTGCTGAGCGAGTGGCGCACTGGCGCGGAGAAGATGCCCAGTGGCTGGCAGCACAAACCGATGATAACGTGCGTCGTCTGTTCGGCGTGCAGTTCTAAACTTTGCGGAAATCGGTGTTTTTAACGCTCTGCAACACCTCTTTGTTCAGCAGGTTGAGCAGCAGCATGGAGCGCGCTTCACCGTCCGGCTCAGCGAAGATGGCCTGTAACCCTTCAAAGGCGCCTTCGGTGATCACCACGCTGTCGCCGGCATAAGGGGTTTCCGGATCGGTAATATCTTCAGGCTGCTGGTAGACAGAAAGCTGATGAATAACCGATGACGGTACTCTTGCCGGATGGGCGCCAAAACGCACAAAATGGCTGACGCCGCGCGTGGCGCTGATCGTCGTGGTGTGGATCACTTCGGGGTCGAACTCGACGAACAGATAGTTCGGGAACAGAGGCTCACTGACGGTCGTGCGTCTTCCACGCTGCATTTTTTCAAGCGTGATCACGGGTGTCAGGCAGTTAACAGACTGACGTTCAAGATGTTCCTGCGCGCGCTGAAGTTGCCCGCGTTTGCAATACAGTAAATACCAGGCCTGCATAATCACTCTTCCCATTGTTCGGGGCGCAAGCATACCAAAACCCTGGCGGGATCGCTAAGGTGATTATAATGGCGAAAAAGAGAGTAAGTCGTGGAAGTTCACGCTAATTTAACAAAATTACAGCATCACGCGGTCTTACGCCGTATAATGAAGCGCTTACAGAGAGGCCATGATTAACTGCATGAAATACCACGATCTACGCGACTTCCTGGCGCTGCTGGAAAAGCAGGGCGAACTCAAACGCATTACGCTTCCTGTTGATCCGTATCTGGAAATGACAGAAATCGCTGACCGCACCCTGCGCGCGGGCGGCCCGGCGTTGCTGTTTGAAAACCCAAAAAGCTACGCCATGCCGGTGCTGTGCAACCTGTTTGGCACACCTCGCCGCGTGGCGCTGGGGATGGGACAGGAAGATGTTACGGCGTTGCGTGAAGTGGGCAAACTGCTGGCCTTTCTGAAAGAGCCGGAGCCGCCAAAAGGGTTCCGCGACCTGTTCGACAAGCTGCCGCAGTTTAAGCAGGTGCTGAACATGCCCACCAAACGCCTGCGCGGTGCGCCGTGCCAGCAAAAAGTGCTGGAAGGCGATGCGGTGGATCTGACCAAAATTCCCATCATGCAGTGCTGGCCTGACGATGCCGCACCGCTGATCACCTGGGGCCTCACCGTGACGCGTGGGCCGCATAAAGAGCGTCAAAACCTCGGCATTTACCGCCAGCAGCTGATTGGCAAAAACAAGCTCATCATGCGCTGGTTGTCCCATCGCGGCGGGGCGCTGGATTTCCAGGAGTGGTGCGCGGCCCATCCGGGCGAACGCTTCCCGGTTTCCGTCGCGCTGGGTGCCGATCCGGCAACCATTCTGGGCGCGGTGACGCCTGTTCCTGATACGCTGTCTGAATATGCCTTTGCAGGGCTGCTGCGCGGCACCAAAACCGAAGTGGTGAAGTGCATCTCCAATGACCTGGAAGTACCGGCCAGCGCAGAGATTGTGCTGGAAGGTTACATTGAACAGGGCGAGCTGGCACCCGAAGGGCCGTACGGCGACCACACCGGTTATTACAACGAAGTGGATAACTTCCCGGTGTTCACCGTCACCCACATTACCCAGCGTGAAGATGCCATCTATCACTCCACCTATACCGGCCGTCCACCGGATGAACCGGCGGTGCTTGGCGTGGCGCTGAACGAAGTGTTTGTGCCGATCCTGCAAAAGCAGTTCCCGGAAATCGTTGATTTTTATCTGCCGCCGGAAGGGTGTTCGTATCGCCTGGCGGTGGTGACGATGAAGAAGCAGTATGCCGGTCACGCTAAGCGCGTGATGATGGGCGTATGGTCTTTCCTGCGCCAGTTTATGTATACCAAGTTTGTGATTGTCTGCGATGATGACGTCAATGCCCGCGACTGGAATGACGTCATCTGGGCCATCACCACGCGTATGGATCCGGCGCGTGATACGGTGTTAGTGGAAAACACGCCGATTGATTACCTGGACTTTGCCTCGCCGGTTTCCGGACTTGGCTCAAAAATGGGACTGGATGCCACGAACAAATGGCCTGGCGAAACCGACCGTGAATGGGGTCGCCCGATCGAAAAAGATCCTGCCGTGACCGCGCGAATTGACGCGATCTGGGACGAGCTGGCCATAATGAATAACGGTAAGGCAGAATAAGACCGTTTAGCCCTATAGACTTCCCGACAGAGAGAGCGAATGACAACCTTAAGCTGTAAAGTGACGTCGGTAGATGCTATTACCGACACCGTATATCGCGTCCGTTTGGTTCCTGAAGCGGCCTTCTCATTCCGTGCCGGTCAGTACCTGATGGTCGTGATGGACGAGCGTGATAAGCGTCCTTTCTCTATGGCCTCAACGCCAGCAGAGAAGGAATTTATTGAGCTGCATATTGGTGCGTCTGAGCTTAACCTGTACGCGATGGCCGTGATGGACCGCATCCTGAAAGAGCGTGAAATCGTGGTCGATATTCCTCATGGCGAGGCCTGGCTGCGTGAAGACGAAGACCGTCCGCTGATCCTGATTGCCGGTGGCACGGGCTTCTCTTATGTCCGCTCTATTCTGCTGACCGCGCTGGCGCGTAATCCAAATCGCGATATCACCATCTACTGGGGCGGCCGTGAAGAGAAGCATCTTTACGATCTGTCTGAGCTGGAAGCGCTGAGCGTAAATCATCCAAACCTGCGCATTGAGCCGGTTGTCGAGCAGCCGGAAGAGGGCTGGTGCGGGCGCAGCGGTACGGTGCTGACTGCGGTATTGCAGGATCACGGGACGCTGGCCGGGCACGATATCTATATTGCCGGTCGCTTTGAAATGGCAAAAATTGCCCGCGACCTGTTCTGCAACGATCGTGACGCGCGGGAAGATCGTCTGTTTGGCGATGCGTTTGCGTTTATCTGATTTGAGAGACCCGCTTCGGCGGGTTTTTTACGCTCGGGCAATAGCGCTGGTGAAAATTTAACCTTGAAATGAGCGGCGCATTGCCGTTATTCTTGTTCCCGTTAAATTTCGCCCTCAGGAGCGCCCCCCAAAAATGAACAAACACGACTGATGAATTTCGATCCTTGCTCAACGCACCGCGTCGGCAGGGGATGTTTTGATTTCATTCAGGAGTGCTTATGGCTCATTTTGCGCAGTCCCCCTCTTTTATTTTGCATCAGGTCACCTGTCAGTTTGCGACGGGCGATATCCTTTTTGGTCCACTGAATCTTTCTCTGGATGCGTCAGTGTGCGCGCTGGTTGGCCGCAACGGCAGCGGTAAAACACGTCTTCTGCGGCTGCTGGCAGGGGTTGATGAACCCGCCAGCGGTCATATTGAGCGCTTTGGTACACACGTCTATGTGGCGCAGCAGCAGGATATTTCTGCGGATACGACTCTTGCCGGACTGCTTGGTTACGACGCGATCTTTGCGGCGCGCACGCGCATCGACAGCGGTCATTATGAACCCGACGATCTCGACACGCTCGATGGTTACTGGGATCTGGCTGAACGGCTGAGCCAGGCTTTTATCACTGCAAAACTTCCCCCTTTTGACCCGAATAAACGCGCGGCAGAGCTGAGCGGCGGCGAGCGCATTCGTGCCTTGCTGTGCGGCGCATTCGCCGCAGATGCTGATTACCTGCTGCTGGACGAACCGACCAACCACCTCGACAGGCAAGGCCGCGTGTGGTTCTACGAGCAGCTTTCCCGGTATCAGGGCGGGGTGCTGGTGGCCTCCCACGACCGTGAGTTGCTGGCCCAGGTATCGCGTATCCTTGAACTGAGCGCATTGGGCCTGCGCAGCTACGGTGGGAATTATGCTGGCTATCGAACCCAGCGTGATGCTGAGCAGCTGGCTGCCCGCGCCGCGCTGGAGCATGCTGCCACCGAACGCAAGCGTACCCGCGCCCGTATGCATAAAGAGCATGACGACAGCCTGCGGCGTTCAGCCAAAACGCTTCGCACGGTCGACAGCCTTAACATCGCCTCGTTTGAACGGGTCAAATACAAAGGGGCGGCTAAAGAGCGTATTGGTTCCTGGAAAAAACAGCATAGCGATCAAAATCATGCTCTGAACGCTGCGGTCAACCAGGCACGCGAGCGGGTTGAAGAGGATAACACGGTGATGTTTACCCTGCCGGGCAGTGAAATCCCGGAAGGAAAACAGGTGCTGGTGCTGGAAGAACTGGTGCTTCCGCACGTGCCTGTCTCCCCGATAAACTGGCGAATGGATGGCCCAATGCGCGTGGCGCTACGCGGGCCGAACGGCTGTGGAAAATCCACGCTGTTGAAAGTGATGTTGGGCGAAACCGCCCCTGTTACGGGAACCTGTAAGGTCTCCGTCAGGTGTGCGTATCTCGATCAGCATCTTTCCCGGCTGGATCTGTCGCAGTCGGTGATGACTCACCTTAGCCTCGGCAATACGCCGCTCGAAGAGGGGGCGTTGCGTACCCGTTTAGCGCAGCTTCAGCTGGGCGCAGAGAAAGTGACACTACCACTGGCCGAACTGAGTGGCGGCGAGCGCCTGAAGGCCGCGCTGGCCTGCGTATTGTGGCGTGAAGCGGCAACGCAGCTGTTGCTTCTGGATGAGCCGACCAACCATCTTGATCTGGCCTCTGTTCAGGCCATAGAAGCGGCCTTAGCCGATTACCCCGGCGCGCTGCTGGTGGTGTCGCATGATGAAGCCTTTCTGGCAGGGCTGAAGCTGACGCATGAACTGGTGTGGGAAGAGACGGGATGGCGATGTGAAAGCCTGTAAACACAAGCCCCCGCAAGGGCGGGGGCAAACAAACTTTATCAGGCTAACTGCTTGCGAAGGTCAGGGTTTGCCTGGATCAGGCGCATCAGCTTTAGCTCGGCTGGGGTTGGTTTTTCACGTTTTGACTCCCACTCCAGCACCATCGCTACGCTGACACCCATCGCTCTTGCGAATTCATCTGTTTTCAGGCCCGATCCTTTGCGTAAACGCTCAAATTCACTAAAAGGATTGGACTTTTGATTCAGGGTAACCGTCGGCGGTACATCTTTAAAAATAATCTGTTCCAGGCTGCTCAGCAGCTCAAACTCAGGATCTTTTAATTCCATTGAGAACTCCTCATAAATCACACATCGGGATCATGAACATCAGAGAGCCTGTTAAGAATAGTCCCTAAACCAGACACAGGATCGTCACGGCTGTGATTAATTGTGCGATAACGATCGCTTTACGCGTTTCAGCTATATGGATAGTTATGCTAATTACCTGATTAGTCATATGTAGGGATGCACAGGTATTTTTTTGTAAATAGTCAGTACAAAAACGGGAATACCCGTTTTGCATGAAAACTCTATCTTGCAAGGCTGACCTGGACTATCCTTGTCAGCGTTGGGCACGCGTGTGCCGGTGTGCGCTTTTTGGGTGAAAGGAGTAATAAAATGGCGACAGGAAAGTCCTGCTCTCGCTGGTTTGCGCCTATTGCGGCGTTGTTGATGGTTGTTAGCCTGAGTGGGTGTTTCGATAAAGAAGGCGATCAGCGCAAAGCGTTTATCGATTTTCTACAGAATACAGTGATGCGTAGCGGCGAGCGTTTACCAACGCTGACTGCGGATCAGAAAAAACAGTTTGGTCCATTCGTGTCGGATTACGCCATTCTGTATGGCTATTCACAGCAGGTAAGCCAGGCGATGGATTCCGGTATTCGCCCGGTAGTGGATAGCGTGAATGCCATCCGCGTTCCACAGGATTATATGACCCAGCGCGAACCGCTGCGCCAGTCAAATGGCGCGCTTGGGGTACTGAGCCAGCAGCTGCAAAATGCCAAAATGCAGGCTGATGCGTCGCGTTCCGCGTTGAAGCAGGGCGAGGATCTCAAACCGGTCTATGACCAGGTGTATGAGAAAGTCGTGACCAAGCCGTCAAACGCCTTGCAACCGCTGATCCCGGCGGCGCAGGTCTTTACTCAGCAGCTGGTTCAGGTGGGTGACTTTATTAGTGAACAAGGTACGCAGGTGAGCTTCGTCTCTAACGGTATCCAGTTCCCGACCTCCCAGCAGGCGAGCCAGTACAACGCGCTGATCGGGCCGCTCGCGTCCCAGCATCAGGCCTTTAGCCAGGCCTGGAGCGCAGCGGTCGCTGCTACGGAATAAGAAAACCCCCCGCTTCGGCGGGGTTTTTTTTATGCTTGATGAAAATAACGCTTGTCATTCATCTACCACATCGGTATAACTATGTTCGTCGGTTTGTTACACAGACCTAAAGCAGTTTAGTAAAGCAGTCCAGATTGTTATCCATAGATACCCTTCGTAGTGACCCTTCCTTCATCGCTTAAAAATCTGTAACGCAATCCATCAAGCCGGAAGGCACAATATATTTGTTAATAAGGTAATTTCTATGTCTGCTAAAATGACTGGTCTGGTAAAATGGTTCAACGCTGATAAAGGTTTCGGCTTCATCACTCCTGACGATGGCTCTAAAGACGTGTTCGTACACTTCTCTGCTATCCAGAACGATGGCTACAAATCTCTGGATGAAGGTCAGAAAGTTTCCTTCACCATCGAAAGCGGCGCTAAAGGCCCAGCAGCTGGTAACGTTGTAAGCCTGTAAGCTTCCAACCCAGTAGCACAAAATTCAAAAACCCGCCTTCTGGCGGGTTTTTTCGTTTCTACTGTTGTATCTGTGGGTTAACGCAGTTCTTATCCACTTTACCGCCGAGCGCGGCAATCAGGTTATCCACGGCGGTCGCCGCCATATTGTAGCGTGTTTCATGAGTGGCAGAGCCGATGTGGGGCAGGGCGACGACGTTCGGCATGGTCAGTAGCGGAGAATCCACCGGCAGCGGCTCCTGTTCAAACACGTCCAGACCGGCGGCGTGGATCTCACCGTTTTGCAGTGCCTCAATCAGCGCCTTCTCATCGACCACCGGACCACGACCCGCGTTGATGAAAATGGCCGATTTCTTCATCTTTTCAAACGCCGCTTTGCCGATGAGATGACGCGTTTCATCCGTCAGCGGCAGGATCAGGCAGACAAAGTCGGCTTCCTGCAACAGCGTATCAAGCTCGCAGTAGCGGGCATTGAAACGTTCTTCAGCTTCAGTGTGGTGACGGCGTGCGTTATACAGGATGGGCATGTTGAAGCCGAAATGCGCGCGCTGTGCCAGTGCCAGACCGATGCGCCCCATCCCAACAATCCCCAGCGTTTTGCCATGAACGTCCACGCCGAACCAGTCCGGGCCAATGCTTTTCGTCCATTCGCCCGCTTTCACGCGCTCGGCCACTTCCACCACGCGACGCGCGGTACTGAGCACCAGCGCCATCAGCGTGTCGGCGACGGTCTCCGTCAGGGCATGCGGCGTGTGCATCAGCAGGATGCTGCGCGCGTTTAGCGCATCCACGTCGAAATTGTCGTATCCCACCGAAACGGTTGAGGTAGCACGAAGCTTCGGCATTTTCTCCAGCAGCGCTGCATCCACCTTTTCGCTCGAACCCAGCAGGCCCTCGGCGCTGGCAAACGCGTCGGCGTGCTGTGCCACGGTTTCCGGGCTGAGGTTCTTGACCCGGGTAACGGTAAAGTGTTCTTCCAGGCGTTTTTGCAGGTCTTCGGGCAGTACTTTGTACAAAATGACGGACGGCTTCATGCTAATCTCCGTTGATTTTAAAAGGATTCAGGCGTGGCGTGCGCCGACGGGTAGCTGTTGATTATTAGCAGGCTTAACAATCAGAGTAAGCCATACCGAGGCAAAAAGCGCCACCCCCATAAAGATGTAAGAGGCCGATGGGCTGCCGGTGGCGCCGTTCAGATAGCCCACAAACCACGATCCAAAGAACGAACCCAGCGCGCCCATACTGTTGATCAACGCCATCGCGCCCCCTGCGACGTTACGCGGCAGCATTTCCGGGATGATGGCAAAGAACGGACCATACGGGGCATACATGGCCGCACCCGCAATCACCAGCAGCGTATACGAAGCCCAGAAGTGGTTCGCGCCTACGGCCCAGGAGCCAATGAAGGCAAAAGCAGCGATCAGCAGCAGTGGCCAGACGAACAGCTTACGGTTTTGCAGCTTGTCCGATGCCCAGGAGACGATAATCATCGCGATGGTCGCAGCCAGGTAAGGCACCGATGACAGCCAGCCCACTTCCACCATGCCAAGGTTTTCACCGCCGCTGCGGATAATCGACGGCAGCCACAGCACAAAGCCGTACACGCCAATACTCCAGGTAAAATACTGTGCGCACAGCAGAATAACGTTCCGTGAGCGGAAGGCTTCGCCATAGTTACGCACCGCTTTCAGCCCCTGCTGCTCTTTATCCAGCTGCGCCTGGAGTGCGGCTTTTTCGTCCTCAGAAAGCCATTTCGCCTGGGCTGGCTTATCTTTCACCAGCACCCACCAGCAGAAGGCCCAGATAATCGCAGGAACCCCTTCGATGATGAACATCTCGCGCCAGCCGAAGGACTGGATCAGGTAGCCGGAAACCACCGACATCCACAACACGGTGACCGGGTTACCGAGTATCAGGAACGTATTGGCACGTGAACGCTCAGATTTTGTGAACCAGTTGCTGATATAAATCAGCATTGCTGGCATGACGGCCGCCTCAACCACGCCGAGAATAAAGCGAATAGCCGCCAGAGCAGGAATGTTATTCACCACGCCAGTAAGCGACGCACAGGCACCCCATAAGATCAGGCAGATGAAAATGAGCTTTCGCACGCTGCGGCGTTCAGCGTAAATCGCGCCGGGGATCTGGAAGAAGAAATAACCCAGGAAGAAGAGGGCACCCAGCAGGGAGGAGACCCCTTTGGTGATCCCGAGGTCTTCGTTGATCCCGGCGGCGGATGCGAAACTGAAGTTGGCACGATCCAGGTACGCCAGGCTGTACGTGATAAACACGATTGGCATGATGTACCACCAGCGTTTTACTGCATTGGTCGAACTGTTCATAGGCTTGCCTCTGTTGTTGAGGTTGTTGCCGCCGTTGTCTGTAGGGTACACGGTGGCTTAATTATCTGGTGCGGATTGCTGCCCTCACCCAGGCCTTCTCCCACAGGGAGAGGGAATTTAGACGCCGAGCTCTGCTCGTGTTGGTAATCCTTCGCTGTCGCCCTGCACCTGAATCGCCAGCGAACCAATTTTGTTGCCTCGCGCCACGGCCTGCGACAGCGGTTTGCCCTCCAGCAGAGCGCTGATGACCCCGACGGCAAACCCATCGCCCGCGCCCACGGTATCGACCACGTTGTCGACTTTTACCGCAGCGACGGCGCCTTGCTCGCCGTCGGCAGTTTTGAACCATGCGCCGTCGGCACCGGTTTTCAGCACCACGGCTTTTACCCCTCTGTTGAGGTAAAAATCAGCAATGCCTTCGGGCGTGCTTTCGCCAGTGAGGATCATTCCCTCTTTTATGCCCGGCAGAACCCAGTCCGCCTGAAACGCCAGTCGGTTGAGTTTCTCAGCCATCTCCGCTTCGCTTTTCCACAGCACCGGGCGCAGGTTCGGATCGAAAGAGATCGTTTTGCCCTGCGCTTTCATTGCCGAAGCCGCGTGATCCAGTAAATCGTACGAGCTGGTCGAGAGCGCCGCCGCCACGCCGCTCAGGTGCAGGTGGCGCGCGGAGGAGAAATACGCGGCGTGATAATCATCCACGGAGAGATGGCTTGCCGCTGAGCCTTTGCGGAAATACTCCACGATGGGATCGGTTCCATTTTCAACTTTAGATTTCAGCTGAAAGCCCGTCGCAAAGCGTCCGTCGAGGGTCACGCCTGCGGCATCAATGCCCTCTTTTTTCAGTGAGTCGAGAACAAAATGGCCAAAGCTGTCATTTCCCACGCGGCTTACCCAGCCGACATTCAGCCCCAGCCGCGCAAGGCCGGTAGCAACATTCAACTCGGCGCCTGCCACGCGTTTAATGAAGTGCTCCACTGCGCTCAGCTCGCCCGTTTCGGTGGCGACAAACATCGCCATGGCCTCGCCAATAGTGATAACGTCCAGCGTCTTGTGCATGGTTTACTCCTCGCGCAGCAGGTTGACGTAATGGCGGGTGACGGCGGTGAGATCCGTCCCTTCCAGCGGAAATTCGATACCGCGTGGCGCATCGGCAGGGAGTTGATTAAGTAGATCCCGCCAGCGAGAATCGGTCTGATCCGGCGCGACGGCGCGGAACTGCGCCTTATGCGGGACTGCGGACTTGACATGAATATAGCTCACGGCGGGAGCCAGCTGACGTGCAGCCTCTTCCGGGGAGTCGCCAACCCACAGCCAGTTGCCCATATCGAACGTCAGTGTGACCGGTAGCGCCATTACCCGGCAGGCGGCTTTGAAGCGCTGCATCGGCGCGAGCTGCCCGCAGTCGGTCTGGTCGTTTTCCACCACCAGCGTCATGCCGCTTTCATCCAGCAGTGCGCGCAGGGCTTCAAGCGGCTGTTTGTCGCTGAAATGACCCAGCGAGACTTTAAGCCACAGCGCGTTCAGGGCGCTGGCTTCGCTAAGGTAGCGCGGGAGATCCGTGTTGAGGGTGCCATCGGGCATAAACAGGGGGGCCGGGGCGGAGTAGCACGCCAGTAAACCCAGCAGTTCAATGGACTCGCCGAGCGCAGGCAGGGCCATTAACTCGTCGTTGCTGAAGAGCTCGCGGCGGATTTCAACGCCATCAGCTCCTGCGCCGGCAATAACGGGAAGCATTGCCCGTTGACCGCCTGCCTGTCGCACCTGATCCGCACCATACGCGGCGGTGACCACCATAATTTTCCTGCTCATTTCCTGACTCCAGAGCGTAATCGATAGTATTACGCTAGATGGAACCGGTTCCAAAGAAAAGATCGGGATGCTGAATTTATGATCGCTGTCACGAAGGGGGAATTAACGGGCGGTTGAGCCGCGAACGATCAGCTCGCCGGAAAAAACCTGCTCGCGTACGGCGTCGCGGGTGCCTTCAATGCGGCGAACCACTTGTTCAACCGCGGCATAGCCGATCTGCCAGGTGGGTTGTTTGAGGGTGGTGATGCCTACGCCAGCAAGTTCTGCCCACTCCAGTTCATCAAAGCCGAGTAAGCCGATGTCGCTGCCCCAGTGCAGGCCAATGCGTTTAAGCGAGCGGGCAACCTGAAGCGTCAGCGCCCCGTTCGCGGAGATCACCGCCTTGCGCATACCCCGATGGCGGGTATGGAACTGGCGGAGGGTATTATCCAGCTCCCCGGCTTCATGCAGGGGGATTTCGGCATTCTCGGCGATCACGCCGGGATATCGCGCCAGCGTGGCACGAAATGCAGCCAGGCGGTCGCGGCGGGTGTTAACCATGCCCAGCGGTTCGCTCAGGAATAAAATGGCTTCGAAGCCCTGTTCAATCAGGTGCTCAGTGGCGGTGGTAGCCGCCTGGGTGTTATCCAGCCCGACCACATCGCAGGCAAATTCCGGGATTTTTCGGTCAATAAGCACCATTGGCAGAGACGATTGTTGCAGACGATTTAGCCCCTCTTCTCGCATCCCGACGGCATTCACCACAATCCCTTCCACCTGATAGCTGCGCAGCAGATCGAGGTAATGCAGCTCCTGATCAACCTCGTTATTGGTGTTACAGACCAGCGGGGTAAAGCCTTTCTCACGGCACGCCGCTTCGATGCCGCTGAGGACGTTTACGGAGTAGGGGTTGGTGATATCGGCGATGATGAGGCCAATCAGACGGGTGCGACCCCGCTTGAGGCCGCGCGCCATCAGGCTGGGACGGTAGTCGAGATCGGCAATGGCCTGTTCGATTCGCGCCAGCAGCGCATCGGAAAGCAGGTGTTTCTCGCCGTTGAGGTAGCGTGAAATGCTGGTTTTACCGGTTTTGGCGGCTTTCGCCACGTCGCTGATGGTGGCCCGGGTTGGTTTGATCATCGCTGATTTCCCTGAATTTAGTGAGAATACCTTAGCGGGAAAATCTGGCGAATCAAGCAATTTACCGGGTGGCGCTGCGCTTACCGGAGGTTGCGGTCTGATGTCCTCACCCCAACCCTCTCCCACGGGAGAGGGCGCAAACACTAAAAACGGCAACGGGGTTGCCGTTTTGCTTTTACCTACTGCACCGGGCTTAACGTAATCTCAACGCGGCGGTTCTGCGCTTTGCCTTCCGCCGTGCTGTTGCTGGCGATCGGGTTAGCCGGACCCATACCGCTGGTGCGGATGCGGTTCGCTTCTACGCCCTGGGCGATCAGCGAGCTGGCCACGGAATCGGCACGCTGCTGGGACAGACGCATGTTCAGATCCTGGCTGCCGGTGCTGTCGGTGTAGCCAATCACGTTCACGGCAGTTTTATTGTACTCTTTCAGCACTGCGGCCACGCCGGTCAGGGTGTTCGCGCCGGCGGGTTTCAGCGTCGCGCTGCTGCTGTCAAAGGTCACGTTGTTTGGCATGTTCAGGATGATGTTGTCACCGCTGCGCGTCACGCTCACGCCCGTACCTTTCATTTTGTCACGCAGTTTTGCTTCCTGCACGTCCATGTAATAACCCACGCCGCCGCCCAGGGCTGCGCCTGCCGCTGCGCCAATCAGCGCACCTTTGCCACGATCTTTCTTGGAGGAGGAGAGTGCGCCAACGCCAGCGCCCACCAGGGAACCAATACCCGCGCCAATGCCGGATTTGCCCGCTTCGCGTTCACCGGTGTAAGGGTTGGTTGTGCAGCCAGAAACAGCCAGTGCGCCGCTCACCAGAGCGGCAATAACGAGTACGCGTTTTTTCATCTTATTTCCTTAATCCTTTTTATTCTTTGCCACGATGGACGTGGCAGTGGATTATGACGTCCGGATACGGAGAAAATTCAGTGTATAACTCTGAAATTTGTCACAAACGATAAACTGCCTCAATGAAAGGCCGAAACACCTGCACGCAACCAGGAGCGCACGCTTTGAGCACCTCAACAAAAACCATTCTGACCGCCGCCCACTGGGGGCCGATGCTGGTCGAAACCGATGGCGACACTGTGCTGTCGTCTCGCGGGGCTTTGCCTTCGCGCCATCTCAACTCTTTACAGACCGTCGTTCGCGATCAGGTACACAGTAAAACCCGCGTCCGCTGGCCGATGGTGCGTAAAGGCTTTCTGGCGTCACCGGATAAGCCGCAGGGTATTCGCGGGCAGGATGAGTTCGTACGCGTGAGCTGGGACGACGCGCTGGCGCTGATCCATACCCAGCATAAACGCATTCGCGACAGCTATGGCCCGTCGTCCATTTTTGCCGGCTCCTATGGCTGGCGCTCGAACGGCGTGCTGCATAAGGCCGCAACCCTGCTGCAACGCTATATGAGCCTGGCCGGAGGATACACCGGCCATCTGGGTGATTACTCGACCGGCGCGGCGCAGGCGATCATGCCGTATGTCGTGGGCGGGAATGAGGTTTATCAGCAGCAGACCAGCTGGCCGCTGGTGCTGGAGCATGCGGAGGTGGTGGTGCTCTGGAGCGCCAACCCGCTCAATACCCTGAAAATTGCCTGGAATGCGTCCGACGAGCAGGGCGTTTCCTACTTTGATGCGCTGCGCAAAAGCGGCAAGCGCATCATCTGTATCGATCCGATGCGTTCTGAAACGCTGGATTTCTTCGGCGACAGCGCCGAGTGGATCGCGCCGCATATGGGCACCGACGTGGCGATGATGCTGGGCATCGCCCACACCCTGGTGGAGAACGGCTGGCACGATACGGAATTTCTGGCGCGCTGCACCACGGGCTTCGATAAATTTGCCGACTACCTGACGGGACAAACCGACGGTATCGCCAAAACCGCAGAGTGGGCTGCGGCGATTTGCGGCGTTGATGCCGTTAAAATCCGCGAACTGGCGGCGTTATTCCATAGCCGTGTCACGATGCTCATGTCCGGCTGGGGGATGCAGCGCCAGCAGTTTGGCGAGCAGAAGCACTGGATGCTGGTGACGCTCGCCGCGATGCTCGGGCAGATTGGCACACCCGGCGGCGGTTTTGGGCTTTCCTATCACTTTGCTAACGGCGGCAACCCGACGCGAAAAGCCGCGGTGCTGGCCTCCATGCAGGGCTCGGTGCAGGGTGGCGTGGACGCGGTAGATAAAATTCCGGTGGCACGCATTGTTGAAGCCCTGGAGAACCCAGGCGGGTTTTATCAGCACAACGGCCAGGATCGGCATTTCCCGGATATTAAGTTTGTCTGGTGGGCGGGTGGGGCCAACTTCACCCATCACCAGGATACTAACCGCCTGATCCGCGCCTGGCAGAAACCGGAGCTGGTGGTGATCTCGGAGTGCTTCTGGACCGCGTCAGCGAAACATGCCGATATCGTTTTGCCCGCCACGACCTCGTTCGAGCGTAACGATCTCACCATGACGGGGGATTACAGTAATCAGCATATGGTGCCGATGAAGCGCGTCGTGGCTCCCCGGGATGAAGCGCGGGATGATTTTGATGTCTTTGCCGACCTGAGTGACATGTGGGAAGCGGGCGGTCGGGAGCGTTTCACCGAGGGCAAAACCGATCTGCAATGGCTGGAAACGTTTTACCAGATTGCCAGCCAGCGCGGGGCTGCGCAGGGCGTGACGCTGCCGCCATTCGCTGAGTTCTGGGAGGCGAACCAACTCTTCGAAATGCCGGAAAGCGAGCAGAATGCGCGGTTTGTGCGCTTTGCTGACTTCCGTCGCGATCCGGAGAATCACCCGCTAAAAACCGAAAGCGGGAAGATTGTGATCTACAGCGAACGCATCGCCAGCTTTGGCTACGCGGACTGTCCGCCACATCCGGCGTGGCTGGAGCCGGACGAATGGCATGGCAATGCGCAGCCGGGGCAGCTTCAGCTGCTGTCTGCCCATCCCGCCCATCGTCTGCACAGCCAGCTCAACTATTCGGCTTTGCGCGAGCAGTATGCGGTGGCCGGTCGTGAGCCGATTGCGCTGAATAGCGATGACGCAAAGGCGCGGGGGATTAACCACGGCGACCTCGTTCGGGTCTGGAACGCGCGCGGGCAGGTGCTGGCAGGCGCCGTGGTGAGTGACGGGATCCGCCCTGGCGTTTTCTGCATTCATCAGGGCGCATGGCCTGATCTGGCGCTGGACGAGGGCGGTATTTGTAAGAACGGCGCCGTAAACGTGCTGACCAAAGATCTCCCCAGCTCGAAGCTGGGGAATGGCTGCGCGGGGAATACGGCGCTGGCATGGGTGGAGAAATATGAGGGGCCGGCGCTTACCCTTACGGCGTTTGATCCGCCTGCCAGCTCATGATCCACGTCGGGTGTTGGGTATCATCCTGCCAGGCGCTGTCTTCGATGCGAAAACCCTGAGCATGATAGAAATTCACCGCCCGCACGTTTTTCTGATACACCTCCAGAGTTAAATACGGATAGTGCTGCTGAACGTGGTTCAGCAGCGCACGCCCGATCCCCTTTCCGATGAACGCCGGGGCGACAAACAACGCCCCCACGAACTGGAACTGCATGACGCTGATAAAACCGCACAGGGTACTGTTTTCTTCCCAGACCCAGGTCTCGGCGGCGGGAAGGTATTCATCCCGCACTACCGCTTCATTCGCTTGCCAGTAACTTGCGTCGATAAACGGATGCGCCTCGGTGGTGCTCTCCAGCCACAGACTCAAAAGCGGAGCGGTGTCCTCACTTTGCCATTTGCGGATCATGGTGGCCCTCCGGATGGCAGAAGCAGTCCGTAATGTGGTCATTGACCAGCCCGCAGGCCTGCATAAAGGAGTAACAGATGGTGGTGCCCACAAACTTAAAGCCGCGTTTTTTCAGCGCTTTCGACAGGGCATCTGAGGCGGGGGTCGACGTTGGGATCTCTGCAAGCGTGGCGGCCTGCGTCACCTTCGGCTCGTTATCCACAAACGACCAGACGAATGCTGAGAAGGGTTCGCCGTTTTGCTCCATCGCCAGATAAGCACGCGCGTTACCAATAATGGCCTGAATTTTACCGCGATGGCGGATGATACCGGTATCCAGAACCAGCCTTTCCACGTCGTCGTCGTTCATGGCGGCAACCGCTACCGGATCGAACTGGTGGAAGGCTTTGCGATAGTTCTCACGCTTTTTCAGAACGGTGATCCACGACAGTCCGGCCTGCTGGCCTTCAAGGCAAATCATTTCAAACAGTTTTTTACCGTCGGTTTCCGGTACGCCCCATTCCTTGTCGTGATAATCGATATAAAGCTGATCCTGGCTTACCCAGCCGCAACGTTGCATAGGTCATCTCCCTTCCTGATACGGTAAACGCAAAAATTTCAATCTGCCCGGCTTGACGTGTCTGCTAAAGAGACAATAGTTAATACAGGGCTATACGCCCTAATACCTCTTCGAACAATGACATATATCGCCGAACTCGGCTCTTTCTGGAGTCGCTTTGATGATGATAAAAAAAATCAGTGGTCGCCATGCTGCTTCTGGCCTGGTGGGTGTTTCAGTCTGCCTGCTTTTTTGTAACACCGCTTTTGCGTGGCAACAGGAATATATCGTTTCAGATGCTCAAAGTAATACGACGGAACGCTATACATGGGACGCCGATCACCAACCTCGTTATGAAGATATTCTCGCGGAGCGTATTAACCGCACGCAGAATGCTGCGGGGTTTACCCTGAACGATCCCTCCGGTTCGGATGCGGAAACCGTTCTGAGCGTTGGCTGGAATTTTCCCGTGGCGGGACATTTCACCACCGGACCCGTAATGGCGTGGCGCACTGATGGCGCTCCCCCCGCACCAGTGAATGCGTTTGAGGATACAACCACCACGCAGTCGCTTACCGATCCACTCTGGCATGCCAGCGTGAACTCATTGGGGTGGCGTGTCGATACGCAGTATGGTGATTTACACCCTTGGGCGAAGATCAGCTATAACCAGCAAACTGAAGAAGAATATTTATATACGCTGGGATTGAGCGCCAAATTTTAAAGGGTTGTTACTTTTTAAACGCTGCGGTAACATATTTAATACAATAACGGCGAGGGCTGTAGCGATAGTGACCACTCACCTTTGAGCTTTTTCTTCTCCGGCAAGGTCATTCATTCCCGCTTCCAGGCATTTCATTCCGTTTCTCCTGCATTTCATGCCGTTTTACCCCTGGCGTTATAGGGTTTTGTTTATCGTGTCCTCAGCGAATTTCCTTAATTTATCTTGCAGGACACTGCCATGAACACATCAACTTATAACCGCACGCGTTGGCTGACGCTATTCGGCACCATCGTTACCCAGTTCGCACTGGGATCGGTCTATACCTGGAGCCTGTTTAACAGCGCCCTGTCTGATAAGATCGGCGCGCCGATAAGCCAGGTGGCGTTCTCCTTCGGCTTGCTGAGTCTTGGGTTAGCAATTTCCTCTTCCGTGGCGGGCAAACTTCAGGAGCGCTTCGGCGTGAAGCGTGTAACCATGGCCTCCGGGATCTTGCTGGGCGTGGGCTTCTTCCTGACGGCATATTCCGACAACCTGATGATGCTGTGGCTGAGCGCCGGGGTGCTGGTGGGGCTGGCGGACGGCGCAGGTTACCTGCTGACGCTGTCTAACTGCGTGAAGTGGTTCCCGGAGCGTAAAGGGCTTATCTCCGCGTTTGCCATCGGTTCATATGGCCTGGGCAGCCTCGGCTTCAAATTCATCGATGCGCATCTGCTGGCCTCGGTGGGGCTTGAGAAAACCTTTATGATCTGGGGCGTGATTGTGCTGGTGATGATCCTCTTCGGCGCAACGCTGATGAAAGACGCGCCGCAGCAGGAAGTGAAAACCGTTAACGGTGTGGTGGAAAATGATTTCACCCTTGCACAGTCCATGCGTAAACCGCAGTACTGGATGCTGGCGGTGATGTTCCTGACGGCCTGCATGAGCGGTCTGTATGTCATCGGCGTGGCGAAAGATATCGCGCAGGGAATGGTGAAACTGGACGCGGCGACGGCGGCGAACGCGGTAACGGTCATCTCCATCGCTAACCTCTCGGGTCGTCTGGTACTGGGTATCTTGTCTGACAAAATCGCCCGGATCCGCGTGATTACGCTGGGGCAGGTGATCTCCCTGGTGGGGATGGCGGCGCTGCTGTTCGCTCCGCTGAACGAAGCGACATTCTTTGCGGCGATAGCCTGCGTAGCCTTTAACTTTGGCGGCACCATTACCGTCTTCCCGTCGTTGGTGAGCGAGTTCTTCGGCCTGAACAATCTGGCGAAAAACTACGGTGTGATTTATCTCGGCTTCGGTATCGGCAGTATTTGCGGGTCGCTGATTGCCTCGCTGTTTGGTGGCTTCTACGTGACATTCTGCGTGATATTTGCCTTGCTGATTATTTCGCTGGCGCTGTCCACCACGATTCGTCAGCCGCAGCGCGAGGTATATAAAGAAGCGCATGCATGATTCGATAAAAAGGGGCCGCAGGGCCTCTTTTTTTATCGCCATATCACTTCCGGACTTGTTATTTTGTAAAAATTTTCATCGATTCACATTCTCTGCTGCCACTTTTCTTCCTCGCTGTGGTCTACTTATCGCGCTTGTAGACGTTTCTGATAACGGTTTATCTCGCACCTACTTACTCTGTCTGCTTTCTCAATGAGATTCGGCGGGTCTTTATACCCCTTCCCCCAGGGTTGTTTGCATGAAATATATCAGGTCTCTTACCCAGCAAAGATTGTGTCTGATGCTGGCTGTCTATATCGGTTTGTTTCTGAATGGCGCGGTGCTGTTCAGAAGAGTGGAAGGTTATTTTGAACACCTCACCGTAAGAAACGGGATTTTCGCCGCGATTGAAGTGTTTGGCTCAATTCTGGCAACCTTCTTCCTGCTACGTCTGCTCTCGCTTTTTGGCAGACGTACATGGCAGGTTCTGGCCTCGCTGGTGGTGATTATCTCTGCCGCCGCAAGCTATTACATGACATTCATGAATGTGGTCATTGGCTACGGTATTGTGGCCTCGGTGATGACCACGGACATCGATCTCTCGAAAGAGGTGGTGGGACAAGGGTTCATCGTGTGGACGATTTTGACCTGCCTGATCCCGCTCTTCTTTATCTGGAGTAATACCTGTCGCTATACCCTGTTACGCCAGCTGCGTACCCGTGGGCAACGCATCCGCAACGTCGCCGTCGTCCTTCTGGCGGGTCTGCTGGTATGGGCGCCTATTCGCCTGATGGAAAAACAGCAAAAACGGATCGAAAAAGCGACAGGCGTAGATATGCCAAGCTATGGCGGCGTGGTGGCTAACTCGTATCTGCCGTCTAACTGGCTGTCGGCGTTAGGTCTTTATGCCTGGGCTCAGGCGGACGAATCCAGCGATGTGAAATCGCTGATTAATCCGACCAAAAAGTTCACCTACCAGGCTCCGGCTGACGGGCTGGATGATACTTACGTGGTCTTCGTTATCGGCGAAACGACGCGCTGGGATCATATGGGTATTCTCGGTTATGACCGCGATACCACCCCGAAACTGGCACAGGAAAAGAACCTTGTAGCCTACCGCGGCTACTCCTGCGATACCGCCACGAAGCTCTCGTTGCGCTGTATGTTTGTTCGTGAGGGCGGTGCGAGTGATAATCCTCAGCGCACTCTCAAAGAGCAAAACGTGTTTGCTGTTCTGAAGCAGCTTGGATTTAGCTCCGATCTGTTCGCCATGCAAAGTGAGATGTGGTTCTACACCAACACCATGGCGGATAACATCGCCTACCGCGAGCAGATTGGCGCCGAGCCGCGTAACCGTGGAAAGAACGTTGATGACATGCTGCTGCTCTCTGAGATGGAACAGTCGCTGAAAAACCATCCGCAGGGTAAGCACCTTATTGTTCTGCATACCAAAGGGTCACACTACAGCTACTATCAGCGTTACACGCGCGATTTCGCCAAATGGACGCCTGAGTGCGTCGGCATTAACAAGAACTGTAGCAAGCAGGAGCTGATCAATGCCTACGATAACTCGATTCTGTATGTGGATACCTTCCTCAGCCGGGTGATCGACCAGCTTCGTGATAAGAAAGCGATTGTGATTTACGCGGCCGACCACGGCGAGTCCATCAACGAGAAAGAGCATTTACACGGCACGCCGCGTAAGCTGGCCCCGCCTGAGCAGTTCCGCGTGCCGATGATCATGTGGATGTCGGATAAGTACCTGGAAAACCCGGACAAAGCCAAAATGTTTGCCCATCTGAAGCAGCAGGCAGAGATCAAGGTACCACGCCGTCACGTTGAGCTGTACGACACCATTATGGGTTGTCTCGGCTATACCTCACCGAACGGTGGGATTAACGAAAACAACAACTGGTGTAAACTCCCTGATAACACCACAAAAGCCGCGCAGTAGCTGGTCTGGCGAGAATATCGCCAGTTGAATGGCTTTTTGAAAATAAGGGATTGACGGGGGCGCACCTCAGCAGTAAGATGCGCTCCGCATTCGGCGAGTAGCGCAGCTTGGTAGCGCAACTGGTTTGGGACCAGTGGGTCGGAGGTTCGAATCCTCTCTCGCCGACCACATTCTAAAAAGGGCTAACCGCAAGGTTAGCCCTTTTTGCATTAACGCGTTACCCCGCACGAGTCCTCAAAATACCCCTTAGCCCTGCTTCCCCCTGCCTGCTTGCGGTTTTGTGACATAATCCATTGTATTTTTTTATATATAGTTTGATCTTTTTTCGCGTTGCTTATGGATAACCTCAGCATTTTTCGCTGTGCGTTTTAACGTTCGCGGTATTTAGTGCTCAGATAATCACCATTCTGTAAGAAAATTTACCCATTCTGAATAAAACTTAATCACTGAGTGTTGCGAAATATGAAGATAATTGTGCTGCATCATGGCGAGTAGCATAAATTTCTCTGCTGAAAACTCACGGTCAGGGTTTTTTTAATCTTTGTTTGCGGTTTCTCACACTCCACGTAAATCCCCGCCACCTGTATTGACGTTTTCACATTCTGTTGACAGATTGTAGGGCACGAGGGGCATTTCAGGGAGGATCTGCGCTGCAACTCAAACGCTCTTCTGAAAGGATTCTCTATCCCTTTTAACGCCTTCGGGCATCACCGACCGGACCGGGTAAAAAATAAATAAAGGTCAGGCGGCGTAACACAACAAAGCAAAACATCACATTGGAGCACAATAATGAGTATTTCCTTGAAGAAGTCAGGGATGCTGAAGCTTGGTCTGAGCCTGGTGGCCATGACCGTTGCAGCAAGCGTACAGGCAAAAACCCTGGTTTACTGTTCTGAAGGCTCTCCGGAAGGCTTTAACCCACAGCTCTTTACCTCTGGTACGACTTACGACGCAAGCTCTGTACCGATCTATAACCGTCTGGTTGAATTTAAAACCGGCACCACGGAAGTAATTCCTGGCCTGGCTGAAAAGTGGGATATCAGCGAAGACGGTAAAACCTATACCTTCCACCTGCGCCAGGGCGTGAAGTGGCAGGACAGCAAAGAATTTAAACCTACGCGCGACTTTAACGCCGACGACGTTGTGTTCTCCTTCGACCGTCAGAAAAATGCCCAGAACCCGTACCATAAAGTGTCTGGCGGCAGCTATGAATACTTCGAAGGGATGGGTCTGCCAGACCTGATCGCTGAAGTGAAAAAAGTGGACGATAAAACCGTTCAGTTTGTGCTGACGCGTCCGGAAGCGCCATTCCTGGCTGACCTGGCGATGGACTTCGCCTCGATTCTCTCTAAAGAGTACGCTGACAACATGCTGAAAGCCGGCACGCCGGAAAAAGTGGACCTGAACCCAATCGGTACCGGCCCGTTCCAGCTGCTTCAGTACCAGAAAGATTCCCGTATTCTGTATAAAGCCTTCCCGGGCTACTGGGGCACCAAGCCGCAGATCGACCGTCTGGTCTTCTCCATCACGCCTGACGCATCCGTGCGTTACGCAAAATTGCAGAAAAACGAATGTCAGGTGATGCCGTATCCAAACCCGGCTGACATCGCGCGCATGAAGCAGGACAAAAATATCAACCTGCTGGAGCAGGCGGGCCTGAACGTGGGTTATCTCTCCTTCAACACCGAGAAGAAACCGTTCGATGACGTGAAAGTGCGTCAGGCGCTGACTTACGCGGTGAACAAAGAAGCGATCATCAAAGCCGTTTACCAGGGCGCGGGCGTTGCGGCCAAGAACCTGATCCCACCAACCATGTGGGGTTATAACGACGACATTAAGGACTACACCTACGATCCTGAGAAAGCGAAAGCGCTGCTGAAAGAAGCGGGCCAGGACAAAGGCTTCACCGTCGAGCTGTGGGCGATGCCGGTACAGCGTCCTTACAACCCGAACGCACGTCGTATGGCGGAAATGGTTCAGGCTGACTGGGCGAAGATTGGCGTACAGGCCAAAATTGTAACCTACGAGTGGGGCGAGTACCTGAAGCGCGCTAAAGCGGGCGAACACCAGGCGGTCATGATGGGCTGGACCGGCGACAACGGGGATCCGGACAACTTCTTCGCGACCCTGTTCAGCTGTGCGGCAGCGAAAGACGGTTCAAACTATTCTCGCTGGTGCTACAAGCCGTTTGAAGATCTGATCCAGCCGGCGCGTGCGACCGACGATCACAACAAACGTATTGAACTGTACAAGCAAGCTCAGGTTGTCATGCACGATCAGGCTCCGGCGCTGATTGTTGCTCACTCCACCGTGTACGAGCCAGTGCGTAAAGAAGTGAAGGGCTACGTGGTCGATCCACTGGGCAAACACCACTTCGAAAACGTGTCTGTTGAATAATAAGTAGGGTGTTCTCCCTCTCCCTGTGGGAGAGGGCAGGGGTGAGGGGCGTGCATGCATCCCCTCATCCTAACCCTCTCCCACAGGGAGAGGGAATTTACATTTGTGAGCAATACAGACGTCACGCCACTGGGCGTGCGTCATCAGAGAGAATCCGGGTTATGTTGCAGTTCATCCTCCGACGTCTGGGACTGGTTATCCCGACGTTTATCGGTATCACCCTTCTCACTTTTGCCTTCGTCCATATGATCCCGGGTGACCCGGTAATGATTATGGCAGGCGAGCGTGGTATCTCCCCTGAACGTCATGCGCAACTGCTGGCTGAACTCGGCCTTGATAAGCCGATGTGGCAGCAGTATCTCCACTATATCTGGGGTGTGTTGCACGGCGATTTAGGGATTTCACTGAAAAGCCGTCTTCCGGTGTGGGACGAGTTCGTGCCGCGCTTTAAAGCGACGCTGGAACTCGGTATCTGCGCCATGATCTTCGCGACCGCGGTAGGGATCCCCGTTGGCGTACTGGCTGCCGTTAAGCGTGGCTCTATTTTCGACCACACCGCTGTTGGCCTGGCACTGACCGGCTACTCCATGCCTATCTTCTGGTGGGGCATGATGCTGATCATGCTGGTCTCGGTGCAGTGGAATCTGACGCCGGTCTCCGGACGCGTCAGCGATATGGTTTTCCTTGACGACACCAACCCGTTAACCGGCTTTATGCTGATTGATACGGCGATCTGGGGCGAAGAGGGCAACTTCATTGATGCGGTTGCGCACATGATCCTGCCTGCAATGGTGTTGGGCACCATCCCTCTGGCGGTGATCGTGCGTATGACCCGCTCCTCCATGCTGGAAGTGCTGGGCGAGGATTATATTCGTACTGCCCGCGCTAAAGGCCTGACCCGTATGCGCGTCATCATCATTCATGCCCTGCGTAACGCTATGCTGCCGGTGGTGACCGTTATCGGTTTGCAGGTCGGTACGCTGCTGGCGGGGGCGATCCTGACCGAAACCATCTTCTCCTGGCCGGGTCTTGGACGCTGGCTGATTGATGCGCTGCAACGCCGTGACTATCCGGTTGTGCAGGGCGGTGTACTGCTGGTCGCGACGATGATTATCCTCGTCAACCTGCTGGTCGATTTGCTGTACGGCGTGGTGAACCCGCGTATTCGTCATAAGAAGTAAGGGGCCATCATGTCACAAGTTACTCAAAATAAAGTGGTCACCGCACCGGTGCCAATGACGCCGATGCAGGAGTTCTGGCACTACTTCAAGCGCAACAAAGGCGCGGTCGTCGGGCTGGTGTATGTTTCCATCATGATCCTGATTGCGGTGTTTGCGAACTTCCTTGCGCCGTATAACCCGGCTGATCAGTTCCGCGATGCGCTGCTGGCACCTCCTGCATGGCAGGACGGCGGAAGCCTGACGCACCTGCTGGGCACCGACGACGTGGGCCGCGATGTGCTGTCGCGCCTGATGTACGGCGCGCGCCTGTCGCTGCTGGTTGGCTGCCTCGTTGTCGTACTGTCGCTGATCATGGGGATCGTACTCGGCCTGGTGGCAGGCTACTTCGGCGGCATTGTTGATAACATCATCATGCGCGTCGTCGACATTATGCTGGCATTGCCAAGCCTGCTGCTGGCGCTGGTGCTGGTGGCGATCTTTGGTCCGTCGATTGGTAACGCCGCGCTTGCGCTGACGTTTGTTGCGCTACCGCATTACGTGCGTCTGACCCGTGCGGCGGTGCTGGTGGAAGTGAACCGCGACTACGTTACCGCCTCTCGCGTGGCGGGTGCTGGTGCGATGCGTCAGATGTTTATCAATATTTTCCCAAACTGCCTTGCGCCGCTGATTGTTCAGGCGTCGCTCGGTTTCTCTAACGCCATTCTTGATATGGCCGCTCTTGGCTTCCTTGGCATGGGTGCGCAGCCGCCAACACCGGAGTGGGGCACCATGCTCTCCGACGTGTTGCAGTTCGCGCAAAGCGCCTGGTGGGTCGTCACCTTCCCGGGTCTGGCGATTCTGCTGACGGTGCTGGCATTTAACCTGATGGGTGACGGTCTGCGTGATGCACTTGATCCCAAACTGAAGCAGTAAGAGGCACGAGATGGCGTTATTAAATGTAGATAAATTATCCGTGCACTTTGGCGACGAAGGCACACCGTTTCGCGCCGTGGACCGTATCAGCTACAGCGTAAATCAGGGCGAAGTGGTCGGGATTGTAGGAGAGTCGGGCTCCGGTAAGTCAGTGAGTTCGCTGGCGATTATGGGGCTGATTGACTACCCCGGCCGCGTGATGGCGGAAAATCTGGAGTTCAACGGTCAGGATCTGAAGCGCATTTCCGAAAAACAGCGCCGCCAGCTGGTGGGCGCGGAAGTGGCGATGATCTTCCAGGACCCCATGACCAGCCTGAACCCGTGCTACACCGTGGGTTTCCAGATTATGGAAGCCATTAAGGTGCATCAGGGCGGCAACAAGAAAACCCGTCGCCAGCGTGCTATCGATCTGCTGACGCAGGTGGGTATTCCCGATCCGGCATCGCGTCTGGACGTTTACCCGCATCAGCTTTCCGGCGGCATGAGCCAGCGCGTGATGATCGCCATGGCGATTGCCTGTCGACCAAAACTGCTGATTGCGGATGAACCAACTACCGCGCTGGACGTGACCATCCAGGCGCAAATCATCGAGCTGCTGCTGGAGTTGCAGCAGAAAGAGAATATGGCGCTGGTGCTGATTACGCACGACCTGGCGCTGGTGGCGGAAGCGGCACACAAAATCATCGTGATGTACGCGGGTCAGGTGGTGGAGACCGGAAGTTCGCACGATATCTTCCGCGCGCCGCGTCATCCGTATACGCAGGCGTTACTGCGCGCGCTGCCGGAGTTTGCCCAGGACAAAGCGCGTCTGGCGTCACTGCCGGGTGTGGTTCCGGGTAAATATGACCGTCCGCAGGGCTGCCTGCTGAATCCGCGCTGCCCGTATGCGACGGATAAATGCCGTGCCGAGGAGCCAGAGCTGAATCTGCTGGACGATGGTCGGCAGTCAAAATGCCACTACCCACTCGATGATGCCGGGAGGCCAACACTATGAGTACGCACGAGGCCACCACGCAACAGCCGCTGTTGCAGGCTATCGACCTGAAAAAACATTACCCGGTGAAGAAGGGGATTTTTGCCCCCGAGCGCCTGGTAAAAGCGCTGGACGGCGTCTCCTTCAGCCTTGAACGCGGTAAAACGCTGGCGGTCGTCGGGGAGTCGGGCTGTGGAAAATCCACGCTGGGCCGTCTGCTGACGATGATCGAAACGCCAACCGGCGGCGAGCTTTACTATCAGGGCCAGGATCTTCTCAAGCACGATCCGCAGGCGCAGAAGCTACGTCGCCAGAAAATCCAGATTGTGTTCCAGAACCCGTACGGTTCTTTAAACCCGCGTAAAAAAGTGGGGCAGATTCTGGAAGAGCCGCTGCTGATTAACAGCAATCTGAGCAAAGAGCAGCGTCGTGAAAAAGCGCTGGCGATGATGGCGAAGGTGGGGCTTAAAACCGAGCATTACGATCGCTACCCGCATATGTTCTCTGGCGGTCAGCGTCAGCGTATTGCCATCGCCCGTGGGCTGATGCTTGACCCGGACGTGGTGATTGCCGATGAGCCGGTCTCAGCGCTTGACGTGTCCGTTCGCGCGCAGGTGCTTAACCTGATGATGGATTTACAGCAGGATCTGGGACTGTCGTACGTCTTCATCTCCCATGACCTGTCCGTGGTTGAGCACATTGCCGATGAGGTGATGGTGATGTATCTGGGACGCTGCGTGGAGAAGGGGACGAAAGATCAGATCTTTACTAACCCGCGTCATCCGTATACGCAGGCGTTGCTGTCTGCAACGCCGAGACTGAACCCGGATGACCGCCGGGAGCGCATTAAGCTGACCGGCGAGTTGCCAAGCCCGCTTAACCCGCCGCCGGGATGTGCGTTCAACGCCCGCTGCCGTCGCCGCTTCGGCCCGTGCACGCAGTTGCAGCCACAACTGAAGGATTATGGCGGACAGCTGGTGGCCTGCTTCGCGGTCGATCAGGATGAAAACGGCGAAAAGCCGCAGGCATAAAGAAAAAAACCGGCGATAAGCCGGTTTTTTTACGTCTGAGGTCTACTTCCGTAAACGAATCTGGTCAACGGCGTGTTTCTCACTCTTGGTGAGGATCAGGCTTGCACGTTCGCGCGTCGGCAGGATGTTCTCTTTGAGGTTGACGTAGTTGATCTCATTCCACAGCCCGGTCGCCACGCTGATAGCCTCTTCTTCAGAGAGCTGGGCGTAGTTGTGGAAGTAGGAATCCGGGTCGGTGAACGCGCCTTCGCGGAACTTCAGGAAGCGGTTGATATACCAGCGTTGCAGCAAATCTTCCGGCGCATCGACATAAATTGAGAAATCGACAAAGTCAGAGACAAACACATGATGTGGATCGTGAGGATAATCCATCCCGCTTTGCAGGACGTTTAAGCCTTCCAGAATCAGGATGTCGGGCTGCACAACCGTTTTGTCGCCATCCGGGATGCGGTCGTAGATCAGATGCGAGTATACCGGCGCGGTAACGTGAGGTACGCCCGATTTCAAATCAGAGACAAACTTTACCAGGCGGTGCATATCATAAGAGAGCGGGAAGCCCTTCTTCTTCATCAGGCCGCGTTCTTTCAACACCTCGTTGGGATGCAGGAAGCCGTCGGTGGTGATCAACTCCACACTGCGGTGTTCCGGCCAGCGGCTCAGCAGCGCCTGTAGCACGCGCGCGGTGGTACTTTTACCCACTGCCACGCTGCCCGCAATACTGATGATATAAGGAATACGTTGACCGTTCGTGCCGAGGAACTGTTCCAGTACGGCCTGACGACGCAAATTGGAGCTGATATAGAAGTTAAGCAAGCGAGAGAGGGGGAGATAGATTTCTGCCACCTCTTCCAGGGAGAGATCTTCGTTTATCCCTTTTAGCCGTGCGATTTCACCTTCCGTCAGTGTCATAGGGACGGAGTCACGCAGGGCTGCCCACTGGCTACGGTTAAACTGAAGATAGGGCGTCATTAACGTTTGCTCTTTTTTGCTCATAAGCATGCTTCTGTGAACCATCACGAAACGGCGGGTGCGGGCTCATCACATAGTTAATTTTGGACAATGGGCAGGAGGTTAACACCAGATGAGAGGAATAATAAGAAAAAATATGGGAAAGCGATGCTTAACCGGGCAGGCATCACCTGGGGCTATAGCATGCCGAAATCAGGCGTTCATGTTGAATTTTTAACCGTGAACGGATGAATTTACAGCGGTTAGCCCAGGTTTCGAATAAAATGTGAGCGAAAGAACGTTTTATGCAATTTTTTAGTTGCATGACTGCGCAGGTCTCCATAGAATGCGCGCTACTTGATGCCGACTTAGCTCAGTAGGTAGAGCAACTGACTTGTAATCAGTAGGTCACCAGTTCGATTCCGGTAGTCGGCACCATCAAGTCCGGTGGGGTTCCCGAGCGGCCAAAGGGAGCAGACTGTAAATCTGCCGTCACAGACTTCGAAGGTTCGAATCCTTCCCCCACCACCACTTTCTGGCAGCGTCAACGCCGCCGGAGCTGGTTGGAAAAATTGACCAGCTCGAACAGAAAAGAGAGAAATCTCTTTTTTTGTTACAGAAAGAACTGGGTAGCCGAGTTTCAGGATGCGGGCATCGTATAATGGCTATTACCTCAGCCTTCCAAGCTGATGATGCGGGTTCGATTCCCGCTGCCCGCTCCAATACGTGCTGATATGGCTCAGTTGGTAGAGCGCACCCTTGGTAAGGGTGAGGTCCCCAGTTCGACTCTGGGTATCAGCACCACTTCACTTCTCCCTCCCTTTCTCTCTGTTTCAATGTAAATGTATTCAACAGTTCAGGCATTTTCGCCTGGTTGATGTGGTGATATCACCGATTTATCCGTGTCTTAGAGGGACAATCGATGTCTAAAGAAAAGTTTGAACGTACAAAACCGCACGTTAACGTCGGTACTATCGGCCACGTTGACCATGGTAAAACAACGCTGACCGCTGCAATCACTACCGTACTGGCTAAAACCTACGGCGGTGCTGCTCGTGCTTTCGACCAGATCGATAACGCACCAGAAGAAAAAGCTCGTGGTATCACCATCAACACCTCTCACGTTGAGTATGACACCCCGACTCGCCACTACGC
Source organism: Enterobacter sp. DTU_2021_1002640_1_SI_PRY_ASU_LCPMC_013 (assembly GCF_032389435.1). NCBI lineage: Bacteria > Pseudomonadati > Pseudomonadota > Gammaproteobacteria > Enterobacterales > Enterobacteriaceae > Enterobacter > Enterobacter sp. DTU_2021_1002640_1_SI_PRY_ASU_LCPMC_013. The sequence continues at coordinate 244,840 of NZ_CP135594.1, forward strand.
ACACGTAGACTGCCCAGGCCACGCCGACTATGTTAAAAACATGATCACCGGTGCTGCGCAGATGGACGGCGCGATCCTGGTTGTTGCTGCGACTGACGGCCCTATGCCTCAGACTCGTGAGCACATCCTGCTGGGTCGTCAGGTAGGCGTTCCTTACATCATCGTGTTCCTGAACAAATGCGACATGGTTGATGACGAAGAGCTGCTGGAACTGGTAGAGATGGAAGTTCGTGAACTGCTGTCTCAGTACGATTTCCCAGGCGACGACACTCCAATCGTTCGTGGTTCCGCGCTGAAAGCGCTGGAAGGCGACGCAGAGTGGGAAGCGAAAATCATCGAACTGGCTGGCTACCTGGATTCTTACATCCCAGAACCAGAGCGTGCGATTGACAAGCCATTCCTGCTGCCAATCGAAGACGTATTCTCCATCTCCGGTCGTGGTACCGTTGTTACCGGTCGTGTAGAGCGCGGTATCATCAAAGTAGGTGAAGAAGTTGAAATCGTTGGTATCAAAGAGACTGCGAAGTCTACCTGTACTGGCGTTGAAATGTTCCGCAAACTGCTGGACGAAGGCCGTGCTGGTGAGAACGTTGGTGTTCTGCTGCGTGGTATCAAACGTGAAGAAATCGAACGCGGTCAGGTTCTGGCGAAGCCAGGCTCAATCAAGCCACACACCAAGTTCGAATCTGAAGTGTACATTCTGTCCAAAGACGAAGGCGGCCGTCATACTCCGTTCTTCAAAGGCTACCGTCCACAGTTCTACTTCCGTACAACTGACGTGACCGGTACCATCGAACTGCCAGAAGGCGTAGAGATGGTAATGCCAGGCGACAACATCAAGATGGTTGTGACGCTGATCCACCCAATCGCGATGGACGACGGTCTGCGTTTCGCAATCCGTGAAGGCGGCCGTACCGTTGGCGCGGGCGTTGTTGCTAAAGTTCTCGGCTAATCGCTGATAACATTTGACGCAATGCGCAATAAAAGGGCATCATTTGATGCCCTTTTTGCACGCTTTCACATCAGAACCTGGCTCATCAGTGATTAATTTTGTCATAATCATTGCTGAGACAGGCTCTGCGGAGAGCGTATAATACGAAAAGCGAATAGCATTTCGATTGGTTTGCCTCGCACACGCGGGGTGAAAATGTTTGTAGAATACTTCTGACAGGTTGGTTTATGAGTGCGAATACCGAAGCTCAAGGGAGCGGGCGCGGCCTGGAAGCGATGAAATGGGTAGTTGTAGCCGTGCTGCTGATTGTGGCGATTGTCGGCAACTATCTTTATCGTGACATGATGCTGCCGCTACGCGCGCTTGCAGTGGTAATTCTGATTGCTGCGGCGGGTGGTGTCGCGCTGTTGACGACGAAAGGCAAAGCGACCGTTGCGTTTGCCCGCGAAGCGCGTACCGAGGTCCGCAAGGTCATTTGGCCGACTCGCCAGGAAACATTGCACACCACGCTGATTGTAGCGGCGGTAACCGCTGTAATGTCACTGATCCTGTGGGGACTGGATGGTATTCTGGTTCGCCTGGTATCCTTTATCACTGGCCTGAGGTTCTGAGATGTCTGAAGCCCCTAAAAAGCGCTGGTACGTCGTTCAGGCGTTTTCCGGTTTTGAAGGCCGCGTAGCTACGTCGCTGCGTGAGCATATCAAATTACACAATATGGAAGAGTTATTTGGCGAAGTTATGGTTCCGACCGAAGAAGTGGTTGAGATCCGTGGCGGCCAACGTCGCAAAAGCGAGCGTAAATTCTTCCCAGGTTACGTGCTGGTTCAGATGGTGATGAACGACGCGAGCTGGCACCTGGTGCGCAGCGTACCACGCGTGATGGGCTTTATCGGCGGCACATCTGACCGTCCGGCGCCAATCAGCGACAAAGAAGTTGATGCGATTATGAACCGCCTCCAGCAGGTTGGTGATAAACCGCGTCCGAAAACGCTGTTTGAACCGGGTGAGATGGTTCGTGTTAACGACGGTCCGTTTGCTGACTTCAATGGCGTCGTCGAAGAAGTGGACTACGAGAAGTCCCGCCTGAAAGTTTCCGTTTCTATCTTTGGTCGTGCGACCCCGGTAGAGCTGGACTTTGCTCAGGTAGAAAAAGCCTAAGCAGCGATCAAAAAAGCGACGATTTAATCGTTGCACAGGGCGCGAGATTGGAATACAATTTCGCGCCTTTTGTTTTTATGGGTCCCGACCCGTAAAACGAATTTTATTCACGGGGAGCCTCTCCGAGGCGTTATTACCCAATCAGAGGATTTTAGAATGGCTAAGAAAGTACAAGCCTACGTCAAGCTGCAGGTTGCAGCAGGTATGGCGAACCCAAGTCCACCAGTTGGTCCAGCTCTGGGTCAGCAGGGTGTGAACATCATGGAATTCTGTAAAGCGTTCAACGCCAAAACTGAATCCATGGAAAAAGGTCTGCCAATCCCAGTTGTAATCACTGTTTACGCTGACCGTTCTTTCACTTTCGTTACCAAAACCCCTCCAGCAGCAGTTCTGCTGAAGAAAGCAGCGGGCATCAAGTCTGGTTCCGGTAAGCCGAACAAAGACAAAGTGGGTAAAATTTCCCGCGCTCAGTTGCAGGAAATCGCGCAGACCAAAGCTGCCGACATGACTGGTTCCGACATTGAAGCGATGACTCGCTCCATCGAAGGTACTGCACGTTCCATGGGCCTGGTAGTGGAGGACTAAGAAATGGCTAAACTGACCAAGCGCATGTCCGTGATCCGTGACAAAGTTGATGCGACCAAACAGTACGACATCAACGAAGCTATCGCTCTGCTGAAAGAACTGGCAACTGCTAAGTTCGTTGAAAGCGTTGACGTTGCCGTTAACCTGGGCATCGACGCTCGTAAATCCGATCAGAACGTTCGTGGTGCAACTGTACTGCCACACGGTACTGGCCGTTCCGTACGCGTAGCTGTATTTGCTCAGGGTGCAAACGCTGAAGCTGCTAAAGCTGCCGGCGCTGAACTGGTAGGTATGGAAGATCTGGCTGATCAGATCAAGAAAGGCGAAATGAACTTTGACGTTGTTATTGCTTCTCCAGATGCAATGCGCGTTGTTGGCCAGCTGGGCCAGGTTCTGGGTCCACGCGGTCTGATGCCAAACCCGAAAGTGGGTACTGTAACCCCTAACGTTGCTGAAGCGGTTAAGAACGCTAAAGCAGGTCAGGTTCGTTACCGTAACGACAAAAACGGCATCATCCACACCACCATCGGTAAAGTGGACTTTGACGCTGACAAACTGAAAGAAAACCTGGAAGCTCTGCTGGTTGCGCTGAAAAAAGCAAAACCAACTCAGGCGAAAGGCGTGTACATCAAGAAAGTTAGCATCTCCACCACCATGGGTGCAGGTGTTGCAGTTGACCAGGCTGGCCTGAGCGCTGCTGCAAACTAATGCCTTTACGTGGGCGGTGATTTTGTCTACAATCTTACCCCCACGTTTGCTAACAAAAGTTAGCGGCTAAAAGAATTGTTCGTTGGAGCCTGGCCTATCCAGGCCTCCGTCGAAGACCGCAGGTGTTTCGCAAGAAACTTAATCCCCTGCGTAGACGGTGACAGAACGCTAAGATTATTTTAAATACTCTGGCTTGTTTCTGCTCACCGTATTAAGACGCTCTTCCCGTTGGGTTGAGTGAAGTGAGTTCCGGAACATGAGTTCCGGCAAACATCCAGGAGCAAAGCTAATGGCTTTAAATCTTCAAGACAAACAAGCGATTGTTGCTGAAGTCAGCGAAGTAGCCAAAGGCGCGCTGTCTGCAGTAGTTGCGGATTCCCGTGGCGTTACTGTAGACAAAATGACTGAACTGCGTAAAGCAGGTCGTGAAGCTGGCGTATACATGCGTGTTGTTCGTAACACCCTGCTGCGTCGCGTAGTTGAAGGTACTCAGTTCGAGTGCCTGAAAGACACGTTTGTTGGTCCGACCCTGATTGCATACTCTATGGAACACCCGGGCGCTGCTGCTCGTCTGTTCAAAGAGTTCGCGAAAGCGAATGCAAAATTTGAGGTCAAAGCTGCAGCCTTTGAAGGTGAGTTGATCCCGGCATCGCAAATCGATCGCCTGGCAACCCTGCCGACCTACGAAGAAGCAATTGCACGCCTGATGGCAACCATGAAAGAAGCTGCGGCTGGCAAACTGGTTCGCACTCTGGCTGCTGTACGCGATGCGAAAGAAGCTGCTTAATCGCAGTTATCTTTATAAAGCATTTGCTTACGTATAAACTTATTCTGATTTTCAGGAACAATTTAAATGTCTATCACTAAAGATCAAATCATTGAAGCAGTAGCAGCTATGTCCGTAATGGACGTTGTAGAGCTGGTTTCTGCAATGGAAGAAAAATTCGGTGTTTCTGCTGCTGCTGCTGTAGCTGTAGCTGCGGGCCCGGCTGAAGCTGCTGAAGAAAAAACTGAATTCGACGTAATTCTGAAAGCTGCTGGCGCGAACAAAGTTGCTGTAATCAAAGCAGTACGTGGCGCAACTGGCCTGGGTCTGAAAGAAGCTAAAGACCTGGTAGAATCTGCTCCAGCTGCGCTGAAAGAAGGCGTGAGCAAAGACGACGCAGAAGCACTGAAAAAATCTCTGGAAGAAGCTGGCGCTGAAGTTGAAGTTAAATAAGCCAACTTTTCTGGTTGCAGCCTAAGGAATTAGGCTGATGGCTGGTGACTTTTTAGTCACCAGCCTTTTTGCGCTGTAAGGCATCAGCAGCATTTCACACTGTTTGACTGCTGGTTGTCCTGACAATGCTTGTTTCTATCGACGACTTAATATACTGCGACAGGGTGCTCGCTCTGTGTAAATCGCAATGAAATGGTTTAAGCGTGATAGCAACAGGTATTGCGGAAAGTATTCAATTTTCCGGTCCACAAAATGGTGTTGCACAAACTGTCCCTTCGTCGGACAGATGGGTCGACTTGTCAGCGAGCTGAGGAACCCTATGGTTTACTCCTATACCGAGAAAAAACGTATTCGTAAGGATTTTGGTAAACGTCCACAAGTTCTGGACATTCCATATCTCCTTTCTATCCAGCTTGACTCGTTCCAGAAGTTTATCGAGCAAGATCCTGAAGGGCAGTACGGCCTGGAAGCAGCCTTCCGTTCCGTGTTCCCGATTCAGAGCTACAGCGGTAATTCCGAGCTGCAGTACGTCAGCTACCGCCTTGGCGAACCGGTGTTTGACGTTCAGGAATGTCAGATCCGTGGCGTGACCTATTCCGCACCGCTGCGCGTAAAACTGCGTCTGGTGATCTACGAGCGCGAAGCGCCGGAAGGCACCGTAAAAGACATTAAAGAACAAGAAGTCTACATGGGTGAAATTCCACTCATGACGGACAACGGTACTTTTGTTATCAACGGTACTGAGCGTGTTATCGTTTCCCAGCTGCACCGTAGCCCGGGCGTCTTCTTCGACAGCGATAAAGGTAAAACGCACTCTTCCGGTAAAGTACTGTATAACGCACGCATCATTCCTTACCGTGGTTCATGGCTGGACTTCGAATTCGATCCAAAAGACAACCTGTTTGTCCGTATCGACCGTCGTCGTAAGCTGCCTGCAACCATCATCCTGCGTGCACTGAACTATACCACTGAGCAGATCCTGGACCTGTTCTTTGAGAAAGTGATCTTTGAAATCCGCGACAACAAGTTGCAGATGGAGTTGGTGCCGGAACGTCTGCGTGGTGAGACCGCGTCGTTCGACATCGAAGCCGACGGCAAAGTGTATGTGGAAAAAGGTCGCCGTATCACCGCGCGCCACATCCGCCAGCTGGAAAAAGATGATATCAAACACATCGAAGTTCCGGTTGAATACATTGCAGGAAAAGTAGCCGCGAAAGATTACGTTGATGAATCAACTGGCGAGCTGATCTGCCCGGCGAACATGGAGCTGAGCCTGGATCTGCTGGCTAAGCTGAGCCAGTCTGGCCACAAACGTATCGAAACGCTGTTCACCAACGATCTGGACCACGGTCCGTACATCTCTGAGACTGTACGCGTCGACCCAACCAACGATCGTCTGAGCGCGCTGGTCGAAATCTACCGCATGATGCGTCCTGGTGAGCCACCAACTCGCGAAGCGGCTGAAAGCCTGTTCGAGAACCTGTTCTTCTCCGAAGACCGCTACGATCTGTCCGCGGTTGGTCGTATGAAGTTCAACCGTTCTCTGCTGCGCGACGAGATCGAAGGTTCCGGTATCCTGAGCAAAGACGACATCATTGAAGTGATGAAGAAGCTCATCGATATCCGTAACGGTAAAGGCGAAGTGGACGATATCGACCACCTCGGCAACCGTCGTATCCGTTCCGTAGGCGAAATGGCGGAAAACCAGTTCCGCGTTGGCCTGGTACGTGTAGAGCGTGCGGTGAAAGAGCGTCTGTCTCTGGGCGATCTGGATACCCTGATGCCTCAGGATATGATCAATGCGAAGCCGATTTCTGCGGCAGTGAAAGAGTTCTTCGGTTCCAGCCAGCTGTCTCAGTTCATGGACCAGAACAACCCGCTGTCTGAGATCACGCACAAACGTCGTATCTCCGCACTCGGCCCGGGCGGTCTGACCCGTGAACGTGCAGGCTTTGAAGTTCGAGACGTACACCCGACTCACTACGGTCGCGTATGTCCAATCGAAACGCCTGAAGGTCCAAACATCGGTCTGATCAACTCCCTGTCCGTGTACGCACAGACGAACGAATACGGTTTCCTCGAGACCCCGTATCGTAAAGTGACCGACGGTGTTGTTACTGACGAAATTCATTACCTGTCTGCTATTGAAGAAGGCAACTACGTTATCGCTCAGGCGAACTCCAACCTGGATGACGAAGGCCACTTTGTAGAAGATCTGGTTACCTGCCGTAGCAAAGGCGAATCCAGCTTGTTCAGCCGCGACCAGGTTGACTACATGGACGTATCCACCCAGCAGGTGGTATCCGTCGGTGCGTCCCTGATCCCGTTCCTGGAACACGATGACGCCAACCGTGCATTGATGGGTGCGAACATGCAACGTCAGGCCGTTCCAACTCTGCGTGCTGATAAGCCGCTGGTTGGTACCGGTATGGAACGTGCTGTTGCCGTTGACTCTGGTGTTACAGCAGTTGCTAAGCGTGGCGGTACCGTTCAGTACGTTGACGCATCCCGTATCGTTATCAAAGTTAACGAAGACGAGATGTATCCGGGCGAAGCGGGTATCGACATCTACAACCTGACCAAATACACCCGTTCTAACCAGAACACCTGTATCAACCAGATGCCATGTGTGTCTCTGGGTGAGCCAGTTGAGCGCGGCGACGTGCTGGCAGACGGTCCGTCCACCGACCTCGGTGAACTGGCGCTCGGTCAGAACATGCGCGTAGCGTTCATGCCGTGGAACGGTTACAACTTCGAAGACTCCATCCTCGTCTCCGAGCGTGTGGTTCAGGAAGATCGTTTCACCACCATCCACATTCAGGAACTGGCCTGTGTGTCCCGTGACACCAAGCTGGGGCCAGAAGAGATCACTGCCGACATCCCTAATGTGGGTGAAGCTGCGCTCTCTAAACTGGATGAATCCGGTATTGTTTACATCGGTGCGGAAGTGACCGGCGGTGACATTCTGGTTGGTAAGGTCACGCCGAAAGGCGAAACCCAGCTGACGCCAGAAGAGAAACTGCTGCGTGCTATCTTCGGTGAGAAAGCGTCTGACGTTAAAGACTCTTCTCTGCGCGTACCAAACGGTGTTTCCGGTACGGTTATCGACGTTCAGGTCTTCACCCGTGACGGCGTTGAGAAAGATAAGCGTGCGCTGGAAATCGAAGAGATGCAGCTCAAACAGGCTAAGAAAGACCTGTCTGAAGAACTGCAAATCCTCGAAGCAGGTCTGTTCAGCCGTATCTATGCGGTGCTGGTTGCCGGTGGCGTTGAAGCTGAGAAGCTCGACAAACTGCCACGCGATCGCTGGCTGGAACTGGGCCTGACCGACGAAGAGAAACAGAATCAGCTGGAACAGCTGGCTGAGCAGTATGACGAACTGAAACACGAGTTCGAGAAAAAACTCGAAGCGAAACGCCGTAAAATCACTCAGGGCGACGATCTGGCACCAGGCGTGCTGAAGATTGTTAAGGTGTATCTGGCTGTTAAACGTCAGATCCAGCCTGGTGATAAGATGGCAGGTCGTCACGGTAACAAGGGTGTTATCTCTAAGATCAACCCGATCGAAGATATGCCGCACGATGCTAACGGTACGCCGGTAGATATCGTACTGAACCCACTGGGCGTACCGTCTCGTATGAACATCGGTCAGATTCTGGAAACCCACCTGGGTATGGCTGCGAAAGGTATCGGCGATAAGATCAACGCCATGCTGAAACAGCAGCAGGAAGTCGCGAAACTGCGCGAGTTCATCCAGCGTGCCTACGATCTGGGTACCGACGTTCGTCAGAAAGTCGACCTGAACACCTTCAGCGATGAAGAAGTGCTGCGTCTGGCAGAGAACCTGCGCAAAGGTATGCCAATTGCAACGCCGGTATTCGACGGTGCAAAAGAAGCTGAAATTAAAGAGCTGCTGCAACTGGGTGGTCTGCCAACATCTGGTCAGATTACGCTGTTTGACGGCCGTACCGGTGAACAGTTCGAGCGTCCGGTAACCGTAGGTTACATGTACATGCTGAAACTGAACCACCTGGTCGACGACAAGATGCACGCTCGTTCTACCGGTTCTTACAGCCTGGTTACTCAGCAGCCGCTGGGTGGTAAGGCTCAGTTCGGTGGTCAGCGCTTCGGGGAGATGGAAGTGTGGGCGCTGGAAGCATACGGCGCAGCATACACCTTGCAGGAAATGCTCACCGTTAAGTCTGATGACGTGAACGGTCGTACTAAGATGTATAAGAACATCGTAGACGGCAACCATCAGATGGAACCGGGCATGCCAGAATCCTTCAACGTACTGTTGAAAGAGATTCGTTCGCTGGGTATCAACATCGAACTGGAAGACGAGTAATTCTCGCTCAAACAGGTCACTGCTGTCGGGTTAACGCCCGACAGCAGAGTGTGCTAACTCCGACGGGAGCAAATCCGTGAAAGACTTATTAAAGTTTCTGAAAGCGCAAACTAAAACCGAAGAGTTTGATGCGATCAAAATTGCTCTGGCTTCGCCAGACATGATCCGTTCATGGTCTTTCGGTGAAGTTAAAAAGCCGGAAACCATTAACTACCGTACGTTCAAACCTGAGCGTGACGGCCTTTTCTGTGCGCGTATTTTCGGGCCAGTAAAAGATTACGAGTGCCTGTGCGGTAAGTACAAGCGCCTGAAACACCGTGGTGTGATCTGTGAGAAGTGCGGCGTTGAAGTGACCCAGACCAAAGTACGCCGTGAGCGTATGGGCCACATCGAGCTGGCGTCTCCGACCGCTCACATCTGGTTCCTGAAATCTCTGCCGTCCCGTATCGGTCTGCTGCTGGATATGCCGCTGCGCGATATCGAACGTGTTCTGTACTTCGAATCTTATGTGGTTATCGAAGGCGGGATGACCAATCTGGAACGTAACCAGATCCTGACCGAAGAACAGTATCTGGACGCGCTGGAAGAGTTCGGTGACGAATTCGACGCGAAGATGGGTGCGGAAGCTATCCAGGCCCTGCTGAAGAGCATGGATCTGGAGCAAGAGTGTGAAACTCTGCGCGAAGAGCTGAACGAAACCAACTCCGAAACCAAGCGTAAAAAGCTGACCAAGCGTATCAAACTGCTGGAAGCGTTCGTTCAGTCTGGTAACAAACCAGAGTGGATGATCCTGACCGTTCTGCCGGTTCTGCCGCCAGATCTGCGTCCGCTGGTTCCGCTGGATGGTGGTCGTTTCGCAACGTCGGATCTGAACGATCTGTACCGTCGCGTGATCAACCGTAACAACCGTCTGAAACGTCTGCTGGATCTGGCTGCGCCGGACATCATCGTACGCAACGAAAAACGTATGCTTCAGGAAGCAGTCGATGCCCTGTTGGATAACGGTCGTCGTGGTCGTGCGATCACCGGTTCTAACAAACGTCCTCTGAAATCTTTGGCCGACATGATCAAAGGTAAGCAGGGTCGTTTCCGTCAGAACCTGCTCGGTAAGCGTGTTGACTACTCCGGTCGTTCTGTAATCACCGTAGGTCCATACCTGCGTCTGCATCAGTGCGGTCTGCCGAAGAAGATGGCACTGGAGCTGTTCAAACCGTTCATCTACGGTAAGCTGGAACTGCGTGGCCTCGCCACCACCATCAAAGCCGCGAAGAAAATGGTTGAGCGTGAAGAAGCTGTCGTTTGGGATATCCTGGACGAAGTGATCCGCGAACACCCGGTACTGCTGAACCGTGCACCAACTCTGCACCGTCTGGGTATCCAGGCCTTTGAGCCAGTCCTGATCGAAGGTAAAGCGATCCAGCTGCACCCGCTGGTTTGTGCGGCCTATAACGCCGACTTCGATGGTGACCAGATGGCTGTTCACGTACCGCTGACGCTGGAAGCCCAGCTCGAAGCGCGTGCGCTGATGATGTCTACCAACAACATCCTGTCTCCAGCGAACGGTGAACCTATCATCGTTCCTTCTCAGGACGTTGTACTGGGTCTGTACTACATGACCCGTGACTGTGTTAACGCCAAAGGCGAAGGCATGGTGCTGACTGGCCCGAAAGAAGCTGAGCGTATTTATCGCGCTGGCCTGGCCTCTCTGCATGCGCGCGTTAAAGTGCGTATCACCGAATACGAAAAAGATGAAAACGGCGAGTTCGTTGCGCACACCAGCCTGAAAGACACGACCGTTGGCCGTGCCATTCTGTGGATGATCGTACCGAAAGGTCTGCCTTTCTCCATCGTCAACCAGGCGCTGGGCAAGAAAGCGATCTCCAAAATGCTGAACACCTGTTACCGCATTCTGGGTCTGAAGCCGACCGTAATCTTCGCTGACCAGACAATGTACACCGGCTTTGCTTATGCAGCGCGTTCAGGTGCATCTGTTGGTATCGATGACATGGTCATCCCAGAGAAGAAACACGAGATCATCTCTGAAGCGGAAGCTGAAGTTGCTGAGATTCAGGAGCAGTTCCAGTCTGGTCTGGTAACCGCAGGCGAACGTTACAACAAAGTTATCGATATCTGGGCTGCGGCGAACGATCGTGTATCTAAAGCGATGATGGATAACCTGCAAACCGAAACCGTGATTAACCGTGACGGCGTAGAAGAGCAGCAGGTCTCCTTCAACAGCATCTACATGATGGCCGACTCCGGTGCGCGTGGTTCTGCGGCACAGATTCGTCAGCTGGCAGGTATGCGTGGTCTGATGGCGAAGCCAGATGGCTCCATCATCGAAACGCCAATCACCGCGAACTTCCGTGAAGGTCTGAACGTACTCCAGTACTTCATCTCCACGCACGGTGCGCGTAAAGGTCTGGCGGATACCGCACTGAAAACGGCGAACTCCGGTTATCTGACGCGTCGTCTGGTTGACGTTGCGCAGGATCTGGTCGTCACCGAAGACGATTGTGGCACCCTCGAAGGTATCACCATGACCCCGGTTATCGAGGGTGGTGATGTTAAAGAGCCGCTGCGCGATCGCGTACTGGGTCGTGTGACCGCGGAAGACATTCTGAAGCCGGGCACCGCAGACATTCTGGTTCCACGCAACACCCTGCTGCACGAACAGTGGTGTGACCTGCTGGAAGCGAACTCTGTTGACTCCGTGAAAGTGCGTTCCGTTGTATCCTGTGACACCGACTTTGGTGTGTGTGCGCACTGCTACGGTCGTGACCTGGCGCGTGGCCACATCATCAACAAAGGTGAGGCTATCGGCGTTATCGCGGCACAGTCCATCGGTGAGCCGGGTACACAGCTGACGATGCGTACGTTCCACATCGGTGGTGCGGCATCTCGTGCGGCTGCTGAATCCAGCATCCAGGTGAAAAACAAAGGTAGCATCAAGCTCAGCAACGCGAAGTCGGTTGTGAACTCCAGCGGTAAACTGGTTATCACTTCCCGTAACACCGAGCTGAAGCTGATCGACGAATTCGGTCGTACCAAAGAGAGCTATAAAGTGCCTTACGGTGCGGTTATGGCGAAAGGTGATGGCGAGCAGGTTGCCGGCGGTGAAACCGTTGCAAACTGGGACCCACACACCATGCCGGTTATCACCGAAGTAAGTGGTTTCATCCGCTTCACTGACATGATCGACGGCCAGACCATTACTCGTCAGACCGACGAGCTGACCGGTCTGTCTTCTCTGGTGGTTCTGGATTCTGCTGAACGTACTACCGGCGGTAAAGATCTGCGTCCTGCACTGAAAATCGTTGATGCTCAGGGTAACGACGTTCTGATCCCGGGTACCGATATGCCTGCGCAGTACTTCCTGCCGGGTAAAGCGATTGTACAGCTGGAAGATGGCGTACAGATCAGCTCTGGTGACACCCTGGCGCGTATTCCTCAGGAATCCGGCGGTACCAAGGACATCACCGGTGGTCTGCCACGCGTTGCGGACCTGTTCGAAGCACGTCGTCCGAAAGAGCCTGCGATCCTGGCTGAAATCAGCGGTATCATCTCCTTCGGTAAAGAGACCAAAGGTAAGCGCCGCCTGGTTATTACGCCAGTAGATGGCAGCGAGCCGTACGAAGAGATGATTCCTAAGTGGCGTCAGCTCAACGTGTTCGAAGGTGAACGCGTAGAACGTGGTGACGTGGTTTCCGATGGTCCAGAAGCGCCGCACGACATCCTGCGTCTGCGTGGTGTGCATGCTGTTACCCGTTACATTGTTAACGAAGTACAGGACGTATACCGTCTGCAAGGCGTTAAGATTAACGATAAACACATTGAAGTTATCGTTCGTCAGATGCTGCGTAAAGCAACCATCGAAAACGCGGGCAGCTCCGACTTCCTGGAAGGCGAGCAGGTTGAATACTCACGCGTTAAGATCGCTAACCGCGATCTGGAAGCGAACGGCAAAATCGGTGCGACCTTCGCACGCGATCTGCTGGGTATCACCAAAGCGTCTCTGGCAACCGAGTCCTTCATCTCTGCTGCATCGTTCCAGGAAACCACTCGTGTCCTGACCGAAGCGGCTGTTGCAGGTAAACGTGATGAACTGCGCGGTCTGAAAGAGAACGTTATCGTGGGTCGTCTGATCCCGGCCGGTACCGGTTATGCGTACCACCAGGATCGTATGCGTCGTCGCGCAGCGGGCGAACTGCCAGCTGCACCGCAGGTGACTGCCGAAGATGCATCCGCGAGCCTTGCAGAACTGCTGAACGCAGGTCTGGGCGGTTCCGACAACGAGTAATCGTTGATGCCGTAAATAAAAAACCCGCCTCGGCGGGTTTTTTTACATCTGTATGTCTTCAGTTCACTAACGGGATACGTCGATAAAGCTCAATCATATCGCCCGCCAGATCCTGAATAACCATCGCGTTCATCAGGTGATCCTGAGAGTGAACGGTGATCAGGTTAACCGGAAGTTTCCCGGTCCCTTCATCAAGACCGATAAGCTGCGTCTGGATCGTATGCGCATGTTTCACATATTCACGCGATTCTTCCATCGCTTTCTCGGCTTCATCAAAGTCGCCTTTTCGCGCCATCTGTAACGCCGTCAGGGCCGCGCTGCGCGCTGCGCCTGCGTTGACCAGCAGTTCCATAATCGTGGTTTCTAAGTCTTCCATTATGACTCCAGAAGTTTGAGCGCTTTTTCCAGTACGGCATCACCTTTCATCATGCCGTAATCCATCATGTCGATGACCGCAACCTTTTTTCCGAGCGGATCGGCCTGCGCCTGGAGTTTTGCCTGTTCGTATTTAACCTGTGGCCCCAGTAATACGATATCAGCCGTCGCGATGTTATCTTTAAACTCCGCGACCGGAACGGCTTTAATGGTTACTTCGACTCCTTTTTTCTGCGCGGCATCTTTCATACGTTGAACCAGCATGCTGGTTGACATTCCCGCTGCACAGCATAAAACGATGTTCTTCATAGTCAGCCTCGATCTACATGTGTTTATTGATAATTATCCCGTGCAGACCGCTTCAACAACCGCTTTACCGCGATTGTGTGTCAGGCATCACAAAGAAATCGGCATTTTTCTGAAACCGGTTACAATTTTACAGCGGAGAGCATTCTGCCCATCAGATCGGGCAGAATTTGAGGAAGGGTATTATCGGCTGGCCGTGCTTACGATGCGGTTTTTACCCTGTTGTTTAGCGGTATACAGCGCTTCATCTACGCTACCGATAAATTGTTCCAGCGGTTCGAAGTGCCACTCTCCCATCCCGGCGCTGAAGGTCACTCGCAGGTTCTCTTCCCGCCAGGTCCGCTTTTCAACGGCGGTGCGCCAGGCTTCCAGTAGCGCGTGCGCGGAGTTCATCAGCTCGGCCGGGAATATCACGCCGAACTCTTCTCCACCGTAGCGGTAAACGGAAACGTGGTGCGGCTGCATGATCTGAATACCTTCCCGCGCCACGTTGCGCAGCACAATATCCCCGCTCAGGTGGCCCCAGGTGTCGTTAATGGATTTGAAGTTATCGATGTCGATCAGCGCCAGAACGAAGGGTTGATGAGCGGTCAGCAGCTCATCCACATCGTTATCGAACGCACGGCGATTTTTGCAGCCTGTCAGCGCATCATGGGTGGCCTGACGGACATAGGCCAGCTCGCGTTCTTTATTGGTTCGAATGGTATGGCTGAGCATCGCCTCAAGGCGTGGTGCCTGGTTGACGTCGCCGGTTTTGATGGCGTTGATAATGTTCATCAGCACAGAACGCGAGGCATGACGAAGGTAAAGTCCGAACAAAATGATGATGATTGCCGCCAGCGCAAATCCCCAGCCGACGACGGTGGTTTCATGCCGGGTGATGACGGTAAGCGTGGCATCGGAGACCCGATAAATCACAAACCAGTCCGGATTGGTGAAAGAGTAGTAGTAATACCAGGTTTTACTTTTGGGGTCGAAAAGATGGCCTTCGCCGCTGGTCATTTTGTCCATCAGCGCTTCGCTTACGTACTGCTTAAAGAGCGCCCCCGTGTCCGGATGCAGCACAACGGCGCCGTCACGCTCCACGACAAAAAACTCACCCTGAACCGGCGCCACCATCTGGCGCAGGGTATACCCCATGGACGTTAAATCAAGATGGAAAGCGAGCGTGCCCTTCAGACGGCCTTCCGGTGAAATGACCGGCTTATAGAGGGTGACCGTAGGATGTTGGGTGAAATAGTCCAGATAGGGGCGGGTGTAGTGAGGAAAGTTGCTGGCTTCCGCTTGCCCGACAAACCATGGGCGGGTTCTGGCGTCGAACGACTTACTTTTCTCCGTTGGCAGCACTTCCGGCGCGCGCAGATGGTGCCCTTCTGTGTCCGCCAGAGAGATAGACGACACCGTCGGCATCAGGTTCTGCAAATGCATCAACATCTGCAAACCGTGTGTCGGATCGATATTTATTGTCTGATTCACTCTGTCGTTACGGGCGAAGTACATCGAAGCGCGACCAAGAATATAGTCATTTTCTCGCAGGATGGATTCGGTATAGTTCACCGCCAGATTATGGGTGAAGTTACCATTAATCTTATGATAATCCTCAAGAAAATCCTTTCTCTGTGAAAGGACGACCAGGACGGCGATCAGCGCGAAACTGAACAGGATCCCCGCGAAGCTGACCATAATTGGCCGGGTAAAAGAGAGCTTTTTACTGTGGAGTGCCATGAGTTGTACATCAATCCAGATGGTAGACGCGTTGCGTCTGTCGATACCCTCAGCATAGTCGCTGTCCGGTTGCTGGTAGTAAATTATACAGAAGGCGATTACCGACGAGATGATTTATCTTAAGCGTAGATAAGAAACGACGTATTTATTGTATCAATTGAATTTTGTTTAAGAGGCGGAGGGCAGGGCGAAACGAGGAAGAAGCATTTTCACCCTGGTCAGCGTCCGTTGCTGACGTGGTTAAGCATAAGAAAACCGGGCAGATCGCCTCAATCGCCCGGTTATGATCTTACGAGCCGCCTCGTAACCTTTTCGCATTTTTGCAGACAGTTTCAGCACTAATGCGAGGCTCTTCCCAGCCAGCTATCCCAGTCTTTCCACACCGGCTGTAGCCCCTGTGCAGTCAGGGCTTCCGCCACCGCTTCGGGCCGTCGCCCGTCGTGCGGTGCAAACTGTTCCAGTTCCGGGTGATCGTCCGCGTAACCGCCCGGCTGCGTTTTGGAAAAGGCGCTGACGTTATTGATCGCCAGCGGGATCGCGCGATCGCGAAACGCGGGGGATTCACGCGTGGAGAGCGACAATTCCACTTCCGGCGCGAACAGGCGAAATGCACACAGGGTTTGCACCAGCTGGCGCTCATCCATCAGCGAGGCGGGTTCAACGCCTCCCGTACAGGGACGCAGTCGCGGGAAAGAGATGGAATAGCGGCTTTGCCAGTAGTGCTGCTGTAGCCACAGCAGATGCTCCGCCACCATATAGCAGTCCACCCGCCAGCTGTCGGACAGACCGATAAGCGCGCCCAGCCCAATTTTATCGATACCGGCGCGCCCCAGCCTGTCCGGCGTTTCCAGCCGGAAGATGAAATCCTGCTTCTTCCCTTTCAGGTGATGCCGGGCATAGGTCGCCTCATGGTAGGTTTCCTGATAAACCATTACGCCGTCCAGCCCGAGGGTTTTCAGCTCCGCATATTCCTCCTGCGACAGAGGCTGCACTTCCATTTGCAACGAGGCAAATTCGCGGCGGATGGCCGGAAGATGCTGGCGAAAATAGTCCATCCCCACTTTGCCCTGATGTTCACCCGTCACCAGCAGGAGATGTTCAAAACCCATCTCACGAATAGCCGCACACTCGCGGGCGATCTCATGCTCATCCAGCGTTTTACGCTTAATACGGTTGCTCATGGAGAAACCACAGTAGGTGCAGTCATTGGCGCACAGATTAGAAAGATAGAGCGGCACGTAAAAGCTCACCGTGTTGCCAAAGCGCTGGCGGGTGAGGCGTTGCGCGCGCTGGGCCATCGGTTCAAGGTACGCGCTGGCTGCCGGAGAAAGCAGGGCCATCAAATCCTCGCGCGTCAAATGTTTGGCTGTTAATGCCCGCTCTACGTCCGCAGAGGTTTTACTGTTGATGCGTAAGGCAATATCGTCCCAGTTAAGCTGACGCCAGCGATCGGTAAAGGTAGCCATCAGAGCGCCTCCAGAAAATCGGTCAGCGGGCTGGTGGCCTGCGCCTGAACACTGCGCGAGCCGGGGCCGGACTGCCGAGCCAGCAGACCGGACTCCACGGCAAGGCGGAACGCACGCGCCATCATCACCGGGTCGTCGGCCACCGCAATCGCGGTATTGACCAGCACCGCATCGGCCCCTATCTCCAGCGCCTGCGCGGCGTGACTGGGTACGCCGATGCCCGCATCCACCACCACGGGCACGGTCGCCTGCTCAATAATGATTTCCAGCATCGCGCGGGTCTCCAGCCCCTGGTTGGAGCCAATGGGGGCGCCCAGCGGCATTACGGCCGCGCAGCCGACCTCTTCCAGACGCTTACAGAGCACGGGGTCGGCACCACAGTAGGGCAGAACGGTGAATCCCTGCTGCACCAGCTTCTCTGCCGCTTTCAGGGTTTCGATCGGATCGGGCAACAGCCAGCGGGCGTCCGGATGAATTTCCAGCTTCAGCCAGCGGGTGCCGAGCGCTTCCCGCGCCAGTTGCGCAGCGAAAATTGCTTCCTCGGCCGTTTTCGCACCGGAGGTATTCGGTAAGAGCGTCACGCCTGCCTCCAGTAACGGCGCAAGTATGGCATCGTTGTGCTGACGCAGATCCACGCGCTTCATCGCCAGCGTCACCAGCTGGCTGCCGCTTTCACGAATGGCATCCACCATCAGTTGCGGGGAGGCGAATTTTCCGGTTCCGGTAAACAGATGTGAATCAAAGACTTTGTCGGCAATACGTAACATCTCAGCCCCCTGCGATAACCTGAAACAGCAGGATCTGGTCGCCCTCATTGACCTGCTGATGTTCCCACCGCTCGCGCGGCAGGATCTGTTGATTGAGCGCCAGCGCCGTTCCCGGCTTCAGCTGGCGCAGCATGTCGAGCAGGGCGGCAACGGTGAGATCGTCGTCGCACGTCATCGGCTCATCGTTAAACAGAATGCGCATTGCGGCCTCCACATACCGGGCAGTGGCTGGCACGGTTCAACGCCAGATGACGCCAGCCGCTGGAGCGGGCATCGAACAGCCGAAGCGTGTTGCGTTCTGTCTCCATGCCGCTGAGCAACTTGATGGCCTCCAGCGCCTGAAGAGTACCCATCACGCCCACCACCGGGCCCAGAATGCCTGCCGTGCGGCAGTTACGCTCCGGTTCAGCCTCGTCCGGCCACAGGCAGCGGTAGCAGCCCTGTGCCCACGGCGGCGTAAGCACCATTATTTGCCCGCCGAAACCGACCGCGCTGGCGGTGATCAGCGGCGTGTTCTGCGCGACACAGGCCGCGTTGATGGCCTGACGCGTCGCCATATTGTCCGTACAGTCCAGCACCACGTCGGCAAGGGCCACTTCGCGTTGCAGATCTTCCCCGCTCAGCCGCGTCTGGAGTGCGACCAGTTCGATATCGGGGTTAAGCTGGTTCAGCCGCTGGCGCGTAACGTGCGCTTTAGGCTGGTTGATATCTTCTGTCGTAAAGAGAATTTGCCGTTGCAGATTGCTGAGATGTACCTCGTCGTCATCGGCCAGCACCAGCGTGCCCACGCCCGCGCCGGCCAGATACAGCGCGGCGGGGGTGCCTAATCCGCCCAGACCGACAATCAGTACCCGGCTGGCGAGCAGCTTTTGCTGCCCCTCGATGGCGATATCCTCCAGCAGGATCTGGCGGCTGTAACGCATAAAATCACGATCTTTCATCGCCTGCTCCTGCCAGTTGTAAAAGCTGCGCGGTGGCGGCCTGCCAGTCCGCCGCCTGGGTGATGGCGCTGACGACGGCGATACTGCCGACGCCGGTCTCCAGCACCGCGGGCGCACGTTCAAGGCTGATCCCGCCGATGGCGACGGTGGGGTAATCGGCAAGGCGCTTAACGTGGGCCGCCAGCTGCGTCAAACCCTGTGGAGCGGACGGCATCTGTTTGGTTTGCGTCGGGAAAACGTGCCCGAGCGCGATATAGGACGGGCGGGCTGCCAGCGCAATATCAATCTCCATATCGTCGTGCGTCGACACGCCCAGGCGCAGACCTGCTTTGCGGATGGCGTTGAGGTCGGTTGTCTCCAGATCTTCCTGTCCCAGATGCACGCCGTACGCCTGGTGTTTAACCGCCAGCCGCCAGTAGTCGTTGATAAACAGGCGGGCGTGGTAGCGACGTCCCAGCGCGATAGCGGCGACCACGTCGGCCTCTACCTCTTCATCGCGTTTATCCTTGATGCGTAGCTGGAGGGTGCGAACGCCAGCTTCCAGCAGGCGGGCGATCCACTCCACGCTGTCCACCACCGGGTAAAGCCCTAAGCGGAAGGGCACGGAGGGGAAATCGGGCTGGTACATTACGCCTCCTCCTTTTTGAGGTAGATTTCGCCGCCTTTCGCGCGGAAGGTTTCCGACATGTCCGCCATGCCGACTTCAATGGTCTGCGCGGCGGCGTAATCGCGTACTTCCTGGCTGATTTTCATCGAGCAGAATTTAGGTCCGCACATGGAGCAGAAGTGCGCAACTTTGCCCGATTCCTGCGGCAGGGTTTCGTCGTGATAGGCGCGGGCGGTGAACGGATCGAGGGCCAGGTTAAACTGGTCTTCCCAGCGGAATTCAAAGCGCGCTTTGGACATGGCGTTGTCGCGAATTTGCGCGCCCGGATGGCCTTTCGCCAGATCCGCCGCGTGGGCGGCAATCTTGTAGGTGATCAGCCCCTGCTTCACGTCCTCTTTGTTTGGCAGCCCGAGGTGCTCTTTCGGCGTCACGTAGCAGAGCATGGCGCAGCCGAACCAGCCGATCATCGCCGCGCCAATGCCTGACGTGAAGTGGTCGTAGCCCGGCGCAATATCGGTGGTCAGCGGCCCCAGGGTGTAGAACGGTGCTTCGTGGCAGTGCTCCAGCTCTTCAGTCATGTTGCGACGGATCATCTGCATCGGCACGTGGCCCGGGCCTTCAATCATCACCTGCACGTCGTACTCCCAGGCAATTTTGGTCAGCTCGCCCAGCGTGTGCAGCTCGGCAAACTGCGCCTCGTCGTTAGCATCGCGGATGGAGCCAGGACGCAGGCCGTCGCCCAGCGACAGGGAGACATCGTACGCGGCGCAGATCTCGCAGATTTCGCGGAAGTGCTCGTAGAGGAAGTTTTCCTGATGATGGGAAAGGCACCATTTCGCCATAATCGAACCGCCGCGTGAGACGATACCGGTCAGACGTTTCGCCGTCATCGGCACGTAGCGCAGCAGCACGCCCGCGTGGATGGTGAAGTAGTCCACGCCCTGCTCGGCCTGCTCCAGCAGCGTGTCGCGGAACGCTTCCCAGGTGAGGTTTTCGGCGATGCCGTTGACCTTCTCCAGCGCCTGATAAATCGGGACGGTGCCAATCGGCACCGGGCTGTTACGCAGGATCCACTCGCGGGTCTCATGAATATAGCGGCCAGTGGAAAGGTCCATCACCGTGTCCGCGCCCCAGCGCGTCGACCAGACCAGCTTTTCCACCTCTTCTTCGATGGAAGAGGTGACGGCAGAGTTGCCGATGTTGGCGTTGACCTTCACCAGGAAGTTGCGGCCGATAATCATCGGCTCGGATTCCGGGTGGTTGATGTTGGCGGGGATAATGGCGCGCCCGGCGGCCACTTCGTCACGCACAAATTCCGGCGTGATGTTTTCCGGCAGGCGAGCGCCAAACCCTTCACCAGGATGCTGGTGGCGCAGCACTTCGCTGCGGATGCGCTCGCGGCCCATGTTTTCGCGGATGGCGATGAACTCCATCTCCGGCGTGACGATACCCTGGCGCGCGTAGTGCAGCTGGGTGACGCATTTGCCCGCTTTAGCGCGTTTCGGCGTCAGCAGGCCGGTAAAGCGCAGCTCGTCCAGACCGTCGTCGGCCAGGCGCGCGTTGGTATACGCCGAGCTGCGCACGCTCAGTTCTTCGCAGTCGTTACGGGCGTCAATCCACGGCTGGCGCAGTTTTGCCAGACCCTGCTGTACGTTGATAGCAACAGAAGGGGCGCCGTACGGGCCGGAGGTGTCATACACCGGCACGGCTTCGTTGTCTTCAAACTGCGGGTTTTCTTTGCTGCCGCCGATAAGCGTCGGGCTGAGCTGGATTTCGCGCATCGGCACGCGGATATCAGCCTGTGAACCGGTGATGTAGATGCGCGTTGAGTTCGGGAAAGCGGTGCCTTCCAGGGTGTCGATGAAGCGTTGTGCGTGTTCGCGCTGTTCGCGGCGGGTCAGTTTTGTTGTAGACATAGCTCATTCCAGATGTGAAGGACATGGCTTGTCAGACGACGGATGAAGCAAGAGAAGATCGCCTCAGGGGCGATACAACAGCAGTGTGACTCTTGTTCCCTTCGCAGGTATTAACCTGATCAGGTTCCGCGGATCCCGAATTAACGGTCTCAGCCCGTGCTTTCACACTGGGCACTCCGACAAGAAAAATCCCCCTCGTGAGAGGGGCGAATGGTTGTAAATTACTCGTTAACGATTAAGAACTCAAGCAGGGCGCGCAACGTTATCGCTGGTGCTGATATTCAGGTTGTTGTCCAGCACGAGGGCGATGAGCTTGTCTTCCAGCGTGAATCGCTCTTCCAGCGCTTCGCCAAGGTCGGAAAGCGCCTGCTGAAACTCAAGATAGTTATCGTGATCGATAGCGTTCTCCAGCGTGGAATCGTAGTAGTCCATGATCTGCTGGGTGTTGGCTTCCAGCAGCGGACAGAGTTTGCTGGCCGCTAAATACGGCGTTGTCCCTTCCATTTCGCGGATAATGCGTTCATAAAGGTTGAAATGGCCGTCGGAAAGGTAGTCGACCAGGCTCTGACAGAAGTCGTCCAGCGCTTTTTCATTCAGCCGCATAAAGGATTCTTTGCCAGGCTTAAGACCAACCAGATTGTAATACGCCACGAGTAGATGCTTGCGCACATGTAGCCAGCGATCCACCAGGGTGTTACTTCCTCCAACGCGCTCAGTCAGGCTTTCCAGCTGGTTTAACATGGTCGACTCCATAAGGTTTAGAATGGGATCTGCTTATCCAAAATGTAACCATAATGCTAACAACATGTCAGTGAAGCGAAGGTAGTGCAATAGATATGGATCGTATTATTGAAAAATCAGATCTGGGTTGGTGGATCGTCAGTCACGAACAAAAATTATGGCTGCCCGGTGGGGAGATACCCTACGGTGCGGCAGACATCTTCGATCTCGTCGGCCAACCGGCGCTGCGGATCGGCGAGTGGCAGGGCGATCCGGTATGGTTGATCCAACAGGCTCGTCGTCAGGATATGGGATCCGTTCGTCAGGTGTTGGATCGGGATGTCGGCCTGTTCCAGCTGGCGGGGCGCGGCGTGCAGCTGGCGGAGTTTTACCGCTCGCACAAATACTGCGGCTACTGCGGCCACACCATGCACCCGAGCAAAACCGAGTGGGCAATGCTCTGCGGCCACTGCCGTGAACGCTACTACCCGCAAATCGCACCGTGCATCATTGTCGCCATCCGCCGTGATGATTCCATCCTGCTGGCGCAGCATACCCGCCATCGCAACGGCATTCACACCGTCCTCGCCGGGTTCGTGGAAGTCGGCGAAACGCTGGAACAGGCGGTGGCGCGCGAGGTGATGGAGGAGAGCGGCATTAAGGTGAAAAACCTGCGCTATGTGACGTCGCAGCCGTGGCCGTTCCCGATGTCCCTGATGACCGCGTTTATGGCGGAATACGACAGCGGCGAGATTGTTATCGATCAGAAAGAGCTGCTGGAGGCGAACTGGTATCGCTACGACGATTTACCGCTGCTGCCCCCACCGGGAACGGTGGCGCGTCGCCTGATAGAAGATACCGTGGCAATGTGTCGGGCCGAGTATGAGTAGTGTTACACTGACGGACTGACGCAATAAGGAACTGCAAAATGACCGAACTGAAGAACGATCGTTATCTGCGTGCGCTGCTGCGCCAGCCCGTTGATGTCACCCCGGTGTGGATGATGCGCCAGGCGGGACGCTATCTGCCAGAGTACAAAGCCACGCGCGCGCAGGCAGGCGATTTTATGTCGCTGTGCAAAAACGCCGAGCTGGCCTGTGAAGTGACGCTCCAGCCGCTGCGCCGCTTCCCGCTCGATGCCGCCATTCTTTTTTCGGACATTCTCACCATTCCGGATGCGATGGGCCTTGGGCTCTATTTCGAAACCGGAGAAGGCCCGCGTTTTACCTCTCCGATCAAAAGCAAAGCCGACGTTGATAAGCTGCCGATCCCCGATCCTGAAGGCGAGCTGGGCTATGTGATGAACGCCGTGCGCACCATTCGCCGCGAACTGAAAGGCGACGTGCCGCTGATTGGCTTCTCCGGTAGTCCGTGGACGCTGGCCACCTACATGGTGGAAGGCGGCAGCAGCAAAGCCTTTACCGTCATCAAAAAGATGATGTACGCCGAGCCGCTGGCCCTGCATGCCCTGCTCGACAAGCTGGCGAAGAGCGTCACGCTCTATCTCAACGCGCAGATTAAAGCGGGCGCGCAGTCGGTGATGATTTTCGACACCTGGGGCGGCGTGCTGACCGGACGTGATTATCAGCAGTTCTCCCTGTACTACATGCACAAAATTGTCGATGGCCTGCTGCGTGAAAACGAAGGCCGTCGCGTGCCGGTGACGCTGTTTACCAAAGGCGGCGGTCAATGGCTGGAAGCGATGGCGGCCACCGGCTGCGACGCGCTGGGCCTCGACTGGACTAGCGATATTGCCGATGCGCGCCGTCGCGTGGGGGACAAAGTGGCGCTCCAGGGCAACATGGACCCGTCCATGCTCTATGCGCAGCCTGCCCGTATCGAAGAAGAAGTGTCGACTATACTGTCTGGTTTCGGCCAGGGCGAAGGCCACGTCTTCAACCTCGGTCACGGTATTCATCAGGATGTACCGCCAGAACACGCTGGCGTATTTGTGGAGGCGGTGCATCGGCTTTCTGCCCAGTATCATAAGTAAGGAGTGGTTATGGATCTCGCGTCGCTACGCGCTCAGCAAATCGAACTGGCTTCATCAGTGATCCGCGAGGATCGTCTGGATACGGACCCTCCGCGGTACATTGGCGGGGCGGACGTCGGATTTGAGCAGGGCGGTGAAGTGACGCGAGCGGCGATGGTGGTGCTGAAATACCCTTCGCTGGAGCTGGTGGAGTACAAGGTGGCGCGTATCGCCACCACCATGCCCTATATCCCCGGCTTTCTCTCCTTCCGCGAATATCCCGCGCTGCTGGCCGCGTGGGAGCAACTCTCGCAAAAACCCGATCTACTGTTTGTTGATGGGCATGGTATCTCCCATCCGCGTCGCTTAGGCGTCGCCAGCCACTTTGGTCTGCTGGTGGACGTGCCGACCATCGGCGTAGCGAAAAAACGCCTGTGCGGCGCGTTTGAGCCGCTCTCTGCCGAACCGGGCGCACTGGCGCCGCTTATCCATAAAGGCGAGCAGCTGGCGTGGGTCTGGCGAAGTAAAGCGCGCTGCAACCCGTTGTTTATCGCCACCGGGCATCGGGTCAGCATGGATAGCGCACTGGCGTGGGTGCAACGCTGTATGAAGGGCTACCGTTTACCGGAGCCAACCCGCTGGGCTGACGCCGTGGCCTCTTCACGTCCGGCATTCATTCGTTGGCAGGAAATTCAGCCGTGATTCAGGTAAACTGCGGCTAATTTTCGATTCGAGACATCATCATGTTACAAAACCCGATTCATCTGCGCCTTGAGAAGCTGGAAAGCTGGCAGCACGTGACGTTTATGGCTTGCCTGTGCGAGCGCATGTATCCCAACTATGCCGCGTTCTGCAAGCAGACGGCGTTTGGCGAAGGCCAGATTTATCGTCGTATCCTGGATTTAATCTGGGAGACGCTGACGGTCAAAGATGCGAAGGTAAATTTTGACTTTCAGCTCGAAAAGCTGGAAGAGGCTATTCCGGCTGCGGATGATTTCGACCTGTATGGCGTCTACCCGGCCATTGATGCCTGTGTGGCGTTGAGCGAGCTGATCCACTCCCGTCTGAGCGGTGAAACCCTGGAACACGCCATTGAAGTCAGCAAGGCATCCATTACCACCGTTGCGATGCTGGAAATGACCCAGGAAGGCCGTGAAATGACCGACGAGGAACTGCGTGCTAACCCGGCGGTTGAACAGGAATGGGATATTCAGTGGGAAATTTTCCGTCTGCTGGCGGAGTGTGAAGAACGTGATATTGAGCTGATCAAAGGGCTTCGCGCGGACCTTCGCGAGGCCGGCGAGAGCAATATTGGTATAATTTTTAACCAATGAGACAACAAAACGTGATTTAACGCCTGTTTTGTCACTCCTCGACTCTTCCCTTTCGCCCCCCGTCTGGTCTACATTTGGGGGGCGAAAAAAAGTGGCTATCGGTGCGTGTATGCAGGAGAGTGCTTTTTTGGCATTTTCGTCGCACTCGATGCTTAGCAAGCGATAAACACATTGAAAGGATAACTTATGAACAAGACTCAACTGATTGATGTAATTGCGGACAAGGCTGATCTGTCTAAAGTGCAGGCTAAAGCTGCTCTGGAATCTACCCTGGCTGCTATTACTGAGTCTCTGAAAGAAGGCGATGCTGTACAACTGGTTGGTTTCGGTACCTTCAAAGTGAACCACCGCGCTGAGCGTACTGGCCGCAACCCGCAGACCGGTAAAGAAATCAAAATCGCCGCAGCTAACGTGCCGGCATTTGTTTCTGGTAAAGCACTGAAAGACGCAGTTAAGTAAGACGCGTGGCAGTGAACAGTTTTAACGAAGGGGCGGCAACGCCCCTTTTGTCATTCTGGCGTGGAACGCTCGCGCTGGCAGGCGTACTGTTGCTGTCTGCCTGTAGCCATGATTCCTCACTTCCCCCGTTTACCGCCAGCGGCTACGCTGACAACCAGGGTGCGGTCAGGATCTGGCGCAAAGATTCCAGCGATGAAGTCCATATGCTCACCGCGTTCAGCCCGTGGCATAATGGCAACACCTCGACCGCAGAATACCGCTGGCAGGGCGATGCGCTGTCGCTCATTGAACTGAATATCTACAGTAAGACTCCCGAACACGTAAAGGTGCGTTTCGACGACCGCGGCGAGCTGAGCTTTATGCAGCATGAGGTCAGTGGACTGAAACAGCAGCTTTCCAGCGATCAGGTCGCCCTCTACCGCTACCGTGCTGAACAACTCCGCCAGACCAGCGATGCGCTGCGTCAGGGCCGCGTGGTGCTGCGCCAGGGGCGCTGGCATGCCGACGGCACGGTGACCACCTGCGAAGGGCAGACGGTGAAGCCTGAGCTTGAATCCTGGGCAACCGAACACATTCAGCGTCGTCAGCGGCATTCATCTGTGGAGGTGAGTGTGGCATGGCTGGAAGCGCCGGAAGGCTCTCAGCTGTTGCTGGTGGCGAATGAAGATTTCTGCACCTGGCAGCCGACAGAGAAGAGTTTCTGAATTCTGTGGATTAAGCCGGATGGCGCTAACGCTTATCCGGCCTACGAACGATCCCCTCTCCCACGGGGAGAGGGTTAGGGTGAGGGCGAGGGGAAATTACTCTCCCTGCTCCCGCGCAATGGCACGATAGCCGATATCCTGGCGGCTGAAGCTGCCATTCCAGTGAATATCCGCCATCAGCGCATAGGCGCGCTTCTGCGCCTCTGCCACGGTCTGGCCCAGCGCGGTCGCACACAGCACGCGACCGCCGTTGGTGAGCACGCGGTCGTCGTCAGAGAGCTTTGTACCGGCGTGGAACACCTTCGCACCGTCAATCTCTTCCAGCGGCAGGCCGTGGATCTCATCTCCGGTGTTGTAGCTACCCGGATAGCCACCCGCAGCAATCACCACACCTAAAGAGGCACGCTCGTCCCACTCGGAAGTTTTCTCGTCCAGCTTGCCTTCGCACGCCGCCAGACACAGATCAACCAGATCGGACTTCATGCGCAGCATGATCGGCTGGGTTTCCGGATCGCCGAAGCGGCAGTTGAATTCAATCACCTTCGGGTTACCCTGCTTGTCGATCATCAGGCCTGCGTAAAGGAAACCGGTGTAGGTATTGCCTTCCGCAGCCATCCCCTTCACGGTTGGCCAGATGATGCGGTCCATGGTGCGCTGGTGTACTTCGTCAGTGACCACCGGAGCAGGGGAGTAAGCTCCCATCCCGCCGGTGTTTGGCCCCGTGTCGGCATTGCCTACGCGCTTGTGATCCTGGCTGGTCGCCATCGGCAGAACGTGCTCGCCGTCAACCATCACGATAAAGCTCGCTTCTTCGCCGTCGAGGAACTCTTCAATTACGATGCGGTGGCCCGCGTCGCCAAAGGCGTTACCCGCCAGCATATCCTGCACGGCGGCTTCCGCTTCTTCGAGGGTCATCGCCACGATAACGCCTTTCCCGGCAGCCAGGCCGTCGGCTTTGATCACGATGGGCGCGCCTTTTTCACGCAGGTAAGCCAGAGCAGGCTCTACCTCGGTGAAGTTCTGATATTCCGCCGTCGGGATGTTATGACGCGCGAGAAAATCTTTGGTGAAGGCTTTTGAGCCTTCCAGCTGCGCAGCCCCTTCCGTTGGGCCGAAAATTTTCAGGCCCGCGGCGCGGAAGGCATCTACAACGCCGATCACCAGCGGTGCTTCCGGGCCAACAATCGTCAGATCGATATTCTCGTTTTGGGCAAAGCTCAGCAGCGCCGGGATGTCGGTTACGCCGATGGCGACGTTCTGTAGTGCGGGCTCCAGCGCGGTCCCGGCGTTACCCGGTGCCACAAAGACGGTTTCAACCTGCGAAGACTGCGCTGCTTTCCACGCCAGGGCGTGCTCGCGCCCGCCGTTACCAATCACTAATACTTTCATTTTCTGCTCCGGGAATTAATGGCGGAAGTGGCGCATGTCGGTGAAGATCATTGCGATGCCATGCTCGTCGGCAGCGGCAATCACTTCGTCATCACGGATTGAACCGCCAGGCTGGATCACACAGGTGATGCCCACAGCAGCGGCCGCGTCGATACCGTCGCGGAACGGGAAGAAGGCGTCAGAGGCCATGGCGGAACCTTTGACTTCCAGACCTTCGTCACCTGCTTTAATACCCGCGATTTTCGCAGAGTAAACGCGGCTCATCTGGCCTGCGCCTATTCCGATGGTCATGTTCTCTTTGGCGTAGACGATGGCGTTGGATTTCACGAACTTCGCCACTTTCCAGCAGAACAGCGCGTCACGCAGTTCCTGCTCGGTTGGCTGACGTTTGGTGACGACATGCAGATCGGCTTCGCCCACCATACCCAGATCGCGGTCCTGAACCAGCAGCCCGCCGTTCACGCGCTTGAAGTCCAGGCCTGGAACGCGCTCTGCCCACTGGCCGCAAACCAGTACGCGCACGTTCTGTTTCGCCGCGGTGATTTTCAGCGCCTCTTCGGATGCTGATGGCGCGATGATCACTTCGACAAACTGACGGGAGATGATGGCCTGCGCGGTTTCCGCATCCAGCTCGCGGTTGAAGGCGATAATGCCGCCGAACGCGGAGGTCGGGTCGGTTTTGTAGGCGCGATCGTAAGCTTCCAGAATAGACGCACTTACCGCAACGCCGCATGGGTTGGCGTGCTTGACGATAACGCAGGCTGGCTCGCTGAACTCTTTCACGCATTCCAGCGCGGCGTCGGTATCGGCAATGTTGTTATAGGAGAGGGCTTTGCCCTGTACCTGCTGGGCAGTCGCTACAGAGGCTTCTTTTACCTCTTCTTCTATATAGAAGGCAGCCTGCTGGTGGCTGTTCTCGCCGTAACGCATATCCTGCTTCTTAATGAAGTTCAGGTTCAGCGTGCGCGGGAAGCGGCCAGATGGATCTTTGCTTTCACCGTGGTAGGCAGGTACCAGGCTACCGAAGTAGTTGGCGATCATGCTGTCGTAGGCGGCGGTATGCTCGAAGGCTTTGATGGCGAGATCGAAACGCGTTTCAAGCGTCAGGGACCCTTCGTTGGCATCCATCTCATTAATAATGGCGTTGTAGTCACTGCTCTTTACCACGATGGCCACATCTTTATGGTTCTTAGCTGCGGAGCGCACCATGGTCGGGCCGCCGATGTCGATATTCTCAACAGCGTCTTCCAGAGAACAGCCTTCGCGAGCAACGGTCTGGGCGAACGGGTAGAGGTTAACAACCACCATGTCGATGGGGGCAATATTGTGCTGCTCCATAATGCCGTCGTCCTGACCGCGACGGCCCAGAATACCGCCGTGCACTTTCGGATGCAGGGTTTTGACGCGTCCATCCATCATTTCCGGGAAACCGGTGTAATCGGACACTTCGGTTACCGGCAGACCTTTATCTGCTAACAGGCGAGCGGTACCGCCTGTGGAAAGCAGCTCTACGCCACGTGCAGAAAGTGCCTGAGCGAATTCGACGATACCGGCTTTATCAGAAACACTGAGCAGAGCGCGGCGGACTGGACGACGTTGTTGCATGGTAAATCCCCTGGATTTCACGATTACAGAGAGCGTTAGATGAATTTTCCTGTGAAAAACTCATCTAACACACCTGACGAGGCATCCTTGTGAAGCGCGAGCATTTTAACGAAAACGTTTGCGCAACGCTCGCACATTTTTACTTTTTCGTATCATTGTGGATAAGTCTGTGTGTAAAAAGGTATAAGGCGGGGTTTTGCTGTGGAATGCAGCAGTCAGTCATTTTTCTGTCATTTAGCGGTTGCGGCCTGCGGAGAACTCCCTATAATGCGCCTCCATCGACACGGAACATGTGAATCACTTCACAAACAGCCGGGTCGGTTGAAGAGAAAAAATCCTGAAATAACGGGTTGACTCTGAAAGAGGAAAGCGTAATATACGCCACCTCGCAACGGTGAGCGAAAGCCGCGTTGCACTGCTCTTTAACAATTTATCAGACAATCTGTGTGGGCACTCAAAGTGACATGGATTCTTAATGTCCTCGGACACTAAATGAATACCAAGTCTCAACGAGTGAACACGTAATTCATTACGAAGTTTAATTCATTGAGCATCAAACTTTTAAATTGAAGAGTTTGATCATGGCTCAGATTGAACGCTGGCGGCAGGCCTAACACATGCAAGTCGAACGGTAACAGGAAGCAGCTTGCTGCTTCGCTGACGAGTGGCGGACGGGTGAGTAATGTCTGGGAAACTGCCTGATGGAGGGGGATAACTACTGGAAACGGTAGCTAATACCGCATAACGTCGCAAGACCAAAGAGGGGGACCTTCGGGCCTCTTGCCATCGGATGTGCCCAGATGGGATTAGCTAGTAGGTGGGGTAACGGCTCACCTAGGCGACGATCCCTAGCTGGTCTGAGAGGATGACCAGCCACACTGGAACTGAGACACGGTCCAGACTCCTACGGGAGGCAGCAGTGGGGAATATTGCACAATGGGCGCAAGCCTGATGCAGCCATGCCGCGTGTATGAAGAAGGCCTTCGGGTTGTAAAGTACTTTCAGCGGGGAGGAAGGCGATAAGGTTAATAACCTTGTCGATTGACGTTACCCGCAGAAGAAGCACCGGCTAACTCCGTGCCAGCAGCCGCGGTAATACGGAGGGTGCAAGCGTTAATCGGAATTACTGGGCGTAAAGCGCACGCAGGCGGTCTGTCAAGTCGGATGTGAAATCCCCGGGCTCAACCTGGGAACTGCATTCGAAACTGGCAGGCTAGAGTCTTGTAGAGGGGGGTAGAATTCCAGGTGTAGCGGTGAAATGCGTAGAGATCTGGAGGAATACCGGTGGCGAAGGCGGCCCCCTGGACAAAGACTGACGCTCAGGTGCGAAAGCGTGGGGAGCAAACAGGATTAGATACCCTGGTAGTCCACGCCGTAAACGATGTCGACTTGGAGGTTGTGCCCTTGAGGCGTGGCTTCCGGAGCTAACGCGTTAAGTCGACCGCCTGGGGAGTACGGCCGCAAGGTTAAAACTCAAATGAATTGACGGGGGCCCGCACAAGCGGTGGAGCATGTGGTTTAATTCGATGCAACGCGAAGAACCTTACCTACTCTTGACATCCAGAGAACTTAGCAGAGATGCTTTGGTGCCTTCGGGAACTCTGAGACAGGTGCTGCATGGCTGTCGTCAGCTCGTGTTGTGAAATGTTGGGTTAAGTCCCGCAACGAGCGCAACCCTTATCCTTTGTTGCCAGCGGTTAGGCCGGGAACTCAAAGGAGACTGCCAGTGATAAACTGGAGGAAGGTGGGGATGACGTCAAGTCATCATGGCCCTTACGAGTAGGGCTACACACGTGCTACAATGGCGCATACAAAGAGAAGCGACCTCGCGAGAGCAAGCGGACCTCATAAAGTGCGTCGTAGTCCGGATTGGAGTCTGCAACTCGACTCCATGAAGTCGGAATCGCTAGTAATCGTGGATCAGAATGCCACGGTGAATACGTTCCCGGGCCTTGTACACACCGCCCGTCACACCATGGGAGTGGGTTGCAAAAGAAGTAGGTAGCTTAACCTTCGGGAGGGCGCTTACCACTTTGTGATTCATGACTGGGGTGAAGTCGTAACAAGGTAACCGTAGGGGAACCTGCGGTTGGATCACCTCCTTACCTTAAAGAACCTGCCTTTGTAGTGTCCACACAGATTGTCTGATGAATGATGAACTTCTGAATGTACTTTTGAGTGCATTAAGAAGTTTTGCTCTTTAAAAATCTGGATCAAGCTGAAAATTGAAACGACACACAGCTCATGTGTGTTCGAGTCTCTCAAATTTTCGCAATCAGAAGTGAAACATCTTCGGGTTGTGAGGTTAAGCGACTAAGCGTACACGGTGGATGCCCTGGCAGTCAGAGGCGATGAAGGACGTGCTAATCTGCGAAAAGCGCCGGCGAGGTGATATGAACCCTTGACCCGGCGATGTCCGAATGGGGAAACCCAGTGCAATCCGTTGCACTATCGTTAACTGAATACATAGGTTAACGAGGCGAACCGGGGGAACTGAAACATCTAAGTACCCCGAGGAAAAGAAATCAACCGAGATTCCCCCAGTAGCGGCGAGCGAACGGGGAGCAGCCCGGAGTCTGAATCAGCTTGTGTGTTAGTGGAACGGTCTGGAAAGTCCGACGGTACAGGGTGATAGTCCCGTACACGAAAGCACACTTGCTGTGAACTCGAAGAGTAGGGCGGGACACGTGGTATCCTGTCTGAATATGGGGGGACCATCCTCCAAGGCTAAATACTCCTGACTGACCGATAGTGAACCAGTACCGTGAGGGAAAGGCGAAAAGAACCCCGGCGAGGGGAGTGAAAAAGAACCTGAAACCGTGTACGTACAAGCAGTGGGAGCCTCTTTATGGGGTGACTGCGTACCTTTTGTATAATGGGTCAGCGACTTATATTCTGTAGCAAGGTTAACCGTATAGGGGAGCCGAAGGGAAACCGAGTCTTAACTGGGCGTTAAGTTGCAGGGTATAGACCCGAAACCCGGTGATCTAGCCATGGGCAGGTTGAAGGTTGGGTAACACTAACTGGAGGACCGAACCGACTAATGTTGAAAAATTAGCGGATGACCTGTGGCTGGGGGTGAAAGGCCAATCAAACCGGGAGATAGCTGGTTCTCCCCGAAAGCTATTTAGGTAGCGCCTCGTGAACTCATCTTCGGGGGTAGAGCACTGTTTCGGCTAGGGGGCCATCCCGGCTTACCAACCCGATGCAAACTACGAATACCGAAGAATGTTATCACGGGAGACACACGGCGGGTGCTAACGTCCGTCGTGAAGAGGGAAACAACCCAGACCGCCAGCTAAGGTCCCAAAGTCATGGTTAAGTGGGAAACGATGTGGGAAGGCACAGACAGCCAGGATGTTGGCTTAGAAGCAGCCATCATTTAAAGAAAGCGTAATAGCTCACTGGTCGAGTCGGCCTGCGCGGAAGATGTAACGGGGCTAAACCATGCACCGAAGCTGCGGCAGCGACGCTTATGCGTTGTTGGGTAGGGGAGCGTTCTGTAAGCCGTTGAAGGTGTGCTGTGAGGCATGCTGGAGGTATCAGAAGTGCGAATGCTGACATAAGTAACGATAAAGCGGGTGAAAAGCCCGCTCGCCGGAAGACCAAGGGTTCCTGTCCAACGTTAATCGGGGCAGGGTGAGTCGACCCCTAAGGCGAGGCCGAAAGGCGTAGTCGATGGGAAACAGGTTAATATTCCTGTACTTGGTGTTACTGCGAAGGGGGGACGGAGAAGGCTATGTCAGCCGGGCGACGGTTGTCCCGGTTTAAGCATGTAGGCGGAGGTTCCAGGTAAATCCGGTTCCTTGTTAACGCTGAGGTGTGATGACGAGGCACTACGGTGCTGAAGTGATAAATGCCCTGCTTCCAGGAAAAGCCTCTAAGCATCAGGTAACACGAAATCGTACCCCAAACCGACACAGGTGGTCAGGTAGAGAATACCAAGGCGCTTGAGAGAACTCGGGTGAAGGAACTAGGCAAAATGGTGCCGTAACTTCGGGAGAAGGCACGCTGATATGTAGGTGAAGCCCCTGCGGGCGGAGCTGAAATCAGTCGAAGATACCAGCTGGCTGCAACTGTTTATTAAAAACACAGCACTGTGCAAACACGAAAGTGGACGTATACGGTGTGACGCCTGCCCGGTGCCGGAAGGTTAATTGATGGGGTTAGCGGCAACGCGAAGCTCTTGATCGAAGCCCCGGTAAACGGCGGCCGTAACTATAACGGTCCTAAGGTAGCGAAATTCCTTGTCGGGTAAGTTCCGACCTGCACGAATGGCGTAATGATGGCCAGGCTGTCTCCACCCGAGACTCAGTGAAATTGAACTCGCTGTGAAGATGCAGTGTACCCGCGGCAAGACGGAAAGACCCCGTGAACCTTTACTATAGCTTGACACTGAACACTGGTCCTTGATGTGTAGGATAGGTGGGAGGCTTTGAAGCGTGGACGCCAGTCTGCGTGGAGCCAACCTTGAAATACCACCCTTTAATGGCTGGTGTTCTAACGTGGACCCGTAATCCGGGTTGCGGACAGTGTCTGGTGGGTAGTTTGACTGGGGCGGTCTCCTCCCAAAGAGTAACGGAGGAGCACGAAGGTTGGCTAATCCTGGTCGGACATCAGGAGGTTAGTGCAATGGCATAAGCCAGCTTGACTGCGAGCGTGACGGCGCGAGCAGGTGCGAAAGCAGGTCATAGTGATCCGGTGGTTCTGAATGGAAGGGCCATCGCTCAACGGATAAAAGGTACTCCGGGGATAACAGGCTGATACCGCCCAAGAGTTCATATCGACGGCGGTGTTTGGCACCTCGATGTCGGCTCATCACATCCTGGGGCTGAAGTAGGTCCCAAGGGTATGGCTGTTCGCCATTTAAAGTGGTACGCGAGCTGGGTTTAGAACGTCGTGAGACAGTTCGGTCCCTATCTGCCGTGGGCGCTGGAGAATTGAGGGGGGCTGCTCCTAGTACGAGAGGACCGGAGTGGACGCATCACTGGTGTTCGGGTTGTCATGCCAATGGCACTGCCCGGTAGCTAAATGCGGAAGAGATAAGTGCTGAAAGCATCTAAGCACGAAACTTGCCCCGAGATGAGTTCTCCCTGAGACTTTAAGTCTCCTGAAGGAACGTTAAAGACTATGACGTTGATAGGTCGGGTGTGTAAGCGCAGCGATGCGTTGAGCTAACCGATACTAATGAACCGTGAGGCTTAACCTTACAACGCCGAAGGTGTTTTGGCGAAAGAGACAGACACGATTTTCAGCTTAGATTCAGAGTCCGAAGGATTTTGCGCTGAGACAAGGCGGCAAACGAAGGAAAGGAAGGAGCATACTGAGGTATGTGACTGACTTTACGAAAGCAGCCAACGCAGTATCAGTGCGAAAGACACAGGACAGAGCACAAGAATTTGCCTGGCGGCTTTAGCGCGGTGGTCCCACCTGACCCCATGCCGAACTCAGAAGTGAAACGCCGTAGCGCCGATGGTAGTGTGGGGTCTCCCCATGTGAGAGTAGGGAACTGCCAGGCATCAATTAAGAAGAACCCCGTACCGTAAGGTGCGGGGTTTTTTGCTTTGTACGTTCTGAAAAGTCGGGTGGTGGCCCAGCCTTACCCGCCCTACATGCTTTCCCTCCTTGAAACTTTCTCACCCTTCGCTTGCAGACTCGACATTAACCCCGTTTCTGGGTATCGTTAGCTATCTGGATGTCTAAACGTTTATACGTATGCTGTGAGGATTTAAGGTTATGCCGATTCGGGTGCAGGACGAGCTACCAGCCGTCAATTTCTTGCGTGAAGAGAATGTCTTCGTAATGACAACTTCGCGTGCTTCTGGTCAGGAAATTCGCCCGCTGAAGGTGCTGATCCTTAATCTGATGCCAAAGAAGATCGAAACGGAGAACCAGTTCCTGCGTTTGCTCTCCAACTCTCCGCTTCAGGTTGATATCCAGCTGCTGCGCATTGACGCGCGTGAGTCACGCAACACGCCTGCTGAGCATCTGAATAACTTCTACTGTAATTTTGAAGATATTCGCGATGAGAATTTCGATGGACTGATCGTCACCGGCGCACCGCTGGGTCTGGTGGAATTTAATGACGTTGCCTACTGGCCACAGATCAGGCAGGTGCTGGAGTGGGCAAAAGATCACGTCACGTCCACCTTGTTTGTCTGTTGGGCGGTACAGGCCGCGCTGAATATCCTCTATGGCATTCCCAAGCAAACCCGCAGCGACAAACTTTCTGGCGTATACGAACACCACATTCTTCACCCGCATGCGCTGCTGACGCGTGGTTTCGATGACACTTTCCTGGCCCCGCATTCTCGCTACGCCGATTTTCCGGCACAGCTGATCCGCGATTACACCGACCTGGAAATCCTGGCCGAAACGGAAGACGGCGATGCCTACCTGTTCGCCAGTAAAGACAAACGCATCGCGTTCGTTACCGGCCATCCTGAGTACGATCCGCATACCCTCGCCTCAGAGTATTTTCGTGACGTTGAAGCGGGTCTGAATCCGGATGTCCCGTACAACTATTTCCCGAAAAATGATCCGCAAAACACGCCTCGGGCAACCTGGCGTAGCCACGGAAATTTGCTGTTTACCAACTGGCTCAACTATTACGTCTACCAGATTACGCCGTACGATCTGCGCCACATGAATCCGACGCTGGAGTAATCGTCTGCATTAAACGATCCTAAAGCGTTTCAGCTATTCAGATCAGGCACCTTCGGGTGCCTTTTTTATTTCCGAAATCCAACTCAACATCGAAGAAAACTTTAATTCCATATTAATCATGCAGTTGTGATTATATATAAATTAAAATGGAAATTGTTTTTGATTTTGGAAAAATTATAGATAGTCTTAATTCTGCTGAGCGAAAACTACACAACGATCTTTCGCTCGCGTCGGGGGCGTGATTTTGGATCTTTGATGAGGAGCAGAACGATGACTCAACAGGCAACAACGGTCGATGAACTGACCTTTACCCAGCCGAATGGTGAACAAGAACAGCAAGTTTTGACGGCAGAAGCGGTAGAGTTTCTGACTGAACTGGTGACTCGCTTTACGCCACAGCGTAATAAACTGCTGGCGGCGCGCATTCATCAACAGCAGGAGATCGATAACGGCAAGTTGCCAGGGTTTATTTCGGAAACCGCTTCCATTCGTCATGGTGAATGGAAAATTCGCGGAATCCCTGAAGATTTACAGGATCGTCGCGTAGAGATCACCGGTCCGGTAGAGCGCAAAATGGTGATCAACGCCATGAATGCCAACGTCAAAGTATTTATGGCGGACTTCGAAGATTCCCTCGCGCCGGACTGGCAGAAAGTTATCGACGGGCAGATCAACCTGCGCGACGCCGTCAACGGCACCATCAGCTATACCAACGAAGCCGGTAAAATTTACCAGCTCAAACCGAATCCGGCGGTGCTGATCTGCCGCGTACGCGGTCTGCATTTGCCAGAAAAACACGTCACCTGGCGCGGAGAAGCGATTCCGGGCAGCCTGTTCGACTTTGCGCTGTACTTCTTTCACAACTATAAAAACCTGCTGGCGAAAGGCAGCGGCCCCTATTTCTATCTGCCGAAAACCCAGTCCTGGCAGGAAGCGGCGTGGTGGAGTGAAGTCTTCAGCTACGCAGAAGACCGCTTTGGCCTGCCGCGCGGCACCATTAAGGCCACGCTGCTGATTGAAACCCTGCCTGCCGTATTCCAGATGCATGAGATCCTCCATGCGCTGCGTGACCATATTGTGGGCCTGAACTGCGGCCGTTGGGATTACATCTTCAGCTACATCAAAACCCTGAAAAACCATACCGACCGGGTATTGCCGGATCGTCAGGTTGTCACCATGGATAAACCGTTCCTCAGCGCCTACTCGCGCCTGCTGATTAAGACCTGCCACAAACGCGGCGCCTTTGCGATGGGCGGTATGGCGGCGTTTATCCCGAGCAAAGACGCAGAGCGTAACAATCAGGTGCTCAACAAGGTGAAAGCCGATAAAGAGCTGGAAGCCCGTAATGGCCACGACGGGACGTGGATTGCCCATCCTGGTCTGGCCGATACGGCGATGGAAGTCTTTAACCGCGTACTCGGCGACAACAAAAACCAGCTGTTTGTCACCCGTGAAGACGATGCGCCAATCGCAGAAGAACAGTTGCTGGCGCCGTGTGCGGGCGAACGCACGGAAGAGGGGATGCGCGCCAACATTCGCGTCGCCGTGCAGTACATCGAGGCATGGATCTCAGGCAACGGCTGCGTGCCTATCTACGGCCTGATGGAAGATGCCGCCACGGCGGAAATTTCACGTACCTCCATCTGGCAGTGGATCCATCATCAAAAAACGCTCAGCAACGGCAAACCGGTAACCAAAGCCCTGTTCCGTCAGATGCTGGCCGAAGAGATGCGGGTCATCCAGGACGAACTGGGCGAGCACCGCTTCAGCAGTGGGCGTTTTGACGATGCCGCACGTCTGATGGAGCAAATCACCACATCAGATGACTTAATCGACTTCCTGACCCTGCCGGGCTACCGCTTCCTGGCGTAATTCACCACATAACAATATGGAGCATCTGCACATGAAAACCCGTACCCAACAGATCGAAGAGTTACAAAAAGAGTGGACCCAACCGCGCTGGGAAGGCATTCGCCGTCCGTACAGCGCAGAGGAAGTGGTGAAGTTACGTGGCTCGGTTAACCCGGAATGTACGCTGGCGCAGAACGGCGCGGCGAAAATGTGGGATCTGCTGCATGGGGGAGCTAAAAAAGGCTATATCAACAGCCTCGGCGCGCTGACTGGCGGTCAGGCATTGCAGCAGGCGAAGGCCGGCATTGAAGCTATCTATCTTTCCGGCTGGCAGGTCGCGGCGGATGCTAACCTGGCCGCCAGCATGTATCCGGATCAATCTCTTTATCCGGCGAACTCGGTGCCGTCAGTGGTGGATCGGATCAACAATACCTTCCGCCGTGCGGATCAGATCCAGTGGGCTGCGGGTATCGAACCTCACGATCCGCGCTTTATCGACTATTTCCTGCCGATCGTCGCCGATGCGGAAGCCGGTTTCGGCGGCGTGCTGAACGCCTTTGAGCTGATGAAATCCATGATTGAGGCCGGTGCAGCGGCCGTTCACTTTGAAGATCAGCTGGCGTCGGTCAAGAAGTGCGGGCATATGGGCGGGAAAGTGCTGGTGCCAACCCAGGAAGCGATCCAGAAGCTGGTTGCCGCGCGTCTGGCTGCTGACGTGCTCGGCGTGCCGACGCTGGTGATTGCCCGTACCGATGCAGACGCGGCTGACCTGATCACCTCTGACTGCGACCCGTACGACAGCGAATTCATTACCGGCGAACGTACCAGCGAAGGGTTCTATCGCACGCATGCCGGTATTGAACAGGCGATCAGCCGCGGCCTGGCGTATGCCCCTTACGCCGACCTGGTCTGGTGTGAAACCTCCACGCCGGATCTGGCGCTGGCGAAGCGCTTTGCCGATGCGATTCATGCGAAGTATCCGGGCAAGCTGCTGGCCTATAACTGTTCGCCGTCCTTCAACTGGCAAAAGAATCTGGACGATACCACCATCGCCAGCTTCCAGCAGCAGCTGTCCGACATGGGCTACAAATATCAGTTCATCACCCTGGCGGGTATCCACAGCATGTGGTTTAACATGTTCGACCTGGCGCATGCCTACGCGCAGGGCGAAGGCATGAAGCACTATGTTGAGAAGGTGCAGCAGCCAGAATTTGCGGCGGGCAAAGAGGGATATACCTTCGTTTCGCACCAGCAGGAAGTGGGAACCGGCTACTTCGATAATGTGACCACGATTATTCAGGGCGGGACCTCCTCCGTCACGGCATTAACGGGCTCAACGGAAGAAGCACAGTTCTAATCTTTTCCCCCTCTCCCCCCTCGGGGAGAGGGTTGGGGTGAGGGGGAATATATGTCGCGTGGTCTGGAATTACTGATTGCCCAAACTATTTTGCAGGGCTTCGATGCCCAGTATGGCCGCTTTCTGGAAGTCACCTCCGGCGCGCAACAGCGTTTCGAGCACGCCGACTGGCATGCGGTTCAGCAGGCCATGAAGCAGCGTATCCATCTTTATGATCACCACGTAGGTCTGGTGGTGGAACAACTGCGCTGTATTACCGACGGTAAAAGCCCGGATGCGGAATTTTTACTGCGCGTGAAAGAGCATTACACCCATCTGTTACCCGACTACCCGCGCTTCGAGATTGCGGAGAGCTTTTTTAACTCCGTCTATTGCCGGTTATTTGACCACCGCTCATTATCTTCTGAGCGGTTATTTATCTTCAGCTCCCAGCCGGAGCGCCGCTTCCGTACCATTCCGCGTCCGCTGGCGAAAGATTTCTTTCCCGATCGCGGCTGGGAAAAGCTCCTGCACCGCGTCTTAACGGATTTGCCGCTGCGCCTGCCGTGGGAGAATAAACCCCGGGATATCGGCTATATCCACGCGTATCTCAGTGAAACCTTCGGCGAGGAGGTGCTCAGCCGCAGCCATTTGCAGGTTGCCAACGAGCTTTTCTACCGGAATAAGGCCGCCTGGCTGGTGGGCAAACTGGTTACGCCGACAGCCATCGTGCCGTTTCTGCTGCCCATTCACCGTACCGACGACGGCGAACTGTTTGTCGATACCTGCCTGACTACCAGCGCTGAGGCCAGTATCGTATTTGGCTTCGCCCGCTCCTATTTCATGGTCTATGCCCCACTGCCTGCCGCCCTGGTGGAGTGGCTGCGCGAGATCCTGCCGGGCAAAACCACCGCCGAGCTGTACATGGCGATTGGCTGTCAGAAGCATGCCAAAACGGAAAGTTATCGGGAATACCTGCGTTATGTCATCACGGCTGATGAGCAGTTTATCGAAGCGCCGGGTATACGCGGCATGGTGATGCTGGTTTTCACACTGCCCGGCTTTGACCGCGTGTTTAAGGTGATTAAGGATAAATTCGCCCCGCAGAAAGAGATGACCGCCGCTCACGTCCGCGCCTGCTATCAGCTGGTTAAAGAGCACGATCGCGTCGGGCGGATGGCGGATACGCAGGAGTTTGAAAACTTTGTGCTGGATAAGCAGCAGATCGATCCGGCGCTGATGTCGCTGCTAATGCAGGAAGCGCCGACGAAAATTACCGATCTTGGCGATAAGATTGCGATTAGCCATCTCTATATCGAACGCCGGATGGTGCCGCTAAATATCTGGCTGGAGCAATCCGAAGGCCAGGCTTTACGAGACGCCATTGAAGAGTACGGCAATGCGATTCGCCAGCTTGCCGCCGCCAATATTTTCCCCGGCGACATGCTGTTTAAAAACTTCGGCGTCACCCGTCACGGGCGGGTGGTGTTCTACGATTACGATGAAATTTGCTACATGACCGAGGTGAACTTCCGCGATATCCCGCCGCCGCGCTACCCGGAAGATGAACTGTCCAGCGAGCCGTGGTACAGCGTATCGCCGGGCGATGTGTTTCCGGAGGAGTTTCGCCACTGGCTGTGTGCCGACCCGCGCATCGGGCCGCTATTCGAAGAGATGCATGCCGATCTGTTCCGCGCCAGCTACTGGCGCGGGCTGCAAACGCGGATCAAAAATGGGCACGTGGAAGATGTCTATGCTTACCGCCGCAAGCAGCGGTTTTGCATCCGCTTTTCTCCCTCTCCCTGTGGGAGAGGGCCGGGGTGAGGGCATCAGGCGGCAATGCACGTTTAACGAATCCCACCATACGCCAGCGTCACCTCTTTCGCAGCCTTAATCACCAGCGCGCCCAGCTCGGTGACGCGGTCGTCGGTCATGCGTGAAATCGGCCCGGAGATGGAGATGGCGGCAAACGGCTCGCGGTGCTCGTCAAAAATACAGGATGCCAGGCAGCGCAGGCCCAGCGCATGCTCCTCATCATCAAACGAATAGCCGCGCTTGCGGGTCAGGGCTAGATCTTCTTTCAGATGCACGGGCGACACCAGCGTGGCGTGAGTATAGGCGTGCAGCCCTTTACGGTGCAGCAGCCCCGTTACCTGCTCTTCGCTCAGCTGCGAGAGAAACGCTTTCCCTGCGCCAGAGGCGTGCATCGGCAACTTGCCGCCAATCGGTGCGGACATGCGCATCAGCTGCGTACACTGCACCTGGTCGATGATAATCGCCTGGTGATCGCTCTGATCCAGCACGGCCAGGTTTACCGTCTCGCCGGACTCCTCCATCAGCTTGCGCAGAATCGGGTGGACAATTGCCAGCAGGTTGCGGCTTTGCAGGAAGCTGCTGCCAACAATAAACGCATGCGCCCCCACCGCCCAGTGTCCCAGCTCGCCCACCTGACGCACGAAGCCCAGCTGCTGCATGGTGGTAAGCAGGCGGTGCGTGGTGGAGTTCGGCAGGCCAGCCTGCTGGGCCAGCTCGGTCAGGGCCACGCTGCCGTGCGATTCGGCTATCCATTCCAGCAGCTTCAAACCGCGCGTCAGGGACTGAACCTGTCCGCCGGGTTGTGCGGCGGTGGTGGCAGCAGGTTTTCTGCCGCGTTTGGCGGGAACGGTTGCGACCATGACGATCTCCTTTTTCTGTATCGTGGAAATCATTTTCGTTTTATTTGGTAGTTTTGCAACCGCTTTCCTGACTGATCGGAGGAGTGATAGTGAACATGTCTCATGTTACCGCTGTGTGACTTTTCGACCCTGCGAGATTATGCCAGTATGGAACGCAGCCTTTTGGCCTTGTTGAGCGTTGTCGGGAGCAAGTGTGAGCAGCAAAGTAGAGCAACTGCGTGCGCAGTTAAATGAACGAATTCTGGTGCTGGACGGCGGCATGGGCACCATGATCCAGGGCTATCGTCTGAGTGAAGACGATTTCCGCGGCGAGCGCTTTGCCGACTGGCCCTGCGACCTGAAAGGGAACAATGACCTGCTGGTGTTAAGCAAACCATCTGTCATCAGAGATATCCACAACGCCTACTTCGAGGCGGGGGCGGATATTGTTGAAACTAACACCTTCAACTCGACAACCATCGCCATGGCGGATTATCAGATGGAATCCCTGTCGGCGGAGATCAACTTTGAAGCGGCGAAGCTGGCGCGCGCCTGCGCCGACGAATGGACGGCCCGTACGCCGGACAAGCCGCGCTACGTAGCCGGGGTGCTGGGCCCAACCAACCGCACCGCGTCGATTTCACCGGACGTGAACGATCCAGCCTTCCGCAATATTACCTTTG
Organism: Enterobacter sp. DTU_2021_1002640_1_SI_PRY_ASU_LCPMC_013; assembly: GCF_032389435.1. Lineage (NCBI taxonomy): Bacteria > Pseudomonadati > Pseudomonadota > Gammaproteobacteria > Enterobacterales > Enterobacteriaceae > Enterobacter > Enterobacter sp. DTU_2021_1002640_1_SI_PRY_ASU_LCPMC_013. The sequence goes on from NZ_CP135594.1 coordinate 287,586, forward strand.
ACCAGCTGGTGGCCGCGTATCGTGAGTCCACTAAAGCGCTGGTGGAAGGCGGTTCCGACCTGATCCTGATTGAAACCGTATTCGACACCCTCAACGCCAAAGCCGCGATCTACGCGGTGAAAGAGGAGTTCGAGGCGCTGGGCGTCGACCTGCCAATCATGATTTCCGGCACCATCACGGATGCTTCAGGCCGCACCCTGTCCGGCCAGACAACCGAAGCGTTTTATAACTCCCTGCGCCACGCCGAAGCGCTCTCCTTTGGCCTGAACTGCGCGCTGGGGCCGGACGAGCTGCGCCAGTACGTGCAGGAGCTTTCCCGCATCGCGGAATGCTACGTCACCGCCCACCCGAACGCCGGTCTGCCGAACGCGTTCGGTGAGTACGATCTGGATGCCGACACCATGGCGGCGCAAATCCGCGAGTGGGCCGAATCTGGCTTCCTCAACATCGTCGGCGGCTGCTGCGGCACCACGCCGGAGCATATCGCCGCCATGAGCCGCGCCGTCGCCGGGCTTCCACCGCGCAAGCTACCCGAGCTTCCGGTAGCCTGTCGTCTGTCCGGCCTGGAGCCGTTGACCATCGGCGACGACAGCCTGTTTGTGAACGTGGGTGAACGTACTAACGTTACCGGTTCTGCGAAGTTCAAGCGCCTGATTAAAGAAGAGAAGTACAGCGAAGCGCTGGACGTTGCTCGCCAGCAGGTGGAAAGCGGCGCGCAGATCATCGATATCAACATGGACGAGGGGATGCTCGATGCCGAAGCGGCAATGGTGCGTTTCCTCAACCTGATTGCCGGTGAGCCGGATATCGCCCGCGTGCCGATCATGATTGACTCTTCCAAATGGGAAGTTATCGAAAAAGGGCTGAAGTGCATTCAGGGCAAAGGCATCGTTAACTCCATCTCAATGAAAGAGGGCGTCGATACCTTTATCCACCACGCGAAGATGGTCCGCCGCTACGGCGCTGCCGTGGTGGTAATGGCCTTCGATGAAGTGGGCCAGGCCGATACTCGCGAGCGCAAGATTGAGATTTGCCGCCGCGCGTACAAAATTTTGACCGAAGAGGTGGGCTTCCCGCCGGAAGACATCATCTTCGACCCGAACATCTTCGCCGTCGCGACCGGCATCGAAGAGCACAACAACTACGCCCAGGACTTTATCGGCGCGTGTGAAGACATTAAACGCGAGCTACCGCATGCGCTGATCTCCGGCGGCGTGTCAAACGTGTCGTTCTCGTTCCGCGGCAACGACCCGGTGCGTGAGGCGATCCACGCCGTATTCCTCTACTACGCCATCCGCAACGGGATGGACATGGGGATCGTCAACGCCGGCCAGCTGGCAATTTACGACGATCTGCCAGCCGAGCTGCGCGACGCCGTAGAAGACGTGATCCTCAATCGTCGTGACGACGCCACCGAACGCATGCTGGATCTGGCGGAAAAATACCGCGGCAGTAAATCTGACGAATCAGCCAACGTTCAACAGGCCGAATGGCGCTCCTGGGATGTGAATAAGCGTCTGGAATACTCGCTGGTAAAAGGCATTACCGAGTTTATCGAGCAGGATACCGAGGAAGCGCGTCAGCAGGCCGCCCGTCCGATTGAAGTGATCGAAGGGCCGCTGATGGACGGTATGAACGTGGTCGGCGATCTGTTCGGCGAGGGCAAAATGTTCCTGCCGCAGGTGGTGAAATCCGCCCGCGTCATGAAGCAGGCGGTGGCGTATCTGGAACCCTTTATCGAAGCCAGCAAAGAGAAGGGCTCCAGTAACGGTAAAATGGTCATCGCCACCGTGAAGGGCGACGTACACGACATCGGCAAAAACATCGTTGGCGTGGTGTTGCAGTGTAATAACTACGAAATTATCGATCTTGGCGTGATGGTCCCGGCGGATAAAATCCTCAGGACCGCGCGCGAAGTGAATGCGGATCTGATTGGTCTTTCCGGGCTGATTACGCCTTCGCTTGACGAAATGGTCAACGTGGCAAAAGAGATGGAGCGCCAGGGCTTTACCATTCCGCTGCTGATTGGCGGGGCAACCACCTCGAAAGCCCACACGGCGGTGAAAATCGAGCAGAACTACAGTGGGCCGACGGTGTATGTCCAAAACGCCTCGCGCACCGTGGGCGTGGTCTCCGCGCTGCTGTCCGACACCCAGCGCGATGACTTTGTCGCCCGCACCCGCAAAGAGTATGAAACCGTCCGCATTCAGCATGGACGTAAGAAACCGCGCACGCCGCCGGTTTCGCTTCAGGCGGCGCGCGATAACGATCTGGCGTTCGACTGGTCCAGCTATACGCCGCCGGTCGCACACCGTCTGGGCGTGCAGGACGTGACGGCCAGCATCGAAACGCTGCGTAACTACATCGACTGGACGCCGTTCTTCATGACCTGGTCGCTGGCGGGCAAATATCCGCGCATTCTTGAAGATGAGGTGGTGGGCGAAGAGGCGAAGCGCCTGTTTAAAGATGCTAACGACATGCTCGACAGGCTGAGCGCAGAGAAAGCCCTCAACCCACGCGGCGTGGTGGGGCTGTTCCCGGCGAACCGCGTGGGCGACGACGTGGAAATCTACCGCGATGAAACCCGCACCCACGTGCTGGCCGTGAGCCACCACCTGCGCCAGCAAACCGAGAAAGTGGGCTTTGCCAACTACTGCCTGGCGGATTTCGTCGCACCGAAACTCTCCGGTAAAGCCGACTATATCGGCGCCTTTGCCGTAACCGGTGGTCTGGAAGAAGACGCGCTGGCGGATGCGTACGACGCGCAGCACGATGATTACAACAAAATAATGGTGAAAGCGATCGCCGACCGTCTGGCGGAAGCCTTCGCTGAATATCTGCATGAACGCGTACGTAAGGTGCACTGGGGCTACGCGGCGAATGAGAATCTCAGCAACGAGGAGCTGATCCGCGAAAACTACCAGGGCATTCGTCCGGCGCCGGGGTATCCGGCCTGCCCGGAACACACCGAGAAGGGCACTATCTGGAAGTTGCTGGACGTCGAAGCGCATACCGGCATGAAGCTCACCGAGTCGTTCGCCATGTGGCCGGGCGCGTCCGTTTCTGGCTGGTACTTCAGCCATCCGGACAGCAAGTACTTCGCCGTGGCACAGCTTCAGCGCGATCAGATTGAGGATTACGCCTTGCGCAAAGGCATGAGCGTGTCAGAGGTGGAACGCTGGCTGGCGCCGAATTTAGGCTACGACGCAGACTAACGTCACTTTTCCTTACAACAAACAGGGCACCGCTATGGTGCCTTGTCTCTTTCTTACGTTTAAACCCTTATACTGGAAGAAGGTTCTTACCATATTGCCCGGTGGCGCTGTGCTGACCGGGCCTACGCGTAGGCCGGATACGGCGTCGCCGTCATCCGGCAAGACAACGCGCATTAAGCCTCAGGAAAACAGATAACGATAAGGAGGAAAACCTACTGTGTTGACGTTGTTACACCTGCTCTCCGCAGTCGCACTGCTGGTATGGGGCACCCATATCGTTCGTACCGGCGTGATGCGCGTGTTTGGCGCACGTTTACGTACCGTTCTCAGCGGCAGCGTTGAGAAGAAGCCGCTCGCCTTCTGTGCGGGTATTGGCGTCACGGCGCTGGTGCAAAGCAGCAACGCCACCACCATGCTCGTCACCTCGTTCGTGGCGCAGGATCTGGTGGCGCTCGCCCCGGCGCTGGTGATTGTCCTTGGCGCCGACGTCGGTACCGCGCTGATGGCGCGTATCCTGACGTTCGATCTCTCCTGGCTGTCGCCACTGCTGATTTTTATCGGCGTCATTTTTTTCCTCGGCCGTAAGCAAAGCCGTGCCGGGCAGCTTGGCCGCGTCGGTATTGGCCTCGGGCTGATCCTGCTGGCACTGGAGCTGATTGTGCAGGCTGTCACGCCGATCACTCAGGCCAACGGTGTACAGGTCATCTTCGCCTCGTTAACCGGCGATATTATGCTGGATGCGCTGATCGGCGCGGTATTCGCCATCGTCAGCTACTCCAGCCTGGCAGCGGTCCTCCTGACGGCGACCTTAACCGCCGCAGGGGTAATTTCCTTCCCGGTGGCGCTGTGCCTGGTGATCGGTGCCAACCTCGGCTCTGGCCTGCTGGCGATGCTCAACAACAGCGCCGCCAACGCTGCCGCCCGCCGCGTGGCGCTGGGGAGTTTGCTCTTCAAGCTGGTGGGTAGCCTGATCATTCTGCCGTTTGTGCACCCGCTGGCGAACCTGATGGACAATCTCTCTTTGCCGAAAGCGGAGCTGGTGATCTACTTCCACGTCTTCTACAACCTGGTGCGCTGTCTGGCGATGGTGCCGTTTGCCGCACCGATGGCCCGCTTCTGCGAGCGGCTTATTCGTGATGAACCGGAGCTGGACGCGCGCCTTAAACCGAAGCATCTGGACACCTCGGTGCTGGATACTCCTGCGCTGGCAATCGCCAATGCCGCCCGCGAAACGCTGCGCATGGGCGACGCGATGGAAACCATGCTGGAAGGGCTGCAAAAGGTGATGCACGGCGAGCCGCGCGAAGAGAAAGAGCTGCGCAGGCTGGCGGACGACATCAATGTGCTATACACCGCCATCAAGCTTTATCTGGCGCGGATCCCCCAGGACGAGCTGGCGGAAGAGGAGTCGCGCCGCTGGGCGGAAATCATCGAGATGTCGCTTAACCTGGAGCAGGCTTCGGATATTGTCGAGCGTATGGGCAGTGAAATCGCAGACAAATCCCTGGCCGCACGTCGGGCGTTTTCTGTGGAAGGGCTGAAAGAACTGGAAGCGCTGCACGAACAGCTGGTCAGCAACCTTAAGCTGGCGATGTCGGTCTTCTTCTCCAGCGACGTGCCGAGCGCGCGCCGCCTGCGCCGCAACAAGCATCGTTTCCGCATCCTTAATCGCCGCTACTCGCACGCCCACGTTGAGCGTCTGCACCAGCAGAACGTGCAGAGTATCGAGACCAGCTCACTCCACCTGGGACTGCTGGGCGATATGAAGCGCCTGAACTCGTTGTTCTGTGCGGTGGCGTACAGCGTGATGGAGCAGCCGGATGAAGACGACGAGCGGGATGAGTATTAATCTCTGAAAGCGCCTCGCAAAACCCTTTTGTGAGGCGTGACACCTTCTAAAGAGCAATTCATTCTTAAGGCCTTACATTTTTAAGGGAATAGAAAATGCTCGTTTATTACGCTACACTTCGCCAATTCATGCGCATTCCAATGGGGGTTATCATGCGCACTACTAATGGCATTAAAAAATCAGTCAATGTTTCGTTAGCACCAGAAATTCTTGAAGAAGCGCGACGTCTTAAGCTCAATCTCTCTGCTGTACTCACGGCCGCTCTACAGGAGCAGTTTCGTGCGCATCAGCGCGCAGAGTGGTTAGCAGAAAATAAAGCGTCTATAGAGGCCATTAACCAGTGGGTTGATGAAAACGGCTCCTTTAGTGACTTTCAGAGGTCATTCTGATGGAGCAATATTTTGCTTATGCGAATGAAGGTAATGGGAAAAAAGCATATCCATGGCTTATTAATATGCAGCACCCTGTTGCTAATGTGATGAAACATGTACTGGTTGCTCCCGCCGTTGAATTAAGCCAGTTGGGCGGCATTCGTCCGCCTGCGAAAGTGTGCCCTGTCGTTGAAATCGCGGGTAAGTCCTGCGTTGTCATGATGCATATGCTGTCAGGCATCTCTTCAAAAGAGTTAGGTGAACGCGTTGCCGATCTTACTAACAGCAGTGCTTCATTGCGGGATGCACTCGATTTTCTGATCAGCGGTTACTAGGACTTTTTTGTCAGGCGCAAGGTAAGGTATATTTCGCCTTCACAGGAGAAACTATGCTGCCAACTCAATCAACCCGATTAAACAAATACATTAGCGAGAGCGGGATCTGCTCACGTCGCGAGGCTGACCGTTACATTGAACAAGGTAACGTGTTTCTTAACGGCAAACGCGCCACCATCGGCGACCAGGTGGTGCCTGGCGATGTGGTTAAAGTGAATGGTCAGGTCATCGAACCGCGTGATGCTGAAGACCTGGTGTTTATCGCGTTGAATAAACCGGTTGGGATTGTCAGCACCACGGAAGACGGTGAACGGGACAACATCGTTGATTTCGTGAACCACAGCAGCCGTATCTTCCCGATTGGCCGTCTGGATAAAGACTCTCAGGGGCTGATTTTCCTTACCAACCACGGTGACCTGGTCAACAAAATTCTGCGTGCTGGTAACGACCACGAGAAAGAGTACATTGTCACGGTGAACAAGCCGGTGACGGACGAATTTATTCGTGGCATGGGCGCGGGCGTGCCGATCCTCGGTACCGTCACGAAAAAGTGTAAGGTCAAGAAAGAAGCACCGTTCGCGTTCCGCATTACGCTGGTGCAGGGCTTAAACCGCCAGATCCGCCGCATGTGCGAGTACTTCGGTTATGAAGTGACGAAGCTGGAACGCACGCGCATCATGAACGTCAGCCTGTCCGGGATCCCGCTGGGCGAGTGGCGTGACTTAACGGATGACGAGCTGATCGAGCTGTTCAAACTTATCGAGAACTCCTCGTCCGAAGCGAAGCCGAAAGCTAAAGCCAAACCGAAAACGCAGGCGATTAAGCGTCCGGTGGTGAAGGCACCGCAGGCGGAAGAGAAAGGGCGGGGCAAGCCGGGCAACGGAAAACGCTTTACCCAGCCGGGGCGCAAAAAGAAAGGGCGCTGATTAGCGCCTTCCACGGGTTGATGTGCTGGCGGACCAGGAAAAAGTCGCCTCTGCATCGGGTTTATACGCCTGCTCTTTTTTCAGCTTGCGGGCTTTTTTCGCCGCGGCATCACGTTGCGCCATCAGTTTATCGATGTACTCTTTTTTAACCTGATTGGTTTCGGCGTTCGTCAGCGTGCGGCCATGCGCGATGCGGGCGCGGTCGAGAAGCGTTTTCAGTTCGCGCTGCTCGGCTTCGGTCATGTCTTTCTGGGTCAAACGTGGTGTAGCCATTGCTGAAGCCTCCTGATGGGGAGGCTTCAGTGTAAAGCAAGCCGGGTCAATTAACCCTGTTTCACCGCATCTTTTTTTGGTTGGTCATCAATCGGCTTACCGGACCAGTATCCAGCTAACAGCGAACCGGACAGGTTGTGCCAGACAGAGAACAGCGCCCCCGGCAGCGCTGCCAGCGGTGAGAAGTAAATTTTACCCAGCGCCGCTGCCAGGCCGGAGTTCTGCATCCCCACTTCGATCGCCAGCGTGCGGCAGGTGGATTCGTCAAAGCCAAACAGCTTTCCGCCCCAGTAACCGCCCAGCAGACCAATAGTGTTATGCAGCACAACCGCGACGATCACCACAAAGCCCACCGAAGCAATGTGCGATGCGGAACCGGCTACCACGGCGCTGATAATGGCCAGTATGCAGACCATCGAAAACGCGGGCAGATACGGCTCAACCGCTTTCACTACCTGCGGGAAGAGATGGTGGATCACCAGCCCCAGCGCAATCGGGATCACCACGATTTGCAGGATGCTGAGCAGCATGCCCATCACGTCCACCTGGATATGCGCGTCCACATACAGGCGGGTTAACAGCGGCGTGGCAATCACGCCCACCAGCGTGGAAACGGACGAGATGGTGACGGAGAGCGCCACGTCGCCTTTCGCCAGATAGATCATGACGTTAGATGCCGTACCGCTGGCGACGCTCCCCACCAGCACCATCCCGGCGGAAAGGTCGGGCGGCATCTTAAAGGCCATCGCCAGCAGCCAGGCCGCGAGCGGCATCACCAGGTAGTGCAGGAAAATCCCTGCCGCAACCGGTGCCGGGCGAGACAGCACGCGTTTGAAATCGTCAATTTTCAGATGCACGCCCATGCCGAACATAATCAGCATCAGCAGCGTGGTGACCCACGGACCAATGCCCGTGAACGTGGCAGGAGTGTAATACGCGAGTACAGAGAGCAGCAGCGCCCATAACGGGAACAGCCGGGTGATAGCGGAGAGCATAGTGAATTCCTTGCAGTATTGTCGTGTTGTTTTGTTATAAAAAAGCCGGGTCTGCGCCCGGCTTATCGATATTGTTTAACGTGCTAACGAATTTTATTCAAACAAATTCTGATGAAGTTTCTGCACGACCTGCTCGGCCTGATCGGCAGGGACCAGGAAGCAGAGGTTGTAGCTGGACGCGCCGTAGCAAATCATGCGGATATTGAACGGGTCGAGCACGCCGAACACCTCTTTGCCCACGCCGCACGCGCGCGACAGCTTATTACCGATGATGGCAACCAGCGCCAGATCTTCTTCCACCTCCACGCGGCACAACTCGGAAAGCTCAATCAGCAGCGACTGCGTCAGCAGGGTGTCGCCGGTAGAGGTGGAGCCGGTGGTGTCGAGCGTCAGCGCGATGCTGACTTCTGACGTGGTGATCAGGTCCACGGAGATATTGTGGCGCGCCAGGATGCCAAACACTTCCGCCAGAAATCCACGGGAGTGCAGCATATTATGGCTGTGCAGGGTAACCAGCGTCTGCTTACGACGCAGGGCCAGCGCGCGGAACAGCGGCGGGTTCTCGGTTTTCTTGCAGACCAGCGTCCCGCCCGCCTTTGGATCTTTACTGGAGCCAACGAAGACCGGAATGTCGCTGCGCACGGCGGGCAGCAGCGTGGCCGGGTGCAGCACTTTCGCGCCGAAAGTCGCCATTTCAGCCGCTTCTTCAAAGGCGATCACGTCAATACGTTTTGCCGCAGAGACCACGCGCGGGTCGGTGGTGTAGATACCCGGCACGTCCGTCCAGATATCCACGCGGGTGGCGTGCAGGGCTTCACCCAGAAGGGCGGCGGTGTAGTCGCTGCCGCCACGGCCCAGCGTGGTTGTGCGCCCTTTGGCTTCGCTGCCGATAAAGCCCTGGGTGATCACTATGCCTTCATCCAGGCGCGGGGCAAGCTGCTGGTTGGTCAGCTCTGCCAGGACTTCCACGTCCGGCTCGGCGCGGCCAAAGCGGTCGCTGGTGCGCATCACTTTACGCACGTCGAACCACTGCGCCTGAATATTGCGCTCGCGCATGATCTCAACGAACAGCAGGGTGGACATCAGTTCGCCGTGGCTGACCAGTTCATCGGTCAGTGCGCTGGAGGTGGCCAGCGACGCGGCTTCAGCCAGGGTGGTGATATTTTCCAGCAGGCGTTCCACTTCCTCACGAATGACGTTCGGGTTTTGCAGACGCTCGAGAATGTCGAACTGAATTTTGCGCAGTGCATCCAGCTTCACGAAACGCTCGGTCGCTTCCAGTCCTTCAGACAGGGAAACCAGCAGGTTCGTCACGCCGGCTGAGGCGGAAAGCACCACCAGGCGGGTATTCGGATCGGCCAGCACCACATCGGCGCTGCGGTTCATGGCATCGTAGTCTGCCACACTGGTGCCGCCAAACTTGGCGACCACAAAACTCGTCATAACAACCTCGTGTCAGGGAATGAATAGAGCGACCTTGGCACAAGAATGAAGCGAGAACAGGTGCAGGCGCAAAATACGGCCCTATAAATAAAATGCGGGGGAGGTCCTGTCAATGCTGGGATTATGCGGATTTTTCATGGGGGGGTACCCCTCAGAAACAGGACTTATAACAGGCCCATATTTTATGCTCCTTTTTCCCCCTTTTTGACCAACATTTCGCCACGCCGGAAGGGCGCGACAGCAGCTATACTTTTCGGGTCTTTTCACCTGCGTTTGATGCAGACCAGGGCAATGGCATAAAAACCATCACAATTTTTATTTGCAGGCGCTACAATCGACCGCAGTCACAATTCTCAAATCAGAAGAGTATTGCTATGAAAAACATCAACCCAACGCAGACCGCTGCATGGCAGGCACTACAGAAACATTTTGATGAAATGAAAGACGTCACTATCGCGGATCTGTTCGCGAAAGATGCCGATCGTTTCAGCAAGTTTTCCGCCACCTTCGATGACCTGATGCTGGTGGATTTCTCCAAGAACCGTATCACCGAAGAGACGCTGGCGAAGCTGCAAGATCTGGCGAAAGAGACTGAGCTGGCAGATGCCATCAAATCCATGTTCTCCGGTGAGAAAATCAACCGCACCGAAGACCGTGCCGTGCTGCACGTGGCCCTGCGTAACCGTAGCAATACGCCAATCATCGTTGACGGCAAAGATGTGATGCCGGAAGTGAACGCGGTGCTGGAAAAGATGAAAACCTTCTCTGAAGCGATCATCTCAGGTAGCTGGAAAGGCTACACCGGCAAAGCGATCACCGACGTCGTAAACATCGGTATCGGCGGCTCTGACCTCGGCCCGTTCATGGTGACCGAGGCGCTGCGCCCGTACAAAAACCACCTCAACATGCACTTCGTGTCCAACGTCGATGGGACCCACATCGCTGAAGTGCTGAAAAAGGTGAACCCGGAAACCACGCTGTTCCTGGTGGCGTCAAAAACCTTCACCACCCAGGAAACCATGACCAACGCCCACAGCGCGCGCGACTGGTTCCTGAAAACCGCGGGCGACGAAAAGCACGTGGCGAAACACTTCGCGGCGCTGTCCACCAACGGTAAAGCGGTGGGTGAGTTCGGTATTGATACCGCGAACATGTTTGAGTTCTGGGACTGGGTGGGCGGCCGCTACTCACTGTGGTCTGCGATCGGTCTGTCCATCATCCTGTCCGTGGGCTTCGACAACTTCGTTGAACTGCTCTCCGGCGCGCACGCGATGGACAAACACTTCTCCACCACCGCGCCTGAGAAAAACCTGCCGGTACTGCTGGCGCTGATCGGGATCTGGTACAACAACTTCTTCGGCGCTGAAACCGAAGCGATTCTGCCGTACGACCAGTACATGCACCGCTTTGCGGCCTACTTCCAGCAGGGCAACATGGAATCCAACGGCAAGTACGTTGACCGTAACGGCAACGCGGTGGATTACCAGACTGGTCCAATCATCTGGGGCGAGCCGGGCACCAACGGCCAGCACGCGTTCTACCAGCTGATCCACCAGGGTACCAAAATGGTACCGTGCGATTTCATCGCCCCGGCGATTACGCACAACCCACTGTCCGACCACCATCCGAAGCTGCTGTCTAACTTCTTCGCCCAGACCGAAGCGCTGGCGTTCGGTAAATCCCGCGAGGTGGTTGAGCAGGAATACCGTGACCAGGGTAAAGATCCGGCTACGCTGGAGCACGTTGTGCCGTTTAAAGTGTTCGAAGGCAACCGTCCAACTAACTCCATTCTGCTGCGCGAAATCACGCCGTTCAGCCTGGGTGCGCTGATTGCCCTCTACGAGCACAAAATCTTCACTCAGGGCGCTATTCTGAACATCTTCACCTTTGACCAGTGGGGCGTTGAGCTGGGCAAACAGCTGGCAAACCGCATTCTGCCAGAGCTGGGTGACGATAAAGCGATCGACAGCCACGACAGCTCCACCAATAGTCTGATTAACCGTTATAAAGCCTGGCGTGCGTAATAAATATGTCATGAACAATGCCGGCGATATGCCGGCATTTTTTTATCGGATAATTCCTGATGTCTGTTAGTTATCTCAAATTCTGAAGCTGAGTTTAATCCGAAAAAGACGGTAACCCCGTTAATTGCTGAGGTTTATTTTAAGAAAATACGGAGTGATGCTTTAATGTTATTATATTATAACTTATTGATTTATAATCATTGTATATTTAATTGATCCTTTTATCCTTCCATTCTTAACCATTAGTCTGAAAACCTCATCCCTATTTACCCCCACGGTAAACCCACTGCTTTAGTTGTGTATACTCGAATCCGCCTGAATTTCTTTTCGGGCAAATCTCCATTCATTCATTGAAGGGAAATTGTTATGAAGAAAGTACTGTATGGCATTTTTGCCATATCTGCGCTTGCGGCGACGTCTGTCTATGCAGCTCCGGTCCAGGTCGGGGAAGCAGCAGGGTCGGCAGCGACGTCTGCGTCTGCGGGGAGTTCTACCGCAGCCAGCACCAGCGCCGTAAGTTCAGCCGTAGGTGTCGCGCTGGCGGCAACCGGTGGCGGTGATGGCTCCAATACCGGAACCACGACCACTACGACGACCAGCACCCAGTAATAACGGGTGTTTTAATCATAACCACACTTCGGTGTGGTTATTTCGCCCCTTCGGAGAAGAGTCGTGAAGCGACCTGCAATCATCCTGATTTGCCTGCTGTTGCAGGCGTGCTCAGCTACCACCAAAGGGCTGGGCCACTCACTGTGGGACAGCATGTTCGGCACGCCGGGCGTGCATCTGACCGATGACGAACTGCAAAACATGCCGTATGCCAGTCAGTACATGCAGCTAAACGATGGTCCGCAACTGTTTGTGGTGCTCGCTTTCGATGAAAACGGGCAGCAGAAATGGGTGACGCAGGATCAGGCCACCATCGTGACACAGCATTCCCGCATCGTGAAAACGTTGCTCGGCGGCGACAACCTGCTTGAGGTGAACAACCTGGCTGAAGATCCGCTCATCAAGCCGAATCAGATCGTCGATGGCGCAAGCTGGACGCGCACGATGGGCTGGACCGAGCATAAACAGGTGCGCTACGCCACAGCCCGCTCCACCTTCCGCTGGGACGGTACGGACAGTGTCAAAGTGGGCAGCGACGAAACGCAGGTGCGCGTGCTGGATGAAGAAGTGACAACCGATCAGGCCACCTGGCATAACCGCTTCTGGGTGGACGAAGAGGGGCAAATCCGCCAGTCCTTACAGTATCTCGGTGCCGGTTTCTTCCCGGTGAAGGCCACCCTGATCAAGGCGGCGAAATCATGAAAATGTTCATCCACATTGCGCTTCTCGCCAGCCTGACTTCGCCGCTGGCGTGGTCTGCGGGAACGGTACAGGTCTACACCCCGGACAGCGAAAAACCTAAAACCTTAACCAATGCCGGGCATCTGCTCGATCTGGTGGGGCAGCCGAGGCTGGCGAAAAGCTGGTGGACCGGGGCGGTGATCAGCGAGCGTCAGGCGACGCTTGTAGCGGAACAAAAACATCAGGCGCTGCTCGCCCGACTGAGCGGGCTGGCACAACAGGAAGATGCCGACGATGCCGCGGCCATTACTAGCCTGCGTCAGCAGCTTCAGGCGGTTAAGGTGACGGGTCGCCAGAAGGTGAATCTCGATCCGGATGAGGTGCGCGTCGTGGAAAACGGCAATCCGTCGCTGGAAGGGGATTATACCCTGTGGCTTCCGGCTCAGCCTTCCACCGTCACCGTGATGGGGCTTCTCAGCAGCCCTGGCAAAAAGCCGTTTACGCCGGGCCGGGACGTGGCGAGCTATCTCGACGAGCAAAGTCTGCTCAGCGGAGCGGATAACAGCTATGCCTGGGTGGTCTATCCGGACGGGCATACGCAGAAAGCGCCGGTGGCTTACTGGAATAAACGCCATATCGAACCTATGCCAGGCAGCATCATTTTTGTCGGTTTTGCCGACCATTTCTGGACGAAAGCGTATGACGGGCTTAATGCCGATATCCTTCGCTCCCTGATACAGCGGATACCGGAATAATGAAAAAAACCTATCTCTACAGCATGCTTGCACTGTGCGTGAGTGCCGCCTGTCATGCAGAAACGTATCCGGCACCCATCGGCCCGTCGCAGTCCGATTTTGGCGGCGTGGGCTTACTGCAAACCCCAACCGCGCGTATGGCCCGCGAGGGGGAAATCAGCCTTAACTATCGCGATAACGATCAGTACCGTTACTACTCTGCGTCCGTGCAGCTGTTCCCCTGGCTGGAGACCACGCTGCGCTACACCGACGTCCGTACAAAACAGTACAGCAGCGTGGATGCCTTCTCCGGCGACCAGACTTATAAAGACAAAGCTTTCGACGTGAAGCTGCGCCTGTGGGAAGAGAGCTACTGGATGCCGCAGGTCTCCGTTGGTGCGAAGGATATCGGCGGGACCGGCCTGTTTGACGCGGAATACATCGTGGCCAGCAAAGCCTGGGGACCGTTTGATTTCTCGCTTGGTCTTGGCTGGGGCTATCTGGGTACCAGCGGCAACGTCAAAAATCCGTTCTGTACCTACAGCGATAAATACTGCTACCGCGATAACAGCTACCAGAAAGCGGGCTCCATCAACGGGGACCAGATGTTCCACGGCCCGGCCTCGCTGTTTGGCGGCGTGGAGTATCAAACACCGTGGCAGCCGTTACGTCTGAAGCTGGAGTACGAAGGAAACGACTACTCGCAGGACTTCGCCGGGAAAATTGAGCAAAAGAGCAAGTTTAACGTCGGCGCCATTTACCGCGTCACCGACTGGGCCGACGTTAACCTCAGCTATGAGCGCGGTAATACCCTAATGTTTGGCTTTACCCTGCGCACTAACTTTAACGACATGCGGCCGCACTACAATGACAACCCGCGGCCAAAATATCAGCCGGAGCCGCAGGATGCGATCATTCAGCACTCCGTGGTAGCGAATCAGCTGACGCTGCTGAAATATAACGCGGGCCTGGCGGATCCAAAGATCCAGACCAAAGGCGATACGCTGTACGTCACCGGCGAGCAGGTAAAATACCGCGACTCCCGCGAAGGGATCGAGCGCGCCAACCGGATCGTCATGAACGATCTGCCGGAGGGGATCCGCACGATCCGCGTGACGGAGAACCGCCTCAACCTGCCGCAGGTCACAACCGAAACCGATGTTGCCAGCCTTAAGCGTCATCTTGAAGGCGAACCGCTGGGACATGAAACCGAGCTGGTACAAAAACGCGTTGAGCCGGTGGTGCCAGAGAGCACCGAGCAGGGCTGGTATATCGATAAATCCCGCTTCGATTTCCATATCGATCCGGTGCTGAACCAGTCCGTGGGTGGGCCGGAAAACTTCTACATGTATCAGCTGGGAGCGATGGCGACGGCGGATCTGTGGGTGACCGACCACCTGTTGACCACCGGTAGTCTGTTCGGCAACATTGCCAACAACTACGACAAATTTAACTACACCAACCCGCCGAACGATTCAAAACTGCCGCGCGTGCGTACCCGCGTTCGCGAATATGTGCAGAACGATATCTACGTGAATAACCTCCAGGCCAACTACTTCCAGTACTTCGGCAACGGCTTCTACGGCCAGGTTTACGGTGGCTATCTGGAAACCATGTTCGGCGGCGCCGGGGCAGAAGTGCTTTATCGTCCTGTCGACAGCAACTGGGCGTTTGGGATTGATGCTAACTACGTGAAACAGCGTGACTGGCGCAGCGCGCAGGACATGATGAAGTTCACCGACTACAGCGTCAAAACCGGCCATCTGACCGCCTACTGGACGCCGTCATTCGCGCAGGACGTGCTGGTAAAAGCCAGCGTCGGCCAGTATCTGGCGGGTGATAAGGGCGGCACGCTGGATATCTCCAAACACTTCGACAGCGGCGTGGTGGTGGGCGGCTATGCCACCATCACCAACGTTTCGCCAGACGAGTACGGGGAAGGGGACTTCACCAAAGGGGTGTACGTGTCGATTCCGCTGGATCTGTTCTCATCAGGCCCAACCCGCAGCCGTGCGGCAGTGGGCTGGACGCCGCTGACGCGCGACGGCGGCCAGCAGCTTGGGCGTAAGTTCCAGCTGTATGACATGACCAGCGATAAGAATATTAACTTCCGCTGATGCTTATTTGCCCGGTGGCGCTGCGCTTACCGGGCCTACGAGAGTGTTTTTGTAGGCCGGGCAAACGCAGTGCCGCCCGGCAAGAATGTTCATCTGGACAAAACATAAACAAAAAATATAGATCCCCGTCACATTTTTGCGTTATACAGGAACCTCGCCCTGGAGAATGAGGTGCTGTATGACATCCCTGACGCGTCCGCGCGTTGAGTTTATCTCAACGATACTCCAGACCGTGCTGAACCTCGGTCTGCTGAGCCTTGGCCTGATCCTGGTCGTGTTTCTGGGTAAAGAGACGGTGCATCTGGCGGATGTGCTGTTCGCCCCTGAGCAAACCAGCAAATACGCGCTGGTGGAAGGCCTGGTGGTCTACTTTCTCTACTTTGAATTTATCGCCCTGATTGTGAAGTACTTTCAGTCCGGCTTTCACTTCCCGCTGCGCTATTTTGTCTACATTGGCATCACCGCCATTGTGCGGCTGATCATCGTCGATCATAAATCCCCGCTCGACGTGCTGATCTACTCGGCGGCGATCCTGCTGCTGGTGATCACCCTCTGGCTGTGCAACTCGAAGCGGCTGAAACGCGAATAAAAAAAAATGGCGGCCCGGAGGCCGCCGAATAACAGTCACAAGTTGGTTCAATACAATACGTCTAAAGTTGAGGGTTGCAGTGGCATAACAAATGAAACTTAACCTTTCACACCGCCCGCCGTCAGGCCGTTGACCAGCCAGCGCTGGGCCAGCAGGAACACCACGGTAATCGGGATGGCAGAGAGGACGGCCGCCGCGGCAAAGTCGCCCCACAGGTAGTTTTGCGGGTTGAGGTACTGCTGCATACCGACGGCGAGGGTGTAGCTGTTCACATCGCGCAGTAGCAGTGAGGCGACCGGGACTTCGGTGATGGCGGCGATAAACGACAGGATAAACACCACCGCCAGAATCGGCACCGACAGCGGCAGCAGCACCAGACGGAACGCCTGCCACGGTGTCGCCCCATCCAGCGCCGCCGCTTCTTCCAGCGAACCGTCGATGGTTTCGAAATAGCCTTTGATGGTCCACACGTGCAGGGCGATGCCGCCAAGATAGGCGAAGATCACGCCGCCGTGAGTGTTCAGGCCGATGAACGGCACATACTGCCCAAGACGGTCAAACAGGGCATACAACGCCACCAGCGACAGTACGGCCGGGAACATCTGGAAAATCAGCATCCCTTTCAGCAGCGTCGCTTTGCCCGGGAAGCGCATACGGGCGAAGGCGTAAGCGCAGGTAGTGGAGAGCGTCACGATGCCGATCGCAGTGATGGTCGCCACCTTCACCGAGTTCCATAGCCACAGCAGCACCGGGAACGGCGGCGGCGTGACGCGGCCATCCGCATGTTCCACGCTGAAGCCCAGCGCGAGCTTCCAGTGCTCCCAGGAGATTTCGTCCGGGATCAGGCTCCCGGTGGCGAAGTTCCCCGAACGCAGGGAGATGGCGATAACCATCAGCAGCGGGAACATGATCGCCGCGATGAAAATCAGCAGGCCTAAGTGCGTCGCGAGGAGGCGCAGTTTCTGAGATTTGGGTTGTACCATTGCCATGTTCAGTGCCCTCCTTAGTCAAATTTCATACGTGTGGCTTTCAGGTTCACAATCGCCAGGGCGCCCACCAGCAGGAAGATCAGGGTGGCAATCGCCGCCGCCAGGCCGAAGTCCTGACCGCCGCCGCCCTCGAAGGCGATGCGGTAGGTGTAGCTCACGAGCAGGTCGGTATAGCCTGCCGGCGTGGTGGTGCCGAGACGGTCCGGGCCACCGTTGGTCAACAGCTGAATCAGCACGAAGTTGTTAAAGTTAAAGGCGAAGCTGGCAATCATCAGCGGCGTCAGCGGCTTAATGAGCAGCGGCAGGGTAATTTTGAAGAAGTTCTGGAACGGACCCGCGCCGTCCATCGCCGAGGCTTCGTACAGGTCATCCGGGATAGCCTTCAGCAGCCCCATGCACAGGATCATCATGTACGGATAACCGAGCCAGGTGTTGACGATGATAATCATCGAGCGAGCGGTGGTTGGGTCGCTGAACCAGGCCGGTTTGATACCGAACAGCGCGCTCAGCATCATGTTGATTTCACCGAAGCTCTGGTTAAACAGCCCTTTGAAAATCAGAATCGAGATAAACGACGGCACGGCGTAGGGCAGAATCAGCAGCACGCGGTAAATCGCTTTGCCTTTCAGGGACTCCCACTGCACGAGGCAGGCCAGCACCATGCCTACGGCCACGGTCAGGATCACGGTTAGCACCGAGAAGACCACCGTCCAGACGAAGATGGCGAAGAACGGTTTCTGGATGCCTTCGTCGGTAAATACGCGGGTGAAGTTGTCCCAGCCGATGGTGACGGTATAGCCCGGGCTGAGTTTGTCGTCGCCCCAGCTGCCGTCGGCATTCACCGACTGATAGAAACCGATATCGTTGTTCGGACGGTACTTCACGCCGCTCTGGTTGTTGGTCAGCGTGCCGTCATCCGCCAGAGTATAAAGCGGCTGCGTGCCGGAGAACTGGCGCAGCGAGCTCATGGTCACTTTGCTTTCGTCTGGCAGCACGGCGGTGAGCTGGGTCAGCGCCTGACGATTCTGGGTAATGATACGCAGGTTCGCACGTTCACCTTCCGGCAGGGCCGCAGCCTCTTTTAAGGCCAGCTTCTGCTCGCCGCCAAATTTGAACGCGTCGGAAAGATAGGTTTTGCCGCTCTCACCGTCAGTGAGCGCTAACTTCCACTCGTCACCCGTGGGATACAGGCCGAAGTTAAAGGTTTTACCCGCCTGGTAAGAACGATCCAGAAGCACCTGGGTGGCACGCTCCTGCGCGAGCTGGTTGGTGCTGCTGTAGTTGGTAAAGGCAATCGCGATGGTGCAGATCAGCGGAAAGAGGACAAACAGCCCCATCCCGGCAACGCCCGGGTAGACATAGCGCCAGGCGTACGCTTTACGGTTGGCGAAAATATACAGGCCAACCGAGCTTAAAATCAGCGTCATGATGGCAAACAGGTATTCCCCTTGCACGTACATTAAAACAACAAGGTAACCCACCAGCAGACACAGCAGACCTATCACTGACCACTTCAGTGCGTCGCTTTGCCACCAGTGTTTCTTTTTAATGACATCCATGGGGTTCTTCCTCTACAACGTTTGATCTTTTCTCCCTCTCCTGGGGGAGAGGGCCGGGGTGAGGGCGTGCGGATAGCGACAACCCTCACCCTAACCCTCTCCCAGAGGGAGAGGGGACTACGGCATTACTTAGTAATACGGCCCTGAGCATCTTTCAGTGCGGCATCGACGGTCTGGCGACCGCTTGCTGCGTTGATGACGGCGGTACGGGTGGCGTACCAGAACGCAGCCATCTGTGGGATGTTCGGCATGATTTCGCCTTTCTGGGCGTTATCCATGGTGGCCGCAATACGCGGATCTTTCGCCAGCTGATCCTGGAACGATTTCAGCGCAACGGCGCCCAGCGGCTTGTCCTTGTTCACTTCATCCAGACCCTGATCGGTCAGCAGGTAGTTTTCGAGGAACTCTTTCGCCAGCTCTTTGTTCGGGCTGGCGGCGTTGATGCCCGCGCTCAGCACGCCCACGAACGGTTTAGACGGCTTGCCGTTGAAGGTTGGCAGCAGGGTCACGCCGTAGTTGATTTTGCTCTTGTCGATGTTGGTCCAGGCCCACGGACCGTTGATGGTCATCGCGGTTTCGCCTTTGTTGAACGCCGCTTCCGCGATGGAGTAGTCGGTATCCGCATTCATGTGTTTGTTCTTGATGAGGTCAACCAGGAAGGTCAGACCCGCTTTCGCGCCTGCGTTGTCCACGCCCACGTCTTTCACGTCATATTTGCCGTTTTCAAACTTGAACGCGTAACCGCCGTCGGCAGCAATCAGCGGCCAGGTGAAGTACGGCTCTTGCAGGTTGAACATCAGGGCGGATTTACCTTTCGCCTTCAGCTCTTTATCCAGAGCAGGGATCTCTTCCCAGGTCTTCGGCGGGTTTGGCACCAGGTCTTTGTTGTAAATCAGAGACAGCGCTTCAACCGCGATTGGGTAAGCGATCAGCTTGCCGTTATAGCGAACGGCGTCCCAGGTGAACGGGAACAGTTTGTCCTGGAAGGCTTTGTCTGGCGTAACTTCTGCCAGCAGGCCAGACTGCGCGTAGCCCCCGAAACGGTCATGCGCCCAGAAGATAATGTCCGGACCATCGCCAGTTGCCGCAACCTGCGGGAACTTCTCTTCCAGTTTGTCCGGGTGTTCTACGGTGACTTTGATACCGGTGTCTTTCTCGAATTTTTTGCCCACTTCGGCCAGACCGTTATAGCCCTTGTCGCCGTTAATCCAGATAACCAGCTTACCTTCTTCAATTTTGGCGAGAGCCGGTGCGGAAATCATCATTGCTGCGAGGGCGGACAATGCGAAAACGCGTGCGCCAGTCTTGATCTTCATATCTGCCATCCTTTATTGGTGATGTGCTCGTGGATACATAAGGTGGTTCAACGTGACTCAGTCTCCTTATTTGACATCCTCTTTCCATCCTCCCAGTCCCTACGCCCCACCCCCTGTTTGTGTGATCCCTGTAACATAAATTTAAGTTATGAGTGCTGGCGCACATAAAAACCCACTGAATTTTGCAGGCCGCTTCACGATTTTCGCCTCAGCCCCTCCGCTGCGGTCGCAGAGCCTGCTCTCTCATCCTCCCGCCTCCTCCCCCATAAAAAAGCCGGGGGGTGGAGGATTCACGAAAGTAATGGAACACGCATAGTGAACTTATCTTGAATGTTTCTGTCGGTGACAGGTTGTAACGAAGGGAGAAGGGCATGGCGAGCGTACAGCTGCGTAATGTAACGAAAGCCTGGGGCGACGTAGTGGTGTCAAAAGACATCAATCTGGACATCCACGAAGGTGAGTTTGTGGTGTTCGTGGGTCCATCAGGCTGTGGTAAATCGACTCTGCTGCGTATGATTGCCGGTCTTGAAACCATCACCAGTGGCGATTTATTTATTGGTGATACCCGAATGAACGACATCCCGCCAGCTGAACGCGGCGTGGGCATGGTGTTCCAGTCTTATGCCCTTTATCCGCATCTTTCCGTTGCCGAGAACATGTCCTTTGGCCTGAAGCTGGCCGGCGCGAAAAAAGAGACCATTAACCAGCGCGTCACCCAGGTGGCGGAAGTGCTCCAGCTGGCACATCTGCTGGAGCGTAAACCGAAGGCGCTCTCCGGTGGTCAGCGTCAGCGTGTGGCGATCGGCCGTACGCTGGTGGCCGAGCCGCGCGTGTTCCTGCTCGATGAACCGCTTTCTAACCTGGATGCCGCCCTGCGCGTCCAGATGCGTATCGAAATCTCCCGTCTGCACAAACGCCTTGGACGCACGATGATTTACGTCACCCACGATCAGGTCGAAGCGATGACGCTGGCCGACAAAATCGTGGTGCTGGACGCCGGTCGCGTGGCGCAGGTGGGCAAACCGCTGGAGCTGTATCACTACCCGGCAGACCGCTTTGTTGCGGGCTTCATTGGCTCGCCAAAGATGAACTTCCTGCCCGTAAAAGTGACCGCGACGGCAATCGAACAGGTACAGGTGGAGCTGCCAAACCGTCAGCAAGTCTGGCTGCCGGTCGACAGCGCCAACGTACAGGTGGGGGCCAATATGTCCCTCGGTATCCGCCCTGAGCATTTACTGCCGAGCCACATCGCTGATGTGACGCTGGAAGGTGAAGTTCAGGTCGTCGAACAGCTTGGTCACGAAACACAGATTCATATCCAGATCCCCGCCATCCGTCAGAACCTGGTCTACCGCCAGAATGACGTGGTGTTGGTAGAAGAGGGTGCCACATTCGCTATCGGTTTGCCGCCAGAGCGCTGCCATCTGTTCCGTGAGGATGGCACTGCATGTCGTCGGTTGCACAAAGAGCCAGGCGTTTAAGCATTCCAATTACAAAGAAAAGCAATGATCTCAGGAGATAGAATAATGATTACTCTGCGCAAAGTCCCTCTGGCTGTCGCCATTGCGGCAGGCATCCTGTCTGCCCAGGCGGGCGCCGTAGACTTTAAAGGTTATGCTCGTTCCGGCATTGGCTGGACCGGAAGTGGCGGTGAACAACAATGTTTCCAGGCAACAGGCGCACAAAGTAAATACCGTCTCGGTAACGAATGTGAAACCTACGCCGAACTGAAACTGGGCCAGGAAGTGTGGAAAGAAGGCGACAAAAGCTTCTATTTCGACACCAACGTAGCGTACTCCGTTTCTCAACAGAATGACTGGGAATCCACCAGCCCGGCCTTCCGTGAAGCTAACGTGCAGGGTAAAAACCTGATTGAATGGCTGCCAGGCTCTACCATCTGGGCCGGTAAGCGCTTCTATCAGCGTCATGACGTACACATGATCGACTTCTACTACTGGGATATCTCTGGTCCTGGTGCCGGTATTGAAAACATCGATCTGGGCTTTGGTAAACTCTCTCTGGCAGCGACCCGTTCTTCTGAGTCCGGCGGTTCTGCAACCTTCGCCGATCGTGATGCGAACGGCGACCGTATTTATGACAACGTGGTACCAAACGATGTCTTCGACGTCCGTTTAGCCGGTCTGGAAACCAACCCGGGCGGTACGCTGGAGCTGGGCGTTGACTACGGTCATACCAACATTCCTGACGACTACTACCTGCAACCTGGCGCCTCTAAAGATGGCTGGCTGTTCACCGCTGAACACACCCAGAGCATGATGAAAGGCTTCAACAAGTTCGTACTGCAATACGGTACGGATTCCATGACCTCTAACGGTAAAGGTATTCCACAGGGCGGCAGCATCGATAACGACGGCTCTATGTGGCGCGTGCTGGATCACGGTGCAATCACCCTGGCAGACCGTTGGGACCTGATGTACGTCGGTATGTACCAGAACATCGATCGTGACAACAACAACGGTACCGAGTGGTGGACCGTGGGTGTTCGTCCAATGTTCAAATGGACGCCGATCATGAGCACCTTGCTGGAAGTGGGCTACGACAACGTTAAGTCTCAGAAAACTGACGATAAAAACAGCCAGTACAAAATCACCCTGGCACAGCAATGGCAGGCAGGCGACAGCATCTGGTCCCGTCCGGCTATCCGCGTCTTCGCAACCTACGCGAAGTGGGATGAGAAATGGGGCTACGCGAACAACGGCGATACGGGCTACACCTCTGGCGTAGCGTATAGCGACACTTCCGCGAAAACCTTCAGCCGTGGCGACAACGATGAGTGGACCTTCGGCGCCCAGATGGAAATCTGGTGGTAATTCGTCAAGCCTGACGTAATGACCTGAAAAGAGGGGCGCAAGCCCCTCTCTCCTTAGGGTGCTGCGCGCTATTGCCTGGCCACCGCAGTGCTCACGCTATCAGAGGTAATAACAATGAAAATGAAGAAAAGTCTCGTCGCGCTGTGCCTCTCTGCGGGGCTGTTGGCCTGTGCGCCTGCGGTCACCTTTGCAGATGTGAATTTTGTTCCTCAAAATACCAGCGCTGCGCCAGCTATTCCGGCTGCGGCACTTCAGCAACTGGTGTGGACGCCAGTTGATCAATCGAAAACACAAACTACCCAGCTTTCAGCGGGGGGCCAGTCACTGAACGTGCCGGGTATCAGCGGTCCGGTCGCGGCTTTCAGCGTGCCGGCGAATATCGGCGAGCTGACCCTGACGTTGACCAGTGAAGTCAATAAACAGACCAGCGTCTTCGCGCCTAACGTGCTGATCCTCGATCAGAACATGACGCCATCCGCGTTCTTCCCAAGCGACTATTTCAGCTATCAGGAGCCTGGCGTCATGAGTGCCGATCGGCTGGAAGGCGTTATGCGCCTGACGCCAGCCCTGGGTCAGCAGAAGATTTATGTCCTGGTGTTCACGACTGAAAAAGATCTGCAACAGACAACGAAGCTTGTTGACCCGGCAAAAGCCTATGCGAAAGGTACGGGGAACTCTGTCCCGGATATTCCGGACCCGCTTGCCCGTCATACCACCGATGGTCTGATCAAGCTGAAAGTCTCCACCAACAGCGCCTCCAGCGTACTCGTAGGCCCGCTGTTTGGCTCATCTGGCCCGGGTCCGGTAACGGTGGGTAATACTGCCGCGCCTGTGTACGCCGCGCCAGCCGCAGCCCCAGCCGCAGCCCCAGCCCCGGCGAAAAAAGCCGAGCCCGTGCTTAACGATACTGAAACTTACTTTAACAACGCCATCAAGCAGGCGGTTAAAAACGGCGATGTCGATAAAGCGCTGAAACTGCTTGATGAAGCTGAGCGTTTAGGTTCGACCACTGCCCGTTCCACCTTTATCAGCAGTGTAAAAGGCAAGGGGTAACCGTCTCCCCACAGTGCTGATTTTGTTAGTCGTTTAGTGCGCCTTCACGGGCGCACTTTTTTTGCCACTACTCAGGGGCAATCTGTTCAGAACGCATTATCCCTGACGCGGAAAGAACGAATGATGCGATCCCAGATTTCCACTAGTTCAGCGTCGCTGTAATCAGGTGGGGATGAGACATCGCTTCCTTCAGGTAAGATTTCATTGCTTAATGTCAGATCAAGGCTGGGGTGTGCAAAATCAGCGTTGGTTTCATTGGCTACGGCGGTAAACATTAGTTGTTTTGACGGATTTTCGGATGATTTATCTGACGGGGCGGTGATTAGCCATTCACTGGCATTAAAACCGGCAATGCGTGCTTCTCCTTTTCGCAGCGTACTTCCGTCTATGCTATTGATATAAGACTGAATTTCCCCGCTGCGCTCCAGCATGGTTGTGCTTTCCTTAAGGGCGTTATTGCTCCAGACTGAAAAAGAAAACACCGAACTATACGGGTAAACAAAGGTAATATCTTCCTTAGGCTTCCCGGTTCCGTCGCGGATAAACCCTTGTGGAATGCAGGTGCCGGGCACGGAAGGAATATCCTCGTCACGCCGTCCGCTCAGTCGGGACATGAGGTCCTGTAATTCCGCCAGTTTCTGAGGTTTATCATTCGCCATCCAGTCAGGTCTTCCCGCTTCCTTGCGCAGATAAAACGCTCGCTCTTTAGCGAAGCGCGGATCAGAATAATCGGTAATCTCCTGCATGAGGATAAACGCTACTCCGTCAACGTAGAGATGACCTTCCAGAATGCGCCCAAATCCCGCCACACTCTCATTTTCATTACGGTCAAAAATGACCGCATTATCACTCAGCTTGTATATCTGCTTAAGAAATGGCTGATCAACAGGGTCCACGGTAGCGCTGTTTTTCAGTTTCTGTTCCCGCAACCGGATACGCTGCTCAAATGCCGGGCGGTAGAGTCGCTTGCTGCTGATGCGGATCTCATTAATCTGTGCCCGGTCAGTCAGGGTGTTTTCGAATGAGGCCGGAACCTCAAACACATAGCGCCCCACGCACTGGGATTTGGTGGTGGCAAAAAGGGTATTGACCATACGTTTTTCCTTGCCCGTTAACGCCGGGGGCGTATGCACGAATGTCACATAGTTATGGATGTAATATCCTGCCGCCAGCAGCAGGAGCGTCAGCGTGACAATCAGGGGGGATGTGTCTTTTTTCATGGGGCGGGAGCCTGCTGCACAATTTTCACCACCGAGCGAACCGTAAACACCAGAGCGTCGGAGAGATCGCTGTATACCGAGCGGGAGCGATCGACAGGATCGACAGCATAAGCTCCTTCATGATCGACATCTGTCGCCAGTACACCCTGTATACGGGAAGAGGAGGTGCGGACGGAGGTGGTCGGCACGGTCCCATCACCAGGGCTTGCGGATGAAATTAGTTGATGAGTTCTTAACGGAGACAGTTCAAAAGGGTTAGCTGCATTTTCCCTGCTCCTCTGTGCTTCCTTAACGCCCTGGGGGATCCGCTCTTCCCATGCCAGGAACCCATCAGACGGGTTGCTTTTGCTGGCTCCGTAAAATAGCCAGGTCTGGGGGTGGTATTTGCCGTTTAACTTCTCAATAAATTTTTTAACGATATTACTTATTGTTTTCTCATATTTATTCCATTCGACCCTGGTATCATCCAGCAGCAAATCCTGCTCACATAGCCGCCACCACGCTGTTTTGTTAAGATAAATTTCCTCATACGGATCGGCCACCGGGAGGGAAAGTTGAGTCTCTTTACTGTTGATTTTCAGCCATCCCGGACTATAAGCCATGCCCGGCAGAAGCTGTAACGGACCGGGAGACTGTGCCAGCACCGGCATCAGCTTTTCAGCACTGTCCCCGATAATCATTCCAGTAATGCCACGCTCACCGATCTTCATGCGGCGATAAGCTGCCGGTGAGCCGAGATCCGGCATGACGCCGTGTACGATACCCAGGATTGAGTCTTGTCCGCCCATATTTTCCGAGTAATGGCGGGCGACCAGTCCGCCCATCGAATGGGTGATCAGGACGACCTTGTTGACTGCCAGGCGTCCGTGATACGCACTCAGCACCTTACGGATATATTCGCCCAGCAACGCCGCAGAGTCCGCATTCGATTGCAGCCAGTTGTAACCAAAAACGTGCAGCGGGAATAAGAACTTGTGCCCGTGAGCCACTTCTTCTTCGCTCAGCACCTGCTCCTGAGGCTCGTTACCGATTCTGACGCCGATAAAACGCTGACGTGCCGTTTGCAACTGTGTCTCCCGAAAGTAATTATCCATCAGGATCTCGTCGTCGCTGAGCAGGTATTGCAGCCGGTCAAGCGCCTCACCGTAGCTCATGTAAAACGCACTTCCCCATCCGCGGGCGTGACGGGACGGGAATTTTTTCCCATCCGCACCGTCGTTTAAAATTTCCCCAGAGTCATCGACGACGGTGGTCGTCGGATCAAGCAGTTGCTTTCTTTTTTGGGGGCCAGCAAGTGGCCATTTTTTAAGCGATGACAAGCTGAACTGCCAGACTTTTTTATCTCCACTCTTTAAGTTTGACCCCATCACCCCAGGAATAAAAATCACCGGGATCACTTTTGTAGGGGGCTTGAGACAAACCGAGATGTGGTTTTTGTCTTTTGGCTGAGAAAAAACTTTATAATGAAACGTGCCATCGTCATCCCAGATGGGACGATGATAAGACCGATTAGGGGGGCTATTTTTGTTGTCATCCATGTATTAAGTTCCTGATATTCCTTCTCAAGAGCTGCATTAGCTCACAATTTATCCGCGCGATACTTAACCAAAATCAAGTTCTGCTATTGCTGCCACGAACATTTCTCCCGCGCTGTTGCACCATTGTTGCGATAGTGATCGCTAAATTTGGTTTGTCCGTCCTCATTTTGCCAATCTGCGATACAATGCCTTTACGTTATGTATCGGAGAGTCTGGCATGTCACACCCCGCGCTAACGCAGCTGCGTGCGCTACGCTATTTCGACCAAATACCCGCGCTTGACCCGGAGCAACTGGACTGGCTGCTGCTGGAAGATTCCATGACAAAACGTTTTGAGCAACAGGGTAAAACGGTCACGGTGACGATGATTCAGGAAGGGTTTGTCTCGCCTGCGGAGATTGCCAGCGAGCTGCCGCTGCTGCCGCAAGAAGAACGCTACTGGCTGCGTGAAATTTTACTGTGTGCCGATGGCGAGCCGTGGCTTGCCGGGCGGACGGTGGTTCCTGAGTCTACACTTTCCGGGCCGGAGCTGGCATTGCAACGCCTCGGCAAAACGCCCCTGGGGCGCTATCTGTTCACCTCGTCTGAACTGACCCGTGATTTTATTGAAATTGGTTGCGATGCCGATTTGTGGGGGCGCCGTTCCCGCCTTCGTTTGAGTGGCAAGCCGTTAATACTGACGGAACTTTTTTTGCCTGCATCGCCGTTGTACTAAGAGGGAGAAAAAATGGAGTGGAGTCTGACGCAGAATAAGCTGCTGGCCTATCACCGCCTGATGCGTACTGATAAACCCATTGGCGCGCTGCTGCTGCTGTGGCCGACCTTATGGGCGCTGTGGGTTGCCACGCCGGGCGTGCCGCCGCTGTGGATCCTGGCGGTGTTTGTGGCGGGCGTCTGGCTGATGCGCGCTGCGGGCTGTGTGGTTAACGACTATGCTGACCGGAAATTTGATGGACATGTTAAGCGCACCGCGAATCGTCCTCTGCCGAGCGGTCAGGTGACCGGGAAAGAGGCGCGCATTCTGTTCGTGGTGCTGGTGCTGCTCTCATTCATGCTGGTGTTAACCCTTAACACCATGACCATTCTGCTGTCAGTTGCTGCTCTGGCGCTGGCCTGGGTTTACCCGTTCATGAAGCGATACACCCATCTGCCGCAGGTGGTATTGGGTGCGGCATTTGGCTGGTCGATTCCCATGGCGTTTGCCGCGGTCAGCGAGTCCGTTCCGCTCAGTTGCTGGCTGATGTTCCTGGCGAATATTCTCTGGGCCGTTGCGTACGATACCCAATACGCGATGGTCGATCGCGATGACGATCTCAAGATTGGCATCAAATCGACGGCGATCCTGTTTGGTCGTCACGACAAACTGATCATCGGCATATTGCAGGTGGCGGTGCTGGCGCTGATGGTGGCGATTGGTCGCCTGAACGGGCTGAACTGGGAGTTTTACTGGTCCGTACTGGTGGCGGGGCTGCTGTTTGCGTATCAGCAGAAGCTGATCGCGAAACGCGAGCGTGAAGCCTGCTTTAAAGCGTTTCTGAATAATAACTACGTCGGGCTGGTGCTGTTTCTGGGCCTGGCGATGAGTTACTGGTGATAAAAAAGCCGGGTGGCGGCTTCGCCTTACCCGGCCTACGATTTAGCGGAACATGTAGGCCGGGTAAGCGTTAGCGCCACCCGGCTTTAGCATCATTCGCCCTGCGTCGAACTCTCAATCGTCAAACGCACATCCGCGGTAATCAGCTCTGCCAGCATCTGGTAAACCTTCATCGTCTCTTCCGGCTCGGCATCGCCCGTATCGCTAATGTAGCCCTCGTCGCGCAGCGTCAGCACCAGGGAGCTGAATACCGCTTTGTCGAAGAATTCCGGGGCGTTAATGCCATGCAGAACGGAAAGGCGCTGGGCCAGCGTCCGGCTCTCTTTTTCCAGCGTACCGCGGTTGATGGACGGATTTGCACTCAGCAACCAGAAGGTAATGGCGTAGCGCTGCAACGTCTCACGCGCACCGGAAGCCAGAAGCTGCAAGGTACGAGAACGTGACGGATTGATATGCAGTTCGTCATCACTGATGGTAATCAGCCCCTGCCGATGCATCTCTGCCGTCATTTTATCGAGCTCTGCCGCCAGTTCATCCTTACTCCAGCGCAGGAACAGCTCCGCTTTCAGCATTGGGTAGATGGCCTGAATATGGCGCAGCAGCTCCTGACGCGAAATACGGCGGTGCTGGGTAATAATGGCCGCCATCAGCGACGGCAGCATCAGCATGTGCGTGATGTTATTGCGGTAGTAGGTCATCAGCACGGCCTGCTCGCGCGGCAGAATGATGATGTCACCAATCGTATCTTTCTCGACTTCGAACTTGTTCATCTGCAACGCGTGATCGATCAGCTCGCTGGCGGTGGCAGACGGCACGGTCGAATCCACGGAATACGGCACGTTGCGCATGATATCCAGGTAGCAATCAATCTGCTCGGTCAGCTGTTCGCGGGTCAGTGAACGCTGGCGAGAGGCCAGAAGCGCGGTACAACACAGGTTCATGGCGTTTGCCGCACCAGCATTGTTGATGCGTACCATCAGCTCGGATGCAATGCCGTTGACCGTTGGCGTCAGCCAGGCCGGACGTACCGCTTCGATAGGATCGATAGACTCGCGCCACTCCGGAACATGATGGTTCAGATACGTCATCAGCGGCAGGGGCTCGCCAAAGTTCACGTAGCCCTGGCCGAGGTTGCGCAGTTTACTCAGCCCACGCAGCATCTGCGGCAGACTCTCTTTCTCTTTGGTCGCACCGCGCAGCTCTTTCGCGTAGGTGCCCACTTCCATCACGTGTTCATAACCGATGTAAATCGGCACCAGCGTGATAGGACGCGTACCGCCACGCAGCATGGCCTGAATGGTCATCGACAGCGTGCCGGTCTTCGGATCGAGCAGACGACCGGTACGCGAGCGACCGCCTTCAACAAAGTACTCCACGGAATAACCGCGGCTGAACAGCTCGCCCAGATACTCCCTGAAGACGGTGGAGTAAAGCTTGTTACCCTTGAAGGTACGACGAATAAAGAACGCACCCAGACGGCGGAAAATCGGGCCTGCTGGCCAGAAGTTCAGGTTGATACCGGCAGCAATATGCGGCGGCACCAGACCCTGGTGATAGAGCACGTAAGAGAGCAACAGGTAGTCCATGTGGCTGCGGTGGCAGGGCACATAGACAATCTCGTGGCCGTCGTGCGCTAACTGACGTACGCGCTCGGCGTTGTGGACGTTAATCCCCTGATAGAGGCGGTTCCACGTGAAGCCAAGGATACGGTCAGAGAGGCGAATCATCTCGTAGGAGAAATTCGCGGCGATCTCTTCCATCAGCGCTATCGCGTTCTGCTGCGCTTTCTCGTGCGAAATTTTCTTGCTGCGCGCTTCGTCTTCTACGGCACGGGCAATCGCTTTGGAAGCCAGCAGCTTGTTGAACAGATCCTGACGTGCCGGGAGACGTGGTCCAACGGCCGCCAGACGCTGACGTGCAAAGTGCATACGCGCAACGCGCGCCAGCTTTTGCGCAATGATTTTGTCAGTGCCGTGTTCATCCGCCATGCGGCGCAGTGAAACGGAAGGTGAGAAGCGGACAAAGCTGTCGCGTCCCAGCCAGGAGACGGCGAAGAACTTCTGAATGCCGTTGAGCATACGCAGCGGCGGGTTCTCTTCCCCTTTTTCGCGCCCCGGACGACGGCCAAACATCACCGACACCGGCACCATCTGCACATCCAGATCGGGGTTGCTGCGGTGCAGATCGAGGTAATCATGGAACAGCTTAATGGACTCTTCTTTCGGCGTGTAATAGGTGAACACGCGCGGCCCGCCATGGATGAACACGTAGCGCGGCAGCAGCGTACCGTCGACTTCCAGCGGTTCAAGCGGGTCAGGTAAATCGTGCGCCAGACATTGAGCGCGAAGCGTCAGCAGGTCTGCCTTCGAGTTATAAGGCAAAACGTACATAATAGGGCGCGACGTATCAAGCCCTAATTCCAGCGCAGGTTCTGCTGGGATAGACTTACTTTTTACCAGGACGCTTAATGGTAAATTAAGTAATTTGTAGTAAATTCGTGGCCAGCCGGACATAAACGATGTAAAGCCTCTGGTTAATAATGCAATTGCGGCGCAAGGATAACAGAAAGCGCGCAAAATTTCTGTTGTTACCCGTCATACTTCAGGTTGCAGCAAAACGCGCTGCGGCTTTAGTTACAGACGCTATTTATCATAAAAGGTTCTTTTAATGGCCAATAATACCACTGGGTTAACTCGAATCATTAAAGCTGCCGGTTATTCATGGAAAGGTTTCCGCGCGGCATGGGTTAATGAAGCCGCTTTCCGCCAGGAAGCGGTTGCCGCAATCGTTGCCGTTGTCATCGCCTGCTTCCTTGATGTTGATGCTATCACCCGCGTACTGCTCATCGGATCTGTCCTTCTGGTGATGATAGTGGAAATTCTGAATAGCGCTATTGAGGCCGTAGTTGATCGAATCGGGTCGGAATTCCATGAACTGTCTGGCCGGGCGAAAGACATGGGTTCCGCTGCCGTACTGCTGGCGATTATCACTGCGGCGATCACCTGGGTCACGCTGCTTTGGTCGCATTTCCGATGAGCCTCGAGGAATAATTAAGTCCCTGGTTTTTTGTGCAGTTTTTGGTTCCAAAATCGCCTTTGACTGTATATACTCACAGCATGACTGTATATACACCCAGGGGGCGGTATGAAAGCGTTAACGACCAGGCAGCAAGAGGTGTTTGATCTCATTCGGGATCATATCGGCCAGACGGGTATGCCACCCACGCGTGCAGAAATTGCGCAGCGTCTGGGCTTCCGTTCTCCTAATGCTGCCGAAGAGCACCTTAAAGCGCTGGCGCGTAAGGGCGTGATTGAGATTGTTTCCGGCGCCTCACGCGGCATTCGTCTGCTTGTGGAAGAAGAGAGCGGTATTCCGCTGGTGGGCCGCGTTGCCGCAGGTGAACCTCTGCTGGCGCAGCAGCACATCGAAGGGCACTATCAGGTTGACCCAGGCATGTTCAAGCCGAGCGCCGATTTCCTGCTGCGCGTTAGCGGAATGTCCATGAAAGATATCGGTATTCTGGATGGCGATCTGCTGGCGGTACACAAAACGCAGGACGTGCGTAACGGGCAAGTCGTGGTGGCGCGCATTGATGATGAAGTGACGGTTAAGCGCCTGAAAAAACAAGGCAATACCGTGCAGCTTCTGCCTGAAAACAATGAATTCTCCCCGATTGTGGTGGATCTCCGCGAGCAGAGCTTCTCTATTGAAGGACTGGCGGTCGGCGTTATCCGCAACGGTGAATGGCTGTAATCTCTTCCTGACAGGCTGTAGTTCCTCTACAGCCTGGCCTGTTTTCTGATTCCGGTAATTTCCATGGCATTGCTAACTTCTGCCGATAAGGCGTTGTGGCGTCTTGCGCTACCAATGATTTTTTCCAATATTACCGTTCCTCTGCTGGGGCTGGTGGATACGGCGGTTATCGGGCATCTCGATTCGCCGATTTATCTCGGCGGCGTCGCGATCGGCGCAACGGCGACCAGCTTCCTCTTTATGCTGCTGCTTTTTCTGCGCATGAGTACGACAGGCCTGACGGCCCAGGCGTATGGTGCAAAAGATCCTCTGCGTCTGGCGCGTGCGCTGGTTCAGCCGCTCATTCTGGCATTCGGTGCCGGCGCGTTAATCGTTCTGTTGCGTACGCCGCTGATTGATCTTGCGCTCCATATTGTAGGTGGCAGCGATGCCGTACTGGAACAGGCCCGGCGGTTCCTCGAAATTCGCTGGCTCAGCGCGCCCGCTTCACTGGCAAACCTGGTCCTGCTGGGCTGGCTGCTGGGCGTGCAGTACGCCCGTGCGCCGGTGATCCTGCTGGTGGTGGGCAACCTGCTTAACATTGTGCTCGATCTCTGGCTGGTGATGGGGCTGCACATGAACGTCCGGGGCGCGGCGCTGGCCACGGCGATTGCCGAGTACGGTACGCTGCTGATCGGTTTGGGGATGGTCTGGCGCGTGCTGGCGATGCGCGGTATCACCCTGGATCTGCTGAAATCGGCCTGGCGCGGCAACATTCGTAAGCTGCTGGCGCTTAATCGCGACATCATGCTCCGTTCGCTTCTGCTGCAACTCTGCTTTGGTGCATTAACCGTTTTTGGTGCGCGTCTTGGGCCTGAGATCGTTGCCGTCAACGCAGTGCTTATGACATTACTGACCTTTACCGCTTACGCGCTGGATGGTTTTGCTTACGCCGTGGAGGCGCATTCAGGGCAGGCCTATGGCGCGCGTGAAAGCGGCCAGTTACGTGAAGTCTGGCGTGCTGCCTGTCGTCAGGCGGGCCTGGTGGCGCTGGTCTTTGCTCTGGTATACGCCTGTTTTGGTGGGCATATTGTCGCGTTACTCACCTCGTTGCCCGCGCTACGTGAGCTGGCAGATCGCTACATCCTCTGGCAGGTAGTATTACCGGTGGTGGGCGTGTGGTGCTATTTGCTGGACGGCATGTTTATTGGTGCGACGCGAGGGGCGGAGATGCGCAACAGCATGGCCGTCGCGGCGGCGGGGTTCGGCCTGACGCTGCTAACCCTGCCGTATCTCGGCAATCATGGTCTGTGGCTGGCGCTGGCGGTCTTCCTCTCACTGCGTGGCCTTTCGCTGGCCGTTATCTGGCATCGTCACTGGCGAAACAATACCTGGTTTCCAGCCCCGCACGATATATCGTAACGGTTAAAGATTCCGAATATAAAAACAACTGCCGAATCCTTAACTACAATAATAATCACGTCCAGCAGAAAAGAACGAAGCGGACGATACTCATAGACGCTTAACACGAGGACACGATTATGAATAAAGACGAAATCGGCGGCAACTGGAAGCAATTCAAAGGTAAAGCGAAAGAACAGTGGGGTAAGCTGACAGATGACGATATGACCGTCATTGAAGGTAAGCGCGATCAGCTGGTAGGTAAAATCCAGGAGCGCTACGGTTACGAAAAAGATCAGGCGGAAAACGAAGTCAAAGACTGGGAAACCCGTAACGACTACCGCTGGTAACCGGCACTATCCCCAGGGGCGGCCCTGAGCCGCCTTTTTCTTTGGCTTTAACGCGGCTTTTTCTTCACCAGGATAGAGTGATCGTGCTGACAGGCATCCTGATGGCGGCATGACTCCACCTCCACGCAGGCAGAACATAAGCCGTGGGCTTCAATCACGTTATGGCGCAGCGCAAAGCCCATTCTGGCTGCCAGCGTATGCATAATATCTTCCACACCTTCCGCACACTCTTCCTTCACCACACCACAGCGATCGCAGATAAACATGGCGGACGTGTGAGTTGGCTGGTCAAAAAGATGGCACAGCACATAGCTGTTTGTTGATTCCACTTTATGCACAAACCCTTGCTCCAGCAGGAAATCCAGCGCCCGATAAACGGTCGGCGGTTTTGCCTGCGGCTCGCTTTCACGCAGCAGATCGAGCAGATCGTAGGCGCTGATGGCGCCCTGTTGCAGGCTCATCAGACGCAGTACCTCAAGGCGCTGCGGGGTCAGGCGCACATTGCGTTGCGCGCACAGCTTTTCAGCTTGCGCTAACAGCTCTTTTGTGGACTTGTCCATCGGGCACCTCGGATATGGTAAGGGGTGAAAACATTCACTTTATCATGTTCTGCTAAAAACACCGAGATCCGCCAGGCTGTGCTATACCTGACGCATCGTAAATCGGGAGATCGCAAAATGAAAAGACCTGACTGTATTCGGCACTGGCGGGACGTGGAAGGCGCTGATGACGCAACGTATCCTGACAGCAACGAACGTTTTTCTGTTGGCGCGCCGCTGGCCCGCAAACTGGGTCTCGGCCGCATTGGTATTCACCATGAACGGCTGCCGCCCGGACGCCGTACGTCTTATCCGCATGCGGAAAGCGACGAAGAGGAGTTTGTTTACGTTCTGGAGGGTTACCCTGAGGCCTGGATCAATGGCTATTTATGGAAGCTCGAACCCGGAGACAGCGTGGGATTTCCAGCCGGGACGGGCGTGTGTCATACCTTTATCAACAATACCGATGAAGAGGTGCGCTTACTGGTGGTGGGTGAGGCCAATAAAAAACATAACCGCATCTACTATCCGCTCAATCCGGTGTATGCCGCGACGCGCGAAGACCGCTGGGTCGACCATCCGCCTCAGTTTTTTGGGCCGCACGATGGAAAACCTGGGCGAAAATAATTTCCTCTTCTATAAATATTGATGGTCGTCACATATTACAACAGGCCGGGATGGAATTTAACTTAAGGAAATAGCGGGTCTTTTTGCACTTATTCACAGCAATAGTTCGTTCCTGTTTGGGTGATAACAGACAGGGTTAACTAATAACAAACTATTTACGAGCACACTGTGAAAAAACATTTTAAATTTTCGATGGTTAGCATCGCTGTCTCCTTTTTTATGGCAAATCAGGCGGAAGCAGCCAATACCTGGACGGAAGCGCGTAACGACGCAATGGGCGGAACGGGTGTCGCGGCAGGGAGCTATGGCAGCGGGGCGTTAATCAACCCCGCGTTACTGGCAAAATCTAAGCCCGAGGATGATGTTACGGTCATTTTGCCGTCCGTTGGCGTACAGGTGACCGATGAAGACAATCTTCAGGACGAGATTGATACCATTAACGACAAAATCAATCATTACAAGGATGTGGTTGATAGTCTGACCCCCATTGAAGTTATCACCAATCCATTAGGTTCGATCAATCAGTTCCAGGGCGCAGCGAAAGATCTCGCTGATGAACTGGACTACCTGAAAGGCAAGACCGCACACGCCACCGCAGGGGCGGGGATTGCCGTCAGTATCCCTAACGATGTCCTTTCCGTGGCCTTTATGGCAAAAGGCTATGCCCATGGCCGGGTCAGCTCTTCAATCGATCAGCAGGACATTGATTATCTGCGCGGTATACAACGAAGCGATGCGGTGGCTGCCGGTGTGGCGCTGGATGCCGCGCTAAACGGCACCGATCAGATCACCAAAAACCTTAACTCTACGGCGTCTGGTCGGGCGGCGATTGTATCCGACTACGGTATTGCGGTGGCCCGTCAGTTCGATCTTGGCGGCGTTCCGGTTTCCGTTGGCGTCACGCCGAAGCTGCAAAAAACCTGGCTCTATAACTACACCACCTCAATCTACGATTACGACAGTAATAAGTGGAACGACAGCCGCTACCGTACCGACGACACTGGCTTCAACGTCGATGCCGGCATTGCTGCTGATTTCGGTGAAAACTGGACGGTCGGCGTGAGCGGACAAAATCTGATGTCGCGCGATATCGATACCAAAGATATCCGCATTCGCAACGGGCGCACGGGAGAGGTGGTGAGTTATAAAGACACCTATCAGATCCGTCCGCTGGTCACTGCCGGGGCCGCCTGGCACAACGATCTGGTCACGTTGACCGCAGACGGCGATCTGACCGAAACCAAGGGCTTTAAAAGCGAAGACACCTCCCAGTACGTTGGCGTTGGTGCCGAAGTCACGCCACTGAGCTGGCTGGCAGTACGCGCCGGTTATCGTGCGGATATGAAAGGGAACGACAGCAACGTCTTTACCGGCGGTGTCGGTTTCGCGCCGTTCAACTCCGTCCACGTTGACCTGATGGGGCTTTATGGTGAAGACGAGACCTGGGGCGCAGGGGCACAGTTGAGCATGACGTTCTAAAGTACACCGGAGGCGCTGCGCCTCCGGCTTTTCTTTGTGCTATAGTAGCGCCCCTTTTCCACCAGATGCTTAAAACTTCGCCATGTCGTCAGAATTCCAGACCGCTTTCCCTGCACACCGTTTCTCCATTGCGCCAATGCTCGACTGGACGGACAGACACTGCCGCTATTTCCTGCGCCAGCTCTCCCGCCATACGCTGCTGTACACCGAAATGGTCACTACCGGCGCAATTATTCACGGCAAGGGCGATTATCTGGCGTACAGCGAAGAGGAGCATCCGGTTGCGCTGCAACTGGGTGGTAGCGATCCGGCTGCGCTGGCGCATTGCGCGAAGCTGGCTGAAGAACGCGGCTATGACGAGATTAACCTCAACGTCGGTTGCCCGTCTGACCGTGTGCAAAACGGTATGTTCGGCGCGTGTCTGATGGGTAATGCACATCTGGTGGCGGACTGCATCAAAGCGATGCGCGACGTCGTCTCTATCCCGGTCACGGTCAAAACCCGTATCGGCATAGACGACCAGGACAGCTACGAGTTCCTGTGTGATTTCATCAACACGGTATCAGGGAAGGGTGAATGCGAGATGTTTATCATCCACGCCCGTAAAGCCTGGCTCTCTGGCCTCAGCCCGAAAGAAAACCGCGAGATCCCGCCGCTGGACTACCCGCGCGTGTACCAGCTAAAACGCGACTTCCCGCACCTGACCATGTCGATCAACGGCGGTATTACGTCGCTGGACGAGGCCAAAGCGCATCTCGAACATATGGATGGCGTGATGGTCGGACGCGAGGCGTATCAGAATCCGGGCATTCTGGCGACGGTTGACCGGGAAATCTTTGGCGTTGACGGTGCTGACACCGATCCCGTGGCAGTAGTGCGCGCCATGTATCCGTACATTGAGCGCGAGCTGAGTCATGGTACGTATCTGGGCCACATTACCCGCCATATGCTTGGCCTGTTCCAGGGCATTCCTGGCGCGCGCCAGTGGCGTCGTTATCTCAGCGAGAACGCGCATAAGGCCGGTGCGGATATTGAGGTCCTGGAACACGCGCTGCGTCTGGTTGCGGATAAACGTTAAATTTCGCTAAAAGATGGTCAAATACGCCACGCCCTGCAAGACATTGCGGGGCGTTTTGCTTTCAGAACAACGACTTATTTTTGGCATGTTTCTTGTAACGATCGCAGCATCATTCGGGAACTCGTGGGAGAGCACCATGCTGGAACTACTTTTTGTGATTGGCTTCTTTATCATGCTGATGGTCACGGGCGTATCGCTGCTCGGTATCCTGGCCGCGCTCGTCGTGGCCACGGTGGTGATGTTTGTTGGCGGTTTATTTGCCCTGACGATTAAACTCTTGCCGTGGTTACTTCTGGCGATTGCGGTGGTATGGGCGATATGGGCGATTAAATCACCAAAACTGCCCACTTATCAGCGTAATAACCGCTTCCGTTACTAAGGTATTGAGGGGTACGTCACATACCTGCAACTTTTCCGGCAGCAATCCTTAGAACAGAATAGGATTTACTTATCGAATCTGTCACTATGGCTGCCGCTAAAGAATTCATCGAGCTGTACCCTACATACAGCCGAACTAAAAAAAGAAAGGGCTTCCCACGGGAAGCCCAATTTCTTTTTATGGCTCAGGGAATTAACAGACTTGATCCCTGCGTTGCCCGGCTCTCCAGCACCTCATGCGCGCGCTGCGCATCGGTCAGCGGATATTTCTGCGCCTCTGCCACATCCACTTTAATTACCCCACTGGCGATCAGCGAGAACAGCTCGTTGCTGGCTTCCTCAAGTTCTTCCCGGTTGGTGATGTAACCTTGCAGGGAAGGGCGAGTGACGTACAGTGACCCTTTCTGATTCAGAATGCCCAGGTTGACGCCGGTGACTGCCCCGGAGGCGTTACCGAAGCTCACCATCAGCCCGCGACGTTGCAGGCAGTCCAGCGAAGATTCCCAGGTGTCTTTCCCCACCGAGTCATACACCACGCGGACCTTTTTGCCGCCAGTGATCTCTTTCAGCCGCTCAACGATGCTCTCTTCCCGGTAGTTGATCACCTGCCATGCGCCCGCGTCCAGCGCGCGCTGCGCTTTTTGCGCGCTGCCTGTGGTGCCGATCAGCTTCGCGCCCAGGGCTTTCGCCCACTGGCAGGCAATCAGCCCCACGCCACCTGCGGCTGCGTGAAACAGGAATTGCTCGTCAGGCTTAATTTCGTAGGTTTTGCGCAGCAGATAATAGACCGTCAGCCCTTTCAGGAATGAGGCGGCAGCCTGCTCGAAGCCGATCGCATTTGGCAGAAGCGCCGCTTTCTCGGCCGGAACGTTATGGATGGAGCTATAAGCGCCCAGCGCCGACTGCGCGTACACCACGCGATCGCCTTCCTTAATGTGCTTAACCGCGCTGCCCACTTTGCTGACGATACCGGCCGCCTCGGTGCCCAGTCCGCTCGGCATCGACGGAGGCGGATAGAGGCCGCCGCGAATATAGGTATCGATGTAGTTAATGCCGATCGCTTTGTTTTCCACCTGGATTTCGTTCTCGCCAGGCGCAGCGGGGGTAAATTCCACCGCTTTGAGTACGTCAGGGCCACCATGCTTGTGAAATTCAATACGTGTTGCCATGCTTCCTCCAGAATGTGGTAATCTTTCGACCCACTCTTTATCTCGGTAACTCCATTCACTATGGCAGGAAACAAACCCTTCAACAAACAGACTGAACCTCGTGAGCGTGATTATCAGGTCGCCGGGTTAAAAGTCCCGCCGCACTCGATTGAAGCGGAACAGTCGGTGTTGGGCGGTTTAATGCTGGATAACGAACGCTGGGACGACGTCGCCGAGCGCGTTGTCGCGGAAGACTTCTATACCCGCCCGCACCGCCATATCTTTACGGAAATGGCGCGTTTGCAGGAGTCGGGCAGCCCTATCGACCTGATTACGCTCGCAGAATCGCTGGAGCGTCTGGGACAGCTCGACAGCGTCGGCGGATTTGCCTATCTGGCAGAACTGTCCAAAAACACGCCAAGTGCCGCGAACATCAGCGCTTACGCTGATATCGTTCGTGAACGTGCCGTTGTCCGCGAGATGATCTCGGTGGCGAATGAGATCGCCGAGGCCGGTTTCGATCCCCAGGGGCGCACCAGCGAAGATCTGCTCGACCTGGCGGAATCCCGCGTCTTTAAAATCGCCGAAAGCCGTGCGAACAAAGACGAAGGCCCGAAAAATATCGCCGATGTGCTCGACGCCACGGTTGCGCGTATTGAGCAGCTTTTCCAGCAGCCGCACGATGGCGTGACGGGGGTGAACACCGGTTATGACGATCTCAACAAGAAAACGGCAGGTCTTCAGCCATCGGATTTGATTATCGTCGCGGCGCGTCCGTCGATGGGTAAAACGACATTTGCGATGAACCTCGTCGAAAACGCGGCGATGTTGCAGGATAAGCCGGTGCTTATCTTCAGTCTTGAGATGCCCTCTGAACAGATCATGATGCGTTCTCTGGCATCCCTGTCGCGTGTGGATCAGACCCGCATCCGTACCGGTCAGCTGGACGATGAGGACTGGGCGCGGATCTCCGGTACCATGGGGATTTTGCTGGAAAAACGGAACATCTATATCGATGACTCCTCCGGCCTGACGCCGACGGAAGTGCGTTCCCGCGCGCGCCGTATCGCCCGTGAACACGGTGGCATCGGCCTCATCATGATCGACTACCTTCAGCTGATGCGCGTTCCGTCGCTTTCCGACAACCGTACGCTGGAGATTGCCGAGATTTCCCGCTCGCTCAAGGCGTTAGCCAAAGAGCTGCACGTGCCGGTGGTGGCGCTATCGCAGCTTAACCGCTCTCTGGAACAACGTGCAGACAAGCGCCCGGTCAACTCCGACCTGCGTGAATCCGGCTCCATCGAGCAGGATGCCGACTTAATCATGTTCATCTACCGTGATGAGGTTTATCACGAGAACAGCGATCTGAAAGGGATCGCCGAAATTATTATTGGTAAGCAACGTAACGGCCCCATCGGTACGGTACGTCTGACCTTTAACGGCCAGTGGTCGCGTTTCGACAACTATGCCGGTCCTCAATATGATGATGAGTAATTTCTAAGGAATTCAAATGCAAGCGGCAACTGTTGTTATTAACCGCCGCGCTCTGCGACACAACCTGCAACGTCTGCGAGAACTGGCGCCCGCCAGTCAGCTCGTTGCAGTCGTGAAAGCGAACGCTTACGGACACGGTCTTCTTGAGACCGCGCGAACGCTCCCCGATGCCGACGCTTTTGGCGTCGCCCGTCTCGAAGAAGCTCTCCGCCTGCGCGCAGGTGGAATTACGCAACCGATACTGCTCCTGGAAGGCTTTTTTGAAGCCTCGGACCTGCCGACCATTGCCGATCAGCACCTGCACACGGCGGTGCATAACGAAGAACAGCTGGCCGCGCTGGAAACGGCTGAACTGAGCGAGCCGGTCACCGTCTGGATGAAGCTCGACACGGGCATGCACCGTCTGGGCGTGCGGCCGGAAAGCGCGGAGGCGTTTTATCAGCGTCTGAGTCAGTGCAAAAATGTGCGTCAGCCAGTGAATATCGTCAGCCACTTTGCCCGCGCCGATGAGCCTGAATGCGGCGCAACGGAACAGCAGCTTGATATCTTCAACACCTTCTGCGAAGGCAAACCGGGGATGCGCTCCATTGCGGCGTCCGGCGGGATCCTGCTATGGCCGCAGTCGCACTTCGACTGGGCGCGTCCGGGCATCATTCTTTATGGCGTTTCGCCGCTGGAGAACAAACCCTGGGGGCCGGACTTTGGCTTTAAGCCGGTTATGTCGCTGGTTTCAAAGCTGATTGCCGTGCGTGAGCACAAAGCGGGAGAGCCGGTGGGTTACGGCGGCACCTGGACCAGCGAGCACGACACGCGTCTTGGCGTGGTGGCGATGGGCTACGGCGACGGCTATCCCCGCGCAGCGCCAACTGGGACGCCGGTGCTGGTCAATGGACGCGAAGTCAAGATTGTCGGTCGCGTGGCGATGGACATGATTTGTGTTGATCTTGGGCCCGACGCGCAGGATAAAGCGGGGGACGATGCGGTGATGTGGGGCGAAGGCCTGCCGGTAGAGCGTATTGCTGAAATAACAAAAGTGAGTGCTTACGAACTTATCACGCGCCTTACCTCAAGGGTCGCGATGAAATACGTCGACTAAGCATGAGCGGGATGCGATGCATCCCGCTTCTGTTAACATCCCCTCGATCTTCTTCCGCTTCCGGTTTATTGTTGAATTCCCTGCCTCATAATTATCCGGAGAACATCGCGTGTTTCAGAAAGTAGACGCCTACGCCGGCGACCCTATCCTCTCCTTGATGGAGCGTTTCAAAGAAGATCCTCGCAGCGACAAAGTGAACCTCAGCATTGGTCTTTACTACAACGAAGACGGCATCATTCCTCAGTTGAAAGCCGTTGCCGAAGCTGAAGCGCGTCTGAACGCAACCCCGCACGGTGCTTCGCTTTATCTGCCGATGGAAGGATTAAACACCTACCGCAACACTATCGCGCCGCTGCTGTTTGGTGCGGACCACGCGGTGCTCGCGCAAAAGCGCGTGGCGACTATCCAGACGCTGGGTGGCTCGGGTGCGCTGAAGGTAGGCGCAGATTTCCTGAAAAAGTACTTCCCGGATTCCGGCGTGTGGGTCAGCGACCCGACGTGGGAAAACCACGTTGCGATCTTCGAGGGCGCGGGCTTTAAGGTGGCGACCTATCCGTGGTTCGACAGCGAAACCAACGGCGTGCGCGTTGATGCGCTGCTGGAAAAACTGAACACCCTGCCGGAGCGCAGTATCGTATTGCTGCATCCGTGCTGCCATAATCCGACCGGTGCGGACCTCACCAATGCCCAGTGGGATGCGGTGATCGAGATACTGAAGGCGCGTAACCTGATCCCGTTCCTCGACATCGCCTATCAGGGCTTTGGCGCGGGCATGGAGGAAGACGCCTACGCCATTCGCGCGATTGCCAGCGCGGGGCTTCCCGCTCTGGTCAGCAACTCGTTCTCAAAAATCTTCTCCCTGTACGGCGAACGCGTTGGCGGCCTGTCCGTGGTGTGTGAAGACGCCGAAGCCACGGGACGCGTACTCGGTCAGCTGAAAGCGACGGTCCGCCGGATCTACTCCAGCCCGCCGAACTTTGGTGCGCAGGTGGTGGCGACAGTTCTCGGTGACGAAACGCTGAAAGCGTCCTGGCTTGCGGAAGTGGAAGCGATGCGTAAGCGCATCCTGTCGATGCGTCAGGAGCTGGTTAACGTCCTGAAAGAGGCCATGCCTGGGCATAACTTTGATTATCTTCTCAAGCAACGCGGGATGTTCAGCTACACCGGACTGAGCGCAGCGCAGGTCGATCGCCTGCGCGAAGAGTTCGGTGTCTACCTGATCGCCAGCGGCCGTATGTGCGTGGCGGGTCTGAATGCCAGCAACGTCCAGCGCGTGGCGCAGGCGTTTGCATCCGTAATGTAAGCATTCACTTACTTGCATACTGTATGTAGGCCGGGTAAGGCGTAGCCGCCACCCGGCTTTTTTGTTCGCGCCGGTGCCAGTCATTGCCCGGTGGCGCTTCGCTTAACGGACCTACACGTTTCTTCTGCGCTTTGTGATCGTCTTCTTTTTATTCAGCTCCATAAGTAAAAACTCCTTTCCTTCCCCTACCGCTGGGGTTATGGTCGGATAGTTTTTTGACCATCCGCTCAAAATAAAAAGATAACAAACTGAATATTCAGGGGAAAATATGCGCAAGATCACACTGGCGCTCAGCGCCGCCTGCTTATTGTTCTCGCTTAATAGCGCCGTTGTTGCACGGGCTTCTGCACCCACGCCGCTTTACACCGGCACTACCGCCGCCATTCTTGCCGAACAGGCCCCCATTCACTGGGTTTCAGTGGCACAAATCGAAAATAGCCTGACGGGTCGCCCGCCGATAGCCGTGGGCTTCGATATTGACGATACCGTTCTCTTCTCCAGCCCCGGTTTCTGGCGCGGCAAAAAAACGTACTCCCCGGACAGCGAAGCCTATCTGAAAAACCCGGAATTCTGGGAAAAGATGAACAACGGCTGGGATGAGTTCAGTATCCCGAAAGAGGTTGCCCGCGCGCTGATCGCCATGCACGTAAAGCGCGGCGACAGCATTTACTTCGTGACCGGACGTAGCCAGACCAAAACCGAAACCGTCTCGAAAACGCTACAGGATGA
The DNA here is from genome assembly GCF_032389435.1 of Enterobacter sp. DTU_2021_1002640_1_SI_PRY_ASU_LCPMC_013. NCBI lineage: Bacteria > Pseudomonadati > Pseudomonadota > Gammaproteobacteria > Enterobacterales > Enterobacteriaceae > Enterobacter > Enterobacter sp. DTU_2021_1002640_1_SI_PRY_ASU_LCPMC_013. Next base: position 331,201 of record NZ_CP135594.1, read on the forward strand.
TTTCCTGATCCCGGCGGCCAGCATGAACCCGGTCATTTTTGCCGGGGACCAGGAAGGGCAAAACACCAAAACACAGTGGCTGGAAAAGAAAAATATCAAAGTGTTCTACGGGGATTCAGATAACGACATCACCGCGGCGCAAGACGTGGGAGCCAGAGGCATCAGGGTGTTACGCGCCTCGAACTCCACCTACCGACCGCTGCCGATGGCCGGAAAATTTGGTGAAGAGGTGATCGTTAACTCTGAATACTGACGCATTAACGGCGGGGTGAATGCTTTTTTAATCAAATCTCGCTGCGCGGGTTTTACCTTTCGCTTTCTTGCTGCACACTTAGAAAGATTCACCTTTCATAATGGAGCAGCACATGTGGTATCAACAGACCCTGACCTTAAGCGCAAAACCACGCGGATTTCACCTTGTGACGGACGAAGTCATCGGGCAAATCCGCGACCTGTCGCGCGTCAAAACGGGTTTGCTGCATCTGCTGCTTCAGCACACATCTGCTTCTCTCACGCTCAATGAAAATTGCGATCCCACCGTCCGGTCTGACATGGAGCGGCATTTTCTGAAAACCGTCCCGGATAACGCCCCGTATGAGCATGATTACGAGGGGGCGGACGATATGCCTTCGCACATCAAATCCTCTTTGCTGGGCGTCTCGCTGATGCTGCCGGTCCACAACGGACGGCTACTGCTGGGAACGTGGCAGGGGATCTGGCTGGGAGAACATCGCATTCACGGTGGTTCGCGTAAAATTATCGCAACGCTACAAGGGGAATAAAGATGACAATTTCGGAGATACTTCAGTACTGCATGAGCAAGCCGGGTGCGGAACAAAGCGTTCACAGCGACTGGAAAGCCACGCAGATCAAAGTGGGGGATGTGCTGTTCGCGATGGTGAAAGAGGTGGATGCGCGGCCTGCGGCATCACTGAAAACCAGTCCGGAACTGGCCGACTTACTGCGCCAGCAGCACGATGATGTCAGGCCAAGTAAGCATCTGAATAAAGCGCACTGGAGTACGGTGTTTCTCGACGGCTCGCTGCCAGATTCGCAAATTTACTACCTGGTGGATGCGTCGTATCTACAGGCGGTTGAACTGCTGCCGGAAACGATCCGACAGCAGCTCTCCGTGTGACGATTACAGCAACGGTTTGAGGAAGCGCGCGGTGTGCGAGGCTTCGCACTCTGCAACGGTCTCTGGCGTACCGGAGACGAGGATTTCACCACCGCCGCTGCCGCCTTCCGGGCCGAGATCGACAATCCAGTCAGCGGTTTTAATCACGTCCAGGTTGTGCTCAATCACCACGATGGTGTTGCCCTGATCGCGCAGCTGGTGCAGCACGTCCAGCAGCTGCTGGATATCCGCAAAGTGCAGGCCGGTGGTCGGCTCATCCAGAATATACAGCGTCTGACCGGTACCGCGTTTGGACAGCTCACGCGCCAGCTTCACGCGCTGCGCTTCACCGCCGGACAGCGTTGTCGCTGACTGCCCCAGACGAATATAGGTCAGACCCACATCCATGAGGGTTTGCAGCTTACGCGCCAGCGCAGGGACGGCGTCAAAGAACTCGCGCGCCTCTTCGATGGTCATATCCAGCACTTCGTGGATGGTCTTGCCTTTGTACTTAATCTCCAGCGTTTCGCGGTTATAACGCTTACCTTTACACTGGTCGCACGGCACGTAGATATCCGGCAGGAAGTGCATCTCAACCTTGATTACGCCGTCGCCCTGGCACGCTTCACAGCGGCCGCCGCGCACGTTAAAGCTGAAACGGCCTGGCGTATAGCCGCGTGAACGCGCTTCCGGCACGCCGGCAAAGAGTTCACGTACGGGCGTAAAGACGCCGGTATAGGTCGCCGGGTTGGAACGCGGCGTACGGCCAATCGGGCTCTGATCGATGTCGATAACCTTGTCGAAATGCTCCAGCCCCTGAATGTCGCGGTACGGCGCAGGCTCGGCCAGCGTCGCGCCGTTCAGCGCCGTCTGCGCAATCGGGAACAGCGTATCGTTGATCAGCGTCGATTTACCGGAACCGGACACGCCGGTGATGCAGGTAAACAGCCCGACAGGCAGTGTCAGGGTCACGTCCTTCAGGTTGTTGCCGCGCGCGCCGGTCAGCTTCAGCACTTTTTCCGGGTTCGCCGCAACGCGCTGTTTTGGCACTTCAATTTTGCGCTTGCCGCTCATGTACTGACCGGTCAGCGATTCGGGCACCGCCATAATGTCTTTCAGCGTCCCTTCCGCCACCACCTGTCCGCCGTGTACGCCAGCGCCCGGGCCGATGTCGATCACGTGGTCCGCGGCGCGGATCGCATCTTCGTCGTGCTCGACCACGATTACCGTGTTGCCGAGGTTACGCAGGTGAACCAGCGTGCCGAGCAGGCGTTCGTTGTCGCGCTGGTGCAGGCCGATAGACGGCTCATCCAGCACGTACATCACGCCGACTAAGCCCGCGCCAATCTGGCTCGCCAGACGGATACGCTGGGCTTCACCGCCGGACAGCGTTTCAGCCGAGCGGGAAAGCGTCAGGTAGTTCAGGCCGACGTTCACGAGGAACTTGAGGCGATCGCCGATCTCTTTCAGCACTTTTTCAGCGATTTTCGCGCGCTGGCCGGAGAGCTTCAGGTTGTTGAAGAAGTCCATTGCGTGACCGATGCTCATGTCTGAGATGGTCGGCAGTGCCGTGTTTTCGACAAACACGTGACGCGCTTCGCGACGCAGACGTGTACCCTCGCAGGTGGCGCAGGAGCGGTTGCTGATGAACTTCGCCAGCTCCTCACGCACCGCGCTGGATTCGGTCTCTTTGTAGCGGCGCTCCATGTTGTGCAACACCCCTTCGAACGGGTGGCGACGCACGGAAGTGTCACCGCGATCGTTCATGTACTTGAACTCAATATTCTCTTTGCCGGAACCGAACAGGATCACTTTATGTACGTTCGCGCTCAGGCTGGCCCACGGGGCTTCAACGTCGAACTTATAGTGCTCAGCCAGCGATTTCAGCATCTGGAAGTAGTAAAAATTACGCTTATCCCAGCCGCGAATAGCGCCACCCGCCAGCGACAGTTCCGGGTTCTGGATCACACGGTCCGGGTCGAAATACTGCTGAACGCCCAGGCCGTCACAGGTCGGGCACGCGCCCGCCGGGTTGTTGAACGAGAACAGGCGCGGTTCCAGCTCGCGCATGCTGTAGCCGCAAATCGGGCAGGCAAAGTTGGCGGAGAAGAGCAGCTCTTCCGCTTTCGGGTCGTCCATATCGGAGACCACGGCCGTGCCGCCAGAGAGTTCCAGCGCCGTTTCAAAGGACTCCGCCAGACGCGTCGCCAGATCTTCACGTACCTTAAAGCGGTCAATCACCACTTCGATGGTGTGTTTCTTTTGCAGCTCCAGCTTTGGCGGATCGGACAGGTCACACACTTCACCGTCGATACGGGCGCGGATATAGCCCTGGCTTGCCAGGTTCTCCAGCGTTTTGGTGTGCTCGCCCTTACGCTCTTTAATGATCGGCGCCAGCAGCATCAGGCGTTTGCCTTCCGGCTGCGACAGCACGTTATCCACCATCTGGCTGACGGTCTGGGCCGCCAGCGGGACGTCGTGATCCGGGCAGCGCGGCTCGCCCACGCGCGCATACAGCAGACGCAGGTAGTCATGGATTTCGGTAATGGTACCGACCGTGGAGCGCGGGTTATGCGACGTGGATTTCTGCTCAATGGAGATAGCAGGGGACAACCCTTCAATGTGGTCGACATCCGGTTTTTCCATCAGCGACAGGAACTGACGCGCGTACGCCGAGAGCGATTCAACGTAACGACGCTGTCCTTCGGCATACAAAGTGTCGAAAGCCAGTGAGGATTTGCCAGACCCCGAAAGCCCGGTCACGACGATGAGTTTGTCGCGAGGGATTATGAGGTTGATATTCTTGAGATTATGGGTGCGGGCGCCCCGAACTTCGATCTTATCCATTCACCTTTCCCGGTTGGAACACGGATTGCCTGATTTGTTTGAAGGACAAACGGCTGTCAGAAACGGCTAATTATGACACAAAATGACCTGTTTGAATATACAGTATTGGAATGCATTTTCTGATTCACTGTGTAACAATGTCGAGTCCGCGAGAGAACTCTGGAACATGCTACGCAACTATCAAAGTGTCGTATGGAAATGGTACACTCGCGCGTTTACACTATTAAGAAACGTATTCAGGAGACACGAACATGGCCAGCAGAGGCGTAAACAAGGTGATTCTCGTCGGTAATCTGGGCCAGGACCCGGAAGTACGCTACATGCCGAGTGGTGGCGCAGTTGCCAACATTACGCTGGCTACTTCCGAATCCTGGCGTGATAAAGCGACCGGTGAAATGAAAGAGCAGACCGAATGGCACCGCGTTGTGCTGTTTGGCAAACTGGCTGAAGTGGCCGGTGAGTATCTGCGTAAGGGTTCTCAGGTCTATATCGAAGGCCAGCTGCGTACCCGTAAATGGACCGATCAATCCGGTCAGGAAAAATACACCACGGAAGTGGTGGTGAACGTTGGCGGCACCATGCAGATGCTGGGTGGCCGTCAGGGCGGCGGCGCACCAGCAGGTGGCGGCCAGCAGCAGGGCGGTTGGGGCCAGCCTCAGCAGCCGCAGGGCGGCAATCAGTTCAGCGGTGGCGCGCAGTCTCGTCCGCAGCAGCAGTCTGCTCCGGCACCGTCTAACGAACCGCCAATGGATTTCGACGACGATATCCCGTTCTGATATCCAGACGCGTGAAACACAAAAAACCCAGACAATGTCTGGGTTTTTTATAACAGGCTGTCAGGTAATCACCATCGGCCAGTCTGGCGGAGTGTGGCTCATGGCTTCAACCATCACCACTTTAATGTTTTCCCAGACGGCGGCTATATCCACCAGCGTAATGCCAAGCAAACCTGTCGCGAACCAGCATGCGGCGCCCAACCCTAACAGGGTGCTAATCACAGCAAGACCTGCGTAGTCGGACTTTCGAAACTGAATGTTTAACGTGCTGGCCAGGAACATCAAAACCGCGCTCAACAACGGCCAGCGCAGGAGCACCATGCTGGTGGTAATGGTTGCCATAAAACCCATCCTCGACAAAACAAACGAACTGGAATGAAACAATGTTTCTCGTTACATAAGATGTGTGAACTATATCACATTTGCTGTTTTATTCGCCAGTATCCGTGTGGGGTAAAAGTGGGTTTATTACCAGGGAAAATATATCGTCGTCGCTCATATCTGCGTCTGGTCGGAATTTTTATTTTTAATTCATTCAGATAGCAAAACCTTTGCAAAACACCATCGGCTGTATAGCGTTTACAGCAGTATATCTATGGATTATGCTTGTGTGGAACAATAAATGTACCCGCAAAAATAATTCATCGCATTGAATTAATTGCCTTTTTTGGATTTTGTATTCTTTGTTTTACACTCAGCATGCTCTTTGATTTCGTGGTCTTATTCTTTAATTCAGATATGAATTATTGCGGTTGCTCTCTCGATTAATGACCTGCGAAAAGATAATGAAAGAAAAAAGACGCGAGATTATTAACGACAGCATGCAGGCGCTGCATGCCCTGGCGAAGCTGATGCCGCAACTCAACGCGCAGTGTTCGCCGGTTGAAATGCTGGAAATTATCAACAGCGCACTGGGGGCAAATCTCTCATGGGTCAGTGTCGAATCCGCAGACGGGCCGCGGGTGGTTTGTGCCGGCGACGTGACGTGTCACGCCTTTAACGTGGCGGATTTTCTTGCCAGCACCCTGTTGCAGCGGCATCAGCGCGCCTGGCGGGTGATCTACTGGAAAGAGCATATTGGCCGGGCGGTATTTTCCCCTCAGCACCCAGGCTATGCGCGGCTGCAAAGCGGCGTGCTGTGTAAATTCTCAGCGCATGGCAGACAGTGCAGTGGTTATTTCTTTTTGGCTTTTAATGAAAAACTGACCTCGTTGCCGATATTAAAAAATATCGTGGTGGTATTGGTTGAGAAGCTAAAAGATTATTTTGATGACATCATCGTGCGGGAAAAAACGGCGCAGGAAATGCAGCACGTCGTCACGCAATATAAAACCTTATTTGAGCGTGCTCCGGTATTAATGAACGCCTTTGACAGGCATAACCGGTGTGTATTGTGGAATGCCGAATGCGAAAAAGTCTTTGGCTGGAGTATGACTGAAATCGGCGAGCATCCCGATCCGCTGGCCCTGTTTTACCCGGATCCTGAGGAGCGACAGCGCGTGCAGGAGTCGGTTCGTTTCGCACCGCTTAAGGATATGTACGAATGGCACCCGGTGCGTAAAGACGGGACGCAGTTAACCATTCTCTGGTCAAACATCCTTTTACCGGATAACTCCATTCTCAATATTGGCCTGGATATCACCGAACGTAAAAAAGCAGAACAGCAGCTGACCGTCAAAGCCACCACGGACGATCTGACGGGCTGTCTGAATCGCTCGACAATCTTACAGCGTCTCAAAATAGCGCTGGCAGCCAGTTCGCCGCAGGATGTCAGTAGCCACTTCTGTCTCCTGATGTTCGACCTCGATTATTTCAAGCAGATCAACGATCGGTGGGGACATCAGGTTGGCGATGCGGCATTGATCCACTTTTGCGACCGTATTCGCGAGGTGAGCCCGGCCGGGTCGGCGCTGGGACGGGTGGGTGGCGAAGAGTTTGTTCTTCTGCTGGCGCACACGGATGGTATGGCCGCTACGTTGCTCTCTTCCCGGCTGCGTGCCGCGCTGATCTCAAAACCGCTGCGTGTGGGCGATAAAACGCTGGTACTCTCTTTCAGCGCCGGGGTGGTTGAAGTCTGTCAGGGGCAACGGGATACTTCTGCCATACTGATGCGTGCCGATAAGGCATTATATGACGCCAAGCGTACGGGAAGAGGAAAAACGGTCCTGGCGTCTGATTATTTATAAATCAGCATAAGAACAAAGAGCAGGCTATTTCAGCCAGCGAATTTTCCACACCTGTCGCGGGTAATTATTTTCCTTATCAGAAACGAAATGAATACTTTTAGTTTGGCTTACGGGAAAATATTATCGGCATCACGAATTTTAGGATTTTTAATACCAAAAGTCAGTTGCTAACTTCCCATGATTCATGCAACGTAATCACCTGTTTATCAAAGCAGCCGGTCTTCATTGCTACAGGCGTACAACATGCAGGGATACAGAGCGGGAAATGAATCGTAGCGCGCTGCGCAACATGCTCAAAGTGGTCGGGATTATCATGGTAGTTATGCTGCCGGTGATGCTTGCGCTATGGTTTGCCCAGCTTAGAGCCGTGTCGGAAATCAGCGCCCAGCTGCGCACGTTTGCTGAACTTGCTTTAAACAAAACTGAACGGGTTATTCAACAGGTTGATCTGGCCCGGGAAGACGCGGAAAAATATCAGGGAAAAGTGTGTACGCCGGAGCATCGTCAATATATGTTGAACGTTTCCCGCGGTCGTCTTTTTGTTGCCGATTTAATTTATGCTGAAGGCCAGTCGTTTCTCTGCTCGACCCTTTTTACGCCGGATCATCCTTACACCATTCCCGCTGCCAATTACACACGTAAACCCGACGTTGCTATCTATTATTTTCGCGATACGCCATTTTTTAATGGTTATAAAATGATATATATGCAGCGCGGAAATTATGTCGCAGTGGTCAACCCGCTTTCGTACAGTGAGGTGATGTCAGACGATCGTTCCCTGTCGTGGGGGGTGTATGACACCGTCAGCAATGCATTCTTTTCTGTAAGCCAGAAAGCCAATATTTCTTTATTGCATTCGATGCTTCGACATCAGGAAACGACTTTTCAGAAAGGTGACCGTTTTTATACGATCGTGAAATCCGGGCAGCGGCCGATTGCGGCCATCGTTTCAACCTCCAGCGTCCGTTTTTATAAAACGCTTTATCATCAGGCTACCCTGACGCTACCGCTGGGGATAATTTGCAGCATTATTATTCTGCTGGTGTGGTCGCGTACACACCGTGAATTCAATTCGCCTGGCCGACTTCTGCACCGGGCGCTGAATAAACGCCAGCTGTGCGTCCATTATCAGCCCATTATTGATATTAAAAATAACCAGTGCGTGGGGGCAGAGGCGTTGTTGCGCTGGCCTGGATTCAACGGTCAGGTTATGAGCCCGGCGGAATTTATTCCCCTGGCAGAAAAAGAGGGGATGATTGAGCGCATTACGGATTACGTCGTGGAGGAGGTGTTCAGCGATCTGGGCCATTTTCTTGCCGCTCATCCCGATCTGTATGTCTCGATTAACCTGTCGGCGTCGGATTTTCACTCTTCGCGTCTTATCGCCCTGATCTCCGACAAAGCCCGCTTTTACTCGGTTCGCGCGCAGCAAATCAAAATTGAGGTGACGGAGCGGGGGTTTATTGACGTGCCGAAAACCACGCCGGTCATTCAGGCGTTTCGCCAGGCGGGGTATGAAGTGGCGATTGATGATTTCGGAACCGGCTACTCTAACCTGCATAACCTCTATTCGCTGAACGTCGATATCCTGAAAATCGACAAATCCTTTATCGATACCTTAACCACCAACAGCACCAGCCACCTGATTGCCGAGCACATCATTGAGATGGCGCAAAGCCTGCGGCTGAAAACCATTGCGGAAGGGGTCGAGACGGGGGAGCAGGTGAGCTGGTTGCTGAAGCGTGGCGTGCAGTATTGTCAGGGATGGCACTTCGCGAAAGCGATGCCGCCCCAGGCATTTATGGCCTGGCAGCAGCAACCCTTGCGTTAGCACGCATTAATTGAGCTGATGACGGTAGTCGCTCGGCGTACGGTCAAACTCGCGGCGGAAGACGCGGGAAAAGGTCTGCTGCGACACATAGCCCAGATCCATTGCGATATCAAAAATGGGCCGCTGCGTGGAGCGTAACGCCTGCGCCGCCAGCAGGAGCCTGCGCTGGCGAATGTAATCACCCAGCGTTTGATGCATTACGGTGCGGAACATTCTCTGTAAATACCATTTCGAATAGCCCGACTTCTTAGCGACCACATCAATGTTCAACGGCTGGTCGATATGTTCATCAATCCATTCAATAAGTGTCTGAATAATTTGCTGATGCGACATAAGGTTACCCCTCTGTGGAGACATCTGTCCTGGTTGATTCGTCGTTTTCTCTGCGGGGGAGTATAATTCCTCAAGTTAACTTGAGGTAAAGAGGTTTTATGGAAAAGAGATTACCGCGCATCAAAGCGCTGTTAACCCCCGGTGAAGTGGCTAAGCGAAGCGGTGTGGCGGTGTCGGCACTCCACTTCTATGAAAGCAAAGGGTTAATAAAAAGTATCCGTAACGCCGGAAACCAGCGGCGCTACACCCGCGATGTGCTCCGCTACGTGGCGATCATCAAAATTGCGCAACGTATCGGCATTCCTCTGGCCACCATCGGTGACGCGTTCGGCGTATTGCCGGAAGGGCACTCGCTGAGCGCGAAGGAGTGGAAGCAGCTGTCGTCCCAGTGGCGAGAAGAGCTGGATCGTCGTATTCACACGCTGGTGGCCCTGCGCGATGAGCTGGACGGCTGCATTGGTTGCGGGTGTTTATCACGCAGCGATTGTCCGCTGCGTAACCCGGGTGACAGGCTGGGCGAGCAGGGAACGGGGGCGCGGTTGCTGGAGGAGGATTGAGAGGTGTTTGCCGGGTGGCGCTTCGCTTACCCGGCCTACGCTCTCGGTTTTGCAGGTCGGGTAAGGCGCAGCCGCCACCCGGCAACAAGCATAAAGAACTAAAGCGCCACTAAGGGCGCTTTAGTTTTTTCCGGTCTTTGTCTTTCTCTCTATCCCGCTGGCTCACGGGAGGGTTTCCCCCGACATCAGTACCCCTCGTGTCGAGCTTGTGGAGGAGGTTCCGGTTTGTACTGACACTTTAATTCTATGCCCGGCCGCCGTTTTTGCCACCGGAGACGGTGAGATTTTAGCCAAATTTTTTTCGTGAAGTTGTTCAGTTTTCTATAGTTAAAAAGTATGAATCACCGGAGAACATCATGCTAACGGTCCACCATCTTAATCAGTCTCGTTCACATCGCGTCCTCTGGGCGCTGGAAGAGCTGGGTCTGACGTATGAGATTGTGCGCTACCAGCGCGAGAAATCCATGCTTGCACCGGATTCGCTCAAAAAAGTGCATCCGCTGGGGAAATCCCCGGTACTGGAAGATAACGGACTGGTGCTGGCCGAATCAGGCGCGATTCTGGAATATCTTCAGGAAACGTACGATTCGACGTCACGATTCAAACCGTTAGATCCCGCCCATAAAGTGCAGTATCGCTTCTGGCTGCATTACGCCGAAGGGTCTTTGATGCCGCTACTGTTAATGAAGCTGGTGTTTAACAGCCTCGGCAAACCACCCGTCCCGTTTGGCCTGCGCACGCTGGGTAAGGCGCTGGGGCAGGGGGTGCAAAAAGCGTATCTTAACCGCCAGCTGGAAACGCATGCGCGCTTTATTAACGATCATCTTGCCGAAAACAGCTGGTTTGCCGGCGACACGCTGACCATGGCTGATATCCAGATGAGTTTTCCCCTCTTCGCCTTGCTGGCGAGAGGCGGCATCGACAATCTCGACCACATAGCGGCGTGGAAACAGAGAGTGGAAGCACGTCCGGGCTGGCAGACAACGCTTGCGAAAGGCGGCCCGCTGACGATCCCCGGCGAGGGATGAAATGTAACGAAATTGCGCATGGACGATAACGTTTGCGCATCCTCTGCTTAATTGTTCATCGTCATGAGGTAATTTTAGCGAAAAACGAGAAAGTTCAGTTGAAAAGGGCGGGTATTAGGCTAGATAATCGTTTGCCTACATTTGACCACCCGTTTTGTAAGCGCGGAGCTAAACGTTTGCTTTTTTTGTGACGCCCCTTTCGTCGCAAACGCAGCACAAGGATTTGACGTTTCGCTGGCAGTGGAGTCTCCACCACGCTTACGGACTTTCAATAAAAATTTTCAGGGGATGTTTTCTATGTCTACGCCATCTGCGCGTACCGGCGGTTCACTTGACGCCATGTTTAAAATTTCTGCTCGCGGCAGCACCGTGCGCCAGGAAGTTGTTGCCGGTCTGACCACGTTTCTGGCGATGGTGTACTCCGTCATCGTGGTGCCAGGCATGCTCGGCAAAGCGGGCTTCCCGCCAGCGGCGGTCTTCGTTGCCACCTGCCTGGTTGCGGGTGTGGGTTCGATTGTGATGGGCCTGTGGGCGAACCTGCCGCTGGCGATCGGGTGCGCCATCTCCCTGACCGCGTTTACCGCCTTCAGCCTGGTGCTGGGCCAGCATATCAGCGTCCCGGTAGCGCTCGGCGCCGTGTTCCTGATGGGCGTGCTGTTCACCGTAATTTCAGCAACCGGCATTCGTAGCTGGATTTTGCGCAACCTGCCGCAGGGCGTGGCGCACGGCACCGGCATTGGTATTGGCCTGTTCCTGCTGCTGATCGCTGCCAACGGCGTGGGTCTGGTCATCAAGAACCCGCTGGACGGCCTGCCGGTTGCGCTGGGTAACTTCGCGAGCTTCCCGGTGATCATGTCGCTGGTGGGTCTGGCGGTGATCATTGGCCTGGAAAAACTGAAAGTGCCGGGCGGCATTCTGCTGACCATTATCGGCGTGTCCATCGTCGGCCTGATCTTCGACCCGACCGTTCATTTCTCCGGGATTTTCGCCATGCCGTCGCTGAGCGATGACAAAGGCAACTCCCTGATTGGCAGCCTGGATATTGTGGGCGCGCTGAACCCGGTGATCCTGCCAAGCGTGCTGGCGCTGGTAATGACCGCAGTGTTTGACGCCACGGGCACCATCCGCGCGGTGGCCGGTCAGGCTAACCTGCTGGATAAAGACGGACAGATTATTGACGGCGGCAAAGCGCTGACCACCGACTCCCTGAGCAGCGTTTTCTCTGGCCTGGTGGGTGCGGCGCCTGCGGCGGTGTACATTGAGTCCGCAGCGGGTACGGCGGCAGGCGGTAAAACCGGCCTGACGGCCATCACCGTTGGCGTGCTGTTCCTGCTGATCCTGTTCCTCTCTCCGCTCTCTTATCTGGTGCCGGCTTACGCGACCGCACCTGCGCTGATGTACGTCGGCCTGCTGATGCTGAGCAACGTGGCGAAAATCGACTTCGCGGATTTTGTTGATGCTATGTCCGGCCTGATCACTGCGGTATTCATCGTGCTGACCTGTAACATCGTGACCGGCATTATGATCGGTTTCGCCTCGCTGGTGATTGGGCGTCTGGTCTCCGGTGAGTGGCGTAAGCTGAACATCGGTACCGTGGTCATCGCCGTTGCGCTGGTGGCGTTTTACGCGGGCGGCTGGGCCATCTGAATTGACTTTTTATGCGAAAACGGGTGGCTCAGCCGCCCGTTTTTATTTTCAGGACTCATCCTGTTGCCTTTTACGTTACTCTGGAGAGGATAGAATAAGAGGCACGACGCCTCAGGTTTGGCATATAAGAAACACAGCAAACAGGGAACGCATGGAAATTTTCTTCACAATACTCATCATGACCCTTGTGGTCTCATTATCCGGGGTGGTTACACGCGTACTGCCCTTCCAGGTCCCCCTGCCTTTAATGCAAATAGCTATCGGTGCGCTGCTGGCGTGGCCGACGTTCGGTCTGCACGTGGAGTTCGATCCGGAACTGTTCCTCGTGCTGTTCATCCCGCCGCTGCTGTTTGCCGATGGCTGGAAAACGCCGACGCGCGAATTTCTGGAGCACGGGCGAGAGATCTTCGGCCTGGCGCTGGCGCTGGTGGTGGTCACCGTGGTCGGGATTGGTTTTCTGATCTACTGGGCCGTACCGGGGATCCCGCTCATACCCGCCTTTGCGCTGGCCGCCGTGCTGTCGCCTACCGACGCCGTGGCGCTGTCCGGCATTGTGGGCGAAGGGCGCATTCCAAAGAAAATCATGGGCATTTTGCAGGGCGAGGCGCTGATGAACGACGCCTCTGGCCTGGTCGCCCTGAAGTTTGCCGTGGCGGTTGCCATGGGCACCATGGTCTTTACCGTCGGCGGCGCGACCCTGGAATTCTTCAAGGTGGCGATTGGCGGCATCCTCGCGGGCTTCGTAGTGAGCTGGCTGTACGGACGCTCGCTGCGCTTCCTTAGCCGCTGGGGTGGTGATGAACCGGCGACGCAGATCGTCCTGCTGTTCCTGCTGCCGTTCGCCTCTTACCTGATTGCCGAACACATCGGCGTGTCGGGCATTCTGGCGGCGGTAGCCGCGGGGATGACCATCACCCGCTCCGGCGTTATGCGCCGCGCGCCGCTGGCGATGCGCCTGCGCGCGAACAGTACCTGGGCCATGCTCGAGTTTGTGTTTAACGGCATGGTGTTCCTGCTGTTGGGTCTGCAACTGCCGGGCATTATGGAATCCTCGCTGATTGCGGCCGAAGCGGATCCAAACGTTGAAGTCTGGATGCTGTTTACCGATATCGTGCTCATCTACCTTGCGCTGATGCTGGTGCGTTTCGGCTGGCTGTGGACGATGAAAAAATTCAGCGTTCGCTTCCTGACCAAAAAGCCGATGGAGTTTGGCTCGTGGACCACGCGCGAGCTGCTGATTGCCTCTTTCGCGGGCGTTCGCGGGGCGATCACCCTTGCTGGTGTCCTCTCCATTCCTCTGCTGCTGCCGACGGGCGACGTCTTCCCGGCGCGCTACGAGCTGGTGTTCCTGGCGGCGGGCGTGATCCTCTTCTCCCTGTTTGTCGGCGTGATTATGCTGCCGATTCTGCTGCAACATATTGACGCGGGGGACTCCTCGCAACAGCACAAAGAAGAGCGGATTGCCCGTGCGGCGACGGCGGAAGTGGCGATTGTCGCCATCGAGAAGATGGAGGAGCGTCTGGCCGCCGATGCCGAAGAGAACATTGATAACCAGCTGCTGAAGGAAGTCAGTTCACGCGTGATCGGTAATTTGCGTCGCCGTGCTGACGGACGTAACGACGTGGAAAGTTCGTTGCAGGAAGAGAACCTCGAACGCCGTTTCCGCCTGGCGGCGCTGCGCTCCGAGCGTGCCGAGCTGTATCACCTGCGCGCGACGCGGCAGATCAGCAACGAGACGCTGCAAAAGCTGCTGCACGATCTGGATCTGCTGGAAGCGTTGTTGATAGAGAATCAGTAGCGCTGTAATTGCCCGGTGGCGCTGCGCTTACCGGGCCTACGTGCTCGATCGGTTCCCTCTCCCTGTGGGAGAGGGTTAGGGTGAGGGTACCCAAAACCCCTCACAGCATTGCAACCACGCCTGCGCGCTGTGCGACAGATAGATCCCTTCACGCCAGATCATCCCCAGCTGCCAGTGCAGGTCGCTCTCCAGCGGGATCCAGCGCAGCGTATTTTTATCCAGCCGCTCGCAGATCGGCTGCGGCAGAATGGCAATCCCCACGCCCGCCTGTACCATCGCCGCCAGAAAATCCCACTGGCCGCTGCGCACCGCAATGCGCGGCTTCACGTTATGCTGGTTAAACAGCGCCATCAGCTGGCGGCTTAAGGCGAAATCTTCGTTGTAAATCAGCAGCGGGTGTTCGCCGAGCAGCTCGGGTTTTACTGACTCAATCTTCAGCCAGTCGCCGGAGCGCGGCACCAGCACGCACAGCGGGTGGCTAAAGAGCGGCAGCGTCGCCAGTCCGCTTTCCTCCTCCACGGGAAGGGCCGTCATGGCCACGTCCAGTTCACCGTTCATCACCGCCTGCTGCACGGTCAGGCCGCCAAATTCAGAAATTTTTAGCTCAACGCCGGGATAGCGCTGACGAAACAGGCTTATCGGGCCGGCCATCATCATGCCGACCATCGGCGGAATACCGAGCCGCAGCAGCCCTTTTGTCAGATGGTTGATGTCCCCAAGCTCGGCTTCCAGCTGGCGGAACTCCGCCAGAATTGCCAGCCCGCGCTCGAACACCACGCGACCGGTATCGGTCAGCAGCAGCTTGCGCCCGTCGCGGATCAGCAGGGTACAGTTCAGCTCATCTTCGAGGTTTTTCAGCATCTTGCTGATGGTTGGCTGGGTAACGAATAACTTCTCCGCTGCGCGGGTAAAACTTTGCTGACGAACCACCTCGACAAAATAGCGCAGCGTTCTTATGTCCATGATTATTCCTCGAAACTATACCTTCGATGATTTTAATTCATTTCAGTCGATACCGTACGCTCACTATACTGGCGCCTCGTCTCATTTCTGAGGAAAACCCCCATGGCCGTGGCGTTAAGCCGTGTTACGCCTGCCGTTGTTCAACGACTCCAGGTACCGGTTCAGGTACTGCTTTACGCGGGACTGTTTGTTTTCGCGGAATATCTTGTCGACTGGCTGCATCTGCCTTTACCCGCCAACCTGGTGGGGATGGTGCTGTTGCTGACGCTGATCCTCTGTCGCGCGTTGCCCCTTAGCTGGGTGCGGGCCGGCGCACGCTGGCTGCTGGCGGAGATGCTGCTGTTCTTTGTGCCGGCCGTGGTGGCGGTGGTGAACTATGCCCAGCTGCTGATGGTCGACGGCTGGCGCATCTTTGCGGTTATCGCCCTGAGCACGATGATGGTGCTGGGCGCCACTGCCTGGGTGGTGGATAAAGTGTATCGCTTTGAAATCAGCAGGCAGACGCATGACTAACTTTCAGATAAGCGTGCTGTGCCTGATTGCGACAGTCGTCATCTACTTTGCCAACAAGCGCCTGTATCGCCGCTTTCGCGCGCTGCCGCTGATGCCGCTGGTCTTTACGCCGATCCTGCTGGTGCTGATGCTGGTCTTCGGCCATATCTCCTGGCAGAACTACATTGGCGAATCCCACTGGCTGCTGTGGCTGCTCGGCCCGGCGACCATCGCCTTCGCCGTACCCGTTTATGACAACCTCGCCATTATCAGACGCCACTGGATGTCGCTCAGCGCGGGCGTCGTCACCGCGACGGTGGTGGCGGTGTGCAGCTCGGTCTGGCTGGCGCGGCTGTTTACCCTGTCGGATGAAATCCAGCGCAGCCTGGCGGTGCGTTCGGTGACCACGCCGTTTGCGCTGGCAGCCGCGAAACCGCTCGGCGGGCAGCCGGATCTGGTGGCGCTGTTTGTGGTAGTGACGGGCGTGTTCGGCATGGCAGTGGGAGATGTGCTGTTTCTGCGGCTTTCCATTCGCGAAGGGATGGCGAAAGGGGCGGGGTTTGGCGCGGCGTCGCACGGGGCGGGGACGGCACGTTCGTATGAGCTGGGACAGCAGGAGGGCGTGGTCGCGAGCCTGGTGATGATGCTTTCGGGCGTCACGATGGTGCTGATCGCACCGCTGGTGGCGTGGGTGATGTTTTAAGCTCCCCGGCCAGAGCGACCGGGGAGAAAAGGCTTAGTGCGCGCGGCCCTGCTCAACGCCCAGGCCGGTTTGCGAGCGGATAAACTGGGCGCGGAATTTCTCACGCTCCAGGTTACCCTCCGGTGAATTATCGGTGGCAGAGAAGATCCAGATCCCGATAAACGCCACGGCGATGGAGAACAGCGCCGGATATTCATACGGGAAGATAGCGCTTTCGTGACCGAGGATCTGCACCCAGATGGTCGGGCCGAGGATCATCAGAATCACCGCCGTCAGCAGGCCCAGCCAGCCGCCAATCATCGCCCCACGGGTGGTCAGTTTTGACCAGTACATGGAGAGCAGAATGATCGGGAAGTTACAGCTTGCCGCAATCGAGAAGGCCAGCCCGACCATAAAGGCGATGTTCTGCTTCTCGAACAAAATCCCCAGCAAGATGGCGACGACGCCCAGCACCAGCACGGTGATTTTGGAGACCTTCAGCTCATCGCGCTCGCTTGCGCCTTTGCGGAAGACGTTGGCGTAGAGGTCATGCGAAACCGCCGACGCGCCGGCCAGCGTCAGCCCTGCAACCACCGCGAGGATGGTGGCAAAGGCCACGGCAGAGATAAAGCCGAGGAACAGGTTGCCGCCCACCGCGTCGGCCAGATGCACCGCCGCCATGTTGTTACCGCCGATAAGCGCGCCCGCCGCGTCTTTAAACGCCGGGTTTGCCCCCACCAGCATGATTGCGCCGAAGCCGATGATAAAGGTCAGAATGTAGAAGTAGCCCATAAACCCGGTGGCGTAGAACACGCTTTTACGCGCTTCACGCGCATCTGACACCGTGAAGAAACGCATCAGGATATGCGGCAGGCCAGCGGTACCGAACATCAGGCCGAGACCGAGAGAGAGCGCGGATATCGGATCTTTCACCAGCCCGCCCGGGCTCATGATCGCTTCCCCTTTCGGGTGGACCGCCATCGCTTCGGTAAACAGATTATTGAAGCTGAACCCGACGTGCTTCATCACCATAAAGGCCATAAAGCTGGCGCCGAACAGCAGCAGTACCGCTTTGATGATCTGTACCCAGGTGGTGGCCAGCATGCCGCCGAACAGGACATACATCACCATCAGCACGCCGACCAGCACCACCGCGACGTGGTAGTTCAGGCCGAACAGCAGCTCGATCAGTTTGCCCGCGCCGACCATCTGGGCGATCAGATAGAGCGCCACTACCACCAGCGAACCGCAGGCGGAGAGGGTACGAATCGGCCCCTGCTTCAGGCGATAGGAGGCGACGTCAGCAAAGGTATAGCGCCCCAGGTTACGCAGGCGCTCGGCAATCAGGAACAGAATGATTGGCCAGCCGACGAGGAACCCGAGGGAGTAGATCAGGCCATCATACCCTGAGGTATACACCAGCGCGGAGATCCCAAGGAACGAGGCGGCGGACATAAAGTCCCCCGCGATCGCCAGCCCGTTCTGGAAGCCGGTAATATTGCCGCCCGCGGTGTAGTAATCGTTACGGGAGCGTACGCGTTTCGACGCCCAGTAAGTGATGTACAGCGTCAGCACCACGAAAATCAGGAACATGATAATCGCCTGCCAGTTGGTTGGCTGGCGCTGAACCTCGCCGGTAATGGCATCTGCTGCATGGGCAGCAAAGGGAAGTGTGGCGGCTAGCGCCGTCAGGACTCGCTTCATGATGCTTTTACCTCGCGCAGAACTTCTCTGTTAAGACGATCGAATTCACCGTTGGCGCGCCAGACGTACACACCCGTCAGCACAAACGAAATGATGATAACGCCAATCCCAATCGGAATACCGCGCGTGACGCTGGTACCCTCATGCAGCGGGGTGCCCAGCCAGTGCGGCGCAAAGGCGATCAGCAGAATAAAGCCGACGTAGATAATCAGCATGATGATGGAAAGGATGAAGGCAAACCGTTGCCGTTTTTCGACGAGCTCCCTGTAGTGCGCACTATTCTCTATCTGCTGACAAATATCGTTATTCATCACAGAGTCTCCAGAAGTAAGGTTGGTTTGTTTTTATCCCCTCTCCCCTGTGGGGAGAGGGTGAGGGGAGGAAGGTGCGGTCTGATGCCCTCACCCCGGCCCTCTCCCACGGGGAGAGGGAGAAAACACTAGGAAGGCATTGCGATGGCCTGCTTCTCTTCGAGCAGTTTGTCCACCACGCCAGGATCGGCCAGCGTTGAGGTATCACCGAGGTTACTGGTGTCGCCCGCCGCGATTTTGCGCAGGATACGGCGCATAATCTTGCCGGAACGGGTTTTCGGCAGCGAGTCGGTCCAGTGCAGCACGTCCGGCGTGGCAAGCGGGCCGATCTCTTTACGCACCCAGTTGCGCACCTCGGTATACAGCTCTGGCGACGGCTCTTCGCCGTGGTTCAGGGTGACGTAGGCGTAGATCGCCTGGCCTTTGATATTGTGAGGAATGCCGACAACCGCCGCTTCGGCAATTTTCGGATGCGACACCAGCGCAGACTCAATCTCCGCCGTGCCCAGACGGTGGCCGGAGACGTTCAGCACGTCGTCCACGCGTCCGGTGATCCAGTAATAACCGTCTTCATCCCGGCGCGCGCCGTCGCCGCTGAAGTACATGTTTTTGAAGGTCGAGAAGTAGGTCTGCTCGAAGCGCTCATGGTCGCCGAACAGGGTACGCGCCTGGCCAGGCCAGGAATCGACGATCACCAGGTTGCCCTCGGTGGCCCCTTCCTGCGGGTTGCCTTCGTTATCCACCAGCGCAGGCTGCACGCCGAAGAACGGACGGGTTGCGGAACCAGCCTTCAGCTGCGTGGCGCCCGGCATCGGGGTGATCATGAAGCCGCCGGTTTCGGTCTGCCACCAGGTATCCATCACCGGGCACTTCTCGTTGCCGATCTTCTTCCAGTACCACTCCCAGGCTTCGGGGTTGATTGGCTCACCCACGGAGCCGAGGATACGCAGGGAAGAGCGGTCGGTCCCTTCGATGGCTTTATCGCCTTCTGCCATCAGCGCGCGGATCGCCGTTGGCGCGGTATAGAGAATGTTGACCTGGTGTTTGTCGACCACCTGACACATACGCGCCGGGGTCGGCCAGTTTGGTACGCCCTCAAACATCAGCGTTGTTGCGCCACAGGCCAGCGGGCCGTACAGCAGGTAGCTGTGACCGGTGACCCAGCCCACGTCGGCGGTACACCAGTAGATGTCGCCCGGATGGTAGTCGAAAACGTATTTAAAGGTGGTGGCCGCGTAAACCAGATAGCCGCCGGTGGTATGCAGTACGCCTTTTGGCTTACCGGTGGAGCCGGAGGTATAAAGGATAAACAGCGGATCTTCCGCGTTCATCTCTTCAGGCTGATGCTGGTCGCTCGCGTTTTCAATCAGATCGCTCCACCACAGGTCGCGCCCCTCGTGCCAGTCGATTTTGCCGCCCGTGCGTTTGAAGACAATGACGTTACTGATGGATTTCACGTTCGGGTTTTTCAGCGCTTCATCAACGTTTTTCTTCAGCGGAATACCGCGCCCGGCGCGCACGCCCTCGTCAGCGGTGATCACCAGCTTCGAATTCGAGTCGATAATACGTCCGGCAACCGCCTCCGGCGAGAAGCCGCCGAAGATAACGGAGTGGATCGCGCCGATGCGCGCGCAGGCCAGCATAGCCACGGCGGCTTCCGGCACCATTGGCATATAGATCGCCACTACATCGCCTTTTTTAATGCCCTGGGCCAGCAGCACGTTGGCAAAGCGGCACACGTCGCGATGCAGTTCTTTATACGAGATGTGTTTACTCTGAGAGGCATCGTCGCCTTCCCAGATGATGGCCGTTTCGTTGCCGCGTTCGGCAAGATGGCGGTCCAGACAGTTTGCCGCCAGGTTCAGCGTGCCGTCTTCATACCATTTAATGGAGACGTTGCCCGGCGCGAAAGAGGTGTTCTTTACCTTCTGATAAGGTTTGATCCAGTCGAGGATGTGGCCCTGCTCACCCCAGAACGCGTCAGGGCTGGAAACGGACTGCTGGTATTTCTGCTGGTACTGCTCCGGGCTTATCAGGCAACGGTCCGCAATGTTTGCGGGAATGTCGTGTTTGTGTATTTGGCTCATGGCTTTTTTTCTCCTTGTAAGATGTTAATAATATGTCGCAAAAACGTTAATAGTAGGGGCTTTACAAGCTTTGTTTAGTATTTGGGCGACAGATCACGCAATGTCTGAAGAGTATGAAAATTGAGCGAATGAAACTTTGAAGGGAAATAATTCATCTGAAGAGTTATTCACTTTTTTGAAGTGAAAATATTTTGTATAACAAACGGTTATTTATGCGAATTGCTATAAATTACCGTCAATGACACTTTTTGCAGTGAAATGCCTTGTTCTTTAAGGCTTGCGCAGCATGCCGTGCAAATGATACTCATACGGCGCGTTAAAAAATCCCATAAACCAACGCAACACAATTCATACCCTTTCAGTATGTCTCCATATTCATGCAGTTTTGATGGTACGGAGATTTCATTGAGGAAGTCAGTTTCTATGAAAAATTTGAAAGTCAGCCTGGCCTGGCAGATCCTGCTGGCCCTTGTGCTGGGCATCTTGCTGGGCAGTTACCTCCATTATCATAGCGACAGCCGCGAGTGGCTGATTGCGAACCTTCTCTCACCTGCGGGCGATATCTTTATTCATCTGATCAAGATGATTGTTGTGCCAATTGTGATCTCGACGCTGGTGGTCGGTATCGCGGGTGTCGGTGATGCGAAACAGTTAGGCCGCATTGGCGTTAAAACTATTCTCTATTTCGAAGTGATCACCACGGTTGCCATCGTTCTTGGCATCACCCTGGCGAATGTGTTCCAGCCTGGTGCCGGGATCGATATGTCGCAGCTGGCGACGGTGGATATTTCGAAATACCAAAGCACAACCGCCGATGTGCAGAGCCATTCGCATGGGCTGATGGGGACTATTCTCTCGCTGGTGCCGACCAATATTATCGCGTCCATGGCGAAGGGCGAGATGCTGCCGATCATCTTCTTCTCGGTACTCTTTGGTCTGGGGCTTTCTTCCCTGCCCGCGACGCACCGTGAACCGCTGGTCACCGTGTTCCGATCTGTCTCCGAAACCATGTTCAAAGTCACCCACATGGTGATGCGCTATGCGCCGGTCGGGGTATTCGCGCTGATTGCGGTGACCGTAGCGAACTTCGGCTTTGCCTCCCTGTGGCCGCTGGCGAAGCTGGTGATTCTGGTGCACTTCGCGATTCTGTTCTTCGCGCTGGTAGTGCTGGGCATTGTGGCGCGCCTGTGCGGGCTCAGCATCTGGATCCTGATCCGCATCCTGAAGGATGAGCTGATTCTGGCCTACTCCACGGCAAGCTCCGAGAGCGTGCTGCCGCGCATCATTGAAAAGATGGAAGCCTACGGCGCGCCGGCGTCCATTACCAGCTTCGTGGTGCCAACGGGCTACTCCTTTAACCTGGATGGTTCGACGCTGTATCAGAGTATTGCGGCGATCTTTATTGCGCAGCTGTACGGGATTGACCTGTCGCTGTGGCAGGAAATCGTGCTGGTGCTGACGCTGATGGTGACTTCAAAAGGCATCGCAGGCGTGCCGGGCGTCTCCTTTGTGGTGCTGCTGGCGACGCTGGGCAGCGTCGGTATTCCGCTGGAAGGCCTGGCGTTTATTGCCGGTGTCGACCGTATCCTCGACATGGCGCGTACGGCGCTGAACGTGGTGGGGAATGCCCTGGCGGTGCTGGTAATCTCCAAGTGGGAACACAAGTTCGACCGCAAAAAAGCGCTGGCGTATGAACGCGAGGTGCTGGGTCGTTTTGATAAAACGGCTGACCAGTAACATTCTAAGCCCGGTGGCGCTGCGCTTACCGGGCCTACGGGTTTTGTAGGCCGGGTAAGGCGAAGCCGCCACCCGGCACGTTATTCCCCGCTTAACGCATCAAACTCTTCACACCCGGTATCAAACCCTTCGGTACAGCTCAGGTTTAACCAGTAAAGCGCTTTCTGTTTATTCGGTGTGATAAAGCCTTTCTCACCCTGCCTGAACAGCATTCCTGCCCAGTACTCCGCATAGCCCGTCCGGGACAGAGCCGAACTCCGCCTGAACCACGACGCGGCCTGCACGTCATCCTGAGGGACTTCAACGCCGTTGGCATAGATCAGCCCCAGCAGCTGTTGCGCGTCTACCGCCGAGTCGCTATCGATGTCTTCGGTCGCCGATTGCAGCAGTGCGATGGCCTGCGGGTAGTCGGTTTTGCCCGCCTGCGTGTTCACCAGCACCCGCGCCAGCATGATCGCGCCGCGTTTGCTGCCCGCAATGTTTGCCTGCTGGGCCAGGGCTTTAGCCTGCGCATAGTCACCCTGCGAAAAGTGGATTTGCGACAGCAGCGCCATGGCGTCGACATCACCGCCTTTTGCCGCTTTTTCCGCCCACAGCGCCGCCTGCGCGCTGTCGCCGGAACTGAACCAGGTATCGGCAAGATAATACTGCGCGCGCGCATCGCCCGCTTCAGCCTGCTTTTTATACTGGCTGCCTATCTCATCGGCATGGGCAAACGCGGTTAAAAATAACAACATCAGAAAAAGGGTTTTCATGGATTCTTATCATCTGGGTACACGCCGCGCAGTATAATCGCGGCGACAGAAGAAAAAAACGGGTGCGTTAAGACCTCAGCATCCCACAAGCCGGGCGGAACACGCGTTCCGCCCGAAGAGGTTAGCCTGCGTTACAGGCTAATTTCGCCGCCACCTCCTGATGTTCACTCTTTATTGAAAACTCGCAGAGCCTGCCGCGAGTAATAAAGGTAAAGATCACTATCGTCAGGCAAATAATAAAGACGATGCCTAACGCAGTTTTTAATGGCGTCATGCCTTTTACTCCTTGTGTAAAAAAGAATAAGAGGCTACTCTCAACCTGTTGGTAGTTGAGGGAGTAGCCTCGGGTAAATGAAAATTTCCCGGGGCTTCCTACTTTCTGTCCCTCAACAATGCTCAAGACAGAAAGTCTTAAGCACCCGCCGCACATCTTATCCCTCTGAATTAAAATGCAAAGATGTAATTCTTTTTCGCACGAATTACATTATTTCTGCGAGCCGCTTTCCAGAATAACAATTGATATTTTTAATGTGTTAAGCGGAAATAAAAAGGGAGTGAATATCTCACTCCCTTTATTCATCGATTAATTAACGGCATCAACCCATTGCGCTTTCACGCAGTCGGGCTTTCAGCTTGTTATATTCGTCGATCACATACTGTTCCGCAGCGTGTTGATCCGCTATTGGCTCCACGTTTACGGCGCAGTATTTATACTCCGGCGTTTTGGTTATCGGGCTTAAGTTCTCCGTCACCAGCTCGTTACAGGCGCCAATCCACCACTGGTAGGTCATATAGACTGCCCCTTTGTTCGGACGGTCGCTGACCTGCGCGCGGGTAATGATGCGGCCCTTACGCGAGTTCACCCACACCAGCGCTTCATCTTCAATACCGAGCCGTTCGGCATCGGCGGTGTTGATCTGCGCGTAGCCCGGTTCATCCGCCAGCGCCGCCAGCGCGGCGCAGTTGCCGGTCATGGAGCGGCAGGAGTAGTGGCCCACTTCACGCACGGTGGAGAGCACCATCGGATACTCGTCGGTGAGCTTATCGATCGGCGCGACCCAGTCGCAGGTGAAGAACTGCGCCAGCCCGTTCGGGGTGTCGAACTTCTCTTTAAAGAGGTACGACGTCCCCTGATCGGATTCTGACTCATCCCGGCACGGCCACTGGATGTAGCCCAGCTCACCCATTTTTTCATAGGTTGCCCCATAAAAGTCCGGACACAGATGCCGCAACTCGTCCCAGATCTCCTGGGTGTTGTTGTAGTGCATCGGGTAGCCCATGCGGGTGGCGATTTCGCTGATGATTTGCCAGTCTGTTTTCAGATCCCACTTCGGCTCGACGGCCTTGAAGAAGCGCTGGAAGCCGCGGTCTGCCGCCGTATAGACACCTTCATGCTCGCCCCAGGAGGTCGACGGCAGAATCACATCCGCCGCTGCCGCGGTTTTGGTCATAAAGATATCCTGAACAATCACCAGCTCCAGATCCTCAAAGCCTTTGCGCACCGCAGACAGTTCGGCGTCGGTCTGGAGCGGATCTTCACCCATGATGTAGGCCGCACGTACTTCACCGTGCGCCGCGCGGTGCGGCAGCTCGCTGATGCGGTATCCGGTGTGTGCCGGCAGACTTTCCACGCCCCAGGCCTTCGCAAACTTCTCGCGGTTTTCCGGGAACTTCACGTACTGGTAGCCCGGATAGGTGTCCGGCAGCGCGCCCATATCACACGCACCCTGCACGTTATTCTGACCACGCACCGGGTTCACGCCCACATGCGCTTTACCCAGATTGCCGGTCAGCATGGCGAGGCTGGTGAGCGAGCGCACGGTTTCCACGCCCTGGTAGAACTGGGTCACGCCCATGCCCCACAGAATGGCGGCGGTTTTCGCTCCGGCGTACATCCGCGCCGCCTGGCGGATCTCCTGCGCGCTGATGCCGGTTATCGCCTCTACTGACTCCGGCGTATAGCCTTCGACAATCTTGCGATACTCTTCAAACCCTTCCGTACGGCTCGCGACAAACGCCTGGTCGTAGAGGTTCTCCTCAATAATGACATGCCCCATCGCATTCAACAGCGCGATGTTCGAGCCGTTTTTCAGCGCGATGTGCATATCCGCAATGCGCGCGGTTTCAATTTTACGCGGATCGCAGACGATGATTTTCGCCCCGTTCTGTTTGGCGCGAATAACGTGATTCGCGACGATAGGGTGAGAATCCGCCGGGTTATAGCCGAAGATGAACACCAGATCGGTGTTATCTATCTCATTGATGGCATTACTCATTGCGCCGTTACCGACCGACTGGTGCAGACCTGCAACCGATGGGCCGTGTCAGACGCGAGCGCAGCAGTCGACGTTATTGGTACCAATAACGGCGCGCGCGAATTTTTGCATCACATAGTTGGTTTCATTCCCGGTTCCGCGTGAGGAGCCGGTGGTCTGAATCGCATCCGGGCCATACTTGGCCTTGATGGCGCTGAGGCGCGTGGCGACGTAATCCAGCGCTTCATTCCAGGAGACGGCTTCCAGCTTGCCGCCGCGCTCGCGGCGGATCATAGGGGTTTTCAGGCGCGGCGTGAGGATTTGGGTATCGTTAATAAAATCCCAGCCGTAGTACCCTTTCAGGCACAGCGTGCCCTGATTGGTTTTACCCTGCGCCGCTTCCGCCCGGACGATTTTGCCGTTATCGACCACCAGGTGGATCTTGCAACCTGAGGCACAATAAGGGCAAACCGTGACGACTTTTTTCATCACTTTGCTCCAGTTAAACAGTTCTTACCTGCCCAATATGCAGCTTCTATGCCATGTTTTTACTATGGGTATTTCCTGACTTTACGACTCTTTGCGGGGCAAAACCCTGACGAAAAACAGCCAATCGTCAAAATTGACGTGTCGAAAGGGCAGGGGATGTGACATGGATTGAATTTCCGTCACGTAAAAAACAATTCGGCTGGAGCCGGCGGCAGAATGGTTCAGACTTAACATAATTCCCTGACGGAAGCATGCGATGAAACCGGCGATTCTGGTGGTTGATGATGATGTCGCAGTCTGCGAACTGCTACAGGATGTGCTCAGCGAGCACGTCTTTACCGTGCTGACGTGTCACACCGGTCAGGACGCGGTGAACCGTGTCCAGCAGTATCCCGGCATTGCGCTGGTTCTGCTGGACATGATGCTGCCGGATATCAACGGATTACAGGTTTTGCTGCAACTGCAAAAGCAGCGACCATCGCTACCGGTGGTGATGCTGACGGGGCTGGGAAGTGAATCAGATGTGGTCGTCGGGCTGGAAATGGGCGCTGATGATTACATCGGAAAACCGTTCAATCCGCGCGTGGTGGTCGCCCGCGTTAAGGCGGTACTGCGTCGAACCGGCGCGCTGGACGCGGAGCCTGCCGCGCCGCGCGTTGAAGGTATTACCTTTAACGGCTGGACGCTGGACACCACCCGCTGCGAGCTGAGCGATCCGCAGCGTAATACCGTGCCGTTAACCCAGGGCGAATACGGCCTGCTGCTGGCATTAACGCAAAACGCCCGCCGGGTACTGAGTCGTGAACAGCTGCTGGAGCTGACCCACAGCGAAAGCGCCGAGGTCTTTGACCGCACTATCGACGTGTTGATCATGCGGCTACGGCGAAAAATTGAGGTCAATCCGCACCAGCCTTTGCTGATCAAAACCATTCGCGGTCTGGGCTATGTTTTTGCCACGGACGTTTCCCATCATGAGAAAGCCGCCTGAACGTTCTCCTGAATAAACGCCTGAAGCTCGGCCAGCGTTTTCGCGCCGTTAATCGCATTGGCCGCCAGCAGGCTGGCCCGCGCGCAGGCGTGCGCCAGATAAATACTCTCGGTAAGCGACAGCGATTCATGGCAACCGTATAAAAAGCCTGCGCAAAACGCGTCGCCCGCACCGACGCTGCCGATAATCTCCTCCTGCGTCAGCTTCCACGACGGAACCCATTGCCCTTTTTCACCCGGCGCTTCACCCCATGCCCCTTCCGGACAGTGGATCACCACCCGCTGCCGCACGCCTGCCGCCAGCAGCTGTGCGGCAGCGTCGGCGATATGGACCATGTTCAGCGCACCATGACCGTCGCGGATCTCAAGCCCGCTAAACTCACCGGCTTCCAGCTCGTTAATCACCAGATAATCAAGATGACGCAGGGCAGGGAGCACCAGCGGCTGATAGCGCCGATCGCCCTTGCGGGAGACCAGATCGAGCGAGGTTTCATACCCCTGATCGCGCATCTGTACCAGTAACCGCGCGCTGCGGGTGCCAAACTCCTCGTCCGGCATGTCCAGGCTGTCGAGCAGCAGCAGATAGCCGAGATGGAAGATCTTCAGCGATCCGTCGAGGCGATCGAAGGCGGGAAGATCCAGCAGGCGGTTGGCGCCCGGCGAGTGGAAAAAGGTGCGCTGTCCGCTGGGGTCGGTCATGACCTGCGACATCGACGTTGGGGCGAACGTCGTACGCTGCACGCGCTGGCGATTGACGTGATATTGGTCGAGCATCGCCAGAATATAGTCTCCGTCGCTGTCTTCCCCAATCAGCCCCACCGCCTGTAACGGCAGGCCGACGTGCATTTTCGCCAGCGTCAGCAGAACGTTGAGCGGCGCACCGCCGGTTGAGCGCTCACTGTGGGTGATTTCCGCCAGCCAGCCGCGCTCCGGCCACTGTACGATCTGGTGGACGTGATCCACCAGCATGTTGCCTGCGGCGATAATCCCTTTGCGTTCCATTATGCCTGCCCCGCGCTGCCGAAGATGCGCATCTGCTCCGCGACCGTATCGGTAATGGCCTCTTCAATGCCCAGCAGCAGTTCGGCAAACTCATCGTACAGCGGCTGGCGGTTCGCCATGCGCTGCTCAACGGCGGCGAGCGCGGCCTGCGACATGCCGGTATAGAAGTTGATTTTATGAATGCCCAGCTCGATAGCGCGGCGGAAGTCGGCATCGCTGATGCCAGAGCCGCCGTGTAAAACCAGCGGCAGCCCCGTCTGCTGGCGAATGGCGTCCAGACGCGTGAAATCAAGCTTCGGCTCGCCCTTGTATTTCCCGTGCGCGTTGCCAATGGCGACCGCCAGCGCGTCGATACCGGTTAAATCGACAAATTCGCGCGCCAGCTGCGGGTCGGTAAAGAACGCTTCATCGGCATGCCCATACAGCGCGCCGCCTTCATCTCCGCCGACTGCGCCCAGCTCCGCCTCCACCGAGACGCCCACCGCGTGGCACATCTTCACCACTTCCCGGGTCTGGCGGATATTTTCCTCATAGCTCAGCGTCGAGCCGTCGAACATCACCGAGCTGAACCCTAAGCGCAGGGCGCGTACGACGGCCTCAAAATGCAGCCCGTGGTCGAGGTTAAGCACCACGGGAATATCGTGACGGGCGGCTTCGAACTTCACCGCTTCGACAAGCGACTCCAGAGACACGTACTTAAAATGCACTTCGGCGATGTTGATGATAAACGGCGAGCGTTCCTGCTTCGCGGCGGCAAACAGCGCGCGCAGAAAATGGGAGTCGAGAACGTTGAACGCGCCCAGGGCGTAGCGGTGTTCTCTGGCGTGTGCCAGACCGTCGGCAAGAGAAATCAATGGCATCATTCACTCCTTATATCCGTAACAGGTTGTACTCGTTGCACAGCACCAGCACCGCCGGTTCGTCTTCTTCGATGGTGTTGTAGCGATCGATGGGCTGTAAAAAGTGGTTGTCGTGTTCATCGTCATTGACCGACGACACTTCGCCCACCAGCACGTCGCCAAAGCCGCGTTCACCCCAGAAGCTATGGTACAGGCCGGGCGTCAGGCAGATGCTTTCCCCAGGCGTGAGGCGCAGCTGGCTACCGGGCGCGTGCGTCTGCCGACAGCCGTCTATCGTGACGATCATGTCGGTGTTTTCGGTCACCTCATGCGCCCCCGCATTCCATAACTCAATAATCAGGTTCCCGCCGCCCCGGTTGATGATGTCTTCCCGCTTGCGCCAGTGGAAATGCATCGGCGTCACCTGGCCGTCGCGGACGTGCATGATTTTTTCGGCATAGCACTTTTCATAAGGCACGCCGTTGGGCGAGCCGTTGCGCAGGGTGAACAGCGTCAGCCCCTCTGCGGCAAAGTGGTTGCCGCCAAACGCCGTCACGTCCCAGCCGAGCCTGAGGTCGAACACCTCCTGCCAGGCGGCCTGGTCAAGCTGCTGCCATTTTGTTGGCGGAAAACTGGCAAACGGCGGGAGATGCACGTCGTGCATGGAGAAGAACTGCCGCGTGTGGCCGAGGATTTCATTGATGTCGGAGCGTTTCATGGGGACTCCTTGCGTTTTTTGCCGCCCCCTCACCCCGGCCCTCTCCCTCAAGGGAGAGGGGGAGTAAGTTCCCTCTCCCCGTGGGAGAGGGTTAGGGTGAGGGCATCAGGCCGCACCGGGGTTACTTAACCGTCCACCCCTTATACGTGCCGACGTTCTTTTTATCGATCATCGTCACCGGGATCAGCACAGGCTCTTTCGGCGCAGGTTTGCCCTGAAGAATGTCATAGCCGATCTCCACCGCCTTCGCCGCCATCACCTGCGGATCCTGCGCCGGTGTCGCCACAAACAGGGAGTTTTCGCGCTTCAGGGCTTCTTCACCGTCCGGGCTGCCATCCACGCCAACGATAAAGAATTCATTGCGTTGCGCCTGTTTCGCCGCCAGATCGGCGCCGATCGCCGTCGGATCGTTAATTGCGAATACGCCGTCGATCTTCGGATTGGCCGCCAGCAGGGAGGTCATGACCTCCAGTCCGCCTTCGCGGCTGCCTTTGGCGTTCTGATTATCCGAGAGCACTTTGATATCCGGATGGCGCCTGAACTCGGTCTGGCAGCCTTCCACGCGGTTTTGTACCGCAGAAACCGGCGGCCCGTTGATGATCACCACGTTGCCTTTACCTTTCAGGCGGTCGGTTATGTACTTACAGGCCATCTCCCCCGCCTGGGTGTTATCGGAGGTGATGGTCGCATCAGCCCCTTCCGCCGCCACGTCAACCGCCACGACCACGATCCCCGCCTCTTTCGCACGCTTCACCGCCGGGCCGATCCCTTTGGAATCCGCGGCGTTAAGGATGATCATGTCCACCTTCGCGGCGATGAAGTTATCGATCTGCGCCACCTGCTGGCCCAGATCGTACCCGCTGGAGACCAGCGTCACCTTGACGTTATCTCCCGCCAGCTTGCGCGCTTCCAGCTCGGCGCCTTTGGTGATCTGCACGAAGAACGGGTTAGCCAGGTCGCCCACCGTCACGCCGATGGACTTCAGATCTTTTGCCTGCGCAAACGGGGTTGCGGCCAGCAGCGCGCCAGCACAGAGCGCGGTCACTAAGGGCTTTAATCTCATGCTGTATTCCTCACGTAGGGTATTGTTGTTATGCACTTTGATGGTGTCGGGTACGGTATTTGTCGATCAGCACCGCTATGATGATCACCGCCCCTTTGATCACCAGCTGCCAGAAGTAGGAGACGCCCATCAGCGTCATGCCGTTGTTGAGGGTGGCGATGATCAATGCACCGACCAGCGTGCCGGTGATCGTGCCGATCCCGCCGACGAAGCTGGTCCCGCCGAGGATCACCGCCGCAATCGCATCCAGCTCGTACCCCGTGCCGAGGTTGCCGTTGGCGCTGTAGAGGCGCGAGGCGCTCATCACGCCGCCTAACCCCGAAAGCAGGCCGCTCATGCCGTAGACAAACAGCAGCACCAGCCAGACCTTGATGCCCGTTAAGCGCGCCGCCTGCATATTGCCGCCGACCGCGTAAATGTGAACGCCGAGGGTTGTGCGGCGCAGGATGAACCAGCAGATAGCAATGACCGCCAGGGCGATCACCACCAGCCATGGAATGGGGCCAAGGTAGTTATTGCCGATCCACTCGAAGTTAATGTTGGAGTTAATGACCGTCGTGCCGTCCGCCAGCAGATACGCCGCGCCGCGCAGTGCCGTATAGGTGCCGAGGGTGACGATAAACGGCGGCAGCCCGGCGAAGGCCACCAGCGCGCCGTTGAACAGCCCCAGCACCATACCGAGCATCAGCGCCGCCGGAATGGAGAGCATCGCAAATTCAGGGATAAGCGAGACCACCATCGCCGCTACCGCCGTAGTACCCAGAATCGAGCCCACGGAGAGGTCAATCCCGCCGGTCAGGATGATGAAGGTCATCCCCGCCGCCAGCACGATGTTGATCGACGCCTGCCGGGTAATATTCAGCAGGTTGCTCTCGGTGAAAAAGTTCGGGGCGATAAAGCCAAATACCGCCACAATCAGGATTAAAATCGGCAAAATGCCGATCGTTTGCATCAGATCGCTCATCAGCATTTTTTTGGCGGAGGCGGATTTCGCCACCTGCTGCGGATGGGTTGGAGTTGTCATAATTACACCGCCTGATGATGTGTGTCGTTCACGCCGGTTGCCAGCGTCATAATGTTTTCCTGAGAGATGTCGCGTCCGTGGAGTTCACCCGCGATGCTGCCTTCCCGCATCACGTACACCCGGTCGCTCATGCCCACCACTTCCGGCAGCTCGCTGGAGATCATCAGAATCGCCACCCCTTTGCGCGCCATCTGGTTCATGATGCGGTAGATCTCGCTTTTCGCGCCGACGTCCACGCCGCGCGTAGGTTCGTCCAGAATCAGAATGCGCGGGCCAATCGCCACCCAGCGGGAGATCAGCAGCTTTTGCTGGTTGCCGCCGGAGAGCCCGCCCGCGCGCACCTGAGAATGCGGCACGCGGATATTGAGCAGGGCGATGGCGTCATCGGAAATAGACTGCGCTTTTTTGCGGTTCAGCCAGCCGAAGGTGGCGTCGCGCTCCAGCGTCGCCATGGTGATGTTCTCCTGTGCCGCCAGCTCCAGAAACAGCCCCTGCTCCTTGCGGTTCTCGGTAAGAAAACCGATGCCGTTTTCAATGGCCGCGCGCGGGGAGTGGATCACCACCGGTTCGCCGTCGACCTCGATCATGCCGCCGGTGGCTTTGCGCACGCCGAAGATCAGCTGCGCCAGCTCGGAGCGACCGGCCCCGACCAGCCCCGCCAGCCCGACGATTTCACCGGAGCGAACCTGCAAACTGCACGGCAGCACTTTTTTGCCATCTGTCAGGTGGTGCACGTTCAGACGCGGGCTGCCGAGCGGAATATCGCGCTCTTTGTTAAACAGATCGCTGAGCGGGCGGCCCACCATCATGCGCACCAACTCAGAGGCATTCAGCTTGTCGCGCGTCAGGCTGCCGACGTACTGCCCGTCGCGCAGGACGCTGACGCGATCGGAAAGCTCATACACTTCCGCCATGCGGTGGCTGATGTAGATAATCGCCATCCCTTCATCGCGCAGGCGCAAAATCAGTTCGAACAGACGGTGGGTTTCGCGCGAGGAGAGGGCGGCGGTGGGTTCATCCATCACCAGAATACGGCTGTTGCGGTGCAGCGCGCGGGCGATCTCCACCTGCTGTTGCTCGGCGATGGTCAGCTTCATGACCAGGTCGGTGGCGCTGAACTGCGCGCCCAGACGGTCAATGACCGCCTGCGCCTGGGCTGCCATCTCTTTGCGCTGGACCAGCCCGCCGCGCGACAGCTCGCTGCCGAGAAAAATGTTTTCCGCCACGGTCAGGTTAGGAGCAAGCTGCATCTCCTGATAAATCAGGGTAATGCCTGCGGCCAGCGCATCCTTCGGACCTTTGATGTGAAACGGCTGACCGTCGATGAGGATGTCGCCGCTGCTGGCGGTATAAGCGCCTGCGAGGATCTTCATCAGCGTGCTTTTTCCGGCGCCGTTTTCCCCCATCAGCGCGTGGATCTCTCCGGGGAAAACCGTCAAATCCACACCCTTGAGCGCGTGGAAATTGCCAAACGTCTTGGCAATGTGGCGCATCTCTAAAACCGGGGTTCTGCTCATGGCGGATCTCCTGTGAATGTCGATATCTGCACTTCATCACAGGTGCGTAAATGCAAAATGTCAGAAGCTGTTCATATTTGTCATAGTTATGAATAGCTAATCGCCATCACATTTTCCTTTTCCCTCTCCCTGTGGGAGAGGGCCAGGGTGAGGGCACCAAACCGCAGAGGAGCCCAAACCCATGTCTTCACGCCCCCCGTTCTTCACCAGCGCCCGCGGTCGCCTGCTGATATTTAACCTGCTGGTGGTGGCGGTAACGCTGATGGTCAGCGGCGTGGCGGTGCTCGGCTTTCGTCACGCCAGTCAAATCCAGGAGCAGGTGCAGCAGCAAACGCTGGATGATATGACCGGCAGCATGAACCTCGCGCGTGATACCGCGAATGTGGCGACGGCGGCGGTGCGGCTGTCGCAGGTAGTCGGTGCGCTGGAATACAAAGGCGAAGCTGAACGGCTGAAACAGACGCAGATGGCGCTGCGCCACTCGCTGGAGCAGCTTGCCGATGCGCCGCTGGCGCAGCAGGAGCCGGCGCTGGTGGCGCGTATTATCCGCAGGAGCAATGAGTTACAGCAGAGCGTGACGGGAATGCTGGAGCGCGGGCAAAAACGGCATCTGGAGCGTAACGCGCTGCTCAGCGCGCTGTATCAAAGCCAAAGCTACCTGCGTCATTTGCAGGATATCAACCGCCGTTACGCGAGCAATGTGCCAGACGCCCGGCAGCTTGCAGAGATGGACAGGCTGATCGTTGCCGCCATTGATACCCCTTCACCGCGCGCCACGGTGCAGCAGCTGGATGCAGTAACCGCGATGTTACCCGCGAGCGCCCTGCAACCGGTGGTCAACCTGGTGCTCCCGGATTTTAATGATGAGCTGCGCAAGCTCGCGCCACTGTCGAAGCAGCTGGAAGAGAGCGATCTGTCCATCAGCTGGTACATGTTCCACATCAAGGCGCTGGTGGCGATATTAAACCGCGACATCAATCAGTACGTTGAACAGGTGGCGCAGGCCTCCCGGCTGCGTACCGCCCAAAGCCACCAGGAGCTGCGCTCCATCAGCGTGTTTATCAGCGTCTTCGCGGTGCTGGCGCTGATCATCACCGGCTGCGCCTGCTGGTATATTTACCGCAATCTGGGCTCCAACCTGACGGCTATCTCAAGGGCAATGTCGCGTCTCGCTCACGGCGAGCAGGATGTGTCGGTGCCCGCGCTACAGCGGCGTGATGAGCTGGGGGAACTGGCGCGCGCGTTTAACGTTTTTGCCCGCAATACCGCTTCGCTGGAGCACACCACGCGGCTGCTGAAGGAGAAGACCTCGCAGATGGAGGTTGATCGCATCGAACGTCAGGGGCTGGAGGAGGCGCTGCTGCACAGCCAGAAAATGAAGGCGGTCGGGCAACTGACGGGCGGGCTGGCGCATGATTTTAATAACCTGCTGGCGGTGATTATCGGCAGTCTGGAGCTGACCGATTCAGCGTCACCGGACGCGCCGCGCATCACTCGTGCGCTCAAAGCCGCGGAACGCGGGGCCATGCTCACCCAGCGTCTGCTGGCCTTCTCGCGCAAGCAATCCCTGCAACCCCATGCGGTAGAGATGAAGCCGCTGCTGGAGAACCTGAGCGAGCTGATGCGGCACTCGCTTCCCGCCACGCTGACGCTGGATATTGAAGCGCAAACCCCGGCCTGGCCCGCATGGATTGACGTCAGCCAGCTGGAAAACGCCATTATCAACCTGGTAATGAACGCCCGTGATGCAATGGAGGGGCAAAACGGTGTGATTAAAATCCGCACCTGGAACCAGCGTGTGACCCGCAGCGACGGGCGCAGACAGGATATGGTCGCGCTGGAGGTGATTGACCACGGCTGCGGGATGTCGCAGGAGGTGAAATCGCAGGTCTTTGAACCGTTCTTCACCACCAAACAGACCGGCAGCGGCAGCGGGTTAGGGCTGTCGATGGTATACGGCTTTGTGCGCCAGTCCGGGGGGCGCGTTGAGATCGAAAGCGCGCCGGGGCAGGGAACCACCGTGCGGCTCCAGCTGCCGCGCTCGACGCTGCCCGCGTTCTCTGATGATGCCGCGCTGGCGACCACGGCCCCGGCAGAGAGTGAGCTGCTTGTGCTGGTCCTGGAAGATGAGGCGGGCATGCGGCAGACCCTGTGCGAGCAACTGCACCAGCTTGGCTACCTGACGCTTGAAGCCGAAAACGGCGAGCAGGCGCTGAACATGCTGGACGCATCGCCGGATATCGGCATGTTTATCAGCGACCTGATGTTGCCGGGCGGCCTGAGCGGCGCGGAGGTGATCGGCCATGTACGCAGCCACTATCCGCAGTTGCCGGTGCTGCTGATCAGCGGACAGGATTTGCGCCCGGCGCATAACCCGCAGCTGCCGGACGTTCAGTTACTGCGAAAACCGTTCACCCGCGCACAGCTGGCGCAGGCGCTGCGCAAGGTGATGGCAGGAACCGGCAGCGAGCCAGGGTAGCGGCCCCCTGAGCGCCGTTAAAAGACGACGACGAGGCAGGGATAAATTTCACGGACTCATGCGGCAGCGGGCGGCGCAAATGCTGCTTTATCCCGACAATCAGCGCTTCGCGCGGAAAGCCAGGCATATCCATTACGCCGCCACCGAGGATCACCGCATCCGGATCGAACAGATTTACACTGGTGGCAATGGCGCGGGCTGCATGATTCAGGAGTTGTTGTACGAAGGGGTCATCGGGTACGGCTGAAAAGATATCTCCCATCGCATACTCGCGGGGCTGCTGTTCGTACCACTGTTTCAATGCGATACCGGAACAAACTGTTTCCAGACATCCCGGGTTGCCACAACCACAGTGCCGCGTCATATCCCCCTGTGGAATATGCCCGAGCTCGCCCGCTACGCCGTGCGCGCCCGTCCATGGAGCACCGTTTAGCCAGATGGCAAATCCCATGCCGGTGCCAAGATAGGCCGCCAGAACCTCTTGCTGCTGGAGATTGTGTTGCGCCACGTCAAACGAAAGCTGAAGGTTAACGTCGCGGGAAAATTCGACCGGGCAGCCTAGCGCATCTTCAAGTTTTCCCGCCAGATCGCGGAGCTCATTCGCCTGCAAAGGCAGATTTGGCGTCGAGATAATGGTGCGTTTGTCTTTGCCGACCAGTGCCGGAAAGCCCATGACCAGACCGCGACAGTGAACCTGTAAATGACGCAGCTGAGCCGTGATCATTTCCGTCACGCCGCACACCACACCAGAGCGGATAACCTCTGCGGTGCGCTGTTTTTCACAATGCAACACCGCACCGTCGGTCGTTTGCAGGCAAAAACGGATATGAGTGGCTCCCATATCCACTCCGGCGACGACATCAGGCTGTTTTTGCATGAGGAACAACCTCGTTTCGTGCCGACAGGATCTGCCCGGCCATAAGCTGCCATGCATCCCCGATATTCTCTGCATGGTTGAACAGACCAGACGTTCCTACGATAAAGACATCTGCGCCGGCGGCCATCAGTTTTTTATAGGTGGCCTGATTGCATGAGCCATCGATCTCAATCTCATAGCTCAGCCCTTCGCGTTCGCGCCAGGCTTTCAGCTCGGCAATTTTCTCCAGCATTTCCGGAATGAACGGCTGCCCGGCAAAGCCTGGATCGACGGTCATCACGGTGATTTTGTCCGCCTTATGAATATAGTATTTCATTGCCTCAACCGGGGTTTCCGGGTTGAGGATGAGTCCCACCTTCATACCGTGACGACGGATCTCTTCAATCAGGCGGAAAGCCTGACCGTTGATGGTCTCCGGGTGCAGTGTGATGAAGTCTGCTCCGGCCTGCGCCAGCTGGCTTATGTAGTCCTGCGGGCGAGTCACCATCAGGTGACAGTCCAGTGGTTTGGTGGCGAGCTTCTTCACCTGGCCGACAAAGAACGGAGACAGCGTCAGATTAGGCACAAAGTGGCCGTCCATGATGTCGATATGGAAGTAGTCCGCGTGCTGGTCAATAAATTCGATCTGTTCTTTGAATTTCAGCAGATCCATACACATCAGGGAGGGTGAAATTTTCATAGTGATTTCCTTACTTACTGATCAATCTGTCGAGGGCAACAGCGGCGATAATCAACCCGCCCATTACCACCAGCTGGTAGTAGGTTTGTACCTGTAAGATATTGAGTCCGTTATTGATGGTGCCGATGATGAGACCACCAATCACGACCGAGAAGATGCGGCCTTTACCGCCGAAGAAGCTGGTTCCGCCGATGATGGCGCTGGCGATGGCGTATGTTTCAAATCCCATCCCGGCCAGCGGCTCCGCTGCGCCCAGACGCGCGGTCGACACCACGCCCGCCAGCCCGGCGCATACGCCAGAAATAATGAACACCACCAGAATATGAAACTTCACGTCGATGCCGGAGTAGAACGCCGAGTTTTTGTTACCGCCCAGGGCGTAGATATTGCGCCCCAGCCGCATACGGGTGGTGAGGAACCAGAGGATCACCGCGACGATCAGCGAGAAGATGACCGGTACGGGTATCCCGAGGACGCTGGCAGCGAAGAAGTTTACAAAATCGAACGAGAAGCCATAGACGGAGTTAGCATCGGAAATCACCAGCGTGATGCCGCGAAAAATGGCGTTAGTACCGAGAGTGATAATGAACGGATGTAGCCCGGTCCAGTTGACCAGACAGCCATTGATCGCCCCCAGCGCGCCGCCGACCAGTACGCCGCCAATCAGTGCTGCAAAAAACGGGTCGACACCAGCCAGCATCAGTTTGGCAGTCACCATGCCGGAGAGTGCCAGAATGGCTCCGACGGACAGATCAATACCCGCGACAAGGATGGCAAAGAATTCGCCCATCCCGATCAGCACCGTTACCGAGCTCTGGACAAAAATCTGCGTGATGTTGTTGGTGGTGAGGAAGTACTCCGATGACAGCGTGCCAAAGATGGCGACTATAATCGCGAGGATAAAAAAGGTACCGTACTTGTCCCAGAACAGCGCGAAGTTAAATGGCTTTTTCTCCGCCATATCGCCTTTCACTCTTGTGGTAATGCCCATGCCATGATCTCCTCTTCGCTCATGTCGTCGCGATTGGTCAGGATTTGCGTCAGCCGCCCTTCGCAGAACACGGCGATGCGGTCGCAGACGGCGATAATTTCAGGTAATTCAGATGACACCATCAGGATGACCTTGCCTTCGTCAGCCAGCTGGCGCATCACCTTGTAGATTTCGGCCTTTGCGCCGACGTCGATGCCTCGCGTGGGTTCATCAAAAATGATGACGTCCGGGTTGCAACACAGCCATTTAGAAATCAGCACCTTTTGCTGATTGCCGCCGGAGAGTTCGGTGATGTTTTGCTCTACGCTATGGCACTTCAACGCCAGCAACTGGCGCTGTGCTTCGGCGGTCTTGCGTTCTTCATGCTCGCGAAAGAGCCCCATGGCCCCTTTATAGCCACCGTTTTTCAGGCTCTGGCTGACGGCCATGTTTTGGGCGATAGAGAAATTAGGGAAAAAGCCATTTTCGCGGCGGCTTTCGGTGATGTAGGCCATCCCTTTTTTCAACGCATCCAGAGGCGAACGCGGGGAGATGGTTTTGCCGTTGAGGCGAATTTCACCGCTCGCGCGTTTATCCACGCCGAAGAGACAGTCCATCAGTTCGGTACGTCCCGAGCCGACCAGACCCGCAAAACCCAGTATTTCGCCGCGGTTCACGCTGAACGAAATATCACGCACTTTTTTCTTGTCCCGGCTGGTGACGTTGTTCACCTCAAACACCGTGTCGCGTTCGATGTTGCCGGTGCTCTCTTTCATGGCGTTAAAGCGGTTTTGCAGTTCGCGGCCGACCATCAGGCGCACAATGTCGTCATTTGAAACGTCACTCACCAGGCCACTGCATACGCTGGAACCGTCTTTCATTACCGTGTAGCGGTCGCAGATGCGGCGGATTTCCGCGAGCTTATGCGAGATATAGACAATGGCGGTGCCTTCTTTACGCAGCTGATTCATGATCAAGAAAAGATAATCCACCTCTTTATTAGTTAATGAAGATGTGGGTTCATCCATAATGATCACTTTGGCATCGAGCATTAAGGTTTTCGCGATTTCCAGCATCTGTTTATGGCTGATGGATAAATTCGCTACTTTTTCATCTAAATCGACTTTTAATCCGACGCGTAAGAGCATCATCGCACCGCGAATGCGCATCTCTTTCCAGTCAATAATCCTGATGCCACAAACCGTTTTGGTCAGGTGACGGCCTATATATAGATTTTCCAGCACGGTTAATTCATCAATAACGCTGAGTTCCTGATATATAATGCCGATGCCCAGTCGTGCTGCCAGTTTATGATCCAATCTGTCGTAATTCTTTTCATTAATAATAATGGAGCCTTTGGTCGGTTCATGAATTCCCGACAATACTTTCATTAAGGTTGATTTACCGGCACCATTCTCCCCTAATAACGCGTGGATCTCATGAGGGTATATAGTTAAATCAACCGATTTTAATGCGTGAACCGGACCAAAGGATTTGCCGATCCCCGCCATCGAGATATATGGCGTGACCATGTTTATTTCCTTCTCTGTTCACCCTCTCCCTGTGGGAGAGGGCCGGAGTGAGGGCATCAAGCCGCACAGTTCTGCGTTATTTCGTCACCAGAATCGAATCCACCAACTTGAATTCAGGCGTTTTTTCCAGCGGGATGACTTTCCCGGTTTTCGCGGCATCCACCATTAATTTCAGGCCGGTCGCCCCGATGTCCGCCGGGTTTTGTGCGACGGTTGCCGTCATCTGACCGGCTTCGACCATCTTACGCGCCTCTGGAATACCATCGGTGCCGACCACCAGCACTTTGCCGATTTTACCGGCGTTTGCCACCGCCTGCGCCACGCCCATCGCCATGGTATCGTTCGCGCAGTAGAAGGCTTTCAGATTCGGGTTTCGTTGCAGCACGTTGGTTGCCACATCCAGAGCTTTAATGCGATCCCAGTCAGCGGGCTGGCTGGCAACCAGCTTAATTTGGTTTGCTTTTTTGAAGGCTTCTGTTGCGCCATTGCGGCGCGCCTCGCCCGATGCGTTACCGGCTTTACCCTCAATGATTGCGACTTCGCCCCCCTCCGCACCAAGTTTATTGATAATAAAATCGGCCCCTTTTGCGCCGACGGCCACGTTGTCCGTTGTGACAAACCCCTCTACATTGCCACCTGCTTTTTTCAGGTTATCCATATCGATTTTTTCATCGAGATTCACCAGATAGAGACCTTTCTGCCAGGCGCGCGCGACGGGCATGACCAGATTCACGGAGGAGAGTGGGGCAAAAGCGATACCCTTGTATTTTTTATTACTCAGATCTTCGAACAGCTGTAGCTGGGACTGAAAATCCCCTTCTGACGGCGAGGCAAAAATATCAACGCTTACTCCCAGGGTTTTGGCTTCATCTTCAATCCCTTTCTTCATATCCACCCAGAATGGATTGGAGAGCGTTTTTAATACCACCGCATATTCCGCAGCAGCAAACGCGCTGGTGGATAACATTAAGCCCATAGCGGCGCCGCTGAAATATTTCAGATATTTATTCATAGCAGTGTTCTCAATGTAGGATATGTTGTTGTTAATCCCGCCTGAGCAGGATTAACCTTTTAATTTACTTCAGTGCGCCAGGAGAGAAGAAATCCACAATAGCGCCGGTTTTTTGCATATTAAGTGTGGCCTGTTCGATATTTTGTTGTGCAACGGAAACAAATAACGCATCTAATAATGTAAGCTGTAATATACGCGCGGAGGCGTTGCGCCCTAATAACGGGGTCTCTGGTGCTGGCGAACAAATAATATAATCAGCAAGTTTAGCAATCGGCGAATGGTAGCTATGGGTAATACAGATAATTTTGGCGCCGTTCTTTTTTGCTAACTCAACTGCTGCTTTCACATCACTGGTGCGGCCGGAATGGGAGACCACCAGTACCACATCCCCTTCCTTCAGCAGCGATGCCGACATCATCATAATGTGCGCGTCCTGATACGACTGGCAGCGCACGCCGATGCGTAGAAACTTATGCTGGATGTCGGCGCAAATAGCGTTAGAACCCCCCACACCGTACAGATCGCGCTGGTTGGCCTGGGCGAAGAAACGTGCCGCGCGGTGAATTTCATCCACGTTCACTATCGACTGGCCTTCCATAATGGTGCGCAGCGTAATATTGAACACTTTGTTAACCACATCCTGTGGTGCTTCATCAAAAGCGAGTTCCGCAGGTAATACTTGTTCGGATTGCGAGAAGTAGTCGACCAGCGCCGCACGCAGGTTACGGAAACCGCTAAAGCCGAGCAGTTTGGCCACTTTCACGATCATCGCTTCCGACACCATCAGCGTTTCGGCAACGTCTTTAATCGCAGGCGCGCCGCTCAGGTTACCCGGCTGGAGCAGCCAGTCGACGATACGGCTTTCGTTGTCGGTCATGCCTTCCTGCTTCATGCGCAGGTACGGTGCAAGGCCAATGCCGTTAGGCAGCTCTTTTTTAAATTCTGACTGACTCATCGCTCTCTTTTGTCCTTAAAAATGAAGACGACACTATATCACCACACTCTGGCATGAAAATATGCTGGTAACTTCACAATGTTTAGAAATTCATAAAGTTTTATTGTCTGTGAAGTTTTGAGGGGCGGTTGATTTAGGATGCCCTTAAAAATCAATAATATAATTATGACACGTTAACGGATTTTAATGCATGCCGTGAGAAATATACCGTCATGAGAGAGTTGAAATGTCAAAGTCAGGGGTGTAGAACACGCGCAGAACTCGATGGTTTTGAGGTTTTATTGCACAACTGACCGGTCTTAAATCACAACTCCATCGAGTTCGTAAAGTTAACCCACGATGAGGTTTATTATGAAAAAGATTGCATTTGGCTGCGATCACGTAGGTTTTATGCTGAAAGAGGATATTCTGGCCCATCTGTGCGCGCGTGGCATCGACGTGGTGGATAAGGGCACCTGTTCCCCGGAGCGTACTGACTACCCGTATTATGCCAGCGCGGTTGCACAGGCTATTATCGATAAGGAGGTGGATGGCGGCATCCTGATCTGCGGAACGGGGGTAGGGATCTCCATTACGGCCAATAAGTTCCCGGGCATCCGCGCAGTGGTCTGTAGCGAACCTTATTCAGCTCAGCTTTCAAGGCAGCATAACAACACGAATGTGCTGGCATTTGGTTCGCGCGTGGTCGGACTGGAGCTGGCAAAAATGATCGTCGATGCCTGGCTAAATGCACCGTTTGAAGGGGGACGACATCAGGCGCGAGTCGATGCGATAGGGGCGATTGAACAGGCCAGGAATTGAGATTCCTCCGCTACCCCGGTTCCCTGCCATTCATTACCGTAAGGCCAGTTCACCTGCGAGTCTGGCCTTATGAAACGTTACTCTACCGCTCTGTTATTGGGTCTGCTGACTTTAACCAGCCAACTGGCGTATGCCGATGTGATTGATGATGCCATTGGCAATATTCAGCAGGCGATCAACGACGCCTATAACCCCGGCAGCAGCCGTAATGATGATGACGACGATCGTTACGATCGCAGCCGTCAAACCGACAGCCGCCAGTACGACGATCGTCGTCGACAGTTAGAAGATCGACGCCAGCGTTTAGACGAGCGTCAGCGCCAGCTGGATGACGATCGGCGTCGGTTAGAAGAGGATGAGCGCCGGTTAGAGGATGATTACGATCGGTGGTAACCCCGGTATTGCAACGCGTAGGCCGGGTAAGGCGCAGCCGCCACCCGGCAAAACCTAATCCAGCACCAGCACCATCCCGTCATACCCCGCTTCAATGCCGGACGGCAGCGGGTTATTCATCATCCACACGTCAAACTGATGGCTGATATGCGTCAGGATCACCTGCGGACAGCCAATCACCTCGTTCAGCGCAATCACCGTATTCAAATCACAATGGTTGCGCGGCGTCTCCGGGCGCGGTTCATGGCTACAGTCGATAATCATCGCCTGCGGCTGATTGTTTAGCAGAAACGTCACCGTTTTATCCGGTAGCCCGGCGGTATCAGAAAGCCACGCCACGCGGCTGTGGGCGGACTCCAGCAGATAGCCGAAGGTCAGTTTTGAATGGTTGAGCGGCAGCGGCGTGACCCGCAAGCCCTGAAGTTCAAACATCACAAACGGCTCCACCGTGTGGCTGAAATCGAGAAGGCCCGGATGCCTGAACAGGTCGTCACAGCCTGCGTCGTCCGGGGGGCCGTAAACCGGAATGGTCGCTCCCACGCCCCAGCGCAGAGGAAAAAGCCCCTGAACGTGATCCATATGATAATGGGTGAGCAAAAACTGCCTGAAACTCCCCGCGGGCCAGTCGTCCATCAGGTGGGGAATACCCGCGTCAAGCAAGGTGACCGCATCGTTGAATTTGACCGCCGCGCTACAGGGGCGACGGCGATAATTTTCCTGCAAACGTGCCCGTCGGCACGCCGCGCAGTCGCAGCCAAACACCGGCACCAGCTGCGCCCCTCCGGTTCCTGTCAGCGTGATCGTCAGACTCATAACGCACCTCTACAGCGGTTTGGTGAAGCGAAAATGGCTCTGCGTATACCCTTCACGAACATAAAAACGGTGCGCGTCCACGCGCTTCACGCTGGTGGACAGCTCGGTCAGCTCAGCGCCTGCCTGACGCGCGATCTCCTCTGCCCAGGCCAGCAGCTGGCTGCCCACTTTCAATCCGCGCGCCTGCGGCATCACCACCAGCTCCTGGATCTCGCCGATCCAGCGGGCGTGATGCAGGTGAAACTGCATATGCAGGCCGATCATACCGATGATCTGCCCGTCCAGCTCGGCCAGCTGGTAACGCATATTGTGATCCTGCAAGTTGGCCAGATACCCGGCGTGAAACGCCTGATGATCGAACTCGGCCTGCTTAAGTTCGCAGATCAGCGCGTAAACGATCGGCGCATCGTCGGCGGTGGCGGGGCGAAGCTGGCAGTCAGGCATGCTGTTTCTCCTTCTGGCGAATAAGCGATAGCAAGGTCTCGACTGACTGTAGCAAACTTCCGTCGTTATTGAGGAGATGGCAACCCGACGGGGTGTAGCGTGCCGCCCGTTCCAGCCGCTGGTCGATCTCGCGCGCGTTTTCGCGCCCCCGCTTTTGCAGCCGGCTACGCAGAACGTCCGGGGAAACCTGCAAACAGACCGGGAGCAGCGCCGCTTCGTACCGGGCGCGAGCCTGCGGGAGATGCGCCCGCGAGCCGTTAACCAGCACGTCGAACCCCGCGTGCAGCCAGAGGTCGATCTCAATGCCGACGCCATAGTAGTAACCGTTGGCATGCCAGCTCAGCGCCAGCAGGTTTTGTCCGGCGCGGATAAAAAACTCCTGCTCGCTCAGGGCGATATGGTTTTCGCTTCCGGCGTTGGCATCGCGCGTGATATAGCGGTGCGCGACCAGCAGCTGTGAGTGTTCCCGC
Organism: Enterobacter sp. DTU_2021_1002640_1_SI_PRY_ASU_LCPMC_013; assembly: GCF_032389435.1. Lineage (NCBI taxonomy): Bacteria > Pseudomonadati > Pseudomonadota > Gammaproteobacteria > Enterobacterales > Enterobacteriaceae > Enterobacter > Enterobacter sp. DTU_2021_1002640_1_SI_PRY_ASU_LCPMC_013. The sequence continues at coordinate 375,371 of NZ_CP135594.1, forward strand.
TGCCGTAACGCCGACAGCAGGCTGTCCTTCCCGGAGCCGGACGGGCCCATTAACCAGATGAGTCTTCCCATCAGAACACCCTCTTTCCCTGACGCCAGACGTGGTCGATATGAATATGCTCGCCCTTACGGTGGGCGAGCACCAGATCGGCCCGTTTCCCCTCGGCAATTTCACCGCGATCGTGAAGATTAAGCGCGCTGGCCGGGTTTTTCGTCACCAGGCGAATCGCCTGCGGCAGCGTGAAGCTGTTGTTCTCGTCGTCCGCGACGCGGAAGGCCGCGTCCAGCAGGCTGGCGGGGTAATAGTCAGATGAGAGAATATCCAGCAGGCCGAGCGAGGCGAGCCTGCTTGCCGCCACGTTGCCGGAGTGTGATCCGCCGCGTACGATGTTCGGCGCGCCCATCAGGACGTTCATGCCGTGCTGGCGCGACGCCTCTGCCGCTTCAAACGTGGTGGGAAATTCAGCTATCACGCTGCCAAGCTGGTGGGATTCGCGCACGTGATCGTGCGTGGCGTCGTCATGGCTGGCCAGGGCAAGATTACGGTCCCGGCACATGGCGGCAATGGAGAGGCGATTCGGCTGCGACCACTGGGCCGCAAGCTGGAGCTGCTCTTCTTCGTAGCGCGCCATCTCCGCGTCGTTGAGCGAATATTTGCCCTGATAGTATTCGCGATACTTTTCAATGTTGGCGAACTGGCGCTGCCCCGGCGAGTGATCCATCAGGGAAACCAGCGAGACCGGCTCGCGGCCCACCAGCTTCTCAAACAGCGGCAGGGTGGTGTGGTGCGGCAGCTCGCAGCGCAGGTGCAGGCGGTGCTCGGCGCGGTTGAGGCCGCGCTTTTGCGTCTCCTCCACGGCGTTGATCATCTTCTCCAGATTCTCCAGGCGGTCGCCGCCGTCGCGCACGTCGCCGATCGCCACCGCGTCCAGCACGGTGGTGATGCCGCTGGCGACCATCAGCGCGTCGTGGCTGCTCATCGCTGAATGAGCAGGCCAGTCCACCTTTGGGCGCGGGGTGAAGAATTTATCGAGATTATCGGTATGCAGCTCAATCAGCCCCGGCAGCAGCCAGCCGCCTTCGCCGTCCATCGCTTCAGGAGTGCGGCTCCGGGTTTCGGCAAAGGCGCGGATGACACCGTCCCGCACCTCAACCGAGCCGTTCACGACCTCATTTTCCAGCACCAGCCTGACATTATTGATAATCATACGTTTGTCCCCATCGGGTGCAGTCTGTCCGCCACGCGTTGGCGTACGGCGTCGTCGTGGAAGATCCCGACGATCGCCGCGCCGCGCGCTTTGGCCTGTTCGATCAGTTCCATCACCGCTGCGCTGTTCTTACTGTCGAGCGAGGCGGTGGGTTCATCCAGGAGTAAAATCGGGTAATCGACGATAAAGCCGCGGGCGATGTTGACGCGCTGCTGCTCGCCGCCGGAAAAGGTCGACGGGGCGAGGTGCCACAGACGCTCCGGTACGTTGAGGCGCGTCAGCAGGCTGGCGGCTTTAGCGGTGCAGGTTTCGCGCGGCACGCCGAGATCCAGCAGGGGTTGCATGACCACGTCCAGGGCGGAGATCCGCGGGATCACCCGCAGGAACTGGCTGACCCAGCCGATCGTCGAGCGGCGCACTTCCAGCACTTTGCGCGCGGGAGCCTGAACAAGATCGACCCATTCATTGTTATGGCGAATATGAATATGGCCTTCGTCCGGCAGGTAGTTGGCATACAGGGAGCGCAGCAGGGTGGATTTTCCGCTGCCGGAATGGCCATGCAGCACCACGCATTCGCCGTTGCTGACCTCTAACGAGGCATTTTGCAGTACCGGCAGGCGGACGCCGTTTTGCTGGTGGAGCACAAAGGTTTTACTTACGTTTTGTACGTGGATCATGTTGGCCTCGCGATTCGTTTTGCCGGGTGGCGGCTTCGCCTTACCCGGCCTACAAGGTGCGGTGTTCGTAGGCCGGGTAAGCGCAGCGCCACCCGGCAACCGCGCCCTCAGTTCTGCAATACGGACGACACCAGCAGCTGGGTATACGGATGATGGGGATCGTCGAGCACGCGGTCGGTTAACCCACTTTCCACCACCTGACCCTGCTTCATCACCAGCAAGCGGTCCGCCAGCAGGCGCGCAACGCCTAAATCGTGGGTGACAATCACCACCGCCAGGTTTAGCTCCACCACCAGGCCGCGCAGCAGGTCGAGCAGGCGAGCCTGTACGGAGACGTCCAGCCCGCCGGTCGGTTCATCCATAAACACCAGCTTCGGATGGGTGACGAGATTGCGGGCAATCTGTAAACGCTGCTGCATGCCGCCGGAGAAGGTGGTCGGCAGGTCGTCGATGCGCGAGGCGGGAATTTCAACCTCTTCCAGCCAGTGCTGCGCCGTGGCGCGGATGTTGCCGTAGTGGCGCGCGCCGGTGGCCATCAGCCGTTCGCCGATGTTGCCCCCCGCCGAGACCTGGCGGCGCAGGCCATCCATCGGGTGCTGGTGCACCACGCCCCACTCGGTGCGCAGCAGGCGGCGGCGCTCGGCTTCGCTCATGCCATACAGCGACACGCCCTCATACAAAATGTCGCCATTCTGCGGCGTCAGGCGCGCGGAGATGGACTTCAGCAGGGTGGTTTTACCGGAGCCGGACTCGCCGACAATGCCCAGCACTTCGCCCGGCCACAGCTCAAACGACACGTCGTTAAAGCCTTTGCCCGGCGCATAAAGGTGAGTCAGGTTATTAACCGAAAGCAGCGGTTTCATTGGCTGTTCGCCTCGCTCTGTTGGCGGCAGTAATCGGTGTCGGAGCAGACAAACATCCGTTTGCCCGTGTCGTCCAGCACCACTTCATCCAGATAGCTATGCTTCGAACCGCAGATGGCGCACGGCTCGTCCCACTCCTGCACCGTAAACGGGTGATCGTCAAAATCCAGGCTCTCCACACGGGTGTACGGCGGTACGGCGTAGATGCGTTTTTCCCGTCCGGCACCAAAAAGTTGCAGGGCAGGCATCATGTCCATCTTCGGGTTGTCGAATTTCGGGATCGGCGACGGGTCCATCACGTAGCGGCCGTTCACCTTCACCGGGTAGGCGTAGGTGGTGGCGATATGCCCGAAGCGGGCGATATCCTCATACAGCTTCACCTGCATGACGCCGTACTCTTCCAGCGCGTGCATGGTGCGGGTTTCCGTTTCGCGCGGCTCGATAAAACGCAGCGGCTCCGGGATCGGCACCTGGAAAATCAAAATCTGATCTTCAGTCAGCGGGGTCTCCGGAATGCGGTGACGGGTCTGGATCAGCGTCGCGTCTTCGGTTTTTTCGGTAGTATTAACGCCCGTTACGCGCTTAAAGAAGTTGCGGATCGACACGGCGTTGGTGGTGTCGTCTGCCCCCTGGTCAATGACCTTAAGCACGTCCGCTTCGCCGATCACGCTGGCGGTGATCTGAATACCGCCGGTGCCCCAGCCGTAGGGCATTGGCATTTCGCGGCCGCCGAATGGCACCTGGTAGCCGGGGATCGCCACTGCCTTCAGGATGGCGCGGCGGATCATGCGTTTAGTTTGTTCGTCCAGATAGGCAAAGTTGTAGCCGCTTAAGTTAGACATTGGCGCGCTCCCGTTGCAGGCGTTTCAGCAGTTCCAGTTCGGCCTGGAAATCGACGTAGTGCGGCAGCTTGAGGTGCGAGACAAAGCCGGCGGCCTCAACGTTATCCGCGTGGGCCAGCACGAACTCTTCGTCCTGTGCCGGGCCTGCAATATGCTCGCCGTAGTCCGGCGCCTGGAGCGCACGGTCAACCAGCGCCATCGCCATCGCCTTGCGCTCGCTCAGGCCATACACCAGCCCGTAGCCGCGGGTAAAGTGCGGATCTTCATTCTCTGGCGCGACAAAACCGTTGACCATTTCGCACTCGGTCATCAGCAGTTCGCCGATGTTCACCGCAAAACCCAGCTCTTCCGGTACGATTTCAATGTCGATATAGCCGCTGCGGATCTCTGCCGCGAAGGGGTGGTTGCGCCCATAGCCGCGCTGCGTGGAGTAGGCCAGCGCCAGCAGATACCCTTCATCGCCGCGCATCAGCTGTTGCAGGCGGGACGAGCGCGAACAGGGATAGACCGGCGGCGTGCGGGTGATGTCATCCGGTGTGCTGCCGGTGTCCTCTTCCGCCTTCGCCAGCCCCTGGTTTGCCAGCAGGCTAAAGACGTGCGGGGAGGCGTCTTGTTCAGCGTCAGAGACGCTGAGCTGCGGTGTTTCACCGTTCGCCAGCAGAGTGAAGTCCAGCAGGCGATGGGTGTAGTCGTAGGTCGGACCAAGCAGCTGACCGCCAGGAATATCTTTGTACACCGCAGAAATACGGCGCTCTAATCGCATTTCCGCCGTATCCACCGGCTCGCTTACCGCCAGCTTCGCAAGCGTAGTGCGGTAAGCGCGCAGCAGGAAGATGGCTTCCACGTTATCGCCGCTGGCCTGTTTCAGCGCCAGCGCCGCCAGTTCGCGGTCCGCGATGCCGCCTTCGGTCATCACGCGGTCGACGGCTAGGTTTAACTGCTGTTCAATCTGGGCGACGCTCAACTCGGGAAGGGCGTCATCCCCCCGGCGTCTGTGCGCCTGCAAGGCATGGGCGGCGGCGATCGCCTTCTCGCCCCCTTTGACGGCAACGTACATCAGCACACCTCCACGTGAGTGGTTCTCGGGATCGCCAGCAGGCGCTCGCCGCAGGTCAGGATCAGGTCGATACCGAGTGGGAACGGATGCGGGCGCTCGGTCAGCTCATGAATGATGCACTCCGGCAGCTGGGGGGCGACCATCCGCTCGTCGGCGATCCCTGCACCCGTCAGGCGCAGCATGCGGCCACCGCTCAGGCTGGAGACCTGCAAAATCAGCGTGGCGCTGGTTTCCGGTGCGACGGCGCTGCCTTCGCTCAGGGCGTTAAGCTGTTCGTGGCTGATTTGCTCGTCGGCCACGGCGAAGACCGCCTGCTGGGGCTGCTCGACCAGCGGCGCGTTGGTGTGAAAGCGCAGGTTCTGGCTGGCGATATCGTTCAGCAATGCGCCTGACAGCCATACCGGGGTGTCGTTGTCCGCCAGCGTCAACAGCACGCTGGTCGAGGCGAGGTTCAGCGGCAGCCAGCCCTGGGAGAGCTGATGCAGCGAGACAATGACGCCCGGCTCGCTCATGGCTTTCAGCAGGCGACGGAAACTCTGTTGGGCATCCTGGACGGCGAGGGTAAAAGCAGGTTGAAGCGTCATGCGTTGTCTCCGCGAACGAGCGTAAAGAAGTCGACCCGGCTGGTATTCACTTCGGCCTGACGCGCGGCAAGGCGTGCGGCGCGGTCGGCTTCCAGCGGGGCAATAAGGGTTTCCATTAACGTCTGAAAATGCGGCTGTTCCTGTAAAAGCGCGTCGATCGCTGCGCAGCGTTCGGCGTGCGTTTTGTCGCGCCCAAGTACGTAGCCGTAGCCTAGCGTGCCGCTTTTCAGGCGGATCACCGCGCGGGTGAGGGTGGCATCGCCGGCGAAGAAGCGCTCGCCGGTGCCGCCCATGCGTGCCTGGATCTGCACCAGGCCGATCTCCGGCGCGCGGATCGTGTCGTAGTCCGGCGTCAGGCCGAGCGCGCTCATGCGGGCAGCCAGCGCATCAGGCTGGCTGTGGGCCAGCACGCGCATCCAGCGCTGACGAGTGGAGGTGTCGAAGTGCATTCAGTGCTCCATGGTAAATTCAATCATGTCGGCGCGGGTCAGGCTGACGGAGTATTCCGTTGCGTTGACGTCGCCGTCACGGTGGTTGAGGGTGCGCACGCAGAGCAGCGGGGCCATGTTGGGGATCTCCAGCACCTTGCTCTCTTTCGCCTGCGCGCGGCGGGCGCTGATGCGCGTCTGGGTGCGTTTGAGCGCGATACCCGTCGCGTCCTGAAGAAAATCATGCAGGGAACCGCTGGCGAAATGTTGCAGCACGGGCCAGAGGGTGAGGTCCGCGAAGTAGTGGTCGATCTGACAGACCGCCACGCCGTTCACCCGGCGCAACGTGCGCAGGTGAACGACGTTGTCGCCCTCCTGAATCCCCAGCGCGTCCGCCACGTGGCGGGAGGCCGGGCGCAGGACTGACAGCAGCTTTTCGCTGGTGGGGTGGCTGCCCTGATCGAGCAGGTTCTGGCTAAAACGCGCCTGGGCATTGAGCGGGTAGTCGAACGGGCGCATCAGCACCAGCACGCCGACGCCCTGACGGCGCTGGACCCAGCCGCGCTCCACCAGTTGATCGATGGCGCGACGCAGGGTGTGGCGATTCACTTCGTAGCGGTCGGCAAGCTGCTGCTCGGCGGGCAGGTAGTCTCCGCAGCGGTAGTGCGTGCGCAGCTCCACTTCGAGCTTTGCCGCAATCTCTTGCCAGCGGGTGGGGTAACTGGTCGGATGTCTGGATAAGTGCATACAAATCAAAGCCTCGCTTCTCAGATGAAGTGCTTACGCAAACGTTGAGAGAGGAAATCCAGCAGGCTGACGGTGACGATGATGAGCACCATCAGGGCGCAGGTTTGCTGGAACTGGAAACCACGAATGGCTTCCCACAGGGTGACGCCAATGCCGCCTGCGCCCACCATGCCGACCACGGTGGCGGAGCGAACGTTGGACTCGAAGCGGTACAGGGAGTAGGAGATGAGCAGCGGCATCACCTGCGGCAGGACGCCGTACAGGATCTCTTCGATTTTGTTCGCTCCGGTTGCGCGGATGCCTTCCACCGGGCCGGGCTCGATGGCTTCAACCGCTTCGGAGAGCAGCTTGGAGAGCACGCCGGTGGTGTGGATGAACAGCGCCATCACGCCCGCGAACGGACCCAGGCCGACGGCGACCACGAACAGCATCGCAAAGACCATTTCGTTGATGGCGCGACAGGCATCCATCAGGCGACGCATCGGCTGGTAGATCCACCACGGCACGATGTTTTCGGCGCTCATCAGGCCAAACGGAATGGAGAGGATCACGGCGAGCGCGGTGCCCCAGACGGCAATTTGCAGGGTGACCGCCATTTCGCTGAGGTAGTCCTGCCACTGGCTGAAGTCCGGCGGGAAGAAGTCGGCGGCGAAGGTCGCCATGTTGCCGGAATCTTTGAAGAGCAGCAGCGGATCCATCTCCGCGCCCTTCCAGGAGATAACGAGCACCGCCAGCAGAACGGCCCAGCTTATGAGCGAGAACCAGCTGCGCTTTGGCGGCGGGAGGGTGATGGTTTGCATGTTGGCTCCTTTGGGTTTAGTTCCCTCTCCCACAGGGAGAGGGAGAAAGGCGTTACTGCACCGCTTTATTCACGCTGGTCATGGCGCCGAGCGCGGCGGTCAGGCGGTCGAGATCGTCCAGCTGCGCCTGAATTTCCGACACTTTGCTGGTCTTCTCTTCTTCCTTCAGACCCTTGTTGTCCTTCACGCCCTGCATCTGCTTGAACAGCGCCAGCTGGCGAATCGGCACCAGCTGCAAATCGCTGGACGCGCGGAACGGTGCCCAGCCCAGACGCGCCAGAACCGCTTTCTCTTCCGGCGTTTTGCCGTAGTTCATGAAGAAGTCGTAGACCTTGTCCTTGGTGCTCTCGGAGAGGTTTTTGCGCCACACGATCGGGTCGCCCGGGATCAGCGGTGATTTCCAGATAACCTTGATTTCCTTAAGCTTGTCCGGCGCGGAGGTCTTCAGCTTGTCGAGGTTTTCGGTGTTGTTGGTGGCAACGTCAACCTGCTTATTCGCCACGGCCAGGGCGTTGGTTTCGTGGCTGGCGTTGACCGTGCGCTTAAAGTCGCTGGCGGAGACGTTGTTTTTCGCGAAGACGTAGTAGCCAGGGACGAGGAAGCCGGAAGTGGAGTTCGGGTCGCCGTTACCAAAGGTCAGCTCTTTGCGTTTGGCGAGCATGTCGTTGAGATTGTTGATCGGGCTGTCTTTGTTAACGATCAGCACGCTCCAGTAGCCCGGGGAGCCGTCTGCCGCAACGGTCTGGGCGAAGACCTGGCCGTTCGCGCGATCTACCGCTTCCATAGCAGAGAGGTTGCCATACCAGGCGATGTCGACTTTGTTGAAGCGCATTCCCTGAATGATGCCTGCGTAGTCTGGGGCGAAGAAGGCGTTTACTTTGATCCCCAGTTTGGTTTCCATATCTTTCAGGAACGGTTCCCACTGCGGCTTCAGGTTTTGCTGTGATTCCGTTGAAATGATGCCAAAGTTCAGCGCTTTTTCCTGTTCCTCAGCGTAAGCAGGGCTTAGCAGGGTGCTGATGCTGAACATGCTGGTGAAGGCCAGCGCGGCAACGGCTTTGTAGTTCATGTCCATTCCTCGTTATGGGGACGTTAAGCAGCCTGCGCGCGCTCTTCGACGCGGTTTACGCTGCGGTAGAGATGATCAAAACGTTCGTTATCAAACTGGTGGCTTGCGCCATCAAAGAACACATGGCCCTGACGCAGGGCGACGATGCGCTCGCAGTAGCGCAGGGCGTAATCCACCTGATGCAGCGTCACCACCACGGTGATGCCGTCGTTCTGGTTGATGTCGCGCAGGGTTTCCATCACGATGCGGGCCGATTCCGGATCCAGCGAGGCGATAGGTTCATCGGCCAGAATGATTTTGGCTTTCTGCATCAGGGCGCGGGCGATGGCGACGCGCTGCTGCTGTCCGCCGGAGAGCGTGGAGACGCGCTGGTGGGCGAAATGCGCCATGCCGACGCGGGTCAGCGCCTGTAAGGCTTCTTGCTTCTGGGATGGGGAGAACCAGCGCAGGCAGGTGCGCCAGAACGGGGTGCTGCCGAGCGCGCCAATCAGCACGTTCTCGAGCACGGTCAGGCGGTTCACCAGGTTGAACTGCTGAAAGATATAGCCCGTCTGAGCGCGGCTTTTGCGAATATCGCTCGCCAGACGCCCCGCATGTTGCACGGTGTTCCCCAACAGTTCGACGCGGCTTTCCGGCGTTTTGTCACAGGTAATCAGGCCGCTCAAGTGACGAAGAAGGGTTGATTTACCTGAACCAGACGGCCCCAACAGCGCCACCATTTCGCCCTGCTGGACGGTCAGATCAACGGCATGCAGCGCCTTGTTGTGATGGAAGGTTTTGCTCAGTTTCTCGACGCGAATGACAGTTTGCATGTGCCGGGCCTCACGATAAATGTGGCCTCATGCTGGCGCATCAATATGACATTCAGGTTAAGTGTTGGTTGCGGGAGTTTGAAGAGTTGAGGGGAGTTTGATGACAATCACCGCAGGCCCGGTCAGCGCAGCGTCTCCGGGCGCTGTTGCCGGATGCGCTGCGCTTATGTGGCCTACGATTTAACGACGTTAATCATCCACGGCACGCCGTATTTATCGGTGACTTTCCCGAATCCGTGCGCCCAGAAAGTCTCCTGCCAGGCCATTTCGACATTGCCACCATCAGAGAGGTTGTCGAACCAGCGTTTGCCTTCATCCACGTCCTGCGTGTCGAGCACCAGCGTAAATCCGGCGTACTGCGTGCTGCTACCGGGTGGCAGACCATCGCTCATCATGATATCGCTGCCGGCAATGCGGACATTAGAGTGGGCGATGGCGGTATCCGGGAAGTTCATGCCTGACGGACAGCCTTCTTCGCTGTTTTCGTCTTTGGGCATTTCGCCGAAGGTGATTTTGTAGAGGAGTTCTGCGCCGATGGCCTGCTGATAGAAGGCGGTCGCCTCCGCACAGTTGCCGGCGAAAGAGATGTAGGGACTTAACGGCATAATCTTTACCTCACGTAAGAAAAGCCCGTTAAGTGTAGTTCCCGAACGCCCGGTAAGCGAAGCGTCACCGGGCGGGACAATCAGTTCTTTTTCACGAACTCAGATTTCAGTTTCATCGGACCGAAGCCGTCAATTTTGCAGTCGATATTATGATCGCCTTCAACCAGACGGATATTTTTAACTTTAGTGCCGATCTTCAGCATGGAGGAACTGCCTTTTACCTTCAGATCTTTCACAACGGTAACGCTGTCGCCGTCTGCCAGCAGGTTGCCGTTCGCGTCTTTCACGATCAGCGCATCGCTGTCCTGTGCAGGCTCCGCATCGTTCCATTCATGGGCGCATTCCGGGCAAACGAACATGCCATTGTCTTCATAGGTGTATTCAGAATTGCATTTCGGGCAGTGTGGAAGTTGCATGTTGGTATCCTCAAAAGTGTTAACACGCTGGAAAACGCCAGCTAAATGACGGCTGTGTGCCGAAAAAGGCAGCGAGTATAACGCAAATCCCCACTTTTGTCGGTGATATTGTTTTATAAAAATAGCGCATAAATGCGCAAGCGATGACACGAACTGTCAGTAAATTAAGGGAAGCTTATGCCCTGAACGGCAGAGATCGTAATCATGCTAAATGTATCGAATATTTTATTACAGCAAATTGCTACGCTGTGCCATTTCGGATAAGGTGAAGGAACAAGCCGTTATTTATCTATCCTCTTCTAACGCCATACATCTTTTGGCGCCAGGGAATACCTCTCTTTTTTGGTGGGTAAATAACGATGATATATCCTGATGTTTCCTGAAAATGCGTTTTGTCTATTCACTTTTGGCTTTCTGGCCAGGGGATGTTTTACACGTATTACGAGGGCGGTTTATAAATTCTCATTATCTTCAGTTAGTTGTATTAAATGAACATGTTTTCCATACGTGATCATATAAGCCCGAAAAGTATAATTAAAACATCGTGGCTTAATAAAAGTAATAAATTTGCGTTAAGGGAAGGCTTTTATCATGCACACACAGACCATATTTGAATTAAGCCAGGAAGCTGAACGATTGTTACAGCTCGCTCTGAACAACCTTGATTCATTAAAATCTATGCCGATTGCAAAGCTGGATAGCACAGCCGCTGCGATGAGCGGCGTTAATAACAACGTTTTGCCGTTACATTTTAGCGCACGGGGTGTCGACGCTCAGCAGGCGATGCTGAATAACGAATTACGCAAAATAACCCGCCTCGAAATGGTGCTGGCGATTGTGGGTACCATGAAAGCGGGAAAATCGACCACCATTAATGCGATTGTGGGCACGGAAGTGCTGCCGAACCGCAATCGTCCGATGACGGCGCTTCCCACGCTGATCCGCCATACGCCGGGCCAGAAGGAGCCGGTGCTGCATTTTTTGCACGTTTCGCCCATCGATACCCTGATTACCCAGTTGCAGAAAAAACTGTGCGATAAAGATCGCGGCAAGCTGGCGCGGCGTCTGGAAATCGACAAGGACATGAATACGCTGCTGGAACGCATAGAAAGAGGTGAGGCGTTTGAAAAACATCACCTTGGCGCGGAGCCTATCTTTCATTGTCTGAAAAGCCTGAACGATCTGGTGCGGCTTTCTCAGGCGCTGGGCGTGGAGTTTCCGTTCTCTGAGTATGCCGCGATTGAACATATTCCGGTAATTGAGGTGGAGTTTGTGCATCTCGCCGGTCTGGATGCGCGCCTGGGGCAACTGACGCTGCTCGACACGCCGGGGCCGAACGAGGCCGGTCAGCCGCACCTGCAAAAAATGCTCAGCGAGCAGCTGGCGCGCGCCTCCGCCGTGCTGGCGGTGATGGACTATACACAGCTTAAATCTATTTCTGATGCGGAGGTTCGTCAGGCAATTTCGGCTGCCGGGAAATCCGTGCCGCTTTACGCCCTGGTCAACAAATTCGATCAGAAAGATCGTAACAGCGACGATGAAGAGCAGGTGCGGGCGATGATTTCCGGCACGCTGATGAAAGGGAATATTTCTCCGGGGCAAATTTATCCGGTCTCTTCCATGTGGGCCTATCTGGCAAACCGCGCCCGCTATGAGATGAACGTTCATGGGCGCCTTCCCGATCATCAGGATCAGCGTTGGGTACAGGATTTTGCCGAGGCCGCGCTGGGCCGCCGCTGGCGAACGGCCGACCTGGACGATATTGACCATATTCGCCATGCGGCGGATCTGCTGTGGGAGGATTCGCTGTTCGAACAGCCCATCCGCAAACTGATTTACGCGGCTTACGCCAACGCCTCGCTGTTCGCTTTGCGGTCGGCATCGCATAAGCTGCTGAACTATGCGCAAAATGCCAGAGAATACCTGGATGTTCGCCATCAGGGACTGACGGTCGCTTTTGATGAGCTGGAGCTGAATATTGCGCGCCTGGAAGAGGATATGACGATGCTGCGTCAGCGGCAGAGCGTGGTGAGCGATGAGGTCCAGCATGAAGTTGAAGAGGCGCTCAACGCAACGGATGCATTCCTGCTTCGCCAGAAAGGTGAACTTCACCAGGCGCTGGGCGACATTTTTAGCCGCCCGTCTATTCTTGATTTAGCAGGGCGCGAGTCATCCAGTTTGCGTGCAGACGACGCGAATGCGATCCAGCAGCTGGTGCTTGACGATGAAGGGCAGGCGCAGATTGTCCTGAGCAAGATCCGATCGTCATGCGAGCAGATTTTGCTGAATGCGCAGAGCAGAATTGGCCGGGAGCTGGCGTTACGCTTCGATCAGCTGGAGTCTACGCTCGCCCGATCGTTGAATGAGGCGATGCGACCCATCGAGATGCGAATTAAGGAGCAGCTCAGTCATGCCGGATTTCGGGCGCGGATTAGCTTCCCGGCGTTTCAGGCAAACCAGCTTAATTTCAATACGCGCGGCTTATTTAATGATGCCATTGTGCAGGACACCCCTCCCGCCAGTCAGCCAGCAGGGGCAGGCAGCGTACGTAATACCGTCTCGCGCTGGCTCAATAATCCCGGCTGGGGCTGGGAAGAGTATGTCGTGACGCGCACACGCTATGTCATCGACATCGTTCAGCTTCATGGCAAATTTACGCAACATATCGATCAGTTTTGCGATCAAATTCGTAAAGCTTTGGCCGCGCAGGTCGATGTCTCTGTTACGGCAGGTATGGCAACGTTCTTTGCAGAGTTTTCGTTGTGCCTGACCGGGTTACAGGAAAGCTTGCGTGATAGCCTTGCCGTGCGACAGCAGAATGAACATTCAACCCGGGCGCTTAGCCAGTTGTTGAAGCAAAGTATGACTACTGCGGCGTGGATTCAGGAAGATACCCGACTGTTACGCGATGATATTCAAACCTTATTCGCGACAGAGCAACCATGACAACACAGCTACTGGACGGTCCCGGGCGGACGCTGGAGTGTATTCATCCAAAATTTATGGTCGATTTGGTCCAGGGGGCGGACGCTGCACGTCACTCCCTCCTGGGGCCACAGCAACTGCAATTTCGTGAGCGTTTGACGCAGGAGATCATTACGCAGACCCGGCTGCGGCCGTGGGCAATGGCGGGAATGCTCAACGAAAATGCAGCGCTGCGGCTGGGTCTGGCGGAGAAACTGGCCGGTATGCTCGACCCCGGACACCTTGCGCTGACCCGTATGTCCGACAGGCTGGTAGCCCTGCGCCAGCAGGTGAATCCACGCCTCCCTCAACCGCCCGGATTGTTGCAACAGTACGAAGAGCTCTCCTCACATTTCAACCAGCGTGCCGCCTATAAAGAGAAAGCGCTCGCGCAGCGCGGCCTTACGGTTCAGGCGGGTGAGCACAGCGAGCAAATTTTTACCCGCTGGCGAGCCGGGCAGTATGACGGCTGGTCGCTGGCTGGCCGCTGCTTTATCGTGCTGGAAGAGTTGCGCTGGGGGGCGTTTGGCGATGCCTGTCGTCTGGCGAATAGCGATGTGGCGGCCATGCTGAAAGATAATCTGCGCAGCATGGCCGCAAACTATCTGGCACAGGGAATTAATGCTTCTCCCACCACCCGGCATTTTTACCATCAGTGGCTGACGACGTCCGCTTCTCCCGGTCTGATTGATTATAAAGATATGCTGGGCTGGCTGGGGGACTGGTGTCAGGCGGATAAACATCCGGTGAGCTGGTCAGTGACGCAGAGCTGGCAAACGGTCGCGCTGGGGATGCCGAGACTCTGTTCGGCAAAACGGCTGGTGGATGGCATGGTGGAAGAGATATTCGGTACGTGATTGCCCCCTCTTTTTAAGGAGGGGGCGAAAGGGTTAGTGGGGCATTTCTACCGCTTCAGGTTCTGTCCGGGACTCAGGCACATGCCCAAAGCGTCTGGCATACAGTGCCGTGATGACAGGGACCAGAATTGCCGTCACAATCACGCTGGCGGCAACCAGAGCCGTGGCGGAAGCGGCCACGGGTTCAAAGGCCGGGTTAATCTGGGCGATAATCACCGGGTTGGCTACCGCAGCGCCTGCGGCCGAAGAGGCGGCCACGCCCGCGGTTCCGTTGCCGCCCCCGATGACGCGGTCTGCGATAATCAGTGGAATACCCGTGATGACGATGACGGCAACACCCAGCACAATGCCCAGCAGGCCGGTTTCCAGAATCACGTTCAGGTTGATGGTATTGCCCAACGCGAAGCCGAAGAACGGGATCAGTACCGGGGTGGCTTTGCTGAAGAAATCACGCAGATCGTGATCGAGGTTGCCCAGCGCAAAACCAATCAGGAACGGCAGGATCGCCCCGACAAAATGGTGTGGTTCAAAAGAGGCAAGGCCGGCAGAACCCAGAATCAACATCGTCATCAGCGGACCCGACTCCAGGGACATCAGCACGAACGCGCCCGATTCTTCTTTGGTGCCATATTGATTCATCAGGCTGGCATAGAGACCGCCGTTGGTCATATCCATTGCTGAGACTATGGCCAGAACGGATAATCCGGCGAAGAAGCCGGTCTGAATTCCATTCTCCGGAATGAACATTGCACAGATCATGGCAACAACCCAGGCGACCGCAATTTTAGTAATGACCAGCGTACCTGATTTACGTAATACCGTACCTGTTGCACGCAAGTTAATAGATGCGCCGATGCAAAAGAACCAGACTGCCAGAATCGGTACCGTTCCGGTAATCATACCTTTTGTAAAACCGCCAAAATAAGCACCGGTATTCGGGGCTAGCGTATTTAATATCGCGCCAAGTACCAGCGGGACCAGCATCATCCCGCCCGGGATGCGTTCTATTGTTGCTTTAATCTTCATCATTAACCCTCACATCTCGTCCGCATGGCTGGCGGAAAGCTCAAAAAATAGATCAACAAATTCAAACGATTGCCTTTTTTGGGACCAATCGATTCGTTATTTATGCTGTAGAGCGAAATTCAGGTGTTCAGCATTCTTTCATTTGAAAGCCGCTGGGATATCGTGTTCGGATTTATCATGCGATCTTTGGAATTGTGATTCAATGAAAATAAAACGCTGTTTTAGTTATCTTCGTCACATATTGAATGTAAACAGGATTGCCCGCTGTTACTAATTGAATTTTGTGTAAATTCGCTGTGAAGAAATGTGCTTGCATTTTGTTTGGGGAGGAATAATAACGGGCGTTAAGATCTGTTTGATAAGGGGGTTTAGAATGACCTTATTTATCGTGAATTGACAAAAGCTGAAGGCAACTTACGAACAGGAAAAATATGTGTGAAGTTGATCACATATATAAACGCTGGTAGGGTAAAAAGGTCTTTAACTGCCCAGACAGGCGTCAACAGGTTCGGTTGTATTGAGGTAAAACGTCAATGTAAGTAAACCTGCTACGCTTGAATAAGGAGATTCGCATGGAGCGGATCTCTGGTTCACAGCTTGCAAAATGCGCTGTGAAACGGACAGGGCTGAGTCTACGAGGAAAGCTATGCTTAGAAGGAAAAAAGTAAAACCCATCACGCTGCGCGATGTCACCATTATTGATGACGCGAAACTGCGCAAAGCGATTACAGCGGCCTCGCTCGGTAATGCGATGGAGTGGTTCGATTTTGGTGTTTACGGCTTTGTGGCCTATGCACTTGGTAAAGTGTTCTTCCCTGGTGCCGATCCCAGCTTGCAGATGATTGCTGCGCTGGGTACGTTCTCCGTTCCCTTCCTGATTCGTCCTCTCGGTGGCCTTTTCTTCGGCATGCTGGGTGATAAATATGGTCGCCAGAAGATCCTGGCTATTACCATTGTCATCATGTCGATAAGTACATTCTGTATCGGCCTTATTCCGTCGTATGCAACTATTGGTATATGGGCGCCGATTCTGCTGTTGATCTGTAAGATGGCGCAGGGCTTCTCCGTTGGCGGCGAATATACCGGTGCATCGATTTTTGTCGCTGAATATTCTCCGGACCGTAAACGTGGCTTTATGGGCAGCTGGCTGGACTTTGGTTCGATTGCCGGTTTTGTCATGGGCGCGGGGGTTGTGGTTCTGATCTCAACCGTAGTGGGTGAAGAGAACTTCCTTGACTGGGGCTGGCGTATTCCGTTCTTCCTGGCGCTGCCGCTGGGCATCATTGGGCTTTATCTGCGTCACGCCCTGGAAGAGACGCCTGCGTTCCAGCAGCACGTTGAAAAGCTGGAGCAGGGTGACCGTGAAGGGTTACAGGATGGCCCGAAAGTGTCGTTCAAGGAGATTGCGACCAAACACTGGCGCAGCCTGCTGACCTGTATTGGTCTGGTGATTTCCACCAACGTGACCTATTACATGCTGTTGACCTACATGCCGAGCTACCTGTCGCATAACCTGCACTACTCGGAAGACCACGGTGTGCTGATTATTATCGCCATCATGGTGGGTATGCTGTTTGTGCAGCCGATTATGGGTCTGCTGAGCGACCGCTTTGGCCGTAAGCCATTCATTATTCTCGGCAGCGTCGCCCTGTTCGCACTGGCAATCCCGGCCTTTATTCTGATTAACAGCAATGTGCTGGGGCTGATTTTCGCCGGTCTGCTGATGCTGGCGGTGATCCTCAACTGCTTCATCGGGGTGATGGCTTCTACGCTGCCGGCAATGTTCCCGACGCATATTCGCTACAGTGCGCTGGCGGCAGCCTTTAATATCTCCGTTCTGATTGCGGGCCTGACGCCGACGCTTGCTGCTTCACTGGTGGAGAGCACGCAGAACCTGATGATGCCTGCTTACTATCTGATGGTCATTGCGGTGATCGGCCTGATTACCGGTATTACCATGAAGGAGACGGCGAATCGTCCGTTGAAAGGGGCAACGCCTGCGGCGTCTGATATTCAGGAAGCGAAAGAGATCCTGCGTGAGCACTACGATAATGTAGAGCAGAAGATTGAAGATATTGACGCAGAGATTGAGGCGCTCCAGACAAAACGCTCTCGCCTTGTCGATCAGCATCCGCGAATTAACGAGTGATAAAAAAACCCGCCGCTGGCGGGTTTTCTTTTATTAGCATCCTGCGGCAATATAGTCGCCGCCGGCGCTGACGGGGATCACCGTCAGGAACAGGATCGTCGCGAACAGTATCAGAACAATCCCTCCGGCAATTTTGACCATCGGCATTACCCAGTTCAGGGACGTGCCGCCGCCAAACCAGGTTACTGTGCGTTCACGCGCGTAACGTACTGCCAGCGACAGCCCCATAATCGACAGCGCCGTGCCCAGCGACATTGTCATCACAGCAGCAATCCCCCAGCTAATAATACCGAGCGCATTCGAGAACATCAGGATCATAATTGCCCCGCTGCACGGGCGTGCGCCAATGGCCAGCACCACGCCCAGACGGGTTTTCCAGTCGCTTTTAGTCAGATCCACCCCTACGCCGTGATGGCCGCAGCCACAGCGTTCATTATGCTGGTGAAGCGGCTTGATGGCGCTAATCGCCATTTTGCGCGGACGCAGGCTGCTGAGCGCCTGATAAATGATAAACGCACCGAAGACGGCAATCAGCACGGCGCTGATTTTCTCGACGTACCAACGGCTGGTGCTGATATCTCCTGACGCGAGGTTCAATCCAACCGCCAGGATAAAGACAAAGACGATCGCGCTGACGCCCTGCATCATGCTACCGATAAACGGTACGACGCGCGCCGCGAGCTGGCTCTCTTTATTGGTGGTGAGATACGTGGTGACGATAAATTTGCCGTGCCCAGGTCCAACGGCATGGAGTACACCATAAAGAAACGCACCGGTTAACAACCATAGCCCACCGCTGTACTGATGATTATTAAGTTGCAGCAGATACATCACCAGATATCGGTGCAGGGTGATCTGGGTGGCGAGGCACCACTGAATAAAAGCATTCCAGTGCGTATGCAGTGCAAAACCTGCCATAAGTAACACCAGCACGGCGAGCCCGGCGGTTGGGATACGCCAGTCACGTTGAAGTCGTTGTGTCGTCATGAGGTTGGCCCGCGAGAGAAATATTTGCCGCTAGTATAGTGTTCAAATCGCTGGATCACACCGGGATCGTCAATGGATTGTGGATAAGTCTGTGTGTAAAAAGGTATAAGGCGGGGTTTTGCTGTGGAATGCAGCAGTCAGTCATTTTTCTGTCATTTAGCGGTTGCGGCCTGCGGAGAACTCCCTATAATGCGCCTCCATCGACACGGCGGATGTGAATCACTTCACAGATAACCCGGTCGGTTGAAGAGAAAAAATCCTGAAATAACGGGTTGACTCTGAAAGAGGAAAGCGTATTATACGCCACCTCGCGACAGAGCGCTGAAGCGCGTCGCAACTGCTCTTTAACAATTTATCAGACAATCTGTGTGGGCACTCAAAGTGACATGGATTCTTAACGTCGCAAGACGAAAAATGAATACCAAGTCTCTGAGTGAACATACGTAATTCATTACGAAGTTTAATTCACGAGCATCAAACTTAAATTGAAGAGTTTGATCATGGCTCAGATTGAACGCTGGCGGCAGGCCTAACACATGCAAGTCGAACGGTAACAGGAAGCAGCTTGCTGCTTCGCTGACGAGTGGCGGACGGGTGAGTAATGTCTGGGAAACTGCCTGATGGAGGGGGATAACTACTGGAAACGGTAGCTAATACCGCATAACGTCGCAAGACCAAAGAGGGGGACCTTCGGGCCTCTTGCCATCGGATGTGCCCAGATGGGATTAGCTAGTAGGTGGGGTAACGGCTCACCTAGGCGACGATCCCTAGCTGGTCTGAGAGGATGACCAGCCACACTGGAACTGAGACACGGTCCAGACTCCTACGGGAGGCAGCAGTGGGGAATATTGCACAATGGGCGCAAGCCTGATGCAGCCATGCCGCGTGTATGAAGAAGGCCTTCGGGTTGTAAAGTACTTTCAGCGGGGAGGAAGGCGATAAGGTTAATAACCTTGTCGATTGACGTTACCCGCAGAAGAAGCACCGGCTAACTCCGTGCCAGCAGCCGCGGTAATACGGAGGGTGCAAGCGTTAATCGGAATTACTGGGCGTAAAGCGCACGCAGGCGGTCTGTCAAGTCGGATGTGAAATCCCCGGGCTCAACCTGGGAACTGCATTCGAAACTGGCAGGCTAGAGTCTTGTAGAGGGGGGTAGAATTCCAGGTGTAGCGGTGAAATGCGTAGAGATCTGGAGGAATACCGGTGGCGAAGGCGGCCCCCTGGACAAAGACTGACGCTCAGGTGCGAAAGCGTGGGGAGCAAACAGGATTAGATACCCTGGTAGTCCACGCCGTAAACGATGTCGACTTGGAGGTTGTGCCCTTGAGGCGTGGCTTCCGGAGCTAACGCGTTAAGTCGACCGCCTGGGGAGTACGGCCGCAAGGTTAAAACTCAAATGAATTGACGGGGGCCCGCACAAGCGGTGGAGCATGTGGTTTAATTCGATGCAACGCGAAGAACCTTACCTACTCTTGACATCCAGAGAACTTTCCAGAGATGGATTGGTGCCTTCGGGAACTCTGAGACAGGTGCTGCATGGCTGTCGTCAGCTCGTGTTGTGAAATGTTGGGTTAAGTCCCGCAACGAGCGCAACCCTTATCCTTTGTTGCCAGCGGTTAGGCCGGGAACTCAAAGGAGACTGCCAGTGATAAACTGGAGGAAGGTGGGGATGACGTCAAGTCATCATGGCCCTTACGAGTAGGGCTACACACGTGCTACAATGGCGCATACAAAGAGAAGCGACCTCGCGAGAGCAAGCGGACCTCATAAAGTGCGTCGTAGTCCGGATTGGAGTCTGCAACTCGACTCCATGAAGTCGGAATCGCTAGTAATCGTGGATCAGAATGCCACGGTGAATACGTTCCCGGGCCTTGTACACACCGCCCGTCACACCATGGGAGTGGGTTGCAAAAGAAGTAGGTAGCTTAACCTTCGGGAGGGCGCTTACCACTTTGTGATTCATGACTGGGGTGAAGTCGTAACAAGGTAACCGTAGGGGAACCTGCGGTTGGATCACCTCCTTACCTTAAAGAACCTGCCTTTGTAGTGTCCACACAGATTGTCTGATGAAAAGTAAATAGCAAGGCGTCTTGCGATTGAGACTGTACGTCCCCTTCGTCTAGAGGCCCAGGACACCGCCCTTTCACGGCGGTAACAGGGGTTCGAATCCCCTAGGGGACGCCACTTGCTGGTTCGTGAGTGAAAGTCACCTGCCTTAATATCTCAAAACTGACTTGCGAGTCATGTTTGAGATATTTGCTCTTTAAAAATCTGGATCAAGCTGAAAATTGAAACGACACACAGCTCATGTGTGTTCGAGTCTCTCAAATTTTCGCAATCAGAAGTGAAACATCTTCGGGTTGTGAGGTTAAGCGACTAAGCGTACACGGTGGATGCCCTGGCAGTCAGAGGCGATGAAGGACGTGCTAATCTGCGAAAAGCGCCGGCGAGGTGATATGAACCCTTGACCCGGCGATGTCCGAATGGGGAAACCCAGTGCAATCCGTTGCACTATCGTTAACTGAATACATAGGTTAACGAGGCGAACCGGGGGAACTGAAACATCTAAGTACCCCGAGGAAAAGAAATCAACCGAGATTCCCCCAGTAGCGGCGAGCGAACGGGGAGCAGCCCGGAGTCTGAATCAGCTTGTGTGTTAGTGGAACGGTCTGGAAAGTCCGACGGTACAGGGTGATAGTCCCGTACACGAAAGCACACATGCTGTGAACTCGAAGAGTAGGGCGGGACACGTGGTATCCTGTCTGAATATGGGGGGACCATCCTCCAAGGCTAAATACTCCTGACTGACCGATAGTGAACCAGTACCGTGAGGGAAAGGCGAAAAGAACCCCGGCGAGGGGAGTGAAAAAGAACCTGAAACCGTGTACGTACAAGCAGTGGGAGCCTCTTTATGGGGTGACTGCGTACCTTTTGTATAATGGGTCAGCGACTTATATTCTGTAGCAAGGTTAACCGTATAGGGGAGCCGAAGGGAAACCGAGTCTTAACTGGGCGTTAAGTTGCAGGGTATAGACCCGAAACCCGGTGATCTAGCCATGGGCAGGTTGAAGGTTGGGTAACACTAACTGGAGGACCGAACCGACTAATGTTGAAAAATTAGCGGATGACCTGTGGCTGGGGGTGAAAGGCCAATCAAACCGGGAGATAGCTGGTTCTCCCCGAAAGCTATTTAGGTAGCGCCTCGTGAACTCATCTTCGGGGGTAGAGCACTGTTTCGGCTAGGGGGCCATCCCGGCTTACCAACCCGATGCAAACTACGAATACCGAAGAATGTTATCACGGGAGACACACGGCGGGTGCTAACGTCCGTCGTGAAGAGGGAAACAACCCAGACCGCCAGCTAAGGTCCCAAAGTCATGGTTAAGTGGGAAACGATGTGGGAAGGCACAGACAGCCAGGATGTTGGCTTAGAAGCAGCCATCATTTAAAGAAAGCGTAATAGCTCACTGGTCGAGTCGGCCTGCGCGGAAGATGTAACGGGGCTAAACCATGCACCGAAGCTGCGGCAGCGACGCTTATGCGTTGTTGGGTAGGGGAGCGTTCTGTAAGCCGTTGAAGGTGTGCTGTGAGGCATGCTGGAGGTATCAGAAGTGCGAATGCTGACATAAGTAACGATAAAGCGGGTGAAAAGCCCGCTCGCCGGAAGACCAAGGGTTCCTGTCCAACGTTAATCGGGGCAGGGTGAGTCGACCCCTAAGGCGAGGCCGAAAGGCGTAGTCGATGGGAAACAGGTTAATATTCCTGTACTTGGTGTTACTGCGAAGGGGGGACGGAGAAGGCTATGTCAGCCGGGCGACGGTTGTCCCGGTTTAAGCATGTAGGCGGAGGTTCCAGGTAAATCCGGTTCCTTGTTAACGCTGAGGTGTGATGACGAGGCACTACGGTGCTGAAGTGATAAATGCCCTGCTTCCAGGAAAAGCCTCTAAGCATCAGGTAACACGAAATCGTACCCCAAACCGACACAGGTGGTCAGGTAGAGAATACCAAGGCGCTTGAGAGAACTCGGGTGAAGGAACTAGGCAAAATGGTGCCGTAACTTCGGGAGAAGGCACGCTGATATGTAGGTGAAGCCCCTGCGGGCGGAGCTGAAATCAGTCGAAGATACCAGCTGGCTGCAACTGTTTATTAAAAACACAGCACTGTGCAAACACGAAAGTGGACGTATACGGTGTGACGCCTGCCCGGTGCCGGAAGGTTAATTGATGGGGTTAGCGGCAACGCGAAGCTCTTGATCGAAGCCCCGGTAAACGGCGGCCGTAACTATAACGGTCCTAAGGTAGCGAAATTCCTTGTCGGGTAAGTTCCGACCTGCACGAATGGCGTAATGATGGCCAGGCTGTCTCCACCCGAGACTCAGTGAAATTGAACTCGCTGTGAAGATGCAGTGTACCCGCGGCAAGACGGAAAGACCCCGTGAACCTTTACTATAGCTTGACACTGAACACTGGTCCTTGATGTGTAGGATAGGTGGGAGGCTTTGAAGCGTGGACGCCAGTCTGCGTGGAGCCAACCTTGAAATACCACCCTTTAATGGCTGGTGTTCTAACGTGGACCCGTAATCCGGGTTGCGGACAGTGTCTGGTGGGTAGTTTGACTGGGGCGGTCTCCTCCCAAAGAGTAACGGAGGAGCACGAAGGTTGGCTAATCCTGGTCGGACATCAGGAGGTTAGTGCAATGGCATAAGCCAGCTTGACTGCGAGCGTGACGGCGCGAGCAGGTGCGAAAGCAGGTCATAGTGATCCGGTGGTTCTGAATGGAAGGGCCATCGCTCAACGGATAAAAGGTACTCCGGGGATAACAGGCTGATACCGCCCAAGAGTTCATATCGACGGCGGTGTTTGGCACCTCGATGTCGGCTCATCACATCCTGGGGCTGAAGTAGGTCCCAAGGGTATGGCTGTTCGCCATTTAAAGTGGTACGCGAGCTGGGTTTAGAACGTCGTGAGACAGTTCGGTCCCTATCTGCCGTGGGCGCTGGAGAATTGAGGGGGGCTGCTCCTAGTACGAGAGGACCGGAGTGGACGCATCACTGGTGTTCGGGTTGTCATGCCAATGGCACTGCCCGGTAGCTAAATGCGGAAGAGATAAGTGCTGAAAGCATCTAAGCACGAAACTTGCCCCGAGATGAGTTCTCCCTGAGACTTTAAGTCTCCTGAAGGAACGTTGAAGACGACGACGTTGATAGGTCGGGTGTGTAAGCGCAGCGATGCGTTGAGCTAACCGATACTAATGAACCGTGAGGCTTAACCTTACAACGCCGAAGGTGTTTTGGCGAAGAGACAGAAGATTTTCAGCCTGATACAGATTAACAGAATTTGCCTGGCGGCTTTAGCGCGGTGGTCCCACCTGACCCCATGCCGAACTCAGAAGTGAAACGCCGTAGCGCCGATGGTAGTGTGGGGTCTCCCCATGTGAGAGTAGGGAACTGCCAGGCATCAAACAAGTGAAGAGGCCATCCGGAAGGATGGCCTTTTTGCGTTTGTACGTCGAAAAACGGCAGGCCGGGCAAGGCGAAGCCGCCACCCAGCAACTCAGAGCGTACTATCCCTGACAAACATTCAAACGAAGCAATTGCCGCTGATGGAAACGCCCAAGGATCAGCACCGTCGTTAACGCACCAAGCAGCGCGCAAAACATATCAGACTGGGTATCCCATGGATCGCCCTGCGTCCCCAGAAAATCATCCGCACCCTGTCCCATCGCCAAAGCTGCCCACCACTCAATGAGTTCATAGGTGGCGCTAATGGCCAGAGCAACACAGCACACCAGAAATCCCGTCATCTTATGTCCACGAACATACCCACCGCGCAGCAGAATTTCTCGCGCTGCCAGTGCGGGAACCAGCCCCTGGAAGAAGTGACCGAGCTTGTCATACGGATTTCGGCTAAGCCCGAGCATCTCCTGAACCTCAAAACCAACCGGAACCTTTGCATAGGTGTACATACCACCAACCATCAGAATGATGGCGTGGAAGAAAATCAAGGTATAGAGAAGGGGAGTCAGGGGGTATCGCCGGTGCGTGGCAAGCAGAAGTGGGATGATGATAATGACGGGCGTCACCTCCATCAGCCAGGTGACACGATCGCTCGTGAACAGGCCGGTATAAAACAGGATCATCAGCAGGAGCAGTGACCCGACTTTTAAAGCAGATAAGGTCATATCATTTTCATTGTCAGGGAAAAAAATCACTATTACCTGACAGAAGGGAAAATTCAATGCGTAGCGGATACAGAAAAGCAAAAACCCAGCCATAGGCTGGGTTCTTTAAATAGTGGTGCCCGGACTCGGAATCGAACCAAGGACACGGGGATTTTCAATCCCCTGCTCTACCGACTGAGCTATCCGGGCAACGGAGCGCATTAAACCGCAATCGCGCGCGATCGTCAACATTATTTCGGGAAAAGCTGTTCAACTGCTTAAGTTTGCGGCAATCTGTCCGTTTGTGCCCTGGAATTGCACAAATCTTCCAGACGGTTCAGGCAAGATGTGACAATGCTGACGGTAAGAGGAGGGCAGTATGGCAAACGACTGGCTTGAGCTGCGTCAGCATGCAGAAACAGGTATTGAGACAATTAAGGCGCATTTCGAAGGACATGCCTTTGATCCCCACTGGCATGATAGCTATCTGGTCGGAATAACCCTTTCCGGCACCCAGCAGTTCCACTGTCGCCGTGAACGCCACCGTAGCCAGCCGGGCGATGCTTTTTTACTTGAGCCCGGGGAGATCCATGACGGTGATGCGCCGATAGAGGGGGGCTTTACTTATCTGACCTTTTATCTGGATGAACACTGGCTCACCCGTACGCTTCAAGGGCTGTACGACTCTACTCCCGGGAGCTACACCCTCCACTTTGCCCAAACGCTGACGCGAGAGCCTCAGTTGGTGCGCGCTATCGGTGATACATTTGCCTCGTTGCATAACGATGAGATGAAGATCGTCCAACAGAGCACAATGGATAACCTGCTCTCTCAGATCACTGCCCACTGCCACTGGCGTAAGAAACTCCCGTCTCAGCTACAAAGCTCCGCCGTGGCGCATCGTGCCCGCGACTATCTCTATGCGCATATCGGCGAGAACGTGGGGCTGTCAGACCTTGCCCGTGAGACGGGTACAGATCGCTTTACGCTCACCCGCTGTTTTAAGCGCGAATTTCACCTGGCACCGCACGCCTGGCTTATCCAGCTGCGCCTGGCAAAGGCCCGACAGATGCTGGCGTGTGGGGAACTGCCTGTTGATGTTGCGGCGGCAGTGGGTTTTGCCGATCAAAGCCATCTTGGTCGCTGGTTCCAGCGGGCATACCGTATTTCTCCGGCACACTACCGTCGGTTGTGCACAAACCTTCCAGACGTTTCCAGAAAATAACGGCACATTCGTGGCTCTAATAAAAAAGGAGTCACCTGTGAATTTATTACCCTTCCTGCTGTTTGCATTTGTCGCCTCGATTACACCGGGGCCAACCAATATTCTGGTACTGGCTAACAGTCAGCACTTTGGCGTAAAAAATACGTTTCCTGCGATCCTGGGCGGGTGTATTGCCGCCAGCGCTATTGTTCTGGTTTCAGGCGCAGGGGCAGGAGAAGTGTTACGCCAGTATCCGCTGATACGTCAGGTAATGAGCTGGGCGGGCGTGCTGTGGCTTTCCTGGATGAGCTGGCAGCTGTTTAGCGCCCCGGCCGCGAATCTCTCCTCCAGACGCCATGTCCGGTTTACCGCGCGGGCGGCGGCGTTATTACAGGTTGTAAACCCAAAAACGTGGATGATGGCCCTGGCAGTTGTCAGCCTGTTTGCTCCGGCAAGCGACCATGCATTTCGGGATGTTGCGCTGATGGCGCTATGGTTTCTGGCGATCTCCGTGGCTTGTTTGTTGTGCTGGGCGTGGCTGGGGAAGGCGGTGAACCGGATTTTCCGCACCACCGTGGCGATGGTGCGATTTCAGCGCGCGATGGCGCTGTGCTTGTTTATTTCCGTCTGGACGGGAATGCTGGCTTAGGTCAGAGCACCACCCATACGACACTGCGCAAACCGCAAAATATCTTCCGCCAGACGGTGCGCTGTATCCACATCCGCCTGGCTACGGTTCACCAGCATGCGGCTCAGGCAACCTTCCAGCACCAGCTCCATCTGCTTCGCGACCATTGCCGGGTCATCCACTTCAAGCGTGGTCAGCAGCTCGTGTGTGAACTCGTGCGCGGCACGTTTTTGCTGATCTGCCAGTTGATGGATGGGGTGCCCGGGATCCGGATAGTAGGTGCAGGCGGCAATAAACAGACAGCCTGGGTAACGGTTGTTGGTTACACACTCCGTCAGTGCGGTATAGCGCGCCAGCAGCTTTTGCTCGGTGGTCAGCTCTTCATTCAGCATCAGCTGCCTGCGCCAGATATCCACCTGCTGGCTGAGATAGCGCAGGGCATCATACAGCAGCGCCTCTTTATCCGGCCAGAAGCGCTTAAGTTCATCCAGAGGGTAATCGATACGGTCGGCGACCATCTCAAGCGTGGTGCTGGCGATCCCTTGAATCTCAAGCAATTGCAGGGCTTGTCCCAGTACGTCTTCGCGTTGCACGGTTATCTCCTCCGCTATTCCCAACGGTTTGTCCCGTCTAAAGTGTTGTTTACGGTTGGCGATTGCGCAAATGCGTGTTGAATGTCGTCGCGTCCATAAACCCGGTTACACGCTGCGTCGGCTGTTCTTCCCCCTGTTCATTGAAGAACAGGATGGTAGGCAGCCCGAGCACATTAAGTTGCTTCAGCAGAGCCTTATCCTGCGCGCTGTTGGCGGTAACGTTCGCCTGGAGCAGAACGGTATCGCTCAGCGCATGTTGTATCTGCGGATCGCTGAAGGTGTATTTTTCAAACTCTTTGCAGGCCACGCACCAGTCGGCGTAGAGATCGAGCATGACCGGTTTGCCTTTCGCCTGCGCCAGGGCGCGGTTAAGGTCATCCACGTTCTTAATCTGTATAAAATTCAGATGAGCCTGCGTTTGACCTGCCGGGGTGCCAAACGCCCAGTCCTGTAGTGGACGGACGCTCACCAGTGCGGCCGCCAGCAGAAGGATCTGTAGCAGGCGCATCCACGGTTTCTTCGCCCCCAGACTCACGATAAACGCCCAACTGAAGAAGGCCACGCCGAGCATCGCCCACAGACGTATACCCCACACATCACCAGTGATGCGCTCAAGCAGGAATACCGGTAGCGCCAGAATGATAAAACCAAACGCGGTTTTCACCGTCTCCATCCACGGTCCGCTCTTCGGCAGCAGACGATTGCCAAACACCGTCACCAGGATCAGCGGCAGGCCCATGCCGAGCGCGTAGAGGTACAGCGTGCCGCCGCCGAGCCACAGGTTGCCGCTCTGAGCAATGTATAACAGGATGGCGCTCAACGGCGCAGTGGTGCAGGGGGAGCAAATCAGCCCGGCGATGGCACCCATGGCGAACACGCCGCCCGCAGAGCCACCCTGCTGACGGTTGCTCATTAGCGTCAGACGGGTTTGCAGGGAAGAGGGCAGTTGCAGGGTGAACAGGCCAAACATCGACAGCGCCAGCAGAATAAACACCGCTGACAGACCGATAAGCACATAAGGGTGCTGAAGGGCGGCCTGGAACTGCAATCCGGCAGCAGCGACCACGAGGCCGAGCGCCGTATAGGTTAACGCCATGCCCTGCACATAGATAAAGGCCAGCAACAGCGCGCGGGTAGTGGAAAGGCGTTGTTTACCGCCCAGCACGATGCCAGAGATAAGCGGGTACATGGGCAGTACGCAGGGCGTAAAGGCGATGCCGATACCAATCAATAACGCCCAAAGCGCTGAGAACGGAAGGTCTGAAGCGGCTTTGCCTTCACCCCTCACCCTGGCCCTCTCCCCTGAGGGGTGAGGGGAGGCCGCCGCTTTCACTTCGCTAAGCGGAACGACCTTTGTTTCAGGGGGATAGCAGAAGCCCGCATCGGCGCAGCCCTGATACGTCACCGTCAGGGTAGCGCCTTTATCCGCCTGATTCACCGTGACGGGCACGCTTAAGCGCTGACGATAAATTTCACTCTTACCGTAGAACTCGTCCTCGTGCCACTCGCCAGCGGGCATCTGCAATGCGCCGACGTTCGCCTTTGCCGGCGTGATGCTGACCTGCTTGCGATAGAGGTAGTAACCCTCTTTCACCTGCCAGGTGAGACTGAGATCGTGCTGGTTTTGCTGAAAGTCGAAAACAAACGCCTGGTCGGCAGGAATAAAGTTCGAACGGCCGGGTGCGTCAAACAACCCGGCAAAAGCTGACGTGCTGCACAGCAGCAGGATCAGCGTAATGAAGCGTTGAGCCATGAGAGATAATCGTTATCGCCGTGGACCACTGGCAGAACCAGCAGCTCCGGGGTTTGGTATGGATGATGAGACTTGAGGCAGTCGAGGAGCGCCTGCTGGTTTGTCAGGTTGGTTTTGAGCAACATCTGGACTTCGTACTCTTGCTCCAGCTTGCCTTCCCAGTAATAAAGGGAGGTGGCGCCGGGAAGAAGTGTGACACAGGCAGCCAGTTTTTCGGCCAACACTTTGGCGGCCAGATCCTGGGCAGAAGCTTCATCAGGGGCGGTGCACAGTACAACAACAGCATCAGGCGTGTTCACAAGTCGACCTCCTCATCACGAAAGTCTTCACTATATCACGCAAGGCGGTTGGTCATTAATGAAACGGGCCGCAGAGCGGCCCGATTTTAACTATTTTTACAACGGCTAATCGTTTACAGCACAATGCCGCCGATGATAAAGCCGAGGATCACGCAGAGCGTAATCGCCACCACACCCGGGATCAGGAACGCGTGGTTAAACACGTATTTACCAATACGGGTTGAGCCGGTGTCATCCATCTCAACCGCGGCCAGCAGGGTTGGGTAGGTGGGCAGAACGAACAGGGCGGAAACCGCTGCAAAAGAGGCAATCGCCGTCAGCGGCGTCACGCCCAGCATTAGTGCCGCAGGCATCAGCGCTTTGGTGGTCGCAGCCTGGGAGTACAGCAGCGTCGCGGCAAAGAACAGCACTACCGCCAGCAGCCACGGATAGTTGTGCAGCAGGTCGCCTGCAACGGTCTGGATATCGCTGATGTGCGCTTTCACAAAGGTATCGCCGAGCCACGCCACGCCCAGCACGCACACGCAGGCGCTCATACCGGATTTGAAGGTGCTGGCGTTCAGCACTTCGCTGGTGTCGATTTTACAGGTGATGCTGATCAGCGTCGCGATGGTCAGCATAAACACCACAATGGCTTCGTTACGCGGCAGAACCGGGTTCTGGATCAGACCTACCGTATCGCTGATGGCTGTCGCGTAGAACATCACGGCGACGATACCAATCAGGAACAGCAGCACGGAGCGTTTTGCATGCGGCTTCAGCTCGAAGACCTGGCTACCGCGCAGGCTCACTTCACCTTTTGCCAGACGCTCCTGGTAAACCGGATCGTCTTTCAGCTCGGCGCCGAGGAAGTTACACAGTACGGCAGTGATCATTACCGCAATCAGCGTGACCGGAATACAGATTGCCAGCAGCGTCAGGTAACTTACGCCCATCGGCTCAAGGATACCCGCGAAGAAGACCACCGCCGCGGAAATGGGCGAGGCGGTAATCGCAATCTGGGAGGCGACCACGGCAATAGAAAGAGGGCGAGACGGGCGAATACCCTGTTCTTTCGCCACTTCGGTGATTACCG
Organism: Enterobacter sp. DTU_2021_1002640_1_SI_PRY_ASU_LCPMC_013; assembly: GCF_032389435.1. Classification (NCBI taxonomy): domain Bacteria; kingdom Pseudomonadati; phylum Pseudomonadota; class Gammaproteobacteria; order Enterobacterales; family Enterobacteriaceae; genus Enterobacter; species Enterobacter sp. DTU_2021_1002640_1_SI_PRY_ASU_LCPMC_013. The sequence goes on from NZ_CP135594.1 coordinate 405,172, forward strand.
GCAACGTGGAGAAAGCGGTATGGCCAGTACCGGCGAGAATGGTCATAAACCAGGTCACCAGCGGGGCAAGGAAGGTGATGTATTTCGGATGGCGACGCAGCATTCGCTCCGCCAGGCTCACCAGGTAGTCCATGCCGCCTGCGACCTGCATAGCCGCGATAGCAGCAATAACCGCCATGATGATTTCGATAACGTCAAAAGGGATTGCGCCGGGTTTAATCTGAAAGATCAGGGTAAGTACAAGCACTCCGAGACCGCCAGCAAAACCGATGCCGATACCCCCGAGTCGTGCGCCCAAATAAATCGCCAACAGGACGATGACGAGTTCTGCTCCAAACATAAAGACCTGCCTTGCTCATTAACAAGTTGATACTGAATTGTTGTGTTTTGGTAACGCCCATAAAGAAAAAAGGCACGTCACAAGTGACGTGCCTTTCGGAAGCTTAGCCTGAACGGTTACTGTTCGCTTTCATCGGTATATCGTTTCGCTTTATATGCCGGGTGCATCAGGTTCTGGGCGGAGAAGATATCGTCCAGTTCGGCTTCGGTCAACAATCCTCGCTCGAGAACAACCTCACGCACGCTCTTACCGGTTTCGGCACAAATCTTCCCGACGATATCGCCGTTGTGGTGGCCGATGAACGGGTTGAGGTAGGTGACGATGCCGATGGAGTTATAGACGTAGCCTTCACACACTTCTTTATTCGCGGTGATGCCGTTGATGCATTTTTCCAGCAGGTTGTAGCAGGCGTTGGTCAGAATATGGATAGATTCAAACATTGCCTGGCCAATCACCGGCTCCATCACGTTCAGCTGGAGCTGACCGGCTTCGGAGGCCATGGTGACGGTCGTATCGTTACCAATAACCTTGAAGCACACCTGGTTCACCACCTCTGGCACCACCGGGTTCACTTTAGCTGGCATGATGGATGAACCCGCCTGCAACTCTGGCAGGTTGATTTCATTCAGGCCAGCGCGCGGACCGGAGGAGAGCAGGCGCAGGTCGTTACAGATTTTGGACAGTTTCACCGCCAGACGTTTCAGGGCGCTGTGTACCATCACATAGGCGCCGCAGTCTGAGGTAGCTTCAATCAGGTCTTCCGCAGGCACAACCGGCAGGTTGGACACTTCAGCCAGCTTCTGTACCGCCAGCTGCTGATAGCCATCTGGCGTGTTCAGGCGTGTACCGATGGCGGTTGCGCCCAGGTTAACTTCCAGCAACAGTTCGGACGTGCGCAGCAGGTTTTTCGTCTCTTCATTCAGCAGCACGTTAAACGCGTGGAATTCCTGTCCGAGGGTCATTGGCACCGCGTCCTGCAACTGGGTACGGCCCATTTTCAGGATGTCCTGGAACTCTACGGCTTTACGCTGGAAGCCATCGCCCAGCTGATTAATCGCGTCGACCAGTTTAACGACAGAGGCATACACCGCGATGCGGAAGCCGGTTGGGTAGGCGTCGTTGGTGGACTGACATTTGTTAACGTGATCGTTCGGGTTCAGGTACTGGTATTCACCTTTCTGATGACCCATCAGCTCCAGGCCGATGTTTGCCAGCACTTCGTTGGTGTTCATGTTGACGGAGGTGCCCGCGCCGCCCTGATAGACGTCAACCGGGAACTGATCCATGCATTTACCGTTGTTCAGCACCTCATCGCACGCGGCGATAATCGCATTTGCAGCGCTTTTAGGAATGGTTTGCAGCTCTTTGTTCGCCAGAGCCGCGGCTTTTTTTACCATCACCATGCCACGCACAAATTCAGGGATGTCGCTGATTTTGCTGTTGCTGATGTAGAAGTTTTCAATCGCTCTCAGAGTGTGAACACCATAGTAGGCATCCGCTGGAACTTCCCTGGTACCCAACAAATCTTCTTCGATACGAATGTTGTTTAACATGTGAACCTTCTTTTCAAGCTGCCGATGGATTGTACTAAACACACAGTATATATGTGGTTTTGAATATTTTATGACCGACGATTATTCCCTCAATCGGCCAGATGTTCGAGATCATATGCTGATGATAGCGAATTGCCGTAAGCTGGATCACTTATTATCGACCCGATTTCATGATAATTATTAATCTGTGAAATATGTCACCGCTTTAATATTTCCAGAAAAAATATCCGTGCAAACCGATTGAATTTTGGCTAATCGTCACCATTTCTTATCTACGCGCTTCGCGAACACATTCAGTCAGGGGCCTGAAGGCACCTGCCACACAGGAGATGCCAGTGCGCTGGATACCATTTATTGCTTTCTTTCTTTATGTTTACATTGAGATTTCGATTTTCATTCAGGTTGCCCATGTGCTGGGCGTCCTGCTGACGCTGATTCTGGTGATCTTCACCTCCGTCATCGGCATGTCGCTGGTGCGCAATCAGGGTTTCAAAAATTTCCTGTTAATGCAGCAGAAGATGGCCGCAGGCGAAAGCCCGGCAGCCGAGATGATCAAAAGCGTGTCGCTGATTATTGCTGGCCTGCTGCTGATCCTGCCTGGTTTCTTCACCGACTTCCTCGGCCTGCTGTTGCTGTTGCCGCCGGTGCAGAAGCATCTGACCATGAAGCTGCTGCCGCACCTGCGTTTCAGCCGTATGCCAGGCGGTGGTTTCAGCACCGGCCCGGGGGATACCTTTGAAGGGGAATATCAGCGTAAGGATGAGCAGCGCGACCGGTTAGATCATAAAGACGATCGGTGAGTTTGTGGCCCGGTGGCGCTCGCTCACCGGGCCTGCGGCTTTTGCCGCTTCGGTAAAAACACCCACAGCCCCGCCAGCATGACGATGGCGTACACACTCTTCCATCCCACCATCGCCAGCAGCATCAGGCACAGGACACACCCGACAGCCGCCAGCGCCTTAAAGCGTCCTTTCAGTAGCCGACAGCCCGCCAGCATGCACAGCAGGTAGATCATGATGAAAATACCGTTGGCGTAGACAATCAGCGCGTCAAGGTTGATGTCGAGGAGATAAATGGCCAGGGAACTCACCACGCAGCAGCCCAGTACGCTATTCAGCGCATTCACCGGAAGCTGACGCTTTGACAGGCGTGAGAGGGGGCTGTCCGGTTTATAAAGAGCCTGAGACCACACCAGCCGGGCGAAGCTCTGAATATAGATGTTGAGGCTGGCAAAGCAGGCGAGATAGCCAATCACGCAGGCTACCCACAGGGCCTTAACGCCAAACAGCTGCACCACGATGCCTGGCAGCGACGCGGCGGCGGCTTTCTCTTCACCGAACGCGTTGAAGTGCAGCACCAGTACGGTACAGGCCCAGTACACGGTACCCGCCAGCAGCAGGCCAATCATCAGGGCGCGGGGGAAATCACGCTCGGGCTGTTTAAACTCGGATGCCAGATGAGCGAACGCCTCCAGACCGACGAAACACCAGAACATGACGGATAGTGCAGCGAAAAGGTGTGCGTGGTCGATGTCGTTAATCGCGGGGAAAGGAATATCCGCCACGGTAATGTCACCCGCAAACCAGATGGCGACGATCAGCGCGACAATTAACACGGCGACCAGCGTTTGCAGATTGGCGCTGGAGCTGGCCCCGCGTGAGCCTACCCACCAGACAATCGCCAGCGTACCGAGTTCAGCCAGCAGCAGCTGTTCATCGTGCCAGCCAAACAGCGCCTGTCCGAAGCCGGTTGCGATATGCAGGGCTGCCGGAAGGCCAACGGGTATCACCGACAAAAATAGCCAGCCGGTGACGCGCTCCATTCGCGGCCCAAACGCCATGCCGACAAAATGCGCTACGCCGCCTGCGCTCGGGAAGTGCCGCCCGAGTATGGCAAAAACAATCGCCACCGGAAACACCAGCACGATCAGCACCGGCCATGCCCAAAGACTGTTATTGCCGGCAACCAATGCCGCCAGCGCGGGAACCGCAAATACCCCCGTGCCTAATAAAGACGTTGAGAGTAAGCCAATGCCCTGCGCCAGCCCCAACTCCTGCCTGAGTCCACTCATTTACCTCGTCCCGCCACCATCAAAAGAGAGTGGATGGTAACACTTTCGCAAATTTTTTTTCGATTACCCCTTGAAGGGGTAAAAAGCTATCCCCATCTCTCAGGGCACTAGCCGGAAAACCGCATGCGGACCGGCGTCATCCATAACTGATAATGACTTTCTCAAAGGAGAGCTATCAATGAGTATTCGTCCGTTACATGATCGTGTGATCGTCAAACGTAAAGAAGTTGAAACCAAGTCTGCTGGCGGCATCGTTCTGACCGGTTCAGCAGCAGCAAAATCAACGCGTGGCGAAATCATCGCTGTCGGTAAGGGCCGCATCCTGGAAAACGGAACTGTGCAGCCACTGGACGTTAAAGTTGGTGACATCGTCATTTTCAACGATGGCTACGGCGTGAAATCCGAGAAGATCGACAATGAAGAAGTGTTGATCATGTCCGAGAGCGACATTCTGGCAATTGTTGAAGCGTAATTAACGCACGAAACTGTACGAATTTGAGGAAATAAGAACATGGCAGCTAAAGACGTAAAATTCGGTAACGACGCTCGTGTAAAAATGCTCCGCGGCGTAAACGTACTGGCAGACGCAGTGAAAGTCACTCTGGGCCCGAAAGGCCGTAACGTAGTGCTGGACAAATCCTTCGGCGCGCCAACCATCACCAAAGATGGTGTTTCTGTTGCACGTGAAATCGAGCTGGAAGACAAGTTCGAAAACATGGGCGCACAGATGGTGAAAGAAGTTGCCTCTAAAGCGAACGACGCTGCCGGTGACGGCACCACCACCGCGACCGTACTGGCGCAGGCGATCATCACCGAAGGCCTGAAAGCCGTTGCTGCGGGCATGAACCCAATGGATCTGAAACGTGGTATCGACAAAGCTGTCGCCTCTGCTGTTGAAGAACTGAAAGCGCTGTCCGTACCGTGCTCTGACTCTAAAGCCATTGCTCAGGTTGGTACTATCTCCGCTAACTCCGACGAAACCGTAGGTAAACTGATCGCTGAAGCGATGGATAAAGTCGGTAAAGAAGGCGTGATCACCGTTGAAGACGGTACTGGTCTGGAAGACGAACTGGACGTGGTTGAAGGTATGCAGTTCGATCGCGGTTACCTGTCTCCATACTTCATCAACAAGCCAGAAACTGGCGCTGTTGAGCTGGAAAGCCCGTTCATCCTGCTGGCTGACAAGAAAATCTCCAACATCCGCGAAATGCTGCCAGTGCTGGAAGCCGTTGCGAAAGCAGGCAAGCCGCTGGTAATCATTGCTGAAGACGTTGAAGGCGAAGCGCTGGCGACTCTGGTGGTTAACACCATGCGTGGCATCGTGAAAGTGGCAGCGGTTAAAGCACCTGGCTTCGGCGATCGTCGTAAAGCGATGCTTCAGGATATCGCTACCCTGACTGGCGGTACCGTGATCTCCGAAGAGATCGGTATGGAGCTGGAAAAAGCGACCCTGGAAGACCTGGGCCAGGCGAAACGCGTTGTGATCAACAAAGACACCACCACCATCATCGACGGTGTGGGTGAAGAAGCTGCTATTCAGGGCCGTGTTGGTCAGATCCGTAAGCAGATCGAAGAAGCAACTTCCGATTACGACCGTGAAAAACTCCAGGAGCGCGTAGCGAAACTGGCAGGCGGCGTAGCGGTAATCAAAGTCGGTGCGGCTACCGAAGTTGAAATGAAAGAGAAGAAAGCACGCGTTGACGATGCCCTGCACGCGACCCGTGCTGCGGTAGAAGAAGGCGTGGTTGCTGGTGGTGGTGTCGCGCTGGTGCGTGTAGCCGCTAAACTGGCTGGCCTGACTGCTCAGAACGAAGACCAGAACGTGGGTATCAAAGTTGCGCTGCGCGCGATGGAAGCTCCTCTGCGTCAGATCGTGTCCAACGCCGGTGAAGAGCCGTCTGTGGTTGCGAACAACGTGAAAGCGGGTGAAGGTAACTACGGTTACAACGCGGCAACTGAAGAATACGGCAACATGATCGACTTCGGTATCCTGGATCCAACTAAAGTGACCCGTTCTGCACTGCAATACGCGGCATCTGTAGCTGGTCTGATGATCACGACCGAGTGCATGGTGACCGACCTGCCTAAAGGCGACGCGCCTGACTTAGGTGCTGCTGGTGGTATGGGCGGCATGGGTGGCATGGGCGGCATGATGTAATCATGTTGTTCTGAACCTCTCAGAACGAACCCCGGGCAGCAATGCCCGGGGTTTTTTATTGTCTTCTACTCAAACGTGCCTTTCACGCACACAACGCCTCCACTCACCATCTGGCGGCCTTTCGCCCAGACCTCGCGGATCTTCAGATCATCGGTCAGCACCAGGACGTCGGCATCGCATCCGGGCGCGATCCGCCCTTTATGCTCCAGGCCGAGAAATTCCGCCACGTTACGCGTAAACGGCAGAAGCGCCTCCTCCAGCGGCAGGTGATACCGGCCGACCAGCTGCTGTAGCGTCTCAAGCAGGGATTCAAATCCCGCCACGCCAATGCCAACAAGATTACCATTTGCGTCAAAATTCGGCTGGCTGCCGTTGCCATCCGAGCTGAGCGTGAGCCGGTTAAACGGCACCTGTGCTTCACGGGCCGTCGCGATAGCGGTGGCGGCATCAACAGGTTCGCTGATGCTGGTGGTGATGTCGATGTACCCCCCTTCGCGGGCATAGTCCAGTGCGGCGTGGAACAGTGCCTGGGCGCGGTTGACGTGAGTTGGCAGCAGCTTCGTGCGGGGCACGTCGGCGTTATTCAGGATGTTAAGCAGCGGCTCCAGCAGTTTCGGGCTGTTGCCGAGGTGAAACACGGATATCCCCGCTTTGGCACCCAGCAGCCCGCCGACGCGTGACTGGGCGGCTATATTCGCGAGCTGGTCATCTGCCGGAGCGGAAGAGCGATGGTCGGAAATCGCGCATTTCACGCCAATGATTTTATCAATCAGCGCCACATCCTTTTCGATACTGTCGGTAATCGTCGGAGAAGGCAGGCCATACGCGCCTGTCAGCATCCACGCGCTGATCCCTTCATGCTCAAGCGCCCGCGTTTTCGCCAGCAGCGACTCGGGATGGCGGGTCACGCCGTCGGTGCCCAGCAGGCCAACAACGGAGGTGATGCCAGCCGCCACCAGCGCAGACAATCGCACCTCTGGCGTCCGGGTGTGGGGACCGGCTTCACCGCCGCCGCCAATCAGGTGTACATGCTGATCGATAAACCCCGGACAAACCACCGCTCCGGCGAGATCGCTTTCAGGACAGTCTGGCCTCGTTGTGGCGTGGCCCGCTTTTTCGACTGCGACGATTTTTCCTCCGGCAATCAGCAGATCGCAATGCCCAAGATCCTCGGGAGCGTAAAGCTGCGCATTGCGGAAAAGGTGCGGTTCCAGCACTGAAAAATCCATTTTTATCTCCTCAGAAGAGTAGCTGCATCACCCACATTGAGAGCAGGGCGTTAATGACGCAGATAGTGATGATGTGCGGATAATACTTCGGGTTGACGCCTGCGGTGCCAAGGCAACGGCCCGTGTTTTGCACCGGATTACCCATCAGATAGATGGCGGGCAGCAGGATGGTGGCATCGTGACCGTTGAGCGTGCCGGCAGCGACCAGACTGGCGCAGACCCCCACACCGCCGCCCATGCTCATTACCGAGGCCAGAAGAACCGTTGCCGCCGCACCCGGAAGCCCCCACAGGGCCATGATGGGCTCGCATACCCTGCCGACAATATCCAGCAGGCCGGTTACCTTGAGCGCCTGAATGATGACAAACGCCATGACCACGTTCGGCAGCAGGCTGGTGGTGGCGATGGTAAAGCCGCGGCGGGCGCCATCGATAAACAGGTCCATGATATTTTTACGCGGCTGGGCGATCATCTTTCCTCCTGAACGCGGCGAACTTCCATGTGGGCGATCCACAGTCGCAGGAAGTTCGCGCCAACAAATTTGAACACCAGAATGACGGCAAGCGGCGTGATCACCGGGACGGTAATAAAGGTAAAGAGTGCGGCACCGGAAGAAAAATAGTTGGTAATAATGGCGCTACCGCTGGTCTGGAAGGTGGCGAAAATGGCGCGTTCATGGTCAGTAATCGCCCCTTCGTCAGTCAACTCTTTGGTCATCCCTGCGGCTGCATCGGTATTTTGCAGGTTGGCGATAAGCGCCAGAGAGCAGATGCCCGGCACGCCGAGCAGCGGGCGCAGAATGGGCGTCATGAGCTGTTGTGCGGCGCGCAGCCCGCCCAGCCCCTCGGTAACGGCAATGATCCCGAGCGATAAAATGACCGAGGGCGCCAGTTCAAGGGCAAATAAAAAACCGTCTTTCGCTCCTGTGCCGCCCTCACCGCGAAACGTCAGCGCGCCGTTCACCGGTCCAAAGCTGCCGTTCAGGACGGTAAAATCCAGCACGCGCCACCATTCGGTACTTTTGGCGAAAAAACCTGAGAAAAATACGATGGTGAGCACGAACGCCAGATAGCCCACCCAGGTTACTTTTTCCTCTCCTGAGGATGATGCACTCATGAAACCCCCTTTTTTGAGTCGCGTACAAAAGTTGTACGTCGCATCACTAAAAACGATCGGGGGCTAAAACACGATATCCCAAAGGTTATTATCAGAATTCATTTAAGATGTCGGAGGAGTGCGAGCGGAATCTGGCTCGCAGAAATGCTCAGCATTTTTCTTTTGGTCATCTTTTTAGTATAAGGTTTACACGCGGACAACTACTGTCCAGCTTATTGAAAACGAGGAATAACATGCGCATAAAAGTCTGTGCAGGGATTGTAGGTGCAGCATTGCTGCTGGCGGGTTGTAGCACCAGCAATGAGCTGACGGCAGCGGGTCAGAGCGTTCGCTTTGTGGAAGATAAGCCGGGCAGCGAATGCCAGCTGTTAGGCACCGCCACTGGCGAGCAAAGCAACTGGATGTCGGGGCAGCACGGCGAAGAGGGCGGCTCTATGCGCGGTGCGGCCAATGCCCTGCGTAATCAGGCTGCGGCAATGGGCGGCAACGTCATTTACGGGGTGAGCAGCCCGACGCAGGGGATGCTGTCCAGCTTTGTGCCAACCGCCAGCCAGATGAACGGCCAGGTCTATAAGTGCCCGAACTGATATAACTTTTTGATGGCGCTGCCGCTTTATCTCCAGGGCAGGTAAGCGTAGCGCCACCTGCCTTTTTACTGCTGCCGCAGCTGCAAATCCAGCGGCGTCTTACTCGGCTCTCCGCCAATCTCACGTGCCAGCTTCGGCACCATATAACCCGAAACCAGCGTTAACAGCTCGCGCATAATCTTCCGGGCCTCTTCATCCGTCACCATGAAGTGCGCCGCGCCCTGGACGCGATCCAGAACATGCAGGTAATAGGGCATTACGCCCGCATCAAATAAGGCATTGCTGAGATCGGCCAGCACGCGGGCGCTGTCGTTCACGCCGCGCAGTAATACGCTCTGGTTGAGCAGCGTCACGCCTGCCTTTCGCATACGCGCCATCGCCGCACGAAAGTCCGCGTCAATTTCATTCGCGTGGTTGATATGGTTCACCAGCAGCACCTGCAAACGGGACTGATCCAGGCGCGTGACCAGGGCGTCGGTGATACGCGCCGGGATGACGATCGGTAAACGGCTGTGAATGCGCAGACGCTTAATGTGCGGGATGGTCTCAAGCTGAGTCAGCAGCCAGTCCAGCTCATGATCTTTTGCCATCAGCGGGTCGCCGCCGGAAAAGATGATTTCATCCAGCTCCGGGTGCGCCGCGATGTAGTCCAGTGCCACCTGCCAGTTGCGTTTATTGCCCTGATTTTCGGCGTACGGGAAGTGGCGACGGAAGCAATAGCGGCAATTTACCGCGCAACCACCCTTAACCAGCAGCAGGGCGCGATTACGGTATTTATGCAGCAAACCCGGTACGACACTGTTTTGCTCTTCCAGCGGATCGGTGCTGTATCCGGGGGCGGTAATAAACTCATCCTGAGAGGTAAGCGTTTGTTTTAATAATGGATCATCAGGGTTACCCTTTTCCATTCGGGCAACAAACGCGCGGGGAACGCGCAGGGCGAAAAGGCGCTTCGCCTCACGACCTGCACGCAACGCTTCGTGCTGTTCGAGGTCTAAAAGACGCAGCAATTCATCAGGACTGGTGATTACATCGGCAAGTTGCGATAACCAATCTTCTCTGGACGGGGTGTTTAGGGTTACAATATGCGCCATTTTGTGGCTTAGCTACCAGTTAACAAATTTAGAGGGCCTTATGGCAACGTACTATAGCAACGATTTTCGTGCTGGTCTTAAAATCATGATGGACGGCGAACCGTACGCGGTTGAAGCCAGCGAATTCGTTAAACCAGGTAAAGGCCAGGCATTCGCACGCGTTAAGCTGCGCCGCCTGCTGACCGGTACCCGTGTTGAGAAAACCTTCAAATCTACTGACTCCGCTGAAGGCGCTGATGTTGTCGATATGAACCTGACTTACCTGTACAACGACGGTGAGTTCTGGCACTTCATGAACAACGAAACCTTCGAGCAGCTGTCTGCGGACGCGAAAGCGATTGGCGACAACGCCAAGTGGCTGCTGGATCAGGCTGAGTGCATCGTTACCCTGTGGAACGGTCAGCCTATCGCGGTTACGCCTCCGAACTTCGTTGAGCTGGAAATCGTTGAAACCGATCCAGGTCTGAAAGGTGATACCGCAGGTACTGGCGGCAAGCCTGCCACCCTGTCTACCGGCGCGGTGGTTAAAGTGCCACTGTTCGTACAGATTGGTGAAGTGATCAAAGTGGATACCCGCTCCGGCGAATACGTATCCCGCGTGAAGTAATTTACGTCATGATTAAAGGCGCAGCGCCCGCTGCGCCTGATTTTGCAGGCAGGGAAGATGAAACGTACCGTTAAAATTCTGCTTCTGTTAGCGTTCTCCAGCGCAATTCTCTCCGGTTGTAACACCGCGCGTGGCGTGGGCGAAGATATTCAGGATCTCGGCCATATCATTTCCCATGCGGCCAGCTAATTCCGTCTAATTTTCCTAAAAATTCTTCCTTTTCCGTCAAACGACAAGATCTTGTCTATTCTTAAGTTGCTATACACAAAATAACTTTGGCTATAAAAGGAAGATATTATGGTTAAGAAAACAATTGCAGCGATCTTTTCTGTTCTGGTGCTTTCTTCGGTACTGACTGCATGTAACACCACCCGTGGCGTAGGGGAAGATATCTCCGACGGTGGTAACGCGATTTCTGGCGCAGCAACTAAAGCTCAGAACTAATGAAAGCGACGGTACGGCAGCTAACTTCACCGTACCGTCAATTCTCCACTTCCTGTAGCGATAAAAACGGGGAGTAACGCGTATCCATATGAAGCTTCATGCGGATATTGCGTTTGTACGTATACACCGTTTTTCCGTTAATGCGCAGATTGCTGGCAATTTTCTGGTTGCTCGCACCATCCATCCACAGGGTCAGTACTCTCTCTTCCTGACGCGTCAGTAACGGTGCCGCCATTTCCGGAAGCTCCGCGCTTGCGCATGTCGTTAGCGCGTCGTTTATCACCGCCGCCAGCCCTTCCAGATCGGTATTTTTGGAGAGTGAAGCCCATATCGGGAACTGCGCCAGATAATCTGTCATCTCCTGCTCCTGCCCCGATTGCAGCATAATAAAAGGCAATGTTTCGCTGGCAATAAGCAGGGAAGATAGCTGCTGAAAATGGTGTAAATCCTGCCGGAAGCCCGATAAATCAGCGATGACCAGCGCAGGTTTCCATTGCAGGATATGCTCTCTGGCGAGGAAAAGATTATTTACCCCGGTTACGACGAAATGACCCGAAAACAGGTCTGAATGATTGAGCCAGGCTTCAAATCCCGTGCGGGTGAAGTGACAACGGTCAATCAAAAGAATTTTGAACATATAATTTTCGCAGTCGGCTAGTGGTTTGGCTTCCTGCCATCAGAAAGCCTATCATCATAGAGAAGTCGGATGAGTCATAAATGCCTGAACTCCGTGCCTTACTGAGGCTATTTCTTGCCTTAACGTGTTCAGCAGAAAAAGTTTGAAAAAAAATTCCATGCTAACCAAAATATAAGGCGCAACCTCAGCCTTGCGGGACGACCCGTAAGCGCTTCATTCATCGGGGACGGCCCCAACTTGTCGTTAAGTTAAGGAGCCTGATATGTCCTGGATCGTTCTTGTTATTGCCGGTTTGCTCGAAGTGGTATGGGCAATTGGCCTGAAATATACCCACGGTTTTACCCGCCTGACGCCCAGCGTCATCACTATCGCCGCAATGATTGTCAGTATCGTCATGCTGTCATGGGCGATGCGAACCTTGCCAGTCGGAACGGCTTACGCTGTCTGGACTGGAATTGGCGCGGTAGGGGCTGCCATTACCGGCATTCTGCTGCTGGGGGAGTCTGCGAGTCTGGCGCGTATCGCCAGCCTCGCGTTAATCGTCGCGGGTATCATCGGGTTAAAACTCAGTACGCACTAATGCAGCTGTTTTACCCAGATTAATTTCGTCACGTCAAACCCTTGCCGGGTCGCTATGTCCAGCATCTGCTGTTTCATTTCCGTCGAGATCGTTGGCGTGCGGGAGAGGAGCCACAGATAGTTGCGATCCGGCCCACACACCAGCGCATGGCGGTACTCTCTGTCCAGCGCAATGACGTTATACCCGCCGTAGAATGGGCCGATGAAAGAGATTTTCATGGCCGCGCGGTTAGACGCGCCGGTGAAATAGGCCTGACCAACTGACTGCTGCCACATCTGGCGATCCGGGTTATAGCCGCGGTTAATGACCCGGATCCCGCCGTCATCCATCGCGCTGTAGCTGACCGTGACTTTTTCTAAGCCCCGTTCGAACTGATGGTCCATTCGGGCGATTTCATACCAGGTGCCGAGGAAGCGCTGTGCGTCGAAATTACTGACTACCATAACGCCAGGCGGAGGAGTAGGGGAACTGCAAGCAACCACTAAAAACGCGGCTGTTACTGCGGCAATAACAGGCAGAATGCGCATAGGAGTTTCCTTACTGTTTTTTGTTAAGTGTAGATGACAGCAAGGAAAATGCGGGAGATTGTGCAGGGTGTTTTGCCGGGTGGCGGCTTCGCCTTACCCGGCCTACAAAGTTCACGCGTTGTATAGGCCGGGTAAGCGCAGCGCCACCCGGCAATGTTTTACTGTAGCGCCTCGAGGATATGGTATGCCGCCTCAACGCGTGCCGGGTTCGGATAGCTTGTATTCGCGAGCATCACAATACCGATCTGCTTTTCAGGAATAAAGGCCACGTAGCTGCCAAACCCGCCAGTAGAGCCCGTTTTATGGACCCAGGACGCTTTGACCGGGGGAGCCGGTGGATTCACTTCTGCCACGGGCAACGGCGCCAGCGCTACCTTACTGTCGCTGCCCTCGACCACCGTGTTGGCCTCCACGGGCCAGTTGAGCATCTCCCAGCCCAGACCCTGATACATTGACCCGATACGCCAGTAGCGCGACTGCGCCAGCGCGATGCCCTGCTTAAGTGAGGCATCAGCAACGTTCTCCGGCGCCATGTTTGCCATGACCCAGTTCGCCATATCCTGCACGTTGGTTTTCACGCCATAGGCTTGTGCATCCAGCATACCCGGCGAAACGCGCACCGCTTTACCGTCACGATAGCCCCAGGCGTAATGCGCCTCTTCCGCTTTCGGCACGTTAATCCAGGTATGGTCCAGCTTGAGCGGCTTAAGGACCCGCGTCGTCATGGCCTGCTCATAGGGCATGCCAGAAGGTTTGACCGCCAGCGCACCAAAAAGACCGATGCTGGCGTTGGTGTAAAGACGCGTTGTGCCAGGCTTCCATTGCGGCTGCCAGTTTTGATAAAAGCGCAGCAGGGAGGCGTTATCCGTGACCTCATCCGGTACCTGTAGCGGCAGGCCGCCAGCGGTGTAGGTGGCGAGATCCAGCATACGAATACCCTGCCACTGCTTGCCCGTCAGCTGTGGCCAGTATCTGGTCACCGGATCGTCCAGCGAAATTTCACCGCGAGCAATGGCATCCCCACCTAAAACGCCGGTGAAGGTTTTACTTATAGAACCCAGCTCGAACAGGGTCTGAGGCGTAACGGGTTTATTCGCCGCGATATCGGCCTTGCCAAACGTGTAATAGTGCGGTTTTCCCTGATAAATAACGGCCACCGCCATGCCTGGAACAGACTGGGCTTTCATCAGCGGGGTAACCGTATTCGCGACCACCTCCGCCAGCTGTTTTTCTGACACTGGCGTGGCGAGAGCAGAGCAAGAGATGCCGAGCAGCAGGGCGCAGCAAAGGGATTTTTTCATCATCAGTAATCTTCCGTAATAGCGAGTCAAGGGGATGTCCGGGCCCGTCAGACAGGCGTAGTCTGTTGGATTTGACTGTGCCTGACAAACGGTTAAATTTAGCATTAGCTGTTAATTTTTCTAACGGAAGCGACCATGACGCGAAGCTATCTACCCCTCAATTCGCTTCGGGCTTTTGAGGCCGCCGCAAGACATCTCAGCTTTACGCATGCGGCCATTGAACTGAACGTGACGCATTCGGCTATTAGCCAGCATGTGAAAACGCTGGAGCAGCACCTGAACTGTCAGCTGTTCGTTCGCGTGTCGCGCGGGCTGATGTTGACTACCGAGGGCGAAAATTTACTGCCGGTGCTGAATGATTCGTTCGATCGTATAGCCGGAATGCTGGATCGCTTCGCTAACCATCGTGCGCAGGAGAAGCTGAAAATCGGCGTGGTGGGTACGTTTGCCACCGGGGTCTTATTCTCGCAGCTGGAGGATTTTCGCCGTGGCTATCCACACATCGATCTTCAGCTTTCCACCCATAACAACCGCGTTGATCCGGCTGCCGAAGGGCTTGACTATACGATCCGCTACGGTGGCGGGGCGTGGCACGGCACCGAGGCTGAATTTCTTTGTCATGCGCCGCTCGCGCCGCTGTGTACGCCTGATATCGCCGCCAGTCTGCACAGTCCGGCCGACATCCTCAGGTTTACGCTGCTGCGCTCCTACCGACGCGACGAGTGGACCGCGTGGATGCAGGCGGCCGGCGAGCATCCCCCTTCGCCAACGCACCGCGTGATGGTATTTGATTCGTCCGTGACCATGCTGGAGGCCGCTCAGGCAGGGGTGGGCATTGCTATTGCGCCTGTCGATATGTTTACCCATCTGTTAGCCAGCGAGCGCATTGTGCAGCCCTTTGCGACGCAGATTGAGCTCGGCAGCTACTGGCTGACCCGATTGCAGTCCCGGGCAGAAACGCCAGCCATGCGCGAATTTTCCCGGTGGCTGGTGGAGCAGATGAAAAAGTAAAAAGCCCGCCGGATGGCGGGCCTGTTCAGTCAGATGGTGACCACGGCAATCAACGTGACGACCGTCAGAATGGTCGCCAGACCGTAGAAGACCCATTTACCGCTTGGCACATGGATTTTCAGATCGTGCATCGCATGGTGGATACGGTGCAGACCACACCACAGCGGCAGGACGATCATCAGGAAGATGAACACGCGGCCAATAAAGCTGCTCGCAAAGGCCAGTACGCGCTCATAGCTCAGCGCATCGCCCGGGAACAGCCCCAGCGGCAGCATGATCCCGACCAGCAGGATAATGACCGGGGCAATAATGGCGCTCCACATGCCGCCTGCGCCAAACAGCCCCCAGAAGACCGGCTCGTCTGAACGTTTTGGATTTGGATTGATCACAGTAGTCTCCTTACCAGAACAGTGCGACAAACAGAATGACCACAGAGACAACTGCCGTCACTGCCCAGAGCCCTTTAATGACCGGCTCTGGCCCCATTTTTTCGCCTTTTACAATGATGTTCGCTGCTTTTGGCGCCAGTTCAAACCAGGTTTTGGTATGAAGCAGCGCGGCGGCGAGCACAATCAGGTTCAGCACTACGATGATTGGGTTTTGCAGGAAGCCCACAAAACTGGCCCAGGCTTCCGGGCCGTGCTTGAGGGCATAAACCCCGTACAGCAGTTCGAGGCTGAACCAGACCGCGGGAACAGCCGTGCCTTCACGCAGCATATAGAAGCGATAAAACGGCAGTTTTTTCCACCAGGTGGACGGCATTGGTCGCACGTAGGCTTTGCGTTTAGTCGTCATCTTGCACTCCTTAGCGTGGTTTCAGGGTAGCGATAAGAAAGTCTTTCGAGCTTTCCACCTTACCCTGCTGAATGGCGGCAGCCGGGTCGACATGCTTCGGACAGACTTCGGAGCAGTAACCGACAAACGTGCAGGTCCAGACCCCGTTCTGGCTGTTCAGCTGGGCCATACGTTCTTTTTTGCCGTGGTCGCGGCTGTCTTCGTTATAGCGGTGCGCCAGGGTAATGGCGGCCGGGCCGATAAACTCAGGGTTCAGGCCAAACTGCGGACAGGCGGCGTAGCACAGGCCGCAGTTGATGCAGCCGGAGAACTGATGGTATTTCGCCATCTGCGCGGGCGTTTGGGTGTTTGGCCCCTGATCCGGCGTGCGCGGGTTGCCGATGAT
This sequence comes from Enterobacter sp. DTU_2021_1002640_1_SI_PRY_ASU_LCPMC_013, assembly GCF_032389435.1. NCBI lineage: Bacteria > Pseudomonadati > Pseudomonadota > Gammaproteobacteria > Enterobacterales > Enterobacteriaceae > Enterobacter > Enterobacter sp. DTU_2021_1002640_1_SI_PRY_ASU_LCPMC_013. The sequence continues at coordinate 421,607 of NZ_CP135594.1, forward strand.
GTACGGCTTAATCGCTTCGAGGCTTTCGATAAAGTGGGTCATGTCGACCACCAGATCGCGCTCAATCGGGAAGTTGCCCAGCGCTTCAACCTTGATACCTTTGGTGTAATCACGCAGGAAGGTTTTACACGCCAGCTTTGGCACCTTGTTGACCATCATGCCGCAGGAGCCGCAAATTGCCATGCGGCAGGACCAGCGGTAACTCAGGTCTGGGGCCAGGTTATCTTTGATATAGCCGAGCGCATCCAGCAGGGAGGTTTGCTCGTCGTAAGGGACTTCATAGAAAGCGCTGTGCGGCGCGGCGTCCACTTCCGGATTGTAGCGCACCACTTCAATTTTCAGTTTTTGCATCTCAGCCATTCGCCTTCTCCTTCTTATCGGCGGCTTCTGCTTCTGCACCGTACACGCGTTTCGCCGGTGGCAGCGTGGTGATTTTCACGTCGCTGTAGTCCAGTCGCGTAGTGCCATCCGCATCGCGCCAGGCGAGAGTGTGTTTAAGGAAATTGACGTCGTCACGTTCGGTGCAACCCTCATCCAGGCGCTGGTGCGCGCCGCGGGACTCTTTACGCGCCAGGGCGGAATGGGCCATACATTCTGCGACGTTCAGGCCGTGGCCCAGTTCAATGGTATAAAGCAGATCGGTATTGAAGACGCTGGAGGTGTCGGTGACACGCACGCGCTTGAAGCGTTCCTGGAGTTCCGCCAGCTTGTCGACGGTTTTCTGCATCAGCTCTGGCGTACGGTAGATCCCGCAGCCTTCTTCCATCGACAGCCCCATTTCGTCGCGGATCTTCGACCAGTTTTCGTTACCTTCCTGGTTCACCAGGTCTTTCAGGCGTTTTTCGACGTCTGCAACCTGCGCATCCAGCGCCGCGCTGTTAGCTTCACCTGCCGTTGCGGCACGCTCCATCGCACGTTCGCCCGCCATGCGACCAAAGACCACCAGCTCAGCCAGCGAGTTCGAGCCCAGACGGTTTGCGCCGTGCAGACCGACGGAGGAACACTCGCCCACCGCAAACAGCCCTTTGATGCGGGTTTCGCACTGCTGGTCGGTTTCGATACCGCCCATGGTGTAGTGCGCGGTTGGACGCACCGGGATCGGCTCTTTCACCGGATCGACGCCCACATAGGCTTTCGCCAGCTCGCAGATAAACGGCAGACGCTCCAGCAGTTTCTTCTCGCCGAGATGACGCAGGTCGAGATGCACCACGTCGCCGCGCGGCGTTGAGATGGTGTTGCCTTTGCGCCACTCGTGCCAGAAAGCCTGAGAAACTTTGTCGCGTGGGCCGAGTTCCATGTATTTGTTTTTCGGCTCGCCAAGCGGGGTTTCCGGACCCATGCCGTAATCCTGCAAATAGCGATAGCCGTTTTTGTTGACCAGAATACCGCCTTCACCGCGGCAGCCTTCCGTCATCAGTATGCCGGAGCCCGGCAGGCCGGTTGGGTGATACTGGACGAACTCCATATCACGCAGCGGGACGCCGTGGCTGAGCGCCATGCCCATACCGTCACCGGTGACGATGCCGCCGTTGGTGTTGTATCGGTATACGCGACCCGCACCGCCCGTTGCCATCACCACCGCCTTAGCGCGGATCTGGACAAGCGTGCCTTCCATCATGTTCATCGCCACCAGTCCGCGCGCATGACCGTCGTCGACCAGAATGTCGAGAACGAAATGTTCGTCAAAGCGCTGGATTTGTGGGAACTGGAGGGAGGTCTGGAACAGGGTGTGCAGCATGTGGAAGCCGGTCTTATCGGCGGCAAACCAGGTGCGTTCGATCTTCATGCCACCGAAGCGGCGGACGTTGACGCTCCCGTCCGGACGGCGGCTCCACGGGCATCCCCACTGTTCCAGCTGGGTCATTTCCGTTGGGCAATGGTGCACGAAGTAATCAACGACATCCTGTTCGCAAAGCCAGTCGCCCCCTGCAACCGTGTCGTGGAAATGGTATTCGAAGCTGTCATGATCCTGCGCGACGGCGGCGGATCCTCCTTCTGCGGCTACCGTGTGGCTGCGCATCGGATAGACTTTTGAAATCAATGCGATTTTAGCGTTCGGATTGGCTTGTGCCGCAGCAATTGCAGCGCGTAATCCAGCCCCGCCAGCGCCTATTACGGCAAGATCGGCTTGAAAAGTTTGCACGACATTCCTCCAGATTTTTGTTTTCCCGCAACGGGATGAACTAAAGGACGTTCACCTGCCCGAACGGGCGATTGCGGAAGCGATTCCACTGCTCCTTTATGGGTAAAACAGTATAACCGCGTAGAAGTGAGGGAAATTTGACGTGTTCGATTTTTTTGCTGTTCTGTGCGGTGATTTATCATCGTGATTAATGAATGGCGTCACAGTATTTCTCTGTGCAATGAAAAAGGACTTTTACTGTGCAAAATTTGTCTCTGCCCCGGCTTACGAGTAGACTTCGTGCCCTTGTCTGAAAACGGAGAAATAACTCATGAGCGAAACGGCCACCTGGCAGCCGAGCGCATCCATTCCAAACCTGCTAAAGCGCGCAGCAATTATGGCGGAGATCCGCCGTTTCTTTGCCGACCGCGGCGTCCTGGAGGTGGAAACGCCGTGCATGAGTCAGGCGACGGTCACGGATATTCATCTGGTCCCGTTTGAAACCCGTTTTGTTGGCCCAGGCCACTCTCAGGGCATGAATCTGTATCTGATGACCAGCCCGGAATACCATATGAAGCGTCTGCTGGCGGCCGGGTGTGGTCCGGTCTATCAGCTGTGCCGTAGCTTCCGTAATGAAGAGATGGGCCGACACCATAATCCGGAATTCACCATGCTGGAGTGGTACCGCCCGCACTACGACATGTATCGTCTGATGAACGAAGTTGACGATCTGCTGCAACAGGTGCTGGATTGCGCGGAAGCTGAAACGCTCTCCTATCAGCAGGCCTTCCAGCGCCATCTGGAAATCGATCCACTGTCGGCTGATAAAACACAGCTGCGTGAAGTGGCGGCAAAACTGGATCTGAGCAACGTGGCGGATAATGAAGAGGATCGCGACACGCTGCTGCAACTGCTGTTCACCTTTGGTGTTGAACCGCAGATTGGCAAAGATCGTCCGACGTTTGTCTATCACTTCCCGGCCAGCCAGGCCTCACTGGCGCAGATCAGCACCGAAGATCACCGCGTGGCGGAGCGTTTTGAGGTGTATTTCAAAGGCATCGAGCTGGCGAACGGTTTCCACGAGCTGACCGACGCGCGCGAACAGCAGCAGCGTTTCGAGCAGGATAACCGCAAGCGCAACGCGCGCGGTCTGCCGCAGCAGCCGATTGATACTCATCTGCTGGAAGCGCTTAAAGCCGGTCTGCCGGACTGCTCCGGCGTGGCGCTGGGTGTGGATCGCCTGGTCATGCTGGCGCTGGGTGCCGAGCACCTGGGCGATGTGATTGCCTTTACGGTCGATCGCGCCTGAAAAAATGCCGGGTGGCGCTGCGCTTACCCGGCCTACTCGGTCATTTAACTCTGCCACATTAAAAACTGCTCATTTCTCTCTATACGGGTCTTTTTCTTAATTTGACTCGGATAGCCACATTGTTTGTCTGGTCATCTGCTACCATCCGCGCAGTTTAATTCCGTTTCGGATGGTTATATGTCTCACTCACTCAAAAAAATGACCCTTACTGGGCTCATTCTGATGATTTTTACGTCAGTCTTTGGCTTTGCCAATAGCCCGTCCGCGTTTTATCTGATGGGCTACAGCGCGACGCCGTTTTATATCGTTTCCGCTCTGTTCTTCTTTATCCCGTTTGCGCTGATGATGGCGGAGATGGGCTCGGCGTACAGGAAAGAAGAAGGCGGCATCTATTCGTGGATGAACAACAGCGTCGGCCCCCGTTACGCGTTTATCGGTACGTTCATGTGGTTTTCATCCTACGTCGTCTGGATGGTCAGCACGGCGGCCAAGGTTTGGGTGCCGTTCTCAACGTTTCTCTTCGGTGCGGATAAAACGCAAGTCTGGTCTCTGGCGGGGCTGAGCTCCACGCAGGTGGTCGGTATTCTGGCAGTGTGCTGGATGGTGGTGGTCACCCTGGTGGCCTCGAAAGGCATCAACAAAATTGCCCGTATCACTGCCGTTGGCGGCATTTCCGTGATGTGCCTGAACCTGGTGCTGCTGCTGGTCAGCATCGCTATTCTGTGCCTGAACGGCGGGCATTTCGCACAGGAAGTCAACTTCGTTTCATCGCCTAATCCGGGTTACCAGTCCGGGCTGGCCATGCTCTCCTTCGTGGTGTTTGCCATCTTTGCTTACGGTGGAATTGAAGCCGTGGGCGGGCTGGTCGACAAAACCGAAAATCCGGAAAAGAACTTCGCCAAAGGTATTATCTTTGCCGCCATCGTCATTTCCATTGGCTACTCACTGGCGATTTTCCTCTGGGGCGTCAGCACCAACTGGCAGCAGATGTTAAGTAATAACACCACCAACCTCGGCAACATTACCTACGTGCTGATGAAAAGCCTGGGGGTGACGCTGGGCAACGCCATGGATCTCGCGCCGGAAACGTCGGCCACCCTGGGGATCTGGTTTGCGCGGATTACCGGTTTGTCGATGTTCCTCGCCTATACTGGCGCATTCTTCACGCTGATCTACTCGCCGCTGAAAGCGATTATTCAGGGGACGCCAAAGGCGCTGTGGCCCGCACGTATGACGCAGCTGAACGCTGCCGGTATGCCTGCCAACGCGATGTGGATGCAGTGCCTGCTGGTGTGCGTGTTCATTCTGCTGGTGTCCTTCGGCGGTGATACCGCGTCGGCGTTCTATAACAAGCTGACCCTGATGGCGAACGTATCGATGACGCTTCCGTATCTGTTCCTGACCCTGGCGTTCCCGTTCTTTAAGGCGAAGCGGGATCTGGAGCGGCCGTTTGTGATCTTCAAAACCCGCGCGGCGACGCTGCTGGCGACCACTGTTGTGGTGCTGGTCGTCGCGTTCGCCAACATCTTTACCGTCATTCAGCCCGTGGTTGAGGCAAATGACTGGAACAGCACGCTGTGGATGGTTGGCGGACCGATCTTCTTCTCGCTGCTGGCAATGGGGATTTATGAGCATTACCGTCGTCGCTCGACGGCCTGTGTAGCAGAAGTGGCGTAAAGGATTGACCCCCTCCCGACGGGGAGGGGGAAAGGATTACAAACTTCCCGCCGGGCGCGTACGCGCCGCTGACGTCAACGTTCTTCCCGTCTTACGTCCGTCCAGCGTTTCCAGACGCATCTGGAACGGCGGGAACGGCATATCAATTCCGTGCTCGCGGAAGCCAGCCAGGATCAGCTGGTGGATCTCATGGCGCAGCGGCATACGGTGTCCCATCTCGGCGGCGTAGATACGCAGCTCGAAAATCTGGATCCCCTGCTGCAAATCAACCAGGAATACTTCCGGCGGCGGGTTGTCGATTACCAGCGAACAGCGTTCAGCAGCCGTATAGAGGATCTGCGTCACCTCTTCGCTGTTGGCATCCGACGGAGCGGGTACGGTCAGCACCACACGCGTGACGGAGTCGGACAGCGACCAGTTGATAAACTGCTCGGTAATAAACGCCTTGTTCGGGACGATGATCTCTTTACGGTCCCAGTCGCTGATGGTGGTGGCGCGGGTGTTGATCCTGGTGACGCTGCCGGTGAGATCGCGGATGGTCACCGTATCGCCAATTCGAATCGGCTTTTCAAACAGAATGATCAGACCAGAAACGAAGTTGGCAAAAATCTCCTGTAAACCAAAGCCCAGGCCTACGGTCAGGGCGGCAACCAGCCATTGCAGTTTCGACCATTCGATACCAATCATCGAGAAGCCAACCAGCCCACCAAACAGCATGATTAAATACTTGGTGATGGTGGTGATCGCATAGCCTGTGCCGGGGGTTAAATCCAGATGCTGCAACAGCGCCAGCTCCAGCAGGGCAGGGAAGTTACGGATCAGCTGCGTGGTGATGATCAGCACCAGAATCGCAATCAGCACGGCCCCTAAGGTGATGGGCTCTAAGCTTTCGACTCCCTGCACCGTGGACGTCACATCCCATAAAGAGATGTTCTCCAGGAAGCCAAACGCGGAGTGGATTTCCGACCACAGGAAGATCACCGACAGCAGGGCAACCAGCATCAGAATTGAGCGTACCAGCCGCAGGGACTGGGTACTGATCGCATCCAGATCCAGTTCGACGTCATCGGCGTCTGTGGTCCCTTCGGTGCTGTTGACGTGGTTCGGCTCTTCCTCACCCCGCGCGCGCTGGGCCAGAATTTCTGCGCGACGGTGTTTGGCACGGTCAAACGCCAGACGACGACGCTGGATCAGCATGCCGCGGCGAATAACATGGTAGACCACCAGCAGCAGGAACCAGATAGCCACCGACGTTTCCAGTCGGGCGAGCAGCGCCTGCGCCGTGGCGAGATAACCGACCGCTGCCGCCAGCATCGCCGCCAGCGGCGCGCTGAGCAGCAGGTTCCACAGCAGACGGTTAAACATGTTATCACCGCTGCCGGTCTTGTCGAGATAGAGCGGGATCCCGGCGCGTTTCAGGCTGAGCGTCACTACCGCTAACGCCCCGCAGATCAGCATAAAGCACAGCCGTCCCAGCGAGCCGGAGAACTCCCGGTCATTGAGATTATCGAACATGATCAACGCCATAATCAGCGGCACAATCAGCCCGATACTCATCAGGTAGTAACGCATCGCCCGCGCAACGCGATTACGCGGCCAGCCAAAGTGAGCGATGAACAGACCATTTGGCCGCGCAAACGTGGCGCAAATCATCACCACCCACAGCAGCGGAACGGTGGCGGTCACGCCATCGCCAATCGCGACGGCAAGCGGGTAGGGCCAGGCTTCACGCAGGCCGTATCCGAGCGTCATCCACAGCACCGGCAGCGGAGACGCGACCAGAATTGACCAGAACACAGTACGCAACGTCAGCCAGAAGTGATCCTGGGTTACTTTTCCCACTCGGGCGCTGGAGCGCTCAAGGAAACGGGTGAAGTGACGACGGGAATAAATACTGAAGCCCACCAGAATCAGCGCCCCCAGCAGCGGGAAGATGGTCTCCTTGCTGGTTATCATCATTACGCTGGCGAGGCCCAGCTGGCTGAAGGTGTCCAGCGAAATGAGGCGGCGCAGATCCTGCACAATCTCAATCGGCCAGGCGAAGGTCATCGGCCGCACGTCGGACGTCCAGAAAAGGTAGCGGTGCGTGGCTTCGTTGACCTCTTTCAGCGCATCCTCCAGCTGGCTATTCGAGACTTTCAGCTTGGTCAGCTCAAGGATCAGCGTATCGCCTCCCTGCAACAGGGAATTGAGCAGTTCGCGTTGGGTGCGCAGCTGCGCTTCCAGAATACGACTTTGCTCGCCGGTGAGCGGCTGTCCGTCAGCCTGACGGATCTGGCGGATTTGCGGCTGCTTGTTGAGGAGATCTTCATAATGAAGACGCTGAACGCGCAACTGCGCCATCTCCGTATCAAGCTGCTGCGGTTTTGGCATCTCTGGCAGACGAGCCACCTGCGCGCGTAACGCTTCGCCCAACAGGTTAGACGAGCCAAGCCACTGGGACTGTTCACGCAGCGTGTTGAGCGCCTGACGAACCTGGAGGGTTTGATTGGTGGCCTGACGCTGCTGCGAGGCCACCAAATCCATGCGCTGCGCCTGCTGATTCAGCGCGGCAGAAAGCTCGCGGTTAACCTTAAACTGGGCGACGATGCTGTCGGGCAGGTTAGCACTGTTTTCGGCCAGTAACTCGGTGCTTTCCAGCGCACGTTCAGCTTCACGCTGACGCTGGCTGTTGAGTTGATTTCTCAGCGCCTGGAGATATGCATCCAGCTGCTGGCTCTGCTTCTGCGCCAGCTCGGAACGCATCCGGGACAGTTCCTGGCGGTTGTTAGCGGAAAGCTGCGCCAGCTCCAGTTCATCAACCAGCGCTTTTAGTCTGGCGGATTCCGCCTGTAACCCAAGATTTTGCGCCTGATTCTGCGGTGTGCTGCCTGTCTGCGTCCCGATGCGGCGTTCCACCTCATTTAACTGACGGCGGGCATCGGTTTGCTGCTGTGGAAGCTGACTGAGGGAATCGGCAATTTCACGCGCCCGTTCCTGCTCCTGCTGCGCCAGACGGCTTTTTTCCAGCAGCTGGCTGCTGACTTGCAGGATCTCCTGATTCAGCGCCTCGGACGTCATCCCCGCGGGGACCTGGCGTGGTTCATCGCGCAGGTTGTTTAGCTGCGAGCGCAGGGTCTGAGAGAGTTTGGGGAAGTTGTCGATAACCTGCTGATACTGCTGCGCGCGCTCAAGGGAACCCTTTCGTTCCTCAAGCGCGTTCAGTGCAGACTGGAGTGACTCAACGGTCTCCGGCTGAGCGGGTTTCGCCGCTTTTGCCTGCTCCAGCTCCTGGGTTATCTGTTTGGCGTCGGGGGCCGTCGCTGCGTACGCCCCCATGCTGAGGCACCAGGCCATCAGTAATACGATAATCGGGCGCACGTCAGCGATCCTTCTGTTGTTAGCCTTCGTCTTTTTTGTCGTCAACCAGCGGGCTGGCGTCGTGCTCGGCTTTGATCTCTTCTTCCGGCAACGGGGCAGGCGCAACCTCTGGCGTCACAAAGTCCTCCGTCGATACTGCCAGAGGCTGGCCGAGTTTGGTCACGGACAGGCTTTCCAGCTCGTCGACCAGGTTAACTTTGCCCGGTGCGAACAGGTTGATGACCGTTGAGCCCAGCTTGAAGCGGCCCATTTCCTGACCTTTCAGCAGGGCCACAGAACCTTCTTCTTCGCCGGCAGGCCAGGTCCAGCGCTTGATCACGCCTTCGCGCGGCGGCGTAATGGTGCCCGCCCAGACGGTTTCGATGCTGCCTACAATGGTAGCACCCACCAGAATCTGCGCCATTGGGCCAAACTCAGTATCAAACAGGCAGATGACGCGCTCGTTACGGGCAAACAGGTTAGGAACGTTTTGCGCCGTCAGGTGGTTTACAGAGAACAGATCCCCCGGCACGTAGATCATCTCGCGCAGAATACCATTACACGGCATATGCACGCGGTGGTAGTCGCGCGGGGAGAGATAGGTGGTCGCGAAAGTCCCGTTGCGGAACAGATCGGCCATTATGTAGTTACCGGCCAGCAGCGCTTCCAGGCTGTAGTTATGGCCTTTCGCCTGCAAAATCTTGTCGTCTTCAATTTTACCCAGCTGGCTGATCACGCCGTCCGCTGGCATCACCAGCACGTTCGGGTCGGTATTCAGCGGGCGCACTTCGTCGCGCAGCGGACGCACAAAAAATTCGTTGAAGGTGCGGTAGCTTGCCGTATCCGGCTTCTGCGCTTCTTTCATGTCGACCTTGTAGTATTTCACGAACAGGTCGATGACCAGTTTAGTCAGCCAGCCCGCTCGTTTGCTCGCGCCCCAGCCCGCCAGGCGAGTGAGCCACAGTTTCGGCAGAATGTATTGAAGCGAAAGTTTAAATGAGTTTAACAAGGTAGCCTCCAGGCCATTGTTTTGTCGTTCCTGATCCGGCATTACGCTGCCGGAACCTGAAAAAGGGGACGATTTTAGCGACGCTTAGCTTAGTTGTCAGTTATCAGAATCAGAAAAGTTTTTACGCGTTTTTACCTGGTCCATGCTTTCGAGAATACGGTGGTAATTTTCGAAACGGGTTTCCGCAATTTCTCCGTTCTCTACCGCTTCGCGGATGGCGCAGCCCGGATCGTTGTCATGTTTACAGTCGCGGTATTTGCAAGCGCCTAAATAGTCATGGAATTCGACAAATCCGTTAAAGATTTGTTCCGGCTCGAGGTGCCAGAGACCAAATTCACGCACGCCTGGGGAGTCAATCACATCGCCGCCGTGCGGGAAGTGATAGAGACGTGAGGCGGTGGTGGTGTGCTGGCCCAGGCCCGAGACGTCAGACACATCGTTGGTCAGGATCTCCTGCTGAAGGCCGAGCAGGTTGTTAAGCAGGCTCGATTTACCTACGCCGGACTGCCCCGCAAAGATGCTGATGCGGTCGGTCAGCGCATCTTCTAACGGCTTCAGGCCATCTTTGGTGCGGCTGGAAACCATCAACACGCGATAGCCAATGTTGCGGTAAATATCCATCTGCTCATTTACAAAGGCCATGGCCTCGTCATCCAGCAGATCGATTTTATTCAGCACGATGAGCGGCTCAACCTGTAGCGTTTCGCAGGCCACCAGATAACGGTCAATAATATTGAGCGAAAGCTCAGGCAAAATCGCTGAAACGATCACTATCTGGTTGATGTTGGCGGCAATAGGCTTCACGCCGTCGTAGAAATCCGGACGGGTCAGAACCGACGTGCGTTCATGCACGGCTTCAACGATGCCTTTAACCGTTACCCCTTCCGCCGCCTCTTTGCCTGGACGCCAGACCACGCGGTCACCGGTCACCAGGGAACGGATGGTGCGACGGATATTGCAACGGTGGATATCCCCGTCGGCGGATTCGACATCGGCGTGCATGCCGAAGCGGCTAATCACAACGCCTTCTGTCGCTTCGCCAAACAGGTTATCGTCGTAATCGGGCTTCTCCGTAGTGGTTTTAAGACGGCGCTGGTGATTTGCATTCACGCGGCGCTGCTGCCCTTTGGAGAGTTTATTTTTACTCAATCGCGCTGGCTCCTGGTCGCCCGTAGCGGGCAAAACCTCTATGATACACTCTAATTAATACTAGTTAACCTGCTACTGCCGGTTATGCGAGAAGGGTGGAAAATAACATGAGCGCGGACGAAAACAACCTGATTTGGATCGATCTGGAGATGACCGGCCTGGATCCCGAGCGCGATCGCATTATTGAGATCGCCACACTGGTCACCGATGCCAATCTCAATATTCTGGCGGAAGGCCCAACGATTGCCGTTCACCAGTCCGATGACCAGCTTGCGCTGATGGATGAGTGGAACGTGCGTACCCATACCGGCAGCGGACTGGTGGAACGCGTGAAGGCCAGCTCCCTGGGCGACCGCGAAGCGGAGCTGGCGACGCTTGAATTTCTGAAGCAGTGGGTGCCAGCAGGAAAATCGCCTATCTGTGGCAACAGCATTGGTCAGGATCGTCGTTTCCTGTTTAAGTACATGCCGGAGCTGGAGTCCTACTTCCACTACCGCTATCTGGATGTGAGCACCCTGAAAGAGCTGGCCCGCCGATGGAAACCGGAAATTCTCGACGGCTTCACAAAGCAGGGGACGCACCAGGCGATGGACGACATCCGTGAGTCTGTTGCGGAGCTGGCGTACTATCGCGAAAACTTTATTAAGCTCTGATTTTGCGATCCGGCGCCTTGCGTGGCCGGGTTTTTGTCGCTAAATTGTTCAGCTTGCCGATTAAATAAGCACTTGAACTGAATTTCAAAAAAATCGCTTTGAGGGGGGTTGCAGCTAAACGGATTTCTCGTATAATGCGCCTCCCGTAACGACAGAGAATTACACGTTACGACAGCAACAAAAGCAGTACAGATTTGCGGGAATAGCTCAGTTGGTAGAGCACGACCTTGCCAAGGTCGGGGTCGCGAGTTCGAGTCTCGTTTCCCGCTCCAAAATTTGAAAAGTATCGCAAGATACGCCAGCACCAGAACACCCAAGCGGGAATAGCTCAGTTGGTAGAGCACGACCTTGCCAAGGTCGGGGTCGCGAGTTCGAGTCTCGTTTCCCGCTCCAAAATTTGAAAGTATCGCAAGATACGCATAGCACCAGAACACCCAAGCGGGAATAGCTCAGTTGGTAGAGCACGACCTTGCCAAGGTCGGGGTCGCGAGTTCGAGTCTCGTTTCCCGCTCCAAATTCTTCTTCATCTCCAGATTATCCACAGCGAAGTGCTTCGTTGGGGACGTTTTCTATTATGTCTGAAATACTCTTGTGAACAGAGTTATCCACAGAAACCGTGTTAAAACCAGTCTGTACGAAATGTTAGCAGGGTGAATAATATCTTCGTAATGCACTGTAATTTATGAAGAAAATTTGATTTCAAAATGTTATTGAGATCACTTGACCTGTTTGCCAGAGCTGATGGCGCCTGAATTCTTATTTTTATTCACAGCCTGTGAATATATCACACATCCCGCGGCAGCCCTTTTTCAATCACCCTGACCAGGCGCTGTTTCTTCGGTAACTGCACTTCAACCACGCCGGCATTTCGCTTCTCAATTTGCTGCGCAATCGCCCATTCTATGTGCTCATCAAGAAGTGGGTGCTCACCTCTGCGGCTTTCGAGCGCCTGAAGATTTGCTTCATCCCACGGGGCATTCCCCAGCGCAACGGCCACATTACGCAGCCAGCGCAGGTGGCCGATACGACGTATGGCGGAACCCTCCGTCACCTTCAGGAACCAGGCTTCGCTCCAGGCGAACAGTTCGATCAACTGCGGGGCATGTAACGCCTTGCGCGGACTGAAGTCTTCTTCGTCCGTCAACTGTGAATAACGGTTCCACGGACAAATCAGCTGACAGTCATCACAGCCGTAGATGCGGTTGCCGATAAGCGGACGAAATTCCTCTGGAATGGCGCCTTCCAGCTCGATAGTGAGATAAGAGATACAGCGGCGCGCATCAACGGTATACGGTTCGACAATAGCGCCCGTTGGGCAGATGGTCATACAGGCCACACAGCGACCACAGCCTTCTTCCACCGGACCGTCTACCGGCAGGGGTAAATCAATCAGCAGTTCACCCAGGAAAAAGAATGAGCCCGCGTCGCGGCTTAAGATAAGTGAGTGCTTACCTGTCCAGCCGAGCCCGGCTTTTTCGGCGATCGGGCGCTCAAGAATAGGCGCAGAATCGACAAAGGGTCTAAAATTCAGCGAAACACAGTGCTGCTGAATGGTTTCCCCGAGCTTTTTTAGACGGTTGCGCAGAAGTTTATGGTAGTCACGTCCCAGAGCGTATCGGCTGACGTAACCCAGCGAAGGATTTTTTAGCGTGCGCGCAAAGGCCGCGTTAGCAGGCAGATAGTTCATGCGTACGCTAATAACGCGCAGCGTACCCGGCAACAGCTCGTGGGGGCGGGCACGCATCATACCGTGACGCGCCATCCACTCCATTTCGCCGTGGTATTGTTTATCCAGCCATGCCTGGAGCTTAGGCTCGCTGGCAGAGAGGTCGGTGTCAGTAATACCGACCTTCTGGAAGCCCAGTTCAGCACCCCACTGTTTTATTTTTTGCGCTAATTCATTGAGATCGAGGGGCTGTGACATGACGGACCATACTGTGAAGAAAAACCCCGCAAGTATACCACATTCCATCTGGCATGCGGATGACCTCCGTCGGGCCGAGAAAGAGGCCGCAGATAGCCTGGGCATTACCCTTTACGAACTGATGCAGCGCGCGGGCGAGGCGGCGTTTAACGTGGCGCGTACGGCTTATCCGGAGGCTTCGCACTATCTGATCCTATGCGGACACGGCAATAACGGTGGCGATGGTTATGTGGTGGCTCGTCTTGCGGTGGCGGCGGGGCTGCGCGTCACCCTGCTGGCGCTGGAGAGCGACAAGCCGTTACCGGAAGAAGCGGGCATGGCGAGAGAGGCCTGGCTGAATGCGGGGGGCATTATTCATGCGCCTGATATCGTCTGGCCCGAGGATGTCGACGTGATTGTTGACGGTCTGCTGGGGACGGGACTGATGCGCGCGCCTCGCGATGACGTCGCCGCGCTGATTACGCGCGCTAATGCGCACCCCGCCCCGGTGGTAGCGCTGGATATTCCCTCCGGCCTGATGGCGCAAACCGGCGTGACGCCGGGCGTGTCGATTGAGGCGGCGCGCACCGTGACCTTTATCGCCCTGAAGCCGGGTTTACTGACCGGTAAAGCGCGGGATGTCGTGGGCACGTTACACCACAACGCCCTGGGGCTGGAAAACTGGCTGGCCGGACAGGATACCCACATCACCCGCTTTGATGCCTCCCTGCTTGCACAGTGGCTGCCGCCGCGCCGTCCCACGTCCCATAAGGGCGACCATGGCCGACTGCTGATTATCGGCGGCGATCGCGGCACGGCAGGTGCGATTCGTATGACCGGAGAGGCCGCGTTGCGCAGCGGCGCCGGATTAATACGCGTGCTGACCCGTAGCGAAAACATCCCGCCCATTATTACCGCGCGGCCGGAGCTGATGGTCCACGAGCTTACCCCGCAGGCGATTGAAGAGGGTCTTGAGTGGGCGGACGTGGTGGTCATTGGTCCGGGCCTGGGTCAGCAGGAGTGGGGTAAACAGGCCCTGCAAAAGGCCGAGAATTTTCGTAAACCGATGCTCTGGGATGCCGACGCACTTAACCTTCTGGCAATAAACCCGGATAAGCGTCACAATCGCATTCTGACGCCGCACCCCGGCGAAGCCGCACGGCTGCTTAACTGTAGCGTGGCAGAAATTGAAAGCGATCGCTTACTTTCAGCCCAACGTCTGGTAAAACGTTACGGAGGTGTTGCCGTTTTGAAAGGGGCGGGGACCGTTATCGCCAGCGATGGTGCGATGGGCATCGTTGATGCCGGTAATGCAGGCATGGCGAGCGGCGGCATGGGCGATGTGCTCTCTGGCATCATTGGCGCATTGCTCGGACAGAAACTTCCCCTTTATGATGCAGCCTGTGCCGGCTGCGTGGCCCACGGTGCGGCGGCTGACAGGCTGGCTGCTTGTTACGGAACGCGCGGTATGCTGGCCACCGATCTTTTTTGCACGCTGCGGCGTGTTGTTAACCCGGATGTGATTGACGTAGAAAATGACTAATCGAGCGATTCCTTTACCTGATGAACAAGCCACTTTAGATCTCGGCAAGCGCGTGGCGCAGGCCTGTCAGGGGGCGACCGTCATTTATCTGTATGGTGATTTAGGCGCGGGTAAAACAACCTTCAGCCGTGGCTTTTTGCAGGCGTTAGGCCATAACGGGAACGTAAAAAGCCCGACCTACACGCTGGTAGAACCGTACACGCTTGAAAATATCATGGTGTACCACTTTGATTTATATCGTCTTGCGGATCCTGAGGAGCTGGAATTTATGGGGATCCGCGATTACTTTGCCAACGACGCCATCTGCCTGGTGGAGTGGCCGCAACAAGGTGCGGGTGTGCTGCCTGACCCGGATGTCGAAATTCACTTAGATTACCAGGCACAAGGGCGTGAGGCGCGCATCAGTGCGGTTTCCTCATCAGGCTGTTCCTTACTGGCGCGTTTAGCCGGTTGAGCGTAGGGATAACGGGATGATTAATCGCGTTAAAGGTTGGGTGCTGGCTGCCACGGTCCTGCTGTGCGCGCAGGCCGG
Organism: Enterobacter sp. DTU_2021_1002640_1_SI_PRY_ASU_LCPMC_013; assembly: GCF_032389435.1. Lineage (NCBI taxonomy): Bacteria > Pseudomonadati > Pseudomonadota > Gammaproteobacteria > Enterobacterales > Enterobacteriaceae > Enterobacter > Enterobacter sp. DTU_2021_1002640_1_SI_PRY_ASU_LCPMC_013. The sequence continues at coordinate 436,843 of NZ_CP135594.1, forward strand.
GGCGGCCAGCCTCTCGGATATTCAGGTGTCGAATGGCGATAGCCAGGCCCGTATTACGTTCAGCTTTATGGGCGATCCTGAATATGCTTTCTCACAAATCGACAGCCGCAGCGTGGCGCTCGATATTAAACAGACCGGGGTGATCCAGGGGCTGCCGCTCCAGTTCAGCGGCAACAATCTGGTGAAAAGCATCCGTTCGGGGACGCCGAAGGATGCGCAGTCTCTGCGTCTGGTGGTCGATCTCACCGAAAAGGGCAAAACGAAGGCGGTTAAGCAGCAAAACGGCGCCAATTATACGGTGGTCTTTACCATTAATGCTGATGTTCCGCCGCCGCCACCGCCTGCACCTGTTGTAGCAAAACGCGTGGAGGCACCGGTTTATACCCCAAGGCCGTCTGAGCCAGCCCGTAATCCGTTTAAATCACAAAATGACCGACTTACCGCCGTGACCAGCAGCAACACGGTGACGCGTCCGGCGGTCAGCGCGCGGCGTACGCCGGTCAGTGGCGACAAAGTGATTATCGCCATCGACGCCGGACACGGCGGGCAAGATCCTGGCGCGATTGGCCCGGGCGGCACGCGGGAGAAAAACGTCACTATCGCCATTGCCCGTAAGCTGCGTGCGCTTCTGAATGACGATCCGATGTTTAAAGGGGTCATGACCCGCGACGGAGATTACTTTATTTCAGTGATGGGACGCTCGGATGTGGCGCGTAAGCAAAACGCCAACTTCCTGGTGTCGATTCACGCGGATGCTGCGCCGAACCGTAACGCCACCGGCGCGTCGGTATGGGTGCTGTCGAACCGTCGCGCCAACAGTGAAATGGCGAACTGGCTTGAAGAGCACGAGAAGCAGTCTGAACTGTTAGGCGGGGCAGGCGATGTGCTGGCAAACAGCCAGGCCGATCCGTATCTCAGCCAGGCGGTGTTGGATTTACAGTTCGGTCATTCTCAGCGCGTCGGGTATGATGTCGCCACTAACGTACTGAGCCAGCTGCAAAGCATTGGATCGCTGCATAAGCGTCGCCCTGAGCATGCAAGCCTCGGTGTCCTGCGTTCGCCGGATATTCCGTCGATTCTGGTAGAGACGGGCTTTATCAGTAACAACGGCGAAGAGCGCCTGTTGGGCAGCGACAGCTATCAGCAGCAAATTGCCGAAGCGATTTATAACGGTCTGCGTAAATACTTTGACGCGCATCCGCTTCAGTCTGCGCCGCAGGGCGGGGCCGCCCAGACGGCAAGCGCCGCGCTGCCGGGTGAGATGACCGCGACTAATTAAGGAGAGTTCATGCCGATTCAGGTTCTACCGCCGCAGCTCGCGAACCAAATCGCCGCCGGTGAGGTGGTGGAACGCCCTGCGTCGGTGGTGAAGGAACTGGTGGAAAACAGCCTCGATGCAGGGGCGACCCGCATTGATATTGATATCGAACGCGGGGGCGCAAAGCTTATCCGCATTCGTGATAACGGCTGTGGCATCAAAAAGGACGAGCTGGCGCTGGCGCTAGCGCGTCATGCCACCAGTAAAATTGCCTCACTTGACGATCTGGAAGCGATTATCAGCCTGGGTTTTCGCGGCGAAGCGCTGGCCAGTATCAGCTCCGTTTCCCGCTTAACGTTGACCTCCCGCACGGCCGACCAGCAGGAAGCCTGGCAGGCCTACGCCGAAGGGCGTGATATGGACGTCACGGTTAAACCTGCGGCGCACCCGGTAGGCACCACGCTTGAAGTGCTGGATCTCTTCTATAACACGCCCGCCCGGCGCAAGTTTATGCGAACCGAGAAGACCGAATTCGGACATATCGACGAGATCATCCGCCGCATCGCGCTGGCGCGCTTTGATGTCACCCTCAACCTCAGCCATAACGGTAAGGTGATGCGCCAGTACCGCGCGGTGGCGGAGGGTGGACAAAAGGAGCGTCGGTTGGGCGCCATCTGCGGCACACCGTTTCTGGAAAAAGCGCTGGCCATTGAGTGGCAGCATGGCGATCTGGCCCTGCGCGGCTGGGTTGCCGATCCGAACGCCAGCAGCGCCGCGTTCGCAGAAATCCAGTATTGCTACGTCAACGGCCGCATGATGCGCGACCGCCTGATTAACCACGCTATTCGACAGGCCTGCGAAGATAAGCTCGGCGCCGATCAACAGCCCGCCTTTGTGCTTTATCTGGAGATCGACCCGCACCAGGTTGACGTTAACGTGCACCCCGCCAAGCACGAGGTGCGTTTCCACCAGTCGCGCCTGGTGCATGATTTCATCTACCAGGGCGTTGCCGCTGTATTGCAGCAGCAGGCAGAGCCAGAGTTGCCGCTGGCAAAAGAAGAGCCCGCGCCGCGCCCACTGCCGGAAAACCGCGTGGCGGCCGGGCGTAACCATTTTGCCGAACCGGCGGTCGCGCGCGAGCCGGCTGCTCCACGTTTATCCCCGGCGGGCAACGCGCCGCGACCAACCGGTGCCAACTATCCCAACGCTCAGCCGGGCTACCACAAACAGCAGGGGGCGCTGTACCGCAAACTGCTGGATACGCCGGCGGTGGAGCATAAAGAGCACATCACGGTTTCAACCCCCTCTCTGGATGGGCATAGCCAGAGTTTTGGTCGGGTATTGACCATTATTGCTCCCGACATGGCGTTGCTTGAACGCGAAGGTAAACTGCTGTTGCTGGCGCTTTCCGTGGCGGAGCGCTGGCTCAAACAGGCGCAGTTAACCCCGGGGGTGAATGCCGCCTGCGCGCAGCCGCTGTTGATCCCCGTTCGCCTGAAAATATCCCCTGAAGAAACAGGGGTTTTGCGGCGCGTGCAGACGCAACTGGCCGAAATGGGGATTGAAATCGTACTGGACGCGCAGCATGTGACAATTCGCGCAGTGCCTTTACCCTTACGCCAACAAAATTTACAAAACTTGATTCCTGAACTGATAGGCTACCTGGCGCAGCAAACGACGTTTGATGCCGCCGATACCGCGCAGTGGATCGCCCGCCATTTGGCCAGCGAGCATGCACCGTGGAGTATGGCGCAGGCGATTACCGTTCTGGCGGAGGTGGAGCGCCTCTGTCCACAGCTGGTGAAAGCGCCTCCAGGTGGTTTGTTACAACCTGTTGATTTACAAACGGCGATGACCGCCCTGAAACATGACTGATGTAAGTAAGGCGAGCCTGCCAAAGGCGATTTTTTTAATGGGGCCAACGGCCTCCGGTAAAACGGCGTTAGCCATTGAGTTACGTAAAGTTTTGCCAGTAGAGTTGATTAGCGTTGATTCAGCCCTCATCTACCGAGGGATGGACATCGGCACGGCGAAGCCCAACGCAGACGAACTGCGTGCGGCACCGCACCGTTTACTGGATATTCTCGACCCGGCACAGGCTTACTCCGCGGCAGATTTTCGCCGCGACGCCTTAGCCGAGATGGCCGAGATTACCGCCGCGGGACGCATACCGCTGTTAGTTGGCGGCACGATGCTCTACTTTAAGGCGCTGCTGGAGGGGTTATCGCCTCTGCCATCGGCCGATCCGGAAGTGAGAGCGAAGATTGAGCGGCAGGCGGCAGAGCAGGGGTGGGACGCTTTGCACAGGCAACTGGAAGAGATTGATCCGGTTGCCGCAGCGCGGATCCACCCAAACGATCCGCAAAGGCTTTCCCGGGCACTGGAAGTTTTTTTCATTTCGGGTAAAACTTTAACGGAACTGACGCAAACGTCAGGAGACGCTCTGCCGTATCAGGTGCATCAGTTCGCCATCGCCCCGGCGAGCCGTGAACTGCTCCATCAACGAATTGAGCAGCGTTTTCATCAGATGTTGGCTTCAGATTTTGAAGCAGAAGTGCGGGCGCTTTTTGCCCGTGGAGATTTGCATACGGACATGCCTTCCATTCGTTGTGTGGGATACCGCCAGATGTGGTCGTATCTTGAAGGTGAGATTTCATACGATGAAATGGTTTATCGAGGTGTTTGCGCCACGAGACAGTTAGCGAAGCGCCAGATCACCTGGTTACGCGGTTGGGAGGGTGTTCACTGGTTAGACAGTGAAAAACCACAACAGGCGTTAAACGAAGTGATTGAGGTTATTGGTGATATCGCTGACTGAATGTGTACAATTAAGCCGTATCGTGCGCAATTTTTCAGAATCGCAAGGTTCTAAGTACAAAACAAGCATATAAGGAAAAGATAGAATGGCTAAGGGGCAATCTTTACAAGATCCGTTCCTGAACGCATTGCGTCGGGAGCGTGTTCCAGTTTCTATTTATTTGGTGAATGGTATTAAGCTGCAAGGTCAGATTGAGTCTTTCGATCAGTTCGTGATCCTGTTGAAAAACACGGTCAGCCAGATGGTCTATAAGCACGCGATTTCTACTGTTGTTCCGTCCCGTCCGGTATCTCATCACAGCAATAACGCTGGCGGCGGCACTGGCAGTAACTACCATCACGGCAGCAACGCGCAGGGTTCTTCAACACCAGCGCAGGACAGCGAAGAAACCGAATAAGGTTTTGGGCTGTTATCCACACGGGGAGCCAGGGATCCTGCGTTCCCCGCTGATCTTTTTAGAGAGGTTTACGCTTGTTTGACCGTTATGACGCCGGTGAGCAGGCGGTGCTGGTACACATCTATTTTTCGCAAGACAAAGATATGGAAGACCTCCAGGAGTTTGAATCTCTGGTCTCTTCCGCCGGTGTCGAAGCAATGCAGGTGATTACCGGTAGCCGTAAAGCGCCGCACCCGAAGTACTTTGTTGGTGAAGGTAAAGCAGTTGAAATTGCGGATGCCGTAAAAGCAACCGGCGCATCCGTTGTGCTGTTTGATCATGCGCTGTCTCCGGCTCAGGAACGTAACCTGGAAGCTCTCTGCGAATGCCGTGTAATCGATCGCACGGGGTTGATCTTAGATATTTTTGCTCAGCGTGCGCGTACCCACGAGGGTAAGTTGCAGGTTGAGCTGGCGCAGTTGCGCCATCTGGCGACGCGTCTGGTGCGTGGCTGGACACACCTTGAAAGACAAAAAGGCGGGATTGGTTTGCGCGGCCCGGGTGAAACCCAGCTCGAAACCGACCGCCGTTTGCTGCGTGGGCGTATAACCCAGATCCTTTCACGTCTGGAACGTGTAGAGAAACAGCGCGAACAGGGGCGTCGGGCGCGAACGAAAGCCGATATCCCAACGGTGTCGCTGGTGGGTTATACCAACGCCGGTAAATCCACCCTGTTTAACCAGATAACCGAGGCCCAGGTGTATGCCGCAGACCAGCTGTTTGCGACCCTGGACCCAACCCTGCGCCGTATTGACGTCGCAGACGTGGGTGAAACGGTGCTGGCGGATACCGTAGGGTTTATCCGCCATCTGCCGCACGATCTGGTCGCGGCGTTTAAAGCGACGTTGCAGGAGACGCGTCAGGCGACCCTGCTGCTGCATGTGATTGATGCGGCTGACGTACGCGTGCAGGAGAACATCGACGCGGTGAACGTGGTGCTCGAAGAGATCGACGCCCACGAAATTCCAACCCTGTTGGTGATGAACAAGATCGATATGCTGGACGATTTCGAACCGCGTATTGACCGAGACGAAGAGAACAAACCGATTCGGGTCTGGCTGTCTGCTCAGGCCGGGATTGGTGTGCCACTGCTTTTCCAGGCTTTGACAGAACGTCTTTCCGGTGAGGTAGCTCAGCACACGCTGCGACTGCCGCCACAGGAAGGCAGGCTGCGCAGCCGGTTTTATCAGCTTCAGGCGATAGAAAAAGAGTGGATGGAGGATGACGGCAGCGTGGGGATGCAGGTGCGTATGCCGATCGTTGACTGGCGTCGCCTCTGTAAACAAGAACCTGCGCTGGCGGACTATATCGTCTGATCAGAAAGGGGAAGCCTGAAAAATTCGCCCTTGCATAACAAATATGGAGCATATACATGGCGTGGAATCAGCCCGGTAATAACGGACAAGACCGCGACCCGTGGGGAAGCAGCAATAATCAAGGCGGCAACTCTGGGGGAAATGGCAACAAAGGTGGTCGCGAGCAGGGGCCGCCGGATCTGGATGATATCTTCCGCAAACTGAGCAAAAAGCTTGGTGGCCTTGGCGGAGGAAAAGGTTCTGGCTCGGGTGGCAATTCCACTCAGAGTCCGCGCCCGCCAATGGGTGGCCGCGTGGTGGGCATTGTCGCCGCTGCGGTGGTAATCATCTGGGCAGCCAGCGGGTTCTACACCATTAAAGAAGCAGAACGCGGCGTGGTCACCCGTTTCGGTAAGTTCAGCCATCTGGTTGAACCGGGCCTGAACTGGAAGCCGACCTTCATTGATGACGTGACCGCGGTTAACGTGGAGTCCGTCCGTGAACTGGCCGCCTCTGGCGTGATGTTGACCTCTGACGAGAACGTGGTGCGCGTTGAGATGAACGTACAGTACCGCGTGACCGATCCGGAACGTTATCTGTTTAGCGTGACCAGCGCCGATGACAGCCTGCGTCAGGCGACCGACAGTGCCCTGCGTGGCGTGATCGGCAAATACACCATGGACCGTATCCTGACCGAAGGTCGTACCGTTATTCGTAGCGATACCCAGCGTGAGCTGGAAGAGACCATTCGTCCGTACAACATGGGTATCACCCTGCTGGACGTCAACTTCCAGGCTGCACGTCCGCCGGAAGAGGTGAAAGCCGCGTTTGACGATGCGATTGCCGCGCGTGAAAACGAACAGCAGTACATCCGTGAAGCGGAAGCGTACACCAACGAAGTTCAGCCGCGTGCAAACGGTCAGGCGCAGCGTATTCTGGAAGAAGCGCGTGCGTATAAGACCCAGACCATCCTGGAAGCACAGGGTGAAGTGGCTCGCTTTGCGAAGATCCTGCCGGAATATAAAGCCGCGCCGGAAATTACCCGTGAGCGTCTCTATATCGAGACCATGGAAAAAGTGCTGAGCCATACGCGTAAAGTGCTGGTTAACGACAACAAAGGCGGAAACCTGATGGTCCTGCCGCTGGATCAGATGCTGAAAGGCGGTTCTGCACCGGCAGCAAAAGACAACAGCGGTGCGAACAACCTGCTGCGTCTGCCACCGGCCTCGTCTGGCAGCGCCAGCGCGAACACAACGCCTTCTTCGAACGATGGTGACATTATGGACCAACGCCGTGCTAACGCGCAGCGTAACGACTACCAGCGTCAGGGGGAATAAGGATGCGTAAGTCAGTTATTGCGATCATCATCATCGTACTGGTCGTGCTCTACACCTCCATCTTTGTGGTGAAAGAGGGCGAGCGTGGGATCAAGTTCCAGTTCAGCAGCGTCGTGCGTGATGGCGACAAGCGTCCGGTGATTTATGAGCCGGGTCTGCACTTCAAGATCCCGTTCATTCAGTCAGTGAAAACGCTCGATGCGCGTATCCAGACCATGGATAACCAGGCCGATCGTTTCGTGACTAAAGAGAAGAAAGACCTGATCGTTGATTCCTATATCAAATGGCGCATCAGCGATTTCAGCCGCTACTTCCTGGCAACCGGGGGTGGCGACGTTTCTCAGGCAGAAGTGCTGCTGAAACGTAAGTTCTCTGACCGTCTGCGTTCTGAAATTGGTCGTCTGGATGTGAAAGACATTGTGACCGACTCCCGTGGTCGTCTGACGCTGGAAGTGCGTGATGCGCTGAACTCCGGCTCTGCGGGCACCGAGGATGAAGTTGAAACCCCGGCGGCAGACGATGCGATTGCCAAAGCGGCTGAACGTGTTCAGGCTGAAACCAACGGTAAAGTGCCGGTGATCAACCCGAACAGTATGGCGGCGCTGGGCATCGAAGTGGTTGATGTGCGCATCAAACAGATCAACCTGCCAGCGGAAGTGTCCGAGGCGATCTACAACCGTATGCGCGCCGAGCGTGAAGCGGTAGCCCGTCGTCACCGTTCACAGGGTCAGGAAGAAGCGGAAAAACTGCGCGCGGCAGCGGACTATGAAGTCACCAAGACGCTGGCGGAATCTGAGCGCCAGGGTCGTATCCTGCGCGGTGAAGGTGATGCCGAAGCGGCTAAACTGTTTGCTGATGCATTCAGCCAGGATCCAGACTTCTACGCCTTCATCCGTAGCCTTCGCGCTTACGAGAATAGCTTCAAGAGCAACCAGGATGTGATGGTGCTCAGCCCGGACAGCGATTTCTTCCGTTATATGAAGACGCCGACCAACGCAACGCGATAAACTCAGGCTCGTTTGAGTATTCAAACCACCGCTCTTCACGGAGCGGTGGTTTTCTTTTATAAGGATGAAAAATGAACTCCACGATCTGGCTCGCACTGGCCCTGGTTTTGGTGCTGGAAGGCCTCGGCCCGATGCTCTATCCGCGCGCATGGCGCCGGATGATCGCGACAATGAGCCAACTCCCGGACAATATTTTGCGTCGTTTTGGCGGTGGTCTTGTGGTTGCCGGTATCGTTATCTACTACATGTTGAGGAAAACGATTGGCTGATCAAAAACTAACCGCAATTGGCATATTTTAGGGTCAAAAAGTGCTGTATATCTGAAAAAGCGATGGTAGAATCCATTTTTAAGCAAACGGTGATTTTGAAAAAATGGGTAACAACGTCGTCGTACTGGGCACCCAATGGGGTGACGAAGGTAAAGGGAAGATTGTTGATCTTCTGACTGAACGGGCTAAATATGTTGTACGCTACCAGGGCGGTCACAACGCAGGCCATACTCTCGTAATCAACGGTGAAAAAACCGTCCTCCATCTTATTCCATCAGGCATTCTTCGCGAAAACGTCACCAGCATCATCGGTAACGGCGTTGTGCTGTCTCCCGCTGCGCTGATGAAAGAGATGAAAGGTCTGGAAGACCGTGGTATCCCTGTTCGTGAGCGTCTGCTGCTCTCCGAAGCCTGCCCGCTGATCCTGGATTATCATGTGGCGCTGGACGTGGCGCGTGAAAAAGCGCGTGGCGCGAAAGCGATCGGCACCACCGGTCGTGGTATCGGCCCGGCTTACGAAGATAAAGTGGCTCGTCGCGGTCTGCGCGTGGGTGACCTCTTCGACAAAGCGACCTTCGCTGAAAAACTGAAAGAAGTGATGGAATATCACAACTTCCAGCTGGTGAACTTCTACAAAGCCGAAGCCGTTGACTACCAGAAAGTGCTGGATGACGTCATGGCGATTGCTGATATTCTGACCGGTATGGTTGTTGATGTGTCCGATCTGCTGGACCAGGCGCGCAAGCGTGGCGATTTCGTCATGTTTGAAGGTGCGCAGGGTACGCTGCTGGACATCGACCACGGTACCTATCCGTACGTAACGTCCTCTAACACCACCGCGGGTGGCGTGGCAACCGGCTCCGGTCTGGGCCCGCGTTATGTCGATTACGTTCTGGGCATCATCAAAGCGTACTCCACTCGCGTGGGTGCAGGTCCATTCCCGACCGAACTGTTTGATGAGACCGGCGAGTTCCTCTGCAAGCAGGGTAACGAGTTTGGCGCGACCACCGGTCGTCGTCGTCGTACCGGCTGGCTGGACGCCGTTGCCGTACGTCGCGCAGTGCAGATCAACTCCCTGTCTGGCTTCTGCCTGACTAAGCTGGACGTACTGGACGGCCTGAAAGAAGTAAAAATCTGCGTAGGCTACCGTATGCCTGATGGCCGCGAAGTGACCACCACTCCGCTGGCTGCTGACGACTGGGAAGGCATTGAGCCAATTTACGAAACCATGCCGGGCTGGTCTGAGACCACATTTGGTGTGAAAGAGCGTAGTGGCCTGCCAAAAGCCGCGCTGGACTACATCAAGCGCATTGAAGAACTGACCGAAGTGCCGATCGATATTATTTCTACCGGCCCGGATCGTACTGAAACGATGATCCTGCGCGACCCGTTCGACGCATAATCTTCGTGACTGCTGGCCTGCGGGGAAACCCGTAGGCCGGATAAGCGCAGCGCCATCCGGCGACCGCTCCTGGATCTCCGCTTTTTCGCCCCGTCTGTCAAATAAATTAGCCGCTAACTATCTGGCTGGTTTATCATCATTAATGAATATCTCTGCGGTTTGACCGCGTTTTCCCTTTTTCCTGAGGTTGATGTGCAGTTAACAAGTTTCACCGATTACGGCTTACGTGCGCTGATTTACATGGCGTCGTTACCCGATGGGAAGATGACCAGCATCTCTGAAGTGACAGAGGTGTACGGTGTGTCCCGTAATCATATGGTCAAAATAATCAATCAACTTAGTCGTGCCGGATACGTTGCTGCCGTCCGTGGGAAGAATGGAGGGATCCGTCTCGGTAAACCGGCGCAGAGTATCCGTATTGGCGATGTGGTACGTGAACTGGAGCCGCTCTCTCTGGTGAACTGTAGCAGCGCGTTCTGCCACATTACGCCCGCTTGCCGCCTGAAACAGGCGCTTTCAAAGGCCGTGCAAAGTTTTCTCAAGGAACTGGATAACTACACGCTGGCCGATTTGGTTGAAGAGAATCAACCGCTTTATAAATTATTGCTGGTGGAATGAAGAAAATTTCCACCGGAGCTGACAACGGAGGAACCGACATGTCACAAGATCCTTTCCAGGAACGCGAAGCCGAAAAATACGCGAATCCTATCCCCAGCCGCGAGTTCATCATTGAACACTTAACAAAACGCGAAAAACCCGCCAATCGTGAAGAACTTGCCGTTGAATTAAACATTGAAGGTGAAGAGCAAATTGAAGCCCTTCGCCGCCGCCTGCGCGCCATGGAACGTGACGGGCAACTTGTCTTTACTCGTCGCCAGTGCTACGCGCTGCCAGAACGCCTCGACCTGCTGAAAGGCACCGTTATTGGTCACCGCGATGGCTTCGGCTTCCTGCGCGTGGAAGGGCGTAAAGACGACCTGTACCTCTCATCCGAACAGATGAAGATGTGTATTCACGGCGACCAGATCCTGGCGCAGCCGCTGGGTGCAGACCGTAAAGGCCGCCGCGAAGCGCGCGTGGTCCGCGTGCTGGTGCCGAAAACCAGCCAGATCGTTGGCCGTTACTTTACCGATGCGGGCGTAGGCTTTGTGGTGCCGGACGACAGCCGTCTGAGCTTCGACATTCTCATCCCGCCTGAAGAGGTGATGGGCGCACGCATGGGCTTTGTGGTGGTGGTGGAACTCACCCAGCGCCCAACCCGTCGCACCAAAGCGGTGGGTAAAATCGTCGAAGTGCTGGGCGATAACATGGGCACCGGCATGGCCGTCGATATGGCGCTGCGTACCCATGAAATTCCGTATGTCTGGCCGAAAGCGGTTGAAGATCAGATTGAAAACCTGCGTGAAGAAGTGCCGGAAGAGTCCAAAGCAGGCCGCGTGGATCTGCGCGATCTGCCGCTGGTCACCATTGATGGTGAAGACGCCCGTGACTTCGATGATGCCGTATATTGCGAGAAAAAACGCGGTGGCGGCTGGCGTCTGTGGGTGGCCATCGCGGATGTGAGCTATTACGTGCGTCCACACACGCCGCTGGATAACGAAGCGCGCAGCCGCGGTACGTCGGTCTACTTCCCGTCGCAGGTTGTACCGATGCTGCCAGAAGTGCTCTCCAACGGCCTGTGTTCCCTCAACCCGCAGGTGGACCGCCTGTGTATGGTCTGCGAAATGACCATCTCCAGCAAGGGACGTCTGACGGGCTATAAGTTCTACGAAGCGGTGATGAGTTCTCATGCGCGCCTGACCTATACCAAGGTCTGGCATATGTTGCAGGGCGATCAGGATCTTCGCGAACAATACGCGCCGCTGGTCAAACACATCGAAGAGCTGCACAACCTCTACAAAACGCTGGATCAGGCGCGCGAAGAGCGCGGTGGGATCTCGTTTGAGAGTGAAGAGGCGAAGTTTATCTTTAACGCTGAGCGTCGTATCGAGCGTATCGAACAGACTCAGCGTAACGATGCGCACAAGCTGATTGAAGAGTGTATGATCCTGGCGAACATCTCGGCGGCACGTTTCGTTGAGAAAGCCAAAGAGCCTGCGCTGTTCCGTATTCACGACAAGCCAACCACGGAAGCCGTAACCTCGTTCCGCTCCGTGCTGGCTGAACTCGGCCTGGAGCTGCCTGGCGGTAATAAGCCTGAGCCACGCGATTACGCCGAGCTGCTGGAATCCATCAGCGATCGTCCTGACGCGGAAATGCTGCAAACCATGCTGCTGCGCTCCATGAAGCAGGCGATTTACGATCCTGAAAACCGGGGCCACTTTGGTCTGGCGTTACAGTCGTACGCGCACTTTACCTCGCCGATCCGCCGTTATCCGGATCTGTCCCTGCACCGTGCGATCAAGTATCTGCTGGCGCACGAGCAGGGTCATAAAGGCAACACGACCGAAACCGGAGGGTATCACTACTCCATGGACGAGATGCTGCAACTGGGCCAGCACTGTTCCATGACCGAGCGTCGTGCGGATGAAGCAACGCGCGACGTGGCGGACTGGCTGAAGTGTGACTTTATGCTGGATCAGGTAGGTAACGTCTTTAAAGGCGTGATTGCCAGCGTCACCGGCTTTGGCTTCTTCGTGCGTCTGGATGAGCTGTTTATCGACGGTCTGGTGCACGTTTCCAGCCTCGATAACGATTACTACCGCTTCGACCAGGTCGGACAACGTCTGATCGGCGAATCCGGTGGTCAGACCTACCGTCTGGGCGATCGGGTGGAAGTGAAGGTTGAAGCCGTGAATATGGACGACCGTAAAATCGACTTCAGCCTCATCTCCAGCGAGCGTGCTCCGCGTAACGTCGGGAAAACCGAGCGTGAGAAAGCGAAAAAAGGCGGTAACGGTAAAGCGGGCGGTAAGCGACGTCAGGCAGGTAAAAGAGTAAACTTTGAGCCAGACAGCGCTTTCCGTGGCGAGAAGAAACAGAAGCCCAAGGCGGCGAAAAAAGACGCTCGTAAACCGAAAAAACCGTCGACCAAGACCCAAAAAATAGCGGCCGCGACCAAAGCGAAGCGCGCGGCGAAGAAACAGCAGGCGGAGTAATTTCCCCTCACCCTGACCCTCTCCCCAACGGGAGAGGGAAAATATTTATTACGAGAACCATCAATGAGTGAAATGATTTACGGCATCCACGCGGTGCAGGCCCTGCTGGAGCGCGCGCCGGAGCGTTTTCAGGAAGTTTTTATTCTGAAAGGGCGTGAAGACAAACGTCTGATGCCGCTGATCCACGCGCTGGAAGCGCAGGGCGTAGTGATCCAGCTGGCGAACCGCCAGTATCTGGATGAAAAAAGCGAAGGTGCTGTACACCAGGGCATTATCGCGCGCGTGAAGCCAGGCCGTCAGTATCAGGAGAACGATCTGCCGGATCTGATCGCCGGGCTGGAGAACCCGTTCTTCCTGATCCTCGATGGCGTAACCGACCCACATAACCTGGGCGCGTGCCTGCGTAGCGCCGATGCAGCAGGCGTGCATGCGGTGATTGTGCCAAAAGATCGCTCCGCGCAGCTTAACGCTACCGCTAAAAAAGTCGCCTGCGGCGCGGCGGAAAACGTCCCGTTAATCCGCGTGACTAACCTGGCGCGCACCATGCGTCTGTTGCAGGAAGAAAATATCTGGATCGTAGGAACAGCCGGTGAAGCGGATCACACCCTGTACCAGAGCAAAATGACCGGCCGGATGGCGCTGGTGATGGGAGCGGAAGGCGAAGGTATGCGTCGTCTGACGCGCGAGCACTGCGATGAGCTGATCAGCATCCCGATGGCGGGCAGCGTATCGTCCCTGAACGTTTCTGTTGCGACGGGTATCTGCCTGTTTGAAGCGGTGCGTCAGCGCGGGTAGCCTGTTGTGCCGGGTGGCGGCTTCGCCTTACCCGGCCTACAAAAGCATGGTACCGTAGGCCCGGTAAGCGTAGCGCCACCGGGCAACAATCTCACTCCTCTAACGACCGTAAATGGTCATCCTTTCTCAGCGTCATCAGCGCGAAAATACTCACCACCGCCGTTGCCATCACGTAGTACGCCGGAATATCCAGATTGCCCGTCTCTTTAATCAGCCCGGTAATGATCAGCCCCGCACAGCCCGAGAAGATCGCATTCGACAGAGAATAGGCCAGCCCCAGCCCGGTATAACGCACGCGCGTCGGGAACATCTCAGACAGCATTGCCGGCCCCGGCCCTGCCAGCATCCCAACCAGACCCCCCGCAATCAGCACCACAATCGCTTTGACTGCCAGCGTACTGGATTCCGCCTGCAAAATTTTCAGCAGCGGCAGGGCGAGGATCAGCAGGAGCACGGTGGCGATAATCATCACCGTGCGCCGCCCGATCCTGTCGCTCAGCATGCCCGACGGAATGATCGTGAGCGCAAACCCAATGTTAGAAATCACCGCAATCAGTAACGCCTGGTTAAAACCGGTGTGCAGCGCAGATTGCAGATAGGTCGGCATAATCACCAGATAGGTATAACCCGCCGCAGACCAGACCATCACGCGGCCAATGCCCATCAGGATGGTTTTGAACGTGGCGGCGGTGCTGGCCTGAGTAACAACCGGTTTTTCCCGTTGCTGTACAAAGCTCGGCGTCTCTTCCATGCTCACCCGCAGCCATAGCGCGACCGCACCCATCGGCAACGCCAGGAAGAACGGAATGCGCCAGCCCCAGTCGTGCAAGGCTTCAGGGGAGAGAAGGGCAGAGAGCAACGCGACAATGCCTGCGCCCGCTAACAGCCCGAGCGCCACGGTAAAGGACTGCCATGCCCCGTAAAGACCGCGCTTGCCGCGCGGGGCGAACTCCGTCATCAATGAGACCGCACCGCCATACTCACCGCCCGCGAACAGTCCTTGCAGAATACGCAGGAGCGTAACGATCAGCGGCGCGGCAATCCCGATACTGGCGTAGACCGGCACAATACCGATGGCAGCGGTGGCGAGCGTCATCAATACCAGCACTATAATCAGCGTCGGTTTGCGGCCAATCCTGTCGCCAATGCGGCCAAAGACCACCGCACCCAGCGGACGGAAGAAGAAAGCGATGGCGAACGAGGCCCAGGTGAGGATCAGGCTGGTGAGCTCCGCTTCCCCCTCAAGCTGGAAGAAGTTTCTGGCAATCACCGTTGCCAGAAAACCGTAGACCGCAAATTCATACCACTCGATGAAATTACCGATGGAGCCTGCAATTAATGCACGCTTGTGCGCATCCTGTTGCATAACGATCCTCACAAAAACGGGGTAAGAATAAATTATTCAGCATTAGTGAAGTAATGAAATAGTTTATTCTTATGTTCTGTGAGCTATTTCACGAATGATATCAACACGATCGTCATCGTGTGACCCCCCTCCCATGCAGCGTGCATGCCCTCTGTCCATACTTACCTTTATTGCCAATGAAAGGAGGGAGACAGCATGCACTGGCAGACACATACCGTTTTTAATCAACCTGCACCGCTATCGAACAGCAACCTTTTTCTCTCTGATTGCGCCCTGCGCGATGCGGTAGCGCGCGAAGGGGCTGAGTGGGATGTGGATCTTCTTGCCAGCATCGGACAGCAGTTGGGTACGGCGGAGTCGCTGGAGCTGGGCAGGCTGGCGAACGTTAATCCGCCGGAGCTGCTGCGTTATGACGCCACGGGAGCGAGGCTGGATGACGTCCGCTTTCATCCGGCATGGCATCTTCTGATGCAGGGGCTTTGCGCCAACCGGGTGCACAACCTGGCGTGGGAGGAGGAGGCGCGGAAAGGATCGTTCGTCGCCCGGGCCGCGCGTTTTGTGCTGCATGCTCAGGTGGAGGCGGGAACGCTATGCCCGGTGACCATGACCTTTGCGGCCACGCCGCTGTTGCTACAGTCGCTGCCCAAACCGTTTCACGACTGGTTAACGCCGCTGATGAGCGATCGCTACGATCCCCATCTCGCACCGGGGGCGCAAAAGCGCGGCCTGCTGATCGGCATGGGGATGACGGAAAAGCAGGGCGGTTCGGACGTACTCAGTAATACCACCAAAGCAGAGAAATGCCGTGATGGTAGTTACCGGCTGGTGGGGCACAAATGGTTTTTCTCCGTGCCGCAGAGCGATGCGCATCTGGTGCTGGCGCAGGCGAAGGGCGGGCTTTCCTGCTTTTTTGTTCCGCGGTTTTTACCCGACGGGCAACGTAATGCTGTGCGCCTTGAGCGTCTGAAGGACAAGCTCGGTAACCGTTCAAATGCCAGCAGTGAGGCTGAGTTCCTGGATGCTTACGGCTGGCTGCTGGGCGAAGAGGGTGAAGGTGTCCGGCAAATTCTGAAGATGGGCGGGCTGACGCGCTTTGACTGCGCGCTTGGCAGTCACGGACTGATGCGCCGTGCGCTCTCGGTGGCGCTTTATCATGCCCATCAGCGGCAGACCTTCGGCAAAAATCTGATCGACCAGCCGTTAATGCGCGACGTGCTAAGCCGTATGGCGCTGGTGCTGGAGGGACACACGGCACTGCTGTTCCGCCTCGCCCGGGCGTGGGATAACCGCACCGACCCGCAGGAGGCCGCATGGGCGCGGCTATTCACTCCGGCGGCAAAATACAGCGTTTGCAAAGCGGGCATACCGTTTGTGGCAGAGGCAATGGAGGTGCTGGGCGGCGCAGGCTATTGCGAAGAGAGTGAGCTTCCACGGTTGTACCGTGAAATGCCCGTCAACAGCATCTGGGAAGGCTCTGGCAATATTATGTGCCTGGATGTACTGCGCGTGCTGGCGAAGCAGTCGGGCATTCTCGACCTGCTCGCCGATGATTTCGCGCAGGTCAAAGGCCAGGACAGGCATTTCGATCGCAGCTGGCGGCAGCTACAGCAGAAGCTGCGTAAACCGCAGGAAGCGCAGGGCAGGGAGATCGCGCGGCAGCTCTTTTTACTCGGGGCCGGAAGTCAGATGCTGCGGCACGCATCGCCGCCCGTGGCGCAGGCGTGGTGCCGCATGATGCTGGATACCCGAGGCGGCACGCTGATGAGCGAACAGGTGCAAACCGACCTGCTGCTGCGCGCCACCGGCCGGGTCGGTTAAGCCTTCAGCTGGAACAGGCTCACCAGCCGGGTGAGGTGTGAACCCTTCTCGCGCAGCGTCTGTGCCGTCTGCTCGCTGCGCGAGATGCGATCGGCATTGATGTGCGATGCCTCACCGATGTGCGTCATCGCCAGATTCACCTGACCAATCCCCGCAGACTGCTCGCGGGAGGCGTGGTTGATCTCGGTGACAAGCTGGCTGATGTTATCGATATGAATAATGATGGCATCCATCGCCAGACGCGTCTGCTCAGACAGCGCATGGCCTTCGCTCACCTTGTTCAGCGTGTCGCCAATCAGCTGTTCAATCTCTTTTACCGCGTTGGCGCTGCGTGCGGCCAGGGCGCGCACCTCTTGCGCCACCACTGCGAAACCTTTCCCGTGCTCGCCCGCCCGCGCCGCTTCAACCGCCGCATTGAGCGCCAGAATATTGGTCTGGAAAGCGATGGACTCAATCACGCGGGTGATGTCTTCAATGCGTTTCGATGCATCACGGATATCATCCATGGTGGAGACTGCGTGGGTCACCGTCTCTCCACCCTGATGCACCGCGCGCGAGGTTTCCCCCACCAGCTGCTGCGTTTGCTCCATGTTGGCGGCATTTTGCTGCACGGTGGCGGCTAATTGCTCCATGCTGGCAGAGGTCTCCTCAACGCTGCTGGCCTGTTTGTTGATCTGTTCAGAGATCTCGCCGGTATCTGAAGCCAGCGCGTTAGTCCCCAGATGGATTTCGCTTGCGGCCTCGCGGACTTGCAACACAATTTTTTGCAGGCCGCCCCCGATCCCGTTGATGGCATCAATCAGCTGGCCGACCTCATCCTGGCGGGTTACCGGCAGGCTGGCGCGCAGATCGCCTGCGGCATACTGCCGGGCAAGCGCGATCACTGCGCGCAGTGGGCGGGTTAGCATCCTGCGAATGAGGATAACGAACAGGCCCGCGAAGAGCGCGGATAGCACCACGCCCGCCATCAGGAAGCGATCGCGCAGCGTGGTGACGCTTGAAAGCAGTACGGCTTTATCCACTTCACCCACGATGGTCCAGTTCCAGCCCGGCAGCGGCGTGTAGGCAACTTTGAGCGTACGGCCATCTGCGCTCACGCGCTCCAGCGTGCCGGCTTTATCACTCAGAAGCTGCTGCTGTGTCGCCGTGTCCCAGTTGGGCAGTTTGCCCTCTTCGCTGGCATGGAACAGATACTGTCCGCGCGTTTTGCCGCTGCTGCGATCCAGTACAAAGAAGTGGCCGCTCTCGCCCAGACGACGGTTAAGGATTTTCTCGCGCATGACGTTCCACGAATGGGTGATGTCCACGCCGACAAAGATAATCCCGATAACCTGGCCTTCCGCATTTTTAACAGGCTGGTACTGCGTGATATAGCGCTTGCCGAACAGCAGCGCGAGGCCACGATAGACCTCCCCTTTGGTGACAGCCGCAAATGCCGGGCTGGTGGTATCAAGAACGGTTCCGATGGCGCGGTCGCCATTCTCTTTGCGCAGCGACGTGGCCACGCGGATAAAATCGTTACCGCTGCGGACAAACAGCGTCGAGATGGCGCCCGTTCGGCTCAGGAAGTCATCAGAAAGCGTATTGTTTTCATGCAACTCCGTTTCGCCGCCTTTCAGCAGAGGAACGGTAAGCCCGTTTATGGTCCGGCTCTGGCTGCTGTCGCTGTTCAGCGGCTGTGGTAAAAAGGTGGTGAACAGACGGGTATAGCTTTCAACCTCTTCGCTCAGGCTGATGTTGAACATCTCTACCATATCCACCATGCCGGTGGACTGGTTATGCAGGTCTTCAACCGCAAGATCTTCAAGCTGCTGGCTGGCGTTGTGGCTCAACAGAAAAGTGAACAGCAAAAAAAGCGTGGCGACACTTGCACCTGTTAGCAGCGATAGCTTCGTGCCCAGACCTGCCCGGCGGAAAAAGGTGATCATAAATTGCTCATTATTGAAAAGTGATGGCTGTTCAACGGCAGAGCGAAGAGAACGTTTATCTGTTTAATGTAACTGAATGTTACATATTTGTTTTTATTGGGTTTAGCGAGAGATAAAAAATTTGCAAAAGTGAAAAGCCACTAAAATTAAGTGGCTTTTATCGGAAGGGATTAGGCATAAAGAATGGCCTGCACGCGCCAGTGATTAACATGGTGATCTTCCTGCATCTGGACGATGCGATACCAGGATGCGCCCTGTTCATCGGCCTTCAGGGCGACGACACGTTCAACGTCTTGCGGACTCCCCGTGATATTATTGACGGAGATCTGACCAATCTCATTCAGGCCCGTGACGCAATCCGCGCTGGCAAATTCGGCCGACTGCGCCGTGGTGCTCAGCAGGCCCGCTGAAAGCAATAGCGTCGTTAAAGCAAGGGTTCGTTTCATCGTCAGCTCCTTTTCACGTGTCTCCGGTATCCGCCGGGCAATCCTTCGCGAATAAACTCATTTCCATTGTTGCTGGCATGGAGTTTATTGTGGACAGGAAAATGTCTACGGACGCAAAGCAGTGTAAAGGTCGTTCAAATGATGATGCTTACTTACGGTACAAAATTCCCTGCGCGTACCACTGTCCCGTAATAATGGTTTCATCAATCATCGTGATGACGTAATAATCTGCTTTTGCGGCAACGGCCTGTGCTTCAATTGCGTCTTCTGCATCATCCGGGGAACCACGAACCATCGCGGATACGGTACCCAGGCGTTGTAATCCTTCCGTCTGATTACGACGAATTTCCTGAGGATGATTGGTAACCGGCGGCGCCGGTTCTGGCGTACCCTGCAATATGGAACATCCGCTGAGCAGTGAGACCAGCAATAAAGCCGTAAGCCTGCGCATAAACCTGTCTCTTTTCCTGATAGCCATAGTGTAGTTGTCTGCGAATTTAGTTTTGGGGGAATGTTCCCGAAGTGTTATCTGGGACGTAGATTTCGAATGAAAATATCGTGAAACCGTAATCCAGCTCTCAACATTATGAATCATTCATCAGCACAGGATCGACAATGATTGAAATTGAAACTCGCCAGCTGAGTGAGCATGAAATCATCCATGCTTTTCCGGCTGGTAAAGGTGAACAGCCGCTGCCGACGGTAGTTTTCTATCATGGCTTTCTCTCCTCGAAGCTGGTCTACAGCTATTTTGCCGTCGCGCTGGCGCAGGCCGGTTTCCGGGTGGTCATGCCTGATGCGCCAAATCATGGGGCACGCTTTACGGGCGATGAGCAGGCACGGCTGGGGCTGTTCTGGCAAACGCTGCACGGCAATCTGACCGAGTTCGCCGGGCTGCGTGACGCGCTCTTGCAGGCCGGGCTGGTGGAGGGAAAACGGCTGGCGGTCGCAGGCGCATCAATGGGCGGAATGACGGCGCTGGGGATCATGGCCAGGCATCCGGAGGTGACGTCCGTGGCTTGCCTGATGGGATCGGGCTACTTTACATCACTGGCAAAGACGCTGTTCCCGCCGCAGGCCCCTCAGGAGATTGAGGCCCTGTTGTCTGAATGGGACGTAAGCCATGCGCTTTCGCAGTTGGCCGAGCGTCCGCTGCTGCTGTGGCATGGGGACGCCGATGACGTCGTACCTCCCGGTGAAACGTTCCGCCTGCAACAGGCGCTACAGCGTGAAGGGCTGGACAGCAATCTGACCTGCCTGTGGGGAGCAGGTGTCCGGCACCGTATTACCCCGGCCGCGCTGGAGTCAACCGTGGAATTCTTCCGTCAGCACCTTTAAACGCGCAGCACTGTGACACCCTGATCCTCCAGCTTGCTGAGGATCTCGGGGTTGGCGTTTTTGCCGGTGATCACCATGCTGATTTGCTCGGCGCGGCTGAAAAGCATGCCGGCGCGTTCACCGACCTTGCTGCTGTCGACCAGCACCACCAGTTTGCCCACTACGTTAAGCATGTTCTGTTCTGCCATTGCGGTGAGCATATCGGTTTTATACAGGCCATCCGCCGTCAGACCTTTGCCGCTGGTAAACATCCAGTGCCCGGCGTAGAGGCTGTTTTCACTGTCCTGCGGGCTCAGGGTGATGGACTGGCTCTTGTTATACTGGCCGCCCATGATCACCACGCTTTCATGTTCCTGGTCAATGAGATAGTTGGCCAGCGGCAAATAGTTGGTGATGATTTGCACCGGCTTGCCGCACATCTCACGGCCCAGCAGAAACGCCGTCGAACCGCAGTTGATCACCACGCTTTCTCCAGGATTTACCAGCTGTGATGCCGCTCTGGCAATCCGCACCTTTTCATCGTGATTCTGCGCCTGGTGGATGTTCATCGGCGTCCAGCGTGGACGCTGCTGGCTGATGGCCTCTGCGCCGTTGCGGACTTTTTTCAGCTTGCCGCTCTCATCCAGCTTGTTAATGTCCCGCCGCGCGGTAGCGGGGGAGATCCCTAAACGTTCGATCACTTTCTCGACGGTGATAAACCCTGTTTGCGCCAGGAGTTCCAGTAAAATTTGATGCCGTTGCGCTTCCGTCATGAGCTATTCCGATAAGAATTGATTTGAAAAGATGATATTTGAAATAGCGTGAAATTACTAAGATAAATATGACATCGCCAGACGCAAGGTCTGGCGATTGGGTCTTAGAATCAGAGGAAGGATTTGAACGGCAGATCGGGTTCAATCGTAAAGCAATCATCGAAACCACGCGGGTAGTGGTACTCAAGATTGTCTTTATCCAGCGGCCAGGTGAACTTGCCGCCAACCTGCCAGATGAACGGCTTGAAGCCATACTTGAGGCGGTCTTTTTTCATCTCCCACAGGACGCGGATCTCTTGCGGATCGGCCTGGAAGTTTGACCAGATATCGTGGTGGAACGGGATCACCACTTTGGTGTTCAGCGCTTCGGCCATACGCAGCATGTCTGCGCTGGTCATTTTGTCGGTGATCCCGCGCGGGTTTTCACCGTAAGAGCCAAGCGCCACGTCAATCTGATGCTCGTTACCGTGCTTCGCGTAATAGTTGGAGTAGTGGGAGTCACCGCTGTGATACAGGGAACCGCCAGGCGTTTTGAACAGGTAGTTCACCGCGCGCTCATCCATCCCGTCTGGCAGTACGCCTGCGGCTTTCTGGTCGGCAGGCAGGGTGATCAGCGCGGTACGGTCAAAGGCATCCAGCGCGTGTATTTCAATGTCTTTGATTTTCACTACGTCGCCCGGCTTCATCACGATGCAGCGCTCTTTTGGCACGCCCCAGCCAATCCACAAATCTACGCAGGTCTGCGGCCCAATAAACGGTACGTCGTCCGCGCAGTTTTGCATTACCGCTGCCGCCACGTTCACGTCGATATGATCGTTGTGATCGTGGGTAGAGAGTACGGCGTCGATCTGACGAATGGCAAAAGGATCCAGCACGAAAGGCGTGGTGCGCAGGTTCGGCTGGAGCTTTTCAACGCCGGCCATACGCTGCATCTGGTGGCCTTTTTTCATCAGTGGATTGCCGTGGCTCTGTTTGCCGGTGCCGCACCAGAAATCAACACAAATGTTGGCGCCGCCTTCTGATTTCAGCCAGATCCCGGTGCAGCCCAGCCACCACATCGCAAATGTGCCAGGAGCAACCTGTTCCTGCTCGATCTCTTCGTTCAGCCAGCTACCCCACTCCGGAAAGGTACTCAGAATCCATGATTCACGGGTGATGGTTTTCACTTTACTCATCGTTTGACTCCTGGTTTTAATCAAAAGTAATCATTCTGTGACTTCTTGTGATTAATGCTGGCACTGTTTGAATCGATTTGCAATGGTTGATTTGCGGAAAATTCCCCTCGCCACATCACAGAAAAAACATCATGACGTTGTTAAGATAACCGCTATAAATGATTAATATATTGAAATTTAAGAATTTATTTATTGAGTTAGATTGGTAGTGAAAATCATTACTAACACCATGGAAATAAATTGCGTGATCCGTCACAAATAATCAAATGCAATCTTGTGATGATTATTTGTGATTAATAGAGTGATGACACCAACCACACAGGGATTGCCCCTCGTGTTCTCATTTTCTGGAGAGAGTTATGGAGATCCTCTACAACGTCTTTACCGTTTTCTTTAATCAGGTAATGACCAACGCCCCGCTGTTGCTGGGTATCGTGACGTGCCTGGGGTACATCCTGCTGCGCAAAAGCGTCAGCGTGATTATCAAAGGCACCATCAAAACCATCATTGGTTTTATGCTGTTGCAGGCGGGTTCTGGCATTCTGACCAGCACGTTTAAGCCGGTTGTTGCCAAAATGTCAGAGGTGTACGGCATTAACGGCGCCATCTCTGACACTTACGCGTCCATGATGGCCACCATCGATCGTATGGGGGATGCGTACAGCTGGGTTGGGTATGCGGTACTGCTCGCGCTGGCGCTGAACATCATTTACGTGCTCCTGCGCCGCATCACCGGTATTCGCACCATCATGCTCACCGGGCACATCATGTTCCAGCAGGCGGGGCTGATTGCCGTTTCTCTCTATATCTTCGGCTACCCAATGTGGACCACCGTCATCTGCACGGCAATACTGGTCTCGCTTTACTGGGGCATCACCTCCAACATGATGTATAAGCCAACGCAGGACGTTACGGACGGCTGCGGCTTCTCCATCGGTCACCAGCAGCAGTTCGCCTCCTGGATTGCTTACAAAGTTGCGCCGTACCTGGGCAAAAAAGAGGAGAGTGTTGAAGACCTCAAATTGCCTGGCTGGCTGAATATCTTCCACGACAACATCGTCTCCACGGCAATTGTGATGACCATCTTCTTCGGTGCCATCCTGCTCTCCTTTGGCATTGACGTGGTGCAGGCGATGGCGGGTAAAACCCACTGGACGGTCTATATCCTGCAAACCGGTTTCTCCTTCGCGGTGGCCATTTTCATCATCACCCAGGGCGTGCGTATGTTCGTCGCCGAACTGTCGGAAGCGTTTAACGGCATCTCCCAGCGCCTGATCCCTGGCGCGGTGCTGGCGATTGACTGTGCGGCTATCTATAGCTTTGCGCCAAACGCCGTCGTCTGGGGCTTTATGTGGGGCACCATCGGCCAGCTGATTGCGGTCGGCATCCTGGTGGGCTGTGGCTCCTCAATCCTGATTATTCCTGGCTTTATCCCGATGTTCTTCTCCAACGCCACTATCGGCGTGTTTGCTAACCACTTCGGCGGATGGCGCGCAGCGCTCAAGATCTGCCTGGTGATGGGCATGATTGAAATCTTCGGGTGCGTGTGGGCGGTCAAGCTCACCGGCATGAGCGCCTGGATGGGCATGGCGGACTGGTCAATTCTGGCGCCGCCGATGATGCAGGGCTTTGCGTCCGTCGGGCTGGTCTTTATGGCCGTCATCATCCTGATTGCCCTGGCTTATATGTTCTTCGCTGGCCGTTCGCTGCGGGCTGAAGAAGATGCAGAAAAACAAACAGCAGAAATGTCTGCTCATTAAGGAGTTTCGATTATGACCGTACGTATCCTGGCTGTGTGTGGCAATGGGCAAGGTAGCTCCATGATCATGAAGATGAAAGTGGACCAGTTTTTAACCCAGTCAAACATTGACCACACGGTGAACAGCTGCGCAGTGGGTGAATACAAAAGTGAACTGAACGGCGCGGACATCATCATCGCCTCAACGCACATTGCCGGCGAGATTAGCGTGTCGGGCAACAAATACGTGGTAGGCGTACGCAACATGCTGTCGCCTGCGGATTTCGGACCAAAGCTGCTGGAAGTGATCAAAGAACACTTCCCACAAGACGTGAAGTAAGGATGCCACATGAAACTACGTGATTCGCTGGCAGAGAATAACTCCATCCTTTTACAGGCCGAAGCCAGCACCTGGCAGGAAGCGGTGAAGCTGGGCGTGGACCTGCTGGTTAAGGCGGACGTTGTCGAGCCGCATTATTACCAGGCCATTCTGGATGGCGTGGCGCAGTTTGGACCCTATTTTGTGATTGCCCCGGGGCTGGCAATGCCGCATGGCCGTCCCGAAGAGGGCGTCAAGAAAACCGGTTTTGCGCTGGTGACGTTGAAAAAACCACTGGTGTTCAACCACGAAGATAACGACCCGGTCGACATTTTGATCACCATGGCGGCTGTCGATGCCAACACCCACCAGGAGGTGGGGATCATGCAGATCGTCAATCTGTTTGATGATGAAGCTAATTTTGAACGTTTACGCGCCTGTTGTACCGCGCAGGACGTGCTGGATTTAATTGATAACGCCACTGCGGCGGCCGTTTAAGAGGAATTGAAAATGTCATTACCAATGTTGCAGGTCGCGCTGGATAACCAGACTCTGTCTCATGCTTACGAAACCACCCGTCTGATTGCGGAAGAAGTGGACATCATCGAAGTCGGCACCATTCTGTGCGTGGGCGAAGGCGTTCGTGCGGTTCGTGACCTGAAGGCGCTCTATCCGCATAAAATCGTGCTGGCGGATGCCAAAATCGCCGACGCGGGCAAAATCCTCTCTCGCATGTGCTTTGAAGCCAATGCCGACTGGGTCACCGTGATCTGCTGTGCGGATATTAACACCGCGAAAGGCGCGCTGGACGTGGCGAAAGAGTTCAACGGCGACGTGCAGATTGAACTGACTGGTTTCTGGACCTGGGAGCAGGCGCAGGAGTGGCGCGAAGCGGGTATCCAGCAGGTGGTTTATCACCGTAGCCGTGATGCGCAGGCCGCAGGCGTGGCGTGGGGCGAAGCCGATATCAGCGCGATCAAACGTCTGGCCGATATGGGCTTCAAAGTGACCGTCACCGGTGGCCTGGCGCTGGAGGATCTGCCGCTGTTCCAGGGTATCCCGATTCACGTCTTTATTGCCGGTCGTAGCATTCGCGATGCCGCGTCTCCGGTGGAAGCCGCGCGTCAGTTCAAACGCTCAATCGCTCAGCTTTGGGGTTAAGGAGCGGGTATGTTGTCAAAACAGGTCCCGCTTGGCATCTATGAAAAGGCACTCCCTGCGGGGGAGTGCTGGCTGGAGCGGTTACAGCTGGCGAAGCAGCTGGGTTTCGATTTTGTCGAAATGTCTGTGGATGAGACGGACGAGCGTCTTTCTCGCCTGGACTGGTGCCGCGAGCAGCGTCTGGCGCTGGTGAGCGCCATTGCCGAAACCGGCGTGCGCGTGCCATCCATGTGCCTGAGCGCTCATCGTCGTTTTCCGCTTGGCAGCGAAGATGATGCCGTACGCGCCGAAGGGCTGGAGATCATGCGTAAAGCCATTCGCTTTGCACAGGATGTCGGCATCCGCGTGATCCAACTGGCGGGTTATGATGTTTACTATCAGGAAGCCAACGATGAAACGCGCCGTCGTTTCCGGGAGGGCCTGAAAGAGAGCGTTGAGATGGCAAGCCGTGCGCAGGTGACGCTGGCGATGGAGATCATGGATTATCCGTTGATGAACTCCATCAGCAAGGCGCTGGGCTATGCGCACTATCTGAACAACCCCTGGTTCCAGCTTTATCCGGATATCGGCAACCTGTCGGCATGGGATAACGACGTACAGATGGAGCTTCAGGCGGGCATCGGGCATATCGTGGCGGTGCACGTTAAAGATACCCGTCCTGGCGTGTTTAAAAACGTACCGTTCGGCACCGGGGTGGTGGATTTCGAACGGTGCTTCCAGACGCTCAAACAGACAGGTTATTGCGGGCCTTACCTGATTGAGATGTGGAGCGAAACCGCGGACGACCCGGCGGCAGAAGTGGCGAAAGCCCGGGACTGGGTGCGCGAGCGCATGGCGCGGGCAGGGCTGATGGAGGCGGAACATGCTTAAGCTGAAACAGCAGGTCTTTGAAGCCAATATGGATCTCCCGCGCTATGGACTGGTGACGTTTACCTGGGGCAACGTAAGCGCCATCGATCGCGAGCAGGGGCTAGTGGTGATTAAGCCGAGCGGCGTGGCCTATGACGCCATGAAAGCGGACGATATGGTGGTGGTTGACCTGGAAGGACACGTCGTTGAAGGCAAATGGCGCCCTTCTTCAGATACGGCAACCCACCTGGCGCTGTATCAGCGTTACCCGTCTCTGGGTGGCGTTGTGCATACCCATTCCACGCACGCCACCGCCTGGGCACAGGCCGGGCTGGCGATCCCTGCTTTGGGTACGACGCACGCAGATTACTTCTTCGGCGATATTCCCTGCACGCGAGCGTTAACGCAGGCTGAGGTCGAAGGCGAGTACGAACTTAACACCGGCAGGGTCATTATCGAAACGCTGGGTGAGACGGAACCACTGCATACGCCGGGTATTGTGGTGTACCAGCATGGTCCGTTCTCCTGGGGTAAAGATGCGCATGACGCCGTGCATAACGCGGTGGTGATGGAAGAGGTGGCTCGAATGGCGTGGATTGCGCGCGGCATTAACCCACAGCTTCAGGGCATTGATGATTACCTGATGAACAAGCATTTCATGCGCAAGCACGGCCCGAATGCTTACTACGGGCAGAAGTGAATAAGTGCTCTGGAATACCGAAACAGTTGTAACCGGTGGTATTCCGGAGCCATTCATAAAAAAAGCCCCCGGGCAGGGGGCAAATTATATATGGCTTTGATTTTCGTTGGCTTTCCTGGTGCTAGCGATAAAGCGTTACTGGTAAATATCCGCACTGGCGTGCATATTACCGTTGCTGCCGGGCTCACGTGTCAGCATGACGTGATAGTATTTTGCGCCCTGCGCATCGGTTTCTTCATTAAGCGCCTGATCTGCTTCACTTTCAGTGGCGAAGTTATGATTGATGTAAATAACGCCTAAGCTCTGCACATCATCCATGTTTCTGGCCTGTTGGCTGTCTATTCTGATGGCTGCCATCGCGTTTGCACTGAGCAAAAGCGCAGCCAAAATGGCGATTGCGATTCTTTTCATGATATGCGCTCCACGACTGCATGCTGTGATACGGGGTAATGTTCTCCTTCTCTGTTCAGTGTCTCTGATTAAAGTGTAATCGCTACCCGGGTTGCGATGGGTGACCATTTCTGATGGTGTTGTTCAAAAAAACAGCGCTTCTGATGAGTGCGATTTTAAATCACCCACTTAGAACAGCTTTACCCTTTGTGCGAATTATTTGCGCAATCAGCTTGAGTTTCCTGGGGGGCGCAAGTATTATGACGCGTCAATTTTTCAGCCGACCTTTAACACGTTCCTTGCCTCCCCGGGCCTCGGCTGACCCAGACAGGAGGCTGAATAATCCGTAAGGAGCAATTCGATGCGTCATTACGAAATCGTTTTTATGGTCCACCCTGACCAGAGCGAACAGGTTCCGGGCATGATCGAGCGTTACTCTGCTGCCATCACTGGTGCAGAAGGCACGATCCACCGTCTGGAAGACTGGGGCCGCCGTCAGCTGGCTTACCCGATCAACAAACTGCACAAAGCACACTACGTTCTGATGAACGTTGAAGCTCCGCAGGAAGTGATCGATGAGCTGGAAACTACCTTCCGCTTCAACGATGCCGTTATCCGCAGCATGGTTATGCGTACCAAACACGCAGTGACCGAAGCATCTCCGATGGTTAAAGCGAAAGACGAGCGCCGTGAGCGTCGCGATGATTTCGCAAACGAAACCGCAGAT
Source organism: Enterobacter sp. DTU_2021_1002640_1_SI_PRY_ASU_LCPMC_013 (assembly GCF_032389435.1). Classification (NCBI taxonomy): domain Bacteria; kingdom Pseudomonadati; phylum Pseudomonadota; class Gammaproteobacteria; order Enterobacterales; family Enterobacteriaceae; genus Enterobacter; species Enterobacter sp. DTU_2021_1002640_1_SI_PRY_ASU_LCPMC_013. The sequence continues at coordinate 465,265 of NZ_CP135594.1, forward strand.
GATTCTGATGCTGGGGATTCTGAAGAGTAATTTCTGATGACCAACCGTCTGGTGTTGTCCGGCACCGTGTGCAGGACCCCCCTTCGAAAGGTCAGCCCATCAGGAATTCCGCATTGCCAGTTCGTGCTTGAGCATCGTTCTGTGCAAGAGGAAGCCGGGTTTCACCGGCAGGCGTGGTGCCAAATGCCCGTGATTATTAGCGGACACGAAAACCAGGCCATTACTCACAGTTTAACGGTCGGTAGCGCAGTAATCGTTCAGGGGTTCATTTCTTGCCACAAGGCAAAGAACGGCCTGAGCAAAATGGTTCTGCATGCCGAGCAGATTGATTTGATAGATTCTGGAGACTAGCCATATGGCACGTTATTTCCGTCGTCGCAAGTTCTGCCGTTTCACCGCGGAAGGCGTTCAAGAGATCGACTATAAAGATATCGCAACGCTGAAAAACTACATCACCGAAAGCGGTAAGATTGTCCCAAGCCGTATCACCGGTACTCGTGCAAAATATCAGCGTCAGCTGGCTCGCGCTATCAAACGCGCTCGCTACCTGTCTCTGCTGCCGTACACTGATCGTCATCAGTAATCGGGCACGGTCCATTAATACGACTTTAAGAGGATAAGGTAATGCAAGTTATTCTGCTTGATAAAGTAGCAAACCTGGGCAGCCTGGGTGATCAGGTAAACGTTAAAGCGGGTTACGCTCGTAACTTCCTGGTTCCACAGGGTAAAGCTGTTCCAGCTACTAAGAAAAACGTAGAGTTTTTCGAAGCACGTCGTGCTGAACTGGAAGCCAAACTGGCTGACGTTCTGGCGGCTGCTAACGCTCGCGCTGAAGCAATCAACGCACTGGGCACCGTTACTATCGCGTCTAAAGCTGGCGACGAAGGTAAACTGTTCGGTTCCATCGGTACCCGCGATATCGCTGATGCAGTTACTGCGGCAGGCGTTAAAGTGGCTAAGAGCGAAGTTCGTATGCCGAACGGCGTTCTGCGTACCACTGGTGAGCACGAAGTTGACTTCCAGGTTCACAGCGAAGTGTTCGCTAAACTGGTTGTTAACGTAGTAGCTGAGTAATTTTTTTACTCTGCTCGCGTCGAAGCGCCGGCCTTGTGCCGGCGTTTTGCTTTTTAGCGTGACCCTGCGTCATCTTTTGCTCTTGTAAGGTCGCTATTCCTGACGCATTCTCTGATAATAAATTGAAACGCAATTTTATTTATGAGATTTGTCATGGATACTGCTCTGCCCACGCCCGTCTTTGCCCGTCGCAATGTGGCCTATGCCTGCGCCACGCTCTGCTGTCTGCTTTGGGGAAGCTCGTACCCGGCCATTAAAAGTGGCTACGAACTCTTTCAGATCGCGACCGATGATATCCCCTCCAAAGTCGTCTTTGCCGGATACCGTTTTCTGTTTGCCGGCGCGTTGCTGCTGCTTTTTGCCCTGGCCCAGCGAAAACCGATTGGCAGGCTCACGCCCACGCAGTTTGGCCAGCTCACGATCCTCGGACTGACCCAGACCTCCCTCCAGTACACCTTCTTTTATATCGGCCTGGCCTACACGACCGGGGTGAACGGCTCCATCATGAATGCCACCGGGACCTTCTTCAGCGTGCTGCTGGCGCACTTTATCTACCACAACGACAAACTCAGCTATAACAAAACGCTGGGGTGTGTTCTGGGCTTTGCCGGGGTGATGCTGGTGAACTTCCACAGCGGGTTAAGTGAGTTCCAGTTTGTCTGGAAAGGTGACGGATTTGTGGTGCTGGCCGCCTTTATTCTCTCTGCGGCCACGCTTTACGGGAAACGCATTTCCCAGACCGTTGACCCGACGGTGATGACTGGCTGGCAGCTGGGGATAGGCGGGGCGGCACTGGTTGCGGGAGGCTATGCCACGGGCGGGACGCTGGAGGTGCACAGCATGAAAGCCGTCGCCGTGCTGGGGTATCTGACGCTGCTCTCATCCGTGGCGTTCGCCCTGTGGAGCGCGCTGCTGAAAGTAAACCGCGTGAGTATGATTGCCCCGTTCAACTTTGTCATACCTGTAGCAGGGACGGTGCTCTCGGCCATCTTCCTCGGCGAAAACATTCTGGACATCAAATACGCGATTGCGCTGGTGCTGGTCTGCTCGGGGATCTGGTGGGTGAATAAACGGCGTGCCTGAGAACACAAGTGCCGGGCGGCGGCTTCGCCTTACCCGGCCTGGGTCATTAACGTGCTCTGATGAAACTGCCGTCCGGCTGGCGGGTAAACAGTACCTGCTGCCCGTTTCCGGTATCGATCGTTAACCCGGTCACCACCCCGCTGGCATTCTGGCGGATCTGCACCATCTGACCATTTTGCAGGTTGCTGAGCGGTTTGCCAGCCCCCTCGACTTGCGCCATGGCATACACATCCGTTGCTGGCAGATTGTGGTCGCGGAACAGCTGGGCAAGAGTTTTCCCTGGCTCTACGCGATACGAACGCCACTGCTGCTCAATGCCGGTGGGCTGTTGCGCCTGTGGCTCTGAAGGGGCGGCGGCCTGCTCCTGATCTTCCTGAACAGGTTCAGGTTCAACCGGCGCAACCTGGCCCGGATCGTTAGACGGTGTGACCAGCTGCGTCTGCATCGGCTGTGAATCAGGCTGCGGCTGGCTTTGCGACTGGATATCCAGCTCTGCATTCCGGCTGACCGGCGCGGTATCAACGTTGTCACTGCCGGAAGGAAGCAGGAAGCCGATGACAATCAGCAACGCGCCGATAATAATGCCTCTGCGGTGCAAAGGCGGCAGCGGGTCCATGATGCGAAAGTTATCCGGCGCATGCCAGATTTTCGCCAGGGTAGGTTTCAGTTCAAATCGCCCGGGCATGGCTCTCCTCCTGCTCCGCGTCTTTTTATCCTGTCCTGAGAAGTGTAGTTTGCTAACTGCCTGATGGGCGTAACAAAGCCAGCTTTCGTGACATATATTAGGGAAAATCCTGACGGCTACTATTGTTTCCGTTTCGTCGCAGTTTGTCACCTTTACTTAAGACAAAGTTTTACCCATAAGGGCATGGCTGATATGCTGCCCGCTACTTTAAATGTGATGGAAGGAAAACCCATGACCACCCCGACTTTTGACACTATCGAAGCGCAGGCAAGCTACGGCATCGGCTTGCAGGTAGGACAGCAGCTGAGCGAATCCGGCCTGGAAGGTCTGTTACCGGAAGCGCTGGTGGCGGGTATCGCTGACGCGCTGGAAGGCAAGCAGCCCGCTGTGCCGGTTGACGTTGTGCACCGTGCGCTGCGTGAAATCCACGAACGTGCTGACGCCGTACGTCGCGCGCGTTTCGAAGAGATGGCGGCAGAAGGCGTGAAATATCTGGAAGAGAACCGTGAGCGTGAAGGCGTGAACAGCACCGAGTCCGGCTTGCAGTTCCGCGTAATCAATCAGGGTGATGGCGCAATCCCGGCGCGTACCGACCACGTTCGCGTACACTACACCGGTAAGCTGATCGACGGTACCGTGTTCGACAGCTCCGTCGCGCGTGGCGAACCGGCTGAGTTCCCGGTCAACGGCGTTATCGCAGGCTGGATCGAAGCCCTGACCCTGATGCCAGTAGGTTCCAAATGGGAACTGACTATCCCGCACAACCTGGCTTACGGCGAGCGTGGCGCTGGCGCGTCCATTCCGCCATTCAGCACCCTGGTGTTTGAAGTCGAGCTGCTGGAAATCCTGTAATCGGTTTTTCTTATTTTCCTCTCTCCGATCGGGGAGAGGAAAATAGCGATAAAACCCGGAGTTACGACGGAATCAACATTTTGTATTGCAAACGAAACTGTTACGTGTATTTTTGTGAGCTGTTTCGCGCTGTATGAGTGATATGACACTCACTTTCAACATATTATTAACATAATATTCAAATCATAGTATTCATCCCGCCGATTCTTACCTACTATCGATTAGTCCTTACACAGGGGCCGTCATTTATTTGGCGTAAATAAAGGCCAGAAGAGCCTTAACAACACAGACAGGCATAAACAGGAAAATATCACATGGTAGATCAGGTCAAAGTCGCCGCCGCAGAAGAGGCGACGTCTGAACAGTCGCTACGGCGAAATCTCACGAACCGTCACATTCAGCTTATTGCCATTGGTGGAGCCATCGGCACCGGGCTGTTTATGGGCTCGGGCAAAACCATCAGTCTTGCCGGCCCGTCGATCATCTTCGTTTATATGATCATCGGTTTTATGCTCTTTTTCGTGATGCGTGCAATGGGTGAATTGCTGCTCTCGAATCTCGAATACAAATCCTTCAGCGACTTCGCGTCAGACCTGCTCGGCCCGTGGGCGGGCTATTTTACCGGCTGGACCTACTGGTTCTGCTGGGTGGTTACCGGCATGGCGGATGTTGTCGCTATTACGGCCTACGCCCAATTCTGGTTCCCCGGCCTGTCGGACTGGGTGGCTTCGCTGGCGGTGATTGTTCTGCTGCTGAGCCTGAACCTCGCCACCGTTAAAATGTTCGGTGAGATGGAGTTCTGGTTCGCGATGATCAAAATTGTCGCCATCATCGCGCTGATTGTCGTCGGGCTGGTGATGGTGCTGACGCACTTCCAGTCGCCAACCGGCGTACAGGCCTCGTTTGCCCATCTGTGGAATGACGGCGGCTGGTTCCCTAAAGGCATCAGCGGCTTCTTTGCCGGCTTCCAGATTGCGGTGTTTGCGTTTGTCGGGATTGAGCTGGTGGGCACCACGGCGGCGGAAACCAAAGATCCGGAGAAATCCCTGCCGCGCGCGATCAACTCCATTCCGCTGCGTATCATCATGTTCTACGTGTTCGCGCTGATCGTCATTATGTCCGTGACGCCATGGAGCTCGGTGGTGCCAACCAAGAGCCCGTTCGTCGAGCTGTTCGTGCTGGTGGGGCTGCCTGCTGCCGCGAGCCTGATTAACTTCGTGGTGCTGACCTCTGCGGCCTCTTCCGCGAACAGCGGCGTCTTCTCCACCAGCCGTATGCTGTTCGGCCTGGCGCAGGAGGGCGTTGCTCCGAGCGCGTTTGCCAAACTGTCTAAACGCGCGGTACCGGCGAAAGGGCTGACCTTCTCCTGCATCTGTCTGCTGGGTGGTGTGGTGATGCTCTACGTCAACCCGAGCGTAATCGGCGCGTTCACCATGATCACCACGGTGTCGGCGATCCTGTTTATGTTCGTCTGGACCATCATCCTCTGCTCGTACCTGGTGTACCGCAAGCAGCGTCCACACCTGCACGAGAAGTCGATCTACAAGATGCCGCTGGGCAAGCTGATGTGCTGGGTGTGCATGGCGTTCTTCGTCTTCGTGCTGGTGCTGCTGACGCTGGAAGAAGATACCCGGCAGGCGCTGATCGTCACGCCGCTGTGGTTTATCGCGCTGGGGCTGGGCTGGCTGTTTATCGGTAAGAAACGTATGGCGGGCATGCGCTAAGCGTGTTGCCGGGTGGCGCTGACGCTTACCCGGCCTACGTTCGCGGATGTTATAGGCCCGGTAAGCGCTAGCGCCACCGGGCTTTTTTATTTACCCGATAATGCACGCGGGAACAGAACGTTATTCTCAAGACTGATGTGTTCCATCAGATCGTCAATCATCTCGTTAATGCCGTTGTACATGGCTTTCCAGGTGGTGCACGCCTCTGGCGGCGGTGTGACGTTGTCGGTGGTGTGTTTGATCACTTCCAGCAGTTCGCCGGCGTCATCATGTTCGCTTTCCATCACGCTGATGGGCCCCATTGCCTGGCTGCCCATGCCCTGTTTGATCATCGGGAAGAGGATCTGCTCCTCTTTCATCATGTGGCTGGAAAGTTCTTCGTGCAGCATGGTCAGATATTTCGCCAGGCCGCGCGGTACGGAAGGTTTATCGGCATGAACGCGTTCAACTTTGGTCGCCTGTAAAATCAGCTCCGGCAGCTGTTCACGGTGACGGTCGTGGTAACGCACAATGATATGGTCGATGATTTCGGCCAGCGGCGCGGTGCGCCAGTCTTTGTCGACGGGCTGTTCAGCCAGCTGAGCCAGCTCCGCTTCGATAGCCTCCACATCCAGCTCTTTACGCGACGCTGCGCGCGCCAGCGTTTGCTTACCACCGCAGCAGTAATCCATATCGTATTTACGGAATAGCGCAGAAGCGCGAGGGATGGAGAGCGCCAGCTCGCCTAAGGGTTGGTCGCGGAAGGCCATAGCAGTTACCTCATTATCAGGAATATAAGATGCATTTTAAATGCATCTTTAAGTGGATACTATAATCCTTTAGAGGCAAGGGTGAAAATGAGAAGGCGATCACAAAAAAATCGTGCTTTTAACTTGCTGATTGAATGCAGAAAAGGGCTTTCGAAAGTTTTTAAAGGTGGAGAAACAGTAAACAACCTGCCGCGCGTGCCGATAGATACAGGTCAGACAATACCTGTATATAAAAAAGGCAACGCATGTTTAAACGTATAAAAGTCATTACTCTTTTGATTTCGGTGCTGCTTGTGCTCGGCATCATGCAGCTGATCTCCGCTGGCATTTTCATTAATGCGCTCAATAACGATAAAGAGAACTTCACCGTTTCTCAGCTTTCCAGCCAGAACGTCGCGGAGTTTACCGACGCCTGGATCAGCCTGAACCAGGCGCGCGTCACCCTCAACCGCGGCATGCTGCGCCTGCAAAGCAGCATGGCGTCGCAGATTAACGGCGGGCAGCTGAACGAGCTGGTCAATACCGCGAAAAACCTGCTGGCCGATGCCCAGACCCATTACGATAAATACTACGCGCTGCCGGAAACGCCGGGTATGGACGAGCACCTGGCCGATCGTCTGGAAGAGCAGTACCGCGTCTACTCCGCCACGCTGACGCAAATGAACGTTCTGCTGGGGCAGGGCAATCTGGAAGATATGTTCAAACAAAATGCCGAACAGAAGCAGACCGCGATGCAAAAGGTTTATCGCGAGTGGCGTGAGGCGCAGGCCGCGCTGACCGCCAAAGGGATCCGGGACAATGAAAGCGACTACAAACGCATTCTGTGGATCCTCTCTGCGGTGATGCTGCTGGTGATCGCGGTGATTATTTCCAGCTGGGTTGCGATGCGCCGCGTGCTGCTGCTGCCGCTGGAAGAGGTGATCAACCATATCCGCGCCATTGCCGCAGGGGATTTAACCCAGCCGATTCAGGCTGAGGGTAAAAATGAAATGGCGACCCTGGCGCGCAACGTTCAGGAGATGCAGACTGCGCTGGCCAACACGGTGGGCGTGGTGCGTGAAGGCGCAGATACCATCTACACCGGCGCGGGTGAAATCTCGGCGGGCAGTAACGATCTCTCCTCCCGTACCGAGCAACAGGCCGCTTCTCTGGAAGAGACGGCAGCCAGCATGGAACAGTTAACCGCCACCGTGAAGCAAAACGCCGATAACGCGCGTCAGGCGTCGCGTCTGGCGCTGGACGCCTCCTCCACCGCGAAGAAGGGCGGTAACGTGGTCGAGGGCGTTGTGCGCACCATGGACGAAATCGCCACCAGTTCCAGCAAAATCGCGCAAATTACTAACGTGATCGACGGCATTGCTTTCCAGACCAATATTCTGGCGCTGAACGCGGCGGTAGAAGCGGCGCGCGCGGGCGAGCAGGGACGTGGCTTCGCGGTTGTCGCGGGCGAGGTGCGTACCCTTGCCCAGCGCAGCGCGCAGGCGGCGAAAGAGATCAAAGCGCTGATCGATGATTCCGGCGAACGCGTCAACGCGGGTTCTCAGCTGGTAAATGAAGCGGGCGCGACGATGGCGGAGATCGTCAATGCGGTTACGCGCGTGACGGACATCATGGGTGAGATTGCGTCGGCCTCCGACGAACAGAGCCGCGGTATCGACCAGGTGGGTCAGGCGGTGGCGGAGATGGATCGCGTCACCCAGCAGAACGCCTCGCTGGTGGAAGAGTCTGCGGCGGCAGCGGCGGCGCTGGAAGATCAGGCTGCACGCCTGAACGACGCGGTGGCGGTGTTTAAGATCACCCGCAACCAGGCGGTGAAAGCCGCGCCGGTAAAGACCTATGCACCTAAAGCGCAGCCCGTCGCGGCGGCGTCTGAAGCGAACTGGGAAACGTTCTGATACTGTGCCGGGTGGCGCTTCGCTTACCCGGCCTACGGTTTTGTAGGCCCTGCAAGCGAAGCGCCGCTGGGCAATGCTCACCCCTCCGACGCCGGAACGACCATCGGTTTTTCCGGCTTCGCTCTCACCGCAATCACCACCCCAACGACCAGCAGCGCGATCCCGCAGGCCGTTAGCAGCGGCGGCACGCTCTGACGCATCAGGAAGGTATAGAGCAGCCCGGCCAGCGTCTCAAAGACAATCAGCGGCCCCAGTATCACCGTCGGCAGCTTCTGGCTGGCAATGTTCCAGCACAGCGCGCCCACCCACGAACAGAGCACGGCAATGGCGACCATTAACCCGACGAATACCCACGGGCGCGGTCCGAAGGGCAGGGTAAATGCCGGTTGCTGGCTACCCAGCCAGACACACGCGCCCACATAGCCCAGCAACGAGACAGGGAGGGTGACCAGCGCCTGCGCCGTCGCCCACATCATCGGATGTTTATCCGGGTTTTCCCGCAGCCAGCGTGCATTGCGCAGGGCATACCATGCCCAACAGACAACCGAGATAAACGCCAGAAAGATCCCTGAACCGTAACGCCACAAGCTGAAGTTTTCAAGGCCGTGGCGAAGCTCGGCAATATTCACGCACACCAGCCCCACAGCGATGCAGACCAGAGCGGGCGCCATTTTTGACCACGCCAGTTTGCCGTCACGCTGGCTGTAAAGCAGGTTCGCGAAAACCGGGATGACCACCGGCAGCGTGCCGATAATCATGGTGGACACCGGCGCACCGGTGCGCTGAATGGCGCTCGCCAGACAGACGTAGTAGATCAGATTACCCATCATGGTCAGCGCCAGCGCGGTGAGCCAGTCCTTGCGGCCCAGCTGACGCAGACGCGCGCGCCCCAGCCACGCCAGCGGCACGGCAATCAGCCCCAGCGCCAGGTAACGTCCGGTCGACTGCAAAATTGCCGGGTACTCCGGCACAATCAGCGGGCCGACAAAAATCAGCCCCCACATCAAACCCGCAAGCAGGGCATACAACACGCCGCTAATCATTTTTCCATCCATCTTGATTCACTTTGCGATCAGTGTAGGAGGGCAAAACGCGCGCGTATTGTATGAGGTTGCGCATTAGCGCGGCATAACCTGTTTCTGGTAGCGCACGGGCGTGATGCCGTAGCGACGGGTGAAGGCGCGGGTTAAATGCGACTGATCGGTCAGCCCGGTCGCGGCGGCCACCTCGGCGGCAGGCATGCCGTGGGTGAGGAATGCTTTTGCGCGCCACAGGCGGATGGCCATCAGCATCTGGTGGGGCGTAACGTGGAAATGGGCTTTGAACTGGCGCTGAAAATGGTACGGGCTGAGCGAGACAACGTTAGCCAGCTCGTCCAGGGTCAGCGAGCGCATATAGTTGTCGTGCAGATAGTCGCGAACGCGTTCGAAGCGGTGCGCGGCCTCCTGCACCACCGGCGCATGATGGGCCAGTGGCTGAAAAGTCTGAATCAAATCCAGTAGCAGCCCCTTCTGCGCCAGCGGATCGTTGGTGTGCCACAGGCCGTAAATTAACCGGCCAATCTGCTGCGAGCGCAAAGGGTCGTGGCGCGTGACGTCATTAAACCACCAGTGACGCAGGCCGGTGACCTCTTCCAGCAGGTCGGGTTCGATGTAGACCATTCGGTAGCGCCAGCCGTCAACGGTTGCGGATTCCCCGGTGTGGATCTCGTCCGGGTTCATGGTCACGACGGATTTTTCCGCGGCAAGATGCTGGGTACCGCGATAGCGGAAGCGTTCGGCACCGGTTTCGATGGTGCCGATACCGAAGGCTTCATGAGTGTGAGGCTCAAAGGCGTAGTCGGAGATATGGGCGTGATAAAGCTCCAGGCCGGGCAGTTGCGCCAGATGGCGAAAGCGCGCGCTGTCTCTCTCATCAGTGAACTGTTCCGGTACGCCTTGCACGGTGAGCCTCCTTGTGGGTCATCGCTTCATTATCAGAGATGACCCGAGGGGATGCCACAAAAAATAACCAATTTTTAACAACTACAGGATGGCTTTGACGCTTTCCGCCAGTGATGTGGTTGGGCGGCCGATCAGTTTGCTCAGGGTACGGCTGTCGTCGAACAGGCCGCCTTTGGACGCGCCGGTGTCGGAGTCCGCCAGCATCTCCGCCAGCCCGGCAGGCAGACCAACGCCCTTCAGCGCAGCGGCGAAATCGGCTTCGCTGAGGTTCTGATACGTTACCGGCTTACCGCTCTGCTTGCTCAGTTCCGCAGCCAGTTCGCTCAGCGTCCAGGCATTATCACCCGCCAGTTCATACACCTTGCCGGCATGACCCTCTTCAGAAATCACTTTCGCTGCCGCCGCCGCGTAATCCGCACGGGTCGCAGAGGCAATTTTGCCTTCGCCTGCGGCCCCCATAAATACGCCGTGTTCCAGCGCTGGCGGCGCGCTTGCCAGGTAGTTTTCGGTGTACCAGCCGTTGCGCAGCAGAGCGTAAGGCACGCCGGAGGCCGCCAGGGCATTTTCGGTTTCGACGTGCTCAACGTGCAGACCCAGCGGAGATTTGTCAGCATGCAGCAGGCTGGTGTAGGCGATAAACTTCACGCCCGCCGCTTTGGCGGCGTTAATGACGTTCTGGTGCTGCGAGGCGCGCTGGCCCACTTCGCTGGAGGAGATCAGCAGCAGTTTATCCACGCCGTTCAGCGCGGCAGTAAACGCGGCTTCATCGGTGTAATCCGCCTGACGCACAACGACCCCTTGCTGATGCAACGCTTCGGCTTTCGCCGGGTTACGCACAATAGCCACGATCTGGCTGGCCGGAACGGTTTTCAGCAGTTCTTCAATAACGTGTTGGCCAAGCTGGCCGGTTGCGCCGGTAATCGCGATCATGATGAATCTCCTTCGTGTTTGTCTGGTGTTGTGGCACACTATCACCATAACTAACTTTTAGTAAGTACGTACAAAAAGGTAAGTATGAAAACAACAATACCAACGCTCAGCGAGCAAATGCGCGATGGCAACCTCTTTGCGGAACAGTGCCCGTCACGGGAGGTGCTCAAACACGTAACCAGCCGCTGGGGCGTGCTGATCCTGGTGGCGTTACGTCAGGGGACGCATCGCTTCAGCGATCTGCGTCGCAAGATGGGCGGCGTCAGCGAGAAGATGCTGGCTCAGTCTTTACAGGCGCTGGAGCATGACGGGTTTGTCGATCGCGTGTCGTATCCGGTCGTGCCGCCGCATGTGGAGTATAGCCTGACGCCGCTGGGGCTGGAGGTGAGCGAGAAGGTGGCTGCGCTGGCCGACTGGATTGAGGTTAATACACCGCAGGTGCTGGCGAATAGGGACGAGCGTGCGGCGTAAACGCCGGGTATGTGCGGCCTGATGCCCTCACCCTGACCCTCTCCCACGGGGCTGAGGGTTCCCCACAAAATAATGCCTGCACAGACGGCCCCCTCTCCCTTGAGGGAGAGGGCTGGGGTGAGGGGGAACATACGGCTCTGGTGGTCATTCCGTTCACGTTATGTTCCTTGCTACTCTGTCACGATATGACCGGTGAACGTGCCAGGGTGGCTCAGTCGCCACCACCCTGGCGACCCGGGCTTCCGGCGGAAAATCGCCGCTTCGCGGTACCTTCGGCTTATTCCTTCCGGCTTATCGGGGACGGGCGGAGGTAACATCCCTGTAAAGCCCGCCCTCTCGGCGCATCCCTGCGCCTCGCCCCGGCCTACAGGAAACGCCTCAGCGATTTACAGCCGGACCGAGGCATCGCTGAAAGCCCTCAGTTTTTCTGAGGCAACGATATAGCTTTTGCTTTCAAATTACTGGGGAACCCTCAGCCCACGGGGAGAGGGAACAAACACCAAAAAAAAACGGCAACGTGCGTTGCCGTTTTGCTTTTACCTGCTCAAATCCACCTGATAAATCGCGAACCCAATATCATCCGTCGCGACCTTCTTCATCGGATACTGCGCCTTATCCTTGATAAACGCGGCTGCTTTATCGGACGGAGATGTCTCAAAGCGAATATCCAGCTTAGTGTCGCTGTGGATCGGCGCCAGACGCCAGTTGTTGTCCACTCCCGGGTGGATCTCACCGGCTTTTTTCGATTCAGCGCTGATCCACGCCGCCAGCACCGAACGGTTCTCATCCGGGGAGGCAAAGGCGATGTGGCTGTCACCCGTACCGGCAAACTTACCGCCATAGGCGCGGTAGTTGTTAGTCACCACCAGGAAAGTGGCATTCGGATCAATCGCTTTGCCGTTGAAGGTCAGGTTTTTGATGCGTTCTGCCTGCGGATTAATGGCCTGACATTCGCCGTCATATTTTGCGGGCTGGGTAACGTCAATCTGATACTCCACGCCGTCAATCACGTCGAAGTTGTAGGTGCGGAACCCGTCCCAGTTAATCAGCGACTGCGGCTTGCTGCTGTTCGGGTCGATCTGATTAAACTGGCCGGCGGAACACTCCAGCCACTCCTTCACCTCTTTCCCGGTGGCTTTCACCACCACGAGGGTGTTGGGATAGAGGTAGAGATCGGCGGCATTACGGAAGGTCAACTGGCCTTTTTCCACCTCAACGTAGCTGGCCGGATCGTTCTTACGTCCGCCCACTTTGAATGGCGCCGCGGCAGACAGTACCGGCAGATTTGCCAGATCCGGATCGCCCTGAATATAGTGCTCCGCATAGGCTTTCTGCGCCATGTTGACTACCTGCACGGTCGGGTCATCCTGTACCAGCGCGAGGAAGCTGTACATGTTATCAGCGGATTTACCGATCGGCTTGCTGACAAATTCACGCGTCGCGTCGTGGTCCTGCTTCAGGATGTCGACCAGCTTTTTATCTTCCCCTGCCAGAGATTTTTTGGCCGCTGCGTCGTAGATCGGACGCGCTTCCGCTTTCGACTGCGTGACTTTCCAGCTTCCGCTGTCGTTATTCAGCACCAGATCCACCACGCCAAGGTGGTCGCCCCACATGCCCGGCATCACCGATGGCACACCGTTGAGCGTCCCTTTTTCGATGTCCGCGCCTTTGATATCAGCGAAATCTTTGCCCGGGAAGACGGCGTGGGCGTGGCCGAACAGGATCGCATCCACGCCCGGCACCTGGCTGAGATAGTACACGGAGTTCTCAGCCATCACCTGATACGGGTCGGCCGAGAGGCCAGAGTGCGCCACGACGACGACCACATCCGCCCCTTTCGCCCGCATCTCCGGCACGTATTTGCGCGCGGTTTCGGTAATGTCGTTGACGGTCACTTTCCCGTCGAGGTTGGCTTTATCCCACGTCATGATCTGCGGCGGCACAAAACCGATATAGCCGATTTTCAGCGTCTGTTTTTTACCGTCCTGGTCGAAAACCTCGGTCTCTTTAATCAGATAAGGGGTGAAGAGCGGCTTCTTCGTCATAACGTCGATGATATTGGCGTTAACGTACGGGAATTTCGCTCCTGCCAGCGCGTCGTGCAGGTATTTCAGGCCGTAGTTAAATTCGTGGTTGCCCAGGTTGCCGACGGCATAGTCCAGCGTATTCATTGCCTTATAAACAGGATGGATCTCGCCTTTTTTCAGCCCCTTCGCCGCCATGTAGTCTCCGAGCGGGCTGCCCTGAATTAAGTCCCCGTTATCGACCAGCACGCTATTTTTCACTTCACCGCGGGCGGCGTTGATCAAACTTGCCGTGCGTACCAGTCCGAATTTTTCCGTAGGGGTATCTTTGTAGTAATCGAAGTCCATCATATTACTGTGCAGATCGGTGGTTTCCAGAATACGGAGATCCACCGTCGCTGCCTGAACGCTTGCCGCAATCAGCGTTGCCAGGAGCGTTGCGCTAAACTTAATCATCTGAGGAGTCCTTTTTTCGATCCAAGCCACAAAAGAATATGTATGTAGTATTTGTTGCTTACAGAAGTGTGAATGCTGCCAGAAAAAAGGGCGCTGAAACCAGAATTGCTTCACAGATAGCGGAATTGTTCACATTACGATATAACTAAAACAATAAGTTATGCCCACTGCGTTAACGAAGAGGTGGAGAATGTTAGATAAAATTTGTCAGCTCGCACGGGATGCGGGTGATGCCATTATGCAGGTGTACGACGGTGCGAAACCGATGGATGTTGTCAGCAAAGCGGACGACTCCCCGGTGACGGCGGCGGATATCGCGGCGCATGCGGTGATCCTGAAAGGTTTGCAGGCCCTGACGCCGGATATTCCGGTCCTTTCTGAAGAAGCGCCCCAGAGCTGGGATGAACGTCAGCACTGGCAGCGTTACTGGCTTGTCGACCCGCTGGACGGCACGAAAGAGTTTATCAAGCGTAACGGTGAATTCACCGTCAACATCGCCCTGATTGAAAAAGGAAAAGCGGTGCTTGGCGTGGTTTACGCCCCGGTGATGAAAGTAATGTACAGCGCGGCGGAAGGTAAAGCCTGGAAGGAAGAGTGCGGCGTGCGTAAGCAGATCCAGGTGCGTGATGCTCGTCCTCCGCTGGTGGTGATCAGCCGCTCGCACAGTGACAGCGAGCTGGAGGAGTATCTGCAACAGCTGGGTGAACACCAGACGACGTCGATTGGCTCGTCGCTGAAGTTCTGTCTGGTGGCGGAAGGGCAGGCGCAGCTGTACCCCCGTTTCGGGCCGACGAACGTCTGGGATACGGCGGCAGGGCATGCGGTGGCGGCGGCCGCTGGCGCGCATGTGCATGACTGGCAGGGTAAGCCACTGGACTACACCCCGCGCGAGTCATTCCTGAATCCGGGCTTCCGGGTGTCACTTTACTGAGTCAGCAGCTTATGCAGCAGGGCAACCACCTGCTGCACCTCATCCTGCGTCAGCGCGCCGTCTTTAACCCACTGTACGCGACCGTTTTTGTCCAGCACGACAATCGCTGAACTCTCTTCTTCCAGCTGCCACGCCTTACGCGTCACGCCGTTGCTGTCGACAATAAACTGCGACCAGGGATAGAGCTTCTTATTGCTCTCAAGGCTTGAGCGCACAAACATCCCGGAGCCGGGAATCGCGTCGTCGGTGTTCACGATGGTGGTGGTCTGGTAGCGATCGTGCGGGAGTTTTGCGGCTTTGATCGCTTCCACGAGGGTGGCATTTTTCTCTTTAGCGGATGTACGTCCGGCAATATGTTGTACAACTCTCACTTTGCCCGCAAGCTGCGCGCTATTCCAGGCTTTATAGCTAAACTTATCATTGTCGAGAATCAATTCTCCCCGGTCAGCAATGCCGACCGGCGGGACACGTTGTCCTTTTTCAATGTTGTGTGCGGAAGCCATCAGCGGCAGCAACAGGCAAGCTGCTGCCAGGAAGTTACGTAGGGTCATGGTGTTTCCTTATTGTTAGCAGGTGATCCGACCACTTGGTCATGCGCTTTTAATCATAAGTGCGATCAATAGGCTTTTCCCGCAATCCCGATGCCAGTTTGCGGGCGAACGCACATATCCATGCAAAAACGACGGCATATACTGCGCTGTATCACGCTTTGCAAAGATTATTCTGAATAATTGTAATCAAACGGTAAATAAACTTATGCACACTGGGTAAGTACGAGGTTCTGGTCTATAGTCATTGGGCATCAAAATTTGCGCTCAGGACAGTCGGGCCGATTGTGGCACCGCAAGAGCGTATGATTCGCAGGAGATACAAGAATGAAAATTTTCCAACGCTACAACCCGCTTCAGGTGGCGAAGTACGTGAAGATCCTGTTCCGTGGACGGTTGTACATCAAGGATGTTGGCGCTTTTGAGTTCGATAAGGGCAAAATCCTTATCCCAAAAGTGAAGGACAAACAGCACTTGTCTGTGATGTCCGAAGTCAACCGTCAGGTTATGCGTCTGCAAACTGAGATGGCTTAACCAACGTGCTATGCAGTAGTAGTTAAAAAGACGGCTCCCGATGGGAGCCGTTGATGTTTGTGGGGCATACAAAGGATTACGCCGACACCTTCTCTTCGGCATCCGGCAGTTTCGGCACCAGCACGGTCGGTTTGCTATCAATACGCGTTACCAGCAGCTGGTCGATGCGGTAGTTATCAATATCCACCACTTCAAACTTGAAGCCGGAGAACTTCACCGAGTCGGTACGTTTCGGGATTTTACGCAGCATAAACATCATAAAGCCGCCGATGGTCTCGTAGTTGCCGGACTGCGGGAACTCGTCAATGTCGAGTACGCGCATGACGTCTTCAATCGGCGTACCGCCATCGATGAGCCATGAATTTTCGTCACGCTGAACAATCTGCTCTTCCAGCCCCTGGCCGACCAGGTCGCCCATCAGGGTCGTCATAACGTCGTTGAGGGTGATAATGCCCACCACCAGCGCGTATTCGTTCATGATCACCGCGAAGTCTTCCCCGGCGGTTTTGAAACTTTCCAGCGCTTCGGAGAGCGTCAGGGTGTCCGGCACTATCAGGGTGTTGCGGATCTGCACGCCGCTGTTCAGCGCCAGGCTCTGGTTTGCCAGCACGCGGTTCAGCAGGTCTTTGGAGTCCACATAGCCGATGATATGGTCGATATCTTCGTTACAGACCAGGAACTTGGAGTGCGGATGCTGCGCCACTTTGGTCTTCAGGCTCTGCTCGTCTTCATGCAGATCGAACCAGATGATGTTTTCACGGCCGGTCATGGAGGACGGCACGGTACGGGATTCCAGTTCGAAAACGTTCTCAATCAGCTCGTGCTCCTGCTTACGCAGCACGCCTGCCAGCGCCCCGGCTTCCACCACCGCATAAATATCGTCGGAGGTGATGTCGTCTTTACGCACCATCGGCAGCTTGAAGATGCGGAAAATGACGTTCGCCAGGCCGTTAAAGAACCACACCAGCGGACGGAAGACATACAGGCAGAAGCGCATCGGGTTGATGATACGCAAAGCCACAGCTTCTGGCGCAATCATACCGATGCGTTTCGGGGTCAGGTCCGCGAATAAAATGAACAAGCCGGTGACCAGGGAGAAGGAGAGGATGAAGCTCAACTGCTCGGCCAGCTCTACGGACATGTACTTAACAAAGAGGCTATAAAACGCCGGAGAAAACGCTGCATCGCCCACGATACCGCCAAGGATGGCGACCGCGTTCAGGCCAATCTGCACCACGGTAAAGAACATGCCGGGGTTTTCCTGCATTTTCAGAATGCGTGATGCGTTGATGTTGCCCTCGTCGGCAAGCAGCTTCAGTTTGATTTTACGGGAGGCAGCCAGCGAGATCTCCGATATCGAGAAAAATGCACTGACGGCAATAAGACAAAGTATTACTAAAATACTGTTTAACATAGTTTATCCGGCTTCTCGCCAGATCCTCAGAAGGGGAGTTGATACCATTCGTGTGAAGACACATTGAACTCAGCTCGTAGCGTTGAGCCGATTATTTCAGCGGTAGTATAGCGTAAAGACGTGTAAACCTGCCAGAGGTCACGTTTTCGGCAAAAAAAGCCGGACCGGCACGGAGCCGATCCGGCGAGAAGGGCTATTTCACGATGGATAAGTTTTCGCCCACAGCCAGGCGTGTGGCATCGCCGCCCCAGACCTGATCGTACTCATAGCCTGTCAGCTGTTTGATGACCACGCGGGTGCTGGCGTCGCAGTCGCGATAGTCGCCACCGAGCTTCCGACGCGCGATCTCCTTGAGCAGCACCTTATGCGTCTCGCGGGTCAGCTTAAATTTGTAGGTCGCGAAGAAGCTCACTGCCAGCAGCGCGGCGGTGGCAAAAATCATCAGGCCAATTATTGCTCCCAGCGCGCTTTCAGGCTGTGCGCCACTGCCTTTCACAAAACCGGACTCCTGCAACACCAGGCCGATAATCATAATCGCAATGGCGACGGTGCTTTTGCGGGTCAACACCATTACGCCAGCGAAAATGCCTTCCCGGCGTTGCTGCGTGACGATCTCGTCGATATCCGGAATAAAGCTATAAATATTCCACGGAATGTAATAGAGGCCGGAACGGGCTGCACCCAGCAGGATGAAGACGGCGGAGAACAGCAGCGTTGGCACCTCTGTTTTGGTGAGATAAACCGTAAACAGGAATGCCAGCACCAGGAAAATGCAGCTATACGAAAGGCGCAGTGCGGCGGAAGGGGTCATGTTCAGCCTGTTGAGTAACAGCATAAATCCGTACGTGCCCGGCACGGAGGCAAACGCCGCAATACTTAGCCAGCCGGACACTGCTGCCGCATCCTGACTCAGGCAATACACCACGTAATAGGTAAAGACTGAACCAAATACGTCCATCGCGGTGAAGGAGAAAATATAAATAAGAATATGCAGGCGGAAAGCGCGAATACGAAAAGAAGAGAAGAGATCCAGCACCAGATATTTGAGGTGATTAATTACTCCGCTGCTGCGCTGGGTATCAACTTTGAAGTCATATTCCTGATGCACATCTTTTGCTTCCCAGGTGCTGTACCAGGTAATAAATACCGCGATGCAAAAGACGCAGGAAAATATCAGTCCGGTTAGCGTGTAGGTAAAGGAATTATCTTTGCCGGTAAATTGCATAATCACGCCCGGAACCGACACCGCAAGAAAACCGCCCAATTGCGAGCAGATCATCCGTACGCCTGACAGGCGGCTGCGCTCTTCATAGCGGTTGGTCATCTCCGCGGCGAGGGTTTCCCACGGCACCAGCACCATCGCTGAAAGCAGTTCGATGGAAAGATAGGTGCCCAGGTAATACCAGTAACCCATGTCCGTCAGCCACAGCAGAGCATAGAGGAACATTAAAGGAGAGCTGAGTAATAAGAAGAAACGACGACGGCCAAATTTACGCCCAAGCCAGGTATCGCCGAAATTGTCGGTGATGTAACCCATTATTGGGCTTAATACCGCGTCAATGACGCGGGCAATAGCAAATATAGAGCCGGCTTCCACGACGGATAATCCGCAATAGGTGGTGTAAAAAAATAACAGCCAGGTGCCGATAATGGCGAAAGCGCCTCCGCCAAAGAGGTCGGTTATGCCGTAGCCAAGCGCCACGCCATAACCCACTCTGCGTTCAGTTGGTTTAACCATAATAATATCCAGTGTAGGGTAGATGTAGAGGTTGTATTTTTATTGCACTGCTGGACTACACGTGACGTTCTAATTATTAATATCTATCCATTGTCTTAACTGAGATGACCGATAAAAAGCCTCCACAATCTTGAGTGATTTTCCGGCGGTACAAATATCGGTAAAATCCGTACTCTCCGGGTGATGAATAGCGTGATAAAAACGGCGGATCGCCTGCTGGTGTCCTAATCCCCAGTAACTTTTTGCGGTGCCATCGGGAGAGGCATCGCTTTCCAGGCGAAACCGTTCGCCGGGCGTTATGCGCCAGAGCGTGTTGTCGTTGAGCAGCAGTGAGCCGCGCTCGCAGTGGATCTCCAGACAGAGGGGGGAATCCGTGGTGTGGCAGTTGCTGGCATAAAACAGACCGCGGGCACCGTTGGTGAAGTGAAGCGTGGCCATCGCGCTGTCTTCCCCTTGCGTGACGTCAGCCAGTTCGCCGCTGTCGACTACCCCCTTCAGCCGCGTGGCGCCACCCGCAAACCACTGCATCAGATCGAGGGTATGGATCGCCTGGTTGATTAGCAGGCTTCCACCTTCCGTTGCCAGCTGCCCGCGCCAGGGGCTTTCCGTGTAATACGCCCCCGAGCGGGACCAGGTCAGCACAGCTTTGATACTTAACATCTTTCCCAGTACGCCTTCCGCCAGCTCCTTGCGAATGCGCAGGCTGGTCGGATTGAGCCGGTTCTGGTAGCAGACGCCGAGCCTGCCGGGCGCCTGCGCGGCGGCAGAGGCAATGTCGGCAAGCTCGCTGCTGTTCATGCCCACCGGTTTTTCGCAAAAGACATGTTTCCCGGCGGCCAGCGCCGCCAGAATCATGTTTTTGTGCTCGAAGTGGGGCGTGCAGATATGCACCACGTCGATGCTGTCATCCAGCAGCATTTCCCGGTAATCCTGATAAAAGCGGCACTGATAGTTCATCGCCAGCTTCAGCCCTTTGACGCTGTCGATATCGACCAGCGCGCGCAGCGCGACATTGGGGATTTGCCTCAGGGCATTCACATGGCAACTGTGAATAGCCCCGGCACCGATAATCGCCGTGTTCAGGATGTTCATGTCGTCTCCTTAGTCAGCTGCGTTTGCGAGCATTTGTGCTTTCACGCACAGTTCGGCAGCTTTGAAAGCATGCGCCTGAGTCATGGCATTTTCGGTGCGGTGCAGGCAGTCGAGGATCAGTTCGCCAAAGTACGGGAACCCAACCTGCCCGGCCACAGGATAGCGGAACTCGCCCTCGTTATTGACGAGGTAGACGACATCCTGCTCGCCCCGGGTGAGGTCGACGTATTTGCGGATTTCGATATACCCCTCGGTGCCGAGCAGCGTCAGGCGACCATCACCCCAGGTGGAGAGCCCGTCAGGAGTGAACCAGTCGCAGCGGAAATAGCCGCTGGCGCCGTTTTCACCTTTGAGCATGGCGTCGCCAAAATCTTCGAATGCGGGATACTGCGGGTGGTTAACGTTGCGCACCTGGCTGGCGACCACGGTGGCGTCGCGGTTGCCGGTATAAAACAGGAACTGCTCGATCTGGTGGCTGCCGATGTCGCAAAGGATGCCGCCGAAATAGCGGCGATCGTAGAACCAGTCCGGGCGGCCAGTCCCTTCCCGGTGCGGCCCCATGCCCAGGGTTTGCACCACGCGACCAATGGCGCCCTGCTGTACCAGCTGCCCGGCAAAGACCGCGCTTTCCACGTGCAGACGCTCGCTGTAGTAGACCGCGTATTTTTTCCCGGTTTTCTCCACCATCGCTTTGGCGTCTGCCAGCTGTTCAAGGGTGGTGAGCGGCGCTTTGTCCGTGAAGTAGTCTTTGCCAGCCGTCATCGCCTTCAGCCCCAGCGCACAGCGTTCGGAGGGGATGGCCGCCCCAGCCACCAGGCGCACGTCGTCATCGGCGAGAATAACGTCCAGGGAATCAGCCACCTTCACCTGCGGGTACTGCTGAACAAACGTGTCCACTTTCGCCGGATCGGGATCGTAAACCCACTTCAGCGTGGCGCCTGCTTCAATCAGGCCATTACACATTCCATAGATATGGCCGTGGTCGAGCGCGGCGGCGGCAAATACAAATTCACCCGCCTGCACCACCGGCTGCGGTTTGCCCACTGGCGCGTAGTTCATTCCGTCATTCTTGTTCATGGTTACAGTCCTCGATCCAGATCTTTACCCAGAGGGATAGCGCCCACTTCGCTGAAGTTGGCGACGCTTGCGGATTTTTCATAAAAACGGGGGGCGAGGGCGTTCGTCCCGCCGGTACGGTAAAACGGATCATCGCGGCCAACAGGCAGGGAAACGACACTGCGGGTAATGGCTGATTTATACATCGCGGTAATCAGCTCCAGCGAGCGCTTACCCTGCACGCCGTCCACCAGCGGGGCCGTACCGCGCTCAATGCTCTGAAGCAGGTCGTTAATCTGCCCGGTGTGCAGAGTCCATTCGAGCCTGGGCGTCGCCTGGAAAACGGCGTCAAGCTGGGCTTCTCGCTCAATATCGTTGGTCTCCTGCGGGAAGCCGTTGTCAGCACTCACGCTGGCATAAGCCTGCCATGGGGCGGAGATGCGCGCTTTATCACCCTGGATAATGATCTTCTGATCTTCCCCGTGGTGTACTACCGAGGCGGTAAGCTGGGTGAGTGCGCCGTTGGGGTATTTGAATATCGCGGCGCTAAGGTCTTCTACTTCGGCGTTGTCATGGGCCACGTTGGTCATCATCGCCACCACTTCAGACGGGAAACCGAGCATCCACTGAATGGCGTCGATATGGTGCACCGCGTGGTTCAGCGTGCAGCCGCCTCCTTCTTTTTCCCACGTGCCGCGCCACCACAGGTCGTAGTAGCAATGTCCGCGCCACCAGAAGGAATCCACCTGCGCATGGCATATTTTTCCGGCGAGGCCGGAATCCAGCGCCGCTTTTAAGCGCCAGAAGGCATCGGTAAAGCGGTTCTGGGCAATGATGGAGAGCGTTTTTCCGCTGGCCTGCTGGGCGGCGATCATCGCATCACACTCCTCCAGCGAGGCGGCCATCGGTTTTTCGCACAGCACATGGCAGCCGGCATAAAGCGCATCAATGCTGATCTCCGCATGGACATAGGGCGGGGTGCAGACGTCAACGATATCGATGGGAAGCGCATCCTCCAGCATCTGCCGGTGGCTGGCGTACACGCGGGCGTCCGTCAGGCCGTAACGCGCTTTTTTCTCTTCCGCTTTCTCCGGATAGATATCAACCAGCGCAACGATCCGGCAGCGCTGTCCAAACTGCAAATAACCCTGAATATGGTTATGGGAGATATTTCCTGTTCCCACAATGGCGACATTTAACATCGATTTTCTCCGGTGTTACCAGGTACCCGCGGCATCCAGCGTGATGCTGGTGGCCCCTTTATCTACAGAGGTGCTGATGCGCTGCTGAAGCAGGCGCAGGTATTGCTTTTCGTTCAGCGGTAGCTCAACCCAGTCGTCAGTCCAGGTGGAGAGGTGCATGGCGTTAGAGAGGGTTAAACCGTGAATGCCTTCCAGACCCGGCGCAATCAGCGGCTCGCCGCGCAGCACGGCGGCGCAGAAGTTGGCGGTGATGACGTGGTGCTCGCTGTATTCCGGGGCAACAGGGACAGAAACCTCCCAGCATTCCGGCTCACCGAAGCCATTCTGCCAGCGAGCGTTAAACTCGGTTTCCGATTCGCGCAGCCGCCAGTAGCGCAGTTTGCCCTCGTCGACGACCACTTTACCGCGATCGCCGACAATCTCCAGGCGGTTGGTGCCCGGCGTTTCCGCGACGGTGGTGATGAACACGCCGGTCGCACCGCTGGCGTATTCGGCGTAGGCGGTCACCTCGTCTTCCACTTCGATATCGCGATGCTTACCGAACTGGCAAAACGCGCGCAGACGAACCGGCATGCCCACCAGCCACTGCCAGAGATCGAGCTGATGCGGGTCCTGGTTGAGCAGCACGCCGCCGCCTTCCCCTTTCCAGGTGGCGCGCCAGCCGCCGGAGTTGTAGTAACTCTGCGAGCGATACCAGTTGGTGATGATCCAGTTGGAGCGGCGGATCTCGCCCAGCTCGCCGCTGTCGATCAGATCTTTCACTTTCTGATACAGCGGGTTGGGCCGCTGGTTATACATGATGCCGAACACCACGTCGCACTCCCGGGCGCAGGCGTTCATCTCCTGGACCTGCGCGGTGTAGACGCCTGCTGGCTTCTCACACAGGGTATGAATGCCGTGGCGCATCGCCAGCATCGACAGGCGCGGGTGATCGTAATGCGGCGTGGCGACAATGACCGCATCGATAAGCCCGCTCTGGAGCATCTCCTGCGCATCACTGAACAGCGGAATGCCGCCAACCAACTGCCGAATGGCCGGATGCTTTTCCGGCGCGTTATCGCACACCGCCGTAAGGCAGGCGTCGCTGACGGTTCCGGCCAGTAAATAGCGTGCGTGGACCGTACCGATATTACCTATACCAATAATGCCAAAACGTACCTTCTCCATGTCTCACCTTAATTTCAGCCAAAAAGCGTGATGACCGAAAAATAGGAAAGGCGAGACGTAGCGACAATGTGTTTTTGTGAGAATACTCGCAAGGTGAATAAGTAAACTCCAACCATTTTGAAATTTGGTTTTAAAATCAAAGCGCTGTTTCTGCAAATATTTGCAAAAACTGATTGAGAGCGAGGTCACACTATGCCGGGCAAGTTAAAAATGGAGGAGATCGCGTCCCTGACGGGATATTCCGTGAGCACGGTTTCCAGGGTGTTGAGCGGCAAGTCTTATACCAGCGATAAGGCCCGGGAAGCCATTGTCCGCACCGCGCGGGAGCTTGGCGTGCTGGAGTCGATGGCGAGCGGGCGGCTCTTAATTAACGGAATCGCTGTATTTGCACCTGAAAGAACGTTTCAGGGTCGTGGGGATATTTTTTATCTGGAAGTGACTAAAGGCATTGCGGAAGCCAGCGCGCCACATAATGTCTGGATCAGTTATTGCGGATTAGAGGAACAGAATGCGGACGTGAAATTATTTATGGAAAAGGCAAGCCATAAAAATATTAACGCAATAATTATCATTGGTACGGATGATTCCACCATATTTAAGCTGGCCAGCACGCTGAATAAACCCTGTGTATTAATTAATTCCGTCGACCGGGACCGGGTGCTGGATTCGGTTTCGCCCGATCACCGCGCAATCGGCTTTACCACGATGCAATATCTTTTCGAGCATGGGCATCGCCGGGTGCTGACCATTACCTGTTTGCGCCGGGACACGCTCTATGCCCGGCTGGACGGAATTAAAGAAGCGTACCGGCATTTTCACGTGGCGTTTGAGCCGCAGCGGGATTTACTGGTCACGGAGTGGTTTACCGCTGAAGAGGCTGAGCGCGAGCTGGATGCGTGGCTGTTACGTCACGACAGAGCGCAGTGGCCTGAGGTCATTTTTCCCAACAGCACCAGCATGACCGAGGGTGTGCTGAAGGCGTTACAGCGGCATGGGCTGCGCGTGCCGGAAGACATCTCCATCATCACCACCGATTTTGCGTGGAATTTAGCAAACCGGCTTGAAAAGCCCATTACGGGGATCACGGTGCCCTGTCGGGATTTGGGCATAGAAGCGGTGCATTTGCTGCAAACGCGACTAAACCGGCCACAGGCGCCGGTTTTTAACCTGCTGTTGCAGGGGAAAGTCATTGATTACGGTTCGGTGAGTAATGCCACGCGCCACGCGGCTCGCGTGGCGCTGATGCAGTAATCAGGCCTGCTGTGGAGGCAGGCAAACGCCAATGCCGCCGATACCGCAGTAGCCATACGGATTTTTATGCAGGTACTGCTGGTGGTCGTCTTCGGCATAGTAGAACGGTTTCGCGGTAGCGATTTCCGTCGTGACCTGACGTTTATCACCGGCCGCCTGCATCGCTTCCTGGAAACGCGTCAGGCTGGCGTGGGCGGCGGCCTCCTGCTCTGGGGTGAGCGGGTAGATGGCCGAACGGTATTGGGTGCCGTGATCGTTACCCTGACGCATGCCCTGCGCCGGATCATGGTTTTCCCAGAACACCTGGAGCAGCTGTTCATAGCTAATGACGCTCGGGTCATACACCACACGCACCGCTTCAGCATGACCGGTCTCACCGGAACAGACTTCGCGGTAGGTTGGGTTAGGCGTATATCCCCCGGTGTAGCCCGCAGCGGTGCTGTACACGCCCGGCAGTTGCCAGAACAGGCGTTCTACGCCCCAGAAGCAGCCCATGGCAAACAGGGCGATCTCCATTCCATCAGGAACGTTTGTCATTGAATGGTTGTTTACGGCGTGTAATGTTGCCACTGGCATAGGGGTGTTGCGTCCCGGTAACGCATCGGCTTGTGATACCAGATGCTTTTTATCGAATAAACTCACGGTGGGGCCTCCCGGGTAGCGTTGTTTCGGTTAAGGTTGTCACGAAGCGTTTAATTGAACACAATAAATGCGATGAATGAGTCTAGATTTAATCATAAGAAATATTTGGGTGTTACACCCTTTTTCAACCCGTAATTTGGGTTTTTGGCTTTCAGGCCGTATTTTGCCGCGGAGCGGCACTGCATTTGCTTCCAGGGTGGAAACAGGGATATTCAGGAGAAAACGTGACAAAGATCCGCCAGTTATGTTTAGTCAGTTTAATGCTGACCAGCGGGATTGCCAGCGCGGCGAATGTCCGTTTGCAGGTTGAGGGGTTATCCGGGGCGCTGGAAAAAAACGTGCGTGCGCAGCTTTCTACCATCCAGAGCGATGAGGTCACGCCGGATCGGCGTTTTCGCGCGCGCGTGGATGACGCCATCCGCGAAGGCTTAAAGGCGTTGGGGTACTACGAACCCACCATCGATTTCGATTTACGCCCGCCGCCGGCGAAAGGACGCCAGGTGTTGATTGCCCGCGTCTCGCCGGGCGAACCCGTCCTGATTGGCGGCACGAACGTGGTGCTGCGCGGCGGTGCGCGCACCGATCGGGACTACCTGGATCTGCTCAGCACCCGTCCGAAAGTGGGCACCGTGCTCAATCACGGGGATTACGATCGTTTTAAAAAATCCTTAACCAGCGTTTCGCTGCGCAAAGGCTACTTCGACAGCCGGTTCAACAAAAGCCAGCTGGGCGTTGCGCTTGAGCGACGTCAGGCATTCTGGGATATCGATTACGACAGCGGCGAGCGCTACCGGTTTGGCGATGTGACCTTCGAAGGATCGCAAATCCGTGACGAGTATCTGCAAAATCTGGTGCCGTTTAAAAAGGGCGACTACTACCAGTCCAGCGACCTGGGCGAGCTGAACCGTCGTTTGTCCGCGACGGGCTGGTTTAACTCCGTGGTGGTAGCGCCGGAATTTGATAAATCCCGTAAAACGAAAGTGTTACCGCTGCATGGCGTGGTCTCTCCGCGCACCGAGAACACCATTGAGACCGGTGTCGGCTACTCCACAGACGTCGGCCCGCGCGTGAAAGCCTCGTGGAAAAAACCGTGGATGAACTCCTACGGCCACAGCCTGACCACCAGCGTCAGCCTGTCTGCGCCTGAACAGCAGCTGGACTTCAGCTATAAAATGCCGCTGCTGAAAAATCCGCTTGAGCAATACTACCTCGTGCAGGGCGGCTTTAAGCGTACCGATTTGAATGATACCGAGCAGGACTCGACGACGCTTGCGGTATCACGCTTCTGGGATCTCTCCAGCGGCTGGCAGCGCGCCATTAACCTGCGCTGGAGCCTCGACCACTTTACCCAGGCAAACGTCACCAACACCACCATGCTGCTTTATCCGGGCGTGATGATCAGCCGTACCCGCTCGCGCGGTGGCCTGATGCCGACCTGGGGCGACTCTCAGCGCTACTCCATCGATTACTCCAACACCGCCTGGGGCTCCGACGTAGACTTCTCCGTCTTTCAGGCGCAAAACGTCTGGATCCGCACGCTGTACGACAAACACCGCTTTGTGATGCGCGGTAATCTCGGTTGGATCGAAACCGGTGATTTCGAACGCGTCCCGCCGGATCTGCGCTTCTTCGCGGGGGGCGACCGCAGCATTCGCGGGTATAAGTACAAATCGATCTCACCTGAAAACGACAAAGGCCAGTTGACCGGGGCGTCAAAACTGGCGACCGGCTCGCTGGAGTACCAGTACAACGTCAGCGGCAAATGGTGGGGCGCCATGTTTGTCGACGGCGGTGAAGCGGTGAACGATATCCGCCGCAGCGATTTCAAAACCGGCGCGGGTGTGGGCGTGCGATGGCAGTCACCGGTCGGGCCCATCAAGCTCGATTTCGCCGTTCCGGTGGGCGACAAAGACGAACACGGTTTACAGTTTTACATCGGTCTGGGGCCTGAATTATGAGTTTATGGAAGAAGATAAGCCTCGGGGTGCTGATTTTTATCGTATTACTGCTCGGTACGGTGGCGTTTCTGGTGGGCACCACCACGGGCCTGCATTTGCTGTTTAACGCCGCGAACCGCTGGGTGCCAGGGCTGGAAATCGGCCAGGTAACGGGCGGCTGGCGCGATCTGCGCCTGAAAAATATCCGTTATGAACAGCCCGGCGTGGCGGTGAACGCGGGCGAGTTTCATCTGGCGGTCAAGCTCGGCTGCCTGCGGGACAGCCAGCTGTGCGTAAACGATCTGTCGCTAAAAGACGTTAACGTGGCGATAGATTCCAAAAAAATGCCGAAGTCCGAGCCTGTCGAAGAAGAGGACAGCGGCCCGCTGAACCTCTCCACGCCGTACCCGATTGCGCTTTACCGGGTCGCACTGGATAACGTCAATATCAAAATCGACGACACGACGGTATCCGTGATGGATTTCACCTCCGGTCTGCGCTGGCAGGAGAAAAACCTCACCCTGACCCCAACCTCCCTGCAAGGGCTGCTGATTGCGCTACCGAAGGTGGCCGACGTGGCGCAGGAAGAGATCGTCGAGCCGAAGATCCAGAATCCGCAGCCGGAAGAAAAACCGCTGGGCGAAACGCTGAAAGATCTCTTCTCGAAACCGGTTCTGCCGGAGATGACCGACGTGCATCTGCCGCTGAACCTCAATATCGAAGAGTTTAAGGGCGAGCAGTTGCGTCTGACCGGCGATACCGATCTGACGGTCTTCAACATGCTGCTTAAAGTCAGCAGTATCGACGGCAACATGAAGCTCGACGCGCTGGATATTGATACTAACCAGGGGTCGGTCAACGCCTCAGGCAATGCGCTGCTGCGCGACAACTGGCCGGTAGATATTACGCTGAACAGCGCCCTGAACATCGAGCCGCTGAAAGGCGAAAAGGTGAAGGTGAAAGTCGGCGGCGCGCTGCGCGAGAAGCTGGAGTTCGGCGTAAACCTCTCCGGACCGGTGGATATGGTGCTGCGCGGGCAAACCCAGCTGGCAGAGGCCGGTTTACCGCTCAATCTTGAGGTTGACAGCAAGCAGCTTTACTGGCCGTTCACCGGCGAAAAACAGTTCCAGGCTGACGATCTGAAGCTGAAGCTGAGTGGCAAAATGACCGACTACACGCTGTCGTTCCGCACGGCGGTGAAGGGGCAGGGGGTACCGCCCGCCGATATCACCCTGGATGCGAAGGGTAACGAGTTGCAGGTTAACCTCGACAAGCTGACCGTGGCGGCGCTGGAAGGAAAAACCGAGCTGACCGCGCTGCTCGACTGGCAGCAGGCGATCAGCTGGCGCGGCGAGCTGAAGCTGACCGGGATCAACACCGCTAAAGAGGTCCCGGACTGGCCGTCAAAACTGGATGGCCTGATTAAAACCCGCGGTAGCCTGTACGGTGGCACCTGGCAGATGGACGTGCCGGAACTCAAGCTCACCGGCAACGTGAAGCAGAACAAAGTCAACGTAGAGGGCTCGCTTAAGGGCAACAGCTATCTCCAGTGGGTGATCCCGGGCCTGCACGTGGCGCTGGGTCGCAACACGGCGGATATCAAAGGCGAGCTGGGCGTGAAAGACCTCAATCTGGATGCCACCATCGACGCGCCAAATCTCGATAACGCCCTGCCGGGTCTTGGCGGCACGGCGAAGGGGTTAGTGAAGGTTCGCGGTACGGTGGAGGCGCCGCAGCTGCTGGCGGACATCACCGCCAATAACCTGCGCTGGCAGGAACTTTCTATTGCCCGCGTACGTGTCGAGGGAGACGTGAAATCCACCGATCAGATCGGCGGAAACCTGAATCTGCGCGTGGAGCGTATCTCTCAGCCGGACGTGAACATCAGTCTGGTCACGCTGGCGGCAAAAGGTAACGAAAAGCAGCACGATCTCCAGCTACGCGTGCAGGGCGAGCCGGTCTCCGGGCAGCTGCACCTGACGGGCAGTTTTGACCGCCAGGCGACGCGCTGGAAAGGCGTGCTGGATAACACCCGCTTCAGCACGCCGGTCGGCCCGCTGGTGCTGTCGCGGTCTGTCGCGCTGGATTACCGCAACGCGGAGCAAAAGATCAGCATTGGGCCACACTGCTGGACCAACCCGAATGCTGAGCTGTGCGTGCCGCAGACCATTGATGCAGGCGCGGAAGGACGCGCGCAGATCAACCTCAACCGTTTCGACCTGGCGATGCTGAAACCGTTTATGCCGGAAACCACCCAGGCCAGCGGGGTCTTCAGCGGTAAAGCGGACGTCGCGTGGGACACCACCAAAGAGGGACTGCCGCAGGGCAGCATTACCCTCTCCGGGCGTAAC
The DNA here is from genome assembly GCF_032389435.1 of Enterobacter sp. DTU_2021_1002640_1_SI_PRY_ASU_LCPMC_013. NCBI lineage: Bacteria > Pseudomonadati > Pseudomonadota > Gammaproteobacteria > Enterobacterales > Enterobacteriaceae > Enterobacter > Enterobacter sp. DTU_2021_1002640_1_SI_PRY_ASU_LCPMC_013. Next base: position 495,014 of record NZ_CP135594.1, read on the forward strand.
GTGAAGGTGACGCAGGAGGTCAATGACGCGCCGCTGCCGGTGGCGTTCGACACCCTGAATGTGAACGCTGACCTGCGTAACAATCGTGCGGAACTGGGATGGCTGATCCGCCTGACCAACAACGGTCAGTTTGACGGACAGGTGCAAATTACCGATCCGCAAGGGCGGCGCAATCTCGGCGGCAACGTCAATATTCGCAACTTCAACCTGGCGATGGTGAATCCGATCTTCTCGCGGGGAGAAAAGGCGGCGGGGATGCTCAGCGCCAACCTGCGTCTGGCGGGGGATGCGCAAAGCCCGCAGCTGTTTGGCCAGATGCGGTTAAACGGTGTGGACATTGACGGTAACTTTATGCCGTTCGATATGCAGCCAAGCCAGCTGGCGATGAACTTTAACGGCCAAAGCTCAACCCTCAGTGGCTCAGTGCTGACGCAGCAGGGACAAATCAACCTGAGCGGTGACGCAGACTGGAGCCAGCTCGACAACTGGCGCGCCCGTATTGCGGCCAAGGGCAGCAGGGTGCGTATCACGGTACCGCCGATGGTGCGCCTGGACGTGTCGCCAGACGTGGTCTTTGAGGCAACGCCGAGTCTCTTCACCCTGGACGGCCGTGTTGACGTACCGTGGGCGCGCATCGTGGTTCACGAGGTGCCGGAAAGCGCGGTTGGCGTCTCCAGTGACGAAGTTATGCTCAATGAAAATCTGAAACCTGTTGAACAGAAGAGCGCTGGCATACCGATCAATAGTAATCTTATCGTGCACGTGGGGAATAACGTGCGTTTGGACGCGTTTGGGCTGAAGGCGAGACTCACGGGTGACCTGAAAGTGGCGCAGGATCAACAGGGGCTTGGCCTCAATGGACAAATCAATATTCCTGAAGGGCGCTTCCATGCCTACGGTCAGGATTTGATTGTGCGTAAAGGCGAGCTGCTGTTCTCCGGTCCACCGGATCAGCCGGTACTCAATATCGAAGCGATCCGTAACCCGGAAGCCACCGAAGATGATGTGATTGCGGGCGTGCGCGTGACGGGCTCCGCCGATGAACCTAAGGCAGAGATCTTCTCTGACCCGGCCATGTCGCAACAGGAAGCGCTCTCTTACCTGCTGCGCGGCCAGGGTCTGGATAGCCAACAGGGCGATGGTGCGGCAATGACATCAATGTTAGTTGGTCTGGGGGTTGCACAAAGTGGTCAGGTTGTGGGTAAAATCGGCGAGACGTTTGGCGTAAGCAATCTGGCGCTGGACACTCAGGGCGTGGGTGACTCTTCGCAGGTAGTGGTCAGCGGCTATGTACTGCCGGGTCTACAGGTAAAATATGGCGTGGGGATCTTTGACTCACTGGCTACACTCACGTTACGTTATCGCCTGATGCCTAAGCTATATCTGGAAGCAGTGTCCGGCGTAGACCAGGCACTTGATCTGCTCTATCAGTTTGAGTTTTAGCAATGCGAATATTTGTTTACGGCAGTTTACGAACCAGGCAAGGCAACAGCCACTGGATGACCAACGCCCAGTTGCTGGGAAATTACACAATCGAAAACTACCAGTTGTACAGTCTGGGCCACTATCCAGGCGCGGTTCCGGGGAACGGAACGGTACAGGGTGAGGTTTATCGTATTGATAATGCTACGCTGGCCGAACTTGATGCCTTGCGCACCAGGGGCGGTGAATACGCTCGCCAGTTGATCCAGACGCCTTATGGCAGTGCATGGATGTACGTGTACCAACGTTCGGTCGACGGGTTAACGTTGATTGAAAGCGGTAACTGGTTAGACAGAGACCAGTTCTGAAAAACGACAACGCCACCTTACGGTGGCGTTGTCGTTTTGCGCCGTAGGCCCGAGCAAGCGAAGCGCCGCCGGGCGCATCGACAGGCACAAAAAAGCCCCGACGCGCGGGGCTTAGTCTCAGCAGTAAGAATTACTTCTTAGCAGCACGCTCGTAAGAGGCGATGATTTCTGCTTTCGCCGCTTCTGCGTTATCCCAGCCTTCAACTTTAACCCATTTGCCTTTTTCGAGATCTTTGTAGTGCTCGAAGAAGTGGGCGATCTGCGCTTTCAGCAGCTCTGGCAGGTCGTTCACATCTTTAATGTGATCGTACTCTTTGCTCAGCTTGGTGTGCGGTACGGCAACCAGTTTCGCATCTTCACCCGCTTCGTCAGTCATTTTCAGCACGCCAACAGGACGGCAGCGAATGACGGAGCCTGGCTGCAATGGGTATGGCGTTGGGACCAGTACGTCAACCGGGTCACCGTCCAGAGACAGAGTGTGGTTGATGTAGCCGTAGTTGCACGGATAGAACATGGCGGTAGACATGAAACGGTCAACGAACAGCGCACCGGTGTCTTTGTCGATTTCGTATTTGATTGGATCTGCGTTGGCCGGGATTTCGATCACAACGTAGATGTCTTCTGGCAGTTCTTTACCCGCAGGGACGTTGAGTAAGCTCATGTCGGTGTCCTTTAAAATGGATGGTAAACAAGTGGCAGGTATTATAGCCAACTGGCGCTGAAAGTCTCCGCCTGTTTTCGTCTTCTCTCCCTCGCGCCTTCACTTTTCAGACCGTTTCCATGACAGGATAATCCATAAACTCAGCCGCATTTTAAATGTTGAAATGAAAGCGATTACAAACTTGTGATTAACGTTTTATTCACTTTTCTGAAGTGTGATGTAACGCAATCCGTAACATATTCCATTGGCTATAGTTCATCCTCGGAACATCTTTTAACCAACAATAACCTACCCTACGAGGACGTTCATATGTGGAAGCGCTTACTTCTTGTTACAGCAGTTTCGGCAGCCATGTCGTCTATGGCGATGGCCGCACCCTTAACCGTTGGATTTTCGCAGGTCGGATCTGAATCTGGCTGGCGCGCCGCTGAAACGAATGTGGCGAAAAGTGAGGCCGAAAAGCGCGGTATTACGCTGAAAATCGCCGATGGTCAGCAAAAGCAAGAGAACCAGATTAAAGCGGTGCGCTCGTTTATCGCTCAGGGCGTGGATGCCATCTTTATTGCCCCGGTTGTCGCCACGGGCTGGGAGCCGGTGCTGAAGGAAGCCAAAGATGCTGAAATTCCGGTCTTCCTGCTCGACCGTTCCATCGACGTAAAAGACAAATCTCTCTATATGACCACCGTCACCGCCGATAACGTGCTGGAAGGCAAACTGATTGGTGACTGGCTGGTGAAGCAGGTGGATGGCAAGCCATGTAACGTGGTTGAGTTGCAGGGCACCGTCGGGGCAAGCGTGGCTATCGACCGTAAGAAAGGTTTCGCGGAGGCCATCGCCAAAGCACCAAACATTAAGATCATCCGTTCTCAGTCCGGCGACTTCACCCGTAGCAAGGGTAAAGAGGTCATGGAAAGCTTCATCAAGGCAGAAAATAACGGCAAAAATATCTGCATGGTTTACGCCCACAACGACGACATGGTGATCGGCGCCATCCAGGCCATCAAAGAAGCTGGCCTGAAGCCGGGCAAAGATATCCTCACCGGCTCGATCGACGGCGTACCGGACATCTACAAAGCGATGATTGACGGCGAAGCGAACGCCAGCGTGGAGCTGACGCCAAATATGGCGGGCCCGGCATTCGATGCGCTGGAGAAATTCAAGAAAGACGGCACCCAGCCTGAGAAGTTGACCATCACCAAATCCACGCTCTACCTGCCGGACACGGCGAAAGAAGAGTTAGAGAAGAAGAAAAATATGGGCTACTGATCCAGTGAAATTGCCGGGTGGCGCTGCGCTTACCCGGCCTACGATACGCTCTTTTGTAGGCCGGATAAGCGTAGCGTCATCCGGCCTGATGCAGGGGGAAACCATGACCACCGAACAACACCAGGAAATCCTCCGCACAGAGGGCCTGAGTAAATTTTTCCCTGGCGTTAAGGCGCTGGATAACGTTGATTTCAGCCTGCGGCGTGGGGAGATCATGGCGTTGCTCGGCGAAAACGGGGCGGGGAAGTCGACGCTGATTAAAACCCTGACCGGGGTCTATCACGCCGATCGCGGCGCTATCTGGCTGGAAGGTAACGCCATTTCGCCCAAAAACACCGCGCATGCCCAGCAACTGGGGATCGGCACGGTCTACCAGGAAGTGAACCTGCTGCCAAACATGTCGGTAGCGGATAACCTGTTTATTGGCCGCGAACCCAGACGTTTTGGCCTGCTGCGCCGCAAAGAGATGGAAGCGCGCGCCGCGAAGCTGATGGAATCGTATGGCTTCTCTCTCGACGTGCGCGAACCGCTGAACCGTTTTTCCGTAGCGATGCAGCAGATCGTCGCGATCTGTCGCGCTATCGATCTCTCGGCGAAAGTGCTGATCCTCGATGAACCCACCGCCAGCCTCGATACCCAGGAAGTGGAGATGCTTTTTACCCTGATGCGCCAGCTGCGTAATCAGGGCGTCAGCCTGATTTTCGTGACGCATTTCCTCGATCAGGTTTACGAGGTGAGCGACCGTATAACGGTGCTGCGCAACGGCAGCTTTGTCGGCTGCCGGGAAACCCGCGAGCTGCCGCAGATAGAGCTGGTCAAAATGATGCTGGGCCGCGAGCTCGAGACCAACGCGCTTCAGCGCGCGGGCCGTACGCTGCTGAGCGAAAAACCGATCGCCGCGTTTCACGATTACGGCAGAAAAGGGACCATCGCGCCGTTTAACCTCGAGGTACGCCCCGGTGAAATTGTGGGTCTGGCGGGGCTGTTAGGCTCCGGGCGCACCGAAACCGCCGAAGTCATCTTCGGGATCAAACCTGCCGACAGCGGAACGGCGCTGATCAAAGGCAAACCACAAACGCTACGTTCACCGCATCAGGCGTCGTGCCTCGGCGTGGGCTTCTGCCCGGAGGACAGGAAAACGGACGGGATTATTGCCGCCGCCTCGGTGCGGGAAAACATCATTCTGGCGCTACAGGCCCAGCGCGGCTGGCTGCGTCCGATCCCTAAGCGCGAGCAGAACGCGATTGCCGAGCGCTTCATCCGCCAGCTCGGTATACGTACCCCGAGCGCGGAACAGCCCATCGAGTTCCTCTCGGGCGGTAACCAGCAGAAGGTTCTCCTCTCGCGCTGGCTGCTCACCAGGCCGCAATTCCTGATCCTCGACGAGCCCACGCGCGGTATCGACGTGGGCGCGCACGCCGAAATCATCCGGCTTATCGAAACGCTCTGCGCCGACGGTCTGGCGCTGCTGGTTATCTCATCTGAGCTGGAGGAGCTGGTCGGCTATGCCGATCGCGTCATCATCATGCGCGATCGCAGGCAGGTGGCAGAGATCCCGCTGGATAAACTGTCGGTACCGGCGATCATGAATGCCATCGCGGCGTAAGGAGTCAAATGTGATGTCCCGTTCTCTTTCGCAAACTGGCGAAGCGAAGCGCCGCTTCACCTGGCCGACCGGCACGCCGCAAATCGTGGCGCTGCTGCTGGTGCTGCTGGTGGATAGCCTGGTGGCTCCGCATTTTTTCCAGATCGTCGTGCAGGATGGCCGCCTGTTTGGTAGCCCGATCGACATCTTAAACCGTGCCGCGCCAGTGGCGCTGCTGGCGATTGGTATGACGCTGGTCATTGCCACCGGCGGGATCGACCTCTCCGTCGGTGCGGTAATGGCGATTGCGGGCGCCACCGCCGCCTCGATGACCGTCGCCGGGCACAGCCTGCCGGTGGTCCTGCTGGCCGCGCTGGGTTCCGGCGTGCTTGCCGGGCTGTGGAACGGCATTCTGGTTGCGGTGCTCAAGATCCAGCCGTTTGTCGCGACGTTGATTTTGATGGTGGCCGGGCGCGGTGTGGCGCAGCTTATCACCTCCGGTCAAATCGTCACCTTTAACTCCCCAAGCCTGGCGTGGATCGGCAGCGGTAATTTTCTGTTCTTCCCGACGCCGGTGATCGTCGCGCTGGTGACGCTGGTGGTGTTCTGGCTTTTCACCCGCAAAACGGCGCTCGGGATGTTCATCGAAGCGGTGGGGATTAACATTCGGGCCGCGAAAAACGCCGGGGTAAATACGCGGCTGATGGTGATGCTGACTTACGTGCTGAGCGGCGTCTGTGCTGCGATTGCCGGGGTGATCGTGGCCGCCGATATTCGCGGAGCGGATGCCAATAACGCCGGACTCTGGCTCGAGCTGGATGCGATCCTCGCGGTGGTTATCGGCGGTGGATCGCTGATGGGCGGACGTTTTAATCTGCTGCTCTCGGTGGTGGGGGCGTTGATTATTCAGGGTATGAATACCGGTATTTTGCTCTCCGGGTTCCAGCCGGAGCTGAATCAGGTCGTCAAAGCGGTCGTGGTGCTTATCGTGCTTATCGTGCAGTCGCCGCGCTTTATCACTCTCATTAAGGGGAACCGCGGTCATGATAAAACGTAATTTGCCGTTAATGATCACGCTGGGCGTGTTCGTGCTGGGGTACCTCTATTGCCTGACCCAGTTTCCGGGCTTCGCCTCCACGCGGGTGATTTGCAACATCCTGACCGACAACGCCTTTTTAGGCATTATTGCCGTCGGCATGACGTTTGTGATCCTCTCCGGCGGGATCGATCTCTCCGTTGGGTCGGTGATCGCCTTTACCGGCGTGTTCCTTGCCAAGGCGATTGGCTTTTGGGGGATTTCGCCGCTGCTGGCTTTTCCGCTGGTGCTAGTCATGGGCTGCGCGTTCGGCGCCTTTATGGGGCTTTTGATCGATGCGCTGAAAATCCCGGCCTTTATCATCACCCTCGCCGGGATGTTCTTCCTGCGCGGCGTGAGCTATCTGGTGTCGGAGGAGTCAATTCCGATAAACCATCCGATCTACGACACGCTCTCCAGTCTGGCGTGGAAAATCCCCGGCGGGGGGCGCCTGAGCGCAATGGGGCTGCTGATGCTGGGCGTGGTGGTGATCGGGATCTTCCTCGCCCACCGTACCCGATTTGGTAACCAGGTTTATGCCATTGGCGGCAGCGCCACGTCCGCGAACCTGATGGGAATTTCCACGCGCAGCACGACTATTCGCATCTACATGCTTTCGACCGGGCTGGCCACCCTCGCGGGGATTGTATTCTCGGTTTATACCCAGGCAGGCTATGCCCTGGCGGGGGTGGGCGTTGAGCTGGACGCCATTGCCTCGGTAGTGATTGGCGGTACGCTGCTCAGCGGCGGAGTGGGGACAGTCCTCGGCACGCTGTTTGGCGTGGCGATCCAGGGGCTGATTCAGACCTATATCAACTTCGACGGCACGCTCAGCTCCTGGTGGACCAAAATCGCCATCGGCATTCTGCTGTTTATTTTTATCGCGCTCCAGCGCGGCCTGACGGTGCTGTGGGAGAACCGCCAGAGCTCGCCTGTTACCCGGGTGAATACATCTTTAACAGAGCGATAACATGCTGAAATTGCTTAAACTCTAAACATTTTCCGGTAGCGGCCGATATTCTTTTTTTATGCCCAGAAATATCTCGCTACCGGAAATAACATCATGCTTAAAACGCTATCGATTCGTACCGGCTTGCTCTCTTTACTGGCCGTTATGACCCTTCTGCTGCTGATTGTCAGCGGCATCGGCATTTATGCCCTTACACAAAGTTCCGCTTCTCTCCAGCGCATCAATCATCTTCAGGGTGAACAGATGGTGCAGCTGAATGCCGGCTATACGCTGATCCTGCGCGCGCGTAACGAAGCGGGGCAGGCCGTCCGCATGATGGAGGTCGGCCTGCTGGACGATGCGGCCAGGGCGGTCAAAACCATTAACCAGGAAGTGGCGCTGGCACAGAAAACGCTGAAGGACGTGATCGGCAGTGGCGTGGCGGATGAGCAGGGTCAAAAGCTGCTGGATAACGTTGCCGCGAGCCTGGCGGTGTACAACCAGCAGGGTATCAGCCCGATGCTGAAAGCCCTGAACGAGCAAAGCGCGGACAGCTATTACGATCTGCTGGAAAACAAGCTGGTCCCGGTGGCGAAGCAGTTTGATAACGATATGCAGGCGTTCCAGGCATGGAGCGAGGCGCGCGGCAAAGCGGAGGTGAGCGCCGTGCAGGCGAGTAAAACCCGCGTGCTGATCCTGATTATCGTCGCGGCGCTGCTGACGGCTGGCATTATCGTGCTGGCCTGGCTGGTGCTGCGCCATATGCTGCTCAAGCCGCTTTCAGCCTCGATTGCCCAGCTGGAACATGTGGCGGCCGGGGATTTAACCCATACCCTGAACGCGCCGGCGAGCCAGGAATTTAATCGCCTTAACGCGGCGATCGAAGGGATGCGCCAGTCGCTGATGGACTCGGTTCTGCGGGTGCGTGACGCCAGCTCGCAGATTGATACCGGCAGCCGCGAGCTGACGGCCGGGAATATGAACCTGGCCCAGCGCACGGAATCCACCGCCACCTCGCTGGAGCAGACGGCCGCCAGCATGGAAGAGATCACCGCCACGGTGAAACTTAACGCCGATAACGCCGAGCAGGCGCACCAACTGGCGAAGTCGGTCTCCGATACCGCCGATCACGGCAGTGAAATGGTCTGCTATGTCATTGAGAAGATGCGCGACATCTCCGGCAGTTCGGCGCGCATCGCCGATATCCTGAGCGTCATCGACGGCATTGCCTTCCAGACCAATATTCTGGCGCTGAACGCCTCCGTTGAAGCGGCGCGTGCGGGTGAGCAGGGGCGAGGTTTTGCGGTCGTGGCGGGTGAGGTGCGTAATCTCGCCAGCCGCAGTGCTGATGCGGCGAAAGAGATCCGCTCGCTTATCAGCGATTCGCAAACCCACGTGAACGAGGGCAGCGAGCTGGCGCAGCAGGCCGGTGAGACGATGGACGAGATCGCCACCGAAGTACTGCGTATGACCAAACTGATGCGTGAAATTGCGACGGCGTCCCAGGAGCAGAGCCGCGGTATTGAGCAGGTGAATATCGCCGTCAATCAGATGGATGAAACGGCGCAGCAAAATGCGGCGCTGGTCCAGCAATCATCTGCGGCTACACGTTCCCTGGAGGAACAGTCGCGCGAGCTGATGGAAGCGATGGCTTCCTTCAAGCTGACGATGCAAACGGCCTGAAAAAAAGGGAGCCTGCCTGGCTCCCCTTTTCGTGCGTTACGCGTCCGGGAATTCGCGGATCATGCGTTCAACGTCATCCACCATATGGCGGTTGCCGACGAAGAATGAACGGCGCTGGTGCAGGCTTTCCGGCACGATATCCAGAATACGCTCTTTACCGTCGCTCGCCTTGCCGCCTGCCTGTTCGGCCAGGAACGCCATCGGGTTGCACTCGTACAGCAGACGCAGTTTTCCGTCCGGGTGGCTGGCGGTGCTTGGGTAGAGGTAAATACCGCCCTTCAGCAGGTTACGGTGGAAATCCGCCACCAGCGAGCCGATGTAGCGCGAGGTGTACGGGCGCTGGGTGGCTTTATCCTCTTCCTGGCAGAATTTGATGTACTTCTTCACGCCGTTCGGGAATTTGATGTAGTTGCCTTCGTTGATGGAGTAGGTGTTGCCCTTCTCCGGGAAGCGCATACGCTCCTGGCACAGGCAGAACACGCCCAGGGACGGATCGTAGGTAAAGGCGTGTACGCCGCAGCCGGTGGTGTACACCAGCATGGTGGACGAGCCATACACCACATAACCGGCAGCAACCTGTTTACTGCCCGGTTGCAGGAAGTCTTCTTCCGTCACCGGTGTGCCAACCGGCGTGACGCGACGGTAGATGGAGAAAATGGTACCGACAGAAACGTTAACGTCGATGTTGGAGGAGCCGTCCAGCGGATCCATCAGAACAACGTATTTCGCGTGTTCACACCCTTCGAATACGACGATCTCATCTTCTTCTTCAGAGGCGATACCCGCAACGATGTCGCGCGCGCGCAGTGCAGCTTTCAGTTTTTCATTGGCGAACAGGTCGAGTTTCTGCTGAACCTCACCCTGAACGTTCTCGGCACCGCTGGCACCCAGGATATCGACCAGACCGGCCTTGTTGATATCGCGGTGGATGATCTTAGCGCCCAGCTTTATTGCCGACAGCAAAGCAGTGAGCTCACCCGTAGCATGAGAGAACTCGTGCTGCTTCTCGACAATAAATTCACCTAACGTTTTCATAACACTTTCCCTGCATCTTATGTTGAGTAAAGCGGTTGATGTCCAACAATCTTAACAAACATTCAAATATTAGCGCAGAGGTGAATCGCGCCAGCAAAATACGGATTTACCCGAAATGCGTTTCACAGCCGCTGACATGTGAGTAAAATGTGCGCCACATTGAAGAAGGATAGTGACGTATGCGCATTCATATATTGGGGATTTGTGGCACTTTCATGGGCGGACTGGCAATGCTGGCGCGCTCGCTGGGCCATGAAGTGACAGGTTCGGACGCCAATGTGTATCCGCCGATGAGCACGCTGCTCGAGAAGCAGGGAATTTCTCTGATTCAGGGATATGACGCCAGCCAGCTGGAGCCGCAGCCGGATCTGGTGATCGTGGGTAACGCCATGACCCGTGGGAATCCATGCGTTGAAGCGGTGCTGGAACGCAATATCCCGTACATGTCTGGCCCGCAGTGGCTGCATGATTTTGTCCTGCGCGACCGCTGGGTCGTCGCCGTTGCCGGGACGCACGGCAAAACCACCACCGCCGGTATGGCGACCTGGATCCTCGAAGCCTGCGGCTACAAGCCGGGCTTCGTGATCGGCGGCGTACCGGGGAATTTCGACGTCTCCGCGCGTCTGGGCGACAGCCCGTTCTTTGTGATTGAAGCGGATGAATACGACTGCGCGTTCTTCGACAAGCGCTCCAAGTTCGTGCATTACTGCCCACGCACGCTGATCCTCAACAACCTTGAGTTCGATCACGCGGATATCTTTGACGACCTGAAAGCGATTCAGAAACAATTCCACCATCTGGTGCGCATTGTTCCGGGTCAGGGCCGCATTATCCTGCCGGAGAACGACATCAACCTGAAGCAGACTATGGCGATGGGGTGCTGGAGCGAGCAGGAGCTGGTTGGCGAGCAGGGGCACTGGCAGGCGAAAAAGCTCAACGCGGATGCCTCCGAATGGGAAGTGCTGCTCGACGGTGAGAAAGTGGGCGAGGTGAAGTGGGGCCTGGTGGGCGAGCACAACATGCACAACGGCCTGATGGCAATCGCCGCGGCGCGTCACGTGGGCGTACTGCCTGCGGATGCCGCTAATGCGCTGGGCTCGTTTATCAACGCCCGTCGCCGTCTGGAGCTGCGCGGTGAAGCCCACGGCGTTACCGTGTATGACGATTTCGCGCACCACCCAACGGCCATTCTGGCGACGCTTGCCGCATTGCGTGGCAAAGTTGGCGGCACCGCGCGCATTCTGGCCGTGCTGGAACCGCGTTCGAACACCATGAAAATGGGCATCTGCAAAGACGATCTTGCGCCGTCCTTAGGACGTGCCGACGAAGTCTTCCTGCTGCAACCGCAGCATATTCCATGGCAGGTGGCCGAAGTGGCAGACGCCTGCATTCAGCCGGCGCACTGGAGTGCGGACGTGGATGTCTTAGCGGATATGGTGGTGAAAGCCGCACAGCCTGGCGATCACATTCTGGTGATGAGCAACGGTGGGTTTGGTGGGATCCATCAGAAGCTGCTGGACGGTCTGGCGAAGAAAGCCGCGGCCGCAGAGTAAAAAAAGCCCGGTGGCGCTAGCGCTTACCGGGCCTACGTTCTTCTCTTCTCCCTCTCCCCTTTGGGGAGAGGGTCAGGGTGAGGGGAACAGATTACTCTTCGTTCTCAGACAGCTCGCGCAGATACTGGAAAATCAGGCGCGCAGACTTCGGCGGCTTATTCCCTTCTTTCTCTTTCTTCGCGTTGCGGATAAGCGATCGCAGCTGCTGGCGGTCGGCATTCGGCCACAGGTTCAGCACTTCAGGTACCGCGTCATCACCTTGGTCGATCAAACGATCGCGGATCTGTTCCAGCTTATGGAACAGCGCAACCTGCTGGTTGTGGCGGTTTTTCAGTTTGTCCAGCGCCTGACGGATCGGCTCCACGTCGCGCTGACGCAGCAGTTTCCCGATAAGCTGAAGCTGGCGGCGACGCCCTTCTTTCTTGATTTTCTGTGCCAGTTCAATGGCATCACGCAGATCCTGGTCGAGCGGGATCTTATCCAGCGCGTTTTTACCCAGTTCTACCATTTCTGCGCCAAGCTGTTTTAACTCTTCGGCGTCACGTTTAATTTCACTTTTACTGACCCAGATGATCTCATCATCTTCGTCTTCGATGTCATCACCGGGAACGTCGTCGAGCCAGTCTTCGGGCTGCTTAGTCATGTCAGGCTCCTTAAAAAAAGAGGCTAATGTTACCAGTTAAGACGCGCACTGAAAAACGGTTCTCTGTTAGACTTCACTTAACTCTCTCTTACAGTATGGCATTTGCGATGAAAGTAACCTCACAAGTTGAAGCGCAGCGTAAGATCCTGGAAGAAGCCGTCTCCACCGCGCTGACGCTCGCTTCAGGTAAATCAGATGGCGCCGAAGTGGCGGTCAGCAAAACCACCGGCATTAGCGTGAGCACCCGCTATGGCGAAGTGGAGAATGTAGAATTTAACAGCGATGGCGCGCTGGGGATCACGGTGTATCACCAGAATCGTAAAGGCAGCGCGTCGTCTACCGATCTCAGCCCGGATGCCATCGCCCGTACGGTGCAGGCGGCGCTGGATATCGCGCGTTACACCTCCCCGGATCCTTACGCTGGCGTGGCTGATAAAGAGCTGCTGGCGTTTGACGTGCCGGATCTCGATCTGTTCCATCCGGCGGAAGTGACGCCGGATGAAGCCATTGAGCTGGCCGCGCGAGCCGAGCAGGCCTCTTTGCAGGCTGACAAACGCATCACCAATACCGAAGGCGGCAGCTTTAACAGCCACTACGGCATCAAAGTGTTTGGTAACTCCCATGGCATGTTGCAGGGGTACTGCTCAACCCGTCACTCGCTTTCCAGCTGCGTCATCGCCGAAGAAAACGGCGATATGGAGCGTGATTACGCGTATACCATTGGCCGCGCGCTGGGAGATTTGCAGTCTCCGGAGTGGGTGGGAAAAGCGTGCGCCGAACGCACGCTGTCACGTCTTTCGCCGCGTAAACTCTCCACCATGAAAGCGCCGGTCATTTTTGCCAACGAAGTGGCAACCGGCCTGTTTGGTCATCTGGTGGGAGCGATTGCGGGCGGTTCGGTGTACCGTAAATCGACCTTCCTGCTCGACTCGCTGGGCAAGCAGATCCTGCCGGAATGGCTGACCATCGAAGAGCACCCACACCTGCTGAAAGGGCTGGCCTCTACGCCGTTCGACAGCGAAGGCGTGCGCACGGAACGTCGTGATATCGTGAAAGACGGCATTCTGACCCAGTGGCTGCTGACCAACTACTCCGCGCGTAAGCTGGGGCTGAAAAGCACCGGGCACGCGGGCGGCATTCATAACTGGCGCATTGCCGGACAGGGCCTGAATTTTGAACAGATGCTGAAAGAGATGGGCACCGGCCTGGTGGTCACCGAGCTGATGGGGCAGGGCGTGAGCGGTATCACCGGCGACTACTCTCGCGGCGCAGCGGGCTTCTGGGTCGAAAACGGTGAAATTCAGTATCCGGTGAGCGAAATCACCATCGCCGGCAACCTCAAGGACATGTGGCGCAATATTGTTACGGTCGGTAACGATATTGAAACACGCAGCAATATTCAGTGTGGTTCTGTATTACTGCCGGAGATGAAAATCGCCGGGCAATAATCCCCGTAAGAGCGTGATTAATAATAAAAAAAGGAAGTGAGCAATGCGTAAACACCTGTTAGCGATCGTCGCGGCTTCAACGCTGGTTCTTGGCTCGTCTGCGTTTGCTGCCGATCTCGAAGACAACATGGACATCCTCAGTGAAAACCTGAAGGTGGTGCAGAAAACGGACAATGCGGCGGACATGAAAGACGCATTGACTAAAATGCGTGAAGCCGCGCTGGATGCGCAAAAAGCGACGCCGCCGAAGCTGGAAAGCAAAGCGGCAGACAGCGCCGAGATGAAAGACTACCGCCACGGTTTTGACGTGCTGGTCGGCCAGATTGACGGCGCGCTGAAGCTGGCGAACGAAGGCAAAGTGAAAGAAGCCCAGGCGGCAGCCGATCAGTTTGTCGCGACCCGCAACACGTACCACAAAAAGTATCGTTAATTGGGTGCCTGAGCTGTACGTCCTCTCCCCGTATGCGGAGGCGCATCATGCGCCCCCGCATCGTTGCTCCCTACTTGCCGGAGCGACAATCCATCCGCGCTGTCACTTCAAGCGAGCCGTTACGAAAACGGATCTCGCACAGTGTTTTCCTCGTCACCAGCGTTAAGATGATTATTGTCAAAGAAATAATCATCAAAACCCCGATACTTGGGTTTCTGCGTTTCATGGATGCCTCCTTGCTTTTAAGCGGGCGAGGTAGCGAACTCCACGGTGTGACGTGTCGTTTCGAGCCCCCGCCCTGATTTTTTATCAGGCGGGGCTTTCCACTTTCCGTCCCATGCCTGAGACGGTCAGTCTCAAGCACCCGCCGCCACTCTAGCGGATCCCCATAAGAAAACCTTATCCACGTCACATTTCTACGAGCCTGCTCGTAATCTTTTCCACTCCGCTTACCAGTCTAATGCCGCGTAATAGCGTGATATTCATCACGTAAATCCAGCGATTTATACAGATTCACCGCATTTATGTGGCACAGATCACTGCCGCTGCTCGCCTTTCCACTTCGAAGTGGAAAACAACTCGCTACAAACAATTCCCCCTCGACGTTAGTTTTATTCCAGAGCCATTAACGGGGTAAGACGAGTGATTAACGGAGCGGTAATGAACGACGTTGGGGAACAGGCGGTGCAAACAGAACAGCTCGCGAACACCATGCTTCAGCAGGTCTACGCCCTGCTGGCCCGGCACAACATCATTCCCAACGCGGTACAGGAGCAGATGCTGACCTCCCACGTTCGCGCAATGGCGCACCGGTCCGTGACCGGCGAGCCGCTGCCGGAGGTTGAAGCAGAGCTGTTCGACGAAATTTCACCAGATTCAATGCAACTCGCCCGTGAAGTGGTAGCGCAGTTCGGCAACCTTCCTGATGAAGAGGCCTGGCTGCTCTCCGTTCACTTCGAAGTCGCGAAAGACAACCTTTAAGGAGCAACACATGGAACAGATTACAGTCGTGATTGGCGATCGCCTGGGTAAAGGTCAGAAAGTGGCTGCGGGTGTGGAAAAAGCCGGCGGACGCGCGGTTGTCGTACCGGGCATGGCAGCGGATATGAAGCTCGGTGACGTGATGAAAGCAGAAAACGCCACCTTCGGGATCTCCTTCTGCGGCAGCGGCGGCGCGGGCGCCATCACCGCTCAGACCAAATATGGCTACAAGGCCAAATACGGCATGCGCTCCGTGGATGAGGGGGTGACCGCCATAAACGAAGGCTGCAACGTGCTGGGCTTTGGCTTTATGGATAAAGAAGAGCTGGGCGAGCGTCTGGTACAGGCGTGGCAGAAGAAATACGGCGCGTAAGCATGAAAGAACATTTCACAACCACGGTGAGAGTGAAGGGGAAGGGCGACGCCAAAGCGCGCGCCTTTGCCGACGCCCTCAACCACGTTCAGGCTGCGGTGATGAAAGCCTCACCGCATATCTTACTGCGTATTGAGCCACAGGATGTGCAGGTTGTTCAGGCGCAAGAAGCGGTGCGAAAAGAAGCGTTTCTGTTCTTCTTTTTGCGCCGGGAAAGACGCACCTACAGCGTGGAGCTGGATGTGACCGTCAACGTGACCGCCATCAATCTCGACCAGGTGGATTTTGTCACGCAACGCTGATTATTCATAAAAGGGCAGACTGATGTTCTTAATTATATTAATAAAATCGCTCATCATTGGCGGCCTGGTTGGCGTCGGTGTTGGCGCCGGGGCTGCACGCATGTTTCATGCGCCTACCACTCAGGGTATGGGCGCGTTTCGTACGTTGGGGGAACTGAACTCCTGCGAAGGGGATCCGGCGTCCCACTTCTCCTTTGGGTTAGGTTTCTTCTTTAACGCCTGGGCCTCTTCCGTGGCCGCAGGTGCCTTCACACAGGACGTTGACCACCGCATCATCCCCAACTGGGGTGCTGCTGCACTGATGATTAAAAACCGTAACGTCGGTGAAACGCTGCATGACCCGCGCAAAATGGCGATTGCCTGCGGCATCATCGGCATGATTGTTGTGACCTTCCTTAACCTGACCGCCTCCTCCGTTCCGGCAGCGCTTCAGGTGACCGCCGTGAAGGTGCTGGTACCGGCGGCGAACCTGCTGGTCAACACCGTGATGCCGGTGATCTTCTGGCTGGCGGCCATCGACGCGGGTAAAAAATCGGGCTTCTGGGCCACCATCTTTGGCAGCGCGGCACAGCTGATCATGGGTAACGCCGTACCGGGTCTGGTACTGGGTATTCTGATTGGTAAAGGTGTTGAAGAGAGTGGCTGGAACCACGTCACCAAAGTGATGATGGCGGCGATCGTTCTGCTCTTTGTGCTGAGCGGCTTCTTCCGCGGTTTCGACATGAAGATGATCGAATCCTTCCATCTGACCGTGCCGAACTGGCTCGACATGATCCACAACTCGCTCAGCGGTAAATAACAGGAGCCTCTAAATGGAACAGAATAAAGGTTTTTGGTATGCCGACTGGTCGTTCCCGATCTTCGTTGGCCTGCTCTCCTCCGGCGTCTTTGCCGGGACGCACATGTACTACCTCTACGGCATCGGCGCGTTTAACGAAGTGGCCTTCGTGGCGATGCTGAAAGCGGGAATCGATACCGGCGTCTACGGCGCGGTGGCGGCATTTGGCGCGAGCTTCCTGTTCGCCCGAATTATCGAAGGGTCGCTGGTGGGTATTCTTGATATCGGCGGGGCGATCCAGACTGGCGTAGGCCTCGGCGTACCGGCGCTGCTGCTGGGCGCGGGGATCATGTTCCCGGTGACCAACTTCATTGCCGCGCTGATTACCGGCCTGGTGATTGGCCTGGCGATTGGCTACGTCATCATCCTGGCGCGTAAGTTCACCATCAATCAGAGCAACTCCACCTACGGCGCAGACGTGATGATGGGCGCGGGTAACGCCTCCGGCCGCTTCCTCGGGCCGTTGATTATCCTCAGCGCCATGACCGCCTCCATTCCAATCGGCGTCGGTTCCCTGGTAGGCGCGCTGCTGTTCTACATCTGGCAGAAGCCGATTACCGGTGGCGCCATCCTCGGCGCAATGATTTTGGGCTGGCTGTTCCCGGTCGCCCTTTAATACCCGCGGGCGCTTCGGTGCCCGCCTTATCAGGAGAACCCCATGTTTGATCTACTCCTGCGCCGTGCGCGCCTCGCCGACGATACCCTGACCGATATCGCCATCCAGGACGGGAAGATTGCCGCGACAGGCGACATTGACGCTCCTGCCCGCAAAACGGTTGAGCTGAACGGTGACGTGTTCGTCAGCGCGGGCTGGATTGACTCCCACGTCCACTGCTACCCGAACTCCCCGATTTACCACGACGAGCCGGACAGCGTGGGCATTGCCACCGGCGTCACCACCGTGGTGGACGCGGGCAGTACCGGAGCCGACGACGTGGACGATTTTTACGCCATCACCCGCAAAGCCTCCACCGAGGTGTTTGTCCTGCTGAACATCTCCCGCGTGGGGCTGATCGCCCAGAACGAGCTGGCCAACATGGCGAATATTGACGCCGATGCGGTGAAGCAGGCGGTGACGCGCCACCCGGATTTTATCGTTGGCCTGAAGGCGCGCATGAGCAGCAGCGTGGTCGGTGAAAACGGCATCACCCCGCTGGAGCGCGCGAAAGCGATTCAGAAAGAGAACGGCGACCTGCCGCTGATGGTGCACATCGGCAACAACCCGCCTAACCTCGATGAGATTGCCGAACTGCTGAGCTCCGGTGACATCATCACCCACTGCTACAACGGCAAGCCTAACCGCATTCTGACGCCCTCCGGCGAGCTGCGCGCCTCCATCACCTCCGCCCTGAAGCGCGGCGTGCGCCTGGACGTCGGTCACGGCACGGCGAGCTTCAGCTTTGAGGTGGCGAAGCGCGCCATTGCGATGGGCATTCTGCCGCATACCATCAGCTCGGATATTTACTGCCGCAACCGCATCAACGGCCCGGTCGGCTCGCTGGCGAGCGTGATGTCGAAATTCCTCGCCATCGGCATGTCATTGCCGCAGGTGATTGACTGTGTCACGGCCAACGCCGCCGACGGCCTGCGCCTGACGCGCAAAGGCCGCATTCAGCCTGGCCTCGACGCCGATCTGACGCTGTTTACGCTCAAGCGCCAGCCGACGGTGCTGACGGATGCCGAAAACGACAGCCTACAGGCTGAACACATTCTGATGCCGCTTGCCGCGATCCGCGCGGGCAAGGGCTACATGACCGAACAAGGGAGCACGGAACATGCCTTCGATTTATGAGAAGTACAACTTAAAGCAGGTTATCAACACCTCTGGCCGCATGACGGCGCTGGGTGTCTCCACGCCGCGCCTGGAAGTGGTGCAGGCGGCGATGGACGGCATGAATCACTATTTCGAGATGAAGGATCTGGTCAATAAAACCGGGGAATACATCGCGAAGCTGCTGGAGGTGGAAGGGGCGACGGTGGTCTCCTGCGCGTCGGCGGGCATTGCCCAGTCCGTGGCGGCGGTGCTGGTGAAAGACAGCGACTGGCTGCTGGAAAACCTGCACGTCACACCGATAGAAAACAACGAAATCGTCCTGCCGAAAGGCCACAACGTGAACTTTGGCGCGCCGGTGGGCACCATGGTGGCGCTGGGCGGCGGCAAGCTGGTGGAGGCGGGCTACGCCAACGAATGCTCTGCCGATCAGCTGGCGGCGGCGATCACTCCGCGCACGGCGGCGATCCTCTACATCAAATCGCACCACTGTGTGCAGAAAAGCATGCTCAGCGTCGAGCAGGCGGCGGTCGTGGCGCGTAAACACGACTTACCACTGATCGTTGACGCCGCGGCGGAAGAAGATCTGCATACCTATTACCGATCCGGCGCCGATCTGGTGATCTACAGCGGCGCGAAGGCGATCGAAGGGCCAACCAGCGGGCTGGTGATCGGCAAAACCCAGTACGTTGAGTGGGTGAAGCGTCAGACGGCGGGCATTGGCCGCGCGATGAAGGTGGGCAAAGAGGGTATCCTGGGCCTGACCTGCGCCATCGAACACTACCTGACGGCGACCAAAGAGAGCGGGGCCGAGATGGTGGCGAAGATGACGCCGTTTATCGACGCGCTCAACACCCTGAACGGCGTGACCGCGCGCGTGGTCTGGGACAGCGCCGGTCGCGATATCGCCCGTACCGAGATTAAGTTCGACGAAGCCGCTACGGGCGTCGGCACGGGCGATCTGGTGGCGAAGCTGAAACAGGGCGAATACGCCATTTACTTCCGTGGCTATAAGGCCAACGAAGGGATTATCGAGGCGGACGTGCGCAGCGTGAATGCTGACCAGCTGAACATCGTGTACCGCCGCATTAGCGAAGTATTAGGACAGGAGAAAAACGCATGAAACTGACCCCCAACTTTTACCGTGACCGCGTCTGCCTGAACGTGCTGGCAGGCTCAAAGGCCAACGCCAGCGCCATTTACGAGGCGGCGGAAGGTCATGTGCTGGTGGGCGTGCTCTCCAAAAATTACCCGGACGTGGCGAGCGCGGTTGCGGACATGCGCGAATACGCCGCGCTGATTGATAATGCGCTCTCCGTGGGGCTGGGCGCGGGCGACCCGAACCAGTCGGCGATGGTGAGTGAAATCTCCCGCCAGGTGCAGCCGCAGCACGTTAACCAGGTCTTTACCGGCGTGGCCACCAGCCGCGCGCTGCTGGGGCAGAATGAGTCCGTGGTCAACGGTCTGGTCTCCCCGACCGGCACCGTCGGGATGGTGAAAATCTCCACCGGCCCGCTGAGCAGCAACGCGCCTGACGGCATCGTACCGGTTGAAACGGCTATCGCCCTGCTGAAAGATTTCGGCGGCAGCTCCATCAAGTACTTCCCGATGGGCGGCCTGAAATGCCGTGACGAATACCAGGCAGTGGCGGAAGCCTGCGCCCGTCACGACTTCTGGCTGGAGCCGACCGGGGGAATCGATCTGGAGAACTTCGAGGCGATCTTGCAGATCGCCCTGGATGCGGGCGTGAGCAAAATCATCCCGCATATCTACAGCTCGATTATCGACAAGGCCAGCGGCGACACGCGCCCGGAAGACGTGCGCACGCTGCTGGAGATGACGAAGAAGCTGGTTAAGTAGAACCTGCCCCTCACCCTAACCCTCTCCCACCGGGAGAGGGTACCTTTACCCCCTCTCCCTTTGGGAGAGGGCTGGGGTGAGGGGAAACAAACTGCACACACCCGAAGGAGCCACCATGCACACCCGTACCCTGCTTGTCGCTTCACTCTCTTTACTTGCTACCTCTGCAATCGCTCAAACCCAGTACGCCTGGGTGGGCACCTATAATCCGAACGGTGAAGGGCTGTACCGCTTTACCGTCGATCCGCAAACCGGTGCGCTGAACGATAAAACACTGGTGAGCAAACTGCCGAACGCCGCGCAGTTAACCGTCTCACACGACGGCAAAACGCTGTATCTGGCAAGCGAAGTGGAGCAGGGCGTGGTGCAGGCGCTGCGCATCGGTGATAACGGCGCGCTGAGCGAGCTGAATCAGGTGTCCTCCGGCGGCGCGGGGCCGGTGTATCTTTCCCTGACGCCGAACGGCAAACATCTGCTGGTGGCAAACTACGTCAGCGGAACTGTCGCGGTGCTGCCCGTTAACGCAGACGGCAGCCTGGGCGATGCTACGGACACCCATCAGGACAAAGGCGAACCGGGCGCGGCGAAGCCGGAAGCTGCCGTCGAAGGCAGTTTCGCCATCAGCGATCATAACGGCCCGCATGCGCACATGATCGCCGCCGATCCGGGCGGGAAATACGTTTTTTCCACCGATCTGGGGCTGGATCGCATCTATCAGTACCATTTTGACGATCAAACCGGGAAGCTGACGCCGAACGATCCGCCATTTATCAGCGTCTCCTCAAAAGGGGCCGGGCCGCGCCACTTCGTCTTTACGCCGAAAGGCGATGCCCTGTGGCTGATTAACGAAGAGGCGTCTACGCTCACCCATTATGCGCTGGACAGTAATGGCAGGCTGAAAGAGGGTAAAACGGTTTCAGCCTTGCCGGACGGTTATAAAGGCACCAGTTTTGCTGCCGGGCTGGCGCTAAGCGCCGACGGGAAACAGCTGTATGTCGCTAACCGTTTGCATAACAGCATCGGGCACTTTACCGTAACGGCAGAGGGTACGCTGACGCATCAGGATGATGTCTGGACGCGCGGCGACTATCCGCGCACCCTGACGCTCGATAAGCAGGGTCGCTGGCTGTACGTCATGAACCAGCGCAGCGACAACATTACCCGTTTCCGCGTGGCGCCGGACGGCAAGCTGAGCGCCGAGCCAGACTATACCCCGGTCGGCAGCCCATCCCAGATGGTCATTTCACCCTGAGCAGTAAGAGGACAACGACGTGCGATTTCCGAACCAACGTTTAGCGCAACTTTTCGATCTGTTGCAAAACGAGACGCTGCCACAGGATGAGCTGGCGCAGCGGCTGTCGGTCTCCACGCGAACCGTCCGGGCGGATATCACCGCCCTGAACGCGCTGCTGGCCAGCCACGGCGCGCAGTTCATTTTGAGCCGGGGCAACGGCTATCAGCTCAAAATTAATGATGTGGTGCGCTATCAACAATTGCAGGCGTCCCACCCGCGCGCGCTGCGTATTCCGCGAACCGGACCGGAGCGCGTGCACTATCTGGTGGTGCGTTTTCTGACGTCAGCCTTTTCCCTCAAGCTGGAGGATCTGGCCGATGAGTGGTTCGTCAGCCGGGCCACGTTGCAGAGCGACATGGTGGAAGTGCGTGAGTGGTTTCACCGTTACAACCTGACGCTGGAAACCCGCCCGCGCCACGGGATGAAGCTGTTTGGCAGCGAGATGGCGATCCGCGCCTGCCTGACCGACCTTCTGTGGGAGCTGGCGCAGCAGGACAGCCTGAACCCGCTGGTGACCGACGTGGCGTTGAACGCGGGCGTGGCGGAAAAGATGGTGCCGGTGCTGCACGATGCGCTGACGCGCCATCACATTCGCCTGACCGATGAAGGCGAGCTGTTCCTGCGCCTGTACTGCGCGGTGTCGGTGCGGCGCATCAGCGAGGGGTATCCGCTGCCGGAATTCCACGCGGAAGACGTGGAAGAGAACGTGCGTGAGGCGGCGAAAGATATCGCGGTGGCTATCCAGGAGCTGGCGGGCAAAGCGCTTTCGCCGTCAGAAGAGAGCTGGCTGTGCGTGCACATTGCGGCGCGGCAGATCCAGGAGATCGCCCCCAGCGCGATTAATGCCGACGACGACGAAGCGCTGGTCAACTACATTCTGCGCTACATCAACACCCACTATAACTACAACCTGCTGAGCGATGAGCAACTGCATGCAGATCTGCTCACGCACATCAAAACCATGATTACCCGCGTGCGGTATCAAATCATGATCCCCAATCCGCTGCTGGATAACATCAAGCAGCACTACCCGATGGCGTGGGATATGACCCTCGCGGCGGTGTCGAGCTGGGGCAAATACACCCCGTATGTGATCAGCGAAAACGAAATTGGTTTTCTGGTGCTGCATATCGGCGTCGGGCTGGAGCGCCATTACAATATCGGCTACCAGCGCCAGCCGCGGGTGCTGCTGGTGTGCGACGCCGGTAACGCGATGGTGCGTATGATCGAGGCGGTACTTCAGCGTAAATACCCGCAGATTGAGGTGACGCGCACGCTCACCCTTCGCGAGTACGAGCTTGCCGATGCCATTGGCGAAGACTTCGTGATCTCCACCGCCCGCGTGAGCGAAAAATCCAAACCGGTGGTGATGATCGCCCCGTTCCCGACCGATTATCAGTTGGAGCAGATCGGCAAGCTGGTGCTGGTGGATCGCACCCGCCCGTGGATGCTGGAAAAATACTTCGACGCGGCCCATTTCCGCATTCTCGACAAGCCTGTCGACCAGCAAACGCTGTTCCGCGAACTGTGCGGGCAGCTTGAAGGGGAAGGTTTTGTCGGCGCGGAGTTTCTGGAATCGGTTATCGAGCGTGAAGCCATCGTCAGCACCATGCTCGGCGACGGCATCGCGCTGCCGCACTCCCTCGGGCTGCTGGCGCAAAAAACGGTGGTCTACACCGTGCTGGCGCCGCAGGGCATTCAGTGGGGAGATGAAACCGCCCATGTCATCTTCCTGCTCGCCATCAGCAAAAGCGAGTACGAAGAGGCAATGGCGATTTACGACATCTTTGTCACCTTCCTGCGTGAACGCGCGATGGCGCGCCTGTGCCAGTGCGAGAATTTTGCGGCGTTTAAGGCTGAGGCGATGGAGAGTTTGAGTCGGTTTTGACGTTCAGGCGGACAGAGGATATCCGCCTTCATTCAACGCAGATGATGCACAACCTGGTTGCTGCTGCCGCGCCAGATAAGCATAGGATCTTTTAGATCCTGCACGAACTTGCCGTCGACCAGGACGTTAATTAGATCCACTACTTCCATCTGCTGCGCATTCAGTTCATCCAGCTTATAGCCCGTCCAGACCCAGATGTCTTTTCCCGCGCACTCGCGGCGGATGCGTTTTACCAGCTTCAGGATCTCCGGCACGTTTTGCGGATGGAGCGGGTCGCCGCCGGAGAGCGAGATCCCCTGGCGTTTGATGCGCGTGTCGTTCAGGTCGTTGATGATGCGGTCTTCCATCTCAGCGGTAAACGGCATACCCGAGTTCAGGCGCCAGGTGCTTTTGTTGTAGCAGCCGGGGCACTCGTGAACGCAGCCTGATACAAACAAGGTACAGCGGGTGCCGGGGCCGTTGACGATGTCGACGGGGTAGTACTGGTGATAGTTCATAGCGTTAACCTGATGCCCTCACCCCGGCCCTCTCCCACAGGGAGAGGGAGAAAACCGGTGGCCGGAATAACAATTTGCTCGATCGGTTCCCTCTCCCTTGAGGGAGAGGGGTAGGGTGAGGGGGAAACCCTGCGCAGAACTTACCCGATCTGCCCATTCCCCAAATGTTTCACCCTGCGCTTCACCTCTTCCTGCTTCCCGGCGTTAAACGGACGCGCATCCGGGCTGCCGAGGTAGCCGCACACGCGGCGGGTCACGGAGACGCGGGCTGCATCGTGGTTACCGCATTTCGGGCAGGTGAAGCCTTTGCTGGTGCACTCGAACTCACCGGTAAAGCCGCACTCGTAGCACTCGTCAATTGGCGTGTTGGTTCCGTAGTACGGCACGTGCTGATAGCTGTAATCCCACACGTCTTCCAGCGCCTTCAGGTTGTGCTGAATGTTCGGGTACTCGCCGTAGCAGATAAAACCGCCGTTCGCGATGGGCGGATAGGCCGCTTCAAAGTCGATCTTGTCGTACGGGTTCACCTTCTTCTCCACATCGAGGTGGAAGCTGTTGGTGTAGTAACCTTTGTCGGTCACGCCTTCCACGATGCCGAACTCGGCGGTGTCCAGACGGCAGAAGCGATCGCAGAGGTTTTCGCTCGGCGTGCTGTACAGGCTGAAACCGTAGCCAGTTTCCTCTTTCCACTGGTCTACCGCATCGCGCAGGCGCTGCACAATCGCGATACCTTTCTCACGCAGGGCGTCGTTGTCATAGATGTGCTTGTCGCCAAACAGCGCGTTAATCGTTTCGTGAATGCCGATATAGCCAAGAGAGATCGATGCGCGACCGTTTTTGAAGATCTCCGACACATCATCGTCCGCCTTCAGGCGCACGCCGCAGGCTCCTTCCATATAGAGAATTGGCGCGACGCGGGCTTTCACCCCTTCAAGACGGGCGATGCGGGTCATCAGCGCCTTACGTGCCAGCTGTAAACGTTCATCCAGCAGCGTCCAGAAGGCCGCTTCATTCCCTTTAGCTTCCAGCGCGATGCGCGGCAGGTTCAGGCTGATGACGCCCAGGTTGTTGCGCCCGTCGTGGATCTGCTCGCCGTTCTCATCTTCGTACACGCCAAGGAAACTGCGGCAGCCCATTGGCGTTTTAAACGAACCGGTGACTTTCACCACCTGGTCGTAGTTGAGGATGTCCGGGTACATACGCTTGCTCGCGCACTCCAGCGCCAGCTGCTTGATGTCATAGTTCGGATCGCCAAACTTGTGGTTCAGGCCGTCACGAATGGCGAACACCAGTTTCGGGAACACCGCCGTTTTACGGTTTTTACCGAGGCCGGAGATGCGGTTGCGCAGAATAGACTGCTGGATCAGGCGTGATTCCCAGCTGGTGCCGAGGCCAAACCCGAAGGTCACAAACGGCGTCTGGCCGTTGGCGGTGTGCAGCGTGTTTACCTCATATTCCAGCGACTGGAACGCGTCGTAGCACTCTTTCTCGGTGCGGGAACGGGCGTAACCGTCGGCATCCGGGATCTGCCACTCTTCCGCCGTTTTACGGTGTTTGTTGAAGCTCTCGGCCACGAACGGGGCCAGCACTTCATCGATGCGGTTAATGGTGGTGCCGCCATAGATGTGGCTCGCCACCTGGGCGATGATCTGCGCCGTGACCGCCGTCGCGGTGGAGATGGATTTCGGCGGCTCAATCTCGGCGTTACCCATTTTAAAACCGTGGGTCAGCATGCCTTTCAGGTCGATCAGCATGCAGTTAAACATCGGGAAGAACGGCGAGTAGTCGAGATCGTGATAGTGGATCTCACCGCGCTCGTGCGCAGACACCACGTCGCGCGGCAGCAGGTGCTGGCGGGCATAGTGCTTGGCGACGATACCGGCCAGCAGGTCGCGCTGGGTTGGGATCACTTTGCTGTCTTTGTTGGCATTTTCATTGAGCAGCGACGAGTTGGTTTGCTCCACCAGGCCGCGGATCTCCTGGTTCAGGCGACCGCGTTTCTCACGCTGGACGTCACGGTCGTGACGATACTCAATGTAGGCGCGCGCCAGCTGCTTGTACGGACCAGACATCAGCTGGTTTTCAACCGCGGTCTGGATCTCGTTGATATCCACCTGGCTGCGTTCATGCATCTGGCTGCTAACGACTTCTGCGACGGTGGCGCAGTAATCTGCGTCATCGACTCCCGCTGCTTTAGCTGCACGCAGAATGGCTTCTTTGATGCGCTCTGATTTAAACGGCACTTTACAGCCATCACGTTTCATCACATGCGGTGTCATGATCACTCCATTTTAAAAACAGGTTATCCACAAAGGTGGAGAAGTATTCACCGGACGTATTCCTCGCCGCGGCAAAGACTTCCCGCGTGCCCAGCTCGTGTTATCCACAATTCCGGCCAGCGTTCGCGCCGTCTTGTTGTTGGAATAGTAGACGATAAATACAAGATGTTGGGTCGGTGTGCATTTTAAGTGCTACATATAGTGATTTGCATCAAACAAGTTTGCGATTTTTTTGATGCAGAACAAAGTAAAAAGACGAGAGTACAAACGGCGGGCGCTGGGGCAATTGTAAAGACTCGAAGGAAAAATCTGATTAATTATTCAACAAAAACAAGCGCTCAGCAGAGCCTGTGCTGAGCGCTGCTCGATTAACTCACCCCGCAGGCCCAGCTCAACCCTGCCTGCAAAAAGGCTACGGTAACGATGCAGCCCAGTACCAACGGGATGAGAAGAGAGCTTTCGGGGGCATCGTCCTGTTTTTGAGAACCTTCATTACTCAGCGCAGACATCGCCTCTTCCCGCGTACGCGCCGCCAGCAATTGCTCACGCACCCGCTCATCCGTGAGTCTGCTGGTCAGCGTCGTCAGCAGGTGCATATGCGTACTGCCTGCTTCCGCTGGCGGAATGGCGAGCAGGAAAACCATCCTCACCTCTTCATCACCTTCCAGCCCCGGCCAGCATATCGGATCGTCAAAGAGCGCCAGACAAAATGCCGCCTGTTGCACCGCCTCGGTTTTACCGTGCGGGACGGCGAGCGCTTCACCCAGCGCGGTAGGGCCTTCACTTTCACGTTGTAAAACGCTTTCGATAAATGCCTCTCGATCGTTGATGACCTTCCGCCTGGCGAGCGGCTCGGTGAGCCAACGGATCACTGCTTCCGGCGTACGTTGGGGCGGGTTGATAAACACCAGATCGGGATGCGTCAATGCCAGCAAGTTCATATTAAGCCTCAATCAAAAAATCGCAGGTTGCGGAGGGGAGGATCGCCGTTACCGGTTGCATCGGCTCTTCCAGATAGTTGATCTGCCGTAACACTGCCAGATTTTCCGGGACGGGAGCCGGTTGTGTCCCGGCGTTAAATACGCGTAAGACGGTGCCATGCAGCAGCTGCGCATGGGGCAGAGCGGAAAGGATGAGCGGCTCCGGCACGGTCAGTAGCGAGAACTCTGCCGGAAGCCTGCGCTCGGGCAGACGCAACGAAAAACGCTCAAGACGGTGATCGAGCGTGTGTAGCGTTTGCCGTTGGTAGGTGAAGGGCTGTCCAGCCGCCTGATTTTCCAGCTGGCGCAGCGTGAGGTGGTCGGCGTTGTCGGCCAGCGCGACGGTGAATGAAAAGCGCAACGGTTTCAGCAACTGGGCATCAGGAGTCTCAACCACCGTATTATTGATGCCGGAGGCCCGACCCGGTCGCCATTCGAGATCGCTGCGTCCGAGCACGCCCGTCGATTTAAACATCGTCAGGGCAATAGCAGCGGGTTCGCTGCCGATAACCTGAAATTCTTTCATGCCACGGCTAGTCACAACCAGCGCTTTACCCGGTTCCGTGACAGCGATAATGCCCTCGCTGGTTTCGATATCCACGGGCTTCTCGCGATAGCGTTCTTGCCAGTGTTCACCGTCATATCCCGTTTCGCGCTGGATGATTGCGAAGGGCTGTGAGGCGATAGCGTGACGGGTGTGAACATCGCTGCCGATCAGTAAACGTAGCCGGTGATCGCAGTGGCTGTTTTCCAGCGAAGCCTCGACATACAGATTCGGATCGTCGTGGCGTAATTCGCAGACCAGACGAATGGATAACGGCGTTCGGGCCGTATCCTGACGGCTGGCGAGATCCTGCGGAAGACGCATTGTGGCCTCGACGGTCAGCTTTTCGACAAGCGGCGTTTTTACGCCGTCGACGAGCGTAAAATGCGAACAGCGCGTCGGCGCGTCGCCCGCAAGCGGTGAGAAATCGTAGCTGTCGCCCGCGTCCACGCAGTCTTCAAAGGTAAAGAAAGAGGGGATACGTCTGCCGCTGCGTTTGTCATGCAGGGTAAGCGTTCCGGCATCCAGCGACAGTCGATAATGCGCATTCTCAATCTCGCTGCCCTTTATCTTTTCAGACGCCAGGAAAGGCGCAGGGTCTTCTTCAACGTTAACGGTGAGATAGCCGATCGGCGGCAGAACCGGTGTCTTTACCGCAACGTGCCAGCGGTAATAAGGGAGAAGGGGCGTCTCGCACTCGCCCTCGGCGGTAAGGGAGATCGCCGTTCCGCCGGGCAGAATGTCTCTTTCCAGGACGTCGAAAGGGATGGGCTGCCCCTGATGCGTCAGGGCGATATTATCCGCCCGGCTATACAGGGTGGTTATCACCACGCGCTGCGTTGGGGTAGCCAGCGAGTTAAAGATCAGCAGGTCGCCATCCTGAACGCAGGCGGCGGCCAGGGTTTTCACCACCAGATTCCACAGGCTATGGCACAGCTGTTCGGTTTGTTCCAGTCGATGCAGAATGTCGCGGTTGGTGGCATCGCTATTACAGCCGCCAATGGAATCGTGGGCATGGTTTCGCAACAGCTTTTTCCAGAGGGTGTCGACTACCGCGAGGTTGACCGGAATCCCCTGGTGACGCGCCATTGCGATTGTCGGCTCCAGCTGTCGCAGGATGAACTGTTCAACCTCATCGTTTTTCTTTTTGATGTCGTAGCGCACGGAGCCGATCGTTTTATGGATGCGGGTGTAGCGCGGCGATTTCAGCTCCCCTTCCAGGAGCTCAAACTGTTCACGCTGCGCGCGAAGGGTTTCTACATAACGCTCCAGAGAGCTGATGAAGTAACGGTCCTGATCCGGGGACTGTGCGCTGGCGACCTCCAGGATTTTCGGCAGCGCCGGGTCGATGCTGACCTGATCGCCGCCGCAGGGCAGGAGCAGGTCGTTTAGACCGGCCCGTGAACGCAAAAGTGTGGTCATCGGGTAGATTTTTCCCCGGAGATGGGAGGCTTCCGAACGCATGTTTTTAGCCGCGCCATAACCGAGCGCCATCGCACAGGCGATGACGGTCGCACCTGAGGGTGCGCGCCAGAGGAACTGGCTGCTTTTGGCGTGCCTGTCGTGATCGATACCGCGCCAGAAGACGATATTGTCGATATTGCAGCCCTGCAAGATCGTGGGCATTTGCGCATTGTGGCCAAAGGTATCCGGAAGATACCCAACCTGCATCGCATGCCCCAGCGTCCGGGCAGAAAAAATGCCGTACTTCAGGTTGCGGATAATCGATTCGCCATGCACGTTGTAGGTGTCCGTCTGGGTATACCATGGCCCTACGAAGATCCTTTTTTCTCTGACCAGCTTTTCCAGCCTGGCGCGATAATCAGGATTGATGGCGAGAAAGTCCTCCACTACCGCCATCTGTCCGTCAAGGTGATAGCAGGTGTAAGCGGAGTCCTGCTCCAGCGTGTTGATGACGTCCGCAAAATTATATGACGCCAGCACCATGCTGTCCTGACGGGTGAAATACCACTCCTGATCCCAGTGCGTATGGGCAATGACGTGGATCTGATTCATGGCGTTCCCCTTATCTGGCGTTCTTTGGGCTGACATAGAGCACGCCCAGGGCGCAAATCAGTGCGCCAATAAAGACGCTCGCCAGGTAACCCGCTACATTAGTCGCCAGCGGCCAGCCCCAGACGGCTGGCAGAGGCAGCGTCTGCTTCACGCCAAGGGTAATGGCGACCAGCGCGCCGGCGACGGCACCGGTCATGAATACCGGGATCAGACGTGGGTTTTTCAGGATGAACGGGATCGCGCCTTCGGAGATCCCAATCACGCCCAGCAACAACGAGGTGCTACCGACGGTTTTCTCTTCCTGGCTAAAGACATCCGGTAATCCAAAGCGGCCGTTGAGGAACGCAGCAAAGCCGACGCCAATGGAGGGGATCACGATGGAGAGTTCGCGGGCGGTTAAATCAAACGTCTCGCTCATGCCATTCAGGCCGAGCGCGACCGAGCCTGCCGCCTTGTTGACCGGACCGCCCAGGTCGAACGCGGTGCCCGCGGCAATCATCGCGGAATAGAACCCGCGCCCGGTGTCACCTGCCGAGGTAAAAAAGACCACCATCAGCTGGTTAAGCGAGCCAAAAATCGGGTTAATCAAATATTCCATGACCATCACCAGCGTAATGCCGGTGATCAGCGGGACGAGCAGCATGGTTTTAATGGTGGTGAGCTGCTGGCGGACGTGAATCGAATCATTGAGCCAGCGCACCAGATAGCCCACAAAAAAGCCGATACCAATGGCGCCGAAAAAGCCGGATGGCATAAAGCCTTCGATATCAAAGAAGCGCTTATAGACTTCGTCTGACATGATGCCGCCAATAAGACCGGGGATGAGTGCCGGTTTACCGGCAATGGAAAACGCCAGATACATCGCAAAAACGGGATACATGAACTTAATAGTCATAAAGCCCACTTTATCCAGCACGCTGAACGGCGAATGTTCGATGTTAATAAACTGCCCGGTTATTTTGGCCGTCGCCATCATCAGCCCGCCCATCACCACCACCGGCAGCATATAGCTGATGGCCGCCATAATATGGCCAATAAAAATCTGGTAAGCCGAACGCTGAAGATCGTCTTCTTGTGCGACAGTGGTGACGTTTTTTTCCTTTGCCAGCGCCTGACGCAGATAGCGATCGGTATGTTTGATCAGCTCTTGTGTGCGGGTTTGAAGGTGAGGAATGTTTTCAAAACGCTCGGCATCCTGAATGGGAACGTCGGTTGCCAGAATAATGGCCGTGGCGGAGGCGATATCCTGTTTTGTTAAGCGGTTTTTAACGCCGTCGCTGCCCTGCGTTTCGACCTTTACCTCGATATTGTGCTCGTTAGCCCATGCAATAATTTTATTCGCCGCCATAAAGGTGTGTGCGATACCTGTCGGGCAGGCCGTTACCGCGACAACTTTTTGTTTCGTCATTGTCATAATTCCCTGGATGTGAAAACAGGGGAAGTATAAAGAGAACCTAAAACAGTTTTTAATGTTTGCTAATACTAATTACGTATCGTGATACGCGTAAATGCAATGTGTGAAGCGCCTTCCAGAGACTATTTCTCTGTTGTGTTAATATCATCTCGGGATTAAACGGGGCGTAATAGATGAATTCATTCCAGGGAAGTGAACGTTTGATATTTGAATACATTCAGCATCATGCGTGTAATATTTCTAATATATCGGCAAAAGAGATTGCCCGTGATACCTTTACCACGACAACATCCGTTAATCGTGTATGTAAAAAAATGGGCTATAAAAGCTATACCGAGCTTCGGTACCGTTTTTTACGCGACCATTTTACACCTGCACCTGCTACACCCGACGTGGGGCCGCAGCCGGATGATATTGTGACAGACGTGTCCAGGTTGCTTACGCATTCCAGCCATATCTATCTTTACGCACGGGGAGCCTCGCTCACCAGCCTCAACTACCTGTCGCGCTTTTTGTCGCTGGCGAGCCTGCCGCACCTTATTTTGAATGACATGCACCAGTTGACACGCGTATCGAAGGGGACGCTGGTGTTGATCAGTAAATCCGGGGAGACGCAGTCGCTGATTGAAATGGCGCGTAACGCGCTGCGCAAAGGGTTGAAGATTATTGCGATTACCCGTCAGGGGTCGACACTGGCGTCGATCTCAACGCTATGCTGGCCGTTACCAATCGACATTAACGCGGTTTCGCTGTATCAGCGGGAAGGGCAGCTTGAACTGTTAAGCGCCGTGGACCGTATCGGCTGTAGGCTGCTACAGCACGATACGGTGTAGTCAGGCCGTCAGAGCTGCTTCACTATTCCCAGACGTACGGCATAATCATTTTCATGGTTGCCGTCATTATTGATGTACGTTTTATCCAGTGAAACCAGTTCGACGTATGGCGTCCAGCCATCGTCGAGCTTGTAGTTGAACGCGACGGTATGCTCCCAGTAGGTGTCATCCCCGGTTCCCTGATCGACGTTATCCTGCCAGCGGAAGCGCGGGTTATAGGACATACCGAATTTGCCGATGTTATACGCGAACCAAATGTCGAACTGGTGTGACTGGCGGCGAGTATAACCGCTGCCGTCGAGTTCTTTATCGCTGTGCGCGTCATTGACGGTGTTATAGCGGTAACGGGCGGAGAGATTCAGACCGTTATCGAAGGCTTTCCAGCCCTGAATGAAGGGGCGGTAATGCGTATTGCTGGCGGTGAAAACCGTCACCATGCCAGGCGCAACGGCGAAACCATTTCCCAGATCGAAACGCCAGCGCGTTTCGATTTCCTGTGCCGCTTCCGTTAACCCCTTGTCGTCGGGATTATATCTGTCGGTATCACCAAAAAACGTATCATTATGGTTTTGTGCGGCTTCAACGGAGAAGTAAAAACCGTTATTCGCCTGATGCATGACCTTAATGCGTGAATCATTTACGTCTGAGCGCGTATTATGACCAAAGCGAAGGTCGACGGACGTATTCCCGCACCATCCCTGTGTGCTCAATAATAATGCGCTAATACACGTTGCTTTAATAATTATCTTTTTCATAATATCCTGCCGAGGTTATTTAATTGGCAGGCTATTTTTATTTTGAGTGCGCCATATTGTAAAAGTTATCGTCGTACATTTAGCGTATCGCTAAACATAAAAAAAGAGATACAGCATGCTGTATCTCCTGAGGTTTATTCCTGCACCCACCAGATAGCTTCAAACGGGCGCAATAGCAACGTATCGGGTCGGAAGGCAACCTCGTCATAGTTGCTGAGTGCCACCCGCCATGCTCCCTCTACGGGGGCGGGCTGCCACTGCTGGCGCGCGTGGCTCAGGTTCGCCACCACCATCAGCGTTTGTCCCTGCCACTGGCGGCGGTAGCACCACAGGGAAGGGTGATCCGGAAGCAAATCTTCATAGTCTCCCCACGTCAGTACCGACAAGGTTTTGCGCAGGCGAATCAGCGACTGATAGGTGTAAAACACCGAATCGGGGTCGTCCAGCGCCGCGCGGGCGTTCACGGTTTCGTAGTTGTCGCAGACGCCAATCCACGGCTCGGCCTCGGTAAAGCCCGCATTATGCGAGGCGTCCCACTGCATCGGCGTGCGGCCATTATCGCGTGACTTACTCGCCAGAATCGCCAGTAGTTCATCCGTATCGCGACCGTTAGCCCGCTGTTCGGCGAACATGTTCAGGCTTTCCACGTCGCGGTAGTCGGTGATACGGCTGAAATGCGGGTTGGTCATACCCAGCTCTTCACCCTGGTAGATATACGGCGTGCCCTGCATCCCGTGCAGCACCATGCCGAGCATTTTCGCCGCCGCCACGCGGTGTTCCCCTTCGTCACCAAAGCGCGACACGATGCGCGGCTGGTCATGGTTACACCAGAACAGCGCGTTCCAGGCTTTGTTGTGCATCCCCTGCTGCCAGTGGCGGAAAAGGGTTTTTAGCGCCACAAAGTCCGGCTTCGCCTTCGTCCATTTTTCGCCGCCGGGGTAGTCTACCTTGAGGTGGTGGAAGTTAAAGGTCATCGACAGCTCGCGGCCGTCAAGAGACGCGTACTGTTGGCAGTTCTCCAGCGAGGTGGAGGACATCTCGCCCACCGTCATCAGATTACGCGGCGTAAAGACGTCGCGGCTCATCTCCTGAAGATATTCGTGGATGCGCGGCCCGTCAGTGTAGAAGCGGCGACCGTCGCCGAGGGTATCGTCCGGGAAATCCTGATCTTTTGAAATCAGGTTAATCACGTCCAGACGCAAGCCGTCCACGCCGCGATCGGCCCAGAACTCGCACACTTTTTTCAGCTCGGCGCGCACCGCCGGGTTTTCCCAGTTGAGATCCGCCTGCTCCGGTGCGAACAGGTGCAGATAATACTGCTCGCTTTCGGCGTGCCAGCGCCAGGCGTTGCCGCCAAATTTGGAGCGCCAGTTGTTGGGAAGCGTATCCGGCGTACCGTCGCGCCAGATATAGAACTGGCGGTACGGACTCGCTTTATCCAGCGACTCACGGAACCAGGCGTGCTGCGTGGACGTGTGGTTAAAGACCATATCCAGCACGATGCGGATGCCGCGTTCATGCGCCCGGGCAACCAGCTCGTCAAAGTCGTCCAGCGTGCCGTAGGTCGGATCGATGGCAGTGTAGTTCGCCACGTCGTAACCGTTATCCACCTGCGGGGAGATATAAAACGGCGTCAGCCAGATGGCGTCAATGCCGAGGGTTTTCAGGTAGTCCAGGCGCTGCGTTACGCCGCGCAGATCGCCCGTGCCGCTGCCGGTGGTGTCCTGGAAACTCTTTGGGTAAATCTGATAGATGACGCCGTTCTGCCACCAGTGAGGAAGGGTATTCATAGTACGTTCCTGCAAATGCGAAGGGGCGCAACTGCGCCCCGAAAGAGAGAATTAAACAATCTGCAACGTGCCCTGACGGAACTTACGCTGGTAAACCACAGTAGTCAGCGCCATTGGGATGATAATCGCCACCGCCATCGCCAGCGCAAATACCTGCCAGAACGCGGGCTGAATGGAGAGGATACCCGGCAGGCCGCCGACGCCAATCCCGTTCGCCATCACGCTGTTCAGGCCGCACAGCAAGCCCGCCAGGCCGGAGCCGATCATCGCGCAGAGCATCGGGAAGCGGTATTTCAGGTTGATACCGTACATCGCCGGTTCAGTGACGCCGAGGTAAGCGGAGATGGCAGCCGGAACGGAGATCTCTCGCTCGTTGTGCTTACGGCTGACGATGATGATGCCGGTTACCGCCGAGGCCTGCGCAATGTTAGACAGGGCGATGATCGGCCAGACAGGCGTACCGCCGAGGCTCTGGATCATCTGCATATCAATCGCCAGCGTGGTCTGGTGCACGCCGGTGATCACCAGCGGAGCGTAGAGGAAGCCAAACAGCGCGGCACCGATTGGCGCGAAGCTGCCGGTCATCAGGTGACGGACCGCGAAGGCCACGCCGTCGCCAATCATGCGGCCAAACGGACCGATAAAGGCGTGCGCCAGGAACACCGCCAGGATCAGCGAGCAGACCGGGACCACAACCAGATAGAGGTAATCCGGCACGATGCGCTTCAGGCGCGTCTCAATAAAGCCCAGCGCCAGGCCCGCCAGCAATGCCGGGATCACCTGCGCCTGATAGCCCACTTTGGCGATGGTAAACAGGCCAAAGTTCCACACCTCTGGCGTTTGCTGACCAATTAAGTAAGCGTTCATTAACTGCGGAGAGACCAGCGTCACGCCGAGCACGATACCGAGAATTGGCGTTCCGCCCATTTTGCGCACCGCGGACCAGCAGATCCCGACCGGCAGATAGAAGAAGATCGCTTCGCCAATCAGCCACAGGAAGTCATAGATGCTTTGCAGCGCCGGGTACATCTGCGCCAGGGTTTTGCCGTCGCTTATTGGCACATCGCCGATGACGTTACGGAAGCCCAGAATTAAGCCCCCGCTGATCAGCGCTGGCAGCAGCGGGAAGAAGATCTCCGCAAAATGGGAAATCAGCTGCTCATGCCATTTCATATTCTGGCGCGCGGCCTTCTTCGC
Organism: Enterobacter sp. DTU_2021_1002640_1_SI_PRY_ASU_LCPMC_013; assembly: GCF_032389435.1. Classification (NCBI taxonomy): domain Bacteria; kingdom Pseudomonadati; phylum Pseudomonadota; class Gammaproteobacteria; order Enterobacterales; family Enterobacteriaceae; genus Enterobacter; species Enterobacter sp. DTU_2021_1002640_1_SI_PRY_ASU_LCPMC_013. Next base: position 530,744 of record NZ_CP135594.1, read on the forward strand.
CTGCTCTTTATCGGCGGAAGAGTGCCCGGTAGTCGCCAGCAGAGCCTGATAGTAATCGCCCACTTCGGTACCAATCACCACCTGAAACTGCCCGGCGTTGGTGAAGCAGCCTTTAACCATAGAAAGCTCTTCAATGGCCTTCGGGTTGGCTTTGGCCGGATCGTTAAGCACGAAGCGCAGGCGGGTAATGCAATGGCTGACGGTGGCGATGTTATCGCGTCCGCCGACCAGGACGATCAACTGATCGATATCTGTTTGTTTGACTTTACTCATCATGAAACCTCATGACAGATGGTGATAGGGGTTATGACCTGTGCGCAAGCCTACTCCTTCAACGTGACGGCGAAAATGGGAACGTTCCCGAAATCGGGCGAAGATCACAATAATCTATTCAAAAGAATTATGAGAGATGGGCTGGGATAACGATCTGACGGGGCTCGGTTCGCCCGGTAATCTGCTCGATCAGCTGCGCGGCAGCCTGCCGGCCAGACTCGGCGTAACCCGGATCAACGCTGATAATCTCCGGGTGTAAGAACTTCATCAGCGGCGTGCTTCCCACGCTCGCTAATTGCAGTTCCCCGATGCGCTGCTCCTGCAAATATTTGCTCGCACCCAATGCAAGGGTATCGGTGGCGCATACCAGGGCGGTGGTTTGTGACGTCAGCACGCTGGCGACCTGTTCATATCCCTGTTTCATACCCAGACCGGGCAGCGCGGCCACGGCGGGGAGATTGTGTTTTTTACAAAACGCCAGGTACGCTTCGTGGCGACGCTTGCCGGTGGTGATGTCGGCATGCGGCACGCCGAGATAGCTAATATGCCGATGGCCCTGTTCATACAGGCGCTGCATCAGGATCACGATCGCCCCTTCGTCATCGTAACAGACAGAGGCAAACCCGCTGGCGTCGCGCGCCAGCAGCACCAGTGACGGCTGCCAGGGTTTAAGCACGTCCTCTTTTAGGCCGGTAAATCCGAACAGCACCACCCCATCAATATTACGGCGCTGAAGCATGCCGAGATGCTCCTCCACCATTTGCGCGGAGAACTTGCTCTCCATCATGATCGGATCGTAGCCCTGCTCGTAGAACGCGGGCAGCATCGTCTGTACGGCGAGGTTTTCGGAGAGGGAATCCAGACGCGAGACAATAATGGCGACCACTTTATCGCTCTGCCCGCGCATGGCGCGCGCGGAGCGGGAAGGGGAAAAACCATGCTGATTCATCACCGCCTCGACGCGCTCGCGTGTGCGCTCGCTGACACCGCTTTCGTTGTTCAGCACGCGTGAGACAGTCGATTTCCCCACGCCGCTTAAACGCGCGATATCTTTAATCGTAAGGCGGTTCTGCATGCTGTATTCCCTGTAACAACGATAAAATAATCAATTGAGCCTAATGCTATCCTGCGAATTCGCTATGGGCAAAGTCTGGTTTACGTTCGGTTTATTTGCAGGGCGTTATAATACCGCCCGATTAGTCACAAACGGTATGGATAAATCACTATACTGCGTGCCGATACCCAACTTTTTACTTACCGGAGGCCACATGGATCCCGATCCCACACCTCTCCTGACCAGGAGAAAACCTTCTTTCCGGTAAGCCAGCCTTTTGCTGTCTCACCGGCGTGAGGCAGCAACGTTCATACGTTCCTGCTTGATAAATTAAGTGCCTGACAGGTACGGCTTTGCCACGCCTGCGGGAAAACTGCGTCCGCCTTTGCGGATGCGGGGGAATGACTATGCTGAAGAATATCACCCGGCAGCTGCAAGCGCTGCTGAGCCGTCACCTGCCACATCGCCTGATTGCGCGCGATCCGCTGCCAAATGCCAACACCATGGCGGGAGCGGCAATCCCCGCTTCCCTGACCGAGCGCTGCCTGAACGTGGCGGCGATGGATGAAAATGAAGTCTGGCGCGCCTTTGGCGGCCACCCGGAAGGGCTGAACGCGCAAGAAGTGTTAAAAATCCGCGCGGAACATGGCGATAACCAGATCCCGGCGCAGAAACCCTCTCCCTGGTGGGTCCACCTGTGGCTCTGCTACCGCAATCCGTTCAACCTGCTGCTGACGGTGCTCGGGATTATCTCTTACGCCACTGAAGATCTGTTTGCCGCAGGCGTGATTGCCCTGATGGTGGGCATCTCCACGCTGCTGAACTTTATTCAGGAAGCGCGCTCCACCAAAGCGGCGGACGCCCTGAAAGCGATGGTCAGCAACACCGCCACCGTGTCGCGCGTGATTAACGACCTCGGCGAAAACGCCTGGATTGAGCTTCCCATTGACCAGCTGGTGCCGGGCGATCTGGTGAAGCTGGCGGCGGGGGACATGATCCCGGCGGATTTACGCGTCATCCAGGCGCGGGATCTGTTCGTCGCGCAGGCGTCACTCACCGGTGAGTCCCTGCCCGTAGAGAAGGTAGCGCGGACCCGCGATCCGCAGCAGATGAACCCGCTGGAGTGCGACACCCTGTGCTTTATGGGCACCACGGTGGTTAGCGGCACCGCGCAGGCGATTGTCACCGCCACCGGCGGCAATACCTGGTTTGGACAGCTTGCCGGACGCGTCAGCGAGCAGGAGAGCGAGCCGAATGCGTTCCAGAAAGGCATTGGCCGCGTCAGCATGCTGCTGATCCGCTTTATGATGGTCATGACGCCGATTGTCCTGCTGATCAACGGCTACACCAAAGGCGACTGGTGGGAAGCGGCGCTGTTCGCGCTCTCCGTGGCCGTTGGCTTAACGCCGGAAATGCTGCCGATGATTGTCACCTCCACGCTGGCGCGCGGGGCGGTCAAACTCTCTAAACAAAAGGTGATCGTTAAACACCTCGACGCCATCCAGAACTTTGGCGCGATGGACATCCTTTGCACCGATAAAACCGGCACCCTGACGCAGGACAAAATCGTGCTGGAGAACCACACCGACATCGCCGGAAAAACCAGCGAGCGCGTGCTCCACAGCGCCTGGCTGAACAGCCACTATCAGACCGGGCTGAAAAACCTGCTCGACGTGGCGGTGCTGGAAGGGGTGGACGAGGAGTCTGCCCGCACGCTCTCCGGTCGCTGGCAGAAGGTGGATGAAATCCCGTTCGACTTTGAGCGCCGCCGCATGTCGGTGGTGGTCAGCGAGCAGGCGGACGTACATCAGCTGATCTGCAAAGGGGCATTGCAGGAGATCCTGAATGTTTCCACGCAGGTGCGCCATAACGGCGAGATCGTGCCGTTGGATGAGACCATGCTGCGCCGCATCAAACGCGTCACCGATAACCTGAACCGTCAGGGGCTGCGCGTGGTGGCAGTAGCCAGCAAGTTCCTGCCTGCGCGGGAAGGTGACTACCAGCGTATCGATGAATCCGATTTGATCCTCGAAGGTTACATCGCATTCCTCGATCCGCCGAAAGAGACCACCGCGCCGGCGCTAAAAGCGCTGAAAGCGAGCGGTATCACCGTGAAAATCCTCACCGGCGACAGCGAGCTGGTGGCGGCGAAAGTGTGCCACGAGGTGGGGCTGGACGCGGGTGATGTGGTGGTGGGGAGCGATATTGAACTTCTCTCCGATGACGAGCTGGCGAAGCTTGCCCAGCGTACCACGCTGTTTGCCCGCCTGACGCCGATGCATAAAGAGCGCATCGTCACTCTGCTGCGTCGCGAAGGGCACGTAGTGGGCTTTATGGGCGACGGCATCAACGATGCGCCAGCCCTGCGTGCGGCGGATATCGGTATCTCCGTGGACGGCGCGGTGGATATTGCCCGCGAAGCGGCGGATATCATTCTGCTGGAAAAGAGCCTGATGGTGCTGGAGGAGGGCGTCATCGAAGGGCGTCGCACCTTCGCCAATATGCTCAAATACATCAAAATGACCGCCAGCTCCAACTTCGGCAACGTCTTCAGCGTGCTGGTGGCGAGCGCGTTTCTGCCGTTTCTGCCGATGCTGCCGCTGCACCTGCTGATCCAGAACCTGATGTACGATGTCTCTCAGGTGGCGATCCCGTTTGATAACGTGGACGACGAGCAGATCCAGAAGCCGCAGCGCTGGAACCCCGCCGATCTGGGGCGCTTTATGCTGTTCTTTGGGCCGATCAGCTCTATCTTCGACATTCTGACCTTCTGCCTGATGTGGTTTGTGTTCCATGCGAATACGCCAGAACACCAGACGCTGTTCCAGTCCGGCTGGTTCGTGGTGGGACTGCTGTCTCAGACGCTGATTGTGCACATGATCCGCACCCGTCGCATTCCGTTTATCCAGAGCCGTGCCGCGTGGCCGCTGATTGTGATGACGGGCATTGTGATGGCGCTCGGGATCGCGCTGCCGTTCTCGCCGCTGGCAAGCTACCTGCAACTTCAGGCGCTGCCGCTGAGCTACTTCCCGTGGCTGGTGGCGATCCTCGCGGGCTACATGGTGCTGACGCAGATGGTGAAAGGGTTCTATGCGCGCCGGTATGGATGGCAGTAACGGCAAGCCCGGTGGCGCTGCGCTTACCGGGCCTACGATCCGAACGTAGGCCGGGTAAGGCGAAGCCGCCACCCGGCAGCTGGCTTTCCTCCCAAATTCAACAACCTGTGATCTCCGTCGGCGCATTCGCTTGACGACAATTTGAGCGCATGTTAACAGAATGTTTTGCCTGTATTTGGCCCGTCAGATAAGGAACATTCATGTTACGGTACAGCCTCTTAACCGCCGGGCTCATGCTCGGCGCCTCCGCCTTTGCCGCCCCGGCAGGTGACCTTCCCTTAATGCCCTGGCCTGCGAAGGTTGAACGTCCGACCACTCAGGGCGCGCTGGTGCTTAACAATCAACTCTCTGTGAGCGTCAGCGGCGACGATCTGGGGGATGCGGTCAACCGCCTGCGCCAGCGCATTGCGCTGCAAACCGGCTGGACGCTACAGCCGCAGGCCGAAAAACCTGACAAGCCGACCATCCGCATCGCCATCGCCAAAAAGGTGAAGCCGCAGCCGCTGCCGGACAGCGATGAGAGCTATAAACTCACGGTGGACGCCAACGGCGTAAATATCTCTGCCAACACCCGCTTTGGCGCGCTGCGCGCCATGGAAACCTTGCTTCAGCTGATGCAGAACGGCGCCGAAAACACCTCGATCCCGTGGGTGACCATTGAAGATTCGCCGCGCTTCCCGTGGCGCGGGCTGCTGCTCGATTCGGCGCGCCACTTCCTCCCGATTCCGGATATTAAACGCCAGATCGACGGCATGGCCGCGGCCAAACTCAACGTTCTGCACTGGCATTTGACGGACGATCAGGGCTGGCGCTTTACCTCGAAGCGTTATCCAAAATTAACCCAGCTTGCCAGCGATGGGCTGCTCTACACCCCGGAGCAGATGCGCGAGATTGTGCGTTACGCTGCCGAGCGAGGCATACGCGTGGTGCCGGAAATTGATATGCCGGGCCACGCCTCGGCGATTGCCGTCGCCTACCCGGAGCTGATGAGCGCGCCGGGGCCTTACGCCATGGAGCGCCACTGGGGCGTGCTGAAGCCGGTGCTGGATCCAACCAAAGAGGCAACTTATACCTTTGCCGACGCGATGGTCAGCGAACTGGCGGCGATCTTCCCGGATCCGTATCTGCATATTGGCGGCGATGAGGTTGACGATAGCCAGTGGAAAGCGAACGCTGCGATCCAGACGTTTATGCGCGACAACAAACTGGCGGACAGCCACGCGTTGCAGGCGTATTTCAACCGCAAGCTGGAGACGATCCTTGAGAAGCACCACCGGCAGATGGTTGGCTGGGATGAGATCTACCATCCCGATCTGCCGAAAAGCATTCTGATCCAGTCCTGGCAGGGACAGGACGCGCTGGGGCAGGTGGCGCAGAACGGCTATAAGGGTATTCTCTCAACCGGTTTCTACCTCGATCAGCCGCAATCCACCGCCTACCACTACCGCAATGAAATTGTGCCGCAGGGGCTGAACGGCGTGGATGTGATAGCGGACACCGACAGCGTCCAGAGCTGGGCTTTCTCCATGCCGCGTCTGAAAGGCAAGCCGGTGGAAGGCAGCTTTACGCTGGTGAAAGGCGATGCCGGGTGGCGTGGATTTATTGATTTTGCCGGAAAATCGCGTCGGGCGGTGGATAACATTCAGTGGCGGGACGACAACCAGGTAACGTTTACCGTTGATACCTGGATGGGTGAAACGCGTCCGGTCGTTTCTGTTGAGAACGATAAGCTCAGCGGCTATTTCCTGGTGGGTAACGCCCGCTACCCGATCGACGGCACGCGTCTGGACGCGGTGCCAAAAGGCATACCGCCGGTGGTGCCGGACCCGGCGAACGAGGCCAATCTGCTCGGCGGTGAAGCCGCGCTGTGGGCGGAAAACGTGGTCGCGCCGGTGCTGGATATCCGTCTGTGGCCGCGCGCCTTTGCGGTGGCGGAGCGGCTATGGTCGGCAAAGGACGTCAACGACATCGACAACATGTATACCCGGCTCCAGGCGATGGACAGTTGGTCCACGGTGTCGGCTGGACTACAGCAGCATACCCAGCAGCAGGTGCAGTTCACGCGCCTCGCCAACAATGCGGATACCCTGCCGCTGCAAATTCTCGCCCAGGCGCTTGAACCGGCGCAGTATTACACCCGCCAGCATCTTAAGTTCCAGGCCGGAAACTATCATCAGTTTGAGCCGCTCAACCGGCTCGCTGACGCGCTAAACGCGGAAAGTGCGACCGTGCGTCAGATGAATAAATGGGCGGACCGTCTGGTGAGCGACGCGGAAGACACGGAAAGCGCCGACGCGCTGCGCCACGTCTTTAACCGCTGGCAGAACAACACCAGCGATGCGCTGGCCTTGAGTGAAAACAGCTATCAGCTGAAGGCCATTAAGCCGGTGATCCAGGAGGTGGATAAACTGGCCTCGATTGGCCTGAGGCTGACGGATCTGGTGGCGCGTCAGGGCACGCTGGACGACAACGAGATCGCGTCGATCCAGAGCGAACTGGATAACGCGGCGACGATCCAGGACGAGGTGGTAATTGCGGCGGTGTACCCGCTGGAGACGCTGCTTAGGGCGACGCGGAATCAGTAGTAAAGAACCCTCACCCTAACCCTCTCCCAAAGGGAGAGGGAATTTATACACCCTCTCCCTTTGGGAGAGGGCTGGGGTGAGGGAATCAGCCACCGGGCGTAAAGGCAACTCAGCTCTTCAGCACCCACGCCTCTTTCCAGTGCGCGCCCACGCCTGGCTCAAACTGGTTTGCGGTTGGGCTGTACTGCACGCAGTAGCCGCTATACGGGAACGGTTTACACTCGTAGGTCTTACCGTCTTTAGGCTGTAACACCACTGTGCCCGCTTTGTAGGAGGCAATGCTGTCCGGGAAGATAAAGTCATGCGGGCCGCTGCTGTCCGCCGCGTCGCTTTCCAGCATCAGGTTTAGCACGTCCTGCGCGAACAGGGTGCCGTCTTTGTTGGTGGCGTAGTATTTCAGCATATGGTGGCCCGCCGTGACGTCAGTCAGGGTCATGGTCACGTTTTGATTGACGTTATTCATATCCTGCTTCAGGTAACCTTTTTCGGCACCGTGGTGGTTCATCACGTGCGCTTCAAAATTAACGTCACCCTGCGTGTTCACATGGAAGGTCACAATCGCATTGCCATGTTCGATTTTGCTGTATTGCAGATCGGAAACGGCGATGGTCTCGCTCACCTGCGCTTTTTGCTCTTCATAAGAGATGGCAACGGATTTCAGCGTGCTGCCGTCTTTCACGAATACGCTGTTGGCGCCGTGAATCGGGCTGATTTCACCGGCTTCATCTTTCACACCGACGCGGACATCGCTATGAGTGGTGTTGATCTTCTGCGCCAGATCGTAGGACCACTGGTTAGCGTCGCCTTGTTCAGAAGAGCCGATGGTTATTTCAGTACGCAGGGCGGCAACTTCCCCGTTGGCGTCGAAGAAGCGTGCAATCACTTTATCGCCCACGTTCAGGTTATTCCCGGCAATCTGTCCGCTCAGGGTTTTACTCCACTGGGATATTACCGCTGGGGTATCGTCCGGCGTGACGTTGCCGCCGTTACCGAAATCAACGTCAATGGCCTGATAGAAACTGTTTGCGGTATCCGCAATTTCCCACACGCCATAAATAACCTGGTAGCCCGTACGTTCCGGGACATTACAGGTCATGGATTTTGTCATGGACGGTGCCTGACCATTCCCGTTAATAGTACAGAACGGCGTTAATTCGAACTGGTCACGGGTCAGCGGTTTATTGGGGTCCCAGTTTTGTTTGGTAATGTAATAACGCCAGTTGGTGGTTTTATGCGGCGCGGTATGGTGCCAGACAAATTCATGCGGGCCTGCCGTCATGGGGCTTTTGGTCCAGGCGTTCAGGCTCTGCTTATCAAGCTGGGAGTAGCTGGCAATACCGGCGCTGGCAAGCTGGCCGTCAGGCGGCATTGCGCCCGTCGGGAAGCCGGAGGTCTTTTCTACGCTCTGCGGTTCATATTGTACAGAGCCACAGTCAATATTCTGGCCGAGCTTACACATATAAGCGCGGCTGGCGGGGGATTCTATATATCCGTGTGCAAGTGCGGAAGACGCAACCGCTAATGTGGCAACGGCCAGCGCGATCTTAGAGAGTTTCATTCTTCATCCATTAATTAGAATATAACAAGGCAGCGTCAGTCTATTAATGGAGTGGGGATGCGTCATTGCCTGGAGAGAGTAAAAATGGTCGCAATAAAAAAGGCAGCCTGAGCTGCCTTCTCTTTATTGAAATAAATTAGCGACGTACGGCAATCGCTTCAATTTCAATTTTTACGTCTTTTGGCAGACGCGCCACTTCCACACAGGAGCGCGCCGGGAAGGTGGCGTTGTGCTCGGTGAAGAACGCTTCATAAGTGGCGTTAACGGTGGCGAAATCGTTCAGATCTTTCACGAACACGGTGGTTTTGACGATATCGCCCACTTTCAGACCGGCAGATTCGACGATCGCCTGCACGTTTTCCAGCGACTGACGCGCCTGCGCCGCTACGTCGGCTGGCACTTCACCGGTTTTTGGGTTCACCGGGATCTGACCAGAAGTGATGATCATGCTGCCCAGATCAACGCCCTGAACGTATGGGCCGATAGCCGCTGGTGCATTTTCCGTCGCGAGTACTTTGCTCATTTTTTCTCCAGAATTACAGCGTTAAGAATGTTCCCGGCCATTATAACAGCCGGGATTTCATTACCAACCTCAATTAGTTGGCCAGCACCACATAATGAGAAAACTCTTTTTCGCAGTATTTGCATTTGAGTGCGATGTCATTGGCGCGTTTTTTCACTGCAAAGCTGGAGGAAACCGGCTCAGCATGACTGATGCAGTTGCTGTTCGGGCAGACCAGCACGCTTTCGATGCGATCCGGCAGGCTTGGGCGGGATTTGCCCACCACGTCGTAATCGTCGATGCGGTTAACCGTGGCGTCCGGTGCGTACAGTGACAGCTGGTTAACCTGCTCGTCGGTCAGGAAAGTGTTCTCGATCTTGATCAGGTCTTTACGGCCCATTTCGCCCGACGGCAGGTTCAGGCCGATGGTGATACGCTGGTCGGTTTCAGTCAGTTTGAACAGCGTCAGCAGCTTAAAGCCCACCTGCGCAGGGATGTGGTCAATCACGGTGCCACGCTTGATGGCTTCAACCTGGAGTTTGTTATCGTGTGTCATGGTCGTCTCCCCTTACAGAGCTAATTCGCGATTCAGAACCAGTGCCAGTAACGCCTGGCGGGCGAAGATACCGTTTCCGGCCTGCTGGAAGTACCAGGCGTGCGGCGTTTTATCCACGTCTGTGGTGATCTCATCGATGCGCGGCAGCGGGTGCAGCACCTTCATGTTGTCGCGCGCGCCCTCGAGGTCGCTGGCGCGCAGTACGAACTGCGCCTTCACGTTGGCGTACTCGGATGGGTCAAGACGCTCTTTCTGCACGCGGGTCATGTAGAGAATATCCACGTTGCCCATCACCTCTTCGATGCTGGCGTGCAGGCTCCACGCGATGCCTTTTTCGTCCAGCATATCGAGAATGTACTGCGGCATCGCCAGCGCGTCCGGCGCGATGAAGAAGAAGCGGTTGCCGTTAAATTTCGCCAGCGCCTGGGTCAGGGAGTGGACGGTGCGGCCATATTTCAGGTCGCCGACCATGGCGATGTTCAGGTTCTCAAGCGTGCCCTGCGTCTCCCGAATGGTGAACAGATCCAGCAGGGTCTGCGTCGGGTGCTGGTTGGCACCGTCACCGGCGTTCAGCACCGGAATGCCGCCGGAAAACTCGGTCGCCAGACGCGCCGCGCCCTCCTGCGGGTGGCGCATCACAATCGCGTCCACGTAGGTGCTGATGACTGAAATGGTATCCGCCAGGGTCTCGCCTTTTTTGCCCAGCGACGTGTTGCTGCTGTCCGAGAAGCCCACCACGCTCGCCCCGAGGCGGTGCATGGAGGTTTCAAAGGAGAGGCGGGTGCGGGTGGAGGCTTCGAAGAAGCAGCTCGCAATCACCTTGTGCTTCAGCAGCTCCGGTTGCGGATTGGCCTTCAGTTTTGCCGCGGTTTCCAGAACCAGTTCCAGCTCTTCGCGGCTGAGGTCGTTTATGGAAATGATGTGTTTTTGATAAAGCGGATTCATGTTTATCTCCTGACGCCGGGCAAAAAAAAGCCCCTCAAATGAGGGGCTCTGGGAATAGGTTTAGCAACGGGAAGAAAAACGGCAGGCCAGCGTCTGATTTCAGACGCGGTAAGACGATATGTCGTACACGCTTGACCATGCTTCCTCCCGGCAAATTGTCGGGCATTATACGCAGCTCGCTTTTGGGATCAAGCGATTTAATGCACGCTTTACTCAATGCAAACGGTTCTTTATGAATATTAATGCGTTCTGAGTAAATAATTAATTTGCTTATGCACCAGCGCGGTGCGCTTCACCACGCGGGGCGCGACCCAGACAATACTGCTTCCGGCCACCACGCCTAAAATTTCCGGTAACTGGTGATAATCCAGAATACGCGCTACTGCGCGGCCATATCCGGCGACGGTATGGATAAGGATAAATTCGCTGTTGTGCTCCACGCTCACCACCATTTCAGAGACGGTACGCGCCGCGTCGGGGGCCGGGCGCAGCTGGGGATTCAGCGAATAAATCTTTAGCCCTTTGGCATTGCGAATTTTTATGACACCGAGCAACTTGAGCAGACGTGAAACGGTGGACTGGCTGATGGTCTCAAAACCCCGCTCCTGTAAGTCGCGGCGGATCTCCTCCTGGGAGAGATAGCTCTTTTCCGCGATCAGACGCTGGCAGACCGTTAGCTGTAGTTGCTCTTTGGGAGAGTACTCTTCGTAATCCATCATAGTTCCCATATCAGTTCCCGAAATAACCGGTGGCACCGCACCGATCCGTAGGCCGGATAAGCGCAGCGCCATCCGGCAAATTACAACAGGGCGCCCAGGCTTAACGCCACCATAATCACCACCGTTAAAATCCCCAGCAGCGGCGCGACCCATTTCAGATAGCGCACGTAGGGCACGCGGGCGATAGCCAGCCCGCCCATCACGACGGCAGAGGTGGGAGTGATCAGGTTAACGATGCCGGACGCCGACTGGTAAGCCGTAACCACCAGGTCGCGGTTGACGTTAGCGAAATCGGCAAGGGGCGCCATGATCGGCATCGTCAGAACGGCCAGGCCGGACGAAGAAGGCACAAGAAACGACAGCACCACTTCCAGCCAGTACATCACGTTGATGAACGCCACCGTCGACAATCCGGTGACTATTCCCTCGGCGCTGTGCAAAATGGTGTGGGTAATCATGCCCTTATCCATGATCACTACGATACCGCGCGCGATGCCGATAATCAGCGCGACGCCCAGCAAATCTCGCGCGCCGTTGATAAAGGTTGAGGTCAGCTCCTCTTCGCTCATGCGGGCGATCAGCCCGACGATAATCGCGCTGGCGAGGAACACCGCCGAGATCTCCGCCATCCACCAGCCCAGCACCGCCACGCCGTAGATCATCACCGCGAAGGCGAGGGCGAAGATCACCAGGATGAGTTTGCGCACCGGGGTAAACTCCAGCGACTGCTCGCCCTTGTTGCCGAGGAAGTGGGCGCGGTTCTCTTCCTGCTTATCCGCCACGATCGACAGCGACGGATCCTTGCGCACCTTGCGGGCATAGCGCATTACCCACGCCACGCAGATGATCCAGCCGATCACCAGCAGCGCGATGCGCAACATGATGCCGTTGGTGAAGGGGATCCCGGCGGCGTTGGCGGCGATCACCGTGGCGAACGGGTTGATGGTGGAGCCGAGGGTGCCGATCCCCGCGCCGAGCAGCACGGTGGACGCAGCAACCACCGGATCGAACCGCGCCGCCAGCATCACCGGCACCAGTAAGGTATAGAAGGGCAGCGACTCTTCTGCCATGCCGTAAATCGTGCCGCCTGCGGCAAACAGCGCCATCAGGATCGGGATCATCCACTCTTCGCGGCCGCGTAGTCGGGTAGTGACGCGCTCGATCCCGGCGTCTATCGCCCCGGTTTTAGTGACGATCCCGAGGAATCCCCCGATGATAAGGATAAACAGCGCCACGTCGATGGCCCCGGCCTGGCCGGATTCTGGATCGTACAGCCCGGCAATCGGCGCCATCAGCACCGAAACCAGCCCCTGCGGGTGCGCTGCCACGTGCGCGTAGGTGCCAGCAACCGGCACTTCTTTACCGAGCGCCTCGTTCAATGCCATATGGTACTGCCCGGCCGGAACAATCCACGTCAGCACGGCAACCACGGCAATCAGAAAAAAGAGAATGGTGTAAGCGGAGGGAAACTTGAACTTGCCCATGATGTTCTCCTGAACCCGGCGCACCCCGCGGCGCGCCGGGCGGTGATTAGTCGCCGAGTGTCGCCACCATGACCGCTTTAATGGTGTGCATGCGGTTCTCTGCTTCGTCGAAGACGATGGAGTTCGGTGATTCGAAGACCTCTTCCGTCACTTCCAGCCCCTTCAGGCCGTACGCCATTTCGATTTCGCGGCCCACTTTGGTGTGCTCGTTGTGGAACGCCGGCAGGCAGTGCATGAACTTGACGTTCGGGTTACCGGTGGCCTTCATCACGTCCGCGTTAATCTGATATGGCTTCATCAGGCTGACGCGCTCGGCCCAGGCCTCCTTCGGCTCACCCATGGAAACCCACACGTCGGTGTAGAGGAAATCGGTGCCCTGCACGCCTTCCTCCACGTCGTCGGTGAGGGTGATGCGCGCGCCGGTCTCTTTGGCGATGGCGCGGCACTGCTCAACCAGGCCCGCCTCCGGCCAGAAGGATTTCGGCGCCACAAGGCGGATATCCATCCCCATTTTGGCCGCGCCGACCATCAGGGAGTTACCCATGTTGTTCCGCGCATCGCCCAGGTAAGCAAAGCTCAGCTCCGGCAGGGTTTTGCCCGGAGAGTGCTCCAGCATGGTCATCAGGTCGGCGAGAATTTGGGTGGGGTGGAACTCGTCGGTCAGACCGTTCCACACCGGCACGCCCGCGTACTCGCCCAGCTCTTCAACGATGGCCTGGCCGTAGCCGCGATACTCGATGCCGTCATACATGCGGCCCAGCACGCGGGCGGTGTCCTTCATCGACTCTTTGTGGCCAATCTGCGAACCGCTTGGGCCGAGGTAGGTGACCTGCGCGCCCTGGTCGAACGCACCCACTTCGAAGGCGCAGCGGGTGCGGGTGGAGGTTTTTTCAAAGATCAGGGCGATGTTTTTCCCGACCAGGGTTTGTTTTTCGCGTCCGGCTTTTTTGGCGGCCTTCAGCTCGATGGCGAGATCGATCAGGTACTGGATCTCCGCCGGGGTGTAGTCCAGCAGTTTCAGGAAGTTGCGGTTTTTCAGGTTAATGGTCATGGGGAAATCCTTTTTAAAATTTAGCTGTCTGATGCCCTCACCCCGGCCCTCTCCCACAGGGAGAGGGGGCGTACATTCCCTCTCCCTTTGGGAGAGGGTTAGGGTGAGGGGAAAACGACTCAGTTACGAATCAATGTGCCTTTCTCGCCCGCCAGGATCTCCGCGCCGTCATTCAGCGCGCCGATCCCGGCAATGCCGTTGCAGGCCTCAACAAACTCGCGGCAGGCGGCCACTTTCGGCCCCATCGATCCGGCGTCGAACTGCATGCCTCTGAGCAGCTCCGGCGTCACCTGCGCCAGCGGGCGCTGGGTTGGCTTGCCCCAGTCGAGGTACACCGCGTCGGCATCGGTGAGGATCAGCAGGGCATCGGCCTCGATCTGGCGCGCCAGCAGGGCGGCGGAGAGGTCTTTGTCGATCACAGCCTCGATCCCGCGATAGCCGTTGGCGTTTTCCACTATCGGCACGCCACCGCCGCCGTTGCAGATCACCAGGTGGTCGCGCTGAATCAGCGCCGTGATGGCGTCGCTCTCGACGATGCGCTTCGGCTGCGGCGACGGCACCACGCGGCGGAAGTAGCTGCCGTCGGCCTTAAACACCCAGCCTTTTTCCGCGGCCAGCGCTTTAGCCTGGGCTTCGCTGTAGACCGGGCCGATGTACTTGGTCGGGTTGCTGAACGCCGGGTCGGCGGCGTCCACTTCCACCTGCGTGAGCAGGACGCTGACCTCGCGCTGGGGCAGATTGTTTTTCAGCGCCTGCTGGAGCATGTAGCCGATCATTCCCTGGCTTTCGGCGCCAAGAACGTCCAGCGGGTAGGGAGTGACTTTGTCGTAGGCGCTGTTTTGCAGCGCCAGCAGTCCGACCTGCGGGCCGTTGCCGTGCACCAGCACCACGCGCCACTGTTCCGTTAAGCCGGCGATGGTGCGGGCGGCCTGCTCAATGTTCTGGCGCTGGATGTCCGCTTCAAGCGGCTCGCCGCGCTTGAGCAGCGCGTTGCCGCCAAGGGCCACAACCAGAGTGGGTTTTCGTTCCATGATGGCTCCTTTAAATTCCGTCGCGTTCCAGTGGGCAGCTCATGCAGCGCGCGCCGCCGCGACCGCGTCCCAGCTCGTCGCCCGGGATCGGCAGCACGGTGATGCCTGCTTTGTCGTACTTCTCGTTGGTCCAGACGTTGCGCTCGTAGCCGATCACCACGCCCGGGCGGAGGGTCAGGACGTTGTTAGCGTCGTTCCACTGCTCGCGTTCGGCTTCAAAGGCGTCGCCGCCGGTGGTGATCAGGCGGACGTGGTTAATGCCGAGGGCTTTCTCGATGGCGTGCAGCAGGTCGGTTTCCTGGGTGCGCAGCAGGCCGCCGCGTCCGTCCGGGGTGAGCGTCCAGCACTGGGCGTCCTTGCGCACCACTTCCGGGTAAACGGAGAAGGTGTCCACGTCGATGTGGGTCATCACGGTGTCGAGGTGCATGCAGGAGCGGTGTTTCGGCAGCTCAACGGCAATCACGCGCTCGGCCTGGCGATGTTTAAACAGGCTGTTGGCGAGGAACTCCACGCCCTGCGGCGTCGTGCGCTCGGACATGCCGATCAATACCGCCCCGCGACCAATCACTAATACGTCGCCGCCTTCTAATGTGGCGTGGTCGTAATTAATATTCTCGTCGCCGAAATACTTAATAAACTCGCCGTCGGCAAATGCGGGGTGCCAGCGATATATTGCCCGCAGGTTATTGGTTTCACGCTGGCGGGCGGGTTTCGCCATCGGATTAATGGAGACGCCGTTATATATCCAGCAGGAGGTATCGCGGGTAAATAAGTGGTTCGGCAGCGGCTTCATAATAAAATCATTCGCCGTGTGGGTATCAACCACCATATTTTTAATAGCCGCCGGAATTTCACCGTAGGTTAATCCGCCGCTTAATCTGCGCGCCAGTTCGCGGTGCGGCATATCCGCCAGCCAGCCGCGCACGTCGGCGGCAAAGGTTGGTCCCAGGCGATAGTCGGAGATTTGTGTTTCAAGAAGCCAGGCTTTTGCTTCAGCAATATCAAGCGTTTGCGTAAGAAGGTCGGTCAACAGCAGGACTTCCACACCCTGCTCGCGCAGCGTGTTTGCGAAGATGTCATGCTCTTCACCCGCCCGTTCAACCGAGAGCACGTCATCAAATAGCAGCTCCTGACAGTTTGAGGGGGTTAACCGTTTCAGACTTAAATTAGGACGGTGCAGCATAACGCTACGCAATTGACCAATTTCAGAACCGACGTAATGCTTTTCCATAATTATTCCTTTAACTTTTTTTCAGAATAAAAAGGGCATGCGCCATGTGATGTGTTTAATTTCATGGCGGCTAAGCTCAATTGATTTCGTGATTTATAGTAGGCGCTTAAATAATGGTTATTGTGACATTGCTCACGCGAAAACCGATATTGAGCAGTTTATTTTCAATTGCATGATTCGTATCAGATAATGATTAATTTCATATTATTAAGGGATGAATAGCTAAGCAGGAACGGGTGGCAATATTTGAAGTTGTTATTATTTTGTAGAATCACACGCTTTGAAATATTTAGTTATGCTGTTGATTTTAATGGATAAAATGTTGTCACGGGAATAGCTATGCAATAATGACAGTTAACTATTTTTCACTTAAGAGAAATCAATAAATAATTATGGATTTTTAAAGGAAATAACCAAAGTGGTAAAGTGTGATACACCAACAGGTTTTGTGAGTTATGTTTTAAATTCAGTGAGTTAGATCCTGTGTGCAAAGTGCATGAAATGAGGTTATGCATAACCACTGCATAAATGCCTGTGTGCAATTAACAGTGGATTAACACATTTCCCGATAAACATGCGCTGACGCAAATCTTGTCAAAAAAGGGCTGGTATGGAAGAGGCAATTCTCGTATAAAACATAAAAATGAAACAATGTTTTAATCTGAGGGTTGTATCATGATTATTGGCAATATTCATCATCTCCAGTCCTGGTTGCCAGAAGAGCTGCGCCAGGCCATTGAGCACGTTAAGGCCCACGTCACCGACGCAACGCCGACCGGTAAGCACGACATCAATGGCAACAGCCTGTTTTATCTGGTTTCGGAGGACATGACCCAGCCGTTCGCCGAGCGTCGCGCTGAATACCATGCACGCTATCTGGATATTCAGATTGTGCTAAAAGGTCAGGAAGGGATGACCTTCAGTACCCTGCCGCACGGTACGCCGGACACCGACTGGCTGGCGGACAAAGACATCGCGTTCCTGCCGGAAGGCGAGCAGGAGAAAACCGTGGTGCTGAGCGAAGGGGATTTTGTAGTGTTCTGGCCGGGCGAAGTGCATAAGCCGCTGTGCGCGGCGGGAGCGCCGGCGCAGGTGCGTAAGGTTGTGGTGAAGATGCTGGTAGAGTAACCCCTCACCCCGGCCCTCTCCCAAGGGGAGAGGGTGTAAAAGTTCCCTCTCCCCTTGGGAGAGGGTTAGGGTAAGGGCACCAGACCGCACCCACGCATAATGTGATCCAGCTTAAACTTCCCGCACTCCCTCATCCCTTCCCATTTACCTGCGCTTTTTCTGCGTCATAGTATGATCGTTAAATTAATGAACGCTGTTCTATAATGTAGAACAAAATGATTCAGCAAGGAGATCTCATGCCGCAGTCCGCGTTGTTCACGGGTATCATTCCCCCTGTCTCCACCATTTTTACCGCCGATGGCCAGCTCGATAAACCGGGTACCGCCGCGCTGATCGACGATCTGATTAAAGCAGGCGTCGACGGCCTGTTTTTCCTGGGCAGCGGCGGCGAGTTCTCCCAGCTCAGCGCCGAAGAGCGTAAAACCATTGCCCGGTTTGCGATCGATCATGTCGATCGTCGTGTGCCGGTCCTGATCGGCACCGGCGGCACCAACGCCCGGGAAACCATTGAGCTGAGCCAGCACGCGCAGCAGGCGGGCGCGGACGGCATCGTGGTGATCAACCCTTACTACTGGAAAGTGTCGGAAGCGAACCTGATCCGCTATTTCGAGCAGGTGGCCGACAGCGTCACGCTGCCGGTGATGCTCTATAACTTCCCGGCGCTGACCGGGCAGGATCTGACCCCGGCACTGGTGAAAACCCTCGCCGACTCGCGCAGTAACATTGTCGGCATCAAAGACACCATCGACTCCGTCGCTCACCTGCGCAGCATGATCCACACCGTTAAAGGCGCCCATCCTCATTTCACGGTGCTGTGCGGCTACGACGATCATCTGTTTAATACCCTGCTGCTAGGCGGCGACGGGGCGATCTCGGCCAGCGGCAACTTTGCCCCACAGGTGTCGGTAAATCTTCTGAAAGCCTGGCGGGATAACGACGTGGCGAAAGCGGCTGAGTATCATCAGACCCTGCTGCAAATCCCGCAGATGTATCAGCTGGATACGCCGTTTGTGAACGTCATTAAAGAGGCGATCGTGCTCTGCGGTCGTCCGATTTCTACGCACGTCCTGCCGCCAGCCTCGCCGCTGGACGAGCCGCGCAAGGCGCAGCTGAAAACCCTGTTACAACAGCTCAAACTCTGCTGAGCCGGACGATAACGATGACCATTGAGAAAATTTTCACCCCACAGGACGATGCGTTTTATGCGGTGATCACCCACGCGGCGGGGCCGCAGGGCACGCTGCCGCTGACACCGCAGATGCTGATGGAATCCCCCAGCGGCAACCTGTTCGGTATGACGCAGAACGCCGGGATGGGCTGGGATGCCAACAAGCTCACCGGCAAAGAGGTGCTGATCATCGGCACCCAGGGCGGCATCCGCGCCGGAGACGGACGCCCGGTCGCGCTGGGCTACCACACCGGGCACTGGGAGATCGGCATGCAGATGCAGGCGGCGGCGAAGGAGATCACCCGCAACGGCGGGATCCCTTTCGCCGCCTTCGTCAGCGATCCGTGCGACGGTCGCTCGCAGGGCACGCACGGCATGTTCGACTCCCTGCCGTACCGCAACGACGCGGCGATCGTGTTTCGCCGCCTGATCCGCTCCCTGCCGACGCGCCGGGCGGTGATCGGCGTGGCAACCTGCGATAAAGGGCTGCCCGCCACCATGATTGCGCTGGCTTCCATGCACGATCTGCCGACCATTCTGGTGCCGGGCGGGGCGACGCTGCCGCCCACCGTGGGGGAAGATGCGGGCAAAGTGCAGACCATCGGCGCGCGCTTCGCCAACCATGAACTCTCCTTGCAGGAGGCCGCCGAGCTGGGCTGTCGCGCCTGCGCGTCGCCGGGCGGCGGGTGTCAGTTCCTCGGTACGGCGGGCACCTCGCAGGTAGTGGCGGAGGCGCTGGGTCTGGCGCTGCCGCACTCTGCACTGGCCCCGTCCGGGCAGGCGGTGTGGCTGGAGATCGCCCGCCAGTCGGCACGCGCGGTCAGTGAACTGGATAACCGCGGCATCACCACGCGCGATATCCTCACCGACAAAGCCATCGAAAACGCGATGGTGATCCACGCGGCGTTCGGCGGCTCCACTAATTTACTGCTGCACATTCCAGCCATCGCCCACGCGGCGGGCTGCACGATCCCGGACGTTGAACACTGGACGCGCGTCAACCGCAGGGTGCCGCGCCTGGTGAGCGTGCTGCCCAACGGCCCGGACTATCACCCGACCGTGCGCGCCTTCCTCGCGGGCGGCGTGCCGGAGGTGATGCTCCACCTGCGCGATCTCGGCCTGTTGCATCTGGACGCCATGACCGTCACTGGCCAGACAGTGGGCGAGAACCTCGACTGGTGGCAGAGCTCGGAGCGCCGTAAGCGCTTCCGCCAGTGCCTGCGCGAGCAGGACGGCGTGGAGCCGGATGACGTGATCCTGCCGCCGGAGAAGGCAAAAGCGAAAGGGCTGACCTCGACGGTCTGCTTCCCGACGGGCAACATCGCGCCGGAAGGATCGGTGATCAAGGCCACGGCGATCGACCCGTCGGTGGTGGGTGAAGATGGCGTTTACCGCCACACCGGCCGGGTGCGGGTGTTTGTCTCGGAGGCGCAGGCAATCAGGGCCATCAAGCGGGAAGAGATTGCGCAGGGCGATATCATGGTGGTGATCGGCGGTGGCCCGTCCGGCACCGGCATGGAAGAGACCTACCAGCTCACCTCCGCGCTGAAGCATATCTCGTGGGGCAAGACGGTGTCGTTAATCACCGATGCGCGCTTCTCGGGCGTGTCGACGGGGGCCTGCTTCGGCCACGTATCGCCGGAGGCGCTGGCGGGAGGGCCGATTGGTAAGCTGCGCGATAACGACATCATTGAGATTGCCGTGGACCGCCTGACTCTGACCGGTAGCGTGAACTTCATCGGTACCGCGGACAACCCGCTGACGCCGGAAGAGGGCGCGCGCGAGCTGGCGCGGCGGCAGACGCACCCGGACCTGCACGCTCACGACTTTTTGCCGGACGATACCCGGCTGTGGGCGGCATTACAGTCCGTGAGCGGCGGCGCCTGGAAAGGCTGTATTTATGACACCGATAAAATCATTGAGGTAATTAACGCCGGTAAAAAAGCACTCGGCCTTTAATTATTTTTTGAGAGAAAGTCGTCTGCGGAAAATATTCCGCGGACGGTTTTTGCTTGTCTTTAATTTTCTAATTTAAACAATGACTTGTGATATATCGTTGGCGTCACAAAAGCGAAATAACGTAATTCAGAAATAAGATATGACCATTGCTGGTTAATTGAGCAGCTCATTACACTCCATTAACACGATGTTGTAATTCAGCACACTACATAAGGGTGTAATTCTGATGACGCAATTAACCATGAAAGACAAAATTGGCTACGGGCTGGGTGATACCGCCTGCGGCTTCGTCTGGCAGGCCACGATGTTCCTGCTGGCCTATTTCTACACCGACGTGTTCGGTCTCTCCGCGGGCATAATGGGGACGCTGTTTTTAGTTTCCCGCGTGCTCGACGCCGTGACCGATCCGCTGATGGGGCTGCTGGTAGACCGCACCCGCACCCGCTACGGCCAGTTCCGCCCGTTCCTGCTGTGGGGCGCCATCCCGTTTGGCATCGTCTGCATGCTGACCTTCTACACGCCGGACTTCTCCGCGCAGGGCAAAATCATCTACGCCTGCGTGACCTACATTCTGCTGACTCTGGTCTACACCTTCGTTAACGTCCCGTACTGTGCCATGCCGGGGGTGATCACCGCCGACCCGAAAGAGCGTCATGCCCTTCAGTCCTGGCGTTTCTTCCTCGCCGCCGCGGGGTCGCTCGCCATCAGCGGCATCGCGCTGCCGCTGGTCAGCATCATCGGCAAAGGGAACGAGCAGGTGGGCTATTTCGGCGCCATGTGCGTGCTGGGTCTGAGCGGCGTAGTCCTGCTTTATGTCTGCTTCTTCACCACCAAAGAGCGCTACACCTTTGAGGTGCAGCCGGGTTCGTCGGTGGCGAAAGATCTTAAGCTGCTGCTGGGCAACGGTCAGTGGCGGATCATGTGCGCCTTCAAGATGATGGCGACCTGCTCTAACGTGGTGCGCGGCGGGGCAACGCTCTACTTCGTGAAATACGTGATGGATCACCCGGAGATGGCGACGCAGTTTTTACTCTACGGTAGCCTCGCCACCATGTTCGGCTCGCTCTGCTCCTCCCGTCTGCTGGGCCGATTCGACCGCGTCACCGCCTTTAAGTGGATCATCGTCGCTTACTCACTCATCAGCCTGCTGATTTTCTTCACGCCAGCAGAGCATATTGCCCTGATTTTCGCCCTCAACATCCTGTTCCTGTTTGTGTTTAACACCACCACGCCGCTGCAATGGCTGATGGCCTCTGACGTGGTGGATTACGAGGAGAGCCGCAGCGGGCGACGCCTGGACGGGCTGGTGTTCTCCACCTACCTGTTCAGCCTGAAGATTGGCCTGGCGATTGGCGGGGCGGTGGTGGGCTGGATCCTCGCATACGTGAACTACTCCGCCAGCAGCAGCGTGCAGCCGGTGGAGGTGCTCACCACCATCAAAATTCTGTTCTGCGTGGTGCCCGTGGTGCTCTATGCGGGCATGTTCATCATGCTGTCGTTTTATAAGCTCACCGACGCCCGCGTGGAGGCCATCAGCCAGCAGTTGATCAAGCACCGCGCGGCGCAGGGCGAGGCCATTCCCGACGCCGCGACAGCCGCATCCCATTAACCGGAGGCAATATGGAAATCACTAACCCAATCCTGACCGGCTTCAACCCGGACCCGTCCCTGTGCCGCCAGGGCGAGGACTACTACATCGCCACCTCGACCTTCGAGTGGTTCCCGGGCGTGCGCATCTATCACTCCCGCGACCTGAAAAACTGGACGCTGGTCAGCACGCCGCTGGACCGCGTGTCGATGCTGGACATGAAGGGCAATCCGGACTCCGGCGGCATCTGGGCGCCGTGCCTGAGCTACGCCGACGGCAAATTCTGGCTGCTCTATACCGACGTGAAGATTGTCGATTCGCCGTGGAAAAATGGCCGCAACTTCCTCGTCACCGCGCCGTCCATCGAAGGGCCATGGAGCGAGCCGATCCCGATGGGCAACGGCGGGTTCGATCCGTCCCTGTTCCACGACGACGATGGTCGCAAGTACTACCTCTACCGCCCGTGGGGGCCGCGCCACCACAGCAACCCGCACAACACCATCGTGATGCAGGCGTTTGACCCGCAGACCGGCACCCTCTCGCCCGAGCGCAAGACGCTGTTTACCGGCACGCCGCTCTGCTACACCGAAGGGGCGCATCTTTATCGCCACGCGGGATGGTACTACCTGATGGTTGCCGAGGGCGGCACCAGCTACGAGCACGCCGTCGTGGTGCTGCGTTCCAAAAATATCGACGGGCCGTACGAGCTGCACCCGGACGTGACGATGATGACCAGCTGGCACCTGCCGGAGAACCCGCTGCAAAAGAGCGGCCACGGCTCGCTGCTGCAAACCCACACAGGGGAGTGGTATATGGCCTACCTTACCAGCCGCCCGCTGCGCCTGCCCGGCGTGCCGCTGCTGGCCTCAGGCGGACGCGGTTACTGTCCGCTGGGGCGCGAGACCGGCATCGCCCGCATTGAATGGCGCGATGGCTGGCCGTACGTGGAGGGCGGTAAGCACGCGCAGCTGACCGTGAAAGGCCCGCAGGTGGCGGAGCAGCCTGGCGCCGCTCAGGGTAGCTGGCGGGATGATTTCGATGTCAGCACGCTTGACTCGGAACTGCAGACCCTGCGCATTCCGTTCGACGACACCCTCGGCTCGCTCACCGCGCGCCCCGGCTATTTACGGTTGTACGGCAACGACTCGCTCAACTCGACCTTTACCCAGTCGACCGTGGCGCGCCGCTGGCAGCACTTCATCTTCCGGGCCGAGACGCGGATGCAGTTCTCGCCGGTTCACTTCCAGCAGAGCGCGGGGCTGACCTGCTACTACAACAGCAAAAACTGGAGCTACTGCTTTGTGGACTACGAGGAGGGGCAGGGCAGAACGATTAAGGTTATTCAGCTCGACCACAACGTGCCGTCGTGGCCGCTGCACGAGCAGCCCATTCCCGTGCCGGAGAGTGCGGAGAGCGTCTGGCTAAGGGTGGATGTGGATGCGCTGGTCTACCGCTACATCTACTCGTTCGACGGCGAGACATGGCACACCGTGCCGGTGACGTATGAGGCGTGGAAGCTGTCGGATGACTATATCGGCGGGCGCGGCTTCTTCACCGGCGCGTTTGTGGGACTGCACTGCGAGGACATCAGCGGCGACGGCTGCCACGCTGACTTCGACTACTTCACCTACGAGCCGGTCTGACGGCTCAGGCCGGGTAGCCCAGCGCGCGTGAGAGCTGGAGCCCGGCCTGCTGAAGCTGCTCGCGGAAATCAGCCAGCTCTGCGTCGTCCACGCGGGAGGTCAGCGTCGACAGGCTCAGGGCAGCAATGACGCGGGACTCGTGGTTCCACACCGGCACCGCCACGCAGCGCACGCCCTGCTCGTTCTCTTCGCTATCCAGGGCATAGCCCTGCTCGCGGGTCTGCGCCAGGGCACTCATTAAGGCTTCGCGAGAGGCAAGGGTAGAAGGCGTAAAGGTAGTGTACTGATAGCCCTCCAGCAGGGCGTTCAGCTCGGCCTCGCCCAGCCAGGCAATCAACACTTTGCCGATGGCGGTGGCGTGAACCGGCAGGCGGCGGCCGATGCGCGAATAGGCGATGGCAGCGAGCTTGCCTTCAATCTTCTCGATATAGACCCCTTCACGTCCGTCCAGGATCCCCAGATGGGTAGTCTGCCCGGTTCGCCGGGACAGCTCCGTCAGCCAGCCTTTCGCCTTCTGCCGAATATCCATCGAGCCCACGACAAAATGACCGCGCTCGACCAGCTTCATGCCGAGGCGATACTTACCGTTCTCCGGGTTCTGATCGATATAGCCGTGAAGCTGGAGGGTTTTCAGCAGCGAGTGGAGGGTACTCTTGCTCAGCCCCATCAGTTTGCTGATGTCGGTGATCTTAAGCTCGGTGGCCTGCTCGTTGAACAGGTCGAGGATCTGCAACGCACGTTCAACAGACTGAATAATCGGCATAATGCTGGTATGTCCACGCTGGAATGAAGGCGAAAACGTACCTTTTTCGGGGTGAAAAATCAATGAAATGGAGCCGGTTTGCTCCCTCTCCCCGTGGGAGAGGGCCGGGGTGAGGGCATCAGGCCGCATCGTCGCCTGATTCGCCCGGCGGCGCTACGCTTGCACGGGCCTACGGGCTGGGTGTTCTCTCTCTCCCCGTGGGAGAGGGCTGGGGTGAGGGCATCAGGCCGCATCGCCGCCTGATTCGCCCGGCGGCGCTACGCTTGCACGGGCCTGCGGGCTGGGTTTTCTCCCTCTCCCTGTGGGAGAGGGCCGGGGAGAGGGCATCAGGCCGCATCGCCGCCTGATTCGCCCGGCGGCGCTACGCTTGCACGGGCCTACGGGTTGGGTGTTCTCCCTCTCGCCGTGGGTGAGGGCATCAGGCCGCATCACCGCCTGATTCGCCCGGCGGCGCTGCGCTTGCACGGGCCTACGGGCTGGGTGTTCTCCCTCTCCCTGTGGGAGAGGGCCGGGGTGAGGGCACCAGCGCTCAGAGGACCCAATCACTCCCCAAGCGTCGCCACCATCACCGCCTTAATCGTATGCATCCGGTTTTCCGCCTGGTCGAACACGATGCTCGCCGGCGACTCAAACACCTCGTCCGTCACTTCCATCCCGCCGTGCAGATCGAACTCTTTCGCCATCTGCTTGCCGAGCGTGGTCTGGTCGTCATGGAACGCCGGCAGACAGTGCAGGAACTTCACGTTCGGGTTGCCGGTCAGCGCCATCATCTGCGCGTTCACCTGATACCCGCGCAGCAGCGCGATACGCTCCGCCCACTTCTCTTTGGCTTCGCCCATCGACACCCACACGTCGGTATAGATAAAGTCCGCGCCCTTCACGCCCGCCGCCACGTCTTCCGTCAGGGTGATTTTCCCGCCGTGCTTTTCCGCCAGCGCGCTGCACTCTGCCACCAGGCTCTCTTCCGGCCAACAGGCCTTCGGGGCCACCAGGCGTAGATCCAGCCCGGTCAGCGCCGCCGCTTCCAGCATCGAGTTGCCCATGTTGTTGCGCGCGTCGCCCGCGTAGACCAGCGTCATCTCGTTAAACGCCTTGCCCGGCAGGTGCTCCTGCATGGTCAGCAGATCCGCCAGCAGCTGCGTCGGGTGGAACTCGTTGGTCAGCCCGTTCCACACCGGCACGCCAGCATACTGCGCCAGCGTCTCGACGACTTCCTGGCCGTGGCCGCGGTACTGAATGCCGTCGTACATCCGCCCGAGCACGCGCGCGGTGTCCTTAATTGATTCTTTATGCCCAATCTGGCTGCCGCTCGGCCCTAAATAGGTGACGCGCGCGCCCTGGTCAAATGCGGCAACTTCGAAAGAGCATCGTGTACGGGTTGAGTCTTTTTCGAAGATGAGCGCGATGTTTTTACCGGTAAGTTTTTGTACTTCCTTGCCCTTTTTTTTATCGGCTTTGAGTTGTGCGGCAAGGGTCAGTAGAGAAGTGAACTGTGCAGGGGTAAAGTCGAGCAATTTCAGAAAGTGTTTCTTGTACAGATCAGACATTTTATCCTCGCATGGCGAACGCCACTTATTGAATTAAAATTCACTTTATATGTGTAATTATTCATTTGCAACCCCGTTTCACAAATCTTTCCAACAAAGGTGGAGGCAAACCCGTCCGTGTGTGAAAATAGAAGTATCTGCCGCACTTTAAAGAGGATTGAGCCATGGCAAACCCGGAACACCTGGAAGAGCAACGCGAAGAGACGCGTCTGATTATTGAAGAACTGCTGGAAGACGGTAGCGATCCGGACGCGCTGTACACCATCGAGCACCATTTCTCTGCGGACGACTTTGAAGCGCTGGAAAAAATGGCCGTGGAAGCCTTCAAGCTGGGTTACGAAGTGACCGAGCCGGAAGAGCTGGAAGTGGAAGAGGGCGACACCGTCATCTGCTGCGACATCCTGAGCGAAGGCGCGCTGAAGGCGGAGCTGATCGACGCGCAGGTAGAACTGCTGATGAACCTGGCCGAGAAGTTTGAAGTGGAATACGACGGCTGGGGAACCTACTTCGAAGATCCGAACGGTGAAGACGGCGAAGAAGGCGACGACGAAGATTACATCGACGAAGACGACGACGGCGTGCGTCACTAAGCGTTTCAGGCGGTGGCGCGCGCCACCGCTTTTTTCAAGGCAGAACCATGGATTACCCGCAGATACTCGCCCCCGTACTCAACTTCCTCCAGTGCCCGACCCCGCAAGCATGGATTGATAAAGCCCGCGACCCGGCGAACCTGCCGCTGCTGCTCACCGACCACATGGTGTGCGAGCTCAAGGCCGCCCAGACCGCGCTGCTGCTGGTGCGTAAATACGTCGCCGACGAAAGCGGTGCCGATGCGCTGCTCGACTGGCTCAAGCCCTACGAACAGTTCACCTTCCGCGACGGCCCGGAGCCTGACTTCATCGCCCTGCACAGGCAGATTGGCAAAAGCGTGATGCCCAAAACCGACGACCCGTGGGGCCAGGCGCTCATCGACAGCATGGTGCTGCTGATTAAAGAGGAGCTTCACCATTTCTGGCAGGTGCGCGAGGCGATGCTGGCCCGCAATATTCCGTACGTAAAAATTACCGCCAGCCGCTACGCCAAAGGGATGCTAAAGGAAGTGCGCACCCACGAGCCGCTGACGCTGATTGACAAGCTCATCTGCGGAGCCTACATCGAAGCCCGCTCCTGCGAACGCTTCGCCGCGCTGGCCCCGTTCCTCGACGATGACTTACAGAAGTTCTATCTCTCGCTGCTGCGCTCGGAAGCGCGCCATTATCAGGACTACCTGACGCTGGCCCAGCAGGTGAGCGACGACGATATCTCACCGCGCATACAGCTTTTTGGCGAAATTGAAGCCACACTTATCTCGACACCGGACCACGAATTTCGCTTCCACAGCGGCGTGCCGGTGTAAACCGGCATAACGCAAGGATAAGGATGCGAGATGAAAAAAACGTGGATCAGTACGGTCATTGTTGTTGTCGCGGCTGCCGCCGTGGCGTTCTGGGTCTTCTTTGACAGGCAGCGCGCTCCGGAAGCGCAAATTGATACGGCCCTTAACGCGATGCCCGCCTGGCAGGTGATCAAGGAGCAGGAGCCTGTGCTGCATCAGCGTATCCTCGACCAGATGGCCGCCCTGCAAAAGGCCGGCGAGCCGGAGCAGCACATTATCGACACCATCCAGCCGCAGATCCTGCATTTGCAGATGACGCGCCTGCAAAATGCCCCGGACGCCAACGTGGTGAACTACATGACCATCAACATGGAGCAGACCGCCGCCATCCAGAAGGTGAGCGACGACGCCTGCTTCCGCTTCCTCTACCCGATGGTGAAGGGCGGCATCAACCCGATGCGCATGCTGGATAAAGACCTGATGACCCGGCGCATGCAGGCCGATGCCGACATGATGCGCGCCGCCTACGGCAAAAACCGCCACACCGTGACCCAGGCCGAGCGCGAGGCGGCTGTCGAGGATGTCCGACCGATTATGAAGGCACTTGCCGATAAGTACGGCGAGGACATCCAGCTGTTGCAGATGCCAGAGAAGGCAGAAGGCAAGGAAAAGCTCTCCTGCGATATGGTGCAGGCGATGTGGGCGAAGGTGCTGGCGCTGCCGGAGCAGAAGGCGGCGGGGGTGATTCGTCTGGCGGTGTCTGAGCTGGAGTGACGAAGGGCGCTGGTTTTTTGGGCACTTAGAGTGGGTTTCGCGCGTCGTCGCTTGCATGGCGGCGCGCGACAGGTATAATCCACAACGTTTCCGCATCCCCTTCAGTGCCGAAGTGGCGAAATCGGTAGACGCAGTTGATTCAAAATCAACCGTAGAAATACGTGCCGGTTCGAGTCCGGCCTTCGGCACCATACAAAGCTTTTTTCAAGTCTATTAACGTCTACTTTAGTCCTTAAAAACAGTAAGTTAAGCAGGTTTCTGACTTTTCTTAGTCTGTTCACGTCTACTCAATTCCTTGAACATATACCAACTGATGATGGTATAACTGATGGTATTCCCGGTTCGATTGATTTTGGTACCAACACTGGAGGTATCAACTGATGGCTCTCACCGATATCAAAGTTAGGACTACCAAGCCCTCCGACAAACCTTTCAAACTCACAGATGGGCAGGGTATGCACCTGCTGATCAACCCCAATGGTTCAAAATACTGGCGACTCCAATACCGTTTCGATGGCAAACAAAAAGTTTTAGCATTGGGTGTTTATCCAATGGTCTCTCTTGGTGAAGCTCGCAGGAAACGAGATGAAGCCAAAAAGTTGGTATCTGATGGTATCGACCCTTCTGAGAAGAAAAAAGCCGACAAAATCGAGCAGAGCGAAGCTCTTACTTTTGAATCTGTTGCCAGGGACTGGCATAAGGCTTGTAAAAGAAAATGGTCAGATTCCCACAGCGAGAGAGTTCTAAAAAGCATGGAAGATGGTCTCTTTACTGCAATCGGTAAAAGAAAAATATCCGAGCTTAAAACCAGAGATCTTCTTGCACCTATCAAGGCTGTTGAAGCTTCCGGGCGATTAGAAGTTGCTTCCCGCCTACAGCAAAGAACAACAGCAGTAATGCGATATGCGGTCCAGAATGGGCTGATAGATTACAACCCTGCTCAGGAGATGGCAGGAGCTATTGCCGTAGCCAAAAGAGCCCACAGGCCAGCTTTGCCATTCGAACGATTCTCAGAACTTTTAGAACGAATTGATAGTTTCAAGGGTAGAAAACTCACGAAGTTAGCCGTCAAGCTGACATTGCTCATTTTCATTCGTTCCAGTGAACTCAGATTCGCAAGATGGTCGGAAATCGATTTCGAGAATGCTATGTGGACTATTCCTGCAGAGCGAGAGCCATTACCCGGAGTGAAACATTCACATCGTGGTTCGAAAATGCGAACTCCACACCTTGTTCCTTTGAGTTGTCAGGTATTGGCTGTCTTGACGGAAATTAAAGAGATCAGCGGTGATCATGAACTCGTGTTCATTGGTGATCATGATTTCAGAAAGCCTATGAGTGAAAATACGGTAAACAAGGCTTTGAGGTCTATGGGCTATGACACAACCGTGGAGGTCTGTGGACATGGATTTAGGGCTATGGCTTGTAGTGCCTTAATTGAATCCGGTTTGTGGTCGAAAGATGCTGTTGAACGGCAAATGAGCCATCAGGAGCGGAACTCAGTTCGTGCTGCCTACATACATAAAGCAGAGCACCTTGATGAGAGAAAGCTTATGTTGCAGTGGTGGGCCGATTACCTTGACCTCCTTAGAATACGACAAGTTTCACCATTTGATTTTAAAAGGATTTAACTATGAATAAGTAGTTAAGTAATCGCTCTCCCTTATCAACCTTGTTAAGGGAGAATTAATTCAAATAAGCAGTGTTAACTCATTCAAGCTTTGAATACAGTGGAGGGATTAATGAAAGTAGTAAGCCCTTATGAAGAATTAAAAAGCTGGTTTAGTCTCGAAAACTATGAGCAGTTAAAATCACTTACAATCAAAGAACTGCATACTGAGCTTGCCTTTAGAGAAGCGATTTTCGACAGTGTAAATTTTGGATGGGAAGATGATAATCAAAATTTAAGGTCTATCCTTGAAGGTAATCCTATTTTAAGCAGGCAAGATAATAATCATGGTCATTTTGGCAAGGGCCAAAGACATGTTGCGCAGGTTAGCTTTGGTGATATAAAAAAATTAGAAAACAAGTTAATAATGTTTAGCATGGATTTTTTTGAAGAAAATGGCGATTTCAAAAAAGAGTTGAAAAAGAAACCAATAACAAAAACTATGAGAGACTTTTTTCTAAACCAAAATAGCAGCAAGATGTATGTTTCATTTGATTTAGGAATGTCCAGCGATGAAGAAATTATAACAGCCTTACAAACGATGCTACCAGATCTTAGGAAAGAATATGAAATTGAGCCAGTGAAAACAGAAAAAATTGGACTGGCAAAAATAAGAAAACTTGTCGATTACAATATTATCCCAATGATGGATCTATTGATTTGGGCAAAATTTAAAAAAGTAAAAATCTCAAATATGGTGTTGTCTCGTGTCTTGTATCCCGACTTTACAAGTGAGATCAGAGGAGAAGATCACATTAAAGATACAGACAGGCCTGTTGCAGAGAAGTCTTTGAATGGAGAAACAACCCGTAGTCTCGAATACTTTATCAGCAAAAACAGCCATCTCCTCAACATACCGATTTTTGAACTCGGCTCTTTCTAGTTGCAAATCATCATGTTAATTGTCAAGGGGAGGGCGAAAATATTTTTCTTCCCCGAATTTACTCTCTATTCATCCCTCATCTAAATTTTCAGTTATCAGCACTCTCTTCATAGATGCAAATCTGTGTGGCTAATATCTCCTTAACGGAAGCGGAGGAGACAGCCAAATGAATACAATCAATCAAAGCTTAATTCGTTTACCAGAAGTCTTGAAACGAACTGGTTTCGGAAAAGCCTGGATCTATCGTCTGATCAAAGATGGTAAGTTTCCTGCCCCTGTCAAGATTGGAACTCGTGCCGTAGCTTTCGTCGAAAGTGAGATTGATGCCTGGATTCAGTCTGTTATTGAAACAAGTCGAAATAATGTTGCTTAATTGAACTTAGGAGAGGTTTTATGAATATCGAAGAATTTGTGAGTGAAGAAAACTATATGTGTAATCTGGGCCAAGATCTTTTTTACAAGATCTTCGAACTCGGAGCGATTTATGATTTACCTGATAATGAATTTAACAGAAAGATTGTTTACTGGTTAAGCCAATATTTAGTAGGGAATCTAAGGGAACCGTTAGATGCGATCTCTGAGCTTAATATGTTCGATCAGTTTTACGTTTATGAGACATGGTTCTCGCTAATAAAATGTCCTATTGAGATGAAAAATCTTTCAAAGCGAGTAATCCGATACCACATTGGATTGAGAACTCTTTTGTAAAAATGTAAAGTTTGACTCTATATTTTAACTTAAAACCTTACAAAATTACTTACATTATTTTTGATGCCGTTTATTAGCAAGGCAGTGAGATAGTTTTCGAAGTATTAGGTGTACATAATTTTTATTTTCGATTGTAGACTTTGAGCCGTTTCATTTTTGATTTTTTGGTTGCCGGATGTAGAACAGCCAGAAATTGAAAAAATTGCAATAAAAAAGGATGTAACAATAAATTTATTCATTTTATCTTCCTTATTATATTTGGACAGGGTTAGCTTTTATGTGTGAAAACGGCTCTGTGTGCAAGTTTCTTACGTAAATAAAATCTTAAAAAAATTGCTGAGGCAAAATAGATAACGACAGTTAATATAAAGCTTTGACTGATAGCGAATATGAGGAAAGCAATCGCTAACAGCACAATTCCTATTAGTAAAGCAAGCCACGGTGAAACAACACCATAGTTAATTGTTGCGTGACAGCCAGTGCAGACACGGACACCAAATGGGCTTTCTTTGAAGCAAAATGGGCAATTTATAGTTTCGTTTTTCATAGCTATCCCAATCTGGAAGATTAAATGCTGTTTGTAGGGATTCTCGATGGCTGGCTGGCTAAAGTAAAATCACTTGTACCGATCGATGTTTGAATCATGATAGGTGAAAACTATCATAACTAGTTTATCGATCTGTAATAACGATCAATCTATTGTTGACTTATCCTAAATTAACAGCTACCCAAACGATATTGCTGTCAGGGATAAGTGGTAAGGTTTTGTTTATAAATGAATTTTCCTTTCTTTATGTAAAGGTCGGGTTACATAGAGATTTGAGAATCCAAGGAGGGGCTTGTGAAGAATGCTCTTACCATAGCTTCGGAGAAGCTCTGCAAGCCTTCTAAGAAATGGAAGCCAGCCGATAAGCCTGAGATGCTTTTGCTGGTTAACCGCATTCTTTTGGAGAATCTTCTCAACGATCTCGTTTCGTCTGTCTTTTCTGAGTCGCAGTTCGAGTTCAGCAATTTTTTCACTGATACTTTCCTTTTGCTCCCTGGTTTCCAAAATTGTTGCAGGAGCAGGAGCAGGAGCAGGAGCAGGAGCAGGAGCAGGAGCAGGAGCAGGAGCAGGAGCAGGAGCAGGAGCAGGAGCAGGTATTGGCATGGGAGCTTGAGAAACATCCTTTGCAGGTATGTCGATTCGCAGAGCTTCTAAGTGGCCGGGGTTATAGTTAAGACGGTTACTAAGATTTGCCCAGGAGTAACTCTTGCCTAACTGCGAAGCTTTGAAAGCTATATCGCGGTAAGAGAATGAGAAGCCGTTCATCTTACCGGTAGAAGCAATGTTAGCCGTCCAAGATACTTCGGCTTCCTCCAGTCGTTTTGTGAAGGTTAGAAGGTCAGGCGTATCTGCCAAACTTTTATCAATGATCTGTTGAAGGGATTTCTTGGGGCAGGGAACACCAGTTCGTTCTGATAGCATCTGTTCGTTGCGAGAGATTCTTTTCCGCTTCGGTGTAATGGAATGGGCTGTCTTAGTCAATGTCAGACCGTGAGCGATTTCGAGTTCACCGATTATGCGGGTACTTATGAGATTCTCATTCCTACCAAGGTAAAGCTTCCCCCCATTGAGGTCGATTCTGCTGGCGATAATGTGTATGTGCTGGCCTTCGTCGTCATGTAAGACATAGCAACGGAGATGGGTATCTCTGAATCCCATTCTTTCCATATAGTCATCTGCGATGCTGGACCACTGTTCAGCCGTTAGTGATTCACCATCGGGTAATCGAAGCGAGTTGTGCCAAACGGCTTTCTGAACATCAGGGCGAAGTTGTTTGCTGCTATCAAATTCAGCAATCAGTTCAAGGGCTGAATCTCCAAGCATATTGCCCCCGATTACGACTGGATCGCTTTTATGATGTGCTCCCGGCTTCAATGCATATTGAACAACACCAGCGAAGCTCTTACCCCTCTTGATCTTCTGCATTCCCTTCACGAGGGACACTCCAAAAATCTGTTCTTAACAAGTTGTGACGAAGCTCTTCAAGTTGTCGCTTCACCGCGAACAATTCGGTATGAGTAAGCTGACTGTCTTTGCTTTTACAATCTATATGAGCCGCAATTCGATTTAGCTTTTGTGATATGACAGTTAAGGCTTTCCAGGCTTCGGTATTAATAGCCGGTATAACAGGAGGCAAGTTTTGAAGTAATACCATACGGAGCCATTCACCTTTACTGTATATTTTACGCTGAGAGTTGAGTATATCTAATTCTTTTTCATTCAACCTTACACTAATACAGTGAGTTCTCAAACTTGTAATGCTTTTAGTCTCAATATCCTTCTCTTTTTTATCAAAGTGAAACTTTTCATTACTGTTTTTATTATTTTTATCTTGTCTCATCATATAAACTCCTTTTTATATTTTCAATAACCCCAATTAATTGTGGTGGTAATGTAAAATATAGTTTAAATAATAGCTTGTCAATAATGTGTAATTAATTATACTTAGTAATAATTTCGAATTAAGCACATAATTATTTTCATAGTATGTTATTCACAATAGAGACATATCACAGCAATCGAAAAGGTTAGTACAAGTAAAAATGTTTACCATTGATCTTAATGATGTTATAAATAATCCTCTGGATGAAAAGTGACATACTTTGATCGAAAAAGACTACGCAATATTTCTCGTTGGTAATTATTAGCTTGCTTATTGTTGTGCTTATCAAGCTATGACCTTCTACAAGGATATATAATGTACTCATTAGCCCCTTACTTTATCCGTTGCTACAACAAGAATAATGAATCGAAAAATGTTGAAGAACGTTACGATTTTTTGAACAGAATAGGCCAGTATGATTTATTCTCTTTACTCGAACAATTTATGTTGTTGCATAAAGATTTTGAAAAAATTGACGATAGCAAAGAAACATATAAGTTTCATCATGTCACTTCGAAACCTAAAGAAAGATTCATTTCGGGCTGGATGAGTTTAGGCCATTATGGTATTAAAAATGATATTATTAATACTGATGATAATCAATTAGCTTTCTCTAAGGAAGAAAATCATGCTGATGTCAAAAACTATTATTTCCGGTTTTATATTCCTTTAGAGTCAAGAAAGGGTATCTGTCTGTTATATGCTTATAAGAAGGATGGTATAAAATCGATTTTCCAGACAGAGTTCTCTAAGTTTTTCAATGCTATGACAAATAAAAACATTCAAATAAATCCACTTACATATGATAAAGCCGTGCTTCCTTGGCTGGAAGCCGAAACAAAAGAAATAAGAGTTATTGGATTTACTGCCCCCCGGTCTATTGAAGATAGTATTTCATCGCTTGGTGACATTGATAGAGAATATGTTTTAAAACCGAAAAAGAATGGTACCTTTGGTAAATTTAAAAAGTTCAAAAATAAAGGGAGTGAGCAAGGCAAACTGATCGAGATGTTGAGTGAAGAATCAACTCAAATTAAAGTTAAAGTTGTTATGGAGGGGGGGACTAAAACTTTCAATGTTGGGAAATCAGAAAGAAGCACTATGTGCCAAATTGAGATTGATTTAGAAAAGGTTAAAGTAATTGCGGGTAATCCTGAGTTTGACTCATTGGATTCCTGGGCATCTGATTTAATAAAAGACTTACGTAAACAAATTGGTCTATAAAGGGCTTCTATAATGAGTAATAAAATTAACATATTATGTATTGTGAAAGCACACTTCAATACATTGAAAGATATTTCAAAGAAAGGAATATCAAAGTTAGATATTACTACGTTTATTATTATGCCAATATCACTGTCTCTCTTTTCGGCTTATAAAAACTTCAATCTTAATAAAGACCTTGATTCCCTTTTAGTGAATTTTGGGGCTATTTTTACGGCTTTATTGCTTTCTGTTATTGTATTGATTTATGATCAAGAGAATAGAACTATAGAAAAGGTTAGAAATAATGCCGATAGTGTTGGTGAAGTTTCTCAAAATAAATTACTTTTATTGAAGGAACTATATCATAACATTTCTTATGCGATTCTATGCTCACTCGCCTTGGTAGTTTTAACTTTTATACATTCAACTCTTCCCCCAGTGACTCCAGAAATAATAGATAACAGCCGGGTTTTTATAGATTACAAGATTAGAGGTTTTAGTATAAACTTCAGTTTTACATTTACATGGGCAACAACAATAATATCTCCATTGATAATATTTGTAACTGCAAATATCGTCCTTACAATAGTAATGATAGTAAAACGGCTCTATCTTATTTTGATAAATAATACAAACTGAATTGATCTGTTTTCGATGAATATTAGAAACAAATATTGAATGGTTAAGAGGTCAAGTCATATTAATTCTACTTGTTTCTTTTTCAATCGAAGAGCAGAAAAAGCAAGGCGACCAAAAGAAGCTCGGCTTCTTTTGGTTAGCTCTTGCTTTTTTATTATTAATTATCCTTAGTGTTGACGTGTTAAGGAAAATAAATTAAATAAATAATAAACAGGAGGAATTATGAATAAATGGGTTATGGCGAAATTAGGCAAGGTTGTTGAAAGATATAAAAATGATAAAATCTTCTTGCTATTGGATCTAATACTTTTCGGTTGTGTAATAAAAATATTTATTATAATTGCAGTTGAATAACCCCCTACTTTTTAGAGGTAGGGGGTAAGATTATTTTATTCTATTATACTGACCATAATCATTTACAGGATATGAAACATGGTTATACCAAGTTTGCTTAAATTCATATGCGTTTATAAATAATAAAAAAACAAGCGCACATAAAATGCTCTTTCTAATCGATGACAGTTTATCATCGCTAAGACGTTTAATTGAGTTTATGGGTAAGAAATAATATATTAAAGAGAATGTTATTATTATCAAAATAGTAAACAAAAAGAAATGCTCTGAAAGATATTTAAAAAATACAAATTTTAATATATCAAAAAAATTCTCATTGGCACTTATTAAATTGGAACTGAACATTACAAATCTCCTTTACCGTAAAACATTTGTGTATTAACACTAAGCATTATAAATGTTCACCGCAATGTAATAAATAGGTATGCTTACATTGACCTACTGGCATTAATCCAAAATAAATTCTTGAATGGTGTTTTAAATTATCAGCAAGGTTACTTGCATTTATCTTCATATGGAACTCACAGTTGATCTGCCTTTCAGTTCCATCATCAAGTTGGATAGTAGGAAAGAGGTGTCCCTTATTTGCTCCCTGTGGAGAACATTCAAACCCTGATTCTGTATGTATCCAATGCATTGCTTCTTGAATATTTCTTATGGCTGGGTCTAATCTATTTAAGATGGTAAGAGCTTTCGTAATTGGTATAGAGAAATCAGTAATCCCCTGATTGTTACCTAAAGTTGAAAGTGTATTAGAGAAATTATCGGAGAATTTAACTTTATCAAAAATATACACACATCTTAATGCATAATCTTCATTTGATTCTGGACATAATGACAAGTGCTTTTCATGTATACGATTATAATCATCTGGTGTTGAAACAGTCTCACATTCTTCTAAGTCTTTAATGGTATCAACAGGTGATATGATAGAATAATAAAAAGAATCATCATATTTTTTTAATGCACACTCAGTAGCATTGTTATTATCAATATCATCAGTGGCATAAAGACCGAATACTTGACTTAATTTTCCAATAATAGCAGAGCGGAGTTGCATATCACTGATTTCATTTGATAAAATGTCAAAGACAGTAATTTCAGGTGCCATTTCATACCAATTAGATGTAGAAACGACTTCTGTGATATCTCGTGGAGAATGTTGTCCTATTAGCTTTTCCAAATGAAGAACATTATCTAAATCGCAAATGTCTTCGTGTTTGAGTAAAAAATTCAGAGATATAAAATTGCGACTTTTCATTATTTTCAGCCCTTGATTATCGTTTCCATATCGATAACAGTTTGATCGAAGAAACCTTCTGGCCATTGATCTAAGCTGGCTCTCTTATCCGATTTTATTTTTTTTATTATTGGTGAGATTGCATTTAATGGTTTTTCGAAATAATATATAAATAATTTATCGTGTTGCAATATATTTTTTCGAACCGCTATCCTTGCTCCATTAATGATGTGCTCACTATGGGTTTCAACTAATAATTGGATACCAGCTTCTGCTGCACAAGCTATCAACTGCCCCAGCTTGCTTTGACCTCTGGGATGAATATGAGCTTCGGGGTTTTCAATTAATAAGACATCTCCTTTTTTTGCACCTATAATAGCTGCAATAATACTTAATGAATAGCTAATTCCGAATCCTATATTACCTGCTCTATATTTTTTAGAGTCGCCTCCATAGTTGAACATTCCCCACCCTATATGAGCCTCTTTATAGACATTAATATCGAATGCTACACCAGGAGAAATTTCCCCAAGCCATGCTTCAATCGATGAAATTATCGTTGAGCTTGAAGCCTCGGCATGAATACGAGGATCGTTCTCAGGCAAGTTAATCTCGCTTGCAGTTGCTTCGTTTATCAATGAATATAAATAATCAATAAGATGCTCTCCATTCTTACCTAACCAACCCTTACGGTGACTTTGAATTACAGGAACATTATCGCGCGGTCCCCAACGTTCAGCAGATATGAATTGAAAGTTATTTTTTAATTCTTTAACCCACGAATTTTCGCCATGAAGTAACGGTAGACTGAATTTTGGCAGTCCGTTATTGACATAACCTTTTTCAAATCCCCAGGTACAAGATTCATCATTGGTTTGTATATTTATACGAATACTATCATCGGCAGCTTCGATGTTAAGTATGTCATTATGGTCACCAAGATTAATTAATGGGCCATTTAACTCTATGTCTGTATCATGGACGGATTGAAGCGGTAAAAGTATTGACTGAATAATACTACTCTTACCTACACTATTAATACCGACTAGAAAATTGAGTTGGTTAATCTCAATGTCGCAATCGATGAAACATTTGAAATTTTCTAAATGAATCCTATTAATTATCATTTTTAATAACACCCTCAATTAACACTTCTTTATTTGTAACATCTTGGATTAAAGAAATAAAGTTATCAAATCTATATAAGATAGTCGCTTTTTTACCAGTGGACTGGCTAATTGCATAATCAAAGTCTTTATCACTGTCGTTATAGCTTTCAGAAATCCAATCGACATAGCTGGGGATGTCACCACTAATTAGACCATCAAATTTGGCTATAAATTCGTTTTTAGTGCTTATTAATTCAGCTACAATATCGTCGTCGAGTAATGCAAAAACTGAAACCATCATGATTAGCAATTGTTTATTTATCGATGGAGAGTTCTTTTTCTTGAATCGATGGGTACCGAAAATATTGTTGGAAATCGAAATTCCTTTCTTGAATTTCTCGAAAAGAGTGTAAAAAACTTCCGAACACTCATCATTTTTCCATTGTGGCAGACTATGCCCTTCTTCATCAGAGAATGTCCCGTTAAGTTTAAAATTAAACTTATTTAGATATTTCATTGTATGAACAAGAAAATCATCTTCCCTGTTATATTTATAGTCTCGGTAGCTAAAAAGAATGAATGAAATAATTCCAAGAACATATTCCATATCTTTCATTCGTTTTGGATTGACTTTGCCAAAAGTTGAATCTATAAATTCTGGTGTTTCTGCTAAATATCGGATGAATGGTATCGAACTTCCGGGGTTCAATGCACATCTTATTTCTTGCGGGCTTAATGCTCGACCGTAGGTGTTTATTCTCTGGAATAATTCTCTAACCATTTCAAAATCGTTCTTTTCAACAGATATCAAATGTCCATTAATTTGATATTCACGGATCTTTCTTTGATATTGTCGAGGTAGATCTTGAAATGATTTTTTGTAAACAGAATCATTTGGGTCATTAAAATATTTTAGATCTGTTAAAATAAATTTACCGCGCATATAGTCGAAAATTGTGGTTGTTCGTTGAAGACCATCAACGATTAACCAAGTACCATTTTCCCTTTCAGCAAAGTAAAACATTGGTATTGGTAGCCCCAAAAGTATGGACTCTATAAGTAAACTTTTTTCTTTCTGGCTCCATACTCGTTCCTTTCTCTGAAAATCAGGCTGTAACTCAATTTCATTATACTGTATGCGATCATAAATTAAACTGAAGCTCATAGTGAGCTGTCTGATCTTTAAATTTTTACGATCAAAACTGGCTTTTTCGTTATAATCGGTATCATCTTCATCATTATCTAAATCCTCTTCCAAGTTATCATTGTCAGTTTGTGAATTGAGGGATAAGGAATCCTCGAATAATGGTTCTACCCTTTTATTTGTTTTGAAAAATATCTGGGAAAAACTCTCTTCAAGTAAGGTTAATGATTGTAAACATTCTGTAATTCCTTCCTGTCTAATCTCACCGGGATATTTTGTGCTGACTTCTTGCAAAGAATAACTTATTTGATTGTTAATCTGATTAAGTTTTTTGTGTATTTCATAATAATTAAGAGTGTCTTTAGCTGTTAAAGCTGCTTTAACCTTTCTTAACTCAATACCACTGGCTTCTTTTAATGTTCCATAATCATGAGTAGGATTATCTAATAAAAGAATATGTTTTTTGTTCTTATATTTAAAATGTTCTATATAAGGAAGGTTAGATAAAATTGTCTCTGGATGATGGCGACTGCTACCACTTCCTCCTAATGAAGACTCCACATTAGCATAGCCAAACTCCAAAAGATCTTTTAAAATATGCTCAAACTCATGGATGTTTCTAGATACTTTTTTTCCAGATACTGGTTTGACATAATATTTACCGGAATCTTTGTCCAGTTCAATTAAAGTAATTGTTTCTGAATTAGAGTTAACTGGGGCTAAAGTAAGCCCAATTAATTTCAAGATGTCGTTAAGTAATTCCTTTAGATTCATATCAGACTTTACTCAATGAAGTTAGATATACTTTGTGCTATTTCTTTTGCAAGAACAACAGGCACACCGTTACTGATAGTCTTAAATTTGCTTGAAAGAGTCATGTTATCAGGTAACTCAAATTTATCCGGCACAGATTGTATCCGCATGACTTCACGTACTGACAACCGTCTTGGTTTATAGGGGTGTAAATGAACCTCATTGTTACCATAAGCTGCAGTAGGGCTGAATCGCCATCTGTGTAACCGTTTAAAACTCTTGCCTGTTATATCGCCCTCATCAATTATATTGAATTTATCGCTATACGCTTTAAAAACGTCGTTTTGATTTGGAAGGTTTTCTATAGATGAGGTGAAAACGACATCTTGTACAAGCAAGCTATTAGGTAAATCATCAGGTTTGGTTGGATTTCCGCCATAAGGTGTTCTTTGGGGCCAAGGAAATCTTCCCCTTGCATTTGTATAAAGAGGATTTACAGGCCAGCTAAACCAGTTAAACTTTTCTAAACTTGAGCTTTTTTCTTTTTTTAGCTCAATTATTAGTTGTAAATTAATTTTCTCAATTTCAATCAAGCTTGCATAACCCAGTTTGTCAAAAATGAAGCTTTTTTTGAAACCAACAACAAATAGCCTTTCTCGATCTTGAGGAATGCCATAATCTAATGAGTTTAGGACCTTAATATCAAAGCAATATTCTTTAGATAGTTTATATAACAAGTCAGCAAGATATTTTCTGTGTGTGCTTTTCTGAATTAAACCTTTAACATTTTCCAATGTGAAAAATTTAGGGTGAAAATCATTTATGATATCTACAAAGATACCTGTAAGTTTCCCATTTTCACCATCCTTACCTAAGTTTTTACCTGCATTAGAGAAATCTGGGCATGGAGGGCCGCCAATGATACCAAAATCATTATTATCTATTAATCCAGACGAGACATTTTCTCTGACAATTGATTTACTTATTGTTTCTATGGAGCCCTCGAAAAGATTGATGTCTTGTGGATTAACTCCATACAGTTTGCTATGACCATGCTTAAAACCAGTGATGAAATCGGTGTTGATTTCATTATGCCAGACGATGTCAAAATCGGCTGATCGGAAACCCATATCGAGTAACCCGACACCAGTAAAAAATGAAAGAACCGATTTAGTCAATTTCTCGCCTTTAAAGATAGTTATAATACTTATCTTTATTATATCATATGTCGAACCATTTTCCTATAGGCATATGTATTTATTGTGGATTTACATATAAGTATCAATAATATTATTTGTCAAAATGTTCCTAACATGTGATTCAAGTAATATTTCATTTAATTTTTGGATAAATTATCTTGTATTTCCTTTAGTAAGTGAAGTTGGGTTTCAAAAATTCAATGAGTTATCATATGGAATAGAGAATATATTCTATACTTTATAGATGAAATTTTATCATCATAAAGAAATAAGTTGCACTTTGTTTAAGAAAGGATTAAAACAGTAACGTTGGTTATCTAAGGTGTTGTTTATAATCATTCTCATTATTGGTTGTTCATTATGAATTTTTTAAACTTTAAAATATAGGAACTACATACATGAGCTACGAGAACGAAAGTCAAGTAACCAAATGGTTAAAAGAAAATACAAAACTCTCCTGGACCCGTACTGGAAGCGACACTCCAGCAGTTAAACTTGATAGACTATATACAAATCGAAGCGAAGGTTATGAAATCCGCGATGTAATACTTCGATTTTTTAAAGATAATAATGTCGGGCATAAGGATGAACATTATAAAATTATATATGACGGCATTATTAATTACAAAAAAGGTCATCGTGTAGAAACATCAGACTTACTTGAACATTTAAAAACCTACTTGAAAAAATAACATCTACTAAATTAATATAGAGCGAGTTTATTCTCGCTCTGCTGATGCATCTTTTTCTTTTATTTTTTTCGTTAATTCAAGCACTTCTTTTAGATATTGCAAATGATTTGCAACATTTTTAAGTGCTAATGCTCCAAGTGATAACCCTAAAAGAAAAGCCAACCCAAATACAATTAGTGTATTTGTTGTGCCAGAGTTGAAGAGACCTTTTGATATGGTATCACCTAATTTGTCTAACCCACCAAAACCTTGAACTGCAGAGTATGCTAATCCAATTATTGATAAAACAGCAGTTTTTTCTCCAAAAAAATCATTTATCCTTGATTTTACTCTTTGTATCTTTATATTTAACCAATCTATTGAATAGTTTAATTCAGTCAACGAGTAAGGCATCAGTTTTTCTATGTTTTGTTCATCATTATCAATTTCACAAATCAGGTCATTGAAAATTTCCTTTTTGAAGTTGAGCATGAACTTCACGCCAGGAATTATAGGGGTAAATAAGTATATTATACCGGCAATTGAATTGAGGGCATACAGGACGAATGCAGGTAAAATAAATGGTTGTTTGGGAAGGTCAAAGACTTTGTAGATAACGGCCATTATGACCATTAAAATAAGAGAAAAGAGAGATGTAAGGAATGAATATACTTGAACCTTTCTAAGTAAGTTACTTTTTTTATGTATCTGATTATAGGGAGCATAAGAGTTCATGTTGCTTATAGTTTTGATGATTTGATTTACTCTATACATTGTTTATAATTCCATTAATAAACTATTGCTTAGGACAGTTGATTACAGTATGTATAGATTTTACACTATCAAGTCGGAATAACTAATACAGTTTGTTCGATTATCACCAATCGGGACTGATGGTATCAATGATGGTATCTAACCCACTATGTTAAGTTTTAATCTCTTAAGATCATAAGGATAGTTGCGATGTTCGAGTCCGGCCTTCGCACTCATCATCTAAACACCTCCCTACGATGCCACTCTACATATCCCTCCTTTGGATAGTTCCCTTTCACCATCGGCAACGCAATCTGCTTCCCGGCAAAATCCCAGAACAGCCGCCCAACAATCCCGCCCCCATTCACCGCCTCGGAAACCAGCACCCGCATACTCTCATCCAGCCCAATCGATCCCTTATCAAACGCCTTATGATGAATCGCACACAGTGCCAGTCCGTTCTGGATCTCACACGGTCCGCCAAACTGCTTCCACTTGATATGCGCGGCTTCAAGTCCAACAGAGGCGTTATCATGCCGCATGTTAAACCCGCAGATTGCGCACTCATAGTTATAAGCACGCAGCACCTGCTGGCGGAACAGCGGATCGCGAACCTTACGGATCTGCTGAATATCAAAACCCATCTCATCCGCGATCTCTTCCTGAATGCTTTCGGGAAAATGCGCTTCAAGGATCTGCTGCGCCAGCGAGCCTATCAGGTTTTTGTTCTTATTCAGCAGCGCAAAGTGTTCTTCATCAAACCCGCCTGCGACGTTATGTTCCACAAGTTCTTTAACGGGCGGCTGCTTACTGCCAGTGGTCAAACAAAACTCAGTATTCTTCAGATCCCAAAAGCCGTCCCCTTTGAGCCTCCAGAAGGGCATATTTGGGTAATGCGCCTTCCTCTGTGGGCCAAAGCGTTCTAGCAGGCTAAGCAACTGTTCGTGGACCTCAGTACCGTAATCAAACAGTCGTGCATGCCCCTGCTGATAGCTCGCCAGCACGTACAGAAGCAATAAAGGCTTATGCGGCGCACGCTGTTCGCCTTTGCGCCAGATGGTGATGTCGGCAATTGCCTGTTC
The DNA here is from genome assembly GCF_032389435.1 of Enterobacter sp. DTU_2021_1002640_1_SI_PRY_ASU_LCPMC_013. NCBI lineage: Bacteria > Pseudomonadati > Pseudomonadota > Gammaproteobacteria > Enterobacterales > Enterobacteriaceae > Enterobacter > Enterobacter sp. DTU_2021_1002640_1_SI_PRY_ASU_LCPMC_013. The sequence goes on from NZ_CP135594.1 coordinate 574,633, forward strand.
GAGAGTTTTGCTGGAAGCCATCGCGTTACGGAAGAGGGTAAATAATTGCGATGATGCTCGCAAAACTCAGACCAATCAACCTGTAACCAACAAAAACATGACCTTACCCCACAGAACCTTATTTCCTGAATCCTCCTCGCAAATTCCAAATTTACCCCACACCAAACCGCTGTATTTATATTCAGCCTTGTATAATAGGCACCAGAAATTACGCCGAACGGCAAAGGAAGTATCAAGAAATATTTAGAGAGAGAATTCGCGATATGAAGGTGCTGCAACACCCCCATACCGCTAACCACAAACAACTTACAAGGAGTTGAAAATGGCTGCGACGAATTTTAAGCCAGAGTTTACTGTTTGCAAAACAGAATCAGACGCTTTCACCGGCATGATTGAAAACCGCGAGCTGGTGCGCAAAAACAGCGCCCGCCGACTTCACGGCGACCAGCCCAACGCGGCGCCCGTCCATCCCCGCGCCGAAACGCCGCAGGACAGTGCAGCCTGCTGCGAACTCTATTCCCGCATAGATATGAAATACCTTCTTCTGGGCGGCGAGTGGTTAACCCGTGCGGGCTTTATCGACGGCATGCCGGTGAAAATCCGCGCCATGAAAGACTGCATTGTGATTACGCCACAACATACAAGAGAATTATGGGGATGCCTGGAAGGTATGAGTGTGGTGAATATCAATAAACAGAAAGTCGCGCAGTGGTTGAAGACGTTCCCGGGAGCGCTGAATGATACTGGAGATATACCGACTGTTAAGCGTGGAACAGGGCAGGCGATATTGGAGTAACTGTGCTTCCCATCCAATGTAATCCGTGAAGCAATAAAACGGGCATGTCATCCCATGCCCGTTGTAAGTAAAAATCACTCGTGCTTTACCTGCTCTTTCACAACCTTAACCAGCACAGCGTGAAGTTCGCCGACGGTTAAATCGCGTATAACAGGTTCGGGTATGCCACGTACCCAGCGGATAAACCGACAGATGCCAAAAAAGTCTATACCTTCACCCGTAAACAGATACTCATTCTCTGCGAGAGAGAACGTTGTCATATAGCCATCTTCTTCCGTGGCAAGCTGAACGCCAAACGCTTCTTCGCAGTCTTCCAGTAGGTCTTCGCCGTCCATACCGCAAATATGTAAATCGGCCTCAATCCAGGTGTTGCTATCAATAGGTTTACGATGTATCCCAGAGGACTCACGTACGACCTCAATTACTTGTGCGAGAGTAGGTTCCATTTACAAAATATTCCGTATTCGTTAGTTTCAATTGGCTATCCGGAGCTTAACAGTCACCCGCTATTCGATAAGTTGTAAAGTAGAGTACGGATTCAGAAAGCGTGATTATCTTTGCTATGGCTTGAAACCGGGTTTGCCATTTGCGCTACGCCACTCCTTTACTTCCTGGACTACGCCCTCGGGAGTGTCTTCTCTGCCTTCTCGTGGATAGTAAATAAGATCAGAACCATCAGGGTGCTGCGTCAATCGTTTGAATTCGAGGATGTTTTTTATATCTTCAGCTTCAGTGGTACCAGATACATCAAGAATTTTTCTTACAAATTCCAAAAATTGCTCTTCTGTGTAATCTTCAATTTTATCCATTTTTAAATCGTAGATGAGATCTTTTAATGTGCCCGATAAGATTATCGGGCAATGCCTCTCACCAGTTATCCCTATAGTCGAAAGAAACCTGATAGTCATAAATAGTGGGGGTTATTTTATGTACGAAGTGGGGCTGAAGAACGGGTATCCATTCGGCTTCAACATCAAAAAAACCATTATTCACATTGTTCTTAGTCGGCATATGAAGACCTTTGGTCATGATCTCCTCATTATCGCCGAAATCGTTCGAAAATTCTGTACCTTCACCTAGTTCAGTCCTCATATCATACCATTGCAATCTAATCTTCAAACCCATGGCAGCCTTCTTTTTTAAATTATTGATTCTAAAGTTAGGTTAAATTTCCCCTCCAGAGAGCTGAAAGGTTAAATCATCAGAATAAAATTTTTTCCCAAGAAGGCTTTCTAAACGATGAGCCTGATGCTCATCGATATTATAGACGCCAATACCATGCGAAAAATCGCTTCTATCTTCAGCATTCATCTCCATAATCATACATAGATCATTGAGGTTTTGATGAGGTATTTCGATTTCGAAAAGCAAATCTTCATCTGTTTTGCTGTATGCATCAATTGTGTAAATGATCATTATTTTTCTACCTTTCTGGTTGGGTCTGCTGGTTTAGTTTGCTTACCCGTAGTGGGATCAAACTCACCGAGGTGATTGCGTCCTGAACGATCATATACCTCAACTGTACCGTGTTGAGAGTCCCATTCGTAAATTTTACCTTTTGAATCCTTCCAACGGGTACGCAGTTTTCCTCCCCCCTTAATTGGTGTTTTCGCTTGAGCTTTCTTAGCATCAGGAAATGCAGATAAAGGAGGGTTTCCTTTAGGAGGTGAATGGTATTTGTGATCTGAATTAATATAGACATAAATCGGCGGCACCCCGCCCGCCGGCAGAATCAGAATATAATCCGCAAACGTCTTCTCTTCCGGTGTCGGGCTGGTCGTCGCACCAATCCCCGTATCCTCCGGCAGCGGATCAACCACAACCGGGGTCGGTATCCGTACCGGGTTGTGATTGCCCGTATCCCAAGGCTTACTGTCTCCGGTGCGGTCCGATGTCCAGATAAGGGTGATACCGGGGTCTTCTTCGGTGGTAAAGGTGTACGCCTGGCGTCGGCTATCCCACTCCATCCTGCGAACGCGCACGCTGTCTTTGCCCGGCGGCGTATGCCAGCCGCGCGGTGTCGGGTTACCGCTGGCGTCGTTCTCCCAGGTGAAGCGAACGCGGGTAGGGGCTTCCCGCATCTGTTCGGCGCGCATCCTGTCGATAAAATCCTGCTCGCCGTCGTTCAGCTTGCCGGGATACATCCCTATCAGCAGCCCTGCGACAGGTGCACCAAGACCTCCCGTAGCTATCTCGCCAGGTGCAGCGCCGCGCACGGCCCATGTGCCGGAAGTGATGGTACGCCCGCCAACCAGTACGATTTCGCTGGCATCGGCTATCGCGTTCCGCGCGGTCCAGGCCCTTTCTTCGGCTGCAACGGCAGCCTGATAGTCCATCTCCTCGTGATGTCCATTCCACCAGAGATAAAGCGCGCTGCGTTGCTTTGGTTTTGGGATCGCCTTACGCTTTGCCGCCTGGGCGTGTTGCGGGGCATTGTTGGGTATGGCCTGGTAAAACGCCATCTCGGCGAAGTTGGTGTGCGGCTCACTTTCGGTGCCTGCATCGTTACATCCTTCACCGCGCAGGCACGATTTCGCAAAGACCCGGTTGCGATCGCGTTCTTCTGTTTGTCGCTGTGCTTCGGCCTCTTCCTCTTTTCGGCGTGCTGCGAGCATGGCCTGATGCTTTTCCTGTGCGATCTGTTCAGGAGAGGGACCGGAGCCGAGCCACTCTCCCGATGGGGCGATCACGCGGTTAGTTCCGTGCGGGCAGCCACAAATGACGACAGAACCATCGACGGCTGAGGCTTGCCCCATCCAGTTAACGCGAGGTTCGCCGTCTGCAACAAAGCCCTGCTTGCCGCATTTAGGGCATGCCGTAGTTTTATCGCCAACGCGGATAACGCCGCGACCGTGCTCGGTGCAGTTGGGCAGGGTGCTACAGCATATTGCGCCGGTAGTCGTTCTGTCGCCGTGCAGCGCCTGACCGCGGCCGTAGTTCGTGGATCGGTAGCCCATGGCCTATTCTCCGGGCCAGGTTAAGAAATCCTCTTGAGGTGGAATCCCTTCGCGGGTGACCAGATAAGTACTGCCGAGCGGTGTGCTGATAATTTCATCATCGTTATCAAGCAGGCTGCCGACCAGCGCAACGCCGTGTCCTTTCCACGTAAAAGCGGTTCCTGATGAGGTCATAATCGTGGCGAGCGTTCCATCCGGATAGGCCACACAGTCTCCTTCGACAATCGGGCTGGTGTAACTCCCATCGTCCATGAGCACTGTGGCTTCACGATCGACGGGAAGTACCATGCCGCCCATTCGGGTCTGGCTGCCAGCCGTGGCGATCCGCCAGATGGCGGTGACGGGATGTTGTCGATGAAAGGCTTCCTGTTCGGCAATGATGGCGCGCGCGTCCTCAGGCATGGCGGCCAGTTCTTCAGCGGAAAAAGGCGAACGATCTATTTCCGCTTTTAATTCAGCGGTAAATTCATTGGTATAAAGCTGCATGACAATTCCTTGTAGGAGCAGAAGAGTAAATGCAGCAATGCTAGGTTTTAGACTGTAAGGCGAATATACATAAAGTGGTTAATAAAGCGGGCTAAAATCCGAAATAAATATCCAGATTGATATTGGTCATCTTTTAAAGAAGGGATAGTAATGGTTCCTGTTAATTATAAATGTAATATTCCCTGAATTGCCGATAAATAATATTATGCAGCGCATGTTATATTTGAATACATACGCTGCATGACGTTATTTCAAAACACCGGCACCCCCAGCCCAACCTTCACCTCCCTCAACGTCGCCTGCGTCACCCCCTGCGCCCATTCGGTCCCGCGCTTCAGCATCGCCATCAGCTCCCCTTTATCCTGCATGTACATCGCCCTCCGCTCCCGCATTGGCGCAATCAGTTCCTGCAAACACGCCTCCAGCTCGTTCTTACACGCCCTGTCACCCAGCCCGCCTGCCTGATAGTGCGCCTTCATCGCCGCCACTTTCTCCTTGTCCGGATGAAAAGCGTCGAGATACGTAAACACCACGTTCCCCTCAATCTGCCCCGGGTCGCTCACCTTCAGGTGGTTCGGGTCGGTGTACATCGCGCTGACCGCACGGTGAATCGTCTCTTCGCTGGCCGAAAGGTGCAGCGTGTTGCCCAGCGATTTCGACATCTTGGCGCTGCCGTCGATGCCGGGCAGGCGGCTGGTGTCGCTCAGCATCGCCTTGCAGTGGCGCAGCACCGGGGCGGGCAGCAGGCTGTTCATCTTGTGCACAATCTCGTTGGTCTGCTCAATCATCGGCAACTGGTCGTCTCCGACGGGCACGCACTCGGCCTTGAACGCGGTGATATCCGCTGCCTGGCTGATGGGGTAGGCCATAAACCCAACCGGCAGCGAGCGGGCAAAGCCTTTCTGCGCAATCTCGTTTTTCACCGTCGGGTTACGCTCCACGCGGGCGACGGTGACGATGTTCATATACAGCATCGTCAGCTCGGCGAGGGCGGGCAGGGCGGATTGCAGGCAGATCGTGGTCAGGTTCGGGTCGATGCCCGCGGCGAGGTAGTCGGCTAGCACTTCGGGGATGTTGTCGCGAATTTTTTGCGGGTTGCTGCCGTTGTCGGTCAGCCCCTGAAGGTCAGCAATCAGCACAAACTGGTTGTGCGTCTGCTGGAGCGCCACGCGCTGGCGCAGCGAGCCGACGAAATGACCTAGGTGCAGCGGGCCGGTTGGGCGGTCGCCGGTGAGGATAGTTTGCGTATTCATAAAGACTCCTTAACCTTGTAATGCCGAAAGGGGTCTTAGATGTGAGAAAGCCGCCTTTCGGCGGCTATCTGAAAATGGGGAAAACAACTCCGGGCCGCCTTTAAGAAGGCAGCCACCAGCGTTTAATGGTGAGTACGGCGGAGCGTGTGTTCATCGAATTAACCTATCATGCAAAAACGCAGGGGTAAAGCGGCTCAGGCACCGCTGCTTGAGGCGCGCACCTTCAGCCTGCCCGCCAGCGTCACGTGCGTGGCGGCATCTTCCTGATTGCACAGGTACTCCACCGCCAGCCGTCCCAGCTCGCTGTAAGGCAACTGGATGCTGGTCAGCGGCGGGGTGAGCTGCTCGGAAATCTTCTGGTCGTCGTAGCCCGCCAGCAGCATGTCCTGCGGGATGCGCACGCCGTTCACCGCCAGCGCCTGATAGCAGCCAATCGCCAGCCAGTCGCTGGCGCAGAAGATGGCGTCCGGGCGCTCGGCCAGTTCCAGCAGCGAAGCTGTCGCGGTAAAGGACTCGCTGAACTGCCAGTTGGTCTGGCGCACCAGGCCGTCGTCGCACGCGAGTCCGGCCTGCTGTAGCGCCGCCTGGTAGCCCGCCAGACGCTGGCGCGAGGCCTCCATCCAGCTCTCGCCGGTGATATGGGCAATACGGCTGGCGCCGCAGGCGATGAGGTGTCTGGTAACCTGGAAAGCGTTGGCGTAGTCGTCCGGAATAAACGACGGCAGCAGCGGCGAGCCGGGGTCTCGCTGGTTGAGCAGCACCAGCGGGATGCGGGTGCAGTCCTGGAAGGCCGTCATATCGACGACGTTCGTGACCGGAGAGGCAAGGATAATCCCGATGCAGTTGCGCTTGTCCAGCTGGCGGATGATGTTCAGGGCCAGCTCCACGTCGTCGCCGTAGTCGTAGACGGTGAGCAGGGTCTCGTTGCGCCACGCCGCTTCCCGCGCCTGGCTGATGGCGTCGATAAACGGGTCGAAGCTCTGCATGGAGCTGACCAGCAGGGCGATCTCCTCCTGGTTGCGCGGAGCGTGAATGGCGGGGAGGCGGTCATAGCCGAGTTCGGTGGCGACGTTGATCACCCGCTGGCGGGTGTCGTCGCTGAGCTTGATGTTGCGGGACTGGTTGAGCACCAGCGATACCGTCGCCTGCGACACCCCCGCCGCCCGCGCAATATCGTTCATCGTCACTTTTGTTTTTCGCTTCATCCGTCCTCTCCCTTTCGCGAATTTGCATCATACCCTAACCGCGCGCTTCCGCGCCGTCGATCACGTTTCTCATCCATCGAAGCGTGAACTTTGTGAGAGGCGTCGCTTTTCTGAGTGCCGCGATTTGCGCATTTATTCTGCAACTAATATTTATTAGCTAAATATTATCAGCAAGAGGATGCGTAATGAAAGAGCAGTGGAGCAGGGAGCAGGCACAGGCGTGGTATCAGCAGAAAGGCTGGCTGTGCGGGTTTAACTATCTGCCGTCGACGGCGGTGAACTGGACCGATATCTGGCAGGAAGAGACCTTCGATGCCGACACCATCGACCGCGAGCTGGGCTGGGCGGCGGACGCGGGCTATAACACCCTGCGCATCAACCTGCCGTTCATCGTCTGGGAGCACGACCGCGACGGGCTGATGGCGCGCATCGACCGCTTTTTGACGATTGCCGACAGTCACGGGTTCAGCACCATGCTGACCCTGATGGACGACTGCGGCTTCTCCGGCGACGAGCCGTACCTCGGCCCGCAAAAGCCGCCCGTACCGGGCAAGCACAACAGCCAGGCGGCAGCGAGCCCGGGACGCGATAAGGTGTGCGATCGCGACTGCTGGCCACAGATTGAGCGCTATATCCGCGACGTTGTGCGCCAGTTCCGCGAGGATAAGCGCGTGCTGCTCTGGGATCTATATAACGAGCCGGGCAACCGAGGCATTTTCGCGACGGGCACCGAAGAGGTGCTGTACGACGAGAAGCTGGAAACCTGCGCGCACGAGCTGATGAAGCAGGCGTTCCGCTGGGTGCGTGAGGAAGACCCGACCCAGCCGCTCACCGTCTGCGCGTGGCGTCTGCCGGCGGAAGAAGAGGGCGAGACGTTTTACCGGCACCCGCTGGACCAGACCGCGCTGGCGCTGTCAGATGTGGTGAGCTACCACGCCTATACCAATACCGGGCGCATGACGGCGATTATCCAGCAGCTTCAGGCGCTGGGCCGCCCAATCTTCTGCACCGAATGGCTGGCGCGTCACGTGGGCGGCACCATCGAAGAGCAGCTCCCGCTGATGTACATGGCGAAGGTCGCGCCGTATCAGTGGGGGCTGGTGCGCGGTAAAACCCAGACCTGGCTGCCGTGGCCGGTAGTGATGAAGGAGTCCACGGACTACTGCCGCCTGTGGTTCCACGACGTGTTTGAGGAGAACGGTATCCCGTTCTCACGCGCTGAAATCGCGCTGATGAAGAAGCTGCGCAAAATCGCCCCGAATCCGCAGGGCTAATAATAATGACCCGGCGCGCTGTCGCCGGGCAACCAGGTACGCACTATGGCAATGACAATGAAAATACCGTCTCGCGAGTTGTGGTCTTACTTTGGCTATGGTTTAGGTCAGTGTTTTAGCTTTGGTTTAGTGGGTTCGTTTATTAACTATTTTTACACCGACGTGCTGGGGATCTCGGCGCTGGCGGCAAGTACTATCTTCCTGATTGCCCGTGCGTGGGATGCGGTTCACGATCCGCTGTTTGCCAGCATTATGGACACCATTAACAGCCGGTTCGGCAAGTTTCGCCACTTTTTACTGATCGCCCCGCTGCTGATCACCGGGGTCACCCTGCTGGCGTTCTATAAAATCGAAGCGGATATGACCACCAAAATCCTCTACGCCGGGGTGACGTATATCCTGTGGGGGACGCTGTACGCCATCTCCGATATCCCGTTCTGGTCGATGTCATCGGTGATGACCAACGACTCCGGCCAGCGCACCCGCGCGGTGACGGCGGCGATGCTCGGAGTGAACGCCGGGATTGCCTGCGCCAACATCTTCTTCCCAAAGCTGGCAGCGTTCTTCGCCCAGTACAGCAACGATAAAGGCTACTTTATGGCGGCGCTGGTGATGATGCTGGTGGGCCTGCCGTTGATGCTCAACGGCTTTATGCAGATCAAAGAGCGCGTTCCGCCGAGCCCGGAAAAGGTGACGATGCGCGACACCTTCCACAACCTGCGCCAGAACAAGCCGCTGTTTATTGTCCTGCTGTCGTTCTTTTTCTGCGTGTTCCATAACGTGGCGGGCGGTCTCTATATCTACTTCTTTATCAACAACATGGGCGACGGCAGCCTGCAAATGGCAATTGGCGTGATGGGGATAGTGGCGGCGGTGCTGTGCCTGGTCGCCCCGCTGCTGACCCGCCGGATGCAGAAGCGGAAGCTGTTTATGATCCTCTGCGGGCTGGACGTGGCGGTGCGCGTGGTGATGTGGTTCACGGGCTATCAGCACACGGCGCTGCTGTTTATCCTGCTCGGCCTGAGCACGCTGTTCGTGATGATGACCAACATCCTCACCTCTTCGATGATCGCCGACACCATCGAGTACGCGGAATACCACACCCACAAGCGCTGCGCGGCGATCACTTTCTCCGGGCAGACCTTTACCGGCAAGATGTCGGTGGCGGTAGGCGGCGGGCTAATCGGCGTGTTCCTGACGATGATCGGCTACGTGCCGCAGGCGCAGAGCCAGAGCGAAGGCGTGCTGGCGGGGCTGTTCTTCGGGATTTGTTTGTTACCGGCGATAGGCTCGCTGATCCGAATGGGGTTTATGTCGCGCTTTACCTTTACCGAAGAGAAGCATGCGGAGGTTTGTCGTCTGCTGGCGGAGCGCAGGTTGAGTAGGGAAGGGGAGCCGGGTAGCGAAGAGCACAGCGTTCGTCCTGTGCGGGTAAATTAATGCTGCCAGACACCTGCCGGGCAGGTGTCTGGCCCCTGACATTACGATGCGTGCGGCGGTTTAATCTCCTTGAGGAGATCCAGAATGCTGTTACTGCCTGTCGATTTTACTTTTTGATAAAATACAGGGTCGGAAATCGGTGAATCCCATTGATGGATCTGTTCTTTTTTGAATGGGATACATTTCATGGCTGTGCGCTTCAGCGCTTTACTGCGGAGATCGTAAGCCTCGAAATCATCCGCCGTTGTTTTCAGACTTGCCGCTCTCGCTGCGTTAATCTGGCTTGGGCATATGAGCTGAATATTACCCAGTGAAAAGATATTTACCCCAGTGATAAAAAATCGTGACGGGATTTCTTTATAGTAACGGGTGTTCCACGTTGCTCCGTCAAACATGGCGTGGGGATGCGTCTGCGTCTCGATGTAATACTGGTGAGTCCGCCAGTCACTGATGCCAGAAAGATTGAGGGTCATGTTGATAAGCAAGTTCGGCGTGGGTCTAAAGAAAATCGTCATCAGGAACACCAGGGCCGGAATGACAATCACTATTGTCGTTATCATCTGGATGATGTTTTTCTGTTCACTTACGAGGATCATACCAGGAAAAATGCCGACCACGGCCAGAACCACTGACAGCCCGGTGAAAATGGTTAATTGCGCGAGCATGCTTGTTTCACTGTTAAAATCAAGCTGGCTGGTCACGAACAGAAGTGGGAGGACCTGAACACACGCAGGAATAAGCAATAAAGCAGGTAACCCGAACTTAATCGGCCATGTTGCGAGGTATTTCTTTTCCAGCGCGTTATCAATTTTAACATATACATGGGTGAAAATTTGCCATCTCGACATACTCCAGGTCGTCAACAGAAGCAGGCCGATCGCCGTTATCGTAACGGCAAATCCATTCCAGTTGCGAAAATAATAAAGACTCATGCCGCTGATAAACACGATGCAAATCATGATGCTGTTTACCAGACTCACATTCGCGAGTCGTGAGGGTAAGCCTTCATAATGCTTTAGCGATTGTTCATTCGATAAGTAGATTAAATACAGTAAGAAAGACGAAATAAATATAACGATACTGAAGCCGAACAGGGAAAGCAGAGTGAAACCAAATATGATGCCAATAGCGCTCGTCACGCTCAACGCATCATAAAGAATATCCAGTCGGTCAATGTTAGCGAGATAGAACCATATAACGCTAAAGGTACACCCTGTCACGAAGGTGGACGAGGTTATAATGGCGATGAAAAATTTACGGTTAATGATTTTTAAAAAATCTGCCTTCATCCTGACGCCCCCTTTTGTAAAGGGGCATCATAAGACGTGATAAGCCTTAATTTCCAGCCACCAAAATGTGTGATAAATATTGAGGGCGTTCCCTTCCTGCGCCGCACAGAGCGGTGGCGATCGCTTAACTGGTAGACTCACCCACAAGCTCAATCCGGTTTCCGTCCGGATCGGCAATCACGGCTTCATAAAATCCATCTCCCGTCATCCGCGGGGCGCTGAGCAACGTTCCGCCCGAGCGTGCCTGCTCCGCCATGCTGTCCACCTTTGCTTTACTGCCAACATCAATGGCGATATGCGCCCAGCCGATAAACTCTGGATAAACGGGGGCGTCGGGCAGGTCGGGGACGGTCATCAGCTCAATGGTCGGCCCGTTGTCCAGCGTAATGAAGTGCGAGGCAAAGCCCTGGCGGTTTTTACTGAGGTAGCGCTCGTTGCTGCGCCCGCTAAAAATCGTTTCCCAGAACTTGAGCTGGGCGTCCAGATTACGGGTCCAGAGCGCGACATGTGCAATATTCATCATAACCCTCGTTGTTTGTCTTGCGCGGTTGTGCAACATTATGCGTACTGATACGCGATTATGTTTATTTAAAGGATTTGTAATGCTCGATTATGCTGCTTTTCCGGAGCAACGACAAGCTCGGATCCGTCAGATCCTGACCGAAAGTGGAAGAGTGGTGTGCGCAGAGCTGGCGGTCCAGATGGGGGTTTCAGAGCACACTATACGCCGTGATTTGCACGAGCTGAGCAAGAAGGGCATCTGTAAAAAGGTCTACGGCGGGGCGGTGCTTCAGCTGCCGGAGGCGGGGAGCTTTATCAGCCGCGAGCAGATAAACAGTGCAAAAAAAATCACAATCGCGCAGAAAGCTGCAACGCTTGTCAAGGCAGGCTGCTGCATTTTTATCGATACCGGCACGACGAATCTGGCGCTGGCGAAAGCGTTGCCTGCGGAGTTGAGCGTTACGGTGGTGACCAATTCGCCGGTTATTGCGGCGGCGCTGCTGCACCATCCGCTGTGCGAGGTAATTATGATCGGCGGGCCGATCCAGCGGGCATCCGGTGGGGCGACTGGCGCAACGGCGGTGAGCCAGATCCAGGGGATTATCTTCGATCAGGCCTTTATCGGCGGCTGCGCGATGGATCCTGATACGGGGCTGACCGGCTTTGATTTTGCCGACTGTGAGTTCAAAAAAGCGGTGATTGCCCAGAGTAACGAGACCATTGTCGCGCTGACCCCGGACAAGCTTCCCGGCGTGGCGCGCTACGTGGTGGCAAATAGCCGCGACATTGACGTGCTGGTGGTGGACGAGAATATGGAGAGGGACCTTATCGATACCTTTGTGGCACAGGATGTTCGCATTGTGTGCGCTTGAGGACTTTGACGGGTAAAACAGGCTACACTCTGGTTTTGAGCGCGACAAGCTGAGGAAACAACAATGCACTACACACTGAAAGAAAGCGACAAGGAAAAAGCGGAAGGAACAAACGGCGCGGGCGCTCTACAGCAAAAACTGCTGGAATCCCGTTCGATTGTCATCTCCGGAGAGATTAACCAGGAGCTGGCCCAGAAGGTCATCACTCAGATGATCCTGCTGCAAAGCGTCAGCAACGATCCGATCAAGCTGTACATCAACAGTCAGGGCGGCCACGTGGAAGCGGGCGACACCATCCACGACTTCATTAAGTTTATCCGTCCGGAAGTGCATGTGATCGGCACCGGCTGGGTGGCGAGCGCCGGGATCACCATCTTCCTGGCGGCGAAAAAAGAGCACCGCTACGCTCTGCCGAATACCCGCTTTATGATCCACCAGCCGCTGGGCGGCGTGCGCGGTCAGGCAACGGATATCGAAATCGAAGCGCGCGAGATCATCCGCATGCTGGAACGCGTGAACAAGCTGATTGCTGACGCCACCGGCCAGCCGCTGGAGAAAGTGAAGAAAGACACCGACCGTAACTTCTGGATGTCACCGGCGGAAGCGCTGGACTACGGCATCGTGGGCAAACTGATCACCCATTATGACGAGCTGAACCTGGATTAAGTTTAAGCCCGCGTGTGCGTCGGGTGACGGCTTCGCCTTACCCGACCTACGCGCGCTCGATTGACCCATGACAAGTTCCCCCCTGGCTGTCTCTTCTATAATCGCGCCTGTCTCCCCTCTCACTGGTGCTACCCATGGCGTATCAACTGAACCTGAACTGGCCGGAATTTCTTGAAAAATACTGGCAAAAACAACCCGTTGTGCTGAAAAATGCCTTCCCGAATTTTGTGGACCCCATTACCCCTGATGAACTGGCGGGTCTGGCGATGGAGCCGGAAGTTGATAGCCGCCTGGTAAGCCATGCTAACGGCAAGTGGCAGGCGAGCAATGGCCCGTTTGAGCATTTCGATAACCTCGGTGAAACCGGCTGGTCCCTGCTGGCGCAGGCGGTGAACCACTGGCATATGCCCGCAGCAGAGCTGGTGCGTCCGTTCCGCGTCCTGCCGGACTGGCGTCTTGATGACCTGATGATCTCCTTCTCCGTCCCGGGTGGCGGCGTTGGGCCGCATATCGATCAGTACGATGTGTTTATTATCCAGGGGATGGGCAGCCGCCGCTGGCGCGTGGGGGACAAGCTGCCGATGCGTCAGTTCTGTCCGCATCCGGCCCTGCTGCATGTCGATCCGTTTGAGCCGATCATCGACGAAGATCTGGCGCCGGGCGATATCCTTTACATTCCGCCTGGATTCCCGCATGACGGCTTCACCCATGAAACCGCGCTCAACTACTCTGTCGGTTTCCGCGGGCCGAACGGTCGCGATCTGATTAGCAGCTTTGCCGACTACGCGCTGGAGAACGATCTGGGTGGCGAACACTACAGCGATCCGGATCTGACCTGCCGCGAACACCCTGGTCGCGTGGAGCAGTACGAGCTCGAACGCATTCGCCAGATGATGATCGACATGATTAGCAAGCCAGATGATTTTACGAAATGGTTTGGCAGCTTCGTCTCCACGCCGCGTCACGAGCTGGATATTGCCGCCGCCGAGCCGCCGTATTCCGCAGAAGAGGTGCTCGACGCGCTGCAAGGGGGCGAAACGCTCTCCCGCCTGAGCGGACTGCGCGTGCTGAACATCAACGGCAGCGTCTTTATCAACAGCGAACAGCTGGAAACGGCGGATGTGAACGGGGCGGACGCGCTGTGCCGCTTCACCGAGCTCGGCCAGGCTGAGCTGGGCGATGCGCTGAATAATCCTGCGTTTGTGGAAGAGCTGACCGGTTTGATTAACCAGGGCTACTGGTTCTTCGACGAGTAACAGCAGGCGGCGTTTAGTCAGGCTAAACGCCGCCAGGTTCAAACCAGCATATTACAGGCCTTCCAGTAGTTAAGAAGCCGCTCATCGTCGCGCTCTTTCTCCGCTTTGATTTTCATCGCCTGGGCGAGATTTTCTCGCGATACTTCATGGCCTTTTTGCACGATGTCTAAAACCGCTTCACCAAGAGCCAGTGAAATTTCTGCCCGATTATTGCGAATCGTCATAAATACCTCCTCGTTGGTTGCGATAATCTAATTATGAACGGGAAATAATCAGTCGGTAATAATTCATCTCATTCTTATTTTTCCATTTCGGCATTAAGTAGACTTAATATTCAGTTCTGTCAATGATGTTTCAAAATGCTAACAGGATGTTTAAGCCTGAATTTATGCGCTACAGTTAATTTCGTGCAACAGGCAAATAACCGAAACAGGAGAATAATTATGGTAGATAAAAGCGCAATTAAGGATCACACTCAGGTTGTCGCCAGCTGCGGAACGCACGTCGGGGTTGTGGACCATCTTGATGGTGAGCGTATCAAGCTTGCGAAGAGCGATCCGGAATCGGGTGGCAAACACCACTTTATTCCTCTCGGCTGGGTTGATAAGGTCGAAGATAATAAAGTTGTCCTGACCAAAAACCATAAAGAGGTTTTTGCTGAGTGGCAGGAAGCATAAATATATTTCTCGCAAGGAAATATATGCCTTCGCTCCGGCTTCGTCCGGAGCGTAATAGTGTCTGCGCCCGGTGATTGCTGCCATTACAAATGGATGATACTGTTTTGCCTGTCCTTTCCCCGATGCAGGCCCCGAATGATGCTCCAGAGTGAAAATAGATCAGCGAAACGCATATTTTTTGTTGAAGATTTTCAGGTATTCGGCGAGCGCTACGGCATCGACTACCGTTTCCCCCAGTTAAAAGAGGCGCAGGTCAGCGGTAGCCCCGTGTTGCAGGGGAATGTTGAAGAGATGATGCTCTCGTCCGGCATTTCGCTGACCCACTCCGACGTACGTGTATTACAGCCCTATGAAACCACCTCTCGCCACAGCAGCCCGCTCTATATGCTGGTGGTGCTGGAAGGGTGCGTGACGCTCACACTCAATGGTATCAATTATCCCGTCCGCCCGGGCATGGCGTTCAGCTCACGTCTGAGTGAAGATCAGGTGATGAGCGCGCGTCACGATGCCGATAGCACGCTGAAAACGCTCTCGTTTGGCGTCTACCCGCACGATGCCGGACGTGAAGCCCTGCTTGAGTCATTGCTTCTGGAATGGCAAAGCCTGAATGCACCCGCGTTTGTCTGGCAGGTTCCCGAGTTTGTGATGTCAGGTATTCTGCATGCGCAGCGGCAGGGGGGAAGCGTGCTCTCACGCAAGCTGTTGCTGGAGGGGCTGATGTATCAGCTGCTCGGCCATGGCCTCAACCAGCGCCAGCAGCCTTGCCCGCGCCGGCCTGAGCATGCGCGTCTTGAACGCGTGCGGAGCCTGCTGGAACAGTCTCCTGAACGGGATCATACTCTCGCGCAGCTGGCAGCCCTTGCCGCAATGAGCCCAAGCAGCCTGCGCAGCAAGTTCCGTCAGCGCTACGGCTGCACGCTTTTCGATTACCTTCGCGACTGTCGCCTTGCGCTGGCGCGCCGCTATCTGCTGGAAGGCCACAGCGTGCAGCAGGCGGCTTGGATGTGCGGGTATCAGCATGCCACCAACTTTGCCACCGCGTTTCGTCGTCATTACGGGATTTCACCGGGGGACGTGCGCAAACTCCGCTAACGTAATTTCTCCTGTCGCGCGAATGCATTCCGTGTGGTTTAGCATCGCGCATACGTAACCTGGCGGCACGCATAGCCGTTTGCACTCTCAAAAAGGTAATAATTCTTATTAACAATAAGAAATATCTCTGGAGAGGGTTATGTTTGCTAAATCGCGTCTGGCACTGCTGGTGGGATGGGTTACCGGTAGCGTTGCTTTTCCTTTACTGGCGCAGGATGCCCAAAAAACTGACACCGTGGTGGTGACCTCGCAGATGCAGTCTGCGGCCACCAAGCTTGAAACACCGGATATTGAAACCCCGCAGTCGGTCTCTATCGTCACTCGCGAGCAGTTCGAAGAGCAGGGCGCAACCAGCGTGCGTCAGGCCGTGAGCTACACGCCGGGGGTCTACAGCAACCAGATCGGGGCGTCAAACCGCTTTGACTACATGGTGCTGCGCGGCTTCTCGGACGGCAGCCTGGACAACGTCTACCTCGACGGCCTGAAGATGATGGGCGACACCAACTCCCACAGCTCGCTGGTGGTTGACCCGTGGTTCCTGGACAGTATCGAAGTCGTGCGCGGTCCGGCCTCCGTGCTCTATGGCCGCTCATCGCCGGGCGGGATTGTGGCGCTCACCTCCCGTAAGCCATCGTTCGATCCTGGCGGGGAGATCAAGCTCTTCGCCGGTAACAATAACCAGCGTGGGGCGATGTTCGACGTCACTGGCCCGGTTGATGATAACGACCGCGTGGCGGTGCGCCTCAGCGGGATGACCCGCTATGCCGATTCCCAGTTCGATCCGCTGAAGGAAGAGCGTTACGCCCTGATGCCGAGCCTGACCTGGCGTATCACCGACAACACCCGTCTGGATCTGATGGCCTACCTGCACCGCGATCCGGAAGGCGGCAGCCACTCCGGCCTGCCATATGAGGGCACCGTTGTACCGCACAGCGGTAAGAAAATCTCCAACACCTTCTTCGAGGGCGAGGACGATTACGACAAGTACGATCGTCGGGAAAACATGGTCGGCTATAACATTGAGCACCTGTTTGACAGCGGCTGGTCCGTGCGCCAGAAGCTGCGCTACCTGCACACCAAAGTCGAGCTGAACCAGGTGTATGCCGCAGGCTGGCTGAATGACACCGAGCTGAACCGCGGCTATTCCGGCTCTGACGAGAAGATGAACGCCATCACCCTGGATAACCAGGTCGACGGCAGCTTCGATACCGGGGCGGTAAACCACCGCGTGCTGATCGGCATGGACTACCAGGACCGCACCAACAACGTCACCGGCTACTACGGCGGCTTCCCGCCGATTGACGCTTTCCATCCTGTTTACGGCGCAAAGCCGGACTACATCACCCAGTACAGCAGGGAAAAACACAAGCTGCGCCAGACCGGCTACTACCTACAGGATCAGATGTCCATTGACCGCTGGCGCCTCACGCTGGGCGGGCGTTACGACCAGGTGAGCGTGTCGAACGTCGACAACTTCAACCACACCCGCAGCGATCTGGATAAAAACAACTTCAGCAGCCGTGCGGCGCTGCTGTATCTGTTTGATAACGGCGTCGCGCCGTACGTCAGTTACTCTACCGCCTTTACGCCGACCAGCTTTGCCGACGAGCAGGGCAACATTTTGGATCCGATGAAGGGCAAGCAGTGGGAAGCGGGTGTGAAGTATGAGCCGGAGGGGTTGAACAGCCAGTTCAGCGCCTCGGTGTTCCGCATTAACCAGAAGAACATTGCCACTAAAGAGGAGCCGACCGATCCGTACCGTTCCATCGGTGAAATCGAATCCGAAGGCGTTGAACTGGAGGCGATTGGTCAGCTGACCGACAGCCTGCGTATGCAGGCCGCGTACACCTACACGGATATTCGCTACAAGAAGAGCAGCCCGGAAGAGGAGGGCAAGCGCGCCGTTTATGCCCCGCGTAACATGGCCAGCGCCTGGCTGAGCTACGACGTCAAAACCGGCCCTCTGGACGGCCTGACCGTCGGCTCCGGCGTGCGCTATGTCAACGGGATCGCCAGCGATCGCCAGAACACCCATACGCTTCCGTCGTACACGCTGGTGGATATGACCGTGGGGTATGACCTGTCGAAAGTGGGGCTCACGGGCGTGAGCGCGCAGTTGAACGTCAATAACCTGACGGACAGAAGCTACGTCGCGGCGTGTAACTCGCTCTCTTACTGCTACTTCGGTGCAGAACGCAGCATTGTTGGCAGCGTTTCGTGGAAGTTCTGAGTCGTTGACCATTGCCCGGTGGCGGTTTCCACCCTCTCCCTTTGGGAGAGGGTTGGGGTGAGGGCAACAGGTCGCACTACTCCTCCATCGCAATCACAATTGCCTCGCCCATCTTCCTCAGCGCTTCGCGGTTCTTCTCCGTCGGCGGCAACGCCACGTTGATCCGCAGGCAGTTGCGGTACTTCCCGGAGGCAGAAAACAGCGACCCGGCCGCAGCCTGGATCTTCAGACGGCACAGCTGCTTGCTGACGCACACCATATCGACCGTCTCCGGCAGCTCAACCCACAGCAGGAAGCTTCCCTGCGGGCGGGTGACGCATATCTCTGCCGGAAAATACTGCCGCACCCAGCAGGTATAGGTTTCCATATTCTGCTGATAAATCTGACGCATACGGCGCACGTGGCGATGGTAATGGCCGTCGCGAATAAACGCCGCCACCGCCATCTGCGTGCCCGGCACGTTAAACCCGCCCGCGGCGTACTTCATGTGCATCACCCGGTCGTAATAGCGTCCCGGCACGATCCAGCCGACCCGCAGGCCCGGCGCCACGGTTTTGGTAAACGAGCTGCATAAGAGCACGCGGCCATCTATGTCCATAGAATGAATGGTGCGTGGACGCGGGTACTCCGCCGCCAGCTCGCCGTAAATGTCATCCTCAACAATCACGATATCGTGCCGCTGTGCCAGGGCTAAGGCCTGCTTCTTGCGAGACTCCGGCATGATAAACCCGAGCGGGTTATTGCAGTTCGGCACCAGGATCACCGCCTTGATCGGCCATTGCTCCAGCGCCAGCTCTAACGCCTCGATGCTGATCCCGGTCTCGGGATCGGTGGGAATTTCAATGGCCTTGATGTCAAAGCCGCGCAGCATCTGCATGGTGCCGTGAAACGATGGTGACTCGACCGCCACGATGTCACCCGGCTTGCACACCGAGAGCAGGGCGATCGACAGCGCGCCGTGGCAGCCGTTGGTGATGACAATCTCGTTTGCCGCCACGGTGGAGCCGCCATCCAGCATCAGGCGGGCGATTTGCTCGCGTAGCTCCAGGCGCCCGTCGAGCACGTCATAGCTCAGCATTTCGCCCGGATTATGCTGCGCAATGCGGCTCATCTCACGCCACAGCGGCTTCAGGCTCGGTTGGTTAATGTCCGGTGAGCCGCCGCCAAAGGAGATCATCTCTTTGTCGGCGCGGGCGTCCAGCAGCATCATCACTTCGTCCCACTGGGTGACGTCCACGGGGCGCTGTACCGGGCGCGTCATCGCCGGGACGGGCGGCTGGGCTTTGCGTTTCGAGACAAAATAGCCGGAGCGCGGCTGAGGCGTAATCAGCTGGCGGTTTTCGAGGATCTGGTAGGCCTGCTGTATGGTGCTGATGCTCACGCCGTGCTCCTGGCTCAGCGTGCGTACCGACGGCAGACGTTCACCGCTGCGATACAGCCCTTGTTCGATACGTTCCGCCAGGAGGTTGGCCAGATGTTGATAGCGCGTCATGCTGTATCCTTTTTTTTCACCATACAGAGCATTAAACCAGTACAGATTGATGGCTAAACCACCATGCAGATACCGTTTTAGCGGATCTGTATGGTAAACAAAAGCAGTTTTTGAATCTGTATTGTACTGGCCGTTTTCCATGATGATAACTCCACTGGCACAGCGAGGAGAGCATCATGGAATTCTACGAGAATCGTTCAAAACGTCCGTTTATCGCGTTTGTCTGGGTAGCGAAAACGCTGCGTAACTGGTATCGCATCAACCGTACCCGCCGTATTCTGAGCCAGATGAGCGACGAGCAACTCAAGGACGTCGGGTTATCGCGATATGATGTATGAGCATAGGGTTGCCCGGTGGCGCTACGCTTACCGGGCCTACAGGAGACCGTAGGCCGGGTAAGGCGCAGCCGCCACCCGGCGGTTTTCAGCTCAACAGCGCAAGCGTCTGCCGTTTCGGCCTTTCAAGCAGCTCAACCGCCTCCTGATATGACCGCACGTTGTTATAGCCCATCACCAGCCCGTAGCGTTTGCCCGACCCGCGATACCACGCCGAAAGCGCATTGACCTGCAATTGCTGTTCCTGCCAGCAGCGGGCGATCTCCCGGTCAGCGCTTCCCTTTGCGAGGAACGCGACAATATGCATTCCACCGTCGTTTTGCTCGGTGAAGAACAGATCACCATAGACCTCACGCAGGGCGGCAATCATCCAGTCGCGGCGGGTTTGATAGAGCGCGCGCATCTTTTTCAGATGACGGAAAAAATGCCCCTCGTTGAGAAACGTGGTGAGGATTTTTTGCGTCAGCACCGGCTGGCCGCTGGTGAGGATGTCCGCGCTGTCGGTAAACGCGCCGACGGTGCTGGCGGGCATCACCACGTAGCCCATGCGCAGTGAAGGCATGATGGTTTTGCTGAAGGTGCCCATAAAGATCACCCTGTCATGCTGGTCGAGGCTTTTCAGCGACGGCAGCACTTTGCGGGTGTAGTGAAATTCGCCGTCATAATCATCTTCGATAATCCATGCCTCGTTTTGTGACGCCCAGTCGAGCAGCTGCTGCTTGCGCGGCAGGGAGAGCGTCACCGCCAGCGGGCTCTGGTGCGACGGGGTAACGATGGCGAAGCGGGCATCGTGGTGATTACGCAGCAGGTAGTCCGTATCCATCCCTGCGCGATCGACCGGCACGGTGTGCAGGCGGGGCACAATGCGTTTGAGCAACTGCTGGCCCATAAAGTAGCCCGGATCCTCAAATACCACCTTATCGCTGCGGCTGGCGAGCGTGTCGAGGATCAGGCGCAGGCTGCCGCTGTAGCCGCTGGTGATCAGCACCTGTTCTGCGGTGCAGGACAACCCGCGCGAGATATTGAGATAGCGGGCAATTGCCTCGCGCAGCGGATACCAGCCCAGCACCGGCGGGTTGAGCATTTCATCCTGTCGCATGGCGCGCGTCGCCTGGCCTGCCAGCAGCAGCCATTTTTTATAGGGGAAGCTGTCGAGCGCGGGAATGCCGGGGCGCAGAAAACCGGCCCGTTCGCGCTGGCTAATCAACGACGCCGGCAGCGTGCCGGTCGCTTGTTCTGCCGGGGCGTTTTGCGCGGGTAGCAGAAGATCCGGATTCACCCGCGTCCCGCGCGCGCCCTGGCTTACCAGATATCCTTCCCCAGTCAGAATGGCATAGGCTGTTTCAACGGTTTTTCGCGCGACCTTAAGCTCTTCAGCCAGCACGCGGATGGCAGGCACTTTGTCGCCGGGCTTCAGTACGCCGCGCGTGATGTTATCGCGATAGCGGGTATAAATGTCGTGATAGCCCGGCTTCATGTCCTACCTCATTTCAGGTTTTTTGTGTCTTTTTACTATGTCATTAACGGCGTAGATTTGCCTCATCGCATGATAAAAACCGCACAAAAAAGAGGAAAGACAATGAGCACCCGCGTAAACCACCACAAAGCCACACCTGCACTCGCCAACGCGCTTTCCGCCCTGAGCATGGAAGTGGCGAAAACCTCCATTGATCCGGCGCTAAAGCACCTGATCGACATTCGCGTCTCGCAGCTGAACGGCTGTACCTTCTGCCTGGATATGCATTCGAAAGAGGCCAAAATTGCCGGCGAGCGCGAGCTGCGCCTGTACCATCTGGCGGCGTGGCGGGAGTCCCCGCTGTTCAGCGCCCGCGAGAAAGCCGCGCTGGCCTTCACCGAAGCGCTGACCCAGATTGGCGTTCACGGCGTGAGCGACGCGCTGTACCGCAGCGTGGCGGAGCATTTCTCGGACGTGGAAATTTCAGAGCTGAACTTCGCCATCGTAGCGATCAACGCCTGGAACCGCCTGGGCATTACCTCCCGCATGGAGCCGGGCTCGCTGGATGCGGCATATGGGCTGAACAAGGCTAACCTGGAGTAATCCCGCGCTCGCGGATTATCGCCACCTGCGCCCGTAAGCCTGGCGGGACGTGACGATGGGGAGTGGGGGATTCGGGCGTTTATGGAGCCGAGGTCGATTGTGGGTTAAACCCTGCCCGGTGGCGCTACGCTTACCGGGCCTATAAAACACCGTAGGCCGGATAAGCGCAGCGCCATCCGGCAAACACTTCGCTCCATACCGAAGCATTGTATCTCTTCATTCTGCATTCTCTCCCCAACATCACAACGGAGAGAAAACCATGATCGCAGTCCTTTTCGAAGCCAAAGCCGAACCCGCTTATCAGGCGCGCTATCTGCAACTGGCCGCAGAGCTTAAGCCTTTACTGGCCGACATCGACGGCTTTATTGATATCGAACGGTTCCAGAGCCTGACGACCGACGGCAAAATCCTGTCCCTTTCCTGGTGGCGGGATGAAGAGGCCGTCCGCCGCTGGAAGCAGAACGTCTTTCATCAGGCGGCGCAGGCCGAAGGACGGGAGTCGATTTTTTCTTTCTACCGTATTCGCGTGGCGCAGCTGATGCGGGAGTACAGCTCCGAAACGGGAGGGCACGCGGATGTATGACGTTCATGTGATTTTTAGCGACAGGCCCGGCGAGCAGGGTGAAATTGCGGCGGCGCTGGAACAGGCCATTGCCGCTGTAGCGGCTACAATGGCCGATCCGTCGCGCGTGAAGATGCTCTGTGCTCTGATGGACGGGCGGACGTGGACGGCTACAGAGCTGAGCGTGGCGGCAGACGTTGCGCCGTCGACCGCCAGTGGGCATCTCGCGCGGCTGGTGGAGGGAAAGTTGATTACCTGCCTGTCTCAGGGGCGGCATCGCTACTATCGCCTGGCGGGACACGACGTGGCGGCGCTTGTCGAGCAGATGATGGGGCTCTCCTGGAGCCGCATCACGCCGCCGGAAACCTCCGCGCCAAAAGCCCTGCGCGAAGCACGAACCTGCTACGACCATCTTGCCGGAACGGTGGCGGTGCATATCTATGAATTCATGCAGGCGGAAGGCTGGCTTGAGGCAGACGGTTCAGCGCTCACGCTACATGGCCGCGAGCAGTTTCTGAAGCTTGGTATTCCGTTAAATCCCAATACCCGTCGCAAGGCGTGCTGCGCCTGCCTGGACTGGAGCGAGCGGCGGTTTCATCTGGGGGGAGAGGCCGGCGCGGCGCTGCTCATCCACATGGAAAGCAAAGGTTGGATCCAGCGGGTGGCGGGGTACAGGGAGGTGGCGGTGACGGCTTCGGGGAAAAGTGCCGTCAGGAAGCATTTTAGCCGCTAAACGCCGCTGAGGGCTGATGCCCTCACCCCGACCCTCTCCCACAGGGAGAGGGAGAACATCGTTTCGCAATTCCTGCGCTTTAACTTCTCGTTTCTTGATACTTACCCTGATAACTATTATCGTAATGGCGTACTTCGAGAGGATTCCCCATGAGTGAAGAAGATCTGTTTAGCCGCAGGCCGATGGGCATGCGGATGGCGATGATCGTGCGTCAGTGGCGCGCAGTCATCGACGACGCCATTCTCGACACCGGGTTAACCCAGTCGAGCTGGACGGTGATGATGCAGCTTCATCAACTCGGGGATAACGTCTCGGTCAGCGAGCTGGCGGAAGTGCAGGGGATTGAACTGCCTCCGCTAATGCGTACGCTGACACAGCTGGAAAAGCAGGGCTACCTGCTGCGCACCGTCTCGCCGTATGACAAGCGTATCCGGCTGCTGACGCTGACGCCTGAGGGAAAAGCCATTCTTGAAAGGCTCTCTCAGGTGATTGAGACGTATCAGGCGCGCGTATCGCAAAACATCGCGCCGGAACATCTCGATATTTTCAGCGCCACACTCAATCAAATCGCCTGCAATTTGCGGACAATCCGCGAAGAAGATAATAAGACCGAAAAATAATGACTCCTGAACAAAAGTTTGCCCGCTGGGTAAGGGTGAGTATTGCCTCTTTCCTGCTGATGTTTGTCTACTTTATCGTCGCGGATATCTGGATCCCGCTGACGCCGGACTCCACCGTGATGCGCGTGGTGACCCCGGTGTCTGCCCGCGTCTCCGGGTATGTGGCGGCGGTACATGTCCACAACAATAGCCAGGTTAAGAGAGGCGATCTGCTGTTTGAGCTCGACGCCACGCCGTTTCGCAATAAGGTCGAAGCGGCGCAGATTGCGCTGGAACAGGCGCGTCTGTCTAACGATCAGCTGGACGCGCAGATTGCCGCGGCGCAGGCCAGCCTGAAAACCGCGGTGCTGACGGCGCGTAATGACAAAGTGACCTTCGACCGCTACCAGAAACTGAGTACCTTGCAGAACGTGTCGCAGGCGGATCTGGATAAGGTCCGTACCACCTGGCAGAGCAGCGAGCAGTCCGTCAGCTCGATTCAGGCGAATATTCATAACCTGCGCATTCAGCGCGGCGAGCGGGATGAGCACCGCAACGTGACGCTGCAAAAATACCGTAACGCGCTGGATGAAGCGGAGCTGAATCTTGGCTGGACGAAGGTCTACGCCGAGGCGGACGGCACGGTCAGTAACCTGCAATTAAGCCCCGGTTTTTACGCCTCGTCCGGTTCGGCTGCGCTGGCGCTGGTGAACACCCGGATCGATATCGTGGCGGATTTCCGCGAGAAGAGCCTGCGGCATACCCACCAGGGGACCGACGCCGCCGTGGTGTTTGACGCCTTCCCGGGGCAAGTTTTCCGTGCCCACGTCACCAGCAGCGACGCGGGGATCCTCGCCGGACAGGAGGCCGTAAACGGTCAACTTTCTGAACCGGAAACCTCCAACCGCTGGGTGCGTGATGCCCAGCGTATGCGCATTCACGTGGCGCTGGACGAAGCCTTACCGAAGTCGCTGCCGACCGGCGCGCGCGCCACCGTGCAGCTCTACAATAGCGAAGGGCCGTTTGCGCGATTCTTCTCCGGGATGCAAATCCATCTGGTGAGCCTGCTTCACTATGTCTATTAGCACCCTGGCGCGGGTATTTACCCCGCACGGCAACATCGTCTATACGGCAAACGACTTTCGCCAGACCCTGCGTATCGTCTTTGCCGGGATGATTGCGCTCAGTATTTCGAGTTTCTACAACACCAGCTACGGCGTGTTTTTTGTGGTCTATCCGATCATGCTGCTCTCGCTGGTGCCGGTGTTTAACCGCCACGTGGCGAAGCAGTTTATCTTCAGCGCCTCGCTGAACTGCATCGAAATGGTGTTTATCATCGGCTATCTGTCCCAGTGGCCGGTCATTATGACGCTGGTGGTGTTTGCCCTGTACGTGATGCGTTTTCGCTTTATGAGTAAGGGGCCGCTGTTCCTGTTCGGCTCGATGGGCGTGGTTTGCCAGAGCGTGATGCTCAACTTTATGAGCTACCCCACCACCAACTGGCACACGCTTTTATTCTCT
The DNA here is from genome assembly GCF_032389435.1 of Enterobacter sp. DTU_2021_1002640_1_SI_PRY_ASU_LCPMC_013. Taxonomy (NCBI): domain Bacteria; kingdom Pseudomonadati; phylum Pseudomonadota; class Gammaproteobacteria; order Enterobacterales; family Enterobacteriaceae; genus Enterobacter; species Enterobacter sp. DTU_2021_1002640_1_SI_PRY_ASU_LCPMC_013. The sequence continues at coordinate 599,928 of NZ_CP135594.1, forward strand.
AACATCGAAGCGAGCGTGATGGCGGTGTGCCTGAGCGCGCTGATGAACTACCTGCTGCCGGACGTGGAGCCGCGTAAGCCGCCGCCGCTGATCGAGAAAGATGACGCCCGCGTGCGCCACGAGTCTCTGCTCTCGGGCACCGTGGCGACGCTGATTTTCGTGGTGTTCCAGATGAGCGACTTAAGCGATTCGCTTTCGGCGCTGATGGCGGGCATTCTGATCCTGTTCCCGATGCACTATCGCGGATCGGTTATCAGCTCCATCTGGCGCGTGGTCGGCGTGGTGCTGGGGTGTCTCTATATCCTTGTCGTCCAGCTTATCCTCTACGATCACAGCAGCCATATGCTGCTGATGATGCCGCTGATTGGTCTTGGACTGGCGTTTGGCGCGCGTCTGCACGTAATGGAGAAGGTCGGCGCCGGGGTAGGCTTCGCCAGTATCACCACCATCGGCATTATGTTCGGGCAGAACATGCATCCGGACAGCGACCTGGTGTTCAGCGATCTGTACCGCATCACCTCCGTCACCTTCGCGCTGGTGGTCACGCTGACGATGGTCTTTCTGGTGCACCTGATCCTGAACCGCTTCGAGGCGACGCGCTACGTTATCGCGCCGTCAAAAGCAGATTAATGCCCCAGCACGGCGGGCAACTGCGAGAGCAGAAACAGGATCAGGCCAATTGTTCCGCCCACCAGGGTACCGTTAACGCGAATGAACTGAAGATCTTTACCGATATTGAGTTCTATCTGGCGTGACATGTCTTTGGCATCCCAGCTTTTCACCGTGTCGCTGATATGTCGCGTCAGGAACGCGGCGAAATCAGGCGCCACGCGGTGCGCGGCCTGCTCCAGATGCTCATTCAGCGACGCCCGCAGGCTGGCGTCGTTGGTCAGCGTTTCGCCAAACCACAGCCCGGCGTTGGCGATACGCTGCTTCACGCGGGAATCATCGCTCTGCATGTCATTTTTCAGCCACTGGCGCAGGTCAGCCCACATTTCCCCCAGATAGCGGTTAAAGGCTTCGTCATTCTTCAGATAGTGTTTGATATTCTCGGCTTTCGCCGTCATCTCCGGATCGTTTTTCAGATTGTCGATGAACTTGATCGTGGCGCGGTCAAACGCCTGACGGATCTGGTGCGTGCGGTCGTGGCTGATATCGTCCAGCAGCGTGTTCACCGCGTTCGACACCATCTCCGCGCTTTGATCGCCCAGCCACTCGGTGGGCAGCACCATCGCCTTGCGCGGATGCTCGGTCTTAAGCCAGTGGACGATCTGGTCGGCAATAAATTCCCGCGTGCTTTCCCGCTGAATCAGGGTAATGAGGCGGTTGATGATGGCGTCCAGCAGCACCTGGTGACGGTTGTTTTTGGTCATGCTTTCCAGCATGACGGCGCTGGTTTCGGTTAAATCAACCTTGTCGATAGCCTTGTGAACGGCGCGTTTGAGCAGGCGCTGAATGCGCCCATCGTCGGTAAGTTCCAGAAAACCGCTCATCACCTGCACCAGATGCTGCCCCACGCGCCGGGCGTTATCGGGCTGGCTGAACCAGGTCCCAATCATCTGTGCGGGCTCGTAGCGACGGATAAGATCGACAAGGGATTGCGTATCGAGAAACTTTTCCTGCACGAACTGGCCGAGATTGTCGCCGATGCGGTCTTTATTGCGCGGGATAATCGCCGTATGGCGCGAGATAAAGGGAATTGGCACCCGGCGGAACAGCGCGACAACGGCAAACCAGTCCGCCAGCGCGCCGACCATCGCCGCTTCGGCAATGGCCTTTACGCCGCGCACCCAGAAGGTTTGCGGCAGGAACAGAGTGGTGATAAACGCTGCGACGGCAATCAGCAGCAGCGACAGCGCAAGAAGCTTGGCGCGTTTGAGTTCGGTATGTTTTTCCATGGGTTAAGGATAGAGGGATACGGGGGGAATGTGCAAAGCCCTTAGCTAAACAAAGATTAGTCATTATCATTTAACATATTTTCTTTAATTTTATATGATACAGGCAGCATAACGGCATACTTTATGATGTCGTCAATCTCCTCGATTTTTTGGTTGCTATTATTGTGAATGTAACCTTCAAAATATTCATAGGCTTTTTTATCAGTAGGTGAAAGTTTCTTTTTTTTGTCTGGAAGTAATGAGCTTGAATAAGAAATAACATCAAACTTTGTTTTTCCTTTTGTTGATATTTGATAAATGGCGGTGCTAAGGAGTTTTTCCCGCAGCATATCTAGTTTTCCGAGGATGGTTTGCTTTTGTGCTACAACAAGATCTCTGTTTAATTTATCAAGAAAATTTTGCTTCTCTAACAGAACGGTATTTGTTTTGTTAAGTTTTTCATTGAGTTCATTCAAACGATTGCTCGATGCTATGAATTTATTTTTCAATAAGAGATTGTCAGTACTTAATCTACTCTTCTCTGATTCAAGACTAAGCTTTTCTGCTCTTAAGCCTTGCAACTCTTTTTCTTTTTCAAATACGGGGTGTATCGTATTAAAGTAGGCATAAATGCCGAAGGCTAACGTTCCTGTAGTAGCAAATATTGTGCTAATTTTTGATACTCTATCGAAGAAAGCATCGTCATTTTTGAATAGTTTCACTATGTTACCTTGATGGTCTAAATAACTATTGTCAGTAATTAGTAGGTTTCGGATTAATCGATTGATAGTAGTTAATGCCATTATCTATCTCAAGAAGAAAATGGCGAGGCGGGAACTTCGAGTCAGCATACATACCAAACTTTACTTTTACTTTCAGTCAGATTGACTACCCTTAATACCCTAAGCGGTAAAACAAGGAGATTCGATATGGCTTACCAGACAGTAAATCCTGCCACGAACCAGCTCATCAAAGAATATCCCTCTCACACTGACGCAGACGTTGAAGCGGCGCTGAAGGCAGCCGATGCGCTCTATCATTCCGACTGGGCGAAAGGCGACATAAGCCAGCGCCTGCCGGTGCTGCATAAGCTGGCGGACCTGATCGACGAACGCGTGGAGGATCTGGCGAAAATCGCCAGTCAGGAGATGGGTAAGCTCATCGAACAAAGCCGCGGCGAAGTGAAGCTGTGCGCGCAAATCGCCCGCTACTATGCGGACAACGCGAAGCAGTTCCTGGCCCCGGTGAAGTATGACTCTGAACTCGGGGAAGCATGGGTTGAACATCACCCCATCGGCGTGCTGATGGCCGTCGAGCCATGGAACTTCCCGTACTATCAGCTGATGCGCGTTCTGGCGCCAAACCTGGCAGCGGGCAACCCGGTGATCGCCAAGCACGCCAGCATCGTGCCGCACTGTGCAGAGACCTTTGCACAGCTGGTACGTGAAGCGGGCGCGCCGGAAGGGGCGTGGACCAACCTGTTTATCTCGTCCGAACAGGTGGCGAACATTATCGCCGACGATCGCGTACAGGGGGCGGCGCTGACCGGTTCAGAAAAAGCGGGTAGCGTGGTTGCGGCACAGGCTGCGAAGCACCTCAAAAAATCGACCCTGGAACTGGGCGGGAACGACGTGTTCGTGGTGCTGGACGATGCCGACCTGGATAAAGCCGTGAAGATCGGCGTTAACGCGCGGCTGAACAATGCCGGGCAGGTCTGTACCGCGGCGAAGCGCTTTATCCTGCATGAAAAGATTGCAGACGCCTTCCTGAGCAAATTCACCGAGGCGTTTAAGCAGGTGAAAATTGGCGATCCGCTGGACGAAAGCACCACGCTGGGGCCTTTGTCGTCCAAAGACGCGCTGGAGACGCTAACTAAACAGGTTAACGAGGCGGTGAAAAATGGCGCGAAGCTGCACCATGGCGGCAAGCCGGTTCAGCGTGACGGAAGCTTCTTTGAGCCGACCATCCTGACGCATATCTCGCGTGATAACCCGGCGTACTTCGAGGAGTTCTTCGGTCCGGTAGCGCAGGTTTACGTGGTGAAAAGCGACGACGAAGCGGTCGCACTGGCTAACGATTCCCACTACGGTCTGGGCGGCGCGGTGTTCAGCCAGAACATCGAGCGCGCGAAGAAAATGGCGTCGCGCATTGAGACCGGGATGGTGTACATCAACTGGCTCACCGACACTGCGGCAGAGCTGCCGTTCGGCGGCGTAAAACGTTCGGGTTACGGACGCGAGCTGTCGGACCTGGGGATCAAAGAGTTTGTGAACCAGAAGCTGGTGGTCGTTCGCAAGTAATGCGGTAATAAAAAAAACCTGCCATCCGGCAGGTTTTTTATTAACGGTCGCATCGCCTTTCTTGCCGGGTGGCGCTGCGCTTACCCGGCCTACAATGTGCAATAATTTTAATACATTGCACCCTTCATTGTAGGCCCGTGCAAGCGTAGCGCCGCCGGGCGAAACGCGCAAACAGGCTTAGAAGGACACTCCACCGCCTACATATGCACCGTCGATCAGCGTGTGGTTTGGACGACCGTCTTTACCGTCTACGCTCACGTGGCGATAGCCCACTTTCAGCGTGACAGGTTTGACTGGCGTCCAGCTTACGCCGCCGTTAGCTTCAACATAGTTCTTCACGCTGTTGTTCAGGCCGTCTGGCGCCACATAACCTTCACCAAACACGTGAATGCTGTCCGTAAGCGCAACGTTAACGCCGCCGCCAATCGGGAATGCTACGCCGTTATCGCCTTTTTTCGGGCCGATGTAGATGGCTTTCGCGCCAGCGTTCAGCATCACCGGACCCACTTCCAGGTTGTAGCCTGCCCCAACGCCGCCGGTCTGGGTGCCGTCATCGGTGTTTTTCAGCCAGTTGCTCTCCGCATACAGGCCGGATGAGGATTTCCCCATTTCCAGATTGAGGTTAGTAAAGTTTTTACCCTGCTCAATGCTGCCACCCATGGCCAGTGCGGAGCCCGATACGGCGGTCAGAGCAGAAAGGATCAGGATGTTAAGTTTTTTCATGAGTGTTTCCTCGTCATTAAAATAATCTGAGGGCACCTTAACAAGCGATGTTTATGACTGCAAATGTGATAGGTCTCGCATTTATATGCTGTTTGAGTTGGGTTTTTGAATGGTAAATGTTGATGAATTGTTTATATGGCAAATCGTCAATGTCCAATACATTCGCGTTTAGGGACAGTTTACATTCCTGGCTAAACGTAAAATGAACGAGGTGCAAATAGTCCTTCGCCATGAATTAATTGGGTTTCTAATAATTTCCAAAAGTATTTCAGCTGACACAGATAAAGACAGAGGTTTACATTTCTGGTGATTGATATACGTCCGTACGCGCCGCTTCGTTGACATTACATGTCATTTTTCTGACACGTTTCTTCATTACGTTGTTGGCTTCACTTACTGGATGCTAACAATATGAAAAGAAAAATTATTCCTGTGCTAGTCGGTTGTGCGCTCTCTTTCTCTGGCCTGGCGGCACAGCCAACCGCGGAGCGCTATGTCGTCAGCTTTCCCGAAGGCGCGCATGTCAAATACAGCGGTGCGTTTGCCAGCACATTCCCGAACGGGCTCCCGGTGGGGATTGGTTCGGGTTTGTTGTTCACGGGCAAGCAGGGCGATGCGCTGACGTTTGCGACCGTGACCGATCGCGGTCCTAACGCGGATTCGCCAAAAATGGGGGAAAACGATGCCAAAATCTTTGTTACCCCGGATTTCGCCCCGCTGCTGATGACGATCCGCGTGCGAAACGGTAAAGCGGAGGCCGTGGACGCGCGACCGCTGCATGACGATAAAGGCGAGATCAACGGCCTGCCGCTGCAAAGCGGCGTGATTGGATCTACCAATGAAGTCGCGCTAAGCGACACCTTAAAAGTGCTGAAAGGTGATAACCGCGGGCTGGATACGGAAGGCATCACGCCGGACGGGAAGGGCGGTTACTGGCTGTGCGATGAGTATGGCCCGTTCCTGATTAACGTCGACAGTAAAGGGAAAATCCTCGCGATCCACGGTCCGCAGGCGACGGAAGGGGAGAAAGCCATCGCAGGTGGTCTGCCAAACGTTATCAAATGGCGTCAGGCAAACCGGGGCTTTGAAGGGCTGACCCGCATGCCGGACGGACGCATTATCGCCGCCGTGCAAAGCACACTGGATATCGACGGGAAGAGCAAAAAACAGGCGCTGTTTACGCGTCTGGTGAGCTTCGATCCGGCGACCGGGAAAACCGCGATGTACGGCTACCCTGTCGACAGCGCGGCCTACAGCAAAAACAGCGACGCCAAAATCGGCGACATAGTGGCGCTGGATAACCACACCATTCTGCTGATTGAACAGGGCGAGGATAAAAATGACGCAATGCGTAACCTCATCTACAGGGTTGATCTGAGCAAGGCGAGCGATCTGGCGGCCTTCGACAAGCCGGGCGAATACCCGGAGTTTGATGATGAGAAAACGCTGGCGCAGCGCGGCATCACGCTTGCGGAAAAAACGCAGGTGGTCGATCTGCGTGCGCTGGGCTGGCAGCAGGAAAAGGCCGAAGGGCTGGCGCTGATTGACAGCAAAACGCTGGCAGTGGCGAACGATAATGACTTTGGCGTGAAGGTGGCGATGCAGAAGCCAGTCGAAGGCAAGAAGCTCAAGGATTATCGGGTGAACGCGCAGGGGGCACTGACGCTGGATGAGAAACCGGTTGAAACCACTCTCAGCGTGAAGCCGTTGAAGAAACCGGAGTCCGACAGCGAGCTGTGGATTGTGACGCTGACGGAGGCGTTGAACCAGGGCTGAGCCACTTACCCTCTCCCCGCGGGGGGAGAGGGGAGGTAGAGCTAGATCGTTTTAGCACTCCTTTCCCAGGTTTCGACCAGATGATCTCGCAGGTTTCCGGTTCCGTGCATTGTCACCAGAAGATTCTGTCGCGCGCGGGTAAAACCGACGTAAAGGCGTTTGATATCGTCACTCAGATCTTCGCTGTCCCTTTCCTTTGCCGCATCCATAATGGCGACCGAGTTAAACTCAAGCCCCTTGCTGCTAGGCAGCGGCATGACGCAGAGGAAATCATTCTGCGGGGACCAGTGCTTTTTATCATCACTTGAGACAATCATCTGATATGGGATCTTGCGGGCTTCAAGCCGTGGCGCGAGCATACCTGAAATGCTGTACGTTGAGGGGCACAGTATGGCGATTTCCGACCATGCAACACCCTCCTGTCGCTGCTCTGTGACCCAATCAAGGACGCGTGTAATCTCCTCGTCCTGATTATCAAAGCTGGCCAGCGCCGGATACTTCCCGGACAGACCTCCTGCGGCAGGCTGCTGGTATTTGAGTGAAGCTTCTATGTGATTATTGAGATAATTAAATGCTACGCTGCTGGCAAAATGGAGTATTTGTCGGGTGTTACGATAATTGGTATCCAGGATAGTTGTGCGGCCCTGAGCCTTTATATCGACGCTGGACAGGGTAAAATCGAGAGCTTTCTTTTTCTGATAAATTGATTGAGCATCGTCGTACAGGAAAAGCAGGGAGCTATCTTTATTGTCCGGCATCTTAGCGAGAATTCTGAGCCATTCCGGCTTAAAATCGTGTCCTTCATCGATCAAAACGGCGCTGTACTGCTCCGGTTTGATCACTCCCTCTTCAAATGCCACCGTTAGCGCATTCTCCATCAGTTCAATAAAGTTTTTGCTCCTGGGGGGAAGACGCCGATGCGCGTTTAATTGTTGATAACACCAGGCGTGAAAATGGGTGACGTCGACGGGAAGGCGGAGAGTGTGTTGCTCCAGTTGTGCTTTGAGTTTTTTGGCCAACGTAATGTTGTAACAAATCACCAGTATCGGTTTGGTGTTTTCAATGTTGTTAGCAAGCTCAATACATCGGTGGTGCAAAATGAGCGTTTTGCCAGAGCCTGCCACGCCATGAATAACACGGTGTCCCGACCCCATACTTCTGGCAAGTTGTTCCTGGTTCCTGTCCATCATGCATACCACATCAGGAGTGTGGAACGTAAAATTATCCAGATCAACCCGCGTCACGGATGAGTTAATACGTGCATCGGGATAAAGATGCCACCGAATGCGGTCAAGTTGTTGTGGGGTAGCATGATGGGCGAAGCGATGTCTCAGAAGGGATTCGAGCCGAACGGAGATTTGTTCTCGGGTCATAAACTCGGTCAGCTCATCTTTGCAAATTACCTGGCTGGTGGGCAATATCTCATTCAACTCTTCGGGTGTAAAATTCTTTTCTAACTGTGCTCGGGTGATGTTGCTCAAATAAACACCATACCCATACGGCATAATAAAACCGCCCTCATGCTCTCCCTGTTGCTGGCGAAGCAGAGGATCTTTTTTCAGGCTGTTAATGATATGAAAGGTATATTGTCGAACCTGTTCGAGTGGGTTCTTCAACGGCTCTATGCCGTTTTTGGTTTCATAATTAATATGGGTTTTATTAGCTGATTTTATTTTGGTGATAAACCAATCTTTCACTTCTATAAACAGCAGCCCTTTATCGGGGGCCAGAATCACAAAATCAGGATGATCGTCTTTGTCACCCATTCGGGTATCATACCAGCAGGTAAACTGTTCGCTGAGCCCACCCTCCAGAAGCCTTGCCAGCCTTTTTTCTCCGGCCGTAATTTTCTCGCTACAGCTGCTAATTGTGGGAATAATGATTGCCATATTACGCCTACCAATTGATGAAAATTATACAAATCCAATTAATTAATATTGTAAGGTATATTAATCAAAGCATGATTTCATTATTGGTAAGAACATAACAGACAATATTGCAAACAGAAAGGGCGAAACCCGCATTTTACTTCAATGAAATACGCTCCCTTTTTTGTTTAAAAGGGAGCGGCGATTTACTTTTTCAGCCCCGCAAACGCTGCCCGAATTTCCTCTTCCGGCAGCTGTATTCCAATAAACACCATCACGCTGTGCGGCGCTTCATCGCCCCACGGGCGATCCCAGTCGGCGCTGTACAGGCGCTGCACGCCCTGGAACAACAGGCGGTTCGGCTCGCCGTCGATCCACAGCATCCCTTTATAGCGCAGCAGCTTGTCGGCAAATGACAGCAGCAGGTTCTCCATCACGCGGGAGACCTCGCTGATGTCTACCGGATAATCCAGCTCCACCACAATCGACGCCACGTCGTTTTGCTTGTCGGACATAAAGTGGAAGCGCGGTTTCGCGGTGACGTTCTCTTCCAGCATAAAGCCGTTGGTGTTGAACAGCTGAGCGAGATCGATATCGCCATGCGTCACCGTGTAAATGGGCGCACGCGAGTTGATGCGCGTCAGGCGCTCGCGCAGTTTTTCACTTTCACCCGCCACGTCGGTTTTGGTCAGCAGGATGCGGTCGGCGTAGCCAACCTGGGACTGGGCGATGGTGAACTGGTTCATCTGCTCGTCGGCATGGACCGCATCCACCAGAGCGATGACGCCGTCCAGCAGGTAGCGCTGGCAAATGATCTCATGGGAGAAAAAGGTTTGAATAATCGGGCCGGGGTCGGCCATGCCGGTGCACTCGATCACCAGTCGGTCGAAGTCGATGTCACCGCGATCGCGGCTGTCGAGCAGGTCCAGCAGGGCGTCTTCTAATTCGTTAGAGCGGGTGCAGCAGATGCAGCCGTTGGTCAGGGTTTTGATCTGGGTGGCGCGGTCGCCAATCAGCTGATCGTCAACGGAGACTTCGCCAAATTCGTTTTCGATGACGGCGATTTTGAAGCCGTGCTGCTCGTTCAGAATGTGGCGCAGCAGGGTGGTTTTACCGGCGCCGAGGAAACCGGTCAGCAGGGTAACGGCAATCGGGGTCATGGTTTCTCCTTTAGCAGCAGCGGACGCCGCCTTCTCCACTTCCGCCGTAGCGCGCTTCCTGGCGCTCGCGGAAGAATTCAGTGTAGGTCATGTACGGCTTATCCGGATGGTTGGTCTTCATATGCTCAACGTAGTTGTCATAGTCCGGAATGCCAATCAGCATTTTCGCCGCCTGACCGAGGTATTTTTTTGCTTCGCCTAAGTTACCAAACATTGAGGGTTCCAGATAGAAGAAGCCCGGTGGCGCTACGCTTACCGGGCCTACAGTAACATGCTTAATTAATGGTGTGAGGAGGTCTTCACGCCGCCTTCCGGCACCGGTACGTACGGGGTCTCTTTGTCCGTACGGCCCTCAACGTTACGCACTTTCATCCAGGTTTTGATGCCGTAGAAGATAATGCTGTACACCACCACCAGGAACAGAATGCTCAGACCCGCGTTGGTGTAGTTATTCACCACGATATGGTTCATGTTGGCAATCTGCTGCGCGGTCAGATCCGCGCCGCCTGCGGCAATCTTCTCTTTGTACTGGTTAGCCATGAAGAAGAAGCCTTCCAGCTGCGGGTTGGTGCTGAACAGTTTCAGACCCAGCGCCCAGGTGGTGCAGAGCAGCAGCCACAGCGCAGGCACCACGGTGACCCAGATGTATTTGGTGCGTTTCATCTTCACGAGGACAACGGTACCGAGCACCAGGGCCACAGCCGCCAGCATCTGGTTAGAGATACCGAACAGCGGCCACAGGCTCTTCACGCCGCCCAGCGGGTCAACAACGCCCTGATACAGCAGATAACCCCACAGGCCTACGCAGCCCGCAGTGCCCAGAACGCCGGCCACCAGCGAGTCGGTTTTCTTCAGGAATGGCACGAAGTTACCCAGCAGATCCTGCAACATGAAGCGGCCTGCACGCGTACCGGCATCCAGCGCGGTGAGGATGAACAGCGCTTCAAAAAGAATACCGAAGTGGTACCAGAAGCCCATGTCCGCCCACGGCAGCACTTTGTGGAACACGTGTGCGATACCCACGGCCAGCGTTGGTGCACCACCTGCGCGGTTCAGCACGGACGGTTCGCCGATGTCTTTCGCGGTCTGCATGATCTGCTCAGGCGAAATCACGAAGCCCCAGGAGCTGACGGTCGCCGCCGCGTGTGCGCTGGCGTCTTTCAGCTGCGCCAGGATCAGCGCGGTATTTTCGCCGCCCATCTCATGCAGGTTTGGCATGGTAATGCCGAGACCCGCCGGCGGTGTGTTCATCGCAAAGTACAGGCCAGGCTCGATAATCGACGCCGCAACCAGCGCCATGATCGCCACGAAGGACTCCATCAGCATCGCGCCGTAACCGATAAAGCGCGCGTCGGTTTCGTTGGCCATCAGCTTCGGCGTGGTGCCGGAGGCGATCAGCGCGTGGAAGCCAGACACGGCACCGCAGGCAATGGTGATAAACAGGAACGGGAACAGGGCGCCTTTCCACAGCGGACCGGTACCGTCAATGTACTGCGTCACCGCCGGCATTTTCAGCTCCGGGTTGATGATCACAATACCAATGGCCAGCCCGACGATAACGCCGATTTTCAGGAAGGTTGCCAGGTAGTCACGCGGAGCCAGAATCAGCCACACCGGCAGCAGCGCTGAGATGAATGCGTAGCCGATCAGCGCGAAGGTGATGGTGGTGTCTTTAAAGGTCAGCGCCGGGCCCCAGTACGGGTCGTGTGCAATCACGCCGCCGAAGTAGATGGAGGCGACCAGCAGCACGATACCGATGACCGACACCTCGCCAACGCGGCCAGGGCGCAGGAAGCGCATGTAGATGCCCATGAACAGCGCAATCGGTACGGTAGAGCAGACGGTGAAGACGCCCCACGGACTTTCGGCCAGCGCTTTCACCACGATCAGGGCCAGCACTGCCAGGATGATGATCATGATCAGGAAGCAGCCGAACAGGGCGATCGTGCCTGGCACGCGGCCCATCTCCTCTTTGATCATCTCGCCCAGCGACGAACCGTTACGGCGTGAGGAGATAAACAGCACCATAAAGTCCTGCACCGCTCCCGCCAGCACTACGCCCGCCAGCAGCCAGAGCGTACCCGGCAGGTAGCCCATCTGCGCAGCCAGCACCGGACCGACCAGCGGACCCGCGCCTGCAATGGCGGCGAAGTGGTGACCAAACAGCACGTAACGGTTGGTTGGCACGTAGTTCAGGCCGTCGTTGTTAATAACCGCCGGGGTGGCGCGCGTCGGGTCGAGCTTCATAACCTTCTGCGCGATGTACAAGCTGTAGTAGCGATAAGCCACAAGGTAGACGGAAACCGACGCGACCACGATCCACAGGGCGCTGACGTGCTCGCCCCGGCGTAATGCGACAACCGCCAGACAGAAAGCACCGATGATCCCGAGGATGGCCCAGGGCACGTGCTTAAGTAGTTTTTTAGTATCCATAATAAGACCTGGTTTTTTATGTAAAGAAAAAAGGGTCAGGGTTCGTTGTGAGGAGGTATTGATTAATGCTGGAGCGATCGTGCCAGATCCTCGCGCGTGTAAAGCACGGTAAATGGGTGAGTGGTTGAAAGCGATGCGTGAGCGGTCAAAAGCGAGGGTGAGTGGTTAAGGCTCACCCCCGGTGGGAGAAATTATGTGATTGAGATCACTGAGAATAATCTAGCCCTGTGGGCTTTTGTCGTTCGCTTCAGGGCAGTGCACGCAGCGGCAGGGCTGATACGCGGGCAGCAGCTGATAGCGCCCTTTGCCGTCGTGTTCAATAATCGGGGAAAGCGCCTGTAAATCGCGGTACACCGTGCGTTCGGTAATGCCAAATTTTTGCATCAGATCGCGGCGATTAACGCTTCCGTTGCGGTGCAGGGCAATAATGATTTCAACCAGACGTTCAGCCGAGCGGCTGCGGGGTGAAGGGGCCATAAGACTTTCCAGCGTTAAGGGGGCGGCTGACGACGTCGCCAGCCGCCCCGGAAAATTTATCTTATGGATAGTTAACGGCGCACCTTTGCGGAAACCTTAGCGTTTTTTTGTGCAACGGGATCAAATCGCGGCTTCCATCTCCATCATCACCGGGTGGAAACGGCGTTTGAAGTAGATCAGGCCGTGCCCCTCGCTGCTGAGGATGATGTTCTTAATCTCCACAAGGTAGACCAGATGGGTGCCGATGGTTTGCACCTGGGTTATCTCACCTTCCAGGCTTGCCAGAGCGCCTTTCAGCACCGGCTGCGCCAGCGGTCCTTTCTGCCAGCAGGAGAGAGCAAAGCGCTCCTCCATTGCCATGCCGGTCATCCCGGCAAAGTGGCGGGCCATGATCTCCTGCTCGTGGTTCAGCACGTTGACGCACAGTTTGCCGTTGCCCTGGAAGACCGGGTTCATGGCGCTGTTGGCGTTGATGCAAACCATGACCGAGGGCGGAGTGTCCGTGACCGAACAGACGGCGGTGGCGGTAATGCCGCAGCGACCCGCATCGCCCTCGGTGGTGACCACATTCACCGCCGCCGACAGGCTGGCCATCGCGTCGCGAAAACGCAGGCGTTCTTCAGATTGCATTGAAACCTCCCGCTGCGTTATTTCAGCAGCTTATCCAGCATGTTGATATCAGTGTTGTTGTGCAGGTGCGGTACGGTCCAGCCGTGCTGGTCGTACTCGGACATGCAGCGGTCAACCATCGCCATCATCTTGTCCATGTTGCCGGAGCTTTGCGCCTGACGCAGGCATTGCAGGCGGATCTCATCCTGGCTACCGGAGTAGTTGATTTCGTACAGCTCGTGACGTCCGCCAAACTCGCTGCCGATGGCATCCCACATCAGTTTCAGAATCTTGATGCGTTCGACATGATCCATCCCGTTGGAGCCGCGCACGTACTTCGCCAGGTACTGGTCGATCTGCGGGTTGTTCAGGTCCCGCGCGCTGGACGGCAGGTAGATCAGCCCGGAGGTCACGTTACGTTCGATGATGTTCTTGATCTTCGCATAGGCCATTGGCGCCATCACGCGGTAGGTCTGTAACGCCGCGTGGTCAGGCAGATACGCGCCGTTTACCCACGGAGTGGCTTCGGAGCACATGGAGTCGCTCAGCGCCCAGAACATGTTGCGCCACGCCACCACTTCGCCGAGATCCGCCTGCACGCCGCGGAACTCGAGGGTGCCGGTACACTCCAGCGACTTCTTCAGCAGAGCGGTGATGAAGTCGAGCTTCACTGCCAGACGCACGCAGGCCTGAAGCGGGTACATGCGGGCGAAGCCACCTTCCATCGTCCAGCGACGGCAGCGGTCAAAATCGCGGTAGATCAGCACGTTTTCCCACGGGATCAGCACATGATCCATTACCAGAATGGCGTCGTTCTCGTCAAAGCGGCTGGAGAGCGGGTAGTCGTACGGAGAGCCTGTCGCCCCTGCCACCATCTCGTATGAGGCGCGGGAGATCAGCTTCACCCCTTCGGCATCCATCGGCGCGACGAACATCAGCGCGAAGTCCGGATTTTCCCCCATCACCTGCGCGGAGCCGAAGCCGATCATGTTGTAGTGGGTCAATGCCGAGTTGGTGGCCACCACTTTCGCGCCGCTGACGATGATCCCGGCGTCGGTCTCTTTCTCCAGCTTGATGTAAACGTCTTTCACCTCGTCCGCCGGTTTATGGCGATCGATCGGCGGGTTGACGATGGCGTGGTTAAAGTACAGGCCGGTTTCCTGAATACGGGTGTACCAGTTGCGGGCGTTCTGCTCGAACTGACCGTAGAAGGCATGGTTAGCGCCGAGCGCGCAGCCGAACGCGGCTTTGTAGTCCGGCGTACGCCCCATCCAGCCGTAGCTCAGGCGCGACCACTCGGCGATGGCGTCACGCTGCTGGCGCAGATCGTCGGCACTTTTCGCCACGCGGAAGAATTTATGGGTGTAGCCGCCGCTGCCGGTATCGGTACCCCAGCAGAGGGTATCCTGCATGTCTGGCTTGTGCAGGGCATCGTACATCTGGGCGATGGACGCCGCCGCATTGCGAAATGCCGGGTGGGTAGTGACGTCCTTAACGCGCTCGCCGTAGATATAAATCTCACGGCCATCTTGCAGGCTTTTTAAATACTCTTCACCGGTTAACGGACGTTTGGCATCAGCGCGGAAATCTTCAGGCTTCATAGGGACCTCGTATCGGAATAGGGTTGTTAAATTTATGTTTTGTTTTTGTTGTTTAATTGAAGCGTGAGAGGGGCGGAACGTGAAGGGACGATTGGGACAACGGCAGGTACTTTTCGGGTGAGATCGCAGAGTGTGATTTCCCTCACCCTAACCCTCTCCCAAAGGGAGAGGGGACGGTTACTCCCTCTCCCTTTGGGAGAGGGCAGGGGTGAGGGGAACAGGCGATACCGGTACTTTCTGCGCCCGATACGCGCTCGGCGAGCACCCCACTAAGCGGTTAAAAAACCGGGCAAAATAGGCCGGGTCCTTAAACCCCAGCTGCCAGGCAATCTCGCTGACCGCGCTGTCGGAAAACAGCAGCAAACGCCTGGCTTCCCGCAGCTGGCGGTCGAAGATCAGCCGTTTCGGCGAGCGGTTGGCGAAGCGGCGACAGATATCGGTCAGGCGAGATTCGGTGAGATGCAATTCGCTGGCATACTCCGGAACCGTCCAGTGCTCGTGGTAATGAGCATCTGTCAGCTGGTTAAAGCGCTGAAAAAGCTTCAGCTCACCGCGCATGCCGCCTGACGCGTGGTCGTCGAGCTTCGCGTTGCGCAGCAGCAGGGTAAAAACGGCCTGGGCCAGCAGGACCAGCGTATGCTCGCGACCGGGCAGTTGTTCCGTGGATTCCCGGGCAATCAGCTGCCAGTAGTGCTTCAGCGCCGCCAGCTCGTCAGGTCTGTCGGCAAGCGACAGGCAGATCCCCGGCAGGCCGAACGCTTCCCGCGTACCGGGGTAGAGCACTTCTAACAGCGGCCAGATGAGATCCTCGCGCACCGTCAGCACGTGGCCGTCGCTGTCGGATTCGGTGATAAACGCGTGCGGCACCGACGGCGGCGTTAGCACGAACAGCGGCGCCTGCACCGAGTAACGGTGGTCGTCGAGCTGGAGCTCAATCTGCCCGGTGTCGAGAAAATGCATCTGAAAATACTGGTCGTGGCGGTGCGCCTGCATGTCGCGGCCAAAAAAGGCCGCCATGCGGGCAAACGACTGGTAGTGCACATCGTCGGTGCCCAGACTTTCGTCGTACTCCTTGCTGATATCAATGTTGGCGATGGGGCTCTGGCACATGATCATTCCTCTGTTGATCCCGCTGCGTCATCGGAATGCGCGTCAGCACCAGCGCGCCCACCACCAGCAGACCCGCCACGAACCACAGTCCCGAGCTGAAGCTGCCGGTCGCGTCGCGCAAAATACCTATCAGCAATGGGCTGACGGCAGACCCGAAGTTGCCGATGGCGTTGATCACCGCCAGCGCCACCGCGCGGGATTGCAGGCTAATAACCTGATCCGGCGTGGTCCAGAATATCGCCATGGCGGTAAACGATCCGGTTGAGGCCATGATGATGCCAAGCAGCTGGATCAGGCTGTGATCGGTCGCCGAGGCCAGCATCCATCCCGCCGCTGCAAACAGATACGGCAGGATGGTGTGCTTTTTTCGCTCTTTCAGCCTGTCGGAGCGGCGGCTCCACCAGATCATCCCGAGGATGGTGCAAAACTGCGGGATCGCCGCCAGCAGGCCAATCACGATATTGCTGCTGCCGGTGTTGAAGCTTTGCAGGATCTGCGGCGTCCAGATGTTGATTGCGCTCAGCGTATTCGTCAGGCAGAAGTAGGCCAGCGTGTAGAGCAGCACGGCGGGCGTCAGCACCTCGCGCAGCGTCGATCGCGGCGTGGCGGCGTGCGCAATGGTCAGCTCCTGCTCGCGGGCGATCATCGTTTTGAGTGCCTGCTTTTCGTCATCATCCAGCCAGGTGGCCTGATCCGGGGTGTCGTTAAGGTAGAACCAGGTCACCACGCCGAGCACCACCGACGGCAGCCCCTCCAGCAGGAACAGCCACTGCCAGCCCTTCAGGTTCCACAGCCCGTCCATCGCCAGAATGTACCCGGAGAGGATCGAGCCGAGCATCATGGTCACCGGCATGGCGATCATAAACAGCGCGTTGGCGCGGGCGCGGTGATACGCCGGGAACCACCAGGTGAGATAGACCAGAATGCCTGGCAGGAAACCGGCTTCGGCAATGCCCACCAGCATGCGCAGGACATAAAGCGTTTCGGGGCTGGTGGCGAACATGGTGCAGGTAGAGGCGATGCCCCACACCACCATGATCCCGGCGATCCAGCGGCGGGCGCCGACCTTCGCCAGCATGATGTTGCTGGGGATACCGCACAGCACGTAGGTCACGTAAAACAGCGTCGCGGCCAGGCCAAACATGGTCGACGTGAGGCCCAGATCTTTGCCCATCGTCAGCCCGGCAAAGCCGATGTTGATGCGATCCAGAAACGAGAAAACAAACAGGATAAAAAGAAACACGATCAAACGACGGAACAGCTTATTAATAACGCGATGTTCAACAGCTTTATTATGCAGGGTTGAGGTCGTCATGTTGCGCTCCACATCGTACGTTTAGTAGACGGATTTATTGTTATCAACTGCTGTGGTGACGTCGGTAAAGCGGGACGCCAGCGCTTCGGCGCTGCGAGCGAGCAGGGTGGTATCCACGCCGACTGCGACAAACAACGCGCCGAGGCTGAGATAGCGTTTTGCCAGCTGTTCATTCGCCATCAGGATGCCGGGCGCTTTGCCCGCGCTGAGGATCTGCGCGATCGCCTGTTCGATGGCGGCCTGCACCTCCGGGTGCTGCGGGTTGCCGGCGAAGCCCATGTCGGCGCTCAGATCCGCCGGGCCGATAAACACGCCGTCCACACCTTCCACGTCCAGGATCTGCGGCAGGTTTTTCAGCGCCTCGCGAGTTTCGATTTGCACCAGCACGCACATGGCGTCGTTAGCCTGATGCAGATACTCCGGGATGCGGTTCCAGCGCGACGCCCGCGCCAGTGCGCTGCCGACGCCGCGAATGCCGGCAGGCGGATAGCGGGTGGCGCTGACCGCCAGACGGGCTTCGTCGGCGTTTTGCACCATCGGCACCAGCAGGGTTTGCGCCCCCACGTCCAGCAGCTGCTTGATCTGCACCGGATCGTTCCACGATGGGCGCACCACCGGCTGGCTGGGATAAGGGGCGATGGCCTGGAGCTGAGTCAGGACGGTCTGCACGCTGTTCGGCGCGTGCTCCCCGTCGATCAGCAGCCAGTCAAAACCGGCCCCGGCCAGTAGCTCAGCGCTGTAGCTGCTGGTCAGCCCCAGCCACAGGCCGATTTGCGGTTTTCCGGCTTTCAGCGCGGTCTTAAATGCGTTTTCCATGGTGCACTCCTACACAAAGCGGCAGCTAATCGAGCCCATGTTGCCGTAGTCGACGTGGAAGGTGTCGCCTCTGCTGGCGGCAACCGGGCGGGTAAACGAGCCGCCGAGGATGATCTGGCCTGGCTCAAGCTGCACGTCGTATGGCGCGAGTTTGTTCGCCAGCCACGCCACGCCGTTTGCCGGGTGGTTAAGCACGCCTGCGGCGACCCCGGTCTCTTCGATCACACCGTTGCGGTAGAGCAGGGCGGAGATCCAGCGCAGATCCAGTTCGTCGGGTTTAATCGGGCGGCCGCCGAGGATCACGCCCGCGTTGGCGGCGTTATCGGAGATGGTGTCGAACACCTTGCGCGGGCGCTGGGTTTCCGGGTCAACGTTATGGCAGCGGGCGTCGATCAGCTCCAGGGCAGGGATGACGTAATCCGTGGCGTTGTAGACGTCGAAGATCGTGCAGTTCGGGCCGCGCAGCGGTTTTGCCAGCACGAAGGCCAGCTCCACTTCGATGCGCGGGACGATAAAGCGATCCACGGGGATGTCGCTGCCGTCGTGGAAGAACATATCGTCCAGCAGCGCGCCGTAGTCCGGCTCGCTGATCTGCGAGCTGGCCTGCATCGCTTTGGAGGTGAGGCCGATCTTGTGGCCTTTCAGCACGCGGCCTTCGGCGATTTTCAGGCTCACCCATTCGCGCTGGACGGCGTAGGCGTCTTCAATGGTGATCTCCGGGTACTCCAGCGAGATCGCGCGGATCTGCTCCCGGGATTGTTCCGCCTGATGCAGGCGGTGGGCGATCAGGGTATGGGTGTGTTTGTCGAGCATGGCGATATCCTGTTTTTATTTGTTTTCTCCCTCTCCCTGTGGGAGAGGGCCGGGGTGAGGGCATCAGGCCGCAGAGATTTCCCCTCACCCTAACCCTCTCCCGGAGGGAGAGGGGACAGACCGTGCGGTATTACTTAAACAACGCGTGCACGTTGTTTTGTTTGTAGTTCAGCGTCGGATCGAGTTCTTCCATGGCGAAAGAGAGCGCCAGATAGCGGCCCGCCATCATTTCCGCGAAGTGAGCGTTGATCAGCGCAAACAGCATTTCACCGACCTCTTTCCGGCTTTCCAGGCTGCGCCCCGCGCCAATCTTCAGCGTCATATGCACAAAGGCGTAATCGTGCTTACCGTCTGCCATCTGCCAGGTGTCCAGCCAGTGGGCGCGGCTGCGGATACCGCCGATGGGGAAGATGCCCGTGGCGGCGAGCGCCTCGTTCACTTTGGCGAACAGCCCCGGAAGGTCGGCCTCTTCGCGGATGTTGTCGGTACATTCAGCAATAAAGTGCGGCATGGTGGCTCCTTACGCGGGCAGCGGGAAAACGGCGTTGACCTGGCCGGTGCCGGAGCTGGCGAACAGCTCGGTGAGAAACTCCACCTTACCGTCGTATTTGTCCCAGCCGAGCATCCCCAGCAGCATCACCGTGTCGTGCATATTGCCCTCGCCGTAGCAGTAGTCGGCGTACTCCGGCAGCATGCTGCAAAACTCCTTGAACTGACCCTCGCGCCACAGCTTCACCACGCGCTCGTCCATCTGACGGTCAAACTCGCGGGTGTAGCTGTTCATCCCTTCCTCCGCACGCTGGTCGTCGATAAAGCGGTGCGAGAGCGAGCCGCTGGCAAGCACCGCCACGGTGCCGTCGTATTTTTCGATGGCACTGATGATGGCCTCGCCCAGCCTGCGGCTGTCGGCGAAGTCGTGAACCGTGCAGAACGCCGAGATGGAGATCACTTTGAAGTGCTTATCCGCGTTCATGTAGCGCATCGGCACCAGCGTGCCGTACTCCAGCTTCAGGCTCGGGATGTTGTGCGCCTTGGCGCGAACGCCAAGCTTCACCGCTTCGTCGGCAATCAGCTGGCCGAGTTCCGGGTTGCCGTCGTAGTCGTAGGTCATGTCGCGAATAAAATGCGGCAGCTCGTTGCTGGTGTAGACGCCCGAAAAATGGTCCGCGCAGTTGATGTGATACGCGCTGTTCACCAGCCAGTGGGTGTCGAAGACGATAATGGTGTCCACGCCCAGCTCGCGGCAGCGCTTGCTGATCTCTTTATGCCCGTCGATGGCCGACTGGCGGCAGCCGTGGTTTTTGCCCGGCAGTTCAGAGAGATACATTGACGGAACGTGTGTGATTTTTGCTGCTAAGGCTAATTTTCCCATGATCAGATCCCCCACTTTGGAATCGGATGGTCGCCCATGGAGATACAGACGTTCTTCATCTCCGCGAAGACCTCGAAGCTGTACTCGCCGCCCTCACGCCCGGTGCCGGAGGCCTTCACGCCGCCAAACGGCTGGCGCAGGTCGCGCACGTTCTGGGTGTTGACGAACACCATGCCCGCTTCGATGCTGCGCGCCAGACGCAGCACTTTGCTGACGTCCTGGGTCCAGATGTAAGATGCCAGACCGTACTCCACGTCGTTCGCCAGGCGCAGGCCTTCCGCTTCATCCTTAAACGGCAGCAGGCAGGCCACTGGCCCGAAGATCTCCTCCTGCGCCACGCGCATGCGGTTATCGACATCCGCCAGCACGGTCGGGCGCAGGAAGTTGCCGCCTTTCAGGTGCGCAGGCAGATCGGTCGGTTTGTCCGGGCCGCCCGCCAGCAGGGTTGCCCCCTCTTCAATGCCGAGGCGGATATAGCCGGAGACTTTTTCCCAGTGCTGCTGGCTGATGAGCGCGCCAATCTGGGTGTTCGGATCGGTCGGGTCGCCCACGCGCAGGCGGTTGGCGCGCTCGGCAAAGCGTTTGACGAACTCCGGGTAGATGCTCTGCTGGATGAAGATGCGCGAGCCGGCGGTGCAGCGTTCGCCGTTGATGGAGAAAATGGTGAACAGGGCGGCGTCCAGCGCGCGCTCGATGTCTGCGTCTTCGAAAATCAGCACCGGCGATTTGCCGCCCAGCTCCATGGAATACTTCTTCAGCCCGGCGTTTTTCATGATGTTGCGCCCGGTGGCGGTACCGCCGGTGAAGGAGACGGCGCGCACGTCGTGATGGCGCACCAGCGCGTCGCCTGCCGTCGCACCGTAGCCCTGCACCACGTTGAGCACGCCCGCCGGAATGCCCGCCTCCAGCGCCAGCTCGCCCAGACGGTCAGCGGTCAGCGGGGAGAGTTCAGACATCTTCAGCACCGCGGTATTCCCTAAGGCCAGGCACGGCGCGACCTTCCAGGTGGCGGTCATAAACGGCACGTTCCACGGCGACACCAGCGCGCAGACACCCACCGGCTGCACCAGGGTGTAGTTGAGCATCTTGTCGTCGACCGGGTAGGTTTTGCCGTTCATCTGCTGGCACACCTCGGCGAAGAACTCGAAGTTGTGCGAGGCGCGCGGAATGAGCACGTTTTTGGTCTGGTGGATCGGCAGGCCGGTGTCGGCGGTTTCCATCGCGGCAATGTCCGGCACGTTCTGGTCAATCAGATCCCCCAGGCGACGCATCAGGCGCGCGCGCTCCTTCATCGGCAGGTTGGCCCATTTCGGGAACGCCTCTTTGGCGGCGGCAACGGCCTGATGGATTTCGGCTTCGCCGCCGGAGGCCACTTCTGCCAGCACCTCGCCGGAGGCCGGGTTGGTGGTGTGGAAGTACTCACTTCCGGCGACGTTTTTACCGTTGATCCAGTGGTTAATCTTTTTCATTTTGCAGTCTCCTCACTGACAATTCGGTTTACCAGACGGCCTACGCCTTCCACTTCCACCACCACCTCATCGCCCGGCACCACGTCGGACAGCCCCTTCGGCGTGCCGGTGGCAATCATGTCGCCCGGTTGCAGGGTCATAAAATCGCTCAGATACGCAATCAGGTAGGGGATGCTGAAGATCAGGTCTGCCGTGGTGCCTTCCTGACGCAGTTCACCGTTGACGTAGGTGCGAAGACGAAGGTTGTGCGGGTCAGGAATGGCTTCTTTTGGCACTACGTTCGGGCTGATGGGGGTCAGCCCGTCGCGGCTTTTCACCCGCAGGTTCGGGCGATAGTAGTTTTCGAGATAATCGCGGATGGCGTAATCGTTGCACACCGTATAGCCCGCCACGTAGTCCATCGCCTCGGCTTCGCTGACCTTGCGCGCGGTTTTGCCGATGACCACCACTAGCTCGGCTTCGTAATGCATGTATTCAATGTTGTTTGGGCGCACCGAGGTCTGGTTATCGCCGTTAAAGGTGTTTGGCGCTTTGATAAACACCAGCGGCTCGGTGGGCGGTTTGAAGTCCAGCTCGCTGGCGTGATCGGCGTAGTTCAGGCCGAGGGCGAACAGCGTGGCGTGCGGCGGCGTGCGCGAAGCGATGGCAACGTCGCGTTCCTCCACCACCGGGTTTTCCAGCGGCGGAAATCCTTCTGCCAGAATACGTACCCGATCGCCCGGGCGAACTTCGACGCGGCTTTGCGGAGTGCCGAGCAATATCGCATCGCCGGGGTTCAGGGTGGCAAATTCGCTCAGGGCGCTCAGCAGTTCGGCGGCGTTGCGGTGCAGATCGGCCGTGTTCCAGTGGTCCGCTTCGCGGCCGTTGATCTCGGTGATGATGGTCAGATTATCCACGTTATCAACGGCGACAGGTTCGCCGAGCGGGCAAAATCCATCCCGACATTTGGCCTTGATCGCCGGACGGTAGAAGCTCTCTTCCGGCAGGCTGATTTCGTTAGCCAGCGCGTAGCCGGCGATGTACGCCGCCGCTTCTTCAACGCGTACTTTGCTGGCGGTTTTGCCCACCACCAGCGCCACCGTCGCGCCGCTTAACACGGTTTCTCCCTGCGGGAAGGGGATCGGTTCGCCTGCGCGGATAACAGTGTTATGTGGCTTGATAAACCACACCGCCGTTTTTGGCGGCGCGTTATAGGGGGCTTTTTCAAACGCCTCAGCCCAGGCCACACGCTGGCTTTGGTGGTTTAGCGCTACGGCAAAAACAGTACCTTTCATTCCCATACTCCTCAAACCGGCTGTCCGGTTTTGATTTCATTAATATGTTAATGATCTGGTTTTATGCTTTTGCTGTTCGTTTCGCAATCAGAAGTGAATAATTTGTGATGCAAATAACAATAAATTTACATAAAAGGGTGAATTGATATTTAAATCAATAAGTTAAAAAAATAGCTTTGTTTCTGTTAGACTTTTTGGGTTAAAACGTGTTGTCTATAAAAGCATCTTTTTTTAATTGTTTATTTGTTAATGATGTAAGGGGTAGATGATGCATGACTCATTAACCATCGCGCTGTTGCAGGCGCGTGAAGCGGCGATGGGCTACTTCCGCCCGATAGTGAAGCGGCATAATCTGACCGAGCAGCAGTGGCGTATCGTCCGCGTGCTGGCCGAGCATCCCTCCATGGATTTTCACGATCTGGCGTTCCGCACCTGTATTTTGCGCCCAAGCCTGACCGGCATTCTGACGCGGATGGAGCGCGACGGTCTGGTGCTGCGCTTAAAACCGGTGACTGACCAGCGCAAGCTGTACGTGTCGCTGACGAAAGAAGGCAACGCGCTGTACCAGCGTGCTCAGGCTCAGGTGGAAGAGGCGTACCAGCAGATAGAGGCGGAATATACGCCTGAGAAGATGAAGCAGCTCACGGCGCTGCTGGAAGAGTTTATTGAACTTGGAAACCGACATATCGCCGCGAGGGACGAAGCGTAAAAACCCTAAATTCCAGGATGATTTTCGTAAAGTTTTCTCATGCCAGGCCGAATATTCTGTATCTGCCTGAGGAAAGAGAAAACATGTTAAACCGAATCAAGATTGTCACCAGCTTACTGCTGGTTTTAGCGATATTTGGCCTTTTACAACTCACGTCTGGTGGTCTTTTCTTCAATGCCCTGAAGCATGACAAAGAGAATTTCACCATCCTGCAAACCATTCGCCAGCAACAATCCACCCTGAACGGTAGCTGGGTGGCGCTGCTGCAAACCCGTAACACCCTGAACCGCGCGGGTATCCGCTATATGATGGATCAGAACAATATCGGCAGCGGCTCAACCGTCGCCGAGCTGATGCAGATTGCCTCTGCGTCTCTGAAACAGGCGGAAAAAAACTGGGCGGATTACGAAGCGCTGCCGCGCGACCCGCGTCAGAGCGACGCTGCGGCACTGGAAATCAAACGTAATTACGATATTTACCATGGCGCGCTGGCTGAGCTGATCCAGCTGCTGGGGGCGGGCAAAATCAATGAGTTCTTCGACCAGCCGACCCAGAGCTATCAGGATGGCTTTGAGAAGCAGTACGTCAACTACCTGCAACAGAACGACGCGCTGTATCAGACCGCGGTTGAAGACAGCAACAGCTCTTACCGCCAGGCTATCTGGGTGCTGATTAGCGTGCTGGCTGCGGTGCTGGTGGTGATTGTTGCCGTCTGGCTGGGTATTCGTCAGGCGCTAATTTCGCCGCTGAACCGTCTGATTGACAGCATTCGTCATATCGCCAGCGGCGACCTGGTGAAGCGCATCGACGTGGAAGGCTCCAACGAGATGGGTGTACTGGCTGACTCCCTGCGCCATATGCAGGGCGAGCTGGTGCGTACCGTGGGTGACGTGCGTAACGGCGCCAACGCCATTTACAGCGGTGCGAGCGAAATCTCGATGGGCAATAACGATCTCTCATCCCGTACCGAACAGCAGGCTGCCTCTCTGGAAGAGACCGCCGCCAGCATGGAACAGCTGACTGCCACCGTGAAGCAGAACGCCGAGAACGCCCGTCAGGCGAGCAACCTGGCGCTGAGCGCGTCTGAAACCGCGCAGAAAGGCGGCAAGGTGGTGGATAACGTGGTGCAGACCATGCGTGACATCGCCGGCAGTTCGCAGAAAATCGCCGATATCATCAGCGTGATCGACGGGATTGCCTTCCAGACCAATATTCTGGCGCTGAACGCGGCGGTAGAAGCGGCGCGTGCGGGCGAGCAGGGGCGTGGTTTTGCGGTGGTTGCAGGTGAAGTCCGAAACCTGGCGCAGCGCAGCGCCCAGGCGGCTCGCGAGATCAAGAGCCTGATTGAAGACTCCGTGGGGCGCGTGGAAATTGGTTCAACGCTTGTTGAAAGCGCGGGTGAAACCATGGGTGAGATCGTGAATGCGGTAACGCGCGTGACGGATATCATGGGCGAAATCGCGTCTGCGTCTGACGAGCAGAGCCGCGGTATCGACCAGGTTGGGCTGGCGGTGGCTGAGATGGATCGCGTGACCCAGCAGAACGCCTCGCTGGTGGAAGAGTCTGCGGCGGCGGCCGCGGCACTGGAAGAGCAGGCGAGCCGTCTGACGCAGGCCGTTGCGGTGTTCCGTATTCAGCAGGAACAGATGAAGGCGCGCGAGTTCGCCTCGGCGAAAAGCGTTGCCGCACCGGTAGTGGCGCGTAAACCGGCGACCGCAGACGCGGGCGATAACTGGGAAACGTTCTGACGCTGTGCGTTTTGCCGGGTGGCGGCTGCGCCTGACCCGGCCTACGGGATGTGCGTTTTGCCGGGTGGCGGCTGCGCCTGACCCGGCCTACGGATTGTGCGTTTCGCCGGGTGGCGGCTACGCCTGACCCGGCCTACGGGATGTGCGTTTTGGCGGGGGCGGCTGCGCCTGACCCGGCCTACGGATTGTGCGTTTCGCCGGGGGGCGGCTACGCCTTACCCGGCCTACGGGATGTGCGTTTTGGCGGGGGCGGCTGCGCCTGACCCGGCCTGCGGATTGTGCAATTTGCCGGGTGGCGGCTGCGCCTTACCCGGCCGGCGGAATTGGGTTTTGTAGGCCCGGTAAGCGCAGCGCCACCGGGCGATCTTACAGAGGCAGGCGCATGGCGCAGCGGGAACCATACGCTAAACCGTGCGCCGTCTCTTCCTCGCGTTTCTGGCGCAGTTCCGGCGTCAGCGTCGTCATCATTTCAAACCCTAATCGCCTGTAGAAGGGCGCATTCCACGGGACATCACGAAACGTCGTTAACGTCAGCGAGTTCAGCCCCAGACTGCGGGCATGCGCGGCGGCACGGGCGATTAACTGGCGTCCAAGACCTCGTCCCTGCCAGTCCAGGTGAACCGACAGTTCCACAATAAACAGCGACGATGGATGAGCTTCGGCGAGGATAAAACCCACGGGCCTGTCGTCAGCCAGCGCCAGCCAGCTTAATCCGCGTCCGGCGTAACCGAGGTGATCTTCAACAGAAATAACCTCATTGTCTGCCAGCCAGGCCAGCTCAGGAACGTCGCGAAACCGCTGCCCCGCCGCACGTTCGATGGCGGGCAGGGCAGCGACGTCGTCGATGCGCGTCGGGCGAAGAGTGAACGCCGTCATCAGCCAGCGCTGCTCACAATTTTAATCTCCACCATGCCGATCCCCAGCTTGCGCGGAGCGTGACCGAGAATATTCCCTTCGTTAGTGGACTGCGGATCGGGTGGCACAATGACCAGCGTATTGCTGCGCGTTGGGTTATCGAAGTGCAGCGTGCTGGTGGTGACGTCATTGCTCAGCGTCAGCGTCTGTTCTTTATCACCGACGCGCACCGGTATAGGACGGTTTGCGTTGGGACCAAATGCCCTGGCGGTGATCACCAGATCGAATTTCTCCGGCAGCGGATGGGTATACTCAATTTTCACCTCATCGCCCAACTGCGCGTTAGACCAGCGCCCCCAGGATTCCGGCCGTGAAATACCGCTGAACTGCTTCACCTCTTCCGGTGCGCCGGCAACATTAAAGATGAAGCTGTCTGCTTTATAACGAATGTCGTTGTCGACGATTTTCAGCAGGTCTACGTTGCGTTGATAGCGTGCGGTATCAATAACCGTATCTTTAAACGCGGTTTTTCCCTGCCACTGCGGTTTGTCAACGTGTTGCACGGTCTGCTCGCCGCCGAGTTGCCCCTGAGAGACGCACCAGTCGGTGGACAGCGACAGCTGTTGCGACCAGAGCTGGCCCATTTTGTAGCATTTGTCGACCCAGACGAAATTATCGCGCGGGGCAAATTCCGCCAGCTGGAAGCGCAGTGGCGCGGAGTATTCGCTTTCCGGCAGCGGCTCGACGCGGTTATCCGACACGCGCAGCAGCAGCGGCAGGCGGAAATGGCTGCCGGAGAACGCGATCATTTTTTTATCCTGATCGATGGTGAAGTCTTTTATCTCTTTCGGGAAGTTCCACAGACGAATGATATCCGGCTTCCAGGCGAGGATTTTTTCCTTCATGTTGAGGAAGATTTCCGACAGGGACTGGCCCGACAGCGTACTGCGGCCCAGGCCAATGAAGTTATCGCCACCCAGAATATCCAGCACGGTAGCGCCGTTATCCATCGAGTTACGTTTAGCGGCAATGATCTCCTGCTGCGGTTTATCGCCGCGCAGCACAAAGAACAGGTTGCTGCGATCCAGCTTATTCAGCTCATCCCAGGCGCTGTTTTTCATCGCCAGATGGTCAGATGAGACGACGATGACCGTATTTTTGAAATACGGCGACGCTTTGATTTTCTCGATTAACGCCGCGATATGCTCCTGGCTACAGGTAACGGCGCTGAACGACTTGTTGTTTTTACCGTCAATGTCGTAGCCCTGACGTTTACAGGTGCGTGAGACGAAACCATCCGGATGATGCGTGTCAACGGTCAACGCAAACAGCGAGAAGCGTTTACCGGCGCGGGAAAGCTCCTCGAATTTCTTCCAGGTTTCATCCAGAACGGTATCGTCGTAAAAGCCCCAGTCGTTGCGGTAGGCCGGATCGGCCACCGTGGTTTTCAGCTCTTCGGAACCATACAGGTGATCGAAACCGTGGGATTTCAGGAACACATCTTTCCCGGCAAAGCGCAGGTTAGCGCCCTGCATAAAGTAGTTTTCATAGCCCGAATTTTTCAGGATATCGCCGAGGCAAATGTTCTGCGGGAAGAAGCTCGACATTGAGGCGGAGGCGTTGCCTTCAAACGGAGCGAACAGTGGAATGCCGCACTGAGAGGCCACCATCCCGGCGATGGTGTAATCCGTGCCAGGGAGCTGCATGGTGTGGCTGAAGTCGAGGCCCTGGTCTTTCAGCGCGCCAAGCTCTGGCGTCAGGTTCGGGAAAGCATCGTTATCAAAATAGGTGCGTTCCAGACTTTCGCCGTAGATATAGACCAGGTTGAGTCTGGGATTGTCGATCTTCTTCGAGGGTTCTTTGTAATAGGCCGCAAAGTCCGGATCGCCATCGCGCGACTGGGATTTTACCAGCTCGGTAATTTGATGGAATGCCGGGCTGGCATCCACGGAGGCCAGCGCCAGGCACAGCGCCAGCAGGCTGTAGCCATGATGATGCGGACGGTGACGGCGACGGCGCAGAACCCAGGCCAGCGCGGCGAAGATGCCCACCAGGGCGACCACCAGCCCCAGACCCGGAAGGATGTACTTACCTACACCAGCGCCGGTCAGGCTGTTGGTCAACGTGTAGAGCACCGCGTCGTTAATACCGTCGCCGGTAAAGTAATCGCTGGCATATAACGTAATGTTTAAAACAATAAAAATGCCGAGCACCACCAGGGTGGCCACAAACCACCAGGTGTGACGACCAGCTTTCCAGGCATAAACGCCGATGGAAGCCAGGAAAAGGACAAGGGACATTAACTCTGACAACAGCAGATCCTCATCATGCCGGACGCTTAGCCGGCTAATTGCTTATTTTTTGGGTAATACAATGTAATTGCGATGTCGCTTAGCTGCAATTTTAGTGTCACGAAAGTGTGCTGTTGTTAGGATTTGGTTTATAAAATCGGATTTTTGAGTACAGTCGCATCGTGGCATACGGAGGCTGAGGTGGTGGCAGGGGGTAAAAAAACGCACTTCACGCCGCGGTGTAAGACTAACGTAATAAACCCGGCGTGTTGTGGCAGAAAATGGGAGGCGATCAGGAGAGGAAATTAACACCTTGTTTCAGCACCAGATCGCAGGCTTTCGTTTTCACCTGTTTCGCCAGAGATGAATTTCCAAGGGTGCTGAGGTTCAGCTGCTGGCCATTTTGCGCGTTCAGCAGACCCTGAATACCGTCCATATAGTTGGTGTCCGCTTTCTGCTCCTGGGTGTCCAGACCCAGTTTACCCAGCACCTGGTTTTTGATGTTTTCGGTATCGGTGACGGAAGCCAGTTTCTGCTTCGCGCAGTATTCCAGAATGCCCGCCGCGTTGTTCATCGTTCCGGCGCTCAGGCTTTGGGAGCTGTTACTCAGCAGGCCGGTGAGGGACGAGGCTGACAGCCCGCCCTGGGAAGTACCGCTCTCTTTGGTTAACTCACTTGCTGCGCTGGAGAGCGACTCCTGCCATGATGCGGCCTGCGCTGCGCCAGTCACCAGCAGGGCGCCAGTAAGGATGCTGATAAGAAACTGTTTTTTCATAATGATTTACTCAACAAGGTCCGTTTTGGGCCAAAAGTGGGTTCAGTATATACCTCTGCTCTTCCGGTGCTCCCTGGAAATATCTTAATACTCTTTGCCGGTGACGCGGCTGCGATAGCTGTCCCAGTCGAAGATGACGTACAGGCTGTTACCCAGCTTCATGCGATCCATCACCCGCTCGCCAAGAAGTCGGGTCATCTCCTCGATATTGTGGTTCGTCAGCATACCGGTTGGGCGTTTTGACGACGAACGGCGATCGACAATCTGGTTGATGATCACTTTTTCGTAGCGGGACTCCGTCTGGACGCCGATCTCGTCGATGACCAGCAAATCCACGTTACTCAAATCATTCAGCAGCTGTTCTTCGCTGGTTTCGCGGTTACTGAAGGTGTCCTTCATGGCGGACATAATATCGGCCACGGTGATAATCAGCACTGACTTCCCGCGCAGCAGCAGCTCGTTGCAGATAGCGGCCGCAAGGTGATTTTTCCCCGTGCCGGGTTTTCCGCTAAAGATGAAGCTGGCAATGTTGCCGTCAAATTCATCCACGTACTGGCGCGCCTGGTTGAGGGCGTTCATCTGCCCCTGTGACTCGACCTTATAATTCTCGAAGGAACAGTTCTGGTGCAGAGGGCGAATGCCCGAGCGGTTAAAGGTGCGCTGCATTTTCATCGCGCGGTTTTCGCGGGCGAGGGCAGCCGCGCGAATTTTACCTTGCTCTTTTTGCCATGCCAGCAGCTCTTCACCGGTGGTGAAGGCGGGCTTCACGTTTGCGGGCATCATCTTCTGCAAACGTTTCATCAGGTCGCCGACGTTTTTCATTTCGCACCTCGGAATCCATCAGGGATTTTTTTGTCCGGTTCTGAAAAGGCATTGATATCACGTTTTGGCTGGCCATTGTTGCTGGCGCGGTTGATTTGCAGACTGCGCGCGAACTTTTGCTGCCACTGAACATGGTGGAAGACTTTTCCTTCAGCCTGCCAATAAGCGGTAAAGGCCGCCAGCTCTTCTGGCGTCGCGGGCTGCGCGAGGGCTATTCCCCATAAGGCCGCCTGCCGCTGAAAATCGGCGTCCGGCTGCCAACCGGCGTACATGGGAAATTTCCCCATTGGAACGGCCACCGGGGCGCTGGCGGGTTCGTCAAAAAACTGATTATCCAGCATGACATCGCTCGCCGGACGCGACAGCTTCGCTTCAATTTCCAGAAGCTGCGCCAGACGTTCCGGCGTGACCGCATAAAACGCCGGGGCGTTGTCGGCAAATACCGCGAGCGTGCCGCCTTCGGCGTGCGTCAACACACCGCGAGGATCGCGCATAAAGGCATCAATGCCAGCAATGCTGGTAGTCAGGATTCTGGAGGACATAACACTTTCTCAACTGATTACTACGGACGTGATTGAGGGTTATGGTAGCACAGAGAGAGGGGGAGGAAAGGAGAGGATTTCCCCGGCGGCGTTACGCTTACCGGGGCTAAAATCACAGGCGGCAGTTTACGCGATGATGTTCAGCGTCACGTCGATATTGCCGCGCGTCGCGTTAGAGTACGGACAGACGATATGCGCTGCATCCACCAGTTTTTTGGCTTCCGCTGCGTCCATCCCTTCAACGTGGATGTTCAGCTTCGCTTCGATACCAAAACCGGTTGGCAGCGGGCCAATCCCCACTTCGCCTTCAATAAAGGCGTCTTTTGGCAGAGCGAATTTGTCGCGTGCCGCAACGAACTTCATTGCGCCCAGGAAGCAGGCGGAGTAGCCCGCAGCGAACAGCTGTTCAGGGTTGGTTACTTCACCCCCCATGCCGCCCATCTCTTTTGGCACACCCAGTTTGACATCCAGAACGCCATCGGAAGACGTTGCGCGGCCATCACGGCCTCCGGTTGCTTTGGCTTTGGCAGTGTAGACAACTTTTTCTAAAGACATGGCAGGTTCCTCATCTTACGTTTATATGCACTATTAAATAGCGCGCGATGTATTAAGTTAGAATCAGACGCGTAAAGTATAGCCTTACGCGCGATGAAGCTGTTGGCGCAAAAGTTCGAGCTGTTGCTTGAGCGCCAGCATGGTGTCGGTATCACACTGCGCTGCACAGCCCACGGCGTGGGGTATCGTCACGGCCTGCTGTTGCAGCGCCCGACCCGCGTCGCTCAGGGTGACGGCGACCTGACGCTCATCCTGACGGGAACGCTGGCGGAAGATTAATCCTGCGCTTTCCAGGCGTTTCAGCAGGGGAGTCAGCGTGGCGGAATCCAGGAACAGCCGCTCGCCAATGTCTGACACCGTAATATCATCCTGCTCCCACAGCACCAGCATCACCAGGTATTGCGGGTAGGTCAGGTTAAGCGGCGCCAGCAGTTGCCGGTACAGCTTGTTAAGCGCCAGATTTGCCGAATAGAGGGCAAAACAGAGCTGGTTATCCAGCAGAAGCGCGTTGGTGGTGTCTTTCATTTTTGCGTCCATGAAATGAATATAGATAGCGTGCGATACAATTGCAAGCGATTTTATTATACGCGTGGACGTTTGCGGTAAAGCCATAAGCCGGGGATCGACAGGCCGATGGAGAGCGCGCCCACAATCGACGAGGCTTTAAGGAAGTTGCTCAGAAGCAGGATCATCTGCGGTTCGCTGTAGCCAAAGTGGCTGATTTTGACGGCGGAGATCATCGCCGTATAGGCTGAAATGCCCGGGAACATAGGAATGACTGCCGCCACGGTGAACACTTTCGGGTGCGCCAGATACCAGCGGGACCACTGAATACCGATGCTGCCGACCAGCATGGAGGCGATAAACGTCGACCATTCGATATTAAAGCCCGAGGTCATCATGATCATACGTGAGCCGTGGCCAATGGCACCCAGCAGCGCACACCAGGGTAATGCACGCTGTGGGACGTTAAACACCATCGCAAAGCCAACGGCGGGAAGGGCTGCCAGGAACATGTCCTGCGCCAGTGTGAGCAGAAAATCCATCACGCCCATCCGCGTAACCCCCAGAGTGTCATGGCCATTACCACCCCGATACAGGTCGCCAGCGTCAGCAGGCTGGCTATCGCCCAGCGCGCCAGACCGGTGTTGATGTGGCCTTTGAACATATCAGCGACGGCATTGATTAAGGGAAAACCCGGCACCAGCAGCAATACGCTGGCGGCCATCGCAACAGTAGGCGTGCTGGCGAAGTAAGGCTGGCGCAAAAGCAGGCCGGATACGGTTGTCGCCACGAACGCCGTGATGCAGAAGTTAATTTGCGGATGCAGTTGCCTGTGCGTCAACAACTGGCGGACATACATCGCGATGCTGCTGGCAAAGAAGGTCACGACAGCGCCGTCCCAGCCGCCCGCGTTGAGCTTGCAGAAGCAGGCGCAGGAGAGTCCCACCATCAGCACAACCAGCCAGCGTGGATACCGGAGAGGTTTGATCTGGTTGAAGCGTTTCTCTATCTCCCGCAGATCGAGCAGCTTGTGTTCAGCAAGGATCACGATGTGCTGCACTTCCGTCACGACGTGCATGTTAATGCCGCGGTCATGGTTTTTACGGGTGGAGGTCAGGCACTGACCGTCTTTAATGGTGGTCAGCACAATGGCATTTGACGAGATGGAGCTCTCAACGCTGTCCATCCCCAGCGCCAGCCCAAGGCGTGTGGAAAGTTCTTCCACGAGGGCGCTTTCTGCCCCGTGTTGTAATAGAAAAAGCCCGCACTGAATACATAGCCGCGTGGTAGCACGTTGCGTAGACCGATCTGCCTGCATGAAACGCCCTGAAGAGAAGAGAGATTGCTAACTTTTAACACAAAGGGCAGGGCCCTTTGCGCTGGGCCAGATCAACATTTGTGCAATCAGTCGCGTGAGCAGGGGGAGAAAACCGCACTTTCTATTTATTTAATGAATATAAAAATAGAGATTTATAAAGACAATATATTAAGTATTTCTAATTTCATATTTTCAATCTTTTCACGCAATCTTAATTAAAGTTTTGTGGTCTTTATGCGATATTAAGCCAGTATTGGGCGTTTCTTAACCCATGTGACATTTCTTCTGATTTGCGAGTATTAAGCCGTTTTGTACTGAGGGATGCAAGCGTGTTTAAACTCGTAGGGTTAGTTCGTTCTTAAATAATGAATTTATGACAGGGAGGGTCTATGTTGCCATTGAATGGTAAACACGGAGTGGTGATTAGTAGAGTGCCGGTCATGCAAAATGGGCTAGGTGGCGTCATGACGCGTCATTTTCCTGATTTTGAAATAACGTACTGCCGGTCGATGCAGGAGTTGACGCTACTACAATTGCGTCGCGCTGGGGTCGTTATTGCCGATATTTCAGGTGAGTATCGTAATCCTCGCGGCACGCTTGAGCAGTATTATGGATTAATGAATCAGTATCGGGACATTCACTGGATATTCCTTGTCTCGCGTCCCCTTTATCCACTTGCAGTAGAGCTTCTTATGCGTCCGGAAAGCACGCTGCTTTCGGATATGGAACCGATCGAAGGCGTTATTAACGCTATTCGCGCGGGCAGTGAACGTGCCGAGCGAATAAGCCAGACGTTATTAATACCGGAAACGTCCGATATTGAAGAAGAGAGTGAGCAAATGATTGCGCTCACCCACTCTGAACGCAAGGTGTTGCGTTTATTAGGTAAAGGTTGGGGAATCAACCAAATAGCCACGCTGCTGAATAAAAGTAATAAAACGATCAGTGCACAGAAAAACAGTGCAATGCGCCGCTTATCACTTCGCAGTAATGCCGATATGTACGCGTGGATAAGCAGTACCCAGGGAATGCGAGAACTCAGTTTAATGTCGGCTTATGGAGAGTTTGAGGAATGGAAAAGACCACTGCAACAAGACATATCGCCGTCATCGAAAGCTGCTCAATGAGCGCTGTAGGGCTGAAGCATCTCTTTGCGATGCCCGCCCTGAGCCATTACCAGGTGCACCTGTTTAGCAGATTCGCCAGCTTTAAAGCGGCGCTCTCGGATATCTCATTCTATGCGGTTATCTATTCACTGTCTGATGAGCGTGAAGAGCGGAGAAACTGTCTGGCCTGTTTACGGGATCTCACCTTCACCCACAGCGACGTCCAGCGTATCGTGCTGGCCTCTGACGAAATGGAGGCAAGGCTGGTCAGCCATCTTTCGCCTTCTCGCTTGCATGGGATAATCAGTAAATCGGTTCCGCTAAAGCAGCTAATGGAGGGGCTGGAGACATTACTCAGCGAAACGCATCAGGTGAATGACAACATGTACAATCACTGGTGTGTTAGCCAGAATCGTATGTTAAGCCCAACCGAAAGGGCAATACTGCGTTATATGCCATCGGGATTTTCAATCCCTGAAATTGCGGCGCAGCTTGAACGCAATATTAAAACCATCCGGGCGCATAAGTTTAACGCAATGGTAAAGCTGGGCGTCAATTCTGACGTGGGATTACTGGATGCGGCGGATATCCTGGCGCATCTCCCTGCCCGGGAAGTGCGTCGTTCAGCTCTCACCGTTCCTTCATTCTCTCAGCGTTAAGTGGTGCGCCAGAGTTCTTCTGGCGCAACGTTTAAATGCAGACATCGACCCATTTTGCTGCGGTCAGCTCCGCCATTCTGTCGGGCGATATACGCACCGCACTGTGGATGGCACCCGCTGCGGGTAACACTTCCGCGTACTGTTTTAATGTGATGTCACAGTAAACAGAGAGCGGATTTTCCAGTCCGAAAGGGCAGACGCCGCCAACAGGATGACCCGTCAGGGTGACTACCTCATCGCTGCTGAGCATGCGGGCTTTTGCGCCGAATGTCTCTTTAAGCTTTTTGTTATCCAGACGCGCATCACCTTTTGCAACCACCAGAATCACGTCATTTTTAATTTTCAGTGACAGCGTTTTGGCAATTTGGCCGGGTTCAACGTTGTGCGCGGCAGCAGCAAGGGCAACAGTCGCTGTGCTTTGGTTAAGCTCAATGATCTCTATATCCGGAGCGTGTTCGGCAAAAAACTGTTGTACAGACTGCAAACTCATTGATTCCTCCTGACAAATATCCTGCGTAATCTGTCATAAGAATTTAGTCGCTGTAAATATCCCTTAAGTAACAAATATCCGTCAGGGGCGATTTCTGGATCGCCTTCACATTCACAGAAACCGGTTACAGTAACCGGTTGCAGAGCGTGATGCAGAGATTAATACTAAGTGTGTAACTTCCCCTGTATCTAATAATAAGAGCTAATTATGAAACCATTCCGTTTGAGCAGTACCGCAGGTACACGATCCGGCAAGGTTGTGACGCTGATGTATGGAACAACGTGTGACGTGAGAGCGTCCAAAACGAACGTCTGACAGGAGATCTGCTATGTCTGCCAACCACGCTGCATTTAATCTGATTTTCCGCTTCGTTGAAAATTATGTCAGCCCTATTGCCGGGCGCATCTCTTCCCAGCGTCACGTTATGGCTATTCGTGACGGGTTTATCTCAGCGATGCCGTTTATGATTGTAGGCTCGTTTTTATTAGTGTTCGCTTACCCGCCTTTTTCGCCTGATACCACCTGGGGTTTTGCTCGCGCCTGGCTGGATATGGCGAAGCAGTTTGAAGGTCAAATTCTGACGCCGTTTGATATGACAATGGGGGTGATGTCCCTTTATATCTGTGCGGCTATTGCCTACAACCTGGGCAAACATTACGTTAAAACGCATCAGCTGGATCCGTTCATGTGCGCGATGCTGTCGCTGATGGCGTTCCTGCTGGTCGCCGCCCCTAAAACCAAAGGCGCTTTACCGGTGGATAGCCTGGGAGGGACCGGTATTTTCACCGCGATTCTGGTGGCGATCTATTGCGTTGAGATGATGCGTTTCCTGAAAGCACACAATATCGGGATCCGCCTGCCAGACCAGGTTCCACCGATGATCAAAAACTCGTTTGACTTGCTGATCCCGGTGCTGGTGGTGGTGCTCACGCTATACCCGCTGAGCCTGCTGATCCAGTCGCAGTTCGGTATGCTGATCCCACAGGCCATCATGTCGATATTCAAACCGCTGGTCTCTGCGGCTGACTCGCTCCCTGCGATCCTGCTGGCGGTGCTGATTGGCCACCTGCTGTGGTTTGCCGGGATCCACGGCGCGGCGATTGTCTCCGGGATGCTGCAAATGTTCTGGCTGACAAACCTGGGGGCGAACCAGACCGCGCTGGCGGCGAGCCAGCCTTTGCCACACATCTTTATGGAAGCCTTCTGGACGTTCTTTATCGTTATCGGCGGATCGGGGGCGACGATGGGGCTGGTGTTCTGCTATCTGCGTAGCCGCTCCGCGCACCTGCGCTCCATTGGACGTCTGAGCGTGGTACCAAGCATTTTCAATATCAATGAACCGGTGATTTTCGGTACGCCGATTGTGATGAACCCGGTGTTCTTTATTCCTTTCCTGCTGGCGCCGATGGTTAATGCCGTGCTGGCATGGGCAGCGATGAAGTTTGATCTGATTGGCCGCGTGATTTCCGTTGTGCCGTGGACGGCACCGGCTCCGGTTGGTGCCGCCTGGGCGCTGGGCTGGGATTTCCGTGCAGCCATTCTGGTGCTGGTTTTGGCCTGCGTTTCCGCCATTATCTATTTCCCGTTCTTCAAGGTGTACGAGAAACAGTTGCTTCAGCAGGAAGCGGAAGAAGCACAGCGTAATGGAGAAGAGGAAAATCAGCAGGTCGCTTAGGTAAAAGCAAAACGGCAACGCGAGTTGCCGTTTAATGACCACCAGAGCCGTATGTTCCCCCTCACCCCAGCCCTCTCCCTCAAGGGAGAGGGGGGCCGCCTGTGCAGGCATTAGCCCTGCGGGAGAGGGTAGGCCAGACTACTTAAGCGTGCAATCGCCGCACTGCTGGACATCCGGCAGACGGTAGCGCTGACAGCAGGTACGACGTACCAGAAGTCCCTCACGCGGAACCACGGTGCGGTAAAGAGGGTTGCCCCGTCCATCCGACAGCTGTCTGGCAAAGAAACAGCTCTGACGCAGTGCATCCACTTTCTCGTCGCCGAGCAGCGGCTTCATCTCCGTTAAATACCAGTGGATAAGATACCCGGTATTACTCCAGATCAGTTTGCCGTTAATCTCTCCCGTCGCTTCCAGCGCATCAATGACCGGAACCAGCGCTCTTGTAATCAGCCGTTCCATACGCACCTGCGCTGACAGGTGTCTCGCGCTCGGATCTTCGTGTACATCAATCCAGAAACAGGCAGCGCGCCCGGTTTCATGAAATTCAACGTGGAAATGCTCCGACGAGAGATCGAGCATCGTTTCCTGGGTCAACAGGGCCAGCATGACAGGCGGCACCATCAGCCCGATATACCACTGTGCCCAGAGGGATAACAGCGGTTTGTTTTCCCGCGTCAGGGTAGGTTGGTTACGATAAATATGGTCGGAATAGGTTGCCAGCAGTGACCGCAGCTCCGCAGGGCGTTGCCACTCAGTCAGCGTCAGAGCATGATGCGGCGGTGCTTCATCCAGTTTGATGAAATCCAGCAGATGGGCGCGCGTTACGGCAATTTTTTCCCGAATGGCATCCGCAAGCGTCGTTTCCCCGGCGGAGAGTGGAGCTCGCCAGAGCAGGGGCTCAACGATGTGTGCGGTACGAGTCGCCATAGTGTGGATTACAAATCTAAATGATAATGATTGCCAATCCTAACTATAGATAAAACCGAGCGCAAGCGTTTTATCCTGGCGCTGTGAAGGCGGTTTCAGGCGGTATGAAGCTCGTCGCTCAGCAGAATGCTGTTGCGTCCCATATGCTTGGCTTCATAGAGGGCTTTATCGGCTTTCGCCAGCGCGCCTTCAACGTCTTCACCCTCGAACATGGCGATGCCGATGCTGATGGTCACGTTAGTGGCGACGCTTTCGTTAAACATATGGGGGATTTTAAGATCGTAAACCTTCTGACGTATGCGTTCAGCCGTCTGTCGCGCTTGTTCCAGCGGGATGTTACTCAACAGCACCATAAATTCTTCCCCGCCAAACCGGGCGACAACATCGCGTGAGCGCACGGCGTCGCGTATCGCAGCCGAGACCCTGATCAAGGCCTGATCGCCCATCATATGGCCATAATGGTCGTTGTAGGCTTTGAAGTGGTCGATATCCATCAGCAGCACGAAGTGCTCGCCAGCGTCAGGCCTGGGAAGATTCTCCAGCCGGCTTTGCAGCCCGCGACGGTTATATAGGCCGGTGAGCGGGTCCATCATGCTGAGATCGGTCAGGGTTTCGCGCTCCTCCAGCAGTTCGGAAAGCAGCTCCTGGGCGAAACGGTCATTGCGCCGCTGAAGAACATGATGGATACCAATGGCGACCACCGGCAGCGCGAAAAAATAGGCCATTCTCAGCCAGTTTTCGGACGGACTAAGCCACAGGCAGGATATAAAAGCGGGAAATGAATGTAACGTAAAGGCTTTAATATTACTTGCGAACGCCAGAGACCCTATAAAAAGCACTGTTAATAGCGCCATCATTAAATAGGTCGCGTGATCGTGCGTGATTAACAGAAATTTAGAGACGATCTGCCAGGCCCATAAAAGACCAAAAATAGCTGAAACAACAGGGATATTTATTTTTCGCGTGCTGTTTTTCCAGTGCCAGATAAGTAAGCCTGTGCTGATAGTCAGTACGGCAAAGAGCGGGACTGATAACACACGCACGGAATAGAGAGGGTTTGTTACCGAGAACAATGCTGATGCGGCGTTCAGAAATAAAAACAAACGTAAAGATAGCTGATATTTCTTGTTGACTAAAGACAGCCAGGATTGTGATGTCATATGCGTGCGTTTTTATTAAAACTCAATTAAAACAATGAGCAAGGTGTTGTTGTGTAATATTGGGCGCTACAAAATTGAATTTTTATTATCAGAAAAACTTTATCGGAAGTTAACAGGTGGGCAATTTATCACCTTACACATTCTCTGTCATTATGGGAAAGCAATTGCTGGCGCAATTTCTTACGTCGCATGCTGACAAGTGATAATTACTATCATATGATACTGGTTATCATTATCAGTGCGAGAGGTGAAACCATGTTGAGCAAAGCGCTGGGAAGTGGGTGGGGAATATTACTGCCTGGTTCCATTATCGGTGGGCTAATGTTTGCCGATCTCCCCATTGATGTCTGGAAAGCAATGATTGTTTCAGGCTTGCTGGTGACATCCGCAATGATCTGGCACAAACAGTTACGGCATTACGTGCTGCTGCCATCATGCGTTGCGCTAATCAGTGGACTGCTGGTGATTCTGATGAGTTTGAAATAAAAGGGAAAAACAGGAGGCACTGCTGAGGGGATGTAAGATAATTGGTGCGAGGGGGGGGACTTGAACCCCCACGTCCGTAAGGACACTAACACCTGAAGCTAGCGCGTCTACCAATTCCGCCACCTTCGCACAGTCATCTTACTGGTTTGATATCGCCTCGTTGGTGCGAGGGGGGGGACTCGAACCCCCACATCCTAAGGACACTAACACCTGAAGCTAGCGCGTCTACCAATTCCGCCACCTTCGCCCAGTGCGAGCAATATCAACGTGATTTATGGTGCGAGGGGGGGGACTTGAACCCCCACGTCCGTAAGGACACTAACACCTGAAGCTAGCGCGTCTACCAATTCCGCCACCTTCGCATACCATCGACACTGTAAAAGTATCGTAACCACGGAGGCGCATTCTAGATGTTTTCAGCTTTACGTCAACAGAAAATTGCGCACGTTGTTTTGATTGCTGCAAAAATGGGCGATGGCAGCGTCAGCCATCGCCGGACCGGAGGGTTACTTTTTTGCCTGGCGCGTCATCACGGTGCGATAGACCTTAAAGCGGCCCGTCTGGGCGATCACTTCGTGGAAGCCAAAGGTTTCATCCAGCACTTTCGGGTACGCGAGGAAGGCGTTCGCTACGATACGCAGCTCACCGCCGCTGTTGAGGTGTCGGGTTGCGCCACGGATCAGCGTTTGCGCCGCTTCAAGGCTGGTCTCCATTCCGTCGTGGAACGGCGGGTTAGAGATGATCATGTCAAAGCGACCGGTCACGTCGGAGAAGACGTTGCTGGCAAACACGTCACCTTCTATGCCATTCGCAGCAAGCGTGGCGCGGCTGGCTTCTACTGCCGGGGCGCTCACGTCACACAGGGTTAAACGCACTTTTGGTGAGTGGCTGGCGAGAACCGTTGACAGCACGCCCGCGCCACAGCCGACGTCCAGCACCTTGCCCTTGGTGTGAGGCGTCAGGGTGGACAGCAGCAGCTTGCTGCCCGTATCGAGCGCATCACGGCTGAACACGCCCGGCAGGGTTTTAATGGTCAGGCCGTCAAGCTGGTACTCGTCCCAGAAGGCGTCGGCATCGAAGGTGGTCTGTTTTTCCAGACGACCATGGTACAGGCCGCAGCGACGGGCGCTGTCTATTTTCGTCAGCGGCGCCCAGGCTTCGAGCATCTGCTCTGCGCTACGCACCCCGCTGCGGTTCTCACCGACAACAAAAATATCGCAGCCGACCGGCAGCAGAGAAAGCAGGTTCATCAGCTGGAACTGGGCTTCCGGCTTGTTTTTCGGCCAGTAGTAAATGAGCGTATCGCAGTCAGCAATATCGCTCTGCTCCGCCGCCAGGCTAAAGCGCGCGCGCTCGCCCATCTGGCGGCTCAGCACCTGCCAGTGGTGATAGTACTGGGTGTGGGCACGGCTCTCAGCACAGTCGAAACGCGCGGGCAGGTCATCCTGCAAATCTCCGGCAAACAGAATACGGCTTTCTTCGAAATCATCACTGTGACGCAGCAAGACTTCACTTGCCGGGGTAAATGCAGACATGAATTGTTCCTCAATAAACTCAGGCGGGGATTATAGTAGGTAGATGGCGCAGTTTCGACACATTTGCTATATTTGCGCGCCTGAGAGACAGGAGTTTTCGCTATGAC
The DNA here is from genome assembly GCF_032389435.1 of Enterobacter sp. DTU_2021_1002640_1_SI_PRY_ASU_LCPMC_013. Lineage (NCBI taxonomy): Bacteria > Pseudomonadati > Pseudomonadota > Gammaproteobacteria > Enterobacterales > Enterobacteriaceae > Enterobacter > Enterobacter sp. DTU_2021_1002640_1_SI_PRY_ASU_LCPMC_013. Next base: position 641,185 of record NZ_CP135594.1, read on the forward strand.
ATCCCGACGAGACTGGCAGTTGCAGCAGCTGGGCATTACCCAGTGGGCTTTGCGTCGCCCGACGGCGTTGCGGGGCGAAATAGCCATCTCCATCCCTGCGCATGTCCGCCTGGTGATGGTGGCAGAAGCGCCGCCTGCCCTGAACGAGCCCCTGATTGAGGATGTCCTTCGCACCCTGAAGGTGACCCGCGATCAGGTATTACAACTGGCGCCTGAAAGCGTCGCGATGCTTCCCCCTGACAGCCGCTGTAACAGCTGGCGAATCGGGGCGGTGGACGAGCTACCTCTTGAAGGAAGCCAGATCAGTTCGCCAGCGCTGGACGAACTGAAAGCCAACCCAAAAGCGCGTAGCGCGCTATGGCAACAAATTTGCGAATATGAACACGATTTCTTCCCTCACGACGGATGACCTGACCACCGCGTTCGCGATTGAAAACCGCGCCCATGCCTTTCCGTGGAGCGAAAAGACGTTTGCCAGCAATCAGGGCGAACGCTATTTAAATCTCCGCCTGGACGTTGACGGTGCGATGGCTGCGTTCGCCATCACGCAGGTCGTTCTGGACGAGGCGACGCTGTTTAATATTGCGGTCGATCCCGCTTACCAGCGCCGCGGGCTGGGCAGGGAACTGCTTGAGCACCTCATTCGTGAGCTGGAAACCCGTGACGTTTTCACCCTGTGGCTGGAGGTGCGCGCGTCCAATGTCGCCGCCATCGCGCTCTATGAAAGCTTAGGCTTCAACGAGGCGACTATCCGCCGTAACTACTACCCCACCGCAGAGGGACGTGAAGACGCCATTATCATGGCTCTGCCGATTGGATAACGAAAATAAGGTTGTAACGATGAAATGGGACTGGATTTTCTTTGATGCCGACGAAACGCTGTTTACGTTTGACTCGTTCGGCGGCCTACAGCGAATGTTTCTCGACTATAGCGTGACGTTCACCTCGGAAGATTTTCAGGACTATCAGGCGGTGAACAAACCGCTGTGGGTGGATTACCAGAACGGAGCCATCACCGCGTTACAGCTTCAGCATCAGCGTTTTGACGTGTGGGCTGAACGGTTAAACGTCAGTCCTGGGGCGCTGAACGAGGCCTTCCTGAATGCGATGGCGGATATCTGCGCGCCGCTGCCCGGCGCCGTTTCTCTGCTGGATTCGCTGAAAGGGAAGGTGAAGCTTGGGATCATTACCAACGGCTTTACCGCGCTTCAGCAGATCCGCCTTGAACGCACCGGCCTGCGCGATCATTTCGACGCGCTGGTGATCTCCGAAGAGGTGGGCGTACCGAAGCCGGATCCGCGTATTTTCGATTATGCGCTGGCGCAAGCGGGCAATCCTGACCGCGATCGCGTGCTGATGGTGGGGGATACGGCAGAATCTGATATTCTGGGAGGTATGAGATCGGGCCTGTCGACCGTCTGGCTGAATGCGCATGGTCGCACGCTGCCGGAAGGCATCGAGCCGACCTGGACCGTTACGTCATTGAACGAACTGGAGCAGCTCCTGTGTAAACAATGATTGCCTGCCCCCTGTTGATGGGTAAAATAGCCGCATTTTTCGTATTCCATGATGCGCGGCCTGCTGCCGCGCTTACCTAAGAAGAATTGATTATGACGTTGTCTCCTTATCTGCAAGAGGTGGCCAAACGCCGCACTTTTGCCATTATCTCGCACCCGGATGCCGGTAAAACGACCATCACCGAGAAGGTGTTGCTGTTCGGACAGGCGATCCAGACCGCGGGTACCGTTAAAGGCCGTGGCTCCAGCCAGCATGCTAAATCCGACTGGATGGAGATGGAAAAGCAGCGTGGTATTTCGATTACCACCTCCGTGATGCAGTTCCCGTATCACGGCTGCCTGGTGAACCTGCTGGACACCCCGGGCCACGAAGACTTCTCCGAAGATACCTACCGTACCCTGACGGCGGTGGACTGCTGCCTGATGGTGATCGACGCCGCGAAAGGTGTTGAAGATCGTACCCGCAAGCTGATGGAAGTCACCCGTCTGCGCGATACGCCGATCCTCACCTTTATGAACAAACTCGACCGTGACATCCGTGATCCGATGGAGCTGATGGATGAAGTGGAAAACGAGCTGAAGATTGCCTGCGCGCCAATCACCTGGCCGATTGGCTGCGGCAAGCTGTTCAAAGGGGTTTACCACCTCTATAAAGACGAAACCTACCTGTACCAGACCGGTAAGGGCCACACCATTCAGGAAGTCCGCATTGTGAAAGGTCTGGACAATCCCGAGCTGGACGCCGCTGTCGGTGAAGAGCTGGCCGCCCAGCTGCGCGATGAGCTGGAGCTGGTTAAAGGCGCGTCGCATGAGTTCGACAGAGAGCTGTTCCTGAGCGGTGAAATTACCCCGGTCTTCTTCGGTACCGCACTCGGCAACTTCGGCGTTGACCATATGCTCGACGGTCTGGTTGAGTGGGCCCCGCAGCCGATGCCGCGTAAAACCGACACCCGCGAAGTAGAAGCGAAGGAAGAGAAGTTCTCCGGCTTCGTCTTTAAAATTCAGGCCAACATGGATCCGAAACACCGTGACCGCGTCGCCTTTATGCGCGTGGTTTCCGGTAAGTACGAAAAGGGCATGAAGCTGCGTCAGGTCCGTATCGGTAAAGACGTGGTGATCTCCGACGCGCTGACCTTCATGGCGGGCGACCGTTCGCATGTAGAAGAAGCCTATCCGGGTGACATCATTGGTTTACACAACCACGGTACCATTCAGATTGGCGATACCTTCACGCAGGGCGAAATGATGAAGTTCACCGGTATCCCGAACTTCGCGCCAGAACTGTTCCGCCGCATTCGCCTGCGCGATCCGCTGAAGCAGAAGCAGCTGCTGAAAGGCCTGGTCCAGCTTTCCGAAGAGGGCGCGGTACAGGTGTTCCGCCCAATCGCCAACAACGATCTGATCGTGGGCGCGGTGGGTGTGCTCCAGTTCGACGTGGTGGTTGCCCGTCTTAAGAGCGAGTACAACGTGGAAGCGATTTACGAATCGGTGAACGTGGCGACGGCGCGCTGGGTTGAGTGTTCTGACGTGAAGAAATTCGAAGAATTTAAACGTAAGAACGAAGTTCAGCTGGCGCTGGACGGTGGCGATAACCTGACCTATATCGCCCCAACCATGGTAAACCTGAACCTGACGCAGGAACGTTATCCTGATGTTCAGTTCCGCAAAACGCGCGAGCATTAATTTCCTCTCAGGGCACGGCAGCCGCCGTGCTCTTCTTTAATTCCTGTGTTATTAAACCCTTGCGGAATGTTCTTAATTCACCGCAATTTTTTGCTATTCGTTCGTTTTTTCCCCAATTCTGAATGCACCCCTCTGATTGTGATCTATATTTAACTCAGTGTTTAGCACCGGGCGTGGATGAATTAACTGTTCAATGCATGTCCATTGGTTCTCCATTTTGCCCCGGTGTTAATTCGCAATATATAAAACCAAGATTAGGGAAGTATGTCGCCCAAATAATGGGCAAAACACAGGAATAAATCGATGAATATGACAAGACTGAAGATTTCTAAAACTCTGCTGGCTGTAACATTGGGTAGTGTCCTGGTAAGCGGTTCTGCTCTGGCGGAAACCAGCACCATGGATAAAGCGCAAAATTCCGCCAATACCGCAGGGGAAAAAATCGATAGCTCTATGAATAAAGTCGGTAATTTCATGGATGACAGCTCAATCACAGCAAAAGTGAAAGCCGCACTGGTGGATCACGAATCCATCAAGAGCACCGATATTTCTGTTAAAACCGACAACAAGGTTGTCACCCTGAGCGGTTTCGTTGAAAGCCAGACCCAGGCTGAAGAAGCCGTTAAAGTGGCAAAAGGCGTTGAGGGCGTAAGCTCCGTCAGCGACAAACTGCACGTACGTGACAGCAAAGAATCGTCGGTGAAGGGCTATGCCGGAGATGCAGCAACTACCAGCGAAATCAAAGCTAAACTGTTAGCTGACGACATCGTGCCATCCCGTATGGTGAAAGTTGAAACCACCGATGGTGTGGTCCAGCTGTCCGGTACGGTTGAGAATCAGGCACAAAGCGATCGTGCCGAGTCAATTGCGAAAGCTATTGATGGTGTGAAAAGCGTCAAAAACGATCTGAAAACGAAGTAAAGCAGTACCATTCGCCCGTCAGGCTGAAAACCGCGGGCGAAATAAAAACGATTCTGGAAAAGCCGGTGAGTGACCTGAGCGCTCACGTTTAGCGGCCGACATTAACTATGGTAAAGGAGAGGCTTATGTTTCGTTGGGGCATTATATTTCTGGTTATCGCGTTAATTGCCGCCGCATTGGGCTTTGGTGGACTGGCGGGTACCGCGGCATGGGCAGCGAAAATTGTCTTCGTCGTCGGTATTATTCTGTTCCTGGTCAGCCTGTTTACGGGTCGACGTCGCCCGTAGCAAACGCAATATTTACTAAACAAACTCAAGCCAGTCCTCGTGACTGGCTTTTTCTCGTTTGAGAACCACCGGGGAAGTGCGTTACTGTGTCTCATCAAAATAATGAAAACAGGAAGGCAGAGGTGGGGCAACGAATTCCCGTTACGCTCGGCAATATTGCGCCGCTGACGTTAAAACCGTTTCATGCAGGCCAGCTTGCGCTGGTCTGTGAAGGGGGAGGGCAGCGCGGTATTTTCACCGCTGGCGTGCTCGACGAATTTATGCGCGCGCAATTCAACCCGTTCGATCTCTATTTCGGTACCTCTGCCGGGGCGCAGAACCTCTCCGCCTATGTCTGCAACCAGCCCGGCTATGCGCGCAAAGTGATTATGCGCTACACCACCTCCAAAGAATTCTTCAATCCGGTACGCTTCGTACGCGGCGGGAACCTGATCGATCTCGACTGGTTACTGGATGCCACCTCCAGCCAGATGCCGCTGGCCATGGATACCGCGTCACGACTGTTCGATTCCGGCAAAGAGTTCTGGATGTGCGCCAGCCGTGGCGATGACTATTCGCCGGGTTACTTTTCGCCGCAGAAAGAGAACTGGCTGGATATCATCCGCGCGTCCAGCGCGATCCCGGGATTCTACCGCACCGGCGCCCTGCTGGAGGGGATAAGCTATCTTGATGGCGGTATCAGCGACGCGGTGCCGGTACAGGAGGCGGCGCGGCGCGGGGCAAAAACCATTGTGGTGATCCGCACGGTGCCTTCGCAGATGTATTACACCCCACAGTGGTTTAAGCGGATGGAACGCTGGCTGGGCGACAGCAGCCTGCAACCGCTGGTGAATATCGCGAAGCAGCATGAAACCACCTACGGCGCGATGCAGCGTTTTATTGAAAAACCACCGGGCAAGCTGCGCATCTTTGAAATTTATCCGCCTAAGCCGCTGTTGAGCATGGCGCTGGGCAGTCGGCTGCCTGCGTTGCGTATGGATTACAAAACGGGGCGGCTGTGCGGGCGTTACTTCCTGGCGACCGTCGGGAAAATGCTGGCGGAGCAACCGCCTCTTCATCGGCATAAAAGCATCATTTTGCCGCCTGCCGTTGTGGCCAATGACGCGGTGGCGATGCCGCTGGTGGACGCGCCGCAGGCCAACGATGGCTTACTCGATAACGAGGATCTGGCGTGACGCACTGCTTTATCGATACCCATTGCCACTTTGATTTCCCGCCGTTTAGCGGGGAGGAAACATCAAGTATTGCGCGAGCGGCTGAGGCCGGTGTGAGAGCCATTATTGTGCCCGCTATTGAAGCGGCGAGATTCGACAAAGTTCTGGCGCTTGCCCGGGGGCACGATGCGCTGTATGCCGCGTTGGGTCTGCATCCGATCGTTATTGAGCACCATCTTGATGACCATCTCGACAGGCTGGATGCCACGCTGCAAAATGCGGATACGAAGCTGGTTGCCATCGGTGAGATCGGCCTCGATCTCTATCGTGAAGATCCGCAGTTTGAGCGCCAGCAGACGATCCTGGATGCGCAGCTCCGGCTCGCAAAGCGCCACGATCTGCCGGTGATCCTCCACTCCAGACGTACCCATGACAAACTGGCGATGCACCTGAAGCGTATCGACGTGCCGCGCAGGGGCGTGGTCCATGGTTTCGCTGGAAGCCTTCAGCAGGCGCAGCGTTTTATCGAGCTGGGCTATAAGATTGGCGTCGGTGGCACCATTACCTATCCGCGTGCCAGCAAAACCCGTGATGTGATGGCGCAGCTCCCGCTGACCTCGCTCCTGCTGGAAACGGATGCGCCTGACATGCCGCTGAATGGTTTTCAGGGCCAGCCCAACCGCCCGGAGCAGGCGGCGCGCGTTTTTGATGTGCTGTGTGAGCTGCGTCAGGAGCCTGAAGATGTGATTGCCAGCGCGCTGCTGGAAAACACCCGCGCGGTCTTCGGCATCACGCTATAAATAAAGGGCCGGGCGGATCACCGTGATCTGCTGCCGTTCCAGGGCCTGCGCCAGCGGCTCGATGTCCTCCGGCGTGGCGCTCCGCCATCGCGCCGCCTCCCCGTAAACCCCATGAGCATGAAACGCGTTGATCCGCACCGGAACGTTCCCCAACGCGTGGATAAAAGCGGTCAGCGATGGCAGATGGTGCAGATAATCACACCGATCGGGGATCACCAGCAGGCGTAGCTCCGTCAGGCGATGACGATCTGCCAGCCAGCGGATGCTCTGCTTGATCTGCGTGTTTTCGCGCCCGGTCAGAAAACGGTGATGTTCATTGCCCCAGGCTTTCAGATCCACCATCGCGCCGTCAAACACCGGCAACAGCTTTTGCCAGCCGGTTTCGCTTAACAGGCCGTTGCTGTCCACCAGGCACGTCAGATGGCGCAGGGACGGATCGGCTTTGATCGCGGTGAACAGCGCAACCAAAAACGGCAGCTGCGTGGTGGCCTCACCCCCGCTGACGGTCACGCCCTCAATAAACGGCGCGGACGTGCGAACCCGGGAGAGGATCTCCTCGACGCTATAGCGCTGCGCCATCGGCGTCGCCTGCTGCTGACACAGGTGCAGACAGGTGTCGCACTGCTGACAGTGACTCTCCTGCCACCAGACGCGCCCGGCCTGAATTGCCAGCGCATCATGAGGACAGTGGGGAACACAGTCGCCGCAGTCGTTGCAGCGCCCTATCGTCCACGGGTTGTGGCAGGTTTTGCAGCGCAGGTTACAGCCCTGGAGGAACAACGCCAGGCGGCTGCCCGGCCCGTCCACGCAGGAGAAGGGTATGACCTGACTAACTAAAGCGCATCTGCTGTTCATGGCTTATTACGCGCGGCTGACGTTCCAGAATACGGGTATTGCGCGCGGCCTCCTCGCCGAGCCAGGTGGTGTTGGTGCGCGAGCCGGCCTCCCGGTATTTCTCCAGATCGGAGAGCCGCACCATATAGCCAGTGACGCGCACCAGATCGTTTCCGGCTACATTCGCGGTGAACTCACGCATACCGGCGTTGAACGCCCCCAGGCACAGCTGCACCACAGCCTGAGGATTGCGTTTAACCGTTTCCTCCAGGGTGAGTATATCGCTGATCCCCGAATGATAGTGTTTATGGTGCGGCGCCACGGCCAGCAGGTGGCTGACTGGGTCCGGTTCGTCGCCGTACGGCAGACGCGCGCCCGGCGTGGTGCCAGAATCGGAACTGATCCCAGACTGGGCATGCAGCATCGCGCGGTGCTGCCAGCCGTGTTTCACCGGCGTGTTTTCAACAAACGCCGCAAGCTGTTCACTGATGCGGTAGCCCAGCGCATTGGCCTGTTCGTTCTTACCGTAACGTCCCGTAATGCCTGCTTTCTCGCACAGCACATTCACCGCTTCGGCCAGACCGTACATGCCAAACATCGGCACAAAGCGATCGGCATCAATCAGCCCCTCTTTCACCAGGAAGCTATTCTCAAAGAAGCCGGATTGTTCATATAAAAAATCGCAGCGCGCATTGATGATCGCGATTTGTTGCTGGCAGTAGTGGGGAAGGGTACGGGTGAAAAAGTCTTCCGGTGAGCGGCTGTGTTCCGCGATCGCTTTCAGGTTAAGGCGCACCAGCGTGCTGCCGCCGCCCGCCAGCGGCAGGGAGTTGTAACAGCTCACCACGCCATAGCGACCTTTTGTGAAAATTTTATCATTCACCGGGCCATTAGAAATATGCGGTTTACTACATTCACAAATGTTTTTCGCCACGCTCAGCAGCAGATCGCCGGGGGTTACATCCGGGTCGTAGATAAAGGTCAGGTTCGGCGCAACCTGCTTCAGTTCTGCATCCGCGCGAAGGATGGCTCGGGTGACAGGTGTATCCGCCGGGCCGATATTGGCATGCATAAACGCATCGGGCAGGGTTCTGTCCAGGTAACGCCAGAAACGTTTTATTCGGCTATCGATTTCATCCTGTGTTAGAATTTTAACATAGGGGCTGAGTATCTCATCGAGCTGGCCCAGATAGACCGGCATCGATGTGACGGACGGAACATGGTGATAAAGGATAGTGAGCAGCGAGAGGGCATCATCCAGATCTTTCGCCCCTTCCAGCTCCAGCCATTCTGAGCCGTTAGCCAGAAATCTAGCGTAGTCCGGCAGCACGTAGCGCGGTTTGTAAGGCGCATGGCCTTCGAACATGTCGCAGATGAATCCCTCGTCCAGCGCGGCGCGGGCCGCCTCTGGCAGAGCGGGATAGGGCAGATTGTTCTCCGCTTCCAGCGCCAGAAAATGACGTTTTTGTTCCGGGGTTAACACCGGACTGGTCACAATGTGCTGGCAACGTTGTTGCAGGGCGTCGGGCATGTTCACTTCCTTGGTTGTTCTGCGGATGGTGAACGAATTGTAGGAAGCCAGCCTGGTGGCGCTTTTGATCAGAACGGGGATATCGCCGATTTAGTCAGCAATTAACGCACTAAAATTTGAAGAAGATCTCATTACAGTAATGCAAATTTGCACACAGTTTTCATTAACTGTGATGAATGTCGAAGTGTGGATGCGGGTGAATGTTAGAATACTCACAGACCCGCAAGGTAAAATTTATACGGCACTGCCGTTGGAGAATGTTATGACCGATTTAACTGCAAGCAGCCTGCGCGCGTTGAAACTGATGGACCTGACCACCCTGAACGATGACGACACCAATGAAAAAGTCATCGCCCTGTGCCATCAGGCGAAAACGCCAGTGGGTAACACCGCCGCCGTCTGTATCTATCCGCGCTTCATCCCGATTGCCCGCAAAACGCTGAAAGAGCAGGGCACGCCGGACGTGCGCATTGCCACCGTAACTAACTTCCCGCACGGCAATGACGATATCGAGATCGCGCTGGCAGAAACCCGCGCGGCGATTGCGTACGGCGCAGACGAAGTTGACGTGGTATTCCCGTACCGCGCGCTGATCGCCGGCAACGAGCAGGTCGGTTTTGACCTGGTGAAAGCCTGTAAAGACGCGTGTGCGGCGGCAAACGTGCTGCTTAAAGTGATCATCGAAACCGGCGAGCTGAAAGAAGAGGCGTTGATTCGTAAGGCGTCTGAAATCTCCATCAAAGCGGGCGCGGATTTCATTAAAACCTCTACCGGTAAAGTGCCGGTCAACGCTACTCCGGAAAGCGCACGCATCATGATGGAAGTCATCCGTGATATGGGCGTGTCCAAAACCGTTGGCTTCAAACCGGCGGGCGGCGTGCGTACCGCGGAAGACGCGCAGCAGTTCCTGGCGATTGCCGACGAGCTGTTCGGCGCCGACTGGGCTGATTCCCGCCACTACCGCTTCGGCGCGTCCAGCCTGCTGGCCAGCTTGCTGAAAGCGCTGGGTCACGGTGACGGTAAGAGCGCAAGCAGCTACTAAGTTGAATTGCCGGGTGACGCTACGCTAACCCGGCCTACAGGATCGTAGGGCGGGTCAACATATCCGCCGCCATTCACCCGATTCCGCATGGAGGTTACCGTGTTTCTCGCACAAGAAATTATTCGTAAAAAACGTGATGGTCATGCATTAAGCGACGAAGAAATCCGCTTTTTTATCAACGGCATTCGTGATAACACCATCTCTGAAGGACAGATTGCGGCTCTGGCGATGACCATTTTCTTCCACGATATGTCGATGCCTGAGCGCGTGTCGCTGACCATGGCGATGCGAGATTCAGGAACCGTTCTGGACTGGAAAAGCCTCAACCTTAACGGCCCAATTGTGGACAAACACTCCACCGGCGGCGTGGGCGACGTGACCTCCCTGATGCTCGGCCCAATGGTGGCGGCCTGTGGCGGTTACATCCCGATGATTTCCGGGCGCGGCCTGGGTCATACCGGCGGTACGCTCGACAAACTGGAAGCCATTCCGGGCTTCGATATCTTCCCGGATGACAACCGCTTCCGCGACATTATTAAAGACGTTGGCGTGGCGATTATCGGCCAGACCAGCTCTCTTGCTCCGGCTGACAAGCGTTTCTACGCGACGCGTGACATTACCGCGACCGTAGACTCCATCCCGCTGATCACCGCCTCTATCCTTGCCAAAAAACTGGCGGAAGGTCTGGATGCGCTGGTGATGGATGTGAAAGTGGGCAGCGGCGCGTTTATGCCGACCTATGAACTCTCTGAGGCGCTGGCCGAAGCGATCGTTGGCGTCTCCAACGGCGCGGGCGTGCGCACCACTGCACTGCTGACGGACATGAACCAGGTGCTGGCCTCCAGCGCCGGTAACGCGGTTGAAGTCCGCGAGGCCGTGCAGTTCCTCACAGGCGAATACCGTAACCCGCGCCTGTTCGATGTCACCATGGCGCTGTGCGTTGAGATGTTAATCTCCGGCAAGCTGGCCAAAGACGACGCGGAAGCCCGCGCGAAGCTTCAGGCGGTGCTGGACAACGGCAAAGCGGCGGAGATCTTTGGTCGGATGGTGGCGGCGCAGAAAGGCCCGACCGACTTCGTGGAAAACTACGCGAAATACCTGCCCACCGCGATGCTCAGCAAGGCGGTCTATGCGGACAGCGAAGGCTTTGTCTCGGCTATGGATACCCGCGCGCTCGGCATGGCTGTCGTGTCTATGGGCGGCGGTCGTCGTCAGGCATCGGACACCATTGATTACAGCGTCGGCTTTACCGATATGGCCCGTCTGGGCGACAGCGTTGACGGCCAACGTCCGCTGGCGGTGATCCACGCGAAAGATGAAGCCAGCTGGCAGGACGCGGCGAAAGCGGTGAAGGCGGCAATATCTCTTGACGATAAAGCACCGGAAACCACACCGACGGTCTATCGTCGTATCACTGAATAGCGGTATACTGATCTGATCGCATTTTTATGAAGCACTAAGTACGGAGAACAATTATGAAACGTGCATTTATTATGGTGCTGGACTCATTCGGCATCGGCGCAACCGAAGATGCAGAACGATTTGGTGACGTGGGTTCCGATACCCTGGGTCACATCGCGGAAGCCTGTGCAAAAGGCGAAGCGGACAACGGTCGTAAGGGCCCTCTGAACCTGCCAAACCTGACCCGTCTGGGGCTGGTAAAAGCGCATGAAGGCTCTACCGGTAAGATCGCAGCCGGTATGGACGGTAACGCGGAAGTGGTGGGCGCCTACGCGTGGGCGCACGAGCTCTCTTCCGGGAAAGATACTCCGTCCGGTCACTGGGAAATCGCCGGCGTGCCGGTGCTGTTTGACTGGGGCTACTTCTCCGATCACGAGAACAGCTTCCCGCAGGAGCTGCTCGATAAGCTGGTGAAGCGCGCCAACCTGCCGGGCTACCTCGGCAACTGCCACTCTTCCGGTACCGTGATTCTGGATCAGCTCGGCGAAGAGCATATGAAAACCGGCAAGCCGATTTTCTATACCTCTGCTGACTCCGTGTTCCAGATCGCCTGCCATGAAGAGACGTTTGGCCTGGATAAACTGTACGAGCTGTGCGAGATCGCCCGTGAAGAGCTGACCGAAGGCGGCTACAACATTGGCCGCGTTATCGCGCGTCCGTTTATCGGCGACAAAGCGGGTAACTTCCAGCGTACCGGCAACCGTCACGATCTGGCCGTGGAGCCACCGGCGCCGACCGTGCTGCAAAAACTCGTCGACGAGAAAGACGGCCACGTGGTTTCCGTGGGTAAAATCGCGGACATTTACGCCAACTGCGGCATTACCAAAAAGGTCAAAGCGACCGGTCTGGATGCGCTGTTCGACGCCACCATCAAAGAGATGAAAGAAGCGGGCGATAAGACCATTGTCTTCACCAACTTCGTGGACTTCGACTCCTCCTGGGGCCACCGTCGCGACGTCGCCGGGTATGCTGCGGGTCTGGAGCTGTTTGACCGCCGTCTGCCAGAGCTGATGGAGCTGGTGGGGGAAGATGACATTCTGATCCTGACCGCTGACCATGGCTGTGACCCGACCTGGACCGGTACCGACCACACCCGTGAGCACATTCCGGTGCTGGTGTACGGCCCGAAAGTCAAACCGGGCTCGCTGGGTCACCGTGAGACCTTCGCGGACATCGGCCAGACGATTGCGAAATACTTTGGTACGTCTGACATGGAATATGGCAAGGCTATGTTCTAAACGGATTGGGTGCGGCCTGATGCCCTCACCCCGGCCCTCTCCCACCGGGAGAGGGAGAAACAGAATGTAGGCCGGGTAAGGCGTAGCCGCCACCCGGCAAAAACAACAATGTAAAAGGAACTGAAGATGGCAACTCCTCACATTAATGCAGAAATGGGTGATTTCGCTGACGTCGTATTGATGCCGGGCGACCCGCTGCGCGCGAAGCACATTGCAGAAACCTTCCTCGAAGACGTGCGTGAAGTGAACAACGTGCGCGGCATGCTGGGCTTCACCGGCACCTATAAAGGCCGCAAAATCTCCGTGATGGGTCACGGCATGGGTATCCCATCCTGCTCCATCTACACCAAAGAGCTGATCACCGATTTCGGCGTGAAGAAAATCATCCGTGTCGGCTCCTGCGGCGCAGTGCGCATGGACGTTAAGCTGCGTGACGTGGTGATCGGCATGGGCGCGTGCACCGACTCTAAAGTCAACCGCATTCGCTTTAAAGATCATGACTTTGCGGCCATCGCTGACTTTGACATGGTGCGTAACGCGGTTGACGCGGCAAAAGCGCTGGGCGTTGACGCGCGCGTGGGCAACCTGTTCTCTGCCGATCTGTTCTACTCGCCAGAAGGCGACATGTTCGACGTGATGGAAAAATACGGCATTCTGGGCGTGGAAATGGAAGCGGCCGGTATCTACGGCGTGGCGGCTGAATTCGGTGCGAAAGCGCTGACCATCTGCACCGTGTCTGACCACATCCGTACCCACGAGCAGACTACCGCTGCCGAGCGTCAGACCACCTTCAACGACATGATCAAAATCGCGCTGGAATCCGTTCTGCTCGGCGATAAAGAGTAATACCTGTTGTGCCGGGTGGCGGCTTCGCCTGACCCGGCCTGCGGTTTTCCAGGCCCGCTAAGCAGAGCGCCAGCGGGCTTTTTATTAGCGTACTGCCTGCGCAATCCACGCCGATAACTCCCGCAACTCTTGTTCCTGTTCCGGAAAATCAACACGTAACGCGTCACACTCCTGTTGCAGCATATCTGCCCGATAGAGACAGCCCTGCAAACGTGCAGCCAGCGCTTCTAACGGTGCCGGATTAAGACTATCCGTAAATACCTGGGTACGAGAGATATGGCCTTTCTCGACGTCAAAGTGCAGCTCAACGCCGCCCCAGGTAAATCGCTCATCCAGCAGGTGTGAAAACGCCGGTGCCTGACCGAAATTCCACTCCCAGCTGCTCTGGCGGGCGAAGGTTTCCGCGAAGTTTGGCAGATCCGGGGTTTTATCCGGAGAAATAACCTCGGCTTCTACGCGTTCACCGTAATGCCTGAAAAAGGCCTCGCGGATCGCATCGCAAATGCGTTCATGGGTAATCCCCGGCAGGAGCTCCACCAGATTCGCCACGCGACCGCGCACGGAGGTAATGCCTTTGGCCTGGAGCTTTTTCTTGTCCGGGTTCAGATAGTTTGCCAGACGGCTCAGATCGGCATTCAGCAATAATGTGCCGTGGTGGAATCCGCGATCCATCGTTTCGCGGTAGGCTGAGCCTGACACTTTCCGGTCGCCTTCAGGCGTTTTCACGACCAGATCGTTACGTCCCGAGGCTTCAGCCGTCACGCCGAGCGAATTGAGCGCGTTAAGCACAATGGAGGTCGAGATGGTTTTGTCGTACTCCGGCTTGCCCGCCATAAAGGTAAAGCAGGTGTTGCCCAGATCGTGAAACACCGCACCGCCGCCGCTGCTGCGGCGCGCCAGGCGGACGTTGTCCTCTTCCATACGGCGGGTGTTACACTCTTTCCACGGATTTTGCGCGCGACCAATAACGACCGTATCGGCGTTGCGCCAGAGAAACAGGACGCGCTGGGTGGCAGGCATCTGGCGGAAGATGCACTCTTCTACCGCCAGGTTAAACCAGGGATCGTAAGAGTCAGAGATTAGCAGGCGTAACGTCGACATGGCAGAGTTCCTTTTCCGAATCATCCGCCTACTTTATCACTATTCTTTCTTCTCGCTCTCTTCCTCTTCGGGAACCGACTTGCTGGCGGTTAACAGGAACGGCGACTGCTGCCAGCGGGTGCGCTTGCCCTGGAGCAACGTGCGCGCCAGTACCACGCCAATCGCCAGCGAGAGCAGCAGCATCAGGCGCAAAATATTGGTGGTGTTATCCACCTGTTTGGCTTCGGTTGGCAGGGTGTGGGTGTCGAGTGTCAGACGTAAATAGCCGAGCGGACCATTCTTGCCCTGAATGGGTTCGACGATTTGTTGGTTGAAATAACCACCGGCTTTTTTGCCATCCAGCGCCAGCCTGTCGCGCACGTCGACATGCTCACCCGCGCGGGCAATCAGGTCGCCCTGTTCATCGTACACGCCCGCATCCAGAATGCGGCTGTTTTCCGTAAGCTGGCGCAATACCTGGGCTATTCGCTTATCATCCGGCGTTTCGGTGCGCATAGACGGCGCAACGTTGAGCGTCACCTGGCGCGCCAGCGTCCGGGCCAGTTCCTCAAACTGCGGGTTACGCTGTCGTTGGTGATTCTGGCTAAACCAGGATGCCCCCTGCATCAGCGCCACTAATAGTGCGAGACAGATCAGGACAATCACGGCGCGATGAAGCCGGAATTTCAGTTTTGCGCGAGCCATATTCCACCTGCTTAAAATTTACGGCTTAATGTTGCCAGAAGTGATGGTTACAGGGTAGCCTCATGCGTTATTTTCCCTCTGGAACCTTCCGGCGCGAACGAAATTACAGGAGCTTCAATGCCGAACATTACCTGGTGCGACCTGCCAACGGATGTCTCTTTATGGCCAGGATTGCCGCTCTCTTTAAGTGGCGATGAGGTGATGCCTCTCGATTACCACGCTGGCCGTAGCGGCTGGCTGCTGTACGGACGCGGCCTGGATAAGCAACGCCTCACCCAGTATCAAACCAAACTGGGCGCAGCGATGGTCATCGTTGCGGCCTGGTGCGTGGAAGATTATCAGGTTATTCGCCTGGCGGGTTCCCTGACGCAGCGCGCCACGCGTCTGGCGCACGACGCCGGGCTGGACGTTGCCCCCCTCGGCAAAATTCCGCACCTGAAAACGCCCGGCCTGCTGGTAATGGACATGGACTCCACCGCCATTCAGATCGAATGTATTGACGAGATTGCTAAACTGGCGGGCAGCGGCGAGCTGGTGGCGGAAGTCACCGAGCGCGCGATGCGCGGCGAGCTGGATTTTACCGCCAGCCTGAGACAGCGCGTGGCGACCCTGAAGGGGGCCGATGCTAACATTTTGCGTCAGGTGCGCGACGAGCTGCCCCTGATGCCTGGGCTGACGCAGCTGGTGCTCAAGCTGGAGACGCTCGGCTGGAAAGTGGCGATTGCCTCCGGCGGGTTCACCTTCTTTGCCGACTACCTGCGTGACAAGCTGCGTCTGACCACCGTGGTGGCAAACGAGCTGGAGATCATGGACGGCAAACTCACCGGACAGGTCATCGGCGACATCGTGGATGCGCAGTACAAAGCCAATACGCTGACGCGTCTGGCGGAGAAATATGCCATTCCGGTCGAGCAGACCGTCGCCATCGGCGATGGCGCGAACGATCTGCCGATGATCAAAGTTGCCGGGCTGGGTATTGCCTACCATGCCAAGCCGAAAGTGAATGAAAAGACGGAAGTCACTATCCGTCATGCTGATCTGATGGGGGTGTTCTGTATTCTCTCCGGCAGCATTAATCAAAAATAGCGGCCTGCTTTTGTAGGCCGGGTAAGCGTCAGCGCCACCCGGCGCGCAGACCGCACAGAAATAACGAGGTAAACCGTGGCGAAAGCTCCAAAACGCGCATTTGTCTGTAATGAATGTGGTGCGGATTATCCGCGCTGGCAGGGGCAATGCAGCGCCTGTCATGCATGGAACACCATCACCGAAGTGCGTGGTGTGGCGGCTTCGCCGAGCGTGGCCCGCAATGAACGGCTGAGTGGCTATGCGGGCAATGCAGGCGTGTCGAAGGTACAAAAACTTTCGGATATCAGCCTGGAAGCACTGCCGCGCTTTTCCACCGGATTCAAAGAATTTGACCGCGTGCTCGGCGGTGGCGTAGTGCCGGGCAGCGCCATTCTGATCGGCGGTAACCCGGGCGCGGGTAAATCGACCCTGCTGCTGCAAACGCTCTGCAAGCTCGCCGAACAGATGAAAACCCTGTACGTCACGGGGGAAGAGTCACTCCAGCAGGTGGCGATGCGCGCGCACCGCCTCGGCCTGCCCACCGGCAATCTGAATATGCTGTCGGAAACCAGCATCGAGCAGATCTGCATGATCGCCGAAGAAGAGCAGCCGAAGCTGATGGTGATCGACTCCATTCAGGTGATGCATATGGCTGACATTCAGTCGTCACCGGGAAGCGTGGCGCAGGTGCGTGAAACCGCGGCCTACCTGACGCGCTTTGCCAAAACGCGCGGCGTGGCGATTGTGATGGTTGGTCATGTGACCAAAGACGGCTCGCTGGCGGGACCGAAAGTGCTTGAACACTGTATCGACTGCTCGGTGATGCTCGATGGCGATGCGGATTCCCGTTTTCGTACCCTGCGCAGCCATAAAAACCGCTTTGGCGCGGTGAATGAGCTGGGCGTGTTTGCCATGACCGAGCAGGGGCTGCGTGAAGTCAGCAACCCGTCGGCCATCTTTCTGAGCCGTGGCGACGAGATCACGTCCGGTAGTTCGGTGATGGTGCTGTGGGAAGGGACGCGTCCGCTGCTGGTTGAAATTCAGGCGCTGGTGGATCAATCGATGATGGGCAACCCGCGGCGCGTGGCGGTCGGTCTGGAACAGAACCGCCTGGCGATCCTGCTGGCGGTGCTGCACCGTCACGGCGGTCTGCAAATGGCGGATCAGGATGTGTTCGTCAACGTGGTTGGTGGGGTGAAGGTTACGGAAACCAGCGCGGACCTGGCGCTGCTGCTGGCAATGGTCTCCAGCCTGCGCGACAGACCGTTGCCGCAGGATCTGGTGGTATTTGGTGAGGTAGGGTTGGCCGGCGAGATCCGCCCGGTGCCGAGCGGTCAGGAGCGTATCTCCGAAGCGGCAAAACATGGCTTCCGCCGCGCGATTGTTCCGGCCGCCAACGTGCCGAAAAAAATTCCGGAAGGGATGCAGGTTTTTGGCGTTAAAAAACTTGCAGATGCGTTAAATGTCTTTGACGACTTATAATTACGTATTCGATTTTGCAGGAGGCACCGTAATTTATGTCATCATTTGACTACATCAAGACCGCAATCCGCCAGAAGGGCTGCACGCTGCAGCAGGTGGCGGACGCCAGCGGCATGACCAAAGGCTACCTGAGCCAGCTGCTGAACGCCAAAATCAAAAGCCCCAGCGCGCAGAAGCTCGAAGCACTGCACCGCTTTCTGGGGCTGGAATTCCCGCGTATGCAAAAGAACATCGGTGTGGTGTTCGGCAAGTTTTACCCGCTGCATACCGGGCATATCTATCTGATCCAGCGCGCCTGTAGCCAGGTGGACGAGCTGCACATCATCATGGGCTACGATGAAACCCGCGACCGTCAGCTGTTCGAAGACAGCGCCATGTCGCAGCAGCCCACTGTGTCAGACCGCCTGCGCTGGCTGCTTCAGACCTTTAAGTATCAGAAAAACATTCGTATTCATGCCTTTAACGAAGAGGGCATGGAGCCGTATCCGCACGGCTGGGACGTGTGGAGCAACGGCATCAAAGCGTTTATGGAAGAGAAGGGCATTGCGCCTAACTGGATCTACACTTCTGAAGAGTCCGACGCGCCGCAGTTCCGCGAGCATCTGGGCATCGAGACGGTGCTGATCGATCCTAAACGCACCTTCATGAACATCAGCGGGGCGCAGATCCGCGAGAACCCGTTCCGTTACTGGGACTACATCCCGACCGAGGTGAAGCCGTTCTTCGTGCGTACGGTGGCGATCCTCGGCGGCGAGTCGAGCGGGAAATCGACGCTGGTAAATAAGCTGGCTAACATCTTCAATACCACCAGTGCGTGGGAGTATGGTCGCGATTACGTCTTCTCACACCTTGGCGGCGACGAGATGGCGTTGCAGTATTCCGACTACGATAAAATCGCGCTCGGTCATGCCCAGTACATTGATTTTGCGGTGAAATACGCCAATAAAGTCGCCTTTATTGATACCGATTTCGTCACCACGCAGGCGTTCTGCAAAAAGTACGAAGGGCGCGAGCACCCGTTTGTGCAGGCGCTGATTGACGAATACCGCTTTGACCTGGTGATCCTGCTGGAAAACAACACCCCGTGGGTGGCCGACGGCATGCGCAGCCTGGGCAGCTCGGTGGACAGGCGGGAGTTCCAGACCATGCTGGTAGAGATGCTTAACGAGAACAACGTTGAGTTTGTCCATGTGGAAGAGTCGGACTACGACTCCCGCTTCCTGCGCTGCGTCGAGCTGGTGAAGGAGATGATGGGGGAGCAGGGGTAAAAAACTCACCCCTCACCCTAACCCTCTCCCTTTGGGAGAGGGCCGGGGTGAGGGAATCAGTCCACTCAATACTCAACCACCACCTTCCCACGCATATGCCCCTCCAGCACCTTGCGGTGCGCTTCGGTAATGCTTTCCACGCTTAGCCCGTGCAGCGTTTCGCTGAGCGAGCTTTCCACCATGCCGTTATCCACCAGCTTCGCCACCTCATCTAAAATCTCACCCTGACGCGCCATATCCGTGGTCTGGTACATGCTACGGGTGTACATAAATTCCCAGTGCAGGGCGGCAGATTTGGACTTCAGCTTGTCCTGGTTCAGCGGATGCGCGTTTTCAACGATGGAACAAATGTCTCCCTGAGGGGCAATCAGATCGCTGACCGCATCCCAGTGCCCGTCGGTATCGTTGAGGATAAAAATGTAATCCACAAAGGTGAGCCCCTGTTTCGCCAGTTCACCCTTCAGGTCGCGGTAATTTACGACAATGTCAGCCCCGCGATCGCGACACCACCGGGCGGAATCTTCTCGTGAAGCGGTTGCGACGATCTTCACCTTGCTGTTGTGCTTCGCAAACGGGATCGCCAGCGATCCGACTCCACCCGCGCCGCCAATTATCAGCAGCGTTTTATCTGCGTCGGCATCCTGAATCTTCAGCCGTTCAAACAGGCCTTCCCACGCGGTGAGCGCCGTCAGCGGCAATGCAGCCGCGGCGGCCCAGTCAAGGCTTGCAGGCTTGTGCCCGACAATGCGCGCATCGATCAGCTGGTGCGTGGTATTACTGCCCGGACGGGTGATATCCCCTGCGTACCACACTTCGTCACCCGGTTTGAATCCGGTGACGCCAGCCCCAACGGCTTGTACGATACCGCTGGCATCCCACCCGAGAATGCGCGGCTCCTTCAGTCCGCTTTTGGCAATGCCTGCATGTACCTTGGTGTCCACCGGGTTTACGGAGACGGCTTTTACCTCCACCAGCAGATCGTGTTCACCGGGCTGCGGCATCGGCGGAGTGATTTCAACGAAGGTGGACGGATTTTCCGGGTTAACGGCAATGGCTTTCACTGACATGGTGTGCTCCTCAATGGCATGCGTTTTGTTGAGGCTAGTTTATTAAGTGGTCAGCTGCATGATAAGATGGACAATCCAGAACTCAGCGTTCGTACAGGGTGAACAATCATGTTTAAACAGCTTCAGGATATGGCGCTGTTTGCGCTGGTGGCCGAGATGGGCAGCTTTACCGCGGCGGCGCAGAAGGCGGAACTGCCGAAATCCAGCGTCAGCCAGCGGATTAGCCAGCTGGAGCAGCAGGTGGGGATCCGTCTGTTGAATCGCACCACGCGCAGGATCAGCCTGACGTTTGCAGGCGAGCACTATCTGGTGCACTGTCGCGAGATGCTGGCGGCCAGCGAGCGCGCGGAGTATGCCATTCAGCGGCTGCGCGAAAACCCCAGCGGGCGGCTGCGGATCACCTGTCCGGCGGGAATTGGCGCAACGCTGCTGGCGCATATGAATGCCGAGTTCCAGCTTCGCTATCCGGACGTGTCGCTGGATGTGTCGATCTCAGACGACGTGGTGGATCTGGTCGAGTCTGGCTTTGACGTGGCGCTGCGCACCGGCAAACCGCAGGATTCTTCCCTGATTGGCCGGATGATTGGGCACTGCCCACGCTACATGCTGGCCTCGCCCCACTACCTGGCGCGTCGGGCGCCGTTAATCCATCCCCGACAGCTGGTGGAGCACCGCTGCATTACGCACCGGGCATGGTCGGAGTGGCTTCTGCGAAGCGAGAGTGAGGATTATCGGTATCTGCCGGATAACGCCCATATGACCGATAACCTGGTGTACGCCAGGGAATGCGCCATTGCCGGGGCAGGGATCACGCTGTTACCCGCATTCCTGCTGGAAGATAAGATCGAAAAGGGCGCGCTGGTGAAGGTGCTGCCGGCGTGGAGCGTTGAGGGAAACGATCTGTGGCTGGCCTACCCGAGCCGTAAGCTCAATTCGCCTGCGCTGATGAGCTATATCGACTTTGCGATGCAGTTTGATGAGGTGAAGCGGTATTACGTGGGCAAATAAAAAAGCCGGGTGGCGGCTTCGCCTTACCCGGCCTACACACTGTGCGGCCTGATGACCTCACCCTGGCCCTCTCCCACGGGGAGAGGGTACAAACATAAAAAACGGCAACCGAAGTTGCCGTTTTGCTTTTATTTCGCAATACGCTTGTACTTAATACGCTTCGGCTCCAGCGCGTCTGCGCCCAGCGTGCGTTTCTTGTACTCTTCGTATTCGGTGAAGTTACCTTCGAAGAACTCCACCTTACCTTCGTCCTGGTAGTCCAGGATGTGGGTTGCGATGCGGTCCAGGAACCAGCGGTCGTGCGAGATAACCATCGCGCAGCCCGGGAACTCCAGCAGGGCGTTTTCCAGCGCGCGCAGGGTTTCGATGTCCAGGTCGTTGGTAGGTTCATCAAGCAGCAGAACGTTGCCGCCAACCTGGAGCAGCTTCGCCAGGTGCAGACGACCGCGCTCACCGCCGGACAGCTCGCCCACGCGTTTGCCCTGGTCAGTGCCCTTAAAGTTAAAGCGGCCAACGTAAGCGCGGCTTGGCATCTCGGTGTTGCCGATACGCATGATATCCAGACCGCCGGAAACCTCTTCCCACACGGTTTTGCTGTTATCCATTGCGTCGCGGAATTGGTCCACGGAAGCCAGCTTCACGGTTTCACCCAGGGTGATAGAGCCGCTGTCAGGCTGTTCCTGACCGGACATCATGCGGAACAGGGTCGATTTACCTGCGCCGTTCGGACCGATGATGCCAACGATAGCGCCTTTCGGCACGGAGAAGGTCAGGTCGTCGATCAGCAGACGGTCGCCGTAGGACTTACGCAGGTTGGTCACTTCAACCACTTTATCCCCCAGACGTGCGCCAGGTGGAATAAACAGTTCGTTGGTTTCGTTACGTTTCTGGTATTCAGTGTTGTTCAGCTCTTCGAAGCGTGCCAGACGTGCTTTGCCCTTGGACTGACGGCCTTTCGCGCCCTGACGCACCCACTCCAGCTCTTTCTCGATAGACTTACGACGCGCCGCTTCCTGAGATGCTTCCTGCGCCAGACGCTGATCTTTCTGCTCCAGCCAGGAGGAGTAGTTGCCTTCCCACGGAATACCTTCGCCGCGGTCCAGCTCCAGGATCCAGCCCGCAACGTTGTCGAGGAAGTAACGGTCGTGGGTAATCGCCACCACGGTGCCTTCGAAGTCGTGCAGGAAGCGCTCCAGCCACGCCACGGATTCCGCATCCAGGTGGTTGGTAGGTTCGTCGAGCAGCAGCATGTCTGGTTTTTCCAGCAGCAGGCGGCACAGCGCCACGCGGCGGCGTTCACCACCGGACAGGTTAGCGATTTTCGCATCCCAGTCTGGCAGACGCAGGGCATCAGCCGCGCGCTCCAGCTGCACGTTCAGGTTGTGACCGTCGTGCGCCTGGATAATCTCTTCATATTTGCCCTGCTGAGCGGCCAGTTTGTCGAAGTCCGCATCCGGCTCGGCGTATTTGGCATACACTTCATCCAGACCTTTCAGGGCGTTAACCACCTCGGATACCGCTTCTTCAACGGATTCACGCACGGTGTGTTCCGGGTTCAGCTGGGGTTCCTGCGGCAGGTAGCCGATCTTAATGCCAGGCTGCGGACGGGCTTCACCTTCGATGTCTGTATCGATGCCGGCCATGATGCGCAGCAGGGTGGACTTACCGGCACCGTTGAGACCCAGAACACCGATTTTTGCGCCCGGGAAGAAGCTCAGCGAGATATTTTTAAGAATATGACGTTTCGGCGGGACAACTTTGCCGACACGATGCATGGTATAAACGAATTGAGCCACGTTGGACTTCGCCTCTTTTATCGTGATGAGAATGAATTTCAGCCTCGAAGTGTAGCCTTTTTCACGCCCTAATCCCAGCCAGGAACGTCGGGAGTGTTAAAACGCGCAAGAAAGGTAAAAAAGTGTCCATGACGTGGCGCGTTGTGGGATGCCTGGTTAGCATAAGTTGATGTAACTTTGACGTGGCAAGACGCTGCAACTGACGAAAAACAATGAGGAAGAGCTTGTGGAAAAAGCCAAACGGGTGGTCTGGCGTCTGCTGGCTGCCAGCGTATGCGTAATGGCGGTAAGCCAGGCGGTGCATGCCGATTCACTGGATGAACAACGTAACCGCTATGCCCAGATTAAACAGGCATGGGACAACAAGCAGATGGATACCGTGCAGGCGCTGATGCCGACGCTGAAGGATTATCCGCTGTATCCGTATCTTGAGTATCGTCAGATCACGGACGATCTCATGAATCAACCGACCGTCACCGTGAATAACTTCATTCAGGCGAACCCGACCCTGCCGCCTGCGCGCACCCTGAAGTCCCGGTTTGTGAACGAGCTGGCCCGTCGCGAAGACTGGCGCGGCCTGCTGGCTTTCAGCCCGGATAAACCGGGCGCGACGGAAGCGCAGTGTAATTACTATTATGCGAAATGGGCGACCGGTCAGCAGGAGGAAGCCTGGACCGGCGCGAAAGAGCTGTGGTTGACGGGCAAAAGCCAGCCAAACGCCTGTGACCCGCTGTTCAGCGCCTGGCGCGCCTCGGGCAAGCAGGATCCGCTCTCTTACCTGGAACGTATTCGCCTGGCGATGAAGGCCGGAAACACCCGGCTGGTCACCGTGCTGGCGGGCCAGATGCCCGCAGATTATCAGACCATTGCGTCTGCCGTTATCAGTCTGGCAAACGATCCCAATACCGTGCTGACGTTTGCGCGTACCACCGGCGCGACCGATTTTACCCGCCAGATGGCGGCGGTGGCCTTTGCCAGCGTGGCGCGTGATGATGTGGAAAACGCCCGGCTGATGATCCCGCAGCTGGTGCAGGCCCAGCAGCTTAATGACGATCAAACTCAGGAGCTGCGCGATATCGTGGCATGGCGACTGATGGGGACAGATGTCACCGACGAACAGGCGCGCTGGCGTGATGATGCGGTGATGCGTTCAAACTCTGTCTCGCTGGTGGAGCGTCGCGTGCGCATGGCGCTGGGAACGGGCGATCGTCGTGGCCTCAATACCTGGCTGGCGCGTCTGCCGATGGATGCCAAAGAGAAAGATGAATGGCGTTACTGGCAGGCGGACATGCTGCTGGAACGTGGTCGTGAAGATGAAGCCAAAGAGATCCTCCACTCCCTGATGCAGCAGCGTGGATTCTACCCGATGGCGGCGGCGCAGCGTCTGGGCGAGGAGTACACCCTGAAGATCGACAAAGCGCCAGCCAACGCGAACCCGGCGCTGACGCAGGGGCCGGAAATGGCGCGCGTGCGCGAGCTGATGTACTGGAATCTGGATAATACCGCGCGCAGCGAATGGGCGAATCTGGTCACCAGCCGTACCACCGATGAGAAAGCGCAGCTTGCCCGCTATGCATTTGATAATCGCTGGTGGGATCTGAGCGTGCAAGCGACGATCGCCGGCAAACTGTGGGATCATCTCGAAGAGCGTTTCCCGCTGGCTTATAAGGATCTGTTCGATCGCTACACCAGCGGCAAAGATATTCCGCAAAGCTACGCGATGGCCATTGCCCGTCAGGAGAGCGCCTGGAACCCGAAAGTGCGTTCTCCGGTGGGTGCCAGCGGCCTGATGCAGATTATGCCGGGTACCGCGACGCACACGGTGAAGATGTTTAATATTCCAGGCTACAGCAGCCCGTCCCAGCTGCTGGATCCGGAGACTAACATCAACATCGGTACCAGCTACTTGCAGTACGTCTATCAGCAGTTCGGTAATAACCGTATCTTCGCGTCAGCGGCGTACAACGCCGGGCCTGGCCGCGTGCGGACATGGCTTGGCAACAGCGCAGGGCGCATCGACGCCGTGGCGTTTGTCGAGAGCATTCCGTTCTCGGAAACGCGCGGCTATGTGAAGAATGTGCTGGCTTATGACGCCTACTATCGCTACTTCATGGGGCAGAAAGATACCCTGATGAGCGATGCCGAGTGGCAGAGACGTTACTGATCGGCGCGGGTTGTGTTATGCTGTACTCGCTAATGAGTACAAGAGGCAGCATAACATGACCCAGCATTCCCCGTATTCCTCGGCCATGGCCGAACAGCGTCATCAGGAGTGGCTTCGTTTTGTGGAGTTGCTCCGCCAGTCTTACGACAAAGATCTGCATTTACCGTTGCTACAGCTGATGCTGACGCCCGATGAACGCGAAGCGCTGGGCACGCGGGTACGCATTATTGAGGAACTGCTGCGCGGCGAAATGAGCCAGCGCGAGCTGAAAAACGAGCTGGGCGCGGGCATCGCGACCATCACCCGTGGTTCAAACAGCCTGAAGTCGGCGCCGGTTGAACTGCGTCAGTGGCTGGAAGCGGTATTGCTGAAAAACGCCGGATGACGGCTTCGCCTTATCCGGCCTGCAAACTTAACGATAAATCGCGTTATGGAACGGACTTAACGCCAGAATAACGGCCTGGTGGTAAACGCCTGAACGCGTAAGCTTGCCACCCGTAAAGACGCCAATCGCCCCCTCTTTACGACCAATTTCATCAATGCCGGTGTAGTGCGACATTACCGGCCCCAGCGCCTCACCCGCGCGGACTTTCTCCAGTATGACTTCCGGCAGCGGCAGCGTGGCTGAACGCGCTTCGCCGCGCTGCTCACGGCTTTCGATGACAACCCAGCTGAAGGTCGCCCCTTCGTCGATGCCTGCTTCAATCGCGACCCAGAAGTCAGCGTCTGGCGCGGCGGCTTTTGCATTCGCCACGCGATTTCGTGCGCCAGCGCGTGTTTCCTCGCTGCCAAACGGCTGTTCCGGCACACCGCTCTCGACGCCGACGGCGTCAATATGGCAGGATCCTTCGCCGAAGATCTCTTCAAATGCCCTTAGAATTGCCTGAATTTTGGCAGGATTGGTGGTAGCAGAGACAACATGGTGCATAATTAAGCTCGATTTAAAAAATTCATCGCAGTATAACGGAAAAAAAGCATGTTACAGGTATACCTTGTTCGCCACGGTGAAACGCAGTGGAACGCCGAGCGACGTATTCAAGGCCAGTCAGACAGTCCTCTCACCGACAAAGGTGTGCAGCAAGCGTGGCAGGTGGCGGAGCGCGCCAGAACGCTGGGTATCACTCACGTCATCTCCAGTGATTTAGGCCGCACGCAGCAGACGGCACGCATCATCGCCGATGCCTGTGGCTGCGATGTGACCCTCGAACCGCGTCTGCGCGAGCTGGATATGGGCGTGCTGGAAAAACGTCCTATCGATACGCTGACGGAAACCGAAGAAGGCTGGCGCCGCACGCTGGTGAACGGCACTGAAGATGGTCGCATCCCTGAAGGGGAATCCATGCAGGAGCTGAGCGTGCGCATGCATGCCGCGCTGGCCGAGTGCCTGAAACTCCCGGCAGGTAGCCGACCGCTGCTGGTAAGCCACGGTATCGCGCTGGGTTGCCTGGTGAGCACCATTCTGGGACTGCCGGCTTACGCCGAACGCCGTTTGCGTCTGCGCAACTGTTCCATTTCCCGTATCGACTATCAGGAAAGTGCCTGGCTGGCATCGGGGTGGGTAGTTGAGATGGCAGGGGACATTTCGCATCTTGATGCCCCTGCTCTGGACGAATTGCAGCGTTAACGACGTACCGGAATCAGGAATTCCATACGCAGATTGATAGGGCCTTCTTCCGGTTTAGCATCTTGCGCCGGATAGTAGCGCTCAATGTCCTGACCTTTACGGCGATTCAGATTCAGCATCGGCATGCAGGTCCCGTAAACGGTCAGGATGAACTCCTGAACGCCCGTTCCTAAACCTTCGTATGAGAACATCACATACTCGCCGCCTTCCACCACGACAGGCTTCGAGCCATGAATGTAACCGTTCGCCATGTCAGGCGTCAGCGCCGTGGTATAGAACACTTCCTGCTCGTCGTCTTTTTCCTGGCTGGGATGCGTTTCGTTCAGGCCATACAGAATCGGCGGGATCGCCGGAGCATAGCTTAAAAATTCGCGCCAGAACTGAACGCGCATCTGATGGCGGAACTCGGAGATCTGCTCCAGGGAACAGGAGTAGCTCTGCGTGGTGCCGACCAGGTGCGTTTCCGGCAGGGTGATAATTTCATATTTTGGCATCGCAAACTCGCCCAGACGCAGCGGCGGGCGCATACCAAAGGAGCTCCAGTCCGGCGAGCGGCGATAAAGCGCTGGCGTTAACGAGAACTGTTTTTTAAACGCGCGGGTAAAGGTTTGCTGTGAATCGAAGCGATATTGCAGGGCAATATCCAGGATTGGTCGCGCGGTCAGGCGCAACGCGACAGCAGACTTTGATAAACGACGTGCGCGAATATAGGCACCGATAGCATGACCGGTGACATCCTTGAACATCCTTTGCAGATGCCACTTGGAATAGCCTGCTTTTGCCGCCACATTATCCAGTGACAAAGGCTGGTCGAGATGACCTTCCAGCCAGGTGAGCAGGTCGCGAATAATTCCAGCCTGATCCATATACTATCCTCATCCTTAAAACTGCCGCAGGTGCCTGTTTACAGGTTAGCGGATAATAGCATTTTTTGACGTTTTAGCATTCAGTGTTTTTTTTGCGCATAAATGCTTTTTGTAGTGATTTATGTGCGGATATATTCTAATGCTGTGATCTTGCTACATTTTTATCTAACCTGTTGAATAATCGCTCAGCGTAATTTTTATGAATGGTAACAATATGAAATACAAGGTTTTAGTCTTTGCAGCACTGGCGCTGATGGCAGGGCGCGTGGCACAGGCGGAGCAAATTGGCTCCGTGGATACTGTGTTTAAAATGTTTGGGCCGGACCACAAAATTGTGGTGGAAGCCTTTGACGATCCGGACGTTAAAAACGTCACCTGCTATGTCAGCCGGGCAAAGACCGGCGGGATTAAAGGCGGCCTGGGGCTGGCTGAAGACACGTCTGACGCGGCCATCTCCTGCCAGCAGGTTGGCCCGGTGGAATTGAGTGACAAAATCAAAAACGGCAAAGCGCAGGGCGACGTCGTATTCCAGAAACGGACCTCGCTGGTGTTCAAAAAGCTACAGGTGGTCCGTTTTTATGACGCGAAGCGTAACACCCTGGCTTATCTGGCTTATTCCGACAAAGTCGTGGACGGCTCACCGAAAAACGCGATAAGCGCGGTACCGATTATGCCGTGGCATTGATAAAAAAAAACGGCGCAAATGCGCCGTTTTTTACTGCGTGACGGGAGAATTACTCCTGGAGGTCACCGCAGAAACGATAGCCTTCACCATGGATCGTGGCGATGATTTCCGGCGTATCCGGCGTAGATTCGAAGTGCTTACGAATACGACGGATGGTTACGTCAACGGTACGATCGTGTGGCTTCAACTCACGACCGGTCATTTTCTTCAGCAGTTCTGCACGGGACTGAATCTTGCCCGGGTTCTCGCAGAAGTGCAGCATCGCGCGGAATTCACTGCGCGGCAGTTTGTACTGCTCACCGTTCGGGCTAATCAGCGAACGGCTATTGATATCAAGTTCCCAGCCGTTGAATTTGTAGCTGTCGACGCTACGACGCTCTTCACTTACCGTACCCAGATTCATGGTGCGGGACAGCAGGTTGCGTGCACGAATGGTTAACTCGCGAGGGTTGAACGGCTTGGTGATGTAGTCATCCGCGCCGATTTCCAGACCAAGAATTTTATCAACCTCGTTGTCACGGCCCGTCAGGAACATCAACGCGACGTTCGCCTGTTCACGCAGTTCGCGCGCCAGAAGAAGCCCGTTTTTGCCCGGCAGGTTGATATCCATAATCACCAGGTTGATATCATTTTCAGAAAGGATCTGATGCATCTCTGCGCCATCGGTCGCTTCAAAGACATCGTAGCCTTCTGCTTCGAAAATGCTCTTTAACGTGTTGCGTGTTACCAACTCGTCTTCAACGATAAGAATGTGCGGGGTCTGCATGTTTGCTACCTAAATTGCCAACTAAATCGAAACAGGAAGTACAAAAGTCCCTGACCTGCCTGATGCATGTCGCAAATTAACATGATCGGCTTAACGTGACTAAAGTACGTAATTGCGTTCTTGATGCACTTTCCATCAACGTCAACAACATCATTAGCTTGGTCGTGGGTACTTTCCCTTTGGACCCGACAGTGTCAAAAACGGCTGTCATCCTAACCATTTTAACAGCAACATAACAGGCTAAGTGACACCGGACACCCAATAAAACTACGCTTCGTTGACATATATCAAGTTCAATTGTAGCACGTTAACAGTTTGATGAAATCATCGTAGCTGAATGCTAGCCTTTGTCACAATTTTTCAATAAACCAACTAGTTGCGGACATTGATTGATAAACGGTACGAATCCAATCAGAAAAGAGTATTCATATGGTCATTATCATTACAAAACATAAGGATAATGGACTTCTGTTAACATTCTAACTGATTGTTCAGCCACAAAATAGTTTAGCTTTTTTTAATTGTTATGAAACGCTATTTCGGTGATTTGTGTTGCAAAATTGTAAATTCGTGCTGCGTAATATGTTGAACTGAATCACATTTTTACCTGCTAACTGATTAAAAAGAGAGCGTAAATGCATCTGTCGATTGTGCTGGTGGCACCAGCAAGAGCTGAAAATATTGGCGCTGCGGCGCGTGCCATGAAGACTATGGGGTTTACCGATTTGCGTATTGTGGACAGCACGGCGCATCTGGAGCCTGCTGCGCGCTGGGTGGCGCACGGTTCGGGTGATATTCTCGATAATATAACCACTTACGCTACGCTCGCCGACGCACTCCACGATATTTCGTTTACCGTCGCGACGACCGCGCGCAGCCGGGCGAAGTTTCACTATTACGCCACGCCTGCTGAACTGGTGCCGATGCTGGAAGAGAAAAGCCAGTGGCTGGAGAAAGCCGCGCTGGTGTTTGGGCGAGAAGATTCCGGGCTGACTAACGAAGAGCTGGAGCTGGCTGACGTGCTGACGGGCGCGCCGATGGTGGCGGATTATCCGTCACTCAATCTGGGGCAGGCGGTGATGGTCTATTGCTATCAATTAGCATCCTTAATACAAATTTCTCAGCCACCGGTGACAGTTTCGGATGAAAACCAGCTGGCGGCACTGCGTGTTCGTGCAGATAACCTTCTTGAGCAATTGGGCGTCGCTGACGATCAAAAAATGGTGGACTGGTTACAGCAGCGCCTGGGGCGTCTTGAGCAGCGCGACACGGCAATGCTGCACCGATTGCTTCATGATATTGAAAAAAAATTAGCCGAGTAAAATAGTGTCATAGGTTTTTATTATGGCCGATCCTGCTGATGTCTGGGGTTGCATCTGGGGTATTCCGATGAAAATAAATCTGCCCGCAGCGGGACGTGAGAATATCCCGAATTGTGATCGAATTAAAAATTCATTGACTTAAGGGGCTCGATCCTTTAACCCTAAAAGAATAGAGCACAGACAGATAATAATGAC
Organism: Enterobacter sp. DTU_2021_1002640_1_SI_PRY_ASU_LCPMC_013; assembly: GCF_032389435.1. Taxonomy (NCBI): domain Bacteria; kingdom Pseudomonadati; phylum Pseudomonadota; class Gammaproteobacteria; order Enterobacterales; family Enterobacteriaceae; genus Enterobacter; species Enterobacter sp. DTU_2021_1002640_1_SI_PRY_ASU_LCPMC_013. Next base: position 671,592 of record NZ_CP135594.1, read on the forward strand.
AGAGTACACAACATCCATGAAACGCATCAGCATCACCACCATTACTACAACCATCATCATTACCACAGGTAACGATGCGGGCTGACGCGTACAGGAAAAACAGAAAAAAGCCCGCACCTGAACAGTGCGGGCTTTTTTTTCGGCTAAAGGAAATGAGGTAGAACCATGCGAGTGTTGAAGTTCGGCGGTACGTCAGTGGCAAATGCAGAACGTTTTCTGCGTGTTGCCGATATCCTGGAAAGCAACGCCAGGCAGGGGCAGGTTGCCACCGTGCTCTCTGCCCCGGCCAAAATCACGAACCACCTGGTGGCGATGATTGAAAAAACCATCGGTGGTCAGGATGCACTACCGAACATCAGCGACGCCGAGCGTATCTTTGCCGATCTGCTTCAGGGGCTGGCCGACGCCCAGCCTGGTTTCCCGCTGGCGCAGCTGAAAAGCACCGTTGAACTTGAATTTGCCCAGATTAAACACGTTCTTCACGGTATCAGCCTGCTTGGTCAGTGCCCGGACAGCATCAACGCGGCGCTGATTTGCCGGGGTGAAAAACTCTCTATCGCCATCATGGCAGGCGTGCTGGAAGCGCGCGGTCACCACGTGACGGTCATCGATCCGGTTGAAAAACTGCTGGCTGTGGGCCACTACCTTGAATCCACCGTCGACATTGCCGAGTCGACACGCCGTATTGCGGCGAGCAAAATCCCGTCTGACCATATGATCCTGATGGCAGGCTTTACCGCCGGTAACGAGAAGGGCGAACTGGTGGTGCTGGGGCGTAACGGCTCTGACTACTCCGCCGCCGTGCTGGCGGCCTGCTTACGCGCGGACTGCTGTGAGATCTGGACTGACGTCGACGGCGTTTATACCTGCGATCCGCGCCAGGTACCGGACGCCAGGCTGCTGAAGTCGATGTCGTACCAGGAAGCGATGGAGCTTTCCTACTTCGGCGCTAAAGTTCTTCACCCGCGTACCATCTCCCCGATTGCCCAGTTCCAAATCCCTTGCCTGATTAAGAATACCGGTAACCCTCAGGCGCCGGGCACGCTGATTGGCGCCAGCGCGGATGAAGATGACCTGCCGGTGAAAGGCATTTCTAACCTCAATAACATGGCGATGTTCAGCGTCTCCGGCCCGGGGATGAAGGGCATGGTCGGCATGGCGGCACGCGTCTTTGCCGCTATGTCCCGCAACGGGATCTCCGTGGTGCTGATCACGCAGTCTTCTTCCGAATACAGCATCAGCTTCTGCGTTCCGCAGGGTGATTGCCTGCGTGCCCGTCGCGCGCTGGAAGAAGAGTTCTATCTGGAGCTGAAAGAAGAGCTGCTGGAGCCGCTCTCGATTCAGGAGCGTCTGGCGATTATCTCTGTGGTCGGCGACGGCATGCGCACCCTGCGCGGTATCTCCGCCAAATTCTTTGCCGCGCTGGCGCGGGCCAATATCAATATCGTGGCGATTGCCCAGGGCTCATCAGAGCGTTCCATTTCCGTTGTCGTGGATAACGATGACGCCACTACCGGCGTGCGCGTGGTGCATCAGATGCTGTTCAACACCGACCAGGTGATTGAGCTGTTCCTGGTGGGCGTCGGTGGTGTCGGTGGCGCGCTGCTGGAGCAGGTGAAGCGCCAGCAGGAGTGGCTTAAGAAGAAGCATATCGATCTGCGCGTTTGCGGCATTGCGAACTCGAAAGCGTTGCTGACTAACGTCCACGGTCTGAATCTGGAAAACTGGCAGGCGGAGCTGGAAGAGGCGAAAGAGCCATTTAACCTGGGCCGCCTGATCCGCCTGGTGAAAGAATATCACCTGCTTAACCCGGTGATCGTTGACTGTACCTCCAGCCAGGCGGTGGCCGATCAGTACGCCGACTTCCTGCGCGAAGGGTTCCACGTGGTGACGCCAAACAAAAAGGCCAACACCTCGTCGATGGATTACTATCACCAGCTGCGGCTGGCGGCGAGTAAGTCGCGCCGTAAGTTTCTGTATGACACCAACGTGGGCGCGGGCCTGCCGGTCATCGAGAACCTGCAAAACCTGCTGAACGCGGGCGACGAACTACAGCGTTTCTCCGGCATCCTCTCCGGCTCCCTGTCATTTATCTTCGGCAAGCTGGACGAAGGGATGAGCTTGTCGGAAGCCACCCGCGCCGCGCGCGAGCTGGGCTACACCGAGCCGGATCCGCGCGACGACCTCTCCGGCATGGACGTGGCGCGTAAGCTGCTGATCCTGGCGCGCGAAACTGGCCGCGAGCTGGAGCTTTCGGATATCGTGATTGAGCCGGTGCTGCCAGCAGAATTTGATGACAGCGGTGACGTCAGCGCCTTTATGGCCAGGTTGCCGCAGCTTGACGACGCCTTTGCCGCACGCGTTGCGAAAGCCCGTGATGAAGGTAAGGTATTGCGCTATGTTGGCAACATTGAAGAAGACGGCGTCTGCCGGGTGAAGATTGCCGAAGTGGATGGCAACGATCCGCTGTACAAGGTGAAAAACGGCGAGAACGCCCTGGCGTTCTACAGCCATTATTATCAGCCACTGCCGCTGGTGCTTCGCGGCTATGGCGCAGGGAATGATGTGACGGCGGCAGGCGTGTTTGCCGATCTGCTGCGTACCCTGTCATGGAAGTTAGGAGTTTAAGATGATTAAAGTATATGCCCCGGCTTCCAGCGCCAATATGAGCGTCGGATTTGACGTGCTGGGCGCGGCGGTCACACCGGTGGACGGTTCGCTGCTGGGCGATACGGTTACGGTTGAGGCGGCAGAGCGCTTCAGCCTGAATAACATCGGCCGCTTCGCCAGTAAGCTGCCGTCTGAACCGCGCGAGAATATCGTTTATCAGTGCTGGGAACGCTTCTGTCAGGAGATCGGCAAAAACGTGCCGGTCGCCATGACGCTGGAAAAGAGCATGCCGATTGGTTCGGGGCTGGGCTCGAGCGCCTGCTCGGTGGTCGCCGCGCTGGTGGCGATGAATGAGCATTGCGGCAAGCCGCTGAACAACAGCCGTCTGCTGGCGCTGATGGGCGAGCTGGAAGGGCGCATCTCCGGCAGTATTCATTATGATAACGTGGCGCCGTGCTTCCTTGGCGGCATGCAGCTGATGATTGAAGAAAATGGCATCATCAGCCAGCAGGTGCCAGGGTTTGATGAGTGGCTGTGGGTGCTGGCCTATCCGGGCATTAAAGTGTCTACCGCCGAAGCGCGTGCGATCCTGCCAGCGCAGTATCGTCGTCAGGACTGTATCGCCCACGGGCGTCATCTGGCGGGCTTTATTCACGCCTGCTACACCCGTCAGCCGCAGCTGGCGGCGAAACTGATGAAAGACGTCATTGCCGAGCCGTATCGCACGAAGCTGCTGCCGGGCTTTAACGAAGCGCGACAGGCATCCATGGATATCGGCGCACAGGCGTGCGGCATCTCCGGCTCCGGCCCGACGCTGTTCGCCTTATGCGACAAGCCAGACACCGCGCAGCGCGTGGCGGACTGGCTCTCTAAACACTACCTGCAAAATCAGGAAGGCTTTGTTCATATTTGCCGTCTGGACACGGCTGGCGCACGAGTACTGGGATAACGAATGAAACTCTACAACCTTAAAGATCATAACGAGCAGGTCAGCTTCGCGCAGGCGGTAACGCAGGGGCTTGGCAAAAATCAGGGGCTGTTCTTCCCCCACGACCTGCCGGAATTTCAGCTGACCGAAATCGATGAGCTGCTGAAGCAGGACTTTGTCACCCGCAGCACCAAAATTCTGTCTGCCTTTATCGGCGACGAAATCCCGCAGGAGCTGCTCGAAGAACGCGTGCGTGCGGCGTTTGCTTTCCCGGCGCCGGTGAAGCAGGTGGAGCCTGACGTTGGTTGTCTGGAGCTGTTCCACGGTCCGACGCTGGCGTTCAAAGATTTCGGCGGTCGCTTTATGGCGCAGATGCTGACCCACATCAGCGGCGACAAACAGGTGACCATTCTTACCGCGACTTCAGGCGATACCGGAGCGGCGGTGGCCCATGCGTTCTACGGCCTGAAAAACGTCCGCGTGGTGATCCTTTATCCGAAAGGCAAAATCAGCCCGCTTCAGGAAAAACTGTTCTGCACCCTTGGGGGCAACATTGAAACCGTGGCGATCGACGGCGATTTCGATGCCTGTCAGGCGCTGGTGAAGCAGGCCTTCGATGACGAAGATCTGAAGGCGGCGCTGGGGCTGAACTCTGCCAACTCCATCAACATCAGCCGTCTGCTGGCGCAGATCTGCTACTACTTCGAAGCGGTGGCGCAGCTGCCGCAGGACGCGCGCAATCAGCTGGTGGTTTCCGTGCCAAGTGGGAACTTCGGCGACCTGACGGCAGGCCTGCTGGCGAAATCACTCGGCCTGCCGGTGAAGCGTTTTATCGCCGCCACCAACGCCAACGACACCGTACCGCGCTTCCTGAAGGACGGAAAATGGGCGCCGAACGCGACTCAGGCCACGCTCTCCAATGCGATGGATGTGTCACAGCCTAACAACTGGCCGCGTGTGGAAGAGCTGTTCCGCCGTAAGGTCTGGCGTCTGGGCGATCTGGGTTACGCAGCGGTGACGGACGAAACCACTAAAGCCACCATGCGCGAGCTGAAAGCGGTGGGCTATACCTCTGAGCCGCACGCGGCGATTGCCTATCGTGCCCTGCGCGATCAGCTTCAACCGGGTGAGTATGGCCTGTTCCTTGGCACCGCCCATCCGGCCAAGTTCAAAGAGAGCGTGGAAGCGATCCTGGGGGAAACGCTGCCGCTACCAAAAGAGCTGGCCGATCGCGCCGACCTGCCGCTGCTGTCTCATGAGCTGCCCGCAGACTTTGCCGCGCTGCGTAAGCTGATGATGACCCGAGCGTGATTGTGCTGCCCGGTGGCGGCTTCGCCTTACCGGGCCTACAACGGCGAACTCATCGTAGGCCGGGTAAGCGCAGCGCCACCCGGCTTTTTTGTGAAGAAATTAAGGAGAAAAACAGCAGGAAAAAAGCAGAAATTCCCAATAAATGCGGTCACTTAGCGTTTAGGATTGCAGAGAATAACATCCCCCGTCCCCATCACGTACTCTCCTTACATCGGCCCACGTTGGGCAAGAAGAATAAGGAGTCACCTATGTCTACACTGAAACCTGCACTTATCGCGCTTTCACTGATGCTGGTCGCTCCCATGGCGGTGCAGGCAGCTGAGATCACCCTCGTGCCAGCGGTAAAACTGCAAATTGGCGATCGGGATAATAACGGGCACTACTGGGATGGCGGCCGCTGGCGCGACCATGACTGGTGGAAAGCGCACTATGACTGGCGCGATAACCACTGGCGTCCGCACGATGAACATCGCGATCGTGACGATCATCACCGACATGACGATCGTCGCCCGGGCCCGGACCGGAAGCACCATTAACACAAACCCCGCCAGCTGGCGGGGTTGTCTTTTATTGCTCGTGACGCTTAAACACCAGCTCGTTTTTTCCTGACGATGCCTCGTCGAAGAAATACCCTTCACTGTTAAAGCCAGTGAGCTGCTCTGGCTTCGTCAGACGGTTTTGAATGATGAAGCGGCTCATCAGACCGCGCGCTTTTTTGGCGTAGAAGCTGATTACTTTAAATTTGCCGTTTTTCTCGTCGAGGAATACCGGCTTGATAATGTCCGCATCCAGCTTCTTCGGTTTCACCGATTTGAAGTACTCATCGGAGGCCAGGTTGATCACCACGTTGTCCCCCTGGGCTTGCAGCGCCGCGTTAAGCTTGTCGGTAATGACATCGCCCCAGAACTGGTACAGATCTTTACCTTTAGCGTTTTCCAGGCGGATACCCATCTCCAGACGATACGGCTGCATCAGATCCAGCGGTCGAAGCACCCCGTACAGGCCGGATAACATGCGCAGATGCTGCTGGGCAAAATCGAAATCGGCTTCGCTAAACGTTTCTGCTTGCAGGCCAGTGTAGACGTCACCTTTGAAGGCCAACAGCGCCTGGCGGGCGTTGGCGGGCGTGAAGTCAGGCTGCCACTCATGAAAACGGGTGGCGTTCAGGTCGGCGAGTTTATCGCTGATGCTCATCAGCGAGGCGATTTGCGGAGCCGAAAGCTTACGCGCCTCGTGGATCAGCTGTTGCGAGTAGTCCAGCAATTCCGGCTGGGTATAACGCTCAGTGGCGAGCGGGCTCTGGTAGTCGAGCGTTTTGGCAGGTGAAATCAGAATCAGCATATCCAGTCCTTGCAGGAAATTTAGAGCGACTTTAACAAAAAATCGCCCTGAATTGATCGATAGCTGTTATTGCCGCGGCAAATCATCCCAGGTGCCTGGGGCAATTTGTGACTCGATTTCGGGATAGCGTGAGGCGTCAAAGACGGGCTGTACGCCGAGCTTGCGCTGACGCAGATAATCGCGCGCGATCAGCGCCACAACCGGTGAAAGCAGCAAAATGGCCGTCAGGTTCGTGATGGCCATCAGCGCCATAATGACGTCCGCTATTTGCCAGATCATCGGCATGCTGAGCAGGCAACCTACAAACACCATCGCCAGCACGCCCGCGCGAAGGATGTTGCGGGCCAGACGCGAGTCAACTTTCAGGAAGATAAGGTTGTTTTCGGCATAGATATAGTTCACTGCAATGGAACTAAAGGCAAAAAGTCCCACGACAAGTGCGACAAGGTCCGCGCCCCAGCCGCCGACGAGGGAGACCAGCGCCTGTTGTACCCAATGAATGCCTGCCGTACTACCGGACGGTTGTTCAGCGGCACCGGCCAGCAGCATTATCATCGCGCTGGCGGAGCAGATAACAATGGTGTCTGTGAAGACGCCAATCATCTGTACAATGCCCTGCGCGGCGGGATGTGGGGGCCAGGATGCGGCCGCTGCGGCGGCATTCGGCGTGGAGCCCATTCCCGCTTCGTTGGAGAACATACCCCGCTGAAAACCCGCAGTGAGTGCCTGGCTAAGGGTGTAACCCAGCGCGCCGGAAGCCGCTTCGCGCCAGCCGAACGCGCTTTGGAAAATGGTGACGATGACGTTCGGCACCTCGTCGATATGTATCGCACATACCATCAGGCTGGTGGACACCCACAGCAGCGCCATCAGCGGAACCAGCCACTGCATCAGGCGGGCAACCCCTTTGAGCCCGGTCACAATGGTCAGCAGGGTGAGAAGGGCAAGCGCGCCGCCCGTCAGCCACTCGGGACAATTGAAGGCAAAGCGCAGCGCGTGGGCGACGGAATTTGCCTGAACGGTATTGAAAATAAGGCCATAGGCAATCAGCAAAAAGATTGAGAACAGAACGCCCATCCAGCGCATTCCCAGCCCGCGATCCATATACCAGGCGGGACCGCCGCGAAACTGACCTTTGCCGTCTTTTTCTTTGTAGAGTTGCGCAAGCGAGCATTCAGCAAAGGAGGTGGCCATACCGATAATCGCCGTCACCCACATCCAGAATACCGCGCCCGGACCGCCCGCGCCGATCGCCAGCGCGACACCGGCCAGGTTACCGCTGCCGACGCGTGCGGCCAGGCTGGTACAGAGCGCCTGAAACGAGGTCAGGCCGCCCGGCTGTGGGGTGACGCTGTTTTTCAGACTTCTGCCAAATTTGCGGATATAGCGAAACTGAATCAGACCGCTGCGCCACGTAAACCAGATACCTGCTCCTGAAAGCAGGTATATCATGATCGAACCCCAGAGGACTTCGTTGATAAAGAAAAAGAAATCAGGCACTAACGTCCCTCTTGTTGATGCCAAAGTGAATATGTAAGCGCTACCACTGATTGTGCATGCTGTTACTTAGCAGCCTGTTAATATTCTGAGTTTATCATACTCTGCCTAAGCGCACTGTCTGCGGTTGCGCTGCCTCTCACTCGTGTTATCATCAGGGCAGACCGGTTACATCCCCCTAACAAGTAAACCTGTCATTTTTCCGCTGCTGGCAAGCTGTCGGTAGTGTGAATTATCCAGGGCACGTTAAAAGAGAAACACTATCATGACGGATAAATTGACCTCCCTTCGTCAGTTCACCACTGTCGTCGCTGACACCGGAGATATCGCGGCAATGAAGCTGTACCAGCCGCAGGATGCCACAACCAACCCTTCTCTGATCCTTAACGCCGCGCAGATCCCTGAGTATCGCAAACTGATCGACGAGGCGGTGACCTGGGCAAAAGCACAGAGCAATGACCGCGCGCAGCAGGTTGTGGATGCCACTGACAAACTGGCAGTGAACATCGGTCTGGAAATCCTGAAGCTCGTTCCTGGCCGTATCTCTACCGAAGTTGATGCTCGCCTGTCCTACGACACCGACGCGTCTATCGCCAAAGCAAAACGCCTGATCAAACTGTACAACGATGCGGGCATCAGCAATGACCGTATCCTGATCAAACTGGCGTCTACCTGGCAGGGCATCCGCGCTGCTGAGCAGCTGGAAAAAGAAGGCATCAACTGTAACCTGACTCTGCTGTTCTCCTTCGCGCAGGCGCGTGCATGTGCCGAAGCTGGCGTATACCTGATTTCTCCGTTCGTGGGCCGTATTCTGGACTGGTACAAAGCCAACACCGACAAGAAAGAGTACGCGGCGTCTGAAGACCCAGGCGTGATTTCAGTGACTGAAATCTACGAATACTACAAACAGCACGGCTATGAGACCGTTGTTATGGGCGCAAGCTTCCGTAACGTCGGCGAAATCATCGAGCTGGCTGGCTGTGACCGCCTGACCATCGCTCCTGCGCTGCTGAAAGAGCTGGCAGAAAGCGAAGGTGCTATCGAGCGTAAACTGTCCTACACCGGCGAAGTGAAAGCACGCCCTGAGCGCATCACCGAGTCCGAGTTCCTGTGGCAGCACAACCAGGATCCAATGGCCGTAGATAAACTGGCGGACGGTATCCGTAAGTTTGCTATCGACCAGGAAAAACTGGAAAAAATGATCGGCGACCTGCTGTAATCATTCTGCGTGACCGGGTTCCCGGTCACGCGTCTTTCCCCCGCCTCTGTCTGAATTTTCTCTCTGCGTGTATCATTCCCTTTAATCAGTACTTTTTGAATGGAATGGATATGAATACCTTACGCATCGGCTTAGTGTCGATTTCTGACCGCGCCTCCAGCGGTGTTTATCAGGATAAAGGCATCCCTGCTCTGGAAGCGTGGCTGGGCAGCGCGCTCACTACCCCGTTTGAGATCCAGACTCGCCTGATCCCGGACGAGCAGCCGATCATCGAGCAAACCCTGTGTGAACTGGTGGATGAGATGAGCTGCCACCTGGTGCTGACGACGGGCGGAACCGGCCCCGCGCGCCGCGATGTAACGCCGGACGCGACGCTGGCTATCGCCGATCGTGAAATGCCGGGCTTCGGTGAGCAGATGCGCCAGATCAGTCTACACTTTGTCCCGACGGCCATTCTTTCCCGTCAGGTCGGGGTGATCCGCAAACAGGCGCTGATCCTGAACCTGCCGGGGCAGCCGAAGTCGATAAAAGAAACGCTGGAAGGGGTAAAAGCCGAGGACGGCAGCGTTATCGTCCACGGTATCTTTGCAAGTGTACCGTATTGTATACAACTGCTTGACGGTCCGTACGTGGAAACTGACGGCAATGTGGTAGCAGCATTTCGCCCTAAAAGCGCTCGCCGCGAAACAATCTCCTGAAATTCTTTAAAATGTGACATTAGCGCCAGCCGCGGTAGCGTGTAAATGGATTTACGATATAGTAATTTTTTCTTTACGATTGCTGTAAAAAATAATCCACAACACATGCACAATGGTTCGCTATGTCACATAACACCCGACCTCTGAATCGACAGGACTACAAAACCCTCACGCTCGCTGCCCTGGGCGGCGCGCTGGAGTTTTACGACTTCATCATCTTTGTCTTCTTCGCCGCCGTTGTGGGGGCGCTGTTTTTCCCGGCGGATATTCCGGAATGGCTGCGTCAGGTACAAACCTTCGGCATTTTCGCTGCCGGCTATCTGGCGCGCCCGCTGGGCGGCATTGTCATGGCGCACTTTGGCGATCTGGTTGGGCGCAAGAAGATGTTTACCCTCAGCATCCTGCTTATGGCCGTGCCGACGCTGGCGATTGGGCTTTTGCCTACCTATGAGTCGATGGGCATTATCGCCCCGTTATTGCTGCTGCTGATGCGTATTCTCCAGGGCGCGGCCATCGGCGGGGAAGTGCCGGGCGCCTGGGTGTTTGTCGCTGAGCACGTCCCGGTGCGCCGCGTCGGCATTGCGTGCGGAACGCTGACCGCAGGGCTGACGATCGGGATCCTGCTTGGCTCCGTGGTTGCAACCATCATCAATACCAGCATGACGCAACAGGCCGTTCACGACTGGGGCTGGCGTATACCGTTCCTGCTGGGCGGGGCGTTTGGGCTGGTGGCGATGTACCTGCGACGCTGGTTGCAGGAGACGCCAATATTTCTGGAAATGCAGCAGCGGAAGGCGCTGGCGCAAGAACTGCCGGTGAAAACCGTAGTAGTGCGACATAAAAAAGCGGTAGTGGTGTCGATGCTTCTGACCTGGCTGCTGTCTGCGGGGATCGTGGTGGTCATTTTGATGTCGCCGGTCTGGCTGCAAAAACAGTACGGTTTTGCGCCTGCCGTGACGTTACAGGCGAACAGTATCGCGACAATTATGCTCTGCTTTGGCTGTCTGGCCGCCGGGCTGGCGGCGGATCGTTTTGGCGCAAGCGCGACCTTTATTGTCGGCAGTCTGCTTCTGGCTGCGTCGAGTTGGGCATTTTATCATCTTGCGGGCACCCATCCTGAACAGCTGTTCCTGCTGTACGGTGTCGTCGGGCTGTGCGTGGGCGTCGTTGGCGCCGTACCGTACGTAATGGTCCGCGCCTTCCCGCCGGAGGTACGCTTCACTGGGATCTCTTTCTCTTATAATGTCTCGTATGCCATTTTCGGTGGGCTGACCCCGATTGTGGTGACGGTGTTGATGGGGGTGTCACCCCTTGCACCTGCGTGGTACGTGCTGGCGTTATCGCTGATGGGACTGGTTTTGGGGGTGTGGCTTCGCCAGTCAGAGGGACGTCGTGCCCGCGACGCGGGCACGACAGAGGGATCAGTGTTTTTCACCAATCGGTAGAATGGTGCGGTCGAACTGCTCGTTCAGCACTTCACCCATGGCCAGGTAGATTGCGCTTGCCCCGCAAACCAGACCTACCCAGCCGGCAACGTGAACGATGCCTTCGTTATCCGCCAGGTGACCGATGGCCAGCAGAGCGAACAGTACGGTCAGGCTCAGGAAGACGAATTGCAGTGCGCGGTTCGCCTTAAGGGTACCGAAGAACATGAACAGGGTGAACACGCCCCACAGTCCCAGGTACACGCCCAGGAAATGGGCGTTTGCCGCCTCTGCCAGGCCCATTTTAGGCATCAGCAGAATTGCGACCAGAGTCAGCCAGAAGGAACCGTAAGAGGTAAAGGCGGTTAAGCCGAAGGTGTTGCCTTTCTTATATTCCAGCAGGCCCGCAAAGATCTGTGCGATACCGCCGTAAAAAATGCCCATCGCCAGGATAATGCCGTCCATCGGGAACATCCCGATATTGTGCAGGTTCAGCAGAATGGTGGTCATGCCAAAACCCATCAGGCCCAGCGGAGCCGGATTAGCCAACTTAGTGTTGCCCATAAGTCCTCAAAAAAATCATCATTAATATGGTGAAATGGTTAAACCCGCGCCAGTTCTACCTGACGGGGCGCGGCATCATAATGGGCGGCATCGACGCCGTCTATGATCTCACCGGGGTGAAATTAAAAAATTTTTTATCCTTCCCCCTTGATGGATGCCGTTGTGACCCCATCTTGTAAGCAACCGCAGTGTGTGGACCTGAAAAAAATCAAATCTGGGCAGTTGAAAAAGCACGTTCTGCCCTTATTACAGGTACACAACCACATGTTGACTGAATTTTTAGTGGAGACGTTTAGATGGGTAAAATTATTGGTATCGACCTGGGTACTACCAACTCTTGTGTAGCGATTATGGATGGCACTACTGCACGTGTGCTGGAGAACGCCGAGGGCGATCGCACCACGCCTTCTATCATTGCTTATACCCAGGATGGTGAAACTCTGGTTGGTCAGCCGGCTAAACGTCAGGCCGTGACAAACCCGCAAAATACCCTGTTTGCGATCAAACGCCTGATTGGCCGCCGCTTCCAGGACGAAGAAGTTCAGCGTGACGTTTCCATCATGCCTTACAAAATCATCGCAGCCGATAACGGCGATGCATGGCTTGATGTGAAAGGCACCAAAACGGCACCTCCGCAGATCTCTGCTGAAGTGCTGAAGAAAATGAAGAAAACCGCGGAAGATTACCTGGGTGAACCGGTAACTGAAGCTGTTATCACCGTACCTGCTTACTTCAACGATGCTCAGCGTCAGGCAACCAAAGATGCTGGCCGTATCGCAGGTCTGGAAGTAAAACGTATCATCAACGAACCAACCGCAGCAGCACTGGCTTACGGTCTGGATAAAGAAGTTGGCAACCGTACTATCGCGGTTTACGACCTGGGTGGTGGTACCTTCGATATCTCTATTATCGAAATCGACGACGTTGACGGCGAAAAAACCTTCGAAGTTCTGGCAACCAATGGTGATACCCACCTGGGTGGTGAAGACTTCGATACCCGTCTGATCAACTACCTCGTTGACGAGTTCAAGAAAGATCAGGGCATTGACCTGCGTAACGACCCGCTGGCCATGCAGCGCCTGAAAGAAGCCGCTGAGAAAGCGAAGATCGAGCTGTCTTCCGCTCAGCAGACCGACGTGAACCTGCCGTACATCACCGCAGACGCGACCGGTCCAAAACACATGAACATCAAAGTGACCCGTGCGAAACTGGAAAGCCTGGTAGAAGACCTGGTGAACCGTTCTATCGAGCCACTGAAAGTTGCATTGCAGGACGCTGGCCTGTCCGTGTCTGATATTCAGGACGTTATCCTGGTAGGTGGTCAGACTCGTATGCCAATGGTTCAGAAGAAAGTGGCTGAATTCTTTGGTAAAGAGCCACGTAAAGACGTGAACCCGGACGAAGCGGTTGCTATCGGTGCTGCGGTTCAGGGTGGTGTTCTGACGGGTGAAGTAAAAGACGTACTGCTGCTGGACGTTACTCCGCTGTCTCTGGGTATCGAAACCATGGGTGGCGTGATGACTCCGCTCATCAACAAAAACACCACTATCCCGACGAAACACAGCCAGGTGTTCTCTACCGCTGAAGACAACCAGTCTGCGGTAACCATCCATGTGATTCAGGGTGAGCGTAAGCGCGCGGCGGATAACAAATCTCTGGGTCAGTTCAACCTGGACGGTATTAACCCGGCACCACGCGGCATGCCACAGATCGAAGTCACCTTCGACATCGATGCTGACGGTATCCTGCATGTGTCTGCGAAAGACAAAAATAGCGGTAAAGAGCAGAAGATTACCATCAAGGCATCTTCTGGCCTGAACGAAGCGGAAATCGAAAAAATGGTTCGTGATGCCGAAGCTAACGCGGAATCCGACCGTAAGTTCGAAGAGCTGGTTCAGACCCGTAACCAGGGTGACCATCTGCTGCACAGCACCCGTAAGCAGGTTGAAGAAGCGGGCGATAAACTGCCAGCGGAAGACAAAACTGCGATCGAAACTGCACTGAGCGCGCTGGAAACGTCTCTGAAAGGCGAAGACAAAGCGGACATCGAAGCGAAGATGCAGGAGCTGGCACAGGTTTCTCAGAAGCTGATGGAAATCGCTCAGCAGCAGCACGCACAGCAGCAGGCGGGCGCTGATGCTTCCCAGAACAACGCGAAAGACGACGATGTTGTCGACGCTGAGTTCGAAGAAGTGAAAGACAAAAAATAATCGCCCTGATGCAGGGTAAGTAATCGGCACGGGCGTAGGAGAATTCTCCACGCCCGTGCTCGCATGTTAAGGGGCTTAAAAAAACCAATGGCAAAGCAAGACTATTACGAGATTTTAGGCGTTCCGAAAACTGCGGAAGAGCGTGAAATCAAAAAGGCGTATAAGCGCCTGGCCATGAAATTCCACCCTGACCGTAATCAGGGTGACAAAGAGGCTGAAGCCAAATTTAAAGAGATTAAAGAAGCCTACGAAGTCCTGACCGATGCACAAAAACGTGCGGCCTATGATCAGTACGGTCACGCGGCCTTTGAACAGGGCGGCATGGGCGGCGGTGGATTTGGTGGCGGCGGCTTCGGCGGCGGCGCTGATTTCAGCGATATCTTTGGTGATGTATTTGGCGATATCTTCGGCGGCGGACGTGGTCGTCAGCGCGCGGCGCGCGGCGCAGACCTGCGCTACAACATGGAGCTGACGCTTGAAGAAGCGGTTCGCGGCGTCACCAAAGAGATCCGTATTCCGACGCTGGAAGAGTGTGACGTTTGCCACGGCAGCGGCGCGAAAGCGGGGACTCAGCCACAGACCTGCCCAACCTGTCACGGTTCCGGTCAGGTGCAGATGCGCCAGGGCTTCTTCGCGGTGCAGCAGGCCTGTCCGCACTGTCATGGTCGCGGTACGCTGATTAAAGATCCCTGCACCAAATGCCACGGTCACGGTCGCGTGGAGAAAACCAAAACGCTGTCCGTTAAGATTCCGGCAGGCGTGGATACGGGCGACCGCATCCGTCTGGCAGGTGAGGGTGAAGCCGGCGAGCACGGCGCACCGGCAGGCGATCTGTACGTTCAGGTTCAGGTGAAGCAGCACGCCATCTTCGAGCGTGAAGGTAACAACCTGTACTGTGAAGTGCCGATCAACTTTGCGATGGCGGCGCTGGGTGGCGAAATCGAAGTGCCGACGCTGGACGGTCGCGTTAACCTGAAAATCCCTGGCGAAACCCAGACCGGGAAGCTGTTCCGCATGCGCGGCAAAGGCGTTAAATCCGTTCGCGGTGGCGCGCAGGGTGACCTGTTATGCCGCGTGGTCGTGGAAACGCCGGTCGGCCTGAACGACAAGCAGAAACAGCTGCTGAAAGAGCTTCAGGAGAGTTTTGGTGGCCCGACGGGCGAGAAAAACAGTCCGCGCTCCAAAAGCTTCTTCGATGGCGTCAAAAAATTCTTCGACGATTTAACCCGCTAACCCGCCAGCTGGTTACTATCTTTTAAAGCCCGGAAGCGATTCCGGGCTTTTTGTTTATAGCGTTATTCCTCGGTTAAACTGAATCTATTACCAATATTAATCTGTTTTTACCGATCTGTTTGCGCTAATATTATGGTTTTACCGAGGTATTGTTGTAAAAGAGAGTTTAAACGTGAAATTACTACACCGTTTCTTTAGCAGTGAGGCATCCGGCGGCGTCATCCTGATTATGGCTGCTGCGGCCGCCATGCTGCTCGCCAATATGGGCATGACGCGCGATCTCTATCACGCATTTCTGGAAACGCCCGTCGAGCTGAAAGTCGGGGCGCTGGAAATTAACAAGAACATGCTGCTGTGGATCAACGATGCGCTGATGGCGGTGTTCTTCCTGCTGGTGGGTCTGGAGGTTAAACGTGAGCTGGTGATCGGTTCGCTTGCCAGCCGTCAGCGCGCGGCGTTTCCGGTGATCGCGGCGATTGGCGGGATGATCGTTCCGGCGTTGCTCTTTCTCGCGTTTGCGTGGCAGGATCCGGTTGCGCGTGACGGCTGGGCGATCCCGGCCGCAACGGATATCGCGTTTGCGCTCGGGGTCTTAGCCTTGCTCGGTAGCCGCGTCCCGGTAGCACTGAAAATTTTCCTGATGGCGCTGGCGATTATCGATGATCTGGGCGCTATCGTGATTATCGCGCTGTTCTACACCAGCGATCTGTCGGTTCTGTCGCTGAGCGTGGCGGCCGTGGCTATTGTGGTGCTGGCCTTGCTGAACGTCTTCAACGTCCGACGTACGGGTATTTATATTCTGGTGGGCATGGTGCTGTGGACGGCGGTGCTGAAGTCTGGCGTGCATGCCACGCTGGCGGGCGTCATCGTTGGCTTCTTTATTCCGCTGAAGGAGCAGGACGGCAAATCGCCAGCCAGACAGCTGGAGCATGTGCTTCATCCGTGGGTGGGCTTTATGATCCTGCCGCTGTTTGCGTTTGCCAACGCGGGAGTTTCCCTGGCCGGGGTTACCCTGGACGGACTCACCTCCGTGCTGCCGCTGGGTATCATCGCCGGTCTGTTTATCGGTAAGCCGCTGGGTATCAGCCTGTTCTGCTGGCTGGCGCTGAAGCTGAAGCTGGCGTCATTGCCAAACGGGACCACCTTTAGCCAGATTATGGCCGTCGGCGTGCTGTGCGGTATTGGATTCACCATGTCGATCTTTATCTCGACGCTGGCGTTTGGCGCAAACGCGCCTGAGCTTATCGTCTGGGCAAAACTCGGCATTCTCATCGGGTCATTACTGGCCGCAGTCATTGGTTATACCTTGTTGAAGGTGAAATTGTCCGGACAGGCTGTCCAGGCATAACGGAAAACCGGGAGGAGGGGGCTCCTTCTCCCGATACACACTCAGGGAGAGAACACGCGATGTCTCATTTGAATTACAACCATCTTTATTACTTCTGGCACGTTTATAAACAGGGCTCGGTCGTGGGGGCGGCAGAAGCGCTTTACCTGACGCCACAAACCATTACCGGGCAAATCAAAGCCCTGGAAGAGCGGTTACAGGGCAAGTTGTTCAAGCGCAAGGGCCGTGGGATTGAGCCCAGTGAGCTGGGCGAGCTGGTGTTCCGCTATGCGGATAAAATGTTCACCCTGAGCCAGGAGATGCTGGATATCGTCAACTACCGCAAAGAGTCTAACCTGCTTTTTGACGTGGGGGTGGCGGATGCGCTGTCCAAACGGCTGGTGAGTGGCGTGCTGGATGCGGCGGTGGTGGAAGATGAACAGATCCATTTACGCTGCTTTGAGTCCACTCACGAGATGCTGCTGGAACAGCTGAGCCAGCATAAGCTGGATATGATTATCTCGGACTGCCCAATCGACTCCACGCAGCAGGAAGGCTTGTTCTCGGTGAAAATTGGCGAATGCGGCGTCAGTTTCTGGTGCATCAATCCGCCGCCGGAAAAACCGTTTCCGGCCTGCCTGGAAGAGCGCCGCTTGCTGGTGCCGGGTCGGCGGTCCATGCTCGGACGTAAGCTGCTGAACTGGTTTAACTCGCAGGGGCTGAACGTAGAAATTCTCGGTGAGTTCGACGATGCGGCGCTGATGAAAGCCTTTGGCGAAGCGCATAACGCTATCTTCGTTGCTCCGACGCTGTACGCGCACGATCTCTATTCAGACGACAAAATAACCGAGATCGGCAGGGTGGATAACGTGATGGAAGAGTATCACGCCATATTCGCCGAAAGGATGATTCAGCACCCGGCGGTGCAGCGAATCTGCAATCGCGACTATTCGGCGCTTTTTACGCCGCCGGCAATCTGAAGACATAAAAAAACCCGCGTTAAGCGGGTTCTTTCAAACAAGCAACAACAAGTGGCGATTAAGCCAGTTTGTTGATCTGCGCGGTCAGGTTTGCTTTATGACGCGCTGCTTTGTTTTTGTGGATCAGACCTTTAGCAGCCTGACGATCCACGATTGGTTGCATTTCGTTAAATGCGTTCTGCGCTGCAGCTTTGTCGCCAGCTTCGATAGCTGCGTATACTTTCTTGATGAAAGTACGCATCATAGAGCGACGGCTTGCATTGTGCTTACGAGCCTTTTCAGACTGAACGGCACGTTTCTTAGCTGATTTGATATTAGCCAAGGTCCAACTCCCAAATATGATCTATGTGGACAATTCAAAGGCCGAGGAATATGCCCTCTATACCTTCTTTTGTCAATGGATTTGTGCAAATAAGCGCCGTTAATGTGGCGACGCTACGTTACGTAGTGATGGCGCAGGATTCTACCAGCTTGTCGTTCGTGAATACAGCTTTTCGGCGTAAAAATCGCAGTTCGCGGACAGATTTTTTTGCTGTGAAAGGTCAGCGTGATGAAATCATACGGCTTTCTGTTTAGCGTGAACAATCGCCGGTTAACCTTAACCGCTGTACAAGGTATACTTTGGCGATTTTCACTGTTTTGAGCCAGTCATGAAGCTGATACGCGGCATACATAATCTCAGTCAAGCCCCGCACGGGTGCGTGCTGACCATTGGTAATTTCGACGGCGTGCATCGTGGGCATCAGGCGCTGTTGCAGGGATTGCGTAAAGAAGGCGAGGCGCGAGGCCTGCCCGTCGTGGTGATGATTTTCGAGCCTCAGCCGCTGGAGCTGTTTGCAGGCGAGAAATCCCCCGCGCGGCTGACGCGTCTGCGTGAGAAGTTACGCTACCTGGCGGAGTCAGGGGTGGACTACGTCCTGTGCGTACGGTTCGACCGTCGTTTTGCCGCGCTGACCGCACAAAATTTTGTCAGCGACCTGTTGGTCAGGCAGCTTGGCGTGCAGTTTCTCGCCGTGGGCGATGATTTCCGCTTTGGCGCTGGTCGTCAGGGCGATTTCTTGTTATTACAGAAGGCTGGCCTGGAGTACGGGTTTGACGTCACCAGCACGATGACCTTCTGTGAGGGCGGCGTGCGCGTCAGCAGCACGGCGGTACGTCAGGCGCTGGCGAATGATGAACTGGACACGGCAGAAACGCTGCTGGGTCACCCGTTCACGATTTCAGGTCGCGTGGTCCATGGCGATGCGCTGGGCCGCACGATAGGTTTCCCGACGGCGAATATACCGCTGCGTCGTCAGGTCTCCCCGGTTAAAGGGGTCTATGCGGTGGAAGTGGCAGGACTGGGCGAGAAGCCTTTCTACGGCGTCGCCAACATTGGCACACGTCCAACGGTTGCCGGTGTGCGTCAACAGTTAGAAGTACACCTGCTGGACGTTGTAATGGACCTGTATGGTCGCCATATAGATGTAATACTGCGTAAAAAAATACGCAATGAACAGCGATTCGCTTCGCTGGATGAACTTAAGGCGCAAATCGCGCGAGATGAATTAACGGCCCGCGAGTTTTTTGGGCTTTAGAACCGGCTTAACTGCCTACGTGATAAATACGGAACCGAGAATCTGATGAGTGACTATAAATCAACCCTGAATTTGCCGGAAACAGGGTTCCCGATGCGCGGCGATCTCGCCAAGCGTGAACCGGGAATGCTGGCGCGTTGGACCGATGATGACCTGTACGGCATCATTCGTGCAGCCAAAAAAGGCAAAAAAACCTTCATTCTGCATGATGGCCCTCCATATGCGAATGGCAGCATTCATATTGGTCACTCTGTAAACAAGATTCTGAAAGACATTATCGTGAAGTCCAAAGGACTCGCGGGATATGACTCGCCTTACGTTCCGGGCTGGGACTGCCATGGTCTGCCGATCGAGCTGAAAGTTGAGCAAGAGTACGGTAAGCCGGGTGAGAAGTTCACCGCCGCAGAATTCCGCGCGAAATGCCGCGAATACGCTGCCACCCAGGTTGACGGTCAGCGCGCTGACTTCATCCGTCTGGGCGTGCTGGGTGACTGGTCGCATCCGTACCTGACCATGGACTTCAAAACCGAAGCCAACATCATCCGAGCGCTGGGTAAAATCATCGGCAACGGTCACCTGCACAAAGGCGCGAAGCCGGTGCACTGGTGCGTCGACTGCCGCTCTGCGCTGGCAGAAGCGGAAGTGGAGTATTACGACAAAACCTCGCCTTCTATCGACGTGGCCTTCGAAGCGGTCGATCAGGATGCGATCAAAGCTAAATTTGGTCTGCCTGGCGTAAGCGGCCCGATCTCTCTGGTGATCTGGACCACCACCCCGTGGACGCTGCCTGCTAACCGCGCGATCTCCCTCTCTGGCGAGTTTGAGTATGCGCTGGTGCAGATTGATGGCCGTGCGGTTATCCTGGCGAAAGACCTGGTCGAAAGCGTGCTGAAACGCGCGCACATCGCCGACTACACCGTGCTCGGTACCGTGAAAGGTGACGCGCTGGAGCTGATGCGCTTTAAACACCCGTTCCTGGACTTCGACGTTCCGGCGATCCTGGGCGATCACGTGACGCTGGAAGCGGGTACCGGTGCGGTGCATACCGCCGGTGGCCACGGTCCTGACGACTACAACATCAGCCTGAAATATGGTCTGGAAATCGCTAACCCGGTTGGTCCGGACGGCTCTTACCTGCCAGGCACGTACCCGGCGCTGGACGGCATCAACGTCTTTAAAGCTAACGACATCATCGTTGACATGCTGCGCACCAGCGGCGCGCTGCTGCACGTTGAGAAAATGCAGCACAGCTATCCGTGCTGCTGGCGTCACAAGACCCCGATCATCTTCCGTGCGACCCCGCAGTGGTTCATCAGCATGGATCAGAAAGGCCTGCGCGCCCAGTCTCTGAAAGAGATCAAAGGCGTGCAGTGGATCCCTGACTGGGGCCAGGCGCGTATCGAATCCATGGTGGCTAACCGTCCTGACTGGTGTATCTCCCGTCAGCGCACCTGGGGCGTGCCGATGTCTCTGTTCGTACATAAAGAGACGCAGGAGCTGCACCCGAACACGCTGGAACTTATGGAAGAAGTGGCGAAGCGCGTCGAAGTTGACGGCATTCAGGCGTGGTGGGATCTCGACGCCCGCGACATCCTGGGCGCTGACGCAGACAGCTACGAGAAAGTGCCGGATACCCTGGACGTGTGGTTCGACTCCGGGTCTACCCACTCCTCCGTGGTTGACGTGCGTCCGGAGTTTGCTGGTCACGCTGCCGATATGTATCTGGAAGGGTCTGACCAACACCGCGGCTGGTTCATGTCATCGCTGATGATCTCCACCGCCATGAAGGGTAAAGCACCTTACCGCCAGGTATTGACCCACGGCTTCACCGTGGATGGTCAGGGCCGTAAGATGTCCAAATCTATCGGTAACACCGTTTCTCCGCAGGACGTGATGAACAAACTGGGCGCGGACATTCTGCGTCTGTGGGTGGCCTCTACCGACTACACCGGCGAAATGGCGGTCTCTGATGAGATCCTGAAACGTGCTGCTGACAGCTATCGTCGTATTCGTAACACCGCGCGCTTCCTGCTGGCGAACCTGAACGGGTTCGATCCGGTGAAAGACATGGTGAAGCCGGAAGAGATGGTTGTGCTCGATCGCTGGGCGGTAGGCTGCGCGAAAGCGGCGCAGGAAGATATTCTTAAAGCCTATGAGTCTTACGACTTCCACGAAGTGGTGCAGCGCCTGATGCGCTTCTGCTCCATCGAGATGGGCTCGTTCTACCTCGACATCATCAAAGACCGCCAGTACACCGCGAAAGCGGACAGCGTGGCGCGTCGTAGCTGCCAGACTGCGCTGTTCCACATCGCAGAGGCGCTGGTACGCTGGATGGCGCCGATCATGTCCTTCACCGCGGATGAAATCTGGGGTTACCTGCCGGGCGAACGCAAGAAGTATGTCTTCACCGGCGAGTGGTACGAAGGTCTGTTCGACCTCTCCAGCACTGAAGCAATGAACGATGCCTACTGGGACGAGCTGCTGAAAGTGCGTGGCGAAGTGAATAAGGTTATCGAGCAGGCGCGCGCTGACAAGAAAGTCGGTGGTTCGCTGGAAGCGACCGTGACCCTGTACGCCGAACCGGAGCTGGCGGCCAAACTGACCGCGCTGGGCGATGAATTACGATTTGTCCTGTTGACCTCCGGTGCGAAAGTTGCGGATTATGCCGAAGCTACTGCTGATGCTCAGCAGAGTGAACTGCTCAAAGGACTGAAGGTCGCACTGAGCAAAGCCGACGGTGAAAAATGCCCGCGTTGCTGGCATTACACCACTGATGTCGGTCAGGTGGCGGAACACGCAGACATCTGCGGACGCTGTGTAAGCAACGTCGCCGGTGACGGCGAAAAACGTAAGTTTGCCTGATGAGTAAAACTCTCTGTTCAACAGGACTGCGCTGGCTGTGGCTGGTGGTGGTGGTGCTGATTATTGATTTGGGCAGCAAGTTCCTGATCCTCCAGAATTTCGCTCTGGGGGATACGGTCCCGCTGTTTCCGTCGCTTAACCTGCACTATGCCCGCAACTATGGTGCGGCGTTTAGTTTCCTTGCCGACAGCGGTGGCTGGCAGCGCTGGTTCTTCGCGGGTATCGCTATCGGTATCTGCGTCGTGCTGGCGGTGCTGATGTACCGCTCAAAGGCCACGCAAAAGCTGAATAACATCGCCTACGCGCTGATCATTGGCGGCGCGCTGGGTAACCTGTTTGACCGCCTGTGGCACGGCTTTGTGGTCGATATGATCGATTTCTACGTCGGCGACTGGCACTTCGCGACCTTTAACCTCGCCGATAGCGCAATATGCGTTGGTGCGGCGTTAATCGTGCTGGAAGGCTTCTTGCCTAAACCGGCCGCGAAAGAGCAGGTGTAACAAAACCAGCCGGGTGACGCGTAGCGATCCCGGCCTACCGAATATGCCGACACTTGTAGGCCGGGTAAGCGCAGCGCCACCCGGCGCACAGGCGAGACAACATTAAAGAGCAATGTGTATGTCTAAATCCGTACAGAGCAACAGCGCGGTTCTCGTTCATTTCACGCTGAAGCTGGATGACGGCTCCACGGCCGAATCCACCCGCAACAATGGCAAACCGGCGCTGTTTCGTCTGGGTGACACCTCCCTGTCTGAAGGCCTTGAGCAGCAGCTTCTGGGTCTGAAAGAGGGCGAGAAAAAAGCGTTTTCGCTGGAGCCGGATGCGGCATTTGGCGTGCCAAGCCCGGACCTGATCCAGTATTTCTCGCGTCGTGAGTTTATGGATGCGGGTGAACCAGAAATCGGGGCGATTATGCTCTTTACCGCTATGGACGGCAGCGAAATGCCTGGCGTGATCCGAGAAATCAACGGCGATTCTATCACCGTCGATTTCAACCATCCGCTTGCCGGGCGTACCGTTCATTTTGATGTCGAAGTGCTGGAGATCGATCCGGCACTGGAGGAGTAAAATGCAGATCCTGTTGGCTAACCCGCGCGGATTCTGCGCCGGTGTAGACCGCGCTATCAGCATTGTTGAAAACGCGCTGGAGATTTACGGCGCGCCGATTTACGTGCGTCACGAAGTGGTGCACAACCGTTACGTGGTCGACAGCCTGCGCGAGCGCGGTGCGATTTTTATCGAGCAGATCAGCGAAGTGCCGGACGGCGCAATCCTCATCTTCTCCGCGCACGGCGTCTCTCAGGCGGTACGCAACGAGGCGAAAAGCCGCGATCTGACCGTATTCGATGCCACCTGTCCGTTAGTGACAAAAGTGCATATGGAAGTGGCGCGCGCCAGCCGTCGTGGTGAAGAGTCAATTCTGATTGGTCACGCTGGTCACCCGGAAGTTGAAGGCACCATGGGCCAGTACAGCAACCCGGAAGGGGGCATGTATCTGGTTGAGTCACCGGAAGATGTCTTTACGCTGGACGTGAAAAACGAAGCCCGTCTGTCATTTATGACCCAGACGACGCTTTCCGTAGACGACACCTCAGACGTGATTGACGCCCTGCGCCAGCGCTTCCCGAAAATCGTCGGGCCGCGCAAAGATGATATCTGCTATGCAACCACCAACCGTCAGGAAGCCGTACGCGCCCTGGCTGAACAGGCGGATGTGGTGCTGGTGGTCGGCTCGAAAAACTCCTCTAACTCCAACCGACTGGCCGAACTGGCGCAGCGTATGGGGAAAGCAGCTTTTCTGATCGACGACGCAACGGACATTCAGGAAGCGTGGGTGAAAAACGCGGCCTGCGTCGGTGTTACCGCAGGCGCTTCAGCGCCGGATATCCTGGTGCAAAACGTCATTGCCCGCCTGCAAGAGCTGGGCGGTGGCGAAGCGGTGCCGCTGGAAGGCCGTGAAGAGAACATTGTCTTCGAAGTGCCGAAAGAGCTGCGAATCGACGCCCGCGAAGTGGAATAATGTCCTCTCAATCTTCAAAATGCCGGTGGCGAAAGCCTCCGGCATTTTTGTTTCTGGTTAACTGTGATTCACCATCAATATTGACGCTTTTATCACTAGGTTAATCGTTTAATCTGCCATCATGATATTGCTGTTCTCCTCGGGCCGGAGAGCGATATGAATTCAGACATCTTTTTGCCACCTCAGTTGACGTGGGCTACCGGCGCGCTAGCCGGCGGGCCGCTTATCCGCAAAACGACTCGTCTTGCGGATCTTCCTGGGATCTTCGCAGACGGCGAGGCGTGGAAGTGCGGCAATCCTCAAAAAAGTGTGTATGACGTAGACGTACTGGGCTCGCCCGTAGGGGAAGGGGCACTCTTCGTTGGGGTAACTCACCTGCGTGCGGGTAACGTGGGCGATGAGTTCTTTATGACTCGCGGTCATTTTCATCAGCGCCGCGAACAGGGGGAGGTCTATTTTGGCCTGCGCGGATGTGGCTTGTTGCTGCTGCAAACGGAGGCGGGCGACGCGCGGCTTGAGCAGGTGACGGCTGGCTCCGTGCATATTATTCCTCCTTTTACAGCGCATCGTTTGATTAACACTGGCAACGAGACGCTATCCTCCCTTGCCGTCTGGCCGAGCATTGCGGGACACGACTATGCGGCGCTGGCAGAGGGCTTCACCCTGCGGATCTTTGCCTCTGGGGAAGGTTACGAGGTGCGCCATGGCTAACTATGGCCTTGATATGACCATCACCCGTCAGCCGCTCGGTTTTTGCTACGGAGAGGATGTTACCGGGCCGATGCCGGAGATCAGAACGCTGGATCAGATCCGCCCGTCGCTGCGCAATCCGGACTGCGAAGGGCCTGAACAGGTGTATGCCATCGCGATGGACGTGGCGCGTCTGGCGGACAGGCCGGAGCTCGAAAAACGCATGCTGCTTTTTGGTGTGGTCACCTACGCGGCAGGCACGCTTGGCGATGAGCCGGTCCGCAGCCAGGGACATGTTCACCGTATTAGCCAGCACAGCGGATGGTCGCCCCCTGAGCTGTACGAAATCTGGCAGGGTAAAGCGATTATCTACATGCAGGAGTATGTGGACGACGATCCGGGACGTTGTTTTGCGGTACTCGCGGGGCCGGGTGAAAAGGTACTGGTCCCTCCCGGATGGGGCCATGCGACGATTTCGGCCTCGCCCAATGAGCCGCTGACGTTTGGTGCGTGGTGCGATCGGGAATATGGCTTTGAGTATGAGGCCGTTCGTGCGCGAAAAGGTCTGGCCTGGTATCCCTTAGTTCAGGGTAATCATATTGTCTGGCAGCATAACAGTCACTACAGACCAGGGCGCTTGCAGATGATTACGCCGAGAAGTTATCCGGAATTTGGCATTACTGATGCGCCTGTTTATCAGCAGTTTATTGATGACCCCGCACGGTTCCAGTTTATTTCGCGTCCGGATAAAGTCGCAGAACTGTGGAATAACTTCCATCCATAAAGAAGCCGGGGCATTGCCCCGGTTTTCTTATCCTGCAAACAAACCGGACGCCACGCCAAGCGCTGCCAGTATAAGCAGCAATATCATGGCTTTTACCGGCGACACGCCGCGTTTTGCCATCAGATACCAGGTCCCCAGCACCACCGCCAGCGGAAGCAGCTGCGGGAAAATACCGTCCAGCATCTGCTGAACGTGAATGTTAACCCCGTCCCGGGTGATGAACTCCAGCCCGGTGCCGAGCTTCACGTAGCTGGCCGCCACGCCGCCCATGACAAATACGCCCAGTAGCGAGAGCGCTTCCCGTAGCCGGGTAGATTTGCTGCTGACCAGCATCTCCACGGAGCCTGATCCCATCTGGTAGCCTTTCAGAAACAGGAACCAGGAGCCAGGGATAATGATGGCCAGCCAGGCAACGGTATAAAACAGTGGACCGAGGATATTTCCGCCTGCCGCCAGCGCCATCCCAATGCTAAGCAGGATCGGGATCAGCATGCCCGGGATCATCGAATCGCCGATCCCGGCAATTGGCCCCATCAGGCCTACCTTCAGGGTATTTATGGTTTCACCGTCAATCGGCTCGCCGTTGGCTTTTTTCTCCTCCAGCCCCAGCGCCATACCGTTAACGATCGCGCCAATCTGTGGCTCCGTGTTGTAGAACGACGCGTGACGGCGCAGCATCTCGGTACGTTGTACCGGGTCGGGATAGAGCTTTTTTGCGACCGGCAGCATGCTCAGGCAAAAGCCGAAGGATTCAAGGCGTTCAAAGCTCATTGAGGAGAGGTTGTGCATCATCCACGCTCGCCAGCAGCGGCGCAGATCCTTGCGGGTGAGTTTACGTTCTTCCATCAGAATTCATCCTCGTCGTCAGGGACAGGTGCTGAAGCCACGGCCTGCGGTGCCTCGGGTTTATAGTTGTAATGAATCAGTGCCAGCAGGGCGCCCACGATCACCAGCGCGACCATATTGAGATTCAGGAAAACGATGCAAACGAAGCCCACCAGAAAGTAGATGAGCATGGTATAGCTTTTGATGATCTGCTTAAGCAGGATGGCAATACCGACGGCGGGCAAGATGCCGCCCAGCACGTTCATGGTGGAGAGGACGATATGCGGCAGGCTGTCCATAAACCCGCTAATGTACTGTGCGCCAAAAAAGACGGCGATAAAGGTAGGCACAAAGCGCAGCACAAAGTTCATCGCCTGCGGCCAGATGGCGCTGTTAAGGTAGATCCCGCGCTCGTCGCCGTTCTCCAGCGCCACATCCGCACGATGGTTCCAGAAGGAGTTCAGCACCATCATCGCATTGAAGAGAATGGTTCCGGCGATCCCAATAGTCGCCGCCAGCGCGACGGCAACCTCAGGTCCTTTGCCGGAAAGTATTCCCAGCGCAATGGCCGGATAAGCCACAAAGTTTAAATCTGCTGGCATCGAGCCGCCGGGTGTCACCATTGCGATATACACCGCCTGCACCGCTACGCCAATCATAATCCCGGTTTTGATATCGCCCAGGATCAGGCCAACCAGCATCCCGGAAATGAGCGGTCGGGAGATGAGATACCAGCCGCCCGTCAACCCTAAAAGCCACGGACTACTGAGTGCGCCCAGATAACACAGCAGGCCAATTAAAGCCGCTTCGATAATCATGATCTGCTCCTTATTTCAGCTTTTGTCTGGCATCCTGCCAGGTATAAAAACTGGCATCAGGAACCAGGCGGAATTCAATCGCGTGTCCCTGCCCGGTCAGCCACTCGAACGCCGCCGCTTCATCCTGGGTTACCGATTGATTCGGGCCGATGGTGATCGTGTTAGCCCGGGCGCTCATCGGGCCGACGTTAATTTTTCCGTTGCTGTTTTTCAGGCTAATGCCCGCCTGCTCAATGCGCTGTAGCGTGAGTGGAGATTTGCCAATCACGAAATAGCGCTTTTCGCTGGCAATCACTTTTGGCAGTTTTTCGATCGCGGTTGCCGTATCGAACAGCCACACTTTAGTATCTGATACGGCTCCTTTCATGACCGACGATAACAGCGGATCGGCCGCAACGGCATCGTCAATGGCAACGATGCCGTCGCAGGGCAGCTCCCTGGCCCAGCGTGTAATGAGCTGCCCGTGGATCACGCGATCGTCAATGCGTACAAAAGAAATACTCATATGCGGCTCCTTAAAAATCGTCTGTCTGTGCAGTATCTGCCGGTTTCGCCTGTACCAGCGTCGGCAGAGTAATTTCGATAAGCTGCCCGGCAGCCTGATGAACATCGCGAGCCATCATCACCTCATCGGTTTGCAGCAGCATCGGGAAGTTGACTCCAGCCACCACGGCGACCGGCGGCTGCGTATGTGGGTTAAACGCGGCCTCACAGGCCACGTTCCACGGCGTGCCGCTTTGCATGTCGCACAGCACCAGCACGCCGTCAGCGTTGGCGCTTGCCGCTTCCAGCGTGGCGATGAAATCCTGCCGGAAGCCTTCTATTCCCGCCTGTTCGGTCAGACAAACGGTGTGTACGCCGGGGAGCTCGCCGTATACCATCCGGCCGCTCTCCAGCAGCGCGGCGGCTAACGGCCCATGAGTGGCGACAATAAAATGAATCATCGTTAGCTCCTTACCCAGGCTTTGATCGTCGCGAGGGGGTGTCCGGAAGCACGGGCTGACGGTGAAATGCGATAATCACCTACGCTTGCCGGAATGATGAAGGTTTCGGCGTAATGGACGGTAAACGGCTCAAATGCACCGGTTGGGCTGTCGACAATTGCTTCGTCGCCCTCTACCAGATTCAGCACGTTCACGCCGCCGCCGGTGTGGTGCAAAACGGGTTCGCTAAACCAGTGGCGGCGGGTTTCGATAAATTCACGCTCGTGCAGGCCAGTACGCTCTTCACGCCAGCCGTTTCCTTCCGCGACAGGTTCGAACTGATTCACCAGATGCTGATGAACCCACTGCGCGTCACGCTGCCAGTCGATCACCTTTTCACCGTGCTCCAGGTGTACCGGGCGCGGCAGCCCGTCCAGGCCCAGGCGGCCCCAGTCCCACAGTTTGAAGGTGAAAATATACGGCGTAGCGCTGATCTCCAGCACCATGGTTCCCGCGCCGGAGCAGTGCACCGTCCCAGCCGGGATCAGGAAATGATCGTGCTTTTTTGCCGGGATCTGATTAACGAAGCGGTCGTCATCAAACGGTTTTTCACCGCGACCCGCGCGCCTGAGATCGTCCATCATGGCCTCAGGGTCTGTGCCGGTTTTGGTCCCCAGATAGACGACGGCACCCGGCTCCGCTTCCAGAATGTAATAACTCTCATCCTGGGTATAGTGCATCCCAAACTGCTGCTGGATGTACTCGGTAATGGGGTGGACCTGGAAGCTCAGATTCTGGCCACCCATGGTGTCGAGGAAGTCAAAACGGATCGGGAATTCCGCGCCGAAACGTGCGTGAACTTTCTCGCCCAGCAGAGCACGGGGCTCAAGCAAAACCAGATCCTGAGAGGGGATCTCGATCCGCACTGCGCCAAAACGCAGTAACAGGCTGTTCTCCTCGGGCACGCAGTCAAAACACCACGCGTAATTGGGTGCAGAGGGATCGAGATCGAATTGCTGTTTCATCCACTGGCCGCCCCAGACGCCAGGATCGAAAAAGGGCGCCACGCGGAAAGGCTGGGTGGTAGTTTGCTTCAGCCCGGCTCGCAGGGCCTCGCCGCTGACCATCGCGGGCTGGTTCGTCTGGGTTGTATCCAGTAAAAAATCGGTGCGCCTGAGCAGCGGTGTTTTGTGGCGATCGAAGACGCGCCATTCGACAAAAAAGGCGCGCTTGTAGCGACGAAGCATATCTTCCTGCTGATTATCTGCGCCCCAGTTCCCAGTCTCACCCCGGCGCATACGCTGCTGGATCTCCCAGCGCGGCAGATCGGCATACACCAGCACATCACCCGGATGGACAAGCGTCGCACCGGGTCCGTAGATCACAATCAGCCCCCCGGAACACTGGCTCACCCGAACCTGCAACGCCTCCAGACGCGCGGGATCGAAAAACTCTCCAAGCTGGTGGCAGGAGAGAACGCCAAAGACGCGATCGTCTGTGAGGTTGCGTGCCAGCATCTCATGAATGGCACACTCATCCCGTCGCGCCTGTTCAGCATTGATCGCCAGCGTCGGGCGTAGACGCGGCAGCACGTTCTCTTCAAGCTCGGTCATGCGCACGCCCGGATAGCAGTCAATCACCAGCACCGTGCGGCTGCGCTGTTGGGTTTTTGACTCAAGAACGCGGGTTATTGCTTCCCAGCCTTGCCAGGCGCTGTCATCAAAACCCTGTATCGCCACCGTGGGGAATTTGTCGTAGGTTGTCATTGTATCCTCCGTAATCGTTATTTAAGGTTATTCGATTAACCGTATTTGAGAAGAGTGGTTAACGCGATTAACCCGCCATAAATGCGAATCGAATCCAGAACAACAGCGGTAATGTGAAGAGTCTCACAGGGAAAAATGCAAAAAACAGGTTATTCGATTAACCTGTAGTGATGATGAAGGAGACAACATGACGGGAATTACACTGGCCGATGTCGCGAAACGCGCCGGCGTGTCAACGGCGACGGTCTCGATGGTGCTCTGCAACAAAGGCCGCATTTCGCAAAGCACGCGCGGACGTGTGCTTAAGGCGCTGGATGAATCCGGCTATGTCTATAACCAGACGGCAGCCAATTTACGTAACCGCAGCAGTAACCAGGTCGGGCTGCTCTTGCACGATATCACCAACCCTTTTTACAGCGAGATGACGGCAGGGCTAAGTCATGAAATGGAGCGCCACGAGCTGATGCTTTTTCTGGCGAATAGCGAGGAATCGGCAGAGCGACAGCAAAAATTTGTTGATTCACTGATGCGTAATAACGTCGGCGGTATGGTGCTGTGTGCGGCTCGGGAAACGCCCCAGGCCTTTTTTGAGGGTCTGAAGCGGCGCAATATTCCGGCTATCATGGTTGTGCGACCGCTGAACGATCCGGATTTTGATTTTGTCGGAACGGATAACTTCTTAGGCACGCAGATGGCGACGGAGCATCTGCTCAGAATGGGCCATCGGCACATTGCGTTCATTGGAGGGAGCCAGAATTCGGGCTCTCGGGCGCAGCGTATCGGGGGCTTTACCAGCAAGCTGCTGGAGTACGGCGTGACGCCGAATCCTGCCTGGATCAGAACCTCTCACGCCAGCCAAAGCGACGGCGCGCGCGTGGCAGAGGCGTTACTTCTCGAGCATCCACACATCAGTGCGGCAATTTGCTATCAGGATGTTGTGGCGCTGGGGGTGATGCAAAGCTTACGCAAGATGGGCCGTGAGCCGGGACGTGATTTTGCGCTGGTCGGTTTCGATGATATTACCGAAGCGGCTCTGGTGCAGCCCGCATTGACCACCGTATCGGTGGCGGCGAAAGAGATTGGTCGTAAGGCAGGGGAGTTACTTTACAGCCGCATACAGGGCAACGACGAACCCGCCAAACGAATCATTCTGCCGCCTGCGCTGGTGGTGCGGGAATCATGCGGTTTTCGCTGACGATCATGTCTTTCACTGATATCTCACCCTGTTTATCATTAAATTCTAATTATCGGCGTTTTCTGTGGCAGCCTGTGCAAAGGCTGGTTAATCTGAAAACGATTTACATCATTTTAACGTAAGAGAATAACTATGCATGATGCACAGATCCGCGTCGCCATTGCGGGCGCGGGTGGACGTATGGGCCGTCAGCTGATTCAGGCGGCACTACAGATGGATGGCGTGGCGCTTGGCGCGGCGCTGGAGCGTGAAGGTTCATCGCTTTTGGGAGCCGATGCAGGCGAGCTGGCAGGCGCAGGTCAGACGGGCGTTACCGTGCAGAGCAGCCTTGAGGCGGTGAAAGAAGACTTTGACGTGTTTATCGATTTTACCCGCCCTGAAGGCACGTTGGCTCACCTGGCGTTTTGCCGTCAGCACGGTAAAGGGATGGTGATTGGCACCACCGGTTTTGACGAGGCCGGTAAGCAAGCCATTCAGGATGCGTCCACCGAGATTGCGATTGTCTTTGCGGCAAACTTTAGCGTGGGGGTAAACGTCATGCTGAAACTGCTGGAGAAGGCGGCGAAGGTGATGGGCGACTACACCGACATTGAAATCGTCGAAGCGCACCATCGCCACAAAGTCGATGCTCCGTCAGGCACGGCGCTGGCGATGGGCGAAGCGATTGCGTGTGCAATGGATAAAGATTTGAAAGACATCGCGGTCTATTCTCGCGAAGGCCACACTGGCGAGCGCGTGCCTGGCACCATTGGGTTTGCCACCGTTCGCGCAGGTGATATCGTCGGTGAACATACCGCTATGTTCGCCGATATTGGCGAAAGGATCGAAATCACTCATAAAGCATCCAGCCGCATGACATTTGCAAACGGGGCGGTACGTTCGGCATTGTGGCTGAAAGGTAAGCGTAATGGTCTTTTTGATATGCGAGATGTCCTCGAACTCAACAATTTGTAAGCATTATTACCCATCGTGATGTGGTTATTGCAGTCGTAATTACTTGATTGCATAGGGCAATATTTTATTGCCCTTTTATTTTGTCTGTTTGGGGTATTTATTGTGTCTAATTGATTTAAAGTAAGTGTTTTCTCGATAATTTCTGTTGCTGAACTGTAAATTTTGACCATTTGGTCCACTTTTTATTCCTGCAAGACGTTCCTTTCTATTAAACTGCATGCGCAAGCGGTTTCCACAGTGATTTAGTTGATCTTTTTGCCGCTTAATCTGATTTCAGGCCGCCAGGCTTGCAAAAGAATATACAAAACTCCCGTTTTAAGTTGACTTTTACATGGCAAATCCCCAGAATGCCGCCGTTTGCCAAAAATCCGCTGGCAACACATTTGCATTGATCCATGACATGGTTATGAATTAATATGCAAATAAAGTGAGTGAATATTCTCTGGAGGGTGTTTTGATTAAGTCAGCGCTATTGGTTCTGGAAGACGGAACCCAGTTTATCGGTCGGGCCATAGGGGCAACGGGTTCGGCGGTTGGGGAAGTCGTTTTCAATACTTCAATGACCGGTTATCAAGAAATCCTCACTGATCCTTCCTATTCTCGCCAAATCGTTACTCTTACTTATCCTCATATCGGCAATGTCGGCACCAATGCGGCTGACGAAGAATCCTCTCAGGTACATGCGCAAGGCCTGGTCATTCGCGACCTGCCGCTGATTGCCAGCAACTTCCGCAACACCGAAGACCTCTCTTCTTACCTGAAGCGCCACAACATTGTGGCGATTGCCGATATCGATACCCGTAAGCTGACGCGTCTGCTGCGCGAGAAGGGTGCACAAAACGGTTGTATCATCGCAGGGGATAACCTCGATGCGACGCTGGCGCTGGAAAAAGCGAAAGCCTTCCCGGGACTGAACGGTATGGACCTGGCGAAAGAAGTGACCACCGCTGAAGCCTACAGCTGGACGCAGGGAAGCTGGACGCTGGAAGGCGACCTGCCGGAAGCGAAACCGGAAAGCGAACTGCCGTTCCACGTGGTGGCCTATGATTTTGGCGCCAAGCGCAACATCCTGCGTATGCTGGTTGACCGTGGCTGCCGCCTGACGGTCGTCCCGGCACAAACGTCTGCGGAAGATGTTCTGAAGATGAACCCGGACGGCATCTTCCTCTCTAACGGTCCTGGCGACCCGGCGCCGTGCGACTACGCTATCGACGCCATCAAGTCCTTCCTTGAAACCGATATCCCGGTATTCGGCATCTGTCTCGGCCATCAGTTGCTGGCGCTGGCGAGCGGAGCGAACACCGTCAAGATGAAGTTTGGCCACCACGGTGGTAACCACCCGGTGAAAGATATCGACAACAACACGGTGATGATCACCGCGCAGAACCACGGCTTCGCTGTGGATGAAGCGACGATGCCGTCTAACCTGCGCGTGACGCATAAGTCACTGTTCGATGGTACCTTGCAGGGTATCCATCGCACCGATAAGCCTGCGTTCAGCTTCCAGGGCCACCCTGAAGCCAGCCCGGGCCCTCACGATGCCGCGCCGCTGTTCGATCACTTCATCGAACTTATCGAGCAATACCGTAAGACCGCTAAATAATCAGGAGCTGAGAAGACCATGCCAAAACGTACAGACATAAAAAGCATCCTGATCCTTGGCGCTGGCCCGATTGTCATCGGCCAGGCCTGCGAATTCGACTACTCCGGTGCGCAGGCGTGTAAAGCCCTGCGTGAAGAGGGTTACCGTGTCATCCTGGTAAACTCTAACCCGGCCACCATCATGACCGACCCGGAAATGGCGGATGCGACCTACATCGAGCCGATTCACTGGGAAGTGGTACGCAAAATTATCGAGAAAGAGCGTCCGGACGCGGTGCTGCCGACCATGGGCGGCCAGACGGCGCTGAACTGTGCGCTGGAGCTGGAGCGTCAGGGCGTGCTGGAAGAGTTCGGCGTGACCATGATCGGTGCGACCGCCGACGCGATTGATAAAGCAGAAGACCGTCGCCGCTTCGACGTGGCAATGAAAAAAATTGGCCTTGATACCGCACGTTCCGGTATCGCGCATAATATGGAAGAAGCGCTGGCCGTTGCGGCCGAAGTGGGTTATCCGTGCATCATCCGTCCTTCCTTCACCATGGGTGGCACCGGCGGCGGCATTGCCTACAACCGCGAAGAGTTTGAAGAAATTTGCGAGCGCGGCCTGGATCTCTCCCCAACCAAAGAGCTGCTGATTGATGAATCGCTGATTGGCTGGAAAGAGTATGAGATGGAAGTGGTGCGTGATAAAAATGACAACTGCATCATCGTCTGCTCCATCGAAAACTTCGACGCGATGGGGATCCACACCGGCGACTCCATCACCGTTGCGCCAGCTCAGACGCTGACCGACAAAGAGTACCAAATCATGCGTAACGCCTCGATGGCGGTACTGCGTGAAATCGGCGTAGAAACCGGCGGCTCTAACGTGCAGTTCTCGGTGAACCCGAAAACCGGCCGTCTGATTGTTATCGAAATGAACCCGCGCGTGTCCCGTTCCTCCGCACTGGCCTCCAAAGCCACCGGCTTCCCGATTGCGAAAGTGGCGGCGAAACTGGCGGTGGGTTACACCCTTGACGAGCTGATGAACGACATCACCGGTGGCCGCACGCCAGCGTCCTTCGAACCGTCCATCGACTACGTTGTGACTAAAATTCCACGCTTTAACTTCGAGAAATTCGTCGGTGCCAACGACCGTCTGACTACCCAGATGAAATCTGTTGGTGAAGTCATGGCGATTGGCCGCACGCAGCAGGAATCCCTGCAAAAAGCGCTGCGTGGCCTGGAAGTGGGCGCGACCGGCTTTGACCCGAAAGTCAGCCTGGACGATCCGGAAGCACTGACCAAAATCCGCCGCGAGCTGAAAGACGCGGGCGCAGAGCGTATCTGGTACATCGCCGATGCCTTCCGCGCGGGCCTGTCCGTCGACGGCGTATTTAACCTGACTAACATCGACCGTTGGTTCCTGGTGCAGATTGAAGAGCTGGTGCGTCTGGAAGAGCAGGTCGCTGAGCTGGGCATCACCGGACTGGACGCAGACTTCCTGCGCGTGCTGAAGCGTAAAGGCTTCGCCGATGCGCGTCTGGCCAAGCTGGCGGGCGTGCGTGAAGCGGAAATCCGCAAACTGCGCGACCAGTACGACCTGCACCCGGTCTACAAGCGCGTGGACACCTGTGCGGCTGAATTCTCGACCGATACCGCATACATGTACTCCACCTATGAAGAGGAGTGCGAAGCGAACCCGTCCGTCGACCGCGACAAGATTATGGTGCTGGGCGGCGGTCCAAACCGTATCGGCCAGGGCATCGAGTTTGACTACTGCTGCGTACACGCCTCACTGGCGCTGCGCGAAGACGGTTACGAGACCATTATGGTCAACTGTAACCCGGAAACCGTCTCGACCGACTACGACACCTCCGACCGCCTCTACTTCGAGCCGGTTACCCTGGAAGACGTGCTGGAAATCGTGCGCATCGAGAAGCCAAAAGGCGTGATCGTGCAGTACGGCGGCCAGACTCCGCTGAAGCTGGCGCGCGCGCTGGAAGCAGCAGGCGTGCCGGTTATCGGCACCAGCCCGGATGCGATTGACCGTGCGGAAGACCGCGAGCGTTTCCAGCAGGCGGTTGACCGTCTCAAGCTGAAACAGCCGGCGAACGCCACCGTGACCGCCATTGAGATGGCCGTTGAGAAAGCGAAAGAGATCGGCTACCCGCTGGTGGTGCGTCCATCCTACGTACTGGGCGGCCGCGCGATGGAAATCGTCTACGACGAAGCGGACCTGCGTCGCTACTTCCAGACGGCGGTGAGCGTTTCCAACGATGCGCCAGTGCTGCTCGACCGCTTCCTCGACGACGCGGTTGAAGTCGACGTGGATGCCGTCTGCGACGGCGAAAGGGTGCTGATTGGCGGCATCATGGAGCACATCGAGCAGGCGGGCGTGCACTCCGGTGACTCCGCCTGTTCTCTGCCAGCGTACACCCTGAGTCAGGAGATTCAGGACGTGATGCGCCAGCAGGTGCAGAAACTGGCCTTCGAGCTTCAGGTTCGCGGCCTGATGAACGTTCAGTTCGCGGTAAAAGACAACGAAGTCTATCTGATTGAAGTCAACCCGCGTGCGGCGCGTACCGTACCGTTCGTCTCCAAAGCGACCGGTATTCCGCTGGCGAAAGTGGCGGCGCGCGTGATGGCCGGCCAGACGCTGGCTCAGCAGGGCGTCACGAAAGAAATTATCCCGCCTTACTACTCGGTGAAAGAGGTGGTGCTGCCGTTCAACAAATTCCCGGGCGTTGACCCGCTGTTAGGGCCAGAGATGCGCTCTACCGGGGAAGTGATGGGCGTTGGCCGTACCTTCGCAGAAGCGTTTGCGAAAGCGCAGCTGGGCAGTAGCTCCACCATGAGAAAATCTGGCCGTGCGCTGCTCTCCGTTCGCGAAGGCGATAAAGAGCGCGTGGTTGACCTGGCCGCCAAGCTGCTGAAACAGGGCTTCGAGCTGGACGCCACTCACGGTACGGCGATTGTGTTGGGTGAAGCGGGTATCAACCCGCGTCTGGTGAACAAAGTGCATGAAGGTCGTCCGCACATTCAGGACCGCATTAAGAATGGCGAGTACACCTACATCATTAACACCACCGCAGGTCGCCAGGCGATTGAAGACTCCAAACTGATTCGCCGCAGCGCGCTCCAGTACAAAGTGCATTACGACACCACCCTGAACGGCGGTTTCGCGACGGCCATGGCGCTGAATGCGGATGCCACCGAGAAGGTGATTTCGGTGCAGGAAATGCACGCTCAGATTAGCAAGTAACACACATTGCCCGGTGCCATCCGGTTACCGGGCAATTTTCCCATCTTAAGAACCTTCTGGTTTTTCATCCGCTTTCAGTCAGTTAGCCTAAAATAGTTAGGTCGATAACGAAAATTCAACTGAGAGCAGGGGAATACACCATGCAAAATAAACTACTGATCGCTTCCGTTCTGGCTGCCACCGCAATGTTCACCGTGGCGGGCTGTTCGTCCAATCAGGCCGTAAAAACCACCGATGGCAAAACGATTGTTACTGACGGGAAACCGCAGGTGGATGACGATACCGGTCTGGTATCGTACAAAAACGCCGAAACCGGTCAAACTGAACAGATTAACCGTGACCAGGTTAAATCAATGGGCGAGCTGGATAACTAATTCAGATTTCTGACGTTAGCCCGTCAATAATATTCACTATTAGCCTGTTGAATTACTGTCTACACTCTTCTGGTAAAAGAAGGCGGTAAAACAACAGGCTACTCAATGATTCTGATAATTTATGCGCACCCCTATCCGCAGCACTCGCATGCGAATAAGCGGATGCTTGAGCAGGCAGGGACGCTCGAAAACGTAGAGATACGTTCCCTCTATCAACTCTATCCTGATTTTAATATCGATGTCGCCGCCGAACAGGAGGCGCTCTCCCGTGCCGATCTGATCGTCTGGCAGCATCCGATGCAGTGGTACAGCACGCCTCCGCTGCTGAAATTGTGGATCGACAAAGTTTTCTCCCACGGTTGGGCATATGGACACAACGGCAACGCGCTTCAGGGCAAAAGCCTGATGTGGGCTGTTACCACCGGAGGGGGGGAAAGCCACTTTGAGATTGGCGCCTTCCCCGGATTTGACGTGCTGGCGCAGCCGCTCCAGGCTACTGCCCTTTACTGCGGTCTGAACTGGCTTCCGCCTTTTGCGATGCACTGTACCTTTGTCTGCGACGATGAAACCTTGCAGGCGCAGGCTCGTCACTACAAACAACGTTTACTTGAGTGGCAGGAGACGCACAATGGATAGCCATACGCTGATACAGGCGCTGATTTACCTCGGCGCGGCGGCATTAATTGTGCCCGTGGCGGTTCGTCTGGGGCTGGGCTCGGTGCTCGGCTATCTGATTGCCGGGTGTGTGATTGGCCCCTGGGGCTTTCGGCTGGTGACGGATGCCGAGTCGATCCTGCATTTTGCGGAGATCGGCGTGGTGCTGATGCTGTTTGTGATTGGTCTGGAGCTGGATCCGCAGCGGCTGTGGAAACTGCGCGCCTCGGTGTTTGGCGGAGGCGCCCTGCAAATGCTGGCCTGCGGTCTGCTGTTGGGCGGGTTCTGCATTCTGCTGGGGATGGAGTGGAAAGTCGCAGAGCTGATCGGCATGACGCTGGCGCTCTCCTCGACGGCGATTGCCATGCAGGCAATGAACGAGCGTAACCTGACGGTGTCGCAAATGGGGCGCAGCACCTTCTCCGTACTGTTGTTCCAGGATATTGCCGCCATCCCGCTGGTGGCGATGATCCCGCTGCTGGCAGCCAGCGGCGCATCAACGACGCTGGGAGCATTTGCCTTATCAGCGCTGAAGGTTGCCGGTGCGCTGGCGCTGGTTGTTCTGCTTGGTCGCTACGTAACGCGTCCGCTGCTGCGCTTTGTTGCTCGCTCTGGCCTGCGCGAAGTATTCAGCGCCGTTGCGTTATTCCTGGTGTTTGGTTTTGGATTGCTGCTGGAAGAGGCCGGGCTGTCGATGGCAATGGGCGCCTTCCTCGCAGGGGTCTTACTGGCAAGCTCCGAATACCGTCACGCGCTGGAAAGCGATATCGAGCCGTTTAAAGGACTGCTGCTGGGGCTGTTTTTCATCGGCGTCGGGATGTCTATCGACTTCGGGACGCTGGTAACCCATCCGCTGCGCATCATCATTCTGCTGGTGGGTTTCCTGGTCATTAAAATGGCGATGCTGTGGCTGATTGCCCGCCCGTTAAATGTGCCAAAACCGCAGCGCCGCTGGTTTGCCGTGCTGCTGGGGCAGGGGAGTGAGTTTGCTTTCGTGGTCTTTGGCGCAGCGCAGATGGCAAATGTACTCGATCCTGAATGGGCAAAAGCGCTGACGCTGGCGGTCGCGCTGTCGATGGCCGCAACGCCAATCCTTCTGGTGCTGCTGACGCGTCTGGAGAAAACGGGAAGCGAACAGGAGCGAGAAGCCGATGAGATCGACGAGGAACAGCCGCGGGTCATCATCGCCGGATTTGGCCGCTTCGGGCAGATCGCCGGCCGTTTACTGCTCTCCAGCGGTGTCAAAATGGTCATTCTCGATCACGATCCTGATCATGTGGATACCCTGCGTAAATTCGATATGAAGGTCTTCTACGGCGATGCGACCCGCGTCGATCTGCTGGAATCCGCCGGGGCGGCGAAAGCCGAGGTGTTGATTAATGCCATTGACGATCCAGAGACCAGTATGCAGATGGTTGAGCTGGTTAAAGAGCATTTTCCGCATCTGACCATTATCTCCCGTGCGCGCGATGTGGATCATTACATCCAGCTGCGTCAGGCGGGTGTGGCAGCCCCTGAACGTGAAACCTTCGAAGGGGCGCTCAAATCTGGCCGCATGGCGCTGGAAAGTCTGGGGCTTGGCGCGTATGAGGCACGTGAGCGTGCAGATCTGTTCCGCCGTTTTAATCATGAGATGGTGGAAGAGATGGTGGCGATGGCGAGCAGTACGGCAACCGAACGCGCTGCGGTGTTTAAACGCACCAGCACCATGCTGACGGAGATCATCAACGAGGATCGTAATCATCTGTCGCTGGTTCAGCGCCACGGCTGGCAAGGAACGGAAGAGGGCAAGCATACTGGTGATCCTGCGGATGAACCGGAGAGTAAACCCTCTGCGTGAAGTGGAGTTGCCAGCAATATTAAAAAATTTCTAATTCTTTACCCTGCCGCCAGTCGACGAAAGATTAAGCTTTCCGTATAGTGGCGGCAATTTTTTGCATCCGGGAAATTTTCAATGATCAGTCTGATTGCAGCGCTGGCGGTAGACCGCGTTATCGGCATGGAAAACGCCATGCCGTGGAACCTGCCTGCCGATCTCGCATGGTTTAAACGTACTACGTTAAACAAGCCGGTAGTGATGGGCCGCCTGACCTGGGAGTCGATTGGTCGTCCACTGCCGGGTCGTAAGAATATTGTGATCAGTAGCCAGCCGGGCACTGACGATCGCGTTCAGTGGGTTAAGTCCGTTGATGAAGCAATTGCCGCCTGCGGCGATGCCGAAGAGATCATGGTGATCGGCGGGGGGCGTGTGTATGAGCAGTTCCTGCCTAAAGCGCAGAAACTGTATCTGACGCACATTGATGCGGAAGTGGAAGGGGATACCCATTTCCCGGATTACGATCCGGACGAGTGGGAGTCCGTATTCAGTGAGTTTCACGATGCGGATGCGCAGAACTCACACAGCTACTGCTTCGAAATTCTGGAACGTCGTTAACGGTTTTATCCTCTCCCCGAAGGGAGAGGATAAACATCTTCAGGAGGCGACTGCCTCACCCTCGCCTAAGTCCAGCTGTCGGTTGGATGGCTGCACAAAGTAGGTTTTATCTTCCCAGCGTAAGCAGGTTAAATCCCCGCCCCAGCAGCATCCGGTATCCAGCGCATAGATATTTTCCGGGGTGCCTTTTCCTTCCAGCGATGCCCAGTGCCCAAATACCACGCTGTATTCGTTTGTCACGGGGCCCGGAATCGCAAACCATGGCTTAAGCGGCGCAGGGGCATTTTCAGGCGTATCTTTGCAATACATATCCAGTTGCCCGTTCGGGAAGCAGTAGCGCATCCGCGTAAAAGCATTGGTGATAAAACGCAGTCGTGCCAGGCCGCTGAGGTCATCACTCCAGTTATTTGGCATGTCGCCGTACATCGCATCAAGGAAGAACGGGTAGGAGTCGCTCGCCAGCACCGCTTCGGCGTCGCGCGCGCAGGTTTTTGCCGTCTCAAGATCCCACTGAGGCGTGATGCCGGCATGCGCCATCACCAGTTTTTTCTCTTCGTCAATCTGTAGCAGCGGCTGGCGACGCAGCCAGTTGAGCAACTCATCGGCATCCGGTGCTTCCAGCAGGGGGGTAATGCGATCTTTCGGCTTATTACGGCTGATCCCGGCATATACGGCCAGCAGATGCAGATCGTGGTTGCCCAGCACCATGCGCACGCTGTCACCCAGCGATTTGACATAGCGGAGGACGTCCAGGGAACCGGGACCGCGCGCCACTAAGTCGCCCGTCAGCCAGAGCGTGTCCTGCCCGGGGGTGAAGTCGACCTGTTTTAATAATGCGATCAGTTCATCGTAGCAACCGTGAACGTCGCCAATCAGATATGTAGACATTAGATTAATGAATAAGTGTAGGTACGGCGAGACGGAATACGGGAATAGCAATGCGGAAAGCATTGCCGTCGGCATCGACCATTTCATAATGGCCTTGCATGGTACCCAGCGGCGTTTCAATGACCGCGCCGCTGGTGTACTGATACTCTTCGCCAGGGGCGATATGGGGTTGTTCACCGACCACGCCTTCGCCCTGGACTTCAATTTCACGGCCATTGCCGTTGGTGATAAGCCAGTAGCGCCCGAGCAGTTGCACAGGCATCCGCCCCAGATTGCGAATGGTTACGGTATAAGCAAAGACAAAACGTTCTTCATCCGGTGTGGATTGGGACTCAATGTAGACGCTTTGAACCTGAACACAGACGCGGGGCGAATCAATCATGGCTTAGCTCTCCTTCGGCGGCGCATTGTCGCTGATGTAATTAGCCAGCTTGCAGTACTGCTCTACGGAAATATTTTCCGCACGCATTGCCGGGTCGATGCCCAAATCAGCTAACACGTCAACGGTAAACAGATTGCCAAG
Source organism: Enterobacter sp. DTU_2021_1002640_1_SI_PRY_ASU_LCPMC_013 (assembly GCF_032389435.1). NCBI lineage: Bacteria > Pseudomonadati > Pseudomonadota > Gammaproteobacteria > Enterobacterales > Enterobacteriaceae > Enterobacter > Enterobacter sp. DTU_2021_1002640_1_SI_PRY_ASU_LCPMC_013. The sequence continues at coordinate 713,067 of NZ_CP135594.1, forward strand.
GCTGTTACGAATCGTTTTACGGCGCTGGTTAAAGGCTTCTGTCGTGATACGGCTCAGCACGCGCAGGTCTTTGACCGGGTACGGCATCGTTTTATGTGGCACCAGGCGCACAACCGCAGAATCTACCTTTGGCGGTGGCGTGAATGCGGAAGGCGGTACTTCTAATACCGGGATCACGTTGCAGTAATATTGTGCCATCACGCTTAAACGACCATACGCTTTACTGTTCGGCCCTGCAACCAGACGGTTAACGACCTCTTTTTGCAACATGAAGTGCATGTCGGCAATGGCATCAGTATAGCTAAACAGATGGAACATCAGCGGGGTGGAGATGTTGTACGGCAGGTTACCGAACACGCGCAGCGGCTGTCCCATTTTTTCTGACAGTTCGCCAAAGTTCATGGTCATCGCATCCTGCTGATAAATCGTCAGCTTAGGCCCGAGGAACGGGTGCGTTTGCAGACGCGCGGCCAGATCGCGGTCGAGTTCGATTACGGTCAGTTCGTCGAGGCGTTCGCCTACCGGCTCGGTCAGCGCGGCAAGACCCGGGCCGATTTCGACCATGGCCTGACCTTTCTGCGGATTAATGGCAGAAACGATACTGTCGATCACAAACTGATCGTTGAGGAAGTTTTGCCCGAAGCGTTTACGGGCTAAGTGGCCCTGATGGACTCGATTAGTCATTGAGTATTAACAATCATTTTGATGGCGAGATTAAGCGCCGTAATAAAACTGCCGACATCCGCTTTTCCCTGGCCTGCCAGATCCAGCGCAGTACCGTGGTCAACGGACGTTCGAATAAAGGGTAAACCGAGGGTGATATTCACCCCGCGGCCAAAGCCCTGGTATTTTAGCACGGGCAGACCCTGATCGTGGTACATCGCGAGTACGGCGTCGGCATTATCCAGGTATTTGGGCTGGAAAAGGGTGTCGGCAGGCAGAGGCCCGCTGAGGTTCATCCCCTTCGCCCGCATCTCCTCAAGCACCGGAATGATGGTGTCGATCTCTTCGGTGCCCATATGTCCGCCCTCACCCGCGTGCGGATTCAGGCCGCAAACCAGCACATGCGGCTGCGGAATGCCGAATTTGGTTTGCAGATCGTGATGCAAAATGCCGATGATCTCACGCAGGAGTTCAGGCGTAATGGCATCCGGAATGGCTTTGATCGGCAGGTGCGTTGTTACCAGCGCAACGCGCATTGCTTCGGTTGCCAGCATCATCACCACTTTCGGGCTGTGCGAACGCTCTTCGAAAAATTCGGTATGCCCGGTAAACGGAATGCCCGCGTCATTGATCACGCCTTTATGCACCGGACCGGTGATCAGGGCGGCAAATTCGCCCTGAAGGCAACCGTCACAGGCGCGCGCCAGCGTCTCGACAACGTAGTGGCCGTTTTCGGTGTGTAACTCACCGGGGACAACAGGCGCACGGAGCGGAACAGAAAGCAGGGTGAGAGTACCAGCCTGCTGCGGTGCGGGCTGTTGGCCTTCAACGTAAGGGAGGAGCGTTAAAGGCAGACCGAGCAAAGCTGCCCGGTCTTGTAACAGTGTTGCATCTGCGCAGACAACCAACTCTACCGGCCAGCTGCGCTGGGCGAGCTGAACCACAAGGTCAGGCCCAATCCCGGCGGGTTCGCCGGGGGTGATCACAACACGATGCGGTTTCATCAGTTGCTCAACACTTTCACGTAAGCGCTGGCGCGTTGTTCCTGCATCCAGGTTGCGGCTTCTTCAGAGAACTTACGGTTAAACAGCATGCGATACGCGCGATCTTTCTGCGCCGCGTCGGTTTTATCCACGTTGCGCGTGTCCATCAGTTGGATCAGATGCCAGCCGAAGGAGGAGTGCACCGGCGCGCTCATCTGGCCTTTATTCAGCTTCATTAACGCATCGCGGAAAGCCGGATCGTAAATATCCGCTGCCGCCCAACCCAGGTCACCGCCCTGGTTTGCAGAGCCAGGATCCTGAGAGAACTCTTTTGCCGCTTTATCGAAGGTGGTTTTACCGCTCTTGATGTCTGCGGCGATCTGTTCCAGCTTCGCACGGGCCTGATCGTCAGTCATGATCGGAGACGGCTTAAGCAGGATATGACGCGCATGTACTTCGGTAACCGAAATGTTCTGGCTCTGGCCGCGCAGGTCGTTCACTTTCAGAATGTGGAAGCCCACACCGGAACGGATTGGACCGACGATGTCGCCTTTCTTCGCCGTGCTCAGCGCCTGGGCAAACAGGGATGGCAGCTCCTGAATACGGCCCCAGCCCATCTGGCCGCCTTTCAGCGCCTGCTGGTCAGCAGAGTACGTGATCGCCAGCTTGCCGAAGTCATCACCATTACGCGCCTGCTCAACGATAGCGCGCGCCTGGCTTTCCGCCTCAGCCGCCTGATCGGAAGTTGGGTTTTCCGGCAGTGGGATCAGGATGTGGCTCAGGTTAAGCTCAGTGCTGGCATCATTCTGATTCCCCACCTGTTTTGCCAGGGCATCCACTTCCTGAGGCAGGATGGTGACGCGGCGACGGACTTCATTGTTACGCACTTCTGAAATCAGCATCTCTTTACGGATCTGATTACGGTAGGTGGCATAGCTGATGCCGTCATAGGCCAGGCGGCTACGCATCTGATCCGGGGTAATGTTGTTCTGCTTTGCAATGTTGGCGATCGCCTGATCGAGCTGCTCGTCAGAGATCGTCACGCCCATTTTCTGGCCCATCTGAAGAACAATCTGATCCATGATCAGACGCTCCAGGATCTGGTGGCGCAGCGTAGCGTCATCCGGAAGCTGTTGACCTGCTTCGCCCGAGTTGAGCTTTACAGATTTCATCAAACCGTCAACGTCACTTTCAAGCACGACGCCGTTGTTAACCACAGCCGCGACTTTATCGACAACCTGTGGGGCCGCGAAGCTGGTATTCGCAACCATAGCGACACCGAGTAGCAGCGTTTTCCAGTTCTTCATACTTTTTCCATTTCAATTAACCGCAAAGCGGATTACGTTGTAAATCAAGCACATTACAATGAACTACGATACGGCAGAATGTTCGAGCGCAGCATCTGCTGCGTGCCCAGACCGTAGTTAGAACTCAGGCCGCGCAACTCGATATTAAAGCCGATCACGTTATCATATTTGCCCTGACTGTTTTGCGTATCCCAGCCGTTAAGTTTGCGTTCGTAACCGACACGTATTGCGTAACAGCAGGAGTTATATTGCAGACCCAGCATCTGGTCAGCAGGTTTTTGGGCATTCGTGTCATAGTAGTAGGCCCCGACGACTGACCAACGATCGGCGATCGGCCAGCTCGCGGCGGTACCCACCTGTGAAATACCGTCTTTGTATTGGTCTGTATTCGCATAGTTTGGCAGCGTCGCCTGGATATACTCCGGGCTGGCGTAACGGTACGTCAACTGCAACATGCGGTCTTCATCACGACGGTATTCGATGGCTGCGCTGCCCGTCGCGATATTGTCCAGTCGTGTATCGTACTGAACACCACCGCGCAGACCCCAACGATCCGTCATGCGCCAGTAGGTGTCGCCCGCCCATACCAGTGAGCCCGTTTTGTTGTCTTTCTCCCAGTTAATGTCGTCATCACCGGTACGAGACTCGGTGAAATAGTAGATTTGACCAACAGAAACGTTAAAACGTTCAACGGCAGCATCATCATATACGCGCGTTGTGACGCCAGTCGTTAACTGGTTAGCAGACGCAATACGGTCAAGCCCGCCGTAGGTACGGTCACGGAACAGGCCGCTGTAGTCTGATTGCAGGAAGGACGAGTCGTAGTTTTGAATTTTGCTCTGATCGCGATAAGGCACATACAGATACTGCATACGCGGCTCAAGCGTCTGGGTGTATCCATCGGCGAGAAGGCCCATATCACGTTCGAAGATCAGCTTCCCGTCCATTTTGAATTGCGGAAGCGTACGGTTTACCGACTCTTCAAGATCGGTGCCATAGCGTTTGTTATACCAGTCCAGATTTTTCTGCTGGTAGTGGGTGGCCATCAGCTTAGCTTCGGTATTCAGGCTCGCCCAGTCGTTTGACCACGGCAGATTGATCGTCGGCTCGATATGCAGACGCGTTGATTCCGGCATATCCGAGTTCGTATTGACGAAATGGACCGCCTGAGCGTAAACGCGCGTGTCGAAAGGACCCACATCGTTCTGGTACCAGTTCACGTCCAGCTGCGGCTCGGCACCATAGGTACTACGCGATTGCGTATCAAATACCTGGAACTGTTTGGTCGACACCGTCGCGTCAAAGTTCTCAATGGCGTAGCCCACGCTGAATTTCTGCGTGGCGTAACCGTCGGTACTGGAGCCGTATTTAGAATCAAAGTCGTTGAAGTAATACGGATCGCTGACTTTGGTGTAGTCGATGTTGAAGCGCCACACCTGATCCAATACCCCGGCGTGCTTCCAGTAGTACATCCAGCGGTGCTTATCACCTTCGCTCGGATGCTCGTCCTGGAACACCTTATCTGATGGCAGATAATCAAATTCCATCAGACCCGCGCCCGCCTTGGTCAGATAGCGGAATTCGTTCTCCCACATGATGTTACCGCGCTTATGGATATAGTGCGGCGTGATCGTGGCGTCCATGTTGGGCGCAATGTTCCAGTAGTACGGCAGGTAGAACTCAAAGTAGTTCGACGTGCTGTACTTGGCGTTCGGGATCAGGAAACCTGAACGACGTTTGTCACCCACAGGCAGTTGCAGGTAAGGGCTATAGAAAATGGGCACCGGGCCGAGTTTAAAACGGGCGTTCCAGATCTCTGCAACCTGTTCTTCACGGTCGTGGATCACTTCACTGCCCACAACGCTCCAGGTATTTGACCCTGGCAAACAGGAGGTAAACGTGCCGTTTTCGAGAATGGTGTAGCGGTTTTCGCCGCGCTGCTTCATCAGGTCCGCGGTACCGCGCCCCTGACGACCGACCATCTGGTAATCACCTTCCCAGACGTTGGTGTCTTTGGTATTCAGATTCGACCAGGCTTTCGGACCTTTCAGGATGACCTGATTGTCGTCATAGTGCACATTACCCAGCGCATCCACCGTACGGACAGGCGCCTGAGCACCTTCCGGTTGCTTCTGGTGCAATTGCACTTCGTCAGCAAGCAGGCGACTGTTTCCCTGGTTAATATCGACATTGCCCGTAAAGGTCGCATTGTCAGGATAATTACCTTTTGCGCTGTCGGCATTAATGGTGACGGGTAAGTCATTCGTATCGCCTTTCACCAGTGGGCGATTGTAACTTGGGACGCCAAGCATACACTGCGAGGCGAGATCGGCTGCGAGCCCCTGTTGGCTATACAGGGCGGTGCCAATCATTGTGGCCAGAAGGGTGGGGATACGTTTTTTCATACGTTGTATTTTATTGTTCCGTCATCAGTGGCTACGGCTTACAAACGCTCAGAGACTATCTTACTCATCAGCGCAGTACCAGCGTTAATCCTGCCCGTTTGCGCGCCAGAGTGTTAGGCTCGCTATCGAATGACGAGTATGATAATGCAAATTATAGGCGATGTCCCTCAATTGACCGTGGCGCGACCACTGTAATGATGGCGTTGCGTCGGCCAGGAACATGACCATTCGGGGAGTATATGCAGTATTGGGGTAAAATAATCGGCGTTGCGTTCGCAATTATTATGGGTGCCGGATTCTGGGGTGTCGTTCTTGGCCTCATTATCGGCCATATGTTTGATAAAGCACGCAGCCGCAAAATGGCCTGGTTTGCCAACCAGCGCGAGCGCCAGTCACTCTTTTTCTCCACCACCTTCGAGGTGATGGGGCACTTAACCAAATCAAAAGGACGCGTAACGGAAGCCGATATTCAGGTGGCCAGCGTCTTTATGGATCGCATGAATCTGCACGGCGAATCCCGCATCGCGGCGCAGAATGCGTTCCGGATTGGTAAATCAGATCACTACCCGCTGCGTGAAAAAATGCGGCAGTTCCGTAGCATCTGTTTCGGGCGTTTTGATTTAATTCGGATGTTTCTGGAAATTCAAATCCAGGCCGCCTTCGCGGATGGCTCTCTGCATCCGAATGAACGGGACGTCCTGTATGTGATTGCTGAAGAGTTGGGCATTTCCCGCATGCAGTTCGATCAGTTCCTGCGCATGATGCAGGGCGGCGCGCACTTTGGCGGCGGTTATCAGCAGCAATCGTCCGGCGGCGGCTGGCAGCAGGCGCAGCGTGGCCCTACGCTTGAAGATGCCTGTAACGTCCTCGGCGTGAAGCCGTCTGACGATGTCACGACCATCAAACGCGCCTATCGTAAGCTGATGAGCGAGCACCATCCGGATAAGCTGGTGGCGAAAGGCCTGCCGCCAGAGATGATAGAGATGGCGAAACAGAAAGCGCAGGAAATCCAGAAAGCCTACGAGCTAATTAAAGAGCAGAAAGGCTTTAAATAAAAAAATGGCCCGACAGTGTCGGGCCATTTTTTCAGAAGTCCACCGGGGCTTTGAACGTCATGGCGTTGCCGAAAGCAGGGTGGGTGATGGTGAGCGTCTGCGCATGCAGTTGCAGGCGCGGCGCTAACGCCAGCGCTTCCGGCGGCGCATAGAACCTGTCCCCCAGAATGGGGTGACCCATCGCAAGCATATGCACACGCAGCTGGTGGGAGCGCCCGGTAATCGGCTTTAGCAGGACGCGCGCGGTGTTATCCGGCGCGTACTCCAGCACTTCATACTCGGTTTGCGCGGCCTTGCCGGTTTCATAACACACCTTCTGCTTTGGCCGGTTCGGCCAGTCGCAAATCAGCGGTAAATCCACCAGCCCTTCCGCCTGCGCCGGATGGCCCCAGACGCGCGCGACATACTGTTTCTTCGGCTCGCGCTCGCGGAACTGACGCTTCAGCTCGCGTTCTGCCGCTTTGTTCAGAGCCACCACAATCACGCCGCTGGTCGCCATATCCAGACGATGGACAGACTCGGCCTGGGGATAATCACGCTGGATACGCGTCATCACGCTGTCTTTATGCTCTTCCAGGCGCCCCGGCACGGATAACAAGCCGCTCGGCTTGTTAACCACCATAATGTGCTCGTCCTGATACAGAATGACCAGCCACGGATCCATCGGGGGATTGTAGGGCTCCATTACCATCTTGCGCTCCGCTTACTGATGCGTCACAACGATAAGACGCAGGGCGTCGAGACGCCATCCCGCCTGATTCAGGCTTTCCAGCACCTGCTGGCGGTTGCTCTCAATGGCGGCCAGCTCATCGTCACGAATGTTAGGGTTCACTGCTTTCAACGCTTCCAGACGCGACAGCTCGGCAGAAAGCTTCTCATCGGCTTCGCTACGCGCCGCATCGATCAGCACTCTGGCCGCTTTTTCGGCCTGGGCTTCACCCAGTTGCAGAATGGCATGCACGTCCTGCTGCACCGCATTCACCAGCTTGCTGCCGGTATGGCGGTTCACCGCGCTCAGCTGACGGTTGAAGCTTTCAAACTCCACCTGGCCGGCCAGGTTCGTACCGTTTTTATCCAGCAGCAGACGCACCGGAGTTGGCGGCAGGAAGCGGTTAAGCTGAAGCTGTTTCGGCGCCTGCGCTTCCACAACGTAGATCAGCTCCACCAGCAGCGTGCCCACAGGCAAGGCTTTGTTCTTCAACAGGGAGATGGTGCTGCTGCCGGTATCGCCGGAGAGGATCAGATCCAGACCGTTGCGGATCAGCGGGTGCTCCCAGGTGATGAACTGTGCATCTTCGCGGGAAAGCGCCACATCACGCTCAAAGGTGATGGTGCAGCCGTCTTCCGGCAGGCCCGGGAAATCCGGCACCAGCATATGATCGGACGGGGTCAGCACGATCATGTTCTCGCCGCGATCGTCCTGGTTAATGCCGACGATGTCGAACAGGTTCATGGAGAAGCTGATCAGGCTGGTGTCATCGTCCTGTTCTTCGATACTTTCGGCCAGCTGCTGCGCTTTTTCACCGCCGTTGGAGTGGATCTCCAGCAGGCGATCGCGACCCTGCTCCAGCTGAGCTTTCAGCGCATCGTGCTTCTCTCGACAGGATTTGATCAGCTCATCAAAGCCCTCGGTGTTTTCCGGCGCCGCAAGGTAACCGATCAGATCGCTATGCACCTGGTCATAAATGGTGCGGCCGGTCGGGCAGGTATGTTCAAACGCATCCAGGCCTTCGTGGTACCAGCGAACCAGAACGGACTGGGCGGTTTTCTCCAGATACGGAACGTGGATCTGAATATCGTGCGCCTGACCGATACGATCCAGACGGCCGATACGCTGCTCCAGCAGATCCGGGTTAAACGGCAGATCGAACATCACCAGATTGCTGGCGAACTGGAAGTTACGGCCTTCAGAACCGATTTCGGAGCACAGCAGAACTTGCGCGCCGCTGTCCTCTTCACTAAACCACGCCGCAGCGCGGTCGCGCTCGATAATAGACATGCCTTCATGGAACACGGCGGCGCGAATACCTTCGCGCTCGCGCAGCACTTGTTCAAGTTGCAGGGCGGTGGCTGCCTTGGCGCAGATCACCAGCACCTTCCGGGAACGGTGCGCGGTCAGATAACCCATTAACCACTCCACGCGCGGATCGAAGTTCCACCAGGTGCCAGTGTCGCCTTCAAATTCCTGATAAATTTGCTCCGGGTAGAGCATATCGCGCGCGCGATCTTCCGCTGATTTACGGGTGCCCATAATGCCGGAGACTTTAATCGCCGTCTGGTACTGGGTCGGCAGCGGCAGTTTGATGGTGTGCAGCTCGCGTTTCGGGAAGCCTTTCACGCCGTTACGGGTGTTGCGGAACAGCACGCGGCTGGTGCCGTGACGGTCCATCAGCATGTCGATCAGCTCTTTACGCGCAGATCCCGCATTATCGCTGTCGCTGTTCGCGGCCTGAAGCAGCGGCTCAATATCCTGCTCGCCGATCAGATCGCTGAGAGTGTTAAGTTCATCATTAGAGAGACGATTACCGGCCAGCAGCAGCGCGACGGCGTCCGCCACCGGACGGTAGTTTTTCTGCTCTTCAACAAACTGCTCAAAATCGTGGAAACGGTTCGGATCGAGCAGGCGCAGACGGGCGAAGTGGCTCTCAAGACCCAGCTGCTCCGGGGTGGCGGTCAGAAGCAGAACGCCCGGTACGCGCTCGGCAAGCTGCTCAATCGCCATGTATTCACGGCTTGGCGCATCTTCGCTCCAGACGAGGTGGTGTGCTTCGTCGACGACCATCAGATCCCATTCAGCGTCGCACAGGTGCTCCAGGCGCTGCTTGCTGCGGCGTACGAAGTCCAGGGAGCAGATCACCAGCTGTTCGGTTTCAAACGGGTTGTCCGCGTCGTGCTGGGCTTCGGCATAGCGCTCGTCGTCGAACAGGGAGAAGCGCAGGTTAAAGCGGCGCAGCATCTCGACCAGCCACTGGTGTTGCAGCGTTTCCGGCACCACAATCAGCACGCGCTCGGCAGCGCCAGAGAGCAGCTGCTGGTGCAGGATCATGCCTGCTTCGATGGTTTTACCCAGGCCCACTTCGTCAGCCAGCAGCACGCGAGGCGCATGGCGACGGCCCACGTCATGGGCGATATTCAGCTGATGGGGAATAAGGCTGGTACGCTGGCCGCGCAGGCCGCTCCACGGCATGCGGTACTGTTCACTCTGGAACTTACGCGCGCGGTAGCGCAGGGAGAAGCGATCCATTCGGTCGATTTGCCCGGCAAACAGACGGTCCTGCGGCTTGCTGAAAACCAGTTTGCTGTCGAGCAGCACTTCACGCAGGATAACATTCGTCTCGTCGGTATCAAGACGCGTTCCAATGTAGGCGAGCAGTCCATTCTCTTCTTTTACGTCTTCAACCTTCAGCTGCCAGCCTTCGTGGCTGGTCACGGTGTCGCCCGGATTGAACATTACGCGGGTAACAGGGGAGTCATTGCGAGCGTACAGGCGGTTTTCACCGGTAGCAGGGAAAAGGAGGGTAACCATGCGCGCATCGACGGCAACGACGGTTCCTAATCCAAGTTCGCTTTCTGTATCGCTGATCCAGCGTTGACCAAGTGTAAAAGGCATAGTTGTTCGGCTCTAATCTTTAATTGCAGGCAATAGTTCGACCCCGTCAAAAAAGACGGTCATCGAAAAATGGGTCCGGGAATGGAAAGGGCGCTATGGTACTGGATGGCAACGGTTTCGTCACGCGTCAAAATAGCCCAAGTTGTCCTGTCACTAGTGTAGCAAAGTCGTCATTGATGAACGGTAAAATTCCCTCCGCAACCGGCTGAAGCTGGCGGGTCAGGTAGTGATCGTAATCAAGCGGAGACTGCTGGTAATCAACGGGTTCCGGGCCGTTAGTTGTCCAGACGTATTTGATCGTACCCCGGTTCTGATACTGCGGCGCACGGCCCCGGCGAACATTCTCTTCATCCGCCAGCCGCGCGGCGCGTACGTGGGGAGGAACGTTACGTTGATATTCGGCCAGCGGGCGGCGCAGGCGCTTGCGATACACCAGCTGGTCATCCAGTTCACCCGCCATCAGGCTGGCGATGGTGTCGCGTACGTAGTCCTGATAGGGCTCGTTGCGAAACACCCGCAGGTAGAGGGTTTGCTGGAACTGCTGCGCCAGCGGCGTCCAGTCGGTGCGCACCGTCTCCAGCCCTTTAAAGACCATCCGCTGCGTGTCACCTTCCTGAATCAGCCCGGCGTAGCGCTTCTTGCTGCCCTGGTCGGTTCCGCGAATGGTCGGCATTAAAAAGCGGGCAAAATGGGTTTCAAACTCCAGCTCTAACGCGCTGGTTAACCGCTCTTTTTGCAAATTTTCGCGCCACCAGTCGTTCACGTAGGCGACCAGTTCTTTGCCGATTTGCGCGGCGTCGTCTTCTGAATGGGCCGCTTTCAGCCAGACAAAGGTGGAGTCGGTATCGCCATAAATAACGTCATAGCCCCGGGATTCAATCAGCGCTTTGGTCTGGCGCATAATGTCGTGCCCGCGCATGGTGATGGAAGACGCCAGCCGGGGATCAAAGAAGCGGCAGGCGCTGGTACCCAGCACGCCGTAAAAGGCGTTCATAATGATTTTCAGCGCCTGTGAGAGCGGCTTGTTGCCGTGGCGTTTCGCCTCGTCGCGGCCGTGCCAGATGTTTCCCACAATTTCGGGCAGGCAGTGTTTTTTCCGCGAGAAGCGAGCTCCAAGATACCCTTCGGTGCTGTGCGCATCGTCTGGCTGGGCCATCCCCTCCACCAGCCCCACCGGATCAATCAGAAACGTGCGGATAATTGACGGGTACAGGCTTTTATAATCCAGCACCAGCACCGAGTCATACAGTCCGGGCCGTGAATCCATCACGTAACCGCCAGGGCTGGCCTGCGGCGGCACGTCGCCGAGATTAGGGGCGACATAGCCCGCCCGGTGCATCCGCGGGAAATAGAGGTGGCTGAAGGCCGCTACCGAGCCGCCGTGCCTGTCGACCGCGAGACCGTTCACCGTTGCGCGTTCCAGCAGGAACGGCATGATCTCGGTTTTGTGGAAAATCTGCGTCACCAGCTCGCAATCCTTCAGGTTATAGGTAGCGAGCGCCGGTTTATCCTCGTTAAAGCGCCGGTCGATCTCGTCCATTCGGTCCCAGGGATTGTCGATGGATTTACCTTCGCCGAGCAGTTCCTGGGCGACCGCTTCCAGCGAGAAGGAAGAGAAGTTCCAGAAGGCGGATTTCAGCGCCTCGATGCCGTCGATAATCAGGCGACCATTGGCCTGTGCAAAGAATACGCCGTTCTTAAAACCGTGCTCACGCCACTCCAGCTCACTGTTGCCGCGCCCCAGAATCAGCGGGATACGGTAACGCTCGGCATGTTTTTGCAGCACGCGCAGGTCAAACTGCACTACGTTCCAGCCGATCAGAACATCCGGATCGTGCTCGGCAAACCAGTGGTTAAGCTTCTCCAGCAGTTGCGGGCGGCTGTTGACGTACTCCAGATTAAAATCCAGCGCGGACGCATCGCCGTTCGGCGGCCCGAGCATATAGACAACCCGCTGCCCACAGCCTTCCAGGCCAATGCAGTACAGTTCGCCGTGGCGGGTGGTTTCGATATCCAGCGACACCCACTTTAGCGGCGGGCGATAGTGCGGATTAGGCTTCAGGCGCGCGTTAACGATCCTGCCGTTTTGCGCGGCGCCATCTACCCAGACGGGGGCGGTGATAAACCGCTCCATCAGAAAGCGTTCAGACGGGCGAATGTCGGCCTCGTAAAGCGTCACGCCCGCTTCACGGAGCAGTTTTTCATAGCGCATTAACTGGCGATGGGCGCGGCAGTAGAGGCCGTAAACCGGCTGGCGGTGGAAATCTTTCAGCTGAAGCGGCGTAAGGCGCCAGTTGTTTTCGCCGCGTAGCAGTTGTTTCACTTTCTCGACGTGAGCTTCAGGAATAAAGGCCACGGACTCCTGCGGCGGGAGCGTAACGTTTAGTGGGCCGTTGTCCGTTGCCAGCCAGAATTCAACCTCAGTACCCTGAGGGGTATCCCGCCAGTGTCTGGTCAGTAAAAAGCCTTCTTGCGCCTGCGTCACGGCGTTATCCCATAAAACAAAACCAGGCCTGATTATAGCCTGGTTTTGTTAGGTTTACTGATTTTTTATACAGTGTTTTTTCTATCAAGTTTCAAAAAATTCTAATTCCAACGTTTTTTCTTTCTGGAAAATGCAGTATCGCTGGTAGTTGTCAGAGAAGTCATTTTTATCATTATATAACCATGAGCAGTCATACTTATTTAAACCCTCAAGCATTTCAAGAAAAGCAATAAGGTCTTGTTTCTTTTCGAGGGTATTATTAATATCAGTCCAGGTAATGATAACTCTTGTTTGTTGGTTATCAGGGTTGTAATCATAGCTGTAAACGCTATTATTCGAAATAAAGGGTAATTTTTTTAAAGTTGCAGGAGTGTATAGCCAAAAAGAGAAGGTATTATCTTGGGTGTAATTATGATGGCCTGTGGTCAGAATAAACCATGCGTAACTTACGAAAGCAGGGAATAACAATGCGAGCAGTAATAAAAAGAGTTGTTTTTTCACAGGTTCTATCCTGAATAAGGCTGATGCGGGTTTAACAGGAAGAATATTGGACGCTCAAATGGGTCATCTGAGTAATTAAATTCACTTACAGAGGAGAATGAGCTATATAACTCATGATTTATACGTGTAGATTCCTTAAAGAAGTTTTTAACAGGTTGGTCTTTGAAATTGTTTATAAAGAAATTATGATATTCCTGAGTAAGCGGCTTAATATAGCTTAGCCATGAAGGGAATTCTTTTTTTATCGGATAACCATATTTCATTGGTGGTTCTGTTGGGAACAACAAAGGTGAAAATTGGGTATTTTTGTAGTGTCCGAGGGGAGCATACGAATCCCATACCTGAAGCGCTGTTTCATAAGAAACTGGTTCGGCTAACCATAAAGGATCGGGACCCTTTCCAAATACACGGTAGAATCCTACTAAATCTGAAATTAGATCCTCCGCACTATATCCACTATCTGTATACCAGTTGAAGAGAATCGAATTCTGCCATGCTTCGAATCTTTTAGCAGTACTGTACATAATTGTGAGTGCTACTCGTGCTTTTACCCGTGGCGATAAACATGCTTTTACCATAACTTGTGTGCTTACGCCTGTTCGTAAAGAAATTTTCCTATCTAAAATCTTCACGTTTTTTCCCATTTCTTGGTGATATGAAACGGGATAGTACCATTCATCAAATTCTTCGAAGTATTCAGCGAATGTTTCATTGTCTAATTTAGTTTTCAAAGCTCTGGCGTCATTCCCCTGAGCGTGACCCAGATCAATCCAGCCTAATTTTTTTGTGTATATTAGTCCATGTTTACTGGTTGTTGCAAAAAGACCATCGGTAATATCATTTCTAGTGCTCATGCTCACCTCCATTTGTATGTTTTTTATAACAAAGAGAGGTGTGTAAAACAAATATGTTATTTTTATTCGTTAGGATAACGTATTCTTTATATATATAAAGGCATCTGCGTAGCAGATGCCTTTGAATCTTTACTGCCCGTAGTAGGCTTTCGCACCATGCTTACGCAGGTAATGCTTATCCAGCAGGGTTTGCTGCATATCCGGCAGCTGCGGTGCCAGCTGGCGGCAGAAGATCCCCATATAGGCGACTTCCTCCAGCACGATCGCGTTGTGCACCGCGTCCTCCGCGTTTTTACCCCAGGCAAACGGGCCGTGGGAGTGCACCAGCACGCCGGGCATTTGCGCCGCGTCGATTCCCTGTTTTTCGAAGGTTTCGACAATCACGTTCCCCGTTTCCCATTCGTACTCACCGCCGATCTCCGCATCGGTCATCAGACGCGTGCAGGGAATGGTGCCGTAAAAGTAGTCCGCGTGGGTGGTGCCGGTGGCCGGAATAGGCTGGCCCGCCTGCGCCCAGATGGTCGCGTGACGCGAATGGGTATGCACAATCCCGCCGATGGTCGGGAAGGCCTGATACAGCAGGCGATGAGTGGGCGTATCGGAGGAGGGCTTTTTATTGCCTTGAACCACTACACCCGTTTCGATGCTGACCACCACCATATCTTCTGCGGTCATCACCGTGTAATCCACGCCGGAAGGCTTGATCACGAACACGCCTTTTTCCCGGTCAACGGCGCTGACGTTGCCCCATGTCAGGGTCACGAGGTTATGTTTTGGCAGCGCCAGGTTGGCTTCGAGTACCTGACGTTTGAGATCTTCTAACATTGTCGTCTCCTGCCGGATGGCGCTGCGCTTATCCGGCCTACAGAACCGTAGGCCCGGTAAACGAAGTGCCACCGGGCATTCAGGGCTTAACGTTTTGAACCGTAATAGACTTCGTTCCAGCGCAGCGCGTCTTTAAAGGCTGGCAGACGGGTGTCGTTATCAATCACGGTCAGTTCGATGTCGTGCAGCTCGGCAAACTGACGCATATCGTTCAGGTCAAGCGCGTGGCTGAATACGGTGTGGTGCGCGCCGCCGGCCAGGATCCAGGCTTCCGACGCGGTAGGCAGGTCAGGCTGTGCTTTCCACAGGGCGTTGGCGACCGGCAGTTTCGGCAGAGAGTGTGGCGTTTCAACCGCATCGACGCAGTTCACCAGCAGGCGGAAACGATCGCCCAGATCGATCAGGCTGGCGTTGATGGCCGGGCCGGTACGGGTGTTGAAGATCAGACGAGCCGGATCGGCTTTACCGCCAATGCCGAGGTACTGCACGTCCAGGATCGGCTTCTCTTCCACCGCGATAGAAGGGCACACTTCCAGCATGTGCGAGCCGAGCACCAGGTCGTTGCCGTTCTCGAAGTGGTAGGTGTAGTCCTCCATAAAGGAGGTGCCGCCCTGTAGACCGGTCGACATCACCTTCATGATGCGAAGCAGAGCGGCAGTTTTCCAGTCGCCTTCGCCCGCAAAGCCGTAGCCCTGCTGCATCAGACGTTGTACCGCCAGACCCGGGAGCTGTTTCAGGCCGTGGAGATCTTCAAAGGTGGTGGTGAAGGCATGGAAGCCGCCCTGTTCCAGAAAACGCTTCATGCCCAGCTCAATACGTGCGGCATCCAGCACGTTCTGGCGCTTGTCACCGTTGACCTGTGCCGCAGGCGTCAGGCGATAGCTGCTTTCGTACTCGTCCACCAGCGCGTTAACGTCGCCATCGCTGATGTCATTCACCACCTGCACCAGGTCGCCCACCGCCCAGGTGTTGACGGAGAAGCCAAATTTAATCTGCGCGGCCACTTTATCACCGTCGGTGACCGCCACTTCGCGCATGTTGTCGCCGAAACGCACCACTTTCAGGTGGCGGGTATCCTGCTTAGATACCGCCTGACGCATCCAGGAGCCAATGCGTTTTTGTGCCTGACCGTCCTGCCAGTGCCCGGTCACTACGGCATGCTGTTGACGCATGCGCGCGCCGATGAAGCCGAACTCGCGGCCGCCGTGCGCGGTCTGGTTCAGGTTCATGAAGTCCATGTCGATGCTGTCCCACGGCAGGGAGGCGTTGAACTGCGTGTGGAATTGCAGCAGCGGTTTGTTGAGGATAGTCAGGCCGTTGATCCACATTTTGGCTGGCGAGAAGGTGTGCAGCCACACCACCAGGCCAGCGCATTTGTCATCGTAATTGGCATCGCGGCAAATGTTGGTGATTTCGTCCGGGGTGGTACCCAGCGGCTTCAGCACCAGTTTGCACGGCAGTTTGGCTTCCGCGTTCAGCGCATTCACAACGTGCTCCGCGTGTTTCGTCACCTGCTGCAACGCTTCCGGTCCGTACAAATGCTGGCTGCCAATCACAAACCACACTTCATAATTATTAAAAATGGTCATTATCGTGTCCTTAATGTGTCAGGGTTGCCGTAGTATCCGCGGTGCTTTTGGCCGGGGCGGCGACAGGGAGATAGTGAAGTTCGGCGCTTTTTGCCCATTGCTGGTAGCGCTGATAAAGCTGTTCAAAGCGTTGTGCCTGCTGAGTCTGCGGCTGGAGCGTACTTTCGACGGCGCTCGCCATATGCTGTTGCGCGGTCGGGATATCCGCATGTACGCCTGCGGCCACGGCAGCGAAAATCGCGGCGCCCAGCGCACAGCACTGATCGGAGGCCACAATTTGCAGCGGCCGGTTCAGCACGTCGCAGCAGGCCTGCATAATCACCGGGTTTTTACGGGCGATGCCGCCCAGCGCCATCACGTTGTTCACGTCAATGCCCTGCCCGGTGAAGCACTCCATAATGGCGCGCGCGCCGAACGCGGTGGCGGCGATCAGGCCGCCAAACAGCGCGGGCGCGTCGGTCGCGAGGTTGAGATCGGTAATCACTCCTTTCAGACGCTGGTTGGCAAACGGCGTACGACGGCCGTTGAACCAGTCCAGCACCACCGGCAGGTGGTCGAGGGACGGATTTTTTGCCCAGGCTTCGGTGAGCTGCGGCAGGAGCTGTTTTTTGCTGTCGGCAATCTGCGTTTTCAGTTCAGGATGCGCGGCTGCCAACCGATCCAGCGGCCAGCCGAGCACGCGACCAAACCAGGCGTAGATGTCACCGAAGGCGGACTGGCCCGCTTCAAGGCCGATAAAATCGGGTACCACGCTGCCGTCAACCTGACCGCAGATGCCTTTCACCGCGCGGTCGCCGACGCTGGCTTTATCTGCCGTCAGAATGTCACAGGTGGAGGTGCCGATAACTTTCACCAGCGTGTTGGGCTGCGCACCCGCGCCCACGGCACCCATATGGCAGTCAAACGCGCCGCCGGAAATGGTCACGTTTTGCGGCAGACCGAGGCGTTTCGCCCACTCTTCGCAGAGCGTGCCGACCGGAATATCGGCGGTGAAGGTGTCGGTAAACAGCGGGTATGTCAGGTTTTTGTTGATGATCGGGTCGAGTTCATCGAAGAACGCTGCCGGAGGCAGCCCCCCCCAGCTTTCATGCCACAGCGATTTATGCCCGGCGCTGCAACGGCCGCGGCGGATATCCTGCGGGCGAGTGGTGCCGGAGAGCAGGGCGGGAACCCAGTCGCATAGCTCAATCCATGATGCCGCTGCCTGTGCGACCGACGCGTCCGCGCGGGTAACGTGCAGGATCTTGGCCCAGAACCACTCGCTGGAGTAAATTCCGCCGATATACCGTGAGTAGTCAGTTTTGCCCGGCTGATGGCATAAGCGGGTGATGGCTTCCGCCTCTTCCACGGCGGTATGGTCTTTCCACAGCACAAACATGGCGTTCGGGTTGTCAGCAAACTCCGGTCGCAGCGCCAGTACGCGGCCTTCGGCATCGACAGGGGCAGGCGTTGAGCCGGTGCTGTCGACGCCAATCCCCACGACATCGGCCCGCTGGGCGTCCGTCAACTCCGCCAGCACGGTTTTGATCGCCGCTTCCATTGATTCAATGTAATCACGCGGGTGGTGGCGGAACTGGTTGTTCGGCGCGTCGCAGTAGCGCCCCTCTTGCCAGCGCGGATACCACTCAACGCTGGTTGCTATCTCCAGGCCAGTCGTACAGTCCACTGCCAGCGCGCGAACTGAGTCGCTGCCAAAATCGAGGCCAATTGCAATTGCCATGGTGTTGCTCCATCCAAAAAACAGGTATGGAAGAACATTAGAGACTGGGGACAAAAATCGTCAGGCAGGATCCGCTAATCTTATGGACTAAATTGCTGTAGCCACGCAAAGTGTGACGCCGTGCAAATATTCGATGTGGACATTTCTGCCGCACTTATAGACACTTTTGTTACTGCTTATCTGCCCGTACTGGCGGAGAAATCAGGGGAAAAGGCTGAAACATGGCGGACGTAAAAGAGGCGTGATGCTTTTTGGATCTTTTCGCGGGCCATTTTATACTGCTTTTATCGATATGGACAATTGGTTTCCTTCAGGACCCTTGGGAGAACTGAATCTATGGCCGAACCGCAAAACGATCCCTTACTGCCGGGCTACTCATTTAACGCCCATCTGGTGGCGGGGCTGACGCCAATTGAGGCCGAGGGATATCTCGATTTTTACGTCGATCGCCCTCTTGGCATGAAGGGATATATCCTCAACCTGACCGTACGCGGAGAAGGGGTCGTCAAAAACGGGGATCAGCAGTTTATCTGCCGCCCCGGTGATATGCTGCTGTTCCCGCCGGGGGAGATCCACCACTACGGGCGCCATCCGGATGCCAAAGAGTGGTATCACCAGTGGGTCTATTTCCGTCCGCGCGCCTACTGGCAGGAGTGGCTCTCGTGGCCGGCCATTTTCGCCCATACCGGTTTATATCGCCCGGATGAGGCGCATCTGTCGCAGTTCCGTGAGCTGTTCGCACAGATTATTGAGGCAGGGCAGGCGGGAGGGCGCTACGCCGAACTGCTGGCCATCAACCTGCTTGAACAGGTGCTGCTGCGCCGCATGGAGGCCATCAACGAGTCGCTTAATCCGCCGCTGGACAACCGCGTCCGCGACGCCTGCCAGTACATCAGCGACCACCTTGCCGACAGCCAGTTTGATATTGCCAGCGTCGCCCAGCATGTGTGTCTGTCGCCGTCACGGCTCTCTCATCTGTTCCGCCAGCAGCTTGGCGTGAGTGTACTCAGCTGGCGTGAGGATCAGCGCATCAGCCAGGCGAAACTGCTGCTCAGCACCACCCGAATGCCTATCGCCACCGTCGGGCGTAATGTCGGCTTTGAAGATCAGCTCTATTTCTCTCGCGTGTTTAAGAAGTGCACCGGTGCCAGCCCGAGCGAATTCCGTGCGGGATGTGAATAATCGGTAAACATTCAGGTGAACTTCAGGCGCATCTTGTAAACTATTCAGACAATTGATGCCTTGACGCGGTGCAGGGCGCTAAGCAGAATCGCTGATTCGTTTTCTGACCGGAATAGTTATGCAGGCATTGCTGGAACATTTTATTACCCAGTCCGTTATGTATTCGCTCATCGCCGTGGCGCTGGTGGCGTTTCTGGAGTCGCTGGCGCTGGTCGGGCTGATCCTGCCCGGCACCGTGATGATGGCGGGGCTTGGGGCGCTTATCGGCAGCGGCGAGGTCAATTTCTGGCAGGCGTGGATGGCCGGTATCATCGGTTGTTTGCTGGGGGACTGGATCTCCTTCTGGCTGGGCTGGCGCTTTAAGAAGCCGCTGCACCGCTGGTCGTTCATGAAAAAAAACAAAACGCTGCTGGATAAAACCGAGCACGCGCTGCACCAGCACAGCATGTTCACCATCCTCGTGGGGCGCTTCGTTGGCCCAACGCGCCCGCTGGTGCCGATGGTGGCCGGGATGCTGGATCTGCCCGTCGCGAAGTTTGTGGTGCCGAACATCATCGGCTGCGTCTTCTGGCCGCCGTTCTACTTCCTGCCGGGGATCCTGGCGGGTGCGGCCATCGATATTCCTGATGGTATGCAAAGCGGTGAGTTCAAGTGGCTGCTGCTGGGAACGGCGGTCCTGCTGTGGCTGGCGGTCTGGCTCTGCTGGCGCCTGTGGCGCAGCGCGAAAGCCAGTGTTGATCGCCTGACGCGCTATCTTCCGTGCTCTCGTCTTTTGTGGCTGGCCCCGCTGACGCTGGGAGTGGCCGTGGTGGCGCTGATCGCGCTGATCCGCCACCCGCTGATGCCGGTGTACGGCGAGATCCTGTTGAAGGTGGTGAGCCGTTAAGGTGTTTTCCCTCTGCCTGTGGGCTAAGGGTTCCCCACAAAATAATGCCTGCACAGACGGCCCCCTCTCCCTTGAGGGAGAGGGCCGGGGTGAGGGGGAACATACAGCTCTGGTGGTCATTCCGTTCACTTTATGTTCCTTGCTACTCTGTCACGACATGGTAGGTGAACGTGCCAGGGTGGCTCAGTCGCCGCCACCCTGGCGACCCGGGCTTCCGGCGGGAAATCGCCGCTTCGCGGTGCCTTCGGCTTATTCCTTCCGGCTTATCGGGGACGGGCGGAGGTAACATCCCTGTAAAGCCCGCCCTCTCGGCGCATCCCTGCGCCTCGCCCCGGCCTACAGGAAACGCCTCAGCGATTTACAGCCGGACCAAGGCATCGCTGAAAGCCCTCAGTTATTCTGAAGGCAACGTTATCGCTTTTGCTTTCAAATTACTGGGGATCCCTCTCCCTGTGGGAGAGGACCAGGGTGAGGGCATCAGACCTCACGAATACCTAAAAGTGAAGACGCCCCCGCCTTACCACTCAGAAGTTCTTCTGTTTCCCCATCCCACAAAATACGTCCCTCCGCGATCACTACCGATCGCGGCGCGATGCGTGCGGCATCTTCGATGCTATGCGAAACCATCAGCATCGTCAGTTGCTCGCGCTCGCAAACCTCCTCAACCAGCGAGAGCATCTCCTGACGCAGGGCCGGGTCGAGCGCCGAAAAGGGTTCGTCGAGCAGCAGCAGCGGCTGCTTGCGCACCAGACAGCGTGCCAGCGCCACGCGCTGGCGCTGGCCGCCGGAAAGCTCACCCGGTAGTCTGTTGATAAACGCAGCCAGGCCCATTTGTTCGGCGATCGCCTCCAGCGTCTGACGCTGCGCAACACTGAGTTTTAACCCCGGATCCATACCCAGCGCGATGTTCTGCCACACCGTAAGATGATTGAACAGATTGTTTTCCTGGAACAGCATCGACACCGGGCGCTTAGCCGGCGGAGCGTAGGTATACTCGCCATTATCAATGACGATCGACCCGCTGGCAGGCTGCAAAAAACCGGCAATCAGATTGAGCAGGGTACTTTTTCCGGCCCCGCTGGGGCCAAGTACTGCGATTCGCTCTCCCTGACGAACGGAGAGGGTAAAACGCATTGGCAGGTGCTCATAAAGCCAGGTTACATCAGTCAGTTTTAACATCACGCCCCGGAAGTTTTTCGATAACGGTAAATAACGCAAAGCACAGCAGCAACAGGAGCAGCGCCGTGACGGCGCCGTCCTGGCTACGATAGGAGCCAATTTGCTGATAAAGCCAGAACGGCAGCGTGCGGAAATCCTCGTTGCCAAAGAGGGCCACAACGCCAAAATCGCCAATCGACAGCACGCAGGCAAACGCCAGCGCCTGAGCCAGCGGACGCTTTAGCGCGCGCAGTTCGACCACCTTCAGACGCTGCCAGCCCTGCATGCCCAGCGACTGACACAGCAAACTGTAGCGGCTGTTGACGTCGCGCATCGGGTTTTCCAGCACCTTGAGCGCGTAAGGGATAGCCATCAGCGCGTTGGTAAAAATGACGATGCCGTCGGCGCTTTCCGGCAGGCCGATGGTGCTGTTGAACAGTAAAAAGAATCCGGTCGCCAGCACAATGCCCGGCATCGCCAGGATCAGCATACCCGTCAGCTCCAGCGCGTGTCCGGCTTTACGGGCATGACGCGCGTACAGCTCGCGGCTGCTCCAGAGCAGCATCATGGTCAGGATCACGCACAGCAGCCCGGCTGCCAGCGCAATGCGCAATGAGGTCCACGTCGCCTGCCACAGGACAGGCTGTTGCAGTACCGACAACACATTGCGATTCAGACCATCAACGATAACGGCCAGCAGCGGGGGCAGCAGAAGCAGGAGTGCCAGCGCGATCAGCATAAAATCCGCGACGCGGCTGTGCAGGCTGTCCTGCGGATCGCGCCAGCCTGTCAAGTGATTGCTGCCTGTGGGGATCGCTTTACTCAGCCGCTGGCTGAGTAACACCAGCGCCAGGCAGCAGACCATCTGCACCATCGCCAGCAGTGCGGCGCGGCCCGGATCGTAGTCGTAACTTAAGGCCTGATAGATCGCCAGCTCAATGGTGGTGGCCTGCGGCCCGCCGCCGAGAGAAAGCACGGTCGCGAAGCTGGCGAAGCAGAGCATAAAGATTAGCGCGGCCACCGGGGCAATCTGGCGTCGCAGCCACGGCCATTCGACAAAGCGGAAGAACGACCAGCCACGCATGCCAAGCTGGGCGGCAATCTGGCGCTGCTCACCGGGAATGTTTTCCAGCGCCTGTAAAAAGAGGCGCGTCGCCATCGGCATATTGAAGAAGATATGCGCCAGCAGAATGCCTTTCAGGCCGTAAGGGGAAAAGGTCCATTCCAGACCAAGCAGGTTGAAGAGGGATGCCAGCCAGCCCTGCCGACCGTAGACGCTCAGAATACCGAACACCGCCACCAGCACGGGCAGGATCAGCGTCATCGCGCACAGCCGCAGCAGGGCAAGCCTGCCGGGGAAACGTCTGCGATAGAGGGCGCGTGCAAGGAAAATGGCCGGGATCGTCGACAGCAGCGCGGAGAGAAACGCCTGCCAGAAGGAGAAACGGATGACGTGCCAGAGATAGCTGTCGTGCCAGAGGGCGAGCAGATCGCTCTCTGGCGCGTTAAACCACAGCGCAAGGAATGCACCCAGGCTGACGACCACCATCAGTATGGCGGCGAGCAGCCCGGGAACTAACCAGCCGGGGATCAGCGGCTGACGGCGCGTTGCCATTCACTAATCCATGCGGCGCGCTGGGCGGCAACCTGCTGCGGCGTAAATTCCAGTGAGGTTTGCGGCTTGTTTAGCTGCTCAAAGCCTGCCGGCAGCGCAACGTCAGTGACCGGGTACATCCAGTTTCCTGTCGGAATAGCATTCTGGAATGCCGGGGAGACCATAAATTTCAGGAATTTTTCGGCAAGCTCGGGCTGTTTGCTCGCGGCGGTGCGGGCGGCCACTTCCACCTGCAAATAATGCCCTTCAGCAAAGTTCGCGGCGGCGTAGTTATCCTTCTTCTCGGCGATAATGTGGTAGGCCGGAGAGGTAGTGTAGCTCAGCACCAGATCGCTTTCGCCTTTCAGGAATAGGCCGTAGGCTTCGCTCCAGCCTTTGGTGACGGTAACGGTTTTCGCGGCCAGCTTCTGCCACGCTTCCGGCGTTTTATCCCCGTAGACTTTCTGCATCCACAATAGCAGCCCCAGACCCGGCGTGCTGGTACGCGGATCTTCATAAATTACGCGCCATTTCTGGTCACTTTCGACCAGCTCTTTCAGGCTTTTGGGCGGATTCTTCAGCTTGTTTTTATCGTAGACAAACGCAAAGTAGCCGTAATCAAAGGGAACGAAGGTGTCGTTTTTCCAGCCGCCCGGTACGTTGACGGCATCTGACGCCACACCGCTTTTGGCGAACAGTCTGGTTTGGGTGGCGGCTTCCAGCAGGTTGTTATCCAGCCCGAGCACCACGTCGGCTTTGCTGTTTTTGCCTTCCATGCGCAGCCGGTTAAGCAGAGAGACACCATCTTCCAGCGCCACGAATTTCAGCTCGCAGTTGCAGTCGGCTTCAAAGGCTTTTTTAACCACCGGGCCGGGGCCCCAGTCGGCGGAGAAGGAGTCGTAGGTGTAGACCGTCAGAACAGGCTTTGCAAAAACAGGCAGCGCAAACAGCGCCAGCAGAGGAAGAACGTTTTTTAACACTTTGCACCTCAGGGTTGAGTGGCAAAGGATTTTGAGAGACAGCCTCAAATCCCTTCGCCGGCGTTATCCGGATCAGGTTCGACGGGTATTATCTCAGCGCACATCTGTGATGCAGCACCCCGTTGAGAACGGCGCTATTGTAATGATTTGGTGAATATTACGAAAGCGTTATGGCTCCGGCGGCGCAAACCAGGCGGATTTAAAATCAAACCAGCCCAGGGTATTCATCCGAAGGCCGCGCATGCTGCGCTGTCCCTGGATCATCAGCCAGTGGTGGATCAGCGGCACGATCGCCTGTTCGGCAAGTAAAGCCTGGCACCACGTGGCTAAATTCATCTCGCCCGCGCGCCACAAGGCGGCGTCCTGCTGCCAGTCTCGATCGATGCAGTGCTGGATCAGCGGGACTTCATACAGGTGCGAGAAGAGCGAGAAATCGAGCGGCAGGGTGAAATTGGCGCTGTTCAGCCAGATATCGCTGGTGATATCTCCCTGGTGCCATTCGTCATAGTCAACTTCTTTGACCTCCAGCGTTACCCCTTCGGCCGCCAGCAGTCGGGTCATGATTCTGGCAATAAAGCGATGCTCCACATGCTCGCGATAGTAGGTCAGGGTGATGGACTCCAGCCCTGCGGGCTTTTCGCTACGCGCTGGACGCGCGTGGTGCCAGCGTGGAAGCAGGCCGTACGCCGGGAACCACCATGCCTGGTACTGAACGTCGGCATGATAAATCAGATTCGCAGGGGCCAGAATGTGGCTGATCCACTCACGCACCTCGTGATTTGCGCCGCGATGGGTGCGGCGGTCAAACAGCAGATAATAACAGCCCTCTTCAAGGCGGCTTTCGACGGCCTTTTCACCCGTTGTCGGCCCTTCCAGCGTCAGCCCGGCGCTCAGCTCTTCATTGAGGTCCGGCAACACCCAGACGTTCACTTCGTCGATAAGCGCCCGGTAGCCAAAATAGTCATCAAACGCGCGGATCTTCAGTTGGTTATTGTTATTACGCGAGACAGAGTAGGGGCCCGTACCAATCGGCTGGCTGGAAAAATTGTTCAGTGATCGCCACTCGGCAGGCAGGATCATTGATGGCACGTAGCCCAGAAGCCACGGAAGCCATTTGTCCGGCTGCGAAAGCTCAATATCCAGCGTCCAGGCCGTTGGGGAGTGGATCCGCGTGATATGCGAATAGAGCGGCAGCGTGCGGGCGCGCTCTAAAGAGGCGATAACGTCGCGCATCTCCAGCTCGCGTCCATGGTGGAAATGAATGCCGGGGCGTAGAAAGAAGCGCCAGTGCAGCGGAGACACCTGTTGCCAGTGATGGGCAATATCCGCTTCCAGTTCCCCGTTTTCCTCATTTATCCGCGTCAGACCGCTGAATATCTGCCGGGCCATGTGGGTTTCAGAGCGACGTAACGCCGTACCGGGCAACAGATTTTTCATTGGGCGGTAGTAAAGTACCCGCAGAATGTGGCGTCCCTGACGAAAGCTGCGTCCCAGATGCGAGACCAGCATCTGGCGCACGGCGGCTTTGTCGCCCACCAGCTGGACCAGCTGATCGATGCGGTCCTGCTCCAGCAGATCCTCCGCTCGCTGTTGCTGTAACGCCAGGCCGGTATAAAGGAAAGTCAGGCGCGAACGCTTGCCGCGTCCGGCTTCGGCCTCCCAGTTTAGCCAGCCCTGCTGCTGCATGGTATTAAGGAGCGTGCGCATATGACGCCGGGAGCAGTTGAGGAGCTCGGCCAGCTCGTTCAGCGTGGTCTCCTGCGATTGCCCCTCGCAGCACTGCCAGAGGCGGATAAATTGTTGTTGCAGACGACCGGAAGGCATAAAAGGGGAACTCCTGACAAAAAATCAGCAATTTATTAATCCCTATATTAAGCCAATAATCCTTTTCGATGAAGCGAGGAGGTAAATTATGAAGAGGTCTACCGCACGTCAGTTTTATCAGCACTATTTTTCAGCGACAAAGGGAGTGTCCTGGCTGGCCCGCCAGTGCGCAGAGCAGCGGCTGAGAATACTGGAAGATCTGATGCAGTGGGACGTTACGAAACCGACCTCTTCTCGCTAACTCGCCTCGATCATGTGTGACTGAGTATTGGTGCTAATCACCCGCCAGCAAAATGTTTTTTGCTGGCTTTTTTCGTTTACTATTTCACCCAATTTCGATTCGCTTTCATAAGGACTTCCGCATGCTCTGGTTGATGACGATGGGGCGACGCCTGAATGGCGTGTACGCCGCTTTTATGCTGGTGGCCTTCATGATGGGCGTGGCCGGCGCGCTACAGGCGCCGACGTTGAGCCTGTTTCTCAGCCGCGAGGTGGGGGCGCAGCCGTTTTGGGTGGGCCTGTTCTACACCGTCAACGCCATTGCCGGGATCCTCGTCAGCCTGTGGCTGGCGAAACGATCCGACAGCCAGGGCGATCGCCGTAAGCTGATCCTCTTTTGTTGCGCCATGGCCGTGGGCAACGCGCTGCTGTTTGCCTTCAACCGCCATTACCTGACGCTCATTACCTGCGGCGTGCTGCTGGCCTCTCTGGCGAACACCGCCATGCCGCAACTGTTCGCCCTGGCCCGGGAGTACGCCGACAGCTCGGCGAGGGAAGTGGTGATGTTCAGCTCGGTGATGCGTGCGCAGCTCTCTCTCGCGTGGGTCATCGGTCCGCCGCTGGCGTTTATGCTGGCGCTGAACTACGGCTTCACCACCATGTTTTCCATCGCGGCGGGGATTTTTGTCATTAGCCTGGCGCTGATAGCCTTTGCGCTGCCATCGGTGGCGCGCGTAGAGCAGGTGACGGACAAGCCCATCACGCAGGTGAGCGGCTGGCAGGATAAAAACGTCCGCATGTTGTTTATCGCCTCCACGCTGATGTGGACATGCAACACCATGTACATTATTGATATGCCGCTGTGGATCAGCAGCGATCTGGGACTGCCCGACAAGCTGGCGGGTATTCTGATGGGCACCGCTGCCGGGCTGGAGATCCCGGCGATGATTCTGGCGGGTTACTACGTCAAACGTTTCGGAAAGCGTCGGATGATGGTCGTCGCCGTGGCGGCCGGGGTACTGTTCTACGCGGGGCTGATCCTGTTCCATTCGCGTGAAGCCTTGCTGGCGTTACAGCTGTTTAACGCGGTGTTTATCGGAATCGTTGCCGGGATAGGCATGCTCTGGTTCCAGGATTTAATGCCGGGGCGCGCAGGCTCCGCGACCACGCTGTTTACCAACAGTATCTCTACCGGCGTGATTCTGGCTGGGGTGATTCAGGGGGCACTGTCGCAAAGCTATGGGCATGCATCCGTGTACTGGGTGATCGCAGCGATTTCGATTGTCACGCTGGTGTTGACGTGTCGGGTAAAAGACGTTTGATTCTGGAAGGCGGCTTCACGAAATGAAACGATTTTCTGACAGGCGCCGAGAAGGCGCATAGAGTGCGTGGCGGGTGCTTGAGGCTGTTTGCCTCAGGCTTTCGCAAGAGGCAAACAGTGGAGAGTCCCACATCAAAAAACTGATGGGGAGACAAACTTCACAACGATCATTGCGAGGTTAGTCTCTTCATTGCCGAAAAGCAATAAGGAGGCTGGAATGCCAAAACGTACTCTGCTGTTAGGTTTGTTTCTGATCTGTACGACGCTGTTGATCTTCACCTGGATGGTGCGCGACTCGCTGTGTGAGCTGCACTTCAGACAGGAGAAAACAGAGCTGGCGGCAGTGTTGGCTTACGAAGCAAAACGTTAGCGGTATTGGCGGGGGAAGGTTCCCCGCCTCTCCAGAGTGGTTGAGCCTCAACGCACCCTTATCAATGGCCCGCGCACCGCGGGCCATTGCCTTTAGCCCATAAACGCGGGCTGTTTTTTCTCGTATGCGGAGATAGCATCTTCGTGCTGCAACGTCAGGCCAATGCTGTCCAGCCCGTTCAGCATGCAGTGGCGACGGAAGGCGTCAATGCTGAAGCTGTAGGTTTTGTCACCCGCTTTGACCACTTCCGCTTCCAGATCAACCTCAAACGACATTCCCGGATTTGCCTGCACCAGCGTAAACAGCTCATCAACCTCTTCATCGCTCAGCGTCACCGGCAGCAGCTGGTTATTGAAGCTGTTGCCGTAGAAGATATCCGCGAAGCTCGGGGCGATAACCACCTTAAAGCCGTAGTCGGTCAATGCCCATGGCGCATGTTCACGCGACGATCCGCAGCCGAAGTTTTCCCGCGCCAGCAGAATGGATGCCCCTTTGTATTCCGGAAAGTTCAGGACGAACTCCGGGTTGGGCACTTCGCCTTTATCGTCGAGGAAACGCCAGTCGTTGAACAGATGCGCACCAAAACCCGTGCGCGTCACTTTCTGCAAAAACTGCTTAGGAATGATCGCGTCGGTATCGACGTTAGCGGCGTCCAGAGGGACAACCCGGCCCGTATGTTGGGTAAATTTCTCTGCCATGATTGTCTCCTTATTTCAGGCTGCGAATATCGGCGAAATGGCCGGTGACTGCCGCAGCGGCGGCCATTGCCGGGCTGACCAGGTGGGTGCGCCCACCGCGGCCCTGACGGCCTTCAAAGTTACGGTTGCTGGTGGAGGCACAGCGCTCGCCCGGGTTCAGGCGGTCGTTATTCATCGCCAGACACATGGAGCAGCCCGGCAAACGCCACTCAAAGCCCGCGTCGATAAAGATCTTATCCAGGCCTTCGGCTTCCGCCTGCGCTTTAACCGGACCGGAGCCTGGCACCACCAGCGCCTGCACGCCCGGCGCCACTTTGCGGCCTTTCGCAATCTCGGCGGCGGCGCGTAAATCTTCAATACGGGAGTTAGTGCAGGAGCCGATGAAGACTTTATCAATCGCCACGTCTGTCAGCGGCACGCCGGGCTTGAGCCCCATATAGGCCAGCGCTTTTTCCGCGCTCGCACGTTCCACCGGATCGGCAAAGGAGGCAGGGTCTGGAATGCTGTCGTTGACGGAAATCACCTGGCCCGGGTTGGTGCCCCAGGTGACCTGCGGGGCGATCTCTTCCGCCTGTAACGTCACAACGGTATCAAAAATTGCCCCCTCGTCCGTTTTCAGGGTTTTCCAGTACGCTACCGCGTCGTCAAAATTCTGACCTTTCGGCGCATGCAGACGCCCCTTCACATAGTTGAAGGTGATTTCGTCTGGGGCCACCAGGCCTGCTTTGGCGCCCATCTCAATGGCCATGTTGCACAGGGTCATACGACCTTCCATGCTCAGCGCCTGGATAGCGTCGCCGCAGAATTCCACGACGTGACCGGTGCCGCCTGCGCTGCCGGTTTTGCCGATAATCGCCAGCACGATATCTTTCGCGGTGATACCCGGCGCGGCTTTCCCCTTCACTTCAATCTTCATGGTTTTGGCGCGGCCCTGCTTCAGGGTCTGCGTCGCCAGAACGTGTTCAACTTCAGAGGTCCCAATCCCGAACGCCAGGGCGCCAAATGCGCCGTGCGTCGCGGTGTGGGAGTCGCCGCAGACGATGGTCATGCCCGGCAGAGTAATACCCTGCTCAGGCCCCATTACGTGGACGATGCCCTGATAGGGGTGGTTCAGATCGTACAGCTCCACGCCAAACTCGTTACAGTTCTTAATCAGCTCCTGCATCTGGATACGCGCCATCTCGCCAGATGCATTGATGTCTTTGGTCTGGGTGGAAACGTTGTGATCCATCGTGGCGAAGGTTTTACCCGGCTGACGTACCGGGCGCTTATGCGCGCGCAGGCCGTCAAATGCCTGAGGAGAGGTCACTTCGTGTACCAGATGACGGTCGATGTACAACAGTGGGGTTTCGTTTGGTGCTTCGTAAACAACGTGCGCATCAAACAACTTCTCATATAACGTCTTAGCCATGATTACACCCCTTCAGCGACATAGCGGGCAATGATGTCGCCCATTTCATCGGTACTGACTGCCGCCGTGCCGCGTGCTAAATCACCGGTACGGACGCCTTCTTCTAATGCCCGGTTAATGGCGTTTTCAATTGCGGTTGCTGCATCGCCTGCATCCAGGCTGTAGCGCAGCAGCAGAGCCAGGGAGAGGATCTGCGCAATCGGGTTGGCGATGTTTTTACCTGCGATATCCGGCGCGGAGCCGCCCGCCGGTTCGTACAGGCCAAAGCCTTCTTCGTTCAGGCTGGCCGAGGGCAGCATGCCCATGGAGCCGGTGATCATGGCGCACTCATCCGAGAGAATATCGCCGAACAGGTTGGAGCACAGCAGCACGTCAAACTGGGACGGATCTTTGATCAGCTGCATCGTTGCGTTGTCGATATACATATGTGACAGCTCAACGTCCGGGTACTGCCTGGCAACTTCACTGACGATTTCGCGCCACAAAATAGACGACTGGAGCACGTTCGCTTTATCAATAGAGGTCACTTTACGGCGGCGTTTGCGCGCTGACTCAAACGCGATATGAGCGATACGTTCAATTTCAAAACGGTGATAGACCTCGGTATCGAACGCTTTCTCATGCTGACCGCTGCCTTCGCGGCCTTTTGGCTGACCGAAGTAGATGCCGCCGGTCAGCTCACGCACGCACAGGATGTCGAAACCGTTGGCCGCAATATCCGCGCGCAGCGGGCAGAACTCTTCCAGCCCCGGGTACAGCTTCGCCGGACGCAGGTTGCTGAACAGTTTGAAGTGTTTACGCAGCGGCAGCAGCGCGCCGCGCTCTGGCTGCTCTGCTGGAGGCAAATGTTCCCACTTAGGGCCACCCACGGATCCAAACAGAACGGCATCGGCATTCTCGCAGCCTTCTACAGTCCCTTTCGGCAGGGGAGTACCGTGGTTATCAATGGCAATACCGCCCACGTCGTAGTGGCTGGTGGTAATTTTCATCGCAAAACGCGAACGAACGGCTTCCAGTACTTTCAGCGCCTGTGCCATCACTTCCGGGCCAATACCGTCACCCGGCAACACAGCAATATGGTAATTCTTCGACATCACACGGTTTCCTTGTTGTTCTCTTTATTCTGAGCTTTGCGTTGCAGCTCTTTTTCGACTTCGGCGGCGCGCCAGATGTTGTTCAGGACATGCACCATCGCTTTCGCGGAGGATTCGACGATATCTGTCGCCAGACCCACACCGTGGAAGCGGCGGCCGTTATAGTTGACGACGATATCAACCTGGCCCAGGGCGTCTTTACCGTGCCCTTTTGCCGTCAGATCGTATTTCACCAGCTCTACGTCGTACTCAGTGACGCGGTTAATCGCCTGGTAAATGGCATCAACAGGGCCGTTACCGTTGGCGGCTTCCGCTTTAATTTCATCGCCGCAGGCCAGCTTGATGGAGGCGGTAGCGATATCACTTGAGCCTGACTGAACGGTGAAGTAGTCCAGACGGAAGTGTTCTGGCTCTTCCTGCTGTTTGTTGATAAATGCCAGCGCTTCCAGGTCGTAATCGAAGACCTGGCCTTTCTTGTCAGCCAGCTTCAGGAATGCGTCGTACAGCTGATCCATGTTGTAATCGCTGTCCTGATACCCCATCTCTTCCATACGGTGTTTCACCGCCGCGCGGCCAGAGCGTGAGGTCAGGTTCAGCTGAACCTGGTTCAGACCGATGGATTCCGGAGTCATGATTTCGTAGTTTTCACGGTTCTTCAGCACGCCATCCTGGTGAATACCGGAGGAGTGAGCGAACGCGCCAGTACCAACAATCGCCTTGTTCGCCGGGATCGGCATATTGCAAATCTGGCTCACGGTCTGGCTGGTGCGCCAGATTTCGTTGTGATTGATGCGAGTGTGTACGTTCATAATGTCTTTGCGCACCTTGATCGCCATGATCACTTCTTCCAGCGAGCAGTTGCCGGCGCGTTCACCAATGCCGTTCATTGCCCCTTCTACCTGACGCGCGCCGGCGTGGACGGCAGCGATGGCATTGCCCACAGCCAGACCCAAATCGTCATGGGTATGCACGGAGATGATAGCTTTATCAATATTTGGCACGCGATCGTACAGGCCGGTGATGATGTTGGAGAACTCGAACGGCATGGTGTAGCCGACGGTATCCGGAATGTTGATGGTTCTGGCTCCGGCATTAATCGCGGCTTCTACTACACGGGCCAAATCGTCAATCGGCGTGCGGCCTGCATCTTCACAGGAGAATTCGACGTCATCAGTGTAGTTACGCGCGCGTTTAACCATATACACCGCTCGTTCGATCACTTCATCCAGCGTGCTGCGCAACTTTGTCGCAATGTGCATGGGGGAGGTGGCAATGAATGTATGGATACGGAAGGCTTCTGCAACTTTCAGGGATTCCGCGGCCACATCAATATCTTTCTCAACGCAGCGAGCCAGACCGCACACGCGGCTGTTTTTGATGGTGCGGGCAATGGTCTGTACTGATTCGAAATCACCCGGCGAGGAGACGGGAAAGCCGACTTCCATTACGTCTACACCCATGCGTTCGAGGGCCAGCGCAATTTGCAGTTTTTCTTTAACACTCAGGCTCGCCTGTAATGCCTGTTCACCGTCACGTAAAGTAGTATCGAAAATAACGACTTGCTGGCTCATGGGTTAGGTCCTTGTCAGTCTTAGGGCGCCTTGCTACGAGCATAAAAAAACCCGCGCAGTGGCGCGGGTTTTTAGTTTTACTGAAGACGATTCAACGCTGAATTTCGCCCGCCAGCCTACCGCGCACAGTGGATGCGTTTAGTAGTAGTAGACCGGTGAAACGAAGGGTGCGAATCATGAATCGTGCTCCAGATGAATGCGATATGCTTTTAGTGGTACTGGATACGCCGACTCATGTCAACCCCTCTCAGGTAAAACGGCCACTCAACGCAGGATAAACACATTAGCTAATTGTGCTGGTTTTTACGTGGCTAACCGACTTAATTGTCTATTATTGGACTGGCGATTCATCTCTGGAATAATTTGAATATACTTGGTAGCAATTGAACACAGTAATTTTACCTATGTGCTGTGAAATGGAATATGTTTAATTTCATTGAGTTATAAGTTCCATGAATGAATCACGGGTGGGAAAGTTATCAATAGTGATATCATTTTGTTAATGAAATCGCTGTGTCTGCCCTGCATAGTTTAATATTACTTAAGTTATTATTAACTAAGGCGGTGATTGTGTATTTGCCTGCTTTATGGTTTCATGCATGCATTAAAGTTTTAGATATCATTTGAACGATTTTTAGCTCTTCATTTAGGGAATGCGTAATGCCATCTCTTGAATGAGGGTTCTTTATATATTCTGAATTTTAAATAATTTCCTTTCGCTTGTTGTATATGCATGGTAAATCATATTTTTCGAAGTTATTACTGTACTTTGGCAAAGGGAATTTAGCGTGACAGTGGAGTCAGAAATGCCAGAAAATAATATTAACCAACCACAGCCTTATGATGGGGTTAAGCCTCAGTTACGCACAGTGGATCTCAACCTGTTAACTGTATTTGATGCAGTTATGCAGGAGCAGAATATTACGCGAGCAGCGCAATCTCTGGGAATGTCTCAACCTGCCGTGAGTAATGCCGTAGCCAGACTTAAGGTGATGTTTAACGACGAGTTATTCGTCCGGTATGGAAGAGGTATCCAGCCCACAGCGCGTGCATTCCAGCTATTCGGTTCGGTTCGTCAGGCGCTACAGCTGGTTCAAAATGAGCTTCCCGGCTCAGGGTTTGAACCTTTAAGCAGTGAGCGGGTTTTCCATCTCTGTGTTTGCAGTCCGTTAGACAATTATTTGACGTCTGTTATATATAATAAAGTTGAACAGATTGCTCCTAATATTCATCTCGTTTTTAAATCATCTTTAAATCAAAACACTGAGCACCAGCTTCGTTATCAGGAAACGGAGTTCGTTCTGGGCTACGAAGAGTTTCGCCGTCCAGAGTTTGCCTGTGTTCCGTTGTTTAAAGATGAAATGGTGTTAGTCGCCAGCAAAAAACATCCACGCATGAATTCGCCGCTGCGTGAAAGCGATGTTTACAGCGAGCAGCATGCCGTTGTTGCTCTGGACAGATATGCTTCGTTCAGTCAGCCGTGGTATGACACTGCCGATAAACAAGCCAGCGTGGCCTATCAGGGGATGGCGATGGTCAGCGTTTTAAATGTCGTTTCTCAGACGCAGCTAGTCGCTATTGCACCGCGCTGGCTTGCTGAAGAGTTCTCCGATTCGCTGAGCTTACAAATTTTACCTCTGCCGCTCAAGCTGAATAGCCGTACCTGTTATCTTTCCTGGCATGAAGCGGCGGGGCGGGATAAAGGGCATCAGTGGATGGAAGAGCTGCTGATCAATATTTGTCGTCGATAAGTCAGGGTGAATAAACCGCATGGTGCCATGCGGTTTATTCTGTGATTTTTTATGCAGGCAATATTTTGTTCTGTGCGCATTTTTTCAGACACTCAGGGAGGCTTAAAAATAGATGATTTCCTGATCCATCCTCTATTTAAGAGATGAATTATTAGCGTCTCCCCTCATACCAGATGAATTCACCATATTCGTGTCTCATAGCTGTTTTTTCTGCTTTTATTGCCCATTCTCGCATTCCGTTTGCTAATTGCCTGCCTCATAACGAGCGGTTAAGGTATCCCTCACTCTGCACATTATAAGATGGGTTTACCCTGTCAGAAGACGGCGCGGAAATGAATTCTGTTGACCGTCTATAACAAAAGCCTGGAGGCAAAGCATGGAGATGTTGTCTGGCGCGGAAATGGTCGTCCGATCGCTTATCGATCAGGGCGTGAAACAAGTGTTTGGCTATCCCGGAGGCGCGGTTCTCGATATTTATGACGCGCTGCACACGGTAGGCGGTATTGATCATGTTCTGGTTCGTCATGAACAGGCTGCTGTGCATATGGCTGACGGCCTGGCCCGCGCCACGGGCGAAGTGGGTGTAGTGCTGGTCACTTCGGGGCCGGGAGCGACCAATGCCATCACCGGCATTGCGACTGCGTATATGGACTCTATTCCACTGGTCATTCTCTCCGGACAGGTGGCGACGTCACTGATTGGCTATGATGCGTTTCAGGAATGCGACATGGTGGGGATCTCACGCCCCGTGGTGAAGCACAGCTTTCTGGTTAAGCAAACGGAAGATATCCCGGGCGTGCTGAAAAAAGCCTTCTGGCTGGCCGCCAGCGGTCGTCCTGGGCCAGTGGTTGTCGATCTGCCAAAAGATATTCTCAATCCCGCGAATAAACTGCCTTACCTGTGGCCTGAGTCGGTGAGCATGCGTTCGTATAATCCGACGACGCAAGGGCACAAAGGCCAGATTAAGCGTGCGCTGCAAACGCTGCTGGCTGCGAAAAAGCCCGTAGTCTATGTGGGGGGCGGCGCCGTCAATGCAGCCTGTGAAACGCAACTACGCGAACTGATTGAGAAGCTGAACCTTCCTGTCGCGTCATCGTTGATGGGGCTGGGGGCATTCCCGGCTACCCACCGTCAGGCGCTGGGCATGCTGGGTATGCATGGCACCTATGAAGCCAATATGACGATGCACCATTCTGATGTGATTTTTGCCGTCGGCGTGCGTTTTGACGATCGCACCACCAATAACCTGGCGAAATACTGTCCGAATGCGACGGTGCTGCACATTGATATCGATCCTACTTCTATCTCTAAAACGGTGCCGGCGGATGTGCCCATCGTGGGGGACGCACGACAGGTGCTGGATCAAATGTTGGATCTGCTGGCGCAGGAGACCGCCTCTCAACCGCTGGATGAGATCCGTGACTGGTGGCAGCAAATCGAACAATGGCGCGGCCGTCAGTGCCTTAAATACGACACGCAGAGTGAGAACATCAAGCCGCAGGCGGTGATCGAGACGATCTGGCGTCTGACCAAAGGCGAGGCGTATGTCACTTCTGACGTGGGCCAGCATCAGATGTTCGCTGCGTTGTATTACCCGTTTGATAAACCGCGTCGCTGGATCAACTCAGGCGGTCTCGGTACGATGGGCTTTGGTCTGCCCGCCGCGCTGGGGGTGAAGCTGGCGTTGCCGAACGAAACGGTTATCTGCGTTACGGGTGATGGCAGTATACAGATGAATATTCAGGAGCTTTCTACTGCGCTGCAATATGAGTTGCCAGTGCTGGTGCTTAACCTGAATAACGGTTACCTCGGTATGGTGAAGCAGTGGCAGGATATGATTTATTCCGGCCGTCACTCTCAGTCTTATATGAAGTCACTTCCGGACTTTGTCCGTCTGGCTGAAGCCTATGGTCATATTGGCATGCGGGTAACCGATCCGTCAGAGCTGGAAGCAAAGCTCGGCGAAGCGCTTGAGCACGTTAAAAACAATCGCCTCGTCTTCATGGACGTCATCGTCGACGGCACAGAGCACGTTTATCCGATGCATATCCGTGGCGGTGGTATGGATGAAATGTGGTTAAGCAAAACGGAGAGAACCTGATATGCGCCGGATATTATCTGTATTACTGGAAAATGAGTCGGGCGCACTGTCACGCGTCATTGGGCTTTTTGCGCAGCGCGGATACAACATTGAAAGCCTGACCGTTGCGCCGACCGATGATCCAACGCTCTCACGCATGACGATCCAGACTGTCGGCGATGCAAAAGTGCTTGAGCAGATCGAAAAGCAATTGCACAAGCTGGTGGACGTGTTGCGCGTCAGCGAGCTGGGGCAGGGGGCTTACGTCGAACGTGAAGTGATGCTGGTGAAAATTCAGGCCAGCGGTTACGGCCGTGAAGAGGTCAAGCGTAACACGGATATTTTCCGTGGGCAGATCATTGACGTCACGCCTTCTATATATACTGTGCAGCTTGCCGGAACGAGCGATAAGCTGGATGCGTTCCTGGCCTCCGTCAGGGATGTGGCAAAAATTGTTGAAGTTGCGCGCTCTGGCGTTGTTGGCCTCTCGCGCGGCGATAAAATCATGCGTTAGTTGCGCAAAAGGTTCGCCTCTTTCAGCCCGGTAGCCAAAGCCGGGCTTTTTTTTGCGTAATCCGCCGACAACGCGGACAAAAGCGGTTGCCGTGAAAGCTATTCTGCGTTTAGATGTTAAAATATTTAACCATAACCTTGACAGGGCCATGGACTTTTTTCTTTTTTTGAGGGGCAATTGTGAAACTGGATGAAATCGCCCGGCTCGCCGGCGTGTCGAGAACCACGGCCAGCTATGTGATTAACGGTAAAGCAAAGCAGTATCGTGTCAGCGATAAGACCGTTGAGAAAGTGATGGCAGTCGTTCGTGAGCATAATTACCATCCGAATGCTGTCGCCGCAGGTTTACGTGCCGGACGCACCCGCTCGATTGGCCTGGTGATCCCGGATCTGGAAAACACCAGCTATACCCGCATCGCCAACTATCTTGAACGTCAGGCTCGTCAGCGGGGCTATCAGCTGTTGATTGCCTGCTCCGAGGATCAGCCCGACAACGAGATGCGCTGCATTGAGCATCTGCTGCAACGCCAGGTTGACGCCATCATCGTGTCGACCTCTTTACCACCCGAGCATCCTTTCTATCAGCGCTGGGCGAACGATCCCTTCCCGATTGTGGCGCTCGACCGCGCGCTGGATCGCGAACATTTCACCAGCGTCGTAGGTGCCGATCAGGACGATGCAGAAATGCTGGCTGCCGAGCTGCGTACCTTCCCGGCGGAAACGGTGCTCTATCTTGGCGCTTTGCCTGAACTATCCGTGAGCTTCCTGCGTGAACAAGGGTTCCGTACGGCGTGGAAAGACGATCCGCGTGACGTTCATTATCTGTATGCCAACAGCTATGAGCGCGAAGCGGCTGCTCAGCTGTTCGAGAAATGGCTGGAAACGCACCCGATGCCGCAGGCGTTGTTTACCACCTCGTTTGCCCTGTTGCAGGGGGTGATGGACGTGACGTTACGTCGCGATGGCAAGCTGCCATCCGATCTGGCGATTGCGACCTTCGGCGATAACGAACTGCTCGACTTCCTGCAATGTCCGGTGCTGGCCGTGGCTCAGCGTCACCGCGACGTCGCCGAGCGCGTGCTTGAGATTGTTCTGGCAAGCCTGGATGAACCTCGCAAACCGAAACCCGGGCTTACGCGTATCAAACGTAATCTCTATCGGCGCGGGATTTTGAGCCGCCATTAATATTTCCACAGGGGCGGTAAAACTGCCCCTTTTGCGGCGCATTTATTGCGGGAAATAATTCCCGGATAAAAATTAGGATTTATCTCTAAGATTCGTAGCCGGCTATTTTCTGAATCCGTTTTGGCGTTAAAAAGCGCAATTATAATTTTTAACGGGCATTCTTTTGTATTGTTTTGTTACAAACAGCCGCCAGCCGATGAATATTCAGCCATTTTTTACTCCCCCCTTCAGACCTCAATGCACACGAACGAATCCATATTGCCTTGCGCTTAATCTGGTGCTGTTATCCCCCGGCGATATGACTTAAAATGCTGCCCGCGTCGCAAACTGACACTTTATATTTCCCTGCGATGATATTGAGTGAGTCTTAACGCTCGTGTGCATATTCGGTTTTTTTCTTACAAATATTCATAACGTTAATTTTGCCTCGCCAGTTGTGTAGTTATTAGCCAGGTCACTCTTGCTCTGTAAATACGGTGCTTTCGCGTCCTTATAGAGAGAGTCCTGGCTTGACAAGCTTTTCCCTCGCTCCGTAAACTCCTTCAGGTGGGAATTTGTGGGTTAAAGTGGTGAGGAGGGGTGAGGCTGGCATGTTCCGTGGAGCAACGTTAGTCAATCTCGACAGCAAAGGGCGTTTATCGGTACCAACCCGATATCGCGACCAGCTGATTGAGAACGCTTCGGGTCAACTGGTTTGCACCATTGACATCAACTCCCCCTGCCTGCTGCTTTACCCTTTGCCTGAATGGGAAATCATTGAGCAAAAGCTGTCGCGACTGTCGAGCATGAACCCGCAAGAACGCCGCGTGCAGCGGTTGTTATTGGGACATGCCAGTGAATGTCAGATGGATAGCGCCGGGCGATTATTGATTGCGCCTGTGTTGCGGCAACATGCCGGTCTGATTAAAGAAGTGATGCTGGTCGGGCAGTTCAACAAGTTTGAACTGTGGGACGAAACGACCTGGTATCAACAGGTCAAGGAAGATATCGACGCTGAGCAGTCTGATTCCGCAACATTATCGGAACGGCTGCGGGACTTGTCTCTATAAATATGATGGAAAATTATAAACATACAACGGTGCTGCTGGATGAGGCCGTTAACGGCCTGAATATTCGTCCAGACGGCATCTATATTGATGGCACTTTTGGTCGCGGTGGCCACTCGCGTTTGATCCTCTCCCAGCTTGGAGCGGAAGGACGCCTGCTGGCAATTGACCGCGATCCGCAGGCGATTGCCGTTGCGCAAACCATCGATGATCCTCGCTTTTCCATCGTGCATGGACCTTTCTCTGCGCTTGCGGATTATGTCGCTGAGCGCGGCCTGACCGGCAAGATCGACGGGATTCTCCTCGATCTTGGCGTCTCTTCACCACAGCTTGATGATGCACAACGCGGCTTCTCCTTTATGCGTGATGGACCGCTGGATATGCGTATGGACCCCACTCGCGGCCAGTCTGCCGCTGAATGGTTACAAACGGCTGACGAAGCGGATATTGCCTGGGTAATCAAAACCTTCGGTGAAGAACGCTTTGGCAAACGTATTGCGCGCGCCATCGTGGAGCGCAACCGCGTTGAGCCAATGACCCGTACCAAAGAGCTGGCAGAAGTCATCGCGGCGGCAACGCCGGTGAAGGACAAGCACAAACATCCTGCGACCCGTACCTTCCAGGCGGTTCGTATCTGGGTAAACAGTGAACTGGAGGAAATAGAGCTGGCGCTAAAAAGCTCGCTCGACGTGCTGGCCCCGGGTGGGCGGTTATCCATCATCAGCTTCCATTCGCTGGAAGATCGCATCGTAAAACGCTTTATGCGTGAACAGAGCCGCGGTCCGCAGGTTCCAGCTGGGCTGCCGATGACGGAAGAACAACTCAGAAAGCTGGGAGGCCGTCAGTTGCGAGCATTAGGCAAGTTGATGCCGGGCGAAGAAGAGGTGGCAGAGAATCCACGTGCCCGTAGTTCAGTGCTGCGTATTGCAGAGAGGACGAACGTATGATCAGCAGAGTGACAGAGACCCTAAGCAAAGTTAAGGGATCGTTAGGAAGCAACGAGCGCCATGCCTTGCCTGGCGTGATCGGCGACGATCTTTTGCGGTTTGGGAAGCTGCCACTCTGCTTGTTCATTTGCATCATTGTGACGGCAGTCATGGTGGTTACCACCGCTCACCATACCCGTTTATTAACTGCGCAGCGCGAACAGATGGTACTGGAACGCGATGCGCTGGATATTGAATGGCGAAATCTGATCCTTGAAGAAAACGCGCTCGGCGATCACAGCCGGGTTGAACGGATCGCAACGGAAAAACTGCAATTACAGCATGTTGATCCTTCGCAGGAAAATATCGTAGTACAAAAATAAGGGAAAACGCGACGCATGAAAGCAGCGGCAAAAACGCTAAAACCAAAACGCCAGGAAGAACAGGCCAACTTTGTCAGTTGGCGTTTTGCGTTGCTTTGCGGCTGCATTTTACTGGCGCTGGGTTTCCTGCTGGGACGCGTGGCGTGGCTACAAATCATCGCGCCTGACATGCTGGTACGTCAGGGTGATATGCGTTCTCTGCGCGTGCAGGAAGTTTCTACCTCTCGTGGGATGATCACCGATCGTTCCGGCCGTCCGCTGGCGGTGAGCGTGCCGGTGAAGGCGATCTGGGCCGATCCGAAAGAGTTACACGACGCAGGCGGGATCACCCTTGATAACCGCTGGAAGGCGCTCTCAGACGCGTTGAAAATGCCGCTGGATCAGCTGGCGTCGCGCGTTAACGCCAACCCGAAAGGGCGCTTTATCTATCTTGCCCGTCAGGTGAACCCTGACATGGCTGACTACATTAAGAAACTGAAGCTGCCGGGCATTCATCTGCGGGAAGAATCCCGCCGTTACTATCCTTCGGGCGAAGTCACCGCGCACCTGATTGGCTTTACCAACGTGGATAGCCAGGGGATTGAGGGCGTTGAAAAAAGCTTCGACAAGTGGCTTACCGGCCAGCCTGGCGAGCGAATCGTGCGTAAAGACCGCTATGGTCGCGTCATTGAAGACATTTCCTCGACAGACAGCCAGGCCGCGCACAACCTGGCCCTGAGTATTGATGAACGCTTGCAGGCGCTGGTCTATCGTGAGCTGAACAACGCCGTCGCGTTTAACAAGGCGGAATCGGGCAGCGCCGTGCTGGTGGATGTGGCGACAGGTGAAGTGCTGGCGATGGCCAGTAGCCCCTCATACAATCCGAATAATTTTGCCGGTACAGCAAAAGATGCAATGCGTAACCGCTCCATCACCGATGTGTTTGAACCCGGCTCAACCGTAAAACCTATGGTGGTGATGACGGCTCTACAGCGAGGCATCGTCAACGAAAATACCGTTCTGAATACGATCCCTTATCGAATTAACGGTCACGAAATCAAAGACGTGGCACGTTACAGCGAACTGACCCTGACCGGGGTCTTACAGAAGTCGAGTAACGTCGGTGTGTCAAAACTGGCGTTAGCGATGCCGTCCTCAGCGTTAGTAGATACTTACTCACGTTTTGGGCTGGGAAAGGCGACCAATTTGGGGTTGGTCGGAGAACGCAGTGGCTTATATCCTCAAAAACAACGGTGGTCTGACATAGAGAGGGCCACCTTCTCTTTCGGCTACGGGCTAATGGTAACTCCCTTACAGTTAGCGCGAGTCTACGCAACGATTGGCAGCTATGGCATTTATCGTCCGCTGTCGATCACCAAAGTTGATCCACCGGTTCCGGGGGAACGTGTTTTCCCGGAATCTATCGTTCGTACCGTCGTGCATATGATGGAAAGCGTCGCGTTACCTGGCGGTGGCGGCGTGAAGGCCGCAATTAAGGGCTATCGTATCGCCATTAAAACCGGTACAGCGAAAAAAGTCGGGCCGGACGGCCGCTATATCAACAAATACATTGCCTATACCGCAGGCGTAGCGCCTGCAAGCAATCCGCGTTTTGCGCTGGTGGTCGTCATCAACGATCCGCAGGCGGGTAAATACTACGGCGGCGCCGTCTCCGCGCCTGTGTTCGGGGCTATTATGGGCGGCGTGTTGCGCACCATGAACATTGAACCGGATGCGCTGGCGACGGGCGAAAAAAGTGAATTTGTAATTAATCAAGGCGAGGGAACAGGTGGCAGATCGTAATTTGCGCGACCTTCTTGCTCCGTGGGTGCCTATGCTACCTGCGCGAGCACTGCGAGAGATGGTACTGGACAGCCGCGTAGCGGCTTCTGGCGATCTTTTTGTGGCAGTGGTGGGTCATCAGGCGGACGGGCGTCGTTATATCCCGCAGGCGATTGCGCAAGGTGTTGCTGCCATTATTGCTGAGGCCAAAGATGAGGCAACAGACGGTGAGATCCGTGAAATGCACGGCGTGCCGGTCATCTATCTCAGCCAGCTGAATGAGCGTCTCTCCGCGCTGGCAGGACGTTTTTACAACGAACCTTCCGATCAGTTAAAGCTGGTTGGCGTGACAGGAACCAACGGAAAAACCACCACCACTCAGCTGATGGCGCAGTGGGCACAGCTGCTGGGCGAAACCGGTGCCGTCATGGGCACGGTGGGGAACGGTCTTCTGGGCAAAGTAAGCCCGACGGAAAACACTACAGGCTCGGCGGTTGACGTGCAGCGTGTGCTGGCGGGCCTCGCTGAGCAGGGGGCGACCTTCGCTGCGATGGAAGTCTCTTCCCATGGTCTGGTACAACATCGCGTGGCGGCCCTGAAATTTGCTGCCTCTGTCTTTACTAACCTGAGCCGCGATCACCTTGATTATCATGGTGATATGGAGCACTACGAAGCGGCGAAATGGCTGCTTTATTCCACTCACCACCACGGGCAGGCGATCATTAACGCCGACGACGAAGTCGGTCGCCGCTGGCTGGAAAAACTGCCGGATGCGGTGGCGGTGTCGATGGAAGATCGCATTAATCCGAACTGCCGCGGCCGCTGGCTGAAGGCGGTCGAGGTGAACTACCACGATAGTGGGGCGACGATCCGCTTCGCTTCCACCTGGGGCGAAGGTGAAATTGAAAGCCGCCTGATGGGGGCCTTTAACGTCAGTAACCTGCTGCTGGCGCTGGCGACGCTGCTGGCGCTGGGCTACCCGATGGCGGATCTGCTGAAAACGTCTGAGCGTTTGCAACCGGTCTGTGGCCGCATGGAAGTGTTCAGCGCGCCGGGCAAGCCGACGGTGGTCGTGGATTACGCACACACGCCGGATGCGCTGGAAAAAGCGCTGGAAGCGGCGCGTCTGCACTGCGCAGGCAAGCTCTGGTGCGTGTTTGGCTGCGGTGGCGATCGCGACAAGGGCAAACGTCCGCTGATGGGCGCCATCGCTGAGCAGTTCGCGGATATTCCCGTGGTAACCGATGACAACCCGCGTACCGAAGAGCCGCGGGCCATTATCAATGACATTCTGGCGGGCATGCTGGATGCGGGTCGTGCGCGCGTGGTCGAAGGCCGTGCGGAGGCCGTGACTAATGCCATTATGCAGGCGCAGGAGAACGATGTGGTTCTGCTGGCCGGTAAAGGTCATGAAGATTATCAGATCGTCGGCAATCGTCGTCTGGATTACTCCGACCGCGTGACGGCAGCGCGTCTGCTGGGAGTGGTGGCATGATTAGCATTACGTTAAGCCAGGCCGCTGCGGTATTGCAGGGGATGCTGCATGGTCAGGATCTAACCATTGAGGCTGTGACCACCGACACCCGTAAGGTGACGGCGGGCTGCCTGTTTGTGGCGCTGAAGGGCGAGCGTTTTGACGCCCACGATTTTGCGCAACAGGCTAAAGATAACGGCGCGGGCGCGCTGCTGGTCAGCCGTAAGCTCGATATCGATTTGCCGCAGATTGTGGTGAAAGATACGCGCCTGGCGTTTGGCGAGCTGGCGGCATGGGTTCGCCAGCAGGTGCCAACACGCGTCGTGGCGCTGACGGGCTCGTCGGGCAAAACCTCCGTTAAAGAGATGACGGCGGCGATCCTTAGCCAGTGCGGTAACACGCTTTATACGGCGGGCAACCTTAATAATGACATCGGTGTACCGATGACGCTGCTGCGCCTGACCCACGAGCATGAATATGCGGTGATTGAGTTAGGGGCTAACCATCAGGGCGAAATCGCCTGGACCGTGAGCCTGACGCGTCCGGAAGCGGCGCTGGTGAATAACCTGGCGGCGGCACATCTTGAAGGTTTTGGTTCGCTGGCCGGTGTGGCGAAAGCGAAAGGTGAAATTTATACCGGCCTGCCGGATGACGGCATCGCCATTATGAATGCCGATAACAACGACTGGCTGAACTGGCAGAGCATTATTGGTTCACGCAAAACCTGGCGCTTCTCACCTAATGCGGCAAACAGTGATTTTTCGGCGACCAACATTCATGTGACGTCACACGGCACCGAGTTCACCCTCACGACCCCAACGGGCGACATCGAGGTGCTGCTGCCCCTGCCCGGTCGTCATAACATTGCCAATGCGCTTGCTGCGGCAGCGCTCTCAATGGCGGTAGGTGCCTCACACGCGGCGATCAAAGCAGGTCTGGCAAATTTAAAAGCCGTGCCGGGGCGTCTTTTCCCGATCCAGCTGGCTGAAAACAAACTTCTGCTGGATGACTCCTACAACGCTAACGTCGGCTCCATGACGGCGGCCGTGCAGGTCTTGTCTGAGATGCCGGGCTATCGCGTGATGGTTGTGGGCGATATGGCCGAGCTGGGTGATGAAAGCGAAGCCTGCCATGTTCAGGTGGGTGAAGCGGCGAAAGCCGCCGGGCTTGACCGCGTATTGAGCGCAGGCACGCTGAGCAAGGCCATTTCCGATGCCAGTGAAGTTGGCGAACATTTTG
Source organism: Enterobacter sp. DTU_2021_1002640_1_SI_PRY_ASU_LCPMC_013 (assembly GCF_032389435.1). Taxonomy (NCBI): domain Bacteria; kingdom Pseudomonadati; phylum Pseudomonadota; class Gammaproteobacteria; order Enterobacterales; family Enterobacteriaceae; genus Enterobacter; species Enterobacter sp. DTU_2021_1002640_1_SI_PRY_ASU_LCPMC_013. The sequence goes on from NZ_CP135594.1 coordinate 757,730, forward strand.
CCGATAAATCTGCACTGATCGAACGCCTGAAGGCATTGATTACAGAAAAACAGATTGTGACTGTTTTAGTTAAAGGTTCACGTAGTGCCGCCATGGAAGAGGTTGTGCACGCATTACAGGAGAACGGGACATGTTAGTTTGGCTGGCCGAACATTTGGTCAAATATTACTCAGGCTTTAACGTCTTTTCCTATCTGACGTTTCGCGCCATCGTCAGCCTGCTGACTGCGCTGTTCATCTCGCTGTGGATGGGCCCGCGCATGATTGCCCGTCTGCAAAAACTCTCTTTCGGCCAGGTTGTGCGCAACGACGGTCCGGAATCGCACTTCAGCAAGCGCGGTACGCCGACCATGGGCGGGATCATGATCCTGACCGCGATTGTGGTGTCCGTTCTGCTGTGGGCCTATCCGTCTAACCCCTACGTCTGGTGCGTGCTGACCGTTCTGGTTGGCTACGGAATCATTGGTTTTGTTGACGACTATCGTAAAGTCGTGCGCAAAGACACCAAAGGTTTGATCGCCCGCTGGAAGTATTTCTGGATGTCGGTGATTGCGCTGGGCGTGGCCTTCGCGCTTTACCTGGCAGGAAAAGACACCCCGGCCACCGAGCTGGTGGTGCCGTTCTTCAAAGACGTGATGCCGCAGCTGGGGCTGTTCTACATTCTGCTGGCTTACTTTGTGATCGTCGGCACCGGCAACGCCGTCAACCTGACCGATGGTCTGGACGGCCTGGCCATCATGCCAACCGTGTTTGTCGCGGGCGGTTTCGCGCTGGTGGCGTGGGCGACCGGTAACATGAACTTTGCAAACTACCTGCACATCCCGTACCTGCGACATGCGGGTGAGCTGGTGATCGTCTGTACGGCGATTGTCGGGGCGGGGCTGGGCTTCCTGTGGTTTAACACCTATCCGGCGCAGGTCTTTATGGGCGACGTCGGTTCACTGGCGCTGGGCGGCGCGCTGGGCATTATCGCCGTGCTGCTGCGTCAGGAGTTCCTGCTGGTGATCATGGGCGGTGTGTTTGTGGTTGAGACCCTGTCGGTGATTTTGCAGGTCGGTTCCTTCAAGCTGCGCGGTCAGCGCATCTTCCGTATGGCACCGATTCACCACCACTATGAACTGAAAGGCTGGCCGGAGCCGCGCGTCATTGTGCGCTTCTGGATTATTTCGCTGATGCTGGTGCTGATTGGCCTGGCAACGCTGAAGGTACGTTAATCATGGCAGATTACCAGGGCAAAAAAGTCGTAATCATCGGGTTGGGCCTCACCGGCCTCTCCTGCGTGGACTTTTTCCTTGCGCGTGGCGTGACGCCGCGCGTGATGGATACGCGCGTCTCTCCGCCGGGTCTGGACAAGCTGCCGGAGCAGGTTGAACGCCACCTGGGTGGTCTGAATGATGAGTGGCTGCTGGCCGCCGATCTGATTGTTGCCAGTCCCGGTATGGCACTGGCGCATCCTTCCCTGAGCGCCGCCGCGGATGCGGGCGTTGAGATTGTCGGCGATATCGAACTGTTCTGCCGGGAGGCGCAGGCCCCGATCGTCGCCATTACCGGTTCAAACGGTAAAAGCACCGTCACCACGCTGGTGGGGGAAATGGCGAAGGCGGCGGGCAAAAATGTCGGCGTTGGCGGTAACATTGGTCTGCCCGCTCTGATGCTGCTTGATAAAGGGTGTGAGCTGTTCGTCCTTGAGCTTTCCAGCTTCCAGCTGGAAACCACTTCAAGCCTGCATGCGGCGGCGGCGACCATCCTAAACGTCACCGAAGATCATATGGACAGATACCCGTTCGGCTTGCAGCAGTACCGTGCGGCCAAACTGCGCGTTTATGAAAATGCCAAAGTTTGCGTAGTGAATGCCGATGATGCACTCACCATGCCGGTGCGCGGCGCAGACGAACGCTGCATTAGCTTCGGTATTAACATGGGTGACTATCACCTTAATCGTCAGCAGGGCGAAACCTGGCTACGCGTGAAAGGTGAGAAAGTGCTGAACGTGAAAGAAATGATGCTCTCCGGCCAGCATAACTACACCAATGCCCTGGCGGCGCTGGCGCTGGCGGATGCCGTTGGCCTGCCGCGATCTTCAAGCCTGAAGGCGCTCACCACCTTTACAGGCCTGGCGCACCGTTTCCAGCTGGCGCTGGAGCACAACGGCGTACGCTGGATTAACGATTCCAAAGCGACCAACGTGGGTAGCACCGAGGCGGCACTGAACGGTTTGCACGTTGATGGCACGCTACACCTGCTGCTGGGCGGCGACGGTAAATCGGCTGACTTCTCCTCGCTGAAGCAGTACCTCAACGGTGAGAACGTGCGCCTGTATTGCTTTGGCCGCGATGGCAGCGAGCTGGCGGCGTTGCGTCCTGAAGTCGCCGAGCAAACCGAGACCATGGAGCAGGCGATGCGCCTCATCGCCCCACGCGTGAAGCCCGGCGATATGGTACTGCTCTCGCCAGCCTGTGCCAGCCTCGATCAATTCAAGAGTTTCGAACAGCGGGGTGATGTCTTTACCCGCCTGGCGAAGGAGTTAGGCTGATGCGTTTATCTCTCCCTCGCCTGAAAATGCCGCGCCTGCCAGGATTTGGTATCCCGGTATGGCTGTTTACGGCGCTGAAAGGCTGGGTGATGGCTTCACGGGATAAAGATTCCGATAGCCTGATCATGTACGACCGCACGCTGTTCTGGCTCACGCTGGGGCTGGCGGCGATCGGCTTTATTATGGTCACCTCGGCGTCAATGCCTGTCGGACAGCGTCTGGCAAACGACCCGTTCCTGTTTGCCAAGCGTGACGGGCTGTACATCATTCTCGCGTTCTGCCTGGCGCTGATCACCTTACGCCTGCCGATGTCGTTCTGGCAGCGGCACAGTACGGCCATGCTCATCGCCTCAATCATCATGCTGTTGATCGTGCTGGTCGTCGGGAGCTCCGTTAACGGAGCATCACGCTGGATTGCCTTTGGCCCACTGCGTATTCAGCCGGCGGAGTTCACCAAACTGTCGTTGTTCTGCTACCTGGCTAACTACCTGGTGCGTAAAGTTGACGAAGTTCGTAACAACCTTCGCGGCTTCTTAAAACCGATGGGCGTGATTCTGGTCCTCGCGATCCTGCTGCTGGCGCAGCCCGACCTCGGTACGGTAGTCGTACTGTTTGTCACTACGCTGGCGATGCTGTTCCTGGCGGGCGCAAAACTGTGGCAGTTCATTGCCATCATCGGGATGGGGATTTCGGCGGTGGTGCTGCTGATCCTCGCCGAACCATACCGTATCCGCCGTGTGACCTCGTTCTGGAACCCATGGGAAGATCCGTTCGGCAGCGGTTACCAGCTGACGCAGTCGCTGATGGCGTTTGGCCGCGGCGAAGTCTGGGGTCAAGGCCTGGGCAACTCGGTGCAAAAACTGGAGTATTTACCGGAGGCGCACACCGACTTCATCTTCTCCATTATTGGGGAAGAACTGGGTTATATCGGTGTGGTATTGGCGCTATTAATGGTATTCTTCGTCGCTTTCCGCGCCATGTCGATTGGCCGGAAAGCGCTGGAGATCGATCACCGCTTCTCCGGTTTCCTGGCCTGCTCAATTGGTATCTGGTTTAGCTTCCAGGCGCTGGTAAACGTCGGGGCGGCAGCGGGTATGCTGCCGACCAAAGGTCTGACGTTGCCGTTGATCAGTTATGGTGGTTCGAGTCTGTTGATCATGTCGACGGCCATCATGTTTTTGTTACGTATAGATTATGAAACGCGTCTGGAGAAAGCTCAGGCGTTTACACGAGGTTCACGATGAATCAACCGAAGCGGTTAATGGTGATGGCAGGCGGGACCGGCGGACACGTGTTCCCGGGACTGGCGGTTGCGCACCATTTAATGGAACAGGGCTGGCAGGTACGCTGGCTGGGAACCGCAGACCGCATGGAAGCCGACCTGGTACCTAAACACGGTATCGAGATCGACTTTATTCGTATTTCTGGCCTTCGTGGCAAAGGGATCAAGGCGCTGCTGCTGGCGCCGGTGCGCATTTTCAATGCCTGGCGTCAGGCGCGCGCCATTATGAAGCGTTTTAAGCCTGACGTCGTTCTGGGCATGGGCGGTTACGTTTCCGGTCCGGGAGGACTGGCGGCGTGGTCACTGGGCATCCCCGTTGTTCTGCATGAGCAGAACGGTATTGCCGGGTTGACCAACAAATGGCTGGCAAAAATCGCCACCAAAGTTATGCAGGCCTTCCCCGGGGCATTCCCGAAAGCGGATGTCGTAGGGAATCCGGTGCGTGTGGACGTGCTGGCGCTGCCGCTGCCAGATACGCGTCTGGCGGGTCGCGAAGGGCCGGTGCGCGTGCTGGTCGTCGGCGGTTCCCAGGGCGCACGTATTTTAAACCAGACGATGCCGCAGGTTGCGGCAAAACTGGGTGATGCGGTGACCATCTGGCACCAGAGCGGGAAGGGCGCTCAGCAGACCGTTGAGCAGGCCTACGCGCAGGAAGGTCAGCCGCAGCATAAAGTGACTGAATTTATTGATGATATGGCCGCAGCCTATGCCTGGGCCGATGTTGTGGTCTGTCGTTCGGGCGCGCTGACGGTGAGCGAAATCGCCGCCGCCGGTTTGCCGGCGCTGTTTGTGCCGTTCCAGCACAAAGACCGACAGCAGTACTGGAATGCGCTGCCGCTTGAGAAAGCGGGCGCAGCGAAGATTTTTGAGCAGCCACAATTTACCGCTGATGCGGTCGCCACTACCCTGGCGGGCTGGAACCGGGATGTATTACTGGAGATGGCGCAACGCGCACGCGCGACCGCTATCCCGGATGCAACGGAACGGGTGGCAAAAGAAGTGAGCCTGGCAGCCCAGGCATAATTCTCGCAGTGCGTGTTGCGCTGCACGATTTTTTTGAAGTAGTCGATGGCGTTTAGAGAATGAATACACAACAACTGGCAAAACTGCGTTCTATCGTGCCCGAGATGCGTCGCGTCCGGCACATTCACTTTGTCGGCATCGGTGGTGCTGGCATGGGCGGTATTGCCGAAGTGTTAGCTAACGAAGGCTATCAGATCAGCGGGTCTGACCTGGCGCCAAACCCTGTTACGCAGCAGCTGGCGTCGCTGGGGGCGACTATCTATTTCAATCATCGCCCGGAAAACGTGAGCGATGCGAGCGTGGTTGTGGTGTCCAGCGCTATCTCCGCGGATAACCCGGAAATCGTTGCGGCGCATGAGGCGCGCATCCCGGTGATCCGTCGCGCGGAAATGCTGGCGGAACTGATGCGTTTCCGTCACGGCATTGCGGTGGCCGGTACGCACGGTAAAACCACCACAACAGCGATGGTCTCCAGCATTTATGCGGAAGCGGGTCTCGACCCGACGTTCGTTAACGGTGGTCTGGTGAAAGCCGCTGGCGTGCATGCGCGTCTGGGCCACAGCCGTTATCTGATTGCGGAAGCGGATGAGAGCGATGCGTCGTTCCTGCATCTACAGCCGATGGTGGCGATCGTCACCAACATCGAAGCTGACCATATGGACACTTACCAGGGCGACTTCGAGAACTTAAAGCAGACCTTTATTAACTTCCTGCACAACCTGCCGTTCTATGGCCGTGCGGTGATGTGCGTGGACGATCCGGTTATTCGCGAACTGCTGCCGCGCGTCGGGCGTCAAATTACGACCTACGGCTTCAGCGAAGACGCTGATGTACGCGTAGAAGATTACAAGCAGATCGGTGCGCAGGGGCATTTCACCCTCGCGCGTCAGGATAAAGACCTGCTGCATGTCACCCTGAACGCTCCGGGACGTCACAACGCCCTGAATGCAGCGGCGGCGGTGGCTGTTGCGACAGAAGAAGGCATTGACGATGAAGCGATCCTGCGCGCACTGGAGAGCTTCCAGGGGACGGGCCGTCGTTTCGACTTCCTCGGTGAATTCCCGCTGGAGCCGGTAAACGGTAAGCCAGGGTCTGCGATGCTGGTCGATGACTACGGTCACCATCCGACGGAAGTGGACGCAACCATTAAAGCGGCACGCGCGGGTTGGCCGGAAAAGAATCTGGTCATGATCTTCCAGCCGCACCGTTACACACGTACCCGCGATCTGTATGACGATTTTGCCAACGTCCTTTCGCAGGTCGATACCCTGCTGATGCTGGATGTTTATGCAGCGGGTGAAACTTCGATTCCGGGTGCGGACAGTCGTTCTTTATGTCGTACCATCCGTGGACGCGGTAAAGTAGATCCTATTCTGGTTCCCGACCCGGCGCAGGTGGCTGAAATGCTTGCCCCGGTCCTGACGGGTAACGATCTGATCCTGATTCAGGGCGCGGGAAATATCGGCAAAATCGCCCGTACCTTAGCTGAAATCAAACTGAAGCCGCAAACTCAGGAGGACGAGCGTCATGGCTGATAAGATTGCTGTCCTGTTTGGCGGCACTTCCGCCGAACGCGAGGTTTCTCTGAATTCGGGCGCTGCCGTGCTGGCGGGCCTGCGTGAAGGTGGCGTGGACGCGCATCCGGTTGATCCGAAAGAGGTGGACGTCACGCAGCTGAAAGCGATGGGCTTCGATAAAGCCTTTATCGCGTTGCACGGTCGCGGCGGTGAAGACGGCACGTTGCAGGGGCTGCTGGAGCTGATCGGTATGCCGTACACCGGCAGCGGCGTGATGGCATCCGCCATCTCCATGGATAAACTGCGCAGCAAGCTGCTGTGGCAGGGGGCGAGCCTGCCCGTTGCGCCATGGGTTGCACTGACGCGTCGTGAATATGAATTGGGTCTGTCGGACAGCGTTAATACACGCATTGCGGCACTGGGCTTACCGGTTATTGTGAAGCCGAGCCGTGAAGGGTCGAGCGTGGGAATGTCCAAAGTCGATAAAGCTGTAGATTTGGCTGACGCTTTAGCACTGGCATTTCAACATGATGAAGAAGTTCTGATTGAAAAATGGCTTAGCGGGCCGGAATTTACCGTCGCGATGCTTGGCGAAGAAATTTTACCGTCAATTCGCATCCAACCCGCCGGAGTCTTCTATGATTATGAGGCGAAGTATCTCTCTGATGAGACGCAATATTTCTGCCCAGCGGGTCTTGAAGCAGAGCGTGAGGCCGAATTACAGTCTCTGGTGCTTAAAGCCTGGAATGTGCTGGGATGTCGTGGCTGGGGACGCATTGACGTGATGCTTGACGGTGACGGGCAATTTTATCTGCTGGAAGCAAACACGTCTCCGGGTATGACCAGCCATAGCCTTGTGCCGATGGCGGCGCGTCAGGCGGGAATGAGCTTCTCGCAGTTAGTCGTACGTATTCTGGACCAGGCGGGCTGATATGTCTCAGGCTGCATTGAACACGCGCAACCGCGATGACGAAGAAGAATACTCCTCTTCGCGCCGGAGTAATGGAACGCGTCTTGCAGGGATCATCTTCCTGCTCGGGGTGCTGTGCACCGTGTTTATCAGCGGCTGGATGGTGCTGGGCTGGATGGAAGACGCGCAGCGGTTGCCGCTGTCGAAGCTGGTGGTGACCGGGGAGCGACACTACACGCGTAACGATGACATTCGCCAGTCGATTCTGGCGCTTGGGTCGCCTGGCACCTTTATGACGCAGGACGTCAACATTATCCAGAGTCAGATTGAACGTCTGCCGTGGATAAAACAGGCGAGTGTCAGAAAACAATGGCCTGATGAATTGAAGATTCATCTGGTTGAATATGTGCCGATTGCGCGTTGGAATGATCAGCATATGGTTGACGTAGACGGAAATTCGTTCAGCGTCCCGAGCGATCGTGTCAACAAGCAGAATTTACCGATGTTGTATGGCCCGGAAGGCAGCGAAAACGAAGTATTGCAGGGTTTTCGTGAGATGGGGCAGGTGCTGGCTAAGGATCGCTTTACGTTAAAAGATGCTGCGATGACGGCGCGCCGTTCCTGGCAGTTGACCCTAACGAATGGCATTAAGCTCAATCTTGGCCGCGGCGACACAATGAAACGTCTGGCGCGTTTTGTAGAACTTTACCCGGTTTTACAGCAGCAGGCGCAGACGGATGGCAAACGGATAAGCTACGTTGATTTGCGCTATGACTCAGGCGCAGCAGTCGGTTGGGAGCCGGCTCCGGTCGAGGAACCTAATCAGCAACAAAATCAGGCACAGGTACAGGCAGAACAACAATGATCAAGTCGACGGACAGAAAATTGGTAGTAGGACTGGAGATTGGCACCGCGAAGGTTGCCGCTTTGGTAGGGGAAGTTCTGCCCGACGGTATGGTCAATATCATTGGCGTGGGCAGTTGCCCCTCCCGTGGTATGGATAAAGGTGGGGTAAACGACCTTGAGTCGGTGGTGAAATGCGTTCAGCGCGCCATCGACCAGGCTGAATTGATGGCAGATTGCCAGATTTCCTCTGTCTATCTGGCCCTGTCTGGTAAGCACATCAGCTGCCAGAATGAAATCGGTATGGTGCCGATTTCTGAAGAAGAGGTGACGCAGGAAGACGTTGAGAACGTTGTCCACACGGCGAAATCCGTGCGTGTTCGCGACGAGCACCGTGTGCTGCATGTGATCCCGCAGGAATACGCGATCGACTACCAGGAAGGCATCAAGAATCCGGTCGGTCTGTCGGGCGTGCGTATGCAGGCAAAAGTGCACCTGATCACATGTCACAACGATATGGCGAAGAACATTGTAAAAGCCGTTGAACGTTGTGGCCTGAAAGTTGACCAACTCATTTTCGCCGGTCTTGCCGCGAGCTATTCCGTGCTGACCGAAGACGAACGTGAACTGGGCGTCTGTGTGGTCGATATTGGTGGTGGTACAATGGACATGGCCGTCTATACCGGCGGTGCGTTACGCCACACCAAAGTGATCCCGTACGCCGGGAATGTGGTGACCAGCGATATCGCTTACGCCTTTGGTACGCCACCGAGCGATGCAGAGGCGATTAAAGTGCGCCATGGTTGCGCGCTGGGTTCTATCGTCGGCAAAGACGAGAGCGTTGAAGTGCCGAGCGTAGGCGGGCGACCGCCGCGCAGCCTGCAACGCCAGACGCTGGCAGAGGTGATTGAGCCGCGTTATACCGAGCTGCTCAACCTGGTCAACGAAGAGATTTTGCAGTTACAGGAACAGCTTCGCCAGCAGGGTGTGAAACATCATCTCGCGGCGGGGATTGTATTAACCGGCGGGGCAGCGCAAATTGAAGGTCTTGCGGCCTGCGCTCAGCGGGTGTTCCATACGCAGGTGCGTATTGGTGCGCCGCTGAATATTACCGGTTTAACGGATTACGCTCAGGAGCCGTATTACTCAACGGCCGTGGGCCTGCTGCACTACGGGAAAGAATCCCATTTGAGTGGTGAAGCAGAAGTGGAAAAACGCGTCTCGGTGGGGTCTTGGGTCAAACGACTTAACACCTGGTTGCGAAAAGAGTTTTAATTTTTTTAAGAGACCGGAGAGAATTAGCGGTCTCGGGCGACAGGCACAACGGAGAGAGAGATTATGTTTGAACCTATGGAATTAACCAACGACGCGGTGATTAAAGTCATCGGCGTCGGTGGCGGCGGCGGTAACGCCGTAGAGCACATGGTGCGCGAGCGCATCGAAGGTGTTGAATTCTTCGCGGTGAACACCGATGCGCAGGCGCTGCGTAAAACGGCTGTTGGCCAGACGATTCAGATCGGTGGTGGCATCACCAAAGGTCTGGGAGCAGGGGCTAACCCGGAAGTGGGCCGCAACGCGGCAGAAGAAGATCGTGAAGCGCTGCGCGCTGCACTGGACGGTGCAGACATGGTCTTCATCGCAGCGGGTATGGGCGGCGGTACAGGTACCGGTGCAGCACCCGTTGTGGCGGAAGTCGCTAAAGATTTAGGTATTCTGACCGTTGCTGTCGTGACCAAGCCTTTCAACTTTGAAGGTAAGAAGCGTATGGCTTTCGCGGAGCAGGGTATCACCGAGCTGTCCAAGCACGTGGACTCTCTGATTACCATCCCGAACGACAAGCTGCTGAAAGTGCTGGGTCGCGGTATCTCTCTGCTGGACGCCTTTGGCGCGGCAAACGACGTGCTGAAAGGCGCGGTTCAGGGTATTGCTGAACTGATTACCCGTCCTGGTCTGATGAACGTTGACTTTGCAGACGTTCGCACCGTGATGTCCGAGATGGGCTACGCGATGATGGGCTCTGGCGTGGCGAGCGGTGAAGACCGTGCGGAAGAAGCCGCTGAAATGGCGATCTCTTCTCCACTGCTGGAAGATATCGATCTGTCTGGCGCGCGCGGCGTGCTGGTCAACATTACCGCTGGCTTTGACCTGCGTCTGGATGAGTTCGAAACCGTGGGTAACACCATCCGTGCGTTCGCCTCTGACAACGCGACCGTCGTTATCGGTACGTCCCTTGATCCGGAAATGAACGACGAACTGCGTGTGACCGTTGTGGCCACCGGTATCGGCATGGACAAGCGTCCTGAGATCACCCTGGTGACTAACAAACAGACTCAGCAGCCGGTTATGGATCGTTACCAGCAGCACGGTATGGCGCCTCTGACTCAGGAGCAAAAACCCGCTGCGAAAGTGGTGAACGACCCGACTCCACAAACGGCAAAAGAGCCAGATTATCTGGATATCCCGGCGTTCCTGCGTAAGCAAGCTGACTAAGAATTGGCTGGAATTTGGGGATTTGCGCTCTTTGTGCTAAACTGGCCCACCGTTAGTGATATACACTCTCGGTTGGATAGTTAATTTGGCGAGATTATACGATGATCAAACAAAGGACACTTAAACGTATCGTTCAGGCGACGGGTGTCGGTTTACATACCGGCAAGAAAGTCACACTGACGTTACGCCCTGCGCCGGCCAATACCGGGGTCATCTATCGTCGCACCGACTTGAATCCACCGGTAGATTTTCCGGCCGATGCCAAATCTGTGCGTGATACTATGCTCTGTACTTGTCTGGTGAACGAGCATGACGTGCGGATTTCTACCGTAGAGCACCTGAACGCCGCCCTGGCGGGTCTGGGTATCGACAACATTATGGTTGAAGTCGATGCGCCAGAAATCCCGATCATGGACGGGAGTGCTGCTCCGTTCGTTTATTTGTTGCTGGATGCCGGCATCGAAGAACTGAACTGCGCGAAGAAATTTGTTCGCATTAAAGAGACCGTTCGCGTCGAAGATGGCGACAAATGGGCTGAATTCAAACCGTACAATGGTTTCTCGTTGGACTTCACCATCGATTTTAACCATCCGGCGATTGACTCCAGCACCCAGCGCTATGCGATGAACTTCTCTGCGGATGCGTTCATGCGTCAGATCAGCCGAGCACGTACCTTCGGCTTTATGCGTGATATCGAATATCTGCAATCCCGCGGCCTGTGCCTGGGCGGCAGCTTCGATTGTGCCATCGTTGTTGACGATTATCGCGTACTGAACGAAGACGGCCTGCGTTTTGAAGATGAATTTGTTCGTCACAAAATGCTGGACGCGATCGGCGACCTCTTCATGTGTGGTCACAACATCATTGGTGCATTTACCGCGTTTAAATCCGGTCATGCACTGAACAACAAATTGTTGCAGGCCGTCCTGGCAAAACAGGAAGCCTGGGAATATGTGACCTTCGAAGACGAAGCTGAACTGCCGCTGGCGTTCAAAGCCCCGACTATGGTCCTGGCGTAACGGTTAAAGCCGTTTCGTAAGAAAAGCGACTGGTTCACTTGGTACTCTCTCCGACCAGGGAAGCCAGTCGTTTTTATTTCTGCCCTTCTTTAATTTGTCCCCCTCACCCCTGGCCTGTGTCGGGTGCCGAATAACGGTGTGTTCGCTGCATTATTGACCGTTTTTACCTGCTGCAAGGTGTCATTCCTGCTGCCGTGTATTGGCTTTAGTGGTAATATCTGGGCGCTAAAAAAGAATAACTGAACTCAGCCTGCACTGGCGGGCGAACGTGGTGGAGCAAGTGAGCGGAATACTGACGCGCTGGCGACAATTTGGCAGACGTTACTTCTGGCCGCATCTCTTATTGGGGATGGTCGCGGCGAGTTTCGGCTTGCCTGTGCTCAGCAACAGCGCAGACGCGGCGACGCCAGCACGTTCCACGACGACCAAACACGATCTCACCACACGGGTTAACTTCACTAATCTCGCATGGCTTGAAGCCAGCCGTCGTCCCAATTTCTCCGTTGATTACTGGCAGCAGCACGCGATTCGCACGGTCATCCGCCATCTGTCGTTCGCGATGGCGCCGCAGACGATGCCTGTTGCGGAAGAAACGCTGCCGGTTCAGGCTCAGCATCTTGCCCTGCTCGATACGCTTAATGCGCTTCTGACGCAGGACAACCAGCCGCCAGTGACCGTAAATCAGACGGCGCAAACGGATTTTGTTTCCCCTGCATCCTTCTCTGTTTCGACATGGATTAGCCAGGTTCACGGCATCCGTGCCGGGCCTCAACGCCTCAGCTAAATTAACCTTTTTCAATACCTTAATTTATCTGCCCGACTGGGGCGTTTGAGAATTTATTATGCTAATCAAATTGTTAACCAAAGTTTTTGGTAGTCGTAACGATCGTACCCTGCGCCGCATGCGCAAAGCTGTGAACGTCATCAACGGTATGGAACCGGCGATGGAGAAGCTCACTGATGATGAGCTGAAAGCGAAAACCGCGGAGTTCCGTGCGCGTCTGGAGAAAGGTGAAACCTTAGAAAGCCTGATCCCGGAGGCCTTCGCCGTTGTACGTGAGGCCAGTAAACGCGTGTTCGGCATGCGTCACTTCGACGTGCAGCTGCTGGGCGGGATGGTGCTCAACGAGCGCTGCATCGCGGAAATGCGTACCGGTGAAGGTAAAACCCTGACGGCAACGCTGCCGGCTTACCTGAATGCGCTGACGGGTAAGGGCGTTCACGTTGTTACCGTCAACGACTATCTGGCGCAGCGCGACGCCGAAAACAACCGTCCACTGTTCGAATTCCTTGGCATGACCGTGGGCATTAACATGTCCGGCCTGCCGGCACCTGCCAAGCGTGAAGCGTATAACGCGGATATCACCTACGGCACCAACAACGAATACGGCTTCGACTACCTGCGTGACAACATGGCGTTCAGCCCGGAAGAGCGCGTCCAGCGCAAACTGCACTATGCGCTGGTGGATGAGGTTGACTCCATTCTGATCGATGAAGCGCGTACCCCGCTGATCATCTCCGGCCCGGCCGAAGACAGCTCCGAGATGTACCGTAAAGTCGACAAAATCATTCCTCACCTGCTGCGTCAGGAGAAAGAAGACTCCGATACCTTCCAGGGTGAAGGTCACTTCTCCGTGGATGAAAAAGCGCGTCAGGTCAACCTGACCGAACGCGGCCTGGTGAAAATCGAAGAGCTACTGGTGGCTGAAGGCATTATGGAAGAGGGCGAGTCTCTGTACTCCCCGAGCAACATCATGCTGATGCACCACGTAACGGCCGCACTGCGCGCGCACGCCCTGTTCACCCGCGACGTTGACTACATCGTTAAAGACGGCGAAGTCATCATCGTCGATGAACACACCGGCCGTACCATGCAGGGACGTCGCTGGTCCGATGGCCTGCACCAGGCCGTGGAAGCGAAAGAAGGCGTGGATATTCAAAATGAAAACCAGACGCTGGCATCCATCACCTTCCAGAACTACTTCCGTCTGTACGAGAAGCTGGCGGGGATGACCGGTACCGCAGATACCGAAGCGTTTGAGTTTAGCTCCATCTATAAGCTGGATACCGTGGTAGTACCTACCAACCGTCCGATGATCCGTAAGGATATGCCGGACCTGGTATACATGACTGAAGCGGAAAAAATTCAGGCGATCATCGAAGATATTCGCGAACGTACCGCGAAGGGCCAGCCGGTACTGGTGGGGACCATCTCCATCGAGAAATCCGAAGTGGTATCTAACGAGCTGACTAAAGCGGGCATCAAACACAACGTTCTGAACGCCAAGTTCCACGCTAAAGAAGCAGATATCGTTGCGCAGGCGGGTTACCCGGCTGCCGTAACCATCGCCACCAACATGGCGGGTCGTGGTACCGATATTATGCTCGGCGGTAGCTGGCAGGCCGAAGTGGCGGAGCTGGAAAACCCAACCCCAGAGCAAATCGCGCAGATCAAAGCCGACTGGCAGGTGCGTCACGACGCGGTGCTGGCATCCGGTGGTCTGCACATCATTGGTACCGAGCGTCATGAATCTCGTCGTATCGATAACCAGCTGCGCGGTCGTGCGGGTCGTCAGGGTGATGCCGGTTCTTCCCGCTTCTATCTGTCTATGGAAGATGCGCTGATGCGTATTTTCGCCTCTGACCGTGTGTCCGGCATGATGCGTAAACTGGGCATGAAACCTGGCGAAGCGATCGAGCACCCGTGGGTTACCAAAGCGATTGCCAACGCCCAGCGTAAAGTGGAAAGCCGCAACTTCGATATTCGTAAGCAGCTGCTGGAATATGATGACGTTGCCAACGACCAGCGTCGTGCGATCTACACCCAGCGTAACGAACTGCTGGACGTGTCCGACGTGAGCGAAACCATCAACAGCATTCGCGAAGATGTGTTCAAAGCCACTATCGACGCGCACATTCCGCCGCAGTCTCTGGAAGAGATGTGGGATATCGAAGGTTTGCAGGAACGTCTGAAAAACGACTTCGATCTCGAACTGCCAATCAAAGAGTGGCTGGACAAAGAGCCTGAGCTGCACGAAGAGACCCTTCGCGAGCGTATCTACGAAACCGCGCTGGACGTCTACAAGCGTAAGGAAGAAGTGGTTGGCGCAGAGATGATGCGTCACTTCGAGAAAGGCGTAATGTTGCAGACCCTGGACTCCCTGTGGAAAGAGCATCTGGCGGCAATGGACTACCTGCGTCAGGGTATCCACCTGCGTGGTTATGCGCAGAAAGATCCGAAGCAGGAGTACAAGCGTGAATCCTTCTCCATGTTTGCTGCCATGCTGGAGTCGCTGAAGTATGAAGTCATCAGCACCCTGAGCAAAGTTCAGGTGCGTATGCCGGAAGAAGTGGAAGCGATGGAGCAGCAGCGTCGTGAAGAAGCTGAGCGTCTGGCACAGATGCAGCAGCTGAGCCATCAGACCGATGAAAGCGAAGCCGCAGCGGCAATTGCAGCGCAGACGGGCGATCGTAAAGTCGGTCGTAACGATCCGTGCCCATGCGGTTCCGGCAAAAAATACAAGGCGTGCCACGGCCGTCTGAGTTAAGAACATAACAAACTGAAAAGGCGCAGATATCTGCGCCTTTTTTATGGAAGTGACATGATGAAAACACTGCAAATTGCTGTCGGGATCATTCGCAACCCGCAAAATCAGATCTTCATTACCCAACGTGCCGCCGATGCGCACATGGCCAACAAATGGGAATTCCCCGGCGGAAAAATCGAATCAGGTGAAACGCCGGAGCAGGCGCTGGTGCGTGAGCTTCAGGAAGAGGTGGGGATCACCCCGCTTGGCGCAACGCTGTTCGATAAGCTGGAGTACCAGTTTCCGGACAGGCACATCACGCTGTGGTTCTGGCTGGTGGAAAACTGGGAAGGTGAACCGTGGGGGAAAGAGGGACAGCCGGGTAACTGGATTGAGCTTCAGGCCAGCGATGCGGAAAAATTCCCGCCTGCCAATGAGCCTGTGATCCTCCGGCTGGCCGCACAACCGTAGGCCTGCTGAGCGAAGCGCCAGCAGGCTTTGAACGTTACTGCTGGTTTTCGCTCCAGTCATCGCTATCCGAGAGATCGCCTTCGCTCGGAATGCGTTTCTCTTCCGCCGCCCATTCGCCCAGGTCTATAAGCTGACAGCGCTTGCAGCAGAATGGGCGAAATGGACTCACTTCTCCCCAGACGACAGTTTTCCCACAGGTTGGGCAGTTTACGGTGGTTACGTCAGACATTGGCACTCCTTAACAACAGGCCAGTTCAAAATCGAGGCGTTCCGGCACGGTGCCATGTTCACTGTCCAGCGGCATAAAGCGGATCGCGAAACGGCTTTTATGCCCGGAAATTTGCGGGTAAAGCTGCTCGCCAAGAGACAGGTTCAGGCGCAGAAGATCGGCGTCGTCGCCGTTATCCTGATAGAAACCGTTGAGACTGGTTTGTTTGCGGAACGGGGCAGAGTTACGCACAAGATCGAGGATCAGGGATAACGTCTGATTCATCGGCTCCAGGCTGCCCAGCCAGCTGTTCACCTGGCGATCGCGCTGTTCCTGCGGCATGTGCAGCCACATATGCAGCGTTGGCAGGTCAAAGCTACAGCATCCGCCCGGTATGCTCAGGCGCTGGCGCACCAGCGCAATCAGACGATCCTCTCGTAAAAACTGGCCAACGCGCGGCGCGGCCATCAGGGTCGTGCTGCTGTTTTTCAGCTGCTGGCGTAAAGCGTCAATTCGACTTTGATCCACGCCCGGTACTTCGGCCCAGGCCTGTAATTTACGCTGCTGGCGCTCCAGCTCTTTCAACAGCTCAGTGCGGACGTCGCCGCGTTCAATCACATCCAGCAGATCGCCCACGTTGCGGAAAAAATGCAGCGCCGTGGCGTGATCGTTGACAGGCAGATGTTGTGAAAGCTGTTGAATAAGAAATTCTATGCGTAGCCAGGTACGCATTTTTTCGTTAAGCGGGTGCTCAAAAAGGATATGAGTCGACATTATGGTTTTTCCTGTGCAACGGCCTGCGCGGCGAAGGTCAGATACTGCGCGTGCAGACGAGCAACATCCGATGCAATGGCATCTGGTGCGCCGTTATTATCAATAACATCATCCGCAATGGCGAGGCGCGCTTCGCGCGTGGCCTGTGCGGCAAGAATTTGTTCAGCATGCTCGCGAGAAACATGGTCACGCGCCATGGTTCTATGGATTTGCGTTTCGCGGGAAACGTCAATCACCAGCGTTCTGTCTGCTTTATTTTGAAGCTGATTTTCCACCAGTAACGGGACCACCCACAACACATAGGGCGAACGGGCTGCGGCAATCTGACGCTGAGTTTCCTGGTGGATAATGGGGTGGAGCAGGGCATTAAGCCAGGCTTTTTCCGCTGGATCGGAAAATATGCACTCACGCAGCTGCCGACGATTCAGGGTGCCGTCAGCCTGTATCACGGGGCGACCAAAATGCGCTTCGATGGCGTTTAAGGCGGGTGTATTGGGTTCTACCACCTGACGGGCAATGATATCGGCGTCGATAATCGTGATGCCGAGACGAGCAAACGCGTGCGCAACGGTGCTTTTACCACTACCGATGCCGCCGGTTAATGCGACGATATACCCCATTAAATCAGATCCTGGGAATTATTCAGTTTTAAAATCAGTTGCTTAAAATTCAAACTTACAACAGCCAATGTTTAGCTCTCTTTACCCGCTTTTTACCAGGTAAATTTATAGGATTGTAGCGTAAAAAAAGAGAATTTCGCAGTCTTGCGGAGCAGGTATTAGTGCGTATGATAGCGTCACTGGAGTTGTGCTTTTAATATATTTGCCTCTAACCCCAGGAATCCGCACATGCGTATCGAAGAAGATCTGAAGTTAGGTTTCAAAGACGTTCTTATCCGCCCTAAACGCTCTACACTGAAAAGTCGCTCAGACGTTGAACTCGAACGTCAATTCACCTTTAAGCATTCCGGTCAGACGTGGTCTGGCGTGCCGATTATCGCGGCCAACATGGATACCGTCGGGACCTTCGAGATGGCGACCGCACTGGCGCAATTCGACATCCTTACTGCGGTACACAAACACTACAGCGCTGAAGAGTGGGATGCGTTTGTCGCCTCCGCCTCGGCTGACGTGGTGAAGCATGTGATGGTCTCGACCGGTACCTCTGATGCAGATTTCGAGAAAACCAAACAGATCCTGAACGCCAATCCGGCGCTGAATTTTGTCTGCATTGACGTGGCAAATGGTTATTCCGAGCATTTCGTTCAGTTCGTCAGCAAGGCACGTGAGGCCTGGCCAACCAAAACCATCATCGCGGGCAACGTGGTGACCGGTGAAATGTGTGAAGAGCTGATCCTCTCCGGGGCCGACATTGTGAAAGTGGGCATTGGCCCGGGGTCCGTTTGCACCACGCGCGTGAAAACCGGTGTGGGTTATCCGCAGCTGTCTGCGGTAATTGAATGCGCTGACGCTGCGCACGGTCTGGGCGGCCAGATCATCAGCGACGGTGGCTGCACCATGCCAGGCGATGTGGCGAAAGCCTTTGGCGGCGGCGCGGACTTCGTGATGCTCGGCGGCATGCTGGCAGGCCACGAAGAGAGCGGCGGTACCGTGGTGGAAGAGAACGGCGAGAAATTCATGCTGTTCTACGGAATGAGCTCTGAATCCGCGATGACCCGTCACGTGGGTGGTGTCGCGAAATACCGTGCGGCGGAAGGCAAAACCGTTAAGCTGCCACTGCGCGGTCCGGTCGAAAATACGGCGCGCGATATCCTCGGCGGTCTGCGTTCTGCCTGCACCTACGTTGGTGCTTCCCGACTGAAAGAGCTGACGAAACGCACGACGTTTATCCGCGTTCAGGAGCAGGAAAACCGCGTATTCAATAGCCTCTGACGGCTACGGCTGGCGCGCGTCCGTGCGCCAGCATTACCCCGCGCTCATTGCATCCCCCAGATGGAAAATCGGCAGATACATTGCCACCACCAGCGTGCCGATAATCAGACCCGTCACGACCAGTAGCAAAGGCTCAAGAAGCGCCGCCAGATTGTCTGCCTGCTGAAATGTCTGTTCCGTATGGTGGCGGGCCAGATTTATCAGCATCACATCCAGTGAACCCGACACTTCTCCGGTGCGAATGAGCTGAATACACAGTGGCGTAAAAACAGAGGCCTTCTGGAAGGAGGACCACACGGGTATTCCCTGTTCGATATCGCTGCGTATCTCACGGAGTTTCTCCTGCCAGTAGCCACTCTCAACGGTCTCCTCCACACTCTCCAGTCCTTGTAAAAAGGCAATTCCGGCCTGCTGGGTTAATGACAGCACGGTAAAAATTTGTCCCAGTTTTTGCCCGCGCGTCAGCGTGCCCATCACCGGTACATGTAACAGGACATACTGCCAGCGCGGATGCCGCCGCAGCTTACAGGCGATGACAACCATTGCCACGAGCAGGGCCAAAAGGGTGGGGATATGCGCCTGAATCAAGGCCGCCAGCCCCATGACTGCCTGCGTGAGCAAAGGGAGCGGGGTGTTGAACGTTTTGTAGATTGCAGCAAACTCAGGCAAAACCAGCGTGACCATCGCCAGCACCACGAAAACGGCGAGCGTCAGGATGATCAGCGGATAGCGCAGCGCTTTCTTCACCTTTGCACTGAGCTGCTGCTGGGATTTTTGTTGCTGCGCAAGCTGACGGCAGCAGGCTTCTAGCTTACCCGTTAGCTCACCCGTCTTCACCATTGAGACATAAAGAGGGCTAAACACCTCTGGCCATTTCTTCATGGCCTCTGACAGGGCGCAACCTTCGCTCAGGTCATCAGCAAGACTGTGCAGCAGCGCCTGCCAGTGCTGCAAAGGATGCTGTTCCGCCAGCATGTGCAGGCTTTGGGACAGCGTGAGTCCGGCCTGTAGCAGCGTGGCGAGCTGGCGAAAAATATCGTAGCAGTGCTGCACCTGCCATCGGTGGCGCTGCTGGCAGCGGTTTAGCGCCAGCGGGTGCAGTTGTTTAAGCACCAGAGCCGTGTAAGCTGCGTTACGATCGATGGCCCAGAGGGTGCCGGTTTGCACCTCCCCCCCGGTGTTCAGGGCACGCCAGCGCCAGAGCGAATTAGCAGCCATCGGGCATTCCCAGGACGCGCAACAGCTCTTCGAGCGTGGTCAGCCCTTGCTCTACGGCCATGCAGCCATGCTCAAACAAAGAGGTCATTTCCGCCTGACGAGCGCTGGACCCAATCACCTCCGTGCTTGCTCCGCTGGCGATGGCCTGCCGCAGCGTGTCGTCGATGACGAGCACTTCAAAAATGGCTACGCGACCATAAAAACCGTGGTAGCAGCGATCGCAGCCGGTGGGTTGCCAGCGAGGAAGCGGCCGGGGCCACAGCGTGCGGGGTAATTCGGTGTGGCGGCTGGCTTCCTGTCGGCAGTACGGACATAAACGGCGCACCAGTCGCTGGGCAATCACCATCGAGAGCGCCGAAGAGATCATCCAGCGCGCGACGCCCATCTGTTGCAGCCGTACCAGCGTTTCAGTCGTCGAATTAGTATGGAGGGTGGATAGCACCAGATGTCCGGTTTGCGCCGCCTTAATGGCAATTTCTGCCGTTTCGCCGTCACGAATTTCACCCACCATAATGATGTCAGGATCCTGCCTGAGCAGGGCGCGCAGCACGCTCTGGAAGGTCAGCCCCGCACGCGGATTAATCTGCGTCTGGTTTAAGCCTGCAAGCGGGATTTCAACGGGATCTTCCACGCTGCAAATATTGACGTCAGGGGTATTTCGCGCCTGTAACGCGCTGTACAGCGTCACTGTTTTCCCGCTACCGGTCGGGCCGGTGACCAGAATCAACCCCTGAGGGCTGTTAAGCGCCCCGGCAAAACGGGCCTGCTGGTCTGCGCTCATCCCCAGCTGTTCAAGCTCCAGAGCCTGCTGTACCTGGTGAAGCAGACGAAGCACGATTTTTTCTCCACCGCTACAGGGAAGGGTTGCGATACGAAAAGAGACGGGGACGCTTGCCAGCTCCACCGTAAACTGACCGTCCTGCGGCAGGCGGCGCTCCGCAATATCCAGTTGACCCAGCACCTTCAGGCGTGCGGCAAGCGTCGTCCCGAGGGCGCCAGAGATCGGCGGTTGCGGGTAGAGAACACCGTCGATTCGCAAACGGATTTGGTAGCCGTGCTCCGTCGGTTCAATATGGATGTCAGAAGCCCGCTGGTTTACTGCCTGCTGCAAGGTTGTACTGAGCACGTCAGCGGCTGAGTTTGGCGCTATGCCCGGCAGGTGTGATGATGAGACGGACTGAAGCCGTTTTTCCATCCGTTCTGCCGTCCAGCACTCAATATCAATACGCTTCTGCGTGGCGAAGCGTAACGCTTCCATCAGCTCAGAGGCAGGATTACCCACTACCGCAATGCTGATCATATCGGCGTCGCTTGCGAGTAGCAGTGCGTGATGGCGCTGACAGAGCGTCATTAGCTGTTCGGTATTCATTGTCCGCTCCTGTCAATTGTTGTCGAAGCGGAAAACATCTTCACAGGCTTGTCTGAGCGCCGTGTCGGACGCAATTTTGCAGTCACGCGTCCAGCCCGTCATACCGTTACCGTCGCTCCAGATCGGTGTCATGAGCACTTCAAGTCCGTTAAGGCTTTCCTGCCCTGTTAACGATACGGCCCCCTTTGCCACGCTCATCGCTGAAACGTAACGTGTGGTTGTCGGGGAAGGGATGCCATTGGTGCCTGCGTCGCAGCTATCCACACCACCACGATCCAGGGCGCAAAGCTCAATGGCGGTGCGGTAGGGGATGAACGTTTGCAGCATATCGGTGAGCGCCGCTTTTCGCAGGTAGTTCTGATAGGCCGGAACGCCAATCGCGCTCAGGATGGCAATAATGCCAATGACCACCATTAGCTCAATCAGGGTAAATCCTTGTTGTCTGTTCATGTCTGCTCCTTACGTTAAGTGGCGCTACTGTGGCAGTGCCAGCATGCAGAAACGAGGGACAAAAGCGTGAACGTGAAGGGGCTTTCAGGGAAATGATGCAGTGTTGCAGAGAAGGACAGCGTAATTGCGAGCGGTTTCGTATTTCCCCTCTCCGCCCGGAGAGGGGAGGATAATTTATTTGAAGCGCATCGAGAGGTCGAGGGCGCGGACGTGCTTGGTCAGGGCGCCAACGGAGATGTAATCGACGCCGGTTTCAGCAAATTCGCGGATGGTGTCGAACGTCACGTTGCCGGACACTTCAAGCTGCGCCTGGCCGTTTGTGCGTTTGACCGCTTCACGCATCTGCTCCGTGTCGAAGTTATCGAGCATGATGATGTCAGCCCCCGCTTTAATGGCCTCGTCCAGCTCCTCCAGCGTTTCCACTTCCACTTCGACCGGCACATCCGGATGCAGCCAGAAGGCTTTTTCCACGGCCTGACGCACCGAGCCAGAGGCAATAATGTGGTTCTCTTTGATCAGGAAGGCATCCGATAGCCCCAGACGATGGTTGGCGCCGCCACCGCAGAGTACCGCGTATTTCAGCGCGGTGCGCAGGCCCGGCAGGGTTTTACGGGTATCCAGCAGCTGCGTGCGGGTGCCTGCCAGCAGGTCAACGTAGCGGCGTACTTCACTGGCAACGCCAGAGAGCGTTTGCACAAAATTGAGCGCGGTGCGTTCACCGGTCAGCAAGACGCGGGACGGGCCGTCCAGCTCGAACAGTGGCTGATTCGCCGTGACCGCATCACCGTCTTCAACGTGCCATGTTACCTGCACCTCGTCGCCTGCCAGCTGGGTAAAGACCTCTTCAACCCAGCGTTTGCCGCAGAAAACCCCCGCTTCGCGGGTGATGATCACCGCATGCGAGCGTGTCTCTTTTGGCAACAATTGGGCGGTAATATCGTTATCGGCGCTGACGTCGCCGCCGAGATCTTCTTTCAGGGCATGGGCAACGCTTGCCGGGATATCACTATTAATACGTTCCAGAAGCGCGTCACGTCGGTGGTCGGGGTTATAGCGGCGAGGCGGCATGATAAAACTCCAAATTGGTAACGAATCATAATATTGAAACATGCTACTCTGAACCGAGTAACAGCACCATAGATAAGGAGTTCCAGCATGTTGTTAGAAAACGGATGGCTGGTGGACGCGCGGCATGTACCGTCGCCGCACCACGACTGCCGCCCGGAGGATGAAAAGCCCACACTGCTGGTGGTTCACAATATTAGTCTCCCGCCGGGTGAGTTTGGCGGTCCGTGGATCGATGCGTTATTCACTGGAACGATAGATCCCGATGCCCACCCCTTCTTTGCTGAGATTGCGCATCTGCGCGTATCGGCGCACTGTCTGATCCGTCGTGATGGCGAAGTGGTTCAGTATGTTCCTTTTGATAAGCGAGCCTGGCATGCCGGCGTGTCGATGTATCAGGGGCGCGAGCGGTGCAATGATTTCTCTATTGGAATTGAACTGGAAGGAACGGACACCACGCCTTACACCGATGCGCAATATGAGAAACTGGTTGCTGTAACGCAAACGTTAATCGGACGCTATCCCGCCATTGCAGACAATATTACAGGGCACAGCGACATCGCCCCCGAAAGAAAAACCGACCCCGGCCCGGCGTTTGACTGGTCCCGGTTTCACGCCATGCTTACCACGTCGTCAGATAAGGAGATAACATGACGTTGTTTACCATGCTGCTGGTTATGATCGCTGAACGCCTGTTTAAGCTCGGCGAGCACTGGCATCTGGATCACCGGCTGGAGGTGTTATTCCGCCGCATCAGACATTTTTCCATGCTGCGCACGCTGCTGATGGCGGCAGGCGTGATGGCGATTACGTTCCTGTTGCTGCGCTCGCTTTACGGCCTCTTTTTCAACGTGCCGCTGCTGGTGGTGTGGATCCTGCTCGGCGTGCTGTGTATTGGCGCGGGCAAGGTGCGTTTGCACTATCACGCGTATCTGAAAGCCGCTTCCCGGGATGATGCCCACGCGCGCGGCGCGATGGCGAGCGAGCTGACGATGATCCACGGCGTACCGCCGGATTGCGATGAACGCGAGTTTCTGCGGGAGCTGCAAAACGCGCTGCTGTGGATCAACTTCCGTTACTACCTGGCGCCGCTGTTCTGGTTCGTGGTGGGCGGACCCTGGGGGCCGGTTCTGCTGATGGGTTATGCGTTCCTGCGCGCCTGGCAGACCTGGCTTGCCCGCTATCTTACGCCGCATGAACGTCTACAGTCCGGCATTGATGCCATCCTGCACGTGCTCGACTGGCTTCCGGTGCGTCTGGTAGGCGTGGTCTATGCCCTCATCGGTCACGGTGAAAAGGCGCTGCCCGCGTGGTTTGTCTCCCTTGCAGACCGCCATACCTCGCAGTATCAGGTTTTAACCCGACTGGCACAGTTCTCGCTGGCGCGTGAGCCGCACACGGATAAAGTCGCAACGCCAAAAGCTGCCGTCTCGATGGCGAAGAAAACATCCTTTGTGGTGGTGGTGATTGTGGCGCTGCTAACGATTTACGGCACGCTGGTCTGAGCCAGCGCGCCGAAGCCGTTACGGCGTATCCGCGGGCGGGATGCCGAAGTCAGGCATCCCGTTTTCGTTCCAGCGGACGAGTTTCAGGCGAGTATGGCGATTGGGATCGTAAAGCGGATCGCCTTCAATTTCAGTGTAGTTTCGCGCGTGGTAGACCAGCACATCTTCGCCTTCCGGCGTCTGCGTAAAGCTGTTATGGCCAGGCCCATACTGACGGTTTTCGTAGCTGGTGACGAACACCGGGCGCGGGGATTTATGCCAGTTAGCCGGGTTTTGCGGATCGGCATTCAGGTCTGCCCACAGTAACCCCATGCAGTAGTTCTCGTCGGTGGCGCTGGCGGAATAGCTGATAAACAGCTTATCGCCATGGAACAGCACCGCCGGGCCTTCGTTGACCCAGAACCCACGGCACTCCCAGTCATATTCCGGTTTACTGAGCATCACCGGCTCGCCTTTCAGCGTCCACGGATTTTCCATTTCACACAGGTAAAGATTGGAGTTACCGGAAATGTCCGGGGCTTTTTGCGCCCACAGATACCAGCGTTTACCCTGATGAACAAAGGTGGTGGCATCCAGCGCGAAGGTGTCAAACGGGGTTTTGATTTGTCCTTTTTCCACCCACGTACCGTTGAGCGGATCGCCGTCTGCGCATTCAATGGCGAACATGCGATGCTGGAACATCCCGAGCTGATCAAGCGCCTGGGTATGCGTGGCGGCAAAATAGATGTACCACCTGCCGTCGATATGATGCAGTTCCGGCGCCCAGATCAGCTGGCTCATCGGGCCGGTGTCGGGCTTGCGCCAGACAACCACCTCTTCGGCATCGCGTAAACCTTCCAGCGAGTCCGCGCGGCGGATCGCCAGCCGATCGTACTCCGGTACGGAGGCGATAAAGTAATATTGCCCATCGTGACGCAGGATATACGGGTCGGCGCGTTGTTCAATAAACGGGTTTGGCCAGGTTTGCATTCGGCTTTCCTTATTTAGTCTCAGCGGCTTTGAGTTCCTGATAATCGTTCAGCTCGCGATAGTTGGTGCGACGCTTTTCCAGATCGGACTGGATCTGCTTCATGGTCTCACGGTCCACTTTCAGCAGACGTACTACGCCCGCGGTAATTAAGTATCCAATGCCGGGAATGACGGTAAACAGCAGCACGATCCCGTTGATGGCATCCGCGCTCTGCGCTTTTGCGCCCGCGTCGTAGCCGTACCAGGAGAGCAGGAAGCCGACCATTGCCCCGGCAATCGCCAGACCCAGCTTCAGGAAGAAGATGTTGCCGGAGAAGCTGATCCCGGTGATGCGTTTCCCGGTTTTCCATTCACCGTAGTCGTCCACGTCGGCCATCAGCGACCAGTGCAGCGGTGACGGGATCTGGTGCAGAATGTTCAGCAGGAAGTAGAGCACGACAATGGTTGTCGTCGCTTTCGGGTCGAAGAAGTAAAAGGCGGTTGAGAAAATCGCCAGCACGATGTTGGTCCAGAAGAAGACCTTCAGCTTACACCAGCGGTCGGTCAGCACTTTCGCCAGCATACTGCCGAACATCATGCCGACCACGCCCAGGCTGATAAACAGCGTGGCGAAATGGGTGCTTTGCCCCATGACCCAGGTGACGTAATACATGGTGGCCGCCATGCGGATAAAGCCAGGGCAGACGTTGCACAGGGTTAACAGCAGGATCCGCACCCACTGGTCATTCTTCCACACGTCTTTCAGGTCGTTTTTCAGTTCGTCATGGGTTTGCACCGCCGGACGCACGCGCTCCCGCACGGTGGCGAAGCAGAACAGGAACATGCAGGTTCCAATCAGCGCCAGCACGGTCATCGCCATCTGGTAGCCTTTGGCTTTGTTATCCCCACCGAACCAGTCGGCCATCGGCAGGAGCGTTAGCGACAGCAGCAGCGTGGCGATACCAACCATAACAAAACGGTAGGACTGGCAGGCAACGCGCTCTTTCGGGTCGTTGGTGATCACGCCGCCGAGCGAGCAGTACGGAATGTTGATGGCGGTATAGGTCAGCGACAGCAGGAAGTAGGTGACAAAGGCATAGATAACTTTGCTGTTATAGCTCCAGTCAGGCGTGGTAAACATCAGGATGCTGAACAGCGCGTAGGGGAAGGCAATCCACAGCAGCCATGGACGAAACCGGCCATATTTGCTGCGGGTACGGTCGGCAATCGCGCCCATAATTGGGTCCGTGACGGCATCAATGACGCGTACGGACAGGAGTAAAACGCCAACCAGTGCAGGAGCCAGACCAAAAATATCCGTATAAAAGTAGTTAACAAATAACATGATGGCGCCAAAGATAATGTTGCATCCGGCGTCACCCATGCCATAGCCGATCTTTTCTTTTACTGACAGTTTGTTGTTATTCATCGACAGCTCTCCGGGTTTCGGTATGGAGAGAATTATTCGCTGGCAAACGAATATATGCGTTGCAATATAAAGGCGGTGATATGGAGGATTTTGCTGTGGGCGCGAATTTGTGAGGAAGGTAACAAGACGCTGTACCCGCAACCGCGAGTACAGCGAGAAAACACTTAGTGCGCTTTCACCGTTTTGGCATTTTTCTGTTTCACCATATAACCCACGCCGAGGATCGCAATCCAGACCGGGATCAGGTAGACGGAAATCGCCATGCCTGGGGTGATGAGCATGATGACCAGCACAGCTGCCATGAACAGCAGGCAAACCCAGTTCCCCAGCGGATAGAGCAGGGCAGGGAAGCGCGTGGTTACGCCCTGCTGGTGCTTGGCGCGGCGGAACTTGATGTGCGCGAGGCTAATCATCGCCCAGTTAATCACCAGCGCGGAAACCACCAGCGCCATCAGCAGACCGAAGGCAGATTCCGGTGCCAGGTAGTTAATCAGAACGCACAGCGCCGTCACGACCGCCGACACGATGATGGTATTAACCGGTACGCCACGCTTATCAACGGTAAGCAGCGCTTTCGGTGCGTTGCCCTGTTGCGCCAGGCCGAACAGCATACGGCTGTTGCAGTAAACGCAGCTGTTATAAACGGAGAGCGCGGCGGTCAGCACCACGATGTTGAGCGCGTTCGCCACGAAGGTGTCGCCCAGCTCGTGGAAGATGAGCACAAACGGGCTGGTATCCGCCGTCACGCGCGTCCATGGCAGCAGGGAGAGCAGGACCGCCAGGGAGCCCACATAGAAGATCAGAATACGGTAGATAACCTGGTTAGTGGCTTTCGGGATGCTCTGCTCCGGGTTGTCGGCTTCCGCGGCGGTGATGCCCACCAGCTCCAGACCGCCGAAGGAGAACATAATGATCGCCATCATCATCACCAGACCGGTCATGCCGTGCGGCAGGAACCCGCCTTGCTCCCAAAGGTTGCGCACGGTGGCCTGCGGACCGCCGTTGCCGCTGAACAGCAGCCAGCCGCCGAAGATGATCATCGCTACAACGGCAATCACTTTGATGATGGCAAACCAGAACTCCATCTCACCAAACACTTTTACGTTGGTCAGGTTAATGGCATTGATAATGACGAAGAAGGCCGCCGCAGACGCCCAGGTGGGGATCTCCGGGTACCAGAACTGAATGTATTTCCCAACGGCGGTCAGCTCGGCCATGGCAACCAGAACGTACAGAACCCAGTAGTTCCACCCCGAGGCGAAGCCCGCGAAGCTGCCCCAGTATTTATAGGCGAAGTGGCTGAATGAGCCTGCGACAGGCTCCTCAACAACCATTTCACCTAACTGGCGCATAATCAGAAAGGCAATAAAACCCGCAATCGCGTACCCCAGAATAATGCCCGGACCGGCCGACTGGATAACCGATGCACTGCCCAGAAACAGGCCAGTACCGATAGCACCGCCCAGGGCGATGAGCTGTATATGGCGGTTTTTAAGGCCGCGCTTTAGCTGATCGCCATGCTGTTGAGCTTCCATTTGAAACCTCGTGTGTGGTTGTTATGTTCACGCTGTGCGTGTGTAATTATGAAAGTCCATATTCTGTATTTATTTCTTTACGGTTAACGATACCGAAAAAAGCGGAGATGGCTTCCGTTAGCGCAAGAATAGTGGTAAGCGCCAGCGAATGCACCTGCTTTATGAAGGGATGAAGACGACTTGAATAAAAAGAAACCAATTGTAAATCGGTACGTTAACCCTTCATACCCCAACCTATAGAATAGAAATGCGTCAGAAGAGGGCGAATTTTCATTTTTTGCCTTGTTGAATCGCTTCAGATTGCAAAAACCCTCGTTTCATTATGGTTAAAGCTGCCTCTTTGGTAGTAACCATTTCATTTGTGCAAAGTTACATTCCTGAAACGTTAGTTCTGTAAGGTTGTTAAAATGTGCCGGGTTTACTGATTTCAATCAAAACCAATATGGACAGAAGGTGAATACTTTGTTACTTTAGCGATACGAACATGAAATTGGTAAGACCAATTGACTCCGGGCAAAAAGGCGTAAGACAGGGAATATGGCCTACAGCAAAATTCGCCAACCAAAACTTTCCGATGTGATTGAGCAGCAGCTGGAGTTTTTGATTCTCGAAGGGACACTGCGCCCGGGCGAGAAGCTCCCGCCAGAACGCGAGCTGGCAAAACAGTTCGACGTTTCACGCCCCTCTCTGCGTGAGGCGATTCAACGTCTCGAAGCAAAGGGCCTGTTGCTCCGTCGCCAGGGTGGCGGAACCTTTGTGCAAAATAGCCTGTGGCAGAGCTTCAGCGACCCGCTGGTAGAACTTCTCTCTGACCACCCAGAATCCCAGTTTGATCTGCTTGAGACCCGTCACGCGCTGGAAGGTATCGCGGCTTATTACGCCGCCCTTCGCAGCACTGATGAAGACCGCGTACGTATTCGCGAGCTGCATCAGGCCATTGAACGGGCACAGCAGTCCGGCGATTTAGACGCCGAGTCCAGTGCCGTCGTCCAGTATCAAATTGCCGTCACCGAAGCGGCGCACAACGTGGTGCTCCTCCATCTGCTACGCTGCATGGAGCCGATGCTGGCCCAGAACGTTCGTCAGAATTTTGAATTGTTGTATGCCCGTCGGGAGATGCTCCCGCTGGTAAGCAACCATCGCACCCGAGTATTCGAGGCGATAATGGCCGGGGAACCGGAGCAGGCGCGCGAAGCGTCGCACCGCCATCTGGCTTTCATTGAGGAAATCTTGCTGGACCGCAGCCGTGAACAATCGCGTCGCGAACGTTCATTACGCCGCATACAGCAACGAAAGGATTAAGCGCCAGGTACTTTTAGAGCGCGGCAACTAAACGCAGAACCTGTCTTATTGTGTTTTCTGGCGAAAATACAATGGGACAGGTTCCAGACAAATCAACGTATTAGATAGATAAGGAATACCCCCATGTCAGAACGTCTCCAAAATGACGTGGATCCGATCGAAACTCGCGACTGGCTACAGGCGATCGAATCGGTCATCCGTGAAGAAGGTGTTGAGCGCGCTCAGTATCTGATTGATCAGCTGCTTTCAGAAGCACGCAAAGGCGGCGTGAAAGTGGCTTCAGGTGCAGGGGCTAGCAACTACGTAAACACGATTGCCGTCGAAGACGAACCGGAATACCCGGGCAATCTGGATCTGGAACGCCGTATCCGTTCTGCTATCCGCTGGAACGCCATCATGACCGTTCTGCGCGCATCCAAGAAGGACCTGGAACTGGGTGGCCACATGGCGTCCTTCCAGTCTTCTGCGACCATTTACGAAGTGTGCTTCAACCACTTCTTCCGTGCAGCTAACGAGAAAGATGGCGGCGATCTGGTGTACTTCCAGGGCCACATCTCTCCGGGCATCTATGCACGTGCCTTCCTGGAAGGTCGTCTGACTGAAGAGCAGATGAACAACTTCCGTCAGGAAGTTCACGGTAAGGGTCTGTCTTCTTACCCGCACCCTAAACTGATGCCTGAGTTCTGGCAGTTCCCGACCGTATCTATGGGTCTGGGTCCAATCGGTGCGATCTATCAGGCTAAATTCCTGAAGTACCTGGAACACCGTGGTCTGAAAGACACCTCTGAGCAGACCGTTTACGCCTTCCTGGGCGACGGTGAAATGGATGAGCCAGAATCTAAAGGCGCGATCACCATCGCGACCCGTGAGAAGCTGGACAACCTGTGCTTCATCATCAACTGTAACCTGCAACGTCTGGATGGTCCGGTAACCGGTAACGGCAAGATCATCAACGAACTGGAAGGCATCTTCGCAGGTGCTGGCTGGAACGTGATCAAAGTGATGTGGGGCGGTCGTTGGGATGAGCTGCTGCGCAAAGACACCAGCGGTAAACTGATCCAGCTGATGAACGAAACCGTTGACGGCGACTACCAGACCTTCAAATCCAAAGACGGTGCCTACGTTCGTGAGCACTTCTTCGGCAAATATCCTGAAACCGCAGCCCTGGTTGCAGACTGGACTGACGAGCAGATCTGGGCGCTGAACCGCGGTGGTCACGATCCGAAGAAAGTTTACGCTGCACTGAAAAAAGCGCGTGAAACCAAAGGTAAAGCGACTGTGATCCTGGCCCACACCATTAAAGGTTACGGCATGGGTGATACCGCAGAAGGTAAAAACATCGCTCACCAGGTTAAGAAAATGAACATGGACGGCGTGCGTTATATCCGCGATCGTTTCAACGTTCCAGTGACCGATGAGCAGGTAGAAAAACTGTCTTACATCACCTTCCCGGAAGGTTCTGAAGAGCACAAGTACCTGCACGAACGTCGTCAGGCGCTGAAAGGCTACCTGCCTGCTCGTCAGCCTAACTTCACCGAGAAGCTGGAACTGCCAGCGCTGGAAGATTTCTCTCAGCTGCTGGAAGAGCAGAACAAAGAGATCTCTACCACTATCGCTTTCGTTCGTGCCCTGAACGTGATGCTGAAGAACAAGTCGATCAAAGATCGTCTGGTTCCAATTATCGCCGACGAAGCGCGTACTTTCGGTATGGAAGGTCTGTTCCGTCAGATCGGTATCTACAGCCCGAACGGTCAGCAGTACACCCCGCAGGATCGTGAGCAGGTTGCATACTACAAAGAAGACGAGAAAGGTCAGATCCTTCAGGAAGGTATCAACGAACTGGGTGCAGGCGCATCCTGGCTGGCTGCTGCGACTTCTTACAGCACCAACAACCTGCCGATGATCCCGTTCTACATCTACTACTCCATGTTCGGGTTCCAGCGTATCGGTGACCTGTGCTGGCAGGCAGGCGACCAGCAGGCTCGCGGCTTCCTGATCGGTGGTACTTCTGGTCGTACGACCCTGAACGGTGAAGGTCTACAGCACGAAGATGGTCACAGCCACATTCAGTCTCTGACTATCCCTAACTGTATCTCTTACGACCCGTCTTACGCGTACGAAGTGGCAGTCATCATGCATGACGGCTTGCAGCGCATGTACGGTGAAGCGCAAGAGAATATTTACTACTACATCACCACCCTGAACGAAAACTACCACATGCCGGCAATGCCAGCAGGTGCCGAGGAAGGTATCCGTAAAGGTATCTACAAACTCGAAACCATCGAAGGTAGCAAAGGTAAAGTTCAGCTGCTGGGCTCCGGTTCTATCCTGCGTCACGTTCGTGAAGCAGCGCAGATCCTGGCGAAAGACTACGGTGTGGGTTCCGATGTGTACTCTGTTACCTCCTTCACTGAACTGGCGCGTGATGGCCAGGATTGTGAGCGCTGGAACATGCTGCACCCAATGGAAACCCCACGCGTTCCGTACATCGCTCAGGTGATGAACGACGCGCCAGCGGTGGCGTCTACTGACTATATGAAACTGTTCGCTGAGCAGGTTCGTACTTACGTTCCAGCTGATGATTATCGCGTACTGGGTACTGACGGCTTCGGTCGTTCTGACAGCCGCGAAAACCTGCGTCACCACTTCGAAGTTGATGCTTCCTACGTGGTAGTAGCAGCACTGGGCGAACTGGCTAAACGTGGCGAAATCGATAAGAAAGTGGTTGCAGACGCAATTACCAAATTCAACATCGATGCAGATAAAGTTAACCCGCGTCTGGCGTAAGAGGTAAAAGAATAATGGCTATCGAAATCAATGTACCGGACATCGGGGCTGATGAAGTTGAAATCACCGAGATCCTGGTCAAAGTGGGCGACAAAGTTGAAGCTGAACAGTCGCTGATCACCGTAGAAGGCGACAAAGCTTCTATGGAAGTCCCGTCTCCTCAGGCTGGCATCGTTAAAGAGATCAAAGTCTCTGTTGGCGATAAAACCGAGACCGGTAAACTGATCATGATTTTCGATTCCGCCGACGGTGCAGCAGCTGCTGCACCTGCGCAGGAAGAGAAGAAAGAAGCCGCTCCTGCTGCTGCTCCAGCAGCGGCCGCGGCAGCGAAAGAAGTGAACGTGCCTGACATCGGCGGTGACGAAGTTGAAGTCACTGAAATCCTGGTGAAAGTGGGCGATACCGTTGCGGCCGAGCAGTCACTGATCACCGTAGAAGGCGACAAAGCCTCTATGGAAGTGCCGGCACCGTTCGCGGGTACCGTTAAAGAGATCAAGATCAACACCGGCGACAAAGTGTCTACGGGTTCCCTGATCATGATTTTCGAAGTGGCGGGCGCTGAAGGCGCTGCGGCTCCAGCGAAAGCGGAAGCTGCTCCGGCTCCGGCTGCTGCACCAGCGGCTGCTGGCGGCGTGAAAGACGTTAACGTACCGGACATCGGCGGTGACGAAGTTGAAGTGACCGAAGTGATGGTAAAAGTGGGCGACAAAGTTGCCGCTGAACAGTCACTGATCACCGTTGAAGGCGACAAAGCTTCTATGGAAGTGCCTGCGCCGTTCGCCGGTACCGTTAAAGAGATCAAAATCAACACCGGCGACAAAGTATCTACCGGCTCTCTGATCATGGTCTTCGAAGTGGAAGGCGCAGCACCTGCCGCCGCTCCAGCTGCCGCGGCTGCTCCGGCACCGGCTGCTGCACCGGCTCAGGCTGCTAAACCGGCTGCTGCCCCTGCTGCTAAAGCAGAAAAATCTGAGTTCGCTGAAAACGACGCTTACGTCCACGCGACTCCGCTGATTCGTCGCCTGGCGCGCGAATTCGGTGTGAACCTGGCGAAAGTGAAGGGCACTGGCCGTAAAGGCCGTATCCTGCGCGAAGACGTTCAGGCTTACGTGAAAGATGCGGTGAAACGCGCCGAAGCTGCACCTGCTGCTGCTGCCGGTGGCGGTATCCCGGGCATGCTGCCATGGCCGAAAGTGGACTTCAGCAAGTTCGGTGAAATCGAAGAAGTGGAACTGGGCCGTATCCAGAAAATCTCGGGTGCTAACCTGAGCCGTAACTGGGTAATGATCCCGCACGTTACCCACTTCGATAAGACCGATATCACCGATCTGGAAGCGTTCCGTAAACAGCAGAACGCCGAAGCTGAGAAGCGTAAGCTGGACGTGAAGTTCACTCCAGTGGTCTTCATCATGAAAGCGGTTGCCGCTGCCCTTGAGCAGATGCCTCGCTTCAACAGCTCCCTGTCCGAAGACGGCCAGAAGCTGACGCTGAAGAAGTACATCAACATCGGTGTTGCGGTTGATACGCCAAATGGTCTGGTTGTTCCGGTCTTCAAAGACGTGAACAAGAAGAGCGTCACTGAGCTGTCCCGTGAACTGACCACCATCTCCAAAAAAGCGCGTGATGGTAAGCTGACTGCCGGCGAAATGCAGGGCGGCTGCTTCACTATCTCCAGCATCGGCGGCCTGGGTACCACCCACTTCGCGCCGATTGTGAACGCGCCGGAAGTGGCTATCCTCGGTGTGTCCAAGTCCGCGATGGAGCCGGTGTGGAATGGCAAAGAGTTCGTGCCGCGTCTGATGATGCCAATCTCTCTGTCCTTCGACCACCGCGTGATCGACGGGGCTGATGGTGCGCGTTTCATCACCATCATCAACAACATGCTGAGCGACATTCGCCGCCTGGTGATGTAATCGAAAAGCCGGCCAGTCGGCCGGCTTTTTTCTGATAATCTCATGGGGTTTTTGAGGTTATTGGTGAAAGCGATAATTCGTGAGCCGTTTGTTGTTTCAAAATTGTTAACAATTTTGTAAAATACGGGCGGATAGAACGACCCGGTGGACGACGGGTATACATTAAGAGGTCATGATGAGCACAGAAATCAAAACTCAGGTCGTAGTACTTGGGGCAGGCCCGGCAGGTTACTCCGCAGCATTTCGCGCCGCGGATTTAGGTCTGGAAACCGTCATCGTAGAACGTTACAGCACCCTCGGCGGTGTTTGTCTGAACGTCGGCTGTATCCCTTCTAAAGCGCTGCTGCACGTAGCGAAAGTTATCGAAGAAGCCAAAGCGCTGGCTGAACACGGTATCGTCTTCGGCGAGCCGAAAACCGACATCGACAAAATTCGTACCTGGAAAGAGAAAGTTATCACTCAGCTGACCGGCGGTCTGGCGGGTATGGCCAAAGGCCGTAAGGTGAAAGTGGTAAACGGTCTGGGTAAATTCACCGGTGCGAACACCCTGGAAGTGGAAGGCGAAAACGGCAAAACCGTGATTAACTTCGACAACGCGATCATCGCGGCAGGCTCTCGCCCAATCGAACTGCCATTCATTCCACATGAAGATCCACGCGTGTGGGATTCCACCGATGCGCTGGAGCTGAAAACCGTTCCTAAGCGCCTGCTGGTTATGGGCGGCGGTATCATCGGTCTGGAAATGGGTACCGTGTACCATGCGCTGGGTTCAGAGATCGACGTGGTTGAAATGTTCGACCAGGTTATCCCCGCTGCCGACAAAGACATCGTTAAAGTCTTCACCAAACGCATCAGCAAGAAATTCAACCTGATGCTGGAAACCAAAGTGACTGCCGTTGAAGCGAAAGAAGACGGTATTTACGTTTCCATGGAAGGCAAAAAAGCCCCATCCGAACCACAGCGTTACGACGCCGTGCTGGTGGCTATCGGCCGTGTGCCGAACGGTAAAAACCTCGACGCGGGCAAAGCTGGCGTGGAAGTGGACGACCGTGGCTTCATCCGCGTTGACAAACAGCTGCGCACCAACGTGCCGCACATCTTTGCTATCGGCGATATCGTCGGTCAGCCAATGCTGGCGCACAAAGGTGTTCACGAAGGTCACGTTGCCGCTGAAGTTATCGCCGGCATGAAGCACTACTTCGATCCGAAAGTGATCCCATCTATCGCCTACACCGAGCCAGAAGTTGCATGGGTCGGTCTGACTGAGAAAGAAGCGAAAGAGAAAGGCATCAGCTATGAAACCGCCACCTTCCCGTGGGCTGCTTCTGGCCGTGCTATCGCGTCCGACTGCGCAGACGGTATGACCAAACTGATCTTCGACAAAGAGACTCACCGTGTAATCGGTGGTGCGATTGTCGGTACCAACGGCGGCGAGCTGCTGGGTGAAATCGGTCTGGCTATCGAAATGGGCTGTGACGCGGAAGACATCGCGCTGACCATCCACGCTCACCCGACTCTGCACGAGTCCGTGGGCCTGGCGGCAGAAGTGTTTGAAGGTAGCATTACGGACCTGCCAAACGCGAAAGCGAAGAAGAAATAAGTTGCTTTGTGCCTGATAAGCGCCTCTTCGGAGGCGTTTTTTTTGGTTTAAAGTCCATATCTTAGTGTTAATTATCAATTTAAATGCAGAATAGATAAAATATTTGTACATGGTTAATTGAATTTATTCGCGAATCAAATGATTCATTTAATTTTTAATGGGTTTGTATAAGCCGCTGTGTTTATGTTTTTTTTAGGAGTGGCTTGGTTAATTTGACTTAAAATAGAAAGATAATATAACTATCGCTGGGATTACTCTATTAAAAGGAACCAGTTATTATGAATAGTTATGAATCGACCTCTGGTATTCGTGATTTAAAAGTCATGGGGGCCAGAACACAATTAGGGGGTGCTTGGGCGAGTGCGACGCATAAGCTTGTAGCCCTTGATAAAGAGACCCTACAGCCCGTCAGCGTTGACTGGTGGTATGAAGATGAATCCGCACCGCGCTTTACTGGACCTGTTTTCACCGATACCCGCCCAAATGTACGCTTGCTGGCAAATTCTGATGTTTATCGGCTGGGTGATGTTATTAATATCAGTAACTTTGGGGGTTCGAGTTCCGCGTTTGCTGTCATAAAAGATGATGGTACCGTAGAAGCGTGGGGGAAGCCAAAACATGGTGGAACCTCACCAACCAGCGAGCGTAACTATAATGTCAGGGCTATTTATGGCGGCCAGTACGCTTCTGCGGCTGTTAATACCAATGGCCAGGTATTTACCTGGTCTGTGGATGATGATAACCCTCTGCCTGATAATGTTGTTGCACTGGATGATATTTTAGATATTAAAGTTGCTGGTGGTAACGACGGTAATGACATCTATCTTGCGTTGCGAGCTAACAACCAAGTCGTACAGTGGAAAGTTGGGGCTTCTCAAAATGACTTTCCTGCTGATATTGCTGCGCGCAGTGATTTCATAGCCATCCAATCCACGGAAACTGCCTTTGCGGGAATTCTACAAAATGGTCATGTGCTAGCTTGGGGAAGTGCAGCATACGGTGGCGCGCTACCGACACATCTGAAAGAAGTAAATGATGTTGTCGCACTTTACAGTAATAGCGGTGCATTTGTGGCACTCAGGGCCTCAGGCAGTGTGATTGCATGGGGAAGCGCCAGTTGTGGCGCTATGATTCCGGATCATATTGCTTGCCTCAAGGATATTGTTTCCGTACACAGCACCAATTCAACTTTTATTGCTTTAAGACAAAATGGCAGTGTGGTTTTTTGGGGGCAGAATTACTATTTGACCGAAATGCCACCGGAAATTGCCGGTCTGACAAATATTATCGATGTTCAGGCCGCTGTTAATGGCAGCTATGCTTTTTTAACTTCGGAGGGGAAAGTGTACTGCTGGGGACATGTCTCGATTTTCGATATACAAATGCCTGAGGATCTTACGGATGTGGTATCTCTGACAGGGGGTACTTACAATTCTTTTGCAGCGCTTCGCCGTGACGGTACCGTAGTGGCATGGGGATTGGGGTATGAAGGTGGCGACACCTCACCTGTCGCACATGAACTTTATAATATTCGTGCCATCTATTCCTGCGATTACCATTTTTGTGCCCTGCGTGACGATAATCATCTCTTCGAATGGTATGCGGAGGACGGAACGGATATAACAAAGATGCCAGCAGATTTGCAGGGGAATGTAACCTATAGCTTTGTTAAATGATCGTGCTGCCAACCCCGAAAGCGAAACAGAAATAAGTTTCTCTCTTGAGTGGTCTCCATTGCGAACAATGTTGATCTGAATTAGAAGAAGCGAAACCTATACTGGAAGCTCAGTTGGTGAATATTTTGTAAAAACATAGCCGGGTGACGCTGCGCTTACCCGGCCTACAAAAATCGTAGACCGGGCAGGCGAGGTGCCACCGGACGTTTACGGTGCCACGGGCTGCCAGGATGTATCAGGTTTATACACGGTCAATGCCTGGACTTTTCTGGCGGTTTCACTGCCGAGGTCTGCCTGATAAACTTTGTCATCCTGGTTAACAACAAAGCTCATTACCCCCGTCTGACCATAGCTCACGGGCCAGGCAACCATCGCAAAGCCATTTTTATCCGGCAGAATGCGGAACCGATAGCCGTGATAGCCCATACCCGACTCCGGCGGGCTGAAGGCGGGACCCAGCGGGCTTGGCGCTTCGCCCGGCGAGATGGGCCAGTACAGGCCGTCTTTTAGCCCTGGCGTGCTGACAATCTTCTGCGCATAGCGGTGGTTCATGGCGTAGTAGCTCTGCTGTGCGTCGACGTAGGCGTGCAGCGCTTCGATAGCCGCGAGTTCGTTGCGGCCGATTTCGCGGGTCAGGATCTCATCAGCCGCTTTCTGCATATCAAATTGCCAGCCCACTTTTTTCTTCACTACCGGTATGGGGAGTTGCCAGCCGTTATCGCCAACTGACAGATGGGCAATATCGCCGCTGATTTCGGTACGATGGTTAATCTTCCAGTCACGCAGGAATCGAGCTACCGCCTCCGGATCAACCCCTTCAGGTGGCAGATAGTCGCGCCAGTTATCCCCCAGCAGGTCGGCCATCGCGCTCTCATTCTGCTCGCTGATGGCCTTCGTCAGGGCATTGGCCGCCTGCTCAGGCGTGGAGAAAGATTGCTGGGCGCAGGCGAAGGTGGATACCATCAACAACAGCATTCCACCGATCGGTTTCATGTTCATAGCGGCTTCCTTAACGACGGTGGAATTCACGGTGTTCGGTATGATGTTCGGACAGCTGCTGGCGGCTTTGCAGCCCGCGCTGGTGCTGGGCCTGCCAGTTGGCCGAGCGGCTGTCGTTGCCGCTCAGGGCGTTTGCCCGCAGCGGCTGATGCTGAACCTGCGTCGGGCGTCTGGTTTGCGCAAGAGTATTATTCATCTGTTGTGCGTGTGGCCGCGCGCTGTCGTAGCCGCGATAGTTGCTGCGCTGAGAGAGCTGCTTCAGCTGCTGCGCGGACGCTGAATGTTGCGGGAAATGCGCGTCGCCATGCTGTAGCTGTGTGAGGGTTTTGCCCGTCGACTGCTGTACCTGCGCCATCGCGGCCTGCCGCTGGCTATCGCGGTTGACCGGCTGCTGCCGGGTAGCGCTCAGCCCGCCCGGCACTGAAGTCTGATGATAGCGGCTGGCAAGCTGGCTATTGGCGTAGGGCACGCCGTTGCGGTAGGTCGGATTATGC
This sequence comes from Enterobacter sp. DTU_2021_1002640_1_SI_PRY_ASU_LCPMC_013, assembly GCF_032389435.1. Taxonomy (NCBI): domain Bacteria; kingdom Pseudomonadati; phylum Pseudomonadota; class Gammaproteobacteria; order Enterobacterales; family Enterobacteriaceae; genus Enterobacter; species Enterobacter sp. DTU_2021_1002640_1_SI_PRY_ASU_LCPMC_013. The sequence goes on from NZ_CP135594.1 coordinate 796,508, forward strand.
TGCCAGACCTGATGATTATCGGTACGGTGCTCGCCGGTGATCTTATTGAAGCTATTAACATTAATATTAATGTTATCGCCGTTATGCGAATAACCGCCGTGGTGATCGTCATCATGATCGTGATGATGTTCGTCGTCATCGTCCCAGTCTATGTTACTGAACAGCGCATAGGTAGTGGCTACGCCGAGGCTATAGCCAAAGCCTCTGACAAAACTATTGGTAAACTGCTGGCCGGGAGACGGGGGCAGATACACAGGCGGATAGCTGGCGTTTGGCCACGTGCCGTAAACGGTGGAAGGGTTGTAGGTAGGGACATAAACCACCTGTGGATCGGCTGGCTCAATTTTAATCACCGTCGGACTAGCCGACGTTGACGTCGCGGCTGTACTGGTGGAGGCTGGCGCAGATTTTTTCACGGTGGTGACGGTCTGCTGCGGGGTGGATTGCAACGTGCCTGTCTGCTGCGCGAGCAGGCGCAGACGCTGCACGGAATCCATCACATCCTTTGGCTGGGCCAGAAAGGCGTCGCCGAGGCTCTGTACCCACGACGGGTTTTCTCCCATCAACGACATTAACTGCGGAAAGGCGACCAGCGATTTCACGCTGGCATCCCATGGCTGCCCGCTGACCGCCTGAATGGCGGTATCGCCCTGAATTTTAGGGTTGTCCTTTGACCACTGGGCGGCCTGAATCACGCTCGCCGGATAGGTTGAGGCCATCAGAATTTGCGACAGCAGCGCGTCGGGATAGAGCGCAATGGGCGCTGTCCACTGATCGATCTGCGCGGCGGTATAGGCCGGAGTCGCCACCGGGGCAGGTTGTGCTGTCGGGGCGGGGAGCTGCGGGGCTACCGGCGCAAGTGCGGGAGCGGGTTCCGTTGCGCGGCTTTTAACGAACATGACGCCCGAGGCGGCAAACAGCCCCGCACTGCAAAGCAGAACAAGAAGATGTGGTTTAAAAGGCAACTTCATAGATTGACTCCAACGAGACGAGTGCAGTGCCGTGAGGCGTTGCTGTTGCCGCGAGTATCATTCACCCGTGTTTTACAGTTTTAACTTTTGTTGGGAAAACCTCCGAAGCATCCGGATAAAGAGTGTGAGTATTTATTACACAATTATATCGGACGGCTGAGCAGGCGACGGACATTCAGAAGGCCGCTCTTGCGAGCGGCCAGCAGCTAGCTGCTGGGGTGGCGACAAACTTACGGAACTGCTTTCGGGCCCGGTGACGGGGTGCTATACCATGCTTAACGATTCAGCAAATTTTTTAATGTTGCTTTTTTGTAAACAGATTAACACTGTGCAGAAATCCTGCTATGCTGCCCGACGCGGTATCGGGCATTTACCCTACAAACTGCTGTCTCACAGGAGCGTGAAGAGAACGCCCGCCGCATATGACAATGAGAGCGAGGAGAACCGTCGTGCTAGAAGAATACCGTAAGCACGTAGCAGAACGTGCCGCCGAGGGAATTGTACCCAAACCGTTAGATGCAACCCAAATGGCCGCGCTCGTCGAGCTGCTGAAGAACCCGCCTGAGGGCGAAGAAGAATTCCTGTTAGATCTGCTGATCAACCGTGTACCGCCTGGCGTAGATGAAGCTGCCTACGTAAAAGCCGGATTCCTTGCCGCCGTTGCCAAAGGCGAAGCCACCTCCCCACTGGTTACTCCTGAAAAAGCGATTGAACTGCTCGGCACCATGCAGGGCGGCTATAACATTCATCCGCTGATTGACGCGCTGGATAACGACAAGCTGGCGCCGATTGCTGCCAAAGCGCTCTCTTCGACGCTGCTGATGTTCGATAACTTCTACGATGTGGAAGAAAAAGCCAAAGCAGGCAACGTTTACGCGAAGCAGGTGATGCAGTCATGGGCCGATGCCGAATGGTTCCTGAACCGCCCTCAGCTTGCTGAAAAAATTACCGTTACCGTCTTTAAAGTGACCGGTGAAACCAACACCGATGACCTTTCTCCGGCGCCGGATGCATGGTCTCGCCCGGATATCCCACTGCACGCCCTGGCGATGCTGAAAAACGCCCGTGAAGGCATTGAGCCGGATCAGCCTGGCGTGGTTGGCCCGATCAAACAGATCGAAGCCCTGCAACAAAAAGGTTTCCCGCTGGCTTACGTCGGTGATGTGGTCGGTACCGGTTCTTCCCGTAAATCCGCCACCAACTCCGTGCTGTGGTTCATGGGCGACGACATTCCGCACGTGCCGAACAAGCGCGGCGGCGGCCTGTGCCTCGGCGGCAAAATTGCGCCAATCTTCTTCAACACCATGGAAGATGCGGGCGCGCTGCCAATTGAAGTGGACGTGAGCAACCTGAACATGGGCGACGTGATTGACGTTTACCCGTATAAAGGCGAAGTGCGTAATCACGAAACCAACGAGCTGCTGGCAAGCTTCGAGCTGAAAACCGACGTGCTGATCGACGAAGTGCGTGCCGGTGGCCGTATTCCGCTGATCATCGGCCGTGGCCTGACCACCAAAGCGCGTGAAGCGCTGGGTCTGCCGCACTCAGACGTTTTCCGTCAGGCGAAAGACGTGGCGGAAAGCGATCGCGGCTTCTCGCTGGCACAGAAAATGGTGGGTCGCGCCTGCGGCGTCGCTGGTATCCGTCCTGGCGCGTACTGCGAACCGAAAATGACCTCCGTGGGGTCTCAGGACACCACTGGCCCAATGACCCGTGATGAACTGAAAGACCTGGCGTGCCTGGGCTTCTCTTCCGATCTGGTGATGCAATCCTTCTGCCACACCGCGGCGTATCCGAAGCCGGTTGACGTAACCACGCACCACACGCTGCCAGACTTCATTATGAACCGTGGCGGTGTCTCCCTGCGTCCGGGCGACGGCGTTATCCACTCCTGGCTGAACCGCATGCTGCTGCCGGATACCGTCGGTACCGGCGGTGACTCCCATACCCGATTCCCAATCGGGATCTCCTTCCCGGCGGGTTCCGGTCTGGTGGCGTTTGCCGCAGCGACCGGCGTGATGCCGCTGGATATGCCGGAATCGGTGCTGGTGCGCTTCAAAGGTAAAATGCAGCCGGGCATTACCCTGCGCGATCTGGTGCACGCGATCCCGCTGTATGCCATCAAACAGGGTCTGCTGACCGTTGAGAAGAAAGGCAAGAAAAACATCTTCTCTGGCCGCATTCTGGAAATTGAAGGTCTGCCGGATCTGAAAGTGGAGCAGGCGTTCGAGCTGACCGATGCCTCTGCCGAGCGTTCTGCGGCGGGCTGTACCATCAAGCTGAACAAAGAGCCGATTATTGAGTATCTGACCTCCAACATCGTGCTGCTGAAGTGGATGATAGCGGAAGGCTACGGCGACCGTCGTACGCTGGAGCGTCGTATTCAGGGCATGGAAAAATGGCTGGCGGATCCGCAGCTGCTGGAAGCCGATGCTGACGCAGAGTACGCGGCGGTGATTGAGATCGATCTGGCGGATATCAAAGAGCCAATCCTGTGTGCGCCTAACGATCCGGACGATGCGCGTCTGCTCTCTGACGTACAGGGCGATAAGATCGACGAAGTGTTCATCGGCTCCTGTATGACCAACATCGGCCACTTCCGTGCTGCCGGTAAGCTGCTGGATACCCACAAAGGCCAGCTGCCGACCCGTCTGTGGGTGGCGCCGCCAACCCGTATGGATGCGGCGCAGCTGACCGAAGAGGGTTACTACAGCGTGTTCGGTAAGAGCGGGGCGCGTATCGAAATCCCTGGCTGTTCCCTGTGTATGGGCAACCAGGCGCGCGTGGCCGACGGTGCGACGGTGGTTTCCACCTCAACCCGTAACTTCCCTAACCGTTTAGGAACCGGGGCGAACGTTTACCTGGCCTCTGCGGAGCTGGCGGCGGTTGCGGCGCTGATTGGCAAACTGCCAACGCCGGAAGAGTACCAGACCTTTGTGGCTCAGGTAGATAAGACGGCGGTGGATACTTATCGTTATCTGAACTTCGACCAGCTCTCTCAGTACACCGAGAAGGCTGACGGGGTGATCTTCCAGACCGCAGTATAAATGCTACCCTCTCCCGTGGGAGAGGGGCTGGGGGTGAGGGCGCCAGACCGCTCCGCACCTGACCCATTGCCCGGTGGCGCTACGTTTACCGGGCCTACAAAACCCATCGCAACGTCGGTGGGTTTTTATTTTCATTCCTCCCACCTCGCCCGCTTTTTTTCTTCCTCTCTGCTGCGATAATTACCCTAATGGCTTTGCAGAGGAAAACGCTATGGATTACGAATTTTTGCGCGACATCACCGGCGTGGTGAAAGTGCGAATGTCGATGGGGCACGAAGCCGTTGGACACTGGTTTAACGAAGAGGTGAAAGAGAACCTCGCGCTGCTGGATGAAGTCGAACAGGCGGCGGAAACGGTGAAAGGCAGTGAACGCTCCTGGCAACGCGCCGGGCACGAATACACGCTGTGGATGGATGGCGAAGAGGTGATGGTGCGCGCCAACCAGCTTGAGTTCTCGGGTGATGAGATGGAAGAGGGAATGAGCTACTACGACGAAGAGAGCCTGTCGCTGTGCGGCGTGGAAGACTTCCTGAGCGTGTTGAACGCCTACCGCGATTTTATGAAACAGAAGTAATTCCCCGAAGCATCCCTGCTCCGGGTCACGTTTACACGGTCGGAATGTTACGGCCGTAGTAAATTTCGCGCATCTCTTTCCAGAGCAGGTCGGTAATGACCTTACGCTCTTCTTCACTTAAATCTTCCGGCCTGGTGTGGAACATATAGTGCTTAAGATCGAACTCTTTAAGCATCATCTTGGTATGGAAGATATTCTCCTGATAGACGTTCACATCCATCATGTCGTACAGCGACTTCATGTCCTCGGACATGAAGTTCTGAATGGAGTTGATCTCATGATCAATGAAGTGCTTCATGCCGTTGATATCACGGGTAAAACCACGCACGCGATAATCAATAGTGACGATATCGGATTCCAGCTGGTGGATTAAATAATTCAACGCATTCAGCGGTGAAATCACGCCGCAGGTCGACACTTCAATATCCGCGCGGAAGGTACACAGCCCGCCTTCCGGGTGGCTTTCCGGGTAGGTGTGCACGCAGATGTGGCTTTTATCCAGGTGGGCGACTACCACTTCCGGCAGCGGGCCGGGGTGCTCGGTTTTGTCGATAAGCTTCGGGTCAACCGGCTCTTCACTCACCAGAATGGTGACGCTCGCACCCTGAGGCTCATAATCCTGGCGCGCGATATTCAGGATGTTCGCGCCGATAATCGAGCAGGTCTCTGTCAGGATCTCGGTCAGACGGTTGGCGTTGTAGAGTTCATCGATATAGGCGATGTAACCATCGCGCTCTTCTGCTGTTTTGGCGTAGCAGATATCGTAAATACAAAAACTCAGGCTTTTGGTCAGATTGTTAAAGCCATGCAGTTTAAGCTTTTTCAATTAGTTCACCTCCTTTGAGGACAGCGCGTCTTGCAGATATTGAGGCAACGCAAAGGCTGCGGTGTGGATCGCCGGGTTGTAGTATCGGCATTTGAGTCCGGCCTGGTGGAAGCGGGCCTGCACGATCTCGGTAGAGAGATGGCGCAGAACGTCGTTATCCGTCGCCCAGGCAAAGGTCATGATCCCGCCGTAGTAAGTGGGGATCGCCGCCTGGTAGAAGCTGACGTCAGCAAAATAGGTGCTCAGCTTACGGTGGCTATCAAGTGCTTCATCCTGTTGCAGGAAGCAAACACCGTTTTGCGCCACAAAAATTCCGCCAGGCTTCAGGCAGCGCTTGCAGCCTTCGTAAAACGACGAGGTAAACAGCGACGCGCCCGGACCGATAGGGTCGGTACAGTCAGAGATAATGACATCAAACGTTTGCGTAGTCTGGTTAACAAAATTGACGCCATCATCGATAACCAGATTAAACCGCGGATCGTCATAGCTGCCGGCATTATGGTTGGGCAGATACTGGCGGCAGAACGACACCACACCGGCGTCGATTTCCACCATGGTGATGGTTTCGACATTCTGATGGCGAGAGACTTCACGCAGCATCGCGCCGTCGCCGCCGCCGATAATCAGCACGTCCTTCGCGTGGCCGTGGGCCAGCAGCGGGACGTGGGTCATCATTTCGTGATAGATAAACTCGTCGCGCTCGGTGGTTTGCACCACGCCGTCCAGCGCCATCACGCGGCCAAAGGCGGCGTTTTCGAAGATTATCAAATCCTGATGATCGGTTTTCTCATGATAGAGCACGTTATCCACGGCAAAATACTGACCAAACTGGTCATGCAGCGTTTCTTGCCATACCGTTTTTTCGGTCATGGGGAGCACCTCCTTCGTTAACATCCATTACATCCGGCAGATGGGCGCAACACAACACCGCCGTGAGGCGGTTAACGGGTCAACAAGGGGCGTCGGGAAGGTTACTTCACGTAGGCGAGCAGGCTGAGTGAATCGCGAGCCAGCGCTTTGCATTTTTTAGCAGTGGGAATGCCAATACCGCTTAAATCACGGTAGCTGTCTTCACCGAGCGCCTTCATGTCGAAGCTGTCGTAGTTGCTGAGGTCCCATTGGTTCTGCTGGGCAAAAAAGACCAGTGCGCGACGAATTTGCCCATTGGGTAAATTCTGGTAACCACAATCGTTTTTCAGAAAAACAAAAACTGCCGTCAGATCGGCCATATCTTCCGCTTCGTTTTCACTTAGCGCGTAACTGTTCGCACACATCGCCATCAGGCTGGCGAACAAAATTGTTCTGAAAAACGTCTTCATTGCCTTTACCACTGCATCACGGAAAATTAACGTTAGCATACTTGATGCCAGGCCGACGATCTTTATTATTGCCGCCGTGCTTGACCTTCCGGTAAGGGGAGGGTTTATGCTCAAAAGATCGCCTGCTGGAAATAAGGAAATGCACATGCAACGTCGTGATTTTTTAAAATTTTCTGCCGCACTGGGGGTTGCCAGCGCGTTACCTCTCTGGAGCCGCGCCGTTTTTGCCGCCGACAGACCGGCTTTACCCATTCCTGAATTACTCGCCGCAGATGCCCGCAGCCGCATTCAGCTTGTGGTGCAGGCCGGTAAAACCACGTTCGGTCAGCACGCCGCCACGACGTGGGGCTATAACGGCAATCTGCTCGGCCCGGCGTTGCAGTTACGCAAAGGGAAGGCGGTGACGGTAGACATTCATAACACGCTTGCGGAAGAGACCACGCTGCACTGGCACGGGCTGGAAGTCCCGGGCGAAGTGGATGGAGGGCCTCAGGGCATTATCAGGCCTGGTGGTAAACGCAGCGTAACCTTTACTCCGGAACAACGCGCGGCGACCTGCTGGTTCCACCCGCATCAGCATGGCAAAACGGGCCATCAGGTGGCGATGGGGCTGGCCGGCCTGGTGCTGATTGAAGACGATGAAAGCCGCCTGCTGCGCCTGCCAAAACAGTGGGGAATCGACGATGTCCCGGTGATTGTGCAGGACAAAAAATTCAACGCTGACGGGCAAATTGACTATCAGCTGGACGTAATGAGCGCGGCGGTAGGCTGGTTTGGCGAGACACTCCTGACCAACGGCGCGATCTACCCGCAGCATGCCGCGCCAAAAGGCTGGCTGCGCTTACGTCTGCTTAACGGCTGTAACGCCCGCTCGCTGAACTTCGCCACCAGCGATAAACGCCCGCTTTACGTGGTGGCAAGCGACGGCGGCCTGCTGCCGGAGCCGGTGAAGGTGAGCGAGCTGCCGATGCTGATGGGGGAGCGCTTCGAGGTGCTGGTGGACATCAGCGATGGCAAAGCGTTTGACCTGGTGACCCTGCCGGTCAGCCAGATGGGGATGGCCGTTGCGCCGTTTGATAAGCCGCATCCGGTCCTGCGCATTCAGCCGCTACAGATCACCGCCTCCGGTACGCTGCCGGAGACCCTCACCACGCTGCCAGCACTCCCGTCGCTGGACGGGCTTACGCAGCGTAAACTTCAGCTTTCTATGGATCCGATGCTAGACATGATGGGCATGCAGGCGCTGATGAAGAAGTACGGCAATCAGGCCATGGCGGGAATGCATCACGGCCAGATGATGGGCCATATGAATATGGACCACGGTAAAATGGGCGGCATGGATCACGGCGGCCATGGTTTCGATTTCCACAACGCCAACCGCATCAACGGCAAAGCGTTCGATATGAACACGCCCATGTTCGCCGCCACGAAAGGGCAGTTTGAACGCTGGGTTATTTCAGGCGAAGGCGACATGATGCTGCACCCGTTCCATATCCACGGCACGCAGTTCCGTATTCTGTCTGAAAATGGTAAAGCGCCGGAGGCGCATCGTGCGGGCTGGAAAGATACGGTGAGGGTGGAAGGCGGCGTCAGCGAGGTGCTGGTGAAGTTCGACCACGAGGCGCCGAAAGAGTTTGCCTATATGGCCCACTGTCATCTGCTGGAGCATGAAGATACGGGGATGATGCTCGGTTTTACCGTATAAAAAAAGCCAGGTGGCGGCTTCGCCTTACCCGGCTTACATATGGAAATCGTAGGCCCGGTAAGCGCAGCGCCACCGGGCTTTTTTAATTACTTACTTTCATCTGGCAAAGCATACGCGACAATATAGTCGCCCATCTTCGTGCCAAACGAACCGTGACCACCCGCAGAGATGACAACGTACTGCTTGCCATTCACTTCATAGGTCATCGGCGTTGCCTGTCCACCGGCTGGCAGACGGCCTTGCCACAGTTTCTCACCGTTGGTCATGTTGTACGCGCGCAGGTAGTTATCTGCGGTTGCCGCGATGAACAGCACGTTACCGGCGGTGGAGATTGGGCCACCCAGCATTGGCATACCCATATTGAAAGGCACTGGAACAGGCATCGGGAACGGCATGCTGTCCTGTGGCGTACCAATACGTTTCTTCCAGACGATCTTGTTGGTCTTCAGATCCAGACCAGAGATGTAACCCCAGGCAGGCTGTTTACACGGCAGACCGAACGGAGAAAGGAACGGATTCAGGGTCACACCATAAGGAACGCCATACTGCGGCTGGATACCGGCTTCGGTACCGCTGCCTTTCGCATCTTTCGGCTGCTCCATTGGGTTACCCGGACCACGAGGGATCAGGCGGGAAACGAACGGCAGCGCCATTGGGTTAGCGATGGCGACCTGACGGTTAGGGTCAACGGAGATCCCACCCCATTCGAACATCCCCAGGTTACCCGGGAAGACCAGCGTACCCTGCTCTGACGGCGGGGTGAAAATCCCTTCGTAGCGCAGCTGGTGGAACATCACGCGGCATACCAGCTGGTCAAACATGGTGGCACCCCACATGTCTGCACCGCTGAGATCTTTCTTCGGACGGAAGCTCAGGTCAGAGAACGGCTGCGTTTTGGTGACGTAGTCGCCTTTGGCCGCACCCTGCGGAACCGGTTTTTCCGGCGCAGGAACAACCAGCTTACCGTTGCTACGATCAAGCACGAAGATGTTACCGGTTTTCGCCGGGGCGTAAATCACCGGTACGGTTTTACCGTTAACGGTAATGTCCGCCAGCGTCGGCTGGGACGGCATATCCATATCCCACAGATCGTGGTGAACGGTCTGGTAGCTCCATGCCAGTTTACCGGTCGTTGCGTTCAGCGCCACGATGGAGCTGGCGTAACGTTCCTGCTCCGGCGTACGGTTACCGCCCCAGATATCCGGCGTGGTCACGCCCATCGGCAGATAGACCAGGTCCAGCTTCGCGTCATACGCTGCCGGTGCCCAGGAGTTCGGTGAGTTAAAGGTAAAGGTGTGTTCATCCGATGGGATCGCGTTAGGATCTTTCGCGCCCGGGTCGAAGGCCCACAGCAGTTTACCGGTGTTCACGTCGAAACCACGGATAACGCCGGAGGTTTCACGGGTAGAGAAGTTATCCGTTACCGAACCGGCAATCACGATGGTTTTATCGGTGATGATTGGCGGGGAGGTCGGCTCATACAGGCCCGGCGTGGTGTCCGGCATGTTGGTCTGAAGATTCAGAATGCCTTTATTGGCGAAGGTTTCGCACAGCTTGCCGGTCTCAGCGTTAATGGCAAACAGGCGGCCATCGTTCACCGGCAGCATAATGCGGCGAGGACAGTCGGCAATGACTTCCGGGCTGGCATTATCGGCGCGCGCTTCGTGGTAAGAGACGCCGCGGCAGGTAATGTGCTGGAACGACGGGTTGGAGTTCAGCTGTGGATCAAAGTGCCATTTCTCTTTACCGGTAGCCGCGTCGAGCGCGAACAGACGCTGGTGCGCCGTACACAGGTAGAGCATGTTGCCCACTTTAATCGGGGTCACTTCGTTGGTCAGCTCACCCGGATCGTTTGGCATCTTCAGGTCGCCGGTACGGAATACCCAGGCTTCCTTCAGGTTTTTCACGTTGTCCGCGTTGATCTGCTTCAGCGGGGAGTAGCGTTGACCTTCCTGGTTACGACCATAAGCAGGCCAGTCACCGTCCGCCACCTGCGAAATAGCCGCAGCCGGCGTGGATTCCGCGTTCAGCGTACCGTTGATCTCCTGCGGGTCGTTAAAACCGGCCCAGGTCAGGATGCCGCCACTAATCAGCAGGGCAACGACCAGACCGGCCACGGCGCCACTGGAAGGGACGATCAGACGACGCCAAACAAACGGCAGGATCAGCCAGATACCGAAGAAGACCAGAATGTCGCTGCGCGGCGTCAACGCCCAGAAGTCGAACCCGACTTCCCAGACGCCCCAGATCATGGTTGCGAGCAGTAACGCTGCGTACAGCCACAGAGCAGATTGTTTTCTGCGTAAAAGCAGGACGGTTACGCCAACCATAACCAGACCCGCAATCGGGTAGTACCAGGAGCCGCCAATCGCGACCAGCCATACGCCACCGATTAACAAATACAGCGCGCAGAACGCGGCAAACGCGGCTGTTAATGTCACCAGTAGACGCGGCTGTTTAGTTTTTGTTTCAGCCATAGAAAAGTACTCGTCAGTTTTGTTAATTATTTGCTAGCAATTAATTATAGGTATTAACAACTGTGATCGGAATCACAAATATTGCTTTTTATAACTCATACGCCAGGCTTATCCAATTACTGGTATAATGGCTGGCTTGCGTATCGATGCCGGAGCGAGAGTCATCCGCATTGAGAGATTTTCACTAAAATCATTTGGTTAGTAATATGAAACATACTGTTGAAGTGATGATCCCGGAAGCCGAGATCAAAGCGCGTATCGCCGAACTGGGTCGTCAAATCACCGAACATTACAAGGACAGCGGCAGCGAAATGGTGCTGGTCGGTCTGTTGCGTGGCTCTTTCATGTTCATGGCAGACCTGTGCCGTGAAGTGCAGGTGCCGCACGAGGTCGATTTTATGACCGCCTCCAGCTACGGCAGCGGCATGTCCACAACCCGTGATGTGAAAATCCTGAAAGATCTGGATGAAGATATTCGTGGCAAAGATGTGTTGATTGTTGAGGACATCATCGACTCCGGCAACACGCTCTCTAAAGTGCGTGAGATCCTGAGCCTGCGTGAACCAAAATCACTGGCGATTTGTACTCTGCTGGATAAGCCTGAGCGCCGTGAAGTGCAGGTGCCGGTGGAGTTCGTTGGTTTCTCCATCCCGGACGAATTCGTGGTGGGTTACGGCATTGATTACGCACAGCGTTATCGCCATCTGCCGTATGTTGGGAAAGTAGTGATTCTGGACGAATAATTGCGGGCTGATGCCCTCACCCCAGCCCTCTCCCACAGGGAGAGGGTGAAAACCCCCGGCTTTGTTATTTATGGTTAACGTGCTTAAGCTTGAGGTTGGCAATTCCCGAGCGGTAACGCTGTTCCAGCGTTTCGCGGTTGGTGGCGGTCACTTCCAGATTGCGTAGCAGGCCGTCGTGAATACCGTACGCCCAGCCGTGGATGGAGACCTTCTGTCCGCGTTTCCAGGCAGACTGCATAATCGTCGAGTGGCCCAGGTTATAGACCTGCTCCATCACGTTCAGCTCACACAGCGTGTCGAGACGGCGCTCCTGCGGCATTTCGCCCAGCAGTGAGCTATGTTTGAACCAGATATCACGGATGTGCAGCAGCCAGTTATCGATTAACCCCAGCTCTGTATTTTCGACCGCCGCCTGTACGCCGCCGCAGCCGTAGTGGCCACAAATAATGATGTGCTCAACCTCCAGAACGTCAACGGCATACTGAACAACCGAAAGGCAGTTGAGATCGGTATGAATAACGAGGTTAGCCACATTGCGGTGAACAAACAGTTCGCCCGGTTCAAGACCGGTCAGACGTTCGGCGGGGACGCGGCTGTCGGAACATCCAATCCAGAGAAAGCGCGGGTTCTGCGCCTGTGCCAGTTTTCCAAAAAATCCGGGGTCTTCCTCCACCAGCATTTTTGACCATAGTGCATTGTTGCTGATGAGTGTATCTATGTCGTTCATGGAGGTTAGCGACCTGTAACCAAGTGATTGCGTTGCGCTACTATAGGGTAACCCGACTTTTAATGAAACCACACAACGTGTGTCAGAACTTAAGGTAAGTTGAATTCATGGCGATTGCACTGGAGCTTGAACAGCTCAAAAAAACCTACCCGGGGGGCGTCCAGGCGCTGCGCGGGATAGATCTTAAAGTCGAAGCGGGAGATTTCTACGCGCTTCTGGGGCCGAACGGGGCGGGAAAATCGACCACCATCGGGATTATCAGCTCGCTGGTCAATAAAACCTCGGGCCGCGTCAGCGTGTTTGGCTACGACCTGCAAAAAGACGTGGTCAACGCCAAGCGCCAGCTGGGGCTGGTGCCGCAGGAGTTCAACTTCAACCCGTTCGAGACGGTACAGCAGATTGTTGTTAACCAGGCGGGTTACTATGGCGTTGAGCGCAAAGAAGCGCTGGAGCGCAGCGAAAAGTATCTCAAACAGCTTGACCTGTGGGAGAAGCGTAACGAGCGCGCGCGGATGTTGTCCGGGGGGATGAAGCGCCGCCTGATGATTGCTCGCGCGCTGATGCACGAGCCAAAGCTGCTCATTCTTGATGAACCGACCGCTGGCGTGGATATTGAACTGCGTCGTTCCATGTGGGGCTTCTTGAAGGATCTGAACGACAAAGGCACCACCATCATCCTGACCACACACTACCTGGAAGAGGCAGAGATGCTGTGCCGCAACATCGGCATCATTCAGCACGGCGAGCTGGTGGAAAACACCTCGATGAAGAACCTGCTCTCCAAGCTAAAATCAGAGACCTTTATCCTCGATCTGGCGGCGAAAAGCGCCCTGCCGAAGCTGGAGGGGTATAACTATCGCCTGGTCGATACCTCGACGCTGGAGGTAGAAGTGCTGCGCGAGCAGGGAATCAACAGCGTGTTCTCCCAGTTGAGCGCGCAGGGCGTTCAGGTATTAAGCATGCGTAACAAAGCGAACCGACTGGAAGAGCTGTTTGTCTCTCTGGTGCACGATAAACAAGGAGACAAGGCATGACGCATCTTTACTGGGTCGCGCTGAAAAGCATCTGGGCGAAAGAGATTAACCGCTTTATGCGCATCTGGGTGCAAACCCTGGTGCCGCCGGTGATCACCATGACGCTCTACTTCATCATTTTCGGCAACCTGATTGGCTCCCGCATTGGTGAGATGCACGGCTTTACCTATATGCAGTTTATCGTGCCGGGCCTGATCATGATGGCAGTGATCACCAACGCTTACGCGAACGTGGCATCCTCATTCTTCAGCGCCAAGTTCCAGCGCAACATTGAAGAGCTGCTGGTGGCGCCAGTGCCGACGCACGTCATTATCGCCGGTTACGTGGGCGGTGGCGTGGCGCGCGGGCTGTGCGTGGGTATTCTGGTGACGGCGATTTCGCTGTTCTTCGTGCCGTTCCAGGTGCACTCGTGGCTATTCGTCGCGCTCACGTTATTGCTTACTGCGATCCTGTTCTCACTGGCCGGTTTGCTGAACGCCGTGTTCGCCAAAACGTTCGATGACATCAGCCTGATCCCGACCTTTGTGCTGACGCCGCTAACCTATCTGGGCGGGGTGTTCTACTCCCTGACGCTGCTGCCGCCGTTCTGGCAGGCGCTGTCGCACCTGAACCCGATTGTCTATATGATCAGCGGCTTCCGCTTTGGTTTCCTCGGCATTACCGATGTCCCGCTGTTCACCACCGTTGTGGTGCTGGCGGTATTTATCGTGGCGTTCTATGTGCTGTGCTGGTATCTGATCCAGCGTGGACGTGGGCTGCGTAGCTAATCTTCTGCCCGGCGACGTTCTGTTTGCCGGGCACTTTCTTTGACAGTTATCACCGTAAACTAACCTTCACCTGGATAAACTACTCGCCTGCTAAGGAGAGACGTTATGCTGGGATGGGTTATCACCTGCCACGATGAAGAGGCACAGGAAATGCTCCTGAAGCTGGAGGCCCGATTTGGCCCTCTGGCGCAATGTCGTGCGGTAAATTACTGGCGAGGGCTGAGCACCAATATGCTAAGCCGGATGATGTGCGACGCGCTGCATGAAACCGACACCGGTGATGGCGTGATTTTTCTCACCGACAGATCGGGCGCGGCGCCTTACCGTTCAGCGGCGTTAATGAGCCATAAGCATGATAACTGTGAAGTGATCTCCGGTATCAGCCTGCCTTTACTCGAAGCGATGTATCCGCTGCGCGCAACGTTGAGCAGCGCTGAGTTTCGTCACGCCATTGTGGCGCAGGGCTCGCCGGGCGTGAGCAGCCTGTGGCACCAGCAGCAGAAGAATCCGCCTTTCGTTTTGCTTCACGATCTGTATAAGCATTAAACATTGGTATTGATGTCGCTTTTGCTACAATGGCGACTGATTTTCCGTATCGATTTATATCCCATGCTCATGCGCGTTATCTTTATCCTTCTGCTACTGATTTCCGGTGGTGCGTCTGCCAGCCTGACCAGTCAGCAAGGCCTTCCTGCCCAATATATGCAAACCACCGAAGATGCGGCCATCTGGGCGCAGGTGGGAAATGCTGTCGTGAACGTGGGCAATGTCCGCGCCGGGCAGATCCTCGCCGTCTTTCCGGCCGCGGCGGATTACTATGAATTTCGTTTCGGATTCGGTACGGGGTTTATTGATAAAGAGCACCTGGAAAAAGTGCAGGGTAAGCAACGCGTCGAGGATAGTCTGGGCGATCTGAACAAGCCGCTCAGCAATCAAAACCTCATCACCTGGAAAGACACGCCGGTGTATAACGCCCCCAGCAGCGGAAGCGCGCCCTTTGGCACCTTAAGCGCCAATCTTCGTTATCCGATTCTGAATAAGCTGAAAGATCGCCTGAACCAGACCTGGTTTCAAATTCGCATCGGCAATCGTCTGGCGTGGATCAGCAGCCTGGATGCACAGGAAGATAACGGACTGCCGGTTCTGACCTACCACCATATCCTGCGTGATGAAGAGAACACCCGTTTTCGACATACCTCCACGACAACCAGCGTACGTGCGTTTAATAATCAGATGGCCTGGTTACGCGATCAAGGCTATACCACGCTGACGATGTACCAGCTTGAAGGGTACGTACGTAACAAGATGAATCTGCCCGCGAAAGCGGTGGTGATCACTTTTGATGATGGCCTGAAATCGGTGAGCCGCTACGCGTATCCGGTGCTGAAAGAGTATGGCTTCAACGCGACGGCGTTTATTATCTCATCCCGTATCAAAGGTCACCCTCAGAAGTGGGATCCCCGATCGCTACAGTTTATGAGCGTTCAGGAAATCAAGGCCATCCAGGATGTGTTCGACATTCAGTCTCACACCCACTTCCTGCATCGCATTGATGGGTATAAACACCCCATCTTATTGAGCCGCAGCTATCACGTGATCCTGTTCGATTTTGAACGCTCACGGCGTGCACTGGCGCAGTTCAACCCGCGCGTGCTGTATGTTTCGTACCCGTTTGGCGGGTATGACAATAAAGCGATTAAAGCCGCGAATGATGCCGGTTTTCATCTGGCGGTGACAACGGTGAAAGGGAAGGTGAAGCCGGGGGATAATCCGTTCTTACTGAAGCGGCTGTATATTCTAAGAACGGATTCGCTGGAGACGATGTCGCGGCTGATCAGCAATCAGCCGCAGGGGTAGGGGTCAATCGTAAGAAAGGGTGAACACGCCAGTGGCTTTAAACGAGCCCGGCTTCACCGTGCTTCCATTAGCTACCAGCTGGGCAACATAATCAATTTGCTTTGAACCCGGCGTGTAATAGTCCGTTACGACATAGGTTGAGTTAGGATTATTCGGCATAAGCTGGGACGTCCCGTTATACATTATTCTCACACCTGCCCCCTCAGCTCCGGACGACAATGTGTTACCAAGAAGGTCATTATTAGTTCCGGTCAATTTTGTCGTGGTCAGTTTGGTTGTGAAGTTTGCCACGCTGGTGCAGTTATCCAGCCTTATGGAAAAAGGGACATCCTTGATCCGATTGTTTTTGATATCTGAGACATAATATTCTCCCAGGTCAACATCGTTAGTCCCATCCGAAAGCATGGCAATGTCGCAGGTAGGAAGAACGATAGGGATCTGGAATGAGTTCTCATTGACCATAAATGTCCATGGCCGGTTGTTAGTGTCATTTGGATCGCCAATCGACATTTTTCCCAAAGTCCCTGGTTTGGGTTTGATGAAGGTTTCTTTATTCGGGTTACCTTGATAGCCATCATCAATAAAAATATGAACTGAGGTATTAATCCATTTTCCATCCCAGGGGTCAGCATTATCGGAATGAGAAACCATGGCCCAGCCGGTGGTATTCGTTCCGAAATAGGCCCCCATGCCACCATCGCTTTCGGCAGTGTGAACCCTCACGGAATAATGAATACCGGGAATATTCGTTTCAAACATGGCCTCGCCATAATGGCTCCCCACGAACACGGACGGGTCTGTTTGCGACATGAGGTTATAGCCATCGTTTCCTGGACCACAGTCGGCCTGAATGCCCGGCGTGAGGTTAACGTTAAAAAGGGCGCTGATGTAGTTTCCCGGTGGTGGAAGGCGGATGGGGCCGCCCGAATACTCGGGGTTGATCAGGGTAGTGGTGCCGCCATTCCCATCGTTCATTCGGCACTCCCTTGCCCAGCCTGTCTGGCTAAGGGATAACAACAAGCTCACCATGGCAAACGCCATTGGGCCTTTAAAAGTTAAACCCTTTCTGAAAGCGTTGAACATTCTCATCCTTTTCCTGTTCTGGTTATTATTCGTAAGTGACGTCAACCCGTACTTTACTGGTGACGATACCGCCAGCCACTACGCCAGTGTTCTGATAGCGGGCATAGAACTGATAATCCGTTAAAAATGCAGTACCCTGGTCGCTCACGTCATAAATGACTTTTGACGTACCGTCGTTGTTTAACACATTCGTTTTATATTTCTCAGAGAAAAGGACGACGCCAACATTTTTGGCTGCCCCAGCTGCTGTCTCTTCACTTCTGAATACCTGGTTTTGCCCCGGCCAGAATCCTGATTGTGGCGAGAAGCTAAAATTCAGCTTTTTAGCGGTGCTGCTGTCTCCGTAGCAATCATCAACATGGATCTTAAAAGGGGTGCCGCCTGCATCATCGGTAGCCGTATAGCGATCGCTACCATCAGCGTTATAAAACCAATTCCGCATCACGTTGGGGAGATAGATCTCTCCGCCATTCTCAACGCTTAACTTACAGGTGCTATTAACAATATTGGCCGTAAGATTGACGTCGAGCCCAGAGCCTGCCTGGCTTACGCCCGGCAGGATGTTACCAGCCAGGCCCATTAGCAACACAAGACCGGGCTGGTATAAAGTAAACGGTGATTGTTGCATGATGGTTCCTGGAATTATGGGTAGGTGATAGTGAAGGTTACCGGTGCGGTAACGGCACCTGCGCCAACATCAGCAATCTTTTTGTCTTTCGCAATCACAATGCGTGAATTCATCGGGAATTCCCTTGCACCGTCAGCAATAGTGACTTCCGGTGCCGCCGGAGGTCTTTTGCAGCTCAGCATTACGCCCGTATCGACAGACCCTGACCAAATTTCGAAGCCAGTTGATAACCCTGCGGCATAAGAATCTCCGTCCGTATTCGGACCCGAGCATCCGTTACCAGCACCAGTAATACCACTCGCCGCGGATACCGTCGCCTTGCTTACCCCAGAACAGTTTGTAAAGGCAATTTTTAACGGCTCGACACGGGTTTTATTCACCAGATCGGACTTATATACGTCGCCAAAGGCAATCTCACTGGATGCAGTCCCTGCACCGTTAAGCACTTTTGCTGTACACGTGCCCGATACGACTTTTGTTTTAATCGTCAGTTCGACGCTGCTGGTACCTGTAATTGCTGCACTTGCCATTCCAGAGAACAGAAGGGCAGAAACGGACAGGGCGATAAAAGTTGATTTCATTTTCATAATGTTGCTCCGTTTTCCTGCACCAATCACTCGTAGCTGAATTCAAAGGTTGCTACGGATTGAAAATCGCCAATAGTCATGCTGTTTTCTTTGGTTTCACGTAATGTGGCTACCAGATTAACTTCCTTATTCTGGATTTCTGATGGGCTCCAGACCAGGCGTTCTGCATCCAGGGTAGAGTTAACGATAAAGGGCGCATCCGGAGCATCCGCTCTGGCAATTTCGGCAGCAGAAAAATCAGCGCCGCCGTTAGTTTTTGCTATCTGGTTAACAAGGCCGCTCGCCAAATAACCTGATTTAGTTCCTTTTACGGTTGTTTTTAATGAGGTCAGCGACGCCGGGCATTCAACCATCACGATTTTGAAAGCGGCATTCGCCGTTCCGGCTTTGACATCATCCAAACGCACCTGACCGTTAGTACCGAGAGTCAGCGTTTGCTGCGTATCTGAACCTTCACCGCCAACCAGCTTCATATCGCAGGTGGTTTCGCGAATATTGGCCGTGAAATTAACATTCAGATCGGTTGCCGCAGCATGTCCTGTCATTGCTAACATTGCTAATGCGATTAATGAATAACCGCAACGTTGTTTCTTCATATTATTTCCCATGGGTGTAATTCCCTGTTGTAAATATCATTACATTAGGCACTGCTGATTACTCAGAAGGGTTGTGAGACCCGCTTTTTTCGCATTCGCTGGGATCTGATAATGTACGGTGCAAGAACTGGTGCTATCGCTGCCCCATACCACTCGCAAGACACCTTTATCTTCCACACCGCGTACATACGCTTGCCCAGCTTGTCCTACTGTTCCAATTGGTTCATTCTTCTCGTTCAGCACATCTGCGCCCAGCGGAATAAAGCCCTTATCAGAACGTTGTAATTCCAGAACAAGCGAACGGCCTTCATCTGTTTCAAAATTTACTAATACAACGGAGCCATTACGCGGCACAGCAACTGCACTTGTGTTTTTAATTTCGACATCCGCTTCGAGAGTGCTGATATCAATTGAAACCCGGTTTTCTCTGTAGGCGGACATATACGGCATAATGCCGTACCCGGAGCTATCAATACGGCTCTGGCCATAACCCAGGCGAGCCCCCGTCGCGCCACTCGCTTTCACCAGCGCCAGTGAATCCGTTTCGCCGATACTGCCTGGCGTAAATACAACGCCACCTGAGTGAACAACCATCCCACCGTTGTAACTCGCAGAATATTGCTTACTGTTGTCATCACCAAAGGACGCCGAGACACCGAGCGGGCCGTAAGGACTGTTCCATGAGCTAAAACCGCTGATCTGGTTGAGATTGCCGTAATTTCCACCACTTGAAGAGGCGCTAACGGAGTAACTGACGTCACTGTTTTTGGTGTTACCGCTCGCCGTAGAGTTGAAGCTGGTACCGCCTTTCAAATCTGAGCGCAGGCTCATGTTGACGTTGTTAAACCCGCCTGACTGCGTATGGTCTTTATCAAAAACGCTGAACGGGACGCTGAGGTTGACGTATACGCTGTCATCCTTCTCACCCGATTCGTTATAGGTACGCTGGAGTGAAACGCTATAGCTGCCGTACGCGAAACTATTGTTGTAGCCCAGGCTGTAGTCAGAAGTTGAACTGCTATCGTTCCAGTAATCCTCCCAGGTGCCGCTAATATAGAGAGAACCGTATTCCTCACCGCTTACATTTAACGGCTGGTTAAGACTGACCTGAACCTGGTTTTTTGTACGCTGATAGTCAGCATACAGTTGCGCATTGCTTTCATAGGAACGGTTACCGTATTCCTGATGATGGATACTGTCCTGCAAAGAGGCGGCATCATTCAGGCTAAGGTAATCCTCGGTTGAGAAGCGATAGGCTGCCACGTTCAGGGAGGTGTTAGTCGCTTCCAACATTTTGCTGTAGGTCAGCCGGTAACTTTGTCCTTTAAGCGTGTCGAGCCCATCGATGTCGGCATAAGACTGCGTCACGTCGAATGCAAATGCACCAATACGGGTGTTCATTGCCAGGCCAAGCAGGCCGGCATAGAAATCCATATCTGTATATTGCGCGCCAACGTAGCCGGTAAAGGTATTATTCAGGCCATACGCATAGGTCGCATAACCGACTTTGGGTTTGTCATGCAGTGAATCATCATTCAGCTCGCCTAAACCGACATCCCACCGGCTGGAACCCGGGCGGAGCATTTGCGTTACCGAGGAGAACGGAACGGTAAACGTCCGTTTACTTCCATCAGCTTCTTCTACGGTAACAATCAAATCATTGCCATAGCCTGTCGTACTAAGGTCATTGATCTCAAAAGCACCCGGTGGAACGGTCGTTTCATAAATCTTGTTACCGCTTTGCATTACGCTAACTTTAGCGTTGCTGTTTGCCACGCCACGAATCACGGGCGCATAACCAGTAGCGCCTTGTGGGAGCATGCGGTCATCGTTAAACATACGCGTACCACGCAGGCTCACCGAGTCAAAGATATCGCCGCGGGTATAGGAATCACCCAAAACCATCTGTGCGTTAAGCGGTGTAATGTCTCGCTGAAGATAGATATCCTGGCTTGAATAGTGCGAACCGTTATCGCTGTCCCAGTTCATGCTGCCGCGAGAACGTAAACGCCACGCACCCATGTTCAGGCCATAGCGCAGCCCTGCATATGCAGTATCCGAGTTTGTTCCGTTAGATTCGCTGTGCCAGGTATTGAGATCGTATGAGAGCAATCCAGCGGTAACGCCGTCATCCCATAAAGAGGGATCGACATACCCTGCCGGGAGTTTAGGCACATAGATCTGCGGGAAGTTGAGATCCATTTCCTGCTTACTACTATCAAAACTCTCAGATGCGCCGGGATAATATTTCTTTATATCCACACAGGCTGCTTCATCCTTCTTGATGTCATCACCTAATTTGCTGGTATCTATACCTGATTGAGACAAGATGAGTTTTGTCAGACATGCTGAGGCGCGAGGCGTTTTATTATCAATGAATGTCATCTCAACCGTGGATTTTGAATTGCCATTCAAATTCACTTTTACACGGTAGGTGCCCGGCAATACCGGGTTGCCGTAAGCGTAACGCTCAACGTTGATACTTCCACCATTAGCGATAAGGAACTGGTCATTAAATTCAATGGCCGATTCTGATTCGGAAGCGGTGTCTACATTATTTTTTCCATTCTCGCTGGCGTGCAGCGGTAGTGCTGCACAGATAGCGAGGCATAAAAGTGAACGTTGAAATAGCATGCTTCATCCAGACAAGTCGCCGTTCGAATGCTTCACAACATTCAAACGTTTTATTTTTATAATGTGGCGGTGTTGTATTGATTAATTGACTTTGGCTTCGAAATTATCAGAGCCGCCATTGTCGTTAATCGTGTCGTAAGCAACAGTACCGGCAGTCGTATTGCTGAGGCCTTTTATCTGCATGGTTTGAATGCTAAAAGGTAAAATTGATTTATGAACAACCTGGTATACTTTGCCTGCGGATTTCAATGTGACGTTCGAAATTGAAACGTTATAAGGTGAATCATTGTGGGCGACCAGGTTAACCGTACTGCCTTGTTTTTGCTGCGACCATGTTACTTTGGCTGCGGCGTCTCCTGGCGTACCTTTCAGGCCGTCAGGACGGAAAAAGAGTTTAATACGAGTGCGGAATGCTAACTGAAGCTGGTTTGGGCTTTCACCGTCTTTTACTTTTGATTTTGGTGGGATTTCAAGCACATTGAACCAGAATAAGGATTCTCGATCTTTAGGCAATGAACCGCCCAGATAAGAAATACGAACGGATTGACCTTTTTGTGGATCAATTCTGGATACAGGTGGAGTGATAATAAACGGTAATTTTAATTCTTGTGGGTTAGTATCATCGCGGCCATCATCGAGCCATGACTGTACCAATAACGGTTTTTTACCACGGTTATCTAAAGAAACAATCACATCTTTCTGCGATTGCTGATAAACAATACGCGTACCTGAAATAACGATATCTGCACTTGCCTGAAATGATGCAAAAACAGCAGCAGCAAGGCAGGCTACTTTTAATCCCTTATAAAATGATGTACTTAACATTTTTCCACTTCCTGTTGGAATGATATCAAATAATCCCCCGACGAATGTCAGGGGATGAATAGTACTCTTGAACTACGTTTTATGAATTATTCGTAGATCATTGTGAAAGCAGCTTGAGCCTGAACAACACCCGCAGTTACTGGGTTGCTGTTTGCGTCCCAGCCCTGACCCTGGGTGTAAGCTACACGGTAGTAAAGTGCGCCTGCGCCATTGCTATCAATAGTGGCTTTCTGGGTATTGTTGGTCTGATCAAGTTTGATCTGATCGGTAGCGGAGTTGCCATCGTTTGACAGAACCAGGTTGACGTTTTTCGCAGCACCCTGGGTGTTTGTTGGTGGAACCAGCAGGCCGCCGGAAGTGGAAGAAGAACCCGCCCATGAATCGAACTGAGCAGATGCCTGAGAAACGGTAGCAGAATCGCAGCCAGTCAGCGTCAGGGAGAATTTCTTCTCGCCCAGGGTGCTGTCGGTGCTCAGTGCAGTAGCGAAATCTTTTACAAACACGGTATCCAGGTTAACGTCGAAATCGTTACCGTCCTGGTCAATTTTCTGATCCAGGGATACTTTACAGGTGTTGTTAGAAACCATACCGTGGAAAGTAATGGTACCTGTATCTGAAGGAATTGGATCAGCCGCCATTGCAGAACCAGCGCTCAGAACCATTGCTACTACAGTTGCCAGACCTAATTTATTAAAAGACATTTTTTATATCCATATTAAATGCTAGAAATTAAACATACGCAAAGCCTATGTTTGTTCCGAACTAATGTTTCGGGAAAAGGATTCTAAGGAATGAATAATGTCTGTGAGAAGCTTTCAGGCGTTAGAAATTCTTAAATATTTTTTAGATATAATGTTTATTTGTAGGTGATTGATAATGATGATTTATAATTTTGGGTGGGCGCTTGTCGGACGGGAAATCTAAAACAATAGTTAGTATATATATAAGTTAAATTTATTTGCTTGGTCTATGAATTAATTACCCGACATATTGTTCGGGTAATTAATAATTATATTATCGGTTCAGGCAACCTGCACCGGAATCGCCTTCGCGGTACGTTTCATCTCATTGTCGCCTTCAAAGTAGGCTACTTTTGGCTGCCAGCGACGCGCTTCTTCGTCAGACATCATGACAAAGCTGGCGATAATGACGATATCGCCTACGTCCGCGCAGTGCGCCGCCGCACCGTTGACGGAGATGATTTTGGACCCGCGCTCAGCGGCAATCGCGTAGGTAGAGAAGCGTTTACCGTTGTTCACGTTCCAGATATCAATGGCTTCGTTTTCGAGAATACCCGCCGCGTCGAGAAAATCCTGGTCGATCGCGCAGGAGCCTTCATAATGCAGGTCGGCCTGGGTGACTTTCACACGGTGAAGCTTACCTTGCAGCATTTTGCGAATCATTACGTTTACCTTTCATCTTCCGGGTAGAAAAACTACGCCAGCTCAACCACTTTGTTGTCGATAAGGCGGGCCTGGCCGAGCCATGCCGCCACCAGAATTACCGCACGTTTGCTGGTCTCTGTAAGCGCCAGAAGCGTATCAGCATCCCGAATTTGAACGTCGTCAGCACGAAGGCCTTTCTCGTTCAGCGCCTGTTCAGCCAGGGCGATAATCTCTTCTGCTGTTAACTCTTTCGCCAGCAGTTGCTCTGCCATGGTATTCATGACTTTGCTTAAGCCCGGCGCAATTTTACGCTGTTCGGCGGTCAGATATCCGTTACGGGAGCTGAGCGCCAGGCCATCTTTCGCACGCACAATCGGTACGCCGACGATCTCGATATCGTAACCCATGTCCGCGACCATCTTGCGGATCAGCGCCAGCTGCTGGAAATCTTTCTCACCAAAGCAGGCGATGTCCGGCTGCACCAGGTTAAACAGCTTGCTGACGATGGTGGAGACGCCACGGAAATGGCCCGGGCGGCTGGCGCCCTCCAGCATGGTCGAAATACCCGGCACGTCGACATAAGTCGATTCAGTGGTACCCTGGGGATATACATCTGCGGGTGCCGGTGCAAAGACGATATCCGCATGACGTTTTTTGAGCTTCTCGCAATCTTCCTGCAAGGTACGTGGGTAGCGCGCCAGATCGTCTTCGCGATCGAACTGCATCGGGTTAACGAAGATACTGACCACCACGATATCTGCCCGGGCTCTCGCTTCATCGACCAGCTTCATATGGCCGTCGTGCAGGTTGCCCATGGTCGGGACCAGGGCGATACGTTTACCTTCCTGACGCGCACGGCGGATATGCTGGCGCAGCAGCGGCAGGGTTTCTATGATTAGCACACTTAGACTCCTTAATGGAAACTGTGTTCTTCGCCCGGATAAACGCCGGACTCAACCTCGGCAATATACTGCCGCACAGCAGCACGCATGTCGCCTGCTTCTGACAGGAAATTTTTAGCAAATTTTGGAATGTGGCCGCCGGTGATCCCGAAGGCGTCGTGCATGACCAGAATCTGGCCATCGGTGACGTTGCCCGCGCCGATACCTATCACCGGAATCGACAGCGCCTCAGTGATACGCTTAGCCAGCTCAACCGGCACACACTCCAGCACCAGCAGCTGCGCGCCTGCGGCTTCCAGCGCCACGGCATCATCAAACAGCGTCTGTGCCGCATCGCCTCGGCCCTGCACCTTATATCCGCCAAAGATGTTGACCGACTGCGGCGTCAGCCCCAAATGACCACAAACCGGCACGGCGCGGTCGGTGAGCATTTTCACCGTATCGACCAGCCAGGCGCCGCCTTCGATTTTGACCATATTGGCGCCGGCGCGCATCACGGTCGCCGCATTTTCGAAGGCCTGCTCCGGGGTGGCATACGCCATAAACGGCAGATCGGAAAGCAGCAGGCAGGCGGGGGCACCCCGGCGCACGGCGCGGGTATGGTAAGCAATATCCTCGACCGTGACCGGCAGAGTGGAATCATGTCCTTGTACCGTCATCCCTAACGAGTCTCCGACCAGCATGACGTTGATCCCTTCTTCGGCAAACAGTTTTGCGAAGCTGTAGTCATACGCGGTGATAGTGGCGAAGCGTTTTTTTTCCTGTTTGCATTTCTGCAATAAGGAGATGGTGGTTGGTTTCATACTGTTTCCTGATGGCCCAAAAGCGAATCTTTGCGCATTCTAACAGTAACATTTGAGGGAACAATGATTTTAGGCAATCGATTAACCGCAAATAATGAATGGTTAATCGATGCGGAGGCGGGATTACCAGCGGGCCGGTTTATCCGCGTTGAGATTTTGCAGAACGGCTTGCAGCGAGGAGCCGTCAGGGAAGGTGAGATCGGGCGCGACTTCAAACAGCGGCCAGAGCATAAACCCGCGGTTTTTCATGTCGTAATGCGGAACGGTGAGGCGTTCGGTGTTAATCACCTCGTGACCGAAAAGCATAATATCGAGATCGAGCGTGCGCGGTCCCCAGCGTTCGGCTTTGCGGACACGACCCTGCTGTAGCTCAATACGCTGGGTATTATCCAGCAGCGTTTCTGCGTCAAGGGTCGTTTCCAGCACCACGGCGGCGTTCAGATAATCAGGTTGATCCTGCGGGCCGAGCGGCGGCGTACGGTAAAATGAGGACAGCGCGACAATGCAGCTTTGGGGGATCTCTCCCACGGCCTGCACGGCAGCGTTAACCTGCTCCAGCGGAGAGGCCAGATTGCTGCCGATGGCGATATACGCAAGGGTCATGCCGTACCTTCACGACGCGGTGCGCGTTTGCGCGGGCGACGGTGACGACGGCGCGGTGCCGGTTCATCATCCAGATCCGTAAGCATATCTTTTTGCTCCGGTGGCGCAGAAACCTGAAACTCGCCCCACCACTGCGCCAGGCGCTGTAGTTCCGGGTTCCTTTCAACTTCAGCACGCAGAGAGAGCAGATCGAACGCGGCGCGGAACTTAGGATGCTCCATCAGCTTCCAGGCGCGTTTACCCTGACGGCGGGACATACGCAGCTGAAGCTGCCAGATATCACGCACCAGCGTGGTAATACGTTTCGGGATCGCCAGCGTGCGACAGCCTTCGTCCAGCACGTCGTTTGCCGCCAGCGCGAACGCATCATAATAGGCGAGACCGCTCTCCTGGGTAATGCGCTGCGCCGTTTCCAGCAGCGGATACCAGAACATGGCCGCGAACAGGAACGCCGGATTCACGCGCATATCGTTATGAATACGGGTATCGGTGTTCTTCAGCACCTGCGCAATTATCCGCTCCATTGCGCTGTCACCGTTTTCGGTGAAGTAGCGGGTAATGGTCGGGAACAGCGGCTGGAACAGGTTGTATTCACGCAGCAGGTTGTAGGTTTCAAACCCGTAGCCTGCCTGGAGCAGCTTTAACGACTCCTCAAACAGACGGGCAGGGGGCACGTCGTTGATCAGCGTCGCCAGACGCGGGATCGGCTCTGCGGTTTCCGGGCTGATACGCATGTTCAGCTTGGCGGCGAAACGCACGGCGCGCAGCATTCGGACCGGATCTTCGCGATAGCGTGTTTCCGGCGTGCCGATCAGGCGAATCAGACCGTCTTTCAGATCCTGCATACCGCCGACGTAATCGCGCACGGTAAAATCCGCCACGCTGTAGTAAAGGCTGTTGATGGTGAAATCGCGACGCTGAGCATCTTCTTCAATAGAGCCGAAGATGTTGTCGCGCAGCAGCATGCCGTTTTGGCCGCGCTGGGAAGTCGTGCGATCGTTGACGCCCGCTTCGTGGTGACCGCGGAAGGTCGCCACTTCAATAATTTCCGGTCCAAACATCACGTGCGCCAGACGGAAACGGCGGCCAACCAGACGGCAGTTGCGGAATAATTTACGCACCTGCTCAGGCGTGGCACTGGTCGTCACGTCGAAATCTTTTGGTTTTTTGCCCAGCAGTAAATCGCGCACCCCGCCGCCGACGAGATAGGCCTCGTAGCCTGCTTTATTCAGACGATAGAGCACCTTGAGGGCATTTTCACTGATATCTTTGCGGGAAATATTGTGCTGCTCACGCGGAATGACCGACATGTGTGGCTGTGCAATAGCGTCGTTCGCCATGCTCTCTTCGCGGCTCAGCACTTTACGGCAAAAATTAGCGACTCGGGTAAAAATAGTACACCTCGTAGTGTGTTTTGTTATCAAAAAAGCGGCTAATCATAGCTCAGCGCAACGCATTTGAGAATGCTGGATTTTTGGCACGGCCATAAGCGCCCAGTCAGCAATGGCCGTTTTCAGCAATTCATCCAGACTCAGATCCTGCCATTCCTGCGTTACATTCTGGTTGAGAAATCGCAGCGCGTCGATCAAAACCGGGCGCGGATCGCCGTCAGGCAGCGCCGGGGCATGATTCTGTTTCGATAGCTTATTTCCCTGTTCATTGACTGCCAGCGGCAGATGGATGTAATCCGGCACCGCCCAGCCAAACTGCTGGTAAAGCGATATTTGCCGCACGGTAGGCTCAACCAGATCCGCCCCGCGCACGATTTCCGTAACGCCCTGGAAATGGTCATCGATAACCACCGCCAGGTTATAGGCAAACAAACCATCACGACGGTGAATAATAAAATCTTCACGCGCCAGGCGTTCATCCGCCTGAATTGTTCCTGAGAGTACGTCGGTAAACTGCGTCACCGGAGAACGCTGTATCAGCCGCACGGCGGCATTCTCAGGACCGTTGTGCCGCGTACGGCAGTGGCCGTCGTAAACGCCACCCACGCTCTGAATTCGCGCCCGCGTGCAGGTACAGTTATAGGAAAGGCCCTGTTCAGCAAGCCACGCCAGACGTTCACGGTAGGCATCATGGCGTTGAGACTGCCAGAGTATGTCGCCGTCCCAGTGAAGACCGTAATGTTCCAGCTGACGCAGAATAGTTTCTGCTGCACCGGGAACTTCACGTGGAGGATCGATATCTTCAATGCGGACCAGCCATTGACCCTGACGGGCGCGAGCCTGTAGGTAGCTGCCGAGCGCGGCAATTAATGAGCCGAAGTGTAATTCACCGGAGGGAGATGGCGCAAAGCGCCCGATATAGTGAGATTCAGACATATCAACGGTAACAAGGCGGGAGAGACTCCCGCCTTAGCTGAGTAGTGAGAGGGCAGGCGTTAGCCGGCCATCTGTTTTTCGCGGATTTCTGCCAGCGTTTTACAGTCGATGCACAGATCGGCTGTTGGACGCGCTTCCAGGCGACGAATACCGATTTCAACACCGCAGGATTCGCAGTAGCCAAAATCTTCGTCCTCGACCTTCTTCAGCGTTTTTTCGATCTTTTTGATCAGTTTGCGCTCGCGGTCACGGTTACGCAGTTCGAGGCTGAACTCTTCTTCCTGAGCGGCACGGTCGACCGGGTCCGGGAAGTTAGCAGCTTCATCCTGCATATGTGTAACGGTGCGATCGACTTCATCCCTGAGTTGATTACGCCATGCTTCAAGAATACGCTTGAAGTGCGACAGCTGGGCTTCGTTCATATACTCTTCGCCCGGCTTCTCTTGATACGGCTCCACCCCAGCGATGGCGAGAATACTCAGGGACGATGTTTTACGGTTTTGCCCTTCTTGCATGTTGCTTCTCCTTAACACGCACTATCGATCCCCGTGTTGGGGGAAAAATCAGGTCGCTATAAATAGCAGATGCTTTTCCGTATGGCAATTATCTAAACGTAACACTTGACAACCCTGTGAGGAAAAGCGTATTTGCGCACGCGGCCAGAACACTTATTAGTCAATCGTCTAATCCCTTATAAGACAATGGGAAGAGAGGATCTCAGAGTCATATTATCGGCAGAAAGTTCCGCTTTATAAGCGAAAATCTCCACCCCCTGCTTTTGTGCCTCATTCAACAATTGCGCGTATGTAGGATCAATATGACGGGCCGGGGAAAAGCGTTCAATGGCTGAATGCAGA
The DNA here is from genome assembly GCF_032389435.1 of Enterobacter sp. DTU_2021_1002640_1_SI_PRY_ASU_LCPMC_013. Lineage (NCBI taxonomy): Bacteria > Pseudomonadati > Pseudomonadota > Gammaproteobacteria > Enterobacterales > Enterobacteriaceae > Enterobacter > Enterobacter sp. DTU_2021_1002640_1_SI_PRY_ASU_LCPMC_013. The sequence goes on from NZ_CP135594.1 coordinate 825,785, forward strand.
ACCGCAAACAGCAACACGGCGCGCTTGCCCGCCGCCGCTACACTCATTAGCTCTCGCAGATGCTTCTGGCCACGTAGCGTTACCGCATCCGGAAAGAAGCCGTTTTCCTGTTCCGCTAACGTCACTGATTTCACTTCAATATAGCACTCAGGGCGGTCTTCCGCCTGTAACATAAAATCAATTCTGCTGCCTTCATCGCCATATTTCACTTCGCTTTTTTGCGTGCCGTAACCCACCAGTTCAGGAAGCATTCCATTTGTCAGGGCTTCCTTAACCAGCTGATTTGCGCGCAGGGTATTAACGCAAATAAATGCCCCGCTTTGCGTCTCGGTCATTTCCCAGGTATGAGGATATTTGCGTTTAGTATTTTCTGATGTGGAATACCAGACCGTGTCACCCGGCGTGGCGCAACCGGTCATGGCGCCGGTGTTGGGGCAGTGCAGCGTGAGCGTTTCGCCCTCAGGCGTGATCACGTCAGCGAGAAAGCGTTTGTAACGCTGGATCAGCGTAGCGGGCTGGAGTGCAGGGCTAAACTTCATCAGGATTCCTTAACGTGTCGCCCAGCGTCCAGCGCTGGAGCGGAGTATAGCGGGTGCGTCCTTGTACAAAGGCAGATTCGTACAGCGCAAATTCATTCACCTGAAAGGACCAGTGAAAGCCCGGTGGCGGGATGGCAACGGCCTGACCCGCATCGCGCAGCAGGGTAATGTGGGGATGAAACGGCTGCGGGCTCTGATAGCAGCCGCTGCGCGCGGCCTGCGCCCGCAGCATGTTTGCGAGCTGGAGCAGGCCGCGAGGGGGCTGCCGCGTCCCCAGCCAGACCACCCGAGAGCGCAGCCATTGCCCGGCATCGTCAAGATGCAGCGTAAACCCCGGCTGCGAAATGCGTCCGGCCATTGCGCTTAACGCGCGCTGCTTTTCAGCGCTTACTTCACCAAGAAAGGCTAACGTCAGGTGCATATTGGCGGCGACGACGGGGCGGCCCGCTTCCGCGGGGAAGTGGCTGGCGCGCCAGCGAACAATCTGCCGTTGAAGCGTGGTGGGTAATTCAATGGCGAAGAATAGCCGTTTTGACTCAGACATGCGCAAGACTCGGTAATGATATGCGCCGATGCTACAATGTACGCCGATTAATGTTAACCCTCTGGAGCCGTAAGTGTCCTCTTTGCCCGTCGCCGTCGTCCTTCCTGAGCTTCTCGCAGCCTTAGAACATGCGCCACAGGTTTTGCTCAGCGCGCCCACCGGAGCGGGTAAATCCACCTGGCTGCCCCTGCAAATTCTGCGCGAGGGGAGCATCAGCGGGAAAATTATCCTGCTGGAGCCACGCAGGCTGGCCGCGCGCAATGTGGCGCAGCGCCTGGCGGAACTGCTGAATGAAAAACCGGGCGAGACGGTAGGGTACCGGATGCGCGCCGAAACCTGCGTTGGACCGTCCACGCGGCTGGAGGTGGTCACCGAAGGTATTCTCACCCGTATGCTGCAAAACGATCCGGAGCTGACCGGCGTCGGGCTGGTGATCCTTGATGAATTTCACGAGCGCAGCCTCCAGGCCGATCTGGCCCTTGCGCTGCTGCTCGACGTTCAGCAGGGGCTGCGCGACGACCTTCGGTTGCTGATTATGTCGGCGACGCTGGATAACGAGCGGCTCCGGCAGACGCTCCCTGACGCGCCGATGATCTCCTCTGAAGGGCGTGCGTTCCCGGTCGAGCGCCGCTATCAGCCGCTGCCTGCCCATCAGCGTTTTGACGAAGCGGTTGCCATCGCCACCGCCGAATTGCTCCGTCAGGAACCCGGCTCGCTGCTGCTGTTTTTACCCGGCGTAGGCGAAATCCAGCGCGTACAGGAGCAGCTGGCATCCCGGGTGAACAGTGACGTTATGCTGTGCCCGCTCTACGGCGCGCTGCCGTTGGCTGACCAGCGCAAGGCGATCCTTCCCGCACCGGCGGGGCAGCGCAAAGTGGTGCTGGCAACCAATATCGCGGAAACCAGTTTGACCATCGAAGGCATTCGCCTGGTGGTGGACAGTACGCAGGAGAGGGTGGCCAGTTTTGATCCGCGTACCGGGCTGACCAGGCTACTGACGCAGCGCATCAGCCAGGCCTCAATGGTGCAGCGCGCAGGGCGAGCAGGGCGTCTTGAGCCGGGTATTTGCCTGCATTTAACCAGCGCCGAGCAGGCGGAGCGTGCGGCATTGCAGAGCACGCCTGAGATTTTACAAAGCGATCTCTCCGGGCTGGTGATGGATCTGATGCAGTGGGGCTGCCCGGACCCTGACCAGCTCACCTGGCTTAATCCTCCGCCTGTCGTGAACCTTTCCGCCGCGCGCAGCCTGCTGACCCAGCTTGGCGCGCTGGAAGGCGAGCGACTGACGGCGCGCGGTCAGAAAATGGCGGCGCTTGGCAACGATCCGCGTCTGGCGGCAATGCTGGTGGCAGCACAGGGCGACGATGAAATTGCCACGGCGGCAAAACTGGCGGCTATTCTTGAGGAGCCGCCGCGCGGTGGCAGCAGCGATCTGGGACAGGCCTTTTCTCGCCATCAGGGAAACTGGCAACAACGCGCGCAGCAGCTGTGTAAACGCCTGAATTGCCGGGGCGGTTCGCCTGACAGCGATAAAGTTATCCCTCTGCTGGCCCAGGCCTTCCCGGACAGGATCGCTCGCCGTCGCGGGCTGGATGGTCGCTATCAGCTGGCAAATGGGATGGGCGCGATGCTGGACAGCGATGACGCCCTGACGCGTCACGAATGGCTGATCGCGCCGCTCTTGCTCCAGGGCAGCCACTCCCCGGACGCGCGTATTTTACAGGCGGTTGCCGTGGATATTGACGCGCTGACGCGTGCCTGCCCGCAGCTGCTTCAGCAATCTGACATCTTGGAATGGGATGATGCCCAGGGCACGCTGAAGGCGTTCCGTCGTAGCCAGATTGGCAAACTGACGCTCGGGACGAAACCGCTGGCGAAGCCGTCGGAGGAAGAGTTACACCAGGCGATGCTGAACGGCATTCGGGAAAAAGGGCTGAGCGTACTGAACTGGACGCCGGACGCCGAACAGTATCGCATTCGCCTGCACTGCGCCGCGAAGTGGCTGCCGGAACAGGGGTGGCCAGCGGTGGATGATGAGACGCTGCTCGCGACGCTTGAACAGTGGCTGTTGCCGCAGATGAGCGGCGTACACTCGCTGCGCGCCCTGAAGGCGCTTGATGTTAAGGCAGCGTTACAGAATTTACTGGACTGGTCGTTACGTCAACGTCTGGATAGTGAACTGCCTGGGCATTACACTGTGCCAACCGGGAGCCGGATTGCCATTCGTTATCATGAGGATAATCCGCCGGCGCTGGCGGTTCGGATGCAGGAGATGTTTGGTGAGGCCACCACGCCGTCCATCGCTGAAGGGCGCGTGCCGTTAGTGCTTGAGCTGCTTTCGCCTGCGCATCGTCCCTTGCAGATCACCCGCGATCTGGGGGCGTTCTGGGCGGGGAGCTATCGTGAAGTGCAGAAAGAGATGAAAGGGCGATATCCCAAACACGTCTGGCCGGACGATCCGGCGAATACCGCGCCGACGCGGCGCACGAAGAAATATTCGTAATGGATCGAAAAGGGGAGTGCGGCCTGATGCCCTCACCCCAGCCCTCTCCCACAGGGAGAGGGAGAAACAAACTTTGAGAGATTTCTTCTTTCACTGACCTGTGCAAGATAAGAAAATCTGGCCTTTGCGCCTGAATGTTGCGGAGAAAAAGCATGGCGGGGAATGACCGCGAGCCAATAGGACGTAAGGGAAAGCCGACGCGTCCGGCGAAAGAAAAGGTAAGCCGTCGTCGCCTCAGAGATGAGGAGTATGACGATGACTATGAAGACGATTATGAGGATGAAGAACCGATGCCGCGTAAAGGGAAAGGCAAAGGGCGTAAGCCTCGTGGGAAGCGCGGCTGGTTCTGGCTGCTGCTGAAGCTGTTCATTGTTTTTGTTGTCCTGATCGCGATTTACGGCGTTTATCTGGATCAGAAGATCCGCAGCCGTATCGACGGGAAAGTCTGGCAATTGCCTGCGGCAGTGTACGGCCGCATGGTGAACCTTGAGCCGGACATGTCCATCAGCAAGAACGAGATGGTGAAGCTGCTGCAAGCCACGCAGTATCGTCAGGTCACGAAAATGACCCGTCCGGGTGAATTTACCGTCCAGGCGAAAAGCATTGAGATGATCCGCCGTCCGTTCGACTTCCCGGACAGTAAAGAAGGGCAGGTGCGCGCGCGTCTGACCTTTGACGGCGATCGCCTGGAAACCATTGAGAACATGGATAACGATCGCCAGTTCGGTTTCTTCCGTCTCGATCCACGTCTCATCACCATGCTGTCGTCCGCAAACGGCGAACAGCGCCTGTTCGTGGCGCGTAACGGCTTCCCGGATCTGCTGGTAGATACCCTGCTGGCAACCGAAGACCGCCACTTCTACGAGCATGACGGTATTAGCCTTTACTCCATTGGTCGTGCGGTACTGGCGAACCTGACCGCCGGGCGTACGGTGCAGGGGGCAAGTACCCTGACCCAGCAGCTGGTGAAAAACCTGTTCCTCTCCAGCGAGCGCTCTTACTGGCGTAAAGCCAACGAAGCGTACATGGCCGTGCTGATGGATGCACGCTACAGCAAGGATCGTATTCTTGAGCTGTACATGAACGAGGTGTACCTCGGTCAGAGCGGTGATAACGAGATCCGCGGCTTCCCGCTGGCGAGCCTGTACTACTTTGGCCGTCCGGTAGAAGAGCTGAGCCTTGACCAGCAGGCGCTGCTGGTGGGCATGGTGAAAGGCGCGTCGATCTACAACCCGTGGCGTAACCCGAAACTGGCGCTGGAGCGTCGTAACCTGGTGCTGCGTCTGCTGCAACAACAGCAGGTGATTGACCAGGAGCTGTACGACATGCTGAGCGCGCGTCCGCTGGGCGTTCAGCCGCGTGGTGGGGTGATTTCTCCGCAGCCTGCCTTTATGCAGATGGTGCGTCAGGAGTTGCAGTCTAAGCTCGGAGATAAAGTGAAAGATCTCTCCGGCGTGAAGATCTTTACCACCTTTGACTCCGTGGCACAGGACGCCGCAGAAAAAGCGGCGGTAGAAGGTATTCCGGCGCTGAAAAAACAGCGTAAGCTGAGCGATCTGGAAACCGCGATGGTAGTGGTGGACCGTAACACCGGCGAAGTTCGTGCCATGGTGGGCGGTGCTGAGCCGCAGTTTGCGGGTTACAACCGTGCCATGCAGGCGCGCCGTTCAATAGGTTCACTGGCAAAACCGGCGACCTATCTGACCGCGCTGAGCCAGCCGAATCTTTATCGCCTGAATACCTGGATTGCCGATGCGCCAATTTCCCTGCGCCAGCCTAACGGCCAGGTATGGTCACCGCAGAACGATGACAGACAGTTCAGCGGCCAGGTCATGCTGGTGGATGCGTTAACCCGCTCGATGAACGTGCCAACGGTTAACCTCGGAATGGCGCTGGGCCTGCCGGCCATCACCGACACCTGGCAGAAGCTGGGGGTACCGAAAGATCAGCTGCACCCGGTGCCAGCGATGATTCTGGGGGCGCTTAACCTGACGCCAATCGAAGTGGCGCAGGCGTTCCAGACCATCGCCAGCGGCGGTAACCGTGCTCCGCTTTCCGCTCTGCGTTCGGTGATTGCCGAAGATGGTTCCGTGCTGTATCAGAGCTTCCCGCAGGCTGAGCGTGCTGTTCCGGCGCAGGCGGCCTATATGACGCTGTGGACCATGCAGCAGGTTGTCCAGCGCGGTACCGGCCGTCAGCTGGGAGCGAAGTATCCGGGCCTGCATCTGGCGGGTAAAACCGGGACCACCAACAACAACGTCGATACCTGGTTCGCCGGTATTGATGGTCGTGAAGTGGTCATCACCTGGGTGGGGCGCGATAACAACCAGCCGACCAAACTGTATGGCGCGAGCGGTGCGATGTCGATTTACCAGCGCTACCTGGCCAACCAGTCTCCGGTGCCGCTGAACCTGGTTGCCCCGGAAGATATCGTTGATATGGGCGTGGACGCATCGGGCAACTTTATCTGCGGTGGCGGGATGCGTACGCTGCCGGTCTGGACGACTAACCCGGATGCGCTGTGCCAGCAAAGTCAGCCAGAAGAACCAACAGGTAACCCGTTCGATCAGTCTTCTCAACCCCATCAGCCGCAGCAGCAACAGCCGCAGCAGCAGAATGAGAAGAAAGACAGCGACGGTGTCGCCGGCTGGATCAAGGACATGTTTGGCGGAAACTAATTAGTTTCCTGAATAAAAGGCCGCTTAATGATTAAGCGGCCTTTTTTTATATTTACATTCATTTATATTTAAAATTATTAAATTTAAAATGTAGAATTATTAATTTTTGCTTTTTTTAATCTAAAACAGAAAGTTGCAACCGTTTTCCTTAGTATTGCCTTTTTGTGATCTAGACGCGATGAAGAATAATCTGATTAAATCCTCTCCAGAAATTTACTGACCTCACAGGATATTCCTTAGAGGACTTCCCAACATTTTTGTATATATCAAGAATGGATATCTTCATCATCACATATAAGGATATTGTTATGAGTAAATATGTTGTTTCAACGGTGCTGGCCAGCACGTTTATGGCTGCACTTTCTCTGCCGGTATTTGCAGCGAATGATTCTGGCACGGTAAATTTCGCCGGAAAAATTGTGGCGGATACCTGTGAAATTGATGTTGATGGCTCGGGGTCCAATACTTCCACCGTCACATTTGCAGATACTTATCCTTCTGATTTTGGTACTGACGGTCAGGTCGGGACGTCGAAGGCCTTTAAGATTGAAGTGAAAAAATGTGATCCGCTGGTTGCCAAACTGAACCTCAAGTTCAGTGGCACCACAACGGATGCGGAATACAAGCGCCTGAAGAACGATCTTGACGGCGCTGGCAATGCGACCAACGTTGGCATCATTGTCAGTAATGAAAATGGGACTAAGGGGGACGTGGTTTTCAACGGATCAGAACCGGAAGCCGGTACCGATGTTGCGAACGATGCCACTGGCGCCACAGCATCTGTCTTTAATTACACCGCGAAAGTTATTCAGGTTGGTGATAACAAACCAACAGCAGGTCACTACTCCTCATCTGCAACGTTCGAGGTTGTTTATCGCTAAATCTATTTTGGCAGCCTGAAAGGGCTGCCTTCTGGAACGTAGTATGAATTATTTATTAAAATTGTTAGGTGGATGTTTGATTATCTCTTGCTGTTCAGTACAGGCAAGTGTGGTTCTCGGTGGCACGCGAATTATTTATCCATCGAATAAATCCGAAGTACAAATAGCACTCAAAAATAAAGACCCTCATACTCGATATCTGGTGCAAAGCTGGGTGAGTTACCCCAACGATGCAAAAGCACCTTTCATCATTACGCCGCCTGTCTATAAATTACAGGAAAATCGTCAGACCCTTTTGCACATCATTTTTACCGGCGATAAAAAAAATCTGCCCGCAGATCGCGAATCTTTATTTCTGGCGAATGTGAAATCCGTCTCGGCGTTATCACCTGACTTAAAAGACAAGAATACGCTGCAATTCGCGATGAAAACGCGTCTGAAGCTGTTCTGGCGCCCTGCTGATTTGAAAGAAGCCGATGCCCTACAGGCCTATGAAAAAATCACGTTCCTCCGCCAGGGTAACAAGCTCATTGCGAAAAACCCAACGCCGTTTTACGTCTCCTTTGGCGAGTTGGCCGTGGGCGGGAAAAGTGTCCCTGTGACTGACACAAAAACCACGCCGGGGGCGATTTCAATGATGGTCGCACCTTTCAGCGAGCAATATTTTTCTGTGCCTCAATCTGCAAACGGGCCTGTGACGTGGACTGCTATTAGCGATTTCGGCGCGCAAACCCCCCAGCGCAAGCAGGCTCTTTAAACACACAATGCTGGTACCCTATGTCGTCATCTCCACTCTACAAACAGGTTCTGAAGGGAATCGCGTTAGCGCTGCTCGCGATGATCCAGCCTGTGAGTGCAGATGACGAATTTAACCTGCGGATCCTTGAGATGGACACTCCGCTGGAAAACACCTCAACGCTAAAAAATTTCATCAATGATAATGGCCTACTGCCCGGAAACTTTCTGACGACCATTATGTGGGATCGGGATGTTCTGGATAAACGCACGGTGAGTTGGATCTTGTCTGACGATAAGCAGCGCCTGTTACCGGAGCTGACCAAAGCGGATCTGCGTGCATTAGGGGTAAAAGTCGACACGATCCCGGACATGAAAGATCTGGATGATGCAGCGAAAATCGATGACATCTCCCATTTTATTGATAATTCCCGCTACGATTACGACCAGGATAATCAGACGCTCAAGCTGGTGATCCCGCAAAAATACCGCGATCAGGCTGCGGCTGGGGCTATCAACCCGAAATTCTGGGATGACGGTGCTCCCGCCGCCTGGACAAGCTACCAGTTCAGTGGCTCTCAGCAGCACTACCGTACTGGTAAAACGTCATCTGCATGGCTTGGCCTGGAGTCAGGGATCAACCTCGGGGCGTGGCGGTTGCGTAACAACAGCACCTGGAGTGACAACGCCGGTTGGGATGCAATCGCCAGTACGCTGCAACGTGATATCAAAACCCTGCAAAGTCAGCTTGAGATAGGCCAGACGTACACTAACGGCGAGCTTTTCGACAGCGTCCAAATGACCGGCGTGAAGCTGGAAACGGATACTTCCATGCTGCCCACCAGCCAGCAGGGGTTTGCTCCCGTGGTGCGTGGCATAGCAAATAGCGATGCAAAGGTCACCATCAGGCAAAACGGTTACACCATTTATCAAAGCAACGTCTCTCCGGGGCCATTTGAGATCCGCGATTTAAGCCAGGTCACATCCGGTGCGGATCTGGAGGTGACGGTGGAAGAGGCCGACGGTAGCGAACACAGCTTCATCCAGGCCAGTGCATCGGTTCCGGTGCTACAGCGGGAAGGGGCATTTAAATATTCGCTGGCGGCAGGGCGTTATCGCGGTAATGAAGGTGAGGATGAGCCCCCTTTTCTGCAAGGGACGGTCATCTACGGCCTGCCTTATGGCGTAACGACTTACGTCGGCGCGCTTGGTGCATCGCTGTATCAGGCTATGCTGGCGGGAACAGGCGCCGATCTTGGCCGTTTCGGATCGGCATCCGTGGATGTGACCGCCGCCCGTACGGCTTTTGATGATGGACGAGATGATGCCCGCGGGATGTCATGGCGTGCGCAGTATTCCAGGGATATTCCGGATACAGACACCACCGTGACGCTTGCCAGCTACCGTTATTCCACCTCTGGGTTTTATACCTTTCAGGAAGCTGTCGACCAGCGTGACAGCGAGATTGACGACGGGATTTATACCTATCGGCGAACCAATAATCGGCGCAGCCGCATGCAGGTTAATCTTTCCCAACGCGTTTCCGACTGGGGATCGGCTTACCTTAATGGCTATCAGCAGGATTACTGGAACATGGCAGGACACGAGCGCAGCGTCAGTGCGGGGCTAAGCTCCGGCTGGCGCGGTATAACCTGGTCGGTAAGCTACAGCCTGACGCGTACGCCGGACGCCAATACCGATCGGCAAATGGCGTTGATGGTCAACGTACCTCTTTCACGCTGGTTAGCGAACGCCTGGTCAACTTACAGCGTCAACACTGCCAGCGGTGGATTCGTTTCGCATCAGGTAGGGATCGGCGGCACGGCACTTGAGAACAATAACCTCAGCTATAACCTCCAGCAGACCTATGCCAGTCACGATACTGGCTATGGCGGCAGTGTATCCGGGCGCTACCGGGGATCTGCCGGTGATGTCGGGCTGGGGTATAACTACGGGGGCGATAACCGACAGTGGAACTACAGCGCGCAGGGTTCAATTGTTGCGCATGAACATGGAGTAACCCTGGGGCAATCCGTCCGCGATGCCTTTGCCATTGTCCATATCAAAGATGGCGATAACGTCAAAGTACAAAACGGGCGAGGGATTTATACCGACCGCTTTGGCAATGCGATTGTTCCCTCCCTGACGGCCTACCGGCACAATATTCTCACAGTGAATACTCAGGATCGGGAAGATATTGATATTGACGCGGCGACACAGGATCTTGTGCCCACGAAAGGTGCCGCGGTATCCGCCACCTTTGATGCTCGCGTTGGGCAGCGTGCCCTGGTGACCTTATTACGACAGGGAAAAGTGGTTCCCTTTGGCGCTGTTATAGCGCTTGATAACACTACGGCAATCGTGGGGGATGAGGGGGAGGTCTATCTCTCAGGGCTTCGTGGCAAAACGGCATTCAGCGTGCAGTGGGGGGAAACGCCGGAACAACAATGCCAGGGCATGATTGATGTACCTGTCGACAGCCCATCAGGGATCGTTAAAACCACAGTAAATTGTAAGTGAGTCAGGTGACAAAATGAGTCAACGTTTTTCTATGATACCTTACCTTCGGGCCGCTTTTTTACTGGTGCTGAGTGCTTTCTTTCATCCGGCTTTTGCTACGTGTACCTTCAGCGGCGGGGGAGAGAGTGATGGCATAGTCACGTTCCCGCTTCCAGCCGTGATTGTTCTCGAACCTGACACGCCAGTCGGCACGGTGATTTACGAAGATAATGTTGAAAGCAAAGAGATCACCGTGAGGTGCTCAGGCTCTGATGAGATAATCCGTCGGGGGTATTTGACGCTAACGGACGCAGATGCACGCGAAGATGTTCTGCCTGGCGTGTATAAAACCAATGTGCCTGGCATCGGGATCCGCACGGCGTCATCTAACGAGCAGTTTCCCAATTACATCGAAGATAATTTAACTCGCCCGTGGCGCTATATCGGTATGACTCACGGTTCGTCTAAGAACAAGTCAATATTTCGTGCGATTGCACAGTTGGTTGTGATTGGTGATGTGGAAGAGGGCTACCTGGATACTTCCCGATTAACCGCTCAGGACGAGTTAGGGGGCGTCGTCATCGGTGAGATGAGGTTTTCACCTACCAGTGTTCACATTACGACCAACACCTGTAATCTGGTTGATAAGAATATTTATGTTCCGCTTAAGACCGTAAATACACAGGATTTCGACGGACAGTATTCCGATATTCTGACAGACAGTGCCTTCAAAATTAATATTACCGACTGTGCGGCGGGGACGAAGGTGGACTACCAGTTCACTAGTGCAGGATCAACCGGGGTGACCGATGGAAACATTCTTTCTATCGCCGACGGCGATAGTGCAGCGAGAGGTGTCGGTATTCAAATCCTCGACAAGAACGACACGGTGTTGCAGTTCGACCAAAGCTATACGGCGATAACTCGTACTCAGGACAACGTCCCGGTTGAGATCCCTCTCAAAGCCCGTTACATCAAAACGGGAGAGGTTAAAGCCGGGAAAGTCGACGCCGTCGCGACTTTCGAACTCTTCTATCGTTAAGCCCTCCGGCCCGTTTCGGCGGGCTTTAGCGATCATTCCGCTAACTTCATTAACCCTCTATTTTCATCTGGTTAATTCTTAAACCCTTAAATCTTGTAGGGCCGCATACTGCTTGCTATGCAGCCAACGTTTCGCATATTATTCTGCGGTCATAATAATAATTCTCGTTTACGTTATCATTCACTTTTTCCATCAGAGATCCATCATGGCGCTTTCCAATACTGCTCAGCCAATTAACACGTCGCTGCGTAAAATCGCGGTCGTCGTAGCCACAGCGGTTGCCGGCATGTCTGCTTATGCTCATGCCGCCGAAACCCCGAAAAAAGAAGAAACCATTACTGTTACTGCCGCACCGGCTGCGCAGGAGAGTGCCTGGGGGCCTGCACCGACGATTGCAGCAAAGCGCACTGCAACGGCGACGAAAACCGATACACCGATCGAGAAAACCCCGCAGTCCATTTCCGTGGTCACACGTGAAGAGATGGACATGAAACAGCCGGGGACGGTTAAACAGGCGCTGGCCTACACGCCGAGCGTTTTCGCAACGCGCGGCGCCTCCACGACCTATGATGTGGTTTCGATTCGTGGGTTCACCACCTCCAGCACCGTGAATACCAACCAGTATCTGGATGGTATGAAGCTGCAAGGGGATAACTACTCTGAAGCGTCGATGGATCCATACTTCCTGGAGCGCGTAGAGCTGCTGCGAGGCCCGACGTCCGTACTGTATGGAAAAAGCCACCCTGGCGGCGTAGTGAGTATGGTCAGCAAGCGTCCAACCACGGAACCGTTAAAAGAAATTCAGTTCAAAATGGGGACGGATAACCTGTGGCAGACTGGGTTTGACTTCAGCGACGCGATTGATGATAACGGCGTGTGGTCCTACCGTCTGACCGGCCTAGGACGCAGTGAAAATGCGCAGCAGGAGATGGTGAAGTCTACTCGTTACGCGATTGCGCCGTCTTTCAGCTGGCGTCCTGATGATAAAACCGATTTCACTTTCCTGAGCAACTTCCAGAGCGATCCCGATGCGGGTTACTACGGCTGGCTGCCGCGTGAAGGTACCGTTGTGCCTTACTATGATGCTAACGGAAAGGCGCACAAACTGCCGACCGATTTCAACGAAGGCGATGAAGACAATAAGATCTCCCGTCGTCAGAAAATGGTGGGTTACAGCTTCGCGCATGAATTCAACGACACCTTCACCGTGCGTCAGAATCTGCGTTATACCAAAATCAATACGCTTTACCGTTCAGTTTACGGTAACGGCTATATCGCTCCGGCCCAGATCAGCCGTGCGTACGTGCGCTCAGATGAAGACCTCAACTCGTTCACGGTTGATACACAGCTCCAGTCGAAATTCGCGACCGGTGCCGTTGACCATACGCTGCTGACGGGGGTGGATTACCTTCGTATGCGCAATGATATTGATGCTGACTACGGTACCGCCGATCCGATCAGCATGAACAATCCGCAGCACGGCAATGCGAACGTCAATGTGAACTTCCCGTATGCCATGCTCAATCGCCAGGAGCAGACCGGGCTCTATGCGCAGGATCAGGCGGAATGGGATAAGTGGGTACTCACCATGGGTGGCCGCTATGACTTTGCAAAAACGTCTGCCTTTAACCGTAATAACGGGACCACCGCGGAAATTAACGATCAGGCATTTACCTGGCGCGGGGGGATTAACTACCTGTTCGACAACGGGATTACCCCATACTTCAGCTACAGTGAATCCTTTGAACCGCTCTCTGGCACCACCCAGGGCGGCAAACCGTTCGATCCGGCGCGCGGCAAGCAGTATGAAGCGGGCGTGAAGTATGTTCCGAAAGATCTGCCTGTTGTGGTGACGGCCGCGGTATATCAGCTGACCAAGAACAACAACCTGACCGCCGATCCGGCGAACCCGACCAGCGGCTTTAGCGTGCAGGGCGGTGAAATTCGCTCCCGTGGCTTTGAGCTGGAAGCGAAAGCGGCGGTGTCGGCTAACGTGAACGTAACGGCGGCCTACAGCTACACAGATGCGGAATATACCCACGATACCTGGTATGAAGATCGTCGTCCGGCAGAAGTACCGCGCAACATGGCATCCCTGTGGGCGGATTACACCTTCCACGAGACGGCGCTGAGTGGCCTGACCGTCGGTGCGGGCGCGCGTTACATCGGTAACACGGTGACGTACTACTCCTCAGCGTCGCCTAAAGCCTATGAGTCCTTTAACGTCGCGGGTTATGCCCTGGCGGATGCGACCGTGAAATACGATCTGGCGCGCTTTGGTCTGCCGGGATCTTCCGTCGGCGTCAACGTGAACAACATCTTTGACCGTGAATACGTCTCCAGCTGCTACAGCGAGTATGCATGCTACTGGGGAGCAGGACGCCAGGTTGTTGCCACCGCGACCTTCCGCTTCTAACCTCTTTATGGGCACGGTTCGCCGTGCCCTTTTTATTTAAGTTGGCTGACATGCAGGATAATAAAACGCAATCCGACTCCACCTTCACGCTTAACAATCTCTCCTTTCGCGTACCCGGGCGCACCTTGCTGCATCCGCTCTCTTTGACGTTTCCCGCAGGTAAAGTGACCGGTTTAATCGGGCACAATGGTTCCGGTAAATCGACGCTGCTGAAGATGCTGGGTCGTCATCAGCCGCCGTCCGAGGGCGACATATTGCTGGATGACCAGCCGCTGGCGAGCTGGAGCAGTAAGGCCTTTGCCCGCAAGGTGGCCTATCTGCCGCAGCAGTTGCCGCAGGCGGAGGGGATGACGGTGCGCGAGCTGGTGGCGATTGGACGTTATCCGTGGCACGGTGCGCTCGGGCGTTTTGGCGTCGCTGACAGAGAGAAAGTGGAAGAGGCGATCGCGCTGGTTGGGTTAAAACCGCTGGCGCATCGTCTGGTGGATAGCCTGTCCGGTGGCGAGCGTCAGCGCGCATGGATCGCGATGCTGGTGGCGCAGGACAGCCGCTGCCTGCTGCTCGACGAACCCACTTCGGCGCTGGATATTGCTCATCAGGTTGACGTCCTGGCGCTGGTGCATCGCTTAAGTCAGCAGCGCGGCCTGACGGTGATTGCCGTTCTGCATGATATCAACATGGCGGCACGCTATTGCGACTACCTGGTAGCGCTGCGCGGCGGTGAAATGATCGCTCAGGGTACGCCTGCCGAACTGATGCGCAGCGAAACGCTGGAACATATCTACGGTATTCCTATGGGCATCCTGCCTCACCCAGCCGGGGCTGCACCCGTGAGCTTTGTCTACTGATGCTGGATTCAACATTCATTAGCCGCCGTCGCCTGCTGACGGCCATGGCGCTCTCACCGCTGCTGTTAAAGATGGGCCCGGCCCGCGCTGCCGCTATCGATCCGCACCGCATCGTGGCGCTGGAGTGGTTGCCCGTCGAACTGATGATGGCGCTTGGCGTGACGCCTTACGGCGTGGCCGATATTCCCAACTACACCCTGTGGGTGAATGAGCCAAAACTGCCGGACTCCGTCATCGACATTGGCCTGCGTACGGAGCCGAACCTTGAGCTTCTCACCCAGATGAAACCGTCTTATTTATTCTGGTCTGCGGGGTATGGCCCGTCGGAAGAGACCATGGCGAAGATTGCGCCCGGACGGGGCTTTTCCTTTAGCGACGGCAAAAAGCCGCTGACCATGGCAAAAAATTCCATCCACGAGATGGCGCAGTTCCTCAACCGTGAGGCTCAGGCGAAAAAACATCTCGATGAATTTGATGCGCTGATTGATTCCCTCAAGCCGCGCTTTGCCCACCGTGGCGATCGGCCTTTGCTGATGGTAACCCTGCTGGATGCCCGCCATATGCTGGTCTTTGGAAATAACTGTCTGTTCCAGGAAGTGCTCGACAGCTTTGGCATTCGCAATGCCTGGGAAGGCGAGATGACATTCTGGGGCAGTACCGCCGTGGGTATTGACCGTCTGGCGGCGTTTCGTGATGTGGACGTGCTGTGCTTCGATCACGGGAACGAGCGCGAGATGCAAACCCTGATGGCGACCCCGCTCTGGCAGGCAATGCCGTTCGTCCGCGAGCAGCGCTTCCTGCGCGCGCCAGCGGTATGGTTCTACGGCGCGACGCTGTCGGCAATGCATTTTGCCCGCGTGCTGGACAATGCACTGGGAGGCAAGGCATGAGCACGCGTATGGCCCGTTTCCCGATGTTACTGTTAGCGCTCATTTTTCTGGCTGCCCTGATGTTAACCGGCTTTAACCTGAGCACGGCGTTACCGCGCGATCAATGGGCAGCCGCGTTTGCCGCACCGGATATCGATAATATTCAGCAAATGCTGTTCCACTACAGCCTGCTGCCGCGTCTGGCTATCTCCCTGCTGGTCGGGGCGGGACTGGGACTGGTGGGCGTACTGTTTCAGCAGGTGCTGCGTAACCCGCTGGCAGAGCCGACCACGCTGGGCGTGGCGACGGGGGCTCAGCTGGGGATCACCATCACTACTCTCTGGACCCTGCCGGGAGTGCTAACCTCGCAGTTTGCCGCGCTGGCAGGCGCATGCGTGGTCGGTGCGCTGGTCTTTGGCGTGGCATGGGGAAAACGTCTCTCGCCAGTCACGCTGATCCTCGCGGGGCTGGTCGTCAGCCTCTACTGTGGGGCGATCAACCAGCTGCTGGTGCTGTTTCACCACGACCAGTTGCAAAGCATGTTTATGTGGAGTACCGGCACGCTCACCCAGACCGACTGGAGTATCGTCCAGCGCCTGTGGCCGCAGCTGTTCGGCGGCGTGGTGCTGACGCTGCTGCTGCTGCGTCCGCTGACGTTGATGGGCCTCGATGACGGCGTGGCGCGCAATCTGGGGCTGGCGCTGTCGCTGGCGCGTCTGGCGGCCCTGACCCTGGCGATTGTGCTGAGCGCGTTACTGGTTAACGCCGTCGGCATCATCGGTTTTATCGGTCTGTTTGCGCCGTTGCTGGCAAAAATGCTCGGCGCGCGCCGTCTGCTGGCGCGTCTGATGCTGGCTCCGCTGATTGGTGCGCTGATCCTCTGGCTTTCCGATCAACTCATTCTCTGGCTGGCGCGCGTCTGGATGGAAGTTTCCACGGGCTCGGTGACGGCCCTGATCGGCGCGCCGCTGCTGCTGTGGCTGTTGCCGCGCCTGCGCAGCATTAGCGCCCCGGCAATGGATGCCGGCGATAAAGTACATGCCGAACGTCAGTCGGTGGTGTGGTTCAGCCTTGCCGGACTGGCGGTGCTGGTTATCGCCTCGTTTGCCGCACTCTCGCTGGGACGCGACGCCACAGGCTGGCACTGGGCGACGGGGGATTTGCTGCATGAACTCATGCAGTGGCGCTGGCCGCGGATCTTCTCCGCGCTGATTGCGGGCGTCATGCTGGCGGTGGCGGGCTGTATTATCCAGCGTCTCACCGGCAACCCGATGGCAAGCCCGGAAGTATTAGGGATCAGCTCCGGGGCCGCGTTTGGCGTAGTGTTGATGTTGTTCCTCGTGCCGGGAAATGCGTTCGGCTGGCTAATGCCTGCCGGGAGTATCGGCGCGGCAGTCACGCTGATGATTATCCTGATCGCCTCCGGGCGAGGGGGGTTCTCACCTCACCGCATGCTGCTGGCCGGGATGGCGCTCAGCACCGCGTTTACTATGCTGCTGATGATGTTGCAGGCGAGCGGCGATCCGCGCATGGCGCAGATCCTGACCTGGATTTCCGGTTCAACGTACAACGCCACCGGCAGTCAGGTGGTGCATACCGGGATTGTGATGATCGTACTGCTGGCGATTGTGCCGCTGTGCCGTCGCTGGATGACCATTCTGCCGCTGGGTGGGGATACCGCCCGCGCGGTCGGGGTGGCGCTGACGCCAACGCGTATCGCCCTGTTGCTGCTGGCCGCGTGCCTGACGGCGACGGCCACCATGACTATCGGCCCGCTCAGTTTTGTCGGATTAATGGCGCCGCACATCGCCCGTATGATGGGCTTCCGCAGGACTTTGCCGCATATCGTGATCTCTGCGCTGACGGGCGGAGCGATCCTGGTCTTTGCTGACTGGTGCGGAAGGATGGTGCTGTTCCCGTATCAGATCCCGGCGGGCCTGCTGTCGACCTTTATCGGCGCGCCGTACTTTATATATCTGTTGAGAAAGCAAAGTCGGTAATAAAAGTAAACGGCAATCCTTAGATTGCCGTTTTCGTGTTTGCTCCCTCTCCCTGTGGGAGAGGGTTCTCCACAAAATAATGCCTGCACAGACGGCCCCCTCTCCCTTGAGGGAGAGGGCTGGGGTGAGGGGGAACATACGGCTCTGGTGGTCATTCCGTTCACGTTATGTTCCTTGCTACTCTGTCACGACATGAGCGGTGAACGTGCCAGGGTGGCTCAGTCGCCACCACCCTGGCGACCCGGGCTCCCGGCGGAAAATCGCCGCTTCGCGGTGCCTTCGGCTTATTCCTTCCGGCTTATCGGGGACGGGCGGAGGTAACATCCCTGTAAAGCCCGCCCTCTCGGCGCATCCCTGCGCCTCGCCCCGGCCTACAGGAAACGCCTCAGCGATTTACAGCCGGACCGAGGCATCGCTGAAAGCCCTCAGTTATTCTGAGGCAACGTTATCGCTTTTGCTTTCAAATTACTGGGGAACCCTCTCCCTGTGGGAGAGGGTTGGGGTGAGGGCATCAAGCCGTACATTTTACAGCTTCGCGAACACCTTACGCGCGGCGTCGATGGTGTTATTGATATCTTCTTCGCTGTGCGCCACGGACATAAAGCCCGCTTCAAACGCTGACGGGGCCAGATACACGCCTTCTTCCAGCATCAGGTGGAAGAAGCGTTTGAAGCGTTCCACGTCGCATTTCACCACGTCCTGATAGCAGGTCACGGTTTTCGCATCGGTGAAGAAAATCCCGAACATCCCGCCGACGTGGTTTACCACCAGCGGAATACCCGCGTCTTCTGCGGCTTCCAGCAGGCCGTTTGCCAGCTGCGTCGTCCGGTCCGTCAGGGTTTCGTGGATACCCGGCTGCGCCACTTCGGTCAGACAGGCAAAGCCCGCCGCCATCGCAATCGGGTTACCGGAGAGCGTACCTGCCTGGTAAACAGGACCGGTTGGCGCCAGCGCGTCCATCACGTCCTTACGGCCGCCAAACGCGCCGACAGGCATGCCGCCGCCAATGATTTTGCCGAGGCAGGTCAGATCCGGCTCTACGCCGTAGTATGACTGTGCTCCCGCCAGCGCGACGCGGAAACCGGTCATCACTTCGTCGATGATCAGCAACGCGCCGAACTCATCGCACAGTGCGCGCAGGCCCGGCAGGAAATCCGGCTGCGGTGGAATACAGTTCATGTTGCCCGCCACCGGTTCAACGATGATGCAGGCGATCTCCTGCGGATACTGCTCGAACGCGGCGCGAACGGTGTTCAGATCGTTATAGGTGCAGGTCAGCGTGTGTTTCGCGAAATCAGCCGGCACCCCCGGGGAGTTCGGTTGACCGAGCGTCAGCGCGCCGGAACCGGCTTTTACCAGCAGGCAGTCGGCGTGGCCGTGATAACAACCTTCGAACTTGATGATCTTGTCACGACCGGTAAAACCGCGCGCCAGACGGATAGCGCTCATGGTCGCTTCGGTACCGGAGTTCACCATACGCACCATGTCCATCGTTGGCACCAGCTCGGTGACCAGCTCCGCCATTTTGACTTCCATCTCGGTTGGCGCGCCGAAGCTCAGGCCGCGCTGAGCGGCTTCAATCACCGCGTTGCGGATCGCCGGGTGGTTGTGCCCCAGTACCATCGGGCCCCAGGAGCCGACGTAATCGACATAGGCTTTACCATCCACATCATACAGATATGCCCCATCCGCACGTTCGATAAACAGCGGGGTGCCACCCACGCCGGTAAAGGCGCGCACGGGTGAGTTCACGCCGCCTGGGATTAGCTCGCGGGCTGCGCTGTAGAGGTTTTCAGACTTGCTCATGGCGTCGTTCCTGGTTCGTAGAAATAAGTTAAGGCAACTATTCTAAGTGATTCGGAAGAGGTTATAAAATTTTTGCCCCTCAGAAGGCTTAACAATTGTTAAGTATTTTTCAGGGGACGAGGGGATTGTCTCTGGTAGAATCCCTGCGGCCTTTTGTATGACGAAACAGAACAGGTAATGAACGAGAACACACCTTCTTTTGAACAACAACAGTTTACGCGCGCGAAGCACCGGGTCAGTATCCGGCGGCTGCTCAACCGTGACAAAACACCGTTAGCCATTCTGCTGGCAGCCGCCGTGGTCGGTACGCTGGCCGGGCTGGTGGGGGTCGCATTCGAGAAAGCGGTCAACGCGGTGCTCAACTGGCGCATAGGTACTGTCGCCAGCTTTGCCGATCGGGAATGGCTGGTCTGGGTGTGGGCCTTTGGCCTTTCGGCGCTGTTTGCCATGGTGGGGTATTTTCTGGTGCGTAAATTCGCACCTGAAGCAGGTGGCTCGGGGATCCCTGAAATTGAGGGGGCGCTGGAGGAGCTACGCCCGGTTCGCTGGTGGCGGGTGCTTCCTGTGAAATTTATCGGCGGGATGGGAACCCTCGGGGCGGGCATGGTGCTCGGTCGGGAAGGGCCAACGGTACAGCTGGGCGGTAACGTCGGGCGCATGGTCGGCGATCTGTTCCGTATGCGCAGCGCCGAAGCACGGCATACACTGCTGGCGACGGGGGCCGCAGCGGGGCTGTCTGCGGCGTTTAACGCGCCGCTGGCGGGTATCCTGTTTATCATTGAAGAGATGCGCGCCCAGTTCCGCTACAACCTGATCTCCATTAAAGCGGTGTTTACCGGCGTGATTATGTCTAGCATTGTCTTTCGCGTCTTTAACGGCGAAGGGGCGGTGATTGAAGTTGGCAAGCTGACCAATGCGCCGGTCAATACCCTGTGGCTGTATCTGGTTCTTGGGATGATTTTTGGCGTCGTCGGCCCGCTTTTTAACACCCTGATTTTACGGGCGCAGGATATGTTTCAGCGCATCCATGGCGGAAATACCACGAAATGGGTGCTGGTGGGAGGCCTGCTTGGCGGCGTGTGCGGGATCCTCGGCTTTATCGAACCTAATGCGGCGGGCGGCGGTTTCGGCCTGATTCCCATTGCCGCGGCGGGGAATTTCAGCGTAGGCCTGCTGCTGTTTATGTTTATTTCACGCGTCATTACCACGGTATTGTGCTTCTCCTCCGGCGCACCGGGTGGCATTTTCGCTCCGATGCTGGCACTGGGGACGCTGCTGGGTACGGCGTTCGGGATGGCGGCGGCGGCAGGGTTCCCGGCCTACCATCTGGATGCGGGGACGTTTGCGGTTGCGGGAATGGGGGCGCTGCTGGCGGCCTCCCTGCGCGCGCCGCTGACCGGGATCGTACTGGTGCTGGAAATGACCGACAATTACCAGCTCATTTTGCCAATGATCATTACCTGTCTCGGCGCGACACTATTAGCCCAATTCCTGGGTGGAAAACCGCTATACTCCACCATTCTTGCCCGTACCCTGGCGAAACAGGAAGCTGAACAGGCCCTGAAGCAGAATACTTGAATGAATTACCAGGGTATTAGATAATGACAAAAAGAATTGGGTGATTTTTGCCCAATAGCAGTCGCAGTATTCATGGGAGCATAAGATGAGTGATGACGTAGCGTTGCCGCTGGAATTTACCGAAGCAGCAGCGAAAAAAGTGAAAACCCTGATTGCCGACGAGGACAATCCGGATCTGAAACTGCGTGTTTATATTACCGGCGGCGGCTGTAGTGGCTTCCAGTATGGTTTTACCTTTGACGACCAGGTTAACGATGGTGATATGACTATCGAGAAACAGGGCGTCGCGCTGGTGGTTGACCCGATGAGCCTGCAATATCTGGTGGGCGGTTCAGTGGACTACACTGAAGGTCTGGAAGGTTCGCGCTTTGTGGTGACTAACCCGAATGCGACCAGCACCTGCGGGTGTGGTTCTTCGTTCAGTATTTAAGCCTGAACGCAGATTGTAGGCCCGGTAAGCGAAGCGCTACCGGGCTTATAAACGACGCCTATCTTGAATTTTCATCCAGCGCAAACGTCGGCAGCTTCAGGTGCCAGCGTATCGCCGCTAAACGGATCACCAGCGTTACCACCATCCCCAGCATCGCCGCATTCTCCAGCGGGACAGCAAAGGTGTAATACGCCGTGGCGTGAACAATCCCCCCGATGATACAGGCCGTCGCGTAGATTTCCGTTCGCAGGATCATCGGGACTTCTCGCGCCAGTATGTCGCGAATAATCCCTCCGCCCACGCCGGTTAACACGCCCATACAGATCGCCACCAGCGGGCCAGTCCCGGCAATAAAGGCTTTATTCACGCCTATCCCCACAAAGACCGCCAGACCGACGGCATCCAGCACCGGCAATATCCATTTTGGCAGTCTGCGAGGCTGACGAACCAGCACGATGGTTAACAGGCAGGTGACCATCGCCACCACCAGATCCGTGGGATCTTTTACCCAAAATACCGGGCCATTTGCCAGCGCCATATCGCGGATCGTTCCGCCTCCCACCGCCGTAACGACGCCGAGTACCAGTACGCCAAAAGGGTCCATGCGTAGTTTTCCGGCAAGCAAAACGCCGGAGATAGCAAAAACGGCTGTGCCAAGAATATCCAGCCAATACACGAGCATCGTTAAATCCTCGAAGGGGGTATTTATCTGTTTGAGTGACTCTCTGCCAGTTCGGCGCAGAGTTGTTTTGCGGCGAGGATAATACGCGGGCTGGCGCGTTCAAACCAGTCGCTGTTGAGTGCGATAACCGGAATTTTAAGCTGCCGATGCCAGAATTGTTCTATTTTAGGAATCTCGCTCGCATTTCCGACCACCACAATGGCCTGCGGTTGTCGCGCAAGAACCTGCTCACGACTGACCTGGGGCCAGGGAACCCGGCTTTCGGCAAAGATATTTTCACCTCCACAGGTTTCAAGCACCTGGTTCTGGATCGAACCTTTCCCGGTAGTGAACAGCGGCTGGCTGCCAAATTGCAGAAAAACGCGTTGTTTCGGTTGCGTGCCGTATCGGGCTTTTAGCGCGGCATAGTCGTTGAGCATCTGCTGTGCAGCCTGCCCGGCGCGTTGGGGGGTAGGGCTGAAAGGCGCGAGGTCACGGAGGGTTTGCGCCACCTGTTCGATGCTCACCGCGTCCACCCATTTTACCGTTATTCCCAGCGAAGAGAGCTGGTTCACCTGCCGTTCGGCATTACCGCCGCGCCAGGCGAGGACCAGATCGGGCTTCAGCGCCACGATGCGTTCCAGGTTCATTCCCTGCCAGGTGGCAACCTGTTCGATATGGGCGGCCTGCGGTGGATAATCGGAAAAGCTGCTCACCGCAACGGGCGTGATCCCGGCGGCAAACGCCAGTTCCGTATTGGCAGGGGAGAGAGTGATCACCCGCGGCGCGGCGATGAGCCAGGCCGGAGCGAGCAGAAGCAGGGCGACCAGCGCCCTGAATGACACCTTACCCACGCGCCAGTTTCTGCACCAGGGTTTCCACCATCACGGTGGACTGTTTGGCCGCAACGGCCAGGAATTCGTCGAAGCTGATGTGGGACTGCTGGTCCGCCACGTCAGAGATCGCGCGAACGACCACGAACGGCACGCTGAAGTTATGGCATACGTGCGCGATGGCCGTGGCTTCCATCTCAACGGCCACAGCCTGCGGGAAGTTATGACGGATTTTCGCCAGACCGACAGAGCCGTTGATAAAGGCATCGCCGCTGACGATCAGGCCACGTACCGCATTGAGGTTCAGCTCGTTAATGCAGCTTTCAGCGGCGGCAATCAGCTTATCATCCGCTTTAAACCCGGCCGGGCAGCCCGGAAGCTGACCATATTCGTAGCCGAATGCGGTGACATCTGCATCGTGATAACGCGCTTCGTCGGAAACCACGATATCGCCCACTTTCAGCGTTGGCGCCAGACCGCCCGCAGAACCCGTATTAATGATAACGTCAGGCTTGCAGCGCTCAAGCAGCAGGGTCGCGCCCAGTGCCGCTGCAACTTTACCGATGCCTGATTTCAGCAGAGCCACGTCAACACCGTTCAGCTGGCCGGTGTAGATCTCACAGCCACCGAGGGAGAGGGTCTGACGGTTCTCAATTTTGTCACGCAGCAGCGTAACTTCTTCTTCCATTGCACCAATAATGCCGATTTTCATAGATTTACTCGCGATGTGCCTTGTTAAGATGCATAGTCTATCATGCGGTTAAGGGGAAACGCATTCTCACGCGGGGGAGCACATGGCACCAATCGATTTTCGCACCAAAATTAACTGGCACCGACGTTTCCGTTCGCCACAGGGCGAAAAGAGCGAACATGAGATCCTGAGCATTTTCGAAAGCGATCGCGGACGCATCATCAACTCGCCCGCCATCCGTCGGTTACAGCAAAAAACCCAGGTGTTCCCGCTGGAGCGTAACGCCGCGGTGCGTACGCGGTTAACGCACTCCATGGAAGTGCAGCAGGTGGGGCGCTACATTGCGAAAGAGATCCTCAGCCGCCTTAAAGAGCAACGTCTGCTGGAAACCTACGGACTGGATGAACTGACCGGGCCGTTCGAAAGCATCGTTGAGATGGCCTGCCTGATGCACGATATCGGCAATCCTCCCTTTGGTCATTTCGGCGAGGCCGCCATCAATGACTGGTTTAAACAGCGGCTTTTTCCCTCTGACGCCATAAGCCAGCCGCTCAGCGATGACCGCTGTGTGGTACGCGATTTATGCCTGCGTGAAGGCGAAGATAGCCTGAACGATCTGCGCCGTAAGGTGCGCCAGGATCTGTGTCATTTCGAAGGTAACGCGCAGGGGATCCGTCTGGTGCACTCCCTGATGCGGATGAATCTGACCTGGGCCCAGGTGGGCTGTATTCTTAAATACACGCGTCCCGCATGGTGGACCGGAGAAACGCCCGCCACGCATAGCTACCTGATGAAAAAACCGGGCTATTACTTATCGGAAGAAGCATACATCGCGCGGTTGCGTAAAGAACTGTCTCTGACCCCTAATGGCCGTTTTCCATTGACATGGATTATGGAAGCGGCTGATGACATTTCTTATTGCGTGGCCGATCTGGAAGACGCGGTGGAAAAAAGAATATTCAGCGTCGAGGAGCTGTATCAGCATCTTCATGATGCCTGGGGAGAGCATGAAAAAGGTTCTCTGTTTGCGCAGGTCGTCGAGAATGCCTGGGATAAATCGCGTTCAAATTCGCTGAGCCGCAGTACCGAAGATCAGTTCTTTATGTATTTGCGGGTGAACACGCTGAATAAACTGGTGCCGTATGCGGCCGCCCGTTTCATTGATAATTTGCCGATGATATTTAGCGGGGAATTTAATCACGCCCTGCTGGAAGATGAGAGCAGTTTTAGTCAGCTTCTTGAATTATATAAAAACGTGGCTGTTCGCCATGTTTTCAGCCACCCGGATGTCGAGCAGCTGGAGCTGCAAGGATACCGGGTTATCAGCGGGTTGCTGGAGATTTATGGCCCGCTGCTCCAGCTGACGGTCGATGAGTTCAGTGAGCTGGCAGATAATGAACGTGTTCGCCGCCTGCCGATTGAATCTCGTCTCTATCAGAAGCTTTCAACCCGCCACCGGCTGGCATACATTGAGGCCGTCAGTAAAATAGATCGCCATTCTTCCCAATGGCCAGTCATGGAATATTATTATCGCTGTCGCCTTATCCAGGACTATATCAGCGGGATGACAGATTTGTATGCCTGGGATGAATACCGCAAGCTTATGGCCGTTGAATAAGCCATGAGTTTTGTAAAGACGACCAATAAATTTTTACTTTTTCCATAAACTTAATCCCGGAACTAAGCGGTATAAAACGAATCTGAGTTACACAGCAATTTTGCGTTATCTGGTAAATCGAGATTGAGAAACATGAAAAAAACCACATTAGCAATGAGTGCACTGGCTCTGAGTTTAGGTTTAGCGCTGTCCCCTCTGGCGATGGCGGCCGAGACAGCTTCCTCGGCAGCGACTGCGCAGCAGATGCCAAGCCTGGCCCCGATGCTCGAAAAAGTGATGCCATCGGTGGTGAGTATTAACGTTGAGGGCAGCACGACCGTCAATACGCCGCGTATGCCGCGTAATTTCCAGCAGTTCTTCGGCGACAATTCGCCATTCTGCCAGGACGGTTCGCCATTCCAGAGTTCTCCGTTCTGTCAGGGTGGCGGCGCAGGGGATGACGGTCAGGGCGGCGGCCAGCAGCAGAAATTCATGGCACTCGGCTCGGGCGTTATTATTGATGCAGCGAAAGGCTACGTGGTGACCAATAACCACGTGGTAGATAATGCTAACACCATTAAGGTGCAGATGAGCGATGGCCGTAAATTCGATGCCAAAGTGGTCGGTAAAGACCCGCGCTCTGATATCGCGCTGATTCAAATCCAGGATCCGAAGAACCTGACGGCGATTAAGCTTGCCGACTCTGACGCGCTGCGCGTGGGTGACTACACCGTCGCCATCGGTAACCCGTTTGGTCTGGGTGAAACCGTGACCTCGGGTATCGTCTCTGCGCTGGGACGTAGCGGCCTGAACGCGGAAAACTATGAAAACTTCATCCAGACGGATGCGGCCATTAACCGCGGTAACTCCGGCGGTGCGCTGGTTAACCTGAACGGTGAGCTGATCGGTATCAACACCGCTATCCTGGCACCGGACGGTGGCAACATCGGTATCGGCTTTGCTATCCCGAGCAACATGGTGAAAAACCTGACTGCGCAGATGGTGCAATATGGACAGGTGAAACGCGGTGAGCTGGGGATCATGGGTACCGAACTGAACTCCGAGCTGGCGAAAGCGATGAAAGTGGACGCTCAGCGCGGCGCATTCGTAAGCCAGGTCATGCCGAACTCCTCGGCGGCGAAAGCCGGCATTAAAGCGGGTGACGTGATCACCTCCCTGAACGGTAAGCCGATCAGCAGTTTTGCCGCCCTGCGTGCGGAAGTGGGTTCTATGCCAATCGGCAGTAAAGTGACCCTCGGACTGCTGCGTGAAGGTAAGCCGGTTAACGTGAGCCTGGAACTGCAACAGAGCAGTCAGAATCAGGTGGATTCCAGCACCATCTTCAGCGGTATTGAAGGTGCTGAAATGAGCAACAAAGGGGCAGATAAAGGCGTGGTGGTGAACAACGTGAAAGCGAACTCACCTGCTGCCCGTATCGGCCTGAAGAAAGGTGATGTGATCATGGGCGCTAACCAGCAGCCGGTGAAAAACATCGCTGAACTGCGCAAAATTCTCGACAGCAAGCCTTCCGTGCTGGCACTGAATATTCAGCGTGGTGATACCTCTATTTATCTCCTGATGCAGTAATCTTCTTAAGCCCCTGTTCGCAGGGGCTTTCTCTTTTCTGTGACCTTTCCCACAACTCCATACATCTCTCTCTGCCTTTGGGCATCTGCACAATGCAGCCTTACCTGAACTTCCCTATGCTTGAGCTCTGCTCACGGGAGGGTTATATGGCTGGCTGGCATCTTGATACCAAAATGGCGCAGGATATCGTGGCGCGAACCATGCGCATCATCGATACCAATATCAACGTAATGGATGCCCGTGGGCGCATTATCGGCAGTGGCGATCGTGAGCGTATTGGGGAATTGCACGAAGGGGCGTTGCTGGTGCTCTCTCAGGGGCGCGTGGTCGACATCGATGACGCCGTGGCGAAACATCTCCACGGGGTCCGTCAGGGGATCAACCTGCCGCTGCGTCTGGAAGGAGAAATTGTTGGCGTTATCGGTCTGACCGGCGATCCTGAATCGCTGCGTAAATACGGCGAGCTGGTCTGCATGACGGCGGAGATGATGCTGGAGCAGTCGCGTCTGATGCATCTGCTCGCCCAGGACAGCCGCTTGCGTGAAGAGCTGGTGATGAATTTGATTCAGGCGGAGGAGCACACGCCTGCCCTGAGCGAATGGGCGCAGCGTCTGGGTATCGACCTGAATCAGCCGCGCGTAGTCGCCGTTATTGAGGTGGATAGCGGCCAGCTTGGTGTGGACAGCGCCATGGTGGAGCTACAGCAGCTGCAAAACATGCTGGCGACGCCGGAGCGTAACAACCTGGTGGCGATTGTCTCTTTGACGGAAATGGTGGTGCTCAAGCCTGCGCTTAATCAGTTTGGTCGCTGGGACGCGGAAGATCATCGTCGCCGCGTTGAGCTGCTCATCGAGCGCATGAAGGAGAACGGACAGCTCCGTTTTCGCGTCGCGCTGGGAAATTATTTTACCGGGCCGGGAAGTATTGCCCGTTCATGGCGAACGGCGCGCACCACCATGATGGTGGGTAAACAGCGCATGCCGGAGAGCCGCAGTTATTTCTATCAGGATCTGATGCTGCCAGTCCTGCTCGACAGCCTGCGCGGTGGCTGGCAGGCCAACGAGCTGGCGCGTCCGCTTGTGCGTCTGAAAGCGATGGACAACAACGGGCTGCTGCGCCGCACGTTGCAGGCATGGTTCAGGCATAACGTGCAGCCGCTGGCAACGTCAAAAGCGCTGTTTATTCACCGTAATACGCTGGAGTATCGGCTAAACCGGATCTCGGAACTGACGGGGCTGGATTTAGGGAACTTTGACGACCGGCTACTGCTGTATGTGGCGTTGCAGCTGGATGAACAGAGATGATGCTGTTTGCCGGGTGGCGGCTTCGCCTTACCCGGCCTACATGCGTTCGTAGGCCCGGTAAGCGAAGCGCCACCGGGCAATAAAACGGCTCATTTGTTACGCGTCAATTTCTCAAGATCCGCTTCAATCTCGCTGATCTTATTGGTGACTACGCTTTCCAGGTGACGCAGGTCGTCAAGGATCTTACGTTTCAGATCGACTTCGCTGCGATCGCGCTGGCAGATTTGATCGAGTTCGTCGATCACGTAGCGCAGGTTAGGGCTGATTTCCTGTACTTCTTTATATCCCTGACCGATACCGTCAGCGACAACGGTCTTACGCTGGCGAGGGTATTTAAACTTAACGCTTTTGGCGAAGAACTCTCCTTTGTCCTTGTGAAAATAGATTTTCAAAATATCGTTATTGGCTTCCTGGCGGAGACTATAACGATCAATTTCATCAGGATTGGTAATGCCCAGACTTTTCAGATTATCGTACATAGCGGTACCCTTGATCTCAACATAACCTATGAATAATTAACGAAAAAATCTATTTTCGCCACCTTCGGATATAAAAAAAGCGGGGTTGCCCCCGCTTTTTGTTATACCTGATTAATCGATGGTGCGCAGCAGTTCATTGATGCCTACTTTACCGCGCGTTTTCGCGTCCACTTTTTTCACGATGACCGCGCAATACAGGCTGTATTTGCCATCTTTAGACGGCAGGTTGCCGGAAACCACAACGGAACCGGCTGGAACGCGGCCGTAGTGAATTTCACCGGTTTCGCGATCGTAAATACGGGTGCTCTGGCCAATATAAACGCCCATGGAGATCACAGAACCTTCTTCGACGATCACGCCTTCCACCACTTCGGAACGTGCGCCGATGAAGCAGTTGTCTTCGATGATGGTTGGGTTAGCCTGAAGTGGCTCCAGAACGCCACCGATGCCCACACCGCCGGACAGGTGAACGTTTTTACCGATCTGCGCGCAGGAGCCGACGGTAGCCCAGGTGTCCACCATGGTGCCTTCGTCAACGTAGGCGCCGATGTTCACGTAGGATGGCATCAGCACGGTGTTGCGTGCGATGAAGGCACCCTGACGAACGGCCGCCGGTGGTACTACGCGGAAGCCCTCTTTCTGGAAGCGCGCTTCGTCGTAATCCGCAAATTTCATTGGCACTTTATCGAAGTAGCGGCTTTCTGCTCCGTCGATAACCTGGTTATCGTTGATGCGGAAAGAGAGCAGCACAGCTTTCTTCAGCCATTGATGAGTAACCCACTGACCGTCGATTTTTTCTGCCACGCGCAGCGCGCCGGAATCCAGCAGGGAAATAACCTGGTTTACCGCTTCACGGGTCACGGTATCCACATTTGCCGGAGTGATGTCGGCGCGACGCTCAAAAGCGGACTCAATAACGTTCTGTAACTGCTGCATTGTTTACTCTTTCCATTTCACTAAAAAACACGTCACCCTTTATCGTTTGGATTGAGGGCTGCTGTCAACCGTTGTTGCACTTCAAGTTGCAGGTCATTATTAAGGGCACGCCGGTCGGCCGTCGCGATTATAAATAAATCTTCTACTCGTTCGCCAATGGTTGTAATTCGGGCGCCATGAAGCGAAATTCCCAGATCGGCAAAAACCTGACCGACGCGGGCGAGCAGCCCTGGCTGGTCGAGCGCAATCAGCTCAAGGAAGGATTTACGGTCGGTATGGGTCGGCAGGAAATTGACCTCGGTATCGACGGTAAAGTGGCGCAGTTTTGCCGCCTGACGACGCGGCTGCGGAGGTTGCCAGCTGCGCTGCGTAATCGCCTGCTCGAGGCCAAAGCGTATCCCCTCATGCCTGTCCGACGACAGCGGGCTGCCGTCCGGCTCCAGCACAATAAAGGTGTCCATCGCCATGCCGTCGCGGGTGGTAAAAATCTGCGCGTCGTGAACGCTCAGGTTACGCCTGTCCAGCTCGGCACAGACCGCTGCAAACAAATAAGGCCGGTCCGGGCTCCAGATAAAGATCTCCGTCCCGCCGCGCGTGGCCTGTGGGCTGAGCAGAATCATCGGTTTTGTCAGGTCGTGCTTCAGCAGATGCCGGGCGTGCCAGGCAAGCTGGTTTGGGCTGTGGCGCACAAAGTAGTTGGCGCGACAGCGCGCCCAAATCTGATGCAGCGCCTCTTCGTTGATGTTATCCATGCGCAGCAGAGCCAGCGCCTGCAACTGATGGTGGCGCACACGCTCGCGCATGTCGGGGGTGTTCTGCATCCCGCGACGCAGCTGTTTTTCGGTGGCGAAGTAGAGTTCGCGCAGCAGGCTCTGCTTCCAGCTGTTCCACAGGGTTTCGTTGGTGGCGCAGATATCGGCTACCGTCAGGCAGACCAGGTAGCGCAGGCGGTTCTCCGTTTGCACTTCCTCGGCGAACTGCTTGATCACTTCCGGATCCTGAATATCACGACGCTGAGCGGTAACTGACATCAGCAGATGATGGCGAACCAGCCAGGCGATAAGCTGCGTTTCACGCGAGTTCAGGCCGTGCAGCTCGGCAAATTTCAGCACGTCCTGGGCACCGAGCACGGAGTGGTCGCCGCCGCGACCTTTGGCGATATCATGGAACAGGGCGGCGATCAGGATCAGCTCCGGGTGCGCCAGACGTGGCCACAGATCAACGCACAGCGGATGGCGGGAGCGCGTCTCTTCTTTAGCGAAGCTTTCCAGCTTCAGCATGACGCGGATCGTGTGCTCATCTACCGTATAGGCGTGAAACAGGTCGAACTGCATCTGCCCGACAATATGCGACCACTGGGGCATATAGGCCCACAATACGCTGTGACGGTGCATCGGCAGCAGACCGCGGCTGACGGCGCCCGGATGACGAAGCATGCTCAGGAACAGCGAGCGCGCCTCCGGGATGTAACACAGCGGCTGCTTCAGATGACGTCGTGCATGGCGCAGATGACGCAGGGTGGTAGAGTAGATCCCGGTGATCGTGCTGTTGCGCACCATGGTGTAGAACATTCGCAGGATCGCTTCCGGTTCGCGAATGAACAACGTTTCGTCGCGCAGATCGATAAGCGTGCCGCGCAGCTGAAATTCGTCATCAATCGGACGCGGTTTTTCGTCTGCCGTCAGCGCGAGGATCGCCTCATCGAACAGCTGTAACAGCATCTGGTTTAGCTCAGAGACGCGGCGGGTGACGCGGAAGAAATCCTTCATCATTTGCTCGACCGGCTCGTTGCCCTCGCCCTGGTAATTCAGGCGCTGCGCCACGCTGAGCTGTCGGTCAAACAGCAGGCGGTTATCGTAGCGGGTGACTTCCAGGTGCAGGGCAAAACGGATGCGCCACAGCAGATGCAGACACTCATTGAGTTCGTTACGTTCGGCTTCGGTCAGAAAACCAAACCCGACCATTTCGTCCAGCGATGTTGCCCCAAAATGGCGACGGGCGACCCATTGCAGCGTGTGGATATCGCGCAGGCCACCGGGGCTGCTTTTAATATCCGGTTCGAGATTATAGCTGGTACCGTGATAGCGCTGGTGGCGCTGGTTTTGTTCTTCGACTTTCGCGGCGAAGAATTTTTCCGAAGGCCAGAAGCCGTCGCTAAAGATGTGCTTTTGCAGTTCGAGGAACAGCGCCACGTCGCCAATCAGCAGGCGGGTTTCAATCAGGTTGGTGGCGACGGTCAGGTCAGATAACCCTTCCAGCAGACACTCTTCCAGCGTGCGTACGCTGTGGCCCACTTCCAGCTTTACGTCCCAGAGCAGGGTCAACAGTTCACCGATTTTCTGCGCCCGATCGTCCGGCAGTTTTTTACGGCTTAAGATCAGCAGGTCGATATCAGAGAGCGGATGCAGTTCACCCCGGCCATAGCCGCCGACCGCAACCAGCGCGACGTCGCTCACCTGTCCGAAACCGTAGTCGATCCACAGACGTTGCAGGAGCTGGTCGATAAATTCGGTGCGCGCTTCAATGAGCTGCTCGGCTGAAACGCCTGCGTCAAATGCGTTACCCAGCCAGCGATGGAAAACCTCCATGTGGGCTTTGATATGCGCGCAGGTCAGCTCATGTGGTGGCCAGACGCCCGGGTTATCAGGCTGGTCGGGGAGGGTGGGAAGTGCTGTGTTAGCATACTGTTCGGGTAAGAGATTACTCATCGTGCGCCACCCATAAGAAAAAGCTATCGCCATTAAAAAAGCCGGCATTCGCCGGCTTCTTATCACTCAATGTTCGTCAGTATCGCCGGGATGGTGTCATCCTTGCGCAACGTCATAATTTCGCAGCCGTTGTCTGTAACCACAATAGTATGCTCGTACTGGGCAGACAAGCTTCTGTCTTTGGTTTTTACCGTCCAGCCATCTTTCATGGTACGGATGCGGTAATCACCCGCGTTGACCATTGGTTCGATAGTGAAGGTCATGCCCTTTTGCAGCACTACGCCGCCGTCGTCTGCATCGTAGTGCAGAACCTGCGGTTCTTCATGGAACACACGACCAATACCGTGACCGCAATATTCGCGCACCACGGAGAAACCTTCCGCTTCCACAAATTTCTGGATTGCGGCGCCGATGGTGCGCAGGCGGATGCCCGGCTTCACCATTTTCAGCGCCAGGTAGAGGCTCTCTTGCGTCACTTTGCACAGACGCTCGCCCAGAATCGTTGGCTTGCCAACGATGAACATCTTAGAAGTGTCGCCGTGGTACTCGTCTTTAATCACGGTCACGTCGATGTTGACGATGTCGCCATCTTTCAGCAGTTTTTCGTTGTCCGGAATGCCGTGGCAAACCACTTCATTAATAGAGATGCAGACGGATTTCGGGAAACCGTGATAGCCAAGGCAGGCGGAGACCGCGTGCTGCTCGTTGACGATATAGTCGTTACAGATGCGATCCAGTTCGCCAGTGCTGACGCCCGGTTTCACAAACGGCTCGATCATTTCCAGCACGTCCGCGGCCAGACGACCGGCGACGCGCATCTTTTCAATTTCTTCAGGTGTCTTAATAGAGATAGCCATGTAATCTGTCCATCGGTGTCGATTTTTTCGACAATACTAGTGTAAGTGTTGTCAATGGTATCAGTCAGGCGCACCCCGTGCCAAATTGAGAATCATTAACAGCACACTCCGCCAACAATTATTGGTTTCTGGCCGTGTTTTGTGATATAAAGCGCGCCGGACTTCCGATCCATCTCAGATACACAGGCTGGACGGGAGCGACAAATCTCACTTTGTGTAACAACACACACGTATCGGCACATATTCCGGGGTGCCCTTCGGGGTCGGTAATATGGGATACGTGGAGGCATAACCCCAACTTTCAATATAGAGGTTTTAAACATGGCAACTGTTTCCATGCGCGACATGCTCAAGGCTGGTGTTCACTTCGGTCACCAGACCCGTTACTGGAACCCGAAAATGAAGCCTTTCATCTTCGGCGCACGTAACAAAGTTCACATCATCAACCTTGAGAAGACTGTACCAATGTTCAACGAAGCCCTGGCTGAGCTGAACAAGATCTCTTCCCGTAAAGGTAAGATTCTGTTCGTTGGTACTAAGCGCGCTGCAAGCGAAGCTGTGAAAGATGCTGCTAACAGCTGCGACCAGTTCTTCGTGAACCATCGCTGGTTGGGCGGCATGCTGACCAACTGGAAAACTGTTCGTCAGTCCATCAAGCGCCTGAAAGATCTGGAAACCCAGTCTCAGGACGGTACTTTCGATAAGCTGACTAAGAAAGAAGCGCTGATGCGCACTCGTGAACTGGACAAGCTGGAAAACAGCCTGGGCGGTATCAAAGATATGGGCGGCCTGCCAGACGCGCTGTTCGTAATCGATGCAGACCACGAGCACATCGCAATCAAAGAAGCTAACAACCTGGGTATCCCGGTATTCGCTATCGTTGATACCAACTCCGATCCGGACGGTGTTGACTTCGTTATCCCGGGTAACGACGACGCAATCCGTGCTGTTAGCCTGTACCTGAGCGCTGTAGCTGCTACCGTTCGTGAAGGCCGTTCCCAGGATCTGGCTTCTCAGGCGGAAGAAAGCTTCGTAGAAGCTGAATAATAAGGTTTTACCCCTTATTAGTACCGTGTATGAATAGGGGCCCATTATCGGCCCCTTTTTTCAATTTATACTGTTTGGCTCCCGGCCGGGCAGTTCACATCTCCCGAGGATTTAAGAATGGCTGAAATTACCGCATCCCTGGTAAAAGAGCTGCGTGAGCGTACTGGCGCAGGCATGATGGATTGCAAAAAAGCGCTGACCGAAGCGAATGGCGACATCGAGCTGGCAATCGAAAACATGCGTAAATCCGGTGCGATCAAAGCAGCTAAGAAAGCAGGCAACGTTGCTGCTGACGGCGTGATCATCACCAAAATCGACGGCAACTACGGCATCATTCTGGAAGTTAACTGCCAGACTGACTTCGTTGCTAAAGATGCTGGTTTCCAGGCATTTGCTAACAAAGTTCTGGACGCAGCGGTTGCAGGCAAAATCACTGACGTTGAAGTTCTGAAAGCACAGTTCGAAGAAGAGCGTGTTGCGCTGGTTGCTAAAATCGGTGAGAACATCAACATCCGTCGCGTTTCTTCCCTTGAAGGCGATGTTCTGGGCTCTTACCAGCACGGCGCGCGTATCGGTGTTCTGGTTGCGGCTAAAGGCGCTGACGAAGAGCTGGTTAAACAGCTGGCAATGCACATCGCTGCAAGCAAACCAGAATTCGTTAAGCCAGAAGACGTGTCTGCTGAAGTGGTAGAGAAAGAGTACCAGGTTCAGCTGGACATCGCGATGCAGTCTGGTAAGCCAAAAGAAATCGCAGAGAAAATGGTTGAAGGCCGCATGAAGAAATTCACCGGCGAAGTTTCTCTGACTGGCCAGCCTTTCGTAATGGATCCAAGCAAGTCTGTTGCTCAGCTGCTGAAAGAGCACAACGCTGATGTAACTGGCTTCATCCGCTTCGAAGTGGGCGAAGGCATCGAGAAAGTTGAGACTGACTTCGCAGCAGAAGTTGCTGCAATGTCCAAGCAGTCTTAATGATTGAAAAGGAGCCGCCTGAGGGCGGCTTCTTTTTGTCACCCGTCTCACGAAATCAGACAGGCTCCAGTATCGCTGTGCTGATTTGCGACATATCATGTCGCCAGAATTAACCCCATCTTAATCGTTGACAGTCTCAGGAAAGAAACATGGCTACCAATGCAAAACCCGTGTACAAACGCATTCTGCTTAAGCTGAGTGGCGAAGCGCTGCAAGGATCGGAAGGCTTCGGTATTGACGCAAGCATCCTTGATCGCATGGCACAGGAAATCAAAGAACTGGTCGAACTGGGTATTCAGGTTGGCGTGGTCATTGGCGGTGGCAACCTTTTCCGTGGTGCTGGTCTGGCGAAAGCGGGGATGAACCGCGTAGTGGGCGACCACATGGGTATGCTGGCAACCGTGATGAATGGCCTGGCGATGCGTGATGCGCTTCATCGCGCCTATGTGAACGCTCGCCTGATGTCCGCTATTCCTTTGAATGGCGTATGCGATAACTACAGCTGGGCAGAGGCCATCAGCCTGCTGCGCAACAACCGCGTGGTGATCCTCTCCGCCGGTACGGGTAACCCGTTCTTTACCACCGATTCCGCAGCCTGCCTGCGCGGTATCGAAATCGAAGCCGATGTGGTGCTGAAAGCGACCAAAGTAGATGGCGTGTTTACTGCCGACCCGGCAAAAGATCCTTCCGCGACCATGTACGATCAGCTGACCTACAGCGAAGTGCTGGAAAAAGAGCTGAAAGTGATGGATCTTGCCGCCTTTACGCTGGCTCGTGACCACAAACTACCGATCCGTGTCTTCAACATGAACAAGCCTGGCGCGCTGCGTCGCGTTGTTATGGGCGAAAAAGAAGGCACTTTGATCACGGAATAATTTCCGTCGGCGATAAATACAGGTAAGATTCCGCTTTATTTCGACGTGGTATCTTACCCGGGCGCGCCTTTGGCGTTGTCATGAATTAAACGCGACTATACTTAGCACACCTGTAGCGCTGTGCTGGCGGATAGTCTGCCTGAGACAAGTTTTCAAGGATCCGTAACGTGATTAACGACATCAGAAAAGATGCTGAAGTACGCATGGAAAAATGCGTAGAAGCGTTCAAAAACCAAATCAGCAAAATCCGTACTGGCCGTGCTTCCCCAAGCCT
The DNA here is from genome assembly GCF_032389435.1 of Enterobacter sp. DTU_2021_1002640_1_SI_PRY_ASU_LCPMC_013. NCBI lineage: Bacteria > Pseudomonadati > Pseudomonadota > Gammaproteobacteria > Enterobacterales > Enterobacteriaceae > Enterobacter > Enterobacter sp. DTU_2021_1002640_1_SI_PRY_ASU_LCPMC_013. Next base: position 861,971 of record NZ_CP135594.1, read on the forward strand.
GCTGGATGGCATCATCGTAGAATATTACGGTACGCCAACGCCTCTGCGTCAGCTGGCGAGCGTGACGGTAGAAGATACCCGTACCCTGAAAATCAACGTGTTCGATCGCTCAATGAGCCCGGCCGTTGAAAAAGCGATCATGGCATCCGACCTGGGTCTGAACCCAAGCTCAGCCGGCGCGGATATTCGCGTTCCACTGCCTCCGCTGACGGAAGAGCGTCGTAAAGACCTGATCAAAGTAGTTCGTGGTGAAGCTGAGCAGGGTCGTGTTTCCGTACGTAACGTGCGTCGCGATGCGAACGATAAAGTGAAAGCCCTGCTGAAAGAAAAAGAGATCAGCGAAGACGACGATCGTCGTTCTCAGGACGACATTCAGAAAATGACCGACGCGGCCATCAAGAAAATTGATGCGGCGCTGGCAGAAAAAGAAGCGGAACTGATGCAGTTCTGATTTTCGCTGTACACTGATAAACGCCGTTCAGAAGGACATTGAGTCTTGCTGGCGGCGTTTTGCTTTTATCTGGTCTAACTTTTGGGCATCTCATGAAGCATCTCACTCTCCTCGGCTCGACCGGCTCTATCGGTTGCAGCACTCTCGACGTTGTACGTCATAATCCTGACAGCTACACCGTGGCCGCGCTTGTGGCCGGAAAAAACGTGCAGCGAATGGTCGAACAGTGCCTGGAGTTTACCCCCCGTTTTGCGGTGATGGATGACGAAGAGAGCGCCCGCCAGGTGAAAGCGCTGTTGCAGGAGAAGGGCTGCCGTACCGAGGTACTCAGCGGGCAACAGGCGGCGTGCGATATGGCCGCGCTTGATGAAGTTGATCAGGTCATGGCGGCAATCGTCGGGGCGGCGGGTCTTCTGCCGACGCTTGCCGCTATTGATGCGGGTAAAGATGTCCTGCTTGCGAACAAAGAGTCGCTGGTCACCTGCGGACGCCTCTTTATGGAGGCGGTAAAACAGCGTGGGGCGCGTCTTTTGCCGGTCGATAGCGAACACAACGCGATTTTTCAGAGTTTGCCTCAACCTTTTCAACAAAACCTGGGGTACGCTGACCTGGAGCAGAATGGCGTTGTGTCGATTCTGCTTACCGGGTCTGGTGGCCCGTTCCGTGAAACGCCACTGTCTGAATTGAGCGCAATGACGCCGGATCAGGCGTGCCGTCATCCGAACTGGTCAATGGGGCGTAAGATCTCCGTCGATTCGGCCACCATGATGAACAAAGGTCTGGAATACATTGAAGCTCGCTGGCTGTTCAATGCGTCGGCGAAACAGATGGAAGTGCTGATCCACCCGCAGTCGGTGATTCACTCGATGGTGCGCTATCAGGACGGCAGCGTGCTGGCCCAGCTGGGCGAACCGGATATGCGTACGCCTATTGCTCATACGATGGCGTGGCCAAACCGCGTTAAATCGGGCGTTAAACCTCTCGATTTTTGTAAGCTGAGTTCACTGACGTTTAGCGAGCCTGATTACGACCGTTATCCCTGTCTGAAACTGGCGATGACGGCCTTCGATCAGGGGCAGGCGGCGACAACGGCGCTTAATGCAGCCAATGAAGTGACCGTTGAAGCATTCCTGAATCAGCAGATCCGCTTTACTGACATCGCCGCGTTGAATTTATCCGTGCTGGAGATAATGGATTTGCGTGAGCCGCAGAGCGTGGAAGAGGTGCTGGCCGTGGATGAACAGGCACGCATTGTTGCGCGTAAACAGGTGACACGTCTCGCAAGCTGGTGATAAAGCAAGCACTAGTCGTCGTGCTATTTGTTAGCGTTGGGCTTCAGTGATATAGTCTGCGCCACCTGATCGCAGGTATTTGGCTTTAAGTGGTCAGGTAAGCCGTGGTTTGACACGGCTTTTTTATGTATAGGCTTCAGTATTCCTGTGTACCGTTAAATCCTTTCAGGGACTAAAAACGCGTTATGTTGTCTGCGAATCAACCAATAAGCGAAAACTTGCCAGCACATGGCTGTCGCCATGTTGCAATCATCATGGATGGCAATGGCCGCTGGGCGAAAAGACAAGGGAAGATACGAGCCTTTGGGCATAAAGCTGGGGCGAAATCTGTTCGCCGCGCCGTCTCTTTTGCCGCCAATAACGGCATTGATGCGTTAACGCTCTATGCTTTTAGCAGTGAGAACTGGAATCGACCTGCGCAGGAAGTGACTGCGTTGATGGAACTGTTCGTGTGGGCGCTCGATAGTGAAGTAAAAAGCCTGCACCGCCACAACGTCCGCTTGCGTATTATTGGCGAAACCAGTCGTTTTAACTCACGTTTGCAGGAACGGATTCGCAAAGCAGAAGCGCTGACGGAAAATAATACCGGCCTGACGCTCAATATCGCGGCGAATTACGGCGGACGCTGGGATATTATCCAGGGGGTTCGGCATTTGGCTGAGCAGGTTCAGGAAGGGCTGTTAAGACCCGACCAGATTGATGAAGAGGCGCTGAGTCAGCAAATCTGCATGAATGAACTGGCACCCGTGGATTTGGTTATAAGGACAGGGGGGGAACATCGCATAAGTAACTTTTTGCTGTGGCAAATTGCCTACGCCGAACTTTACTTTACGGATGTTCTTTGGCCAGATTTTGATGAACAAGACTTTGAAGGTGCGCTGCATGCCTTTGCCAATCGAGAGCGTCGTTTCGGCGGCACCGAGCCTGGTGGCGATAACGCCTGATGGGGGTAGCTTTTGCTGAAGTATCGCCTGATTTCCGCTTTTGTATTAATACCCGTCGTCATCGCAGCGCTGTTTTTACTGCCTCCGGTGGGATTCGCTATTGTTACGCTGGTGGTGTGTATGCTCGCCGCGTGGGAATGGGGGCAGCTTAGCGGCTTTACCTCGCGCACTCAGCGGGTATGGCTGGCGGTACTCTGTGGTTTTTTACTGGCCCTGATGCTGTATACCTTGCCTGAATATCATCATGATGTTCACCAGCCGCTGGTTGCCGGATCCTTATGGATATCGCTGGCCTGGTGGATTGCTGCGCTTGTTTTAGTGCTTTTCTATCCGGGCTCTGCGGCGATCTGGCGTAACTCTAAAGTGTTGCGCCTTATTTTTGGTCTGCTCACGATTGTTCCGTTTTTCTGGGGGATGGTTGCGTTGCGCGCCTGGCACTATGACGAAAACCACTACAGCGGCGCGATATGGCTGCTTTATGTGATGATTCTCGTCTGGGGGGCTGACTCCGGGGCCTATATGTTTGGTAAACTGTTCGGCAAACATAAACTGGCGCCAAAGGTTTCTCCGGGCAAAACCTGGCAAGGCTTCATCGGCGGCCTGTTTACGGCAGCGATTATCTCCTGGGGCTATGGCGTCTGGGCGAATCTTGAGGTTGCCCCCTCGACGCTGCTGGTATGTTCGATTTTCGCGGCGCTGGCATCGGTGCTGGGTGATTTAACCGAGAGTATGTTTAAGCGTGAAGCAGGGATTAAGGACAGTGGTCACCTGATTCCAGGACATGGCGGAATACTGGATCGCATTGACAGCCTTACCGCGGCTGTTCCCGTATTTGCTTGCCTGCTTTTACTGGTGTTTGGGACGATATAACGGAAGGTTTTATGCTGAGCATTCTCTGGAATCTGGCGGCGTTCATTGTTGCACTGGGTGTACTGATTACCGTGCATGAATTTGGCCATTTCTGGGTTGCCCGGCGCTGTGGTGTGCGGGTGGAGCGATTCTCGATTGGCTTTGGCAAATCGCTCTGGAAGCGCACCGATAAGCATGGCACCGAGTTTGTCATTGCTCTGATTCCCCTGGGCGGCTATGTCAAAATGCTCGACGAACGCGTTGAGCCTGTCGCCCCGGAACTTCGCCATAGCGCGTTTAACAATAAAACTGTTGGACAACGTGCTGCCATCATCGCTGCCGGCCCGGTAGCCAATTTCATCTTCGCTATCTTCGCTTACTGGCTGGTGTTTATCATCGGCGTGCCTGGCGTGCGCCCGGTCGTGGGCGAAATCACTACGGGTTCTATTGCGGCAACGGCGCAAATTACACCGGGAATGGAACTTAAAGCGATTGATGGTATCGAAACCCCTGATTGGGATGCCGTGAGGTTACAACTGGTTGCCAAAATTGGTGATGAGCAGACAACCGTCAGCGTATCGCCATTTGGTTCCGACCAGCGGCAGGAAAAAGTGCTGGATTTACGCCACTGGCGCTTTGAGCCAGACAAAGAGGACCCTGTCGCCGCACTCGGGATTCGACCGCGCGGCGCGCAGATCGAGCCGGTATTAGCCGAAGTACAGGCCAAATCGGCAGCGAGTAAAGCAGGTTTACAAGCGGGTGACAGGATCGTTAAAGTCGATGGTCAGCCATTAACACAATGGATGACCTTTGTTACTCTGGTGCGCGATAATCCAGGCAAGCCGCTCGCGCTGGAAGTGGAAAGGCAGGGGAGTTCGCTCTCACTGACTCTCACCCCGGATACCAAATCGGGCGGCGGTAAGGCGGAAGGGTTTGCAGGCGTTGTGCCGAAAGTGATCCCACTGCCAGATGAGTACAAGACAATACGCCAGTATGGGCCGTTTAGCGCCATCGTTGAGGCCACGGATAAAACATGGCAGCTGATGAAGCTTACGGTCAACATGTTGGGGAAATTGATAACCGGTGATGTGAAACTGAACAACCTCAGTGGGCCAATTTCGATTGCTCAGGGGGCTGGGATGTCAGCGGAGTTCGGGGTGATTTACTATCTCATGTTCCTTGCGCTGATTAGCGTGAACCTGGGGATAATCAACCTGTTCCCGCTTCCCGTATTAGATGGGGGCCATCTGCTGTTTTTAGCGATTGAAAAGCTAAAAGGCGGACCGGTATCCGAGCGAGTTCAAGACTTTAGTTATCGCATTGGCTCGATTTTGCTGGTGCTGTTAATGGGGCTTGCACTTTTCAATGATTTCTCTCGGTTGTAAGAGAGTTAGTTAGGAAGAACGCATAATAACGATGGCGATGAAAAAGTTGCTCATAGCGTCGCTGCTGTTTAGCAGCGCGACCGTATACGGTGCTGACGGGTTCGTAGTGAAAGATATTCATTTCGAAGGCCTTCAGCGTGTCGCCGTTGGTGCGGCCCTCCTCAGTATGCCTGTGCGCCCCGGCGATACGGTTAATGATGAAGATATCAGTAACACCATCCGTGCTCTGTTTGCCACTGGCAACTTTGAGGACGTCCGCGTCCTGCGCGATGGTGATACGCTGGTGGTTCAGGTAAAAGAACGTCCAACGATTGCCAGCATCACTTTCTCCGGTAACAAATCGGTGAAAGACGACATGCTCAAGCAGAACCTTGAGGCATCGGGTGTTCGTGTGGGGGAATCTCTGGACCGCACAACCCTTGCAGACATTGAAAAAGGTCTGGAAGATTTCTACTACAGCGTCGGTAAATACAGCGCGAGCGTTAAAGCGGTTGTTACACCGCTGCCACGTAACCGTGTTGACCTGAAACTGGTCTTCCAGGAAGGTGTTTCTGCGAAGATCCAGCAGATCAACATCGTGGGTAACCACGCGTTCAGCACCGACGAACTGATCTCCAACTTCCAGCTGCGTGACGAAGTGCCGTGGTGGAACGTGGTAGGCGATCGTAAATACCAGAAACAGAAACTGGCGGGTGACCTTGAAACCCTGCGCAGCTACTATCTGGATCGCGGTTACGCCCGTTTCAACATCGATTCAACTCAGGTGAGTCTGACTCCGGACAAGAAAGGTATCTACATTACCGTTAACATCACAGAAGGCGATAAGTACACGCTTTCGGGTGTTGAAGTCAGCGGCAACCTGGCAGGACATTCAGCTGAAATTGAATCTCTGACCAAAATTCAGCCGGGCGATCTGTACAGCGGATCTAAAGTCACCAAAATGGAAGACAGCATTAAGAAGCTGCTCGGCCGTTATGGTTATGCGTATCCGCGTGTGCAAACGCAGCCGGAAATTAACGACACGGATAAAACCGTTAAGCTGCACGTTAACGTTGATGCGGGCAACCGCTTCTACGTGCGTAAGATCCGCTTCGTAGGTAACGATACCTCTAAAGACTCCGTTCTGCGCCGTGAAATGCGCCAGATGGAAGGGGCATGGCTGGGAAGCGATCTGGTAGATCAGGGTAAAGAGCGTCTGAACCGTCTGGGCTACTTCGAAACGGTCGATACCGATACTCAGCGTGTACCAGGTCGTCCGGATCAGGTTGATGTTGTTTATAAAGTTAAAGAACGTAATACCGGTAGCTTCAACTTCGGTATTGGTTACGGTACTGAAAGTGGCGTGAGCTTCCAGGTCGGTGTTCAGCAGGATAACTGGCTGGGTACGGGCTACTCTGTCGGTATCAACGGGACGAAAAACGACTACCAGACCTACTCTGAGTTCTCCGTTACCAACCCATACTTCACCGTCGACGGTGTAAGCCTGGGCGGTCGTATCTTCTATAACGACTTTAAAGCGGACGACGCGGACCTCTCCTCGTATACCAACAAGAGTTACGGTCTGGATGGTACGCTCGGCTTCCCGGTTAACGAATACAACACCTTGCGCGCAGGTTTAGGGTACGTGCATAACGACCTGTCCAACATGCAACCGCAGGTGGCGATGTGGCGTTACCTGGACTCCATCGGTCAGTCGGCGAGTACGTCCAGCGATGATAACGGTTTCGCCGCGGATGACTTCACCTTCAACTACGGTTGGACCTACAACCGTCTTGACCGTGGCTACTTCCCGACGGAAGGTTCACGCGTCAACCTGAACGGTAAAGTGACTATCCCGGGCTCGGATAACGAGTTCTACAAGGTCACGCTGGATACAGCGTCCTACTTCCCAATTGATGAAGATCACAAGTGGGTTGTTCTGGGTCGTACCCGTTGGGGTTATGGTGACGGTATTGGAAGCAAAGAACTGCCGTTCTATGAAAACTTCTACGCCGGTGGTTCAAGCACCGTGCGTGGCTTCCAGTCCAATAACATTGGTCCGAAAGCGGTTTATTACGGCGGTAATGACGAAGATAACTGCGCAAGCCGTGATCCTAAGCAAGTATGTAGCTCTGATGACGCAGTAGGTGGTAACGCTATGGCCGTGGCGAGCCTCGAGTTCATCACGCCTACGCCGTTTATCAGTGATAAGTATGCGAACTCCGTGCGTACCTCCTTCTTTATGGATGCAGGTACGGTGTGGGACACCAACTGGGAGAACACCGCCCAGATGCGTGCGGCGGGGGTTCCGGACTACAGCGATCCGAGCAACATTCGCATGTCCGCAGGTATCGCATTACAATGGATGTCACCGCTGGGGCCGTTGGTCTTCTCTTACGCCCAGCCGTTTAAGAAATACGATGGAGACAAAGCGGAGCAGTTCCAGTTTAACATTGGTAAAACCTGGTAATAATCCGCTGCAATGGAATGCGTTGGCAGTGTAGCGCTGACAACCGGCGATCGGTAACACGGTCGCCTTGCCACGCAAAGAACGGTACCCCTCGGGTGCCAATGGGATGGTAAGGAGTTAATTGTGAAAAAGTGGTTATTAGCTGCAGGTCTCGGTTTAGCGATGGCAACTTCTGCTCAGGCAGCGGATAAAATTGCAATCGTCAACATGGGTAATTTGTTCCAGCAGGTTGCACAGAAAACCGGTGTTTCTGCAACGCTGGAAAACGAATTCAAAGGCCGTGCGAGCGAACTGCAACGTATGGAAGGTGATCTTCAGTCCAAGATGCAGCGTCTTCAGCGTGATGGTTCTACCATGAAAGCGAGCGAGCGCAGCAAACTGGAAAAAGACGTCATGTCTCAGCGCCAGACCTTCTCTCAGAAAGCACAGGCTTTCGAGCAGGATCGTCAGCGTCGTTCTAACGAAGAGCGTGGCAAACTGGTGACGCGTATTCAGTCTGCCGTTAAAGCAGTAGCAGCCGATCAGAGCATCGATCTGGTTGTTGATGCGAACGCCGTTGCATTCAACAGCAGCGATGTTAAAGACATCACCGCTGATGTTCTGAAACAGGTTAAATAAGTAATGCCTTCAATTCGACTGGCTGATTTAGCTCAGCAGTTGGATGCAGAATTACACGGTGATGGCGATATCGTCATCACCGCTGTTGCGTCCATGCAATCTGCTAAAGCAGGCACTATTACCTTCATGGTAAGCCCTAAGTACCGTGAACACCTGGCCCAGTGCCAGGCGTCTGCCGTTGTGCTGACGCAGGACGATCTTCCGTTTGCCACTAGCGCTGCACTGGTAGTGAAAAATCCCTACCTGACCTATGCGCGCATGGCCCAAATTCTTGATACCACGCCGCAGCCGGCACAGAACATTGCAGCCAGTGCTGCGATTGATCCGACGGCTCAGCTGGGTAACAACGTATCAGTCGGCGCAAACGCCGTTATCGAATCCGGCGTTGTTTTGGGTGATAACGTGGTGATTGGCCCTGGCTGCTTTGTTGGAAAAAATACGAAAATTGGCGCAGGGACTCGTCTGTGGGCCAACGTCTCTGTCTACCATGAGGTTGAGATTGGCGAGAATTGTCTCGTACAGTCCAGCACGGTGATTGGTTCTGACGGATTTGGTTACGCCAACGATCGGGGTAACTGGGTTAAGATCCCTCAGCTGGGTCGCGTGATTATCGGCGATCGTGTAGAGATCGGCGCTTGCACAACTATCGACCGCGGTGCGCTTGACGACACCATTATTGGTAACGGTGTTATCATAGACAACCAGTGCCAGATTGCACATAACGTTGTGATTGGCGACAATACCGCAGTTGCGGGTGGTGTTATCATGGCAGGCAGCCTGAAAATTGGCCGTTACTGCATGATTGGCGGTGCCAGCGTGATCAATGGCCATATGGAAATATGCGACAAAGTCACGGTGACGGGGATGGGTATGGTGATGCGTCCAATCACTGAGCCTGGCGTTTATTCCTCAGGTATTCCGCTGCAACCGAACAAGGTCTGGCGTAAAACAGCTGCACTGGTGATGAATATTGATGATATGAGCAAGCGACTCAAAGCGATTGAGCGCAAAATCGATCAACAAGACTAAGCGTTCATCCGTTTAACGCTAAATTTCCCGGCCTGTCGGCTTTGTTTATAAACCGGCAGGCCGTGTTATTATTGCTACTTAGTACATTTGACAGGAAGAGTATTTTGACTACTGACACTCATACTCTGCATATTGAAGAGATTTTAGAACTTCTGCCGCACCGCTATCCGTTTTTACTGGTAGACCGTGTGCTGGATTTTGAAGAAGGTCGCTTTCTGCGCGCAGTGAAAAATGTCTCCGTTAACGAGCCGTTCTTCCAGGGGCACTTCCCTGGTAAGCCTATCTTCCCGGGTGTATTGATCCTGGAAGCGATGGCACAGGCTACCGGTATTCTGGCGTTTAAAAGCGTAGGTAAACTGGAACCGGGTGAACTCTATTACTTCGCGGGTATCGATGAAGCGCGCTTCAAGCGTCCGGTCGTGCCTGGTGATCAAATGATCATGGAAGTCACTTTTGAAAAAACGCGTCGCGGCCTGACTCGCTTCAAAGGCGTAGCTATGGTTGACGGCAAAGTTGTTTGCGAAGCGACAATGATGTGTGCGCGTAGCCGGGAGGCCTGATACGTGATTGATAAATCCGCCTTTATTCATCCTACCGCCATTGTGGAAACGGGTGCCATCATTGGTGCCAATGTCCACATTGGCCCGTTTTGTATTGTTGGACCCCATGTCGAAATTGGTGAGGGTACAGTACTGAAATCTCACGTTGTCGTGAATGGTCATACCACCATTGGCTGCAACAATGAGATCTATCAGTTCGCCTCCATCGGCGAAGTTAACCAGGATCTTAAGTATGCTGGCGAACCGACCCGCGTGGAAATCGGCGATCGTAACCGCATTCGCGAAAGCGTCACCATTCATCGTGGTACAACGCAAGGCGGTGGATTGACGAAGGTGGGCAGCGACAACCTGTTTATGGTTAATGCGCACATTGCGCACGACTGTACCGTGGGTAGCCGCTGTATTCTCGCCAACAACGCAACGCTGGCGGGACACGTATCGGTCGATGATTTCGCAATTATTGGCGGCATGACCGCAGTCCATCAGTTCTGCATCATTGGTGCACACGTGATGGTCGGCGGATGCTCCGGTGTGGCGCAGGACGTCCCACCGTTTGTGATTGCGCAGGGCAACCATGCCACGCCGTTTGGCGTGAACATCGAAGGTCTCAAACGTCGTGGTTTTAGTCGCGAAGCGATTACTGCCATCCGCAACGCGTACAAACTGCTGTACCGTAGCGGTAAAACGCTGGAAGAGGCTAAGCCGGAAATTGCCGAGCTGGCGAATAAGCACCCTGAAGTGAAAACGTTCATGGAATTCTTTGAACGTTCAACCCGTGGTCTGATTCGTTAATGGTCGACAGTCGTCCGCTTACCATCGCCCTGGTCGCCGGAGAAACCTCCGGCGATATTCTTGGTGCAGGTCTTATCCGCGCGCTTAAAGCCCGTGTACCCAATGCCCGCTTTGTGGGCGTGGCTGGGCCGCTGATGCAGGCCGAAGGCTGTGAAGCCTGGTATGAAATGGAAGAGCTGGCTGTGATGGGCATCGTCGAGGTGTTGGGGCGCTTGCGTCGCCTGCTGCATATTCGCGCCGACCTTACCCGCCGCTTTACCGACCTCAAGCCCGATGTTTTTGTCGGCATTGATGCGCCTGATTTCAATATTACCCTTGAAGGGAACCTGAAAAAGCAGGGGATCAAAACTATCCATTACGTCAGTCCGTCCGTGTGGGCGTGGCGACAGAAACGCGTTTTCAAAATCGGACGATCCACTAATCTGGTGCTGGCTTTTCTGCCTTTCGAAAAAGCGTTTTACGACAGATTTAATGTCCCGTGCCGTTTTATCGGTCATACCATGGCGGATGCCATGCCGCTGGATCCGGATAAAAACGCGGCGCGTGACGAACTGGGCATCCCGCATGATGTGCACTGTCTGGCGCTGCTGCCAGGGAGCCGGGGTGCGGAAGTTGAAATGCTCAGTGCCGATTTTCTGAAAACGGCGCAAATTCTTCGCAAGACTTACCCCGATCTTGAAGTGGTCGTGCCGCTGGTGAATGCCAAACGCCGCGAGCAGTTTGAGCGTATCAAAGCTGACGTCGCCCCGGATCTTCACGTCCGCCTGCTGGACGGGAAAGGGCGGCAAGCCATGTTTGCGAGCGATGCCGCACTACTGGCTTCCGGCACGGCTGCGCTGGAGTGTATGCTGGCAAAATGCCCAATGGTGGTCGGTTATCGCATGAAGCCATTTACCTTCTGGCTGGCAAAACGTCTGGTAAAAACAGATTACGTATCCCTGCCAAACCTGCTTGCGGGTCGCGAACTGGTGAAAGAGCTCTTGCAGGATGAATGCCAGCCGCAGGCGCTGGCTGATGCATTACTGCCGCTGCTGGCCAACGGTAAAACCAGCCACCAGATGCATGATACCTTCCGTGAACTGCATCAACTGATCCGCTGTAATGCTGATGAGCAGGCGGCCGATGCGGTGCTGGAGTTAGCACAATGATGGAATTTATTTATCCCCATACCCACCTCGTTGCCGGTGTGGATGAAGTCGGTCGTGGCCCGTTAGTGGGTGCCGTTGTGACCGCGGCGGTGATCCTCGATCCAGCCCGCCCGATCGTTGGCCTGAACGACTCGAAAAAACTGAGTGAAAAGCGTCGCCTGGCGCTGTTCGATGAAATTAAAGAGAAGGCGCTGGCTTGGAGTCTCGGGCGCGCAGAGCCGGATGAGATCGACGATCTGAACATTCTGCACGCCACCATGCTGGCGATGCAGCGTGCCGTTGCTGGCCTGAAGATTGTGCCTGAGTATGTGCTGATCGACGGTAACCGTTGCCCGGCGCTGCCGATGCCTTCCATGGCTGTTGTTAAAGGCGATAGCCGCGTCGCAGAAATCAGTGCGGCGTCAATCATTGCCAAAGTGACGCGCGATGCCGAAATGGCCGCGCTGGACCTCACTTATCCCGTGTATGGTTTCGCCCAGCACAAGGGATATCCAACGGCTTTCCATCTGGAAAAGCTGGCTGAACATGGCGCAACTGAACATCATCGGCGCAGCTTTGGCCCGGTGAAACGCGCGCTGGGACTGGTGTCCTGAATCAAGACGCAAGCAATTAAGTAACGCGGGATTTGAAGATGGCTGAACCACGTTTCGTACACCTGCGGGTGCATAGCGACTACTCCATGATCGATGGGCTGGCAAAGACCGGGCCGCTGGTAAAAAAGGCGGCCTCGCTTGGCATGCCTGCGCTGGCGATCACCGATTTTACCAACCTGTGTGGCCTGGTGAAGTTCTACGGAACGGCGCATGGCGCAGGATTAAAGCCCATCGTCGGCGCGGATTTTCATGTGCAGAGCGACCTGCTCGGCGATGAGATGACGCAAATTTCCGTGTTAGCCATGAATAACACGGGTTATCAGAACCTCACTCTGCTGATCTCAAAAGCCTACCAGCGCGGTTACGGCGCACTGGGTCCATGGATTGACCGCGACTGGCTGGCGGAGCTGAACGAAGGTTTGCTGCTGATCTCCGGTGGCCGTATGGGAGATGTCGGCAAATGTCTGCTACGCGGTAATAACGCGCTGGTGGATCAGTGCGTCTCGTTCTACGAAGAGTATTTCCCGGATCGTTATTACCTGGAGCTGATCCGTACCGGGCGTGCGGATGAAGAGAGCTACCTGCATGCGGCCGTCGCCCTGGCGGAAGCGCGTGGCCTGCCTGTGGTGGCCACCAACGATGTGCGCTTCCTTGAGGCGGGTGATTTTGACGCGCATGAAATTCGCGTCGCCATCCACGACGGCTTCACCCTCGACGATCCGAAACGTCCGCGCAACTACTCATCGCAGCAGTACATGCGCAGCGAAGAGGAGATGTGTGAGCTCTTCTCCGACATCCCGGAAGCGCTGGAAAACAGCGTAGAGATTGCCAAGCGCTGTAATGTCACCGTGCGTCTCGGCGAATACTTCCTGCCGCAGTTCCCGACGGGCGACATGACCACCGAAGATTTCCTGGTCATGAAATCGAAAGAGGGTCTGGAAGAGCGTCTGGAATTCCTCTTCCCGGATGAAGCGGTCCGTAAAGAGAAGCGTCCTGAATATGACGAGCGCCTGGATATTGAACTCCAGGTGATCAACCAGATGGGGTTCCCTGGCTACTTCCTGATCGTGATGGAGTTCATCCAGTGGTCGAAGGATAACGGCGTGCCGGTAGGCCCGGGCCGTGGTTCTGGTGCCGGCTCGCTGGTGGCGTACGCCCTGAAAATCACTGACCTCGATCCGCTGGAATTCGACCTGCTGTTCGAACGTTTCCTCAACCCGGAACGTGTCTCCATGCCCGACTTTGACGTCGACTTCTGCATGGAAAAACGAGATCAGGTGATTGAGCACGTGGCCGATATGTACGGTCGTGATGCGGTTTCGCAGATCATCACCTTCGGTACGATGGCGGCGAAAGCGGTTATCCGCGACGTGGGCCGCGTTCTGGGCCACCCGTACGGTTTTGTCGATCGTATCTCTAAGCTGGTGCCGCCCGATCCGGGCATGACTCTGGCGAAAGCCTTTGAAGCTGAGCCTCAGCTGCCGGAAATCTACGAAGCCGACGAAGAGGTCAAAGCGCTGATCGACATGGCGCGCAAGCTGGAAGGCGTCACGCGTAACGCCGGTAAGCATGCGGGGGGCGTGGTTATCGCCCCGACCAAAATCACCGACTTTGCGCCGCTGTACTGCGATGAAGCGGGCCAGCATCCGGTCACCCAGTTCGACAAGAACGACGTAGAATACGCCGGGCTGGTGAAGTTCGACTTCCTCGGCCTGCGTACGCTGACCATCATCAACTGGGCGCTGGAGATGATCAACGCCCGTCGCGAGAAGAACGGCGAGCCTCCGCTGGATATCGCGGCTATCCCGCTTGATGACAAGAAAAGTTTCGACATGCTGCAACGCTCGGAGACGACAGCCGTCTTCCAGCTTGAATCCCGCGGCATGAAAGATTTGATTAAGCGTCTGCAACCAGACTGCTTCGAAGATATGATCGCGCTGGTGGCCCTGTTCCGTCCGGGGCCGTTGCAGTCGGGGATGGTAGATAACTTTATCGACCGTAAACACGGGCGCGAAGAGATTTCCTACCCGGACGTGCAGTGGCAGCATGAAAGCCTGAAACCGGTACTGGAGCCAACCTATGGCATCATCCTGTATCAGGAACAGGTCATGCAGATCGCCCAGGTGCTTTCGGGTTATACCCTTGGCGGCGCAGACATGCTGCGTCGTGCGATGGGTAAGAAAAAGCCGGAAGAGATGGCCAAGCAGCGTTCCATCTTTGAGGATGGGGCGAAGAAAAACGGCGTCGATGGCGAACTGGCGATGAAAATCTTCGACCTGGTGGAGAAATTCGCCGGGTACGGATTTAACAAATCCCACTCCGCCGCCTATGCTTTGGTTTCGTATCAAACGCTGTGGCTGAAGGCTCACTATCCCGCTGAGTTTATGGCGGCGGTAATGACCGCCGATATGGACAACACCGAGAAGGTGGTTGGCCTGGTGGACGAGTGCTGGCGCATGGGGCTGAAGATCCTGCCGCCGGATATTAACTCTGGCCTGTACCATTTCCACGTTAACGATGACGGGGAAATCGTCTATGGGATCGGCGCGATCAAGGGCGTGGGTGAGGGGCCGATCGAGGCGATCATCGAAGCGCGTAACAACGGCGGCTATTTCCGCGAGCTGTTCGATCTGTGCGCCCGCACCGATACCAAAAAACTGAACCGCCGCGTGCTGGAAAAACTGATCATGTCCGGCGCGTTTGACCGGCTGGGGCCACACCGCGCCGCGCTGATGAACTCGCTCGGCGATGCGCTGAAAGCAGCCGATCAGCACGCGAAAGCGGAAGCCATTGGCCAGGCGGATATGTTCGGCGTGCTGGCGGAAGAGCCAGAGCAGATTGAGCAGTCTTATTCCAACTGCCAGCCCTGGCCAGAACAGGTGGTGCTGGATGGGGAGCGTGAGACGTTAGGCCTGTACCTGACGGGGCACCCGATCAACCAGTATCTGAAAGAAATTGAGCGCTATGTCGGCGGCCACAGGCTTAAAGACATGCATCCGACAGAACGTGGTAAAATCACCACGGCTGCGGGGCTCGTGATTGCTGCAAGGGTAATGGTCACCAAGCGCGGCAATCGTATCGGCATCTGTACCCTGGATGACCGTTCCGGGCGTCTGGAGGTGATGTTGTTCACCGACGCGCTGGATAAATACCAGCAATTGCTGGAAAAAGACCGCATACTTATCGTCAGCGGACAGGTCAGCTTTGATGACTTCAGCGGGGGGCTTAAAATGACCGCCCGCGAAGTGATGGACATTGACGAAGCCCGTGAAAAATATGCTCGCGGGCTTGCTATCTCGCTGACGGACAGGCAAATTGATGACCAGCTTTTAAACCGACTCCGTCAGTCTCTGGAACCCCACCGCTCGGGGACCATTCCAGTACATCTCTACTATCAGAGGGCGGATGCACGTGCGCGGTTGCGCTTTGGTGCAACGTGGCGTGTCTCTCCGAGCGATCGTTTACTGAACGATCTCCGTGGCCTCATTGGTTCGGAGCAGGTGGAACTGGAGTTTGACTAATACAGGAATACTATGAGTCTGAATTTCCTTGATTTCGAACAGCCGATTGCAGAGCTGGAAGCGAAAATCGATTCTCTGACAGCCGTGAGCCGTCAGGATGAAAAACTGGATATTAACATCGACGAAGAAGTGCATCGTCTGCGCGAAAAAAGCGTAGAACTGACGCGCAAAATCTTTGCCGATCTCGGCGCATGGCAGATCGCCCAGCTGGCGCGTCATCCACAGCGTCCGTACACCCTGGATTATGTCCGCCTGGCGTTTGACGAATTTGACGAACTGGCAGGCGACCGCGCATACGCTGACGATAAAGCTATCGTCGGCGGTATCGCGCGTCTGGATGGACGTCCGGTGATGATTATTGGTCATCAGAAAGGCCGTGAAACCAAAGAGAAAATCCGTCGTAACTTCGGTATGCCAGCACCAGAAGGCTACCGTAAGGCCCTGCGTCTGATGGAGATGGCTGAGCGTTTCAATATGCCTATCATCACCTTCATCGACACGCCGGGTGCTTACCCGGGTGTTGGCGCTGAAGAGCGCGGTCAGTCTGAAGCCATCGCACGCAATCTGCGTGAGATGTCTCGCCTGAAAGTGCCGGTCATCTGTACCGTTATCGGTGAAGGTGGGTCTGGCGGTGCGCTGGCAATTGGCGTGGGCGATAAAGTGAATATGCTACAGTACAGTACCTATTCCGTTATCTCTCCGGAAGGCTGTGCCTCCATTCTGTGGAAAAGTGCCGATAAAGCGCCGCTGGCTGCTGAAGCGATGGGCATCATTGCCCCACGTCTGAAAGAGCTGAAGCTGATCGACACCGTTATCCCTGAACCGCTGGGTGGCGCGCATCGTAAGCCGGAAGTGATGGCTGCTTCCCTGAAAGCGCAACTGCTGGCAGATCTGGCGGACCTGGACGTGCTGAGCACAGAAGATCTGCTCAACCGTCGTTATCAGCGTCTGATGACCTACGGTTACGCGTAAGCCTCACAATTATCCTAAAAGCCGCACATTGTTGCGGCTTTTTTTATACCTGCCGTTTACCTTAACTATGCTTATCTGATGTTTTTCAAGGAGGTAAACCATGAACATCATTGCCATCATGGGGCCACACGGCGTCTTTTATAAAGACGAACCCATCAAGGAGCTGGAGCAAGCCCTTAAAGCACGTGGATACCAGCTGATCTGGCCGCAAAACAGCGCCGACCTGCTGAAATTTATCGAACACAATCCGCGCATCTGTGGCGTGATATTCGACTGGGACGAATACGACATGGAGTTGTGCAGCGATATCAATAAGCTCAACGAATATCTTCCGCTGTACGCGTTTATCAACACTCACTCGACCATGGACGTGAGCGCGCATGATATGCGTATGGCGCTGTGGTTCTTCGAATACTCACTCGGCGTTGCCGAGGACATTGCGACCCGCATTCAGCAGTACACCGGTGAATACCTCGATAACATCACACCGCCGTTCACGCGCGCGCTGTTCACCTATGTGAATGAAGGGAAGTACACCTTCTGTACGCCAGGCCACATGGCGGGAACAGCCTATCAAAAAAGCCCGGTGGGATGTCTGTTCTACGATTTCTTTGGCGGTAACACGCTGAAGGCGGATGTGTCGATTTCGGTCACCGAGTTAGGCTCTCTGCTGGATCATACCGGCCCGCATCTGGAAGCCGAAGAGTACATCGCCCGGACCTTTGGCGCCGAGCAAAGCTACATGGTGACCAACGGTACCTCAACCTCGAACAAAATCGTCGGGATGTACGCCGCGCCTGCCGGCAGTACGCTGCTGATTGACCGCAACTGCCACAAATCACTGGCGCATTTGCTGATGATGAGCGACGTGGTGCCGCTCTGGCTGTCGCCTACGCGTAATGCGCTGGGTATTCTCGGCGGCATTCCTCGCCGTGAATTCGCGCATGAAGCCATTGAAAATAAGATCGCGGCGATCCCCGAGGCAAGCTGGCCTGTGCACGCGGTGATCACCAACTCCACCTATGACGGGCTGCTTTACAACACGAACTGGATCAAGCAGACGCTCGACGTGCCGTCGATCCACTTTGACTCCGCGTGGGTGCCTTACACCAATTTCCACCCGATTTACTCGGGTAAAAGTGGGATGAGCGGCGAGCGGGTGCCGGGCAAGGTGTTCTTCGAAACGCAGTCGACGCACAAAATGCTGGCCGCGTTTTCCCAGGCGTCTCTCATTCACATCAAGGGCGAGTACGACGAGGACACCTTCAACGAAGCCTTTATGATGCACACGACCACGTCGCCGAGCTACCCGCTGGTGGCGTCCATCGAAACGGCGGCGGCGATGCTGCGCGGTAATCCGGGTAAACGCCTGATCAATCGTTCGGTGGAACGGGCGCTGCATTTCCGAAAAGAGGTTCAGCGGCTTAAAGATGAAGCGGACGGCTGGTTCTTTGATATCTGGCAGCCGGAAGAGATTGATGAGGCAGAATGCTGGCCCGTCGCGCCGGGGGAGAGCTGGCACGGTTTTCGGGATGCCGATGCGGACCACATGTTCCTCGATCCGGTTAAGGTGACGATCCTGACGCCGGGCATGGATGAGCAGGGCGTGATGGGTGAGGAAGGGATCCCGGCTGCACTGGTGGCGAAGTTCCTTGATGAGCGCGGCGTGGTGGTGGAGAAAACCGGCCCCTATAATTTGCTATTCCTGTTCAGCATCGGGATCGATAAAACCCGCGCGATGGGGCTGCTGCGCGGACTGATGGAGTTTAAGCGCGCATACGATCTGAACCTGCGGGTGAAGAATATGCTGCCGGATCTCTACGCGGAAGATCCTGACTTCTACCGCAATATGCGTATTCAGGATCTGGCCCAGGGGATCCACAGGCTGATCCGCCAGCACGATTTGCCGCGCCTGATGTTGCAGGCATTTGATGTTCTGCCTGAAATGAAGCTGACGCCGCACAGGGCGTGGCAGCGCCAGGTGAAAGGGGAGGTTGAAACCGTTGAGCTGGAGAACCTGGTCGGCCGGGTATCGGCCAACATGATCCTGCCTTATCCGCCGGGCGTGCCGCTGCTGATGCCGGGTGAAATGATCACTGAGGAGAGCCGGGCGGTGCTTGATTTCCTGCTGATGCTCTGTTCGGTGGGGCGCCACTATCCGGGCTTTGAAACGGATATTCATGGCGCGAAACGCGATGATAACGGCGTGTACTGGGTGAGAGTCCTAAAATAAAAGGGTCTGCTTGCCAGGGGCGGGTTGTCGGTTGTAACGTTCAGGGCATCATAAAAAGGAGAAACTATGCTGGGTTTAAAAGCGGTTCATCATATTGCGATCATTGCCACCGATTACGCGAAAAGTAAGGCATTCTACTGCGACGTTCTCGGCTTTACGCTGTTGAGCGAGGCCTACCGTGAGGAGCGCGACTCCTGGAAAGGCGATCTGGCGTTAAACGGACAATATGTGATTGAACTGTTCTCTTTTCCTTTCCCGCCAGCGCGTCCTTCACGCCCGGAAGCCTGCGGCCTGCGCCACCTGGCCTTCAGCGTCGATGACCTGGACAGCGCGGTAAAACATCTGGAAGCCCACGGCGTGGCCTGCGAAGCGATTCGTGTCGATCCCTTTACCGATAAACGTTTCACTTTTTTCAACGATCCGGACGGGCTGCCGCTGGAGCTTTACCAGCAGTGATCGCCGTCATGTGTGATAATGCCCGTTCAGTTCGGGCATTTTTTATGTGTAATTTCCTATGACCTTACCCGCTATCGCGCACGCCGTTTCACCCTACCGCCAGCTGCTGGTGGGGTTCAGCGGTGGCCTGGATTCCACCGTTTTGCTGCACCGCCTTAAGCTCTGGCGCGACCGTGAGCCTGACGTCCAGCTGCGGGCGATGCATATCCATCACGGCTTAAGCCCCCATGCCGACGACTGGGTGGCGCACTGCGAAGCGGTGTGCTCAGGGTGGGACATCCCGCTGATCGTTGAACGCGTCACGCTTGAGGATGAGGGGCTGGGTATTGAGGCGCAGGCGCGGAAAGCCCGCTACGCCGCGTTTTCTGGCGCATTACAGCCTGGAGAAGCGTTGGTCACCGCGCAGCATCTGGACGACCAGTGCGAGACGTTTTTACTGGCGCTCAAGCGGGGCAGCGGGCCTGCGGGTTTATCCGCCATGCCTGAGCGCGCTGATTTTGCTGAAACAGAGCTCATCCGCCCGCTACTGGGTGAGACGCGCGCATCACTGGAAGCCTGGGCACAGCAGCATCATCTGTGCTGGATTGAAGACGAGAGCAATCAGGATGACAGTTACGACCGTAACTTCCTGCGCCTGCGCGTCTTACCGCTGCTGAGTGAGCGCTGGGCCCATTTTTCCGAAGCGGCGGCCAGAAGCGCCATGCTTTGTGCTGAACAGGAAAGCTTGCTGGATGAGTTGCTGAGCGGGGAGCTGAATACGCTGACTACCGCTGACAGTGCCCTGAACATTGCGCCGTTGAAAGTGATGAGCCCTGTGCGTCGGGCTGCTCTGATTCGCCGCTGGCTGGCTTACCACCGTGCGGTTATGCCGTCCCGGGCGATGCTCAACCGTATCTGGGAGGAAGTTGCACAGGCGAGGGAAGATGCCGCACCGTGTATACACCTGAATGGTTATGACGTCAGGCGCTATAAAGGGCAACTCTGGTGGGTAAAATCTGTGCCGTCGCTGGCTGACGTTGTGCTCGACTGGCCGTCGCCGGAAAAAGCATTAACGCTACCGATGAATGCCGGTGTCGTTGCGTTAAGCCATTCGGGGAATGTGCGTCTACCTGAACCGGACGAGAACGTTACCATACGCTTCAGGGCCAGCGGCATGCTGCATATCGTCGGGCGTAACGGCGGGCGTAAGCTGAAGAAAATCTGGCAGGAACAGAATGTTCCGCCCTGGCGACGTGATACCACGCCGCTTCTGTTTTACGGCGACACGCTCATCGCGGCGGCAGGGGTTTTCATCACTGAAGAGGGGTGGGCTGAAGCGGGTGTTAATTTTGAATGGAAAGCGTAACGGGCAGCCTGGCTGCCCGTTGGTTATCAGGATTCGCTCACCACAACGGTGCCGATTTCCGGATGGCTGAAACTGGCAATTTTGTCGAGGCGTAGCTCACGCGTTGCACCTGCATCTTCCACAACCAGGTATTCCACATTTTTACGGGAAACCAGATCGCTGGCCTTTGCCTTTAGCACTTCGCCATCTTTTAGCTCCAGCGTCAGTATTAAATGATGCTGGCAGGCGAGTTCGAGGTTGTCATAGTCATCACAATTGATGGGTTGATAGGTATCATTCATCGACATAATCGCTCACCAGTAAATTCGCCGCAGCATACGCTGCTTTTTCCCTGACCGATTCAGAAAGGCTCTCATCAGAGGCCACTTCATTTAGCACGTTCAATACACAGCCCAACGCATCCGGAATGTACCCCAGATCTCCGCTGGCGATCTCCGCATACCGTCTGCGAATCAACTCACAATAATTATTCACATCACCTCCTGCCAGCGTACTGACTTACTGTGAGATATCATTAAGCCTACGAAGTTAAACTCGGTTTAGCAAGGTGACTATACCATACTCATTTAAGCAATATCAGCGCCTTGATAAGAGGGAGACACCACCTCGTAACAGCCTTTTGCCGCGGTTTTCGCTACAATGTACGCCTGATTCGAAAGGAGTTCTCTCATGGCGCTGAAAGCGACAATTTATAAAGCTGTGGTCAATGTGGCGGATCTTGACCGTAACCAGTTTCTGGATGCGTCATTGACGCTGGCGCGTCACCCTTCTGAAACCCAGGAGCGCATGATGCTGCGCCTGCTGGCGTGGATTAAGTATGCCGACGAGCGTCTGCAATTTACCCGTGGTTTAAGCGCGGAAGATGAACCGGAAGCCTGGCTGCGCAACGATCATCTGGGTATCGATTTATGGATTGAGCTTGGCCTGCCGGATGAACGCCGGATCAAAAAGGCCTGCACCCAGTCTGCTGAAGTGGCGTTGTTTGCCTACAACCAGCGAGCGGCGGAGATCTGGTGGCAACAAAATAAAAATAAATGTGCGCAGTTCAAAAATCTTACCGTCTGGTATCTGGATGATGAACAGCTGGCGCAGCTGAGTGCGTTCGCCAGCCGGACGATGGCGCTACAGGCGACGATTCAGGACGGCGCCATCTGGCTTTCCGATTCTCAGAATAATCTGGAAATTCATCTCACGGCCTGGCAGCCCGCATCATGATTGTATTGTCCCGAAACGTCAGCATCCCTGATAACGAGCTGGAGATCACCGCCATCCGGGCCCAGGGAGCAGGGGGACAGCACGTTAACAAGGCCTCAACGGCTATCCATTTGCGCTTTGACATTCGGGCCTCCAGCCTGCCAGAGTATTATAAAGAAAGCCTGCTTGCCGCCAGCCATCACCTGATCACCAGCGAGGGTGTGATGGTGATTAAAGCGCAGGAGTATCGTAGCCAGGAGCTTAACCGGGAAGCGGCAACAGCCCGGCTGGTCGCGGTCATTAAAGAGCTGACGGCTGTACAAAAAAGTCGCCGGGCAACACGTCCAACGCGGGCATCGAAAGAACGTCGGTTGTCATCGAAGGCGCAGAAATCCACCGTAAAATCACTGCGTGGCAAAGTCCGTCACCCATAATGTGACGAAAGGGATACCCTTTTTCATAAGGAAAGTATTGTGAAAAAAGCATTATTATCAGCGCTGGCCGTGACAAGCCTGTTCGCGCTTTTTGGCTGTAATAACCGTTCAGAAACGCAGGTACTACAGCCAACGCAAAATGAAGAATTAAAGCCGATGCAGCAAAGCTGGCGCGGCGTATTACCGTGTGCAGATTGCGAGGGCATCGAAACCTCTCTGTTCCTGCAAAAAGATGGCACCTGGGTCATGAACCAGCGTTACCAGGGGGCGAAAGAACCGTCTTCTTTTGCATCTTACGGAACATGGGCGCGTACGGCTGAGAAGCTGGTATTGACGGATACCACGGGCGATAAAACCTTCTTCCGCGCCAAAGGCGAGGGGATGGAGATGCTCGATCGCGAAGGTAATCCGATTGAATCCCAGTTCAACTACACGTTGGCCCCGGTAAAAGCGACCCTGCCAGCCACCCCAATGGCGATGCGAGGGATGTATTTCTACATGGCGGATGCGGCGATCTTCACTGACTGTGCAACCGGAAAGAAAGTCAGCGTGGCGAACAATGCCCAGCTGGAGCGAGACTATGCCGTCGCGCGCGGCAACGACAGTAAGCCAGTGTTGCTGACGGTTGAAGGGCATTTTACGCTGGAGCCAAACCCGGATAGCGGCGAGCTGGTGAAAACGCTGGTGGCAGATAAAGACGCGAAGTTTGCTGCGGGGAAAGACTGCGAAAGCAAATAAGATATAGCCATTAAAAAACCCCGCACTGGCGGGGTTTTTTGTTTCTTAACCTTTGATGGCTTTCACCAGGTAATCAAGAATATCTCCCGTCTTGATCATCTGTTTTTCGCCGTTGCGACGGTATTTGTATTCAATCTCGTCGCTGTCGAGGTTACGGTCGCCAATGACGATGGTGTGTGGAATACCGATCAGTTCCATGTCAGCAAACATCACGCCAGGACGCTCTTTACGGTCATCCATCAGCACGTCGATACCTTTCGCGCTCAGCTCAGCGTAGAGTTTCTCAGCCAGTTCCTGCACGCGATAAGACTTGTGCATGTTCATTGGCAGGATCGCCACCTGGAACGGCGCGATGTTATCCGGCCAGACGATTCCGCGTTCGTCATAGTTCTGCTCGATAGCGGCAGCAACAACGCGCGTTACGCCAATGCCGTAGCAGCCCATGGTCAGAACCTGGTTACGGCCATCTTCGCCCTGAACGGCAGCGTTCATTGCGCGCGAGTACTTATCGCCCAGCTGGAAGATGTGGCCTACTTCGATACCGCGTTTGATCATCAGAGTACCCTTGCCGTCCGGGCTTGGATCGCCTGCGACCACGTTACGGATGTCAGCCACTTCCGGCGTCGCCACGTCACGATCCCAGTTGATGCCGAAGAAGTGTTTACCGTCGATGTTTGCGCCCGCAGCGAAGTCGCTCATCGCCGCAACGGTGCGGTCAATGACCACCGGAACAGGCATGTTCACCGGACCCAGAGAACCAGGACCTGCATTCACCACGGCGCGGATCTCTGCTTCCGTTGCGAAGGTCAGCGGGCTGGCAACCTGCGGCAGCTTCTCGGCTTTCACTTCGTTCAGCTCGTGATCGCCTCGTACCAGCAGGGCAACCAGTGGATAAGCGCTACCTTCAGCCGATTTCACCAGCAGGGTTTTCACGGTTTTTTCGATCGGCAGAGTAAACTGCTCAACCAGCTCGGCGATAGTTTTCGCGTTTGGCGTATCAACCAGCGTCATCTCTTGCGTTGCCGCGCCGCGTGGTTCTTTTGGTGCCAGCGCTTCTGCAAATTCGATGTTCGCGGCGTAATCAGAGGAGTCAGAGAAGATCACATCGTCTTCGCCGCTCTGCGCCAGAACCTGGAATTCATGGGAGGCGCTACCGCCGATTGAACCGGTATCAGCCTGTACAGCACGGAAATCCAGCCCCATGCGGGAGAAGATTTTGCTGTAGGCCGCGTACATTTTGTCGTAGGTCTCTTGCAGCGATTCCTGAGAAGTATGGAAAGAGTAAGCATCTTTCATCAGGAACTCGCGAGAACGCATGACGCCAAAGCGTGGACGCACTTCGTCACGGAATTTAGTCTGGATCTGGAAGAAGTTCAGCGGCAGCTGTTTGTAAGAGCTCAGCTCGTTACGGATCAGGTCGGTGATCACTTCTTCATGCGTTGGGCCGAGAACGAATGGACGATCGCCACGATCGGCAATACGCAGCAGTTCAGGACCGTACTGCTCCCAGCGACCGCTCTCCTGCCACAGTTCAGAGGGCTGAACGACCGGCATTAACACCTCGATAGCACCGGCGTTGTTCATCTCTTCACGCACGATGTTTTCGACTTTTTTCAGGACGCGCACGCCGGTCGGCAGCCAGGTGTATAACCCGGAGGCCAGCTTGCGGATCATCCCGGCGCGCAGCATCAGCTGGTGGCTGATCACCTCGGCGTCGGCAGGTGTCTCCTTCAGAGTGGAGAGCAGATATTGGCTAGTACGCATGTTGTTACGGTTCCATTTCGACGATTGGAACAGGCTGAAACACCAGCCTGACACAAAAAAAGTGGTTTAGTTTACCAGTGTGGCAAAGATGCCAAAAGAGAGGAGAACAAAATTACCTGGGTTCCAGGGCAAACACTTCAAAACCCGCCGCAGTCACGCGCCAGCGCACGTTAAAGTCCAGCAGCCAGACGGCGTACGTATTCCCGGCTTCCTCTTCTTTGCGGTAGGCGGGACGGGGGTCCTGCGCCAGCACTTCAACGATAAAGTCACGCAGGCGAGGATAACGCTTTTCCAGCTCGCTGATTTGCGTCGTTATTTCAGACGTGAAGTGAACCGGCATATCTGCCTGCGGTGCGTCCTGAGCATAGCTTGCCCGGGCATCCGGCAGCGCTTCGGCGAAGGGCAGGTAAGGCTTAATATCTATGACTGGCGTGCCATCAACCAGGTCAAGGCTACCTAACTCCAGAATCACCTGATCTTTCTGACAGCGTATGCCTTTCAGCTCGACCAGCGACATCCCGATGGGGTTGGGACGAAAGGTTGAGCGGGTGGCAAAGACACCCATTCTGGCATTTCCGCCCAGACGAGGCGGACGCACGGTGGGACGCCAGCCGCCTTCCATGGTCTGGTGAAACACAAAGACCACCCATAAATGGCTGAACGCCTCAAGCCCGCGCACTGCATCGGCCTGATTATACGGCGCGACAAGATGAAGTTCGCCGCCGCCGTTAATGACCAGACCCGGCTGACGCGGCACGGCGAACTTTTCTTTATAAGGGGAGCGGATAACGCCTATCTGCTCGAACTGAAATGAACTCATTTCGCCGTAATGTTAAGCGCAGAACCGATACATACCGCCTGGCGATAGCAACCTGGTGTGCCGCTGGTGACTTCGCAGCTGTGCAGCAGCACCGCGTTGGCTTTCATTTTCGACGCGTTGATTTGCATACGCTTGCGGGCTGTCGGAATATTGGGTGGGGAGTCCTGATTCGTTGCCTGGCAGGATTCGCCGCTCACTTCGCCCAGTTCACGGAATGGCTTACCGACCAGCTCGTCGGCTTTGGTAATAATACGTACCGGCGCAGCGCGAGGCGCTTTCGGTTTTGCTGGCTCCGCTTTTGGCGGGGTTGCAGTGCTTTGAACAGGTTCAACAGGAGATCTGCTTAGCATAGAACAGCCGCTCAGCATCAGTGCTAAAAAACAGATCGGTAAAGCACGCATAATAATTCCTCAGTGGATAATCAAAACGTCAGATATTGAAGCAGTTGACCGCACAAATGACAAGACGGGCAAATGCCCGTCTTGATGATATTACACTGCCGGGAGATTACCAGCCTTTAACCGCGCCGCCGTTAAACACCTTATTGGCTTCCTGGTACACTTCTTCAGACTGATATGCCTGTATGAATTTCTTCACATTCTCCGCGTCTTTGTTGTCTTCGCGAGTCACGATCAGGTTGACGTACGGGGAATCTTTATCTTCAACGAAGATGCCATCTTTCGCTGGGGTCAGGCCGATCTGGCTGGCGTAAGTGGTGTTGATCACGGCCAGGGCGATCTGCGCATCGTCCAGAGAACGTGGCAGCTGTGGTGCTTCCAGCTCAACAATTTTCAGATTTTTCGGGTTTTCGGTTACGTCCAGAACGGTCGGTAACAAGCCAACGCCTTCTTTCAGTTTAATCAGGCCCACTTTCTGTAGCAGAAGCAGGGAACGGCCAAGGTTGGTTGGGTCGTTAGGGACGGCAACCTGTGAACCCGGCTGGAGTTCATCCAGAGATTTAATTTTCTTGGAGTAACCGGCAATCGGGTAAACGAAGGTGTTACCGACAGCAACCAGTTTGTAGCCGCGATCTTTGATCTGCTGATCCAGGTACGGTTTATGCTGGAAGGCGTTAGCGTCAATGTCGCCTTTGCTCAGCGCTTCGTTCGGCAGAACGTAATCGTTGAAAGTCACCAGTTCAACGTCCAGGCCATATTTCTCTTTAGCGATTTTCTGCGCGGCCTCAGCAACCTGCTGTTCTGCACCGACGATAACGCCTACTTTGATGTGGTTTGGATCTTTTTCGTCCTGACCGCAACCCACCAGTGCCAGCGAGCCAATCAGTGCGCCTACTGCTGCGAAGGTCTTAAATTTAAACGCCATGTTATATCCTTAACTCGTCGAGTTTGTGTTGTTTGTAACGTTATTTATGCGTAACAGCCCGGACGATACGATCGCCAGAGAATTGAATTAAGTAAACCAGCACAACCAGCAATACCAGAACGGTATTCATTACGGTAGCGTTATAGCCAATATAGCCGTACTGATATCCAATCTGGCCTAAACCGCCAGCACCTACGGCGCCGCCCATTGCGGAATAACCGACCAGGGTGATAAGCGTGATGGTTGCTGCGTTCACCAGCCCAGGCAGCGCCTCTGGCAGCAGAACTTTGCGAACGATCTGCATTGGCGTCGCACCCATAGCGCGGGAAGCTTCGATCAGGCCGGTTGGGATTTCCAGCAGGGCGTTTTCCACCATACGGGCGATAAACGGTGCCGCGCCTACGGTCAGCGGGACAATAGCTGCCTGCAAACCAATCGACGTCCCGACGATCACGCGCGTAAACGGAATCATCCACACCAGCAGAATAATGAACGGAATAGACCGGAAAATGTTCACCAGCGCAGAGAGCGTACGATACAGCTTCGCGTTTTCAATAATTTGACCCGGGCGCGTAACGTACAGCAGCACGCCGACCGGCAGCCCAATCACAAAACCAAAGAAGCCCGATACGAAGGTCATTGCCAGCGTTTCCCAAACGCCGCGAACCAGTAGCCACATCATCGGCTCAGACATAACCCAGTACCTCTACTTTTACGTGATGTTCTTGCAGCCAGGCAATTGCCGCCTGGGTTTCTTCCTGTGTGCCGTGCATTTCCGTCAGCATAATGCCGAACTTCACGCCACCGGCGTAGTCCATCTGCGCGCTAATAATGTTGTTATTCACGTTAAAGCGACGCGCGGTTTCGGACAGCAGCGGTGCGTCAACGGACTGGCCCGTGAACTCCATGCGCAGCATCGGGACGCTGTCAGGCGTTGCGTCTGTTTTTAAACGTTCCAGATAATCTTCCGGAATATCCAGATGCAGTGTGGACTGAATGAACTGCTGAGCCAGCGGCGTTTTCGGGTGTGAGAAGACTTCACTCACCGTGTCCTGCTCAATCAGCTCACCGTTGCTGATGACCGCCACGCAGTCGCAGATGCGTTTCACTACATCCATTTCATGCGTAATAAGGAGAATCGTCAGGCCCAGGCGACGGTTAATGTCTTTTAACAGTTCCAGAATAGAGCGCGTGGTGGCCGGGTCTAACGCGCTGGTGGCTTCATCGCACAGCAGCACCTTAGGATTGCTTGCCAGCGCGCGGGCAATGGCCACACGCTGTTTTTGCCCACCGGACAAATTTGCCGGGTAGCTATCATGCTTGTCGCCCAGACCAACAAGGTCGAGCAGTTCGGTGACGCGACGCGTAACTTCTTCTTTCGGCGTGTTATCCAGCTCAAGCGGCAGGGCAACGTTGCCGAACACGGTGCGGGATGCCAGCAGGTTAAAGTGCTGGAAAATCATGCCAATCTGGCGACGCGCTTTGGTGAGTTCTTTTTCTGAGAGAGCGGTAAGCTCCTGGCCGCCAACTTCTACGCTGCCCTGGGTTGGGCGCTCAAGCAGGTTAACACAACGGATCAGCGTACTTTTACCCGCACCCGATGCGCCAATGACGCCATAAATCTGACCAGCAGGCACATGCAGGCTGACGTTGTTCAGCGCCTGAATGGTTCGGTTCCCCTGCTGGAACACTTTGGTGATATTGGAAAGTTTAATCATTAGATTATTTTTATCGTAAGTAAGTTAGCCGTGGCATTTTCTTCTGCCAGATACGGGGAATGACCGTAAACAAAATGGATGTTAAGGCATCCAGACGTCTAAATCAATCCACCTCTGTGCGATGAGCACTTTATTGCGCTGCGATTCATGAGATACTAGCTGAACAAGCCTTTTTCAGGAGCAAACCGGTGGCAAAATCTGTACCCGCAATTTTTCTCGATCGTGACGGCACTATTAATGTGGATCACGGTTACGTCCATGAGATTGATGAGTTCGAGTTTATCGAGGGCGTAATAGATGCCATGCGCCAGTTGAAAGAGATGGGCTATGCGCTGGTGGTGGTGACTAACCAGTCCGGTATCGCCCGGGGTAAATTCACCGAAGCGCAGTTCGAGACGCTGACGGAATGGATGGACTGGTCTCTGGCCGATCGTGGCGTCGATCTTGATGGCATCTATTATTGTCCGCATCACCCGCAGGGAAGTGTAGAGGCGTATCGTCAGACCTGTGATTGCCGTAAGCCACACCCGGGCATGTTTATCTCTGCACAGGAATTCCTGCACATTGATATGGCCGCATCTTATATGGTGGGCGATAAACTGGAAGATATGCAGGCAGCAGCGGCGGCAGGTGTAGGTACCAAAGTATTAGTGCGTACCGGTAAACCGGTCACCCCAGAAGCAGAAAATGCAGCCGACTGGGTGATAACGAGTCTGGCAGAACTGCCAAAAGAGATTAAAAAGCACCAAAAATAGGCGTTTTGGCGAAAAGGTGAGCGGTTGAAATAAAAATGCATTTTTCCGCTTGTCATTCCTCGGCGGCTCCCTATAATGCGCCTCCATCGACACGGCGGATGTGAATCACTTCACAGATAACCCGGTCGGTTGAAGAGAAAAAATCCTGAAATAACGGGTTGACTCTGAAAGAGGAAAGCGTAATATACGCCACCTCGCAACGGTGAGCGAAAGCCGCGTTGCACTGCTCTTTAACAATTTATCAGACAATCTGTGTGGGCACTCAAAGTGACATGGATTCTTAATGTCTTCGGACACTAAATGAATACCAAGTCTCAACGAGTGAACACGTAATTCATTACGAAGTTTAATTCATTGAGCATCAAACTTTTAAATTGAAGAGTTTGATCATGGCTCAGATTGAACGCTGGCGGCAGGCCTAACACATGCAAGTCGAACGGTAACAGGAAGCAGCTTGCTGCTTCGCTGACGAGTGGCGGACGGGTGAGTAATGTCTGGGAAACTGCCTGATGGAGGGGGATAACTACTGGAAACGGTAGCTAATACCGCATAACGTCGCAAGACCAAAGAGGGGGACCTTCGGGCCTCTTGCCATCGGATGTGCCCAGATGGGATTAGCTAGTAGGTGGGGTAACGGCTCACCTAGGCGACGATCCCTAGCTGGTCTGAGAGGATGACCAGCCACACTGGAACTGAGACACGGTCCAGACTCCTACGGGAGGCAGCAGTGGGGAATATTGCACAATGGGCGCAAGCCTGATGCAGCCATGCCGCGTGTATGAAGAAGGCCTTCGGGTTGTAAAGTACTTTCAGCGGGGAGGAAGGCGATAAGGTTAATAACCTTGTCGATTGACGTTACCCGCAGAAGAAGCACCGGCTAACTCCGTGCCAGCAGCCGCGGTAATACGGAGGGTGCAAGCGTTAATCGGAATTACTGGGCGTAAAGCGCACGCAGGCGGTCTGTCAAGTCGGATGTGAAATCCCCGGGCTCAACCTGGGAACTGCATTCGAAACTGGCAGGCTAGAGTCTTGTAGAGGGGGGTAGAATTCCAGGTGTAGCGGTGAAATGCGTAGAGATCTGGAGGAATACCGGTGGCGAAGGCGGCCCCCTGGACAAAGACTGACGCTCAGGTGCGAAAGCGTGGGGAGCAAACAGGATTAGATACCCTGGTAGTCCACGCCGTAAACGATGTCGACTTGGAGGTTGTGCCCTTGAGGCGTGGCTTCCGGAGCTAACGCGTTAAGTCGACCGCCTGGGGAGTACGGCCGCAAGGTTAAAACTCAAATGAATTGACGGGGGCCCGCACAAGCGGTGGAGCATGTGGTTTAATTCGATGCAACGCGAAGAACCTTACCTACTCTTGACATCCAGAGAACTTTCCAGAGATGGATTGGTGCCTTCGGGAACTCTGAGACAGGTGCTGCATGGCTGTCGTCAGCTCGTGTTGTGAAATGTTGGGTTAAGTCCCGCAACGAGCGCAACCCTTATCCTTTGTTGCCAGCGGTCCGGCCGGGAACTCAAAGGAGACTGCCAGTGATAAACTGGAGGAAGGTGGGGATGACGTCAAGTCATCATGGCCCTTACGAGTAGGGCTACACACGTGCTACAATGGCGCATACAAAGAGAAGCGACCTCGCGAGAGCAAGCGGACCTCATAAAGTGCGTCGTAGTCCGGATTGGAGTCTGCAACTCGACTCCATGAAGTCGGAATCGCTAGTAATCGTGGATCAGAATGCCACGGTGAATACGTTCCCGGGCCTTGTACACACCGCCCGTCACACCATGGGAGTGGGTTGCAAAAGAAGTAGGTAGCTTAACCTTCGGGAGGGCGCTTACCACTTTGTGATTCATGACTGGGGTGAAGTCGTAACAAGGTAACCGTAGGGGAACCTGCGGTTGGATCACCTCCTTACCTTAAAGAACCTGCCTTTGTAGTGCTCACACAGATTGTCTGATGAAAAACAGCAGTAAAAAACCTCTACAGGCTTGTAGCTCAGGTGGTTAGAGCGCACCCCTGATAAGGGTGAGGTCGGTGGTTCAAGTCCACTCAGGCCTACCAAATTTTTGCTGATGCTGCGTTGCGGCGACACTCACATACATAAGTATGCTTCGTGTCACCACGGCTTGCCTCAACAAAAATTACCGGTACAGAGGTGACTACGATGGGGCTATAGCTCAGCTGGGAGAGCGCCTGCCTTGCACGCAGGAGGTCTGCGGTTCGATCCCGCATAGCTCCACCATCTTTTACTGCGAACACAAGAAAACTTCAGAGTGAACCTGAAAAGGTGCACTGCGAAGTTTTGCTCTTTAAAAATCTGGATCAAGCTGAAAATTGAAACGACACACAGCTCATGTGTGTTCGAGTCTCTCAAATTTTCGCAAGTCGATGGTGAATCGAAAGAAACATCTTCGGGTTGTGAGGTTAAGCGACTAAGCGTACACGGTGGATGCCCTGGCAGTCAGAGGCGATGAAGGACGTGCTAATCTGCGAAAAGCGCCGGCGAGGTGATATGAACCCTTGACCCGGCGATGTCCGAATGGGGAAACCCAGTGCAATCCGTTGCACTATCGTTAACTGAATACATAGGTTAACGAGGCGAACCGGGGGAACTGAAACATCTAAGTACCCCGAGGAAAAGAAATCAACCGAGATTCCCCCAGTAGCGGCGAGCGAACGGGGAGCAGCCCGGAGTCTGAATCAGCTTGTGTGTTAGTGGAACGGTCTGGAAAGTCCGACGGTACAGGGTGATAGTCCCGTACACGAAAGCACACATGCTGTGAACTCGAAGAGTAGGGCGGGACACGTGGTATCCTGTCTGAATATGGGGGGACCATCCTCCAAGGCTAAATACTCCTGACTGACCGATAGTGAACCAGTACCGTGAGGGAAAGGCGAAAAGAACCCCGGCGAGGGGAGTGAAAAAGAACCTGAAACCGTGTACGTACAAGCAGTGGGAGCCTCTTTATGGGGTGACTGCGTACCTTTTGTATAATGGGTCAGCGACTTATATTCTGTAGCAAGGTTAACCGTATAGGGGAGCCGAAGGGAAACCGAGTCTTAACTGGGCGTTAAGTTGCAGGGTATAGACCCGAAACCCGGTGATCTAGCCATGGGCAGGTTGAAGGTTGGGTAACACTAACTGGAGGACCGAACCGACTAATGTTGAAAAATTAGCGGATGACCTGTGGCTGGGGGTGAAAGGCCAATCAAACCGGGAGATAGCTGGTTCTCCCCGAAAGCTATTTAGGTAGCGCCTCGTGAACTCATCTTCGGGGGTAGAGCACTGTTTCGGCTAGGGGGCCATCCCGGCTTACCAACCCGATGCAAACTACGAATACCGAAGAATGTTATCACGGGAGACACACGGCGGGTGCTAACGTCCGTCGTGAAGAGGGAAACAACCCAGACCGCCAGCTAAGGTCCCAAAGTCATGGTTAAGTGGGAAACGATGTGGGAAGGCACAGACAGCCAGGATGTTGGCTTAGAAGCAGCCATCATTTAAAGAAAGCGTAATAGCTCACTGGTCGAGTCGGCCTGCGCGGAAGATGTAACGGGGCTAAACCATGCACCGAAGCTGCGGCAGCGACGCTTATGCGTTGTTGGGTAGGGGAGCGTTCTGTAAGCCGTTGAAGGTGTGCTGTGAGGCATGCTGGAGGTATCAGAAGTGCGAATGCTGACATAAGTAACGATAAAGCGGGTGAAAAGCCCGCTCGCCGGAAGACCAAGGGTTCCTGTCCAACGTTAATCGGGGCAGGGTGAGTCGACCCCTAAGGCGAGGCCGAAAGGCGTAGTCGATGGGAAACAGGTTAATATTCCTGTACTTGGTGTTACTGCGAAGGGGGGACGGAGAAGGCTATGTCAGCCGGGCGACGGTTGTCCCGGTTTAAGCATGTAGGCGGAGGTTCCAGGTAAATCCGGTACCTTATTAACGCTGAGGTGTGATGACGAGGCACTACGGTGCTGAAGTGATAAATGCCCTGCTTCCAGGAAAAGCCTCTAAGCATCAGGTAACACGAAATCGTACCCCAAACCGACACAGGTGGTCAGGTAGAGAATACCAAGGCGCTTGAGAGAACTCGGGTGAAGGAACTAGGCAAAATGGTGCCGTAACTTCGGGAGAAGGCACGCTGATATGTAGGTGAAGCCCCTGCGGGCGGAGCTGAAATCAGTCGAAGATACCAGCTGGCTGCAACTGTTTATTAAAAACACAGCACTGTGCAAACACGAAAGTGGACGTATACGGTGTGACGCCTGCCCGGTGCCGGAAGGTTAATTGATGGGGTTAGCGGCAACGCGAAGCTCTTGATCGAAGCCCCGGTAAACGGCGGCCGTAACTATAACGGTCCTAAGGTAGCGAAATTCCTTGTCGGGTAAGTTCCGACCTGCACGAATGGCGTAATGATGGCCAGGCTGTCTCCACCCGAGACTCAGTGAAATTGAACTCGCTGTGAAGATGCAGTGTACCCGCGGCAAGACGGAAAGACCCCGTGAACCTTTACTATAGCTTGACACTGAACACTGGTCCTTGATGTGTAGGATAGGTGGGAGGCTTTGAAGCGTGGACGCCAGTCTGCGTGGAGCCAACCTTGAAATACCACCCTTTAATGGCTGGTGTTCTAACGTGGACCCGTAATCCGGGTTGCGGACAGTGTCTGGTGGGTAGTTTGACTGGGGCGGTCTCCTCCCAAAGAGTAACGGAGGAGCACGAAGGTTGGCTAATCCTGGTCGGACATCAGGAGGTTAGTGCAATGGCATAAGCCAGCTTGACTGCGAGCGTGACGGCGCGAGCAGGTGCGAAAGCAGGTCATAGTGATCCGGTGGTTCTGAATGGAAGGGCCATCGCTCAACGGATAAAAGGTACTCCGGGGATAACAGGCTGATACCGCCCAAGAGTTCATATCGACGGCGGTGTTTGGCACCTCGATGTCGGCTCATCACATCCTGGGGCTGAAGTAGGTCCCAAGGGTATGGCTGTTCGCCATTTAAAGTGGTACGCGAGCTGGGTTTAGAACGTCGTGAGACAGTTCGGTCCCTATCTGCCGTGGGCGCTGGAGAATTGAGGGGGGCTGCTCCTAGTACGAGAGGACCGGAGTGGACGCATCACTGGTGTTCGGGTTGTCATGCCAATGGCACTGCCCGGTAGCTAAATGCGGAAGAGATAAGTGCTGAAAGCATCTAAGCACGAAACTTGCCCCGAGATGAGTTCTCCCTGAGACTTTAAGTCTCCTGAAGGAACGTTGAAGACGACGACGTTGATAGGTCGGGTGTGTAAGCGCAGCGATGCGTTGAGCTAACCGATACTAATGAACCGTGAGGCTTAACCTTACAACGCCGAAGGTGTTTTGGCGAAGAGACAGAAGATTTTCAGCCTGATACAGATTAACAGAATTTGCCTGGCGGCTTTAGCGCGGTGGTCCCACCTGACCCCATGCCGAACTCAGAAGTGAAACGCCGTAGCGCCGATGGTAGTGTGGGGTCTCCCCATGTGAGAGTAGGGAACTGCCAGGCATCAAATTAAGTAGTAAGCCGGTGCATTAATCCGGTGGTTACAGAAGTATTCGGTGGAGCGGTAGTTCAGTCGGTTAGAATACCTGCCTGTCACGCAGGGGGTCGCGGGTTCGAGTCCCGTCCGTTCCGCCACTTATTAAAAGCCCTGAGCGTTAGCTCAGGGCTTTTTTCTTATCTGTCGTTTGATTGTTGCGAAATTAGCAAAAATCCTCTGCGTTTCACGATCTTTTTCGTCATAACAACTACAGCGATAATTCTCCTCAGTTTATGAACATAACGATTGAGGAATCATATGACTATCCCTGCACTGGGTCTGGGCACTTTCCGCCTGAAAGACGATGTTGTTATTGCATCTGTTAAAACCGCACTCGAGTTGGGCTATCGTGCTATTGATACGGCGCAGATTTATGATAACGAAGCTGCCGTAGGCCAGGCCATCGAAGAGAGTGGCGTACCGCGCGACGAACTTTTCATCACCACTAAAATCTGGATTGAGAATCTCAGCCAAGACAAGCTGATCCCAAGCCTGAAGGAAAGTCTGAGAAAGCTGCGTACTGACTATGTTGATCTGACGCTGATCCACTGGCCATCACCTGACGATGCCGTCTCTGTGGAGGAGTTCATGCAGGCGCTGCTGGAAGCGAAAGAGCAGGGCCTAACGCGTGAAATTGGCATCTCTAACTTCACCATCCCGTTGATGGAAAGGGCGATTGCCGCAGTGGGTAAAGAGAATATTGCCACCAACCAGGTTGAACTCTCTCCTTACCTGCAAAACCGCAAAGTCGTGGACTGGGCGAAACAGCATGGTATTCACATCACCTCGTACATGACGCTGGCATATGGTAAGGCGCTGAAAGATGAAGTGATTGCACGCATCGCTGAAAAACACAATGCGACAGCCGCACAGGTGATCCTGGCATGGGCGATGGGTGAGGGCTATGCCGTGATCCCGTCTTCAACCAAACGTGAAAACCTGGCAAGTAACCTGTTAGCGCGGGATCTCCAGCTTGATGATGAAGATAAAAACGCGATCGCTGCACTGGAATGCAACGATCGTCTGGTCAGCCCGGAAGGGTTAGCACCAGACTGGGATTAATAAAAGCCCTTCCTCTGTACCCTTAAACCCTCACACAGCTCCTCCGGGAGCTGTTTTTATATGTTCGCTAAGGAAGTCGATAAAAGCGCGTATGCGCGTACTTACCGCTCTGTCACTGTAATACACTGCGCTAAAAGGCATCTCTACAGGTAAGCGTTTGTCAGCCATCAGTTCTACAAGCTGACCCGCAGCTATTTCCTTATCAATCATATAGTCTGATAAACAGGCGATCCCATTTCCTTCAAGACAAAGCTGTTTCAGCGTTTCTCCGCTATTAGACGAAAGTCCGCAGGTGATCTCATGAAGTTGTCCGTCATGACAGGCCACGGGCCAGGTGTTCAGCGAGACAGGTTCCGTAAAGCCCAGGCACAGGTGCTGCTTCAGCTCCTCAACGGCCTCCGGTTTGCCATGCTCTGCAATATATTGCGGTGATGCGATAATTTTGCGGTAGCTGGTGAACAGTGGGCGAGCGCGTAAACTTGAATCCGTCAGGGTTCCCGCGCGGATCGCCACATCAACTTTACGCTCAATCAGGTTAATAAACGTCTCTGAAGAGACCAGAGACAGGGTCATCTCCGGGTAACGCTCCCGGAATGGCTTGATTAACGGCATCAGAAAATGAAGCACGACCGGCGTCGCCGCATCAATGCGTAGCAATCCACGCGGAGTGCTACGCGACTCCATTATTTCCGTCTCAGCTGCCGCCATCTCCTGCAAAACGGATTGCACGCGGCGAAAATAACGTTCACCTTCTTCCGTCAGGCTGAGCTGCCGCGTTGTTCTGTTGAGCAGACTCACCCCGAGCTTCATCTCCAGCTTTTTCACCGAGCGGCTGATGGCGGAGTTCGCCTGCCCGAGCTGTTCGGCCGCACGGCTGAAGCTGCCGCTTTCAACAACGGCAACAAAGATAGTCAGTTCTTCCGATGTGGCTTTCATTATTGCATCATCCGCAAAATTCTATTGAGATTCTAACCATTTTTGTTATTTAAACACTGGCGCATACTGCCTGTCATCTTAATCCTGAAGAGACGGAGTATTTATGCCACTGGCGCTTCTTGCCCTGACGATCAGTGCCTTCGCAATTGGCACGACCGAATTTGTTATTGTAGGACTTGTTCCTACCATTGCTGATCAACTCGCCATTTCGCTGCCTTCTGCCGGACTGCTGGTATCTATTTACGCGTTAGGCGTCGCTGTTGGGGCGCCTGTGCTGACCGCACTGACTGGACGCTTTCCACGTAAACAACTGTTAGTTGCCCTGATGGTGCTCTTCACCGCCGGCAATATTCTGGCGTGGCAGGCACCGGACTACACCACGCTGGTCATTGCCCGTTTGCTGACTGGCCTCGCGCACGGTGTCTTCTTCTCCATCGGTTCCACGATTGCAACCAGCCTGGTGCCAAAAGAGAAAGCGGCGTCAGCCATTGCGATTATGTTTGGCGGCTTAACCGTCGCGCTGGTCACCGGCGTGCCGTCAGGAACGTTTATTGGGCAACATTTTGGCTGGCGAGAAACCTTCCTCGCGGTATCGCTGTTGGGCGTAATTGCTCTGGTAGCCAGCCTGCTGCTGGTGCCCTCCAGTATTTCGGGGCGCGCGAGCGCCAGCCTGAGCGATCAGGTTAAGGTTCTGACACACCCGCGCCTGCTGCTGATCTATGCCGTTACGGCTCTGGGTTATGGAGGTGTGTTCACTGCGTTCACTTTCCTTGCACCGATGATGCAGGAACTGGCTGGTTTTTCTCCGGGCGCAGTGAGCTGGATTTTACTGGGCTACGGTATCTCCGTCGCAATCGGCAATATCTGGGGCGGCAAGCTTGCAGATAAGCATGGTGCGGTACCGGCGCTAAAATTTATCTTCGCCGCGCTGGTTGTCCTGCTGATGATTTTCCAGTTCACCGCGTCGATACAATACGCCGCGCTGGTAACTGTGTTGGTTATGGGAATATTCGCGTTTGGTAACGTACCGGGATTGCAGGTCTATGTTGTACAGAAAGCCGAACGCTATACGCCCAATGCGGTGGATGTCGCATCCGGCCTGAATATCGCCGCATTCAATATTGGTATCGCACTCGGATCGGTTATCGGCGGGCAGACGGTTGAACACGTTGGATTAACCCAAACGCCATGGATTGGTGCGGTAATTGTGCTTGTCGCTTTCCTGCTTATTGGTCTGAGTGGACGGCTTGATAAACCCGCTCGCGTCGCGCTTGGATAAGTATCAGTAAGTGCTTGCTTACAAAACTGGAAAGCGGTTTCTCAGTAATTGCGTTGAAAGTGTGACCTAAAATCCCTATAACATTAGAACCAGTCCGTTTTCCGGGCTGGTTCATGTTACAGAGGTCGTTTCCAAAAGTGCGAAAAAATACCTATGCCATGCGTTATGTTGCCGGAATGCCCGCGGAGAGGATCTTGCCTCCGGGGTCGTTTGCGAGCCTGGGTCAGGCATTACCAGCGGGCACGCCATTAAGCAGTGACGAAAAAATTCGCGTACTGGTGTGGAACATCTTTAAACAACAGCGTGCGGAGTGGTTATCCGTACTTAAAAATTTTGGTAAAGATGCGCATCTGGTGCTGTTACAGGAGGCGCAAACCACGCCTGAGCTGGTCAGGTTTGCAACGACAAACTATCTTGCAGCCGATCAGGTGCCTGCCTTTGTCCTGCCACAGCATCCTTCTGGGGTGATGACCCTTTCAGCCGCACATCCGGTCTATTGCTGTCCGCTGCGTGAACGTGAGCCAATCCTGCGTCTGGCAAAATCGGCGCTGGTCACGGTCTATCCGTTGCCCGACACCCGTCTGCTGATGGTGGTAAACATTCATGCGGTGAACTTTAGCCTGGGTGTTGATGTGTACAGTAAGCAGTTACTACCCATTGGCGATCAGATTGCTCATCACAGTGGGCCGATCATTATGGCCGGGGACTTCAATGCCTGGAGCCGTCCACGTATGAACGCGTTGTATCGCTTCGCGCGTGAAATGTCGCTGCGTGAAGTTCGTTTTAACGATGACCAGCGCAAGAAAGCGTTTGGTCGTCCTCTCGATTTTGTCTTCTATCGGGGTTTAAGCGTGCACGACGCCTCCGTTCTGGTGACGCGCGCCTCCGATCATAATCCTCTACTAGTTGAATTCAGTCCCGGCAAACCTGATAAATAATGGTGCGTCAGGTCTGCCGTGGGGCAGGCCTGTGCGGGTGCTGCCCTTTATTTTTTAACCCATAAAAGGACAGCAACATGACAACAACACACTCCCATCATGACAACGTCGAAAAACAGTTTGGTTCTCAGGCAAGTGCCTACCTGAGCAGCGCCGTGCACGCCTCTGGCCGCGACCTGGTGCGTCTCGGCGAGCGGCTCGCCGCGTTTCCTGACGCGCACGTGCTGGACTTAGGCTGCGGGGCGGGGCACGCCAGTTTTACCGCCGCACAGCAGGTTGCTCAGGTGACGGCATATGACTTATCGAGCCAGATGCTGGATGTGGTTGCTGAAGCGGCGAAAGCGAAAGGGCTGAATAACGTCACGACGCGCCAGGGCTACGCTGAATCTTTACCCTTTGAGGATGCGTCGTTTGAGGTTGTGATTAGCCGTTACTCTGCACACCACTGGCATGATGTGGGGCAGGCATTACGGGAAGTGAAACGCGTGCTCAAACCGGGCGGAATCTTCATCATCATGGACGTGATGTCTCCCGGACATCCAGTACGAAATATCTGGCTCCAGACGGTTGAAGCGCTGCGTGATACCTCGCACGTGCAAAACTACTCCAGTGGAGAGTGGCTTACGTTTATCACCGAAGCCGGCTTGATTTCACGCTCATTGATAACCGACCGTTTGCCGCTGGAGTTCACATCATGGATTGCACGGATGCGCACACCCGAGGCATTGACTCAGGCGATCCGATTGTATCAGGAGAGCGCCTCTGCTGACGTGAAGGCGTACTTTGAACTGCATGACGATGGTTCGTTTACCAGCGACACCATTATGGCTGAAGCGCAAAAAGCGGGATAAATAAAAAAGGCACCGAGGGGAATCGGTGCCTTTTTAACAAGCGATCGTACTATCAGGAATCTGGCGTAGCGCTGTTTTTCACAAACAACGTCAGCTGGTCGCCAGGTTGCAGGTTGTCAGTATCGTTGTTCCAGCGCATCACATCTTTGATGTTTACGCCGTGACGCTTAGCAATACTGGACAGCGAGTCGCCTTTACGTACGCGATAGGTAATGCTATCGCTGTTTTTAGCGAGACGCTGTGCGCTGCTACCTGCACCTACGGTCAGCGTTTGACCCACTTTCAGACCAGATCCGCGCAGATTATTCCACTGCTGGAGATCTTTCGCATTCACGCCAAGACGTGATGCAATACCTGAAAGCGTATCACCTGAACGCACCTTATAGCTGCGGCTGCTTACAGGCGACGTATCAGCGATCAGCGTGGACTGAACGGCTGCAATTTCACCCGAAGCTAAAGACTCTCGTAACTGTTCCGCATGTTTCTGCGGAACCATCACATAGCCAGGGCCACTAGCGCCCAGCGTGGAGCCTTTAACACCTGCATTAAAGGTTTTAAGCTTACTTACCGACATACCCGTCATATCGGCAACCTGTTGAATATCAACCGGGCTGCTGAGGCGGACACGCGCCAGTGCACGACTTTCGTCTGGTGTTGGCAGTTGTACACCGTAACGTTTGCTGTTCTTGAGAATATCGCCCAGTGCCAGCATTTTCGGTACGTAAATCTTTGTTTCCTGTGGCAGTGAGAGCGACCAGAAGTCTGTGGATTTTCCACGCGCTTTATTCGCTTTCATTGCCTTCAGTACACGACCTTCACCACTGTTATACGCCGCGACGGTCAATAACCAGTCGCCGTCAAACATCTTGTTCAGACGTTGCATCATGTCGAGAGCGGCTGTCGTTGAAGCGACAACATCACGACGCGCATCGTAGTTGCGGGTCTGCTTTAAACCATAATTTCGCCCTGTGCTCGGAATGATCTGCCAGATGCCTGCTGCATTGGCGCCAGACGTCGCGTGCGGGTCAAAAGCGCTCTCCACTATGGGTAGTAGTACCAGTTCCATAGGCATGTTACGTTTCTTAACTTGCCCGGCTATCCA
The DNA here is from genome assembly GCF_032389435.1 of Enterobacter sp. DTU_2021_1002640_1_SI_PRY_ASU_LCPMC_013. Taxonomy (NCBI): domain Bacteria; kingdom Pseudomonadati; phylum Pseudomonadota; class Gammaproteobacteria; order Enterobacterales; family Enterobacteriaceae; genus Enterobacter; species Enterobacter sp. DTU_2021_1002640_1_SI_PRY_ASU_LCPMC_013. The sequence goes on from NZ_CP135594.1 coordinate 903,066, forward strand.
GTACATATACGGCTCTGCCCGTAATGTTACATCGTGGAGATAGCTCTTATTTCTCAAATACTTCTGTTTCTGTTCGCGAATCCGGCTGTTTTCCGGAATTCCCATCTTTAGCTCGTCGCCAATAGAGGCCCACAAGTCTTGTTCCTGCGCGAAGGATGTCCCATCGTCCAACCATCGCGCCTGACTCGTAAACTTCCCTGCTTCCCCTTGACCAGCCGCAGAAAGGCTCTGTGCGTGCTGTTGTACGTTGCTGCCGTTTTGTGACTGGCAACCTACAAGCAGGACAGAGGCGAGTAATATCGCTTTTGCCTTCATGTGTGTGTCAATAGTTGCTTAAAAGACGAGCGATGATAACGGCGAAATTTTGAAAAGGCAACCCGCAATTATCTGAAGTTATCTTTCTTTGACCTTAACCATGCAAATCGCGCTTCAGGTTGTAACAAATTTGTTTCTTGATTAATTTTACTAATTAAATCAACATCATCAGTTCTTAAAAATAAATTTATTTGTCGCTCATTTTTCAGAATTACGGGGAGTGTTTTTTGGTTTTTTGCACGTAACTCCTTCACTTTCTGGTAATAATCCTGAATCGCCCGATCCTCAGGCAGCACGCTTGCAGCAAACTTCATATTCCCTAATGTATACTCATGTGCGCAACAAATTACGGTGTCGGCTGGCAGCGCATTAATTTTTTGTAAAGATTGATACATCTGTTCTGGCGTGCCTTCAAACAGCCTTCCACAGCCGCCAGAAAACAGCGTGTCGCCACAAAACAGATAAGGTTTGCTGTAGAAACAGAGATGACCGGAAGTGTGACCTGGCGTGGCAAATACGGAAAACTCCCACCCGAGGATGAGGATACTTTCGCCTTCTTCAACAACTTGCGTCGTACCCTTATCCTGTGTCTCCGCTGGTCCGTAGACGGGAATATGGGGATAGCGCGCAAGGAGATCGGGAACACCGCCGACATGATCGTGATGGTGATGGGTAAGGAGGATCGCTTCAGGCTGCCAGTCGTTTTCTTTTATCGCGTGCAGGATCGGTGCGGATTCGCCTGGATCAACAATGATGCATCTGCGATCGTCGTCGACTAAAACCCAGATGTAATTGTCCTGAAAGGCGGAAATACTGATAAGATTCATGCATTACCTCTTATAGCGTGGCGGGTGTTTTGATGAAACCGGCAAGGATACCTCAGACTGTCGCACCACCGGAACGTTGGGCAGAGTTGCCCTGGGGTGAATATTATCGCGAGGCCTTAGAACTTCAGCTTAAACCCTGGCTCGCGAAAATGTATGGTTTTCACCTGCTTAAGATTGGCAATCTGAGCGCAGAAATCAATACCGAAAGCTGCGCTATCTCGCATCAGGTCAGCGTATCGCTTAATGGCTCCCCGGTTCAGGTGAAAGCGGATCCGCTGCATTTGCCGTTTGCGGAAAAATCCATTGATGCCTGTCTGCTCGCCCACACGCTGCCCTGGTGCAGCGATCCCCATCGTCTGCTGCGGGAAGCCGACCGCGTTTTGATTGATGACGGCTGGCTGATCCTGAGCGGTTTTAATCCGCTGAGTCTGATGGGGCTACGTAAGCTGACGCCCGTTCTGCGTCGCACGCCGCCTTATAACAGCAGGATGTTTACCATGATGCGCCAGCTGGACTGGCTTTCACTGTTAAATTTCGAAGTGCTGAGCTACGGGGGTTTTCAGGTCATCCCCTGGACGCGTAAAGGCGGGGTCTTATTAAGCACCCATTTACCCGCGCTGGGCTGCATGCAATTTATTGTCGCGCGTAAGAGGACGATCCCCCTTACGCTCAACCCGATGAAGCAAAGCAAATCAAAAACGCGGATCCGCCAGACCGTGGGGGCCACGCGGCAGTACAAAAAACCATGATCAGGATTCAGGTTGATAACCTGCATCCTCATGGGTTGGGTTGGATGCCGCCGCGCGAGCCAGCTCGTCACAGCGTTCGTTTTCAGGGTGACCGGCGTGCCCCTTTACCCACTCCCATTTGATTTCGTGCTGACCGAGGGCGGCATCAAGACGCTTCCAGAGATCGACATTCTTGACGGGTTTTTTCTCTGCCGTTTTCCAGCCGCGTTTTTTCCAGTTGTGGATCCATTGGGTAATACCCTGGCGGACATACTGGCTGTCGGTACTCAGCACCACGTCACAATGTTCTTTTAACGCTTCCAGCGCCACGATGGCCGCCATTAGCTCCATGCGGTTGTTGGTGGTCAGGAAATAGCCTTCACTAAATGTTTTTTCATGCTGGCGATAGCGCATAATGGCGCCATAGCCGCCGGGCCCTGGGTTACCGAGACAAGATCCATCGGTGAAAATTTCTACCTGTTTACGCATCTCTGGTAGACTTCCTGTATTTGAAACGTTCAGTAAAACGATAAGTCTGACATAAATGACCGCTATGAGCACTGCAATTACTCGCCAGATTGTTCTTGATACCGAAACCACCGGTATGAACCAGATTGGCGCCCACTACGAAGGGCACAAAATCATTGAGATTGGTGCCGTTGAAGTGGTGAACCGTCGCCTTACGGGCAACAACTTCCACGTTTACCTCAAACCCGATCGGCTGGTGGACCCGGAAGCGTTCGGCGTTCACGGAATTGCCGATGAGTTTTTGCTGGATAAGCCCACCTTTGCCGACGTCGCAGATGAATTTCTCGACTACATCAGAGGTGCGGAACTTGTCATTCATAACGCGTCGTTCGATATCGGCTTTATGGACTATGAGTTCAGCAAGCTCAACCGTGATATTCCGAAGACGAATACGTTCTGTAAAGTCACGGATAGCCTGGCGCTGGCAAGGAAGATGTTCCCCGGCAAGCGTAACAGCCTTGATGCCCTGTGCTCTCGCTATGAGATAGACAACACCAAGCGAACGCTGCACGGCGCGTTGCTCGATGCCCAGATCCTGGCCGATGTCTACCTGACCATGACCGGCGGGCAAACGTCGATGAAATTCAGTATGGAAAATGAATCCCAGCAGACGCGGGATGAAGGGGGAATTCAGCGTATTGTGCGTCAGGCGAATCGCCTGCGGGTTGTTTTAGCCAGTGATGAAGAACTGATGAACCATGAATCTCGTCTCGATTTAGTGCAGAAGAAGGGCGGAAGCTGTTTGTGGCGCACGTGAAAATGTGCCGAAACGTTTGTTAAATCACCGTTTGGGTGAATTTTGCAGCAAACGATTCAAAACCTGAGAAAAAGCGTTGACGAGTTCAGAGGCAAACCGTAATATTCGCCTCGTTCCCCAAACGGGAACAGTGGAGCGGTAGTTCAGTCGGTTAGAATACCTGCCTGTCACGCAGGGGGTCGCGGGTTCGAGTCCCGTCCGTTCCGCCACTATTCAGAAAGCCTGAGTCAGAAATGATTCAGGCTTTCGTCGTTTTATCGTCCCTCGAATATTGTTCATTCCTCTTTTTATTTTTATTAACAAAAAGTTAATAAATGCAGTGCATTTTATTAACAATTGCACGATTTTAGTGCGTTGTTTGCACTGTTTTTGTGCATTTTTTGCCCGCTCTCACCTCCGTGTCCATCTTCTTATGTAATAATTATGTAATATAATTGGTAAGAAATCATTCGGTTACCGATCATTTTTCAGAAAATTACCGAACCAATACGCTATTGGTTCGTTAATTGCTTAATCATTAGCACGTTAAGTTCTGCGTCATATCAATAACTTATTATTAATAAAAATAAAGCAATGATGAAAGCGAGCGAACCAATATGGAAAAGCCTTCACGGTTTTTAGCTAATTCCAGTACCGCGCTTGAGCAGCTGCGCGGGCTTATCAACCAGCACGAGTCAACACCAGGCATTCCGCTGCCCACTGAACGTGAGCTGTCGGACACTCTCGGCGTAGGCCGACGTGAAGTGCGTCGCGCGCTGGACGTGCTGGAAGAGGAAGGGCGTATCTGGCGCAAGCAGGGCAAGGGTACCTTTATTGGTCCATCTGCCCCGGTTGAGCCGTTGGCGCTTCAGGGATTGGTTCAGCAAACCAACCTGCTGGAAGTCATGGAAGCTCGACTACAGCTCGAACCCGGCTTAGCCCGACTTGCGGCACTGCGTGCCACCAGGGAAAACCTCGCGCTCATGCAGCGTATGCTGGAACGCATTAATAAGGTCAGCCCGGATGACCGCGATCTCAACGAACTGTGGGATAGCGCCTTCCACCGCGCCATTGCGGAGGCAGCAGGTAACCGCCTGATGCTTGGGCTTTTTGATGCGATAGATGCCGTCCGCCGGGAGCCTGGCTGGCAGCATTTACGCGAACTTGCCCGCACCCCTGAACGTGTCGATAGCTACAACGACCACCATCACAAAATCATGTCAGCGATTATTCATCGCCAGCCTAATGAAGCAGCTGCCGCCATGCGCGAACACCTGCTCAGCCTGCAAACCGCCCTGATTCAGGCTATCCACCTTGAGGACGATTCCACGCTATGACGACGATACCCTTTAAGGACTCCACGCCCGTACTGCGGCTGCAAAACCTCAACGTTAAATTCGCAGGCTCGCCGGTGAGCGTGCTCGAAGATATCTCGCTGACGGTCAGGGCGGGAGAAACGCTGGCGCTGGTAGGCGAGTCCGGCTGCGGTAAAAGCATCACTTCCCTGGCGCTGATGGGGTTATTACCTGCCAGCGCCCGGGTCGTCAGCGGGGAGATGAATTTCCGCCGCCAGGATCTGCGCAAGCTCTCGCCGCGGGAGTATGCCGATCTGCGCGGCAGCGAGCTGGCGATGATATTCCAGGAGCCCATGACCTCGCTCAACCCGGCCTTCACGCTTGGCGATCAGCTCAGTGAAGCGGTGATGCGCCATCAAACGATCTCCCGGGCTGAGGCGATGACGGTTGCGCTACAGATCCTGGAGAAGGTGCAGATCCCGGCCGCAGAGATGCGCCTTAAGGCTTACCCGCATCAGCTTTCCGGCGGTATGCGCCAGCGCGTGATGATTGCGATGGCGCTGATAAACCATCCCAAACTACTCATTGCTGACGAACCCACTACTGCTCTGGACGTGACCATTCAGGCGCAAATTCTCTCCCTGCTCAATACCTTAAAAGAAGAAACGGGCACGGCGGTGCTGATGATCACCCACGATTTAGGCGTGGTGGCCGAAGTCGCGCAGCAGGTGGCGGTGATGTATGCCGGACAGGTAGTGGAGCAGGGGAGTGTTGAAGCCCTGTTTGCCGATCCGCAGCACCCCTATACCATTGGCCTAATGGGTTCCCTTCCTTCTATGGGCGCGCGTAAAGGCCAGCTATCAACTATTCCCGGATCGGTCCCGCTGCCGGAATCCATGCCTCAAGGCTGCCGCTTTGCCACCCGATGTCCCTTCGCGCAGACGCGCTGTCATGCTGAAAAACCACCGCTCACTACGCTCGGTACGGGCCATCAGGTTGCCTGCTTCCGCGTGCCGCTCGAACACCACATTGCCCTGGGAGAGACCGCATGACTATGCCCATTCTTGAAGCCCGCGATCTGAGCAAGCTTTTCCCCGGCCCGAAAAAACTGTTTACGCCGGCCCGCTTTGTCACCGCTGTCGACCGAGTTTCGATGTCGGTGATGCCTGGCGAAACGCTGGCAATTGTCGGCGAGTCGGGTTCCGGGAAATCCACCCTTGGTCGTCTGCTGCTGCGCCTGCTGGGCGCCAGCGAAGGGCGGGTATTTTATCAGGGTGAGGAGATCACCCACGCCTCGGGCGCCCGTCTGAACCAGCTCCGGCGTGAGCTACAGATCATCTTTCAGGATCCCTTCGCTTCGCTGAACCCGCGCATGACGGTGGAGCAAATTGTCGGTGAGCCGCTGTGGCTGCATCAGAACATGAAAAAAACGGATCGCCAGTACCGCGTCTCCGAGCTACTCAGGACGGTCGGCTTGCCCGCGGCCTGGGCCGGGCGTTATCCACACGAATTTTCCGGCGGGCAGCGTCAGCGTATCGGCATTGCGCGCGCGCTGGCGTCAGGCCCAAAGCTGCTGCTGGGTGATGAGCCGGTTTCTGCGCTGGACGTTTCCGTGCAGGCACAGGTGGTTAATTTACTGGAAAGCCTGAAGCACCAGTTGGGGCTAACGATGGTGATCGTCGCCCACGGGCTGGCGGTTATCCGTCATATGAGCGACCGCGTGGCGGTAATGTATCTTGGGCAAATCGTCGAGCTGGCCACCGTCGACGACATCTTCGACGCACCGTTGCATCCTTATACCCAGGCGTTGATTGCCTCAGCGCCGCAAATGCAGCCAGGCGTAGCGCGGGATACGCCGCTGTTGCAGGGTGATTTACCGAACCCGGCTAACCCGCCGTCCGGCTGCCGTTTCCACACCCGTTGCCCCTACGTTACAGATGAATGCCGCCAGATCGAGCCGATTAATCAGGTGCTCGACGGCGGACGTCAGGTTGCTTGCCATCGCTGGCAGGAGATCAATCGCGATCGCAGCGTTATCCAGATCGCACCGCCATCCGCCGCTTTTCTGCGCCGCCGCGCGCTGTTTGAACACGCGGCCACTCACTCCTCCCTTCCTTCAAGGAACTCATGATAATGACAATGCGTAATTCTCTTTTGACCGTACTGGGAAGTGTTATGTTGCTTGGCGCGGCGCTGCCCGCCCATTCTGAAAGCGTGCTGCGGATCGGCCTGGGGGCCGACCCGGATATGCTCGACCCGCATCTGGCGCGCACCTACTATGGCCGTTTCGTGTTTGCCTCTCTCTGCGACAGGCTGGTGGACGTTGATGAGCATTTAAAGGTGGTGCCGGGGCTGGCAAAAGACTGGGCCTGGAGCGAAGACGGTAAAACCCTGACGCTCAACCTGCGTGAAGGCGTGACCTTCCACGACGGTGAAAAATTTGATGCGGTGGCGGCAAAGTACAACCTCGACCGCGCCCTGACCTTAAAAGGCTCCCTGCGTAAAAGTGAAATCTCGTCCGTAGAGTCCGTGGAAGTTACTGGCCCGATGCAGATCGCCCTGCACCTGAAGACCCCCGATGCCGCGCTGCTGATGCAGCTCACTGACCGCGCCGGGGCGATGATGGCTCCGGAAGCGGCGAAAAAGCCCGACTTTGCCGCCCATCCGGTCTGCTCTGGCCCCTATAAGTTCGACAGCCGCGTCTCGCAGGACCGCATCGTTCTGACCCGCTTCGACAACTACTGGAACAAAGACGCCTACCACTTCGACAAAATCATCTATCTGCCGATCCCGGATGCCTCCGTGCGTCTCGCGAACCTGCGCGCGGGCGATCTCGACCTGACCGAAGGCATTGCCGCCAGCGACGTCAAAACCGTCGAAGCCGACAGCAAGCTGGCGCTGGCGAAGGTCACCGGTCTGGGCTATCAGGGGATCACCTTTAATATTAACAACGGCAAGGTGCCGGCCAACGATCCGTTCAAAGATGCCCGCGTGCGCGAGGCATTTTCTCAGGCAATCGATCGCGATGCCTTAAACCAGGTGGTCTTTGAAGGGCTCTACACCCCGGCAAATCAGGCGTTTTCACCGGTCAGCCCGTACCACGTTAACCTGCCGGTCCCGCCGCGCGACGTCGATAAAGCCAAAGCGCTGCTGAAAGCTGCCGGTGTGACCACGCCGCTGAGCGTCAATCTGCTGGTGCCGAACAACCCAACCTCGCAGCAGGTGGGACAGGTATTGCAGGCGATGGTGGCAGAGGCGGGCTTTAACCTGAACCTGCAAATGACCGAGTTCGCCACGCTGCTGGATCGCCAGCAGAGCGGTGACTACCAGTTGAGCTTCTCCGGCTGGTCGGGGCGCCCGGATCCGGACGGCAGCATTTACGGCTTTATCAACAGTAAAGGCACCCTGAACGACGGTCGCTACAGCAACGCGCAGATCGATGAATGGCTGACTCAGGCGCGTCAGAGCACCGACCAGGCCGCACGCCAGCCGCTGTACGACAAGGTGGTGAAGCAGCTCCAGACCGACATGCCGATTGCCTACCTCTACTTCGAGCCGCGCATTTTTGGACTGAACAAGAACGTGCAGGGCTTTAAGCCGTACCCGGACGGCATCGTGCGTCTGGCCGGTTTGACGCTGGCAAAATAAACGTCCTGAGGAGAACCCATGCTGGAACTGATTTGCAAACGTCTGCTGCTGGCCGTCCCGACGCTATTGCTGGTGAGCATGATGGTGTTCGGACTGCAAAAGCTGCTGCCCGGCGACCCGCTGATCGCCATGGCCGGGGAGGAGCGCGATCCGGCGGTCATTGCCCAGCTGCGTGCTGAGCTTAATCTGGATGCGCCGATCCCCGTGCAGTATTTCCATTGGCTGACGCGCGCGCTGCAGGGCGATCTGGGCGTCTCCTTGCGCACGCATGAACCGGTCACGCAGCTGATTGCCAGCAAGCTGCCGGTCACGCTGGAGCTCTCTCTGCTGGCGATGATCATCGCGCTGGTGTTTGGCATCAGCATGGGGATCCTTGCGGCGGTGAATAAAAACAGCTGGGTGGATCACGGGGCGAACTTTGTGGCGATCTCGGGGATATCAATTCCGCACTTCTGGCTGGGGATCCTGCTGATTCTGGTCTTTTCGGTGAACTTGCAATGGTTACCTGCGTCCGGTTATGTGCCATTCAGTGAAGATCCGATCCAGAACCTGCGCACGCTGCTGCTGCCCGCGTCCGTGCTCGGAACCGGACTGGCGGCGACGCTGATGCGCCATACCCGTGCGTCGATGATTGCGGTGCTGAAAGCGGATTACATCCGCACCGCGCGCGCGAAGGGGCTGCTGCCGAAAGCAGTGATCCTGAAGCACGCCTTTCGCAACGCGCTAGTGCCTGTAATCACCCTCACCACGCTGCTGTTCGGCGAGCTACTGGGCGGCGCGGTGCTGACCGAGCAGGTCTTCACCATTCCGGGCTTTGGCAAAATGATCGTCGACTCGGTGTTCAATCGTGACTATGCGGTGGTGCAGGGCGTGGTGCTGATCGTGGCGATCGGCTTCCTGATGCTCAATCTGCTGGCCGACGTGCTCTACGTCCTTATCAACCCGAAAATGCGAGGTTAACCATGGCGGAACTGACGACGCAAACCGTTTCCCCCACGCTGCCGCGCGCGCAGAACCGGGTGCTGAAGAAATTTCTCGGCAATAAAAGCGCGGTGATTGGCGCGCTTGTGGTGGGTTTTTTTGTCCTGGTGGCGCTGCTGGCGCCGTGGATAGCCCCCTTCGACCCGGTCAAAGCCAACTTCCTGGCGGTGCGCAAAGCGCCGTCGGCGATGTACTGGTTCGGCACCGACGAGCTGGGGCGTGACATCTTATCCCGCATTATTTGGGGGGCGCGCACCTCGCTGATGGCGGGCTGTATGTCGGTCATTATTGCCGTGGTCATCGGCGTGCCGCTGGGGCTGGTGGCGGGCTACTTCCAGAAGATGTGGGACGGCGTCATCTCACGCTTCATTGAGGCGCTGCTGGCCTGTCCATTCCTGATCATGGCGATCGCGCTGGGGGCATTTTTAGGCCCAAGCCTGACGAATGCGATGATCGCCATTGGTCTCTCGGCAATGCCGATCTTCGCCCGGCTGACGCGCGGCCAGGTGATCGCCATTCGCAACGAAGAGTATATCGACGGCGCGCGGGCGATTGGCCTGCCGGATCGCTGGATCATCATTAAATACGTCCTGCCAAACGTGATGTCGCCGATCCTCGTGCAGGCCACGCTGGCGATCGCCTCGGCGATTATCGCCGAAGCCAGCCTGTCGTTTTTGGGGCTGGGACAGCAGCCGCCAAATCCGTCCTGGGGCTCCATGCTCAACACCGCGAAAGGGTTTCTGGAGCAGGCTCCGTGGATGTCCGTTTTCCCCGGCGTGGCGATTTTCCTTGCCGTGCAGGGCTTTAATCTACTCGGCGACGGGCTGCGCGATGCGCTCGATCCGCGCCACGACTAAGGAGTCATGATGACCAAAGCGCTTGATTTTACGTCCGGTTACGATTCACGCCGTCCGCCGATGCTGGGCCATAACGCGGTTGCCACGTCGCAGCCGCTGGCGGCGCAGGCGGGGATGAAGATGCTGCAACTGGGCGGCAATGCCGTCGATGCAGCCATTGCCACCGCGATGGCGCTGACGGTGGTTGAGCCGACCGGCAACGGGATCGGCAGCGACGCCTTTGCCATCGTCTGGGACGGTGAAAAGCTTCACGGCCTCAACGCATCAGGCCGCTCGCCGGCCAGCTGGCATGCGGATCTGTTTGCCGGAAAAAGCGCAGTGCCGGAAATTGGCTGGGACGCGGTGACCGTGCCGGGAGCGGTATCCGGCTGGGTCGCGCTGGCGGAGCGCTTCGGCACGCTGCCGCTGACCACGCTGGCGCAGCCTGCCATTGACTACGCGCGCAACGGCTTTCCCGTCTCGCCGCTGATTGGTCATCTCTGGCAGCGAGGCTATAGCAAGCTGAAAGATCAGCCGGGCTTCAGCGCCTGCTTCGCGCCGGAAGGCCGCGCCCCGCGCGTGGGGGAAATCTTCCGTAACCCGGCGCAGGCGAACTCGCTGGAGCTGATTGCGAAAACCAACGGCGACGCGTTTTACCGCGGCGAGCTGGCGCAGAAAATTGCCGCCTTTGCCAAAGAACACGGTGCGCATCTGACGGCAGAGGATCTGGCAAACCACCGCGTGGACTGGGTAGACCTGCTGTCGCGCGACTTCGCGGGCGGTTCGGTGCAGGAGCTGCCGCCTAACGGTCAGGGGATCGCCACGCTGATTGCGCTGGGTATTCTTGAGCAGTGCGGCATTGAGAAGCATCACCCGGATTCCGTGCAGTCTCTTCATCTCTCCATCGAGGCGATGAAGCTGGCGCTGGCGGATCTCGACCGCTACGTTGCGGATGAAGAACATATGGCGTTCGCGGCGAAAGAACTGCTGAGCGACCATTACCTGAAGTCGCGCGCCGCGCTTATCAACCACGATAAAGCTTCTGATTTTGTGTATGGATCGCCGACGCAGAGCGGGACGGTTTACGTCAGCACCGCGGATGCGAGTGGGATGATGGTCTCGTTTATTCAGTCCAACTATATGGGATTCGGTTCAGGGATCGTGGTGCCGGATACCGGGATCAGCCTGCAAAACCGGGGCTGCGGCTTTGTGCTGGATCCTGCGCACCCGAACGCGCTGGCGGGCAGCAAGCGCCCGTTCCACACCATCATTCCGGGATTTGCGATGGACGGCAGCGGCAAGCCGCTGATGTCCTTCGGCGTGATGGGCGGCCCGATGCAGGCTCAGGGTCACATGCAGATGGCGCTGCGCATTATGCTGCACGGGCAAAACCCGCAGGCGGCAATCGATGCCCCGCGCTGGCGCGTGGTGCAGGGCAGGGAGGTGATCGTCGAATCAACGTTCGATCGCAATACTATCGCGGCGCTGCGCGAGCGCGGGCATCAGATCGTGGTGGAAGATCCGCTTCAGGATTATAACTTCGGCGGTGCGCAGGTGATTTACCGTATGCCGGAAGGGCACTACGTGGCCGCGACGGAAAGCCGCAAAGACGGGCAGGCGCTGGTGAGTTAATTAACGCCCGGTGGCGCTGCGCTTACCGTGCCTACGCTGTGCTTTTTGTAGGCCGGGTAAGGCGCAGCCGTCACCCGGCTTTTTTTCAACCAATGCTAAACGGATCTGCATCCTGCCAGGCCGGAAATTTCTCCCGATACTCCTTTAACGTCGTTAACGAGATCTCAGCGTCAATTCGTGTTGCCTGATGCGGCTCGGCGGTGGCAATAATCTCACCCTGCGGACTTATCACCCGGCTGTCACCGCGATAGTGATGCCCGTTGCCGTCCGTTCCCACGCGGTTACAGCCAACGACATAAGCCTGATTTTCAATCGCGCGCGCGGTCAGTAAAGCCTGCCAGTGCAGGGAGCGTGGGGCGGGCCAGTTGGCGACGTACAACGCCAGGTCATAATCGTTGCGGTTGCGCGACCACACCGGGAAGCGCAGGTCATAGCAGACCAGCGGCAGAATACGCCAGCCGCGCCATTCAAATACCACGCGTTCGCTTCCGGCTTCATAATGTTGATGTTCATCCGCCATGCGGAACAGGTGGCGCTTATCGTAGAAATGGACTTTTCCTTCCGGCTCGACCAGCAGGAAGCGGTTGACCGGTCCGCGCCCGGTCTGGAGTGCGACGCTACCGGCAATCAGCGCATTTGTTTCCTGCGCCCTGGCGTGCATCCAGGCCACCACCTCGTCCTGCGGCATGAACTGTTTTGCTGCCTCCATCGCGAAACCTGTGGTAAACATCTCCGGCAGGACAATCACATCGCGTCCGGTAATCTCTTCCAGCTGGCGATCAAAATGGCGAAGGTTGGCGGGGCCGTCCATCCACACTAAAGGTTGCTGCAAAACAGAAATCTTTAAACCAGGCACGATACAGGCTCCTTAATAAACACTTTTTGACACTGTAGCACGTCATTACCAGAAAATGTGTCAATAAAAAACCCCGCGCGGGGCGGGGTTTGTGGGAGCAAAAGGCCTTATGCCGCTTCAGGTTTGCGGTGCTTCTCTGGCAGCTTTACCGGCTGTGTCGCCAGCTCTTCAGGTTCGAAATCATCCACATTAATACTGCGCAGACGGCTCTCTTCGGCTTTCACCAGAATCGCAGCTTCGCTGTTGTCGATGATGCCACCCGCCAGCGCCTGTTTTGCCAGCTCATCCAGTCGTGTAAACGGCAGGTTTTTGCCCAGCTGTTTGCAGATCTTCTGGTGAATCGGGTCGGCGGCCATCACGTCAAGCAGCGCCTCTTCCAGCAAACCTACCGGGTTATGGGGGGTAGGTGCCAGATATTGACCCCGACCAATACGAGAGCGGGTTGCGCTTGGTACCTGGAGGATTTTTGCCACTTTGTGATCCAGCTTGTCGGACGGCGCCAGGTGATGACGACCGGTCGGGAAGATCACCGCGCGCAGGGCACCCGCCACGAAGCGGTTCGGGAAGTTCGCCAGCAGATCGTCAATCGCCTGTTCGGCCTGATACATCGCATCCTGAACGCCCCAGTGCACCAGCGGCAGATCCGCTTCCTGACGGCCTTCATCGTCGTAGCGTTTCAGCACCGCAGAGGCCAGGAAGATCTGGCTCAGCACATCACCCAGACGGGCGGAGATGCGTTCGCGACGCTTCAGGCTACCGCCCAGCACCGCCATGGAAACGTCAGACAGCAGAGCCAGGTTGGCGCTCAGACGGTTCAGATGCTGGTAGTAACGTTTGGTCGCATCGCCGGTTGGCGTCGCGCTGGTCAGCCCGCGCGTCAGGCCCAGCCAGAAGCTGCGCACCTTGTTACTGCCGACGTGACCGATATGTTTGAACAGCAGCTTGTCGAAGGCATCCACATCATTATTCTGCGCGGCAGCCATCTCTTCCAGCACGTACGGATGGCAGCGAATCGCACCCTGGCCGAAGATCATCATGCTGCGGGTCAGGATGTTTGCCCCTTCCACGGTGATGGCAATCGGCGCACCCTGATAGCCGCGCGCCAGGAAGTTGCCTTCGCCGAGCATGATACCTTTACCGCCTGCGATATCCATTGCATCAATAATTGACTGCTGTGCGCGGTGGGTACAGTGATACTTCACAATCGCCGACAGCACGGCGGGTTTTTCGCCCAGCATAATGCCGTAGGTAATCAGCGAGGCTGCGGCGTCCATCACATAGGCATTGCCCGCAATACGCGCCAGCGGCTCTTCGATACCTTCCATCTTGCCGATGGAGATTTTGAACTGACGGCGGATGTGCGCGTACGCACCAATCCCCATCGCTACCGACTTCAGACCGCCGGTTGAGTTCGACGGCAGGGTAATGCCGCGGCCCACTGACAGACATTCCACCAGCATACGCCAGCCCTGACCGGCCATTTTCGGACCGCCGATGATGTAGTCAATCGGCACGAAGATATCCTGGCCGCGGGTTGGACCGTTCTGGAACGGCACGTTCAGCGGGAAGTGACGACGACCAATTTCAACGCCTGGGGTAGAGGTTGGGATCAGCGCACAGGTAATGCCCAGATCTTCATCGCCGCCCAGCAGTTTTTCCGGGTCAGAGAGCTTAAAGGCCAGACCCAGTACGGTGGCGATAGGCGCCAGGGTGATATAACGCTTGTTCCAGGTCAGGCGCATGCCAAGCACCTGTTCACCCTGCCATTCGCCCATGCAGACCACGCCGGTATCCGGGATCGCGCCTGCATCGGAGCCCGCCTCCGGGCTGGTCAGCGCGAAGCACGGAATTTCCTGACCACGCGCCAGACGCGGCAGGTAGTGATCTTTCTGCTCTTCCGTACCGTAATGCTGTAACAGCTCGCCCGGGCCTAAGGAGTTTGGCACGCCAACGGTGATCGCCAGGATCCCGGAGACACCCGCCAGTTTTTGCAGCACCCGAGCCTGAGCGTAAGCGGAGAATTCCAGACCGCCGTACTCTTTCTTAATGATCATCGCGAAGAAGCGATGCTCTTTCAGGTATGCCCACAGCTCAGGCGGCAGGTCGGCCATTTCGTGAGTGATAGCAAAGTCGTTTGCCATGCGGCACGCTTCTTCTACCGGACCATCAATAAAGGCTTGTTCTTCGGCGGTCAGACGCGGCTGCGGATAGTTGTGAAGCTTTTTCCAGTCCGGGTTGCCCTGGAACAGATCGCCTTCCCACCAGGTCGTACCGGCGTCAATCGCTTCTTTCTCTGTACGCGACATCGGCGGCATCACTTTACGGAATCCCCTGAACACCGGCGCAGAGATCATCGACTTACGCATCGGCGTCAGGTTGAACGGCAGCAAAATGATGGCCAGGGGAACAAGGACCCAGATATTCCACAGGCCAGCGACGCCAAGTGCAGCCGTCCAGGCCAGAAGAATCAGGCTACTCAGGAATAAACTGACACGGTGATAGAACAACACACCGAGCAGCACAACGGTTGCGAAAATGCTCAAAATCATCATAAAGAAAAGCTCCCTTGCTTGTAGGAGGTCTGACCACTTGTGATGATATGGTTGTAGTTGATGTCATTTCCTTTAGCAATGTGTTTACAAAATAATTACAACCTGGTTCACATTGTTCGCGTTTTAGCCGGCACAAAAAATCAAAACGCCGGACGATTCGCATGGCTTTAGCTTCTCGCTTTTACTGCTATCCGGTACACTCCACTGTGTTATTTCATCAATACTGAAGGATTATCCTCATGTACCAGGATCTTATTCGTAACGAACTGAACGAAGCGGCGGAAACGCTGGCGAATTTTCTGAAAGATGATGCCAATATTCACGCTATTCAGCGCGCGGCGGTCCTGCTGGCCGACAGCTTCAAAGCCGGCGGTAAAGTGCTCTCCTGCGGTAACGGCGGTTCCCACTGTGACGCCATGCACTTCGCCGAAGAGCTGACCGGACGCTATCGCGAAAACCGTCCGGGCTACCCGGCGATAGCGATTTCCGACGTGAGCCACATCTCCTGTGTAGGCAACGACTTCGGTTACGACCATATCTTTTCCCGCTACGTTGAAGCCGTAGGCCGTGAAGGCGACGTACTGCTGGGTATCTCCACGTCCGGTAACTCCGCTAACGTGATCAAAGCGATCGCCGCCGCGCGTGAGAAGGGCATGAAAGTGATCACCCTGACCGGGAAAGATGGCGGTAAGATGGACGGTACAGCGGACATTGAAATCCGTGTACCACACTTCGGTTATGCGGATCGCGTTCAGGAAATTCACATCAAAGTGATCCACATCCTGATCCAACTGATCGAAAAAGAGATGGTTAAGTAAGACTTCGCTGGGGGCGCCGGTGCCCCCGCTGTTGTGGAGGTGATCTATGTGCGAACTGCTCGGGATGAGCGCCAATGTGCCAACCGATATCTGCTTTAGTTTTACCGGGCTGGTTCAGCGCGGTGGAGGAACCGGGCCGCATAAAGACGGCTGGGGCATTACCTTCTACGAAGGCAAAGGATGTCGCACGTTTAAAGATCCACAACCCAGCTTTAACTCACCCATTGCCAGACTGGTGCAGGACTATCCTATTAAATCCTGTTCGGTGATCGCCCATATCCGCCAGGCAAATCGCGGCGAAGTGGCGCTGGAAAATACCCATCCGTTTACCCGTGAACTGTGGGGCCGTAACTGGACCTATGCGCACAACGGGCAGCTCTCGGGCTATAAATCACTGGAAACCGGCAATTTTCGTCCTGTCGGTGAAACGGACAGCGAAAAAGCATTTTGCTGGCTGCTGCACAAGCTGACCGAGCGCTACCCCCGTACGCCCGGCAACATGACCGCCGTTTTTAAGTACATAGCGTCACTGGCGTCTGAGTTACGCGAGAAGGGCGTCTTTAATATGCTGTTGTCTGATGGGCGCTACGTGATGGCGTTCTGCTCGACAAATCTGTTCTGGATCACCCGACGTGCGCCGTTTGGGGTCGCCACGCTGCTCGATCAGGATGTGGAAATTGATTTTCAGAAGGAGACCACACCGAACGATGTGGTCACTGTCATTGCAACGCAGCCGCTGACCGGCAACGAAACCTGGCAAAAGATTATGCCAGGCGAGTGGGCGCTATTTTGTCTCGGGGACCGCGTAATTTGACGCCAGCTGCGGCTGAACCACTTCATGGCTGAGCGGTTTACTCACCACGTAACGGCCATTGACGATGGACACCACCGGCGGCTTATGGGTCTGCTCGAAGTAGTCATAGCCCGGTTTTAGCTGTTTCCAGAAATCTGTGTAAACAGAGTATTTATGGCGCGCCATGTTCGCATCCGTCATACGGAACGGATAGATGCTGACCTGAACATTCGGCTGGCCGAAGACCAGTGCGCCCGTGACAAACTGGAAGATTTCATCAATGCCGGAATCCGTCATCGCATAACAACCGACAGACACGCAGGCACCGTGAATCATCAGGTATTTCCCTTCGTAACCGTGCGCACGGTCGAAGGCATTGGGGAAACCGATGTTAATCGCTTTATAGAAGCGGCTGTCCGGTTTTAGCTGGTTACGCTGAACGTTGTAAAACCCTTCCGGACTTTTGAAGTCACCCTGGCGCTGTTTCGGCCCCAGCCCGCCAGAATAGTTACAGATTTTGTAGCTATCGAGCAGCTGATACGTCTCGCCCATTTTGACAAACAGATCGAGTGTGCGCTCTTCCTTGAAGATTTGAATATAAACCGGGGATCCCATCAACTGCTGTTTATACTCTTTGCTGACCGGCGTCGTTGAACTATTACTGCCAAGCAGCCCGGCAAACGACATGCACGGTATCAGAAGCATCGCAATGAACAATGCGATTTTACGCATACTACTGGTTCCTTGATAAAACAATGACCAACTTGCCAGAACGGCAAAAGACACCCGAAATCAGACTAATCTGGACAGGAGCGCTCACATTAGCACCGATGGAGATTTTCGCAAGAGCCAACCTTTGCGTTTACAAATTAGTTTTACTTTATAACCCATTCACATTGTCCTGACTCCAGGAACTTTGCGCAATAGCTCGCATTTCGGCGCGCCAGACGGCGGATTTGCTGCCCTCGTCAGGGCCGAAAATGGTACACTCCGGCCTCTCTGGATTGTTGTTCATGGATACCTGCTAACCACATGTTTAGAATCAGAAAAGGACTCGAGCTGCCAATCTCTGGCGTGCCTGAACAGCACGTAACAACCGGCGCCAGTATTCACCATGTCGCTATTGTAGGTGATGATTACGTGGGCATGCGTCCTGCGATGCTGGTACAGGAAGGCGATCGCGTAATAAAAGGCCAGGCGCTCTTCAAGGATAAAAAAAATCCTGGCGTTATGTTTACAGCCCCAGCCAGCGGCACCGTTGTCGCCATCCATCGTGGTGAGCGTCGCGTCCTGCAATCGGTTGTCATTCGAATTGAAGGCGATGAGAAACGCGAATTTGCGCGTTTTGATGCTGCCGATCTTGCCACCCTCAGCCACGACGCGGTGCAGACGCAACTGCTGGAGTCGGGACTGTGGACGGCGCTTCGCACGCGCCCCTATAGCAAAACGCCCGTGCCTGGCACTGTGCCGGCCGCTATCTTCGTTACGGCCATCGACACCAACCCGCTCAGCGCAGATCCGCAGCCTCTTATCCTGGCGGAACGAAAAGCTTTCGATGCCGGCCTCACCGTGTTAACGCGCCTGACGCCGGGCAAAGTGCATGTCTGCCAGGCCAGCGGGGGTAAGCTGGGCGGTCATCCGCAAGGGCAGGTGGCCTTTAATGAATTTGCCGGCCCGCATCCGGCCGGGCTGGTGGGAACGCATATTCATTTTCTGGAGCCGGTAAGCCTGACGAAACAGGTCTGGCATCTTAATTATCAGGACGTGATCGCTATCGGTAAGCTGTTCACCACGGGTGAGCTGTGCGCAGAACGCATTATTGCCATCGGCGGCCCTCAGGCAACCCACCCGCGTCTGGTTCGCACGCTGCTTGGGGCAGACCTGACGGCGCTGTTGGCTGGCGAAACGAAAGAAGGTGAAAACCGTATTATTTCCGGTTCGGTGCTGAGCGGCAGGCACGCGACAGGCCCGATGGCCTGGCTGGGGCGTTTCCATCTTCAGGTGAGCGTTGTGCTTGAAGGACGCGAGAAAGAGCTGTTCGGCTGGGTACTGCCTGGTGCAGAAAAATACTCGGTAACGCGCACCACGCTCGGCCACTTCCTGCGTCGTAAGCTGTTTAACTTCTCCACCAGTACCAACGGCGGTGAGCGCGCCATGGTTCCGATTGGCAACTACGAACGCGTGATGCCGCTGGATATTCTGCCCACCGTGCTGCTGCGCGATCTCCTGGCCGGCGATACCGACGGTGCCCAGGCGCTGGGCTGTCTGGAGCTGGACGAAGAAGATCTGGCGCTGTGTACCTATGTGTGTCCAGGTAAATACGAATATGGACCCGTATTGCGCGAGGTGTTAACCCGCATTGAGCAGGAAGGATAACCATGGGCTTAAAACACCTCTTTGAAAAAATTGAGCCGCACTTTACCGAAGGGAAGCTCAAAAAGTACTACCCGCTGTATGAAGCGACAACGACCATTTTCTACACGCCGGGTCTGGTGACGAAAGGCGCGGCGCACGTTCGCGACGCCATTGACCTCAAGCGAATGATGATTCTGGTCTGGTTTGCGGTCTTCCCGGCCATGTTCTGGGGGATGTATAACGTTGGGTTGCAAACTATTCCGGCTCTGCATCATATGTACGATGCAGAGCAGCTGGCGCAGGTGATTCAGTCTGACTGGCACTATCGTCTGGCGCAGTCGCTGGGGGTGAGCTTTGCGGCAGATGCCGGCTGGATCAGCATGATGACGCTGGGCGCTGTCTTCTTCCTCCCTATCTATATGACTGTCTTTATCGTGGGCGGTTTCTGGGAGGTGCTGTTCGCCATTATTCGCAAACATGAGATCAACGAGGGCTTCTTTGTTACCTCTATTCTGTTTGCGCTGATTGTTCCGCCAACGCTGCCGCTCTGGCAGGCGGCGATGGGGATCAGCTTTGGCGTGGTGATTGCCAAGGAGATCTTCGGCGGGACCGGACGCAACTTCCTCAATCCGGCTCTGGCAGGGCGCGCGTTCCTGTTCTTTGCTTATCCGGCGCAAATCTCGGGCGACCTGGTGTGGACGGCAGCAGACGGATTCTCCGGCGCGACGCCACTTTCACAGTGGGCGGCTGGCGGCGGCGAAACGCTGGTCAATAATGCAACCGGACAGCCTGTCACCTGGTTTGATGCGTTTATCGGCAATATTCCAGGCTCCATCGGTGAAGTGTCTACCCTGATGATTTTGATCGGCGGGGCCATCATCCTCTTTGGCCGCGTGGCGTCCTGGCGCATTGTCGCAGGCGTCATGCTCGGGATGGTACTCACCGCCACGCTTTTCAACTTCATTGGTTCAGACACAAACCCGATGTTCTCCATGCCGTGGTACTGGCACCTTGTGCTGGGAGGCTTTGCGTTTGGCATGATGTTCATGGCCACCGATCCGGTCTCGGCTTCGTTTACCGACAGAGGTAAATGGTGTTACGGCGCGCTCATTGGGGTGATGTGTGTACTGATTCGCGTGGTCAACCCGGCTTATCCGGAAGGGATGATGTTGGCCATTCTGTTTGCCAATCTGTTTGCGCCGCTGTTCGACTACCTGGTCGTGCGCGCCAACATTAAGCGGAGGAAGGCGCGTGGCTGAGATCAAAAATAACGACAGCATCAGCAAAACGCTGCTGGTGGTGCTGGTACTGTGTCTGGTCTGTTCCATTGTCGTGGCCGGTTCTGCCGTAGGGTTAAAACCGCTACAGCAGGAGCAACGAGCGCTGGATAAACAGCGTAACATCCTGGCCGTGGCCGGGCTGATGCAGGAAGGCATGACGAAGGATGACGTCGCAGCGGTGTTTGCCGAACGTATTACCGCACGGCTGGTGGATTTAAAAACCGGGGAGTTAATGGATAAAGACCCGGCGAAATACAACCAGGCGCTGGCGCTAAAAGATCCGCAGATGAGCACTACGCTTGACGCCTCGCAGGATCCGGCAGGCATTAAGCGCCGCAGCAATGTCGCGGAGATTTACCTCGTCCGTGACGAGCAAAAGCGCATCCAGGAAATCGTGTTGCCCATCTATGGCAACGGTTTATGGTCAATGATGTACGCCTTTGTGGCGTTGGATACCGATGGTCGTACGGTGAAAGGCATTACTTATTACGATCAGGGCGAAACACCAGGGCTGGGGGGCGAAGTTGAGAACCCTAACTGGCGGGCACAGTTTGTTGGTAAAAAAGTGCTCGACGACAACGGCCAGCCTGCGCTGAAGGTGGTGAAAGGGGGCGCGCGTCCCGGCGATGAATTTGCCGTTGATGGCCTTTCCGGTGCCACGCTCACCTCTAACGGTGTACAGCACAGCTTTGATTTCTGGATGGGTGAACTGGGCTTTGGTCCCTTCCTGAAGAATGTACGTGAAGGAGCGCTGAATAATGGCTGATACGGGTGAACTGAAAGAAGTTAAAAAGGTGCTGATTGGCCCGCTGTTAGCCAATAACCCGATAACGCTACAGGTGCTGGGGGTGTGCTCGGCGCTGGCGGTGACCACCAAGCTGGAAACGGCGGTGGTCATGACGCTGGCGGTAACGCTGGTGACAGCGTTTTCCAGCATGTTTATCTCAATGATCCGCCACCACATACCCAACAGCGTGAGGATCATCGTGCAGATGGCGATTATCGCCTCGCTGGTGATCGTGGTCGATCAGCTCCTGCGCGCCTTCGCCTATGAAACCTCGAAGCAGCTTTCGGTGTTTGTCGGCCTGATAATCACCAACTGTATCGTGATGGGGCGTGCTGAAGCCTATGCGATGAAAATGCCACCGCTGGCGAGCTTTATGGACGGTATCGGCAACGGCCTGGGTTACGGCGTGATCCTGTTGACGGTTGGTTTCCTGCGCGAGCTGATTGGCAGCGGCAAGCTGTTTGGCATTCCGGTGCTGGATACGGTACAGAACGGCGGCTGGTATCTGCCGAACGGCCTGTTCCTGCTGGCCCCAAGCGCATTTTTCATTATCGGTTTGCTGATCTGGCTGATTCGTACGTTGAAGCCTGAACAGCAGGAAAAGGAGTAACCGACAATGGCTCATTACCTGAGTTTATTTGTGCGCGCGGTGTTTGTTGAAAACATGGCGCTCGCTTTCTTCCTGGGCATGTGTACGTTCCTTGCCGTTTCTAAAAAGGTATCGACGGCATTTGGTCTGGGCGTGGCGGTCACCGTTGTGCTGGGGCTTTCCGTTCCGATTAACAACCTGGTATTCAACTTCGTGCTGCGCGATGGCGCGCTGGTGGAGGGGGTTGATCTTAGCTTCCTGAACTTCATCACCTTTATCGGAGTGATTGCGGCGCTTGTTCAGATCCTGGAGATGATCCTCGATAAATACTTCCCGTCGCTGTACAACGCGCTGGGGATCTTCCTGCCGCTGATCGCCGTGAACTGCGCCATCTTCGGTGGCGTCTCGTTTATGGTTCAGCGCGATTACAACTTCAGTGAATCGGTTGTGTATGGCTTCGGTTCCGGTATCGGCTGGATGCTGGCGATTGTCACCATGGCGGGGATCCGTGAAAAAATGAAATATGCCAACGTACCTGCGGGGCTTCGTGGCTTAGGGATCACCTTTATCACCACCGGCCTGATGGCGTTGGGCTTTATGTCCTTCTCCGGTGTGCAGCTATAAGGGCTAACAGATGGAAATTATTCTTGGCGTGGTGATGTTCACGCTGATAGTACTGGTGCTGTCAGGGCTGATCCTGGCGGCGCGTGCGAAGCTGGTCAATTCCGGGGATGTGATCATTGATATCAATGACGATCCGCAGAATCAGATCCGTACCCCAGCAGGGGATAAGCTGCTTAACACGCTCTCCGGCAACGGGATTTTTGTCTCGTCTGCCTGTGGCGGCGGTGGCTCCTGTGGCCAGTGCCGTGTGACGGTCAAAGAGGGCGGCGGTGATATTCTGCCAACGGAACTGTCGCATATCACGAAGCGTGAAGCGAAAGAAGGATGCCGTCTGGCGTGCCAGGTCGCTGTGCGCCAGAACATGAAGATTGAGCTGCCGGAGGAGATCTTCGGCGTGAAAAAATGGGAGTGCGAAGTTATCTCTAACGATAACAAAGCCACGTTCATCAAAGAGCTCAAGCTGCGTGTCCCTGAAGGGGAGAGCGTCCCGTTCCGTGCGGGTGGGTATATCCAGATTGAATGTCCGGCACACACCGTCGCGTATGCTGACATCGACGTGCCCGAGGAGTACCGGGCAGACTGGGATAAATTTAACCTCTTCCGCTTTGTTTCTGAGGTAAAAGAGCCCGCGCTTCGCGCCTATTCCATGGCTAACTATCCGGAAGAGAAGGGCATTATTATGCTCAACGTGCGTATCGCCACGCCGCCACCGAATGTGCCTGATGCCCCTCCTGGCATCATGTCGTCGTATATCTGGTCCCTCAAGCCTGGCGACAAAGTGACGATTTCCGGCCCGTTCGGCGAATTCTTTGCCAAAGATACTGACGCGGAGATGGTCTTTATCGGCGGCGGTGCGGGTATGGCGCCGATGCGTTCGCATATTTTTGACCAGCTCAAACGACTTGGCAGCAAGCGTAAGATCAGCTTCTGGTACGGGGCGCGTTCACTGCGCGAAATGTTCTATGACGATGAGTTTGAACAACTGGCGCGTGATAACCCTAACTTTACCTTCCATGTGGCGCTATCCGATCCGCAGCCGGAAGATAACTGGACAGGCTATACGGGCTTCATCCACAACGTGCTGTATGAAAATTACCTCAAACAGCACCCGGCACCGGAAGACTGCGAGTTCTATATGTGTGGTCCACCAATGATGAACGCCGCCGTGATTAAGATGCTAAAAGATCTTGGCGTGGAAGATGAGAACATCATGCTTGATGATTTCGGAGGCTGATTATGCTGACTTTTCTGGCGACCTTTGCGGTGTTTGTGCTGGTGATCTTCGGCATGTCCTTAGGCTGGATCATCAAGCGTAAAAGCATTCAGGGCAGTTGCGGAGGCATCTCTTCCATCGGAATGGAAAAAGTGTGCGATTGTCCGGAACCGTGCGATGCGCGGAAAAAGCGGATGGCTCGCGAGCAGCAACGCATTATTTAGTCTTCCAGGTCGGGTAAGGCAACGCCGCCACCCGACAATTCCTGCGCGCACTTCTCAACCCTCATTTGTTTACTGTATACTTATCCAGTAATAAGTGAGGGCTTACTATGCGCAAAATAATCCATGTCGATATGGACTGCTTTTTTGCCGCAGTGGAGATGCGTGACAACCCGGCGCTGCGGGATATTCCGATCGCCATTGGCGGCAGCCGGGTTCAGCGCGGTGTCATCAGCACCGCCAACTATCCTGCTCGCAAATACGGTGTACGCAGCGCCATGCCGACAGCGATGGCGCTGAAACTGTGCCCGCATCTCACTCTTTTGCCCGGACGTTTTGATGCCTATAAAGAAGCATCGAGCCACATTCGGGAGATCTTCTCCCGCTACACCTCACTGATTGAACCGTTATCGCTGGATGAAGCCTATCTGGATGTCACCCACAGCGTGCACTGCCACGGCTCCGCCACCCTCATGGCGCAGGAGATCCGCCAGACTATTTTTAATGAGCTGAACCTGACGGCATCGGCAGGCGTCGCGCCGGTAAAATTTCTCGCCAAAATCGCCTCCGATTTAAATAAGCCCAACGGCCAGTACGTCATCACTCCGGAAGAGGTTCCGGCGTTTTTAAAGACGCTGCCGCTCAGCAAAATCCCCGGCGTGGGCAAAGTCTCCGCCGCGAAGCTGGAAAGTATGGGGCTACGCACCTGCGAAGATGTTCAGCGCAGCGATCTGGCGCTGCTGCTTAAGCGTTTTGGCAAGTTTGGCCGCGTACTGTGGGAACGCAGTCAGGGCATTGATGACCGGGATGTGAACAACGAACGGCTGCGTAAATCGGTCGGCGTTGAACGCACGCTGAGCGAAGATATCCATGACTGGACCGAGTGTGAAACCATTATTACGGAACAGCTTTATCCTGAGCTTGAACGACGCTTACTGAAGGTCAAACCGGATCTGCTTATTGCCCGACAGGGCATCAAACTGAAATTTAACGATTTTCAGCAGACGACGCAGGAGCACGTCTGGCCACGCCTCAACAAAGAGGATCTTATCGCGACGGCGAAAAAGGCGTGGGAAGAACGACGAGGCGGACGAGGGGTGAGGCTGGTGGGGCTGCACGTCACCTTGCTGGATCCGCAGCTGGAGCGTCAACTGGTGTTGGGACTGTAGATTACGCTAATCGTAGGCCCGGCAAGCGTAGCGCCACCGGGCATCAAACGGCTAATTACTTAACAGGAATTGCTTTCAGCAGCTCAGTCAGCAGCGTCCAGTAGTGACCGACGCTTTCAATGTGAACCTGCTCATCCGGGGAGTGTGGCCCGGTGATGGTTGGCCCGATGGAGACCATGTCCATATCCGGATACGGTTTCTTGAACAGACCACACTCCAGACCCGCATGAATAACCTGAATGTTCGGGGTGCTGTTGAACAGTCGCTGATAAGTTTCACGCACCAGTGCCATGACCGGAGAACTTGCATCCGGCTGCCAGCCCGGGTAGCTGCCTTTTGCAGACGTTTTCGCGCCCGCCAGGGTACCAAGAGATTCCAGCATGCTTACAACGTACTCTTTACCGCTGTCGATCAGGGAACGGATCAGGCAGATGATCTCTGCGCTGTCGTCACCCATGGTCACCACGCCCACGTTCAGGGAGGTTTCCACCACGCCTTTCGCCACGTCAGAGTTGCGAATAACGCCGTTTGGCGTTGCGTTCAGCAGCTGGACGAACGTGTCACGAGACTGTGCGGTCAGCGCGGCTTTATCCGTCGTAACGGACTCCAGCACCACCGTCAGGTTTTTCTCTTTTGCAGACAGTTCGTTTTTCAGGATCTCCAGATACACGCTGGAGAGTTTTTTCAGTTCGTCCGCTTTCGACGCAGGCACCGCCACGGTAGCGAAGGCTTCGCGAGGGATCGCGTTACGCAGAGTACCGCCGTTGAAGTCCACCAGACGCAGATCCAGTTCAGCGGCATGGCCCGCCAGGAAACGCGCCAGCAGTTTGTTGGCGTTGCCCAGGCCCAGGTGAATATCACCGCCAGAGTGACCGCCTTTCAGCCCTTTCAGCGTCAGCTTAAAGGTCTCGAATCCGGCAGGGATCGCTTCGCGGGACAGCGGCAGGGTAGAGATAAAATCGATCCCGCCCGCGCAGCCCATGTAGATCTCACCTTCTTCTTCGGAGTCAGTGTTGATCAGAATGTCCGCTTGCAGCCAATTTGCCTGAAGACCGAACGCGCCATCCATGCCCGCTTCTTCAGTCATGGTCAGCAGCACTTCCAGCGGACCGTGTTCAACGCTGTCGTCAGCCAGCACGGCCAGCGCGGAAGCCATACCAATGCCGTTATCTGCGCCCAGGGTCGTGCCGCGCGCCTTCACCCACTCACCGTCGATGTACGGCTGAATCGGGTCTTTTGTGAAGTCGTGAACGGTGTCGTTGTTTTTCTGCGGAACCATATCCAGGTGCGCCTGCAATACCACTGGCTTACGGTTTTCCATACCTGCGGTGGCAGGTTTGCGGATAAGAATATTGCCAACCTGGTCGCGCTCAGCGTGCAGACCTTTTTCCTTTGCCCAACCCATAATATGTTCGGCAAGCTGTTCTTCGTGATAGGAAGGGTGCGGAATGGAGCAGATTTTGGCAAAAATATCCCACAGTGGTTGTGGAGATAATTGAGACAGTTCAGACACGATAGGTCTCCTTGTCGTTGCGCTGCAAAACAATGTTGCAGGTCACAGGGTTAGCAGGTTAATCGTTACCACAAGTCAGGCTTGCGAGATGCAACTGAGAATACCACTTTCTCCCGTGGCTGGTAGCATTAAGCATGTAAAAACTCAGGCTCATGGCGCGTAACACTGGTTTTTAGTGCGTCAGATCTCTATAATCTCGCGCAACCTGGTTCACCCTCATTTTTTTAAGCCGTATATAAACAGGCTGGGACACTTCACATGAGCGAAAAATACGTCGTCACCTGGGACATGTTGCAGATTCACGCACGCAAACTGGCTGCGCGTCTGATGCCTTCCGAACAGTGGAAAGGCATTATTGCCGTCAGCCGTGGCGGTCTGGTACCGGGGGCGCTGCTGGCACGTGAGCTGGGTATTCGTCATGTCGATACCGTATGTATCTCCAGCTACGATCACGACAACCAGCGCGAACTGAAAGTGCTGAAACGCGCGGAAGGCGACGGTGAAGGCTTTATCGTTATCGACGATCTGGTGGACACCGGCGGTACCGCGGTGGCTATCCGCGAAATGTATCCAAAAGCGCACTTCGTCACGATCTTCGCGAAACCAGCGGGTCGCCCACTGGTTGATGATTACGTCATTGATATCCCGCAGGATACCTGGATTGAACAGCCATGGGATATGGGCGTGGTCTTCGTACCGCCTATCTCTGGCCGTTAATTTCAGTACGTAACTTTACACGCCCGGTTATGCCGGGCGTTGTTCTTTTTACCCTGCCACGCGTTACAATGGTCTTCATATGACGTATCCATGGAGGCAACGCAATGACGCAGGCGAATCTTACCGAAACTCTCTTCAAACCCCGTTTCAAGCACCCTGAAACGTCGACGCTGGTGCGTCGGTTTAATCCGGGGACAATGCCTGCCGTTCAGTCAGCGTTAGACGGTAAAAACGTGCCCCACTGGTATCGAATGATTAACCGTCTGATGTGGATCTGGCGCGGCATCGATCCGCGTGAAATCCTCGACGTGCAGGCGCGTATCGTGATGAGTGAGTCCGAGCGTACCGACGGCGATCTCTACGATACGGTGGTGGGCTACCGTGGTGGAAACTGGATCTACGAATGGTCAAAGCAGGCCATGCTCTGGCAGCAAAAAGCGAGCCAGGAAGAAGATGCCACTCTCAGCGGCAAGCACTGGCTGCATGCGGCAAATCTGTACAGCATCGCTGCATATCCGCATCTTAAAGGCGACGAACTGGCAGAACAGGCGCAGGCGCTGGCAAACCGGGCTTATGAAGAGGCCGCGCAGCGGTTGCCTGGCCGGATGCGTGAAATTGAGTTCGCCATTCCCGGTGGCAGCCCGGTGACCGGATTCTTGCATATGCCGGAGGGGGAAGGGCCGTTCCCGACGGTTCTGATGTGCGGTGGACTGGACTCGTTACAAATTGACTATTACAGCCTGTATGAGCGCTACTTTGCCCCAAACGGAATCGCCATGCTGACGCTTGATATGCCTTCCATTGGTTTTTCATCCAAATGGAAACTTACGCAAGACTCCAGCCTGCTGCATCAGCATGCTTTAAAAGCGCTGGAGAATATCCCCTGGGTTGATCACACCCGGGTTGGCGCGTTTGGCTTCCGCTTTGGCGCTAACGTCGCGGTACGGCTTGCCTACCTTGAATCTTCACGCCTGAAGGCCGTCGCCTGTCTTGGCCCGGTGGTGCATGCTCTGTTAAGCGATCCTGCGCGTCAGGGTAGCGTTCCTGAGATGTATCTGGACGTGCTGGCGAGCCGACTTGGCATGCATGATGCTTCAGACGAAGCGTTGCGCATTGAACTTAATCGTTATTCATTAAAAACGCAGGGCCTACTCGGCCGCCGCTGCCCAACCCCGATGATGTCCGGTTTCTGGAAGAACGATCCGTTTAGCCCGGAAGAGGAGTCACGCTTAATCACGTCGTCATCTTCTGATGGTAAATTGCTGGAGGTACCCTTCAGCCCGGTGTACCAGAATTTTGACAAAGCGCTGAAAGAGATCACACGCTGGATCACGCAGAGATTGTGTTAATAGTTTGCTAAATTTCGTTGGTTTGGTAAAACAGTGCTTCACAAAAGGAGATCGCAATGACGTTACCGAGTGGACACCCGAAAAGTAGACTGATTAAGAAGTTCATGGCTCTTGGCCCGTATATTCGAGAAGAGCAGTGTGAAGAGAATCGCTTTTTTTTCGACTGCCTGGCTGTATGCGTCAACGTGAAGCCTGCACCCGAAAAACGTGAGTTCTGGGGCTGGTGGATGGAAATGGAAGCACAGGAAAACCGTTTTACCTATAGCTATCAGTTTGGCCTGTTTAATAAAGACGGGCACTGGCAGGCGACGAGCATCAAAGATCAGGAAGTGATCGATCGTCTGGAGCATACGCTAAAAGAATTTCACGGCAAAGCTCGTGATCTGCTGGCAACGCTGGATCTGAAGCTGGAGCCTGCGGACGATTTTTCCAGCGAAGCGGTGAAACTGAGAGCCTGATGATGTCACAGCGCCGGGTGGCGGCTACGCCTTACCCGGCCTACAAAAACTGATGCTCTTCTCCCTCTCCCTGTGGGAGAGGGCCGGGGTGAGGGCACCAGACCGCATTAATTCCCGACAAAAAAACCGGCTCAGCGCCGGTTTTTTATTACCACAACATCAGAACTGGTAGGTCATGCCCAGCGCAACGATATCATCGCTGCTTACGCCCAGTTTATTATCGTCATCGATCTGGTTGATCTTATAATCAACAAACGCAGACATATTTTTGTTGAAATAATATGTCGCACCTACGTCGATGTATTTCACGATATCTTCATCGCCGATACCTTCGATATCTTTGCCTTTAGACTGCACGTAACCCAGAGATGGACGCAGACCAAAGTCAAATTGATATTGCGCGACCACTTCGAAGTTTTGTGCTTTATTTGCAAAGCCACCGGAAATAGGGGCCATATTGCGGGTTTCGGAATAGATAGTGGCCAGATAAATATCGTTGGCATCATATTTCAAACCGGTTGCCCAGCCTTCTGCTTTTTTACCTTCGCCGCGTGCCTGAAGGTTTTGATCGTTAGTGCGATCGGAGCTGGCATACGCACCAATCACAGAAAAATCGCTGCCGCCGAAGTCATAGCTCAGGGAGGTACCGAAGCCGTCACCGTTTTGCTTCTTCACGTCGCGGTTTTCATTTTTGCCCTGGTATTGCAGGGTCATATTCAGGCCGTCAACCAGGCCAAAGAAATCGGTATTACGGTATGTGGCCAGACCGGAGGCGCGTTTCGTCATGAAGTTATCGGTCTGTGCCAGGCCGTCACCGCCGAACTCCGGGAACATATCGGTGTATGCGGCGACGTCATACAGCGCGCCCAGGTTACGGCCGTAATCCAGTGAGCCGAAGTCTTTCAGTTTCAGCCCGGCAAATGCCAGACGTGTTTTTTGAGAAGAGTCGCTCTCAGCTTTGTTACCTGCGAACTCAGCTTCCCAACGTCCGTAGCCCGTCAGCTGATCGTTAATCTGCGTTTCACCCTTAAAGCCGAAACGAACGTAAGTCTGGTCACCATCCTTAGCGTCATCATCACTGATGTAGTGCATTGCTTTTACTTTGCCGTACACGTCCAGTTTATTCCCGTTTTTATTATAAACTTCTGCTGCCTGAACAGATGCGGAAGCAACTACGCCCATTACCACTAATGCCAGAGTGCTCTTTTTCATTTTCAATCCTGATTTTATAAAAACGCGCTAATATTCGCTGAGCAATAAGATTCGACTTATTACCCCGTGAAAAACAGGAAGGGTTTTATCGTTCGTGGGTGAAAGTTTTATGACAAAGTAAGAATATGTCTAAAAAAGTATGTTTTAATTTTTCGGTAATAAAATTGTCAAAATCTGCCGCTACGCTTCCTGATCCCGCGCAACAAAGTGACGGGTCATGCGCTAAGGCAGTTGGCAACGGAGCTGACACCTGTTAAAACGTCTGACTGACATCATTTTCCCTTATTGTTGAACGGCAGAGAATCATGAGTGACAGCCAGACGCTGGTGGTAAAACTCGGTACCAGTGTGTTAACAGGCGGATCGCGCCGCCTGAATCGTGCCCATATCGTTGAGCTTGTACGTCAGTGCGCTCAGTTGCATGCCGCAGGGCATCGTATTGTGATTGTGACTTCCGGGGCGATTGCCGCCGGGCGTGAACACCTGGGCTACCCCGAACTCCCCGCGACGATCGCCTCCAAACAGCTGCTGGCCGCCGTGGGACAAAGCCGACTCATACAGCTCTGGGAACAACTGTTCTCCATCTACGGCATTCACGTCGGGCAGATGCTGCTGACGCGTGCGGATATGGAAGACAGAGAACGTTTCCTGAACGCCCGCGATACGCTGCGTGCGCTGCTGGATAACCATATCGTTCCGGTCATTAACGAAAACGACGCTGTTGCCACCGCTGAAATCAAAGTAGGCGACAACGATAACCTCTCTGCGCTGGCGGCGATCCTGGCAGGGGCCGATAAGCTGCTGCTTCTGACCGATCAGCAGGGGCTGTTTACCGCTGACCCGCGCTCTAATCCACAGGCTGAACTGATCAAAGACGTTCACGGCATTGACGATGCGCTGCGTGCCATTGCGGGTGACAGCGTTTCTGGTCTGGGGACAGGCGGCATGGGCACCAAGCTCCAGGCCGCGGACGTGGCGTGCCGGGCCGGTATCGACACCATCATCGCCGCGGGCAGCCGTCCGGGCGTGATCGGTGATGTGATGGAAGGCATCTCTGTGGGCACTCGCTTCCACGCCCAGGCGTCCCCGCTGGAAAACCGAAAACGCTGGATCTTTGGTGCGCCCCCGGCTGGCGAACTGACCGTGGATGAAGGCGCGACCGCCGCTATTCTGGAAAGAGGAAGCTCGTTACTTCCAAAAGGAATTAAAAGCGTGACAGGCAACTTCTCGCGTGGTGAAGTGATCCGAATCCGTAACCTTGAAGGTCGCGACATCGCTCATGGCGTAAGTCGTTATAACAGCGACGCGCTGCGTCGGATTGCTGGTCACCATTCCCAGCAGATCGACGCCATCCTGGGCTATGAATATGGCCCGGTTGCCGTGCATCGTGACGACATGATTATTCGTTAAGGAGCCAGAACATGCTGGAACAAATGGGCGCAGCCGCGAAAGCCGCCTCTTATAAACTGGCGCTCCTTTCCAGCCGCGAGAAAAATCGCGTGCTGGAAAAAATCGCTGATTATCTGGAATCTCAGTCGCAGGAAATTTTGCTCGCCAACGAGCAGGATCTGCTGGAAGCGCGTCGCAACGGCTTGAGTGAAGCGATGCTCGATCGTCTGGCGCTGACCCCGGCGCGTCTGAAAGGTATTGCCGACGACGTCCGTCAGGTGTGCAACCTCGCCGACCCGGTAGGGCAGGTGATTGACGGTGGGGTGCTCGACAGCGGATTACGCCTTGAGCGTCGCCGCGTGCCGCTTGGCGTCATTGGGGTGATTTACGAAGCGCGTCCAAACGTGACGGTGGATGTCGCCTCCCTGTGCCTGAAGACCGGTAATGCCGCGATCCTGCGTGGCGGGAAGGAGACCTGGCGCACCAACGCCGCGACGGTAAACGTCATTCAGCAGGCGCTGGAGGAGTGTGGTTTACCGGCGGGTGCCGTGCAGGCGATTGAAAGCCCCGACCGTGCGCTGGTCAACGAGATGCTGCGCATGGACAAATACATCGACATGCTCATCCCACGCGGCGGCGCGGGCTTGCACAAGTTGTGCCGTGAGCAATCTACCATTCCGGTGATCACCGGCGGTATTGGCGTATGCCATATCGTAGTGGATGACACCGCGGAGATCGAACCGGCGCTGAAGATTATCGTCAACGCTAAAACCCAGCGTCCAAGCACCTGTAATACGGTGGAAACGCTGCTGGTGCATCAGGGCATCGCCAGTACCTTCCTGCCAGCGCTGAGCAAGCAGATGGCGGAAAGTGGCGTCACACTGCATGCGGACGAGAGCGCTCTCGCCCTGCTGAAAGACGGTCCGGCGAAGGTCGTTCCGGTTAACGCGGAGCAGTACGACGATGAGTATTTGTCGCTGGATTTGAACGTGAAGGTGGTTGCGGATCTCGATGACGCTATTGCGCACATTCGTGAACACGGAACCCAGCATTCTGACGCGATCCTGACACGCACCCTGCGCAATGCCGATCGGTTTGTGAATGAAGTGGATTCGTCTGCGGTTTATGTGAATGCCTCGACGCGCTTCACCGATGGCGGCCAGTTTGGTCTGGGCGCGGAGGTGGCTGTGAGCACTCAGAAGCTGCACGCCCGCGGTCCGATGGGGCTGGAAGCACTGACCACCTACAAGTGGATCGGCTACGGTGATGATACGATTCGTGGGTAAATAATCGCGGGTGATGCAAAAATAGCCGTTTGATTCAAAAGGGCATTGACGCATCACCCGGTTAGATCTACTCTTTTGCCCCGTGGTTACGCTCGTAACCGGCCTTTCAGGGCCGATATAGCTCAGTTGGTAGAGCAGCGCATTCGTAATGCGAAGGTCGTAGGTTCGACTCCTATTATCGGCACCATCTCAACTTCCTCAAACGTCCGTATCCATCCATAACTACCATGATTTATATAGATTTTATCGAATTTTAGTCCGTCACTGTCCGTAACCATCCAGTAGAATCCGATACGGAATGTGTATAGGATTGTGTATATGTTCATGTTCGGTCTTGGATTCCTATACACATGCCTTTAAACGATATGCAGATTCGCCGCGCTAAGCCTGAAGCTAAAGCCTATACACTTGGAGATGGGCAAGGGCTGTCATTGCTTATAGAGCCTAATGGAAGCAAGAGCTGGCGGTTCCGTTATCGTTTTGCCGGTAAACCCAAAATGATCTCGCTTGGTGTTTATCCAACAATCACACTTGCCGATGCGCGTTCCCGTCGTGAGGATGCCCGAAAGCTGGTCGCCGAAGGAAAGAATCCGAGTGAGGTTCGAAAAGAGCAGAAGATTGCTTTGCAAACGGAATCCGAAAATGCGTTTGAAAAGATAGCCACAGAATGGCATCAGATGAAGTCTACCAAATGGTCGGCAGGATATGCGTCAGACATCATGGAAGCATTTCAGAATGATATTTTCCCATATGTAGGGGAAAGACCCATTGGCGAAATAAAACCGCTAGAACTGCTTAATGTGCTGCGTAAAATTGAAAAGCGCGGAGCGTTAGAGAAGATGCGCAAAGTGCGACAGCGTTGCTCAGAGGTTTTTCGTTACGCGATCGCTACAGGAAGGGCTGAGTTTAATCCTGCTGCGGATCTATCCAGTGCTCTCGAAGTACATCAATCCAATCACTACCCTTTTCTAAAAGCTGACGAGATAACTGATTTTCTGCGTGCTTTAGACAGTTATACAGGGAGTCGGCTTGTCCAAATTGCTACTAAATTACTGATGATCACAGGTGTAAGAACCATCGAATTGCGTGCAGCATTATGGTCAGAATTTGATCTAGATAACGCTCTTTGGGAAATTCCTGCCGAAAGGATGAAAATGCGTAGGGCGCATCTTGTGCCATTGTCAACTCAGGCGTTAGATTTACTCAATGAACTCAAGATAATGACAGGAAACTATCTTTATGTTTTTCCGGGACGTAACGATCCGAACAAACCTATGAGTGAAGCAAGCATAAATCATCTTATCAAACGTATTGGATACGGTGGGAAGCTAACTGGACATGGTTTCAGACATACATTGTCTACAATTTTGCATGAGCGTGGTTATGAAAGTATATGGATTGAAATGCAACTAGCTCATGTGGACAAAAACAATATCAGAGGTACTTACAACCATGCTCAATATATATCAAATAGAAGAGTCATGCTTTCATGGTATAGTGATTTTATTTTTAAAAGTGGTGAATGATGAAATTCCAAATTGAAAAAGTGACTAGTGATAGTCGTGTGTTTACCTTAAGCAAAGGTAATGTAAGTGAACAAAACACATATACGATTATCACTGGTAAAAATTCAAGCGGTAAGAGCCGTCTACTTAGTAAGGTAGTTAATTCTTTTATATTCTCTAAAGATGACAGTGCACTCTTAGCATCAGGTTCAATTACTAGTCCAAAGAAAGTTATTGCAGTTTCAACTGGGCGATTTGATAAGTTTCCTTTATATGTGCATGCTGCAAAAAATAGCAACTTTAAGAATAATTATTTTTATTATGGTTTAAAAACAACTAGTAATTCACCACACGCGATTCTGACTAAAGGTATCGCCTCAATTTTTTATGGCATGAGTATTAATCATGGCATCTTAAAAAGATTAGGGAGACTATTTTCATATTTAGGATTCGCTCCAATGATGGATATTAGTTTCTCTTTAAATGTCAATCTCGGCAAGTTAAAAAGCGGCAACTATGTAGAATTCTATAACGATTACGTAGAGAGAAACAGATTTAAAGATCCATTGTTCATTGAAAAACTTAATAATTATAAAGAAAAGAATAATTTAACTCATCTTGAAGATTTTATATCAAATGTTTCTAAATACATCGATTATACCCAATATCATTATCTTGGTAAAAACTTCTATTTCAGGCTCAACTTATATTCAGAAAGCGATATGTTTGAATCTGAGATTGAAAATTTGTTGGTTCTTATTGATTTAAATATTTTGCAAGTTAAAGATATTAGGGTCTTTGGGAAGACTGAAAAAAACAAAATAAGCCTTTTCCAATCTAGTTCTGGTCAGCAATGTATGATTTTGATGATGATGGGGATAGCGAGTTCCATCTCAAATGGCTCTCTAATTTGCATTGATGAGCCAGAGATAAGTCTTCACCCGAAATGGCAGCTAGAATTTATAGATTTACTACAAAATACATTTTCTGACTATGTTGGTTGTCATTTTTTAATTGCGACACACTCTCCGCAAATAGTATCAGGTTTAAAGTCTGATAATGGATACATTCTCTCTCTTGAGAATGATGAGCTAACTTCTTCTGTCGATAATTCATTTAGATCAGCTGATTATCAACTAGCAGAAGTGTTCGATGCTCCTGGGTATAGAAATGAATATATAACGAAGTTAGCAATCAACTTATTTTCAAAAGTTAAAAAGAATAAATCTTTCGATGTAGAAGATACTGCTTTGTTGGAAAGGTTAAAAAGTTTTAAGGAAAATATAGCATCAGAGGATCCTGTCTACGAGTTGATTAAAGTGTTGGAGGAGGTTTTCGATTATTATGGCTGATATTGAAAACCTTTATGTTTTTACCAGGGATGATCTTTTGGCTATCGATGAGGTCAAGCGAGGTAATTATACACATTTGTCTTGGGGGGAGGGTTTGCTATCTAATCTTAGAGCAAGAATTAGGGATTTTTATCGTGGTGAACAACGCGGTACGTGTGCATTTTGTAAAAATGATATTTCATTACGCTCTGCTCTAAACTGTACTGTTGAACATATAATACCAAAATCCTTAAAGTTAGATTTTATGTTCACTTCTAGAAATCTATGTGTAATATGTGCTGATTGTAATGAGATTAAACGCGCTCAGGAAGTGATTAATGAAGTTCCTGATGTAACTAGAAAAAGCTCTCGACGTGTAAGATACCCAACGACAGGTACTGTCTTTAAAATAGTACATCCCCATTTTGATTCATGGGATGAGCACATTATCAGGTTTGGCAGGGCATATATTGACAAATCAATGAAAGGTGCGAATACCATAAGCATCTGTAAGCTAAACAGATTTTTTCATGAATTTGAAGTTGGTGATGAATATATAACCGAAACTGACTTGACCGGTTTGATGGAAGAGTATCTCAGCACTCAGAGTATTATTAGGCGGGCTGAACTTTTGTTGCAAATAAAAGCAGCCTTGCGATAGTTTATGGTTACGCCTCTCATGTAAAAAAGGATATGATTTTTATTTTTAGATGTGAGGCGTTTGTTAATATTTCAAGAAGTCAATGTAGTGCGTAATGTGCAATTATTCGAGGTTATTGGAATAACCAGAGTGATAGTATGCTATTATTTTATTCTGGAGTTATTTTACATGTACATAGGATGTTTGTTTTTTATAGGTTTTTTAAAGAAGGTTTTTTATATTCTATTTTTTTTGCAGTGATTATATGTCAAGGAATTGAGTCTAAAACTAGTAATGTCTCGCATTCTGTATGCACAGCTTAATTACTCAATGTCATACCGTTTATGGACCACAATCAGATGTTAATATTTAACCGAAAGTTTACGCTTTATCTCTATGTAAGTGGTTCTATAAATATTCGAATAGTATAAATTAAAAATGATTAATCACTGTCTTGGCGCGCAATGCTCTCCCCGCCACGCCTGCCCGCTTAAGGGGGCGCTTTTAATGCAGGTGCATGACCGGCCTCAGGGCGCGCCAGTGCTGGCGCTGGCGGGGAATTCAGTGTCGTTAAAACGCATGCAAAACCATGCACCTATGCATGCATGGCTTTTATACGTAAAAATGGAGGGATTTTTGGGGATTTTTAAGCGGACTACTGCACGGCCAGTTCTGCACGGCGGCGGGTGTAATTCAGGTTCTGTGCAGGCGTGAATTTTTCACGATTATCATCGCGCGAAGCCGCGTCAGGCCTGAATCCGATGGTCGTTAAAATGTCATTATCCTGCGCCGAATAATTGATTTTTTCACCGGCGGACAGCCAGAGCTGTAGCGCCTCGCGCAGATAATCGAGTGAGTGCTGCATAGCGCAGCGCTGAACGGCGGAATGTTGCCCGGAATAATTCATCAGTTCAGGGGCAAGGGCGGCGGCCAGCTCCGCGCCGTGCACCTGCATAAAATCATTTAATCGGTCGCGGATGCTGATGCGCTGCACCTCCTCATGTGAGCGGATGTAGCGACCGGCAGCCTGATTAATTTCCCATTTTTTCACGTCGATAATCTCACGCAGCGTTTGCAGGCTCCGGCCGCTGTGGCCGCTGCCGGCAAGCTGTTCGCGGTATGCCTGTTCGGCCTGCGTCAGTTCTTCCCTGCGTTGCAGCCAGGCGGTTTTGTTTGCCTGACAGGTCTCAAAGGCTTTCTGTAGCGTCAGTGTGGTCACGTATGTTTCTCCTGATGACTGGCCGTGCTTACGCACCGGCACGGTTAACGGTGGCCGCCGGTGCGGGTACAGGGATGACCGGCTCTGTTACCGGTGAACGAATAACCCCGTCGATGGATTCAAGCGTGCGGAACGTGGCCGAGCACTCGATGTTCATGCACTGGTGATAGCGCTGTTTGACGTTATCGGACAGATAGCGACTGGTGCGGGAATGCGCGCTGGTTTTGCAGAACGGGCAGTGAAACATGCTTACCCCTCCGCTTCTGTCTCGCCATTTTCAGCCAGCTTTCTGGCAAGCATCATTCTCTTCGCAGGGCTGCGTAACAGCTCCGTATCAACGTCAGTAATCTGCGGCCGGTGCATGCCCGTCACGGACAACACCGGCTCCTGCGTCATATCGAAGTGATACAGGCTGCCCTGACGGCTCAGCGCATCGCGCAGCTCGCCAGTGGCCACGGACTGCGGGGCGCTTTCTCCCTTCATTTCGAGGGCACGAATGCGCAGCAGGAAAGCGCGGATGAGGGTGACAGGAACCGCATTGACAGCCTGAGCCCATTCCGCACCGGCATAAGCGGTAAAGGCATCTTCATGCGCTGAAAGGTATTTATTGCCGGTGGAGCAGGCAGTCAGCATGGCGCGCGTCCGGTCGGCCTCCAGCTCGGCAATCAGGCTGGTGAACTCGTCGGCCAGCTCGCGGCTGGCGATACGCCTGCTGTGCTCAGCTTTCATTTCAGGGGTAAGACTGCCGCGCAGGGTGCGAAAGCGGCTGCGCCAGTCCTGCTCCGCCTCAGTGCTCTCATCGAGAGCGGTCTGCCGCTCCTGCTTACAGCGTTGAATGGACGTATCAATCTCTTTCAGTACCTGCATGCTGGCCGCGTGGGTGTCTCTGGCCGCAGTAAATGCGCTCAGCTTATTAGTGATGTGCTGGCTGTTCTCTGCGTACTGCCTGGCGGCAACATTTTGCAGGGCGGTAATGACTGTTTCGGGTTTCATGTTCAGGCTCTCCGTTTATTCAACCTGAAATGATTCTGCCCTTCATCACACAACATCTCGATTCATTGCAGTTGTGGCAGTTCTGGCACAAACATCACTCAAAACCCGGCTGGCCAGAGACAGGTCTCAGCAAAACCTTACTCATCGTTTGTTTTTTTACATATAACTGTTCACTACTGTTCACCTTAAATAAAAATATAAGTAATACAGTAAGATAAAGGGTGAACAGTTGAGGGTCTGACTGTTCACCGTCTGTTCACCACTGTTCACCACTGTTCACCTATCTTCTGAACTCTCCTGGAGGTGTATATATTTTTTATCAATAAAAAATACGCTATTAACCACTTTTGATTATGTATGGATATGCCAGAATGTGCCAAAGGATACCCACGATATACCAGAACATTGTCAGAGATTGTCGCTGTATAAAAAACAGTCTGTTGTGTGGTGAAGTCCTGCAAAATGACTTGTTGCCCTGAGGGAAAATATTCACAAAATAGAGAGCTACCCGAGGCCGGACGGACACGACCGGCACTGTATGGACATTATGAGGTAGCCCGATGCAAACCGCTTTTTCTTCCCCGTCTTCTGCCCCTGCCGCGCCACTGATGCCGGTT
This sequence comes from Enterobacter sp. DTU_2021_1002640_1_SI_PRY_ASU_LCPMC_013, assembly GCF_032389435.1. Lineage (NCBI taxonomy): Bacteria > Pseudomonadati > Pseudomonadota > Gammaproteobacteria > Enterobacterales > Enterobacteriaceae > Enterobacter > Enterobacter sp. DTU_2021_1002640_1_SI_PRY_ASU_LCPMC_013. The sequence goes on from NZ_CP135594.1 coordinate 942,077, forward strand.
TCTGATGCCGTTCAGGAGCGCTTTATCCGCCTGCCCGAAGTGATGCATCTGTGTGGCCTGTCCCGGTCGACGATTTACGACCTCATCAGCCGGGAAGCCTTCCCGAAACAAATCAGTCTGGGCGGTAAAAACGTGGCGTGGGCGCAGTCTGAAATCACTGCATGGATGGCAGATCGCATTGCCGAACGCAACCGGGGCTATGACGCATGATGATGACCGTTCAGCAAACAGCCCCTTTTTCTGGCTTGCTTCCTGTCGCCGTTTCCAGGTATAGTTTTCCCGCTGTCGCAAAATCGGCAGCCGGGCGTGAGAACCCGAGTTACTCAGTGGCGACACCGGACGCGCCATGCGTCTTTTTTTGTGTCTATGCCTTTGTGCACCTGTTGTTTACGCATCGGTTCTTAAGCCGTTGCTGTATCTGCGTAATGGTGGCTCAGGCGGGGCAGTCTTCGGGCTGGCCGGTACCCATTGAGGCCGGTTTCTCACCCCCGTCTGGGCTACCACCCGAGCGTGAGAACTCCGGTGGTAGCGTTAACCGCTACTCAATGGAGGTTGCCCTTATGGCTACGACCCTCACCCCGTCACACCCGCAGTTTGTTTTTGTGTTTGCCGCCGTTCGTCGCGCAGACCGTAAACCCCGTATCTGTATGCTCCGCACCGTTGCCGGTGATGAGCACGCCGCACGCCTGTCCCTCGTTCGCGACTACGTTCTGTCGTTCGCTGGCCGCCTGCCGGTTGCGGAGGTGCGTGCATGAGACACACCACCATTACCGCCCGTGACCTCGAATGTCTGGAGCATATGCGCAACGTCGGCCAGCTCGTCAATGAGCTGATGCAGGTGCAGGACTGCGCCACCGTTCGTCGTGACCCTGCGCAGCAGTCGCAACTCACCTCCGTGATTTACCTTATGACCGCCCAGCTCGACGGCGTGGTAGAGCGCTGCAATCAGCGCTGGCTGACCGGGGAGGGCAACGTATGAAAAAGCCATTACCGCCCGTATTACGCGCCGCGCTATATCGCCGCGCTGTCGCCTGTGCATGGCTGACGGTATGCGAACGCCAGCGCCGCTACCCGCACCTCACCCTCGACACGCTGGAAAGCGCCATTGCCGACGAGCTGGAGGGCTTCTACCTGCGCCAGCACGGCGAGGAAAAAGGCCGCCAGATTGCCTGTGCACTACTGGAAGATTTAATGGAAGCCGGACCACTCAAATCCGCGCCGTCACTGTCCTTTCTCGGGCTGGCCGTGATGGATGAGCTTTGCGCCCGTCATATCACCGCAACGGTACTGCACTGAGGGAGAAAATAACGATGAAAATGAACGTAACGGAAACGGTAAAACATGCCTGCGGCCACTGGTCGCGTATTCTCCCGGCGCTGGGTGTGAAGGTGATTAAAAACCGGCATCAGGCCTGCCCGATGTGCGGCGGCTCTGACCGTTTCCGCTTTGACGATAAAGAGGGACGCGGGACGTGGTTCTGCAACCAGTGCGGCGCAGGTGACGGGCTTAAGCTGGTTGAGAAGGTATTTGGCGTGTCGGCCTCCGAGGCCGCCGGAAAGGTGAACGCCGTGACCGGCAACATGCCGCCGGTTGCCCCGGAAGTGATTGCGGCCGCAGAGGCTGAAACGGAGGCTGACCGCAAGGCTGCGGCCGCACTGGCCGTCAGGCTCATGGAGAAAACCCGACCTGCCAGCGGCAACGCCTACCTGACCCGCAAGGGCTTCCCCGACCGGGAATGTCCGGTACTGACGTCGATGCATAAAACCGGCGGCGTGACGTTCCGCGCCGGTGATGTGGTTGTCCCGCTGTATGACGATACCGGCGCACCGGTTAACCTTCAGCTTATCAATGCTGACGGTCTCAAACGCACCCTGAAAGGCGGTCAGGTCAAAAGGGCATGTCATGTCATCGAAGGGAAAAAACAGGCCGGAAAACGCCTGTGGATTGCAGAGGGTTATGCGACCGCACTCACCGTGCATCACCTGACTGGGGAAACCGTCATGGTGGCGCTGTCCTCCGTGAACCTCCTTTCTCTGGCGAGCCTTGCCCGACAAAAACACCCGGCCTGTCAGATTGTTCTCGCCGCCGACCGTGACCTTAACGGCGACGGCCAGAGCAAAGCCGCTGCGGCCGCAGCCGCCTGTGAGGGTATTGTTGCCCTGCCGCCGGTGTTCGGTGACTGGAACGATGCGTTCGTTCAGAAAGGCGAGGAGGCGACGCGGAAAGCGATTTATGACGCCATCCGGCCACCGGCTGACAGTCCTTTCACTACCATGAGCGAGGCGGAATTTACCGCCATGAGCGCCAGCGACAAGGCTCTGCGGGTGCATGAGCATTACGGCGAAGCGCTGGCGGTGGATGCGAACGGACAGCTCCTGTCCCGCTATGAAAACGGCATCTGGAAAAATATCCCTGCCGCCACTTTTTCACGGAATGTGGCTGACTTATTCCAGCGCCTGCGCGCCCCGTTCTCGTCCGGGAAAATTGCCTCGGTGGTGGAGACCCTGAAACTGATTATTCCGCAGCAGGATACACCGGCGCGCCGTCTGATTGGCTTTCGCAACGGGGTACTCGATACCCAGAGCGGCGTATTCAGCCCGCACCATAAATCGCACTGGCTGCGCACGCTGTGCGACGTGGATTTCACCCCACCGGTGGACGGGGAAACGCTGGAGACTCACGCGCCGAACTTCTGGCGCTGGCTCGACCGTGCAGCCGGTAAAAGTCCCCAAAAACGCGACGTGATTCTAGCTGCGCTGTTTATGGTACTGGCGAATCGTTACGACTGGCAGCTCTTTCTCGAAGTCACCGGTCCCGGCGGGAGCGGTAAAAGTATTCTGGCTGAAATCGCGACCCTGCTCGCCGGGGAAGATAACGCCACGTCAGCCGATATCGACACACTGGAAGACCCGCGCAAGCGTGCCTCCCTGATTGGCTTCTCGCTTATCCGTCTGCCAGACCAGGAAAAATGGAGCGGTGACGGCGCAGGACTCAAGGCCATCACCGGCGGCGATGCGGTCTCGGTTGACCCGAAATATCAGAACCCGTACTCAACACATATTCCGGCGGTGATTCTGGCCGTGAACAACAACCCGATGCGCTTCACCGACCGCAGCGGCGGCGTGTCACGTCGCCGGGTGATTATTCACTTTCCGGAGCAGATTGCGCCGGAGGAACGCGACCCGCAGCTCAGGGATAAAATTGCGCGCGAGCTGGCCGTGATTGTGCGCCAGCTTATGCAGAAATTCAGCGACCCGATGACCGCCCGCGCACTGCTCCAGTCGCAGCAGAACTCCGACGAGGCGCTCAGCATCAAGCGTGATGCTGACCCGACGTTTGATTTTTGTGGCTATCTGGAAATGCTGCCGCAGACCAGTGGAATGTTTATGGGTAATGCCAGCATTATCCCGCGTAATTACCGTAAATATCTTTATCACGCGTATCTGGCCTATATGGAGGCTAACGGATACAGGAACGTGCTCAGCCTGAAAATGTTCGGGCTGGGGCTGCCCATGATGCTGAAAGAGTACGGCCTGAATTATGAAAAGCGGCACACAAAGCAGGGGATACAGACCAACCTGTCGCTGAAAGAGGAAAGCTACGGCGACTGGCTGCCGAAATGTGATGAACCCGCAGCGACATAACCTGACTCAGACCGGCTATAGCCGGTCTGTTACTTTAACTACCAACATAACGATTTACGAGATGTGTATAATGGTCGAATATTTCATCTTTTTTTCGAGAGGTAGAAAATGGATTACTTTCAGACTAGTGGGTTATTAATAAATATATTAACAATGTTAGTTGCCGTTGGCTCATCATGTATTAGTTACCTTGTATACAAAGAGAGCACCTACCCAGACGTCATTGTTTACCTTGAACAAAACAATGAAGTCAAAACTGTTTTAAATATTGTAATTAAGAATATAGGTAAAAGTGCTGCAAAAGATGTAACCTTCAGTTTTGATGAAAAGACCTTTAAGAATTCACTGCCTAATGGTGAGTATAGTGCGTTAACGAAAGGTGCATTGGTTTCAGGCATACCATTCCTTGCACCTGGTTCATGCAGGATATTGAGGCTTGGAAATTTCGCTGATTCGAAGATGATTTTAGGTGACCACAAAATTAGAGTAACTACAACTTTCCGTAAAGCTAATAGCAAGAACCCTTTCGCAAAAAATATTACTAATGAAAGTTATATTGAATTGTTATCGTTGGCTAGGGTGGATGCCTCAGATAACAGTAATGAGAAAAAGATTGCTGAAAATCTAGCCAGAATTGAGAAAGCTTTGCTTAATATCAAAACACAACACTAATTCATCTGCGCCAGGATAATCTTTCTTACCTGCAATTTATATTTTCTGCCATGAAGGGTGAACAATCTACTGTTCACCCTTCACCGTATGTTCACCCTTTATCACTATGAAATTATTGATAAAAAACAAGAGGTGAACAGTGTGAACAGTCAAACCCAAAAAAACTTTTTATCCCCCCGCTCATCGCCTGACCGGGCACATCCAGAACGAGCAAAAATCACAATGGTGAAGAGTCGACTGTTCACTCTTCACCAACTCATCACCATCTAACAACATGATATTAAATGATAAATAATCGAGGTGAACAGTGTGAACAGTTAAGTGTAAAAAAACTTTTTCTTACCCAGAATCAGGTCCAAAAAATGAACGCTATCGCTGATGTGTATAGGGATGTGTATAGTTTTATTTATCGAATTTAAATTTTCACAATAAATCAGTATGTTGAGTTGGTTTGTTGGTTCCTATTATCGCACCATTCATATCAAGTAGTTACGCGTCATTTGTACCTTCCTTATTTTCACTATGGGACATATTTGGGACAGAACACCCAAAAATCGAGTCAATTTGTCGTGCATGTTCCGTCAGGTGGTTAGGCGCAAGGTGAGCATATCGACGAACCATTTCGATTGACTCCCAGCCTCCCATCTCCTGCAACACAGAAATAGGGACTCCAGCCTGAACAAGCCAACTTGCCCACGTATGTCTCAGGTCATGAAAACGTAAATCCTCAATACCTGCGCGTTTTAGAGCAGCCCTCCATGCAGTGTTGGCATCGTAGCGCATCTTCCTCACTACAGGTGATTTAGTTCCGTCAGGCTTAGTGCTGCTTTCCTTGTAAACGAACACCCACTTGTGGTGATTTCCGATTTGCTTTTTCAGCACCCGGCAAGCAGTATCATTCAGCGCCACGCCAATGGCCTGATTTGACTTGCTCTGCTCCGGATGAATCCACGCAACCTTTCTCTGCATGTCTATCTGCTGCCATTCCAGATTGATGATGTTCGAACGTCTTAAGCCAGTAGAAAGCCCAAACTCTACGACTGACTTAAGCGGCTCCGGACATTCATCAATCAACCTTCTCGCCTCGTAAGGCTCAAGCCATCTGATGCGCTTGTTCTTCGGTTGAGGAACTTTGACGATCGGAGCCTTATCCAGCATCTTCCATTCACGTTCTGCCGCCCTGAGAAGCGCCTTAATGAATGAGAGGTGAGTTGCTTTTGTGGCTACCGCTGCCGGCTTTGGTTTGTATTCTGGAGGTTTCTTCCCTTTCTTGCGACACGCCTCTTCCATGAGCTTCCAGTTCTCCTCGTGACGGCGATTTGTCATCTTCTGGATAGCAGAGTAAATCTTCGTTTCTGTAATGTCCTTCAACTGCATCCCTGCAAAATGCTGTAGCCAGAATCCGATCCGACTCTTGTCATCGTCCAGTGACTTCTTGTGCGACTTCTCCTCCAGCCACCTGACACAAGCCTCCTCAAAGGTCATATCAGGGGTCTCGCCTAACTTACTTACCCGGGGAAATACATAAACTATGATCTGCAAGAACCCTATGGGCTATTTTTATTCTATGCAAATCATCTCCATACATGCACAGTTGTTGTGATTGAGAACTGATACTTAAATTTTGGTTAGGGGTGCTAAAATTTTTCTGGGGAATGATTTTTAATAATTCATTCTTTATGTGAATGTATTTTGTCTCAGAATAAAATAATAGATTACTGAATTGTCTTTTGGATTATTTCCAGATTATTTCCAATTCCGCTTGTGACAAGGCTTCAGAGGCTGAGATACTATTTGCGTTACATTTTGTAACATCCATTTCATTGCCCGGCCAATTGCGCGCAAATACCATCATTGAAAATGAGCCTCATTCTAATCATGGACATAGCCGCGTGATCTCAACGAGTTCCGGGACGGATATTCAGGCACACCCCATTATATCAACATTCATCGATAATATATTCCAGGATACATGGCTTCTCGCATTGGCTATTAGGAATATTCCCGGTGTTGTTGTGGATAAAGCGCTTTATCAGCATTGCGAAAGCATGATTGAACAAGTTCAAAAAGATCTCAATAAAGCCGATGCTACCAACCACCTTGTCGACGAAATTAAATTTGCACATTGTGTATTTCTGGATGAAGCCGTAATGACTCAGCCAGATACCGATGTGTCTGTCTGGTATTCAGAGACTCCGTCAACTGAACGACCGCAAGACCTTTGATAATACGGAGTACACAGACCTGCTGGCACAGCCGGATGTGGTGCTGAAGGACTCGCTGCTGACTTCGCGCCAGATCACGGTTAACCCCGGCCAGACGGTCAATCTTGATATCCCGATGGACGAAAAAGCACAGTTTGTGGCGGTGGTCGGTCTGTTCCGCAAGCCGGACAGAACCCGTGGCACCTGGAAGAAGGTGTTAAGCCGCGACTCACTTGACCCGGATGAGCCGCGCGTCATTGAAGTACGAGATAACACCCTGTTTTTAAGACCATTGAAATAGAAATCCCTCAAACACAAGGCAGGAGCCATAACGTGACTCTGTATGACATCAAACCTAAGTTTCAGAATTTACTTCGACCTACCGTCGTCAGACTGCATGCCATGGGAGTGACGGCAAATCAGGTAACAATATTGGCAATGCTGGCCTCGGTTCTGCTCGGCGGCATGTTGATGTGCCTCCCGAACCCTCTGTTTTTTATATCATTGCCGGTCTTTTTATTTTTCCGCATGGCGCTGAATGCTATCGACGGCATGTTAGCACGGGAATTTAACCAGCAGTCCAGGCTTGGGGCGATCCTCAATGAAGTCGGCGACATTATCGCTGATGCTGCACTCTATCTCGCGTTTGCTTTTTTGACCGGAGTTGCTCCGTGGTTGGTTGTGCTGGTGGTACTGCTGTCGTGGCTGACAGAGTTTTGCGGCATCACTGCCCAGACCCTGACGGGCAGCCGAAATTATCGTGGCCCGATGGGTAAAAGTGACCGTGCCTTTGTTCTGGGGGCTTTGGGTCTGTTTATCGCGCTTTGGCCGCAGTACATCATCGTCGCCAATATCGTCTTTGGTATCTCGGCTGTGCTGCTGGCCTGGACCTCAATCAACCGCTGTCGCAGTGCGCTGGAGGTCACCAATGCCTGATTCCCTGCACACGTTGTATTACTGTCTTGGTGGGTTCTTCAGCGTTTTAGTACTGGCGACCGCCATTATCTTCATCTTAAAAAAGTGCAGCCCGCAGCGTAACTGGCTGGAACTCCAGCAGCGGATCAACAGCTGGTGGGTCATCGTTGGCTTATTTTCGCTGGCGATGCTTTCGCCTAAAGGGCTGGCACTCACCTTCTTCGGATTTCTCAGCTTCCTGTCACTGAAGGAGTATCTGACGCTGGCCCCGACACGCCGCTCTGACAGCGTGCCGTTGCTGTGGATGTATGCCGCGATCCCGCTGCAATATATCTGGGTGGGGATGTCGTGGTACGGCATGTTCATTATCTTCATCCCGATTTACATCTTCTTATTCCTGCCCGCCCGCATGGTGCTCGTTGGCGATACGAAAGGGTTCTTACACTCTGCATCCGTCATGCACTGGGGCATGATGACAACAGTCTTTGCTTTAAGCCACGTCGCGTTCCTGATGATGTTGCCAGGCGTGGATATTAAAGCAGGCGCACTGCTGGTTATATTCCTGGTCGCGACCACTGAGCTTAACGATATTGCGCAATATCTGTGGGGAAAATCATTGGGCAAAATCAAGGTCACGCCGAAGGTCAGTCCGAATAAAACGCTGGGCGGATTGTTGGGCGGCGTGCTGACCACCACGCTGCTGGCGGCCATTTTCGGCCCGCTGCTGACACCGATGAACTGGATCCACTCGCTGGGTGCCGGGGTGATTATCGGCCTGAGCGGGTTCTGCGGCGATGTGGTGATGTCGGCCATCAAGCGTGATTTTGGTGTGAAAGACTCTGGGAAACTGCTGCCGGGGCACGGCGGCATCCTTGACCGTCTGGATTCGCTGATTTACACCGCGCCGCTGTTCTTCCACTTCTATTACTACTTCTACGTATAAGGAGCGCAGATGAACCGTTTTATGCGCTGGATCTTTACGTTGTGTATTGCGTACCCCGTGGTCTGGATATGGCTGGGTGTTCGCGTGTCAGGCCGCAAAAAGCTGCCTGTGGAAGGCCCGGCCATTATCGTGGCGAACCACAACAGCCATCTGGATGTGCTGACGCTGTTCACGCTGTTTCCACTTTCAACGCTGGTGAACGTGCAGCCCGTGGCGGCGGCAGACTATTTCCTGCGAAACAAAGTGATTGGCTGGTTTGCACTGAAGGTCATCGGCATCATTCCTGTTTATCGTGGAGCCCATCAGGCCAATCCGCTGCAGGCCTGCGTCGATGCGCTGGCAGCAAAGAAAATTGTGATTATTTTCCCTGAAGGCACGCGGGGCGAGCCGGGGAAATTCGCAGAGATCAAATCTGGCATCTGGCATTTAAGCCAGCAGTGCCCGGAGGTGCCGATTATACCCGTCTACATGCACGGTCTGGACCGCTCAATGGGCAAAGGGCAGAAAATCCCCGTGCCGTTTTTTATCGACATCTTTATCGACGAACCGCTGTTTTACGACGCGGATAAAGTCACTTTTAAACAATCGTTATTCACTCGTTTCGTCACATTACAACAGCAGGCGACAAGGAAAACCACATGAGTCAGGAAGCGCGTTTATTTCAGGAAAATACATTTGCAACCAGCGATGGTGAGCCGCTCTATTTTCGCCACTGGCCTGCAACGGAAGGCAACGGTAAGAAAGTGATCGTGTTGTTTCACCGTGGGCATGAACATTCCGGGCGTCTGCAGCACATTGTCGATGAGCTGAATATGCCCGATACGCATTTTTACGCCTGGGATGCTCGCGGTCACGGTCAATCGCCGGGCGCTCGCGGTTACAGCCCGAGCCTGGCTCGCTCTGTTCTGGACGTGGATGAATTTGTGCGCTTCGTGGCGAAGGACACGCAGGTCAGCCTTGAGGATATCGTAGTGATTGCGCAGAGCGTGGGGGCGGTACTGGTCTCTACCTGGGTTCACGACTATGCGCCGAAAATTCGGGGGATGGTGCTGGCTTCCCCGGCCTTTAAGGTCAAACTGTATGTGCCGTTCGCCCGAACGGGCCTTGGGTTGATGCAGCGGATCCGTGGCCTGTTCTACGTCAACTCCTACGTGAAAGGAAAATTCCTTACCCACGATCCGGTGCGTGTTGCCAGTTTTGAGCAGGATAAACTCATCACGCGGGCAATCGCGGTGAACATTCTTCTTGATCTCTACAAAACGGCTGAGCGCATTGTGTCCGACTCTGCCGCCATTACGCTGCCGACCCAATTACTTATCTCTGGCGATGATTTTGTCGTGCATGCGAAGCCGCAAAAACAATTCTACGCCGGTCTGCGAAGTTCTATCAAAGAGCAGCATATTTTACCCGGTTTCTATCACGATACGCTGGGTGAAAAAGACAGGGCTATGGCCTTCGATAAAATGAAAACCTTTATCGACAAACTGTATGCGGCAAAACCTTACACCTTCGATTACAGCCATGAAGACCAATGGAGCCCGAGTGCCGACGCGTACCGCGAACTGCAGGCACCGCCAAAAGCACGCTCGCTGGAGGGGATGTTCTATTCCTCAATGAGCTATGGCATGAAAACAATCGGCAGACTGTCAAAGGGGATGCGTCTGGGCTACGAGACGGGCTTTGATTCCGGTAGTACGCTGGATTATGTGTACCGTAACTACCCGGAAGGCACAGGTATTCTGGGGCGCATGATTGACCGACACTACCTGAGCAGTATTGGCTGGCAGGGGATCCGGGTACGAAAAGTCAATATTCAGCAGGTCATAGAGCAGGCTGTCGCCTGGCTGAAAGAGAGTGATATGCCGGTACGTGTAGTGGATATCGCAGCCGGACACGGTCGCTATGTGCTCGACGCGCTGGAGAAACATCAGGATATCGAAAGCATCCTGCTGCGTGATTACAGCGACCTGAATGTCGAAAAGGGCCAGGCCATGATTGAAGAACGCGGGTTAAGTCACGTTGCTCAGTTCAAAAAGGGCAATGCCTTTGACTATGATTCTCTCGCCACGCTTGAGCCTGCTCCTACTCTGGGGATCGTTTCAGGGCTGTATGAACTCTTCCCGGATAACTCCTTAATCAAAGCCTCGCTCGCCGGGCTGGCTGCAGCAATCCCGCCTGGCGGCGTGCTAGTTTACACCGGGCAACCGTGGCATCCGCAGTTGAAGACCATCGCTTATACCTTAACCAGCCACCAGAACGGCATTCCGTGGATGATGCGAGTGCGTACCCAAAAAGAGATGGACACGCTGGTGGAGCTGGCGGGCTTCGAGAAATGCCACCAGATGATTGATGAGTTTGGTATTTTCACCGTCTCGCTGGCCGTGAGAAAGCAGCATGGCTGAGTCCACGCTCATGCAGAACAAGGTCAGCCTCTGGAAACAGGGGATGTGCTGGCTGATGCTGCTGGGACCGCTGTTTTTCCTCAGCTATGAGCAGGTGAATCAGTTCACAGCCACACGTCATGATGTGGGAAGCATGGTCCTTGGATGGGAACATGCTATCCCGTTTATGCCCTGGACCATCGTGCCCTACTGGAGCATTGACCTGCTGTATGGCATTTCGCTGTTTATATGTACTACAAAGCAGGAGCTGACCCGCCACGGCTGTCGGCTGTTCGCCGCATCGCTGATTGCCTGTGTCGGTTTTCTCCTTTTCCCGCTGAAATTCACCTTCATTCGCCCGGAAACGCAGGGGATGTTTGGCTGGCTTTTTCAACAGCTCGAACAGTTTGACTTGCCTTATAACCAGGCTCCGTCGCTGCATATCATCCTGACATGGCTGCTGTGGCTGCGTTTTCGTCAGCAACTGGGGAAGGGCGCAAGGCTGCTTTCCGGTGCGTGGTTTTTGCTGATAGCGGTATCTGTGCTTACCACCTGGCAGCACCATTTCATCGATGTCGTTAGCGGGTTTGTGGTCGGCGTGGTGGTTAGCTATGCCATTCCGGTTGAAGGCCACTGGCGGTGGAAGCGCCCATCAGCGCACGCCGTACGGCTCGCAGCGAAATATGGTGCTGGTGGAATAGTGTTTTTATTGGTGGGATTGTGGATCCCCCACGGCTTCATTTTGCTGTGGTTTGCAGCGGCATTATTGATGGTGGCGGCGGGCTATGCCGGGCTCGGGGTGTCGGTGTTTCAGAAAAATAATCACGGCGATTTATCCCTTTCTGCCCGCTGGCTGTTGTTCCCCTATTTAGCCGGGGCATGGCTTTCAAAAAAATGGTTTTCCCGACGGATATCTCTGAGCAACGTTGTTTATGATGGCGTGGCATTGGGTCGCTTTCCGGATAGAACCATGGCGCAGGCCGCCGTTTTCGATCTGACGGCTGAATTTCATAGGGGCCGCCGCAAAGCAGATCACTGGGAAGCTTACCCGCTGATGGATTTGATGGTGCCGGACGTACGGGGTATCCGCCAGGCCGTGATGAGGCTCAGTCAGCTGCAGCAAGGACATGAAAGTGTGCTTGTGTGCTGCGCCTTAGGTTTATCCCGTAGTGCAACAGTTGTAGCTGCATGGCTGCTGAGTGAAGGCCATGCCGAATCTGTATCGCAGGCTGTAGCGTTAATCAAATCCCAGCGCCCTCAGGTTGTGCTTACGCCCGCCCATCTTCAGTTTCTGGAAACGTTCAGCAAGGAGCTGCAATGTCAGATATCACCATGACCAACAAAATCATGCACATTCATCTGTCGAGCTGGCGCTACTTTGCTGCGCTGACGCTGCCACCTTTGGTGCTGATCTTTAACCTGTTGTTTTCACTCGATTGCGTGTTGCTGATGGGACTCTTTTTGCTGACCCATTATTACTGTTGGCGTATATGGCTGGATGAACGACTTTTTCAGCTCATTGAGAGTGAAAGCGATCTCGCTGAATTTGATAACGGGATGGCGAATTTGTGGGCCAAAAAGACGGGTAACACTCGTACGCTGGCTGAACGTTGGCGAGGGGCGAGAAACCTTTTTTACCGGGCCATGTTCTCGCTAATGGCGCTGTGGGTCGCCTCACTGTGCACAGTCCTTTACCAGTCTTTTACGTTGGTGGATTAACCAGCCTATGAATGACCATGACTTTCTGAAATATTTCGACAGCGAAATGCACTGGCTGAAGGCGGTGGCGCGTGAGTTTGCTGAACAACACCCGGAGGCCGGTCGGCGGCTGGGTATCGACCGACAGTCTCATAAAGCTGATGATGGCACAACTCAGGCGCAAGCTTGATGACGATATCCCGGAGCTTACGGAGCCGCTGCTGGGCCATCTGTTGCCGATATCCATCATCCTCTCCTCAACGATTATCAGGCTGAGCGCGAACATTGTTCAGCCCGGTGGTGTTAATGCGGTAGGGCTGACCGTTAACGGATTTGATCAGCTTTTTGGTTTTGAGCTTTTTGAAAACGGCGAGGGTGCAGTCAGCCAGCAGTAGCCCTTCGCGGCTATAGCATTCAACGGCGGTGACGCGGCCGGAGGTATCGCGGACGTGCACAATACGGCCACCTTTGGCGAGAACGTGTAAGGTACGTTGTTCCTGACGGGATAAATTCATACTGGAAAACCTGTTTAATCATCATGTGCAAAACGTGCAAACACACAGCGGTGTCCGCATACGATTTCGGCGCATTGATAATCAGTCCGGCCTGGAAAGGTCGGGAAGCTGATTATCGGATGATTACATTCTCCAGCATCAAAGCCTCGGATTGAGTTGATAGGTATTTACGGGGTGAATGATAACACCTGGTTATTGTCAGTGAATACCCAGGGGTGAAAAATGTGATCCCGGTTGGTATCGGGCTGAGGAGAGGGGATCATTCCTGGCCGCTCTTAATTTTGCTGTCGACCTGAGGCTGTGGTTTGCTGAAAAGATATCCCTGCACAAGCTCGCAACCCAGAGCCTGAAGCCGCTCAAGCTGCTCTTCGGTCTCAACGCCCTCGGCAATGACGCCCATATTAAGGCTTTTAGCCATACCGGTAATCAGCTTCACAATATTAAGCGCATCTTCCTGCGTAGATATCGGATTGACAAAAGATTTATCGATCTTGATTTTATCAAAATTCAGTTCGCTGAGTCTGGAGAGCGACGAATAACCCGTGCCAAAATCATCAATAGAAATTCTTACGCCCAGTGAGCGTAGTTTTTTGAGGATCGCAATGGGGTTATTTCTGTCACTGAAGAGGGAAGACTCTGTGACCTCTAACTCAAGACGGTTAGCCGGGAGCCCGGTCTCAGCTAGAACGGACTGCACCGTATTAATAAATGATTTGCTGCCCAATTGAACAGGCGAGACGTTGACGGAGATCCTGGCCGGAACAGCCCAGGAGACCGCCTCCCTACAGGCCAGTTTAAGTACGGTTTTACCTATCTCGTTGATCATGCCTGTTTTTTCAGCGGCGAAAATAAAGCTATCCGGGGAGAGCATCCCCTTGACGGGGTGCATCCAGCGAATAAGCGCTTCATAGCCGTAAATTTCCTTGCTGACGGAATTCACAATAGGCTGGTAATAAACAATAAACTCATCATTCTCTATTGCTCTTGCCATATCATTTTCAAGGGTTCTGCTTTCCTGCAACTTCTGTAGCATTCGCTGGCGGAAGACTTTGATTTGCTGAGAACCTTCTTTCTTGGCTTCATAGAGCGCCAGATCGGCAAATTTATAAAGGTAATCTGAACGTCGTTCGTTATCCGATAAAACAATACCCACACAGGTGGCTATTTTTATAAGTTGATTATTAATTGTATAGGGCTTGCTGATGCTATCACTGATTTCTCGCGCGCGTGAAACGGTTGCGGCTTCGGTTAAGCCACTGGAGAGGAACGCAAATTCGTCGCCGCCCAAACGATAAAATGTCTCTGAAAAGCGGCTCAAAGCGTTAAGGCGCGTGGATACCTCACGTAACAGTAAATCGCCAGCATCATGACCGTAGGTATCATTCACCTCTTTGAACCGGTCTAAATCGAATAACATCACCGTGACCGAAATATGTTTTTCCTCAGCCTGTAGATTAAGTTTATTGAGATCATCCCAGAAGAAAAGACGGTTTTTCATGCCGGTAAGGGAGTCATGATAAACATCGTATTCCAGTTTTGTATTCTGGATTTGCAGGGTTTCTTTGGACAGCTGAAGTTCTTCAGCCAGAGTTTTAACCTGTGTATGTGCTTTGAGAATGTTTTTATTTTGATAGATAATCAAAAAGCCCAGTATGAAGCTTAAAATAACCAGTAACAGCGAAAGTGCTGAATAAATATAATACAGAACCTGTATTTTTAGGTTAGTTTCATTGATTGTATTAACATCTTTTGTTAAAGCCGTTGATGAAAGCTGGCTTAGCGGTGCATCCAGTAAATGCATATTTTTCAGATAGAGCTTTAACTCTGAACGGCTCATTTTCTCAAGGTGACCATCCAGATAGTTCAGTATATTTTCCAGGCGTAAGGCGAGCACCTGATGCGCTTTCGCGCTGTTTATATAACGACCCAGGCCGCCCTCTTTCAATAAATCATTCTGGCTCAGCATGATTTCCAGGCGCATGCGAACCTGGTCTACCGTAACGTCATCAGTCTCGGTTGCGTACAGTCCAATCCATGATTCAAATCGGTAATATTCAGATACCAGTTGGGCTACAGACCAGGACTCAGTGTAGTGAGTCAATTTTTGCAACTCCTGCTGACGGTCGTAGACAAGAAAGGCTATATATCCCGTAGTGATAAAAAGAGAAAAAATGATACCAACCAGTATCCTGTTCATTATGTTCTCCTGAACTACTATTCAATCTTCATTTTGCTGACCTGCCATGCCGATCGCGAGTAATAAATCTGATTATTGAGTTCAGGAAGACTGTCATAAGGGTAGACGATGAATGACGGACCTTTATCGCGGATGCGCATATATTCGCCATTGACCTTTAACGCCAGGATGGCGTTGTATTTCTGGAAGTCGCTGAGAGGGATGACGGTAGTATAATCATTGAGTGCAACCACATTCAGAACAGAACCCTTAGCACCCACATACTCCATGAGTTTGCGCATTGGGATACCCTCAAACTTCGTGCGGCCATTATACCAGGGAGAGGTCGTCTGGAAACTCACCATCCCCAGTTTTTCCAGGCCGGCAATATCAAAAACGGCTTTTCCATTTTCGTTCGTATTTTCTATATTACCGGTAATGGTTAAGATAGGTTTGCCCACAGGCTTTGGCAGTTCGCCAGCCCAGCTTAAACTTTGTACCAAAAAGCAGCACAGCATTAGGATTATTCGCATATTGGCCTCCTCTTTTTAACAGAAGTATAAGAATTATAAGTTATTTATCCTATAAGTTTGTCTATTTTGTTGAACGCCACGGCTTTTTGCAAACGATACCTCATTAAATGTATTAAAATCAAATGGATAATCGTTGTTTGCCCCGTGATTGCAGACCTCTGGCTGGAGCTTACGTTTTTTAAAACATAAAAACTCAGTGTAATTAGCCACCCGGGTTTAAAAAATGATCGCTTTGATTATTGATATATTTACGCCCCCCCATTTTTTATCAATGGTGGCATCGTTAAGATTGATTTATTTGTACAAAGAATGATAACGCACCCTCAATGTGAGGGAATAAGAGAGTGCGCGTACCTCTGACGTCATTTGCACTGAGTTTCGGTTAACCCGTCTCCAGCATACTAAAACTGACGATCCGCGAGCGCCCCAGCTCTTTCGCCCGGTAAAGCGCCACGTCTGCCGCGCGCAGCAGGTCGTCGCTTTGGGCGTGCTGCGGGTAACTGGCGATCCCGATCGACACATCCACCGGGCCAATCTCAGCAAGCCCATAGCGCAGCGACAGCGTATGGACGCCGTTATAAATCTCCGTTGCGCAGGCGTGAGCCGCTTCCTCATCCGCACCCGTTAGCAGCACCAGAAACTCTTCGCCACCAAAGCGGAAGGCCAGGCCGGCATCGTGCACGGCACGCTGAACAATTGTCGCCACGCTCTTTATCACATGATCGCC
Source organism: Enterobacter sp. DTU_2021_1002640_1_SI_PRY_ASU_LCPMC_013 (assembly GCF_032389435.1). Classification (NCBI taxonomy): domain Bacteria; kingdom Pseudomonadati; phylum Pseudomonadota; class Gammaproteobacteria; order Enterobacterales; family Enterobacteriaceae; genus Enterobacter; species Enterobacter sp. DTU_2021_1002640_1_SI_PRY_ASU_LCPMC_013. Next base: position 958,485 of record NZ_CP135594.1, read on the forward strand.
AGCCTCATGGCCGAAGCGATCGTTAATGCTTTTAAAGTGATCGATGTCGATCATCATGCAGCTCATCGGCTCATCATTGCGCATTGCCTGAGCTATCTGAGTGCGCAGGGTATCTTCCAGGTGGTGACGGTTACGCAAGCCGGTGAGCGGGTCGAATAGCGCTTTTTCCAGCAGGGCATCGCGCAGACGCTGGTTGGCCAGCGCCAGACCCAGGGCTTCCGCCATTAATTCGAGATATGCGCGGGACGGTGCCGTTTCTGGCGTGATGTTCTGAAACGACAGCAAACCAATGGCTTCCCCCTGCGCAATGAGCGGCACGCACAGTGAGCTGTCTTTTTGTGATTCAGGCAGATGCTGGCAACCGATATCCGGCTCGCCGTTGACCGGTGGATGGCTCTGACCACGGCGTATGGCCCAGCATTGATCGGGGTGGAAAGCATTTTTTTCTCCCTGTGGAGATAACCATTCCGCCGCACAGCGCATCTCCCACGGGTTTCGATCCAGGATATACAGACGTCCGGCGATACCCGGCGCAATGTTGGGAGCAAACAGCTCTGCCACCTCAATCACGTCGCTGACGTTCTCGCACCCCTGCAAGCGCTGGGTCATTCGCGCGAGCAGCTCGCGGATGGCCCAGTCTGCGTCGCGTTCTTTTTCAAGCCGCTGCCTTGCCAGCCCGTTCTCGCGGAAAATGCGAATGGCCTGCGCCATATCGCCTATCTCATCGACCTGGTTGAAATTGGGCGTTTCGACGCCGTAATCCTGTGAGGCCAGGCGGTGAACCACATCGCTGAGGCGCACTACCGGGCGCAGCACGCGGTGCTTGAGAATAAAGCCCATCACGAATAAGAAGAGCAGGGCGGTCAGGCCGACCATCAGCTCTGAGGCGGTACGCAGCGTTTTCGACGTGTTGGTCGCTGCCTGGACATCAGCAATAATGCGCTTATCCAGCAGCATACGAAAATGGTCAATCTTGCTCTGGGCGCGTTCCGTTTCAAGTTCGTAGATTTTGCCGAAGAGTAACGCAATGGCCTGTTGTTCCTCACCCCGGGCGACGCTGGCAATTGCTGCCTGCTGTTCATCCTGGAGGCCATCAACAATCTTCAGCCCTTCATACAGCAGCGCCAGCTCTTCGCCCGTTGCGCCCGTATCTTTTAACTGTCCCACTTTGTGTTCAATATTCTTCAGTTCACCTTCTTTCGCCTGGTACGCTTTCAGCACATCGGGCTCTTTTTTGATGGCGTAAAGGCGCGCTAAATCGGAGAGCATCCAGGTTTCTGCCTCAATCTCTTCCGTAAGCTGGTCAAAAATTTGTCGTTGCTTAACAGCCTGACGCTCTACGTTGTCGGCATGGGAAGCCATCAGCATGACGATACCGGAGGCAATGGTCAGGCACACCGTGACACCATAGGCCCAGTTTGTGATCGTGGCGATTCGCACCTGTTGGATCCTTCTACGACAAATGTGGAAGAGCGTTCATTTCAGATTATAGAAAACCCCTGATTTATCGCGAAAAAAAAGGCGGCACAGGGCCGCCTGACAAAACGCGTTTCGTTAGAGATCCGGAGGGTTTTTTCCCTCTTCGATAAAGTCTGCGTCCAGCTCCTCGGCGTTGCCTGCGTGGTCGCGGCCGGAGAAGAGGTTCCAGCAGGCGATAAACAGGGCGGCAATCAGCGGCCCAATAACAAAACCGTTAATGCCGTACAGCTCCATACCGCCGAGCGTGGTGATCAGTATCAGGTAGTCCGGCATTTTGGTGTCTTTGCCCACCAGCAGCGGACGTAAAAGGTTGTCCACCAGCCCGACGATAATGACAAAAAAGCCCACAATGAACAGACCCTGCCACAGCTGGTGAGTGGCAAACAGGAAGATCGCGGCGGGAACCCAGACGATAGCCGAGCCGACGGCGGGCACCAGGGAGAGGAACGCCATCAGCGCTCCCCACAGTACGCTACCGTCAATACCGACGATGGCAAAGGCGATACCGCCAAGCGTACCCTGAACCACTGCCACGACCGCCGTACCTTTTACCGTGGCTCGTGAGACGCCGACAAACTTAGCGAACAGGTGCTGTTTGGCGAAGTCAGACAGCGGCAGCGAGTCGAGGATCTGGCGCACCAGATAGGGCCCGTCTTTGAGCAGGAAAAACAGCAGGTACAGCATAATGCCGAAGCTAATAGCAAAGCCGAACGTCCCTTTACCAATCAGGAACGCGCTTCCCGCCAGATACTGTCCACCCTGTAACGCGACATCGGAAAGCTTTTTCTGAATCTGCGCGGCGTTGGTCAGGTTGTGATCCGCCAGGAAGCCGCTGGCCCAGTCCGGCAGTCGGTTGAAAATACCGGCGATGACTTCCGGGAACTGCGTGTTGTTCTGTTGCAGCTTGGTGTAAACCATGTTCAGTTCCACCGCGAGCGAGGAAAGGATCACCATCAACGGAATAAACACGATCAGGCAGATAATGCCGAGTGTAAGGAGGGAAGCCAGCCCGTTGCGATCGCCCAGCGCGGTACGCAATTTGTTTTTCACCGGGTTGAAAATGATGGTCAGGATCGCGGCCCACAGAATCGCCGAGAAATAGGGTGACAGCACGTCAAAGAAAGCCCAGGTAACAAGGGCCAGGATGAGAATAAAGAAACCTTTGGTCAGTCCGTTAAATCGCATAGTGAGTCCTGGTGAAGAAGAAACTGTGTCGACTATAGAACTGATTTAAAGATTTACCAATAATTGCGCCGAAGTCGCGTCGGGTGGCTTTTTGTTAACAATCGCGGTATAACACCCTTCTTTGGATGTTTAGATGTCCATACGTTTAGAAGGTAATATGCAAACAGAACAACAAAACGGGCAGCTTAAGCGCACCATGAAAACCCGTCACCTGATTATGCTCTCGCTGGGGGGCGTTATCGGCACAGGGTTATTCTTCAATACCGGATACATCATTTCGACAACCGGCGCGGCGGGCACGCTGCTGGCGTATCTTATTGGTGCGCTGGTGGTCTGGCTGGTTATGCAGTGTCTGGGCGAGCTTTCCGTAGCAATGCCGGAAACCGGCGCGTTCCACGTCTACGCCGCTCGTTATCTCGGCCCGGCGACAGGGTATACCGTGGCGTGGCTCTACTGGCTTACGTGGACAGTGGCGCTGGGATCGAGCTTTACCGCAGCCGGGTTCTGTATGCAGTACTGGTTCCCGCAGGTTCCCGTCTGGACGTGGTGCGTCGTCTTTTGCGTGGTGATTTTTGCTCTTAACGTCATTTCCACGCGCTTCTTCGCCGAAGGGGAATTCTGGTTCTCGCTGGTGAAAGTCATCACCATCATCGCCTTCATTATTCTCGGCGGGGCGGCGATCTTCGGTTTTATCCCGATGCAGGACGGTTCACCGGCGCCGGGCTTGAGCAACATTACTGCCGAAGGCTGGTTCCCGCACGGCGGTCTGCCGATCCTGATGACCATGGTGGCGGTCAACTTTGCCTTCTCCGGAACGGAGCTTATCGGCATCGCGGCAGGAGAAACGGAAAACCCACACAAGGTTATTCCGGTTGCTATTCGCACCACCATCGCCCGGCTCATCATCTTCTTTATTGGCACCGTGTTTGTGCTGGCGGCGCTGATCCCGATGCAACAGGCTGGCGTGGAGAAAAGCCCGTTCGTGCTGGTGTTTGAAAAGGTCGGCATTCCGTATGCGGCGGATATCTTTAACTTCGTGATCCTGACGGCGATCCTCTCGGCGGCGAACTCGGGCCTGTATGCCTCTGGCCGTATGCTGTGGTCTCTGTCTAACGAGAAAACGCTGCCACGCTGCTTTGCCCGCGTCAACAAAAACGGCGTGCCGCTGACGGCGCTCTCCGTTTCCATGCTGGGCGGCGTGCTGGCGCTGTTCTCCAGCGTGGTCGCGCCGGATACGGTGTTTGTGGCCCTGTCAGCCATTTCCGGTTTTGCGGTGGTGGCGGTGTGGATCAGCATCTGCGCGTCACACTTCGTGTTTCGTCGCCGTCACGTGCAGTCCGGGCAGCCGCTTTCGGCGTTGCAGTATCGCGCGCCATGGTATCCGCTGGTGCCCGTGCTTGGCTTTATCCTCTGCCTGGTGGCCTGTGTCGGCCTGTGGTTTGACCCCAGCCAGCGTATTGCCCTTTATTGCGGGCTTCCGTTTGTCGCCCTGTGTTATGGTGCGTACTACCTGACCCGAAACCTGACCACGCAGGAGCCTGAACATGTCGCAGAATAATCCGCTTACCGCCCTCCTTGAAAACCAGCCGTTTGTCGTGCTGGATGGGGCGATGGCAACGGAGCTGGAAGCGCGCGGTTGTAACCTTGCCGACAGCCTCTGGTCGGCCAAAGTGCTGATGGAAAACCCGGAGCTGATCCGTGACGTGCACCTCGACTACTACCGCGCGGGGGCACAGGTGGCGATCACCGCGAGCTATCAGGCCACGCCTGCGGGCTTTGCCGCACGCGGGCTCGACGAGGCGCAATCCCGGGCGTTGATTGGCAAAAGCGTAGAGCTGGCACGCAAAGCGCGGGAAGCGTACCTGGCAGAGAATGCGCAGGCGGGCACGCTGCTGGTGGCGGGGTCGGTAGGGCCGTACGGCGCGTATCTTGCCGATGGATCTGAATATCGCGGCGATTACGCGCGTCGCGCCGAAGAATTCACCGCGTTCCACCGTCCCCGCGTGGAGGCGCTGCTGGATGCGGGCGCGGATCTGCTGGCCTGTGAAACGCTGCCTTCGTTCCCGGAGATTAAGGCGCTGGCGGCGTTGCTGACGGCGTATCCTCGCGCCCGGGCATGGTTCTCATTTACCCTGCGTGACAGCGAGCATCTGAGTGACGGGACGCCGCTGCGGGATGTCGTTTCTGCGCTCGAAAGCTATCCACAGGTTGTCGCGCTGGGGATCAACTGTATCGCGCTGGAAAACACCACCGCTGCGCTGACGCATCTGCACAGCCTGACGTCGCTGCCGCTGGTGGTCTATCCGAATTCCGGCGAGCATTATGATGCGGTGAGCAAAACCTGGCATCACCACGGTGAAGCCTGCGAGACGCTGGCGGGGTATTTACCGCAGTGGCTGGATGCCGGTGCGAAGCTGATTGGCGGCTGCTGTCGCACCACGCCGCAGGATATTGCTGCGCTGACGGTTCAGCGCTGAGGTTTTTGCCGGGTGGCGGCTGCGCCTTACCCGGCCTACAAATTGCACGAACCGTAGGCCGGGTAAGCGCAGCGCCACCCGGCGAAACAACCGCACAAAATTCACTATCCTTTCCCGCTTTTTTTCTAAAAACGAATCGTCATTAGCGATTCTTTTTTATTCCTTTATCAAAATTCTCGCGCCGGAAATACTGCCCTCATAACAACAAGGGGAGCAGACTTATGGCAATTTCATCGCGGATCACACTTCTCGGCGCACTGGCGCTGTGGGCATTTCAGGCGCAGGCGGTGGACGTCACCGTCGCGTATCAGACTTCCGCTGAGCCGGCGAAAGTCGCGCAGGCGGATAACATCTTCGCCAAAGCGAGCGGGGCGAATGTCGACTGGCGCAAGTTCGACAGCGGCGCGGCGATTGTGCGGGCGTTAGCCTCGGGCGACGTGCAGATTGGCAACCTGGGCTCCAGCCCGCTGGCGGTGGCCGCCAGCCAGCAGGTGCCGATTGAAGTCTTCCTGCTGGCGTCGCAGCTCGGAAATTCCGAAGCGCTGGTGGTGAAGAAAAGCATCACAAAACCTGAAGATTTGATCGGCAAACGCATCGCGGTGCCGTTTATCTCCACTACGCATTACAGCCTGCTGGCAGCGCTGAAACACTGGGGCATTAAGCCGGGCCAGGTGCAGATCATTAACCTGCAACCTCCGGCGATTATTGCCGCCTGGCAGCGTGGCGACATCGACGGAGCATACGTCTGGGCGCCCGCCGTCAACGAGCTGGAAAAAGAGGGCACCGTGCTGACCGACTCCGAAAAAGTGGGGCAGTGGGGGGCGCCAACCCTTGATGTCTGGGTCGTACGTAAGGACTTTGCCGAGAAACACCCTGAAGTGGTGAAAGCCTTCGCCAAAAGCGCCATCGACGCACAGCAGCCATACATCAGCAACCCGGATGAATGGCTGAAACAGCCCGCCAACCTGGAGAAACTCTCACGTCTGAGCGGCGTGCCGGAAGCTGACGTGCCGGGGCTGGTAAAAGGCAACACCTATCTGACGCCTGCGCAGCAGGTCCAGCAGCTGAACGGGCCGGTGAGCAAAGCGATTGTCGACACTGCGACGTTCCTGAAAGAGCAGGGCAAAGTGCCTGCGGTGGCGGCGGATTACAGCCAGTTCGTGACCGATCGCTTTGTGAAATAAGGGGGCTGCAATGCTGAACATTACAAACCTGTCTGCCGATTACGGCGGCAAACCCGCCCTGGAAGAGATCAACCTGACGCTGGACAGCGGTGAACTGCTGGTGGTGCTGGGGCCGTCCGGCTGCGGGAAAACGACGCTGCTGAACCTGATCGCCGGGTTTGTACCGTATCAGCACGGCACGATCCAGCTGGAAGGGAAACGGGTAACGGGGCCGGGCGCAGAGCGCGGCGTGGTCTTCCAGAATGAAGGATTACTCCCGTGGCGAAACGTTCAGGAAAACGTTGCGTTTGGTCTGCAACTGGCCGGTGTAGCGCGTGAACAACGCCTGAATACGGCGCGCGATATGCTGAAAAAGGTCGGGCTGGAGGGGGCTGAAAAACGCTTTATCTGGCAGCTTTCAGGCGGGCAGCGTCAGCGCGTCGGGATCGCCCGTGCGCTGGCGGCTAACCCACAGCTGCTGTTGCTGGACGAACCTTTCGGGGCGCTGGATGCCTTCACTCGCGAGCAGATGCAAACCCTGCTGCTGCGCCTGTGGCACGAAACCGGCAAGCAGGTGCTGTTAATCACCCACGATATCGAAGAGGCCGTGTTTATGGCGACGGAGCTGGTGCTGCTCTCACCAGGGCCGGGACGCGTGCTGGAGCGCCTGCCGCTTGAGTTTGCCCGGCGTTATGTGGCGGGAGAGCCGGTACGCAGCATCAAATCCGATCCGCTGTTTATTGAACAGCGTGAATACGTCTTAAGCCGCGTGTTTGAGCAACGGGAGGCGTTCTCATGAGCATTGTTTTCAGTGAAAAAACGCGGCGGACGCGCCTTGCCTTACGCTGGCCGTTCTCTCGCCAGCTCACTTTAAGCGTCAGCACGCTGGTGGTGTTGCTGGCGGTATGGTGGGCGGTTGCCGCGCAGCAGTGGGTCAGCCCGCTGTTTCTGCCCCCGCCAGGCCAGGTTCTGGAAAAACTGATTACTATCGCCGGGCCGCAGGGCTTTATGGATGCCACGCTCTGGCAGCATTTAGGCGCCAGTCTGACGCGTATTCTGGTGGCGCTGCTGGCGGCGGTCATTATTGGCGTTCCGGTGGGGATCGCGATGGGACTGAGCCCGACGGTACGCGGCATTCTCGACCCGCTGATAGAGCTTTACCGTCCCGTCCCGCCGCTGGCTTACCTGCCCCTGATGGTGATCTGGTTTGGCATCGGCGAGACGTCAAAGATCTTACTGATATACCTGGCGATATTTGCGCCGGTAGCCATGTCGGCCCTGGCTGGCGTAAAGAGTGCGCAGCAGGTACGCATACGTGCGGCGCAGTCGCTCGGCGCCAGCCGCGCGCAGGTACTGCTGTTCGTCATTTTACCGGGCGCGCTGCCGGAGATATTGACCGGGCTGCGCATCGGCCTTGGGGTGGGCTGGTCTACGCTGGTGGCGGCAGAGCTGATAGCCGCCACGCGCGGCCTTGGGTTTATGGTGCAGTCGGCGGGAGAGTTCCTGGCGACTGACGTAGTACTGGCAGGGATCGCGGTGATCGCCGCGATTGCCTTTGGATTAGAACTGGGACTGCGCGCGCTACAGCGTCGCCTGACGCCCTGGCATGGAGAAATACAATGAGTGAACGACTGACCATTACCCCGCTGGGGCCGTATATTGGCGCGCAGGTGTCGGGCCTGGACGTAACCCGTCCGCTGAGCGATAACCAGTTTGAGCAGCTGTACCACGCGGTGCTGCGTCATCAGGTGGTGTTCCTGCGTGAACAGGCCATTACCCCGCAGCAGCAGCGCGCGCTGGCCCTGCGTTTTGGCGACCTGCATATCCACCCGGTCTACCCGCATGCGGAAGGGGTGGAGGAAATTATCGTGCTGGACACCCATAACGATAACCCGCCCGATAATGACAACTGGCACACGGACGTTACCTTTATCGACACACCGCCAGCCGGGGCGATTCTGGCAGCAAAACAGCTGCCGGAGACGGGTGGGGATACGCTGTGGGCCAGCGGGATTGCCGCGTTTGAGGCGCTCTCCGCGCCGCTCCAGACCCTGCTGAGCGGCCTGCGGGCGGAGCATGACTTCAAAAAATCGTTCCAGGAATACAAGTACCGCAAAAGCGAAGAGGAGCACCAGCGCTGGCTGGATGCGGTCGCAAAACATCCCCCGCTGCTGCACCCGGTGGTGCGTACCCATCCGGTGACCGGAAAGCAGGCGCTGTTTGTGAATGAAGGGTTTACCACGCGTATCGTGGACGTAGCGGAAAAAGAGAGTGAGGCGCTGCTCGGCTTCCTGTTCGCGCACATCACCAAACCGGAGTTCCAGGTGCGCTGGCGCTGGCAGGAGAACGATCTGGCGATCTGGGATAACCGCGTCACGCAGCATTACGCCAATGCGGATTACCTGCCGCAGCGAAGGATTATGCAGCGGGCGACGATCCTGGGGGATAAACCGTTTTACCGTGCGCCTTGATTGCCGGGTGGCGGCGTTGCCTTACCGGGCCTACGTTTAATTGTAGGCCCGGTAAGCGCAGCGCCACCGGGCAACGGAGCTAGAGGTGTGCTTCTATATACCGCTGATAGCGGTTTGCCTTCAGATAACACAGATCCACCAGCACCAGCCCGTCGATACAGTTATTGAACGCCGGATCGCTGCCGAAATCGATAAACTGCACGCCGCCTGGCTCGCATAGCTCGGAATACTGTTTATAGAGCGGCGGAATGCCGCAACCCAGGTTGCCGAGCAGGGATTTCAGCTTTGTCAGGTCATCTACGTAATCCACTCCGCCAAACTGTGCCAGCACGTCCGGAAGTGAGGCCGGGTAGGGTTGACGCGAGGCGGCTAAGGGATGGCTGGCCGGAAACCAGAGACGATAAAACGCCACCAGCAGATCCCGTGCGGCAGGCGGTAAGCCGCCGGAGATGGACACCGGACCAAACAGGTAACGGTAATGGGGATAGCGTGCCAGATAGGCGCCAATGCCTGACCACAGATAGTCCAGACCGCGACGCCCCCAGTAGCGCGGCTGTATAAAGCTGCGCCCCAGCTCAATACCGTGCTCAAGTATGTCTTGCATTTTTTCGTCGTAGTGGAACAGGCTGTAGCTGTACAACCCCTCGACGCCGCGCTTTTCCACCTGCATGGCCGTTGGCATAAAGCGGTACGCGCCGACAATCTCCAGGTCATCGTCATCCCACAGAATAAGGTGCAGATAGTCATCATCGTAGCTGTCGGTATCCCGGCGCTTCCCGCTGCCTTCCTCCACGGCACGAAAGGCAATCTCGCGCAGCCGCCCAAGCTCGCGCAGCAGAGGCGCCTCTTCCTGCCCGTTGCGCTGCCAAAGATAGATGGCCTTACCATCGCTGGTTTTGCCCAGACACTCGGCCTGCGCCAGTTCGCGCTTGAGCGTGGCCCTGTCTTCCGGGCGGGCAATGGCGCACTGGGTTTTAAAGACGCCAGGCAATCCCTTGCCAAGACGTATCACGTGCTGACGACACTGCTCGGCCATCTCACGCGATGAAAGGGTAGAACTAAACCGGTCATTCCAGGCAATCTGCTGGCCGATTTTGATCGGCAGCTGACTGTGACGGCGGCGAAACATCTGTTGCATCAGCAGCAGCATGGATACCGTTGGCGAGACCAGGGTACTGGCATAAAACAGCAGGCTGTTGTGCGCCTGGATATGTACCGGGAGTAGCGGCACCCGTAGTTTGCCGGCCAGCTTGATAAAGCCCGGATGCCATTTTTTATCGCGGATGCCTTTGCGCGTTGGGCGGGAAACTTCGCCCGCCGGAAAGAAGATCAGCACGCCGGCGTTTTGCAGGTGCTGCTCCATCTGTATCAGCGAAGCTTTTGCGGTTCTTCCGCCCATATTATCTACGGGAATAAATAATGAACTGAGGGGCTCAAGGTGGGACAGCATCCTGTTGGTAACAACCCTGACGTCGCGGCGCACGCGGGAAACGGCATACAGCAGCGCCAGCCCATCCAGGGTGCCGGTGGGGTGGTTCGCTATCACAATGAGTGGGCCGTGTTCGGGGATTTGTTCGAGGTCGCGGGCGGAAACGGAGCAGTGAATATCAAGGTGTTCCAGTACCTGCTCCACCATATCCAGCCCTTTCAGGTGACGGTGGCTGGCGGCAAACTGCTGAAATTCGTCTTCGTGAAGCAGTCTTTTTAACAGACTTTTTTGCCAGGGTGCGGGCCTCGCCTGAGGCCAAAGGTCATCAAGAACGCTGTCGAGACTAAACATTGATCACTCCTCCTGCCGTCTTGCCCAGACAGTAGAAGGAGGAGATGTCGTTTGTATTGCAGTTTGGTGAAGATTAGCGCAGAGAGCAGGCCGGGTAAGGCGAAGTCGTTACCCGGCGCTAAAGCGGATTAACGCAGAATTTTCTTCTCAGCCAGATCCAGCGCGAAATAGCTGAAGATCAGATCCGCGCCCGCGCGTTTGATCGCCCCCAGGCTTTCGAGGATCACTTTCTCTTCGTCGATGGCACCCGCCTGCGCGGCGAATTTGATCATCGCGTACTCGCCGCTCACCTGGTAGGCGCCCAGCGGCAGTTCGGTGCGTTCGCGAATGTCGCGCAGGATATCCAGGTATGCGCCAGCCGGTTTCACCATCAGGCAGTCAGCGCCCTGGGCTTCATCCAGCAGAGACTCACGAATCGCTTCGCGGCGGTTCAGCGGGTTCATCTGATAGGTTTTACGATCGCCTTTCAGCGCCGTGCCGGCTGCTTCACGGAACGGGCCGTAGAAAGAGGAGGCGAATTTGGTGGAGTAGGACATGATGGCGGTGTCGGTGAAGCCCGCGGCGTCCAGCGCCTGACGGATCGCCTGCACCTGTCCATCCATCGCCGCAGAAGGCGCAATGAAATCCGCACCCGCAGCGGCGGCAACCACCGCCTGCTTGCCCAGATTTAGCAGGGTCGCATCGTTGTCCACGCCGTGATCGCACAGCACACCGCAGTGGCCATGAGAGGTGTATTCGCAGAAGCAGGTATCGGACATGACGATCATCTCCGGCACACTCTCTTTGCAGATGCGCGACATGCGGGCGACGAGGCCGTCTTCTTTCCAGGCATCGCTGCCGGTCGCGTCAGTGTGGTGGGAGATACCGAACGTCATTACCGAGCGGATGCCCGCATTCGCAATGCGTTCGATCTCGCGGGCCAGATGCTTTTCAGGAATGCGCATCACGCCCGGCATCGCGTCGATGGCTTTGTAGTCATCGATCTCTTCTTCAACAAAAATCGGCAACACCAGATCGTTTAAGGTCAGTGTTGTCTCTTCAAACATGGCGCGCAGTGCGGGTGACTTGCGCAGGCGACGGGGACGTGCAATTAAATCGGTCATGGTATGCCTGATGTTTGTGGAACAAAGAGGCATAGTGTACCTGAAAGCGGGGAGCGGTGTTTTACTAAAGTTGTCTTTTAGATTTTCGAAATCGACTAATATTCGCTACATGTAATTTATATATTATAAGACTTATTATGGTGTTGAGAGGGGTGTGCAATATTGGCGAGGCTTCTGTATTGGGCGGGGATTATAACTATGAATGATTCATTGTGTTATATTACATGTGTCGGCCCGATTGAGGTGGTTTGTAATCAATTGAATTTATAATATTTATTCATAATGATTGTTATTGCCCTGGGTTTATAAGCTTATTTGTCTGAATACGGACTTAATGGAATCATTCATTGAACCTTTTCGAAGTGAAACTGCATAATTCCTTCCGCAATTTAATGTTGCCAAATGATTTGATGGACAAACTTGCTTACGTCCCTGAGGAGGGATGACCCAATGCAAACATGGAAAAAGAAACTGGTTGTATCACAACTTGCATTAGCCTGCACACTGGCTATCGCTTCTCAGGCCAATGCGAAAGATATATCCGGCACGACATATAATACTTTTGGATATGACAATACCGCGTCCACGCCATGGTATTATGGTTATTCTGACTGGGATTATTCAGATGCCACACATGATGGTGACATTTATCCAGTCATCAATAAATCAACCGTAAACGGAGTTATTTCAACATACTATCTGGATGATGGTGTCAATGGCCGTGCGAACGCGTTGAGTATTTCTAACAGCACCATTAACGGCATGATCACGTCAGAGTGTATGACCACGACGTGTGCAGATGGCGTGGATACTGACGGCACCACTCATACCCAGTATGATCGTTTTAGCCTGACTGTTGATAACTCCACCATCAACGATACCTATGAGCATTACGCGTATGATGTCGTCAACGGCGAAACCACTGAAACGCATTATCTGGACACCTATGGTCTGGGTAACGCGATCACCCTGGACGTTGAATCTGATATCGTTATTCAGAACAATTCCCACATCGCGGGTATTACACTGACGCAGGGTTACCATGAACTGGATAACACGCCATACGACGGTGTTGAAGGGGTTGCTAACAGCAGCAATATCTTTACCGATACGCTGGTGGTGAAAGACTCTGTGCTGACCTCTGGCGCGTACAGCGATCTCGGTACCAGTGGCTTCTACGGTCAAACGGCGAAGCCGAGCGACTACGGTGAAACCAACGCCACGGCTGCGGATGATGCGGCGCTGATCGTTGTTGCTGGCGCGTCTGATAACGCCATGCAGACCACCGCCACCTTCGATCACTCTACCATTACCGGCGACATCCTTTTCGCCAGCACCTTTGATAACAACTTCTACGAGAATGGCGATCCGGCAACGGATACCACCGATGACGGCGTCTATAACCCAACTACCAACGGCTGGGATGATACCGACAAGCTGGATGTCACACTGACCAACGGCAGTAAATGGGTGGGTGCCGCGCAGTCCAGCGTTGAAGCCATCGGCACGGCGCAGATGTATGGTGAAGGCTACAGCGATGTAGACTGGCACACGCTTTCTCCAAACAGCATCTGGCCTGATTCTACCTACGACAGCAACGGTCACGTTGCGGGTGAAGAGGTTTATCAGAGCGGCCTGTTCAACGTGGCGCTGGATAACGGTTCCGAGTGGGATACCCGTAAGATCTCCAACATCGACGCGCTGACGGTGAATAACCAGTCTCAGGTCAATGTTGAAAACTCCGGCCTGCTGGCTGATTCCATCACCCTGACCAATGCGTCTGGCCTGAACATCGGCGACAGCGGCGCAGTAGCAACCGACAGCTTGTATCTGGATAGCTACAGCCGTGCTGCACTGACTGAAGAGACAGCTGAGCTGTATGCCAACACTATTACCGTGGACAACGGTGCAGAGCTGGCGCTGGGTCTGGGTCAGGTTGATACACACAATATGGTGCTGACTGATGGTGGTGTGCTCAACGTTGCCAGCCGCGATTATGTGCTGAACAGCGACCTGAACAACGCACGCTATATCACCAACGATCGCTATAAAGCAGACTACGATTACGGTATTGTCGCGCTGAACTCCGACGGCCATCTGGCGGTGAATGGTGACGTTGCCGGTAACTATAAAGTGCGCATCGACGATGCGACCGGCGCAGGCTCCGTAGCTGACTACAAAAACAAAGAGATCGTTCGCGTCTATGACAATAACGCGGATACCGCAGCCAGCTTTACTGCCGCAAACAAAGCCGATTTAGGTGCTTACACCTATCAGGCGCAGCAGAAGGGCGACACCGTTGTTCTCCAGCAGGAAGAGCTGACTGACTACGCCAACATGGCGCTGAGCATTCCTTCTGCTAATACCAACATCTGGAATCTGCAACAGGATACCGTGGGTACCCGTCTGACCAACAGCCGTCATGGCCTGGCAGATAACGGCGGCGCATGGGTGAGCTATTTCGGCGGCAACTTTGACGCGGATAATGGCACCGTTAGCTACGATCAGGACGTAAGCGGCATTATGGTAGGTCTGGATACTCAGATCGACGGTAATAACGCGAAGTGGATTGTCGGTGGTGCGGCTGGTTTCGCGAAGGGTGATATCAGCGATCGTACTGGTCAGGTCGATCAGGACAGCCAGACTGCGATGATCTACGCGTCGGCGAAGTTCATGAACGACATCTTCCTCGACAGCTCCCTGAGCTACACCCGCTTCAACAACGACCTCTCTGCTACCATGAGCAACGGTCAGTATGTTGACGGTAATACCACGACTGACGCCGTTGGTTTCGGGATGAAACTGGGCTATGACTGGAAACCAAACCTGTCTGGCTACGTCACGCCTTACGCGGCGATCTCTGGCCTGTTCCAGTCCGGTGATGACTACCAGTTAAGCAACGACATGCATATCGATGGTCAGTCTTACGACAGTATGCGTTATGAACTCGGCGTGGATGCAGGTTATACCTTCAACTACGGCGGCGAGCAGGCATTAACGCCTTACTTCAAACTGGCTTACGTGTATGACGATGCCGACAACAATGCTGATATCAACAATGACAGCATTGATAACGGCGTGGAAGGCTCTGCGGTTCGCGTGGGACTGGGCACTCAGTTCAGCTTCACGAAAAACTTCAGTGCTTACACTGATGCGACTTATCTGGGCGGCGGCGACGTTGACCAGAACTGGGGAGCAAACCTGGGTGTGAAATACACCTGGTAATATAGAAAGCGCGGGGGATTTTTCCCCCGCTTTTTTATGTGTTTTAAAAATTATAAAGAACCGACAGATACAGATGACTTGAGGTATGCATGAACGTTAATGCGAAGCCACTTTCTGAATTAAGCCGGCTCATAAAGTGTCTGGAAGTCGCCGGTACCCCATTTAAGAACGAACCACAACAATTAATAACTACCGGCAATAATGATGATGAACCATTGACCGTTGTCATACAATCCGGCCTGACGGCCGTCCACCGTAAATCAGACGAATTACTTATGGGTATTGCGCGGGCACCGTATATCCACGGTTTAAGCGCATGGATAAATGAAAACTATCTTGAATATTCTTTGATGGCACAGACGCCTTGTACCGGATTTTATTTACCGGCATCTGACGCGTAC
The DNA here is from genome assembly GCF_032389435.1 of Enterobacter sp. DTU_2021_1002640_1_SI_PRY_ASU_LCPMC_013. NCBI lineage: Bacteria > Pseudomonadati > Pseudomonadota > Gammaproteobacteria > Enterobacterales > Enterobacteriaceae > Enterobacter > Enterobacter sp. DTU_2021_1002640_1_SI_PRY_ASU_LCPMC_013. Next base: position 973,769 of record NZ_CP135594.1, read on the forward strand.
CAGCTTATTCAGGACGCGCAACTTTGGCAAGAGGCTTTCTGCTGGCTGTCATGGCTTAACCATTTATTGGGAAAACGTGACATGCAGTTGGTCGGAAATAATTCCTATAGCCAAATCCGGGCGATGCTGATCAATATGGCCGAGTGGGATGACACGCTACGTTCAAAAATTGGTGTTATGAATCATATTCAGCGTAGCACTCGTATTTCTCGTTCGGTCGTTGCTGAGGTTCTGGCGGCGCTGCGACAGGGGAACTACATCAATATGAGCCGGGGCAAACTGATCAGTATCAACCGTTTGCCCACGGACTATTGAGATCAGTTAGAGGCCGTAAGCACCTGCGCTTTATTGGCGCTCAGCTCGGCCACCAGGTTATTTATGCCATCACTCATATTCACGAAGCGTGTATTTGGCGACCGGGTGACCACCACAAAAGCGCCTACGTTTGATTGCGGAATCATCGCCATGTAGGTGATGAATCCGCCACCTCCACCGGTTTTTTGAATAATCCCCGGTCGGCCATCTTTTGGCGCCATATACACCCAGCCCATGCCGAGGGCATCGGCTTTACCTGGAACATCCATGCCAATGACGCGTCGTAGCTGAGCACGCTGGTAGATGAGCGTCTGCATTCGGTCGGCCTGATTGCTACGCGCGTAAAAATCCGATGAGAGGAACTGTTGCATCCAGCGCATCATGTCGCCAGGCGTAGAGTAAACGCCACCGCTGCCAATGGCGGCCAGCGTGTTATTGCACGGGCTGGCCCCTTTTTCCGCCACCATCAGACGCTTGCACTGGTCCGGGGAAGGGGTGTAAGTGGTATCTTTCATCCCGAGCGGACGCGTGATCTGCTCTTCAAACAGTTGAGGGTAAGGCTTACCCGACGCCGTCGCTAAAGCGTCGGCCAGCAGATCAAACGCCAGGTTAGAATAGCCGGCCTGCGAGCCCGGGGCCGATTTCAGGGTTGCTGTGCTCAGGTAGTTCCAGCGTTGCTCGCGGGTTGGCCAGACAAAGACAGGGCGATGCGCAGCGCCACCGGGCTGTTCTCGCGGCAGGGCGCTGGTATGGGTCGCCAGATTCACCAGTCTGATCGGCGTTCCCTGATATGTCGGAACGCGAGCGCCGGCCGGTGCATATTTGCTGAGCGGATCGTCGAGTTTCACCACGCCCTGATCGAGCAGTTTCACCAGCATTTCGCTGGTCATCAGCTTGGTTATCGATGCGACACGGATAACGGAATCCAGCTGCGGACGAACGTTATTTCCCGGTCGTGTTTCACCGAAGCTGCGAAACACTCGCTGGTTACCGTCGATCACGACCAGCGCCATTCCCGTCGCACCGCTGCCGTAATAAATAAGGTTCGCGTAGCGATCGGCAATGTCAGAGGCCAGAACCGGGGCCGTCAGAGGCTGTGCTGCCTGGGCGGTGGACAGGCTCACCGCACACAGCGCGGCGATAGAGAGCAGACAACGTTTCAACGAAAAGCATCCATCAAGTGAATAAGGAAAGTTACGGGTAGTTATACTACTAATCGACGTCGGGCAATGGCCCGATTTGCATAACGATAGCGAGAAAAACGTAACCGTGGGTAAATTTGAACAATTTACTTGCGGCGTGGCTCCCATTTTGTGACATCGACCGTATGATAGACGCTACGATCGCTGTTGCGAATGAAACGCACCGAAACAATTCTTGAAAACTGGGAAGCGAACTAATAATTCACCCGCAGGTCTCACTTTTTTGCCTGAGCCGGGAGGCTGGCACAGGCAAGGTTTCGTGTGGCGATATGTTGAACACAGCAACAGCCATAACAACAAAAGGAAGCACAATGTTTAAATCTTTTTTCCCAAAGCCGGGGCCCTTTTTCCTGTCGGCATTTATTTGGGCACTGCTGGCTGTCATTTTCTGGCAGGCCGGTGGCGGCGCGTGGCTGACCCGTCTTACGGGGGCAACGGGCGACATTCCCATTAGCGCAGCGCGCTTCTGGTCCATGAGCTATCTGCTTTTCTACGCTTATTACGTGCTCTGCGTAGGGCTTTTTGCCATGTTCTGGTTCGTCTATTCTCCTCACCGCTGGCAATACTGGTCGATTCTCGGCACGTCGTTAATCATCTTTGTCACCTGGTTCCTGGTGGAAGTGGGCGTAGCGGTCAACGCCTGGTATGCGCCGTTTTACGATCTGATCCAGACGGCGCTGAGTTCGCCGCATAAAGTGACCATCAATCAGTTCTACCATGAGGTGGGGATCTTCCTCGGCATCGCCCTTATCGCCGTGGTGATTGGCGTGATGAATAACTTTTTCGTCAGCCACTATGTGTTCCGCTGGCGTACCGCGATGAACGAACACTATATGGCGCACTGGCAGCACCTGCGGCATATCGAAGGTGCCGCACAGCGTGTGCAGGAAGACACCATGCGTTTTGCCTCTACTCTGGAAGATATGGGCGTGAGCTTTATCAACGCCATCATGACGCTGATCGCCTTCCTGCCGGTGCTGGTGACGCTCTCGTCGCACGTTCCGGAGCTGCCGATTGTCGGCCATCTGCCATACGGCCTGGTGATTGCTGCGATTGTCTGGTCGCTGATGGGAACGGGGCTGCTGGCGGTGGTGGGGATCAAGCTGCCGGGGCTGGAGTTTAAAAACCAGCGCGTGGAAGCGGCCTACCGTAAAGAGCTGGTGTATGGCGAAGACGATGCCAACCGTGCGTCACCGCCTACCGTGCGTGAGCTGTTTGGCGCCGTACGTCGTAACTATTTCCGCCTCTATTTCCATTACATGTATTTCAATATCGCGCGCATTCTTTATCTTCAGGTTGATAACGTTTTCGGGTTGTTCCTGCTGTTCCCGTCCATCGTTGCGGGTACGATTACGCTCGGTCTGATGACCCAAATCACCAACGTCTTTGGTCAGGTTCGCGGTTCGTTCCAGTATCTGATTAGCTCCTGGACTACGCTGGTGGAGCTGATGTCCATCTACAAACGTTTACGCAGTTTCGAGCGTGAGCTGGACGATAAGGACGTGCAGGAAGTCACCCATACATTAGGTTAAAAAGGAATTGCTATGCCATTTGCCGTACCACGTGCATTACCGCTGACGTTACTCGCCGCTTTCGTGCTGGCGGGCTGTGCCGAAAAAGGGGCTGCCCCGCTCAAAGAAGGGGAGAAGCCCGTTGATGTGGCGAGCGTGGTGCGGCAAAAAATGCCCGCCAGCGTGAAGGATCGCAGTGAGTGGGCTGATGCGCTGGCAGCGACCTTCAAAAGCCAGAAGATCGCGCCTACCGAGGAGAATATCTGCTCGGTGCTCGCGGTGGCGCAGCAGGAATCGATGTATCAGTCAGATCCTGTTGTGCCTGGCCTGAACAAAATTGCCTGGAAAGAGATCGACCGCCGGGCCGAATCGATGCATATCCCGGTTTTCCTGGTGCATACCGCCCTTAAAATCACCTCGCCAAACGGTAAAAGCTACAGTGAACGGCTGGATACGGTGAAAACCGAGAAACAGCTTAGCGCCATTTTCGATGATTTCATCAATATGGTGCCGATGGGGCAGAAGCTGTTTGGCTCGCTAAATCCGGTGCATACCGGCGGTCCGATGCAGGTCAGTATCGCATTTGCGGAAAAGCATACTGACGGCTATCCGTGGGATATCGACGGTACGGTACGTCAGGAGGTCTTCTCCCTGCGCGGTGGGCTGTGGTTTGGGACGTATCACCTGCTAAATTATCCGGCCAACTACGATAAACCGCTGTATCGCTTTGCCGACTTTAACGCGGGCTGGTATGCCAGCCGAAATGCAGCCTTCCAGAATGCGGTAAGCCGCGCCAGCGGCGTAAAGCTCGCTTTGGACGGCGATCTCATTGCATATGGCAGCAGTGAGGCAGGGACAACCGAACGTGCGGTGCGAAAACTGTCGACAAAGCTGGAGATGAGCAACAGCGACATTCGCCGACAGCTGGAGAAGGGCGACAGCCTGGCGTTTGAGAAAACGGATCTGTATAAGCAGGTCTTTGCGCTGGCCGACAAGAAAAGTGGAAAGGCTTTACCCAGAGCCATTCTGCCAGGCATTCAGCTGGAAAGCCCGAAGATCACGCGTAACCTGACGACCGCCTGGTTCGCGAAACGCGTTGACGATCGTCGGGCACTCTGTATGGGACTGTAATCAGTGGCGGTTGCGCCAGCGCAGGACAAGGGCAATCACGCCCAGAACCATGCTGCCCGCGAGGAAGGGAATGAGTCCAAATACGGTGCTCACGCCTAAACCGATTTCAACGCGCGGGCGGCCTGTATCCTGCACCTGCATCAGATGCTCATACACGCCAGGGGCATGCACCAGCATATTCAGCAGTTGGGTTCCTGCCCAGAAACAAAACAGAACAAACAGGGCATAGGCAATATTCCCCGCCGTGGAGGTTTTTGGTTGTTTTCCGCCAAAAATCGGTTTCGACAATGTAAAGTCTGCCATAAGACCTCCCGATAATATCACTCTGTTTTAATACGCGTCGTACAGGGTGAGTGTGACAGGTCATAGCATTTGTCAATATCAGAATCGTGGGAAATTCGGCTCAGGATTTCTCCTGGATTGTCGATTTCTGCATCACGTCACAAATTGATAACATAAGTGAAACTGCGCTGCATTTCAGAATTTACGTATCCGCCACAGACGCCTTTATCAAACTGTGAGAGGATAGTTTTTTTTCTGCCGGAGTTGTCATGAAGCTCACTTCCAAATTACGCCGTGACTGGCATTACTACGCCTTTGCGATCGGGCTGATCTTTATTCTCAACGGTGTTGTCGGGCTGCTGGGATTTGAAGCGAAAGGCTGGCAAACCTATGCGGTTGGGCTGGTAACCTGGGTAATCAGTTTCTGGCTGGCGGGATTTATTATCCGCCGTCGTCCCGATGAGACGACGACGGCAGAGAAAGCTGACTAAGCGTTAGTTAACGGAACTTTTCAGGGCGCTGTCATCGGCGTGGCGCTCCAGTGCCAGTTCAATCAGGCGGGTGATCAGTTCCGGATAGCTTATCCCGCTGGCCTGCCACAGCTTCGGGTACATGCTGATATTGGTAAAGCCCGGCAGAGTGTTGATTTCGTTAATCACCACCTCGTTATCCGGCGTCAGAAACACGTCGACGCGCGCCATCCCACAGCATCCCAGCGCCTGATAGGCTTCAACGGCGATCGCCCGGATCTTGTCGTTAACGTCGGGATCGAGCGCGGCGGGAACCACAACCTGGGCACCTTTGTCGTCAATATATTTGGTGTCGTAGGAATAGAAGTCACTGTTCAGTACCACTTCACCACAGGTACTCGCCTGCGGGAAGTCGTTGCCCAGCACGGCGCACTCAATTTCACGACCGTTAATTCCCTGCTCAACCACCACCTTATGGTCAAACTCAAAGGCCATACGAACGGCATCGTTAAACTGCGCTTCGCTGGTGACTTTGCTGACGCCGACGGACGAGCCCTGATTTGCTGGTTTCACAAACAGCGGCAGGCCGAGTTGCGCCTGGATCTGCGCGAAGCTGTGTTTATCGCGGTTGGCGCGAGTGAGCGTCACGAACGGCGCAATATTCAGACCGGCGTCGCGCAGGAGACGTTTTGTGACGTCTTTATCCATGCAGGCGGCAGAGCCCAGCACATCGGAACCGACAAACGGCAGGTTCGCCATCCGCAACATGCCTTGCAGAGAGCCGTCTTCGCCCAGCGTGCCGTGAACGATAGGGAATACCACGTCAATCTGTGCCAGCGCCTGCGCGTTCCCGGCATCGATAAGCTGTCCCTGTTCCACGCCTGGAACCGTTGCGACGCTGATATCAGAAGGATTAAGGGCAATGTGCGCCGGATCGTCAGCGTGTAACAGATACTGGCTGGCATCGTTAACATGCCACTGGCCCTGTTTATCAATGCCCAGCAGCACCACGTCAAAACGGCTTTTATCAATCGCATCAACGATATTTTTAGCCGATTGCAATGACACCTCGTGCTCTGCCGATTTTCCCCCAAAGACAATACCTACGCGCTGCTTTGCCATCTCACTCTCTTCCAGTCTGACGAAAAGCCAATAACATACCACGATGCCCGGCGGGTTTCGCGGCCTTCTGCCATAATGTTTTGAGGGATGCTGAAGGGGGGCGCGTGAAAGGAAAAGGTCTGCTTATTCTTATTGTTATTGCCGGGATCGCCACGGTGGGCTACCGCTGGTTGCCGCCGTATTACAATCCTTTCGTGCCGCTTACGCTTGACGATCCGCCCGGAAAAATCACCCAATTTAAACTTCGACGTTTAACACCCCAGGCGTGCGAAAGCCTGTTAGCGCAGGCGAATCAACGCCAGCTTATCCGTACCCAGGCTGTCGCTGACAGCGCCGGTGAGTGTCCGCTGAGTAACGTGGTGCGCGTGCGCGATTTGGGCCCGGTGAGCCTGAACAGCAGCTTTCTGGCCAGTTGCCCGCTGGCGTTAAGTTCGGCGCTGTTTGTCAGCCAGCAGGCCCGACCGCTCACCAAAACCTGGACCGGAAGCGAGCTTACGCGTATTGAACATCTGGGCAGCTTCGCCTGCCGCAATATCTACAGCCGCCCGGATGCGCGGCGCAGCGAACATGCCACGGCGGATGCGCTGGATATCAGCGCTTTCAGGCTGGCAAATGGACAGCGCGTTACCGTCCTGAACGGCTGGAAAGCGGAAAAAACGCAGCCCTGGCTACAGGCCCTGCTCTCGGCAAGCTGTGGCTATTACGGTAACGGTCTGGGGCCGGACTATAATGCCGCCCATGCCAACCATTTCCATCTGGGGATGCGCGGCTATGGATTATGTCGATGAAGAATAATCTTCCGCCAAAAATTGGATAAATTGTGACTTATTTCACAAATATGATGACTGGGAAGATAAAACACCAAAGTCTGCAAGGCCGCATCTCTGGCGCTATGTCATTGCGCGTAACTTGCTAATCTGTCGGCGAATTCGCCTAAAAATGAAGACTATTTCTGTTATGGAATCCTGGAAAGTTAATCTCATTTCAGTCTGGTTCGGCTGCTTCTTCACCGGACTGGCTATCAGCCAGATATTGCCCTTCCTGCCGCTGTATGTGTCGCAGCTGGGAGTGACTTCTCATGAAGCGCTCTCTATGTGGTCCGGCCTGACGTTCAGCGTGACGTTTCTGGTCTCCGCCATTGTGTCGCCGATGTGGGGCAGCCTGGCGGATCGCAAGGGGCGCAAGTTGATGCTGCTCCGCGCCTCGCTGGGGATGGCGATAGCCATTTTGCTCCAGGCCTTCGCCACCAACGTCTGGCAGCTGTTTATTCTGCGGGCGATAATGGGGCTGACCTCCGGTTATATTCCAAATGCCATGGCGCTGGTGGCCTCACAGGTACCGCGTGAGCGAAGCGGCTGGGCGCTCAGCACGCTTTCCACCGCCCAGATCAGCGGGGTAATTGGCGGCCCGCTGCTCGGCGGCTTCCTGGCTGACCATGTCGGGCTGCGTGCGGTCTTTATCATTACCGCGATCCTGCTGACCATCAGCTTTCTGGTCACCCTTTTTCTGATTAAAGAGGGCGGGCGGCCTGTTGTCAGTAAATCCGAACGCCTGAGCGGAAAAGCGGTTTTCGCCTCGCTGCCTTATCCTGGCCTGATGATTAGCCTCTTTGTGACGACGATGGTGATCCAGCTCTGTAACGGTTCGGTAGGGCCGATTCTGGCGCTGTTTATCAAGTCGATGGCGCCGGACAGCAGCAACATTGCTTTTCTGAGCGGGATGATTGCCGCGGTGCCGGGCGTGTCGGCGCTGATGTCTGCTCCGCGTCTGGGGAAACTGGGCGACAGGATCGGTACGGCACGTATTCTGATGGCAACGCTCATCATTGCGGTGATCCTTTTCTTTGCCATGTCATTCGTCACCACACCTCTTCAGCTCGGCATCCTGCGCTTCCTGCTTGGCTTCGCGGATGGCGCCATGCTGCCCGCTGTTCAGACGCTGCTGGTGAAATATTCCAGTGACCAGGTAACCGGCCGCATTTTTGGCTACAACCAGTCGTTCATGTATTTAGGCAACGTAGCAGGCCCGCTTATCGGCGCCTCGGTCTCGGCGATGGCGGGTTTCCGCTGGGTATTTGCCGCGACGGCGGTGGTGGTCCTGCTGAATATTATTCAACTGGCCTTTGCCTTGCGACGCCGCAGGCGAATCGCTGAGGCAAAGTCGGCCCGGTAAACACGATAATATATTATTTATTCTTATGAACGCCGCATTTTTATATAACGAAATGCGGCGCCTTTCTTTCAGGAAAACGTTTCGCTTCCGCGCTGAAATATCTTTTTTGGCAGCGATGTCACTTTTGCATAAGATAAAGCCAATCCATGCTTTTCATTATTCAGAGAGGGTGTTAATTTCAGGGGAAATCACATAAGGAAATAGCACCATGAAAAATCTCATTGCTGAGTTGTTGGTTAAGCTTGCCCAAAAGGAAGAAGAGTCGAAAGAGCTGGTTGCCCAGGTCGAGGCGCTGGAAATCGTTGTGACGGCGCTGCTGCGACAGATGGCAAAACCGGAACAGGAGGCGTTGATCGACAACGTTGAAGGCGCGCTGGAAAAAGCGCGTCCTGATTCCCAGGTGCCTGCGGAAGATGCGGAGCTGCTTCAGCAATACGTAAAGAAGCTTTTAAGGCATCCTCGCAGCTAACCTGTCTGAGGTGAAATGACCTGTCACAGAATTGTCATGCAGGATGCCTGGCGTCGCTCTGTTTTTATTTTTACACATTTATGCAGGGAAAATTAAATTGAGACAGAGCACACCTTTCACCGCATAATTTCTGTTATTAATTACCGCCTCCCCCCCGGCGAAACCGGTTAATGAATATTATGCCGATACAGGGCTGAAATAACCGCAGAGCCCGGCGAAAATCAGAGTCGCAGGGTGGTTTTTTTCCCGTAACGAGCCAGACTTAACGTGGAACTTCACATAAAGGATGGTGCAATGAAAACAACAATACTGGTTACCCTGCTCTCTGGCCTGTGTCTGATCGCCTCAGCACACGCGGAAGAGAAAACGTTAACGCCCCAGCAGCAGCGCATGACGACCTGTAACCAACAGGCGACATCGCAAAGCCTGAAAGGGGATGCCCGTAAAACGTACATGAGCGACTGCCTTAAAAATGGTGCGGCTAAACCCGGTGAAAAAAGCCTGACCCCACAGCAGCAAAAAATGCGTGAGTGCAACGCCCAGGCGACACAGCAGATGCTGAAAGGCGACGATCGCAGCAAGTTTATGAGCGCGTGCCTCAAAAAACAGGCGTAGTGCTAACGGGTGAGTCACGGCTGTGGCTCACCCAAAATTTCATACTTTCCCCGCTATCCCCCTCTCTATAATTTGGGAAAATGTTTCAGAATATTCCCAAAAATGATGAATGATGAGTTTTATGACAATCACGAGAACATTCGGGAAGCGTGGCACCAGCAGCTTTCTCAGGATGATTCATACCGTTCCGGTCTGCGATTTGCCCGGCGAATACGGCTGGCACGCATCGTTGGTCTGGCGGCGCTATTTGTTCCGCTTGCCAGTGTTCTGGTGAGCCAGTTTCTTTCCGGCGTCTGGTGGTTATTGCTGGTGGGCTGGGTCTTTGTCTGGCCCCATCTGGCCTGGCAGCTGGCTTTTCGTTCGGCTGAACCCCACAGCAGTGAAATTGTTAATCTGAAAATCGATGCCATTATTGCCGGTGTCTGGATGGGGCTAACAGGGTTCAATGCGCTACCTACGGCGGCGCTGATCGTGATGATCGGCATGAATATGATGGGATCGGGGGGATGTCGGTTATTTCTGACAGGACTGGCGCTGCTTGCCCTGTCTGCTCTGCTCACCGTGCAATCCACGGGTACTCCTGTGGTATTGACCTCTGAACCACTGGCGTTGTGGCTGACGCTCCCCGTGCTGGTGGTCTACCCCATACTGTTTGCCTGGCTCAGCCACCGCACGGCGATCCGTCTGGCAGAGCATAAGCGTCGGCTTGAGCTGATGAGTACCCGCGACGGAATGACCGGCGTGTTCAATCGCCGTCACTGGGAAACGCTGCTGCGTAACGAATTTGAGGCCTGCCGTCGAAGCCATCGACAGGCGACGATACTGCTCATCGATATCGATCACTTCAAGACGATCAACGACACCTGGGGGCATGACGTGGGGGATGAAGCGATTGTCGCCATCACGCGCCAGCTTCAGCTGACCCTGCGCTCAGGCGATTATATTGGCCGTTTTGGCGGGGATGAGTTCGCGGTGATCATGTCCGGCACGCCTGCCGACAGCGCGATTGCTGCGATGTCGCGCGTCCACGAACGGCTGGTCAACATGCCGCTGCACGGAGCACCTATGGCGAGGTTGTGTATCAGCGTTGGGGTTGCTCCCTGGGGGGCGCAGTTCACCCACTATCGTGAATGGCTAAAGGCGGCGGACGTGGCCCTCTATAAAGCCAAAAATGCCGGACGGGGCCGCACCGAAGTGGCCGCCTGACGCCCGGCGTAGCGCATCAGGACTTACTGAGCTTCTCTGATTTTTCCATGCATTTTTCCATCGCCTCGATCACGGCGGAGCGGAACCCGCGATCTTCCAGCACGCGCACGGCTTCAATGGTTGTGCCCCCCGGTGAGCACACCATATCTTTCAGTTCGCCCGGATGTTTACCCGTTTCCAGCACCATTTTGGCCGAACCCATCACCGCCTGCGCTGCAAATTTGTAGGCCTGCGCGCGCGGCATTCCACCCAGTACGGCGGCATCGGCCATGGCTTCGATAAACATAAAGACATACGCCGGGGCAGAGCCGCTCACGCCGACTACCGGGTGGATCATCGGTTCGGCAATCACTTCCGCTTCGCCGAAGCAGCGGAAAATATTCAGTACATCCGCCACGTCTTCAGATGTGACCAGCGCGTTCGGGGTAACGGATGTCATACCGGCGTTCACCAGCGACGGGGTGTTTGGCATGGCGCGAACAATCTTACGGTCGTGGCCCAGCGCGCGGGCGAGCTGATCGAGGGTCACGCCTGCGGCAATCGATACCACCAGGGTCTCTTTGTTAAGGCTGGAGGTGATCTCGCTCAGGACTTTAATCATGATATTCGGTTTAACGGCGCCAAAGACAATATCCGCCACCTGAGCCACGTCCTGTGCGCTTTCGGCAGCGTTGACACCATACTCATCACGCAGCGCCGCGACTTTATCCGGGGATGGGGTATAGACCCAAATCTGCCCCGGCAGCACCTGCCCGCTGGCAATCAGTCCGCCGAGGATAGCTTTGCCCATATTTCCGCAGCCGATAAACCCGATTTTCTTATCCATCACGTCTCTCCGTTATTATGCGTTGTTATCTCTCATTGATAGCTTAACAACGAAATGCAGGCGACAATAGTCACCAGAATCATAATGGGGAGAGACTATGGCGATTTGGGTTGATGCGGACGCGTGTCCGAATGTCATCAAAGAGATTTTATTTCGCGCTGCCGAGCGCGTGCAGATGCCGCTGACGCTGGTGGCGAACCAGAATATCCGCGTGCCGCCCTCCAGATACATCCGTTCTCTGCGCGTTCCGGCCGGGTTTGATGTGGCGGATAACGAGATAGTACGCCTGTGTGACGCAGGAGATCTGGTGATCACCGCGGATATCCCGCTGGCTGCCGATGTACTGGCGAAAGGGGCGGCGGCGCTGAACCCGCGCGGAGAACGCTATTCGCCGGCAACGATCCGCGAGAAGCTCACCATGCGTGATTTTATGGATACGCTTCGTTCCAGCGGCGTGCAAACCGGTGGGCCGGACAGCCTGTCGCAGCGCGATCGCCAGCAGTTTGCCGCCGAGCTGGATAAATGGCTGCTGGAAGTGAAGCGCCGCCCGGCGTAGCCCACCTCCGGGCGGTTTTGTGGTACAGTGTGGCTTCCACAGGCTTGTCATTCCGTACCGCTTTGCAGTAAAGTTAGCGCAACATCTACTGCAATCATTTCTTTACAGCCTTCAGTTATCCGGCAGCAAGGGGAACACCTGGTAATGAACCCACCCATCTTTTTAGTTGGCCCTCGCGGCTGTGGGAAAACCACCGTTGGTCTGGAGCTGGCGCGTCTGTGCCAGAGTCAGTTTGTCGATACTGACCACTGGCTCCAGGAGAATGCCGGTAAGACCATCGCCGATATCGTTGAGGATGAGGGTTGGAAGAGCTTTCGTGCGCGTGAAACGGCCACGCTGGAAGCGGTGACCGCGCCGTCAACCGTGATTGCGACCGGTGGGGGCATTATTCTGGCACCGTATAACCGCCAGTTTATGCGCGAAAAGGGTGTCGTGATCTACCTCTGTGCCCCGGTCTCTACGCTGGTGGGGCGGCTGGAGGCGTTTCCGGAAGAGGGACAGCGCCCGGCGCTGACCGCGAAACCGCTGAATGAAGAGGTCAGCGACGTCCTCGCCGAACGCGATGCACTGTACCGCGAGGCGGCACACCACGTTGTGGATGCGTCGGCGTCACCCGAGAAAGTTGCGATTCAGATTATTACCGCCCTGCGTTTGGCTTGCGCCAGCTAACAGCCGTCTATACTCATAGCTCAGACATAAAAAAAGGATGAGCTATGCCAACCAGACCTCCCTATCCACGTGAAGCCCGCATCATTACCGTTGAAAAAGGTAACGGCGATCAGACCGTAACCTGGTACCAGCTGCGTGCCGATCACCCTAAACCTGATTCGCTGATCAGCGAACATGAAACCGAACAGGAAGCGCTAGATGCGAAACGGCGCTATGAGGATCCTGAGAAGTCCTGACAGGAATCCGAATTCGTTACAACCGTGCCTGAATCACACTTTTAACATATCGCTGATGTTAAGCAGCAGTTAATATTTAGTTATTACAGGTGGATTCGGAAAGGCCAGTCGATCTTTACATTACGGTGTAGAGATCCCCTGCTACCCTTGGTGCTGTTTTGTTGAAAAAATGAACAGTGCAGCGTAGTGAGCCTGTACTTATGTGGCAGTTGTGGTAGTAACGGAAGGCGATCAAAATGAAGGCGACGTTGGCGATCCTCACGATTGGTGTGGTGCCTGTAAGCGAAGTATTACCGCTCTTAACCGAGCATGTCTCTGAACAACAAATTACGCATCTCAGTCTGTTAGGGAAGCTCAGTCGGGAAGAGGTCATGGAAGACTACGCGGTCGGAGAGGGGGAAGATCCCCTGGCAACGTTACTCAGTGACGGTAAACTGGCGCATGTGTCACGCCAGAAAATCGAGCGCGCGCTACAGGGCGTGATCGAAGTGCTCGACAATCAGGACTATGACGTTATTTTGCTGATGAGCACGGCACCCGTTAAAGGGCTCAGCGCGCGTAATGCCATTCTGCTCGAACCGATGCGGATTATCCCCCCGCTGGTGGCCTCAATTGTTGATGGTCATCAGGTTGGGGTCATCGTTCCCGTTGAGGAACTGCTGGATAACCAGACGGTGAAGTGGGCCGCGCTGGAGCACACCCCGCTGTACGCGCTGGCAAACCCGTTCTGGGACAGCGAAGCGAAGCTGATTGCGGCCGGGCAGGAGTTGATCGACAGAGGGGCGGATGTCCTGATGCTCGACTGCCTGGGCTTCCATCAGCGGCATCGTGATTTACTGCAAAAGGCGCTGGATGTTCCGGTGTTGCTCTCTAACGTCCTGATGGCGCGCCTGGCGTCAGAATTACTGGTGTAATGATTTTGCGTGACAGGTCATGAGCATGGCCCCTATAGTGGATTTTTCTCAATAAATATAAGGGCCAGTTCATGCTTCAAAGTAACGAATACTTTTCCGGTAAAGTGAAATCCATTGGTTTTACCAGCAGCAGCACTGGCCGCGCCAGTGTCGGCGTAATGGCGGAAGGGGAATACACCTTTGGCACCGCAGAAGCGGAAGAGATGACGGTGGTCAGCGGCGCGCTGAACGTCCTGCTGCCGGGTGAAACGGAGTGGAAAGTCTACAGTGCCGGGCAGGTCTTCAACGTGCCGGGCCACAGCGAGTTCCATTTACAGGTTGCAGAGCCAACCTCTTATCTGTGCCGCTATCTGAAATAAAAGCATGCCGGGTGGCGCATTCGCTTACCCGGCCTACGTTTTGCCTGTCAGCGCTGCGCTTCGCCGCCGAGACCTTCCACCAGGTTCTGAATTAACGCCGCCAGCTCGCCGGTCATCAGGATAAAGTCTGCGTCAAAGCGCTGAGCATAATCTTCGCGGTCGATATCTTCGTTCTGATCGCGCAGTTCATCGCAGAACTTAAGGCGCTTCACGGAGCCGTCATCACACATCACAAACTGAATGCGCTGCTGCCAGTCGAGTGCCAGTTTGGTCACCACTTTGCCCGCTTCAATGTGCACGGCGATTTCGTCGCTCACCAGATCCTGTTTCTTCGCGCGGATCACGCCGCCATCTTCCAGCAGCGCTTTCAGCTCTGCTTCATCAAGGATCTGGAAGCCCTGCGCGGCAGTCCCGCTGCGCACCCACTCGGTCAGGGTCAGCTCAATCGGCGTTTCCAGCGCCAGCGGTACCACCGGTAATGAGCCAAGGCTCTTACGCAGCAGCGCCAGCGTATCTTCCGCTTTTTTGGCGCTGGCGCAGTCCACCATGATCAGCCCGTTAACAGTGTCGATCCACATCATGGTCTGGCTAAAGCGGCTAAAAGCGCGCGGCAGCAGCGAGTGCAGCACTTCATCCTTCAGCGAATCTTTTTCGGTTTTTTTAAGCTTACGGCCCTGTTCAGCTTCCAGCTTGAAGATCTTCGCTTCGAGCGCCTGCTTAACCACGGGCGTCGGCAGGATCTTCTCTTCTTTACGGGCGCAAACGATGATTTGCCCCGTGCTGCTGGCGTGGGTCAGCGCATCGCTTTGAGAACCCATTGGCGGAACCCAGCCGGTTTTTGCCATATCCTGGCTACCGCAAGGGGTAAAGGAGTAAGCGGCTAACTGTTTTTCCATCTCTTCTGCACGCAGCGAAACGTCGCGGCTGAGACGGTAAACCATCAAATTTTTGAACCACAGCATGATAATTTCCACGGCCTTGTCGTTAAATCAGCGGGCATGATAACGAATTGTCGCATCGCTTGCATTGCTAATCGGGAAGCGGGCTTCTACTCTGTTGATAATCAAAATAATGAGGAGTGTCTTGTGCGTATTGGGATTGATTTGGGCGGCACCAAAACAGAAGTTATTGCGCTGAGCGAGCAGGGGGAGCAACTGTTTCGCCACCGTCTGCCTACGCCGCGCGATGATTATCACCAGACCATAGAGACGATTGCCCGCCTGGTCGATATGGCAGAGCAGGCAACGGGCGAGACGGGCACGGTCGGGATGGGGATCCCCGGCTCCATTTCGCCGTATACCAGCGTGGTGAAAAATGCCAACTCCACCTGGCTCAACGGTCAGCCATTTGATAAAGACTTAAGCGAACGCCTGAACCGGGAGGTGCGTCTGGCGAATGACGCTAACTGCCTTGCGGTGTCTGAGGCCGTGGATGGCGCAGCGGCTGGCGCGCAGACCGTATTTGCGGTCATTATCGGCACCGGCTGCGGGGCGGGCGTGGCCTTCGGTGGGCGCTCGCATATTGGCGGCAACGGCACCGCGGGCGAGTGGGGGCACAATCCGTTGCCGTGGATGGATGAAGATGAACTCAAATACCGCGCCGAAGTACCGTGCTACTGTGGCAAGCAGGGCTGTATTGAGACCTTTATTTCCGGCACGGGGTTTGCCACCGATTATCATCGTCTGAGCGGTCAGCCGCTGAAAGGTAACGAGATTATGCGTCTGGTTGAGGAGCAGGATCCGGTGGCTGAACTGGCGCTCAGCCGCTACGAAATGCGGCTGGCTAAGTCACTGGCGCATGTGATCAATATTCTTGATCCCGACGTGATTGTACTGGGCGGAGGCATGAGCAACGTCGACCGGCTGTACGCCACGGTGCCAACGCTGGTGAAACAGTGGGTATTTGGCGGCGAGTGCGAAACGCCGATCCGCAAAGCCGTCCACGGTGACTCCAGCGGCGTACGCGGCGCGGCGTGGCTCTGGCCGGAATAAACGCAAAACCGTTTTTGATGTTTGTAGCCTCTCCCCGTGGGGAGAGGCTACCCCAGTAATTTGAAAGCAAAAGCTATAACGTTGCCTCAGAATAACTGAGGGCTTTCAGCGATGCCTCGGTCCGGCTGTAAATCGCTGAGGCGTTTCCTGTAGGCCGGGGCGAGGCGCAGGGATGCGCCGAGAGGGCGGGCTTTACAGGGATGTTACCTCCGCCCGTCCCCGATAAGCCGGAAGGAATAAGCCGAAGGCACCGCGAAGCGGCGATTTACCGCCGGAAGCCCGGGTCGCCAGGGTGGTGGCGACTGAGCCACCCTGGCACGTTCACCGCTCATGTCGTGACAGAGTAGCAAGGAACATAACGTGAACGGAATGACCACCAGAGCCGTATGTTCCCCCTCACCCCAGCCCTCTCCCTCAAGGGAGAGGGGGCCGTCTGTGCAGGCATTATTTTGTGGGGAACTCTCAGCCCACAGGGAGAGGGCCAGGGTGAGGGCAGCAGAGCGCATCATCCCCCCATTTACTGCACCGCAAACTCCCTGTCCAGCCTGCTATATCCCAGCCCGTTGATCTTCTTCACTTTGATCTGCACCGGAATGCGCTCTTTCATTGCCTCTACGTGGCTGATCACGCCAATGGTTTTCCCGGTGGCGTTCAGCGCGTCGAGCGCATCCAGCGCGGTGTCCAGCGTTTCGCTGTCGAGCGTGCCGAACCCTTCATCCAGGAACAGCGAGTCAATGCGCGTTTTATGACTGACCAGATCGGAAAGCGCTAAAGCCAGCGCCAGGCTGACCAGGAAACTCTCCCCGCCGGAAAGGGTACGGGTATCGCGTACCGCATCGGCCTGCCAGGTATCGACCACTTCCAGCTCCAGCGCATCGCTGGCTTTACGCTGAAGCAGATAGCGGCCATGCAGACGGTTGAGCTGCTGGTTGGCAAGCCACACCAGATTATCCAGCGTCAGCCCCTGGGCGAATTTACGGAATTTATCGCCGGTGCTGGAGCCTATCAGCGCGTTGAGATAGCCCCAGTCGTCGGCCTGACGCGCCGCCTCCTCAATCTGCTGCATAAGCGCCTGCTGGTGCAGACGGTTATCGGCGTCCTGTTTGAGCTGCTGGCGGATCTCCCCCTGATGCGTGGTGTTGTCCCGAAGCTGTTGCGCCAGCTGGTGTAACTGCGCCTGAAGCGTTGCGGCATCGGTTTCCAGCCCCTCGGGGCGCTGTGCCTGATGCGCCTGAAGCTGCTGGCTTGCCTGCACCGAAAGCGCCGTGGCCTGCTGGAGCTGGTTTTCCAGCGTCTGCTTTTGTTGTTCAAGCTGGTGGATCGACGTTTCATCCAGCAGGGCGGAGAGAAATGCCTCCCGATCGGCAAAGCAGCTCGCGGTCAGCGCGGCGTTGAACTGAGCCTGTGATTGCTGGAGCCGTTCACGCTCAAGCGTCTCCTGTTGCTGTAGGGTGGTGAGCTGACTTTGCAGCGACACGCATTCGTCGTGGATGCCGCGCCAGTTCTCAGGGATAACCGCGTCGGCTTCTGCATCATTGGTAACCGGCAGCGTCTCCAGAATGGGCATCAGGGCGTTAATACCTTCCTGAATCGTACCGTGCTGGGCCTGTTTTTCCTGCCACAGGGTATATTCGCTTTCGCGCGCGCTCAGCCAGGCGCTTTCAGCCCCTTCATCGGGCACGCTAAGCGACAGCGATTGTAACGAGGCCGCCAGCGCCTGACGCGTCGCCGTCAGCTGCTGCTGGTACTGGCGCGCCTGACCTTCCTGTTCATTGAGCTGGTTTTGCAGCGTCAGACGCTGGCTGAGCTGATACAGCTGGCGTTCATACTGTTCCTGTTCGCTCATCCAGGGGGCAATATCATCCTGAATATTCAGCGCTATGTTCAGGGAGGCGCAGACCTCCAGCCACTCTTTAGTGAGTGCTTGCTCTTCCTCAGAGAGAGCCTGTGCTTCCTCTGTCTCGCGCTGGATCTGCTGGGTCAGCGCATTCACCTGCCCGAGCACCAGCAATCCTTCCTCTTTTAGCGCAGCAACCTCTTTCTCCAGCGCGTCGCGGCGGCGCTGATTGTCGGTCAGTTCAAGCGCCTGATACTGCACAACTGCCGGGTGTTCGCGTGAACCGCAGAGCGGGCAAGGCTTACCCGCTTCGAGTTGTGCACGATAGTTCTCAAGATCCTTGATTGTCGCCTCACGCTCACAGAGCGCTTTCAGGTCGGCATAGTGCTGATTTTTCTCTTTAAACTGCTGACGCCGCAGGATCAGCGTTTCATTGAGCTTAGCCTGCTCAGCCTGCGCTTTATGCACGCTTTCCGCATTCTGGCGCAGCCGTTTTTGCAGCGGCTGAAAGCGAGCGTGAAGCGCTGTCAGACGCTGGCGGAGCGCCCGCGACTGTGCCTGTTGCTCCATTGCCGTCGCGAGATCCTCAGCCGTCAGCGTCAACGTACTTTCAGGCAACTCAGCCAGCTTCTGACGAAGCTCAGCCATGCGCGCTGACTGGGCAACAAGCTGATTTTTATCGCGACCCAGCTGCGTAAAATGCGCCCGCCAGCCGGCAATTTCCTGCCCCCACTGACGGAAACGGTCGTGTTCGGTCAGCCACTCCGTCAGTACCGTGTGCTCTGTCTGCAACTGTTCACGGTTGCGCAGCGCACCGTTGCGAATACGCGAGCGCTGCGCCGCTCTGTCGAGTAAGCGAGTATTTACTTCAACAATTCGCTCTGTTGTCTGCGCCAGGCGGGTGGTCTGCTCCTGCTGATACTCCCATAGCGGACGTAGCTGGGCGGCGGGCTGCGCCAGCTGGAGCTTCGCCAGTTGGGGCGCGGCGTCCGTCAGAGCCTGTTGCGCCTGCTGCTGCGAAGCGGCTGCACGCTGCTGCTCACGTATCAGTTCGTCGTTACGCGTAAGCCACTGAAAATCTTTCTGTTGGCTTTGCTGCTGTGCCAGCAGGACTTTTTCTTCGTCAGTAAGTGCCTGCAAACTTTGCTGCAAGTGCTGCTGCTGTTCCTCGCTCAGCAGCACAACCCCTGCGGCCTGCGCTTCGCACATCTCCAGCGCGTTACGTGCCGCTTTGTGTTTTTCAAAAACCATGGCGGAAATCTGGCCGTAAATTTCCGTGCCGGTCAGTTCCTCCAGCAGCTCAGCGCGATCGCTCGGTTTAGCATTCAGGAAGGCGGCAAACTGCCCCTGAGAGAGCAACATCGAGCGGGTAAAGCGACCATAGTCCAGCCCGGTAAGCGTGGCGGTTTGTTCCAGCTTATCCGTGACTTTGTCGGCCAGAATTTTGCCGTCTTCGCAGCGGGCCAGCTCAACGCGCGGTGCCTGTAAGTTCCCGTCCGGCTGGTTGCGGGCGCGGTTCTGGCTCCAGAAAGCGCGATAAGCAACGCCTTTGACCTCAAATTCCACTTCTGCCAGGCATTCGGCGGTATCGCGCGTCATCAGGTCGTTTTGCGCCTGAGAGACCTTATTAAGACGCGGCGTTTCGTGGTAAAGCGCCAGGCAGATGGCATCCAGCAGCGTGGTTTTACCCGCGCCGGTTGCGCCGGTGATGGCAAACAGCCCGTTGCTGGCGAACGGCTCCGCGGTGAAATCAATTTTCCACTCATCCTTTAGCGAATTTAGATTTTTCAGGCGCAGGCTCAGAATTTTCATGCGTTTTCGTCCTCGTCATGGAGGGAATGCAGGGTCTGGGCAAACAGCTCGTTAAGCCTGGTGCGTCTGGCCTCGTCCACCTCTTCATGCGCAAGCCGCCGCGCGAACACCTCTTCAACCCGAAGTTCGCTAAGCGTTTCACGCTGGGCGTTGAGCAGTATTTTCTCGCGCTGCTCGCGGCTGCGGCGTACCAGCAGCACCTCCACGGGAAGGTCTTCCGTCAGCGTCTGAATTTTACGCTGCATATCGTACAGGTAGTCGTCGGTGGTGATTTCGATATCGAGCCAGACGGGGGGATTAAGCGCTGCGCCGCGCCACTGCTCAAGCTGAGCGGTAATGGCGGCCAGATCGCCTTTCAGCACCGCCAGCGGCTGGGTGACCGGCACCTCACGCGTCTCAACGGCGCTGAGTTTGCCTCCGGTGAAGCTCACCAGATGCACGGATTTGGCTTTGCCCGTTTCGTCAAAGCTGAGCGAAATGGGCGAGCCGCAGTAGCGGATATGCTCGCAGCCGCCGATGATCTGCGCCCGGTGAATATGCCCGAGGGCAATGTAGTCGGCCGGGGGAAAGTTTTGCGCCGGAAACGCGTCCAGCGTACCGATATAAATCTCGCGCACCGCGTCACTCTTACTGGCCCCGACGGTGGTGAGGTGCCCGGTGGCAATGATCGGAATGGCCTGTTCGCCGCGCAGGGCGCAGGCTTCCGTATGCTGCTGGTGATAATAGCGGGTGATGGCCTGCAACAGATGCTGCTGTTTTTCGCTGCCGGACAGACCTGCCTGGCTTTGCACGATATCGCGCGGGCGTAAAAACGGAATTGGGCACAGCACTGCGCCCGGCGTGCCGTCGCGTTTTTTCAGGATCTGCGGCGCGTGTCCGGCGCTGGCCACCACGGTGGTATTGAGGAACGCCAGAATATCGCGGGATTCATTCAGCGTCGCCACCGAGTCATGGTTTCCAGCGACAATCACAAGGTGACAACCGGTTTGCTGGAGGTTGACCACAAAACGGTTGTACAGCTCACGCGCATAGCTCGGCGGCGATCCGGTATCAAAAATGTCGCCCGCCACAATAATCGCGTCCACCTCGTGAGCCTGAGCCGTCTCCAGCAGCCAGTTCAGGAACGCTTCATGTTCCGCGGCGCGGCTTTTGCTGTAAAAATTTTGACCCAGGTGCCAGTCTGAGGTGTGAAGTATGCGCATAAAAGATCCGTGGCAATAATAAGAAAGCAGGATTATAAACGTTCAGGGAAGGGAAAATAACCGCTGTAATAAAACAACAGTTTGCCATTTATAGTGGTAATGTTTTTCATAAATCTGTCATAAATCTGACGCATAATGACGCCGCATTACAGACTTGTAACTTAAATACGATAAGACAGGGCAAAGTATGGCGAGACGTATTCTGGTCGTAGAAGATGAAGCTCCGATCCGTGAAATGGTGTGCTTCGTGCTTGAACAAAATGGCTTCCAGCCGGTTGAAGCGGAAGATTATGACAGCGCGGTGAACCAGCTGAATGAACCCTGGCCCGATCTGATCCTGCTGGACTGGATGCTGCCTGGCGGTTCCGGATTGCAGTTTATCAAGCATATCAAACGCGAGGCGATGACCCGCGATATCCCGGTGGTAATGCTGACGGCGCGCGGCGAGGAAGAGGATCGCGTGCGCGGTCTGGAAACCGGCGCGGACGATTACATCACTAAACCGTTCTCCCCGAAAGAGCTGGTGGCGCGTATCAAAGCCGTGATGCGCCGTATTTCACCGATGGCGGTGGAAGAGGTGATTGAGATGCAGGGGCTGAGCCTGGATCCTACCTCACACCGGGTCATGACCGGTGAAAATCCCCTCGATATGGGACCGACCGAATTTAAACTCCTGCACTTCTTTATGACCCACCCGGAGCGCGTTTACAGCCGCGAACAGTTGCTGAATAACGTCTGGGGAACTAACGTCTATGTCGAAGACCGAACGGTTGACGTCCATATTCGCCGCCTGCGTAAAGCACTGGAACTGAGCGGCCACGATCGCATGGTACAGACGGTCCGCGGCACGGGTTATCGTTTCTCGACCCGTTTCTGAACAATGACAGGAGTGTGACGCGTGCTGGAACGTCTGTCATGGAAAAGGCTCGTCTTTGAACTGATCTTATGTTGTATTCCGGCCCTCATTCTGGGGGCTATCTTTGGCTATCTGCCGTGGTTTTTACTGGTGGCCGTGACGGGATTGCTCGTCTGGCATTTCTGGAATTTACTGCGTCTCTCCTGGTGGCTGTGGGTCGACAGAAGTATGACACCCCCGCCGGGAAGCGGGAGCTGGGAACCGCTACTCTACGGCCTGCACCAGATGCAGATGCGTAACAAAAAGCGCCGTCGTGAGCTGGGAAGCCTGATCAAACGCTTTCGTAGCGGTGCGGAGTCGCTGCCGGACGCGGTGATCCTGACGACAGAAGAAGGGACAATCTTCTGGTGTAATGGCCTCGCGCAACAGCTGCTGGGCCTGCGTTGGCCGGATGATAATGGTCAGAACATCCTGAACCTTCTGCGTTATCCCGAGTTCACGCTGTATCTGAAAAAGCGGGATTTTTCGCGCCCGCACAATCTGAAGCTCAATAACGGTCGCCATCTGGAAATCCGCGTGATGCCCTACAGCGATCGGCAGTGGCTGATGGTGGCGCGGGACGTTACCCAGATGCACCAGCTTGAGGGCGCGAGACGTAACTTCTTTGCCAACGTCAGCCACGAGCTGCGTACGCCGTTGACGGTGCTTCAGGGCTATCTGGAGATGATGCAGGAACAAACGCTTGAGGGGGCGCCGCGTGAGAAAGCACTGCATACCATGCGGGAGCAGACGTTCCGCATGGAAGGGCTGGTCAAACAGCTGCTGACGCTTTCAAAGATTGAGGCTGCGCCGTCGCTGGCGCTAAACGACATCATTGATGTGCCGATGATGTTGCGGGTGGTGGAGCGCGAAGCCCAAACGCTGAGTCATAATCAGCACACCCTGAGTTTTGACGTTGATAACACGCTGAAAGTGCTCGGCAGTGAAGATGAGCTGCGAAGCGCTATCTCAAACCTGGTCTATAACGCCGTGAATCATACCCCGAAAGGGACGCATATCGCGGTGCGCTGGCAGCATACCCCGGCGGGCGCTGAGTTTAGCGTCGAGGACAACGGGCCGGGGATTGGGCCCGAACACCTCCCGCGTCTCACCGAACGGTTCTACCGGGTGGATAAGGCGCGCTCGCGGCAGACCGGCGGGAGCGGACTGGGACTGGCAATTGTGAAGCATGCCGTCAGCCACCATGAAAGCCGGCTCAATATCGAAAGCACCCTGGGTAAGGGCACGCGCTTTAGCTTCGTGATTCCGGAACGATTAATTGCCAAAAAAAGCGCCTGACGGCAGATGTGTCAGGCTACCTTTCCACGGGCCAGCGATTGCTGGCCCGTTTGCTTTGCAGTCAAGCGAAACGCGGATGAATATTATACGGCTGGTGCTTTTTTGTTCGCATGATTAGCCATGAGTTTTTCTTATACATGGCATATTATTTTGGTCTGAATTTTCATGCTGGCATATTGTTCTGGTTTTACGATCCCTTCTTGCCTTTAAACGTTATAAGCGTTTAAATTGCCCCCCATATACTGTCAGACCGACTGTATTTGCGTGGTAAATCGAAAAACTATTCTTCGCCACGCCAGGACGGGAGCATATCCCGCTGAAATTGAGCAAATTTTCCGCTGTATCGTCCCGTGAGGGATGGCGAAAATCTCAACGTATTCAACACCACATCCACAGGCAGTAAGGTTTTATGACCCATCACTTGAAATCGCGTGACATTATCGCGCTGGGCTTTATGACATTTGCGCTGTTCGTTGGCGCAGGCAACATCATTTTTCCTCCAATGGTTGGCTTACAGGCGGGTGAACATGTCTGGACGGCTGCGTTTGGCTTCCTGCTTACTGCCGTGGGCCTGCCGGTACTGACCGTTATCGCGCTGGCGAAAGTCGGTGGCGGTGTGGACAGCCTCAGCACCCCGATTGGCAAAGTGGCTGGCGTTCTGCTGGCAACCGTCTGCTATCTGGCCGTTGGCCCGCTGTTCGCGACCCCGCGTACGGCGACCGTCTCCTTTGAAGTGGGTATCGCCCCGCTGACCGGTGACGGCGCGATGCCGCTGTTTATCTACAGCCTCATTTACTTCGCCATCGTGATCCTGGTTTCGCTTTATCCGGGCAAACTGCTGGATACCGTGGGTAACTTCCTGGCTCCGCTGAAAATTGTGGCGCTGATCGTGCTGGCGGTTGCGGCCATCGTCTGGCCTGCGGGGCCCATCAGCTCCGCGATGGACGCTTACCAGAACGCGGCGTTCTCAAACGGTTTCGTGAACGGCTATCTGACAATGGATACGCTCGGTGCGATGGTGTTTGGTATCGTTATCGTTAACGCCGCGCGTTCCCGCGGGGTGACCGAAGCGCGCCTGCTGACTCGCTACACCATCTGGGCTGGCCTGATGGCCGGTGTCGGCCTGACGCTGCTGTATCTGGCGCTGTTCCGTCTGGGTTCAGATAGCGCAACGCTGGTCGATCAGAGCGCAAACGGCGCGGCAATCCTGCATGCTTACGTGCAGCATACCTTTGGTGGTGCAGGCAGCATGCTGCTGGCGGCGCTGATTTTCCTGGCCTGTCTGGTGACGGCGGTGGGTTTGACCTGCGCCTGCGCGGAGTTCTTCGCTCAGTATCTGCCGCTCTCTTACCGCACGCTGGTGTTTATCCTCGGCATCTTCTCCATGGCGGTGTCAAACCTCGGTCTGAGCCACCTGATTCAGGTGTCAATTCCGGTGCTGACGGCGATCTATCCGCCATGTATCGTGCTGGTGGTGCTGAGCTTCACCCGCCCGTGGTGGCATAACTCGACGCGAATTATTGCGCCGGCCATGTTTATCAGCCTGATTTTTGGTATCCTTGACGGGATCAAAGCATCAGCATTTGCAGAAATCCTGCCAGCCTGGACACAGCGTCTGCCGCTGTCCGAGCAGGGCCTGGCCTGGCTGATGCCTTCCGTTGTAGCGCTGGTTCTGGCGATTATCTGGGACCGTGCGGCAGGGCGTCAGGTGACATCCAACGCCCATTAATCAACGGCAACAAATTGTTTAACCACGGGGCTTAAGGCCCCGTGGTTTTTTGTTTTTTTCGTGTTGAATGGCAAGATTTTAATGGAAAGCACTAACAAACTTAAACGTGGATTGAGCACCCGCCACATCCGCTTTATGGCGCTGGGCTCGGCTATCGGCACCGGTCTTTTTTATGGCTCGGCAGATGCCATCAAAATGGCCGGTCCAAGCGTTCTGCTGGCCTACATCATCGGCGGCGTGGCGGCCTATATCATCATGCGTGCGCTGGGGGAGATGTCGGTTCACAACCCCTCTGCCAGTTCCTTCTCCCGCTACGCGCAGGAAAACTTAGGTCCGCTGGCCGGGTTTATCACCGGCTGGACCTACTGCTTCGAAATTCTGATTGTCGCCATTGCCGATGTGACGGCGTTTGGCATCTATATGGGGGTCTGGTTCCCCGCCGTGCCGCACTGGATCTGGGTACTGAGCGTGGTGCTGATCATCTGCGCCGTCAACCTGATGAGCGTGAAGGTGTTTGGCGAGCTGGAGTTCTGGTTCTCCTTCTTCAAGGTCGCGACCATTATCATCATGATCCTCGCCGGTTTCGGCATCATCATCTGGGGTATCGGTAACGGTGGGCAGCCAACCGGCATCCATAACCTGTGGAGCAACGGCGGCTTCTTTAGCAACGGCTGGCTCGGGATGGTCATGTCGCTCCAGATGGTCATGTTCGCCTACGGCGGTATTGAGATTATCGGCATCACCGCCGGGGAAGCGAAAGATCCGGAGAAGTCCATTCCGCGCGCCATCAACTCGGTGCCGATGCGTATCCTGGTGTTCTACGTGGGCACGTTGTTTGTGATTATGTCCATCTACCCGTGGAACCAGGTGGGCACCAACGGCAGCCCGTTTGTCCTGACTTTCCAGCATATGGGCATTGCGTTTGCCGCCAGCATTCTCAACTTTGTGGTACTGACCGCCTCGCTGTCGGCCATCAACAGTGACGTGTTCGGCGTGGGTCGTATGCTGCACGGCATGGCGGAGCAGGGCAGTGCGCCGAAGGTGTTTGCCAAAACGTCGCGTCGCGGCACCCCGTGGGTAACGGTGCTGGTCATGACCGTGGCGCTGCTGTTCTCGGTTTACCTGAATTACATCATGCCGGAGAACGTCTTCCTGGTGATTGCGTCACTGGCGACCTTTGCGACGGTGTGGGTGTGGATCATGATCCTGCTGTCGCAGATTGCGTTCCGTCGCCGCCTGTCGCCAGAAGAGGCCAAAGCGCTGAAGTTTAAAGTGCCGGGCGGCGTGCCAACGACCATTGTCGGTCTCATCTTCCTGGTCTTCATCATTGGCCTGATTGGTTATCACCCGGATACCCGTATTTCCCTGTACGTGGGCTTCGCGTGGATCGTCCTGCTGCTGGTGGGCTGGATGTTTAAATGTCGCCGCGATCGTCAGCTGGCGGAAGCACAGTAACATTCTTTTCACCCTCTCCCCGTGGGCTGAGGGTTCCCCGCAAAATAATGCCTGCACAGACGGCCCCCTCTCCCTTAAGGGAGAGGGCTGGGGTGAGGGGGAACATACGGCTCTGGTGGTCATTCCGTTCACTCTATGTTCCTTGCTACTCTGTAGCGAAATGAGCGGTGAACGTGCCAGGGTGGCTCAGTCGCCACCACCCTGGCGACCCGGGCTCCCGGCGGAAAATCGCCGCTTCGCGGTGCCCTCAGCTTATTCCTTCAGGCTATCGGGTCGGGCATGAGCCTGCATCCATGCAGGCCACGCCCTCTCGGCGCATCCCTGCGCCTCGCCCCGGCCTTACGGCAACGCTTCGGCGATTTTCAGCCGGACCGAGGCATCGCTGAAAGCCCTCAGTTATTCTGAAGGGAACGTTATTGCTTCTGCTTTCAAATTGCTGGGGCTATCTCTCCCCGTAGGAGAGGGGGAGAGCATCAGGCCGCACTGATGCCTCCTCCCCCGTCCTCCTCCCCCAATAAATCCCATCATGGTGAGCTATCCTTAATCACCCTGTGGCAAGGTGACGTCAATTTCATCAAAGGGGATTCGTGATGTTAAACGCCTGGCACCTTCCGGTTGCCCCATTTGTTAAGCAAAACAAAGACAACCTTGTGATTACGCTCTGGCTGGCAGGGGACAATCAGCCTGAACGTGTGACCCTGCGCGCCGAAGTGGATAACGAAGAAACGTCGCTGAAAATGCACAAAGTGCGCAGCCAGCCGCAGCCGGGCGTCACGGCGTGGCGGGCAAATATCAATTTGCGCAGCGGGCAGCCGCGTCGCCGCTACGGCTTTAAGCTGCTGTGGAACAACCGCCAGCTGTGGTTTACCCCGCAGGGCTTCAGCCGTTTTCCTCCGGCCCGGCTGGAGCAGTTTGCCGTGGATCACCCGGATAACGGCCCGCAGTGGGTTAACGATCAGGTCTTTTACCAGATTTTCCCGGACCGCTTTGCGCGCAGCGAAAAGCGCACCGCCGATCAGGACAAGGTTTATTACCATCATGCGGTCGGTCACGACATTATTCTGAAAAAATGGGACGAGCCGCTGACCGCCCAGGCGGGGGGATCGACCTTTTACGGCGGCGATCTCGACGGTATCAGCGAAAAACTGCCGTACCTGAAAACGCTCGGCGTCACGGCGCTGTACCTGAACCCGGTGTTTAAAGCGCCAAGCGTGCACAAATACGATACGCAGGATTATCGCCACGTTGACGAGCAGTTTGGCGGTGACGAGGCGCTGCTGCGGCTGCGACACAACACGCAAAAAGAAGGTATGCGCCTGATCCTTGATGGCGTGTTCAATCACAGCGGTGATTCTCACGCGTGGTTTGACCGTCATAATCAGTCGATGAGCGGCGCATGCCATAATCCTGACTCACCGCAGCGTGACTGGTACAGTTTTGATGAGAATGGCCGCGCCCTGGACTGGCTGGGCTACCCGAGCCTGCCGAAGCTCGATTTCCAGTCGCCATCGCTGGTGAATGAGATCTACGGCGGCGACGACAGCATCGTGCGCCACTGGCTGAAAGCGCCGTGGAACATGGACGGCTGGCGGCTGGATGTGGTGCATATGCTGGGTGAATCAGGCGGGGCGCGGAATAACCTTCAACATGTCGCCGCCATTACCCGGTCGGCAAAAGCGGCCCGGTCGGAAGCATTCGTCTTCGGGGAGCACTTTGGCGACGCGCGTCAGTGGTTGCAGGCTGATGCAGAAGACGCGGCGATGAACTATCGCGGCTTCACCTTCCCGCTGTGGGGTTTCCTCGCTAACACCGATATCTCTTACGATCCGCAGCATATCGACGCCGAAACCTGCATGGTGTGGATGGAAAACTATCGCGCTGGCCTGTCGCATCAGCAGCAGCTGCGGATGTTTAACCAGCTCGACAGCCATGATACCGCGCGCTTTAAATCATTGCTGGGTAAAGATGTGGCGCGTCTGCCGCTGGCAGTGACCTGGCTCTTTACCTGGCCGGGCGTACCCTGCATCTACTATGGCGATGAAGTGGGGCTGGAGGGGAATAACGATCCGTTCTGCCGTAAAACCTTCCCGTGGGAGAGTGAAAAACAGGATCAGGATCTGCTCAGCCTGTACCAGCGTATGGCGACGCTGCGCAGGCAGAGTCAGGCCCTGCGCTACGGGGGCTGTCAGGTGATGTACGCCCACGATAACGTGGTGGTGTTTGTCCGCGTCTATAACCAGCAGCGCGTGCTGGTGGCGATCAACCGGGGCGAGGCGTGTGAAGTGGTGCTGGAAGATTCACCGCTGCTGGCCGGTAAAACGTGGAAGATCAAAGAGGGTAAAGCGACGTTCCAGGAGAGCGTGCTCACGCTGCCCGCGATCTCCGCTGCGGTCTGGTTCGGCAGCTAAGCGCAGGCAGAATGGTTTTCACCTTTTAAGATGGCGCAAATGCAACGATTTGTGTCAATCTTAGCGGATCGTTTACGGTGAAGGTGGAAACATGGACGAGCTTTACATCCTTGGCTGTTTGTTCCTGGTTTTTGCGCTGGTCGTGGCACCCGTGCTCGCGCTGATAGGTTTTAACCGAAGCACGGCGGCGCGGCAGGAGATCGCCCGGCTTCGCCAGCGCATTGAGGCGCTTGAGCAGCGCGGTGTCGCTGAGAAAGCGCCGGAGCCGGTGCAGGCCGCCGCGCCGGTGGAGACGCCAGCGTCGGTGGCAGAAGCCGTTACCGCACCTGTCGATCCCTGGCGTCCCGAACCGCCCGTCACTCAAGCAGAACCTGCGCGTGTACCGGCGGCAAAACGGCCTTCCGCCTTTGGCGGTATCCTGTCCTCGCTGACGCGCTGGTTTATGCAGGGCAATCCGCTGGCAAAACTGGGGATTGTACTGCTCTTCCTCGGCCTCTCTTTCCTGCTGCGCTATACCGTTGAACATTCACTGTTTCCGCTTGAACTGCGTCTTGCCGCCACGGCGCTGTTTGCCATGGTTCTGCTGGCCGTTGGATGGCGGCTGCGGCACAGGCAGCGGATCTACGCGCTGATCCTCCAGGGCGGGGCGACCGGCGTGCTTTATCTGACCGTCTTTGGCGCATTCCGGCTGTGGCAAATGCTGCCGATGACGCTGGCGTTTGCGCTGCTGGTGGTGATTTGCGCGGCGAGCGTCGGGCTGGCCGTGCTGCAAAAGGCGCTGAGCCTTGCCATGCTGGCGAGCCTCGGCGGATATCTTGCGCCGCTGCTCCTGTCTACCGGGGGCGGTAGCTTTGTGGCGCTGTTCTCCTTCTATCTCCTGTTATCCATCGGTATTCTCGTCATCAGCATCTGGCAGCACTGGCGCGAGCTCAACCTGCTCGGGCTGCTCTTCACGTTTGGCGTTGGCGGGGTATGGGGGCTGAGCGACTACCAGCCTGAAGACTATGCTATCTGTCAGCTGTTCCTGATTGCTAATACGCTTATTTTTGGCGTGTTTAGCGTGGCGCTGTCGCTGCGGGCGCAGGAAAAAGGCAAACAGATTATTGACGGCGTACTGCTGTTTGCTCCGCCGCTGATTGGTTTTGGGATGCAGTATGGCATGACGTCTCACTGGACGTACGGCCCGGCGCTCAGCGCGCTGGGCTATGGTGCGTTTTATCTCTCACTGGCGTTTCTCGCACTGCGACGCTATCCGTCTGTCGGGCGGCCACTGGTTATGGCGGCGCTGGCGATCGGCGGCGGGTTTGCCACGCTTGCCATTCCGCTGGCGCTTTCAGCGCGCTGGACGGCGATGGCCTGGGCGCTGGAAGGGCTGGGTATTCTCTGGCTGGGCGTGCAACAGCAGCAGCGGCGCATGAGCTATAGCGGGACGGCCCTGCTGGCGCTGGCGCTCGGCAGCGCGATATGGGCGCAAATGGACGGCGTCACCTCGCTGAGCCTGCTGCTTATTTTCGCAGTGCTCAGTCTTTGCTGGCTGGCTGCGGCCTGGCTGTGGCAGAAAATC
Source organism: Enterobacter sp. DTU_2021_1002640_1_SI_PRY_ASU_LCPMC_013 (assembly GCF_032389435.1). NCBI lineage: Bacteria > Pseudomonadati > Pseudomonadota > Gammaproteobacteria > Enterobacterales > Enterobacteriaceae > Enterobacter > Enterobacter sp. DTU_2021_1002640_1_SI_PRY_ASU_LCPMC_013. The sequence continues at coordinate 1,004,016 of NZ_CP135594.1, forward strand.
GCGCAGCCGGGCAGTTGGGCATTGCTGGCCGGTGGGCTGCTGTTCTGGTTAGTGGCGCTGCTGGGCGCGTCGCAGCTGTTCCTGAAGCAGGAGTTATCGGTTCTGGCAGGCGTGATGGCGCTGACGGCGGCGTCGGCCTGGGGATGGCGGCAGGCTGCCGCTCGTCTGGCATGGCGGGAGCTGGATGCCAGCAAATGGCTGCTGTGGCCGGTGATGCTGCTGATGGTGCTGTATCAGGTCTGGCAACAGCAGATCCTGGCGGCCGGCTGGGCAAATCTGGCCTGGGCTATCGCGCTGCCTGCCGCCCTGATGCTGCTGCGGCGCGACGAAGATAAACTTCTGCCGCGCATCTCAATGGGGCTGCATCTGTCGCTGGTGTGGATGATTTTACTCGCCATAGCCGCCGAGCTTTACTGGTTTGCCCGCTCCCTGCCGTGGGGCATGGCGGCCTGGGGAAGCGGCATTGCGATGGCTGTTGGCGGTGGGGTGATTATGGCGCTCTCCGCGGCCGTACGGCGTCGCGGGTGGCCGTTCCGGGTATGGCCTGCGCTCTACGCCTGCCTTGCCGCGATCCCTGTGGTTGTGGCGCTGGTGGTATTACTGGTCGTGACCAATTTGCAGGACGGTGTGGTCTATCAACAGACCTGGCTGCCGCTGGTGAACCCGCTTGAGGAAGGGGCGGCGTTCGCGCTGCTGGGGCTGGTGGTGTTTTATCGGGCAGTGGATCGCTACTATCCGGCATCGCTTGCGCAGTCCCGTCCGTGGCCCGCCGTTGTGCTGATGGCCCTGGGTTTCTGGTGGCTTAACGGCGCACTGCTGCGCGCGCTGGCGTGGTACGGCGAGGTGGCCTGGAATATGGAGTCGTTGTGGCATTCGCGGCTTATCCAGACCACCTTTGCCCTGTTCTGGATGTTCTGCGCGCTGGTGGTCATGATCCGCGCCACCCGTCACGCCTCCCGTCAGCAGTGGCTTGGCGGTGCGGCGCTACTGGCGGTGGTCATGCTCAAACTGATGCTGGTGGACAGCGCGGGCGGTGGCGGCCTGGCGCGCGCCGTCGCGTTTATTGGCGTGGCGATCCTGGTCCTGATTGTGGGCTATTTCTCGCCGCTACCGCCTAAAGCAGGAGAAGAAAAATGAAATGGATGAACGCGGTTGTTTGTGCGGCACTGCTGGCCCTGGCCGGTCCGGCATTCAGCGAGGGCGCGCCAGCGGAATCCCCGCGGGATTATGCCTATGGCCTGTCCCTTGATACCTCTGCCTCTTCGCCGTGGTATCGGGTCATGCTGCCGCTGGCGGTTTATCAGCAGAGCACATCGCCCGATCTGCGCGACGTGCGCGTGTTTAATCAGTCGGGCGAGCCGGTACCGTTCAGCCTGGTTACCACGACGCGTCCGCAGCCGGCACCGACCACCACGGCGCTGCGCCTCTTTGCGCTTAACGCCTCGCCGGGCGGGGAAGAGGGGAGCGGCGATAAAATTATGCTACGGGCCAGAAACGGCGTGGAAATTGTGCTGGAAGGGCAACACGCGGCGGCTGCCGGACAGCACTATCTGCTGACTTTGCCGGAAAACGCGACGGAGGTTCCACTCTCTCAGCTCCAGCTTTTCTGGGACACGCCGCAGGGCTCGTGGCAGGGGACGGCATCGGTCTATTACAGCGAGGATCTGAAAAACTGGTATACCCTGCGCGAAGAGATGCCCCTGCTGGACGTGATGAGTGGACAGGATCGCCTGAAGCTCGACCGCATCGATACCGATCTGGTGTTATCTCCTGAGGCGAATCGCTATCTGCTGCTGGTGCTGAACACGGGGCGTTCTGCCCTGACGTTAACCGGCGTCAACGCGATTAACGCGCCTGCGCAGCCGGAATCAGAGCACATTAGCCTGGCGGGAGAGGGGGAGCGGTTATCCGAAAGCGAAGCCGTGTGGCGCTGGAAACATCCGCAGCCTCTGAGTGCGATCGGCTTCATGCTGAATGGCGACGGCGTTCTCCCGGCAGAAATAGCCTGGCGGGAGGCGGATAAGGATCGGTGGCATACGCTGAAAAAAGAGGTGATCTACCAGCTCGGCGGCAAAACGTCTGAACCTGTTCCGCTTCCTGGCGGGCTGGTCGAGGCGGTAAAAATTAAGACCCTCAATGCGCGACTGCCTGAGAACCTGCCTGGCGTAACCGGGCAACGCGTGCGCTACGATCTGGTGTTCAACGCGCAGGGGAAGGGGCCGTACCTGCTCGCGTGGGGGAACGGGGCTGCGAAACCGGCGAGCGTGGAGACGAATATGCTGATCCCGACCGAACTGCGTAAAACCTACGATCTGGCAGCCCTGCCGATGGTGGATACGCTGGAACCTGTCCCGCTGGGCGGCGAGTCGCGTTTAACCGCGACGTCTGCGGCTGAGCAGGAAAGCAGAATGAAAACGCTGATGGTCTGGGGCGTACTGATTGCGGGGGTGATGGTGCTTGCGGGTATGGCATGGCGCATCTGGCGCGAGGTAAAAAAAGACGGCGCAGCATAAGCCAAAAAAAACCCGCGTATTCGCGGGTTTTTTCGTAAACCGTGCCGATTACAGGCTGGATACGTTCTCAGACAGGTATTTAGCTACGCCGTCTGGGGAAGCCGCCATACCTTCTTTACCTTTTTCCCACTGAGCCGGGCACACTTCACCGTGCTCTTCGTGGAACTGGAGCGCGTCAACCATGCGCAGCATTTCGTCGATGTTACGACCCAGCGGCAGATCGTTCACAACCTGGTGACGAACGATGCCGTTCGCGTCGATCAGGAAAGAACCACGCAGTGCAACGCCAGCGTCCGGATGTTCAATACCGTAAGCCTGCTGGATTTCGCGTTTGATGTCCGCAACCATCGCGTATTTCACTGCACCGATGCCGCCGTTTTCGACAGGGGTGTTACGCCATGCGTTGTGTACAAATTCAGAGTCGAAGGAGACGCCAACCACTTCCACGCCACGCTTCTGGAATTCTTCGTAACGTTTGTCGAACGCGATCAGCTCAGACGGGCAAACGAAAGTGAAGTCCATTGGCCAGAAGAACAGAACGGTCGCTTTACCGTTGGTGTGCTGTTTGAAGTTGAAGTTTTCAACGATTTCACCATTGCCCAGAACGGCGGCAGCTGTAAAATCCGGAGCCGGACGAGTTACCAGAACCATATGATTCTCCTGTAGATACTAAGGTTATTTAGAACGCAACGCGGGCCAGTATAGAGAGTGTTCGCGAATAAGACAAAGAGGTGGCGACAATCGTTCCGCCAGCTTTTACCTATCAATCATACCGGCATCACAGTTCTTTATTTTTCGCCTGCGTCATCATTCGCGGGTAGAACTGCCAGAAGCGGGTTTCCAGCGCATCGTAATGTTCATCCAGGTCATGCCATGAGTCGCGCAGCGCGTCCAGACGCGGTCGACGGCTCGCCATGCCGTTCAGGACGTTCTGAATGAAATCCATCTCGCGGTATCGCTCCAGCCAGCGTTCAGACCAGAGATAGTTATTCAGATTCACAAAGCGCGGCGGGGAGTCCGGCAAAATGATAGACACCTGCGCGTGGGCGTAGCGCACAAACTCAGGCAGCGACATATCAGGCGACAGCCGGGACCAGTGGCGCGACAGGAAATGATCCCACATGACGTCGAGCGTGATCGGCGCCACGCGTCGCGTTTCGGGGCGGAACCAGGCTTTGGCTTCCGTCACTTCCGGCAGGTTATCGGTCAGCACGTCGATGCGGCGGTGCATAAAAATCCCGTCGACAACCTCAGGGGAATACGCTTCCGCGGGGTTGCCGCGTACAAAATCGGCCAGCAAATTGCCGGAGAGGGAGCTGTCCGCGAGATGAGCGAGATGCAGGTGAGCGAGAAAATTCATGCGTTTTCGTTGTCCGGTGGCGGCTAGTTGTTGCAGCAAAAGGGTGTGAGCACTAGACTATGCCGCCTGTTTTTAAGTCACGAGTATACGTCATGCGCGTCGCCGATTTCTCCTTTGAACTACCTGAATCCCTGATTGCTCACTACCCCATGCCTGAGCGAAGCAGCTGTCGCTTGCTGTCACTGGACGGGCCAACGGGCGCGCTGACGCACGGTACTTTCACCGATCTGCTCGACAAGCTCAACCCTGGCGATCTGCTGGTCTTTAACAATACCCGCGTGATCCCGGCGCGTCTGTTTGGCCGTAAAGCCAGCGGCGGTAAGATTGAGGTGCTGGTCGAACGTATGCTCGATGATAAACGTATTCTGGCACATATTCGCGCCTCTAAAGCGCCGAAGCCGGGCGCTGAACTGCTGCTGGGGGATGACGAGAGCATCAAAGCGACCATGACCGCGCGTCACGATGCGCTATTTGAAGTGGAATTCAACGACGAGCGCACGGTGCTCGATATCCTCAACGCCATCGGCCACATGCCGCTGCCGCCGTATATTGAGCGCCCGGACGAAGAGGCCGACCGCGAGCTGTATCAGACTGTCTACAGCCAGAAGCCTGGCGCGGTGGCGGCGCCAACGGCGGGCCTGCACTTTGATGAGCCGCTGCTGGAGAAACTGCGCGCGAAGGGCATTGAGATGGCGTTCGTGACGCTGCACGTTGGTGCAGGCACCTTCCAGCCGGTGCGCGTGGACAGCATCGAAGACCACATCATGCACTCTGAGTATGCCGAAGTGCCACAGGAGGTTGTGGATGCGGTGCTGGCGGCGAAAGCGCGCGGTAATCGCGTCGTGGCCGTCGGTACAACGTCGGTACGTTCCCTTGAGAGCGCTGCGCAGGCCGCGAAAAGCGAGCTGATTGAGCCGTTCTTTGGCGATACGCAGATCTTTATCTACCCGGGCTATCAGTACAAAGTCATTGATGCGCTGGTGACCAACTTCCATCTGCCTGAATCGACGTTGATTATGCTGGTCTCCGCGTTTGCGGGGTATCAGCATACGATGAACGCCTACAAGTCTGCGGTAGAACAAAAATATCGCTTTTTTAGCTACGGTGACGCGATGTTTATCACGTACAATCCGCAGGCTTTGAATGAGCGTGTCGGGGAATAAGTCCGCGGCACCGTGTTACAACGTTGGACTGTTTTTCTGACGTCGGAGAAAAAATGAAATTTGAACTTGATACCACCGATGGCCGCGCGCGTCGCGGTCGTCTGGTGTTTGATCGCGGCGTGGTCGAAACCCCCGCGTTTATGCCTGTGGGCACGTACGGCACCGTAAAAGGAATGACGCCGGAAGAAGTTGAAGCCACTGGCGCACAGATTATCCTCGGCAACACCTTCCACCTGTGGCTGCGTCCGGGTCAGGAGATCATGAAGCTCCACGGCGACCTGCACGATTTCATGCAGTGGAAAGGCCCGATCCTCACCGACTCCGGCGGTTTCCAGGTCTTCAGCCTGGGCGATATCCGTAAGATCACCGAGCAGGGCGTACACTTCCGTAACCCGATCAACGGCGATCCAATCTTCCTCGATCCGGAAAAATCGATGGAGATTCAGTACGATCTCGGCTCTGACATCGTGATGATCTTCGACGAATGTACGCCTTACCCGGCCGACTGGGACTACGCGAAACGCTCTATGGAGATGTCTCTGCGTTGGGCGAAGCGTAGCCGCGATCGTTTTGACGCCCTGCAGAACAAAAATGCGCTGTTCGGCATTATTCAGGGCAGCGTTTACGAAGATTTACGCGATATCTCGGTTAAAGGTCTGGTAGAGATAGGCTTTGATGGCTACGCTGTCGGCGGTTTGGCTGTGGGTGAGCCGAAGGAAGACATGCACCGCATTCTGGAGCATGTCTGCCCGCAAATCCCGGCGGATAAACCACGATACCTGATGGGTGTGGGTAAACCAGAAGATCTGGTGGAAGGCGTACGTCGCGGCATTGATATGTTCGACTGCGTTATGCCAACCCGAAATGCGCGTAACGGTCATCTGTTCGTTACCGATGGCGTGGTGAAAATCCGTAACGCGAAGCATAAGAGTGACACCAGCCCGCTCGATTCCGAGTGCGATTGCTATACCTGTCGCAATTATTCTCGCGCGTATCTGCATCATCTCGATCGTTGCAACGAGATTTTGGGGGCGCGTCTCAATACCATTCATAATCTTCGTTATTATCAGCGCTTAATGGCTGGTTTACGTAAGGCTATCGAAGAGGGTAAATTAGAGAGCTTCGTGACCGATTTCTACCAACGTCAGGGGCGGGATGTTCCACCGTTGAACGTTGATTAATTTTAATAATGAGGGAATTTGAATGAGCTTTTTTATTTCTGATGCGGTAGCAGCAACGGGTGCACCAGCGCAGGGCAGCCCGATGTCTCTGATTCTGATGCTGGTTGTGTTCGGTCTGATCTTCTACTTCATGATCCTGCGTCCACAGCAGAAGCGTACTAAAGAGCACAAAAACCTGATGAACTCCATCGCGAAGGGCGATGAAGTCCTGACCAATGGTGGCCTGGTGGGTCGCGTAACCAAAGTAGCGGAAAACGGCTACATTGCTATCGCCCTCAACGACACCACTGAAGTGGTTATCAAACGTGACTTCGTAGCTGCCGTTCTGCCGAAAGGCACCATGAAGGCGCTGTAATCCCAACTTTTCCCAAAGGGAACTGCCGTGTTAAACCGTTATCCTTTGTGGAAGTACATCATGCTGGTCGTCGTGATTATCGTCGGCCTGCTGTACGCGCTTCCCAACCTGTATGGTGAGGATCCGGCCGTTCAAATCACTGGCGCGCGCGGTGTCGCCGCCAGTGAGCAAACGCTGATCCAGGTCCAGAAAACGTTACAAGAAGAAAAAATTACCGCTAAGTCTGTGGCACTGGAAGAGGGCGCAATTCTTGCTCGCTTCGACACCACCGACACGCAGCTCCGCGCACGTGAAGCGCTGATGGGCGTGCTGGGTGATAAGTATGTCGTGGCGCTTAACCTTGCTCCTGCAACCCCACGCTGGCTGGCTGCGCTGAACGCAGAGCCAATGAAACTGGGTCTTGACCTGCGTGGCGGCGTTCACTTCCTGATGGAAGTGGATATGGATACCGCGCTCGGCAAGTTACAGGAACAGAATATCGACAGCCTGCGCAGCGATCTGCGCGATAAGGGCATTCCGTACACCACCGTACGTAAAGAAGATAACTACGGCCTGAGCATCACGTTCCGCGACAGCGCGGCACGCGATCAGGCTGTGACCTATCTGTCTCAGCGTCACCGCGATCTGGTGATCACCTCTCAGGGCAGCAACCAGCTGCGTGCGGTAATGACCGACGCGCGTCTGAGTGAAGCTCGTGAATACGCCGTTCAGCAGAACATTAACATTCTGCGTAACCGTGTAAACCAGCTGGGCGTGGCTGAGCCACTGGTACAGCGTCAGGGTGCTGACCGTATCGTGGTCGAACTGCCGGGTATCCAGGATACCGCCCGTGCGAAAGAGATTCTGGGCGCGACGGCGACCCTGGAGTTCCGTCTGGTTAACTCCAATGTCGACCAGGCTGCTGCGGCTTCAGGCCGTGTACCGGGCGATTCCGAAGTGAAACAGACCCGCGAAGGCCAGCCGGTTGTGCTGTACAAACGCGTGATCCTGACCGGTGACCATATCACCGACTCCACTTCAAGCCAGGATGAGTACAACCAGCCGCAGGTTAACATCTCGCTGGATAGCGCAGGCGGCAACATCATGTCTAACTTCACCAAGGACAACATCGGCAAGCCGATGGCGACCCTGTTCGTGGAGTACAAAGACAGCGGTAAGAAAGACGCCAATGGCCGTGCCGTGCTGGTGAAAGAGGAAGAGGTGATTAACATCGCCAACATCCAGTCTCGTCTGGGTAACAGCTTCCGTATTACCGGTATCAGCAACCCGAACGAAGCGCGTCAGCTCTCTCTGCTGCTGCGTGCCGGTGCGCTGATTGCGCCAATTCAGATTGTTGAAGAACGTACCATCGGTCCAACCCTGGGTATGCAGAACATCAAACAGGGTCTGGAAGCGTGTCTGGCCGGTCTGGCGGTGTCCATCATCTTCATGATCTTCTTCTATAAGAAGTTCGGCCTGATTGCGACCTCCGCGCTGATTGCCAACCTGGTGCTGATCATCGGTATCATGTCTCTGCTGCCGGGGGCGACGCTGACCATGCCGGGGATTGCGGGTATCGTTCTAACCCTTGCGGTGGCGGTCGACGCCAACGTACTGATAAACGAACGTATCAAAGAAGAGTTGAGTAACGGTCGTTCTGTACAGCAGGCGATCGAAGAAGGCTACAAAGGGGCGTTCAGCTCCATCTTCGATGCGAACGTAACAACACTGATTAAGGTTCTTATCCTGTATGCAGTGGGTACTGGCGCGATCAAAGGCTTTGCGATTACTACCGGTATCGGTGTCGCAACGTCGATGTTTACCGCTATTGTCGGCACCCGTGCCATCGTGAACCTGCTGTACGGCGGCAAGCGCGTCAAAAAGCTGTCTATCTGAGGAGTGCGTTGTGGCACAGGAATATACTGTTGAACAATTGAACCACGGCCGTAAAGTCTGGGACTTTATGCGCTGGGACTACTGGGCCTTCGGCATTTCAGGTTTTCTGCTGATCTTGTCCATCGTCATTATGGGCGTGAAAGGCTTTAACTGGGGTCTGGATTTCACCGGTGGTACGGTGATCGAAATTACCCTGGAAAAACCGGTCGATATGGACCAGATGCGTGAGTCTCTGCAAAAAGCGGGCTTTGAAGAGCCGCTGTTACAGAACTTCGGCAGCAGCCGCGACATCATGGTGCGTATGCCGCCGGTTCACGATGCCAACGGCAGCCAGGAGCTGGGCAGCAAGGTCGTCCAGGTTATTAACGAAACGACCAGCCAGGATGCAACGGTTAAGCGTATTGAGTTTGTCGGCCCGAGCGTTGGTGCTGACCTGGCGCAGACCGGTGCGATGGCGCTGCTGGTGGCGCTGATCTCGATCCTGATTTACGTCGGTTTCCGCTTTGAGTGGCGACTGGCGGCAGGCGTGGTTATCGCCCTGGCGCACGACGTGGTGATCACCATGGGCATACTGTCTCTGTTCCACATTGAGATTGACCTGACGATTGTGGCATCCCTGATGTCCGTTATCGGTTACTCACTGAACGACAGTATCGTGGTATCTGACCGTATTCGTGAAAACTTCCGTAAGATCCGTCGCGGCACGCCGTACGAAATCTTTAACGTGTCGTTGACCCAGACGTTGCACCGTACGTTGATCACCTCCGGCACCACCCTGATGGTGATCCTGATGCTGTTCCTGTTCGGCGGCCCGGTGCTGGAAGGCTTCTCGCTGACCATGCTGATCGGTGTGTCTATCGGTACGGCCTCGTCTATCTACGTCGCGTCCGCACTGGCGCTGAAGCTGGGCATGAAGCGTGAGCATCTGATCCAGCAGAAAGTCGAGAAAGAAGGGGCGGATCAGCCGTCCATTCTGCCGTAAGAGTCTTATGTAGTATCGAAATCCCGGCCTGTTGGCCGGGATTTTTTTTGTCTGCATCTCAAAAACACTCCTGACAGTATGCTGTCAGGAGCCCTGTCGTAGACTCCTTCTGAACCCTAACAACAGGCAGGAGGACGTATGAAAAGTGTTATTAACTGGTTTGAAATTCCGGTCGCCGATATGGATCGCGCCATCAAATTTTATGAGTCGGTGATGCAGGTCGCGCTGCGGCGCGAGAAGATGGACGTGGCTGATCTGGCGATTTTCCCGCACGAGGATCCGGCCACCGGCGGCGCGCTGGCGAAATTTGACGGCGTTACACCGTCTTCGCAGGGCGCTATTATTTACCTGCATACTGACAATCTGGCGGCCACGCTCGATCGTATTGCTTCTGCGGGCGGTGAGTGCGTGTTTGGCCCGCTGGAACTGCCGCAAGGCATTGGTACTATAGCCCTGTTTACCGACAGCGAAGGTAATCGCGTCGGCCTCCATCAACCGGTATGAGAGTAAACCGATGACCCGACGCGCTGACCGTTTGTTCCAGATTGTGCAGATCCTTCGGGGCAGGCGTCTGACAACGGCAGCGCATCTGGCGGAAAGGCTTGGCGTGTCCGAGCGCACGGTGTACCGCGATATCCGCGACCTGTCGCTTTCCGGCGTGCCGGTGGAAGGCGAGGCGGGAAGCGGATATCGGCTGATGTCGGGTTTTGATTTACCCCCGCTGATGCTGACCAACAAAGAGTCCGAGGCGCTGATGGTGGCGATTCGCCTGCTCAAAACCTGGGGCGGGGAATCGCTGTCGCGCGAGCTGGAGTCGGCCCAGGAAAAAGTGCTGGCGATCCTGCCAGAAGAGAGCCGCCGCAAAGCTGAGCAGACGCGGATTTACGCGCCGGATATTGCCCTTCAGCCACATTCCCGTAGTGGTTTCGACGTGATCCATCAGGCGATTTCCGCCCAGCGTGTGCTGGCACTGCATTATCGTGATGAGGCAGGACAGTTATCATGGCGTGAAGTGCAACCTCTGGGGCTGTTCTTCTGGGGTGAGCACTGGCTGCTGGCCGCGTGGTGTGAACGGCGCGATGACTACCGCTGCTTCCGTCTCGACCGATGCCTCAATATTGTGCAGACGAAGAGGCGGTTTAGCGAAAGTGCGGACAGGTCATTGGCAGATTTTTTGCGCAAGGTGAGGCAGTAAAAAGCCGGGGGGCGGCTACGCCTTACCCGGCCTACATTCGGATCGTAGGCCCGGTAAGCGTAGCGCCACCGGGCGGAATCCGCACTGTTTAGAAGTTGTAACCCACGACCAGGTAACCACCCCAACCGGTAGAGCGAACGCTGAAGTCGCCGTTGCCAAAGTTCAGGCTGGCGTCGTCGTTCCACTGGCCACCGTTGTGCCAGTAACGCGCAACAACAGAGTAGTGCCAGTGATCGTAGTTCAGCGCCAGGATGTGGCTGGACGCGATGGAGTCGTTAGTGCGCGCTTTTCTGCCGTTCAGGTCGCGGAAATCGTTATCGCCCAGGTCTGAACCCCAGTCAAAGTTGGTGAAGCCGATATAGCTCAGGTTGCCGCCCCACAGTTGGGTAATTGGCACGAAGTATTTCACTTTGAAACGGTAGCCGTCCCACTCGTTCTCGTTCGCGGCGCCGTAGTTCTGCCACTGGTATTTCGCGTACACGTTCATGGACAGGCTCATCGGCAGGCCAGTCTCAATGTCTGTACCCAGACCCATATACCAGGTGCTCTGGCGACCGGACTTGTTGCGACCCATGTCGTAGATGTAGTTGTTTGCGAAATACCACTCTTTGAACGGACCAAACGCCAGACTGGTACCGGTCAGTTTATCAATGGAGAAGCGGGGTTCGATCTCCATGAACAGTGGGGAACCGTGGTTCCAGATACCTTTCGCGTCGGTATTACCGCCGAAGAATACCGGTGCGTCCATGTAGCCATAGAAATCAAACCAGTCTTTTTTAGCGAATGCTTCGTACTCGAGGTAGGTATCGTTACGGATCTGCGGTCCGAAACGGGTATGGTAGCTGCCTACAACGTTAACGCTCTGATGCCACCAGTCGGAAAGGTATTGTGGTTTGTCGTTTTCCGCTGCGTTAACAGTGAAAGAGGTGGAGAGTGCCAGAACTGCACCGGCTGCGAGTAATGTTTTTTTCATAATCATGCCACTGATTGAAATTCCCTTCCGGGAGTGAAAAATGCGCGAATTGCGTTTCTAAATATTTCGTATTTCTGCGGAGCCTATTATAGGAATCCTTGCTCACAAAAATATGTGTTGTTTCACATATCTCTCACATACGTAATCGATTGCGTTCACGTTTGCGTACTTTAGACGGGCGGGATTGTAGCGGCAATCATTTATGTTGCCAATCCATACGAAATGTAAATGTTAGCGGAGTGACATTTCACTCCGCTAAAAGGGCGGGTTATTGCGCGGCGGGTTGAATGTCATGAATACGGATAAAGCCCAGCTGTTCTGGCGTCAGTCCGCTCAGCTGGAGCGGGATATCAACATCGCTCGGCGCCAGCGTGCTGGCGGGGGCGGTGAAGAGCTGATTCTTCACGTTCACTTCCTGATAGCTCTCCGTGGTGCCCTGAATCTGGCCCCACTCTACGGTGCCGCTGAACGCGGGAAGCGGATCGTTGGACTCACCCTGAATGCGTAATGTTGCGCGAGTACCATCGGCATTTGCTGCAACATTCACCACAGACATCTTTAGGGTGCCAATCTGGCTGTTCAGACGTGCGGGCGTGTTTGCACCTGGCAATAAATAAACGCCATTGCTGGATTTGGCATTGAGCGCGTTCTGCTGGGTGATCTTCACGGTTTCTTTGTTAAGGTTGTCCATCGCCACGTTAAGCGTATTCACGCTTTGTTTCATCTCGCGGACTTCGCTTTGCTGTGCGCAGGCGCTGAGCGTGAACAGGCTCCCCACCAGCACTATTTTCAGGTAACTTCTTGTCATTGCGTTTAATTCCTAGAAATCACAGATTACTGCAATGGTAGACAGGATAGTGCCGTCAGGCATAGATCCTTTGTCTCAAAAAGCTCTTCCTTTGTTGTCGGGCCAGTTCAGGGTAAAATAGAAATCAGTTAACCAGATAACAGGGACATCGTATGCATTGCCCATTTTGCTCCGCTGTGGATACCAAAGTCATCGACTCACGTCTTGTAGGCGAAGGGTCTTCCGTGCGTCGTCGTCGGCAGTGTCTGGTGTGCAACGAGCGTTTTACCACCTTTGAGGTGGCAGAGCTGGTAATGCCGCGCGTGGTAAAAAGTAACGATGTGCGCGAACCGTTCAATGAAGAGAAACTGCGTAGCGGGATGCTCAAGGCGCTGGAAAAACGGCCCGTCAGCTCCGATGACGTCGAAATGGCGTTAAACCATATTAAATCTTATCTGCGGGGGTTAGGTGAGCGCGAAGTGCCGAGCAAAATGATCGGCAATCTGGTGATGGAACAGCTGAAGAAGCTCGATAAAGTCGCCTATATCCGCTTTGCCTCCGTTTACCGCAGCTTCGAAGACATCAAAGAGTTTGGCGAAGAGATCGCCCGCTTACAGGATTAAGCCCATGCACGATGAGATGTACATGGCGCGCGCCATGAAGCTGGCGCAGCGCGGTCGGTTTACCACTCACCCTAACCCCAATGTCGGGTGCGTCATTGTTAAAGATGGCGAGATCGTGGGGGACGGTTTTCACTACCGCGCAGGCGAGCCGCATGCTGAAGTGCATGCCCTGCGCATGGCGGGTGAGAAAGCGCGTGGCGCGACGGCCTATGTGACGCTGGAGCCATGCAGCCATCACGGACGTACGCCGCCGTGCTGTGAGGCGCTGATTGCGGCGGGCGTCTCGCGCGTTGTCGCCGCCATGCAGGATCCTAATCCGCAGGTGGCGGGCCGCGGGCTGTATCGTCTGCAACAGGAAGGCATCGACGTCAGCCACGGCCTGATGGTGCAGGATGCCGAAAACATCAACAAAGGCTTCCTGAAGCGTATGCGCACCGGCTTCCCGTTTATCCAGCTTAAGCTTGGCGCGTCACTGGATGGCCGCACGGCGATGGCGAACGGCGAGAGCCAGTGGATCACCTCGCCGCAGGCAAGGCGCGATGTGCAACGTCTGCGCGCGCAAAGCCATGCTATTCTCACCAGCAGTGAAACGGTACTGGCTGACGATCCGGCCATGACCGTGCGCTGGGAAGAGCTGAATGCGGATACGCAGGCGCTCTATCCGCAGGAGAACCTGCGTCAGCCGCTGCGCATTATTGTTGATAGCCAGAACCGCGTGACGCCGGAGCACCGCATCGTGCAGCAGCCGGGTGAAACCTGGATTGCCCGCACCAAAGAAGATACGCGCGAGTGGCCGGAAGGCGTGCGCAGCATTATGGTGCCGGAACATAACGGGCATCTCGATCTCGTGGTGCTGATGATGTTGCTCGGCAAACAGCAGGTCAACAGCATCTGGGTTGAAGCCGGTCCGACGCTCGCCGGCGCACTGCTTCAGGCGGGGCTGGTGGATGAGCTTCTCGTCTACGTTGCGCCTAAACTGTTAGGTAATGACGCGCGCGGCCTGTTTGTGCTGCCCGGCCTTGAAAAACTGGCCGATGCGCCGCAACTCTCATTCAGCGAGATTCGTCCGGTAGGCCCGGATGTCTGCCTCCATTTAACGACAGCGTAATTGCTCCTGAAATAGGGAAGCAGTGCGCAAAGTATTATGATAAAATCCGCCCCCCTGCGGGGCCAAATGAACCCGTAAAGGAAGAGTATGAACATTATTGAAGCTGCTGTAGCTACCCCGGACGCTCGCGTCGCCATCACCATTGCGCGTTTCAACAACTTCATCAACGATAGCCTGCTGGAAGGTGCGGTTGACGCCCTGAAACGTATCGGCCAGGTTAAAGATGACAACATTACCGTCGTTTGGGTACCAGGTGCTTACGAACTGCCACTGGCAGCGGGCGCGCTGGCGAAAACCGGTAAATACGACGCGGTGATTGCGCTGGGTACTGTTATTCGTGGCGGCACTGCGCACTTCGAATACGTTGCGGGCGGTGCAAGCAATGGTCTGGCGCACGTTGCACAGGATGCTGAAATCCCTGTCGCGTTCGGCGTGCTGACCACCGAAAGTATTGAACAAGCCATCGAACGTGCTGGCACTAAAGCCGGTAACAAAGGTGCAGAAGCTGCACTGACCGCGCTTGAAATGATCAATGTATTGAAAGCCATCAAGGCCTGATTTTTTTGTAAGGGGAATTCCGTGAAACCTGCTGCTCGTCGCCGCGCCCGTGAATGTGCCGTCCAGGCACTTTACTCCTGGCAGTTGTCCCAGAACGACATCGCTGATGTTGAATACCAGTTCCTGTCAGAACAGGACGTGAAAGACGTTGACGTTCTGTACTTCCGTGAACTGCTGTCGGGAGTGGCGACTAATAGCGCGTATCTCGATGGTCTGATGAAGCCATACCTGTCCCGTCTGCTCGAAGAGCTGGGCCAGGTCGAAAAAGCAGTGTTGCGTATCGCGCTGTTTGAGCTGTCTAAACGTGATGATGTGCCGTACAAAGTGGCTATCAACGAAGCGATCGAACTGGCGAAAACCTTCGGCGCTGAAGACAGCCACAAGTTTGTTAACGGCGTGCTGGATAAAGCCGCACCTGCGATCCGTCCCCACAAAAAGTGATCCGCAAACCGGAGTCTTGCATTGCCTTTTTGGCAGTGCGGCTCCGGTTTTTTATTTAATTTGCTGAGGCATAACGTATGGCATGCGGCGAATTCTCCCTGATTGCCCGTTATTTCGACCGTGTCAGAACCTCTCGTCTTGATGTTGAAACCGGCATTGGCGATGACTGCGCACTTCTCAATATTCCCGAAAAACAGACGCTGGCAATCAGCACCGACACCTTAGTGTGTGGGCGTCATTTCCTGCCGGATATCGATCCTGCCGATCTGGCGTATAAAGCGCTGGCGGTGAACGTTAGCGATCTGGCGGCAATGGGCGCCGACCCGGCCTGGCTGACGCTGGCTCTGACCCTGCCGGAGGTGGATGAAGCCTGGCTTGAAGCCTTCAGCGATGCCCTGTTTGAACAGCTTAATTATTACGATATGCAGCTGATTGGCGGTGATACCACCGCCGGTCCGCTGTCCATGACCCTGGCAATCCACGGCTATGTGCCTGCCGGGCGCGCGCTGAAGCGCTCGGGTGCAAAACCAGGCGACTGGATCTACGTGACCGGTACGCCGGGCGACAGCGCGGCAGGGCTGGCGATCCTTCAGAACCGTTTAATGGTTGAAGATGCTGACGATGCGGCGTATCTGGTGAAGCGCCATCTGCGGCCAACGCCGCGTATTCTGCACGGTCAGGCGCTGCGCGAGCGGGCCAGTTCGGCTATCGATTTGTCTGACGGGCTGATCTCCGATCTCGGCCATATCCTGAAGGCCAGCGGCGTGGGCGCACGCGTTGACCTGGATCTGTTCCCGCTGTCGGAGCAACTGCTTCGCCATGTCGAACCTGAACAGGCGCTGCGCTGGGCGTTATCCGGTGGAGAAGATTATGAGCTGTGCTTCACCGTGCCTGAGCTGAATCGCGGGACGCTTGATGTGGCGCTAGCGCATCTGGGGGCGAAATTTACCTGCATCGGGCAGGTGATGCCGGAAAGTGAAGGGCTGAAGTTTGTGCAGAATGGCGCACTGCGAGAACTTGACGTGAAAGGGTTTGATCACTTTGCCTGACTCAGGATGCAGATTGCATCCTGGATTCTCGCGGATTATTTGAATAACGAATGTTCCGGGCATGCTCGCTCATTAACTTCCACCTTCTCTCTATCGGATTCAGGTTAGGGTTGTAAGGTGAAAGATAATGAAAGTTCTTTTTTATAAAACGGATCGCAAAATTTAATTAGGTTAATAGATTTATCAGTGCAATATTATTCATTGCGTGAATGTCATTTATATAATTTTGGCAATTACTTTATTTATAATGTTTTTATCTTGCCGTCTGGCGTATGATGACCCTGAAATGAGGATGTAAATTATAGGATTGTTAGTACGTGTACTATTAAGGGATGAATATGTACGAAATGAATTTTCCTTGCGAAATACTTTTTCAGACAAAACACAGAATTAATGATGCAAGTACAGATGATATGCGGTATAGCGATCTGTCTGCTGTAGAATTACAATCATTAGGGCTAAACGACGTTTCTTCTATGGTCAACCCCTATAATATGATCTTCAAAGATAACGCTGATAAATACTTCAAATTTCCATCTATTGCTGGGTATTCCCTTAAAGACGATCGGCCCGTTACCCCTGATGAATGCGCCAGTATTCTTTTTGATGAAATGAGAGAATTGTCAGGGGCGTTTGCGTTCGGGCAATATAAAAACTTAACTGGAGAGATGATTAACCATTTTCAGCATGGAGATGGCAGACCTTATGGTCATAGTGCGTTACTCAACAGGTCATACTCTGATCTTCTCAGGGCAAAGCAATATGGAGATACTACGCTTGGTGTTATCAGGGATATAATTAATAAATATGTCAGTGACAGGCGAAAACAAGTTGGTAGTCAGGATTTTATTTGGGATGTACAAACAGAAATATCGAGGACGATATTGCCTAAGTTTAATGATTTCGAAGACAGATTTAACGGAATGGGGATCACCGTCCATGATATCTATTTCCAGCGGATTGTTATGCTTAATTTTAGACGATACCAGATAGGATGGGAAGCGGATATATTATTTGAAGCTCAGGACCATTTTGGACTGGGGCGAGAAGATATCATGAAAAAACCATACCAAAACTTCAGGTTTTTTCGGATATGGTTTGTTCTTCAGCGTTATAACCGCTTTTCATTTAAACCTTTTGTGACGAACTTTAATGCTTCTATAAAATTAACGGGGTAATAATGCTATGAAGAAATTCAGGTTTCTTTATATAGCAACTGTTTTTGTTGTGATTGTTTGCAGTCATTGGGGTGATATTTATCCGGTGAAAATCATTGATGTCCATCGCAGTACTGATCGCTTTGGCTATGATGATATTATCGTTGACCATTTTCCGTTAACGGATCGGGGAAGAATCAACTGGTGGCTATCTCAGCGGGATATGCTTAAGAAAAAATATAACATCCCCTCCGGGCAGGAGTTTGTTTTGACGGTCTGGGATATGGGGGGCGGGTATCTGCGGGACTCACCACGAGAGGATTATTTTTGTTTTCCTGATATGACATCAGAGAAGAACTGTATTGAGAAAAATAAACTTCTTAAGGTTGATGCCAGGTTTTCTGATAAAAACAAAGTTAATTTCATTATTGGTGATAATAAGTATGTTATGGATAAAAAAGATGGTTCAATGACGAAAGCGCGGTACTGAAAACCGCAATTGGGAATTATCAAATTATCGGAGCGATAATGCTATGAAAAAATCCTGGTTTCTTTATACGGCGATTGCTTTGGCTGTGATTGTTCTTAGTTCCTGGGATTATATCTATCCTGTGAGAATTATTGATATCCATCGCAGCACGAATAGACTTGGCTATGATTATATTATCGTTGACCATTTCCCGTTAACTGACCGGGGGAGAATCAACTGGTGGCTATCTCAGCGGGATATGCTTAAGAAAAAATACAACATACCCTCCGGGCAGAGATTTGTTTTGACGGTCTGGGATGTGGGGGACGGGTATCTGCGGGATTCGCCGCACGAGGATTATTTTTGTTTTTCTGAAATGACTTCAGAGAAAAATTGTATTGAGAAAATTGAACTACTTGAGGTTACTTTCAGATTTCCTGAAAGCAATAAAATCAAGTTTTATGTTGATGGTAATCTGTACATTATGAATAAAAAAGATGGCTCAATGACCAAAGAGCGGTATTGAAAGCTACTGCCTATAATGGCGTCAGAGAGTGTAGGCCGGGTAAGCGCAGCGCCACCCGGCTTGTGTTTACTTAAACCCCACCACCGGATGCTGCTGATACGGCGTTTCCAGCTCAGCAATCTGCTCCGACGTTAGCGTTAAATCCACCGCACTCAGCAGCTCATCCAGCTGTTCCTCGCGCGACGTGCCAATGATCGGTGCCGCAACGCCGCGCTTGCTCAGCAGCCACGCCAGCGCCACCTGCGCGCGCGTTGCGCCCGTATCGTCGGCAATGCCTGCAAGACGTTCGGCAATCAGCGCATCGCTGCCCTCTGTGCCTTCATACAGCGTTTTGCCAAACTCGTCAGATACCGAGCGGGCGGTAGTTTCCCCCCACGGACGGGTTAACCTTCCGCGCGCCAGCGGACTCCACGGGATCACCGCCACGCCTTCCTGGTAGCAGAGCGGCAGCATCTCGCGTTCTTCTTCCCGGTAGATCAGGTTGTAGTGATCCTGCATGGTGACAAAGCGCGCCCAGCCGTGCTGCGCCTGGAGATCGAGCGCCTGGGCAAACTGTGAGGCATGCATGGATGATGCGCCGATGTAGCGCGCTTTACCGGCTTTCACAACGTCGTTCAACGCTTCAAGCGTCTCCTCGATCGGCGTGTTGTAATCCCAGCGGTGAATTTGCAGCAGGTCGACGTAATCCATGTTCAGGCGTCTGAGGCTGTCATCAATGGAACGCAGGATCTGCGCGCGAGAAAGGCCTTCCGCCAGATCGCCTGACGGGTAGTACACCTTAGTGGCGACCACAACGTCATCCCGACGGGTAAAATCTCGCAGGGCGCGGCCGACAATCTCTTCGCTGCTGCCGTCTGAGTAGCTGTTGGCGGTATCGAAGAAGTTGATGCCGCCGTCAATGGCGCGCTTGATGATAGGGCGGCTGCTCTCTTCCGGCAGCGTCCAGGCATGATTTCCCCGGTCAGGCTCGCCAAACGTCATGCATCCCAGGCAAAGCCGGGACACCTTAAGGTCCGTTTTTCCTAATGTCGTGTATTGCATGGTTCCGCTCCTGCTGTTTAAACAATACGTTTAAGCATAGCAGGAGCAGAAAAGGGGAGGGATCAGGCCAGCCAGGTGCGGATTTTAGCTTCGATACCGGCGGCGTCCAGACCAATGTCGGCGCGCGCCTCATCCTGGGTGCCTTGCGGGATGAAGTGGTCAGGGAGGCCGAGATTAAGCACCGGAACGGCTTTACGGTTCGCCATCAGCACTTCGTTCACGCCGCTACCCGCGCCACCCATGATGGCGTTCTCTTCCAGCGTGACCAGCACGTCATGGCTTTCCGCCATGCTCAGAATCAGAGATTCATCGAGCGGCTTCACGAAGCGCATATCGACCAGCGTCGCATTCAGGTTTTCAGCGACTTTTGCCGCTTCCGGCATCAACGTACCAAAGTTCAGGATCGCCACTTTTTCACCGCGGCGTTTCACCAGACCTTTACCGATGTCCAGTTTTTCCAGCGGCTGTAATTCAACGCCAAGGGCATTACCGCGCGGATAACGTACCGCGCAGGGGCCGTCCTGATAGTGGTAACCGGTATACAGCATCTGACGACACTCGTTTTCGTCGCTTGGCGTCATGATCACCATGTCAGGGATGCAGCGCAGGAAGGAGAGATCAAACGCGCCCTGGTGCGTCTGGCCGTCAGCCCCCACAATGCCCGCGCGATCGATAGCAAACAGCACCGGCAGCTTCTGGATGGCAACGTCATGGATAACCTGATCGTAGGCGCGTTGCAGGAAGGTAGAGTAGATCGCTACCACCGGCTTGTAGCCGCCAATCGCCAGGCCCGCAGCAAAGGTTACCGCGTGCTGCTCGGCAATGGCGACGTCGAAATACTGGTCCGGGTATTTTTTGGAAAATTCCACCATGCCGGAGCCTTCACGCATGGCAGGCGTCACCGCCATCAGCATGTTGTCTTTCGCCGCCGTTTCGCACAGCCAGTCGCCAAATATTTTTGAGTAGCTTGGCATCCCGCCGCTGCTTTTCGGCAGACAACCGCTGGTATGGTCGAACTTAGGCACCGCGTGGAAGGTGATCGGATCTTTTTCCGCCGGTTCGTAACCACGCCCTTTTTTGGTCATGATATGGAGGAACTGCGGGCCTTTCAGGTCGCGCATGTTTTTAAGCGTCGTCACCAGGCCCAGCACATCGTGGCCGTCCACCGGGCCAATATAGTTAAAGCCCAGCTCTTCGAACAGCGTACCCGGCACGACCATGCCTTTGATGTGTTCTTCGGTACGCTTAAGCAGCTCTTTAATCGGCGGTACGCCGGAGAAGACTTTTTTACCACCTTCACGCAGTGAGGAGTAAAGCTTGCCGGACAGCAGCTGCGCCAGATGGTTATTCAGCGCGCCGACGTTCTCGGAGATCGACATTTCGTTATCGTTGAGGATCACCAGCATGTCCGGTTTGATATCGCCCGCGTGGTTCATGGCCTCAAAGGCCATCCCGGCGGTGATCGCCCCGTCGCCAATCACGCAGACGGTGCGGCGTTGTTTATTCTCTTTTTCGGCAGCAACGGCAATACCAATGCCCGCAGAAATGGAGGTGGAAGAGTGGCCGACGCTTAACACATCATATTCACTCTCGCCGCGCCACGGGAACGGGTGCAGGCCCCCTTTCTGGCGAATGGTGCCAATTTTATCGCGACGTCCGGTCAGAATTTTGTGCGGATAGGCCTGGTGGCCTACATCCCAGATCAGCTGATCGAACGGCGTGTTATAGACGTAATGCAACGCCACGGTCAGCTCAACCGTGCCAAGTCCGGAGGCGAAGTGGCCGCTGGAGCGGCTAACGCTGTCGAGCAGGTAGCGACGCAGCTCGTCACACAGCTTCGGCAGACTCTCTTTCGGCAACAGACGTAACTCCTGAGTGGAGTCAACTAACGCCAGTGTCGGGTATTTGGCAATATCAAAACTCATCAAAGGCTCATCGAGATTTATAGTTTATTTATCACGCTGGATTATGTAGTCCGCTAGCGCTTCCAGTGCCGAGGTATCCAGCGATTGCGCGGCCAGCTCATTCAGCGACCGGCGGGCATCGTCTATCAGATCCCGGGCTTTACGTTGGGCATGCTCAAGGCCCAACAGGGCGGGGTAGGTACTTTTGCCAAGCTGCTGATCCGCACCCTGACGTTTTCCCAATGTTGCAGTATCGCCCACCACATCCAGAATGTCATCCTGAACCTGGAATGCCAGACCGATACTTTCTGCGTATCTGTCCAGAATCGACAGGGCTTTACGCCCGCGTTCACCCGCGCTCAACGCGCCCAGGCGAACGGCTGCACGAATCAGTGCGCCCGTTTTGTGACGGTGGATGCGCTCCAGCTGTTCCAGGGTAACCTGACGACCTTCAGCCTCTAAATCCAGCGCCTGGCCGCCGCACATCCCGGCGACGCCGCTGGCCATTGCCAGTTCGGACACCATTGCCAGACGATCGCGATCGCTCACCTCAACCATCGGCGCATCGCTCAGAATGGAGAAGGCCAGGGTTTGCAGCGCATCCCCCGCCAGAATGGCATTCGCTTCGCCAAATTTTATATGGCAGGTTGGCTGACCGCGACGCAAATCGTCATCGTCCATGGCCGGCAAATCATCGTGGATCAGCGAATAGGCGTGGATACACTCCACGGCGGCTGCCGGGGCGTCCAGCGTGTTATCGCTGATACCGAACATATTGCCCGTGGCATACACCAGGAACGGACGCAGGCGTTTACCCCCCAAGAGTGCGCCATAGTGCATGGCTTCAACCAGTGGAGTGTTCTGAAAAGGCTGCGGCGCAATGAATCGGCGCAGCGCATCGTTGGCGCGGATGACGCGCGCCTGAAGCGCGTTGGAAAAATCCATTTACTCGGCGTCCGGTGTGAATGGCGTGGTTTTAGCGTCTTCGCTGTCGGAAAGCAGGATCTGCACACGCTGCTCGGCCTGCTGGAGTTTTACCTGCCCCTGGCGCGCGAGCTGCACGCCGCGTTCAAATTCGTTGAGCGCGTCTTCCAGCGGGAGATCGCCGCTCTCAAGACGGGTAACGATCTGCTCCAGTTCACTCAGCGCAGTTTCGAAACTGGCCGGTGCGTCGTTTTTCTTCGGCATAGTGAATTGACTCTTAAATTTTTCGCCCTGACATGGTAACGGACTCGGGGCAATTATCAAATAACGCGAGTGGCGCGATGGTGGTATACTTGCGCGCCTGGATGCAGCCACGGGTGTGGGCTGCTGTATCATTTTCCACTACAAGCCTTTATAAGCTTGCCTAAGAAACATTGCCGCCATGAAGTTTATCATTAAATTGTTCCCTGAAATCACCATCAAAAGCCAATCCGTGCGTTTGCGCTTTATTAAAATTCTCACCGGGAACATTCGTAACGTATTAAAACACTACGACGAAACGCTCGCCGTGGTGCGTCACTGGGACCACGTAGAAGTCCGCGCGAAAGACGAAAACAAACGTCTTGATATTCGCGACGCGCTGACCCGTATCCCGGGTATTCACCATATTCTGGAAGTGGAAGACGTTCCCTTCACCGATATGCACGATATCTTCGAAAAGGCGTTGGTGCAGTACCGCGACCAGATCGAAGGGAAAACGTTCTGCGTGCGCGTGAAGCGCCGGGGTAAGCATGAGTTTAGCTCTATTGAGGTTGAGCGCTACGTCGGCGGTGGTCTGAACCAGCACGTTGAAACGGCGCGCGTGCGCCTGACTAACCCGGACGTCACCGTTAACCTTGAGATCGAAAACGATCGCCTGCTGCTGGTCAAGGGCCGTTACGAAGGTATTGGCGGTTTCCCTATCGGCACTCAGGAAGATGTGCTGTCGCTGATCTCCGGCGGGTTCGACTCCGGCGTGTCCAGCTATATGCTGATGCGTCGCGGCTGCCGCGTGCATTACTGCTTCTTCAACCTGGGCGGCGCGGCGCATGAAATCGGCGTACGTCAGGTGGCGCATTACCTGTGGAACCGCTTCGGCAGCTCTCACCGCGTGCGTTTTGTGGCGATCAACTTTGAGCCGGTGGTCGGCGAAATCCTCGAAAAAGTGGACGACGGCCAGATGGGCGTGGTGCTGAAACGTATGATGGTGCGTGCGGCGTCCAAAGTGGCTGAGCGCTACGGCGTGCAGGCGCTGGTCACCGGTGAAGCGCTGGGGCAGGTCTCCAGCCAGACGCTGACCAACCTGCGTCTTATCGATAACGTGTCTGATACGCTGATCCTGCGTCCGCTGATCTCTCACGATAAAGAGCACATCATCGATCTGGCGCGTAAAATCGGTACTGAAGATTTTGCCCGCACCATGCCGGAATATTGCGGTGTGATCTCAAAAAGTCCAACCATCAAAGCGGTAAAGGCGAAGATCGAAGCGGAAGAAGAGAACTTCGATTTCAGCATCCTGGAAAAAGTGGTGGCGGAAGCGTCCAACATCGATATCCGTGAGATCGCTCAGCAGACCGAGCAGGAAGTGGTTGAGGTAGAGACGGTCAGCGGCTTCGGTGCTAACGATACGATTCTGGATATCCGTTCTGTTGATGAGCAGGATGACAAGCCGTTGCAGGTGGAAGGCGTCGAGGTGGTTTCGCTGCCGTTCTACAAGCTGAGCACCCAGTTTGGCGATCTCGACCAGAGCAAAACGTATCTGCTGTGGTGCGAACGTGGGGTCATGAGCCGTTTGCAGGCGTTGTATCTGCGTGAGCAGGGCTTCGCGAACGTGAAGGTGTATCGCCCGTAGTTTCTCGCCCGGTGGCGCGAGCGCTACCGGGCCTGCGATTCTATGCTCTTTTTGGCCGGGTAATCGACAATGGAAAAAAAACATAAGTACTGGGAAATCAAAGAGAGAATCAAAAAAGATATTCTCAATGAAGTCTACAAAAAGGGCGAAAGCATTCCGTCGGAGCGCGATCTTGCCGGTATTTATGACGTTACGCGCGTAACGGTTCAGAAAGCCATGGCGATGCTGGTACAGGAAGGGTATATCGAGCGTATCCACGGCAAGGGCATGTTTGTTTTAAAGAATACTGCCAGCAATATTTACATTCTGAATAATGAAAAGAGTGACAGTATTCTCGGGTTTTCCCGTGAATTTCAGGGGCGGGTCAACGTAACCAGCCGCTTGCTGACGTTGACGACCCTTCACGCCGACGCGGCGCTGGCACAGCACCTCGAAATTGCGCAGGGTGATGATGTCTGGTTTATTCGCCGTATCCGTTTACTGGACGGACAGCCGGTGTTAATTGAAGACAGCAATATTCCTCACAAGGTGGTTGCCACTGTTCCGCAGGCTATTCTCGAAGTGGGATCGCTGTATGGCTATATTGAAGACTTTACCGGTAAGAAAATCAGCGACGCCGATTCACTGATTGAAGCGGATCTTTTTGATGAGGAGCTGGCGGCCCATCTCAATATTCTGCCAGGCCAGCCGATGTTGAAAATTACCGAAGTCACGCGCCTCGATGACGGTAGAGCATTTAACTTCTCCATCAGCTACAACCGGGCAGATATTTTCCGCGTCAAGAATATGCACATCAAACGATAACAGGCGCATCAGCGCCTGTTTCTCTTTTACAGCTTAGCGGCTGCCGCTTTATCGACAATGATCCTTAACCGTGGGTGCGGCTTTAGCAGCGTCGCGGGAACCGCCGGGTCCGGTGCGGAATTGACGGTTGTTGCGATGATGTCGGCTTTTTTCTCGCCGCTTGCCATCAAAATAATGGCCCGTGAGGCCAGGATAGTCTTCATCCCCAGCGAAATGCCCTGACGGATATGACGCTGCTGGCCGAAGTATTTAACCGAAACGGCCTGCGTCACCGCATCCAGGTCCACGACGTGGCAACCGGTATCGAGGGCGGCGCCCGGTTCATTGAAGCCGATATGGCCGTTCATACCGATCCCCAACACAATGATGTCAGGCCCACCGTGGGCCGTAATAAAGTTATCCACACGCTGACACTCTTCCTCGGGGGATTGCGTCAGGCCATCAAAGAAACAGATCTGATCGTCGCGCAGGGCCAGGTGGCTGAAGAAATGGCCCCATACCATCTCCCGGCAGCTGCCTTTATCGGCCTGACCCAGCCCCAGCCACTCATCCAGGCCAACAAATGCCGCACGGGAAAAATCGACCTTACCCTGTTTGCTGGCGTGCACAAGCGCGGCAAAAACGCCCAGCGGCGTATCTCCACCCGCGATGCAAATCAGCGCATCGGGTTTTTGCGTAACGGTTTCAATGACCGCTTTCGCCACGGCGTCACTCAGCGCCGCATAATCGTCTGTCTGTTCTACGTTCATTGTGCGTCCTTACGTTTAGCATACTGGGGTAAATAACGGTGGTTGACCTCAAGATATTCATTAAGGATCTGTTCTGCCGCGGCGGCAGAAGGCACAAGGGGATTTACGCTCAGCGCCAGCAGCGCCGTGTCGTAATTTCCAGTGACAGCGGCCTCAACGGTGAGCTCTTCATAGGCCTTCACGCTCTGGATCAGGCCGCGGATCTTCACGGGCAGCCTGCCATAGGCGAGGGGATGCGCGCCGTTTCGGTCGATCATGGCGTTGGTTTCCAGCGTAACGTGATCCGGCAGATCGGGTGTTGTGCCCCTGTTAGGAACATTTACGACGTGGATCTCTTTTTTATCGTTATAAATAGCGCTGATGATCGAGCATGCAGTATCGGAGTACCAGGCGCCTCCGCGCTGCTCCAGCTCTTTCGGCTTGTGCGCGAGATGGGGATCCTGATAAAGCGTAAAAAGCCGTTGCTCAATTTCGCGCGTCTGCTCGCCGCGGGTTCCCTTAGTATTTGCATCGCGCAGCGCGGCGTCGGTCATCTCGCGGGTCAAAAAATAGTATTTGAGGTAGGAGATAGGGTACATGTGGAGTGCCCTGGCAAAGCGGGCACTAAACCCAATGTCCGGTATATTTTTCAGGGAGTTATTTGCGCTGCCCTCGGCCAGTTTTTCAATAAAGTCGTCAGTATAATCCTCTCCCTTGAGGAAAATTTGGTCGGCAAAAATAAGATGGTTCAGACCAATAATGCGTGCGTAAACGTCCGACTTCTGCACGCCGTAGGCTTTGGCGATGTCCATCATCATGCTGTTTGCGCCACTGCAAATGCCTATGGTCCGAATGGCCGAGTGGCGGGTGATTGCCTCGGTGACAATCCCGGCCGGGTTGGTGAAGTTAATCAGCCAGCCGTTCGGGCACCATCTTTCCATGTCCTTACAGATATCCAGCAGGACCGGGATCGTGCGTTGAGCTTTCATAAACCCGCCGGGACCTGTCGTCTCTTGCCCCAGAACGCCGTATTTTAGCGGGATTTTTTCATCGTTGATGCGGGCATCAAGAAAGCCGACACGCAGCTGCGTGGTGACAAAATCGGCATCTTTCAGCGCCTCTTCCCGATCGAGCGTCAGGTGGATATTCATTGGGAGCCCGGCTTCAGCTACCATGCGCTGGGCCAGCTTTCCGACAATCTCCAGCTTCTCTTTTCCCTCTTCAATATCCAGCAAATAATAATCGGTGACCGGCAGCTCTGCGTAGCGTTTGATAAAACCGTCGATCAATTCTGGCGTGTAGCTGGAGCCGCCGCCAATAGTGACAACCTTGAGCTTTTTCATCGTGGTTCCTTTTTACAAGATGGGGTCGGAAAGCGTGTCCGCGTTGCGGCGGGCATTCTCTTCGGCCGCTTCGGTTTCAAGTTGTTTGCGCTCGGCCAGTTTGAAAAACGGCAGCCAGACCAGGGCGGAAATAACCAGCGTGCAGACGGACCAGATCACGGCAGGGATATTGCCGCCGGTCACGAACCATGCGGCGAAAATCGGCGGCATGGTCCAGGGGATCTGTAAGACGGGGCGACCAATGATGTCGAAGTACATCAGCGACCAGGTTGAGATGCACAGGATCATCGGCGTCAGGGTAAACGGGATCATCAGCAGTGGGTTGAAGACTATCGGGCAACCGAAAATGACAGGTTCGTTAATACAAAATATCGCGGAGGGCAGGGAGAGCTTGCCCACTGATTTGTACAGCCGACTGCGGGAACGCAGCATGGCAA
The DNA here is from genome assembly GCF_032389435.1 of Enterobacter sp. DTU_2021_1002640_1_SI_PRY_ASU_LCPMC_013. Lineage (NCBI taxonomy): Bacteria > Pseudomonadati > Pseudomonadota > Gammaproteobacteria > Enterobacterales > Enterobacteriaceae > Enterobacter > Enterobacter sp. DTU_2021_1002640_1_SI_PRY_ASU_LCPMC_013. The sequence goes on from NZ_CP135594.1 coordinate 1,031,403, forward strand.
TGACCAGCCCCATGGTCGCGCCCGTTCCGCCCAGGCACATAAAGACGATATAAAACCCGTCGGCGGTAATATGGGGAATGGGCTGATGATGCAGATAGGCCTGAGTATTTTCAGCGATGTATTTCAGGAAAATGGGACTGGTGATGCCGGAAAGCACGTTGTCGCCATGTATGCCGCAGCACCACAGCAGCGAAATCAGAAAAATAAGCACCAGCATGCCCGGCAGCGAACCGAGGCCGGAGACGAGCGGGCTGAGCAGCAGGGTGAAGAAGTGGTTGATATCAAAATTCAGGATGACCCTAATCAGCCAGATCAGAGTGATTGCTACCGCGGCGGGGATCAGGCTCGCAAAAGATTGCGCCACGGCAGGAGGCACGCCCTCCGGCAGGGTGATCACGACGTTGTGCCGGATAAAAAATCGCACGATGTGCACCGTCAAAATCGCCAGGATGATGGCAGAAAACAGCCCCGCCGCACCAAGATTGTCAACGTTGAGCTGATAGCTGTCGTTGAGTTGCGCCAGTAAGAAAACCACCAGCGTGACTATGCAGCAGGTGATAGCGTTGAGGTTGTACTCCTTCGCGAGGTTGTAGCTGATACCCACCGCAGAAATCAGCCCTATCGCACCAAAGGTAACGCCCACCGGGGCGCTGAGCTTTTCGGCAAACGGGCCAAGCCATTCACTCCAGCCGGGTATCGGTAGATTGGCGAGAATGAGAAACAGGCTACCGGTGATGGTGAAGGGTAAGGTCAGCGCAATACCGTTGCGCACGGCGACCAGTATTTTATTTTCGCCTACGCGAATCAGTACAGGAATGACTCTGTGCTCAAGAAATGTAATCACATTGCTTACTCCAGAAGAGATTTCTGCTCTCCCGCCGCTGTTGATGTTATCAGCTTTGCTGGCGGATTTTTCAACTGGTATATACCAGTTGAATGCAGTTTTTCACGGTTCTTTTAGCCTGTCAAACAGGCATGCAATGCGGTGCAGATGTGATTATTTGCCTGAAAATAAAGGGTTTTTGGAAGGGGTGAACGGTGGGGAGACGCTTCAGGGCAGGAAAATGAATCGCGGAACTGTGACGCTGGCTGCACTATTTCTGTAGGGCAGACGGGCCAGCGCGTTGCCAGCCCGGGAGGACATCAGGCTTCGTAGAAATTATAAATCCCCGCCGCCATCACCAGCGATGACGCCACTTCGTACGCTTTTTCGCGCCCGACCAGCAGGTCAATAATCTTCAGGCCAAAATCAATGGCGGTGCCAGGCCCCTGGCTGGTGAGCAGGTTAACACGCGGATCCCAGACCACGCGTTTATCCACCCACTGGTCTTCCGGAATTGTGTCCTTCAGGCCAGGGAAGCCGGTCATATTGCCGATGGGGAAAATGTCGTGCGGAACCAGCACCGTACCTGCGGCCGCACAGATTGCCGCGACGATACGCCCGGAAAGATGAAACTGACGAACGGTTTCAACCAGCAGCGGGCTGTCGCGGAAACACTCTGCACCCTTCAGCCCACCCGGCAAAACGATCATGTCGTAATCACCGTCCGCCACCTGTACAAGCGGTGCATCCGCCAGGATCTTCACCCCACGCGAGCAGGTAATCGCCAGACTTCCGTCGCTGGCGACGCTGGCGGTAGTAACCTTAATACCACCACGCACCATCAAATCAATGGTAGTGACTGCTTCTGTCTCTTCGCTACCAGGGGCGAGGCATACCAGTGCCGATGCGCTCATACTCACTCTCCTTTCGTTTTACTAACTCAAACAGACGGCTGTTTTCCGCAACGGTAATACCGTGTGCCCGGGCGCGTTTTAACAGATAACCGGTAATGTAATCAATTTCGGTATGCCGCATAGCCCGGATATCCTGCAACATTGAGGAGATATTTTCTGCCGTACTCTCAATGACCTGGTCGACATAATAACGTAAATCGGACTCTGAGGTGTGGTAGCCTTCGCGTTCAATGACGGCGGCAACTTCCCGGCAAATCAGCGCTACCCGATCGGGATGCTTGCGCAGTTCACCGTTAGGGCAATCCAGCAGGGCGGTCAGCGGATTGATCGCGCAGTTCACCGCCAGTTTGCGCCACAGTTCCGCGCGAATGTTATTGTGCCAGGCGACGTCAGGCAGCGTGCTTTGCAGGGTATCCGCAAGATAGCTGTAATCGCCGGGCTGTTCACGCGCAGGACCGATATGGGTGATACCACTGGCAACATGGATAATGACGTTACCGTCGCGACGTGCCGCGTGGGTGGTTGTCCCCATCAGCAGCGGTTGCCGGACAGATTTTAGCTCTTCAATGGTACCCATACCGTTGTGAATCAGCAGGATTGGCGTGCTTTCAGGTAACTGGGCGGCCAGGCTTTTCACCGCATCGGAGACCTGCCAGGCCTTCAGCGTGACCAGCAGCAAATCGCTGGTGGCAAGAAATTCCGGATCGTTTGCCGTCAAAGACTCGTTAAAAATTGAACCGTCTGTACCAATTACGTTCACACTGCAATAGGGCTGGGGAATTCGCAGCCAGCCCTGAACGTCGTGTCCCTGTTTGCATAGCGCTGTAAGCCAGAGTTGGCCAAGGGCTCCGCATCCAAGCACTGTTACTTTCATCGTTCCTCCTCACCTGCAACGGTGCCAGGTGCTATGACGCTAAGTATAGCGCCATCAGCTAAGCTTCTCGTTATGCCTCGTTGCGGGTATTATGCAACGCAACAAAAATGAAGGGAGAAGAAAAGATGCCATCTTTCGATATTGTTTCTGAAGTTGATTTGCAGGAAGCGCGTAACGGCGTAGAAAATGCTGTCCGTGAGGTTGAGTCACGTTTCGATTTTCGTGGCGTTGAGGCGACCATTGAACTGAACGACGCGAACAAGACGATCAAAGTCCTGAGCGAGTCTGATTTCCAGGTCAACCAGTTGCTGGATATCCTGCGCGCCAAGCTGCTCAAGCGCGGCATTGAAGGGACCTCACTCGATGTACCGGAAGATTTTGTTCACAGCGGCAAAACCTGGTTTGTGGAAGCGAAGCTGAAGCAGGGGATTGAGAGCGCGGTACAGAAAAAAATCGTTAAGCTTATCAAAGACAGTAAGCTCAAAGTGCAGGCGCAGATCCAGGGTGAAGAGATCCGCGTGACCGGAAAATCCCGTGATGACCTGCAATCCGTGATGGCGCTGGTGCGTGGCGGCGATCTCGGTCAGCCATTCCAGTTTAAAAACTTCCGCGATTAAGACAATCATGCCCGGCTAAACCGGGCATTTTTTCAGGCCTTCAGCGCCTGCTCCACCTCAAAGCGGTTAGTCACTTTGCTGTCAATTTTGACATAAGCACTGCGCTCTTCCGGGACAATCAGCACTTCGCTCACGCCCTCTGTCGCTTCCAGACGCTGTTTTAACGCGTCACCGATTGCCACGTCATCGGGAATTTCTACCCGCAGGCTACTCACATAGCGCGGCTCTTTCATGGTGCTGGCAACAAACAGCCAGAGCATCGCCAGCAGCGCACCGACGAGGAAAACGGTCTGGGAGTCAAACAGACCGTCCACCCAGCCGCCGAGCGACCCGCCGATCGCCACGCCGAGAAACTGGCTGGTGGAGTAAATGCCCATCGCGGTGCCTTTGTATCCTGCCGGAGACTCTTTGCTGATAAGCGACGGCAGCAGGGCTTCCATCAGATTAAACGCCAGGAAGAACAGCTGTACGCCGGCGATCAGTTCCCAGAAATGCGGGCCAGCGCCCCACAGCACAATCTCGGCAATCAGCAATAACGCCACGCAGCCCACGAAGACGCGTTTCATTTTGCGCTTCACTTCGGCGTAAATAATGAAGGGCACAACGGAGACAAACGAGATCAGCATTGTGACCAGATAAATTTTCCAGTGCTCTGCCGCCGGGAAACCTGCTGCGGCAAGTTGACCGGGCAGGGCGACGAAGGTGGACATCAGCAGAATGTGCAGGCACATAATGCCGAAGTTCAGCTTAAGCAGGCGCGGCTCGGCGATGACTTTGCTGAAGCAGCCTTTCACCATCCCGGATTCACGGTTGAGGACGTGGTTTTTACTGTCAGGCACAACCCACAGCGTGAGTGCGATCCCGATGGTCGCCAGCACCGCAATCATCCAGAACAGGGCGTGCAGGCCGAGCGCATGAGTGATAACAGGCCCCAGCACCATGGCGATGGCAAACGTGACGCCGAAGCTGACGCCGATAAACGCCATGGCTTTGGTGCGGTTTTGCTCGCGGGTTAAGTCTGACAGCAGCGCCATCACGGCGGCGGCAATCGCACCGGAACCTTGCAGGGCGCGCCCAAGAATAATTCCCCAGATGGAGTGGGAGAGGGCGGCGATGATGCTGCCAAGTACAAACACCAGCAGCCCGCCGACAATCAGCGGTTTGCGACCCACACGGTCGGAGAGCAGGCCAAAGGGGATCTGGAATATCGCCTGCGCCAGGCCGTAGATACCAATCGCCAGACCAATCAGCGCTTCGCTGGCACCCTGTAACGCCATGCCATATGTGGTCAGAACGGGCAGGACCATAAACATGCCAAGCATCCGCAGCGAGAAAACAGTCCCTAAACCCCAGGTCGCACGCAGTTCGCCTGGCGTCATTTTATAATCGTTCATTACCACCTCAGTTCAAAAGCAGGCCATAGTGTAGTGCGGGGAAGGGGCGGGGTAAATAAAGGCTTATTTAACAAATATTACATGCGTGATTAATGGATTTGGTGAATAAAAAAGGGTGCCGAAGCACCCTTTTCATCATCACATAAACTTACCAGACGTAAGTCAGCAGGTGTTGTGAATCTGGCACCATGAAGTCTACGGACATCATCACGGACAGGGAGGTGATGGCGACAATCGAGAACACAAACAGCTTGCGTGCCCAGACCTTGTCATCTTCCACTTTATAACCGCGCAGGGCCATGCCGAGCCACCATACGCTCACCGCAGCTGCTACCACCAGATATTTATATCCGGCGTAACCGCCCAGAGAGAGCATCAGCGTTGCCACGGCAAAAGCGATGATGTAGAGCGTAATGTGGTTCTTGGCAACCGAAATGCCTTTCACGACCGGCAGAACCGGAATGTTCGCCGCCTGATAATCCTTAAAGCGGAAAATCGCGATGGCGTAAGAGTGCGGCATCTGCCACAGGCTAAAGATAGCCAGCAGGATAGCCGCACCGCTGTCGAACTCGTTCGTGACGGCGCAGTAGCCAATCACCGGCGGCGCCGCGCCGGAGAGAGAACCAATCAGCGTGCCGTAGACGGAGTGACGTTTCATATACAGGCTGTAGACGCCCACATACACCACGAACCCCATCACCCCCAGCCAGCAGGCCAGCGGGTTTGCACCAAACCACAGCAGCATAAAGCCAGCAATACCCAGCAAGGTGGCGTACACCAGCGAGACGGAAGGAGCAATCAGGCCTTTAACCAGCACCCGATTTTTGGTCCTTTCCATCTTCTTGTCGATATCCATGTCGATGTAGTTGTTAAATACACAACCGGACGCAACCACCAGTGACACACCGACCAGCGTGTAAATAAAGAGGGTGTAATCAATGCTGCCTTTAGAGGCCAGCAGGAACCCTCCGATTACGGAGATCAGGTTGCCAAAGATGATGCCTGGTTTCGTGACTTGCAGGTATTGCTTAAACATACTCGCCGCTCTTAGTGAACCATCATGTTGTAGTTAAGGTTCCACATAATCCAGATGGAACCGACTACCAGGATAGCGATGATAATCACGGTAAAGATAAAGGCCGTCATGTTCCAGCCTTCATCGGACTTGGTGTTCATGTGCAGGAAGCAAACCAGATGCACCAGAATCTGAATCACCGCGGTCACCAGGATTGCGCCCAGGATAACCGGCTTAGATGCAGAACCGTTCATCACCATCCAGAACGGGATCACCGTCAGAATGATCGACAGGATGAAACCTGTCATGTAGGTTTTTACGCTGCCGTGGGAAGCGCCATGATCGTTAGAATGACTCATTACATCGCCCCCATCAGATAGACAACAGAGAACACACAGATCCATACCACGTCCAGGAAGTGCCAGAACAGGCTCAGGCACATAATACGGGTACGGTTAGTACTGGTCAGGCCGCGACGGGAGATCTGGAACATCAGCACCGCCATCCAGATCAGACCCGAGGTCACGTGCAGACCGTGGGTGCCTACCAGCGCGAAGAACGCTGACAGGAAGCCGCTACGATCCGGGCCGAAACCTTCCATGATCAGGTGATGGAATTCATAGATTTCCATCCCGATAAAGCCAGCACCAAACAGCCAGGTCAACGCCAGCCAGGAGACAACCTGGCTCTTGTTGTTTTTGTACATGGCGATAGCCGCCATGCCGTAGGTGATGGAGCTGAATAACAGCAGTGCGGTTTCAACCAGAACGAACGGCAGTTCAAAGATGTCCTTACCGGTCGGGCCGCCCGCTGTGCCGTTCACCAGAACGGCATAGGTTGCGAACAGACAGCAGAACAGGATGCAGTCGCTCATCAGGTAGATCCAGAAACCGAAGACTTTCGTCGGTCCTGTATCATGGTGCGCATGTTCATGCGCGTGGGCAGTTGAGTGCGCCAGAGTATCAGTTGCCATTTTTCAGCCCCGCTTTAGAAATCTCGTCAAAATGCTGGTTTTCCAGCTTTTCAACTTCACGGACTGGTACGTAGTAGTCCACGTCCTCGTCAAAGCTCTTCACAATCCAGCTGATTACGATGCCAGCGAAGCCAACAATCGCCATCCACCAGATGTGCCAGATCATTGCGAAACCAAATACCGTTGCGAAAGCGGCAATAACCATGCCCGCGGCGCTGTTTTTCGGCATATGGATCTCTTCGTAATGCTCAGGTTGCTTGTACGCTTCACCTTTTTCTTTCATTTCCCAGAATGCATCACGCTCGTGAATGTGCGGCACTACGGCAAAGTTATAGAACGGAGGCGGAGAAGAGGTCGCCCACTCCAGCGTACGGCCACCCCACGGGTCACCGGTCAGGTCGCGGTTCAGGTTACGGTCACGGATAGACACGTAGTACTGAATCAGCTGGCACAGAATACCGCAGGCAATCAGCGCTGCGCCGCCCGCTGCAACCATCAGCATTGGGTGGAACTGCGGATCGATCTGCTGGCTCAGACGACGGGTCATCCCCATGAAGCCCAGCACGTACAGCGGCATAAACGCCACGAAGAAGCCGATGATCCAGAACCAGAACGCGCGTTTACCCCATTTTTCGTTCAGGGTGAAACCGAACGCTTTTGGCCACCAGTAGGTCACACCAGCGAAGCAGCCGAAGACCACGCCACCGATGATAACGTTATGGAAGTGCGCAATCAGGAACAGACTGTTGTGCAGAACGAAGTCAGCACCTGGTACCGCCAGCAGTACGCCGGTCATCCCACCTACGGAGAAGGTCACGATGAAGCCGATGGTCCACAGCATAGCTGAGTGGAACACGATACGACCCTGGTACATGGTGAACAGCCAGTTGAAGATCTTAACCCCGGTCGGGATCGCGATAATCATGGTGGTAATACCGAAGAAGGCGTTTACGTTGGCACCCGCACCCATGGTGAAGAAGTGGTGCAGCCAGACGATGAACGACAGGACGGTAATACATACGGTTGCCCACACCAGAGAGGTGTAACCAAACAGGCGTTTACGCGAGAAGGTTGCCGCGATTTCGGAGAACACACCGAACACCGGCAGAACCAGGATGTACACTTCCGGGTGACCCCAGGCCCAAATCAAGTTGATGTACATCATCATGTTGCCACCCATATCATTCGTGAAGAAATGGGTGCCCAGATAGCGATCCAGGGTCAGCAGCGCGATGGTGACGGTCAGAATTGGGAACGACGCGATAATCAGGACGTTGGCGCACAGAGATGCCCAGGTAAATACTGGCATCTTGAACATCGTCATACCTGGTGCACGCATCTTCAGGATGGTCACGAAGAAGTTAATACCGGTCAGGGTGGTACCGACACCGGAGAGCTGAAGCGCCCAAATCCAGTAGTCAACGCCCACGCCCGGACTGTACTCAATTCCCGACAGCGGCGGGTAGGCCAGCCAGCCAGTCTGAGCAAATTCGCCCACACCCAGTGACAGGTTAACCAGGATAACGCCGACAACCGTGAACCAGAAGCTCAGGTTGTTCAGGAACGGGAACGCAACGTCGCGCGCGCCGATTTGCAGCGGAACGACCACGTTCATCAGACCGATTACCAGCGGCATCGCCACGAAGAAGATCATGATAACGCCGTGGGCGGTAAAGATCTGATCGTAGTGGTGCGGTGGCAGGAAGCCGGCTTCGCCCGCAGACGCAAGCGCCTGCTGGCTACGCATCATGATTGCATCCGCAAAGCCACGAATTAACATGACGATACCGACGATGCAGTACATGATACCGAGTTTTTTGTGGTCAACCGAAGTCAGCCACTCATTCCACAGGTAGCTCCACTTACCGAAGTAAGTGATCAGGCCAACTAAGGCCGCGCCACCAATGATAATTGCAGCCACCGTAACCATAATAATCGGTTCATGGTAGGGCACTGCATCCAGTGTCAATTTTCCGAACATTTTCTTCCTCGGCCCCTTAGTGAGCGGTTTCCGCGTGGCTCATGTCCATGCCTTCCATACCCTGGTGCGTGTTGTGCTCGCCTTCAGGCTGGGTCATGTCCATGCTCATGCCGTGATCCATAAATTTGCCAATAACGTCTTTGAACAGATTCGGTTTCACGTTAGAGAAGTACTCCACCTTGTTGTATTCGCTAGGTGCAGCCACTTTTTCGAACGCCGCCATGTCAGACATGGTGTTTGGAGACTGCTTCGCTTTTGCAACCCACTGGTCGAAAGTCGCGCGGTCTGGCGTAGCGATAGCTTTGAACTTCATACCCGAGAAGCCCGGGCCACTATAGCTGGCGGAGATACCGTCGTAGGTGCCTGCTTCATTCGCAATCAGGTGCAGGTTAGTCTGCATACCGGCCATCGCGTAAATCTGGCTGCCCAGACGTGGGATGAAGAAGGAGTTCATTACGGAGTTGGAGGTCACTTTGAACTGAACCGGAGTGTTCGCCGGGAAGGCGATTTCATTCACGGTAGCAATGCCCTGTTCTGGATAGATGAAGAACCATTTCCAGTCCATGGAGACCACTTCAATGGTAATAGGTTTTTCATCGTGAACCAGCGGTTTGCTCGGCTCAAGTGCGTGAGTGGTTTTCCAGGTCAGTACAGCAAGGAACAGGATGATCAGAATAGGTACCGTCCAGACCACAGCTTCCACTTTATTGGAGTGTGACCAGTTAGGGCTATACTTCGCATCTTTATTGCTCGCACGATACTTCCAGGCGAAACCAACAGCCATCAAGATGGCAGGAATAACCACAATCAACATCAGGCCAAAAGCCGTCAGTATCAATGAACGTTGTTCCAGTCCAATCTGTCCTTTGGGGTCTAGTAGTGCAGAATCGCAGCCACTGAGTAATACAGTGCCTGCGAATAATGACAACCATCCCAAACTTTTATTGTATTTCCTGAGTCTCATTTAACGACCTCAATTCCACGGGAGTCTGGTGGCGTTTAAAGTGTGGGGGCATTTTACGGGAAGGTTACATTACTGTAAACATCATTAGCCCTGTGTCAGGAAGGTGTTACCGGGTTCTGCCGCACATGTCACAAGTGTTGCAAATTATGTCGCGTTTTCCGGGGGAAGCCGCACGGAGCGGGCGTTATAACGAAAGGGTGCCCCAGCATACCGCAAAAGGGACAATTGGTATAACCATTGTGAAAAATACACAAATAATTAACAATTAATTATCAATAAAAAGACAACTAAAAAACGAAAATTCAATCTTTCGAATGCTGAATCGTTTAACGGAAAATAGCGTAGCGAAATAAGCTCCAATAATTTCCGAATGCTATCCCGCACAAAACAACAAATATTTTTTTTGCCGATGGCGGTTATTTCGCCGTTATAATTTCGTGTCGTTATTACAACGGGAAATAACCTTTCGCTTTTTACTTCATGTCATCTGCGTTTTCCGCAATGACATGAAATCCAGCATCCCACCGGTCAGGATACCCACGATGGCGAGTAACACCCCTGCATCAAGCAGCTGGGTTTCAAACGGAAGCGACAAGGTGGTCGTCGCATTCAAGATGAGTACCGCGAGCCACACTACCAGCGCAAGACAACCAGCCATCAGCAGACGCAGGGCAAACCGATAGGCAGCCTGATATTCCGTGCGCGGCATGAAGTGTTCCGTCCGCTGGGTATATTCCAGCGTCTGGCGACAGACCAGCAGCAATAAAATCCCCGGCACCGCCGCCACCACCGAGAAGAGATAAAACGTCGGCCAGCCGTGAGCTTCAACAAACCAGCCCGCGACGGGGCCAACGTATACGCGCCCGACGGCAGAAAGGGCAGACAGTAGCGCAAATTGGGTGGCGGAAAATGACTTATTGCACAGCGTCATCAGCAGGGCGACAAATGCCGCAGTGCCCATACCGCCACACAGGTTTTCAAAGAATACCGCCGTCGCCATGCTGATCATATGCTTGTCGGTGATCGACAGCAGCCAGTAACCGGCATTCGATGCGCCCTGAAGGATGCCGAAGATCAGCAGAGCGCGGAACAGCGTCAGGCGCTGCATCAATACACCGCCGTACAGCGCGCCGACGATCGTGGCAAACAGTCCCAGGGTTTTGTTCACCACGCCGACTTCGCCCGCATCAAACCCGACGCCGCGGATCAGGAAGGTGGTGGTCAGACTCATGGCGAAAGCGTCGCCAAGCTTATAAAGGACAATCAGCAGCAGGATCAGCCAGGCATTATTGCGACCAAAGAAGTCGCGGAGCGGTGCGGCGACGGCCTGCTCCAGCGAGCGGGGGACCGGAATCACATCGCTCGGTTCGGGCGCGAATAGCGTGGCAATAATGCAGGGGATCAGCAGAGCGGCCATCAGCCAGTACATTCCCTGCCAGCCGAGATAGCGGTCGGCAAGCCAGAGGGCCAGCCCGCCGGAAACCAGCATACCCAGGCGGTAGCCAAGCACGCTGATTGCCGCACCGGCGCCACGCTCTTCCGCTGGCAGGACGTCCGTCTTCCAGGCGTCAAAAACAATGTCCTGCGAAGCGGAACAGAAGGCGATGACTACCGCAAGCGCGGCCATCCAGCGCAGCTGTGTTGACGGCTCAAGGAAACCCATTGCGGCAATGGCCAGCAACAGCAGCACCTGCGTCATCACTAACCAGCCGCGACGGCGCCCGAGTAACGGTGGGGTATAGCGATCCATCACCGGCGACCACAGGAACTTAAAGACGTAAGCCTGGCCGACGAGCGAGAAGAAACCAATGGTTTTAAGATCGATGTTCTCAACCGTCATCCACGCCTGTAACGTGCCGGAGGTGAGCGCAAGCGGTAAACCGGAGGCGAAACCAAGGATCAGCAGAATAGCTGATTTCGGTTGCTGGAAAATACGTAAGTAGTGACTGGACATGTTCTTATGAACTGACCCGGTGAAGCACCGGGTCAGTCAGCAGGATTAACGGGCGTTCTGCTTGATGAAGTCGTGAATGCTGGTGTCCTGCGCCATGTCGGCAATAGTGTCAGTCAGCACGCTGTTAACCGCGTCAGCGATATTTTTGTTGGAGGCCTGGAATGCGCCTTCAACGGAATAGCTTGCACGGTAGTTTTTGTTCATTTTGTTGCCGTTCTTCGCGGTAGCGATGATGGCGATATCGGCTTTAGTCGCAATGTTGTAGCGAACGTTACCCTGGGAGACGTCAGCGTACAGGTTGTTCACGATGATTTGCAGATCAACCGCGCCGCTTGGGCCAATCATGTAGCCACGGGAGGTCATCTGTTTTTCCAGCACTTCCTGCAACAGGAAGCGCAGGTCGCGGGAGGCGGTTAGCGTGACCTGCTGGTTGTCGCGAGTCACTTTCGCCAGCGCCTGGTCCTGACGCTGATCGGCGCCATTAATGCTGACCGTGACGCCCATCAGGCTTGGATCCTGCTGAGGCAGGGTAATTTTTGGTGAAACGTCAATGGTCGTCGGCGGAGTCGCGCAGCCGGCGAGCATAAAGAGTGCTACCAACGGAAAGAAGAGTTTTTTTAACATTTTCGGGTTCTCAACGAATCGTAAGCAAAGAGAGAAAAATTGCCGCCATCATAACATCGCTAACGGCCAGGGGAAGTGGTCAACGCATGTAAATTCATCGCCTTGTCCGAAAACTGACCACCTTTCCGCTTTTCTCTGCCTGTAAGTGACAAAACGTATGAACCTCCTAGTGAACTTCATTCGTTTGGATGAGAAAATCAGACGAAAGCTAAATATTTGTTGTCAAGGTGTAATGGAACCGGTAAAAGCGGCTAATATTTAAAGGGATGGGTGACATCTTAGCGTTGTCGGAGGAGTGATTTCATGATGATACGTGAACAGATAGAAGAAAAATTAAGGGCAGCGTTCAACCCTGTGTTTCTCGAAGTTGTCGACGAAAGCTATCGTCATAACGTGCCGGCAGGTTCTGAAAGCCACTTTAAAGTGGTTCTGGTCAGCGATCGCTTCACGGGAGAACGTTTCCTGAACCGACACCGCTTGATCTACAGCACCTTGACGGAAGAACTCTCCACAACCGTACATGCGCTGGCGCTGCATACCTACACCATCAAGGAATGGGAAGGGCTACAGGATACGGTATTCGCATCACCGCCTTGTCGGGGTGCAGGCACCATCGCCTGATAAATCGGATTTGCAACCGCCGGAGTTTTTCCAGTATGTTGCTTACAGATTTCGTCAAAACGGCCTTCGGGCCGTTTTGTTTTGTCTGAGTTTTGAGCGGATGGCGCGTTTTTAAGGCTAAAAATAGCCTTAAAGTGTGAAAAAAGCCGCAGCAACTAGCTCCAACCGTTCTCGACTCACCTAAGTGATGCCGCTATAATGCCGCGTCTTATTGAATGTCTTCGGGATGATTCTGGCGACAGGGAATGTGAATCTGCACATAAGAGAGCATCCCGGTATAACAGACAGATTCAGAGTTGACCGAGCACTGTGATTTTTTTGAGGTAACAAGATGCAAGTTTCAGTTGAAACCACTCAAGGCCTTGGCCGCCGTGTAACGATTACTATCGCTGCTGACAGCATCGAAACTGCTGTGAAAAGCGAGCTGGTCAACGTAGCAAAAAAAGTACGTATTGACGGCTTCCGCAAGGGCAAAGTACCAATGAATGTTGTTGCTCAGCGTTATGGCGCTTCCGTGCGTCAGGATGTGCTGGGTGAACTGATGAGCCGCAACTTTATCGACGCGATCATCAAAGAAAAAATCAATCCAGCCGGCGCGCCGAACTACGTTCCAGGTGAATACAAGCAGGGCGAAGACTTCACCTACTCCGTAGAGTTCGAAGTGTACCCGGAAGTTGAGCTGAAAGGTCTGGAATCTATCGAAGTTGAAAAACCGATCGTTTCCGTGACTGACGAAGACGTTGACGGCATGCTGGATACCCTGCGTAAGCAGCAGGCGAACTGGAAAGAGAAAGAAGGCGCTGTTGACGCGGAAGACCGTGTAACCATCGACTTCACCGGTTCTGTAGACGGCGAAGAGTTCGAAGGCGGTAAAGCGTCTGACTTCGTACTGGCGATGGGCCAGGGTCGTATGATCCCAGGCTTCGAAGACGGTATCAAAGGCCACAAAGCGGGCGAAGAGTTCACCATTGACGTGACCTTCCCTGAAGAATACCACGCTGAAAACCTGAAAGGTAAAGCAGCGAAGTTCGTTATCAACCTGAAGAAAGTGGAAGAGCGCGAACTGCCAGAGCTGACTGAAGAATTCATCAAGCGTTTCGGCGTGGAAGATGGTTCTGTTGCGGGCCTGCGTACCGAAGTGCGTAAAAACATGGAGCGCGAGCTGAACGGCGCTGTACGTAACCGCGTGAAGTCTCAGGCGATTGAAGGTCTGGTGAAAGCGAACGACATCGACGTTCCTGCTGCCCTGATCGACAGCGAAATCGACGTTCTGCGCCGTCAGGCCGCACAGCGCTTCGGTGGCAACCAGCAGCAAGCGATGGAACTGCCACGCGAGCTGTTCGAAGAGCAAGCGAAACGTCGCGTTGTTGTCGGCCTGCTGCTGGGCGAAGTGATTCGTACCCACGAGCTGAAAGCTGACGAAGAGCGTGTGAAAGGCCTGATCGAAGAGATGGCTTCTGCATACGAAGATCCATCAGAAGTGATCGAGTTCTACGGTAAGAACAAAGAGCTGATGGACAACATGCGCAACGTCGCACTGGAAGAGCAGGCTGTTGAAGCGGTACTGGCGAAAGCGAAAGTGACCGAAAAAGAGACCTCTTTCACCGAACTGATGAACCAGCAGGCGTAATTTCGCCCCGACGGTTTAAAGTTTGAACAAAAAACCCGTTGCCCTCCGGCGACGGGTTTTTTTTATCACAGCTTTAGTCCTGGAAGGGTGCTAAAACGCCCTTTCAGTGTTAGCGTTACAACAAAACGTTGTTATGCTTGAAATAGGGCATAACGACCCCCATTAGTATGTAATCACGATGATTGAGACTGGCTGATAATCCGTCCATAAGGTTACAATCAGTACAGCAGGTGTTTTCAATTTTGAACCAGGAGACGGAAATGTCATACAGTGGCGAACGAGATAACTTTGCACCCCATATGGCGCTGGTGCCAATGGTTATTGAACAGACCTCACGCGGTGAGCGTTCTTTCGATATCTATTCCCGTCTACTCAAGGAACGCGTTATCTTTCTGACCGGCCAGGTGGAAGACCATATGGCTAACCTGATCGTGGCGCAGATGCTGTTCCTGGAAGCGGAAAACCCGGAAAAAGACATTTACCTGTACATCAACTCGCCAGGCGGTGTGATTACGGCGGGCATGTCAATTTATGACACCATGCAATTCATCAAGCCGGATGTCAGCACCATCTGTATGGGGCAGGCGGCATCCATGGGTGCTTTCCTGTTAACCGCAGGGGCGAAAGGTAAGCGTTTCTGCCTGCCTAACTCGCGCGTGATGATTCACCAGCCGCTGGGTGGTTACCAGGGCCAGGCGACGGATATTGAAATCCACGCCCGAGAAATTCTGAAAGTAAAAGCGCGCATGAATGAACTTATGGCGCAGCATACGGGTCAACCTCTCGAGCAGATCGAGCGCGATACCGAGCGCGATCGCTTCCTCTCTGCACCAGAGGCAGTTGAGTACGGCTTAGTCGACTCCATTTTGACCCATCGTAATTGATGCCCGCGACGCGAGTGTGCCGCTATACTAAGGTAGGGCGGCACGTTGCCTGTAAGCAGCTTGCGTCTGAGAATGGCATTTGCGTCGTCATGTGCGGCACATAGAACTTAAAAAAGAGGTTTGGACTCATGACAGATAAACGCAAAGATGGTTCGGGCAAACTGCTGTACTGCTCTTTTTGCGGCAAAAGCCAGCATGAAGTGCGTAAACTGATTGCCGGGCCGTCCGTGTATATCTGCGACGAATGCGTCGATTTATGTAACGACATCATTCGCGAAGAGATTAAAGAAGTCGCGCCGCACCGTGAGCGCAGCGCGTTACCAACGCCACACGAGATTCGCCACCACCTGGACGACTATGTCATTGGTCAGGAGCAGGCGAAAAAAGTGCTGGCGGTGGCGGTATACAACCACTACAAACGTCTGCGTAACGGCGATACCAGCAATGGCGTAGAGCTGGGCAAAAGTAACATTCTGCTGATCGGGCCTACGGGTTCCGGTAAAACCCTGCTGGCGGAAACGCTGGCGCGCCTGCTGGATGTTCCGTTCACCATGGCGGATGCCACCACCCTGACCGAAGCCGGTTATGTGGGTGAAGACGTTGAAAATATTATCCAGAAGCTGCTCCAGAAGTGCGATTACGACGTACAGAAAGCCCAGCGCGGGATCGTCTATATCGATGAGATCGACAAAATCTCCCGTAAATCAGACAACCCGTCGATCACCCGTGACGTCTCGGGCGAGGGCGTGCAGCAGGCGCTGCTGAAGCTGATTGAAGGTACGGTTGCGGCTGTTCCACCGCAGGGTGGGCGTAAACATCCGCAGCAGGAATTCTTGCAGGTTGATACCTCCAAGATCCTGTTTATCTGTGGTGGTGCGTTTGCAGGCCTGGATAAAGTGATCTCTCACCGTGTGGAAACCGGCTCCGGCATTGGTTTTGGCGCAACGGTGAAAGCCACGTCTGAAAAACCAAACGAAGGCCAGCTGCTGGCGCAGGTTGAACCGGAAGATCTGATCAAATTCGGTTTGATTCCAGAATTTATCGGCCGTCTGCCGGTTGTGGCGACCCTGAACGAACTGAGCGAAGACGCGCTGATTCAGATCCTGAAAGAGCCGAAAAACGCGCTGACCAAGCAGTATCAGGCGCTGTTTAATCTGGAAGGCGTTGAGCTGGAATTCCGTGACGAAGCACTGGACGCGATTGCCAAGAAAGCGATGGCGCGTAAAACCGGTGCCCGTGGCCTGCGTTCTATCGTAGAAGCAGCATTGCTCGACACGATGTACGATCTTCCTTCTATGGAAGACGTTGAAAAAGTCGTGATCGACGAGTCCGTCATTGGTGGCCAGTCCAAGCCGTTACTGATTTACGGTAAACCGGAAGCGCAGCAGGCATCTGGCGAATAATTCACCATTTCATACAATCAGTTAATCAAAAAGGGGGGATTTTATCTCCCCTTTACTTTTTCCGTATTCATGGCGTTGAATGTATGGGAAACATCCCCATATACTGGATTACATGTTAATGGTTGTGTGAAGCACAGTTACATGACCAGTTTACCTGGCGGACACTAAACTAAGAGAGAGCTCTATGAATCCTGAGCGTTCTGAACGCATTGAAATCCCCGTATTGCCGTTGCGCGATGTGGTGGTTTATCCGCACATGGTCATACCCTTATTTGTAGGGCGGGAAAAATCTATCCGTTGCCTCGAAGCCGCCATGGATCATGATAAAAAAATCATGTTGGTCGCGCAGAAGGAAGCATCAACGGATGAGCCGGGTGTAAACGATCTTTTCACCGTCGGGACCGTGGCCTCTATTTTGCAGATGCTGAAGCTGCCAGACGGCACCGTGAAGGTGCTGGTGGAAGGCTTACAGCGTGCGCGTATTACCACTCTGTCAGACGATGGCGAACACTTCTCTGCGAAGGCAGAGTACCTTGATTCACCGGAACTTGATGAGCGCGAACAGGAAGTGCTGGTACGCACCGCGATCAGCCAGTTCGAAGGCTACATCAAGCTGAATAAGAAAATCCCACCTGAAGTGCTGACGTCGCTGAACAGCATCGACGATCCTGCACGTCTGGCGGATACCATCGCTGCGCACATGCCGCTGAAGCTGGCTGACAAACAGTCCGTGCTGGAAATGTCCGACGTTAACGAACGTCTGGAATACCTGATGGCGATGATGGAGTCTGAGATCGATCTGCTCCAGGTTGAGAAGCGCATTCGCAACCGCGTCAAAAAGCAGATGGAAAAATCGCAGCGTGAGTACTATCTGAACGAGCAAATGAAAGCCATTCAGAAAGAGCTCGGCGAGATGGACGATGCGCCGGATGAAAACGAAGCGCTGAAGCGTAAGATCGACGCGGCGAAGATGCCGAAAGAGGCGAAAGAGAAAGCCGAAGCTGAGTTGCAGAAGCTGAAAATGATGTCTCCGATGTCGGCAGAGGCGACCGTCGTGCGCGGCTATATTGAGTGGATGGTGCAGGTTCCGTGGAATGCCCGCAGCAAGGTCAAAAAAGACCTGCGTCAGGCGCAGGAAATCCTCGATACCGACCACTACGGCCTGGAACGCGTGAAAGACCGCATTCTTGAGTACCTCGCGGTACAAAGCCGTGTGAACAAAATCAAAGGCCCAATTCTGTGCCTGGTAGGGCCTCCAGGCGTGGGTAAAACCTCTCTGGGTCAGTCCATCGCCAAAGCGACCGGACGTAAGTATATCCGTATGGCGCTGGGCGGCGTACGCGATGAAGCGGAAATCCGCGGTCACCGCCGTACCTACATCGGTTCTATGCCGGGCAAGCTGATCCAGAAGATGGCGAAAGTGGGGGTTAAAAACCCGCTGTTCCTGCTGGATGAGATCGACAAAATGTCTTCGGACATGCGTGGCGATCCGGCGTCGGCGTTGCTGGAAGTGCTTGATCCAGAACAGAACGTGGCGTTCAGCGATCACTACCTGGAAGTGGACTACGACCTGAGCGATGTGATGTTCGTGGCGACTTCCAACTCCATGAACATTCCGGCCCCGCTGCTGGACCGTATGGAAGTGATCCGTCTCTCCGGTTATACCGAAGATGAGAAGCTGAACATCGCTAAGCAGCACCTGCTGCCGAAACAGATTGAGCGTAACGCGCTGAAAGCCAACGAGCTGACCGTCGAGGACAGCGCGATTATTGGCATCATTCGCTATTACACCCGTGAAGCGGGCGTGCGTAGCCTTGAGCGTGAAATCTCCAAACTGTGTCGTAAAGCGGTGAAACAGCTGCTGCTGGATAAGAGCCTGAAACACATTGTGATTAACGGCGACAATCTGCATGCGTACCTGGGCGTTCAGCGCTTCGACTATGGTCGCGCAGACAACGAAAACCGCGTTGGTCAGGTGACCGGTCTGGCATGGACGGAAGTGGGCGGCGATCTGCTGACCATCGAAACCGCCTGTGTCCCGGGCAAAGGCAAGCTGACCTACACCGGTTCGCTGGGTGAAGTGATGCAGGAGTCCATCCAGGCGGCGCTGACCGTGGTGCGCGCGCGTGCGGAAAAACTGGGTATCAACCCGGATTTCTACGAAAAACGCGACATTCACGTTCACGTTCCGGAAGGGGCGACGCCGAAAGATGGCCCAAGCGCGGGTATTGCCATGTGTACGGCGCTGGTTTCCTGCCTGACAGGGAACCCGGTTCGTGCTGATGTGGCCATGACCGGTGAAATTACGCTGCGTGGTCAGGTACTGCCTATCGGCGGGTTAAAAGAAAAACTGCTGGCGGCACACCGCGGTGGGATCAAAACCGTATTGATCCCTTACGAAAATAAACGCGATCTGGAAGAGATTCCGGACAACGTTATTGCCGATTTGCAGATCCATCCGGTGAAACGCATTGAGGAAGTTCTGACTCTCGCACTGCAAAATGAACCGTCCGGAATGCAGGTTGTAACCGCAAAATAGTGACCTCGCGCAAAGAGCGCCAATAAAAACAAGGCTGGTAAGTCATTTCGTACTTGCCAGCCTTTTTTTGTATAGCTAATTTAGATTGCTGATTGGGTTAGCCATCAACAACGGGTGTTGTAAGGTCATAGCAGGACTGATATAACTGCTGCGCGGTCGCGCTGTGAAGGATTCAGGTGCGATATAAATTATAAAGAGAGGAAGAGAACAGTGAATAAATCTCAACTGATTGACAAAATTGCTGCGGGTGCTGATATTTCTAAAGCTGCAGCGGGACGTGCTTTAGATGCTTTAATTGCTTCTGTTACTGAATCTCTGCAAGCTGGGGACGACGTTGCACTGGTAGGCTTCGGTACTTTTGCGGTTAAAGAGCGTGCAGCCCGTACTGGCCGCAACCCTCAAACCGGTAAAGAGATCACCATTGCTGCCGCTAAAGTGCCGGGTTTCCGTGCAGGTAAAGCGCTGAAAGACGCAGTAAACTGATTGCTTTCCCGCTCCAGGGAAGCTGAAAAGTACAAGGGCGCATCGTTTGATGTGCCTTTTTTGTTTGTCCAGACCTGATTTGTGCGAGTTTATGCGAGTTGTGGGCTGACAATTGCCCTGTTTTCTTGTCACAATACGCCTTTACGCGCGACGGTCAGGATTTTCCGTCAGCGTCAGGTAACCAGTCACCTACAGCGGAGTGTTGTTACACCATGATGGACAGCTTACGCACGGCTGCTAACAGTCTCGTGCTCAAGATTATTTTCGGTATCATTATCGTGTCGTTCATATTGACCGGTGTGAGTAGTTACCTCATCGGCGGTGGCGCGAACTACGCCGCAAAAGTGAATGGCCAGGAAATTAGCCGTGGGCAGTTTGAGAACGCTTTTGCTGGTGAACGTAACCGCATGCAGCAGCAACTGGGCGACCAATACTCTGAACTTGCAGCCAACGAAGGCTATATGAAAAACCTGCGTCAGCAGACGCTGAACCGCCTTATCGACGAAGCGCTGCTGGATCAGTACGCGAAAAGCCTCGGTCTGGGCATCAGCGATGAGCAGGTTAAAAAAGCCATCTTCTCGACGCAGGCTTTCCAGTCTAATGGGAAGTTCGACAACGCGCGTTACAACAGCATTGTTAACCAGATGGGTATGACGGCTGACCAGTACGCTCAGGCGCTGCGTAACCAGTTGACCACGCAACAGCTGATCAACGCGGTGGTGGGCACCGATTTCATGCTGAAAGGCGAAACTGAAGAGCTGGCGGCACTGGTGGCGCAGCAACGCGTGGTGCGTGAAGCGACGATTGATGTCAACGCACTGGCAGCGAAACAGCAGGTTAGCGACGCTGAAGTTAATGCTTACTACGAGCAAAACAAGAACAACTTCATCTCTCCGGAACAGTTCCGCGTAAGCTATATCAAGCTGGATGCAGCTGCGATGCAGGAAAACGCGACTGACGCCGAGATCCAGTCTTATTACGACCAGCATCAGGATCAGTTCACTCAGCCGCAGCGTAACCGTTACAGCGTGATCCAGACCAAAACGGAAGCAGAAGCGAAAGCCGTGCTGGACGAGCTGAATAAAGGCGCTGATTTCGCCACCTTAGCGAAAGCAAAATCCACCGACATTATTTCTGCCAAAAACGGTGGTGATATGGGCTGGCTGGAAGAGTCCACTACCCCGGACGAGCTGAAAAATGCAGGCCTGAAAGAGAAAGGCCAACTGTCTGGTGTAATCAAATCCTCCGTCGGCTTCCTGGTGGCGCGTCTGGACGATGTTGTGGCGGCGAAAACCAAGCCGCTGGCTGACGTTCGTGATGATATCGCTGCGAAAGTGAAGCAGGAGAAAGCGCTGGACGCCTTCTATGCTCTGCAACAGAAAGTGAGCGATGCCGCAAGCAACGACAACGAATCACTGGCGGGCGCTGAGCAGGCTGCTGGCGTGAAAGCGGTTGAGACGGGCTGGTTCAGCCACGAAAACCTGCCGGAAGAACTGAACTTCAAACCGGTTTCAGATGCCATTTTCAATGGTGGTCTGGTCGGTGAGAACGGTACGCCGGGCAGCAACTCAGACATCATTACCGTTGATGGTGACCGAGCGTTCGTACTGCGCGTCAGCGAGCACAAAGCCGAGGCAGTGAAGCCCCTGGCGGAAGTGAAAGATCAGGTGGTGGCGCTGGTCAAACACAACAAAGCGGCACAGCAGGCAAAACTGGATGCAGAGAAAATTCTGGCCGATCTGAAAGCCGGTAAGAACGATGCGCTGAAAGCGGCTGGCCTGAGCTTTGGCGAAGCAAAAACGCTGAGCCGTACCGGTCAGGACCCTGTCAGCCAGGCGGCGTTTGGTCTGAGTCTGCCGGCGAAAGACAAACCTGTCTATGGTACCACGACCGATATGCAGGGTAACGTGGTGCTTCTGGCGCTGGATGAAGTAAAAGCCGGTACGCTGCCAGACGCGCAGAAGAAGGCCATGGTTCAGGGAATTACCCAGAACAATGCCCAGATTGCTTTCGAAGCGATGATGAGCAACCTGCGTAAAGAAGCCAAAATCAAACTGGGTGATGTGGTCACTCAGGAGCAATAATTACGTATCTGCTCGCAGATTTTCGTAACGCTCTGCAAAAATTAAAGGCCGCTTTCGCGGCCTTTTCCATTTCTGCAATCTGTTGTTTGTCCCTGTTTTCCCGTGCGGTTATCGTGGTGTGGCTGTCAACAAACAAGGAGAAAACAGCATGAAATGTGGAATCAAAGCACTGTTAATTACACTGGCTATTGCCACTTCCGGGATGAGTGCAGGCGCGCTGGCGGCGTCCCCCTCGGCTAAAGCGCAGGCTGCACAAAACCAGGCCGATGCATCGTCACAAGGTCATGTTAAAGCCAACGCGACGGCCAGCACGAAAGCCATTGAGGACGAGGGTACGCGGGTCAGTATCAATACTGCCTCTGCGGACGATCTTGCCCGCGTTATGAATGGCGTGGGCCTAAAAAAAGCGCAGGCCATCGTCAGCTATCGTGAAGAGTATGGCCCTTTCAAAACCCTTGACGATCTCAAGCAGGTGCCGGGTATGGGCAGCGCGCTGGTTGAGCGCAATCTCGCACACCTGACGCTGTAATCGCGTAATCACTTGCACTGAGGCAAAAATTTGCCAGGATAAAGAGGTCATACCAGTTATGACCTCTGAACCTATAACAACGTAAGGCTATTGCGCTATGCAGACACAAATCAAAGTCCGTGGTTATCACCTCGATGTTTACCAGCACGTCAATAACGCCCGCTACCTTGAATTTCTTGAAGAGGCGCGCTGGGACGGCCTGGAGAACAGCGAAAGCTTCCAGTGGCTGACCGCACACAACATCGCGTTTGTGGTCGTCAATATCAACATTAACTACCGCCGCCCGGCTGTGCTGGGGGATGTGCTCACCGTGACCAGTGAGGTCCAACAACTGAATGGCAAAAGTGGTGTATTGAGCCAGGTCGTTATGCTGGAGCCAGAAGGGCAGGTGGTGGCCGATGCGCTGATCACCTTTGTCTGTATCGATCTCAAAACCCAGAAAGCGTTGCCGCTGGAAGGGGAGTTGCGCGAAAAGCTAGAGCTGATGATCGCGTAAAGTTTTGTCTTTTATAAAAGACAAAAAGGGTTTTCAGGGATAAAATCATGAACAGGGACTACGTTGTTAAACGTTACCGAACCCGCGACGGAAAAATACCGTTTGAGGATTGGGTAGCAAAGATGAGACGAAAGGATCCGGAGCTGGCGTTTCGGATCCTTCTGCGAATCGACCGCGCGGAGAAGGGGAATTTTGGCGATTACCGTTATCTCAGAGAGGGTGTCTGGGAGTTGAAGGTTGATTGTGGTCCCGGTTATCGAGTCTATTTTGCAGTCCAGCGTCGGGAAATCTTATTGTTGCTGATCGGCGGTGATAAAAAGAGCCAGAAAGCGGATGTGATGCTGGCAATAGACTACTGGAAAGATCATCAAAAGGATAAACCCAATGAGCAAAAGTGAGCGAAAATTCTCAAGTACCGTCAGCCATGATGAAGCTGTAGTCAAAATGCTGCGCGAAAATCCTTCTTACGCGCAACTCTATCTGCAAATTGCACTGGATGAAATTTACGAAGACCAGGGGATCCCAGCCTATTTGATTGCCCTCAGACGCGTTATCGAAGCGCGCGGCGGTATCGGAGAGATTTCAGCCAAAGCGGGGCTTTCACGTCAGCAGCTATACCGCACCCTGTCCGAAAATGGTAACCCAACGCTGACTACACTGATGAAAATTACCCGTGCTGCCGGTGTAAAACTGTTCGACAGCACGGTCAGGTAGCCCTTATTTCAGCCCGGTCTTTTTCTGCATCGCGGCCATCACGCCAGGTTTATCCGCAAGGTAATGATTCAGACCGTTCGCGCGCAGGTTACAGGCGGCACACTGCCCGCAGCCGTCCCCTTTAATGCCGTTGTAGCAGGTCAGGGTCTCGTTGCGAACAACATCCAGCTTGCCCCAGTAGTCGGCCAGCGCCCAGGTTTCAGCCTTATCCAGCCACATCAGCGGCGTTTCGAAGCGGGTCTCTTTTGCCATTCCCAGATCGACGGCGTGATTGAGTGCTTTCACGAATTCATCCCGGCAGTCCGGGTAGCCAGAGAAGTCGGTCTCACACACGCCCGTGATCACCGCTTCGGCTTTCACCTGGTAGGCATAGATCGCCGTCAGGGTCAGGAAGAGAATGTTGCGGCCCGGTACGAAGGTGTTCGGAATGCCGCTGGCATCCGGTTCGTAATCAGGCACCGGAATGCTGTCGCGGGTGAGGCTGCTGACGGCCAGTTCATTTAACAGCGTCACGTCCAGCACTTTATGAGCGCGGGCGCCCAGTTTGAGGGCCAGTTCACGAGCGACATCGATTTCAGCGCGATGACGCTGACCATAATCAAAAGTGACGCAGTGCACTTCATCATACTGGTGAAGCGCCTGAATCAGGCAGGTTGTGGAATCTTGTCCTCCGCTGAACACGACGACGGCACGTTTCATAGATCATCTCGACAGTTACAATAAAAGCGTCATGTTAACGCCTGGCTAAAGCGGCGACCAGCTTCTTCACGCGTTTGGGGGAGGAAGCCAGGCTTCGGTGAAGTCAAACCAGCCGCGAGTGTTAAGGCGTATGCCGTTGACGCCCGGAGGCGCGCTGATTTGATACTGGTAGTTAAAGAGCGGCGTCAGGACGGCTGTCTCCATTAACCGGCTGAAGATAGCCTGAAGTCCTGCGTGTCGGTCACGTTCGTCGGCCTGCGTCTGCACCGCATCCAGCGTGGCCTGCAAATGGGCGTATGCCGGTGCGCTCAGCAGATGCGGCCAGAGCGCATCGCAGCGGAGCCACTGCTCAAGCGTGTACGCTGGCGCTTCGCCAATCAGTCTGTCTCCCATCATGATGTCTGCATCGGCAAGCTGCTGGCACCCGTCCCACGTTTTTGCGTCGTGAAAGATGACGGTCAGTTCACAACCCTGCCGCGCAAGGTATGCTTTTAACTGGCTGGCCATGGTGTGAAGCTCAACCGGCAGGTGGTAGACCAGCGTCAACGCCTCTGGCAGCGCAACGTCGGTTAAATCAGGCCACTGGGGGATCGCCCAGCCGGGAAGCAGTTCCTCGGTAGGGGTGATGAGTCCTTCGTTCAGAGGAAGCGTGTGCAGCAGCGTTGAGAGATGAATGATATTAATCAGCCGCTTTGCCTGAAGTTCGCTCAGACGCGGGCTCTGTTTCAGCGTGAGGTAGCAGAAACCCAGACTGGTGCTGTTACTCACCAGCCGCAGGCTGGCCAGCTCGTCGGCCTCGCCAATGGCGATTTGCACCGGGTGGCGACAGCTGGTGCCCAGACTGTAGTCAAAAAGCTGGGGCGTGATCCAGTACTCGATAGCCTTAAGCAACGGATGCCCAAGGTGATACTGCTCGTGGCTTTCCAGACGCACCAGTTCAGGCTCAAAAACGCTCAGCCGGAAGGGACCGCTGCCCACCACGGGGTAGTCGGGATGCGCCAGACGGCTACAGTAGGTTGCCAGCCTGTGCGCCAGCCAGTAGTCAGGTTGATGGAGAATAAACGTCAGGCACTGCGGATGCGTGGTTTCGATACGTAAGACGCTGCGGAAAAGCGTGCCCATGCCGGCCTGCGATAACAGCGCCGTCAGGCTTTGCCGGAGCTGTGCCGTCTCTATTTTATCGCCGTTATGCCAGTGCAGGGTGGAGCGAATGTAGAAATGCCAGCGCAGGCCGTCAGCGGAGATTTCCCAGTGATGCGCCAGATCGCCCGTGGGTTCACTGCTGTTACCATTAAAACGCGTCAAACCAGAGAATACCTGTCCCGCCAGATGCTGCTCCGCCCGGCCAGGGAGAAACCCCGGCTGAAGCGGCTCCAGCGAGCGATAGTAGGGAATACGCAGCGTCGGCGTATCGTTCTGCCACTGCCCGCCCATAAACGGATGCAGCAGCGATCGCAAATCTTCAGGCGCGAGCTGGGCCAGCTCCAGCGCGTTGTGCTGCTGTCCACTTTTCAGGGCCTCTTCCATCATCGTATTACGCAACGAATCCGGAGTGACGTGAAAGCGTAATTCCCCACGCTTACCTCGTCCGGAGCGGGCGTGCCAGCTTAGCCAGCCCGCCTCCTGCGCCTGGCGCAGCAGGGTGCGAACATGTCGCTCGCTGCAAAAGCAGCGGCTGGCAAGTTCACTGATGTTAACCTGCTGCGGTGCGCCGGCGGAGGGGTGCCACAGACGCTGATACTGGTTAAGACGATTAAGCTGGCGCATGAAAAACCCGGAACAATAATTATCATCTATTCACTATTACTTCCGTATATCTCACGTAATACTGATGCACAAGTTAACCGCCTCACATTTCGGGAGTAATTATGGCTCGGCTCGCTGCATTTGATATGGACGGCACGCTGTTAATGCCGGATCACCGTTTAGGGGAGAAAACCCTGAACACACTTAAGCGCCTGCGCGAGCGTGAAGTCACCCTGACGTTTGCCACTGGTCGTCATGTTCTCGAGATGCGCCATCTGCTGGGAACATTTGCCCTCGATGCGTTCCTGATCACCGGCAACGGGACGCGCATTCACTCCGTCGACGGCAATGTGCTGCACCGTCAGGATCTGAACCCGGAAGTGGCGGACATTGTCCTGCACAGCACCTGGGATACGCAGGCCAGCGTGCATGTTTTTAATGATGAAGGCTGGTTTACCGGGCGTGAGATCCCGGCCTTGCTGCACGCTCACGTTTACAGCGGCTTTAAATATCAGCTTATCGATTTGCGCCGCATTCCGGCACACAAGGTGACCAAGATCTGCTTCTGCGGCGATCACGATGATCTCTGCCGCCTGCGTATTCAGCTTAACGAGGCGCTGGGCGACCGGGCGCACCTGACTTTCTCGGCGGTGGACTGCCTTGAAGTGCTGCCGGTGGGCTGTAACAAAGGATCTGCGCTGGCGGTGCTGAGCGATCATCTGGGGCTGACGATGCAGGACTGTATGGCCTTTGGTGACGCCATGAACGACCACGAGATGCTGAGCAGCGTGGGTCGTGGACTGATTATGGGGAACGCGATGCCGCAACTTATCGCCGCGCTCCCGCATTTACCGGTTATCGGACACTGTCGTAACGAAGCGGTGTCCCATTTTTTGACGCATTGGCTGGACAAAAATAACCTCCCATATTCCCCCGAATAGTGAGACCCTTCCAGCAAGCCAGGCTTTAGCCTGGCTTTTTTTATTTCACCAGCTGCGAAATCTGCGCTTTCCACGGTTCTACATCGCCAATAGTTGCCTGCACCCATTCTGCGTTGTAATAGGTGTCCAGGTAGCGCTCCCCGCTGTCACACAGCAGCGTGACGACAGAGCCGGTACGGCCTTCTTCGCGCATCCTCGCGGCCAGCTGTAGCGCGCCCCACATATTGGTGCCGGTGGAAGCCCCGACTTTACGGCCAAGCTGTGTCTCCAGCCAGTGCGCCGTCGCGACGCTGGCGGCGTCCGGCACGCGGAGCATCTCATCCACAACGTCCGGAATGAACGAGGGTTCGACGCGCGGGCGACCAATCCCTTCGATCTTGCTCCCCACGGGGCTGCGCAGGCTGGCATCGCGGGATTGCCAGTAATCGAGGAACACCGAGTTTTGCGGGTCAACCACCATCAGCTGCGTATCATAACCCTGACAGCGGATATAACGTCCGATGGTGGCGGAGGTTCCGCCCGTGCCCGCGCTCATGACAATGTAAGAGGGAACAGGATGCGGCTCGTGGGTCATCTGGCGGAAAATGCTGTCCGCAATGTTATTATTGCCGCGCCAGTCGGTGGCGCGCTCGGCGAAGGTGAATTGGTCCATATAGTGACCATTCAGTTCGCGGGCCAGCATTTCGGAGGCCGCATAGATTTCGCAGGCGCTTTCCACAAAGTGGCAGCGTCCGCCGTAAAATTCGATCTGTTCGACTTTACGTTTCGCCGTGCAGGAGGGCATCACGGCGATAAACGGCAGACCCAGCAGGCGGGCAAAGTAGGCTTCGGAGACGGCAGTTGATCCGGACGACGATTCAATAATCGTGGTGCCTTCTTTGATCCAGCCGTTACATAAACCGTATAAAAAGAGTGAACGCGCCAGGCGATGCTTCAGGCTGCCGGTAGGATGGGTGCTTTCATCCTTCAGGTAAAGCTGAATACCGGGAAATCCAGGCAGAGGCAGGC
Source organism: Enterobacter sp. DTU_2021_1002640_1_SI_PRY_ASU_LCPMC_013 (assembly GCF_032389435.1). NCBI lineage: Bacteria > Pseudomonadati > Pseudomonadota > Gammaproteobacteria > Enterobacterales > Enterobacteriaceae > Enterobacter > Enterobacter sp. DTU_2021_1002640_1_SI_PRY_ASU_LCPMC_013. Next base: position 1,059,313 of record NZ_CP135594.1, read on the forward strand.
GGATCAAGTGGGTGTCTGCCGAGCGCTGATAGTCGGCATTTATTTCGCTGATGGCATGTTTAACCCAGGTGCTATTCATCGTAGTTATCCGTTTGTCATTTTGTGCCCAGCATAGCGAAAAGCACAGAAAAAATTGTTGCTATCTGACCTTTAAAATAGAATGTAAGGAGAATAATTTTCTCTTCGAGGTGGCTATGTTAGATAAAATTGATCGTAAGCTGCTTTCTTTGCTGCAAAGCGACTGCACCCTCTCTTTGCAGGCGCTGGCAGATGCCGTTAATCTGACCACCACACCGTGCTGGAAGCGCCTCAAGAAGCTGGAAGATGATGGCATTCTGCTGGGACGCGTGGCGTTGCTGGATCCCGAAAAACTGGGGCTTGGACTGACCGCCTTCGTCCTGATAAAAACGCAGCATCACAGTAGCGAATGGTACTGCCGCTTCGTCACCCAGGTTTCCGACATGCCCGAGGTGCTCGGCTTCTGGCGCATGGCGGGGGAATACGACTATCTGATGCGCGTTCAGGTGGCAGACATGAAGCGCTACGATGATTTCTACAAGCGGCTGGTCAATAGCGTACCGGGCTTGTCCGATGTCACCTCCAGTTTCGCCATGGAACAGATTAAATACACCACAGCGTTACCCATTGAATAACTTCTTAAAATACCTTCAGGAAAAGACCGCGTGCGATTATTTGCCCAATTAAGCTGGTACTTTCGTCGGGAGTGGCAACGCTACCTCGGCGCGGTGGCCCTGCTTATTATCATCGCCATTCTGCAACTAATCCCGCCCAAAGTGGTGGGTTACGTCGTGGATGGCGTTACGGAACAACATTACACCGCCGCACGGGTGATGATGTGGGGCGGTACGCTGGTGCTGACGGCCGTGGTGGTTTACCTGCTGCGTTATGTCTGGCGCGTGCTGCTGTTCGGCGCGTCCTATCAGCTTGCCGTTGAGCTGCGCGAGGACTTTTACCGCCAGCTGAGCCGCCAGCACCCTGAGTTTTATCTGCGTCACCGTACCGGGGATCTCATCGCCCGCGCCACTAACGATGTAGACCGCGTGGTGTTTGCCGCCGGTGAAGGGGTGCTAACGCTGGTGGATTCCCTGGTGATGGGCTGTGCGGTACTGATTGTGATGTCTACGCAAATTAGCTGGGAGCTCACGCTGCTGGCGCTGCTGCCGATGCCGCTGATGGCGCTGGCAATTAACCGCTACGGCGAGCAGCTCCATGAACGCTTTAAGCTGGCGCAGGCGGCGTTCTCGTCGCTGAACGATCGCACCCAGGAGAGCATGACCAGCATCCGCATGATCAAAGCGTTTGGTCTGGAAGACCGCCAGTCCGCGCTGTTTGCCGCCGACGCCGCCGATACCGGCGCGAAAAACATGCGCGTGGCGCGTATTGATGCCCGTTTCGATCCGACAATTTATATTGCGATTGGCATGGCGAACCTGCTGGCAGTGGGCAGCGGCAGCTGGATGGTGGTGCAAGGCACGATGACCCTCGGGCAGTTAACCAGCTTTGCGATGTACCTTGGGCTGATGATCTGGCCGATGCTGGCGCTGGCCTGGATGTTTAATATCGTTGAACGCGGGAGCGCCGCTTACAGCCGTATCCGCGCCATGCTGGCGGAAGTGCCGGTCGTGAACGATGGCAGCGAGCCGGTGCCGGAAGGTCCGGGTATTCTCAAGGCTGATATCCGCGCCTTTATCTACCCGCAAACGGAACATCCGGTGCTTGAGAACGTCAGTTTCACGCTGCGTCCTGGTCAGATGCTGGGCATCTGTGGCCCGACGGGTTCCGGTAAAAGCACCATTCTGTCACTGATTCAGCGCCATTTTGACGTGAGCGAAGGCGATATCCGTTTCCACGACGTCCCTCTGCCACGTCTGCTGCTGGATGACTGGCGCAGCCGCCTGGCGGTCGTCAGCCAGACGCCGTTTTTGTTTTCAGACACCATTGCCAACAATATCGCGCTCGGGTGTCCGACGGCGACACAGGACCAGATCGAGCACGTGGCGCGTCTGGCCAGCGTCCACGAGGATATTCTGCGCCTGCCGCAGGGCTACGATACGGAAGTGGGTGAGCGGGGCGTTATGCTCTCCGGCGGACAAAAACAGCGTATCTCTATTGCCCGCGCGCTGCTGCTGGACGCTGAGATCCTGATACTGGATGATGCGCTGTCCGCGGTTGACGGACGTACTGAACATCAAATTTTGCATAACCTTCGCCAGTGGGGAGAGGGGCGCACGGTCATCATCAGCGCGCACCGTCTGTCGGCCCTTACCGAAGCCAGCGAAATTCTGGTGCTTCAGCACGGGCATATTGCTCAGCGTGGTCAGCATGAGCAGCTTGCCGGGCAGACCGGATGGTATCGGGATATGTACCGCTATCAACAGCTTGAAGCCGCGCTGGATGAGGAGGTCGCCGATGCGTAAGTTTGGACAGATGTGGCCGACGTTAAAACGGCTGCTGGCCTATGGCTCACCGTGGCGCAAACCGCTTTCCATCGCCGTGCTGTTGCTGTGGATCGCCGCGATTGCGGAGGTGACCGGTCCGCTGCTTATCAGCTATTTCATCGACAATATGGTGGCGAAAAACTATCTGCCGCTGGGGCTGGTGGCGGGGCTGGGCGTGGCGTATGTCGGCCTACAGCTGACGGCGGCGGGGCTGCACTATGCGCAGTCGCTGCTGTTTAACCGGGCCGCCGTGGGCGTGGTCCAGCAGCTACGCACGGATGTGATGGATGCCGCGCTGCGCCAGCCGCTGAGCGAGTTTGATACCCAGCCGGTCGGACAGGTTATTTCGCGCGTCACCAATGACACCGAGGTGATCCGCGACCTCTATGTAACCGTTGTCGCAACGGTTCTGCGCAGTGCCGCGTTAATTGGCGCGATGCTGGTGGCGATGTTCAGCCTGGACTGGCGTATGGCGCTGGTGGCGATCGCTATTTTCCCGGCGGTGCTGATTGTGATGGTAATTTACCAGCGCTACAGCACGCCGATTGTTCGTCGCGTGCGCGCTTACCTCGCAGATATCAATGATGGCTTCAACGAAGTGATCAACGGCATGAGCGTTATCCAGCAGTTTCGCCAGCAGGCGCGTTTTGGCGAGCGAATGGGAGAAGCCAGCCGCTCGCACTATATGGCGCGGATGCAGACGTTACGGCTGGATGGCTTCCTGTTACGCCCGCTGCTGAGCCTCTTCTCTGCGCTGGTGCTGTGCGGGCTGTTGATGCTGTTTGGCCTGACGACGCGCGGAACCATCGAGGTGGGGGTGCTGTACGCATTTATCAGCTATCTTGGTCGCCTTAACGAACCGCTGATTGAACTCACCACGCAGCAATCGATGCTGCAACAGGCAGTGGTCGCAGGCGAACGTGTATTCGAGCTGATGGACAGGCCGCGTCAGACCTATGGCGATGACGAACGCCCGCTGGAAAGTGGGTCCATAGCGTTTGATCATGTCTCGTTTGCCTACCGCGACGACCAGCTTGTCTTGCAGGATATTAACCTCGAGGTACCGTCGCGCGGTTTTGTCGCCCTGGTTGGGCATACCGGTAGCGGCAAAAGCACGCTCGCCAGTTTGCTGATGGGCTACTATCCGTTGACGCAGGGGGAGATCCGTCTGGACGGACGGCCGCTTGCCTCGCTTAGCCACAACGCGTTGCGTAAGGGCGTCGCGATGGTGCAGCAGGATCCGGTGGTACTGGCGGATACCTTTTATGCCAACGTGACGCTGGGACGACCTTTCACGCCTGAGCAGGTATGGGAGGTGCTGGAAACGGTGCAGCTGGCGGATCTGGCGCGCGGGCTAAGCGAGGGGATCCATACCCGGCTGGGTGAGCAGGGCAACAACCTCTCCGTCGGGCAAAAGCAACTTCTTGCGCTGGCGCGCGTGCTGATTGAGACGCCGCAGGTGTTAATTCTGGATGAAGCGACCGCAAGCATTGACTCCGGTACCGAGCAGGCGATCCAGCAGGCGCTGGCTGCCGTGCGGGATCGCACTACGCTGGTGGTGATCGCCCACCGCCTGTCAACCATCGTCGATGCTGATACCATTCTGGTGCTGCACCGTGGCCAGGCCGTTGAACGGGGGACGCACAGAGCGCTGCTTGAGGCAAAAGGACGCTACTGGCAGATGTATCAGTTGCAGCTGGCAGGCGACGAACTGGCCGCCAGCGAGCGCGAGGAAGAGTCACTCAGCGCCTGATGCACCATAACAAGGCAATGCGCTAACAGACTTAACCGTTGGTGCAAAACTGAAACGCACCCTGCACTGCCATGGTGCGTTTTTTTTCGTCTCTTCCCGGCGCATCCGCGCCGCGGCGCTTTCCTCCTCACCTTTCACTTCTGGCACACCCTTTGCAATATCCCTTTCGTGTTAGCTGCGGCCATTACCGAATTCTGACTGGAGGGGATATATGAAGCTGGTTACGGTGGTAATCAAACCATTCAAACTCGAAGACGTGCGTGAAGCGCTGTCTTCCATGGGTATTCAGGGACTGACTGTCACCGAAGTGAAAGGCTTTGGGCGTCAGAAAGGTCATGCCGAGCTTTATCGCGGGGCGGAATACAGCGTTAACTTCCTGCCAAAAGTGAAGATTGATGTGGCGATTGCCGACGATCAGCTTGATGAGGTGATTGATGTCGTCAGCAAAGCAGCCTACACCGGAAAAATTGGCGACGGCAAAATTTTCGTTGCCGAACTACAGCGCGTCATTCGCATCCGTACCGGCGAATCTGACGAAGCGGCGTTGTAAGTAACTCCTGGCACACAGTGATAGGGATCGAGAAAATGAAGAAAGCAACAATGAAAACAGGTCTGGGTTCGCTGGCACTGCTGCCGGGCCTGGCAATGGCTGCACCTGCTGTGGCAGACAAAGCCGATAACGCCTTTATGATGATTTGCACCGCGCTGGTGCTGTTCATGACGATTCCGGGGATCGCGCTGTTTTACGGCGGCCTGATCCGCGGCAAGAACGTACTCTCCATGCTGACGCAGGTTGCCGTCACGTTCGCGCTGGTGTGCGTGCTGTGGGTGGTTTACGGTTACTCGCTGGCCTTCGGGGAGGGCAACGCCTTCTTCGGCAACGTTAACTGGGCGATGCTGAAAAATATCGAACTGACCGCGGTGATGGGCAGCTTTTATCAGTATATTCATGTCGCGTTCCAGGGCTCATTCGCCTGCATCACCGTGGGGCTGATTGTGGGCGCGCTGGCTGAGCGTATCCGCTTCTCTGCGGTACTGATTTTCGTGGTGGTCTGGCTGACGCTCTCCTATATCCCGATTGCGCATATGGTCTGGGGAGGTGGTCTGTTGGCTTCCCATGGCGCGCTGGACTTTGCGGGTGGTACCGTTGTGCACATCAACGCCGCGGTAGCAGGTCTGGTAGGCGCATACCTGATTGGTAAGCGCGTGGGCTTCGGGAAGGAAGCATTCAAGCCGCACAATCTGCCGATGGTCTTTACCGGCACCGCCATCCTCTATTTTGGCTGGTTCGGCTTCAACGCAGGTTCAGCCAGCGCCGCTAACGAAATCGCCGCGCTGGCCTTCGTGAATACCGTTGTGGCAACCGCCGGCGCTATCCTCTCATGGGTATTTGGCGAGTGGGCCGTTCGCGGCAAGCCATCGCTGCTGGGTGCCTGTTCCGGGGCGATTGCCGGTTTGGTAGGTATTACGCCAGCGTGCGGTTACGTGGGTGTGGGCGGTGCGCTGCTGATCGGTATCGTCGCAGGACTGGCGGGGCTGTGGGGCGTTACCGCACTGAAACGTATTCTGCGCGTTGACGATCCGTGTGACGTATTCGGCGTACACGGTGTGTGCGGCATCGTCGGCTGTATCATGACCGGTATCTTTGCTGCCCAATCTCTGGGCGGTGTGGGTTACGCAGAAGGCGTGACCATGATGCATCAGGTGCTGGTACAGCTGGAAAGCATCGCGATCACCATTGTCTGGTCCGGTGTTGTGGCCTTTATCGGTTACAAGCTGGCTGATATGACCGTTGGGCTGCGCGTGCCGGAAGAGCAGGAGCGCGAAGGCCTGGACGTCAACAGCCACGGCGAGAATGCCTATAACGCATAATTTGAGTGCCTTGCCGGGCGGCGGCTTCGCCTTACCCGGCCTGAAAAAGCACAATTCGCAGGCCCGGTGAGCGCAGCTCCACCGGGCTTTTTACATCACCCGCGATTACGCATCACACCTTCCTGCACGGTAGAAGCAACCAGCACGCCATCCTGAGTGTAAAACTCCCCGCGTACAAAGCCGCGCGCGCTGGACGCAGAGGTACTTTCCACGCTGTAAAGCAGCCATTCATTCATATCGAATGGACGGTGGAACCACATGGAATGGTCAATTGTGGCTACCTGCATCCCTTTTTCGAGGAAGCCCACACCGTGCGGCTGTAGCGCAACCGGCAGGAAGTTGAAATCCGACGCATACCCCAGCAGGTACTGATGCACGCGCAAATCTGCCGGTACGCTGCCGTTGGCGCGGATCCACACCTGGCGGGCGGGCTCAGCGGTATGCCCCTTCATTGGGTTATGAAATTCGACCGGGCGGATCTCCAGCGGTTTATCGCACAGAAACTTCTCTTTTACCTGCGGCGGCAGCAGATGCGCGAGAGCGCGGGCAATTTCGGTTTCCGATTTTAGATCGTCCGGCGACGGGGCAGACGGCATCTTTTTTTGATGCTCATAGCCCGGCTCTGGCGCCTGGAACGAGGCGGTCATGTAGAAGATGGGTTTGCCATGCTGGATGGCCGCCACGCGACGGGCGCTGAAGCTTTGACCGTCACGCAGAACTTCCACGTCGTAAACAATCGGTTTAGCGCTGTCACCGGGGCGTAAAAAGTAGCTGTGAAACGAGTGCACCAGACGGTCTGCCGGGACGGTCTCCTTGGCGGCATACAGCGCTTGCCCCACGACCTGGCCGCCAAAAACCTGGCGTAAGCCTAAATCTTCGCTCTGTCCGCGAAATAGCCCTTCTTCTATTTTTTCCAGGTTCAGCAATGTCAGCAGATTGTTCAGTGCCTGACTCATAGTGGTCCTCAATAAACGCCGTGGCGAAAGATACGCTGAGTATAACCCAGAAATGAAAGTGGTCCGATGGGTAGAATAATCTTAATATCCGGACGAAATTAGGCATAAATCCGTGATTTGTGCCACACTTGTATTCGTTGTGTGAATAAAACGACATCAGATGGGATCGATCCCGCTGGTGCATTGATGATAAGGAGACTTCAATGAAACTCGTGCCTATGCTCAGTGGTGTAGCAATTGCGGTAGCGTTGTCCGCCTGTGCTGGTAAGAGTGCCGATGTACCGGTGCCAACAGCAAGCGCAAACGGGATTAACACCCTTTCGCAGCAAGCTATTCAGCAGCCAAATGTTTCCGGTACGATCTGGATCAAACAGAAGGTTGCGCTGCCGCCGGATGCGGTTTTAACGGTCACGCTGTCTGATGCTTCCCTGGCGGATGCGCCGTCCAAAGTGCTTGCGCAGCGCGCGGTTCGTACGGAGGGTAAACAGGCGCCGTTCAGCTTTGTGCTGCCGTACAACCCGTCTGACGTGCAACCCAATGCGCGTATCCTCCTGAGCGCGGCGGTAACGATCAACGATAAGCTGGTCTTTATCACCGATACCGTGCAGGAAGCGGTCAACAAAGGCGGCACCAAAATCGACCTGACCCTGGTACCGGTGCAGCAAACTGAAGTACCTGTTGCAACGCAGACCAATCAGCCGACTCTGCCTACACCGCCAACACAGCTGTAATTCTCTTTCGCCCTCTCCATGTTGACGGGAGAGGGCGTCAGTACTCCCAGCGATACTTCTGCATATCAATCTGTCCTGCCCCGGAAACCTGCACCCCTTCTGAAAGTAAAGCCTGACGCTGGCGCTGCAAGTCTGGCCCGGTGAGGGAAATGGCGCCATGGCGATTGACGACCCGGTGCCACGGTAACGTGCTTCCTTCCGGTAGCCTCCTTAGCACGCCGCCTACCTGACGCGCCGCGCGCGGAGAACCCGCCAGCCGGGCGACTTCCCCATAGGTCGTGACACAGCCTTCCGGGATCGAGGCTACGATTTGCCACACTCGCTGTGGGAAAGTGTCATGTTCGTCCATTGTTACTCCTGCGGGAAATCAGCGAAGGGTAATGTTATACGAAGATAAAGAAGATTGTCGGGGCAGTTTGCGCAATAATCCAGCATCCGGTTGCCAGCGGCTTGCAATTGAGGTGCTCCACAGGGATAATGCGCCAGCGCGTTGGTTATCAACGCTCTCAATGGGGGCTCTGTTGGTTCTCCCGCAACGCTACTCTGTTCACCAGGTCAGGTCCGGAAGGAAGCAGCCAGGGCAGACGACGTGGGTGCCGGGATGTAGCTGGCAGGGCCCCCACCCATTTGAGCTTACGCTAAGTCGTATAGCTTAAAACCTCATCTCTTTGCCAACAATCATTCTGATATAGAGCCGATTATATCCGGCTCCCTTAATCGAAGATGACGTTTTCGGTTTAAGTATGGGGTCCAAGGAATCGATCGCCGTTCAGGTGGATCATATGGGTTGGAGCATCAGCTACCCAGACCTCTGTTTCCCAGGATAATTCCATCAGATATTTTGCCATCACTTTCCGGTCAGGGAAGGCTGTAACGTATACCAATCCGGGTTTAGCAGAAGCAAATAATTTTGCTAACTCACCGTGACGCTTTCCATCGACGGGCCCGTGGGAAGTAACTGATTCAATTAACAGTAGCCAGTTGCGTTTTTGCCAATAAAGAACAACATCGGGCAGTTTACCTTTTCGATCAACACTTACTCCCAGTTCCGCAAGTCGGTCTTTTCTAAAATGATCTTCCTTCGCGCCAGTATCTCCGATGTAAATAACTTCTGCTTCAGGAGCGAAACGAGGACCAAACTCAACGATGATATCCTTGATGAGCTGGCTATGCGCACCGGGGCTTAATTCTAATTCAGTACCGTCATTCAGCTTTAATGGCACCATTTCCATTTTTCGCGCCATGGCATACTGCTCAACTAAGGTCGGTACGTTGCCCATATGTTCTTCAAGCGCTGTTTCCCATTTGGCAGAACCATAGTTTAATAACACGGTATGCAGTTCAGGCGCTATCTGATAGCAAGCTTTAGGGGAGTTAACGGGGCGATCGGGTTTATCCGGATTGTATATAGCTATTCCGCCATCACAAAACTGATGGAGCGTTTGTCGACGGAAGGTTTCACGCGTGTTTGGGGCGTACTCTTTTCCGTAAACGTCTCTACACCAATCCATGATCGGTGTCACACCCAACATTGGGCGTTCAATTTTCTCCCACTCGCCATCAGGATGAAGATCAAGCAATGCGAGCAAAGTTAAAGCCGAACGCTCGTTTATTTGAGCACGAGGCATTCCAAGTTGACGCAACACATCAAGAGCTTGCTCTATTTTTTCCTGCGCTTTCAACGGGTCAGCGATTTTTCCTTTCGTCATAAGATCTAACTCCCTGTTAATAATTTCGTCAATTTGGTTCTGTTTAAGCACTTCATCATCGAACTCACTACCCATTTTTCGCAATACTTGCATTGATGGATAATGAATTGATCTTAAATCAGAGGCATTTACCTGAGTATGCCCACCAAACTGACGGTAATACTTATCCAGCAAAGTGCAGTTCAGATAGACATAAAGCCCGCGGGCGAGATCCGCATCCATACCCATCTTCTGAATATGGAAGACATTGGTTTTATTATCGAAACCGATCAACTCGCCAGGAAGTGAGGAGTCATATAATGTTGCGACAATGCGACGCTTTTCCTCTTTACTGCTAAATCTTTTTAAAATCAGGAAGTAGCCCTGGTTTTTCCATAACCAGGGACGTGATGATTCGGAAACCCTAATTGCATTAGGCTTTTTCCCATCAAGGGGCCAATTCACTTTGCCGTTCAAATGCTGAGGAAAAAGTAGCGGCACTGACCCGGAATCCATTCTTTCTCTGAGGTCATTTTTAAGGCGAAAGTCAACTACCGGCCCAGTACTAACCTGAACATTAAGCTCGTCCAGAGTTGTTGTAAAAGGGGATAATCTCTCGATTATGTCCTGTTCTCTGGGACTTGCAGCGATATGAATGAACTTTTGTTTGTCTGCTGGGTTAACTATTTTGTCTATCGACACCTTGCGCTGCGTCATATCGGTGGCCGTGATTTGCCCGGATTCTTCATCAAGATGAAAATCTGACGTTGGGCTGGAGGTGATAATAACCTGCCCCTGCGGAACGCCTTTAACACAGTGAATGATGATATTTTCTTGAAGCACTTCATCCTCAGCAAATGCCGCATTACGGGAGTCGAAAATGTGGATGTGCTTGATGGACGTTTCAGAGAGTAAATGCTCACGGAAAGGCTGATAGTAAGGGCCATTACAGAAAGAGCGTGGAATAATCGCCACTAACTCTCCTCCCTTTTTCAGCTGTTTCAAAGCTAACGCCACAAACCCAGAGTATAGGTTGACCGTTTCTATGCCTGCATTGCGTAAAGAGGCCCGGTGAGCGCTCGACGAGAGAATTTTTTTATAAGGGGGATTCATAATCACATGGCTATAAGTCCCTGGCTCTTCACTGGTCGATATATTTTTAGCCAGAAGACTTGCCTCAAGTATGTAATCTACCTTACTAATTTTATGGGTTAATTTTCCATTTGCAGCCTCATCACAGGCTTTCAGTGTCTTGCTAAGATACGGAAGCATCACATCTGCAATGTCGATGGCGTCGAGCTCCATCTTGTCGACATCAAGGCGCAACGCTCGTTCTACAAACGCCGCAGAGAGCGACCCCACTCCGCAGCCTGGATCGAGTAGCTTGATGTCACCTTTTATGTTGTCAAACAGGCTTGCCATGAACAGACAAATCGGAGCCGGTGTCATAAACTGACCGAGTGCAGATTTTGTCTTTGGATTTAACAGCTTATTCGCTTCTTTTCTATGCTGATCAGCCAGTTCCAACAAGCGCATCATATTTCCACTAGGTAACAAAAAAGTTCAAATTGCATACTGCTCCTGTGTCATCCGGAACAATATTAAGAGTCAGAATGCGTTACATGCCGACAATGTTACTACAAACAGAGCAGCGATCAGGATATCTTTAGTCCGTAAAAGGCCGCTTTGCCGATCGCCAGCCTATCCTGCGCCACCGCTAATGGTAAACCCAGCGTCAACAGTCCGTAGCTGTTCAACGGTTGCTTTACCGGTTCTGCTATCCTGGCGTGTAATACAGACTTCATTTAACTGAAATAATAATGTCATAAACTTGTAATAATAGACTGTCATTTTATTTTCGGATGCCTTTATTCTGTCATAAGCTAAAAAATATATATCTGGATAACAAACTTATCTTCGTGTATTAAATTAAACACGTGTTCCGAAAGGATGTGACAATCATGGTTACTGCGGTTTTAAACGTTAAAATTGATGAAGCGCTAAAAGAAAGACTTCGCCACTATGCGGAAGACAATAATGAGAATTTAAGCGTGACCACAGAGAAACTGCTGCTGCTGGCATTTGAAGCGGTAGAAGAGGCGGGAGTATCGGAAGAGGATGTTGATAATCAGCATACGGAAGAAGAGAGCGTAACTCCATTTACTCCTAAAGAAATCAAAGCACTACGTAAACTTCTGAAGAAGAGAAAATGAAACAACAACTATCGACTGCCAGTGACTACAACGAGGCCTGCAATCTGTTACGTTCCGGCTACGTGAAACATGTTCGTCTTGGCTGGAATGTAGGAAGTGATGAGTTCTTTCGTATTGCGTCTGACTGGTGTGATACCGGTGCAAAAATAAAGAAAGAAGGGGATAATTTCATTATTTCGCTGAAAGGCTTCCCGATTCCACCTCAACATTAAGTTGTTCTTCATGAAAACTGCTGACTGCATGCGATACAGTCAGCAGTTTTTATTGTTTCTGGCGAATAATTTACACCAGGCTCCGTTTTACTGGCGCTACACTTTTATTTAATGCACGCCACAGCGGTTTGATCCGCAATAATGCCTCTTCAAGTTCTGGCGGACTGAGTGAGAAGGGCATACGCAGGTAGCGGTCAAACGCGCCTGATAGTCCAAAACGCGTGCCGGTGCCCATAATGATGCCTGTCGTTTCGGCGCGTGCCGCCAGCTGTGTCGCCAGCATGCCGGGTAATTCAATCCAATATGAAAGCCCTCCCTCCGCCTCCTGAAACCGCCATTCGGGGAAATGTTCCCGCAGCATCTGGCCGCAGCGGTCGCGCCGTTCTGCCAGCATTTGCCGCCGGGCAGGCAGGAAGGTTGCACTGTTTTCGATAAGCCACAGCGTGGCCAGCTGTTCCAGCACCGGAGAGCCCAGATCCAGCGTGTCGCGCGTTTGCGCGAGGGTGGCGATAGTGCGTGACGAGGCGCGGATCCAGCCGAGACGCAGCCCACCCCAGAAGCTTTTGCCTGCGGAACCCAGCGTCATCACCGTGGCCTCCGGGTTAAAGGCGGCCAGCGGCGGCGGCGGGGGAGCATCGAACCAGAGATCGACCATGGTTTCATCCACCACCAGCGTGGTGCGGGTCTGCGCGGCGATGTCGGTTATGGTCTGGCGCGTCGCGGCATCCATGCAACGTCCGGTCGGATTATGAAAATCCGGCATCAGATAGGCCAGACGCGGGGCGGTCTGGGCAAGCGTTGCGGCAAAACCGTCGGTATCCCAGCCCGTTTCAGGCAGCGAAACGCCCACGGGCCGGCATAGCGCCCCCTGAATAGCGGCTATCGCCAGCGGATAGGTGGGATGATCCACCACCACGCGATCCCCGGGACCGGTCATCATTCTTAAGATCAGGGCGAAGCCGCTGACGGCGCCGTTCACCACCATCACTTCGTCTGCCCGGGTGGGCAGACCGCGTGCGGTGTAGCGGGCGGCGATAGCTTCACGCAGCGCCGGAAGCCCAAGCTGATCGTACCCGGTCAGCGCCAGATTCGGCGTGATGGCCGTCAGCGCGTGGGCGTAGGCCTGGTGGATCTCTGGTCCCGCGTTGAGTGCGGCGGTTGAGAGATCCAGCGCCGCGCTGGCAGTAGAAAGCGTGGGCACGGCGCGGCTGTCTGGCAGGATCGCCCGCGAACCGCTGCCGTGACGGCTCTCCAGATAACCCTCTTCCCGCAGATGCGCCAGCGCGCTGCTGATGGTGGTGCGGCTTACGCTCAGAGCGGCGGCCAGTTCCCGCTCTCCGGGCAGGCGCGTGTTTAACGCCAGCCTGCCATCCAGAATTAACAGGCGTAACGCGTCAGCCAGCTGGCGCCACAGCGGGGTGCGGGAAGAGGCTTGCTGCCAGTGCCCTAACAGGCGTACCAGAGACTGGCTTCCAAAACGACGTGATGACATATGCAGTCCACTATTTGAAAACTGGACATTAATCATAGTGCCATTTTCACCGAAGATGGAACCTGGTTCTTCGGAGAAGAGAAAATGGTACGTCGTCTGGTACAACTTAATGTCGGTTTAGGCCTGTACGGGCTTTCAACCGCGATGTTTATTCGTTCGGATCTGGGTGTCGACCCGTGGGATGTCTTTCACCTTGGCGTCGCCATCCAGACCGGGATGAGCATCGGCACGGTGATTATTTTAACCGGGGCCGCGGTGCTGCTGCTATGGATCCCGCTGCGTCAGCTGCCGGGACTGGGTACTATCAGTAATGTGATTTGTATTGGTCTGGCGGCCGATGCGTCAATGGCGCTGATCCCTGAGCTCACCTCGCTGCCCGTGCGCATCACTCTGCTGGTTTCCGGCATTGTGGTTAACGCCCTTGCCACCGGGATGTATATCGGCGCGGGTTTTGGCGCAGGCCCGCGCGACGGTCTGATGACCGGCATACATGCCCGGCTGGGCTGGTCGATACGCAGCGTGCGTACCGCGATCGAGGTGACCGTGTTGATCGTCGGCTACCTCCTCGGGGGAGCGTTTGGCGTTGGAACCGTACTGTATGCATTAACCATCGGCCCGCTGATCCAGCTCTGTTTGCCGTGGTTTCGTCAGGGACCGCGCATTCAGAAAGCCGCGCGGCCGGAGCGGATTGTTTAATTTTGCGAAGCGCTCACAGGCTATGATGGCGTAACTGTGTCAGAATAGAGACTTCTCTTTTTACGACGCCAGAATGTATGAAAGCGATCACTCTTTATGACGTTGCCCGCGTGGCGGGCGTTTCCTATCAGACCGTTTCCCGGGTGATTAACGACGCAGAACACGTTTCTGCCCGTACGCGGGAAAAGGTCCGGCAGGCCATGGCGGCGCTACACTATGTGCCTAACCGTGGCGCGCAGCAGCTGGCCGGGAAACGTACCCGCACGCTGGGGCTGATGACCAGCGATCTGGCGCTGCATGCGCCGTCGCAAATCGCCTCAGCTGTAAAATCCCGGGCAGTGGAGCAGGGGGCTAGCGTACTCATCTCCATGGTGGAGCAACCCGCGCAGTGTCAGGCTGCTTTGCAGGAATTACTGGCGCAGCGCGTAGAGGCGCTGCTGGTGAACGTTCCGCTGGAAGATCCACAGGCAGAAATGCTTCAGGAAATGGCCTCGCCGACCCCGGTTCTTTTTCTCGATGTTTCCCCCACAGCTCGGGTTAACAGCCTTGTTTTCAATGCCGAACAGGGCGCTGGCCTGGGGGCAGAGCATCTGCTTTCGCTGGGGCACCAGCGAATTGCGCTGCTCGCCGGGCCGGAAAGTTCTGTCTCTGCCCGGGCTCGTCTGGCAGGATGGAAAACCACGCTGGCTCAGGCCGGCGTGGAGGCGTTTGCGGTGGCGCAGGGCGACTGGAGCGCGGCCTCGGGCTATGAGAAAGGGCATCAGCTCCTGGCGGGCGCGCAACTGCCGGAGGCGATCCTCGTCGCTAACGATCAGATGGCGCTTGGCGTTTTACGCGCCTGTGCGGAAAAAGGCGTTGCGGTACCGGGGCAGATCTCGGTTGTCGGGTTTGATGATACGGCTGACAGCGCGTGGTTTTCACCTCCGCTCACCACCGTTCGGCAGGCATTCCGCGAGGCCGGTGAGCGCAGCGTGGAGTGGCTGATGGCACCTGCCCATCACGACGAATGCTGGCACGAACAACTTCCCGTTACGTTGATCGTGCGTCATTCCACCGCGCCGCGCGCCGCACAGCAGACCGATCGTGAAGATCTGGCGCAACAGCTCAGAACGCTGGCGCTGCTGGCGGAGAAACTGGCGCGCAGCTAGCACTTTTGTGATCGTGCTCGCCTGGTGACGATCAAAGTCTTTACCGCCACCGTTTACCAGGGCATGTTGGCTGAAATTGTGAGCGCTTCGCAAAGAGGTTGATATGTCTTCTACATTGCCGCTGACCCTCAGCGCACTTCTGGCGCGTCGTGACTGGGAAAACCCGGGCGTGACGCAGTGGAATCGTCTGGCCACACACGCGCCTTTTCATAGCTGGCGCGATGAAACCTTCGCCCGCGAGGATAAACTTTCGCTGAGCAAGCGTCTGCTTAACGGCGTCTGGCGATTCAGCTTTTTCCCGTCGCCAGAGCAGGTTCCCGAGGCATGGATAACGGACGATCTGGCTGACGCCGTTGGGATGCCCGTGCCGTCGAACTGGCAGATGGAGGGATTTGACACTCCCATCTATACCAACGTCACCTATCCGATAAATGTGAACCCGCCGTATGTTCCGGCTGAAAACCCAACTGGTTGTTACTCGCTCGCATTTGATATGAATGACGCCTGGCTGTGCAGCGGGCAAACCCGCATTATTTTTGACGGGGTGAATTCAGCTTTTCATCTGTGGTGTAACGGCCAGTGGGTGGGCTATTCGCAGGACAGCCGTCTGCCTGCGGAGTTCGATCTCAGCGCGGTGCTGCGACCGGGGCAGAACCGTCTGGCGGTGATGGTGTTACGCTGGTGCGACGGAAGCTACCTGGAAGATCAGGACATGTGGCGGATGAGCGGCATTTTCCGTGACGTCTCGCTGCTGCACAAGCCGGAAACGCGAATTGCCGATTATCAGATCGTGACCGATCTGAATGCCGAATGCGATCGGGCGATACTCCGGGTTGACGTTGCGCTGGAAGGCTCACGCTACGCCGAATGCGAGGTGGCGTTTACCCTGTGGCGTAATGGCGAAGCCTGCGCGCAAACCACGCAGCAGCCCGGATCGGCCATCGTGGACGAACGCGGCAGTTGGGCTGAACGGCTTACGGTGGCGATACCCGTGAACGCTCCCGCGCTGTGGAGCGCTGAAACACCGGAATGCTATCGGCTGACAATGTCGCTTCGGGATGCGCAGGGTAACGTGCTGGAAACTGAAGCCTGCGATGTCGGTTTCAGACGCGTCGAAATCAGCAACGGCCTGCTGAAGCTTAACGGCAAACCGCTGCTGATCCGCGGCGTGAACCGTCACGAACATCATCCTGAGAAGGGGCAGGTGATGGATGAGGCGACCATGCGCCGCGACATCGAACTGATGAAGCAGCATAACTTCAACGCCGTGCGCTGCTCGCATTATCCGAACCATCCTCTGTGGTACACGCTTTGCGATCGCTACGGCCTGTACGTGGTCGATGAGGCGAATATTGAAACCCACGGCATGGTGCCGATGAGCCGCCTGGCGGACGATCCGCGCTGGTTGCCTGCCATGAGCGAACGCGTAACGCGTATGGTGCAGCGGGACCGGAATCATCCGTCCATCATCATCTGGTCCCTGGGGAATGAGTCCGGGCATGGGGCGAATCACGATGCGCTGTACCGCTGGCTGAAAACCGCCGATCCCACGCGGCCGGTGCAGTACGAAGGCGGTGGCGCCAGTACGGCCGCTACCGATATTGTCTGCCCGATGTATGCCCGCGTCGATCAGGATCAGCCATTCCCGGCGGTGCCAAAGTGGTCGATTAAAAAGTGGATCGGCATGCCGGACGAAACCCGTCCGCTGATCCTGTGCGAGTATGCCCACGCGATGGGCAACAGCTTTGGCGGCTTTGCCAGCTACTGGCAGGCATTCCGCAGCCATCCCCGGTTGCAGGGCGGGTTTGTCTGGGACTGGGTCGATCAGGCGCTGACGAAAAAAGCGGAAGACGGCACGGCATTCTGGGCCTACGGCGGCGATTTTGGCGATAAGCCCAACGACCGTCAGTTCTGCCTCAACGGGCTGGTGTTTCCCGATCGCACTCCGCACCCCGCCCTTTACGAGGCGCAGCGTGCCCAGCAGTTCTTTACCTTTACGCTGGTGAGCACCGCTCCGCTGGTCGTCGAGATCCAGAGCGATTATCTGTTCCGTCATACTGACAACGAGCATCTGCGATGGTCAGTGGCACGTGACGGTGCGGTATTGGCCTCCGGCGAAACACCCCTTTCTGTTGCGCCTCAGGAGACGCAGCGCGTTGAGATCCCGCTGCCTGAGCTTGTCGCTGAGCCGGGCGAGGTCTGGCTCAACGTGGAGATCGTTCAGCCGCAGGCCACGCCGTGGTCGCCGCCCGGCCACCGTTGTGCCTGGGATCAGTGGCCGCTCCCGGTTCCGCTGTACCTTGCGCCACCGAAAGCGGGCGGAACCCCTCCGCAGCTAACGGTGCAGGACGAGGCGCTGGACATCACTCATCAGCAGCAGCGCTGGCAGTTTAGCCGTCTCACCGGAAACCTGACCCAGTGGTGGAACGAGGGCGCTGAAACGCTCCGTTCCCCGCTAACGGATAACTTCACCCGCGCGCCGCTGGACAATGACATTGGCGTCAGCGAGGCGACCCGCATCGATCCGAACGCGTGGGTGGAACGCTGGAAAGCGGCGGGGATGTATGAGATGTCCTCGCGCCTCCTCCAGTGTGAAGCGGAGCAGCATGCCCGTGAGGTGGTGGTGACCACGCAGCACGTCTGGGAACATCAGGGAAAAGCGCTGTTTCTCAGCTGCAAGGTCTGGCGGATTGATGACCACGGGGTACTGCACGGTGATGTGCAGGTGACGGTGGCATCTGACATTCCTGAGCCCGCTCGCGTGGGCCTGAGCGTTATGCTGGCGGATATCCCGGAAACGGTGCGCTGGCTGGGGCTCGGCCCGCTGGAGAACTATCCGGACAGAAAACTGGCGGCGCAGCAGGGGCGCTGGGCGTTACCGCTGGAAGAGATGCAGACGCCGTATATCTTCCCGACGGAGAACGGTTTGCGCTGCGACACCCGCGAGCTGACGTTTGGCTCCCATCAGTTGCAGGGACAGTTCCATTTCTCCCTGAGCCGTTATAGCCAGCGGCAGCTGCATGAGACAACGCATCAGCATTTGCTGCGGGAAGAGGCTGGCTGCTGGTTGAATCTTGATGCGTTTCACATGGGCGTAGGGGGGGACGACTCATGGAGCCCGAGCGTAGCCCCGGCCTTCATTCTGCAAAACCGCCGGCTGCGCTACACGTTTAGCTGGCAGCAGAACGGCTGAGTGGAAACGTGCGGCCACGGCAGTGGCCGCACGTAACACCGCGCAATCGGTTTATTTCCTGAGGTTGTGCCCGGCCCAGAGAATGAAATCCTCTTTAGGCAGCGCCTTGCTGAAATACCAGCCCTGGCCGTACTGCACGCCGTGGCGATGCAACCATTCAATCTGCCCTTCAGTTTCAATGCCTTCTGCGACCATCGCCAGTTTAAGCGATTTGGCCATTTCGATGATGTGGGGAGTCACGTTCTTGTACTCCAGCGCATCCACAAAGGATTTATCAATCTTCAGGGTATCGACATCCAGGTCCTGCAAATAGCTCAGGCTGGAGTAACCCGTACCAAAATCATCAATGTAGATAGCGTGCCCGGCGCGGCGAAACGCAGCGATGGCAGGCACGCTGACGGCGGGATCGGCAAAGCCGCGCTCGGTCAATTCAAGGGCGATCTGGCGCGGGTGGACGCCCCATTTGTTGAGCAACTGACTCAACTGGCGAGGCAGCTCGGGGGACGTTAAATCGGATGGCGCAAGGTTGACAGAAATGTGCAGTTCCGGGTGATGATGCAGCCAGGCGCCTAAATCCTCAAACACCTTATTCACCACCAGCTGCGTCAGCGTTGAAATAAGCCCCGTCTGCTCAGCCAGCGGCACAAAGAGATTGGGCGACAGGTGACTGCCATCTGGCTGCGGCCAGCGCATCAGCGCTTCAGCACCCACCAGTTTTCCACTGCACAGCGCCACGATGGGCTGATAGTAAACCTCGATCTCCCGGTTGTTGATTGCGTCGATCAGGCGGTTACGCGGGGATAACAAACGGCGGAGGATGCGCAGGACAATAAGGGCAGCAGCCAGGCTTAGCAAGATGCCAGCCGGTAGCCAGATGATCAGCTGCTGGTGCCAGGATTCCGCCAGCGGTTTTAACGACGCCCACGCGATCACCGTAAACCCCAGTTCGGGTACAGGTTTCAACACGTACATCGAGCCGTTGTATTGTACGCGCGTAACGTCCTGCTGCTCCTTAACGACAGAAAGAATATACGGGTCGACAATATTGCTTCTGGCAAATATCCGATGGGTTTCACTGCCCACCAGGGCGGCATCCATCGAAATATCACCGAAAGGGACAACATCCACAAGCGAGGCCGGATCAACCATCACCAGATAATGTCCTTTCCCCAGAACGGCCATATAACGGTGAATGCCGAGGTCGTTTTGCGAGGTGAGCCACGCGCTATACCCGTCTGCGGTGATCCGCATCGGGGGCGGTAAGATCGCCGTATTACTGGATTGTTCAAGGGATGAGCAGAGCGGCTTCAGGTTATCGATATACATCACTTCCTGAATATAGCGCCAGGAGAATTCAACCCGACGCATTTCGCGTAAATGCGGGGGAGTGCAGGGTGGGGCGTGGAATGTCTGTAGGTGCGTGAGCGCCTGTTTTGCCTGCGCAACGACTCTGTCGGTACGGATCAGGACGCGCGAGGCATAGCTATCCAGAGCGTCCACAAATTTATCCTCTGCCTGACGATGCGCCAGCCAGATACTGAGACACACAGGGACCAGCACAGAGAAGATCAGTATGCCTGTTACCAGGCTGACCAGATGTCGGGTTCGCATGCTGCTTTATCCTTTCCATATGCCCACCTTGGGCCTGGAGTTTGCGCGCCAGAAGAAAAAGTTTTTTATCGCTAAATGATATAGTTATAGCATGTGACAGTCTCAGGCAGGTATCTGAATCAACCTTTCAAAAACAGGCTGTGCGTGACAGGGGTTGTTTTTGCAGCAAAGCTCAGATAGTATTTTGTTATGTTATAACAATACATGAAGGCCAGAGATGAAACCGAATATCCATCCAACCTATCGCACCGTTGTGTTTCACGACACCACGGCTAATGAATACTTTAAAGTCGGCTCAACAATTAAGACAGACCGTGAAATTGAGCTGGAGGGGAAAACGTATCCCTACGTTACCCTTGATGTCTCCTCTAAATCACATCCGTTTTATACCGGGAAGCAGAAGACCTTCTCGACGGATGGCAGCGCGGCACGCTTCCGCAAGCGTTTTGGTGGCTTTCTTGATGCGAAGCGAGGCTAATCATGCAGGTGCTGAACTCATTGCGCAGTGCAAAACAGCGTCACCCGGATTGCCAGATAGTCAAACGCAAGGGACGCTTATACGTGATCTGCAAATCTAACCCGCGCTTTAAGGCGGTGCAGGGGCGTAAAAAAAGGCGCTAGACGCGCGTTTCTCGCCAGCTTTCCAGGGATCTTTTCTGTTTGCCATCGGCGTTAAAATTGTCGGTGGCAAGCCAGCTTTCAAACGCGCTCGCCAGCGCTGGCCACTCTTTGTCGAGAATTGAAAACCAGTCGGTGTCCCGGTTTCGGCCTTTAATAACCAGCGCCTGGCGAAAACGTCCTTCAAACTGAAAGCCCAGACGCAGTGCCGCTTTGCGGGATGGTTCGTTCAGGCTGTTGCACTTCCATTCATAGCGTCGGTAGCCCAGGGTATCGAACACATACCGCATCAGCAGATACTGCGCTTCTGTCGACATGGGCGTGCGACTTAACAGTGACGAGAAGTGAACATGTCCCACTTCCACAACGCCGTTTTTAGGATCGATCCGCATCAGGGACAGCGTCCCGACAGGAGACTGGGTCTGGTTATCGATAACGGTAAAGTGGATGGGATCGGCTAATTCGCTCACGCTCGCCACCCATTCGGCAAACTCCTCTGCGGTGGCATCGGGTTCACGCAGTAGCCACGTCCAGCTTCGGGTATCTCCGGCCAGGGAATACGCAGAGAACAACGCCGGGGCATGCTCCACGCGCAGCGGCTCAAGCCGACAATAGCGACCCTGAAGTACCACCCGGGACGGGTGCGGGCGAGGCTGCCAGTCGATAAGGTTTTCGCCTACAGGTTGTCCAAACTCATTGAATGTATTCATCTTTATTCCCGTCACATTGAAAAGATCTCCAGATTAATGAATTGCTGGTTCCTTAAAAAGAACCACCAGGCTATGTTTTTCTGGTACCACGAGGAGGAAAGATGAATATTCCGGGTGATGAGCTATACACCTTGCTCCATGCTGCGCTGAAAAAACGTGGGGAAGAGACGCTCCAGCGTGCGCTCTATCTTGCTTTGCGGGAGGCCATACTGTGCGGAAGGCTTCGGTCCGGCAGCCATTTGCCCGGCTCGCGAACGCTGGCGCAGCAGATCTCGGTGTCCCGAAACACCGTCAATGCGGCGCTGGACCAGCTCACGCTCGAAGGTTATTTGCTGCGTAGCCGCCAGGGTACGCGGGTGGGGCAATTCGCTCCTCGGACGATTGCCCGGACATTACAGGACCCGAAAGTCAGGCTGACAAAACGTGCCGCCCTGCTGCCCGCGCCTGTGCTGCGCGACACCCCGGTGATGGCGTTTACGCCGGGAACGCCTGCCATCAACTATTTCCCCTTACCGCTGTGGCGGCGGTTGTACGATCGTGTTCTGCGCGAGGAGGGAAGCACCCTGTTAGGGTATGGCGACCCGGCCGGCGAGCCGACGCTGCGGGCCGCCGTTGCCCGCCATCTTGCGCTGTCCCGCGGCATTGACTGCGATGCCAGCCAGATTGTGATAACCGAAGGGGCGCTGGAGGGCGTCAATCTGTGCACGATGCTGTTAAGCGAGCCGGGGGATGTTGCCTGGGTGGAAAATCCCGGCTATAGCGGCGCCAAAAGCGCTTTCGTCAAAACCGGCCTGGCGATGACCGGCATACCGGTGGATGACGAGGGGATGTGCTGGGAAGGGCTGTCTGCGCCTTCACCCACGCTGATTTTTACCTCGCCATCGCATCAGTTCCCTTGCGGAAGCGTGCTCAGCGCGCGGCGGCGTCTGGCGCTGCTGGAACTGGCCCGGCAGCACAGCGCGTGGATCATTGAGGATGATTACGACAGCGAATTTCGTTATACCGGTGAGCCCGTCCCGGCGATGCTCGGAATGGTCAACAATGCGCCCGTTGTGTATCTGGGGACGTTCAGCAAAACGCTGTTTCCATCGCTCCGGATGGGGTTCATGGTGTTACCGCCAGCGCTGGCGAAGGCGGCGCGTCCGGCCATCGGCTCGCTGCTGCGCGGCGGGCATCGCGCTGAACAGCGCACCCTGGCGCTGTTTATTGAGGAAGGCCACTATGCACGGCATCTTGCCGCCATGCGTCGCCTTTATCGTAAGCGTTACCGCCAGCTGCGGGAGGTGCTGAGCGCAGAGCTTCATACGCCGCACCGTGTTCTTGCCGGGGAAGGGGGAATGCACCTGACGCTGGCGATTGACGGTATCGACGACCAGCGGCTGGTGGAGCAGGCGAGAGCGTTTCAGCTGGCACCCGCTGCGCTGAGCGGGTATTACCTTGAGACGAAGCAGGGGCAAACCGGTTTGGTTTTAGGTTACGGTAATACCTCTGCTTCGCAGTTTGCGCCGGGTATCCGACGTCTTCAGGCGCTCATTACACAGCAGTGGGGCGGGAAAGGGTAAAGACATCATAAAAAGAGAGCTGGCCCTTAGTGAGGACCATTTTCTGCAACTTCTCTTTTTGCCCGGCTTCGACGGCCGGCGAGTGCAGGATGCTGTCGATCAGCTCCTTCGGCACGTAGCGCGTGTTGTACCACTCCCCGTTGTAGCACACGCGGAAATCGAGTACATCGATATCTTCATACCGGTAACGCGGATTGACGTCGAAAAAGAAAAACGCGTTAAACACCACGAACAGCACAACCAGTAGCCAGACGGAATCGACCAGTGTTTCAGACTTCAGCATGACGATAAGCGTTGCCAGCCAGGCGGCGTACATGGCGACGAACAATCCGGGGTGTTTGCGAATAAAGCTGATGCTAAAACGCGGGCGATTGTCGCGCTTTTCGCGGGTATTGAGATCGTCGATGGTGGCGGTAAGCAGGCGCTGTATCTCTGTCATTTTTTGCCTTTATGATTGTTAAAAATACAGGTGATCTGCCTATTTTATGAGAGGGGTTTATGCGATGAAAGTAACAGTTATGCCAGGAAAAAGCATAACAGTTACTCAGGATGCGCTTAGATCATTTTAATGATTTTCGCCGGATTCCCGCCCACTACCGCATTGGCCGGCACGTCTTTGGTCACTACCGCGCCGGAAGCGATAACCGCATTATCGCCAATGGTCACGCCTGGATTAATCACCGCGCGTCCGCCGATCCAGACATTATCACCAATGGTGACCGGTTTACCGTACTCCAGCCCGCTGTTACGTTCGGTCGCGTCCAGAGGATGCGTGGCCGTATAAATGTGCACTCCCGGCGCAAGCATACAGTTATCGCCAATGCGGACAGGGCAGACGTCCAGCATGACGCAATCGAAGTTAGCGTAAAAATTGTTGCCCAGATAGATGTTATACCCGTAGTCGCAGCGGAAGCTTGGCTCTATATAGGCACCTTCGCTTTGACCCAGCAGGTCAGCCAATAAGGCGCGACGTTCGGCCTTCTCATCGGGTGCGGTATGGTTATAGCGGTGAACAAGATGACGCGCGCGTAAACGGTCAGCCCTCAGCGTGTCATCGCCAGGGCGGTAATATTCACCTGCAATCATCTTCTGTTTTTCTTCACTCATGGGAACCTCTCTGGAATCGTTTTACGCAGCGTAAAGAGGATTAACCAGAAAGGGAACGTTCCCTAAAAGTGGCTGTGACGGGAGTCACAACATTCTTGCGCATAAATACGTTTTATACGGGAACCTGGCGTTTGCATTTGAAGCGTAATTCGAAAGGTAAATTCAGCTTAACAACGGGCGTAATGCCTTTACAGTCTCTCTTCAACGATTAACGAACAAATTTCCACACCGAAGAGGGGATCTTGTCATACAGTTTATTCATGGTCAGCTCAGCAAGACGATGGTCGGCAGCTGAATAAAATACCGCCAGTTCATTATCAGACAGCTCGTATTTATTTTTCTCAATAACTCGTTCAAGGGTGTCAATTGACTGGCAGCGTCGCAGGCGCATCAAATAATCGACTTTTGTTAATGGTTTATCAGACATAAATTCACCTTAGTAATTGTAATAATTTTAACAGGAAAGACTAACCGGATTAGCTCTGCTGACATTAGTGAAGCAGCGAAATAGACGGTTTCCTGATTTACGCCATTTCTGCAAATCCTGTGCGTTAATGCCGTAGCTGCTGAACAACATAAAGGTGTCGTCCAGGTATTCATCAATTTGCTCTATCAACTTATTATCTTCATTGTACTTAATTTTATAATTAAGTGCGAAGGTGGCGATATGCTCGATCAGCTCGTTAAGCTGTAAATTGATAGCAGACGTTGGATCGTTCACCCAGCCATGGTTACTTTCTTCAAGATTGGCAAGGCAGTCATGGTACAAGGATTCGCAGAGAAATTTCAACTGCGCGATATCATGCCTTTTTGGCGAGTACTCGTCCATAGCGCATCCCCTTCTGAGTGATTTTTTACTCACCGAACATCATGTCGGGATGGATACAACTTGCTTAGCCACACGGGAGCTGTGTTCCTGATAACTCTAACTATAAGCCACTCTGATCAAGATTTCACCGCGCTATTACGAAAAATTACAATTAAATCGTTACTGTTCGAGCCTTTACGCAAATCTACCTTTTGCAGCGTACGTGTTAATCAATAAAAAAGCCGATTTTTATCGGTTCCTTAGAATTCATTGAGTTAGCGCAAAGTTTCACGTGAAGTCCGAAACCAGACATCTTCAGATATTTTCTGTTGCTTAGGAATAGTCCGAATAATTTACGTCGCGAAATGATAATTAAAGAATGCTGAGTTCCTGGTGTAAGTTATCGGCCTATTATGATAGGCCTTATTAAAAAAGAGGAAAATAAATAGAAAGGCAATAGGTCTATTTTATGATTTTTTCTGAAAAAGAAAAAGGCCGCAAATGCGGCCTTTTTATCATGTGAAACCGGTATCAGTGATGTTCTACCGAATGATTGTGCTCAACGTCTTCATTCTTACGGCTGAAGCGGCGGCGAACCACCACGAAGAACACCGGTACGAAGAAGATCGCAAGAACGGTCGCGGTTACCATCCCACCCATTACGCCGGTACCTACTGCGTTCTGTGCGCCGGAGCCCGCGCCGGAGCTGATAACCAGCGGCATAACGCCGAGGATAAACGCCAGAGAGGTCATCAGGATTGGACGCAAACGCATACGAACGGCTTCCAGCGTTGCTTCAATCAGGCCTTTTCCTTCTTTCTCCATCAGATCTTTGGCGAATTCGACGATTAGTATCGCGTTCTTCGCCGACAGGCCAATGGTTGTCAGCAGGCCCACCTGGAAGTAAACGTCGTTGGTCAGCCCACGGAACGTTGCGGCAAGCAGCGCACCGATAACCCCCAGCGGAACCACCAGCATAACGGAGAATGGAATCGACCAGCTCTCATACAATGCCGCCAGACACAGGAACACCACAATCAGTGAAATGGCGTACAGGGCAGGGGCCTGGTTACCGGACAGACGTTCCTGGTAGGACATGCCGGTCCAGTCGTAGCCGACACCCGCAGGCAGTTTGCTGGCCAGTTCTTCCATCAGGTTCATGGCTTCACCGGTGCTTCGGCCCGGCGCTGCCTGACCGAGGATTTCCATCGATGGCAAGCCGTTATAACGCTCCAGACGCGGTGAACCGTATTCCCAGCGCGAGGTTGAGAAGGCGGAGAACGGCACCATCTGGCCATCGCTGCCGCGAACATACCAGTTGTTGATATCGTTCGGCAGCATACGGTATTGCGCTTCGGACATCACGTAGACTTTCTTCACGCGACCACGGTCGATGAAGTCGTTGACGTAGCTGCCACCCCAGGCTGCACCCAGCGTGGTATTAATGTCGCTGATGGAAACACCCAGCGCCTGCGCTTTTTCCTGGTCGATATCGATCTTGTACTGCGGCGTATCTTCCAGACCGTTAGGACGTACGCCCACCAGCAGGTCAGGGTGTTTTGCCACCTCGCCAAACAGCTGGTTACGCGCCTGAGTCAGTTT
This sequence comes from Enterobacter sp. DTU_2021_1002640_1_SI_PRY_ASU_LCPMC_013, assembly GCF_032389435.1. Classification (NCBI taxonomy): domain Bacteria; kingdom Pseudomonadati; phylum Pseudomonadota; class Gammaproteobacteria; order Enterobacterales; family Enterobacteriaceae; genus Enterobacter; species Enterobacter sp. DTU_2021_1002640_1_SI_PRY_ASU_LCPMC_013. Next base: position 1,085,744 of record NZ_CP135594.1, read on the forward strand.
TTCGTGGCCCAGACCGCCCTGGTCAATCAGCTGGAAGTCGAAGCCGGTCGCCGTACCCAGTTCAACAATCGCTGGCAGGTTAAAGGCGAAGACCATCGCATCTTTAATCTGTGAGAAGGTGCCCATCGCGCGGCCGGTAATGGCTTCTACCTTGTTCTCTGCGCCCGGACGTTCAGACCAGTCTTTCAGAGAAACGAAGGCGATACCGGTGTTCTGACCACGACCCGCGAAGCCAAAGCCGTTAACCGCAAACACGGATTCGACGTTGTCTTTCTCTTTGGTCAGGAAGTAGTCGGTCATTTCATCCAGCACCTTTTGCGTACGCTCTTGCGTCGCACCGGCCGGAAGCTGCGCCATACTCAGGAACACGCCCTGGTCTTCATCTGGCAGGAACGAGCTTGGCAGACGAACGAACAGGAAAGCCATGCCCACCACGATGATGATATAGAGCAGCAGGTAACGACCGGTGCTGCGCAGGATGTTACCCACGCTGTCGGTGTAGTGGTGCGTACTCTTATCAAACATGCGGTTGAACCAGCCGAAGAAGCCTTTATGCTCGCCGTGACCGCCTTTCTGAATCGGCTTCAGCATCGTCGCGCACAGGGCTGGCGTCAGGATCAGTGCAACCAGTACCGACAGCGCCATCGCCGAAACAATGGTGATGGAGAACTGACGGTAAATCGCACCGGTAGAGCCGCCAAAGAAGGCCATCGGGATAAATACCGCAGACAGTACCATCGCGATACCGACCAGCGCGCCCTGGATCTGGCCCATTGATTTACGGGTTGCTTCCTTCGGCGGCAGGCCTTCTTCCGCCATGACACGCTCGACGTTTTCGACCACCACGATGGCGTCATCCACCAGCAGGCCGATGGCAAGCACCATCCCGAACATCGTCAGGGTGTTTATCGAGTAGCCAAATATCGCCAGCACCGCGAAGGTCCCGAGCAGTACAACCGGCACGGCGATGGTTGGGATCAGCGTTGCGCGGAAGTTTTGCAGGAACAGGTACATCACCAGGAAGACGAGAATGATCGCCTCAACCAGGGTTTTCACCACTTCGTGAATCGAAATTTTAACGAATGGCGTGGTGTCATACGGATAAACGATTTTCAGACCTGACGGGAAGAACGGTTCCATCTTCTTCAGTTCTGCACGGATAGCCGTCGCGGTGTCCAGGGCGTTCGCGCCCGTCGCCAGTTTGATACCCAGACCGGAAGCCGGTTTACCGTTGAACTTCGCAATGATGTCGTAGTTCTCACCGCCCAGCTCAACCTTCGCCACGTCACGCAGGCGAACCTGCGAACCGTCCTGATTCACCTTCAGCAGAATTTTGCTGAACTCATCCGCAGAGGTCAGACGCGTTTGCGCGATGATCGACGCGTTAAGCTGCTGGCCTTTCACCGGCGGTGTACCACCCAACTGACCGGCGGCAACCTGGGCGTTCTGCGCTTTAATTGCGCTGATCACGTCAACCGGCGTCAGCTGGAAGTTGTTCAGTTTATTCGGATCCATCCAGATACGCATCGCGTACTGGGAACCGAACAGCTGAACGTCACCCACACCAGACGTACGGCTGATGGCGTCCTTCATGTTGGCGCCCACGTAGTCGGAAATATCCTCCTGCGTCATGGTGCCGTTGGTGTTGATCACGCCGACAACCATCAGGAAGCTACTGGACGATTTCTCGACGCTCACGCCCTGCTGTTGTACTTCCTGCGGCAGCAGAGGCATCGCCAGCTGCAATTTGTTCTGCACCTGAACCTGTGCAATGTCCGCATCCGTACCGGATTCAAAGGTGAGGGTGATCTGAACCGTACCGGTTGAGTCACTGTTGGAGGACATGTACATCAGGTTATCGATACCGTTCATGTTCTGTTCGATAACCTGCGTAACGGTATCCTGCACCGTTTTGGCATCAGCGCCCGGATAGGTTGCGGAGATCGTCACTGCCGGCGGCGCAATCGTTGGATATTGCGCGACAGGCAGCTTCAGGATCGCAAGTCCCCCGGCCAGCATGATGATTATGGCGATCACCCACGCAAATATGGGGCGATCGATAAAGAAATTAGGCATGTCTTAACGGCTCCTGTTTAAGTTAAGACTTGGTTTGTTCTGACTGGCCAGCGGCCGACGCTTGTTGTTTGTCGTCAGATTTCACTTCCTGAGCTTTGACCTGCGCACCAGGACGAACTTTTTGCAAACCAGTAATAATTACGCGATCGCCATCTTTCAGACCTTCCGTTACCAGCCACTTGTCGCCAATCGCCTGCGTTGCAGTGATATTGCGCGTTTCGACTTTGTTATCGGCACCCACAACCAGTGCGCTCGCATCGCCGCGTGGCGTACGGGTCACACCTTGCTGAGGAACCAGAATGGCGCTTGGGTTAGTCCCTTCCTCAAGACGGGCGCGTACGAACATACCCGGCAGCAGGGTTTTATCCGGATTAGGGAAAATGGCCCGGATGGTGATAGAGCCGGTGGTCTGATCGACGGTCACATCAGAAAATTCCAGTGTGCCAGTCTGTGAGAACTTGATACCGTCGTTGGTAACCAGTTCCACTTTGGCTTTACCGTTTTCCTGTTTCAGGGTGCCGTTAGCCAGCTCCTGTTTGAGACGCAGGAAATCGTTGCTGGACTGGGTGACGTCAACGTAGATCGGGTCAAGCTGCTGCACGGTGGCCAGCGCGTTGGTTTGACCGTTCTGCACCAGCGCACCTTCGGTGACGGCAGATTTACCAATGCGACCACTGATAGGGGAGGTCACTTTGGTGTAAGCCAGGTTAATACGCGCGGTTTCTACCGCCGCTTTCGCCGCCACAACGGCTGCGTTGGCTTGCTGTGCATCGGCCAGGGCAGAATCGTAATCCTGTTGGCTGATGTACTGCGTGCCGAGCAGTTTCTTGTAACGATTCAACGTCAGCTGCGAGATTTTGGCTGCCGCTTCGGCTTTAGCCAGATCGCCCTTAGCGCTCTCATAAGACGCCTGATAGGTTGCTGGATCAATCTGATACAGAGACTCGCCTGCCTTGACATCACCGCCTTCGGTGAAGTTACGTTTCAGGATGATACCGCTCACCTGCGGACGCACTTCCGCAATGCGGTAGGCGCTGGTGCGGCCCGGTAGTTCTGTTGTCATCTGGAGAGGTTCGGATTTGAGCGTCACGACGCCAACTTCTGGCACCTGCTGAGCTCCTTGTTGAGCCTGTTTGTCGTCACATCCTGTAAGCGCTAAGCTGCCTGAGAGCATCAGAACGACCGCCAGAGGCGTTAACCCTCTGTTTTTGTTCATATGTAAACCTCGAGTGTCCGATTTCAAATTGATCAAGGGTCCTGAGTCTAAAACCCATTGCTGCGTTTATATTATCGTCATGCTATGGTACATACATTCATAAATGTATGTAAATCTGACTCCTGTAAATTCATCAACGTATGGCACGAAAAACCAAACAACAAGCGCTGGAAACCCGACAACACATTCTGGATGTGGCAATGCGTTTGTTCTCACAGCAGGGTGTTTCGGCAACCTCGCTGGCACAGATTGCTCAGGCCGCGGGCGTCACGCGGGGAGCGATTTACTGGCATTTCAAAGACAAGTCCGATCTGTTTGGTGAAATCTGGGAGCTTTCAGAGTCCAGCATTAGCGATCTTGAGAGTGAGTATCGGGCAAAATTCCCTCACGATCCACTCTCAGTGTTAAGAGAAATTCTAGTATATATCCTTGAAGCGACGGTTGTTGAAGAGCGTCGTCGTCTGATGATGGAAATCATCTTCCATAAATGTGAGTTCGTTGGTGAAATGGCGGTGGTTCAGCAGGCGCAGCGCGACCTGTGTCTGGAAAGCTACGATCGCATCGAACAGGTCCTCACGGAGTGCATGCAGGCCAAAATGCTTCCTGCCACATTACTCACCCGCCGGGCGGCGATCCTGATGCGCAGCTATATTTCCGGCCTGATGGAAAACTGGCTTTTTGCTCCGGAGTCGTTCGATCTCAGATCAGAGGCGCGCAGCTACGTCGAAATTTTTCTTGAGATGTGCCAGCTCTGTCCGACCCTTCAAAGTAAACATAGCCCGCGCTCTGCCTGATCGGGCATGGGAAAAATCGTAGACCCTTTCCGTCGTACTATTCTGCTTCAGCCGGGCGTGATATCCTTCATGCCCGACTATTTCCGGTCATTTCTCACATCACATTCACAACTATGCTGCACATCAATCGCTCGCAACATCCTGTTCTGGCCCTGTTTTTGATCCTGCTGTTTTACTTTGCAGCCGCGCCGCTTTCATGGGCCCGTGCAGACAATGGCAGTGACATTCCCACGCGTGCTGATGTTCAGTCGCAACTCGACACCCTGAATAAGCAAAAAGATCTCTCCGCCCAGGAAAAACTCGTTCAGCAGGATCTGACGGAAACCCTGGAAACGCTGGACAAGATCGATCGCATCAAAGCCGAAACAGCCCAGCTACGGCAGAAGGTCGCTCAGGCGCCGGAGAACATGCGTAAGGCAACGGAGGCGCTGAGTGCGCTCAGCGACGTCGATAACGACGATGAAACCCGAAAAACGCTTGCCACGCTGTCGTTGCGCCAGCTTGAGTCGCGAGTGGCGCAGCTACTGGACGATCTGCAAACGGCGCAGTCCGATCTCTCAACCTACAACAGCCAGCTGGTTTCGCTGCAAACCCAGCCTGAGCGCGTGCAGAACGCCATGTACTCGGCGTCGCAACAGCTACAGCAGATACGTAACCGTCTGAATGGCATCACCGTGGGGGAAGGGGCGCTTCGTCCCAGCCAGCAAACGCTGTTGAACATCCAGCAGACGCTGCTAAACGCGGAGATTGAACAGCAGCGTAAGAGCCTGGAAGGCAACACGGTGCTACAGGATGCGCTGCAAAAACAGCGTGACTACGTGACCGCGAATATCAACCGGCTTGAGCATCAGCTTCAGCTGTTGCAGGAAGCGGTGAACAGCAAGCGCCTGACGCTGACTGAAAAAACGGCGCAGGAAGCGGTTTCGCCAGACGAGACGGCCCGTATTCAGGCCAACCCGCTGGTGAAGCAGGAGCTGGAGATTAACCACCAGCTGAGCGAGCGTCTGATTCAGGCGACTGAAAACGGCAGCGCGCTGGTGCAGCAAAATATTAAGGTCAAAAACTGGCTGGATCGCGCTTTGCAGGCCGAGCGCAACGTCAAGGAGCAGATTGCCGTCCTGAAGGGCAGCCTGCTGCTGTCGCGCATTCTCTACCAGCAACAGCAGACGCTGCCTTCCGCCGACGAGCTGGAAGACATGACCAACCGCATTGCGGATTTGCGTCTTGAACAGTTTGACGTTAACCAGCAGCGCGATGCGCTATTTCAGAGCGATACCTTCGTTGCCAAAGTGGAAGAGGGCCATTCAGGTGAAGTGAACGCTGAAGTTCACGACGCGCTGTTGCAGGTGGTGGACATGCGCCGCGAATTGCTCGATCAGCTTAACAAGCAGCTGGGCAACCAGCTGATGATGGCGATTAACCTGCAAATCAACCAGCAGCAGCTGGTGAGCGTTTCTAAAAGCCTCCAGGAGATCCTGACCCAGCAGATTTTCTGGGTGAACAGCAATAAACCCATGGACTGGGACTGGTTTAAATCTTTCCCCGAAACGCTGAAATCCCAGATCAAAAGCATGAAAATTACCGTGAACTGGGAGAAAGCCTGGCCTGCGGTGATGATTGCCTTCCTGACGGGGCTGCCTTTGCTGCTCATCGCCGGCGTCATACGCTGGCGTTTGAAATGGCTGAAACAGTACCAGGCGAAGCTGGCCTCGGAAGTGGGGCAACTGCGTAACGACAGCCAGTTGCACACCCCGAAAGCGATCCTGATCGATCTGATCCGTGCTCTGCCGGTCTGCCTGTTGATACTCGCCGTGGGCCTGATCCTGCTGACCATGCAGCTGAATATCAGCGATCTGCTGTGGGCGTTCAGCAAGAAGCTGGCGCTGTTCTGGCTGGTGTTTGGTCTGTGCTGGAAAGTGCTGGAAAAAGATGGCGTCGCCGTCCGCCACTTCAACATGCCGGAAAAACTCACCAGCCACTGGCGTCGCCAGATTGTGCGCATCAGCCTCGCGCTGCTGCCGCTGCACTTCTGGTCAGTTGTGGCGGAGCTTTCCCCGCTGCACCTGATGGATGACGTGCTGGGGCAACTGGTGATTATGCTGAACCTGCTGCTGATTGCCGTTCTGATGTGGCCAATGTGCCGCGACAGCTGGCGGGATAAAGAGTCCCACAATCTTCGTCTGGCTACCGTAACGGTACTGGCGATCATTCCTCTGGCGCTGATGGTGCTGACGGCGACGGGTTACTTCTATACCACGCTGCGTCTTTCCGGCCGCTGGATCGAAACGGTTTATCTGGTGATTGTATGGAACCTGCTGTTCCAGACCGTGCTGCGTGGTTTGAGCGTGGCGGCGCGCCGCATTGCTTATCGTCGTGCTGTTGCCCGTCGGCAGCATCAGGTGAAAGAGGGGGCTGAAGGGGCAGAGCCGCAGGAAGAGCCGACCATTGCTCTGGAGCAGGTTAACCAGCAAACGATGCGTATTACCATGCTGGTGATGATCGCCCTGTTTGCGGTGATGTTCTGGGCAATCTGGTCTGATTTAATTACCGTCTTCGCCTACCTCGACAGTATCACGCTCTGGCAATACAACGGTACCGAAGCGGGCGCTGCGGTAATGAAAAGCGTCACCATGGGCAGCCTGCTCTTTGCGCTGGTGTCGTCAGTGGTTGCCTGGGCGTTGATCCGCAACCTGCCGGGTCTGCTGGAAGTGCTGGTGCTCTCAAGGCTGAACCTGCGTCAGGGGGCGTCGTACGCCATTACCACCATCCTGAACTACGTCATTATTATTGTCGGGGCGATGACGGTATTCGGCTCGCTGGGCGTCTCGTGGGATAAACTCCAGTGGCTGGCGGCGGCGTTGTCGGTGGGTCTGGGCTTCGGCTTGCAGGAGATCTTCGGTAACTTTGTCTCTGGCCTGATTATCCTGTTCGAACGTCCGGTGCGTATCGGCGATACCGTCACCATCGGTACTTTCTCCGGGACCGTCAGCAAGATCCGCATTCGTGCGACCACCATTACCGACTTCGATCGTAAAGAGGTGATCATCCCGAACAAAGCGTTTGTGACCGAGCGTCTGATCAACTGGTCGCTCTCGGATACCACCACTCGCGTGGTGATCCGACTCGGGGTGGCCTATGGCTCGGATCTGGACAAGGTGAAAGAGGTACTGCTGAAGGCGGCAGCCGACCACCCAAAAGTGATGCACGATCCTGCGCCAGCGGTATTCTTCACCACCTTCGGGCCGAGCACTTTGGATCATGAGCTGCGCCTGTACGTACGCGAACTGCGCGATCGCAGCTACACCGTCGATGAGCTGAACCGCACCATTGACCGTCTGTGTCGTGAAAACGATATTAATATCGCCTTTAACCAGCTTGAGGTTCATCTGCGCAACGAGAAAGGCGATGAGCATACGGAAGTGAAGCGCGAGATTAAGGGTGATGACCCTCACCCTAACCCTCTCCCTTGAAGGGAGAGGGAATAATCTGGTGCGGGCTGCTTTTACCCTCTCCCCTCAGGGGAGAGGGCAGGGTGAGGGGGAAGTTTCCCCTCAAAATCTCGTCGCACAATCTCCAGCGCTTTCAGCACCGTCTCCGCCGGGATCTCGTGATTCTCCAGCAGCATAATTAAATCGACGGCCAGCTTGACCTCGTCGGGGGCATTTTCCAGTGACATCAGTGGCTCCTGTTAACGGGTCAGGCGTTCAATGACGCGTTCAATCTCATCCAGCGCCTGACGGCAGCGGACGATGCGGCCTTCCAGCGCGCTGATTTCACGCATTAATAACTGCTGCTCTTCCAGCGTTTCGCTGGTGTTCAGGCGGGCTTCGCGCTCGCGCTTCATCTCAAACAGACGGCGCTCAAACTCCTGGTTCTCCAGCCGCTTGCGCTGCCATTTACCGAGCCCCGGCGAGGCGCTGTCCCACGCCCGTAACGGCCAGGCGGCGATTTCCCGGTGCAGGGCGGTGATCTGCTCGGTAAGATGCTCCGCAAGCCACGCGACCTGTTCCTGCTGTTCACTCTCAACCGCGTGACGAAGCTCGTCGAGATTGGTCTGCGCTTCAGCAAGATAATCCTCAATGACGGTGCTGCGGGTGCGGAAGAGCTGCCGGTCAAAGCGCGGTTTCAGCGTGGCGTGGCCCATCAACGGCGTGGCCTGCGCCCGCAGCGCGATCAGCTGATTTTGCAGCCTCTCAAGAAGCAGTGCTGTTTTCAAGGCGCTCTCCAGTGGTAAAGTAGCCGTTCAGTTTGATAACGATTCGCATTATGCAGCGTACTATTTTAATCATCATTGGCTGGCTCGCGGTAGTGCTGGGCACGCTGGGTGTGGTTTTACCCTTGCTGCCGACCACCCCGTTTATCCTGTTGGCCGCCTGGTGCTTCGCCCGCTCGTCGCCGCGTTTTCACCACTGGCTTCTGTACCGCTCGTGGTTTGGCGGCTACCTGCGGCACTGGCAAAAACACCGGGCCATGCCGCCCGGGGCTAAGCCGCGCGCCATTGCCTTCATCCTGATCACCTTCGCCGTCTCGTTATGGCTGGTGAAAATGATGTGGGTGCGCATTCTGCTGCTGGCGATCCTGGTCTGCCTGCTGATCTTTATGTGGCGGATCCCCGTGGTTGATGAAAAGCAACAAAAGCACTGAAGCCTCATCATGGCGGTTGCAATTATGGCGCACAGCCAGTAAATTCGACCGTTTTCGAGCACAGGTGCGCCTGGTCAAAGGTTAAACAACTGTTACTTTGACCGACTCGTCGCGCGCCGTGAGTAACACTGTTTCATTTAGGCACAAACCGATGACCGCAACTGCACAGCAGCTTGAATATCTGAAAAATAGCATCAAAAGTATCCAGGACTATCCAAAACCTGGCATTCTTTTCCGCGATGTCACCAGCTTGCTGGAAGACCCGAAAGCGTACGCGCTCAGCATTGAACTGCTGGTTGAGCGTTATAAAAACGCCGGGATCACCAAAGTAGTAGGTACTGAAGCCCGTGGCTTCCTGTTTGGCGCACCGGTTGCGCTGGCGATGGGCGTGGGTTTTGTGCCGGTGCGTAAGCCGCGCAAACTGCCGCGTGAAACCATTGCTGAAAGCTATGAACTGGAATACGGCACCGATCAGCTGGAAATTCACGTTGATGCCATCAAGCCAGGCGACAAAGTGCTGGTGGTGGACGATCTGCTGGCAACCGGCGGCACCATCGAAGCGACCGTGAAGCTGATCCGTCGTCTGGGCGGGGAAGTGACCGACGCGGCATTCATCATCAACCTGTTCGATCTCGGCGGCGAGCAGCGCCTGGAAAAACAGGGTATTACCAGCTACAGCCTGGTGCCATTCCCGGGACATTAATCCCGTATCTCACAACCTCGCTCAATGGGTGAGGTTGTGATAGCATTCCCCTCCATTAATTCACCTTCCAGCGTTGCAGAGCCTGCCCATGAGTTATCAGGTGTTAGCCCGTAAATGGCGACCACAAACCTTTGCTGACGTTGTCGGTCAGGAACATGTGCTGACGGCCCTGGCGAACGGCTTGTCGCTAGGTCGCATCCATCACGCCTATCTTTTTTCCGGCACCCGCGGCGTCGGTAAAACCTCTATTGCCCGTCTGCTGGCAAAAGGTCTGAACTGCGAAACCGGGATCACCGCCACCCCGTGCGGCGTGTGCGACAACTGTCGTGAGATCGAGCAGGGGCGTTTTGTCGATCTGATTGAGATCGACGCCGCCTCGCGCACCAAAGTGGAAGATACCCGCGATCTGCTCGACAACGTGCAGTACGCCCCGGCGCGCGGCCGCTTCAAGGTCTATCTGATCGATGAAGTGCACATGCTGTCGCGCCACAGCTTCAACGCCCTGCTGAAAACGCTGGAAGAGCCGCCTGCGCATGTCAAATTCCTGCTGGCGACCACCGATCCGCAAAAGCTGCCGGTCACGATCCTCTCGCGCTGCCTGCAATTCCATCTGAAGGCGCTCGACGTTGAGCAGATCCGCGCTCAGCTTGAGCATATCCTCGATGAAGAGAACATTGTCCACGAGCCGCGTGCGCTGCAACTGCTGGCCCGTGCCGCGGACGGCAGCCTGCGCGATGCGTTGAGCCTGACCGACCAGGCGATTGCCAGCGGTGACGGTAAACTCTCCACCGACGCGGTCAGCACTATGCTCGGCACGCTGGATGACGATCAGGCGCTGTCGCTTATTGAAGCGATGATTGCCGCCAACGGTGAGCGAGTGATGGCGCTCGTCAACGACGCTGCTGCCCGTGGCATTGAGTGGGAAGCGCTGCTGGTCGAGATGCTCAGCCTGCTGCATCGCGTGGCGATGCTGCAACTGTCTCCGTCGGCCATTGGCGCGGACATGGCGACCATTGAACAGCGGATGCGTGAACTTGCGCGCACCGTGCCGCCGGCTGACGTTCAGCTTTATTATCAGACGCTGCTGATTGGCCGCAAAGAGCTGCCGTTTGCACCGGATCGCCGGATGGGCGTTGAAATGACGCTGCTGCGCGCGCTGGCCTTCCATCCGCGCAAGCCACTGCCGGAGCCGGAAACGCCCCGGCAGTCCTTTGCGCCGGTTGCGCCGACCGCGGTAATGTCACCGCAGCAGGTGCCACCGCAACCGGCATCGCCGCCGCCGCAAAACGTGCCGCTGTCGGATGCCACCAGTTCGGTGCTTGCCGCACGAAGCCAGTTGCAACGTGCGCAGGGAGCAACCAAACCAAAAAAGAGTGAACCGGCAGCGCCTGCAAGAGCGCGGCCGGTGAACAACGCCGCGCTTGAACGACTGGCCTCGGTAACGGAGCGCGTGCAGTCGCGTCCGGCACCGTCCGCGCTCGAGCAAAAAGCCCCGGCGAAAGAAGAGGCATACCGCTGGAAGGCGACCACCGTCGTTGAAACGGTCAAGGAAGTGGTCGCCACGCCAAAAGCGCTGAAAAAGGCGCTGGAGCATGAAAAAACGCCGGAGCTGTCCGCGAAGCTCGCGGAAGAGTCCATTGAGCGCGATGCCTGGGCCGCCGAGGTCAGCAAACTGCAACTGCCGAAGCTGGTGGAGCAGGTCGCGCTGAACGCCTGGAAAGAGCAGGACGGCAATCAGGTGCGTTTGCACCTGCGTCCGGGTCAACGCCACCTGAATTCCCCTGGCGCGCAAAAGGCGCTGGCCGAGGCGCTTACCGCATTACAGGGTGTACCGGTTGAATTGACTATCATTGAAGATGATAATCCGGCGGTGAAAACGCCGCTGGAGTGGCGTCAGGCCATTTATGAAGAGAAGCTCGCGCAGGCGCGCGAGGCGATAATTGCGGATAACAACATCCAGACCCTGCGCCGGTTCTTCGACGCCGATCTGGATGAAGAGAGTATTCGCCCCATTTGATCGTGAGTCTGACTTACGGTTGTAATCCTTAACGTGAAAGAAGAGAGAAGCCTATGTTTGGTGGAAAAGGCGGTCTGGGTGGCCTGATGAAGCAGGCTCAGCAGATGCAGGAAAAAATGCAGAAGATGCAGGAAGAGATCGCTCAGCTGGAAGTCACGGGTGAATCCGGTGCCGGTCTGGTCAAGGTGACCATCAACGGTGCGCATAACTGCCGTCGCGTTGAAATCGACCCGAGCCTGCTCGAAGACGACAAAGAGATGCTGGAAGATCTGGTTGCAGCCGCGTTTAACGATGCCGCTCGCCGTATCGACGAAACCCAGAAAGAGAAAATGGCCTCTGTTTCCAGCGGTATGCAACTGCCGCCGGGCTTTAAGATGCCATTCTGATGCAAACCAGTCCGCTGCTCACGCAGTTAATGGAAGCACTGCGCTGCCTGCCGGGCGTTGGCCCGAAGTCGGCGCAGCGTATGGCGTTTACGCTATTGCAGCGCGACCGCAGCGGCGGGATGCGCCTGGCGCAGGCTCTGACCCGCGCCATGTCAGAAATTGGCCACTGTGCGGATTGCCGGACCTTTACCGAGCAGGACGTATGTAACATCTGCACGAACCCGCGTCGTCAGGAAAATGGTCAGATTTGCGTGGTGGAGAGTCCGGCGGACATCTACGCCATCGAACAAACCGGGCAGTTTTCCGGCCGCTATTTCGTGCTGATGGGGCATCTCTCCCCGCTGGACGGCATCGGCCCGGACGATATCGGTCTTGACCGCCTGGAGCAGCGCCTGGAGTCGGAAACCATCAAAGAGGTGATCCTCGCCACCAACCCGACGGTGGAAGGGGAAGCAACCGCCAACTACATCGCCGAACTGTGCGCGCAGTACGGCGTTGACGCCAGCCGCATCGCCCACGGCGTGCCGGTCGGCGGTGAGCTGGAGATGGTCGACGGCACCACGCTGTCACACTCGCTGGCCGGACGTCACAAGATTATTTTCTGACCAAACGGAGGCTGCGCGCGCGGCCTCCGCTTGAAAATTCCTCCCCTTATCCCCATCTCTCACTCAACGTTTTACAACCCCATTAAATGGCATTGTTGAGGTCGACTTAGATGAAAGGACAAGAAACCCGTGGTTTCCAGTCAGAAGTAAAACAGCTTCTGCACCTGATGATCCATTCCCTGTATTCCAACAAAGAAATCTTCCTGCGTGAGCTGATTTCCAACGCCTCTGATGCGGCGGACAAGCTGCGCTTCCGCGCGCTGTCTAACCCGGATCTGTATGAAGGCGACGGCGAGCTGCGCGTGCGCGTCTCGTTTAATAAAGAGAACCGCACCCTGACCATCGCCGATAACGGCATCGGGATGAACCGCGACGAGGTGATTGACCACCTCGGAACCATCGCCAAATCCGGCACCAAAGCGTTCCTTGAGTCCATGGGCTCTGACCAGGCGAAAGACAGCCAGCTGATCGGTCAGTTCGGCGTAGGCTTCTACTCGGCGTTCATCGTGGCGGACAAAGTCACTGTGCGCACCCGCGCCGCGGGCGACAGCGCCGAGAACGGCGTGCTGTGGGAGTCTAAAGGTGAAGGTGAATACACCGTTGATGACATCACCAAAGCGGATCGCGGCACCGAAATCACCCTGCACCTGCGTGAAGGCGAAGACGATTTCCTGAACGACTGGCGCGTACGCTCCATCATCAGCAAATATTCCGACCATATCGCGCTGCCGGTAGAGATTGAAAAACAGGAAGAGAAAGACGGCGAAACCGTGGTTTCCTGGGAGAAAATCAACAAGGCGCAGGCGCTGTGGACGCGTAATAAAGCTGAAATTAAAGACGACGAGTACAACGAGTTTTACAAGCACATCGCCCACGACTTCACCGATCCGCTGACCTGGAGCCACAACCGTGTGGAAGGGAAACAGGAGTACACCAGCCTGCTGTACATTCCGGCGCAGGCGCCGTGGGACATGTGGAACCGCGATCACAAGCACGGCCTGAAGCTGTACGTGCAGCGCGTCTTCATCATGGACGACGCCGAGCAGTTCATGCCGAACTACCTGCGCTTTGTGCGTGGCCTGATAGACTCCAACGATCTGCCGCTGAACGTCTCCCGTGAAATTCTTCAGGACAGCACCGTCACCCGTAACCTGCGCAACGCCCTGACCAAACGTGCGTTGCAGATGCTGGAAAAACTGGCGAAGGACGATGCGGAAAAATACCAGACCTTCTGGAAACAGTTTGGCCTGGTGCTGAAAGAAGGTCCGGCGGAAGATACTGCGAACGTGGAAGCTATCGCTAAACTGCTGCGCTTCGCCTCTACGCACAACGACTCCTCCGCCCAGACCGTGTCGCTGGAAGAGTACGTCTCCCGCATGAAAGAAGGGCAGGAGAAGATCTACTACATCACCGCCGACAGCTATGCGGCAGCGAAGAGCAGCCCGCATCTGGAACTGCTGCGTAAGAAAGGCATCGAAGTGCTGCTGCTGTCTGACCGCATCGACGAGTGGATGATGAACTACCTGACCGAGTTCGACGGTAAATCCTTCCAGTCCGTTGCCAAAGCCGACGAGTCTATCGATAAGCTGGCGGATGAAGTGGACGACAGCGCGAAAGAAGCCGAGAAGGCGCTGGAGCCGTTCGTTGAGCGCGTTAAAACGCTGCTGGGCGACCGCGTGAAAGAGGTGCGCTTCACGCACCGTCTGACCGATACGCCAGCCATTGTCACCACCGATGCGGACGAAATGAGCACCCAGATGGCGAAACTGTTCGCTGCGGCGGGCCAGGCCGTGCCGGATGTGAAATATATCTTTGAGCTTAATCCGGATCACCCGCTGGTGAAACGCGCGGCGGATACCCAGGACGACGCCCGCTTTGCGGAGTGGGTTGAACTGCTGCTGGATCAGTCCCTGCTGGCCGAGCGCGGTACGCTGGAAGATCCTAACCTGTTCATTAAACGTGTGAATGCGCTGCTGCTGGCGTAATCTTCCCTCACCCCGGCCCTCTCCCACAGGGAGAGGGTGAAAGAGTTCCCTCTCCCTGTGGGAGAGGGTTAGGGTGAGGGCACCAGACCGCCCGAAGCCAAATTATCTCCCCCCGTTAACCGTTTCAGCCTTCCCGCCTTCCTTGAGCCATACCCGTTCTGGTGGTATTGTTTAGCGCTTTTTGAAAAATTGAATCGACTTTTGAGGGGATTTTCGCAATGCGTATTATTCTGCTTGGCGCTCCGGGCGCGGGTAAAGGAACTCAGGCTCAGTTCATCATGGAGAAATACGGTATTCCGCAAATCTCCACCGGTGACATGCTGCGCGCCGCTGTTAAATCTGGCTCCGAGCTGGGTAAACAAGCGAAAGACATCATGGACGCAGGCAAACTGGTGACCGACGAACTGGTTATCGCGCTGGTTAAAGAGCGCATTGCTCAGGAAGACTGCCGTAACGGTTTCCTGCTGGACGGCTTCCCGCGCACCATTCCTCAGGCTGACGCCATGAAAGAAGCGGGCATCAACGTGGATTACGTGCTGGAGTTCGACGTACCAGACGAGCTGATCGTTGACCGTATCGTTGGCCGTCGCGTACACGCTGCTTCTGGCCGCGTTTACCACATCAAATTCAACCCACCTAAGGTTGAAGGCAAAGACGACGTGACCGGCGAAGAGCTGACCACCCGTAAAGACGATCAGGAAGAAACCGTGCGTAAACGCCTGGTGGAATACCATCAGATGACCGCACCGCTGATCGGCTACTACACCAAAGAAGCGCAGGCGGGTAACACCAAATACGCGAAAGTGGACGGCACAAAAGCCGTGGCTGACGTACGTGCAGAGCTGGAAAAAATCCTCGGCTAAGCACACCGCTCTCACCCGGAGCCCCGGGTGAGAAAAATTCTCATCTTACCTATTACAGCAATGGGTTTCGTTTAAACGCATTTCCGCTACAATTGACAGCCTATCAAATGGTTAAGAGGCGTGAATGAGTCAGGCGAAAACCGGCATCCTGCTTGCCAATCTGGGCACCCCAGAAGCACCTACTCCAGCGGCGGTCAAACGCTACCTGCGACAATTTTTAAGCGACACGCGCGTCGTGGATACCCCAAGACTGCTGTGGTGGCCACTGCTGCGTGGCGTCATTCTGCCGATTCGTTCCCCGCGTGTGGCAAAGCTCTATCAGTCCGTGTGGATGGAAGAGGGCTCGCCACTGATGGTCTACAGCCGTCGTCAGGAGAAGGCGCTGGCCGCCCGCCTGCCGGACATGCCCGTTGCGCTCGGCATGAGCTACGGTAAGCCGTCCCTGGAAAGCGCCGTCGACTCTCTGCTGGCGCAGGGCGTTGAACACATTGTGGTGCTGGCCCTTTATCCGCAGTATTCGTGCTCCACGGTGGCTGCCGTCTGGGACGAACTGGCGCGCATTCTGGCGACCCGCCGCCGTATACCGGGTATCACTTTTATCCGCGACTACGCCGATAACGAGCTGTACATTCAGGCGCTTGCCAGCAGCGCGCGCGCGTCGTTTGAAAAACACGGCGAGCCGGATCTGCTGCTGCTCTCCTATCACGGTATTCCGCAGCGTTTCGCGAACGAAGGGGATGATTACCCCCAGCGTTGCCGCGATACCACCCGCGAGCTGGTCTCCGCCCTCGGCCTGCCGCCTGAGAAGGTGATGATGACCTTCCAGTCGCGCTTCGGTCGTGAACCGTGGCTCACCCCGTATACTGATGAAACGCTTAAAATGCTGGGCGAGAAGGGCGTGAAGCACATTCAGGTGATGTCGCCGGGCTTCTCGGCGGACTGTCTGGAAACGCTGGAAGAGATTGCTGTCCAGAACAAAGAGTTCTTTATGGAGGCGGGCGGAACGAAATACGAATACATTCCTGCGCTTAACGACTCCCCTGAACACATCGACATGATGGTCTCACTGGTCACCACCCGCCGCTGATCGCGTTACGGGCCGGGTTTGTGCTACCATTCCCGGCCCGTATTCTTTGCACAGTTCAGACCATGAAATTTCCCGGTAAACGTAAGTCCAAACACTATTTCCCCGTCGATGCCCGCGATCCGCTGTTACAGCAAATTCAGCAGGAAAGCGAAACCAGCGCTGCCTGGGTGGTCGGTATCGATCAGACGCTGGTGGACATTGAAGCCAAAGTGGATGATGCGTTTGTCGCACGTTACGGTCTGAGCGCCGGGCACTCGCTGGTGATTGAGGATGACGTTGCTGAAGCGCTGTATCAGGAGCTGGTGCGCGAAAATCTTATCACCCACCAGTTTGCCGGCGGCACCATCGGCAACACCATGCACAACTACTCCGTACTGGCAGACGACCGCTCGGTGCTGCTTGGCGTGATGTGCAGCAATATCGAAATTGGTGGCTACGCCTACCGCTACCTGTGCAATACCTCCAGCCGCACCGATCTGAACTATTTACAGGGCGTTGACGGGCCGATTGGCCGCTGCTTTACGCTGATAAGCGATTCCGGCGAGCGTACCTTTGCCATCAGCCCCGGCCATATGAACAAGCTGCGCGCTGAAAGTATCCCGGAAGAGGTGATCGCGGGCGCGTCTGCGCTGGTATTGACCTCCTATCTGGTGCGCTGCAAGCCGGGCGAACCAATGCCGGACGCAACCATGAAGGCAATTGAGTACGCGAAGAAATACAACGTGCCTGTGGTTCTGACGCTGGGCACCAAATTCGTCATTGCCGACAATCCGGAGTGGTGGCAGGCCTTCCTGAAAGAACACGTCTCGATTCTGGCGATGAATGAAGAAGAAGCCGAAGCGCTGACCGGCGAAAGCGATCCGCTGCTGGCGTCTGATAAGGCGCTGGACTGGGTGGATCTGGTGCTCTGCACCGCCGGGCCGGTCGGGCTGTACATGGCGGGCTTTACGGAAGAAGAGAGCAAGCGGAAAACCCAGCACCCGCTGCTGCCGGGCGCAATCGCCGAATTTAACCAGTACGAGTTCAGCCGCGCCATGCGTCATAAAGACTGCATCAACCCGCTGCGTATCTTCTCCCACATTGCACCGTATATGGGTGGCCCCGAGAAGATCATGAACACCAACGGCGCGGGCGACGGCGCGCTGGCCGCACTGCTGCACGACATCACCGCCAACGCCTACCACAAAACCAATGTGCCGAATTCCAGCAAACATACCTTCAACTGGCTGACCTATTCCTCGCTGGCGCAGGTGTGCAAGTACGCGAACCGCGTGAGTTATCAGGTGCTGAACCAGCATTCACCGCGCTTAACGCGGGGGCTGCCGGAACGGGAAGACAGCCTCGAAGAGGCGTATTGGGACAGGTAAAAGCAAAACGGCAACCCGTGGTTGCCGTTTTTAGTGTTTGTTCCCTCTCCCTGTGGGAGAGGGCCAGGGTGAGGGCATCAGGCCGCACATAACTTAACCCGTCACCGCCTCTTCAACCGGCGGTTTCGTCAGCATTGTCAGCATGGTATTCGCAATCTCACGCTCGCCCATCACCACCTGATTCGCGCCGCGCTCGGTGATGTACTCCACTTCGTCATCATAATGGGCGCGGGCAATGATTTCGATATGCGGGCATTTTTCACGGGCTGTGGCGACAATCTCGCCAGCTTCGTAACCGTTCGGGATAGTGAGCAGCAGCCAGCGAGCGCAGTCCAGATGCGCCAGATTCATAATCTCTTCGTTAGCAGCGTTGCCCAGCACCGCACGGATGCCGCGCTCGCGAAGCTCGTCGACGCGGGTGCGGGAGGTTTCAATCACCACCAGGGGGATCCCCTGGGCCATCAGCTTCTCACCGAGCAGGCTGCCGACGCGGCCAAAACCGACCAGCAGCGCGTGGTTGCAGATATCCACGGGGATCTGTTTCTCCTCCTCAATCGCTTCTTCCAGGGTTTGCTCTTCGAGGGTTTCGGTCTTCTCGAGATATTTCTCCAGCAGGGCAAACAATACCGGGTTTAGCATAATGGAGAGGATCGCCCCCGCCAGCACCAGATTTTGCCCCGCCTGTGGCAGCAGGTTCAGGGCCATCCCCAGACCGGCCAGAATAAAGGCGAACTCGCCAATCTGCGCCAGGCTGGCGGCGATGGTCAGCGCCGTGCGCGGCGAGTGACCGAACATCCGTACCAGGAAGAAGGCGGCAACGGACTTACCAAAGATAATGATCGCCAGCGTGCCCAGCACCGCCAGCGGCTGCTGGATCAGAACCAGCGGATCAAACAGCATCCCGACGGAGACAAAGAACAGCACGGCGAAGGCGTCTCGCAGCGGCAGGGTGTCGTGCGCCGCGCGGTGGCTCAGCTCGGATTCGTTCAGTACCATCCCCGCGAAGAACGCGCCCAGCGCAAAGGAGACGTCAAACAGCTCAACCGCGCCAAAGGCGATCCCCAGCGCCAGCGCCAGCACGGAGAGAGTAAACAGCTCGCGTGAACCCGTCGCTGCGCTGCGGGACATGATCCACGGCACCAGACGGCGACCCACCAGCATCATGATGGCGATAAACGCCACGACTTTACCAATGGTGATACTCATATCCAGCGCCAGCGAGGCAAAACCGACGTTGTCTTTTTCCATCATACCGGCAACGGCAGGCAGCAGAACCAGCGTCAACACCATCACCAGATCTTCAACAATCAGCCAGCCAATCGCGATTTGCCCGCGCTGGCTGTCTATTAGCTGTCTCTCTTCAAGCGCGCGCAGCAGCACCACGGTACTGGCGGTTGAAAGACACAGCCCAAACACGATGCCGGTCATCAGCGACCAGCCCAGCACCGCCGAAAGCGCCATCCCCAGCAGCGTCGCCACCCCTATCTGGGCGATCGCTCCCGGTATGGCGATAGACTTTACCGCCATCAGGTCCTTCAGCGAGAAATGCAGGCCTACGCCAAACATCAGCAGAATCACGCCCAATTCCGCCAGTTCAGGTGCCAGTTTAGTATCCGCCACAAAACCCGGCGTAAAGGGCCCCGCCAGCACGCCCGCTAACAAATAGCCTACCAGGGGCGAAATACGCAGTTTATTGGCAATCATGCCGAGGATAAAAGCGAGCACAAGTCCACCAACAATGGTGGTGATAAGCGGTGTGGCGTGGTGCATTCCGTCTCCTTTCGCGATGGGTGATCCATTTTTGGTGCAAATACCAAAAAGCCGATTAATAGTTTATGACAATTTTTACGCTTATGTTTATGAATAATTGTTGAAATCAGAATAAAAACGCAATAAGCGTGAAAAAGTGCATGTTTTGGTAAATTTGCAGGGGGGAGGGAGAGGAAAGCCTTATGGCCTCAGGTTATCTGGCTGCCAAAGTTTAACTTTGGCAGCCGTGAAGTCACGCTTTATGACGGTTGTCAGGCAGGAATATGGTCAACATCCCAAGAAGTGGCAGGAAAGCGCAGATTTTATAAACCAGGAAGATACTGGTGTGGTCTGCAACCATCCCTAACACCGCGGCTCCCAGGCCACCCATGCCAAAGGCAAAACCAAAAAAGAGGCCGGAAACCATACCGATACGTCCCGGCAGCAGCTCCTGCGCGTAGACCAAGATGGCTGAAAATGCCGATGCGAGGATAAAACCAATAATCACCGTCAATATTCCAGTCCATTCCAGCGTTGCGTACGGTAAAACAAGCGTAAACGGCGCAACGCCGAGGATAGAGCCCCAAATCACATATTTACGTCCAATTTTATCCCCCACAGGGCCGCCAATCACCGTGCCTGCCGCCACCGCAAACAGGAAGGCAAAGAGGTGGAACTGGGCATTTTGTACCGATAATCCGAATTTTTGCATCAGATAGAAGGTGTAATAGCTGCTAATGCTCGCCATATAGAAATATTTTGAGAAAATCAGCACCAGCAGCACGCTGACGGCAAGGATCACCTTATTGCGCGGAAGGGGATTGGTTATCTTCGCGGCAGGTTTTCCCTTATTTACGCGATGCTGCGCGGCATACCAGCGGCTGATTTGCGCCAGGACGACAATCGCCAGCAGAGCGGCCAGCACAAACCACGCCACGTTGCCTTTGCCGTAAGGCGCGATAATTACCGCCGCCAGCAGAGGACCGAGGGAGCTACCAAAGTTCCCCCCCACCTGGAACAGGGACTGCGCCAGCCCGTGGCGTCCGCCGGAGGCCATACGCGCCACGCGGGACGATTCCGGATGGAACACCGATGAACCGGTTCCCACCAGCGCCGCGGCAACCAGTACCGCCTCAAAGCTGCCCGCCATGGCCAGCAGCACCAGCCCGCTCAGGGTGAAGCACATGCCAATGGGCAGCGACCATGGCATCGGGTATTTGTCCGTCCAGTAGCCCACCACCGGCTGTAGCAGCGAAGAGGCCAGCTGGAAGGTCAGGGTGATCATCCCGATCTGCACGAAGGTTAATGAGAACTCAGATTGCAACAGCGGGTAGATCGCCAGAATCAGCGACTGGATCATGTCGTTGAGCAGATGAGAGAGACTGATTGCGCCTAATACTTTAAAGGAAGTGCGCGATTTCGGCGGCGACGCCGGAGCGCCCTGGACGGGCTGGGTTGATTCACTGATTGCCATAAATACCACGTCGATTTGTTATTAGAGATGCAGGGAGTAATTATTATCCGACTAACATACCCGTCCGTGACATTTGAAGAAAGTCGCAATTCTGAAAACTTATTTGTCTATTCTTGTGAGTCACTGTAATTTTTGCGTTTGTCTATGGGTCAGGGAGAGAGAAGATGAAGTTAATGAAGCGTGGCGTCGCGCTGGCGCTCATCGCCGCATGGGGGCTGACAAGCCTGCCCGCGCAGGCGTATGAAAAAGATAAAACCTATAAAATTACCATTCTGCATACTAACGATCATCACGGCCATTTCTGGCGCAGCGAATACGGTGAATATGGCCTGGCGGCGCAAAAAACGCTGGTGGACGGCATTCGTAAAGAGGTCGCGGCCCAGGGCGGCAGCGTCCTGCTGCTGTCGGGCGGGGATATTAATACCGGGGTGCCGGAATCTGATTTACAGGATGCCGAGCCTGATTTCCGCGGCATGAATTTAATTGGTTACGACGCGATGGCGGTCGGAAACCACGAGTTTGATAATCCGCTGAGCGTGTTGCGCCAGCAGGAGAAGTGGTCCAAATTCCCGTTCCTTTCCGCCAATATTTATCAGAAAAGCACCGGCGAGCGCCTGTTTAAACCGTGGGCGCTGTTTAAGCGTCAGGATCTGAAGATCGCGGTCATCGGCTTAACCACCGAGGATACGGCCAAAATTGGCAACCCTGAATTTTTCACCGACATCGAATTCCGTAAACCGGCGGACGAAGCGAAGCTGGTGATCCAGGAGTTGCAGCAGAATGAAAAACCGGATGTGATTATCGCTACCACCCACATGGGGCATTACGATAACGGTCAGCACGGCTCTAACGCGCCGGGCGACGTGGAGATGGCGCGCAGCCTTCCTGCGGGCTCGCTGGCGATGATTGTGGGCGGTCACTCACAGGATCCGGTCTGCATGGCTTCTGAGAATAAAAAGCAGGTAGATTATGTGCCCGGTACGCCGTGTGCGCCGGATCGTCAGAACGGGATCTGGATTGTACAGGCCCACGAGTGGGGGAAATACGTTGGTCGCGCGGATTTCGAATTCCGTAACGGCGAGATGAAGCTGGTGCACTATCAGCTCATCCCGGTCAACCTGAAGAAGAAAGTGACCTATCCGGACGGCAAAAGCGAGCGGGTACTCTACACGCCAGAGATCGCTGAAAACCAGCAGATGCTCTCTCTGCTGACGCCGTTCCAGAGCAAAGGGAAAGCGCAGCTGGACGTGAAGATTGGCACGCTTAACGGACGACTGGAAGGAGACCGGAGCAAAGTTCGCTTCGTACAGACCAACATGGGGCGTCTGGTGCTGGCCGCGCAGATGGCGCGCACGAATGCGGATTTCGGCGTGATGAGCGGCGGCGGTATTCGTGATTCCATTGAAGGCGGAGACATCACCTATAAAGACGTGCTCAAAGTACAGCCGTTTGGCAACGTGGTGGTCTATGCGGACATGAGCGGGAAGGAGGTGATTGACTACCTGACCGCCGTGGCGCAGATGAAGCCGGATTCCGGGGCGTATCCGCAGTTTGCTAACGTCAGCTTTGTCGCGAAGGACGGCAAGCTTAACGATCTCAAAATCAAAGGCGAACCGGTTGATCCGGCGAAAACCTACCGCCTGGCAACGTTAAGCTTTAACGCCACCGGCGGCGACGGCTATCCGCATATCGATAACAAACCGGGCTATGTAAATACCGGGTTTATTGATGCGGAAGTGTTGAAGCAGTTTATCCAGCAAAATTCACCGATTGACGTGAATACGTATGAGCCGAAGGGCGAGGTGAGCTGGCAGTAGTGCGTTTTTTTGCCGGGTGGCGGCTTCGCCTTACCCGGCCTACATTCGAATCGTAGGCCCGGTAAGCGCAGCGCCACCGGGCAATTTTCTCAATCCCGGCGCGCAATATCCGCAAATTTCGCGTCCAGCATTTTCGCCAGATCGCCTGCGGCCAGTTCGATATCCAGCCCGCGTTTGCCGCCAGAAATATAGATCGTCTCAAATTCCTGCGAAGGCGCATCGATCAGCGTCGGCAGACGCTTTTTCTGGCCGAGCGGGCTGATCCCGCCGACCAGATAACCCGTTGTGCGTTGCGCAACCATCGGGTCAGCCATATCGACCTTTTTCGCTCCCAGCGCTTTGGCCACTTTCTTCAGATCCAGCTGTCCGGCGACGGGCGTCACTGCCACGGCGAGGTGCTTCATATCGCCGTTCACCGCGACCAGCAGCGTTTTGTAGACCTGGTCCGCGTTCAGCCCCAGCTTGCGCACCACTTCATCACCAAAGTTGGTTTCGTTCGGATCGTGATCGTAGGTGTGGATCCGGAAAGAAATTTTGTTTTTTTCGAGTAATTTAACGGCGGGAGTCATGGCTATCCTTCTTACGACAGACGATTCATACCAGCAGCATACGCCTGACGTTTGTCTAAAAAATAGCACCATCTTGCGCAATAGTATTGGCAGTGATGGTTACTTTGAGCGACAATCGGCGTAGCCGAAGGTCACTTCGGTATAATAAAAACGATGAAATTCCTCTTTGACGGGCCAATAGAGATATTGGCCATTTTTTTATTTCAGCAGCGACGGCAAATTCCCTTCTCCGTACAAATGCAACGCGCCAACCGCGACAACATAACGACCGGCAGGCAGGGCATATAGTGTCTCCCGCCACGCCTGGTTGCGCGCGTTCATCAGCACATCATACAACGATTCACTGAACGTCGACGGTAACGCCAGCTTACCGTCTGCGGGCGGCGCATCCAGCCACCAGCCAATCATCGTTTGCAGCAGACGCGCGTTGGTGTGCCAGTGGGTCAGGGTATCATCCAGCAGCATCAGGCCGTCATCGGGAAGCTGGCGAAGAAGCGCAATCTGGCTGTCCGTGCCTTCCAGTTCAATGACGGACAGGTTGCGCGCCCTTGCCGCATTCAGCAGTTGATAATCGATACCGTAATCGCCGCGCAGCCCCAGGCGCTGCGCCTGGGTGGCCTGTAACACCATGGCAATTTGCCACAGGGGCAGAGTGTCGAGCATTGAGAGCGAGACGCCGGTCTCATCCGCAAGACGGGTAAGCTCAGCCAGCTGCGTCCCGTTAAGACGTTCCGCCAGGGGGCGATCGCTTTCCAGCCCGGCAAACGGCGATTCATGGCCGGAGATGTCGGCTTCGACGATCAGCGCGTCGGCGCGCTTCAGCAGTTTAATCAGGCCGGAGGGCAGGGGGGACATGTCCTGCGTGCCCATATGAATGCTTCCCACCAGGTGCAGATGCTGCCCGCCCGGAAGCGAAATATCCATACCGGGCCAGGCATAACGGCGGGGAAAAAGGGCGCGAAACGATGTTTTTAGACGATTAAACAGACCCATACGCGCTCCATGATCGGAAAGGTTCATGCTAGCGCGTACGGGTACAAGGTTCAATCCTTCGGTTTAAACCGCAGCAGACGGTTAGCGTTGCTCACCACGGTAATTGACGAGAGCGCCATCGCCGCACCCGCAACAACCGGGTTCAGCAGGGTGCCGGTCAGCGGCCACAAAATCCCGGCGGCAATCGGAATGCCGAGCGAGTTATAGACGAAGGCCCCCAGCAGGTTCTGCTTCATGTTGCGCAACGTGGCTTTCGAAATCGCCAGCGCATCCGCCACCCCCATCAGGCTGTGGCGCATCAGGGTGATCGCCGCGGTTTCAATGGCGACATCGCTCCCGCCGCCCATCGCAATGCCTACGTCAGCCTGCGCCAGCGCCGGGGCGTCGTTGATGCCGTCGCCCACCATCGCCACCTGGCGACCCTGACTTTGCAGGTTCTTGATGGCGTCCGCTTTGCCGTCCGGCAGCACGCCCGCGATCACCTCATCAATACCGGCTTCTTTCGCAATGGCATTGGCGGTGGTCGGGTTGTCCCCGGTCAGCATCACCAGACGATAGCCCGCGCGGTGCAGGCGCTGTAAGGCATCTACGCTGTCCTGGCGTAACGGATCGCGCACGGCCAGCAGCGCCGCCACCTGACCATCCCTCGCCAGCAGAACCGGCGTCGCGCCCTGAGAGGCCTGCGCGTTTAGCTCTGCGTCCAGCGCGGACGTATCAACGCCTTGTTCAGTCAGCAGTGCCTGGTTGCCCAGCAGCAGCGTATGGCCTTCGGCTTCACCGCTGACCCCTAAACCGCGCAGGGTGCGGAAGTTGCTGACCTGCGGCAGACGGCCATCACCGGCTTTCTCCAGGATGGCGCGCGCCAGCGGGTGGCTGGAACCTTGTTCCAGCGCGGCGGCAAGGCGCAGGGCGTCCGTCTCCGTACAGCCAACGGTACTGACGGCCACCACCTGCGGTTTGCCCTCGGTGAGCGTGCCGGTTTTATCAAAGACAAGGGTGTCCAGCGTGCTTGCCCGTTGCAGGGCGTCAGCATCACGGACCAGTACGCCAAATTCGGCGGCGCGTCCGACGCCAGAGATAATCGACATCGGCGTGGCCAGGCCAAGGGCACAAGGGCAGGCGATGATCAGCACCGTGGTGGCGATCACCAGGGTGTAGACAATCTGCGGCGCCGGGCCGAAGAAATACCAGATCGCCGCGCTCAGCAGGGCAATACCAACGACCACCGGCACAAAAATGGCGGAGATTTTATCGGCAAGCTGACCAATCTCCGGCTTACTGCTCTGCGCCTGGCGGACCATGCGAATGATGCGTGACAGCGTGGTATGGCTCCCGACCGCGCTGGCGCGGAACAGTACGCTGCCGTCCTGTACCACCGTACCCGCATGCACCGCATCGCCCTGAGATTTCTGCTGGGGTATCGGCTCGCCGGTCAGCATCGCTTCATCCAGCCAGGCATCGCCCTGGGTGATTTCACCGTCGACGGGCACGCGGTCGCCGGTGGTCAGGCGCAGCGTCATTCCCGGCTGTACCTCTGAGAGCGGAACGCTTTTTTCCCCGTCATCCGTGACCACGCGGGCCGTCGGCGGGGTTAAATCGAGTAATCTTTCCAGCGCTTTCGACGAGCGCTGACGCGCGCGGGCTTCGAGCATATGGCCTAAGTTAATCAGACCGATAATCATCGCACTCGCTTCATAATAGAGATGGCGCGCCTCCATCGGGAACCACTGCGGCCAGACGTTCACGCTCATCGAATACAGCCACGCCGCGCCGGTACCGAGCGCGACCAGCGTGTCCATCGTCGCGGTGCGGTTTTTCAGGCTCTTCCAGGCGCTGGTATAGAAATGTCCGCCAGCAAACACCATCACCGCAAGGGTAATCAGACCAATCACCAGCCACAGGGTGCGGTTGTCAGCGGTGACCATCATGTTGTCACCCATCATGCCCCACACCATCACCGGAATACCGACCAGCAGGGCGACAATCGCCTGCCAGCGGAAACGCTTCATAGTGGCGACAGCCGTTTCCTGCTGGCGCTCGCGGCGCTCGGCATCATCTTCGATGGCCTCTGCCCCGTAGCCCGCTTTCTCCACGGCCTGCACTAACTCTGCGGCGGAGGCGCTGCCCATCACCAGCGCAGTACGCTCCGCCAGGTTTACCCGTGCCTGTGCGACGCCCGGTACCGCCTGTAAGGCGTTTTGTACCCGTGAGACGCAGCTGGCGCAGCTCATGCCGTTGATCAGCAGCTGTTGGCTGTCATCAATATCATCAGCTACCGGAAGCTCAGGAGTGGCCGCTGTCAGTGCTTCCGACGGGGATGATGACTCTGCCAGCGGTTTAGCCTTTGGGTGGCTTAACTCCGCCCCGTAACCGGCCTGTTTAATGGTATCAATCAGCGCGTCGGCGCTGGCGCTGCCGGTCACGGCGGCATGATCGATACTCACCTCAGCGCTTTCCACGTCAGGACGCTGCTCCAGGCTTTCTTTAACGCGTTTGACACAGTGGCCGCAGGAGAGGCCGTCCAGTGTCAGGTCAATAGTGTGAGACATAACAAAACTCCCGTATAATGTTCTGGTCAATTGTTGACCTTCACTCTGCTTTTCGCTAACTGTTATGAAGGTTAAACCTTCCATCAAGGGGAAGGTCAAGGGGGAAATGTGAATATCAGCGATGTTGCGAAAAAAACCGGCTTAACCAGCAAAGCGATTCGCTTTTATGAGGAAAAAGGGCTGGTGACGCCACCGTTGCGCAGTGAGAACGGCTACCGCAGCTATACGCAGCTGCATCTTGATGAACTGACGTTACTGCGCCAGGCAAGACAGGTAGGATTTAACCTTGAAGAGTGCGGCGAGCTGGTTAACCTGTTTAACGATCCGAAACGCCACAGTGCCGACGTGAAAAAACGTACGCTGGAAAAAGTGGCGGAGATCGAACGCCATATCATCGAATTACAGGCGATGCGTGAGCAACTGTTACAGCTGGCAGAATCCTGCCCGGGAGATGACAGCGCCGAGTGCCCGATTATCGACAATCTTTCCGGCTGCTGCCACCGTAAAACCCACGCCTAACAGGCTTTAACCCGCAGGGTAATGCCTTCCACCGCAATGACCTCAACCCGCGTGCCGGCGCTGAGGTCATCGTCGGCCACCACCGGCCACGAACTGTCCCCCACGCGCATATGACCGCGTCCGTTGATCAGCGCGTTATCAAGCGTAAAGCGTCTACCCACGATCTGCTGCCCACGCTGGTTGAGGTGCGCGTCGACCGGCTTCTGCGCCTTCACCCGTTTGTTCAGCCAGCGCCACCACAGCCAGGCGGCCAGCAGCGTCAGCACGGCAAACAGCGCGCCCTGCCACTCCCAGCCGACAGGCAGCAGCCAGACGACCAGCCCGGTAATCACCGCGGCAACCCCGCTCCACAGCAGATAACCGTTGCCGCCAAGCATCTCGGCGGCCAGCAGTAAGCCGCCAAGGCTTAGCCAGAACGCATGAGGATGTGCAACGATGAGCTCAATCATTTTTTACGCTCGTTTCCGCCGTCTTTGATCAACTCGGCA
Source organism: Enterobacter sp. DTU_2021_1002640_1_SI_PRY_ASU_LCPMC_013 (assembly GCF_032389435.1). NCBI lineage: Bacteria > Pseudomonadati > Pseudomonadota > Gammaproteobacteria > Enterobacterales > Enterobacteriaceae > Enterobacter > Enterobacter sp. DTU_2021_1002640_1_SI_PRY_ASU_LCPMC_013. The sequence continues at coordinate 1,113,645 of NZ_CP135594.1, forward strand.
ATTCCGGCGATAGATCCCATCAGACTGCTGGCATCCAGCGGCATCATCACCACCTTGCTGTTGTTCGCGGAGCCGATCTCCTTCAGCGCATCGGTATATTTTTGCGCGACGAAGTAGTTCACGGCCTGGATATCCCCGGCGGCAATCGCCTCGGAGACCATTTGCGTCGCACGGGCTTCTGCTTCTGCCGAACGTTCACGCGCTTCCGCCTGGAGGAAGGCAGACTGACGGTCGCCCTCGGCTTTCAGGATCTGCGACTGTTTTTCCCCTTCCGCTTTCAGGATTTCAGCCTGACGCACCCCTTCGGCTTCAAGAATATAGGCACGCTTGGTACGCTCGGCCTTCATCTGCGCGTTCATGGAAGCAATCAGCTCTGCCGGTGGGCGCACGTCGCGGATCTCAATGCGGGTCACTTTGATCCCCCACGGATTGGTGGCTTCATCCACAATGTGCAGCAGGCGGGTATTTATGCTGTCGCGCTGGGAGAGCATTTCGTCCAGCTCCATTGAGCCAAGCACGGTACGGATGTTGGTCATGGTCAGGTTGACGATCGCCAGCTCCAGGTTGCTCACCTCATAGGCCGCTTTCGGCGCATCAATCACCTGAATAAAGCACACCGCATCGATGGTGACGTTGGCGTTATCCTTGGAGATGACTTCCTGGGAAGGGATATCCAGCACCTGCTCCATCATATTGATCTTACGCCCAATTCTGTCCATGAACGGGACGATCAGGCTTAAACCCGGCTGAAGAGTATTGGTGTAGCGACCGAAGCGTTCGACGGTCCACTGGTAACCCTGCGGGACAATTTTGACGCCTGCGCCCACGATAACCAGCGCAACGAATATAAGGACAGGAACAACGATGAGCATAAAAACCTCCTGTTTTGCATGCCGTAACGAGAAAAACTGCGTATTTGTTGAACGTAAGTATATCGGCTAACGAACAGGATTTCGCCCCTGTAAAGAGGTGGGAACCGGACTGGCAGAAATAAAACGCCCCGTTCGGGATGCGGGGCGCAAAGCGTTACTTTTCAGACCAGGTATAGCTGAAGTCAGTGATAAACCCATCCCCGGCGTCAGCGATAGCTTTTGATAAGCCCTGATAGTATTTTTCCAGGCCGATGGCCTCTATCTGCTGGATCTGCTCGCGAACGGGAGCGCAGAACAATACCGCATTGCCCGCCCCGACACGTTTGTTGTTCGGCGGCAGATCGCCGGTAATCGCTTTAAACCAGGTTCTGATCCCTTGCTTTAAGCTGTGCGGCGCTTTTGTAAGATCCTCCTGGCCGGTCAGTACCTGTAGGGTAGGGAATTCATTAGCATTGACGGCGGTTTTCATACGCGCAAAGAACGCGGTAAAAAGCTCAAAAGAGCCGAGATCTGTGACGCGAGGCTTGGTGGTTTTTCCGTTTTTATTGCCCATTTTTCCGGCAGGGGCTGTAGGCGCCGGAACCACATTGACCTTATGCAGATCCAGACCAAACAGCAGATTGCAGTGCGCCCGGCGCTCTTTAAGCGGATAGGACATCAGCACGTCAATAAACGCCGTCGCCTTCACATCGGCCAGATCATGGTTAATCAGCCATTGCGAGCGGGCAAATTCCGCGGGGGAAACGAACCAGTCCGGCACCTCAGTAAAGCGTCTGGATTTACCCTTGCCGTCAAACTCGAGAAAGTAAGCTCCATCATCGAAAGCAAAATAGCAGTTTTTAAAGCTACCGATTGTGGTGTTAACGATGAGCGCCTTCTTAACAAAATCGACCACCTCTGCACCCATGACAAAACGCGTGAGTTCAGAAGAATTGATGACTTCCATTAATGTTTCCACATCAGGAACACCAGGCTTCAGGGAAGAGAACTCATAAAAGATATGTGTCATGTTGCTGACTTCCTGTAGTTATAGAGGTGACAATTAGCGAGCAAAAAGTTTAACACTTGCTATAGGTTAAGGCTATTCGCGCTGCGTAGCGGAAAGGATTATGCTAAAGGCTGTTCTTATTACAGCGGTTAACGGAATCGGAATGAATAATAAAAAAAATCTTCTGGATATCAGGGATGTTGGCTTTCGTGTGGGTGATAACACCATCCTTCAGCACGTCGATTTTTGTCTCTCTCCGGGCGAATTTAAACTGATAACTGGCCCCTCCGGCTGCGGCAAAAGCACCCTCCTGAAAATCGTGGCTTCGCTACTGAGCCCAACGGAGGGAACCATCCTGTTTGCAGGAAAAGATATCGCCACGCTTTCACCGGAAAGCTATCGCCAGCAGGTGTCATACTGCGTGCAAACGCCGTCCCTGTTTGGCGACACGGTGTATGACAATCTGGTTTTCCCCTGGCACATCCGCAACCAAACGCCTGATCCGAAAAAGTTTACCGACGATCTGACCCGGTTCGGGCTTTCGCCGGAGACGCTGACCAAATCGATCGCCGAACTGTCGGGAGGGGAAAAGCAGCGCGTCTCGCTGATCCGTAACCTGCAATTCTTGCCGAAGGCGCTGTTGCTGGACGAAATCACCAGCGCGCTGGATGATGCTAACAAGCGCAACGTCAATGACATTATCCATCGCTACGCCCGGGAGCAGAATATTGCCGTGCTGTGGGTGACGCATGATTCAAATGAAATTACCCATGCGGATGATGTCATCACGCTCAGGCCGCAGGGCGGGAAAATGGAGGAGGCTCACCGTGGGTGAACATAACATAACCAACGAATCGCTGGCGCTGTCGATGGTCCTGGTGCTGGTGGCGATTGTGGTCAGCTACCGGGAAAAGCTGGGGCTGGAAAAAGATATTCTTTGGAGTATCGCCCGCGCGGTTATTCAGCTCATCATCGTCGGCTATGTGTTGAAATACATCTTCAACGTCAATCATGCCGTGCTGACCCTGTTGATGGTGCTGTTTATCTGCTTTAACGCGGCATGGAACGCGCAGAAACGCAGTAAATACATCGATAAAGCGTTCATTTCGTCGTTGATCGCCATCACTACCGGGACCGCGTTAACGCTGGCGGTACTGGTACTCTCCGGCTCGATAGAATTTACGCCGATGCAGGTGATCCCCATTTCCGGGATGATTGCGGGCAATGCGATGGTGGCGGTCGGGTTGTGCTACAACAATCTGGGGCAACGGTTCAGCAGTGAACAGCAGCAGCTTCAGGAGAAGCTAAGCCTGGGCGCGACGCCGAAGGTGGCCTCGGCGAGGTTGATCCGCGACAGCATTCGCTCTTCGCTGATCCCAACGGTGGATTCCGCCAAAACGGTGGGTCTGGTGAGCCTGCCGGGCATGATGTCGGGGCTGATTTTTGCCGGTATCGATCCGGTAAAAGCCATTAAATACCAGATTATGGTGACGTTTATGCTGCTCTCTACGGCGAGCCTGTCCACCATCATTGCCTGCTACCTGACCTATCGGAAGTTTTACAACGCGCGCCACCAGCTGGTGGTGACGCAGTTGAAAAAGACGGGGTAATATCGGCTTTTGTAGGCCCGGTAAGCGTTAGCGCCACCGGGCATTTTTTTACTAGTAGAGCAACGCGTACAGCTGACGACGATATTTCGACGCCAGCGCGTCACCGGTACCCAGCGCGGCCAGGATCTCCTGGAACATCTTCCGCGCCTGTCCGTCTGCGGCGCCCAGGTCCTTCTGAAGATGGCTAAACAGCAGCTCCAGCGCCTCTTCGTTACGCCCCACCTGATGAAGCTGAAGCGCCAGCTGGCTTGCCAGCGCGGCATCCTGCGGGTTGTCCGCAACCTGCTGCTGAAGCTGTTGAATTTCAGGGGTATCGGCCGCCTGTTTCAGCAGGTCAATCTGCGCCACCAGACCCTGATAACGGGTATCCTGATCCTGCATCGGCACCGTTTTCAGCACGGCTTCCGCGTCTTCAGGGCGGTGCAGCGCAATCTGGGTCTCTGCCAGCAGCAGACCAATCTGGCTGTTCTGGTTCGACAGCTGCCACGCGTCTTTTAACAGCGGCAGCGCCTCGTCGTACTTGCCTTCCTGCATCAGCGCCATGGCTTCCTGCGCTTTCAGCTCTTCTTCGCGCGGCAGAACTTTATCCAGCAGGGCGCGGATCGCCTCTTCCGGCTGCGGCCCCTGGAAGCCATCCACCGGCTGACCGTTCTGGAACAGGTAGACGGTTGGGATCGCGCGCAGGCCAAACTGGGAAGCCACCATTGGTTCGGCGTCACAATCCAGCTTCGCCAGAATGAACTGACCGTTGTACTGCGCGGCAAGGCTTTCCAGGACCGGCGTCAGTTGCAGGCAGTGTTGGCTGCGTTCAGACCAGAAGTAGAACAGCACCGGTTTAGTCATTGACTGTTCGAGCGTCTGTTGCAGGTTAGCTTCAGTTATGTTGACGATATTCTGTACGGACATGCGGCATTCTCTTTTATCGGTTTACTCTTTACATGGGGGTAAGCGTCGTCGCTTCAACTCAACCCTGCAAAATTTTGTCCATCATCCGCCCCGGCAGCAGGCGTTTCAACCAGCCGACGGCATGGGTTACCAGCGTGACCGGATAGCGCATTTTAGGGGTATCGCTCTCAAACGCGTGGCGCACTTTGGCAACAACGGCTTCTGGCCCAAGCGTAAAACGCGCCGCGATGCCGGGGTTTTCGACCGGTTTGTCCGCCTGCGTCTGGTTAACGTTTTCCGTAAAGCGGGTGCGGATCGGGCCCGGTTCAATCAGGCTGACCTTAATACCGCTGTGGCGCAGCTCCATGCGCAACGCATCGGACCAGGCTTCAAGCGCATATTTACTGGCGGCGTAAGCCCCGCGGCCCGGCGTGGAGATCAGGCCCATGACCGAGGAGGTCATCACGATGCGCCCTTCGCCGTGCGGCAGCATGGCGGGGAGAAGGCGCATGGTAAGCTGATGCGCCCCGAAAAAGTTTGCGGAGAACTGCTGCTCCAGCTGTTCCCGTGAGAGAGTCTGTAGCGGGCCGTACACGCCGTAGCCCGCATTGTTGAACAGACCGTAAAGACGGTTGTTGGTCAGGGCGATAACCTCATCGGCGGCCTGCTCTACGCTCTCTGGCGAATCGAGATCCAGCAGAATGCCGGTAAATCCCAGCCCTCGCATGCGTTCGACATCCTCGGGTTTGCGGCAGGCTGCCAGTACCCAAAACCCCTGACGTTTCAGTTCAAGGGCGCTTTCAAGGCCAATTCCGCTGGAACATCCTGTTATTAAGACCGATTTTTGCATAACTTTACCTGTCAGGTTCTCAGCTGTTTGACGAGTCATGTTTTACTAAAGGAGCCAGCCGGGTTGCCATCCAGTCGGCAATGAACGGCTGGGCATCGCGATTGGGGTGAATGCCATCATCCTGCATCCACTGGGGTTTCAGATAGACCTCTTCCATGAAAAATGGCAGCAGCGGAATATCAAACTCTTTGGCAAGCTTAGGATAGATCGCGCTAAACGCCTCATTATACCGACGGCCGTAGTTGGCGGGCAGGCGAATTTGCATCAGCAGCGGCTGGGCATTGGCGGCCTTAATGGTCTGCAAAATGGTCCGCAGCGTTTGCTCCGTTTGCTGAGGCTGGAAGCCGCGCAGACCATCATTACCGCCTAGTTCAACCAGCACCCAACGCGGTTGATGCTGCTTAAGCAGGGCAGGCAGGCGCGATAAGCCTTGCTGCGACGTATCGCCGCTGATGCTGCCGTTCACGACAGACGCCCGGGACTGCCATTTATCATTGAGCAGGGCGGGCCAGGCCGCACTGGCGGCCATACGATAGCCCGCGCTCAGGCTGTCGCCCAGAATCAATAACGTGTCCGCAGCCGCCGCGCGGAAGGTCATCAGCATCAAAAACAGGAAGGGCAAATGCCAGCGGAAAACATTGTTGAAGTTCATCGTCTTAAGAAGTCCGTCGGTCAGGGAGAACACGAGCTTTCCATCCTCACCGGAGTTGAACTCGTTGTCAAACGTGCCGAAACCATCGCCCTGATTGGTGAATCCGGTTCCGGTAAGTCCACGCTGCTGGCCATTCTCGCCGGTCTGGACGATGGCAGCAGTGGGGAAGTGAACCTGGTCGGCCAGCCCCTCCACGCGCTTGATGAAGAGGCCCGCGCCGCGCTGCGTGCCCGGCATATCGGGTTTGTCTTTCAGTCATTCATGCTGATCCCGACGCTGAACGCGCTGGAAAACGTTGAGCTGCCCGGCCTGCTGCGTGGTGACAATACCCGTGAAAGCCGCGATCACGCGAAGGCGTTGCTGGAACAGCTGGGGCTAGGCAAACGTCTCGACCATCTTCCGGCACAGCTTTCCGGCGGTGAGCAGCAGCGCGTGGCGCTGGCGCGGGCGTTTAACGGGCGCCCTGAAGTGCTGTTTGCCGATGAACCCACTGGTAACCTTGACCGTAAAACCGGAGACAAGATTGCCGATCTGCTGTTTTCCCTCAACCGCGAGCACGGCACCACGCTGATTCTGGTTACCCACGATCCGCAGCTGGCCGCCCGCTGCGACCGCCGCCTGCGGCTGGTGAACGGTATTCTTCAGGAGGAAGCATGATTGCCCGCTGGTTCTGGCGCGAATGGCGCTCACCCTCACTGCTGATTGTCTGGCTGGCGTTGAGCCTGGCGGTGGCCTGCGTGCTGGCGCTCGGTAGCGTCAGCGATCGTATGGAGAAAGGGCTTAGCCAGCAGAGTCGGGAATTTATGGCCGGGGACCGGGCTCTGCAAAGTTCTCGCCCCGTGCCGCCGGGCTGGATTGAGGAAGCGCGCAAAGAGGGGCTGAAGGTAGGGGAGCAGATCACCTTTCAGACCATGACCTTTGCGGGCGACACGCCGCAGCTCGCCAGCGTAAAAGCCGTGGATGACATCTACCCGATGTACGGTGACTTACAAACCAGCCCGCCGGGGCTAAAACCGACGGCCGGTACGGTCCTGCTGGCATCGCGACTGATGGCGCTGCTGAACCTGAAACCCGGCGACAGTATCGACGTCGGCGACGCGACACTCAAAATTGCCGGGGAAGTAGTGCAGGAGCCCGACTCTGGATTTAATCCGTTCCAGCTTGCGCCGCGCCTGCTGATGAACACCGCCGATGTGGCGAAAACCAACGCCGTCCAGCCGGGAAGCCGTGTCACCTGGCGGTATAAGTTTGGCGGGACGCCTGCTCAACTGGAGGCGTACGAAAAATGGCTCCTGCCGCAGCTCAAGCCGGAACACCGCTGGTACGGGCTGGAGCAGGATGACGGGGCGCTCGGCAAATCTCTTGAGCGTTCCCAGCAGTTCCTGCTGCTGTCGGCGCTGTTAACCCTGCTGCTTGCCATTGCAGCGGTTGCCGTGGCGATGGGGCACTACTGCCGCAGCCGTTACGATCTGGTGGCGATCCTCAAAACCCTCGGCGCGGGCCGCGCGCAGCTGCGCAAGCTGATTGTCGGCCAGTGGCTGATGGTGCTGGCGCTGTCGGCTCTGACCGGCGGGGCGATAGGGCTGCTGTTTGAAAAGCTGCTGATGGTGCTGCTCAAACCGGTACTGCCCGCCGCATTACCGCCTGCCAGCCTCTGGCCGTGGCTGTGGGCCATCGGCGCGATGACGACGATCTCCCTGCTGGTGGGGTTACGCCCGTACCGGCTGCTGCTCGCCACCCAGCCGCTGCGCGTGCTGCGCCGCGATGTGGTGGCCAGCGTCTGGCCGCTGAAGTTCTATCTGCCGGTGATTATTGCGGTGGCGGTCGGGCTGTTGGCCTGGCTGATGGGCGGCAGTACGCTGCTGTGGGCGGTGCTGGCGGGCGCGGTGGTGCTGGCGCTGCTGTGCGGCGTGGTGGGCTGGATACTGCTTAACCTGCTGAGAAAGCTGACGGTTAAATCGCTTCCCGTGCGGCTGGCGGTCAACCGCCTGCTGCACCAGCCGTGGTCTACCCTCAGCCAGCTCTCGGCATTTTCGCTGTCTTTTATGCTGCTGGCGCTTCTGCTGGTACTGCGCGGGGATCTGCTCGATCGCTGGCAGCAGCAGCTTCCGCCGGAAAGCCCGAACTATTTCCTGATCAACATTGCTCCCGAACAGGTGACGCCGCTGAAGGGTTTCCTGTCTGAGCATCACATTATTCCGGAATCGTTCTATCCGATCGTGCGCGCCCGCCTGACGCAGATCAACGGCCAGTCCACGGAGGGAAATAAGGATGAATCGCTCAATCGCGAACTCAACCTGACCTGGCAGGCGAAACGTCCGGACCATAACCCGATCGTTGCCGGCACCTGGCCGCCGAAAGCGGGCGAAGTGTCGATGGAGGAGGGGCTGGCGACACGCCTGAACGTGAAGCTCGGCGATAGCGTGACTTTCACCGGCGATACCCAGGATTTCACCGCCAAAGTCACCAGCCTGCGTAAAGTGGACTGGGAAAGCCTGCGACCAAACTTCTTCTTCATCTTCCCGCCGGGTGCGCTGGACGGACAGCCCCAGAGCTGGCTCACCAGCTTCCGCTGGGAAAACGGCAACGGCATGCTGACGCAGCTTAACCGGGAATTTCCGACGGTGAGCCTGCTGGATATCGGCGCGATCCTCAAACAGGTCGGGCAGGTGCTGGAGCAGGTGAGCCGCGCGCTGGAGGTGATGGTAGTGCTGGTGACCGTCTGCGGCGTGCTGTTGCTGCTGGCGCAGGTGCAGGTGGGCATGCGTCAGCGTCATCAGGAGCTGGTGGTCTACCGCACGCTGGGAGCCAGTAAACGGCTGCTGCGCGCCACGCTGTGGAGCGAATTTGCCCTGCTCGGGCTGGTGGCGGGCCTGGTGGCGGCCATCGGGGCGGAAACCGCGCTGGCGGTACTCCAGAGCAAAGTCTTCGACTTCCCGTGGGAGCCCGACTGGCGGCTGTGGCTCACGCTGCCCGTCTGCGGCGCCGTGCTGCTGTCCCTGTGCGGCGGCTGGCTCGGAACCCGGCTGTTGAAAGGTAAAGCGCTATTCCGCCAGTTTGTCAGCTAGTTTACTGACGTGATGATGACGCACCGGCATTTCTGCTGGTGCGTCATCGCTTAACGGCACAAATCGTTAATGCCCCTGCATTTAGTAGCACAAAACATTAAAAACCCGCCCACACAGCCCGAATTTTTCCGGTTAATATTCACCAGCTAAATATTTAGCAGCGTGTCTATCAAGGAAAAAGAATGACTATAAGAAAAACAGCGCTGGCGACAACGATCGGCGCAGCAGTGGCATTGGCTTCTTTCGCATCTCAGGCGGAAATCACCCTTCTGAAACAGGATCCGCAGGCGGGTAACCCGCTGAGCCGCCTGAACTTTACCGTTGGCGGCAGTATTCGTCCTCAGTTCCAGAATATGACCGGTGATGACGGCAAAAACAGCTACAAGCGCAACGGCTTTGACGGCGGCACCCGCTTCCGTTTCGCTGCGGATTACTACCTGTTCGATGACATCAGCTGGATCAGCTACTACGAGCTGGGTGTGAATATTCCGGCGCAGTTCAACTGGGATCATCACTACGCCGACGGCGCGCACGACACCTCTCGTCGTATGCTCTACACCGGTCTGAAGAGCGACACCTGGGGTACGCTGACCTTCGGCCAGCAGAACAGCGTGTACTATGACGTAGTGGGCGCAAAAACCGATATCTGGGACTACGACATGATTGGTCAGGCGCCAGGTAACGGGATCAACGGCGACTATGACGGCTCTTACCGTTCACGCCAGATGCTGAAGTACAAGAAAACCGTGGGCGATGCTGACATCTACGCCTCTTACCTGTTTGAAGACAGCGAATACCTGCCGGGCAACGGCCTGCGTTACAAACGTAAAGGCGGCGGTTCACTGGGTATCGATTATCACCTGACCACCGATCTGACCTGGGGCGCAGCGTGGAACTACACCCGCGCGGACATGCGTAACCCGGACAACGGCGACAGCAAATCCTACGACCAGAACATCCTTGGTACCGCCCTGAGCTGGACGCCGGATAACTGGACCTTCTCCGCAGGCGGCGGCTGGTATCAGAACTTCCTGACCACCAAAAAAGTGTCCGTTAACGACTACTTCGCCGGTGATGCATGGGGTATTGAATACTTTGCGGGTTACAAGTTCCCGGTTGGTCAGTATGCGGTGAAATCCATCCAGCCGTACTTCATGGGCGACCGTATCGAGTACGTGAATGGCCGTAACTACCAGCGCATCGACAACGGTGTGGGTATCAGTTTCCAGCTGGATTACGGTTTCCGCGTGGATTACGAACACGTGTTCACCTCCAGCACCGACAACCTGGGCGATATGAACCTGGTGCGTCTGCGTTACGACTTCTGAGTTGTCATGTAGGGTGCGGCCTGATGCCCTCACCCTGACCCTCTCCCACGGGGAGAGGGAAAAAACATTAAAAACGGCAACCCAGGTTGCCGTTTTGCTTTTACCTCGCCACCCGGCTTTTTTCAGCGATCAAGCCACTCAGCAATTTCTTCGTACGTCCCGCGAAAAACAATCTTCTCCGCCTTTTTCTCCAGCTGGTAGCCGTACATCGGGTCGTAATAGTCCTTCAGCAGCGGCACAAGCCAGCTGAAGTGCGCGTCAGTGCTGCCAGTACGCTGTTGCTCGACAAGCGCGGCATCCAGCAGGGCGGTAAATTCCGCGAAGCGTTGCAGCCCCAGACGGCGACGAATGGCGTACAGGCCGTGATGCAGATATTCGCTGTATGCTTTCCAGCCCGCTTCTTCACCACAGGCGGCAGAAAAGTCGGCCCACATGTGGACGAAATACTCTTCGCGCAGGCGCTCAAGACGGATCTCAAACGGATCTTCAACCACCACGACAGGCGCTTCAGCCATGCCGTCGCGCAGGCATTCCGGCAGGTGGTTAGAGCCAATCATCCGGCCTTCATCTTCCAGCACCCAGCGCGCGGCGTCTTTTTTCAATAGCTCAACCGCAAGGTGATTTTCGAAGCTCGCCTGAGAAAGCTGCGGGGTGAGCGTGCGACCAAATGACGAGCCGCGATGGTGCGCCAGCCCTTCCAAATCGATGCCCTGCGCATGCTGCTTCACCAGCAGCGTTTTACCGTTACCGGTACAGCCGCCGATAAGCACCATCGGCTTTTGTGACTGCTCAATGGTCACCTGAATCGCCGTCTGACGCAGGGCCTTATAGCCGCCGCGGATCAGCGGGTAGTCGATTCCCGCCTCTTTCAGCCAGGCCTGGGAGATGTGTGAGCGCTGGCCACCGCGCGCGCAGCAAAGGTAGCCCTCAGGATGGGCAAGGCTGGCTTCCCGCCAGGCGCTGATGCGCGCCTCGCGCGTCTCGCCGTTGACCAGGCTATGGCCGAGCGCCAGCGCGGCGTCCGGACCCTGGCGTTTATAGCAGGTGCCGACGGCGGCACGCTCGTCGTCGTTCATTAAGGGCAGGTTGAGTGCGGCGGGCATCGCACCCTGGGCAAATTCGATCGGCGCGCGAACGTCGATTAAAGGGGTATCGGACGCGAGGATCGCGCGATAGTCCGTTCCATCGTTCATGGTGGTTCCAGAAGAAAACTGAGCAGCAATGGGCGGGGATTGTACGCCGGGGAAGGGGAAGGTCAACTCCCCGGCGAGGGATACTTACTTCAGTTTTGACTGCGCCCAGACAATACCGCTCGCATATTCTGGCGGCAGCAGGGGAACAATCGCTTCCAGCGTGGCGCTCAGTCGGTCCGTGTCGGTATCGTTCAGGTTCAGATGGCCGACCTTACGCCCCGGACGCACCTCTTTGTCGTACCAGTGCAGGTGCACCAGCGGCAGCTTCAGCCAGTTGTAGTTCAGATCGGTGCCGATCAGGTTGATCATCACCGACGGGCTGGTCACCACCGGCTGCGGCAGCGGCAGATCGGTGATGGCGCGCAGGTGCAGCTCGAACTGGCTGATGGAGGCGCCGTTTTGCGTCCAGTGGCCGCTGTTGTGCACGCGCGGCGCAAGTTCGTTGATCAGCAGACCCGACGGCGTGACGAAACACTCCATCGCCATCACGCCCACATAGCCCAGCTCATGCATGATGGCAGAGAGCATCTCTTCCGCCTGCGCCTGCTGGTCAGCATTGGCCTGCGGGAAGGCAACGCTGGTGCGCAGAATGCCGTCCTGATGCAGGTTATGCGTTAGCGGGTAAAAAACGGTGCGCCCGTCATGCCCGCGCGCGCCAACCAGCGACACTTCACCGCTAAAGTTAATGCCCTGCTCAACAATGCATTCGCCGTAGCAGTCGTCCGGCAGCTCGGCGGTGTCGTTCGCGCGCAGGCGCCACTGCCCGCGGCCGTCGTAGCCGCCGACGCGACGCTTCACAATCGCCAGGTCTCCCAGCATCGCAAACACGTCATCCCACTCGCGCTTATCGGAAAGCAGCTGCCACGGCGCGGTCGCGAGGCCGAGCTTGTCGAAAAGCTGTTTTTGCGTGAGACGGTCGGCAATGATCGGGAAGACGTCGCGGTTCACAAAGGCGTTATGGCGCGCCAGCTCGCGGGTCAGGGCGGTTTCCGGCCAGCGTTCAATTTCGGCAGTGATCACGCTCTGATGGAACGGCACGGCTTCTGGCTCGGCGTCCAGCCCGACGGGCCAGACGGCAATGCCCAGCGGTTCACCGGCCTGACGCAGCATCCGGCCTAGCTGACCGTTGCCAAGAACGCAAACCTGCTTCATGCCGCACCCCGCGGGTCCGGGTTATCCAGCACCTCGTCGGTCTGGGCTTTACGCCACTCCGCCAGGCGCTGATGTAAGTCTTTATCATGCGTCGCCAGGATCTGCGCGGCCAGCAGGGCGGCATTTGCCGCACCCGCTTTACCAATCGCCAGCGTACCGACGGGAATACCGCGCGGCATCTGGACGATAGAGTAAAGGCTATCAACCCCGCTTAACGCGGCGCTTTGCACGGGAACACCCAGTACCGGCACCAGCGTTTTGGCGGCAATCATGCCCGGCAGATGTGCTGCGCCGCCCGCACCGGCAATGATCACCTCGTAACCGTTCTCTTCGGCGCTTTCGGCGAAGCTGAACAGTTTATCCGGCGTACGGTGCGCGGAAACCACTTCGACGTGGTGCGGAACATTCAGGATTTCAAAGATTTCGGCGGCGAACTGCATGGTAGCCCAGTCGCTTTTGGACCCCATCACGATGGCGACACGCGCCGGATTATTGCGGGAAGACATGCGTCTTAAAACTCCTGTGGTGCGGAACACACTGCTTTCGAGGGCACAGAGAATAGCATGTAATACCGGCAAGGAAAACGGTTGCGTGGTCGGGAAATGAGCGAAAAGACGGGGGGCGTTAAAACGGGAAGGCGATCAGTTCAACACCTTCCGGCGTGACTTTGACCATCGATCCTTCGCTGTGCCAGGCGCCTAAAACCACGCGATGGGCGGGCTCGCCGTTGACGATAAGGGAATGCACATCGGGACGATGGGTATGGCCGTGGATCAGCCACTGAACACGGTGCTTCTCCATCACCTTTACCACCGCCTGCGGGTTGACGTCCATGATGGTCATCGATTTGCTGCTGTTGGCGGCCTTGCTGCCCGCGCGCATTCTGGCGGCGATGCGGTTGCGGATAAACAGCGGCAGGGCGAGGAACACTTTCTGGATCCACGGGGTGTGAACTTTGGCGCGAAACGCCAGGTAGCCGGTATCGTCAGTGCAGAGCGTGTCGCCGTGCATGATCAGAATATTGCGGCCATAGAGGTTGAGCACCTGCTCTTCCGGCAGCAGCGTCATACCGCTCTCGCGGGCGTAGCGCTGGCCGATCAGGAAATCACGGTTGCCGTGAATGAAATAGCAGGGGACGCCGGAATCCACCAGCACTTTAATGGCCGCAGCTATCTCACGGTGCAGCGGGTTCGGATCGTCGTCGCCTATCCAGGCCTCAAACAGGTCGCCCAGAATGTACAGCGCGTCGGCGCTTTTCGCTTCACCGCGTAAAAAACGCAGAAAACCGGCGGTTATCGCCGGTTCTTCTGTTTGCAGATGCAGATCCGCAATAAAGAGTGTCGCCACGAATTACTCGCTGACGGTCACGCTTGTGATCACAACGTCTTCTTTAGGAACGTCCTGGTGCATACCGCTGCGGCCAGTAGAAACGGCTTTGATCTTGTCGACCACGTCCATGCCTTCAACCACTTCTGCGAATACGCAGTAGCCCCAGCCTTGCAGACTTTCGCCAGAGAAGTTCAGGAAGTCGTTGTCCGCTACGTTGATGAAGAACTGTGCGGTCGCAGAGTGTGGCGCCTGAGTACGGGCCATTGCCAGCGTACCACGGGTGTTTTTCAGGCCGTTGTTCGCTTCGTTTTTGATCGCTTCTTTCGTCTCTTTCTGGCGCATGCCAGGCTCGAAACCGCCGCCCTGGATCATAAAACCGTTGATCACGCGGTGGAAAATGGTGTTGTTGTAGAAACCTTCGCGGCAGTAGTCCAGGAAGTTTTTAACTGTTTCAGGCGCTTTGTCATCAAAGGTTTTGATTACGATATCGCCATGATTAGTGTGGAAAGTAACCATTTTTGCATCCTGTTCCGTTATTGTGGTGCGTCGACCCGTGCTCGGGTCACATATAGGGGCTTGTTATAGCATAACCACAGGACACGATCACCTTGCATTGTGTGCTGACCGTACTCCGAATTATGGGTATTATAAGGAACAAACAATCCACACACGTGTTTACATGGAATCTTCGATGTTAAAAATCTTTAATACAATGACGCGCCAAAAAGAGGAATTTAAACCTATCCATGCCGGGGAAGTCGGCATGTACGTGTGTGGTATTACGGTTTACGATCTCTGTCATATCGGCCATGGCCGTACCTTTGTCGCGTTCGACGTGGTGTCACGCTACCTGCGCTTCCTGGGCTACAACCTGAAGTACGTGCGCAACATCACCGACATCGACGACAAAATCATTAAACGTGCTAATGAAAATGGCGAAAGCTTTGTCGCGCTGGTGGATCGCATGATCGCCGAAATGCACAAGGATTTTGATGCCTTAAATATTCTGCGCCCGGACAGCGAGCCGCGTGCGACCCACCATATCCATGAAATCATTGATATCACCCAAAAGCTGATCGAGCGCGGTCACGCCTATGTGGCGGACAACGGCGACGTGATGTTCTCGGTGCCGACGGACCCAACCTACGGTGCGCTTTCCCGCCAGGATCTGGACCAGCTCCAGGCCGGCGCGCGCGTGGACGTGGTTGACGTGAAGCGTAATCCGATGGACTTCGTGCTGTGGAAGATGTCCAAAGCAGGCGAACCGAGCTGGCCATCCCCGTGGGGCGAAGGGCGTCCGGGCTGGCACATTGAATGTTCCGCGATGAACTGCAAACAGCTGGGTAACCATTTCGACATCCACGGCGGCGGTTCGGATCTGATGTTCCCGCACCATGAAAACGAAATCGCGCAGTCCACCTGTGCACACGGCGGCGAGTACGTGAACTACTGGATGCACTCCGGGATGGTGATGGTTGACCGCGAGAAGATGTCGAAATCGCTGGGAAACTTCTTCACCGTGCGCGACGTGCTGAAGTATTACGACGCGGAAACCGTGCGCTACTTCCTGATGTCTGGCCACTATCGCAGCCAGCTGAACTACAGCGAAGAGAACCTGAAGCAGGCGCGCGCTGCGCTGGAGCGTCTGTATACCGCCTTGCGCGGCACCGATAAATCTGTTCCGGCCGCAGGCGGTGAGGCGTTCGAGGCCCGCTTCGTTGAGGTCATGAACGACGACTTCAACACCCCGGAAGCCTACTCCGTGCTGTTCGACATGGCGCGTGAGGTGAACCGCCTGAAGTCAGAAGATATGGCGGTGGCCAATGCGCTGGCGTCTCATCTGCGTAAGCTCTCTTCCGTGCTCGGCCTGCTGGAGCAGGAGCCGGACCTGTTCCTGCAAAGCGGCGCGCAGGCGGACGACGGTGAAGTGGCGGAAATTGAAGCACTGATCAAAGCACGTCTCGAAGCGCGTCAGGCGAAAGACTGGGCGGCGGCGGATGCGGCGCGTAACCGTCTGACCGAGATGGGCATTATTCTGGAAGACGGCCCGCAGGGAACCACCTGGCGTCGTAAGTAATTTTCCCCTCACCCTAACCCTCTCCCGCAGGGAGAGGGAATTGTTAGGTTTTCTCCCTCTCCCCGTGGGAGAGGGCCGGGGTGAGGGCATCAGCGCGCACGTTTTCTCCACCACAGCAACCCCATCAGCACCATCCCCGGCAGCCACACCCACAGCAGTTCTGAAATGATTACCTGATGCCCGTACGGCGTGGTATAGCGCGACAGCGCAAACGGCGCGACCTTGATCACCTGCCACGGCGCAAAGAAGCGCTCATCTGACCAGGGCCACAGCCAGCCGACGCCTTTCCCGCCTGTCGTTATTGAATCCAGCAGGCTGTGCGACAGCAATGACACGGTTAAAAACAGCCAGCACCGCGTCAGGCTGGCCCAGAACCAACGTCGGCCAGCCTGCACGCAGAGTATCGGCACCACCAGGGCAAACAGTAGCGAATGAGTGAAACCGCGGTGGCCGAAAATATTCCCGTAGGCAACACCGAATTTAAACGCCAGTACGTCGGCATCGGGCAGCATGGCGAGGACGATCCCGGCAAACAGCAGGCGGGGTGGGATGACGTTGGTTCCGAGCCCTAAACCCAGACACAGAGGTACGGCAGCGTGGGTGATAACGGTAGGCATTGCATTTATCCATGGCAAATCATGGGAATATAGCAGCAGATCCGCCGCAGCAAACCTGTGCTAAATTCTGATTTTACGCCGATTCCCGCGCGATAAGCTGCCCGGAGAGGGTAATGCGCTGCGTTTGCAGATCCGGCTCTTTCAGCCTGCGGATCATCAGCCCTGCCGCCTGGCGGCCGGTCTCTTCGCTGGCAGACGAAACGTAAGTCAGTGACGGCGACGTGAGATTAACGTGGAGCATATCTTCAAAACCAATCAGCGCCACCTGCTGGGTTAAAAACACGTCTTTACCCACCGTGCGCCCCACCTGGTGAATACCTGAGATTGAACCGATCATCGCGTCCGGTGAATGGCAGAGCAGGGCGGTAATCGTGTTGTTCTTCTCCAGCAGCTGACGAGTCGCCATGGCCGCCGCCTGCGTGTCATCGGTACAGGCGGGAGAATATTCCTCACGCCAGACCAGGCCGCTCTGCGTCATCGCGCTGCGAAAACCAAGCAGGCGCTGCTCGCGGATACGGCACCCGTCGCGCCCGCCAATGTAGGCGATGTTACGGTGCCCGCGCTCGATAAGATAACGCGCGGCCAGGTTCGCCGCCTGGCGGTTATCGCGCATCACCAGGTTGCATTTCTCTTCCAGCAACGACTGCGAAACCGCCACAAGCGGCAGCGGGCAGTGACGAATGTGTTCCGGAAGAGAGGCGGCGCGGGTGTCCGACGCCAGGTAGATGACGCCCGCCACGCCCTGCTGCTTAAACGAGAGCAGGGTACGCTCAAGATGTTCGCCGTCGTTCAGCGGCTGACCGAGAAATACCATATAACCCTGTTTCTCCAGCTCCTGAACGATGCTCGCCATCACCTTGATGGAAAAGCTGTCGCTGAAGTCGCGCAGGATCAGGCCGATTAAGTTGGAGGTGTTGGCGCGAAGATTGGCAGCGGCGACGTTATGAACATAGCCCAGCGTTGTGATGGCGGCATTGACCTTCCCGATCGTCGCCTCTGAGATCTTCCCTTTCTGGCGCAGCACCAGCGAAACGGTAGAAACCGACACGCCCGCATGCTTTGCGACATCAATAATGCTGACTTTCTTCAAAACCGCTCCCTGAAATTTCCCGATTATCAGCCAGATAAGAGACGTCCCCCAGCGTACAGGAGACGCCTCCTTCAGGCATCTTATTATTTGCCAATCATCGTGGACATGGTCTGGGCGATAAACTGTGCTCTGGCCCCGAAAATCACCTGTATTCCGTTATCGCCAACGAACACCACGCCGCGCGCGCCAAGCCCGTTCAGCCCGTCCCGGTCCACCGCTTCGCTCTTCGCCACTTCCAGACGCAGACGTGTGATGCAGGAGCCGACGGAATCAATGTTCTGCGCACCGCCCAGCAGGCCGATGATTTCGGTGGCAAGTTCGGAATCGGACTTGTCATTCGCGCTGGCGGTCACTTCGGTGCGGCCCGGCGTTTTCACGTCGAAGCGACGGATCACGAAGCGGAAGGTGAAGTAGTAGATCAATGCCATCGGAATGCCGATGATAATGGCGCTCAGGAAGTTGGTCTGATAGCCGTTAAACGACGGCAGGATCCCGAACGACAGGTAGTCGATAAAGCCCGCCGAGAACGACTTGGCGATGTGCGCATGCAGCAGGTACATGGTCATGTACGCCAGGCCCGCCATGATGGCGTTGAAGACGTAAAGGATCGGCGCCACGAAGATAAAGGTGAACTCTACCGGCTCGGTGATGCCCGTCAGGAAGCAGGTGAGGGCCGCAGAGAACAGAATACCGGCCGCGATTTTCTTATTCTTCGTGTGCGCTTCGTGGTACATCGCCAGACACGCCGCGGGCAGTGCGAACAGCATCAGCGGGAACTCGCCCTGCATGAATTTCCCGGCGTTCTGGTAGGTGTCGCTGCTGAAGGATTTCACTCCCTCTTCCAGCATCTTGAACCAGATGGTCTGGTCACCGTGGATCACCTGACCCGCCTGGGTAGTATAATCCCCGAACGAATACCAGAAGGAGGGATACCAGATATGGTGCAGGCCGAGCGGGATCAACGCGCGCTCCACCAGCCCGAAGATAAAGGTCGAGGCCGCCTGGTTATCGCCGTTCACCACCACGGACAGGGCGTCGATCCCGGATTGAATATGCTGCCAGACGTACGGCAGCAGCAGGCCGAGCAGGAACGACAGAAACGCCGTCGCAATCGCCACAAAGCGCTTGCCGGAGAAGAAGCCGAGGAACTCCGGCAGCTGCATGGTGTGGAAGCGGTTGTAACACCAGGCCGCAAGAATACCGCAGATCAGGCCGCCAAAGACGCCCATCTGCAACGTCGGAATGCCAACGACCATGGCGTATTTGCCGCCCTGAGAGGCCATTTCCGGCGTGATGCTCAGCACGGTGCTGATGGTGATGTTGGTGACAAACACGGAGACCGCCGCAGAGAGTGCGGCAATGCCGGATTCCGAAGCCAGTCCGACGGCAGAGCCGATGGCGAACAGCATCGGCAGGTTATCAAAGATAACCCCGCCGGCGTTCATCATCAGCGGCAGATGGAACTTATCGCCGAAGGCCAGCAGCAGGCCCGCAGCGGGAAGCAGTGAAATTGGCAGCATTAAGGCGCGACCAATCATCGATAACTTAGACAGCGATTTAACAAACCCTGATATCAGGCTCATGCTGATTTCCCCCGAATAGCGCTTTTTTCACGCTGTTATTGTAAGTAGAACGTTTTAGTAGAACGTTCTACTTATCGTGGGGAAAGTCTGAAAATCGCGCAACTTAATTTTCACATTTCGCCAGAGGGAATAGTGATTATTTGAAGTTGATCGATAATTAACCGTGATGGGTGTGAGGGGATTGTGAGAGAAATTGCCGGGTGGCGGCTTCGCCTTACCCGGCCTACAAATGGAGACAGTACGTAGGCCCGGTAAGTGCAGCGCCACCGGGCATCAGACAGCTCAGGCCGTCACGGTCACGCTCTGTCCTGCGAAGCTCACGGTCTGACCCGCGACAATTTTGCAGCGCTTGCGGGTTTCCACTGCGCCGTCTACTTTTACCTGCCCGTCGGCGATGACGATCTTCGCCTGCGCGCCGCTTTCGCTCCAGCCTTCCAGCTTCAGCAGATCGCACAGCTCAACGTGCGGGTGTTTACCCAAAGAAAAAGTTGCCATGATTACGCGTCCTCTACGTCGTGATACTCCTCGCACGCCTGCAAGGTATTCTGAATCAGTGTTGCGACCGTCATCGGGCCTACGCCGCCCGGGACCGGAGTGATATAGGATGCGCGCGCTGCGGCATCTTCATACACCACGTCGCCGACCACTTTGCCGTTTTCCAGACGGTTAATACCCACGTCCACGACGATTGCGCCCTCTTTGATCCACTCGCCCGGAATAAAGCCCGGCTTGCCGACCGCAACGATCAGCAGATCGGCGTTTTCGACGTGGTGACGCAGGTTTTTAGTGAAGCGGTGGGTAACGGTGGTGGTACAGCCCGCCAGCAGCAGCTCCATGCTCATCGGGCGGCCCACGATGTTGGAGGCGCCAATCACCACGGCGTTGAGGCCGTAGGTATCAATGTTATAACGCTCCAGCAGCGTCACGATGCCGCGCGGGGTGCACGGACGCAGGCGCGGCGCGCGCTGGCACAGTCGGCCTACGTTATACGGATGGAAACCGTCAACGTCTTTGTCCGGCGCGATGCGCTCCAGCACCTTCACGTTGTCAATGCCCGCAGGCAGCGGCAGCTGAACCAGGATGCCGTCGATCTCTTTATCGGCATTCAGGGTGTCGATCAGTTCCAGCAGTTCCGCTTCGCTGGTGGTTTCCGGCAGATCGTAAGAGCGGGAGACGAACCCCACCTCTTCACACGCTTTGCGTTTGCTGCCGACATAAATTTGCGAAGCCGGGTTGCTGCCAACCAGCACAACGGCCAGCCCGGGGGCGCGAAATCCGGCGGCTTTACGCGCCTTCACTTTTTCCGCAACCTCAGAGCGCACCTGCTGCGCAATCGTTTTACCGTCAATAATCTTTGCTGCCATCAGAGAGAAGATTCCGTCTGTAACGTTAGAAAGGAGGGATTGCCTGTATTTTGTCAGAAGCGAGCGCCGCTGTCAGTCACCCTTTACGAGATTTCATCGATGTCCCGCAAAATCCCTTCTCAGGGCATGGTCAATTTCTTAGAGGTGATTAGGATGTGACCTGGCAAAATGGCAGCGTTTTGACATATTACAAAATAAATTCCTGAGCTACTTTGTCCTCTCCGAAATAAGCCTTCAATTTTTTAATTGATCGTATTTCTTATTCCCGAATATGCGCGGGAAGGGTTATTTACATTTTAAAGGAATAGACATGAAACTCAGCAACATTGCTTCTACTGTTATTGCAACTCTGGCCCTGGTCGCGGGTGCCGCTCACGCAGAAGATCCGGTAGCGCCTGTATCTGTAAACGGTGGTACGGTGCATTTTAAAGGTGAATTAGTGAATGCCGCGTGTTCAGTGAATACTGACTCTTCAGAGCAGACGGTTAATCTTGGCCAGTACCGTACCGCGAAATTCACTAAAGTGGGTGACACCACCTCCAATATTCCGTTCACCATCGAACTGAACGACTGCGATCCTGCGGTCGCGAAAACTGCTGCTGTCGCGTTTACCGGCCAGATCGACGCCACCGACAAAACGCTGCTGGCGGTGAGCTCCGGTAACAACGACAACTCTGCGAAGGGCGTGGGTATTGAGATCCTCGACAGCAAATCCTCCACGTTGACCCCGGACGGTGCCACCTTCTCTGCGGCGCAGAACCTGATTGAAGGGACTAACACCCTGAACTTCACCGCGCGCTATAAAGCCACGGCGGCGACCACCGAGCCAGGCCAGGCAAACGCGGATGCAACATTCGTAATGAAATACGAGTAATGCCTGAGTACAGGGATGTGGCTGGCCTCAGGGAAGAGGTCTTTTGATCGCCTATACCGGGAGCGAAGGATGACAAGGACTGGGATACTGCTGTGTGCCCTTGCGATTGCCTCAGCGGTAAACGCACATACCGTGGTCATAGACGGAGGCAAAGTACACCTCAGGGGAGAGCTGGTTAACGGCGGCTGCGCCGTGGCCCCGGACAGCCAGAATATGCGCGTGGATATGGGGCAATACCGCACAAACGCCTTTTCCGGCGTCGGCAGCTTTTCCACGGTTAATGTGCCTTTCACCGTACGTCTGCTGGATTGCAGCGTGGACGTCTCCCGCACCGTGGGGATCCAGTTCCAGGGAGTGACACCGGCAGAAGACCCGCAGGTTTTCCTGGCGACATCGCGGCCGGGGGAAAATGCGGTCAGCAGCGGTGTCGGGCTGGCGCTTTTTGACGAACAGCAACGTCAGATCATCCCGAACGCGACGGCGGTGAGCTGGTTACCCATTGACACCCGCGAGCTGGTATTTCATTTCAGCGCCCGCTACCGGGCAATTTCCGAACACCTTGTACCAGGCACTATTCAGTCGAATGTCTGGTTTACGTTGATTTATCCCTGACGCCTGCGAACTAATTATTAAAGGTACGGTTGTGATGAACACCCTGATTAAACCTGGACTGTTTTTAGCTTTTATTCTGATGATGGTTTCTGCCAGCGCGAATGCGTCCGGCGGGATTGCGCTGGGCGCGACGCGCGTTATTTATCCGGCCGATGCCAAACAAACGTCGCTGGCGATCACCAACAGCAATAAACAAGAGCGCTATTTAATTAACGCGTGGATAGAAAATGCCAACGGGCAAAAGGAAAAAACCTTTGCCGTCACGCCGCCGCTGTTTGTCAGCGAGCCGGCCAGCGAAAACACCCTGCGCATTATCTACGCAGGCCCGGCGCTGCCTGCCGATCGCGAATCACTCTTTTACATGAACGTCAAAGCGATTCCCTCCGTCAGCAAAAAACATCAGGACGGCAACAACGTCCTGCAACTGGCTATTCTGTCACGTATCAAGCTGTTTGTTCGCCCGGCTAACCTGGCGATGCCGCCGGAAGAGGCGCTCTCACAGCTGCGCTTTGAGCGCGTCGGCAACCATCTTAAGGTGAGCAATGCCTCGCCATATTACGTCACGCTGGTCAATCTGAAGCTCGGCGGTCAGACGCTGGATAACCTGATGGTTGCCCCTAAAAGCTCGGCACAGCAGGTGCTGCCTGCCGCTGCGAGCGGCACGCTCTCCTGGCAGAGTGTGAATGACTATGGCGCCATTACGCCGGCGCGTAGCGTCAGCCTGTGAGCAGAGACAGGGCGATGAACACTCAATGGCGTTACTGCCCGGTTGCGCTGGCACTGATGGCAACGCTCTGGCCACTCGCTGGCTGGGGCGAAAGCTACTTTAACCCGGCGTTTCTCTCCGATGACACGGCGAACGTGGCGGATTTGTCGCGTTTTGAAAAAGGCCACCAGCAGGCACCGGGCGTCTATCGCGTCGATATCTGGCGTAACGATGAGTTTATCGGCACGCAGGACGTGCGGTTTGAGCAAGCTGACAACACGCCGCCGGTCGCGGGCGGTTTGTCGCCGTGCATTACGCGCGCGATGCTCGATCGCTTTGGCGTCAATATCGCCGCCTTCCCGGAACTGAGCAACGTGCAGGGCGATACCTGCGTTCCGCTCACCACGGCTATTCCGGGCAGCGAAACGGCGTTCAACTTCGCCTCGTTGCGCCTGAACGTCAGCCTGCCTCAGGTGGCGATGCAAAATAGCGCCCGCGGGTATATTCCGCCTGAACAGTGGGATGAAGGCATCCCCGCCGCGCTGCTGAACTACAGCTTTACCGGCAACCGGGGCAGCGACGACGACAGCTACTATCTGAACCTGCAAAGCGGGTTGAACTATGGCGCCTGGCGATTACGCAATAACGGCGCGTGGCGTTATACCGAAAGCAACGGCCAGCGGCACAGCAGCTGGCAAAATATTGGTACCTGGGCGCAGCGTACGATCATCCCGCTGAAAAGCGAGCTGGTGCTTGGCGACAGCAACACCGGTAACGATGTCTTCGACAGCGTTGGTTTTCGCGGTGGTCGCCTCTATTCGTCCGACAGTATGTACCCGGACAGCCTGCAAGGTTACGCGCCTACCGTGCGCGGAATCGCCCGCACCCCTGCCAAAGTGGTGATCCGCCAGAACGGATACGTGATTTACCAGAGCTATGTGCAGCCGGGGGCTTTTGCGATAACTGATCTTAACCCGACCTCCTCAAGCGGTGACCTGGAGGTGACGGTGGAAGAGAAGGACGGCAGCCAGCAGCGCTACACCGTCCCGTATTCCACCGTTCCGCTGCTCCAGCGTGAAGGACGCTGGAAATACGATCTGGTGGCAGGGGACTATCGCAGCGGCAACAGCGAGCAGGACACGCCGTTCTTTACTCAGGGTACGATGATTGCGGGTCTTGCCGACGGCTACACGCTGTACGGCGGAACGCAGCTGGCCTCGCGCTATACCGCCATCGCCATTGGCGCGGGTAAAAACCTCGGTGACTGGGGGGCGGTTTCACTTGATCTCACCCATGCCCGCAGCCAGCTTGCCGATGACAGCCGCCATGAAGGGCAGTCCCTGCGGTTCCTGTACGCAAAATCCCTTAACGGATTCGGCACCAACTTCCAGCTGCTGGGCTATCGCTACTCGACCAAAGGCTTCTACACCCTCGACGATGTGGCCTGGCGCACAATGGAAGGCTACCAGTATGGCGACGATCAGGACGATGACGGCGTGCCGGACGTGCAGAGCTATCACAACCTGACGCTGAATAAAAAAGGGCGTTTCCAGCTCAATATCTCCCAGTCTCTCGGCGATTACGGCTCGGTGTACGTGTCGGGCAGCCAGCAGAGTTACTGGGGCACCAGCGAATCCAACGTCTGGTATCAGCTTGGCTACGCGGGCGGGGTGAAAGGGGTCAGCTACGCCTTATCCTGGTCGTGGAACAAGGCCGTCGGCATTGACGGAACCGACCGGATCGCCTCGTTCAACGTCTCCGTCCCGTTCAGCCTGTTCACCCGTCACGGCTACCGTCGCGATAACGCGATCGACCGGGCCTATGCCACAGCCTCTGCCAGCCGTAACAGCGACGGTGATACCAGCTGGCAGACCGGTATCAGCGGAACGCTGCTCCAGGATCGTAACCTGAACTACAGCGTCACGCAGGGTCACACCAGCAATAACGGTGCCAGCGGCAGCGTCAGCGCTAACTGGCAGGCGACGTACGGCACGCTGGGCGTGGGCTACAACTACGCCCGGGATCAGCACGACCTCAACTGGCAGCTCTCCGGCGGCGTGGTAGGGCATTCAGACGGCATCACATTCAGTCAGCCGCTGGGCGATACCAACGTCTTGATCAAAGCGCCGGGCGCGTCAGGCGTGAGCGTCGAAAACCAGACCGGCGTCAAAACAGACTGGCGTGGCTATGCGGTGATGCCGTACGCCACGGTGTACCGTTACAACCGCGTGGCGCTCGACACCAACACCATGAGCAACAACACCGACATTGAAAATAACGTTTCCAGTGTCGTGCCGACGAACGGTGCGCTGGTGCGCGCCAGTTTTGACACCCGCATCGGCGTGCGTGCGCTGCTCACCGTGAAGCGTGATAACCAGCCTGTACCGTTTGGGGCGGTGGTACGCGAGACGCAGAGCGGCGTAACCAGCATGGTGGGAGATGACGGTCAGATTTACCTGAGCGGGCTGCCGCTGAGCGGAGAACTGCTGATTCAGTGGGGAGACGGGAAACAGTCCCAGTGTCGTGCGCCCTACAGCCTGCCAGAACAAAGCCTGCAACAGGCGATCACACTTAAGGGGATCCGCTGTGAATAAAATCCATTATCTGGGGCTATCCCTGCTGGCGTTTTTTCCGCTATCTGAGGCCTTCGCCACGGTCTGCGTCAATGAAAATGGCGTGCCGACGGAGGTGTATTACGACCTGACGGATAAATTTAACAGCTCCAATAACCAGGTGGGGCAGATTGTCACGCTCAGCGAGAAGTCCCAGTGGGTGGGCGTCAACGCCGTCTGCCCTAAGGGAACGTCCGGGAACACCACCAAGCGCAGCTATGTTACCGATTTCCCTGTTACGGGCACCAGCGATGGCTACCAGTATCTGAAGCTAAACGACTATCTGGACGGGGCGATGAAAATTACCGACAGCTACGCTGGCACGTTTTATCCGCCCAAAAGCTACATCCAGATGGGGAGCCACCCGAATGTGTCTAAAAACAAACCGTTTGGCGTACAGGATTCCAGCCTCGTCTTCCGGCTTAAAGTGACCCGACGCTTTATCAATATGGTGGTGATCCCTCGGGCGACCATGTTCCGGGTTTACGTCACCACGACCTCCTCGGATCCGCTCACCACGCCGGTTTATACCATCAGCTACAGCGGGACTATTCAGGTGCCTCAGAGCTGTGAAATTAATGCCGGGAATGTGGTGGAGTTCGATTTCGGAGACATCGGCGCCTCCCTGTTCAGTAAAGCAGGCATCGGGAATAAGCCGGAGGGGATCTCAGCGCAAAGCAAAACCATCGGCATCAAATGCACCAACGTCGAGGCGAACGCCATGCTCACGATGCGTGTTGAAGCGGAGAAGGTTTCAGGCAGTGCGCTGGTTTCCGATAACGCGGATGTGGGTTTTGTGATTGCCAACAGTAATGGCGTGCCGCTGACGCCCAACAACCTGACCAGCAAAATCCCGTTCCGTCTGGACGACAGCGCTCAGGCGCAGGTGGGGATCCGCGCGTGGCCCGTCAGCGTAACCGGTAAAAAACCTGCCGAGGGGCGTTTTACCTCTCGCGGCTATTTACGCGTCGACTACGACTAAGGAGCAGGTATGCGAAACGGAATGCGGTATTTAGCCGTCGCGCTCTTTGCGCTTTGCTCCCCTGCACACGCAGAGACGGCGCTTGGGGAAATTAACATTCAGCTCTACGGCAATATCGTGGATTTTACCTGCGTGGCGGAGGGGGACGACAGCAATAAAACCGTCACGCTCGGCACCTGGCCCACGAAACAGCTTCGCACAACGGGGAGCCGGACGCAGCCTGTACCGTTCACCCTGAAGCTGACCGGATGTCCGCCGGGGGCGGCTTCGGTCACATTTACGGGGAAGATGGACGGGCATGATAATAGCCTGCTGGCGCTGAATGATGCCAGCGCGGCCAGCAACGTGGCCGTGGAGATCCTCGACCGGGATAAAACGCGCCTCGCGTTGCAGCAGACCAGCCAGACGGTGGCGGTAGATGCGCAGGGAAATGCCGAACTGTCGTTTTATGCCAATTATATCGCCACGGCGGATAACCCGCAGCCGGGACGGGCTGACGCCGATGCAACTTTCATGATTAATTATAATTAATCGTATCCACTCTCCCTGTAACGGTTATATGTTGCAGGGAGAGGGTAGGATTATAGTAATTCGTGCGCTTTCGCGTAATCAATTAATTCAACGATACTTTGCACGCCCAGCTTGGAAAAGATATTAGACTTATGGGCGCTAATTGTTTTGTTGCTAAGTAATAATTGATCCGCAATCTCCTTATTAGATAATCCGTTCGCCAGATATCGCAGAACCGTCACTTCACGATTCGATAATGGCATATCCACGGCGGCGCCCGTCCGCGAGCCCAGGTGGTTTATAAAACTCAATGTTTCTGAGGGGAAGAAGGAATAGCCCGTCAGGATCATTTCCACCGCGTTATAAATTTCCCCCAGATCTTTTCGCTTACTGACAAAACCATTTGCCCCGGCGCGGATGGCGCGTCCTGCGTAGAAGGCTTCAGATTTCGAAGAGAGGAAAAGAACCTTAATGTCTTTATTTAAGTTCCTGATTCTTTTCAGTAATACGAACCCATCCGTGCCCGTCATTTCAATATCGAGAATGACCAGGTCAATGGGGTGGTTGCGTATACAGTCAAGCACCTCGTGGCTGTCGCCTGACTTCAGTTTGACCTGGATGTTTTTATTTTTCTGTAGCAGGACTTCTATCGACATTCTGACGATAGGGTGTTCGTCCATAATGATAACGGATGCCGGTTTCATTTTTTATGCCTCAGATTGTTAAAAGCGTTATGCTGAGTTTTGTTAAAACTCTCGAAAAGCCGGAAGGATAATTGCGCAGATCCTTGTACGGTAAATGTCCCTGGGAAGAGCGAAAGCATCCTTGTTTACGTAGTGGTGATATCAATGCCTCAGCGCAGTTATCTCATAAGGCTGGTTATGGCAAAATGATTTTTCTTATTCGCGTGTCAAACACGTCTTATTATACCGTTTAAGTATTGTCCGAAAAGCCTGTAAATTAATATCCATATATTGCTGATTATTATGTTCTGGATCTGAATCACTAACTTTTTAAAATTAGCAAAAATGTCCTGATATTGCATTTACCACACACTTTCATCTTTATGTAATAACAAAAAATAAACGATTTTACTGTATGTTAAATGAATGTTAACAGCGAGCAGGCTGTGACAACCAGCATCCCGCCTGCCTGCCATCCCTAAAATCCGCCATTTCGTGCGTCATCTCTCCGTTTCAAACGCCTCCTGGCAAATTGCCGTTCCCAACAACAGAACAGTACTATCTGCTGTTTTCTTCACCTCTCATCGCATTCTTTTACAGGTGAATCGCTTGTTTTTACACCATTATCATCCTGTTAACTGAAGCGCCAGAACCTTAACGCATGGATAAAATCACTCTCGTTGAGCGTACCGGCAGCATTTCGCATGGTTTAAGACCTGGAATTAGGAATAGTTATAAAATCGAAAGTTTTGTTAAAAAACACAAAAATTTAACATACATCCTAAGTAATTTCCTAAAGGTCTTTAGGAATTAAGAAGTTACTGAATACGTTAATACGTGAAATCTGAGAGGTTGTTGAGAAGATGTAGCAACTCATGACGATGATTCAGCCCAAGTTTCGCCAGGATGCAGCTGAGACGGTAAATAATGCGGCTGTAGGGGCGGTTCTGTAACTGCGCGATCTGCCGCAAGGAGCTCCCCTGCGACAGCGCCTGTAAGATCGGCCATTCATCCCGTGAAAACCACTCTTTGCGGTTGCCGGCCGGTGACGGTGCTTCCAGCAAGGTTTGTTGCATAGCCAGCGCCGTTAGCTGGCGTTCAAGCACATGAAAAGGGCCAGCCGCTTTACAAAACAGGCGAGCATCATAATCATCGGCGCGGACGAGCAGGTAGGGTGTCAGGTAGGGGGCGAACAGGCTGTGGCGGCGTAATCGGTCCAGCAGGTCGATGAGCGGCGAGGCGCGGCTCTCAATGTCTATTACCAGACGCGATGAAGGCCAGTGATTTAAATCACTGAGGGCGGCTTCCAGCGTGGAATAGTCGCAGCAATTGCTCAGGGGCGACTGCCCGCTCAGTAAACCGGAACGGAAAAAATTATCCTGTGTGACCAGAATGATAAAGGGAGCATCGGTTTTGCGGGTCTGGTTGATTGACTGGCTCAAATATTCGAGACGATCAAAAAATGGGAGAGCAAAAGGCGAGTGCGTAGAACCCAGTGAATCACTTCCTGTCCGACGACGCCGGTAACGGCGCACTGTCATTCGCATAGCTTCCCTCTTGGCGATGACCGTTCAGTCCTCCTGCCATCTCCAGGATGGCCAATAATATCCCTGACCGAAGCGCGCGCCAGCATGAAGCGCGCAAGTACGGTCCCGTTCTGTTTCAATGCCTTCAATAAGCACATTCGCAGCGATTTTTGAACAAAGGGTGACCAGCTGTGTCAGCGCCTGCGTTTCACGTAAACGCCAGAAAGCGATCTTATCGATTTTTATTCCGCTTAATGGCAGGCGGCAGGATAAAAATGCTTGTCCTGACGCTTCATCAATATCATCCAGCCAGATCCGGTGTCCTCGCGCGGTCAACTGCTGAAGCGCACAACTCACCCTCAGACGCGCCGGGTCTGAGAGTGTAAAGAACGAGGCAGGCTCCACGAGTTCAATGTTCAGCGGTGGGCTGTTAAGTTGCAGTAAACGCTGGAACATTTCCGGTATGGTCAGAACGGTTATCGGCAAATTTATGAAAAGGTTGTCACAGGGGAAGGGGTTTTTTAACGCGGCGATCTGTGCTTCCAGCAGCATAAGCGCCCGGGCGGCGGACCAGTCCTGGAAAAAGCTTTCGCTTTGCTGATGCGGCGACAGCACGCTGAGCACTTCGGCCCCCACCGTGTGCGAAGAGGAGAGGGCGACAATGGGTTCAAGCTTGATGCCTGTAATATCGTGTGAGATGTGCTGCACGCACGAGGGGAAACCTGTCTGGTCTGGCGCTGTCACTCCGTCGTCCTGTTCACTTCCAGCCTCCAGGCGGCCGGGTTACCGCAGGACAGTGTGAAGGTGAAGTAAACAGGAAAACAGCAGGCGTTACTTAAAAGCGGCTAAGCCTTTTCGCAGCCCGTAAAAGAGGGATAAATGTTGAAAAAACAGCCGTATTTACAATCAGCTAGTGATTATCGCCAGAGAAGGCGGAAAAGGCATTGACTCACTACGCATTGACCGTATAATTCCAGGCGTTTCACCACCGCGAAGTACACTCTTCTCCGTGCGCCCTTAGCTCAGTTGGATAGAGCAACGGCCTTCTAAGCCGTAGGTCGTAGGTTCGAATCCTACAGGGCGTGCCATTAAATTTCACAGATTGCCGCCTGCGTGACGCCCTGCTGATTTTCCCCATGAAACACCCATTCCGAAAGTAGCGTTAACGCACATTTTTCACAGCACAATTGACTGTTATAACAGTATTTTTTTTACACTGTGGCAATTTTGCTATTCCTCTACCATGCTCATATCACCTCACTCTTACTCGTGGGGCTTTTTGTAGTTGCTGATTAATCTCAAGGAAAAAGGTTATGAAAAAAACGACTGCTATTTTGATGGGCGCTGCATTTCTGTTTACCACCAATACCTTTGCGGCTGAACTGCTGACGAAAAACGAGTTTGAGAAAGTGGAATCACAGTATGAAAAAATCGGTACGGTTAGCACTTCCAATGAAGTCTCGGTAGACGACGCGAAAAAAGAGCTGATCGAGAAAGCCGATAAAGAAGGTGCTGATGTTCTGGTGCTGACTTCCGGTAATACCAACAACAAAATTCACGGTACCGCCGATATTTTCAAGAAAAAATAATGCCTTAGCAACCACCCCTGTTTCGGGGTGGTTGCGCGCCATATCTCCCGCCAGCCTTGTTTCTTGTCTCTTCTCGCTCAGAGATGTCCGTTGACACTTGATTACGTATTCATAATGCGTATAGTTCTCATTTGCATTTCTTTTAATAACTTTTAAGGCCCGACAACGGGTCATTTTTGCGCGCACGTTAAGAGCTCATTATGAACAACACCACAATGCACAAAACGCTGCTGGCGATTGCCATCGGCGCGGTTACACACTCCGCCTTTGCGGCGGATGAGAAAAAAGAGGACACCATCGTGGTCCAGTCCACGGCGGGGAGTGATTTCAAACCCGGTGGTGACCAGCTGCTTCCGGCCTTCCTCGACGGCCAGGTGGCGAACGGCGGGCGCATGGGGATGCTCGGTCAGCAGAACGCCATGGACGTGCCGTTCAACATCATCAGCTACACCTCGAAGCTGGTGGAAGATCAGCAGGCAAAAACCATTGCTGACGTGGTTGCCAACGACGCGGGCGTGCAATTCGTTCAGGGTTACGGCAACAGCGCGGAAACCTTCCGCATTCGCGGCCTGAAGTTTGACGGCGACGATATGACCTTTGGCGGATTGTCCGGGGTGCTGCCGCGTCAGGTGGTGGATGCCCAGATGGTTGACCGCATCGAGATCTTCAAAGGGGCCAACTCCCTGATGAACGGCGCCGCAAGCTCCGGCGTGGGCGGGATGATCAACCTTGAGCCTAAACACGCGGGCGACACCCCGCAGGCGAAAGTGGGCGTTGACTACACCTCGGATTCCCAGATTGGCACCACGCTGGATGCGGGTCGTCGCTTTGGCGATAACGACCAGTTTGGCGCGCGCGTGAACCTCGTGCATCGCGAAGGGGAAACCGGCGTGCCGAACGACCGCCGCCGCACCACGCTGCTCTCCACCGGCCTGGATTACAAAGGCGACCGCTTCCGCACCTCGCTGGACCTGGGCTACCAGAAAAAAACCTTCCACGGCAGCCCAACCAGCGTCAACATCTCGGCGGTGGACTTTGTGCCTGAGCCGCCGAAGAACGATCGCAACTTCTCGCAGAAGTGGGCCTACAGCGATATCGAAAACGAGTTCGGGATGTGGCGCAGCGAGTATGACATCACCGATAGCTGGACGGCATATACCGGTCTCGGCGCGCAGCACGCGCACGAAGAAGGGATCTACAGCGCGCCGAAGCTCCTCGATAAGAGCGGTAATGCGACGGTCAGCCGCCTTGATACCAACCGCATCAGCGATTCCGTCAGCGGCATGGCGGGCATTCGCGGTAACTTCACTACCGGCTTCGTCTCGCACAAGGTCAACGTCGGGTATTCGGCGATGACCAAAAACGAAAAAATCGCGTGGAAAATGTCGGCCGCGGCGGATAATCCGACCACCAACATCTACCACAACACCGGCGTGGCTATGCCGGACAGCAGCAACTTCAGCGGCTCAGGCGGCAAATACAGCGATCCGCTGACCAGCGGGCGCACCCGCACGCAGGGCTGGCTGCTGAGTGATACCCTGGGCGTGCTGGACGACAAGCTGCTGTTCACCGCAGGCGCGCGTCATCAGAAAGTTGTCATCCGCGGGTACAACAAAATCACCGGCGCGGAAAACGACGCGGACGGTTTCGACGGCAGCCGCTGGATGCCAACCTACGGCGTAGTCTATAAACCGTGGGAGGAAATTTCCCTCTACGCCAACCACACCGAGGCGTTACAGCCCGGTGAAACTGCGCCGAACACTGCTACTAACTACGGCCAGAGCACCGGTATCGTGCACTCTAAGCAGAACGAAGTGGGCGTAAAGGCGGACTTTGGCCGCGTGGGCGGCTCCCTGGCGCTGTTTGAGATCAAAATGCCGTCGGCGATCCTTGACGACAGCGGTCACTACGGCCTGGATGCAGAACAGCGTAACCGCGGCGTGGAGCTGAACGTCTTCGGCGAGCCAATGCTTGGGATGCGTCTGAATGCCAGCGCCACCTGGTTGCAGGCTGAGCTGACCAAAACCAAAAACGGCGTCAATCAGGGCAACGATGCGATCGGTATTCCGAGCTTCTACGCCGTGCTGGGCGCAGAGTACGATATCAAGCCGATTGAAGGCCTGACGGCGACCGCACGCGTTAACCACTCCGGCACGCAGTATGCCGATCTTGCGAACACCAAAAAGCTGGACAGCTACACCACGCTGGATCTGGGCATGCGCTATCGCTTCGCGGTGAACCACAATGAAAACCAGATGACCGTGCGGGCAGGCATCGACAACGTGACCAACGAGAACTACTGGTCAAGCGTGGACGATTCCGGTACTTACATCACTCAGGGCGAGCCGCGTACCTTTAAGGTCTCGG
This sequence comes from Enterobacter sp. DTU_2021_1002640_1_SI_PRY_ASU_LCPMC_013, assembly GCF_032389435.1. Classification (NCBI taxonomy): domain Bacteria; kingdom Pseudomonadati; phylum Pseudomonadota; class Gammaproteobacteria; order Enterobacterales; family Enterobacteriaceae; genus Enterobacter; species Enterobacter sp. DTU_2021_1002640_1_SI_PRY_ASU_LCPMC_013. The sequence goes on from NZ_CP135594.1 coordinate 1,146,764, forward strand.
TTGGCTACGAGTTCTAAGCGTTCCACCTCGTTATCCGGGGCAGGGACGCCCCAATCCCTTCGTTGTCGTGTTATAAAATTGTAATAAAAGCTTCTTACACTGGTCGCCACATCCTTACCTCTTGGCCAATGACAGGAAGCCGCTATGGGCAGACCCCTCAAATCCGTATTTAAAAAAGAACATCGCGACGATATCAGTAACCGCAGCGCTAACCCGGTATTCTCCGAGGTTGCAGAGGTGTTCCTCTCCCGCCGCCGTTTTCTCCAGATGGGGGCCGTAGCGGGGGCCGCCGTATCATTCCCGTATCTGATCACACCCGAAAATGCCATTGCCGCGGTATCGAAGCCTTCCGCGCTGGCAAAAGCAGTTTCCCTGGGCTTTACCAGCATCGACGTCTCCACGGAAGACACGGTCAGGGTGCCAGAAGGCTATATTGCCCGCCCGTTCTATCGCTGGGGTGATCCGACGGGGATCAAAGACAACATGCCGGCATTTAAGCCGGACGCCAGCAATACCACAGACGAACAGGCTGTGCAGGCGGGCATGCACCACGACGGCATGGCGTGGTTTAGTCTGCCGCAGGGGGCGCAAAACCCGGAGCATGGCCTGCTGGCGCTGAACCATGAATACATCGATAACGGGATGCTGTTTACCGACGGTACGGCGAACTGGAGCCTCGACAAAGCCCGCAAGGGGCAGAACGCGATGGGCGTGTCGGTGGTGGAAGTGAAAAAAACGGGCTGCGGCTGGGAGGTGGTGCGTCCGTCTTCCTTCGCCCGGCGTATTACCGTCAATACGCCGATGCAGCTTACCGGCCCGGCGCGGCATCAGGATTTAATGAAAACCGCCGCCGATCCGCAGGGGGAACGCGTTCTGGGCACCATGCAGAACTGCGCCAACGGCCACACGCCGTGGGGCACCTATCTCACCTGCGAGGAGAACTGGTCGGACATTTTTGTGAAAAAAGCCGATCTCAAACCGCTGGAAAAACGCTACGGCATCAGCGACAGCGATGAGTCCTATCGCTGGAACGAGGTGGATGAGCGGTTCAGCGTCGATAAAACCCCTAACGAACCCAACCGTTTCGGCTGGGTGGTGGAGATCGATCCCTACAACCCGACCTCCACGCCTCGCAAGCACACCGCGCTGGGCCGCTTCAAGCATGAGGGGGCAGCCGTCACGCTCGCCGCCGATAATTGCGTGGTGGTCTACATGGGCGACGACCAGAAGTTTGAGTACATCTATAAGTTTGTCTCCGACAAAAAATACGATCCCGCGAACCGGGAAGCCAATATGCAGCTGCTGACGTCCGGCACGCTGTACGTCGCCAGGTTCAACCAGGACGGAAGCGGCGACTGGCTGCCGCTGATCTTCGGGCAAAATGGCCTGGATAAAAGCAACGGGTTTGAAAGCCAGGGCGATCTGCTGATCAAAACCCGCCTGGCGGCCGACGCGGTGGGGGCAACGAAAATGGATCGTCCCGAGTGGATTGCCGTCGATCCGCACGCCAGCGGCAGCGTCTACTGTACGCTCACCAACAACAGCGATCGCGGGAAGGAGGGGAAGGCGCCGGTCGATGCCGCTAACCCGCGCGCCAACAACGTGTTTGGTCACATCATGCACTGGCACGAAGAGGGTGCCGATCCTGCCGCCGCACGCTTTAAGTGGGATATTCTGGTTATGGCCGGGCGTACCGACGGCGACGATCCGAAGGCCAAAGGCTCCATGCAGGGCGCGGCATTCGGCAGCCCGGATGGGTTGTCGTTCGATCACCAGGGCGTCCTGTGGATCCAGACCGACGTCTCCTCCAGCACCATCAATAAGAAAGCGTACGAGGGGATGGGCAATAACCAGATGGTCGCCACCATTCCGGGCACCAACGAGTATCGCCGTTTTCTGACCGGGCCGCGCGGATGTGAAATCACCGGCATTGCGTTTACGCCGGACAACCGCACGCTGTTTATCAACATTCAGCATCCGGGGGAGGGCGGGGATGATATTACCGACCCGGCCAATCCGCGCGCTGTTTCCAACTGGCCAGACGCCAGCCCGAACGGGCGTCCGCGATCGTCAACGGTGGTGATTACCAAAGCGGACGGCGGGATCATCGGGTCGTGACGTTTATCCGCCGGGCGCATGCGCTGGCCCGGCGTTAAGCTTGCTACCACCAGCATGAAGTGTTAAAACGTGCCCCTTCTAAAAAAGAGACAGGGGTAGGGCGTGAAAGACGCGTCATCCGCTTCAGGCCGTGGTAGCGCTGAAGCTTCGTCGGATCAGAGTCCGACGCTGCAACGTGGTTTGCAAAATCGACATATTCAGTTAATTGCCCTCGGCGGCGCGATCGGTACCGGGCTGTTTCTCGGCATCGGCCCCGCCATTCAAATGGCTGGCCCGGCGGTTCTGCTGGGTTACGCTATCGCCGGGATTATTGCCTTCCTGATCATGCGCCAGCTCGGCGAGATGGTCGTTGAAGAGCCGGTGTCCGGCTCCTTCGCACACTTTGCCTATAAATACTGGGGGCCGTTCGCAGGCTTCCTCTCCGGCTGGAACTACTGGGTGATGTTCGTGCTGGTGGGCATGGCAGAGCTGACCGCCGCCGGCATCTATATGCAGTACTGGCTCCCGGACGTGCCAACGTGGATTTGGGCCGCGGCCTTCTTCATCATCATTAACGCCGTTAACCTTGTGAACGTGCGCCTGTATGGCGAGACCGAGTTCTGGTTTGCGCTGATCAAGGTGCTGGCGATTATTGGCATGATCGGCTTTGGCCTGTGGCTGCTGTTCTCCGGTCACGGCGGCGAGCGTGCAAGCATCGACAACCTGTGGCAGCACGGCGGCTTTCTGGCGACCGGCTGGAAAGGGCTGATCCTGTCGCTGGCGGTCATTATGTTCTCCTTCGGCGGGCTGGAGCTGATTGGCATCACCGCGGCTGAAGCGCGCGATCCGCACAAAAGCATTCCGAAAGCGGTCAACCAGGTGGTGTACCGTATCCTGCTGTTCTATATCGGCTCGCTGGTGGTGCTGCTGGCGCTCTATCCGTGGGTAGAAGTGAAATCTGACAGTAGCCCGTTCGTGATGATCTTCCACGATTTGAACAGCAACGTGGTGGCTTCGGCGCTCAACTTCGTCATTCTCGTGGCGTCATTGTCGGTTTACAACAGCGGGGTTTACTCCAACAGCCGCATGCTGTTTGGCCTCTCCGTACAGGGCAACGCGCCGAAGTTCCTCACCCGCGTCAGCCGTCGCGGCGTGCCGATCAATTCGCTGTTCCTTTCTGGCGCTATCACCTCGCTGGTGGTGCTGATCAACTATCTGCTGCCGAAAGAGGCGTTTGGCCTGCTGATGGCGCTGGTTGTCGCCACGCTGCTGCTGAACTGGATCATGATCTGCCTGGCGCACTTGCGCTTCCGGGCGGCGATGCGCCGCAAGGGGCGCGAGACGCAGTTCAAGGCGCTGCTCTACCCGGCGGGGAACTACCTCTGTATCGCTTTCCTCGGGCTGATTCTGGTGCTGATGTGCACCATGGATGAGATGCGCCTGTCAGCGATGCTGCTGCCGGTGTGGGTGGTGTTCCTGTTTATTGCGTTTAAGCTCTCACGTAAAAAGTAGCGCGGTTTTCTCCCTCTCCCTGTGGGAGAGGGCCGGGGCGAGGGCACCAGACCGCACCAAACCAGACCGCACCACACTGCCCGCCTTCACGCCCGGTGGCGCTGCGCTTACCGGGCCTACATGTTCGGAGGCCGGGTAAGGCGCAGCCGTCACCCGGCACCTCCCCTTCACCTTTATCGTGACTCCCCTCCCAATTCTGTTTTGATCCACAGGATCTTTGTTTTGTAATCGATTACTTTTCATTTGAACGAATTTGTAATCGATTACTTTTTCCGGGTGAGGCTTATCATGGTGTCAACTGAGAGTAGTGAAAAGGCGATAACGCAGCACCGGCTGCTGGTGCCGCGTCTGTCGCTGATGATGTTTCTGCAATTTTTTATCTGGGGTAGCTGGTCGGTCACGCTTGGCCTGGTGATGACCCGGCACAACATGTCTTTGCTGATTGGCGACGCGTTCTCTGCCGGACCCATCGCTTCCATTCTTTCGCCGTTCGTGCTCGGGATGCTGGTGGACCGCTTCTTCGCCTCGCAGAAGGTGATGGCGGTGATGCACCTCGCGGGCGCGGCGATCCTCTGGTTCGTGCCGGGGGCGTTGATTGCTGAGAACGGCGCGCTGCTGATTGGCCTGCTGTTTGGCTACACGCTCTGCTATATGCCGACGCTGGCGCTGACCAACAACATTGCGTTTCACAGTCTGGCGAACGTGGATAAAACCTTCCCGGTAGTGCGCGTGTTCGGCACCATCGGCTGGATCGCGGCGGGCATTTTCATCGGCGTCACCGGCGTGGCGTCCAGCGTCACCATCTTCCAGGTGGCGGCGGTCAGCTCCGTGTTGCTGGCGATCTACAGCCTGACGCTGCCGCACACGCCCGCCCCGGCGAAAGGCCTGCCGGTAAAGGTGCGGGATCTCTTCTGCGCGGACGCCTTCGCGCTGCTCAAAACCCGCCACTTCTTCGTCTTCTCCGTCTGCGCGATGCTGATCTCCGTCCCGCTCGGCACCTATTACGCCTACACCGCCTCGTATCTGGCGGATGCCGGCATTGCCGACGTCAGCACCGCCATGTCCTTCGGGCAGATGTCTGAGATCGTCTTCATGCTGGTTATTCCTCTGCTGTTCCGCCGCCTGGGCGTGAAATATATGCTGCTGATCGGCATGCTGGCGTGGTTCGTGCGTTATGCCATGTTCGCGCTGGGCGTCAGCGAGGAGGGGCGCATTCTGCTGTATCTCGGCATTCTGCTCCACGGCGTCTGCTACGATTTCTTCTTTGTCGTTGGCTTTATCTACACCGACCGCGTGGCGGGCGAAAAGGTCAAAGGCCAGGCGCAGAGCATGATCGTGATGTTCACCTACGGCATCGGCATGCTGCTCGGCTCGCAGATTTCCGGCGCGCTCTACAACCGCCTGGTGGCAGGACAGACCGTGCCGCAGGCGTGGGTCACATTCTGGTGGATCCCGGCGGTGGCTGCCGCGGCGATCGCGCTGATTTTCCTTCTCACGTTTAAGTATGACGATGACAAGGCGTAACGTTCAGGAGGTGGTATGAGGACAATGAAAGGACCGGGCATTTTTCTGTCGCAGTTTATTGGCGGGGAAGCGCCCTTCAACACGCTCGACGGGCTGGCAGGATGGGCGGCGGGGAAGGGTTACAAAGCGGTGCAGATCCCCTGCAACCATCCGCATATTTTTGATGTGGAGAAAGCCGCAGAGAGTCAGGCCTACTGCGACGACATCACCGCCAGGCTGGCCGCGCATGGGCTGGTCATCAGCGAGCTGTCGACCCATCTGGAAGGGCAGCTTGTTGCGGTAAACCCGGTTTACAGCGAGGCGTTTGACCACTTCGCCCCTGCTTCCGTGCGCGGTAACGAGGCGGCGCGTCAGGCGTGGGCGACGGAAAAGCTGAAGCAGGCGGCGGTCGCCTCGGCCCGATTAGGCCTGAAAGCACACGCCACCTTCTCCGGATCGCTGGCCTGGCCGTTTTTCTACCCGTGGCCGCCGCACAACGAGCAGCGTTTTCAGGATGCATTCGGGGAGCTGGCAGCCCGCTGGCGGCCGATTCTGGATACCTTCGACGAGCAGGGCGTGGACGTCTGCTTTGAGCTGCATCCGGGGGAAGATCTGCACGACGGCGTCACCTTCGAGCGTTTTCTGGCGCTGGTCGATAACCATCCGCGCTGTAATATTCTCTACGATCCAAGCCATATGCTGCTCCAGCAGATGGACTATCTGGCCTTTATCGATATCTACCATGCGCGCATTAAAGCGTTCCACGTGAAGGACGCCGAGTTCCGCCCCAGCGGGCGCAGCGGCGTCTACGGCGGCTACCAGCCGTGGATCAACCGCGCCGGACGCTTCCGCTCGCCCGGCGACGGACAGATCGACTTTAAGGGCATTTTCAGCAAGCTGACCCAGTACGACTACGACGGCTGGGCGGTGCTGGAGTGGGAGTGCTGCCTGAAGGATGGCGATACCGGCGCGAGTGAGGGCAGTGAATTTATCCGCCGTCATATCATCCCGGTTTCCGGACGGGCGTTTGATGATTTCGCCGCAGGGGGCAGCCATGATTAACGTCGGGATTATCGGCAGCGGGTTTATTGGCCCGGCACATATCGAGGCGCTAAGGCGTCTCGGGTTTGTGCAGGTGGCCGCGCTCTGTGACGGCTCGCTCGTTAAGGCGCAGGAAAAGGCGCACCAGCTCAATGTGCCGCACGCCTGTGCCAGCGTGGAGGAACTGCTCGCGCTCCCTAATCTGCACGCGGTGCACAACTGCACGCCAAACCACCTGCACGCGGAGATTAACCGCCAGATCCTGCGTGCGGGCAAGCACGTGTTTTCCGAAAAGCCGCTGTGCATGACGCCGGACGAGGCGCGCGAGCTGGTGGCGCTGGCGGAGCAGGCAGGCGTGGTGCATGGCGTGAGTTTTGTCTATCGCCAGTTTGCGATGGTGCGCCAGGCGGCGAGCATGATGCGTGCGGGCAGCCTCGGGCGGCTGTTTGCTTCGCACGGCAGCTATTTACAGGACTGGATGCTGCTGGAAACCGACTACAACTGGCGGGTGGATGCCGCGCTCGGCGGCGCGTCGCGGGCGGTGGCGGATATCGGCTCCCACTGGTGCGATACGGTACAGTATGTGACCGGCAGGCGTATTACCGAGGTGATGGCTGATTTATCCACCGTCTGGCCAACGCGCAAGGCCAGCGCGGGCGGTCATCAGACCTTCTCCCATGACGAACAGGCGGAGTATGAAGACAAACCGGTCACCACCGAAGACTTTGGCTCGGTGCTGTTCCGCTTTGACGACGGCAGCAAGGGCAGCTTTAGCGTCTCGCAGGTGAGCGCGGGGCGAAAAAATCGCCTGACCTTTGAAATTAACGGTAGCGGGCAGTCGGTGGCGTGGGATCAGGAAATCCCGCAGCAGCTGTGGGTCGGCCATCGCGCCCGGGCAAACCAGATACTCAGCGACGATCCGGGCCTGATGAACCGTGACGTGGCCGACAGCGCCCACTTCCCCGGCGGGCACATTGAAGGCTGGCCGGATGCCTTTAAAAATATGATGGCGCAGTTTTACCGTGCCGTGCAGGCGGGCGCGATGCCGGATAATCCGCAGTTTGCCACCTTCCACGATGGCGCCTGTGTGATGTATATCATTGATGCGATTGTGAAAAGTCATCAGCAGCAGCGCTGGGTGCGCGTGGAATACTGACGTATTGCCCGGTTCGCCGGGCAATCAATTTATGGTAGCCTGCACAAAACGCTAACCGCAGGATGTATCGTCGCTATGTCAATTCAGAAAATCGCTCAACTGGCCGGGGTATCCGTGGCAACGGTCTCCCGCGTACTGAATAACAGCGATACCGTGAAGGCGAAAAACCGCGAGCGCGTTTTGCAGGCGATCCAGGAGAGTAACTATCAGCCCAATCTGCTGGCGCGTCAGCTGCGCACCGCCCGCAGCTATATGATCCTGGTGATGGTCTCGAACATCGCCAACCCGTTCTGCGCCGAAGTGGTGAAGGGCATTGAAGCCGAGGCAGAAAAGAACGGCTATCGCATTCTGCTGTGCAACTCCGGCTCGGATATTGAGCGCTCCCGCTCGGGCTTAAGCCTGCTCTCCGGCAAAATCGTCGACGGCATTATCACCATGGATGCATTCTCGAAACTGCCGGAGCTGGCCGCGCTGATTGGCAACGCGCCGTGGGTGCAGTGCGCTGAATACGCCGATGCGGGCGCGGTCTCCTGCGTGGGGATTAATGATGTTGATGCCTCCCAGCACGTTGTCAGCCAGCTTGCCGACGGGGGACGCAAACGCATTGCGCTCATCAACCACGACCTCAGCTACAAATATGCCCGTCTGCGCGAGCGCGGCTATAAGAGCGTCATACACCTGCGGGATCTGGATTATCAGGCGGTGGAGTACGCCAGTGAGCTCAGCTCCGGTGCGGGCATGGCGGCGATGCAAAACCTGTTAAAAGCAAACCCGCCGGATGCGGTGTTTGCCGTTTCCGATACGCTGGCGGCGGGGGCGCTGCGCGCCATTCAGCAGGCAGGGCTGCGGGTGCCAGAAGATATCGCGGTGGTCGGCTTTGACGGCACCGAGCTGGCGGAGATGATTTCACTCACCACTATTGAACAGCCGTCGCGGGATATCGGGCGCAAGGCGGTCAATCTGCTGTTAAATAAGATCGACAACCCGGATGCGCCCACGGAAAGGGTCATGATGGACTGGCGCTTTATTTCCCGCGCCAGCTCCTGATTATCTGGCGATGACGCCAGCCAGCGAGCGAATATCGTTTCCGGTTGGCGACTGGTGAATACGCAGGCCAAATTCATCTACCACCGCGAAAATATGATCGAAGATGTCGGCCTGAATATCTTCGTATTCCGCCCAGATCACCGTGTTGGTAAAGGCATATATTTCAATCGGCAGCCCGTTGGCATCCGGCGCGAGCTGGCGCACCATCAGCGTCATATCTTTGCGAATGCGCGGGTGGTTACGCAGATATTCATTCAGGTAGGCACGGAAGGTGCCGATATTGGTCATCTTGCGCAGGTTTAATACCGATTCCCCTTCGCCGTTCTGCTGATTCCACAGGTTAATTTCCTCATGACGCGCCGCCAGATACGGCTTCAGCAGTTTCGCCTGAATCAGTTTCTGCTGCTCCTGCTCGTCGAGGAAATGAATGCTGGTGGTATCGATGTTCAGGCTGCGCTTAATGCGGCGGCCACCGGAGGCGGACATGCCGCTCCAGTTGATGAACGCATCGGACACCAGCGCCCAGGTCGGGATGGTGGTGATGGTGTTATCGAAGTTGCGCACTTTAACGGTGGTCAGGCCGATGTCGGTCACCGTGCCGTTGGCGCCGTACTTCGGCATCTCCAGCCAGTCGCCGAGCTTGAGCATGTCGTTGGCGGAGAGCTGAATGCCCGCCACTAAGCCCAGTATCGGGTCTTTAAAGACCAGCATCAGAACGGCAGCCATCGCACCCAGGCCGCTTATCAGAATGGCGGGTGACTGACCGATCAGCAGGGAGATAATCAGTATCCCCACCAGAATGGCACTCACCAGCTTAACGCCCTGGAATATCCCCTTCAGCGGCAGCTGCGAGGCGGTAGCCATTTTCTGCGACAGATTGAAAATCACGTCCAGCAACGAGAAGAAGGAGAGCAGGGCATAAACCATCACCCACAATTTCGCGCAGGTGGTGAGTAATTCCGCCGCTTCGCTGCCTTTTTGCAGCCACAGAACCGCCTGAACGTTGACGATTATCCCCTGGAGGGTAAACGCCAGACGGTGAAATAATTTGTTCTGCGTAATGATCTGCAACCATAAATGACTGCTGGCCTGGGCGCGTTTCTCGAATGCGCGCAGCACCACTTTGTGCAGAATAAAATGAACGATAATGGCCGTAAGAAAAATAATACCAAAGATAATCACTAAAGAGGTGGTGTGATTAATTTCAATCCCTAACTCTTCAACCTGAGCAATTAATTCCTGCATAACGTCTCCTGTATTGATGCAGCCCCATAATGGCGGCTGCGGATCTATTATGCAAATTCAGGCAGTTTTATTTTGTCGCCGGACAGGCCTTGACGACCGGTAAACACAGACGATGACGCATACGCAGCGTGACCAGCGCCAGCACCACCATCATGGCCGTTTCCACCATCAGGAAGACGTTGACCGCCTGGGTATAATCTCCGTGATGATTTTGCAGCCCGTGCAGCAAAATCGCGCCGAAAATGGCCGGGCCAAGCCCCAGCGCAGCCTGTTGCAGCGTGCTTAAAATCGCGCTCGCGGCCCCCGCGTCGTCAGGCTGAATATCGCGCATCCCGATACGGTAGAAGCTGTTTACAATCAGCGCCTGCCCGTAACCCACCAGCCCGGTGGCCGGGGCCAGCGTCAGCGCGGTATTCTGCATTCCCCAGTGACGGAACGTGGCGATCAACGCCACCAGGCCGACAAGCTGAATCGCAAGCCCGGTCAGCAGGATGGCGCTGGTGCTGTAGCGGGCAATCAGGCGTGGGGCGAACCAGGCAGAAATAAAATAGGTGACGCCAAGCGCGATAAAGCTGTTCCCGGACTGCCACGGCGCCATCCCCAGACCGCTTTGCATGGTCAGCGCCATACAGAACATGAACCCGGACCAGACGCTGAAAAAGAGTATCCCGATCAGCACGCCAAAGCGGATGCTGCGCAACTGCAACAGGCGCGGCGCGATGAGCGGGTGGGCATTCTCACGCTCTTTTTTGCGCGCGTTCAGCACCATCAAACAGGCCAGCGGCACAATCGCCAGCAGTGCGGCCTTCAGCGGCCACGACCAGTGCCACTGCGGGCCGAGCGCCATCGGGAACAGCAGACAGCACAGTATTGCCGTCAGCAGGACAGTCCCGGTCCAGTCAATGCGCGACGGCGAGTCGCGGCGGGTTTCCGGAACGTAGCGACGGCTCAGCGCCAGCACCACCAGACAAATCGGCACGTTGATAAAGAAGGCGTTGCGCCAGCCCAGCCCGGCGATGTCCGCCGACACCAGCCAGCCGCCACCCATCTGGCCGACGATAAACGCAATTCCGCCGATACCCCCGAACAGGCTGATCGCTCTGGCGTGTGCCGTTCCTTTTAACGTCACATGCAACGTCGCGAGAATTTGCGGCATGATCAGCGCGGCGCCCGCACCCTGCATAATGCGCGCGCCAAGCAACTGTTCGATATTGCCCGCCATGCCGCACAGCAGCGAGGCCAGGCCAAAACACGCCACGCCCCACATAAACAGGCGACGGCGGCCAAGGTTATCACCCAGCTTGCTGCCGGGGGCCAGGCAGACGGCAAAGGCCACGCCGTAGAGGGCGACGATCAGCTCCAGTTCGGTGGCGGTGGCGTGTAACGAATGGGTGATGGAATCCAGCGCCACGTTGGTGATTGAGGTATCAATCAGCGGCAGCATCTGGCCGGTTAACAGCAATATCAGGCCCGCACGACCCGGTGAAACAACTGACGTATTCATGGTGACTCCATTGCGTCAAACAGCGTAGAGTCGTAGCATCAACCATCTGATAAACGGGTACCAGTTCTTGCTTATACTGGTACTGACACTACCATGCAGGAGATGTTATGGCGCTGATGTCTGAACCTGTCACCTCTCTCCAGGATGACACCCGCAAGCAGTTGGGCGCGTTTTTGCGAGCCCGGCGCGAAAGCCTCGATCCGCAGCGGCTCGGCTTACCGCGCAGCGGCCGCCGCCGCACGCCGGGCCTGCGCCGGGAAGAGGTGGCGATGCTCGCCGACGTGGGGGTGACCTGGTACACCTGGTTGGAGCAGGGCCGGGACGTCAATCCGTCCAGCGCGGTGATGGCCGCCATCGCAAAAGCGCTGCAATGCACCCCGACCGAAGCCCGGCATCTTTTTGTGCTCGCCGGTTTGCCGCCGGGCGAAGCCCCGCAGGCGGTGTGCTGCGAGGGGATCAGCGAAGGCACGCGTCGCCTGCTGGATACCTTGATGCCGAAACCTGCCAGTATTCAGAAACCGAATTTCGATATCGTGGCGTGGAACGACAGCTTCGGCCACCTGATGGGCGTCGATTTCAACGCCATCCCGCCGGAAGATCGCAACTGTATTTACCTGTTCCTCACCCATCCGGCGTGGCGCGCGCGGCTCGGCAAACGTGACGACGTGCTGCCGATTTTCGTCTCCTACTTCCGCGCGGCCATGGCTGAGCACCGGGGCGACCCGCTCTGGGAAGCGAAGCTGGCGCGTTTTTTTGCGGTGTCCGAAGAGTTCAAAACCCTGTGGCACCAGCGTAACGACGTGCGCGGCGTGGAGAACCAGCTCAAGCTGTTCACCCATCCCGAGCTGGGGGATTTTCATCTCCAGCAGATGTACTGGTACTCTGCGCCGCGAAACGGATCGCGGCTGCTGGTCTATTTACCCGTGGATGAGGCAGGGGAGAGGGCGATGGCGTGGCTGGCGGAGCAGGGGAAATAAGTTTTTGCGAGGGGCTTTCAGGGAATCAACGCGGATCCGGTCCTGCCTGGAATAAGCTGGTAAGGTGAATCACGAAAGGCAAAATTAGCCTTTAATGCAAATTGCCTTACATGCTAATATTATCAGGGATGAAATACAGTGTTCAGACTTATCGTTCATGCGGCAGTCAGGGAGGAGATCCTCTCATTGCCTGCGGGAGTACAGGCGAAGCTGATTCGCCAGCTTGATAAATTACGCAACAACCCGACAGTATTGCGTGAACCTGACAGCAAACCCTTACCCAATGGTTTGTTCGAAATCCGAACCGTCGGGCTGATCCATACTCGTGGGATCTACGTTTATCAGCGGGAAAGAACCATTTTTCTGCTGCGGGTGTTTATCAAGAAGACGCAAAAAACGCCCTCTGCTGAACTCCGTCTGGCACTGAAACGACAACAGGAGATGTTGGATGAGCAAAAAGATTATTGACTGGGACGAACTCAGAGCTGAACTGTTAAGCGATTCAGAAGTTCAGGCTTCCTTTGATGCAGAAGAGCGCAAGGAACGCCTGCGGGAGATGCTGGCGCAATGGCGCAATCATGCTGGTCTGACGCGCGCCCAGGTGGCGGAGCGGATGGGCGTCAGCGCACCGACGGTATCACGAATGGAAGCAAATATTACCCGGGCGAGTCTCGATACATTAACGCGTTATGCGCTGGTGTGCGGGGTAAAGCATCCGCAGATAACGCTTTACTGAAAACGGGCACGCCGATAGCCGGCGTGCCAGAAGCGCTTAGCATTCAGTCACAATCGTGCTCAGCGGCAGGCGAGATTTCGGCAGCGTGGCGTTGAAATCTTCCACGCTGTGATGCCCGACCGGGACCACCACCAGGCTGGTGAAGCCTTTCTCTTTCAGGCCAAACTCTTCGTCGAGGATCGCGGCGTCAAACCCTTCGATGGGTACCGCATCCAGGCCCATCGCGGCCACGCCCAGCAGGAAGTTGCCGACGTTCAGGTAAACCTGCTTCGCCATCCACTGGTCGTCATCTTTCAGATCCACGCGGTGCATGTCGGCAAAATAGCAGCGGCCTTTGTGGTTCGCGGCTTTTGCTTCTGGCGTGGCGAAACGGCCGTCAGCCTCTTCCTGATCGACAACGCGCTCAAGCCAGGCATCGTCCATCGCGGTTTTCGCGCAGAACACCACCACGTGAGAGGCATCCAGCATTTTGCGTTCGTTAAACACATAGGTGCCCGCCGCGGATTTTGCCACGCGCGCTTTACCCTCTTCAGTGCTGGCAACAATAAAGTGCCACGGCTGGGAGTTGGTGCTGGACGGGCTGTATTGCAGCAGCGTTTTGATTTTTTCCGCTTCTTCTGCGGTCAGTTTTTTGGCTGGGTCGAACGCCTTGGTAGAGTGGCGTTTCAGGGCGACAGAAATAATATCCATAACAACTCCTGGTGATGAAATTCGCCCGCGGGCGGGCGTGAAAGGAAAGCAGATTACCGCGCGAAGCGGGAAAAGATAAGTGCGATTCGAGCGCTTATTCTGTTCGTCTCAGACGAACAATCAGGCTGGCCGAATCCACTTCTGATCTTTTTTCGGCAGTTTATCAACGACCAGATTCCACGAATCCGTAATCAGGTCGGTGACCAGTTCAGGCGTGATGTCGTCCGTGCCATAAAGTGAGATCCAGTGTTTTTTATTCAGATGGTAACCGGGCTCCACGCCACGGTAGATCTGCTGATTGAGCAGCGATTTTTCCGGATCGGATTTCAGGCTGACGTGGGCCCGACCGTGTGCGGTCGCCATCAGCATAAAAATTTTCCCGCCCACCTTAAACACGTCATACTCCGGGCCAAACGGCCAGCAATGTTCGGTAAAAGGCATCTCCAGCGCGACGCGTCTGGCATGTTCCTGCAAGGATTTACTGTCCATGGTTATCTTCCTCAGCAAGCCCGCGCCACATGGCTTCAAAGCCCAGCGCTTTAAAATCGACGGCACGGGACGGATCGCGCGCGGCAAACTCCATGGTGGTTTCAGCCAGCGATAAGAACATTGCATCACCGAAGGTCTTAAACTCGTCAGACATAAACACCGGGCGGATCGAACGACGACACAGTTCATGCAGTTCAGGGAACATGTCTTTCACCGCCTGCTCGGTTTCGGCGTTCAGCTTTTCACTGACGCCAATCTGGCGGATAGCCGCATGCGCCAGGGGGTTACGAATGCCCCAGTCTACATAGCTGTTCCAGATATTGCGGGTATGCTCTTTTGGCTCGGTGATGGTGCGATCGAGATTCGCCAGCATGGTCTGGCAGAGATCCTGCTTCAGATGCAGGTAGAGGGCATTCAGCAGATCGTCTTTGGTAGCAAAGTAGCGAAACAGTGTCCCTTCAGCGACGCCCGCATTACGGGCAATTAACGCCGTTGAGGCGGCAATACCTGACTGCGCAAACGCAGCCGTTGCTGCTTCCAGTAAGGCCTGTTTTTTATCTTCACTCTTCGGACGTGCCACTAAATTTTTCCTCCCGTCAATTGTAAAAGCCCTGATTGAAACACGAGCCTTGATACGCTGCAACGCGGAATGTCAAAGAACGAAAACCTTCTTGACGGCGTAATCATCCTATCTATAATGAGTGCTTACTCACTCATAATCAAGTGTCACCCGCGCAAACCATCGGATGGGGCGCGTAGGCGGGTCAGGAAATGAAAAAGCCTCTATTCATCTGCGTGGTGTTAGTCATGATTATTGCTTCAGCTGCCAGTTTACCGTTTGTACTGAATGCCGGATTTGGCCAGCCACCGCAGGGTGCGCAGCTCTCTGAAGTGGAAGCCTCTCCGCACTATCGCGACGGGCAATTCCATAACACGCTCCCTACGCCGGGCTTTACCGGGCAACAAAATATGCTGGTGGCGTGGTGGCAGTTCCTTACCCGTAAAACCGAAAACGCCCGTCCTGCGCAGCCGCTGCCGCTGGTGAAAACCGATCTGGCGAGCCTGTCGCCTGAACAGGACACGCTGGTGTGGCTCGGCCACTCCTCCTGGTATATGCAGCTGGCGGGGAAACGCATCCTGATCGATCCGGTTCTGAGTAGCTACGCCGCACCGTTCTCCTTCCTCAATAAAGCGTTTGCGGGGGAGTACCCGTGGCGTGCGGAGAGCATGCCGGAGATCGACCTGCTGATTATCTCCCACGATCACTATGACCATCTGGATTACGCCACCATCAAGGCGCTGCTGCCGAAGGTTAAGCACGTGGTCATCCCGCTGGGCGTGGGGTCGCATCTGCGCTACTGGGGGATGAACCCTGAGATTATCGACGAGCGGGACTGGAACCAGTCGGTGCATATCAGCGATACGCTGACGGTGCACGTTCTGCCGGCGCGCCATTTTTCCGGGCGCGGCATTAAGCGTAACCAGACCCTGTGGGGCAGCTTTATGTTTGTCACCCCAGAGCGAAAGGTCTACTACAGCGGAGACTCCGGTTACGGCCCGCACTTCAAAGCGATTGGCGAGCAGTTTGGCGGAGTTGACTTAGCCATCATGGAAAACGGCCAGTACGACCAGGACTGGAAGTACATCCATATGCACCCGGCAGAAACGGCGCAGGCCTCGGCAGATCTCAATGCCAAAGCGGTCGTACCGGGACATAACGGGCGTTTTGTGCTGGCGAAACATACCTGGAACGATCCACTGATCCAGCTGGCGAAAGCCAGTAAGGATAAAAACTACCGGCTGCTGACGCCGGAGCTGGGCGAGCCCGTGCGGGTGAGTGATACCACGCAACAATTTCGCGAGTGGTGGGAATAATGTTTAAGCGAGAAGCAGAGGGGGAGAGCAGTATGACGATTTCCGCTCAGGTCATTGATACGATTGTCGAATGGATTGATGACAATCTACACCAGCCGTTACGCATCGAAGAGATTGCCCGCCATGCGGGTTACTCAAAATGGCATTTACAGCGGCTGTTTATGCAGTACAAAGGCGAAAGTCTGGGGCGCTACATCCGCGAACGCAAGCTGCTGATGGCGGCGCGCGATCTGCGTGAGTCAGACGAGCGCGTGTACGATATCTGCCTGCGCTACGGGTTTGACTCGCAGCAGACGTTTACCCGCATCTTTACCCGCACCTTCAACCAGCCGCCCGGGGCGTATCGCAAAGAAAACCACGGTCGGGCGCACTGAAAAACATCCCCTCACCCCGGCCCTCTCCCCAAAGGGGCGAGGGTGTAATCGTCCCCTCTCCCCTTTGGGGAGAGGGTTAGGGTGAGGGGATCAGACCGCACCATGCTTACCAGCTGTAATTCACCGTCGCCGTCACCGTCCGGCCAATCCCGTAGAAGCACGCCGTATCGCTTGCGCACGACGCCACATACTTCGTGTCTGCCACGTTATTAACGTTGAACTGCACGCTTGCCCCTTTCAGGCTGCGGTTCATCTCGCCCAGATCGTAGCGCAGCATCGCGTCATACAGATCCACCGATGGCACCTTGAAGGTGTTCTTCGCATCGCCGTAGCTGGTGCCGATGTAGCGCATCCCCACGCCAGCGGTCAGGCTCTTCAGCGCTCCGCCCGGAACGGTATAGCTGGCGAACGCCGATGCCATATGCGCTGGAATGCGCGCAGGCGTTTTGCCTTCAGTTCCCGCCACCGTGGTGCTTTCGGTTTTTGCATCGGTGTAAGTGTAGGAGCCAATCAGGTTGATGTTATCCATCAGCGTGGCGTGGATTTCCGCTTCAGCGCCTTTCGAACGCACCTTGCCCGCATTTTCGAACCAGCCTTCAGCGCTGTTATAGGTCGCTACGTTGTCCTGAGTCAAATCGTACAGCGCCAGGGTCATCAGCGTGGTGTCGACCGGCTGATATTTCACGCCAATCTCGGTCTGCTCCCCGGTAGTAGGCCTGAATGGCGCAACGCCCGGCGCACGGTTGGTTTGCAGGTTCGGTTCAAACGAGGTGCTGTAGCTGATGTACGGCGACAGGCCAGAATCAAACGCGTACAGCAGGCCAGTGCGCCAGGTAAATTTGCTGTCGTTCTGCTGCGTAAAGCTGTTATCGGTGAAGTCGTTGGTACGCACTTCGCTCCAGTCGTAGCGCCCGGAAACCAGCCACTCCCAGTTGTTCCAGCTCATCTGATCCTGAAGATACAGGCCCATCTGGTCGAGATTTTGCTGCTCGTCGGTGGCCGTTTTGAAGGTACTTTCATCCACGTTCACGCCGTAAACCGGGTTTGTCCAGTCGAGGTCATACTGTGAGCCGCTCCCGCGCGCCAGCAGCTGTTTATCCTTACTGGTCTTGTAATCAAACCCGCCGAGCAGGGTGTGGTTGACGCTTCCGGTCTCCAGCAGATATTCCAGCTGGTTATCAAGGCCAAATTCGTTGGTCGTGCGCTCTTCACGCTGGGCGCGACGGGTCAACACCGTGCTGTTGGCCGCGCTGTTGGCGTAAACCAGATAACGATATTTCTGCTTGATGGTGGCGTAACGGGCGTTCTGGCGGAAGGTGAGGTTGTCGGCGAACTGGTGTTCCAGCTCGTAGCCAATCATCGTCTGCTCGCGCCAGGATTGATTGTAATTCGGATCGCTGACGTTAAAGTCGCGCGGGATGTACTTCCCGTCGGCACTTTTCACCGTGCCATACGCGGGCAGGAAGTTGCGGTATCCGGCA
Source organism: Enterobacter sp. DTU_2021_1002640_1_SI_PRY_ASU_LCPMC_013 (assembly GCF_032389435.1). Lineage (NCBI taxonomy): Bacteria > Pseudomonadati > Pseudomonadota > Gammaproteobacteria > Enterobacterales > Enterobacteriaceae > Enterobacter > Enterobacter sp. DTU_2021_1002640_1_SI_PRY_ASU_LCPMC_013. The sequence goes on from NZ_CP135594.1 coordinate 1,164,491, forward strand.
TCCGGATCTTTCTGGTAGCTGATCAGCAGCGTAAAGCGGGTCTGATCGTTCGGGTACCAGGTGATCGCCGGGGCAATCGCCATCCGCGTCTCTTTATAATCGTCCACCTGATTATGCTGCGTACGGGCGATACCGTTCACGCGATACAGCACGCGGCCGTCGTCGCTCAGCTTGCCGCCGAAATCAAACGCACCTTCGGCGAGATCGTTATTGCCGGTGCGGAACTGCACGTTGTGAATGGCCTCCGCCGTCGGGCGCTTGCTGGTCATGCTGATTAATCCGCCCGGATTCACCTGTCCAAACAGCACCGACGCCGGGCCGCGCACCAGCTCCACGCGCTCCAGCAGCCACGGGTCAACTGTGCCCGTCTGTGAGGAAGCCGTTGCGCCAAAGCTTAAGCCGTCGAGGAATTTCGGCACGTAGCTAAAGCCGCGCACAAACACCTCGTCGTTACGGTTAGACGAGCCCCGGTACTCGGTAAACACGCCCGCCGAGTAGCGCAGCGCCTGCGAAACGGAGGTGACGTCCTGCATGTTCATCTGATCGCGGGTGATCACTGATACCGACTGCGGCGTCTTCACGATCTCCGCGCTGGTCTTGGTGGCGGAGAGCGTTTTCGTCGCCACAATGCCTTTTACGGGCGCAGTGGGCTCTTCACTCACGCCCTGCGTCACCGTAATCGTTTCTTCTTTCGTTTCTGCCTGAGCCGCGACGCTGGTCGTCGCCAGACTCAGCAGCCAGAGCTGCATTATCTTATTATTTTTAAACATTTTTATTGAACGTCCTTGGTTGCTATCGCCATAAAAACACCGGTAAAACGCCGTTGATGATATTGCAAATTATTACCATTTGCATTAGCGTTGTTAACAAATTTCGTTGGGGAACAAGCGGTAATGAAGAGGGTATGGAGTGGGTTGCTGTTGGGGATCGGCGCGCTGCCCGCCGTGGCGGCAACGTGCGAGCAGTCGTCCCGGCAGGGCGATGTTCAGGGAAAGTTTGATGCCAGCGGCGAAGTCTGCTTCTCCCTGCCCGAGCTGGATGAAAATTACGTTTCCGCCACGCTGCATGGCGTGACGGATGCGCGCCTGCTGGATGGGCAAAACCGTCGCATCCGCACGCTGATCGAAAACGGTCCTGCGGACGGGGAACACACGCTGCTGTTTGCCCTGCCGGTGAAACAGAACACCTCGCTGGTGCTACACGGCGAAGCTGGCAAGCCGTGGCGTTTTCAGTGGCGGATGAAAGAGACCTCTCCGTTACCACGCGTGCAGATGCTGGCGCCAGAAAGCCCGACGCTGAAGGCGCTGGCAAACGTCATTTCTGCCGGTGGAAGTACCGAGGCGTTCTGGCAGGCGCAGCGTCGACAGGGAACGCCGATGGTGGAGCCGGTAGATGCGAGCCATAAGCGGGTGACCTTTCTGTGGCGCGGCGCGCGGGATAACGTCTTCATTCTCGGCTCTCCGGCGGGGGATCACGATCCGCTGTTCCGTCTGGGCAACAGCGACGTCTGGTTCCGCAGCTACGTGGTCCCCGCTGATACGGTGATGCAGTACAAGCTCGCCCCCGATGTGCCGATCGTTGAAGGCTCTGCCCGCGATCAACGCCGCGCCATCCTGGTGAGCGCGCAGGCCGATCCGCTTAACCCGAATAGCTTTGGGGAGCAGAAGACCGATCGCTGGAATCGCTATTCTCTGCTCGATCTCAGCCCGGCGCGCTACTGCTCCGTTCGGGCTACGGCACAGCCGCTGGTGCACGGGACGTTGAGCCGCCAGAGGCTGAGCAGCAACATTCTCGGCAATGCCCGCGACGTGATGATCTACCAACCGCGCGGCGCACAGCCTGCACGCTGGACGCTCATCCTTTTCGACGGACAGGTTTATCAGGACGAATACCATTTTGCCAACGTGCTGGACGGTCTGATTGCCCGACATCACCTGCCTCCGATTAACGTGGTGTTTATCGACAGCCTCGATCACGCCCGTCGCGGCAACGAGCTGCCGCCAAACCCGGATTTTGCTGACTTTATGGCGCACGAGCTGCTGCCGTGGCTGCGGGGGAAGGGCATCGGCTTGCAGCGGCAGAAAACCGTACTGGCAGGATCAAGCTACGGGGGAATTGCCTCTTCATGGGTGGCGCTGCGCTATCCGCGCCTGTTTGGCAACGTGCTGAGCCTTTCCGGTTCTTACTGGTGGGCGCCAGAAGGCGACGCCCCCGGCTGGCTGACGCGTCAATACCAACAGTCTCCACCTTATCCGGTGCGTTTCTGGTTACAGGCCGGGAAGTTTGAAACCACGGGGCCGGGTGGCGGCATCTATCGCACCACGCAGGATTTTGAACAGGTGCTGAGGAATAAAGGCTACCGCGTCAGCTTCCACCCCTCATCCAGCGGCCACGACTACGCGGCCTGGTGTGAAGCGCTGATCCACGGGATGCGCGATCTCACTGGCTTACGACGCCAGTGAAAACCAGCGGCGCCAGATGAAACGCAGGATAAAGAATTCGATGGCGCCGAGCACCAAAAACCACAGACAGAACAGAATGGTGTACAGCTGATTCAGATCGACCATATGAAAGGTCTGAACCAGCTTCTGCGCCAGCACCAGACCCAACGACGGCGCGGGTAACAGCAGGCAGGAGAGCAGGGCCATCAGCAAAATGCCCCCTGCGGTGAGCAGCGATTCTAACGGGTGTTTCATCGTAATGTTAATCGTCAGTTAAAAATGTCATTGTCCGGCATCCTGAAACGTAAAGCAATATCATCCCCGCTGGCAAAATTGGGTAAAAGGCCACCGTTATTCTGCGAATGAATAACAGAAAATAGGTAATATTTTCGGGGCGATTAAATTAATATCGCGTTATGTAAATAAACGTCTTTCTCACGAAAATAATTTTACAAAGCTATAGGTGCTATATCCAATTAACGTCGCAATAACAATGGCTGCGACAATGTATAACGCCAGACGCCGTCCGCGATAAATACCAAACATGCTTCCTCCTCGTTTAGTGTTGGTTTAGAAATATTTTGTAAAAATCAACGCGTCGAAATAATTTTAATCAGTTTTGAATAACCGGGTAGTCAATATATTGCGGTAGATCAATTTAACCCGCAAGACTTAAAAATGAATTATTTAAAGCCAGAAAGGAATTCCGGCTTCCGTCCACCGGATATTGAAGGAAAAATACCATGACCAAAAAAAATTTCTCGCAGAATATGCCACCCGCAGGCGGGCAGGCGTACCAGCAGACCGTAGAGCAGGTGCTTGCTCAGGCGCAGAGCCAGGCTAATGGCCTGGACCGTGCCGAGGCGCAGGCGCGTTTACAGAAGCATGGCCCGAACGCGCTGCCGGAGAAAAAAGGCAAGCCGGGCTGGCTGCGTTTTCTCGCGCATTTTAACGATGTCCTGATTTACGTCCTGCTGGCAGCCGCCGTATTAACGGCAGTAATGGGACACTGGGTTGATACGCTGGTTATTCTGGGCGTGGCGGTAATCAATGCCTTAATTGGCCACATTCAGGAAAGTAACGCGGAAAAATCCCTGAAGAGTATTCGCAATATGCTCTCCAGCGAGGCGCGCGTTATTCGTAACGGCAACCATGAAACTATCCCGACGACGGAAATCGTCCCGGGCGATATTATTGTGTTGCGCGCAGGAGATCGTATACCGGCGGATATGCGCTTAATCGAAGCGCATAATTTACGCGTGGAAGAGGCAATTCTGACCGGTGAATCCACCGTGGTGGATAAACACACGAACCCGCTGAACGGCGAATTACCGCTGGGCGACCGCACGAACCTGGTCTTTTCCGGTACGACGGTCAGCGCGGGCGGCGGCGTTGGCGTGGTCATTGCCACGGGCCAGGAGACCGAACTCGGCCACATCAACCAGATGATGGCGGGCATTGAAAAACACCGCACCCCGCTGCTGGTGCAGATGGACAAGCTGGGCAAAGCGATCTTCGCCATCATTCTGGCGATGATGGCCGCACTGTTTGTCTTCAGCCTGGTGTTCCGCGAGATCCCGATGGGCGAGCTGCTGCTCTCCCTGATTAGCCTGGCGGTAGCCTCCGTACCGGAAGGTCTGCCAGCGATTATCTCCATCATCCTCTCGCTGGGCGTACAGGCGATGGCGCGCAAGCGGGCCATCATCCGCAAGCTGCCGACGGTTGAAACCCTTGGCGCGATGACCGTGGTCTGCTCGGATAAAACCGGCACCCTGACCATGAACGAGATGACGGTGAAAGCCATCATCACCGCGGACACCTGCTACCGCGTGGACGGCAACAGCTACGAGCCGGTGGGCAACATCTACCTCGAAGGCAGCGACGAGCCGGTGCAGATCCAGCCGGGCACCGTGCTGGAGCAGTACCTGCGCACCATCGACCTGTGTAACGACAGCCAGCTGATTCAGGACGAGCGTGGCCTGTGGGGCATCACCGGCGGGCCAACCGAGGGCGCGCTGAAGGTGCTGGCGGCCAAGGCCCACCTCGAGCCGGTCGTGACCACGCTGGTTAACAAGATCCCGTTCGACTCTCAGTACAAGTACATGAGCACCCACTACCAGATTGGCAGTGAGGAGCAGATTTTGATTACCGGCGCGCCGGACGTGATTTTCGCCCTGTGTGAGCAGCAGCAGACCCGCAACGGTGCGCAAGCCTTTGACCGCGCGTACTGGGAAACGGAGATGGAGCGCTATGCGCGTCAGGGGCTGCGCATGGTCGCCGCGGCGTTCAAGCCAGCGAACGGCGAGCAGGCATTAACTCACGACGACCTGAGCCACGGTCTGATCTTCCTCGGCATTGCCGGGATGATGGATCCGCCGCGTCCGGAAGCGATTGAGGCGATTAACGCCTGCCAGCAGGCGGGGATCCGCGTGAAGATGATCACCGGGGATCACCCGCAGACGGCGATGAGCATCGGCCAGATGCTGGGGATCACCAACAGCGAGCAGGCGGTCACCGGCTACCAGCTGGAGAAGATGAACGACGCCGAGCTTGCGGAAGCGGCGGTGAAGTATGACATCTTCGCCCGTACCAGCCCGGAGCATAAGCTGCGCCTGGTGAAAGCGTTGCAGGATAAAGGCGAAATCGTCGGCATGACCGGTGACGGCGTGAACGATGCCCCGGCGCTGCGCCAGGCGGACGTGGGTATCGCGATGGGCATCAAAGGCACGGAAGTGACCAAAGAGGCGGCGGACATGGTCCTGACGGACGATAACTTCGCCACCATCGCCAGCGCGGTAAAAGAGGGGCGTCGCGTTTACGACAACCTGAAGAAGACCATTCTGTTCATCATGCCGACCAACCTGGCGCAGGGGCTATTGATTGTGATTGCGCTGCTGGCGGGGAACATCATTCCGCTGACGCCAGTGCTGATCCTGTGGATGAACATGGCGACCTCCGCCACGCTCTCCTTCGGCCTGGCCTTCGAGGCCGCCGAGCGCAACATTATGCGCCGCCCGCCGCGTCAGACCGGGCAGCACGTGATGGACGCCTACGCCGTCTGGCGCGTGGCCTTCGTCGGCACCATGATTGCCATCGCCGCCTTTGCGCTGGAAGCCTGGCTGGCCCCGCGCGGCCACAGCGCAGAGTTCATCCGCACCGTGCTGTTGCAGATGCTGGTCTGCGCCCAGTGGGTTTACATGATTAACTGCCGCAACACCGACGGGTTCTCCCTGAACCGCGGCCTGCTGGCGAACAAAGGGATCTGGCTGGTAACGGGCGTACTGTTCCTGCTCCAGGCGGCGATCATCTACCTGCCGTTTATGCAGATGCTGTTCGGCACCGAAGCGCTGCCGCTGCGCTACTGGTTCGTGACGCTGGCGGTGGCGGCGGTGATGTTCTTCGTCGTCGAAATCGAGAAGCGACTGACCCGCAGGTTCCGTAAGGCTGCATAACCTTTTGCCCTCACCCTAACCCTCTCCCACAGGGAGAGGGAACTCTGACCTCCCTCTCCCTGTGGGAGAGGGCCGGGGTGAGGGAAAACAACGCCGAGGTACTCCCATGAAATTCCCACTCCTGTTCGCGCTCCTCGCCTGCACCCTGCAACCCGTATTCGCTGCCGCCATCCCCGTTCGCGTCGCCGCCGTAGAGCAGACCGCTCACGCCGCCGAGCGGCAAATTCCGGGCCGTATTGAAGCCATCCACACCGTTGAGCTGCGCGCCCGCACGGAAGGCGTCATCACCAGAATCCACTTCCGCGACGGGCAGTACGTGAAAAAAGGCGACTTGTTGTTCGAACTGGACGATGCCGAGCCGCGCGCCGCCCTGCGTCTGGCGCAGGCCGAAGTGAGAAGCGCCAAAGCCACGCTGCGTCAGGCGCAGCAGCAGCTGTCACGCTTCGAAAGCCTGGGCAGCAGCAACGCCATCAGCCGCCACGACGTGGACAACGCCCGCATGCAGCGCGACGTAGCGAGCGCCGCGCTGGAGCAGGCGAAAGCCCGTCTCGACACCCGCAGCGTCACCCTCAACTACACGCGTATTATTTCACCGATTGACGGGCGCGTGGGGCACAGCAACTTTCACGTCGGCAGCCTGGTGAATCCTGCCAGCGGTGTGCTGGTGGAGGTGGTGCAGCTCGATCCCATCCGCATCGCCTTTGCGCTGGAAGAGGGCTCGTTTGCCACTAAAGCCGGACAGCATGCGGATATCAGCGCCATGAAGCAGGCCTGGCAGGCGCTGATTGACTGCAACGGCCAGCGCATCAGCGGGGAACTCACCTCCGTGGACAACCGGATCGACCCGCGCACCGCCAGCGTGATGCTGCGCGCCGAGTTCGCCAACCCGCGCCATCAGCTGCTACCCGGCGGCAACGTGAACGTCTACCTGCGTCCGTCAAGTGAGCAACCAGTGCTGACCCTGCCCGCCGCTGCCGTACAGCAGAATGGCCACGGGTTCTTTGCATGGGTGGTTAACGCCGAGGATAAAGCCGAAATGCGTCCGCTGAAGGTCGCCGGGCAGATCGGCCAGCAGTTCCAGATTGCCTCCGGCCTGAAGCCCGGTGAGCGAGCGATTACTGACGGTGCGCAGCGCGTGCAGCCAGGCGTTGCCGTCCAGATACTGAATTAAGGAGCCATCATGCTGACGTTTTTCATCAAACGCCCGCGCTTTGCGATGGTGATTGCGCTGGTCATCACTCTGCTGGGGGCCATCGCGCTGAGGATTATTCCGGTGGAGCAGTACCCGCAGATCACCCCGCCGGTCGTGAATGTGTCAGCGTCATGGCCGGGCGCCAGCTCGGCTGACGTGGCGGAGGCCATCGCCACGCCGCTGGAAACCCAGCTGAACGGGGTGGATCATATGCTCTATATGGAGTCCACCAGTTCGGACGAGGGTAGCTATAGCCTGAACATTACCTTTGCGGCAGGCACCGACCCTGATCTCGCCGCCATTGACGTGCAGAACCGCGTGGCGCAGGCCGTGGCGCAGCTGCCGACCGAGGCGCAGCAAAACGGCGTGCAGGTGCGCAAGCGCGCCACCAACCTGATGATGGGGGTAAGCCTTTACTCACCGAACAACACCCACACGCCGCTGTTCGTCAGCAACTACGCCAGCACCCAGGTGCGCGAGGCGCTGTCGCGTCTGCCGGGCGTAGGGCAGGTACAGATGTTTGGCGCACGGGACTACAGCATGCGCATCTGGCTGCGCCCGGACCGCATGAACGCCCTGAACGTGACCAGCGATGACGTGGCGCAGGCGCTGCGCGAGCAGAACGTGCAGGGGGCGGCAGGCCAGGTCGGCACGCCGCCGGTGTTTAACGGCCAGCAGCAGACCCTGACCATTAACGGGCTGGGGCGCTTAAACCAGGCCGACGACTTTGCCAACATCATTATCCGCGCCGGGGAGATGGGGCAGCTGGTGCGCCTGAAGGACGTCGCCACCATCGAGCTTGGCTCGCGTAGCTACAGCTCTGGCGCGCAGCTGAACGGGCACGACTCCGCCTACCTCGGCATCTACCCGACGCCGTCCGCTAACGCCCTGCGCGTGGCCGATGCGGTGCGCGCGGAGCTGGAACGGTTATCCACGCGCTTCCCGGACGATCTGGTCTATGAAGTCAAATTCGACACCACCTCGTTTGTGGCCGCCACCATCAAAGAGATTGGCGTCTCGCTGGCGCTGACGATGCTGGCGGTGGTGGTCGTGGTGTCCTTGTTCCTGCAAAGCTGGCGCGCGACGCTGATTGTTGCCCTTGCCATTCCGGTGTCGCTGGTGGGCACCTTCGCGGTGCTCTATACGCTCGGCTACTCCGCCAATACGCTGAGCCTGTTCGCCATCATTCTGGCGCTGACCATGGTGGTGGATGACGCCATCGTGGTGGTGGAGAGCGTCGAAACGCTGATGGCGGAAGGGCAGAGCCGGACGGCGGCGACCGCGCTGGCGCTGCGCCAGATCGCCGGGCCAGTGATTGCCACCACGCTGGTGCTGCTGGCGGTGTTTGTGCCGGTGGCGCTCTTGCCGGGGATCGTGGGCGAGCTGTACCGCCAGTTCGCGGTGACGCTCTCGACTGCCGTCACGCTCTCAAGCCTGGTGGCGCTCACCCTGACGCCCGCGCTCTGCGCGATGCTGCTGCGCCCGCGTCCGGCACAGCCCACCGCCGTTTTCCGTGGGTTCAACCGCGGGCTGGACGCCACGCGCACGCTTTACACCCGGATCGTGAGCGTGTTCAACCTCCGTCCGTGGCTGGCGCTGCTGGCCACCGCAGGCGCGGCGGCGGTGGTGGTATTCAGCTTCATGTCGATGCCAAAGGGCTTCCTGCCTCAGGAGGATCAGGGCTACTTCTTCGCCAGCGTCCAGCTGCCGGAGGCAGCCTCGCTGGAGCGCACCGAAGCGGTGATGACCACCGCGCGCGAGCTGATCGCTAACAACCCGGCGGTAGAAGACGTGATTCAGGTCTCCGGGTTTAACATCCTCAACGGCACCAGCGCATCGAACGGCGGGTTTATCTCCATCATGCTAAAAGACTGGAGCGAGCGTCCGCCGCTGGATGAGGTGATGGGCATCCTTCAGCGCCAGCTGCTGGCCCTGCCGGAAGCCACCATCATGACCTTTGCGCCGCCGACGCTGCCGGGGCTGGGCAACGCCTCCGGCTTCGACCTGCGCATTCAGGCGCAGGCGGGGCAAAGTCCGGCGGAGCTAGAGCGCGTGACGCGTGAGGTGCTGGCGAAAGCCAACCAGAACCCGCAGCTGAGCCGCGTGTTCACCACCTGGAGCAGCAACGTGCCGCAGATGACGCTCACCGTTGACCGTGAGCGCGCGGCCCGCCTCGACGTGCCGGTGTCACGCATCTTCAGCAGCCTGCAAACCGCCTTTGGCGGCACGCGCGCCGGGGATTTCAGCGTCAACAACCGCGTCTACCACGTAGTGATGCAGAACGAGATGCAGTGGCGCGAGCGCGCGGAGCAAATCAGCGAGCTGTTCGTGCGCAGCAACAGCGGCGAGCGGGTGCGTCTGAGCAACCTCATCACCATCACGCCGACCGTCGGCGCGCCATTTATTCAGCAGTACAACCAGTTCCCGTCGGTATCGGTGAGCGGCTCGGCAGCGGAAGGAGTGAGCAGCAGCACAGCAATGGCGGCGATGGGCGAGATTCTGGCGGAAAACCTGCCCGCCGGGTACGACTACGCCTGGAGCGGCATGTCGTATCAGGAGCAGCAGACCGGCAATCAGGCGATATGGATCGTGCTGGCGGCGGTGGTGATGGCGTGGCTGTTCCTCGTCGCCCAGTACGAGAGCTGGACGCTGCCGGCGAGCGTGATGCTCTCGGTGCTGTTCGCTATCGGCGGGGCGCTGGTCTGGCTGTGGCTGACGGGCTATGCCAACGACGTATACGTGCAGATAGGTCTGGTGCTACTGATAGCCCTCGCCGCCAAGAACGCAATTCTTATCGTGGAGTTTGCCCGCGCCCGGCGCATGGATGGAATGGCGATTGTCGATGCCGCACGGGAGGGGGCATCGCGCCGCTTCCGCGCGGTAATGATGACCGCCGTGTCGTTCATTATCGGCGTCCTGCCGATGATGCTGGCGACCGGGGCGGGTGCCCAGAGCCGCCGCATCATCGGCACTACGGTGTTCAGCGGCATGCTGGTGGCGACCGTGGTGGGGATAGTGTTCATCCCGGCGCTGTTCGTGCTGTTCCAGCGCCTGCGCGAGTGGGGCCACGGCCTTACGGACTCGTCGCCCACAGCTCACAGTGCTTCTGCACCAGAGAAATCAGCGAGCCGCCATCGGCGATAAAGTCCCGCATGCGCTGCGCCTCGCTCTTGCCCTGCTTTAACAGCAGGGCAATCTCATTGATTGCGCTTGTCGCGCCGAGCTTCTCGGCCGACGGTGCAACCTGCTCAAGCAGCCAGGCGATATCGTCCGCCACGGTTTTTTGCTCGCCAGTATGCACGTCCGTCAGAATACCTTCCAGCCCGTAGCGACAGGCCTGAAAACGGTTAAAGCGGTACAGCAGAAAATCCCGTTCCTGATGCTTATACGGCCGCGTGGTCAGCAGCCAGTGCGACGTCGCCTGAATAAGCCCGGCGATGTTAATGGCGTGGCCGAGCGTCAGCGGCGTATCCATCACCCGCACCTCCACGGTGCCGAAGTGCGGGCTGGGGCGGATGTCCCAGTGCAGATCCTTAATGCTGTCGATCATGCTGGTGGAGCTCAGGCGGCGGAACAGCCCCTCGAACTCCTGCCAGCTGTTGACCCACGGCATCTGGCCGTTATCCGGGAAGCCCGAGAAGATGTTGAGGCGCGATGAGGCGAACTTCGTGTCCGTGCCCTGCATATACGGTGATGCGGCGGCCAGGGCGATAAAGTGCGGCACAAAGCGCGACAGGCCGTGCAGCAGGTAAATGGCGTCGTCCCCGGTCCGACAGCCGACGTGTACGTGCTGGCCGAACACCGTCGCCTGCAAAATCAGATAGCCAAAGCGCTCCAGCGTGACGTTATAGCGCTCGTCGTCGCACACTTCCTGCCGCTGCCATTTCTGGAACGGATGCGTCCCACCGCCGCAGATCTGAATATGCTGATCTTCCGCCGCGCGCAGGATGCTCTGCTGCATCACCGAGAACTGCGCCGCTGCCTGGTCGATGGTCTGGCACACGCCGGTGGCGATTTCGAGCATGCTTTCGGTGATGTCGTGTTTGACTTCCCCCCCTTTGATGTCGTCTTTGACGGCGGCGATGAGGGCAGAGGAGTCCTGGCTCAGATCGTAACCCGGCGGGTTAACCACCTGGAGTTCGAGCTCAATGCCGAGGGTATAAGGTTCAGAGGATTTGAAGTCGGGTAAAGGCATGGCGCACTCCGTTGTCTGTTATGAGTTGAGTATAGACAATGGGCGTGGCGCGCTCTTTTCAGGGTGGTATAACTGATAGCAGGCTTAGCAAAAGGGGAGTGATCCATGTCTGACTATCCAACCATTGCGCTGACAGGACCCGGTGCGATTGGGACCACCATCGCCGCGGTGCTGCATGAAGCGGGCCGCACGCCGCTGCTGTGTGGGCGCACCGCGCATCCGGAACTGCGCCTGCGTCATGATGAGGGTGAAATTGTGGTGCCCGGTCCGGTACTCACCGATCCCAGCGTCATTACGCGCCCCGTTGACCTCGTTTTTTTGGCGGTCAAAACGACGCAAAATGCCGACAGCACCGGTTGGCTGCGCGCCCTGTGCGATGAAAACACCGTGGTCTGCGCGCTGCAAAACGGCGTGGAGCAGAAAGCCCAGTTGGAGCAGTGGGTAAACGGCGCGACGGTGCTGCCGTCGGTGGTCTGGTTCCCGGCGCAGCGCGAGCCGGATGCCTCCGTATGGCTGCGCGCCAAACCGCGCCTTACGCTGCCGGACGTGCCGCAGGCGCAGCGGGTGGTGGAGGCGCTTCGCGGGACGCGCTGTGACGTTGAGCTCTCGACAGATTTCACTACCGTTGCCTGGCGCAAGCTGCTGCAAAACGCGGTCGCCGGGCTGATGGTGCTGGCCAATCGCCGCGCCGGGATGTTCAGGCGCGAGGATATCAGCGAGCTGGCGCTGGCCTACCTGCGCGAGGGGCTTACCGTCGCCCGCGCCGAAGGGGCGAAGCTGGACGATGCGGTGGCGGAGGAGATCCTGGCGAACTTCCAGCGCGCGCCTGAGGACCTGGGCACCTCGATCCTTGCCGACCGTCAGGCGGATCGCCCGATGGAGTGGGACATACGCAACGGCGTGATCCAGCGCTATGGCCGCAGGCACGGGATTGCGGTGCCCATCAGCGACGTGGTGGTGCCGCTGCTGGCGGCGGGGAGCGAGGGGCCGAGGTGAGAGATATAGTGGTATTAACGTCTGGGGAATTGGTCTGGGTGAAAACTTCGCATCAGTTCCCCACAAATGCGCTCACCGGCAAACCGAAACGCTTCGCCAGCGCTCGCATATGATCTAGCGTTAACGTGCGCTGTCCGTTAAGGATCCGACTTACCAGAGACTTCTTACCAATCTCGTTCTCGAAATCACTCTGAGTGAGCTGGTACTGATCCATTAGCGTTCGCAGTAACGCAACGCCTGACGGAATGCTGGCAATACGCGCGTTAAATTCTGCAAACTCCGGGGACGCGTTTTCATACTTATCGATTTTGGCAGTGAGCATATCTACCAGCGGGTTATCGGGGTCGTGCTCGATAAGATACTCTACCAGCGCCAGCGCATCCTCGTAGTCTTGCCGCGACGGGCTTGAACCCAGGAAAGGGAGCTCGTTTGTCAGAGCGTTTGCCGCTTTGATGGCTGCTGCATAATTCATTCTTTCGTTCTCCGGTAGTAGTCCGTGAGCTTGTCATAGTCTGCGTGAGTGCTGATGTGTTTGATGAAGATCTTTCCACGCTCAAAATCAGCAAAAAACATCACTCTTAGATGCCCGCCACCCACATCAATGACCCACCATTTTTCCCGGTATTTCATCCGGTCCAGGCTAGGAAAGCGCTTTCGCATCTCGTCTGGTGAGGGGTAGTGTTCCTTTTTTAGTACCCGGTAAAGATCGTCCAGGGCTTGTGCTTGATTGGGATAATGTCTGGCCGCTGTGTCGAAAGGCGCTCTTGAGACTATGTGCATCCTTGCCCCTTGTTTCCAGGTTGGAAATATTATAGATGGTGGTTGGTGGGTTGACAATGCGGAAACTTCGATGAAATTGCAGTTTCTACATGATCGTGACAATTGAACTTTGCATTGAGTGCGAGCACTTTAAGTTGGAGTGGTATGTCATTAAAGTGCCAGAAGTATCTCGGCCTGAAGTATTTATGTGATTTGCGAAGCGTATTCAGGAATTGCTTGCTGGGAAGGAGTTCCGTGGAGATAGTTTTGCTAACCAGGTTATTTAGAAGCGTGTGAAAGATGCGTCCGCTATGTGCCAGAAGCAGACATTGTCAATATCGATTTTCTTCAATTGAAAGGCCCTCTTCTTATGCTCGAATAACTAAGCCTGATAGGTTCTCTGCATCTACCACTGCCACTGCCACTGCCACTGCCACTGGTATGGCATTTTGTGAGTAGCTATACATATGTCTTATGATTATAACGAAATTTGTTAGATTATTGATTTATGGAAGCAATGAAAGGCACTTTTGAACTACCTCAACTCGTCTTCATTTTTGAAAAAGTTAAGGGGGAAAAGATTATGCAAGATTACAACCTTGACTTTGCTGAGCCACTGTGTTGAAAATTTATACTGTATGTTTTTTAATTAATTCGCATGATAGTGCTTTTCATTTACACCTGTTGAGGGCACAATAAGAGGACCTTTTGGCTAAACAACCTATGCTGATGACTCCAAATATAAACATCAACGAACTTGATAATGAGAAAATATTTTTAATATTCCTTTTTATTGTGTTAATCATGGCTTTTGGCTTCATTTTGTACAACTCAACAAAATTTATAAATTCATTGTCCCTTAAAGAAAAGAAATATTTTATTAAAAGATTCTTTACTAATATAAGTGCGGTTGGGATGACATACTCCATCCTTTCCAGTTTTTTATATATTAATAAAGGGAAAGACATAGCGATAGAAAGAAGCGGTCCTCTAGGAAATACAGAACCAAAACTGAAAAGTTTAAACAATTATCTTGAAGAGGAGTACTCTAGCGCAAAAACCACTCGCATGATATTTATCAATCTATTCTTTATATCTACTATTTCAGTGATATGTGGTTTCATATGGCTTGATAAATTATCTTATGAAGTTAGAATAACAATTGCTTGCTTGTATTTTGGTCTTAGTTTTTTCGTCCTATTTGTAATAAAGTCCTGTTATTCAAGGACGGCCGTTATAATGGCAATACTGGAAGACCAACAAAAAAAGGATGACATCAAAGATTTCTTCATTAAGTATAAAAAAGGGTCAGATTTAAATGAACGCGATATCGAGCTAATTAAAATAATATGCGTATCTCGTTCTGAGCGAGAAAAAGCAGCTAAACATCCTTATGAAATAATACTAAAAAACATCTCTGGTAGCAGTTTAAGCTTTGGAAATAGCAAGCTAAAAATAAGTGATGAAGAAAGAAAATGACTATTCACCCCGTAATTAATATATAAAGCGGGTTAAAATAGGCGTGACGGTTATGCTGGCATTTCTACTAGTGGTGGAACCGCTAAGGCTCGTGCAACGTCTAGGGGCATTCAATCGTCCCTAGCCTACCCGCGCTGGGAACTACCTTTTAAAATACATTTAGTCTTCGCGCATGATTGTAATCAGCAAGCGCGAGCAGGCATGATTGTTATGTCACGCCATCTGCGGCGTGACAGCCTACCTGTGCTTTCCTCTAACAACTGCATATGTCACCCGGCACGCAACATTTATTTTTCAGTCATGAGATGGCTAAACGACGATCTTGCACTGAAATGTCTGCTGATCGCTCACAGCGGACCTCCAGCTCCGTTAGCTACGTCCGCTTAGTGCCAAAAGCGGACGTTAATAAATATTTAGTAACTGGTAACCCCTGTAACTATAACCAGTTTTTAAAAGCCTCCCTACTCGCTTATTATGCGGCACCTCGTTTAACATTTAAGTACAATCAGCCTTACCGTCATTAAGGTTGGCGGCGATAAAAACGATGTAGTATTATGTCCATGAGTCTTAAACCATGTGAGAGCTTGCAATTAAAACCGGTTTTTCCTCTTAAATACCTCTGAGCTTTTTAAAATAAAAGGTGAAAAAGTGAGTAATAAGAAAATAAAAAATTACTGTCGTGATTGTTGCAAAGTGACTAATCACGTCATTTTGTCAGAGCATACCGATTCGCATCGCGAAGAATACAGTTGTGATATTTCGTATCAAATATTGCAGTGTTTAGGTTGTGACACTAAATCATTTCGTAACGTGTTTTACGATTTAGAGGCTGCATACCCAACTGATGAAAATCAATGGGAGATTCCAGAGGATGTTACTGTCTATCCTAAGGCCGTTGAAGGCCACAAAGAAATACAAAACCTATGGGAATTGCCAGATATCGTAAGAACTATCTATTCAGAAGTACTCACCGCCTTGCGGGAAAATTCGAAAGTTCTCGCCGGATTAGGGCTAAGAGCAGTTGTCGAGGCGGTATGCAATGACTTAACAATTTCAGGACGAAGCCTTGAAGTTCGAATAAACAAATTAACAAGCTCTGGATATATTTCAAAAAATGATGCAGAGCGGTTACATGGAATTAGGTTCATGGGCAATGATGCCGCACATGACATTAAAAAGCCTAAGCATTCATCGCTATCTGTTGCACTTCAAATCGTAGAGCATTTGATAACTTCTGTGTACATTCTCGAAAATAAAGCAAATGGTAATATTGACACTGCAGTTTCTAAATATGAAATCTTCGAAAGGTTGCTTATTGAAAAACTGCAAAGTTTCAAGGCCGGAGACGAGTTTCCGATAGCAAAATATCTTGAAAAAGATATGCGAAGAGTAAAGGAATCCATATCTACATTAGAGCAAGAACTAATATCGAAAATTGGAAGTGGTGAGTTCACTAAATTGTCGGTGGGTAAATTAGATAAATATCAAAATTCTCAAAATAAATTGCAACATTTTATCGTCACATAATCGAAAATAAGATCATTATTTATTCATTATCCCCAGTCAATGCAACTCCGAGGTCCGCCCTTCGCTCACTGCGGGCCTTCAACTGAGCAAACTCGTCCGATCAGTGCCAAAATCAGACTCTCATGCCCATAATAGACCTCTGTTATATACCATTAGCATCTATACCGTTATCAAAATTATTTAAATAAATCTTTAGGCAAATCTGAAATTGTTTTTATAGCGAACCATAACACTACTACACTCACACATATAAATAAAATATGGAGTAATTCGAAAGTGATCCAATGATAATTAATCGGGAGTGCTAATAACCCCAATGAACACCAAGTAGCTGAAATGACGAGGTTAAGTATCACCATTCCAGCAGCTCTAGCTAATGCAGAAAAAAGCCCCCAACCTTTCTTTAACATTACTTCCGCTTGTGTTATTTCAAATTCGCTTGAACCGTTGGTGGTGCAAGAAATAATTTTTATATCATGTAAGGATTTTGAAACCCATTGCTCAGTTATCATTTTCCATGCCCCCCAAACATTAAAGATGTGATAAATCTTTAGAAGATTAAATATGGGGTGAAATAATGATAGTGTTTGACCACTGAATGTGATGTCTACCATTGGTTCGCTTGCAGTGAATCTCTTTAAACAATAAAAAGGCATGTGTTTATTTTTTAGGTAGTTATTAATTGATAATGAATCAACTCCATTCTTATTGTTCTTGTTTGTCGATACGTATGCACGACCTTCGGTACGAGTTATGAATAGTTTATCATTGAAGATTTTTTGGGCAGAAATCAAAGAGCAATTATGATAAAAAAAATTGATTTCCTTTTTTTTTCGGCTTTTCACGGTTGCAATCAAAATGAGCAGAATATAACTCAAAGGGAAAAATAAAAATACATAATTTAACATTATCTTCTCCATTACCTATTTCGCCGCGCTAATGTAACACAAACCCATACCTTGATCATTATGAAAAAGATCTGTTAATGGAAATAGATTATAAAAGTTTTAAGGAAAGATGATAATGTCCGCTCTTCGCTCGCAGCGGACTTTCATCTCATATAACTTGTTCACTTCGTGCGAGAAACGGACGTGTCTGACATTGGATGTACTAATCTGCTGGGAGCAGATTACTGGGTATCAAGCATCGCAACATCAAACCTTTTTCCAGTAGAATGCACCATGCTATTCCTGCAAATATAACAAATAACTACAGACACCTTTGCCATCAAGAAATGATGATATTCTTGAAATACATCAATATAAAATTCAAGAATATCAATAGATTGAGAATTAAACTCTAAAATAGAGAACCAAAAAAGTTACCCCCCCTCGTCTAGAGTACAGGGATGCTGTTACTTTAAAATTTCCGAAATAGTTTTCGCTAAGTTTATAGATTTATAAAAGTCAACTTGATTAGCTTTTTTTCTATATTTCTCGTTTTGACTTATTGCTTTTTCATGCTGTTCTAAACATATCTCTTTTTGATCTTTGGTTAAATTTTTCATATCTAATTTTGAAAAGTAATCGTGTAACACCCAAGATTGCCAATTGAGCACATCAGCTACTATTTTTTCTTCTGTACAAAAAGGATAAAGATCATTGTATTTTGTAAAGACAATCTTTTCCTTTTTTCTCATTGGTCTTATTGTATTTTCACCTATAAATATATCACCTTGACCATTTTTATAGTCCAGACTATTATTTATTATGTAATTGGTACTATATAGTTCTTTGTCATTACCAATAGTTTGTGGATTAAAAATAGGTTGATACAGTTTGACCGACATGCCAGGGGAATCAATTAAAGGCAATGGTGCTTTCAATTTCTCAGTGCCTTTAATTAATGAAATATCAATATGACTAGTCTCATAATCTAAAATAGCGGATTCATAGTATGGGAACCCAAGCTCTTTTGACAAAAGAAAAAGAGAAGACATATTGTATAAAAGATATTCATTAATACGTAAGCAAAAAACTGATGGCGCTGTGTAAAATGCATACGTGTCAATACCAATGAGATTTATACCATCGGATAACCCATCTATGCGCCTTATCATCAAAACTCGATCAGATGCTCCCATTCTTTGTTTAATTGCAAACTTAGGTTTAACATTATGAGCATTTTTATCTAGTAGCAAGTTTCCCAACCAAACGCCCACCCTGACTTTATCCAACCAATCCAATAACTTAGGGATGTTTTCTTTCTGAAGTGTATTATTTTTCACGAGCTTCTCAACTATTGGCTTGGTTTCCCGCTCCAGAATTCCAAATTCATCATTACATTTTTTACAAGCAGGGAACTTAAAGGAAGAAAAACTAAAAGTACGATGCGGATTGCTTGGCTCTCTGGATGAGATTTCATCTACATCCGCAATGGGAATTGGGAATTCTTCATTCTCTTTTTTCATTCCAAAATAAGCAATCCTATTTTCATCACCAGTGAGCTTTAGAAGCCATTTGGGAATTATATGTTCTTTGTTCTGTTTTTTAGGCTCTCCCCCACAGAATATACAATTCACCTTCTTTTTTTTGCTCATTGTTTGGTTCCATCCTTTATTCTGTGTTTACTAACTATCTTTTAATAAGTGCTACATTGCTACATTTTTATATCAAATGTGGCGAAAACTGATAAAGCTAGCTTACTGATATAGAACAATTATAGTTTTTCTTAAATCATATATCTTGGAACCACAGCATCACCTCAAACATTTTGAAATAATTATGGCCATACATAGTATTAATGGTAAATTGCCTTAAATAATACATTGTTTAAGAGATGAATTCAACGTCCGCTCCTCGCTCATAAGAGACAACCATACTCAAATCTCCCACATTGCAGGAGATTTGAGTATGAACACGTCACCGTGGAATAAAGACCGTATCATAGGCCAAAAAAGACCACTTCAGATATCTCATATCTGGGGGATCCGAATCCGGCTTGAACTGGAAGGTAAAACGCGTGATTTAGCTCTGTTCAATATGGCCTTAGACAGTAAGCTACGAGGCTGCGATCTGGTGAACCTGAAAGTATCTGATGTTGCATATGGTAGCTCGGTTTCAAGCAGAGCAACGGTGCTGCAACAGAAAACCGGTAGCCCTGTGCAATTTGAGATAACCAAAGGGACAAGAGAAGCTGTTGCTGCATTGATAAAGCTTGGCAATTTGCACAGTAAAGACTTCTTGTTTCGGTCTCGGATCGGAACTAACCGGCACATATCAACCCGACAATACAGCCGAATTTTTCATGGGTGGGTAGAAAAGCTTGGTCTCGAAGCTTCGCTTTACAGCACACATTCCATGAGAAGAACAAAACCTTACCTGATATATAAGAAAACCAAGAATCTCCGGGTGATCCAACTTCTGTTGGGCCATAAGAAACTGGAAAGCACTGTCCGTTATCTAGGCATCGAAGTCGATGATGCGTTAGAGATCTCTGAATCGATTGAAGTCTAAGGTTGTCAGGGCTGCAACAGCAGCCCTGTGTCAATAACAGGCATTGCGGGATATGTATGAGACTGGCCGCCATTCCCGATAGCACAGCTCTGATGCTACACTGTTTTCAGTCCTCATTACCTCATCAAATAAATTTATGACTACCGCTGATTTCAAACGCCCTAAACTAGAACTCCCAAACGGGGCTGATAAACTGCTGCTGCACTCCTGTTGCGCTCCGTGTTCTGGTGAGGTAATGGAGGCGATCCAGGCCTCAGGGATCGACTACACCATCTTCTTCTACAATCCGAACATTCATCCGCAGAAAGAGTATCTGATTCGTAAGGATGAAAATATTCGCTTTGCCGAACAGCACGGCGTACCGTTTATCGATGCGGATTACGATACAGATAACTGGTTTGAGCGCGCCAAAGGCATGGAATGGGAACCCGAGCGCGGCATTCGCTGCACCATGTGTTTTGACATGCGCTTTGAGCGGACTGCGCTTTACGCCGCTGAAAATGGCTTCAACGTGATTAGCAGCTCACTGGGCATCTCTCGCTGGAAAAATATGCAGCAAATCAACGACTGCGGTCAGCGAGCCGCCGCCCACTATCCGGGTATGGTCTATTGGGACTATAACTGGCGGAAACAGGGCGGTTCGTCGCGCATGATTGAAATCAGCAAGCGCGAACAGTTCTACCAGCAGGAATACTGCGGCTGCGTTTATTCACTGCGTGACAGCAACCTGCACCGCAAATCCCAGGGCCGTCCTCTCATTCAGATCGGTAAGCTTTACTACGGTAAAGAAGACGACCAGGCCTGATTTTATGTCACGCCCTCTGTGGCGTGACCGCCTTCCTGTGCATTCCTCTAACAAACCGTCATTCATCAAACAACGTTGTCCTTTGTGTAAGGCCGACTCAGTGAGCCGTTATATAAGGCTCCTTCACAAACTCCGCTAACAACCCAGCAGTTGCTTACAGAGCGTAGAAAATGTCACCGCATCGTCCATTTCCACCAGTACGCTCACGTACGCCGCACAGGTGCCAGCCAGTTCAAAGAGATCCGCAGAATCGGGAAGTTGCAGGTGAAGAAGGTGATGAACAGCGCTTTCTTCAGCGTATACGTATGAAAATCCAGGGGTAGTCGCCATTTAGCATCCTCGTTGTCCAAAAAAAATGTCATGTCATGCTAATGGGTACCTACGCCCGGTTACGGATGTGCCGCAACGCAGGCACTTTACGACCGTGAAGAAAGGATGAAAAGGGATACCCCTGAATTACATAAGGTTGCTTAAAAGTTTGCGAGGCGGCTTCCAAAGGGCATTGCCGGGTGGCGGCTGCGCCTTACCCGGCCTACAAAACCGCCAACAAGCCAACCAACCCGCGACACGAACCGTAGGCCCGCGCAAGCGCAGCGCCGCCGGGCACAGCCACACCGTAGCTACCCCTCGCTCATCATCGCCAGAAACCGCTTCACCGTCCGCGAACGCTCAAAACGCCGCCAGCAGAGCGCGATATCGGTATAAAGCTCCGGTGAGCGCAGCGCATGGTAGGTGACATTCGGCGGAGAAATAGCGGCCATGGATTTCGGCACCAGCGCGAACCCGCCGCCAGCGGAGACCATGCTCAGGGAAGAGGAAAGTTGTGAGGATTGCAGCGTGTGTTGCATATCGATCCCGGCCCGCTCGCAGCTGCCGTAAACGCGGTCATACAGCCCCGGTGCTACCTCCTGGGGGAACAGCACCACCGGCGTATCCCGCAGCTCATCCAGCGCCAGATCGCCACATGCCGCCAGGGGATGATCGCGATGCAGCGCCACCACCATCGGCTCCCGGTCGAGGATTTTTAATTCGAACACCTTGCTGCTTTCGCACGGCAGGCGCACAAAGGCGATATCCAGCTCACCCTCCGCCAGCATCGTCGTCAGCGACGACATATTGGCTTCCACCTGGTGAACCTGCACCGCCATGTTCTGCACCTGAAACTGACGTATCAGGGCGAAGATTTTGGGATGAAAAGCATCTGAACTGGTGATGCCAATCGACAGGCTGCCGTTCAGCCCGCGCGCGATGCCCCGGGCTTTCTCCAGCGCGGCGTCGCTCAGCGCCAGGATCTTACAGGCGTCCTCATAGAAGGCCTCTCCCGCCTCGGTCAGCTCCACGCCCCGCGTCAGGCGCCTGAACAGCGGCGTGCCCACTTCCTCTTCGAGCCGTTTGATCTGCTGACTCAGAGGAGGCTGTGAAATACCCAGCGCTTTGGCCGCCCTGGTGAAGTGTCGCTCGCGTGCTACCGCGACAAAATAGCGCAGATAACGAAGTTCCATATCAAAAACGTCTCAAACCAGCATGGATTCTATATTGGAACTCTCTGCTGAATCGGGTCAACATTTATTTAACCTTTATAAATAAAGTTGAAGAGGACGGGCATGATGATGCATTCATCTGCATGCGACTGTGAGGCGAGTTTATGCGAGACCCTGCGTGGGTTCTCGGCTCAGCATCCTGACAGCGTGATCTATCAGACATCGCTAATGAGCGCCCTGCTAAGCGGCGTCTACGAAGGGGAGACGACTATCGCCGATCTGCTGGCTCACGGTGATTTTGGTCTCGGTACCTTTAACGAGCTGGACGGTGAAATGATTGCCTTCAGCAGCCAAGTGTACCAGCTGCGCGCCGACGGCAGCGCCCGCGCCGCGAAGCCGGAGCAAAAAACGCCGTTCGCGGTGATGACCTGGTTCCAGCCGCAGTACCGCAAAGCCTTCGACGGGCCGGTCAGCCGTCAGCAGATCCACGACGTGATCGACCAGCAAATCCCCTCCGATAACCTGTTCTGCGCGCTGCGCATCGACGGCAATTTCCGCCACGCGCACACCCGCACCGTACCGCGCCAGACACCGCCGTACCGGGCGATGACCGACGTGCTGGATGACCAGCCGGTGTTCCGCTTTAACCAGCGCGAGGGCGTGCTGGTCGGGTTCCGCACACCACAGCATATGCAGGGCATTAACGTGGCGGGCTATCACGAACACTTTATCACCGACGACCGTCAGGGCGGGGGCCACCTGCTCGACTATCAGCTGGAGAACGGCGTGCTCACCTTCGGCGAAATCCACAAGCTGATGATTGACCTGCCCGCCGACAGCGCGTTTTTACAGGCCAACCTGCACCCCAGCAACCTTGATGCGGCTATCCGCGCCGTCGAAAACTAACAGGAGAACTACCGTGAACAGTGAGAAACAGTCACGTCAGTGGGCGCACGGCGCCGATATGGTTGTCGGCCAGCTGGAAGCGCAGGGTGTGAAGCAGGTGTTCGGCATACCGGGCGCAAAAATCGACAAGGTCTTTGACTCCCTGCTGGACTCCTCCATCGAGATTATCCCGGTGCGTCACGAGGCGAACGCGGCGTTTATGGCGGCAGCGGTAGGGCGGTTAACCGGCAAGGCCGGGGTCGCGCTGGTCACCTCCGGGCCGGGCTGCTCCAACCTGATCACCGGCATCGCCACCGCCAACAGCGAAGGTGACCCGGTGGTGGCGCTGGGCGGGGCGGTGAAGCGGGCAGATAAAGCGAAACTGGTGCACCAGAGCATGGATACCGTCGCCATGTTCAGCCCGGTCACCAAATACGCCGTCGAAGTTAATTCACCGGACGCGATTGCCGAGGTGGTGTCGAACGCGTTTCGCGCTGCCGAGCAGGGCAGGCCGGGCGGGGCGTTTGTCAGCCTGCCGCAGGATATTGTCGACCAGCCCACCACGGGGGCGATTTTACCCGCCAGCACCGCGGCGCTGATGGGCCCGGCGCCGGAGTCAGCCATCAACGACGTGGCGAAGCTTATCGCGAAGGCCAAAAACCCGGTCATCTTACTCGGCCTGATGGCCAGCCAGCCCGCCAACAGCGCCGCACTGCATAAGCTGCTGGAGAGAAGCCGTATTCCGGTCACCAGCACCTATCAGGCCGCCGGGGCGGTGAATCAGGAACACTTCACCCGCTTCGCCGGACGCGTCGGTCTGTTTAACAACCAGGCGGGCGATCGGCTGCTGCATCTGGCGGATCTGATCATCTGTATCGGTTACAGTCCGGTGGAATACGAGCCGTCCATGTGGAACAGCGGCGACGCGACGCTGGTGCACATTGACGTGCTGCCCGCCTATGAGGAGCGCAAGTATGTTCCCGATCTGGAACTGGTCGGGGATATTGCCGCCACGCTGAATCTGCTTGCCAGTCGAATCGAGCACAAACTTGAACTCAGCCAGCGCGCCTCGGAAATTCTTGTCGATCGCCAGCATCAGCGGGACCTCCTCGACCGTCGCGGCGCATCGCTTAACCAGTTTGCCCTGCATCCGCTGCGCATCGTCCGCGCCATGCAGGACATCGTGAACAACGACGTGACGCTCACCGTCGACATGGGCAGCTTCCATATCTGGATCGCCCGCTACCTCTACAGCTTCCGGGCGCGTCAGGTGATGATCTCCAACGGTCAGCAGACCATGGGCGTGGCGCTGCCGTGGGCGATTGGCGCGTGGCTGGTCAACCCGGGGCGCAAGGTGGTCTCGGTCTCCGGGGACGGCGGCTTTTTGCAGTCGAGCATGGAGCTGGAAACCGCCGTACGCCTCAACGCCAATGTGCTGCACATCATCTGGGTGGATAACGCCTACAACATGGTGGCCATCCAGGAAGAGAAAAAATACCAGAGGCTTTCCGGCGTCGAGTTCGGCCCGGTCGATTTCAAAGCCTATGCCGACGCGTTCGGTGCGAAAGGCTTTGCCGTCGAGAGCGCCGATGCGCTCGAACCGACGCTGCGTGCGGCAATGGATGTCGATGGACCGGCCGTGGTGGCCATTCCCGTCGACTACAGCGATAACCCGCTGCTGATGGGCCAGCTCCATCTCAGCCAGATTTTGTGAATCAATATAAGGACAGAGAAATGCAAAAAGTGGCTCTCGTAACCGGCTCCGGCCAGGGGATTGGCAAAGCGATCGCGCTTCGCCTGGTGAAGGATGGTTTTGCCGTTGCTATTGCGGATTACAACGAAGAGACGGCGAAAGCGGTCGCGGATGAGATCACCCGTAACGGCGGGAAGGCCGTCGCCGTGAAGGTGGACGTCTCTGACCGCGAGCAGGTGTTCGCGGCGGTGGAAAAAGCCCGCACCGCGCTGGGCGGTTTTAACGTCATCGTCAATAACGCCGGGGTGGCGCCGTCCACGCCCATCGAATCCATCACGCCGGAGATTGTCGACAAGGTCTACAACATCAACGTGAAAGGGGTGATCTGGGGCATTCAGGCCGCGATTGACGCCTTTCGCAAAGAGGGGCACGGCGGCAAAATTATCAACGCCTGCTCTCAGGCGGGCCACACCGGCAACCCGGAGCTGGCGGTCTACAGCTCCAGCAAGTTCGCGGTGCGTGGCTTAACCCAGACCGCCGCGCGGGATCTCGCGCCGCTGGGGATCACCGTTAACGCCTACTGCCCGGGGATCGTCAAAACGCCGATGTGGGCGGAAATCGACCGTCAGGTCTCCGAGGCGGCGGGTAAACCGCTTGGCTACGGGACGGAAACCTTTGCCAAACGCATCACGCTTGGCCGTTTGTCCGAGCCGGAAGACGTGGCCGCCTGCGTCTCTTACCTCGCCGGGCCGGATTCCGACTACATGACCGGTCAGTCGCTGCTGATTGATGGTGGGATGGTGTTCAACTAAATACACAATACTAAAAAGCTCTGACATGAACTTTCCCCTGCTCCCGTGCAGGGGCTTTTTTTTGTCTCGTCAGCCATTGTGCATTACACTGCGCGCTGCAAAACTTTAGTCTTGAGATCTGACAGGCGGTAACAGCGATGAACGGTACAATCACAACGTGGTTTAAAGATAAAGGCTTTGGATTTATCAAAGATGAAAACGGCGACAACCGCTATTTTCATGTGATTAAGGTCGCGAACCCTGATCTGATTAAGAAAGATGCGGCGGTGACCTTTGAGCCAACCACCAACAGCAAAGGCCTTTCCGCGTATGCGGTGAAGGTGATCCCTGAGAGTAAGCATCTTTATATTGCGGGCGAGCGCGTGAAGCTCACCTCAATTAAATCCTTCGTGGTGTTCAGCGAGGAAGAGCCCGTTGAGACCAAAATCGACAAAGAGAATGCGGTGCTGTCGGTGGGGCTGCTGATGAACAGCATCAAGCCGAAGTCCGATAAAAAGCCGGGCGAAACGCGTTCGGTGAAGAAGCTGGCGATCACCACCTTCCAGAACACGACGATGATCTTCACTGAAGATGAGATCGACATTGATGCCACGGTGAAGCTGCTGAAGTAACGTTTTGCCGGGTGGCGGCTACGCCTTACCCGGCCTACGAAACCCGTGCGGCACGCGCCGTCGGATTTATACGCAACATATCAACGCGGCACGAAACGTAGGTCCGGTAAGCGTAGCGCCACCGGGCACCGCCGCGCGCACTTACCCCATCCTGTGCTCACCCCTTAACATTGCCTCACGGTCAAACACCTTCTGGATCTCGCCGTGCGCCATAAACGCCGCCCGGTCGGACATATGCGCAATCACGTCCGCGTCGTGGCTCACCAGCAGATAGGTCATGCCGTGCTGCGCCTTCAGGCGGTTGAGCAGGTTCAGAATCTCCGCCTGTACCGACATATCCAGCGCCGAGGTCGGTTCATCCAGCAACAGAAGCTGCGGGCGCAGCAGCAGCGCGCGGGCAATGGCCACGCGCTGACGCTGTCCGCCGGAAAGCTGATGCGGGTAACGCCTGCCGGCGTCGGCAGCCAGACCCACCTGTTGCAGCGCATCCGCCACCTTTTCGGCAACCTGTGTTTCGCCGTGGATGTTTAACGGCTCCGACAGGGTGCGGGCAATGGTGTGGTTCGGGTGCAAAGACGCCCACGGATCCTGGAACACCATCTGCACGTTACGGCGAAGCGCGCCTTCAAAACGTCGTCCTGGCCGTAGCGCATCTCCCAGGATCGAAATGCGGCCGTTCCAATCGCGCTGCAGCCCCGCCAGCACGCGCAGAATAGTCGATTTACCGCAGCCGGATTCACCGATCAGGCTGAAAGTTTCGCCTTTTTCGATCGCAAAACTGGCGGCGGAAACCGCCGTTTTTTCACCAAAACTCACCCGGAGCTGGTTAACCTCAACGAGTGCCATTGTCGGCCTCCTTCCACGGTTGCGAACGGTCGAGCGTCGGCAGCATCTGGCCAAACGTCCCGGCGTTCGGGCGGCAGGTCCAGAGCGTGCGCGTGTAGGGATGGGTTGCCTGCGGCAACTGGCTCGCCGCCATTTCATCAACGTTCTCACCCTGATACATCACCAGCACGCGGTCACAGTGTTCCGCGACGAGCGGCAAATCGTGGCTGATTAACAGCATCGCCATCTGCCGCGCCTCGCACTGCTCCACCAGCAGCTCAAGGATCTGGTTGCGCAGGCGGGCGTCCAGCGCGGAAGTCGGTTCGTCGGCGATCAGCACCTGCGGGTTGTTGATGAGTGCAATGGCGATCATCACGCGCTGGCCCATGCCGCCGGAGAGTTCGCCGGGATAGCGCTGAAGCACGTGCTCGTTCAGCCCCACGGCGCGGATGATATCGTGAATGCGCGCCAGGCGTTCGGCGCGGGGCAGGCGCTGATGGAGGGTCAGCGCCTCATCAAGCTGGGCGGCGACGGTTTTCACCGGGTTTAGCGCGTAGCGCGGGTCCTGTAGAACCATCGCAATGCCGTTGCCGCGCAGCGCCTGCCAGCGGCGGCTGTTCAGGGTCAGCAGGTCGTTGCCAAGCACGTTAAGCCGCTTAGCGCTCACGATGCCGGGCTTGCGCACCAGCCCCATCAGGGCGCGGGCAGACATGGACTTGCCGGAGCCGGATTCCCCCACCAGCGCCAGCCGCTCGTTGCCAAGCGTGAAGCTCAGATTATTCACCACGCGCGCGGCGGGGTAGTCGATATTCAGCGCATCGACGATGACGCGTTGTTCAGTCATGCTGTGGCTCCAGTACGTCGCGCAGGCCATCGCCCAGCAGGTTAAAGGCCAGGCTGGCAAACAGAATCGCCCCGCCTGGAATGGCGGCAATCCACCACTGGTCAAAAATGACCTGCATGCCGTCGGCTATCATCGCGCCCCATTCCGCCATCGGTGGACGTGCGCCCAGGCCAAGGAAGCCCAGCCCGGCGGCGGCCAGAATGATCCCGGCCAGATCCAGCGCCAGCCGTACAATCGCGGAGGGCAGGCACAGGGGCAGAATATGGCCAACCAGCAGGCGCGGACCGCGAAAGCCCATCATCTCCGCGGCGGCCAGATAATCGCTGTGGCGCAGACGCTGGATTTCACTGCGCGCCTGGCGCGCATAGGCAGGCCAGGTCGTTAAGGCCAGCGCCAGCGCGCCGTTCACCAGACCGGGGCCGAGCATCGCGACAAACGCGAAGGCGAGGATCAGGCGCGGCATCGACATCACCACGTCGGTAAAGCGCATCAGGATGCGCTCCATCCAGCCGCCGTAGTAGCCTGACAAAATCCCCACCAGCAGACCGGCGGGGAGGGTAATAACGGTGACTAAGGCCACCAGCCCCAGTGCCGGACGGGTGCCGTAGATTAATCGGGAGAGCAGATCCCGCCCATAGCTGTCGGTACCCAGCCAGTGCTGCGCGTTGGGCGGTTGCAAACGCGCGGCGGCGTCCTGCCAGTTGGGATCATGCGGTGCAAGCCACGGCGCGAACAGGGCAATAAGCACCAGCAGCGCGATGGCGATCAGCCCGAAAAACGCAGCAGGGGAGCGGCGCAGGCGGCGTAAGAAGAGATAAAACGGCATTAGCGCACCCTGGGATCGGTCGCCCGCACAAGCAGGTCGGTAAGGTTATTGATCAGAACAAAGCAGACGCCAATCAGCAGCGTGCCGCCCATCACCGCGGTGGTGTCACCGGCGAACAGGGCGGTGGTGAGGTAGCGCCCGATGCCCGGCCACGAGAAGACGGTTTCGGTTAATACCGCGCCCTCCAGCATGCTGGTGTAGGCCAGGGCAATCACCGTCAATAGGGTGCTGCGAATGTTCGGCAGCACGTGACGCAGCAGGATGGTCATCTCTCCGGCGCCTTTGGCGCGGGCGAGCAATATGTACTCTTTGTTCATCTCGCTCAGACAGGCGGAGCGCGTCAGGCGGGTGATACTTGCCAGCGAGTAGTAGGCCAGCAGCAGCACCGGCAGCACCAGGTGGCTGATGGCGTTGCGGAACGCCTCGCGGTCGCCGGAAAGCCAGGTATCAACCAGCGCAAATCCGGTTCGTGGCTCGACGGTGAATTGCCAGATGTCGTCCAGCCTGCCGGGGCCAGCGCTCCACTGTAGTTTCGCGTAGAACAGAGCCAGCATCAGCAGTCCGAGCCAGAATATTGGCACCGAATTGCCGAGCAGGGTGAGCGTTCTGATCGCTAAGTCCAGTGGCGAACCGACGTAGCGGGCGCACAGTACACCCGCAATCACGCCGAGTACCGTGCCGATAATTAGCGCCAGCGTTGCCAGTTCCAGCGTGGCGGGAAAGGCGTGCAGCAGGTCCTGCAATACCGGCTGACCGGTAGCGCTGGCGGTGCCTAAATCCCCGTTAGCGAGGTTTTGCAGGTAGTGCCAGAACTGCACCGGCAGGGGCCGATCCAGCCCAAGCTGGTGGCGAACCTGATCGTAAGTGGACTGGCTGGCGTGATCGCCGACGATCTGCAATACGCGATCGACCGGGGAAAAGGCAGAGAGCGCAAACGTGACCAGCAGTAGCCCGAACAGCGTGAGCAGGAGAGTCAGCAGACCCTGAAGCACGCGGGTGGAAAGATGTGGCATGGGAAATCTCTTTATGCCGGGTGGCGGCTTCGCCTTACCCGGCCTACAAAAACCAGGAACGTAGGCCGGGTAAGCGCAGCGCCACCCGGCAACAAGGGCTACTTCGTAACGCGATCGTACCAGACCATATCCGCGTTGAGCCCCTGCTGATACCCCTTCACGTTATCGCGCACCACGATCTGGGTTTTGCCCTGGTCAACGAACACATACGGCGAGTTATGCTGTAACTGTTCCTGCATCTTCTTATACAGATCCAGACGTTTTGCCGGATCCGGCTCGGCAACCGCCGCCAGCGTAGCGTTGTTCAGCTCCGGAATTTGCCAGCCGTTAAGCCCGGCCACGGTGCTGGATTTCCCGTCATTCCATGCGAAGGCGCTGGCGTTGGAGTGTGCATCGAAGTAGTCCGGGATCCACAGACGTATGGCCGCCTGATGCTGTTTCGCACGCACGCGGGCGTACACCTGGCTACCCGCCGCGGGCAGCAGATCCACCTTCACGCCGCCCTGAGCGAAGCTCGCCTGCATGGATTGCGCGATGGTGATGAACGGCGGTTTATTCTCTACGTCCAGCGTGAAATGCGCGTCTTTGATGCCCGCTTTGGCGAGGATCGCTTTTGCTTTTGCCGGGTCAAACGTGAACGGATTGTCCTCCAGCGCGCCCGGCAGGCCGACCGGCAGGAAGCTCTGATGAACAAAATACTGGCCTTTCAGCAGGTCCTTGGTGATGCCTTCATAATCCACCAGCCAGCGCGAGGCTTCCCAAAACGCTGGATTATTCAGCAGCGGGTTAGCGCTGTTGCCGGTGTTAAACACCAGATAGTTTTGCTCGGCAGAAGGGATGCTCAGCACCTTCACGCCCGGCTTGCCGCTGAGGGCGCTTATCTGGTCTGCACCCGGATCGCGCGCCACGTCCGCATCACCCTGCTGGATAAGCAGGCGGCGGGAAGCGGGATCGGGGACGTTTTTAATGATGATGCTTTTAAGCTTCGGTGCGCCGCCGGGCGCGGATTCGTTGGCTTCCAGCACGATGGCCTGATGCGGCTGGTAAACGCGCATTTTGAACGCGCCGCTGCCCGCAGAGTGCATTTTTAACCACGCGTTGCCGAAGTCGTTATCCTTCACGTTTGCCGCAACCTGTTTTTCATCGACGATGGAGGCAATCGGCGTGGAGAGAATATTCAGCGCCACCGACGGGCTAACGTCGGCCGTCCAGTGAAGCGTGAGGGTATGGTCGTCCACTTTCTTTAGCTGGCTGGCGATGTTGCTGGCGTCCCAGCCCAGTACGTTGAGGATAAACGCCGGGGATTTGTTCAGCGTCACGGCGCGGGTATAGGAGAAGATCACATCTTCCGGGCGCAGCGGGTTGCCGGAGGCGAATTTTGCATCGGGCTTAAGTTTGATGGTCAGTGTTTTTGCTGCCGCGTCCGCTTCCCAGCTTTCGGCCAGAACCGGGGTGATTTTTTCCGGGTTATCGCGGTCCGGCTGTACCAGACGCTGATACAAACTCGGTACGGTCTGGATGCTGGAAAGTTCGTTGGCTTCGGCCGGGTCAAGGCTCACGATATCATCCAGACCCTGGGCGACAACCAGCGTGTTGGGTGGGGTAGCGGCGTGAGCAGCGCTTGAGAGCGCAGCCAGCACTAGTAAAGGCAGCAGTTTTTGAGTCATAGCGATCCCTGAAGAAAATATATTGTGATTGTTTTATGCACCGTTACGGTAGGCTGGCTGAGGATTTCCTCAAAGTCGAAATTCTGCTTTGCTTATGCCATCCGGAAATAACGCATTCGGTCTGGTTATGAGCCACCTCTCTTTTCGTTCGCTTTTTAACCTGCTATAACAAACCCCTTACCTTTCAGGGAGTCACCGCCATGCCCGAAATCAATCAACATGGTCAAACCGTTAACGATATTGTCCCGGACTGGAAATGCGCCCGCGCGTTAACCCGTACCCTGCTCACCGGGCAGTATTGCCGCCTGGAGCCGCTGGATGCCGACCGCCATTCGGCTGATTTGTTTGAAGCCTATGCGCTGGGTGACGACAGCGACTGGACGTGGCTTGCCAGCACTCAGCCTGTGAGCGTTGAGGCCACTGCGCACTGGGTGCTGGGAAAGGTGCTGGATGACGACCTGATACCCTTTGCCGTCATCGATCTGCGAACCGAAAAGGCGGTAGGGCTGGTCAGCTATATGGCGATAGAACGCTTTCAGGGCTCGGTTGAGATCGGCCACGTCACCTGGTCGCGCAGAATGAAGGGCACCCGCGTGGGTACCGAAGCGGTGTGGCTGCTGCTGAAAAATGCCTTTGAGCATAAATATCGTCGGCTGGAGTGGAAGTGCGATTCGATGAACATCGCCTCACGCAACGCGGCGGAGCGGCTGGGGTTTGTCTGGGAAGGGCGCCTGCGGCAGAAGCTGGTGCGCAAAGGGCGCAACCGCGACAGCGATATGCTCTCGATTATTGACGGTGAATGGCCGCAAAAGGATGCGGCACTGCGCGCCTGGCTGGCGGCGGAGAATTTTGACGGGGAAGGGCGGCAGGTTAAGCGGCTTGAAGCATTTCGGCAATAATTTCCCCTCACCCTAACCCTCTCCCAGAGGGAGAGGGGACGATGACACCCTCTCCCTCTGGGAGAGGGCCGGGGTGAGGGGAGAAGTTCGCACTCAGCGACGAACCGGCGCCCCGTTCGCCACATAATACGCCGCCGTGCTCTTCGCCAGCGGCTCGCGCCCGCGAATGGCGTCGGCAATCTTTTCGCCAATCATGATGGTGGTGGCGTTCAGGTTGCCGGTAATAATCTGCGGCATAATCGACGCATCCACTACGCGTAACCCTTCCAGCCCGTGAACCCGGCCTTCGCCGTCGACCACCGCCATTTCGTCGTAGCCCATTTTGCAGGTGCCGCACGGGTGGAAGGCGGTTTCGGCGTGGTTGCGCACGAACTCGTCCAGTTGTTCGTCGGTCTGGCATTCGACGCCCGGGCTGATTTCACGACCGCGATACTTGTCCAGCGCCGGCTGGTGCATGATCTCGCGGGTGATGCGGATCGCGTCGCGGAACTCCTGCCAGTCCTGCTCGTGGGACATGTAGTTGAACAGGATCGCCGGATGCTGGTGCGGATCGCGCGACTTGATGCGCACGTGGCCGCGGCTCGGTGAGCGCATGGAGCCAACGTGGCACTGAAAGCCATGTTCTTTCACCGCGTTCGAGCCGTTGTAGTTAATCGCCACCGGCAGGAAGTGGTACTGAATGTTCGGCCACTCGAACTCCTCGCGGCTGCGGATAAACCCGCCCGCTTCGAAGTGGTTGCTCGCGCCCACGCCTGTGCCGCCAAACAGCCACTCCGCGCCAATCTTCGGCTGGTTCCACCATTGCAGGGCAGGGTAGAGGGAGACCGGCTCCTTACATTCATACTGAAGATACATCTCCAGGTGATCCTGCAAGTTTTCCCCCACCCCGGGTAAATCATGTACCAGTGGGATATCAAACTGCTTCAGCAGTTCAGCGTTGCCCACGCCGGAGCGCTGGAGGATCTGCGGAGACGCGATGGCGCCCGCGCACAGCAGCACCTCTTTCTTCGCCGTCGCTTTTGACGGAATGGTGCTTTCGCCTTCCAGCCACTCGACGCCCACCGCGCGCTTGCCGTCAAAGATAATGTGATCGGTCATGGCGTGGGTGCGGATGGTCAGATTCGGGCGCGGTTTGGCCTGGTCCAGATAGCCGCGCGCGGTGCTGGCGCGTCGACCCTGCGGCGTGACCGTACGGTCCATCGGGCCGAAGCCTTCCTGCTGATAGCCGTTAAGGTCGTCGGTGCGCGGGTAGCCCGCCTGCACGCCCGCCTCTACCATCGCTTCAAACAGCGGGTTCACGCCCGGCTTAGAGGTGGTGACGCTCACCGGACCGTCGCCGCCGTGGTAGTCGTTCGGCCCCACGTCGCGGGTCTCTGCCTTGCGGTAGTAGGGCAGGCAGTTGAGGTAGCTCCAGTGCTCCAGACCCGATTGTTTCGCCCAGTTGTCCAGATCCATCGCGTTACCGCGCACGTAGCACATGCCGTTGATCAGCGACGAGCCGCCCAGCCCTTTACCCCGTCCGCATTCCATGCGGCGATTGTTCATGAAAGGCTCAGGCTCGGTTTCATACGCCCAGTTGTAGCGCTTGCCCTGCAACGGGAAGGCCAGTGCGGCTGGCATCTGGGTGCGGAAGTCAAAGCGATAGTCCGGCCCGCCCGCCTCAAGCAGCAGGACGGTGGTGTTCGGATCTTCAGTCAGTCGTGTTGCCAGTACGTTGCCGGCAGAGCCGGCCCCGATAATGATGTAGTCAAATTGCAAATAAACCTCCCGGTTAAAATATGGACTGGAATTTACCCATCTCAACCTGGATGGACTTCACCTGGGTGTAACTCTGAAGCGTCATGACGCCGTTCTCACGGCCAATGCCGGAGTGTTTGTAGCCGCCCACCGGCATCTCCGCGGCGGATTCACCCCAGGTGTTGATCCAGCAGATGCCCGCTTCGAGCTGATGAATAGCGCCGTGGGCGCGGTTCAGATCGGCGGTGACGATGCCCGCCGCCAGACCGTAGTCGGTATCATTGGCGCGGCGAATGGCCTCTTCGTCAGTGTCATAGGTAAGAATGGACATCACCGGGCCGAAGATCTCTTCGCGCACGATGGTCATTTCGTCGGTGCAGTCGGTGAACACGGTCGGGGCCACCCACGCGCCGTTGTCAAAGCCGTCACCCTTCAGCACGTCGCCGCCGCACAGCACGCGCGCGCCTTCCTCTTTGCCTTTGGCGATGTAGCGCAGCACGCTGTCGCGGTGCGGGAAGCTGACCATCGGGCCAAAGTTGGTGTTTTCATCGAACAGGTCGCCCGCGCGGATGCGGCCCACGCGCTCAACGATTTTTTGCTCAAACGCGGCTTTGACCTTCGCAGGCACGAACACGCGGGTGCCGTTGGTGCACACCTGGCCGGAGCTGAAGAAGTTCGCCATCATGGCGATATCTGCCGCGAGATCCAGATCCGCATCGTCAAATACTATCAGCGGAGATTTACCGCCCAGCTCCATCGTCACCTCTTTCAGGGACGAGGCTGCCGAGTTCGACATCACCTTTTTGCCGCTGGCCACGCCACCGGTGAAGGAGACTTTGGCGATGCCCGGATGCTCGGTCAGGAACTGGCCGGTCTCTGCGCCCACGCCCGGCAGGACGTTAAACACGCCGTCCGGCACGCCTGCTTCGGTGTAGATCTCCGCCAGTTTCAGGGCGGTAAGCGGCGTCACTTCGCTCGGCTTGAAGATCATCGCGTTGCCCGCCGCCAGCGCCGGGGCAGATTTCCACAGGGCGATCTGGATCGGGTAGTTCCACGCGCCGATGCCCGCCACCACGCCCAGCGGCTCGCGGCGGGTGTAGACGAACGAGGTGTCGCGCAGCGGGATCTGGCTGCCTTCCAGCGCCGGGATCAGCCCCGCGTAGTACTCCAGCACGTCCGCGCCGG
The DNA here is from genome assembly GCF_032389435.1 of Enterobacter sp. DTU_2021_1002640_1_SI_PRY_ASU_LCPMC_013. Taxonomy (NCBI): domain Bacteria; kingdom Pseudomonadati; phylum Pseudomonadota; class Gammaproteobacteria; order Enterobacterales; family Enterobacteriaceae; genus Enterobacter; species Enterobacter sp. DTU_2021_1002640_1_SI_PRY_ASU_LCPMC_013. The sequence goes on from NZ_CP135594.1 coordinate 1,199,270, forward strand.
TAACGATGTCGACGGTCGAGGTTTCGGAATACGCTTTACCGGTGTCGAGGGTTTCCAACGTTGCCAGCTCGTCGTTGCGCTCGCGCAGGATATCGACGGCGCGGCGCAGGATGCGCGAGCGCTCCATGGCGGTCATCGCCGCCCAGATTTTTTGCCCGCGTTTTGCGCTTTCGACGGCGCGGTCCACGTCTTCGCGCCCGGCGGCCTGCACGGTCGCCAGAACTTCACCGTTGGCCGGGTTGATGGTCTCGAAGGTGCGACCGCTGGTGGCCGATGTGTAACCACCATTGATATAAAGCTGCTGTTCTGCCATTCGGGACATAAATTCTCCTCGGTTAATCGGTCGGTAAATGCTGGCTGATAAAGTGGCTGGTGAGCGACTGGGCCAGGGTTTTATCCAGCGGTTTGCCGCTGAGCGCAGCGCGCAGCCATAGCCCGTCAATCAGTGCGGCAAGCCCGTAGCCCGCCTCTTCAGCCTGTTCACGCGGCAGCTCGCGGCGGAACTCGTACACCAGGTTAGAGAGCAATCGGCGGCTGCTGACCTGCTGCAAACGGTAGAGCATCGGCTGATGCATGCTGCTGGCCCAGAAGGCCAGCCAGGCCTTCATCGCCGCGCCGCTAATCTGGGTTTCATCAAAATTGCCGCCGACAATCGCCTGCAATCGCTGCTCTGCGCTGCCGTCCGGCAGGGCGCGTAAACGGCTTAATACCGCGTCGCGCAGCTGACCGGTGATGTCACGCATGGTCGCTTCCAGCAGACCGTTTTTATCTTTGAAATAGTGGCTGATGATCCCCGTGGATACGCCCGCCCGACGGGCGATTTGCGCGATGGTTGCGTCATGCATTCCCACTTCATTAATTGCTTCCAGCGTGGCATCGATTAGCTGCCTGCGCCGGATCGGCTGCATCCCCACTTTGGGCATTTTTGCCACTCCATTCATCAGCGTTGGTAATCTATTAAAGCGGTTTTTGATTGGACGTTCAATATAAAATGTGTCTTAATTGTTGCGATTTTGGATTTCAATAGTTGCAAAAACAGTGGGGATACTGGATGACAGACCTTTCACAAGACAGAGAAAAAGACAAAATCAACCCGGTCGTTTTTTATACGTCCGCCGGGCTGATTTTGTTGTTTTCCCTGACGACCATCTTCTTTCGTGATTTTTCTGCCGAGTGGATTGGGCGCACCCTGAACTGGGTGTCGAAGACCTTCGGCTGGTACTATCTGCTGGCCGCGACGCTCTATATCGTCTTCGTGGTCTGCATTGCCTGCTCGCGCTTCGGTTCGGTGAAGCTCGGGCCAGAGCAGTCCAAGCCCGAGTTCAGCCTGCTGAGCTGGGCCGCGATGCTCTTTGCCGCCGGCATCGGCATCGACCTGATGTTCTTCTCCGTGGCGGAACCGGTCACGCAGTATATGCAGCCGCCGGAAGGGGCAGGGCAGACGATGGAGGCCGCGCGCCAGGCGATGGTCTGGACGCTCTTCCACTACGGCCTGACGGGCTGGTCGATGTACGCCCTGATGGGCATGGCGCTCGGATACTTTAGCTATCGTTATAATTTGCCCCTCACCATCCGCTCCGCGCTCTACCCGATCTTCGGTAAAAAGATCAACGGCCCGATAGGCCACAGCGTCGACATTGCGGCGGTGATCGGCACCATCTTTGGTATCGCGACAACGCTCGGCATCGGCGTGGTGCAGCTTAACTACGGGCTGAGCGTGCTGTTTGACATCCCGGATTCGATGGCGGCGAAGGCGGCGCTGATTGCGCTGTCGGTGATTATCGCCACCATCTCGGTGACCTCCGGCGTGGATAAAGGGATTCGCGTGCTCTCCGAGCTGAACGTGGCGCTGGCGCTGGGTCTGATCCTGTTCGTGCTGTTTATGGGCGACACCTCGTTCCTGCTCAATGCCTTAGTGCTGAACGTGGGTGATTACGTGAACCGCTTTATGGGAATGACGCTGAACAGCTTCGCCTTTGACCGTCCGACAGAGTGGATGAACAACTGGACGCTCTTCTTCTGGGCGTGGTGGGTGGCGTGGTCGCCGTTTGTCGGCCTTTTCCTCGCGCGCATTTCGCGTGGCCGCACCATTCGTCAGTTCGTGATGGGCACGCTGATCATCCCGTTCACCTTTACCCTGCTGTGGCTGTCGATTTTCGGCAACAGCGCGCTGCACGAGATCATCCACGGCAATGCGACTTTTGCCCAGGAAGCGATGGCGCACCCGGAGCGCGGCTTCTACAGCCTGCTGGCGCAGTATCCGGCGTTTACCTTTAGCGCGTCCGTAGCGACCATTACCGGCCTGCTGTTCTACGTCACCTCGGCGGACTCCGGCGCGCTGGTGCTGGGGAACTTCACCTCGAAGCTTAAGGACATTAACAGCGACGCGCCGAACTGGCTGCGCATCTTCTGGTCCGTCGCCATCGGCCTGCTGACGCTCGGCATGCTGATGACCAACGGTATCTCGGCGTTGCAGAACACCACGGTGATCATGGGCCTGCCGTTCAGCTTCGTGATCTTCTTCGTGATGGCCGGGCTGTATAAATCGCTTAAGGTGGAAGACTACCGCCGCGTCAGCGCCAGCCGCGACACCGCCCCGCGTCCGCTGGGCGCGCAGGACAGGCTGAGCTGGAAGAAACGCCTCTCGCGCCTGATGAACTACCCCGGCACGCGCTACACCAGCCAGATGATGGAGACGGTCTGCTTCCCGGCGATGGAAGAGGTGGCCCAGGAGCTGAAGCTGCGTGGCGCCTACGTGGAGCTGAAAAACCTGCCCCCGGAAGAGGGCGAAAATCTGGGGCACCTGGATCTGCTGGTGCACATGGGCGACGAGCAGAACTTTGTCTATCAGATCTGGCCGCAGCAGTATTCGGTGCCCGGGTTCACCTACCGGGCGCGCAGCGGGAAGTCGACCTACTACCGGCTGGAGACCTTCCTGCTGGAAGGCAGCCAGGGGAATGATTTGATGGATTACAGCAAGGAGCAGGTGATCACGGACATTCTGGACCAGTATGAACGGCACCTGAACTTTATCCATCTGCACAGGGAAGCGCCGGGGAATAGCGTGATGTTCCCGGATGTTTGAGGCTTGATCTGAAGAACCTACAAAGGCAGCGCCGCTGCCCTCATGCCGGGTGGCGGCGATGCCTTACCCGGCCTACAAAACCGGTTTATCGTAGGCCTGATAAGCGAAGCGCCATCAGGCGTTTAATGAGCATTGGATCTGAAGGGCAATATTTCCTTTCTTTATATTCACCATTTTATTTTCTTTATTTACTCGAGCAGCCTCGCATTTCCCTAATATTCGACCCCTGTACATTTATCCATGGCAGTATAATAGCGGCAGTTAAGTCAGCACTGAGATCTTGAAAGAATATGTAAAAAGGTAAGAAAAGGAATCGCGGTACAAAGGTGTGCGACCACCTCCATACCGCTAATCACAAACAACTAATACGGAGTTGATTATGGCTGCGAAGAATTCTATGCCAGAGCGGGCTATTGCCCAAACACAAAATGCAGATTTAGAGATTCAGCAAGAAAATCGCGAGAAGCTACGCAAAAAACGCATCCGGGCGTTGCATGACGAGCCGGTTCACTCTGCGTATCTTCATGAAAGAGGAGAGGCGGATTCCGCCTGTGTAGAACTTTATACTCGAATGGAGCGCAACTATCTGCCGTTAACCGGCGCGTGGTTAACCCGCGCAGGGTTTAAAGCAGGAATAGCCGTGAAGATCCGCGTGATGCCGGATTGTATTGTGATTACGCCGCAAAATTCCCGTGAGCTGTGGGGCTGTCTGGAAGGCGTCAGCGCGACGTATACCAACAAACTGAAGGTGATGAAGTGGCTGGAGACGTTTCCGGGAGCGTTAATTGATACGGGGGATTTGCCCGTGAACGAAAGTGGAAAAGGGTAGCGCTTAAGATTAACCAGGCGATCCAGGGAATGCCAGGATCGCCGTTTCTGAGCAGCAGCATGCATTGATCCTTATGAGCCAGGTAAATTATGCGTTACTCCTCTCTTTCTGAGCTGGTTTCATCCATGCATCGCCATAAAGAATATTACCTTTCACATAATTCCACTGAATGCCCCGGAATCGAAACCCAACAACTTCATGCATATTCGGGGCTGAGCTGCCAGGGTAATAAACGTGCGTGAAATCCAGAGATGAGATCACCACGCTATCAAGCGTAATGGTGTAGATCTCTCTTTCTGCTCCCGCTTCAACAATTTCATAATATTTGATAATGGCTTTTTGCAGCCGTCTGCCCTCGCAGGCGGCAACGGCAAGATAAGGGCTCACTTTATCTAATTGCTTATGCACGGTAACCGGACTATGCTGCCGTGTTCCGGTCATATTCCCGGTATGGCTGTCCACTGCCTGTTTTATGCCGTAACTGCTGTTCATAATTTCGATAGCACCTTCCCGGCCTGGCATCATACAGTCGCCCTGAACCTGCATTCCGTTCTCATCGTAGAGAAATAAGTAAGCGGGTAATGACATTATAATTCTCCTAAATTAGTAAGCTGTCCGTCATTATCAATAAAGAATTCGTGATGATAATTTTTATTATTTAAACCATAGCTAATAACATATGTATAGCCATACTCCCAATTCACATCTATGCAACTGTTAGGATAAGACCAACTGATTTTATTCCTTCCCGAACTTGTGATGGTAGTAATGTCGGGGCCTTTGCTGGAATCAATGGTGTAATAGTTCACGATATCGTTTTTATTAATACTAAAGCAAACATGGTTACCATCAATAAAAGTAGCTCTGGGATGAGACAACGGCGGGCAACCAGGACACCCCGTCAGGAGAATACATAATGGTGAGATGAGCGTTATAGTTTTCATCCTGGGAATCCTTTCAGAATATTTTTATATTTTTGCAGCAGAGAATAAACGGGTTCATTCGAATTAATATCTCGATATTTTGGCAGGAATGTATATTTTTCAAACCCATAAAACTGTAATAACCAGTAGTCACTTACGATCGATGCTTGCTGTTCTAATCCGTAATGCAATAGATCTGCTTTATCAAAGCTATAGGTGTAGTCAGCAATACCAGAGAATAATCCCCTTGTTCTGACAAACATCCCTTTTTGGGCTTGCCAGACATGCATCATTTCATGCATGAATAGGTGTTTTTTATCTAACAATTTTTCTAATGAAAAATCCGGAGAATATGTGTCTTCTCTAAACCACATTTCCCCGTTGGGAGTCATAGCAACATTTACAGGTTGTAAATTAAAAGGAAGATAACTTTCCCTGTGTACCCACACCAGATGATAACGGATGCTGTAACCGTAAAGCGTCTTCGCAAGGGCGATTTCACCGATCGTGAGCTGTCGGACCCCGCCTGGATTAATTGGGGTTCCCGAAGTGGGGTGGATCCTTTCATTAACAGGCATAACAATTCCATTTTTTTTATATGGGTATTGGTCTTCAATCATACGCCTGAACTGCAGAGGAAAAAGAACGCACTTTTCCTAAAACTTCCCCGTCACACCCTTCATTGACACAACTTTAATGATAATTATTTTCATTTAAACATAGCCTGTGCTATACCTTATAGCACAGGCTAATTTTGCTTTGATTTTAATCACCTCAGGAGACTTCTGCGATGCATCCACGGCAAGGATTGAAGCGTCTGTTGCTCGGCGCGCTGCTCATGACCGCGACCACTACCGGCGCGCTGGCGGCTGAAAAGTTCCAGGTCATCACCACTTTTACCGTTATTGCTGATATGGCGAAAAACGTGGCGGGGGATGCCGCAGAGGTCACCTCCATCACCAAACCGGGCGCTGAAATTCACGAATACCAGCCCACTCCGGGCGATATCAAACGCGCGCAGAAGGCACAGCTGATCCTGGCGAACGGCATGAATCTGGAGCTGTGGTTCCAGCGCTTTTATCAGCATCTGAACGGCGTGCCGGAGGTGATTGTCACCAAAGGCATCACCCCGATGGGCATCAGCGAAGGGCCCTATAACGGCAAGCCCAATCCGCACGCGTGGATGTCGCCGGACAACGCCCTGATTTACGTCGATAACATCCGCGACGCGCTGGTGAAGTACGATCCGGCCAACGCGCAGACCTACCAGCGCAATGCGGAAGCCTACAAGCAGACGATCACCGCCACTCTCGAACCGCTGCGCAAGCAGGTCGCGGAGATACCGGAAGACAAACGCTGGATGGTGACCAGCGAAGGGGCGTTCTCCTATCTGGCGCGGGATTTGGGCCTGAAGGAGCTTTACCTGTGGCCGATCAACGCCGATCAGCAGGGCACGCCCCAGCAGGTGCGCAAGGTTATCGATCTGGTGAAAAAACATCACATTCCGGCGGTGTTCAGCGAAAGCACGGTCTCGGATAAGCCCGCCCGTCAGGTGGCGCGTGAAACCGGCGCCCACTATGGCGGCGTGCTGTACGTCGACTCTCTGAGCGCGGAAAACGGCCCGGTGCCGACCTATATCGATCTGCTGAACGTCACCACCCGCACGCTGGTGCAGGGCATCCGTGACGGGATGAAGGAGTAACCATGCACGAGGGGATTGTTGTAACCGACGTGACCGTGACCTACCGCAACGGCCACACGGCGCTGCGCGACGCATCGTTCAGCGTGCCGGGCGGATCGATTGCCGCCCTGGTGGGGGTGAACGGTTCCGGCAAGTCCACGCTGTTTAAGGCGGTGATGGGGTTTGTGCGGGCGGCGAGCGGCACCATCTCCATTCTGGGGCTGCCGCCTCACCGGGCGCTGCGTCAGAACCTGGTCGCCTACGTGCCGCAGTCGGAAGAGGTCGACTGGTCGTTTCCGGTGCTCGTCGAGGACGTGGTGATGATGGGCCGCTACGGGCATATGGGGTTTCTGCGTCGTCCCAAAGAATGCGATAAGCAGATCGTCACCGACGCCCTGAAGCGTGTAGATATGCTCGAGCTGCGCCATCGGCAGATTGGCGAGCTGTCCGGCGGGCAGAAGAAGCGCGTGTTTCTGGCGCGGGCGATTGCCCAGCAGGGCGAGGTGATCCTGCTCGACGAGCCGTTTACCGGCGTGGACGTCAAAACCGAAGCCAGGATCATCAGCCTGCTGCGGGAGCTGCGCGACGAGGGCAAAACGATGCTGGTCTCGACCCATAACCTGGGCTCGGTCACGGAATTCTGCGATTACACGGTGATGGTCAAAGGCACCGTGCTGGCGAGCGGCCCGACGGAAACCACCTTTACCGCCGAGAATCTCGAGCGCGCCTTTAGCGGCGTGCTGCGCCACGTGGTGCTCAGCGGCTCGGAAGATCGCATTATTACCGACGACGAACGCCCCTTCGTCACGCACCGTCAGGAGGCCAAATGAACGTGCTTCTCGAACCCTTCGGCTACGAGTACATGCTCAACGCGATGTGGGTCTCGGCGATGGTGGGCGGGCTGTGCGCGTTTCTCTCCTGCTATCTGATGCTCAAAGGCTGGTCGCTGATCGGCGATGCGCTGTCGCACTCCATCGTGCCGGGCGTAGCGGGGGCCTACATGCTCGGGCTGCCGTTCTCGCTGGGGGCGTTTTTATCGGGCGGGCTGGCGGCGGGCAGCATGCTGTTTCTCAACCAGCGCAGCCGCCTGAAGGAGGACGCCATTATCGGGCTGATCTTCTCCTCGTTTTTCGGGCTGGGGCTGTTTATGGTCTCGCTCAACCCGACCTCGGTGAACATTCAGACCATCGTCCTCGGCAATATTCTGGCTATCGCCCCGGAAGATATCGTCCAGCTGGCGATTATCGGCGTGGTGTCGATAGTTATCCTGCTGTTCAAATGGAAAGATCTGATGGTGACCTTTTTTGATGAGAACCACGCCCGCGCCATCGGCCTGCGTCCTGAACGCCTGAAAATTCTCTTCTTCACGCTGCTGGCGGTCTCTACCGTGGCGGCGCTGCAAACCGTCGGCGCATTTCTGGTGATCTGTCTGGTGGTCACGCCCGGCGCGACCGCGTGGCTGCTGACCGACCGCTTCCCGCGCCTGCTGATGATTGCGGTCGCCATTGGCAGCATCACCAGCTTCCTCGGCGCGTGGGCCAGCTATTACCTGGACGGCGCCACCGGCGGCATTATCGTGGTCGCCCAGACGCTGCTGTTCCTGATGGCGTTCGTCTTTGCGCCGAAGCACGGACTGCTTGCCAGCCGCCGTCGGGCGCGGGAGGCACACCCATGTTGACGCTGCTTCTCGAACCGTTCCAGTTTGCGTTTATGAACAACGCGCTGCTGATTTCACTCCTGGTGGCCGTGCCCTGCGCGCTGCTGTCGGTTTTTCTGGTGCTGAAAGGCTGGGCGCTGATGGGCGACGCCATGAGCCACGCGGTGTTTCCCGGCGTCGTGCTGGCCTGGATGATGGGCCTGCCGCTGGCGCTGGGCGCGTTCGTGGCCGGTCTTTTCTGCGCGGTCGCCACCGGATATCTGAAGGATAACAGCCGCATCAAACAGGATACGGTCATGGGGATCGTCTTTTCCGGCATGTTCGGCGCCGGGCTGATCCTCTATATCGCCGTCAAACCTGAGGTGCATCTCGACCACATTCTGTTCGGCGATATGCTGGGTATTAACGGGATGGACATTCTGCAAAGCGGTCTCGTCGCGGGGCTGATTGCGCTGGTGATTGGCCTGAAGTGGCGCGATTTTCTGCTGTTCTGCTTTGACTATCAGCAGGCGCAGGCGAGTGGCCTGCGCACCCGCTGGCTGCACTACGGCTTACTGTGCATGGTTTCGCTGACCATCGTCGCGACGCTGAAAGCGGTGGGGATCATACTGTCGATTTCCCTGCTGATTGCGCCCGGCGCCGTGGCGGTGCTGATTACCCGACGCTTTCACATGGCGCTGCTGGTGGCGGTCGCCGTTTCAGCGCTGGTGTCGGTAAGCGGCGTTTATGCCTCGTTTTATCTCGACAGCGCGCCTGCGCCGACCATTGTGGTCCTGTTCGCGATGGTGTTTATCGTGACGTTTGTGGTGACCAGCGTGAAGGCTCGTCGCCAGGAGCGTGTGACAGCAGGGTGATGACCTGTTCGCCGTGCTGCTGCCAGTGCAGGGGGAAGGCGGTGCCTTCCTTAAAGCCTGCAAGTTGACGGGTCAACGCCAGCGTGAGCGTCTTGTCGTCGAGCATGGTAACGCGGGCGCAGTCAAAACCCATCCAGGCCTGTACCTGCGGAAAGAGGGCCTTGAACAGGCTCTCTTTGGCGCTGAAGACCAGCGTCAGGGCGAGGGCGAACGGGTATCCCAGGCGGGAAAACACAGGTTCTTCCTGCGTATCAATAATGCCGTCTTTGATTTCCCTGGCTTCGTTTTCGGAGAGGATCGTTTCACAATCGATGCCGATAAGCGCCGGGTATTGCGTGACGACGGCTATCGCCTGCGTGCCGCTGTGGGTGATGCTGCCGGAAATACCTTGCGGCCAGAGCGGTTCCCCGCTGGGGCCGATGGCGGGCATGGTGTGGTCAGGTAAGGCGTGCGCGGCGGCGATGCGGCCTGCCAGGTGGTCGGCCTTGCGTTTGCGTCCGGCGTCAGCAAGCTGCGCGTGATGGAGGAGCCAGAGGAGATCGGCGTCGGTAAAGGTGGCGGGGTCGAAAGTGATGCGGTGGAGGGTGTGGCCGGCGAGAGAAAATGTGCTGTGGGTGGTGTGCATGGTTTTCCCTTCAGTATTGTGCGGCCTGATGCCCTCACCCCGGCCCTCTCCCATGGGGAGAGGGGGAAGTCACTGCCTTTATCAGAACCTCGTATTCACGCTCATATACCAGGTACGGCCCGGTTCATTATACGTATACGCGCCCGCACCGTACATATACGCGCCGGTGGTGGTATTACCCGTGGTCTGGGCGTTACCCGCACGCCACTGGCGCTTGTCGAAGACGTTGTCCACGCCGCCGGTCAGGCTGACGTTTTTGGTCACGTCCCAGGTCGCGCTCAGGCCCACGATGCTGTACGGGCTGACTTCGTCTTTCTCAGACCCGGTGACCGGCTGACCTTTGTAGTTGTACTTCTTCGGCTGCTGCTTGCCGTACCAGGTGAAGGTCGACTGGAGCGATACGTCCTGATGCACCTGCCAGCTCAGGGTTGAGTTCAGCGTGTACTCAGGAATGATCGACAGACGATCGCCGGTCTCCTTGTTCTTGCTTTGCAGCATGTAGGTGATGTTATTGGTCCAGTTGATGGTGTCGCTGACCGGCACGTTCAGGGAGCCTTCCAGACCTTCCACTACCGCCTTCGGCACGTTTTCCCACTGGTAGATATCGGTGGTGACTTTGCCGGTGGACGTCTGGCCAATCGGCGCGTAGCCCGCTTCAATCTTGTTGCGGTAGTCGTTGCGGAACCAGGTCACGCCCGCCAGCCAGCCGTCGCGTTTCCACTCCAGGCCAATCTCTTTGTTGATGCTGGTTTCCGCTTTCAGATCGTCGTTACCCATCATGTAGCAGCCCACGCCGTCGGAACTGGCGTAGCAGCCCTGGCCTTTACTGTACAGCAGGTAGTTCGGGTTGGTCTGATACAGGCTTGGCGCTTTATAGGCGCGCGCGATGCCCATCTTCAGGGTGAAGTCATCCCCCAGACCCTGCGACAGGTTCAGGGACGGGCTCCAGTTATTACCCACAATGGTGTGGTGGTCGAAGCGCAGGGCAGGGGTCAGCATGGTGCTGTCGGTCAGCTCCATGTTGTTTTCGGCAAACAGGGAGAAGATCTCCGCTGAAGTGTACGGGCTACGGTCTTCGCTCATGCCCGGAATGGTGCCCCCCTGTTGGGTTTGCGTGAAGGAGGTCGAGTCCTTCATGCGCTGCTGGTTCCATTCGGTGCCGAGCGTCAGGTTCTGGTTCACAATGAAATCAATCGGCAGGTTGATTTCGCTGTGCAGCATCACGTCGGCCAGGTCGGTGTCGGTGAATTTATTGCTGTTGAACAATCCTTCCAGACCGCCCGCCAGCCCTTCGCCCAGACGGGAGTTGCGGGTGTGTTCGTACTGCGCCCAGTTGCTGGTGGTAATGCCGTTATCCCAGCCGCCGTTCCAGGTCACCGCGAAGTTCTGACGATAGATACGGTTAGTCTCTTTACCGTAGTTCTTCTTCACCAGCCCGCTGGAGCTGTTGTCGTTGTTGGTATTCTGGGTATCGCCCGCGTAAAGGTTGTTCTGGCGGCTGTATCCCGCCTCAAACTCCAGGGACTGCATCGGCGCGAAGTCCCAGCGCACCACGCCGTTGATGTCTTTATTCTCGACCCCTTCACGGCCTGCCGGCAGCGTGTCGGCATATGCGCCGGTACGGTCAGACTGATGGCCCTGGTTAATGTCCCAGGCGTCGGCCTGAGTTTTATCCAGGTTACCGTACATGCGGAAGCTGAAATCCCCGCCCAGCGGGCCGCTCAGGCTGAAGTTAGTGCGTTTGGTGGAACCTTCGTCTTTATGCTCTGGCGCATTCAGGTAGGTGTTCCAGGAGCCGTGCCACTGGTCGTCAAATTTTTTGGTGATGATGTTCACCACGCCGCCCGCCGCACCGTTACCGTAGCGGGCAGCAGCCGGGCCACGGATCACTTCGATGCGCTCGATCATCTCCGGCGGGACCCAGCCGGTATCGCCGCGGGTATCACGCTCGCCGCGCCAGCCCAGACGGATGGAGTTGCGGCTGGTGACCGGCTTGCCGTCGATCAGGATCAGGGTGTTTTCCGGGCCCATGCCGCGAATGTCAATCTGACGGTTATTCCCGCGCTGGCCGCTGGTGGAGTTGCCGGTCAGGTTAACGCCCGGCATGGTGCGGATGATTTCCGCCACGTCGCGCGCGGGCGGGTTTTTGCGGATCTCGTCGGCGGTGATGGTCGACACGCCCGGCGCCTGCAAATTCTGCTCGGCGGCGGTGATCACCATGGTGTCTTCATGCTGCGCGGAGGCGGTGTTGTCGTCTGCCATGACGGGCAGCGCGACACCATAAATCCCTAAATTGACCAGCAAGGCCAGAGAGTGAATCTTCTTATTCATTGTACGTCCCGCTTTTATGGTTATTTAATGAGCGCGCTTCCCACAGCGCGGGCATTACGCTATTGCAAATGCAAATAGTTATCAATAATATTATCAATAAAATTTGCTCTGAAACAAAAAAGACTGTTAAACATGGGGTTATAAGGGTGACGGCGTTAACAACCGGAAGTGAAGCGTGGTGGCAGGCGAAAGACGGGCCGGAACGGGAACGTCATCAGGAAAACTATCGCGTGACATTCTGGTGGCGGGACCCGGCGGGAACGCAGAAAACGTCGACGGTTAAACGCGTCTGGCTCTACGTCACCGGTGTGACCGATCACCATCAAAATGCCCGTCCGCAGTCCCTTGAACGTATCCCGGATACCGACGTCTGGCAGTGGCAGGGCGAGTTCAGCCCGGAATGGCGCGGCAGCTACTGTTTTATCCCCTCCGACAATGAAAACGATTTTGCCAGCGCAGTGTTTGAAGGCGATCAGCCGGACCGCATGGCGCTGCGCGAAGGCTGGCGCAAACTATTGCCGCACGCGGTGTCCGACCCGCTGAATGCCCAGAGCTGGCGCGGCGGGCGCGGGCACGCCGTCTCGGCGCTGGAGATGCCGGAGGCGCCCGTACAGCCCGGCTGGAACCATCCCGATACACCTTACAAAAAGCCTGTCTGCATTGAGTGGCACAGCGCGCGTCTGAAGAACCGTCGCCGCGTGTGGATTTTTACCACCGGGGATGAAAGCCCCGAGCGCCCGCTGGCGGTGCTGCTCGACGGGCAGTTCTGGGCCGAAAGCATGCCCGTCTGGCCTGCGCTGGCGTCGCTCACCCATGAAGGCAAACTGCCGCCTGCGGTCTATGTCTTAATCGACGTGATTGACACCGCACACCGCAGCCGCGAGCTGCCGTGTAACCCTGATTTCTGGCTGGCGGTGCAGGACGAACTTCTCCCGCAGGTGAAAAGCATGGCCCCGTTCAGCGACCGCGCCGACCATACCGTGGTGGCGGGTCAGAGCTTCGGCGGGCTCTCTTCCCTCTATGCGGGCCTCAACTGGCCGCAGCGTTTTGGCTGCATCCTCAGCCAGTCCGGATCCTACTGGTGGCCGCACCGCGGCGCGCAGCAGGACGGGCTGCTCATCGAACAACTCAAAGCGGGTGACAAAACCGCTCGCGGGCTGCGCATCGTCCTTGAGGCCGGGCGCAACGAGCCGCTTATTTTGCGCGCAAACCAGGCGATCCTCGCCGAACTATACACTCAGCAACCGGTTTTCTGGCGTCAGGTTGACGGCGGACACGATGCGCTTTGCTGGCGCGGTGGGCTGACGCAGGGGCTGATGACCCTCTGGCAGCCGCTTATTCAATAACGGAGTCTGTATGGAATTCAGCAATCCTTTCGATAATCCGCAGGGACAGTTCGCCATTTTGCAAAATGACCAGGGGCAGTACAGCCTGTGGCCGCAGCAGTGCGAGTTGCCCGCGGGCTGGCGCGTGGTCTGCGAACCGCAATCTCAGGAGGCGTGCCAGCAGTGGCTGGCGGAACAGTGGCAGACGCTTGAGCCGTCATGTTTTGCGGGGGAGCGCGCATGAACCGTCTCCCTCTTGTCGCCGCCCAGCCGGGGATCTGGATGGCAGAGCAGCTTTCCTCCCTGCCAAACGCCTGGAGCGTCGCGCACTACACCGAGCTGAAAGGCGCTATCGATGCGCCATTGCTGGCAAAAGCCATCGCTGAAGGCATGATGCAGGCCGACACCCTGCGGATGCGTTTTGCCGAAGATAACGGTGAGGTGTGGCAGTGGATCGATGAGGCCATGCTCCTGCCGGAGCCGTCCATCGTGCGCGTTGACTCCCACGACGCCGCCGTGGCGCTGATGGAGGCCGATCTCAACCAGAACCTGCGCGTCGACAGCGGTCAGCCGCTGGCGTTTCACCAGCTGATCCAGGTGGGAGAAAGCCACTGGTACTGGTATCAGCGGTATCATCATCTGGTGGTAGATGGCTTCAGCTTCCCTGCTATTACCCGTCAGATCACCGCCATTTACGCTGCGTGGCAGAAAGGTGAATCCACGCCGGCCTCGCCGTTCACCCCGTTCGCCGAGGTGGTGGAGGAGTATCAGCGCTATCGCGACAGCGAGGCGTATCAGCGCGACGGTGCTTTCTGGGCCGAACAACGCAAACAGCTTCCTTCTCCGGTCTCGCTCTCTTCCGCGCCGCTGCCGGGACGCGCCGCCACCACCGATATCCTGCGCCTGAAAATTGCGATGGACGGCCGTGCGTTCAGCCAGCTTGCACAGAAGGCAGGCCAGGCGCAGCGTACCGATCTGGCCCTTGCGCTGGTGGCGCTGTGGCTGGGCCGCCTGACCGGACGGCTGAACTACGCCGCCGGGTTTATCTTTATGCGCCGCATGGGCTCCGCCGCGCTGACCGCGACCGGACCGGTGCTCAACGTCCTGCCGCTGGCGGTGAATATTCGCCCGCACGAGAGCCTGCCGGAACTGGCGCTGCGCCTGGCGAACCAGCTGAAAAAGATGCGCCGCCATCAGCGTTACGACGCCGAGCAGATCGTGCGCGACAGCGGGCGTGCCGCAGGCGATGAAGCCCTGTTTGGTCCGGTGCTGAACGTCAAGGTGTTCGATTATCAGCTGAATATCGACGGCGTGGAGGCCATTACCCACACGCTGGCAACCGGCCCGGTGAACGATCTGGAGCTGGCGCTGTTCCCGGACGAGCAGGGCGGACTGAGCATTGAGATCCTCGCCAACGGGCAGCGTTACGACGAGGCGACGCTGAAGGGGCACGCGGCGCGCCTGAACGCAATGCTGACGCAGTTTGCCGCCAATCCGGACCTGCGCTGTGGCGACGTGGAAACCGTATCAGAGCAGGAATACGCCCGGCTGGCGCGCATCAACGATACCGGGCTGGCGCTGCCGTCCACCACGCTGGCGGATCTTGTGGCGGAGCAGGCGAGCAAAACGCCGGACGCCCCCGCGCTGGCGGATGCCCATACTGAACTGAACTACCGCCAGATGCGCGAGCAGGTGGTCGCGCTGGCAAACCTGCTGCGCGCGCGCGGCGTGAAGCCGGGCGACAGCGTGGCGGTGGCGCTCCCGCGCTCGGTGTTCCTGACCCTGGCGCTGCACGGGATTGTTGAAGCAGGCGCCGCCTGGCTGCCGCTGGATACCGGTTACCCGGATGACCGTCTGCGGATGATGCTGGAGGACGCGAAGCCGTCGCTGCTCATTACCACCGACGAGCAGCTTCCGCGCTTTAACGATCTGCCGATCGCCACCTTTAGTTACAACACACTATTACCGGCCACCGATGCTGAACCTCTGCGCCTGGCGAAGCCGGAGCAGACCGCGTACATCATCTTTACCTCCGGTTCGACGGGGCGTCCAAAAGGGGTGATGGTCGGCCATACCGCCATCGTTAACCGCCTGAAGTGGATGCAGGATCATTATCCACTGGCGGCGCATGACGTGGTGGCGCAGAAAACGCCGTGCAGCTTTGACGTGTCGGTGTGGGAGTTCTGGTGGCCGTTTATCGCCGGGGCGAAGCTGGTGATGGCCGAGCCGGACGCGCACCGCGATCCGCTGGCGATGCAGGGCTTCTTCGCAGAATATGGCGTAACCACCACCCACTTCGTGCCGTCGATGCTGGCGGCGTTCGTCGCCTCGCTGACGCCGGAAAACGTCGACTGTTGCAGGACGCTGAAGCAGGTGTTCTGTAGCGGCGAGGCGTTGCCGACTGCGCTGTGTCGCGAGTGGGAACAGCTCACCCATGCGCCGCTGCACAACCTCTATGGCCCGACCGAAGCAGCGGTGGACGTCAGCTGGTATCCGGCGTACGGCCCCGAGCTGGCGGCGGTGGAAGGCAACAGCGTACCGATCGGCTTCCCGGTGTGGAATACGGGGCTGCGCATTCTGGACGCGATGATGCGCCCGGTGCCGTTCGGCGTGGCGGGGGATCTGTATCTCACCGGCATTCAGCTGGCGCAGGGGTATCTGGGACGCCCCGACCTTACCGCCAGCCGCTTTATCGCCGATCCGTTTGCCCCCGGCGAGCGAATGTACCGCACCGGGGACGTTGCCCGCTGGCTGGACAACGGCGCGGTGGAATATCTGGGCCGCAGCGACGATCAGCTGAAAATCCGCGGCCAGCGCATCGAGCTGGGCGAAATCGACCGGGCGATGCTCGCGTTGCCGGATGTGGCCCAGGCGGTGGCGCACGCCTGCGTGTTCAACCAGGCGGCTGCCACGGGCGGCGATGCCCGCCAGCTGGTGGGATACGTTGTCTCTGAATCCGGCTTACCGCTGGATCGCGACGCGCTGCTTGCATCACTTAAAGCCCAGCTGCCACCGCATATGGTGCCGGTGGTGCTGCTGCAAATCAGCGCGCTGCCGTTAAGCGCCAACGGCAAGCTGGATCGCAAGGCGCTGCCGCTGCCGGAGCTGACCAGCAAAACTTCCGGTCGCGCGCCCGAGACGCAAACCGAAGTCGCCGTGGCGCAGGCATTTTCTGCCCTGCTGGGCTGCGCAGTGAACGATATCGAAGCCGATTTCTTTGCCCTCGGCGGCCACTCGCTGCTGGCGATGCGCCTCGCGGCTCAGCTCAGCCGTGCGTTCAGCCGCAAGGTCACGCCGGGGCAGATTATGGTCGCCTCGACGGTGAGCAAGCTTAGCGCCCTGCTGGACTCTCAGATGAGCGACGAGCAGGCGCAGCGTCTGGGGTATGAAACTGTTCTCCCGCTGCGTGAAAGCAACGGCCCCACGCTGTTCTGCTTCCATCCGGCGTCCGGCTTTGCCTGGCAGTTTAGCGTCCTGGCGCGCTACCTCAGCCCGCGCTGGTCAATCGTCGGCATTCAGTCTCCCCGGCCTGAGGGGCCGATGCAGCAGTGTGCGGATCTCGATGCGGTGATCGAACATCATCTGAACACGTTGCGTAAGCAGCAGCCGCAGGGGCCGTATTATCTGTTCGGCTATTCCCTCGGCGGCACGCTGGCGCAGGGCATTGCGGCGCGTCTGCGCGAGCAGGGTGAAGACGTAGCGTTCCTCGGCCTGCTGGATACCTGGCCGCCGGAAACCCAGAACTGGGCGGAGAAAGAGGCCAACGGCCTCGATCCGGAGGTGCTGGCGGAAATTGAGCGCGAACGTCAGGCGTTTATTGCCGCCCAGCAGGGGCAGGGCTCCAGCGAGTTGTTTAACGCCATTGAAGGCAACTATGCGGACGCGGTGCGGCTGCTCACCACGGCACACAGCGCGCGGTTTGACGGTAAAGCGACGCTGTTTGTCGCCGAGCGCACGCGAACCCTGGATCCGCAGGCCGCGTGGGCGCCGTGGGTGGGTGAACTGGAGGTGTACAGCCAGGACTGCGCCCACGTGGATATTATTTCACCGCAGGCGTTTGAAAAGATTGGGCCGGTACTGAAGGAAATTTTGGGGTAACGTTTAAAGCCCCTCACCCTAACCCTCTCCCACGGGGAGAGGGGATGGTTTGCTCCCTCTCCCTGTGGGAGAGGGCCGGGGTGAGGGCATCAGACCGCACGCTTGCCCAACGGCACCACCAACGGCGTACCCGCCACCGGATCGTCAATAATCATGCAGCGCATGCCGTAGATCCGCGCGATCAGATCCGGCGTCACAATCTCCTTCGGCGCGCCCTGCGCCACAATCTCGCCGTCGCGCAACGCAATCAGATGCGTCGCGTAGCGGCACGCCTGGTTTAAGTCGTGCAGCACTGCCGCCAGGGTGTACCCCTGCGTACGGTTCAGTTCGCTCAGCAGCTCCAGCAGGTCAATCTGATGGCTGATATCCAGCCAGGTCGTCGGCTCGTCCAGCAGCATGATCGAGGTTTCCTGCGCCAGCACCATCGCGATCCACGCGCGCTGGCGCTGTCCGCCGGAGAGGGTATCGACGCTTTGCTGGGCCAGATCGGTGATGCCCGTCGCCTGCATCGCGCGCTTCACGGCCTCGTCGTCCTCCTTGCGCCAGCGGGTAAACAGCGGCTGGTGCGGATAGCGCCCGCGGGAGACCAGCTCTTGCACGGTAATATCCCCCGGCGTGGTGGCGTTTTGCGCCAGCAGCCCAATTCGGCGCGCCACCTCTTTGCTGGCGAAGCGCTGGATCTGCTCCCCGTCGAGGAACACGCTGCCCTCAACCGGCGACATCAGGCGGCTCAGCGTGCGCAGCAATGTCGATTTGCCGCAGCCGTTTGGCCCGATGATGGCGGTGAAGTGGCCGTCCGGAATGGCAACGGATAAGTCCCGGGCAATGATTTTTTTACCATAGCCGAGGGTCAAGTTTTCGCCGCGCAAGCGGGGTGTTGAATCTGTCATTTCTTGCGTGACTCCTGAACGAGCAAGACGATGAGGTAAATCCCGCCGAGGCTGACGGTCACCACGCCCACCGGTAGTTGATAAGGCGTAAACAGCCGCTGAGCGCAGAGATCGGCGGCCAGCAGTAATACTGCGCCGCACAGCGCTGCCTGGGTTAATCCCCAGCGCGCGGTGCCGCTAAGTCGCCGCGCGATATGCGGCGCGACAAGGGCAATAAACGAGATCGGCCCGGCGATGGCGGTAGACGCTGCGGTCAGCAAGACCGCCACCAGCATCAGCATCAGGCGCGAGCGCTCTACGCTCACGCCCAGCGCGCAGGCGCTGTCGTCGCCCATTTCCAGCAGGCGCATGCGCCTGAACAGCAGCAACGCGCCAATAAACATCAGGATAATCAGCGGCGCGGCGGGCCAGGTTTTTCCCCACGTCAGACCGTTGAGGGAACCGGCGTACCACAGCCCGGCGGAGAGTGCGGTTTCCAGCGACGCCTGTAGCAGAAGCCAGGTGTTAAACGCCATCAGCATCGCGCGGATGCCGATCCCGATGATGATCAGGCGGAAGGTGTCGATGCCGTTGCGCCAGGCCAGGGCCCAGATAAGCAGGGAGGTGAGAATGCCGCCCGCCATCGCCGTAAAGGTAATGGCCATGAGATGCTGCCCGAACAGCACCATCGCCACCAGCACGCCGCTCCACGCGCCGGTATTCAGGCCCATCACGTCCGGGCTGCCGAGGGGGTTACGCATCAGCGACTGGAATATTGCGCCGCTGACGCCAAGCGCCGCGCCAACCAGGATCGCCATCGCCACGCGCGGCAGTCGCCATTCGGTGACCACCATGGTGATGTTACGCGGCGCGCTGCCGGTGAGAGCGTGAAAGACCTGCGCGAAATCAAGCGTTACGGCACCGCTTTGCAGGCTCCAGACCGCCAGCAGCAGACTGGCGACGACCAGCAGGACGACGCTGGTGAGTAATCTACGGGACGGGGCCATCATGCGCCACCCCCGCGTCTGCGTCGTACCAGGAAGATCAGCACCGGCGCGCCGATAAAGGCGCTGACCACCGAGACGCGCAATTCACCCGGCACCAGCAGGCGGCCCAGTACGTCGGCAAACAGCAGCAGGGCAGGGGTCGCCAGCAGCGTGACCGGCAGTGACCAGCGGTGATCCGCCCCCACCAGCCAGCGCGCCATGTGCGGCATCATCAGGCCGATAAAGGCAATCGGCCCGACGACGGCGGTCGCGCTGCCGCACAGCACGGTGATGACAAGCAGGCCCGTCAGCTGCGTGCGCGCCACGCGGTTGCCGAGGGCGGTCGCGGTGTCGCTGCCGAGGCTCAGGCTGTTGAGCGCCCGGCTTAAACACAGCGCTACGGCGGCAGAGATAAACACCGGGAATGCCACCACTTTCAGGGTATCAAGGGTACGGATATCCAGCGAACCGGCCTGCCAGAAGCGCAGCTGGTCATACACGTCCGGGTTGAGCAGGGCGATGCCGTTCGATAAGCCTTCCAGCACCGCCGCGAGCGCCACGCCCGCCAGTGTCAGACGTACCGGGCTGAGCTGTCCGCCGCCCTGGCTGCCGGTAAAGGCCACCACCAGCGAGGCGGCCAGCGCGCCGCAGAAGGCCATCACCAGCTGTTCAGACGGAGAGGTGAAACCAAACAGCGCCGCGCCGAGCACAATGGCGAAACTGGCACCAGAGTTCACGCCGAGAATGCCAGGGTCCGCCAGCGGGTTGCGGGTGAGGGTTTGCATCAGGGCACCGGCAAGCCCGAGTGCGCCACCGGCCAGCAGGCCGGCAAGGGTGCGGGGCAGCCGGGCGTCGAGCACGATGGTGCAGTCGGCGCTCTGGCAGGTACCGGAGAGTGCATCGACAATAACGGACGCGGGCAGCGGCTTCGCGCCAACCAGCAAACTGAGTGCAATCGCAAGGATCAACAGCAGCAATAAAACGGGCACGGCTACGGCGCGCACCGCGGAAGAGGAAAACGACATAGCAACGTCCATGATGTGATAATGATAGTAATTATCGTTATCTATCTTATTTGGCTATGTTAGCATGTGCGCCCATGGAAATGGTAGACCGATACCTCAAGGCCTTGTCATGAATCAAAAATCCTGGCTGCTCAACCTCAGCCTGCTGAAAACGCACCCGGCGTTTCGAGCGGTTTTTATCGCCCGCTTTATCTCCATTTTATCCCTCGGCCTGCTCGGGGTCGCCGTGCCGGTACAGATCCAGACCATGACCCACTCCAGCTGGCTGGTGGGGTTATCCGTCACCTTAACCGGCGGGGCGATGTTTATCGGCCTGATGGTGGGCGGCGTACTGGCGGATCGCTACGAGCGTAAAAAACTGATCCTGCTGGCGCGCGGCACCTGCGGGGTGGGCTTTGTCGGGCTGTGTCTGAACGCAATGCTGCCGGAGCCGTCGCTGATGGCGATTTATGCCCTGGGCCTGTGGGACGGCTTTTTTGCCTCGTTAGGCGTGACGGCGCTGCTGGCGGCCACGCCCGCGCTGGTCGGGCGCGAGAACCTGATGCAGGCGGGGGCGATCACCATGCTCACCGTGCGTCTGGGATCGGTGATTTCGCCGATGGTCGGCGGCCTGCTGCTGGCGACCGGCAACGTGGCGTGGAACTACGGCCTTGCCGCGGCGGGAACCTTTATCACCACACTGACGCTGCTGCGTCTGCCGCTCCTGCCACCGCCGCCGCAGCCGCGCGAGCATCCGCTGAAGTCCCTGATGGCCGCGATTCGTTTTCTGTTCAGCAACCCGCTGATTGGCGGCATTGCGCTGCTCGGCGGCCTGCTGACGATGGCGAGCGCCGTGCGCGTGCTGTACCCGGCGCTGGCGGGCGAGTGGCAGATGAGCGCCTCAGAGATTGGCGTGCTGTACGCCGCCATTCCGCTCGGCGCCGCGTGCGGGGCGCTGACCAGCGGAAACCTGGCGCAGAGCGCGAGACCGGGGTTAATCATGCTGGTGGCGACGCTGGCCTCGTTTATCGCGATTGGTTTCTTCAGCCTGATGCCGGTGTGGGCGCTGGGGGTGATGTGTCTGGTGATTTTTGGCTGGCTGAGCGCGGTCAGCTCTCTTTTACAGTACACCCTGATCCAGACCCAGACGCCGGAAGGGATGCTCGGGCGCATTAACGGCCTGTGGACGGCGCAGAACGTCACGGGCGATGCGATTGGCGCAGCGATCCTCGGCGGGCTGGGGGCGATAATGACCCCGGTGGCGTCGGCGAGCAGCAGCGGGTTTGTGTTAGCCGTGGTTGGCGTGATTTTATTGGCGGTTTTGGTGGAGTTGCGTCGGTTCAGGCAGAACCTGTAGGTCGGGTAAGGCGTAGCCGCCACCCGACAAAACGCCCGGTGGCGCTGCGCTTACCGGGCCTACGGGAAACGTGCCTCTTATTTAAAAATTGAATTCAAACGCTGCAACACCAACAACGCGCTGTAATAATCCAGGCGGAACGTCTCCGTTCCCAGCGCCCAGACGCGCTTGTTCTTGACCGACGGCAGATGCGCCAGCAGCGGATTGGCGTAAATCGCGTCCACGTCTTTCTGGTCGCCGGCAAACACGAACAGCCCTTCGCCGTTCAGCCCCGTCGCCAGGTTTTCCCCGCCCAGCTGAATAATGTCGTGACGCTTGCCCTGGCTTTTCGAGGTGTGCAATCCATCAGGTAACGCCGCCAGCGTGAAGCCCAGCTGGTGCAGCAGTTTGCCCTGAGCCGAGTCTGTCGTCCACAGGTTCGCCGTGTGCGCCGCGGCGGTGTAGACGATGGCGTTCACCGGCTGCGGCGGCAGCTTCATCTGCTGCTTCACCTGGGCGAGCTGTTTATCGAAGGCAGCGATGCGCTCTGCGGCCTGTGTTTCCTGCCCGGTGATCGTCCCCAGCTGGGTCAGCAGTTCCTGCCAGCTTTTGTCGTCGTAGTTAATGATAAGCGTCGGGGCGATGGCGGAAAGCTGATCGTAGAGTGCCAGCGCGGAATCCCCGCCGGTGGCGCTGATCAAAATCAGGTCCGGCATCTGGGCCGCGACGGCTTCGGCGCTCGGCTCGCCGATGTACAGCCGGGCAACCTTACGCTGTTTCGCGATATCGCCCCACTGACGTAAAAAGCCCTGTGCATCCGCCACGCGGTTGTTTGGCGTGGTGGCTCCGCTGGCAATAACCGGGGCGTCAATGGCCAGCAGGGAGCCGGTTAGGGTCACGCTGGTGGAGACAATGCGCGTCGGTTTGCTCTCAAGCGTATGTACGCCGCGGCTGTCTGTGACCTGACGCGGCCAGTCGGCGGCCGTCGCTGAGGTTAGTCCTAAAACAAAAAGTCCTGTTAAAAGAAAGGCATTACGGCAAACGGCAGGGAGTTTCACAGAACGGCATCCTGTTTTTGTTGAAGTTAATGCTTCTCATTTTCATGATTGCGGGGAAGGTATGCAAGCGTTAGTCGCACAAGTTGTTTGCTCTGCGGTTGACACCAGGGCGATGTGGGATTAGGTTAGCCGACGAAAATATAAATGATAATCATTATTACTGCTTTTATCATTTTAGGAGGATGATATGGATACGTCATTGGCTGAGGACCTTCAGCACACCGCGACCACGCTGCAATCAGACAGCTTTTTCTTTATGTCGCCCTATCGCAGTTTTACCACGTCAGGCTGTTTTGCCCGTTTTTCTGAACCCGCCGTCGGCGGTGACGATCCGGCGGGCCCCTTTCAGCAGAAATTAGCTCAGGCTTTCCGGAATGCGAAAAACAGCGGCATTGCCCATCCGGTGATGGTAGGGGCGATCCCCTTCGATACCCGCAAATCGTCATCGCTGTTTATTCCGCAACGCTGGCAAACCTTCTCCCGCCCGGCGCGTCAGCAGTCCGCACGCTACGCCTCCGGCGCGCAGACGCTGAACGTGCAACAACGCACCGAGATCCCGCCGCAGCCGGTTTTCGAGGAGATGGTCGCTCGCGCCGCGTCGCTCACCGCCACGCCGCAGGTGAATAAGGTGGTGCTGTCGCGCCTGATTGATATCGCCACCGACAAACAGATTGATAGCAGCGCGCTGATGGAGCGTCTTATCGCCCAGAACCCGGCGAGCTTTAACTTCCACGTACCGCTGGAAGACGGCGGCGTGCTGCTGGGCGCCAGCCCGGAACTGCTGCTGCGTAAAGAGGGCGCGCACTTTAGCTCGCTGCCGCTGGCGGGCTCTGCGCGCCGTCAGCCGGACGATGTGCTGGATCGCGAAGCGGGCACTAAGCTGCTGGCCTCCGAAAAAGACCGTCACGAGCACGACCTGGTAACGCAGGCGATGAAAACCATTCTGGAACCGCGCAGCCATCATCTGACCATGCCGGCTTCCCCGCAGCTCATCACCACCCCGACGCTGTGGCATCTGGCGACGCCGGTAGAAGGTGACGCGCGTGAAAACGAGAACGCCCTGACGCTGGCCTGCCTGCTGCACCCGACGCCAGCGCTGAGCGGCTTCCCGCATCAGGCGGCAAAAGAGCTGATTGCCGAGCTGGAGCCGTTCGATCGTGAGCTGTTCGGCGGCATCGTCGGCTGGTGCGACAGCGAAGGTAACGGCGAGTGGGTGGTAACTATCCGCTGCGCGCGGCTGCATCAAAATACCGTTCGCCTGTTTGCCGGCGCGGGCATTGTGCCTGCTTCCTCCCCGGTGGGCGAGTGGCGCGAGACGGGCGTGAAGCTCTCCACCATGCTCAACGTGTTTGGTTTGCACTAAGGAATACTCATGACCATCCCTTTTACCCGCTGGCCTGAGGATTTTGCCCGCCGCTACCGTGAAAAAGGCTACTGGCAGGATCTGCCGCTGACCCACATCCTGACGGACCATGCGGACAACGATGCGGTCGCGATAATTGACGGCGATCGCCGCATCACCTACCGCGCGTTTAATCAGGCGGTGACGAATCTGGCGTCAGCCCTTCAGGCGCAGGGGCTGCATCGCGGCGAGACAGCGCTGGTGCAGCTCGGCAACGTGGCCGAGTTCTACATCACCTTCTTCGCGCTGCTGCAAATCGGCGTCGCACCGGTCAACGCGCTCTTTAGCCATCAGCGCAGCGAACTCAACGCCTACGCGGAGCAGATCAAACCCGCCGTGCTGATTGCCGACCGCGACCACACGCTGTTCGCGGGTGATGATTTTCTCAATACCTTTGTGGATGCGCATCGCTCGGTACGCGTTGTGCTGCTACGCGGCGATAAGGGCGAACACGCGCTGGAGGCGGCGATTGCACGCCCGGCGGACAATTTCATCCCGAACCCGACGCCCGCCGACGAAGTGGCGTTCTTCCAGCTCTCCGGCGGCAGCACCGGCACGCCGAAGCTGATCCCGCGTACGCACAACGACTACGACTACAGCATCCGTCGCAGCAACGAAATCTGCGGTATCACTGCGCACACCCGCTATCTGAACGCGCTTCCCGCGGCGCATAACTACGCCATGAGCTCGCCGGGATCGTTAGGCGTCTTCACGGCGGGCGGCTGCGTGGTGCTGGCTAACGATCCGAGCGCCACGCTCTGCTTCCCGCTGATTGAGCAGCATCAGATAAACGTCACCTCACTGGTGCCGCCCGCGGTCAGCCTGTGGTTGCAGGCGATTGCCGACGGCGCGGGGAACGCCCAGCTGAAATCCCTCGAACTGCTCCAGGTAGGCGGCGCACGTCTCTCCTCCACGCTTGCGGCACGTATTCCGGCGGAAATTGGCTGCCAGCTTCAGCAGGTGTTTGGCATGGCGGAAGGGCTGGTGAACTACACCGCCCTCGACGATGCGCCGGAGCGCATCATCAATACCCAGGGCCGCCCGATGTGCCCGGACGATGAAGTGTGGGTGGCGGACGAGGACGGTAACCCGCTGCCGCGCGGGGAAGTCGGGCGTCTGATGACGCGCGGCCCTTACACCTTCCGCGGCTATTTCAATAGCCCGGAACACAACGCCAGCGCCTTTGATGCCAACGGTTTCTACTGCTCGGGCGATCTGATCGCCATCGATGAGCAGGGTTACATCACCGTGCAGGGGCGCGAGAAAGATCAGATCAACCGCGGTGGCGAGAAGATCGCCGCCGAAGAGATCGAAAACCTGCTGCTGCGCCACGATGCGGTGATCCACGCCGCGCTGGTGAGCATGGAGGACAGCCTGCTGGGCGAAAAAAGCTGCGCGTACCTGGTGGTGAAACAGCCCCTGCGCGCGGTGGAGGTGCGCCGCTTCCTGCGCGAGCAGGGCGTCGCCGAATTTAAGCTGCCGGACCGCGTGGAGAGCGTGGATGCGCTTCCGCTCACGCCGGTCGGCAAAGTTGATAAGAAACAGTTGCGCCTGTGGCTTGCTGAACGCGCCCGGGGCTGAGGAACAGAGAATGGCCATTCCAAAATTAACCGCATACGCGCTGCCAACCGCCGCCGAACTGCCGACCAGTAAAGTGAACTGGGCGTTTGAACCGGAGCGCGCC
Source organism: Enterobacter sp. DTU_2021_1002640_1_SI_PRY_ASU_LCPMC_013 (assembly GCF_032389435.1). NCBI lineage: Bacteria > Pseudomonadati > Pseudomonadota > Gammaproteobacteria > Enterobacterales > Enterobacteriaceae > Enterobacter > Enterobacter sp. DTU_2021_1002640_1_SI_PRY_ASU_LCPMC_013. Next base: position 1,225,017 of record NZ_CP135594.1, read on the forward strand.
GCGCTGCTGATCCACGATATGCAGGAGTACTTCCTGAACTTCTGGGGCGAAAATAGCGACATGATGCAGCAGGTAGTGGCGAACATCGCTAAACTGCGCGCATACTGCAAAGAGCACAATATTCCGGTGTACTACACCGCGCAGCCGAAAGATCAGAGCGATGAAGACCGCGCCCTGCTGAACGATATGTGGGGGCCGGGCCTGACTCGCTCGCCGGAGCAGCAGCGCATCGTCGCTGAGCTGACCCCGGACGAAGCGGACACCGTGCTGGTGAAGTGGCGCTACAGCGCGTTTCACCGCTCGCCGCTGGAGCAGATGCTTAAAGAGACCGGGCGCAACCAGCTTTTGATCACCGGCGTGTACGCCCACATCGGCTGCATGACCACCGCCACCGACGCCTTTATGCGCGACATCAAACCGTTCTTTATCGCCGACGCGCTGGCGGATTTCACCCGCGACGAGCACCTGATGTCGCTGAAATATGTGGCAGGACGTTCGGGCCGCGTGGTGATGACCGACGAACTGCTGCCGTCCGTTCCGACAACGAAAGCCGCGCTGCGTGAGCTGATCCTGCCGCTGCTGGACGAGTCCGACGAGCCAATGGATGACGAAAACCTGATCGACTACGGTCTGGATTCAGTGAGGATGATGGCGCTGGCCGCCCGCTGGCGCAAAGTGCACGCCGACATTGATTTCGTGATGCTGGCAAAAAATCCGACCCTCGATGCCTGGTGGGCGCTGCTCTCCCGCGAGGTGAAGTGATGGCTTTTGATTTCACCGGTAAAACGGTCTGGGTGACGGGCGCGGGCAAGGGCATTGGTTATGCGACCGCGCTGGCATTTGTGGAGGCCGGGGCGCAGGTGACCGGGTTCGATCTGGCTTTCCCTCACGGCGTATATCCGTTTGCCACCGAAACGCTGGACGTGGCGGATGCGGCGCAGGCGAGTGACGTCTGCGGGCGTTTGCTCAGCAGCCTTGAGCGGCTCGACGTGCTGGTTAACGCGGCGGGCATTCTGCGTATGGGCGCCACGGATCAGCTCTCGCAGGAGGACTGGCAGCAGACCTTTGCGGTCAACGTCGGCGGCGCGTTCAACCTGTTCCAGCAGACGATGGGCCAGTTCCGTCGTCAGCAGGGGGGGGCGATTGTGACGGTGGCCTCCGACGCGGCGCACACGCCGCGCATCGGCATGAGCGCCTACGGCGCGTCGAAAGCGGCGCTGAAAAGCCTGGCGCTGACCGTCGGGCTGGAACTGGCGGGCAGCGGCGTACGCTGTAACCTGGTGTCGCCGGGTTCAACGGATACCGACATGCAGCGCACCCTGTGGACCAGCGACGATGCGGAACAGCAGCGCATTCGCGGCTTTGGTGAGCAGTTCAAGCTCGGCATTCCGCTCGGTAAAATTGCCCGTCCACAGGAGATTGCTGCGACCGTGCTGTTCCTGGCATCCGATGCCGCCAGCCATATCACCTTGCAGGATATCGTGGTGGACGGCGGCTCCACGCTGGGGGCGTAATGATCTGGAAACGTCATTTAACGCTCGAGGAGCTGAACGCCACCAGCCTGAATACGATGGTGGGGCACCTTGGCATCGTCTATACCCGCCTCGGGGACGATACGCTGGAAGCAGAGATGCCGGTGGATGCCCGCACCCACCAGCCGTTTGGCCTGCTGCATGGCGGCGCCTCGGCGGCGCTGGCGGAAACGCTGGGCTCAATGGCCGGTTTTCTGATGACCCGTGACGGGCAGAACGTGGTGGGCACGGAACTGAATGCCACGCACCACCGCGCGGTCTCTCACGGTAAGGTACGCGGCGTGTGTCAGCCGCTGCATCTGGGCCGTTCCAGCCAGAGCTGGGAGATCGTGGTGTTCGACGAGCAGGGGCGGCGGTGCTGTACCTGTCGGTTGAGTACGATGGTGTTGGGGTAAGTCATTCAGCTGAAAGTGATCGGCTTAACACTGTGGTGTAAATCTCTGGTTTGACCACGCATTATTGCGTTTCAAAGTTGTTAAATTTTATCCGTTGTTCTAGAAACAAAATGTAACATCTCACTGTTTCACAACAACGGACAACAACTATGAACAACTCAGGGAAATACCTTACGTGGGCGGTGCTCTCCGTGGTGGGAGCCTTTGCCCTGGGCTATATCGCCCTCAACCGGGGGGAGCAGATCAACGCGCTGTGGATCGTCGTCGCCTCCGTCTGCATTTATCTGATCGCATACCGTTTTTATGGCCGCTATATTGCGAAAAACGTGTTAGGGGTTGATGCCACGCGCATGACGCCTGCCGTGCGTCACAATGACGGTCTGGACTACGTGCCGACCGATAAAAAAGTGCTGTTCGGTCACCATTTCGCGGCGATTGCCGGGGCAGGCCCGCTGGTGGGGCCGGTACTGGCCGCGCAGATGGGCTATCTGCCGGGGATGATCTGGATCCTCGCGGGGGTGGTGCTGGCGGGTGCGGTGCAGGACTTCATGGTGCTGTTCGTCTCCACCCGCCGCGACGGTCGTTCGCTGGGTGAGCTGGTGAAAGAGGAGATGGGGGCAACCGCCGGGGTGATTGCGCTGGTGGCGACCTTTATGATCATGGTGATCATCCTCGCGGTGCTGGCGATGATCGTGGTGAAAGCCTTGACCCACAGCCCGTGGGGAACCTACACGGTCGCCTTTACCATTCCGCTGGCGCTGTTTATGGGGATCTATATCCGCTATCTGCGTCCGGGGCGCATTGGTGAAGTGTCGGTGATTGGCCTGGTGTTCCTGGTGTTTGCCATTATCTCCGGCGGCTGGGTAGCGGAAAGCCCGACCTGGGCGCCGTTCTTCGACTTCACCGGCGTGCAACTGACCTGGATGCTGGTGGGCTACGGCTTCGTGGCGGCGGTGCTGCCGGTGTGGCTGCTGCTGGCCCCGCGTGACTACCTCTCCACCTTCCTGAAAATCGGCACCATCGTCGGGCTGGCGATCGGCATTCTGATTATGCGCCCGACCCTGACCATGCCTGCGCTGACCAAATTTATTGACGGCACCGGCCCGGTCTGGACCGGTAACCTGTTCCCGTTCCTGTTTATCACCATCGCCTGCGGCGCGGTGTCGGGCTTCCACGCGCTGATCGCCTCCGGAACCACGCCGAAGATGCTGGCGAATGAAAATCAGGCCTGCCTGATTGGCTACGGCGGCATGCTGATGGAATCCTTCGTGGCGATTATGGCGCTGGTTTCGGCCTGTATTATTGACCCGGGCGTTTACTTTGCGATGAACAGCCCAATGGCGGTACTGGCCCCGGCCGGCACCGTTGACGTGGTTGCCTCTGCCGCGCAGGTGGTCAGCGGCTGGGGCTTTGCGATTACCCCTGAAACGTTGACGCATATCGCTAATGAGGTCGGCGAGCAGTCAATTATCTCCCGCGCAGGCGGGGCGCCAACGCTGGCGGTGGGCATGGCCTACATTCTGCACGGCGCGCTGGGCGGGCTGATGGATGTCTCGTTCTGGTATCACTTCGCCATTCTGTTCGAGGCGCTGTTTATTCTGACGGCGGTGGATGCCGGTACGCGTGCGGCGCGCTTTATGTTGCAGGATCTGCTGGGGGTGATCTCCCCGAACCTGAAGCGTACCGATTCACTCCCGGCTAACCTGCTGGCGACGGCGCTGTGCGTGCTGGCGTGGGGCTACTTCCTGCATCAGGGCGTGGTCGATCCGCTCGGCGGGATTAACACCCTGTGGCCGCTGTTCGGTATCGCCAACCAGATGCTGGCGGGCATGGCCCTGATGCTCTGTGCCGTAGTCCTGTTCAAGATGAAGCGCCAGCGTTACGCATGGGTGGCGCTGGTGCCAACGGCGTGGCTGCTGATCTGTACCCTGACCGCGGGCTGGCAGAAAGCCTTCAGCCCGGACAATAAGGTGGGCTTCCTGGCGATCGCCAACAAGTTCCAGGCGATGATCGACAGCGGTAAGATCCCGGCACAGTACACCGAATCTCAACTGTCGCAGCTGGTGTTTAACAACCGTCTGGACGCCGGGCTGACCATCTTCTTTATGGTGGTGGTTGTGGTGCTGGCGTTGTATTCTCTGAAAACCGCGCTGGCGGCGTTGAAAGTCGACAAACCGACGGCGAAAGAGACGCCGTATGAGCCAATGCCTGAGAACCTGGACGAGATTGTCACCCAGGCGAAAGGGGCGCATTAACCCGTGTGCCGGGTGGCGGCTTAGCCTTACCCGGCCTACATTTCCTGTGAGATCAGAACTATGTTCGACACCCTTTCCAAAGCAGGTAAATACCTGGGCCAGGCCGCTAAAATGATGATTGGCGTGCCGGATTACGACAACTACGTCGAGCATATGCGCGTCAACCACCCGGACCAGACGCCCATGACCTACGAAGAATTTTTCCGCGACCGCCAGGACGCCCGCTACGGTGGCAAGGGTGGGGCGAAGTGCTGTTAACCCTCTTTTGGTAAATAGAGACTGATCTGCTCCTGTTTACAGCCGTAAATTACCGCCAGCTTTTCGCGGGTGCGCTTTTGCGGTCGGGAGTCCAGCGCTTCAAGCTGTGACACGGCGGACTGGCTGATGCCGAGCTTCTCCGCCACCTCCTGCTGGGACATACCGCGTAAAATGCGCCAGGCGGCCTGTAGGCTGACGTTCTCGTTATGCATAATGTCGCACACTTCACCCGGTAAACCCACGTTATCGTAGATGTCTGATTCGTAAGGGATGTCTTCCCAGTCGTTTTCATCATCGTCATCGTACTCAAGCATGGCTAAACGCATGCGAAAATATTCACCGTAGGGTATGACAACATACTGTTTTTTTCCTTCTTCATCCTTGATGAACTGAATAGTCATATTCCGTATGCTCCTCATGAAGGTAGGTGGTGGTTGTCCGGCGTTTTACTGCCACTACGTAGCAGATATCACCCGGCGGGTCTCCGAAGGTGTAAATGACCCTGTAATCACCTAATCGCAACCTGTAGTGGTTTTCGGGAGAAGATAATTTCTTGATATCCGCGACAGGTGATGTTTTATCATCCATCTTCTCCAGCCTGAATTTAATGCGGTTCTGATATCGAGGATCGATTTTAGAAAACTGCTTCTCTGCTGTTTTAGACCACACAATCTTCATCCGTACCTCCACTGTACGCCCACGCAAAATATAAGGAAATAATAAGACTATTAGATAAATTCCGAATTTCTAATGAGGTACTGTAGAGCGGAGAACAACCGCGAGAAAGCGGCAAAACGCGAATCGTCGAGGCGGCTCGAACAGGCCTCTGCCGGGCGACAGAGGCTTGCAGAAAAAGATGCGATCAGGCGTTCAAACCGCCGTCCACGTCCAGACCGGTGCCGGAAATTTGCCCCGCGGCCCCAGATCGCGACCCAGCCCACGGCTGGCGCCGGTAACCCGCGCCTTTTTCCTGTTAAATCGATCTGCATGATGACCTCGTTGCAAGAGTGGAGAGAATCATCATTCGGTATAGCCCGTCGGCGCAATTAACGGCTGAAGGATTCCACCTTCTCAAACGCGGCGCGCAGAACCTCAGGCGTTAACGTCACCGGCAGATAGTGAATCGACTCCACCGGGCGCAGGGTGTGGGCAATGACCTTATCCAGCTCGTCGCGGTTGTGAATATCGACGTCCAGCTCGCTAAGCGTGGTCGGCAGATTGAAGCGCTGGTACGCCGCCACCAGCTGCGCCAGCACGTCGTCCTGACCGAGCAGGGCGCTCTGCACCAGAATGCCGTAGGCCACCTTGGTGCCGTGCAGGTATTTTTCCGTCTGCGGCAGCACGGTTAAGCCGTTGTGCACCGCGTGCGCCGCCGCCACGCGGGTATAGCGCTCACCCAGACCGCCTACCATTCCGCCTCCGGCAATAATTGCATCCACCACGTCCCGGAACGCCTGCGTCTGTTCGCCGCGCTGCTGATCCGCAAGCGCCTCTTCGCTGCGTTCCAGCAGCACGTCGCGGATCGCCAGCGCACCGTTCAGGCCAAGACGCACGGTCAGCGGCAGACTCTCAGGTTGAGGGGCGAGCACCGCCGCTTCGTACCACTTCGCCAGCGTATCGCCGATGCCCGCCAGCAGGTATTCCGCCGGGGCGTTAAGGATGATCTGCGGCTCCACCAGCACCAGAAAGTTGGCGTCGTCAAAAATCTCAAACTGTAGCGCCTGACCGGCATCGTTGTACCAGACGGAGAGCGGTGTCCACGCCGCGCAGGTGGCGGCGATAGTGGGAATGCCTACGAACGGCACGCCCAGACGACGCGCCACGGCCTTGACGGTATCCATTACCGCACCGCCGCCCACGCCAATCACCACGCTGGTTTCACTACCCGACTCGTTCACCAGATGGGTGACGTCACTCTCGCTGCAATGGCCCTTAAACAGCAGATGTTTTGCCCCCGTCGCGTTAAAACTCTGCGGCAGATAAGGGCGTGCACCCTCGATTGCCCGCTCGCCGTAGATCCACACCGCGCGGGAAAGCTGTTCCGGAGTAAAGAAATCATCCAGGTGGGCAAGGCTTCCCGGATGAGAGAAGTAGTTCGCCGGGCCGGGCACGACGCGGATATCGGTGTTGCTCATGAAGTTGTCCTTTTTTAGCAAGCGCTAACCCGATGTTATGTCTGGACATCCGGATGGCTAATAATATTTTGCTTTAACTTATGCCTTTTCCGTCGTTGTCAGTCAACAAGAGCTGTGAAAAATTCGCTAAATCAGAAGAGTAATGAAGGATTTACGCGGATGGTTTCCAGTCGCCTAGAGATGCGCGGTATCAGCCTGGCCTTTTCCGGCTTTCAGGCCCTGTCGCGCGTGGATTTCACCCTGAACGGCGGGTCGGTGCATGCGCTGACCGGCGCCAACGGCGCGGGGAAATCGACGCTGATGGCGGTGCTGTGCGGGACGCACGATCGTTATGAAGGCGAAATCTGCATTAACAACCAGCCGGTAAGTATCCGCGAGCCGCTGGACGCCAAACGGCTGGGTATCCACCTTGTGCAGCAGGAGGTGGATGTGGCGCTCATCCCCGGGTTAAGCATTGCCGAAAACATCATGCTCGACCAGCTGGCGTATCCGGGGCACCGCTACAGCTGGCGCGCGGTTCGTCAGCAGGCGCGGCAGGCGCTGGCGCAGCTGGATGTTTCGCTCGACGTACGCCGCTCCATCGACAGTTGCACGCTGGCTGAAAAACAGCAGATTTTGCTGGCGCGGGCGCTCTCGCACCACTGCCGTTTTCTCATTCTTGATGAGCCCACCGCGCCGCTGGACGCGCACGAGAGTGAGCGCCTGTTTGCGGTAGTAAGACGTCTGCAACAGCAGGGTATCGGCGTGGTGTTTATCTCTCACCGCATTCACGAGCTGAAGGCCATCTGCGACACCCTGACGGTGCTGCGCGACGGCAGGCTGATTGAGTCCGGCCCGATGGCGGATCTGAGCGGCGAAGCGATTGTTGAGAAGATGCTTGGCCACGAGCTGAGCGATATCTATCCGCCCCCACGCCCGCCGCACGGTGAGGAGACGCTGCTGCGGGTGGAAGGGCTGCACGACGATGCCCTGCTCAAAGATATCTCCCTGCACCTGCGCAAAGGTGAAATCCTCGGCATTGCCGGGCTGGCGGGGGCGGGGAAAACGGAACTCTGCAAGGCGCTGTTTGGCGCCAGCTTAAGCCGCGTAGCGCGCGGCGAGCTGAACCATCAGGCCTGGAAACCGCGCGATCCGGCAGACTCGGTACTGCGCGGTCTGGCGCTGGTGCCGGAGGAGCGGCGCAAAGAGGGCATTTTTATCGACGAGCCGGTGAGCATGAACCTTGCCGTGTGCGCCGATAACAGCTTCTCGCGCTGGAGCCTGTTTGGTCATCGTCAGGCGTGGCGCTGGGCAGAAGAGGTGATTGCCCGCGTCGGCGTGCGCACGCGCGGGCCGGGGCAGGTGCTGCGTCGGCTTTCCGGCGGTAACCAGCAGAAGGTCGCCATCGGGAAATGGCTGCGCAATGACGCCAGCGTGCTGATATTCGACGAGCCGACCAAAGGCGTGGACGTGAAGGCCAAAACCGATCTGTTTCAGCTGATCGACGGCCTGGCGCGCGAGGGCAAAGGGGTGATTTACGCCTCGGGCGAGTTCGCCGAGCTGGTCGGGCTGTGCGACCGCATCTGCGTGCTGTGGGACGGACGCATCGTGGCGGAAATCGCCGGAGCCGAGGCCCGGGAAGAGACACTACTTTATTATTCAACCGGAGGAACGGCGTCGTGAGCAAGGCCCTTTCAGTGAACGCGGCGGCGTCTGGCCGTCAGCAGATTTTCGATTTTCTCTACAGGTGGGGCATGCTGTTGACCGTCGTCGCGCTGGTGGCGGTGTTTGGCCTGGCGTCGGACAGCTTCCTCGATCCGAACAACATCATCAACATTCTGCGCTCGATTGCCATCGTGACGGTGATTGCCATCGGCGTCTCGATTTCACTGACCGTCGGCGGGTTCGATCTGTCGGTGGGGTCAACCGCGTCGCTGGCGAACGCGCTGGTGGTTTCACTCTTCGTCTGGCACGGCTTCGGCACCACCGAGTCGATTCTGCTGACCCTCGCGCTCTGCACGCTGGTCGGCCTGTTTAACGCCTTCCTGATCGTCATTCTGCGCATTCCGGACATGCTCGCGACCCTTGCCAGCCTGTTTGTCATCCAGGGCGTGGCGATGACCTACAGCTACGGCGGGTCGATTACCGAGAACATGGTGCTGCCGAGCGGCGACATGGCGGAAGGGACCATTCCGGCGGCGTTCAGCCTGCTGGGGCAGGTGCCGACCATTGTGATCGTCATGCTGGTGGTGACGATTCTGGCGCAGCTTGGCCTGTCGCTGACCACCCACGGACGCCGGATGTACGCCATTGGCGGCAACCCGGAAGCCGCGCGTCTCTCCGGTATTCGTACCACGCGCTACAAGGTGGCGGCCTACGTGATCGCCTCGCTGCTGGCGGGACTGGGCGGAATTTTGCTGGCTTCGCGTATCGGTTCATCGCAAGTGAATGCGGGTGGCGGCTACCTGATGGATGCGGTGGCGGCGGCGTGGATCGGGTTCTCGCTGGCCGGGTCCGGCAAGCCGAACGCGCTGGGCACGCTGGTGGGGGCGGTGATCCTCGGCGTGCTGTCGAACGGGCTGGTGATGCTCTCCGTGCCGTATTACGCCATGGACATTATAAAAGGGCTGGTGCTCGCGATGGCACTGGCGATTACTTACATACAAAAACGCTGACAACACAACGGGATAATAAATGAAAAAGATTGCGCTCTCTTTGGTAGCTCTTGGATTACTCACTTCTTTGCCGGGCCTGGCGGCTACCCCCGCGCCGGTTCCGGCCGCCATTGCCAGCCATGACGGCCCCATTCGCATTGCGGTGATCCGCAACCTGGGCTCGGACGACAACACCACGCAGTTTGTTGCCGGGGCGATTCAGGAAGGGAAGAAGCTTGGCTTTAAGGTCAGCACGTTTTTAAGTAACGGGGACGATGCCAAATTCCAGGACTTCGTTAACCAGGCCATCAGCCAGAAATATGACGGGATTATTCTCTCCCAGGGGCGCGACCCGTACTCCACCGCGCTGGTGAAGAAGGCGGTGGATGCCGGGATCAAAGTCGCGGTATTTGATACCGCCGTGAACGGCGAGATCCCGGGCGTAACTGTTACCCAGCAGGACGATGCCTCCCTGACCAACCTCTCTTTTGGTCAACTGGCGAAAGATTTCAACGGCAAGGCCAATATCGTCAAGCTGTGGGTCGCGGGCTTCCCGCCGATGGAGCGCCGTCAGGCGGCCTACAAAGAACTGCAAAAACAGTATCCGGAGATTAAAGAGCTGGAGTCCATCGGCGCGGTCTCCTCTGACGTGCAGGGCGACACCGCCAACAAGGTGGGGGCGATCCTCGCGAAATACCCGAAAGGTAAAATCGACGCCATCTGGGGGACCTGGGATGCCTTCAGTCAGGGCGCGTATAAGGCGCTGAAAGAGAACGGCCGCACCGAGATCAAGCTCTACAGCATCGACATCTCCAACCAGGATCTCCAGCTGATGCGCGAGCCGGGTAGCCCGTGGAAGGTGAGCGTGGCGGTAGATCCGAAGCTGATTGGCGCGACCAACGTACGCCTGATCGCCAATAAGATTGCCGGAGAAGCGACGCCTGCCACCTACGATTTCAAGGCGGCGGCTATTCCGCAGGCGTTGCTGACCGCCCAGCCGGGTGCGGTGAACGTGGCGTCGCTGGGGAAAATCATTCCAGGCTGGGGCCAGACGGAAGATTTTATCGCGCCGTGGTTTGCGACGCTTGCCGCTAAAAACAAGTAAACCAAGCCGGGTGGCGGCTGCGCCTTACCCGGCCTACATTTCGCACCTGTAGGCCCGGTAAGCGCAGCGCCACCGGGCGTAAGGAGCATAAGGTGTCTCAATTACCCCCTCCCGAATACAGCCGCAATATGCGGCTGATTGGCCATAGCGACCAGGGCGGTCGTCCGGACGGTGTACAGCTGATGGTGCACCGTGGTTTCGCCTATATCGGTCATATGGTGTCGCAGGGCTTTTCCATTGTCGACGTGCGCGATCCGAAAAAACCAAAAGCCGCAGGTTACGTGCCCGCGCCGCCGGGTACCTGGAACGTACACCTCCAGGCGCACGACGATCTGCTGCTGGTGATCAACGCCCGGGATCTGTTTGCCGATGCGCGTTTTGCCGATGAGAAGGTCTACTACACGCGCCAGGTGGGGGAGACCGTCAGCGACGTGCAGGATAAAGGCTGGAGCGCCGGGCTTCGCGTCTTTGATATCTCCACGCCGGACAGGCCGCGCGAAATCGGTTTTCTGTCGCTGAGCGGCATCGGCATTCACCGCATCTGGTACGTCGGCGGCCGCTGGGCCTACGTTTCAGCGCTGATCGACGGCTTTACCGACTATATCTTCCTGACCATCGATCTTGCGGACCCGCGTAAGCCTGAAGTCGCGGGGCGCTGGTGGCTGCCCGGGATGAACCAGGCCGAAGGTGAGAAGCCGGACTGGCCGGAAGGAAAACGTTACGCCCTGCACCATGCGATTATTGCCGGCGACACCGCCTACGGCAGCTGGCGTGACGGCGGCCTGACGCTGCTGGACGTGAAGGACCGCACCCGGCCTAAGCTCATTAGCCACCGTAACTGGAGCCCGCCGTTTGGTGGTGGGACGCACACCGCGCTGCCGCTGCCGGATCGCGACCTGCTGGTGGTACTGGACGAGGCGGTGCTGGATAACCAGCAGGACGGCGAAAAGCTGATCTGGCTGTTTGATATCCGCGAGCCGTCGAACCCGGTAAGTATTGCCACCTTCCCGCAGCCGGATGAAACCGACTACGTGGCGAAAGGGGCGCATTTCGGCCCGCACAACCTGCACGAGAACCGGCCGGGAAGCTTCGTCAGCTCGACGCTGATCTTCGCGACGTACCAGAACGCGGGCGTGCGCGCGTATGACATTTCCAATCCGTATCGCCCGGTAGAAACGGGAGCGCTGGTGCCCGCGGCGCCGGAGAGGATGATGGATACGCGGCCCAACCGCCCGCAGGTGATCCAGTCGTGCGACGTGTTTGTGGATGCGCAGGGGATTATTTACAGCACGGATTATAACGGCGGGATGTCGGTGATTGAGTATCTGGGGTGAGTTTTTGCCGGGTGGCGGCTTCGCCTTACCCGGCCTACATTTTGCACCCGTAGGCCCGGTAAGCGGAGCGCCACCGGGCAAACGTTCTCAGCTGTACTGCCGCACCCGTGCCACCAGCTCTTCCGCGCTGTCGATGCGGTCGGCAATGACAATCAGCGCTTTACCGAGGGATATTGCATGGCGGAGGCATTCGTGGCGCATGGCTTCATCCTGGATGGTATCGATATCCGCCACGTGTGAAAGCCCGACGCTGCGGCGAATCAGCTCGGTGCCGCAGAACCCGATGGCGTCATGCCAGACCTTTTTCAGGAACGCGGAGGCATAGCCCGGCGCGCTGAGTGCGGCGTCGCGGGCTTTCTCGTTTGCCAGCGCCTGGAAGCGCTCCGCGAAGGTGTTCCACAGCTCCTGAATATCGGTCAGGCGCTGCTCGCGCGCGGCGGCGGCATCGCGAATGCCGAGGTGCCCCGGCAGGCCGCAGAAGTTCAGCAGCAGGTTGCCGATGGCGGTGCCAACGTCAAAGCCAATCGGCCCGAAATAGCCGAACTCAGCGTCGATGGCCTTCAGGCTGCCGTCGGCCACAAAAATCGACCCGCTGTGAATATCGCCGTGCAGCAGGGCTTCGGCGTGCGAGAAAAAGCGGTGCTTGAGGGAGGCCACGGCGATTTTAAGCTGAGCGTCGTCGCGCAGGGCCGCTACGTCATTTTCCAGCTCGGCCGGGTAGCTGTTGCGCTCGTGGATCTGGTACGGATCGTTGAAGAACAGATCTTCGGTGATCTCGCACATCTCCGGGTTGATGAATTTCGCCACCTGCGCTTTTTTCTCGTGCGGGTGCAGGTAGAAATCGCTGGTGTGGAACAGCGCGTGCGCGAGGTATTCGCCCAGCTGCTGCGCCGCCTGCGGGTAGTAAATGTTGTTGATCAGCTCGCCGCGCCAGATGCGGTGGCTGGAGAGATCTTCCATCACCATCACCGCCAGCTCCGGGTCGAAGTGGTGGATTTTCACGGTGTGCTGCGGGCTGTGCTGGTAGTGCTCAACCAGGGTTTGCGCCTCAAGACGGGCGCGGTCCAGCGTCAGCGGCCAGGACTCCCCGACGCAGCGCACGTAGGGCAGCGCCTGCTTAACGATGATGCGGCTCACGCCCGCGCCGTCGAAAATTTTAAATACCAGATTGAGGTTGCCGTCGCCTACCTCCTGCGCCTCCACCAGCGATGATGGGTCATCAAGGCCGCCAAACTGCCTGGCATACTCCACGGCGTCATGAGCGGTAAAGGTACGGTATTGCGACATGGCCTGTTCCTCACGGGTTTGCTAATAAAGACATGTAGACGTCTATACATCTGGATTTCATCCTGACACAATGTGATACAACAACGCAACAGGGAATTAACGACATGCAGACATTACAGACGACCAGCCTGCGGGTGGCGGATAATCAGCTCTTTATTCTCGACCAGCAGGCGCTTCCGCAGGAGAAACGCTGGCTGGATGCCTCGACGGTTGAGGCGCTGGTTGGGCATATTCACGCCCTGCGGGTGCGCGGCGCGCCGCTGATTGGTCTCTCTGCAAGCCTGCTGCTGGCGCTGCTGGCGGAAAACGGCAAAAGCCGCGACGAGCTGGCGGCGGCGCTGGACACCCTGCGCGCCTCCCGCCCGACGGCGGTGAACCTGATGAACAACCTTGACCGCATGAAGATTGCGCTGTGGCAGGAAGATTATGTTCCGGCGCTGGTCGCCGAAGCGCTGCGGCTGATTGACGAAGACAAACGGCTTTGCGACGCGATTGCGAAAGCGGGAAGCGCGCTGGTGAAGCCCGGCAGCCGCCTGCTGACCCACTGCAACACCGGCGGGCTGGCAACGGCGGGCGTCGGTACCGCGCTGGGGGTGATTGCTCGCGCGCATCAGGAAGGCAAGGTAAGCAACGTCTGGGTGGATGAAACCCGTCCGCTATTGCAGGGCGGCAGGCTGACCGCGTGGGAGCTCGGCGAGCTGGGCGTACCGTATCAGCTGATTACCGACTCGATGGCCGCCAGCCTGATGGCAAAAGGGCAGGTGGACGCCGTGTGGGTGGGTGCAGACCGCATTGCTGCCAACGGCGACGTGGCGAACAAAATCGGCACCTATTCCCTGGCGGTGCTGGCGAAGTTTCACGGCATTCCGTTCTACGTCGCTGCCCCGCAAACGACCCTCGACCCGGACTGCCCGAACGGTGACGCGATCCCGATTGAGCAGCGTGCGGCCAGCGAAGTGACGGGCGTGGCGGGGAGCTTTGGCGCGGTGCAGTGGGCGCCGCAAGAGGCGCAGGTCTATAACCCGGCGTTTGACGTCACGCCCGCCTCGCTGATTAGCGGCTGGGTGCTGGATACAGGCGTGATCACGCCGGACGAGGTAGCGAAAGGGAAATTTGCCTGAGTCCGGCTATCCTTTAAGGGGGTTCCCTGAGAGGACAACATCGTGACGCTCGATCCTGACACAGACTTAAAACTGGAGCGCGTGGTGGATGCACCGCGCGACCTGCTGTGGCTCTGCTGGACCACGCCGGAGCACATCAAAAACTTCTTCATCCCTGCACCGCATAAGGTGATCGACTGCGACCTCGATCTGCGCGTGGGTGGGCGGTTCAATACCGTATTTGAGGTGGATGGGCAGCGGATGGATAACCGGGGCGTGTTTCTTGAAATCGACCCGGGGAACAAGCTGGTCTTTACCGACGGTTATACCGAGGGCTGGAAGCCTGCCGAGAAGCCGTTTATGACGGCGATCCTGCTGTTGGAGGACGTTGGGGAGGGCAAAACCCGCTACACGGCGATTGCGCGTCACCCGACGAAGGAAATCCGCGAGCAGCATGAGCAGATGGGCTTCCATGAAGGGTGGGGTGTTGTGCTGGATCAGCTGGTGGGGTATGTGAAGTCTCTTCAACCCCCTCTCCCTTGAGGGAGAGGGATGGGGAGAATGCGTTAATCATGTCAAAGAAAGATTTTTCTTTTTTGTATGCCTCATCTGACGAAATACTGGCGCTCCCTTTTCATCAAAATATCTTTCCGGCCATATCACATCAGGCGGAATGTCTAGCGCCTGAGCGATAAGCAATTCACCTTTAGGCCATGGTCGGGTAAGCGCATTTGCCAGTGTGGATGATGAAAGCCCAGCCTTTCGAGACAAGGCTGCGAGGCTTGTTCCATGTTTCTTTAGTGCGGCGATAATATCGGCTGAGTGCCAGTTCTGCTGACGCATTTTGTCCTCCTTAGGTGTGTTTGTTACGCACTCAATTATCCTGTTTTGGGATAAAAACACAACGGGAGGATATTCGATTTCAGGATATTTGTATGGAATCGGAACAATGGCCTCAGTTTACTCGGATGAATACCAGCGTGTTATCAATGCGTTGAAGAAAGCTCGTAAAGAGAAGGGGATTACTCAGGCCCAGCTTGCGGAGGCTTTAGGGAAACCCCAATCGTTTATCGCTAAAGTGGAAAGTGGTGAACGCAGGTTAGACGTGGTGGAGTTTGTGCATCTGGCGAGATTACTTAGCTTAAGTAACGAAGAGGTCCTTACTATTTTACAATCTTTAATATGTTAAAATTATGGGCGCATTATATTTTTAGCGCCCTAACTCAAAAATTACTCAATCTATCTCGTCATCTCTATCATCTTTATTATAAATATCAGATATCGCAATTTTTATATCTAATGCTTTATGCAACATTTTATGTACTTTGATATGACTTGCCCTCTTTATTTCAGCTTTATTTACAGGACCACTATCTCTGAAAGACCATTTATATGGAGTTAAGGGGCTAACTTTGAATCCTATCGCACTAATATTGTATAAGCATAAAAATATCTCGTTAATGACATCAGATTCTCTTACTTCGCTATTGAGCATTTTAGAAGCGATGATTGCGCATGGGTCATTAGTATTTTGAATGGCGAGTTCCGATGCTACAGATTCTATGTTGTTTTTAGGAATAAGTGTTCGGGTGAATTTTTCTGGAACCTCTCTGAGGATTTCTATAGTTTCTTCGAAAGATGGATATATATCTCCCCATTCTTCTTTTAAAGAACGCAATCTTTTTTCTGAATAAACACTTTCAGCTTTATGAATGGAATCCCAGGAGATTCGTTCTCTGTTGAGTGCTATTTTAAAACATTCATTTACGAACTGTAAAACATCCCTTGGCCGATATAGTGTTCTCTCTATAATATACTCGATTGGCAACATTCCCTTACTCCCTCCTTTGGGGGATGGGAAAAGATCATTAATTTCGACGTTTTCTCTTGTATATTGTTTTTTGAAAACCTCTTGGATTCTCTTTGAAACTAACTCATTAAGTTGATTTGCGGTCCATTGAAGATCAAGAATATATGATTCGTACTTCTCCTCTTGAAATCCAGAGCCTCTTGTGATATTGAATACAGATTTAAGAAGGTCATGTCTTAAAGCAGCTATTATCTTGACGTTCTTGATACGTCTGAATACTTTTATCTCTTCAATTAATGCTCTTATGAATTTATATCGAGTGTTGTTTTCGGCCCAGTTTTCATCAAGCTGATCTATAACAATGTAATGTTTCTTTTGAAGATCTGAGAATGAATGTTCTGCAAGCATATCGAGAACTTCATTTAATTTTTGAATTTGCATTCCACTAACAACCTCAGAAGCTCTTTTCTTTATTTCATGCTTATCTTCCTCAGATATTCTCTTGGCTGCCTCAGCATTTAATTCAATGCCATGAAGTGCTGTTCCTATTTTGGCTTTAGTGTCATTCTCAAGTTTTTTTGTTATTTCTCTCAGGTGTGTGTCTGTGTCAATCCAAAATTTATCACCCCATTCTCTAAAATATTCTAATGCGCGTTTCCTGATTTCATCTTTTCTTAAAAAACTAGCTAAGCTGGTGAGGAAATTTCTTGTGTCACTCTCGCTGCTTATATCATGACGTATTTTTAAAAACTCCATTATAAGTATGTGTCGCCAGAGTATTTTATAGAATAAATCTAAATTTACGTCTAGCGCTTCAAAAAAAGAAATAATATCAGAGTGCTCAAGAAAACGGATTGATATATCGTTAGGATCAAGCTTCTTGTATCTATATGCTTTATTCATTACTTTGTGCAATAATGCGCTTTTCCCTGCTCCAGTTCTTCCTACAACAATAGAAGATGTATCATTAGTATCTAGTAATTTTGATAGATATCCACTATCTACAAAGCATTCATCAAGTAATTGTGTATCGGATTCGGCATCGAGTTCGCCAATCCTCAAGTTTTGTCGTATTATTATTGGATTTTTTGCCATGTTAATCTCTTTGGGAATAAGTAATAATCATTAACGATAATTTATTTTTATAGAATATTAGTTGTGTTTTTTACTGAATGAAGTAAAGTATTTGTGATTTGCTTCGCAAATTTAAGAATAAGATATAATTTATAAAAGTTCCTTCATCTTGAAGGAACTGTACTTGTTTATTTGGATATTATTTTAGGCGTGGGTATGCATCCGCAATCGCATCCCCGGTAAACTGCGCCACCCAACCCTCCGGGTTATCGAAAATACGAATCGCCGTAAAGTTCGGCTCTGAGCCCATATCAAACCAGTGCGGCGTGCCTGCGGGAACGGAGATCAGGTCGTTTTTCTCGCACAGCACCTGATACACCTCATCGCCGATGTGCAGGCAGAACAATCCCGCCCCTTCCACGAAAAAGCGCACTTCGTCTTCGCCGTGAGTGTGTTCGTTCAGAAACTTCGCGCGCAGCGCCTCTTTCTGCGGATTGTCGGCGCGCAGGCTAATCACGTCCCAGCTCTGGTAGCCTTTCTCTGCCACCAGCTTGTCGATCGCATGCTGATAGGCCGCGATCACGGCTTCAGGTGCGGGATCGTGCCCTACATCGCGATCCGCAGCCCAGCGTTCAAAACGCACGCCTTTGGCGTTCAGCTGTTGGGCGATCTCGACGGCGTCGGTGCTGTGCCACTGGTGCTGACTGGCGTCTTTATCGGAATAAATGGTCAATGCGCTCATGAAGGGATCTGCTCCGGATTAATCTCGTCAAACTGGTGAATCTGATGATGATGGCTTGCGCCGTCATCTTCACCGCGAATCAGCTGCAGGGTGCGAAAACCTGCCCGTTCAGCCGCGTCCAGCTCCTGATGAATATCGGACAGGAACAGGATCTGCGACGGGGCGATGCCCGTTTGTGCCGCAATGTTTTGATAAGACTGCACCTCGCGCTTGGCGCCGATGTGGGTATCAAAATAGCCGCTGAACAGATGAGTAATATCACCTTCGTCGCTGTAGCCAAATAACAGTTTCTGCGCGGCGACGGAGCCAGAGGAATAAACATAGAGATCAATGCCTTGTGCCTTCCATTTTTCCAGCGCAGGCAGCACGTCCGGATAGAGGTGTCCGGTAAAGTCGCCGTTGACGTAGCCGTCTTGCCAGATGATGCCTTGCAGGGCTTTGAGCGCCGTCGATTTGCGGTCTTCATCCATAAAGGTAAACAGCACGTTGATGAGATCGCTGACGCTGGCGTGCGGGTGGCCAATTTCATCACGCAGGTTGTCCAGAATCGATTTGACCGGCTCGGCGTACTGCTGCGCGGTCACGAAGGCCGCCAGCCGCTCACGCGCGTAGGGGAACAAAACATCATGGACAAAACGGATATCGCTGGTGGTCCCTTCAATATCCGTCACAATCGCGCGAATCATACTCTCTCCCATTGTCGTAAACGCATTTCGCATTCAAATAAGAATTCTAAACCTTCCAGATGACGGCGGGCTTCGGCCACGTCGCGTCCCCAGCAGGTTAAGCCATGGCCGCGCAGAAGAAAACCATAATTAAGCGGGCGTTCCTGCGCGTAATGGGCGATGCGCGAGGCGAGGGCGTCGATGTCCTGGTCGTTATCAAACACCGGGATGGCCACCGTATCCTGGTGCGTGGTCTGCCCGGTAAGGGATTTTTGCATCTCGAAACCGGTGATCTTCAGCTCGGCCTCGTTGACCAGACGCGACAGCACCGTGGCATTGACGGTGTGAACGTGCAGGACGGCGTTAGCCTCGGGAAACAGGCGATAGATGAGGGTATGCAGCCCGGTCTCTGCCGACGGTTTACGGCCAGACGGCGCACGGTTGGTGGCGATTTCAACCTGTAGAAAATCGGCGGTGGTCAGGCTGCCTTTATCTTTTCCGGATTCGCTCAGCCAGCACAGGTGTTCATCCTGACGCACGGACATATTGCCGCCGGTAGCGGGCGCCCAGCCTTTAGCGCCAATCCAGCGGCAGGCCTCGACCAGGTGTGTGAGTTGCAGGTTGTCTGTCATTTCCTTTTACCCTCTCGGTCAGGAATATTTATATCGTTTAGACGTCTAAGCGTCTTGATTGCCAAAGACTAACATCGTGTTATAGTGTCAGCAACATAAGTATTACAGGCAGGCACACTACAATGAGCAATAACCCGTTGATCCCGCAAAGTAAACTTCCAAATCTCGGCACGACGATTTTTACGCAGATGAGCGCTCTGGCGCAGCAGCACAACGCCATTAACCTCTCGCAGGGGTTCCCGGATTTTGACGGCCCGCGCTATTTGCAGGAGCGTCTGGCGTACCACGTGGCGCAGGGGGCAAACCAGTACGCGCCGATGACAGGCGTGCAGGCGTTGCGTGAAGCCATTGCGGATAAAACGGCTGAGCTGTATGGCTATAAACCTGATGCGAACAGCGATATCACGGTAACCGCAGGGGCGACCGAAGCGCTGTATGCGGCGATAACCGCCCTGGTGCGTACCGGCGACGAGGTTATTTGTTTTGACCCAAGCTACGATAGCTACGCCCCGGCGATTGAACTGGCCGGCGGCGTGGTGAAACGCGTGGCGCTCCAGCCGCCTCATTTTCGTCCGGACTGGCAGGCGTTTGCCGCGCTGCTGAGCGATAAAACCCGGCTGGTGATCCTGAATACGCCGCACAACCCATCGGCGACGGTGTGGCTGAAGAGCGATTTTGCCGCCCTGTGGCAGGCCATCGCCGAACGTGAAATCTATGTTCTGAGCGACGAGGTGTATGAGCATATCTGCTTCGCCGAAGAGGGGCATGCCAGCGTGCTGGCGCATCCGCAGCTTCGCGAGCGTGCAATCGCGGTATCGTCATTTGGCAAAACCTACCATATGACCGGCTGGAAGGTCGGGTACTGCGTGGCGCCCGCCGCCATCAGCGCTGAGCTGCGTAAAGTGCATCAGTATCTGACGTTTGCGGTGAACACACCCGCTCAGCTGGCGCTGGCGGATATGCTGCGCAGCGAACCCGGGCACTACCGTGAGCTACCGGATTTCTACCGTGCGCGTCGGGATGGGTTTGTGGCTGCGTTGAGCAAAAGCCGTCTGGAGATTTTACCCTGTGAAGGGACCTATTTCCTGCTGGCCGACTACAGCGCGATTTCCGATCTGGACGACGTGAGTTTCTGCCAGTGGCTGACGAAAGAGGTGGGCGTGGCGGCCATTCCGCTGTCGGTGTTCTGCGCCGATCCCTTCCCGCATAAGCTGATCCGACTTTGCTTTGCGAAGCAGGAATCGACGCTGCTGGCAGCGGCAGCGAGGTTAAACGCGCTCTGACTATTTCACCGTCCAGGCTTCAGAAAAACGACGGTCTGCGAAGAGTTCGAGCAGGCCGTTGATTTGTTTGAGGCGCAGCACTTCGTCGCTATCCATCCCAAGCTCCTTGCCTATCCTCTCGTCGTCCCAGCCGAGCTGAACCAGTTCACGAACAATCTCTGACATGGCGTTGATTTGATGCCGCCCACGAGCCCGGTTGTGGCGAATGGTGGCCGCCATTCGGTTATGTTTGTCCTGTCGCTCCTGGCGCAGGCAAGTGACGGGTAAGTACCCTTTGAGCTGGCGCTTCAAAACCGCCCGGGTTGTACCAATTTCATGGCGGTGAAAACCGTCCACGATTTCATACTGCTGCTGTTCGCTTTCGGTCACAACGATAGGCTGGGTGAACCCATCAAGTTCCAGTGACTTGCTGAGTAATCGTTTTTCCGGTGGGGCAACGTTATTGGGGTTGTAATCGTTGGCGGTAATCGCGTCCTGTTTAACCCAGAGCACACAGTCTATAGGTTGCTCACGAAAAGGGCTGTTTTTATGTATTGCCTGACGGAAGGCGTTAATGGCATTGATTCGATCCTCTTCGGGAAGTGATTGAAGGTAGATGTCAATTTCGGTGATTATTCGCTGTCGCATAAAATGCCCCACTCCTTGCGTTTTGCCTTCACTCTGTCGCTGTAGCGCTGATAGTGTTTTGGTTTATTTGGGCTAAATGACAGGGCCCTGCACCAGTAATCGTTATTAAGTAAAACCTTACAGATACGTCGCCATGAGGGAATATCCTTGGCGCCAATGTCACCCTCCTGCGTATCAGGAATATCGTTCATGCCTCGCTTTTGATACCAGTGGAGATACACCGCGATTTTATTGCGGTAATGTTCCGCCGTATTTTGCGGCATGCTGTCGAGTAGCAGCATGGCGTATTCGCGCCAGCCAAGATGGTCTGGTTTCAGGATCTTCCGGTGGCCATAAAAATGGTTGTCGTGCCCGGCATAAATACCGCCGCTGCGCACCCCGCAGGCGCGTTCACACATCGCTGCCCAGCGTTCGGGTTCAATGACATGATAGAGCCACAAGCCCTGGCGCTGTTCCGGGCCAAACGGTTCGCAGATGCGCATATAGCGTGGCGGCACCCCCGCCTTGTACATCAGATCGTATAGCGGGTTATAGCAACATTTTGATTTCGCGAACCACGTCCAGATATCGGCGGTTTTCCAGTCGTACAGAGGGTAGATATACCAGGAGTGACCACCTGGCGCGACGGTCGTCCAGGGTTTATCGTCAGAAAAGCGCTGCTTACGTGCCGACGCGATAGCCAGAAAACGGTTGTAGGATTCATCGGCGCGGATCCCCACCATGACGGCGGCAGGACGTTTTTGCGCATACCATTCGGCAAACTCGCGCACAAAGACTTCAAACGTCATTCCCTGCTGATAAAAATCAAAATAGTGATAATCGGTAATGGCATCTTCCGGTGGCTGGCGAACCCAGTTTGTCCCGGGTTCCCAGCACTGCCATTCAGGTTGAAACTGTGACAGGGCGTTCTGGGTCGTGAGCGGAAGCGCTACCCACCAGAACTGGTGGATAACATCCCGATACAGCGTTCTCATCGTGTCAACATGCTGAATGGTTGACGAGAATTGTGCTTCCCAGTCCAGAAAGATGACATCTATTTTTCGCTTTAATTGCCGTGCTTTTTGGGCAACGAGATGCAGCATCACGGTAGAATCTTTTCCACCGGAAAAGGAAACGCATACCCTGGGGAAATTGTTTAGCGTCCAGTCTATGCGTTCCGCAGAAGCGTCTAAGACATTTTCCTCTAAAGGGATTTTATAGATCGACATGGTTAATCGCATCCTGCGTGTTAAATGTCTGGAAGAAATTAAGACGATATTATGAAATCATTTTTCATTATTTTCACGGAATCATTTTTTTAGTTTGCGATTTTTATATTCACCATGTAAATGATTTTACGCAGACGGAGCGGAAAGACAGAGTTTATGCATTTTCTCAATGAACGTTGAAAAAACGCTGCTGTTCAGAGATGAACGGCTGTAAAGCATATAGACATTTATTTCGGGCAATTCAAAAGGGGCGGCGACCCGTTTTAATTTTAACGTCTCTTTATAGGCTTCATAGATTGATACGGGTATGAAGCCTAACAGATCAGATGAACTGACCATGGAGATAAGCGAGCTGATGGAGTCCGTGCGAAAAGCAATATTTCTTTCCGGGAAAACGTCATTGGCACGATTCTGGAACTCTTTAACGCCCGGGTGAGTACTCTGGTAAAAGGTGAATTTCTCCCGGTATAACGCCTCGAGACTGACCGTATCGGTGAGTCTTGGATGGTTTTCCCGGCAGATTAACATTATTGGCACCGTGGCAAAGTGAACACACACCACAGAGCGATTTTTCACCGGGGCAATTGTGAAAATCAGGTCCGCTTTACGGTAGGCGAGCAGGTCCTCTGCGGATTCCGGAGAGATAAGCATATCGCGTTGTTCTATCTCATAATTTTCCTCAGACATTAACAGTTTCATCGGTTCGAGCATATAGCCGGGCGATACCATTTGAGAGCAATAAATGACGAAATTTTTCTTGATCTCAGAGTGATGCATCATGTTGATAGTTTGTTCAATCTGGTTGAGATTTTGTTCAAGATGATGATGCAGGTTAGTGCCCACCGTGGTTGGCGTAATCCCTTTACCTGAACGGATAAAAAGGGGATCATTGAGCTGGCCACGCAGACGTTGCAGCGACTGGCTCACGGCCGAAGGCGTGATATAGAGCGTCTCGGCAGCCTTACTGATACTGAGATGTTGGTAAATGCATTCGAAGATGACTAACAGATTGAGATCGAATTTTTTTAGGTCGTAGAGGTTGGCCATGTTTCGTCCTGAGTGTGCTGTGCTTGCTGTCGTTATCACATCATGGAGTACGACAGAGGGAAGTTACCTTTAACAATCCGTGGGGGTAACTCGCTTAATTTAAAAATTAAGTGATCTTAATATATCACGGCTTTGGATTATTGAAACACAACTTCAAGACTTATTAAGATAATTTTATCTTTGAAGTGTGATTGAATTATTTGAATAACAACTGGCATTTATATATAGCGCGAAATTTATAATGAAATTAAATTTATAACGTTTCAGAAGCCTGTTCGGTTCAGCCTATCACAACCATAGGCAGGACTATCCCTCTTATGCATTGCTCAATGCGCGCACGGATGCTGTAATCAAACCGCTGTTACGGCCTTGATACAAGGTATGTAGAGCGCAACGCAACGCCAGCTTCGGCTGGCACTGAATGTACCTGCGGGGAATTCAGGTATCAGGGCCGCCCGTTGAGGCGGCCTTTTTACTTTCAGGCTTTCCTGTAAAAGGTTCACCTTGCTGTCTTGTTGCTGTTGTAAGGTTTGGCTGATTGATTTGATAAAGCATACGCATTAGCCCCGATGAACAAAGTTAGTTACCTTACATCTCAACGAAAACACGGAGGAAGTACAGATGTCCTTGATTAACACCAAAATTAAACCTTTCAAAAACCAGGCGTTCAAAAACGGTGAGTTCATCGAAGTAACTGAGAAAGATACCGAAGGCCGCTGGAGCGTGTTCTTCTTCTATCCGGCTGACTTCACCTTCGTTTGCCCGACCGAACTGGGTGACGTGGCAGACCACTACGAAGAACTGCAAAAGCTGGGCGTAGACGTTTACTCTGTTTCTACCGATACCCACTTCACCCACAAAGCGTGGCACAGCAGCTCTGAAACTATCGCTAAAATCAAATACGCGATGATCGGCGACCCGACTGGCGCCCTGACCCGTAACTTCGACAACATGCGTGAAGATGAAGGCCTGGCTGACCGCGCGACCTTCGTTGTTGACCCGCAGGGCATTATCCAGGCTATCGAAGTTACCGCTGAAGGTATCGGCCGTGATGCATCTGACCTGCTGCGCAAAGTGAAAGCGGCTCAGTACGTTGCTTCTCACCCAGGCGAAGTGTGCCCGGCGAAATGGAAAGAAGGCGAAGCGACGCTGGCTCCATCTCTGGACCTGGTCGGCAAGATCTAAGTCTGTAAAGCCTGGCGGCGCTACGCTTGCACAGGCCTACAGTATCGTAGGCCGGGTAAACGAAGTGCCACCCGGCAATCAATGGGCGCTCCCCGCGCCCATTTCATTCCAGCACCATGATGCAAGTTGCATTCAGGCAGCCCGTATTAAGGCGGCTTGCATGATGACGTTTTAAGAGAGGGAACAATAATGCTCGACGCTAACATGAAAACCCAGCTCAAGGCCTACCTTGAGAAACTGACCAAACCTGTTGAGCTGATTGCCACGCTGGACGACAGCGCGAAATCGGCAGAAATCAAAGCGCTGCTGACAGAGATTGCTGAGCTGTCGCCGAAAGTGACCTTCAAAGAAGACAACACGCTGGCAGTTCGTAAACCTTCTTTCCTGATCGCCAACCCTGGGTCTGACCAGGGGCCGCGTTTTGCGGGCTCTCCGCTGGGGCACGAATTTACGTCCCTGGTGCTGGCGCTGCTGTGGACCGGTGGTCACCCGTCAAAAGAAGCGCAGGCGCTGCTGGAGCAGATCCGCGATATCGACGGTGATTTTGAGTTTGAAACCTATTACTCACTCTCCTGCCACAACTGTCCGGACGTGGTGCAGGCGCTGAACCTGATGTCAGTCCTCAACCCACGCATTAAGCACACGGCGATTGACGGCGGTACGTTCCAGAACGAAATCACCGAGCGCAACGTGATGGGCGTTCCGGCGGTTTACCTGAATGGTCAGGAGTTCGGCCAGGGGCGTATGACCTTGACCGAAATCGTCGCCAAAGTGGATACCGGCGCAGAAAAACGTGCGGCGGAAGAGTTGAACCAACGCGATGCGTACGACGTGCTGATTGTTGGCTCCGGCCCGGCGGGCGCGGCGGCAGCGGTCTACTCCGCACGTAAAGGGATCCGTACCGGTCTGATGGGCGAGCGTTTCGGTGGTCAGGTTCTGGATACCGTTGACATTGAAAACTACATTTCCGTGCCGAAAACCGAAGGTCAGAAGCTGGCCGGGGCGCTGAAGGCGCACGTCAGCGATTACGACGTGGATGTCATTGACAGCCAGAGCGCCAGCAAACTGGTTCCGGCCGCGGTCGAGGGTGGTTTGCACCAGATTGAAACGGCGTCCGGCGCGGTGCTGAAGGCGCGCAGCGTGATCATTGCCACCGGCGCGAAATGGCGCAACATGAACGTCCCGGGCGAAGACCAGTACCGCACCAAAGGCGTGACCTATTGCCCGCACTGTGACGGCCCGCTGTTCAAAGGTAAACGCGTCGCGGTGATCGGCGGCGGTAACTCCGGCGTGGAAGCGGCTATCGATCTGGCGGGAATTGTTGAACACGTTACCCTGCTGGAGTTCGCCCCTGAGATGAAAGCGGACCAGGTGTTGCAGGATAAAGTACGTAGCCTGAACAACGTCGACATTGTGCTCAATGCCCAGACGACAGAAGTGAAAGGCGACGGCAGCAAAGTGACCGGTCTGGAATACCGTGACCGCGTGAGTGGCGATATCCACAGCGTGGCGCTGGCAGGGATCTTTGTTCAGATTGGCCTGCTGCCAAACACCACCTGGCTGGAAGGCGCGATTGAGCGCAACCGCATGGGCGAGATCATCATCGATGCGAAATGCGAAACCAGCGTGAAGGGCGTATTTGCGGCGGGCGACTGCACCACCGTGCCGTACAAACAGATCATCATCGCCACCGGCGAAGGTGCGAAAGCGTCGCTGAGCTCGTTTGATTATCTGATCCGCACCAAAACCGCATAATAAAAGAAAGCAAGACGACACCTGCAATGCCAGAGGCCACCAAAAGGTGGCCTCTTTTTTTATCTCACGACCATCACCGGAATGTGGGTGTGGCGGATCACGCTGGAGGCGTTCGACCCCAGCAGGTGAGTGGTGATGGAAGGGTTACGTGAACCAATCACTACCACGTCGGCATTTAATTCCCCCGCCAGCTCATTAACGGCGTCGCGCACGCTACCGAACCGGACGTGGGTTTTGATGCGGGAAGGATCGATGCTGAAGTGCCCGACCATGGTTTGCAGGCGTGTCTCGGCTTCATGCTGTAAATGCTCTTCAAAACGACGCACATCAGCAGCGAAACGATGCAGGCTCAGGCTGGCAGAGCCCGGTAAAACATGCAGAAGATGAATAACTCCGTCCTGCTGCGCGAGAAATTCCGCGTGACGTACAGCCTTATCACTCAGTTCCATTTCGAAAACATCAACCGGCATAATGATTGTTTGATACATAACCGTTTCTCCTTGTTTATAAACGCTGAAATCATTCAACCACAAAATATAAAAGGTTTCTGTAATCCCGACAGCACTTTTTTATCTCGCCAGGATAAATCTCAAAACAGCCGGATTCCGGGGCAGATCCCGAGAGGTAGCTACCCTTTTATAAGCTTACCCACACCCTTTCGGAGGTTGCATGAAAGCTCTCACCTATCACGGTCCACATCATGTTCGGGTCGATAATGTCCCCGATCCGGGCATCGAACAGCCTGACGATATCATCCTGCGCGTAACGGCCACGGCGATCTGTGGTTCTGATTTGCATCTTTATCGCGGAAAAATTCCCAAGGTCCAGCACGGCGATATCTTTGGTCATGAATTTATGGGCGAGGTGGTGGAGTGCGGGAGCGAAGTGAAAAACGTGCAGAAAGGTGACCGGGTGGTGATCCCGTTTGTGATTGCCTGCGGTGACTGCTTCTTTTGCCAGATGCAACAGTACGCGGCCTGCGAAAACACGAACCGCGGGCAGGGCGCGGCGCTGAACAAAAAGCAAATTCCCGCCCCTGCCGCGCTGTTTGGCTACAGCCATCTTTACGGCGGCGTGCCGGGCGGACAGGCGGAGTATGTGCGCGTCCCGAAAGGCAACGTGGGGCCGTTTAAAGTGCCCCAGCTGCTGTCTGACGACAAAGCGCTTTTCCTGTCAGATATTCTGCCTACCGCCTGGCAGGCGGCAAAAAATGCGCAGATCCAGAAAGGCTCCAGCGTCGCCGTATTCGGGGCCGGGCCGGTGGGGTTACTGACCATTGCCTGCGCGCGGCTTCTCGGCGCAGAGCAGATTTTCGTGGTTGACCATCATCCCTATCGACTGCGGTTTGCCCAGGAGCGCTACGGCGCGATCCCGATTAACTTTGATGACGATAACGACGCGGCGGAGAAAATCATTGAGCAAACGGCCGGACAGCGCGGAGTGGATGCGGTGATTGATGCCGTCGGGTTTGAGGCCAAAGGCAGCACCACGGAAACGATCCTCAGTAACCTGAAAATTGAAGGCAGCAGCGGCAAAGCCCTGCGCCAGTGCATTGCTGCGGTGCGACGCGGCGGCGTGGTCAGCGTGCCGGGCGTGTACGCCGGTTTTATTCACGGCTTCCTGTTTGGCGATGCCTTCGATAAAGGGCTGAGCTTTAAGATGGGGCAGACCCACGTCCATGCCTGGCTGGGAGAGCTGCTGCCGCTCATCGAAAAAGGGCTGCTTACCCCAGAAGATATTGTGACCCACTATCTTCCGCTGGCTGATGCGGAACGCGCCTATAAGATCTTCGAAAAACGGGAGGAGGAGTGCCGCAAGGTGATCCTGGTGCCTGGCGCAGACACCCCGGAGGCAGCGCAGCAGAAAGTGAAGGGGCTGGTGAATGCCTTCCCCGGCGGCGTTGTGTGAGGTTCCTCACTCACCAGTGGCGCTCAAGATACAGCACCGCCACGACGAGGATCGCCAGGATGATGAGAAAAACCAGTGTGATAACAAGTATCTCACCCATGACCGTCCCCACGGCACTACAACAGACTAAGCGTGGATTAAGCGGTTTTTGTCCGATATAACACAATCGGGTGAATTTGCGGAAAGAGGATGCGGGTGCATCCTCTGTGCAAAGCGGGGTCGCTTGTTCAGAAGGGATTAACGCAGGTAATCGCCAGCGGCTTCGGGCTGGTAGAGCAGCTCAAGCACTTCCAGGTGAGCTGAGGCACCGCCCGGGAGTTCCCAGTGGATGGTATCGCCCGTGCGCAGTCCAAGCAGCGCTGCGCCCACGGGTGCCAGCACCGACAGTTGCGTGCTGCTGTCGGTCATCTGCGCCGGATAGACCAGCGTACGGGTGAGCTCCTCTCCGGTGGTCAGGTTGCGGAACTTCACCTGGCTGTTCATGGTGACCACATCATGCGGCATGGTTTCAGGCGTACACATCTGCGCCCGGTCGAGCTCTTCGTTCAGCGCATCGGCTACCGGCAGCGAGGCGAATTCTGGTTTCTCCAACAGTCGGTCAATACGTTCTGCGTCGAGTTCATTGATGATAATCGTAGGTCTGGACATTTTTACTCCATGTCGTTAATGCTGCGTGTAACGCAGAAACCAATCCAAAAGAAAACCCTCGCCGTCTGGCAGCGAGGGTTTAACTTATCTGATGATACTGTCTGAAACCGTAAGTTTGAAGTGATGAAGGTCACAATCATGCGCCATATGAATTTTTGGCAATAAACCCGGCGTCCCGATTCACGCTGAACGGAAATTTCGTTACGCTGGAAAGACTGAACCCGGGCAATGCGCGTTGCAGCCCCAGCGTAGAGAGAGCGATATGTACTTTTACCAACCGTCTCAGGGGCACGGCCTGCCGCACGACCCGCTGAACGCCATTATCGGTCCACGTCCGATTGGCTGGATCTCATCCTGTGATAAGGCCGGTCAACTGAACCTTGCCCCGTACAGCTTCTTTAACTGCTTTAACTATCGCCCACCGATCATTGGTTTTTCCAGCAACGGCTGGAAGGATAGCGTGCG
This sequence comes from Enterobacter sp. DTU_2021_1002640_1_SI_PRY_ASU_LCPMC_013, assembly GCF_032389435.1. Lineage (NCBI taxonomy): Bacteria > Pseudomonadati > Pseudomonadota > Gammaproteobacteria > Enterobacterales > Enterobacteriaceae > Enterobacter > Enterobacter sp. DTU_2021_1002640_1_SI_PRY_ASU_LCPMC_013. Next base: position 1,254,100 of record NZ_CP135594.1, read on the forward strand.
GAATATTACCGAAACGGGGGAGTTTGTCTGGAACCTCGCAACGCGCGATCTCGCCGAGGCGATGAATGAAACCTCCGCCACGCTCCCTCATGGCGAGGATGAATTTACCTTTGCCGGCCTGACGCCCGTAGCCAGCCAGCTTGTGAGCTCGCCGCGCGTGGCGGAAAGCCCGGTGAATTTCGAGTGTCGATTGTCACAGTGCATTCAGCTTACCGGCGCGGATGGGACACCGATTGATACCTGGCTGGTGCTCGGCGAAGTCGTGGGCGTCCATATCGCCGAGAGTTTGCTGGAAGAGGGGATTTACCAGACCGCGAAAGCGCAGCCCATTCTGCGTGCGGGTGGACCGACGGCCTACTACGCCATCAGTGACAGCCATCGCTTCGATCTGGTACGCCCGGATGCGCGCAGGGGGTGATATGCACGCAACCCTGTTGCCCGCCGATCAGCAGTTTTTTGCCGATCTGTTGAGCGGCCTGGTGCTCAACCCACAGCAGCTGGGGCGAGTCTGGTTTGCTCAACGTGGCGCGTCTGACGCTGTCGGAAGCGTGAGCCGCGACTGGCCACGGCTTGATGTCGTTCTTCGCGGGGAATATGGCAACAGACTGGTTACCGGGCAGCAGACCCTCTGCCAGGGGGAAATGCTGTTTCTTCCCGCCCAGGCCGCCAGCGCCCCGGTGTTTGAACGACCGGTCATGCTGCTGAGCATTCTTTTTGCGCCGTCGTGGCTGGGGCTGGTGTTTCATGATACCCGTCACGGGCGCTCCGTGCCTGCGCAGCGACACGTTGAGCTTCCTCATCCTGAACGAGGCGAATGTGCTGCGATGCTGATGGCCCTGACGCACCTGAGCGCTTCCCCGCAGGATCAGGCCATTATTCAACCGCTGGTGCTGAGCCTGCTGCACTGGTGCCGGAAAGTGGTGTCGTCGCTGCCTGAACCGGGACTGTCGCGTGGGGATTTCCTCTATCAGAGCATTTGTAACTGGGTGCAGGAAAACTATGCTGAATCCCTGTCGCGGGACAGCGTCGCCGCGCTGTTTAATATTTCGGCTAACCATCTGTCACGCCTGTTCTCCCAACAGGGGACGATGAGTTTTGTGGATTACGTTCGTTGGGTGCGTATGGCGAAGGCGAGAACCATCCTGCAAAAATACCACCTGCCGGTGGGGGAAGTGGCGAAGCGCTGCGGCTATGCCGATAGCGACTATTTTAGCCGTCTGTTCCGGCGCCAGTTTGGCCTGACGCCGGGGGAGTATCGCGCACGCTTTCAGTGACAGTCAGAACGTAATTTCAGCGTTCAACAGATCCAGAATACTTTGCGGCGTCGTTGCTGCAAACAGCGACTCGCGAAACGTTTTATTGACCAGCTTCCGCGCCAGCTGGGAAAAGACCTTCACGTGATTAATCCCTTCCTGAGCGCCGAGCGTCAGCATGATCACCAGCTCGACGTCGCCCAAATCCGACTCCCAGTCAATCGCCTTGTCCAGCCGGGCAATGCTGATGCTGGAGTGGCGTATCCATTGCGATTTGGTGTGAGGGATCGCCACGCCAAACCCGACGGCGGTGGTGACAATCTCTTCGCGCTGCCAGAGATCTTCTTCAAGCTCCAGCGGGTTTTCGGTCCTGCCATGAATCGCAAGATTTCCGCATAAGAACTGAAGCACCTGCTCTTTTGAGGTCAGCGGCTCATTGACCACGATAGTCTCCAGCGCCAGCAAGGGACGCGGCGGCGCTTCCGGTGTGAAATCCGCCAGCAGGGCTTCAATCTCCTCTGCGCTGCGGCTGTCGCAGGCCTTATCTGCCAGCGCCCGGCAGGTCGCCATGTCCAGCTGACGCAGCTGGGTTTTTACCGCAGGGATGCGCGGCCCGCTCATGCTGAACTCATCTAAGCCCAGCCCAAGCAGAAGAGGGAGGTAGCGCTGCTCTCCGCCAAGCTCCCCGCAAATGCCGACCCATTTCCCGTGACGATGCGCTGCGGTGACGATCTGGCGAACCATGCGTAAAAAAGACGGTGTGATGGGGTTATACAGCCCCGAAACGCGCGGGTTGTTGCGATCGACAGCGTAGAGATACTGAGTCATATCGTTCGAGCCGATACTGAAGAAATCCACCTCTTCGCAGAAGTGATCGATGATAAAGCAGACTGAAGGCACTTCAACCATGATCCCCAGCGGCAGGTGTGCGGTGTGACGTAACCCCTGTGAGGCCAGGGCGTCACGAACGTTTTGCAGCTCCTGTTTGATCCATAAAATCTGATCGAGGCTGTGCACCATCGGGATCATCAACAGCGCATTGCCGCTGGCGCCTGCGCGTAAAATCGCGCGCAGTTGGGTGCGGAAGAGATCGGCAAATTCGGGATAAATACGAACGGCACGATAGCCGAGGAACGGGTTTTCTTCCTGGGGTATGTTCAGGTAAGAGAGCTGCTTATCGCCGCCGATGTCCATTGTGCGAAAGATGACCGACTTGCCCTGCGCGGAGAGCAGCACCTGCTGATAGGCTTCGAATTGCTCCTGCTCGTCCGGCGCGGAGTCTCTGTCCATATACAGCATTTCAGTGCGAAACAGCCCGATACCCTGCGCGCCGCAGGTAAACGCCCCGGGCGCTTCCAGCGCGCTGCCGATGTTGGCGGCAATCTCTACCGGTACGTTGTCGCGGGTGAGCGCTGGAAGACCCGCATCTTTGATCTGCTGCTGGTGGCGTCGGTCGGCAAGGCGCTGCGCCACGCTGTAGTAATCATTCACCGCGTCGTTGGGTTCAACGACCAGCACGCTACAGATGCCGTCCAGAATGACCTCTTTTCCCATCAACGGCGCCAGCGAGGCGACCGTTAAACCACTCAGCACAGGCACGGAGGCCGCGCGTGCCAGGATCAGCGTATGCGACGTCCGGCCTGTTTTTTCAAGCACCATGCCTTTCAGATACTGCGTGTCGAGGCTGAGAAACTGGCTGGGCGTCAGATCTTCCGCCACCAGAATAGTGGGAGCGCTGAGGGTGAATGCGGAGGTTTGCTGTAACTCCGGCCAGGTAATGTTAAGAAGCTGCTCGCTGATGTCGCGAATATCGCTGACGCGTTCACGCAGGTAGTCGCTGGCGGAGAGCGACAGCTTGTCGCAGATCAGCTCCATATTACGAATGATCGCCTCCGCAAGGCTTAGCCGCTCCTCGGCGATCAGTCGGCGTATGGTGCCGCCAAACTCCTCATCCTGGATCAGCGAAAGATGCGCGCTGAGAATGGTTTTACTCTCGCCGTCCAGCCCGCGCAGACGGTGGTTGAGCTGTTCAGCCAGCGTCGCCAGGCTGTGTTCCAGGCGGGTAACATCTTCCGGCGAGGCGGGGATCTGACAATAACGTTTGAGGTTATCGCTCTGCCAGCCTCGCAGAGTGCCAGCCCCGATGCCACTGGCGAGCGTAATGCCGTGCTGAAGGTGGGGAGCAAGCCTTACAAGCGAACGGGGCAGGGGATGCGCAACGTGCGGCGCGTCGCCGGAGGGAATACTGTCGCTGTCGATAAACGCGCCGGTGAGATACGCCTCCAGCACGCGTCGGGCCTGCTCCTCGTCACTGCCGTTAATTTCCAGCACGCAGCTGTCATTAAACAGCGTACCGGTACTGATCAGCGCCAGCGAGCTTTTGGCATCCGCGTGAGTGTTAAGCCGTCTGTTGATAAAACGGATGTCGCTGCGCCATGCGCTGCACTGCTCTTTTAACGCCCAGGCCGGACGCGCATGCAGGCCGTTGGGCAGTGGGCAGAAAAATTCAATTGAAAGCATACTTCCTCCTGGCCGCGTGAGATCAGCATCTGAAGTCCGTCAGATGATCCACGGTCTCACGGTTCATGCATGCCACAAGCGCGACAAGCAGTTGTTGGGTGTGATGAATGTCTTTTTCGTCGGCAATGGATGCCGCGCAGTGCCCGTGTCGGGTCGGGGGACCAAGCACAAGAGTCGGCACGCCAGTGCCGGAGAGATGGATCGCCCCGCCGTCCGTTCCGCCGTTGCTGAACATGTCTTTTTGCAGCGGGATCCCTTGCGAGCGCGCGATCGTCTCAGCCAGCGCAATCAGTTTGGCTGGGGCGATGAGCGTTTTGTCGTACAGCACCAGCATCGGGCCCGCACCGATCTGGCGATGGTTGGCGCTGCCATAATCGAAATTTTTTGACCAGCAGGCGGTATCCAGCACCAGCGCGATATCAGGATGAATGGCACGCGTGGCGGTTTGGCCGCCGCGCAGGCCGACCTCTTCACTTGAGCTGGCCACCAGCCAAAGCTCGCAGTCGAGCGGCGTCTGGTGCAGCTCGCGCAGCAGCGCGATCAGCAGGTAACAGCCGAGACGATCGTCGAAGGCTTTACCCATCACCCGATTGTGGGGAAGGGTCTGAAAGGGTGTATCGAACGTCACGCGGTCGCCTGCGTCGATACCGGCGGCGAACACCTCCTCCGCCGACGTCGCGCCAATGTCGACACGCAAATTGTCAACGTTTTCTCCTTTCAGATCCCCATCCAGCAGTCCCGGTATTTTTTCCCCGTTACGCGTGGTGATGCGCACCGGCTGAAGGGTACGGGCCATCATGCGCACGTTGCCGATGGGCAGGATATCAATGGCCCCTTCGCGCGAGACGCTACGCACCATAAAACCGACTTCATCCATATGGGCGCAGACCATCACCTTCGGGCCCCGGCTCTGGTTGACGCGGATAAGCACGGAACCCAGCCCATCAAACTGAACCTCTTTATGGTATTTTTGCGCCTCACTGAGCAGGATGTCGCGCACCTCTTGCTCTGAGGCCGCAATGGCGTCTGCTTCGCTCAGGGCGCGCAGTAAATCTCTGTCCACTCTTGTTCTCCCGTCAGCAATAGCCGTTTGTCGAGGGTATAAAGCACCTCGGCGCCCGTTTCCGTCACCAGCACCACATCTTCAATTCGTACCCCGCCCTGGTGTTCAAGGTAGATCCCCGGTTCAACGGTCAGCACCATGCCGGGCTGCAACGGGGTGCGGTCGGTAGGGGAAAAACGTGGATTTTCATGGACATCAATACCAATGGCATGGCCGGTGTTATGCCCGAACTGCGGGCCGTAACCTGCACGTTCAATCACGGAACGTGCGGCGCTATCGATCTGATTACAGGAAACGCCGGGGCGGATGGCATCAATGGCCGCCTGTTGTGCCGCCAGAACGATCTGGTACACCGCATAGAGAGGGTGCTCCTCCGGCGGCGTGTTTTGCCCGGCGACAAGAAAGGTCCTTGTCATATCCGAGCAATACCCCTGGTGTTGGGCGCCGAAATCAAGGGTGATCATCTCGCCAGGCATAATCACTTTGTCAGAGGCTTTGCCGTGGGGCAGCGCACCGCGCGGCCCGCTGGCGACAATGGTGTCGAAAGAGGGCTTGTCCGCACCCTCCTGCTTCATAAACCACTCCAGCTCGGCAGCGACTTCACGCTCGCGCATACCGGGCTGAATGAAACGCCGGATGTGTCGTGCGGCGCGGTCGGCAATGCCGCATGCTGCACGGATACGGTCGATTTCGTCAGCGCTTTTTATCTGCCGCAGCGCGTCGAGCGAGGTGCTGCAAAGGGTGGTATTCAGCGTATCGCGCCACAGCACGCCTGTTTGCCAGCTCACGTATTCACCCTCAAAGCCAAGACGGGCGAGATTGTCCTTCGCAATAATCTGGTTCATCGCCTGCGCAAACGGGTTCTCCGTGTTAAGCAGATGCATCTCATAGCCCGCCGCTCGTGGAGCGATATCGCTGTAGTAACGGAAATCTACCAGGATATGTGCCGCGGTTTGTGTCACCAGCACATATCCCGAACCGGTTGAAATGCCCAGGTGCGGCTGTTTATTCTGGCGCGAAGAGATGAGCACGCCGTCCAGTTTTTCCGCAGCCAGCCAGGCACGAAGCTTTCTCAGTAGTTCCATGTTTCACCCCGTTACAGCGTGTCGATAGCGAGTTTTCCGCGCTTGTGCAGACTGTTACGAATAATCACTACCAACAGCGCGGTGATCGCCGCCCCGACCACAATACTGAGCATGTACGCCCCCAGATTGGTGACCAGCGGCCACGCCCAGATCGCCGATTCAGGGAACCACTGCACGGCACCGAGCGCGGTGGCGGTCATCGCACCCGCGATCGCACCCGCCATATACGCCGGCAGCGTCGCAAGCGGATTTTCCAGCAGGAACGGGATGGCCCCTTCACTGATGCCCATAAAGGCGAGGAACATGGCCGTTTTGCCTTGCGGATAAAGCTGCGGACTAAACAGTCGTTTGCCGGTCAGACGATGGTCAATCAGCGTGGCCAGCCCCAGACCAATGGGCGGAATAACAATCGCCACGGCGCGGGAGGTGATGGGCAGGACATGATCGGTTGTCAGCCCCAGGCCAACAAATCCCGCCGCTTTGTTAATGGGGCCGCCGAGATCGATCGCCGTGGCCGCCGCCATCCCGATGGCATACATCATGGAGCCCGCCTGACCCGCCGCCAGCAGTACGGTCCGCATACCTGCATTCAGCCAGCCGCCAATCGGCGTGATGATGTAATACATCGCCAGCATCACAAACAGCGCCGAGAGGATTGGGATCAGAAAGGTGCTTTTAAAGGCCAGCAGATACTGCGGTACGTTAATACGGCTATTCAGCCATTTGACCAGATAGCCTGCGGCTATGGCGATAATCAGCGCGCCAATAAACGTGGAGGGCACGGGTTTGGTGGCAAGCCAGGTCAGTTTTTCCGCATCAAAGTTCAGCACCAGCGTCGGCTGCGTGGCGACAAGGCCACCGATAAACCCGGCCGGAAAGGCCAGCTTTCCGCCGATAGAGTTGGCGACAAAGGCGGCAAACATCGGGATGGCGAAGCTGAACAGCAGCCCGCCGAACGATTCGGTCAGATAGGCAAATTTCAATACCGAGAGATTGAAACCGGTGAATTTGCCAGAGTTAAGCGCGTCGAGAATACCGGTGTCAGGCGGGATCTCCAGCCAGACGTAGGCGATGAGCTGTGAAATGGCGAGGATAACCCCGCCCATGATAAGCGTTGGCACCATGCGGGATATCCCCGACATAATGTGCTGTGGAAGCTCTTTCCAGAAAGACGCACCGGCGGCAACCGGTGCGGATTTGATGGCAAGTGTGTCACCCTCGTGACTGTCCGGGCGAACCGCGCTGCGTTTTTTAATAGCCATGACGAAAACCCCTGGGTGTGAGGATTATTATTGTTCTGCTGCAATCATCTCTTCGATCTCTTTCAGGGTGCCTGCCGCGTTTTTAATAGCGTCCTGAAGCGTAATCTCATACACGTCGCGCGTTTCGAAGCGCTCATTGTCTTCCGGGGTGATCGCGATGGCGTGGATAATAATGTCAGCGTCGGCAATATCCTGTGGGGTCAGGCGATTCTGGATCCCGTCCGCGCCCTGGGTTTCAATTTTTACCTCATAACCGGCTTCCGTCGCCGCGTCTTCCAGCGCCTGGGCTGCCATGAAGGTATGTGCCAGGCCCATCGGGCAGGCGCACAGTGCAATCAGTTTTTTAGCCATGTGAAATTCCTCCTGTAGATAACGCCATGATTATGGCGGGGAGGTTTCAGTGATGTTTACCGGATTAATAATGCTTTTGCTGGAAAAATGATGCGTGTGAGCGGAAGTGTGAGGTTAATCGTCATATCACGGAAATCAATGAAAAACCGGGCAAAAAGGTGCCCGGCGCAGCATCAGTAACCGGCTTTATCAATGACAAACTGTTTGCCGCAGTTGCCCGGATGCGGCTGTGGCGCAAAGGAGCCGGCAGAGAGCGGGTTGTTGATGGTGCTGGCGTTCAGCGAGATCTGCATCTCGGTCAGATAAGCCGGATTGCCGTGGCAGGTAAGCTTGAACGCTTTTACGCTCTGTTTCCCCCAGCTTTTGGCCACGGCTGCATCGAAGTCGCTGCGGCGGACGGTTTTGCCATAATTTTCCGCCAGAAATTTTCCTGCCGCGCTGTGCTTCACTTCCTGGTTCATGCGCACCATGGTGCCGAAGTAAGCGTCGGGATCAAAACCAAAGCAGACGCCGTGTTTCGCGTATTCATAACGTTCAAGGCAGGAGTTGCCGCCCGCGCCGGGCATCACGCTGTTCAGCTTCGCCGCGCCGGTTAGCGATAGTCCGGTCTCTGCGGCGTCACATTTGCGGCTGGCTTTTGCTTCCGGCATATTCGGAACCGGACGAGTGGCACAGCCGAAGCGCATCCAGCGGCGTTCATCCACTCCGCGAGCGGCAATAGATTTCGGCAGCGCGGGCCATAAGCCGTGGACGGTCAGAAAATCGGTTTTGTTGCTGCTCTCTTTTTGCAGGCGACACTCTTCCGGTTCGTCACGGTTACGTTCGACCATGCTCTGGCAAAATCCGGTTTGCCAGGAAAGGGCCAGAACGTAGCGATCGAAATCGCCGTACTGGGTTGGCTTAAGCGGATCTGCCTGAATTGAGAAGACACAGAGTGCAAGCGCTACTGCGCCAGACGGGATAACGATATCCTTCCTGAACATTTGCTTTCCTGATTGGTTGGGCGCGATTAATTTCTGGGGGTTATTAAAGCACAAAAAGCGCCCGCAGGCGCTTTTTGGAAATCAGGAATTTCGCTTAGGCAGCGCCGGGAAGCAGCACTTCGGTGGCGATAATAACGATAATCAGGCCAACCAGCACCGGCACTGACGTGCGTTTTACCACTTCAAACGGAGAGATTTTCGCCATCCCCGCAACCGCAACCACCACGCCCGATACCGGAGAAATGGTACGACCCAGGTTGGAAGCCTGAAGCATTGGAATGGACAGGTAAGCCGGGTTGATGCCGGAGGAGTGCGCCAGCTTAGGGATCATCTCAACAAAGGCGTAGAACGGCGCGTTACCGGAGCCGGTGGTCATCGCCGCCAGCATGGTCAGCACCACCAGCACCAGCATCAGGATAATGCTGGCCGAGCCGAACGAGGTGGCGATAGAGATCAGGCTCTGAATAAAGCCGATGGTGCTCAGCCCCTGGGCAAACACCCCCGCGGCAACCAGCAGCATCACCACGCCCGCGAAGGCATCCGCCATACCGCGGAAGGCAACTTCCAGACCCGTGAACACTTTCTGGGTATTAAAACCACGAACGAATTCCAGGATGGCCGCCAGCAGCATACAGATCACCAGGATAGTGATGATGTGCAGCTGCGGGCCCCATTTGCCGTCGAAAATAAGCACGCCAATAATCGGCGTGAAGGGCAGGATGGAATAAAACGCCGGGGCGGTAGTGGTGATTTCGCTGACGTCCATCATTTCGTGGCTGACGTTCTCTTTCTTATCGAGATAGCGCTGCCAGAAGAAATGCGCCACGCCCATGCCGAGAATAGCGGTGATGGAGATCGGCAGTGTGGTTTTGAAGGCGAAGTCAATCAACGACATTTCCGCGGCTTTTGCGGCCAGCACTACGTCACCGGAAGTAGGGGAGAGAATAATCGCCGCCGGAGAGGCGCAAATAGCCGCCGCTGCGCCACGGCTGATCCCGACGTTAACCATTACCGGGAATAACGTTGCCATTAACAGCACACCAAGACCCGTTGCTGAGGAAACGGCTAATGACATCAGACAGGCCAGGAAATAGGCCGCGACCATCAGCAGATAGGGGGAATTAATATATTGCAGCGGCTTAGAAGCCAGCTTTACCACCATATCATTCGCGCCGATATGGGTCATATAGGCAGCAAAACCGCAGAGCATCATGATCATCATGCCCAGGTCGCCGCCGCGGCTCATCAGCAGAATTTTTATATATTCCACAATATCGGTAGCGGTATATCCGGTGCTGGCTTCGCTGGCGGGTAAAACCTGATGACCCATTAGCGCGCTAATGATCAGCAGCGTCAGGCCGCCGACAAATAGCACGCCGGTGGCTGAGTAACCTTTAATGATGTAGCGTGCTACACCGACAATGACCACGACTCCAATGAGGAGTTCGAGAAAAGTAAGCATGATTTCCCCTGTATCCTTGCTGCCCGAGAGACAAATAATCAATAAAAAAGAAGCTGAAATGTGCCGAATAAATGTCCAGTCCTTGCTGATTAAAATCAAGAAAGAGACTACTAAAGGCACTGATGACGATATTTTTGCTAACCCTGCGTCATTTATATTAAGACGTTATTGACCTGATGAATAGATATTATATGTCATTAAATTGATGGTGAAGTGTTAAGGTTTTGAGTATTACTTGCCGAGAATCGATTTAAAACGTAAATCTCTTTAAAACCACTTCTCTTTCATTCTTTTGCCTGCTTATACTCGGTTCACTTTTACCCTATCCGACGATCTGAATATGCACGCCAGCTGGACATATCGCCTGCGCTTTATCAAAAAACATCTGCTGATGTTTTTGCTGGCGTTTGGCTGGCTGTTGATCCAGAGTCAGGTGGCCGTCGCCTCCCATCAATGTTCAATGGATTTGCGCGGTGAGGTAGCCACCATCCAGCATATGGAGATGATGGCGCAACCGGGGCCGCATTATGCTGCCGGTGCTTCACCGCTGTGTGAAAAGCATTGTGTGCCGGATCAGGTACAAAAAGATCCTGCCCAGCCGCATCTGGTGGCGCTGCCTGCCGCCATGACCCTGACCTTAACGACCCCAGAGTGCTCGTCTGCAAGCCATTCTGCGTGGTCCGTTACCCCTCCTGCTGTGGGGCCGCCGGCAACGATCCGCTACTGCCGGTTTCGGGAGTAAAAACCTGTTAATTCGTTGATTTTATTTACTTAACGTTTAACAGGAGTTTTATCATGCGTACCGTATTCCTTTCCGCGCTGGTTGGCGCGTCCGTCTCTTTCGCTTCTTATACCGTTCAGGCAAACCAGACCTGGCAGGGCCACGGCGTGGTTCAGTCGATCTCTGACAGCGCCGTCATGCTCCGGCACGAGGCCATACCGGAACTAAAATGGCCAGCAATGACCATGCCGTTTACTTTATCTGCCGGCGCCACGCTGAATGATGCCAAACCAGGGGATGAAGTGACCTTCACGCTTGAGCGTGCGGGTGACGGTTTCCAGATTATCTCGCTGACGCCAGCGCGCTAAGCGAGGTCACCATGAAACAACACACACTGAGCCTGTGGCTCGGTGGGGTGTTGTTCGGCCTGTTAACCTCCGCCGCGCAGGCGGAGCCGTGGACGCTCGAACACACCCTGACCGAAGCCCAGCGCTACTCGGCAGAACTCTCTGCCAGCCGTAACGAAGCGCAGGCGCTGGATGCGATGGCGGATTCCGCCATGCAATTACCTGACCCGAAACTGAAATTCGGCATCGAAAACGTGCCGGTACAGGGCAGCAACGATCGGCGGCTGACGCGCGAAGGGATGACCATGCAGAAGGTTGGCATCATGCAAAGCTACGTCAGCTCAGAGAAGCGGGAACGTAAAGCGCAGACCTTTCAGGCGCAGGCGCGAAGCGTGCTGGCAAAATCCGAAGCCGTCCGCGCCGCGCTTCAGCGTGATACCGCCCAGGCCTGGCTGGATCTGGCGCTGGCCCAGCAGGCGCTGAACACGGCCAGAACGCTGGTACGCGAAACGGAACGCCAGCGCGGCGTGCAGAAGGCGAGCGTCGGGGCGGGAAGCGCAACGCCGGACAGCGTACTGGCCCTGCGAATGATCCTCAGCGCCATGCGCGACAAAGAGACGCTGGCGCAGCGGGATGTGCAGCTGGCGCAAAGCCGTCTGCTGGAGCTTACGGGGCACGCGATTACGGCGGTTCGCGGTCCGCTGCCGCGCTATCAGCGTCTTCCTGCCGATGAAAAAACGTTGCAGGAGGGGATCGTCAGGCACCCGGAAGTGGAGGCCGCACGACGTGAAGCCGAGACCGCGAAAGCGCGTTCAGCGCAATCTGCCGTGGCGGCGATACCCGATGTGGATGTGGAGGTTTATTACGCCCACCGCGCCGAAGGCTATGACGATATGGCTGGCGTGATGTTCAGCGTGGATCTGCCTTTGTTCCAGTCAAAACGTCAGGACAAAGATTACGCCGCCGATGTTTCCCGCTCAATGCAGGCGGTGGATCAACTGACGCTGCTCAAACGTGAACACATTGCCCAGGTGCAAACGCTGGTGGCGCAGTATCAGGCTGCGCAAACGGTGTGGCAGCGACAGCGGGACGAGGTACTACCGTTGCAGCGTCAACGGCTGGCGGTACTGACGGCGCAATATCGCTCTGGACAGTCGGCGCTTCCGGCCCTGCTGGAAGCGCGTCGTGGCGTACTGGATACGGAACTGGCGGTGAACCAGGCGGAGCGCGAAATGGCGCGAACCTGGGCTGCCGTGAACTGGCTGATCCCGCAGGAGCTGGCACAATGAAAAAAACAACGTTAATGGCGATTGCCATCGCGATAGCTGCCGCTGGCGGCTATTTTGTCGGACAGAAGCAGACGCATCAGCCGGCTGCTGCTGCACAACCCTCTGAACGTAAGGTGCTTTACTGGTACGACCCTATGGTACCCGGTCAGCGCTTCGATAAGCCGGGTAAATCCCCCTTTATGGATATGGATCTGGTCCCGCGCTACGCCGATGAAGCACAGGCGGCGTCAGGTGTGGCCATCAGCACTCAACAGCAGCAAAACCTGGGGATGAAAACCGCCAACGTTGAGATGCGCCAGCTGGTTTCGCCGTTCTCGGCCTTTGCCACGGTTGCAACGGATGAACGTAACGTCTCGGTGGTGTCAGCCCCGGCCAATGGCGTGGTGTCAAAATTGTTTGTTAATGCGCCGCAGCAGCAGGTGAAAGCCGGAGAGGCGCTGGCGCAACTGTGGATCCCGCAATGGACCACCGCCCAGCAGGAGTACCTCGCAGTTCGTCAGCTTGGCGATGCCGCATTGACCCGCGCCGCACGCGAGCGGCTGGCGTTGCAGTTTATGCCGGAAGAGGTCATTCGTTTGCTGGAGCGTAGCGGTAAGCCGCAGACCACGCTCACCCTGCGCGCTGACCGGGCGGGCTATGTGGTGAAGCTGGACGTGCGGGAAGGGGCGCAAATCACCGCAACGGCGCCGCTGTTTGAGATCGCCAGCCTCGATCCGGTCTGGCTGGTGGTCGACTACCCGCAAACGCAGGCGCAGTCTCTGGCAGTGGGCAGCAACGTGGTAGCAACGTCAGAAAGCTGGCCGGGGGAGCAATTCCACGGCACGGTCAGCGAATTGCTGCCGCAGATGGAGGCGACCACGCGAACCCTGAAAGCCCGTATCGTACTGGAAAATACCGCACATAAGCTGAAGCCAGGCATGTACCTCTCCGTCAGGCGTGCGGAAGAGCTGAAAGGCCCGCCGGTGCTGGCGGTGCCGGAAGAGGCGGTGATTAACAGCGGAGAGTCTGCGCGTCTGCTGCTGGCCACCGGGGACGGTTATTTCCAGCCTGTGACGGTGACAACCGGCCTGACGGCGCAGGGCTGGACGGCGATCCTGTCCGGGGTCAAAGAGGGCGATAAGGTGGTGACGTCCGGGCAATTCCTCATTGATTCCGAAGCCAGCCTGCGTAGCGTGATGCCGGAGGTGACTCCATGATTGCCGCTGTGATTCGCGCCTCGTTGCGTAACCGCCTGCTGGTGATCCTGGCCGCGCTGATGATGGCCGGCTGGGGCTGGTGGGCGGTGCAGCGCGCGCCGCTGGACGCGTTGCCCGATCTGTCTGATGTGCAGGTCATTATCAAAGCGAGTTACCCCGGAAAAGCGCCGCAGGTGATTGAAGATCAGGTGACCTGGCCCCTGACAACCTCCATGTTGTCCGTGCCGGGTGCTAAAACCGTGCGTGGTTTTTCAATGTTTGGTGACGCTTATGTGTATGTGCTGTTTGAGGATGGCACCGATCTCTACTGGGCGCGATCCCGGGTGCTGGAATATTTAAGCCAGGTACAGGCGCAGTTTCCGCCAGGCGTGAAGGTGTCGCTGGGGCCAGATGCGACGGGCGTGGGCTGGATCTACGAATATGCGCTGATCGACCGTAGTGGAAAACACAGCCTGGCAGATCTGCGGGCCCTTCAGGACTGGACGCTTAAGTTCGAGCTTAAGACGGTACCGAATGTATCTGAAGTGGCAAGCATTGGCGGAATGGTGCGTCAGTATCAGATCGTGGCGGACCCGGCGAAGATGCGCGCGCTGAATATTACCCACAGCCAGCTATCGGGCGCGGTGCAGGCCGCCAATAAAGAGAGCGGCGGCGCCCTGCTGGAGATGGGCGAAGCGGAGTATATGGTGCGGACAACGGGCTATTTGCGCTCGCTGGAGGATTTTCGCAATGTGGTGATCGCCACCCGCGATGGCGTACCTGTCCTGCTGAAAGATGTCGCCACCATTGGCATTGGCCCGGAGATCCGCCGGGGCGTGGCGGAGCTTAACGGTGAAGGGGAGGTCGCTGGCGGCGTGATCGTGATGCGCTACGGGCAGAATGCGCTGGAAACGCTTCGTGCGGTAAAAGCGAAACTGAGCGAGCTGCAAAAAACGCTGCCGCAGGGCGTCGAGATTGTTCCGGTCTACGATCGTTCCACGCTGATTGAGGAATCGGTCAAAACGCTGACGCACAAGCTGCTCGAAGAGTTTGCCGTGGTGGTACTGGTGTGCGCGCTGTTCCTGTTCCACCTGCGCTCCGCGCTGGTGGCGATGGTCTCTCTGCCGCTGGGGATCCTCGGGGCTTTTGTGGTGATGCACTATCAGGGCATTAACGCGAATATGATGTCGCTCGGCGGGATCGCCATTGCCATCGGGGCGATGGTGGATGCGGCAATTGTGATGATTGAAAACATGCACAAGGTGCTGGAGCAGTGGCGGCATGATAATCCGGGCAAGGAGCCCGCGCCGGGGGAATACTGGCGTCTGGCGGAAAAGGCGGCGGTTGAAGTGGGACCAGCGCTGTTTTGCAGCCTGTTAATCATCACGCTGTCATTTATACCGGTTTTTTCGCTGGAAGCGCAGGAGGGGCGAATGTTCTCGCCGCTGGCGTTCACCAAAACCTGGTCGATGGCCGTGGCCGCCGGGCTTGGGATCACCCTGGTGCCGGTGCTAATGGGCTTTTTCATTCGCGGGAAAATCCCGGATGAGAAGGCAAACCCGATCAACCGCCTCCTGATCCGCCTGTATGAGCCGCTGCTGGACAAGGTACTGACCTTCCCGAAAATGACGCTGGCACTGGCATGTCTGCTGCTGATCGCCACACTGTGGCCGCTGAGCCGCCTGGGAAGCGAATTTATGCCGCCGCTGGATGAAGGGGATTTACTCTATATGCCCTCCACGCTGCCGGGGATCTCTGCTCGCGAGGCATCGCGGCTGCTTCAGCAGACGGACCGCTTGATCAAAAGCGTACCGGAGGTCGCGAGTGTGTTTGGCAAAGCCGGTCGCGCGGAGTCGGCAACCGATCCCGCGCCATTAACCATGCTGGAAACAACCATTCACTTTAAGCCCCGCGAGCAGTGGCGGCCAGGAATGACGCCGCAAAAGCTGGTGGAGGAGCTTGATAAAACCGTGTCGCTGCCGGGTATTGCCAATGTGTGGGTGCCGCCTGTCCGTAACCGTCTGGACATGCTAGCAACCGGGATCAAAAGCCCGGTAGGCATTAAGGTGAACGGCAATAATATTGCCGACATTGAGCGTGTGGCCCGGCAGATTGAGCAGGTGGTGAAGGGCGTTCCTGGCGTCTCCTCTGCGCTGGCGGAGCGTCTGGAAGGCGGGCGCTACGTGGATATTCGTATCGACCGACAAAAAGCCGCGCGCTACGGCGTTTCCGTCGATGAACTGCAAAGCCTGGTCTCCACGCTGGTCGGGGGTGATAACATTGGCGAGGTGATCCAGGGACGCGAGCGGTATCCCATCAACCTGCGTTATCCCCGCGATTTGCGTGATAACGTCGACACGTTGCGGATGTTGCCGGTAGTGACCGCCAGCGGTAGCCAGGTGGCGCTGGGGGAATTGGCCGATATTGTCGTGACGGAAGGCCCACCGATGCTAAAAAGTGAAAACGCGCGCCTTTCCAGCTGGATCTACGTGGACTTGCGCGGGCGCGATCTGAAGTCCGCCGTGGATGAAATGCAAAAACGGGTGGAGGAGAAGGTGGTATTGCCGCAGGGCGTGTCTCTCTCCTGGTCCGGGCAATTTGAATATCTGGAACGGGCGACCGCGACGCTCAAAATAGTTTTACCTGTCACGCTGATGATTATATTCGTCCTTTTATGGTTAACCTTCAGGCGGATATCAAATGTCCTGATAATAATGGGGACATTGCCGTTCGCGCTTATTGGGGGCGTGTGGTTATTGTGGCTGCTTGAATATAATTTGTCAGTGGCGGGGGCTGTTGGTTTTATCGCCCTTTCCGGGGTGGCGGCAGAATTCGGCGTAATTATGGTTCTTTATTTGAATCATGCGCTCGATAAATATCACAGGCTGGAGCCTGAAGGGGGAAATACGGTGCTGATGCGGGCGATCCACGAAGGTGCCGTGCTGCGCGTGCGTCCGAAGGTGATGACGGTCGCCACTATTATGGCAGGACTGCTGCCCATCATGTGGGGCAGTGGGAGTGGCTCGGAGGTGATGCAACGTATTGCCGCGCCGATGATTGGTGGCATGGTAACGGCACCGTTATTGTCGATGTTAGTTATTCCTGCACTCTACAAATTGTTACATCAACGTTAAATATGTCAACTGCATGTGCTTATTCAGGCATGCAGTTTATGTATCCTCAGATTATTCCCAGAGACGGGATGGTAATTAGGAATAACACCCATGCTGTTAAGCGTTCATTCAAGTATTCTGTGTTAAGGTCTGCACCGAATACTAAATATGGTAATGGCATTGTGATTGTAAGAATTAAATTTCCCCTGATTTTGTTGTTTATTATTGGGCAGTTATCGTTTGCGTCTGCTGTTAATGCAGAGAGCAATACAGCGGATAAAGGCTGGTTCACCACCTTCACGGATAACGTCGCGCAAACATGGAACGAACCTGAGCATTACGATCTCTATATTCCGGCCATTACGTGGCATGCACGTTTTGCCTACGATAAAGAAAAAACTGACCGTTATAACGAGCGTCCGTGGGGGGCCGGCTTCGGTCAGTCTCGCTGGGATGAAAAAGGTAACTGGCATGGCCTGTACCTGATGGCGTTTAAAGACTCCTACAATAAATGGGAGCCTATTGGTGGCTACGGCTGGGAAAAAACCTGGCGTCCGTTATCAGACGACAACTTCCGTCTGGGGCTGGGCTATACGGCAGGGTTCACGGCGCGTGATAACTGGAAATACATTCCTGTTCCGGTACTGCTGCCGCTTGCCTCCATCGGCTATGGTCCGGCAACGTTTCAGATGACCTACATACCGGGTACCTATAACAACGGTAACGTTTACTTTGCCTGGATGCGGTTTCAGTTTTAACTGAATTTTTCTGCTAAATCGGCCAAAAAACGCACAGACACTGAAATGTAAAGGATAAAAATCGAACAGCGAAAATTAACGCGACTTTTGTCACTTTTTATCAAATATCCGCTGGACAAAACGCCTCACAATTGTTGTACTGATACCCGACACAGCATTTGTGTCGTTTTTTAATGTAAAGGTAATTTTGATGTCTAAGATTAAAGGTAACGTTAAGTGGTTTAATGAGTCCAAAGGATTCGGTTTCATTACTCCTGAAGATGGCAGCAAAGATGTGTTCGTACACTTCTCTGCAATCCAGTCTAATGGTTTCAAAACTCTGGCTGAAGGTCAGCGCGTAGAGTTCGAAATCACTAACGGTGCCAAAGGCCCTTCTGCTGCTAACGTAATCGCTCTGTAATTCAGACGCGTCAGCAAGAATTTCAAAACCCGCTCAATGAGCGGGTTTTTTTCGTTCTGAATCAACCAATAAGATAGATCTTCAGGAAGCTGGCGACGATCGCGACGCTTAGCAATACCATACCCACGCCTGACAGAGTTTCTTTCATGCTATCACCCTCGTTCAATATTGAGCCAAGAGTGACAGAGAAAAATTAAGCCAACATTAAGGTTGCCGCGCTTAATGTCCGCTGGCGGAGGAAAATAACCAGAATGCGATCGCAGTCATCGCAAACGAGCCAAGCATGTTAACGGCAATGTTGGTCAGCGCCCAGCCCATCCGGCCTTCCTGAAACAGAAATACTACCTCCGCAGAGAAGGTAGAAAACGTTGTTAAACCGCCGCAGAAACCGGTCGTAATCAGAACCTTCCACATAGGGTCGATGTTGGTCATACGATTAAACCAGGCCAGCCCCATCCCAATAATAAACGCCCCGATCAGATTTGCCGCCAGTGTCCCCATCGGAATGGCCTGATGCAGAGGGTTAAACCGCATGCTTAAGAGCCACCGCGCAACGCTACCCGTGCCTCCACCAATAAAAACGGCTATAAGTAGTTGTAACACTGTCAATACCTGCTATTTGCTGTGTAAGTGCGTCGAGTGTAACGCTGTTTTGAACCGGGAGACAATTATGTATGTTGCAGTAGGGCAGTTCGCGGTGACGCCGGACTGGAATGAAAACGCGGAAAAATGCGTCTCCCTGATGCATCAGGCGAAGCAAAAGGGGGCGTCGTTGCTGGTACTTCCCGAGGCGTTACTGGCCCGTGATGATGGCGATCCAGACCTGTCGGTAAAGTCTGCGCAAACGCTGGAAGGGGCGTTTCTGAAACGACTGCTGGCCGAAAGCGTTGGCAACACGCTCACCACCATATTGACGGTCCATATTACGTCCTCGCCGGGGCGCGCGGTAAACACGCTGGTGGCGATACGTGAGGGTGCCATCGTCGCGAGCTACGCCAAACTTCATCTGTATGATGCGTTCAGCGTTCAGGAGTCGCGCCTGGTCGATCCGGGGAGTGTAATTCCGCCGCTGATTGAGGTGGAGGGATTTAAGATTGGCCTGATGACCTGCTACGATATCCGTTTTCCCGAGCTGGCGCTGAACCTGGCATTGCAGGGGGCCGAGGTGCTGGTTCTGCCTGCCGCGTGGGTCAAAGGACCGCTTAAGGAGCATCACTGGGCGACGCTGCTGGCAGCACGTGCGCTGGATACCACCTGTTACGTGGTAGCCGCGGGTGAATGTGGTAACAAAAATATCGGGCAGAGCAGGGTTGTCGATCCGCTGGGGGTGACGGTTGCGGCAGCAGCGGAGACGCCTGCGTTATTGCTGACGGAGATAATTTCCGCCCGAATAGCGCTTGCGCGTCAGCAATTACCTGTTCTGCGCAACCGCAGGTTTGCGCCACCGCAATTAATGTGATGTTTTTTTCAACAATGCTTGATTCACCTTGTTACAGATTGCTATTGTGTGCACGCGCCAAATGACCGTTAATACGTTCAGGTTTTTTGGCGGAATGCAGCCTGTTTCATGTAAAGAAGGTATTTATGGGTGAGATTAGTATTACCAAACTGCTGGTGGTTGCCGCACTGGTCGTCCTGCTGTTCGGTACCAAGAAGTTACGCACGCTGGGTGGAGACCTGGGTGCTGCCATTAAGGGCTTTAAGAAAGCAATGAACGATGACGACGCGGCAGCAAAGAAAAGCGCCGAAGATGACATCACTGCACAGAAGCTTTCACACAAAGAGTAATGGCAATGCTGCAAGGCTTGCATAAAAAAACCGGCTCACGAGGCCGGTTTTTTGTTTTACTGTAAATAAATTTTACAGCTTTATTTCACTTCTTCGCCCTTCGCCTGCATATCGGCGTGATAAGAGGAGCGAACAAACGGACCGCACGCGGCATGGGTAAAGCCCATCGCCATCGCTTCGGCTTTCATTTCATCGAACTCATCCGGGCTCACGTAACGCTGTACAGGCAGGTGGTGACGGCTTGGCTGGAGGTACTGGCCCAGCGTCAGCATGGTGACGCCGTGGCGGCGCAGATCGCGCATCACTTCAATGATCTCAGCGTTGGTTTCACCCAGGCCGACCATCAGGCCGGACTTGGTTGGAATATGCGGATGGGCTTCTTTAAAGCGCTCCAGCAGCTTCAGCGACCAGTTGTAGTCTGCACCGGGACGTACCTGACGGTAGATACGCGGTACGTTCTCCAGATTGTGGTTGAACACGTCTGGTGGCGTCGCGGTCAGAATATCGAGCGCGCGATCCATACGGCCACGGAAGTCCGGCACCAGCGTCTCAATTTTAATGTTCGGGCTTTTTTCGCGGATGGCGGTAATACAGTCAGCAAAATGCTGAGCACCGCCATCGCGCAGATCGTCGCGGTCAACGGAGGTGATAACAACATAACGCAGCGCCATATCGGCAATCGTCTGCGCCAGTTTTTGCGGTTCGTTTGCGTCAGGCGCAACAGGACGGCCATGGGCAACGTCACAGAACGGACAGCGGCGGGTGCAGATGGCACCCAGAATCATAAATGTCGCGGTACCGTGATTGAAACATTCAGCAAGGTTAGGGCAGGAGGCCTCTTCACAGACAGAGTGAAGGCCATTTTTGCGCATCGCCGCTTTGATCCCCTGGATACGCGAAGAGTCGGCCGGAAGTTTGATTTTCATCCATTCCGGTTTTCTTAACAGCGCCTCGCGCTCTGTAGCCACGTTTTTAACCGGGATAAGGGCCATTTTATCGGCATCGCGGTATTTAACACCGCGTTCCATCACAATGGGTTTACTCATAGCGTGCGTGTTCCAGTTGCGAATATCGAAGGAAAGCGTTTCAATTCAAGGGAATGTTGTAATTATCAACTATTTTTGAACGAACGACAGGCAGTATATCATTTAAAGGGGCGATAAAGCAGCCTGCCAGGTCGCCAATTTGTAAAATAGTTGTTGTTTTGTGCCTTTTGCCCCGCTTGCGGCAGGGGCTTGTGCTGAAAGGCGGGATCAGAACGCCTGGCGGATCACGTTAATGACGTTTTCCAGCACCGGATCGCGCAGGCTTAGCTTGTTGTAATGCAGTGAGATTTCAACAGATTCCGTCGTAAGTTGACTCAATGGAATGCTCTCCAGCGGCCAGCACTTTTGAAGCAGAGTGAAGAGACGCACAGGCATAATACAGAGCAAATCGCTGCTGCCAATAAGGGCCGCGAGGGTAAACATATTGTAACTGCTGAAGCTGATCAGACGGTCCGGGAACAGTTCGTCAATACGCTGGCGCAGCGGATCCGGACCCTGCCCCTCGGACATAAAGGTTGCATGTTCGTAATGACGCAAATTTTCAGGCGTCAAAGCTGCGCCCAAAGCAGGATGACTCTGACGACACACGAGCGCCAGAGAGTCGGTATAGAGAACGTTATGCCCTAATGCCCTGGCCGCGAAGCTGTTGCTGTCGATGATCAGGTCCGTCTGGAATTGTGCCAGCTGAGTTTCCGGATCGTTAACGGGCACGTTGCGGATCAGCAGCTGTGGCGCATGCTGTTTAACAGCCTGGTAAATAGCGGGCATGACCAGAACGCCCACAGAGGGAGAGGTGCCTATGGTGATGGTTCGTTGCTTATCGTAACTGCCGGTGAGATCCAGCGCGCCCAGAATCGATTCCAGACCCTGGCTGATGTACTCATGCAGATGGGTGGCGTACGCGGTGGGGGTTACGCCCTGGCCTTTACGAATAAATAAGGGATCGGGAAATATCGCGCGCAATTTTTGAATTGACTGGCTAATAGCGGAGGGCGTGAGATTAAGAATTTTCGCAGCATTAACGATACCTTTGTGGACATATACCGCCTCAAAAATAGTCAATAAATTGAGATCAATATTACGTAAAGTCCGGAAAATTTGCGGCTTATCTTCGCCGCTGGTTTCATTCAGGCGTTTGGCTGGTAAATTAGTAGGCTCCACGCTCTTACTCCGTATCCATTCACAATATGAATGATAGTTGAATTTATTTATTATGCTTGCAGAGATTCGTAAAGTGTTTCGCAAGTTTCCCTTGTTTATCGAAAACAAGCAGTTGGGTGATTATCACGCACGTTACACGATACCCGGTGATGGTACTATTAAGGTTCTAATTAATATGGGACGCTAATATATGGGCGACTCGAAAATATAGAATATGCGGTTTATTGTAAAGCGTAAATGCGGTAATTAAGCAGTGGCTGGTCAAATAACCGAACCACTGCCGGAAGTGTGTTAAGCAGCAATATATTCGTAGTCAGGATTGTTAAGCAGCGCTAAAAACTTCTTCAGAAGCACGGGGCGGATATTCTCAGGGGTGGCGGTATCGACCCACTGGCGCATTTGCGTCATTTCCATACCGGCATACCCGCATGGGTTGATGCGCTGGAAAGGGGTCAGATCCATATTGATATTCAGTGCCAGCCCGTGGAACGAGCAGCCTTTACGGATACGCAGCCCCAGCGAACAGATCTTCATCTCTCCCACGTAGACGCCCGGGGCATCGGCGCGAGGGTGAGCATCGATACCGTACTCAGCGAGCGTGTTCACCACGGTTTGTTCCAGTAAGGTCACGAGCTCACGCACGCCCAGCTTTCTGCGTTTCAGGTTAAGCAGGACATACATTACCTGCTGGCCCGGGCCGTGGTAGGTTACCTGTCCACCGCGATCGCTCTGGATCACCGGGATATCACCCGTCATCAATAAATGTTCGGCTTTTCCTGCCTGGCCTTGAGTAAACACCGGCAAGTGTTCAACCAGCCAGATTTCATCAGGGGTGGTGTCATCGCGCATATCGGTAAAGTCATGCATAGCCTGAGAGACTGGCTCGTAAGGCTGTAGCCCAAGATGGCGGACAAGAATTTTATCCTGGTACAAAAGGACGTCTCCGAAGACAAGGGAGAATAGGTAACGGGGAGTATATCACAGCGGGGAAGTGGGTTACCCGGCAAACCGGGTAACCGCTGAGGGACTACAGCACCATACGAACAATTTCGATATTGCCGAGCTCTTCGTACAGCGTCTCAACCTGCTCAATATGTGTCGCAGTGATGGTGATTGAGACCGAGTGGTAGTTACCTTTGCTGCTCGGTTTGACTGATGGAGAGTAGTCACCCGGCGCATGGCGCTGTACCACTTCAACCACCTGATCAACCAGCTCAGGTTTCGCCAGACCCATTACTTTGTAAGTAAAAGGGGTAGGGAATTCAAGCAGTTCGTTAAGTTTGGTTTTCATGTCAGCTCCGGCGTGTGTATAAAAAATAATAACTCCCGCCACGGGGCGGGAGTTTTACTGATACGTAGTATATGGGGATCAAAATCACACTTTCAAGTGTTCAATTTTTAACCAAACCAGTGATGGAACATCAGCTTAATGTAATCAATGATTTTGCCGAAGAAATTGCCTTCAGGAATTTCCTCCAGCACCACCAGCGGGCGCTGATCGATGGTTTTGCCATCCAGTTGGAAGTTAATGGTACCCACGACCTGATTCTTTTGCAGCGGGGCGTGCAGCTCTGTGGTATTCAGCACGTAGCTGGCTTTCAGATCTTTCATACGACCGCGTGGGATCGTCAGATAGAGATCTTTGTCCACGCCCAGGGAAGCGCGGTCGTTATCGCCAAACCAGACAGGTTCAGAGGCAAATTCTTTACCGGCTTTCAGCGGGTTCACGGTTTCGAAGAAGCGGAAGCCCCAGGTCAGCAGCTTTTTGCTTTCCGTTTCGCGGCCTTTAAACGTACGTCCCCCCATCACGGCAGAGATCAGACGCATCTGGCCTTCAGTGGCGGAGGCCACCAGGTTATAGCCGGCTTTATCGGTGTGGCCAGTTTTGATGCCGTCGACGTTCAGGCTGTTGTCCCACAGCAGGCCGTTACGGTTGGTCTGACGAATGCCGTTGAAGGTGAACTCTTTCTCTTTGTAGATAGAGTACTCGTTTGGCACATCGCGGATCAGCGCCTGACCGATCAGCGCCATGTCACGCGCGGAGCTGTACTGACCCTCGGCGTCCAGGCCGTGAACGGTCTGGAAGTGGCTGTTTTTCAGGCCCAGGGCGGAGACGTAGCTGTTCATCAGGCCCACAAATGCGTCCTGGCTGCCCGCTGCAAAATCGGCCATGGCCACGCAGGCGTCGTTACCGGACTGCAAGTTGATGCCACGGATAAGCTGAGAGACCGGAACCTGCATGCCTGGCTTCAGGAACATCAGCGATGAACCTTTGAACACCGGGTTGCCGGTTGCCCACGCATCGTTACCGATGGTCACCAGGTCGGTTTCTTTGAATTTGCCTGCTTTCATGGCCTGGCCGATAACATAGCTGGTCATCATTTTGGTCAGGCTGGCCGGATCGCGGCGGGCATCGGCGTTCTGTTCTGCCAGAACTTTGCCGGAGTTGTAATCAATCAGGATGTAGGATTCCGCGTCGATCTGCGGAACGCCAGGGATCATGGTCTTGATGTTCAGGTCGTCCGCGTGAGCTGCGGAGAACGCAGCAGCGCAAAGGGCCGTGGTCAGCGCCATGCGCTGCACAAAACGAGCAGAAAAAGTGGTCTTCATGGTCAGAACTACGACATCCGTGATGGAATTAAAAAAAGTGCCTTACTATAGCAAATGCTATACGGGCAGGCATCCGACTTTCATCATGAGAGTGTTAACGTGCTTTACACAAACTGACATTTCGGATACCACCGAATAATTATTTTGCAACAGCGATAAACGACTGGAGCTGCGCCTCGCTCTGCAAACGCTGTTGCAGGGACGCTGCCTGCGATTTGCTGGCAAACGGACCCATCTGGATACGCCATACCGCACCGTTTTGCTCAACGCGGCCTGGCACGCCAAACTGCTTGCTTAAACGCTGCTGATATTGCTCTGCACGGGTCCGATCGCTGACGGCGCCAACCTGAACCACGTAGCTGCCGCTCGCCGTCGCAGGCGCCGCAGTCTGCGTAGCAGCAGGCGCGGTCACCGGGGCGGGTTGTGTAGCGGGTGCAGCAGCGACGGGCGCAGGCGCTGGGGCAGGTTCATTTGATTCAATCACGCCCGGCGCTAACGTGGTGGGTGCGCCAAGGAAACCACTGCTTTTCACCGGGGCGCCTGTCGCGTCTTCACTTTGCAGCGTATCGTTGCTGATAGCGCGCACTTCACCCTGCGGCTGTGTGGGCTCTGCCGGCGTTGAAGCGCCCCCCATACCACCGCTCAGATCCGGGCGAGCGGGCAGGGCATAGGTCTGTTTCGCGACCGTGGTACAGGCCGTGCCCGGGCCAGACAGTGAACCATCCTGCGCCACGATAATCGGGTCGATACGCACTTTAGTATTGTTTGAGGTGTTCAGACGGTCGGCCGCCGCGCGGGACAGGGAGATCACGCGATCGGTGCCGTAAGGACCGCGATCGTTGATACGCACCACGATCATTCGGCCATTCGCCAGGTTAGTGATGCGCGCATAGCTCGGGACAGGCAACGTCGGGTGTGCCGCCGTGATCTGCATCGGATCGAAGGTTTCACCCGACGCGGTCAGGTTGCTGCCGGGCTCAGCGTCATAGATGGCAGCAAAGCCAGCCTGGCTGAAACGGGAAGGATCCTGAACGATTTTATAGCTTTTACCGTCGCGCTGATAATCCTGATTCACGCTGGCGTTCAGCGGTTCATAAACGGGATCGGCACCGCTAATCTCAACAATCGGGCCATTACAGACCGCAGGCTGCGGCGGCGCGACGGTTGCCTGTTGCTGACCATCATCACTTGTACAGGCGGCAAGTAAACTTGCTGCGATGCAGATCCCCAGCCACTGCTTACGCATTGCGATCCCCTTATTTTTATACGCTTTTGGACAACATTTTCCTGTGGGTATGGATCGACATGACGATACCAAACCCGGCCATCAACACGATCAGTGCCGAGCCCCCGTAACTCACCAGCGGCAGCGGTACGCCAACAACCGGCAGAATACCACTCACCATACCAATATTTACGAAGACATAAACGAACAAAATCAACATTAATCCGCCTGCCATCACGCGACCAAAGGTGGTTTGCGCGCGCGCGGCAATCCACAAACCTCGCATGATCAGCAGCACGTAGAGTGCAAGCAGCACCAGGATGCCAACCAGCCCTAACTCCTCAGCCAGAACGGCAAAGATAAAGTCGGTGTGGCGTTCCGGTAAAAATTCGAGCTGCGACTGCGTACCGTGCAGCCAGCCTTTACCACGCAGGCCTCCGGAGCCAATCGCAATCTTCGACTGAATAATATGATAGCCTGCGCCCAGCGGATCGGTCTCGGGATCGAGCAGCATCATAACGCGCTGACGCTGGTAATCATGCATCAGGAAGAACCAGAGGATAGGGATAAACGCGGCAACCAGCACCACGGCGATACCAATCAGACGCCAGCTCAGGCCGGACAGGAACAGGACGAACAGGCCGGAGAGCGCGATAAGAATTGAAGTACCGAGGTCCGGCTGTGCGGCCACGAGCAGCGTCGGCAGGAAAATCAGCACCAGCGCAATGGCGGTATTTTTCAACGACGGCGGGCAGACGTCGCGGTTAATAAAGCGCGCCACCATCAGCGGGACGGCGATTTTGGCGATTTCCGACGGCTGGAAGCGGACAATCCCCAGATCCAGCCAGCGTTGCGCCCCTTTCGAGATGGCGCCGAAAGCATCTACTGCCACCAACAAAATAATACAGAAAATATAGAGATAGGGCGCCCAGCCCTCGTACACGCGCGGCGGTATTTGCGCCATCACCACCATAATGACCAGACCCATGGCGATCTGGCCGATTTTACGCTCCATCATGCCGATATCCTGGCCGCTGGCGCTCCAGATAACGAGGGCGCTATAGACCAGCAGAGCCAGCAGGATCAGCAGCATGGCTGGGTCGATGTGGATCTTGTCCCACAGCGATTTTTTATTCGGATTATCCGTCATGATTATTGGTCCTCCGCCGCAGCGGCTGCCGGGTTTTCAGCTGGCAGTTCGGTGTTGTTGTCACCCAGCATGATGTGGTCGAGGATTTGACGCATGATGGTACCCACCGCCGGGCCTGCGCCGCCGTTCTCAAGAATCATCGCCACCGCAACCTGCGGGTTATCATAAGGGGCAAACGCCGTCATGAGCTTGTGGTCACGCAGACGTTCGGCAATTTTATGTGCATTATAAGTTTCATTCGCTTTCAGACCGAAGACCTGAGCCGTACCTGATTTCGCGGCTACCTTATACGGTGCGCCAGCGAAATATTTGTGCGCCGTCCCGTTAGGGCGGTTGGCTACACCGTACATGCCGTCTTTCGCGATTTCCCAGTACCCGGAATGAATGTCACCCACCGGCGGCTCGTGCGGCTGTATCCACGGCACTTTTTTGCCGTCTTCAACGGTGCTTTGCAGCAGGTGCGGCACTTTCACAACGCCATCGTTAATGAGGATCATCATCGCCTTGTTCATTTGCAGCGGCGTTGCCGTCCAGTAGCCCTGGCCGATCCCCACCGGAATGGTGTCACCCTGATACCAGGGTTTTTTAAAGCGCTTCAGCTTCCATTCGCGGGTTGGCATGTTGCCGGAACGCTCTTCCGCCAAATCTATGCCGGTGTAATGCCCGTAGCCGAATTTGCTCATCCATTCAGACAGACGGTCAATACCCATGTCGTAGGCAACCTGATAGAAGAAGGTATCCGCCGACTCCTCCAGTGATTTGGTCACGTTCAGATGGCCGTGGCCCCATTTTTTCCAGTCGCGGTAGCGTTTCTCAGAGCCAGGTAACTGCCACCAGCCGGGGTCAAACAGACTGGTATTACGGGTGATGACGCCCGCGCTTAGCGCAGACACGGCAACATACGGTTTAACCGTTGAAGCTGGAGGATAAACCCCCTGCGTCGCGCGATTCACCAGCGGCGTGTTTGGATCGTTGAGCAGGCCGGAGTAATCCTTGCTGGAGATGCCATCCACGAAGAGGTTCGGATCGTAGCTTGGCATCGAAACCATCGCCAGAATACCGCCGGTACGCGGGTCGGTCACAATAACCGCAGCACGGCTACCCGCCAGCAGCGTCTCGATATACTGCTGTAGCTTCAGGTCGAGTGTCAGATAGACGTCATGTCCCGCCTGCGGGGGAACCTCTTTCAGCTGACGGATCACGCGGCCACGGTTGTTAACTTCAACCTCTTCATACCCGGTCTGACCGTGCAGCACGTCTTCGTAATAACGTTCGATCCCCAGCTTGCCAATATCATGGGTTGCGGCGTAGTTAGCCAGCTTGCCGTCTTTATCAAGGCGTTCGACGTCTTTATCGTTGATTTTGGAGACGTAACCAATGACGTGCGTCAGCGCGGAGCCGTAAGGATAGTAGCGGCGTTTATAGCCTTTGACCTCCACACCGGGGAAACGGTATTGGTTAACGGCAAAACGGGCGACCTGCACTTCCGTCAGGTTGGTTTTTACCGGAATGGAGGTGAAGCGGTGAGAACGTGCGCGCTCTTTTTTGAACGCAGCGATATCGTCATCAGTCAGGTCGACAACGCTTCTCAGCGCGTTCAGCGTATCCTGCACGTTATCCACTTTCTCGGGCATCATCTCTATCTGGTAGATGGTGCGATTAAGCGCCAGCGGCGTGCCGTTACGATCGTAGATAATGCCGCGGCTGGGCGCGATGGGCACCAGCTTGATACGGTTTTCGTTTGAGCGGGTCTGGTAATCGGTATAGCGGACAATTTGCAGATTATAGAGGTTGGCGATCAGCACGCCGGTAAGCAGCAAAATCCCCGTAAAGGCGACCAGCGCCCGGCGCACAAACAGCGCGGACTCAGCCGTATAGTCGCGAAAAGAATTCTGTAGTTTCATCCGCTGCTTAAATTACCCTGGTCAGTCATTACTCGCGGTGATAAGGGTGGTTGGTAGTGATGCTCCATGCGCGATACAAACTTTCTGCCACGAGAACCCGTACAAGCGGGTGGGGCAGCGTCAGCGCCGAGAGTGACCAACTTTGTTCTGCTGCCGCTTTGCAGGCGGGAGATAACCCCTCTGGTCCGCCAATCAACAGACTGACGTCCCGACCATCCTGCTTCCAGCGCTCCAGTTCGTGCGCCAGCTGCGGCGTATCCCAGGGTTTGCCCGGAATATCGAGGGTCACGATGCGGTTTTTGCCTGCGGCAGCCAGCATCAGTTCTCCCTCTTTATCGAGAATACGTTTGATATCTGCGTTCTTGCCGCGCTTTCCTGCTGGGATCTCCACCAGTTCGAACGGCATATCTTTTGGAAAACGACGCAGATACTCAGTAAAACCGGTTTGTACCCAGTCCGGCATTTTGGTGCCGACGGCGACCAGTTGCAACTTCACGCATTAACCCCAGAGTTTTTCCAGCTCATACAGGCGACGGCTCTCTTCCTGCATGACGTGGACAATCACATCGCCGAGATCGACAACCACCCAGTCAGCGGTCGCTTCACCTTCAACGCCCAGCGGAAGCAGCCCTGCCGCGCGCGATTCCTGAACAACATGGTCAGCAATCGAAACAACGTGACGAGTTGAGGTCCCGGTGCAGATGATCATGCAGTCGGTGATGCTGGATTTACCCTTAACGTCGATAGCGATGATGTCCTGACCTTTCAGGTCATCAATTTTGTCGATAACAAAATCCTGGAGTGCTTTACCCTGCAAGTTTTCCCCCTGGGTGAATGAGATTGTACAACTATGAATTCGTGGTCAGTCAGTATACCTGAACTGACGCCAGTCGCGGGACAAATGTCACCGCCCGGCTTTTGAAGGCGGGTATCATCCCACCCTCCGCCTGATATTGCATCGCCATTTTTGTAAAACAATTTCTGTAAAGCAGCGATCGGCGGGAAAGTCTGGCAGCGGAGGATATCAGTATGGCTTAGCCTGTCAAGGCAGGATAATCATTAACGGACAATTTCGCCGGCGATGCTCAGACATCTGTACTTTTCTGATACAGACCGTGTGCGTGGATATAGGCCAGCACGGGCGAGGGGAGGAGATCGTCACAGTCTAAACCCTGCTGGAGACGCTCGCGGATGAGGGTTGCGGAAATATCAAACCACGGCGTTTCAGCGAGATAAATTTTCCCGGCGGGGAGACTGTGCAGGTCTTCTATATTGTCCGTCAGATGCGCGTCAAGCCACTGCTGATGCTGTGCGTCGCGCATGGTCAGCGGGTAGCCCGGACGGCGGCAGACCAGCAGATGACTGTTTTCCAGAATGGTTTCGTACTGGTACCAGCTGGGAAAGTTGAGCAAGGAATCCTGGCCGATGATAAACGCCAGCGGTTTCATGGGCCCTTGCTCAGCGCGCCACTCCCGCAGCGTTTGCGATGTCCAGGAAGGGGTATCCCTGCGCAGTTCACGCTCATCCAGCGTGAAGAGAGGCTTATCGGCGATAGCCAGTGCGAGCATCGCTTTACGCTGCTCGCTGGTTGCTTCTGGCTGAGGACGGTGCGGCGGAACATTGTTGGGCATGATGATTACCCGCTGCAACCCAATCAAATTCGCGAGGATTTCTACCGGCTTAAGATGCCCATAGTGTACCGGGTCGAAGGTCCCGCCATACATTGCCTGTAAAGAATGCATATCACCCATCGATAAATACGTCTGCCAGCGCCTTATGGCAGAGCAGCAAAGAGAGGCTCTCCAGCTCCGCCCAGACAGACTGGCCGTAATCCTGTTTTAACGTCAGTTCGGCGCGCATCAGAAGTTGTACTGCCTGACGCAACTGCTCCTGGCTCAGGCGGTTTATCGCCTCCGTGGTCATCGCCCGACGGTTTTGCCAGACGCGATGTTTGTCGAATAAGGCGCGCAGGGGCGTGTGTGCTGACTGGCGTTTAAGGTTGTTCAGCAGCAGTAATTCGCGCTGGAGCGTACGGAGCAGGATGACCGGCTCACTCCCTTCCAGGCGCAGCTGTTGCAGGATGTGCAGAGCACGCTTACTTTTCGCCGACAGCAGCGCATCAACCCAGTGGAAGGGGGTAAAGTGCGCGGCATCATTCACCGCCTGTTCCACGCGCGGCAGCGTCAGCTTACCATCGGGCCACAGCAGGGCGAGCCTGTCCAGCGCCTGCGCCAGTGCCAGAAGGTTGCCTTCGTAGCAGTAGCACAGGAGCTGGCTGGCGGCCTCATCCAGCTGCAAATTGTGCTGCTTTGCTCGCGCGGCAACCCATTTTGGCAGATGCGCCTGCTCTGGCGTCTGGCAGGTGACCAGCACCGCATTGGGGGCTAGCCGGGTAAACCAGGCCGCGTTTTCCTGCGCTTTTGTGAGTTTGTTGCCGCGTACGATAAGCAGCAGATCGCCGTGTAACAAACTCACCAGCATAGCCAGCTGTTCATTGATGGCAGCGTTAGGACCATTCTCCGGCAGCAGGATCTGGATTGTCTGACGAGAGGCAAACAGGCTCATGGCCTGACAAAGCGAGAAGATAGCGTTCCAGTCGGTACTGTTATCGATCTGGAACGTATGATGTTCATCGAAACCCTGCGCGGCTGCCGCATGGCGAACCGCATCAAGGCTTTCCTGAAGTAACAGGGGGTCATTGCCGAGTAGCAGATAGGCCGCGCGCAGCCCTTCGTTGAGCTGCGCGCGGAGTTGTTCAGGATACAACCTGATCATCAGTTACCCAGAGACGTTGGCATATCCGGCGTGCTGGCATCCGGTGTTTCGATGACGTCAGCGCCTTTTTTCGTCGACGCGGCAATGGCAGGCAGTCTGCGGATCAGCTGTTCCGCGGCCTTATCGTACATCTCTTTGATGATAATCTGCTGTTCGGCGTCTTTTGCCAGCGCCGTCTGCGGGTTATCGAAGAACGAGCGGTAGACTTTGGTATTGATAGGGTAAATATCTTTACCTGGCATCAAGACGGCCGCATCAACGGTAAGCACCATCTGATATTCCGCCGTCCGCCCATCCTGGAAGATCGAGGCCGTATCTTGTGACAGCGTAGATTTCAGGACGCGAAGCGAAGGAACATCCTGACGCAGGGTTCCCTTCTCGATCAGCTCAACATCGTTCAAACGCAGCTGGTTACGAATGGCCCGGCTCAGCGGTCCGTTCGGATCGGATGAGTCGAAGATCATCGTTTTCATCTGAGCAGGCACTGCCGTGGTGTTGCGCAGGTGCCAGCCGCAGCCAGCGGTGACCAGCACCGCCAGAGATAAGAGTATTGTTGCCAGTTGTCGCACGTTTCCTCCCGCGCTTAGCCAACGACCAGATTCAGCAGTTTACCAGGTACGTAGATCACTTTACGTACGGTAACGCCCTCAAGGTATTTCGCGACCAGATGCTCCTGGCCTGCGCGCTCGCGAACCTGTTCTTCGGTTGCGTCGACCGCGACGGTAATTTTACCGCGCACTTTACCGTTAACCTGCACCACCACCAGCGTGGTGTTTTCCACCATAGCGGATTCATCCGCCACTGGCCACGGCGCGTTGTCGATATCGCCTTCGCCTTTCAGCTCCTGCCACAGGGTGAAGCTAACGTGCGGCGTGAACGGGTTAAGCATGCGAACGACCGCCAGCAGCGCTTCACGCATTAAGGCGCGATCCTGCTCGCCGTCCTGCGGGGCTTTCGCCAGCTTGTTCATCAGTTCCATAATAGCCGCAATTGCGGTATTGAAGGTCTGACGACGACCAATATCATCGGTGACTTTCGCAATGGTTTTATGAACATCACGACGCAGCGCCTGCTGATCTTCGCTCAGTGCAGCCACGTTCAGCGCTGGCGCATCACCCTGAGAGGTGTGCTCGTACACCAGTTTCCAGACGCGTTTCAGGAAGCGGTTTGCCCCTTCAACGCCGGATTCCTGCCATTCCAGCGTCATATCTGCCGGGGAGGCGAACATCATGAACAGACGCACGGTGTCAGCGCCGTAACGCTCAACCATTACCTGCGGGTCGATACCGTTATTTTTCGACTTGGACATCTTGCTCATGCCGGTATACACCAGTTCATGACCTTCGGCGTCTTTCGCCTTCACGATACGGCCTTTCTCGTCGCGCTCCACAATCGCATCAACCGGAGAAACCCAGTTGCGCTCGCCGTTCGCGCCAACGTAGTAGAACGCATCTGCCAGCACCATGCCCTGACACAGCAGCTGTTTTGCCGGCTCGTCGGAGTTGACCAGGCCTGCGTCACGCATCAGTTTGTGGAAGAAGCGGAAGTAGAGCAGGTGCATGATGGCGTGTTCAATGCCACCGATGTAGATGTCTACCGGCAGCCAGTAGTTTGCTGCATCGGAATCCAGCATGCCTTCTTTGTACTGCGGGCAGGTGTAGCGCGCATAGTACCAGGAGGATTCCATAAAGGTGTCGAAGGTGTCGGTTTCACGCAGCGCTGGCTGACCGTTGACAGTGGTTTTCGCCCACTCAGGATCGGCTTTGATCGGGCTGGTGATGCCGTCCATGACCACGTCTTCCGGCAGGATCACCGGCAGCTGATCTTCCGGCGTTGGCATCACGGTGCCATCTTCCAGAGTCACCATTGGGATTGGCGCACCCCAGTAACGCTGACGGGAAACGCCCCAGTCGCGCAGACGGTAGTTCACTTTACGCTCGCCCACGCCCAGGGAGGCCAGCTTGTCGGCGATGGCGTTGAAGCCTTCTTCGAAGCTCAGGCCGCTGAACTCACCGGAGTTAAACAGGGTGCCTTTTTCAGTCAGCGCTTGCTCAGAGAGATCGGGCTCAGAGCCGTCAGCGGCAAGAATAACAGGCTTGATGGTCAGGCCGTATTTGGTGGCAAATTCGTAGTCGCGCTGGTCGTGACCCGGCACGGCCATCACTGCGCCTGTGCCGTATTCCATCAGTACGAAGTTGGCTGCCCAGACAGGGATCGCTTCGCCCGTCAGCGGGTGAATGGCTTTAAAGCCGGTATCAACGCCTTTTTTCTCCATCGTCGCCATGTCGGCTTCGGCCACTTTAGTATTGCGGCATTCGTCGATGAAGGTCGCCAGTTCCGGATTGTTTTCTGCCGCTTTCTGCGCCAGCGGGTGACCTGCGGCCACGGCCAGGTAGGTCGCGCCCATGAAGGTGTCCGGACGGGTGGTATAGACGGTCAGGGTCTGGTCGTAGTTCTCAACGTTGAAGGTAATTTCCACACCTTCGGAACGGCCGATCCAGTTGCGCTGCATGGTCTTAACGGTATCTGGCCAGTGGTCCAGATTATCCAGATCGTTCAGCAGTTCGTCAGCGTAGGCGGTGATTTTGATAAACCACTGCGGGATCTCTTTACGCTCTACTTTGGTGTCGCAGCGCCAGCAGCAGCCGTCGATAACCTGTTCGTTCGCGAGAACGGTCTGGTCATTCGGGCACCAGTTAACGGCAGAGGTCTTCTTGTACACCAGGCCTTTTTTATACAGCTCGGTAAAGAATTTCTGCTCCCAGCGGTAGTATTCCGGGGTACAGGTTGCCAGCTCGCGACTCCAGTCATAGCCAAAGCCCAGCATTTTCAGCTGGTTTTTCATGTACGCAATGTTGTCGTACGTCCACGGAGCCGGTGCCGTGTTGTTTTTCACCGCCGCGCCTTCAGCAGGCAGGCCGAACGCATCCCAGCCGATAGGCTGAAGAACGTTTTTGCCCAGCATACGCTGGTAGCGCGCAATCACGTCACCGATGGTGTAGTTACGCACGTGGCCCATGTGTAGTCGACCAGAAGGATAGGGAAGCATCGACAGGCAGTAATACTTCTCTTTGCTCTCGTCTTCGGTTACTTCAAAGGTGCGCTTCTCGTCCCAGTGTTGCTGGACTTTTGATTCTATCTCTTCCGGGCGGTATTGCTCTTGCATGGCAGCCAGTGGTCCTGTGTTCAATACAGCTACAAATGTAGCCAATGGATGTGGTAATTCAGATCCGCATAGCATAGCCCAAACGCCCGCGTCAAAACAGCCTTTCACGCAAATGCACTTTGCAGGAATTTACCGGGTCTGTGCTTCACCTGACAAAGCGGCGGCGAAATAAGGTCTATTATTAGAGACAGTTACTTACCCGGGAGGCAAAATGATGAACAAGGTTGCTCAATTTTACCGTGAACTGGTAGCGACTCTGACGGAACGGCTGCGTAACGGCGAGCGTGATATCGACGCGCTGGTCGAACAGGCACGCGCACGCGTGACGCAAACGGGTGAGTTAACGCGAACCGAAGTGGAAGAGGTGACGCGCGCCGTGCGCCGTGACCTGGAGGAGTTCGCGCGAAGCTATGAAGAGAGCCAGGACGAGATCGCCGACAGCGTTTTTATGCGGGTCATCAAAGAGAGCCTGTGGCAGGAGCTGGCGGATATTACCGATAAAACTCAGCTGGAATGGCGTGAGGTGTTTCAGGATTTAAACCACCACGGTGTCTATCACAGCGGCGAAGTAGTGGGGTTGGGGAACCTGGTGTGTGAGAAGTGCCACCACCATATAGCCGTTTATACGCCGGAGGTGTTGTCGCTGTGTCCGAAGTGCGGGCACGACCAGTTCCAGCGTCGGCCGTTTGAGCCTTAAATAAAAGCAAAACGGCAACCACGTTGCCGTTTTTTAGTGTTTGCTCCCTCTCCCTGTGGGAGAGGGGTGGGGTGAGGGCATCAGGCCGCACTATAGTAAGCCAGCCGCTCCGCCAGCAAATCCACAAACGTTTCCCGATCGATATCCACCATCACCGTGGTATTCGGCTTGTTTCCCGTTAGCGAGTAATAGTCCACCACCGTCATTCCCTGGGTATATTTCCCCTGTGTTTCCACACCAACCCAACGCTCGACCGTGGTAAACATCTCCGGCTTCAGCAGCCAGGCGATGGTGCAAGGGTCGTGCAGCGGGGCGCCGTGGAAGCCCCACTTCTCGGCTTTGTGATACTCCATAAAGAAGTCGAGCAGCTCGGCCACGGTCGTTGCAACCGGGTTGCCCACGGCGCGGAAGCGTTCAATATCGTCTGTCATAATCTGTGCCCGATGCGTCACGTCCAGCCCCGCCATCACAATCGGCAGGCCCGACTGGAAGACGATTTCCGCGGCTTCCGGGTCAACGAAGATGTTGAACTCTGCTGCTGGCGTCCAGTTCCCCAGCCCCATTGCCCCGCCCATGATGACGATACGGGCGATGTTGCTGTGCAGTTCAGGATGGCTGTTCAGCAGCAGCGCTACGTTGGTCTGCGGGCCGGTTGCCACCAGCGTCACGGGCTCTGCGCTCTCACGCAGCACCTTCGCCATGAGCTCGACGGCAGTGCAGTTTTGCGGGGCGAAATTCGGCTCCGGTAGCGCCGGGCCATCCAGCCCACTTTCACCGTGAACATTATCCGCAATGATCAGCTCGCGCATCAGTGGCTTAACGGCGCCACCTGCGACCGGAATATCGGTGCGTTTCAGCAGCGTCAACATGCGCAACACGTTTCGCAAGGTTTTATCCGGCGTCTGGTTCCCGGCGGAGGAGGTGACAGCTTTTACGTCCAGTTCAGGGGAAGTAAGCGCGAGGACGAGCGCGATCGCGTCATCATGACCCGGATCGCAGTCGAGAATTATAGGGTGTGCCATAGCGTTCTCCATTCTTAGCATTATTTTGTGACAAGGTTAACGCTGCGATGTGACGCCGAATAGAAAAAGAGAGCTAAAGCGTGAAGCAGTGCGCAATCCGCAGATTGCGCACTAAAAAGATTAATGCAGGATTTTGGCGAGGAAGTCTTTTGCACGTTCAGATTTAGGATTTGCGAAGAACTCTTCTTTTGGTGAGTCTTCAACAATTTTCCCTTCATCCATGAAGATCACGCGGTTGGCCACTTTACGGGCGAAGCCCATTTCGTGCGTCACCACCATCATGGTCATCCCTTCGTGCGCCAGCTCCACCATGACGTCCAGCACTTCGTTGATCATCTCAGGGTCGAGCGCGGACGTCGGCTCATCAAACAGCATTGCCACCGGATCCATGCACAGCGCACGCGCGATTGCCACACGCTGCTGTTGGCCGCCCGAAAGCTGGGCCGGGAACTTATCCGCATGCGCAGACAGCCCGACGCGTTCCAGCAGCTTCAGCCCCTTTTCGCGCGCCGCTTTTTTGTCTCGTTTCAGCACCTTGACCTGCGCCAGCGTCAGGTTCTCAATGATGGACAGGTGAGGGAACAGCTCAAAATGCTGGAACACCATCCCTACGTGGGAGCGAAGCTGGGCAAGGTTGGTTTTGCGGTCATTCACTTTGGTGCCGTTAACGACAATCTCGCCCTGCTGGACAGGTTCCAGCCCATTAACGGTTTTGATAAGCGTGGACTTACCGGAACCGGACGGGCCGCATACCACTACCACATCGCCTTTTTTTACTTCTGTTGAGCAGTCGGTCAGCACCTGAAAGTGCCCATACCATTTAGAAACATTTTTCAGGGAAATCATTGTACCGTCCTTTTCTTCAGCCAGCTGACCAACAGCGATGCGCTTAAACTAATCACAAAATAGACCCCGCCCGCGAAGAGGATCATCTCAACCTGCGTTCCGTCACGTTCGCCAATGGTGGAGGCGGTACGGAAGAAGTCTGCCAGACTCAGCACGTAGACCAGGGAGGTATCCTGGAACAGGACGATGCCCTGCGTCAGCAGCAGCGGAACCATGGCGCGAAACGCCTGCGGCAGAATAATGAGCTTCATGGACTGCCAGTGCGTCATACCGAGCGCCAGCGCAGCGCTGGACTGCCCGCGAGAGATACTCTGAATACCTGCGCGGATGATCTCTGAGTAGTAGGCGGCTTCAAACATGGAAAACGCCACCATGGCAGAGATCAGGCGGATATCGGTCTTTGGCGACAGTCCCAGTACGTTCTGTAAAAAGCCGGGAACAATCAGATAAAACCACAGCAGCACCATGACCAGTGGAATGGAGCGGAATACGTTAACGTAAGCCGTGGCAAACCAGGCGAGCGGCTTAAAGCTCGACAGGCGCATCACTGCCAGCAGGGTGCCCCAGACAATACCGACGATAATGGCGATAACGGTGATCTTTAAGGTGATTGCCAGTCCATCCAGCAGATAGGGCATGGAGGGAACAATGGAACTCCAGTCAAAATCGTACATTTATTTGCCCCCCAGATTGCCCGGCAGGCGTACTTTGCGTTCAACCAGGTTCATCACCAGCATGATGAAAGCGTTAATCAGAACATAGGCGAGCGTAATCGCCGTGAAGGATTCCCAGGCGTGAGCGGAGTAATCCAGCAGTTTGCCCGCCTGTGCCGCCATATCCACCAGACCGATGGTTGAGGCGATAGCCGAGTTTTTTACCAGGTTCATCATCTCGGACGTCATCGGCGGAACGATGACGCGGTAAGCGTTAGGCAGCAGTACGTAACGGTAGGCCTGGGGCAGAGTCAGGCCCATTGCCAGTGCCGCATTCTTTTGCCCGCGCGGCAGTGACTGTATGGCGGCACGTACCTGCTCGCAGACGCGCGCAGCGGTGAACAGCCCCAGACACAGCATAGAGGAGACAAAAAATTGTACGTTAGGATCCAGCTCGGCCTTAAACCACATGCCGAGATCTTCCGGCAGCAGTTCCGGGATCACCAGATACCAGGTAAAGAACTGCACGATCAGCGGAACGTTACGGAACAGTTCCACATAGAGCGTGCCAATCGAAGAGAGAAAACGGTTAGGGACGGTACGCAGAATACCGAACAGCGAACCGACAAGAAACGCGATAATCCACGCCGTTATCGATAACGCAACGGTAACCTGAAAACCGCTCCACAGCCAGCCGAGATAGGTGGTGTTGCCGAACGGGGCTTGTTGCAGAAAGATGCCCCAGTTCCAGTCAATTGACATAGTAAACTCCAGAAAAAAAAGGGTAGCAGCGCTACCCTCGAAGATTGGTGAGAAGCTCAATTTTTGCGCTGAGTGGGGAACGACCACTCAACGTATAGTCTGTCCATGCTTCCCGACAATCGAGAGGGCAGGAGATCCCGCCCCTGTCGTTCTAATTAGTTAAGAGCTTTGTCGTTTGGTGATTTGAACAGCGCTTTCATGTCGTCAGACAGTTCAAAGTTCATGTTCAGGTTTTTTGGTGGAATTGGGTTCTTGAACCATTTGTCGAACCATTTTGCCGCTTCGCCGGAGGTTTGCGCCTGAGCGATGGTGTCATCGATCAGTTTCTTGAAGTCCTCGTCCCCTTTACGCAGCATACAGCCGTAGGCTTCTTTCGACTGGGCGGTACCGACGATTTCCCAGTTGTCTGGTTTCTTCGCTTTCGCGCGCTCGCCTGCCAGCAGGGCGTCATCCATCATAAACGCGACAGCACGGCCGCTTTCCAGGGTACGGAAGGAGTCGCCGTGGTCTTTCGCGCTGATGATGCGCATGTCCATTTTCTTCTCGTCGTTCAGCTTGTGCAGCAGCACTTCGGACGTGGTACCGGAGGTCACGACAACCGCTTTGCCTTTCAGGTCAGCAAAATCTTTGATGTCGCCGCCTTTCTTCGTCAGCAGGCGGGTGCCCACAACGAAGATGGTGTCCGAGAAAGCGGCCTGTTTCTGACGCTCAAGGTTGTTGGTGGTTGAGCCACATTCAAAATCAAAAGTGCCGTTTTGCAGCAGAGGAATACGGTTCTGTGAAGTGATGGGGATCAGCTTCACTTGCAGGTCAGGTTTGTTCAGCTTTTTCTTCACGGCTTCAACGATGGCGTTGGAGTAATCCTGTGAATAGCCCACGACTTTTTGCGTGTTGTCGTAGTAAGAGAACGGGACAGAAGATTCACGGTGGCCGACCACGATCACGCCGTTTTTGGCAATCTTGTCGAGAGTGCTTCCTGCTGCCGGAGCGTCTTCAGCGTGGACAACCCCCGCAGACATTCCCATAACCAGCATTGCTGTGGCCAGTTTACGTAATTGCATACCCAACTCCTTTCTTATCAGCGCCAGTGACGCATAGATACCCATTGTGATGTTGTTATATCTCGCGCAATGCGAGTGCAGTGTTATGCAAGCTTGTTAACATTTAGTCTGGCTTAATGTAAAGATTTTGCTGCGTTATTGTTTATTTTTGCGAAGCGCGCCGCACCATTCAGAGGCAATAATCCCTCGTTGCACCGTTTCGGTGCTACCGATGGTCTACGCTGGTGCGACAAAGTTGCACGTTAAGCCAGACAGCGTTGATGTGAATAAACAAAGCAACAGGCGTGCCAGAATTGAAGTTTGGGAGGAAATTGCCGGGTGGTGGCGCTGGAGAGTAGGCCGGGTAAGGCGTAGCCGCCACCCGGCAACAGAAGGTAAGGTTATTTACGACGCTGACGCAGGCTCATCAGTACTGCGCCAAAGCCGAACAGCGTAGTCAGGATCCACAGCGGCCAGTTCCCGGTGCGCGCGTAAGGCGTAAGCCCGGTAGTTGGCGTGACGTTAGTAGTCAGCACCTCACGGGTAAATTGCGGGATCATGGCCTGGATTTCACCCTGCGGACCAATCACGGCGGTAATGCCGTTATTGGTGCTGCGCAGCAACGGACGCGCCAGCTCCAGAGAACGCATTCGCGCCATCTGGAAGTGCTGCCACGGGCCAATCGATTTACCGAACCACGCATCGTTTGAGATGGTCAGCAGATAGTCGGTGTCCGGGCGGAAATTATCGCGCACCTGCTCGCCGAGGATAATCTCGTAGCAAATGGCGGCCGTCAGGGCAAAACCGTGCGCATGCAGCTGCGGCTGAACGTAAGGGCCCCGGCTGAATGAGGACATCGGCAAATCAAAGAACGGTGCCAGTGGGCGCAGAATAGACTCCAGCGGAACAAATTCGCCAAACGGTACAAGGTGGTTTTTGTTGTAGCGATTGGTGGAGGTATAGCTGTATTCGCTGTCCTTACCGAGCGTAATGATCGTGTTGTACGTGTCATAGCGGTTCTGCTGATTGAGACGCGCATCCACAATTCCGGTGATCAGCGTACTGCCGCGCGCGCGCAGCAGATCGTCCATCATCTTCAGGAAGGGCTGCTGATTGATCTCCAGGTCCGGGATCGCAGACTCAGGCCAGATGATGAGCTGCGATTTGCCCATCACCTTTTCAGTGGCGTTGGCGTAGATTTTCAGCGTGTTCAGCAGCTGATTCTCATCCCATTTCAGGGACTGTGGGATATCGCCCTGGACCAGAGAAACCTGCGTGGCGCGCGCGGGCTCCAGCGTAAACCACTGGATATAACGCAGCGGGAAGGGCAGGGCAAACAGGATCAACGAGGCAACCAGCGGCTTCCAGTTACGTGTCACCAGAGCCAGCACCAGAAGGCCGCTGACGATCATCAACAGGAAATTGATGGCTTCCACGCCCATGACCGGGGCCAGGC
Organism: Enterobacter sp. DTU_2021_1002640_1_SI_PRY_ASU_LCPMC_013; assembly: GCF_032389435.1. NCBI lineage: Bacteria > Pseudomonadati > Pseudomonadota > Gammaproteobacteria > Enterobacterales > Enterobacteriaceae > Enterobacter > Enterobacter sp. DTU_2021_1002640_1_SI_PRY_ASU_LCPMC_013. The sequence goes on from NZ_CP135594.1 coordinate 1,295,183, forward strand.
CTTTCAGCGGGCCGTCTACCTGGCTATAGCCGAACTGCAACCACGGGAAGCCGGTCAGTACCCAGCCGCGCAGAAATTCGGTGATTTGCCAGACAACGGGTGCCGCTATCGCCACGCGCAGCCAGGTCGTTTTTGGCCACAGGCGAGACAGGATGCCCGCGAACAGGCCGGTGTAGAGCGAGAGATAGGCGGCGAGCAGCACAACCAGGAAGACGTTAACCGGCCCCGGCATTCCGCCAAATTGCGCGATACTGACGTAGACCCAGTTGATACCAGAGCCGAACAGCCCCAGCCCCCAGAAGTAGCCAATGGCCGCGGCCTGTACCGGACGACGGTTCAGGGTAAGACCCTGTAGCCCGATCAGGGAGAGAATAGCGGCCGGCCAGATATCGTAAGGAGAAAAAGCCAGCGTACCGCTGGCTCCGAGTAACAGCGCCAGCAGCAAACGGACGCGCTGGCGTTCAAAGAGTGGGGCAAATGCCATTTACATTAATCTTCCAGTTTTGGCACCGGTGAGTCGTCCGGCATTCTGACGTGAACCTGAATAATACGTCGGCTGTCAGCCATTGCGACCTTGAACTGGTAACCATCGATGTCAACGGTTTCACCGCGGGCCGGAAGATGGCCGAAGGCCTGCATCACCAGACCACCAATGGTGTCCACTTCTTCATCGCTGAAGCTGGTGCCAAAGGTATCGTTGAAGTCTTCAATGGAGGCCAGCGCGCGCACGGTCCAGGTGTGGCGGCTCAGCTGACGGAAGTCGATATCCTCTTCTTCGTCATACTCATCTTCGATTTCGCCCACGATCAGCTCAAGGATGTCTTCGATTGTGACCAGACCGGAAACGCCACCAAATTCATCAATAACAATCGCCATGTGATAGCGCTGGGAGCGAAACTCCTTCAGCATCCGATCCACACGTTTACTTTCCGGCACAACCACGGCCGGGCGTAACACCTTTTCCATACTGAAGGCTTCGGCATCGCTGCGCATAAACGGCAGCAGATCTTTCGCCATCAAAATCCCTTCAATGTGATCTTTATCTTCGCTGATGACCGGGAAACGTGAGTGAGCCGATTCGATAATCACATCGAGGCACTCGTCCAGCGTCTGGTTGCGTTTCAGGGTAATCATCTGCGAGCGGGGGATCATGATGTCGCGGACGCGCTGGTCGGCGATGTCCATCACCCCTTCGAGCATTTCGCGCGTATCTTCGTCGATAAGGTCGTTCTGCCCGGAATCACGAATCAGCTCCAGCAGTTCATCACGGTTTTTCGGTTCGCCGTGGAAAAGCTGGTTCAGAATGAGGGAGAAAAATCCCTTTTTAGTGGTTGTCGTGTCGCTACTGTGTGAATTGTCGTCGCTCATGGCGTTTGTTAAGGGTTCTCTTGTTAGTTCAATGTTAACCGCCGCGCTATGTCCCTGCGCGGCGGCATGGTAGTCAGTGACTGACTATTCTTTCTCGGCAATGTACGGATCCTCATAGCCCAGAGCAAGCATTATCTCTGTCTCGAGGGATTCCATCTCTTCCGCTTCGTCATCTTCAATATGGTCGTAACCCAGAAGATGCAGGCTACCGTGCACCACCATGTGTGCCCAGTGCGCTTCCAGCGGCTTTTGCTGCTCTTTGGCTTCCTGCTCAACCACCTGACGGCAGATGATCAGATCGCCCAGCAGCGGCATCTCAATGCCCGGAGGGGCTTCGAACGGGAAAGAGAGCACGTTGGTCGGCTTATCTTTCCCGCGGTAGGTCAGGTTGAGCTCATGGCTTTCTGCTTCATCCACCAGGCGAATCGTGACCTCTGATTCTTCCTGAAACTGGGGGATAACGGCATCCAGCCATTTCTGAAACTGTGCCTCTTCTGGCATGCCGGAATTATCTTCACAGGCCAGCTGTAAATCGAGGATCACCTGACTCATTTCTGTTCATGCTCCTGCGCTTCGCGCTTACGTTCTGCGGCCAGTTCGGCCCTGCGCTTCTGATCTGCCTCTTCCCAGGCCTCATAAGCGTTAACGATACGCGCGACGACCGGATGGCGTACCACGTCTTCACTGTGGAAGAAGTTAAAGCTGATTTCCTCTACCTCGGCCAGGACTTCGATGGCGTGACGCAGACCCGATTTGGTGTTACGCGGCAGGTCAATCTGGGTGACGTCACCGGTGATAACCGCTTTCGAGTTAAAGCCAATACGCGTCAGGAACATCTTCATCTGTTCGATGGTGGTGTTCTGGCTCTCATCCAGAATGATGAACGCGTCGTTAAGCGTACGGCCACGCATGTAGGCCAGCGGAGCAACTTCAATCACGTTACGCTCGATGAGCTTTTCAACTTTCTCGAAGCCGAGCATTTCGAACAGCGCGTCATACAGCGGGCGCAGGTAGGGATCTACTTTCTGACTCAAATCGCCCGGCAGGAAGCCCAGTTTTTCACCGGCTTCAACAGCAGGGCGGGTCAGCAGGATACGGCGGATCTCCTGACGCTCGAGCGCATCGACCGCAGCGGCAACGGCCAGATAGGTTTTACCCGTACCCGCCGGACCCACGCCGAAGGTGATGTCGTGGTCGAGAATGTTGGCGATGTACTGTGCCTGGTTCGGGGTACGAGGCTTAATCACGCCGCGTTTAGTTTTGATGTTGATGGCTTTGCCATAGTCCGGCACGCTCTCCGCGCTCTGCTCAAGCACGCGTGCCTCTTTGATGGCCAGGTGGATCTGTTCAGGTTCAATATCCTGGATCTCTCCGCGCATCGGGGCGGTATCAACATACAGGCTGCGGAGAATATCCGCCGCGGCGTTGACGCAGATTGGGCGTCCGGTGAGTTTGAAATGGTTATCGCGACGATTGATTTCGATACCCAGACGTCGCTCCAGTTGTTTGATATTGTCATCAAACGGCCCGCACAGGCTCAGCAGGCGAGCGTTATCTGCGGGCTCAAGGCTAATTTCACGCGTATCTATGTTCAAACTGTTCCTCTTTAATTGGTTAACTGACCTGTGGCCACACGGCGTAATAAAACGGTCATTACCGAAATTATTCACGCCATAGAATAAAGGCGCAAGCGTTGCGGTAGATATTGGGGGCGATGAGAGGAAATACAAGGCCTGCCGGACAGGCAGGCCAGAAGGATCAAGGCTGGTAAATACCCACGCCAGATTCGTTGACTTTGCGGGTGCGAGAGATAACGGATTCCGGCGTCTCGGCAATACGCAGACCCATTTCGTCCTCAGTGCGTACCACCTTCCCGCGCAGCGAGTTCGTGAGTACTTCGACAATCTCGACGTCCACAAACTTACCGATCATGTCCGGGGTGCCTTCAAAATTCACCACGCGGTTATTTTCGGTTCGACCAGACAGTTCCATGACACTCTTACGGGAGGTGCCTTCCACCAGAATACGCTGGACAGTGCCGAGCATACGACGACTCCAGGCGTTGGCCTGCTGGTTGATACGCTCCTGTAGAATATAGAGACGCTGCTTTTTCTCTTCTTCCGGCACATCGTCAACCATATCGGCCGCAGGGGTGCCCGGGCGCGCAGAGAAGATAAAGCTGTAGCTGACGTCGAAATTCACCTCGCCGATGAGCTTCATGGTGTGCTCGAAGTCATCAGCGGTTTCGCCAGGGAAGCCGACGATAAAGTCGGAGCTAATCTGGATATCCGGGCGCGCTTCACGCAGCTTGCGGATGGTGGACTTATACTCGAGCACCGTATGTGGACGCCCCATCAGGTTCAGCACGCGATCAGAACCGCACTGGATCGGCAGGTGCAGGAAGCTCACCAGCTCTGGCGTATCGCGATAGACGTCAATAATGTCGTCGGTAAATTCCATCGGATGGCTGGTGGTAAAGCGAATGCGGTCGATGCCGTCAATCGCCGCCACCAGACGCAGCAGTTCAGCAAAGCTGCCGGTGGTGCCGTCGTAGTTTTCCCCGCGCCAGGCGTTCACGTTCTGACCCAGCAGGTTCACTTCACGAACGCCCTGCGCGGCAAGCTGCGCGATTTCAAACAGGATATCGTCTGCCGGGCGGCTCACTTCTTCACCGCGGGTATAAGGCACCACGCAGTAAGTACAGTATTTGTTGCAGCCTTCCATGATGGAGACGAAGGCGGTCGGGCCATCAGCGCGCGGCTCAGGCAGACGGTCAAATTTCTCGATCTCCGGGAAGCTCACGTCAACCACCGGGCTACGGCTGCCGCGAACCTGATTAATCATCTCAGGCAGGCGGTGCAGGGTCTGAGGGCCAAAAACGATATCCACATAGGGGGCTCTCTGGCGGATCAGCTTACCTTCCTGCGATGCGACGCAGCCACCCACGCCAATGATCAGGTCCGGATTTTTCCGTTTGAGAAGCTTCCAGCGGCCTAACACATGAAAGACTTTTTCCTGTGCTTTTTCACGAATTGAACAGGTGTTCAGCAGCAGCACATCGGCTTCTTTCGCATTTTCAGTCAGCTGGTATCCGTGGGTGGTATCCAGCAGATCGGCCATCTTCGATGAATCGTATTCGTTCATCTGACAGCCCCAGGTTTTTATATGGAGTTTTTTAGTCATCGACTTGCTCAGCTCAGGATTGCAAGCCGCGTATTGTAATGCTTTGGTGCGGTTGTGACCAGTATGAAGGTTGTCAACCTCAGGGCCGCAAAAATCCGGTAAACTTAAGGTATTCTTCAATAAGGAATAGTGACCATGACACTCCTGAACACCGAAGTTGCCGTTGTTGGCGGCGGTATGGTCGGCGGCGCACTGGCGCTGGGGCTGGCGCAGCAGGGATTTGACGTAACCGTTATTGAACAGGCGGCTCCGCCGGCATTCGATCCTGCCAGCCAACCGGACGTGCGTATTTCCGCCATCAGCGCGGCCTCTGTTGATCTGCTTCGCGGGCTGGGCGTCTGGGAGGCGGTGCTGGCGATGCGCGCGCACCCATACAGCCGTCTTGAAACCTGGGAGTGGGAAAATGCTCACGTGTCGTTTGATGCCGCCGAGCTGAAACTGCCGCGCCTGGGCTATATGGTGGAAAACAACGTGCTCCAGCAGGCGCTCTGGCAGGCGCTGGAGGCGCACCCGAAGGTGACGCTGCGCGTTCCGGACTCGCTGAAAGGCCTGCATCGTCATGAGGGCGGGTATCTCCTGACGCTGGACAACGACGATGAGCTGGCCGTGAAGCTGGTGGTAGGGGCAGATGGCGCGAACTCGCAGGTCAGGCAGATGGCAGGCATTGGGATCCATGCCTGGCAGTACCAGCAGTCCTGCATGCTGATCACCGTTCAGTCAGAAAACGCGCCGGGCGAAAGCACGTGGCAGCATTTTACGCCGAACGGCCCGCATGCATTCTTACCGCTGTTTGATAACTGGGCTTCGCTGGTGTGGTACGACAAACCGGCGCGCATTCGACAGTTGCAGGGGCTGTCCATGGATCAGTTGCAGCGCGAAATCCGCCAGCACTTCCCGAGCCGTCTGGGCAACGTGACCCCGGTTGCCGCCGGCGCATTCCCGCTGATGCGACGCCATGCGTTACAGTATGCCCGTGAAGGACTGGTGCTGGTGGGGGACGCGGCGCACACCATTCATCCGCTGGCGGGGCAGGGGGTGAATCTGGGATACCGTGACGTCGATGCGTTACTGGATGTGCTGGGTAACGCTCGCGCCCACGCGGAAGCCTGGGCCAGCCATCAGGTACTGAAGCGCTACCAGACGCGCCGTATGGCGGATAACTTCATTATGCAGTCGGGGATGGATCTGTTCTATGCCGGGTTCAGCAATGATGTTGGTCCGGTGCGTATAGTGCGCAATATTGGATTGATGGCGGCGGAGCGTGCCGGTGGGCTGAAGCGTCAGGCCCTGAAATACGCCCTCGGACTCTGATCTTTATTCCCTCTCCCCGTGGGAGAGGGTTAGGGTGAGGGCATCAGGCCGCACTATTCTGAACAACAAAAACAAAAACAAAAAAGCCCGCAGAGCGGGCTTGTTTGTTTTAAGTGGCTGGGGTGCAGGGATTCGAACCCCGGAATGCTGGTATCAGAAACCAGAGCCTTACCGCTTGGCGACACCCCAATTGCGTTAAACAAACTGCTTAACGACTTTAAAGTGGCTGGGGTACGAGGATTCGAACCTCGGAATGCCGGAATCAGAATCCGGTGCCTTACCGCTTGGCGATACCCCAACAATGTTCAGTTTACCGAATCGTATTCGATAACATAAATATGGTGGCTACGACGGGATTCGAACCTGTGACCCCATCATTATGAGTGATGTGCTCTAACCAACTGAGCTACGTAGCCAGTACTGCAATCTTCGATGGCTGGGGTACCTGGATTCGAACCAGGGAATGCCGGTATCAAAAACCGGTGCCTTACCGCTTGGCGATACCCCAATACCGCGGAGAACCGCATAATCGAAGAAATATGGCTGGGGTACCTGGATTCGAACCAGGGAATGCCGGTATCAAAAACCGGTGCCTTACCGCTTGGCGATACCCCATCCGTGCAACGCTTACCTGGGAATGGTGCGGGAGGCGAGACTTGAACTCGCACACCTTGCGGCGCCAGAACCTAAATCTGGTGCGTCTACCAATTTCGCCACTCCCGCAAAAAAGATGGTGGCTACGACGGGATTCGAACCTGTGACCCCATCATTATGAGTGATGTGCTCTAACCAACTGAGCTACGTAGCCATCTTTTTTTCGCGTTACCTTATCGGCGTTGCGGGGCGCATTATGCGTATAGACCCTTGCAGCGTCAACACCTTTTTCAATGAAAATAGCCGGAATGTGACTGTTTGGTTAGGTTGCGAACAGCGAGGCCGAATATTCGACAATTATTGGTTATTTATCGTTTTTGACGGGGGAAAAGAGAGGCAAAAAAATCAGGCCCCGGAGGGCCTGATGATACTCTGAACATTATTTATAGGCAGACTGGTGAACGCCCACCGCGCGTCCTGACGGATCGTTCATCGCTTTGAATGATTCATCCCATTCAATGGCTTTAGCAGAAGAGCAGGCGACCGATGGGCCACCCGGTACGCACTCTGCTGCGCTTGGAACCGGGAACAGCTCCTCAAAGATCTCACGGTACAAATACGCTTCTTTCGAGGCTGGCGTGTTGTACGGGAAACGGAAGCTCGCAGTTTCCAGTTGTTGATCAGAAACCTGTTTCGCCGCCACCTCTTTCAGGGTGTCGATCCAGCTGTAACCCACGCCATCCGAGAACTGCTCTTTCTGACGCCACGCCACGCTCGCCGGCAGGTAGGATTCAAAACATTCACGCAGGATATGTTTCTCCATTTTGCCGTTGCCGCACATTTTGTCCTGCGGGTTGATGCGCATCGCCACATCGAGGAATTTCTTATCGAGGAACGGCACGCGGGCTTCCACACCCCAGGCGGACATCGCTTTGTTGGCGCGCGCGCAGTCAAACATGTGCAGCGCCTGTAGCTTACGCACCGTTTCTTCATGCAGCTCTTTGGCGTTTGGCGCTTTGTGGAAATAGAGGTAACCGCCAAACACTTCGTCAGAACCCTCGCCGGAGAGCACCATCTTGATGCCCATCGCTTTGATCTTCCGCGACATCAAATACATCGGCGTGGAGGCGCGAATGGTGGTCACATCATAGGTTTCAATGTGATAGATCACATCGCGGATCGCATCCAGACCTTCCTGTACGGTGAAGTGAATTTCATGGTGCACCGTGCCGAGATGATTTGCCACTTCCTGGGCGGCTTTCAGGTCAGGTGCCCCTTCCAGACCCACGGCAAAGGAGTGCAGCTGCGGCCACCAGGCTTCAGAGCGCTCCTGATCTTCCACGCGACGTGCGGCGAATTTCTTGGTGATCGCGGAGATCACGGAGGAGTCCAGACCGCCGGAGAGCAGTACGCCGTAAGGTACGTCTGACATCAGGTGGCTTTTCACTGACTCTTCCAGGGCCTGACGCAGTTCGGCTTTGTCCGTCACGTTGTCTTTCACCGCCTCATAATCAAACCAGTCGCGCTGGTAGTACGGGCGGATCTCGCCGTCTTTACTCCACAGGTAGCTACCTGCCGGGAACTCTTTGATGGTGCGGCACACCGGTACCAGGGCTTTCATCTCTGAGGCAACGTAGAAGTTGCCGTGCTCATCGTGACCCATGTACAGCGGGATAATACCGATATGGTCGCGGCCAATCAGGTAAGCGTCTTTTTCGCTGTCGTACAGGGCGAAGGCGAACATCCCTTGCAGGTCGTCGAGGAACTCCGGGCCTTTCTCCTGATACAGCGCCAGGATCACTTCGCAGTCTGAGCCGGTCTGAAACGCGTAGCGATCGCCGTACTCGGCGCGCAGCGCCTGATGGTTGTAAATTTCACCGTTAACAGCCAGCGCGTGCGTTTTTTTCTCGTTATACAGCGGCTGTGCGCCAGCGTTGACATCAACAATGGAGAGACGTTCATGAGCCAGAATCGCTTTATCGCTGGCGTATACGCCTGACCAGTCCGGACCGCGATGGCGCATCAGGCGGGACAATTCGAGTGCTTTTTTACGCAGTTCGCCCGCGTCAGTTTTAATATCCAGTACGCCAAAAATAGAACACATAACCTTCTCCGTTAACCCTGTTGCGTTGTGATGTTGCTTGCTTATGAAAATGCCGCAAAAGGGGGAGGGGGCGCAAGCGTTTTACCGATGAAAACGTAAAAAGTGCAATGGCAATTGCCGAATCTTAAAAAAAGAGTATGTGTTAAGCGATATTATTGATGATTTCTCAATGAAGGGCTGATTTCGTTAGATGAAGTGATGTTTTCAGACGGCAGAAATGAAAAACCACGCCCTGAGGCGTGGTTCTGAATCAAATAACGTCGATTTCGTCGACAGAGGGGTAAATCCAGCTTGGCCGGAACGGCATCGTATCAATGTCATCAAGCTGTGAAACGCCAGAAAGCACCAGGATGGTTTCAAGCCCCGCCTGGAAGCCAGCCAGAATATCGGTACGCAGGTTGTCGCCCACGATGACGGTTTCTTCTGAGTGTGCCTGCATCGTATTCAGTGCGGCGCGGATGATCCACGGGCTCGGTTTACCGACAACAAACGGCTTACGACCCGAGATTTTTTCGATACCGGCGCACAGCGCACCGCAGGCGGGATAAAAACCACGACCGTGCGTGTCCGGGTTGGTGGCGATAAAACGCGCACCGTTGGCGACAAAGTAGGCTGCCTTATGCATCATCTCCCAGTTAAAGGAGCGCGTTTCGCCCACGATGACAAAGTCCGGGTTCACGTCGGTGATGGTGAAGCCCGCTTTATACAGCTCGTGGATCAGCGCACCTTCACCAACGACATAGGCTTTTTTGCCTTCCTGACGCTTCAGGAAATCCGCGGTCGCCATCGCAGAGGTATAGAACACGCTGTCCGGGACGTTGACGCCTGCGGTAGCAAAGCGGTTTGCCAGATCCTGACCAGTCTGTGAAGGGTAGTTCGTGAGAAGAACCAGTGGCATTCCTTTGTCGATGATGCGGTGAAGAAACTCCGCAGCACCCGGCACGGCAACGTTGTCGTGCATCAGCACGCCGTCGATATCACAAATTACATTCTTAATGGTCATGGACAATCCGACATCAAAAAAAGAAGGCGTTACTATAAGGTCCGATCAGGATTCCAGCAAATGTTGCAGCAGGATCCCGTTGAGCATGGCACGTTTTACCAGGGCGAATGCGCCAATTGCCGAGCGGTGATCGAGCGTAGATCGCACCACCGGCAAATTCTGGCGAAATGCCTTCAGCGCCTGGGTATTGATGCAGCCTTCAATGGCGGGCAGTAACATTTTTTCGGCTTCAACGATCTCGCCGGCAATCACCACTTTTTGCGGATTAAACAGGTTGATGGCAATGGCGATGGTCTTACCCAGGTGGCGTCCTACCTGTTCGATCACTTCGCAGGCCAGCGCATCGCCTTTGTTTGCCGCTTTGCAGATGGCGCCGATCTTACAATCGTCCAGCGTGACGCGGCTCTGGTAACCCTGCTCCAGCAGATGGCGAACGCGATGTTCAATGGCGGCATTGGCGGCAACGGTTTCAAGACAGCCAAAGTTACCGCAGTGGCAACGCTCGCCAAGCGGTTCCACCTGGATATGACCAATCTCGCCTACGTTACCGTTACGACCAATAAAAATGCGGCCATTCGAGATGATGCCCGCACCTGTACCACGGTGAACGCGCACCAGAATAGAGTCTTCGCAGTCCTGGCTCGCACCAAAGTAGTGCTCCGCCAGCGCCAGCGAGCGAATATCGTGACCAACAAAGCAGGTCAGCTTGAAGCGCTTTTCCAGCGCCTCAACCAGCCCCCAGTTCTCTACCTTAATATGCGGCATGTAGCGAATAACGCCGCTTTCCGGGTCAACCAGGCCGGGCAAAATCACCGAGATGGCGATGAGTTCACGGATCTTGCGCTGACAGCTTTCGATGAAATGCGCAATGGTATTCAGCAACGCGTGTTCAAGCGTCTCCTGCGTGCGCTCAGGAAGGGGGTAGTGTTCTTCGGCAATGGCCTTGCTGCTCAGATCGTAGAGCGTAAGCGTGGTGTCATGACGTCCTAAGCGAACGCCAATGGCCTGAAAATTGCGGGTTTCCGTGACGATGGAAATCGCGCGGCGGCCCCCGGTGGAGGCCTGCTGATCGACTTCTTTGATCAGGCCGCGCTCAATAAGCTGACGTGTAATTTTTGTCACGCTGGCGGGAGCAAGCTGGCTTTGTTCGGCTATCTGAATGCGTGAGATTGGCCCGTGCTGGTCAATCAGGCGATAAACCGCCGCGCTGTTAAGTTGTTTAACGAGATCGACATTACCGATTTGAGCTTGTCCGCCTGGTGTCATACTTTTACTTACTCAGTGACGACCTCGTTACCATTAACGATGGTCTTAATAATTTTATAATCGTGTGTGAACGCCGTCAGGTTTGCAACCATACCTGGCGCAATACCGCCGAGCTGTTTATCGACGCCAATGGCGCGCGCCGGATAAAGCGTGGCCATGCGCAGCACTTCCTCAAGCGCGATGCCGCAATGTTCAACGAGGTTACGTACCCCTTCGATCATCGTCAGAGAAGAACCGCTCAGCGTGCCGTTCTCATCCACACACAGTCCATTCCGGTAGTATATTGTTTTACCAGCAAAAATGAACTGCTCAATATTCGCTCCTGCCGGAGCGGTAGCATCCGTCACCAGGCAGAGCTTGTCGCCTTTCAGACGCTTGGCGTTGCGGATGTTGGTGTAATCGACATGCAAGCCGTCGGCGATAATGCCGCAGTAGACGTCTGGTTCATCCAGAATTGCGCCAACCAGTCCCGGTTCGCGGCCAGTAATATAGGGCATCGCGTTATAAAGGTGTGTGGCAAACGTAATGCCTGCGCGGAAACCGGCCTTCGCCTCTTTCAGCGTCGCGTTCGAATGGCCCGCAGACACCACAATCCCGGCGGCGGCCAGTTTGCTGATAACGTCCGTGCCGGTCATTTCCGGGGCCAGCGTTACTTTGGTGATCACATCGGCATTGGCGCACATGTAATCCACCAGCTCGGCATCCGGTTTGCGCACGTAGTTTGGGTTATGGGTGCCTTTCTTGACCATATTCAGCCATGGTCCTTCCAGGTGCAGGCCCAGCGCCTGATTCGGATGTTTTGCCAGGTATTTGCGCATGACGCGGATACCCTGTTTCATCAGGTCATCGCTGCTGGTGATCAGCGTTGGCAGATAGCTGGTGCAGCCCGATTTCTCGTTGGCTTTTTGCATGATTTCCAGCGTTTCAACCGATACCGCCTCTGCGGTATCGTTAAACTGGACACCGCCGCAGCCGTTGAGCTGTAAGTCGATGAAACCGGGGGAGATTACTGCTCCATTGAGGGAACGCTGTTCGATCTCCGGCGGCAGTTCCGCCAGCGGGCAAACACGTTCAATCAGGCCATTGGCGATTACAATCGCATGGTCATCCAGAATTTCATGGCCGGTATAAATCCGACCGTGGGTTAAAGCGTACATATCGACCCCCGGTTAAAAAAGCGACCGCCCCGGATATAAAGAGGCGGTTATTCAATTACAGACCTTTGATGTTCTCAGCTTCCAGCTCGTTGAAGTATTTCAGCGTTTTCACTTTCAGCTCCATGGTGGACGGTTCGTCACACACGACAACCGCTTTTGGATGCAGCTGTAAGCAGCTGATCGTCCACATATGGTTCACGTTGCCTTCAACGGCAGCCTGAAGCGCTTGCGCTTTCACCGCGCCCAGCACCAGAATCATCACTTCTTCGGCATCCAGCAGCGTGCCCACGCCTACGGTCAGCGCGTATTTAGGCACCTGATTGACGTCGCCGTCAAAGAAGCGGGAGTTAGCCACGCGCGTATCATGGGTCAGCGTTTTAATACGGGTACGGGAAGCCAGTGAAGATGCCGGTTCGTTGAACGCGATATGACCATCATTGCCTACGCCGCCCATAAACAGGTGGATTTTACCGTAGGAACGGATTTTTTCTTCATACTGACGGCATTCTGCGTCAATATCAGGCGCGTTTCCATTCAGCAGGTTAATGTTTTCAGCCGGAATATCAACGTGATCGAAGAAATTACGGTGCATAAAGCTGTGGTAACTTTCCGGATGTTCCTTCGGCAGGCCGACATATTCGTCCATGTTGAAGGTCACAACGTGTTTAAAGCTAACCTGGCCCGCTTTGTGCATTTCAACCAGAGCTTTATACGCGGTCAGGGGCGTGCCACCGGTTGGAAGACCGAGAACGAAAGGACGATCGGCTGTTGGTTTGAACGCGTTGATGCGATTAACGATATGACGAGCAGCCCATTTTCCGACTTGTTCAGCTGTTGCCAGGGGAATCAGTCTCATTATTCACCTCTAAAGTTTAAGTAAAAGTGGGCGGATGATTAGTGCAACCTGAACTAAGCGTAACCTGGAACCTTTCAGGCCGGATCAATCCGTCTTGATTTTTTGAATGATAAAATAAGTTTTCGTCGTTAGCCAGTGAAAGGGAGGGTTTAATACGATATTTGGTGACAATAATCACAAAAAATAGGTGTTTAATTTGCGATACGAATTAATTTTTCACACACTCACACTGCCAGTGAATCATCAACTGTATCTATCGTTCGTGACACAATAAAAACATAGTTTATGCGCGAGTCTTAACAAAGGGTCTCGTAGGGGGAATAGGATGAATATTTTAGGTTTTTTCCAGCGCCTCGGTAGGGCTTTGCAGCTCCCTATCGCCGTGCTACCGGTTGCAGCGTTGCTGCTGCGATTCGGGCAACCCGATCTTCTTAACGTGCCGTTTATTGCCCAGGCAGGCGGCGCAATTTTTGACAACCTGGCGCTGATTTTCGCCATCGGTGTGGCGTCAAGCTGGTCAAAAGACAGCGCTGGTGCCGCGGCACTGGCAGGGGCTGTCGGTTACTTCATCCTCACGAAAGCGATGGTAACCATCAACCCTGAAATCAATATGGGTGTGCTGGCAGGTATCATTACCGGCCTGGTGGGTGGCGCCGTGTACAACCGTTGGGCAGGTATCAAACTTCCTGACTTCCTGAGCTTCTTCGGCGGTAAACGTTTTGTGCCGATTGCGACGGGCTTTTTCTGTCTGATCCTCGCCGCCATCTTTGGCTACGTTTGGCCACCGGTGCAGCATGCTATCCATGCGGGTGGCGAGTGGATCGTGTCTGCGGGCGCAATGGGCGCGGGCATCTTCGGTTTCATTAACCGTCTGCTGATCCCAACCGGTCTGCATCAGGTACTGAACACCATCGCCTGGTTCCAGATTGGTGAGTTCACCAACGCGGCCGGCGCGGTATTCCACGGTGATATCAACCGCTTCTACGCAGGCGACGGCACCGCGGGCATGTTCATGTCTGGCTTCTTCCCAATCATGATGTTTGGTCTGCCTGGCGCGGCGCTGGCAATGTACCTGGCTGCGCCGAAAGCGCGTCGCCCAATGGTTGGCGGGATGCTGCTGTCCGTTGCGATCACCGCCTTCCTGACCGGCGTGACCGAGCCACTGGAATTCCTGTTCATGTTCCTGGCTCCGCTGCTGTATCTGATGCACGCGATCCTGACCGGTATCAGCCTGTTCGTCGCCACCCTTCTGGGGATCCATGCTGGCTTCTCCTTCTCCGCAGGCGCCATCGACTATGTGTTGATGTACAACCTGCCGGCGGCAAGCAGCAACGTCTGGATCCTGATGGTGATGGGCCTGATCTTCTTCGTTATCTACTTCGTTCTGTTCAGCGCGGTTATTCGTATGTTTAACCTGAAGACGCCGGGCCGCGAAGATACGAAAGATGATGTCGTGACCAGTGAAGCCAACAGCAATACCGAAGAGGGTTTAACCCAGCTGGCAACCAACTACATTGCCGCTGTGGGTGGCACCGACAACCTGAAAGCGATCGATGCCTGTATTACCCGTCTGCGTCTGACCGTAGGTGACTCCGCACGCGTGAGCGATGCAATGTGCAAACGCCTGGGTGCGTCTGGTGTGGTGAAACTGAACAAACAAACCATCCAGGTTATCGTGGGTGCGAAAGCCGAATCTATCGGCGATGAAATGAAAAAAGTGGTTGCCCGTGGGCCGGTCGCTGCCGCCTCAACGGATAACGCGCCAGTGGCTGACGCGCCGGTTGCAAAACCGCAGGCTGTGCCAAACGCGGTGACCATCGCTGCGCTGGTTTCTCCGGTGACAGGTGACGTTGTTGCGCTTGAGCAGGTGCCTGACGAAGCGTTCGCCAGCAAAGCGGTCGGTGACGGCGTGGCGGTGAAACCAACGGACAAAACCGTGGTCTCTCCGGCTGCCGGTACTATCGTGAAAATCTTCAACACCAACCACGCGTTCTGCCTGGAAACGGAAAAAGGCGCGGAGATCGTTGTTCATATGGGTATCGATACCGTTGCGCTGAACGGTCAGGGCTTTACTCGTCTGGTGGAAGAGGGTGCTGAAGTGGCGGCAGGTCAGCCGATTCTGGAAATGGATCTGGACTTCCTGAATGCCAACGCGCGCTCCATGATAAGCCCGGTCGTGTGCAGCAACATCGACGACTTCAGCGGTCTGGTGATCCAGGCGCAGGGTCAGGTGGTTGCAGGCCAGACGCCACTGTATGAGATTAAAGGCAAGTAATCGCTCCTGAGTAGAGTTATGCCTTTAGCGGCGGGGGATATCCTCCGCCGCTTTTTTTTGCAGCAATTGCCCCCATTATTTTCTTCCGGGACGTTTTAAGGGTTGTCACTACGTCCGGCTTATAAGATCATATGCCGTTATACGTTGTTTACGCTTTGAGGAATCCACGATGAGTGAGGCAGAAGCCCGCCCGAGTAACTTTATTCGTCAGATCATCGATGAAGATCTGGCCAGTGGTAAGCACACCACAGTCCACACGCGTTTCCCGCCGGAGCCAAATGGCTACCTGCACATTGGTCACGCCAAATCGATCTGCCTGAACTTTGGTATTGCGCAAGATTACCAGGGGCAGTGCAACCTGCGTTTCGATGACACCAACCCAGTAAAAGAAGACATCGAATACGTTGAGTCGATTAAAAACGACGTGCAATGGCTGGGCTTCAACTGGTCTGGCGATATCTGCTACTCCTCAGACTATTTCGATCAGCTGTATGCCTATGCGGTTGAACTGATTAACAAAGGTCTGGCATACGTCGACGAATTGTCTGCTGACGAAATCCGTGAATACCGCGGTACGCTGACTCAGCCTGGTAAAAACAGCCCGTTCCGCGATCGTAGCGTGGAAGAGAACCTGGCGCTGTTTGAAAAAATGCGTGCCGGTGGCTTCGAAGAAGGTAAAGCGTGTCTGCGTGCCAAAATCGATATGGCGTCTCCGTTCATCGTGATGCGCGATCCGGTGCTGTACCGCATTAAGTTCGCTGAACACCACCAGACCGGTAACAAGTGGTGCATCTACCCGATGTACGACTTCACCCACTGCATCAGCGATGCGCTGGAAGGCATTACGCACTCTCTGTGCACGCTGGAATTCCAGGACAACCGTCGTCTGTACGACTGGGTGCTGGATAACATCACCATTCCTGTGCATCCGCGTCAGTACGAGTTCTCTCGTCTGAACCTGGAATACACCGTGATGTCCAAGCGTAAGCTGAACCTGCTGGTCACCGACAAGCACGTTGAAGGCTGGGACGACCCGCGTATGCCGACCATCTCTGGCCTGCGTCGTCGTGGCTACACCTCGGCGTCCATTCGTGAGTTCTGCAAACGCATCGGCGTTACCAAGCAGGACAACACCATCGAAATGGCGTCTCTGGAATCCTGCATTCGTGAAGACCTGAACGAAAACGCGCCGCGCGCGATGGCAGTGATCGATCCAGTGAAACTGGTCATCGAAAACTATCCGCAGGGCGAAAGCGAACTGGTCTCGATGCCTAACCATCCGAACAAACCGGAAATGGGCACCCGCGACGTGCCGTTCAGCGGTGAAATCTGGATCGATCGCGCCGACTTCCGCGAAGAAGCAAACAAGCAGTACAAGCGTCTGGTGCTGGGCAAAGAAGTGCGTCTGCGTAACGCCTATGTGATCAAAGCCGAGCGCGTAGAGAAAGATGCGGAAGGTAACATCACGACCATCTTCTGTACGTACGACGCAGAGACGCTGAGTAAAGATCCGGCGGATGGCCGTAAAGTGAAAGGTGTAATCCACTGGGTGAGCGCGCAGCATGCGCTGCCGGTTGAGATCCGTCTCTACGATCGTCTGTTCAGCGTGCCTAACCCAGGCGCTGCGGAGGACTTCCTGGCGGTTATCAACCCTGAGTCGCTGATTATCAAGCAGGGTTATGCCGAGCCGTCTCTGAAAGCCGCTGAAGCCGGTAAAGCGTTCCAGTTCGAACGTGAGGGCTACTTCTGCCTGGACAGCCGTTACAGCACGGCGGAAAAACCGGTATTTAACCGTACCGTCGGTCTGCGTGATACCTGGACTAAGATCGGCGAATAATAACGCTGGCCTGGTCAATGAGAAACAAACGCCGCGTAATGCGGCGTTTTTTTGAGGGTTAATGGCGTTGCAAAAGTTCAGCTACTCGTTGCTGGCTGCGTTCCAGCGCGGGGGCCGTCTCCTGTTTTCCTACTGTCACCTGATTGACCATTTCACTGAGAATAGCGGAGCCGGTGACATCCCCCATCCCGGTGAAATTCTTCTCACCGACGGAACCAAAGACCTGCATATGCGGATACTGAGCAATCAGTTGAGTCGTCAGATCGCCAAAGGCTTTAATAGCCGGGTTATCTTTGTAAACGGTGTGTGCAGCAACGGCTTTTGTCACCGGCAGCATCGCCCCTGGCGACATTAATACCCATTGTGCGGTATTTTCCGCTTGCTCCATAAATGACACGAATTTTTCAGCGGCTTCCGTCTCTTCTTCCTTCTGCCCAGTAGTGATGGTTAATGAAGTGATTACGCCATACACCGCAGAGGATTTTTCAGTCGGAACGACAAAGCCGAGGTCGGCCAGCGAACCTTCCTGAGCGATAGCTGGCAGGATGTAGGTCGAATAGACCGCCATCGGTGCAGTCTCGTTCATAAAGGCGTCTTTGATCTCCATAACATTATTAGAGCCGGGCATCGTGTATCGGGAAAGATCGCGGTAATAATTCAGCGACGCGAGCATTTCCGGTGAGTTGACGGTGACCTTGCCGTCAGCATTAAATACGTTGGCATGATTTGAAAGCGCAAACTGGGAAAAAGTTTGCTCGGTCATCACACTCTCTGCCGTCGGCAGAGCGATACCGTATTTTTTATCACCGCTTTTGGTCAGCTTGCGCGCCGCATCCAGCAATTGGGCCCAGTTTTTGGGCTCACTAATCCCTGCCTTAGCCAGTACGGATTTTCGATACCAGATCCCCTGTAACCAGGCGCTGATGGGTACGCCAGTATATGCATTTCCGTCTTCGGTGCGGACAATACGCAACACGCCGTCATAGAAAGACGCTTCCCCTTGTTTCTCTATCAGGGCTTTTACCGCCTTGTGATCGATTAGCGACTCTTTGTCCATTACCCGGAAGGCCAGACCACCGTAGTCACCCAAATGCAGCGTGATGTCACTTTGCACCCGATAGTTATTCCACTGGCGAGTTCCGTGAATGATTAAACCCTCATCGTATTCTTTTGAGATCCGAAAGCTGGTTGGATAATGGCGGGAAAAGAGATCCACTCCGTTGACCCATGAGCGCCACCAGAAGTCGTTCTCTCCGGCGGGTTTGCGCAGGGTCAGTTTCGGGACGCCATCCCAGCGCATGCTGTCGATAAGGAGTCGACCACGGGCAATACGGGCGTCGGTACTCAGCGTCACGCCAATTTCACCTATTGGTTGGCCTTTACAGTCAGGGATATCCAGCGAGAGCGTTATTTCTTCGCCTGGGGCAACGTGGTGCGTGTCACCGTAGCAAGGGATCAGACAATTGTTATCGTCATAGACCCGATAGCACAGCCGCACGTTAAGCGACGAGATATTGTCCGATGGGGCAATAAGCGTAGCGTGCAAGCGTTGTCCAGGGTAGATCAGTGGCGTGGCCATGAGATCGTAACTGCGCATTTCCACGATTTCCGGCGGGGTAAAAGTTTGCGTGGTCACACTGGCCTGAAGACCCTGCGCGAGGTGATGATAATGAATGCTCAGCATCTGCTGCCCCTGCCAGGCTTCGTTTTTCACCTCAACCGGAGCGGTATTCTCTTCCTTCAGCCAGCGAAAACCCTGTACGCTTCCCGGCAGGGAGAAATGGTATTGAGCCCCACCTTTCTTCGGTTCAGGGCGCGGAAGCCCGGCAATCTGATGGCCTAGATCCACCAGATAATCCGTAATGCGTACCGCGTTGTTGATGGAAAAACCGCCGTCCGCGGAAGAGATTAGCATTCTGTCCGCCAACGGACCGCGCCAGTCCGGGCCGGCGTCAATACCCTGTAACCCGAGCATAATTCCAGACAGGCAGCCAACGTTGCCCGCATTGCAGTCGGTATCCCATCCGGAGGTATTAACGATGCACTGGGACTGCTGGAAATCGTCCGGCGCGTAGAGCATCGCCATAATCATCAACGCGTGGTTGGGGATCACATGGCAGTTGCTGGGATATTTATGGTAGCCGTAGTGGTCTTCAATTTTCTGGCGCGTCGTCTGCCAGTCGTTATCCTCCTGGCGCCAGCGGCAGACATCGGCGACCAGTATGGCAATTTGCGAATCTGGGGGGATAACGGATAAGCCTGTGGCAATCAGTTTTTCGATGTCCTGGCAGATAAAAGCCTGTGACTCCATTGCCGCCCAAAGCATGGCGGCATAAACGGATTCCCCATCGTGACTCACGCTGGCGGCTGTTTTTGCCAGAGACGCCGCCAGTTGCGGTTGGCCGGGAGCCACGAGCGCCCAGCTATCAATGAAAATTTGCGCGCCGATTTGCTCTGCGATGGTCTTGCTATTGGTGGCGATAGCGCCACTCAGCGGGGCAGGGATACCCTTTTTAAGATTTAGCCACGCCGTATGTTCTGTTGAATTACCATTACCCCCCCACCAGAGGATAGTGCGCTTATCAATGATGTAATTCAGCCAACAGTGCCCCATCTGTTCGGCTGTCAGGTCTGGCGGTAACGCGTAATCCTCAAGCGCGCGAATAAATGTGAATGTTCCGGCTACGTCGTCATCGGTAATCACCAGGGGGCGATTGAATTTTTCATTAACGTAATACCGTATTGGCCCGAGTTCCCGCATGATTTTCTGCCAGGTCCAGCCTTCAAAAGGGCGACCCAGATACACGCCGATCAATTTCCCTAATACCCCAGCGTAAACGCGCTGGTAATAATCTGAAGGTAATTCCATTTTTTCATCCTTTTCTCTGTAATTAATCGCCAGTCAGGCGGATTCCCTTTTTACCAGGCGGTAGGGCATTTCGGTTGTGCTTCCCGGTGAAGCCTGTTCCCCGGACAGGTGATTCATCAGGATTTCACCGGCTTTTTGTCCGATGTGTTCCGGAAAGTGGGCGACAGTGGTCAGGGAAGGGGTGACCAGTCCGGCCGAGGGGATATCATCAAAACCGACCACGGCAAGCTGCCCGGGAATGGTTATTCCCGTCTCTCTTGCCGCCCGCATCACGCCGATAGCCATGACATCGTTGGCGGCAAAGATAGCGTCCGGGCGAGGAACATTGCGGAAAAGCGATCGTGCGCACTGATAGCTGGTAGGTTCTGAGAAATCTGCTTGCATAAGAATTTGTGGCGTAAGGCCAGCCTGCACCATCGCCTGCTGATAGCCTTTCACACGGGCACCAGCCGGGCCGCCAGCGCCTGCGATCATATAGATGTGTTTGTGCCCCTGAGCCAGCAGATATTCGACAGCGCGGCGGGCGGCAGCGGTGTTGTCGATAAAAATATTGTGTAACGGCAAATGCCCGGCGGTTTTGTTCTCCGCTTCAATCCGGACGATGGGAAAACCGGCCATCAGATAGGGTTCAAAGTCATTAACGCCGGCATGAAAAAAAGTGCCAACTACGGCATCGACGCGCCCCTGAGCCGACCAGTTCAGAAAATGCAGTTCCCTTTCCCGCACGGTATCGGTACTGGCAACGATGACATCGTAACGATGGGCATCCATCACCGATTGCACCCCGCGTATCAGCGAGGCATAAAACGGGTTGGCAATGTCCGGAACAATACAGGCCACGGACAGTGTTTTATTGGTTTTCAATGCCTGGGCGAAGCGGTTTGGTACATAGCCCAGTTGTTTCGCCGCGTTTTCCACTCTGGCAACTGTCTCCTGGGGATAGGCGTGTTTTCCCATGCCTAACACTACTGAGACCACCGCCTGAGAAACTCCCGCCAGTGCAGCGACATCGCGTTGCGTCATTCTTTTTGCCATATGTGCGCCAACTTATACGTATAACCTGACCACATAATTAATGAGGTCTTTTGGCAGCGTCAAGACGAGAATCAGTAAAAACAGACGGTTAATTTAGAAAAAGCGAGCAATCTCACATCCTTTAACGGGTACTGTCAGAGTAAGGGAGAACCCGCTTTGCGCAGCGAATTAATAACAATTCAAAATTTATTATTTTCATAAATGATTTCAATTAAAAAATAAACATCTCAAATGTTTAAACGATGAAACCGATTACATGTTTATGGAAATAAAAGGTTTTTTGTCAAACGCCCGCATTTTTGAAGTTATGAATGAAATGTAACAGAAAACGATGAAATATGTGCGGTTGCTCATATTCTTACATTCCCGTTACAGAAAGAGATTGATAATTCGCGTCGCGAAAAATAGTCTAACCATTGTAGTCAACGAGGTTTTTCTCAACGCTACTTTTTCATTTTATTTTTTCGCTGTTTGCCTTTGGTAACAGCAATTTATACGTCAAAGAGGATAAACATATGCGTACGTTTAGTGGCAAACGTAGTGCGCTGGCGCTGGCTATCGCCGGTGTGACAGCAATGTCAGGCCTGGTGGTTGCGCCAGAGGCAAAAGCAGCAGGTTTCATCGAAGATTCCACCCTCACGGGCGGTATTTATTACTGGCAGCGTGAGCGTGACCGTAAAGACGTCACTGAAGATAAATACAAAACCAACCTTTCTCACTCGACCTGGAACGCCAACCTTGATTTCCAGTCGGGATATGCCGCCGATATGTTCGGGATCGATATTGCAGCGTTCACCGCAATTGAAATGGCCGAAAATGGCGACAGCGGCCATCCGAACGAAATTGCGTTCTCCTCCAGCAATAAAGCCTACGACGAAGACTGGTCCGGCGATAAAAGCGGAATCAGCCTGTATAAAGCGGCTGCAAAATTCAAATATGGTCCGGTCTGGGCGCGTGGAGGTTATATCCAGCCAACCGGTCAGACGCTGTTAGCACCGCACTGGAGCTTTATGCCAGGCACCTATCAGGGTGCGGAAGCCGGTGCTAATTTTGACTACGGCGATGCGGGGGCGTTGAGCTTCTCCTATATGTGGACCAACGAGTACAAAGCGCCGTGGCACATTGAGATGGACAAGTTCTATCAGAACGATAAAAAAACCAAAGTTGATTATCTCCACTCGCTGGGGGCGAAGTACGACTTCAAAAACGATCTGGTGCTGGAAGCTGCTTTTGGTCAGGCTGAAGGCTATATCGATCAGTACTTTGCTAAAGCCAGCTACAAATTTGATATCGCGGGTAGCCCGCTGAGCACCAGCTATCAGTTCTACGGTACGCGCGACAAAGTCAGTGATGGCAGCGTAAATGATATCTATGACGGCACCGCGTGGTTACAGGCGTTGACCTTCGGCTACAAGGTAGGTCAGGTTGATTTACGTCTGGAGGGAACATGGGTCAAGGCAGAAGGGCAGCAGGGCTACTTCCTGCAACGTATGACGCCAACCTACGCCTCTTCCAATGGTCGTCTGGATATCTGGTGGGATAACCGCTCTGACTTCAACGCCGACGGCGAAAAGGCGGTCTTCTTCGGCGCAATGTATGACCTGAAGAACTGGAACCTGCCTGGCTGGGCGGTGGGTGCGTCCTACGCGTACGCCTGGGACGCGAAGCCAGCAGATATGGCTACGCCAGACGCCTACTACGATCCGAACTACCGTCTGAAAGAGTCTTCATACAGCCTGGATGCGATTTACACCCTTCAGGAGGGCCGTGCGAAAGGCACGATGTTCAAACTGCACTTCACCCAGTATGACAACCACTCCGATATCCCGAGCTACGCGGGCGGTTACGGCAACATCTTCCAGGATGAACGTGACGTGAAATTCATGGTCATTGCGCCATTCACAATCTTCTGATGAACACGCTGGCGGGCGAAATCCCGCCAGCATGGAGACTGCATATGATGAAAAAAATGGTAATCGTTGCGCTGCTGGCATCGGGGCTGGTGGCGTGTGCGCAGGATCAGGCGCAGAAAGAAGACTCCCGTCTGAAGGAGGCGTATAGCGCCTGCATCAATACAGCACAAGGATCGCCAGAGAAGATTGAAGCCTGCCAGAGCGTGCTGAATGTGCTGAAAAAAGAGAAAGCGCATGAGCAGTTTGCGACGCAGGAAAATGTTCGCGTGATGGATTATCAAGCCTGTATCCAGGCGCGGAAAAGCGGTAACGATCAGGAAGTGGCGAAGCGTTGCGATAAGATTTGGGACGAGATACGCAATAACAATAAATAAGTTGCTTTACGCCCGGTGGCGCTGCGCTTACCGGGCCTACAACGGTGTCACAGCCCGTAGGCCCGGTAAGCGCAGCGCCACCGGGCTTTTTTCAGGCAAAAAAAAGCCAACCTTACGGCTGGCTCAGAGTATGAACACGATATTATTTCGCGTCGTGCGCGTGGTCGTCTTCGCGGCAATCGCCTTCAGCGCAGTGACCGTACAGGTACAGGCTGTGGTTGGTCAGGCGGATGCCATGACGGGCGGCGATTTCACGCTGGCGTGATTCAATGGAATCATCGCTAAATTCAATGACCTTGCCACAGTCGAGGCAGATCAGGTGATCGTGGTGATGCTGCTGAGTCAGCTCGAACACGGATTTACCGCCTTCGAAATTATGACGAGTAACAATGCCCGCGTCATCAAACTGGTTCAGCACACGATAGACGGTTGCCAGCCCAATCTCTTCACCCATATCGATAAGACGCTTATAAAGGTCTTCCGCACTGACATGGTGATTGTCTGGCCCCTGAAGCACTTCAAGGATTTTTAACCGAGGAAGCGTTACTTTCAGGCCAGCTTTCTTTAATGCGGTATTGTTGTCAGTCATGCGGAATCTGTCCTGTTGCTAAACGATTCACTTCAAAAGAAGAAGTGACAGAAAATGCACTTGGGATAATGCGTCTCATTATAGAACTGCCATGGCTAAATGAAAACTGCAAGTCTCAAGCAAAGTATGCTTATAAAAACGTGGTATCACCAACAAACTTGTTCGATGGCACCCACTTTTTACCAGGGGGATATTGTACAGGTCTGGGCGAAAAAGTTAAAAGTTTGTAGCAATTAATTTAATCGGTTTTACCTGGAAAACGGGCGCAACCGGAGTTGCGCCGCAGAGATATCAGGCGTTAAGGATATCGTCCAGGTTCAGCTCTTCACGAACCTGCTTAACCCATTTTTCTACACGCTCAGCGGTCAGCTCTGGCTGACGGTCTTCATCAATGGCCAGGCCAACGAAGTGATCGTCATCTGCCAGACCTTTGGACGCTTCGAAATGGTAACCCGCCGTTGGCCAGTGACCGACGATCGCCGCACCGCGTGGCTCAATGATGTCGCGAATAGTGCCCAGCGCATCACAGAAATACTCAGCATAGTCTTCCTGATCGCCACAGCCAAACAGGGCAACCAGCTTGCCGTTGAAGTCTACTTCTTCCAGCGTCGGGAAGAAATCGTCCCAGTCACACTGTGCTTCACCGTAGTACCAGGTCGGGATGCCCAGCAGCAGGATGTCATAGCCCTCGAGATCTTCTTTGCTGCTCTTGGCGATGTCATGCACATCAGCAACGTCTTTACCGAGCTGTTTTTGAATGTTTTTTGCGATATTTTCAGTATTGCCGGTATCACTGCCAAAGAAAATGCCGATGATTGCCATGAGTAAAATAACCTCTTGAAACTTAATGGTATGGTGGCGAAAATTGTCCACGGATAAGGGCAATAATAGCAGAACAGGCAACCCTGCGGAAACAGCTATCACGCAGGACTGCACTCTGTGCTACATGAAAAAGGTAATATTGGGGATTTTCTGACTCACGCCTTGCCGCGTAACGTCTCAAGTTGGGCGATCAGCATCTCTTCGATCAGTTCGCTGCGGCTGATGTTGCGCGCGTCAGCTAACTCGTTAAGCGCATCGACGGCATCGGCATTCAGCTTCAGTTCGACACGCTTAAGCCCACGATTTTTATCGCGTTTAAGCTGGTTGCGTTTATTGATACGCAGCTGTTCATCGCGCGAAAGCGGATTCGTTTTCGGTCGTCCCGGTCGACGCTCATTCGCGAACAGATCTAGTGTCGTACGGTCCGTTTGTTCTTTGGCCATGATTCTGAGACTTCGGGGGAAACACGCCGCCCTGCTAATGCCCGGGCGATAAGCGCGCCATCATACATCACCCAAATCCACACGCCAACGACTGGAAGCCCGTCGTCTTCCGGTCGCTGGCTTTTTAATCAATTCGCTGTATCAGTAAGATAGCGGCGAATGGCGCGCAGGACGGCATCCGGTTTTTCCGCGTGTACCCAGTGTCCGGCACCGGCAATGACGTGAGCGCGAGTCTGCGGGAATTGCGCCAGCAGCGTGTCACGATACGCATCAGTGACGTAAGGGGAGTTGCCGCCGCGAATAAAAAGGGTAGGGTGCGGCCAGGCGGGGACGGTTTCCCAGCCCACAATATGCGAATACTGATCCCACAATACCGGGACGTTAAAGCGCCATTGTCCGTCAACAAACGATTTCAGCAGGAACTGAACTACGCCTTCCTCATCAAGATGCTCACGCATAACGGCAGCCGCCTGCTGGCGGGTTGCGACACCCGCTTCGGTGACCGCATTGATGGCGGTAAAAATCTCATCGTGACGGCGAACGTCGTAATTGACGGGCGCAACGTCGATGACCACCAGCCCGGAAATTCGCTCAGGGGCCAGCGCAGTGAGCGCCATCACCGCTTTGCCGCCCATTGAATGCCCGATAAGCGTCGCTTTCTGGATATTATTCGCATCGAGGGTGTCCCGCAGATCCTGCGCCATGGCTGCGTAGGTCATCTCCTCCGAGCGCCCAGAAAGACCGTGATTGCGCATATCAACCTGGAGGATCGCGTGATCGGTCACTAAATCGCGCGCCAGCACGCCCAGATTATCCAGGCTACCAAACAGGCCGTGAACCAGTACGATGGGAGAATTATTGTTCGGCGATTGTGCAGTTTGCGCTCGGGTATTCAATTTCATGGCAAAGTTCTTTTTTTAGGTTTGTCAGGTTAGGGTATCATGTTGACCATTCTGCCGCCCGGGGGCAAGGATCCAGTTTAATCTGACTTTTGCCGCCAACCTGGTTTGACGCTATCCGCTGTTGGGATTTGACCTTATAATCTCAACGACTTGTATTCAGATAAGATATCGCACTGGATTAAGATGAAAACAATCGAAGTTGATGACGAACTCTATCAGTATATTGCCAGCCAGACGCGGCATATTGGGGAGAGCGCGTCCGACATTTTACGGCGCATGCTTAAAATTTCCGCCGCCTCACAGCCCACTCCTGTCACTAAAGATGTCGTGTCTCAGCCGAGCGTTGTTGCACAAGTAAAACCTGCCGTCATGCCGGCAAAAGACAAAGTGCGC
The DNA here is from genome assembly GCF_032389435.1 of Enterobacter sp. DTU_2021_1002640_1_SI_PRY_ASU_LCPMC_013. Classification (NCBI taxonomy): domain Bacteria; kingdom Pseudomonadati; phylum Pseudomonadota; class Gammaproteobacteria; order Enterobacterales; family Enterobacteriaceae; genus Enterobacter; species Enterobacter sp. DTU_2021_1002640_1_SI_PRY_ASU_LCPMC_013. Next base: position 1,321,477 of record NZ_CP135594.1, read on the forward strand.
GCGATGCGCGAGCTGCTGCTGTCCGATGAATATGCCGAGCAGAAAAAGGCGGTTAACCGCTTTATGCTGGTGCTGTCTACACTTTATTCACTGGATAACAACGCATTTGCAGAAGCGACAGAGTCGCTGCACGGTCGCACGCGCGTTTACTTCGCAGGCGACGAGCAGACCCTGCTGCAAAATGGCAACCAAACCAAACCCAAACACGTTCCCGGTACACCATACTGGGTGATCACCAACACCAATACGGGCCGTAAGTGCAGCATGATCGAACATATCATGCAGTCCATGCAGTTCCCGGCGGAATTGATCGAAAAGGTTTGCGGTACAATTTAACCCTTGCATCAGAAGGACCAGGCAATGGCAAATCACAGCCGTGCAGGACAACCTGCACAACAACGCGATTTGATTAACGTCGCTCAACTGACCGCGCAGTACTACGTGCTGAAGCCGGTGGTGGGCAACGCAGAACACGCAGTGAAGTTTGGTACATCTGGCCACCGCGGTAGTGCGGCGCGCCACAGCTTTAACGAACCGCACATTCTGGCCATTGCTCAGGCCATCGCGGAAGAGCGCGCCAAAAATGGCGTCACCGGTCCGTGCTATGTAGGGAAAGATACCCACGCCCTGTCTGAACCTGCTTTTATCTCCGTGCTGGAAGTGCTGGCGGCGAACGGCGTAGACGTGATTGTTCAGGAGAACAACGGTTTTACGCCAACGCCAGCGGTTTCTAACGCTATTCTGGTACACAACAAAAAAGGTGGCGCGCAGGCTGACGGCATTGTGATCACCCCTTCCCACAACCCACCGGAAGATGGCGGCATCAAGTACAACCCACCTAACGGTGGCCCGGCGGATACCAACGTCACGAAAGTGGTGGAAGATCGTGCCAACGCGTTACTGGCTAACGGTCTGAACGGTGTGAAACGCATCTCGCTGGATGAAGCCATGGCCTCCGGCCACGTGAAAGAGCAGGATCTGGTGCAGCCGTTCGTGGAAGGGCTGGCGGATATCGTCGATATGGCCGCTATCCAGAAAGCCGGTCTGAAGCTGGGCGTGGATCCACTGGGCGGCTCCGGTATTGAATACTGGAAACGCATTGCCGAGCACTACAAGCTGGATCTGACCATCGTGAACGATCACGTCGATCAGACCTTCCGCTTTATGCACCTGGATAAAGACGGCGCGATCCGCATGGACTGCTCCTCCGAGTGCGCGATGGCGGGCCTGCTGGCGCTGCGCGACAAATTCGATCTGGCGTTTGCTAACGACCCGGATTACGACCGCCACGGTATCGTTACCCCGGCAGGGCTGATGAACCCGAACCACTACCTGGCCGTCGCCATTAACTACCTGTTCCAGCACCGTCCGCAGTGGGGCAAAGAGGTTGCCGTGGGTAAAACCCTGGTTTCCTCCGCGATGATCGACCGCGTCGTCGACGCGCTGGGCCGCAAGCTGGTGGAAGTGCCGGTGGGCTTCAAGTGGTTCGTTGATGGTCTGCACGACGGCAGCTTCGGTTTTGGCGGTGAAGAGAGCGCGGGGGCATCCTTCCTGCGCTTCGACGGCACCCCATGGTCAACCGATAAAGACGGCATCATCATGTGCCTGCTGGCGGCGGAAATCACCGCGGTCACCGGTAAGAACCCGCAGGAACATTACAACGAGCTGGCTGAACGCTTTGGTGCGCCGAGCTACAACCGTATTCAGGCCGGCGCGACCTCTGCCCAGAAGGCGGCCCTGTCCAAACTCTCTCCTGAGATGGTCAGCGCCAGCACCCTGGCGGGCGATCCGATCACCGCGCGCCTGACGGCGGCACCGGGTAACGGCGCATCGATCGGCGGACTGAAGGTGATGACCGAAAACGGCTGGTTCGCCGCGCGTCCATCCGGTACGGAAGATGCGTACAAAATCTATTGCGAAAGTTTCCTCGGCGCTGAGCACCGTCAGCAGATTGAGAAAGAAGCGGTAGAGATTGTCAGCGAAGTGCTGAAAAACGCGTAAGTGGTGTTTGGTGCGGGCTGATGCCCTCACCCCGGCCCTCTCCCACAGGGAGAGGGAGAAAACACTAAAAACGGCAACCCATGGGTTGCCGTTTTGCTTTACCTAACTATGCTTATTCTTCAATTCAAATCTCGGCGATACCAGACCGTACAGCGTCCAGCCCATAAAGGTCACCATCGCCCCATACAGCATCGCCTCCTGACCGGACGAGTAGAGCGCATAGAAGCTGTAAATCGCCCCAATCAGCGCCACGATATTGGCCGCCCGGGCTTTGCGCGGATCCACCTTCGCCACCTTCTGAATAATCACCAGCGCCGCCATCGACAGAATGTACGGAATGATGTTCGTCACCACCGCCAGGTTGACCAGCACGTTAAACTGGCTGTTCAGTGACGGGCTGATGGTCATCAGCGACAAACCGCTCTGGAAAACCACAATCGCCAGCATACCCTGCACCGGTGCATCCGCTTTGGTGACGCGGGAGAAGATTTTCGGGAAATAACCTTCGTCAGCGGAAGATTTGAATACCTGGGCGATGGTGAACTGCCAGCCCAGCAGCGAGCCGCAGCAGGACATCACCATCAGTCCCATGATCACTTTCCCCACCTCCGGCGTAAACATCTGCGCAAACGCCAGCCCGAACGGCGCCGTTGAGTTAGCCAGATCCATGTTGGGCACAATTCCCGCAATCACGTTGGTCGAGACGATATAGATCACCGCCGCCCCCAGCGTCCCGCCGAGTACCGCGATCGGCACATTTTTCTCCGGGTTTTCCACCACTTCCGCATTCGCACAGGCTGACTCCAGCCCGAGGAAGGCCCACAGCGTCATGGCGATGGACGATCCCACGGCGGTGAAGAACGGTACGTGATGCGGATTCCAGGAGTTGGCGTACAGCGTAGGACTGAACCAGAACCAGCCGATGATGCACAGGCCGACAACCGGGATGATGACGCCCCAGACGGTGATGCTGCTGAGCTGTCCGGTGATGCGCGCGCCGCCAAAGTTAGCGACGGTGCAGATCCAGAGCACGCCGATGGTCGCCAGCCCAATTTGCACCGGGGTCAGCGTCGCGCCAAACAGCTCTGTGCCGTAACCGACAGCGGAAATGGCAATCGCCACATTGGCGATCAGCAGCGACACGCCGTAGGTATAGTTCGCCATAAAGTTACCGGACTTACCAAACGCATATTCGGCATAGCCGCCCATGCCGCCGGACTTGCGGCTGAACATACCGCACTTGGCAAACGCCCACGCCAGCGCCATCGAACCCACGGCGGTAACAAGCCAGGAGATAATCGAAATCGTCCCCACTTCAGCGAGCTTGGTGGGGAGCATGATGATCCCCGAACCCATCATATTCACCATGGTGAGAATAGTGAGTTGCACCACGCCCATCTTGTTGGCCTTACTCATAATTTTTCTCCTTTCAGCAGCGATGGTTGAGCGGCAGGTTGTTTGATGACGTAGCAGCGCACCTGTTTGCGACCGTCATACTCCTCGACGTAAACCCCCTGTAACTCCGGCGCAAAACCCGGCAGCAGATTGATCCCGTCTTCCAGCGCGGCGAAATAGCGCAGCACGGAACCGCCCCAGACTTCTCCCGGCACCACGCACAACACCCCCGGTGGGTAAGGCAGCGCGCCTTCCGCGGCGATACGGCCTTCCGCGTCGCGCAGGGACACCAGCTCGACCTCACCGCGCAGATAGGCATAGTTCGCCTCCTGCGGGTTCATCATGACGCGTGGGAAGTGAGACTTGCGGAACATCTCTTTTTGCAGTTGCTTCACGTTATGGCGGGCGTAGAGGTCATGCATCTCCTGACAAATCTGACGCAGGGTATAATCCGCATAACGTTCCGGATGTTGCTTATAAAGAGAGGGCAGAACCTCTTTCAGCGGCACATCGCTCTGGAGCAGTTTTTCGAAGCGCACCAGCTGGGCGACGAGCTGCTGCAATTTGCCCATGTCCTCCGCCGGGGTGAGCAGGAACAGAATGGAATTGAGGTCGCATTTTTCCGGCACGATGCCGTTTTCACGCAGGAAGTTGGCGAGGATGGTCGCGGGCACGCCGAAATCATCGTACTCACCGGTGCGGGCGTTGATGCCCGGCGTAGTTAGCAGCAGTTTGCAGGGATCGATAAAATACTGATGCTCGGCGTATCCCTCAAAGGCGTGCCAGCGTTCGCCCGGAACGAAATGGAAGAAGCGCAGATCGGTCGCAATCTCTGCCGTATCCCAGCTTTCCCATGGACGGCCATCCACCGTCTCCGGCACGAACGGACGAATAAACTGACAGTTCTGAAGGATCAGTTTCCGCGCTTCGATACCCGTCACCACGCAGTCCATCCACATGTTGCGCCCACTTTGCCCCTCGTGCATGCGGGCGTTGATATCCAGGGCGGCAAACAGCGGATAAAACGGGCTGGTGGAGGCGTGCATCATAAAGGCGTTATTCAGGCGTTTATGCGGGACATAGCGCGCCTGGCCTTTGATGTGGCTGTCCTTCTTATGGATTTGCGAGGTTTGCGAGAAGCCCGCCTGCTGCTTATGCACCGACTGGGTCACCAGAATGCCCGGATCGTTTTCGTTCAGCTCCAGCAGCAGCGGCGAGCAGTCGGCCATCATCGGGATAAACTGCTCGTAACCCACCCAGGCGGAGTCAAACAGAATGTAATCGCACAGGTGACCAATCTTATCCACCACCTGACGGGCGTTATAAATGGTACCGTCGTAGGTGCCCAGCTGGATCACCGCCAGACGGAACGGACGTTCATCCCGCGCGCGGCCAGGCGCGACCTCTGACACCAGCTCCCGCAGATAGCTCTCGTCGAAACAGTGTGCATCAATACCGCCGATAAACCCGTATGGGTTGCGCGCCGTTTCCAGATACACCGGCGTCGCGCCCGCCTGTAACAGCGCCCCGTGGTGATTAGATTTATGGTTATTGCGATCGAACAGCACCAGATCGCCTGGCGTGAGCAGGGCATTGAGCACCACCTTGTTGGAAGAGGAGGTGCCGTTCAGCACGAAGTAGGTTTTATCCGCATTAAAGACTTTTGCCGCATGCTGCTGAGCGATGCATGGCGCGCCTTCATGGATCAGCAGATCGCCCATTGCCACGTCGGCATTGCACAGATCGGCGCGGAAAAGCGTTTCGCCAAAGAAATCGACAAACTGGTTTCCGGCCGGATGGCGGCGGAAGAACTGGCCTCCCTGATGTCCGGGGCAGTCAAACGCGCTGTTCCCCTGCTGGACGTAATCGACCAGCGCGCGGAAGAACGGCGGGCGGAGCCGGGTTTCGTACTTCTGCGCAGCCGCTTCAAGCTGGCGTCCGTAGTACGCATTGCTGGTGTCGGAGTACTCAAAAACGCCGTGAATACGCGACAGAAATTCAGCCGGAACCCTTTCTTCTTTATGCGTGGCAATAAACACAGGAATACCGAATCCCGTGGCTTCTATTTCTTCTATGGCGCCATTGAAAATATCGCTGACGGCCAGAACCACGGCTGCCACATCAATATAATCCGATGCGGTGATATCCACAATGTCGCGCGAAGTGGTAAAGCATTCAGGGCAGGCACGGCTGACGGCAATTTTTAACGTTTTCATCTTTATCTCTTTATTTCAGGCAATATGGGGCCCTCGACTTCTTGCGGTAAAGAAATCGATTATTTCCGGAAAAAAAAGCAAAGCGTGTCCGCTGATACGAAATCAGTTAATTGCTTTTTTGCTGAGTAAAATTCAGTCCGCCCGGTTGCGGAGAATCTGAATCACAAGGAATGAGCGCAGGTGTTCACAGGCAACAGCCTGTAAAATAGCGTTTTTCAGGATAACCTGTAAGCAGATGCGCCAGAAGTCGAAGGACTACCGGGCGTTAAAGAGATGAAAGTCAAAACAGTTTCGGTGGGCAAACATCATGATATGTGTTGTCCGCCTTATATGGGGCATTAAACGATTATTGTTTTCCATGTTCAGTTTCCTTTCAGTAATTGAAAGCATGGTCATTTTATCCAGGAAAAAGGGATTAACTGTGAAACAGATCACCAATAACCGATCATTTCAGAAATAATTAGTCGTTTTGAGTGAATAACGCAGATCAAAATGCTGTTTTGTTGGTTCGGTGTTAAATTGATGTTTTAATTGTGTTTAAAGAGGGCGGATATAGCTATGAAAATAAACTCATCGTTATTTTCATGGCTATATTCAGGCCGGTATGTTTTATATTTAAAATTAAAGTGAATACTTATTCAGATCATAAGCCGATATCCGATACCGGTTTCTGTTAATAAATGACGAGGACGCGCGGGATCGGCTTCAAGTTTCTGGCGAAGGTGTCCCATATAAATGCGTAAATAGTGACTATGCTCGACAGCATTCGGTCCCCAGACCTGGCTTAACAGCTGTCGCTGCGTTAACACTTTTCCGTGGTTATTGAGCAGCACGGCCAGCAGACGAAATTCGATAGGCGTAAGGTGGATCTCTTCTTCCCCTCGCACGATGCGGCGGGCAGCAAGATCGACGCGGATATCGCCAAAGGCGTACACCGGATCGGAAGGGGACGTGGCACTGTGTCGACGCAGCGCCACACGAAGCCGGGCCTGTAACTCGCCAATGCCAAACGGTTTGATCAGATAATCATCCGCTCCGGCATCCAGCGCGGCGATTTTATCCGACTCTTCGGTGCGGGCAGAGAGCACCAGAATAGGCATCTGGCTCCACTGACGCACCTCACGAATAAAATCGATGCCGTCGCCATCTGGAAGTCCCAGATCCAGGATCACCAGATCTGGCTTGCGGGTGGCGGCTTCAATTAACCCCCGTTGAAGCGTTCCGGCTTCATGAACGCGCAAACCGTCGCCTTCCAGCGCGGTACGCAGAAATCGGTTGATAGCAAGTTCATCTTCAACAATCAGAACGTTAATCACAAATCCTCTGGTAATTCATCAAGTTCTGGTGGAGTTTCAAGAGGAAGTGTAACACAAAAGCGTGCCCCACCTTCCGGGCGGTTCTCTGCGGAAATGGTGCCACCATGCACGTCGACAATCGCCTGGCAGATCGCCAGCCCCAGCCCAACGCCCGGAATGGCGGATTCCTTATTACCGCGCGCAAATTTTTCGAATATGGCGCGCTCCTGACCGGCCGGAATACCCGGCCCGTTATCCCAGACGTCGAGCCGCAGCACACGTTTATCCACCCTGGCCGCAATCCCCAGCCGGGCCTTTGCCCCGGCGTATTTAGCGGCATTTTCCAGCAGATTAATCAGCACGCGCTCAAACAGTGGGCCATCCACATGGATTAACGTCAGGGGTTCCGGCATGTCCAGCTCAATATGGCGCCCGCCGAGACCCGGCTCCAGCATCTTCAGCGCACTGCCGACAACCTCCTCAAGGGTGAGCCACTCTTTTTTGAGGTTAAACCCGCCGGACTGAATGCGCGCCATGTCCAGCAGGTTGTTCACCAGGCGCGTGGTATTCAGCACGTGCTGGCGAATTTCGCTGGCCTGCATCGCGTGCTTTGATCCTTCCGCCGCCAGATCCAGCGTCAGAATTTCGGACTGGCCGAACAGCACGGTAAGCGGGGTGCGCAAATCGTGAGACAGCGCTGCCAGCAGCGAATTGCGAATACTTTCGCGCTCGCTTGCCAGCCGCGCCTGCTCTTCGCTGGCGGTGAGCGCCAGCCGTTCAAGGGCGCTGGCGACCAGCAGGGTGAAGGTTTCCAGCAGGCGCTGCTGCTCGGGGATCATCAGCTGACGCAGGTTAGACGGCTCGACGATGACCAGCCCGTGATTTTTATCCGCGCTGCGCAGCGGCAGGATCTGGTAAGGCACGCCGGGCAGCGTGTCGGTGCCGGCGCCGGCAGGTAACCCCTTATCGAAACTCCAGCGGGCAATCGCTTCATCCCAGGGCGTCATCCCCGAAGGGGAGGTCAGCGGGCGAAGGCGCCCCTGTTCGTCGGGGAGCAAAATCAGGTTACTGGCATGAAAGGTCGAACGAATAAACTGCTCGCTGGTCTGCACGATATCCCGCTGCGTGCGGCCAACCGCCAGCGATTTTGACATTTCATACAGATGGCGCGTGCGCTGCTCGCGATAGCGGGCAATGCGTGCCTGGTAGCGTACGCCTGCCGTCAGATTCCCGATCACCAGCCCGACGGTAAGCATCACGGCAAAGGTCAGAATGTACTGCACGTCCGAGACAGCAAGCGTCCCGCGCGGAGCGATAAAAAAAAGGTCGAAGCTGATGACGTTGATCACCGTTGCCAGCACCGACGGCCAGCGGCCATAAAAGAGCGCGACCACAACGACGCCGAGCAGATAAATCATGACCAGATTGGCGGCGTCGAAGGCGATGAGCCACTGGCTGGCAATCACCGTAATCAGTGCGCAAAGGACTACTGCCACCAGGCAACCGCGGATCTGAATGCGCCATTTATCGCCAAAGGTGCGAGCATCCGGCGTACGGTTGGGCAGAGGGGCGGGCTTGTCATCCAGCGCGACGATGACTAAATCAAGATCCGGCGCGCGGCGGGCCAGCCTGTCGGCAAAAGATTCGCGGCTAAACCAGCGGCGATGCTGTCGACGTCCAATGACAATCTTGCCCAGGTTGTGCTCGCGCGCGTAGCGCAGAATGGCTTTATCTTCCTGCGGTTCGGAAAGGGTGGCGGTTTCGGCACCCAGCTCCTGCGCCAGCCGCAGCGCGCTCAAAATGGCGCGACGCTGATTTTCTGGCAGACCATGCAGCTGCGGCGTTTCGACGTAGACCGCGTGCCAGACGCTGCCAAATTTCGCTGCCAGCCGGGCGGCGGTGCGAACCAGTTTTTCGTTGCCGCTGCCGTGACCAATGCATAACAGAATGGCGTCCCGCGTGTGCCAGACGCGCTCTTGTCCCTGTAGGTCTCGCCAGGCGCGCATCTGGTCATCAACGCGATCGGCGGTGCGGCGCAGGGCCAGCTCGCGCAGGGCAATCAGGTTTCCTTTGCGGAAAAAATGTTCGATGGCGCGTTCGGCCTGGCCGGCAATATACACTTTGCCTTCGTGCAGGCGCTGGCGCAGATCGTCCGGCGGCAGGTCAACCAGTACGACTTCATCGGCAGAATCAAAAAACGGATCGGGGACGGTTTCCCGCACCTGGATACCGGTTACGCCGCTCACTACGTCGTTCAGGCTTTCCAGATGCTGAACATTCACCGTGGTGAAGACGTCAATGCCTGCCTCAAGCAGCTCCTCAACATCCTGCCAGCGCTTCGGATGGCGGGAGCCTGGCGCATTGCTGTGCGCCAGTTCGTCCATCAGGATCAGGGCAGGGCGGCGGGCGAGGGCGGCATCAAGATCAAACTCCGTGACCAGCCGCCCGCGATGGCTGATACGCTGGGGCGGCTGCGTCGCCAGCCCAGTCAGCAGCGCAGCCGTCTCTTTGCGACCGTGGGTTTCCACCACGCCGATGAGAATATCAAGCCCCTGCGCCCGAAGCCGCTGGGCTTCCGTCAGCATGGCGAAGGTTTTCCCGACGCCCGCGCAGGCGCCGAAGAAAATTTTCAGCTTGCCGCGGTGGGCTTCAGCCGTCTGTTCAAGCAGCCTGTCCGGATCCGGGCGCATGGGCTCGTCGGTCATTTAGTTCTTCCTTAGCGCGTCCAGCGCCAGATTCAGCTCAACAATGTTCACTATCGGCATGCCGATGAAGCTGACCAGCGGCTTTTGCGTATGTTCTGCGACCAGCTGGCTCACCTGCTCGACGGTCAGCTGACGGGCGGCTGCCACGCGTGGGATCTGCCACACCACCGCATCCGGCGTCAGGCTGTAATCCAGCCCGCTCGCGGAAGCGGTGATCAGCTCAACCGGCACCTCACGGCTGGCCTGCGGATTCGCGGCGCGCAGGGCGGCAACGCGTTCAGCAACGGCTTTGTCCAGGTCAGGATTACTGCCAGCCAGATTGCTGCCGCCGGAGGCCATTGGATTATACGGGCTTTCCGCAGTGGCGGAAGGGCGTCCCTGGAAGTAGCGCGGGTCCGTAAAGTTCTGCCCAATCAGACGCGAGCCGCGGTTTTCACCGTTCTGGATAATCAGCGAGCCGTTGGCCTGATCTTTAAACCACCACTGGCCCAGCGCGGTAGTCATCAGCGGGTAAAGCCCGCCGGTAATCAGAGACAGCAGAATAAACAACAGTATAGCGGGACGTAACATCGTCATTGGATCCACCTTTTAAACCAGCCCGAACAGCGTTAACAGCATGTCGATAACCTTGATCCCAATAAAGGGCACCACCAGCCCACCCAGACCGTAAATCCACAGGTTACGGCGCAGCATGGCGGCGGCCGTCAGCGGCTTATAGCTCACCCCTTTCAGCGCCAGCGGAATAAGAAAGACAATAATCAGCGCGTTGAAGATCACCGCGCTCAAAATGGCCGAGGCCGGAGAGTGCAGGTGCATCACGTTCAGGGCATTCAACTGCGGGTAGGTTGCCGCAAAAGCCGCCGGAATGATGGCGAAATACTTCGCCACGTCGTTGGCGATACTGAACGTGGTCAGCGAGCCGCGCGTCATCAGCATCTGCTTCCCGATATGTACCACTTCGATCAGCTTGGTCGGGTTCGAGTCGAGATCCACCATGTTGCCCGCCTCTTTTGCCGCCTGGGTACCGGAGTTCATCGCCACCGCCACGTCGGCCTGCGCCAGCGCCGGGGCGTCGTTGGTGCCGTCGCCGGTCATCGCCACCAGACGGCCTTCCGCCTGATACTGGCGAATGAGTGCCAGCTTCGCTTCCGGCGTCGCTTCGGAAAGGAAATCATCCACGCCCGCTTCGGCGGCAATGGCCGCCGCAGTCAGACGGTTATCCCCGGTGATCATCACTGTTTTAATGCCCATCTTACGCATCTGGGCGAAACGCTCTTTAATACCGCCTTTAACGATATCTTTCAGGGCGATAACCCCCAGAACGCTTGCACCTTCCGCCACCACCAGCGGGGTTGCTCCCTGACGCGCCACGCTTTCCACCAGGTGGTCGACTTCCGGGGGGAAGTGTCCATTATTGGCTTCAATATGACGGCGAATGGCATCAACGGACCCTTTACGGATCATCCGGTCCTGAATGTTAATTCCGCTCATTCGGGTTTGCGCTGTGAAGGGCACGAACGTGGCGTGCAGGCTCTGAACGTCGCGCTGGCGCAGGTTAAAGCGCTGCTTGGCGAGGATCACGATACTGCGGCCTTCCGGCGTTTCATCGGCCAGCGAGGAAAGCTGCGCCGCGTCAGCCAGCGTTTTTTCATCCACGCCGGGAGCAGGTAGAAAGTCAGAGGCCTGACGATTGCCCAGGGTGATGGTCCCGGTTTTATCCAGCAGCAGCACGTCTACGTCACCCGCCGCTTCAACGGCGCGTCCGCTGGTGGCGATGACGTTCGCGCCCAGCATCCGGCTCATCCCCGCCACGCCAATCGCGGAAAGCAGGCCGCCGATAGTGGTGGGGATCAGACAGACGAGCAGGGCGATCAGTACGGTGATGCTAACCGCTGTACCGCCGTAGGCGGAGAAGGGCCACAGGGTCGCCGTTGCCAGCAGGAAGACAATGGTGAGCGCCACCAGCAGAATGGTCAGGGCGATCTCGTTCGGCGTTTTACGACGCTGTGCACCTTCCACCATGGCGATCATCCGGTCGAGAAAGGTTTCGCCCGGGTTAACGCTGCACTGGATCACCAGCCAGTCGGAAAGAATGCGCGTTCCGCCGGTAACTGAGGCGAAATCTCCGCCCGACTCACGGATCACCGGTGCGGATTCCCCGGTAATGGCGCTTTCGTCTACCGATGCGCCGCCCTCAATCACCTCACCGTCGCAGGGGATGATGTCGCCAGCTTCCACCAGCACCACGTCACCTTTGCGCAGTTCATCCGCCGGAACGTGGTCCATCTGCGCGCCGTATTTAGGTTCGCGTAATTTGCGCGCAAAGGCGGTCTTTTTTACCCCTTTCAGGCTGTTGGCCTGTGCCTTACTGCGGCCTTCCGCTAACGCTTCGGCGAAGTTGGCGAACAGCACGGTAAACCACAGCCACAGGCTGATGGCGGCGGTAAAGGTTGCATTCCCCGAAAGGTGTCCCGTTCCCATGGCAATCGCCAGTGCGGTGGTGAGTAAACTTCCAGTCCAGACAATAAACATCACCGGGTTGTGCCACTGCACGCGCGGGCTCAGTTTTTTTACCGCATCCATGAGGGCCTGACGAACTAACGTCGGTTCGAGCAGGGCCAGTTGTTTACGACTCATGACAAATTCTCCGCAAAATCAGCGTAAAGAGAGATATTCCGCAACCGGGCCTAACGCGAGGGCGGGGATAAAGGTCAGGGCACCCACCAGCAGAACGGTGCCAATCAGCAGGCCGACGAACAGCGCGCCGTGAGTCGGTAACGTACCGGTGGTGGTCGGCTGGATCTTCTTATTCACCAGTGTTCCAGCGATCGCCATGACGGGAATAATCACGCCGAAACGTCCGATGAACATGCAGAACGCCAGCAGACAGTTCCAGAACGGCGAGTTGGCGCTTAACCCTGCAAAGGCGCTGCCGTTGTTGTTGGCGGCAGACGAAACGGCGTAAAGCACTTCGCTAAAGCCGTGAATGCCCGGGTTAAAGATGCCGTTGCGCCCGGCGTCGGTCATCAGCGCCAGCGCGGTACCGAGCAGCACAAGGGTGGGGGTGACCAGAATTGCCAGCGCGGTTAATTTCATTTCGCGGACGTCGATTTTTTTGCCGAGATACTCCGGCGTGCGACCGATCATTAGTCCGGCGATAAACACGGCGAGCAGAACGAACAACAGCATGCCGTACAGCCCCGAACCGACCCCACCGAAAACTACCTCGCCAATCTGCATCAGCCACATCGGGATCATGCCGCCGAGCGCGGTAAAAGAGTCGTGCATGGCGTTCACTGCCCCGCAGGAGGCCGCCGTGGTGACCACCGCATAGAGGCTGCTGGCAAGAATGCCGAAGCGGCTCTCTTTGCCTTCCAGGTTGATATTGCTGTTAGCCCCCAGCTGCATGAAGTGGCCGTTGCCGTTCCATTCGGACCACATCACCAGTGCTACGCAGACCACGAAGATCAACGACATCGCCCACAGCAGCGTACGTCCCTGGCGGCGATCGTTAACCACATCGCCAAAGGCGAAGCAGAGCGCGGCGGGGATCAGGAAGATCGCCAGCATCTGTACAAAATTGGTTAATGCCGTTGGGTTTTCAAACGGATGCGATGAGTTGGCGTTGAAGAAGCCGCCGCCGTTGGTGCCCAGCATCTTGATCGCTTCCTGCGACGCCACCGGCCCCATAGGAAGGAGTTCCCTGGCCCCTTCAAGCGAGGTGTAAGGGGTATAAGGCAGCAGGTTTTGCAGAGTGCCTTGCTGAATAAAGAACAGGGCAATAATCAGCGCAACAGGCACCAGGATCCAAAGGGTGATGCGCGTGACATCAACCCAGGCGTTGCCGAGGGTGCTGACATTCTGACGGGCAAACGCGCGCGTCAGGGCGAAGATCACCGCGATACCGCTGGCCGCAGAAAGAAAGTTTTGCACGGTTAACCCGGCCATCTGGCTGAAGTAGCTGAGCGTGGTTTCACCGGCGTAAGACTGCCAGTTGGTGTTGGTGACAAAGCTGACCGCCGTGTTCAGCGCCAGATGCCAGGATAAACCCGGTAACTGCTGCGGGTTCAACGGCAGACTGCCCTGGAGCATCAGCAGCGTAAAGAGGGCAATAAGCCCCAGGATATTCAGAAGCAGTATCGCCATCAGGTACTGGCGCCAGTTCATTTCCCGATCGCTGATACCTGAAATGCGCCAGAGCACGTTTTCAATATTTCGCGTGCCCGGCAATGGCACGTTGTTTATCAGACGCGCCAGCGCTGTTCCCAGCGGCCTGGCGAGCACAAACAGCACCAGTAAAAAGCTGGCAATAAGCAAAAACGCCTGAGCAGCCATCAGAATGCCTCCGCATTAATCAGGGCATAAATCAGATAACCCAATAACAGGAACACCAGCACGATGCCGGCAATCAGACCTGCACTCACAATCCACCTCCGGGTGACTTTTGTTGTTGTACAAACGGTAGGATTTATGGCGCAAAGATTTCGCAAAAATCAGAAGGGCAGGTGTAAAAAAAGTATAAAAAGGGAAAGACCACAATTTAACTATTGGTAAGTAAATCGTTAACTTTTTTGTAACTTAATTACATGCGGGAATGTAAATATTCACGAAATGGATGAAAATAAGTGGTCGGATGAGTAGTAAAATTACAAACAAAGCGGTATTATTTTAACCAGGTCACAGATTTCACATTTTCCGGAGACGGTTTCCGGCCAACTACAGGGGAGAAAATTATGGATCTTTATAAAGAGTTTCCGGCTCATATCATTTTCATGCGTCGCACTTTCGCCGTAGTGGCTGGCGTGTTGGCCCTGCCGGTGATGCTGTTCTGGAAAGATCGCGCACGTTTCTACAGTTACCTGCACCGCGTCTGGGCGAAAACCAGCGAGAAGCCGGTGTGGATGGATCAGGCCGAGAAAGCGACCTGCGATTTCTACTGATACGGTGTGACATCGTAGCCATAAAAAAACCGCCTACAGCAATGTGGCGGTTTTTTTGTCCCTCGGGATTCGCGGTCCGTTGGGTAATCTTGCAGCCCCTACCCGGGATTTTTATCATACCCTTCTTTAGAAAGTTCACAATCCACTTCACCTTTATAAATTCCTAATTTTACTGAAATAACTTACTTTTGGTGTTGGTGCTAATTATGATGCCACGTCCCTTTCCGCCATCTCGCAAATGGGCATCGGTCTTGGGAAAGGTGTATCCATAGCCGTAAAGCAGCCCACCTACCCGGGCTTGTGTCCACCGATTTATCACCGGTGGTGATAGGTGGAGCGGTTAGCAGCAGGGACCGCATAGTGAAACGCTATTTATGCATCGCGTTCATTGTCGCCAGCGCACTCGTTGTAAAGAGTGATAAACCGGATGTGTTTATTGCCTTTACCCTGATAGCGCAGGACAAGTAGCGTTAAGGCCGCCTCGGGCGGCCTTTTTTATTTCATCCCGTCTACACTTCATGGCAAAGTAGTTCAATGCATGCCTTTTTCCTTTTACGGCATGCCCTTACGGACATAATGGACAATTGCCAGGAGTTTTATGCCCACCCATCTGGTTTGGTTTCGCGCGGATTTACGCATTCACGACAACTTCGCTCTCGCGGCGGCCTGCCGCGCTAAAGACGCGAATGTGCTGGCCCTGTTTATCGCCACGCCTGAACAGTGGCGGCAGCATGACATGGCGCCCCGGCAAGCGGCACTACTCAGCGCGTATCTGAATGACCTGCAACATTCACTGGCTGAAAAAGGCATTCCGCTGATCTATAAAGAGGCCCATGATTTCGCCGCGCAGCGCCAGACGGTGCAGGCAATCTGCCAGCAGCACGCAGTAACGCATCTTTATTACAACTATCAGTATGAATTCAACGAGCAACAGCGGGATCGTCAGCTGGAGAAAACCCTTGCGGGCGTGGTCTGTGAAGGCTTTGATGACAGCGTGATGCTCGCGCCGGGCAGCGTAATGACCGGTAGCCACGAAATGTATAAAGTTTTCACGCCGTTTAAAAATGCCTTTATCAAACGCCTGAAAGAGGGGCTACCTGAGTGCGTTACCGCCCCGGCCGTGAGAGGGGAAACGATAACGGATCTGCCGGCGATCAGGCTGAATTATCCCCAGCAGTCGTTCGATGAAACGGTATTCCCCGCCAGTGAGAAAGCAGCTATTGACCGGTTGCGTCAGTTCTGCACGCAGGGGGCGGCGGAGTACGAGGCGCGTCGGGATTTTCCAGCGACTGAAGGCACCAGCCGCTTGTCGGCCTGTTTAGCGCTGGGCGCGCTCTCTCCGCGCCAGTGTTTACATCGCCTGCTGGCGGAACAGCCTCAGGCCTTAGACGGGGGGGCGGGCGCAGTGTGGCTGAACGAACTGATCTGGCGTGAGTTTTATCGCCATCTGATGACGTATCATCCTGATTTGTGTAAACATCGGCCCTTTATTCGTTGGACCGAACAGGTACAGTGGCAGTCGAATGAGAAGCTGCTTAAAGCATGGCAGCGTGGGCTCACCGGCTTCCCGATTGTTGATGCGGCTATGCGGCAGCTCAATGAAACCGGGTGGATGCATAACCGTCTGCGTATGATTACCGCCAGCTTCCTGGTGAAGGATCTGCTTATCGACTGGCGAACCGGAGAGCGTTATTTTATCTCTCAGCTGATCGATGGCGATCTGGCGGCGAATAACGGCGGCTGGCAGTGGGCGGCCTCCACCGGAACGGATGCGGCTCCCTATTTTCGGATCTTCAATCCGACCACGCAGGGACAACGATTTGACGCCGACGGCGAGTTTATCCGTCGCTGGCTGCCTGAGCTTAAGGATGTCCCGGCCAAAGCCATTCATGAACCCTGGGTATGGGCGGATAAACAGCGTGTTACCCTGAACTATCCCCGTCCCATTGTCGACCATAAACAGGCGCGCGTCGCCACGCTGGCGGCGTACGAAGCCGCCCGAAAAGTTTGAGAGAATGATGATGAAAAACAGTGAACTGGAACGCCTGATTAACGAAAAACTCAACACGGCTTCGTTTAGCGACTACGGCCCGAATGGCTTGCAGGTGGAGGGGCGCGAGACGGTACAAAAAATCATCACCGGCGTGACGGCAAGCCAGGCGCTGCTGGATGAGGCGGTGCGTCAGGAAGCCGATGCGGTGATTGTCCACCACGGTTATTTCTGGAAAAACGAATCACCGATTATTCGCGGCATGAAGCGCAACCGACTCAAAACGCTGCTGGCGAATGACATCAACCTGTACGGCTATCACCTGCCGCTCGATGCGCATCCTGAACTGGGAAATAACGTTCAGCTTGCGCAGCTGCTGGGGATTACCGTGATGGGTGAAATTGAACCTCTGGTGCCGTGGGGCGAACTGTCGATGCCGGTTCCGGGTCTGGAGCTGGCTTCGTGGATCGAAGCGCGCCTGGGGCGTCGTCCGCTGTGGTGCGGCGACACCGGGCCGGATACCGTGAAGCGCGTGGCATGGTGCACCGGCGGCGGCCAGGGCTTTATTGACAGCGCGGCGCGTTTTGGTGTCGACGCCTTCATTACCGGCGAAGTCTCCGAGCAGACCATTCACTCAGCCCGTGAACAAGGCCTGCATTTTTACGCGGCGGGCCATCACGCCACCGAGCGTGGCGGCATCCGCGCCCTCAGCGAGTGGCTGACGGAAAATACCGATCTGGATGTGACGTTTATTGATATCCCTAATCCGGCCTGATGAGAGGTAGTTAAGTGCAGCGAGCGCGTTGTTATCTTCTGGGTGAAACCGCGGTAGTTCTGGAGCTTGAGCCTCCGGTGACGCTTGCCACGCAAAAGCGTATCTGGCGTCTGGCTCAGCGACTGCCCGAGCTACCCGGCGTGGTTGAAGCTATTCCGGGTATGAATAATATCACCGTGGTGCTGCGTGATCCGCACACGGGGGCGCTGGATGCCATTGAGCGTCTGCAACGCTGGTGGGAGGAGAGCGAGGCGCTGGAGCCGGAATCGCGGACGATTGAGATCCCGGTTGTCTATGGCGGCAAGGGAGGTCCCGACCTTGGCGTGGTGGCCGAACACTGTGGATTAACGGAGAAGCAGGTTGTGGAGCTGCATAGCTCAGTCGACTATGTTGTCTGGTTTTTGGGATTTCAGCCGGGTTTCCCCTATCTGGGCGGGTTATCGCCCCAGTTACATACTCCGCGCCGGGCTGAGCCGCGCCTGAGCGTACCGGCGGGCAGCGTGGCGATTGGTGGCGAGCAAACGGGAATTTATCCGCTCGCCTCACCGGGAGGCTGGCAGCTGATCGGGCACACGTCCACGCCGTTGTTTGAACCAGGCCAGGACGCGCCCATACTCCTGCGTCCGGGGGATACCCTGCGCTTTATCCCGCAGAAGGAGGGAGTATGTTAACGCTTATTCGCGCAGGGCTTTACACCTCGGTACAGGATGCCGGGCGTTTTGGGCTGCGTCAGTCGGGCGTGAGCTACTGCGGCGCGCTCGATCGTCCTTCGCTGGAGATTGCCAACCTGCTGGTAGGCAACGCAGGCAGCACGGCGGCGTTAGAAATTACGCTGGGTCAGTGCGTGATTGAGTTTGGTCAGGAAACCTGGTTTGCCTTAACCGGCGCGGGCTGTGACGCGACGCTGGACGGCAAAGCGGTGTGGACCGGCTGGCGCCTGCGGGCGAAGGCCGGGCAGCGTCTGACGCTCAAGCGCCCTCTGCACGGCGTGCGCAGCTATCTTGCGGTGGCGGGGGGGATCGAGGTGCCGGAGGTGTTGGGCTCATCCAGCACCGACCAGAAAGCGGGAATGGGCGGCCATGAAGGACGGCTGCTGCGCGACGGCGATCGTCTGCGGATAAAGACCTCAACGCGCCATTTCACCACCACCCAGGGCGTGAAACAGCTGCTGTGGGGGAACGTGATCCGCGCCTTACCGGGACCGGAATACCATGAGTTTGATGAAGCCGCGAAAGAGTCTTTCTGGCGCTCGCCGTGGAAGATCAGCCCGCAGAGTAACCGCATGGGTTACCGGCTTCAGGGCCAGCCGCTGACCCGCACGACTGACCGGGAGCTGCTTTCCCATGGTCTGTTGCCGGGGGTGATTCAGGTGCCTGGCAACGGGCAGCCTATCGTACTGATGAACGATGCGCAAACCACGGGGGGATATCCGCGTATTGCCTGCATTATCGAAGCGGATCGCTACCATCTGGCGCAAATTCCTCTTGGTCAGCCCATTCATTTTGTGCAGTGTTCGCTGGAGGAGGCGCTGAAAGCCCGGCAGGATCAGCAGCGTTATCTCGAACAGCTGGCGTGGAGGCTCGATGGTAAAGATTGATTTAAACGCCGATCTGGGGGAGGGCAGCAGCGCCGATGCGGCGCTGATGACGCTGGTCTCGTCGGTCAATATCGCCTGCGGTTTTCACGCGGGCGACGCGCAAACCATGCTGGTGAGCGTGCGTAATGCCCTTAAAAATGGCGTAGCGATAGGTGCTCACCCGAGCTTCCCTGATCGGGAAAACTTTGGTCGCACGGCGATGGATCTGCCCCCTGAGACGGTTTACGCACAAATGCTCTACCAGATCGGCGCCCTGGAGGCGATCGTGCGCGCCGAGAATGGCGTGTTGCGCCACGTTAAGCCGCACGGCATGCTCTATAACCAGGCGGCGAAAGCTCCGGTGCTGGCAGACGCCATTGCCCGCGCGGTGCGGGACTGTAATCCGCAACTGATTCTGGTAGGCCTGGCGGGCAGCGAGCTTATTCGTGCCGGAGAACGGCTGGGGCTGACTACGCGGCAGGAAGTGTTTGCCGATCGGGGATACCTGCCGGACGGTAGCCTTGTTCCGCGTACGCAGGCCGGTGCGCTGATCACCGACGAAGGTAAAGCACTGGCGCAGACGCTGGAGATGGTGCGCTTCGGGCGAGTAACCTCAACGGAGGGGACAACGGCAAACGTTCAGGCTGATACGGTGTGCTTACACGGTGACGGCGAGCATGCGCTCCAGTTTGCGCGACGCCTGCGGGCGGCGTTCTCGGAAGAGGGCATTGTTGTCAGCGCAGAATAATCATGAAAGGACAATAACATGCCAGAAGGTCCGGAGATCCGCCGCGCGGCGGATAGCCTGGAGGCGGCGATAAAGGGCAAACCTCTGACACACGTCTGGTTTGCCTTTCCTCAACTCAAGCCGTTTGAATCGCAGCTGGTGGGGCAGACGGTGACCCACATTGAAACGCGCGGCAAGGCGTTACTCACCCACTTTTCCCATAACCTGACGTTATACAGCCATAATCAGCTTTACGGTGTCTGGCGGGTGGTGGAGGCGGACGAGCAGCCGCAAACGACCCGCGTGCTGCGCGTGCGGCTACAAACGGCGGATAAGGCGATCCTGCTTTACAGCGCCTCTGATATCGAAATGTTAACGCCGGAGCAGCTGCTGACGCATCCGTTCTTACAGCGGGTCGGGCCGGACGTGCTCGACATGCGTCTGACGGCAAGCGATGTGAAAGCCCGGTTGTTATCCCCCACATTCCGCAACCGGCAGTTTTCCGGGCTATTGCTCGATCAGGCATTTCTGGCGGGGCTGGGAAACTACCTGCGGGTGGAGATCCTCTGGGAAGTGGGGCTGGCGCCGCAGCGCAAAGCGTCGCAGCTGAGCGATGAACAGCTGGAGGCGCTGTCGCACGCGTTACTGGATATTCCACGGCTGTCGTACAACACGCGCGGCGTGGTGGATGAGAACAAGCATCACGGGGCGCTGTTCCGCTTCAAGGTGTTTCATCGGGCAGGTAAAAAGTGTGAGCGGTGCGGCGGGGTGATTGAGAAGGCGACGATCTCTTCCAGGCCGTTTTACTGGTGTCCTGGGTGCCAGATGTAAAAAAGCCGGGTGGTGGCTACGCCTTACCCGGCCTACATCTCGCACTTGTAGGCCCGGCAAGCGAAGCGCCGCCGGGCGTGTTTTTTAGCGCTTAATGTCAGACTTAAAATCACGCTGCTCGTAGCCGGTATACAGCTGACGAGGACGGGCGATTTTCATGCCTTCGCTGTGCATTTCGTTCCAGTGCGCAATCCAGCCCACGGTACGGGCCATGGCGAAGATCACGGTGAACATGGAAGACGGAATGCCCATCGCTTTCAGGATGATACCGGAGTAGAAATCGACGTTCGGGTAGAGTTTCTTCTCGATGAAGTACGGGTCGTTCAGCGCGATGTGTTCCAGCTCCATCGCCACTTCCAGCAGATCATCTTTGGTGCCCAGCTCTTTCAGCACTTCGTGGCAGGTCTCACGCATGACGGTCGCGCGCGGGTCGTAGTTTTTGTAAACACGGTGACCGAAGCCCATCAGACGGAAGGAGTCATTCTTGTCTTTCGCGCGGCGCACGAACTCAGGAATGTGCTCAACGGAGCTGATCTCTTCCAGCATCTTCAGTGCCGCTTCGTTCGCGCCGCCGTGCGCCGGTCCCCACAGGGAGGCGATACCCGCAGCGATACAGGCGAACGGGTTCGCGCCGGAAGAGCCCGCGGTACGGACGGTAGAGGTCGAGGCGTTTTGTTCGTGGTCAGCGTGCAGGATCAGAATACGGTCCATCGCGCGTTCCAGCACCGGGTTCACTTCGTACTCTTCGCACGGCGTGGAGAACATCATACGCAGGAAGTTACCCGCGTAGGAGAGGTCGTTGCGTGGGTACACAAACGGCTGACCGATAGAGTATTTGTAACACATCGCCGCCATGGTAGGCATTTTAGACAGCAGACGGAACGCCGCGATATCACGGTGACGTGGGTTATTCACGTCCAGAGAATCGTGGTAGAACGCCGCCAGCGCACCGGTAATACCGCACATGACCGCCATCGGATGAGAGTCACGACGGAACGCATGGAACAGACGGGTAATCTGCTCATGGATCATGGTGTGACGGGTCACGGTGGTTTTAAATTCATCGTACTGGGCCTGCGTCGGTTTTTCGCCGTTCAGCAGGATGTAGCACACTTCCAGATAGTTGGATTCGGTGGCTAACTGATCGATGGGGAAGCCGCGATGGAGCAGGATACCTTCGTCACCGTCAATGTAGGTGATTTTGGATTCGCAAGATGCGGTGGAGGTGAATCCAGGGTCAAAGGTGAATACCCCTTTGGAACCCAGCGTACGGATATCAATAACATCCTGACCGAGCGTGCCTTTTAGCACATCCAGTTCAATAGCATCATCACCATTTAGGGTGAGTTTTGCCTTTGTATCAGCCATTTACGGTCTCCTTAGCGCCTTATGCTTAAGACTGCGCTTTACCGGATTTGCTTTCAGCTGTTAATCATCGTTACCAGATTGTTATTTGGCTTACCGCTCAGCTCACGAGGAGAAACCAGGGTACAGAGCTATGGCGCCTTGCAGGTAAACGAATGAAATATCAGTGAAACAACAGCAAATCAGCGTTTTTGCAGTCCGAATTATTCAAACCTGTATATCACTAATAACTGTCCTGATAACTTCGGTCAATACCATCACACTGTTACATAACTATTTGTCAGGTGAAAGAGAGACCTCATAACTTTTGCGCATTATATGCCTTTTCTGATGACGTTTGTAACAATATTGTTTAACATTTGTCAAATCAGATGATTAAAAATTAAAAAGATGTTGTTATCGTGACCCCGATCACTGTTCCAGAGAAAACCCAACAAACTGTATGTAGGTTAATTGTAATGATTTTGTGAACAGCCTATACTGCCGCCAGGTCTCCGGAACACCCTGCAATCCCGAGCCACCCAGCGTTGTAACGTGTCGTTTTAGCATTTGGAAGCAATGTTTTGCATGACGCGCAGTTATAGAAAAGGAACGCTGTCTGACCCGCATCGCAGTCCGGAGGAAGGAAACAATAAGAACAGCATGTGGGCGTTATTCATGATAAGAAATGTGAAAAAACAAAGACCTGTCAATCTGGATCTGAAAACGATCCGATTCCCTGTAACAGCAATAGCGTCCATTCTGCACCGTGTTTCTGGTGTGATTACGTTTGTGGCGGTCGGTATCTTGCTGTGGTTACTGGGAACCAGCCTCTCATCCCCTGAAGGATTCCTCCAGGCCTCAGCCATCATGAACAGCTTCTTCGTGAAATTTATCATGTGGGGCATTCTGACCGCGCTGGCCTATCACGTGGTTGGCGGCGTTCGCCATATGCTGATGGACTTTGGCTACCTGGAAGAGACGTTCGAGGCCGGTAAACGTACCGCTAACATTTCATTTGTGATCACTGTCGTGCTTTCACTTCTCGCAGGAGTTCTCGTATGGTAAGCAACGCCTCCGCATTAGGACGCAACGGCGTACATGACTTCATCCTGGTACGTGCTACCGCCATCGTTCTCACCCTTTACATCATCTATATGATCGGTTTCTTCGCGACCAGCGGCACGCTGACGTGGGAAATCTGGAGTGGTTTCTTCGGATCGGCCTTCACCAAAGTGTTCACCCTGCTGGCCCTGTTCTCCATCCTTATTCATGCCTGGATTGGCATGTGGCAGGTGTTGACCGATTACGTTAAACCGCTGGCGATTCGCCTTCCGCTGCAACTGATTATTGTTGTTGCTCTGCTGGTTTACGTCATTTATGGATTTGTTGTGGTGTGGGGTGTGTAATGAAACTGCCAGTCAGAGAATTTGATGCTGTTGTGATTGGTGCGGGTGGCGCAGGTATGCGCGCCGCACTGCAAATTTCCCAGAGCGGCCAGACCTGTGCGCTGCTCTCTAAAGTATTCCCGACCCGTTCCCACACTGTGTCTGCGCAGGGCGGTATCACCGTTGCGCTGGGTAATTCCCATGAAGATAACTGGGAATGGCATATGTACGATACGGTAAAAGGTTCCGATTACATCGGTGACCAGGATGCCATCGAATATATGTGTAAAACCGGCCCGGAAGCGATTCTGGAGCTGGACCACATGGGTCTGCCGTTCTCTCGTCTGGAAAATGGCACCATCTATCAGCGTCCGTTTGGCGGCCAGTCGAAAAACTTCGGCGGCGAGCAGGCGGCACGAACCGCAGCGGCGGCTGACCGTACCGGTCACGCGCTGCTGCACACGCTGTATCAGCAGAACCTGAAAAACCACACCACCATCTTCTCCGAGTGGTATGCGCTGGATCTGGTGAAAAACGCCGATGGCGCCGTGGTGGGATGTACCGCTCTGTGCATCGAAACCGGTGAAGTGGTCTACTTCAAAGCCCGCGCAACCGTGCTGGCGACCGGCGGCGCAGGCCGTATCTATCAGTCCACTACCAACGCCCATATCAACACCGGTGACGGCGTTGGGATGGCGATCCGCGCTGGCGTGCCGGTGCAGGACATGGAGATGTGGCAGTTCCACCCAACCGGTATCGCCGGTGCGGGCGTACTGGTGACAGAAGGCTGCCGTGGTGAAGGTGGTTACCTGCTGAACAAACATGGCGAGCGCTTCATGGAGCGTTATGCGCCAAACGCAAAAGACCTTGCGGGCCGTGACGTGGTGGCGCGTTCCATCATGATCGAAATCCGTGAAGGCCGCGGCTGTGACGGCCCTTGGGGTCCACACGCGAAGCTGAAACTCGACCATCTGGGTAAAGAAGTGCTGGAATCCCGTCTGCCGGGCATTCTGGAGCTGTCCCGCACCTTCGCGCACGTCGACCCTGTGAAAGAGCCAATTCCGGTTATCCCAACCTGTCACTACATGATGGGCGGTATTCCGACCAAAGTGACCGGTCAGGCGCTGACCGTGAACGAGCAGGGCGAAGACGTGGTCATCCCTGGCCTGTTCGCGGTAGGCGAAATTGCCTGCGTATCCGTGCACGGCGCAAACCGTCTGGGCGGCAACTCCCTGCTGGACCTGGTGGTATTTGGTCGTGCGGTGGGTCTGCATCTCCAGGAGTCTATTGCCGAGCAGGGCGCGCTGCGTGATGCGACCGATGACGAAATAGATGCCTCTCTTGAGCGCCTCAATCGCTGGAACGGTAATCGTAACGGCGAAGATCCGGTGGAGATCCGTAAGGCGTTGCAGGAGTGTATGCAGCACAACTTCTCGGTATTCCGTGAAGGTGACGCGATGGCCAAAGGGCTTGAGCAGCTGAAAGCGATCCGCGAGCGTCTGAAGAATGCCCGTCTGGACGATACCTCAAGCGAGTTCAACACCCAGCGCGTTGAGTGCCTTGAGCTGGATAACCTGATGGAAACCGCGTTCGCCACTGCGATGTCGGCAAACTTCCGTACCGAAAGCCGTGGCGCCCATAGCCGCTTCGACTTCCCGGATCGTGATGACGAAAACTGGCTGTGCCATTCCCTGTATCTGCCAGAGTCGGAAACCATGACGCGTCGTAGCGTTAACATGGAACCGAAACTGCGTCCGGCGTTCCCGCCGAAGATTCGTACTTACTAATGCGGAGACAGGATAATGAAACTCGAATTCTCAGTTTATCGTTATAACCCGGATGTAGACGATGCTCCGCGTATGCAGGATTACATCCTCGAAGCGGAAGAAGGTCGTGACATGATGCTGCTGGATGCCTTAATCCAGCTGAAAGAGAAAGATCCTACGCTGTCGTTCCGCCGCTCCTGCCGTGAAGGGGTGTGTGGCTCTGACGGTGTAAACATGAACGGCAAAAACGGTCTGGCCTGTATCACGCCAATTTCAGCGCTACAGCGTCCTGGCCAGAAAATTGTGATCCGTCCTCTGCCTGGCCTGCCGGTCGTGCGTGATTTGGTGGTGGACATGGGGCAATTCTATGCACAATATGAGAAGATTAAGCCTTACTTATTGAATAATGGGCAAAATCCACCCGCTCGCGAGCACTTACAGTCTCCTGAGCAGCGTGAAAAACTCGATGGGTTGTACGAGTGTATTCTCTGTGCATGCTGTTCAACGTCATGCCCGTCATTCTGGTGGAACCCGGATAAATTTATCGGCCCTGCGGGTCTGCTGGCTGCCTATCGCTTCCTGATCGACAGCCGCGATACCGAAACCGAGAATCGTCTGGAAGGGCTAAGTGACGCTTTCAGCGTATTCCGCTGCCATAGCATCATGAACTGCGTCAGTGTGTGTCCTAAGGGGCTGAACCCGACGCGCGCCATCGGCCATATTAAGTCGATGTTGTTGCAGCGCAGTGCGTAAGTAACAACGCCGGATGGCGCTGCGCTTATCCGGCCTACGTAACAGTAGGCCCGGTAAGCGTAGCGTCACCGGGCAAATTGCAGAAACCTTTAAAAACTGCCAGATAAGTAAATAATCGAGACGTTCAGCGCGAGACAAGGCGCGGTTGAACGAATCCCCTGGAGCATAGTTGACTATGTGACTGGGGTGAGTGAAAGCCGCAACGCAGTCGCAGCCGGAACGACGAAGATTATTTAGACAGTTTCTAAAGGTTCCTTCGCGGGCCACAAAGAGCTCGCAGGTGAACCCCGGCACGTACACGTGGTGTGCGTGGTAGTTTCTACGGCGAAAGTAAGCATAAAAATGCTTAAGGGATCACGATGCAGAACGGCGCAATGAAAGCCTGGCTGGACTCTTCTTACCTCTCTGGTTCAAACCAGAGCTGGATAGAACAGCTCTATGAAGACTTCTTAACCGATCCTGACTCAGTGGACGCAAACTGGCGTTCCATGTTCCAGCAGTTGCCTGGTACAGGGGTCAAACCGGATCAATTCCATTCAAAAACACGTGATTATTTCCGTCGTCTGGCGAAGGATGCCTCACGTTACTCTTCTGCGATTTCCGACCCTGACACCAATGCGAAGCAGGTTAAAGTCCTGCAACTTATCAACGCTTATCGCTTCCGTGGTCACCAGCATGCGAATCTCGATCCGCTGGGACTGTGGCAGCAGGAACGTGTAGCGGATCTTGATCCGGCTTATCACGATCTGACCGAGGCCGATTTCCAGGAAAGCTTTAACGTAGGTTCCTTTGCCATCGGCAAAGACACGATGAAGCTGGGCGATCTGATTGACGCGCTCAAGCAAACCTACTGCGGCTCCATCGGCGCGGAATATATGCACATTACCTCCACCGAAGAGAAACGCTGGATCCAGCAGCGTATCGAATCCGTGGCAGGCCACGCGAATTTCTCAGCAGATGAGAAAAAACGTTTTCTCAGCGAACTGACCGCAGCGGAAGGCCTTGAGCGCTATCTGGGCGCGAAATTCCCTGGCGCAAAACGCTTCTCACTGGAGGGCGGCGATGCATTAGTCCCGATGCTGAAAGAGCTGATTCGTCATGCCGGTAAGAGCGGCACGCGCGAAGTGGTGCTGGGCATGGCGCACCGTGGTCGCCTGAACGTGCTGGTTAACGTGCTGGGTAAAAAGCCGCAGGATCTGTTCGACGAATTTGCGGGTAAACATAAAGAGCACCTCGGCACCGGTGACGTGAAGTACCACATGGGCTTCTCGTCGGATATCGAAACCGAGGGCGGTCAGGTTCACCTGGCGCTGGCGTTTAACCCGTCGCACCTGGAAATCGTCAGCCCGGTGGTTATCGGTTCCGTGCGTGCGCGTCTGGATCGTCTGGACGAGCCGAGCAGCAATAAAGTACTGCCAATCACTATTCACGGTGATGCGGCGGTCACAGGGCAGGGCGTGGTTCAGGAAACCCTGAACATGTCGAAAGCGCGTGGTTATGAAGTGGGCGGTACCGTTCGCATCGTAATCAACAACCAGGTGGGCTTCACCACCTCTAACCCGCTGGATGCGCGTTCCACCCCGTACTGCACCGACATCGGTAAAATGGTTCAGGCGCCAATTTTCCACGTTAACGCGGATGACCCTGAAGCCGTTGCTTTCGTTACCCGTCTGGCGTTGGACTTCCGTAACACCTTCAAGCGCGATGTGTTCATTGACCTCTTCTGCTACCGCCGTCACGGCCACAACGAAGCGGATGAGCCAAGTGCAACCCAGCCGCTGATGTACCAGAAAATCAAAAAACACCCGACGCCGCGTAAAATCTACGCTGACAAGCTGGAAAGCGAAAAAGTGGCGACGCTGGAAGATGCGACCGAGATGGTCAATCTTTATCGCGACGCGCTGGATGCGGGTGAATGCGTGGTGAAAGAGCTGCGTCCAATGAACATGCACTCCTTCACCTGGTCGCCGTACCTCAACCACGAGTGGGACGAGAGCTACCCGAACAAGGTTGAGATGAAGCGTTTGCAGGAGCTGGCTAAACGCATCAGCACCGTGCCGGAAGCGATCGAGATGCAGTCCCGCGTGGCCAAGATCTATGGCGATCGCCAGGCAATGGCGGCGGGTGAGAAGCTGTTCGACTGGGGCGGCGCGGAAACGCTGGCCTATGCGACGCTGGTTGACGAAGGTATTCCGGTTCGTCTGTCCGGTGAAGATGCGGGTCGTGGCACCTTCTTCCACCGTCACGCGGTTGTGCACAACCAGTCTAACGGTTCAACGTATACTCCGCTTCAGCACGTGCATAACGGTCAGGGCCAGTTCAAGGTCTGGGACTCCGTGCTGTCTGAAGAAGCGGTCCTGGCCTTCGAATACGGCTACGCCACCGCAGAACCCCGCACCCTGACCATCTGGGAAGCGCAGTTCGGTGACTTCGCCAACGGTGCGCAGGTCGTCATCGACCAGTTCATCTCCTCCGGTGAGCAGAAGTGGGGCCGTATGTGCGGTCTGGTGATGCTGCTGCCGCACGGCTACGAAGGACAAGGTCCGGAGCACTCCTCCGCGCGTCTGGAGCGTTATCTGCAACTCTGCGCCGAGCAGAATATGCAGGTTTGCGTGCCGTCCACTCCGGCTCAGGTTTACCACATGCTGCGTCGTCAGGCGCTGCGCGGTATGCGCCGTCCGCTGGTAGTCATGTCACCAAAATCCCTGCTGCGCCATCCACTGGCGGTCTCCAGCCTGGAAGAGCTGGCAAACGGCACCTTCCTGCCGGCCATCGGTGAAATTGACGAGCTGGATCCGCAGGCCGTTAAGCGTGTCGTAATGTGTTCTGGTAAGGTTTATTACGACCTGCTGGAACAGCGCCGTAAGAACGATCAGAAAGATGTCGCCATCGTGCGTATCGAACAGCTTTATCCGTTCCCGCATCAGGCGATGCAGGACGTGCTGAAACAGTACGCTCACGTTCATGATTTTGTCTGGTGCCAGGAAGAGCCGCTCAACCAGGGCGCATGGTATTGCAGCCAGCATCATTTCCGTGAAGTGATTCCATTTGGGTCTGCCCTGCGTTATGCAGGTCGCCCGGCCTCCGCCTCTCCGGCGGTAGGGTATATGTCCGTTCACCAGAAGCAGCAACAAGATCTGGTCAATGACGCGCTGAACGTCGATTAATTAAAGGATACATAATGAGTAGCGTAGATATTCTTGTTCCCGACCTGCCTGAGTCCGTAGCAGATGCAACCGTCGCCACCTGGCACAAAAAACCAGGCGACGCGGTAACCCGTGACGAAGTGCTGGTAGAAATCGAAACTGACAAAGTGGTACTGGAAGTACCGGCTTCAGCGGATGGCATTCTGGATGCAGTCCTGGAAGATGAAGGTACAACCGTCACTTCACGCCAGATCCTGGGTCGCCTGCGTGAAGGCAATAGCGCGGGCAAAGAGTCCAGCGCCAAATCTGAAGAGAAAGCGTCTACTCCGGCCCAGCGCCAGCAGGCGTCTCTGTCCGATCAGACCAATGACGCGCTCAGCCCGGCGATCCGTCGCCTGCTGGCTGAGCACAGCCTCGATCCGGCAGCCATCAAAGGCACCGGCGTGGGTGGCCGTCTGACGCGCGAAGACATCGACAAGCATCTGGCAAAAGCGCCTTCTGAGGCGAAAGCGGAAGCGAAAGCCCCTGCGGCAGCACCAGCGGCACAGCCAGCTCTGGGCGCACGTAGCGAAAAACGCGTGCCTATGACCCGCCTGCGTAAGCGCGTGGCCGAGCGTCTGCTGGAAGCGAAAAACTCCACCGCGATGCTGACCACCTTCAACGAAGTCAACATGAAGCCAATCATGGACCTGCGCAAGCAGTACGGTGACGCGTTTGAAAAACGTCACGGTATCCGTCTGGGCTTCATGTCCTTCTACGTGAAAGCGGTAGTTGAAGCGCTGAAACGCTACCCGGAAGTGAACGCGTCTATCGATGGCGATGACGTGGTTTACCACAACTACTTCGACGTCAGCATGGCGGTTTCTACCCCGCGCGGCCTGGTTACCCCGGTTCTGCGTGACGTGGATACCCTGGGTATGGCTGACATCGAGAAGAAAATCAAAGAGCTGGCCGTGAAAGGCCGCGACGGCAAGCTGACCGTTGAGGACCTGACTGGCGGTAACTTCACCATTACCAACGGTGGTGTGTTCGGCTCGCTGATGTCTACCCCGATCATCAACCCGCCGCAGAGCGCGATCCTGGGTATGCACGCCATTAAAGATCGTCCAATGGCGGTAGACGGTAAAGTTGAGATCCTGCCGATGATGTACCTGGCGCTCTCTTACGATCACCGCCTGATCGACGGCCGCGAGTCCGTAGGCTTCCTGGTTGCCATTAAAGAGCTGCTGGAAGATCCAACGCGTCTGCTGCTGGACGTCTAGTTTTTGCAGTCTTGCCCGGCGGCGCGTTGCTTGCCGGGCCTACAAAAGCACTACCTAACGATTACCTGAAGGATGGATAGAACACATGAACTTACATGAATATCAGGCCAAACAGCTGTTTGCCCGGTATGGCTTACCGGCTCCGGTGGGTTATGCCTGTACTACCCCGCGTGAAGCAGAAGAAGCCGCGTCTAAAATCGGTTCCGGCCCGTGGGTAGTTAAATGTCAGGTTCACGCTGGTGGCCGTGGTAAAGCGGGCGGTGTGAAGGTTGTTAAGAGCAAAGAAGAGATCCGTGCGTTTGCTGAACATTGGCTCGGCAAGCGTCTGGTAACCTACCAGACAGATGCGAACGGCCAGCCGGTT
Organism: Enterobacter sp. DTU_2021_1002640_1_SI_PRY_ASU_LCPMC_013; assembly: GCF_032389435.1. Taxonomy (NCBI): domain Bacteria; kingdom Pseudomonadati; phylum Pseudomonadota; class Gammaproteobacteria; order Enterobacterales; family Enterobacteriaceae; genus Enterobacter; species Enterobacter sp. DTU_2021_1002640_1_SI_PRY_ASU_LCPMC_013. Next base: position 1,351,951 of record NZ_CP135594.1, read on the forward strand.
AACCAGATCCTGGTTGAAGCGGCAACCGACATCGCGAAAGAACTGTACCTCGGCGCAGTCGTAGACCGTAGCTCCCGTCGCGTGGTGTTCATGGCGTCTACCGAAGGCGGCGTGGAAATCGAAAAAGTGGCGGAAGAAACCCCGCACCTGATCCACAAAGTGGCTATCGATCCGCTGGCGGGCCCAATGCCTTACCAGGGTCGTGAGCTGGCATTCAAACTGGGTCTGGAAGGCAAGCTGGTTCAGCAGTTCACCAAGATCTTCATGGGTCTGGCGACCATTTTCCTGGAGCGCGATTTGGCGCTGATCGAGATCAACCCGCTGGTGATCACCACCCAGGGCGACCTGATCTGCCTCGACGGCAAGCTGGGCGCTGACGGCAACGCGCTGTTCCGCCAGTCCGATCTGCGTGAAATGCGCGATCAGTCTCAGGAAGATCCGCGTGAAGCACAGGCTGCACAGTGGGAGCTGAACTACGTCGCGCTGGATGGCAACATCGGCTGCATGGTTAACGGTGCGGGCCTGGCAATGGGCACCATGGACATCGTTAAGCTGCACGGCGGTGAGCCAGCAAACTTCCTCGACGTGGGCGGTGGCGCAACCAAAGAGCGCGTAACCGAAGCGTTCAAAATCATTCTCTCTGACAGCAACGTGAAAGCGGTTCTGGTGAACATCTTCGGCGGTATCGTACGTTGCGACCTGATCGCCGACGGTATCATCGGCGCGGTAGAAGAAGTGGGCGTTAACGTTCCGGTTGTTGTACGTCTGGAAGGGAACAACGCTGAACTCGGCGCGAAAAAACTGGCTGACAGCGGCCTGAATATTATTGCAGCGAAAAGTCTGACGGATGCAGCTCAGCAGGTTGTTGCCGCAGTGGAGGGGAAATAATGTCCGTTTTAATTAATAAAGATACCAAGGTTATCTGCCAGGGCTTCACCGGTAGCCAGGGGACTTTCCACTCCGAACAGGCGATTGCCTACGGTACGCAGATGGTTGGCGGCGTAACGCCAGGTAAAGGCGGCACCACGCACCTGGGCCTGCCGGTGTTCAACACCGTGCGTGAAGCGGTAGAAGCGACGGGCGCAACCGCGACCGTGATCTACGTACCGGCGCCGTTCTGCAAAGACTCTATTCTGGAAGCGATCGACGCAGGCATTAAGCTGATCATCACCATCACCGAAGGCATCCCGACGCTGGATATGCTGACCGTGAAGGTGAAGCTGGACGAAGCAGGCGTGCGCATGATCGGCCCGAACTGCCCAGGCGTTATCACTCCAGGCGAATGCAAAATCGGCATCATGCCGGGCCACATTCATCGCCCAGGCAAAGTGGGTATCGTGTCCCGTTCCGGTACCCTGACCTATGAAGCGGTTAAGCAGACTACCGACTACGGTTTCGGCCAGTCCACCTGCGTGGGCATCGGCGGTGACCCGATCCCGGGCTCTAACTTCATCGACATCCTGAAGCTGTTCCAGGAAGATCCACAGACCGAAGCGATCGTGATGATCGGTGAGATCGGTGGTAGCGCGGAAGAAGAAGCGGCTGCTTACATCAAAGATCATGTGACCAAGCCGGTGGTGGGTTACATCGCGGGTGTGACCGCGCCGAAAGGCAAACGTATGGGTCACGCGGGCGCGATTATCGCAGGCGGTAAAGGTACGGCTGATGAGAAATTCGCAGCACTGGAAGCCGCAGGCGTGAAAACCGTTCGCAGCCTGGCGGATATCGGTGAAGCACTGAAATCCATCATTAAGTAAGTCCTCTCTGCTCCCCGATTGGGGCGCGTTGAAGTATAAAAAAATGTCCGTTTCGACATGGTTGGCCGCTGTAAAGCGGCCTTTTTTTATTGCCTGCGTTTAGCCACCAGGGTGAATTTATAGTCGTCGGTGTTAAACACGTTGCGACTGTATTCAAATACCCGGCCGTCTTTCAGAAAGCCACGAGAGACTTTTTCCAGAATCGGTTTTGCCGGATCGAGCGCCAGGGCGGCAATCGCCTCGTCCGATGGCATGACTGGCACCAGCTCCTGCTCGCTGCGATCGATAACCATCTTTTTGATCTGCTCAATGTAATGGTATTTCGACTGTTCCATCACTTCCCAGGTGAGGTCGGGGAACATCGCCAGCGGCATCCATGTCTCTTCCAGATTCACCGGCTTTTCCCTGATGAAGCGTACGCGCTTGACGTGCCAGACCTTATCATCCGGATTGAGCGCAAGTTTTGCCGCGAGCCGCTCATCGGCTTTCACCACTTCGAAGACGCTGACGTCGCTGTGCGTATCGACGTTGCGATCCGCTAACTTTTCGTAAAAGCCGGTGAGCTGATAAATATCGTAATTCACCCGCTCCTCTTTTACATACGAGCCGCTGCCCTGAATACTTTCGATGATCTGCTCGTCGGCGAGCAGCTTCAAAGCCTGCCGCACGGTGACCCGGCTGACGCTAAACGCCTCCTGAAGGCTGGATTCCGTCGGCAGCGCGTCGCCAGGTTTTAACTCACCGGCATTAATTTTCTCGCGGAACGCATCGGCGATCTGCCGGTACATCGGTTTATTGCCCATTGTGTCGCGCCTTTTTAATACGTTTTCAGGGAATTATGCCTTCAGTGGTAAATTTGTAAATAATACAAATAAGATACAAATATCGGTGTTAGTGAAAATGATCACATAAATGTATTATCCGGTCTGCCACAATCCTCCCCAGACAATAACTTTGGATAGGTGAGGATCTTATGAACCTGACGACTCTGACCGACCCCCGTGCTGTCTGCGTGCAGGCGCAGTTTACCAGCCGTGATGAGGCAATCCGTCAGCTTGCGACGCGGCTGGTGGCGTTGGGCAAAATAGCCAACGCCGATACGTTTCTGGCAGACGTTTTCCATCGGGAATCGCTTGGCCCGACGGCGCTGGGCGAGGGGCTGGCCGTACCTCATGGTAAATCAGTGGCGGTAAACGAAGCGGCTTTTGCCGTGGCCACACTGCGTGAGCCGCTGGCCTGGGAAGGTGTGGACGGACCGGAGGAGGTTGAGCTAATTTTTCTGCTCGCCATTCCTCCCGCACAAGCGGGATCAACGCATATTCAGGTCCTGACGGAACTGACGTCTCGCCTGGCGGATGACGAGCTCAGGGCGCGCGTGATGACGGCGACCAGCGCGGAAGCGGTGCTTGCGGCGCTGGAAAAGGCGCCTGACGCACGAGAAACCGCCGTTGCGGAGAATGCCCCGACGATCGTCTGCGTTACCGCCTGTCCGGCCGGGATCGCCCATACCTACATGGCAGCGGAATATCTCGAAAAAGCGGGACGTAAGCTCGGCGTCAATGTGGTGGTCGAAAAGCAGGGGGCAAATGGTATTGAGGGGCGCATCACCGCGCAGCAGTTGCAGGAGGCAAAAGCGTGTATCTTCGCGGCGGAAGTGGCGATCAAAGAGCGTGAGCGTTTTCAGGGGATGCCCGCCATTTCCGTGCCCGTCGCGGAACCCTTACGCCATGCGGAAGCGCTCATTGAGCGTGCGCTGGCGCTACAGCCTGTATCCGATGCGCGTCCTGCGCACGTCGACTCGGACGCGAAAAAGTGCGTTAAAACCGAACTCAAGCAGGCGCTGCTCAGCGGTATCTCCTTTGCGGTGCCGCTGATTGTCGCTGGCGGCACGGTGCTGGCAGTGTCGGTACTGCTGGCGCAAATCCTGGGCTTGCAGCATCTGTTCGATCAGGAAAATTCGTGGCTGTGGATGTACCGCAAACTGGGCGGCGGGATGCTCGGTATTCTGATGGTGCCTGTTCTGGCGGCCTATACCGCTTACTCGCTGGCGGATAAACCTGCGCTAACGCCGGGCTTTGCGGCGGGTCTTGCCGCCAATATGATCGGCTCTGGTTTTCTCGGGGCCATCGTCGGCGGGCTGATTGCGGGCTACCTGATGCGCTGGGTGAAAAACCACATCCGGCTGAGTAGCCGCTACAACGGCTTTCTGACCTTTTATCTCTATCCGGTGATTGGCGTGCTGGGCGCAGGCAGCCTGATGCTGTTTGTGATCGGCGAACCGGTAGCCTGGATCAATAACGCCCTGACCGCCTGGCTTAACGGTCTGTCCGGCGCGAATGCGCTGCTGCTGGGGGCGATCCTGGGCTTTATGTGCTCGTTCGATCTGGGCGGTCCGGTCAACAAAGCCTCTTACGCGTTCTGTCTGGGGGCGATGGCGAATGGCGTATACGGGCCTTATGCGATTTTTGCCTCCGTCAAAATGGTATCGGCCTTTACCGTGACGGCATCAACGATGTTGGCTCCGAACCTGTTCAAACAGTTCGAAATTGAAACCGGCAAGTCCACCTGGCTACTGGGGCTGGCGGGCATCACCGAAGGGGCAATTCCGATGGCTATTGAGGATCCTTTGCGGGTCATTGGCTCATTTGTTCTGGGGTCAATGGTGACCGGAGCGATTGTCGGGGCGATGGGGATTGGGCTATCCACCCCCGGCGCGGGCATTTTCTCGCTCTTCTTACTGCATGATGCCGGGCTGGGCGGCGTGATGGCCGCTGTCGGCTGGTTTGGCGCCGCGCTGGCTGGCGCCGCAATCTCTACGCTCATTTTACTGCTCTGGCGACGCCAGGCCGTGAAGAGCGGCACCTACGTGACTGAAGACATACCATCGTAAACACGCACTGACAGGAAACGAAGATGAAAGCTGTATCTCGCGTTCATATCACGCCACATATGCACTGGGACCGGGAGTGGTACTTCACCACCGAAGCGTCACGTATTCTTCTGGTCAATAATATGGAAGAGATCCTCACTCGTCTTGAGCAGGACACAGAGTATAAATACTACGTACTCGACGGCCAGACGGCGGTGCTGGAAGATTATTTTGCCGTGAAACCGGAAAACAGGCCACGCGTGAAGGCGCTGGTGGCGGCCGGGAAGCTGATTATTGGGCCGTGGTATACCCAGACGGATACCACCCTTGTTTCCGGCGAGTCGATTGTCCGAAATCTGATGTACGGTATACGCGACTGTCTGGCCTTTGGCGAGCCGATGAAAATTGGCTATCTGCCGGACTCCTTCGGCATGTCTTCCCAGCTGCCGCACATTTACAATGGTTTTGGCATCACGCGCACCCTGTTCTGGCGCGGGTGTTCCGAGCGGCACGGTACCGATAAAACCGAATTTCTCTGGCAAAGTCAGGACGGCAGCGAAGTGACGGCACAGGTGCTGCCGCTGGGCTACGCGATTGGTAAGTACTTACCGGAGGATGAGGCCGGGCTGCGCAAACGGCTCGACACGTACTTCGAGGTGCTGGAAAAAGCCTCCGTGACGAAAGAAATTTTGCTGCCTAACGGCCATGATCAGATGCCGCTCCAGCAGAACATCTTTGCGGTGATGGATAAGCTGCGCGAAATCTATCCGCAGCGTCAGTTTGTGATGAGCCGCTTCGAGGACGTGTTTGACCACATTGACGCGCACCGCGATGAACTGGCGACGCTGAAAGGGGAGTTTATTGACGGTAAATATATGCGGGTGCACCGGACGATAGGCTCCACGCGAATGGACATTAAAATCGCCCACGCCCGGATAGAGAATAAAATCGTCAACGTCCTTGAGCCGCTGGCCACGCTTGCCTGGACGCTGGGCTTTGAGTATCACCACGGCTTGCTGGAAAAAATGTGGAAAGAGATCCTCAAGAATCACGCCCATGACAGTATCGGCTGCTGCTGTAGTGACAAAGTGCATCGTGAGGTGATGTCCCGCTTCGAGCTGGCGGAAGACATGGCCGATAACCTGACGTGCTTCTATATGCGCAAGATTGTCGACAACATGCCGCAGAGCGAGGAAGACAAACTGGTGATGTTTAACCTCACGCCCTGGCCGCGTGAGGAAGTGATTAACACCACGATACGTCTGCGCGCCAGCCAGTTCCGCCTGCTGGACGATAGGGGGAATGAAATCCCTTACTGCCTGCGCAGCGCGCGTGAAATCGACCCCGGCTTGATTGACCGGCAAATTGTGCATTACGGCAACTACGATCCCTTTATGGAGTTTGATATCCAGCTCAATCAGATCCTGCCATCAATGGGTTACCGCACGCTCTATATCGAGCCGCACGTGGCCGGCAAGCTGCTGGCGGCAGAAAAATCGTCGGAGGCGTTGCTGGAAAATGCTTTCTGGGAAATAACGTTAAACGACGACGGCACCCTGCGTCTGCTCGATAAAGCGTCCGGGCTTATCTATGACCGCGTGCTGGAAATAGAAGAGAGCTCGGATGATGGCGATGAGTACGACTACTCGCCTTCACGGGAAGAGTGGAGACTCACTTCCGCTCAGGGCGAGCATGAGGTTGAGGTGATCCACGAGGCCTGGCAGAGCAGGGCGGTGATCCGCCATCGCATGGCGGTGCCGGCGGATCTCGCCGAACGTTCTGCGCGTCAGCAGACGGGAACGCTTGAGGCAGAGCTCACGGTCACGCTCAGCCATAACAGCCGACGTATCGACGTTGAGGCGCGTCTCGGAAATCACGCGGATGACCACCGTGTGCGGGTGCTGATCCCGACGCCATTTACCACAGACACGGTGTTAGCCGATACCCAGTTCGGTTCGCTGACGCGACCTGTACAGGATGAAGCGATGGCGAACTGGCAGGAGGAGGGCTGGAAGGAAGCGCCGCTGCCGGTGTGGAATCTGCTCAACTACGCGGTGCTCCAGGAACGGCGTAACGGGATGGCGCTGTTTACCGAAGGGTTACGCGAATTTGAAGTGACTGGCGAGCGTCAAAAAACGTTTGCCCTGACGTTGCTTCGCGGCGTGGGGGTGCTTGGGAAGGAAGATTTACTGCTGCGCCCTGGCAGACCGTCCGGGATCAAAATGCCGGTGCCTGATTCGCAGATGCGGGGCCAGTTAACCTGTCGCTTTAGCCTGTTCAGTTTTAATGGTACGCCCGTCAGTGCTGGCGTTGCGCAGCAGGCGAAGTCGTGGTTAACGCCAGTGCACTGTTATAACAAAATCCCGTGGGATGCGATGAAGCTTAACCGCGCCTCTTTCACCACCCCTTGTAGCTATAGCCTGTTAACGCTGGCGCCTAACGGATGTGTACTCAGTGCGCTGAAAAAAGCGGAGGATCGTGACGAGATGATTCTTCGTCTGTACAACCCTTCGGGGACCCGCTCCTGTGACGTGGCTTTGTCTGTGAACCGTGAGGTCCAGGCATGTTGCGAAACGGACATGAATGAGGTGCGCAAGGCGCAAGGGGAGGAGGGTTCAGCCATTACGGGGTCGTTCCGGCCATGCCAGTCACGCACCTTTAGCATAAAAATTGAAAGGTAATCCTCCGAACAAAATAAAGGCCGCATTCCTGCGGCCTTTATTTCATCAAATAGTCACGAAAGGGTGTTAATTTTAAGATTATTAAAGGTGAATGAAATGTAATCTTTTCGGCGGGTAGCAAAGCGAAAGAAAAATACTGTGAAGCAGATAACATTATATGTTTATCTTCCGGCAAAATGCGTTTTTTCTTGCGCGTTAATAAAAATCACAACTGTTTATATTATCTTCTGGCTTTTATAACCAATAACGCCTTTAAATATACATATTGTTAACAAGGTTTTTACTATCCGCACCACAAAGAAACATCATTAACAGCTCTGACTGTTTTTGATTTAAATCAATGTTTAATCCTTGGAAAAAGCTTCCGAAAGGCGTTAAATTGTTCCCGATCAAAATGGCCGAAAAGTGGTAATTTTGCTATAAATTGATCGCCGTCGAAAAACGTAAATCTGTTCGAATAAAAACCTGTTTATTGTAAGGGTTTTGCAGCGTATTATATTTACGGGATCAATTTGGTTTTTTCTTAACGTATTTGTAACCTTTCATCATTGCTTTTTCCTCCTGAAGAGAATAAGCAACGAAGAAGGGAAGCAGATAACTTTGTATTGGGGCATGCGTGTGGATCCTTATCTAACGGGGTTCACTCTCGGAGTCTTCATGCGATGAGCAAGGAGTCATAATGTTAGACGTAGTCGAACTGTCGCGCTTACAGTTTGCCTTGACCGCGATGTACCACTTCCTGTTTGTGCCGCTGACGCTCGGTATGGCGTTCCTGCTGGCCATCATGGAAACGGTTTACGTCCTCTCCGGCAAACAGATTTATAAAGATATGACCAAGTTCTGGGGCAAGTTGTTTGGTATCAACTTTGCGCTGGGCGTGGCAACCGGTCTGACCATGGAGTTCCAGTTCGGGACAAACTGGTCTTACTATTCCCACTATGTGGGGGATATTTTCGGTGCGCCGCTGGCCATTGAAGGTCTGATGGCCTTCTTCCTCGAATCCACCTTTGTAGGTCTGTTCTTCTTCGGTTGGGACCGTCTGGGTAAAGTCCAGCATATGGCGGTAACCTGGCTGGTGGCATTAGGCTCCAACTTGTCCGCACTGTGGATCCTGGTGGCGAACGGCTGGATGCAAAACCCAATCGCATCTGATTTCAACTTCGAAACCATGCGTATGGAGATGGTCAGCTTCGCTGAGCTGGTCCTGAACCCGGTTGCTCAGGTTAAATTCGTTCACACCGTGGCGTCTGGCTATGTGTGCGGCGCGATGTTCGTGCTGGGCATCAGCTCCTACTATATGCTGCGCGGCCGCGACTTCGCGTTCGCCAAGCGTTCTTTTGCTATCGCAGCAAGCTTCGGTATGGCCGCGATTCTGTCCGTTATTGTTCTGGGTGATGAATCCGGTTACGAAATGGGCGACGTGCAGAAAACCAAACTCGCCGCAATTGAAGCTGAATGGGAAACCCAGCCGGCACCGGCAGCGTTTACCCTGTTCGGCGTGCCTGACCAGGAAGCGCAGGAAAACCGCTTCGCCATTCAAATTCCTTACGCTCTGGGTATTATCGCCACGCGCTCCGTCGACAAACAGGTGACTGGCCTGAAAGATCTGATGGTGCAGCATGAAGAGCGTATCCGTAACGGGATGAAAGCCTACTCGCTGCTGGAACAGCTGCGCGCCGGCTCTACCGACCAGGCCGTTCGCGATCAATTTAACGACGTGAAGAAAGACCTCGGTTACGGTCTGCTGCTGAAACGCTATACCCCGAACGTCTCTGACGCGACGGAAGCGCAGATTCAGATGGCAACCAAAGACTCTATTCCACGCGTTGCGCCGCTGTACTTCGCGTTCCGCATCATGGTGGGTTGCGGCATTATCATGCTGCTGATCATCGCGGCCTCGTTCTGGTCAGTCATTCGTAACCGTATCGGTGAGAAAAAATGGCTGCTGCGCACCGCGCTGTACGGTATCCCACTGCCATGGATTGCTATCGAGTCCGGTTGGTTTGTTGCAGAATATGGCCGTCAGCCGTGGGCGATCGGTGAGGTGCTGCCAACAGCGGTAGCGAACTCCTCCCTGACCGCAGGCGACCTGATCTTCTCCATGCTGCTCATTTGCGGTCTGTACACCCTGTTCCTGGTGGCTGAACTGTTCCTGATGTTCAAGTTCGCGCGCCTTGGCCCAAGCAGCCTGAAAACCGGTCGCTACCACTACGAGCAGTCTGTTGCGACTACTCAGCCGGCACGCTAAGACAGGAGTCATCAAATGATCGATTATGAAGTATTGCGTTTTATCTGGTGGCTGCTGATCGGTGTTCTGCTGATTGGTTTCGCGGTCACCGATGGTTTCGACATGGGCGTGGGCATGCTCACCCGTTTCCTCGGTCGTAATGACACCGAGCGTCGAATCATGATCAACTCCATCGCCCCGCACTGGGACGGTAACCAGGTGTGGCTGATCACCGCAGGCGGCGCGCTGTTCGCTGCCTGGCCGATGGTCTACGCGGCTGCGTTCTCCGGCTTCTATGTGGCGATGATTCTGGTGCTGGCTTCTTTATTCTTCCGTCCGGTGGGTTTCGACTACCGTTCCAAGATTGAAGACACCCGCTGGCGTAACATGTGGGACTGGGGCATCTTCATCGGTAGCTTCGTTCCACCGCTGGTCATTGGTGTGGCGTTCGGTAACCTGTTGCAGGGCGTACCGTTCCACGTCGACGAATATATGCGTCTGTTCTACACCGGTAACTTCTTCCAGCTGCTGAATCCGTTTGGTCTGCTGGCAGGCGTGGTGAGCGTGGCGATGATCATCACCCAGGGGGCAACCTATCTCCAGATGCGTACCGTAGGTGAACTGCATCTGCGTTCCCGCGCTACCGCTCAGGTGGCAGCGCTGGTGACGCTGGTCTGCTTCGCGCTGGCAGGCGTGTGGGTGGTGTATGGTATTGATGGATACGTGGTGACGTCCGCTATCAACCATGCTGCACCGTCTAACCCGCTGACCAAAGAGGTGGCGCGTCAGGCCGGTGCATGGCTGGTGAACTTCAACAATACCCCTGTGCTGTGGGCTATCCCGGCTCTGGGTGTGCTGCTGCCACTGCTGACCGTGCTGACGTCTCGTCTGGAGAAAGGCGCTCTGGCGTTCGTATTCTCTTCCCTGACGCTGGCGTGCATCATCCTGACGGCCGGTATTGCGATGTTCCCGTTCGTGATGCCATCCAGCACCATGATGAATGCCAGCCTGACCATGTGGGATGCAACGTCCAGCCATATGACGCTGAACTTAATGACCTATGTGGCTTGCGTGTTCGTTCCGATTGTTCTGGCTTACACCATCTGGTGTTACTGGAAAATGTTCGGTCGTATCACTAAAGAACATATCGAAAGCAACACCCACTCTATGTACTAAGTAAGGAGCTGAATATGTGGTATTTCGCATGGATTTTAGGGACGCTTCTTGCCTGTGCGTTTGGTGTCATCACTGCCCTGGCGCTTGAGCATGTAGAAGCGACCAAAGCAGGTGAAGAAAAGCACTAATGAATATTATCGCAACGTTATATGCGGTAATGGATAAGCGCCCCTTGAGGGCGCTTTCCCTCATTATGGCATTACTGCTGGCAGGCTGTATCTTCTGGGACCCGTCGCGCTTCGCGGCGAAAACCAGCGAGCTTGAAATCTGGCACGGCTTCCTGATTATGTGGGCGGTGTGCGCAGGCGTGATTCACGGTGTCGGCTTTCGTCCGAAAGCGCTACACTGGCAGGGCATCTTCTGCCCACTGATTGCCGATCTGGTTCTCCTCGCCGGTTTGATTTTCTTCTTCTTCTGAATAAGAAATGTCCGTTAACGTTATGGGCTTACCCTGGCCCATAAAAATTTACTCTCCGTTTACTTTCTCCCATTCCAAACCATCATTCCCGCGCGTATAGTAGCGAAGTTTGAAAGCTCCAACTTTTCTTGTATTACCGGGATGTAAAGTGAATACAACGCTGTTTCGATGGCCGGTTCGTGTCTACTACGAAGATACCGATGCCGGTGGTGTGGTCTACCACGCCAGCTACGTTGCTTTTTATGAACGGGCACGCACAGAGATGCTGCGCCATCATCACTTTAGTCAACAGGTGCTGTTGGCTGAGCGAGTTGCCTTCGTGGTACGCAAGATGACGCTTGAGTATTTTGCGCCTGCCAGACTCGACGATATGCTCGAAGTCCAAACAGAAATTACATCAATGCGCGGATCTTCACTGGTTTTCACGCAGCGGATAGTCAATGCAGAGAACACGGTACTGAACTCAGCTGAAGTCCTGATTGTCTGTGTTGATCCAACCATAATGAAGCCTCGTGCGCTTCCTAAGTCTATTGTCGCGGAGTTTAAGCAGTGACTGACATGAATATCCTTGATTTGTTCCTGAAGGCAAGCCTTCTGGTTAAACTTATCATGTTGATTTTGATTGGTTTTTCAATCGCATCCTGGGCCATCATCATCCAGAGAACGCGTATCCTCAATGCCGCTGGCCGCGAAGCCGAAGCGTTTGAAGATAAGTTCTGGTCGGGTATTGAGCTTTCGCGTCTGTACCAGGAAAGCCAGGGACGCCGTGATAACCTTTCAGGCTCCGAACAAATTTTCTACAGCGGTTTCAAAGAGTTCGCTCGCTTACATCGCGCTAACAGCCATGCGCCGGAAGCCGTGGTAGAAGGGGCGTCGCGTGCGATGCGCATCTCCATGAACCGCGAACTGGAAAATCTTGAAACGCATATTCCTTTCCTCGGAACCGTTGGCTCCATCAGCCCGTATATCGGCCTGTTTGGTACGGTGTGGGGGATCATGCACGCCTTTATCGCCCTTGGGGCGGTGAAGCAGGCAACGTTGCAGATGGTTGCGCCGGGTATCGCAGAAGCACTGATCGCGACCGCAATCGGTCTGTTCGCCGCAATTCCGGCGGTAATGGCGTACAACCGTCTGAACCAGCGCGTGAACAAACTGGAACTGAACTACGACAACTTTATGGAAGAGTTCACCGCGATTCTGCATCGTCAGGCGTTTACCAGCACCGAGAGCAACAAGGGGTAAACCATGGCCAGATCGCGTGGACGAGGTCGTCGCGAGCTCAAGTCCGAAATCAATATCGTTCCGTTACTGGACGTGCTGCTGGTGCTGCTGCTGATCTTTATGGCGACGGCGCCCATCATCACCCAGAGCGTGGAAGTTGATCTGCCGGATGCGACAGAATCACAGGCGGTAAGCACCAATGACGATCCTCCGGTCATCATTGAGGTTTCCGGCGTAGGGCAGTACAGCGTGGTGGTAGAGAAAGATCGTATGGATCAGCTTCCGCCAGAGCAGGTTATTGCTGAAGCGCAACGACGCCTGGAGTCAAATCCGAAGACGGTCTTCTTAATCGGTGGTGCGAAAGACGTACCATATGATGAAATTATCAAAGCGCTGAACTTGCTACATAGCGCGGGCGTTAAGTCAGTTGGCTTAATGACTCAGCCTATTTGATCATCTGCGTAGTTTTTGGGAACCGATAGTGTCAAAGGCAACCGAACAGAACGACAAGCTTAAGCGAGCGATAATCGTCTCCGCAGTGCTGCACGTAATTCTTTTTGCAGCGCTGATCTGGAGTTCGTTCGATGAGCACCTTGATGCATCAGGCGGCGGTGGGGGCTCGTCTATCGACGCCGTCATGGTGGATCCCGGTGCGGTAGTGCAGAACTATAATCGCCAGCAACAGCAGCAGGCGAGCGCAAAACGCGCGGAAGAACAGCGTGAAAAACAGGCGCAACAGCAGGCGGAAGAGCTGCGTGAAAAGCAGGCCGCCGAGCAGGAACGTCTGAAGCAGCTTGAGAAAGAGCGTTTGCAGGCGCAGGAAGCCGCTAAAGAGCAGGCGGAGCAGCAGAAACAGGCTGAAGCCGCAGCGAAGAAAGCTCAGGAACAGCAGAAGCAGGCGGAAGAGGCGGCAGCCAAAGCCGCAGCAGACGCGAAGGCGCAGGCAGATGCTCAGGCTAAGTTAGCCGCAGACGCGGCGAAGAAAGCGGCTGCTGATGCGCAGAAGAAAGCGGAAGCCGAAGCAGCGAAGAAAGCCGCTGCTGATGCGAAGAAGAAAGCAGAAGCCGAAGCGGCGAAAAAAGCGGCCGCTGACGCACAGAAGAAAGCCGAAGCGGAAGCCGCCAAAAAAGCTGCGCAGGAAGCAGAGAAGAAAGCGGCTGCTGATGCTGCGAAAAAAGCGGCCGCCGCCGAGAAAGCTGCGGCAGAAAAAGCCGCCGCTGCGGAAAAAGCCGCAGCTAAAAAGGCCGCTGCTGCGGAAAAAGCCGCTGCCGCAGGGGTTGACGATCTGCTGGGCGACCTGAGCTCCGGTAAGAATGCACCGAAAACGGGCGGTGGGGCGAAAGGAAGTAACGCAGCACCGGCAGGAAGTGGTAACACTAAGAACAACGGTGCTTCTGGCGCTGAGATCAACGACTATAAGAATCAGATTGCTGCGGCTATTGCCAGCAGACTTAACGATAAATCGCTCTATACCGGGAAAACGTGCCGACTGCATATTAAACTGGCTACGGATGGTATGGTGCTGAGCGTTGAGTCAGAAGGGGGAGATGAAGCGTTATGCCAGGCTGCACTTGTGGCAGTGAATCAGGCAAAACTGCCAAAACCTCCGTCACAGGCTGTCTATGAAGTGTTCAAAGACGCTTCGCTGAACTTTAAGCCATAAGCAGAGCTGCGGTTATCGGGTTCTGATAGTTTTGTGTATTTGAGTTTGTTAACCTTCTGCTAAATTATCCAGGACTTATTGTTCGGATAAGGGAGATATGATGAAGCAGGCATTACGATTAGCTTTTGGTTTTTTAGTACTGTTGACGTCAGCAGTGCATGCCACAGTAAGCATCGACATTACCGACTGGAACGACTCAGCGCGTCCAATCGGTGTCGTTCCGTTCCAGTGGGCAGGCCCGGGCGCTGCGCCTGAAGATATTGGCGGCATTGTTGCAGCTGACCTGCGTAACAGCGGTAAATTTAACCCCTTAGATCGTTCTCGTCTGCCGCAGCAGCCGGGTACCGCTCAGGAAGTTCAACCTGCTGCATGGTCTGCACTGGGTATTGATGCCGTGGTTGTCGGACAGGTTACTCCTGCGCCAGACGGCGGCTATAACGTCGCTTATCAGCTGGTGGATACCGGCGGTGCGCCGGGTACCGTTCTGGCTCAAAACACGTATAAGGTGAACAAGCAGTGGTTGCGTTACGCAGGCCATACGGCGAGTGACGAAGTGTTTGAGAAGCTGACCGGTATTAAAGGTGCGTTCCGTACTCGTATCGCGTACGTAGTACAGACCAACGGCGGCCAGTTCCCTTATGAGCTGCGCGTCTCTGATTACGATGGCTACAACCAGTTCACCGTACACCGTTCACCACAGCCGCTGATGTCTCCGGCATGGTCTCCGGACGGCTCTAAGCTGGCGTACGTGACCTTCGAAAGCGGCCGTTCCGCGCTGGTTATCCAGACGCTCTCTAACGGTGCTGTGCGTCAGGTTGCGTCATTCCCGCGTCACAACGGTGCGCCTGCGTTCTCTCCGGACGGTACCAAACTGGCGTTTGCCCTGTCTAAAACCGGTAGCCTGAACCTGTACGTGATGGATATTGGTTCTGGTCAGATCCGTCAGGTCACGGATGGTCGTAGCAACAACACTGAGCCAACCTGGTTCCCGGACAGCCAGAATCTGGCCTTTACGTCTGACCAGGCAGGTCGTCCACAAGTTTATAAAGTGAATATCAACGGCGGAGCAGCGCAGCGTATTACCTGGGAAGGTTCTCAGAACCAGGATGCTGACGTCAGTGCCGATGGTAAAACGATGGTAATGGTCAGTACTGCGGGTGGTCAGCAGCACATTGCCAAACAAGATCTGGTAACGGGGGGCGTACAAGTACTGTCGTCAACGTTCCTGGATGAAACGCCAAGTCTGGCACCTAACGGCACCATGGTAATCTACAGCTCTTCTCAGGGGATGGGATCCGTGCTGAATCTGGTTTCTACAGATGGGCGTTTCAAAGCGCGTCTTCCGGCAACTGATGGACAGGTAAAATCACCTGCCTGGTCGCCGTATCTGTAATAATAATTAATTGATTACTAAAGGAATCTTAGAAATGCAACTGAACAAAGTGCTGAAGGGGCTGATGATCGCTCTGCCTGTTATGGCAATCGCAGCGTGTTCTTCTAACAAGAATGCAAGCAATGACCAGAGCGGCGAAGGCATGATGGGTGCCGGCACCGGTATGGACGCTAACGGCAATGGCAATATGTCTTCTGAAGAGCAAGCGCGTCTTCAGATGCAGCAGTTACAGCAGAACAACATCGTTTACTTCGATCTGGATAAATACGACATCCGTTCTGACTTCGCTGCAATGCTGGATGCGCACGCAAACTTCCTGCGTAGCAACCCGTCTTACAAAGTCACCGTAGAAGGTCATGCGGACGAACGTGGTACTCCAGAGTACAACATCTCCCTGGGTGAACGTCGTGCAAACGCTGTTAAAATGTACCTCCAGGGTAAAGGCGTTTCTGCTGACCAGATCTCCATCGTTTCTTACGGTAAAGAAAAACCAGCAGTACTGGGTCACGACGAAGCGGCTTACTCCAAAAACCGTCGTGCCGTACTCGTTTACTAAGAGAATTGCATGAGCAGTAACTTCAGACATCATCTGATGAGTCTGTCGTTACTGGTTGGAATAGCGGCCCCCTGGGCCGCTTTTGCTCAGGCACCAATCAGTAGTGTCGGCTCAGGCTCGGTAGAAGACCGGGTCACTCAACTCGAGCGTATTTCTAACGCTCACAGCCAGCTTTTAACTCAACTCCAGCAGCAGCTTTCCGATAACCAGAATGATATTGATTCCCTTCGTGGTCAGATCCAGGAGAGTCAGTATCAGCTTAATCAGGTTGTGGAGCGGCAGAAGCAAATTTTGTTGCAGATGGATAGCCTGAACAGCGGCGGAGCAGCAGCACAGCCAGCAGCAGGCGATCAAAGCGGTGCGGCAACGCCTGCACCTGCGGCAGATGCCTCCGCGTCGTCTGGTGCGCCTGTACAGAGCGGTGACGCGAATACGGACTACAACGCGGCCATTGCCCTGGTGCAGGACAAATCGCGCCAGGACGATGCTATCGTTGCGTTTCAGAACTTCGTTAAGAAGTACCCTGATTCCACTTACCAGCCAAATGCGAACTACTGGCTGGGTCAGTTGAATTACAACAAGGGTAAAAAGGATGATGCGGCGTTTTATTTTGCCTCTGTGGTGAAAAATTACCCGAAATCACCGAAAGCGCCTGATGCGATGTATAAAGTCGGCGTGATCATGCAGGACAAAGGCGACACTGCAAAAGCCAAAGCGGTTTATCAGCAGGTGGTTGCAAAATTCCCGGGTACAGACGGCGCCAAACAAGCGCAAAAACGTTTAAGTTCGATGGGTTGATTATCGCATGACCAGAAATCGCGTCATTTCTGGTCGTGCAGCATGATTCCTAAGCAGTTAAGTGATCTTCATCGAAATTTTTGTTGCGCAGAATTCTTAAATCAGTAATATATGCCGCCGTTGCCACGGGATATCAAACAACGTGAAAGCAGCGCAAAAGTGGGTCGTTAGCTCAGTTGGTAGAGCAGTTGACTTTTAATCAATTGGTCGCAGGTTCGAATCCTGCACGACCCACCACTTAAAGCAGTTCTGGCAGTACAGAGTGGGTGATTAGCTCAGTTGGTAGAGCATCTCCTTTACACGGAGGGGGTCGGCGGTTCGAGCCCGTCATCACCCACCACTCGGGTCGTTAGCTCAGTTGGTAGAGCAGTTGACTTTTAATCAATTGGTCGCAGGTTCGAATCCTGCACGACCCACCAATTTTATTGGTTCCGAGTGATAATTCAGGCAACACCCGAACGGGTCGTTAGCTCAGTTGGTAGAGCAGTTGACTTTTAATCAATTGGTCGCAGGTTCGAATCCTGCACGACCCACCAGCCTGAATAGATTTGAAGTACATCCCGCAAGGGGTCGTTAGCTCAGTTGGTAGAGCAGTTGACTTTTAATCAATTGGTCGCAGGTTCGAATCCTGCACGACCCACCAGTGTTGAAAGGCGCCCTAAAGGCGCCTTTTTGCTATCTGTCGTTCGCCAGTGCCTTGTAGGTCGGGTAAGGCGAAGCCGCCACCCGACAGATGCTACCGGCATCAATTCCCGATGACATTCCCCCTCAAATTCGCTATCTTGTTTAGTATACAAAACACCATTGCCTCATTTTTGTTATCTCATGCAAAACAAAGGCAATATTGTTAAGCCAGTAAAACGAGAAGCCATAATGAGTGTGATGTTTGATCCCGAAACCGCAATCTATCCCTTCCCGCCGAAGCCCGCTCCGCTAAGCCGGGATGAAAAACAGTTCTATCGTGAAAAAATTAAGCGCCTGCTTAAAGAGCGTGATGCGGTGATGGTGGCGCATTACTACACCGACCCGGAAATTCAGCAGCTGGCAGAAGAGACGGGCGGCTGTATCTCAGACTCCCTGGAAATGGCGCGTTTCGGTGCAAAACATCCTGCCTCCACGCTGCTGGTTGCAGGTGTGCGCTTCATGGGCGAAACGGCAAAAATTCTCAGCCCGGAAAAAACCATACTGATGCCGACGCTGAATGCCGAATGCTCCCTTGACCTCGGTTGCCCGATTGATGAGTTCACCGCCTTCTGTGATGCCCACCCTGATCGTACCGTGGTGGTCTATGCCAACACGTCTGCGGCGGTGAAAGCCCGGGCAGACTGGGTAGTGACCTCCAGTATCGCCGTTGAGCTGATTGAGCATCTGGACAGCCTGGGGGAGAAAATCATCTGGGCGCCCGATCGTCACCTGGGAAACTACGTACAAAAACAGACCGGTGCGGATGTGCTGTGCTGGCAGGGCGCCTGTATCGTTCACGACGAGTTTAAGACCCAGGCCCTGACGCGCATGAGAGGGTTATACCCGGACGCCGCGATTCTGGTGCACCCGGAATCCCCGCAGTCCATCGTTGACATGGCGGATGCCGTCGGGTCAACCAGCCAGCTTATTCATGCTGCGAAAACCCTGCCGCACAAGCAGCTCATTGTGGCGACCGATCGCGGTATCTTCTACAAGATGCAGCAGGCCGTGCCGGAAAAAACGTTGCTCGAAGCGCCGACCGCCGGAGAAGGGGCGACCTGCCGAAGCTGCGCGCATTGCCCGTGGATGGCGATGAATGGGCTCAAAGCGATTGCGGAGGGGCTGGAGAACGGTAGCGCAGCACATGAGATCCACGTGGATGCCGCCCTGCGTGAAGGCGCGTTAATTCCACTTAACCGTATGCTGGATTTTGCGGCTACACTACGTACTTAACTTATTACGCCCCGGAGAAAAAATGGATTTTTTTAGCACACAGAACATCCTGGTTCATATCCCGATTGGTGCGGGCGGCTATGACCTGTCGTGGATTGAAGCGGTCGGTACGCTGGCCGGTTTACTCTGTATCTGGCTGGCCAGCCTTGAGAAGATCAGCAACTATGCGTTCGGGCTGATAAACGTCACGCTGTTTGCGATCATCTTCTTCCAGATCCAGCTCTACGCCAGCCTGCTTCTACAGCTGTTCTTCTTCGCAGCCAATATCTATGGCTGGTACGCCTGGTCTCGGCAAAACAGTCAGCAGGAGGCGGAACTGCAAATCCGCTGGCTGTCGTTGCCAAAAGCCATCGCCTGGTTCGCGGCCTGCGTGGTGGCTATCGGCTTTATGACCGTCTTTATTGATCCGGTATTTGCCTTCCTGACGCGCGTGGCGGTCTCGGTCATGTCGGGTCTGGGATTAAATGTGACGATGCCTGAGCTTCAGCCGGATGCCTTCCCGTTCTGGGATTCCTGCATGATGGTGTTGTCGATTGCCGCAATGATCCTGATGACCCGTAAATACGTTGAGAACTGGCTGCTGTGGGTGGTCATCAACGTCATTAGCGTGGTGATTTTTGCCCACCAGGGTGTTTATGCCATGTCGCTGGAGTACATGCTGCTGACGGTCATTGCCCTGAACGGCAGTCGCATGTGGATTAACAGCGCGCGTGAGCGTGGCTCGCGCGCGCTTTCCCGTTAATGGTGATGGGCGTGTGAGTGGCCGGACTGCGCCTCGTTCAGGTGACAGTCTGGCCCGTTACATGGCTGATACTCCATCTGGATGGTGGCGTGCGCAATTTCGTAGTGATGCTCAAGGAAGTGCCGAATACGTTCAAGCAACGCATCGTGATCGTGGGGCGGAATAACCTGAACGTGCAGCGTCATAAGCGGTTTCTCACCCACCAGCCAGACGTGAACGTGGTGAACGTTACGGACTTCAGGAATGGAACGACACAGATTGCGTTTTAGCTCGCCAATATCCAGCGACGTGGGAGCGCCTTCCAGCAGCTCATTGACGCTCTCTTTCAACAGCCGCCAGGCACTGCGTAATACAAGGCACGATACCAGCACGGAAAGAATCGGGTCGATAGGGGTCCAGCCCGTGCCCATAATGATCAGCGCGGCTACGATGGCCCCTACGGAACCCAGCAGATCGCCCAGCACATGAAGCGCCGCGGCCCGTACGTTCAGATTTTTTTCACTGCTACCGCGGTGCAATATCCAGAACGCCAGAATATTGGCGACCAACCCGGCAATGGCGATAACCATCATTGTCGTCCCGGCTATCGGTTGTGGATGCCGAAAGCGCTGAAAAGCCTCCCAGACGATAAGAAGAGTAATGACCACCAGTGCAATCGCATTCACAAAGGCGGCAAGCGTGGTCAGTCTGAGCCAGCCAAAGGTGTGGCGGGTATTGGGAGGGCGACGGGCAAACTGCACGGCCAGCAGAGCAAACAGGAGCGCGGCAGCGTCGGTCAGCATATGCCCGGCATCGGCCAGCAGCGCCAGCGATCCGGATATCAGCCCGCCTATTACCTCAATTATCATAAAGGTGGCAGTGACGCCAAAAGCCAGCAGAAGCCGTTTGGCATTTTCATCGCCAGTGGAGTGGGAATGGGAGTGGGAGTGCGCCATGGTATCGTTCCTGATTTATTATTATTTTTAGTTTAGCGTTTTTAAGAGCTTAAATAAAAAAGGAGAGCATTCGCTCTCCCTGTTTTACCTTACGGAAGGTTACTGGGTAGTACCGTCCGTTTTGGTATTGGCATCGCTGCCTACTTTGTCATTCGGGTCCGGGCATTTCCCGTCTTTACACACAGAGTTTTTATGAACCTCGTCGGTGGTCATACCTTCATGGTTCATCGTGCCTGTGCTCGTCCCGCCGGTGTTGGTATTGCCCGTGTTGATATTACTGTTATCAACATTGTTTGGCGCAATATTCTGTTTTGCATCCGGCGCAACCTGGCCCGCTTCGGCAGCAGCATTAGCGTCGCCATTGCTGCCGGATGAGCCTGCGTCAGCAGCCAGTACGCTACCGCTTGCCAGAGTAAGGGTTGCCGTCAGGAAAAGCGTAGTCAGTTTCGTCATTTTCATCATGGTGCTCCTGTTCTTATCGTTACGCTGGATAACATTCTCCAACAGTGCATCTTGTTCAGTGGCGAAAGATCCCAGTTTCCTGATTTATGTCAGGATGGAATCGCGTATAAATATTTAAAAACAGTCGTTACAAGTAAAAAGCTTAGGCCAGATCTCATTTTTCGCTATTTTGTTGTGTATTTTAGACGAATTCCAGGAATTATCTGCGCGAAGTGTAAAAGCCCGTTTACACTTCGTGGCCGACAAGTTAGATTGAAAGGATTGCTTTCATTACTAAAGATATGGCAGAGCCGGAAAGAAGATGAATTATCAGAACGACGATTTACGCATTAAAGAGATCAATGAGTTATTACCTCCCGTAGCGCTCCTTGAAAAATTCCCCGCCACCGAAAATGCCGCCAACACGGTGTCTCATGCCCGCAAGGCGATCCACAAGATCCTGAAAGGTAGCGACGATCGTCTTCTGGTAGTCATTGGGCCGTGCTCCATTCACGATCCTGCTGCGGCCAAAGAGTATGCGTCGCGTCTGCTCGCCCTGCGTGAAGAGCTGAAAGGCGAACTGGAAATCGTGATGCGCGTTTATTTCGAAAAACCGCGTACCACCGTGGGCTGGAAAGGGTTGATCAACGATCCGCATATGGACAACAGTTTCCAGATCAACGACGGCCTGCGCATTGCGCGTAAGCTGCTGCTGGAGATCAACGACAGCGGGCTGCCTGCTGCCGGAGAATTCCTCGATATGATCACCCCGCAGTATCTGGCTGACCTGATGAGCTGGGGCGCTATTGGCGCGCGTACGACGGAATCTCAGGTTCACCGTGAGCTGGCGTCTGGCCTGTCATGCCCGGTGGGTTTCAAAAATGGCACTGATGGCACCATTAAAGTCGCTATTGACGCCATTAATGCGGCTGGCGCGCCGCACTGCTTCCTGTCGGTGACCAAGTGGGGCCACTCCGCTATCGTGAATACCAGCGGTAATGGCGATTGCCATATCATACTGCGCGGCGGTAAAGAGCCTAACTACAGTGCTAAACACGTAGCGGAGGTAAAAGCAGGGCTGGAGAAAGCGGGTCTGGCACCGCAGGTGATGATCGATTTCAGCCATGCCAACTCCAGCAAACAGTTTAAAAAGCAGATGGAAGTCGGCGCAGATGTGTGTCAGCAAATCGCCAGCGGTGAACGCGCAGTGATTGGGGTGATGATTGAGAGCCATCTGGTGGAAGGCAACCAGAACCTGGAGGGCAGCGAGCCGCTGGTCTACGGTAAGAGCGTGACGGATGCCTGCATTGGCTGGGACGATACCGATGCGATCCTGCGTCAGTTGGCGGATGCGGTTAAAGCGCGTCGCGGCTAAGTTTGTCCCGGGCAATAAAAAAGCGTGGATTGCTCCACGCTTTTTTTATGTCCGGGGAATATTACTTCGCTTTACCCTGGTTCGCCACGGCCGCCGCTTTTGCAGCGATTTCGTCGGCGTTACCCAGGTAGTAATGTTTAACTGGCTTGAAGTTTTCGTCGAACTCGTACACCAGCGGCACGCCGGTAGGGATATTCAGCTCGAGGATTTCATCTTCACCCATGTTGTCCAGGTATTTCACCAGCGCACGCAGGGAGTTACCGTGAGCAGCGATAATGACGCGCTCGCCTCTTTTCAGGCGTGGCAGAATGGTTTCGTTCCAGTAAGGCACAACGCGGTCGATGGTCAGCGCCAGGCTTTCGGTCTGCGGCAGTTCAGCCTCAGTCAGCTTCGCGTAACGCGGATCGTGGCCCGGGTAGCGCTCGTCATCTTTGCTCAGCTCTGGAGGCGTGACCGCAAAACCACGACGCCACTGCTTAACCTGCTCGTCACCGTATTTTTCTGCGGTTTCCGCTTTGTTCAGACCTTGCAGCGCACCGTAGTGACGCTCGTTCAGTTTCCAGGATTTCTCAACCGGCAGCCAGGCCTGATCCAGCTCGTCCAGAACGTTCCACAGGGTATGGATGGCACGTTTCAGCACAGAGGTGTAAGCAAAGTCAAAGGTGAAGCCTTCTTCTTTCAGCAGTTTACCTGCCGCTTTTGCTTCGCTCACGCCTTTCTCGGACAGATCAACGTCATACCAACCGGTGAAGCGGTTTTCGTTGTTCCACTGGCTTTCGCCGTGGCGCACCAGGACAAGCTTAGTATTAGCCATTTCTTACTCCTCAAGCATTTTGAATGATAACAATTCTCATTATATTGCCGTGACTGTGCCAGCAGCAACGCTTAACCCTAACCATAGCGAAAATAGTTCGAGAGTGTAAGATGCATGTGAATCCAGGGTTATGATTTTGTCTGCGATCGCCGCTATTTTCAGCAAGGCGGAGATAAAAAAGCCCTCGCGATGAGGGCCAGTCTTTTTTGCCGGATGGCGCTTCGCTTATCAGGCCTATATTCGTAGGCCCGTGCGCCGCCGGACATTAAGCGCGCGGAATGAAATGATACTCGGTGACGCTTACGTACTCTTCACCCGGACGTAGCACGCAGTCCGGCTGCGGCCATTCAGGATGGTTAGGCGTGTCCGGAAGGAACTCGCTCTCCAGCGCCAGTCCTTGCCAGGCGCCGTAGGCGTCATGTTCACGCGCCGTGGTACCCTCCAGATAGTTACCGGAGTAGAACTGTAGGGCGGGGGCGGTGGTGTAGACCGTCATCTGTAACTTCTCATCAGCAGACCAGACCTGTGCGGCAGGTTGAGAAAGATCGCCTTTTGCCTGCAACAGGAACGCGTGGTCGTAGCCTTTCACCTTGCGCTGATCGTCATCACTCAGGAAATCCTGAGCAATGGTTTTCGGCTGACGGAAATCAAAGCTATTCCCGCTTACCGGTTTCAGCCCCTGATAAGGGATACCCATCTCATCGACCGGCAGATACTCATCCGCCAGGATCTGGAGTTTGTGGCTGCGGACATCGGTCTGATTACCGTCAAGGTTGAAATAGGCATGGTTAGTCAGGTTGACCGGGCACGGCTTATCGACGGTCGCGCGATACTCAATGGCGATGCGATTATCTTCGGTCAGGGTGAAGCGCGCGGTTGCGGTGAGATTGCCCGGGAAGCCCTGGTCTCCATCGAGGGAGTCCAGAGAGAACCAGACCTCACCGTCATTTTGCTGCACAATCTTCCAGCGACGTTTATCAAACCCTTCCGGGCCGCCGTGCAGCTGATTTTCGCCCTGGCTGGCAAGCAGGGAATGCGTTACGCCGTCCAGCGTAAATTGGCTTCTGGCGATGCGGTTAGCGTAGCGGCCTATGGATGCGCCCAGAAAAGCAGTCTGCTCGATATACTGCTCCGGCGATGCGCAGCCGAGCAGGGTTTCGCGCACGCTGCCGTCAGGCATCGGTACGCGGGCAGAAAGTAACGTTGCGCCCCAGTCCATCAGCGTAACCACCATCCCGGCGCTGTTGCGCAGGGTTAACAGGCGATACGGCAGACCATCCGGTGCGAGTGTCGGTGTTTCGTTTAGCACTGTCCGGCTCCTTGTGATGCTTTGCAGACATAGAAAGTTTCTTTGATGCCCGTTTTGGCTTCGTACTGTTTAGCCACCGCGTCCTGAATGGCAGGGACCAGCTCTTCCGGCACCAGGGCGACGACGCACCCGCCGAATCCACCGCCGGTCATACGCACGCCGCCTTTGTCGCCAATCGTGGCTTTCACAATTTCAACCAGGGTGTCTATTTGCGGCACGGTGATTTCGAAATCGTCACGCATGGAGGCATGCGATTCGGCCATCAGCTCGCCCATCCGTTTCAGGTCACCTTTCGCCAGCGCGGAGGCGGCTTCTACGGTACGGGCATTTTCCGTCAGTATATGGCGCACGCGCTTCGTGACAACCGGATCCAGCTCGTGGGCAACCTTGTTAAATTCATCAAGTGAGACATCACGCAGGGCTGGCTGCTGGAAGAAGCGCGCGCCGGTTTCGCACTGTTCGCGACGGGTGTTGTACTCGCTGCCCACCAGGGTGCGTTTGAAGTTGCTGTTGATGATCACCACAGCCGCACCTTTGGGCAGCGGAACCGCTTTGGTCCCGAGCGAGCGGCAGTCAATCAGCAAAGCGTGTTCTTTCTTGCCCAGCGCGGAAATCAGCTGATCCATAATGCCGCAGTTGCAGCCCACGAACTGGTTTTCCGCTTCCTGACCGTTGAGGGCGATCTGGGCCCCGTCCAGCGGCAGATGATAAAGCTGCTGGAACACGGTGCCGACCGCCACTTCCAGCGATGCGGAAGAGCTTAATCCCGCCCCCTGCGGCACGTTGCCGCTGATCACCAGATCGGACCCGCCGAAATTCTTGTTACGCTTTTGCAGGTGCTTCACCACGCCGCGAACATAGTTCGACCACTGCTGGCTGTCGTGGGTCACGATCGGCGCATCGAGGGAAAATTCGTCAATTTCGTTGCCGTAATCCGCGGCGATCACTCGCACATGACGATCGTCGCGTTTCGCGCAGCTGATCACCGTCTGGTAGTCGATGGCACACGGCAGGACAAAACCGTCGTTATAGTCGGTGTGCTCGCCGATCAGATTAACGCGGCCAGGCGCCTGGATAACATGGGTGGCAGGGTAGCCAAATTTTTCAGCAAACAGGGATTGTGTTTTATCTTTCAGACTCATTTTTAGACTCCTGATTCGCGGTAATGGACGTCGCTAACGGCACGCAGACGTTCTGCCGCCTGTTCCGCCGTCAGGTCGCGCTGGGTTTCCGCCAGCATTTCATAGCCCACCATGAATTTACGTACCGTCGCAGAACGCAGCAGCGGCGGGTAGAAGTGTGCATGTAACTGCCAGTGTTGATTCTCTTCGCCGTTAAACGGCGCGCCGTGCCAGCCCATGGAGTAGGGGAAGGAGCACTGGAAGAGGTTGTCGTAGCGGCTGGTCAGTTTTTTCAGCGCCAGCGCTAGGTCGTCACGCTGGGCGTCGCTGAGTTCGGTAATGCGCTGAACATGGGCTTTCGGCAGCAGCAGCGTCTCAAACGGCCACGCCGCCCAGTAAGGGACTACCGCAAGCCAGTGCTCGGTTTCCACCACGGTACGGCTGCCATCCGCCAGCTCACGCTGGGTGTAATCCACCAGCATCGGCGAACCGTTCTGGGTGAAATACGCTTTTTGCAGTCGGTCCTCACGCTCGGCTTCATTCGGCAGGAAGCTGTTCGCCCAGATCTGACCGTGCGGATGCGGGTTGGAGCAGCCCATCGCCGCGCCTTTGTTTTCGAACACCTGCACCCAGGGATAGCTCTGCCCCAGCTCTGCGGTTTGCGCCTGCCAGGTGCTGACCACCTCTTTCAGCGCCTCCACGCTCAGCTCCGGCAGCGTTTTGCTGTGATCGGGCGAGAAGCAGATCACGCGGCTGGTGCCGCGGGCGCTTTCGCAGCGCATCAGCGGGTCATGGCTTTCCGGCGCGTCCGGCGTATCGGTCATCAGCGCGGCAAAGTCGTTAGTAAAAACGAAGGTGCCTTGGTAGTCCGGGTTTTTATCGCCCGTCACGCGCGTATTGCCCGGGCAGAGGAAACAGTCCGGATCATGCTGAGGCAGGGTCTGTTTAGCCGGCGTCTCTTGCGCCCCCTGCCAGGGGCGCTTGGCGCGATGCGGTGAAACTAAAATCCATTGCCCGCTGAGCGGGTTAAAACGACGATGCGGGTGATCGACGGGATTGAATTGCGTCATGACAAATCCTTAATCCGGATAGCCTTGCGGATGGCGCGACTGCCAGTGCCAGGTATCCTGTGCCATTTCATCAAGCGTGCGGGTGACACGCCAGTTAAGCTCTTTATCCGCTTTGGTGGCATCGGCCCAGTAAGCCGGGAGGTCGCCATCCCGGCGGGGAGCGAAGTGATACTTCACCGGCTTGCCGCAGGCTTTACTGAAGGCATTCACCACGTCCAGCACGCTGCTGCCGATCCCGGCGCCGAGGTTGTAAATATGCACGCCCGGTTTATCAGCCAGCTGCTGCATCGCCGCCACGTGGCCGTCGGCCAGATCCATGACGTGAATGTAATCGCGCACGCCGGTGCCATCTTCGGTGGGATAATCGTTACCAAAAATCGCCAGGGAATCGCGGCGCCCTACGGCAACCTGCGCGATATACGGCATCAGGTTATTAGGAATGCCCTGCGGATCTTCGCCCATATCACCTGACGGATGCGCGCCGACCGGGTTGAAGTAGCGCAGCAACGCGATGCTCCACTCAGGCTGGGCTTTTTGCAGGTCGGTCAGGATCTGCTCTACCATCAGCTTGCTTTTGCCATACGGGCTTTGCGGCGTACCGGTAGGGAAGCTCTCAACGTAAGGAATTTTGGGCTGATCGCCGTAGACGGTCGCGGAGGAGCTGAAGATAAAATTTTTAACGTTGGCCGCTCGCATGGCGGAGATCAGACGCAGGGTACCGTTAACGTTGTTGTCATAGTACTCAAGCGGTTTTGCCACCGATTCGCCAACCGCTTTCAGGCCCGCGAAGTGGATAACGGTATCAATCGCGTGATCGTGAAGGATTTCAGTCATCAATGCTTCATTGCGGATGTCGCCTTCCACGAAAGTCGGCTGTTTACCCGAAAGGCGTTCAATGACCGGCAGCACGCTGCGCTTACTGTTGCACAGGTTATCAAGAATGACGACATCGTGGCCGCTTTGCAGCAGTTGCACACAGGTATGACTTCCTATGTAACCGCTACCACCTGTTACCAGAACTCGCATATTTCGCTCCATTAGGCTTATGGGATGAATTAACCATAGCATATCAGAGACGCGAAAAGTGTGACATGGGATAAAATAGTGGTATCGTTTACACTGGTTTTCACACGCGCTTTTTCACAGACTGAGTGCATTGTAGATCAAAGAGATAGAGATGTATTGTTGCAGGTTGTCTGAAAAGCGGAGGGCAGCGCCCTCCATGCGTTAATCGATTTTGCTCAGCAGGTAGCGGTATTGCTCGCCGTCAGGGACAAATTCCAGCCGATGGGTGATGCAGGACGGGGCATCTTCAGCATGGTGGGACACAAACAGCAGCTGGGTTTCACCTTCGCTAATCAGGACATCCACAAAGCGGCGGATCAGCTGACGGTTGAGCGGATCCAGCCCCTGCAACGGTTCGTCAAGAATCAGCAGCGTAGGGTGCTTGACCAGCGCGCGGACGATCAATGCCAGCCGCTGCTGCCCCCACGACAGGCTGTGAAATGGCGCATCGGCGACCCGGTTGTCCATACCCAGAATATCCAGCCACTGCTGCGCCAGCTTGTGCTGCTTGTCGGATACCGCCTGATAAATACCAATGGAGTCGAAGAAGCCAGAGAGGATCACGTTTCGCACCGTGGTGCTCACCCGGTAGTCCAGATGCAGGCTGCTGCTGACATAGCCGATGTGCTTTTTGATATCCCAGATGGTTTCCCCGCTGCCGCGGCGACGGCCGAACAGGGTGAGATCGTTGCTGTATCCCTGCGGGTGATCCCCGGTGATCAGGCTCAGCAGCGTGGATTTACCCGCTCCGTTGGGGCCGACGATCTGCCAGTGCTCACCAGGATTAACCGTCCAGCTGAGGTGATTAAGAATAGGGCGATCGTCGTAAGCAACCACCCCATCGCGCAGCACAATGCGCGGCTGGTCAGGGTCCAGCCCGTGGCGTGCTGAAGGCGCATCCGGCTCCGGCAGGGCAATACCGTCCAGTTTCTCGCTGTGCGCCAGCTGCGCAATCAGCGCCTGCCGAAGCAGTACGGCTTTCTCGCCGGTTTCGGTCAGGCTACAGTCCGCCAGCACGCCCGCATACTGTACGAAATCCGGAATCTCATCAAAGCGGTTAAGAACCAGCACAAGCGTGTATCCCTGCTGGTTAAGCGACGCCAGCAACGCTGCCAGCTGCGCGCGGGACTGCACATCCAGTCCGTCAAACGGTTCATCCAGGATCAGGAGTTCCGGCTCGCTCATCAGCGCCTGACACAGCAGCGTTTTGCGCGTTTCACCGGTTGAAAGGTATTTAAAGCGGCGATTAAGCAGGGCGGTAATGCCAAATTGCTCCGCCAGCTGCTGACAGCGGGCAGGATCTTTTATCTCATCCTGGATAATTTCCGCCGTCGTGCGGCCAGTATCTTCTTCGCCGGGGCTGAGCAAATCGGTATTGTTACGCTGCCACTCATCGCTGACCAGCTTTTGCAGCTGTTCGAAGGAAAGGCGCGTCACCCGGGTAAAAGTGCACCGACGTTCACCCTTCAGTTGGGTTAATTCGCCTGCCAGAGCGCGGGCCAGCGCGGATTTTCCGCTGCCATTCGTGCCCACAAACGCCCAGCTTTCTCCGGCGCGAAGGGTTAACTCTGGCAGCGATAAGGTACGGGTATCGCTAAGACGAAACGTGCCTTGCGAAATATGCAATGATGACATGTGTTATCCCATTTTTTGCAGCAACAGATGTCAGGGATACTCAGTGTAAGCAGGGTTGTCAATGCGCTTAGCACAATGTGGCGATAATTACCCTGTCTGCATTGAAATATGCGGTCACCACAGCACCTTCGTCTAATTCGGTCGCGTCGTTCACCGGAACGGTGGCGCAGAGCAACTGTCCATCCGGCAGGGTCATCAGCACTTCACATTGTTCTGCGCCGCGCTCGATGTGGCTGATACACCCGCGTAGCTGGTTGTCGGCCTCTGCGGCCTGCTCAGGGTTGAGTGCGATGCTGATCCAGGGCGCTTTGAGTAATACCAGCACCTCCTGACCTTCGTTCAGCCCAAGGCGTTGACCACTTTGCGCGGTGATGGCGGCTTTCAGACGCGTCGTACCGTCCGCGAGCAGGATCTCTATATGCTCCTGCACCTGCGAATGATCGCGCCCCGTCACCGTACCAAACCACTGGTTGCGGGCGCTGGTCTGCAAAGAGAAACGGGAGATGGCGCCCAGCAGGCTGTCAAGCGGCAGGTTGTCGTCATCGCTCAGCACATCAAATGCTTTTTGCTGGATCTGCGCCAGTAAATCGTAGAGCTGGATCAGACGTTGCCCGTAACGCGTCAACACGGCGCCGCCGCCGCCTTTCCCGCCGGTGGCGCGCTCAACCAGCGTGTGTTCGCTCAGGGTGTTCATGTCGTTAATCGCATCCCAGGCGCTTTTATAGCTTATGCCGGCGTTTTTGGCTCCCTGGCTAATCGAGCCAGTTTGTTCTATTTGTTTTAACAGGGCGATGCGTCGCGGATCGGCGAAAAGCTTCTGCTGAAGTCGTAGGGTGAGGAGAATTTCGGCCTGCATAACAGTGTCCCGGTAAAAAGGCTATTGTGACCCAAATGCCCGGGGGCGGAAAGCGCACCGCACAAAAGGGGATGTTTTTCTTACTTTTCAGGGTAGAATAAGCCGTTCACAAGATCTGGAGAAAACCATGTTAGAGTTGTTGAAAAGTCTGGTATTCGCGGTAATCATGGTGCCAGTAGTGATGGCTATCATCCTCGGTGCCATCTACGGCCTGGGTGAAGTGTTCAATGTCTTTTCGAACATTGGTCATCGTCGTGACCAGCCTAAAAAGCAGCAATGATTTCCTCCAAAACGCCCGGCCAGCCCGGGCGTTTTGCTCTCAAGTTTATTCCTTTCCCGCCGATATCTTTTACAACGTTCCTTGAGTTTACGCATTAATGGGTACGATTTAGCGCTAGGAACGCCTGCGATATGTCGTTATATTTATTTGTATATAACGACACGCACAGGAGCTTCAAATGGCACGTTCATGGGTACGCCTTTTCGCAGGGGCAACGCTGACTCTCTCACTCACCGCCCACGCACTGGCGGATGAAGGAAAAATCACGGTCTTTGCGGCGGCGTCGCTGACTAACGCGATGCAGGATATTGCTGCGGTATACAAAAAAGAGAAAAACGTCGAGGTGGTCTCGTCGTTTGCCTCCTCGTCCACGCTGGCCCGCCAGATTGAAGCGGGGGCACCCGCGGATCTGTTCATCTCTGCCGATCAGAAATGGATGGATTACGCGGTGGAGAAAAAATCTGTTGATACGGCTACCCGCGAAACGCTGCTGGGAAATAGCCTGGTGGTGGTCGCGCCCACAAACAGCAAGCAGGACGACATCGCCATCAACAAACAGACGGACTGGACCCGTCTGCTCAACGGTGGCCGTCTGGCGGTAGGCGATCCGGAGCATGTTCCTGCCGGGATTTATGCGAAAGAAGCGCTACAAAAACTGGGTGCATGGGAGACCTTATCGCCGAAGCTGGCTCCCGCAGAAGATGTGCGTGGCGCGCTGGCGCTGGTGGAGCGTAACGAAGCACCACTCGGGATCGTTTACGGCTCCGATGCCGTCGCCAGTAAAGGTGTGAAGGTGGTGGGCACCTTCCCGGAAGACTCGCATAAGAAAGTAGAATATCCTGTGGCGATAGTTGATGGACATAAAAATGCGACCGTGACGGCCTTTGTTGACTACCTGAAGGGGCCGGAAGCGTCCGCGATCTTTAAACGTTACGGATTTACGACTCACGAATGATATTGACCGAACCTGAATGGCAGGCCGTGCTGCTGAGCCTGAAAGTCTCTTCCCTGGCGGTTGCGCTGAGTTTGCCCTTTGGGGTGTTCTTTGCCTGGTTACTGGTTCGCGTGAAGTTTCCAGGCAAAGCCCTGCTCGACAGTGTTCTCCATCTTCCGCTTGTCTTACCGCCTGTGGTGGTCGGATATCTGCTGCTGATCTCCATGGGGCGGCGCGGTTTTATCGGCGAATGGCTGTACGACTGGTTCGGACTGACCTTTGCTTTCAGCTGGCGCGGCGCGGTTCTGGCCGCGGCAGTAATGTCCTTCCCGCTGATGGTGCGCGCTATCCGCCTGGCGCTGGAAGGGGTGGATATCCGGTTAGAACAGGCCGCCCGCACGCTGGGCGCAGGCCGCTGGCGGGTATTCCTGACCATTACGCTTCCGCTCACGTTACCGGGCATTATCGTCGGTACGGTGTTAGCCTTCGCCCGCTCGTTGGGTGAGTTTGGCGCGACCATCACCTTTGTGTCGAACATTCCCGGCGAGACGCGGACCATCCCGTCGGCCATGTATACCCTGATTCAGACCCCGGGCGGCGAAGGTGCGGCGGCCCGGCTGTGTATTATTTCGATTGTGCTCGCTCTGGTCTCGCTGCTGGTGTCTGAGTGGCTGGCGCGCCTCAGCCGTGAACGGATGGGGAAATCGTGATGCTGGAACTCAACTTTACGCAAACCCTGGGCAGCCACACCCTGACGCTGAACGAAACGCTGCCTGCCAGCGGTATCACCGCCATTTTTGGCGTGTCCGGGGCGGGGAAAACGTCGCTGATTAATGCGATTAGCGGCCTGACGCGTCCCCAGTCTGGCCGTATTGTGTTAAATAACCGCGTCTTGAATGACGCGGAGAAGAAGGTCTGCCTGTCACCGGACAAACGCCGTATCGGCTATGTGTTTCAGGATGCGCGCCTGTTTCCGCACTACAGCGTTCGCGGGAACCTGCGTTACGGCATGGCAAAAAACATGGCCGGACAGTTCGATAAGCTAGTGGCGCTGCTGGGCATCGAACCGCTGCTGGATCGTCTGCCGTCGTCGCTGTCGGGTGGTGAAAAACAGCGCGTGGCGATTGGCCGCGCCCTGTTAACCGCGCCGGAACTGTTGCTGCTGGATGAGCCGCTGGCCTCGCTGGATATTCCGCGCAAGCGCGAGCTGCTGCCGTATCTGCAACGTCTGGCGCGGGAAATCAATGTGCCAATGCTCTACGTCAGCCATTCGCTGGATGAGATTTTACATCTGGCCGACAAAGTGCTGGTGCTGGAAGCGGGCAGGGTGAAGGCATTCGGCAATCTGGAGGAGGTGTGGGGCAGCAGCGTTATGCATCCATGGCTGCCAAAGGAGCAGCAGAGCAGCATTCTGAAGGTGAGCGTGCTGGAGCACCATCCGCACTACGCGATGACCGCGCTGGCGCTGGGCGATCAGCATTTGTGGGTGAATAAAATCGATACCCCGATTCAGTCCACGTTACGGATCCGCATTCAGGCGTCGGATGTCTCCCTGGTCCTGCAACCGCCGCTGCAAACCAGTATCCGCAATATTTTGCGCGCAAAAGTGGCGCAGTGTTTTGATGATAATGGCCAGGTGGAAGTGCAGCTGGAAGTAGGCAACAGAACGCTGTGGGCGCGCATCAGCCCGTGGGCCAGGGATGAGCTGGGCATCAAGCCTGGCCTGTGGCTTTACGCGCAAATCAAGAGCGTTTCCATAACCGCCTGATTACAGCAGGTGGGTATAAATATACTGCGCGATGCTGTCGGTGGTGTTATCGCCAATCACCACGTCAGCGCGCGCTTTCACCGCGTCATCGGCATTACCCATCGCCACGCCCGTTCCGGACGCTTCCAGCATGCTGATGTCGTTATAGTTATCGCCGAAGGCAATTACGTCCTGCATTGATCCGCCCTGCGATTCGACGAACTGGGTCAGACGCTTTCCTTTGCTGTTGCCTTTGCGGGCGATATCCACCTGATCGTGCCAGGACCATTCACATTCCAGACCCAGCGTATGCTCGACATGTTTTGCGAAGGTATTCAGTTTGGCGGTGTCTTCATCGGTCAGGGCAAATTTCCAGATTGCGTCGACGTCTTCCGCCGCCTGGCGCAGGGAGGAAACCTGAGTGAACACCGGACGCTGCGCTTCCGGCAGAGACAGAGCCCAGTTGCTGGTGCGGATCACATGGCCGGTTGGGCGTTCATACACCATGGCGTTGTCCACATACATCAGGCCGTGAATGGCATGCTCATCCAGTAAATCAATCAATTGCAGCGCCTGCGTAACGGGAAGCGGATCGGAGGCTAAAACCTTTTTTGCCTGATAATCATACAAATAGGTGCCATTACAACAAATTGCAGGTGTATCTAAGCCCAGTGCCTGATAAAAAGGATGAATGGCTACGTGATGTCGACCCGTTACGATGAGAAGTTGATACCCCGCTTCCTGGGCTCGTTTGAGGGCCTCAAGAGAAGAGGGGAGCAGGGTTTTCTGAGGGGTAAGCAGTGTTCCGTCTAAATCCAGGGCAATCACTCGCGAGGTCATTTTTTCTTCCGGGTTAATGTTGAATTTAAGGTCTGTCGGGATGGTACACCGAGAGCGAAACCCTGCAAAATCCCGGACTACAATTCAGCATTCACCGTTAAAAATAATCAGGAGTATTCATGAAACAAACCGTTTATACCGCCAGTCCTGAAAGTCAGCAGATCCATGTCTGGCGTTTGAATACAGAAGGTTCGCTTACGCTGGTTCAGGTTGTTGATGTGCCAGGCCAGGTGCAGCCGATGGTCGTCAGCCCGGATAAACGTTTTCTTTATGTCGGCGTACGCCCGGAATTCCGCGTACTGGCATACCGTATCTCCCCGGATGACGGCGCGCTGACCTATACCGCAGAAGCCCCGCTGCCGGGCAGCCCGACCCATATTTCCACTGACCATAAAGGCAACTTTATCTTCAGCGGCTCCTACAATGCAGGCTGCGTGAGCGTCACCCGCCTGGAAGACGGTATTCCCGTTGAAACCGTCGACGTGGTAGAAGGGCTAGAAGGTTGCCACTCCGCCAACATTTCGCCGGATAACCGCACGCTGTGGGTGCCAGCGCTTAAGCAGGACCGCATCTGCCTGTTCACCCTGAGCGATGACGGCCATCTGGTCGCGCAGAGCCCGGCGGAAGTCACCACCGTGGAAGGCGCAGGCCCGCGCCACATGGTCTTCCACCCGAATCAGCAGTATGCCTATGTCGTTAACGAGCTGAACAGCTCGGTAGACGTGTGGGAGCTGAACGATCCTAACGGGCAGATCGAGTGCGTACAGACGCTGGACATGATGCCATCTGATTTCTCCGACACACGCTGGGCGGCAGACATTCACATTACGCCGGATGGCCGTCACCTGTATGCCTGTGACCGTACCTCCAGTCTGATCACCATCTTCAGCGTCTCTGAAGACGGCAGCGTTCTGGCAGTTGAAGGCTTCCAGCCGACAGAAACCCAGCCGCGCGGCTTTAATGTCGATCACAGCGGCAAATACCTGATTGCGGCGGGGCAGAAATCCCACCACATTGCGCTCTATGAAATCCAGGGCGTGCAGGGTCTACTGGAAGAGAAAGGACGCTATGCGGTCGGACAAGGGCCGATGTGGGTTGTGATTAACGCTCATTGATCCGTAGACGAAAAAAAACCTCGCAAATGCGAGGTTTTTTTATGCGCGGTTAATGCATGAGGTAGGCCGGGTAAGGCGCAGCCGCCACCCGGCAGCAGGCATTTTACTGCTTCGGCTCAGCAACCACTTTGCTACCCAGACCGCGGTTGTTGTATTCCCACATGCGGTTAAAGTTAGCGTCGTTCAGGTTACGCTGCACGTTGTCTTTATCATCCATCGTGCCGGTGTTGCCGGAGAAAGGACGTTTCGAGATCGCCGCATCCGCCCACGGTTTCGCCATGTTAAAGCCTTCGTTAATCACGCTGTCGCGGATCACGACCTGGCCGTTAGTGGCGGAGTCCACGTCCAGAGAGCGACCAAGCTGCGCCACGCCATCGCCAGCAGCAGTAAAGCGGCTATTCACGGCCAGGAAGCCATAGAACAGGTTAGACTGCGTGGCCGGTGCAAAGACGTAACCTTCCTGCTGCGTACGTGAATTCACCACGCGGAAGTCGGTGTTATCAAATACCACCGCGCCGCGGCCGGAGACCATATCCACGTCGCCTTCAATGTAGCTGTTGGTGACCAGAGTACGCGTCAGACGGTTGTTCTGAAGGGTATTCTGCACGCCGCTGTTGGTCACGAAGAAGGTGTTCTGGCGGCCCAGGATATTGACGTTGTTAATCTGTACCTTGTCGCCATCGCTACGCAGCGCCACGGCCTGATGATTACCTGCGTCAACGCTGTCGCCCAGGGTGTTCTGAATGGTCAGGTTCTGCAATTGCAGGCCATTGTTCTGTGACCAGAATACCGCCGAACACATCACGCCAATGGTGGCGGCACGCTTGCGCTGGCAGTTATCAAACATATACCACGCCGGTTTACCTGGCATGTATTTACCGGCCGGGTTCACCAGATGGCGCCAGGTGGTGCTGTCGATCTCTGAATCAATCGCCAGGCCAATTTTTACGTCGACCGCTTTTTCGCCCAGGCCGTAAAGCGTAATGCTTCCCGGTGCCGCCGGAACATAAACGGTTCCTTCGTATTCACCCGGCAGGATGGCAATGTACTGACGAGATGCGCTGTGTTTGGTAATTGCGGCATCAACGGCTGCCTGAATAGAGGTGTGTGTAACGCCCTCTGCCCCGGCCGGGCCGACAACGAAGTCTGGCTGTTTCGGCAGGTTAATAGAAGAAGGCGTCCACGGGGCTGCATTGGGATCCATAGCCGAGAAATAGTGCGCACGGGTGAAGTTCTTCGCTTCAGCCGCTGACAGGATCGGACGGGAAGCGGTGCCCGGAGCAACCTGCTCAGAAGGTTGCTGATCCGGTGGTGTTGAACTGCAAGCGGATAAAGTCACGCCAAAGGCGAGTGCCAACGCCAGACGGGAAATCCTGGAAATATTCAAGGTAATGCTCCTGGGTATGCAAGTCTTATCTGGATAGACGAAATAGCCTGCTTTTTTATACTAAGTTGAGCGAAACGGGAAGATAAAAACCGGAAAAGTTGCATTTTTGCCCGCAGGCGACGGGAAAGTCATCACAAATAAATAACATTTTCCCCCAATGCGGTTGACAGCAGGCGGCAGATGAAAATAAATGTCTATACAACCCATGACAAGTGGAAGGCACATGCAGCAGCTTCATCCCGATGATGTGATATGGCGAAATGCGCGACTGGCAACCCTGGCGACAGGTGAGGCGGAGCCCTACGGCCTGACAGAACAACATGCCCTCGTTGTGCGCGGCCAGACGATTCTGGCCATTATTCCTGAATCCGAGATCCCCTCCGGGCATCGTCAGTGTGTCGATCTCGACGGGCGTCTGGTTACCCCCGGCCTGATCGATTGCCACACCCATCTGGTGTTCGGCGGCGATCGCGCAGCGGAATGGGAGCAACGGCTTAACGGCGTGTCATATCAGACCATTAGCGCGCAGGGCGGCGGAATTAACGCCACGGTCACGGCCACCCGCAACAGTTCGCCGGAAACGCTCCTGACGGTGGCGCAGCAGCGACTCCAGCGGCTGATGAATGAAGGCGTAACGACAGTTGAAATCAAATCAGGATACGGACTGAATGCCGAAGCCGAAGAGAAAATGCTGCTGGTTGCCCGCCAGCTCAGCCTGAATAATCTGGTCGATATCAGCCCGACGCTGCTGGCCGCGCACGCCGTTCCTGCCGAGTACCGACAGGATCCGGATGCCTATCTGGCGCTGGTCTGTGAGCAGATCATGCCCACGCTGTGGCAAAAAGAGTTATTTGAAGCGGTGGACGTGTTTTGTGAAAACGTCGGCTTTACCCCGGCGCAAACCGAGCGCCTGTTCCGGGCCGCCGCCGCGCTCGGGATCCCGGTAAAAGGGCATGTAGAACAACTGTCGAATCTCGGCGGCGCGGCGCTGGTCAGCCAGTATAAAGGGCTGTCGGCCGATCATATTGAGTATCTCGATGATGCAGGTATTCAGGCGATGGCGCAAAGCGGCACGGTGGCGGTATTGCTCCCCGGCGCGTTCTATTTTCTTCAGGAGCGCCAGCGTCCACCGGTGGCGCAGCTGAGAGAGCAGGGCGTGCCGATGGCGGTGGCTACCGACTACAATCCGGGCACCAGCCCGTTTGCCAGCCTGCATCTGGCAATGAACATGGCCTGCGTCCAGTTTGGCCTCACGCCGGAAGAGGCCTGGGCTGGCGTGACGCGGCATGCGGCGCAGGCGCTAGGACGTGGTGCGACGCACGGGCAGTTAAAGCCCGGTTATGTGGCTGATTTCGTCGTCTGGGAGGCGAATCATCCGGTTGAGATGGTTTACGAGCCGGGGCGGAATCCTTTGTATCAACGCGTGTTTCGGGGGCAGGTAGCATGAAACTGTGGCATCCCGTTTCTCCGCAGGTCTGGCAGGGTCGTGACGACAGCGCCGAGTCCAGCACCGCGAAACGTCTCTTCCAGACCATACAGCAGCGCGAACACTTTTCTCCCGCGCCGTCAGGCATCGCCCTGCTGGGCTTTGAATGTGATGAAGGGGTTAAGCGTAACCAGGGCAGGCCCGGTGCTGCACAGGCGCCCGATGTGTTGCGTGGCGCGCTGGCGAATATGGCGAGCCATCAGGGGCATGCGCGCCTCGTGGATATGGGCGCTATTTATGTTGAAGGCCACGCGCTGGAGGCGGCACAGCAGGCGCTGAGCGAGGCCATAACCGCGTGCCAGCAATCCGGGATGCGTACTCTGGTTTTCGGTGGTGGACATGAAACCGCCTGGGCGCACGGGCGCGGCGTGCTGGACGCCTTTCCGAACGATCGCCTTGCGGTGATCAACCTGGATGCGCACCTCGATTTACGCAAGGCCGAACGGGCAACGTCCGGCACGCCGTTCCGCCAGCTGGCGCACTACTGCGCGTCTCAGTCGCGGGTGTTTCACTACGCCTGCCTGGGGGTAAGCCGTGCGGCGAATACTCAGGCGCTGTGGGAGGAAGCTGAGCGGTTGAACGTGACGCTGGTTGAAGATCTCGATTTTCGCCGGGATGCGCTATCCGTGCTGGATAGCGTGCTTGCGCAGGCAGACCGGGTTTATCTCACCGTTGACCTTGATGTGCTGCCTGCCGCAGAAATGCCCGCCGTGTCCGCCCCTGCGGCGTTGGGGATCCCGGCGCTGGATCTGTTCCCGGTGATTGAGCGTATCTGCCGAAGCGGTAAACTACAGGCGGCGGATCTGGTGGAATTCAATCCGCACTACGATCGGGACGGACAGGGCGCTAAGCTCGCCGCCCGACTGGCCTGGCAAATTGCTCACTGGTGGGCATAACAACATTCAAGGAGTCATGATGTTTTCACGCTCGCCCCTGCCGCAGCCGAGCCCTCCCGCGCCTTTTTACGAAAAGGTGAAGCAGGCGATCAGCGAAAAAATCGCCGCCGGCGTCTGGCGCCCGCATGACCGCATTCCGTCCGAGGCCGAGCTGGTGGCGCAGTTTGGCTTTAGCCGAATGACCATCAACCGCGCACTGCGTGAACTGACCGATGAAGGGTTGCTGGTGCGTTTGCAGGGTGTCGGAACCTTTGTCGCCGAGCCAAAAGGACAGTCGGCGCTGTTTGAAATCCGCAGCATTGCCGATGAAATTGCCGCCCGCAACCATCAGCACCACTGCGAGGTGTTGGTGCTTGAAGAGACGCAGGCCAGCGCCGAACAGGCCATCGAGCTGAACGTTACCGAGGGCACCCGGATTTTCCATTCGGTGATGGTGCATTATGAGAACGACATTCCGGTCCAGATTGAAGATCGCTGCGTCAACGCGGAGCGGATACCGGATTACCTGAGCCAGGATTACACCCAAACCACACCGCATGCGTATCTCTCGCTCGTCGCCCCGCTGACGGAAGGGGAGCATATCGTGGAAGCCGTGCGCGCCACGCCGCAGGAGTGCGAGCTGTTGCGTATTAAAGAGCACGATCCCTGTCTGCTGATCCGCCGTCGTACCTGGTCGTCCTCGCAAATTGTGTCGCATGCGAAGCTGCTATTCCCGGGGAATCGCTACCGGTTGCAGGGCCACTTTATGTCATAAGTTTTATAAGCGTGATCGCTAACGCAATATAGCAAAATTGTATCTTTTTTGTTAAATCCGACCTTGTGTGTGCTTGTCTATACAAGTATATCTAAATGCATCACCTGTCCCTTATGAGGAACACACAATGTCGTCAGATAAATACCGCAAGCAGGATGTCCGCGCCGCGCGCGGCACCACGCTCACCGCAAAAAGCTGGCTCACCGAAGCACCGCTGCGCATGTTGATGAACAACCTTGATCCTGAGGTAGCAGAAAATCCCCACGAGCTGGTGGTCTACGGCGGCATTGGCCGCGCCGCGCGCAACTGGGCGTGCTATGACGCGATTGTCGAGTCTTTGACGAATCTCGAAAACGACGAAACGCTGCTGGTGCAATCCGGCAAACCGGTTGGCGTATTCAAAACCCATAAAAATGCGCCCCGCGTGCTGATTGCCAACTCCAACCTGGTGCCGCACTGGGCGACGTGGGAACACTTCAACGAGCTGGACGCAAAAGGGCTGGCCATGTACGGCCAGATGACCGCGGGTAGCTGGATCTACATCGGCAGCCAGGGGATTGTGCAGGGCACGTATGAAACCTTCGTGGAAGCGGGCCGTCAGCACTATAACGGATCACTGAAAGGCCGCTGGGTGCTCACCGCCGGACTGGGCGGCATGGGCGGCGCGCAGCCGCTGGCCGCGACGCTGGCGGGCGCGTGCTCCCTGAACATTGAGTGCCAGCAGAGCCGCATCGATTTCCGTCTGCGTACCCGCTATGTCGATGAACAGGCCGACAACCTCGATGACGCGCTGGCGCGCATCAAAAAGTACACCGCTGAAGGCAAAGCCGTGTCGGTTGCCCTGTGCGGCAACGCGGCGGATATTCTGCCGGAACTGGTGGCGCGCGGCGTGCGTCCGGATCTGGTCACCGACCAGACCAGCGCTCACGATCCGCTCCACGGCTATCTGCCAAAAGGCTGGACGTGGGAAGACTACCAGCAAAAAGCGGAAACCGATCCAGAGGGCACGGTACTGGCGGCTAAACGCGCCATGGCGGAACACGTCTCCGCGATGCTGGCCTTCAGTAAGATGGGTATTCCGACCTTTGATTACGGGAATAACATCCGCCAGATGGCGAAAGAGATGGGGGTGACTAACGCCTTTGACTTCCCCGGCTTCGTGCCCGCCTATATTCGTCCTCTGTTCTGCCGCGGCATTGGGCCGTTCCGCTGGGTTGCCCTGTCCGGCGACCCGGAGGATATCTACAAAACTGACGCCAGAGTGAAAGAGATTGTTGCCGACGACGAACACCTGCATCGCTGGCTGGATATGGCGCGCGAACGCATTAACTTCCAGGGCCTGCCGGCGCGTATCTGCTGGGTCGGGCTGGAGTGGCGGCAAAAACTCGGCCTCGCCTTTAACGAAATGGTGCGCAGCGGCGAAGTCTCCGCGCCGATCGTCATTGGCCGCGACCACCTGGATTCCGGCTCTGTCGCCAGTCCGAACCGTGAAACCGAAGCCATGCGCGACGGCTCGGATGCGGTCTCCGACTGGCCGCTGCTGAATGCCCTGCTGAACACCGCCAGCGGCGCGACCTGGGTGTCGCTGCACCACGGCGGCGGCGTCGGGATGGGCTTCTCCCAGCACTCCGGGATGGTCATCGTCTGTGACGGAACTGATGAAGCGGCCGCGCGTATCGCTCGCGTGCTGCACAACGACCCGGCAACCGGCGTGATGCGTCACGCGGATGCGGGTTACGAGATTGCCATTGATTGTGCCAAAGAGCAGGGCCTGAACCTGCCGATGATCCCCGCCACACAAGGAAAGCCTGCATGAACGCGTTAACACTTACTCCCGGCTCGCTGACGCTCAAACAGCTGCGTCACGTCTGGCGTCATCCGGTGACACTCTCCCTTGATGAAAGCGCCCACCGTGCCATTAACGACAGCGTGGCCTGCGTGGAGGCGATTGTGGCGGAAGGGCGCACCGCCTACGGCATCAACACCGGGTTTGGCCTGCTGGCGCAGACCCGCATCGCCACGCACGATCTGGAGAATTTACAGCGTTCGCTGGTGCTGTCGCACGCGGCGGGGGTTGGCCAGCCGCTGGACGATGAGATCGTCCGCCTGATGATGGTGTTGAAAATCAACAGCCTGGCGCGTGGGTTTTCCGGCATTCGTCTGAGCGTGATCCAGGCGCTGATGGCGCTGGTCAATGCGGAAGTTTATCCGTGGATCCCGGCGAAGGGCTCCATCGGCGCCTCCGGCGATCTGGCGCCGCTGGCGCATATGTCGCTGCTCCTGCTGGGTGAAGGCCAGGCGCGCTGGCAAGGGGAGTGGCTGCCTGCGAAAGAGGCGCTGAAAAAAGCTGGCTTAACGCCGATCACCCTCGCGGCAAAAGAGGGGCTGGCGCTGCTCAACGGCACGCAGGCGTCGACCGCTTTCGCGCTGCGCGGTCTGTTTGAAGCGGAAGATCTGTTCGCCTCGGCGGTGGTGTGCGGTGCACTGACCACTGAGGCGGTGCTCGGCTCGCGTCGTCCGTTCGATGCCCGCATCCACGAGGTGCGCGGCCAGCGCGGGCAGATTGATGCCGCTGCGATGTACCGCCACGTACTTACCGATACCAGCGACATTGCCGATTCGCATCACAACTGTGAGAAGGTGCAGGATCCGTATTCCCTGCGCTGCCAGCCGCAGGTGATGGGCGCATGCCTGACGCAGCTGCGCCAGGCGGCAGAAGTGCTGCTGGTGGAGGCCAATGCGGTGTCCGATAACCCACTGGTATTTGCTCAGGAAAACGAGGTGGTTTCTGGCGGTAACTTCCACGCCGAGCCGGTGGCGATGGCCGCAGATAATATCGCCCTGGCGATTGCCGAAATCGGGGCGCTGTCTGAGCGTCGAATCGCGCTGATGATGGATAAGCACATGTCCCAGTTGCCACCGTTCCTGGTGCGTAACGGCGGCGTGAACTCGGGCTTCATGATAGCCCAGGTCACCGCCGCGGCACTGGCAAGCGAGAACAAAGCCCTGTCGCATCCGCACAGCGTGGACAGCCTGCCAACCTCAGCCAACCAGGAAGATCACGTTTCGATGGCCCCGGCTGCCGGGCGTCGTCTGTGGGAGATGGCCTCTAACACCCGCGGCGTGCTGGCGGTGGAGTGGCTGGCGGCGTGTCAGGGTATTGATTTGCGCGAAGGGCTAACATCCAGCCCGCTACTGGAGCAGGCGCGCCAGGAACTGCGCGAGCACGTTACGCACTACGATGACGACCGCTTCTTTGCGCCGGATATTGATAAGGCGATGCAGCTTCTGGAAGAAGGGCGGCTGGTGGGGCTGTTACCTTCGGTACTGTGATTTTTACCCTCACCCTAACCCTCTCCCACAGGGAGAGGGAATTGTTAGGTTTTCTCCCTCTCCCTGTGGGAGAGGGCCGGGGTGAGGGCATCAGCCCGCACGATTACGAATACATCGCCGTAATCGACGCGCTGCCCAGCGAATGGAAATGCACGTTAAAGCCTACCATCGCGCCGCTCGCCCCTTCGTCGACCTCAATCTTGTCCACATCCAGCGCGTGCACGGTGAAGATATAGCGGTGCGTTTCCCCTTTTGGCGGCGCCGCGCCGCCGTAGCCCGCTTTGCCAAAGTCAGTGCGCGTCTGAATCGCACCGTCAGGCAGAGCAACCAGATCGGAACCGGAGCCCTGCGGCAGCACGCGCGTGTCGGCGGGCAGGTTTGCCACGATCCAGTGCCACCAGCCCGACCCGGTTGGCGCATCCGGATCGTAGCAGGTCACGACAAAACTTTTGGTTCCCGCTGGCACATCGTCCCACGCCAGATGGGGAGAGATATTATCCCCCTGATAACCCATCCCGTTAAACACGTGACGTTCCGGCAGCTTTTCGCCGTCGCGCAAATCTTTACTGATGATTTTCATCCGATTTCCCTCGTTACTCACTCATTCAGAAAGTGTAACGCATGGGGTTAAATCGCGAAATGCGCTGAAGTGTTAACGGCTTCAACCACTGCCCCGGTCAGCTTGCGGAGCTGATCCGCAGAAATGGTGTACGGCGGCATGAGGTAAATCAGCTTACCGAAAGGTCGCACCCACACGCCCTGGTCAACGAAGAAGCGCTGCAACGCGGCCATGTTCACCGGATGCGTTGTCTCGATTACCCCGATGGCGCCCAGTACGCGGACGTCCGCGACGTATTCCGCCTCCGCCGCCGCGCTTAACTGCTGCTTCAGCTGCGCCTCAATCGCCGCCACCTGCGTCTGCCATGCGCCGCTTTCCAGAATGGCGAGGCTTTCGCTTGCCACGGCGCAGGCCAGCGGGTTGCCCATAAACGTCGGGCCGTGCATAAAGCAGCCCGCGTCGCCGTCGCTGATGGTATCGGCAACCTGGCGGGTGGTAAGCGTGGCGGAGAGAGTCATGGTGCCGCCGGTGAGCGCTTTCCCCAGGCACAGAATATCCGGCGCGATCCCCGCATGCTCGCAGGCGAACAATTTCCCGGTGCGGCCAAAGCCGGTGGCGATCTCATCGGCAATCAACAGGATCCCTTCGCGGTCGCACATCTTCCGAATGCGCTTCAGCCACTCGGGATGGTACATCCGCATTCCGCCCGCGCCCTGCACAATCGGTTCGAGAATAACGGCGGCAATCTCGTGGCGATGGGCCGCCATCAGCCGCGCGAAGCCCACCATGTCCATCTCGTTCCATTCGCCGTCGAAGCGGCTCTGCGGGGCTGGCGCAAACAGGTTTTCCGGCAGATAGCCTTTCCACAGGCTGTGCATGGAGTTGTCCGGATC
Organism: Enterobacter sp. DTU_2021_1002640_1_SI_PRY_ASU_LCPMC_013; assembly: GCF_032389435.1. Lineage (NCBI taxonomy): Bacteria > Pseudomonadati > Pseudomonadota > Gammaproteobacteria > Enterobacterales > Enterobacteriaceae > Enterobacter > Enterobacter sp. DTU_2021_1002640_1_SI_PRY_ASU_LCPMC_013. The sequence continues at coordinate 1,396,214 of NZ_CP135594.1, forward strand.
ACATACCGACATCGCGCCGAAAGTGTCGCCGTGATAGCCGTTGCGGAAGGTAAGGAACCGCTGGCGCGTTTCGCCCTTCGCATGCCAGTACTGCAACGCCATTTTCATCGCCACTTCCACGGCCACCGAGCCGGAGTCGGCCAGGAAAACGCACTCCAGCGATTCAGGCGTCATCGCTACCAGGCGACGGCATAAATCCACCGCGGGCTGATGCGTGATCCCGCCAAACATCACGTGTGACATCTGGTCAATCTGCGCTTTCATCGCCGCGTTCAGTCGCGGGTGGTTGTAGCCATGGATCGCCGCCCACCAGGAGGACATCCCGTCAACAAGCCGCTCGCCGCTGGCAAGATGCAGCTCGCAGCCGTGGGCCGAGGCTACCGGATAGACGGGAAGGGGGCGGGTCGTGGAGGTGTAAGGGTGCCAGATATGCTGCTTGTCGAAGGCGAGATCGTCCTGGGTCATAATCGACTTGTAAACCATTTTGAAAAGTTTTAGGTTTACAAGTATAAACCGAACCGACAATTAACAAAACCCTTTGGAGAAGCCCGATGGCTCACCACGCACGCTGGACGATGTCGCAAGTCACTGAATTATTCAACAAACCTTTCCTGGAGCTGATGTTTGAGGCGCAACAGGTGCACCGCCAGCACTTCGATCCGCGTCATGTTCAGGTCAGCACGCTGCTGTCGATCAAAACCGGGGCTTGCCCGGAAGACTGCAAATATTGCCCGCAAAGCGCGCGCTATAAAACCGGTCTCGAATCCGAGCGCCTGATGGAAGTCGAGCAGGTGCTCGACTCCGCGCGCAAGGCCAAAAACGCTGGCTCGACCCGCTTCTGCATGGGCGCGGCGTGGAAAAATCCGCATGACCGCGACATGCCCTATCTGGAGCAGATGGTGAAGGGGGTGAAGGAGATGGGGCTTGAAGCCTGCATGACCCTTGGTACGCTGAACGAAGAGCAGGCGCAGCGTCTCTCGGCGGCGGGGCTGGATTACTATAACCACAACCTCGATACCTCGCCGGAATTCTACGGCAACATCATCACCACGCGCACCTATCAGGAGCGTCTGGACACGCTGGATAAAGTGCGTGATGCGGGGATCAAGGTCTGTTCCGGCGGGATCGTGGGACTGGGAGAGACGGTAAAAGATCGTGCCGGCCTGCTGTTACAGCTGGCAAACCTGCCGACCCCGCCGGAAAGCGTGCCCATCAACATGCTGGTGAAGGTAAAAGGGACGCCGCTGGCGGATAACGAGGACGTGGATGCCTTCGATTTCATCCGCACCATCGCGGTGGCGCGCATCATGATGCCGACCTCTTACGTTCGCCTCTCTGCCGGTCGCGAGCAGATGAGCGAGCAGACCCAGGCGATGTGCTTCATGGCCGGGGCCAACTCCATCTTCTACGGCTGCAAACTGCTGACCACGCCAAACCCGGAAGAGGACAAAGATGTCCAGCTGTTCCGCAAGCTGGGGCTGAACCCACACCAGACCGAGGTACAGGCGGGGGATAACGAGCAACAGCAGCAGCTGGAGCAGCAGATTTTTAACGCCGACACCGACCAGTTCTACAACGCGGCAGCCGTATGACCTGGCAGGCACGTATCAGGACCGCGCTCGACGAGCGGCGGGCGGCGGATGCGTTTCGGGTGCGCAGGGTAGTGGAAAACGGTGCAGGCCGTTTTCTCTCCCGGGAAGGAGAGCGGTTCTGTAATTTCTCCAGCAACGATTATCTGGGCCTGAGCCAGCACCCGCAGATCGTTCGCGCCTGGCAGCAGGGCGCGGATCGTTACGGCGTGGGCAGCGGTGGCTCCGGGCACGTCAGCGGCTACACCACGGCGCATCAGGCGCTGGAGGAAGAGCTGGCCGACTGGCTGGGCTACCCGCGGGCGCTGCTGTTTATCTCCGGTTTTGCCGCGAATCAGGCGGTGATTGCCGCCCTGATGGGCAAAGACGACCGCATCATCGCGGACCGCCTGAGCCACGCGTCCCTGCTTGAAGCGGCCAGTCTCAGCCCGGCGCAGCTGCGGCGTTTTGCCCATAACGATGCCTCTCAGCTGAACGTCCTGCTGGGTAAACCCTGTTCTGGGCTTCAGCTGGCGGTGACGGAAGGGGTATTCAGCATGGACGGCGACAGCGCGCCCCTTGCCACTTTGCATGACGTCGCAAAACAGCAGAACGCCTGGCTGCTGGTCGACGATGCCCACGGCATTGGCGTCACCGGCGAGGAGGGGCGCGGAAGCGCGCACCAGCAACGCGTCAGGCCGGAACTGCTGGTGGTCACCTTCGGCAAAGGCTTTGGCGTCAGCGGCGCCGCGGTGTTGTGCAGCGAGCCGGTGGCCGATTACCTGGTGCAGTTCGCCCGGCACCTGATCTACAGCACCAGCATGCCCCCGGCGCAGGCCGTGGCGCTCTCTGCGTCGCTTGCGGTGATCCGCGGCGAAGACGGCGCTGAACGCCGGGCGCGCCTGGCCGACCATATTCAGCGTTTTCGCCGGGGGGTAAGCGCACTGCCTTACCGGCTTACCGACTCGCACAGCGCCATTCAACCCGTGATTGTGGGTGAAAACCATCGGGCGCTGATGCTGGCACAGGCGCTACGAGAACGCGGGCAGTGGGTCACGGCGATCCGCCCACCCACCGTGCCGCCAGGCACCGCGCGCTTGCGTCTGACGCTCACGGCAGCGCACGAGCCGCAGGATATCGATACGCTTCTGGAGGCACTGTATGTCTCCTGTCAATAAACAGGCCGTTGCCGCCGCGTTTGGCCGGGCAGCGCAAAGCTATTCACAGCACGATGAGCTGCAACGCCTGAGCGCCCGCGGGCTGCTGGCCGCGCTTGGTGAGGGGCGTTTTGCGCAGGTGCTCGACGCTGGCTGCGGGCCTGGCGGCAATAGCCGCTACTGGCGCGCAACGGGTAGCCACGTCACGGCGCTGGATTTATCCGCGCAGATGCTGGATGAGGCCCGCCAGCAGCAGTCAGCAGACCGTTATCTGGTGGCCGATATCGAGGCCATCCCGCTGGAGGATGCGCTGTTTGACCTTGTCTGGAGCCATCTGGCGGTGCAGTGGTGCGCCAGCCTGCCGCAGGCCCTACGCGAGCTATACCGCGTGGCGCGGCCCGGCGGAGCGGTGGCCTTTACCACCTTGCTGGAAAGTTCGTTGCCAGAGCTGAATCAGGCGTGGAGGGCAGTGGATGCGCAGCCGCACGCCAACCGGTTTCTCTCGCACCAACAGGTCACTCAGGCGCTGGCAGGCTGGCGCTATCGCAGCGTGGTCCAGACCGTCACCCTCGAATTTAGCGATGCGTTAAGCGCCATGCGATCGCTTAAGGGCATAGGCGCGACGCACCTGCACGCCGGACGGGAGAAGAAACCCCTTACCCGCGGCCAACTCCAGCGTCTCGAGCTGGCCTGGCCGCAGGAGCGGGGCCGGTTCCCGCTCTCTTATCATCTTTTTCATGGGATTATTGAACGTGACTGAACGTTATTTTGTTACCGGCACGGACACTGAAGTCGGTAAAACGGTTGCCAGCGCCGCGCTGTTGCAGGCGGCGCGTCTGCTGGGGAAAACAACGGCCGGGTATAAGCCCGTAGCCTCCGGCAGCGAGATGACGCCGGAAGGCTTACGTAATACCGATGCGCTGGCGCTACAGCGTAACAGCAGCCTTACGCTGGCCTATTCTGCGGTGAACCCCTATACCTTTGCTGAACCCACCTCGCCGCACATCGTCAGCGTCGATGAAGATCGTCCGATTGATTTTTCGGTGCTCTCTTCCGGGTTACGCGTCCTGGAAACGCAGGCCGACTGGGTGCTGGTGGAGGGGGCTGGCGGCTGGTTTACCCCGCTGTCCGACGAGCAGACATTTGCTGACTGGGTGCAGGCCGAGCAGCTTCCGGTCATTCTGGTGGTCGGCGTGAAGCTTGGCTGTATCAATCACGCCATGCTGACCGCCCAGGCCGTGCAGCAGGCCGGGTTGCGTCTGGCAGGGTGGATTGCCAATGACGTGGTAGCGCCGGGTAAACGTCATGCCGAGTATCTGGCGACGCTGAAGCGGGGGCTGCCTGCGCCGTGCCTCGGCGAGATCCCGTGGCTTGCCGACGGTGCAGAGCAGGCGGAAACCGGACGCTATCTCGACCTCAGCGCCTTATGTCCCGCGCCATCCAGTGCGCAATAAGGTCGTCATCCAGCTCGTTAACGTGGCCCTGTGCCACGTTACGTCCGCGATAGAGCATGCAGAAACGATCCGCTACCCGGCGGATAAACGACAGCTGTTGCTCCGCTAACAGCACCGTCATTCCCAGCTCCCGATTCAACCGCACCAGCAACTGCCCCAGCCTGCGCGCGAAACCGTGCCCTGCGCCATGCATGGGCTCATCCAGAATCAACACGCGCGGACGATTAACCAGCGCACTGGCGAGGGCCAGCTGATACTGGTCGTCAGGGGACAGCGCAGAGGCACGGCTCTGTCGCAGCGGATAGAGCTCCGGAAACAGGGCATACACGTCACTTTTTGATGCCGGGTCGGGTTTCCCCGTCGCCCGCATAGCGATATGCAGATTTTCATCGACGGTGAGCTGGGAAAATATTCGCCGATCCTGCGGGACGTAGCCTATCGTCGGCGGCGCCGGGAATGCTGACGCAGGGTTGAGCAAGTTATGCGGCGGCGCGCCAGCCTCATGCCAGATGATGGTGCCGCTCTCGACGGGCACCTTTCCGGTAATGCAGTTCATAAGCGTGGATTTGCCCATGCCAGGCAGGCCAACAATGCCCGTACAGATGCCTTGCGGGAAATCGATATTCACGTTCCATAGCGTATGTTGGCTTCCGTAAAACTGATTTACAGCACGCAGACTCAACATCTTTCTCTCCTTAAAAATGTGTGGGGTGATGCACAGAGTGATGTCTGCAAAACGCCTGCCAGGAACTTCATAATGATTAAAAAAAGGTCATTTTTAGGAATAACTCACTTTCAAAAGCTGAACGTTTATACGAATTGCACACTCCCGGTGCTGCGTATGTCGAATTGTGGTGCAGGAGAAATGACAGAATTGTGATTAAGATCTCGCCAGTCGCTTATGAAAAAATGAACGTTTTCCAGGCAAAAAAGAGTGATAAAAATTTTTTACTGCCGCTTCGTGGGAAAAACCGGGAATTTGCTGGAGTGCATGCTGTACGGGCTGGAGGCAGTTATCCACTATTCCTGTGGATAACCTTGTGCATTAGAGTTAGAAAACCCGCGATAAGCGAGAGAATACGCGGGTTACAACCAAATTGATGCGAAACGCGGCTTAATAAATTAGTCTTTATTTTTTAACGAATTAGATAAAAGCAATTCCCTCAACGCCAGCGAGACCTGTTGCCATAAAACTTTCATAACCGCCCTTGACAAATGTTAAAAAAGTAATAGTTCTGGGGATAACCCCCTGAGGCTGGTGTTTTATTTTGTCACAGTCGAAATTTGGCTCGCGAACGCACTAATCCTCTCTGCGCTACGCTAAATATCCTGACACGCTACTGGTTTTTCATCCAGTGTTTTTTACTGGCAATCCTGGCCACAACGAGTAAAATTACTCACCTGCCGCTTATTCTGTCATCAGGTCGTCGCCCATGAGTAAACCGTTTAAACTGAATTCTGCTTTCCGTCCTTCCGGGGATCAGCCCGAGGCTATTCGTCGCCTGGAAGAGGGACTGGAGGACGGGCTGGCGCACCAGACCCTGCTGGGGGTTACCGGTTCGGGCAAAACCTTCACCATTGCCAACGTCATTGCCGATCTCCAGCGTCCGACGATGGTTCTCGCGCCGAACAAAACGCTGGCGGCGCAGCTGTATGGTGAGATGAAAGAGTTCTTCCCGGAAAACGCGGTGGAGTATTTCGTCTCCTACTACGACTACTACCAGCCGGAAGCCTACGTTCCCAGCTCCGACACGTTTATCGAGAAAGATGCCTCGGTGAACGAACATATCGAGCAGATGCGTTTGTCGGCGACCAAGGCGCTGCTGGAGCGTCGTGATGTGGTGGTGGTGGCCTCGGTGTCGGCGATCTACGGCCTGGGCGATCCGGATCTCTATCTCAAGATGATGCTGCACCTGACGCAGGGGATGATCATCGATCAGCGTGCGATTTTGCGCCGTCTGGCGGAGTTGCAGTACACCCGTAACGATCAGGCGTTCCAGCGCGGGACCTTCCGCGTGCGCGGCGAGGTGATTGATATCTTCCCGGCGGAGTCGGACGATATGGCGCTGCGCGTGGAGCTGTTCGACGAAGAGGTTGAACGCCTGTCGCTGTTCGATCCGTTGACCGGTCACGTCGAGTCGGTGATCCAGCGCTTCACCATCTACCCAAAAACGCACTATGTAACGCCGCGCGAGCGTATTGTGCAGGCGATGGAAGAGATCAAAACCGAGCTGGCGGACCGCCGCAAGGTGCTGCTGGCGAACAATAAGCTGCTGGAAGAGCAGCGCCTGAGCCAGCGTACCCAGTTCGATCTGGAGATGATGAACGAGCTGGGCTACTGCTCCGGCATCGAAAACTACTCGCGCTACCTCTCCGGGCGCGGGCCGGGCGAAGCGCCGCCGACGCTGTTTGACTACCTTCCGGCGGACGGCCTGCTGGTGATCGATGAATCCCACGTTACGATCCCGCAGATCGGCGGGATGTACCGCGGTGACCGCGCGCGTAAAGAGACGCTGGTGGAGTACGGGTTCCGACTGCCGTCAGCGCTGGACAACCGTCCGATGAAGTTTGAAGAATTTGAGGCGCTTGCTCCGCAGACCATCTACGTATCGGCGACGCCGGGCAACTACGAGCTGGAAAAATCCGGTGATGACGTGGTGGACCAGGTGGTGCGTCCGACCGGGCTGCTGGATCCGATTATCGAGGTGCGTCCGGTGGCGACGCAGGTGGACGATCTGCTCTCGGAAATACGTGCCCGCTCCGCCATCAACGAGCGCGTGCTGGTTACCACGCTCACCAAACGTATGGCGGAAGATTTGACGGAGTATCTGGAAGAACACGGTGAGAAGGTGCGGTATCTGCACTCGGATATCGATACCGTGGAGCGTATGGAGATCATCCGCGATCTGCGTCTGGGCGAGTTCGACGTGCTGGTCGGTATTAACCTTCTGCGAGAAGGGCTGGATATGCCTGAGGTGTCGCTGGTGGCGATTCTGGACGCGGACAAAGAGGGCTTCCTGCGTTCCGAGCGCTCGCTGATCCAGACCATTGGCCGCGCCGCGCGTAACGTCAACGGGAAGGCGATCCTGTACGGGGATAAAATCACCCCGTCGATGGCCAAAGCGATTGGCGAAACGGAACGTCGTCGCGAGAAGCAGCAGCGCTACAACGAAGAGCACGGCATCACGCCGCAGGGGTTGAACAAGAAGGTGGTGGATATCCTGGCGCTGGGTCAGAACATTGCGAAGACCAAAGCGAAAGGCCGCGGCAAGGCCCGTTCAGTGGTGGAAGAGGATACTGTCGCGCTGACGCCGAAAGCGTTGCAGCAGAAGATCCACGAGCTGGAAGGGCAGATGATGCAGCATGCGCAGAACCTGGAGTTCGAAGAGGCCGCGCAAATCCGCGATCAGCTGCATCAGCTGCGGGATCTGTTTATTGCGGCATCGTAGTTTTTTGCCCGGTGGCGTTTTCTCCCTCTCCCTGTGGGAGAGGGTTCCCCAGTAATTTGAAAGCAAAAGCGATAACGTTGCCTCAGAAAAACTGAGGGCTTTTAGCGATGCCTCGGTCCGGCTGTAAACCGCTGAGGCGTTTCCTGTAGGCCGGGGCGAGGCGCAGGGATGCGCCGAGAGGGCGGGCTTTACAGGGATGTTACCTCCGCCCGTCCCCGATAAGCCGGAAGGAATAAGCCGAAGGCACCGCGAAGCGGCGATTTCCCGCCGGAAGCCCGGGTCGCCAGGGTGGCGGCGACTGAGCCACCCTGGCACGTTCACCGGCCATGTCGTGACAGAGTAGCAAGGAACATAAAGTGAACGGAATGACCACCAGAGCTGTATGTTCCCCCTCACCCCAGCCCTCTTCCTTAAGGGAGAGGGGGCCGTCTGTGCAGGCATTATTTTGTGGGGAACCCTCAGCCCTGTGGGAGAGGGCCGGGGTGAGGGCATCAGGCCGCACAAAACGAACCTAACCTAATGCCTGAATCGCCTTTTCCAGCGCCTCGCGCAGCAAATGGCGGTCGTGGCGATATTTAATATCGCTGGCTTCCAGCGGCTCCTGCACCACCACGCGATCGCCAATCCCCGATACATCCACTTTCGGCCCGACCACGACACCATCGATAATTTTCTTACCAACGTACTGTTCCATCAGGTCCAGCTTATCCGCCAGCGACAGGCTTGCCGCCGCCGGGCTGAGTTCGCGGCCTAAATTACCGATATAGACCATGGGCGCAGGCGTTCTGCGCAGCGCCTGCGCCAGCTCTTTCACCAGCAGGATCGGCATCAGGCTGGTATAAAAACTTCCCGGCCCAATCAGGATCAGATCGGCCTCGCCAATCGCTTCTACCGCTTCACGCGTTGCGGGTACGCTGGGGTAGGTCATCAGCTCTTTTGGCGGAAGAAGAAGCTGGTCGATATTCACTTCACCATACACTTCGTGATCGTCGGCATCGATCGCCATTAAATCCACCGGCTGTTCGGACATCGGGATCAGGAATGCATCCACCTTTAACAGGTTACGAATTAAATTGATCGCTTCCAGAGGGCGCACGCTCAGGTGATCCAGCGCCTTTAACATCAGATTTCCAAGGTTATGGCCTGAAAGTTCACCATTCCCGCCAAAACGGTACTCAAACATCGCCGAGGCCACGCTAGGCTCCGTGATAAGCTGGTTGAGGCAATTGCGCATGTCACCCCAGGCAATCCCGCCTTCAGCGCGTCGGATCCGCCCGGTTGAGCCGCCGTTGTCCGTTGTTGTCACGATGCCCGTCAGGCGCGAGCCCAGTGACGATAACGACGACATCACTCGTCCCAGACCGTGACCTCCGCCAAGAGCGACCACGCGGTCCAGATCCGCAAAAGTGCGATTGCGCATACCAATTCCTTATCCTGTTAAGCTTGCGTCACAGTAACGCAACTACTCCCAAAAGACGATGCCTCTCACAAACCATAATGACGTATATCAATGCGAAAGCGCTGTTTTTGCGTATTCTGTAGTGAAAATGCACGATAACATCGTTATATATAAATTTATATAGCGAAAAGCGACAATGGCGAAGTGGCGATTTCCACGCTACTATCGCCATAACCACGTTTTCAAAACTGAAAACATACACTCTAGCCCTGGCGCCTGTGTCGAGAGATATGGCGCCCTGGCCGTGGCGGATTTGCCACCAGGGTACAGAAAGAAATGACTGTGCCTCCCGATCTGGAAAGGTGTACATGGCTTCACAACTTACTGATGCTTTCGCGCGTAAGTTTTTCTACTTACGTTTGTCGATTACCGACGTGTGTAACTTCCGTTGCACCTACTGCCTGCCCGATGGCTACAAGCCGGGCAGCGTCACCAATAATGGCTTTCTCTCCGTGGATGAAGTACGCCGCGTCACGCGCGCGTTTTCTGAACTTGGCACGGAAAAAGTGCGTCTTACCGGGGGAGAGCCCTCCCTGCGCCGTGATTTCCCTGACATCATTGCCGCCGTGCGTGAAAACGAACGTATCCGCCAGATTGCGGTGACCACCAACGGTTACCGCATGGCGCGTGACGTGGCGAACTGGCGCGATGCGGGGCTGACGGCGATCAACGTCAGCGTCGATAGCCTGGACGCCCGTCAGTTCCACGCCATTACCGGCCAGGACAAGTTCCAGCAGGTGATGGACGGCATCGATGCCGCGTTCACCGCCGGTTTCGACAAGGTCAAAGTCAATACCGTGTTGATGCGTGATGTGAACCACCATCAGCTGGACACTTTCCTGGCGTGGATCAAACCGCGCCGCATTCAACTGCGTTTTATTGAGCTGATGGAGACCGGGGAGGGTAGCGAGCTGTTCCGTCGCCATCATATCTCCGGCATGGTTCTGCGCGACGAACTGCTGAAACGCGGCTGGATCCACCAGATCCGCCAGCGCAGCGATGGCCCGGCGCAGGTCTTTTGTCATCCGGATTATGAAGGCGAAATCGGCCTGATCATGCCCTATGAAAAAGACTTCTGTGCCAGCTGCAACCGCCTGCGCGTCTCCTCCGTCGGCAAGCTCCATCTTTGCCTGTTCGGGGATGGCGGCGTCGATCTGCGCGATTTGCTGGAAGATGACGCCCAGCAGGACGCGCTTGAAGCACGTATTTCCGAGGCGCTGACGCACAAAAAGCAGACCCATTTCCTGCATCAGGGCAACACCGGCATTACTCAGAACCTGTCCTATATCGGCGGGTAATCAGGCTTTAGAAGGAACCAGAAGATGAGTCAGGTAAGCGCGGAATTTATCCCGACACGCATTGCTATTCTTACCGTTTCCGAACGTCGTGGTGAAGAGGATGATACCTCCGGCCACTGGCTGCGCGAGGCGGCACATGAAGCCGGACACCAGATTGTTGATAAAGCGATCGTCAAAGAAAACCGTTACGCCATTCGCGCTCAGGTCTCACAGTGGATTGCGGGTGATGACGTCCAGGTTGTGCTGATCACTGGCGGCACCGGCTTTACCGCAGGCGACCAGGCACCGGAAGCGCTGCTCCCGCTGTTCGATCGCGAAGTGGAAGGCTTCGGCGAAGTGTTCCGCATGCTCTCCTTTGAAGAGATTGGCACCTCTACGCTTCAGTCCCGTGCCGTCGCGGGGGTGGCGAATAAGACGCTGATCTTCGCCATGCCGGGGTCGACCAAAGCCTGCCGCACCGCGTGGGAAAACATTATTGCCCCGCAGCTGGATGCCCGTACCCGTCCGTGTAATTTCCATCCCCATTTAAAGAAATAAGCTATGTCACAACTGACCCACATTAACGCCGCTGGCGAAGCGCATATGGTGGATGTCTCCGCCAAAACCGAAACGGTGCGCGAGGCGCGTGCTGAAGCGTTCGTCTCCATGCTGCCGGAGACGCTGGCGATGATTATCGACGGTAGTCATCACAAGGGTGATGTGTTTGCCACCGCCCGCATCGCCGGTATTCAGGCCGCTAAACGTACCTGGGACCTCATCCCGCTCTGCCATCCGCTGATGCTCAGCAAAGTGGAGGTAAATTTGCAGGCGCAGCCGGAGCATAACCGCGTGCGTATCGAGTCCCTGTGCCGCTTAACCGGGAAAACCGGCGTGGAGATGGAGGCGTTGACGGCGGCCTCCGTGGCGGCGCTGACCATCTACGACATGTGTAAAGCGGTGCAGAAAGATATGGTGATTGGCCCGGTGCGTCTGCTGGCAAAAAGCGGCGGCAAATCCGGTGATTTTAAGGTGGAAAGCCATGATTAAGGTGCTCTTTTTTGCCCAGGTCCGTGAGCTGGTCAATACCGACAGTCTGACGCTGGACGGCTCTTTCGAAAATGTCGCCGCCCTGCGTGCGCATCTGGCGGCGCAAGGCGACCGCTGGGCGCTGGCGCTGGACGAAGGCAAACTGCTGGCCGCCGTGAACCAGACGCTGGTGGAGTTGACCCACCCGCTGGCCGATGGGGACGAAGTGGCCTTCTTCCCGCCGGTCACAGGGGGTTAAGATGACGGAAACCCGAATCCTGGTCGGCCATGAGCGTTTTAACGTGGGCACGGAATATGACTGGCTGGCCGGGCGCGACGAAGACGGCGCGGTCGTGACGTTTACCGGGAAAGTGCGTAATCATAATCTCGGCGACAGCGTAAAAGCGCTGACGCTGGAGCACTATCCGGGAATGACCGAAAAATCGCTGGCGGCCATTGTCGAAGAGGCGCGAGACCGCTGGCCGCTGGGGCGCGTTACGGTTATCCATCGCATCGGCGAAATGTGGCCCGGCGAAGAGATTGTGTTTGTCGGCGTCACCAGCGCCCATCGCGGGAGTGCTTTTGCGGCGGGGGAGTTCATCATGGATTACCTTAAAACCAAAGCGCCGTTCTGGAAGCGTGAAGCGACGCCGGAAGGTGAGCGCTGGGTGGAATCACGCGACAGCGATAAGCATGCCGCCAGCCGTTGGTAGTTGGTTTACGCGGATGTGTTACTCTTAACGTGTGTGTTTACTTAATCAGGAGTGAATCATGGACCGATTTCCGCGTTCCGATTCGATAGTTCAGCAGACCCGTAGCGGGCTGCAAACCTACATGGCTCAGGTGTATGGCTGGATGACGGTTGGCCTGCTGCTTACCGCGTTTATCGCGTGGTATGCGGCAAACACGCCTGAACTGATGATGTTTATCTTCTCAAGCAAAATCACCTTCTTTGGGCTGATTATTGCGCAACTGGCGCTGGTGTTCGTGCTCTCCGGGCTGGTGCACAAGCTCAGCGCGGGTATGGCGACCACGCTGTTTATGCTCTATTCGGCGCTGACCGGGCTGACGCTTTCCAGTATTTTCATCGTTTACACCTACTCTTCCATCGCCAGCACGTTTGTGGTGACCGGCGGGATGTTCGGTGTGATGAGCCTGTACGGGTACACCACCAAACGTGACCTGAGCGGCTTCGGCAACATGCTGTTTATGGGGCTGATTGGGATTGTGCTGGCGTCGCTGGTGAACCTGTGGCTGAAGAGTGACGCGCTGATGTGGGCGGTGACCTATATCGGGGTGGTGATCTTCGTGGGCTTAACCGCTTACGACACCCAGAAGCTGAAAAACATCGGTGAACAAATTGATGTTCGCGACAGTTCAAACCTGCGCAAATACTCGATTCTGGGCGCGCTGACGCTTTATCTGGACTTCATCAACCTGTTCCTGATGCTGCTGCGTATCTTCGGCAACCGTCGCTAGTTATTTCCCCCTCACCCTAACCCTCTCCCTCAGGGAGAGGGGATTGCACGGTGCGGGCTTTTCTCCCTCTCCCCGTGGGAGAGGGCCGGGGTGAGGGCATCAGACCGCAGCGCTACCCGACACAACTCACTTCGCCAACATCCTCTCGTTCTTCGCGCGCAGCTTCTTCGCCCGACTCTCCAGCACCAGATAACAGACCGTTGCCAGCGCCAGCGGGAGGAAGTAGTAGATCATGCGGTACGCGAGCAGGGCGGCGATAATCGTCCCGTGAGACACATGCTCCCCCGCAAGCAGCGCGATAAACACCGCCTCCAGTACGCCAATACCCGCCGGAATATGCACAATCACCCCGGCAATACTGCTTACCAGCAGCACGCCCAGCACGAAGAAGTAGTTCACATCTTCGCCAATCAACAGCCAGATAATGGCCCCCATCGCCATCCAGTTGGCGCTGGAAACCACCATTTGCAGGACGGCAAACTTCCATGACGGCAGCACCAGCTTCTGGCCTTTAATGGTCATGTGACGACGTTTGGCAAAGGCGCAGGCCCACAGGTAGGCGGCGATGATCAGCAGCAGTACGATGCCCAGGATGCGCAGGGTAGCCTCATCGATGTACCAGTGCGCAGGCAGCTGCACCACGCCGATGGTGAAAATCACCCCGCCCAGCAGGATATACCCCAGCCAGTTGGTGGTGATGCTTAAGGAGAAAATACGCGTGATGGTGCCGCCCGGTAAGCCAAGGCGGGAGTACAGGCGATAGCGCATACCAATCCCGCCCACCCAGGTGCTCAGCGTCAGGTTAAAGGCGTAGCAGATGAATGACACCAGCATAACCTGCCGTTTGGCAAGCTTATGTCCGCAGTAGGCACGTCCCAGCAGGTCATAGCAGCCGTACATCAGGTAGCTCACAATCACCAGCCCAACGGCCCCCAGCAGGACTGTCCGGTTGTAGTTGCGAATAACTTTCCACACCTCTTCCCAGTCCACCTTCTGGGCATACACCACCAGCAGGACCGCGACGGCAATGAAGAACAGCCAGGTCAGGATTTTTTTCGCCAGCCGCCAGCGAGGATGAGATTTCGACATCAGGTTTTCCCTCCATCTTCCGCCTCTACGCGGTCCTGGGTTTCCATTTCGGGTTGCACAGGCGGATCCACCAGCGCCAGTTTCGGCGTATGCGCGGGCAGCCAGCCCACCATGGCCGGGAAGTGGCGCAGGAAGTGGAACACCACCACGCCGATGCCCACGTTCCACCAGCTCCGTTTCGGCACCATGGACTCATCCACACGCACGCAGTCTTTATTGATAAGACCCTGAAGGTTATCGCGCAGGGTCTGATTAAACTGGCGATCGTGGATGATCAGGTTCGCTTCCAGATTGAGCGATAAGCTCAGCGGATCAAGGTTGCTGGAGCCGACGGTCGCCCAGTGGTCATCCATCACGGCGACTTTACCGTGCAGCGGGCGGCGGCGATATTCATAGATCTGCACGCCGCTTTTGACCAGATAGCGATAGAGCAGACGCGCGCCGACCTTCACAATCGGCATATCAGGCTCACCCTGCACGATGAGCTTCACGCTCACGCCGCGTCGGGCCGCGTTGCGCATGGCGTGCAAAATCCGGTAACCGGGGAAGAAATAGGCGTTGGCGATAATCACCTCGCGCTTCGCGTTCGCCAGCATCTTCAGGTAATGACGCTCGATATCGTCCCGGTGCTCCTCGTTATCCCGCCAGACGAACAGCGCCTGCGCCTCGCCGGGCTTGCGGTTCTCTTCCGGGCGATGACGGCGTCGCCACCAGCGGCGAGCGGCCTCTTTGCCGGGTAAGTTTTCCAGCACGAACAGCTGGATGTCCTGAACCACCGGTCCTTCGATACGGATCGCGTAGTCCTGTTTAGCTTCGGGACCGTAATCCGACATATGCTCGGCGGAGTAGTTAATGCCGCCAACGAAGGCCACCGTTTCATCCACCACCACAATTTTGCGGTGCATTCGACGGAACAGGTTGGTGCGCATGCCGAACAGACGCGGGCCGGGATCGTAATAGCGGAACACCACCCCTGCGGCGGTGAGCTCGTTAACAAATTCGTCGCTGAGATCCGGCGAACCATATCCGTCGAGCAGAACCTCGATTTTTACACCGCGACGGGCGGCATGCAGCAGTGCGCTGTGCAACTGCCTGCCCACGTCGTCTTCAAACCAGATAAACGTTTCGAGAAAGACTTTCTGCTGTGCGTGGCTAATCGCCTCAAAAACCGCCGGATAAAAGTTATCGCCATTTTCCAGCAGCGTAATACGGTTACCTTCCTGCCATGTGCATTTCATAAGTGGATCTCCGCGCTGAGTGGGGCATGGTCGGAGAGATGTCGCCAGTTGAGTAAAGCCAGCGCCGTCGGGCTGCTGGCGTGGGCATTTTTTACGTAGATGCGGTCAAGGCGCAGCAGGGGGAAGCGCACCGGAAACGTCCGCGCGGGACGACCGCGTGAGCGGGTAAAGATCTCCTCCAGCCCCGCCTTCACCTTCAGCGGATGGTTGGCCCGCTGTCGCCAGTCGTTGAAATCACCGGCCACCACTACGGGCTCGCCCTCCGGCAGCGCATTGGTCCAGTCTGCCAGCATCTGTAGCTGGGCCTGACGGTGGGCTTCACGTAGGCCAAGATGAACACAGCCCACATGAATGGGAAAATCGAGCGCCGGGGGGGTGATACGACAGTATAACAGCCCGCGTTTTTCGCTCTCGCCAACGGAGACGTCGCGGTTCTCATAATGCTCGATAGGAAAACGCGACAGCACCGCGTTACCGTGATGCCCCTCCGGGTAGACCGCATTGCGCCCGTAGGCGTAATCGCTCCACATGGTATCCGCCAGAAACTCGTAGTGGGGCGTGTCGGGCCAGTTTTCGAAATGCATAGGGTGCACTTCGTGCGCGCCCATGACCTCCTGGAGGCAGACAATATCCGCGCTGACGGTGCGTACTGCGTCGCGCAGCTCCGGTAAAATGAAGCGGCGGTTAAATGCTGTGAAGCCCTTATGAATGTTTATCGTCAGCACCTTAAGCGAGAAATGCTGCGTTTTTTTGCTCATAAACACCTTCCTGGGTGACTATCCCGATGAAAATAAAGTGTAGTAGGCGTCACAAAAAGATGCGGCGTTACGGAATTTTCCGTAAAGTGCGGTAGTCTGAATTAGCAGAGAAAAATCCTTCAGGAGAGAAGCCATGAAGTGGCAACAACGCGTTCGTGTCGCAACCGGTTTGAGTTGCTGGCAGATAATGTTGCATTTACTGGTCGTGGCCGTACTGGTGATGGGCTGGATGAGCGGCACGCTGGTGCGTGTCGGCTTAGGGTTATGCGTGGTTTACGGCGTGACCGTGCTGTCGATGCTGTTTCTACAGCGTCACCACGACGCGCGCTGGCGTGAAGTGGGTGATGTGCTCGAAGAGCTCACCACCACCTGGTATTTTGGTGCGGCAATGATCGTCCTGTGGCTGTTGTCACGCGTGCTGCAAAACAACCTGCTGCTGGCCCTGGCGGGTCTGGCTATCCTCGCAGGGCCTGCGGTGGTGTCATTGCTCACCAAAGAGAAAAAACTACGCGATGTTTCGTCTAAACATCGCATAGGCCACTGAGCCCGTTGTGGCCGCGATGACCAGTAGCGGCCACAAACTTCCCCACACAATATCCAGACTCGCATCCTTCAGATAGATTTGCTTGGTGATATCCGTGAAGTGACGAATCGGGTTTATCCACGTCAAATCCTGTAACCACACCGGCATGTTCTCCACTGGCGAAACGTACCCTGAAAGCAAGATCGCCGGCATCATAAAGACAAACACCCCGATAAACGCCTGCTGCTGCGTTGAGCAGAGCGCGGAAATCAGCAGCCCAAACCCCACCAGCGACAGGCCGTAAATTACCATCGTGAAGTAAAACAGCGCCAGCGATCCGGCAAACGGGATCTGGTACGCCCATATTCCCACCCCCAGCACGATGGTGGCCTGGAACGTCGCGACAATCAGTGCCGGCACCGCCTTGCCGACAAATATCTGCCAGGTGGCGAGCGGTGAGACCAGCAGCTGATCCAGCGTACCTTGCTCACGTTCGCGCGCCACGGACAGCGAGGTGACAATCATCACGCCAATGGTGGTGATCATGGCGATCAGCGACGGCACCACAAACCATTTGTAGTCCAGGTTCGGGTTGTACCAGTTGCGCACCACCAGCTCGCTGTTGTTGGGTTTGGGTTTGCCCGCCATCAGCTCCTGCTGGTAATCCTTCACCACCTGTTGCAAATAGTTCGCCGCAATCTGGGCGCTGTTGGAGTTACGTCCGTCGAGGATCAGCTGCATCGGCGCGGTCTGGAATGTGTCCAGGTTGCGGGAGAAGTCCGCCGGGAAGCGCACCAGCAATAATGCTTTCTGCGTGTCGATGGTGGGCTGGATCGCCTGCGGGCTTTCCAGAAGCAGGACATGGGTAAAGGCTTTGGCGCGGGCGAAACGCTGCGTCAACTCGACGGAATGCTTGCCGTTGTCTTCGTTGTAAACGGCGATGGTGGCGTTGGTGACCTCCAGCGTGGCGGCAAACGGAAACAGTACAACCTGAAGCAGCACCGGCAGCACCAGAATGGCACGGGTCTGCGGCTCGCGCAGCAAGGATTGCAGCTCTTTGCGGATCAATGTCCATAAACGGTGAAACATCGCGTCGTCCTCCTGTCGGGTGGCGCTTGCGCTTACCCGACCTACAAAATCCGATGGCTAATCTAATCTTCTTTTCGTTTTCATCCACGTCAGCCCGATAAACATCACCGCCGACGCCAGCAAAAACAGGGTGTTGATAATCAGCACCACCGGAATATTTCCTGCCAGGAACAGGCTTTGCAGGGTGCTCACAAAGTAGCGCGCCGGAATGATGTACGTCACGGCGCGGATCACCGCCGGCATACTGTCTATCTGGAAGATAAAGCCGGAGAGCATAATCGACGGCAGGAAGGCGGCATTAAGCGCCACCTGCGCGGCGTTAAACTGGTTGCGGGTGATGGTGGAAATTAACAGTCCCATCCCCAGCGTGCTGAGCAAAAACAGGCTGGTAATAAAGAACAGCAGCACCAGCGAGCCGCGGTACGGCACGCCAAGAATAAATACCGAGACCAGCATACACAGCAGCATCGCCAGCATGCCGAGGAAGTAGTAGGGGATCAGCTTGCAGAGCAGCAGCTCGACGCGCGTCACTTCGGTCGAGAGCAGCGCCTCCATGGTGCCGCGCTCCCACTCGCGGGCGATCACCAGCGAGGTCAAAATCGCGCCGATTACCGTCATGATGATGGTCACCGCGCCCGGAATAATAAAGTGCTGGCTGATGGCGGCGGGGTTAAACCAGTAGCGCGTCTGCACGTCAATCAGCGGTTCAAACTTCTCCCCCCGGTCTTCGGCGCGCTGCATCTGCCAGAGCTGCCAGATCCCCTCCGCGTAGCCCTGCACGAAGTTCGCGGTGTTCGGCTCGCTGCCGTCGGTGATCACCTGAATCGGCGCATCGGTTTCAGCGCGCGCCATATTGGCGGCGAAATCGACCGGAATGACGATCAGACCGCGAATTTTCCCGGCCTGCATTTTCTGGATCAATTCCTGCCGGTTGTCGCTGATGGTGGCGTCAATGTAGGGCGAACCGGTCATGGCGTGAGTGAAGTCCAGCGCCTCTTCGCTCTGCTGCTCCAGCAAAATCCCGACCCGCAGCTTGCTGGAGTCGAGGTTAATCCCGTAGCCGAAAATAAACAGCAGCAGCAGGGGGATCACCACCGCAATCAGCCAGCTGCTGGGGTCACGCACAATCTGCCGCGTCTCTTTGACGCACAGGGCGCGCACCCGGCGCCAGGAAAGGACGTTACTGCGCATGAGTATTCTCCTTATCCCAGTCGTGGATGAGGGTAATAAACGCCTGCTCCATGGTCGGGTCTGGCTGCGCGTCGTCGGCGGCCTGCGCTTTCAGGTCATCCGGGGTGCCGTGGGCAATCAGCTTGCCGCGATAGACCAGCCCGATGCGGTCGCAATACTCTGCCTCGTCCATAAAGTGGGTGGTGACCATCACGGTCACGCCTTTTTCCACCATGCTATTGATATGCAACCAGAATTCGCGGCGGGTGAGGGGATCCACGCCTGACGTAGGTTCATCAAGAAACAGGATATCCGGCTCGTGCATCAGTGAGCAGGCCAGCGCCAGCCGCTGTTTGAAGCCAAGTGGCAGCGCGTCGGTAGCGTATGAGGCGATATCGGTCAGGCCGAAGGCGTCGCACATGCGGCCGATCTTCTCATTCTGTGCCCGTCCCCGCAGGCCGTAGACGCCGGAGAAAAAGCGCAGATTTTGCTCCACCGTCAGGTTGCCGTAGAGCGAAAACTTCTGCGCCATATAGCCCAGGTGCTGGCGCGCCTTGCCGGAGCTGACTTTGAGATCCATGTTCAGCACCAGCGCTTTGCCGGAGGTCGGTACCAGCAGGCCGCACATCATTTTAAAGGTGGTGGATTTCCCCGCGCCGTTCGGCCCGAGCAGGCCAAATATCTCGCCGCGCTTCACGGCAAAATTGACGTTATCGGTGGCGGCGAAATCGCCGAATTTTTTGGTGAGCGATTTTGCTTCAATGACCGTTTCGCCCGCCGTGCCTTCCACCGTGTGCAGGATGGCGCCAAGCGGTGATTCTGAGGTTCCCGCCCCGCCCAGCAGATCGATAAACGCATCTTCAAAGCGCGGCGCGGTCTCTGTCATGTCGATCTCAGGCATACCCTGCGCACGGCGGATATCGTCGGCGGTAGTCTCTTTTTTGAGGATCACGCGCACCGAACGGCCCTGAATCATCCCGTCGCTCACCTGCGGCAGCTTCAGTACCCGTTGCAGCAGCTTGCGGTTGGACTCCTGCGCGCTGTGCAGCAGAAAACTGCGCCCGGCCATGGTTTGCGTCAGCTCGGTGGGTTCGCCCTGATAGAGCAGTTCGCCTTCATTCATCAGCAGCACGTCGCGGCACTGCTCTGCTTCATCAAGGTAAGAGGTACTCCAGAGGATCAGCATGCCGTCACCCGCCAGCTCGTGCACCATCTGCCACAGCTCGCGGCGGGAAATCGGGTCCACGCCCACGCCGGGTTCATCCAGCAATAGCACCTTCGGTTCGCCCACCAGCGTGCAGGCCAGCCCCAGCTTCTGCTTCATCCCGCCGGAAAGTTTGCCCGCCAGCCGGTCGGTGAACGGGCCGAGGGAGGTAAACGCCAGCAGACGCTGGAAGGTTTTCTGCCGGGTTTCGCCGGTAACGCTGCGCAGATCGGCATACAGGTTGAGGTTTTCCATTACCGTCAGATCTTCGTACAGACCAAACTTCTGCGGCATATAGCCGAGCATGCCGTGGAGCGCCGCGTCGTCTTTGATCGGATCGAGGCCAAGCACGCTGGCACTGCCTTCATCCGGCTTCAGCAATCCCGCCAGCATCCGCATCAGCGTGGTTTTACCCGCGCCGTCCGGCCCCACCAGCCCGGTCACATAGCCTTTCTGAATCGTACAATTCAGCGGCGCGACCGCCGGTTTAGCCATTCCCGGGAAGCGTTTGACCAGATTGTTGAGCTGGATAACCGCATCATTCATGTCGTTCCCCGTCGTTTAAGGTCACGGTAACAGGCATGCCCTGACGCAGCGCGTCGTCCGCATCGGTGACGATGATGCGCAGGCGATACACCAGGTCGGTACGCAGGTCCGGGGTTTCAACGGTTTTTGGCGTGAACTCGGCGGTAGGGGAGACGAAGCCCACTTTGCCGTGATACGGCTTGTCCGGGCGACCGTCGGTATAGAGCAGCAGTTCGCGGCCCGGCTGCATCTGGCCAAGATTTGGCTCATCAATGTAAGCGCGCACCCACACCGGACGGGTTAAGGAGAGCGTTAACACGGTGCTGCCCGCGCTGAGCATGCTGCCCGGCTCCACGGCGCGGGTCATCAACGTGCCGTCAGACGGGGCGACTAACGTGGTGTCGTGCAGATCCAGCTCCGCCTGGGCTAACTGCGCCTGCGCCTGCTCAAGGCTGGCCTTCGCCTGGGCAATGTCCTGCGCACGGTTACCGGTGCGGTACTGGCTTAACTTATCCTGGGCAGATTTCAGCGTCGCCTGTGCCTGGTCGCGGGATGAGCGCGCGTTTTCCAGGTCGTTGGCGGAAATAGTACGGCTTTTCCATAAGCCTTGCTGACGGTTATAGAAATTCTGCGCATAGTCATAGGCGGCTTTTGCCTGCTTAACGGCAGCGGCCGCCTGGGAGATCTCTTCGTCACGGTAGCCCGCCAGCATCAGGTCGTATTGCGCCTGTGCGACGGAGACGCCTGCTTTTGCCTGCATCAGCGCGTTCTCAAACGGGGCTTTGTCCAGCATTCCCAGCGTCTGCCCGGCTTTGATGGCATCGCCTTCGTCAACGTTCAGCGAGGCCAGCCGTCCGCCGACGCGGAAGCTCATGTTCACGGTGCGGATATCCACGTTGCCGTACAGCGTCAGGCCACGATCCTGCTGGCTCTGATACCACAGCCAGCCACCGATTCCCGCAGCAAGTAACACAACAACCACCAGAATGATGGCGACAGGTTTTTTCATGACTTCTGGCTCCTTTGCGTTAAGCCTTGCAGGATCAGATCAACGTGACGGGTAATGACCTGGCTAATTTGCGCGGCTTTATCCTCATCGAATTGTGTCCAGCCCGTACGTAACAGGATGGTCTCACGCCCCAGACGGAAGGCGAGCACTTCGCCCAGCAGGGCGTGGGTATGCAAAATGGTGTCGGTATCGCTGGCGTCCCGTCCGGTATAGGCGGCGATCAGCCGGGTCAGATGGCTGTGCATCGGGGCGATCACCTGATCGTGCACCAGCTGGTACGCGGTAGTGGGGGAGAGCTGCTCGCGGGAGATAAATTTGCTCAGGTTCAGCGTATCGTCGTGCGTCAGCAGGCGGATCATGTTGTGACAGGCGTTAAGGATCAGCTGGCGGATGGCAGCCCGGTCAGGCTCTGGCTGGCTGAACAGCGCGGTGGCTTCTTCCACGTGTGGGCGAAAGCTGGTGCCGATAAAATCCGCGATCCACTGGGCGCAGGCGAGGTATAAATCCTCTTTTGAGCCAAAATAGTAGGTGATGGCCGCAATATTCTGCCCGGCCTGAGCGGCGATATCCCGCGTGGTGGCATGCAGACCATACTCGCCAAACTGCGCCAGCGCGGCGGCGATAAGCTGACTTTTCGCCTGTTCGCCTTTGGTTGTCGTTGGGGTTGTATTCATAGCAGCATTAAAAATTAATCAATCGATTGATTAAGATTATGCCTGATTTGCGCAAACGTCGAGTCATCGCCGGGGATATTTTATGCGCCACGTCACAAAAGCTGCTACACTCCGCTCCTTCGCGACATTGTGGTTTTTGTCCTTCTATTCGTTATATCTCCCTGAAAACTACACCTGTGATGGTCGGGGCGGTTCGGAGTTTTTATGTCTTTTGATTCCCTTGGTCTGAACCCGGAAATTCTGCGCGCCATCGCAGAGCAGGGCTACGTTGAGCCAACCCCTATCCAGCAGCAGGCCATTCCGGCCGTTTTGCAGGGCCGTGACCTGATGGCAAGCGCGCAGACCGGTACCGGTAAGACCGCAGGCTTTACCCTGCCGCTGCTGGAGCTGTTGGTAAAAAACCAGCCGCACGCCAAAGGCCGTCGTCCGGTGCGTGCGCTGATCCTCACCCCAACCCGCGAACTGGCGGCCCAGATTGGCGAGAACGTGCGTGAATACAGCCGCTACCTCAACATTCGTTCGCTGGTGGTTTTCGGCGGGGTAAGCATTAACCCGCAGATGATGAAGCTGCGCGGCGGCGTGGACGTGCTGGTGGCAACGCCGGGGCGTCTGCTGGATCTGGAACACCAGAACGCGGTGAAGCTCGATAACATCGAAATTCTGGTGCTGGACGAAGCCGACCGTATGCTGGATATGGGCTTCATCCACGATATTCGCCGCGTGCTGGCGAAGCTGCCGACGCGTCGTCAGAACCTGCTCTTCTCGGCAACCTTCTCCGACGAGATCAAGGCACTGGCGGAAAAGCTGCTGCATAACCCGCTGGAAGTGGAAGTCGCGCGCCGCAATACCGCCTCCGAGCAGGTGACGCAGCACGTGCACTTTGTGGATAAGAAGCGCAAGCGGGAACTGCTCTCCCAGATGATCGGCCAGGGCAACTGGCAGCAGGTACTGGTCTTTACCCGCACCAAGCACGGCGCTAACCACCTGGCGGAACAGCTGAATAAAGACGGTATTCGCAGCGCGGCGATCCACGGCAACAAGAGTCAGGGTGCGCGTACCCGCGCGCTGGCTGATTTTAAATCCGGCGACATACGTGTGCTGGTGGCAACCGACATCGCCGCCCGTGGCCTGGACATTGAAGAGCTGCCGCACGTGGTGAACTATGAGCTGCCAAACGTGCCGGAAGACTACGTGCACCGTATCGGCCGTACCGGCCGTGCGGCGGCAACCGGGGAAGCGCTCTCTCTGGTCTGCGTGGATGAACACAAGCTGCTGCGCGACATCGAACGCCTGCTGAAGAAAGAGATCCCGCGCATTGAGACCCCGGGTTATGAAGTGGACCCGTCGATCAAAGCTGAGCCAATTCAGAACGGTCGTCAGGGCGGCGGTCGCGGTCAGGGCGGCGGTGGTCGCGGTCAGCAGCCGCGTCGTGCCGAAGGTGGCGCGCCGAAATCTTCGGGCAAACCGCCGCGTCGTAATAACGACAGCAAACCAGCCGGTGAAAACCCGTGGCGTAGCGGCGAAGGGAAACCGGCAGGCGAGGGGCAGCGCCGACGCCGCCCGCGTAAACCTGCTAACCCGCAGTAATCTGGAAGCCCGGTCGTAAAGCCGGGCTTTTCTTTTTGCGGCAGCGGAGAGAAAGTGCCACAATAGTGGCTGTTTATACAGTATTTCAGGTTTTCCGATGGCTTTAACCGCTGCGCTCAAGGCGCAAATTGGCGCATGGTATAAGGCGCTACAACAGCAGATCCCCGACTTTATCCCCCGAGCCCCGCAGCGGCAGATGATTGCCGACGTGGCCAAAACGCTCGCCGGGGACGACGGACGACATCTGGCGATTGAAGCCCCGACCGGCGTCGGGAAAACCCTGTCGTATCTCATTCCCGGCATTGCCATCGCGCGGGAAGAAGACAAAACGCTGGTGGTCAGTACCGCTAACGTGGCCTTGCAGGATCAGATCTTCAGCAAAGATTTGCCGCTGCTGCGCAAAATTATCCCCGATTTACGGTTCACCGCCGCCTTTGGTCGCGGGCGCTACGTCTGCCCGCGCAATCTGGCGGCGCTGGCCAGCAGTGAACCCTCCCAGCAGGATCTGCTCGCGTTTCTTGATGACGAGCTGACGCCAAACAACAAGGCGGAGCAGGAGCAGTGCGCAAAGCTAAAGGCCGATCTCGACGGCTACAGGTGGGACGGCCTGCGGGATCACACCAGCCAGGCGATCGGCGACGACCTGTGGCGCAGGCTCAGCACCGATAAAGCGAGCTGCCTGAACCGCAACTGTCACTACTACCGCGAGTGCCCGTTCTTTGTCGCCCGGCGTGAGATTCAGGAAGCGGAGGTGGTTGTCGCCAACCATGCGCTGGTTATGGCTGCCCTGGAGAGTGAAGCGGTCCTGCCGGAGCCCAAAAACCTGCTGCTGGTGCTCGATGAAGGTCATCATCTGCCCGACGTGGCGCGGGATGCGCTGGAGATGAGTGCGGAAATTACCGCCCCGTGGTTTCGCCTGCAACTCGATCTGTTCTGCAAGCTGGTGGCAACCTGCATGGAGCAGTTCCGCCCGAAAACCACGCCGCCGCTGGCGATCCCGGAGCGGTTGAGCGAGCACTGTGAAGAGGTGTACGGCCTCATCTCCTCGCTGAATAACATCCTTAACCTGTATCTTCCCGCCACCCAGGAAGCGGAACACCGCTTTGCGATGGGGGAGTTGCCGCAGGAAGTGATGGAGATTTGCCAGCAGCTGGCGAAGCACCTTGAAAAGCTGCGCGGGCTGGCGGAGATGTTCCTGAACGATCTCAGCGAGAAGACCGGTACCCATGACGTGGTGCGTTTGCACCGCATTCTGCTGCAAATGAACCGTGCGCTGGGCATGTTTGAGGCGCAGAGCAAACTCTGGCGGCTGGCCTCGATGGCGCAGGCATCCGGGGCGCCAGTGACAAAGTGGGCCACCCGCGAAGTGCGAGACGGGCAGGTACATCTGTTCTTCCACTGCGTGGGCATCCGCGTGGCCGATCAGCTGGAAAAGCTGATCTGGCGCAGCGTGCCGCACGTGGTAGTGACGTCGGCGACCCTGCGTTCCCTGAACAGCTTCTCAAGGTTGCAGGAAATGAGCGGCCTGAAAGAGAAAGCGGGGGACCGTTTTGTGGCCCTTGACTCGCCGTTCAACCACTGTGAGCAGGGCAAGCTGGTGATCCCGCGCATGAACTATGAGCCGCTTATCGATAACGAAGAGCAGCATATTGCGGAAATGGCGGCCTACTTCCGCGAGCAGGTTGAGAGTAAAAAATACCCCGGCATGCTGGTGCTGTTTGCCAGCGGCCGCGCGATGCAACGCTTCCTGGAGCACGTCACCGACCTGCGCTTACTCCTGCTGGTGCAGGGCGATCAGCCGCGCTATCGGCTGGTGGAAACCCACCGTAAACGCATTGATAACGGCGAGCGCAGCGTGCTGGTGGGGTTACAGTCCTTTGCGGAAGGGCTGGATTTAAAAGGCGACTACCTGACGCAGGTGCATATCCATAAAATCGCTTTTCCGCCCATCGACAGCCCGGTGGTGATCACCGAAGGCGAATGGCTGAAAAGCCTTAACCGTTATCCGTTTGAAGTGCAAAGCCTGCCTGCGGCGTCGTTTAACTTGATCCAGCAGGTCGGGCGCTTGATCCGTAGCCACGCCTGCTGGGGCGAGGTGGTGATTTATGACAAACGTCTGCTCACCAAAAACTACGGCCAGCGGCTGCTGAATGCGCTGCCGATCTTCCCGATTGAGCAGCCAGAAGTGCCGGAGGTAAAAAAACGCCCGGCAAAACCCTCTGCCGGGCGTACAAAAAGCATCCGTGCAAAGAGGCGCGGTCCTACTGGTAAGTGAATGTCACCTGAATCACGCTGCTGAACGTGCCGGCAGTGACGGGCATTGAGGTGGCGTAGTAACGTGCGGACAGAGGAAAGGTTGCCGTGTGGTCGCTCGGATTGATGGCGGCGTTAAAGGCGGCCTGCGGGGCAATCAATATTTTGTCCTGTCGGTCTGCCAGCTCCAGCGCCAGTCCCTTTGCGCTACCGATATTGGCAAATTTGGTCGGATGCACGCTGTCTGCCTGGCCATAGAAAAAGGCCGTGGCAAGTGCTAGCGTGGCTGGGCAGTGCGATACTGACAGGGAAAAGTCTTTCCACTCGCCGGTATCCCCCACGTCTTTAAAACTGCCCGATACCGCCTGGCCTAAGTCCACCGTCAGGTTGCGGCTGGCGCTGTCAATGACGCAGGTATTGGCGTAAATATTTCCCGTCATCTGGATCTGAATGTCGTCTGCCTGGGCCTGGGCCAGTAAGCCCACCGCCAGAAACGCGATTGTCTTTTTCATGTCGGTTACTTATAGGCGAGAGTGATGGTTGCTACGGTGTTGGCGGGGCCGGGCGTCACCACATCGCTGGTCTGCTCGTAGCGAACCTGAAAGGGGATATCCAGCGTTTCATTGGCAACGGCCTGGCTTTGGGTGTTGACGTAGGTGTCAAAGGTCGCGATATGGTCATCAAACAGCATTCTTACCCCGACGCCCGTTGCCATGCCCGTCTGCTTCGTCAGTTTGATCACTCCCTCAAATGCCGTTTCGTACCCGTTAGCACTGGTGATTTTTAGCTCAGGCTGAACGGTTGTGTCACAGTTAACGGTGATATTAAACGTCTGAGCGGGGCTGGATAAAAAACCCACGCTCATAAAATCACTAACGGGAAAATCGCCCAAATTAACGGTGAGATTTTTTGGCGAAACAGAGCAGGTGACCTGATGCAAAATGACGTTACCTGCATACGCAATATGGTTAGGGCTGCCGATCCCTTCATGGCCAAAAACGCCAATGCCGAATTCGGTCTGAGACTGGACCAGCGTGCCGGATGTCACGGCGTCGCTTGTTTTCACCAGTTCAAGCGTGACGTCAAAGTTAAACGACTGTGTGCCATCGGTAGAAACATAGGCAACAGGCGTTCCGCGTGAATCGCACTGTACTCCGCCTGCTCCACTGATTCGCTGACCCTGATCGTTCATTAGTGCGACCCCAATCCCCGGTACGCCGGAATCATAAACGCCCCTGAGCCCAGGAATTTCCGCTCCGGTGCCGTAGTAGCAGGAAACAATTTCCAGACCGCTGTCGATACCCTGATCGCAGTGCCCGGCAACATGAACGCTTTGCTCTGTACCCGGGATAGTTGCGCCAACGGCCAGCGTCGTCGGGACAGAGATGGAGGCCACGTTAATCATTTTGGGCAGATCCGGCGTGGTGCAGGTCGCCTTCGCATGCGGCATAAATAACGCGGCGGTTCCCAAAACCAGTAATAAAAAGCACTGTTTAATCATTTGCATAATCGTTAGCCTGAACGGTAATCAATGACACTGCGCGGCAGCGTTAATGATGCTGGTTTTCTCTTTCTCATCCGTTAGCGCATAGTCAGCGACGCAGTGCTCGCTCGCCTCCTGTCCCCAGGAAACGTTGAGATGCCCTTGCTGTGGCAGACCCGAGAGGTAAGTCTGGCCGTCATTTCCGACAATAAATTCGCTGTCCTTATCCCCGGTGGTGACCGTTGCGCCGAAGGGCAGCGGTTTACCATTTTGTGTAAGCGTCATCAGGACCCGATTACCCACGCGGGTAGTAAAGCTGGCGCGCACCACGGCCCCGCGGGTTGGCGTCACAATTTGCGCCGCGTGGGTGACATCGGCATCCTCCGGCAGCGTTTCGGTATCCAGTGCGATGGTGTTATGGCGATACGCGGTCACGAACGGCACGACGGTATAGCCGCGGAAGTCAGTCTCCACGCCTGTCTGGTTGATGATATGGGTGCCGTGCGTACCTGGCGCCTTCACCAGTGCGATGGTTTCACCGAGTGGCTGGCTCAGGGTTATCCCGTTAGCATGGGCAACCGCGCCGCCCTGCAAACCAACGTTCAGGGTCTGCTGATACTTATCCTGACTGACGCCTGCGCTCACTTCGCCGTAGGTCGCTTTGTAATCGGCGTTGATGCTGGTGGAGTTACCGCTGCCGGTGCTGCTCAGCCCTTCCTGGATATTCCAGTTCAGGTTGTCTTCTTTCAGCGCCGTACCGTTAAGACCGATGTTCTGCGTGGTGCCGTCTTTGGTGTTGTTCAGGTTGTACGTGGCCCAGGTATTATGCATCCAGCGATCCAGCGGAACCGAAACGCTCAGCGAGAACTGGTTGTCGTTTGTTACCTCATTACCGTCTTCATCGCTGTCGTGGGTGTTTTTGTTCAAGCTGTAGCTGAGGCTGTAGCTCACGCCGTGCCAGCTGTTGTTGTAGCTGACGCTCAGGGAGGTCATGTTCTGGCTCTGGCTCCAGTAAGTTTCCTTCACCATGCTCAGCGTCACCGACCCCCAACCTTCTGGCAGCGTCTGGTCAATGGTGGCTTCTGTACGGGCGCGGCGCTGCTGGGGAGCAGACCAGTCGTCGGCGCGGGTATACGACTCCATAGTGTCGTCCAGGGTGTAAAACCCCTTGCTGTTATAGCGATAGCCCGCAAGCGAAAAGTTGGTGCCTGAACCGGCGAAATCTTTGCTGTAGCGTACGCGCCACGACTGGCCCTTGCTGGACTGCTGTTTATTCAGCAGGGCTCTGGCGCGCGTCACGTCAATGGAGAACGCCCCCATATCGCCCATGTTTTTCCCGGCGCCGAGCGCCTGGGACTGATAGTGGCTGCTCTGCTGCACGCCGCCGTAGGCCGTGAAGCCGTGAGGTAAACCGTAGATGGCGCTTCCCTGGGCAAACGGGGTCTTTTCAACGTCTTTGTCATAAGAGCGATAACGCCCGGCGGTTACGCTGTAGCGCAGGTTTTTTTCACGCTGCAATACCGGCACGGAGGCAAACGGCACCACGAAATGGCTCTCGCTGCCGTCTGTTTCTTTCACCGTAACCTGGAGGTCACCGCTGCTGCCGGTGGGGTAGAGGTCGTTAATTTCGAATGCGCCCGGCGCGACCGTGTTCTGATAAATCACGTACCCGTTCTGGCGGACCATCACCAGCGCGTTGCTGTGGGCGGTGCCGCGAATAATAGGGGCATAGCCTTTTTCACTGTCCGGCAGCATGTCGCTGTCGGATTTCAGCTCCACGCCGGTGTAGGGGACGCTGTCAAAAACGTCGGAAGGTGAGGTGCTTTGCCCCACCGTCACGTCACTTTTCATTGCCACAATGTCGCGTTGCGCATAGGTATAAACGGAGGTGAATTTCTGTTCCTCCTCGTGGCCCGTGGTGCTGCGATTCCAGGTGGAGTAGTTACGAACGCGCCATGCCCCGAGGTTGAAGCCGGGACGCAGGTTAACGTACTGGCTGCTGCTATCCTCTTCACCCTGCTGGCGCGCATGGCTCTGGCTGGCGTTGACGCTGTAATTAAGCAGGCCCGCGTTGATCCCTTCGTCAAACTCTTTCGGGTCGATGTAACCGCGTGGCACCTGTCCGAGCGCCTTTTGCGGAATGCTCAGCAGCAGCTGCTGATTGCGCACGCGAAAGGTCGCGGATGCCGAAGGGATGGCGTGTAGATCGGCGCACTGACCTTCTGCCCTCAGCTGCGGATATTTTTGCGTTTTGATCCCGAGGCTCTTTAATTCGTCCAGTGTAAAACAGGGCTGAAGCGTGCTGGTGCCCTGCGGATCTTTAACTATGTTAAAGGTCACGTCACGGGTATCAATTTTATTGTTATTGATAAATACCGCGACCTGATATTTACCTGGCGCCTGACCGGGACCTTTTTCATAGACAGACAGATCGGTCTTTTCCTGCTGTGGGTTATCAATGTCCAGCAGGGCTGGGTTAAAATAATCATCAGCCAAAACCTGCTGCGCAAAGATCGCCATTGCCAGGCAACAAAAAGTCATCAGCAATGACGAAAATCGGCAGGTGAACGGCTTTTTATGGCGGTACATGATGATTTTATTACCGGGCAATATTATTAATGAACGTGTTTAGACCATGTCTGGCTGATGCTGCCGTAATCAGTAATAATGGAATACGCGACGGTCGAGCCTCCGACATTGCCAGGTAAAGCAAAATGCGTTTCAGTTTTTGGCACAGCCCAGGTGGCTTTCGTGATTTTCTGACCATTCAGGGTGACGGCCTGAAAATTCATATAGAAAGGCGTGGGATTGTTCACCACTAAATCATTCCCTTCGCGATGCCATTCAAGTTTATCGGCCATATCTTCTGGTTTGCCTTTTACCGCTGACGGGCGATAGAGCAATTTAATTCGGGTGTTAATGGCAATTTGCAGCGTATTTACACCCTCAACATGCTTTGAGGAAGGGATCGCTTTAATATTCAGCCAGTACAGAGATTCCCTGTCTTGCGGTAAATTTCCTCCCGTACGCACCACGCGCAGGACGTTATCCTCTTTCGCATCCAGTCGGAAAAGCGGCGGGGTGATCAGGAACGGGGCTTTGGCCAGGTTTTTACCGCCGGAATCGACCCAGGACTGCACCAGATAATCTGTGGTATCTGGATTTGAAAGACCAAGAGATGATTCCTTTTTATCGCCCTGATAGACCAGACGGGTGCCATTGATCACGACACCCGCCTGTGCCGAGGCCGCTACCAGTAAAAGAGTGCTCAGTAAATAACCGTGGCGCATAAAAATTTCTCAATAAATAGAAGAGATATTAATGCCCGCAAGAGCATTAATATCTCAGGATTGATAAGATCAGTTATAAATAACGGTGAAGGTCGATACGGAGTTGGCAGGGCCTGCGGTAATGGCGGCCTGAGTTTGAATATAACGTGCACCGAACTCCAGGTCGTTAACCTCCGTACCGGAGGCTAAAGGATATTGCTTCGAAGGGGTATACAGGGTGACAGGCTGCCCGGAAGCATCCATTAGCTGAATAGCCACACCAGTAGCCGCATCGGTATCGGGCGTTAATGCCAGCGTGGCATTATTATCCGCATCCGGGGTACCACCGAAGTTAATCGCAGCCGAGGTTACGGTTTCCGGACAATTGGTTAACTTAATATCAAACTTCGTGAGTGTGCTGGTAGAGCCTGCGCCGGTAAATACCGTTTTAGATACTTTTCCTAACTGAACATCTAATGGATTACTTAATCCATTCACGACCTGGCAAGCAGAATCGATAATTTCTCCGGTGAAATTAATCTGCCCTTCACCGTTGGTTGCCGCAAATGCGGATGCAGAACATCCCACCGTTGCGGCGATAAACA
The DNA here is from genome assembly GCF_032389435.1 of Enterobacter sp. DTU_2021_1002640_1_SI_PRY_ASU_LCPMC_013. Taxonomy (NCBI): domain Bacteria; kingdom Pseudomonadati; phylum Pseudomonadota; class Gammaproteobacteria; order Enterobacterales; family Enterobacteriaceae; genus Enterobacter; species Enterobacter sp. DTU_2021_1002640_1_SI_PRY_ASU_LCPMC_013. The sequence continues at coordinate 1,427,559 of NZ_CP135594.1, forward strand.
ACCCTAATGCAACCTTGTTCATAGTAAATCCCGATGTGTTTCTGGTAAAAACGTTGCCTGGACGTTTTTACCGTTGACCCTTAATAACTTTCCGATGTTTATTTAATCAAAAAAAGGGCAGGTACGAATCTTTTGTTCCAATCACAAATAATGCAAATAGTGCTTGAGTTTATTTTTTTACCTGAAAACAGCAGGTTGATAATGATCACAAAACACTATCGGGTGCGTGTTCATCGGGCTATATTGTTAACAAGATGATGCTGTCAGGAGAAATGTCGTGGATTACCGCAAAATTATCAAAGAGGTAGGGCGTGGGAAAAACCATGCTCGCGATCTGGACCAGGAAACGGCCCGTGCGTTGTACACGCATATGCTGAATGGCGACGTGCCGGATCTGGAAATGGGCGGCATTCTGATTGCGCTGCGTATCAAAGGGGAAGGTGAGGCGGAGATGCGCGGTTTTTATGAGGCCATGCAGTCGCAGACGATGCGTTTAACCCCGCCCGTCACGAAGCCGATGCCGATTGTGATCCCGACCTACAATGGCGCGCGTAAGCAGGCAAACCTCACGCCGCTGCTGGCTATTCTGTTGCAGAAACTCGGTTTCCCGGTGGTGGTGCATGGCGTGAGCGAAGATCCGACGCGCGTGCTGACAGAAACCATTCTGGAATTATTAGGCATCGAACCCACTCTCCATGCTGGCCAGGCGCAGGCAAAGCTGGAGGGGAACCAGCCGGTCTATATTCCCGTGCGCGCGCTCTGCCCGCCGCTGGAAAAGCAGCTGGACATGCGCTGGCGCATGGGGGTACGTAACAGCGCCCACACCCTGGCGAAGCTGGCGACGCCGTTTGCCGAAGACGCCGCGCTGCGTCTTTCCAGCGTCTCCCATCCGGAGTACGTGACGCGGGTCGGACAATTCTTTGCCGAAATCGGCGGGCGAGCGCTGCTGATGCACGGGACTGAAGGGGAGGTTTACGCCAACCCGCAGCGTTGTCCACAACTGATGCTGATTGAGCCTGCCGGGACGCGGGTCGTGCTCGAACGTGGGGAAGAGAACAGTGATGTGATCCTGCCTGAGTCGAAAGATCCGCAAGTCACCGCGCACTGGATCGTACAGTGTCTGGCCGGAAAGGTGCCGGTTCCGCAGTCTATCAAGCTGCAAATGGCCTGCTGTCTGCTGGCGGCAGGGGAAGTCGCGTCCGTGGACGCCGGGTTGCAGCGCGTGGCGCAGTCGTTTTAAGCAAAAAAAAGCCCGTCCAGTGGCGGACGGGCAAACAAGGGTAACAACAACAGGGTCAATGAGGGTTGGAGCATCTCACCAGAGGGTAGGGTGAGGGTGGAGCATAATTCGTTCGATTACTTGTAGATAACCGCAGTACCGCTCAGTTTGTTATTACCGTTAGTGGAGGTGATGGTGTATCCACTTGCGCCGGCAGCGGCCGCTTTTTCCGCCAGTTTGGCTTCCAGACCGTCCAGCGTGGTCGCGCCTTCAGCACTCACCACCCCGATTTTGTTCAGATCCTGTGCCTGAGTAGAGGAGACAGGCTCCACGGCGAAAGCGCCGAAAGACAGAGCGGACAGGGCAACAGCAGCAACAGCATATTTGATGGTTTTCATAGGTCAATTCTCGCAGGTTATTCTGTTAAAGGGACGATGTTCCGTCGATGTGATAAGTATCACGGTTTTTAGTGGAAGATAAAATCGAAGAGAATTGACGTGGTTGCTCAAAAAAATTGAATGACAAATAACTTATTGATTATTAATAAATTCAGAAGCGCAATTGACACTTCTTGTGAATGCGCTTTACAGAAGCCATCGGAAGGGCACGTTTTGCTACGCGTTTCGCTAAAAGTCGTGAGCGTAAAGTAAACTGCTGGCGCGGTTAACTTCGGTAAAGGAAAGTCAACGTAACTGGCTGTCTTTCGATCCTCTACGATTATATCCTGAATGTGACGCATTTTTTGAATCTTTCTCCTGCTGACAGGCAATGCATAGCCGTACGCCAGGAATGGCTTTACGCCGTGCTTCAGGAATCGGATCCCCGCACTCTTCGCATTCCGTCAAACTTTCGCCGCGCGGAATTTCACCGCGAGCACGCGCGACCGCATCTTCAATGGTACTGTTGATCTGTTCGTTAACGGCGTCGTCATTCGCCCAGCCGGAAGCCATCATGTTCTCCTGATCTGTTTAAGCCATTCATCTTAATATGGGGTTAAAAAACGCACAGTCAAGGCGAAGGAAGGAAATGAGAACTGCATCTGCCTTGCAGATGCAGTGTGGGAAAAGAGGGCGTTATTTATAGATGGTCGCGGTGCCGTACATATGGTTATCGCCACCGGCGGCGTTCACCACGAAGCCTTTAGCCCCTTCCTGACGCGCTTTTTCGGCCAGCTTGTCCTGAAGGTCATCAAGGTTGCTTGCCCGGCTGACAGAGACCGTCCCGGCCGCACGTAGCTGGCTGGTGTCGTTGCTGTCGGTCAGAGGTTGAACGGACCAGGCTGAGAACGATGCGCCTGCCAGCGCACCCGCAATAATAAAGGTCAGATACTTTTTCATAATCACATCCTCAGGGGGAAACAACAGGTGATTCCTCTTAAGTTTAGAAGCCTGACGCGTGTGATTTAGCGCAAAAATTTGATGATGATCTGCTTATTTTTTGAACGATAAATTCTGACAATTTGCTGACAGATCATAGACATACAGGTTGCTGATTTTCGTCGGTTTTTTGTGTAGCGCAGACAGATATTTACCCCCGCGCCGTCACAGGGTATCTTACGCGGCTGTCTAAAGGAGAATGCCATGACTTCCCAAAAGCCGGGATTGCACCCGCGTAACCGCCACCGTAGCCGCTACGACATGAAAGCCCTGTGCCTGAGCTGCCCGGAATTGCAGGATTTTATTGTTCAGACACCAGCCGGTGAACCGTCGGTAAACTTTGCCGATCCGCTGGCGGTTAAGACGCTGAACAAAGCGCTGCTGGCCCATTTTTATGGCGTTACGCACTGGGACATCCCGGATGGCTTTCTCTGCCCACCGGTGCCAGGACGTGCGGATTATGTCCATCATCTTGCCGATCTGCTGGCGGATGACAATGGCGGCGTGGTGCCGAAACAGGCCACCGTGCTTGATATCGGTACGGGCGCGAACCTGATCTACCCCCTGATAGGCGCACATGAGTACCAGTGGCGGTTTACCGGCAGCGAGATCGGCGCCGAAGCCTTCGCCAGCGCGCAGGCCATTATCAACGCTAACCCGGGGTTAAGCCGGGCCGTTCGTTTGCGTCGTCAAAAGGATGCCGCTGCTATTTTCAACGGCATTATTCATAAGAACGAACAATATGATGCCACCCTGTGCAACCCGCCCTTCCACGACTCCGCCGCCTCCGCACGTGCGGGAAGTGAACGCAAGCGGCGTAACCTGGGCCAGGCTGAAGACGGCGCGCTGAACTTTGGCGGCCAGCAGCAGGAGCTGTGGTGCGAGGGAGGGGAAGTGGCATTTATTTTGCGCATGATTGCCGAGAGTAAGGGCTTCGGTCGTCAGGTGAAATGGTTTACCACGCTGGTCTCCCGCGGCGATAACCTGCCGCCGCTTTACCGCGCGCTGACCGACGTCGGCGCGGTGAAAGTGGTCAAAAAAGAGATGGCGCAGGGCCAGAAGCAGAGCCGCTTTATCGCCTGGACCTTTATGGACGATAACAAACGCCGCAAATAGCCCCCCATCGCAGGCCGGGTAAGGCGAAGCCGCCACCCGGCTCGGTTACAGCGTCGGCTCTTGCGGAGGGAGCGGCGAAGCGGGCGGCGATAATACCTGATACGTCTGCACCGGCGCTCTCACGTTCGCCAGATCGAAGTGTTTTTTCACCATGCTGTCGAGGGCGAAGCGCACCGTCCACTGCTTCAGCGGCTGGGTGGTGAACGACACGCGCAGGGTAAAGGCAGTGTTCGTTAGCCCGACGATGCCCGCGAACGACGGTTCACCAATCACCAGTCCGCGAATATCCTCCATCTCCATCAGTTCGCTCACCGCATCCCGCAGCGCCTGCTTCGCCTTATCTGCATCCTCATGACGATCGACATCATAATTCGCCACCACCGAACCAATGCCGCGCACAAAGTTGGCAAAGGTGGTGATCGATGACCACGGAATAATGTGGTACGCGCCGGTATCCTGACGTACGCCGACGGAGCGAATGGACATCCTCTCCACCGTGCCGGTGAGCGGTCCGATGGTCACCAGATCCCCGGTGTTCATCCCGTTCTCAAACTGGATAAAAATGCCGGTGATAATATCCTTCACCAGCGTCTGCGAACCAAAGGAGATCGCCAGCCCCAGGGCACCGGCACCCGCCAGCAGCGGGGCGATATTCACGCCGATTTCCGACAGCACAATCATGATGGTGATGGTGCTGATAATCACCGCCAGCGCGTTGCGGCACAGGGTCAGCAGCGTGCGGGCGCGGGCGCTCGGCAGCGGCCTGCCGTGGACATCCGACACCAGACGGTTTTCGATAAGGCTTGCCAGCAGCGTCCAGCCGACGGCGGAGAAGAACAGGATCAGCGCGATACGAATAAGAATATCAACGGTCTTTTCCCCCGCGCCGTTATGCAGCCAGTTCCAGAAATCAAACAGACCCCACGCGTTCAGCAGCAGCATAATTGCCACGCAGACCGTCAGAATACGCGCCACCTTCAGGGATACCGTCATCCAGCCATTTACCCGCTTTTGCAGTTCCGGGTAGTTACGCTGAACCTGCGGCGACAGGGTGATCGTTTTCGACAGCCAGCGGGAGAGCAGGCCAGAGACAAAGGCCGCGATGCCGATAATCGCCAGGCTTTTGAACGTCGCCCCCATCATAAATTTCAGGCTATTGCCTGGATCGAACAGGGAGAAGAAACAGAGCACAATAAAATAGGCGCTGGCCAGCCAGTGCCACACCAGCGCAAAGGCGCGAATAAAGAGGCTGAAAAAGGAGAGGGAGCGATCGGCCAGGTGCAGCAGGCTGTCGGTGATCGCTTTTTTATTGTGGAAGATGAGGTACAGCGCCCAGACGGTAATGCACAGCATGATCAGCACGTTCGCCAGCGCCCCGAACTGCACGTTAACCTGGTTGGAAATAATCGGCACGGCAACCAGCAGGCCATAACCGATCAACCCGCTCAGCACGCTGAGCCGCACCGCCCAGTATTTGGCGCTCTGATCCGAAATGGCGAAGGGGCGAAGGTCCGGCACGCGCGGGCAGAAGATCAACCGCAGGAGGGCTTTAAAGAACTCAATCAGGGCAAACGCATTGAGGAACAGTCCCTGCTGAAACGCGATGGTTTTGTTTCCGGTATTAAGGCGGTCGGCCAGCATCTGGCCGACAAACAGCGTCAGGGCCAGCAGCAGCAAATCGATGACAAACGCCCCGGTAATCATTGCCGGAAGATGCAGCCAGCTGCTTTTATGCTGATTCTTTTTGCGCCCCCACTCGCCCATTTTCCGGTAAAGCGGCCAAACAGACAGGCGCAACAGCCAGTAAAAAATGAAGACGGCGCCGGCCAGAATAGCAAATTGGGTAGCGGCTGCGGAAAAGGTGTGAGGATTAAAAGGCTTATGTGAGGTGCCAACCAGGTTGCGATAGAGCTGGGCAAAACGCGACGACAGGGCTTCCCCGTAGCGCCGACTGATGTCGGTGACGTTTTCCAGCACCGTTTTTTCTTCTTCGGCTTCCGGCGGCGCAATAGCAGGAACCGGATCCTGAGGCGGCGTGGCGGCCACTTTCCTCAGCTGATCGATCAACTCCTGTCGGGACGTGTCGTTCTCAAGCACGTCGGCAAGCGCGCCGTAGGCGGCTTTTTTCTTTTCAGCGTCTGGCTCTGGCGGCGCATTTTGCTGAGTGGCGGTGGCTCCGGTGGTGACGCCGGGAAGGGTTACAGCAAGTGATGGCGCGCTAAACAGGCTAAACAGTAGCAACAGGATCCACGGCACGGCGTCCTCCGACAAAAATATCGTGCAAAATGATAAGTATAGAGCGCGGAGAGCGGAGGGGAGTTTTTGGGAACAATCCGGCATAAAAAAGCCGGGCATGCCCGGCTCTGTGTGTGGCTATCAGGAGACGTGTTGCAGGAACTCCTGGAGGCGCTGGCTTGGTGGGTTCGCAATCAGCGCCTGCGGATTCCCGTCTTCCGCGATACGGCCCTTATCAATGAAGATCAGACGGGACGCCACCTTTTCGGCAAAGCCGATTTCGTGGGTAACGATCACCATCGTCATGCCTTCTTCCGCCAGATCCTGCATAACTTTCAGCACTTCGTGACGCAGCTCCGGGTCGAGTGCCGACGTTGGCTCATCAAACAGCATCATCTTTGGCTTCACCGCCAGCGCACGGGCAATGGCCACGCGCTGCTGCTGGCCGCCGGACAGTTCGGAAGGATAGTGGTGGGCACGCTCCGCCAGACCAACCTTCGCCAGCAGATCTTTTGCCAGCGCTTCCGCTGCCGCTTTGCTGGCCCCGCGCACGCGCAGAGGACCGAACATCACGTTTTCCAGCGCCGTGAGGTGCGGGAACAGGTAGAACTGCTGGAACACCATGCCCGCTTCCTGACGGATCAGGCGCTCATCCACTTTCGGGTCATTGACCTTCAGACCATCGACGATCAAATCGCCGCTGGTGATCTCCTCAAGCTTGTTAATGCAGCGCAGCAGGGTGGATTTACCGGAACCGGACGGCCCGATGATCACCACCACTTCGCCTTGCCTGATGTTCAAATCGATATTGTGCAGCACCTGGGTTGGGCCAAAGTGCTTGGAAACGTTTTTAAATTCAATCACAGGATTTTCATCCTTCTTTCAAGACGACGCAGAACAAAGCTCAGGACAAGCGTGATAATCAGATAGACAACGGCGACCGCACTCCAGATTTCCAGAGCGCGGAAGTTACCCGCGATGATCTCCTGGCCCTGACGGGTCAGTTCGGCCACGCCGATAACAATAAACAGCGAGGTGTCTTTAATGCTGATGATCCACTGGTTACCCAGCGGCGGCAGCATGCGGCGCAGCGCCAGCGGCAGGATCACGTGACGAATGGTTTCGCGACGGGAAAGACCTAACGCCAGGCCGGCTTCGCTGAAGCCTTTATGAATCGACAGCACCGCACCGCGGGTAATTTCCGCAATGTAGGCGCCGGAGTTGATCATGATGGTGACAACGGCGGCGCTGAACGGGTCGATGCGCAGGTCGGTGAAGGCCATCGGCAGGGCGAAGTAGATGAACATGACCTGCACCACAATGGGGGTGCCGCGGATCACTTCGATGAAAACCAGTGCGATGTGGTTTGCAATCCAGCCGCCGTAGGTGCGGGCGAAACCGGCCACCAGACCGATAATCAACCCGCCAACCAGACCGAGGACCGAAATCCACAGGGTCATTTTAGCGCCTTCAAGCAAGAGAGGAATGGCAGGCCAGATGGCGCTCCAGTCAAACTGCATGATGTATTCCTGTATACCGTGGTGAAAAACAAAAAACGTAGGCCCGGTAAGCGGAAGCGCCACCGGGCGTTACAAACCTGAAGTCAGGTGAAATTATTTAGGCTCGGTACCGAACCATTTTTTGTAGATTTCGTTATAGGTGCCGTTCTCTTTCAGGGTTTTCAGCGCGCCGTTAACTTTGTTACGCAGGTCGTCGCTGCCTTTCGGGAACGCAATACCGTACTGCTGAGCTTCCAGGGAATCACCTACCGCTTTGAACTTGCCATTACCGGCGGTTTTGATGAAGTAAAGGATGTTAGGCGTGTCGTGCAGCACCGCGTCAGCGCGGTTGGTGCCCAGTTCCATGTAAGCGTTGTCGATGTTCGGGAACTGACGCAGGTCTTTGGTTTTGATGTTGGCTTTCGCGTAATCAACGGAGCCGGTTCCGCTCTTCACGGCGACCACTTTACCGTCGAGATCTTTCACGCTTTTCACGTCGTTGTTATCCGCTTTCACCATCACCAGCAGGCCGCTTTTGTAATAGCCGTCAGAGAAGTCGATGGCTTTTTTACGCTCTTCGGTAATGGTGATGCCTGCCAGCGCCAGGTCAACGTTTTTGGTTTGCAGTGCCGGGATAATGCCGCTGAAATCCATTGGCTTCAGGGTGTAATCCAGTTTGAGTTCTTTTGCGACAGCGGCCCACAGATCCACGTCAAAACCAACGTATTTATCACCCTGTTTGAATTCAAACGGTACGAACGCCGTGTCAGTCGCCACAACCAGTTTGTCGGCAGCCTGCGAGGACACCGCAAACGCCAGGGTAAGTGCAGCCAGTGAAACTTTTAATACAGACTTCATAGCATTTCCTTTTATATCCACGGGGCGATCCCCTGCGAGAACCTGAGGCACAATGAAAAAATCGTGCCAATTTTACAAGCTGTTGTTTTGCAAAGGGGATGATGTCACGCATTGCACAAAAAGCGTGGCAATTCTGCCAGGTTGCACCAGAATGGAGCACCGTTTTGGTGCGCTTCGTTAAGGTCTTCTGACAGGGGGATATTTAGCGCAGAATCTGACGAAAAAACAATCTTCCGTTAACGGTTGTGTGAGGTGATTATTACATTTTATTCACTTTTGCGGCCGTTGCGGGCAAAAGTGCGCACCATAAATGTGCAAAACCCCCGCCAGGGGCGAGGGTTATTCGGACAATCCGCAGGGATTATTCGATGTTGGACTCAATGAACCACAGGAACTGATCCAGGTCGCGTGATGCGGCAGTGAAGATATCAGCGGTATCTTCATCTTTGGCTTCGCCAATCGCTTTACGAACATCGTTCGCCACAATCGCATAACGATCCGCCAGCTCTTTAAGGTGATCCTGAACGGTATGGATATCCAGCGGATAGCTTTTCAGCGGCGTTTTGCTGTTGATCACCTGTGTGGTACCCAGTGCCACGCCACCCAGCTGTACGGCGCGTTCGGCCATGGTATCCAGGTGAGTCACCAGTGCTGTGCGGAAGCCATCCAGCATTTCATGAACGGCAATAAAGTTTGCACCGCGCATATTCCAGTGGGCCTGTTTGGTGATCAGCGAAAGATCGATGAACTGGACCACCTGGCGATTCAGCAACTCGATGGTCGCTTTTTTATCGCTATCCGATACATCGTTACGGGTATAAAGCAGATTAGACGCTTTCGTTTTCACCAGTTTAGCGGTACTCATAATCTCATATCCTCTTGATGTTTGTGTCCCAGGTAATTACGGGACTAAGTATAGCACCGGATTTTTTCTCTGCGGTTTGGCTCTGCCTATCGGTTTAATAGCGAAAGGAAGGTTGTATTATCAACTGTTTGAAAAATAAGTGGTTTATTTAAATTGATACAGATCAATCTTAATCCACTCTCCAGGAAGGCGAGCAGGTGAAATATTTTGGCAATATGAGAGAGTTTGTAAGAAATTATTTGAGCTACTGACGTGGCGTATATTCTGCATGGCGGGTTAGCCATGCAGAATTTAAGGCTTAGTTGAGGTCTATTTTTTCCACTTTAGGTTCCGGACGCATGGTCAGGGTGGAGCCCATTGACGCCGCGATAATGGAACAGAGCGCCAGCGTTTGTACCAGGGTCAGGGTTTCACCGAGGAAAATCATTCCTGAGATGGCGGCCAGCGCGGGCTCCATGCTCATGAGCGTACCAAAAATGCGCGTGGGCAGGCGCGTCAGGGCGATCATCTCCAGAGAGTAGGGCAGCGCCGTGGAGAGAATGGCAACCGCCAGCCCAACCGGCAGGATTGACCATTGCCATATTGAGTCTGTCGCTTGTGCCATTCCTATCGGGACAAAGATAACGGCGGCAATCAGCGAGCCTAAGGCGACCGTCGCGGGGCCGTGCTCTTCGCCCGCACGCTGGCCAGTGAGAATATACACCGCCCAGCACGCCCCCGCGCCCAGCGCCAGAGCTGCCCCTGTCAGATCGATTTGTGAAACGCTTTGCCCGAGCGGCAGCAGGAACCATAGCCCCAGCACGGCCAGTACGACCCAGATAAAGTCTACCGGACGACGAGAAGAGAAGAGGGCAACCGCCAGCGGGCCGGTAAATTCAAGCGCGACCGCGATCCCCAGCGGGATCGTCTGAATAGAGAGATAGAACATGTAGTTCATCCCTCCCAGCGCCAGCCCATAAAAAAGCAGAGGCAGTCGCTGCTCCTTTTTAAACCGTAGCCGCCAGGGTTTAAAGACAACCACGAGGATCAGGGTGCCTAATGCGATACGCAGCGCCGTGACGCCGGGCGCACCAACCAGCGGAAACAGCGATTTTGCCAGCGACGCGCCGCTTTGTATGGACATCATCGCGATAAGTATGACTGCCACCGGCATCCAGACCGACGATTTACGAGGTAAACCTGGCATCCTTTCTCCTGTCAATTTATGTCAAATGAGGTAAAAGTCGCAGTGTAATGGAAATAAGCTGCAACGGTTGAGCTACTGTTGAAAAAAATCCAGGGAAAATCCGTAAAATGAGAAAACGTTGATGATTTTATCGCCTGAAAGATTAGGAATAATCTGGATGAACTAAATGGCGATGACGCGCACTATTAGCATTTACAGGTGAAAATCTGGAGTTATTTGAACGAGATAGCTGGTGCTGGAAATGTTCTGTTACAGGAAAGGTCGCATTAGACATCGTGAATGACAAAGAGTTTCACAGAATTTTTTGATATATTTAAAACTTACGGACTTACTTGAAGCACATTTGAGGTGGTTATGAAAAAAATTGCATGTCTTTCAGCACTGGCAGCTGTTCTGGCTGTTTCCGCAGGTACCGCTGTAGCGGCAACTTCTACTGTAACCGGTGGTTACGCTCAGAGCGATATGCAGGGCGTGATGAACAAAACCAACGGTTTCAACCTGAAGTACCGTTACGAGCAAGACAACAACCCGCTGGGTGTGATCGGTTCTTTCACTTACACCGAGAAAGATCGTACTGAAAATGGCTCTTACAATAAAGGTCAGTACTACGGCATCACCGCGGGTCCTGCTTACCGCCTGAATGACTGGGCAAGCATCTACGGTGTTGTAGGTGTTGGCTACGGTAAATTCCAGCAGACCGAAAACCAGGGTCTGAACCGTACTGCAAGCAACAGCGACTATGGTTTCTCCTATGGCGCAGGTATGCAGTTCAACCCAATCGAAAACGTTGCTCTGGACTTCTCCTATGAGCAGAGCCGTATCCGCAACGTAGACGTTGGCACCTGGATCGCGGGCGTAGGTTACCGCTTCTAATCACTTCGGTGAGCCAGTAAAAAATCCGCCCAATGTGGCGGATTTTTTTTGTTTGTACCCTCTTCCCGTGGGAGAGGGCCAGGGTGAGGGCATCAGCCCGCACAAAACGGCAGAAATTACTTACTCTTAATATCGAAAATATCCGTCCCAAGATGGTTATAGTCGACTTTCTGTAACTTAAAGTTGGTAATGTAAACTGGCGGGCCCTTCTTCCCGGAGATAAACGGGTAATCATTTTTTATCTCTTTCGCCTTAATCCCCGTCCATTGTGAGAAGAATTTCAGGAAATCGTTCGCGGAACGGCGCGCTTTGATGATGCGATGCGTTTTGTCATCACTCGACAGCACCATAAACGGTACCTGGAAGTTTTGCTGGAACTTGTCATCGTGTGCCAGATACTGCACCTGTTTACCGCGCTCCTTAAATGCCAGACCGTGGTCAGAGAAATAGACCATCGAGAAGCTGTCGCCGCTGTTGCGCAGCTGTGCGTACAGCTTGCTGAGCAGATCGTCGGTTTGCGTCATGGTGTAGAGATAACACGAGGTCTCTTTGGATTGCACAAACTCCGCATATTTTCCCCCGGTACGATCGCATGCCTGCGGGTGTGACCCCATAAGGTGCAGGACAATCAGCTGCGGCTGGGTGCGCTGAGTAGCAAAGACCTGCGCCGTCATTTTTAGCAACGCTTCATCTTTTGTGTTTTTATCGGCTTCGAAATCACCGCTTTTCAGGAACTGTACCTCGTCGGCACGCTTCGCGATGCTGGCGATGGCGGTATCATACTCGCCGATCTGTCCCTGGTTAGAGAACCACCATGTCTGAAAACCTGCCCGGTTGGCCAGGGTGACAAAATTATCCTGAAACTGCGGTTTTCCATCCACCACGCGGTTGAGCGTCAGACCGAGTGATTTCTGCGTCGAGCCGCTGGCCGCCACGTAGTCGGTAAACAGCGTACCGTTAACGGAGCTGGCAAACGGCGTGTTATCCCAGTGACCGCCAAACGCGCCGAGCGCATCGCGACGCGCGCTTTCACCGATCACCACCACGTAGGTGTGATACTTCGGTTTCACCGCCAGCACGTTCCAGGTGTCTTTCATGGTGGAAAGCTCGGCCATACGCGCCTGCTCGTCGAGCACTTCCTCGTTATTCACCACCACGTCTTTGACGAAGCGAAACACCGGATACCCGGTATCTTTAAGCTTAAACACGCCGCCCCAGGCCAGATTTTGTACCGGTGCAACAAAAAACGTCACCACGCTTAAGGCCAGGCACAGGCTTTCAATTTTACCCCATGCCTTTTTCCCGACGGGCTTACGGCGAACCGCAATCACGCCGAGGGCAAAAATGAAAAGGCCAACCACGTAGTTGTACCACGGGAAGATCGTCAGGATCTCTGTGGACTCTTCCATATTGGTGGAGTGGAGCGCCAGCAGGGTATTAAAGTTCGGCGCGCCATAGGCCTGGCCAAACGGGAAATAGGCGGCAGCAATCAGAGAACAGATCCCGATAAGCACTTTCTGCACGCGCGGTGCGCTTCGCCAGAGCAGGTGAAGAATACAGGTGAACCCGACGGCATAAAGCAGGCTAAAGGGGTAGCCAAGAGCAAAGTTAATCAACAGCGATTGCAAAAAATAGAATCCCGTCCACGGGCTTAAGGCCCGGCTGCGGGTAACAAGTGTATCAATCAGGGTTACGTTCATAGATCACTATCACGAAAACGCCATGTGCTCACCCTGGCGTCAAGGGTCAAAGCCTGCCGGACAGTGCGTGGAAAGGGAATGAGAGGTCCGCTTCAGCGAGCCGCAAATTGTGCAGGGCTGCAAGAAGATAGTGCGAGCGTGAATTAAGGTCAACAGTTGCTAAACAGATGTTTTGCGAAGGGGGCTGCAAATCCGCAAAAATAATCGGGAACAGGCCAGTTTACAACGTAAGTGTGACGGGAAAATGAAGCGGCGTACCGCGACGCCGCTTAGTGGGAAGAATTGTCGTCCTGCTGCGGTTTGGCGTTAAACATATCGCACAGCATGTTCAACAGCATCAGGCGCACTTTAAAAGGAGAGTGGGTAAACACGTTCATACACCTCTTGAATTCATTCATAAGACCTCCTGATTCATGATCCCTTCGATCCGTGAAGGGTGACTGCATTACATACAGATATAGCACAGGCTATATTGTATAGCTATGGCTAATTCGTTAATTTTTTGTGCTTGTAGAGCTATGGTTTACAATGTGCGCTCCGTTACAGGGCGCTGGAAGCGTCAACCCCATTGAGGAAGCACAATGAACCGTCGCGCAGGTAAGCCAACAACAAAAAAAACGACGCAACTGGTGAACGTTGAAGAGCATGTGGAAGGCTTCCGCCAGGTGCGTGAGGCGCACCGCCGGGAGCTGATTGATGATTATGTCGAACTGATCTCTGATCTGATCCGTGAGGTTGGAGAAGCGCGCCAGGTGGATATGGCCGCACGCCTTGGGGTGTCGCAGCCAACCGTTGCCAAAATGTTAAAACGTCTGGCGTCGGTCGGGCTGATCGAAATGATCCCCTGGCGCGGGGTGTTTCTCACCGCTGAGGGCGAGAAGCTGGCGCAGGAGAGCCGCGAGCGACACCAGATCGTCGAGAATTTTTTACTGGTGCTGGGCGTCAGCCCGGAAATTGCCCGTCGGGATGCCGAAGGTATGGAACACCACGTCAGCGAAGAGACGCTGTTGAAGTTCCGCGAGTTTACGCTCAAATACGGTCCCTCCGCTGAATGAACATCCCCGGCTTGCAGGCCCTGAAACGCGATCGCTTTTTCCATCTTTTACTGATCACTGGCGTTGGGCTCAGCGTCTTTGTACCCTTCACGCCGCACACCTGGCCGGCGGCCATAGACTGGCGCACCATTATTACTCTGAGCGGTTTGATGATGCTCACCAAAGGCGTGGAGCTGAGCGGCTATTTTGACGTGCTGGGGCGCAAAATGGTGCGCCGCTTCGCCACCGAGCGCAAACTGGCCCTGTTTATGGTCTTTTCGGCGGCGCTGTTGTCGACGTTTCTCACTAATGACGTGGCGCTTTTTATCGTGGTGCCGCTTACGCTAACGCTGCGTAAACTGTGCGAAATACCGGTTACCCGTCTGATTATCTTTGAAGCGCTGGCCGTCAATGCGGGCTCGCTGCTCACGCCGATCGGTAACCCGCAGAACATTCTGCTGTGGGGACGCTCCGGCCTGTCGTTTACCGCGTTTACCGGGCAGATGGCGCCGCTGGCGCTGGCGATCGTGGCGTCGCTGCTGGCGGTGGGCTGGTTTGCTTTCCCGAATAAATCGTTGCAGTACCACAGCGGTACAACCGGCCCCCAGTGGCAGCCGCGTCTCGTCTGGAGCTGCCTGGGGCTGTATATCGTTTTCCTTATCGCTCTGGAGTTAAACCAGGCGCTGGCGGGCGCGCTGCTGGTGGCGTGCGGCTTCCTGTTCCTCGCCCGGCGGGTGCTGGTGAGCGTTGACTGGACGCTGCTGCTGGTGTTTATGGCGATGTTTATTGACGTCCATCTCCTGATCCAGCTTCCGGTATTGCAGAACGTTCTCCATAGCGTCAGCGGTCTGTCGCAGCCGGGATTATGGCTGACGGCGATTGGTCTCTCGCAGGTGATCAGTAACGTGCCGTCCACCATTTTGCTGCTTAACTATGTTCCCCCAACGGTACTGCTGGCGTGGGCGGTCAACGTCGGCGGCTTTGGGTTGCTGCCTGGCTCGCTGGCTAACCTCATCGCCCTGCGGATGGCCAACGATCGCCGCATCTGGTGGCGCTTCCATTTATGGTCAATCCCGATGCTGCTCTGGTCAGCGACGGTCGGTTTCGGACTATTCCTTCTCATATAGTGCGCAATTTGTCAGTTTTTCCTGGCAAATGTATAGCAACGTCCTAGCTTTAGTGAACGGCATAGTGTGATGCCGCTCACTGACAGGACCGTTGCTGAACTATGGCAGAAGATCAAAACCCACCTGCTGACGAGCAGGATCAAAACAATAACGAGCGCAAGCGCCCGGGCAAAAAACCGTTAATTATCCTTGGCATTGTGGTCATCGTGATGGTGATCGTAGCGCTGGTCTGGTGGTTTTTAACCCGTAACGAAGAGACCACCGACGACGCCTTCACCGACGGCGACGTAGTGACCATTGCCCCAAAAACGGCAGGCTACGTTACCGAACTTCGCGTGCGGGATAACCAGCGCGTGAAGAAAGGGGATGTGCTGGTGGTGATCGATCCGCGTGATACCACCGCCCAGCGCGATCAGGCCCAGGCCCAGCTTGGGCTGGCGATTGCGCAGTTGCACCAGGCGCAGGCGCAGCTGGCGCTCTCGAAGGTGCAATATCCCGCTCAGCGCGATGAAGCCAAAGCCCAGGTACTGAAAGCCCAGGCGGATATGGCCAATGCGCAGGCGGAGTACCGCCGTCAGCGCGGCGTTGACCCGCGCGCGACCACGCAACAAAGTATCGATGCCGCGAACGCTCAACTGCGGAGTGCCCAGGCGGGTCTGGCCAGCGCGCAGGCGCAGCTGGAAGTGGCGGAGCAGGTTCAGCTGCAAATCCGCCAGCAGGAGACCAACGTCGAAGCCCGCGAACGGCAGGTCGATCAGGCCAGAGCGCAGCTGGAAACCGCCAACCTGAACCTCTCTTATACCGAAGTCCGCGCCCCGTTCGACGGTTTTGTCACCAAACGCAACGTCCAGCCCGGTACGCTGGTGCAGGCAGGTACGGCGCTGTTCTCGCTGGTTTCCCCGAACGTGTGGGTGGTGGCGAACTTCAAGGAGTCGCAGCTTGAGCGCATGAAGCCGGGCGACAAAGTGACCGTGTCCGTCGATGCCTGGCCGGATATGGAGCTGGAAGGCCATATCGACAGCATCCAGCAGGGCAGCGGCTCGCGCTTCTCCGCCTTCCCGTCGGAAAACGCCACCGGTAACTTTGTGAAGATCGTTCAGCGCGTGCCGGTGAAAATCGTCATTGATAAAGGGCTGGATCCGAATAAGCCGCTGCCGCTGGGGCTGTCGGTTGAACCGAAGGTCACCGTGGAATGACGGATCACAGCCACGATAACTGGAAGCCCGCCAGTAACCCGTGGGCGGTGGCGATTGTGGTCACCCTGGCGGTGTTTATGGAAATTCTGGACACCACCATCGTCAACGTGGCGCTGCCCCACGTCGCGGGGTCGCTCTCGGCCAGCTATGACGAATCCACCTGGGTGCTCACCAGCTACCTGGTGGCGAACGGCATCGTGCTGCCTATCTCGGCCTTTCTGAGCCGTCTGTTTGGCCGCAAGCAGTTCTTTCTGATCTGCATTGTGATGTTCACCATCTGCTCGTTCCTGTGCGGCATCGCCACCGAGCTATGGCAAATCATCCTGTTCCGCGTGATGCAGGGGTTCTTTGGCGGCGGATTGCAGCCTACCCAGCAGTCGGTGCTACTCGACTACTTCAAGCCGGAGGACAGGGGCAAAGCCTTTGGCCTTTCATCCATTGCCATTATCGTCGCGCCGGTACTCGGTCCCACGCTGGGGGGCTGGATCACCGATAACTACTCCTGGCGCTGGGTGTTCTTTATCAATATCCCGGTAGGGATTGTGACGGTGCTGGCCATCTATCAGCTGCTGGAAGATCCGCCGTGGGAGAAAAAGTCGGAAGAGAAGCTCACCGTCGACTGGACGGGGATCGGCCTGATCGCCCTCGGTCTTGGCTGTTTGCAGGTGATGCTCGACCGGGGCGAAGATGATGACTGGTTCTATTCGAACTTTATCCGCACCTTCGCAGTACTGACGCTGGTCGGCATTATCGGCGCGATCTACTGGCTGATGTATGCCAGAAAGCCGGTGGTGGATCTGCACTGTATGAAGGACCGCAACTTTGCGATCTCCAGCCTGCTGATGGCGGGGATGGCGATGATCCTGTACGGCAGTTCGGTGGTTATTCCGCAGCTGGCGCAGCAGGATTTGGGCTATACCGCCACCTGGTCCGGGCTGGTGCTCTCGCCCGGCGCGGTGCTGATTGTGCTGACCATCCCGCTGGTGCTGAAGCTGATGCCGGTGGTGCAGACGCGCTGGATCATCGCGTTCGGCTTTACCTGCCTGGCGGTGTCGTTCTTCTGGTCCCGCACGCTGACGCCGGATATCGACTTCGAAACGCTGGTGCTGTTCCGCAGCGCGCAGTCGATAGGGCTGGGGTTCCTGTTTGTGCCGCTGACCACCATCGCCTTTATCTCGATCCCGAGGCGGCTCAATGCCGACGCGGCGGCGCTGTTTACCATGTTCCGCAACGTGGCCGGCTCGATTGGGATTTCGCTCTCGACGGCGGCGATCACCGAGCGCTCGCAGGCGCACAGCGCGCATCTGGCTTACCACGCTTCGCCGTTTAACGAGCAGTTCCAGCTGGCGATTCGCGAAAGCGCCCAGGCTATCCAGAACTTCACCACTCAGGTGGGCGATCCGACCGGCATTGCCACCGGGCGGATGTACCAGACGATGATCGAGCAGTCGCGCTTTCTGGCCTACATCGACGTATTCACCATTCTGAGCGCGGTGGCCCTATTACTGATTCCGTTTTGTTTGTTGCTCTCGCCGGTTAAGAGCGAGGGGAGTGCAGGAGCACACTGATGATACACAGACGTTTACACCCCCTGATGATAATGATGCTGCTGGTGGGCTGCGCCGTCGGGCCGGACTACCAACAGCCAGCACCGCCCGCCACCACGCACTGGAACGATAAGGGCGACAGCGCGGTGAAATCGCAAACTTCCTCCGCGGCCACTAACCCGCGCTGGTGGAAAACCTTCGGCTCGCCGCAGCTCGACAGCCTGATTGAACGCGCCATCGCCGGGAATCTGACGCTACAGCAAACGGTATTACGCATTGCCGGCGCGCGCGAACAGATTAACCAGGCCGGTGGGGCGTTTTTCCCGTCGGTGAATGGCAATGTGCAGGCGACGCGCCAGCAGCTTGGGCTGGAAGGGGAGCTGAAATCCCACGGCGTGTATGACCAGTTGAATAATGTCGATCCTGAACTGCGGGGCGCGTTAGGCCCGCTGACGCAGCCGATTAATCTCTATCAGGGCAGCTTCGACGCCCAGTGGGAAATCGACCTGTGGGGCAAGGTGCGCCGTCAGGTAGAAGCGGCCGAGGCGCAGCAGCGGGCGGCGATCGAACAGCGTAACGATGCGCTGGTCTCGCTGGAAGCCGAAGTGGCGCGGGCGTGGCTACAGCTGTGTGGGGCGCAGAGCATCATTGCCACGCTTAATACGCAAATTGAAAGCGCGCAGCAGACGCTGGATCTGACCGAAAGCCGCCAGCGGGGCGGGCTGTCGCCGCAGATGGACGTGGAAAATGCCCGGGCGCAGCTGGGCAATCTTGAAGCGCAGCTGCCGCAGTATCAGGCGCAGGAACGCCAGGCGATGAACGGGCTGGCGATCCTGCTCGGCAAACCGCCGGGCGCGCTGGATGCCGAACTGCAATCCGTGCAGCCGATGCCTGCCCTGCCAGATATTGTGCAGACCGGTATTCCGTCGACGCTGGCCCGCCGTCGCCCGGACGTGCGCGAAGCCGAGGCGAATCTCCATGCCGCCACGGCGCAGATTGGCGTCTCGGTGGCAGAGCTGTTCCCGAGCTTTACCCTCTCCGGACAGTTTGGCCTGCGCAACAGTGAATCTAACTGGCTGACCGACTGGAGCAGCCACTTCTACAGCTTTGGCCCGCAGGTTTCCATACCGATTTTCCAGGGCGGTCGGCTGGTCTCCAGCGTCAAGGTGGCGCGCGCGCAGCAGGGGGCGGCAGTGCTGGACTATCGCCAGACGGTACTGACGGCGCTCGGCGACGTTGAAAACGCGCTGGTGAGCTATCGCACCGACCAGCAGCGTGAAGCGGGCCTGGCGAAAACCATCGACGCGCTGCAAAACGCCTTTGATCTCGCCAGCGACAGCTACCGGCAGGGGATCGCCAGCTTTATTGACGTGCTGGACGCCCAGCGTCAGCTCGCTCAGGCCGAACAGCAGCGGGCGCAGGCGCAGGTGCAGAGCGCGCTTGATCTGGTGGCGCTCTACAAAGCCCTCGGCGGCGGCTGGGAGCCATATCAGCAGGTGCGGTTGCCAGACTACAGCGTCTTTGGCGACGCCCCGCGCGGATAGATTCAGAGGATTGGGCAAGAAACGGACAGGAACGCCACATTCGCGATGGCTGGGGGGCGGGTATAACTAACAGACATCCAATCGACATGCGAGGAAAGCGTTATGCGTTATCAAAAACTGGGCAATACCGGACTGTTTGTTTCTGAACTCTGCCTCGGCACCATGACCTTCGGCGGTGAAGGCGGCATGTGGGGCAAAATTGGTCAGCTTCAGCAAAGCGACGCCGAGCAGCTGGTGGGCCGCGCGCTGGACGCCGGGATCAATTTTATCGACACGGCAGATGTCTACTCGGAAGGGCGTTCAGAGGAGATCACCGGGCAGGCGCTGAAGAACCTGAAAATTCCGCGCGAAAACGTGGTCGTTGCCACCAAGGTGTTCGGTGAAACCGGCACAGCGGGGGTGAACTCGCGCGGTAGCTCGCGCTATCACATCATCAGCGGCGTGAAGGAGAGCCTGCGTCGCTTGCAGCTGGATCATATCGATCTCTATCAGCTGCACGGTTTCGACCCCGCGACCCCCATCGAGGAGACGCTTTACGCGCTGGATAATCTTGTGCAGCACGGTCACGTACGCTATATCGGCGTCTCGAACTGGGCGGCATGGCAGATTGCCAAAGCGCTCGGCATCTCTGAGCGTCTGGGGCTGGCGCGTTTTGCCTCATTGCAGGCGTACTACACCATCGCCGGGCGTGACCTTGAGCGCGAACTGGTGCCGATGATGCAGAGCGAAGGCGTCGGGTTGATGGTATGGAGCCCGCTGGCGGGTGGTCTGCTGAGCGGAAAATACGATCGCGACGGGCAGAGCGCGGCCGGTAGTCGTCGCCTGGCGTTCGACTTCCCGCCAGTGGATAAAGATCGCGCCTTCGACTGCGTGGACGTGATGCGTACCATCGCCGAAAGTAAAGGCGTTTCCGTGGCGCAAATCGCGCTGGCGTGGCTGCTGCACCAGAAGGCGGTGACCAGCGTCATCATCGGGGCGAAACGGGTCGATCAGTTGGATGACAACATTGCCGCAACCGGCATTCAGCTGAGCGATGATGAGCTGAAACAGCTGGATGCGGTCAGCGCGCTGCCGCGCGAGTATCCTGGCTGGATGCTGGAGCGCCAGGGCGAGTACCGTCGCAATCAGTTAGCGCAACAATAACCTTTCTTTCCCCGGTGGCGCTTGCGCTTACCGGGGCTGCGTTCCCTTGTAATGACATATTAACGTTATGTCACTACACGAAATACCAATGGGCTGTTCTCTTCTTCCGCTGTTTCAGTATGCCAGCTTTACGAACGCACAGGGTGGTACCCGGGAAGAATCACTCCGGGCCAATGCGTGCGTTTCATTAATGCGCGCATCCGTGTATTAAGGATTGCCTTAATCCTCTCCAAATGATATTAATTATCATTCTTATTATAAAAATAATGGCAGTTTAAAATATCTGGCAAGGATGTGAGCTTAACGATCGATCACTTTTGCGTTAGGCATGTATTAGGGAATGGGTATGAGAATTATCAAGATCTTCTGGCCGCTCACTGCGCTCCTGGCAGGGTTGAACAGTCAGGTATCACTGGCAAAATCCTCCGATGATAACGACGAGACCCTGGTGGTGGAAGCCACCGCTGAGCAGGTACTCAAACAGCAGCCGGGCGTGTCGATTATTACCAGCGAAGATATTAAAAAGAACCCTCCGGTCAATGATCTCTCCGATATTATTCGCAAAATGCCCGGTGTCAATCTGACCGGCAACAGCGCCTCGGGTACACGTGGTAATAACCGCCAGATCGACATTCGCGGCATGGGGCCGGAGAACACCTTAATTTTAATTGATGGTGTACCGGTGACGTCGCGCAACGCCGTGCGTTATAGCTGGCGTGGAGAGCGTGATACCCGCGGCGACACCAACTGGGTGCCACCGGAACAGGTTGAGCGTATTGAAGTGATCCGCGGCCCTGCGGCGGCACGCTACGGTTCGGGCGCAGCGGGCGGGGTGGTGAACATCATTACCAAACGCCCTACCAACGACTGGCACGGTTCGCTGTCGTTATACACCAACCAGCCGGAAAGCAGCGATGAAGGCGCTACGCGTCGCGCCAACTTCAGCCTTAGCGGGCCGCTGGCTGGCGATGCGCTGACCATGCGCCTGTACGGAAACCTGAATAAAACCGATGCCGACAGCTGGGATATTAACTCCTCGGCCGGTACGAAAAACGCGGCCGGGCATGAAGGGGTGCGCAACAAAGATATCAACGGCGTTGTCTCGTGGAAATTAAATCCGCAGCAAATTATCGATTTCGAAGCCGGATATAGCCGTCAGGGGAATATCTATGCGGGCGATACGCAAAACAGTTCTTCCAGTGCCGTCACTGAAAGCCTGGCGAAATCCGGCGAAGAGACGAACCGCCTGTACCGGCAGAATTATGGCATTACACATAATGGTATCTGGGACTGGGGTCAAAGCCGTTTTGGTGTCTATTATGAGAAAACCAATAACACCCGCATGAATGAAGGATTATCCGGTGGCGGTGAAGGGCGTATTTCGGCGGATGAAAAGTTCACGACCAATCGCCTGAGCTCCTGGCGAACCAGCGGCGAGCTTAATATTCCGCTGAATGCGCTGGTCGATCAAACGCTGACCGTGGGTGCGGAGTGGAGCCGCGATGAGCTCGACGATCCTTCCTCTACCAGCCTGACCGTGGATGACAGTGATATCGGCGGCATTTCTGGTTCGGCTGCGGATCGCAGCAGTAAAAACCATTCCCAAATCAGTGCGCTGTATATTGAAGATAATATTGAGCCGGTTCCCGGCACGAATATCATTCCCGGCCTGCGCTTTGATTATCTCAACGAGTCCGGCGGTAACTTCAGCCCCAGCCTGAACCTCTCGCAGGAATTGGGGGATTACTTCAAAGTCAAAGCGGGGATTGCCCGAACCTTTAAAGCACCAAACCTGTATCAATCCAGCGAAGGTTATCTGCTCTACTCGAAAGGCAACGGTTGTCCAAAAGATATTACATCGGGCGGCTGCTACCTGATCGGTAATAAAGATCTCGATCCGGAAATCAGCATCAATAAAGAAATTGGGCTGGAGTTCGCCTGGGAAGATTACCACGCCAGCGTGACCTACTTCCGCAATGACTACCAGAATAAGATCGTGGCCGGGGATAATGTTATCGGGCAAACCGCTTCAGGCGCATATATCCTCCAGTGGCAGAACGGCGGGAAAGCGCTGGTGGACGGTATCGAAGCCAGCATGGCGTTCCCGCTGGTGAAAGATCGTCTGAACTGGAATACCAATGCCACCTGGATGATCACCTCGGAGCAAAAAGACACCGGTAATCCGCTGTCGATCATCCCGAAATACACCATTAATAACTCGCTTGACTGGACCATCACCCAGGCGTTCTCTGCCAGCGTCAACTGGACGTTATACGGCAGACAAAAACCGCGTACTCATTCGGAAACTCGTAGTGAAGATACTGGCGGTCTGTCAGGTAAAGAGCTGGGCGCTTATTCGCTGGTGGGGACGAACTTCAATTACGATATTAATAAAAATCTGCGTCTTAACGTTGGTGTCAGCAATATCTTAGATAAACAGATTTACCGATCTTCCGAAGGGGCGAATACCTATAACGAGCCTGGTCGGGCTTATTATGCCGGTGTAACCGCGTCATTCTGATCGTAGTGCCAGAGGCGTACTGCCCGCGTCAAGGCGGGCAGTGTTTAGCGGCTTAATGAATGACAGCCTGCTGTGTTACCTGCGTTTTCACCACTGATATCTAACAGCGCTCCGCGGAAGGAGGCGTTGAACATCGGCCCGTGTCCCAGGTTTGGGAAATCCCAAAAGGCGGCATTGACGCCTTTATCTTCCAGCGTGGCGAGGGTGGCATGAATTTTCGTCAGCACTCCGGCAGCATGCGTTTCCCGGTTATTGCCCGGTGTCGCCGAACCTTCCATTATCATCAGGCGCCTGGCGCAGTGTTGCGACGGCTCAACCGCCGTGATGCGGCTC
Source organism: Enterobacter sp. DTU_2021_1002640_1_SI_PRY_ASU_LCPMC_013 (assembly GCF_032389435.1). Classification (NCBI taxonomy): domain Bacteria; kingdom Pseudomonadati; phylum Pseudomonadota; class Gammaproteobacteria; order Enterobacterales; family Enterobacteriaceae; genus Enterobacter; species Enterobacter sp. DTU_2021_1002640_1_SI_PRY_ASU_LCPMC_013. The sequence continues at coordinate 1,450,931 of NZ_CP135594.1, forward strand.
AGTAGCGCATCATGGCCTCTGCCCAACGACGGGCTGGCGCTGTAATACGTCCGGAAATAAGGGGAAGACAGCCATGCATCCAGCACGAACAGGCCGCCGTAGGAGTGCCCCCACAGGCCGCGACGCTGCCGATCGATATTCAATCCCTGTTCCACCTTTGGCGCTATACGCGTTTCCAGTAACTGGCGAAAGTCGTTGCTACCCCCACTCTTACGGCTAAAACGCCCGTTGCGGGTATCCGTTTTGCCGCTTTCTGCTGCTGGCGTATAGTCGTAGGCCCTGCCGTTGAGATCGAAGGGGAGGTTGGTCTGATACCCGACAGCCACAATCACCGGCGGTGATTTTTCTGCCAGCTGTTTGAGCAGGTCGTCGTTCAGGCGGTCCATAACTGCGTTGCCGTCGAGCATATATAAAATCGGGTAGCCCGACGCCGGTGCGGCTTTATTTGGCACGGCCGTCCATACCCGATAATGGCGGCTGCCATCGGCGGAGTCGAACGAGTTGACGCTGAAATGGTAAAACGCAGAGCCTTTATCGGCGATATTCGGCCCCAGTGGCTGCATATCCGGCTTTGCGAAAGCGTGCGCATTCCAGATAAGGGTGAGACCAGAAAGAAGAGTGACAAGCGCCTTGCGTGAGCGTGTTGGGCGATACTCGCGGGCATACATCTGATGTTTATTCCTTTTCCGCAGGTGACATTTTCTTTATTCAGGAAGCCTGTACAGTTGCCTGAAAGTGTTCGCGGGTCAAGTCAACCCTGGAGTAAACCAAGCCCGTCAATCAGTGCGCCGCGCCACCATGCGTAATCGTGACCCCCGGTATACATTGCGCAATGGCTGTCGACGCCAGCGGTAAGCAACTGCTGATGCAGCCGCTGAACGTGGGGTACCGTCGAACCTTCCAGCGATCCCACGCACAGGCGGATGCGCACGCCCTGCGGCGGGGCAGAAAGCAGATGTTCGCTCACCCATGACGTATCGGTTTCGCTGAACACGTTTGGCCGGCTGGCACCCTCTGGCGTCCACCACATCGAAGGAGAGTGGCTGAGCGCCAGCCCGAACGTTTCCGGTGCGTAACGAGCGGCCATGAGCGCGCTGACCCCGCCGAGGCTCTGTCCGGCCAGCACGGTGCGCGAACGGTCTGCCCACCGCCGCTGCGGGTGTTCGGCGCGGATCGTCGGCAACAACTGGTCGGCGATATCCTTTATCAGCTCGCTGCGCCCGCCGAGTATCGCAGTTCGCTCGTGTTCATCGATATTGTCGATGCCAAGTACAGCCACAGGCACGATGCGTCCGTTGTTTATGGCGGCGTCAATTGCCGCGCATACGCCAAGGTGATCGAACCAGGTTTCACCATCGGGCAGTACCACCAGGCCGAGGGGCTGCGAAACATCAACGTCCGGCAGATAGAGCCGAACCCGGCGCGATTCCCCGGCGAGAGTGCGCGCCGAGGTAAGCAATTGCCCGCTGGGTGACCCGCCGCGCCATTCGGACTGGGCGGGGGCTTTATCAAGCGCCAGCACCGACTCCTGTGTGCTTCCCCGAACGTTGATCCCCGGCGTTTTGTTTAGCGGATCGACGTGCCCGACGAGGGTAGCAAAGCGGCCTCCGGACTGTGCAATCGTCTCGGCCGGGGTGCCGGGGGGGATTTCCACCAGCGAATAGGAGCCGCAGTAGCTTGCGGGTAAACGCAGTGTCAGAGTCCAGATATCCGTCGCGGGAAGGGCGGTCATCATCCCTTTCGCCACGTGCTCTTTATCCGTCACCCGATTCAGACGCAGATAAACGCCCTGTAGAGGGTGCCTGGCGCGCCACAGAAATGTCACATCACGCTCGTCTTTCGCTCCGTCGACTGGCGTCACCAGCGGTACATTTAGCGACTCAGCGTCTCGCCAGAAGTCAGAAAGGTTAGCAATGTGGCCTGCTGCCAGCTGGCTGCGCAGCCTGGCGATAGCAGAGGGATGTTGTTGCATGTTCAGCATTCACTCTCTTTGAATATGAAGGGTGTCAGTATAAATAGCTAAAGCGGCTATTCCGGGAACAGCCGCTTTAGCGCGTGTTTTGTAATGTCTTACGTGCGCAATTACTCTTCCACGATTTCCCCCGTGATGTCGTGCTGGCGATGGGGAACAGAGCTGCCGACGCTGTCATGCCACAAGCGGGTGTAGAGGCCGCCGGCCGCTAACAGCTGTTCGTGGGTGCCGTATTCCGCAAGCTGCCCCTTATCGATAACGGCAATCAGATCGCAGCGCTGCGCGGTGGTCAGACGGTGCGCCACAATCAGCGCCAGGTGCTTCCCGGTGTGCGCGACGTCTGTTAACGATGACATCAATCGCTCTTCGGATGTGCGATCCAGGCGTGACGTGGCTTCATCGAGCAGCAGGATGTGAGCATTCGCCAGTTGTGCGCGGGCCAGCGCAATCAGCTGGCGCTGACCTGCGGACAGATCGGCACCGCCGTTATTCACCGGTGTGCGGAATCCCTGCGGCAGATTGCGCACCGTCTCATACAGCCCTGCCTGTTGAGAGGCAATCTCAACGTCGTCATTGGTACTGGATGGCCGTGAATAACGAATGTTTTCCGCGATATCACCACTAAACAACGCCACATCCTGATCGACCAGCCCAATCTGGCGACGGTAATCGGCAAGCGAGGCATCATCAATTATCCGATCGCCAATGCTGATCCTGCCGTGGGTGGGGGAATACAATCCGGCGATCAGCTTAATCAGCGTTGACTTACCCGCACCGCTGCGACCAACGACCGCGACGACCCTTCCCTCAGGGATTGTCAGGGTAAGTTTGTTCAGCGCGGGTTGAGGACTGTCGGGATAACTGAACGTGACCTCATCAAGATGCAGCGCGCCGGTGGCGGGCGGTGCGGAAGAGGGCTCGATGTTCTCTGTGCCTTCGGTCGCCAGCAGTTCATTGATATGTTTGCCGCTGGCCGTCGCCTGCTGCCAGGCGTCGACAATTCCTGATAACTGCTGCACTGGCCCATAGAATTGCCCCAGCAGCAGGAAGAAAGCCGCCAGCACCCCGGCGGTCATTTCGCCTTCGGCGACTCGCGATGCACCCACCAGAAGAACGGCGGCATAGGAGGCCTCGGTGCAGAAGGTCAGGAACGGGAAATAGACGGCAAGGTATTTTTGCGCACGTACGCGGGTCGCACGGAACCGATCCGATAACGCGCGCAGCCGGGCGGCTTCCTGTTCCTGCTGGCCATGCGATTGCACAACGCGCAAGCCGGAGACTTTCTCCTGCAGGGTGCTGTTGACTTTGCCTATTTCCAGCCGCGCCTGCGCATAAGCAGGGGAGCTGAGGCGGCGATAAATCCAGGTTGCCAGTGCGACCACTGGCACCGCGCTTAATGCCGTCAGCGCCAGGAGCGGGTCGAGCCAGAACATGGCGGCGGCGATGGCGAACATTGTCACCAGGCTGGTGGCTGCACCGGCAAGGCCGTTTTGCAGAAAGCGGGCGAGAGAGTCCACATCTACGGTCATGCGGGTCAGACGCGAATCGACATGCTTTTCATGCCAGGGGAGACCAAGACGCAGCATATGGCCGAAGCTGCGCAAGCGCACCGTATGCTGGACTGACTCTGCCGCTCTGGCGGCGAAGACAGTCTGTAGTGAATAACAGCACCAGCTCACGGCCACCAGGCACAGGGCGAATAGGGCACAGAGGCCGATAGTCGACATATCGCCTGTGGCAACGCCGGAGTCAATGCCGCGCTGCAGCAGTATAAGTACCCCGACGCCTGCCGCCGAATCGAGGGCGATCAGCAGGGCGGCGATGACGAACATCCACGCCACGGGCTTCAGCAGCGACGTGACTTTGTGGCCTTTACCGGCCAGCGCCTGCTGTACTGCATTTTCCGGCACGCGCGTCATACGGGCGACAAAGCCTTTATCCCCCGTCTGCGCCGCATCGTCTTGTGCCGCTGATACGGTCGGCCACAATCCGTTAGGCCCACAGTGGGAAGGCGCGAGGAAATCGCCGTCGCCGGTCATCAGCGCGCGGAACGCCGGACAGCGCGCTTCAAGTTCTGCCTGGGTTCCGGTGTCCACCACCCGGCCCTTATCCAGCACCACAATCCGGCTGGCTAACTGAAGCGTCGAACGGCGTCGGGCAATCACCAGCAGCATATGCTTTTCGTCAGCATAGCGACTCAGCGCGGTGTTGATCTCCGCTTCAGTACCGGCATCGACCGCCGAGGTGGTGTCATCGAGGATCAACACTTCCGGCGCGGTAATGAGTGCCCGCGCCAGCGCGATTCGCTGCCTCTGTCCGCCGGAAAGATTCGTACCGCGTTCGGTTAATTGGGTATCGAAGCCTTTCGGCAGGGCGTTGATAAAATCGCTGGCTCCTGCTGCCCACGCCGCGAGGCGAATGTCGTCCGCCGTTGCCTGAGGGTGCCCGTAGGCGATATTTTCCGCCACCGTACCGGCAAACAGAAAAGCATCCTCAAACACAACGCCTACCCGACGACGAAGCGCCTCCAGCCTGAGATCGCGGAGGTTCTGTCGGCCTGCGCTGGTGTTGAGCCATATCTCTCCGGCGCTGGGATCGTAAAAACGCGCCAGCAGCATCAGCAGCGTGGATTTCCCGGAACCCGATGCGCCCACTACCGCCACGGTTTCACCGGCGTGCAGGGAAAAGGAGACATCGCTGAGGATGCGTCTGCCGCCACGGTACTCGAAGCTCATATTCTCCAGTTGCAGCCCGATAACCTGACCGTTAACCGCCTCCGTCCCGTCTTCCATCTGCGAACGGGTGTCGATCAGAGCAAACACGCGCTCCACGGACGCCTGGGTGCGCTGGGCGATAACCAGAAACGATGCCAGTACACGGGTTGGCCCGGTCAGCATCGCGAGGAAGCTGGCAAACGCCACGAAGGTGCCGAGATCGATGCGCCCGTGCATAACCGACCAGCCGCCGTAGCACAGCAGGACGATTTGCCCGAGCACCGGTAGCGCCAGCATGGTGGCACCTGGCATCGCCTGCGAGATGGCCGCGCCGATGCGTACCCGCACCATCTGCCGCGACTGGCGATCCAGCCAGCGCGTTTCACGCAGCTCCGCCACGCAGGATTTTACCACTGAGATTTGCGCCAGCACCTCGCGCATATGTTCGGTGAGATTTGCCAGTCGGTCCGAGGCCAGCCCGGTTTGCGCAAAGACCCGGCGACGCGCGCGCAGCGCAGTGATAGCCAGGCATGCCAGTACGCACACGACGATGAGCGTCATGGCGGGTGACATCCACAGCATCACGGCAATGCCGGCAATGTAATAAGTGAACACCGCCAGCGGCACCGGGCACATCTGCAGCAGGGTATGCACCTGCTGCAGATCGCTGTTAGTCCGTGAAATCACCTGCCCGGTGCGCAGTGCGTCCTGGCCTGCGCCGTCAAGTTTTTGAATACTGTCGAATGCCCGTCCTCGCAGGGTGTGCTGCACCCAGAGCGAGAGCTCCCCGGCATAACCGCGGCGCACGTAGTTACCGATGAAATCAAAAAAGGCAATCAGCAATAGCCCGCAGGCCAGCCACGGCAGACGAGTCGGATTGCCCGCCAGCGCGTCGTTCACAGCTTGCCTTGTCAGCAACGGCGTCAGCGCGGCCAGCAGAATGGTCGAGACCGACGCTACCACTACGATGATGCTAAGTTTCTTACGTTCCCAGCACACGCGTGCCAGGCGAACTATCCAGGACCGCGCAGGAGTGGGAGAGTGAGTCGCAGGCATTAAGCCTCCTCCGTCTGTAAACAATAGGATCCAAGTCGGATCGCTGTGCAAAAAAAAGCGCCAGCCCGATCCGGTCCCGCATTGTTACGGGCGTATCTCCTGGATGCGTGCTGGCGTATGATCGTCATGACGGCGTAGTGGCTACCCTTTCTGTACCCTCGCGATCAGGCTTTTCGCCACCTCGCTCGGACAGGGTTGCGCTGCCATTTCCGCCGCTACCTCTTCAGAGGCGTCGCGAAGCGCGCGATTGTCGAGGAAAGCATTGATCATGCTGCTCGACAGGCCGTCGTCGCCGGGGATGATCCCGCAGCCGCGTTCGACAACAGCGCGGGCATTTACCGGGCGATCGGCACCCTGGCCGAAGACGATCTGTGGAATACCGGCGTGCAGCGCCGTCAGGGTATTGCCCGCGCCACCATGATGAATGAAGCCATCTGCGCCGTTCAGGAAGGCTCCCATGGGTATCCAGTCGACCAGGCGAACATTTGAGGGCAGTGAGCGCAGATCCGACCGCGCATTGGCCGAAAGATGCAGGATGATCTCGGCATCGACTTCACTGGCGGAATCCATCACCCAGGCGATCAGGTCAAGGCCGTCGACCATCGGTTTGACGGTACCGAGACTCACCAGCAGACGTTTACGGTCGGGCGTCCTCTCCCACCACGGTTCCCACACCGCGCCGCCGTTGTACGGGACGTACTGCATGGGAATAATGGGTTCTCCGTCGTTTTCAAGAATGCTCATGCTCGGTGGTGTTACGTCGATCCAGGCCATATCGCGCGGTGCGGCCCCAACGCCGTGGCGATGATAGGCGTCCGCGAGCGAACGCGTTACGCCTTTGATATGCCAGGGCGTATGGCCGAAGCCGACGGTTTGCATTACGACCGGTATATCGTATTTGGCGGCAATCAGAGGCCCGATGACGCCGAGCGGCGGGTAGATGATGAGATCGGGCCGCCAGTGTCCGGCAAACTCCACCAGGTGGTCGGCCATCTCTTCGCTGAAGAATGAGAAGTTGCCCATTTTTGTGCCGATGTTGCTTTCTTTTCGCTGTGCCTCGCGGCGGCGATAGTCAGCTTCAGAATCAAAACCGGGTGCGGCGTCAAATACCACCAGCCCTGCTTCTGCCGCTTTTTGGGCGAATTTTCCTCCGCTGGCGATCAGCACTTCATGGCCGTTAACGCGAAACGCCTGTGCCAGAGACAGCACAGGATACAGCAGCCCATAGAGAGGCGGGCCTACAAACAAAATACGCATGAGAAAATCCCTCTCCGCTTGACGAACTAAATCAGGAAGTCGACGCAGTCATATGCCAGCAGCAGGACGTTAATTTTCGTTAAGCCTGCTTTGACAGACGCCGCGTCCTTTTTGAGTTTCACCAGCCTTACGAACGGTCCTGTCGCTGACTATTCCGTGACGTAGGCTGGTGAATCGGGAATTCCTTGTCCCGGCTTCCATTAACGCTTACGCGCCGTTGTCCTTTTGAACAGCCCAGGCGTCGTGCTGCCACGCCGCGGTGTTCAGATGCATTTGTTGAGTGTGAGACCGTTCAACAAACCTGGAGAGGCTTGTTTCCTGATACCTCTGTATACCTTGCCAGATAAACCATCAGTGCAAATGCTAATGATAATAATTACTATTATCATGTGTGGGTTGCAACTATAATTAAGCACTTAATGCACAATGAATCGATTATGGGAAAAATCGCAGGTGGGGCTCAGCAGAAGGGGACTCTGTGGATTTAGGCACAAAATCCCACGCTTGCGGCGGTTTACAGGCGGACCTGGTGATTCTGTGTAATTGATGGCGGGGGTCTACGATGACGCTACTTCACCAAATAGCGCGGGTTTACCTCCCGTAAATACTGGCGATGTTACTATGATGCCTGATTCACTGCTGTTTATCGTTATGGAAAACCTGCGTAATGTTAACAAAATTCCCTCCCCGACGCGTAATGACCTGTGCTGCGGCTCTGCTAATTATTTTTAGCATCGCCTTGTTCTTCTTCCTGAGAAGCCCCGAGGTTCCTGAGTATGTTACCGCTCCAGTACGCATCGGCGATATTGAAAACGCCGTACTTGCTACCGGTCGAATTGATGCGATTGAGCGGGTCAACGTTGGGGCACAGGTTTCTGGCCAGGTTAAGTCGCTGAAGGTGAAGTTAGGCGATCGTGTCACTAAAGGACAGCTCATCGCTGAAATTGATGACGTGCCGCAGCGGAATGATTTACGCAACGCAGAAGCTGCTCTCAACGTGGTAAAAGCGGACCTTCAGGCTAAGCAGGCGCAGTTGAAGCAAGCCTCATTGCGTTTTAAGCGCCAGCGCCAGATGTTAAATGAGGATGCCAGCTCGAGAGAAGATTTCGAAACGGCTGAAACCACGCTGGCCAGTACCCGCGCTGAGCTATCGGCACTGAACGCCAAACTCGTCCAGGCGCAAATTGATGTCGACAAGAAAAAGGTCGATTTGGGTTATACAAAAGTTGTTGCTCCCATGGACGGCATTGTTATTGCCGTTGTCACCCAACAGGGCCAAACGGTTAACTCCAGCCAAAGTGCGCCGACCATTATCAAACTCGCACGTCTGGACGTGATGACAATTAAAGCCCAGATCTCTGAGGCGGATATCACGCGAATTTCACCGGGACAGAAAGCCAGATTCACCATTTTCTCTGAGCCGGATAAGCATTATGACGCCACGTTACGTACCGTTGAACTGGCACCTGAGTCGGTTATGAAAGATGATAGCCTTGCCAGCAGTAGCTCAGCCTCAGGGTCAGGCACGTCAAATGCTTCGGTGTACTACAACGCGCTGCTGGATGTCCCCAATCCAGAAAATCGGCTGCGAATTGCCATGACAGCACAGGTGACCTTGCTGGCTGGAGAAGCTAAAAATACGTTACTGGTGCCGATTCAGGCTGTGCACAAGGTGAGTGGCAACAAACAGCAGGTGCAGATATTGACCAGTGATAAGCGGCTGGAAACCCGTGAGGTCAAAACCGGCATTACTAACAGTGTGGATATCCAGATCCTGGACGGTGTAAAAGTCGGGGAACATGTTGTGTTATCGCAGCCGGGTGAAAAAGCGCCCGGGGAAGGGTTTGTATCTTGAGTAATATCATAGAACTCAAGGGCATCAGCCGCACCTACAGGAACGGTGGACAGGATCTCACCGTGCTTAAAGGGATTGATTTGACTATCGCTGCTGGGGAGATGGTCGCGATCATCGGCGCCTCCGGTTCCGGTAAGTCAACCCTGATGAATATTATGGGCTGTCTCGATGTCCCTGATTGTGGCGATTACTTTATCAGCGGTCAAAATGCCGCCCAGCTTTCACCTGACGATCTGGCAAGGATCCGCCGTGAGCACATCGGTTTTATCTTCCAGCGTTATCATTTAATGCCCGACCTGAGCGCGTTAAGTAACGTTGAAATTCCGGCGATTTATGCCAATAGTGAGCGCGAAAAGCGCCGTCTGCGCGCGGCGACATTGCTTGGAAGACTCGGGCTGGAAGGTCGTGAACATCATAAGCCGGGAGAGCTTTCAGGCGGCCAGCAGCAGCGTGTGAGTATTGCCCGCTCGCTGATTAACGGCGGTGAAATCATTCTGGCGGATGAACCCACCGGCGCGCTGGATACGCAGTCCGGTCAGGAGGTACTGTCAATACTCAGTGAACTGAATCAGCGTGGCCATACCGTGGTTATGGTGACACATGATATGAAGGTAGCGCAGCATGCTAACCGTATTATTGAGCTGCGTGACGGTGAAATTATTTCTGATACCGGCAGTCGTGTTACCTCCGGGGTTGCCCTTAAACGACCTGACAGCGTTCAGCAAAGCTGGTGGCAAAGTATTGTTGACCGTACCCGTGAATCCCTGCACATGGCGTTAAAAGCGATGAATGCGCATCGCCTGCGCACGACGTTAACCATGACGGGCATTATTTTTGGTATCGCCGCGGTTGTTACGGTGGTGGCACTGGGTGAAGGCGCGAAACAGCGAACCCTTGATAATATCAAGGAGCTTGGAACCAACGTGGTGAGCATCTACCCGGGAAGGGATTTCTTTGACGACAGCACTGAAGCCATTCGTACACTGGTCCCGGCAGACGCCGAAGCATTAGCAAAGCAGGGGTTTGTTGACAGCGTCAGCCCCGAAGTTAACGCTTCCGACAACATTCGCTTTCTGGGTAAATCCGCTACCGCCACGATCAATGGCGTTGGGCGCGATCATTTTCGCGTAAACGGTATTGAACTGTTGCAGGGATCAACTTTCCAGGACGATCGAAATGCCTCGCAGGAAGTCATCATTGATGAAAACGCCCGCAAGGCGTTATTTGACGATGCGGGACTCAAGGCACTTGGGCAAATCGTTTTTCTGGGTTCCGTGCCTGCACGGGTTGTCGGCATCGCCAAAGGGAACAGCCGAAGCTATGCGCCTAATCGCATTAACGTCTGGATGCCTTACAGCACGGTGATGTATCGAATGACAGGAAAACCGGTGTTGACCAGCATCAGCGTAAGGCTTAAGGATGATGTTGCCAACGAGGCAGCGGTCAGCGCTATTTCTCAGCTTCTCACTCAACGCCACGGCGTGAAAGACTTCCAGCTTTATAATTTCGAGCAGATTCGACAATCAATCGAACGGACCTCAATGACCTTTAGCATCCTGATTCTGATGGTGGCCTGCATCTCGCTGATGATCGGCAGCATTGGGGTGATGAATATCATGCTGGTGTCGGTCACGGAACGGACCCATGAGATTGGCGTACGAATGGCGGTCGGTGCGCGTCAGGGCGATATCATGCAGCAGTTTATGATTGAGGCTGTGCTGGTATGTCTAATAGGCGGAGTGTTAGGTATTGCACTGTCGTATGCCGCCGGAGCGCTGTTCACCGCGCTGGCAGGGGGCATTTTCACCGCCATTTATTCGTGGCAGGCCGCTGCTGCCGCATTCTTCTGCTCAACTTTAATCGGCATGATCTTTGGTTATCTCCCTGCCCGCAAGGCAGCAAGGATGGATCCGGTCGTTTCACTGGCCAGCGAGTAACCCATGAAAATATTATCCCCTTTAACGGTATGCCTTGCTGTCCTGCTTAGCGCTGGCTGCGCCGACTCTCTGAAGAGCGACTATCAGCCTCCTGAGGTGAAATACCCTGCCAACTGGTATCAGGCGGATGCTGCGGAGGAGAGGATGCCATTCGACTGGCAGGCCTTTAACGATCCAGACCTCGACGGCTGGCTGCGGCAGGTGATGGTGCGCAATAACGATGTCGCTGGAGCGGTATTGCGTGTTTATCGCGCCCGCCTGGAAGAAGAGCGGATTGGCATCACAAACGATCCGGGACTAAAAGGTTCGCTCGCGCTTGACGGTAAAAAACAGCTGAACAGCTCAGCCAACTGGAGCAGGGGCAGCGTTGCCAGTATTAATACCAGCTATGAGCTGGATCTGTGGGGCAAAATAGCGCGGCAGCGCGATGGGAAGGCGTGGGCACATTTTGCCTCGGAAGAGGATCTGCGTTCTGCACGCCTGACGCTGCTTTCAAATGCCAGTAATAATTACTGGCGCTTAGGCTTTATTAACCAGCAGCTGTCTGTCCTGCAACAAAGCATCAACTATGCAAAAGAGACGCTGCGCCTGGCTAACGCGCGTTATGCCGCGGGCGGTGCCTCCTCTCTGGATGTTGTGGATGCTCAGCAGGGCGTGCTTTCGCAGGAAAACAGGCTGGCGGCGTTGAAGAATGAACGTTTACAGGCGCTCAATCAGCAAGCCGTTTTGCTTGGAACCGCGCCGGGCAGCGCGATAGTCGAACCGAAAACGTTACCAATGGGACCACTGCCGCAGGTCAGTGGAAAGATCCCGGTCAACGTGCTGCGGCATCGACCCGATATCAGCGCTAAAGAGTGGCGGGTACGGGAAGCATTGGCCACCGTTGATGTCCAGCGTACTGCATTTTATCCAGCGTTTAGTCTGACCGGCTCGCTTGGCACCAGCAGCAGCAGCCTTATGGCCTTCCTGGAAAATCCTGTAGGCTCTGTTGGAGCAAACCTGACCCTGCCGTTCCTGGAATGGAGAGAAAGGGGCATGGACGTGAAGATTGCCCGCAACGACTACGAGCAACGGGTTCTGGAGTTTAAACAGGAACTTTACAAGGCGATGAGTAGCATAGAAGATGCGCTTGCTTTGCGTCATCAACTCCTGGAACAGGAGACGCTTCTACGTGAAGGCCTGGAACTGGCGAAAAAATCAGAGAGGCTAAACGAAGTTCGCTATCGCCAGGGCGCGGTGCGAATTTCTTTCTGGCTTGATGCTCAGGAGAAACGCCGTCAGGCCGAACTGGCACTGTATGAAAATCGCTTTAACCAGTTAAATAATCTGGCAAAAATCTATATGGAGTTCGGCGGTTCGGTATCTTTCCCCTGAATTGCGCAGACTCATTTACGTCTGGCAGCAATATGACTTGCTGCCGGGGCGCAGTTCGCAAGACATCCCTCGTCATTATTCAAACCCATCTCACAAAAATCGTTCCTCCCCTTTGATCGAAATTTCATCTCCGGCTATATGACTAGTCATATCATTTAAATGACTAGTCATATAGGAGGCAACCATGAATCAATCACTGCCAGCCAACTTCTTATGGGGCAACTCGGTGTCGAGCATGCAGACGGAAGGGGCCTGGAATGAGGGCGGAAAGGGGATGTCGGTGTATGACATTCGCGAAGCCGGTGAAAATATCTCTGACTGGAAAGTGGCCACCGACTCCTACCACCGCTACCGGGAAGATTTCGACCTGATGCAGGATCTGGGCATGAACTGTTACCGCTTCCAGATCTCCTGGAGCCGCGTCTGCCCGCAGGGTGACGGCGAGTTCAACGCCGAAGGCATCGCGTTTTATGACCGTTTTATCGACGATCTGATCGCCCGCGGTATCGAGCCGATGGTCTGCCTCTACCACTTCGATATGCCGCTGGCGCTGGCGCAGGAGTACAACGGATTTAACGATCGTCGCGTCGTGGAGGCGTTTATCCGCTACGGCAAAAAGATGATCGACTGCTTTGGTGACCGGGTGAAGTACTGGCTGACCTTTAACGAGCAGAATATTTTCCACATGCCGATAGCCTTTCGCATCTCCGGCTATATGAAGGGGGAGGAAACCCTGCGCGAGCTGTACGAAGTGCAGCATCACACCATGGTGGCGCACATGGCGCTGACCGAGTACCTGCACCAGACTAAGCCGGGCAAGCTGATGGGCGGCATGCTGGCGCACCAGCTGATTTATCCGGCCACCTGCAAACCGCGTGACATCTTCTGCGCCCAGCAGTACGACGAATTCCTCAACCAGAACCTGCTGCGCGTCTTCGCGGGCCAGGGCTACAGCCCGGCGGTGATGGCGGTGGTGGAGCAGGAAGGCTTCGGCGATATCTACCGCGCAGACGATCTCGCGCTGTTTGCGCGCACGAAGAACGACTTTATGGCCTTCAGCTACTACGCCAGCAAAACGCTGGACAGCGATGCCATCCCGGAAGGCACGCCGGTGAACTATTACCTGCTGCACGGCGAGAAAAACAATCCGTACCTGAAGGCCACCGAGTGGAACTGGCAGATCGATCCGCTGGGCTTTCGCACCATCATCACCCGCTATGCCAACGACTGGCGGATGCCAGTATTCCCGATTGAGAACGGCATTGGGGTGATTGAGTCCTGGGATGGCGTAAACCCCATAGAGGATACCTACCGCATCGACTACCACCGGGCGCATATCGAGGCCATGAAAGAGGCGATGTTCGAGGACGGGGCAGAGGTATTGGGCTATCTCGGCTGGGGGTTGATTGACATTCTTAGCTCGCAGGGTGACATGCGCAAGCGCTACGGCGTGGTCTACGTCAACCGTGAAAATCACGACCTGAAAGACCTGAAGCGCGTGCCGAAGAAGAGCTATGCGTGGTTAAAACAGGTTATCCATACCAACGGACGCGAGATGTAAGCCGTACGCTGCCGGGCCGTTTTTGTGACTGATTGATGGGAACTATCCGCTATGTCTGAAACAAAAATAACACCGCACATGCAGTCTTTTGTCGATAAATTTGTTGAGTTCTCAGCGCGCCTGGCAAACCAGGTGCATCTTCGCTCCCTGCGCGATGCCTTCGCCACGGTAATGCCGATTTTCATCCTTGCCGGTCTGGCGGTGCTGGTGAATAACGTGGTGTTCCCGTGGATTTTTGCGGGCGACACGCTTACGCAGTTTAAGGTGTGGGGCGAGGCGATCATCAACGGCACGCTGAACATCGCCGCGCTGCTGCTGGCGCCGATGATCGCCTGGTCGCTAGCGCGCAACAAAGATTTCGACAATCCGGTCTCGGCAGTGGTTATCGCCGTCAGCAGTTTCATCATCATGATGCCGATGCGCTTACAGATTACCCCCGTCGGCAGCGACGCCACGGTAAACGTTACCCAGGTGCTGACGTTCGCCAATATCGGCTCCACCGGGATTTTCGCCGGGGTGCTGATTGGGCTGCTCTCAACCGAGCTGTTTATCGCCATTTCACGGCTGAAGGCGCTGCACATTTCGCTGGGGGAGAACGTACCGCCAGCGGTGAGCAAATCCTTTACCGCGCTGATCCCGACGATCCTCACGCTCTCCCTGTTTGCGGTGCTGGCGGCCATACTGGCGAACGTGCTGCACACGGATCTGATCCATCTCATTACGACATTTATTCAGCAGCCGCTGCGGCTGATCAACACCAGTCTGCCCGGGACGATCTTCATTTACAGCTTCGGTAACTTCCTGTTCACGCTCGGTATTCATCAGTCGGTGGTCAACAGCGTGGTGCTGGAGCCGTTCCTGCTGATCAATACCAATGAGAATATGCTGGCCTTTGCCAACGGCCAGCCGATCCCGCACATCATTAACAACATCTTTGTGCCGACCTTTGGCATGGTGGGCGGGACGGGCAGCACAATCTCATTGCTGATTGCTATCTTCATCTTCTCAAGACAGAAATCAGCGAAGCAGGTGGCGCGTCTGTCGCTGGCGCCGGGTCTGTTTAACATCAACGAGCCGGTGATTTTCGGCCTGCCGATAGTCTTTAACCTGCCGCTGATGATCCCGTTTGTGCTGCTGCCCGCTATCGGGATTTACTTTGCGTGGCTCTGTACCACGCTGGGGCTCATGTCGCGCTGCGTGGTGATGATCCCGTGGACGACCCCGCCGATCCTCAGCGCCTGGCTGGCGACGGCGGGGGACTGGCGGGCGGTGGTGGTGCAGTTGGCAATCATCGTATTTGGTGTATTCTTCTACCTGCCTTTCCTCAAAGTTGCCGAGCGAGTGGCGTTGAAAAACAGCGGGACAGAACACTAATTTAAGGAAGGACGATGGCGGCGAAGTACATCACCATAGCGCGGGAAATTAAGAAACGCATTATCACCCAGCAGTACGCCGCCAATGAACCTCTGCCGGACCAGTTCGCGCTGGCGGCGGAGTTCAGCACCAGCCGGATGACCATTCAGCAGGCGATGCGTCAGCTGATCGTAGAAGGGCTGGTCTATACCCGACAGGGGCAGGGCACGTTCATCCGCAAAAATTTCCTCCAGCTTTCCCAGTGGGATCTCTCCGGCAGCGACTACTTCGGGGCGACCAAAACATGGGAACATTTAGGCACGGTGACGAGCCAGGTGGTGCACTTCGAACTGCGCTTCCCGAACGAGAAAGAGCAGGCATCGCTGATGATAAATCCGGATACGCCGATCTATGACTTTATCCGTCTGCGTTTACTGAACGGTGAGCCGATGTCTCTGGACGCTACGGTAATGCCGCTCAATCTGGTGCCCGGTCTGAACAAAACCCATCTTGAAAGTTCGGTGTTCCGGTATGTACAGGAGACGCTGGGGCTGAAGATCATGGGATCGTATCGGGTGGTGCGGGCGCTGAAACCAAATGCGCTGGATATGCAGCACTTAATCTGTGAACTGACCGATCCGGTGCTGGAGGTGGAGCAGGTGATCTATCTTGAAGATGGCACGCCGCTGGAGTATGCCCATTGTCACTATCGCTATGACCATGGCGGCATCGTTATCGTGAATAACGGATAAAAAAAAGCGGGCCCCGCGGCCCGCTTTTATAATTCTCACGATTAGTTCAGACGCACCGGCATACCGGAACGGTTCTGAATCGCCTGGTCAACAATGGTCGTGTCAACATCCGCCTGAGAGGTGACGGACTGCACCGCGCTGGTCAGCTTAATCGGTACGATTTCGTTGTTGTTGATCTGATCTTCGCTGGTGGACAGCGGGTTATGCACTTCAATGTAACGGCTGCCGTCCGGCTCTGACGTCGCTTTCACCGGTTCGTTAATGAACTGCACGCGCGTACCGACCGGCACGTTATCGAACAGGAATTTGATGTCTTCATTACGCAGACGCACGCAGCCGTGGCTTACGCGCAGGCCGATACCGAAGTTGGCGTTAGTACCGTGAATGGCATACAGACGTCCAATGTACAGCGCGTACAGACCCATCGGGTTATCCGGGCCGGCAGGCACAACGGCTGGCAGCGGTTCGCCGGCAGCAATGTACTCAGCGTGCATTTTGGCGGTCGGCGTCCAGGTTGGGCCCGCTTTCTTACGCTCTACTTTGGTGGTCCAGTTCAGCGGAGTGTCTTTACCCAGCTGACCGATACCGATAGGCAGCACGATCACGGTGTTGGTGCCTTTCGGGTAGTAATACAGACGCATTTCGGCGCTGTTAATCACGATACCTTCGTGCACGGTATCCGGCAGGATCAGCTGCTGTGGAATGTTGAGTACGGTACCCGCTTTCGGCAGATACGGGTCAACGCCCGGGTTCGCCTCCAGCATGTTCGACAGACCGAGCTGATACTGCGCCGCGAAGTATTCCAGCGGCTGAGAGTTCCCTTCCGGCACCGTCACCACCTGGTTTTCACCCACCAGACGGCTTCCGTCTGTCGGCAGGGGATACGTCACCGCAGACGCGGTCTTACAAAAACCTACTACGGCTAACGCCGCCGCAAAAAGCGTTGTTAATTTCATGTTCATGTTATGCGAGGTATCTAAGCCATTCTGGCGATGAGTTGATAAGTCTGAATCGGTAATGGGAGCGCATTATATGTGCATTCCCGTTAACTGGGAATTCAGATGTGTACGAAATCACATTTTTTTCGATTTTGTTAAAGTTTAGTGGATTACCGCAACACGGGATCTCAATTCGGAATTGTGGCATAATGCCGCGTTTATCACACTTTTCGCAGGAATCTCTCCGTGTTAGTTACCAGCAACGTCACTATGCAGTTTGGCAGTAAGCCGCTGTTCGAAAACATTTCCGTCAAATTTGGCGGCGGCAACCGTTACGGCCTGATTGGTGCCAACGGTAGCGGAAAATCCACCTTTATGAAGATCCTCGGCGGTGACCTGGAGCCAACGCTCGGTAACGTGTCGCTCGACCCTAACGAGCGCATCGGTAAGCTGCGTCAGGATCAGTTCGCCTTCGAAGAGTTCACCGTGCTCGACACCGTGATCATGGGGCACGCGGAGCTGTGGGAAGTGAAGCAGGAGCGCGATCGTATCTACGGTCTCGCTGAGATGAGCGAAGAAGACGGTTACAAAGTGGCCGACCTGGAAACGCAATACGGCGAAATGGACGGCTACTCTGCGGAAGCGCGTGCGGGCGAACTGCTGCTGGGCGTCGGTATTCCGGTTGAACAGCATTACGGCCCGATGAGCGAAGTCGCGCCAGGCTGGAAGCTGCGTGTGCTGCTGGCACAGGCGCTGTTCTCTAACCCGGACATCCTGCTGCTCGACGAACCGACGAACAACCTGGACATCGACACCATCCGCTGGCTGGAGCAGACGCTGAACGATCGCGACAGCACCATGATCATCATCTCGCACGACCGTCACTTCCTGAACATGGTGTGTACTCACATGGCGGATCTGGACTACGGCGAGCTGCGCGTTTATCCGGGCAACTACGATGAGTACATGACGGCGGCAACCCAGGCGCGCGAGCGTCTGCTGGCCGACAACGCCAAGAAGAAAGCGCAGATTGCGGACCTGCAATCCTTCGTCAGCCGCTTCAGCGCCAACGCCTCTAAATCGCGCCAGGCAACGTCGCGTGCACGTCAGATCGACAAAATCAAGCTGGAAGAGGTTAAAGCCTCCAGCCGTCAGAACCCGTTCATCCGCTTCGAGCAGGACAAGAAGCTGTTCCGTAACGCGCTGGAAGTGGAAGCCCTCACCAAAGGCTTCGATGAAGGCCCGCTGTTCAAAAACTTCAACCTGCTGCTGGAAGTGGGCGAGAAGATTGCCATCCTGGGCGCCAACGGCGTGGGTAAATCCACTATGCTGAAAACCCTGGTGGGTGAACTGCAACCGGATAACGGTACCGTGAAATGGTCTGAAAACGCGCAGATTGGTTACTACGCGCAGGACCATGAATATGAGTTTGAAAACGATCTGACCGTCTTCGACTGGATGAGCCAGTGGAAGCAGGAAGGCGACGACGAGCAGGCGGTACGCAGCATTCTGGGGCGTCTGCTGTTCAGCCAGGACGACATCAAAAAGCCAGCCAAAGTGCTCTCCGGTGGTGAAAAGGGCCGTATGCTGTTCGGCAAGCTGATGATGGAAAAACCGAATATTCTGGTGATGGATGAACCGACCAACCACCTGGATATGGAATCTATTGAGTCGCTAAACATGGCGCTGGAGATGTATCAGGGCACCCTGATCTTCGTCTCTCACGACCGGGAGTTCGTCAGCTCGCTGGCGACCCGCGTGATCGAAATTACGCCAGAGCGCGTGGTGGACTTCACCGGTAACTACGAAGATTACCTGCGCAGTAAAGGTATCGAGAGTTAAAAAAATAGCCGGGTGGCGGCTTCGCCTTACCCGGCCTACGTTCTATCCCCTCTCCCTGTGGGAGAGGGTTAGGGTGAGGGCAACAGGCCGCACTATACCACCCACTCGCCCCCTTCAACCCCGTTCACCCGCAGCGTACGTTTTTCCCCCGCCGGTAATGACACCTTCAGCGCCTTCCATGCCGGACGATAGTCGCCGCGCGCATTCACCTTCAGGTTGATACTTGCGCCGTCGCACACCATCTCCCATTCCACCCACAGCGCGTTGCCGTTCTGGTAGCCCCAGCTTTCGCCGTCATCCTCAAACAGCAGCCCGGCGGTGGTGCCGACGCCTTTCACCGGGAACAGTTTCAGCTCGCGGGTATCGTCTTTATCTGCGCTCACGTGACGGATGCGTTCGCTGAGCGGCAAACCGGCCCCGGCGCGCACCAGCAGCGGCAGTTTTTCCAGCGGCGCATCAAGGACGATCGCTTGCCCGCCCGCATACCACGCGTGGGTGTAAAAATCGTACCAGCCGGTTTCGTTATCCGGCAGCCAGACGCGGCGCTCGCGCTGCCCGGCTTCGACGACGCTGGCCACCAGCAGGTCACGGCCCAGCAGGAAGTCGTCGCACTCTTCAAAGGTCTGCGCATCGTGCTCATGATCGAGGAAGGTCGGGCGCAGCATCGGCTCGTCGTCGGCGTGCGCCTGCCAGAGCAGGGTGTAGAGATACGGCAGCAGGCGGTAGCGCAGTTCAATGGCGCTGCGAATCGCAGGCGTGACGCCCGGGTACATCCACGGCTCGTTCACCGTGTGATCATCGTTCCACGAATGAATGGTAAAGCGCGGGTGCATCACGCCGTTCTGTACCCAGCGCACGAACAGCTCGGCATCCGGCTTGTCGCCGGAGAAACCGCCGACGTCGTGACCGACGTTGAACAGTCCGGACAGGCTCATGCCCAGCCCCATGCGGATGTTATAACGCAGGGTGTCCCAGTTGGTGCGGTTGTCGCCGCTCCAGGTCTGAACGTAGCGCTGCATCCCGGCGCAGCCGGAGCGGGAGATCAGATACGGACGTTTCTCCGGCGCAAAGCGCTGCTGCGCTTCCAGCGAGGCGCGCATCATCAGCAGCGGCATCACCGGGCGAATGTGCTTGATGGCGATCTCCTGACCGAAGCCATAGCAGCGCGCTTCCCCGTCCCACACTTCATACTCGTTGTTGTCGTTCCAGGTGGAGTCGATGCCCATCTCCAGCAGCTGCGTGGTCACGCCGTTCTGCCACCACTGCACCGTCTGCGGGTTGGTGAAGTCGAGATGCGATCCTTCGTCATCCCAGAAGCTGGAAAGTTCAGGCGCATCGGTTTCTGAATCACGAATGAACAGGCCGCGTTCCGCCACTTCGCTGTAGCGGGGATGATCCTGCAACAGACACGGCTTGATGTTGGCCGCAAGCCGCAGCCCCGCGTCGTGGAACGCCTGGCTCATCACCTTCGGCTGCGGCACTTTGTCGTAGTTCCAGTTAAAGACGTAGCGCTTGCCGTTAATCGAGGTATAGCCGGAGGAGAGCTGGAACGAGTCGCACGGAATGGCATGCTCATCGCACAGGCGGATGAAGTTCATCAGCTGGTTTTGCGCATCCGGCGCGTCGGTGTAGTGCATGGTCGAGCCGCTGTAGCCCAGGCTCCATTTCGGTCCGAACAGCGTTTTCCCCGTCAGGCGCACGAAGGCTTTGGTCACGTCCAGCACGCGCTTGCCGGTGAAGAGGTAGTAGTCAATATCGCCCGCTTCCGCCTGCCAGCGGCGGTAGGCAGTGTGATAGTTGTCGATCTCGTTACCCAGATCCAGCCAGCAGTTGCTCAGGTTATCGTAGAACAGACCGTAGCTCACGTCATCGCGACGGGTGAGGGTGAACGGGATGTGCTTGTAAAGCGGATCGGTGCTGGCCGCGTTATAGCCCATCGCGTCCAGGTTACGCATCTCATAGCGTTTGCCGTTGCGCTGTAAATCACCCGCTTTCTCACCCAGACCGTAAAAACGTTCATCCTTACGGCGGCTGAGATAGTGCGCCACGCCGTCACCGTGGGCGTTCAGCAGGTAGGCGCTGGTCGGGCGGTCATTGACCAGCGGCTGCCACTCGCCCGCCTCATTGCGGTAGTGCCACTCCAGCCACAGCGGCTGGTGGACGGTGACGCGCAGCTGTTCAGTCGCTACGGTTAACGTGTCGTCCTGCTGCGTCAGCGTCCAGGCAGGGCAGGTGAAGCCGCTGACATCGTCACGACGGCGGCCTTCCCACGGCACATCTTGTTCCGGCGCGATGCTCCAGGTGCGGTTCAGCGCCAGCTCGCCTTTACGTTTGATCAGCACACGGAACAGATTCTCTTCCAGCACATACAGGCACAGGCGGTGCTGGTTATCGATCAGCAGTTCCAGATGATTCGCCGGCTGCGTATCGACGGTCCAGTTTTTCAGGGTTTTCATATGCAATACATCCACTATCAGGCGCGCTTGGCGCGACGTTCAGCAATAAATGCCACCAGGAAAACAGCGCCAATCAGGTCAAAGAAGCCCATGGCGATAAAGAGCGGGTTAAAGCCGATTTTGTCGGCGGTCACCCCAATCAAAAGGGAGAACAGGAAGCTGGCGATCCACGCCGCCGAGCCGCGCATGCCGTTGACCGTCGCCATCTGGCCTTTGTCGAACGACTCCACGACCAGCGCGCTAAGCATGCAGGAGATGATCTGGTGCCCGAAGCCGCCGATGGAGATCAGCACGATGGTGATATACGGGTCGCGGGTCACGGCCACGACGGCCAGAGAAATCATCAGAAACGCGCCGGTGACGGAGCTGGCTACCACCGAGTTGACGCGGGTGCAGCCAAACCAGCGGGTGTAGAGCCGGGTCAGGTAGCCGCTCGCCACGCTGCCGAGGTCGGCGGCCAGGAACGGCAGCCAGGCGAACATCGCGATCTGCTTCAAATCCATACCGTGCTCTTTGGCGAGGTACAGCGGCACCCAGAAGCTCAGCACGGCCCAGGCCGGTTCCGCCATAAAGGCCGGGATGGCGATACCGTAGAACCGTTTGTTCTTCGAGACGGTTTTCAGCGCGGTCAGGAAGGGCAGTTTGACCGGCGCAGGTTCGTTATCCTGCTTGATAAACGCCAGCTCATCGCGGCTCAGGTTCGGGTGCTGTTCCGGGTTGTGATAAAACGCCCACCACAGGATCACCCACAGCAGCGCCAGCACGCCGGTAAACATAAACGCACCCTGCCAGCCGAACGACGCGTGGGCAAAGTAGATGATAGGCGGGGCCAGCATGGCCCCAATGGAGAAGCCTACCCCCGCCCAGCCTGCGGCAACAGGGCGCTCTGATTTCGGGAACCATTCACCGATGGTTTTGGCGTTCGCTGGCGTGGCGGCGGCTTCGGACGCACCCATAAAGAAGCGCAGAATCGCCAGGTGCAGCCAGCTTCCGGCACCCGCGTGGAAGATACACATCAGCGCCCAGATCCCGGCGCAGACCATAAAGCCGATTTTCAGGCCGATAACGTCAATCAGCCAGCCGCACAGGGGCTGGAAAATGGTGTAGGCGATCTGGAACGCGCCGACGATCCAGGAGTACTGCTCGGTGGTGATCCCGAGGCTCTCTTTCAGCTCAGGGGCGAGAATACCTAACGAGTTACGGGTGATGTAGTTAACGGTCACGCCGAGAAGAAACAGCACCAGTACGTACCAGCGCAGGTTCCTGATGACGCGACGTGTTTTGCTTGTCGCAACGGTGTTATTGATGTCCTGACTCATTTTCTTCTCCACAAGACGGACGGTAAGGGGACAAAGGTTCAGGTGTCACACAGCGTCAGGCGTTTGAAAGTTATCTGTTTTAGAGCGCTAAGCTGCTATACAACTAGTATGGAAGTTGTGTGACAGGTTCACCTTAAGAAAGAAATTGGGCAGGGAATAGTGGATTTTGTGCAAATTTTCTCATAACAGAGGTTTAATTTTCGGCATTATGACCTTCTCGCAAGTTATTACCTGATAAACATGTTGTGAAAATTTTTTCATTTCACATCCGGAGCCAGATCACAAAATGGACAAAAGGCTTAAAATCACCGAAATCGCCGCCCGGACGCAGCTCTCCATCAGCACCGTTTCTCGCGTGCTGGCTGGGAAGGCAAACACCAGCGAAAAGGCACGGGCAAAGGTGCTGGCGTGCGCGCGGGAGCTGGGGGTAATGGACGGCATGGCGGCGGGGCGTCTGCTGCTTAACAGCCTGGTGGTGTTTGCCCCGCAGCGGGCGTTTGACGAGCGGTCCGACATCTTTTACTACCGCGTCATCCAGAGCGTGAGCAAAGGACTGGCCTCGCACGAGGTGCGTCTGCGCTACTGTGCGCTGGAGGAGAACGACAGCGATGCCCAGCTGTTTCTGGCCCGCATGAACGAAGCGGACACTCAGGCGGCGATCCTCCTCGGTATCGACGATCCGCATATCCACGATCTGGCGGTAGACGTGGGCAAACCCTGCATGCTGATTAACTGCCGGGACCGCCACATGCGCCTGCCCGCCGTCGCGCCGGATCATCGCGCGATTGGCGAGCGGGCGGCAGAGTACCTGTTCGAGATGGGGCACCGGGAGGTGATGAACGTGCTGTGCCTGCGTCGCTACACCATGGAGCTGCGCCTGTCCGGGATCCGCGGCGCGTGGCACGGTCATAACCTCAGGTTCAGCGACAGGCGCGACCTGCTGATGGTGTCCAGCTTCAGCGCCAGAGAGACGGAGCAGCTGGTGAGCGAGTGGCTTCACCAGCAGAAAGGGAAGGACCTGCCAACGGCGTTCCTGGTTGGTGGCGATTTTATGGCGGCGGGGACCATCAGCGCGCTGCAAAAACACGGTCTGCGCGTGCCGCAGGATGTCTCGGTGATGAGCATTGACGGGTTTAATCTGGCCGCGATTCAGGATGTGCCCTTAACGGCAGTGCATGTCCCGCGCGATGAGCTGGGAACAGAAGCGGTATATATGCTCCAGCAGCGGCTGATGCGCCCGGACGCGCCGGTAGGAACGTTGCTGCTAAACGGCACGCTGACCGTGCGGGAGTCGGTACGGCGGATACGTCAGGGGAAGCGACGCACCGCCGTGGAGCGGGAAGGGCTGTACGACGGTTAAGCCATGCCCAGCGCGCGCCTGCCGTGGATGTTGAGATCGTTCACGGTAAAGCGATCCTGCCAGCTTTTCTCATAATCCTCGCGCGGGAAATCGCCCGGCGACGCGCCGGTTTCCAGCGCTTCCTTGACCTTTTTCGCATAGGCGAGATTCTTCTCGCACATTGGCGCGGCAGGAATGTACATCACGTTGCCCCAGCCCTGCTGATTTTCCACCGGCGCGACGGAGTGGATCACATCGCAGTGCCACCACACGGAATCACCGGCTTCCAGCGCCGGAATGCTGGTTAACGCTTCGATCAGCAGCGGGTGCCACTTCTCGGAAATCGGCAGTACGCGTCCCGGCGCCACGCCGCACAGCTCGTCTTCCGGCACGTCGTCCAGCAGCGGACGCAGCAGAATGTAAGCCATTGCCTCCGGGATCGGCACCACGTGCAGCAGCCCCTGGCCGGGGATCATATCCGACAGCGCCGTCCAGCCCTGGAAGGTGCGGAACACCGAGCATTTGGTGGTGTTATCCACGGTGTACTCTTCCACTTCGGTACGGTGCGCGGCATTCCACGGATCGTATTTCTCAACGTTGCCGTCAAACACGCGGGCAAAGACCTGCTGATAAGCGGGCAGCAGCCAGCGCTCCAGCGCGCCAGAATCAGTGTGTGCGCCAAGTCCCTTCGAGGTGGTTCCCGGTGGACGACGGCGGATGCGGTCCGGGTAAATCACGCTCACGTCCGGGTCGAACCACTGCTTGCCGTTGCTCTCAAATGTCCATAAGCGGTTAAGGAACGACTGTACCTGCGCCATCTCTTCACTCTGACGCGCCTGCATTTGCGCCTGAGACCAGTAGATCGGATAAATCTCCGGACGAGAGGCCGTTAAGGTGCCGAAGAAGTTATCGCCGGGTCCTTTGTACACCTCGTCAAATTTGTTCAGATCGAGGTAGTCGAGCATCGACTGATCCCACGCCAGCGCCTGCTCGCGCGGGAAGTGGCCTTTGATCACCGCGCAGCCGCGACGTTTAACGGCTTCGCGCTGTTCGGCGGTGATCGTGCCGTTTTTCACGTCGGCAAAAGGGATCACTGGCCAGACGGTTTCGCCTTTGTTTTTGAGAGCGTTGATTTCCGCCACGCGGGTGGCGATTTTATCGCTGAGCCGGTCGAACACCGCCTGCACGTCGCCGATCTGCGCGCGTAATTCACGTTTCATCTGACGGATTGCCGCTTTATGGTCCGCTGGCAACGTTTCGCTGGTAAAGGTCATAACTGCCTCGCATCTTTCATTCGAAAGTAAAAGTGTCTACAAGTGATACTTTAAGTTAAAAAAAAGTTAATGCAAGTTTAAAACCTTGACGGGTGCCACAGGATGGGAAAAGAGTGAGAGGCCGGAGCGAGGCTCCGGCAGGTAGGGGGATCAGGCGTCGAACGGGGAGTGCGCGTCGAGCACGGACTGAATCACATTCAGCGCGCCCTGATGGTTGTTATCGTCGGTAGTGTAACGGCTGACCTCTTTAATGCTGTCCGCCGCGTTGCCCATCGCAAAGGAGTATTTTACCAGCTTCAGCATTTCCGCATCGTTGCCGCTGTCGCCAATGCCGACGCACGCCTGAGGTGAGACTTTCCAGCGTTTAAGCAGGCGGCTGATGCCGTTGGCCTTGTGCAGGCCGGGGATAATCAAATCGACAAAACCGAAGCCGCTGGTGACCGGCTTCATGATGCCGTCCAGGGAGACATGCAGTTTATCAACCAGATTCGGGATATCGCTGTCCGGCAGGTTCAGGGAGAATTTAAACAGCACGTCGTCAATTTCGCGGTAATCGCTGATGGGTTTTAAGCGATGGTAGTGTTTCGACATCAGCTTCACGAACGCTTCTGGCGCTTTATCGCTGACGTACGCGCTCTCCAGCCCGCAGGCCACAAAGTTCAGCCCTTTGTCTTTCAGCAACTCGCCAATGACGATCTGCGATTCATGACGCGTCAGTTCGCCGTGGAAAATCTGTTCGCCGTGATCGAAGACCAGCGCGCCGTTTTCCGCGACGAAGGAGATCTGATCTTTCAGCTCCGGGAAGAAGGAGATGAGCTGGTAATACTGGT
Source organism: Enterobacter sp. DTU_2021_1002640_1_SI_PRY_ASU_LCPMC_013 (assembly GCF_032389435.1). NCBI lineage: Bacteria > Pseudomonadati > Pseudomonadota > Gammaproteobacteria > Enterobacterales > Enterobacteriaceae > Enterobacter > Enterobacter sp. DTU_2021_1002640_1_SI_PRY_ASU_LCPMC_013. Next base: position 1,476,760 of record NZ_CP135594.1, read on the forward strand.
TGCCGCTGGCGACAACAAATTCAATGTCGCGGGCTTTAAGCTGCTCAAACTGTGCCTGGAAGCGGTCACGATCGTACTGCTTGGCATCATCAAGGAAAGTTCCGTCCATATCGGTGACGATAACTTTTACGGTCATACTGTGCTCCTGGGTCACTGCGTTTGAAACATTCTAATAACAAGGTGACGGGGAGCACAAATTTAATTTCATTCGAAAGTCAAAGCAAAACGGCAACCGAAGTTGCCGTTTTTAGTGTTTTCTCCCTCTCCCCGTGGGAGAGGGCCGGGGTGAGGGCATCAGCGTGCGCATTTCCCCCTCACCCTAACCCTCTCCCTAAAGGGAGAGGGGATAAACCGTTACAGCGTATGCTCAGTACGGGCAATAATATCGTCCTGCGCATCTGGCGACAGGGCAGTGAAGAACGCCGAGTAGCCCGCCACGCGCACCACCAGGTCACGATACTGATCCGGGTGTTTCTTCGCTTCCAGCAGCGTTTCGCGGGAGACGATGTTGTACTGAATGTGCCAGCCTTTATGCACCTCGAAGAAGGTGCGCAGCAGCACCATCAGCTTCTGGCGATCGCTGTCGTTTTCCAGCGTCGACGGGTTCAGCTTCTGGTTTAGCAGCACGCCGCCGAGAATCGCTTCCGTCGGCAGTTTACCCACGGAGCCAATCACCGCCGTCGGGCCGAGGTGGTCGGTACCGGAGGCCGGGCTTGCCCCTTCCGCCAGCGGGGTGTGGGCTTTACGCCCGTCCGGCGTTGCCATGGTTGCTGCGCCAAACGGCACGTTTGCGGAGATAGACGACGTGCCCGCATAGTAGTTACCCCCAATCGGGCCGCGGCCGTAGCGTGGGTTATGGTACTGCTTCAGCTCTTCAATGTAGGTTTCGTAGGCACGGGTCAGCAGCAGGTCCACGCTGTCGTCGTCGTTACCGTACTTCGGCGCGCCGTTGATCAGGCGCTGGCGCAGCTGCTCGTGGGTCAGCCCCTCGAAGTCATCCGCCAGCGCCGCCGCCAGCTGTTGCTGACCGATAACGCCCTGGTCAAACACCAGCTTCTTCACCGCTGCCAGGCTGTTGCCGAGGTTGGCGATCCCCACCTGTAGGCCGGAAACCCAGTCATACTTCGCGCCGCCCTGCTTAATGCTTTTCGCGCGTTCGATACAGTCGTCCACCAGCGCCGAGCAGAGAATATCGTGGACGTTCTCTTCCAGCATGGTGTCCACCACGTACTCGATCTCAATGGATTTGCGGGTGTAGTAGCGGATCTGGTTATCCCACGCCGCCATGACCTCATCAAAATTCCCGAAGTTACCGGCAGAAAGCGCTTTTTCCTGCGGCAGGAATACCTGGCCGCTGGTGGCGTCGCGACCGCCTTCCAGCGCCGCCAGCATCACGCGGGCGAAGTTGATAAAGCTCATGCCGGTGCAGCGATAGCCCCACTTGCCGCCGACGGCGGTTTCGATGCAGCCAATCGCCGCATAGTCATACGCGTCCGCTCGTTCCACGCCGAGCTTGATAAATTCCGGGATCACGATTTCATCGTTGTTAAACGCCGGCATCCCGAAGCCGCAGCGGATCACCTGCACGCAGGCGTCGAGGAAGTCGTTGCTCATGCCCGCGTGGTAGCGCACGCTCAGGTTTGGCTGGGTGGAGCGCAGGCGACCGCAGGATTCGAGAATGGCGTAAGAGAGCGGGTTGACCGCGTCCATCGGTTCACCGTTGACCAGCTTCTGGCCGCCGATGGTGACGTTCTGATACAGCGGGCTGCCCGCAGAGGCTTTGGAGTGCGAGCCGGAGCGGATTTTGTTCACTTCCAGCAGCTTCAGCCAGCAGCTGTGCAGCAGCTCAATGGCGTGTTCGCGATCCAGACTCTGGTCCAGCTCCACGTCGCGGCGGTAGTACGGGTAAAGGTACTGGTCCATACGGGCAAAGGAGACGGAGTGACCGTTGGACTCAATTTGCAGGATCAGCTGAATGAAGTAGCACAGCTGTAGCGCCTGCCAGAAGGTTTTTGGCGGTTGGTGGGCGATGATGTCGCAGTTTTCCGCCATGGCCAGCAGCTCGTCGCGGCGGCTGTCGCGGGTTTCTGTCGCGGCCATTTCACGCGCCAGGTCGGCAAAGCGTTTGATGTGCAGGCTTACGGCTTCCAGCACGATATCAATGGCTTTCAGGAACTGGTCGCCGTGCAGATCGTCCAGCACCGTCAGGTTGATGCGCGACCGGCGCTCGGCCACTTTCGCGCGCAGGCCGTCGAGACCTTTCTCCAGCACCAGCGGGAAATTCACCGCCAGGTGTGCGTCACCGGAGGTCATGTTGCCTTCCGCTTTGATGATGCCGGTTTCCAGCAGGCCTTTCTGCTCGTCGGTAAACATGCCGTAGCAGCGATCCTGCACCGTCTGGCCGCGCCACCACGGGCAGATCGCATGCAGGACGCGCTTGTTCTCTTCGCTCACCGCAAAGCCCGCGCCCGGACGGTCCGCCAGATCGTCAATCTCTTTCTCAATCCAGGAGACGGTATATTCCGGGAAAATCGGCGCGGCGCGCACTTCGCTTGCCTGGTTGCCGATAATCAGCTCGTCGTGCTTGATCCAGATGGTACGTTTTGCCAGGTGGTGGGCGAGGGCCAGCGCGCGACGTACCGGGATCGGCTTGTCCAGATGCTGCTGATACATTTCGGTATAGTGCTGCGCGCGCTCGGTACAGACCGGCGGCTTAACGATATGCACCAGCGCCGTTTTGTGCGCCTTGATGCGCTCGCTGAGGGTGTTGAGATTCAGGGTGGTCATAAGTTTATCCTCGTAAGGTCGCGGTTAACCCTTTCTGGCAGGCATACTGCTGCGCGAAGTCCAGCAGGGCAGGGTTATCCAGCGGTTTGTCAGGGGCAGAGTAGGGTTGGCCGAGCAGGGTGTATTTGTTCATGCCCAGCGTGTGATACGGCAGAAAATGAATATCGTGAACGCCGAGTTCGTCGGCGGCGAAATTGGTAATGGCGGTAACCGACGCTTCATCGGCGTTAAAGCCCTGGATCAGCGGCACGCGGATGGTGATTTTTTTCCCGGCAGCGGCGAGGCGCTTCAGGTTGTCCAGGATCCGTCTGGCTGAGCCATCGGTCCACTGTTTGAATACGTCACTGTCCACATGTTTCAGATCTGCCAGGAACAGATCGACATACGGCAGTGACGGCTCGATATAATGCCAGGGTACGTGAAGGCAGGTTTCAACGGCGGTATGAATACCTTGTTCATGGCTGGCTTTAAACAGGGCGTGTGCCAGCGCCGGATTCATGAACGGCTCGCCGCCGGAGAGGGTGATCCCGCCGCCGCTGCGGTCGTAGAAGGGCTTGTCGCGCAGCACGGTGGCCATAATCTCCTCCACCTGCTTCTCTTCACCGCAGACGGTAAGCGCCTGGGTCGGGCAACAGTCGGTAAGGGCAGTGAGCGTCTCGTCGTTAAGCGTCTCACGATGAATGACCAGCCCGTTCAGCGCGCGTTCAACACACCCCGGCGCGGCCTGCTGACACAGGTCACAGCCGTCCAGGCACAGACGGGCATCAAACAGGACGTCCCGCGTGCGGGAGCGGCTTTCCGGGTTCTGACACCAGCGACAGCCCAGCGAGCAGCCTTTCAGGAATACCACGGTTCGAATACCAGGGCCGTCGTGGGTGGAGTAACGCTGTATATTGAAGATCATTTTCTTGCCCTCTAATTACATATGAAGATTAAATTACTTTCGAATGAAAGTTATCTTGATGTGGGTCAATTCCTGAGCAGGTTTTGCTGTGATAGGGTAAGTGCAGGCTAATTTTGAGGGTGACATCATGGAACTTTATCTCGACACATCTGACGTTGCGGCAGTCAAAAAGCTGGCGCGTATCTTCCCGCTGGCGGGCGTGACCACTAACCCAAGCATTGTGGCGGCGGGTAAAACGCCTCTGGAAGAGCTGCTGCCCGCGCTGCACGACGCGCTGGGCGGCAAGGGCCGGCTGTTCGCTCAGGTGATGGCGAAGACCGCCGAGGGAATGGTGGAAGACGCACGTAAGCTGCGCGCGATAATCAATGACCTGGTGGTGAAAGTGCCCGTGACCGCTGAAGGGCTGGCGGCGATCAAAATGCTGAAAGCAGAAGGGATCCCGACGCTGGGTACGGCGGTGTACGGCGCAGCACAGGGGATGCTCTCCGCACTGGCGGGGGCTGAGTATGTGGCTCCTTATGTGAACCGCGTGGACGCGCAGGGCGGGGACGGGATCCAGACGGTGGTCGAACTGCAACAGTTGCTGACCCTGCATGCCCCGCAGTCAAAAGTGCTGGCGGCGAGCTTTAAAACCCCGCGCCAGGCGCTGGACTGCCTGCTGGCAGGGTGCGAATCCATCACGCTGCCGCTGGACGTGGCGCAGCAGTTTATTACCTCTCCGGCGGTGGATGCGGCAATTGTGAAGTTTGAGCAGGACTGGCAGGGGGCGTTTGGACGGACGTCTGTCTGATGCGGTTGCCGGGTGGCGCTAACGCTTACCCGGCCTACATTCGCATTGCTGTTGCCGGGTGGCGCCGTTCGAGCCGTTGTAGGTCGGGTAAGGCGAAGCCGCCACCCGACTTTTTTATTTGCTGCACACCTCACACCCCGGGTTACGCATCAGCTTCATCTCGCGAAACTGGCAGGTCATCGCGTCATACATCACGATTTTACCCGCTGCGGGCGTGCCGTAGTGCGCCAGCACTTTGATCGCCTCTATCGCCTGCAAGGAACCAATCACGCCAACCAGCGGCGCCATTACGCCCGCCTCGACGCAGGTCAGCGCATTCTCGCCAAACAGACGGCTCAGGCAGCGGTAGCAGGGCTCTCCTTCAGCGTAGGTGAAGACGCTGATTTGCCCCTCCATGCGGATGGCCGCGCCGGAAATCAGCGGCGTTTTATGGGCAAAGCAACCCGCATTGAGCTGGTTGCGAATGGCGACGTTATCGGTGCAGTCCAGCACCAGGTCATGCCGTGCAATCTGCGCAAACAGCGCGTCGTCATCCAGCATCGCGTCAATCAGGGTGAACTGAACGTTGGGGTTAATGCGCGCCAGCGCTGTGCGTGCTGATTCCACTTTAGGCTGACCGACCGTCGCGTCGCTGTGCAGCGTCTGGCGTTGCAGGTTGGACACCGACACGGTGTCGAAATCCAGCAGTGTCATGCTGCCGACGCCCGCCGCAGCCAGATATTGCGCTGCCGCGCAGCCCAGCCCGCCAAGACCAACAACCAGCACGCTGGCCGCCTTGAGCGCTTCCTGGCCCTCGAAATCAAACCCGCGCAGCACGATCTGGCGGTTATAGCGCATCATCTCCGGGTCGCTCAGTTCCACCGTCATGTCAGCCTCCGAACAGGTGGTTAAAGCGTTCCACTTCAACCCATTCGCCCGCCTCAACGTGGCCGCGATCGCGCTCCAGCACGATAAAGCAGTTACCCTGACTGAAGGAGCTAAAGATGTGCGAACCCTGATGCCCGGTGGTGCTCACCTCCAGCTCGCCGTCGGCGTTGCGCGCCAGAATGCCGCGCTGGAAATCGAGACGGCCCGGTGATTTTTTGAGGCGCGTTGCCGCCCGCACGCGCACGCGCTCCGGCAGCGGGCTGGCATTGTTGCCTGAAAGCTTCGCCAGCAGCGGGATCACCAGCTGGTAGAAGGTCAGCGCGGCGGAGACCGGGTTACCCGGCAGGCCACAGAACCAGCTGTGCGGAAGTTTGCCAAACGCGAACGGTTTGCCCGGTTTAATCGCCAGCTTCCAGAAGGCGATTTCACCCAGCTCTTCAAGCAGGGTTTTGGTGTAATCCGCTTCGCCAACCGATACGCCGCCGGAGCTGATCACCACGTCGGCAGAGGCGTCAGCGTCGATAAACGCCGCGCGCAGTTTTTGCGGATCGTCAGGAATGATACCGAGGTTAATCACCTCGCAGCCCAACTGCTCAAGCATCAGGTGCACCGCCAGACGGTTGGTGTCGTAAATCTGCCCCTCGTTCAGCGGCTGACCCGGAAGCTGTAGCTCGTCTCCCGTGGAGAACACCGCCACGCGCACTTTGCGGATCACGTCAATCTCCGCGATGCCAAGCGATGCCAGCACCGGCAGTTCGGCGACCGTCAGTTTTTGCCCGGCGGCAAAGACCGTTGCGCCCAGGGTAATGTCTTCCCCGATGTGGCGGATATTTTGTCCCGCTTTGACGCTGGCGGTAAAGCGCACGCCGTCGTCCGTTTGTTCGGTCTCTTCCTGCATCACCACGGCTTCACAGCCCTTTGGCACCGGTGCCCCGGTCATAATGCGCACGCAGGTGCCCGCTGGCCACTCACCGTTAAACGGCTGCCCGGCAAACGCTTTACCTGCCACCGGCAGCGGCTGACCCGTTTGCAGATCCGCCAGACGTACGGCATAGCCGTCCATCGCCGCGTTATCGAACCCCGGCACGTTCAGCGGCGAGACGATATCGCGCGCGGCAATACGGCCAAAACAGCGCACAAGCGGCAGTGTCTCAACGTCGTGCAGGGGAGTAATACGATCAAGCATCTGCGAGAGTGCCGTCTCAAGCGGCATCAGTCCGGCGGTAAAATCCATGGTGGGCTCCTGCGGAGTAACAACGAAAGCGCTCATTATGGCAGAAAAGTGCGGCTAACTGTATGACCCGATGGGTGTACGCTTTACATCACAGTTGCGTCTTTCTATATTCAAAAATCATCTGAAGATTCGTCGACGATAATGATATTTATAGAAAAAGCAGCCAGCCAGGCTGATGGGTGATGCGAAATGAGTAAAGCGGTTATCGCAATTCATGGCGGTGCCGGGGCAATCACCCGTGCACAGCTCAGTCCCGAGCAGGAGAAGCGTTATATTGATGCGCTGAACGCCATTGTGGAAACAGGCCAGCGCATGCTGGAAGCGGGCGACAGCGCGCTGGACGTGGTGACCGAGGCGGTACGTCTGCTGGAGGAGTGCCCGCTGTTTAATGCCGGTATTGGCTCGGTCTTTACGCGCGATGAAACGCACGAGCTGGATGCCTGCGTGATGGACGGCGTCACTCTGAAGGCGGGCGCGGTAGCGGGCGTCAGCCGTCTGCGTAATCCGGTGCTGGCCGCGCGTCTGGTGATGGAACAAAGCCCGCATGTGCTGCTGGCCGGGGCGGGGGCGGAAAAATTTGCCGTCGAGCACGGGATGGACACGGTCTCGCCCGATCTTTTTTCCACCGAGGAGCGTTACCGGCAACTGCTGGAGGCCCGTACAGCGGGGATGACGCAGCTGGACCATGCCGCGCCGCTCGATGAACGCAGCAAAATGGGCACGGTAGGCGCGGTGGCGCTGGATAAAGCCGGTAATCTCGCCGCCGCGACGTCGACAGGCGGTATGACCAACAAACTTCCCGGTCGCGTCGGCGACAGCCCGCTGCCGGGGGCCGGGTGTTACGCCAATAACGCCACCGCGGCGGTGTCATGCACCGGCACCGGCGAAGTGTTTATCCGCGCGCTGGCGGCCTACGACATTACCGCGCTAATGGATTACGGCGGATTAAGCCTGAGTGAGGCCTGCGAGCGGGTAGTGATGGAGAAACTGCCGGCGCTGGGCGGGATTGGCGGCTTAATTGCGGTGGATCGGGAGGGCAACGTGGCTCTGCCGTTCAACAGTGAAGGGATGTACCGGGCGTGGGGGTATGCCGGCGATGCGCCCAGCACAGGCATTTATCGTGAATAAGGGGGCATTGCGTGCCGCACCGTGAAGAGCTGGACAACTGCGAAGTGCTGGCTGTCCACCAACTGAATATTGCGTTTCAGGAAGAGCGGCAGTTCATCCCCGCAGTACAGAATTTATCGTTTTCGCTCAGGCGCGGCGAGACGCTGGCGATTGTTGGCGAATCAGGTTCCGGTAAATCCGTTACCGCGCTGGCGCTGATGCGTCTGCTTGAGCAGACGGGCGGGCAGGTCACCAGCGAGCGGATGCTGTTGCGCCGTCGCAACCGTCAGGTAATCGATCTCAACGAGCTGAGCGCGTCCCAGATGCAGGGGGTGCGCGGGGCAGATATTGCGATGATTTTTCAGGAGCCGATGACCTCCCTGAACCCGGTTTTTCCGGTGGGCGAGCAGATTGCCGAATCTATCCGCCTGCATCAGGGACTGAGCGGTGATGAGGCGCTCAATGAAGCAAAACGGATGCTGGAGCTGGTGCGTATCCCTGAGGCGCACGCGATTTTGTCCCGCTATCCGCATCAGCTTTCCGGCGGCATGCGCCAGCGGGTGATGATTGCGATGGCGCTGTCGTGCCGTCCGGCGGTGCTCATTGCGGACGAACCCACCACGGCGCTGGATGTCACCATTCAGGCCCAGATCCTGCAACTGATTAAGGTATTGCAGCAGGAGATGGAGATGGGGGTGATTTTCATCACCCACGATATGGGGGTGGTGGCGGATATTGCCGATCGGGTGCTGGTTATGCATCAGGGCAATGCCGTGGAAACCGGCACGGTGGAGCAGGTCTTTCATGCGCCGGTGCATCCTTATACCAAAGCGCTGCTGGCGGCGGTCCCGCGTCTGGGGGCCATGAATGGCAGTGATTTTCCGCGCCGTTTTCCGCTGTTCTCACAGACCGAACAGGGCCAGCAGGAAGACGAAACCGAGCAGGATACGGTGGTTCCCGGCAGGCCAATCCTCGAAGTGCGTGACCTGGTGACCCGTTTCCCGCTGCGTAGCGGGATCCTCAATCGCGTGAAGCGCGAAGTGCATGCGGTTGAAAACGTCAGTTTTGATCTCTGGCCGGGCGAAACACTGGCGCTGGTGGGGGAGTCCGGCTGCGGTAAATCCACCACCGGACGGGCGCTGCTCAGGCTGGTGGCGTCGCAGGAGGGGAGCATCACCTTCAACGGTGAGCGCATCGACACGCTCCCTAACAGTAAATTGCAGGCGGTGCGCCGGGATATTCAGTTTATATTCCAGGATCCTTATGCGTCGCTCGATCCGCGCCATACGGTGGGGTACTCGATTATGGAGCCGCTGCGGGTGCATAACCTGCTCGACGGTGAAGCCGCGCAGCGCCGCGTCGCATGGCTGCTGGAGCGCGTGGGCCTGAAGCCGGAGCATGCCTGGCGTTATCCGCACGAATTTTCTGGCGGTCAGCGTCAGCGTATCTGCATTGCGAGGGCATTGGCCCTCAATCCGAAAGTGGTGATTGCGGATGAGTCCGTGTCAGCGCTGGATGTCTCTATCCGCGCGCAAATCATCAATCTCCTGCTCGATTTACAGCGGGATTTAGGCATTGCGTTTCTGTTTATCTCCCACGATATGGCGGTGGTGGAGCGGATCAGCCATCGCGTGGCGGTGATGTACATGGGGCAAATTGTTGAAATCGGCCCCCGTCGGGCGGTGTTTGAAAACCCGCAGCACCCGTACACCCGCAAGCTGATGGCCGCCGTACCGGTTGCCGATCCTGAGCATCGTCACGCCCAGCGCGTGCTGTTGCAGGACGAAATGCCGAGCAATATTCGTAAACGGGGCGAAACCCTGGAGCGCGTGGCGCTGCGTGAGGTGGGACCCGGTCATTTTGTCGCACCACCGCGTCAGGGCAATGCATTCTCGCGGTTATAACTTACAACAGGCAGGAGAACACAATGGTTCCTTTTGTTGCTCGTAAATGGCTGCTGGCCGCGAGCGTGACGGCTGCGCTGGCCGCCGCCCCCGCGTTCGCGGCGAAAGATGTGGTGGTGGCTGTGGGGTCTAACTTCACGACCCTGGATCCGTATGATGCCAACGACACTCTTTCTCAGGCGGTGGCAAAATCCTTCTACCAGGGGCTGTTCGGCCTGGACCGCGAAATGAAGCTGAAAAACGTGCTGGCGGAAGGCTATACCGTGTCGGACGACGGGCTGGTCTATACCGTTAAGCTCCGTACCGGCGTGAAGTTCCAGGATGGCACCGACTTCAACGCCGAGGCGGTTAAGGTCAACCTGGATCGTGCCAGCAATCCGGAAAACGGTCTTAAACGCTACAACCTGTATAAAAATATCGCCCAAACCGAGGTGGTTGATCCGGCGACGGTGAAGATCACCCTCAAAGAGCCGTTCTCGGCGTTTATCAATATCCTGGCGCATCCCGCGACGGCGATGATTTCGCCCGCCGCCCTGAAAAAATACGGCAAAGAGATTGGCTTCCACCCGGTGGGGACCGGACCGTACGAACTGCTCACCTGGAACCAGACCGATTTTGTGAAGGTGAAAAAATTCGCCGGATACTGGCAGCAGGGGCTGCCGAAGCTGGATACCATCACCTGGCGGCCGGTGGTGGACAACAACACCCGCGCCGCAATGCTGCAAACCGGCGAAGCGCAGTTTGCCTTCCCGATCCCGTACGAACAGGCGGCGCTGCTGGCGAAAAACAGCAAGCTGGAACTGGTGGCCAGCCCGTCGATTATGCAGCGCTACATCAGCATGAACGTTACGCAGAAACCGTTTGATAACCCGAAGGTGCGTGAAGCCATCAACTACGCCATTAACCGCCAGGCGCTGGTGAAGGTGGCCTTTGCCGGCTACGCCACCCCGGCGACGGGCGTGATGCCGCCAACCATTGAGTACGCGCAAAGCTATCAGCCGTGGCCTTACGATCCGGCGAAAGCGCGGGAACTGCTGAAAGAGGCGGGCTATCCGAACGGCTTTAGCACTACGCTGTGGTCGTCGCATAACCACAGTACCGCGCAGAAGGTGCTGCAATTTACTCAGCAGCAGCTGGCGCAGGTGGGCATTAAAGCCAGGGTTACGGCGATGGATGCCGGACAGCGAGCGGCGGAAGTGGAAGGCAAAGGACAGAAAGAGAGCGGCGTGCGGATGTTCTACACCGGCTGGACGGCTTCAACCGGAGAAGCGGACTGGTCCCTGTCGCCGCTGTTTGCTTCCCAGAACTGGCCGCCAACGCTGTTCAATACCGCGTTCTACAGTAATCCGCAGGTGGATAAAGATCTGGCCGATGCCCTGAAAACCACCAAACCGGAAGAGAAAGCACGCCTGTACAAAGAGGCGCAGGACATTATCTGGAAAGAGTCGCCGTGGGTGCCGCTGGTGGTGGAAAAACTGGTCTCAGCCCACAACAAAGCGCTGACCGGTTTTTACATCATGCCGGATACGGGCTTTAGCTTTGATGACGCGGATTTGAAATAAAACTCATGCTGAATTATGTGTGTAAACGCCTGCTGGGGCTTATCCCGACGCTGCTGATTGTGGCCGTGCTGGTGTTTTTGTTTGTCCATATGCTGCCCGGCGATCCGGCGCGTTTGATTGCCGGACCGGAAGCGGATGCGACGGTTATTGAACTGGTGCGTAAACAGCTCGGTCTTGACCAGCCGCTGTACAGGCAATTTCTGCGTTACATTGGCAATGTCCTTCAGGGCGATTTCGGCATCTCAATGGTGTCGCGTCGTCCGGTGTCGGAGGAGATTGCCAGCCGCTTTATGCCTACCTTCTGGTTAACGATTGCCAGTATGAGCTGGGCGGTTGTCTTTGGCCTGGGCGCGGGGATTGTCGCCGCCGTCTGGCGCAACCGCTGGCCGGATAAGCTCGGTATGGCGCTGGCGGTCACCGGCATCTCTTTCCCGGCGTTTGCGCTGGGCATGCTGCTGATGCAGATTTTCTCCGTCGAGCTGGGCTGGTTGCCGACCGTCGGGGCCGACACCTGGAAGCACTACATTCTGCCCTCTATGACGCTAGGCGCGGCCGTTGCGGCGGTTATGGCCCGGTTTACCCGCGCCTCGTTTGTCGACGTGCTGAGCGAAGATTACATTCGCACCGCGCGGGCAAAAGGGGTGAGTGAGAAATGGGTCATTCTGAAGCATGGTTTTCGTAATGCGATGATCCCGGTGGTCACGATGATGGGGCTACAGTTCGGCTTCCTGCTGGGGGGCTCTATCGTGGTTGAGAAGGTCTTTAACTGGCCGGGGCTGGGGCGCCTGCTGGTCGACTCGGTCGATATGCGTGACTATCCGGTTATTCAGGCTGAAGTCCTGCTTTTCTCGCTGGAGTTTATTCTTATCAACTTAGTGGTGGATGTGCTTTACGCCGCCATTAACCCGGCCATCAGGTATAAGTAAGATGCGATTACTGAACTGGCGTCGCCAGGCCATTTTAAACGCTATGCCGGGGATCAGGCCGGACCATATTCGCACCCCGTGGGTTGAGTTCTGGCGTCGATTCCGTCGTCAGCCCGTCGCTATGGTCGCCGGGTTGTTTGTGTTACTGCTGATCCTGGTGGCGATTATCGCCCCCTGGATAGCCCCGTTTGATGCGGAAAACTACTTCGACTACGACCGGCTGAACGATGGTCCGTCGATGATGCACTGGTTTGGCGTGGACTCGCTCGGGCGCGATATTTTTAGCCGCGTGCTGGTAGGGGCGCAGATCTCACTGGCGGCCGGGGTCTTCGCGGTGCTGATGGGCGCAGCAATTGGCACCGTGCTGGGGCTGGTGGCCGGGTACTACGAAGGCTGGTGGGACCGCATCATCATGCGTATCTGCGACGTGCTGTTTGCCTTTCCCGGTATTCTGCTGGCGATTGCCGTGGTGGCGGTGATGGGCAGCGGCATGGCGAACGTCATTATCGCCGTGGCGGTATTCTCGATTCCCGCTTTCGCGCGTCTGGTACGTGGCAACACGCTGGTGCTGAAGCAGCAGACCTTTATCGAGTCGGCGCGCAGCATGGGAGCCAGCGATGCCACCATCCTGTTCAGCCATATTCTGCCGGGAACGGTCTCGTCTATCGTGGTCTATTTCACCATGCGCATAGGCGTGTCGATTATCTCGGCGGCCAGCCTGTCGTTTCTGGGGTTAGGGGCACAGCCGCCGACGCCGGAGTGGGGCGCGATGCTGAACGAGGCGCGGGCGGATATGGTGATTGCGCCACACGTGGCGATCTTCCCGAGCCTGGCGATTTTCCTGACCGTGCTGGCGTTTAACCTGCTGGGGGATGGGCTGCGCGACGCGCTGGATCCGCGGATAAAAGGGTAGTGCTGTGGAATGTGCCGGGTGGCGGCTACGCCTTACCCGGCCTACAAAAGGGAAGCAGGGTGTTTAAACCCGGCTACCCCACAGGTCATACTCATCCGCGTTTTCAACCTTCACGCGAATAATATCACCCGGCTTAACCTGTGTTTCGCCGTTCAGGTACACCGCGCCATCGATTTCCGGTGCATCCGCCATGCTGCGGCCAATCGCGCCTTCTTCGTCCACTTCGTCGATAATCACCAGAATTTCGCGGCCCACTTTCTCCTGCAAGCGTTCAGCAGAGATCTGCTGTTGCAGCTGCATAAAGCGGTTCCAGCGCTCCTCTTTTACCTCTTCCGGTACCTGGTCCGCCAGCTCGTTGGCCGTTGCGCCTTCAACCGGGCTGTACTTGAAGCAGCCGACGCGATCCAGACGCGCCTCTTTCAGGAAGTCGAGCAGCATCTGGAAATCTTCTTCGGTTTCACCCGGGAAGCCGACAATAAAGGTGGAGCGCAGGGTCAGATCCGGGCAGATCTCACGCCACTGCTTGATGCGCGCCAGTTGGCGATCCACGGAGCCAGGACGTTTCATCAGCTTCAGAATGCGCGGGCTGGCGTGCTGTAGCGGGATATCCAGATACGGCAGGATTTTGCCTTCCGCCATCAGCGGGATCACATCGTCAACGTGCGGATAAGGGTAGACGTAGTGCAGGCGCGTCCAGATCCCGAGCTTAGCCAGCTGCTCGCACAGGCCGACCATGCTGGTTTTCACCGGCTCGCCGTTGTGGAAACCGGAGCGGTGTTTGACGTCCACACCGTAGGCGGAGGTGTCCTGGGAGATGACCAGCAGCTCCTTCACGCCCGCGTCGGCCAGGCGTTTGGCTTCTGCCAGCACCTCGCCAATCGGACGGCTCACCAGATCGCCACGCATCGACGGGATGATGCAGAAGGTACAGCGGTGGTTGCAGCCTTCGGAAATTTTCAGGTAGGCGTAGTGGCGCGGCGTCAGCTTCACGCCCTGTTCCGGCACCAGGCTCAGGAACGGGTTGTGCTTTGGTTTGGGGACGTAGTGATGAACATGTTCCAGCACCTGCTCGTAGCTGTGCGGGCCGGTGATCTCCAGCACTTTCGGGTGCACTTCGCGGATCTGATCCACCTTCGCGCCCAGGCAGCCGGTGACAATCACTTTGCCGTTTTCCGTCAGGGCTTCACCAATGGCTTCCAGTGACTCCTGGACCGCGCTGTCGATGAACCCGCAGGTGTTGACGATCACCATGTCGGCGTTGTCGTAGCTTGGCACCACGTCATAGCCTTCAGTGCGAAGTTCAGTCAGGATGCGTTCGGAGTCCACCAGGTTCTTCGGGCAGCCGAGGGAGACAAAGCCGATTTTCGGCGGGTGCGTAACATTGCTCATAGGTTAAAAATTCATCAATTATGGAGTTATCAGGGCGGGATTTTACAGCGTATCGCGGGGGATTTATACACTCTTGATGGCGCAGTTGAGGCGGGCAATCGTTGTAACATTGTAAAGAATGTTAATCAGTTATCGTTTATTGATCTCAGGCATTACATTGTACAAAAAATGACCTTATCCTTAATAAGGTAACATGGCTGACAGGGGAGGAAATAGCATGTCCGTTGACAGACTGAAACGCGATCTGCTTAACAAGCTGATCAACGCCCGAATCGACCTGGCCGCATATCTGCAACTCCGCAAGGCGAAAGGGTATATGTCAGTCAGCGAAAGCGAAAATCTGCGTGATAACTTCTTTGAACTTTGCAATTTCATGCGTGAAAAAGCACCCATCCTGAAAGCGCACTACGCTGAAAGCGAATTAGTGGCGCTGCGCCGCGCCGCCGAGGTGCTCTCCATCGCCGGAGTCTGTTTGATGAACGGACGTCACGACTGCCCGAATTTTATTGCCGTTAACGCGGAGAAGCTTGAAAACTGCCTGACCACGCTCGCGCTTTGCATCATGTGTCTGAACAAGCCGGAAACGCTTGCCCGGCACTGAACCCGGGGGAGGCAACTCCCCCTTCTGATTAAGTTTTTGTAAAAGTGGTAACGCACCCGGGAACAGTGGCTAATCTTTAAGCCATATGTCGATAAAGGAGTGCGTTATGCCTCGATCCTCGCTGATTTTCCTTCCAGTCTTGTTATTCCCGCTTTCACTGCTTGCAGCGCCTGAGACGGTTAAGGTCGACGTGCTACAGACAAAACTGGATCACCCCTGGTCGCTGGCGTTTCTGCCAGATAACAAGGGGCTGCTCATCACGCTCAAAGACGGGCAGCTTAAGCACTGGCAGGCAGGAAAAGGGCTCTCCGATCCGATTGTCGGCGTGCCGAAAGTGTGGGCGAGCGGCCAGGGCGGACTGCTGGACGTCGCGCTGGCCCCGGATTTTGCACAGTCACGGCGGGTCTGGCTCAGCTTCGCCGAGGCAGGTAATGATGGCAAAGCGGGTACCGCCGTGGGCTACGGGCGGTTGAGCGATGACCTTTCGCGCATTGAGGGCTTCCAGGTGGTGTTCCGACAGATGCCGAAGCTCTCTACCGGCAACCACTTTGGCGGACGGCTTGTGTTCGACGGCAAAGGCCATCTCTTTATTGGCCTGGGTGAAAACAACCAGCGCCCGACGGCGCAGGATCTGGACAAGCTTCAGGGCAAGGTGGTGCGCCTGACGGAGGACGGAAAAGTGCCGCCGGATAATCCGTTTGTGAACACCGCCGGTGCGCGCCCTGAAATCTGGTCCTATGGCATTCGCAACCCGCAGGGGATGGCGATGAATCCGTGGAGTGACACGCTGTGGCTCAACGAACACGGACCACGCGGTGGGGATGAGATTAACATTCCTGAGAAGGGCAAAAACTACGGCTGGCCCCTGGCGACGCACGGGATTAATTACAGCGGCCTGAAAATCCCGGAAGCGAAAGGCGAGCACGTTGAGGGCACCGAAAAGCCGCTGTTTGTCTGGAAAGTATCGCCCGCCGTCAGCGGCATGGCGTTCTACAACAGCGACGTCTTCCCGCAGTGGAAAAACAAGCTATTTATCGGCGCGCTGAAGGAGAAAGACGTGATCGTGCTGAGCGTGAAGGGCAATAGCGTGACGGAGGACGGACGCATTCTGGGCGATAAAGATCAGCGTATTCGCGATGTGCGCGTCGGGCCGGATGGCTATCTGTACGTGCTGACTGACGAGACGGACGGGCAACTGCTGAAAGTCAGCCCGTCCGGGTCGTAATCAGGTCACCGGGATCATCACCACGTTGCGATACGCCGGGCGCTCGCTAAGCTGCTGGATCCAGCGCTCCAGGTGAGGGCGCGGGGTCCAGCTAAGACCCATGTTAGTGAGGTTCCAGACGAAGGGGGCGACGGCGATATCACCCACGCCAAAGGTGTCGCCGGAGAACCAGGTGTGCTTCGCCAGTTCGTCGTCCATCATCGCGAACAGGGATTCGCAGGCGTCCTGGGCGGCATGAATGGCGGGATAATCACGTTCGGCTTCCGGCGTGCGGATAAGCCCCATCAGGATCACCCGGTGCGTGGGGGAAAGCGTCTGGTTTGCCCAGTCCATCCATTTTTCGCCCTGCGCGCGCCGGGCCGGATTTTCCACCCACAGGCGACCCTGGCCGTACTGCGCGGCGAGATAACGCACGATGGTGTTGGACTCCCAGAGCGTGGCGTCTGTCTCGTCATCGCGCAGCAACGGCACCAGTCCGTTTGGGTTCATCGCCAGATAGTCGGCGTCTTTATTCACCCCGAACGCCATGCCTGCCATGATTTGATTGAACGGTAAATCCAGCTCCTCCAGCGTCCAAAGCACTTTCTTCACGTTGGTCGAATTGTTCCTGCCCCACAGCGTAATCATATTTACTCCCGATGAGATGTGAATCCGAGTCAGCTTTTCGCCATGGTGAGATAAACCTAACAATTACGCAACAGATGCTAAAAAAAACGCCGCAATCAAAGCGTATCTGAATGTTATTGCATAAACTTTAAAAACTTTACCTGGAACAGGTTTCTTTGAACGCTGTAGTGCGCTATTACTCATCGCTTCTTGCGACACGGTGATTGTGACGTGATTTTTAGAATGGACACTCGGGTGGCATTTATGACGCAAAAAACTTCTTCTCTGCGCAGCCTGGCGGCAGGCTCGGCGCTGCTTTTCCTTTTTGCCCCAACGCTCCATGCGGCGGAACAGACGGCGCCCGAAGCGCCGCCTGTCGATGCGCGCGCCTGGATCCTGATGGATTACGCCAGCGGGAAAGTGCTGGCGGAAGGTAACGCTGACGAAAAACTCGACCCGGCGAGCCTGACGAAAATTATGACCAGCTATGTGGTCGGCCAGGCGTTGAAAGCGGGCAAGATCAAGCTGGATGACATGGTCACCGTCGGCAAAGATGCCTGGGCGACCGGTAACCCGGCGCTGCGCGGCTCGTCCGTCATGTTCCTGAAGCCCGGTGATCAGGTCTCCGTTTCCGATCTGAATAAAGGGGTCATTATTCAGTCGGGAAATGATGCCTGTATTGCGCTGGCCGATTACGTCGCAGGCAGTCAGGACTCATTTATTGGGTTGATGAATGGCTACGCGCAAAAACTGGGCCTGACCAACACCACCTTTAAAACCGTTCACGGCCTGGATGCGCCGGGTCAGTTCAGCACCGCGCGCGACATGGCGCTTCTGGGCAAAGCACTGATCCATGACGTGCCGGATGAGTACGCCATCCATAAAGAGAAAGAGTTTACCTTCAACAATATCCGCCAGCCTAACCGTAACCGTCTGCTCTGGAGCAGTAACGTTAACGTGGACGGCATGAAAACGGGGACGACCGCCGGGGCCGGATACAACCTGGTGGCTTCTGCGACGCAGGGCGACATGCGCCTGATCTCGGTGGTGCTGGGGACGAAAACCGACCGCATTCGTTTTAACGAATCCGAAAAACTGCTGACCTGGGGCTTCCGCTTCTTTGAAACCGTCACGCCGATTAAGCCGGACGCCACCTTCGTCAGCCAGCGCGTCTGGTTTGGGGATAAAAGTGAAGTGAACCTGGGGGCAGGTGAAGCGGGGTCCGTCACCATTCCCCGCGGTCAGCTGAAAAACCTGAAAGCCAGCTATACCCTGACCGAGCCACAGCTGACCGCGCCGTTGAAAAAAGGCCAGGTGGTCGGGACGATAGATTTCCAGCTTAACGGCAAATCCATTGAGCAGCGTCCGCTGGTGGTGATGGAAGCGGTGGAAGAGGGCGGCTTCTTCAGCCGGATGTGGGACTTTGTATTAATGAAGTTCCACGGCTGGTTTGGCAGCTGGTTTAGCTAGGTTTTTGCCGGGTGGCGCTGCGCTTACCCGGCCTTCGTTTGAGCCGTTGTAGGCCGGGTAAGGCGAAGCCGCCACCCGGCACAACCTCAATACATCAACTTCACCTGCTGCGCCTTTGCATACGACACCAGCTCGTCATCCGGGCGGCAATCACTGACGATGGCGTCAAAGCGCGACAGTTCACCCATCCTTGCCGGACGAACCTTGCCAAATTTACTGTGATCAACCACCAGCACATGCTGCTGTGCGGCGTTGAGCGCCCACTGTTTCACCGGTAACTCTTCAAGATTAAAACAGGTTGCCCCCTGTTTCACATTCACGCCCGCCGCAGAGTAAAAGGCGATATCCGGGCACACATTGCTCAGCGTGTCCTGAATATTCAGCGGTTTGAAGATGGCGTTGCTGGCATGAAACTCGCCGCCACACAAAATCACCCGGCACGCCGGTTTCTCCTGCAAGGCCAGGAAGGTGTTTAGTGAATAACAGACGGCGGTAAAGGGAACGGTGCTGTCGATGGCCTCGATGATCCACGGGGTTGTCGTACCGCAGTCAAAAAACAGCGTTTGATGTGGCTGCACCAGCGAGGCGGCGAGCCGCGCTGCTTTGCGCTTCTCTTCCACCAGGCGTGTTTTTTGATCGCTTAACAGATAATGGCTGGCGCTACGCGGCTCCAGAACAATATACCCGCCAAGCAGCACAACGGGGGCGCTGTCGCTGTTCAGATCGCGACGAATGGTCATTTCAGACACGCCAAGCAGGGTAGCGGCTTCCTTAAGATGCAGCTTATCGCTGCGCTTCAGCGCCTGAAGCAGCTGAGCAATGCGGTCATCGCGACGTGTTTCCATAGATCCTCGGGCTAAAAAAGTGAGCCCCCGCAGGGCGGGGGCTCAAGTGTAACCTGACGGACCGGGGTTAGTCACGTATCCAGCCTTTGCGGATCGGAAGGGCAAACAGAACGCGATAGGCCTGTGATAATCCACGATAAAGCGCCGGACCAAAGAGGCTCCACAGGATGGCTGCGCTGACGCAGCCCATCAGCCCCACCAGGAAACCGCCGACCATATCCAGCGGCCAATGTACGCCCAGGTAGACGCGGGACCAGGCGATGGCGACCGCCACGCCCATCAGCACCATGCCGGACCACAGGCGATGCCAGAACAGGAAGGCCAGCGCAAAGGTGAAGATCACCGTGCCGTGATCGCTCGGGAACGAGTCATCCGGCGCATGGTGCAGGAAGTTGTAGCCGACGTGCTCGACAAACGGACGATCGTGCGGGAAGGCGTGGCCCAGCACGTAGCTTGCCAGCACGCTCACGCCGATCGCCATCGCCATTTTGATCACCAGATGGCGCTGGGCGGTGACCTGTGTACGAGGTCCCCATAACCAGAGGATCACCGCCAGCGCCGGTACAATGCTGATCACATCTTTCGCAATGAAGGTGGCGAGATCGATCATCCATTCCGGTGATGCTGGCGTGGCGTTGAGCAGGTAAAACAGTTCGTAGTTCAGATTTTCTAACATAATCTCGTTACTCTTTAGCAAACCAGGTGGAAACCAGCCCGTAAACCAGCACCTGGGAAAACCAGACCCACCACCCGGCCCACAGGTTGTGAGAGAAAAAATGCGCGCCGCGCATGACCTGCCCGAATCCCATTAGCAGCCCCATAACAACGCCCAACGCGACAAAGAACCAGGCCAGGCGCGGACGTTCACGCCAGAAGGCAAAAAACAGCCCCATCACCATAAACCCGCTTGAGGCGTGGCCGCCGGGAAAGCAGCGTCCCGGTCCGCTGTCTGCCGGAACGGCGCTGAACAGGGGATACGAGACGGCTTTGCCGCCATACTCCACCAGATCCCACGGACAGCTGTGGTGGCTTATGCTTTTCAGCACCCCAACTACCAGCGCCCCCAGCCCCATCAGAAGCGCGGCCGTCACCAGCCGGGCATTGCGTTTGTAAGCGCCGTAAATCAGCGATGCGGCAGCCAGCGCAATGGTCACATATTTCGCCAGCCGATGGTTCAGCAGATCCAGCAGCGGGTTTTGCTGTAGCGGGAAATGGTGCGTCGCCGCGTCATACCAGAAGCCGGTTATCCATCGGTCAAGCGATTCATCGCGCGAAAGCCAGGTAAAAAGCAGCGCAAGGACGATCAGCCCGAAAAGCTGATAACCATAAAAGCGGGCAGGCAAACGGTAAAGGCATTTTGTCTTATTTGTCGGTAACTTAGATAATTCTGAAGGGCTGACGGCGTGTGTCATAGTTTCGGTCAATAACGTGAAATAGCACTATCATAGGGAGGGCAACTTAAGGAAACCTTAAACAACAACGATAAGTGCCTTATTTCTGTGTTTTCACGTGATTATGCTATCTCAGACAGCGGCAATTCATTACACTCATCGCGATTTTTTCATACTAAAGAGATTGCATGATAAACCGTTCTTCTTCCGGTAATCGTCTGGGTCGTCAGGCGTTACTTTTTCCTCTGTGTCTGGTGCTTTACGAATTCTCTACCTACATCGGCAACGACATGATCCAGCCAGGCATGCTGGCTGTGGTTGAGCAGTACAACGCAGGTATTGAATGGGTACCTACATCCATGACCGCCTATCTGGCGGGCGGCATGTTTTTACAATGGCTTTTAGGGCCGCTGTCGGATCGTATTGGCCGCCGCCCGGTGATGCTGACGGGCGTGGTGTGGTTTATCGTCACCTGTCTCGCCACGCTGCTGGCGCAGAACATTGAGCAATTCACGCTGCTGCGTTTCCTTCAGGGCGTGAGCCTGTGCTTTATTGGCGCCGTGGGCTACGCCGCTATTCAGGAGTCGTTTGAGGAGGCGGTATGTATCAAAATAACCGCGCTGATGGCGAACGTGGCGCTGATTGCGCCGCTTCTGGGGCCGCTGGTGGGAGCCGCATGGGTTCACGTTGCGCCGTGGGAAGGGATGTTCGTCCTCTTTGCCGCGCTTGCGGCCATCTCTTTCTTTGGGCTGCACCGTGCGATGCCGGAGACCGCCACCCGCCTGGGCGAAAAGCTCTCGCTTAAAGAGCTGGGGCGTGACTATAAGGCGGTGCTGCAAAACGGCCGTTTTGTCGCGGGCGCGCTGGCGACGGGCTTTGTCAGCCTGCCGCTGCTGGCGTGGATTGCCCAGTCGCCGGTCATTATCATCAGCGGCGAACAGCTTAGCAGCTATGAGTATGGCCTGTTACAGGTGCCGATTTTTGGCGCGCTGATTATCGGTAACCTGGTGCTGGCGCGTCTGACGTCGCGCCGTACCGTTCGTTCGCTGATTATTATGGGTGGCTGGCCCATAGCGGCAGGGCTGATTGTGGCGGCTGTCGCCACGGTGGCCTCTTCCCACGCCTACCTGTGGATGACCGCAGGGCTGAGCATTTACGCCTTTGGCATAGGGGTGGCGAATGCCGGGCTGGTGCGCCTGACGCTGTTTGCCAGCGAGATGAGTAAAGGCACCGTGTCGGCGGCAATGGGAATGTTACAGATGCTGATTTTCACCGTCGGTATCGAGGTGAGCAAACACGCCTACGCGCTTGGCGGCAACGGGCTGTTCAGCCTGTTCAACCTTGCTAACGGCGTGCTGTGGGTAGGATTAATGGTGGTGTTCCTGAAAGACAAACGCGTCGGAAGCGCCCTGCAACCTTAATTCTTATTCCCTTTCCCTGTGTGAGTGCACGGAACAGTCCCCTCTCCCTGTGGGAGAGGGTTAGGGTGAGGGCACCAGAACGCACGGTATCAATTAAACGGCGCTTCCCCGTTCAACACCTTCTCAATCACGTTTAAAACGCCTTCATCATTATTGTGCGGCGCCTCGAACCGGGCGACGGCTTTGATATGCGGTTTGGCGTTGGCCATCGCAAAGCTAAACCCTGACTGACGCAGCATCTCCACGTCGTTACCGCTGTCGCCAAAGGCCACCACTTCGCCGTCTTCAATCCCCCAGCGTTGCTGCAAAATCCGCAAACCGTTAGCTTTATGTACGCCCGGGATGATCAGGTCAATGCTGCCGTGGCCGGTGGTGACGGGCACCATGATGTCGCCCAGCTTTTCATGCAGCAGCGCCTGAATGCGGGGGATCTCATCATCGGAAACGTTCAGGCCGAACTTAAAGAAGATATCGTTCAGGTTGTCGAAATCCTTCACCCTTTCCAGGCGGTGATAATATTTTGACGCGATATCGATGAAGGTATCGTCATAGGCTTTTAGCGTGTAGGCGCTGCCTTTCCCGCAGGCGATGATCTCAATGCCGGCAACATCGTTTAGCACGGCGGCCACGGTGTCGAAATGGGCTTTCGTCAGCTCGCCGTTGAATACGTCTTCGCCCGCATCCACCACCCAGCCGCCGTTTTCGGCGACGAAGGCGATTTCATGGGCGATCTCCGGGAAAAATGAGATCAGCTGGTAGTACTGGTTTCCGCTGGCGACCACAAAACGGATGCCTTGCGCTTTCATGCGCGCGTACTGCGCCAGAAAACGCGCGCGGTTATAGGTTTTCGCATCGCTCAGGAAGGAGCCATCCATGTCGACTGCAATCAGTTTAACGCTCATATCCCTTCTCCATTGACGTTGTTTCTGCTTCCGGTTTTGCCACCGCTCGCGCCACCAGGGCGGCAATAATGACTAACCCTAATACCACCAGCATCGCGCTGCGTAACCCGTAGTGCTCCCCGAGGAATCCAAGCAGCGGCGGGCCCACCAGGAAAGCGAGGTAGCCCGTGGTCGCCACGACGCTCACGCGCGTCGGCGCGTCGGGGCCGGTATCGCTGGCAGCGGAAATGGTCAGCGGGAAGCCAAGGGAGGCGCCCAGTCCCCACAGGATCACCGACACGCCGGCAATCCAGTCCACATCCACAAAGATAATCATCGCGATGCCCAGCCCACCCAGCAGGGCGCTGGCACGGACGACCGCCACGCGGCTGTAACGGTCGATAAACCAGCCCCCGGTAAAGCGTCCGACGGTCATGCCGAGCGTAAACCCGGCGTAAATCAGCGAGCCGGAGGTGGGGCTAAATCCGTGCCCGTCCACCATCAGCAACGGTAGCCAGTCGTTGGCGGAGCCTTCAGCAAACGCCATCGCCAGTACCACCACGCCAATCAGCATCAGCTGGAAATCGCGATAGAAGGGCAACCCTTTTGCCGCAGACTTCTGTTCGTCCGAGGCATTTTGTCCTGTGCCTGCGGGAATAGCCCTGATGCCGGTGAGGATCGGGATAATACAGACCAGCGCGGCCAGCAAAATGTGCACATTGGCCGCAATGCCCAGCGCCGTCAGCGCCATCCCCACGCCCGCGCCTGCCAGCGTGCCGAGGCTGTAAAAGCCATGCATCATCGGCAGCACCGTTTTGTTCATCGCCTGTTCAACGGCGGCCCCCTCGACGTTAATGGCCACTTCCGCCGCACCAAAGCTGCCGCCAAATACCATCAGCCCAAGGGCAAACATCAGCGGCGAGGCGAACCACAGCGCCACGCTCAGACCGAGCATACCTACCACTGCGCAGCACATGGTGGTGCGGATCACCGCGCGCGTGCCAAAGCGTTTCACCAGCCAGGCCGAGCAGAGGATGCCGCTCATCGAGCCAATCGACAGGCCAAACAGCACGATCCCCATCTCCGCCGTCGAAACGGATAGCGTATCGCGGATTGCCGGGGTGCGCGTTGCCCAGGAAGCCATCAGCAGCCCGGGGATGAAGAAGAACATAAACAGCGCCCACATGCGCAGATGCAGGGCTTTGCGAGGAGAAGTTAGCGTCATTGGGATCAGCACCAGAAGTACAACAATAGCGACAACACTAGCAACTTTGTGTACATTTGTACATAAACCGGATGAGGATTTTATGAGCAGACCACCGAACGACCCTAACCGCCGCGAGAAGATACTCCAGGCGACGCTGGACACCATTGCTGAGCACGGTATTCATGCCGTCACGCACCGCAAAATTGCCACCTGCGCAGGCGTGCCGCTGGGGTCGATGACCTACTATTTCGACGGGATGGAGTCGCTTCTGGAGGAGGCATTCACGTGGTTTACGCAGCAGATGTCTCAGCAGTACCGGGATTTCTTCGCGGGGGTTACCGGGCGGGAGAGGGCGTGCGAGGCGATTACCACGCTGATCCACAGTTCAGCCGTGACCACGCCACACAATATGGCGCTGATGTATCAGCTGTACGCGTTTATGCACCGCAGCGCCGCGCTGAAAACGGTGATGCAGGACTGGATGAAGATGAGCCAGACTACGCTGGAGCAGTGGTTTGAGCCGGCCACCGCCCGCGCGCTGGATGCGTTTATCGAGGGGATGACGCTGCATTTTGTGACCGATCGGTCGCCGTTAACCCGGGAGGAGATCCGGGTGATGGTGGGGCGGATTGCAGGCGAGGATACCGTCTGATAGCACTCGCCCCGGCTACGCTTACTGTCGGGAGATTTTTTTCCCGCTGGCGTCAACGGCGACTTCGCCATCTTCCTTCGTAAATGCCCCTTTTTGCGCGTCAGGAAGGATGTCGAGAACGACTTCAGAAGGACGGCACAGACGGGTGCCCAGCGGTGTCACCACAATCGGACGGTTAATCAGGATGGGGTATTGCAGCATGAAATCGATAAGCTGGTCGTCGGTGAAATTTCCCCCCGCAAGGCCCAGTTGCTCATAAGGTTCGACGTTTTTACGCAGCAGATCGCATACGGAAATCTCCATGTCTGCAATCAGCCTGGTCAGTTGATCGCGTGACGGCGGGTTTTCCAGATAGAGGACAATCTCTGGTTCCGTACCGCTGTTGCGGATCATCGCCAGCGTATTGCGCGACGTGCCGCAGGCGGGGTTGTGATAAATAGTGATGTGGCTCATATCAGTGACTCATTATGGTGTGAAGGAGAGACGTAGCGCGAGTGCGGCGAGCGTCACAAAGAGAACCGGCAGGGTCATTATGATGCCCGTCCTGAAGTAGTAGCCCCAGGTAACAGTCATGTTTTTCTGTGCCAGCACATGGAGCCAGAGCAGGGTAGCCAGACTTCCGATGGGGGTAATTTTCGGCCCCAAATCGCAGCCAATCACGTTAGCGTAAATCATCGCCTCTTTGATCAACCCTGTTGCAGCACTACCCTCAATGGAGAGCGCGCCAATCAGCACCGTTGGCATATTGTTCATTATGGATGACAGGAAGGCGGTGATAAATCCGGTTCCCAGCGTGGTAACCCAGAGTCCGTATCCGGCTAAGTGATCAAGAACGCCTGAAAGAGACTCCGTCAGCCTGGCGTTGCGCAGGCCATACACCACCAGATACATCCCCAGCGAGAAGATTACGATTTGCCACGGTGCGCCGCGCAGCACTTTTCCGGTGTTAATGGCGTGCCCGCGTTTTGCAACGGCAAACAAAATCAGCGCGCCAGTTGTTGCGATAGCGCTGACCGGGATACCCAGAGGTTCAAGCACAAAGAAACCGACAAGCAGTAATAGCAGCACGATCCAGCCCGTTCTGAACGTCGGCAGGTCGTGAATGGCCCGTGCGGGCTCGCGGAGTTTTGCCAGGTCATATTCCGGGGGAATTTCTTTTCGGAAGAAAAGATGCAGCATCACCAGCGTTGCGGCAATCGCAGCGATATCAACCGGGATCATCACCGAGGCGTATTCGCTAAAGCCCAGCTTAAAGAAGTCCGCCGACACAATGTTGACCAGGTTGGATACAATCAGCGGCAGGCTGGCGGTATCGGCGATAAATCCCGCCGCCATCACGAACGCCAGCGTGGCCTGCTTGCTGAACCCCAGCGCCAGCAGCATAGCGATGACGATAGGGGTGAGGATCAGCGCCGCGCCGTCATTGGCAAACAGCGCCGCCACGGCTGCGCCCAGCAGCACGATCCGGGTAAACAGCAATCGCCCGCGACCGTTTCCCGAGCGGGCAACGTGCAGCGCGGCCCACTCGAAAAAGCCGGACTCATCCAGCAGCAGGCTGATAACGATAACCGCGATAAACGTTGCCGTCGCATTCCAGACGATATTCCACACCACAGGGATATCGTTAATGTGGATCACGCCGCTCATCAGCGCCAGCGCGGCGCCAATGGTCGCGCTCCAGCCGATGCTGAGCCCTCTGGGTTGCCAGATGACCAGCACCAGTGTGAATAAAAAAATCGCTCCTGCCAGAAACATCTTTTACTCCATTATATCTGTTATTGTGAATATGTTTTGGTCAGCACGAGCCCGGAAGTCGATTTTTCAGCTTCATACGCGTCTCTTCCCGCAGGCAGTTCCAGCTGGTGTCGATAACGGTTGCCGCCCATGCAGGCATGTTGGGAGAGAGACGGTAGTAGATCCACTTACCCTCGCGACGGTCGATGGCCAGCCCGGCCTCGCGCAGCAAGGCCATGTGGCGGGAGACTTTCGGCTGCGGCTCGTTGGTAGCGGAGCAGAGATCGCAGACGCACAGCTCGCCCGCTTCACGCAGAAGCATGACGATGGAGAGGCGCGTTTCGTCGGAGAGGGTTTTGAAGAGCTGAACGGGGTGAAGCATCGGATGATCCTGCGTACATTCATATTTGTTAAATCATATATGTTTGCAGGGCGAGGAGAAAGCGAAAATGGCAAAATGAGCAAGTTTCAGGCAACAAAAAACCCATCAACCTTGAACCAAAACGGCGGGGTTGATGGGCTCCACAAATTGGGGACATCAAAGAAAAGCAGTGGCACTAGTTATGACTGCACCCTGCGTAAAAAGTTCTGCGCGTAACGAAAATTTTTTGCGCCACACGCAAACTTGAGATTTATCCGAGTCCAGGCCAGATAATGATGATCAGCGTACCTGCCAGCGTCAGCAGCACGTTGGCGATTGCGTACGTGCCTGCATAGCCCAGTGCCGGGATATTGCTGCGCGCGGTGTCGCTGATGATCTCCATCGCAGGTGCGCAGGTGCGCGCGCCCATCATCGCGCCGAAGAGCAGGGCGCGGTTCATGCGCAGCACGTAGGCGCCGAACAGGAAACAGATCACCACCGGTACCAGGCTGACGATAAGTCCGGAAACCAACATTTGCCAGCCGACCGCGCCCAGGCCGTTGCCAATGCCGCTCCCGGCGCTTAATCCGACACCCGCCATAAAGACCATCAGACCGAACTCTTTCACCATGTTCAGCGCCCCCTGAGGGATATAGCCGAAGGTGGGATGGTTCGCTCGCAGGAAGCCCAGCATGATCCCGGCGAACAGCAGACCGGCTGCGTTACCAATGCCGAAGCTAAAGTTGCTGAACTGGAAGGTTATCATCCCGATCATCAGGCCGACAATGAAGAAGGCGCAGAAGGCTAACAGGTCCGTCACCTGGCTGTGGATCGAGATAAAGCCGATACGGTCGGCAACGGTTTTAACCCGTCGGGCATCGCCGCTGACCTGCAACACATCGCCTTTATTGAGCACCACGTTATCGTCGATAGGCATTTCAATCTGGCTGCGGATCACGCGGTTGAGGAAACAGCCGTGGTCGGTCAGCTTCAGCTGTGCCAGACGGCGGCCCACGGCGTTGTGGTTTTTCACCACAATCTCTTCGGTGACGATACGCATGTCCAGCAGGTCGCGGTCAAACACCTCTTTCCCGTTGCGGAAGCTCGGATCGAGACGCGCGTGGGCGTCCGGGTAGCCAACAAGGGCGATGTCATCGCCCATCTGGAGCACCGCGTCACCGTCCGGGTTTGCAAGAATGCCGTTACGACGGATACGTTCGATGTAGCAGCCGGTCTGACGGTAGATCCCCAGCTCGCGCAGGTTTTTCCCGTCGGTCCAGGCAACCAGCTCCGGCCCGACGCGGTAGGCGCGGATCACCGGCAGGTAAACTTTACGTTTGGAGTCCGTGTCCAGGCCGCGCTCGCGGGCGATGGTCTGGGCGCTGGTCTGAAGATCCTGATGCTGAAGTTTTGGCAGATAGCGCGCGCCAACAATCAGGCTCACCAGACCAATCAGATAGGTCAGGGCATAGCCCAGGCTCAGGTTGTCCAGCGCGGAGGAAAGCTGCGTGCCTGCCATGCCAGAATGACGAAGCGTATCCCCCGCGCCAACAAGCACCGGCGTGGAGGTCATCGAGCCTGCCAGCATACCGGCCGTTAAGCCGATGTCCCAGCCAAACAGTTTGCCCAGCCCTAACGCAATCAGCAGGGCGCTGCCGACCATCACCAGCGCCAGCATCAGGTAATTTTTGCCGTCTCGGAAGAAAATGGAAAAAAAGTTCGGACCAGCTTCCACGCCTACGCAAAAAATAAACAGCATGAAACCTAAGTTAAGCGCGTCCGTGTTAATACTGAAATGTTGTTGACCTAATAACAGGGAGACGACTAAAACGCCAATGGAATTACCAAGTTGAACTGAACCCAGGCGTAATTTACCCAGACAAAGGCCCAGCGCCAGTACCACAAATAATAACAGGATGTAATTCCCATTTAACAAGTCTGCGACGTTTATATTCACGGAGGCTAACTTCTTGTTTACCAGTAAGTTGTTGAATGAAAGGACTATTTGGGCTACTGTTTTCAGAGTCAGGGAATCACTTTGCATCTCCCTGCTTCCTGATAAATACCCTAAACACTAGCAGTCGGTTAGTTTAATCGTAATAGCTACCGACAGCCACCTATTATCGCACGACTTCTGTGCGTGCTTTGGCAAGGATTGCCGCATTGCTTTATCTGACTGGGCGTCCACCGGACGATTTTTGTATTTGATAGAGATAAGTCAGGAGGATAGTTTGAACTTTAAACGAAACTGGGCTGGCGTAATCAGCTGTTTTTTGCTGTTTACGGTCGTTTGCATGTCGCTCGCTTTTAACGTGAAAGGCGCCTTCAGAGCGTCCGGTCATCCCGAGCTGGGCCTGTTGTTCTTTATCCTGCCGGGGGTAGTCGCCGGTTTTCTCTCGCGTAAAGGCGAGGTGGTGATGCCGCTTATTGGGGCAATGCTTGCGGCCCCGCTCTGCCTGCTTCTGATGCGCGTGCTGTTTCTCTCGTCGAGAAGCGTCTGGCAGGAAGTGGCGTGGCTACTGAGTGGTGTTTTCTGGTGTGCGCTGGGCGCGCTCTGTTTCTTATTTACGCGCAGCCTGCTGCAACAGCGGAAGCACCGTAAATAAAAACGCCCTCAGGGTGAGGGCGTCTTCGCATTACTGAGCCGCAAACAGGCCCAGGTGTTCTTTGGCGTAGGCCTCAAAATCGGTGCAGCCGCCGATGTGTTTCTGATCGAGGAAGATCTGCGGCACGGTTTCAACCGGTTTACCCACGGTTTTTTCCAGATCGGCTTTAGTGATGCCTTCCGCGTGGATATCCACGTAACGGAAGTTGAAATCATCACGTTCTTCAGTCAGTTTCTCTGCCAGCTCTTTCGCGCGTACACAGTAAGGGCATCCTGGACGACCAAAAATTACTGCAAACATTTCTCTCTCCTCAAAAAACAAGCCTGACGGCGAATGGCGCCTATAGTGCACGATAACCTGCCGTCATGGAAAGAAGGTTTCACCTGTCACTTTGATACAGTCAGGCTATGTTTCGCCAATTACATCAGGTGGATCATTGCCTATACTGGCTGCCATACGTTTTACGCAACACAAAGAGAGACAAAATGACGCCAACCATTGACCTGCTTCGTTCCCACCGTTCCATTCGCCATTTCACCGATGAGCCGATTACCCAGGCGCAGCGGGAAGCGATCATCGACAGCGCAAGAGGCACCTCCAGCTCCAGCTTTTTGCAGTGCAGCTCCATTATCCGCATCACCGATCCGGCGATGCGTGAGCAGCTGGTAACGCTGACGGGCGGACAAAAGCACGTTGCCCAGGCGGCTGAGTTCTGGGTGTTCTGCGCCGATTTTAACCGTCATCTGCAAATCTGCCCCGAGGCCGAGCTGGGGCTGGCGGAACAGCTGCTGCTGGGCGTGGTAGATACGGCGCTGATGGCGCAAAACGCGTTCACGGCGGCGGAATCGCTGGGGCTTGGCGGCGTCTATATTGGCGGGCTGCGTAACAACATCGAAAGCGTGACGGAACTGCTGAAGCTGCCGAAACACGTGCTGCCGCTGTTTGGTCTGTGCCTCGGCTGGCCGGCGGATAACCCGGATCTGAAGCCGCGCATTCCTGCTGCGATGCTGGTGCATGAAAACCACTACCAGCCGGTCGACCAGGACGTTCTGCATCAATACGATGAAGAGCTGGCGAACTACTATCTGACGCGCGACAGCAACAACCGCCGCGACACCTGGAGCGACCATATTCGTCGCACCATCATCAAGGAGAACCGCCCGTTCATTCTTGATTACCTGCACAAACAGGGCTGGGCAACGCGGTAGTCCATTCCTCCTGCGCCTCGTGTATGATAGGCAGGCTTTTACCATGTCTTTAGAGAGGTGCAGGGTGAAAATTGCCATATTGTCCCGGGATGGAACGCTCTATTCATGTAAACGCCTGCGAGAAGCGGCGGCGAAACGCGGACATCAGATTGAAATCCTCGATCCGATGTCCTGCTATATGAACATCGACCCTGCGGCGTCGTCGATTCATTACAAAGGCCGCAAACTCCCGCATTTTGATGCGGTAATTCCCCGCATTGGCTCCCAGATCACCTATTACGGTACGGCTGCGCTGCGCCAGTTTGAAATGCTGGGAAGCTATCCGCTCAACGAGTCCGTGGCGATCTCCCGCGCCCGCGATAAGCTGCGCTCGCTGCAACTGCTGGCGCGCCAGGGGATCGATCTGCCCGTCACCGGGATTGCCCACTCCCCGGACGACACCAGCGATTTAATCGACATGGTGGGCGGTGCGCCGCTGGTTATTAAGCTGGTGGAAGGTACGCAGGGTATTGGGGTGGTACTGGCGGAGACGCGTCAGGCGGCGGAAAGCGTGATCGACGCGTTTCGCGGTCTGAATGCCCATATTCTGGTGCAGGAGTATATTAAAGAGGCCAACGGGTGCGACATCCGCTGCTTTGTGGTGGGCGATGAGGTGGTGGCCGCCATAGAGCGGCAGGCAAAAGAGGGCGACTTCCGCTCTAACCTGCACCGCGGCGGTATCGCGCGGGTGGCCCTTATTAGCGAGCGCGAGCGCGAGATTGCGGTGAAAGCAGCGCAGACGCTGGGCCTGGACGTGGCGGGGGTCGATCTGCTGCGTGCCGGGCGCGGGCCGCTGGTGATGGAAGTCAACGCCTCGCCGGGGCTGGAAGGGGTGGAAAAAACCACAGGCGTCGATATTGCAGGTAAAATGATCGCATGGATTGAACGCCATGCGACGCCGGGATTTTGCCTGAAAACGGGCGGTTAAATGGATCGGCGCGCACTTTTTGCGTAATCTGGACAACGTTTTTATTTAAGAGGCTGCACAGCGATGGATTTACAGGTCGTACCTACACTGGATACGTTACGTCAATGGCTCGATGATGCCGGTATTACTTTCTTCGAATGCGACTCCTGCCAGGCGCTGCATCTGCCTCACATGCAAAATTTCGATGGGATTTTCGATGCCAAAATCGATCTGATTAACGACGTGATCCTGTTCTCGGCGCTGGCTGAAGTAAAGCCTTCTGCGCTGCTGGCGCTGGCGTCTGATCTGTCAGCGATCAACGCCAGTTCTTTGACGGTGAAAGCGTTTCTCGACATACAGGATGATAATCTGCCAAAGCTGGTGGTTTGCCAGTCTTTATTCTCCGGCGCGGGGCTCTCCTTCAAGCAGTTCGCCTGGTTTATGCGCCTGAGCGAAGAGCAAATTTCCATGGTAATGATGGAAGCCAACGCACATCACCTGCTGTATAGCGCGGAAGATGATGCCGAGAATAATGATGCATCTCCCAATTTTCTCCACTAAGCCTGTCTGACTTTTGCGCAGTCGCTGCCAGAGCGGCTGCATAACACCGCTTTTTCTGCTGCTTTTAACCTTTCTTTAAAGAGTTTTTCACCTCCTCTCCGGCCGTTTCGGCTTATCACGTAGACATAATCTGCATAAAAAATTGATAAAAGGCGTTTTTTCGTCTGGGCTATAGCCGGAGACACGGGCTACAGTTATTCTTGCGGTGCTTAAAAAAGCGAGCGGAACCTGCCGGGAAGAGGGGGGTATTTTATTTCGGGCAGAGCGACAAACTATGCATGATTATTGCATATCTTCAGGCTGCACAGTTTTGGTTCGTTTGTTAACGAACTTTCAGAAGGAATAACAATATGATCGCCTTGAATAAAAAATGGTTATCGGGTCTGGTTGCGGGTGCTCTGATGGCCGTCTCTGCCGGCACGCTCGCTGCGGAACAAAAAACGCTGCACGTCTATAACTGGTCTGACTATATTGCGCCGGACACCGTCGCCAGTTTTGAAAAAGAGACCGGCATTAAGGTTGTCTACGACGTATTCGATTCCAACGAAGTGCTGGAAGGCAAACTGATGGCGGGCAGCACCGGTTTCGACCTGGTGGTGCCGTCGGCAAGCTTCCTGGAGCGTCAGCTGACCGCCGGTGTCTTCCAGCCGCTGGACAAGAGCAAATTACCGAACTGGAAGAACCTCGATCCGGACGTGCTGAAGCTGGTGGCGAAGCACGATCCGGAGAATAAATACGCGATGCCTTACCTGTGGGCGACCACCGGTATTGGCTATAACGTTGATAAAGTCAAAGCGGCGCTGGGCCCGGACGTCAAGCTGGACAGCTGGGATGTGGTGCTGAAGCCGGAAAACCTCGAGAAGCTGAAAAGCTGCGGCGTCTCTTTCCTCGATGCGCCGGAAGAGATTTTCGCCACCGTGCTTAACTATCTCGGCAAAGATCCAAACAGCAGCAAGGCTGACGACTACACCGGTCCGGCGACCGACCTGCTATTGAAGCTGCGTCCGAATATTCGCTACTTCCACTCCTCTCAGTACATCAACGACCTGGCTAACGGGGATATCTGCGTGGCCATCGGCTGGGCGGGCGATGTCTGGCAGGCGGCGAACCGCGCGAAAGAGGCGAAAAACGGCGTGAATGTTTCCTACTTCATTCCGAAGGAGGGGGCGCTGGCGTTCTTCGACGTCTTCGCGATGCCGGCTGATGCGAAAAATAAAGAGGAAGCGTATCAGTTCCTCAACTACCTGATGCGTCCGGAGGTGATTGCCCACATCAGCGACCATGTCTACTACGCCAACGGTAACAAGGCCTCCGTGCCGCTGGTGAGCGAAGAAATCCGCAATAATCCGGCGATCTATCCGCCAGCCGATGTGTTTGCCAAGCTCTTCACCCTGAAAGTGCAGGAACCGAAAATTGACCGTGTGCGTACCCGCGCGTGGACCAAGGTGAAAAGCGGTAAGTAACGGCGTTTGATATCGTTGCCCGGTGGCGCTGTCGCTTACCGGGCCGACAGATCCCGTAGGCCGGGCAAGCGTTAGCGCCGCCCGGCGATGCGCACCCTGACGGTGCGTTTGCACCAGTGTTGATCTATGCCGGAGAGCACCCCGTGAATGACGCGATCCCCCGCCCGCAGGCGAAAGTCCGTAAAGCGCTGACCCCGCTTCTTGAAATTCGTAACCTCACCAAATCCTTCGACGGCCAGCATGCCGTGGACGATGTCAGCCTGACGATCTACAAAGGTGAAATTTTTGCTTTGCTCGGTGCATCGGGCTGCGGCAAATCCACACTGCTGCGTATGCTGGCAGGCTTTGAACAGCCTACCGCCGGGCAGATCGTGCTGGATGGGGTAGACCTCTCCAGCGTGCCGCCGTACCAGCGGCCCATAAACATGATGTTCCAGTCCTATGCCCTGTTCCCGCACATGACCGTTGAGCAGAACATCGCCTTCGGCCTGAAGCAGGACAAACTGCCGAAAGCCGAAATCACCGCGCGCGTGGCAGAGATGCTGAGCCTGGTGCATATGCAGGAGTTTGCGAAGCGTAAGCCGCATCAGCTTTCCGGCGGCCAGCGTCAGCGCGTGGCGCTGGCAAGAAGTCTGGCGAAGCGTCCAAAATTATTACTGCTCGACGAGCCGATGGGCGCGCTGGATAAAAAGCTGCGCGACCGGATGCAGCTGGAAGTGGTGGATATCCTCGAGCGCGTGGGGGTGACCTGCGTGATGGTGACTCATGACCAGGAAGAGGCGATGACCATGGCCGGGCGCATTGCGATCATGAATCGCGGTAAGTTCGTGCAGATCGGCGAGCCGGAAGAGATCTATGAACACCCGACAACCCGCTACAGCGCGGAGTTCATCGGCTCGGTAAACGTCTTCGA
The DNA here is from genome assembly GCF_032389435.1 of Enterobacter sp. DTU_2021_1002640_1_SI_PRY_ASU_LCPMC_013. Lineage (NCBI taxonomy): Bacteria > Pseudomonadati > Pseudomonadota > Gammaproteobacteria > Enterobacterales > Enterobacteriaceae > Enterobacter > Enterobacter sp. DTU_2021_1002640_1_SI_PRY_ASU_LCPMC_013. Next base: position 1,511,234 of record NZ_CP135594.1, read on the forward strand.
AGGGCTACTGAAGGAACGCCAGGACGACGGTCTGGTGATTGAATCGCCGGGGCTGGTGCACCCGCTGAAGGTTGATTCTGATAACTCCGTGGTGGACAACGTGCCGGTTTACGTTGCCCTGCGCCCGGAAAAAATCATGCTTTGCGATGAGCCGCCCGCCGATGGCTATAACTTTGCCGTGGGCGAAGTGGTGCACATTGCCTATCTCGGCGATCTGTCGATTTACCATGTGCGCCTGAAAAGCGGCCAGATGCTCAGCGCCCAGTTACAGAACGAACACCGGTATCGCAAGGGGCAGCCAACCTGGGGCGACGAAGTGAGCCTCTGCTGGGATGCGGACAGTTGCGTAGTCCTGACGGTATAAGGAGCGGTCATGAGCACACTTGAACCTCCAGCCCGCGTCAAAAAACCGGGCGGTTTCGCGCTCTGGCTGGCGCGCATGCAGATGGCGCATGGCCGCAAGCTGGTCATCGCCATGCCCTATATCTGGCTGATCCTGCTGTTTCTGCTGCCGTTCCTGATCGTCTTTAAGATCAGCCTGGCGGAGATGGCGCGGGCGATCCCACCGTATACCGATCTGTGGGAGTGGGCCGACGGGCAGCTGACGCTGACCTTAAACCTCGGTAATTTCCTGCAACTGACCGACGATCCGCTCTATTTCGAAGCCTATTTGCAGTCGTTACAGGTTGCGGCTATTTCTACGATTTGCTGCTTGTTGATGGGCTACCCGCTGGCGTGGGCAGTGGCGCACAGCAAGCCGTCGACGCGAAATATTTTACTGCTGTTGGTCATTTTACCGTCGTGGACGTCGTTCCTGATCCGCGTGTACGCGTGGATGGGGATCCTGAAGAATAACGGCATACTGAATAACTTCCTGCTGTGGCTTGGGGTCATCGACCAGCCGCTGACGATCCTGCACACCAACCTTGCGGTGTATATCGGGATTGTCTATGCCTATCTGCCGTTTATGGTGCTGCCAATCTATACGGCGCTGACGCGAATCGATTACTCGCTGGTGGAAGCCTCGCTGGATCTCGGCGCACGCCCGTTGAAGACTTTCTTCAGCGTCATTGTGCCGCTCACCAAAGGCGGGATCATCGCCGGATCGATGCTGGTATTTATCCCGGCGGTCGGGGAGTTTGTGATCCCGGAACTGCTCGGTGGCCCGGACAGCATCATGATTGGCCGCGTGCTGTGGCAGGAGTTTTTCAATAACCGCGACTGGCCGGTGGCCTCGGCGGTGGCGATCGTCATGTTACTGCTGCTGATCGTGCCGATCATGTGGTTCCACAAACATCAGCAGAAACAGATGGGAGACCACGGATGAACAACTTACCGGTAGTACGCTCCCCGTGGCGAATTGCGATCCTGATTATCGGCTTTACCTTCCTGTATGCGCCGATGCTGATGCTGGTGATCTACTCGTTCAACAGCTCTAAGCTGGTCACCGTCTGGGCGGGCTGGTCCACGCGCTGGTACAGCGAGCTGTTCCACGATGATGCGATGATGAGCGCGGTGGGGCTGAGCCTGACCATTGCGGCGCTGGCGGCGACGATGGCCTGCGTGCTGGGCACTATCGCCGCGCTGGTGATGGTGCGCTTTGGCCGTTTCCGCGGGGCGAATGGTTTCGCGTTTATGATCACCGCCCCGCTGGTTATGCCGGACGTCATCACCGGCCTGTCGCTACTGCTGCTGTTTGTCGCGCTGGCGCACGCCATCGGCTGGCCAGCGGATCGCGGGATGCTCACCATCTGGCTGGCACATGTCACCTTCTGTACGGCGTATGTGGCGGTGGTGATCTCCTCGCGGCTGCGCGAGCTGGATCGCTCCATTGAAGAGGCGGCGATGGATCTCGGCGCAACGCCGCTGAAGGTCTTTTTCATCATCACGCTGCCGATGATTATGCCGGCGGTGATCTCCGGCTGGCTGCTGGCGTTCACGCTCTCGCTCGACGATCTGGTTATCGCCAGCTTTGTGTCGGGACCGGGCGCGACAACGCTGCCGATGCTGGTCTTCTCCAGCGTGCGGATGGGGGTGAATCCGGAGATCAACGCCCTGGCGTCCATCATCCTTGGCGTGGTCGGAATTGTCGGATTTATCGCCTGGTATTTGATGGCGCGCGCGGAAAAACAGCGTGTGCGCGATATCCAGCGTGCAAGACGCGGCTGAAGGAATTACTATTTCCAGTGATGTGCCGCGTATGACGCGGCACTGTTTTTCAGGGAAGTAAAAACATTGGGATTCTTACAAAAAACACGTCATTCGCACGCTCGTCCGAACGTCCCTGCACTGGTGCAGGTGGCGGCGCTCGCCATTATTATGATCCGCTGCCTGGATGTGCTGATGATAATGAACACGCTGGGTCCGCGCGGAATGGGGGAATTTATTCACCGCAGCGCGCAGACGTGGAATCTGACGCTGGTGTTTCTCAGCAGCCTGATGCTGGTGTTTATTGAGATCTACTGTGCGTTCTCGCTGGTGAAAGGACGTAACTGGGCGCGCTGGGTGTATCTGCTTACGCAGATCACCGCCGCAGGCTACCTGTGGGCCGCCTCGCTGGGCTATGGCTATCCGGAGCTGTTCAGCATACCCGGTGAGTCGCGACGCGAGATTTTCCATTCACTGGTGATGCAAAAACTGCCGGATATGCTGGTGCTCTGCCTGCTTTATCTCCCGGCTTCCAGTCGGCGGTTCTTCCGCCTGCAATAATGTGTATAATCGCAGCCCTCGTGTTTCTTAAGGTTTTCATATGCAGTGCGCACTCTATGACGCCGGACGCTGCCGCTCCTGTCAGTGGATAGAACAGCCGGTCTCTCAACAACTCACCGCCAAAATGGCCGACCTGCAACAGCTGCTGACAGCACATGCGGTGGGCGAGTGGTGCGCACCCGTCAGTGGCCCGGAACAGGGCTTTCGCAATAAAGCCAAAATGGTGGTCAGCGGCAGCGTTGAAAAGCCGCTGCTGGGGATGCTGCACCGCGACGGCACCCCGGAAGATTTAACCGACTGCCCGCTATATCCCGCCTCGTTTGAGCCGGTGTTTAGCGCGCTGAAACCGTTTATCGCCCGGGCGGGGTTAACGCCCTATAACGTTGCCCGCAGGCGCGGCGAGCTGAAATACCTTTTGCTGACCGAAAGCCAGATCGACGGCGGGATGATGCTGCGCTTTGTGCTGCGTTCGGAAAACAAGCTGGAGCAGCTGCGCGCGGCGCTTCCGGGGTTGCAGGAACAGCTTCCGCAGCTCAAGGTTATCACCGCGAATATTCAGCCGGTGCATATGGCGATCATGGAAGGGGAGAAAGAGATTTTCTTCACCGAACAGCATGCGCTGGCGGAGAGCTTTAACGGCGTGCCGCTGTGGATCCGTCCGCAAAGCTTCTTTCAGACTAACCCCACCGTCGCCAGCGCGCTGTATGCCACCGCGCGCGACTGGGTGCGTGCGTTACAGGTTCATCACATGTGGGATCTGTTCTGCGGCGTCGGCGGCTTTGGTCTGCACTGTGCCACGCCAGACATGCAGCTCACCGGAATTGAGATCTCCGCCGAAGCGATTGCCTGCGCGAAACAGTCCGCCGCGGAGCTGGGGCTGACGAATCTGCACTTCCAGGCGCTGGACTCGACCCGGTTCGCCACCGGACAGGGCAACGTGCCGGAGCTGGTGCTGGTGAACCCGCCGCGCCGGGGTATCGGCCAGGCGCTCTGCGACTACCTGAGCCAGATGGCGCCGGAGTACATCGTCTACTCCAGCTGTAACGCGCAGACCATGGCGAAGGATATCGCCAGCCTGCCGGGCTACCGCATTGCGCGCGTTCAGCTTTTCGATATGTTCCCGCATACCGCCCATTATGAAGTGTTGACGTTGTTGGTGAAAACGCGTTAATCCTCAACATCGCCCGGTGGCGCTGCGCTTACCGGGCCTACGATCCGGAGTAGGCCGGGTAAGGCGTAGCCGCCACCCGGCTTTGTTTGCTCAACCCAGGAATGCGACTCCCCCGCAAGTACTCCCTTCCTCACAATAACGGCAAAGGTTCAAGCAGCATCGGGCGGAGCAAGGCAAGACAGGTGGCGAGGCGGCCACAGAGCGCCATTTTTCTGGCAGGATCGATTTCTTCAACCAGCGCTTCGCAGTAGCGTTGGCAGTTGTCGGCCAGATCGGTGAATTCGGTATTGTGATTAACAGGAAGGGTGAGAAGTGTGTCTGAAAAAGGCGAGACGATCGACATATAAACATCATTGAAGTGTAACCGGACGCACAGCGTAAAAAAGTCTCATGCCGTCAGTATGTTATGCAGGATGCCAATCCCGACACCAGATTTTGCTGGTGTGAGCTGAACATACGTCGGTAAAACCGTAATAAAAAGAGGGGGGAAAGGAGAATTTAAATCCTGCGAGGCTGCTTCAGAAAATACAGAGGAGACCGGTTGTGTGGTTTGTTAACCTCCAAATCTTCAACAAAATGTGAACTCTTCCCCCGCTCGAAATCAGGTAAGCTTACGTCATAACAAATGATTGAAGGCTTACCCATGAAGCAGATCCTGCTGGTAGAAGACGACCACGATATCGCGGCACTCCTGCGTCTTAACCTGGAAGATGAAGGCTACGCCATTACCCACGAGCCCGACGGGGGCAACGCCTTACAGCGTCTTGAAACACAGCCGTGGGACGCGGTGATCCTCGATCTGATGCTGCCGAATGTTGATGGTCTGGAGATTTGCCGCCGTATCCGCCAGATGACCCGCTACCTGCCCATTATCATCATTAGCGCCCGCAGCAGTGAAACTGACCGTATTACCGGCCTGGAAACCGGGGCGGATGATTATCTGGCAAAACCTTTCTCGGTGCAGGAGCTGATTGCCCGCATTAAGGCGCTGTTTCGCCGTCAGCAGGCGATGGGCCAGGCGCAGACGGACGGCATTATTCAGGCGCACGGACTGACTATCGATCCGCTGGCGCGCACCGTGCGCCTTAACGGCCAACACGTCGATCTCACCCCGCGCGAATTTGAACTGCTCTATTTCTTTGCCCGCCATCCCGGAGAGGTCTTTTCGCGGCTGGCACTGCTGGAGCAGGTATGGGGGTATCAGCACGAAGGCTACGAACACACCGTCAATACCCACATTAACCGCCTGCGCATTAAAATAGAGAAAGATGCCGCCGAGCCGGAGATCGTTCGCACCGTCTGGGGCAAAGGCTACAAATTTGCGGAGCAGAATCATGATGCGTCGCTTTAGCCTGAGCCAGCGCCTGACGCTGCTGTTTACGGCGTTACTGCTGCTCTGCGCCACCGTCGCCTGTGCGGTGCAGCTCTACAGTAGCATGCAGTACGGCAATGCGATGGTGCAGCGGCTCTCCGGCGGGCTGGCGCAGCAGATTGTGCAGCGGGAAGCGATTCTGGATGCGCAGGGCAGGGTGGATCGCAGCGCCTTAAAACCGCTGTTCGACCGGCTGATGACCTTTAATCCGAGCGTCGAGCTGTATGTTGTCTCGCCAGATGGCGATATCCTGGCCGATGCCGCCCCGCCGGGGCACATTCAGCGGCAAAAAATTGACCTCGCGCCGATACAGAATTTCCTCAGCGGGACGGTGATGCCGGTGTTTGGCGACGATCCCCGAAGCCAGAATAAGAAAGTCTTCAGCGCCACCCCGCTGCGGCAGGACGGTGAGCTGAAGGGGTATCTGTACATTATTTTGCAGGGGGAGGAGTCCAACGCGCTGGCGGAGATGGCCTGGCACAAAGCGCTCTGGAGTACGGCGCTGTGGTCGATGCTGCTGGTGGCGCTGTTTGGTCTGCTGGCGGGGTTGCTGCTCTGGTACTGGGTGACGCGCCCGGTTAAAGAGCTCACGCTGGACGTGGCCGGGCTGGAGCAGGACAGCATCAGCGCGATTAAGCAGCTGGCGGCCCAGCCGCTTGAGCCTGCCGGCCAGGATGAAGTGGCGATCCTGCGCAATACCTTTATCGAGCTGGCGCGCAAAATCACCTCTCAGTGGGATCGGCTGGCCGACAGCGACCGCCAGCGCCGGGAGTTTATCGCCAACATTTCGCACGACTTACGCACCCCGCTGACGTCGCTGCTGGGTTATCTGGAAACGCTGTCGCTGAAATCCGCAACGCTGTCGCCGCAGGAGCATCAGCAGTACCTCGCTACCGCGCTGCGTCAGGGGCAAAAGGTACGCCATCTGTCGCAGCAGTTGTTCGAGCTGGCGCGTCTTGAGCACGGCGGCATCAAGCCCCAGCGCGAGCGTTTTGCCATGGCTGAACTGATTTCCGACGTGGCGCAAAAGTTTGAACTCGCTGCCCGCACGCGTGAGTTAAATCTGCACATTGACGTCCCGGGTCCGCTGCCGCTGGTGTTGGCCGATGTTTCCATGATTGAACGGGTGGTGACGAATCTGCTGGATAATGCGATACGCCATACCCCAGCAGGTGGAGACATTCGTCTGGCGGTGTGGCAGGAGAACGACCGGTTACAGGTTGAAGTGGCCGACAGCGGAACGGGTGTTGATGCCGCATTACGGGACGATCTGTTCCAGCGTCCGTCAGCGTTAAATCCACAGGCCTCGCGGGAGCACCGGGGCGGGTTAGGGTTGTTAATCGTGAAAAGAATGCTGGAGCTGCACGGCGGGGGGATCAGGCTGATGGAGTCCGTGAGCGGGGCACGGTTCAGGTTCTTTGTGCCGCTTTAAGAAATTGCCGGGTGGCGGCTTCGCCTTACCCGGCCTACAGACCACCCCCGTAGGCCAGGTCACCCGGCAAAAAAGGTTATTGCGGGAACCACTGCTCGCTGATTTTCTGGTATGTGCCGTCAGCTTTGATCGCTTTCAGCGCGCCGTTCAGTTTCTCAAGCAGAGCCTTGTTATCCGGACGCACGGCAATACCGAGGCCAGTGCCGAAATACTGCGGATCGGTCACTTTTTCCGTCGCTGTACCCAGCTGCGGGTTGGTTTTCAGCCACTCATTCACGACCGCGGTGTCGCCAAATACGCCATCAATACGGCCATTTTTCAGGTCGATAATGGCGTTCTGGTAGCTGTCGTAGGCCACGGTTTTCACTTCAGGATGCTTGTCCTGGAGGTATTTCTGGTGCGTGGTGCCGTTCTCCATGCCGATGCGCTTGCCTTTCAGCTCGTCGAAAGATTTATAAGCCCCTTTCTTCGCAATCACCACCGCAGAGTTCGCGTAGTACGGGTCGGTGAACGCGACCTGCTTGCTGCGCTCTGGCGTGATGTCCATGCCGGAGATCACCGCGTCGTACTTTTTAAATTTCAGGGACGGGATCAGGCTGTCAAATGCGTGGTTAGTAAAGGTGCAGTCGGCCTGCATCTGCTTGCACAGCGCTTTCGCCAGGTCGATGTCGAAGCCGACGATCTGGTTGCTGGCATCCAGCGATTCAAACGGCGGATAGGTGGCAGAAACGCCGAAATTGATTTTATCGGCGGCGGATGCGCCAGCGGCGAAGGTTGCGAGGAATGCGGCCAGAACTAACTTTTTCATTGTAATGCTCCCGTCTGTCAATCTTGTCATTATGCGCCGTGTCTGCGGCATGGATGTACAATGCCACTCAATGAATTTATATGCAATAAATATGATTAAATATTATTTAATGCATAAAAAAATGCGGGTAACCCATCAGGTTACCCGCACTACGAAAACAGCTTTATGCATTAAGTCGATTAATTTCTGCGCTCAAACGCCAGCGCCTTACGCTCGATAAGACGCATCATCAGGGTCAGCAGACCGTTGACCACCAGATAGACCAGACCCGCCGCACCGAACACCATCACGTCGTAGGTGCGTCCGTACAGCAGCTGTCCGTGGCCCATCACTTCCATCAGGGTGATGGTGTAGGCCAGAGAGGTACTTTTGAACACCAGCACGACTTCGTTGGAATAGGAAGAGAGGGCGCGCTTAAAGGCATAAGGCAGCAGGATCGCCAGCGTATCCTTCTTGCTCATGCCCAGCGCCCCGCAGGACTGCCACTGGCCTTCCGGGATCGCGCGAATGGCGCCGTAGAACAGCTGCGTGGTATAGGCCGCGCTGTTCAGGGAGAGGGCAATCAGGGCGCAGAGCCATGGCTCAGAGAGCAGATGCCAGATAACCGGATATTCCTGTAACGACGGGAACTGGCCCGGGCCGTAGTAAATCAGGAAGATCTGCACCAGCAGCGGCGTTCCGGTGAAGAGCGTAATGTAGCCACGTACAATCCACACCAGCACCGGCGTTTTCAGCGTCAGGACGATGGTGAAGATCAGCGCCAGGATCAGCGCCACGATGATAGACGCGACGGTCAGCGTCAGGCTGGTGTGCAGCCCTTTCATCAGTTCGGGTAAATAATCCAGCATCAGCCTGGTCTCCGTTCAAAACGCGTTGCGCGCAGATCAATACGCTTCAGAACGTACTGGCTCAGCAACGTGATCACCAGGTAGATAGCCGCCGCGACGATGTACCAGGTAAACGGCTCCTGCGTACGGGTGGCGATACTTTTGGTTTGCAACATCAAATCGTTCACGCTGATCAGGCTCACCAGCGCGGTATCTTTCAGCAGTACCAGCCACTGGTTACCCAGCCCTGGCAAGGCATGACGCCACATCTGCGGCATCACCAGGCGGAAGAAGATCGCCGCTTTCGACAGACCCAGCGCCTGGCCGGATTCCCATTGACCCTGCGGTACCGCTTTCAGCGCGCCGCGCAGCGTTTGTGACGCATAGGCCGAATAGAGCAGGGAGAGCGCAATCACGCCGCACAGGAACGGGCTGACGTCGAAGTTCTCAATCTGCATCTGCACCGGGATCTGCGCAAAGCCGAGATTAATCGTGAAGCCGTCCGACAGCGTTAACAGCAGCTGTGAGGAGCCGAAATAGATAAACAGGACCACCAGAATTTCCGGCAGTCCACGCAGCACAGTCACCAGCGCTGAACCGAGCCATGCGACAGGGCGCCACTTAACGGACTCCCACACCGCAAAGAACATCGCCAGTACGAGGCCGATAATCAGTGCACAAACGGCAAGGCCGACGGTCATCCCGGCGGCGCTTGCTAAAGGAAAAATTTCATTCATCAGGAATTACTTCTGGAACCATTTTTTGTAGATGGTTTCGTAGGTGCCGTCTTTCTTCACTTTTTCCAGCGCAGCGTTGAATTTCTGCTGCAACTCGGTATTGCCCTGACGTACGGCAATACCCAGACCTGTACCGAAGTAGTCTTTATCGGTCACCTTGTCACCCACGGCGGCCAGCTTGTCGTTCGCTTTCAGCCATTCAGTCACAACAGCCGTGTCCCCGAACACCGCATCGATACGACCGTTTTGCAGGTCCAGCTTCGCATTCTGGTAGCTGTCATACGGCACGGTGGTGATTTCCGGATGCTTATCCATGATGAATTTCTGGTGCGTGGTGCCGTTCTGCACGCCGACTTTCTTGCCTTTCAGCAGGTCAACGGAGGCGTATTTACCTTTCTGACCGATGAACAGGGCCGAGTTGTCATAGTAAGGGGTGGTGAACAGAACCTGCTTTTCTCGCTCCGGAGTGATGTCCATTCCGGCCATTACGGCGTCGATACGGCGGAACTTCAGGCTTGGGATCAGGCTGTCGAACGCCTGGTTGCTGAAGGTACAGGTCGCGTCGATCTCTTTACACAGGGCGTTTGCCAGGTCCACGTCGAAGCCAACAATCTTGTTGTTCGCATCAATGGATTCAAACGGAGGGTAGGACGCTTCAGTGGCGAAACGGATGGTCTGGGCTGCGGTAGCGGAAAGGCTGACGCTAGCAAGCAGCGCGGCAATCAATACTTTTTTCATTATAATTTCCCTAACACATTAGTGTGATAAGTAGTTTTTGAAGGCATCGGTTTGCGGGTTAGTGAAGCAGCTCGCGTCACCCTGCTCAACGATATACCCGTTTTCCATATAAACCACGCGGCTGGCGGTTTTGCGCGCCACTTCCACCTCGTGGGTCACGATGACCTGGGTAATGTTGGTTTCCGCCAGCTCACGAATAATGCTCACGATCTGGGCGGTAATTTCCGGGTCCAGCGCCGCGGTTGGCTCGTCAAACAGCAGCACCGCCGGCTCCATCATCAGCGCACGGGCGATCGCCACACGCTGTTGCTGACCACCAGAGAGGTGTAAAGGATACCGGTCGCTGTACGGTTTCAGACGCAGACGTTCCAGCAGCTTTTCCGCACGCGCCATCGCCTGGTCTTTGCTTAAGCCAAGCACGCGGCACGGGGCTTCAATCAGGTTTTGCACCACCGTCAGATGCGGCCAGAGATTGTATTGCTGGAAAACCATGCCCACGTTTTGACGCAGTTCACGAATCGCTTTATCAGACGGGGTTTTCGCGAAGTCAAAATGGTTACCGGCGATGGCCAGCGTCCCCGAACGGGGCATTTCAAGCAGATTAAGAACACGCAGAAGGGAGCTTTTTCCCGCGCCGCTTGGGCCGAGCAAAACCAGCGTTTCGCCCTCCGGGCAACTCAGCGTAATGTCGAACAGCGCCTGGTGTGCGCCGTAGAAGCAGTTAATGCCGTTTAGTTTAATACTCATCGGGGCAGTCTTTACTCATCCAGGCAATCTATAGCAATTGAGGCCGCAGATAGTACCGTTGACAGAATAGTTATGCAATATTTCTGCGTTAAAAGTTAAATATAACCCGTGTTTCCTCTTAAACATAGCACAAAATAGCGACGGGAAAGGGGGGCGAGTATAAATGTCGGCATTCCGCAGGAAATGCCGGACATTTTACGGGGTTAACGTTTATTGAACGGAGGCGTTAGCGGTTCTCGATCGACTGGCGAAGGGTGCCCGCCGGGGCATGAACGCTGCCGCCAATGTAGCGCACATCGTCTATTGCCCAGCACTGGCCTTCACGGATCATCAGCACCTCATCCTGCCAGGTTTGCGTCCCCTGGGTGAGCTTCACGCGCAGGGGAATATTGCGTGCGTCGGTATTCGGTATGGTGGACGCGCTGGCGACGTCGGCGCTGTCCGGCAGCGTGGCGCGGCTGGAGAACGGATCGGATGACAGCAGGGCGTTGTGCTGCGGATCGCGCGAAGCGTCGGTGAGCAGTTTCGCCAGATTATCGCTCAGGTACGGGCGCAGGGCGGTCAGGTCATTACCGCGATGCTGAATACGGTAATCATAAAATTGTTGCGCCACGGCATCCGGGCCACCCTCAATACAAGGGCCGCTGCGGGTTCCGATATCCTTAAAGGCTGGCGTGACCGGCGTTGTGCAGGCGCTGAGCACCAGCGCGCATGGCACTAAAAGCGTTAAAGCAGAGTAGCGCATGTTGATTTCCTTATTTATTAACTATCCTTTCAATCATAGCGTAACGAACCGATAATGCTGTCGCTAACGCATTGAACGCTAAAGAAGGAGAGAAAGTATGCAATTTTCAACAACGCCAACCCTGGAAGGTCAACCGATTACCGAGTACTGCGGCGTGGTCACCGGTGAGGCGATTCTGGGCGCCAATATTTTCCGCGATTTCTTTGCCGGCATTCGGGATATCGTCGGGGGTCGTTCCGGCGCGTACGAGAAAGAGCTGCGTAAGGCGCGCGAGATTGCGTTTAAGGAGCTGGGCGAGCAGGCCAAAGCGCTGGGCGCGGATGCGGTGGTGGGCATTGATATCGACTACGAAACGGTCGGGAAAGATGCCAGCATGCTGATGGTGAGCGTAAGCGGTACGGCGGTGAAAACCCGTCGATGAAGCGTTCGCTCTCAACCCTCCTGCTGGCGATGTTGCTGGCAGGATGCGCCTCGGAAGAGGGCATTGTTGATAAAGGCGCGTACGAGCTGGATACGCGCCATCAGGCGCAGGCGGCCTACCCGCGTATAAAGGTGCTGGTTATTCACTACACCGCCGATGATTTCGACACCTCGCTTGCGACCCTGACCGATAAAAACGTCAGCTCTCACTATCTCATCCCCGCAAAGCCGCCAGCTCCGCAGGGCAAACCGCGTATCTGGCAGCTGGTCCCAGAGAGCGAACTGGCCTGGCATGCGGGCATCAGCTTCTGGCGTGGCACCAACCGCATAAATGATACCTCCGTCGGCATTGAGCTGGAAAACCGCGGCTGGCGGAAAACCGGTGACGTGAAAACCTTTACCCCCTTCGAACCGGGGCAAATTGCGGCGCTGATCCCGCTTGCCAGAGACATCATCGCCCGCTACGACATTAAACCGCAGAACGTGGTGGCACACTCGGATATCGCCCCGCAGCGTAAAGACGATCCTGGGCCACTGTTTCCTTGGCGCGAACTGGCGCAGCAGGGTATCGGAGCCTGGCCCGATCCGGGGCGCGTGAATTTTTATATCAACGGGCGACCGCATTATCAGCAGGTTGATACCGCAGCACTGCTCGATTTGCTGGCGCGCTACGGTTACGAGGTGCCAGAAAACAGTACGCCCGAACAGCAAAAACGCATCATCATGGTTTTCCAGATGCATTTCCGTCCGCAGTTATGGAGTGGCGTTGCAGATGTTGAAACCATGGCGATTGCTGAAGCACTTTTAGAGAAATACGGACAGGGGTAAGCCTTCGGATTACCCCCGAATGAGTATATTTTAGCAAGTTTCTATCAGATTAATCTTAAGTACAAACTCATTTCATTTTTAGTTAATTGACTTAAAATTATCCGGATTTAAGATGGACATATAGCACGCTAAGTAATTTGGCGAATAAAAAATCTTCACACTTTTATTTTTATTCTTGACGTTTTCATCAGGAAAAATATTTATGGCTCGGTATGAATGCCGTTGCCATGCTTTTTAAAAATCACATCTTAAATCGGGTATAACCATGTTAAGCATCTATGGAAAAAAATTACGTCCGCAACATGAAATGGAAAAGATCATTTCTGCAACCTCAGGCGTTGAAGAAAGAACATTAAAAAAATGGCAGAAAATTTCCACTTCTGATTCCGGCTATATTCATATTATCGTCAGCGGTGAAGTCGAATTTCGACGTGAATCTGACGAACTGTGCATGTTCACCGTCACCGGGCAATGCATTTTCGGCCTGTCGTCAATGTATTACAGCGCCACCCATATGTACGGCCTTGTTCGGACGAATACGGTTGTTCGCTCGATCAAGAAAGAGGTCTTCGCCCAGCTGATGACCGAAAAAAATCTGTGGCCAGAACTGACCAAAGTCCTTTCCTGGTACATCTGCATGCTGAGCAAACGTGATGATGTTCTGGTTGCCCGCAGTGCGTATTCCGTTGTCCGCGAATTTTTATATGAGATTAACGACCTGATTGTTCAACAACAGCGTGATATTAACGTTTATGATTACATTCAGGAATACACTAACCTGGCACGTAGCACTATTATTAAAATCCTCTCCGATCTGAAAAAGGGTCAATATATTGTGGTGGAAAAAGGTCGACTGCTTAACCTTACCGCACTGCCTGAAAAATATTAATACCTGCTCCCGCCGTCTCCTTTTTCACTGAAAGGAGAACGGCTATTACCACTGTTTTTTACACTGGCTTGTGAATTATCCTGCGTTTCGTCAACCGGCGGCGCGGGAATTTTTCCTTGAGAATAATCCTGCTCCTGCTCTTTTAGCGCCTGCTTAAATAATTCCGTTAATGATGACTCTTCACTGCCCGTGCTGGCGGGAGCGTTATCGTGCTCATGCGCTTCGGTCCCGGGTAAGGTATCCCGCGAGGCGTCGTGTGGCACCGCGCCGTCGGGCGCCTGCTGCCAGTCGCCATCATCACTGTTGATAGGCAGATCCTGCATCGATGGAACATCAACTGGCACTGGCGCAGCTTTAGGCTGCGGATGCGGGAACGGTTTACTCACGTACACGTAATGCATATCCGAAAGCTGCGTTTCCGGTTTCGCAACGCTGGCGTTGACCGGTTCAGGCGCCGGGTGGCGCAGGTTCCAGTAGACGTGCATATACAGGCCGACAACCAGCATGGCGCAAAGCCCGACCAGCCATAACGCTGTTTTGCCGAATATGTTTTTCAGGCTGGGGAGACGGTACGAAAACCAGACCGCTTCCCCGGTTGTATAGCTGCGCTGGGCCGCAAGACAGATGGTCGACATTAGGCTTTCTTCTCCTGCATTTTCGCGTCCGGGGTGGTGCGGGTGGTCTGAATCAGTACGCCCGGCGTGCTGTTGGTCACGCGCATCAGCTGCATCAGCGTATCTTCACCGGGGATACCATCCACGTGCAGATGCATTTTTTGCTGGAACTCGCGGGTGCGTTTCATCATCTCTGTGGTCCAGATCCGGGCATGCGTTTCGGGCTGGCTCAGCGCCAGGCTTAATTGCTGATCCAGCCAGGCCATATCTTTGCTGTCGCTGGCCGCGCCGATCGCGTCTTTACCTTCCGGTGTCAGGCGGTGCAGCTGGGTAAAGTTGCCGGTCGCGTGCCGGTTAAACCAGCTGCGGCTCACCTGCCAGGTCCGGTTATTCATTAACAGGTCAATGGACGTGTCCCCGACCCTGGCGACCACCGCATAGTTAAGATGGCCGCTGGTTTTCAGTTCACTGACCCACGGATACCCTTCCTGCGCCAGCGTCTCCGGCGACGCGTTCCCCTGTTTACACATCAGGTTCACTTTGGCGGCGTTCTGGCACAGCGCATCTTCGGCCGAGGCGTCATACCCCCACATGAGATACAGCTGATGCATCGCATCCGGCTGATTAACTATTTCGTTGTCGATAACCGGCACTACGGGCGCTTCGACTTTTAGCGATTGCTGTTTCCAGCTGACGGGCACCGGCAGCTGGATCGGCAGGCGTGCGCCGATCGATGAGGTCAAATACCAGCCGCAGGCGGCAAACAGCACGGACGCAAACAGCCCCACGGTCGCCAGGCGCTTACCGTGTTTTTGGGCGGGCAGGATCTCTCCCGCCGCCAGACGTAAATGACGTGGGCTGACCTGGGCCGCGCGTTCCGTCCAGGCGGCGAGCATTGACAGGTGCGCCAGCGCATTCAGTTTGCTGATGTTGCCTTTGGTCAGTGTGTGCATTTTGCGCACGCGGGCCGGTGGTAACGGCGAGTTTTCGCAGCCGTGTTCTTCGCACTGGGCCTGAACATAGCTCAGGTATTCGCGGCAGGTCAGGGGGCGCAGGGCATGATGCGTGTGCGTATATTCGCGCAGTTCAGGTTGCTTAAGCAGGATCTCCTGATCCGTAGTGCCCGTCAGCACCACGGCGAGCCGGAAGTTCAGCTCCTGGGCGCGCGTGAGCAGCGTTCCCAGGACTTCACGGCAGCTTTCCTTCATGGCTTCGGAATGGGCGATCGTCACTACTCTGGATTTCGCTTTCCCCTCCTGCCACTGGCGCAGGACGGCATCCACCGCCTGCATGCGATCTTTAATCACTTTCGTTCCCGGGTTGAGTTTGTACAGCAGGCTACTGGCACTCAGTTTGGGAAACGCGTTAATGGCAAGAACGGTATTGTTGCTGGCTTTAAGCGCGTCGATGAACTGGCCCAGAAGCGGAGCGTCGTCGCAAAAAAGCCCGATAATTCCCGCCAGCTGGGTTTTCTCTTTCAGCAGGTTGAACACGTCCTGATGATAAGGCACCAGAAAATCACCGGATAAACGGGTGATTGTCCTGAATGGCGGATTGTTAAAATTAAAGTGGCTCTGATACATAACGACTTACCGTCTCTGATTAGGAAAAGCAACAGCAGCAGAAAGTAAGGTAATGCCCCTGAGCGGTCAATTTGCAGACAGAGTAAAAATATCCAGCTGGCTGTGCTTAACATCTGAATTTTATACGGTCAATATTTTTCTTTATGAAAGTTGGTGGCGAAGTCAGTGGTCGCGTTTGCAACAGCTTATTACTATTTTCCTCCATATTGGCGCAGTATGACGCTGCTTATTTTTGCTTTGCTATAGGCCGGATAAAAAATGAGGTTCTCATTTCTGTCACGGTGGATAACGCCTTGTATTATGTTTTTGCTGCTCATTTTTTGCGGTCAGCAAGGCTATCTCACCTTTAAAGATTATAAAAAAGTTACGAATAAGCTTGCTAATTCTGACCTACAGCAGCTGAAAAAAAAGCGCGAAGACAAACCCTTCACGCTTTTTACGGCTGCCGTCCGTCAGGAGAACTTATCGGCTGCGGCAAAAGCCCCGCTGGCGGCGGAGATTGAAGGCATTGTGCGCAGTGATGACGCCTGGCTCTCCTTCGCTGTCATCAAAACGCCAGGCGGCCAGCGAAGCTACCGTGAGGGTGAACCACTCGCCGGCTTTAACGACGCATTTATTCAGGAAATAAACAAAGAGAATGTGGTGGTTAATTATGAAGGTACTGCGCAGATACTGGCGTTAAATAAACCGGACTATTTTAAGGGGGGCGTGGAGAGCGGCCCGGTAACGAAATCGACAAAAGATGTTGGCGCAGAGAGTGTGCATCTTGATGATTATCTGGTGTTAAAACCCATCATTGAAAAGGGCCGACTGGAAGGCTACAGGATAAACCCAAGGAATGCCTCTGCCTTTTACAGCCAGTCAGGTCTGGAAAAAGGCGATGTGGCGGTTCAGGTTAACTCTGTCGATATGACCGATGAAGCAAAAGCGAAAAGCATTATTGCCAACTGGTCGAAAATGAAAGAAGCGGAGGTCATCGTACGACGTCACGCTCACCTTGAAAATATTCGGGTTAATGTTCTAAACAATTAACAAGTGTGCAGACATGAAAAAATTTCCCTGGGCGTGCGTGGCGCTGACCGCATTGTCGTTATATTCCAGTTCGCTGCTTGCAGCTAACTTTAGCGCGAGTTTTAAAAATACGGATATTCGCGAGTTTATCGATACGGTAGGTCGCAATCTCAACAAAACCATTCTGGTCGATCCGTCCGTCCAGGGAACCGTCTCGGTCAGAACCTACAACGTGCTGACGGAAGATGAGTATTACCAGTTCTTTCTGAGCGTGCTGGATCTCTACGGCCTGTCGGTGATCCCGATGGACAATGGCATGGTCAAAGTGGTGCGCTCAAGCGTGGCGCGTACCGCCGGTGCGCCGCTGGCAGACAGCAAAAACCCGGGCAAAGGTGACGAGATCATCACCCGCGTGGTGCGCATGGAAAACGTACCCGTTCGCGAGCTGGCCCCGCTGCTGCGTCAGCTCAACGATGCCACCGGCATCGGGAATGTGGTCCACTTTGAGCCGTCCAACGTCCTGCTGTTAACCGGTAAAGCCTCGGTGGTGAACCGCCTGGTGGATCTGGTTCAGCGCGTCGATAAAGACGGTATTCAGCGCCGCGAAATCATCCCGCTGCGCTTTGCGTCTGCCAAAGAGCTTTCGGATATGTTGAATAACCTCAACAACGAAGAGCAGAAGGGGCAGAACGCGCCGCAGTTGGCGACCAAGGTGGTGGCCGATGACGAAACCAATAGCCTGGTGATCAGCGGTTCGGAAGATGCGCGGGCGCGTACCCGTTCCCTTATCCATCAGCTGGATCGCGAGCAGAATAACGAGGGGAACACCCGCGTCTTCTACCTCAAATATGCCAGCGCCACCAAAGTGGTACCGGTGCTGACCGGGATTGGCGAGCAGCTGAAAGACAAGCCGGGCGCAGCCAAAGCGAAAACCGCGAGCGCCTCAACCGACCTGAACATTACCGCCGACGAGTCGACCAACTCCCTGGTGATCACCGCGCAGCCTAACGTGATGAACTCCCTGGAGAAGGTGATCGACAAGCTGGATATTCGCCGTCCGCAGGTGCTGGTGGAAGCGATCATTGCCGAAGTGCAGGACGGCAACGGCCTGGATCTTGGCGTGCAGTGGACCAGCAAGCACGGCGGCGTCCAGTTTGGCGCTACCGGCCTGCCAATCAGCCAGATTAAAAATGGCACCATGAAGGGGGCGAGCTTCACGGGCCTGGCGACCGGCTTCTTTAACGGTGATTTCGGTGCGCTGGTGACCGCGCTCTCCACCGACGGTAAAAACGACATCCTCTCCACGCCAAGCGTGGTCACGCTGGATAATAAAGAAGCATCGTTCAACGTCGGTCAGGATGTGCCGGTGCTTTCCGGTTCGCAAACCACCAGCGGCGACAACGTCTTTAACTCGGTTGAGCGTAAAACCGTGGGGACCAAACTGAAGATTGTGCCGCAAATCAACGATGGCGACATGATCCACCTGAAGATTGAGCAGGAAGTGTCCAGCGTCGACAACAGTGCGACGGAAGACGCCAGCCTCGGCCCAACCTTCAATACGCGCACGATTAATAACGAAGTGATGGTCCACAGTGGCCAGACGGTGGTACTCGGCGGTCTGATGGAAAATGTGACCAAACAGTCCGTGTCCAAAGTGCCGCTGCTCGGCGATATCCCGCTGGTCGGTCAGCTGTTCCGCTACACCTCGCAGGATACCTCTAAACGCAACCTGATGGTGTTTATTCATACCACCGTCCTGCGTGACGACGACAACTACAGCGCAGCCTCGAAAGAGAAATATGACCAGATCCGCGCCCGCCAGCAGCAGCGCGTGGAAGAGAAAAAGCTCGGTATTGTTGAGCCGAGCGACAACGCCGTACTGCCAGCGTTTCCTGCCGCCAGCACTGCACCCGTGAAAACCCACGCGGCACGCAATCCGTTTAAAGAGTAAGGCGGAGGGGAACCGTGGACGAACTGACTAAAACCTTGTGTAGCAGCAACTACGCAAAAGAAAACGGCGTTCTGCTTTACAATAATGACGTCTATATCCGTGAGGACACCCCGGCGTTAGCGCTGCTGGAGGTGCGCCGGGTGCTGGGATGCGCGTTTGTCCCGGTTACCCTGGCGCCGGAAGCGTTTGACGAGATGCTGGCCAAAATCTGGCAGCAGAGCAGCGGCGTGTCGCAGCAGCTGGTGGACGACATGGACGCGGATATCGATCTGATGGCGTTAACCGAGGAGATCCCGGATAACGAAGATCTGCTCGATAACGACGAAAACTCGCCGGTGATCCGCCTGATCAACGCCATTCTCGGCGAGGCGGTGAAGGAGGGCGCGTCGGATATTCATATCGAAACCTTCGAGCGCACCCTGAGCATTCGCTTTCGCGTTGACGGCGTGCTGCGCCCGGTGCTGCAACCGGCGCGTAAGCTCGCCCCGCTGCTGGTGTCGCGTATTAAGGTGATGTCGAAACTGGACATCGCCGAGAAACGCCTCCCGCAGGATGGCCGTATCTCCCTGCGCATCGGTCGCAAGGCCATCGACGTGCGCGTCTCGACCATTCCGTCCCAGTACGGCGAGCGCGTGGTGATGCGCCTGCTCGATAAAAGCAATCTGAAGCCCGACATCAACAAGCTGGGGCTGATTGATGAAGAGCTGGAGAAGCTGAAAGGGCTGATCGACCGCCCGCACGGGATCATCCTCGTTACCGGCCCGACGGGTTCCGGTAAAAGTACCACGCTGTACGCCATACTCTCGGCGCTGAACGGCCACGAACGCAACATTCTGACCGTGGAAGACCCGATTGAGTACGAGCTGGAAGGGGTGGGGCAGACGCAGGTTAACCCGCGCGTGGACATGACCTTTGCCCGCGGGCTGCGCGCCATTCTGCGTCAGGACCCGGACGTGGTGATGATCGGGGAAATTCGCGACGGTGAGACCGCCCAGATTGCGGTGCAGGCGTCGCTGACCGGTCACCTGGTAATGTCGACGCTGCACACCAACAGTGCCGCAGGGGCGATAACCCGTCTGCGGGATATGGGGCTGGAGTCCTTCTTAATCGGTTCATCGTTGCTCGGTGTCATTGCCCAGCGTCTGGTGCGTCGGCTGTGTACGCACTGCCGGGCCACCAGTCCGCTGGACGCCAATGAAAAAGCGCTGTTCAGCTTTATGGCCGCGCCGCCAGAAGCGATTTACCGCGCGGTGGGGTGCGAACACTGCCGTCAGAGCGGCTATCAGGGCCGCGCCGGTATTCATGAATTTCTGGTGGTGGACAGCGCCATGCGCCGCGCCATCCATGAAGATAAGGACGAAATGTCCCTCGAAACGCAGCTCTTTAAGCAGGCCTACAGCCTGCGTGAAAACGGGCTGCTGAAGGTGATCGGCGGCGTGACGTCTCTGGAAGAGGTCATGCGCGTCACCGCCGAACGTGGGGGGGATGCGTAATGGCTTTCTACGCCTGGACGGCGACGGATGCCGCGGGGAAAACACAGCGCGGGACGTTACAGGCCGAGGGGCAGAAGCAGGTTCGCCAGTGGCTTCGCGAGCAAAAGCTGATGCCCGTCAGCATCACCGAAACCCGCGAAACGGCGGCTGGCGGGAAAGCGAAAACCGGGGTGAAGCTCTCCACTCCGGTGCTGTCGATGTTTACCCGTCAGCTTTCGACGCTGGTCAACGCCGCGCTGCCGCTGGAGAGCGCGCTGAAAGCGATCTCAAAGCAGACGGAAGACAAAAAGCTGGCGGCGATGGTGGTGGAGATCCGCGAGAAGGTGGTGGAAGGCCATACCCTGTTCGATGCCTTCAGCCAGTTTCCGCGCACCTTCGACAAGCTTTACTGCACGCTGGTGATGGCCGGGGAGAAAACCGGTCACCTGGGCGACGTGCTGGAAAAGCTGGCGGAGTACAACGAGCAGCGCCAGAAGATGAAAAGCAAGCTGACGCAGGCAATGGTCTACCCGATAACCCTCACCGTGGTCGCCATCGCGGTCATCAGCATCCTGCTGGTGGCGGTGGTGCCGCAGGTGATTGAGCAGTTCACCCACATGAAGCAGCAGCTGCCGATCACCACCCGGACGCTGATTGCGGTCAGTGATTTCCTGCAAGCCTGGGGCATTTATATTGTGGGCATTCTGGGGGGCGGCTTTATCGGCTTCAAAACCTGGCTGAGGAATGCCAAAAACCGTTTTCGCTGGCACAGCTGGCTGGTGAACGGCTCGCCGATTAAAAAGCTGGTCTGCGCCATCAACAGCGCCCGCTATATCCGTACCCTGAGCATTTTGCAGGCCAGTAGCGTGCCGCTGCTGGAGGGAATGTATATCGCGATGGACGGTATTGAAAACCGCTATGCCCGGCAGGTGCTGGAGCAGGCCGCCGACACCGTGCGCCAGGGGGCGTCGCTGTATGCGGCGCTGGAACAGGCGAAATTATTCCCGCCAACCATGCTGTATATGATTGCCTCCGGTGAAGAGAGCGGGGAATTAGGTAATTTAATGGATCGCGCGGCGGAAAATCAGGAATCGGCCTTACAACATCGAATTACATTAACGCTGTCGGTCTTTGAACCGGCGCTGGTGGTATCCATGGCGACGATTGTTTTATTCATCGTTCTGTCAATATTACAACCGCTTCTGCAACTTAATAATATGGTAGGTTAAATCATGGCTTTAAAACGTAATAACCTGGCTCGCCAGGCGGGCTTTACATTGCTCGAATTAATGGTGGTCATTGTTATTCTCGGCGTACTGGCGAGTATGGTGGTGCCAAATTTAATGGGCAATAAGGAAAAAGCCGATACGCAAAAAGCAACCAGCGATATTGTCGCGCTCGAAGGCTCGCTGGATATGTACAAGCTGGATAACCACCGCTACCCGACCACAGAGCAGGGTTTGCAGGCGCTGGTGACCAAACCTGAAATCGCGCCAATTCCGAACGGCTACCGCACGGACGGCTATATCCGTCGCCTGCCGCAGGATCCCTGGGGCAATGATTATCTTCTGGTGAGCCCGGGTGAACACGGCGCGGTGGACGTCTTCTCAGCCGGTCCGGACGGCGAAGCCAATACCGCCGATGACATTACCAACTGGTCTCTGGATAAAAAAGAGAAATAATGAAAAATCAACGCGGCTTTACGTTGCTGGAAATTATTCTGGCGCTGGTGATATTTGCCAGTTGCGCCATGATGGTGGTTTCCACCATTCCTTCGCGCAGCGGCGCGGATATATTTGGCCAGCAACTCAAAGCGCTCGTTGATTATGGTTCAGACCGTGCGGTGATGGACGGAAATATTGTCGGGCTGGTGATCGCCACCGATAAATATCAGCTGGTGACGATCGCCGATAAAAAAGGCGAACGTCACTGGGTGCCATTATCTGCCGGACGTATTACCACCAAAGGTGATTTTCCGGAAGAGATGCACGTGTCGCTTTCGCCGCAGCGCCTGGCCGCGACGGTGGCGTCCGAGCCGCAGGTGATCTTTCTACCGGACGGTGAAATCAGCCGCTTTACGCTGACGCTGCAAAGTTACGACAAACAGCACCATTTCCGCGTGGTGTCGCACGGTGCGGCGCCGGTATCGGTAGAAAACGATGGTTAACGGCAACAAAAAGCAAAAGGGGATGACGCTGCTGGAGGTGATGGTCGCGCTGGTGATTTTCTCCACCGCCGCGCTGGCGCTGATGAACTCGGTCTCCCTGAACGTACGTTTTACCCATGGCCTGGCCGATACCTTGCAGGCCAGTTGGGTTGCGGAAAACCAGCTGGCGGAAGCACAGCTCACCAGAACCGACTTCCCGGATGCTGAACAGCAGGGGACGGAAATCATGGGCGGGCGCAGCTGGAACTGGCGTAAGCAGCGGGTGAAAACCGCCGACAACGTCTGGGCGAATACCCTACACGTATATGCGGAAGGCGATGAGAGCCAGCCGGTTATTTCCCTGCGCATCATTCCGCCGGGAGAGAGCAAGTGAAGAAAACGCGACGCCAGCGCGGATTTACCCTGCTGGAGATCATGATTGCGCTGACTATCTTCGCGGTGATCAGCACCCTGGCCTGGCAAATTCTGGACGGCGCGATGCGTACCAGCTCGGCCACCGATGCCAGCGCCGCAAAGCTCAACCAGCTTCAGCGCGCCTGGAGTCTGATGGAGCGTGATTTTTTCCAGCTTCAGGCGCGCGCCCCACGTAATGAGCCGGAGCTGTTTCGTCAGGAGGGCGATGCTCTTGAACTGACCACCCTGAATGGCGTGAGCGGAACGGTCCAGCTGGAGCGCGTGCGCTGGCGGCTGGAAGAGGGGCGTTTGTATCGCGACGTCTGGCCGGTCATTGACGGCCAGGCGGACGTTAAGCCTGACGAAGTGCCGATTGTCAGCGGCGTAAAATCATTGCAGTGGCGGTTTTATCGTCAGGGCTGGCTGACAGCCTGGCACGACGCCGCCCATCTGCCGGACGGCGTGGAGGTTACGTTGACGATGGAAAACGGAGATACCTGGCGCTGGGTGTTCACCACGCCGGGTGAGATGCCGGAGGTGGCCGCTGACGCGGCGCCAGAGAAAGCCGCCGACGCGCCTGGGACGACCCCGGATGCAGCCCCTGCGCCTGCCCCTTCGCCGGAGACCAGACCATGAACCGAATCCGTCAACAACAGGGCGTCGCCCTGCTGGTGGTGCTGATTTTGCTGGTAATGATGTCGGCGCTGGCCGCCAAAATCAGCCAGCAGTTCTGCCGTAATTTGCAGAAAACGCATTATCAGGTAAGCCAGCAGCAGCTGCGCTGGGCGATGCAGGCCCAGGAAAAAGTGGTGAAGGACCGGTTACAGACCGACGCCAGCGGCGAGAGCAAGCCGCTGGCGCTGGACGGCGACTGGCATCAGCCGCTCGAGACGCAGGGTGAGGACTACACGGTCGTGAGCCAGGTGGAAGATGCGCAGGACTGCTTTAACGTCAATAACCTGTTGACCGTCGACGTCGCACCCCAGGGGCAAAGCGCTCCCGCGGTGGCGGAAAAACCGCGTAAAGCGCGGATTGTAGAACAACTCCTGACGGAAAGCGGCCTCAGCCCGGGCACGGCGGAGGCGGTCTATTTCCAGCTGGTGGATTATCTCGATGGTGACAGCACCACGGCGAAGGAGGGCGCCGAAAGCGATGCGTGGGCTGGCGTCGTGCCCGCGCAGCAACCGGCAAATCAGATGATGCGCAGCATCGCGGAAATCAAACTGCTGCCGGCGTTCCCTGTTACGGCGTATCCGAAGGTGAGCAAGCTGTTATGCGCGCTGCCGGACGCTGCCAGCAAGGTCGATGTCAACACCCTGCAACCGGAACAGGCCGCCGTGCTGGCGGCCATGTTCCCGGGAAAACTGACGTGGGATGACGCCGTTCGCCTGCTGGATGCGCGTCCGGAATCGGGCTGGGAAAATATGGAAGCGTTCAGCAAAGCGCTGGAGCAGACCTTCCCGCAGTTAAAAGACGATCTCCCGCAGGTGGCGGATCAATTTTCTATAAACAGCCGGTACTTCCGCGTGAATTACACCGGCAATACCGATGAATTAACGCTTCGCGTGGTCAGCCAGCTTCAGGTGAATAACGAAGCCGGTGAGATCGTGACGTGGCAGCGTCGTTACCGAATGATTGAATAAGAAAAGTAGAACGTTATGAAACAGGTACTTTTTGTTCGTCCCGACAGCCGCGAGTGCGGGAAAATAATGTGGTGTGAGTCCGGCAGCGAGCGCGTCGAGGTGGTCGACAGCCTGGAGATGCTGGCCGAACACCCCCTGGCTACGCGCGTTTGTCTCCTGTTGCCCGCCAGCGACATGATTTTCCGCCATTTTACGCTGCCGAAAAAGGTGGTTTCTCAGGCGATGGCCTTCTCGTGGATGGCGGAAGAGACGCTGATTGGCGACGTAGACAACCTGCACTGGACGGTACTCCACAAAAAAGGCGCCGACGTCGACGCCGTGGCCATTGACGCCGACCGCCTGCGCGCGGCATTAACCCGCTGTCAGGAGGCCGGATTAAACGTGATTCAGGCCCTGCCTGATGCCTGGCTGCTGCCCGTGACGGCAGGGGGCAGCACGCTGGTCGCGCAGGATGATGGCTACTGGCTGCGTTTATCGCCCCATGTGGCGGGTGAAATGGAGGCAACCCTGCTGCCGCTGTTAATGCAGAAAGCTGGGGTCGGGGAAGTGCGGTGCTACGGCGATGCGCCTGCGAAGGTGCACGTTGACGTGCAGCATACCTGGCAGCACCCACTGGCGCTGATCCAGCCGCAGTGGCAAACCTGTCGCGTTAACCTGCTTCACGGTGATTTCAGCCTCAAGGCCGGTCATGGGCGGGCGGCGAAAAGTATGAAAGCCGCGATGGTGACGGCGGGCGTGCTGTCTGTTGCTCTGCTGCTGGGGCCACGCATTGCGATGGCCTGGATGCTGGTGCAGCAGGAAAATCGGGTGCAGGAGGAGATCGTCCTGGTTTATCAGCACCATTTCCCCAGCATGCGCCAGCAGACCAATATCAAATATCACTTTGGTCAAAGCCTGAAAAAACAGAGTAAGGGGTTCTTTCTTCAGCTTGAGGAGCTGGAGAACGCCCGGCAGTCAGTTCCTGCGATGGAGATCGAACTGCTGGAGTACGATGCGCAGCAAAACACCCTGAAGCTGAGCGTCAGCGCGCAAAATCAGCCCGCGTTGCAGGCGTTTGTTAACCAGACCAGTGAGAATTTTGATTTTACCTTACAGCCTGTTTCAACAACCGAACCGTATACCGCCATGATCGCAGGGAAACATAAATGAAAGAGCGAATCGCGCAGCTGAAATCACGCTATCAGAATTACAGCGCCCGGGAAAAAATTATTTTAAAAATATGTGCCGTTGCCATTGTGGGGGCGGCGGTGTATTACACGGGAGTGATCCCCCTGGATAATATGATTCAAAATAGTAAATCGACGCTTAAAAGACAAAAAGAGACGCTTAACTGGATGCGCAGTGAAATTGATAAAAATCATCTTCAGGTCCAGATAGTCAAAACGAATAATCCGCGTACGGTGGTCGAGAATAGCGCCCATGAAATTAACCTTTCACTGACGGATGTGCGCCAGGAGGGGCAAACTTTATCGTTCGTGGTGAATCGGGTGAATGTTTATGAATTAAAAAGCTGGCTGCGTGAAATTAATCAGACCTCCGGCGTGAGACTGCAAAAAATAAACCTCACGCCGGTGGACCACCTCAGCGACGTGAAAGCGCAGGTGCAGCTCACCTGGTCAAGAAACGCATGAATACCTTTTCGCTGATGCGGGACGCCTGCCCGGTAGGGTTCCCGATAATGAGTGCGATCCTGGGCGGCATTGTGGGCAGTTTTCTTGGCGTTGTCGCCGAGCGCGTACCGGGGATGGTGATGGATGAGGAGGGGAGTGGCAATCTGCTCTTTCCGGCCTCGCACTGTCCGGTGTGCCAGCACGCGCTTGCCGCGTGGGAAAATATCCCGCTGCTCAGCTGGATGTTATTACGGGGACGCTGCCACCAGTGCGGGAGCGCGATCCCGCTGCGACTCTTTCTGGTCGAACTGGTCTCCGCGCTGTTTTTTGGCATCACGGCCTGGTGCATGCCGGACGTTCAGGCGCTGTTCTCTTTGTGGTTACTGGCGGCTTTTTTACTGCCGCTGGCCATGATCGACTGGCAGCATCAGTTGCTTCCGGACTGCCTGACCCAGCCGCTGCTGTGGGCGGGGTTAGTGCTCCATGCGTTTGACCACACGTTGCCGCTACGCGATGCGCTGTTCGGCGCGGTGGCGGGCTATCTGTCGCTCTGGCTGCTCTACTGGGCTTTTCGTCTGATCACGGGACGAGAAGGTGTGGGTTACGGGGATTTTAAGCTACTGGCGGCGCTGGGTGCCTGGTGCGGCTGGCAGGCGT
Organism: Enterobacter sp. DTU_2021_1002640_1_SI_PRY_ASU_LCPMC_013; assembly: GCF_032389435.1. Lineage (NCBI taxonomy): Bacteria > Pseudomonadati > Pseudomonadota > Gammaproteobacteria > Enterobacterales > Enterobacteriaceae > Enterobacter > Enterobacter sp. DTU_2021_1002640_1_SI_PRY_ASU_LCPMC_013. The sequence continues at coordinate 1,537,758 of NZ_CP135594.1, forward strand.
TGCCCTCCATTGAACTGGCGGCAGCGCTAAGCGGTATTGTCGGTTATTTCGCCGTAAATAATTTAAATAAAAATAACCTCACTATTTCTTTTGGTCCTTATCTCGCCTTTGCTGGAATAGGGGTGTTTATGAGTCAGCAATTCGCTTTCACATTTTAAATATACAGGTCAAGATTTTTTATGAGTTTTTTCGATGGTAGAAGAGAAGGACGTCTCTTTATGCTCAGTGTATCGTAAAGGATATAAGCTACACGGAATCTGGGCTTGTATCTTTTAATGGAGGAATACAACGCAGCAACAATTTTTTTGTTCACGACACTCACGTTGGTTAAATACGCATTACGCGAAACGCATCCATGATCTCACGGAAGACATGGGTTATTACGTTACGAATAAATTTATCAGGAAATAAAAATGAAATTTATGAAGCCAAAATATCTGGCGCTCTTTATTGCGGCGGCAACCAGCTCCGCATTTGCAGCAGCGCCAGGTGCACCGACGATCGGCTATGGCAATGACAAATTTGCCCTGGTGGAAGTGGATCAGGCTGCCCAGGATTATAACAATCTTGTCAAAGTGCATAACGATGGCGTGGATGTAAAAGTTGAGTGGAACGTCTGGAGTGGTGATGCGCCAACTTCTGCGAAAGTTCTGCTGGACGGACAGACCGTATGGACCGGCGCAGCCGGCGCGACGGGCTCTGCAACGTTTAAAGTGAAAAAAGGCGGGCGTTATCAGGAACAGGTTGAAGTCTGTAACGCCAGCGGCTGTGCGAAAAGCGCCAGCAAGCTGATTATTGTGGCAGACACCGACGGTAGCCACCTGCTGCCGCTGAATACGTCTCTCAAAGAGAATAACAAAGCGTTTGCGAAGCATACCGATAAAGTGGTTGCGGCCTACTTCCCGGAGTGGGGCGTTTATGACCGTAACTTCCCGGTTGATAAGATCCCTGCGGCAAACCTCAACCACATTCTGTACGGCTTCATTCCAATCTGTGGCGGTGACGGCATCAACGACGGCCTGAAAACCATTGAAGGCGGCAACAGCTTCCGCGTGCTCCAGAACGACTGTAAGGGCCGTCCTGACTATACCGTGGCGATCCACGACCCATGGGCTGCGCTGCAAAAACCACAGGCTGGCGTCTCCGGCTGGGACGACCCGTACAAAGGTAACTTTGGTCAGCTGATGGCGCTGAAAAAAGCGCATCCGGACCTGAAAGTGCTGCCATCTATCGGCGGCTGGACGCTCTCCGATCCCTTCTTCCACATGGGTGACCCGGCTATCCGCGCACGCTTTGTCTCTTCTGTGAAAGAGTTCCTCCAGACCTGGAAATTCTTTGACGGCGTGGATATCGACTGGGAATTCCCTGGTGGTGGCGGTGTGAGCGAAAATCTGGGTAACCCGCAGCAGGATAAAGCGACCTATACCGCACTGATGCACGACCTGCGCACCATGCTGAACGAGCTGTCTGCACAGACGGGACGTACCTATGAACTGACCAGCGCCATCGGTGCAGGCCGCGATAAGATCGAAGACGTGGATTACACTGCCGCTCAGCAGTACCTCGACCACATCTTCCTGATGAGCTATGACTTCTACGGCGGCTGGAGCAACACCGTTCTCGGCCACTAGGCGGCGCTGCGCGCGCCAGCATGGCGTCCGGACACTGACTACACCACTGAAAATGGCGTTAACGCGCTGCTTTCCCAGGGCGTACAACCGGGCAAGATCGTGGTGGGTGCGGGAATGTATGGCCGCGGCTGGACCGGCGTGCATGGCTACACCGGTAACAATCCTTTCACCGGCACCGCTACGGGTATGGTGAAAGGGACCTGGGAACCCGGCGTGGTTGACTATCGTCAGATCGTTAACGAATACAAAGGCAAACCAGGCTGGGAATACGGCTACGACGCTGATGCGGAAGCCCCTTACGTCTTCAACAAAACTACCGGCGACCTGATCACGTATGAAGATGCGCGTTCAACCACGGCGAAAGGTAAGTATGTTCTGGCGAATAAACTGGGTGGCCTGTTCGCATGGTCTATCGACTCTGACACCGGCGACATCCTGAACGCGATGAACGAAAGCCTGCTGGGCGGTGACGCTACGCCGGTTGATCCGGTGGTCACCAACCACGCGCCAATCGCGTCCTCTGCCGATCAGAACGTGTCTGGCCCGGTAACCGTCACGCTCGATGGCTCTGCTTCAAGCGATCCTGATGGCGATGCGATTACCTACAAATGGACTCAGGTCTCTGGTCCGTCTGTCACCATCACCAACAGCACCAAAGCGAAAGCGACCTTTAACGTTGCCGCCGCGACGTCCGACCAGACCATGGTGTTCCGCCTGACGGTGACCGATGCAAAAGGCCTGAGCAACGCGATTGATGTCCAGGTGGTGAACAAGGCGCCGAAAGCTAACCAGGCACCGGTTTTAAACCCAATGGAAGCGATCACGCTTGAATCAGGTGAAACCTATGCGCTGCATGCCCAGGCCGCGGATCCAGACGGAGATGCGCTGACCTACGCCTGGAGTGTACCAGCAGATATGCACGCTACCGGGACTGACTCCGCGAACGTGAACATCACTGCGCCGGAAGTAAGCTCGACGTCTACCTACACCCTGAGCGTGGTTGTGAGCGACGGTAAGACCAGCGTGCAGTCTAACGTCCAGGTCACCGTGAATCCGAAAGCGGCGCCTGCACCTGTGCCAGCTGACGAAGACACTAACCCGGCGGATGACGTTACCCCTCCGGCTGATGATGTGACTCCACCGTCTGACAAAGGGAGCTGCGATGCACCTGTGGATGCTAATGCCAGCAAATATGCGGCGTGGGAATCCAGCAAAATCTACAACGGTGGCGATACCGTAAGCTTCGACCATCTGGTGTGGAAAGCGAAGTACTGGACTCAGGGCAATCAGCCTGGCTTCGGTGTGGATGCATGGGAGCTGGTGAGCAACGTGAAGATGAACTGGCGTTCTGACCTGGTCTACAACGGCGGCGACACCACCACCTATGAAGGAAACGTTTACCGTGCGAAATGGTGGACCCGTGGTGATAATCCAGCCAACAGCGACGTATGGGTAAAAGAAGGCGCATCAACAGATTGCAAATAATCTAACCCATTAATGACTCCCCCTTTTAGAGGGGGAGTGATTCAAAATTCATTTTACAGGATGTTGGTAAGGAGAAATAACCGAAACTGTCAGCAGGTAAAAATGAAAAAGTTGATTTTGTTGTTATTGATAATAAGCCAAAGCGCTCCGGCAAACTGTTGGAATAAAGCGGCGCATTATTATCATGTCGACCCTTATTTACTGTATGCGATAGCGAATGTGGAATCCGGAATGAATCCGTATGCGGTTGGGCAAAACCGCGATGGCACGCGGGATGTCGGGCTGATGCAAATCAACAGTTCGCATTTTACCGCGCTGGAAAGCAGAGGAATCGACGAATACCGATTAATCACGGAGCCGTGTACCTCGATCATGGTCGGGGCTTCTATCCTCGCCGGGATGATCAGGGTGTATGGCTATAACTGGGAAGCCGTTGGCGCGTATAACGCCGGACTAAAAAAAGAAAATTATCCGCAGAGGATGAAATATGCCCATAAGGTCTGGGCCAAATATCAGCAACTGAAATTAGCAGCACGTTATTAACGTTTTTTATTTTTGAAGAATTCCTGAAGGTGTTCTTCGAAAAGTGAAAACAGCTGAATGTGGTTTATGTATTAACGGAGTAATACCTAAGCCGGGATTTTAACATTTAATTTTAAACGAACAGGAAAACTGAAATGAACAAAAGGACGTTACTGAGTGTACTCATTGCGGGAGCCTGCGTGGCGCCACTCATGGCTCAGGCTGCTAACCTGAAGGAGACCAGCAGTGAGCCGTACACCATCAAAGCCAGCGATCTGGCGAAGAAAGAGAAGGAACTGACGGACTTCCCGCTGATGGCTTCGGTTAAAGAGACCATCCAGACGCTGGATAACGCGCAGGTTGAACTGATTGAGCCAGGCCGGGCGGCGAACCCGGACAACGTTAAGCGCGTTGAAGGGATTGTGAAAGCCAGCGACTGGGAATATCTCTTCCCGCTGCGCGCGCAGGCCTATACCTACAGCAACTTCCTGAAGGCCGTGGGTAAATTCCCGGCGCTGTGTAAGACCTACAATGACGGTCGTGACAGCGACGCTATTTGTCGCAAAGAGCTGGCCACCATGTTTGCCCACTTTGCCCAGGAGACCGGTGGCCACGAAAGCTGGCGTCCGGAAGCCGAATGGCGTCAGGCGCTGGTCCACGTGCGTGAAATGGGCTGGAGCGAAGGGCAGAAGGGCGGTTATAACGGCGAATGTAACCCGGAGGTCTGGCAGGGGCAGACCTGGCCTTGCGGTAAAGATAAAGACGGCGATTTCCTGAGCTACTTCGGTCGTGGGGCGAAACAGTTGTCCTACAACTACAACTACGGCCCATTCTCTGAAGCGATGTATGGCGACGTGCGTACGTTGCTCGACAAACCCGAGCTGGTGGCGGACACCTGGCTGAACCTGGCGAGTGCAATCTTCTTCTTCGCCTATCCGCAGCCGCCAAAACCAAGCATGTTGCAGGTGATCGACGGTACATGGCAGCCGAACGATCACGATAAAGCCAACGGTCTGGTTCCGGGCTTCGGTGTGACCACCCAGATCATCAACGGCGGCGTTGAGTGCGGCGGCCCGACTGAAATTGCGCAGTCTCAAAACCGTATCAAGTACTACAAAGAGTTTGCGAACTACCTGAAAGTGCCTGTTCCGGCGAACGAAGTGTTGGGTTGCGCCAACATGAAGCAGTTCGACGAAGGTGGCGCAGGCGCCCTGAAGATTTACTGGGAACAGGACTGGGGATGGAGCGCGGATACCCCGGACGGCAAAACCTACTCTTGCCAGCTGGTGGGCTACCAGACCCCGTTCAGCGCATTTAAAGACGGTGACTACAGCAAGTGCGTGCAGCACTTCTTTAACGTGAAAATTGTTAACGACGAGGGTTCTTCCGAGACCCCGGACGAAACGCCGGTCACGCCAACACCGACGCCATCCGACGATGCAACGCCGGCACCAACCCCAACGCCGGATGAAACGCCGGTTGTGGTGAACCACGCGCCGGTTGCGCAGATTGCCGGTCCGATCGGTGCAGTGGAAGCAGGTGCGCAGGTTTCTCTGAGCGCCGAAGGCTCAACCGATCCAGATGGTAACCCGCTGACGTATACCTGGCGTTCCCAGGATGGTCAGACTGTTACCGGTCAGGACAAAGCGGTTGTGACCTTTACAGCGCCAGAGTCTGCGACGGCGCAGCAGTATGAAGTAAGCCTGACCGTCAGCGATGGCGAACTGAGCAGCACCACGTCTTACCTGCTGAACGTGAAAGCGAAAGCGGCAACGCCATCCGGAGAAGATACGTCTTACCCGGCATGGAGCGCGAACAGCAAGTACAACGCCGGTGATATCGTGAACAACCACGGTAAACTGTTCCAGTGCAAACCGTTCCCGTACAGCGGCTGGTGTAACAATGCGCCGACGTACTATGAACCTGGCGCAGGTCTGGCATGGGCTGAAGCCTGGACGGCGTTATAAACAGCAAACGGCAACCCCCAGGGTTGCCGTTTTAGTGTCTGCTCTTTCCCCTCACCCCAAGGGGGCGAGGGGACAGTACGGTGCAGTTGTAGGCCCGGTAAGGCGCAGCCGCCACCGGGCAAAAGGCTAACGATGAAGTTTCCCGTGATCCCGTAACCACGCCGCCGTACGCACTATCCCTTCATCCAGCGATACAATCGGTTTATATCCCAGCTCGTTCTCCGCCCGCGAAATATCCAGCGTAAAATCAAAGTTGAGCTTCGACACACCGTAATGCGTCAGTGCAGGCTCTTTCGCCGATTTACTGCCAAAGCGCTCCATGCTGCGGGCAATCATGTCCAGCATCGGGTAGGGAACGGAACGGATCCGGCAGTCGATCTTTAACTCGTCAATCAGCCTTTGCACAATGCTGCGCAGGGTACAGGGTTCGCCGTTGGTGATGTTGTACGCGCGGCCCGACACCAGCTTATCGCATTCCGACTGGCTCGCCAGCCACATGGCGTGAACGGCATTTTCGTAATAGGTCATGTCCACCAGCGCATCGCCGCCGCGCGGTAACAGCACGCTGCCGTAGTGGTGCATCATCTGGGCCAGTCGCGGGATAAAGACTTTGTCGTGCGGCCCAAACAGGCTCTGCGGACGCAGCACGGTAAAGCGGGTGTGCGGGTTTGACTGGGCCAGCAGGTCGATCACCTCTTCGCCCGCCGCTTTACTGCGGGCAAACTCACAGGCGAAGCGCGCCGGGCGGAAATCTTCCTGAATATCACGATGGTGGTGATAGTCGAAATAGAGCGACGGGGAGGAGATATGAATAAAGTTACGCACGCCCCAGGCGACGGCCCATTCGCCCAGACGACGCGTGGCGCGCACGTTAGCGAGATCAAAGGCTTCCTGGGTACCCCACGGAGAGGTAAAACTGGAGCAGTGCCACAGCGTATCGATACCGGCGAGCATCACCTTGGCCTGAGAGGAGACCAGCTCCGTCAGATCGGCATGGACAAATTCAGCGCCCATTTTTTGCAGGAGCTTACCCATCGCCTCATTGCGACCGGTGGCCCTCACGCTGATGCCTTTGTTGCGCAGAAACTCGACCGCATTTCGGCCTAAACCGCTGGTCGCCCCGGTAACCAGTACCTTCATAACAATCCACTGTGTTGAAAAGAATTTCGTGCGCATTCTTTCGTGAATTACGATGTGTTGCAATGGGAAAGGTGAAAGATTAAGAGTTTTATTTAGTTATTTTCCCGCTTTTCTTCTGCCAGTTGCGCAATCCGTTTCGCCATTCCGCGGAAGATAAACAGGTGTGCCGGGATCATCAGCAACCAGTAAAATAGACCCGGCATTCCGTGCGGATGCCACCATGCCCGAACGTCCAGTTCACGATGGTCGCCGTTGTCCTTGAGGGTGAAGCAGAGCCGCCCCAGCCCCGGTGCCTTCATGCCAAACAGCAGCGCCAGCTGTTTTTCCGGCTCAACAATAATCACTTTCCAGCTGTCGACGGTATCGCCCACCTTCAGCCAGGGATGGGCAGGGCGGCCTTTTGCCAGCCGGTGACCGACCAGCAGGTCCAGCGCGCCGCGCGTTTGCCACAGAATATTGCCGAAGAAATAGCGCTCTTTGCCGCCGATCTGGTTCACAACTTCCCACAGCGCTGCCAGGCTGGCCGTGGTTTTTACCGTACAGCCCGCCTGTTTCGGATAATAGCCGTACTCGGGCCGCCAGCGGGCAAACGCCTGCGCGTCATAACCCCAGTCGCTGGAGTTCACCAGCTTCTCTTCCTCTTTCAGCGTGTTGCGCACCGCGTCGTCAAAGCGGATGAGTTCCTGGGGAATTAAGGCGCGCAGCGCGCGATCGTCCGCCAGCAGATCGTGCTTCAACCCCTGGATAAGCGCTTTGGCGGTCGTCGGCGGCACGGAGGTGATCACATTCAAAAACCACACCGATATCCAGCGGGTCGGGAAGGGGACGGGGATCAGCCAGCGGTGGCGGCCACTCACCCGCATAAAATGTTCGAACTGCGCCTGATAGCTCAGCACTTCCGGACCTGCCGCCTCCAGCACGCGATGCTGCTCCGCCGGGTGATCCAGCAATGCCACCAGATAATGGAGTAAATTCTCCAGCGCAATGGGCGTGGTGCGCGAGCGTACCCAGCGCGGCGGCGTCAGCACAGGCAGGTTGTAGACCATATCGCGCATCACTTCGAACGCGGCGGACCCCGCGCCGACGATGATCCCTGCCCGCAGTTCGGTAACGGGGATACGGGCGCTTCGCAGCGTTTCTGCCGTCAGCTGTCGGGCGCGCAGATGGTCCGACTGCTCGTGCTCAGGCGCCTGGAGCGAGCTTAAAAAAATCACCTGCTTCACCGGCGTTTGCAGCAGCGCATCACGAACGTTCATCGCCACCTGACGCTCGTGGGCGATAAAATCGCCGCCTTCGCCCATGCTGTGGACAAGGTAGTAAAGCGTATCGACCCCTTCCAGCAGCGCAGGAAGCGCTTTCGGCCAGCTAAGGTCAACGTTGTGACACGTCACGCCAGGCAAATGTAGCTTTTGCAGGCGTTCCGTGTTGCGTGCCGCTGCCAGCACCTGGTGCCCCTGCTGGCTTAACGCAGTGGTCAGATGCTGACCGATATACCCGCTGGCGCCGAGCACCAGAATACGTTGCGGCACGGTATTCTCCTTAACGCTGTAAAAACGCCTGCCAGTGTTTCACCACCTCGGTCAGCTGCTCGCGGTTAACGTCAAGATGCATCACCAGCCGCACGACCGGAGAGGCGTTAATCAGCACGCCTCGGGCTTTCATAAAGTCGCCCAGCGCGGCAGCATGCTCATCGCCGACGCGGACAAACAGCATGTTGGTGTCGTGACGCATGACATCAGCGCCGATTTCACGCAGCTGCGCTGCCATCCACGCCGCATTGTCGTGATCGTCTTTCAGGCGTGACACGTTATTTTTCAGGGCGTACAGTCCGGCAGCCGCCAGAATACCCGCCTGACGCATCCCGCCGCCGGTCATTTTGCGCCAGCGGTTGGCGCGCCTGATGTAGTCCGCGCTGCCAACCAGCAGAGAACCTACCGGCGTACCCAGCCCTTTAGAGAGGCAAATGGTGAACGAGTCGCAATATTGGGTGATCTCTTTCAGCTCGCAGCCGTACTCCACCACGGCGTTGAAGATACGTGCGCCGTCAACGTGCAGGCCGAGCTTACGCTCGCGGGTAAAGTCCCATGCCGCTTTCAGGTATTCGCGCGGCAGGACTTTACCGTTATGGGTGTTTTCGAGGCTCAGCAGTTTAGTGCGGGCGAAGTGAATATCGTCGGCTTTGATTTTCGCCGCGACTTTGTCCAGCGGCAGCGTACCGTCCGGCGCGGCATCGATCGGCTGCGGCTGGATGCTGCCAAGCACCGCCGCGCCGCCGGCTTCGTACAGGTAGTTATGCGCCCCCTGCCCGACGATATACTCTTCGCCGCGCTCGCAGTGGCTGAGCAGTGCCACCAGGTTAGCCTGCGTGCCGGTGGGCAGGAACAGGGCAGCCTCTTTACCGCTCAGCTCTGCCGCATAGCGCTGGAGTTCGTTGACCGTCGGGTCATCGCCGTAGACGTCGTCCCCGACCGGGGCGGCCATCATCTCTTCGAGCATGGCGCGGCCCGGACGGGTAACGGTATCACTACGTAAATCAATCATTTCACATCCCTTTAATTTAAGAGGTCTTGTGAAATGTTTTACCTGAGCCAGTTGGTTTTTGCCAGTTCGATCACTTCGTCACCGCGCCCGCTGATGATGGCGCGCAGCATGTAGAGGCTAAAACCTTTGGCCTGTTCCAGCTTGATTTGAGGCGGGATCGCCAGCTCTTCTTTGGCGACCACCACATCCACCAGCACCGGGCCGTCGATGGCGAAGGCGCGTTGCAGGGCGTCGTCCACCTCTGAGGCTTTCTCCACCCGAATACCGGTGATACCGCAGGCTTCGGCGATGCGGGCGAAGTTGGTGTCGTGCAGTTCGGTGCCGTCCGTGAGGTAGCCTCCGGCCTTCATCTCCATTGCCACGAAGCCCAGAACGCTGTTGTTAAAGACCACGATTTTGAGCGGAAGCTTCATCTGCGCCACCGACAGGAAATCCCCCATCAGCATACTGAACCCGCCGTCGCCGCACATCGCCACCACCTGACGTTCCGGTGCCGTCGCCTTTGCACCCAGCGCCTGCGGCATGGCGTTGGCCATTGAGCCATGGTTGAACGACCCAAGCAGGCGACGTTTGCCGTTCATTTTCAGATAGCGCGCGGCCCAGACGGTGGGCGTTCCTACGTCGCAGGTGAAGATGGCATCGTCGTCGGCGAAGTGGCTGATCTGCTGCGCCAGATACTGCGGGTGGATCGCTTTTTCGCTCGGTTTGGCGAGATCGTCCAGCCCCTTGCGCGCATCGCGATAATCGCTCAGGGCTTTATCGAGGAATTTGCGGTCCGTTTTTTCTTCCAGCAGCGGCAGCAAGGCGGCGAGGGTGGATTTGATATCGCCGATAAGCGCCATATCCACCTTGCTGTGCGCGCCGATGCTGCCGGGATTAATGTCGATCTGGATAATTTTGGCATCCGTCGGGTAGAACGCGCGGTACGGGAACTGGGTGCCGAGCAGGATCAGCGTGTCGGCGTTCATCATGGTGTGGAAGCCGCTGGAAAAACCGATCAGCCCGGTCATGCCGACATCGTACGGGTTATCGTATTCAACGTGCTCTTTCCCGCGCAGGGCGTGCACAACTGGCGCCTTCAGCTTACCGGCAAATTCCACCAGCTCTTTATGCGCGCCGGCGCAGCCGCTGCCGCACATCAGGGCGATATTGCTGGAGTATCGCAGCAGCTGAGCCAGCTTTTTCAGCTCTTCATCGGCAGGGGTAATGGTTGGCTGTGGCGCAGAGTACCAGTGGGTGGTGGCGGTTTCAGGTGCTGCCTTCAGCGCCACGTCCCCCGGCAGCACAACCACCGAAACCCCGCGATTCAGGATCGCCTTACGCATGGCTATCGCCAGCACCTGTGGGATCTGCTCCGGCGATGAGACCAGCTCGCAATAGTGGCTGCATTCACGGAACAGCTCCTGCGGATGCGTCTCCTGAAAATAGCCGCTACCGATTTCAGATGACGGAATGTGAGCCGCAATCGCCAGCACCGGAACATGGTTGCGGTGACAGTCGAACAGACCGTTGATGAGGTGCAGGTTTCCCGGTCCGCAGGAACCTGCACAGACGGCGAGTTCACCCGTAAGCTGCGCTTCGGCACCGGCGGCAAAGGCGGCGACTTCTTCATGGCGGGTGGGCATCCACTCAATAGTTTTCATCTTGTTAAGGCTATCGCTGAGTCCGTTCAGAGAATCGCCAGTGACGCCCCAGATACGCTTTACGCCAGCCTGCTCAAGGGTTTTCGCTATGTATGCAGCCACGGTTTGTTTCATGGTTGTCCGTCTCCTTTATGTGATATCGCTTACAAGCTTAGAAGAAAGTCGCTGTATTGCCTGCTCAGTATTCCTTAAGTACAGGTGGTTTTTCTGCGCGACGCGCCTGGCAAAGTCTAAAAATAACGGGCTGCCGTACAGGCAGTAGGCACAATGTAGGCCGGGTAAACGTAGTGCCACCCGGCAAAAAGCCCGGTGGCGCTGACGCGTACCGGGCCTACAGGGGTTCCAAAGGCAATTGCGCTGGCCTGCACGGACAAAAAAGCCCGGTGGCGCTGACGCTTACCGGGCCTACAGGTGAACTACGACAGATTATGCGAGCACAAGATCGCCCTGCGGATGGCACGAACATGCCAGCACATAGCCCTCTGCGATTTCCGCGTCGGTCAGCGTCATGGTGCTGGTGACCGTGTACTCACCGGAAACCACTTTGGTCTTGCAGCAACCGCACACCCCTGCACGACAGGCCGCTGCCACCGGTACGTTGTTGCTTTCCAGCGCTTCAAGCAGCGTGGTGCCCACGCGGCCAAAGAAGGTCTGCGCCGGTTGCAGCTTCGTAAACTTCATCCCGCTGGTCGCCGCTGCCGCTACAGGCGTGAAGAACTGCTCTTTGAAGAAGCGGGTCACGCCGAGCGCTTTCACTTCTTTCTCCACGATCTCCATGTATGGCGCCGGGCCGCAGGTCATCACGATGCGGTTCGCAATATCCGGCACGCTTTGCAGCAGCTCGCGGCTCAGGCGCCCCGCGACAAAACCGTGAGTCGCGTTGTGCTCAGCCACCAGCGTCACCGGATAGTTGCGCCATTCTTCGGCAAAAATCACATCTTCCGGGGAACGCACGCTGAAAATCACCTGCACGTCGGCCTGAGGACGGTATTTCGCCAGCCAGCGACGCATCGACATTATCGGCGTCACGCCGCAACCCGCCGCCAGCAGCAGGAATTTATCTTCCGTCTTGTCGTCACAGGTAAACTCGCCCTGCGCGTCGGACAGCCAGATGTAGTCCCCGCGCTTCACGTCGCGAGTCAGCCACTGAGAGCCCGCGCCGTCATCAATGCGGCGGATGGTCAGCGTAATGTACTCGCTCACGCCCGGCGTTGAGGAGATCGTGTAAGCGCGCAGGGTGTCCGCAGAATTGCGGACGCTGACCAGCGCATACTGACCTGCACGGTACGGGTAGTAGTCGTGGCACAGCAGCGACAGCGTCCACACATCCGGCGTCTCCTGATGGATGTGATGAACCTGCATCCGCCACGGGCATTGTGGGGTTGGCATGGTCATGAATCTCTCCTTACGCGCTCAGCAGCTGCTTCATATCGTCTTCTACATTTGTTACTGAACGCAGACCGAATTTCTCGTTCAGCACCGCCAGCAGGTCTGGCGTCAGGAAGCCTGGCGCGGTCGGGCCGGTCACGATATTGGTGACGCCGAGAGAGAGCAGGGTCAGCAGGATGACAATCGCTTTCTGTTCAAACCATGAGAGCACCAGCGACAGCGGCAGATCGTTCACGCCGCAGCCCAGTTTCTCCGCCAGCGTGACCGCCAGAATAATGGCTGAATACGCATCGTTACACTGACCAGCATCCACCAGGCGCGGCAGACCTTCGATGTTGCCGAAGTCCAGCTTGTTGAAACGGTACTTACCGCACGCCAGGGTCAGGATCAGACAGTCTTCCGGTACGCGGGTGGCGAAATCGGTGAAGTAGTTACGTTCCCCGCGCGCGCCGTCACAGCCGCCGATCAGGAAGATGTGACGCAGTTTTTCACGGCTGACGAGGTCAATCAGGGAATCCGCCGCACCCAGCAGAGTTTCACGACCAAAACCGACGGTGATGAGGTGCGGAATTTCGCTGTACGGGAAGCCTGCCATCTGCTGCGCCTGAGCGATAACCGGACCGAAATCGTCGCCTTCAAGGTGGCTCACGCCCGGCCAGCCGACGATGCTGCGGGTCCAGATACGGTCGTCATACGCGCCGACGGTCGGGTCGATGATGCAGTTAGAGGTCATGACGATTGGGCCAGGGAAGCGGGCGAACTCCACCTGCTGGTTCTGCCAGCCGCTGCCGTAGTTACCGATCAGATGCTTAAATTTACGCAGCTCCGGGTAACCGTGCGCAGGCAGCATTTCGCCGTGGGTATAAACGTTAACGCCGGTGCCTTCGGTCTGCTTCAGCAGGTTGTAGAGATCTTTCAGGTCATGACCGGAGATCAGAATGCATTTGCCTTCGGTTGCTTTGACGTTGACCTGCGTTGGCGTTGGGTGGCCGTAGGTGCTGGTTTCACCGGCATCCAGAATGCTCATCACTTTGAAGTTCATCTGGCCGATTTCCATCGAGCATTCCAGCAGGGCGTTCATATCGGAAGGCCAGGTGCCCAGCCAGGCCATGATTTTGTGGTACTGGGCGTAAATAGCGTTGTCGTACTGGCCGAGTACGTGCGCGTGTTCCATATAGGCCGCAGCACCTTTCAGACCGTACAGGCACAGCAGGCGCAGGCCGAGAATGTTTTCGCCAATCGCCGCTTTGTCTTTATTGGGAGTAAATTCTGCGGCCTGACGCTGTAGCTCGCCCAGGTCGTCGCTCACCAGCTGTAGCTCCGCCATCGGGTTGTCCACGCGGGCGCTGGCGTCGGCATTCAGGCACTGCGCTTTCAGGGCTTCACGCAGGGCAATCGCTTCGCGGGCATAGCCCACAATGCGTGGAGAATCGAAGTTAACGTTGGTCAGCGTGGAGAAAAATGCGCGCGGCGCAAAGCTGTCGACATAGTGATCAACAATGCCATATTCACGGGCTTTGAAGGCCCAGGCGGACAAGCCTTGCAGCGCCGCAATCAGCAGATCCTGGAGATCGGACGTTTCTGCGGTTTTGCCGCACATACCCTGCGCGTAAGAGCAGCCGTTGCCTGCTGGGGTACGGATGGTTTGTTCACATTGCACACAAAACATAATCACACCTGTTAAAGTTATATTTGAGATACATGTTTAAGGTTATGCCTGTGCCACAGCAGAGAAAAGTGCTTTCTTATACTAAGTGGAGGGTTATTGATTTAGCGCAATTTTGGCGGCAGGTTCACTACCGCCAAAGCAGTATCAGGCTGAGAAGAACGCCATCAGAATGGGTACCAGCAGGCTCAGAATAAAGCCGTGTACGATGGCGGCAGGAACCATCTCCAGCCCTCCCGAGCGCTGTAACACCGGCAGGGTAAAGTCCATTGAGGTGGCCCCGCACAGGCCCAGCGCAGTAGAGCGGCTGCGGCGTACCAGGCCGGGGATCAGCATGATGGCTATCAGCTCGCGCGCCAGATCGTTAAAGAAGGCTGCGCTGCCGATTACCGGACCAAACGATTCGGTCAGCAGAATACCGGAGAGCGAATACCAGCCGAAACCGGACGCCATCGCCAGGCTGGTTTTCAGCGGCAGATCGAGAATAAAGGCGTTAATCACTCCCCCCGCCAGTGAGCTGGCCACAACGATAACGGCAACCATCATGCCCCGGCGGTTAAGGACAATCTGTTTCAGCGTCATGCCATTATTTCGCAGCTGAATACCAATCAGGAAGAGCAGGAAAATAAGCGTATATTCGCTGGCTTCCGTTGCGTGCTGTAAAAATGCCCAGCCGGTCAGACCCAGTAAAAAACCGAGTACCACCACGCCGCACAGTTTTAATGATTCCAGCGCCATCGCAATACGGGAGGGAAGCTTTTCCTGATGGTGGTGATTTTTCCAGGGAATAGTGCGTTCCAGCCAGAACAGCGCAGCAATATTGCACAGCAGAATAACCACTACCGTAACCGCAGAATAATGCAGGATGGAAAGCAAGTTCGTCGCCAGATTATCCAGGAAGGCCAGGCTGATCCCCATAAAGAACAGAATGACGTAAACAATCCAGCTGAGAAAACGATTAATAAGCTTTAAGGCCGATTCATGACGCAGCGGAATAAGGTAGCCCACAATCAGGGGCAGAAGAATGATGAGGAGTCCTGAGAACATGAACAGCCGGTCCTTTTGAGTTTTCGTTAAGCGCCAGAGACACTACCCAATAAAGGCTGTGAGGTAAAGCTACAAAAAAAGCCGGGTGGAGGCTATGCCTTACCCGGCTTGTCTATTTGGGGTGGTGCGGCCTGATGCCCTCACCCCGGCCCTCTCCCACAGGGAGAGGGGGGAAAACCATTAATCGCGTTTTTCCAGCAGGGTGCGATACAGCACGCCGCCCAGAATACCGCCGATAATAGGCATCACCCAGAACAGCCACAGCTGTTCAAGCGCCCAGCCGCCCTGGAAAATAGCCACCGCGGTGCTGCGCGCCGGGTTAACGGAGGTGTTGGTCACCGGGATGGAGATGAGGTGGATCAGCGTCAGCGCCAGACCAATAGCGATGGGGGCAAAGCCCGCAGGCGCGTATTTGTCCGTTGCGCCGTGGATCACCAACAGGAAGCCTGCGGTGAGCACAATTTCAATCACGATGGCAGACAGCATCGAGTAGCCGCCTGGAGAGTGTTCGCCGAAGCCGTTCGACGCAAAACCGCTGGCTGCGGCATCAAATCCGGCTTTACCGCTGGCAATTACGTACAGCACCGCCGCGGCAATAATACCGCCAATAACCTGGGCAATAATATAGCCAATAATATCTTTCGCCGGGAAACGTCCGCCCGCCCATAATCCTAATGTGACGGCCGGGTTGAAATGACCGCCGGAAATATGCCCCACGGCGAATGCCATGGTTAATACAGTTAAACCGAATGCCAGCGCGACGCCGACAAAGCCAATACCTAATTCCGGAAATGCGGCTGCCAGTACTGCGCTACCGCAGCCACCAAACACCAGCCAGAATGTACCAAAGCATTCTGCCGCTAATTTTCTGAACATAACCACCTCAATAATAAACGTCCGCGCCCATTCCTGCGCGCGGGTTATATCGCCATAAAGGGATGACGACTCAAAGAGCCAGTATTTTGAAACCATCAACATCCCTTCGCCACTCAAATAAATTCACTAAATTTGATTTAAGGCAATGTGATGTCAATCCTTGTTCAGATCGGATGTAATAAGAGCATAGCCCAATAATTAAGGGGGCGTATATTCTGCTGTCGTGACCCACAGCCTGCCGCTATACTGCTGATAACTTGAAGGAAAAAGTGGCCGAATTGCGGGGGATGTATGCTACTCGAACGTGTGGAGATTGTCGGGTTTCGCGGGATTAACCGCCTGTCGCTACAACTGAAACAGAACAACGTCCTGATAGGCGAAAACGCCTGGGGTAAATCCAGCCTGCTGGATGCCCTGACGCTGCTGCTTTCGCCCGAAG
Source organism: Enterobacter sp. DTU_2021_1002640_1_SI_PRY_ASU_LCPMC_013 (assembly GCF_032389435.1). Taxonomy (NCBI): domain Bacteria; kingdom Pseudomonadati; phylum Pseudomonadota; class Gammaproteobacteria; order Enterobacterales; family Enterobacteriaceae; genus Enterobacter; species Enterobacter sp. DTU_2021_1002640_1_SI_PRY_ASU_LCPMC_013. The sequence goes on from NZ_CP135594.1 coordinate 1,554,104, forward strand.
AGAACTTGTACCACTTCGTTCATGATGACTTCTGGTTTCCGCCGGGGGATGTCAACGGACGCGAGAAACACCTGCATATCATTCTGACCTTCCGCGAATCCGAGCCCGGTCGCCATCGCGTGCGTCGTTTTCGCCCTATGTCGCCCTGCTGGGTGCCCTGTGAAGATGGTTTCCAGCGTATTTTCTATCGCCTTGAGGGCGAAATGGCGCAAAACGACGGGGTGTTAACCCTGCGTGAATTTCTTGATGAGAAGGGAAATCCGATCCCGCTCGATAATATTGACGAGCTTGCCCGCCATCTTATCCGCCTCTCCCCCGTGCTGCGCTTACGAGACGCGCGCTTTATGCGGCGGATCCGTAACGGCACCGTGCCGAATATGCCCGAGGTGGAGGTGACCGCCCGCGAACTGGATTTCCTCGCCCGTGAACTGGTCTCACGGCCGCAGAACCTCACCGACGGCCAGATCCGTCAGGGACTGTCTGCCATGGTGCAACTGCTGGAGCACTATTTCTCCGAGCAGGGAACGGGGCAGGCGCGCCACCGTCTGATGCGTCGCCGCTCGCACGATGAACAACGAAGCTGGCGCTATCTCGATATTATCAACCGCATGATCGACCGCCCCGGCGGGCGCACGCATCGGGTGATCCTGCTGGGATTATTCTCCACGCTTTTACAGGCGAAAGGGACGGTGCGCCTGGATCGGGACGCGCGCCCGCTGCTGCTGGTGGAAGATCCGGAAACGCGGCTGCACCCGATTATGCTTTCCGTGGCGTGGCATCTTCTTAATTTGCTGCCGTTGCAGCGAGTCACCACCACGAATTCCGGAGAGCTGCTCTCTCTGACGCCGGTGGAGTATGTCTGCCGCCTGGTGCGTGAATCGTCGCGGGTCACCGCCTACCGGCTCGGGCCCGGCGGGTTAAATGCCGAAGATGGCCGACGAATTGCGTTTCATATCCGTTTTAACCGTGCCTCTTCCCTGTTTGCCCGCTGCTGGTTGCTGGTGGAAGGGGAAACGGAAACCTGGGTGATAAACGAGCTGGCTCGCCAGTGCGGACACCACTTTGACGCCGAAGGGATCAAAGTGATCGAATTTGCTCAGTCTGGCTTAAAACCGCTGATCAAATTTGCGCGCCGGATGGGGATAGAGTGGCACGTGCTGGTGGATGGCGATGAGGCGGGTAAAAAATATGCGGCGACCGTGCGCAGCCTGCTCAATAACGATCGTGAAGAGGAGCGGGAACATCTGACCGCGCTGCCTGCGATGGACATGGAGCACTTTATGTACCGCCAGGGATTTGACGACGTCTTTCACCGCGTGGCGATGATCCCGGTGGATGTGCCCATGAATATGCGTCGGGTGATTGCCAAAGCTATCCATCGGTCGTCAAAACCGGATTTGGCCATTGAAGTTGCGACGGAAGCGGGCAGGCGAGGCGTGGAGTCGGTGCCCACGCTGCTGCGTAAAATGTTCTCCCGCGTCCTCTGGCTGGCTCGCGGGAGGGCCGATTAACGGGCAGTCGCCTGCGAAACCTGTTGGATCAGGCTATCAAGCAGGGTATAGCGGCGGCGGTATTCGGACCGTTTTTTACTCGCAATCTCTTCCATCGGTTTGCGTGGCATGGTCAGCGGCAGGGCAAAGTTGCCGTTATCCTGCTGCTGCCCGCCAAGGGAGCGCCAGAAGCTGTCATAGTCAGCCAGCAATTTTCCCTCTTTTTTCTTGCGATAGCGCCAGCTGCGGTAGATGTGGGTGGCGTTACTCACCGCGAGGATCTGCTCGACCGGGAAGGCGCCTGCCAGCGTCATGACCGCTTCAACCAGCAGACGTTTTGGGAACAGTCCGTGACAGGCTTTGGTCGCCAGCTGAATATGCTCGTGCGGGACATGCGCTTTCGCCCCCTGCATTCCGCCGATGAAGAGCGTTGACTTGCCCTGGTATGTGCACAGCGTAAAGGTCAGCTCGGCCAGCACCGTGTTCTGGTGGTCGCAAAAAGTGAGGGTCGCTTCCCCTTCTTTGTCCAGAAACGCATCCGCGCTCAGGCGAACGCTAAACTGCTGCTCCTCTTTGCCCGTTAACGTCACCAGCGTGATGCCATGGCTGGAGAAGTAGCCGTTCAGCAGCGACGCCGGAAGATGGCGGCTCATCATCTCATAGTGATCGTTCAATGCGTCCAGCGTAGTCTGACGGCCCATATTGACGGTCAGCCACGGCCGGTGCAGGCGGCACGGCAGGCCGGGCTGCACGCGCAGGATCTGCATCAGACGGGGCTGTTTTGCAAGGTTTCCGAGCAGGCGCGCAGTGGTGAACGGCGTTGCCAGCGAGCGCAACATAAACTTACGTCGATAGGCCGGATTTTGCCACGCCAGCCCCGGCGTGAGGGAACCCGAGGCCAGGCTTTTAAACAGTTGCCAGCCCGATTTAGGCTGGGGCAGCGTTGAATAAGGTGTATCGACGATGGAAGACATGTTAGATCCTGCTTCTGGTGGAATATCGCTATTTCAGCAGGCGCTTTATCAACATCGGGTAAACAATTCCCGACGATTACGGGGATCGGGGGTTTCGTTGAGGAGTGGTTTAGATAAAATCAACGGTGATGATAGCCAGAACAATTATTTGGAATATTTATGAACCTGAAGGGAAAACGCAGAAAGCTGTTTCTGCTGCTGGCGGTAGTGGTGTTAGCGGGCGGATTCTGGTTATGGAAGGTCCTGAACGCGCCGGTACCACAGTATCAAACGCTGATTGTTCGTCCGGGTGAACTGCAACAAAACGTGCTGGCGACGGGGAAACTGGATGCCCTGCGTAAGGTTGACGTGGGCGCACAGGTCAGCGGTCAGCTTAAAACCCTGTCAGTTGAGATTGGCGATAAGGTTAAAAAAGGCCAACTGCTGGGCGTGATCGATCCTGAGCAGGCGCAAAACCAGATCCGCGAAGTGGAAGCGACGCTGATGGAGCTCCGCGCCCAGCGCGCGCAGGCTCAGGCGGAGCGTAATCTCGCTCAGGTCACCCTGACGCGCCAGCAGGCGCTGGCGAAAACGCAGGCTATCTCGAAACAGGATCTGGACACAGCCGCCACGGAGCTGGCGGTGAAGCAGGCGCAGATTGGCACCATCGATGCGCAAATCAAACGGAATCAGGCCTCGCTGGATACGGCAAAAACCAACCTCGATTACACGCAAATCGTTGCGCCAATGGCCGGGGAAGTGACGCAGATAACCACCCTGCAAGGCCAGACGGTCATCGCCGCGCAGCAGGCGCCGAACATTCTGACCCTGGCGGATATGAGCACCATGCTGGTTAAAGCCCAGGTATCCGAAGCGGACGTCATTCACCTTAAGCCGGGGCAGAAAGCCTGGTTTACGGTGCTGGGCGATCCGCAAACCCGCTATGAAGGGGTGCTGAAAGATATCCTGCCGACGCCGGAGAAGGTCAACGACGCCATCTTCTATTATGCGCGTTTTGAGGTGCCAAACCCGCAGGGCGTGCTGCGTCTGGACATGACCGCTCAGGTGCATATCCAGCTGACCGGCGTGAAAAACGTGCTGACGGTTCCGCTCTCCGCGCTGGGTGAATCCGCCGGGGACAATCGCTACAAGGTGAAAGTGCTGCGCAACGGCGAAACCCGCGAGCGGGAAGTGGTGATTGGCGCACGTAACGACACCGATGTGGTGGTGGTAAAAGGGCTGGAAGAGGGTGAGGAAGTGGTCACCAGCGAAACCCTGCCCGGAGCCGCGCAATGACGGCGCTGCTTGAGCTGAATGACATTCGTCGCAGCTATCCGTCCGGCGACGGGCCGGTGGAGGTGCTGAAGGGCATCTCCCTGCGCGTTGAAGCCGGTGAAATGGTGGCGATTGTCGGGGCGTCGGGCTCGGGTAAATCAACGCTGATGAACATCCTTGGCTGTCTGGATAAGCCCACCAGCGGCACCTATCGCGTGACCGGGACGGATGTTTCCACCCTGGACGGCGACGCGCTGGCGAAGCTGCGTCGCGAGCATTTTGGCTTTATCTTCCAGCGTTACCATCTGCTTTCACACCTGAGCGCGGCGCAGAATGTGGAAGTGCCAGCGGTGTATGCGGGCGTCGAGCGCAAAAAACGCCTTGAACGCGCGAAGGCGCTGTTAACGCGTCTTGGGCTGGCGGAGCGTGTTGATTATCAGCCTTCGCAGCTTTCCGGCGGTCAGCAGCAGCGCGTGAGTATTGCCCGTGCGCTGATGAACGGCGGACAGGTGATCCTCGCCGATGAGCCAACCGGTGCGCTCGACAGCCATTCCGGTGAAGAAGTGATGGCGATCCTGCATCAGCTTCGCGATCAGGGGCATACGGTGATTATTGTCACCCACGATCCGCAGGTGGCGGCGCAGGCGGAACGCATCATCGAGATCCACGACGGCGAGCTGGTCAGCAACCCGCCGTCGCGTCAGTCCAGAGCGGCGGCAGCGAAAGAAGCCTTGCCTGCGTCCACCGGCTGGGGACAGTTTTCCAGCGGCTTTCGTGAAGCGCTGACCATGGCCTGGCTGGCGATGGCGGCCAACAAAATGCGCACCCTGCTGACCATGCTCGGCATCATTATCGGTATTGCCTCGGTGGTGTCGATTGTGGTTGTGGGCGATGCGGCGAAACAGCTGGTGCTGGCGGATATTCGCGCCATCGGGACTAATACCATCGACGTTTACCCCGGCAAAGATTTTGGCGACGACGAGCCGCAGTATCAGCAGGCGCTGAAATACGACGATCTGGCGGCTATTCAGAAGCAGCCGTGGGTGAACTCCGCCACGCCTGCCGTGTCGCAAAACCTGCGTCTGCGCTACGGCAACATCGACGTGGCGGCCAGCGCTAACGGCGTCAGCGGAGATTACTTCAACGTCTACGGCATGACCTTCAGCGAAGGGGCGACCTTCAACGCGGAACAGCTGGCGGGCAGGGCGCAGGTGGTGGTGTTAGACGCTAACTCGCGCAGACAGCTTTTCCCCAATAAAACCCGTGTGGTGGGGGAAGTGATCCTGGTGGGTAACATGCCCGCCACGGTGATTGGTGTGGCGGAAGAGAAACAGTCCATGTTTGGCAGCAGCAAGATCCTGCGCGTCTGGCTGCCGTACAGCACCATTTCCGGGCGCATTATGGGACAGTCCTGGCTCAACTCCATTACCGTGCGAGTGAAAGAGGGCTACGACAGCGCGCTGGCGGAACAGCAGCTCGAGCGGCTGTTAACGTTGCGCCACGGGAAAAAGGATTTCTTCACCTGGAACATGGACGGCCTCTTGAAAACGGCCGAAAAGACCACACGTACTCTTCAGCTGTTCCTGACGCTGGTGGCGGTGATTTCGCTGGTCGTCGGCGGGATAGGGGTGATGAACATTATGCTGGTGTCGGTGACCGAACGCACGAGAGAGATCGGCATCCGCATGGCGGTCGGAGCCAGAGCCAGCGACGTGCTCCAGCAGTTTCTGATTGAAGCGGTGCTGGTGTGTCTGGTGGGAGGCGCAATGGGGATTGCGCTCTCGATGATGATCGCCTTCGCGCTCCAGCTCTTTTTACCGGGGTGGGAGATTGGCTTCTCACCGATGGCGATCCTCACCGCGTTTTTGTGCTCCACCTTTACCGGCATTTTGTTTGGCTGGCTGCCGGCACGAAACGCGGCGCGGCTGGATCCGGTGGATGCGCTGGCGCGGGAATAACCCGAAAATAAAAATGCCAGCCGATCGGGCTGGCATTTTGCCTGCGGGGTGTACACAATGAATCAGAGAGCTATGCAACCGTTTCTGCTTCAACGGGCACGATAAGACTGGCGTGATTGCCTTTTGGCCCCTGGTGTACATCGAACCGGACGGACTGCCCGGCTTTGAGCGTCCTGTAACCATCCATCTGAATGGTGGAATAGTGAGCGAAGATATCCTCGCCGCCGCCTTCGGGGCAAATGAAGCCAAACCCCTTGGCGTTGTTGAACCACTTAACAGTACCCATTTCCATGCTTCGACATCCTTCGTAAATCTTATAAATTAAGATGGAATGAACCGGTGGTGGAGTGGGGGCTGTTCAAAACCTCGCCAACTCACGCTTGTACAATTTAGAGAAACGGAAGAAGCCGTCAAGCGTTTGGCGCTGGAGTTGGGACAATAATCAACCAAAATTTGAGGCAGTTAACGCTATTGCAACAGTTTGTGACAGACATCGCGGATGACAGTAATAGATGATTGTTATCTAACATCTGAGGTAGATTCAAAGTGGTTATGCATAATGGGTAAGACCAACGATTGGCTGGATTTTGACCAGCTGGCGGAAGATAAAGTGCGCGACGCGCTAAAACCGCCATCTATGTATAAAGTTATGTTAATGAACGATGATTACACGCCGATGGAATTTGTTATTGACGTGCTACAAAAGTTCTTTTCTTATGATGTTGAACGTGCAACGCAACTGATGCTTACCGTTCATTATCGTGGCAAAGCGATCTGCGGCATCTTTACTGCCGAGGTTGCGGAAACCAAAGTAGCGATGGTGAACGACTATGCAAGGGAGAACGAGCATCCGTTGCTGTGTACGCTGGAAAAGGCCTGATAAGGCATAAAATTGGGGGAGGTGCCTATGCTCAATCAAGAACTGGAACTCAGTTTAAACATGGCTTTCGCCAGAGCGCGTGAGCACCGACATGAGTTTATGACCGTCGAGCACCTGCTGCTCGCACTGCTTAGCAACCCATCTGCCCGCGAAGCGCTGGAAGCCTGCTCCGTGGATCTGGTGGCGCTACGTCAGGAACTCGAAGCCTTCATCGAACAAACTACACCGGTGCTGCCAGCCAGTGAAGAAGAGCGCGATACGCAGCCGACGCTCAGCTTCCAGCGGGTGTTGCAGCGCGCGGTTTTCCACGTCCAGTCTTCCGGACGTAGCGAAGTGACTGGCGCCAATGTCCTGGTCGCCATCTTCAGCGAGCAGGAGTCCCAGGCGGCCTACCTGCTGCGTAAACACGAAGTCAGCCGGCTCGACGTGGTCAACTTCATCTCTCACGGAACGCGAAAAGACGAGCCTAACCAGGCATCGGATCCCAGCGGACAGATTAACAGCAATGAAGAGCAAGCAGGCGGGGAGGATCGTATGGAAAACTTCACCACCAACCTTAACCAGCTTGCTCGCGTTGGCGGTATCGACCCGCTGATTGGCCGCGATAAAGAGCTGGAGCGTGCCATCCAGGTGCTGTGCCGTCGCCGTAAGAACAACCCGCTGCTGGTGGGGGAATCTGGCGTGGGTAAAACCGCGATTGCCGAAGGGCTGGCCTGGCGCATTGTGCAGGGCGACGTGCCGGAAGTGATTGCCGACTGCACCATCTACTCGCTGGATATTGGCTCGCTGCTGGCGGGCACCAAATACCGCGGTGATTTCGAAAAACGTTTCAAAGCGCTGTTAAAACAGCTGGAGCAGGACACCAACAGCATCCTGTTTATCGATGAGATCCACACCATCATCGGCGCAGGTGCGGCCTCCGGTGGCCAGGTGGATGCCGCTAACCTGATCAAACCGTTGCTCTCCAGCGGCAAGATCCGCGTGATGGGCTCCACGACGTACCAGGAGTTCAGCAACATCTTTGAGAAGGATCGTGCGCTGGCGCGTCGTTTCCAGAAAATCGACGTTACCGAGCCGTCGGTTGACGAAACGGTGCAGATCATCAACGGCCTGAAAACCAAGTACGAAGCACACCACGACGTGCGTTACACCGCGAAAGCGGTCCGTGCGGCGGTGGAACTGGCGGTGAAATACATCAACGATCGTCATCTGCCGGATAAAGCGATCGACGTGATTGATGAGGCGGGTGCGCGTGCGCGCCTGATGCCAGCCAGCAAGCGTAAGAAAACCGTGAATGTGGCGGATATCGAGTCCGTGGTGGCCCGCATCGCGCGTATTCCTGAGAAGAGCGTTTCTCAGAGCGACCGTGATACGCTGCGGACCCTCGGCAATCGCCTGAAAATGCTGGTCTTTGGTCAGGATAAAGCCATTGAGGCTTTAACCGAAGCGATCAAGATGGCCCGTGCCGGACTGGGGCATGACCACAAGCCTGTCGGTTCCTTCCTTTTCGCTGGCCCGACCGGCGTGGGGAAAACCGAGGTGACGGTTCAGCTCTCGAAAGCGCTGGGCATTGAGCTGCTGCGCTTTGATATGTCCGAGTACATGGAGCGTCATACCGTCAGCCGTTTGATTGGTGCGCCTCCGGGATACGTGGGCTTTGACCAGGGCGGTCTGCTTACGGACGCGGTTATCAAGCATCCGCACGCGGTACTGTTGCTCGATGAAATCGAGAAAGCGCACCCGGACGTGTTCAACATCCTGTTGCAGGTGATGGACAACGGGACGCTGACCGATAACAACGGGCGCAAGGCCGATTTCCGCAACGTGGTGCTGGTGATGACCACCAACGCGGGCGTGCGGGAAACCGAGCGTAAATCCATCGGCCTTATCCACCAGGATAACAGCACCGATGCGATGGAAGAGATCAAGAAGATCTTCACGCCGGAGTTCCGTAACCGTCTGGACAACATTATCTGGTTCGATCATCTGTCTACCGAGGTGATTCATCAGGTGGTGGACAAGTTCATCGTCGAGTTGCAGGTTCAGCTGGATCAGAAAGGCGTGTCGCTGGAAGTGAGCCAGGAGGCCCGCAACTGGCTGGCTGAGAAAGGCTACGACCGTGCGATGGGCGCCCGTCCGATGGCGCGCGTGATTCAGGACAACCTGAAGAAACCGCTGGCAAACGAGCTGCTGTTTGGCTCGCTGGTGGACGGCGGCCAGGTAACGGTGGGGCTGGATCAGGCGAAGAACGAACTGACGTACGATTTCCAGAGTGCGGCGAAGCACAAGACGGAAGCGGCTCACTGATTTTCTTTAGTGTAAAAGCCGGGTTTTTAACCCGGCTTTTTTGTGTCCGCTTTTCTCCCTCTCCCTGTGGGAGAGGGTTAGGGGGAGGGCCTCAGGCCGCAACGAAATTTTGCGAGGCGCTTTCCAGTTTCTTTCGAGGTTTATTGCTGGATAAATTCACAGGAATAGAATGGCGGCGCACCTGCAAAATCAGGTGTCGGGATTGGCGTCCTGAAAGTGTGTGACCAGCAGTATTGCTGTAGGCTTCGTTCGCCCTAAGGAAAAGGGTATAATTCTGCATCTGGCGGGCGAATCGGAAGCTTCTTTTGAAGCGCCAGGTGCACACACTGGTACGCCAATTCCTTTTCGTCCGCCGCCAGCGAATCTGGCGTTTCCTGCGGTGGTAAATTCATGTGTGTGAAGGAATTACCCAATGAATACAGAAATCAATTTCTCCCAGTTCTATAGCGAACTTTCTCTCAATCCCGATCTCCCAACCCTCGTCGAGCGCTGTAATCTGCTCACGGAAATCCTGCTGGACTGCAATTCGCTCCCGCAAACGCAGCCCGTTTGCCGTTGTCTCGGTGCTTATCTGGACGTAGTCAAAACCGAACTCGCAGAATCAATGTGTGATTTCCGGGTGGTTGAATTTGACGACGAGGCGGAACGGCCGAAGGAAAAAGAGTGGCTTCTGGAAGATACTGAAACCAAGTGCGATTACTGCCGGGCATTAAACAACGTGCTGCTGGTGTCGCATTTTGACCGCGAGATGCTGCCCCATCTGACAGGATTGCTGCATAACATTACACATTCGATGGCGGCAGACGTGGCTGCACCTGAATGTGGTAAGCCTGTAATTCATATCATTAATTAAGTTTACTGTCGCGCGTCGGGGGAGGAGATCCGGCGCGGTATGGCGAAACCCTTTTTTAGAGTGGTTCTTTAAGTTATTGATTTTTATTGGGCGAATAAAGGCCGCAGAAAAAAGGGTTTGAAGTAGATATGTTGATTAATTTCTTTTCGAACAATAAGATGGCGAAGATTTCTTCCAGTTCACTGCCGTACAGGCAGCTTAGAAAAGTCCAGAATAGCCTGCCTGCGGTTAGCATGAGTGCACTGCCGTACAGGCAGCTTAGAAAAAGCCGCAGAATCTCGATTATACGCCGCCCTGGTGCACTGCCGTATAGGCAGCTTAGAAATGAGTCAGCAGGTTAGACTTTTTAGCTTCAGCGTGCACTGCCGTACAAGCAGCTTAGATATCATCGAGTGTAAGGCTGTGTGATTTTATTGTGTGCACCACCGCACAACCAACACAAAACCCGAAAACCGACCAATCGTTCAAATAATCGACTGTACTAACAAAAAAATAAGGCCGGGAATATCCCGGCCTTATTTAATATTCATCTGCCATTACAGGCGAAAACAATTAGCGACTACGGAAGACAATGCGGCCTTTGCTCAGGTCGTACGGGGTCAGTTCAACAGTCACTTTGTCGCCCGTCAAAATGCGGATATAGTTTTTGCGCATTTTACCGGAGATGTGCGCAGTTACCACGTGACCGTTTTCCAGTTCTACGCGAAACATGGTATTAGGCAACGTATCAAGTACGGTACCCTGCATTTCAATATTGTCTTCTTTGGCCATCTAATCCTCTGGGGTATCACTACCAAGTTTTGAACCGGCAAGATAATGCCGAAATTCCTCAATTAAGTAAAGAATTGCGCGTTTAAAACGCAGCAAAACAGTCTCAGCGTATTGCCCAAGCGTCACGGTACAACCGAACGGAAAGCGCATTCGTAAAGGGGAGACGACAGGATAAACGTAAGGACGTTATCTGAAGCGAGGGTCCCAAACGGCGGCGGGGCAACAGGCAGAAGCTACTCTGCGGCGTAATTATAACACCCTCATAAAAAATATGCGGAAAACATTTAGGCATTGGGTATAAAGAGCGTTCTGGGAACCCAAAAATCGCGTGGTAGGGTCTCCTTTCGGCACTGTTCCAGGTGTTCGATATAGTGTCGGCGGGAGATTTCAACGGCGCCGAGCGAGGCGGTATGCTCATTCAGCACCTGACAATCCATTAACTGTCCTCCACGTCGGGCAAATTCCTGGCTAAAAACCAGCAGCGCGGTTTTCGACGCATTCGTGGAGCGGGAGAACATCGACTCGCCGCAGAACAGCGTACCCTGCGCCACGCCGTACATGCCCCCGACGAGGTCGTCCCCGCTCCACACTTCGATCGAATGCGCGTACCCCAGCTCATGAAGCTGGTGATAGGCGATAATGATATCGCGGGTTATCCAGGTGCCTTCGTGACGATCTTCAGCGCAGCCTTCGATAACCTGGCCGAAGGCGTGATTAAGGGTGACGCGAAAGGGTGATTTTGCATGAAAACGCTTCATGCTGCGGCTCAGGTGAAACTGCCCAGGCCACAGCACGGCTCGCGGGTCGGGAGACCACCATAAGATCGGGTCGCCAGGAGAAAACCACGGAAAGATGCCGCGCTGGTAAGCCATTAAGAGCCGTGCCGGGCTGAGATCGCCGCCCAGAGCCAGCAAGCCGTTAGGTTCACGCAGCGCCCCCTCCGGAGAAGGGAACGCAATATTATGGCGAGAAAGCTGCACCAGGCGCATGACAACAGAACTCCAGTACGCGAGAGAGGACGCTACAAATATAGTCTACAGGCGCTGTTTAAACTGGTAGTAGCGACCTTGTTTTGCCAGCAGCTCTGCGTGACTACCTTGCTCAATTATGTGTCCGTTGTCCATCACAATTATCTGATCGAAATTCACCAGCCCGCGCAGACGGTGCGTGACCATCAGCACGGTTTTACCTTTCATCACATTCGCCAGTAAATCAATCATTTGGCTCTCTGTCGTGGCATCCAGTCCTTCTGTCGGCTCATCCAGCAGCATCAGCGGCGCATCGTGCAGCAGCGCACGCGCAATGGCCAGACGACGCAGTTCGCCGCCGGAAAGCTGTCGACCCCCTTCACCCAGCCAGCTGTTCAACCCGTCGTCTTCAAGCAGCTTGTGCAGCCCAACCTGCTCCAGCATTGCCCGCAGCGTATCGTCGGAGGCCTCTGGCGCCGCCAGAAGAAGATTATCGCGCAGCGTAGCGCTGAACAGATGCACCCGCTGGGGCACGACGCTGACCGTTTTACGCAAGGCCGCTTCGCTAAAACCAGACAGCGGAACGTCGTTAAACCGAATCTCGCCCTGCTGTGGGTCCCACGCGCGCGTGAGAAGTTGCAGAAGCGTCGATTTTCCACATCCCGTACGGCCAAGGATCGCAATGCGCTGCCCGGCATCAACAGAAAGGGTGATGTCTTCCAGCGCGTTTTGCGCCTGCTTGTCGTAGGCGAAAGTGACATTGCTGAGCGTCAGCGCGACCTGCTCCGGCACAGCGGTTTGAACCGCGCTGAACTTCACTTCCGGCTCCTGCTCGGCAATATCCGTAATGCGCAGCGCAGAGGCAATCACCTGGCCGAGATGCTGAAAGGCACCCGTGACCGGGGCTAAGGCTTCAAAGGCTGCCAGGGCACAGAAAACAAACAGCGCAATCAGCGGGCCAGGCTGCGCGTTACCGCCCACGCCACCGGAGGCCATCCAGAGCATGGCGATAACGGCAATCCCACCAATTAACATCATCAGCGCCTGGGAGAACGCGGTCAGTTCAGACTGGCGACGCTGGGCTTCATGCCAGTTCAGCTCCGTATTTTCCATGCGGGCGCGGTACCGTTTGCTGGCACCAAAAAGGGTGAGCTCGGCCTGTCCCTGCAACCAGGCGGTGAGCTGCTGGCGATATTCTCCACGCAGGCGCGTCAGGTTTTCCCCGGTGGTTTTACCTGCACGATAAAACAGGGGCGGCAGAATAATCAGCGTCATCAGCATGATGCCGCCGAGCGTCAGTGCGATGGGAACATCCAGGAAACTCAACCCCAGCGTGACCACGACAATCACTACAAACGCGCCGACCATAGGTGAAATGACGCGCAGATAGAGGTGATCCAGCGTATCCACATCTGCGACCACGCGGTTGAGTAATTCGCCCTGTCGAAAACGTGCCAGCCCGGCAGGGGAGAGGGGCAGCAGTTTGCTGAAGGTGTAAATACGCAGGTGTTGCAGCACGCGGAAGGTCGCGTCGTGGCTGACCAGACGTTCGAAGTAGCGTCCGGCAGTTCGCGTAATCGCCGTACCGCGCACCCCGGCGGCAGGCAGCATGTAGTTAAAGCTGTACAGCCCGGCAAAGCCTGCGGCCGCAGACGCGGAGAGGAACCAGCCGGAAAGCGTAAGCAGGCCGATGCTGGCCAGCAGAGTGACGATCGCCAGCACGATCCCGAGCGTCAGCATCCATTTGTGGCGTTTATACAGTGCAAGATACGGAAGCAGGGCGCGCATCAGATATCCTCCTGACGGTTCGCCAGCAGGGTCGCAAACGGCCCCTGCGCGGCAACAAGCGCGGCGTAATCGCCTTGTTCAACAATGTGTCCGTTTTCCATCACCCAGATCTGATCCCAGTCGGCAATACCTTCCAGCTGGTGGGTCACCATCAGTGTGGTTTGCTGGCGTGAGGCTGCGTTAAGCGCATCCATCACGCGCTGCTCGCTGTGAGCGTCCAGGCTGGCGGCGGGTTCGTCCAGCAGCATTAGCGAAGAGGGGTTCAGCAGCGCACGGGCGACCGCGACGCGCTGTGCCTGGCCTACTGACAGCCCGGCAGACTGATCGCCAATGACGGTATCGACACCCTGCGCAAGCAGCGGCAGAAACTCGCTGACCCAGGCGCGGTCGAGGACCGATTGCAGCTCATCTTCACGCGCATCCGGGCGTGCCAGCAGCACATTCTCGCGCAGCGTCGGGGCAGGCAGCTGCGGGTTTTGCCCCACCCAGCTTAGCTGTTTACGCCAGGCATCAGGATCGAGCTCGCGCAGCTCCGTTTTGTTGATACGCAGCGATCCGGTGTAGGCCATAAAGCCTGATAGCGCATTCAGCAATGAGCTTTTACCTGAGCCGCTGGTGCCCACCAGCACCACACGTTGCCCGGCAGGCAGGGTAAAGTTCAGCGGACCGGCCAGCACTTTGCCTTCAGGCGACAGAACAGAAAAATCCTGTGCTTCAATGGTCACCGGATCGTTCGTATTCAGCGTTGCCTCACCACGCTCCGGATTCGCCAGCGGCGTTTCCATGAAGGTTTTCAGGCTGTCGGCAGCACCCACCGCCTGCGCTTTGGCATGGTAAAAGGTGCCGAGATCGCGAAGCGGCTGGAAAAATTCCGGGGCCAGGATCAGCGCCAGGAACCCGGCGGAAAGCGTGACCGCCGTACCGTAGTGGCCAAAGTCCAGCGCGCCGAGGTAGGAGAAACCAAAGTAAACCGCCACCAGCGCAATCGACAGGGAGGTGAAAAATTCGAGTACGCCAGAAGAGAGAAAGGCCATGCGCAACACTTCCATGGTGCGCTGACGAAAATCCTGCGACGCCAGTCGAATGTTTTCGGTCTCCGCTTCACCGCGACCAAAGATACGCAGGGTTTCCATACCGCGCAGACGATCCAGGAAATGGCCGCTTAACCGACCCAGCGCCAGGAAGTTACGACGGTTAGCATCTGCCGCACCCATGCCGACCATCGCCATAAACAGCGGGATGAGCGGGGCGGTGCCCAGCAGGATCAACGCCGCCACCCAGTTAACAGGGAAGATGGCGATAACAATCATCAGGGGCACAAACACCGCCAGCGCCATCTGCGGAAGATAACGCGCGTAGTAATCGTGCATATCGTCGATTTGCTCAAGGATCAGCGTCGCCCAGCTACCGGCCGGCTTGCCCTGGATCCACGCAGGCCCGGCTTCCGAAAGCCGGTCGAGCACCTTGCGGCGGATCTCATAGCGGATGTGCTGCCCGGCATGGAATCCAACCCGCTCGCGCAGCCAGACCACCCACGCACGCAGAACGAAAACCAGCACCAGAACGATAAACGGCAACAGCAGCGCTTCGCGCGGGATGTTCTCCATGATCATATGGTTGAGAATGCGGGCCAGCAGCCATGCCTGGGCAACAATCAACAGACCGCTGATAAATCCCAGAACGCGGGAAATCATAAGCCAGCGGCGGGACAGAACGCTTTGCTGTTTCAGCCAGCGGGTTAACTCTTGTTGACGGGTTTTTTCCATTGCGTACTTTGCAGGTGACGTTATAAGAAATTAGACCTCTGCATGTTACACGTGAGCAAAAATAAAGGCGACCAATGGCCGCCTTTATTTACGTTTGTTACTGACTTGTAAAGATTATTTACCTTGTTCAGCCAGTCCGTCCAGATAGCGTTCTGCGTCCAGCGCGGCCATACAGCCGGTGCCCGCAGAGGTGATCGCCTGACGATAAATATGGTCCATCACGTCGCCTGCCGCGAAGACACCCGGAACGCTGGTCTGGGTGGCATTGCCGTGAATGCCGGACTGCACTTTAATGTAGCCGTTTTCCAGCTCCAGCTGACCTTCGAAGATAGCCGTGTTCGGGCTGTGGCCGATGGCCACGAACAGGCCCGCCACCTCCAGCGTTTCGACGGTGTCGGTGTTCTGCGTATCACGAATACGCAGACCCGCCACGCCCATCTGGTCGCCGGTCACTTCTTCCAGCGTACGGTTGGTGTGCAGCACGATGTTGCCGCTCGCCACTTTATCCATCAGGCGTTTGATCAGGATCTTCTCAGCGCGGAAGGTGTCGCGACGGTGGATCAGGTGTACTTCTGAGGCAATATTTGCCAGATACAGCGCTTCTTCCACAGCGGTATTACCGCCGCCGATCACCGCAACTTTCTGGTTGCGATAGAAGAAACCGTCGCAGGTTGCGCAGGCTGACACGCCGCGGCCTTTGAACGCTTCTTCAGACGGCAGGCCGAGATAGCGGGCAGAGGCGCCGGTGGCAATGATCAGCGCATCGCAGGTGTATTCACCGCTGTCACCCGTCAGGCGGAACGGACGGTTCTGCAAATCCACTTTATTGATGTGGTCGAACAGGATTTCGGTTTCGAATTTGGCGGCATGCTCGTGCATGCGCTCCATCAGCAGCGGCCCGGTCAGGTCGTTCGGGTCGCCAGGCCAGTTTTCCACTTCCGTGGTGGTGGTCAGCTGACCGCCTTTTTCCATCCCGGTGATCAGTACCGGTTGCAGGTTAGCGCGTGCAGCATAGACCGCTGCGGTATATCCCGCAGGTCCAGAACCAAGGATTAGCAGCTTACTGTGTTTGGTCGTGCCCATGAGATCCCCATTGTTGTTGGCAGGCAATGGGCTGGATTGTAGGGAATTTGTTGCCGTAAAAAAAGAGCAGGAGAGTTTTGCTTCCGATATATGCAATAGACGCGCCCTATGGGTCAGAGGCGGTCACATCACTTCTGCTACTGAAAACCGCGCGTTTATAAGGCAATAAAATGAGGATTAATACCCCTCCGTAATGAATATCCGGCATGTTGTACTAAAAATCGATGTTTTGCTTTGACAATCCCCTGCGCTTTTGCGAAAACATTCAAGGAAGAAAAAAAGACGCACGAACTGCATGCCGCATAGACATGCACGGAAATGCCATTTTTACCGGGTCAGTGAAATCTACGCATGGTGTGGACAGACGCCATACGTGATGTCTGTGACTGCTTTCGGGCAACGGTCTTCTTACCGCAGAACCCGAATCTACATCGCGTCTAATACATAACCAGGCGATGTGATGAATAACGGGTACAGGCTCTGAACAGTGATGTGCACAGGGTCCAGGCAGGAGTAGGGAAGGAATACAGAGAGACAATAATAATGGTAGATAGCAAGAAGCGCCCTGGCAAAGATCTCGACCGTATCGATCGTAACATTCTTAATGAATTGCAAAAGGATGGGCGTATTTCCAACGTCGAGCTTTCAAAACGTGTGGGACTTTCCCCGACGCCGTGCCTTGAGCGTGTGCGTCGACTGGAAAGACAGGGTTTTATTCAGGGCTATACGGCTCTGCTGAACCCGCATTATCTGGATGCCTCACTTCTGGTATTTGTTGAGATTACTCTGAATCGTGGTGCACCAGATGTGTTTGAGCAATTTAACGCCGCTGTACAAAAACTTGAAGAAATTCAAGAGTGTCATCTGGTTTCCGGTGATTTTGACTACCTGTTGAAAACCCGTGTGCCTGATATGTCCGCCTACCGTAAGCTTCTGGGTGAAACCCTGCTGCGTCTGCCAGGCGTGAACGACACCCGTACTTATGTGGTGATGGAAGAGGTCAAACAGAGCAATCGTCTGGTTATTAAGACACGCTAACACGGAACAGGTGCAAAATCAGTGTAGTTTGATTACACTCCTGTTAATCCATACAGCAACAGTGCCGGGGAGTCCCGGCGCTGTTGTCCGTTTTAGCACACAGGCAGGACATGCCTGATACCTGGAGAGCCTTTCTTGAGCCAGGAATACACTGAAGACAAAGAAGTCACATTATCTAAGCTAAGCAGCGGACGTCGTCTCCTTGAGGCGTTACTGATTGTTATTGCCCTTTTTGCCGTCTGGCTGATGGCTGCCTTACTCAGTTTCAACCCCTCAGACCCTAGCTGGTCGCAAACAGCATGGCATGAGCCTATCCATAATTTAGGTGGCGTTCCCGGCGCCTGGCTTGCGGACACGCTCTTCTTCATTTTCGGTGTGATGGCCTATACCCTTCCCGTCATCATTATTGGCGGATGCTGGTTTGCCTGGCGTCATCGACAGAACGACGACTACATCGATTATTTTGCCGTTTCGCTGCGCCTGATTGGTGCCCTGGCGCTGATCCTCACCTCCTGTGGACTGGCGGCGATCAACGCCGATGACATCTGGTACTTCGCCTCAGGCGGGGTGATTGGCAGCCTGTTGAGCTCCGCGCTGCAACCGATGCTTCACAGCAGCGGCGGCACGCTGGCGCTGCTTTGTATCTGGGCAGCGGGCTTGACGCTGTTTACCGGCTGGTCCTGGGTGAGCATTGCCGAAAAAATCGGCAGCTTTATTCTGACTCTGCTGACGTTTGCCAGCAATCGCACCCGTCGTGACGATACGTGGGTCGATGAAGACGAATATGAAGATGAGTACGAAGAGGAAGACGAGGCACCTGTGCAGCGTCGTGAATCCCGCCGTGCCCGTATTCTGCGCGGTGCTCTGGCACGCCGCCAGCGCGTTGCTGAAAAATTTGCTAACCCGTTAGGCCGTAAAACGGATGCCGCGCTTTTCTCCGGCAAACGTATGGATGAAGAGGAGCAGATTGAGTATCGCGGCGCGGCCGTCGATCCTGATGATGTGTTGTTCTCTGGTCATCGAGCTACGCCGGGTGAGTATGATGAATACGATCCGCTGTTGCATGGTCATTCCGTGACTGAACCGGTAGCCGCTGCTGCTGCCGCAACGACGGCTGCGCAGGCCCATGTTGCGCCTGTTGAAGCCGTGATGCCGTCCTCGCCTGTTCCGGCACCGGAGTCCGCGATCCAGCAACCGCAGGTGGACTGGCAGACTGCGCCAGGCGTCCATACGCCTGAACCGACCATTGCGCCGGAGCCTGAGAGCTATATTCCTGTGCAGCAGGAACAGTGGCAGCAACCGTATCAGCCGCCTGAGCCTGCCAGCGAGCCGCAACAGCCGTATCAGGCTTATACGCCCGAACCCGCTGTACCTGAACAGCCATACGTTGCGCCGGTGTCTGAACCCGAAATGGTGGAGGAAGCGAAGCCATCCCGTCCGCCATTGTACTATTTTGAAGAGGTGGAAGAGCGCCGTGCCCGAGAGCGCGAGCAGCTTGCCGCCTGGTATCAGCCCGTGCCTGAGCCGGTGCAGGAGCCTGTTGTAAAAGCGCCTTCTGCGAGCGTTGCACCTGTAGACCCAGCGCCAGCCGTTGCGTCGGGAGCGGAAACCGTGAAGCAGGCAGCCGCTGCCGCGTCCGCTCCGCTATTCAGCCCGGCAACCGATGGTGCGCCGCGTCCTCAGGTAAAAGAGGGCATTGGTCCACAATTGCCGCGCCCTAATCGCGTGCGCGTACCGACGCGCCGGGAGCTGGCCTCTTATGGCATTAAACTGCCTTCCCAGCGTATGGCGGAAGAAAAAGCCCGTGAGTCCGACTACGAAGATGATGCCGACGAACTGCATCAGGATGAGCTGGCGCGTCAGTTTGCCGCCCAGCAGACTCAACGCTACGGGAATGAGTACCAACACGATGTTCATTCTCAGCAGGATGAAGATGATGCTGCCGAAGCGGAATTAGCGCGTCAGTTTGCGGCCACGCAACAGCAACGTTATTCCGGTGAGCAGCCTTCGGGGGCAAACCCGTTCTCGCTCTCGGATTTTGAATTTTCACCGATGAAAGATCTGGTGGATGACGGTCCGAGCGAACCGCTGTTCACGCCGAGCGTGATGCCAGAAGCGGAACCGGTGCGTCAGGCGCCAGCGCCGCAGGTTAATGCGCAGCCACAACAGCCAGCGCCGCAGGCTTATGCGCAGCCGCATACACCGTCGGCCCAACCGCCGCAGCCGCAGTTCCAGCAGCCAGCACCACAGCCGCAGGAAAGCCTGATTCACCCGCTGCTGATGCGTAACGGAGACAGCCGTCCGCTGCAACGACCAAGTACGCCGTTGCCGTCGCTGGATCTGTTAACGCCGCCGCCAGCGGAAGTCGAACCGGTGGATACTTTTGCTCTTGAGCAGATGGCCCGTCTGGTGGAAGCGCGTCTGGCTGACTTCCGTATTAAAGCGGACGTGGTGAACTACTCCCCTGGCCCGGTGATCACCCGTTTCGAACTGAACCTGGCGCCAGGCGTAAAAGCGGCGCGTATTTCTAACCTGTCCCGTGACCTGGCGCGTTCTCTGTCGACCGTGGCGGTACGCGTGGTGGAAGTGATCCCAGGTAAGCCTTACGTTGGCCTTGAGCTGCCAAACAAGAAACGCCAGACCGTTTATCTGCGTGAAGTTCTGGATAACACCAAATTCCGCGACAACCCGTCCCCTCTGACCGTGGTGTTGGGTAAAGATATCGCTGGCGATCCGGTGGTTGCCGATCTCGCGAAGATGCCGCACCTGCTGGTTGCGGGTACCACCGGCTCCGGTAAATCGGTCGGGGTGAACGCCATGATCCTCAGTATGCTCTACAAAGCGCAGCCTGAAGATGTGCGTTTCATCATGATCGACCCGAAAATGCTTGAACTGTCCGTCTACGAAGGCATTCCGCACCTGTTAACGGAAGTGGTGACCGACATGAAGGACGCCGCCAACGCATTGCGCTGGAGCGTCAATGAAATGGAGCGTCGCTACAAGCTGATGTCGGCGCTGGGCGTTCGTAACCTGGCCGGTTATAACGAGAAAATCGCTGAGGCGGCACGTATGGGCCGTCCGATTCCGGACCCATACTGGAAGCCGGGTGACAGCATGGATGCCCAGCATCCGGTGCTGGAAAAACTGCCTTACATCGTGGTGCTGGTGGATGAGTTCGCCGACCTGATGATGACCGTTGGCAAGAAAGTGGAAGAGCTGATTGCGCGTCTGGCACAGAAAGCGCGTGCGGCGGGCATCCACCTGGTGCTGGCAACGCAGCGTCCGTCCGTAGACGTTATCACCGGTCTTATTAAGGCAAACATCCCGACCCGTATCGCGTTTACCGTGTCGAGTAAAATTGACTCGCGTACTATCCTTGACCAGGGCGGTGCAGAGTCGCTGCTGGGTATGGGTGATATGCTCTATTCCGGCCCGAACTCCACCTCGCCGGTGCGTGTCCACGGTGCATTTGTTCGCGACCAGGAAGTGCATGCGGTGGTGCAGGACTGGAAAGCGCGCGGTCGGCCGCAATACGTTGACGGCATCACCTCCGACAGTGAAAGCGAAGGTGGCGGCGGTGGTTTTGACGGCGGCGAAGAGCTGGATCCGTTATTTGACCAGGCGGTTAATTTCGTCACCGAAAAACGTAAGGCGTCCATCTCCGGCGTCCAGCGCCAGTTCCGTATTGGCTACAACCGCGCGGCACGTATCATCGAGCAGATGGAAGCCCAGGGCATCGTGAGCGAACAGGGGCATAACGGTAACCGTGAGGTGCTGGCGCCACCGCCGTTTGATTAACCTTCAGCGATTGCAAAGAAGGGTAAATCAGCAAAAATTAAGCATATTCTTCTGTCGCCTGCCTTCGGGCAGGTCCAGAATAGAAACGGAACCCCCATATCGGGAAGACGTATTTTAAGGAATAACAATGAAAAAAATCGCCATCGCCTGTGCATTACTTTCCAGTTTTGTTGCCAGCAGCGTCTGGGCTGATGCAGCCAGCGACCTTAAAAGCCGACTGGATAAAGTGAGCAGCTTCCACGCCAGCTTCACGCAAAAAGTGACTGACGGCAGTGGCAACGCGGTGCAGGAAGGTCAGGGGGATTTGTGGGTGAAACGCCCGAATCTCTTCAACTGGCACATGACCCAGCCGGATGAAAGCGTGCTGGTGTCCGACGGGAAAACCTTATGGTTCTACAACCCGTTTGTTGAGCAGGCGACCGCCACCTGGCTGAAAGACGCGACCAGCAATACGCCGTTTATGCTCATTGCCCGTAACCAGTCCAGCGACTGGCAGCAGTACAACATTAAACAAAACGGTGATGAGTTCGTCCTGACGCCAAAAGGCAGCAACGGTAACCTGAAGCAGTTCACCATTAACGTGAGCAGCAACGGTACCATCAATCAGTTCGGTGCGGTTGAACAGGACGATCAGCGCAGTAGCTATCAGCTTAAGTCTCAGCAAAACGGCGCTGTAGATGCTTCGAAATTCACCTTTACCCCGCCGCAGGGCGTAACGGTGGACGACCAACGTAATAAGTAAGAGGCATGAGTGAGCAACCTGTCGCTCGATTTTTCAGATAATGCGTTTCAACCTCTGGCCGCCCGTATGCGGCCAGAAAATTTAGCGCAGTACATCGGCCAGCAACACCTGCTGGCTGCGGGGAAACCCTTGCCGCGCGCTATTGAGGCGGGGCATCTGCACTCCATGATCCTCTGGGGGCCACCCGGCACCGGCAAAACAACCCTCGCTGAAGTGATCGCCCGCTATGCTAACGCGGACGTTGAGCGCATCTCGGCGGTTACCTCCGGCGTGAAGGAGATTCGTGAGGCGATCGAGCGCGCGCGGCAAAACCGTAATGCCGGGCGCCGCACCATTCTTTTTGTTGATGAAGTCCACCGCTTCAACAAGAGCCAACAGGATGCGTTTCTGCCGCACATTGAAGACGGCACGATTTTCTTCATCGGCGCAACCACGGAAAACCCGTCGTTTGAGCTGAACTCTGCGCTCCTTTCCCGCGCCCGCGTTTACCTGCTTAAATCCCTGACCACAGAGGATATCGAAAAGGTTCTGACCCAGGCGATGGAGGACAAAGCGCGGGGTTACGGCGGACAGGATATCGTTCTGCCGGACGACACGCGTCGTGCGATCGCTGAACTGGTCAACGGCGATGCGCGTCGGGCGCTGAATACGCTGGAAATGATGGCCGATATGGCCGAAGTGGATGATGCCGGAAAGCGGGTGCTAAAGCAGGAGCTGCTGACCGAAATAGCCGGTGAACGCAGCGCGCGCTTCGATAATAAAGGCGATCGTTTTTACGACCTGATCTCTGCATTACATAAGTCCGTGCGCGGCAGCGCCCCGGATGCGGCGCTCTACTGGTACGCGCGTATCATTACCGCCGGTGGCGATCCGTTATATGTCGCGCGTCGCTGCCTGGCCATCGCGTCAGAAGATGTCGGTAATGCCGATCCACGCGCCATGCAGGTCGCTATTTCCGCCTGGGACTGCTTTACCCGCGTCGGACCCGCGGAAGGTGAGCGTGCCATTGCGCAGGCAATTGTCTATCTGGCCTGCGCGCCGAAAAGTAACGCGGTGTATACCGCCTTCAAAGCGGCGATGTCAGATGCACGTGAACGTCCGGACTACGATGTGCCGGTTCATCTGCGCAATGCGCCAACCAAATTGATGAAAGAGATGGGTTACGGGCAGGAGTATCGCTACGCCCATGATGAACCCAATGCCTACGCCGCCGGGGAAGAGTATTTCCCGCAGGAGATGGCACAAACCCGCTATTATCATCCCACAAACAGAGGTCTTGAGGGTAAGATTGGCGAAAAGCTCGCCTGGCTTGCCGGACAGGATCAAAATAGCCCTATAAAACGCTACCGTTAGTTCAATCGTTGCGGTAATGTTGGCAATATATCTCTGTGGCCGCAGGCTGTGGTCACTTTTTCCTTTTTTAATTCGATAAGCACAGGATAAGCATGCTCGATCCCAATCTGCTGCGTAATGAGCCAGACGCAGTCGCTGAAAAACTGGCACGCCGGGGCTTTAAGCTGGATGTAGATAAGCTGCGCGCTCTTGAAGAGCGTCGTAAAGTTTTGCAGGTACAAACTGAAAATCTGCAAGCAGAGCGTAATTCTCGATCGAAATCCATTGGCCAGGCGAAAGCGCGCGGGGAAGATATTGAGCCATTACGCCTGGAAGTGAACAAACTGGGTGAAGAGCTGGATCAGGCGAAAGCTGAACTGGATGTTCTTCAGGCTGAAATTCGTGATATCGCTCTGGCGATCCCGAACATTCCTGACGACAGCGTGCCTGTCGGCAAAGACGAAAACGACAACGTTGAAGTGAAACGCTGGGGTACGCCTCGCGAGTTTGACTTCGAGGTGCGCGATCACGTCACGCTGGGCGAAATGCACGCGGGCCTGGACTTTGCGGCTGCGGTTAAGCTGACGGGTTCTCGCTTTGTGGTCATGAAAGGTCAAATTGCCCATCTGCATCGCGCTCTGGCGCAGTTCATGCTGGATCTGCACACCGAGCAGCACGGCTACAGCGAAACCTACGTTCCGTATCTGGTTAACCACGATACGCTGTACGGTACCGGCCAGTTGCCGAAATTTGCCGGCGATCTGTTCCACACCCGTCCGTTGGACGAGGAAGCAGACAGCAGCAACTACGCGCTGATCCCAACCGCGGAAGTGCCGCTGACCAACCTCGTGCGTGATGAGATCATCGACGAAGACGATCTGCCAATCAAACTGACCGCGCACTCTCCATGTTTCCGTTCTGAAGCCGGTTCTTACGGTCGCGATACGCGCGGTCTGATCCGTATGCACCAGTTCGATAAAGTTGAGATGGTGCAGATCGTTCGTCCGGAAGAGTCTATGGACGCGCTGGAAGAGATGACCGGTCATGCTGAGAAAGTGCTGGAGCTGCTGGGCCTGCCGTACCGCCGTATGGCGCTGTGCACCGGCGACATGGGCTTCGGTGCCTGCAAAACCTTCGACCTTGAAGTCTGGGTGCCTGCGCAGAACACCTACCGTGAAATCTCCTCCTGCTCCAACGTCTGGGATTTCCAGGCGCGTCGTATGCAGGCGCGTTGCCGCAGCAAATCTGACAAGAAAACCCGTCTGGTTCATACCCTGAACGGTTCTGGTCTTGCAGTAGGCCGTACGCTGGTTGCTGTGCTGGAAAACTACCAGCAGGCTGACGGACGCATTGAGATCCCTGAAGTGCTGCGCCCTTACATGAAAGGCCAGCAGTTCATCGGCTAATTATTTGCTCTAAGACAAAAAAGCGCCTCAGGGCGCTTTTTTTATGCCTCTGATTTGATACGAAGCAATAACCCCTCCCTCTAAAGTAGTAATACTCCTCCGAACGAAAGTCAGCATAAAACACTGATAACCAAAAATATCGTTATACATAAAACTATATAGCGGTATATGCCGCCCTTTATTTCTTTGTGAGCAACCAAAGTGAGTCTTTATGAAAATCAAAGCGCCTGAAGCGTTAATGGCTGCCGAGGTCACTCGCCGTGGGTTGATGAAAACCACGGCAATAGGCGGTCTGGCGGTTGCCAGCAGCGCCTTTACGCTCCCTTTTACCCGTCTGGCGTCGGCGGCGGAGGCTCTGTCTCCCGCTTCAGCCCCGGAAAAAGTGGTGTGGAGTGCCTGTACCGTTAACTGTGGTAGCCGTTGTCCTCTGCGTATGCATGTTGTGGACGGTGAAATCAAATATGTCGAAACAGACAATACCGGCGATGATAACTACGAAGGGTTACATCAGGTTCGTGCCTGTCTGCGTGGCCGTTCAATGCGCCGTCGCGTTTATAACCCGGATCGTCTGAAATACCCAATGAAGCGCGTCGGTAAGCGTGGGGAAGGGAAGTTCGAGCGTATTAGCTGGGACGAAGCCTACGATATTATCGCGACTAACATGCAGCGCCTGATCAAAGAGTATGGCAACGAATCCATCTACCTCAACTACGGCACCGGCACGCTGGGCGGTACCATGACCCGCTCCTGGCCGCCGGGTAAAACGTTGGTGGCGCGCCTGATGAACTGCTGCGGCGGCTATCTCAATCATTACGGCGACTACTCTTCCGCACAGATTGCTGCGGGGCTGAACTACACCTACGGCGGCTGGGCAGACGGTAACAGCCCGTCGGATATCGAAAACAGTAAACTGGTGGTGTTGTTCGGTAACAACCCAGGCGAAACCCGGATGAGCGGCGGTGGGGTAACCTATTATCTTGAGCAGGCGCGCGCCAAATCCAACGCACGTATGATCATCGTCGATCCGCGCTATACCGATACCGGCGCGGGACGTGAAGACGAGTGGATCCCTATTCGCCCTGGTACCGATGCGGCGCTGGTCAATGCGCTGGCGTATGTGATGATCACTGAAAACCTCGTCGATCAGCCGTTCCTTGATAAATACTGCGTGGGTTATGACGAGAAGACCCTGCCAGCCAGCGCACCGGCTAACGGGCATTACAAAGCGTACATTCTTGGTCAGGGCAGCGACGGGGTAGCGAAAACCCCTGAGTGGGCATCCACCATTACCGGCATTCCAGTCGAACGTATTGTTCAGCTGGCCCGTGAAATTGGTTCAGCCAAACCGGCTTATATCAGCCAGGGATGGGGACCACAGCGTCACGCGAACGGCGAAATTGCCACCCGCGCTATTTCTATGCTCTCGATTCTGACTGGCAACGTTGGTATTCACGGCGGTAATAGCGGGGCGCGTGAAGGCTCGTATGAAGTCCCGTTTGAACGTATGCCAACGCTGGATAATCCGGTTCAGACCAGCATCTCCATGTTTATGTGGACGGACGCGATCGAGCGCGGCCCGGAAATGACCGCGCTGCGTGACGGTGTTCGGGGCAAAGATAAGCTGGACGTGCCGATCAAAATGATCTGGAACTACGCCGGTAACTGCCTGATCAACCAGCACTCTGAAATCAACCGCACCCATGAAATTTTGCAGGACGACAAGAAGTGCGAAATGATTGTGGTGATCGACTGCCACATGACCTCATCGGCCAAGTATGCCGATATTCTGCTCCCAGACTGCACTGCGTCTGAGCAGATGGATTTCGCGCTGGACGCCTCCTGCGGCAACATGTCCTATGTGATCTTCACTGACCAGGCCATCAAACCGCGCTTCGAGTGCAAAACCATTTATGAGATGACTTCCGAGCTGGCGAAACGTCTTGGCGTTGAGCAGCAGTTCACTGAAGGACGTACTCAGGAAGGGTGGATGCGCCATCTGCACGAGCTCTCACGCAAAGCCATTCCTGACCTGCCGGACTTCGATACCTTCCGCAAGCAGGGCATGTACAAGCAGCGCGATCCCGAAGGGCATCACGTGGCGTATAAAGCCTTCCGCGACGATCCGCAGGCCAATCCGCTGACCACGCCGTCGGGCAAAATCGAGATCTACTCCGAAGAGCTGGCAAAAATTGCCGCAACGTGGGAATTGCCGGAAGGGGACGTAATCGATCCGCTGCCGATTTATACGCCAGGCTTCGAAAACTACAACGATCCGCTGACGGCGAAATTCCCGCTTCAGTTGACCGGTTTCCACTACAAAGCGCGTGTTCACTCCACCTACGGCAACGTTGACGTACTGAAAGCGGCCTGCCGACAGGAGATGTGGATCAACCCGATGGATGCGAAAGCGCGCGGCATCAGTAATGGCGATCGCGTACGTATCTTCAACGGACGTGGCGAAGTGCATATCGAAGCTAAAGTGACTCCGCGTATGATGCCTGGCGTTGTCGCGCTGGGGGAAGGGGCCTGGTATAACCCGGATGCGAACCGTATCGATCAGGCGGGCTGCATCAACGTTCTCACTACGCAGCGTCCGTCGCCGCTGGCGAAGGGCAACCCATCCCACACAAACCTCGTTCAGGTTGAAAAGGCGTAAGGAGTAACCGATGACAACCCAGTATGGATTTTTTATTGATTCCAGCCGCTGCACCGGGTGCAAAACCTGCGAGCTGGCCTGTAAGGATTACAAAGATCTGACCCCGGACGTCAGCTTCCGGCGTATCTATGAATACGCGGGCGGCGACTGGCAGGAGGACAACGGCGTCTGGCATCAGAATGTCTTCGCCTATTACCTGTCGATTGCCTGCAACCACTGCGAAGATCCGGCCTGCACCAAGGTCTGCCCGAGCGGGGCAATGCACAAGCGCGACGACGGTTTTGTGGTGGTGGACGAGGATGTCTGCATCGGCTGTCGCTACTGCCACATGGCCTGCCCGTACGGCGCGCCGCAGTACAATGCCGCCAAAGGCCACATGACCAAGTGCGACGGCTGCCACAGCCGCGTGGCGGACGGCAAAAAGCCCATCTGCGTCGAATCCTGCCCGCTGCGCGCGCTGGACTTTGGCCCGATTGAAGAGCTGCGCAAAAAACACGGTCAGCTTGCTGCCGTCGCGCCGCTGCCGTCTGCGCACTTCACGAAGCCGTGTATTGTGATTAAACCTAACGCCAACAGCCGTCCGACGGGTGACACCACCGGCTACCTGGCAAACCCGAAGGAGGTGTGAGATGGGAAGTGGATGGCATGAATGGCCGCTGATGATCTTCACGGTCTTTGGGCAGTGCGTGGCGGGCGGGTTTATCGTCCTTGCGCTGGCGCTGTTAAAAGGGAACCTCAATGCTGAACAGCAGCAGCGTTTGGTGTTGAGCATGTTTGGCCTGTGGGTGTTGATGGGCATTGGGTTTATCGCCTCTACGCTGCACCTGGGCTCACCGATGCGCGCGTTTAACTCCCTGAACCGCGTAGGCGCCTCTTCGCTGAGTAACGAGATTGCCAGCGGGGCAATCTTCTTTGCCGTTGGTGGGCTGGGGTGGTTACTGGCAGCGCTGAAAAAGCTGCCTTCAGGGTTACGCGCGTTGTGGCTCATCGTCACCATGGTACTGGGCGTTGTCTTCGTCTGGATGATGGTCCGGGTGTACAACACTATCGATACCGTTCCGACCTGGTACAGCGTCTGGACGCCGATGAGCTTCTTCCTGACCATGTTTATTGGCGGGCCGCTGCTGGGTTATCTGCTGCTGCGTGTGGCTGGTATTAATGGTTGGGCGATGCGCCTGCTGCCCGCGGTCTCGCTGCTGGCGCTGGTAATCAGTACCGTTGTCGCGCTCATGCAGGGAGCGGAGCTGGCGACCATTCACAGCTCTATCCAGCAGGCTTCGGCGTTGGTGCCGGATTACGGTTCGCTGATGGCCTGGCGTGTGGTGCTGCTGACGGCGGCGCTGGTGTGCTGGATTGCCCCTCAGCTTAAAGGTTACTCGCCTGCGCTGCCGTTACTGTCCCTGGCCTTTGTGCTGGTGCTGGCAGGAGAGTTAATTGGTCGCGGCGTATTTTACGGTCTGCATATGACGGTCGGTATGGCTATCGCCAGCTAATTTTAGATTTTGTTATAAAAAGCCGGGACATAGCGCCCGGCTTTTCTTTTTTCATTCATGAAATTTTTCGACTGATGTTTCGTTGTAAAAATTCCCGGAAATAAATAAAAACAAATAGATAATTAATATCAGTAACAGGCTTTGCATTAGCAGGATGAGTTTTTTAAATCGACAAGGCGCATAACGTGCGTGACGCCTGAACCGGTGGATTGACTTTGTTTTTGCCAGTGGCATGATGCCCACGAAATCTGAACTTCCTCACGGTTTTTAATCCATGACCACCTATACCCGCCCGGTGCTTTTGTTGCTCTGTGGCCTGCTTTTGCTGACCCTGGCGATCGCGGTGTTAAACACACTCGTCCCGCTATGGCTCGCCCATGAAAACTTACCGACCTGGCAGGTGGGTATGGTTAGCTCGTCCTTTTTTACGGGCAATCTGCTGGGCACCTTATTAACGGGCAGCCTTATTAAGCGCTTTGGTTTTAACCGCAGTTATTATCTGGCGTCGCTGATCTTTGCCGTCGGCTGCGCCGGTTTAGGCCTCATGGTCGGCTTCTGGAGTTGGATGGTCTGGCGCTTTATTGCGGGCGTCGGCTGCGCCATGATCTGGGTGGTGGTTGAAAGTGCGCTAATGTGCAGCGGAACGTCCCGTAATCGCGGGCGTCTGCTGGCGGCCTATATGATGGTTTACTACGTCGGTACCGTTCTGGGACAGCTGATGGTCAGCAAACTGCCAACCGACCTGATGAGCGTGCTGCCGTGGGTGACGGGCATGGTTCTGGCGGCGATCCTGCCGCTGCTCTTTACCCGCATTGTGAATCAAAACAGCGAGCATCAGGAAGCTACCCACGTCTGGCCGATGCTGAGACTGCGCCAGGCGCGTCTGGGGGTTAACGGCTGCATTATTTCCGGGATTGTGCTGGGCTCGCTCTATGGCCTGATGCCGCTCTATCTTAACCATCAGGGCGTCAGTGATTCCGGGATCGGTTTCTGGATGGCGGTGATGGTCAGCGCGGGGATTGTCGGGCAGTGGCCGATTGGCCGCCTGGCGGACCGCTTTGGTCGTCTGCTGGTGCTGCGCGTCCAGGTTTTCGTGGTCATCATGGGCTGTCTCGCCATGCTCAGCAACGCCGCAATGGCGCCTGCGCTGTTCATTCTGGGAGCTGCGGGCTTTACGCTCTATCCGGTCGCGATGGCCTGGGCCTGTGAGAAAGTTGAGCATCACCAGCTGGTTGCAATGAACCAGGCTTTGTTGCTGAGTTACACCATCGGCAGTTTACTGGGGCCGACTTTTACCGCTATGCTCATGCAAAATTATTCTGATAATCTGCTGTTTATCATGATCGCCAGCGTGTCGTTTATTTATCTGTTAATGCTGCTGCGCAAAGTGGGCGAACATCCAACGCCAGTGGCCCATGCCTGACTTATTAAAAGCCTGTCGATGACAGGCTTTTTTGTCCCTGTCACATATAAGACTTTTACTTATTGTGAGTTTTTACTGCCTGGCGATAATTCAAATGAGTTCTACCACTAAAAGGCAGCAATCATGTCTACTCGTCGTTTTTCCACTACCGCAGTTGCCGTTGTGTTGGCTTTAACGTTTGCAACGGCTCCGGCCATGGCTAATCCAGGAAACGGGAATGGCGGTGGTCACGGAAACGGTGGCGGACAAGGTAATAGCGGCAATCATGGTAACGGGAACGCTGGTAACCATGGTAATAAACACAATAACGGTCAGGATAACCCTGGGAAATCGGATAAGAGCTTTAAAAACAGCAAAGATGTCGGTAATGATGTGGATGCTCGCGTGAGCTTCGATCATGCCCGCCATCTGGCACTGAATTACGGCTTAACAGGCTACGACTCTCTGCCTCCGGGAATTGCGAAAAACCTGGCGCGCGGTAAGCCACTGCCTCCGGGCATTGCGAAGAAAACCGTGCCAGCCGATATGCTGGGTCAGCTTCCTTCCTATCCGGGCTATGAATGGCGCGTGGTAGGTGACGACCTGGTCTTAATTGCGCTGAGTACGGCGATTGTGACTTCCGTTATTAACGGCGTCTTTAAATAGAATATAAAAAGGCCCGGTTTTCACCGGGCCTTTTCGTTAATACATGACCTTGTGGCCATACTGCTCAAGAATACCTTTGACGCGCTCCATCGTCTCTTTTTTCGGCGGCTTCACGCCATCGAGTTTGTACTCTTCACCCATCGCCACCCATTTATGTTTACCCAGCTCGTGATAGGGCAGGAGTTCAATTTTCTCCACGTTACCCATATCCCGGGTAAATTCACCCAGACGATGTGCAGAGTCATCATCATCTGACCAGCCCGGCACCACCACGTAGCGGATCCAGGTCTTGACGCCTTTATTGGCAATGTATTTGGCAAATTCCAGCGTACGGTGGTTTGAAACGCCAACCAGATTCTGGTGGATCTCATCGTTCATCTGCTTGAGATCGAGCATCACCAGATCGGTCACTTCAAGCAGTTCATCAATAACCGGATCATAACGGCGCACAAAGCCGTTGGTGTCGAGGCAGGTATGAATGCCTTCTTTGTGGCAGGCGCGGAACCAGTCGCGCACAAACTCAGCCTGAAGAATGGCTTCACCGCCGGATGCCGTCACGCCACCGCCGGACGCGTTCATGAAGTGGCGATAGGTCACCACCTCTTTCATCAGATCTTCAACGGTGACTTCTTTACCGCCATGGGTGTCCCAGGTGTCACGGTTATGGCAGTACAGGCAGCGCATCAGGCAGCCCTGGAAGAAAGTGATAAAGCGGATCCCCGGGCCATCGACGGTGCCACAGGATTCAAAGGAGTGAATGCGACCAATAATTGACATTGCGGTGATATCTCCGAATTTGGCCCATCCGGGGGCCTATGTAGATGCACAGCTCAAAGGCTATGTCGAGTCTGTTTTGGCTGTTATCCATTAAGTATAGATAGCGGACAAAAGAGACTGATAAAGCGAGGGTGTTAAAAAGGCCCCACTTGCGTGGAGCCTTTATTGTACGCTTTTTAACGCGTGATTTCAGTCAATTCCACTTACATGGACTGAGTGAAAGTACGAGTAATAACGTCCTGCTGCTGTTCTTTCGTCAGGGAGTTAAAACGTACTGCGTAACCAGATACGCGGATGGTCAGCTGAGGATATTTCTCAGGGTGTTCCATCGCGTCGAGCAGCATTTCACGGTTCATCACGTTCACGTTCAGGTGCTGACCACCTTCGATGGACGCTTCGTGGTGGAAGTAACCATCCATCAGACCCGCGAGGTTAGTTTTACGCACTTCGTCGTCTTTACCCAGCGCGTTTGGCACGATAGAGAAGGTGTAAGAGATACCATCTTTCGCGTAAGCAAACGGCAGTTTAGCAACGGAGGTCAGAGAGGCAACCGCACCTTTCTGGTCACGACCGTGCATTGGGTTAGCACCTGGGCCGAATGGCGCGCCAGCACGACGACCGTCTGGGGTGTTACCGGTTTTCTTACCATACACAACGTTAGAGGTGATGGTCAGAACAGACTGAGTCGGGATAGCGTTACGATAGGTAGTGAGTTTCTGAATTTTCTTCATGAAACGTTCTACCAGGTCAACCGCCATGTCATCAACGCGAGCGTCGTTGTTACCAAACTGCGGATATTCGCCTTCGATTTCGAAGTCGATAGCCAGACCATCTTCGTCACGAATTGGTTTAACTTTCGCATATTTGATTGCAGACAGGGAGTCAGCAGCAACGGACAGACCTGCGATACCACACGCCATGGTGCGAACGACGTCACGGTCGTGCAGCGCCATCAGAGAGGCTTCGTAGCTGTACTTGTCGTGCATGTAGTGGATAACGTTCAGCGCGGTCACGTACTGTTTAGCCAGCCAGTCCATGAAGTGGTCCATGCGCTCCATGACTTCGTCATAGTTCAGCACGTCGCCTTTGATCGGTTCAGACTTAGGACCAACCTGCATTTTCAGTTTTTCATCAACGCCGCCGTTGATTGCGTACAGCATGGTTTTCGCCAGGTTTGCACGCGCACCGAAGAACTGCATTTGCTTACCAACAACCATTGGACTTACGCAGCAAGCGATAGCGTAGTCGTCGTTGTTGAAGTCAGGACGCATCAGGTCATCGTTCTCGTATTGCAGAGAAGAGGTGTCGATGGACACTTTAGCGGCGAATTTCTTGAAGTTCAGAGGCAGTTTTTCAGACCACAGAACGGTGATGTTCGGCTCCGGAGAAGGACCCATGGTGTACAGGGTGTTCAGGAAGCGGAAGCTGTTTTTGGTTACCAGAGTACGGCCATCTACGCCCATACCGCCGATAGATTCGGTTGCCCAGATTGGGTCACCAGAGAACAGCTCATCATATTCTGGGGTACGCAGGAAGCGAACCATACGCAGTTTCATGACCAGGTGGTCAATCATTTCCTGAGCGTCTTGTTCGGTGATTTTGCCTGCTTTCAGGTCACGTTCGATGTACGCATCCAGGAAGGTGGATACGCGGCCGAAGGACATTGCTGCACCGTTCTGAGACTTAACAGCGGCCAGGTAGCCGAAGTAGGTCCACTGGATAGCTTCCTGAGCGTTGGTTGCAGGACCAGAGATATCGCAGCCGTATTTAGCCGCCATCTCTTTGATCTGACCCAGCGCACGGTGCTGTTCAGCGATCTCTTCACGCAGACGGATAGTCGCTTCCAGGTTTACGCCGTTTTCCAGGTCAGACTGGAGAGAGACGAACTGTGCGTATTTGTCTTTCATCAGGAAGTCGATACCGTACAGCGCAACGCGACGGTAGTCACCGATGATACGGCCACGGCCATAGGCATCTGGCAGACCGGTCAGAACGCCAGATTTACGGCAGTTCAGAATGTCTTTGGTGTAAACATCGAATACGCCCTGGTTATGGGTTTTACGGTATTCGGTGAAGATTTTTTTCAGCATTGGGTCCAGCTCGCGGTTATACGCTTTGCAGGAACCTTCAACCATTTTGATACCACCGAACGGGATGATTGCGCGTTTCAGTGGTGCTTCAGTTTGCAGACCAACGATTTTCTCAAGGGCTTTGTTGATGTAGCCAGCATCGTGAGAAGTGATGGTAGAAGCAACGGAGGTGTCAAAATCAACTGGCGCGTGAGTGCGGTTTTCCAGTTTAACGCCTTCCATTACGCTGTCCCACAGCTTGGTGGTTGCGTCAGTCGCACCAGCCAGGAAGGATTCGTCACCTTCATACGGGGTATAGTTTTTCTGAATGAAGTCACGGACGTTGACTTCATTCTGCCAGTCACCTTTCGTAAAACCTTCCCAGGCTGTGGCTAACTTTTCATTAAGCTCGGACATGTAACACCTACCTTCTTAAGTGGATTTTTTATTTACTGCCTGAGACAACCATTAATGATGATCGCCGCCACGCAGGTAAATGACCCAGTATGTCAACCCAACTAACAGACCCCCACCGATAATGTTCCCGATAGTGACGGGGATCAGGTTATCAGTAATGAAGTTCATAATAGTCAGGTGTGAAAAACTTTCCGGGGTTGAACCTACAGCAGTCCAGAACTCCGGGCTTGCAAAGTTGCGGATAACAATCCCCATCGGGATCATGAACATATTCGCAATACTGTGCTCAAAGCCGCTGGCAACAAACATCGCAACCGGCAGAACCATAATCATGGCTTTATCCATCAGGCTACGACCAGAGTAGCTCATCCAGACCGCCAGGCAGACCATCAGGTTTGCGAGGATGCCGAGAGCAACAGCTTCGATAAATGTATGGTGCATTTTGTGGTCGGCGGTTTGCAGGACGTTAAGCCCCCAGCCGCCGTTGGCGGTCATATACTCGCCAGAGAGCCACATCAACAGAACAAAGAGCAGACAGCCAATCAGGTTGCCAACGTAAACGTTGAGCCAGTTGCGCCCCAGTTGACCCCAGGTAATTCTTCCGCTGGCTTTTGCCACCACAATCAGCACCGTTGAGGTGAAGAGGTCGGCGCCGCAGATGACGCAGAGAATCAGGCCCAGTGAGAAGCAGATACCACCAATCAGTTTCGCTATGCCGAAAGGCATCCCGGCAGTGCCGGTGGTGGCTGTGATATAGAAGACGAAAGCGATGGAGATGAACACCCCAGCCGTAATGGCCAGAAAGAACGTCGTCATCGGATGTTTCGTGGCTTTGTAGACACCCGCTTCTTCGGCAACTTTCGCCATCGCAGCGGGGAGTAATAGATCAAAAGGGTTGTCAGCTTTCACACTAACTCTCTCTTTATTAAGTCGGCGACGAGATACTAACAAAGCATTATAGAAGAGAAATTGATATAGATCATATCTCGCCTGGCTTATAGGCCCGCAGTGTGTATGGTTTTACAGCAAAAGCGGAGTAAGTATTTGATTATCCGTATAAAAATAAATTTTAAAAGTTATGAAAAGAGTTGAATTTTTTCCTTCAGCCTCCCGTGGAACAGTTAATTAAAATGGAGTATTTATTATAATTAGTAACAGTAAAGCTCAGGTAAGCGTTTTTATATTTACCCGTGGTTAACTTAATTATTACAATTAAACGTCATTGCGGAAAAATAAAAAAAAGGGGCAATGAAATTGCCCCGTAATATAGCTCAGGCGATTGAATACGCCTACAGCCATTAATGTTATATGCGCTTATTTTGACCAGTAAGCGGCTTTTGCCTTCTGCAATTTTTCATACGCATTCAGCAGTGACTGATGCGCCGGGAAGGCTTTCAGATCGCTGTCAACCGCTTGCAGGCCGTAGAATGGTTCTTCACCGCTCAGCGCCGCGCTGGCAGCTTCAACGGCATCCGCACCGTACATACGTACAAAGGCGTTCAGATACTGCAATGGCTCGCGGTCGTCTTCCTGAGAAAGCAGGAGCAGCGTTTGCAGGCAACGGTAATAGTTAGTGCGCTCGGCGGAGAAGACGGACTGGTTAAACTCCATCGTCCACTCGGTCCAGGCCAAAGCCTGATCCAGATCGCCGCCCGCCAGCGCCAGCATCGCTTTCAGCTCGCCGATGCGCAGGGTGTACCAGCCATTATCTTTTCCGGTCGCCAGACCCAGCAGTTCGCGCACGCGGGTGAAATCATCGTGTCCTTCTTCGTCCAGCTGGGCGATCAGGTTCAGATAATCTTCTTTATCCCACTCGCTGCCTGGCAGGGCCAGCAGGGTTTCACGCAGATGTGCGCCCATGCTGTTGTTCGCCAGCCATAAATCTTCTGCCGGATAAATGTCCGACATACCTGGCACAATAATACGGCACGCGTAAACACCGAGGTGTTCATAGTCGGCAATGTAGACTTCCTGATCTTCCGCGTTGAAGATCGCCATCAGGGTGGCGAATTCTTCTTCCGTCGTACCGGCAAAGCTCCAGTCCACGAACGGATAGTCCGCGTCCTGTTTGAACATATCCCAGGAGATCAAACCGCTGGAGTCGATGAAGTGCGTTTCGAGGTTGGTGTGCTCGGCGACTTCTTCGTCATCAAAGGTTGGCGGAGTAAAGACATCGAGATCTTTCAGGCTACGACCTTGCAGCAGTTCGGTTACGGTACGCTCCAACGCCACGCCGAAGTCCGGGTGCGCGCCGAAGGAGGCGAAACAGGTGCCATTTGCCGGGTTGAACAGTACCACGCAGATAACCGGATATTTGCCGCCCAGAGAGCCGTCATAAGCAAAGATTGGGAAACCTTCTGCTTCCAGTTTGGCGATGGATTCCACCACGCCCGGGTAGCGCGCCAGCACGTCAGCCGGGATCTCCGGCAGGCTGATGGTTTCAGCAATAATGCGGTTTTTGATATGACGTTCGAAAACTTCAGACAATCCCTGCACGCGCGCTTCGTTGCGGGTATTACCGGCAGACATGCCGTTAGACACATACAGGTTGCCGACGATGTTCATCGGGATATAAACGGTCTGCTCGTCAGACTGACGGGTGAACGGCAGGGCGCAGATCCCACGATCCTCATTGCCGGATTGCAGGTCGATCAACATGCTGCCGGTCAGTTCGTTTTCCGGATCGTAGAACGTGCGCAGGCGGGCATCGAGAATGCCTTCCGGCAGTTCATCGTTTTCGGTCAGCGGGAACCATTTTTCGTTCGGATAGTGAACGAACGGACCGTTGGCAATGGTTTCGCCCAGCCAGAAGTCGGCGAAGAAGTAGTTGGTGGACAGACGCTCAAAATACTCACCCAGCGCAGAGGCCAGCGCCGCTTTTTTGGTCGCGCCTTTACCGTTGGTAAAGCACAGCGCACAGTCTTTATCGCGAATATGCACGGACCAGACGTGAGGCACCGGATTCAGCCAGGAGGCTTCTTCGATATTAAAGCCCAGGTCGGTCAGTTTCTGCTGGAAGCGAGCGATGGAATCTTCCAGAGCGGCGTCTTTGCCGGGGATAAACGTTTGAGTCATGGCGTTCACTTTTATCGTACGTAAAGCGCGCAATGATACGGGTTTTGCGTGACGGGTGCTATCTCCGGCGAAAATAAATGGCTGGACTATGCTTATAAGCAGTAACCTACTGTTAAGGCATAGAAAAATGAAAGCTTTCGATCTCCAGCGGATGGCGTTTGATAAAGTCCCTCCTGAGTTTTTAGGCGAAGTAGCGCTGCGCAGCCTGTACACCTTTGTACTCGTTTTCCTGTTTCTGAAAATCACCGGACGTCGCGGCGTGCGGCAGATGTCGCTGTTTGAAGTGCTGATCATCCTGACGCTGGGGTCGGCGGCAGGGGACGTTGCCTTTTATGACGATGTGCCGATGGTGCCGGTCTTTATCGTCTTCGTGACGCTTGCACTGCTGTACCGGCTGGTCATGTGGCTGATGTCGAAAAGTGAGAAACTGGAAGATCTGCTCGAAGGGAAGCCGGTGGTGATTGTCGAAGATGGTCAACTGGCCTGGGAGAATGTGCAAAGCGCCAATATGACGGAGTTTGAGTTCTTTATGGAACTCCGTTTGAGCAGCGTTGAGCAACTGGGGCAGGTGCGTCTGGCGATTATGGAAACGAATGGTCAAATCAGCGTCTATTACTATTCCGACGATGAGGTGAAGCCCGGCCTGTGCATCCTGCCGGATATGCTCATCGAGCGATACAAAACTGTACCTGAAGCGGGCGAGTACGCCTGCATAAAATGTAGTCATGTCGTGGTTATGCAGGCGGGCGATCATCAATTATGCCCCCGCTGTACGAATCCAGAATGGACGAAGGTTAGCCGGGCTAAACGTAACACCTGACAGCGATTTTGTCGGTTTTGTGACAACGGTACGGCAGATTGTATTGTGTGACGAGGGGCACATTTCTTCGGCCATCAGTTTTAGACATTGCGGCGCGTGTCACTGAATGATAAAACCGATATCCACAGTTATAACTTATGGCTTTTAGCGTGGTGAGGGGAAATGGCTCAAGTCTTTAATTTCAGTTCAGGTCCGGCAATGTTACCGGCAGACGTGCTCAAACAGGCTCAACAGGAGCTGTGTGACTGGAACGGTCTGGGTACGTCGGTGATGGAAGTCAGCCACCGGGGTAAAGCGTTTATTCAGGTGGCGGAAGAAGCAGAAAAGGATTTTCGCGATCTGCTGAACATTCCCTCGAACTACAAAGTATTGTTCTGTCACGGCGGTGGACGCGGCCAGTTTGCGGGTATCCCGCTCAATCTACTGGGCGACAAAACCACCGCTGATTACGTTGATGCCGGCTACTGGGCGGCCAGTGCGGTAAAAGAAGCGCACAAATATTGCACGCCGAATGTCATCGATGCCAAAGTGACCGTTGACGGTCTGCGCGCCGTGAAGCCGATGAGTGAGTGGCAGCTTTCTGACAACGCCGCGTATCTTCACTACTGCCCGAACGAAACCATCGACGGTATTGCCATTCACGAAGAGCCAGACTTTGGCGAAAATGTCATTGTGACGGCGGATCTCTCTTCAACCATTCTGTCCACCCCGCTGGATGTCAGCCGCTACGGCGTCATCTACGCGGGTGCCCAGAAAAACATCGGTCCTGCGGGTCTGACTATCGTTATTGTGCGTGAAGACCTGCTGGGGAAAGCCCATAAGTCTTGCCCGTCAATTCTGGATTACACCGTCCTGAACGACAACGATTCCATGTTCAACACCCCACCAACGTTTGCCTGGTATCTCTCCGGCCTGGTCTTCAAATGGCTGAAGCAAAAAGGCGGTGTGGCGCAGATGGATAAGATCAATCAGCAAAAGGCTGAACTGCTGTACGGCGTGATCGACAAGAGCGATTTCTACCGTAACGATGTCGCCAAAACTAACCGTTCGCGCATGAACGTGCCGTTCCAGCTGGCGGACAGCAACCTGGATAACGTGTTCCTGGAAGAGTCCTTCGCGGCGGGTCTGCATGCGCTGAAAGGCCACCGTGTGGTAGGCGGAATGCGCGCCTCTATCTATAACGCCATGCCGCTGGAAGGCGTTAAAGCCCTGACTGATTTCATGATCGACTTCGAACGTCGTCACGGTTAATTGGCTGTTTTTCACCCCCGCAGCGTTCCTGCGGGGTTTTTATTATGTTGAGTTGAGAGTTAAGTTTCATGGAATCCCTGACGTTACAACCTATCGCGCGGGTAGATGGCACCATTAATCTGCCTGGTTCAAAAAGTGTCTCGAACCGCGCTCTGCTGCTGGCAGCTCTGGCAAACGGCACCACCGTCCTCACTAATCTGCTGGACAGCGATGACGTGCGCCATATGCTCAATGCACTGAAAGCGTTGGGCGTTCAGTACGCGCTGTCTGACGATCGTACCCGTTGTGAAGTCACCGGTAACGGCTGCGCGTTACATTCTGCTGAAGCGCTGGAGCTTTTCCTGGGTAACGCCGGTACCGCGATGCGTCCTCTGGCCGCAGCGCTGTGTCTGGGGAGTAACGATATTGTGCTGACCGGTGAGCCGCGAATGAAAGAGCGTCCGATCGGCCATCTGGTGGATGCCCTGCGTCAGGGCGGCGCGCAGATTGATTATCTTGAGCAGGAAAATTACCCGCCCCTGCGTCTGCGCGGGGGATTCACTGGCGGCAATGTTGAGGTTGACGGTAGCGTTTCCAGCCAGTTCCTGACCGCGCTACTGATGACCGCACCGCTGGCACCACAGGACACCGTCATCAGCATTAAAGGCGACCTGGTTTCTAAGCCGTACATTGATATCACCCTGCACCTGATGAACACCTTTGGTGTTGAGGTGGAAAACCAGTCTTATCAGCGTTTCGTGGTTCGCGGTGGGCAGCAGTACCAGTCGCCGGGCCACTACCTGGTTGAAGGCGATGCTTCATCCGCCTCCTATTTCCTTGCCGCAGGCGCGATTAAAGGCGGTACGGTTAAAGTGACGGGCATTGGCCGCAACAGCGTGCAGGGCGATATCCGTTTTGCTGACGTGCTGGAAAAAATGGGCGCGGTGGTGACCTGGGGCGATGACTTCATCTCCTGCACCCACGGTGAGCTGAACGCCATCGATATGGATATGAACCATATTCCGGATGCGGCGATGACCATTGCCACCGCTGCGCTGTTTGCGAAAGGCACCACCACGCTGCGAAACATTTACAACTGGCGTGTGAAAGAGACGGACCGCCTGTTCGCGATGGCAACCGAGCTGCG
The DNA here is from genome assembly GCF_032389435.1 of Enterobacter sp. DTU_2021_1002640_1_SI_PRY_ASU_LCPMC_013. Lineage (NCBI taxonomy): Bacteria > Pseudomonadati > Pseudomonadota > Gammaproteobacteria > Enterobacterales > Enterobacteriaceae > Enterobacter > Enterobacter sp. DTU_2021_1002640_1_SI_PRY_ASU_LCPMC_013. The sequence continues at coordinate 1,594,264 of NZ_CP135594.1, forward strand.
TAAAGTGGGGGCCGAGGTAGAAGAGGGCGAAGACTACATTCGCGTCACGCCGCCGGCAAAACTGCAATTTGCAGAAATTGGCACCTACAACGATCACCGCATGGCGATGTGTTTCTCGCTGGTGGCGTTGTCAGATACGCCAGTCACTATCCTTGATCCGAAGTGTACGGCAAAAACGTTCCCGGACTACTTCGAACAGCTGGCGCGCATTAGCACCCTGGCCTGATGATCGTATGCCGCATCACCTGATGCGGCATTTCCTTACGCTTTCTGACACTCATCCTCTTTCATTTCTTCTACACTCTGCTTCAATCATTCCGTAATTTGCACGCAAAGGTAACAGTTGCGCACGTTGGCGCGTATAATGCGCGGCGTTCATGTAAACGGTATGCCTTAATTAAGGAGAAAAAGATGACGGCAATTGCCCCGGTAATCACCATTGATGGGCCAAGTGGCGCAGGGAAAGGTACTCTGTGCAAAGCGATGGCGGAAGCATTGCAATGGCATCTTTTAGATTCGGGAGCAATCTATCGCGTGCTGGCGCTGGCTGCGCTGCATCATCATGTGGATGTTGCGTCTGAAGAAGCGCTGGTACCGTTGGCTGCGCATCTGGATGTGCGCTTTGTCTCGACCGATGGCAACCTTGAAGTGATCCTGGAAGGGGAAGATGTCAGCGGTGAAATCCGTACCCAGGAAGTGGCTAATGCGGCCTCTCAGGTGGCGGCTTTCCCACGCGTTCGTGAAGCGCTGTTACGTCGCCAGCGCGGTTTCCGTGAAGCGCCGGGGCTGATCGCCGACGGCCGCGACATGGGAACCGTGGTATTCCCCGATGCGCCAGTGAAAATTTTCCTTGACGCCTCTTCAGAAGAACGTGCTCAACGCCGCATGCTTCAGTTGCAGGAAAAGGGGTTTAGTGTTAACTTTGATCGCCTTTTATCCGAGATAAAAGAGCGCGATGACCGCGATCGTAACCGCGCCGTCGCACCACTTGTTCCCGCGCAAGACGCATTAGTGCTGGATTCAACCAGTTTAACTATTGAGCAAGTGATTGAAAAAGCGCTACAATATGCGCGCCAAAAACTGGCACTCGCGTAATCGCGACCGATTTAGCAGTACCCCCGCTGCAATGGATTGACGGCGGGTATGTGAAACAACCCCATCCGGCACGGAGCCAGGTGGACGTTAATATTAACCTGAAGATTAAACATGACTGAATCTTTTGCTCAACTGTTTGAAGAATCCTTAAAAGAAATCGAAACCCGTCCGGGTTCCATCGTTCGTGGCGTTGTTGTTGCTATCGACAAAGATGTTGTACTGGTTGACGCCGGTCTGAAATCTGAGTCTGCCATCCCGGCTGAGCAGTTCAAAAACGCCCAGGGCGAGCTGGAAATCCAGGTAGGTGACGAAGTTGACGTTGCTCTGGACGCAGTAGAAGACGGCTTCGGCGAAACCCTGCTGTCTCGTGAGAAAGCTAAACGTCACGAAGCATGGATCACGCTGGAAAAAGCTTACGAAGAAGCTGAAACTGTGGTCGGTGTTATCAACGGCAAAGTTAAAGGTGGCTTCACTGTTGAGCTGAATGGTATTCGTGCGTTCCTGCCAGGTTCTCTGGTAGACGTTCGTCCAGTCCGTGACACCCTGCACCTCGAAGGCAAAGAGCTTGAGTTCAAAGTAATCAAGCTGGACCAGAAGCGTAACAACGTTGTTGTTTCCCGTCGTGCCGTTATCGAATCCGAAAACAGCGCAGAACGCGATCAGCTGCTGGAAAACCTGCAGGAAGGCATGGAAGTCAAAGGTATCGTTAAGAACCTCACTGACTACGGCGCATTCGTTGACCTGGGCGGCGTTGATGGCCTGCTGCACATCACCGACATGGCGTGGAAACGCGTTAAGCACCCAAGCGAAATCGTGAACGTGGGCGACGAAATCACTGTTAAAGTGCTGAAGTTCGACCGCGAGCGTACTCGTGTATCCCTCGGCCTGAAACAGCTGGGCGAAGATCCATGGGTAGCTATCGCTAAGCGTTACCCAGAAGGTACTAAACTGACTGGTCGCGTTACCAACCTGACTGACTACGGCTGCTTCGTTGAAATCGAAGAAGGCGTTGAAGGTCTGGTGCACGTTTCCGAAATGGACTGGACCAACAAAAACATCCACCCATCCAAAGTTGTTAACGTTGGTGATGTAGTGGAAGTGATGGTTCTGGATATCGACGAAGAACGTCGTCGTATCTCCCTGGGCCTGAAGCAGTGCAAAAACAACCCATGGCAGCAGTTCGCGGAAACCCACAACAAGGGCGACCGTGTTGAAGGTAAAATCAAGTCTATCACTGACTTCGGTATCTTCATCGGCCTGGACGGCGGCATCGATGGCCTGGTTCACCTGTCTGACATCTCCTGGAACGTTGCAGGCGAAGAAGCAGTTCGTGAATACAAAAAAGGCGACGAAATCGCAGCAGTTGTTCTGCAAGTTGACGCAGAGCGTGAGCGTATCTCCCTGGGCGTTAAACAGCTCGCAGAAGATCCGTTCAACAACTGGGTTGCACTGAACAAGAAAGGCGCAATCGTAAACGGTAAAGTGACTGCTGTTGACGCTAAAGGCGCAACCGTAGAACTGGCTGACGGCGTTGAAGGTTACCTGCGCGCTTCCGAAGCTTCACGTGACCGCGTTGAAGATGCAACTCTGGTTCTGAGCGTTGGTGACGACGTTGAAGCTAAGTTCACCGGTGTTGACCGTAAGAACCGTGCAATCAGCCTGTCTGTTCGTGCTAAAGACGAAGCTGATGAGAAAGATGCAATCGCAACTGTGAACAAACAGGAAGATGCAAACTTTTCTAACAACGCAATGGCTGAAGCTTTCAAAGCAGCTAAAGGCGAGTAAGTTCAGGTTCGCACCATCATTTGAGCTGTAACGCATTTACAGCGCGAAGGATGGAGAGCAGACTTGACAGATTGCAGGATTCGTCCTGTAATCAATAACAAAGGGCGGCTACGGCCGCCCTTGTTTAATAAGCTGTTCAGCTAATGGGTTTGAAAGGAACCGGAGGAATCATGACCAAGTCAGAATTGATTGAAAGACTTGCCAGTCAGCAACCGCATATCCCTGCCAAGGCTGTGGAAGATGCCGTTAAAGAGATGCTGGAGCATATGGCTACCACTCTTGCCCAGGGCGAGCGCATTGAAATCCGCGGTTTCGGTAGTTTTTCTCTGCACTATCGTGCACCACGTACCGGGCGTAACCCGAAGACTGGCGATAAAGTGGAGCTGGAAGGAAAGTATGTTCCGCACTTTAAGCCGGGTAAAGAACTGCGCGATCGCGCCAATATTTACGGTAACTGAGTTTAATCATCAGGGTTAAACTGAGTTTAAAGAAAGCACCTTAGGGTGCTTTTTTTGTATCCCGCCCCTGCATTTCTGAATACGCGCCGCATTTTAATTTTCTCTTTGCTGTAAGCGCTTAAAAACGTTGCAGCGCCTGCTGTAAATCACGTCTTTCCTGTCTGACGACGCATCAGTCCCGCCGCATAATCGCCTGAAACATGGAGGTGAAGATGGGGATCCACGTTATCAGTATGTGCGCCATTCTGGCCATAATCCCGCTCTATTGGTTACCCGTTTTGCCAGATTTGCATCTTGTCTGGTTGCTGATTGCCGCAGGAATTGCGTTATCCGTACAGCAGAGAAAATGGCTCAGGTTTTCAGGACTCGCATTGCTTTTTATGTGCTGGGGGATCCTGGCCGCTCAGGAAAGCGTGTGGCCGATGAACTATTTAACGCAAGCACCGCAGCAGGCCGAGGTGGTCATTACCGCAACGGACGGCGCAACGATGCATCAGGGAAGAATTGTCAGCCTCAATGGAGAACGCGTGTGGGCTGCCATGGGCGTGGCGCTGTATGGCAACTATCTGCCGCAAAACGTCTGCGTGGGTCAACGCTGGGCAATGACCCTGCGGTTCAGGGCGGTACACGGAGAACTCAACGATGGCGGCTATGATTCACAGAAAAATGCCTTTGCCCGACACCAGACGCTGAGTGGACGGTTTACCCATGCGGCGCTCGTTGACGAAGGCTGTAGTCTGCGTGCGCAATACCTGACATCACTACAGAATACTCTTTCAGCATATCAGTGGGGACCCGTGATCCTGGGGCTGGGGATGGGGGAGCGGCTGTCGGTCTCGCGGGAGATAAAAAACCTGATGCGTGATACCGGAACGATGCATCTGATGGCAATCTCGGGATTACATATTGCGCTGGCCGCTTCTGTCATCTGGTTTCTGGCGCGGGGCATTCAGTTCTTCCTGCCGGGCCGCTGGATTATCTGGCAAATCCCCTTGCTGGCAGGGCTGATTTTTGCCGCGTTTTACGCATGGCTAACGGGCTTGCAGCCGCCCGCGCTGCGCACGGTTATCGCGCTTGTGGTACTGGCTGCATTAAAAATGAGTGGTCGCCAGTGGTCGCCCTGGCAGGTATGGCTTACCTGCGTGGCGGCGATCCTGATTTTCGACCCACTGGCGGTACTGTCACAAAGCCTGGCGTTGTCAGCGTTTGCGGTCGCCGCGCTTATTTTTTGGTATCAGTGGTTGCCTCTCCCGCACTGGCAACGTGGCCGGTGCCTGCGGCCGCTGGCGACGCTAGTGTATTTGCAGGTTGGAATGCTGCTGCTTCTGTTGCCGCTTCAGGTCCTGATTTTCCATGGTTTCAGCCTCTCCTCGCTGGTGGCGAACCTGTTTGCCGTTCCTCTGGTCACGTTTATCTCAGTTCCGCTGATCCTGCTCGGCATGTTTCTGCATCTGTTTCCGGTCGCTGCGCTGGAAAGTATTGTCTGGCTGGCTACTGATAAATCTCTGGCAGGGCTTTTCTGGTTATTGATGCGTTTACCGAATGGCTGGCAGGACGTTGATGAACGCTGGCAATACCTGACGTTACTGCCGTGGCTGCTGGTCATTGGCTGGCGATTCAGGGCCTTCAGCGCAGCACCCGCAGTCTGTCTGGCAGGCAGCGTGGTGCTGGCCTTTCCCCTCTGGCACAGGGTTAAAACAGACAGCTGGTCCCTGCATATGCTGGATGTAGGGCAGGGGCTGGCGATGGTCATTGAGCGTCACGGGAAGGCCATTCTGTATGACACCGGGCTGGCATGGCCCGGTGGGGACAGTGCGCAGCAGCTGATTATCCCCTGGCTACGCTGGCATCATCTGAAACCGGAAGGGGCGATCCTGAGCCATGAACATCTCGACCACGCGGGGGGACTGGCATCGCTAAAAGCTGCCTGGCCCGCAATGTGGATCAGGAGCCCCTTATCCTGGTCCGGACATCTTCCGTGCTTTCGAGGACAGCGATGGCAGTGGCAGGGTTTAACGTTCTCCGTGCACTGGCCACCCGAAAACACCTCGGCGAAAGGTAACAACCGCTCCTGCGTGGTAAAAATCGATGACGGCGAACAGAGCGTTTTACTGACCGGAGACATTGAAGCGCAGGCAGAACTGGCAATGCTGAGCCACCGCTGGCGTCAGCTTGCGTCTACACTGATTCAGGTGCCGCATCATGGAAGTAACACGTCATCTTCAACACCGTTGCTACAGCGCGTAGAGGGGCAGGTTTCGCTGGCCTCGATGGCTCGCTATAACGCGTGGCGTTTCCCTTCTATTAAAGTGGTCCGGCGCTATCGAACGGAGGGATATCTCTGGCTTGATACCCCGCATTCCGGGCAGATATCTGTGACCTTTTCGCACCATAGTCGGCAAATTCGTCGCTTACGCGAACACTATTTACCGCGTTGGTATCATCAGTGGTTTGGCGCGCCCGTAGATAACGGGTAGAATATGCGGCTATTTCAACAAATGCTGGTTTTTTGAATGCATAACGACAAAGATCTCTCCACGTGGCAAACGTTCCGCCGGCTCTGGCCGATGATTGCTCCTTTCAAAGCAGGCTTGATCGTGGCGGGCGTAGCGTTAATCCTCAACGCAGCCAGCGATACGTTTATGTTATCGCTTCTCAAACCGTTACTGGATGACGGTTTCGGTAAAACGGATCGTTCAGTGCTGCTATGGATGCCGCTGGTGGTTATTGGGCTGATGATCTTACGCGGAATCTCCAGCTATGTATCCAGCTACTGCATCTCCTGGGTATCCGGTAAAGTGGTGATGACCATGCGCCGCCGGCTGTTCAGCCATATGATGGGGATGCCGGTCTCATTCTTTGACAAACAGTCAACCGGCACCCTGCTGTCGCGTATTACCTACGATTCAGAGCAGGTGGCGTCGTCCTCTTCCAGCGCACTGATTACCGTTGTGCGTGAAGGCGCATCCATCATCGGCCTGTTCGCGATGATGTTCTATTACAGCTGGCAACTGTCGCTGATCCTTATTGTGCTGGCGCCGATTGTCTCCATCGCGATCCGCGTGGTATCAAAGCGTTTTCGCAACATCAGTAAAAATATGCAGAATACGATGGGGCAGGTGACGACCAGCGCCGAGCAGATGCTGAAAGGCCATAAGGAAGTGTTGATTTTCGGCGGTCAGGAAGTCGAAACCAAACGCTTTGACAAGGTCAGCAACAGAATGCGCCTGCAAGGAATGAAAATGGTATCGGCCTCGTCGATTTCCGATCCGATCATTCAGCTGATTGCCTCTCTGGCCCTGGCCTTCGTCCTGTATGCCGCCAGTTTCCCGAGCGTCATGGAAACCCTGACTGCGGGTACCATTACGGTGGTGTTCTCATCCATGATTGCGCTGATGCGTCCGCTGAAATCGCTGACTAACGTCAACGCCCAGTTCCAGCGCGGGATGGCAGCCTGTCAGACGCTGTTCAGCATCCTCGATTCCGAACAGGAAAAAGATGAAGGAACACGCGTGATCGAGCGCGCTAAAGGCGACCTGGAATTCCGTAACGTCACCTTTACCTATCCAGGCCGTGAAGTGCCGGCGCTGCGTGATATCAGCCTGTCCATCCCGGCGGGTAAAACCGTCGCGCTGGTCGGTCGTTCCGGTTCGGGCAAGTCGACCATTGCCAGCCTGATTACCCGTTTCTACGATATCGACCAGGGCGAGATCCTGCTTGATGGTCACGACCTGCGGGAATATACCCTCCAGTCGCTGCGTAACCAGGTCGCGCTGGTCTCGCAGAACGTGCATCTCTTCAACGATACGGTGGCGAACAACATTGCCTATGCCCGTACCGAAGAGTACAGCCGTGAAGAGATTGAGAATGCGGCGCGTATGGCCTATGCGATGGACTTCATTAACAAAATGGATAACGGTCTGGATACGATCATTGGCGAAAACGGGGTGCTGCTCTCCGGTGGTCAGCGTCAGCGTATCGCGATTGCCCGTGCGCTGCTGCGCAACAGCCCGATTCTGATCCTCGATGAAGCAACGTCCGCACTGGATACGGAATCTGAACGCGCTATCCAGTCTGCTCTGGATGAATTACAGAAAAACCGTACCTCGCTGGTTATCGCGCACCGTCTGTCGACCATCGAACAGGCTGACGAAATCGTGGTGGTGGAAGATGGCGTGATCGTTGAACGCGGCAGCCATGCGGACCTGCTGGAACAGCGTGGTGTTTACGCGCAGCTTCATAAAATGCAGTTCGGTCAATGATTGCACGCATCTGGTCGGGTGAATCCCCTCTGTGGGTGCTGCTTCTCCCGCTCTCCTGGCTGTATGGCCTGGTGAGCGGTGCTATTCGTCTGCTTTACCGCCTCGGGATCAAGCGCGCCTGGCGCGCACCGGTACCGGTGGTGGTGGTCGGCAACCTGACGGCGGGTGGAAACGGCAAAACCCCAGTGGTGATCTGGCTGGTAGAACAGCTCCAGAGGCGCGGTATCCGCCCGGGAGTTGTCTCACGCGGTTACGGTGGTAAAGCGGCGCAGTATCCACTGGTGCTGAGCCCAGCTACGACAACCGCTGAAGCCGGTGATGAGCCGGTACTGATTTACCAGCGTACCGGCGCGCCGGTTGCGGTATCGCCGGTGCGCAGTGATGCCGTGAAGGCACTGCTTGCGGAGCATGACGTACAAATCGTTATTACCGATGATGGTTTGCAGCATTACGCGCTGGCGCGTGACAAAGAGATCGTGGTCATTGACGGCGTGCGGCGTTTTGGCAACGGCTGGTGGCTGCCAGCCGGCCCTGTACGTGAGCGAGCGTCGCGCCTGAAGAGCGTCGATGCCGTGATTGTGAACGGTGGTGAAGCCAGAGCGGGCGAAATCCCGATGCATCTTCGTCCCGGACAGGCCGTGAATATGTTGACCGGCGAGCGCATAGACGTCGCGCAACTGGAACATCTGGTTGCGATGGCCGGTATAGGTCATCCGCCGCGTTTCTTCGCAACGCTGGAGCAGTGCGGCGCAAAGCTTGATAAACGGGTGCCGCTGGCCGATCACCAGGCGTTAGTTGCCGAAGAGGTTGAAAGGCTGGCAGCGCCGGGACAGACGCTGATCATGACGGAAAAAGACGCGGTAAAATGCCGGGCCTTTGCGAAAGAAAACTGGTGGTATCTGCCGGTTGACGCTGAACTCAGCGGCGAACAGCCGGAACATTTGCTCAAGGAACTGCTCGCGTTAGTGCAGTAACTTCTACGCGGTTCCGGTGGCGCTTTGACTGACAGGAAAACGCATGTCTCTACCGCAACTCTCACTTGCAGCCGCACGAAACTTGCATCTTGCCGCCCAGGGGCTTCTGAAAAAGCCCCGTCGCCGCGCGCAGCCAGCGGATATCCTCTCTACCGTGCAACGCATGTCGTTGTTGCAAATCGACACCATTAACATCGTGGCGCGTAGCCCGTATCTGGTCCTGTTTAGCCGCCTGGGAAACTATCCTCCGCAGTGGCTGGATAATGCGCTAAGTCAGGGCGAACTGATGGAATACTGGGCGCATGAAGCCTGTTTTCTCCCACGCAGCGATTTTGCACTGGTGCGTCACCGCATGCTCGCCCCGGACAAAATGGGCTGGAAATACCGTCAGGAGTGGATGGTGGAACACGCGGATGAAATAGAGCAACTGATTGCCCATATTCAGGAAAACGGGCCGGTACGCTCCGCGGATTTTGAACACCCGCGAAAAGGCGCAAGCGGATGGTGGGAGTGGAAACCGCACAAACGCCATCTTGAAGGGCTGTTTACGTCGGGCAAAGTGATGGTGGTCGAGCGTCGCAACTTTCAGCGCGTCTATGACCTCACACACCGCGTTATGCCTCACTGGGACGATACGCGTGACCTGCTGTCTCAGGACGCTGCCGAAGCCATCATGCTCGGGAATAGCGCCCGCAGCCTTGGCATCTTCCGTCCACAGTGGCTGGCGGATTATTATCGTCTGCGTCAGCCGCAGCTAAAACCACTGCTGGAATCGTGGCAGCGCGAACAGCGCGTCATGCCGGTCTCGGTAGAGTCGTTAGGTGAAATGTGGTTGCATGCGGATTTGTTCCCTCTGCTGGCGCAGGCGCAGGAGGGCAAACTCCAGGCGACCCACAGTGCCGTGCTCTCGCCGTTCGACCCCGTTGTCTGGGACAGAAAGCGGGCCGGGCAGTTGTTTAATTTCAGCTACCGTCTGGAATGCTACACTCCGGCGCCCAGGCGGCAGTATGGTTATTTTGTTTTGCCGCTGCTGCACAAAGGCCAGCTAGTCGGGCGCATGGACGCTAAAATGCACCGTAAAACCGGCATGCTTGAAATTATCGCGCTCTGGCTTGAAGAGGGCATAAAGGTGACGGCTGGCCTGGAAAAAGGGTTAACGACTGCGCTCAGTGAATTTGCCCGCTGGCAGGGGGCGCATGAAATTGTACTCGGTCGCGTGCCTGTGGGGCTGTTTACGACCCGTCGAGGTGGCTGGGAAACAGGCACTCCCTGAAAAGGGAATGTGATAAGCTTTAGCGATTACCCATACGGAGGAACTATGGATCACCGTTTACTTGAAATTATTGCCTGCCCGGTGTGCAACGGCAAACTGTATTACAGCCAGGATAAACAAGAGCTGATTTGCAAACTGGACAGCCTGGCGTTCCCGCTGCGTGACGGTATTCCGGTCCTGCTGGAAAATGAAGCCCGTTCCCTGGTGGCAGAAGAGATCAAACCATGAGTTTTGTTGTCATTATCCCTGCGCGTTATGCTTCAACGCGCCTGCCAGGTAAACCGCTGGTGGATATCAATGGCAAACCGATGATTGTGCATGTCCTTGAACGGGCACGCGAATCGGGCGCCGGACGCGTCATCGTCGCCACCGATCACCCGGATGTTGCGCGCGCGGTTGAGGCCGCGGGTGGGGAAGTGTGCATGACCCGTGCCGATCATCAGTCAGGCACCGAGCGCCTGGCGGAAGTCGTCGAAAAATGCGGTTTCAGCGACGAGACGGTGATTGTGAACGTGCAGGGCGATGAGCCGATGATCCCGGCGGCGATTATCCGTCAGGTGGCCGACAACCTGGCACAGCGTCAGGTCGGGATGGCGACCCTCGCGGTGCCGATTCACCACGCTGAAGAGGCGTTCAATCCGAATGCGGTGAAAGTGGTCATGGACGCAGAGGGCTACGCGCTCTATTTCTCCCGCGCCACCATTCCGTGGGATCGCGATCGTTTCGCGCAATCGAAAGAGACAATCGGCGAAACCTTCCTGCGCCACATCGGTATTTACGGCTACCGCGCCGGCTTTATTCGTCGCTACGTCGCCTGGGCACCAAGCCCGCTGGAGCATATTGAAATGCTCGAACAGCTTCGCGTGCTGTGGTACGGCGAGAAAATTCACGTTGCGGTTGCCCAGGAAATCCCAGGCACCGGCGTGGATACCCCTGAAGATCTCGAGCGCGTACGCGTCGAAATGCGTTAATTCGCTGGCATCCCCTCGTTCGGGGGGATGTTCTCCCGCCTGGCTATTTTCCTTTTCTTTTTCATTATTGATCTCTACCGGGTGACATCCGGGTTTCGCGCGCTCATTATAAAAGCAGTAGTCTTAATGGGGGTAATCTCATATGGAACAGCTGCGTGCTGAACTCAGCCATCTCCTTGGCGAAAAGCTAAGCCGGGTGGAATGCGTGAATGAAAAGGCCGATACCGCACTCTGGTCGTTGTACGACAGTCAGGGAAACCCCATGCCGCTGATGGCCAGAAGTTTTACCTCGCCGGGCGTCGCCAGACAGCTGGCCTGGAAAATGTCGATGCTGGCGCGGGAAGGGACTGTCCGCATGCCGACGGTCTACGGCGTGATGACCCATGAGGAGCATCCCGGCCCGGATGTTCTGCTTATCGAACGTTTACGCGGGGTTTCTGTTGAAGCCCCGACGCGTACACCGGAGCGCTGGGAACAGCTGAAAGATCAGATTGTCGAGGCTCTGCTTGCCTGGCATCGGCAGGACAGCCGGGGTCTTGTTGGCGCGGTGGACAGCACGCAGGAAAACCTGTGGCCGCTGTGGTATCGCCAGCGTGTTGAAGTGCTGTGGGGCACGCTGAACCAGTTCAACAACACCGGTTTAACGATGCAGGACAAACGTATTTTATTCCGCACCCGGGAGTGTCTGCCGACGCTGTTTGAGGGCTTTAACGACAACTGCGTGCTGGTTCACGGCAATTTCACGCTGCGCAGTATGCTTAAAGACTCGCGCAGCGACCAGTTGCTGGCGATGGTCGGGCCGGGGATCATGCTCTGGGCGCCGCGCGAGTACGAACTGTTCAGGCTGAGCGAGGGCGGGGCGGCGGAAGATTTGCTCTGGCACTATCTTCAGCGCGCCCCCGTTGCGGAGGCCTTTCTCTGGCGACGCTGGCTCTATCTTCTCTGGGATGAGGTGGCGCAGCTGGTCAACACCGGGCGCTTTAATCGCGCCAGTTTCGATCTGGCCGCAAAATCACTCCTGCCCTGGCTTGCCTGACGAACCTTTGAGCCACTGCCAGAGGCGGCCAAGCGTCTCGTAGCCGACGCGATCGCTGTGCATCAGCCATACCGGGGACGGGATTATCCGTTCCCACGGATTGAGCGGGGCGTCAATAGCCATCTGGTTTGCCGGAGCAGGAAGCGGATGCAGGCCCTGCTTCTTAAAGAAAATCATTGCGCGCGGCAGGTGTGAAGCAGAGGTCACCAGCAGGAACGGTACATCACCGATGGCCTGTTTCACCGCCGCCGCCTCTTCTTCGGTATCTTTTGGGCTATCCAGCGTGATGATGGCGGAACGTGGTACGCCAAGCGATTCAGCCACTCTTGCTCCTGCTTCAGCGGTACTGACCGGGTTGGTTTTTGCCGCAGCGCCCGTGAAGATCATCTTCGATCCCGGATTGGCCAGCCACAGGCGGATCCCCTCGTTCAGGCGCGGCAGGCTGTTGTTGATCAGGTTTGAGCTGGGCGCCCAGTTCGGATCCCAGGTATACCCGCCGCCCAGCACCACGATATAGCCCACCTTCTGATTTCCCTGCCATGTCGGGTAGGTGTTTTCAATCGGACGTAATAAACCGTCAGCGACCGGTTGCAGGCTGAGTAACAGCAGCGCCAGCCAGCCCATGGTAACGAGGGATTTACCGCTTTTCTGAAAGCGGCTAAACCATATCAATGCCAGCCCCAGCGCGATGAGAAGCAACAGCAGGGGAAGGGGAAGCATCATGCCTCCAATATATTTTTTTAGGGTAAAAAGCATCCTTTTTGGTTCCTTTTTTAACCATACAGCAGGCGATTGTCGGTGATATTACACCAGAGTGGTTCATTCTCCGCGCGGGTGTGACAAAATAGCGGTTTTGCAGTGAGTGGAACCCTCCCAATGCGGGATCGCAATTTTGATGACATCGCGGAAAAGTTTTCGCGCAACATTTATGGCACCACCAAAGGTCAGCTTCGTCAGACGATCCTCTGGCAGGATCTGGACAAGCTGCTGGCTGAATTCGGTGACCGACCGTTGCGCGTGCTGGATGCCGGCGGTGGGGAAGGTCAGACTGCAATTCTGATGGCGCAGCGGGGACATCACGTCACGCTTTGCGATCTTTCTGCCGAGATGGTTGCGCGCGCAGGGCGAGCGGCAGAAGAGAAAGGTGTGAGCGACAACATGCATTTTATACATTGCGCCGCTCAGGACATTCCGCAGCATTTGGAAACGCAGGTTGATCTGATATTGTTTCATGCTGTGCTCGAATGGGTAGCCGAACCACAAGCGATGTTAAAAACGCTGTGGTCGATGTTGCGCCCGGGCGGTGCGTTATCGCTGATGTTTTACAATGCCAACGGCCTGCTAATGCGAAACGTGCTGGTCGGCAATTTTGGCTATGTACAGCAGGGCATGTATAAAAAGAAACGACGCACGCTTTCACCGGATTTCCCCCGTGAACCGCAGCAGGTCTATGGCTGGCTGGAGGAGATCGGTTGGGAAATTACCGGCAAAACCGGCGTGAGGGTGTTTCATGATTATCTGCGTGATAAACAAAAACAGGATGACTGTTTAGACGCCTTAACAGAAATAGAGACGCGGTACTGCCGCCAGGAGCCTTATCTGAGCCTTGGCCGCTATATACACGTCACCGCGCGCAAGCCGCAGATGCAAGGATAATCTATGAGTGAATTTTCCCAGACAGTCCCCGAACTGGTTGCCTGGGCCAGGAAAAACGATTTCTCCATCTCGCTGCCGGTAGACAGACTCTCATTCCTGCTGGCGGTTGCGACGCTAAACGGCGAACGCCTGGATGGCGAAATGAGTGAAGGCGAACTGGTGGATGCGTTCCGCCACGTCAGTGATGCGTTTGAGCAAACCAGCGAAACCATTAGCGTGCGTGCCAACAACGCAATCAATGATATGGTGCGTCAACGTCTGCTGAACCGCTTTACCAGCGAGCAGGCGGAAGGAAACGCCATCTATCGTCTTACGCCACTGGGCATTGGCATTACCGACTATTACATCCGCCAGCGCGAATTTTCCACGCTGCGTCTCTCCATGCAGCTCTCTATTGTTGCAGGTGAGCTGAAGCGTGCCGCCGACGCGGCTGATGAAAACGGTGACGAATTCCACTGGCATCGCAACGTTTACGCGCCGCTGAAATACTCGGTCGCCGAGATTTTCGACAGTATCGATCTGACTCAACGTCTGATGGACGAACAGCAGCAGCAGGTGAAAGACGATATCGCTCAACTGCTTAATAAAGACTGGCGTGCGGCCATCTCCAGCTGTGAACTCTTGCTGTCAGAAACGTCGGGTACGCTGCGTGAGTTGCAGGATACGCTGGAGGCGGCGGGAGATAAGCTACAGGCCAATCTGCTACGCATTCAGGACGCGACGATGGCGCACGACGATCTGCATTTTATCGACCGTCTGGTGTTTGATTTGCAGAGCAAGCTTGACCGCATTATCAGCTGGGGCCAGCAGTCGATCGACCTGTGGATCGGTTACGACCGCCACGTGCATAAATTTATCCGTACCGCCATCGATATGGATAAGAATCGCGTCTTTGCTCAACGTCTGCGCCAGTCGGTACAGACCTACTTCGATGCGCCGTGGGCGCTGACCTACGCCAACGCCGATCGTCTGCTGGATATGCGCGACGAAGAGATGGCGCTGCGTGATGAAGAGGTCACCGGTGAACTGCCACCGGATCTGGAATACGAAGAATTTAACGAAATTCGCGAGCAGCTTGCGGCGATGATCGAAGAACAGCTTGCTGTCTACAAAACCAGACAAGCACCGCTGGATCTTGGCCTCGTGGTACGCGACTATCTGGCGCAGTATCCGCGCGCGCGCCACTTCGATGTTGCCCGCATTGTTGTAGACCAGGCGGTGCGCCTGGGCATCGCACAAGCCGATTTCACCGGACTGCCGCCGAAGTGGCAGCCGATTAACGATTACGGAGCCAAGGTACAGGCGCATGTCATTGACAAATATTGAACACGTGATGCCAGTTAAGCTGGCACAGGCGCTGGCGAATCCGTTGTTTCCGGCGCTGGACAGCCAACTGCGTGCCGGTCGTCACATTGGCCTTGACGAGCTGGATAATCACGCCTTTTTGATGGACTTTCAGGAGTACCTGGAAGAGTTTTACGCTCGCTATAACGTTGAGCTGATCCGCGCGCCGGAAGGGTTTTTCTACCTGCGTCCGCGCTCTACCACGCTTATTCCGCGCTCGGTGCTTTCCGAACTGGATATGATGGTCGGCAAAATTCTCTGCTACCTCTATCTCAGCCCGGAACGTCTGGCGAATGAAGGGATCTTCACCCAGCAGGAGCTTTACGATGAGCTGCTGTCGCTGGCGGATGAAAGCAAACTGCTCAAGCTGGTGAATAACCGCTCAACGGGGTCCGATCTGGACCGTCAGAAATTACAGGAAAAAGTTCGCTCTTCCCTGAACCGTCTGCGCCGTCTGGGAATGGTCTGGTTCATGGGTCACGACAGCAGCAAGTTCCGTATTACCGAATCGGTCTTCCGCTTTGGCGCCGACGTGCGTGCGGGTGACGATGCGCGTGAAGCGCAGCTGCGCATGATCCGCGACGGTGAAGCAATGCCGGTGGAAAACCATTTGCAGCTCAATGACGAGCACGAAGAGAATCAGCCGGATAGCGGGGAGGAAGAGTAATGATTGAACGCGGTAAATTTCGCTCACTAACGCTGATTAACTGGAACGGCTTCTTTGCCCGAACCTTCGATCTGGATGAGCTGGTGACAACGCTCTCCGGTGGTAACGGGGCGGGTAAATCCACCACCATGGCGGCCTTCGTGACGGCGCTGATCCCTGACCTGACCCTGCTGCACTTCCGTAACACCACCGAAGCGGGCGCCACGAGCGGCTCCCGCGATAAAGGTCTGCACGGTAAGCTGAAAGCGGGCGTCTGTTATTCCGTACTGGACGTGATCAACTCCCGTCATCAGCGCGTGGTTGTAGGCGTGCGCCTGCAACAGGTTGCCGGTCGCGACCGTAAAGTCGATATCAAACCGTTTGCGATCCAGGGGCTGCCAACCTCCGTGCAGCCGACCGCGCTGCTGACGGAAACCCTGAATGAACGTCAGGCGCGCGTCCTGACGCTCCAGGAGCTGAAAGACAAGCTGGAAGCCATCGAAGGCGTGCAGTTTAAGCAGTTTAACTCCATTACCGACTACCACTCTCTGATGTTCGATCTCGGTGTGGTAGCCCGTCGTCTGCGCAGCGCGTCAGATCGTAGTAAATACTACCGTCTGATTGAAGCCTCCCTGTACGGCGGTATCTCCAGCGCCATTACCCGCTCCCTGCGCGACTACCTGCTGCCGGAAAACAGCGGCGTGCGTAAGGCCTTCCAGGATATGGAAGCCGCGCTGCGTGAAAACCGCATGACGCTGGAAGCGATTCGCGTCACACAGTCTGATCGCGACCTGTTTAAGCACCTGATCAGCGAAGCCACCAACTACGTGGCGGCGGACTATATGCGCCACGCCAACGAGCGCCGTATTCATCTCGACCAGGCGCTGGAGTATCGCCGCGAGCTGTTTACCTCCCGCAAACAGCTGGTGGCTGAGCAGTATAAGCATGTCGAAATGGCGCGCGAACTGGGCGAGCACAACGGTGCGGAAGGGGATCTGGAAGCCGATTACCAGGCGGCCAGCGATCACCTGAACCTGGTGCAGACCGCGCTGCGTCAGCAGGAAAAAATCGAGCGCTATGAAGCCGATCTGGATGAGCTGCAAATTCGTCTTGAAGAGCAAAATGAAGTGGTGGCCGAAGCCGCCGATTTGCAGGAAGAGAACGAAGCCCGCGCGGAAGCCGCCGAGCTGGAAGTGGATGAGCTGAAAAGCCAGCTTGCTGATTACCAGCAGGCGCTGGACGTGCAGCAGACGCGTGCGATTCAGTACAACCAGGCGTTGCAGGCGTTGCAGCGTGCCAAAGAGCTGTGCCATCTGCCGGACCTGACCCCGGAAAGCGCTGACGAATGGCTGGATACCTTCCAGGCCAAAGAGCAGGAAGCCACTGAGAAACTGCTTTCTCTCGATCAGAAAATGAGCGTGGCGCAAACGGCGCATAGCCAGTTTGAGCAGGCGTACCAGCTGGTGGTGGCGATCAACGGTCCGCTGGCGCGTAACGAAGCGTGGGACGTTGCCCGTGAGCTGCTGCGCGACGGCGTCAATCAACGCCATCTGGCCGAACAGGTGCAGCCGCTGCGCATGCGCCTGAACGAGCTGGAACAGCGTCTGCGTGAACAGCAGGAAGCCGAGCGTCTGCTGGCGGAATTCTGCAAGCGTCAGGGTAAAAATTACGATTTCGACGAGCTTGAGGCCCTGCACCAGGAGCTGGAAGCGCGTATTGCGGCCCTGTCGGATACCGTATCGAACGCCAGCGAACAGCGCATGACGCTGCGTCAGGAGCTGGAACAGCTTCAGTCGCGTTCGAAGACGCTCTTACAGCGTGCGCCGATCTGGCTGGCTGCACAAAGCAGCCTGAACCAGCTCAGCGAACAGTGTGGCCAGGAGTTTTCCTCCAGCCAGGACGTCACCGAATACATGCAACAGCTGCTGGAGCGCGAGCGTGAAGCGATTGTTGAGCGTGACGAAGTGGGTGCGCGCAAGCGTGACGTCGATGAAGAGATTGAGCGTTTAAGCCAGCCTGGCGGCTCAGAAGATCCGCGCCTGAATGCCTTAGCCGAGCGTTTCGGCGGCGTGCTGCTGTCTGAAATTTACGACGATGTCGGCCTGGACGATGCGCCGTACTTCTCCGCGCTGTACGGTCCATCCCGTAACGCGATTGTGGTGCCGGATCTGTCGCTGATTTCGGACCAGCTTGCAGGGCTGGAAGACTGCCCGGAAGATCTCTACCTCATCGAAGGGGATCCGCAGTCGTTTGATGACAGCGTATTCAGCGTCGACGAGCTGGAAAAAGCGGTGGTGGTGAAAATCGCCGATCGCCAGTGGCGCTATTCGCGCTTCCCGGAACTGCCGCTGTTTGGCCGCGCCGCGCGTGAAAACCGTATTGAAAGCCTGCACGCCGAGCGCGAAACGCTTTCTGAACGTTTTGCAACCCTGTCGTTTGATGTTCAAAAAACGCAGCGTCTGCATCAGGCGTTCAGCCGCTTTATCGGCAGCCACCTGGGCGTTGCCTTTGAGCCCGATCCGGAAGCTGAAATCCGCAAGCTCAACACCCGCCGTGGTGAGCTGGAGCGTGCGCTTGCCAGCCATGAAAATGACAACCAGCAAAGCCGCGTGCAGTTCGAGCAGGCGAAAGAGGGCGTTGCGGCCCTTAACCGCATCCTGCCGCGCCTGAACCTGCTGGCGGACGATACGCTCGCCGACCGCGTGGACGAAATTCAGGAACGTCTGGACGAAGCGCAGGAAGCGGCGCGCTTTGTGCAGCAGCACGGCAATCAGCTGGCAAAACTGGAGCCGATGGTTTCCGTTCTCCAGAGCGACCCGGAACAGTTTGAGCAGTTAAAAGAGGATTATGCCTGGTCACAGCAGGTGCAGCGCGAAGCGCGTCAGCAGGCGTTTGCCCTGACGGAAGTGGTGCAACGTCGCGCACACTTCGGCTACTCCGATTCAGCAGAAATGCTGAGCGGGAACAGCGATCTTAATGAAAAGCTGCGCCAGCGTCTTGAGCAGGCCGAAGCAGAGCGTACGCGCGCCCGTGAAGCGATGCGTACTCACGCCGCACAGCTGAGCCAGTACAGCCAGGTCATGGCCTCGCTGAAAAGCTCCTTCGACACCAAGAAAGAGCTGTTAAACGATCTGCATAAAGAGTTGCAGGACATCGGCGTTCGCGCCGACAGCGGTGCAGAAGAGCGGGCGCGTATTCGCCGCGATGAACTGCATGCTCAGCTCAGTAACAACCGCGCGCGTCGTAATCAGCTGGAAAAAGCGCTGACCTTCTGTGAAGCAGAGATGGACAACCTGACGCGACGCCTGCGCAAGCTGGAGCGTGACTATCATGAGATGCGTGAACAGGTTGTGACCGCGAAGGCGGGGTGGTACGCGGTGATGCGCATGGTGAAAGATAACAACGTGGAGCGTCGTCTGCATCGTCGCGAGCTGGCGTACCTGTCAGCCGATGAACTGCGCTCTATGTCGGATAAGGCGCTGGGCGCGCTGCGTCTGGCGGTGGCGGACAATGAACACCTGCGCGACGTGCTGCGTATGTCCGAAGATCCGAAGCGTCCTGAGCGCAAAATTCAGTTCTTCGTGGCGGTTTATCAGCACTTACGCGAGCGTATTCGTCAGGACATCATCCGTACCGACGATCCGGTGGAAGCGATCGAACAGATGGAGATCGAGCTGGGCCGTCTGACGGAGGAGCTGACCTCCCGCGAGCAGAAGCTGGCAATCAGCTCCCGCAGCGTGGCGAATATTATTCGTAAAACCATTCAGCGCGAGCAGAACCGCATCCGTCAGCTGAACCAGGGCCTGCAAAGCGTGTCGTTTGGCCAGGTCAACAGCGTGCGGCTGAACGTGAACGTGCGTGAGGCGCACTCCACGCTGCTGGACGTGTTGTCTGAACAGCACGAACAGCATCAGGATCTGTTCAACAGTAACCGCCTGACCTTCTCCGAAGCGCTGGCGAAGCTATATCAGCGTCTGAATCCGCAGATTGACATGGGCCAGCGTACGCCGCAAACCATCGGCGAGGAGCTGCTGGACTACCGCAACTATCTGGAAATGGAAGTTGAGGTTAACCGTGGCTCAGACGGCTGGCTGCGCGCGGAATCCGGTGCGCTCTCTACCGGTGAAGCTATCGGTACCGGTATGTCGATTCTGGTGATGGTGGTGCAGAGCTGGGAAGATGAAGCGCGTCGTCTGCGCGGCAAAGACATCTCACCATGCCGTCTGCTGTTCCTCGATGAAGCCGCGCGTCTCGACGCCCGCTCCATCGCCACGCTGTTTGAGCTTTGCGAGCGACTCGATATGCAGCTCATCATCGCGGCGCCGGAAAACATCAGTCCGGAAAAAGGGACAACCTATAAGCTGGTGCGTAAGGTGTTCCAGAACAGTGAACACGTACACGTCGTGGGCCTGCGTGGTTTCGCCCCGCAGCCACCGGAGTCTTTACCGGGCACGGCTGACGCCTCTTAACGCGGGGTGTGATAAAGGGCGGCGCTCAGGCGCCGCTTTTTTTATTCACTTAACTTGTGTTCAGGGCTGCGTTATCTTTAAACTTCTTTACATAAGGTAAGGCAGCAGCGAGTATGCCTTTCTATACTGAAGGAAAGCTCCAGAATAATGGGCATGTCGTGAAAAACAGGGGGCAAGGGATGTTGCTTAAGAAAAATCGTGGTCGTCAGCTGTCTGCGCTGAGTTTGTGCCTGACAGTGATGTTTGCTCCACTGTTTACCGCTCAGGCCGATGAGCCTGAAATTGTACCGACTGACAGCTCCGCGACGATGGGCGCGCAGCCGACGTCGCTGTCACAACCGCTGGATCAGTCTCCGGCGACGGCCATCATGGCCGGTATTAAACCGCTGCCGGAAGGCATCGATACTGAATCATTACGCCAGCAGCTTATGACCGGCCTGCCCTCGGGCTATACTCCCGCTTATATTAACCAGCTCACGTTGCTTTACGCTGCGCGCGATATGAAACCGATGTGGGAGAATCGCGAGGCGGTACGAGCCTTCCAGCAGCAGCTGGCTGAAGTGGCGATTGCAGGTTTTCAGCCGCAGTTCACGACCTGGGTTGAACTCCTGACCGACCCTGCTGTTACCGGACAGGCGCGTGACGTGGTGCTGTCTGATGCCATGATGGGTTACTTACAGTTTGTGGCGGGGATTTCGGTGAACGGCAACCGCTGGTTATACAGCAGCAAACCGTACAAGCTGGCGACGCCTGCGCTGTCCGTTATTAATCAGTGGCAGCTGTCGCTGGATAACGGCGAACTGCCGCGCTTTATCGCAAGCCTTGCGCCTGCCCATCCGCAATATGCCACGATGCATCAGTCGCTTCTTGAGCTGGTTGCGGATTCCCGCCCGTGGCCTCAGCTGCGTGGCACCACAACGCTGCGTCCGGGGCAGTGGAGCAGCGATGTGCCTGCGATCCGCGAAATTATGAAACGCTCCGGCATTCTCGACAGCGGCCCTAAAATTGCTCTGCCCGGTGACGAGACGCAAAATGCGGTCGTCAGCCCGTCGGCGCCGGTAAAAGAGAAAACGGCCGTTGCGTTGAGCAATAAGCCCGCCGCTTACGATCGCGAGCTGGTCGCCGCAGTGAAGCAGTTCCAGGCCGCGCAGGGGCTTGGCGCTGACGGCGTGATTGGTCCATCTACTCGCGACTGGCTGAACGTCTCTCCGGCCCAGCGGGCAGGAGTGCTGGCGTTGAATATCCAGCGCTTGCGCTTGCTGCCGGGCACGTTATCCACCGGCATTATGGTCAACATTCCGGCGTACTCCCTGGTCTACTATCAGGACGGTAGCGAAGTGCTGGCGTCCCGCGTGATTGTCGGCCGACCTGACCGAAAAACGCCAATGATGAGCAGCGCGCTGAATAACGTGGTGGTTAACCCGCCGTGGAACGTGCCGCCGACGCTGGCGCGCAAAGATATCCTGCCTAAGGTATGGAATGACCCGGGTTATCTGGAGCGACATAACTATACAGTGATGCGTGGCTGGAACAGCAAAGAAGCGATTGATCCCTGGATGGTCGACTGGTCAACGATTACGCCTTCGAACCTGCCGTTCCGTTTCCAGCAGGCACCGGGCGCACATAACTCGCTGGGACGTTACAAATTCAATATGCCAAGTTCGGACGCTATCTACCTGCATGATACCCCGAACCATAATCTGTTCCAGAAAGATGCACGCGCGCTTAGCTCGGGCTGTGTTCGCGTGAACAAGGCCTCCGAGCTGGCAAATATGCTGTTGCAGGATGCAGGCTGGAACGATACGCGGATATCAGATGCCCTGAAGCAGGGGGATACGCGTTACGTCAATATTCGCCACAATATTCCGGTCAATCTTTATTATCTGACGGCGTTTGTAGGCGCAGACGGACGTACCCAGTATCGTACAGATATTTACAATTATGATCTGACAGCGCGATCAGGCGCACAAATTTTGCCAAAAGCGGAACAATTAATCAGGTAAATGAAGTAGTTCGGTGAAAATGATTGTCGTAAGTTATGGTGAATATGAGGCGATCTGGCTGCAAGCCGCGTATTCACTGGGGTTGGGCGCCTTGACGTAGCAGGCTTTGCCAGTTATGGTGCCCTTCGTGCGCTAAGCATATTGACAATTTCTTTTACCTGTAGACCTGATTATCATGGACAAATTTGACGCTAATCGCCGCAAATTGCTGGCGTTAGGTGGCGTTGCGCTGGGCGCAGCAGCCATCCTTCCGACGCCAGCATTTGCCACCCTCTCGACACCTCGTCCGCGTATTTTAACGCTCAACAATCTGCATACTGGTGAGACGCTTAAAGCGGAATTTTTCGATGGCAGAGGCTATATTCAGGATGAATTAGCAAGACTCAACCATTTTTTCCGTGATTTCCGCGCGAATAAAATCAAAGCCATCGACCCTGGATTATTCGATCAGCTTTACCGCTTGCAGGGACTGCTGGGGACCAAAAGGCCGGTGCAACTCATTTCTGGCTATCGCTCTCTGGATACCAACAATGAACTGCGCGCCCACAGCCGTGGGGTAGCGAAAAAAAGCTATCACACTAAAGGGCAGGCGATGGATTTCCATATTGAAGGCGTTTCGTTAGCCAATATTCGCAAAGCGGCGTTATCTATGCGCGCAGGTGGTGTAGGATACTACCCACGTAGCAACTTTGTGCATATTGATACCGGGCCGGTTCGGCACTGGTAATAACGAAACACAGGAGCAGTATGAACTATCGTATTATTCCGGTTACCGCGTTCTCACAGAACTGTTCATTGATCTGGTGTGAACAAACTAAACTGGCCGCGCTTGTCGATCCCGGTGGAGACGCCGGGACAATCAAGCAGGAAGTCGCTGCCAGCGGTGTAACGCTGATGCAGATTTTACTCACCCATGGCCATCTCGACCATGTGGGTGCAGCGGCAGAACTGGCTGAACACTACGGTGTGCCGATTATCGGCCCGGAAAAAGAAGATGAGTTCTGGCTTCAGGGGCTACCTGCCCAAAGCCGTATGTTTGGTCTGGATGAATGTCAGCCACTGACACCGGACCGCTGGCTGAACGAAGGCGATCGCGTTAACGTAGGGAATGTAACTTTACAGGTGTTGCATTGCCCCGGGCATACGCCCGGCCATATTGTCTTCTTTGATGACGTGTCGCGCCTGCTGATTTCCGGTGACGTGATTTTCAAAGGGGGCGTAGGACGCAGTGATTTCCCACGCGGCGATCACGGTCAGCTGATTCAGTCGATTAAGCAGAAGTTATTGCCGTTAGGTGATGATGTGACGTTTATCCCTGGACACGGACCGATGTCGACGCTGGGCGATGAGCGGTTGCATAACCCGTTCCTTCAGGATGAAATGCCTGTCTGGTAAACCCGGTAAAATAAAAAAGCCTGCGCGATGCAGGCTTTTTTTATGGGTGCAGGTTACAGCACCGCGACAATGGCTTCGCACAGCGGCGCCATGTTGTCAGGCGTCATACCTGCAACGTTCACGCGGCCAGAGGCAACGGCATACACGCCAAACTCTTCACGCAGGCGCAGCACCTGCTCTTTGGTCAGGCCGCTGAAGGAGAACATGCCGTTCTGCTTGATGATGAAGCTGAAGTCACGGTCAGCGCCTTTCTCAGCCAGCGTGTTCACAAACAGCAGACGCATGCGCTGAATGCGCTGACGCATATCGTTCAGCTCTTGTTCCCAGATTGCGCGCAGCGCATCGTTGCTCAGGATCGTCGCGACCACAGACGCACCGTGTGCCGGTGGGTTAGAGTAGTTAGCGCGGATCACGGACTTCATCTGGCTGAATGCGCGATCGACGGTTGCTTCGTCAGCAGCCACCAGCGTACAGGCGCCGACACGCTCGTTATACAGACCAAAGTTCTTGGAATAGGAGCTTGCGACAATCAGCTCCTGATGCACGGCGGCGAATGCGCGCAGACCTTCTGCATCTTCTTCCAGACCACGGGCAAAGCCCTGGTAAGCGAAGTCGAACAGCGGCAGCCAGCCTTTTTCAACGGACAGCTTAGCCAGCTGTTCCCACTGTTCAAGCGTAGGATCGATACCGGTTGGGTTATGGCAGCAGCCGTGGAACAGCACCACATCGCCCGCCTGGGCTTCGCTCAGGCTGGCCAGCAGACCGTCGAAATCCAGCGCGTGGTTTGCCGCGTCGTAGTAGGCGTATTCACGCACTTCCAGACCCGCAGAATTAAAAACGCTCTTGTGGTTCGGCCAGCTTGGATTGCTTACCCACACACGCTTCACAGAGGTGTTTTTCGCCAGGAAATCTGCCGCCACGCGCAGTGCGCCGGTACCGCCTGGGGTCTGCGCCGTGCGGGCGCGTTTTTCGCTCACAATGGTGCTGCCTTTGCCGAACAGCAGCTCCTGGGTGCAGCGACCAAATTCAGGGATACCATCAATACCGAGGTAGTTTTTGGTGGTTTCGTTTTCCAGCAGATACTGCTCAGCTTTTTTGACGCTGGTCAGTACCGGAGTTTTGCCGGTTTCATCTTTATATACACCAATACCCAGGTTGATTTTGCCAGGGCGGTCGTCGGCACGAAACAGATCGGCCAGGCCCAGAATTGGGTCGGCAGGAGCGGCAGTAATGTTCTCAAACATGACGAAGTTCCATTGTGATTACAGAAGTGAAATCCGCTATCAGGTTAACGGTAGATTTACAAAATGCCAACCGTTTGCGACGAAAAGCGTGCGGCTTTTCAAAAGTCGCTATTATTTTCTCTCAGGAATAAAAAAACAGGGCCGAAGCCCTGTTCATTAAGCATATAACAACGAGGTGTGCTGATTAGAACTGGTAAACCAGACCCAGAGCCACGATATCGTCGTTGTTGATGCCCAGCTTGTTGTCGTCTTTCAGCTGGTTGATCTGATAGTCAACATAGGTAGACATGTTTTTGTTGAAGTAGTATGTCGCACCAACGTCGATGTAGTTGATGTAGTCTTCGTCACCGATACCTTCTACGTCTTTCGCTTTAGATTTGTAGTAAGCGATGGATGGACGCAGACCGAAGTCGAACTGGTACTGAGCGACGACAGAGAAGTCCTGAGACTTGTTAGCGAAACCACGGCTGCCCAGACGCGCTGCGTTACGCATTTCGCCATAAATAGCTGCCAGGTAGATGTTGTTCGCGTCATATTTCAGGCCGGTTGCCCACTGTTCAGCTTTGTCACCTTTACCCCATTCCAGCGTCTGCTGGTTGTTGGTACGGTCAGCTGCACCATAAGCACCCACAATGCCGAAACCGTCGAAATCATAGCTCAGAGAGGTTGCCCAGCCGTCACCGTTGGAACGTACTGCGTCATCACGTTCATTTTTGCCCAGGTACTGAACACCAAAGTTCAGACCGTCAACCAGGCCGAAGAAGTTGCTGTTACGGTAAGTCGCCAGACCACCCGTACGGCCTGCGAAGAAGTTATCGCTCGCGCCGGTGTCGCCGCCGAACTCAGGCAACATATCGGTGATGCCGATTGCGTCATAGACCAGACCGTAGTTACGACCGTAGTCGAAGGAGCCTGCGTCACCAAATTTCAGACCTGCGAATGCCAGACGGGTTTTGTTGCCGTTCTGTGCATCGCCACCTTCAGAGTTGTTACCCTGGAAGTTGTATTCCCACTGACCGTAGCCAGTCAGCTGATCGTTGATCTGAGTTTCACCTTTGAAGCCCAGACGCGCGTAAGTGTTGTCGCCATCGTTGCCCGCGTAATCAGAGAAGTAATGCAGGCCAACTGCTTTCCCGTAAAGATCTAATTTGTTGCCGTCTTTGTTATAGATTTCAGCAGCGTTTGCTGCACCGGCTACCAGCAGGGCAGGGACTACCACTGCCAGGATATTGCGCTTCATCATTATTTATTACCCTCATTGGTTTTTTTATGACACTCGCCACTGCCGCCAATAAATTCTGTCAATAAATATTTCCGGAACTATTGATGAGAGTTAGGTGTCTTTATGTGTCTGACAGGCATCTTTCCATTCATAGAACCGTTTCGCTACACTGAAAGTGCTACAATCTTCAAGATTCAGTTACCAAAAGAAAATATATGTAACTAAATATGTATTTTTGGGAACTTTGTGAAGCACCTCAAATTTCAGTGCCACCTGGCGAATTAAACATCCGCTTTATTCTTATATATATGATTTCCTTATGTTTAATTTAGCTAAAGGCCTTTCGTATAAACAGAAGTTAAACGGCTCATTTTTTCTTATGATCGATAAAAGCCATCCAGATGGCTGTGAAATTGGTTGTTTTTTATGCTAATGCGTAAGGATTGTTTTAAGCGCAATAAGAATGGGGTTATTTTTTTGTCTCAGGATATTTCGTGGAAACAAAACGTAACAGGTAGAGGTAATAGCGGGGTTGTGGTTTAAAGACGCTTACTTCTGACTGACGAAAACTGACATTGCAGGATAAAATAATGGCCAGCATTTGCTGGCCATTAATGATTTGGTCGGTTAGAAACTTGCGTTACGCGGTGTGCGTGGGAATGGAATCACATCACGTACGTTCTGAACACCTGTTACGTAAGCAATCAGACGTTCGAAGCCCAGGCCAAAGCCGGAGTGTGGAACGGTGCCGTAGCGACGGAGATCGCGATACCAGCTGTAGTCCGCCGGGTTCAGGCCCATCTCCTGCATACGCGCGTCCAGCACATCCAGGCGCTCTTCACGCTGGGAGCCACCGATGATCTCACCGATGCCCGGCGCGAGGACATCCATCGCGGCAACGGTTTTACCGTCTTCGTTAAGGCGCATATAGAACGCCTTAATGTCTTTCGGATAGTTTTTCACCACAACCGGTGCTTTAAAGTGCTTCTCTGCCAGATAACGTTCGTGCTCGGAGGAGAGATCCACGCCCCAGTAAACCGGGTTTTCGAATTTCTCACCGCATTTTTCCAGGATTGCGACCGCGTCGGTGTAATCGACCTGCGCGAAGTCTGCGG
Source organism: Enterobacter sp. DTU_2021_1002640_1_SI_PRY_ASU_LCPMC_013 (assembly GCF_032389435.1). Lineage (NCBI taxonomy): Bacteria > Pseudomonadati > Pseudomonadota > Gammaproteobacteria > Enterobacterales > Enterobacteriaceae > Enterobacter > Enterobacter sp. DTU_2021_1002640_1_SI_PRY_ASU_LCPMC_013. The sequence continues at coordinate 1,621,212 of NZ_CP135594.1, forward strand.
AGACGAAGCGCTCAAGACGGGCGATGGCGTCGTTATCGACACGCTCAGCGAAGAATTTCATGTCGTCTGCGCGCTCTTCGAGAACGGCTTTAAACACGTATTTCAGCATCGCTTCTGCCAGGGCTGCCGCGTCATTCAGATCGGCAAAGGCCACTTCCGGCTCCAGCATCCAGAATTCCGCCAGGTGACGGCTGGTGTTGGAGTTTTCCGCACGGAAGGTTGGGCCGAAGGTATAGATCTTAGACAGCGCACAGGCGTAGGTTTCACCGTTGAGCTGGCCGGAAACCGTCAGGAAGGCTTCTTTACCAAAGAAGTCTTTGTCGTAATCGACTTTACCTTCCGGCGTACGCGGCAGGTTTTCCATATCCAGCGTTGAAACGCGGAACATTTCACCTGCGCCTTCGGTATCGGAAGCCGTGATCAGCGGAGTAGAAACCCAGAAGTAACCCTGCTCGTCAAAGAAGCGATGCAGCGCCTGCGCCAGCGTATGACGCACGCGGGCAACCGCACCAATCAGGTTGGTGCGCGGACGCAGGTGCGCGACTTCACGCAGATATTCGATGCTGTGACGCTTTGCAGCCATCGGGTAGGTGTCAGGATCGTCAACCCAGCCGGTCACTTCCACCGAAGTCGCCTGAATTTCGTAGCTCTGACCCTGGCCCGGAGAGGCCACCACAACACCGGTGACGATCACGGAACAGCCGGTTGTCAGGTGCAGAACGTCATCATTGTAATTGGGCAGAGAATTATTAATGACGGCCTGTACAGGATCAAAGCAGGAACCGTCATAGACGGCGAGGAAGGAGATGCCAGCTTTAGAATCTCGGCGAGTACGCACCCATCCGCGCACGGTGACCTCCTGGTCAACGGCGACACGGCCCTGGAGTACGTCGGCTACAGGCACAACGCTCATAATATTCTCTCTGTTAATAGTCGGAAAAAATAAACACTTGTCCGCCCTTATAGGGGGGATATCTATGTTACCTGCCATCCGCTATCAGACAAGTAAATTTCACCGTCTTAAGAGAAGAAATAAGAAATTAATAAGAGAAGGGGAGCCATGAAGGCTCCCCCGAAGCCGTTAACTGGCTTTTTTAACCTGAGGCAAATCGAAGGCTTTACGTAATGCGCGGACAAACGCTTTGTCATGGCAGATGGTTTTGCCCGGACTGTCGGAGAGCTTCGCGACCGGCTTACCGTTACATTCCACCAGTTTTATGACGATGTTCAGCGGTTTCACCTGAGGAATATCACAGGTTAACCGCGTACCAATCCCGAAACTCAGGTTCACCCGCGATGAGAAATGGCGATAAAGGTCGACGGCTTTCGCCAGGTCAAGGTTATCGGAGAAGACCAGCACCTTACTCATGGGGTCGATGCCCAGTTTTTCGTAATGGGCGATGGCTTTCTCACCCCATTCAACCGGGTCCCCGGAATCATGGCGCAAACCCTGGTAGCGTTCGGCAAACTCAGGGCCAAAGTCGCGCAGGAACGCGTCCATGGTAATGCAGTCGGTAAGGGCAATACCCAGCCGATCCGGGTATTCCTCTAGCCACGCGGCGAGGGCGGCGCGCTGGCTGTTGGCAAGGTCAGGGCTGATCTGCTGGTGCGCCTGGAACCATTCGTGCGCCTGGGTGCCCATCGGCGTTAAATCAAGGCGACGTGCCAGATCGTAGTTACTGGTGCCAACGAACCACGGCTCCTGTTGCAGACGTCTGACAATGGCTTCCTGAACCTCGCGAGAGAAGCGGCGGCGCGTGCCAAAGTCCATCAGACGGAATCGGGACATATCCAGCCCTTCGGTCAGTCTGGAAAACTCAACGAGTTTATTCTCCAGAGCGGCAACCGCCTGCGTCACACCGGTTTCAGGGGAGCGATAGCGGTGGGCCAGCTCGCTGATCACGGCCAGAAGCGGCACTTCCCACATGATCACCTCGCGCCACGGGCCGGTCAGACGAATGTCCAGCTTGCCGTTATCATTGGTGACGGTGACCTGTTCCGGGTTATAGCGGAACTCACGCAGCCAGTTCAGATAATCCGCTTTAAAGAAAGGCAGGCCTGAAAGCCACTGATATTCGTCATCGGTGAGCGCCAGATGCTGCATGGCCTCGACCTGTTCACGAATGGAATCTGCGTAGATACCCAGCAAGTCGTCACCCCGGCAGCGAAATTCCGCCGCAACATGGACATCATGATAGTGGTGAAACACGGCTTGCTGCATATGCAGCTTGTACGCGTCGGTATCCAGCAACGTATGCAGAACCGGAGAAGCGAATTGAGTCATAGGTGCGCTGTAGCATCCTCTCACGGGAGCGTTTAGTACAATAAACAACTCCGGAGTATACCCTGTTTAGTGATTTATTGAACCCCGATCACAACATAAGCACACTTTATGGTCGAGAGCATTTCGTGCCCCGTGTTATAAAAATGTAGCTAAAAAGGGCGTTGTGCCTGAAAAGATGAACATTCTGCATAGCGCGTTTTACACAACAGGAATATATTGAATCGTTACTCGACAAACGATGCATAAGGTTTTCTATGACACAACAGCCACAAGCTAAATACCGCCACGACTATCGTGCGCCGGAATACCTGATAAGCGATATCGATCTGACTTTCGACCTGGATGCCACAAAAACCGTGGTGACGGCGGTAAGCCAGGTGACGCGCCAGAGCGCGACAGCCGTGCCGCTGCGTCTGGATGGTGAAGACCTGACGCTGGTTTCCCTGCATATTAACGATGAAGCCTGGTCAGACTATAAAGAAGAAGGCAACCAGCTGGTCATCGACAACCTGCCGGAACGCTTTACCCTGCGCATCGTGAATGAAATTAGCCCTGCCGCCAATACCGCGCTGGAAGGACTTTACCAGTCAGGCGTAGCCCTGTGTACCCAGTGTGAAGCCGAAGGTTTCCGCCACATTACCTGGTATCTGGATCGCCCGGACGTCCTGGCGCGCTTTACCACCAAAATTATTGCCGACAAAACGCTGTACCCGTACCTGCTTTCCAACGGCAACCGGATTGGTGAAGGGGAACTGGAGAATGGCCGTCACTGGGTACAGTGGCAGGATCCGTTCCCGAAACCCTGCTATCTGTTTGCGCTGGTGGCGGGAGATTTCGATGTCCTGCGCGACACCTTTAAAACGCGCTCTGGCCGTGAAGTCGCGCTGGAGCTGTTCGTGGACCGTGGCAACCTTGACCGCGCACCGTGGGCAATGACCTCCCTCATCAACTCCATGAAGTGGGATGAAACGCGCTTTGGCCTCGAATATGACCTCGACATCTATATGATCGTTGCGGTCGATTTCTTCAACATGGGCGCGATGGAGAATAAAGGTCTTAACATCTTTAACTCTAAATACGTGCTGGCGCGTACCGATACCGCCACGGATAAAGATTACCTCGATATCGAACGCGTTATCGGCCACGAATATTTCCATAACTGGACCGGGAACCGCGTCACCTGCCGCGACTGGTTCCAGCTGAGCCTGAAAGAGGGCTTAACCGTCTTCCGCGATCAGGAGTTCAGCTCCGATCTGGGATCGCGGGCGGTGAACCGCATCAACAACGTGCGCACCATGCGTGGTCTGCAATTTGCAGAAGATGCCAGCCCAATGGCGCACCCGATCCGCCCGGATAAAGTCATTGAGATGAATAACTTCTACACCCTGACGGTGTATGAAAAAGGCGCTGAAATTATCCGTATGATCCACACCCTGCTGGGCGAAGAGAATTTCCAGAAAGGGATGCAGCTTTACTTTGAGCGTCACGACGGCAGTGCGGCCACCTGCGACGATTTCGTCCAGGCGATGGAGGACGCCTCTAACGTCGATCTGTCTCATTTCCGCCGCTGGTACAGCCAGGCCGGTACGCCGATCGTGACGGTCAAAGACGACTACAACCCGGAAACCGAGCAGTACACGCTGACCATCAGCCAGCGCACGCCGCCAACTGCCGAGCAGGAAGAGAAACATCCGCTGCACATTCCATTCAGCGTTGAGCTGTACGACAACGAAGGCAACGTGATCCCGTTACAGAAGGGCGGCCACCCGGTGCATAACGTGCTGAACGTGACCCAGGCAGAGCAGACCTTTATCTTCGATAACGTCTATTTCCAGCCCGTTCCTGCCCTGCTGTGCGAGTTCTCCGCGCCGGTGAAACTCGAATACAAGTGGAGCGATCAGCAGCTGACGTTCCTTATGCGTCACGCGCGCAACGATTTCTCGCGCTGGGATGCGGCACAAAGCCTGCTGGCGACCTACATCAAGCTGAACGTCAACCGTTACCAGCAGGGCCAGCCGCTGACGCTGCCGGTTCATGTGGCAGACGCGTTCCGTGCCATCCTGCTGGATGAGAACATTGACCCGGCGCTGGCGGCTGAAATTTTAACGCTGCCTTCTGCGACTGAAATCGCCGAGCTGTTTGACATCATCGACCCGATTGCCATTGTCGCCGTGCGTGAAGCGCTGACCCGCACGCTGGCGACCGAACTGGCAGATGAGTTCCTCGCCATTTACAACGCCAACAAGCTGGACGCGTATCGGGTGGAACATGCGGATATCGGTAAACGTTCCCTGCGCAATACCTGCCTGCGCTATCTGGCGTTTGGTGAGGCAGAGCTGGCGAACACGCTGGTCAGCAAGCAGTACCACGAAGCCGATAACATGACGGATGCCCTGGCCGCGCTCGCCGCAAGCGTTGCCGCCGAGCTGCCGTGCCGCGATGCGCTGATGCAGGAGTACGACGATAAGTGGCATCAGGATGGTCTGGTGATGGACAAGTGGTTCATCCTTCAGGCCACCAGCCCGGCAGCCGATGTACTCAGCAAGGTTCGCAGCCTGCTGAAGCACCGTTCGTTCACCATGAGCAACCCGAACCGCGTCCGCTCTCTGATTGGTGCCTTCGCCAGCAGCAACCCGGCCGCGTTCCATGCTGAAGACGGCAGCGGTTATCAGTTCATGGTTGAAATGCTGACCGAGCTGAACAGCCGTAACCCGCAGGTGGCGTCTCGTCTGATTGAGCCGCTGATCCGCCTGAAACGTTACGATGCGCAGCGTCAGGCGAAAATGCGCGCCGCGCTTGAGCAGCTGAAAGGGCTGGAAAATCTGTCTGGCGATCTGTACGAGAAGATTGCTAAGGCGCTCGCCTGATGTAAAAAAGCCCGGTGGCGCTACGCTTACCGGGCCTACGTGGGGTCGCGGGGCATCGGTTTTCTCCCTCTCCCTGTGGGAGAGGGCCGGGGTGAGGGCATCAGGCATTAGCCTTTATCCGCTGAATCTCCGCTTCCCCACGTTTCATCACCCGATCCAGTACTTCGGCTTCCAGCTCCGCCAGTCTGGCCGATCCCACGCGGCGAGGACGTGGAATATCTACCGTCAGATCCAGACCAATTTTGCCCTCTTCTATTAACAGCACCCTGTCTGCCATTGCCACGGCTTCACTGACATCATGCGTCACCAGCAGCACCGTAAAGCCGTGCGTCTGCCAGAGGGTTTCAATCAGATCCTGCATCTCGATCCGCGTCAGGGCATCAAGCGCGCCGAGCGGTTCATCGAGCAGCAACAGGCCGGGACGGTGAATCAGCGCGCGTGCCAGCGCTACGCGCTGCTTTTGTCCACCCGACAGGGCCGCAGGCCACTCTCCCGCGCGATTCTCCAGCCCTACCGCAGCGAGTGCCTGCCGGGCGTCCTCCCGCCAGCTGCCCTTCAGGCCCAGCCCGACGTTATCCATCACCGTTTTCCACGGCAGCAGACGCGCGTCCTGAAACATCATGCGCGTATCATCCTGAATCGTGGCCAGCGGCGTAGTGCCTGCCAGAATGTCACCGCTGTTTGGCGCTTCCAGCCCGGCTAAAAGACGCAGCAGGGTACTCTTGCCGCCACCGCTGCGGCCGACAACGGCCACGAACTGTCCGGCAGGAATATGCAGATCCAGTGCATTCAGAATGGTGTTGTCGCCGTAGCGTTTGGTCACGCCGTTCAGCAGTAACGGTGTTCCCTGGTTCAGTCGTGCAGTATTCATGCTTTCGCCTCCTGAGCGGTGTAGGCCGGGTTCCAGCGCAGCCAGCTACGTTCCAGCCACTGGGCGCTGACGTCCGCAAGTTTGCCGAGCAGGGCATAAAGGATAATGGCAACCACCACCACGTCCGTTTGCAGGAACTCGCGGGCGTTCATCGCCAGATAACCAATGCCGGAGTTAGCCGAAATGGTTTCCGCCACGATCAGGGTTAGCCACATCAGGCCGAGCGCAAAACGCACCCCAACCATAATGGAGGGCAGGGCGCCCGGCAGGATCACATGGGTAAACAAGGCAAAACCTGACAGGCCATAGCTGCGGGCCATCTCAACCAGACCGCGATCGATATTGCGGATCCCATGCCAGGTATTGATATAAATCGGGAATAACGTTCCCAGCGCCACGAGGAAAATTTTGGCGCTCTCATCAATGCCAAACCACAGGATAACCAGCGGAATAAGCGCCAGATGCGGCACGTTACGCAGCATCTGAACGGAGGTATCCAGCAGCCGCTCACCCCAGCGTGACAGGCCGCTGATCAGCCCCAGCGTCAGGCCGATGCTTCCGCCAATCGAAAAGCCAATTACCGCGCGCCAGGAGCTGATGGCAAGATGTTGCCACAGCTCACCGCTGGCGCTTAGCGACCAGAACGCTTCCACAACGCCCTCCGGAGAGGGCAAAATGCGGCTCGACAGCCAGCCAGTTGAAGACGCCAGTTGCCAGACGAGGACAATGCCGACGGGCAGAAACCACGGCGCGGCGCGCAGCAGCCATTTTTGTGCGGTTGCAGACATGGTGGCTCCTTAGCTTTGCGCGACTTTTCTCGGGATAAACGCGTTCGCCACGGCTTCGCCCTGCAACTGTAGCTGACGTGGCTGCGGAATTTCCGGGATAGCGACATCCAGGTGCGGGAACAGCAGTTCACCCACCTTGTACGCCTCCTCCAGATGCGGGTAGCCAGACAGAATAAAGCTGTCGATCCCCAGCGCCGCGTATTCATTAATACGTGCCGCTACGGTTGGACCGTCGCCGACCAGCGCCGTGCCGGCGCCGCCGCGCACCAGACCTACCCCGGCCCACAGGTTCGGGCTGATCTCAAGATTTTCACGCTTGCCGTTGTGCAGGGAGGCCATCCGGTGCTGGCCCACGGAATCGGTTTTGGCAAACGCCGCCTGTGCTTTGGCGATAGTGTCGTCGTCCAGATGAGCGATCAGACGGTCGGCGGCTTGCCAGGCCTCGTCGTTGGTTTCGCGGACGATCACGTGCAGGCGAATACCGAAGCGTACCGTACGGCCATGTTCTGCGGCTTTAGCGCGTACCTGAGTAATTTTCTCTTTCACCAGCTCCGGTGGCTCGCCCCAGGTCAGATAGAGATCGACCTGCTCAGCCGCCAGCTCCTGCGCCACGTCCGACGATCCGCCGAAATAGAGGGGAGGGCGCGGCTGCTGTACCGGCGGGAAGTAGAGCTGCGCATTGCGAACGTGGATATGTTTCCCTTCGAAGGTGACGGTTTCCCCTTCCAGCAGACGTCGCCAGACGCGGGTGAACTCTGCGGAGGCTTCATAGCGCTCGGTATGATCGAGGAAGACGCCATCGCCCGCCAGCTCCTGCGGATCGCTGCCCGTCACCAGGTTGAACAGCGCACGGCCGTTGGAAAGCCTGTCCAGCGTTGCCGCCTGACGCGCCGCGACGGTTGGCGACACCACGCTCGGGCGCAAGGCTACCAGGAATTTCAGGCGCTGGGTGACGGGGATCATTGACGCGGCAACCAGCCACGCATCCTCACACGAGCGGCCCGTCGGGATCAGTACCCCGGTAAAACCGATGCGGTCTGCCGCCTGGGCGATCTGCTGTAGATAGCCGTGATCGACCGGGCGGGCGCCTTCTTCTGTGCCAAGATAGTGTCCATCACCGTGGGTGGGTAAAAACCAGAAAAGATTCAGACTCATGATTTTTTTCCTTCAATGCCAGCGGGTTGCCAGATGCGTTCGCGAATATTCACCTGCTTTGGAACCAGGCGGTTTTGATAAAAGAGGTCTGCCGTTTGCTGCTGGAGAGCGGCAACGTGGGCGTCAACCGGTGCTATGGTGGTGGGAGGACGGTGGTCAAGATAGGTGGCGATCACCGGTTCAGGCAGGCCCATGGTTTTTGCCAGCAGCGTGATGCTCTGCTGACGCTGGCTTTGGGTCAGCGCATCGGCCTGAGAGAAGGTATCCAGCACGTGCTGAATAAATGCGCCATTTTTCTCAGCGTAAGGACGTGCCGCCAGGTAGAACGAGCCGGTCTGCTTCAGGGTGGTGCCGTCTTTCAGCACCCGCACACCGCCCTGCAACAGTGCGGCGGAGTAGTACGGATCCCAGATAGCCCAGGCATCAACATTTTTTTGCTGAAACGCCGCGCGCGCATCGGCAGGCGTCAGGTAAACGGGCTGGATATCGGTGAATTTAAGGCCGGCCTCCTGCAACGCGCGCAGCAGCAGGTTGTGCGAGCTGGAACCTTTCTGGAAAGCAACCTTATGGCCTTTGAGGTCGGCGACGCTTTTGATCTCGCTGTTTTCCGGCACCAAAATAACCTCTGCCTTCGGTTTGGCGGGCTCAACGCCAACGTAAACCAGATCCGCCCCGGCAGCCTGCGCAAAGATCGGCGGGATATCGCCTGTGCTGCCTAAATCAATACTCCCGACGTTCAGCGCCTCCAGCATCTGTGGTCCGGCAGGGAACTCGACCCATGAGAATTTGGTCTCCGGGAAACGCTTCTCAAGCAACGCATGGCTTTTCGCCAGCACCATGCTGACGCTGCCTTTCTGATAACCGATACGCAGGCTCTCCGGCGCTTTCTCTGCCGCCTGAGCCAGCGACGCCACTGCCAGCAGACCTGCCAGCCCGATACGGGTAACTGTTTTAAACATGCGCCACTCCTTGTGATTGATGAAATGCCGCCGCGTGGCGATCCCGACGGTTCAGGGCGTGCCAGAAGGTTTCGAGCGCACTGTCGAGGCGGGTTTGCAGATTCGGCGTGAAATGGGGTTTATGCTGGTAGTCGATTACCTGTGAGTCGTCAGCGAAGACGCCATGCAGGATCTCCTGCGCTTTCAGCGCGTTCAGAACCGGCTTGAGGGCATAATCCACCGCCAGTAAATGGGCTACCGTACCGCCTGTGGCCAGCGGCAGGACGACCTTACCGTCCAGCGCGCGTTCGGGCAGCAGATCGAGCAGCGTTTTCAGTGCGCCGGAAAAAGAAGCTTTATAAATCGGTGTCGCGACGACCAGCCCGTCAGCACTCTTAAGTTGTTCGATCAGGGTTTTCAGCGCCGGGCTGTCGAAACGGGCGTAGAGCAGATCTTCAGGCGCGAAATTGTGCAAATTCCAGTGACACACTTCGACATCCAGAGCATTAAGCTTTTCGCGAGCGTATTCCAGCAGTGCGCTGGAGCGAGAGGGGAAGCGGGGGCTTCCGGCCAGGGTAATGACGCGCATGGTTGCTCCTTATAACTAATTGTTTGCTTTTATCTAACATTCATAACAATTTTCAGGAGTGTGACATTGCGCGGTTATTCCACTAAATGATTTATCCTCAGGATGAATGCAGAAAAATGCATAAGAAGCGAAGCGATAAGTAAACGATTGCGTTTTACGTGGCTTTTTTTGCCACAGGTCAATTCCCTTTCCGGGCGGGATCGCACATAATCCCCTCCCGGTTTGCACACCGGGAATCCAGGAGAGTTCATGTACTACCCCTTCGTTCGTAAAGCCCTTTTCCAGCTCGATCCTGAGCGCGCTCATGAATTTACATTTCAGCAGTTACGCCGTATTACAGGAACGCCTCTGGCCGCGCTGGTGCGTCAAAACGTGCCGGAAAAACCAGTTCAGTGCATGGGCCTGACTTTCAAAAATCCACTGGGCCTGGCGGCCGGTCTGGACAAAAATGGCGAATGCATTGATGCACTCGGTGCGATGGGCTTTGGCTCGATCGAAATCGGGACGGTGACGCCGCGTCCGCAGCCGGGAAATGACAAGCCACGTCTGTTTCGCCTGGTTGAAGCCGAGGGGCTGATCAACCGCATGGGCTTTAATAACCTTGGCGTCGATCATCTGGTTGAGAACGTTAAGAAAGCCCATTTTGATGGCGTGCTGGGTATTAATATTGGCAAAAATAAAGACACGCCGGTCGAGCAGGGTAAAGATGACTATCTGATTTGTATGGAAAAAGTCTATGCCTATGCCGGTTATATTGCGGTGAATATATCTTCGCCTAACACCCCAGGGCTGCGTTCATTACAATATGGCGAAGCGCTCGACGATCTTCTTAGCGCCATTAAAAATAAACAAACGGCGCTACAGGCGATCCACCATAAATATGTTCCGGTCGCGGTTAAGATCGCCCCGGATCTTTCGGCAGAAGAATTGATCCAGGTTGCCGACAGTTTAGTTCGCCATAATATTGATGGTGTGATTGCAACCAATACGACACTCGATCGCTCTCTCGTTCAGGGAATGAAAAACTGTGACGAAGCGGGTGGATTAAGTGGCCGTCCGGTACAATTAAAAAGCACCGAAATTATTCGCGCACTCTCCGCAGAATTAAAAGGCCAACTGCCGATTATTGGCGTGGGTGGCATTGACTCTGTCATCGCTGCACGCGAGAAGATGGCGGCAGGTGCATCGCTGGTGCAAATTTATTCCGGCTTTATTTTTAAAGGGCCGCCGCTGATTAAAGAAATCGTCACGCATATCTAATCTTTTCTCTTAATCAGACAACCAGGGCTTTATTTCCAGCCCTGGTTGTTTTATATTCCGTCATTGTTGCTTATTTAAACATTATAGTCTTTTATTACTAGTGTTATAAGCGAAGCGGCAAACAGGACATTTTTAGTACAGGACGTTTAGGGGACGGGAGAGAAACATGCGAATTAAACCTGACGATAACTGGCGCTGGTATTTTTGTGACGAGCATGACCGTATGATGCTCGACTTAGCCAATGGCATGTTGTTTCGCTCTCGTTTTGCGCGCCGAATGTTAACGCCAGACGCGTTTGCTCCCTCTGGCTTTTGCGTTGACGACGCTGCACTCTATTTCTCTTTTGAAGAAAAATGCCGCGACTTCGATCTCTCCAAAGAACAGCGCGCTGAACTGGTACTAAATGCGCTGGTGGCGATCCGTTTCCTGAAACCGCAAATGCCGAAAAGCTGGCATTTTCTCGCCCACGGCATGAGCTGGACCCCGGCTATCGGCGATGCGGCCAGCGTCAATCTGAGCGATACCGAAGAAGAGGTGAATTTGCTGGTGGTTGAACCCGGCGAAAACGCTGCGCTCTGTTTGCTGGCCCAACCCGGCGTGACCATTGCCGGGCGAGTTATGCAGTTAGGTGATGCCATCAAAGTGATGAATGACAGGCTGAAGCCACAGCTGCGCGTTGATTCCTTCAGCCTTGAACAGGCAGTTTAAGCTTCCAGCTGTACGGATGTTTTCGGGACACAGCTACAGCACAGGATCGTGCCGTCACTGCCAATTGCAGATTTCTTCAGGGCACTTACTTCACCATCGACCAGTTTAATGCGACAGCATCCGCAAATCCCCGCGCGACAGGAATACGGTACGCGGATACCTGCCTGTTCCAGCTGTTCCAGTAGCACCTGCTGATTGTTACCACGGATAACTTTGCCTTCCCAGTGAATATCCACCGCGGAAGCGACGTTGGTGACAACGTCAACCATCTCTTCTTCCTGACCTGCGCCGTACACCCTGGCAGGCCCGCGGGTGAGAATGTCGACCTCGTCGCCCACGCGGATCACGCCGCTGGAGCGGGGGATCAGGTTCTGGCCGAAGTCGACATCACCGTTATCCTGCGCGGTACGAAATGACTGCAAGGTTTTCAGCGGTTCGCCGGAAGGGTGTTTCTGGCCTTTCTCCGGGCTGACGGTGGTAAAAATACAGCGGCTGCACGGCTTCACGACATCAAAAATAACGCTGCCGATGCGGATCACTTTCCAGGTATCTTCATCCCAGGCATCCGCTCCGGTCACCACCAGATTCGGGCGAAACTGCTCCATCTGCACGCTGGCTTTGCAACGGTTTTGTAAATCACGCAGCGAGGCCTCGCTGGTCAGCAGGAAGGGAAAACCATCCGCGAAGGAGAGAGGAACCGCATCGTGGCGCTTCACGCGACGGGTCAGCGCAGGCCCAACCCAGCGCAGCTGAACGTCACGGGAGAAAAAGCCGCTCAGCCACTGGTTAATGTTATCCGGCGCGATACGCGCGGTAAAATGGTTGCCCCACACTTCCGTTGGCGCATCAAGCGGCGCAAAATCAGCAAAGCGGATCACGACGCATGAACCGTCCGGCGCGGTCAAATGCAGCCCGTCATGAAGCGGGGAAGGGGTAAAGCGAACCATCTGCGGGAACTGACGTGCGGTGATAAACGTACCGTCAGGCTCGGTGACCATAAAAATACGATCGAAGGCGAATCCGCTCATATCGGCCAGCGCGTGAGAGACGCCGATGCCGCGCATGGATTTCACCGGATGAATAAAAAGCCTGGATAACGTCGCCACTGCACACTCCCGCTAAAGAAAATAAGCCTTCAACTTTATGACATACACGCCATATTAGCTATAATGCGCGACAATTTTCTATGAGTAAAAGTGACGATATGAATTCTCTGTTTGCCAGTACGGCCCGTGGGCTGGAAGAGCTGTTAAAAACTGAACTGGAAGCCCTGGGCGCGAAAGAGTGCCGGGTGGTTCAGGGTGGTGTCCATTTTGAGGGCGACACGCGGCTTATTTACCAGAGCCTGATGTGGAGCCGTCTGGCGTCGCGCATCATGCTGCCGATGAAAGAGTGCAAGGTCTACAGCGATCTTGATCTCTACACCGGCGTACAGATGATCGACTGGACAGAGATCTTCACACCGGACGCTACCTTTGCGGTGCATTTCAACGGCGTCAACGATGAGATCCGCAACAGCCAGTATGGTGCCCTGCGCGTTAAGGATGCCATTGTGGATTGCTTCACGCGTCGCAATAAAGAACGTCCGAACGTTGACCGTGAAAACCCGGATCTGCGTATCAACGTCTGGCTGAACGGCGATACGGCCAGTATTTCCCTGGATCTGAGTGGCGCAGGCCTGCATCTGCGCGGCTATCGCGATCGCACCGGGATGGCGCCGATCAAAGAAACACTGGCTGCCGCTATCGTGATGCGCTCCGGATGGCAGCCAGGTACGCCGCTGCTCGATCCGATGTGCGGTTCCGGTACGCTGCTGATTGAAGCCGCGATGCTGGCCACCGACCGTGCGCCAGGGCTGCACCGCGGCCACTGGGGCTTCAAAGGCTGGGCGCAGCACGATGAGGCCATCTGGAAAGAGGTCAAAGACGATGCGCAGACCCGCGCCCGTAAAGGGCTGGCGGAGTACACCTCTCACTTTTACGGTTCGGACAGCGACGCACGGGTGATTGAACGCGCGCGCAGCAACGCCCGTCGTGCCGGTATCGGCGAGCTGGTGACCTTCGAGGTGAAGGACGTGGCGAATCTGACCAATCCTCTGCCAAAAGGCCCGTACGGTACGGTGATCAGCAACCCGCCGTATGGTGAGCGTCTGGACAGCGAGCCGGCGCTGATTGCACTGCACAGCCTGCTGGGCCGCAACATGAAAGCGCATTTCGGCGGCTGGAACCTCTCCCTGTTTAGCGCCTCGCCGGAGCTGCTGAGCTGCCTGCAATTGCGTGCCGATCGCCAGTTCAAAGCGAAAAACGGCCCGCTGGACTGCGTGCAGAAAAACTACCATCTGGCAGAGGTAGCGGCGGATAGCAAACCGTCAGGCGTGGCGGAAGATTACGCCAACCGCCTGCGCAAAAACCTGAAGAAATTTGAGAAGTGGGCGAAGCAAGAAGGCATCGAATGTTATCGCCTGTACGACGCTGACCTGCCCGAGTACAACGTGGCGGTTGACCGCTATGCGGACTGGGTGGTGGTTCAGGAATACGCCCCGCCGAAAACTATCGATGCGCAAAAAGCGCGTCAGCGTATGCTGGATGTGATTGCGGCCACCATCGCCGTACTTGGCATTTCGCCAAACAAGCTGGTGCTGAAAACCCGTGAGCGTCAGAAAGGTAAAAATCAGTATCAGAAGATGGGCGAGAAAGGCGACTTCCTCGAAGTGGGCGAATATAACGCGCGCCTGTGGGTTAACCTGACCGACTACCTTGATACCGGCCTGTTCCTCGATCACCGTATCGCCCGCCGCATGCTGGGCCAGATGAGCAAGGGGAAAGACTTCCTGAACCTGTTCTCCTATACCGGCAGCGCCAGCGTTCATGCGGGGCTTGGCGGCGCGCGTAGCACCACCACGGTAGATATGTCCCGGACTTATCTGGAGTGGGCAGAGCGCAACCTGCGTCTTAACGGCTTAACCGGCCGTCAGCATCGCCTGTTACAGGCCGACGTGCTGGGCTGGCTGCGCGATACCGACGAGCAGTTTGACCTGATCTTTATCGATCCGCCGACCTTCTCTAACTCCAAGCGTATGGAGGATAGCTTTGATGTTCAACGCGATCACCTGCGCCTGATGACCGACCTGAAGCGTCTGCTGCGTAAAGGCGGCGCCATTATGTTCTCGAATAACAAGCGCGGATTCCGCATGGATCACGACGGCCTGGCCGAACTGGGACTGAAAGCACAAGAAATCAGCCAAAAAACGCTGTCTCAGGACTTTGCCCGTAACCGTCAAATCCACAACTGCTGGCTGATCTCCGCGGTCTGAAAGGAAAAATAAATGTCTTTAATTAGTATGCACGGCGCGTGGCTCTCTTTCAGCGACTCACCGCTTCTCGATAATGCAGAGCTGCATATCGAAGATAACGAGCGCGTCTGTCTGGTGGGCCGTAACGGCGCAGGTAAATCGACGCTGATGAAAATCCTCAACCGTGAGCAGGGGCTGGACGACGGCCGTATTGTTTACGAGCAGGATCTGATCGTCTCTCGTCTGCAACAGGATCCGCCGCGTAACGTCACCGGCAGCGTGTACGATTTTGTGGCCGAAGGGATTTCAGAGCAAGCGGAATACCTCAAGCGTTACCACGAGATTTCGCATCTGGTGATGACGGACCCGAGCGACAAGAATCTCAACGAGCTGGCAAAAGTGCAGGAGATGCTCGATCACCACGGCCTGTGGCAGCTGGAAAACCGCATTAACGAAGTGCTGGCCCAGCTTGGCCTGGAAGCGGATATGGAGCTGTCGGCGCTCTCCGGCGGCTGGCTGCGTAAAGCGGCGCTGGGTCGTGCCCTGGTGAGCGGGCCTAAGGTGCTCCTGCTGGACGAACCGACGAACCACCTGGATATCGAAGCGATTGACTGGCTGGAAGGGTTCCTGAAAACCTTTAACGGTACCATTATCTTCATCTCCCACGACCGTTCGTTCATCCGCAACATGGCCACGCGCATTGTCGATCTTGATCGCGGCAAGCTGGTGACCTATCCGGGCGATTACGATACCTATCTGCTGGAGAAAGAAGAAAACCTGCGCGTGGAAGAGCTGCAAAACGCCGAGTTCGACCGCAAGCTGGCCCAGGAAGAGGTATGGATCCGTCAGGGCATTAAAGCGCGTCGTACCCGTAACGAAGGCCGCGTTCGCGCCCTGAAGGCGATGCGCCGCGAACGTAGCGAACGCCGCGAAGTCATGGGTAGCGCCAAAATGCAGGTGGAAGAGGCGTCCCGCTCGGGCAAGATTGTCTTCGAAATGGAGAACGTGAATTATTCGGTTGACGGCAAAGTGCTGGTGAGCGATTTCTCCGCTCAGGTTCAGCGCGGCGACAAAATTGCGCTGATCGGCCCGAACGGGTGCGGTAAAACCACGCTGCTGAAACTGATGCTCGGTCAGCTCCAGGCCGACAGCGGTCGTATCCACTGCGGTACCAAACTGGAAGTGGCGTACTTCGACCAGCACCGCGCCGAGCTGGATCCAGACCGTACGGTGATGGATAACCTCGCTGAGGGCAAACAGGAGGTCATGGTTAACGGCAAGCCGCGTCACGTGCTGGGCTACCTTCAGGACTTCCTGTTCCACCCGAAACGCGCCATGACGCCGGTGCGCGCGCTGTCCGGGGGAGAGCGTAACCGTCTTTTGCTGGCGCGTCTGTTCCTGAAACCCAGTAACTTATTGATTCTCGATGAACCGACTAACGATCTGGATGTCGAAACGCTGGAACTGCTGGAAGAGTTGATTGATGGTTATCAGGGAACCGTGATGCTGGTCAGCCACGATCGTCAGTTTGTCGATAACACCGTGACCGAGTGCTGGATCTTCGAAGGCAAAGGACGCATCGGGCAATATGTGGGCGGCTATCATGACGCGCGTGGACAGCAATCGCAGTCGCTGGCGCAAAAACAGGCGAAGACCAAAAATGTCGCTGAACCTGTTGTTGCAAAGGCAGAAACTGTCAAAAAGTCTCCTGCTAAAATGAGTTATAACTTGCAGCGCGAGCTGGAAGGGCTGCCGCAGCGTCTGGAAGAGCTGGAGGCTGCACTGGAAGCACTGCAAATCCAGGTCGCTGATGCGTCATTCTTTACGCAGCCTCACGACTATACTCAGAAAGTATTGGCTGAACTCTCCCAGGCTGAACAGGCGCTGGAAGAGGCATTTGAGCGCTGGGAGTACCTTGAGTCTCTGAAAAACGGCGCATAAACAGGGATAATCTATGTGTGACCAGCACCATGCCGATCGGCATATATTATGCTCGCAATGCGATATGCTCGTGGCGTTGCCAGAGCTTGGTCACGGACATAAGGCTGCCTGCCCGCGCTGCGGCGCTACGCTGACGACCGAGTGGGACGCGCCAAGGCAGCGTCCTACGGCTTATGCGCTGGCAGCCTTATTCATGTTACTGCTCTCCAATCTCTTCCCTTTCATCTATATGAAAGTGGGCGGGATGACCAGCCAGGTGGATTTACTGGAAATACCAGGCGTGATGTTCTCGGAAGATTACGCCAGCCTTGGCACCTTCTTTCTTCTTTTCGTGCAGATCGTCCCGGCTTTTTGCCTGGTCGTCATTCTGCTGCTGGTCAACCGCGTCAGGATGCCCACTGTCCTTAAAATCAAACTCGCGCGGATCCTGTTCCAGTTGAAAAGCTGGGGGATGGCGGAAATTTTTCTCGCGGGTATCCTGGTCAGCTTCGTGAAGCTGATGGCCTACGGCGATGTGGGGATTGGCAGCAGCTTTATTCCGTGGTGTCTGTACTGCGTGCTACAACTGCGCGCGTTCCAGTGCGTGGACCGACGCTGGGCCTGGGACGATATTGCCCCGGCGCCGACGCTTTCGCAGACGGTAAAGGTGGGTGTACCGGGTATCCGTCAGGGGCTTCGCTCCTGCTCGTGCTGCACCGCCGTGCTGCCCGCGGATGTCGAGGTGTGTCCGCGCTGTGAAACAAAAGGTCACGTCCGGCGTAAAAATAGCCTGCAATGGACCATGGCGCTGCTGGTGACCTCTGTCATGCTCTATCTGCCCGCCAATATCTTGCCGATCATGATCACCGATCTGCTCGGCGACAGAATGCCCTCGACCATACTGGCCGGGGTGATTTTGCTGTGGAGCGAGGGGTCTTACCCTGTAGCAGGCGTCATATTCCTCGCCAGTATTATGGTTCCGACCTTAAAGATGATTGCCATTGCCTGGCTTTGCTGGGATGCAAAAGGGCACGGTAAGCGAGACAGCGAGCGTATGCATCTGATTTATGAGGTCGTGGAATTTGTTGGCCGCTGGTCGATGATTGACGTATTCGTGATTGCGGTTCTCTCAGCGCTGGTGCGTATGGGGGGGCTGATGAGTATTTATCCCGCTATGGGGGCGCTGATGTTTGCGTTGGTCGTCATTATGACCATGTTTGCGGCCATGACCTTCGACCCTCGTTTATCGTGGGATCGTGAGCCCGATTCAAGCCATGAGGAAGAGTAAGAGCATGGAAAATAAGAGTGGAGAGGCTAAAGTGCAGAAGGTCAGAAACTGGTCGCCGGTGTGGATTTTCCCCATCGTGACCGCGCTGATCGGTGCATGGATCCTGTTTTATCATTACAGCCATCAGGGACCGGAAGTCACGCTAATTACCACCAATGCAGAGGGGATTGAGGGTGGAAAAACCACCATCAAGAGCCGCAGCGTGGATGTGGGTGTCGTGGAAAGCGCGACCCTGACGGATGATTTAACCCATGTTGAAATCAAGGCCCGCCTGAATGCCGGCATGGAAAAACTGCTCCATGAAGATTCTGTTTTTTGGGTAGTGAAACCGCAGGTCGGGAGAGAAGGGATCAGCGGCTTAGGAACGCTATTGTCCGGGGCTTATATTGAACTCCAGCCCGGCAACAAAGGCGCCCAGCCAGCAAACTATCAGCTGCTGGATTCACCGCCGCTTGCGCCACCGGATGCAAAAGGGATCCGCGTTATTCTGGACAGCAAAAAAGCGGGCCAGCTCTCGCCGGGCGATCCGGTGCTGTTCCGTGGATATCGCGTCGGTTCGGTTGAAACAAGCACCTTCGATCCGCAAAAACGGACCATCAGCTATCAGCTTTTTATCAATGCGCCTAATGACCGCCTGGTGACCAGCAACGTTCGCTTCTGGAAAGACAGCGGGATCGCGGTGGATCTGACCTCTGCGGGGATGCGCGTTGAGATGGGTTCACTCACCACGCTGTTTGGTGGGGGCGTCAGTTTTGATGTGCCGGAAGGTATTGATCTGGGACAACCGGTGGCGGAGAAAACCGCCTTCAGGCTGTTTGACGATCAAAAAAGCATTCAGGATGCGCTCTATACCGATCACATCGACTACCTGATGTTCTTTAAGGACTCAGTACGCGGCTTGCAGCCGGGGGCGCCAGTTGAGTTCCGCGGTATCCGTCTGGGAACCGTGGGACAAGTGCCTTACTTTGTTCCGGGACTCAAGCAGATGCTTGATGATGATTATCGTATTCCGGTGCTGATCCGCATTGAGCCTGAGCGTTTGATTAACCAGATAGGCGAGGACCAGGATATTGGGGAGCATATCAGCGATCTGATGAATCGCGGTCTGCGCGGCTCGCTGAAAACTGGCAACCTGGTCACAGGGGCGTTATATGTCGATATGGACTTCTATCCAAAAGCGCCACCAATGACGGGGATCCGTGAATTTGGCGGCTACAAAATCATTCCTACGGTCAGCAGTGGCCTGGCGCAGATCCAACAGCGCCTGATGGAAACACTGGATAAGATCAACAATCTGCCGCTGAATCCAATGCTTGAGGCCGCGACGGGATCACTGCATCAGAGCCAGGCGACGATGCAACGTCTGCAAACCACGCTGGATAATATCAACAAGATCACCGCCAACCAGTCCATGCAGCAGCTGCCGCAGGATATGCAGAAAACGTTGCGCGAACTGAATCGCAGTATGCAGGGCTTCCAGCCGGGCTCAGCGGCTTACAACAAGATGGTGGCGGATATGCAACGTCTTGATCAGGTTTTACGCGAGCTACAGCCCGTTCTGAAAACGCTCAATGAAAAGAGCAACGCGCTGGTGTTTGAAGCGAAAGACAAAAAGGATCCTGAGCCTAAGAGGGCGAAACAATGAAAAAATGGCTAATCATCGCAGGCGCACTGGTATTAACGGCCTGTAGCACTGGAAGCGATAACAAAAGCTACTACCAGTTGCCGTTAAGCGCGCAATCCGGTGCGCAGAGTAGCAGCTCGCAGGGCAGCCGTCTGCTGTGGGTTGAACAGGTTGCCGTGCCAGATTATCTGGCTGGCAACGGGGTGGTCTACCAGACCAGCGATGTGCAGTACGTTATTGCCAACAATAACCTGTGGGCCAGCCCGCTGGATCAGCAGCTACGCAATGCGCTGGTGGCGAATCTGAGCAGCCAGCTCCCTGGTTGGGTAGTCGCCTCGCAGCCTCTGGGAAGCGATCAGGATACCCTGAATGTTAACGTGACGGGATTCCATGGCCGCTATGATGGTGCGGTTGTTATCAGCGGGGAGTGGCTCTTGAATCATCAGGGCCAGCTGATTAAGCGTCCTTTCCATCTGGAACTGAAGCAGCAGAAAGATGGCTATGACGAAATGGTGAAAGTGCTTGCGCAGGGGTGGGCACAGGAGTCGGCTGCTATCGCAAGAGAGATTTCCCGGCTGCCATAAGTAAAATTCATCGACGAAAGCCGCACTCAGCTTCTTGCTGATTGCGGCTTTTTTTTCGTTTTATGTTCAGTTTGTTACTTGTCCCGCGTCACATTTTTTGTACAAACAATCTTCCATGTAGCTCACAAATATGACACCCGTATGAATTTTGAACGTTGACGCTGACGCCGATTCGGGGTATTCGTTAACTGTGCTTGCACATATTGCAATCACTGTTTTCTTTCCACCAGACAAAAGAATGAGGGAAACGAGGCATGAAGAGACAGAAACGAGATCGCCTGGAAAGGGCTCATCAACGTGGTTATCAGGCTGGCATCGCCGGACGTTCAAAAGAAATGTGTCCCTATCAGGCCCTGAATCAAAGGTCCCAATGGCTAGGGGGCTGGCGAGAAGCCATCGGAGACAGGGCAGTACTTGCTTGATACCGTCTCTTTAAAAAGAAACCTCCGCAATGCGGAGGTTTCGCCTTTCTGGAAGGGGCTAAAAGCCGTTATCAGAAAGCGGAGGTATCCTGGAACAGACCCACTTTCAGGTCGTTCGCGGTATAGATAAGACGACCATCTACCAGCACTTCACCGTCCGCCAGGCCCATAATCAGGCGGCGGTTAACGATGCGTTTGAAATGGATACGGTAGGTGACTTTCTTCGCGGTAGGCAGAACTTGACCGGTGAATTTCACTTCGCCTACGCCCAGCGCACGGCCTTTACCTTCACCGCCAAGCCAGCCCAGATAGAAGCCAACCAGCTGCCACATGGCATCGAGGCCCAGGCAGCCAGGCATTACCGGATCGCCAATAAAGTGGCAACCGAAGAACCACAGGTCCGGGTTGATATCGAGTTCTGCTTCTACGTAACCCTTATCAAAGTTGCCGCCGGTTTCGGTCATTTTCACGACACGGTCCATCATCAGCATATTTGGGGCCGGTAACTGCGGGCCTTTCGCACCAAACAGTTCACCGCGACCAGAGGCAAGAAGGTCTTCTTTAGTATAGGATTCGCGTTTATCTACCATGTTCTCAGTAAGCCTTATTTTAGTGAAGGACGCAGGATAGCTAACACGTGTACGCTGAACAAGTCCGATCAGTTAGCACTAAACCAACTTAACCAGCGTAACGGCCACGGGTAACGATGACGAGCATCCTGCTGTGTCGCCTGAGCTATACGTTCCTGAATGGTCTGCATCAGGGTTGTCTGGCCTTCGCCGTCCCAGACCAGGTTTGTCAGTAAGGGTAGTGCATCCTCAACCCCTTCGATGGCCCAGACGGCGAATTGTTGCTGTTCTACCGCATCCAGAATCGCCTGGCTCAGGCTCAAATGGCGAGCGTTAGGCGCCGGAATAATCACGCCCTGTTTGCCGTTTAAACCGCGCTGCTGGCAGATAGCGAAGAAGCCTTCGATTTTCTCATTCAGTCCACCCACCGGTTGAGCACGACCAAACTGATCCACGGAACCGGTAATCGCAATATTCTGATTAATCGGTACGTCTGCAAGCGCGCTGATCACGGCGCACAGCTCTGCCATCGAGGCGCTGTCGCCATCGACTTCACTGTAGGACTGCTCAAAGGTCAACGAGGCAGAGAAGGGGATCTGCTGCTCCAGCTGAAGTTCAGACATCAGGAATGCCTGCATGATCATCATGCCTTTGGCATGAATGTTTCCGCCTAGTTCGGCCTTGCGTTCGATATCGGTAAATTCGCCGTCACCAATGTGCACGACACAGCTGATACGGGAAGGCTCGCCAAAGGCGCGCGGGTGTCCGGGGAACTCGATGACGGATAAGGCATTGATTTGCCCGATACGTTCGCCTTCGGTCTCCACCAGAATCTGTTCCAGCAGAATTTCATCCTGCATACGGTCAGCAAGATAACCTTCACGCCATTCACGCTGGGCCAGCATCTGGCTAAGCTGCTCGCCGGTAAACGGACCGTTGCCGCTGATAACGCCCACTTCACGCAGCTGTTTACCGATCCAGAGCGGGCAGAGCGGCAGGGTTTCCTGATCGCCAGTGTAGCGTACGGCCTCGCGGATTAAGCCCGGCCACGCATCCTCGGCAGGCGAGGGCAGCGCGAAACGTTCCGCCACAGCCATAACCCACTGACACCACTGCGCCATGTCATCGGCATCGGCGATCTGAATATTGTCTTCAAATTCACTGTAAACCGCCTGCTCCGCGAGTTCTGGCTCCATTTCCTGGAAATCAGCCAGAGATTCACGGTCACCCGTCAGCACGACGGTCAGCGACAGCGGCATAGACGGAATGGAAACAGGCAGCGGACGTGAATCATCGTAGCCTACCCAGTCAAAACGTTGCTGCGACACCACCGTTTTCAGGCGCATCCACAGCAGAGGCTGTGCAAGCAGGGTGCGAAGGGAGATGAGCAACACACCACCGTTCGCGCGGTGTACCAGACCGGGTTGCAGTGACACATCGCCATTGAACTGACGAAGGCAGCCGAACAGCTGTTCTGCTTCCACCCAGTTGGCGGTAATCACCTCGCCTTTTGCAGCGAACAGTCCGTCTGCCTGTGTGGCAGGTTCGAAGGTCACGTCACGTCCGGCAATATGATACTGACCACCAAAAACGGCATTCGTTTTTGGCTGCAACTGGCGCATGGCATCACCGAGAAGCGTCAGATACTCGGCTTCTTCCGGGGCTTTGAGCAGCATGAAAGGAGATGTAGCCCATGGGGATGACATCTGCTCCAGCGCGTAATGCAAACGCGGTTGTGTATCGCTAAGTATGAATTCGTGTTCTTTTGTGAGGTCTGGCTGTGCAAACAGCTCCTGATAGCTCTCGGTATCCGGAACCAGGTCACGCCATGCAAGTTTCGTAATGGTCAAAGTTGATGTTTTTTAGTCAGAAGTAAAACCGTGGAGTATACCGTAAGCGGCGCACTCTGCCCAAGCAGGATTCGGGTTTTCGTCATGCGGATCGCCTGCGGCGTTTCACAGGATATGATTTCTTTTCAGCAGATTGCCAAAAAACTGATATTCTGAACAGAGTTACACGGTAACACTGAGATCGCAATGAAATATCAACAACTGGAAAACCTCGAAAGCGGCTGGAAATGGAAGTACCTGGTCAAAAAGCACCGTGAAGGGGAGCTGATCACCTGCTACATCGAAGCCAGCGCGGCACAAGAAGCTGTGGATATGTTGCTGACCCTCGAAAACGAACCGGTGCAGGTCAACGGCTGGATTGAGAAACACATTAATCCGGCCTTGTTAAACCGGATGAAGCAAACTATCCGAGCTCGTCGTAAACGGCATTTCAATGCCGAGCATCAGCACACCCGTAAGAAATCCATCGACCTGGAGTTCATGGTCTGGCAGCGTCTGGCCGGGCTTGCGCAGCGGCGCGGGAAAACCCTGTCGGAAACGGTGGTGCAGCTGATTGAAGATGCCGAGCACAAAGAGAAGTATGCCAGCCAGATGTCGACGCTGAAGAACGATCTACAGGCACTGTTAGGTAAAAAATAAGCTTTTTACTTTTCTTCAGATAATAAAAAACCCCGCATCGCGGGGTTTTTTTATAAGACGGTAACTTATGCCGCAGGCTGAGTTACAACGTCTTTGATACCTTTAACTTCGATCTCTACGCGACGATCTGGTGCCAGGCAGTCGATCAGTGCAGCGCGTGGTTTCACGTTGTCACAGGTAGAACCGGTAACTGGGTTAGATTCGCCCATACCACGTGGGGAGATCTTGTTAGCTGGGATACCTTTAGATACCAGGTAATCAACTACAGACTGGGCACGTTTCTCAGACAGACCCTGGTTGTAAGCGTCAGAACCGATACGGTCGGTGAAGCCCAGAACCACTACAGAACCGTCTTTAGGATCCAGGTTGCTCAGCTGGGTATACAGCTGATCCAGTGCCTGCTGACCTTCTGGTTTCAGGGTAGCTTTGTTGAAGTTGAACAGAACGTCAGACTTCAGAGTGAAGTGCTTGGTCTGTACTTCTGGAGCTGGAGCCGGAGCTGGAGCTACGACTGGCGCATCTTCCTGCTGACCGAAACGGTAAGAAACACCAACGCTCAGCATGCCGTTGTCTGGACGAACGCCAACGGTAGCACCGTCACCGATGTTGTTAACCCACTGGTATTCCAGACGGGTAGCGATGTCACGGGTCATTGCCCACTCAACGCCACCAGCGAATACTGGGGAAACACCAGTGTCGTGGTCGTCACCAGCGATGCTGTTGCTGGAGTCTGCACGCCATACCATGCCGCCCAGACGGGTGTACACGTCCAGATCGTCAGTTACTGGGTAACCCAGTTTAGCGGTCAGCTGTACGCCTTGAGCTTTGAAAGCGCCATTTACGTTGTCGCCTTTGTAAGGCATACGACCTAACCAGTCGTAACCCATTTCAAAGCCAACATACGGGTTAACCTGATAGCCACCGAACGCACCTGCACCCAGCTGGCTCTCGTGAGTAGGGCCATCGTTGTTCAGGCTGCTGTTGTACCAACCGGTGTCATGGAACTGAGACCAGCCCAGTTTACCACCTGCATACCAGGTATTATCTTTCGGAGCGGCCTGCGCTACGGTAGCGAAGCCAGCCAGTGCCACTGCAATCGCGATAGCTGTCTTTTTCATTTTTTGCGCCTCGTTATCATCCAAAATTTGCCATGAATATCTCCATCGGAGGAATCACGGTTAAATCCTTCACCGGGGGGCGTGGTCAAATATAAACCTACCGATATCTTCGGCTTAGGCCGAGCACCCCTGGCGATGTAAAGTCTACAACGTAGCTGAAAACTTACAAGTGTGAAGTCCGTCAGGCATATGAAAAAAAAAGTTCCGTATACCTAATATTTAACAATTTTTGAACGAATTTTGTGCAGTAAAATTAACGAGAACCGCGTCAGACAAGCCTTGCCGCAGTTTTGGCGCGTTGAACTTTTTTTGCATACTGCGGTCGAAAAAAATTCCAGGAAAACTCTTAAAATGACTCAATGGTACACATTTGAGTGAATTTTTAGCCCGGGATGTTGTCCTCTGCGATAGGAATCTCCACGAACCGGCCGCATGATGAAACCCATCGCGTTACCTTCTTCAGCCGCTTCAGTCAGACGCAAATGTTCCTCTTGCGACAGATCCTCAGGCAACCATCCAATCACGACGCTATAGTTCCCGGTACGTAATGCCCGGACCATCGACTCGACCGTATCGCAAGGGGAGAGTTGATTAATCTGCATCACCTTCGCTAACGGCAGGCCAGCCGACTGAACCCATTCACGACTTAATTTTTGCTGTGGCGTCAGCCAGAGCTGCCAGCGAGACTGTTGCCCGAGCTGCTGCAAAAGCGGCAGGAGTAAGAGTTGTGTTAACAGCGGCTGGTCTTCACGGTAAACCACTTCACTGATAAGCCCTGTCGATACACGCCCGATAGAATTCTGCGCAGCATTGCCTGCGGCAGAAGGAGAAGGTGTTAAGTGATTTGCATAGCCTGAAGTGTACATATTCATTCCAGCCCTGTAGTTACTGTATGGATATACAGTAACCCCTGTGTGCATAAAGATCAACCTCATTTTCGGAAAGCGACTCGCAAATTTCATCCATTCCTGGTGAACCTGAAAAAATCATCTTGCCCAACGGCAATAAGTTGCCTATTTTCCTGCTAACGGATCCGTTAGTAAGAAATATCGTGTTTACTGTATGATTTTTAATGGAATTATCATGAAAAAGATATCTTATGATCGGATTTATCAATCTCAGGAATACCTCTCTCCGCTGGGCGAAATTCATCATCGCGCCCTGTTTGGCGGTTATACCCTGGCCGTGGATGAAGCGGTGTTCGCGATGGTGTCTGACGGCGAGCTGTACCTTCGCGCCTGTGAGCAAAGTGCAAAATACTGTGTAAAAAACGCCTCCTCTTTTCTGACCCTGATGAAACGAGGACGGCCAGTGCTGCTTAATTACTACCGTGTGGATGAAGGTCTGTGGCAAAACAGGGAAAAGCTGCTTCAGCTCTCCTCGTTTGCGCTCGATGCCGCCAGGAAAGAGCGCTACCAGCGCCATCAGCGTAACCGGCTTAAGG
This sequence comes from Enterobacter sp. DTU_2021_1002640_1_SI_PRY_ASU_LCPMC_013, assembly GCF_032389435.1. Classification (NCBI taxonomy): domain Bacteria; kingdom Pseudomonadati; phylum Pseudomonadota; class Gammaproteobacteria; order Enterobacterales; family Enterobacteriaceae; genus Enterobacter; species Enterobacter sp. DTU_2021_1002640_1_SI_PRY_ASU_LCPMC_013. Next base: position 1,647,423 of record NZ_CP135594.1, read on the forward strand.
ATCTGCCGAACCTGACCTTTCAGATTGAGGTCCTGCTTATGGAGGCGGGCATTACCAATGAAGAGACGCTACGACAGTTGGGGGCGAAGACGAGCTGGCTGAAAATGCGCTCTAAGAATAAAGCGCTGAGTATCCGGGTATTGTTCGCGCTTGAAGGCGCCATTGAAGGGTTACATGAAGCGGCACTCCCGGCGGATATTCGCCGGGAGCTTATGGAGTGGTTTAATGCGCTGCCTGAGTCGCAGGGCCATCATTCCGCCAGGTAGCGATCTTCTGTCGCAGCCGACAAATTTCCGGCAGCAAAGCGATAAGCAGGCCAATTTGCTGTAGGACCAGCGGAGCTTTGTTGTCGGTGCCAGGATCAAGGTGTGCGATACGTTGCACCAGTTCATCCAGTGCCTGGTGAACCCGTGGCTCATCCGCAGGTTGATGATGAAGCGCATCATCAACGTAGCAAACGGCGTCGTCCAGCAGCGCCAGGATGCCCGGATTTGTCAGTTTCTCACGGTGGGCGCCAAGGGTAGAGATATAGCTGGTGAACGTGTGGTTCAGACACAGCATGCGGAAGGCTGTCTCCCGGATTTCTGCCGTGGCGCGCGGCTCAGTTGACATATTCGAGACAACGGAAGCCAGCTCTGCGTCCGTGTTATGCGCATCGCGACGGGCAATCCGATAGGCCAGACGGTTATCGCGACCCTGATGGTATTGCTCAAGAATAGCATCCAGATAGCGGCAGTTGGCGTTCATTGCTCTGTCGGACACGCGCGGTAAGTTACGAAAACGCCAGTCCGGCCAGATAAAGCTCACCGCCGCCCAGGCAATGGCGCAGCCGATTAGCGTGTCGATAACGCGAGGAAGGGCCACTTCAAAGCCTTCACCCAGCAGATTGAAGCAGAGCAGCACCAGCAGCGTGATGAACATCGTGGCGTGGGCGTACTGCACATTGCGGAAGGCGAAAAACAGTACACCGGTAATCACAATCAGGATCAGTTGCCCTTCTACGGATGGCACAAAGTAGAGCACCGGCAGCCCGATGGCGACCCCGACTAATGTCCCGACAATACGCAGCGCGAGCCGATGGCGGGTAGCGTTATAGTTCGGCTGGCAGACAAACAGGCTGGTCAGCAGGATCCAGTAACCGTGGTGCAATCCTGTTATCTGGATAAACGCGTAGCCGACGCACAGAACCAGCGACATCCTTACCGCATGGCGAAAGAGGGCGGATTCCGGCGTAAAATGACGGCTCAGGCGCAGCCACATATCGCTGAAACCGTTGAGACTGTCGTCGGCAAGCTGGTTGTCGGCGTCATTGCCCGGCATTGCCATCGCCTGTTCAGACTCAATGGTGGCGAGCTGAGCATCGATGGCTCTCAGGTTGTTGAGCAAGAATCCCAGGGCTTTGAACTGTTCCGGCGATGTCCCACTGGCCTGAACGCGATCGAGGGCCGCATCCAGATGACTGAATGCGCGTTCAAAGCGAGGATCGTGCTGATAGGGCGTGCGCAGCAGTATTGAACGCGCAAGTTGCTGGCAGGCCTGAGACTGCATCGACAGCAGGCGCTGGAAACGGAACATCACGTCGCTGTAGCGGAATTTCTCGCGCAGGTCAGCGTACTGCACATGCGAGGAGCTGGCGCGCTCGTGAATATCCTGGGCGACAAAGTAGTAGTGCAGTGTACGCCGGGTACCGCGCTGACCGCGATCGCCGCGCAGACGGGTGAGCAGAGATGCTTTGGTCTGATTCAGCGTGGCGACAAGCTGGCCATTTGCCAGCGCCAGATCGTACAGGGGCGCCTGGCTGTCCTCTTCAATATCCGGATCAAACAGCCGGGATTTCAGCTCCAGATAGTGGGCCAGCTGTTCGTAACTGCGGGCAATGTTGTCCTGTAAGGCACGAACCGGAAAAATAAGATGCCCGGTTAAGGTCAGCAGGTTATACCAGATAGCGCCCAACAGCAGCAGGACCGGCTGCTGATACCACTGATCGTAAAGAGAGACGCCCAGCATGGTGTAAATGGCAATCAGCAGGGCGCCAAACGCGATAGTGGCGTAGCGTTGCCCGAGGCCGCCGAGCAAAATGAAGCCGCTGGTGGACACCGTCAGCCCTAAGGCAAACAGCCAGGGCCAGGGGAAAAGCAGCTCAACGGAGGCGGAAGCAATAAAGAAGCAGACCAGCGTGATGACCAGATTACGCAAACGACCGGCCAGGCGGTCGTCGAGATCCGCCAGCGCGCCGGCCACCACCCCAAGCGTGAGAGGGATGGTGAGCTTCACATCATTCAGCCACCACGGCAGAGCGACGGTGCCGCAAAGGGCGATAAAAATCCTGACGTTATACAGCCAGTTACTGTTCCACGTATAGCGACGAAGCAGGGGGCTTAGCATGAGTGCGGCCAGTCCTTATTACTGAAAACGGCGACGGGCGTTGGCTTCACGCGCGGCTTGCGCGACTTCGACCGGGACAACACGGCGTCCTACCGGCCACAGGGCGATGGTGGCAATTTTGAAATTAGCGATGCCAACCGGAATGCCTATAATCGTGATGCACTGGGCGATACCGGCGAAGATATGCATCAAACACAACCACCAGCCAAAGAAGATCAGCCATAAAATATTCAGCAGCGTGCCGCCGGTATTCATCAGGGCATTTTTTCTTTCCGGCTCCAGTTCATCCACGTGCACGGCTTCATTTCCATAAGGAACGAGGGACAGTTTGGTGATTTCCCAGCAGGAGCGCGTCAGCGGAAGGGTGAAGATGAGCACGATGCTCACCAGGGTGGCAAAAAGCCAGGAAAGGGTGGTGGCAAAACCGCCAAGGACAAAATTCAACACATTCAGAACGGTACGCATAAACCCTCATTTCCTTCGATATGATTAACGCCCGGTGATTGTAACGTTTTTTTGGGCTGGAGCACCTTAAAACTGGCAGTTAAACTGTCTGACAAATTATGACCTCGTGGATCCGGCAGGATATGGAACTGAAAGCAACTTCAATGGGCAAACGCCTGGCGCAGCACCCTTACGACAAGATTGTCCTGCTCAATGCAGGAGTGAAAGTCTCCGGTGAACGCCACGAATACCTTATTCCGTTTAATCAGCTACTGGCCATTCATTGTAAACGAGGGCTGGTATGGGGGGAGCTGGAGTTCGTCCTGCCGGCAGACAAAGTGGTGCGACTCCACGGGACCGAGTGGGCGGAAACCCAACGCTTCCACCATCATCTGAACACGCGCTGGCAGCAGTGGAGCCAGGAGATGAGCGTGATTGCCGCACAGGTTCTGCAACAGGTGCTGGACGATATCGCGTTAAGCAATACGCAGCAGAAGTGGCTGACGCGCCAGCAAACCGCCGGGCTTCAGCAAAAAATCGCCCAGGCGCTGACGGCATTGCCTTTACCGGTGGCGCGGCTTGAGGAATTTGATAACTGCCGCGACGCGTGGCGGAAGTGCCAGGCCTGGCTGAGCGATATCGAGAAAAGCCGTCTGGCGCATAACCAGGCCTGGACTGAGGCGATGCTTACGCAATATGCCGACTTCTTCAGTACGGTGGAGTCATCGCCCCTCAATCCTGCCCAGGCGCGCGCCGTGGTGAATGGCGAGCAGTCTTTATTGGTGCTGGCAGGTGCCGGGAGCGGCAAAACGTCGGTGCTGGTGGCGCGCGCGGGCTGGCTTCTGACAACGGGCGAGGCGGTTGCCGACCAGATTTTGCTGCTGGCCTTTGGTCGCAAGGCTGCGCAGGAGATGGATGAGCGCATTCAGGCGCGTTTGCATACCCAGGATATCTCGGCGCGCACGTTCCACTCCCTCGCTTTACACATCATTCAACAGGGCAGCAAAAAAGTTCCTGTTGTCAGCAAGCTGGAGAACGACGCTCAGGCTCGCCAGGCGCTGTTTATCAAGGCATGGCGTCAGCAGTGCAGTGAAAAAAAGGCGCAGGCGAAAGGCTGGCGTCAGTGGCTTGAAGAGGAACTCAACTGGGAGGTGCCGGAGGGCAGCTTCTGGCAGGATGAAAAGCTGGCGCGCCGGCTGGGCTCTCGTCTCGACCGGTGGGTAAGCCTGATGCGCATGCACGGCGGCTCTCAGGCGGAGATGATAGAAAGCGCACCGGAGTCGATCCGCGCTGTGTTTTCTAAACGGGTTAAGCTGATGGCGCCGATGCTGAAAGCGTGGAAAACCGCGCTGAAAGACGAAAACGCGGTCGATTTTTCGGGGCTGATCCATCAGGCCATTATCATTCTGGAGAAAGGGCGCTTCGTCAGCCCGTGGAAACACATCCTGGTGGATGAGTTTCAGGATATCTCGCCGCAGCGCGCTGCGCTGCTTTCGGCGCTGCGGGCGCAGAATAAACACACGTCGCTGTTTGCCGTGGGCGATGACTGGCAGGCTATCTACCGTTTCAGCGGGGCGCAACTATCCCTCACGACGGCCTTCCACCACTATTTTGGGGAAGGCGATCGCAGCGATCTGGACACCACCTACCGCTTCAACTCGCGGATTGGCGAAATAGCCAACCGTTTTATTCAGCAGAACCCGCACCAGCTGTCGAAACCGCTTAACAGCCTGACGTCGGGGGATAAAAAGGCCGTCACGCTGCTGGCGGACGATCAGCTGGAACCGCTGCTGGATAAACTGAGCGGCTATGCGAAACCGGATGAGCGCATTCTGGTCCTGGCGCGTTATCATCACCTCAAGCCGACGGCGCTGGAAAAAGCGGCGACGCGCTGGCCAAAACTTCAGCTCGATTTTATGACCATTCACGCCAGTAAAGGGCAGCAGGCCGACTACGTGATTGTGGTGGGGCTAAAAGAGGGAAGCGACGGTTTCCCGGCACCAGCGCGGGAATCCGTGATGGAAGAGGCGTTATTACCTGTTCCGGAAGATTTCCCGGATGCAGAGGAGCGGCGTTTACTGTACGTGGCGATAACCCGCGCGCGCCATCGCGTGTGGCTCTTGTTCAACAAAGAGGAGCCGTCGGTGTTTGTCGATATTTTGAAAAGTATTGACGTGCCGGTGGCGAGAAAGCCGTAACGCGCCGGGCAAATTCTGTAGGCCCGGTAAGCGCAGCGCCACCGGGCAAAAAACTACTTCAGTCTCTCCGCAAGATAACGCTGATAATCCGGGATCAAAATCTCCACCGGATCGTTAAACTGCGGCGATTCAATGATGAAATCTGCCGTTGAAAGATTGGTGGCTACCGGAATGTTCCACACCGTCGCCAGACGCAGCAGCGCTTTAACGTCCGGATCATGCGGAACCGCGTTCAGCGGATCCCAGAAGAAAATCAGAACGTCAATTTTACCTTCTGAAATCTGAGCACCTACCTGCTGGTCACCCCCCATCGGGCCGCTCAGCATGGCATTCACTTCCAGACCGGTTTCGCGGTGGATCAGGTTGCCGGTTGTTCCCGTGGCAGAAAGGGCATGATGCTGTAAAAGAGGCTGATGGCGACGAACCCAGTTAAGCAGCATTTGTTTACAGTGATCGTGCGCAACCAGAGCAATGTGCTTGCGCGCCGGAAGTGTGCGTGTTGTCAGTTCCATAATCTTATCCGTGAGGTTACCTCGTTACACGATGACGGGAACTGGCTGATGCTGCAAGAGAAAGGACGAAAAAATGTGGCTTACGACGAAGGTTGTTGCTTCGCCCATTGCAGAAAACGGGCGCGCGTGTCCGGATCGGCATTCTGGAACCAGAACTTGAGGCGTTGCTCAGTAAGGGTCTGCGACTGAGGGGGGAGTACATCCAGCTCCGATACGCCCGAAAGCAGGGTACTGTCATCCGCCATCATGGTGGCGAACTGGGGCAGCGAGGCGCGCCTGCTGGCCCTGTTGTAGGTCTCGGTGTCCGCTTCATAGTCTGTTCCCTTTGACCTTTTTGTCAGCGCCAGAATATCCAGTTTTACCGGGATGGGCATGGAGTCCCCGTCCACCAGTTCAATGCGCGGCGAGGCATCAAATGCCAGTGACTCCTTTTCTGTCTCAAGGCGCGGGAGACGAAAATTGACCTGGCTGATAAGCTGGGTATTAAAGCTGACCACCAGCGGAGGCGAAATGTACACCTGCTGTTCGTTGTCGGCGAGGCGAATGGTCTTTTCCACCCGAAAAACCACCTGGTGCGGGCCGTTATCCAGCTCGATACTGTCTGCACCCCGCAGCAGGGAGCTGGAGACTTTTTTCCCGTCCAGCACCAGCAGGTCAATGTCGGTTGAGAGTCTGAGGGTGGTTGCGAAAACACAAACCGGCATGATTAACGCAACCATAGCCCAGGCAATGTCGGTTTTCATAGCAGACTCCTGTAGACAAACTACCCGGTAAGAATGTATCAAAAGTTTTCGACAAACACGTTTACTAACATATAGACATATTCTGCCGTTTTGCCCTCATACTTCTGTATGGGATGCGTGGTTGAGATGTCCGCTTTGACGTACACTTTGAAAAAAGCCAGGAGGAAGAGCATGAAAGAGAACGACATTGTCGAGATTCTGACGTCCACGCGCACTATCGCGCTGGTCGGCGCGAGCGATAAACCGGATCGCCCAAGCTATCGGGTCATGAAATACCTTCTGGATCAGGGTTATCACGTGATCCCGGTCTCGCCGAAGGTGGCGGGGAAAACGCTGCTGGGCCAGCAGGGCTATGCGACGCTCGCGGACGTGCCGGAAAAGGTGGATATGGTGGACGTTTTTCGTAATTCAGAGGCGGCCTGGGGCGTGGCGCAGGAGGCGATTGCCATCGGCGCGAAAACGCTGTGGATGCAGCTGGGCGTGATTAATGAGCAGGCGGCCGTGCTGGCGCGCGATGCCGGGCTGAAGGTGGTGATGGATCGCTGTCCGGCAATCGATATTCCCCGTCTGGGGCTGGCAAAATAAAAAAAGCCCGTTTGACGGGCTTTTTTACACCTTCAGTTGCGCAGTCTTGGTGCCTGTAACTGTTTGCGGATGGTCTGAGCAAGCTCGTCCATAGTGGGTTGTTCCGGATGCTCATCCTGTAGTTCACCACTCAGCTGCGCTTCGGCAAGATAGGTATGGACAGGCTGACCATCGTCGCCCTCCATAACCACATGATACCAGGGCGCGGCGCGAAGCGCTGCGTCAACGGCCAGATCGTCTGCTGACGGTTCATCAAGGGAATACTCCGGGTCGATATCCACGACCACACCCAAATATCCAAGCAAGGTGTGGCGGACCTGCTGGCCGATACCGAATTTGCTGGCAATCATAGTCACCTCCCGGGAAACATTACATACACACTATGTGCGGGCAATATTTCTCTTTTCAAGTTACATGACGCGACAGGCAAACCCTTTCAGATACAGCCCTTCCGGGTAGGTAGCGATCACCGGGTGATCGGCGGCCTGACGGAACTGCTCTATAAATTGTACATCACGACCCGCATCTATTGCGGCATCGGCGATGATTTTTTGGAATAAATCTGTCGTCATCAGGCCAGAGCAGGAGAACGTCAGCAGCACGCCGCCCGGGTTCAGCAGCTGGATCGCCAGCATGTTGATGTCTTTATAGCCACGGCAGGCGCCCATCAGCTGGCTTTTGTTTTCAACAAATTTCGGCGGGTCCATCACGATGACGTCAAATTTCTCGCCCTGGTCGCGGTATTTACGCAGCAGTTTGAATACGTCGTCGCGCACAAACTCCGCTTTGCTCAGATCCAGCTTATTCAGCTCAACGTTCTGCTTCGCCACGTCCAGCGCTTCCTGTGAGGTGTCGACGCTCACCACCTGAGCACAGCCGCCCATCAGGGCAGAGACCGCAAAGCCGCCGGTATAAGAGAAGCAGTTCAGCACGCGTTTATCGGCAACGTACTGGCGCGTTGCCAGACGGCTGTCACGCTGGTCGAGGTAATAACCGGTCTTATGGCCGCCCTGAATATCCACCAGCAGCTTCATGCCATGCTCTTCAATAGGCAGCAGGGCTGGCGGCAGTTCGCCGGTGACCGGGCCTTGCGTCAGCTCCATGCCCTCTTTTTTACGTACCGCCACGTCGCTGCGGTCGTAAATGGCACATTCCGGGAACAGGGTTTGCAGGGCGCTAATCAGCGCGGCACGCTGGTATTCCGCCCCGGCGCTCAGCAGCTGCAACACCAGGAAATTGCCGAAGCGGTCAATGGTCACGCCCGGCAGCCCGTCGGACTCTCCGGCAATCAGACGATAGCTGTCCAGCCCGTCACGCTTTGCCAGCCACTCGCGCCACTGCTGCGCCTGTTGCAAACGACGGACAAAGAAGTCGATATCGATGGTTTCTTCTTTATCGAATGTCCAGACGCGCGCGCGGATCTGAGATGCTGGCGAGTATGCGCCGCGTGCTAACCATTTCCCCTGATGGTCAACAATATCGATGGTTTCACCGAGGCTGGCTTTACCTTCCATGCGGGCAACCGCGCCGGAAAAGACCCAGGGATGGCGGCGCAGTAATGACTTCTCGCGCCCTTTGGCTAACACTAAACGTACACTCATAATTTGCTATTCTGTCGATTCCAATGAAATGGCCGCCATTTTCCCGACTTCAGTGAGGAAATGCAACGCGCCAGTCGGATAAGGAGAAGGATGATGTCAAATGTTTGCACCATTGCCTGGGTTCATGGCCTTGTACAGGGCGTCGGATTCCGCTACAGCACCCAGCGCGAAGCCCTTCAGCTCGGGCTGACAGGGTATGCGCGTAACATGGATGATGGCAGCGTGGAGGTTGTGGCCTGCGGTGAGGCGGATCGGGTTGAGAAGCTGGTGGCGTGGCTGAAAGCGGGCGGACCGCGCAGCGCGCGGGTTGATAAGGTGCTAACGGAACCGCATCAACCCGACCGGGAATACGCTGACTTCAGTATTCGCTATTAAATGCATTTTACCGGCTTTGGCAGGCCGGCGATTTTTGTCGCCTGTTTAGCCGGGCCTTTCGGAAACAGGCGATACAGATAACGGCTGTTGCCTTTCTCTTCGCCAAATTTATTCGCCATGGCTTTGACCAGCATGCGGATAGCCGGCGAGGTGTTGAATTCAAGGTAAAATTCTCGCACGAAGCGCACCACTTCCCAGTGTTCCGGGGAGAGGGTAATTCCTTCATTTTCCGCAATTTTCTCCGCCAGCGCTTCGCTCCACTGGCTGCTCTCTTTCAGATAACCGTCGTTATCGGTTTCGATCTCTTTGCCTTCAAAACTCAACATATTCATTCACACGTTAGTCAAAAACCGCCTAAGTCTACCAAAAAAACAAAGCCCCGCATAAGCGGGGCCCTGTTCACAGCACGGTGAGTTAATCGCGGCTGGCGAAGCCCAGGATGCTCAGCAGGCTGACAAAAATGTTGTACAGCGACACATACAGGCTCACGGTGGCGCGGATATAGTTCGTCTCACCGCCGTGAATGATGTTGCTGGTTTCATACAGGATTGCGCCGGATGAAATCAGGATAAACACCGCGCTGATTGCCAGATGCAGCGCAGGCAATTGCAGGAAGATGTTCGCCAGCATACCGACCAGCACAATCACGATACCTGCCATCAGCATACCGCCAAGGAAGGACATGTCCTTACGGGTGGTCAGCACGTAGGCCGAGCAGCAGAAGAACACCAGCGCGGTACCGCCCAGCGCCATACCAATCACGTCGCCCATTCCGGCAGACAGATAGGCATTCAGGATTGGCCCCAGAATGTAGCCCAGGAAGCCGGTAAAGGCGAACGCGGAGAGAATACCCACCGGTTTATCCGCGGTTTTGTAGGTCAGGAACATCAGACCGTACATACCTACCAGCGTGAGGATCAGGCCCGGAGAAGGCAGCATCAGTACGGTGCTGGCCGTCGCGGTGATCGCCGAAAACGCCAGCGTCAGGCTGAGCATGAAATAGGTATTGCGCAGCACCTTATGGGTGCTGAGTAGCGATGTGCGGTCGCGTGAAGAAGTAATTATACGATCCATGAGTCACTCTCTTATGACAGATGTAATTAGCGCAAAGAATAGGAAACGGCGCGGCAGACGCAAAGTGGTTTTACCCATCTTTACTCAGCCCCTTAGGGATTATGCTGGTTTTTTATTCTGGCAAAGCCTTTGTACTCAGAATGAAGTGCGGTTTGTAGGGCGTGTTCAGATCAACCTCTTATAGGTCACTGAAAAATATTGCGTTATTTCCCTAAGGCCGCTAAGAGTTATTTCCGGATCGTCATAAAAACAGACAATAAGGCGAAGGAAATGAAACCACAAACACGCACGCACTTTACACTCTCTTTGTTAACCGCAGGGATCCTGTGCGCCAGCACGGCAACCTGGGCGGCTAACGTGCCGGCAGGAACCCAGCTGGCAGATAAGCAGGAACTGGTCAGGAACAACGGCAGTGAACCCGCCTCGCTCGACCCGCATAAAGTCGAAAGCGATGTCGAATTCAATATTATCAGCGATTTATTCGACGGGCTGGTCAGCGTCTCTCCGGCAGGTGAAATCCAGCCGCGCCTGGCGGAGAAATGGGAAAATAAAGACAACACCGTCTGGACGTTCCATCTGCGTCCGGGCATTACCTGGAGCGATGGAACCCCCATCACCGCAGAAGATATTGTCTGGAGCTGGCAGCGGCTGGTCGACCCGAAAACCGCCTCTCCGTATGCCAGCTATCCCGGTAGTATGCGTATCGTCAACGGCACTGATATCGCAGAAGGCAAAAAAGCGCCCGAGTCGCTGGGGGTGAAAGCCATCAATGACACCACGCTGGAAGTTACGCTCACGCAACCTAACGCCGCTTTCCTGGCGATGCTGGCTCACCCGTCTCTGGTGCCAATTGATAAAGTCCTGGTAGGCCGTTTCGGTGATAAGTGGACCAAACCGGAGCACTTCGTCAGCAGCGGGGCTTATAAACTGTCACGGTGGGTGGTTAACGAACGCATTGTGGCGGTGCGTAACCCGAAATATTGGGATAACGAACATACCGTCATCAACAAGGTGACCTATCTGCCCATTTCCTCTGAAGCTGCTGACGTCAACCGCTACAAAGCGGGCGAAATCGACATTGTTTACACGGTGCCGATCAACCAGTTTGCTCAGCTGAAGAAAACGCTGGGGAGCGAGCTGGACGTTTCACCGCAGCTTGCCACCTATTATTATCAGTTCAACACCACCCGGCCGCCGTTCAACGACGCCCGCGTGCGCAAGGCGCTGAACCTGGCGCTGGATAAAGACATCATCGCCGGGAAAGTATTAGGGCAGGGCCAGCGCCCGGCATGGCTGATCAGCCAGCCGGATATTGGCGGCGTCAAGCTCCAGAACCCGGATTACGCCAGCTGGCCGATGGATAAACGCATTGCCGAGGCGAAAAAGCTGCTGGCCGAAGCCGGATTTAACGACAGCCATCCGCTCAGCTTTAATCTCCTCTATAACACCTCGGAATCGCACCAGCGTATTGCCATTGCCGCCAGCTCAATGTGGAAGAAGAACCTCGGCGTGGAGGCGAAGCTGCAAAATCAGGAGTGGAAAACCATGCTTGATACCATGCACACCCATAACTTTGACGCGGTACGCTACGCCTGGATTGCCGATTACGACGATGCGGCAACCTTCCTGAACAACTTCCGTACTGGGGACAGCCAAAACACCACTCAGTACAGCAATCCGGACTACGATCGGGCACTGGTGAACGCGGCGAAATCGAAAACGGCGGAGGAGCGCGGTAAGTTCTACCAGCAGGCAGAAGATCTGCTGGGACGCGATGTACCGGCGATCCCGGTCTATCACTACGTGCGCACGCACCTGGTGAAACCGTGGGTAGGGGGTTTCACGCCAGACAAGCTCGGGTACTACTACACCAAAGATATGTACATCAAAAAGCACTAACGATCCGCGGTGGATAATATGCTGCCAAAACGGCCAATCTGTCGTCTATTCAACCGATTAAACGCATTTTGGCTATTTTTAAAGCGAACGAATGCGCGCACTCTTTACAGCGCGCGGTGAGGTGTTTATAGTTCGCCTCACTTAGGAAGCGTGGCCGAGCGGTTGAAGGCACCGGTCTTGAAAACCGGCGACCCGAAAGGGTTCTAGAGTTCGAATCTCTACGCTTCCGCCAAATTCGAAACCCCTGCGATAGCAATATCGCAGGGGTTTTTGCTGTTGCGCCAGTCTTCCGTCATGCCACCATGCTGTAGCTTATCGTGATCCCGGCGTCGGCCTTGCAGACCTGAGCTTTTACGCACCAGGTGTCCTCGATGTTTGCCGGCGTCAGAACCGCTTCGGGCGCGCCCGTGGCGGCGATCTGCCCGGCCTTCAGGAGGATCAGACGCTGGCAATAATTGGCCGCAAGATTGAGATCGTGCAGTGCAACCACCACCGTAAGCGGCAGCTGTGAAACGAGCCGCATCAGCTCCAGCTGGTGCTGAATGTCCAGGTGGTTTGTCGGTTCATCGAGCAACAGCACCTGCGGCTGCTGGGCCAGCGCGCGGGCTATCTGGCTTCGCTGGCGCTCTCCGCCAGACAAAGAGTGCCATCGCCGCTGGCGTAAGTGGCATAACTGCATCAGGCCAATCGCCTGCTCAACCGCAGCCTCATCATCGCGCGAGGTTCTCTGGAATGTTTTCCGGTAGGGCGTACGCCCCAGTCTGACAATGTCCTCAACGGTCAGTTCTCCGTCGACCTCAGCATGTTGCGGGACAAACGCCATGTGCTGCGCGCGTTTTTTCAGCGGCATCATGCCAAGCGTTGTGCCATTAAGCGCCACGCGTTCGCTGAGTCGTGGAAACAGCCCGGCGAGACAGCGCAGCAGCGTCGACTTGCCCGAGCCGTTTGGCCCTAACAGGCCGACAATCTGCCCGGATGGCAGGTCGAGATCGATATCCTTAAGCACCGTCTGCGCTTGTCGGGTTACGGTTAACCCGGCCACAGTAATATTCATAGATGCTCCTTTCGGTTTTGATAAAGCAACGCCACAAAGACGGGGGCGCCCACCAGCGCAGTCACCACCCCGATGGGCAGAACCTGGTGCACAATCAGCGTGCGTGAGACGATATCGGCGAGGATCATAAAGTGGGCGCCGATGAGAAACGTCAGCGGGATCGAGCGACGATGGCCCGGCCCACATAGCATGCGCGTTACATGGGGAATGACCAGCCCGACAAACCCCACTGCGCCCGTGGCGCTCACCAGCGTTGCGGTAACAATGGCACAGGTCAGCAATAAGACAATACGCACGGCGGTAACCGGGATCCCCAGCGTGGTGGAGACCTCATCCCCGAAGGTAAAGGTGTCCAGCGCCCGTGAAAAGAGCAATACCACCAGTAAACCCGCAAGCGTAACGGCCAGCGCCAGCAGCGCGTCAGGCCAGCGCACGCCGCTTAGACTTCCCAGCAGCCAGAACATGACGCTACGGGACTGCTCGGCATTGGCGGACGTACTGACGACGTACGCGGTCATGGCGTTGAAGAGCTGGGTGCCCGCAATGCCAGCCAGCAAAATGCGCGACGGGCTTTCACTCATTCCGTTTGTTATCACCATGATGAGCGCAAAGGCGGCGCACGAGCCGACAAACGCACCGCTGCTTACGCCAATCACGCTCCCCCCGATGCCGAGAAGCATCACGCAGACGGCCCCCAGCGATGCGCCCGCGGAAATCCCCAGCAGATAAGGCTCAGCCAGAGGGTTACGCAGGATCGACTGTAACACCAGCCCGCACAACGCCAGACCGCCGCCGCTGCACGCGGCCATTACTGCCCGGCTCATGCGATATTGCCAGACGATACCTTCCTCCGTTTGCGGCAACGCATAAGAGGTCAAACTCAGTCCGTTGAGGATCGCTTTCCCGGTACTGGCATACGACACCGGCATATCACCGATACTGGCGGCAAAGACCAGCATCAGCGGCAGCGCCATGGCACCTGCTGCCAGTAAACCCTGCTGGCGGCGGTCAAAAGCGAAATGACTCATTGTTCATCCTGGAAAGAAGCCAGCCGATCGCTGATAAGCTCAACCGCATCGACGTTACGCAATGAAGGGTTTAACGACATCGCTGGCACCACGATGATGTGGTTGTTCCTGACCGCAGGCATGTTCTTTGTCACCGGGTCACTGCGCAAGAACGCTTTTTTTACCTCAACGTCATCGGCAGGGTAGAGCTTGCGGGACATCCCGGCGATAACAATCACGTCCGGCTGCGATCGGGCTATATGTTCCCACGTTACAGCGGGCCATTCGTCGTGAGAGTCAATAATGTTCTTCAACCCCAGCGTGCGGCTGATCCAGCCAGGCGCGCCGTAATTCCCGGCCACCCAGGGATCGCCATTCAGACGGCTGCTGGAGAACCAGAATACGACGCTAAGTGGTTTCGCGGAGGCGCGCGCCTGGGCCTTTTTAATACGCTCCGCCAGCGCACGATTGAGCTGCTCACCTCGCGCGGAAACATCAAAAATCCTCGCCAGATCTGTCACTTCCCGTGTAATTTCAGCCAGTGAAAACGGCGCGCTACGTGCTCCGTCTGCGTTTGAGGTTTCCGTTACCGTTTTATCCGTGCAGTCGGCAGGGGAGATCCACGTATTAATCCCCAGCGACGCAAACTGCTCACGGGTTCCCACTTCTCCCTGCGGACCAATGTGCCAGTGATACTGCGCGAGAACGAGTTCAGGTTTCTGCCCTACCACGGCTTCAAAGGAGGGGGAGTTATCCGCAAGCCGGGGGAGGTTTTTCCCGGCATCATCCAGCGTGGGTGGGAGCTTGCCGAACCAGACTGACGTCGCGGCGATCGTTTTCTCCAGCCCCAGTGCGAGCAGTAATTCTGTTTCATGCTGACCCACGGTAACGACGCGCTGAGGAGCCTGCGTAAAGGTCTGCTTGACGCCGCAATTTTCAATCTTGAGGGGCCAGGTGGTAGCGGCGAAAGCGGCAGGCGCCATGGTGAGCAGTGAAGCCAGAAATAATCCTTTTTTGAGTAACATAGAACGCAATCCAAAATTGTTATGTTATAACATAATACATATATTGTGATTGAGAGCAACACGCTCACCGTCGCTTGTTGCAGAAACGAAAGGCTGGACTATTCGCAACATACCCACCTGGCATTCGCGGGTTGCCTGCAATGGACTGCATCGCCAGAATGTTTTTTGAGCGTATATTTAATTTCTCAAGATCCTTACACGGTAGGTGCTGGTCGTTTTTTGTGATAGTTGCAGCTTTTCGCTATGTCATGGTTTTCCAGGAAGAAGACAGGGGAACTCTTTTATCGCAGTGAGGCTTAGCTAATTGGTGTTGTACGAAAAAAGTCTAAATGACCACCCGCGAATCTAATAAACGTTATGAATGTAAAAATAAATGTTTGCATTTTAGCCAGTCGATGGCGAAGAAATCAGCGGGACGGAAGGGGACGACGAAAGACGTGTAATGTTATGCAAATTCGTGCTTTACATCATGCTCAGAGATGTTTATAGTGCGCCTCACTTTGGAAGCGTGGCCGAGCGGTTGAAGGCACCGGTCTTGAAAACCGGCGACCCGAAAGGGTTCTAGAGTTCGAATCTCTACGCTTCCGCCAAATTCGAAAACCCTGCGATAGCAATATCGCAGGGTTTTTTCGTTATTCCAGCCCCAGCGTATACTGCGCGATTTTGAAGTAGATAATCAGCCCGGTCCCGTCGATTAGCGTGGCGATAAACGGTGCGGAGACCACCGCCGGATCGATTTTGCAGCGTTTCAGTACCATCGGGATCACCGACGAGACGATGGCGCTCCACAGCGTAATGCAGACCAGCGTCAGGCTGACGATGAGCGTGATTTCCATCCCAATACCCATCATCCAGGCGCGAACGCAGCCCGCCAGACCCAGCGTGGCGGCAATCATTAACGAGGTGCTGATCTCTTTGCGCAGCACGCGACCCACATCGCGAAGGTGGACTTCACCCAGCGCCATGGCGCGCACCAGCGTCGAGGTGATCTGCGTCCCGCTGTTTCCGCCGGTGCCAATCAGCAGCGGAATAAAGAACGCCAGCGCGATGGCAGATTCCAGCGCCTCTTCAAAATGCTGGATCACCGAACTGGTATACGCTTCCGCAACAAACAGCAGCAGCAGCCAGACGGAGCGTTTCTTCCACAGGCTGAAGGCGCTGGTTTCCAGATAGGGCTTCTCCAGCGGCAGCGTCGCCCCCTGAAGCTGGGCATCTTCAGTAACGTCATCTTCCAGCAGATGGGCGATTTCACGCTCGGTAAGGCAGCCCACCAGCTTGCCGTGGGTCACCACCGGCACTACATCCGCACCCGCGTGCGCCAGCAGCCCGGCGACATCCGCCCGCTCATCTTCCGGTTTGAGCTGAATAAAATCCGATATCATCAACCCCTTAACAGGCTGCACGGTGTCCGTGGCCTGCAATAATTTGCGTACGGCGATTAAACCCGCGAGGCGACCGTTATCTTCGATAAAAATATGCGACGGAATATCATCATCTTTTAATTTTTCAAAGAACTGCTCGCGTGCCAGAGCTACGCATAATGAAATATCGATAACGATAAAATCGGTATTCATATATTGCGCGATGGCGCTGTCATTAAAAGCCAGGTTTTGGTTGTGAATTGCGTAAGACATAGTAAATTCCCTTTGAATAATAAAATCTCTCAGGGGCGAGCAAGACAGGGCATGTCGGAAAGGAGATCCCCACGTCCTGGGTTCAGCACTGTACACCGTATCCCACAAGGGAAGTTATACTGACAAAGCCTTGATTCGACAGTGCCTGTTTTACCCTGTGCCGGTTCTCTCGAACCCACCAGAGCGATAACGTGTATTTGTACAGGAGCCTCGCCATAACGAGATCGTTGTAAAACGAGAGGGATAATACGCCTGTTTAAATTTAGTGCTCAGAAAATTAAATAATGTTTAAGAACGGTTTAGGTAAATCTTATTAATAAAATGTTGAGGGTTTATTTAAGGTTATTCATTTTAAATGGAGAATTAAATTATTAACGGGGGAGGGGAAAATGACATGGTTTGATAACCTGCTGAATCATTTTGCGCTGTATCCGGCACATCTGTTTGTGCTGTTATTCGTGATGGCGCTGAGCAAATCGACGGTGCTGATCTCCTCCGTCCTGCCGCCCGCGTCGGTGATGCTGCTGGCGGGCATTACCGTCAGCCAGGGGAGCATGCATCCTGCGCTGACGTGGCTCGCCGTGGTGATGGGGGCAACGGCGGGTTCGGTGCTGAATTACCATATCGGCCAACTGATGGGGCATACCCGGATGGTCACGCGCTTCACCTCAAAGCATGCCAATAAGTTCCTGCGGGTCCAGCATCAGCTGCAAAAGAACGGGGTCATCGTGCTTTTTACGTCGCGCTTCCTGGCGGTGTTGCGTTACATCGTCCCGCTGGCGGCCGGGATGCTCAGGCTGAACGCCGTCAAGGTCTACGCCGTCAGCCTGCTTTCCGCCTGTGCGTGGGCGGCGCTGTATGTCGGCGCGGTCACCGGCATCAGCGCCTTTTGAATTACAGGCTCCCCATTCCGCCGTCCACCAGCAGTTCCGTTCCCACCGTGTAGCTCGACTCGTCGGAGGCCAGATAGAGTGCGGCTTTTGCCAGCTCGGTCGTCGAGCCCATTCTGCCCAGCGGCACCAGCTTAATGACCTCTGCCATCATCGCGTTAAGCGCCTCGTCGCTTAAGCCAGTTTTCGTAAACGCCGGGGTTTCCACCGGACCGGGACTCAGACCGTTGACGCGGATCCCGCGCGGCGGCAGCTCCGCCGACAGCGTGCGCGCCAGCGACAGCAGGGCGGCCTTGCTCGCGGCATACGCGCTGCTGGTGGGCAGGCCGATGCGCGCGCTCACGGAGCCGCAGAGGATCACCGAGGATGGGTTATTCAGCAGCGGCAGCAGCGCCTGAATTAAAAAGAACGGTCCCTTCAGGTTGATGTTCATCAGACGGTCCCAGGCCTCTTCCTGCCAGACTTCCAGCGGCGCGTGCGTTACGTCTCCGGCGTTGAGAAAGACCGCATCCAGGCGTGGCCAGCGGGCGGTGAGGGTCTCCGCCAGCGCTTTTTGCGACGAAATATCGCCTGCGTCGGTTGGGATCACCCAGGCCTTATCGCCCAGAATGCGCTCTGCTTCGGCGAGGGTATCCGGGTTGCGTCCGGTCACGGCGACGCGCGCCCCTTCGGCGATAAACGCCTGCGCGGTGGCGAGACCGATACCGCTGGTGCCGCCGGTAATCAACGTATACTTATCGGTTAAACGACCCATGTTCTTCTCCTGAAATGTCTCTGGAGAAAGCACTATAGAAACGTTAGTATCGAAAGGAAACCAGGTACCAAATGGATACTGACGAGGCAAGAGGTGTGAAATGGCAGAGCTACTGGAAGCGTGCTGCGAAAAAAAATCTGAGGCGTATACCTGCCCGATGACGCAGTTTGTGAACCTGATTTCCGGTAAGTGGGCGATCCCCATTCTCTATCGCCTGATTGTGTTCAATACGCCCGTTCGCTTTGGCGATCTGCTGCGTGCCGCTGCCCCCATCACCCAGAAAGAGCTGACGAAGCAGCTGCGCCTGTTTGAGCAGCGCGGGCTGGTGACGCGAACGGTCTACCCGGAGATCCCGCCGCGCGTGGAGTATCAGATCACCGAGCTGGGGCTAACCCTTCAGGACGCACTCTCGCCGCTGGCCGCCTGGATGAGCGAATACGGCGACCAGCTTCAGCGTTAGGCTACTGTTTTACGTAGCGCGGAGCCCCGCTTCATCGGTGAGATCGGCCACCAGAATATCGACTGCGACCCCGTAGCGCGCGTCGCGAACAATCAGCAGCGACCACCAGTCGCCGATAATATCCAGCGAACGGGCGACGGGGCAGGTGCTCTCTTCAAGGCGGGTACGTTTCACAGCGAATTCTCCGGTGGGGTATGGTTTTTTTATAAAACTCATCGGCACACGCCGTAAGCACGTTAATCATCAGTTTGAGAAATGCTTCCCGAAAAACCTGTCACGAATCTGTCACACTCAGGGCGACATTAAAAAACGTGTGAGGAATTAGGGATGAGAAAAGCACTACTCGCAGTTGCTGTGGCAGGTACCCTTTCCGTGACCTTTGGCGCACAGGCGCAGGACACGCCGGACGGCTATCAGCTGGAACAGGTGCTCATCATGAGCCGCCACAACCTGCGCGCGCCGCTTGCCAATAACGGCAGCGTGCTGGAGCAGTCCACGCCGAAGCAGTGGCCGGAGTGGGACGTCCCGGGTGGACAGCTCACCACCAAAGGTGGCGTACTGGAAGTGTATATGGGTCACTATATGCGCGAGTGGCTGGCAGAGCAGGGGATGGTGAAGACGGGTGAATGCCCGTCAGCGGATACCGTCTATGCCTACGCCAACAGCCTCCAGCGCACCGTGGCGACCGCGCAGTTCTTTATCACCGGCGCGTTCCCCGGGTGCGATGTTCCTGTACATCATCAGGAAAAAATGGGCACCATGGACCCCACCTTCAATCCGGTCATTACCGATAACTCCCCTGAGTTTCGCGAGAAAGCGCTGAAAGCGATGGAGACGGAACGGCAGAAAATGCAGCTGGATGAAAGCTACAAACTGCTGGAACAGCTTACAAACTACAGCGACTCGCCGTCCTGCAAGGAGAAAAAAGTCTGCTCCCTGACGGAGGCGAAAGATACGTTCAGCGCCGATTATGAAAAAGAACCGGGCGTCTCCGGGCCGCTGAAGGTGGGTAACTCGCTGGTGGATGCGTTCACGCTACAGTATTACGAAGGCTTCCCGACAGACCAGGTGGCCTGGGGGGAAATCAAAACCGATCAGCAGTGGCGCGTGCTGTCGAAGCTGAAAAACGGCTATCAGGACTCGCTGTTTACGTCGACGGAGGTGGCGCAGAACGTGGCTAAACCGCTGGTGAAGTACATTGATAAAGCGCTGGTGACCGACCAGGCAAAAGCGCCAAAAATCACCCTTCTGGTGGGGCACGACTCTAACATCGCCTCGCTGCTGACCGCGCTGGACTTCAGGCCTTATCAGCTGCACGACCAGCAGGAAAGAACCCCGATTGGCGGTAAAATTGTCTTCCAGCGCTGGCATGACAAAAACACTAATCAGGAGCTGATGAAAATTGAGTATGTCTACCAGAGTTCAGAGCAACTGCGTAACGCCAGCGTACTGTCGCTGCAATCCCCTGCGCAGCGCGTGACGCTGGAGCTGAAGGGCTGTCCGGTGGATGGCAACGGCTTCTGTCCTGTCGATAAATTCAATGCGGTGATGAACAACGCGGCGAAATAGAAGATAACCCCCCGCGTGGGCGGGGGGAACGTTCAGACGTTTTTACGTTCGATGGTTTGCTCGCCCCAGAACAGCGAGTCTTTGTCGGTTTTTTCGAAGGCGCGAACCAGCACTTCATCGTTGCCTTCTTCCCAAATCTGCTCAGCCAGCTTTTCGTCATAATTGGCGACTTCAAAGATGGCTTCGGCAATCTCCGGAGAGGTATTGCGTAAACTTGCCCATTCGCCCACGTGGTGAGCTTTGGATTCTTGAGTTGGCATACTTGTCCTCCTGTTGGGTTAGCCGTTCAGTTTTTTGGCAAGACCCGCGACGTATTCACCCTGATAGCGGGCGATTGAAAGTTCTTCATTGCTTGGCTGACGTGAACCATCGCCACCGGCAATGGTGGTCGCACCATACGGTGTCCCGCCACGAACCTGGGAAACATCGAACAGTTCCTGCGCGCCGTAGCCAATCGGCACAATCACCATCCCATGATGGGCAAGAGTAGTCCAGGTGGAGGTGATCGTCTGCTCCTGGCCGCCGCCCGTGCCGGTAGAGCTGAACACGCTGGCCAGCTTGCCGTATAACGCGCCGGAGGCCCAGAGCCCGCCCGTCTGGTCGAGGAAGGTGCGCATCTGGCCGGACATATTGCCGAAGCGGGTCGGGGTGCCGAAGATAATGGCATCATAGTCCGCGAGCTCCTGCGGGGTGGCGACCGGGGCGTTTTGTGTTTTCCCCCCGGCTTTGGCGAAGGCTTCCGCCTGCATGGTTTCCGGTACGCGTTTAACCACGACCTCAACGCCGTCTACTCTGTTTGCGCCTTCTGCTACTGCGTGAGCCATGGTTTCAATGTGTCCATACATGGAATAATAGAGCACCAGAACTTTTGCCATTTTGCATCACTCCTCGTTGGTTTTTCTTACAGCGGATCGCTGCGTTCCTTTAAAGATATGACATCACAGCCAGACTGCAAAAATGAACGGCATTTCTTTGATATATAACAATATCTTTTTGTTACGTGCCTTGTAGCAAAATGAAACAACTTTCGCGGCGCGGATTTTCAAAATATAAGAATGGCTTATGAATGACTTCACCGATATTACATACGAAAGGCTGAGATCATGTTGCAGAATATTACCTCTCGCTTGCCGGATAGCCGCATTACACTAAGCTTAGTTTCACGCGGCACAGATAAAGGCACTGCCCTTGAGCCGCGAGGTGAAAGAATCCTCTTTTACTGAATGCAATATGATGTCTAATGTTTCACACTCTGGAGGTTAGAGATGGCAAACCATCGTGGTGGTTCAGGTAATTTCGCTGAAGACCGTGAAAGAGCATCAGAAGCAGGTCGTAAAGGTGGCCAGTCTAGCGGGGGCAACTTCAAAAACGACCCTCAGCGCGCATCAGAGGCTGGTAAAAAAGGGGGTAAAAATAGCCACGGCAGCAATAAGTAGTACGCCGGGTTAACGCCCTGCCGCCGGGTTTCCCGGCGGTTTTTTTATGTCAGCTACATTGAACTGTAATCAAAGGCATCGCACACTACAGGATTAATTCTTCGTGCTGGTGTCCCATGTCCGTTTCCCGTTTTACCTTCTCCATTAAGCCTCAGGAAGCGATCCTGATTTTGATCACCATGTTCTGGGGCGGAACCTTTCTTGCCGTTCAGTACGCGGTTACGATGAGCGATCCGTTTTTCTTTGTAGGGCTGCGCTTTGCAACCGCGGCGATTGCCGTGGCGCTTATTTCGCTGAAAACCCTGCGCGGGTTGACCCTGAGAGAGCTTAAAGCGGGTGTCGCCATTGGCGTGGCGATTGCCATGGGCTACAGTCTGCAAACGTGGGGGCTCCAGTCTATCTCCAGCAGTAAATCCGCCTTCATCACCGCCATGTACGTACCGCTGGTGCCGCTGTTGCAGTGGCTGTGCCTCGGCAGAATGCCGGGCCTGATGTCGTGCATTGGCATCGTGCTGGCGTTCATCGGCCTTATTTTATTAGCCGGGCCGGAAAATAATCTGCTGGCGCTGGGGCCGGGGGAGATCATCACTCTGGTGGGGGCCGTCGCCATTGCGGCAGAAATTATCCTGATTAGCGCCTGGGCAGGAAAAGTGGACGTCAAGCGGGTGACGGTCGTGCAGCTTGCCACCGCGTCGCTGGTGGCGTTCGCGACGATGGTGCCGGCAGGGGAGTCCGTCCCGCCGATGTCTACCGGGCTTATCGTCGTGGCGCTGGGGCTGGGCATTTTCAGCGCCATTATCCAGGTCACCATGAACTGGGCGCAGCGCAGCGTATCCCCGACACGGGCGACGGTTATTTACACCGGTGAACCGGTATGGGCGGGTATTTTCGGGCGACTCGCCGGGGAGCGTCTGCCCCTGCTGGCGCTGGTGGGCGCGGCGTTTATTGTTCTCGGCGTGCTGGTGAGTGAGTTAAAGCTCAGAAAGCGTCGGAATGCGGTGAACGATTTAACGGCCGAATAAGCTTTTGATTGAAATAAAGGGCAGGTTTAACTACGATGTGTACGGATGAAAACCGTACACGATAAATGAAACCATGCCAGCACTCAAAAAACAGCGTATCGATCTTCGCCTGTCGGACGAAGACAAAACAATGATTGAAGAAGCGGCGGCGATGACCAACCAAACGATCACCCAGTTTATGGTGAACAGTGCGTCAGAGCGTGCTGCCGAAGTCATCGAACAGCATCGGCGTCTCGTATTAAACGAAGCCTCATGGATTGCCGTTATGGATGCCATCGACAATCCGCCAGAGCCAAATGAACGCCTGAAGCGAGCGGCGAAACGTCTTCGAAACATGGAGTGAAGCGTCGTGGCAAATCTCACGATCGAAATGTTATCAGAGGGAACCGATTACGATTTCGGCGATTTCGATTGTGGTGAACCCTCGCTAAATGCCTTCCTTACCGAGCACCTGATACGTCAGCACGGCGGGCGTATTTTACGCGGCTACCTCCTTAAAGAACGCGACCATCCGCGTGTCCTGGGCTATTACACACTCTCGGGAAGTTGCTTTGAAAAAGCGATGCTTCCTTCAAAGACTCAGCAGCGCCGCATCCCATACAGCAACGTCCCCAGCGTGACGCTGGGGCGTCTGGCTGTCCATAAAGAACTCCAGGGAAACGAGTGGGGAACAACGCTTGTCACACACGCTATGCGCGTTGTTTATCTGGCCTCGCAGGCTGTTGGCGTCCACGGAATTTTTGTGGATGCGCTTAACGAACGGGCCAAACGATTTTATCTGAAGCTGGGGTTTATCCCGCTGGCAGGTGAAAACAGCAGTTCGCTGTTCTTCCCCACGCAATCTATAGAACGACTGTTTGAGCAGGCGTGATCGCTCTTAAGGAACATGCAGGTCGGGTAAGGCGGCGCCGTTACCCGACGTGCAGATCTCACGGATCCTGAGTCACCACGGTACACTGCGGCGTGGCAGCCATCCGGCGGCTCAGCAGGGCATTGAGCAGGATCGCGCCGAAGGTCGCCGTGCCAATCCCGCCCACCGTAAACCCGCCCAGCGTCAGGGCGAAATCACCCGCCCCCAGCACCAGCGTCACCGCCACCATGATCAGGTTACCGTTCTGGCTCAGATCAACATGATTCTGCACCCAGATGCGTGCCCCCGCGACGGCAATCAGACCAAATACCACAATCGAGGCGCCGCCAATCACGGGTGCCGGGATGGTGTGGATCAATGCGCCGAATTTTGGGGAAAAGCCGAGCAGCATCGCCATCACCGCCGCCGCCACGAAGACCAGCGTCGAATAGACTTTGGTCACTGCCATCACGCCGATGTTTTCCGCGTAGGTCGTCACGCCGCTGCCGCCGACCGAGCCGGAGAGCATGGTCGCCAGACCGTCTCCCACAAACGCCCGCCCCATATACGGATCCATATTGCGCCCGGTCATTCCCGCTACGGCTTTCAGGTGGCCCAGGTTTTCAGCCACCAGAATCACCGCGACAGGCGCGATGAGCATCATCGCCTGAGCGTTAAAGGTGGGTGAGGTCATCTGCGGCAGGCCGAACCAGGCGGCCTGGTGAATCAGTGTGAAATCAACCGGTTTGCCGAGACCGAACACGTTCGCCAGCAGCGCGTAGACCAGACAGGCCGCAATCAGCCCGACCAGGATCAGCAGCCGTTGGATCATGCCGCGCGTAAAGACCGCCACCACGCCGATGCACAGCACCGTTATCACCGCCATCCAGCTTTCAAATGGTGAGCCGGAAACGCTCTTCACCGCAATCGGCGCAAGGTTCAGGCCTATCGCCATCACCACCGCCCCGGTGACGACGGGGGGCATCATCCGCTCGATCCAGCGCGTGCCGACTTTCATCACCACCAGACCGGTCAGGGTATAGACCAGCCCACAGGCGATAATGCCGCCGAGGGCCACGCTCAGGTTGGGGTTAATACCCTGACCGTTAAACCCGGTCGCTGCAATGACCACCCCAACAAAGGCGGCGCTGGAGCCCAGATAGCTGGGCACACGCCCGCCGGTGACAAAAAAGAACAGCAGGGTACCCATACCCGACATCAAAATGGCGAGGTTAGGATCCAGCCCCATCAGCATGGGCATCAGCACCGTCGCACCAAACATTGCGACCGCGTGCTGCACGCCCATCACCATTGTCTGCCCGAGCGGGAGCCTTTCATCCGGCGCGACCACGCCTTCTTCTGTGGAGGTCGATTTCAACTGCCAGTGGGGAAGTCCGAACATGATCTGTCTCCTGAATGCGGATTAACAGGCGGGTCGCATAAGTGCGTGATAGCCGCGGTCGAACCACACCAGCCCTTGCGGCGCCGGGTGGCGGATAATCGATACAATGTCGCAAAACAGAATGTCGTGAGTGCCGACACTCACCACCTGGCTGATGCGGCAGTCGAACGAGGCCAGCGCATTTTCCAGACGCGGGCAGCCCGTGTCGCCTGTCTGCCAGCGGGCAGCGGCAAAGCGGTCCGCCATCGGCGTTTTCCCGCCAAACAGGTTGGATAAAGGCTCCTGTCCGGCACTCAGCGTGTTAACGCACAGGGTGCGGTTCTCGCTGAAAATCGGCCAGACCGACGCGCCGCGGTTCAGGCACACCAGCAGGGTAGGCGGGGAATCCGTGACGCTGCATACCGCGCTGGCGGTGAAGCCCGCCAGGCCTGCCGGGCCGTCGGTGGTAATGATATTGACCGCTGCGCCGACGCAGGCCATAGCGTCGCGAAAGGTTTGTTTATCCGGTGTCATCACGTTCGCTCCTTACGCCAGCCCGCAGGCATCGTCAAAGGCCAGACGCGGCAGGCGTCCATACAGTTTGGTCGTATCGCCATAGCCGATGTTAATCAGCAGATTGCTTTTGAGTAGCGTGCCCGTGAAAAAGGCCGCGTCCACTTTTTCCCGGTCAAAACCCGACATCGGCCCGGTGTCCAGCCCGAGCGCGCGGCAGGCGAAAATCAGGTACGCGGCCTGCATTGAGCTGTTGCGAAAGGCGGTCTCTTCCGCCAGCGCGGGGCTTGCGGTAAACCAGCTTCTGGCATCGCCGTGCGGGAACAGTTCAGGCAGGCGCTCATAAAACTCGCTGTCCCAGGCGACAATCGCCGTGACCGGGGCCGTGAGCGTTTTCTCCAGGTTGCCGCTGGAGAGCGCCGGGCGCAGCTTCTCTTTTCCTTCCGGGCTTCGCACAAACACAATGCGCGCCGGGGAGCAGTTGGCGGACGTCGGCCCCCATTTCATCAGGTCATAAATCTCGCGCAGCGTCTCGTCACTGACCGGTATATCCAGCCAGCCGTTATGGGTACGTGCGCCGGTAAACAGCGTTTCCAGCGCGGCGGGCGTGATGGCTTCGCTCATTCAAGCTCCTTACAAAGCGGGTTCTGGGCTGTGCAGCAGGCTGGCAAGCCCGTTCAGCAGCAGAGTGTTAAAGATGTCCGGCGCGGTCACATTGCAGGCATGCCCGCCCTGGCGCATGACCGTTTTGCGGGCGTGCGGGAGGGCGGCGTGCAGTTCAGCGGAGCAGACGGACGGCACCAGCAGATCGTCGGTGGAACAGATAATCTGTACGGGGCAGCGAACGCGTGCAGCGTGGCGGCTGAAATCGGCCAGTTTCAGCGCATGCAGCCTGCGCAGCAGATTGGCTTTGCCCTGAAAATGGGCCAGCGCCAGCGCATCCTCGGCCTCCAGCCGCGGGGCGCGGGCGGCCATCCAGTCTGCCGGGTAGAGGAACAACGGCTGTGCCTCTACCCACGCCTGCGCGCCGCCCGCATGCAGCAGACGTTCGCGAACGTCAAAACAGCGGCGGGTATGGGCATTGAGGGTCAGCCAGCCGTTGACGCAGACCAGCGCGGTGAGGGCGTCGGGCTTATCGATGGCCAGCCGCAGGCCGACCAGCGCCCCCAGCGCGTGGCCGACCACGCAGTAACGGGCGATCCCGGCCCCGGCTAACGCCAGCGCAAGCTCGTCGGCCATGTGTGCGAGGGTGTAGTCTTCCGGCAGGGTATCCGGGTTATTCCCCGTGCCCCGCTGGTCGTAGCACACCACCTGATACTCCTGCCCCAGCACGGCGAGCTGGGGCAGCCAGTAGCTGCCGCTGCCGCCGAGCCCGGCAATCAGTACCACCACGGGCGCGCCCGCAAAGGGGGGCGGTGAAATGGACAGTTTCATGGCCGCCTCACTTCGCGATGTGCGCAACGGTGGCAATTTCAACCAGCGCTTCGGGCTTTACCAGCCCGCACTGGATGCAAAACCGCGCCGGTTTATCGCCGGGGAAAAACTCCGCGTAAGTCTCGTTAATCGCGGCGTAGTTTTTCCAGTCGGTGATAAAGATGCTGTTGAAGGTCACGTCCTCCATCGTCCCACCCGCCGTTTCGATCACGGTTTTGATCGTCTCCAGCACGTGGCGGGTTTGCGCCTTTGGGTCATCAATAAACACCACGTTGTTGTCTTTATCAAACGGCAGCGTGCCCGAGACATACACCACGCCGTCGGCGAGGGTGCCGGGGACAAACGGGGCAATCGGGGTGCTGGTGCCCGGCGGAATAATCACGGATTTCGGCATAGCGGTTCTCCTCAGGCGATGCGGGCGAGCGGGGGATCCAGCGCGTCGCAGAAATCATTGACGTTACTGACCCAGCCAAAAAAGGTTTCGATATTGAACAGGGCGGCTTTCTGGGCAAAATCCGGCCCGGCCTGATGGGTGGCATCCTCCAGCACCACCCCAAAATACTCGAGGAAAAAGCCGTCGCGCAGGGTCGACTCCACGCACACGTTGGTGGCAATGCCCGTAAAGACCAGATGGCGAATGCCCCGGCTGCGCAGCAGGCTGTCGAGCGGGGTATTGAAAAAGCCGCTGTAGCGCGGTTTCGGCAGCACGATATCGCCGGGTTCCGGTACCAGCTCATCCACCAGCTGATAATCCCAGCCGCCTTTCGCCAGCAGCGTGCCCTGGAGTTCGGGCCGTTGGCGCATGGTTTTCAGGGCGTTGGATTTGTGAAAGTTGGGGGAACCGGGACCGCCAGCCTCGACGTACTGGTCGTCCCAGCCGTTCTGGAACCAGATGATCAGCATGCCCGCAGCACGCGCGGCGCTCACGGCGGTTTTGATGTTCTCAATCACCGGCTGCGTGGTGGAGACGTCAAACCCGGCCAGATCCAGATACCCGCCTTTACTGGCATAGGCGTTTTGCATATCCACCACGATCAGCGCGCTGCGCTGCGCGTCAAAGGTAATGGCTTCCGGGCGAGCGTTGAGGGTCGTCATTACGCCACCTCCTTCGTCACGGCAGGGATGTGGGCGCGGCACTGCATCAGCGGCTGGATGCGCTCGCCGAAAGTTTCCACGCCGGTGAGAAAATCATCGAAGGTCAGCAGCACGCCTTCGGCGCCGGGCACGGCAGCCACTTCGTCGAGCATTCTGGCGACGCTGGCATACGAGCCAACCAGCGTGCCCATGTTGATATTGACGGCAGACGTCGGGTCGGCCATCTGGCGCACATTGGTGTCCGCGCCGGAGCGGGTATCTTTCTGGCTCTGCTCGGTCAGCCAGCGCAGCGCGTCGTCATCCGCGCCGTCCTTGTATCGTTCCCATTTTGCGCGCGCGGCGTCGTCGGTTTCGTCGGCAATCACCATAAACAGCACGTAGGAGCCCACGTCGCGCCCGGTTTTGTCGGCGGCCGCTTTCATGCGTGCCGCGGTGGGCGCGAAGGCGGCAGGGGTGTTAACGCCTTTGCCGAAGCAGAAGTTGAAGTCGGCGTATTTCGCGGAAAATTCCATTCCCGCGTCGCTCTGCCCGGCGCAAATCACCTTCATCGGCACCGACGGCTGTGGGCTGACGCGGCAGTCGTTCATGGTGAAGAAGTCGCCTTTGAAATCGCTTTTTCCGGTGCCCCACAGATCGCGCAGCACCTGCACATATTCGGTCAGGTAGTCGTAGCGGCGGGAGAAGTAATCGTCGCCCGGCCAGATCCCCATCTGCTCGTACTCCGGCTTTTGCCAGCCGGTGACCAGGTTAACGCCAAAGCGCCCCCCGGAGATGGAGTCGATGGTGGAGGCCATCCGCGCCACGATCGCCGGGGGAAGGGTAAGGGTGGCGGCGGTGGCGTAAATCTGGATGCGCGAGGTTACCGCCGCCAGGCCCGCCATCAGGGTGAAAGACTCCAGGTTGTGGTCCCAGAATTCGGTCTTACCGCCGAAACCGCGCAGCTTGATCATCGAGAGCGCAAAGTCGAAGTGGTAGTGCTCCGCTTTCTGCACGATGGCTTTATTCAGCTCAAAGGTCGGCATGTATTGCGGGGCAGTGGTCGAGATAAGCCAGCCGTTGTTGCCGATCGGTACAAATACGCCAATTTTCATCACGAACCTCTCTTCATTACGTCGCAGGTGTCACGATGTTTTAGCAAAGGGAGTGCCAGTTTTGAAAATCACTTTGTTATTAAGGTGTTAAATGATGGTTGTTAAAATTAACAGCGAAAATGTGGACTGGATGGTCAAAATCATTGCACAGAAAACAGGCACTCATGCGCGCTGAGGGTGCAGAAGGTCGTGGCGAGACGGGGGTTTTGCTATGCTGAGCGCAGGACAGAAAATGGAGAGCGAAAATGACACAAGGCGCAGTGAAAACACCCGGTAAACGTTCGCAGGCGGTGAGCGCCAAGAAACAGGCGATCCTCAGCGCTGCGCTGGAGACATTTTCGCAGTTTGGTATTCACGGTACGCGCCTTGAGCAGGTGGCGGAGCAGGCCGGGGTATCCAAAACCAATCTGCTCTACTACTACCCGTCAAAAGAGGCGCTCTATATCGCGGTGATGCAGCAGATCCTCGATATCTGGCTGGCACCTCTCAAGGCGTTTCGCGAAGAGCTGGCCCCGCTGGTGGCGATAGAGGAGTACATACGCCTGAAGCTGGAGGTATCGCGTGATTACCCGCAGGCATCAAGGCTGTTCTGCCTGGAGATGTTGCAGGGCGCGCCGCTGTTGCAGGCGGAGCTGACGGGAGATCTAAAGCAGCTGGTGGACGATAAATCGGCCATTATTGCCGGATGGGTCGCCAGCGGAAAACTGGCCCCGGTCGATCCGCATCATCTGATCTTTATGATTTGGGCCTCCACCCAGCATTACGCTGACTTTGCGGCCCAGGTTGAAGCGGTGACCGGTAAAACGCTCCAGGACGAGGCGTTTTTCCAGAGCACCCTGGAAAACGTACAGCGGATGATTATCGAAGGGATCCGCGTGCGCTAGTTTCCCTCACCCTAACCCTCTCCCGGAGGGAGAGGGAATAGTTCCGTGCCTCGTCAGCCCGGCGGGAGGGGACAGCTTAAGTCGCCCTCTTCACACTGCATCAGCGTGGCCAGAAACGCTTCGCGCTCCGCGGTTTTCTCCGCCAGACACTGGTTAACAATCATTGGCTGAACGCTCCCGCCTTCCGTACCCGAACCGATAAACGCACAGTCCGCGTCGCGCAGGCCGATCCACGCCTGCTGCGCCTTTTTCAGTAGATCGCGCTGAGGCGCTGCCGCACGTTTGATGGCGGCCTGATACGTCTCGTTGAGCTTTTTATCGGCGGCCTGGTACTGCTGCGCGCTACAGGTGTTCAGTTCAAGCTGGGTGGTCGCGTTGTCGCACTCGTCGGCCAGCGCGCTGGCGCTCATGAGCAGGGCTGCACCTGCGAGAAATACTCTTTTCATCATCCCC
Source organism: Enterobacter sp. DTU_2021_1002640_1_SI_PRY_ASU_LCPMC_013 (assembly GCF_032389435.1). Classification (NCBI taxonomy): domain Bacteria; kingdom Pseudomonadati; phylum Pseudomonadota; class Gammaproteobacteria; order Enterobacterales; family Enterobacteriaceae; genus Enterobacter; species Enterobacter sp. DTU_2021_1002640_1_SI_PRY_ASU_LCPMC_013. Next base: position 1,677,791 of record NZ_CP135594.1, read on the forward strand.
TCCATGTAAAAAAGCCGGATACGCTGTGCTTATCCGGCCTGGGCTGTTTTGTAGCCCCGGTAAGCGTAGCGTCACCGGGGAGAGTTTACACGATTAACCGATTGTCATCAGGCTGGCGTTACCACCCGCCGCCGCGGTGTTAACGCTGAGCGAACGCTCAACGTACAGCCGCTCCAGCAGCAGGTTGGTCTCCCCGCGGGCGAAGCCCTGCACCGAGACAATCGCGCCGCTGCGGGCCGCCACCTGCTCGCACAGTTCGCGTAGCTGGTCGGAATCACCGTGGTAGATCACCGCGTCAAACGGCTGGGTCAGCAGGGCATCGGCCTTCGCAAAGCGAATGCGGGCCGAGACCGCTTTTGGCAACTGTTTGGCGAGGTCGCGATGCAGGGCATCTTCCGGCCACAGCACCTCACAGCCCGTTGCCGTTGCGGCTGCCAGCTGCACCAGCGCATCCTGCTCGTTATCCGCCACGCACAGCACACGCTCGCGCGGCATCAGCGTCCAGGTGTTGCGCTCACCGGTTGGACCCGGCAGCAGACGCTGTGTTCCCGCCTGCGCCAGCTCGCCGTAATGCTGTGCAATCGCATGCAGCTCGGGACGATTTTCAGCCCACTTAATCAGCGCGTCCAGCGGCTGGGTCAGCACGGCTTTCACCTGCGCATCCACCGGATATTCCGCGTCCTGACGCGCCAGCGTCACGCCCAGCGCATTTTCCGGACGGTTTGCCAGCAGGCGGTACAGATAGAGCGGACCGCCCGCTTTCGGGCCGGTGCCGGAGAGACCTTCACCGCCGAATGGCTGCACGCCCACGACCGCGCCAACCATGTTGCGGTTGACGTACAGGTTGCCGACTTTAGCATTGCCGGTCACCTGGGCAATGGTTTCGTCGATACGGGTATGCACGCCAAGCGTCAGGCCGTAACCCGAGGCGTTGATCTGATCGATCAGCTCGTTGAGGTTGTTACGGTTGTAGCGCACCACGTGCAGTACCGGACCGAAGACCTCTTTTTTCAGCTCGTCGAAGCTTGCCAGCTCAATCAGCGTTGGCGGCACGAAGGTGCCGGTCTGCCACTCGCGGGCATCTTCGCTGTTCTCCCGCACCGCCTGGAACACCGGACGGCCTTTGGCACGCATGGTCTGAATGTGGTTTTCAATGTTGGCTTTGGCTTCCGCGTCGATCACCGGCCCGATGTCGGTGGTGAGACGGCCCGGGTTGCCCATGCGGCATTCCGCCATCGCACCGCGCAGCATCTTCAGCGTGTGGTCAGCCACGTCATCCTGTAAGCACAGTACGCGCAGGGCGGAACAGCGTTGGCCCGCGCTGTCGAAAGCAGAGGCCAGCACGTCAACGACGACCTGCTCGGTGAGCGCGGAGGAGTCCACGATCATGGCGTTCATGCCGCCGGTTTCAGCGATCAGCGGGGTAGGACGGCCCTGCGCATCCAGACGGGTGGCGATGTTGCGTTGTAGCAGGGAGGCCACTTCGGTAGAACCGGTAAACATCACGCCGCGCACGCGGTTATCGGAAGTCAGTTTGGCCCCGACCGTTTCACCGCGCCCTGGCAGCAGCTGCACCACGCCCGCCGGTACGCCCGCTTCCAGCAGAATGTTAATGCCCTGGGCGGCAATCAGCGGGGTCTGCTCTGCCGGTTTCGCCAGCACGCTGTTGCCTGCGGCCAGCGCCGCGGCAATCTGACCGGTGAAGATCGCCAGCGGGAAGTTCCACGGGCTGATACACACCACAGGACCGAGCGGACGGTGGGTTTCGTTGTCGAAATCATCGCGCACCTGACCGGCGTAGTAGTGCAGGAAGTCGACCGCCTCGCGCACTTCGGCGATGGCGTTGCTGAAGGTTTTACCCGCTTCACGCACCAGAATGCCGATAAGCTGCTGCATCTGATCTTCCATCAGCACCGCCGCGCGTTCCAGAATGGCGGCACGCTCCTGCGGCGGGGTGGCAAACCAGATTGGCGCGTTGTTCATCGCGCTCTCCAGGGCCTGCTCCACTTCCGTTTCCGTGGCTTCGCGCACGTAGCCGACGATATCCTTCGGCTCTGCCGGGTTGATCACCGGCTGCATTTCACCGTCCTCAACGGGCTGCTCAAGGATCGGCCTGGCCTGCCACTTCTGCAATGCGCTGTTAAGCAGGGCAGAAGAGAGCGACGCCAGACGGTGTTCGTTGGCAAGATCCAGACCCGCCGAGTTGACGCGACCTGCACCATACAGCTCGCGCGGCAGGGCAATCTTCGGATGCGGCAGACCAATCTGGCCTTCCTGCGCCGCCATCTTCTCAACGGCCTGTACCGGGTCGGCCACCAGTTCGTCCAGCGGCAGGGTGGTATCGGCGATGCGGTTAACGAAGGAGGTGTTCGCCCCGTTCTCCAGCAGACGACGCACCAGGTAGGCCAGCAGGGTTTCGTGGGTACCTACCGGGGCATAAATTCGGCACGGACGGTTCAGCTTGCCGTCGGCCACTTTACCGGTCACCTGCTCGTACAGCGGTTCACCCATGCCGTGCAGGCACTGGAACTCGTACTGGCCCGGATAGTAGTTCTGACCCGCGAGGCTGTAGATCGCCGCCAGGGTGTGGGCGTTGTGGGTGGCGAACTGAGGATAAATCAGGTTCGGCACGCCGAGCAGTTTTTTCGCGCAGGCGAGGTAAGAGACGTCGGTATAGACCTTGCGGGTATAGACCGGATAACCTTCCAGACCTTCCATCTGGGCGCGTTTGATTTCGCTGTCCCAGTAGGCGCCCTTCACCAGACGGATCATCAGGCGGCGACGGCTGCGGCTGGCCAGGTCAATCAGGTAGTCAATGACGAACGGACAGCGTTTCTGGTAGGCCTGGATAACGAAACCAATCCCGTTCCAGCCCGCCAGCTCCGGCTCGAAGCACAGTTTTTCCAGCAGGTCGAGGGAGATCTCCAGACGGTCCGCCTCTTCGGCGTCGATGTTGATGCCGATGTCATACTGGCGCGCCAGCAGGGTCAGGGACTTCAGGCGCGGGTAGAGTTCTTCCATCACCCGGTCGTACTGCGCACGGCTGTAGCGCGGGTGCAGGGCGGAAAGCTTGATAGAGATGCCCGGACCTTCATAAATACCGCGACCGTTGGACGCTTTACCGATGGCGTGGATCGCCTGCTGGTAAGAGACCATGTAGGCCTGCGCGTCGGCGGCGGTCAGCGCCGCTTCACCCAGCATGTCGTAGGAGTAGCGGAAGCCTTTGTCTTCCAGCTTGCGGGCGTTCGCCAGCGCTTCGGCAATGGTTTCCCCGGTGACGAACTGCTCGCCCATCAGGCGCATCGCCATGTCCACGCCCTTGCGGATCAGCGGCTCGCCGCTTTTGCCGATGATGCGGTTCAGAGAGCGCGACAGGTTGGCTTCGTTATGGGTGGAGACCAGCTTGCCGGTAAACAGCAGGCCCCAGGTGGCGGCGTTAACGAACAGGGACGGACTGCGGCCAATGTGGGAGTGCCAGTTGCCGTTACTGATTTTGTCGCGGATCAGGGCATCGCGGGTGGCTTTATCCGGAATACGCAGCAGCGCTTCCGCCAGACACATCAGCGCCACGCCTTCCTGCGAGGAGAGGGAGAACTCCTGCAACAGACCCTGCACCATACCGGCGCGTCCGCTGGCGGTTTTCTGGTTACGCAGCTTGTCGGCGAGCTGATACGCGAGGCTGTGCGCCTGAGCGGCAACGGCTTCCGGCAGGCGCGCCTGCTCCAGGAGCATCGGCACGGCGTCGGTTTCGGCACGGCGGTAGGCGCCGGTAATGGCGGCGCGGCTGACGGACTGCGGCAGGATCTGCTCGGCAAATTCCAGGAACGGCTGGTGGTTCTCTTCAACGGCCGTCGCGGCCTCTTCGCTTTCGTTCGCTGCACCCGCCAGCAGGGCAGGCAGCTCCGGCAGACCTTCTTCACTCTCCAGTCTTTCCAGATAGTTAAAAATCGCCTGCTTGATTAACCAGTGCGGTGTGCGGTCGATGCGGGTCGCAGCGGTTTTAATCCGTTCGCGGGTAGCGTCATCCAGCTTAACCCCCATGGTGGTCATCCCCATGCCAAAACTCCTGTTGTTCTGTAATAGCGTTCTGTTGATAGCGTGAAATATCCACCATGTTGCAACTTTGTGCAACCGTGTTAAATGTGACCTGGTCTGCAAGCTGGAAAATGAATGGATTGTTAACGATTGGTTAGCTGTGAAAAAGAACGTGCGGCGGTTTCTGAGCCCAGTTTTTATGCGGTGCTTAACACTTTTTAAAGGTGCAACCCGTAAAAGCGTGAGCGAGTGCAACCTATAGGAAAGACGTATAAAACCAGGGATGAAATTCATGTAAATGCAGTGTTAAATCGTTTGTCAGTGGGGTGCGTATACGGCAGGATAGCGCGCCCAACGGAAACACATACACACATCACTACGTTCCGGTGATGACATAACAAGGCAACCCGGACGGTTGTCGCTCGACATTTTGGAGAATTTGAATGGCTATTAGCACACCGATGCTGGTGACATTTCTCGTTTATATTTTTGGCATGATCCTGATAGGGTTTTTGGCATGGCGTTCAACGAAAAACTTTGACGACTACATCCTCGGCGGGCGCAGCTTAGGCCCGATGGTCACCGCACTCTCTGCGGGCGCTTCCGACATGAGCGGCTGGCTGCTGATGGGCCTGCCGGGCGCGATTTTCATCTCCGGTATCTCCGAAAGCTGGATCGCCATCGGCCTGACCGTTGGCGCGTGGATCAACTGGAAGCTGGTGGCAGGCCGTCTGCGCGTGCACACCGAAGCCAACAACAACGCCCTGACGCTGCCGGACTACTTCACCGGACGCTTTGAAGATAACAGCCGTATCCTGCGCATTATCTCCGCGGTGGTGATCCTGCTGTTCTTCACCATCTACTGTGCCTCCGGCATCGTGGCGGGCGCGCGCCTGTTCGAAAGCACCTTCGGCATGAGCTATGAAACCGCCCTGTGGGCCGGCGCCGCAGCAACCATCCTCTATACCTTCGTGGGCGGATTCCTGGCGGTAAGCTGGACCGATACCGTGCAGGCGAGCCTGATGATCTTCGCCCTGATCCTGACTCCGGTGATTGTCATTTTCACCGTCGGCGGCTTTGGCGAATCGCTGGAAGTGATCAAGCAGAAGAGCATCGAAAACGTCGATATGCTGAAAGGGCTGAACTTCGTCGCCATTGTATCTCTGATGGGCTGGGGCCTGGGCTACTTCGGCCAGCCGCACATTCTGGCGCGCTTCATGGCGGCGGATTCTCACCACACCATCGTTCACGCGCGTCGCATCAGCATGACGTGGATGATCCTGTGTCTGGCGGGGGCGTGTGCGGTCGGCTTCTTCGGTATCGCGTACTTCAACAACAACCCGGCGCAGGCGGGCGCGGTGAACCAGAACGCCGAGCGCGTGTTCATCGAGCTGGCGCAGATCCTGTTCAACCCGTGGATTGCCGGTATTCTGCTCTCCGCGATCCTCGCGGCGGTGATGTCCACCCTGAGCTGTCAGCTGCTGGTGTGCTCCAGCGCCATCACCGAAGACCTCTACAAAGCGTTTCTGCGTAAGGGCGCGAGCCAGAAAGAGCTGGTGTGGGTAGGGCGCTTTATGGTGCTGCTGGTGGCGCTAATTGCAATTGCGCTGGCGGCAAACCCGGAAAACCGCGTGCTGGGGCTGGTGAGCTACGCCTGGGCGGGCTTTGGTGCAGCATTTGGTCCGGTGGTGCTGTTCTCTGTACTGTGGTCACGCATGACCCGCAACGGCGCGCTGGCGGGGATGATTATCGGTGCGGTAACCGTTATCGTCTGGAAACAGTTCGCGTGGCTGGGCCTGTACGAAATTATTCCGGGCTTCATCTTCGGCAGCATCGGGATTGTGGTGTTCAGCCTGCTGGGTAAGGCCCCGTCTGCCGCCATGCAGAAACGCTTTGCGGAGGCGGACGCGCACTATCACTCAGCGCCGCCGTCTAAGCTCCAGGCTGAGTAATTTTCCCCTCACCCTAACCCTCTCCCCGGTGGGGAGAGGGGATAGTCCTTTCACCTTTGTGAGTCTTCATCAATGAGAATTAAAACAGGGTTAATGGTGGCAGCATTCGTGCTGCTGGCGGGCTGTAACGCACCCTCGCAGCATGCGGCGGTGGAAACCTGCAAAGCAGAAAATCAGATGCAGCAGACCACGCTCTATTTCGGCTTAAACCGTCCTGCCGGGGCGCAAATCACAGGCAACGAATGGCAGCAGTTTGTCGACCAGGACGTGACGCCACGCTTTCGCGATGGTTTAACGTTATTTGATGCGCGAGGTCAGTGGCTAGGGAATGATGGAAAAGTGGCGCGCGAGCCGAGCAAGGCATTGATGCTGATCCACGCTAAAGACGCGCAGAGTGAGAAGAATATCGAAGCGTTGCGCGGGATCTATAAGTCACGCTTCGCGCAGGAGTCGGTGATGCGGGTCGACCAGCCGGTGTGCGTGCAGTTTTAATGAAAACGGCGGGAAATCCCGCCGTTGTTGTTTTGTAGGCCGGGATCGCTGCGCGCCACCCGGCATTGCATCAGAGCACCAACCCCGCAAAACTCGCCGACAGCAGGCTTACCAGCGTTGCCCCGTATACCAGGCGTAAACCAAACCGCGACACCACGTTACCCTGTTGCTCATTCAGACCTTTTATTGCCCCCGCCACAATGCCAATGGAAGCGAAGTTAGCGAACGATACCAGGAACACGGACAAAATCCCCAGCCCGCGCGGTGACATTTGATGGGCTATTTTTTGCAGCTCGATCATCGCCACAAATTCATTCGCCACCAGCTTGGTTGCCATAATGCTCCCCGCGTTTAAGGCATCGCTCAGCGGAATACCAATAAGCCACGCCAGCGGATAAAACACATAACCCAGAATCTGCTGGAAGCTCATGCCAAATATGCCGGAGAAGAGGGCGTTAATGGCGCTAATAAGGGCGATAAAGCCAATCAGCATCGCCAGAATAATCATCGCCACCTTAAAACCGGCCAGAATATACTCGCCAAGCATTTCAAAGAAGCTCTGGGATTCGTGCAGTTTTTCCAGCCTGATATCCGGCTCCGCTTCCGGGCGGGCCGGGTTAATAACCGAAAGAATAATAAAGGTGCTAAACATGTTCAGGATCAGCGCCGCGACGACAAATCTGGCGTCGAGCATAGTCATATAGGCCCCGACAATCGACAGCGAAACCGTCGACATGGCCGTGGCAGCCATCGTAAACAGACGACGCGAGGAGAGATCGCCCAGCACGCCTTTGTAGGCAATGAAGTTTTCCGACTGACCGAGGATCAGCGAACTCACCGCGTTAAAGGATTCCAGCTTGCCCATGCCGTTCAGTTTTGACAGCAGCGTCCCGATCACCCGAATAAAGATCGGCAGAATACGCCAGTGCTGAAGAATACCAATCAGCGCCGAGATAAAAATAATGGGGCAGAGCACGCCAAGGAAAATGAACGCCAGCCCTTTTTCACCCATCCCGCCAAAGACAAAATTCGTCCCTTCGGCAGCGAATTTAAGCAGCGACTCAAAGAAACCGGAAACGTATTTAATAATAAACAGGCCGCTTTCTGCGTGGAGGAAAAAGAACGCCAGCGCGATTTCGATCACGATCAGCTGTAAAACGAAACGAATACGAATTTTTCGGCGGTCGAAACTCACCAGCCAGGCGAGCGCAAGAATAATCACCAGCGCCAGCAGGAAATGGACAATTTTAAACATGGCTTATTTTCAGTTGGTTTTCGAGGAGGACATTTAGCCACAGCCCCGGTTAACCGTAAATGGGCATTTTCGTTATACCTTATAAACGTAACGGTTACTCAGGCAATTATTACTTCGCAATGCGTTTACATCTGGTCATCAAAACGCAACACATTTCGCTTGTTTTTCTTGTTGCCGTAATGATAATCACTATCACAAGAATTTACTTTTCTTTGCATCAGTTGACCGCGATAAACATTTAAGGTGTCGGCATGTTTGTTCCTTTTCTCATTATGTTACGTGAAGGCCTTGAAGCGGCCCTGATTGTTAGCCTTATCGCCAGTTATCTGAAGCGTACCCAGCGCGGACGCTGGATTGGCGTGATGTGGGTTGGGGTTTTCCTTGCTGCGGCGCTCTGCCTGGGCCTCGGTATCCTCATCAACGAAACCACCGGGGAGTTCCCGCAGAAAGAGCAGGAGCTGTTTGAAGGGATCGTCGCCGTGATTGCGGTGGTGATCCTCACCTGGATGGTGTTCTGGATGCGCAAGGTCTCCCGTAACGTGAAGGTACAGCTTGAGCAGGCGGTGGATAACGCCCTGCAAAAAGGCAACCACCACGGCTGGGCGCTGATCATGATGGTCTTTTTCGCCGTGGCGCGTGAAGGCCTGGAGTCTGTGTTCTTCCTGCTCGCGGCTTTTCAGCAGGACGTGGGCATCTGGCCCCCACTGGGCGCGATGCTCGGGCTGGCCACGGCGGTTGTGCTTGGCTTCCTGCTCTACTGGGGCGGCATTCGTCTTAACCTGGGCGCGTTCTTCAAGTGGACCAGCCTGTTTATTCTGCTGGTGGCCGCGGGGCTGGCGGCAGGGGCGATCCGCGCCTTCCACGAAGCGGGTCTGTGGAACCACTTCCAGGACGTGGCGTTCGATCTCAGCAACGTCCTGTCGACCCATTCACTGACGGGTACCCTGCTCGAAGGGATCTTCGGCTACCAGGAAACGCCGAGCGTCAGCGAAGTGGCGATGTACTTTATCTATCTGGTTCCGGCGCTGATCCTGTTCGCTATGCCGCCGCGTACCGGCTCGCAGGCGTCGCGCGTTGCGCCGTAAGTGCTGTTTTAGTTACAACATACTTTTAAAGGGAAGAGTCATGGCCATTCAGTTCCGTCGTAGTGCGTTATGCGCAGGCATTGCCGCGCTGTTCGTGTCTGCCTTCACCGCTCAGGCGGCAGATATTCCGCAGGTAAAAGTCACCGTCAACGATAAACAGTGCGAGCCGATGACCATCACGGTTAACAGCGGTAAAACGCAGTTTATTATTCAGAACCACAGCCAGAAGGCGCTGGAGTGGGAGATCCTGAAAGGCGTGATGGTGGTGGAAGAGCGCGAGAATATCGCGCCGGGCTTCAGCCAGAAGATGACCGCAAATCTTCAGCCCGGGGAATATGACATGACCTGCGGCCTGCTGACTAACCCGAAAGGTAAGCTGATCGTCAAAGGCGCAGCGACGGCGGACGCGGCCAAGGGCACGGCGCTGCTGAGCCTCGGCGACGCCATTACCGCCTATAAAGCCTACGTCACCAAAGAGACAGCAGACCTGGTGGCAGGCACCAAAGCCTTTACCGACGCGGTGAAAGCGGGCGACATCGAAAAAGCGAAATCCCTGTATGCGCCTACCCGTCAGCACTACGAGCGCATTGAGCCGATTGCCGAACTGTTCTCTGATCTCGATGGCAGCATTGACGCCCGTGAAGACGACTACGAGCAGAAGGCCGCCGATCCGAAATTCACCGGCTTCCACCGTCTGGAAAAAGCCCTGTTTGGCGATAACTCCACCAGTGGGATGGAGAAATACGCCGATCAGCTCAACAGCGACGTGCTGGAGCTGCAAAAACGCATCAGCGAGCTGGCCTTCCCGCCGTCGAAAGTGGTGGGTGGCGCAGCGGGTCTGATTGAAGAAGTGGCCGCCAGCAAAATCAGCGGTGAAGAAGATCGTTACAGCCACACCGACCTGTGGGACTTCCAGGCGAACGTCGACGGCGCACAGAAAATTGTCGATCTGCTGCGGCCTCAGCTGCAAAAAGAGAACGGCGAGCTGCTGGCGAAAGTGGATGCCAACTTTAAGAAAGTTGACGCTATCCTGGCGAAATACCGCACCAAAGACGGATTCGAAACCTACGACAAGCTGACCGATGCTGACCGTAACGCGCTTAAAGGCCCGATTACGACGCTGGCGGAAGATCTCTCCCTGCTGCGTGGCGTACTGGGTCTGGATTAAGCGATGAACAAGCATGACGAGTACGACGTGGCGGAACCTTCCCGACGTCGGTTGTTAAAAGGGGTAGGGGCGCTGGGCGGCGCGTTTGCCCTGGCGGGCGGCTGTCCGGTGGCGCATGCGGCAAAACCGCAAAGCGCCCCCGGCACGCTCTCCCCGGATGCGCGTATGGAAACGCAGCCGTTTTATGGTGAGCACCAGGCGGGGATCCTGACGCCGCAGCAGGCCTCGATGATGCTGGTGGCTTTCGATTCGCTGGCGAGTGATAAGGCCGACCTTGAGCGTCTGTTCAGGCTGTTGACCACGCGCATTGCCTTCCTGACCGCCGGCGGTCCGGCACCGGAAACACCGAATCCACGCCTGCCGCCGATGGATTCCGGCATCCTCGGCGCGTTTATCGCTCCCGATAATCTGACCATCACCGTGTCGGTGGGGGAATCGCTGTTTGATGATCGCTACGGACTGGCGAAGCAGAAGCCGAAAGCGCTGCAAAAAATGACGCGATTCCCGAATGATTCTCTCGACGCGGCGCTGTGCCACGGCGATCTGCTGTTGCAGATCTGCGCTAATACCCAGGATACGGTGATCCATGCCCTGCGCGATATTATCAAGCACACCCCGGATCTGCTGAGCGTGCGCTGGAAGCGGGAAGGTTTTATCTCTGACCACGCCGCGCGCAGTAAAGGGAAAGAGACGCCGGTCAACCTGCTGGGCTTCAAAGACGGCACCGCCAACCCGGACAGCAGCAATACCGCGTTGATGAAGAACGTGGTCTGGGTGACGGCGGATCAGGGCGAACCGGCCTGGGCGGTCGGAGGCACCTATCAGGCGGTGCGTATCATTCAGTTCCACGTGGAGTTCTGGGACCGCACGCCGCTGAAAGAGCAGCAAACTATCTTCGGTCGCGATAAGCAAACCGGCGCACCGCTCGGCATGAAGCACGAGCACGATGAACCCGACTACGCCCGCGATCCGAACGGGGATGTCATCGCGCTGGACAGCCATATTCGCCTCGCCAATCCTCGCACCAAAGAGACGCAGTCCAGCCTGATGATGCGCAGGGGCTACAGCTACTCGCTGGGGGTGACCAACTCCGGTCAGCTTGATATGGGACTGCTGTTTGTCTGCTATCAGCACGATCTGGAGAAGGGATTTCTCACCGTGCAGAAGCGGCTCAACGGCGAAGCGCTGGAGGAGTATATCAAGCCCATCGGCGGCGGCTATTTCTTTGCTCTGCCCGGCGCGCGTGACGCGAACGCCTGGCTCGCTCAGGGTCTGATAGAAGCCTGATAATCGTCCCTGCGACAGTTCGCGGGGACATTATTTTTTCGAAGGACTATCTTATTGTTATATTTCTGTAATATTTCTATATAAGACTGATTTTCCATGTAGGGGCAGTCCTAAAAGTTGCATTCAGGTAAAATAAATGTTGCATTTATGATAATTCCTGATGTACTTAAGAGAAGACAGCGGTAGTTCCCGGCAGTGATGCTAACTCACTATGGAGATCGCGAATGGTTGCGTCCTGTACTGGACAAGGTAAACACATCAACCGCAGTACCCGGCGCGGAGGCTCAGACTCCGGCAGCGATTTCCTCACCACCAAATTCTCTCCTTCACCTCAAGAACCTTTTTCTACCGACGTGCATAACGGTGCGCGTAGCCGTTGTATATCGTCATCCGGTAATGCAAGCAATGGCTTACAAGGAAGCCAACCCTCTGATGTTCGTGCGCATAATCGTGCCGATGCTGGCGCGTGTGATGAATACCAACAACTCAAGGTGCTATCCATGGGAAGACAGAAAGCAGTGATCAAAGCTCGTCGTGAAGCAAAACGTGTGCTGAGACGGGATTCACGTAGTCATAAACAGCGTGAAGAAGAATCGGTCACCTCGCTTGTGCAGATGAGCGGCGTAGAATCCATTGGCATGGCGCGGGACAGCCGCGATGCATCGCCAATTGTGGCGCGGAATGAAGCTCAGGCGCACTACCTGAATGCTATCGAGAGTAAACAGCTCATCTTTGCAACCGGGGAAGCCGGATGCGGGAAAACCTGGATCAGCGCCGCCAAAGCGGCGGAGGCGCTGATTCATAAGGACGTGGAAAGGATCATCGTTACCCGTCCGGTACTGCAAGCGGATGAAGATCTGGGCTTCCTGCCCGGAGACATTTCGGAGAAGTTTGCCCCGTACTTCAGGCCCGTCTATGACGTGCTGGTGAAGCGGTTGGGCGCTTCCTTTATGCAGTATTGCCTGCGACCAGAGATTGGCAAGGTGGAAATCGCGCCGTTCGCCTATATGCGCGGACGTACATTTGAAAATGCGGTCGTTATTCTTGACGAGGCTCAGAACGTGACCGCTGCGCAAATGAAGATGTTTTTAACGCGCCTCGGGGAGAACGTGACGGTTATCGTCAACGGCGATATTACCCAGTGTGACCTGCCGTCGGGCGTGAAGTCCGGCCTGAGCGATGCCATGTCACGTTTTGAGGAAGATGAGATGATAGGGATGGTCCGCTTCACCAAAGATGACTGTGTGCGCTCAGCGCTGTGTCAACGCACGTTGGAAGCGTATTATTGAGTATGTTGTTGTATTCAAGGCCCGGGAAACCGGGCTTTGTTTTTTGTGCATTTTAACCCCTCTCCCCTGGGGAGAGGGTTAGGGTGAGGGGCTCAGGCCGCACCGAGCTGCATATAGCACCGGGGGGATTGACTCGCTGCGCTCGCCCTGCGGGCAGCCTGTTCGCTTCGCTCTCAGCCTGTCCAACTGGCTGCGCCAGTTGTCGAACCCCGGTCGGGGGTTCTCATCCCCCCCAAAGGGGTGCACATGCGAAAAAAAAGCCCGCATTTTCATGCGAGCTCTTCTTCAAATATGGCGGTGAGGGGGGGATTCGAACCCCCGATACGTTGCCGTATACACACTTTCCAGGCGTGCTCCTTCAGCCACTCGGACACCTCACCATATTGTTTTGCTGCCTGACCGCTTGGGGGGCAACGGGGCGCTACTATAGGGAGTTGCGCTAAAACGGTCAAGCAGATTTTCAGCATTCGTGCTTGTTCGGTTAAGCCTTAATCAGCTTATATCGCAGCGCGCAGGATTAACGCTGCGAATCGAGCACTTCGCTATTTTTCACCACGTCCTGCGCTTTGCTGTAGCTTTCGATCAGCAGCTGGTAGGCCGGGAAGATGTGGGTGTACACCTCAGCCCATTCACCCGCATCTTCACGGTTCCACGTGCGCTGAATTTCGGAAGCAACAGCAGCCGTGTCCATCGGCACCACGCCTGCCTGCACCACGCGCGCCAGGGTGATCTCCTGCGCCATTTTGCTGTAGGTGCCAGAGGCATCAATCACCGCAAACACTTTATATCCGTCCGCCACCGCGCTGATGGATGGGAAGGCCATGCAGACGCTGGTGATCGTCCCCGCGATAATCAGCGTTTTGCGCCCGGTGGCTTTCACCGCTGCCACGAACTCCGGGTTATCCCAGGCGTTGATCTCACCCTTGCGTGCCACATACTGTGCGTGCGGCGCGTTGGCGTGGATCTCCGGGATAAGCGGGCCGTTCGGTCCCTGTGGAACCGACGCCGTGGTGATTACCGGGATCTTCGCCAGCGAGGCGATTTTTGCCAGCGCCGCTGCATGGGCGCGCAGCTCAGGCATTGGCATGTCACCTACGGTCTGGAACAGCCCGCTCTGGTGATCGATAAGCAGCATAACGGCATCGTTTACGTCAATAACGGGACGTGCACCGTTGAAGTTTGCAGGGGTAGACATAATGCGCTCCTTTATTACGTTTAGATTTGGCCAAAGCGGCCGGAGTTGAAATCGCGAATAGCCTCGGCAATTTCGGTTTTACTGTTCATTACAAACGGGCCATAGCCCACGATGGGTTCATTCAACGGCTCCCCGGCCATCAGCAGCACTTTGGCATCGCTGCTGGCTTCGAGATGCAATTTGTCACCGCTCTGACTCAGCACGACCAGTTGCGCCTCACCGGCAGGCGTGGTGCCGTTCACCGTCACGCTGCCTTCAACGACAACCAGCGCCGTGCTCCAGCCTTCGGGCTGATTGAGCGTCAGATGGCTACCCTGGCGCAGCGCGAGATCCCACACGTTCAGCGGTGAGAAGGTATGCGCCGGGCCGGTTACCTCTCCAAAACGGCCAGCAATCACGCGCAATGTTCCGCTGTTATCCGGCAGGGTGACCACCGGGATATCCGACTGAGTGATGCTCTGGTAGCCAGGCGTCGCCATTTTGTCTTTGGCGGGCAGGTTGACCCACAGCTGCATCATTTTCAGTTCACCGCCTTTCTGCGAAAACGCGCTGGAGTGGAACTCCTCGTGCAAAATGCCTGCGCCTGCCGTCATCCACTGCACGTCGCCTGGGCCAATAACGCCGCCTCTGCCGGTGGAATCACGGTGCTCCACTTCGCCTGAGTAGACGATGGTCACCGTTTCAAAGCCGCGATGAGGATGCTCGCCCACGCCGCGTTTCGCGCCGTCCGCCGGGAAGGTATGCGGTCCGGCGTAGTCCAGCAGCAGGAACGGGCTCAGGGGCTCGCCGTGCGTCTGGTAAGAAAACATCGAACGAACCGGAAAACCGTCACCGACCCAGTGCGGCCGAGGTGCGGTATACACGCCTGTTACGTTTTTCATGATTAACTCCTGATGTCCTGTTGATGGAATTAGCTTATATTCAGGGTTAATATCCCGGTAGATAGCAAAAATGACATTCACTGTTCTTTAAATGGAACAATGGAGGCGTATGCAGGATCTCAATGATTTCGTATGGTTTGTGAAGGTGGTGGAGCATGGTGGCTTTGCGGCGGCGGGTCGGGCGCTCGATCAGCCTAAGTCGAAACTGAGCCGTCGGATTGCTCAGCTGGAAGAACGCCTGGGCGTTCGGTTGATCCAACGTACCACGCGGCAGTTTGCGGTGACGGAGGTGGGGCAGACGTTCTATCAGCACTGTAAAGCCATGCTGGTGGAAGCTGAAGCTGCGGAGGAGGCGGTGGCTGCTTTACAGGCTGAGCCGCGCGGTATGGTCCGGATCACCTGTCCTGTCACCTTGCTGCACGTTCACGTGGGGCCCATGCTGGCGCGGTTTATGGCGCGCTATCCAGGGATCAACCTCCAGCTCGAAGCCACCAACCGCCGGGTCGATCTGGTGGCGGAGGGGGTGGATGTGGCGATCCGCGTTCGTCCGCGCCCGTTTGATGACAGCGATCTGGTATTAAGGGTGCTGGCGGACAGGGGGCACTGTCTGGTTGCCGGGCCGGCACTGATTGAACGGATGGGCAACCCGGCGATGCCCTCTGAACTCAGCGAGTGGCCGGGGTTAAGTATGGGGGCGGGCAAGCACCTGCATAAGTGGGAATTGAGCGGGCCGGAGGGCGCAAAGGCAGAAATTCACTTCACGCCGCGCCTGGTGACTACCGACATGCTGGCGCTGCGGGAGGCGGCGATGGCGGGCGTGGGCGTGGTACAGCTGCCCATTTTGATGGTGAAGGATCAGCTGGCTTCAGGTGAACTTGTTCGGGTGCTGAATGCCTGGGAACCCAGACGGGAAGTGATCCACGCGGTGTATCCATCCCGGCGCGGCCTGCTGCCATCGGTCAGGACGCTGGTGGATTTTCTCACCGAAGAGTATGCAAAGATGGTTGAAGACTAGCTTTTTGTAGGTCGGGTAAGCGTAGCGCCACCCGACACAATTACCGCAGAGGCTGCAAAGTTCGAATCCCCCACAGGCGTGCAACATGTGAAAAAAAAAGCCCGCATTTTCATGCGAGCTCTTCTTCAAATATGGCGGTGAGGGGGGGATTGACTCGCTTCGCTCGCCCTTCGGGCAGCCTGTTCGCTACGCTCTCAGTCTGTCCAACTGGCTGCGCCAGTTGTCGAACCCCGGTCGGGGGTTCTCATCCCCCCCAAAGGCGTGCAACATACGAAAAAAAAGCCCGCATTTTCATGCGAGCTCTTCTTCAAATATGGCGGTGAGGGGGGGATTCGAACCCCCGATACGTTGCCGTATACACACTTTCCAGGCGTGCTCCTTCAGCCACTCGGACACCTCACCATATTGTCATCCCGTTGTTGTCGGGACGGGCGCTAATGTAAGGAAAAGCCGTACTGCCGTCAACCCACTTTTTCAGTAATTTAGCGTGTTTAGACAAACTTCAGGCAACCTGATTCCGAAATGTGCGAAATGCGCCGCTTTTATCAGCAACGCGGTTTAGCGATAAATTTGTTATGCTGGCAAGCCAGTTGAAAATGAAAATAAAACAGCGCAATAAAAGGCAATGACTATGGATATAATCTTCTATCACCCTACTTTTGATACGGTTTACTGGATTAACGCGCTTACGGCGGCACTGCCTGGCGCACGCGTTCGCGAATGGAAACAGAGCGATAATGAACATGCCGACTACGCGCTGGTCTGGCATCCCCCGGTCGAAATGCTTCAGGGACGCCGTTTGAAGGCGGTGTTTGCTCTTGGTGCGGGTGTGGATTCCATTCTCAGTAAGCTGAAGGCACACCCTGAAATGCTGCCGGAAGATATTCCCCTGTTTCGTCTGGAAGATACCGGTATGGGGCAGCAGATGCAGGAATATGCCGTGAGCCAGGTGCTGCACTGGTTCCGACGTTTCGACGATTATCAGGCGTTTAAACAGCAATCCCACTGGGAACCGCTTCCGGATTATCAGCATGAAGATTTCACCATCGGCATCCTCGGCGCGGGTGTACTGGGTTCGAAAGTCGCCGAAGCGCTCGCGCCGTGGGGCTTCCCACTGCGCTGCTGGAGCCGGAGCCGTAAGGATTATCCAGGCGTCGAGAGCTTTGCCGGAACGGACGAACTCCCGGCGTTCCTGAAAGGGACTCGCGTCCTCATTAACCTGCTGCCGAATACGGCGGAAACGGTCGGCATTATCAATGGCACGCTCCTCAACCAGTTGGCAGAAGACAGCTACTTAATGAACCTGGCGCGCGGGGTACACGTTGTGGAAGACGATCTGCTGAAAGCGCTGGATAGCGGTAAACTGAAAGGCGCAATGCTGGATGTGTATAGCCGCGAACCGCTGCCAAAAGACAGCCCGCTCTGGGCACATCCGCGCGTGGCGATGACGCCCCATATTGCGGCCGTGACGCGACCGGCGGAGGCTGTGGCGTACATCTCGCATACCATCAGCGAAATAGAGAAGGGCAACGCGGTGACCGGACAGGTCGACAGACAGCGAGGCTACTGAGAGAAACCCGGCGTTCGCCGGGTTTTTGCTAATATTCGCCGCTGATAACTGCTATCCTTTGGAAAAACCGCAGAGGAGAGAAAGATGTATCCCGTTGACCTGCATATGCACACCGTCGCCAGTACCCACGCTTACAGTAACCTCCATGATTATATCGCTCAGGCGAAGCTGAAAGGCATTAAACTGTTTGCGATAACCGATCACGGTCCGGATATGGCGGATGCGCCGCACTACTGGCATTTTGTGAATATGCGTATCTGGCCACGCCTGGTGGACGGTATCGGGATACTGCGCGGCATCGAAGCGAACATCAAAAATACTGACGGTGAGATTGACTGCACCGGCCCGATGCTGTCCTCGTTAGATCTGATCCTCGCCGGCTTCCACGAGCCGGTCTTTGCGCCCCAGGATAAAGAGACTAACACCGCAGCGATGATTGCCACTATTGCCAGCGGCAACGTGCACATTATCAGCCACCCGGGAAATCCGAAATACCCGATTGATATTCAGGCCGTGGCGCAGGCGGCAGCGAAGCACCGCGTGGCGCTGGAGATTAACAACTCCTCCTTTGTTCACTCGCGTAAGGGCAGTGAAGCCAACTGCCGCGAAGTGGCGGCGGCCGTGCGTGACGCGGGCGGCATGGTGGCGCTGGGCTCTGATTCACACACGGCCTTCACGCTGGGTGATTTCAGCGAGTGCCTGAAAATATTGCGGGACGTGAATTTCCCGGAAGAACAGATCCTGAACGTCACGCCGCGTCGTATGCTCGACTTCCTTGAGTCGCGCGGCATGGCGCCGATTGATGAATTTGCCGATCTTTAATTAATAACGGAATAAAAACATGAATGAGTTTTCCATCCTTTGCCGCGTGCTGGGCACCTTATATTACCGCCAGCCGCAGGATCCGCTGCTGGTTCCGCTGTTTACCCTGATTCGTGAAGGTAAACTGGCGCAGAGCTGGCCGCTGGAACAGGATGAATTGCTGGAACGTTTGCAAAAAAGCTGCGATATGCAGCAGATTTCAACGGATTACAACGCGCTGTTTGTGGGGGAAGAGTGTCGCGTGTCGCCGTATCGTTCTGCCTGGCAGGAAGGTGCGACCGAAGCGGAAGTTCGGGCGTTTCTTTCAGAACGCGGCATGCCGCTGACGGATATGCCTGCCGATCAAATCGGTACCCTGCTGCTGGCGGCCTCCTGGATTGAAGATAATGCAGGTGATGATGAGAACGAGGCGATTGAAACCCTGTTCGAAACGTATTTGCTTCCGTGGGTTGGCACCTTCCTGGGTAAAGTTGAAGCCCACGCCACCTCGCCGTTCTGGAGAACGCTGGCTCCGCTGACGCGTGACGCCATCGCTGCCATGTGGGACGAGCTGGAAGAAGAGAACGAAGAGTGATTCGAATCACAAAAATCCTGCAACGATACATTTCAACTTGCACGTAATGTGCTTCTGATCTCATTTCTAAGGTGCGCATCTGCTAAGATGCGCACCATGAACATACTACTTTGTATTGCAATCACGACTGGCATCCTCTCCGGCCTCTGGGGTTGGGTGGCTGTCTCTCTCGGCTTGTTGAGCTGGGCTGGTTTTCTTGGCTGCACGGCCTATTTCGCCTGCCCGCAGGGTGGTCTCAAAGGGCTCTTCATCTCCGGCTGTACTCTGATGAGCGGTGTGATTTGGGCGCTGGTCATTATGAAAGGCAGCGCGCTGGCGCCGCATGTGGAAATCCTGGGGTACGCCATCACCGGCATTGTGGCCTTCCTGATGTGCGTTCAGGCAAAACATCTGCTGTTGTCCTTTGTGCCCGGCACGTTCATGGGTGCCTGCGCGACCTTTGCGGGGCAGGGGGACTGGAAGCTGGTGGTCCCTTCGCTCATGCTGGGATTACTGTTTGGCTACGCCATGAAGAACAGCGGCCTCTGGCTTGCGGCCCGACGCGAGAAGAGCCAGAGCGTTCCTGCGGTAAGTAAATAAAAAAAGGCGAGACGGAAATCTCGCCTTTTTTATGCGCCGCCGATTATGACTCTGGCGGCACCGACATCTCTCGGTATTTCACCAGCACCGCATTACTCACGTCACTTTTATTCTGAAGATCCCACAAGCCGCGATCGATACCGTCATTAATCAGGAAAATCACGCCGGTTTCGATGGCCGACATCAGACACAGCATGACCGGCTCGTTAGAGGTATAGCCAATTTCACCCTCCAGCAGACGCTGGTAATCGATAAAGCGGAACACCCCGGCCTGCACTTCATAAGAGAGAATCGTTTTGCTGGTGGTCACGGAGGATAATATCTCACCCGTGCTCACGTTAACCACGCGCAGGTTGACGGCAATCTGATCCAGCTGATACTGCGTGTCGGCCCCGATGCCAAAGTAACGCGCACCCGCGCCGCCCGATTTCACGTTACTTTCGTAGCCGATAATCGAGCCTTCCACCATGATATTGGCTGCGGTGAGAGACTGTAGCGGCATGCGGTTATTGACGCCAACGGTACCATTCTCCTGCGCGGCACGAATGATTTTTCGTTCGTTAAGCAGGTTTTGCAGCCCCTGACGTTCCAGCGGGATAAACCAGCGAGAATCTTTCAGGGCGGTGACCAGCATCGCGGTGGCGCTCTGCGGTACGGCCGTCGAGAAGTTACTGGCCGGATACGGTTTGAACTGGCCCGTCTCATCCTGAATGTTATAGACCGAGACGAATATCTTCCCGGTAGGGACCGGCAGATGCGTCAGATCCCGGTAGCTCTGGGCACGAGGCATCAGGGTGGGTTTAGCGGCTTCTTTTGGCGGGGCAGTTAAACAACCGCTTAATAAGCACACTGCAACTATAATAAAAAAGCGCTGCATAATAATTGTCCTTATTTCGGGGTTGTTTAGAAATCAGTTGAACTGGTCTGCAAACCGGAAACCTGGATTGTCGACGTTTTACCGGTTTTTCGGTCTGTCACATTTAACTGAAGCTGCCCGTCTTTATTGGCAATATCGACGATAAAGTCGTTAGTGACCATCCGGCCGGGTTTTCCGGTATTAATGTTGGTTAATAAGCCACCTAATATTTGCGACTGGATGGCCTGAGTGAAATTATCCAGGGCCGACGGGGTCTCGATACCGAAATCATCGTCATAGCTGGGGTCTTTATAGGAGTTTTGAGCCTGAGCCTGGTTAAGCATAAAGGCTCCGTTATTCGGGTTGCCGCCAAAATTAGGGTTGCGGAACTGGAATGTCATATTTCCGGCCCAGCTCAACGGCGCAATGAGCATTAACGAAATCACTGTGTGTGCGAGACGCATTACAGCCTCCGAAATAGGTGTCGTTGCTAGAACTCATCTTTTGCTAAATCGCCTGTGCTCAAAAGGGCTTTGTCTAACTGTAGGCGGTTAATAGCGTCTTCTGTTTGTGCCAGCGCGAAAGCGACGTTCTGATCGAAGTCTCTTTTCGTTGGGAATAGAAAAGTCTGGTAAATAACGTCCTGATTAGCGGTTATTGTGATCCAGCTTCCCCACCGCGCACTGGGCCGTTCGTTGATGGTTAAGTTACCCGGATAATCGCTTTCCCACTTATCGCTGAAGGCACGATAAAAATCGTGTCCGACAGAGGTGACGGTGTGGTCGGTCAACAGTCCGGGAACTTCCACCTCAACAGCCTGAAGGTTTCCGGCAGCAAGCATAATGCCTGCGGCGGCAATCCAACTTAGGGTGCGTTTCATGCTATTAACGCCTGAGGTTATCGTTTGCCCACGACACCGCCTGCGTGCGATTTTTAACAGCTATCTTTTTGAAAAGATTATAAAGATGCGTCTTAACCGTATTTTCGCTGATAAATAACGAACGGGCGATTTCAATATTTGAAGCACCAATACGCAGTTTGTTCAGGATCTCTTTCTCACGGTGCGTCAGAAGTGCAGATTCTGAACTGTTATAGCGATAATTTCCGGAGTGGGTAATGAGGTAGCTGGCCAGTTTTTGCGAGAAATAACACTCCCCCCGCAATATGCCCTGCAAACCCTCCACGACACGGTTTTCTTCTTCAGTGACGTAAAACACGCCGTTAATATGCGGCCAACTCTCAATATCGCGGAAAGGATACTCATCAGGCGTATTTAATAACAATACGCGGATATTATTGTTTTTTCTGCTTAAATTATCCTGCCAGTAATGGACCAGTTTTTTATCCGCTTCCATCATATCGAGAAGAATGATGCTGCCAGGAGCGATATCATCAAAAGAACGTTGAATATTATGCAGTTTCCCGTTAAGCGAGAGGCATTGTTTTAAATGCTGCAATAATGCTGTCGCTTGTAAGGAAGGTTTTGTGATCAACAATAATGTATGACCGGGTAAGCTATGGACTTCATTAAACATGATGAAACCCCACGTTATTTATGACACCCGGCAGCTGCCCTCGTATTATTGAAAAGGGCACCAGAAGTACTGACAGGTGTGGCACTGCTGTGTGTAGTTAAAAAACCTTCCTCCAAAGGAGGCGGTAAAATTAAAAACAAATAACGTACTGCTGTTTTCAATCTAGCTATTGCAAACTTTAAAGCAAGTGTTAATCATGTAACAGAATGTAAAATTCGATATTAAGTTGTGTATTTTGCAGGGCGAATAGATTTTAAGATAAGGGGAAAGTTGTACAGGTGTATAAACGTGCACAGATTTTGAAAGTCATACAATATATTATAACGGATTGAATTGTTGTGCTTTTAATTATTGTAAGCCAGCCGGTAAAAAGTATGAACTCAGCTAAAAAGTTAAGCCTTCTCTAAGCCGGAGAATTTTCTTAAGAAAACTTGCTTCGTGTCACGCACCTGGCAAAAGACATTGCCGTGTTTGTCTGTAGAAGCCGGTACAGGTTGGACAGCCTGTCTCGCTGTTGTTCAGGCGCACAGACAAGAATTTATTTCTGCATTAGTGGTGTGTCGCGTCGTTTCAGGCGAGATTTACGACTTTGAGGTGAATGAGCATATAAAAATAAGGCACACGGGTGAGATATTAAATATGTTTCGGCAGACATACTCTTTTCCGTAACGCGGCGTTAACAAAACGAATCGCGTTAACGGGTAAAGAAATACCTATTTTATAGCCAGGTCCAGGGTGACAGCATGAAAAACAAAACGTTGTTTATGATGTTTACATTACTGGGTGCGCCTGGGTTTGTAATCGCAGGTGATTCAGATTTAGCCAGTTCTGAATATAATTTTGCGATAAATGAATTAAGTAAAGCTTCATACAATCAGGCAGCCATTATTGGTCAACAGGGTTCAGGTAATAATGCTGATGTACGCCAGGGCGGTTCTAAATTGCTGTCCATTATTTCCCAGGAGGGCGGGAATAACCGCGCGCATGTTGATCAGTCAGGGACGTATAACCTTGCTTATATCGATCAGACCGGCAACGGCAACGATGCGAGTATTAAGCAGGGCGCTTTTGGCAACACCGCCATGATTATCCAGAAAGGCTCGGGTAACAGGGCGAATATAACGCAGTATGGTACGCAGAAGACAGCAGTTGTAGTGCAGAGACAGTCGCAAATGGCTATTCGCGTTATTCAACGCTAGCGATGTGTGACGCCTTAATCAATCCGATGGGGGTTTACCATGAAACTTTTCAAAGTGGCAGTTATTGCAGCAATCGTAGTTTCTGGCAGTGCTTTCGCAGGTGCGGTACCACAATTTGGCGGCGGCCACGGTGGTGGTTGGGGTGGCGGCAATAACGGCCCTGACTCAACCCTGAGCATTTACCAGTACGGCGGCGGTAACTCCGCACTTGCTTTGCAGACGGACGCCCGAGATTCTGAATTAACCATTACCCAGCACGGTGGCGGTAACGGTGCAGATGTTGGCCAGGGCTCTGATGACAGTTCTATCGATCTGCTGCAAAAAGGCTTTGGTAACAGCGCCACCATCGACCAGTGGAATAGCAAAGACTCTGTTATCAACGTGAAACAGTTCGGCGGCGGCAACGGCGCGGCGGTAGACCAGACAGCGTCCGGCTCAACGGTGACTGTGCACCAGGTTGGCTTTGGCAACAACGCGACCGCACATCAGTACTGATTCATTTCTGTACCAAAAAACAGGGCATGCGCCCTGTTTTTTTTCGGGAGGATCTCATGAGCACCTTCATTCTTCTTGCCGCGCTTGCCAGCCAGATAACGTTCAGCACCTCACAGCAGGCAAATATGACAACCATTATTCCTCAGGTCACGCTGGCAGACGCCTGCGAATGTCAGGTTGAGGTGTTATCTGTCCGACAAGGGCAAGCGGGACAAAGTACATCGCGGCAGAAAAATACTCTTTTTATACCCGCTAATCAGCCGATTGATTTAACGCGAATCAGTTTAAATATTCGTTCAGGGGAGGCGGTAAAAATAATCGTCACCGTTTCCGATGGAAAATCGCTTCATTTATCACAGCAGTGGAACGCACCGGTAAGTACGCTTTAATAATTCATGAAATCAATGATTTAATAAAGTGGCGGCGCTGCACAGGTAAGCTATGCTGATATCAAGAACCCAGTCATCGGGTTGCTTAAATTGATACGTCATAACGGAGCGTTTTTACCCCTCAAGGACGAATTTCATTGAGGAGTACAAATAATGTTCAAATCCGCAGCGTGTATTATTTCTGGTCTGGGACTGCTCCTGTCCTCTTTTTTATCTCCGGCTTATTCAGCAACTATAGAAAATGGTGGGGTGATTCATTTTCGTGGCGCGGTGGTCGCTGACCCGTGCGAAGTCACGCCCCGGCATCAGCAGTTTGCGATCTCCTGTCCGGAAAATAACCGTATGAAAACGCATACCATCAGTTATGACGAGGCGCTCCGGGGCCATCATCCTCATTCAGCTCTGGCCGCTGTCAGCATGAAATACCTGAATGAACAGAAAACGCTTGCGGTCGTTCAGGTGGATTACCGCTAACCGACGTTTTTTTCGCGGCAGTTTTTCTCCTTCTCCCTCTGCGATACACTGATGAAAAAGGCGGGTTGCAGAGGGTGTTTATGAGACCGCAAATCGACGTTATTCATGGCGATATCACGACGGTACACGTTGACGTGATCGTCAACGCAGCCAATTCCTCCCTGATGGGTGGGGGCGGGGTGGACGGTGCCATTCACCGGGCCGCAGGCCCTCAACTCCTTGAAGCATGCAAAACCGTGCGTCAGCAGCAGGGAGAGTGCCCGCCGGGGCATGCTGTTATTACGCTTGCGGGCGATCTCCCGGCCAAGGCGGTGATCCATACCGTTGGACCCGTCTGGCACGGTGGCGACCGCCATGAGGCTGAGATTCTGGAGCAGGCGTATCGTAACTGCCTGCGGCTTGCGGCGGATAACGGGTATAAGACCATGGCGTTCCCCGCCATTAGCACCGGGGTGTACGGTTATCCAAAGGAAGCGGCAGCTACAATCGCCGTGAATACCGTTTATCACTACCTTTCCCTCAAACCCATGCCGGAAAAAGTCATTTTTGTCTGCTTCGATGAGCACACCGCCGACCTGTATCAGCGGATTTTGACCGCGCGCAGCCAGGCATTTTGATGTCTGAATGCAAAAACGGCGCCCTGGAGGCGCCGTTTTGTTATCCCGCTTTAACCTGAGGTTTGCCTGAGAACAGGAAACGCAAAAGCGGGATCCGCAGGTGGATTTCATACAACACGATGGCAATACCAACCACAAAGACCAGGCCGGTGAAGAAGCCCAGCGCATTCGAGGCAATATGCGGCGTAATGTACGCCCCGAAAAACAGCGTCAGCGGATGGTGAACCAGGTAGATAAACAGCGATGCATTAACGAAATAGGTAACGCGGCTGGATTTAAAATTCAGCAGACGATGGCCAAGGGCGAACACCACGTTAACCATCCACAGGCCCATCAGCATCGTTATCACGCTCTCTGTCTCATACATCCACGCGTCCCCGCTGCCATAGCGCTGATTGAGAAGATAGGCGGCAAAGGCCAGCGCAGCACCCACCGCACACCAGGGGGAGGGGGTGGTAAACAGCGCTTTAAGCCGGGGATGAATAAATGCCAGCGCCCCAATCAGGAAGAAGGGAATGTAGAACAGGGTCTGCATCACCACGAAATTAAACAGCCCATCGCTCAGAATGGGAGGGTAGACAATGAGCAGGGTACGCCTGACGGCGGCATACGCGACCCCCAGCGCAAGAAACAGGAACGACAGCTTGCCCAGGGTGATGTTGGCGAAGAAGGTCGAGGATGCGGTGCTCGCGCGCTGGCGCAGCTGGCTGAAGATCAACAAACTCACCGTGGTTAGCACCACCAGTACCAGCAGGAACCAGAGGTGGGAAATCAGCTCCCAGACCAGAGTGTTGTATTTCTCATAGAAGGAGAGATTCGGCCAGTTTTCCGCCTTGCCTTTAACATGCTGCAACATGATGAACTGCGGCAGCGTCAGCAGCGGAATGGCCGTCAACATCGGTATGCCCACGCGCTCCACGCGCACTTTCCACCACCGTTTGAGGGGATAGCGCAAGAAGAGCATGTAAGAGAAATAACCGGAAATGACAAAAAACACCTGCATGCGGAAGGCATGGATAAAATCATTAAACAGCGTCAGCCACCAGGAGGGCATCTGGCTGTTCACGTGCCAGGTGTGGCTGGAATAGATCAGTGAAATATGAAAAGGGATCCCCAATAGCATCAGCCATGCGCGGATCGAGTCGAGGAAATATTCACGTTGTACAGGGGTTGTGCTCATATAACTTTGCGCATTCTCAGACTTTTCGCCTTATCCCTAAGGCTCATAATGGTTACATTCGGAGCCAACCCTACACCAAGACCGACACCCTGTCTCCAGGATAAGCACGCAAAGTGAAAAGCGGGTTCTTTCATTTGCTTAATCCATGAGCCAGCGAGCTGAACAAAGCAGTGATATTGTTGTCGGATTGCCTGAGTTTCCATTAAAATGGATCGGATCGATATAAGCACACAAAGGGGGAAGTGCTTACTTATTATGAAACATAAACCACAAATGATGAAAATGCGTTGGTTGGGTGTAGCAGTGCTGTTGTCACTGTATACCTCATCTGCACTGGCCTTTAACATCGATGATGTCGCAAAACAGGCTAAATCGATGGCGGGCAAGAGCTACGAAGCGCCAAAAAGTAACCTGCCCTCCGTTTTCCGCGACATGAAATACGCGGACTATCAGCAGATCCAGTTCAATCACGATAAAGCGTACTGGAACAATATTAAAACCCCGTTCAAGCTTGAATTTTACCACCAGGGTATGTACTTCGACACGCCGGTTGCCATCAATGAAGTGACGGCGACCGCGGTACGCAAAATCAAGTACAGCCCGGATTATTTCAATTTTGGCGATGTGCAACACGATAAAGACACGGTGAAAGACCTCGGCTTCGCAGGCTTCAAGGTGCTTTACCCGATTAACAGCAAAGATAAAAACGACGAAATCGTCAGCATGCTTGGCGCCAGCTACTTCCGCGTGATTGGCGCGGGGCAGGTGTACGGGCTTTCTGCGCGCGGTCTGGCAATTGATACCGCGCTGCCATCAGGTGAAGAATTTCCACGTTTTCGCGAGTTCTGGATCGAACGTCCAAAACCAACCGACAAACGTCTGACAATTTATGCGCTGCTGGACTCCCCTCGTGCGACAGGCGCTTATCGCTTCGTGATCATGCCAGGGCGTGACACGGTGGTTGACGTACAGTCTAAAGTTTACCTGCGCGATAAAGTGGGCAAACTGGGCGTCGCGCCGCTGACCAGCATGTTCCTGTTCGGGCCGAACCAGCCCTCTCCGGCGACCAACTTCCGTCCTGAACTGCATGATTCCAATGGCCTTTCCATTCATGCGGGTAACGGCGAGTGGATCTGGCGTCCGCTGAACAACCCGAAACACCTCGCCGTCAGCAGCTTTGCGATGGAAAACCCGCAGGGCTTTGGTCTGCTGCAACGTGGCCGTCAGTTCTCCCGCTTTGAAGATCTGGATGACCGCTACGATCTGCGTCCAAGCGCCTGGGTTACGCCGAAAGGCGACTGGGGTAAAGGCAAGGTTGAGCTGGTTGAAATTCCAACTAACGATGAAACCAACGATAACATTGTGGCGTACTGGACACCGGATCAGCTGCCGGAAGCCGGTAAAGAGATGAACTTCAAGTATGCGATCACCTTCAGCCGTGACGAAGACAAGCTGCATGCGCCGGATAACGCGTATGTGATGCAGACGCGTCGTTCGACGGGTGACGTGAAGCAGTCCAACCTGATTCGTCAGCCGGATGGCACGCTGGCATTTATCGTGGACTTCACCGGGCAGGATATGAAAAAACTGGCGCCGGATACTGCCGTGACGGCACAGGCCAGCATTGGCGATAACGGTGAAATCGTTGAGAACGCCGTGCGTTACAACCCGGTCACCAAAGGGTGGCGTTTGACCCTGCGCGTGAAGGTGAAAGATCCGAAACAGACCACTGAAATGCGCGCCGCGCTGGTCAGTAACGATAAGCCGCTGAGTGAAACCTGGAGCTATCAGCTACCTGCCAATGAATAATACATCTGAATATATTGATGCCATGCCGCTGACGGACATTGAAAAAGCGGCACTCCCTGCGAGCGACATCCGCGCGGTTCACACCGCGCTGGATGGTGAACATCGTCACTTTTCCCGTGATGATGATACGCCGCTGGGGTCAGTGAAGGCACGTCTGGAGCAGGCATGGCCGGACTCACTGGCAGAAGGGCAGCTAATCAAGGATGACGAAGGGCGTGACCAGCTACAGGCGATGCCGAAGGCCACGCGTTCCTCCATGTTCCCCGATCCGTGGCGCACCAACCCGGTGGGCCGCTTCTGGGATCGCCTGCGTGGGCGTGACGTGACGCCGCGCTATCTGTCACGTCTGACCAAAGAACAGCAGGCATCCGAGCAGAAATGGCGTACCGTGGGAACGATTCGTCGTTACATTCTGCTGCTGCTGACGCTGGCGCAGACGGTTGTCGCCACCTGGTACATGAAAACCATTCTGCCGTACCAGGGCTGGGCGTTGATTAACCCTGCTGACATGATTGGCCAGGATATCTGGGTCTCCTTCATGCAGCTGCTGCCGTATATTTTACAGAGCGGCATTCTTCTGCTGTTCGCGGTGCTGTTCTGTTGGGTCTCCGCCGGGTTCTGGACGGCGCTGATGGGCTTCCTGCAACTGCTGATGGGGCGTGACAAATACAGCATTTCCGCGTCGACGGTCGGGGATGAGCCCCTCAATCCTGAGCACCGTACCGCGCTGATCATGCCTATCTGTAACGAAGACGTTGACCGCGTATTCGCCGGGCTGCGTGCTACCTGGGAATCCGTAAAGGCGACCGGTAACGCGGCGCATTTCGACGTCTATATCCTGAGCGACAGCTACAATCCGGATATCTGCGTGGCGGAGCAAAAAGCCTGGATGGAGCTGATTGCCGAGGTGCAGGGCGAAGGGCAGATCTTCTACCGTCGTCGTCGTCGTCGTGTTAAGCGTAAGAGCGGAAACATCGATGACTTCTGTCGTCGCTGGGGTAACCAGTACAGCTACATGGTGGTACTGGATGCAGACTCCGTGATGAGCGGCGACTGCCTGAGCGGGCTGGTCCGTCTGATGGAAGCCAACCCGAACGCGGGTATTATTCAGTCCTCGCCAAAAGCGTCCGGTATGGACACGCTGTATGCGCGGTGTCAGCAGTTTGCGACCCGCGTCTACGGGCCGCTGTTTACTGCCGGCCTGCACTTCTGGCAGTTGGGTGAATCTCACTACTGGGGCCACAACGCCATTATCCGCGTGAAGCCATTCATCGAGCACTGCGCCCTGGCGCCGCTGCCGGGTGAAGGGTCGTTTGCCGGGTCCATTCTGTCGCATGACTTTGTGGAAGCTGCGCTGATGCGTCGCGCAGGGTGGGGCGTCTGGATTGCCTACGATCTGCCTGGATCGTATGAAGAGCTGCCGCCGAACCTGCTGGATGAGCTCAAACGCGACCGCCGCTGGTGTCACGGTAACCTGATGAACTTCCGCCTGTTCCTGGTGAAAGGGATGCACCCTGTTCACCGTGCGGTGTTCCTGACGGGCGTTATGTCCTATCTGTCTGCGCCGCTGTGGTTTATGTTCCTGGCGCTCTCAACCGCGTTGCAGGTTGTGCATGCCCTGACGGAGCCGCAGTACTTCCTGCAACCGCGCCAGCTGTTCCCGGTGTGGCCGCAGTGGCGTCCGGAGCTGGCGATCGCGCTGTTCGCGTCGACCATGGTGCTGCTGTTCCTGCCTAAGCTGCTCAGTATCATTCTGATCTGGTGCAAAGGTTCGAAGGAGTACGGTGGTTTCTGCCGCGTGACCCTTTCACTGCTGCTGGAAGTGCTGTTCTCGGTCCTACTGGCGCCGGTGCGTATGCTGTTCCATACGGTGTTTGTGGTGAGCGCGTTCCTGGGATGGGAAGTGGTGTGGAATTCACCGCAGCGTGACGATGACTCTACGCCGTGGAGTGAAGCCTTTATGCGCCACGGCTCTCAGCTGCTGCTGGGCCTGGTGTGGGCCGTTGGTATGGCCTGGCTGGATCTGCGTTTCCTGTTCTGGCTGGCGCCGATTGTGTTCTCGCTGATCCTGTCGCCGTTTGTGTCGGTGATCTCCAGCCGTTCCACGGTGGGCCTGCGTACCAAACGCTGGAAGCTGTTCCTGATCCCGGAAGAGTATTCTCCGCCGCAGGTGCTGGTGGATACCGATACCTATCTGGAGCAGAACCGCAAACGCACGCTGGATGATGGCTTTATGCATGCCGTGTTTAACCCGTCATTCAACGCGCTGGCAACCGCGATGGCGACGGCGCGTCACCGCGCCAGCCAGGTGCTGGAGATCGCCCGCGATCGCCACGTTGAGCAGGCGCTGAACGAGACGCCAGAAAAGCTTAACCGCGACCGTCGTCTGGTGCTGTTGAGCGATCCGGTGACGATGGCACGGCTTCACTACCGCGTGTGGTCCTCTCCGGAGAGATACTCTTCTTGGGTGAACTACTACAAGGACGTGAAGCTCAATCCGCTGGCCCTGAAGGCGAAGTAAGTTGTTAAGTAGGGCGGGTAAGCGAAGCGCCACCCGCCAAATAAAATACCGGCTTAATCGCCGGTATTTTTTTAGAGGTCAGAAATGAAAGTAATCATTGTCGTCATGATGGCATGCCTGCTCAGCGGTTGCGGCAGCATTATCAGCCGCACCATCCCCGGGCAGGGCCACGGGAATCAGTACTACCCCGGCGTACAGTGGGATGTCCGTGATTCCGCATGGCGCTATCTCACCGTGCTCGATCTGCCGTTTTCGCTGATTTTCGACACGCTACTGCTGCCCATCGATGCCAGCCACGGCCCCTACGAGTAGCGGTGACTTATCGCTCGTCCCATTCGTCCGCTGCGGCCTGACCCTCTTCGGTATCCAGCGGCGGTTCGAGCTGAAACTCACCTTCGTCCCATTCGTGCAGCGTATTTTCTTCCAGCCACTCCTGACGTAACTCAATTTCGTCATAGTCGCCGTCGAATACCGCCTGCGCACCTTCACCACTCAGTATCGGCAGACATTCACCATCTTCACCTTCATCAGCAAAGAATTCGGCCTGCCACATAATATCGCCGTCCTGTAGGACGTATTTTTGGATATTGAGTTGTTGCACGTCAGCATTTTCTTCCTCAATGCCGGGATTATCGGCGAGGAACTCTTCGCGAGCGGCATCAATTGCTTCTTCCAGAGTGGCGTACATGGTCATTGGTGTCTCCCTGTTTTTCGTGAAGGTATTCAGGGAAAGAATAGCTGATTATGTGATTTTGCAAGTATGAATGCGAAAATTAGCCGTCACGATGTTGTCTTATTCGCGCCGGGCGTAGCGCCCGGGATAAGCTGAGCCACGAATAAACGGCGTTGAACAGCACGACGCCTGCCGTCACGATAAAGACCGCCCGGAAACCGAAGCTGGCCGAAATCCCCGCGCCGACCAGCGGTCCGGTGACGTTACCCAGATCGCGAAACGACTGGTTATAACTGAAAATACGACCGGCTATCTGGTTGGTGGAGTTATAGACCAGTAGCGTCTGTACAGCCGGGAGTAGCGCACCATCCGCAGCCCCCAGCAGGAAGCGCAGGACGCCGAGCTGCCACGGAGACTGCACCAACGCCATGGGGATCAGCAGCAGGACGGAGACGATCAGGGCGCAGATCAGGATCTTTTCCGGGCCGATACGGTCTCCCAGCTTGCCGAGCCTCGGCGCGCTCAGTAGCGCCGCCACGCCGGGAACAGAGGCTATTAAGCCGCTGATAAAGGCGATATTGCTGACGTTTCCCGCCAGGTCGCGTACGTAGAGCGTCAGTATAGGCGCGATTGAACCGGTGGCCACCTGGATAATCATGGTGGTTACAAACAGGCTCAGCACCAGCTTTGGGTTTTTCAGCGAGGCCAGCACATCCCGGGCGTGCAGCATCTCTTTTTTGGCCACGGGCGTGAAATTCTCGCGGATACAGATAAGCGTCACCAGGAAGCAGAGGAACAGCACGCTGGCGGTAATGAAGAATACCGGCCGCAGTCCGTAGTGGTCGGCCAGCAGCCCGCCCGCCAGTGGGCCCAGCAGTGCGCCGCTTACGCCGCCAGTGGATAGCGTGCCCAACGCCCAGCCGCTTTTCTGGCGCGGGATTTGGGTGGCGATCAGGGCGTTGGCGTTAGGGATAAATCCCCCGAGCAGGCCCAGAAGCGCGCGTAGTATCAGGAACTGCCAGACATTCTGCGCCACCCCCATCAGCAGCATAATGATCGCCATGCCGAGCGCGGAGCGCAGCAGCATAATTTTGCGGCCTTTGCGATCCGCCAGCCCACCCCAGAAAGGCGACGCAATGGCGGAGAACAGGAACGTAATGCTGAACACCAGGCCGGACCACATATTCAGGGCGCTATGTCCGGTGACGCCGAGCTGTTCAACGTAGAGGGGCAGGAAGGGCATCACCAGGCTAAAGGCGGCGCCAGTAAGAAAACAACCCAGCCACGCAACCGTCAGGTTACGTTTCCAGTTTATGGGAGCATCTGTGGGGGACATAACTATCCGCATAATGAGGTGCAGGGCACCGTGAACAGTGAGGTAATAAGCCTGCTAATTATGCGCCCGGGGTATGATTGCCGCAATGACGGGGAGCTTTTAAAGCTAAAACAACATGCGGCCCGGAAGGCCGCACGCAGGTTAATACCGGGAAGGGACGCCCTGAGGCCGGGTTTTAAAGCGGCGATGCAACCACATGTACTGCTCCGGCGCGAGCATAATGCATTTCTCGACAACGCCGTTCATCCAGCGGGCGGTGGTTTCTGCATCAATCAGCGGTGGCGCGAGTTCCGGCTCCATCATGATGAGCTGATAGCCTGAACCGTCTGGTTTACGGCGCGGTACAAACGGCACGATAGCCGCTTTGGACATCCGCGCCAGCATCCAGGTCCCGGTGGTCGTCGCGGCATCTTCCACCGCAAAGAACGGGACAAACACGCTGGATTGCGGGCCATAGTCATGATCCGGGGCATACCAGACCACTTCACCTGATTTCAGGGCGCGGATCATCCCTTTCAGGTCTTTGCGATCGATCATGCTTTTATTGGAGCGCATGCGTCCGTTGGTCTGGATCAAATCGATCACCGGATTATCGTTAGGACGATAAACGCCTATACCCGGCGCCTGCATGCCGAACATCCGCGCGCCAATTTCGAGCGTCAGAAAATGAACGCCAATCAGCAGGACGCCTGTCTGGTTGGCCTGAAGAGTATGCACCGGCTCCATGCCGGTCCCGGCCACTTCCGTCCAGCGCGCCATGCGCTTATCCGACCAGAACCAGGCCATACCGGTCTCCATCAGCCCCATGCCGACAGATTCGAAGTTTTTAACCACCATGTCGTGGCGCTCAGATTCACTCATCTGAGGAAAACAAAGCTCAAGGTTACGATACGCGATCCTGGCGCGACGCTTCATAAACTGCTGAGCAATGCGGCCCAGTCCTTTACCCATGCGGAAAATGACGGGATAAGGCAGCTGTACAATTAGCCACAACAAGCCAATGCCTGACCATGTTAACCAATAGCGGGGATGCAAAAGCGCGGCAGTAAATTTCGGTAACTGGGTCATGTCTGTCCTGTGTTCTAACGTCCTGAAAGGATATTGTCTCATTTTTTAAGGCATAGCCAAAATGTCTGTCATCGAAACATGAAAGAATATGCAAATGTTAAGTCTGATTAATCAGGTTGACTGAAATGTAGCGTAAATTGTGTGGATGTAAATTGTCTTTGTTTGCTATATCATGCCGACCGATTTTTATTTCTCAACGATTGCAGGACTTGTACACCATGCCAGTGTTACACAACCGCGTTTCGAATGAGATGTTGAAAGCGCGTATGTTGGCCGAAACCGAACCGCGCACAACGATCTCTTTCTATAAGTATTTCACCATCGATGATCCCCAGGCGACCCGCGATGCGCTTTACCAGGCTTTCACCGCCCTGAACGTGTTTGGTCGCGTCTATCTGGCGCGTGAGGGGATTAACGCGCAGATTAGCGTGCCGGAAAGCAAGGTCAGCGCCTTCCGCGACCTCCTTTACGGGTTTGATCCGGCGCTTAACGGCTTACGCCTGAACATTGCGCTGGATGATGACGGTAAATCATTCTGGGTGCTGCGCATGAAGGTGCGCGAGCGTATTGTGGCGGATGGCATTGACGATCCGAGCTTCAATGCTGCTAATGTGGGGGAGTACCTCAAGGCCGCTGAAGTGAACGCGATGCTCGACGATCCGGATGCGGTGTTTATCGATATGCGTAACCACTACGAATATGAAGTGGGGCACTTCGAGAATGCGATGGAAATTCCTGCCGACACCTTCCGCGAGCAACTGCCAAAAGCCGTTGAGATGATGCAGGAGCATAAAGACAAAAAGATCGTTATGTACTGCACCGGGGGGATCCGCTGTGAAAAAGCCAGCGCCTGGATGAAGCACAACGGGTTTAATAAAGTCTGGCACATTGAGGGTGGGATCATTGAGTATGCCCGTCGCGCCCGTGAGCAGGGTTTACCGGTGCGTTTTATCGGTAAGAACTTTGTGTTTGACGAGCGTATGGGCGAGCGAATTTCAGAGGACGTGATCGCGCACTGCCACCAGTGCGGAACACCGTGCGATACGCATACCAACTGCAAAAACGACGGGTGTCATCTGCTGTTTATTCAGTGCCCTGCATGTGCCGAGAAGTTTAATGGCTGCTGTAGCGAGCTGTGCAGTGAAGAGAGTATCTTGCCTGAAGAAGAGCAACGTCGTCGCCGTGCCGGACGCGAGAACGGGAATAAGATCTTTAATAAATCCCGGGGCCGACTGAATACCAAACTGGGTATTCCGGACCCGGAGTAAAACACTGCCCGGCGGCGCGAAAGCCTGCCGGGCCTGTTTTATGACTTCTGCTGAACGCCTTCCACCGAAATAATCAACTCAACATCCTGCGATGCCGGGCCTAAATCCGTGGTGATATTAAAATCTTTCAGATGAATTTTGCCTGCTGCTTCAAAGCCAGCACGTTTGCCACCCCACGGATCGTCGCCCTGTCCAATTAATTTGGCATCCAGTGTGACCGGTTTTGTTACGCCGTTCAGCGTCAGATTACCGGTAATAGCGAGCTTATCACCGTCTTTCTTCACCTCTGTCGACGCGAAAGTAGCTTGCGGGAATTTGCCCACGTTCAGAAATTCAGCGCTGCGCAGATGTTTATCACGCTCGGCGTGATTAGTGTCGACGCTGTTGGTATTAATGGTGACGTTCACTTTATCGGCAGCAGGGTTTTTCTCGTCGAAAGTAAATGTGCCATCGAAATCATTGAATGTGCCATATAACCAGCTGTAACCCAGATGCTGAATACGGAAATTGACAAAGGCATGCTGGCCCTCCTTATCAATTTTATAGTCAGCGGCAATGGCCGAACCGGTGGTAAATAGCAGCGAACCTAATGCGATACCCAACAGGCGTTTTTTCATTTTATGCTCCAGAGTCAACTGACGAACGGCCAAGCATGCGCTTCAGCGTATCGTCTTTATCAATAAAGTGGTGTTTCAGGGCCGCAAGGCCATGCAGGACAGACAGGATCACCACGCTCCATGCCAGCCACAGATGAACCACACCTGCGGTGTCAGCCTGTGAACCGGCGTCAGCCAGCGTGGCTGGGACGTCAAAAAGCCCAAACACGCTGATCGGTTTACCGTCTGCGGTCGAAATGAGATAGCCGCTGATCAGAATGGCGAACAGCAGGGCATAGAGTGCGATATGTGCGCCAACAGCGCTTATGCGGGTAAGTCGGCCATGGCTTTTGGGTGCTGGAGGGGGCGGAGAGATATGTCGCCAGATCACGCGAAAAACCAGACCCATCATCAGCAGAACCCCGATGCTTTTGTGCAATTCGGGGGCCTGATGATACCAACCGTCATAATAGCTTAATGTCACCATCCACAGGCCGAGACCAAACATGGCATAAACGGCAAGTGCAAATAGCCAGTGTAAACACATGGATATTATTCCGTAGCGGCGGGAGGAGTTACGCCATTGCATATGAATTTCCGTTCTTAAATGACTGAGCAATAAAAATGGACGGGTTAAATAAATAATGCAACTGAAAAAAATGAATAATGTTTTTTATTTAATTTATTTCAGCGAATTTGAATGTATTTCCGCAATGTATTTCAATCGCTTCGTTCAATAAATTTGAGGTGACGTTTTTTAAAAATATAAGTTAAATAAATTTAAAGGAGTGTCAATAAACGTCAGCGAGAATTTTCAGAAGAATACAATATAGATAACGTCAATGATCGCCAGCAGCGACCAAAGAACAATGTAGAGCATGAAATGCTCGCGGATGTTATTGATAAGGTAATTCACCAGTCTGCGCATCATGCCCCTCTCGCTAAACAGGCCCCGGTTATTCGGAGCCTGTAGAGGTATTATCGGTTAAAGCGCGAGAGCGCGAAGGGCTTGAGATCAAACGAAGGCGCGATCCCCTGCGCAAACTGGGCGGCAATTTCACCTAACACAGAGGCAAATTTAAACCCGTGACCGCTGAGCCCGGTTACGAGCAGGGTGTTATCGTGTCCCGGCAGGGTGTCGATGATAAAGTCTTCATCCGGGGTGTTGTCGTAGGTGCACGCTGCGCCGTAAAGCAACCCGCCTACGCCCGGCAGGATATTACGCAGGAACGTGAAGGCTTCGGAACCATCCTGCGGATAAGCACCGTAAGGCTTGCGTTCTTCCGCAGAGGAAATTACCTGTCCGCCGTTATGTTTGCCAATCTTGAGCGCGTCTTTTTCCGAGGGGAAACCATAGAACTGGTCGCCATTGGGTAACTCGCCTGTAAACGCCGGGAATTTGTTCTGACTGCTGTAACGCCCGTCAGACTGGAACCAGGAGAAGACTTTTCGCACCGGCTGGATGGGCAGGTTCGGCAGCAGTTTCGTCACCCACGTTCCCGCACTGACCAGCAGGCGCGTGGCGGTATATTCACCTTCAGAGGTGGTGACGGTTGAACCCTCTGCATGGTGGGTGATGCCCGTGACCGGACAGTTGAACAACTGCGCGCAGCCCGCTTTGGCGGCGAGATCAATCCAGGTCTTAATGGCCGTTTCGCTGTGCAGTACGCCAGAGTTGGCTTCAAACAACCCAATGTAGTCTTCAGGGACAGAAATTTCCGGCCAGCGCGCCATGATGCCCTTCGCATCCAGACGCTCGACGTCCAGGCGGTAGGCTTTCGCGCTCTCCTCGACGGTCGCCAGAAACGTGGAGCTGGCTGGCCCCAGGTTAACGACCCCGGTGCGCTCAAAAATGCGATCTTCGGTGAGTGTGGCCAGCTCATCCCACAGCGTCTGAGCCCGAAGCACAAGCGGTACATAACGTTCACCTTCACCGTAAGCGTGACGGATCAGACGGGTATCGCCGTGATGGCTTCCTTCAGAGTGGGGGGGAAGGTGGGCGTCAATCATCAGCACTTTCAGACCCGCCTGCGTGGCGTAATAACCGGCGGCAGATCCTACGGAGCCGCTTCCGATAATGATTAAATCGTATTTCATAGGCTTCTCTTTACTAACGCTTTGTTAGCAGAGTAATTAACTATGTGGGCTTATACAAGAACGAAATAAATAAGGCACCGCGAGGGTGCCTGTTGAGTGAAAAGGGGCATAAGGTCAATGCCGTTTATACTCATTTTCCTGATAGTCGCCAGATTCTATTTTTGCGATGCCTGCTTCTAAAATAGAGATAAACTGACGGGCGACGTCTGTTGTAAGCCACAGCGTCTGTCCAACTTCCGCTTCATCACGGTTTTGCTGATTTGGGGTCTGGTAGTGCAAACGCAGCATCAGCGCATCGTAGCTGTCTACGGTGCTGATATCCCAGCCAACAAGCGGATGGGTCTGGATGACTTCACTATTCTTTTCCATTATAACCCCCTTAATGCGTGTTAGAAGACAACGACTTTGAGGTTCAATGCATGTTTTTCTGAAAGCAATTTCAGTATATCAATTAATAAGGGTTCAGAAGGAAAAAATAAACGGGTAGCAACACATTTTTATGCTTTTTAGGATTGTTCGAACAATAAAACGCCATCTTGTTCACGATTTTCTAAGAAGATGCTGAAATATTTTGAACTTTCAGGAGACGAAACGAAAAAAAGCCGGGGCGACCCGGCAAAAAAACACAATGAGGGAGCAAATTTTAATCAGTGATGAACCAGTCGTCGGCGCTTTCCCATGTTTCCTGCAAAATTTCGCTGATGCGTTCTTTGTCTTCTTTCGCGCCGCCGATGACGGAAAGATGGTTTGCTGTCGCATAACGTACCGTTACGGCGCCATCGTTTTCAGGAAAAGTGCTGTTAATACGTCGGGATAGTTCACCCGCCAAAGCGTCGAGTGCGCCAGCAGGCAGGACGGTGGATTTGGCTATGGTGACTTCGATACGCATAAATGCCCCCTGTGTAATATACTGTTTATTTATACAGTTATATTGTCGCTTTGACAACAGGGGGCGCGATTTTTTTAGCGTTTTACCGTCCAGTTTACGGTTTCACCGGCCAGGAAGGGGATCAGCGTATCGTCGGTGAGCGCAATCGACGCTTCAACCTGGCTTTCTTTACGCTCCAGCTCAATGAACGTGTCATTGACCGGCAGACCGTAGAAACGCGGGCCGTTAAGGGAGCAGAAGGCTTCGAAATGGTCTAACGCATTCATCTCTTCAAACACGGTTGCGTAACTTGCCAGGGCGGTCGGGGCGTTAAAGCAGCCTGCACAGCCGCAGCTCGCCTCTTTACGGTGACGGGCATGCGGGGCGGAATCCGTGCCGAGGAACGCGCGCGGGAAGCCGCTGGCGACCAGCTCACGTAGCGCCTGCTGGTGGATGTTGCGCTTGAGGATCGGCAGACAATACAGATGTGGGCGAACGCCGCCCACCAGCATGTGGTTACGGTTAAACATCAGGTGCTGCGGGGTGATGGTGGCGGCAATCAGCTCGTTTCCATCCCGGACATACTCTGCGGCATCTTTAGTCGTAATGTGTTCAAACACCACTTTCAGCCCCGGAAGACGCTGGCGCAGCGGCTCCATGACCGTTTCGATAAAACGTGCTTCGCGATCGAAAATATCAATGTCAGCGTGGGTCACTTCCCCGTGCACCAGCAGCGGCATGCCCAGTTTTTGCATACGCTCCAGAACAGGCATGATGGCGTCGATACTGGTCACCCCATGGCTGGAGTTGGTGGTGGCATTCGCCGGGTAGAGCTTCGCGGCGGTGAACACACCTTCGTTAAACCCGCGCTCAACCTCATTCGGATCCAGCGAGTCCGTCAGGTAGCAGGTCATCAATGGGGTAAAATCGTGCCCGGCCGGAACGGCGTCAAGGATACGCTGGCGATAGGCAATCGCGGCCTCGACGGTAGTGACTGGCGGAACCAGGTTAGGCATAACAATCGCACGGCAATAAATTTCGCTGGTATACGGCACGACGGTTTTCAGCATGTCGCCATCACGAAGATGGATATGCCAGTCGTCTGGGCGGCGGATTTTGAGAACCTGGGATTGTACAGTCATGGAAGCTCCGGCTTGAAAGAGATCAGTCATAAGAGGGCTGTTTTTGCCGGACACAAATCATAAGCGGAAACGTTTTCGTTTGCACACTATTCCGTTAAAAAAAACGGGCGCCTGAGCGCCCGGAGTGTTTAGTCGGTGAAAGGGATGATAATTTCACCCGGTTTCACCTCTATCCCTTTGGCATATTTTTTCGCCAGAGATTCGCCTTTGCTCTTGTCTTCGCTCAGAACATAGGCAGGCTGTTGGTTAAAGTAGTTCTGCAACGACTGGTTGAGATACGGCATCAGCGTTTGCAGCACCGGTTTCATTTTTTCCGGCGTCACAACCGCATCGACGATTTCCATCTCTTGCAGGAAAATGGCCCCTTTCTCTTTATTGAAGACCGGCAGCGCCTTGAGCTTCAGCTTGATATCCGCTTTCTGATTGCCGAAGAGCGAGGTCATATCGAGGCTGGCATCGCCGGAAAGGGTGACTTTGTTAGGCTCCTCGCGCCCAATCTGGCTGGCGAGATTCGTCAGGACGATATGCGCATCCGCAAGGCCGGGCACGCCGATATCTTTTGAAAAGTTATTATGTTTTTCCAGCGCCTGATTAATTTCCTGCTCACTGACGGTGTACTGCGTAAGCTGGTTACATCCCACCAGCAGACCACTGACAATTAACGCAGCGGCAATAACGATCTTTTTCATGGCGTTCCTCAACATAAAATCGGCGCATCTGTCCTGATACGCCAGTATGTCAGGGTGATCCAACAGAAACCAGCAGAAAAAACTGATAGTGAAAGAGGGTCAGGCGCCAGGCTCCAGCATCCCGCGGGTGCTGCGTTTATCACTGAACTGCCACCAGAGGGCAATCAGCGTCATAAAGCCGACCATGCCGAGCATGACCCACGGCAGCTCCGGCTGATGGAGCGCTTTTCCGGCATCAAACAGCCAGCCGCCACCGGTGTAACCCAGTGCACCGCCAAGCGCCAGCCCGAGACGGCTGAAGCCCATGTAGCTGCCGCGGGCCCGGGCGTCGGCAAGTGACGCGCTCAGCGTTTCACGGGCTGGCTCGGCAATGATTGAGCCAATATAGAAGGTGCAGATCAGCATAAACAGTTGCTGAAGCGAACTCACCAGGCCGATGGGCATCATGCTCAGCGTCATCAGCAACAGCCCGGCCATCAGACGGTGCTCAAGCCGGAAACGGCGCTCGCTCCAGCGGGCAATCGGATAGAGCAGCGTCAGAGAGAGGCAGGCCTCAATGGCATACATCCATTTCACCGCTGCCGGCGTGCCGGCAATATCGTTAACCATAATGGGCAGCATCAGCATGACCTGCACGGCGAGCATGTAGTAGCCGGTCAGGGTTAACACATAGGTGACGAAGCGTTTATCGCTTAGCACACGGTCAAGCCCTTCCCGCACAGGTGCTTTCACCGTTGACAGCTTCCACGCGGGCAAAAACAGACCGTTAAACAGCGCGCAGAGAATAAACAACACCGCGCCGGTGGCGCAGACCAGGCGGAAATCGTATTGCAGCAGCCAGCTTCCCAGCAGGGCGCCCACCACCGCGCCAGCGCTGTCCTGCATCATCAAAATCGAGAAGAAGCGCCCCCGGTGTTGCGGACGGATAAGCTTAACCACCAGCGCGGTACGCGGTGGGTCGAAAAGGGTGCCGCCAATCCCGGAAAGGAAACAGGAGAACCACAGCAGCCAGGGTTCATGAGCGATTGCCATGGTGGCGAATCCCGCCGCACGTAACAGCATGCCGGTGACGATCATCGGTTTCGCGCCGAAGCGGTCGGCTATTGCGCCGCCAAACACGCCCAGACCCTGTTGTACAAACTGGCGTAGACCCAGCGCGATCCCGACCATCAATGCCGCCCAGCCCATTTGATCGACAAAACGAATCGATATAAGCGGAAAAACGACAAAAAAGCCGAGCACGACCAGCATGTTATCGACGAGCAGGAAATATTTACCCAGGCTCCTGGCCTGTGATACGCGGGACATTTTCCCTCCAGGGAAAATAAAAGGTGAGCACGCTAACATTCTGCGGTGTCGCCGGGCTTTTTCCCATACCCGCTGGCGACAATATTTTTTTATCAAAAAGGTGCTTTGATAGAGAGTTCTCATCGAAAAATGTGAAAAGCGATCAAAATGGTATGTCACTGTTTTCACAGAAGGCACAGGCGCAGGTATAGTAAAGCTAACAGGCAGAGCAGAAGCGACGGGAAGGAGTGGTAACGATGTTTGGCTATCGCAGTAATGTGCCAAAAGTGCGTCTGACGACGGACAGGCTGGTCGTTCGTCTGGTGCATGAGCGTGATGCCTGGCGTCTGGCGGATTATTACGCCGAGAATCGCCAGTTTTTAAAACCCTGGGAACCCGTTCGGGACGAGAGCCACTGCTACCCCTCTGGCTGGCAGGCGCGCCTCAGTATGATTGCGGAATTTCATAAACAGGGAAGTGCGTTTTATTTCGCGCTTCTCGATCCGGAAGAGAAAGAGATCGTTGGCATTGCCAATTTTTCAAACGTGGTACGCGGGTCGTTTCACGCCTGTTACCTCGGGTACTCCATCGGTCAGAAATGGCAGGGGCAGGGGCTCATGTTTGAGGCGCTGACGGCGGCGATTCGCTACATGCAGCGCACGCAACATATCCATCGCATTATGGCCAACTACATGCCGCACAATAAGCGCAGCGGCGATCTGCTGGCCCGCCTGGGGTTTGAGAGAGAGGGCTATGCCAAAGATTATCTGCTGATTGACGGCGAGTGGCGGGACCATGTGCTCACCGCGCTCACCACGCAGGAGTGGACCGCGGGTCGTTAAGGAGAAAAAATGAAATATCAGTTAAATGGCGCCGAAGCGCGCGTGGTCGGTTGCCTTCTGGAAAAGCAGGTCACCACGCCGGAACAGTATCCTCTGTCCGTGAATGCCGTCACGATGGCCTGCAACCAGAAGACGAACCGTGAGCCGGTGATGAACCTTGGCGAGCACGAGGTGCAGGATATCCTTGATGAGCTGGTGAAGCGCCACTACCTGCGCACCGTCAGCGGCTTCGGTAATCGCGTCACTAAATATGAACAGCGCTTTTGTAATTCCGAATTTGGCGATTTAAAACTCAGCGCCGCAGAAGTGGCAGTTATCACCACGCTGCTGCTGCGCGGGGCGCAGACGCCGGGTGAACTGCGCACACGCGCCTCCCGCATGCATGAGTTTCAGGATATGCAGGACGTTGAACAGACGCTGGAGGGGCTGTCCTCACGCGAGGACGGTCCTTACGTGGTG
The DNA here is from genome assembly GCF_032389435.1 of Enterobacter sp. DTU_2021_1002640_1_SI_PRY_ASU_LCPMC_013. Classification (NCBI taxonomy): domain Bacteria; kingdom Pseudomonadati; phylum Pseudomonadota; class Gammaproteobacteria; order Enterobacterales; family Enterobacteriaceae; genus Enterobacter; species Enterobacter sp. DTU_2021_1002640_1_SI_PRY_ASU_LCPMC_013. The sequence continues at coordinate 1,720,390 of NZ_CP135594.1, forward strand.
CGTCTGCCCCGCGAGCCGGGCAAGCGTGAAAGCCGCTACATGCACCTGTTTAGCGGCGACGTTGAGCCCTCTGCGCTGGCCGTAGAATCCGACACGCCAGCATCAAACGACAGCCTGACCGCGCGCGTGGCGGCCCTGGAAGACGAGGTTGCCGGGCTGAAGCAGCGTCTGGATGCGTTACTCGCACATCTGGGAGATTAATCGTGACAACATTACGCATTGGTGTTGTGGGGCTGGGAGGGATCGCGCAAAAAGCCTGGCTGCCCGTTTTAGGCGCCGCGTCCGACTGGACGCTGCAAGGGGCGTGGTCGCCCACCCGCGAGAAAGCAGAGCGCATCTGCAAAACCTGGCGCATCCCTTATGCCGGTTCGCTACAGGATTTAGCCCGTGAATGTGATGCGGTATTTGTGCATACCTCAACCGCGACGCACTACCAGGTGGTGAGCGAGTTGCTGAACGCAGGCGTTCACGTCTGCGTGGATAAACCCCTGGCGGAAAATGTACAGGATGCTGAGCGACTGATTGAGCTGGCCGCGCGTAAAAAGCTGACGCTGATGGTCGGCTTCAACCGCCGTTTTGCGCCGCTCTATCAGCAGCTTAAAGCGCAGTCCGGCTCGTTCGCCTCTCTGCGTATGGATAAGCACCGTACCGACAGCGTGGGGCCGAACGATCTGCGCTTCACGCTGCTGGATGATTATCTCCACGTCGTGGATACGGCCCTGTGGCTGAGTAACGGAAAAGCCCAGCTGCAAAGCGGCACGCTGCTGACCAACGAGCAGGGTGAGATGGTTTACGCCGAACATCATTTTGCCGTTGAGCATTTGCAGGTGACGACCAGCATGCATCGTCGGGCGGGCAGCCAGCGCGAGTCCGTGCAGGCCGTTACGGATGGCGCGCTGTATGACGTCATCGATATGCGAGAGTGGCGGGAAGAGAAGGGCAATGGCGTGGTCGCGTTACCGGTTCCTGGCTGGCAAAGCACCCTGGAGCAGCGTGGCTTTGTGGGCTGCGCGCGTCACTTCATCACCTGCGTGCAGAATCAGACGGTTCCTGAAACGTCCGGGGAGCAGGCTATTCTGGCGCAGCGCATTGTGGAACGACTCTGGCGCGAAGCCATGTCGGAATAACGCGTTGTAACATCTGCCGATAGTAATTCGTTGAAATCCGGTTAGACTAAGCGCCGCTTGTTGGCTTTGCCGGGTGGCGCTAACGCTTGCCCGTCCTGGAAATCCGTAGGGTTGTGGAACTTCACGTTAATGAACTTATTAAAATCGCTGGCGGCCGTCAGCTCGATGACCATGTTTTCCCGCGTGCTTGGCTTTGCGCGCGATGCCATTGTGGCAAGGGTTTTTGGCGCCGGGATGGCGACTGACGCCTTTTTCGTCGCCTTTAAGCTGCCGAACCTGCTGCGCCGTATTTTTGCCGAAGGGGCCTTCTCACAGGCATTTGTCCCGATCCTCGCAGAATATAAAAGCAAACAGGGCGAAGATGCCACCCGCGTCTTTGTGGCCTACGTTTCCGGATTACTGACGCTGGCGCTGGCGATCGTGACCGTCCTGGGGATGCTGGCAGCGCCCTGGGTGATCATGGTGACGGCGCCGGGTTTTGCTGACACAGCGGATAAATTTACCCTGACCACCCAACTGCTGCGTATAACCTTCCCCTATATTCTGCTGATTTCGCTGGCGTCGCTGGTGGGTGCCATCCTGAATACCTGGAACCGCTTCTCCGTTCCGGCCTTTGCCCCCACGTTCCTCAACGTCAGCATGATTGGCTTTGCGCTGTTCGCCGCGCCGCATTTTAACCCACCGGTGCTGGCGCTGGCCTGGGCCGTGACCGTCGGCGGCGTGTTACAGCTTGCTTACCAGCTTCCGCACCTGAAAAAAATCGGCATGCTGGTTCTGCCGCGCATTAATTTCAAAGATGCGGGCGCAATGCGCGTTATCAAACAGATGGGACCGGCGATACTCGGCGTGTCCGTTAGCCAGATCTCGCTGATCATCAATACCATCTTCGCCTCTTTCCTGGTGTCGGGCTCGGTGTCCTGGATGTACTACGCCGATCGTCTGATGGAGTTTCCATCCGGGGTGCTGGGCGTGGCGCTGGGGACTATTCTGCTGCCGTCGCTGTCGAAAAGTTTCGCCAGCGGCAACCACGATGAATACTGCCGCCTGATGGACTGGGGCCTGCGTCTCTGTTTTCTGCTGGCGCTGCCAAGCGCGGTGGCGCTGGGGATCCTGGCAAAACCGCTGACGGTTTCATTGTTCCAGTATGGAAAATTCACCGCCTTTGATGCCGCCATGACCCAGCGTGCGCTCGTAGCCTACTCGGTGGGGCTGATGGGGCTGATTGTCGTGAAGGTGCTTGCGCCCGGTTTCTATTCACGTCAGGACATCAAAACGCCGGTTAAGATTGCCATTGTGACGCTGATCATGACGCAGCTGATGAACCTGGCGTTTATTGGACCGCTGAAACACGCGGGGCTGTCATTGTCGATTGGTCTGGCGGCCTGTCTGAACGCCGGGCTGCTGTACTGGCAGCTGCGCAAGCAGGATATCTTCACACCGCAGCCGGGCTGGGCAAGCTTCCTGCTGCGTCTGGCGATTGCGGTAGTGGTGATGGCGGCCGCGCTGGTTGGCATGTTGTATGTCATGCCTGAGTGGGCGCAGGGCACCATGCCTTACCGCCTGATGCGTCTGATGGCCGTGGTGGTGGTCGGTGTGGTGGCGTACTTTGCCACGCTGGCAGTGCTTGGCTTCAAAGTGAAAGAGTTCACCCGCCGCACGGTATAAACGCCAAAAGGGGAGTTCACCAGAAGGTGCTCCCCGCTTCATGACGTGCCGCTACTGCGTCAAATCGAAATCTTTTTCCCGCCCGTGATACGTGCCGTGGCCGTCTGACCATCCGCACCGTACAGCCCCGGCTCTTTATAGGGCTTTAACACCTCAAGCGCCTGCTGATTACGGATAATCTGACCTTCCAGCAGCCAGCCGTTATGCTGGTTGAGATCGCGAAGATGCTGGGTTTTTTCTGTAATGGTCTGCCAGCGTTCATTGATCTCATCATTGGCGCTGCGTTTCGCGTCTTGCTCAGCGCGTCGCTGTTTTTCCAGATAATCCAGGGTCGCCAGCAGCGAGCTTTTATCTTCAGTTATGCGTTGCAACGCGCTGCCGTTGATTTGACCAGAAGAGAGGTGGTGCTGTTCTGCATCCATCACCGTTTTCAGGTCGTTCAGGACCACCGTCATCTGATCCAGTATTTCTGACAGTCGACTCATACGGTTAGTTACTCTGGAGGAAACTCTGTGCGTCCTGAATCAGCGCATCAGCGATTTTGCTGGTATCCATTTTCAGTTCGCCGTTACGGATAGCCGTTTTCAGCGCTTCAACACGTTCCATGTTGATATCGCTGCTGCCTGGCTGCATCAGCTTCGACTGGGCATCGCTCAGCGTGACGCTGGTGCTGTTAGCCGTCGACGTTTTTTCCAGACGCGTTTTTTGCGGGGCAGCCTCATTCGTTTCGCGAGGTTGTACAGTGCTAACCGGCTTCAGGGCTGATGTACGATCAATGCTCATAGTGTTGTCCTCATCGAGGGTTCGCGGCGTTTGCGCCTGACATCATCATTTGTTGAATATTTATCGGCAGTCGCCGCGAAATCTTTAAAAAGATTACAGGTTAATCAGAATATTCCCATCAGGACCGACCGTGCCGCTGACCACCTGGCCTGAGGACATTCTGACCCGGGCATTTTGCGCCACTGCGGCATTATTCAGCGCTTTTCCTTCACTGTTGATACTAAAGCCTTCGCCATTGGCGACCACCATCACCTGTTGACCCGCTTTCACCCGCCACGCCTGGCGCAGCATGGATAGCTGTATCGCCTGTCCAGGGGCGACATCGCGCAGGCTGACCGCCTCCTGAGCCTGGTTGATATCCAGCATCGTCCGCGGTGGAAGCTGATCCAGACGGCCTCGCTTCAGCGTTACGCTGTCAGGTTGCAGCAGGCTGCCCCGGGGAATGGGAACGGCGGCGACAACATAATTGCCCGTCGCCTGAACCGCAACCTGTAAGTAGCGTTTTTCATTGGCGCAACGCGCCAGCACGTTCACGTTGCCCCATAAGCGGGTGCTGCCGGTCACGCTAAATGACGGGGCTTCGCAGGAAGGGTAAAGGTTAGGCGGGGTGCGCACGGTCACGCGTACGTCATCGCTGAAACCGGCCAGCTTCTGCGCAAAGAATGCATTGAGCTGGTCCTCTAACCCCTCAGCCTGCACCAGAGGGCTTAAAAGCAGTAGGGTCGCCGCCAGGCCACGTTTAAAAGTCCGCATCGCACGTTCCACCATGTCCAGAATTTAGCAAATTCTACCCGCAGTGGTTTTCCATCAACGCAACAAATAGCGACGCATTTTGCGCTTATTCCGTCGATAGGGGAGACGGGGTGAGATTTAAGCTGTGAACTGAAATTTTCTCATCAGCGGAGGAGACATGCTCGATAAACTCGACGCCGCGTTACGTTTTCAGCAGGAAGCGCTCAATTTACGCGCCCAGCGGCAGGAGATTTTAGCCGCCAATATCGCCAACGCGGATACCCCCGGGTATCAGGCGCGCGATATTGATTTTTCCAGTGAACTCAAAAAAGTGATGGAGCGTGGACGTGCCGAAGGAACGGGTGTCTCACTGGCCCTGACATCCTCACGTCATATTCCCGCTCAGGCGATGACCGCGCCAACGACCGACCTGCTTTACCGTATTCCCGATCAGCCCTCGCTTGATGGTAACACCGTCGACATGGACCGGGAGCGCACACAGTTTGCCGATAACAGCCTGCAATACCAGACAGGTCTGACGCTACTCGGCGGGCAAATTAAAGGCATGATGACCGTCCTACAGGGGGGCAATTAGTAAATGGCCTTGCTGAATATTTTTGATATCGCCGGTTCGGCATTAACGGCGCAGTCCAAACGACTGAACGTGGCCGCCAGTAACCTGGCCAACGCCGACAGCGTGACCGGCCCTGACGGGCAACCGTATCGCGCTAAACAGGTTGTCTTCCAGGTTGATGCTGCACCGGGTGCGGCAACGGGCGGCGTAAAAGTGGCGGACGTGGTTGAGAGCCAGGCACCCGACAAGCTGGTTTACGAGCCTGGCAACCCGCTCGCGGATGCCAGCGGCTACGTGAAAATGCCGAACGTGGATGTGGTCGGGGAGATGGTGAACTCCATGTCCGCGTCGCGCAGCTACCAGGCAAACGTCGAAGTGCTTAATACCGTGAAGAGCATGATGCTCAAAACACTCACTCTCGGCCAGTAAAGGAGACACGCATGTCCATCGCCGTAAACGTGAATGACCCGACAAATACCGGCGTCAACAGCACCAGCAGTGCGACCGGTTCCAGCTCTCTCACCGGGAGCAATGCCTCCGATTTACAGAGCAGCTTTCTGACCCTGCTGGTGGCGCAGCTGAAAAATCAGGACCCGACCAATCCGATGCAGAACAACGAACTGACCACGCAGCTTGCGCAGATCAGTACCGTCAGCGGCATTGAGAAACTGAACACCACGCTCGGCTCGGTCTCCGGTCAAATCGATAACAGCCAGTCCTTGCAGGCCGCCAACCTGATCGGTCACGGGGTGATGATCCCGGGGACCACGATTCTGGCGGGCACCAGCACTACCGATGGCACGTCTACCACCACCACGACGCCGTTTGGCGTTGAGTTGCAGCAGCCGGCCGACAAAGTCACCGCCACAATCAAAGACGCCAGCGGCAACGTGGTGCGCACGATTGAGATTGGCGAGCTTAAAGCGGGCGTTCATACCTTTACCTGGGATGGCAGCCTGACCGACGGCACTAAAGCGCCTAACGGCTCGTATCAGGTTGCGATTAGCGCCAGCAACGGCACCACTCAGCTGGTGGCTCAGCCGCTACAGTTTGCCCTGGTTCAGGGCGTCATCAAAGGTAGCGATGGTAACAAACTGGATTTGGGTACCTCCGGTTCCACCACACTCGACGAAGTTCGGCAGATTATCTAAGCCTTCATACTTATCAGGAGTAAGTCATGGCCTTTTCTCAAGCGGTCAGCGGCCTGAATGCTGCGGCCACCAACCTGGACGTCATTGGCAACAACATCGCCAACTCCGCGACCTATGGTTTTAAATCCGGTTCTGCGTCTTTTGCAGATATGTTTGCAGGCTCTAAAGTGGGCCTGGGCGTGAAGGTGGCGGGTATCACCCAGGACTTCACCGACGGGACGACCACCAACACCGGTCGCGGTCTGGACGTCGCCATCAGCCAGAACGGTTTCTTCCGTATGGTGGATGCCAACGGTTCCGTGTTCTACAGCCGCAACGGCCAGTTCAAGCTGGATGAAAACCGTAACCTGGTGAACATGCAGGGGCTTCAGTTAACCGGTTATCCGGTTGCCGGCACGCCTCCTACGGTGCAAACCGGTGCGAATCCGCAGGCGATCTCCATCCCAACGACGCTGATGGCGGCGAAGTCCACCACCACGGCCTCTCAGCAGATCAACCTGAACTCCACCGATACCGCGCCAACCGTCGCCTTCGATCCGTCCAACCCTGACTCTTACAACAAGAAAGGCACCGTGACGGTGTTTGACAGTCAGGGTAATGCGCACAACATGAACCTGTTTTATGTCAAAAACGAGACGCCAGCTAACTCCTGGAAGGTGTATTCGCAGGACGGCAGCGTAGCGGGAGATGCAGCGAAACTGGCAACCACGCTGACCTTTAACGAGAGTGGTGTGCTGACGGGTGGCGATGATATCAAGATCACAACGGGCACCGTTCCGGGCGCGACGCCAGCCACGTTTGACATGAGTTTCGCCAACTCCATGCAGCAAAACACCGGTGCGAACAACATCGTGGCGACGAGCCAGAACGGCTATAAGCCGGGCGATCTGGTGAGCTACCAGATCAACGATGACGGTACCGTTGTCGGTAACTATTCGAACGAACAGACCCAGGTGCTGGGCCAGATCGTGCTGGCAAACTTCGCCAACAACGAAGGCCTGAAATCCGAAGGGGATAACGTCTGGTCTGCCACGCAGTCTTCCGGGGTTGCCCTGCTGGGAACCGCGGGTTCCGGTAACTTCGGCACGCTGACTAACGGTGCGCTGGAAGCCTCCAACGTCGATCTGAGTAAAGAGCTGGTGAACATGATCGTCGCGCAACGTAACTACCAGTCCAACGCGCAGACCATCAAAACCCAGGATCAGATCCTCAACACGCTGGTTAACCTGCGTTAAGCAGCTGACGGGAAAGCGCAATGGATCACGCAATATATACAGCGATGGGCGCAGCAAGCCAGACGCTCAATCAGCAAGCTGTTACCGCCAGCAACCTTGCGAACGCTTCCACGCCAGGTTTTCGTGCGCAGCTCAACGCGCTGCGTGCGGTGCCGGTAGAAGGGCTGTCATTGCCCACGCGTACGCTGGTCACCGCCTCCACGCCGGGCGCCGACATGACGCCAGGTCAGATGGATTACACCGCGCGTCCGCTGGACGTTGCCCTTCAGCAGGACGGCTGGCTGGCGGTGCAAACGGCTGACGGCGGGGAAGGGTATACCCGCAACGGTAATATCCAGGTGAGCGCCACCGGGCAGCTGACGATTCAGGGGCATCCGGTGATGGGCGAAGCCGGTCCGTTGACGGTGCCGGAAGGGTCAGAGCTGACCATTGCGGCAGACGGGACGATCTCGGCGTTAAACCCGGGCGACCCGGCGAACACCGTTGCGCCTGTCGGTCGTCTGAAGCTGGTGAAAGCGGAAGGCAACGAAGTGCAGCGTGGCGATGACGGGATGTTCCGTCTGACCCAGGCGGCGCAGGCCACGCGTGGCGCCACGTTACAGGCCGACCCGACCATCCGCGTGATGTCCGGCGTGCTGGAAGGCAGTAACGTCAAACCGGTGGAAGCCATGACCGACATGATCGCCAGCGCCCGCCGCTTCGAAATGCAGATGAAAATCATCAGCAGCGTCGATGAAAACGCAGGCAAGGCTAACCAACTTCTGGCTATGAGTTAACAGGACTCCCTATGATCAGTTCTTTATGGATCGCGAAAACCGGTCTGGACGCACAGCAAACCAATATGGATGTGATTGCCAACAACCTGGCAAACGTCAGCACCAATGGTTTCAAGCGCCAGCGTGCGGTTTTCGAAGATTTGCTTTATCAAACGATTCGTCAGCCAGGGGCGCAGTCTTCTGAGCAAACCACGCTGCCGTCCGGTCTGCAAATTGGTACCGGCGTGCGCCCGGTCGCCACCGAGCGTCTGCACAGCCAGGGCAACCTGTCCCAGACCAACAACAGTAAAGACGTTGCCATTAAAGGTCAGGGTTTCTTCCAGGTGCAGCTGCCTGACGGGACCTCCGCCTATACCCGCGATGGTTCGTTCCAGGTGGATCAGAACGGCCAGCTGGTGACGGCGGGCGGTTTCCAGGTTCAGCCTGCGATCACCATCCCGGCGAACGCGCTGAGTATCACCATTGGTCGTGACGGCATCGTCAGCGTCACTCAGCAGGGTCAGGCCGCGCCGGTCCAGGTTGGACAGCTCAACCTGACCACCTTCATGAACGATACCGGACTGGAAAGCATCGGCGAGAACCTCTACACCGAAACGCAGTCTTCCGGCACGCCAAATGAAAGTACCCCGGGCCTGAACGGGGCGGGGCTGCTGTATCAGGGGTATGTGGAAACCTCGAACGTTAACGTGGCGGAAGAGCTGGTGAATATGATCCAGGTCCAGCGCGCCTATGAAATTAACAGTAAAGCAGTGTCGACGACCGACCAGATGCTGCAAAAACTGACGCAACTCTAAGGTGTAGCCCGGTGCGGTAAACGTCGCACCGGCTCCCTGTTTTCGAAGATGAAGGCAATGCAAAAAAACGCGGCGTTTCGTTATCCGATCCTGACTGTTCTGGCCGTCACCCTCAGCGGGTGTGCCTGGATCCCGTCTAAACCATTGGTACAGGGTGCGACTACCGCCCAACCCGTTCCCGGCCCCGCGCCGGTGGTGAACGGCTCTATTTTCCAGACCGCGCAGCCGATTAACTACGGTTATCAGCCGCTGTTTGAAGACCGTCGTCCGCGTAACGTTGGCGATACGCTGACCATTGTGTTGCAGGAAAACGTCAGTGCGAGTAAGAGTTCGTCGGCGAACGCCAGCCGCGACGGCAAAACCAATTTTGGCTTCGACACCGTGCCGCGCTATCTGCAAGGGCTGTTCGGCAACGCCCGTGCGGATGTGGAAGCCTCCGGCGGCAACACCTTTAACGGTAAAGGTGGTGCGAACGCCAGCAACACCTTCAGCGGAACGCTGACGGTTACGGTTGACCAGGTTCTGGTGAACGGCAACCTGCACGTGGTGGGCGAAAAACAGATCGCCATTAACCAGGGTACGGAATTCATTCGCTTCTCCGGTGTGGTTAACCCTCGCACCATCAGCGGCACCAACACCGTACCGTCCACCCAGGTGGCGGATGCGCGCATTGAGTACGTCGGCAACGGCTACATCAACGAAGCGCAAAATATGGGCTGGCTGCAACGCTTCTTCCTTAACTTATCGCCGATGTAAGCGAGGTGACCTATGTATAAATTTCTCTTCGCCGTGGCGCTGTCGCTGGTCGCTACCGTTGCGCAGGCCGATCGCATACGCGATCTCACCAGCGTGCAGGGCGTGCGCGAAAACTCCCTGATTGGCTATGGCCTGGTGGTGGGGCTGGATGGGACGGGTGACCAGACGACCCAGACGCCGTTCACCACCCAGAGCCTGAACAATATGCTCTCGCAGCTCGGTATTACCGTACCGGCCGGGACCAACATGCAGCTGAAAAACGTGGCGGCCGTGATGGTGACCGCGTCTTATCCGGCCTTTGCGCGTCAGGGGCAGACCATCGACGTGGTTGTCTCGTCGATGGGTAACGCCAAAAGCCTGCGCGGCGGTACGTTGCTGATGACGCCGCTGAAAGGCGTCGACAGCCAGGTGTATGCTCTGGCGCAGGGCAACATTCTGGTTGGCGGAGCAGGCGCGTCGGCGGGCGGCAGCAGCGTGCAGGTGAACCAGCTGAACGGGGGACGTATTACCAACGGCGCGATCATCGAACGTGAGCTGCCGACCCAGTTCGGCACCGGCAACACCATTAACCTGCAACTGAATAACGAAGACTTTACGATGGCGCAGCAGATCGCTGACACCATCAACCGCAGCCGGGGCTACGGCAGCGCCACCGCGCTGGATGCCCGTACCGTACAGATCCGCACGTCAACCGGCAGCAGCAACCAGGTGCGGTTGCTGGCCGATATCCAGAATATGGAAGTGAACGTGCCGGTGCAGGATGCGAAAGTCATTATCAACTCCCGTACCGGCTCGGTGGTGATGAACCGCGAAGTGACGCTGGACAGCTGCGCCGTGGCGCAGGGCAATCTCTCCGTCACGGTTAACCGCTCGGCCAACGTCAGCCAGCCGGATACCCCGTTTGGTGGCGGTCAGACGGTAGTGACCCCGCAAACGCAGATTGATTTGCGACAGAGCGGCGGTTCGTTGCAGAGCGTGCGCTCCAGCGCCAACCTGAACAGCGTGGTGCGTGCTCTGAATGCGCTGGGTGCAACGCCAATGGATCTGATGTCCATTCTGCAATCCATGCAAAGTGCAGGCTGCCTGCGCGCCAGACTGGAAATCATCTAAGTGCTGACCGATAGCAAACTGTTGACCAGTGCCGCCTGGGATGCCCAGTCGCTCAACGAGCTGAAAACCAAAGCGGGCAAGGATCCGGCGGCGAATATCCGCCCGGTGGCCCGTCAGGTGGAAGGCATGTTCGTACAAATGATGTTGAAAAGCATGCGTGAAACCCTGCCGAAAGATGGCATGTTCAGCAGCGATTCCACGCGGCTTTACACCAGCATGTACGATCAGCAGATTGCCCAGCAAATGACCGCCGGAAAGGGGCTCGGCCTGGCGGACATGATTGTGAAGCAGACCGCAGCCGCTCAGGGGCTCCCGCCTGAAGAGGCCCCGCCGCAGGTGCCGCTGAAGTTTGATCTGGAAAAGGTGACCAGTTATCAAAATCAGGCGCTGACGCAGATGGTGCGTAAGGCGATGCCGAAGCCGGCAGAAACGCGTGACGAGCCGCTCTCCGGCGACAGCAAAGACTTCCTGGCGCAGCTCTCCCTGCCGGCGCGTCTTGCCAGTGAAGAGAGCGGCGTGCCGCACCATCTGATTCTGGCGCAGGCGGCGCTGGAGTCGGGCTGGGGGCAACGTCAGATCCGCAGGGAGAACGGTGAGCCGAGCTTCAACATCTTTGGCGTGAAGGCCACCTCCAGCTGGAAGGGGCCGACCACGGAAATCACCACCACCGAATATGAGAACGGTGCGGCAGTGAAGGTGAAAGCCAAATTCCGCGTCTATAGCTCGTATCTGGAAGCGTTGTCGGATTATGTCGGGCTGCTGAGCCGGAATCCGCGCTACACCGCCGTGACCCAGGCCGCCACGCCAGAGCAGGGCGCTCAGGCATTGCAGAATGCTGGCTACGCGACCGATCCAAATTATGCGCGCAAGCTGACCAGCATGATCCAGCAGCTGAAATCCATGTCTGAGAAGGTCAGCAAAGCGTATAGCACAGATCTCGAAAATCTGTTCTGAAAGTTCTCAAGTCCCGGTGGAGGTTGCCGATAACCTTCATCAGGACTCGTGTCTGAACGTATAAAAGGAACCCCCATGTCCAGTTTGATTAACAGCGCCATGAGTGGCCTCAGTGCTGCGCAGTCGGCACTCAATACCGTCAGTAATAATATTTCAAGCTACAACGTGGCAGGTTATACCCGCCAGAGCACCATTCTGGGGGCATCAAACAGCACCCTGACCGGCGGTGGCTGGGTGGGTAACGGGGTCTATGTCTCCGGTGTTCAGCGTGAATATGATGCGTTTATCACCAACCAGCTGCGCGCGGCGCAGAACCAGAGCAGTGGGCTGACCACGCGCTACCAGCAGATGTCAAAAATTGACGACGTGCTTTCTGATACCACGAACTCGCTTTCTGCCAACCTCCAGGATTTCTTTAAAAGCCTGCAAACGCTGGTGAGTAACGCAGAAGATCCGGCTGCACGCCAGACGGTACTCGGGAAGGCGGATGGTCTGGTAAACCAGTTTAAAACCAACGATCAATATCTCCGCGATCAGGATGCGCAGGTCAATACGGCGATTTCTACCAGCGTCGATCAGATCAATAACTACGCGAAACAGATTGCCAATCTTAACGATCAGATCTCCCGGCTGACTGGCGTCGGTGCGGGCGCATCCCCGAATGAACTGCTCGATCAGCGCGATCAGCTGGTGAGTGAACTGAACAAGATTGTCGGTGTGGACGTCACCGTACAGGACAGCGGCACCTACAACATCTCTATCGCCAATGGTTACACACTGGTACAGGGCAGCAACGCCAGCCAGCTGGCGGCGGTGAAATCCAGTGCGGACCCAGCGCGTACAACAATTGCGTATGTGGATACCGCAGCGGGCAACGTGGAGATCTCAGAAAAACAGATCACCACGGGGTCGCTTGGGGGGTTGTTAACGTTCCGTTCTCAGGATCTGGATCAGGCGCGAAACACCCTTAACCAGATGGCGCTGGCGTTTGCGGATGCCATGAATACCCAGCACCAGGCTGGCTTTGATGCCAACGGGGATGCAGGCGGCAAGCTGTTTGATTTTGGCTCGCCGGCAGTGCTGAGTAACGGTAAAAACACCGGAAGCGCGTCCGTTACGGCCACGATGACGGACAGTACAAAGGTTCAGGCGACAAACTATAAAGTTGAGTACAACGGTACTGACTGGACAATCACGCGTCTGTCGGACAACACCAGCTTCACGGCCAAGCCTGACGCCAGCGGTAATCTGTCGTTTGATGGTCTCAACGTTAAGATTAGCGGCTCAGCCGATAATAAAGACAGTTTCATCGTCAAACCGGTGAATGACGTCATTGTGAATATGGACGTAGCGATCAGCGACGAATCCAAACTGGCGATGGCCTCCGCGAAAGGAAGCGGCGAAAGCGACAATACCAATGGCCAGAAGCTGCTGGATTTACAGAGCGCCAAATTGGTGGGAGGGAACAAAACCTTTAACGATGCTTATGCCGCGCTGGTCAGTACGGTGGGCAGCACCACGGCGTCGCTGAAAACCAGCAGCGAAACCAAAGTTAACGTGGTGACGCAGCTGACCAAACAACAGCAGTCAATCTCCGGGGTTAACCTGGATGAAGAGTATGGCAACCTGCAACGCTATCAGCAGTACTATCTGGCGAATGCGCAGGTGCTGCAAACGGCGAGCACGCTGTTTGATGCATTGATCAATATCCGCTAAGGCTGAGGCATAAAAAATGCGTATTAGTACTCAAATGATGTATGAGCAAAGCATGCGCGGCGTGACGAACTCCCAAAGTCTCTGGCTCAGCTACGGCGAGCAGATGTCTACGGGGAAGCGCATCAACCGTCCGTCTGACGATCCGATTGCCGCCTCGCAGGCCGTTGTGCTCTCTCAGGCCCAAACGCAAAACAGCCAGTATGCGCTGGCACGTTCTTTCGCTACGACGAAAGTCTCGCTGGAAGAGAACGTGTTATCGCAAGTGACAACCGCCATCCAGGCTGCTCAGGAAAAGATTGTCAATGCGGGCAACGGTACGTTAAGTGACGATGACCGCGCTTCGCTGGCCACAAACCTGCAAGGTATTCGCGATCAGCTCATGAACCTGGCTAACAGCACGGACGGTAACGGTCGCTATATTTTTTCCGGTTACAAGACCGAAGCGGCGGCTTTCGACCAGGCTACGGGTGATTATAAGGGCGGCGGAACGCCAATCAGCCAGCAGGTTGACTCCGCGCGCACGATGCAAATTAGCCATACGGGCACTGAAGTTTTCGATAGCTTCACCAGCAATGCGAAGCCAGAGCCAGATGGTAGTGCGCCGGAAACGAATTTGTTCAAGATCCTTGACTCCGCAATTGAAGCGCTGAATACGCCGATTGGGGAGGATGAAACGAAAGCCGAGGCGTTTACGGCGGCTATTGATAAAGCCAACCGTGGCCTGAGCAACTCCCTCAACAACGTGCTGACCGTGCGCGCCGACCTCGGCATCAAGCTGGATGAACTGGGCAAGCTGGATGCTCTGGGTGAAGACCGCGCGCTGGGTCAGACGCAGCAGATGAGTAACCTGGTTGACGTGGACTGGAACTCGGTGATTTCGTCCTACACCATGCAGCAGGCGGCGTTGCAGGCCTCGTATAAAGCCTTTAGCGATATGCAGGGTATGTCTTTGTTCCAGATGAACAAATAAGACTCTGACCTGTTTGACATGTCTTGAAACTGGGCATGTTTTGACTGCCCAACCCGTCCGGGTTGGGCATTTTTTTTACACACTTTCTGCCTGTGCGGACAGCACCCGGGCGCTTTCAATCACTCTGATAGCCAGCGCAATGGCACCACACAGGGTTGCCAGAGCCACCACGCCAGACCAGCCTGCCAGCGTATAGATATTGCTGCCTAATGCCGAACCCAGCGCCATTCCGATGAAAATGACGGTAAACAGCAGGGCGTTCAGGCGTCCGCGGGCCTGCGGCTCAAGGCTATAGACCAGGTTCTGGTGGGCCACGAGGCTGGACTGCAAGCCGAGATCGAAACCGACCGCGGAGAGGGCAATCAGGATCAACTGACCGTGTACACCCAGTGCCGGCATCAGGAACATCAGGGCAAACGAGAGGGTCACCAGCGCGGCACCCAGCTGGGTCACTTTACCGGCGCCCAGCTTATCGGCAAGACCACCCACCAGCGGTGCGGCCAGCGCGCCAGCGGCTCCGGCAATACCAAAACCACCCGCTACGGCGCTGCCAAGGTGATACCGTTCCAGCAGCATGACCGCCAGCGTTGACCAGAATGCGCTAAAGGCAATCGACAGAGAACCCTGGGCCAGCGCGGCCCGACGCAGTGCCGGGTAACGACGCCAGAGGTGCTCCATGGAGCGCATCAGCGCCGGGTAGCTCAGCGTGGAGTGAACGGCGAAGCGGGGAAGCAGGGCCCACATCACCACGCCGATAAAGGCAATACTTGCGGCGGCCAGCTGATACATCACCCGCCAGCCAAAGGCCTCACCCACCACGCCGCTCACGGTTCTGGAGAGCAAAATCCCCAGCAGCAGGCCGGTCATCACCGTGCCGACCGTTTTTCCCTGTTTACCTTCCGGCGCGAGGATCGCTGCGGCCGGGACAATATCCTGCGCCATGGTGGCGGCCATGCCAATCAGCAGGCTGGTGAGCAGCAGGGAGTGCAGTTGTCCGGTCAGGCTACAACCCAGCAGGAACAGCGCCAGGGCCGCACTTTTTATCAGGATCAGCGTTCTGCGGTCATGACGATCGCCGAGCGGGAGCAGAAACAGGATGCCTAAGGCATAACCCGCCTGGGTAAGCGTCGGGACCATGCCCATGCCTTCGATGCTCAGATGCAGGTCTGAGCCCATCAGCGGCAGCAGAGGCTGGGCATAATAGATGGATGCCACGCTAAAGCCCGCACCGAGCGCCAGCATTAGGATTACCCAGCGGCTTACGGCCCGGGTGGTGGTTGTGTTCATAAGATGTTCCTCATTCGTCGTGTGCGGCTATTTTTTATCAGTACGCCTTGCGACGGTAGCGGGCGCGGTGGTAAAACGCTTATACGTGTGGCGTATGGGTAAAAATGGTATGAAAAGGTCTGAGCGTATAGATCGGGTAGAACTGATGCGAACGTTTGTTCGCATTGTGGAGGCGGGGTCTCTTTCTGCGGCGGCACGTCAGCTGGCAACAACCCAGGCCACGGTGAGCCGACGGTTGCAGTCGCTTGAGACCATGCTGGGAGTACGCCTGATGCTGCGCACAACCCATACGACCCGGCTGACCGATGACGGCGAACGCTGCTATCAGCATGCCCGACGGGTGATTGACAGCTGGCTGGCGCTGGAAGACGAGGTAGGGCAGACGGAAGATGAACCGGTTGGGGTGCTGAGGGTGCGCGCCCCGCACGCGTTTGGCCAGGATCAGCTTCTGAAACCGTTAACCGAATTTTTACAGCGCTATCCCCAGCTTTCTGTAGAGTGGATGCTCAACGATCGCTCGGTTGATTTCCTCGGCGACAACCTTGACTGTGCTATTCGGGTGGGTGTGGAAGTCGATCCGGCAACCGTGTCCGTGCTGCTGGCTGAAGTGCCGCGCTCGGTGGTGGCTTCACCGGAATTACTGGCCCGTTATCCCGCGGTTAAAACGCCGGAAGATTTGCAACCGCTTCCCTGGATTGCCATCAGCTCTTTTTATCAACGCCATGTGGAGCTTTTCCACGATGCATCATCTGCCCCGGCGCGGGTTACCATTACGCCACGGCTGAGTACCGACAGCCTGTATGTGGCGCGCAATACGGCACTCACCGGGCTGGGCGTGGCGGTGGTATCCAGCTGGACAGTACAGGATGATATTCAGGAAGGACGACTGGTGCATCTACTGCCAGAGTGGCAGCCGGCAGCGTTACCGGTACATCTGGTTTACCCCTGGTCTCGTTATTATCCGGCGCGCTTGCGGCGTTTTCTGGAGCTGATGCGGAAGATAATGCCGGAGGTCACCGGAATGAGAAAGCCCCTGCAATAGCCATAAAAAAGCCGACCCGAAGGTCGGCTTTCAGTCTTAGCGTGCGTTATTCAACAGGCTGAGGACGAGTAGCTGGCGCAGTAGCCATGTGCGTTGCACTGTGACCACCGGCAGCACCTTTGCCTTCGAAGTTGAATGCCGGACGAACCCAGTCGCTATGGCGTGGCGCTTCAGGTACATACTCAGGTGCCGGGGCGCGAGTCATCGGCGCGGTAGCAACGTGAGCAGGCGCTGGAGCGGCAACGACCTCAACCGGCTCGGATTTCACTTCAGCCTCATTGACCTCTTCGACAACAGGCTCAACCTGAATCTCGACGTCCTGAACAACCTCTTCCGTCACCGTTTCGACGGCAACGTCTGCGGGCTCTTCTGCTGTGGAGACTGGTTCAGCTTCCTCCGCGACTTCTTCAGCCACCACGGTATCTTCTTCGGCAATGATCTGCGGGGCGGCATCAACCGGCGCAGCAATCACTTCAGGATGGGTCGTTTCCACTTCCACAGCCTGCGGTGCCGCCGTGTCAACAACTTGCGGTTCAACCACGGTTGCCGCTTCAGTCACGACGTCTTCCACCGCTGCTACCGGTGCAATCACCTCTTCGGTCACAGCCTGTTCTTCAACAGCCTGCTCTGAGCGAGCAACCGGATAACGGATCCAGACTTTACCGGATGCCATCTCAGGTGACGCGCACGCCACGGTCAGCGGCATTGGCGACTGAGTCGGGTAACGCTCGTCACGGTAGCGACGACGACGCTGGCCGCTCACGCGCAGGTGACGTGGAGAACGGCGGGAGCGACGCGGCATACCTGCGTTGTCACGGTTTTCGCTGCTTTCGTCCTGCTCAACCTGATTTTCCACTACGGCTGGCAGGTCAACTTTCGCGACCTGGGTACCCGTTGTGCTTTCTGCTGCTTCAACCGCGATAACGTCGTTTTCTTCCGTCTGAACAGCACCCACACGTACTTTCTGGGCCAGCTGACGCTGCTTGCGACGCGGCATAACCTGAGTACGCTCTTCCTGCTCCGTGTCCTGCTGTTCAACAGGCGCTTCGCGGTTCAGGTTTTTGACTTCCTGCTGGGCCTGGCGTTTCTCGTCGTTACGACGACGGTTACGCTCGCGGCGAGGCTGCTGCTCGTCACGCTGTTTGCTCTTCTCGGACTCATCGCCCGCCTGCTGGCGAATCTCACGATCTTCAACGTTCTGCTGTTGCTTCTCGCGACGGTTGCGACGGTTGTCCTCGCGTTGTTCACGACCTTCGTTGTTCTCGGAACGATTATCACGGCGCTCGTTACGATCGCTACGGTCGTTGCGGTCATTACGATCGCGACGATTGTTCTGACGCTTACGACGGTCCTGCTGACGCTCTGGTTTCGCTTCTTTTGGCGCTTCTTTCGGCTGCTCAGGCTGAACTTCTTCGCCAGCAAACATTTTTTTCAACGCGCCGAAGATGCGGCTCAGGAGACCCGGCTGCTCAGGCTGCGCTTTTGGCGCGGCAGGGGCCGCCTTTTGCACGGCAGGTTTTGCCGCTGGTTTTTCCAGCGTCGCTTCCGGTGGGGCTTCAGGCATGATGAAGGTTGCTAATGCAGGCTGCTCAGGCAGTTTACGCTCGGCAGGCTCTTCATCCGATGGCAGCGCCATTTCTTCTTCATGCAGCTTCGGCAGCAGGTAGCTGAGGGTGCTTGTCTCTTCGCCTTTACGCACGCGCAGCACGTGATAGTGCGGGGTTTGCATCTCGTCGTTTGGCACGATGATGCAGCGAACGCCGCCCTGACGCGCTTCGATTGCGCTCACCGCTGCACGTTTTTCGTTCAGCAGGTAGGAGGCAATCGGCACCGGAACGATGGCGTGAACCTCTTTGGTGTTCTCTTTCAGCGCTTCTTCTTCAATCAGACGCAGAATAGAGAGGGAGAGCGATTCATTGTCACGCACGGTACCCGTACCGGAACAGCGCGGGCAGACGTGATGGCTGGACTCGCCGAGTGACGGGCTCAGACGCTGACGGGACATTTCCAGCAGGCCGAAGCGCGAGATATGGCTAATCTGGATACGTGCGCGATCCTGGCGTACCGCTTCACGCAGACGGTTTTCAACCGCACGCTGGTGGCGAACCGGGGTCATGTCGATGAAGTCGATAACAATCAGACCACCCAGGTCGCGCAGGCGGAGCTGGCGGGCGATTTCATCAGCGGCTTCAAGGTTGGTGTTGAAGGCGGTCTCTTCGATGTCGCCGCCGCGGGTTGCACGCGCGGAGTTGATGTCGATAGCGGTCAGCGCTTCGGTAGTATCGATAACGATAGAACCGCCGGACGGCAGACGCACTTCACGCTGGAAGGCAGACTCGATCTGGGATTCAATCTGATAGTGGCTGAACAGCGGGATTTCACCGGTGTACAGTTTAATTTTGCTGGTGAAATCCGGGCGACCCAGCGCGGCGATGTGCTGGCGAGCCAGCTCAAGCACTTTCGGGTTATCAATCAGAATTTCACCGATGTCCTGACGTAGATAATCACGGAAGGCACGCACAATAACGTTGCTTTCCTGGTGGATCAGGAACGGAGCAGGACGGCTCTCAGCCGCTTTCTTGATGGCTTCCCAGTGCTTCAGACGGAAGCTCAGGTCCCACTGCAACGCTTCGGCAGATTTGCCGACGCCTGCGGTGCGCACGATAAGGCCCATGCCGTCTGGCAGCTCGAGACTTGCCAGCGCTTCTTTCAGCTCGGTACGGTCATCGCCTTCGATACGGCGAGAGATGCCACCCGCACGCGGGTTGTTTGGCATCAATACCAGATAGCTTCCTGCCAGGCTGATAAAGGTGGTCAGTGCGGCACCTTTATTGCCACGCTCTTCTTTATCGATCTGGACGATAACTTCCTGACCTTCACGCAGAACATCTTTAATGTTCGGACGGCCATGGGAGTTGTAGTTTGCAGGAAAATATTCGCGGGCGATTTCTTTGAGAGGAAGGAAACCGTGACGCTCAGCACCGTAATCGACAAATGCAGCTTCAAGGCTTGGTTCAATGCGGGTGATTTTGCCTTTGTAAATGTTCGCTTTTTTCTGTTCGTGTCCAGGACTTTCGATATCCAGATCGTACAGGCGCTGCCCATCCACAAGGGCGACACGCAACTCTTCTTGCTGAGTTGCGTTGATTAACATTCTTTTCATCGTAACTTACTCGTTATTCTTACATTGACGACAAAGCTGCGGGCAAGGTGACGCTTTCCGGGGTATGAACCGATGGCCTCGTGTCTATTCACGTCGCCAACCTCACGGTTGTCGCTCGCTTAAGAGGCGCAGAGTGTCGGTTGCCTGTGTTTCATACGGAAACACAGCGCAATTATCAGGGGAATTGCCTGGGAAAACTCTCCAGAGAACAATCCTTATACCGGGAAGTACTGCAACCCGCAGCCCGCTAACTGCCTGAAAGATCAATACGTCTTACGCCATTGCTGCGTGGATGATCGGTCAGACAAAATTGGTCATTCCGTCGACATCCTTACAAAACCCGGATTTAACGCGGAAAACGGATTCATTATTCCACTGCTCGCCGGGTTATAGCAAGATGACTTTTACCAATTATCACCCGGTTACTCACAGTTTCTTCACTTCAACGGGGTGATTGGTTTAATAACCACCAAATCGATTGCGCGAAAGGGGAGTGGTCCGGATAAAAGTAAATATAAGCATAGAAAAATGAGTGGCGCTAATGTCTGACGCTATTTAGAATCGCCAACCATGAAAACAGAGACTCCAGCCGTAAAAATGGTTGCCATCGCCGACGACGAGGCGGGGCAACGTATCGATAATTTTTTGCGCACCCAGTTGAAGGGCGTGCCAAAAAGTATGATTTATCGCATCTTGCGTAAGGGCGAGGTGCGGGTGAACAAAAAACGCGTGAAGCCAGAGTATAAGCTCGAGGCGGGCGATGAAGTCCGGATTCCACCGGTACGTGTTGCAGAGCGTGAAGAAGAGGTCGTTTCTCCGAAGCTGCAAAAAGTCGCGGCCCTGAGCGACGTTATCCTTTATGAGGACGACCACATTCTGGTGCTGAATAAACCGTCCGGAACGGCGGTACACGGGGGGAGCGGTCTGAGCTTCGGCGTGATTGAAGGGTTACGCGCGCTGCGCCCGGAAGCGCGTTTCCTCGAACTGGTTCACCGTCTTGACCGCGATACCTCTGGCGTGCTGCTGGTGGCGAAAAAACGTTCTGCGCTGCGTTCTTTGCACGAGCAACTTCGTGAAAAAGGGATGCAGAAAGATTACCTGGCGCTGGTTCGCGGCCAGTGGCAGTCCCACGTGAAAGTGGTGCAGGCGCCGCTGCTGAAAAATATTCTGCAAAGCGGCGAGCGCATTGTTCGTGTTAATCAGGAAGGGAAACCGTCTGAGACGCGCTTTAAAGTTGAAGAGCGCTACGAATTCGCCACGCTGGTGCGCTGTAGTCCGGTGACGGGGCGTACCCACCAGATTCGCGTCCATACCCAGTTTGCGGGCCATCCGATTGCGTTTGATGACCGCTATGGCGATCGCGAATTTGATAAGCAGCTGGCGGGAACAGGGCTGTCGCGTCTGTTCCTGCACGCGGCAGCGCTGAAATTTACCCATCCTAATACCGGCGAAGTTATCCGTATTGAAGCGCCGCTGGATGAGCAGCTCAAACGCTGTCTGAAAGTTCTGCGCGGCTAAGGTAAATGTAAAACGGCAATGTATATTGCCGTTTTTTATGTTTGCCCCCTCTCCCTGTGGGAGAGGGCCGGGGTGAGGGCATCAGGCCACAGGGATCACATCGTCAGCGGATTACACTCTTCTCGCCTTAACATCTGGCACAGCGCAATCAGCGGCAACCCCACCAGCGTGTTGGGATCGCGGCCATCGAGCTTGTCGAACAACGCAATCCCTAGTCCTTCACTTTTAAAGCTCCCGGCACAGTTCAGCGGACGTTCCCGACGAACATAATCCATAATCTCCTGCTCGCTAAGATGACGGAAGTGCACATCAAACGGCTCGCACTCGGTTTGCAGATGACCGGAAGCCGAATTATAAAGCGCCAGGCCGGTATAAAAGGTCACGATACCGCCTCGCGCACGCAAAAGTTGCTGGCAGGCGTTTTCTTCCGTATGCGGTTTGCCGGTGATTTCGCCGTCCAGCACACAAACCTGATCGGAGCCTATAATCAGATGTGCGGGGTAACGTACGGCCAGCGACTGTGCTTTCTCTTTCGCGAGACGGGTAACCAGATGACGCGGTGACTCGCCCGGCTGTGGCGTTTCATCCACCTCCGGCGCAGCGCATTCAAACGGGATCCCGAGCTTTTCCAGCAGCATTCGGCGATAAGGTGAAGTGGAAGCAAGGACGAGATTTGGCATATTTTTATCACCAGATATAGCGTATCGATGCCAGCCATTTTAAACTACAGGCCGCAATGTGTGCGAATAATTGGCAAAAGGCAGCTCTGGTTGCCTTTTTCTTTGACTCTATGACGTTACAAAGTTAATATGCGCGCCCTATGCAAAAGGTAAAATTACCCCTGACTCTTGATCCGGTTCGTACGGCTCAAAAACGCCTCGATTACGAAGGAATCTATTCTTCCGATCAGGCTGAGCGTATTGCCGAATCTGTAGTCAGTGTGGACAGTGATGTAGAATGCTCCATGTCGTTCGCTATCGACAACCAGCGTCTCGCCGTGTTAACCGGTGATGCAAAGGTGACGGTAACGCTCGAATGTCAGCGTTGCGGGAAACCGTTTGTACAGCATGTTCACACAACGTATTGTTTTAGTCCGGTTCGTTCTGACGAACAGGCTGAAGCACTCCCGGAAGCGTATGAGCCGATTGAGGTTAACGAATTCGGTGAAATCGATCTTCTGGCGCTGGTTGAAGATGAAGTCATCCTCTCCCTGCCAGTCGTTCCGGTGCATGATTCTGAACACTGTGAAGTGTCCGAGGCGGACATGGTCTTTGGGGAACTGCCTGATGAAGCGCAAAAACCAAACCCATTTGCCGTATTAGCCAGCTTAAAGCGTAAGTAATTGAGGAGTAAGGTCCATGGCCGTACAACAGAATAAACCAACCCGTTCCAAACGTGGCATGCGTCGTTCCCATGACGCGCTGACCGCAGTTACCAGCCTGTCTGTAGACAAGACTTCTGGTGAGAAACACCTGCGTCACCACATCACCGCTGACGGTTTCTACCGCGGCCGCAAGGTTATCACTAAGTAATCACGCGTCAGCGTGATTAGGCTTAGTGAGGAACTTCCCCGTGCAAACGGGGAGTTTACCGAACCAGGCTGCGACGATACCTTGACACGTCTAACCCTGGCGTTAGATGTCATGGGGGGAGATTTTGGCCCTACCGTGACAGTGCCTGCAGCATTGCAGGCACTGAATTCTAATTCGCAACTCACACTTCTTTTAGTCGGTAATCCCGACACAATCACGCCATTACTTGCAAAAGCTGACTTTGAACAACGTTCGCGTCTGCAGATTATTCCTGCGCAGTCAGTTATTGCCAGTGATGTCCGGCCATCGCAGGCTATTCGTAATAGCCGCGGCAGCTCTATGCGAATGGCGCTGGAGCTGGTGAAAGAAGGGCGAGCGCAGGCTTGCGTCAGCGCGGGAAATACTGGCGCGCTGATGGGGCTGTCGAAATTATTGCTCAAGCCGATTGAGGGCATTGAGCGTCCGGCGTTGGTGACGGTATTACCGCATCAGCAGAAGGGCAAAACGGTGGTGCTGGATCTGGGCGCTAACGTGGATTGTGATAGTACAATGCTGGCTCAGTTTGCCGTTATGGGGTCGGTGCTGGCTGAAGACGTGGTCGGGATTAACAATCCCCGCGTTGCTTTACTGAATATTGGTGAAGAAGAGACCAAAGGCCTGGACAGTATCCGCGACGCTGCGGAAATACTCAAACAGGTCCCCTCCATCAACTATATTGGTTATCTCGAAGCCAATGAGTTGCTGACGGGCAAAACGGATGTATTAGTGTGTGATGGCTTCACCGGAAACGTGACGTTGAAGACCATGGAAGGGGTCGTACGAATGTTCCTTTCTCTGCTGAAATCGCAGGGAGAAGGTAAAAAAAGGTCCTGGTGGCTGATTTTATTAAAGCGTTGGTTACAAAAAAGCCTGACGCGGCGATTCAGTCACCTCAACCCCGACCAGTATAATGGCGCCTGTCTGTTAGGATTGCGCGGCATCGTGATTAAGAGTCATGGCGCCGCCAATCAGCGAGCATTTACCGTCGCGATTGAACAGGCAGTGCAGGCGGTGCAGCGACAAGTCCCTCAGCGGATTGCCGCTCGCCTGGGATCTGTATTAGCTAAAAGTGACTGAGCGTACATGTATACGAAGATTTTAGGTACCGGCAGCTACCTGCCAAAACAAGTGCGTACCAACGCCGATCTTGAAAAAATGGTAGATACGTCTGACGAGTGGATTGTCACGCGCACAGGTATCCGTGAACGTCGTATCGCCGCGCCAGACGAAACTGTGTCCACCATGGGCTACGAAGCCGCTCAGCGAGCGCTTGAGATGGCTGGCATTGATAAAGAACAGATCGGGCTTATTGTGGTGGCGACCACCTCTGCCACGCATGCCTTCCCAAGCGCAGCGTGCCAGGTGCAGAACATGCTCGGCATCAAAGGCTGCCCGGCATTTGATGTTGCAGCAGCGTGCGCGGGTTTCACCTATGCGCTGAGCATTGCCGATCAGTATGTAAAATCGGGCGCCGTAAAATATGCGCTGGTGATCGGCGCTGATGTGCTGGCGCGTACCTGCGATCCAACCGATCGCGGCACGATCATTATTTTTGGCGATGGCGCGGGCGCGGTGCTGCTGGGGCAGTCCGAAGAGCCGGGCATCATCTCCACGCACCTGCATGCCGATGGCCGCTACGGCGAGCTGTTAACGCTGCCTAACGCCGATCGCGTTAATCCGGACAGTTCGATTTACCTGACAATGGCAGGTAACGAAGTGTTTAAAGTGGCCGTGACTGAACTGGCTCACATCGTTGATGAGACGCTGGAAGCGAACAATCTGGACCGCGCCGCACTCGACTGGCTGGTACCGCATCAGGCGAACCTGCGTATCATCAGCGCGACGGCGAAGAAGCTGGGCATGTCTATGGATAACGTTGTGGTGACGCTTGATCGCCACGGCAACACCTCTGCGGCATCGGTACCGTGCGCATTTGACGAAGCGGTACGCGATGGACGAATTAAACGGGGCCAACTGGTCTTGCTTGAAGCCTTTGGTGGCGGTTTCACCTGGGGTTCCGCGCTGGTTCGTTTCTAGGATAAGGATTAAAAAATGACGCAATTTGCTTTTGTGTTCCCGGGACAGGGCTCGCAAACTGTTGGGATGTTGTCTGAAATGGCAGCAAACTATCCGGTTATTGAAGAGACTTTCCGTGAAGCCTCTGACGCGCTGGGTTATGATCTGTGGGCGCTGACCCAACAGGGCCCCGCTGAAGAGCTGAACAAAACCTGGCAGACTCAACCGGCACTGCTGGCAGCCTCCGTCGCATTGTGGCGCGTATGGCAGCAGCAGGGCGGCAAAGCGCCGACGCTGATGGCGGGTCATAGCCTGGGTGAATACTCTGCGCTGGTCTGCGCAGGGGTGATTGCCTTCGCTGACGCGGTACGCCTGGTTGAATTGCGTGGTAAATTCATGCAGGAAGCGGTGCCAGAGGGCACGGGCGGCATGTCTGCCATCATCGGTCTGGATGATGCTTCTATCGCTAAAGCCTGTGAAGAATCTGCTGAAGGTCAGGTCGTTTCTCCGGTAAACTTTAACTCGCCAGGCCAGGTGGTTATCGCGGGTCATAAAGAAGCGGTTGAGCGTGCAGGCGCTGCCTGTAAAGCTGCGGGCGCAAAACGTGCACTGCCCCTGCCGGTGAGCGTACCGTCTCACTGCGCGCTGATGAAGCCCGCTGCCGATAAGCTGGCGGTTGAGCTGGAAAAAATGACCTTTAACGCACCGACGATTTCCGTTGTGAATAACGTCGATGTGCAGTGCGAAACCGCGCCGGAGGCTATCCGTAACGCGCTGGTTCGCCAGCTCTACAGCCCGGTTCAGTGGACTAAAACCGTTGAATTTATGGCGTCTCAGGGCGTTGAACATCTGTATGAAGTTGGTCCAGGTAAAGTACTTACCGGTCTGACAAAACGTATTGTAGACACCCTGACTGCCTCGGCGATTAACGAGCCGGAAGCCATGAAAGCGGCACTCTCGCAATAAAAGAGGAATACCATGAGTTTTGAAGGAAAAATTGCCCTGGTGACCGGCGCAAGCCGCGGTATTGGGCGCGCTATTGCTGAAACACTGGTTGCGCGCGGCGCGACGGTGATCGGGACTGCGACCAGTGAGAATGGCGCACAGGCCATCAGCGACTATTTGGGTGCGAACGGTAAAGGTCTGGTACTGAATGTGACTGAACCAGCATCTATCGAATCTGTTCTGGAAAATATTCGCGCAGAGTTTGGCGAAGTGGATATTCTGGTCAATAATGCCGGGATCACTCGCGACAACCTGCTGATGCGAATGAAAGACGACGAGTGGAACGATATTATCGAAACCAACCTGTCATCTGTATTCCGTCTGTCAAAAGCGGTAATGCGCGCTATGATGAAAAAGCGTCATGGTCGTATTATCACTGTAGGTTCTGTGGTTGGTACCATGGGAAATGCTGGTCAGGCTAACTACGCTGCGGCGAAAGCAGGTCTGATCGGTTTCAGTAAGTCGCTGGCGCGTGAAGTCGCGTCCCGCGGAATTACTGTAAACGTTGTTGCTCCGGGCTTTATTGAAACGGACATGACGCGTGCGCTGACTGATGAGCAGCGTGCGGGTACGCTGGCGGCAGTTCCTGCGGGTCGTCTTGGCGACCCTAAAGAAATCGCCAGCGCGGTTGCATTTTTAGCCTCTGACGAAGCGGGTTACATCACTGGTGAAACCCTCCACGTCAACGGCGGGATGTACATGGTTTAATCACGATCGAAAATATTTGCGTTATTTGGGCAAATGGCCTCAAAATAACGTAAAATCGTGGTAAGACCTGCCGGGATTTAGTTGCAAATTTTTCAACATTTTATACACTACGAAAACCATCGCGAAAGCGAGTTTTGATAGGAAATTTAAGAGTATGAGCACTATCGAAGAACGCGTTAAGAAAATTATCGGCGAACAGCTGGGCGTTAAGCAGGAAGAAGTTGTGAACTCCGCTTCCTTTGTTGAAGACCTGGGCGCAGATTCTCTTGACACCGTTGAGCTGGTAATGGCTCTGGAAGAAGAGTTTGATACTGAGATTCCGGACGAAGAAGCTGAGAAAATCACCACCGTTCAGGCTGCCATTGATTACATCAACGGTCACCAGGCGTAAGTGAACATCTCCAGGCGGTCATTCGACCGCCTGAGTTTTATCTTTTGTTGTCCCACGAATCTCTTTTTTTATCCCTCCCTGGAGGACAAGCGTGTCTAAGCGTCGTGTAGTTGTGACCGGACTTGGCATGTTGTCTCCTGTCGGCAATACCGTAGAGTCCACCTGGAAAGCTCTCCTTGCCGGTCAGAGCGGCATCAGCCTAATCGACCATTTCGATACTAGCGCCTATGCAACGAAATTTGCTGGCTTAGTAAAGGATTTTAACTGTGAAGAGATCATCTCGCGCAAAGAACAGCGCAAGATGGATGCCTTCATTCAATATGGAATTGTCGCTGGCGTTCAGGCCATGCAGGATTCTGGCCTTGAGATTACGGAAGAGAACGCGACCCGTATCGGCGCCGCTATCGGCTCCGGGATTGGCGGTCTTGGTCTGATTGAAGAAAACCATACATCTCTGATGAATGGCGGCCCGCGTAAAATCAGCCCGTTCTTCGTTCCGTCTACGATTGTCAACATGGTGGCAGGTCACCTGACCATTATGTTCGGCCTGCGTGGCCCAAGCATCTCAATCGCGACAGCCTGTACGTCTGGCGTGCATAACATCGGCCAGGCCGCGCGTATCATTGCGTACGGCGATGCAGATGCTATGGTTGCGGGCGGCGCTGAAAAAGCCAGTACCCCGCTGGGCGTCGGTGGCTTCGGTGCAGCGCGTGCGCTCTCTACCCGAAACGATAATCCCCAGGCGGCGAGCCGTCCGTGGGATAAAGATCGTGATGGTTTCGTGCTGGGTGACGGTGCAGGCATGATCGTACTGGAAGAGTACGAACACGCGAAAAAACGTGGCGCAAAAATTTATGCTGAAGTTGTTGGCTTTGGCATGAGCAGCGATGCTTATCACATGACGTCTCCTCCAGAGAACGGTGCAGGCGCTGCGCTGGCGATGGAAAACGCCATCCGCGATGCGGGCATTACGCCGGCACAGATTGGCTACGTTAACGCCCATGGGACGTCTACCCCTGCGGGCGATAAAGCAGAAGCGCAGGCTGTTAAGTCTATCTTCGGCGAATCTGCTGGCCGCGTAATGGTAAGCTCCACGAAATCCATGACCGGTCACCTGCTGGGTGCTGCGGGAGCAGTAGAGTCAATCTACTCTATTCTCGCGCTGCGCGATCAGGCGGTACCGCCAACCATCAACCTGGATAATCCGGATGAAGGTTGCGATCTGGACTTCGTTCCTCACGAAGCACGCCAGGTTAGCGGTATGGAGTATACCCTGTGTAACTCCTTCGGCTTCGGTGGGACTAACGGTTCTCTGATCTTCAAAAAGGTCTGAGTCTGGTTAGTCGCTGACGATAAAAAAGGTCCGCTTGCCGGGCCTTTTTTATTAGGTGAAATCCCCTTGTCCGGCTGCTCACATCCTGCCAGACTGAGCCTCCACGCATAAGGAGCCACCATGTTTTTAATTAATGGCCTTGAGCAAGAAACGCTGCCGGCAAGCGACAGGGCGACCCAGTTTGGCGATGGCTGTTTCACGACTGCGCGTATTCTCGACGGTGGCGTGTGTCTGCTCGGGGCCCATATCCTTCGTTTACAAAAAGCCTGCGAAGTATTACTGATCCCCTTCTCGCAGTGGGACATTCTTGAAAGTGAAATGCGTCGGCTGGCGTCAGATAAAGCAAGCGGCGTCCTGAAAGTCATTATTAGCCGCGGGAGCGGTGGCCGGGGCTATAGCGGTTCTGCCTGTCTGCATCCTACGCGGGTCCTTTCCGTTTCAGATTATCCTTCCCATTATGCGCACTGGCGTGAAGAGGGCGTAGCCCTGGCGTTAAGTCCGGTACGTCTGGGGCGAAACCCGATGCTCGCTGGCATAAAACATCTCAACCGCCTTGAACAGGTGCTTATTCGTACTCATCTTGAGCAGACGGAGGCCGGGGAGGCGCTGGTTCTTGACAGCGAAGGGTACATTACGGAATGCTGTGCGGCTAATTTACTCTGGCGGAAGGGCAGTGACGTGTTCACGCCTTCGCTGGAGCAGGCCGGCGTCAACGGTATTATGCGGCAGTTTTGTCTGCACCAGCTGGCACGCGCAGGCTTTCGCGTTGTCGAAGTCCACGCTAAGGAAGAGGCGCTGCTGGCTGCCGATGAAGTTGTTATCTGCAATGCGCTGATGCCCGTTGTCCCCGTTCGCGCTTATGGCCGCAAATGCTGGTCATCCCGCGAGCTGTTCCAGTTTCTGGCCCCGTTATGTGAGCAAACCAGGTAGTCATGAAGAAAATGTTACGCTTTGTCCTCCTTCTTATCGTTGCGTTCGGTATCGCTGGCGGAGCGGGAGTGTGGAAAGTCCGTCAGCTGGCGGAGAGTCAGATCCTGATAAAAGACGAGACGATTTTTACCCTGAAAGCGGGGACCGGGCGGCAGGCGCTTGGTCAGCAGCTGTATAACGACAAAATTATCAATCGCCCACGCGTATTCCAGTGGCTGCTGCGTATTGAACCGGACCTGTCCCATTTCAAGGCCGGCACCTATCGCTTTACCCCTGGCATGACCGTGCGCGAGATGCTGCAACTGCTGGAGAGTGGTAAAGAAGCCCAGTTCCCGCTGCGTTTTGTGGAAGGTATGCGTCTGAGCGATTACCTCAGGCAGCTGCGGGACGCGCCATACATTAAGCATACGCTGAAAGATGACCGCTACCAGACCGTGGCAGACGCCTTAAAATTCGAACATCCCGAGTGGGTGGAAGGCTGGTTCTGGCCCGATACGTGGATGTATACGGCAGGCACGACGGATGTGGCCATTCTGAAGCGCGCGCACAACAAAATGGTCGCGGCGGTAGACGCTGCCTGGAAAGGGCGAGCAGAGGGCTTGCCTTATAAAGATCAAAACCAGTTCATGACGATGGCCTCGATCATCGAGAAAGAGACGGCCGTTGCTGCCGAACGTGACCAGGTTGCCTCGGTGTTTATTAACCGTCTGCGCATCGGCATGCGTTTGCAAACCGATCCTACCGTCATCTACGGCATGGGCGAAAACTACAACGGCAGGATTTCCAGAAAAGATCTGGAGACGCCAACGGCGTATAATACCTACGTGATTAGCGGCCTGCCGCCTGGACCGATCGCGACGCCGAGTGAAGCATCGTTGAAGGCCGCCGCGCACCCGGCCAAAACGCCGTATCTCTATTTTGTGGCTGACGGAAAAGGGGGGCATACGTTTAATACCAACCTGGCCAGCCACAATCGCTCCGTTCAGGACTATCTGAAGGCACTTAAGGAAAAAAATGCGCAGTAAATACATTGTCATTGAGGGACTCGAAGGGGCGGGAAAAACAACTGCCCGTAACGTGGTGGTGGATACGCTTACGTCGCTTGGCGTCGCCGACATGGTCTTCACCCGCGAGCCGGGCGGTACGCAGCTGGCGGAAAAACTGCGCAGCCTGGTTCTGGATATCAAATCCGTTGGCGATGAAGTTATTACCGACAAAGCGGAAGTGCTGATGTTCTATGCGGCGCGCGTTCAGCTGGTGGAGACGGTGATCAAACCCGCTCTGGCAGAAGGGAAATGGGTGATCGGCGATCGCCACGATCTCTCAACCCAGGCGTATCAGGGCGGTGGCCGGGGTATCGATCAGGCCATGCTGGCTACGCTTCGCGACGCGGTTCTGGGCGATTTCCGTCCTGACCTGACGCTGTATCTGGACGTGACCCCAGAGGTGGGCCTGAAGCGCGCCCGTGCCCGCGGCGAACTGGACCGCATTGAACAGGAGTCTTTTGATTTCTTTAACCGCACCCGTGCGCGTTATCTGGAACTGGCCGGGCAGGACAAGACCATTCGCACCATCGATGCGACGCAATCCCTTGAAGACGTTACGCGTGATATTCAGCAGACCGTTACGCAGTGGCTACAGGAGCAGCAGGCATGAAATGGTATCCATGGTTGCGCCCACACTTTGAACAGCTGATCGGCAGCTATCAGGTTGGTCGGGGGCATCATGCGTTACTGATCCAGGCGCTGCCGGGAATGGGTGATGATGCGTTGATTTACGCCATAACCCGCTTTCTGATGTGCCAACAGCCGGAAGGACATAAAAGCTGCGGTAAATGCCGGGGTTGCCAGCTCATGCAGGCGGGCACGCATCCAGACTATTACACCCTCGAACCCGAGAAGGGCAAAAATACGCTCGGTATCGACGCGGTGCGTGAGGTCAGTGAGAAACTGTACGAATATGCGCGTCTGGGGGGGGCGAAAGTGGTGTGGCTGAAAGACGCTGCGCTGCTCACGGAAGCCGCAGCCAACGCCCTGTTAAAAACCCTGGAAGAGCCGCCAGAGAATACCTGGTTTTTCCTCTCCTGCCGCGAGCCGGAACGCTTGCTGGCGACGCTGCGCAGTCGCTGCCGTCTTCACCACCTCGCTGTCCCTCAGGAATCCTGGGCGCTCGCCTGGCTTGAGCGAGAAGTGACGGTGTCACCAGATGCGGCGCGTTCGGCGTTGCGCCTGTGCAGCGGTGCGCCTGCGGCTGCGCTGGCCTTATTGCAGCCGGAGGTGTGGTCCCAGCGTGAAACGCTGTGTCGTGCGGTTGAATCAGCCCTCGACAGCCATGACTGGCTGAGCGTGCTGCCAGCGCTGAACAGCGATCAGGCTCCTGAACGGCTGCACTGGCTGGCCGCACTGCTGCTGGATGCGCTCAAAATCCAGCAGGGGGCGACGCTTCTGACTAACCCTGACGTGTGGGCGCTGGTCACCACGCTGGCGAATCGCCTGTCAGGGCAGTCGCTTCACGCAATCCTTCATGATATCTGCCAGAGTCGTGAACAACTTTTGACGGTAACCGGTCTCAATCGCGAGCTTTTACTGACCGACCAGTTACTGCGTATCGAACACTACCTGCAACCGGGTGTCATACCGCCGGTTTCCCACCTCTGAGAGAGACATTATGTTTTTAGTCGACTCACACTGCCATCTCGATGGCCTGGATTATCAATCCCTGCATAAAAATGTGGACGACGTGCTGGCGAAAGCCACCGCGCGCGATGTGAAATTTTGCCTGGCCGTGGCGACCACGTTGCCGGGTTACCGCTCCATGCGTGAACTGGTAGGCGAGCGCGATAATGTCGTCTTCTCCTGCGGCGTGCATCCGCTGAATCAGGATGAAGCGTACGACGTTGAGGATTTACGCCGTCTTGCCGCAGAAGAGGGCGTAGTGGCGATGGGCGAGACCGGCCTCGACTATTTCTACACCCCGGAAACGAAACCTCGCCAGCAGGAATCCTTCCGCAACCACATCCGTATTGGCCGTGAACTGAATAAGCCGGTTATCGTTCATACCCGCGATGCGCGCGCCGACACGCTGGCGATCCTGCGGGAAGAAAAGGTGACGGATTGCGGTGGCGTACTACACTGTTTCACTGAAGACAGAGAAACGGCGGGTAAGCTGCTTGATTTAGGCTTTTATATCTCGTTCTCGGGGATTGTAACGTTCCGGAATGCTGAGCAACTTCGTGATGCGGCGCGATATGTTCCGCTGGATCGTATTCTGGTGGAAACCGATTCCCCGTACCTGGCACCGGTGCCTCATCGCGGCAAAGAAAATCAGCCAGCGATGACCCGGGATGTCGCTGAGTATATGGCCGTTCTGAAAGGTGTCAGTATTGAAGAGCTGGCTCGCGTGACAACGGAAAACTTCTCCAGTCTGTTCCATATCGACCCCGCCCGCCTGCAATCTGTCTGATACGCCTGTTATTTTTAGGCTCGTAATTAATAAGTAAAACGAGTAAAGTTCACCGCCTCATTTGGGGCGGTGATGGCGTTTTTAGACACATCCAGACATGCTTTATGTAAATATCTGCAAGTTTTTTGGCCGTCTTGAACTGAAACGTGATAGCCGTCAAACAAACTCAGAGGGAATTATTTTACTCTGTGTAATAAATAAAGGGCGCTTAGATGTCCTGTCCACGGCGCGGTACTCCCCCCGGGCCAATGCGTGAAAACGTAAAAAAAGCACAAATACTCAGGAGCACTCTCAATTATGTTTAAGAATGCATTTGCTAACCTGCAAAAGGTCGGTAAATCGCTGATGCTGCCAGTATCCGTACTGCCTATCGCAGGTATCCTGCTGGGTGTCGGTTCTGCAAACTTCAGCTGGCTGCCAGCCGTAGTTTCCCACGTGATGGCCGAAGCAGGCGGTTCTGTTTTTGCTAACATGCCGCTGATCTTCGCTATCGGTGTTGCTCTGGGCTTCACCAATAACGACGGTGTATCCGCGCTGGCGTCCGTTGTTGCTTACGGCATTATGGTGAAAACCATGGCTGTGGTTGCGCCGCTGGTACTGCATTTACCTGCTGAAGAGATTGCCGCTAAGCATCTGGCGGACACCGGTGTTCTCGGTGGTATCATCTCCGGTGCGATTGCAGCGTATATGTTTAACCGCTTCTATCGCATCAAGCTGCCTGAGTATCTGGGCTTCTTCGCGGGTAAACGTTTTGTGCCGATCATTTCTGGTCTGGCCGCGATTTTCACCGGTGTGGTTCTGTCTTTCATCTGGCCACCAATCGGTACGGCAATCCAGACCTTCTCTCAGTGGGCGGCTTACCAGAACCCGGTTGTGGCGTTCGGTATCTACGGCTTCATTGAGCGCTGCCTGGTACCATTTGGTCTGCACCACATCTGGAACGTTCCATTCCAGATGCAGATTGGTGAATACACCAACGCAGCAGGCCAGGTGTTCCACGGCGACATCCCACGCTACATGGCGGGTGACCCAACGGCAGGTAAACTGTCTGGTGGCTTCCTGTTCAAAATGTACGGTCTGCCGGCCGCCGCAATTGCGATCTGGCACTCTGCTAAACCAGAGAACCGTGCAAAAGTGGGCGGTATCATGATCTCCGCAGCGCTGACCTCGTTCCTGACCGGTATCACCGAGCCGATCGAGTTCTCCTTCATGTTCGTTGCGCCGATCCTGTACATCATCCACGCGGTACTGGCAGGTCTGGCATTCCCAATCTGTATCCTGCTGGGTATGCGTGACGGTACGTCCTTCTCTCACGGTCTGATCGACTTCATCGTTCTGTCCGGTAACAGCAGCAAGCTGTGGCTGTTCCCAATTGTGGGTGCGGGCTACGCAGTGGTGTACTACACCGTCTTCCGCGTGCTGATCAAAGCACTGGACCTGAAAACGCCGGGTCGTGAAGATGCAACGGAAGACAGCAAAGCCGGTGCGACCAGCGAAATGGCGCCTGCTCTGGTAGCTGCCTTCGGTGGTAAAGAGAACATCACTAACCTGGACGCGTGTATCACTCGTCTGCGTGTGAGCGTTGCCGACGTTGCGAAAGTAGACCAGCCGGGTCTGAAAAAACTGGGCGCAGCGGGCGTCGTTGTTGCAGGTTCTGGTGTTCAGGCAATCTTCGGTACGAAATCCGATAACCTGAAAACCGAAATGGATGAGTACATCCGCAACAACTAAGCTGTGACCTGGGGAGACTAAGGCAGCCGAATGGCTGCCTTTTTTATTACTGCGGTTTGTGGTGCCGGGTGGCGCTGCGCCTTACCCGGCCTACGTGATGGGTAGGCCCGGTAAGCGCAGCGCCACCGGGCTTCTGTCACTCAGAAGTCGTAGCTCGCGCTCACCGAGACGTTCAGCGGCGCGCCATAAACCGCATACGATCCGACGTAGTCGTAATACTCTTTGTCGAACAGGTTGTTGACGTTCGCCTGCACCGCAAAATCTTTGGTGACCTGATAACGGCTGAACAGGTTCACCAGCCCATAGCTGCCTTGCTCCGCGCGGGAACGTCCTGCCGGGCCACCTTCCACGTCCGTCCACACTTTGTTCTGCCAGTTTACGCCACCGCCCACGGTCAGTTCCGGCAGCATTGGCAGCTGATAGCGGGTGAAGAGCTTCATGGTTGTGCGCGGCTGATCGGAGCTGACGGCGTTGCCATTCTTATCTTCTGCGATGTAACGCGTCGCGCCGAAGGTCAGCTGCCAGTTATCGGTCAGGGCACCGTTGAGCTCGAACTCGACCCCTTTGCTGACCACCCCGTCCAGCGATTCATAGATCGACTCACCGCTCGGCATGTAGGTATAGGTGTTGCTGGCTACGTTATCCTGCTCAATACGGAATATCGCCAGCGAGGTGGTGAGGCGGGTATTAAACCAGTCCGCCTTCACCCCGGCTTCGTAGCTTTTACCCGTGGTAGGGTCGAGATAACGTCCGCTGGCATCGCGCTTATCCTGCGGCTGGAAGATAGAGGTATAGCTGACGTAGGTCGACCAGTCCTCGTTGATGTCATACACCAGGCCGGCGTACGGCGTGACATCATCTTTGGTGCTTTCCAGACGGGTATTCGGCGATCCTGCCGGGTTATAACGAATGTTATATTGGGTGTAGCGCGCGCCCAGGATCAGGTGCAGCGGATCGGCCAGCGAGAAACGAGCCGACGAATAGGCTGAAGACTGGCGAATATCATCCTTGCTGTAGAGTTTCCACGGCGTCCACTGGGGATCGGCGATGTTCCCGTTCCAGTTCTTAAAGTTGCCGACATCAACCATGCCGTATACCGCATCCGGCATGGAGTTGTCGTAATGGTTACGCTGACGGCTGAAGCTGCCGCCGAACATCATTTCGTGCTGACGGCCAAAGAGATCGAAGCCGCCGCGCAGGAAGGCGTCAACCGCATCCTGTTTACGTTCCCCACGGTTCCAGCCGCCGTAACCCACCAGGCCCGCACCGGTCTCTTTATCCGGATAGCCGGACATATACATCAGTTTGGAGTCGAAGTTAGTTTCAGCGTGCATGCCGTTGATGTGCGCTTCCCAGCCATTATCGAAACGCTGAGTCAGGTTAGCGAAGATGCGGGTGCTGTCTTTATCTGAATAAGCCCAGTCAGGTGCGACGGTCTGGCTGCGATTGTAGTGGGTCTTACTTCCGTCGCTGTACCAGGTCGGCAGCCCACCCCATGTCGGGTCGGCGGTATGGCTTTCCTGATATTCATACCCTACCGAGAGGGTGGTGCTGTCGGTGACATCCGCGTCCATCACGCCGTAGAGGAATTTCTTCCGGTAGTGGTAGTTATCCACGAAGCTGTCGTTGTCCTGATAACCGGTGATCAGACGGCCTCGTACCTTACCTGACTCTACCAGCGGCGCCTGGAGATCCAGCACGTAGCGCTGCTTGTCCCAGCTGCCGTAGCTGGCGGAGACGTTACCTTTAAATTCCGGGCTGTCCGCGTGCTTACGCACCATATTAACGTACGCCGCCGGGTTGCCGGTGCCGGACATCAGGCCGGTGGCGCCGCGAACCACTTCGATGCGGTCATAAATCGCGGTATCCGCGGCGGTATCACCAAAGTTCCACACTTCACTGATGGAGGTTGGCAGGTCGTCATAGGCGTAGTTGCTGACGAAAAAGCCGCGTGAGTAAAACACGGTACGGTCGCTGTCCTGCACCTGGGCCGTAATGCCCGTGGTATTCGTCAGCACCTGTCCGATGGATTGCAGATTCTGGTCAGCCATACGTTGCTGGCTGATAACGCTGACGGACTGTGGGATGTCGCGGGGAACCAGCAACAGTTTGGTGCCGGTGGTGGTGGTTTTTACGCTGTAATCCTGATCCTGGCTGGCAGAAAGATCCTGTGTGTTGTCAAAACCCCCGTCTACGACGACGGTATCTTCGGTGGTTGAAGCAGCGAAAGCGGCGGTTGGCGTCAATGCCATAGCAATGCAGGCGGCCAGCAACGAAGGTGTTGCGGCAGGCTGATGTTGCCCATCCCTGGTGTGATTAATGAAAGACATCATCAAACCCTTAGTGAATGGTGAAGGTAATTCGCGACAGTCCCGCTAGCACGGGCTGACGTCGTTTTCTATGTTAAAAATGCGCATGAAAATGCAAATGCGAAATATACGCATTGTGATTAACGCTGTAAACAGATGTTTCGGAATGAACTGAAATAAGGTTTCAGAAAAGAAATGTCCTAAAGCGATGCCTCTTAAGCCAGATGGCGGATAATCAGGAAAGAAATCACGGGAGAAGGTTGAAAGGACAGGAGAAACTCGCTCATACTCTTGTCTTGTGTCACGCAGTAAATCAGACAATGTGTGTTAACAACGGACGCACGACGCCAGATTAAACTTAAAAGGAAAAGGTCATGGCTGAAGAAACGATTTTCAGTAAAATTATCCGCCGCGAAATTCCGTCGGATATTGTCTATCAGGATGAACTGGTCACGGCTTTCCGCGACATTTCTCCCCAGGCGCCGACGCACATCCTTATTATTCCCAATATTCTGATCCCGACCGTTAATGACGTTAAAACCGAGCATGAAGTGGCGCTGGGCCGTATGCTTACGGTAGCCGCGAAAATCGCAGAGCAGGAAGGGATTGCTGAAGACGGATACCGTCTGATCATGAACTGTAATCGCCATGGCGGCCAGGAAGTCTATCATATTCATATGCATCTGCTGGGTGGACGTCCACTGGGACCGATGCTGGCACATAAAGGTCTTTAATATGTTAACTGGGCGTATTGCAGCGCTGATCGTGACGCTGGTAATGGTTGGGTGCAGCGCGCGTCCCGCCATCCCGGTCAGTGAAGAACAGACGCTGGTGATGGAGTCCTCAGTGCTTGCTGCGGGCATCACGGCGGAGAAACCTTCGCTGACCATAAGCGAAATCCAGTCTTCAGCCTCCTCTACGCTCTATAACGAAAGGCAAGAGCCAGTGACGGTGCATTATCGCTTCTACTGGTATGACGTGAGAGGTCTTGAGATGCACCCGCTTGAGGCGCCGCGCAGCGTGACCATCCCGGCAAGATCGTCGGTCACGCTCTACGGCAGCGCCAGCTATCTGGGTGCACATAAGGTGAGACTTTATCTTTATTTGTAAGGAGTGAACCTTGATTAAAACAATGAGCCGTTATGCGCTCCTGAGTGCTTTTGCACTCTTTCTGGCGGGTTGTGTGACGCGAACGGAAGAACCAGCACCGGTAGATCAGGCGAAGCCGGGAACGGAACAGCCAACAACGCCAGCGCAGCCTGTTCCAACCGTGCCGTCTGTACCGACCATTCCGGCGCAGCCTGGCCCGATCGAACATCCGGACGACAGTGCACAGCCTGCGCCGCGAGTACGCCACTATGACTGGAACGGCGCAATGCAGCCGATGGTGGGCAAAATGTTGCAGGCACAGGGCGTTACGCCCGGCAGCGTGCTGCTGGTGGACAGTGTGAACAACCGTACAAACGGTTCCCTGAATGCGGGAGAAGCGACGGAAACCCTGCGCAACGCGCTGGCAAACAACGGTAAATTTACGCTGGTCTCAGCTCAGCAGCTCGCGGTCGCCAAGCAGCAGCTTGGTCTGTCGCCTCAGGACAGCCTGGGTTCGCGCAGTAAAGCGATTGGTATCGCCCGCAACGTTGGCGCGCAGTATGTCCTTTATTCTAACGCGACAGGCAACGTGAACACGCCGTCGTTGCAGATGCAGTTAATGCTGGTTCAGACCGGCGAAATTATCTGGTCAGGTAAAGGTGCCGTTACGCAACAATAAGCGCACGCGTCATGATGTCCTGACGCGTTATTTCCCTCAGTACCATGTTATCGCGCCGCAAGCCCCCGCCGGGCTTGGCGGCGCGAGTTGCATTATTGAGCGTGGCGACCATCGGCTGGTTTTACGTCAGCATCACGATGCCGCCGCGCCTGCCTCCCATTTTCGTCGCCAGTTCCGCGCCCTGAAGCGCCTGCCCGCCGACCTTGCGCCACAACCTCATCTCTTTATCAGAGACTGGATGGCGGTGGCGTTTATTGCGGGTGAGATCAAAAGCGAGCTTCCCGATACGCCTGCACTTGCAGCCATGCTGTATCATCTGCATCGCCAGCCGCGTCTGGGCTGGCGGGTAACGTTACTTCCTTTGCTGGATCACTACTGGCAGCAGGCTGCGCCTGGACGACGCACGCCCTACTGGCTGGCGCAGCTTAAGCGGCTGCGTAAAGCGGGAGAGCCGCAGGCGTTACGTCTGGCGCCGCTGCATATGGATGTCCACGCGGGGAATATCGTTCATACCACGGCAGGCGAGAAACTTATCGACTGGGAATATGCCGGAGACGGTGACGTGGCGCTCGAACTCGCAGCGGTCTGGATGCCTGATGAGGCGTCGCGCGAGCAGCTGATAACCGCCTATGCCCGAAACACCAACATCAATGCGCTCACCCTTGCGCGGCAGGTCGCGCGCTGGCGTCCGTGGGTTTTGATGCTGATGGCGGGATGGTTTGAAATGCGCCTTCAGCAGACAGATGACAAACAATTTATTGCGCTGGCAAATGATGCCTGGCGTCAGTTACAAACGAAAGGATAAGAGAGGTTGGTGTGGGTCCAGTAATGTTGGATGTTGAAGGGTTTGAGCTGGATGCGGAAGAGCGCGAAATTCTGGCGCACCCGCTGGTAGGGGGGCTGATTCTTTTCACCCGCAATTATCATGATCCGGCACAGCTACGCGAGCTGGTTCGCCAGATCCGTGCGGCGTCGCGCAATCACCTGGTGGTGGCCGTAGACCAGGAAGGTGGGCGTGTGCAGCGTTTCCGCGAAGGGTTTACTCGTTTACCCGCCGCGCAATCTTTTGCTGCGCTGCTGGGGATCGAAGAGGGCGGTCAACTGGCGCAGGACGCCGGCTGGCTGATGGCCAGCGAGATGATCGCCATGGATATCGACATCAGCTTCGCCCCGGTGCTGGACGTAGGACACATTAGCGCGGCAATTGGTGAGCGTTCGTATCATGACGATCCGCGTATTGCGCTGGCAATGGCGACGCGCTTTATTGACGGTATGCATGCTGCGGGCATGAAAACCACCGGCAAACATTTCCCGGGCCACGGGGCGGTGACGGCGGATTCCCATAAAGAAACCCCGCGCGATCCGCGCCCGGAAGCAGACATTCGCGCTAAAGACATGTCGGTTTTCCGCTCGCTGATCGCGGATAACAAGCTGGATGCCATCATGCCTGCGCACGTCATCTACAGTGAGGTCGATCCGCGTCCGGCCAGCGGCTCTCCACACTGGCTGAAAACCGTACTGCGTCAGGAATTAGGCTTCAATGGCGTAATTTTCTCTGACGATTTATCCATGGAGGGGGCGGCGATTATGGGTAGCTATGCCGAACGTGGGCAGGCTTCGCTGGATGCGGGTTGCGATATGATCCTCGTCTGCAATAATCGTAAAGGGGCGGTGAGCGTGCTGGATAACCTGTCGCCGATCAATGCTGAACGTGTTACACAATTGTATCATAAAGGTTCATTTAGTCGTCAGGAGCTGATGGACTCGGCGCGCTGGAAAACGGTAAACGCCCGGCTTGAAGCCCTGAACGAGCGCTGGCAGGCACATAAAGCAGCCCTTTAATTCATCCCGGAAGGCGTAGCGTGGTGAGACGATGATCATTTATTTACACGGTTTTGACTCAAACAGTCCTGGTAATCATGAGAAAGTGCTGCAATTGCAGTTTATCGATCCGGATGTCCGGCTGATCAGTTACAGCACACGTCATCCGAAGCATGACATGCAGCATCTGCTTAAAGAAGTGGATAAAATGTTGCAGCTCAATATCGACGATCGCCCGCTGATCTGCGGCGTGGGGTTAGGAGGATACTGGGCAGAGCGCATCGGTTTTTTGTGCGATATCCGTCAGGTCATTTTTAATCCTAACCTGTTTCCGAACGAAAACATGGAAGGCAAAATCGATCGCCCGGAGGAGTACGCCGACATCGCAACTAAATGCGTGAGCAATTTCCGTGAAAAGAACCGCGATCGGTGTCTGGTGATCCTCTCCCGCAACGATGAAGCGCTGAACAGCTCCCGCGCCGCCGAGCTTCTGCACCATTACTACGAAATTGTCTGGGACGAAGAGCAGACCCACAAGTTCAAAAACATTTCCCCGCACTTGCAGCGTATTAAAGCCTTTAAAGCGCTGGGCTGATCTCCCTGAACCTGATAAAGGCCCGGTACGTGAAAGCGTACCGGGCCTCTTTTTTGTCAGAGTTGTCTACTTTTAAACCATCAAAACTTGATACATATCAATTTTGGTATGACCAATGCGCCTGACGTGCTATTCTCAATGAATCTGAATGGTTTCAGTGCAGTAACCTGTTGTTAATTAAGGGTTATTTATATAACTTTTAATTAACAATTGGTTAATAATTTGAGGGGGTCACGTTGACTACGCCATTGAAAAAGATAGTGATTGTCGGCGGTGGTGCTGGCGGACTGGAGCTGGCGACACAGCTGGGTAAGAAGCTGGGTCGCGGTAAGAAAGCCAAAATCACGCTGGTGGATCGTAACCACAGTCATCTGTGGAAGCCGTTACTGCACGAAGTGGCGACCGGGTCGCTGGATGAGGGCGTGGATGCGCTGAGCTATCTGGCGCATGCGCGTAACCACCATTTCCAGTTCCAGCTGGGTTCGGTGGTGGATATCAATCGTGAAAACAAAACCATCACGCTGGCTGAGCTGCGTGATGATAAAGGCGAGTTGCTGGTTCCTGAGCGCAAGCTGGCCTATGACACGCTGGTGATGGCCCTGGGCAGTACCTCCAATGATTTCAACACCCCAGGCGTAAAAGAGCACTGCATCTTCCTGGATAACCCGCATCAGGCGCGTCGTTTCCATCAGGAGATGCTTAACCTGTTCCTGAAGTACACCAACAACATGGGTGCTAACGGCAAGGTCAACATTGCTATCGTGGGCGGCGGCGCAACGGGCGTTGAATTATCGGCGGAGTTGCACAATGCGGTCAAACAGCTGCACAGCTACGGCTACAAAGGGCTGACTAACGAAGCGCTGAATGTGACGCTGGTGGAAGCTGGTGAACGTATACTGCCTGCGCTGCCGCCGCGTATTTCCGGCGCGGCGCACAACGAGCTGACCAAACTGGGCGTGCGCGTGCTGACCCAGACCATGGTGACCAGCGCGGATGAGGGCGGCCTGCATACCAAAGACGGCGAATACATCCAGGCCGACCTGATGGTCTGGGCTGCGGGGATCAAAGCGCCTGATTTCATGAAAGATATCGGTGGGCTGGAGACGAACCGCATTAACCAGCTGGTGACAGAGCCGACGCTGCAAACCACGCGCGATCCGGACATCTTCGCCATTGGCGACTGTGCCTCCTGCGCACGTCCGGAAGGCGGATTTGTACCGCCTCGCGCTCAGGCCGCACACCAGATGGCAAGCCTCGTGCTGCATAACATCCTGGCACAGATGAAAGGCAAACCGATGAAAGCCTATGTCTACAAAGACCACGGCTCTCTGGTGTCGCTCTCAAACTTCTCCACCGTGGGCAGCCTGATGGGTAACCTGATGCGCGGCTCCATGATGGTGGAAGGGCGCATTGCCCGCTTCGTGTACATTTCTCTGTACCGTATGCACCAGATTGCGCTGCACGGCTACTTCAAAACCGGCCTGATGATGCTGGTTGGCCGCATCAACCGCGTGATCCGTCCACGCCTGAAGCTGCACTAATTTCTCTCTCCCTCCGGGCCCTCCGGAGGGAATTCTTAGCACATCATGCTGTGCATTTCCCTCCTGACGCTTAAGAGTTCTCTTAAACCCACGTTGTCCCGGCCAACAGCCCTGATTTTGATCCTTTATCTTATTGGCGAAGCGTTTATTGCGCTGCAAAATTGCTACCAATTGCAACAAAGGAGGAAGTCCCGTGAATAAATCAATGTTGGCGGGTATAGGGATTGGCGTCGCAGCTGCGTTAGGTGTGGCTGCCGTTGCCAGTCTGAACGTACTTGATCGTGGCCCGCAGTATGCGCAGGTGGTTTCCGCTACACCGATCAAAGAGACGGTCAAGACGCCTCGTCAGGAGTGCCGTAATGTTTCTGTCACCCATCGTCGTCCGGTTCAGGATGAAAACCGTATCGCTGGCTCCGTGCTGGGCGCGGTTGCTGGTGGGGTGATTGGTCATCAGTTTGGTGGCGGCCGTGGTAAGGATGTCGCGACGGTGGTTGGTGCGCTGGGTGGCGGTTATGCCGGTAACCAGGTACAGGGCGCGATGCAGGAAAATGATACCTACACCACAACGCAGCAGCGCTGTAAAACCGTGTATGACAAGTCTGAAAAAATGTTGGGCTACGACGTAACCTACAAAATTGGCGATCAGCAGGGCAAAATCCGCATGGATAAAGATCCTGGCACGCAGATCCCTCTCGACAGCAACGGTCAGCTGATACTGAATAACAAAGTGTAAAAAAGATGTTCTCTGAACTTAGCTCCTCATGCGCTCAGGCTGAGGAGCTTTTTTTTTGCGTCAGAGTTTAAGAAGTTCAGGCCACAGGCGCAGCGTTGTTTGCGTAATCCCCTGCAATTTTTCCAGCGTCGCGCCTTCACGGGCGCTGATGGACATCCCCTGTAAAATACAGCTCAGATACTGGGAAAGCTCCTGCGGACGGCAATGCGCCGGTATTTCGCCGCGCTGCTGACGCTGAGCCAGAAACGTGCTGAGCGTCTCCTCCTGCATCGCATGTCGCGATTTGACCGTGTTGGCAATCTCTTTAGACGATGCCGCGAGGGTCGCGGAGGTGTTGATCATAAAACAGCCCGCAGGCGTGTCCTTGCTGGTATAGCAGGTCGCGATTGCCGTGAAATAATCCTGCAATGCCTGCTCAACCGTTTTTTCTTCGCAGAACAGCTGGGCTTCATGTTTTGCCGCGAAGCGCGCGATGTATCTGTCCAGAACGGCCCGGAATAAGCCTTCTTTGTTGGTGAACTCTGCGTACAGGGTAGGGGCTTTCGCGCCCGTTGCTTCCACGAGATCGGAAAGCGACGTAGCTTCATACCCATGCTGCCAGAAGAGCGTCATAGCCTTATCGAGCGCCGCATCCCTGTCGAACACTTTTGGTCGGCCACGGCTTTTCTTCGCGCAACGCGTAACATCGGTTGTCATGTGCCGTTGGTCCTCTGTTGTTTTGTTGAATAGTCATTATAAAAATAAACGTCTGCAACGACCAGCGGTGATTTCTGAAAAATAATTTAATTTTATCTTTATGAAATATAAGGCAAATGAAATTAATTTAACGACCATTATAAA
Source organism: Enterobacter sp. DTU_2021_1002640_1_SI_PRY_ASU_LCPMC_013 (assembly GCF_032389435.1). NCBI lineage: Bacteria > Pseudomonadati > Pseudomonadota > Gammaproteobacteria > Enterobacterales > Enterobacteriaceae > Enterobacter > Enterobacter sp. DTU_2021_1002640_1_SI_PRY_ASU_LCPMC_013. The sequence continues at coordinate 1,764,497 of NZ_CP135594.1, forward strand.
AATGGATTGACGTGTGACCTGGATCACATCTATCATTTACCTATCGATCGTTAACTAAATAACTAACGACCACTACATCATCTGCCTAAAGGTATAAAATCATGAAAAACGTTAAAACCCTCATCGCTGCCGCCGTTCTGAGTTCACTCTCTTTCGCAAGCTTCGCTGCTGTTGAAGTGCAATCCACGCCAGCAGACCAGCAGAAAGTCGGTACCATCTCAGCCACTGCCGGGACTAACCTGGGCTCTCTGGAAGATCAGCTGGCACAAAAAGCTGACGAAATGGGTGCCAAATCATTCCGCATCACCTCTGTGACCGGTCCTAACACCCTGCACGGTACCGCTGTTATCTACAAATAAGCGTAACGCAACCCTCCGTTATGCCACTGCAATAAAAACGCCCTGCTGATGCAGGGCGTTTGTCGTTATTACTGCTTTACATTGATTGCTGAGCAACCTCATGATGCCGCGTGACATCGGTTGGCATCCCCGAGCGCGCTTCCATCGCCCGCTCCATCACCGCGCCATCGGTATTGGCATTCGTTTTAAAGCTCACCATCGAGGCATTCAGATTAATCGGCAGCGTCTGCGGATCGTCATTGATGTTTTTCGATAGCGGCTGGTGGATCTCAACCAGACGGACGCCACCCGGCTCTTCAGACACTTTAATCGGCGTATTAATGATATTCACTTTCGTGCCAGGGGCGATCACGCGGTAGAGCGTTTTGATATCGTCATCGCGCAGGCGAATGCAGCCGGAGCTGACGCGCATCCCGATCCCGAAATCCGCATTCGTTCCGTGCAGAAGATAAACCCCACCGTATGCCGCCAGGCGAATCGCATGGTGCCCCATCGGATTATCCGGGCCAGCAGGCACCACGGCAGGCAGGTCGATACCTTGAGCTTTATAACGGGCGCGAATGTTTGCCGTCGGGGTCCAGGTTGGATTAGCGCGCTTATCAGAGACGGTGGTGACCATGGTAGGCGTGAGCGTATCGCCCCCCAACTGACCAATACCGATAGGGTAGACGGTCACTTCGTTCTTGCCCGGCGGGTAGTAATACAGACGCAGCTCGGCGAGGTTAATCACAATGCCCTGACGCGGCGCGTCCGGCAGGATGGTTTGCAGCGGAATCGTCAGTACGCTGCCTGCCCGGGGCACGTATGGATCTACGCCCGGGTTGGCCTGCAACAGCGCCAGGAACCCGACGTTATATTTTTTGGCAATCGCTTCCAGCGAACCGCCATCGTTTTCAACCACGTGAAAGCGGTTTTCACCTACGACGTTGCTGCCGGCAGGCGGAAGAGGCCAGGTATTGGCGCGAGCAGGGAGCGCGACGGCAACCGTCGCGGCCAGCGCAAACAGAGTTAACCAGCGGGTAAAACGCGAAGAAATCATCATTATCATAATCCATACAAATGATAAGGTTATTGTTTTATAAGGCGTTAATGATAATTATGGCGAATGTATAGTCGGGAAGTTCGGGCGAAGTGCAAAGAGTTTGTAAATTGTCCCCCCGCCAGCCGGGCGCTGGCGGGGGATACCGTTATGCGATGGCGTTCTCTTCCAGCTGACGCATAAAGTTACGCACCCAGTCCATGCGGGTTTTACGTTCCGTCAGATCCTGAGTAAATTTCAGACGCGTCGGGCCATCAAGACGGAAATGCTGCGGCTGTTTTTGCAGGAGGCCAATCAGCCACATCGGATCGACGTGGTTCTTCTCGGCAAACTCAATGACGCCGCCTTTCTCATTGCCTTCAAGTTTGCGAATGCCCAGCTTCTGCGCCTGTTGACGCAGGCGGGCAATATCCAGCAGGTTGCGCGCCGCATCGGGCAATATCCCAAAACGGTCAATCAGTTCGACTTTGATCTCTTCCAGCTCGCCTTCGCTTTTCGCGCTGGCAATGCGTTTGTAGAACGACAGACGGGTATTCACGTCAGGAATAAAATCATCCGGCAGCAGAGAAGGCATGCGCAGTTCCACTTCGATCTGCTGGCTGGTGAGATCTTCCAGAGACGGTTCACGTCCGGCTTTAAGCGCGTCGACGGCATTTTCCAGCAGCTCCATATACAGCGAGAAACCGATGGTTTCCATGGAGCCGCTCTGGTCTTCACCCAGCAGCTCACCGGCGCCGCGGATCTCCAGGTCGTGGGTCGCCAGCGCAAAGCCAGCGCCCAGATCTTCCAGCGAGGCGATAGCTTCCAGACGCTTTTGCGCGTCGGTGGTCATCGCCTTCGGATGCGGCGTCAGCAGCCAGGCGTAGGCCTGATGGTGTGAACGCCCGACACGCCCGCGCAGCTGGTGCAACTGGGCCAGGCCGAAGTGATCCGCACGTTCGATGATGATGGTGTTCGCCGTTGGAATGTCGATCCCGGTCTCAATGATGGTGGTACACACCAGCACGTTGAAACGCTGGTGGTGGAAATCGTTCATCACCCGCTCCAGCTCGCGCTCGCGCATCTGACCGTGACCAATGGCGATGCGCGCTTCCGGTACCAGCTCTGCCAGCCTGTCGGCGGCTTTCTGAATATTTTCAACGTCGTTATACAGGTAATACACCTGGCCGCCGCGCAGCACTTCGCGCAGGATCGCCTCGCGCACCACCAGATTGTCGTACTCGCGAACAAAGGTTTTCACCGCCAGACGGCGCGCCGGTGGGGTGGCGATTATCGACAGATCGCGCATGCCGCTCATCGCCATGTTCAGGGTGCGCGGGATCGGCGTTGCGGTCAGGGTCAGAATGTCGACGTCGGCGCGCATCGCTTTGATGCGCTCTTTATGGCGCACCCCGAAGCGGTGCTCTTCATCCACGATCAGCAGCCCCAGATCTTTCCACTTCACGTCGCTTTGCAGCAGCTTGTGAGTGCCGATCAGAATATCAATTTTGCCTTCGCTTGCCTGTTCCAGGATTTGCGTCTGCTCTTTGGCGCTGCGAAAACGCGACAGCATCTCTATGCGTACCGGCCAGTTGGCGAAGCGGTCGCGGAAGTTGTCGAAGTGCTGCTGGGCGAGGAGGGTAGTCGGCACCAGCACCGCCACCTGCTTGTTGTTTTCCACCGCCAGGAAGGCGGCACGCATCGCCACTTCGGTTTTGCCGAAGCCCACGTCACCGCAGACCAGGCGGTCCATGGCCAGCGGCTGGCACATGTCGCTCAGCACGGCGTTAATGGCCTGGGCCTGATCCGGCGTAGTTTCAAACGGGAAGCTGTCGCAGAACAGCTGATACTGCTCTTTATCATGCTTAAACGCATAGCCCTCTTTGGCCGCACGCTGGGCGTAAATATCCAGCAGCTCGGCGGCCACGTCGCGCACTTTTTCCGCCGCCTTCTGGCGCGCACGCGCCCAGGCATCGCCGCCCAGCTTATGCAGCGGCGCGTTGTCTTCCGCGCCCCCGGCGTAGCGACTGATCAGGTGCAGGGACGACACCGGCACGTACAGTTTGGCGTCGTTGGCGTAGGTCAGCATCAGGTATTCACCTTTGATGCCACCTGCTTCGAGGGTGGTCATCCCCTGATAGCGACCCACCCCGTGTTCAAGGTGAACGATCGGCTGGCCGGGGTGCAGTTCGGCAAGGTTACGGATCAGGGTGTCCGGGTTGATGGTGCGACGGCTGTCCTGACGACGGCGCGCGACGCGCTCGCCCAGCAGGTCGCTTTCACAAATCAACGCCAGGTTATTGAGCGTATCAATGAATCCGTGCTCGGCGGCGCCGATCATCAGGTAACGGCCATTTCCGGTCGCTTCGCTCAGACGAAGAATGCGCTTCGGCGCAACTTTGATCCGTCCCAGCAGTTCGCCCAGCGCTTCGCGGCGACCCTCACTTTCAACGGAGAAGACCACCGGCCCGGTGAAGGACTCAAGAAACTTGCGCAGATTATCAAGCGGGGATTTCTGCTGCGCCTGGACGGCCAGGTCAGGCAGCGTCCGGAACGCGAGATTGGTGTTCGCCGCCTTCTCGGTAAGCGCGTCGGTTTTGAGCTGCATGCGCGGCCAGCGTTTCAGCTCTGCGTTGAGCTCGTCGGTACGTAGCCACAGCATTTCCGGCGGCAGCAGCGGACGCATCGGGTCAACGCCCCGATTTTCAAAGCGGGCGCGCGTTTCGCTTTCAAAGCGGCTGGCGCTGGCATCGATATCCCCGGTGTTAACAATCAGTGTATTCGCCGGGAAGTAGCTGAACAGCGCCGGCAGCGGTTCGTTAAAGAACAGGGGCTGCCAGTACTCGATCCCGGCCGGAAGGGTGCCCTTGCTGACCTGCTGGTAGATATGTTCGGCATCACGCTTCACGTCGAACCTGTCGCGCCACTGGCTGCGGAACAGCTCGATGGCGGTTTTATCCGTCGGGAACTCATGGGCGGGCAGTAGGTTAATGGAGTCCACTTCCTCCAGCGTGCGCTGGGTGTCAGCGTCGAACACGCGCAGGCTGTCGATCTCATCATCAAAGAAATCCAGACGATATGGCCGATCGCTGCCCATCGGATAGAGATCCAGCAGCGCACCGCGCGTCGCGTATTCGCCGTGCTCCATCACCTGGTCGACATGTCGATAGCCGGCTCCGTCCAGCTGCACGCGCAGGGCATCGCGCGACAGGCGCTGGCCTTTTTTCATCACCAGCGCATGGCCGTGCAAATAGCTGTGCGGACAGACGCGCTGCATCAGGGTATTCACCGGCACAATCAGCACGCCGCGCTGCATGGTGGGAAGCTGATACAGCGTCGACAGGCGCGAAGAGATGATCTCCTGGTGCGGAGAAAAACTGTCGTAGGGAAGCGTTTCCCAGTCGGCCAGGCTGAATACCAGACTGTCGGTGAACTGACGAATTTCGTCGTGCAGGCGCAGAGCGTTTTGCATGTCCGGGGCAACCAGCACCACCGGCCCTGGATGCCGCTCAGCAATTTCCGCCACCAGGGTGGCGCAGGCCGCGCCCGTGAGTTCGCCCAGCTGGCGCTGGTCGCCCGCTTTGACAGGCAAGGAGTAACGATAGTGTTCAGGCATGGCTATGTCAGAGTCTCTTGGGGATATACCAACAATATTGGGGCATATCACTGATACGCAATGTCTTTATTATCCTCGATCGTTTTACATAAGCAAATCGTAACCGCACAAGAGGGAAAGTGCCCCCGGATGGGTAGAGGGTTCCTCAGTAATTTGAAAGCAGAAGCAATAACGTTGTCTTCAGACTAACTGAGGGCTTTCAGCGATGCCCTGGTCCGGCTGTAAATCGCTGAGGCGTTTCCTGAAGGCCGGGGCGAGGCGCAGGGATGCGCCGAGAGGGCGTGGCCTGCATGGATGCAGGCTCATGCCCGACCCGACAGCCGGAAGGAATAAGCCGAGGGTATCGCGAAGCGACGATTTACCGCCGGGAGCCCGGGTTGCCAGGGTGGTGGCGACTGAGCCACCCTGGCACGTTCACCGCTCGTGCGGTTATAGAATAGCAAGGAACATAAGGTGAACGGAACGAGCACCACAGCTGTATGTTCACCCTCACCCCAGCCCTCTCCCATAGGGAGAGGGAGCCGTCTGTGCAGGCCTTATTTTGTAGCCCGCATGGGACAGGGTTAGTTAGCGGGTCGTGGGCACGGGCGAAAGCCGCGCGGGAGGGGAGAAGAAAAGATCGCCAAAGAGGGCGGTTGAGAGCTTACGTGCCCCCAGCCCAACCAGCGTGCAGACGAGCAGGCTGATAAACGGGTAGACCAGAATCAGCGTTAACTCTGCCCAGATCGGCCAGTACGCCGCATTCATTTCGCGGATCATGAGCAGGCTAAACGCCTCAATTAAAATGCGGTGGGTGGTATAAATCGCGATGGTGTTTGAACCGATGACGTTCAGCAGATTATTGGGATGAACGGCATAACGCTGCTCGAAGCTGTAAAAGAGCTTCATGATAACCACGATTGACAGCAGAGAGAGCGGCAGAGGGACATTAGCGAACCACAGCACCACCGACACCGCACCAGAGGCGATGAGGATCAGCCAGCTGCGGCGCAAATTCATCCCTTTCATCCACGCCATCAACTGCGCGCCATACCATGCGCCGAGGCTGTAGTAGACCATGTTGCGCACCACGCTGTTCATTCCCCACCACGGTAACGGCAGGAAGTTGATGGCGATGCTTGCCAGCGCCAGAAGCCCCAGCATCGGCAGTTTCCAGCGGCTCAGCAGCTTACAGAGCGTAAAGTAGACCACTAAGGCGTACAAATACCATAGGCTGGTGCTGGCCGTGAGCATTCCCCGTACAAACCCTGAAACGGAATCGGCGTAGGCCGCATTGGATGCTGTCGCCAGCTCTCGCTCGGGGGCGAGCCAGGCATTCAGATGAGTCAGCGCCTGCCATTGCAGGACGCCCCACAGGGCCAAAACCCAGACAATGCTCCAGATCCGCTTGTCGAGACTGGTGCGCCAGTTCACCTCGTCAATATATCGACGGATCAAATAGCCGGAGATAAAGAAAAACACCGGCATACGGAACGGGGCAAGGTAAAGATTAAAGTAGACCCAGCATTTGGCGAGCAGGCCCGATAACGGATGCTGTAGCCCGTCCAGGTGAGGATAAAAGGTGATCACCGAGTGGTAAATCACCACCAGGCAGATACACAGACCTTTTATCTGGTTAATCCATAATGCTTTTTGTTTCATTGTGCGTGACGACCTTGTTGCCATAAACGAAAGGTCGATTGTTGTAAAATGAAACCCTGATGTAACGGGTAACAGTCTGTATCAGGACGATTTTCGGAAAAGGTGGAGGCTGTCTGGCGGAAGTTCAGTCAGTAGCATGATGATTTATCTGAATTTTTCGGAAAAATGATTACCGAATCTTACGGTTTCAGTCATTTACGCTTAGCGGATTCGCTTATATACTCGTGGGTCTGCTATCAGCAAACAGACGGATTTCATGTATCAACCTGTCGCACTCTTTATAGGCTTACGTTACATGCGTGGGCGCGCCGCGGACCGCTTCGGTCGCTTTGTCTCCTGGCTTTCGACTATTGGCATTACGCTTGGCGTGATGGCACTGGTGACGGTGCTTTCCGTCATGAACGGCTTCGAGCGCGAGCTGCAAAACAATATCCTGGGGCTGATGCCGCAGGCCGTTCTCTCTTCCACTCAGGGTTCCGTTAATCCGCAACAGCTGCCGGAAAGCGCGGTGAAGTTACAGGGTGTCACGCGCGTTGCGCCGCTCACGACGGGCGATGTGGTGCTGCAAAGCGCCCGTAGCGTGGCGGTCGGGGTGATGCTGGGTATCGATCCGGCGCAAAAAGATCCGCTGACGCCGTTCCTGGTCAATGTGAAACAAACCGACCTGGAAGCGGGTAAATACAACGTCATCCTCGGCGAGCAGCTTGCCGGGCAGCTCGGGGTCAACCGTGGCGATCAGCTGCGTGTAATGGTGCCGTCAGCCAGTCAGTTTACGCCGATGGGGCGTCTGCCAAGCCAGCGTCTGTTCAACGTGATTGGCACGTTTGCGGCGAACAGCGAAGTTGATGGTTACCAGATGCTGGTGAACATTCAGGACGCCTCGCGTCTGATGCGCTACCCCGCGGGGAATATCACCGGCTGGCGTCTGTGGCTTGATGCGCCGCTGAAGGTGGATACCCTTAGCCAGCAGACGCTACCGGAAGGGACGAAATGGCAGGACTGGCGCGACCGGAAGGGCGAACTGTTCCAGGCCGTGCGCATGGAGAAAAACATGATGGGGCTGCTGCTGAGCCTGATCGTGGCCGTTGCCGCGTTTAATATCATCACCTCGCTCGGGCTGATGGTGATGGAGAAGCAAGGCGAAGTCGCCATTCTGCAAACCCAGGGGCTGACTCCGCGCCAGATCATGGCGGTATTTATGGTCCAGGGCGCCAGCGCCGGCATCATCGGCGCGCTGCTCGGCGCGGCGCTGGGGGCGCTGCTCGCCAGCCAGCTCAACAATCTCATGCCGATTATCGGCGCGCTGCTTGATGGCGCGGCGCTGCCGGTGGCAATCGAGCCGCTCCAGGTGGTCGGTATTGCGCTGGCCGCGATGGCCATTGCGCTGCTTTCTACGCTTTATCCTTCCTGGCGGGCTGCCGCCACTCAACCCGCTGAGGCTTTACGTTATGAATAAGATCCTGTTGCAGTGCGACAACCTGTCCAAACGCTATCAGGAAGGCACTGTGCAGACCGACGTGTTGCACAATGTGAGTTTTAGCGTGGGTGAAGGCGAGATGATGGCGATTGTCGGCAGCTCCGGTTCCGGTAAAAGTACGTTGCTGCATCTGCTTGGCGGGCTGGACACGCCAACCGAAGGCGATGTGATCTTCTCCGGGCAGCCGCTGAGTAAAATGTCGTCTACGGCGAAAGCCGAGCTGCGTAACCGCGAGCTGGGCTTTATCTATCAGTTCCACCATCTGCTGCCGGACTTTACGGCGCTGGAAAACGTCGCAATGCCGCTGCTGATTGGTAAAAAGAAACCCGCTGAAATTAATGCCCGCGCCAGCGACATGCTAAAAGCGGTAGGGCTGGGTCATCGCGGAAATCACCGTCCGTCTGAGCTTTCCGGCGGTGAGCGTCAGCGTGTGGCCATCGCTCGTGCGCTGGTCAACAACCCGCGCATGGTGCTGGCGGATGAACCGACAGGTAACCTCGATGCGCGTAACGCAGACAGCATTTTCCAGCTTCTCGGCGAACTGAACGCCGCGCAGGGAACCGCGTTTCTGGTGGTCACCCACGATTTACAACTGGCTAAGCGGATGGGGCGTCAGCTGGAAATGCGCGACGGTCGTCTGAATGCTGAACTGACGCTGATGGGAGCGGAGTAATGGCTTCACCGTTATCGTTACTCATCGGGTTACGCTTTAGCCGCGGTCGTCGCCGGAGCGGGATGGTATCCCTTATCTCCGTGATCTCCACCATCGGTATCGCCCTGGGCGTGGCGGTGTTGATCGTGGGCTTAAGCGCCATGAACGGCTTTGAGCGTGAACTGAATAACCGCATTCTGGCCGTTGTCCCCCACGGTGAAATCGAGCCGGTTAACCAGCCGTGGTCCAGCTGGCGTGATGCCCTTAACAAAGTGGAAAAGGTGCCCGGCATTGCGGCGGCTGCACCTTACATCAACTTTACCGGGCTGGTAGAGAGCGGGGTAAACCTGCGCGCCATTCAGGTGAAAGGGGTAAATCCTCGTCAGGAAGAGCGTCTGAGCGCGCTGCCGCGCTATGTGCAAAATGGCGCATGGGCAAACTTTAAGGCTGGCGAGCAGCAGATCATCATGGGCAAAGGCGTTGCCGATGCGCTGAAGGTGAAGCAGGGCGACTGGGTCTCGATCATGATCCCGAACGCCAGCGCTGATCACAAATTGCAGCAGCCTAAGCGCGTCCGTCTGCACGTCACCGGTATTTTGCAACTGAGCGGCCAGCTCGATCACAGCTTCGCGATGGTGCCGCTGGAAGATGCGCGCCAGTATCTGGATATGAGCGACAGCGTGACGGGCATTGCCATTAAGGTCAACGATGTCTTCAACGCCAATAAACTGGTGCGTGACGCCGGCAGCGTGACCAATAACTATGTCTACATCAAAAGCTGGATCGGCACTTACGGGTATATGTACCGTGATATCCAGATGATCCGCGCGATTATGTATCTGGCGATGGTGCTGGTGATTGGGGTGGCGTGTTTTAATATCGTCTCGACGCTGGTCATGGCCGTTAAGGATAAGAGCGGCGACATCGCCGTGCTGCGTACCTTAGGGGCAAAGGACGGTCTTATTCGCGCCATCTTTGTCTGGTACGGTTTGCTGGCGGGGCTGTTTGGCAGCCTTTGCGGCGTGGCGATCGGCGTGGTGGTTTCCCTTCAGCTGACGCCGATTATTAACGGGATTGAAGCGCTTATTGGCCATCAGTTCCTGTCAGGCGATATCTATTTTATTGACTTCCTGCCGTCTGAACTGCACTGGCTGGACGTTATTTATGTGCTGGTTACAGCACTTTTACTGAGTCTGCTGGCAAGCTGGTATCCGGCGCGTCGCGCAAGCCGAATTGATCCGGCGAGGGTATTAAGTGGCCAGTAATTTCGTCATGGTTTAGCGGTCTTTTGGCCGCTGAATCAAACAGAGGAATGCATCATGTATTACGGATTTGATATTGGCGGCACCAAGATTGCGCTCGGCGTGTTCGATAAAGACCTTAAGCTACAATGGGAAACCCGCGTACCCACGCCGCGCGAAAGCTACGATGAATTTTTAACCGCCATTGCCGCGCTGGTGGCGCAAGCGGATGAACGCTTTGGCGTCAAAGGCAGCGTCGGCATTGGTATTCCGGGTATGCCCGAAACCGACGATGGCACGCTGTATGCTGCCAACGTTCCTGCTGCCAGCGGCAAACCGCTGCGTGCCGATCTTTCTGCTCTCCTTGAGCGCGACGTGCGCTTAGACAACGATGCCAACTGTTTTGCTCTCTCAGAGGCCTGGGACGACGAGTTTCGTCGCTATCCGCTGGTGATGGGGTTGATCCTCGGAACCGGTGTGGGGGGCGGGATAGTCATTAACGGTAAGCCCATTACCGGGCGCAGCTACATTACCGGCGAATTTGGTCATATCCGTCTGCCGGTGGATGCGCTGGATGTTGTCGGACGTGATTTCCCGTTGATCCGCTGCGGTTGTGGTCAGCACGGCTGTATTGAGAGTTACCTTTCAGGCCGTGGGTTTGCATGGCTTTATGAACACTTCTATCATCAGAAACATGACGCCCCCGAAATCATTACCCTGTGGGAACAAGGGGATGCGCAGGCGCGAGAGCACGTTGAACGCTATCTCGACCTGCTGGCCGTGTGCCTGGGGAATATCCTGACCATCGTCGATCCGGATCTGCTGGTGATCGGGGGAGGGCTGTCAAATTTCACTGCGATTACGGAACAGTTGTCCGGGCGTCTGCCCCGACATTTATTGCCGGTCGCCCGCGTGCCGCGCATTGAACGCGCGCGACACGGGGACGCAGGAGGCATGCGCGGAGCCGCATTCCTTCATCTCACCGATTAGTTTACGAGGTTATTATGCTGTCGCGTCGCCAGGGTCGACTCAGCCGTTTTCGCAAAAATAAACGCCGCTTACGTGAACGCCTGCGTCAGCGGATCTTTTTCAGAGACAGGATGATGCCAGAAGCGATGGATAAACCCAGAGTGGTGGTGTTGACCGGGGCGGGGATCTCCGCCGAATCCGGTATTCAGACCTTCCGCGCGGCGGACGGACTGTGGGAAGAACACCGAGTTGAAGATGTGGCGACGCCGGAGGGTTTCGCCCGCGACCCGGCGCTGGTACAGGCGTTCTACAACGCCCGCCGTCGCCAGCTTCAGCAGCCGGAGATTGCGCCGAATGCGGCGCACCTGGCGCTGGCAAAGCTGGAGGAAGCGCTGGGGGATCGTTTTCTGCTGGTCACGCAGAACATCGACAATCTTCACGAAAGGGCCGGAAACCACAACATCATTCACATGCACGGCGAACTGCTCAAGGTGCGGTGCGCATGGAGTGGTCAGGTGCTGGACTGGAAAGAGGACGTGCTGGACGAAGACCGCTGCCACTGCTGTCAGTTCCCTTCGCGTCTGCGTCCGCATGTGGTCTGGTTTGGCGAAATGCCGCTGGGAATGGATGAGATCTACAGCGCCCTGGCTATGGCGGACGTCTTTATCGCCATTGGTACCTCAGGACATGTCTATCCGGCGGCAGGATTTGTTCACGAAGCGCGACTGCAAGGTGCCCATACGGTGGAGCTTAATCTGGAGCCAAGCCAGGTTGGGAGCGAGTTTGAAGAGAAACATTACGGTCTGGCGAGCGAGGTGGTGCCAGCCTTTGTGGATAAACTCCTGAAGGGGCTGTAAGAGTAACGGGCGACATTGCGTCGCCCGTTATGCATTAACGGCCTGCTTTTAGCTTCTGATAATACTCTTCATACAGGCGGCTCGCGTCACCGACGTCGTTCTGCCATTCCCCTTTGCTGATGGTTTCAGCGTCCGGATAAAGCGATTTATCATTTGCCACTTCAGGGCTGAGCAGCTTCCGCGCGGCCAGGTTTGGCGTCGGGTAGCCGATGGTTTCCGCCACCTCTTTTGCCACATCCGGGCGCAGCAGGAAATTGATCAGCTTCAGAGCGCCCTCGACGTTTTTCGCATTCGCCGGGATCGCGAGGCTGTCCATCCAGAAGATGCCGCCCTCCTTCGGCCAGACCACCTCCAGCGGCGTCCCGGCCTGACGCGCCACAAACGCAGAGCCGTTCCAGACCATACCCAGATTCACTTCACCTTCCATATACGGGTTAGCCGGGTTATCCGAGTTGAACGCCGCCACGTTTGGCATCAGCTTTTTCAGTTCGTTATACGCCGCTTCGATCTCTTTCGGATCGGTGGTGTTACCGGAATAGCCGAGTTTACGCAGCGCAACCTGGAACACTTCGCGCGCATCGTCGGTTAACAGCAGGCTGCTTTTGTATTCCGGCTTCCACAGGTCAGCCCAGGATGAAACCGTTTTTGGATCAATGGCATCGCTGTTGACGCCAATTGCCGTCGCGCCCCAGATGTACGGAATGGAGTAGTCGTTGTTCGGGTCGAACGGCTTGTTTAGCATCTCAGGATCGAGGTTTGAAAAATTGGTTAGCTTCGTTTTGTCGATCTTCTGGATCATGCCTTCTTTGCGCATCTTGTCGACGAAATAGGTCGACGGCACCACCAGGTCATACGCGCCATCTTTATAGGTTTTGAGCTTGGCGTACATGGTTTCATTCGACTCGTAGGTCGAATAGATCACCTTGATGCCCGTCTCTTTGGTGAACTGCTCCAGCAGGCCCGGCGGCACATACTCGGTCCAGTTGTAGAAATAGAGCGTTTTGCTGTCATCAGCATGCGCGGCGCCCATTCCGAGCACTAATGCCGCAGCGGCAAGCATTTTTTTCATTTCTGTGTCCCCTGAGATTTTGTTTTATCACGAGCAATAACCTGGCTGGCAATCACCAGAACCAGCGATAACACCAACAGAATAGTCGCCAGCGCGTTCACTTCGGGTGAAACACCGACTTTAACCATTGAGTAGATCTTCAACGGCAGAATTTCATAGCTCGGCCCGGTGACGAAGGAGGACACGACCACGTCGTCCATCGACAGGGTAAAGCTGAGCAGCCATCCTGCTGCCACGGCGGGCATCGCCAGCGGCAGAATGATTTTGCGCAGAATGGTCATCTCGCTCGCACCCAGATCTTTCGCCGCTTCCAGCATGCGTACGTCGAACCCTTTCAGACGCGCGTAGACGGTTACCACCACAAACGGCAGACAGAAGGTGATATGCGAGAACAGCAGCGACCAGAAACCGAGCTGGACGCCCAGCAGCATAAACAGCACCAGCAGTGAAATGGCCATCACGATATCCGGGGACATCATCACCACAAACAGCATGCCACTGACGAACGGCTTACCGCGAAAACGGTAGCGGTACAGCGCCACGGCGGTCAGTGAGCCAATCAGCGTCGCGAAGGTGGCAGAAAATACCGCCATCGTCAGCGAGTGCTGAGCGGCCTGTAGCAGGCTGTCATTGTTCATCAGCAGGCCATACCATTTGGTGGTAAACCCTTGCCAGTTGATCCCAAAGCGTGAGCTGTTAAAGGAGTTCACGATCAAAATGATTATCGGAATATAGAGATACGCATAAATGGCGGTCATAAAACCGCCGCGAAGCAGTCGACCGATCATTCCAGCTCCACCTTCTTATTCAGCAGGCGTGAGGCACGCCAGTAAACCAGCAGCATCAGCCCCATCACCACCGTCAGCGTTATGCTGGTGGCCGAGCCGAACGGCCAGTCGCGGATATTCAGGAACTGGCTCTTAATCACGTTACCGATCAGCAGGTTTTTCGCCCCGCCCATCAGATCCGATACGTAGAACAGGCCCATCGCAGGCAGCATGACCAGCAGACAGCCGGCGATAATACCCGGCATGGTCAGCGGAATAATGATGCGGACAAAGGTTTGTAACTTACTGGCGCCCAGGTCTTTCGCCGCTTCCAGCAGCGGTTTATCGAGCTTTTCAATGCTGGAGTAGAGCGGCATCACCATAAACGGCAGCAGGATATAGACCAGGCCGACAATTACCGCGCCCGGGGTGAACATGATGCGGATCGGCGTCTCGATCACCCCCAGCCACAGCAGAAACTCGTTCAGATAACCTTTGGTGCTGAGGAAGATTTTCAGCCCGTAGATGCGGATTAACGAGTTGGTCCAGAAGGGTACAATCAGTAAAAACAGCAGCAGCGGCCGTACTTTTTGCGGCAGGCGGGCCAGGAACCAGGCGAATGGATACCCCAGCACCAGACAGGCGAGGGTAGCAATCAGCGCCATATTGAGCGAGTGCAGCAGCACGTCAAAATAGAGCGGATCGAGCAGGCGCGCGTAGTTGTCCAGCGTAAAGACCATCGCGACGAAGTTCGCGTCGTCGCGGGTCAGGAAGCTGGTTACGATGATCATCAGGTTGGGTAGAAAGACAAACAACACAAGCCAACCGACGATCGTGGCAATCACCACATTCTGGAACTTACTTGTGTTCTTCATCAGCCAGTACAACCTCCCAGCTTTCTACCCAGTTGATGACCATTTTCTGATCCAGCGAGTGGTCGAAGTCCGGATCGTCCTCGTTAAAGAACTCGCTGACCATCACCATTTTGCCGTTTTCCAGTTCCACAACGGATTCGAGGGTCATTCCCTTGTAGTTGCGTTCGCGAACGTAACCGATCAGACCTTCGACGTCAGCCGTGTCGTGGATCTCATCAACGCGGAGATCTTCCGGGCGCAGCAGGACGTTGAGCTTTTGACCCTTCTCGACGGCAAAGTTGACGGTAATATTGCATTCGCGGCCTTCCACGTTCGCGCGAACGCGCCGATCGTCCAGATGCTCGATCACCGTGGCGTTAAAGATATTGATTTCGCCAATAAAGCTGGCGACGAACAGGTTTTTCGGCTCTTCGTAAATTTCACGCGGGGTGCCATCCTGCTCAATCTTGCCGTCGCGCATCACCACGATACGGTCTGACATGGTCAGGGCTTCTTCCTGATCGTGCGTGACAAACACGAACGTGATGCCGAGCTTACGCTGAAGCGCTTTCAGCTCGTTCTGCATCTGCTTGCGTAGCTTGTAGTCCAGCGCGGAGAGGGATTCATCCAGCAGGAGCAGGCGAGGTTTGTTGACCACGGCGCGGGCAATGGCCACACGCTGCTGCTGACCACCGGAAAGTTGATGCGGCTTGCGCTGGGCGAACGCCTCCAGCTGTACCATACGCAGGGCTTCGGTAACCCGAGGTGGGATCTCGCTGGCCGGTGTTTTTTGCATCCGCAGGCCAAACGCCACGTTCTCAAACACGGTCATGTGCGGGAACAGGGCATAGCTCTGAAAGACGGTATTGACGTGGCGATCTTCGGCTGGAACCTGGGTTATGTCCTGGTTCTCAAGATGGATATGGCCGTTATCGACGCTTTCCAGCCCGGCGATAAGGCGCAGGACGGTGGTTTTGCCGCAGCCGGAGGGGCCGAGCAGCGTGAGAAACTCACCGTCATTGATGGTCAGATTAAGGTCGGAAATGACATCTTTGCCATCGAAACTTTTACGAATTCGTTCCAGTTGCACCAGCGGTGAAAGGGAACGGGGTTGTGTATTCAATTTTCGCGCTGTCCCATATAGACGCCTCAGGCAGCAGACTGAAGCGGGGTTTGTGTGTAACCACCTTGGTGACTCGTAATGAGGGCGGACATTCTACGGCAAACCCATTGAATCGCCAATCCTTCTCACTTATTCATAAGCTACATTTATTAACGCACAACGATATAAACGTAAAAAGTTCTCGTTTGCGGGATAAAAGTGACCTGACGCAATATTTGCGTTTTGCTGCTTAATGATAATGTTGTCACAAAAAGTGAGGGTGACTGCATGGATAAACTACTTGAGCGTTTCTTACATTACGTTTCGCTGGATACCCAATCTAAGCCGGGGGTCCGACAGGTGCCAAGCACCGAAGGCCAGTGGAAGCTGCTAAATCTGCTGAAAGAGCAGCTGGAGGCCATGGGGCTGGTTGATGTCACGCTCAGCGAAAAAGGGACCGTGATGGGAACGCTGCCGGCGAATATTGACGGCGATATCCCGGCAATTGGCTTTATTTCTCATGTCGATACCTCACCTGATTTTAGCGGTAAACACGTAAACCCGCAGATTGTTGAAAACTACCGCGGCGGTGATATTGCGCTGGGCATTGGCGACGAAGTGCTGTCGCCGGTGATGTTCCCGGTACTGCATCAGCTGCTGGGGCAGACGTTAATCACCACTGACGGCAAAACCTTGCTGGGGGCCGATGACAAAGCGGGCATCGCCGAGATCATGACGGCGCTGGCGGTGCTGAAGGGCAAAAATATCCCACATGGCGATATCCGCGTGGCCTTCACGCCGGATGAAGAGGTTGGAAAAGGCGCGAAACACTTTGACGTTGAGGCGTTTAACGCGCAGTGGGCCTACACCGTCGACGGTGGCGGCGTAGGTGAACTTGAGTATGAAAACTTTAACGCGGCATCGGTGACGATCAAAATCGTTGGGAATAACGTGCACCCGGGGTCTGCGAAAGGGGTGATGGTGAATGCGCTGTCGCTGGCTGCGCGTATTCATGCGGAAGTGCCCGCCGAAGAGAGCCCGGAGATGACGGAAGGGTATGAGGGTTTTTATCATCTGACCAGCATCAAGGGGACCGTGGACAGCGCGCAGATGCACTATATTGTCCGCGATTTCGACCGCAAAGCCTTTGAAGCACGCAAACGTAAGATGATGGAGATCGCGAAAAAGGTCGGCAAGGGGCTACATCCGGATTGCTATATTGAACTCATCATCGAAGATAGCTATTACAATATGCGCGATAAGGTGATGGAGCATCCGCATATTCTTGATATCGCCCAGCAGGCGATGCGCGATTGTGACATCGAGCCGGTGATGAAACCGATCCGTGGCGGTACCGATGGTTCACAGCTGTCGTTTATGGGCCTGCCGTGCCCGAACCTGTTTACTGGTGGATATAACTACCACGGCAAGCATGAATTCGTGACGCTGGAAGGGATGGAGAAAGCGGTGCAGGTGATCGTGCGGATAGCGGAGTTAACCGCGAAGCGGTAATGTTTTATGCCGGGTGGCGGCTACGCCTTACCGGGCCTACGGGTGCAATATGTAGGCCGGGTAAGGCGTAGCCGCCACCCGGCACATGAACAGGGAGTTCAAATGTCAAACTACCGCCGCCACTACATCCCCGGTGGGACCTGGTTTTTCACCGTCAATCTGCAAAACCGCCAGAGCGATTTACTTACTCGCCACATCGACAGCCTGCGTTCCGCTACCGCCACGGTTAAGCGTGCGAAGCCCTTTACCATTAACGCCTGGGTTATCCTGCCTGAACATATGCACTGTATCTGGACCCTGCCGGAAGGAGACAGTGACTTTTCAGCGCGCTGGCGCGACATCAAAAAAACGTTTAGCCGCAACATTGAAATGCGCCACGTCTGGCAAACGCGTTTCTGGGAGCACACTATTCGCAATGAGCAGGATTATCGGCGGCATATGGATTACGTCTACATCAATCCGCTGAAGCATGGCTATGTCGGGAAAGTCGTCGACTGGCCATATTCAACGTTTCATCGGGACGTGCGGGAAGGGTTATATCCGGCAGACTGGGCGGGTGAGATTGAGGATTTTGCGGCGGGGGAGCGGAAGTAAAACAAAGCCGGGTGGCGGCTACGCCTTACCCGGCCTACATTTCGATCGTAGGCCCGGTAAGCGCAGCGTCACCGGGCATTAAAGCGGCTCAGTCCTCAAAAAACCAGTACCCGCTGTTCACCAGCGCAGCCAGCATGGCGAGGAAGGAGGGATCGTCCAGTGCGTCGCCAAAGGTATCCGCAGTCAGCACCATATGGCTGGCAATCGCTTCCAGCGCCGGGCGATGAGGAGAGTCCAGGCGCTCGCCGTTGACGAATACCTCTTCGCCAATGCGCAGTACGCGTAATCCGCCCATACGAACCAGCTTATCGCCCTGCTGGAGCGCATCATAAATTTCATCTGCCTGATAAGGCGGCTCTGGCGGTGCGACGTCCAGTTCGTGACGCGACTGGCTGATAAACTCGCCAAACCACTGTCTGAAGTGCTCCGGTTCGTTGATCAGATCCAGCATCATCCCGCGCAGCTTATCCAGCTCCTCTGGCAGAATATCCGCCGGGTGTTCACGCGCCGGAACGTCCGGATCGCTGTAACGGTAGCTGCCCAGCTCACGCTGTAAAACATAGTCAGCAAATCCGCTGATCATCTCGCGCCCGCTTGGCGCGCGGAAACCAACCGAATAGTTCAGCGAGTTTTCCAGGGAATAACCTTCATGCGGGAAGCCCGGTGGGATATAAAGAATGTCGCCTGGCTCCAGCTCTTCATCAATGATCCCTTCAAACGGATCAACCTGGAGCAGATCCGGGTGCGGGCAGTGCTGCTTCATTGGCACTTTTTCGCCCACGCGCCAGCGACGGCGACCGGTACCCTGAATGATAAACACGTCGTACTGATCCAGATGCGGACCCACGCCGCCACCGGGAACGGAGAAGGAGATCATCAGATCGTCCATGCGCCAGTCTGGCAGGGCGCGGAAGGGACGCATTAAGGCTGCGGTGGGTTCGTGCCAGTTGTTGACCGCCTGCACCAGTAAAGACCAGTTGTTTTCGCCCAGGTGATCGTAGCTTTCAAAGGGACCGTGGCTGACCTGCCATTTCCCGTCCTGGTGGCTCACCAGACGGCTGTCTACCTCGTTTTCCATCGCCAGACCAGCGAGTTCGTCAGGAGAAATAGGGTCGATAAAATTGCTGATCCCGCGTTTAAGAACGACCGGGCGTTTTTGCCAGTAACGTTCAATAAATTCGGGCCAGTTAAGCGTTAATTGATAATCCATATTTTTGTATTCCGCAGGCTCTTACTGAGACGGATTATAACGGAAGCACCGCCCCCTGACTGCGAGATCCGCGTATTTTTCACATTTCGGGTCAACTATCGTTCGATACGGGATGCTGGCGGCCAAAAATGACTTCCATACGGGCACCGCCCAGCAAACTTTCACCGGTTTCAATCTTGCCCTCGTACTGATCGACAATTTCCCTGGCGACGGATAATCCGACGCCCTGGCCTGGCCGCAGCGTATCGGCGCGCTGGCCGCGATCGAACACCACTTCGCGTTTATTACGGGGAATGCCAGGACCATCATCCTCAACGATAATATGCAGTTCGTTATCCGTTACCCGCGCGGACACCTCGACAAACTCCAGACAATATTTGCAGGCGTTATCGAGCAGGTTTCCCATCACTTCCATAAAGTCATTTTTCTCACCGACAAAGCTAATTTCCGGTGAGATATCCAGACTGATGTTGACCCCTTTACGCTGGTACACCTTGTTCAGCGCAGAGGTGAGGTTATCCAGCAGCGGGGCTACCGGGTGCAGTTCACGGCTCAACAGGGCGCTTCCGGAACGCATGCTCGCGCGGTGCAGGTAATAGCCGATCTGCTGTGAAATACGGCTGATTTGTTCCAGCATCACCGGCTCGGCGTCATCCACGCTCATTTTCGAACTGCGCATGGAACGCAGGGTACTCTGCATCACGGCCAGCGGGGTTTTCAGGCTGTGCGTAAGGTCGGTGAGCGTCGTGCGATACTTGTCGTAGCGTTCACGTTCGCTTTTCAGCAGGCGGTTGAGGTTGCGCACCAGGCTGGTCAGCTCACGCGTGGTCTCCGGGTTTAGCTTCTCGCGGTGATGTTCCTCCAGCTCGCGCACCTCTTTGGCAAGGGATTCAATCGGGCGGAGGCTCCACCACGCAGCAACCCACAGGAGAGGGATCACCAGCAGCAGGTTGGCAGCCAGAACATACACAAACCAGTTCCAGACCATATACGAGCGTTTCAGCTCAACCGGTATGGTATCGATCACCACAATGGTTAACTGCGGCATGTTCAGGGTGGCGGGGTAAAGGTTGATGGCCACAGAGTGGGTCATCTCCGTGTCGTCATCTTCGGCACGGATCTCATTAAGCTTAATCTGTAAGGCACGATCGTCACGCAGCAGGCTGCTGGTGGAGTTGAGGTCGGCTTCTATTTCATGAAAACCGTTGGTTTTCAGCCATTCCGGACGGATGCGCTTTTTCAACCACGGGACATCGCGCTGGGCCCACAGCAATTTCCCTTTTTCATCATAGATCAGCGCCAGCGTCGGGCTCTGCTGATTCAGGTTTTCCGGCATCTCGACGGTGATTCGGTTGTTCTCCCACTTCGCCAGGGTATAAAACAGGTTACTTTCGCCGCGAAGCAGGCGGAAGGTGGTTTTATCGAAGCTCACGCTATAACCGACCAACGCCACCATCCCGTAAGAGAGCGACAGCACCAGCACGACGGCGGCGGTTGCCAGCAAAAAGCGAACCCGCAGCGAAAGGGGTAAAATGTGGCGCAATATCCCTTTCATTTAGCGTAATTCGAACAGGTAGCCCTGACCACGCACGGTGGTGATTACGTCATGCGGGTACTGCGCCTGAATTTTTTTACGCAGGCGACCCATCAGCACGTCAATGGTGTGGCTTTCGCGCAGCTCGGCATCCGGATAGAGCTGAAGCATCAGGGAATCTTTGCTCACCACTTTACCGTTGTTACGGATCAGCGTTTCCATGATGGTGTATTCGAATGCGGTCAGCTTGATCACTTCATCATTAATAGAAAATTCGCGGCGAGAGAGATCCACCTGGAACGGCGGCAGAGAGATAACCTGTGACGCCAGCCCGCTGTTGCGGCGCAGCAGCGCCTGCATACGCGCGGCGACTTCTTCAATATGGAAGGGTTTGGTCACGTAGTCATCCGCGCCAGCGCTCAGGACTTCAACCTTGTCCTGCCAGCCTTCGCGGGCAGTCAGCACCAGCACCGGCAGGGAAACGTCATGGCTACGCCAGCGGCGGATAAGGGACAATCCGTCTTCATCCGGCAGCCCTAAATCGACAATGGCGATGTCCGGCAGGTGTTCATTGAGATAATAATCGGCCTCTTTTGCGTCTTCAGCATCATCCACCTGATGACCCATCTCCTGAAGTTGAACTTTCAGGTGATGACGTAGCAATGCGTTATCCTCAACAACCAGTACGCGCATCATCACTTCTCCCTTTATAAATGGTATGAACAGTTTAACGCTGATTATCCAGGTTGACACCAGCGTGATGAAATTAAATGATTTTTTTCATGCTCCCGTACACAGGGGCATGACGCCAGGCATCTGATTATTAAGTATGTTGACCTGAGCCCGGTTCATATCGCCCACCCACCTCACGTAAGCCTCATGCGCCCCCAGCAGGGGCGGGTAATATAAACTGACTTGTTTTCGCAAGCTTTCGCAATCCCGATAAAACAGCCATCCGTTTATGAACTGTTGAAGGCGAGTCGCTTTTTAGACAGCACGGGCACGCCAGTTTTGTAAATATTGCCCTTTTTTTTGTAAGGATGTTCTCACTATGCCTGGCTTTGTCTACGCTTATTTTATGGTGCGAAATTAGATTTGCATAAGATGTGCCAGAAAAGCAGCATTTTTACACAACAAAACAGCAATATAGCGAGTAAAGAGGATTTTATGGAATGGAAGGTTGTTGAGACTATTGCGAGCCCGGAAAGCGGAACCATCTTTTGCAAAGTTGAAACACAGTATGGTCTGAATTATATCCTGTGGTTAAAGGGAGATTATTACGTTCGTACAGGTGAAATCATCACCACTTCAAACCAGGGGATCCTGATTAACGATCGGCGGCGTAGAGTATGGATAGCGCAGGCAATGCCCTTTACATCAATAGGCTGGATGGGGTTCAAACAGAAAAACGCGTGTCCAGGCAACCGACAGGAGATGGATCGCCCGTGCACGGCTGAAACCCCGTGCCAGTTCAAACTGTGCCCGTTCGGCTTAAAACGGTATATTCCGGAAAGTTATTCCACGGCAAAAAATAACATTCAGCCTGACGGCAGGCTCTAATCCCGGCAAAACAGATAATGTGACGTGAAATGTCGGCTCGATGATGTAAAGCAGCCCCCTTTCCAGGTGGAAAGGGGGAAGGGCGATTACTTCAGCTCGTCAACCATAGCGATAGCACGGCCAATATAGTTTGCCGGGGTCATCTCTTTCAGGCGCGCTTTTTCTTCTTCTGGCAGCGCCAGACCGTCGATAAACTGTTTCATACCTTCAGCATCAACGCGTTTACCGCGGGTCAGCTCTTTGAGTTTCTCGTACGGTTTTTCGATGCCGTAACGACGCATCACGGTCTGAATCGGCTCCGCCAGCACTTCCCAGTTGTGATCCAGCTCGTCCAGCAGACGGTCGCGGTTAACTTCCAGTTTGCTCACACCTTTCAGGGTGGACTGGTAGGCGATCAGCGCGTAGCCAATACCTACGCCCAGGTTACGCAGCACCGTGGAGTCAGTCAGGTCGCGCTGCCAGCGGGATACCGGCAGCTTGCTCGCCATATGCTGCAACACGGCATTCGCCAGACCCAGGTTACCTTCGGAGTTTTCGAAGTCGATTGGGTTCACTTTGTGCGGCATGGTGGACGAACCGATTTCCCCGGCGATAGTCTTCTGCTTGAAGTGGTTCAGAGCGATGTAACCCCATACGTCACGATCGAAGTCGATCAGGATGGTGTTGAAGCGCGCAATGCAGTCAAACAGCTCGGCGATGTAGTCGTGCGGCTCAATCTGGGTGGTGTACGGGTTCCACTGGATCCCCAGAGAGGTCACAAACTCTTCGCTGAACTGGTGCCAGTCCACTTCCGGGTACGCGGCGATGTGGGCGTTGTAGTTACCCACCGCGCCGTTGATTTTGCCGAGGATCTCAACCTGCTCCAGCTGACGATACTGGCGCTCCATGCGGTACGCCACGTTCGCCATCTCTTTACCCATGGTGGATGGGGTTGCTGGCTGGCCGTGAGTACGGGACAGCAGCGGAATGTCGCGGTATTCCACGGACAGCGCTTTCACCGCATCAATGATTTTACGCCAGTAAGGGAGTACTACCTCTTTCCGCGCGGTAGAGAGCATCAGCGCGTGAGACAGGTTGTTAATATCTTCAGACGTACAGGCGAAGTGAATAAATTCAGATACCGCGTGCAGGGCAGGGACGCTTGCCACTTTCTCTTTCAGGAAGTATTCAACCGCTTTCACGTCGTGGTTGGTGGTGCGTTCGATGGTTTTAATGCGCGCGGCATCTTCTTCGCTGAACTCAGCAACGATTTTATCAAGGTAATCGTTTGCCTCTGCGTCAAAAGCAGGAACTTCCTTGATTGCTGTCTGGGCGGCCAGCTTTTGCAGCCAGCGTACTTCAACCTGAACACGGAACTTCAGCAGGCCATATTCGCTGAAGATCCCGCGCAGCGCGCTGACTTTATCGCCGTAGCGTCCATCGACAGGGGATACGGCGGTCAGTGAGGATAATTCCATAATTCGCAACTCCGGGAGGTTAACAATGAGCAAGAATTTGTTTTGCCTGAGTCGTCAGGCGATGACGAGAAAACATTAACTGTAGGCGGCCACCGCCGACCTGTTGCCACAGCACGGCGGCACGGATGCCTGCCAGCAGCGAAGCGCGTACCTTCGCCTGTACCTGTGGGCTTTGCAATACGGCAGGCGAACCGGTGACCTGAATACGCGGGCCTAGCGGGCTAATCACGTCAACGTAGATACCGGCCATCGCGCTGAGCAGGGTCTCAGACTGGAGGTCAAAGTGGTCGAGCTGGCGCTGTAGCCCGGCGATGCGGTCGCCCAGGGTATTCATTGCGCCTTTTGCCGCATTAAGCTTACGTTCCAGTACCATCAGGCTTAAGGTGTAGCGGGTCAGTTCCGCGTTCAACCCCTGACGGTTGCTGGCGTTGAGCACGCCGAGCAGAGTTTCAAGACCGAGACGAAGATTGGTTTCACTGCCGCCAAAGACGCCCAGCGTGGAGCCTGGGTTAAGATCGATAACGCTGTTGAGTGAAACGTGCAGGGCATCAGCGTCGCAATGACCCTGATGCGCCAGCTGTTGCACCAGACGGGCTGACTGGCAAATTCCCGCCAGCGCCAGGGTGATGTCATAATAGTTCTTCGCCACACGGTCTCCTTTATGTGTGCAAACGGTTTAAACAGCAGGCAGCGGCAGGCGCTGTTCAATGATCCCACCGCCGAGGCAAATTTCGCCGCTGTAGAAAACAGCAGACTGGCCAGGGGTAACGGCGGAAACCGGCTCGTCGAAACGCACGTCAATGCGATCGTCATCCAGTGCGGTTACGGTGCAAGGGATGTCCGTCTGGCGGTAGCGCGTTTTCACTGTGCAGCGTAGCGTGCCTTTCAGCGGCTCGCGATCGACCCAGTGCAGCTGTTGCGCGATCAGTCCAACGGACATCAGGCGCGGGTGGTCGTGACCCTGAGCCACAACCAGAATATTGTTTTCGACGTCTTTGTCGACCACGTACCACGGATCTTCGCTGCCCTCTTTGGTGCCGCCGATACCCAGACCTTTACGCTGGCCGAGAGTGTGGTACATCAGCCCCTGGTGCTGACCAATCTCATCACCGTCAACGGTGACGATTTTGCCCGGCTGTGCAGGCAGGTAGCGCCCCAGGAACTCGCGGAATTTACGCTCGCCGATAAAACAGATACCGGTGGAGTCTTTTTTCTTCGCGGTGATCAGATCCAGATCTTCAGCAATCTTACGCACTTCCGGCTTTTCAAGCTCGCCGACCGGGAACAGGCTCTGGGCAATCTGTTCGTGGCTCAGCGTATAGAGGAAGTAGCTCTGATCTTTGTTGCCGTCCAGGCCGCGCAGCAGCTGGCTTTTGCCATTCACATCCGCGCGACGCACGTAGTGGCCGGTCGCAATGTAGTCTGCGCCCAGGTCTTCCGCGGCGAATTCCAGGAAGGCTTTGAATTTGATCTCTTTGTTGCACAGGATATCCGGGTTTGGCGTGCGGCCCGCTTTGTACTCTTCGAGGAAGAGTTCAAAAACGTTGTCCCAGTATTCTGCGGCAAAGTTAACGGTGTGCAGTTCGATGCCGAGCTTATCGCACACGGCCTGCGCATCGGCGAGATCCGCAGCGGCAGTGCAGTATTCCTCGCCATCGTCTTCCTCCCAGTTCTTCATGAACAGGCCCTCCACCTTATAGCCCTGTTGCTGCAACAGGTAGGCGGAAACGGAGGAATCGACACCGCCGGACATGCCGACGATTACTTTTTTCTGGCTGTTATCTGACATGGAATACTCACGACATTGAACTTCAAGGCGGCGTATTCTATCACGCCCCCCCACCATTGACACCCTCTCTAAACGGCCAGTTAAATTCTGCAATGACATCCAGCGGCAGGCGCGCCGCAGACTGCCAGCAGCGGATGCTTTCCGCCACCAGCGGTGAACGCAGGTTTGGCGCGTTCAGGATCTCCTCGGCAGTCACCCACAGGCAGCGATCGATATCGTCGTCGTGCGGTTTAGTGGCGCACGTTTCGTTAAGTTCAACGGCGAATAAGAAGCGCAGGAAAGGCGTCTGGTCAGGCGCTATCCACTGATGCATACGGATAAAATGCTGCGGTTCGGCGCGGATACCCGTCTCCTCCCACAGCTCACGGGCTGCCGCCTGGCGTAAGGTTTCATTGGCTTCAAGATGCCCGGCAGGCTGGTTCCACAGCGCTTTGCCGTTGATGGTCTCTTCCACCACCAGGAATTTCCCCTGCGCATGGACCACGCAGGCGACCGTAACATGAGGTTTAAACATCAGTTCTCCTTAGGGGTAACATCCCGCCATTCCCCGTTTGCCAGCGAGTCCAGCGTGTAGCTGCCCATGGCATAGCGAATGAGTCGCAGGGTAGGGAAGCCCACATGCGCAGTCATGCGCCTGACCTGTCGGTTGCGGCCTTCATAAAGGGTGATTTTAAGCCAGCTGGTGGGAATGGATTTCCGCTCACGAATCGGCGGGTTGCGCGGCCACAACCACTCGGGTTCATTCACGCGCTCAATACCAGCCGGCAGGGTGGGACCGTCGTTCAGCGTTACGCCGTTACGCAGTTTTGCCAGCGACGCGTCGTCCGGCTCGCCTTCAACCTGCACAAAGTAAATTTTCCCGGTACGCTTGCCCGGCTGAGTGAGCCTGGCCTGGAGCACGCCGTCATTGGTGAGCACCAGCAGCCCCTCGCTGTCACGATCCAGACGTCCCGCCGCGTAGACTCCCTGTACAGGGATAAAATCCTTCAGCGTGCTGCGCCCGGCCTCGTCGGTGAACTGCGGCAATACATCGTAGGGTTTATTGAACAGTATGACCCGCGTTGGCTGGGGTTCTGGCGTTCTTCTGGTGGCTTGTCGTGAGCTGAATCGCTCAACCCGGTGTTTTCTAAAAGAAGTTTTCGTCATGGTATTTTCAGGCGTTATCAATTGCCGCATTATAGCCTAATAACGAAGACCTTTCATGGCGTCGGACAATCAGGTACTATCGGAAGGCTCATTACAATTTATTAACATAAGATCAGTAACAACCAGAAGCGCTCGAAGGAGAGGTTAATGGAAAGCAAAGTAGTTGTTCCGGCGGAAGGTAAAAAGATCACCCTGCAAAACGGCAAGATTAACGTTCCTCACAACCCGATTATCCCGTTCATTGAAGGCGACGGTATCGGCGTAGACGTTACCCCGGCAATGCTGAAAGTGGTTGATGCCGCTGTTGAGAAAGCCTACAAAGGCGAGCGTAAAATTTCCTGGATGGAAATTTACACCGGTGAAAAATCGACTCAAGTTTATGGCCAGGACGTCTGGCTGCCAGCCGAAACGCTGGACCTGATCCGCGACTATCGCGTTGCTATCAAAGGCCCTCTGACCACGCCAGTTGGCGGCGGCATTCGCTCCCTGAACGTGGCGCTGCGTCAGGAACTGGATCTGTATGTGTGTCTGCGTCCGGTGCGTTACTACCAGGGCACCCCAAGCCCGGTTAAGCACCCGGAACTGACCGACATGGTTATCTTCCGTGAAAACTCAGAAGACATCTACGCCGGTATCGAATGGAAAGCGGACTCTGCTGATGCAGAAAAAGTGATTAAATTCCTGCGCGAAGAGATGGGTGTGAAGAAAATTCGCTTCCCTGAGCATTGCGGCATCGGCATCAAGCCGTGCTCCGAAGAAGGGACCAAGCGTCTGGTGCGTGCCGCCATCGAATACGCTATCACCAACGATCGTGACTCTGTGACCCTGGTTCACAAAGGCAACATCATGAAGTTCACCGAAGGC
Organism: Enterobacter sp. DTU_2021_1002640_1_SI_PRY_ASU_LCPMC_013; assembly: GCF_032389435.1. NCBI lineage: Bacteria > Pseudomonadati > Pseudomonadota > Gammaproteobacteria > Enterobacterales > Enterobacteriaceae > Enterobacter > Enterobacter sp. DTU_2021_1002640_1_SI_PRY_ASU_LCPMC_013. The sequence continues at coordinate 1,791,785 of NZ_CP135594.1, forward strand.
GCGTTCAAAGACTGGGGCTACCAGCTGGCGACCGAAGAGTTCGGCGGTGAACTGATCGACGGCGGCCCATGGCAGAAAATTAAGAACCCGAACACCGGTAAAGAGATCATCATTAAAGATGTGATTGCCGATGCGTTCCTGCAACAGATCCTGCTACGACCTGCTGAGTATGACGTGATCGCCTGTATGAACCTGAATGGTGACTACATCTCCGATGCGCTGGCCGCACAGGTGGGTGGTATCGGTATCGCCCCGGGCGCGAACATCGGTGACGAGTGCGCCCTGTTCGAAGCAACTCACGGTACTGCACCTAAATACGCAGGCCAGGACAAAGTCAACCCAGGCTCTATCATTCTGTCCGCAGAGATGATGCTGCGTCATATGGAATGGTTCGAAGCCGCAGACCTGATCGTTAAGGGTATGGAAGGCGCGATTAACGCGAAAACCGTCACCTATGACTTTGAACGTCTGATGGAAGGCGCTAAACTGCTGAAATGCTCAGAGTTTGGCGACGCGATTATCGCGAACATGTAATCCACTCGCTGGGTTAAATGACAACGGGAGCCTGAGGGTTCCCGTTTTTTATGCACACAAGACGGAAACAACGCTATGACCCATGATATCCCGCTCAAGTATTATGACATCGTCGACGAGTATGCGACCGAAACGGCGAAACCGGTAGAAGAGGCAGAGCGTACGCCGCTGGCACACTATTTCCAGCTGCTGCTCACTCGCTTATACAATAATGAGGAAATCAGTGAAGAGGCGCAGCGGGAGATGGCTGTCCAGGCGGAGATAGACGAAGCGCGCATTGACGATATTGCGAACTTCCTGAATCAGTGGGGCAATGAATAACGCGTCATCGCGCTGAGTCTGCCAGCAGCCTGGCGAGGTCGTGCCGGGTTAGCGACTTTGAAAAGTACCAGCCTTGTACGAGGGCATCGGGGTATCTCTGCGCGATGAACTGATATTGCGTTTCGCTTTCAACCCCTTCAAAAACCAGGGTTTTGTGCAGTTTAGCGAGCGCGTCGCTGAAGATCACCAGGATATCCTGTTTATAGTGCTCGCTGATGCCGTCCACTAACGACTTATCCACCTTGATTTCGTCATATTTGAGATTTGATAGCCTGGCCAGATTAGAGTTTTGCACACCAAAATCGTCTATTGAAATTTTGACGCCTGCCGATTTAAGCTCCTCACAAAACTCTTCAAGGATGGCCGCGGTGGAAACGCCATTCTCGGATAACTCAACTTTGATTAGCGATAAGGGAATCGCGTTCTCTGAGCATTCATGACGTAATACCGCCAGGAATTTGCCATCTTCAATTTCCGTCCGGCCAACGTTCAGTGAAATCATTAACTGATGTTCAGCGGCCAGCGCGGCAATTTCCGCCAGGGATTTCTTTATCATGTTCTGATAATAAACGTTATACAGGCCAATTTTTTTAATTAACGGGATAAACAGCTCAGGAGAAACCTCTTTGTGATTGTTATCCTGCCATCTTGATAACACTTCAACCCCGACGATTTTCTTATCAGCAACCCGAATAACAGGCTGAAAATGAACGCTGATGGTATTCGCTTTTACCGCTTTGACCAGCGTTCGCTCCAGAGAACGTCGGTCTTCATAAAGTCGAAGAGAAAACAGCGTCAGGGATACCCAGATAAAGTATAAAAACAGGCACAGAAGCACCATCACTACGTGGGAGAGCGAAGCCAGTCCGGCATCATGGTGTGTGACGGTAACGCACAAATCCCAGCGTGTACTGCACTCCGTCACAGCCAGCGTAAATAACAGAGACTGTAAGCGGCTGAGGTTTTCTGATGGCGGCGTAACGGTGAAAAAGGTGCGGCCGAAATCTTTAGTGGAAGAAAGAAGCGAATAGTTGGCGGTAACGGGGGCAAATTTATCGTAGGCTGAACGGGAGGTGAAGATAATAAGGTGGTTATAGATTGTCGCATTGCCGACAAAGAAATCTTTCTGCGAAAACTGCGCCAGGCTGAATCCGTTCTGGGTATTATGCAGCTCAGAGGGAAGGGCGATGGGATTTGCCAGCTTGCCCCAAAACGCGGTGCAGGTGATTTTCCCCTTTTCAATAAACCCCACATCGGCGAAATAGAGACTTCGCATCTTTAATTTTCGGTAGACGTTCAGACTGGCGCTATCGCATCCCTGCGCGGAGGTATTTTTAAGCGTACTGGCGATATTTTGCGTTAACTCTTCAGAATAGCTTAAGAGCGTGTGGGAGATCTCCCTCTGCCGGTTCTTTTGCTGCTCAGCGATAATGGCGTTAACCGCATACAGCGACAGGACGACCATAAAGGTTGAGATGATAGCAACGGCAATGGCCTTCTTCATTTTCCTGTTGTCCCACCACGTCCTGAGGTGCAGGGATCTTAACACAGGTCATAAAAGCTACAAGTATGAGAGTTGAGGCTGCACGGAATCGAAAGGAAAGCCACCATGCCAGGCTCCTTTCATCTCAGAACCACTCAAACCGTGTTGAGAGCAGTAGCAGTAACGTACTGGCAGAAACAAGATTAAGGCAGATGACAAACTTGCTTGATACGTTCATGTTATCAACGTTTTTGTTGTTCAGTAGCCACAGAGAATAGCGTTTCACCTCCACTGAAGAAACGCCAGATTTTGGTGGGTTCGGGCAAAAAAAAGCCCACTCAAGAGTGGGCAAGAAATACTGGAAGCAATGTGAGCAATGTCGTACTGAATACCTGAGTGATTTCCTCAACTATTCAGTAATGAGAAAGATAATCTTTCTCAGTAAAAGATGCAACCCCACGATGAGTGTGGAACGGCATTTTTTTACTGCTCATATTTTAATCAAACGAACCGTGTGATTCTTATCACAAATTTCCTTTCTCAGATCCTGTGCTATCCTTTTCTGTGTCGTTGATTTAATGACAAAAACCATACAGAGAGGAAAGCTATGGGAATTTTATCCTGGATTATCTTTGGGCTGATTGCGGGGATCCTGGCGAAGTGGATTATGCCGGGCAAAGATGGCGGCGGTTTCATCGTCACGATCATTCTGGGGATTGTGGGTGCAGTCGTCGGTGGCTGGATCAGTACCCTGTTCGGCTTTGGCAGAGTTGATGGCTTCAACTTCGGCAGCTTTGTCGTCGCGGTGATTGGCGCCCTGGTTGTTCTGTTTATCTACAGAAAAATCAAAAGCTAAATCTGACCTGAGTTAAAAAAGGCTGCCTGACGGCGGCCTTTTTACTTTGGGCGTTACCACCAGCCCAACTGCGTACCGGCGACGGCCACGATGGCGACAATCAGCATGATGATGGTCGTTTTTCTCATTTAAGCCCCCGGCGCGGCGTAACCACCAAGGAAAAACCAGCCTAAAAACACCACCGCCGTGATAAAAATAACCACCGGAAAGAGGATCCCTATTCTCATGCCATCACCTGTTTGAGTTTGTATAAGGCCGTAGAGTGTACGATTTTAATCTAACGCGACAAAGCCTGTTTTGCTTTTTCCTTTTTTATCCTGATACATCGCGAGGTCTGCGGTGCGCAGGGCGCTATCTTCATCAGTGCGGTGAGGATCAACAATAACGACGCCAAGGCTTGCGCCGGGATAAATAATAGTGGCATTACCCAACCCGTATTCGCCCGCGATGAGACCATTGAGGCGGGTTTTGATTGCGTTGACCCCTTTGCTGGCGTCGCCATCATCGCTGTGACTCAGGCTGGCAACCAGAAATTCATCGCCGCCGAGCCGGCCAATAATCTCATCCTGCGTTTGCTCGTGAGTCAGCCGCTTGCCGACCTGTACAAGGAAGCGATCGCCCGCCTCATGCCCGTACTGGTCATTGATTCGCTTGAAATCATCGAGGTCAATAAAGGCCATCATGACGTTGTGGTTAAGGTGGCGCGCCAGTGAGAACAGGGTGGTAAGGTTTTCAAAAATGGCGCGACGATTCGGCAGGCCGGTGAGGGCGTCGGTGTAAGAGTGGGCAATGAGCGCCGCATTTGCTTCGCGAAGCTGAAGCACAAGCGACTCTTTCTGAATGTACTGACCAATTAAACCGGCAAAGAGTCTGATCACCTGCTCGCCACGCTCGCTGAACTGTTTCTGTGCGGTGCTGGCCGCGCAAAGCGTGCCATACAGAGAACCGTCAGCCAGGTGAACCGGCACGCTCATATAGGTTGTAATGCCCAGTGCTTTGGCCGCTTCACACTCCGGCCAGCGGTCGGGCACCTCGTTACTGAACAACGTGTCGCTGTCGATGGCGCGCTTACACAGTGTTTCGTCCCAGGGCACGCTGAACCCTTCAGGGATCTGCATTTGCTTGCTGTTACGGGCATATAAAATGTGCTGCAAACGCGCATTGATATCGACTTTCGTCAGGTAGGTTGATTCCATATCCGTCACAATTTCCAGCATTTCCAGTAGCTGACGCACCAGACTGTCGAGAGATTGCTCAGTGGAGAGGGTTTCTGAAACACGGGCAAGAATGATATCTGACATGAGGCAGGATGACTCCCATGCAGAAGACCTCTGTATCTGCATGTTATGCTGAAAATATAGACTCCAGCCATAGTAAAACATGAACAGGATTAATTTTATAGATTCTTCTGGAGGCGGATGAGGGTGAGGCTAAAAAAAGCCCCGATGTTGAGATCGGGGCAAAACATCTTGATTACGGAATGATGTTCTCTGGTCAGTGTGAGAACAGGCATCACTATAAGGGGGAATCGTGCAGGTTTAATGGAGAAATCATGGAGAAAACGGCGATGACCCGTTACTCTGACGTTTTTACACCCTGAAGGATCACGATAATGAAATATCTTCTCCTGGCGCTGGTTTTACCGCTGGCCGCCTGCTCAACAAAGACAACCCCTCCTGATGCGCCTCAACCGCCGCACGCTATTGGTATGGCAAACCCGGCGTCAGTGTACTGTCTGGAGAAAGGGGGAGAGCAAATCCCTGTTCAAAGCCCGCAGGGCGTACGTACCGAGTGCAAATTGCCAGGCGGGGAAGTGATCGATGAATGGGATCTCTACCGCCGCGATCACCCGCAACCGACCAGATGACAACGGCAATAAAACTGCGATACACTTCTCTTTAGGATTATTCTTAGCCAGTTTCTGGCAGTACGTTTGCGAGAAGAAGTATGTTTCAGTTAAAACCGGGCAGCATGGCGATGATCGTGGGTGCGCGTACGGCGGCAGGCCGTCGAAATATCGGTAAATCCGTCGAGCTGTTTGGACTTTGTCAGCCGGGCCAGCGTTTTGTGAACCCGGTTAACGGCGTCATGACGCAATTACCCGCCACGTCAGCGCGTGCGCTGTGGCTGGTCACTGGTGATGTTTATGCCTTTGATAACCAGCACGGTTTTGCGTTTGTTCGCCCGGAACATCTGATGCCGCTTACTCCCGACGAGATGCCACACAACGTGGATGAGCTGGCGATCGGTTAATCACAGTTTACGCAGCCAGTCCGCCAGAACCTGCGCGTGATTCTGCTCCGTATTTTTCGCCCCATAGAGTAGCGTCACGGTCTGCTGTTTGGCGAGAGCCGCCAGGCGTTTGCCTTCATCCTGATGCTGCGCCAGCTCTTTACGATAGGCTTCACTGAACGCGGTGAAATCTATCGTTTCACTGTGAAAAGCTTTTCGCAGTTCGCTGGACGGCGTTAGCGCTTTACACCACTCATCGCAGGCGAGGTCGGTCTTTTTTATCCCTCGCGGCCAGAGTCTGTCGACCAGGATCCGGTAACCGTCTTTTGAGGTCGCCTGCTCATACACGCGTTTACATTGAATCATGGGTCCTCCTCATTTCCTTACGACGTTCTGCAAGAACACTATAGCACCCGGCTTTTATCCACCCAATTTAAGGTATTGTGATAATTGCAAAAGATCGGTAGTCTGAGGTTCCTTATGTTATCTGAAAATCCTCCGGCATAAGGAATCTCTGATGGAACTCTCCCCGGTTAAAACGACGCTGCGCATTGCGCTGGTTGGTGATTACAATCCCGATGTTATTGCGCACCAGGCGATCCCGCTGGCGATTGACGACGCCGCTGCGGTTCTGGATCTCACCGCTGATTATGACTGGCTCGCCACGCCTGAGCTGACCAGCGCCGAAGACCTGGTCGGGTATGATGCCATCTGGCTGGTACCGGCAAGCCCGTATAAAAACACCGAGGCGGCGTTTATTGCGGCCCGTTACGCGCGTGAGAACAGCATCCCCTTTCTCGGCACCTGCGGCGGGTTCCAGCATGCGCTGATTGAGTATGCGCGTAATGTACTGGGCTGGCACGATGCAGGCCATGCCGAAACCGACACCGAGGGAAGGATGGTCATTGCGCCGCTGACCTGCTCGCTGGTGGAAAAAACCGACGCGATCGAGCTGCGGAATAACACGCTGATTGCTAAAGCGTATGGCAAGCCGGAAATTCAGGAGGGGTATCACTGCAATTACGGCGTCTCACCTGAGTTTGCCGACCAGCTTGAGCGGGGCGACATGCGCGTAACGGGCTGGGACGAGCAGGGCGAGATCCGCGCGGCAGAGCTGGTAACCCATCCTTTCTTTGTCCTCACCCTGTTCCAGCATGAGCGGGCCGCGCTGCAAGGGCGCCCGGTCGTGCTGGTACAGGCCATGCTGCGGGCGGCGCAGGGATAAAAAAAGCAGACCTCCGGGTCTGCCTTGAATGTCAGCGGGGTGTGATCTCCCGGTCACGCCCGGCAAGCATACCGCATAACGCCATCACCACCGCGGCCAGCGCGCAGGCGAGCAGCGGAATGCGCCAGTCTCCGGCGGTATCATGAATTTTCCCCATCAGCGGTGGGCCACAGGCCGCCAGAAGATAGCCAATCGACTGTGCCATGCCGGAGAGCGCTGCGGCCTGATGGGCCGAGCTGGCGCGCAGCCCGATAAACGTCAGGCCGAGGATCATGGTGGCGCCGGATCCAAAGCCAAACACCAGCGTCCAGACGACGGCCAGCCCCGGCGCGAACCAGAACCCGGCCGCGCTGACGGCGCACATCAGGGCGACTAGCCCGGCAATGCCACGCTGATCGTTAAGACGGTGCAGGATCAGCGGAATGGCGAGACCGGGAACCGCGGTCGCCAGCTGGAGAAGCCCGTGCATGGAGCCAGCCTGCGTTTCGCTGTAGCCATGGCTAAGCAAAATCGCGGGTAACCAGCCGATAATGACGTAGTAAATCAGCGAGTTAATGCCCAGAAAAAGCGTCACCTGCCAGGCGAGCGCCGAGCGCCAGATAGCCCGATTGTGCAGCGCGCCCGCTCCGGTCAGGGTGGCGGCCGGCTTCTGGCGCCATTGCGGTAACCACAGCAGCAGCGCCACCAGCGGGAAGAACATCAGCATCAACAGCGCCCCGTGCCAGCCACCACTCCCCAGCGACAGCGGGACGATCAGCGCCGACCCTGCGGCGGCAGCGGCTCCCATCGTCAGCGAATAAGCCCCCGTCAGTTTTGCGACCTGGCCCGGAAAATCACGTTTGATTAAGCCAGGTAACAGGACATTGCCCAGCGCAATCCCACAGCCCACGATCGCCGTACCGATAAACAGCAGCGAGGCCGACGGCAGCGAACGTACGCCAATCCCGATGCAAATCAGCAGCAGAGCGATAAAAAGGCTGCGCTCCATGCCCAGGCGCCGGGCGACGCCTGCGGCAAGGGGAGAGATAAAGGTGAAGGCCAGCAGAGGCAGCGTCGTGAGCAGGCCGGTTTGCGCCGTGCTTAAGCCATAGTCCTGTCGGATAGTGTCGAGCAGGGGGGCGACACCGGTAAAGGTGACGCGCAGCGTCGTGGCAATCATCAGGATGCCTGCAATCAGCAGCGCACCCTGTTTCCCGGAAGGTTGAATAGCAGTAGTCATTATTGTCTCTTACGTTCAGGCGAGCGCATACCATACCGATTTAAGTCGTGGTTGAAATCAGGCTAAAATGACAGTTTATCGCTAATATCGGACAACTTTATGTACGGACTGGGGCTCGACGGCTACGATCCCGATAGCCAGCACGACGCGGCGGTGGCCTTTCGCATCCGCGTGGTGGCACAGGAACAATATATTCCGCTGCATCAGCACCGCAAAGGGCAGCTGATTATGGCGCTGGGTGGCGCGATCACCTGTGAAGTGGAGAACGCGATGCTGATGGTGCCGCCCCAGTATGCGGTGTGGATCCCAGGACAAACGCCGCACAGCAACAAGGCGACGCCCGGCGCGCAGCTCTGTCTGCTGTTTATTGAACCCGGTGCGCTCGAATTACCGACGCGTACCTGTACGCTGAAAATATCGCCTCTGGTGCGGGAGCTGGTGCTGGCGCTTGCGGACAGGTCACGGGAGGAACTGCCTCTTCCCGCTACCGGAAGGCTGGTTGACGTCCTGTTTGATGAACTGCCCCTGCAACCGCAGGAGCATCTACAGCTGCCGGTATCTCCGCATCCAAAAATTCGCCTGATGAGTGAGACCATGGCAAACGAACCTGCCGCCTGGCAGACGCTGGCGCAGTGGGCCAGCCACTTTGCCATGAGCGAACGCAATCTGGCGCGGCTGGTGGTGAAAGAGACTGGCTTGAGCTTTCGCCGCTGGCGGCACCAGCTCCAGCTGATTGTCGCATTGCAGTTTTTGATCGGCGGAAAGTCGGTTCAGCAGGCGGCGCAGGCGCTGGGGTATGACTCCACCACCGCCTTCATCACCATGTTTAAGAAAGGACTGGGACAGACGCCCGCCCGCTATATCGCCAGCCTGACTACGACTTCCCGATAAACAGCGAAACCAGACCGGCAGCAATCAGCGGGCCAACCGGCACGCCACGAAACAGCGCCACGCCTAACACGGTGCCCACCAGTAGCCCGGCCACCAGCGAAGGCTGGCTGCTCATCAGCGTCACGCCGCGCCCGCCAAGCCACGAAACAAAAACGCCCACCGCAATCGCCACCAGCGATTTCCAGTTTACAAAGGAGTGCAGCAGCGTTGAGGCCGGTAGCGTTCCGCTGGCAATCGGGGCCATCACGCCGATGGTCAAAATAATGATCCCGATGGTAAGCCCCTGTTTTTCTATCCACGGGAAGAAGGTATTCAACGGTGTGACGCGAACAATGATCAGGACCAGAATAGAAATCGCGACGGTGGTGTTGTGGCTGACAAAACCCAGAGCAGCCAGGGCCAGAAGTATGAGCAGAGTAGGGTCGAACATGACGGGATCCTTGCCAAAAATAGTAAGCCTGCTTACTTTACGCGCAAACGCGACGGCAGGCAGGCTTTACTGAAAAAATTGTCTATTTTTGGGCACTTGCCTGACGTCAGTCCACCAGCTGCTGGATAAGTGGACTTCCTTCGCGGATAAACACCGGGATGGTTTCCAGCGCCGCAGGCACCCGGATATGCTCCCCACCGGCGTAGCGCTCACCGTTGAGAGCGATCCAGCTATTGCCCGTCGGCAGCCAGACATCGCGCTCACGCTGACCGGCCTGCATAACCGGCGCCACCAGAAGATCTTCGCCAAACAGATACTGATCTTCACACGTCCAGCTCTGCTTATCCTGCGGATAGTGCCAGAACAGCGGACGCATGAGAGGGTCTCCGTGCAGATGAGCCTGCTGGTACAACGCGTCAATATACGGGCGCAGGGTTTCGCGCACGGTAAGCCAGTGCTGCATGATGGCGTAATTCTCTTCTCCGTAACTCCACAGCTCATTAGGCGAACCGCTGTTACACTGAGGAATGCCGTCACGGTAGCGCTCCGGGGGCTGGATCTGCGGTACGCGATAGCCGTGCATGCGCAGAACCGGTGTAAACACCGCCCACTGGAACCAACGGATCAGCAATTCGTGGAACGCCGGGTCGTTAACGTTCCCTCCCTGGAAGCCACCGATATCGGTTGTCCACCATGGGATCCCCGCCAGCCCCATATTCAGTCCCGCGGCGAGTTGATTGCGAAAAGCATGGAACGAGGAGTGGACATCACCCGACCACGCCAGCACGCCGAAGCGCTGGCTGCCTGCCCAGGCGCAGCGTACCAGGTTAACAATGTCGGTTTCACCATTTGCCTGGAGCCCATCGTAAAAGCACTGCGCAAAGTCACGCGGGTAGCGATTGCCCACTTCCAGCACCGGACCGGCGTGGTAGCGATAGTTGTCAAAATCATAGGCGCGGTATTCCGGCTCCGCTTCGTCCAGCCAGAACAGCTTAATGCCCATGTCGTAGTAATTTTTCTTCACCGTATCCCAGACGAATTTCCGCGCCTCAGGATGGGTCGCATCAAAGAAGGTGGTATTGCCCATAAAATCGAGGTTGACCTGCACGCCACGTTCACTGCTGACCAGCCAGCCTTTGGCTTTCATCAGCGGGTAGAGAGGGCTGCGCGCCTCTACCGTTGGCCACACCGACACCATCAGCGCAATACCCATTTCGCGCAGCTCGTCGACCATCCCTTCAGGATCGGGCCAGTCTACGGGGTCGAAGCACCAGGTGCCCTGATTCGGCCAGTGGAAGAAGTCAATGACCATCACCGACAGCGGCAGATTACGGCGGCGATACTCCCGCGCAACCTCCAGCACCTCCTGCTGGGTGCGGTATCGTAATTTGCACTGCCACAGCCCGCTGATAAACGCCGGGGCGGGGGGCGGAGTACCGGTGGCTTTCACATACTGGCGGGTGATATCCGCCACCGTGTCGGCGGCGGTGATCCAGTAGTCCATTTCTCCTGTGACGCGGGCGCGCCATTCCGTCTGATTTTTTGCAAAGCTGGCTTCACCAATCGCCGGGTTGTTCCACAGCAGGCCATAGCCAAGGCTGGACTGCATAAAGGGCACGCTGGCCTGGGAGTTGCGCTGCGCCAGTTCCAGCGTACAGCCTTTCAGATCCAGCCACGGCTGTTGATACTGACCCATGCCATAGATGCGTTCATCCGGACGCGATTCAAACCGGACGGTGAGCTGATATTTGCCCCCCATTAGCGGCTTAAATTCGCGGCCATCCAGCTTCAGGGCGCTGACATATTTATCCTGGCTCTTCTCGCTGGCACCGATACCCACCGTTGAACGCTGGCGCCACATCTCTTCCAGCAGCAGTTCGCCGCGCTGATTGTAGAAGGCCAGCTGACCTTTAAGGTTCAGCGTCGCGGTAATATTGCCGTTGCGCAGCGTCAGGCTTTCCGCTTCGGCGACAATCTCAGCCTGGCAAGGGGCGGCGGGCAACAGTGCCTGTAAGGCGTCATCAAAAGCCGGGGAGCAGGTGGCCCTGACGCGCAGGCTGTTTTCACCCCACGGTTCAATACGCAGGATCTGGCGTTCAAAACGCCATTCGATACTGTTGGAATGTTGGATCAGCTCACTCATGGAAAACGCGTCCTTCTAAACAGGGTGTTTGGCAAGATGGATGGATTGCATTGTGCTGTCGTCGAGCTTGTACCAGCGCAGCGTGGCAAACGCGCAGAGTGACAAGACGCCAGGCACGACGGTGAAGAGGGCGATGATGCAGTACATGGCCGTGGTGGTCTGTTCCGGGGCGTTGGCGACATAGCCGCTTAAGCCCAGCGTCCAGCCAACAATCGCGCCGCTGATCGCCATTCCCAGCTTGAGTACGGCGAGGAAGGTGGAGAAGATCACGCCGTCCATGCGTTTGCCCTGTTTCCATTCGCCGTAATCGGCGACGTCCGCCATCATTACCCACATCAGCGTGGTGGTGGCCTGGTAAAGGGTGGAGACGATAAACGTCATGGGCACCAGAATAAGCACTGACTTAGGCGCAAAGAACAGGGCGATGCTGAGTACCCCCGCCAGTACGGAACAATATCCAAACATCTGTACTTTGCTGACGTTCTGCGTCAGACGTTTGGCCAGCGCACTGCCTGCGGCTTTCCCGAGAATATGCGCCCCGAGCATCTACATAAAATAGCTTGCGCTACCGAGATAATAAGTGACGAAATACATCATTGCGCCAAGGCGAATAACGCCAAAACCAATGTTGGTTATTACCAGGACGGCGACAACCCGCCATTGGTCGTTTCGTAATAAATCCCGCAGTTCCGCAAGATAATTATTGTGGGTAGCGGGAGCCTTAATTCGTTCACGCGTATTGGCGAAGCAGATCCAGAACATGATGACCGCGATGGTCGCCATAATGGCCATCGCCCAGCGGTAGCCCAGTAATTTATCATCGCCGCCTAAAAACTCTGCCAGCGGCATCATAAAGAATGTCGACAGCGCGCCACCCAGCGTGGCCAGGAAAAAGCGATAGGACTGGAGGGAAATTCGCGCATCGTTGTCGGGCGTGATCACCGCGCCCATGGAGCAATAGGGAATATTGATTGCGGTATACATCAGCATCATCAGGGTATAGCTGACGGTGGCGAAAATCATTTTACCGTGCAGATCGAGCGATGCCGGCACGGCGTAGGTCAGCAGACAACTTGCGCCAAAGGGCAGCGCCAGCCACAGCATCCAGGGGCGGAATTTGCCCCAGCGCGTGCGCGTCCTGTCTGCGATATAGCCCATCGCCGGGTCTATGACGGCATCGGCGGTTCTCGCCAGAAGAAACATGGTGCCCACGAATGCGGCAGGTAGCCCCACCACGTCCGTATAGTAAAACGTCAGAAAAATAATGACGTTATCCAGCCCAATATGGCTCGCCATATCGCCTAACCCATAACTGATCTTTTCTTTACGGGTAATTATTTCGGTCATTGTATTCACCTTGCCAGTGTAAGGTTTATTTTTGAGGTGCTCCGTAAACAAGGTTAACCATGATGAAAAGGTTAACAATTGCGAGATCTGGCATCGGGGTTACGTAAATTTCTTTTCGTGATACCGGTAACAAATAAAGTATTTAAACAGTGACTTTATACGGTGGAGGATAGGTAACAGCGAATCGTTTCAGCGAAAAAATAGTCATTTCACGGACGCGTCATTGTCATTTAACTGTCATTGTGCAGGGGTAAAAAAGAGGCAAATGGGCAAAGCAGAGGGCATCATGAACGATCCTATGTTTGTCGAAACGCTGATTATCTCCTCATCGTTTTTTATTATCGCGATTATTTTGATTGCTTCCGTGCTGCTGCTGGAAAACGGCTGACCGTTAGCCAGCCGCTGTATTTATTGTTTACGGAACGTCACCAGTTCAGGACGGGCGATACGCAGATAGTCCTGGGTGTCCATAATCACCGACTTTTCCAGCAGGCCGGCGTTAAAGGCGATCTCGTCGAAGCGCTCAAACAGCAGCGGATCGGCGACCAGCGTCAGATCCGGATGAAAGCTGAAGGGGGGAATGGCGCCGAAAACGCAGCCGGTAAGCGCATCCACTTCTGCCGGACTGGCGAGCGAGGCCTTTAGCCCACCGAAATGACTGGCCAGCAGGCTCAGATCGGCCTGCCGATCGGCGGCGAGGATTGCCAGAATATGTTTCTTAACACCGTTGCCTTTTACCTTGCAGACCAGTGCTTTTGCACCCTGTCGCAGATCGGTTCCGCGAATTTCACTGACCGCTTCGCATTTCCCAACGGCCTCATGCGCCACCATGCGAAAGCGCGCCTCCTGCTCGGTTAATAAGCTGATTAGCCGCTGATGGGGCGTCGTCCCGATCACGTCATCAGACATAACGATTTCACCTGTGATTTGCCAATACGTAGCTTGCTACATTAGCACGGGACGGAGAGGGCTGAAAGAAAACAGCCAGCGGGTGCGCTGGCTGTTGGGTCATGCGTTGCTGGTGGACGACTGTTTCTGGAACAGTTCCCGGAAGACCGGGTAGATGTCATCCTGGTCACGAATGTGCTGCATCGCAAAGTTATCGAACATCGCTTGCAGATGCTCATACTCACGCCACAGCGTCTGGTGGGCGCGACGGGTAATTTCAATGTAGCTGTAGTAACGCACCACCGGCAGGATCTTCTTCGCCAGAATTTCATGACACAGCGGCGAGTCATCCGCCCAGTTATCGCCATCCGATGCCTGCGCGGCGTAGATATTCCACTGCGCCGGATCGTAGCGCTCCTTCACCACCTCGTCCATCAGCTTCAGGGCGCTCGACACGATGGTGCCGCCGGTCTCCTGCGAGTAGAAGAACTCATGTTCATCCACCTCTTTCGCCTGAGTGTGATGGCGGATGTAGACCACCTCCACGTTCTTATACGTTCTGCTCAGGAACAGATAGAGCAGAATATAAAAACGCTTAGCCATATCCTTGGTGGCCTGATCCATTGAACCTGATACGTCCATCAGGCAGAACATCACCGCCTGACTGGAAGGCTCCGGCCGTTTTTCGTAGTTCTTGTAGCGCAGGTCGAACGTGTCGATAAACGGCACCCGGTCGATCTTCGCCCGCAGTTCGGCGATCTCTTTTCGCAGGCGCTCCTCTTCCAGCAGTTGCGCGGGTTCCGTGTTTTCCACCACTTTCAGGCTGGTTTCCAGCTCGCGCAGTTCGCGCCGTTTGCCTGCCGTCATCGCCGTGCGTCGCGCCAGTGAGTTTTGCAGTGAACGCACCACGCTGATGTTGGCGGGTACCCCGTTTGCGGTATAACCCGCGCGATGGGTTTTGTATTCGTTGAGCTGACGGTGCTGATTCTTTCTCAGATTCGGCAGGGCCAGATCCTCAAACAGCAGGTCGAGATATTCGTCTTTTGAAATCTGGAAGACGAACTCGTCCTGGCCTTCACCGTCCTGGCTGGCCTGCCCCTGACCGCTGCCAGAACCGCCGCCTCCGCCTTGGGGCCGCTCGATTCTGTCATTCTGGACGAAGTGGTCATTACCTGGGTGCACGCGATGGCGAAGGCCGCCACGCCCCTGATGAAACATCGGTTCGCTGATGTCATCGTTAGGGATGGAGACGGATTCGCCGCTGTCGACGTCGGTCACCGAGCGTTTGTTGATGGCCTCGGAGATCGACTGTTTAATTTGCGCTTTATAACGGCGCAAGAAGCGCTGGCGATTCACCGTGCTCTTGTTTTTGCCGTTAAGACGCCGGTCAATAAACCAGGTCATATATCCCCCGTACTGCATTTGCCAACTTGCAGCGTCCGTAAGTACCGGACATTTTGTTGGCCCGGTAAGCGCGTTACCGGGCACTTGTTTTAAGACGATTTACGCACGCGCAGATACCATTCACAGAGCAGGCGGACCTGTTTGCGGGTATAGCCTTTCTCCATCATACGGTCGACAAAATCGTCGTGCTTTTTCTGCTCGTCGGTTGAGGTTTTGGCGTTGAACGAGATGACCGGCAACAGCTCTTCCGTGTTAGAGAACATTTTCTTCTCTATAACCGTGCGCAGTTTTTCGTAGCTGGTCCAGTTCGGATTGCGGCCGTTGTTATGCGCTCTGGCGCGCAGCACGAAGTTCACAATCTCGTTTCGGAAGTCTTTCGGGTTGCTGATCCCGGCTGGTTTCTCGATTTTTTCAAGTTCCGCGTTCAGGGATTCACGGTCAAACAGCTGGCCGGTATCCGGGTCGCGATACTCCTGATCCTGGATCCAGAAGTCAGCGTAGGTGACGTACCGGTCGAAGATGTTCTGGCCGTATTCGGAATAGGATTCCAGGTAGGCGGTCTGGATCTCTTTGCCGATAAACTCGGCGTATTTCGGGATCAGGTAGCCTTTCAGGAACTCCAGGTAGCGTTCAGCCTGCTCCTGTGGGAACTGTTCACGTTCAATTTGCTGTTCCAGCACGTAGAACAGATGTACCGGGTTGGCGGCCACCTCCGCGTGGTCGAAGTTAAAGACGCGGGAGAGGATCTTAAACGCGAAACGCGTCGACAAACCGTTCATCCCTTCGTCGACCCCGGCGTAATCGCGGTATTCCTGGTACGATTTCGCTTTCGGGTCGGTATCCTTCAGGCTTTCGCCGTCATACACGCGCATTTTTGAGTAGATGCTGGAGTTTTCCGGCTCTTTCAGGCGCGACAGGATCGAGAAGCGCGACAGTGTTTCCAGCGTTCCCGGTGCGCAAGGGGCATGGACCAGCTCACTGTGGTTGAGCAGTTTTTCGTAAATCTTGATCTCCTCGGAGATTCGCAGGCAATAAGGCACTTTGACGATGTACACACGGTCAAGGAACGCCTCATTGTTTTTGTTGTTACGGAAGGTCACCCATTCAGATTCGTTAGAGTGGGCAAGGATAATCCCGTTAAACGGCAGGGCGGAAATGCCTTCCGTCCCGTTGTAGTTCCCCTCCTGGGTGGCGGTCAGCAGCGGATGCAGCACTTTGATTGGTGCTTTAAACATCTCGACAAATTCCATAATCCCCTGGTTGGCGCGGCACAGCGCACCGGAATAGCCGTAGGCATCCGGGTCGTTTTGCGCGTGATGCTCCAGCTTACGGATATCGACTTTACCCACCAGCGCCGAGATATCCTGGTTGTTCTCGTCACCGGGTTCAGTTTTAGCGATGGCGATCTGCTCGAGGATAGACGGCCACACTTTCACGACGCGGAATTTGGTGATGTCCCCGCCAAACTCGTGCAGACGTTTTGCCGCCCACGGCGACATGATCGTACCGAGATAGCGATGCGGAATGCCAAACTCTTTTTCCAGAATTTGCGCATCCTCTTGCGGATTAAACAGGCACAGTGGATGGTCATTGACCGGGCTGCGTTCGCCGTTGGCGCTCAGCACATAGATCGGCACGCGCTGCATCAGCGCTTTCAGCCGTTCAGCCAGGGAGGATTTACCCCCACCGACAGGACCCAGCAGATAAAGGATCTGTTTCTTCTCTTCCAGCCCCTGAGCGGCATGCTTCAGGTAGGAGACGATCTGCTCAATGGCGTCTTCCATGCCATAGAACTCTTCAAACGCCGGGTATCGGGCGACCACCCGATTCGAAAATAGACGGGAAAGCCGTGGCTCCAGGGCAGTATCAACCATGTTTGGCTCACCAATAGCCATCAATAGCCGTTCTGCCGCATTGGCATAGGCACTGCGATCTTGCCGACAAATGGTAAGAAACTCCTGCAGTGTGAACTCTTCGTCCTTGGCAGCTTCGTAGCGCTGGCGATAGTGATCGAATATATTCATGGCATGCCGTCCTTTCGTTTTTTAGCACAGGATAAGAGCCGTTCGTATGAGTAGTGGAGGCTCCCGGAAGAGAATTTTTCGCACCTCACTGCCAGAGCAGCAACCTGTGTGCCAGGTCGAAGGCTATGAACCGCAGGGTGTTCAGCAAAATCTCTTCTTAAATTAAAGCGTAGATGGCAATTGCAAAACTTGCATACGGATAAAATCTACTTTCAATGACATATCAATAACTCATCCAAAAATTTCCACTGCGGTTATAAGCGAAAAGTGGGTTTTTCATTTATCGGTCACATAAATGAAAGTGGGATGTCATCTGAAAAATGAAAAATAACGGGTTAATCAAACGGATTAGCGCGCAAAAAATTTTGGGATGTACGGGAATGGCGGTTACACTTCACCCGCTGATTATTTGACTACAGGAAAGAATGGATTGTGACCAAACTCAAACTTCTGGCATTGGGCATCCTTGCCGCTACCGCAGCGAGCACCGTACAGGCTAAGAGCCAGTGGACTGTTGGCGCGGGTGCTGGCGTGATTAACAGCCCGTACAAGCAGTATGACCGCGACGTTTATCCTGTCCCCGTTGTCACCTATGAAGGCGATAACTTCTGGTTCCGTGGGTTGGGCGGTGGCTACTATCTGTGGAACGATACGGCCGATAAGCTCTCCATCATGGCCTATTACGATCCAACGCACTTTAAACCAGGCGATAGCGACAGCAATGCGCTTCGTCAGCTGGACAAACGCAGAAGCTCACTGATGGCGGGGCTTTCTTATGTCCATAATACCGAGTATGGCTTCCTGCGCACTGCGCTGGCGGGCGATACCCTGGACAACAGCAACGGCTTTATCTGGGATCTGGCGTGGCTTTATCGCTATACCAACGGCGCAGTGACGCTGACGCCGGGTATCGGTGTGCAGTACAGCAGCGAGAATTACAACGACTACTACTATGGCGTGTCTAAAGCGGAGTCTCGCCGCAGTGGTCTGAAGAGCTACAGCGCGGATGATGGCTGGGACCCGTACCTGGAACTCACCGCTTCGTATAACTTCCTCGGTGACTGGAATGTGTACGGTACTGGCCGTTACATTCGTCTGAGCGATGAAGTGAAAGACAGCCCGATGGTCGACAAGTCCTGGTCTGGCATCTTCTCCGTGGGTGTGACCTACAAGTTCTGACCAGAACGTGATGCATTAAAACGGGGCGCTAGCGCCCCGTTTGTTTTTTTATGATGCCTGAACAATATTAGCGCTTCACAATCTTGATCGTCTGGCCTAAGCGGGACGGTTTTTCTTCGCTGGTTTTCTGCGGCGCGGTCACGCACGCGGTTTCCACGCACACGAAGGTCTTGTAACCGTCATCCGGAATATCCGCCATGCTGACGGAAAGGGCAGGGCCCGGGTTCCAGCCCACCACGTTGCTGTGGTGGTGATGAACCACATCAATACCGCGGTTCAGCGCGCTGTCGTGGATGACGCTACAGGCTTCCGGGTGCAGATACACGCGGTCGGTACGATCCGGGAAAGTCTGCACGCCGTCGTCCAGCTTGCCTTCTTTCGCGTTATCCACTTTGTCGATAAAGGTATCGCCAAGTCCGCTCACCTTAATGGCCTGAATGTCGCCTACGTTGAAATAGGTGTGCAGGGCGGACGTTGTTTCGAACTCGCCGTGCGCTTCCAGTTCAATCTCGCAGGTTTTACCCAGCTTGAAGCGGGCATACAGGGTGAACTCGTGTGGCCACAGGGCACGCGTTTCATCATTCGCCTGGAGTTCAAAGGTCAACACCGCACCGTTTTCATCTTCGTTGTGGGCTTTCAGCGTCCACTGCTGGTTACGGGCGAAACCGTGAGACGGTAATCCCTGCTGCGCTGACGGGCCAAACCATGGCCAGCAGATCGGTACGCCGCCGCGGATCGCCGCCCCTCTTTTGAACGAGGTGGCCTCGCTCAGCCACAGGCCTTCTTCTTCACCTTCTGGTTTCCAGGAGAGCAAGTGGGCACCATTGAGCGCTACGGAGGCTTTAACGCGCGGATGATCAACGACGATGATATCGGCACCGTCGATCTGACGGCGGGAGAGCACAGGGGTAAGTTGTTCGACTACCGGAAGTGCAAAAATTTTATTAATCATTAAGCAATCCTCTGTCTAAAAACAATAAAAAAGGCGACCGAAGTCGCCTTTTAGGATCAAGCACTCATCTCAACTTATTTGGAGATGTGAGCGATCAGGTCCAGTACTTTGTTAGAGTAGCCAGTTTCGTTGTCGTACCAGGAAACCAGTTTCACGAAGTTGTCGTTCAGTGCGATACCTGCTTTAGCATCGAACACGGAAGTGCACACTTCGCCGTTGAAATCGGTAGATACAACGTCGTCTTCGGTGTAACCCAGAACGCCTTTCATTGGGCCTTCGGAAGCAGCTTTGATTGCTTTCTTAATTTCTTCATAAGAAGCAGCTTTTTCCAGACGAACGGTCAGGTCAACAACGGATACGTTAGGAGTTGGAACGCGGAACGCCATACCAGTCAGTTTGCCATTCAGTTCTGGCAGTACTTTACCTACTGCTTTAGCAGCACCGGTAGAAGATGGGATGATGTTCTGAGCCGCGCCACGGCCGCCGCGCCAGTCTTTGTGAGACGGGCCATCAACGGTTTTCTGAGTAGCGGTGGTTGCGTGAACGGTAGTCATCAGACCTTCGATGATGCCGAAGTTGTCGTTGATAACTTTAGCCAGCGGTGCCAGGCAGTTGGTGGTGCAGGATGCGTTGGAAACGATGTCCTGGCCAGCGTAAGTTTCGAAGTTTGCACCGCGAACGAACATTGGGGTGTTGTCTTTGGAAGGACCAGTCAGAACAACTTTCTTCGCACCCGCAGTGATGTGTTTACGTGCAGTTTCGTCGGTCAGGAAGATACCGGTAGCTTCAGCTACAACGTCAACACCGATTTCGTTCCATTTCAGGTTAGCTGGGTCTTTCTCAGCAGTAACGCGGATGGTTTTGCCATTAACAACCAGGTGGCCGTCTTTCACTTCAACGGTGCCGTCGAAACGACCGTGAGTTGAGTCGTACTTCAGCATGTACGCCATGTATTCAGCGTCCAGGAGATCGTTGATACCAACGATTTCGATGTCAGAACGTTTCTGAGCAGCACGGAAAACAATACGGCCGATACGGCCAAAACCGTTGATACCTACTTTGATAGTCATATATTCCACCAGCTATTTGTTAGTGAATAAAAGGTTGCCTGTAAAATTACAAAAACCTTACGCAGCGTCAAGCGGAATCGTGTCAATCATTGCGACAAATCAATCCTGTGACTAACGTTTGTGCGACTGACTCGCCTCACTTTCCCTTTGAGCTAGCAACCACATGGGGGCTGCGCCCGGAATTTTAAAGGCCTCGCAGGATTAAAATGTGAAATTGATCACAATTGCCTGACCGCCTTTTCGCGACACATAAGTTTAGAACAAAAGTGCACGCGCGGGTGTTAATGTTTTGTTAGAATCTGGGTTAAAAGATGTCTGTTTCAACAGCGAGATGTAAGCATATGTCGAACCAACGTAACCCCGACGATTTGAAAAAAAACCTTACAGAGATGCAGTATTACGTGACGCAAAATCACGGCACAGAACCGCCGTTTTCCGGGCGTTTGCTGCACAATAAACGGGAAGGCGTTTACCACTGCCTGGTGTGTGATGCACCGCTGTTTAACTCCCAGACTAAGTACGATTCTGGCTGCGGCTGGCCGAGCTTTTACGAGCCTGTCAGCGATGATGCGATCCGCTACCTGACGGACACCTCGCACGGCATGGTACGCACCGAAATTCGTTGCGGGAACTGTGACGCCCATCTCGGGCATGTCTTCCCGGATGGCCCGCAGCCGACGGGGGAGCGTTTCTGCGTAAATTCGGCTTCCATGAGCTTTACCGATGATGAAAACGGCGACCAGACCAAGGGTTGAAAAAACGATTCAGCAAATTATTCCTTTGAAAGGGAGAGATCATGAATATTGATGACATGATTGCAGGTATGACCCCGGAGGTTTATCAGCGTCTGGTAACGGCCGTTGAGCTGGGAAAATGGCCGGACGGTGTGGCGCTCACACCTGAGCAAAAAGAGAACAGTTTGCAGCTGGTGATGCTGTGGCAGGCGCGTCACAATACCGACGCCCAGCACATGACCATCGACACTAACGGTCAGATGGTGATGAAAAGCAAGCGCGAGCTGAAAGAAGAGTTCGGCATCGCGCCGAAGCCGATTGCGACCTTCAAATAAAGCTCCCATGTAGGCCGGGTAAGCGCTAGCGCCACCCGGCACACTACATCTTAGTGCGGGATCCCAAGCGACTCCGCCAGCTGTTTCGCGAGCTGGTTTTCGTCGTCAGCCCCATACTCCCAGAACATGGCGCCAGCCAGACCTTTCTCCTTGATGTAATCCGCTTTGATCGCCACGGAACGCGGGTTCTCATAGGAAATCGCAAACAGCGTCTTCCCGTCGGCGGATTTCACCGACAGCCACGGCACCTTCGCCTGTTCGTCCCAGTGCTCGGTAAAGCGTTTCTGCGGATCGTTCAGCAGCTTGCGGACGATATCGTTGTATTTCACATAGGTATCTTTGGTCAGATCATAGCCAAGCGATTTGAACAGGCCCAGTTCCTGCGGCCTGAAGTAGGGCTGGGTGACCGGATTGTTTTGTGCGTCCGGTTTGCTCCAGTCGATACCCGGTTCAACGGCGCGCTTCGGTACTCGACCGTAAAAACCGATCCCGAGGTTCATCTGCTGCGGCTTCAGGCCGGCGGCAAGGTAGTTATTAACGACGAAATCGACGCTGTATTTGTCTGCGGCAGCCACCGTTGGCCAGGCGCTGGAGTCATACAGATTCGCGTTAAAATACTGAGTACCGTACGCCATGTCGTAGGTCATCAGGTTGATGTAATCGAGCAGGGGGGCAATGGCTTTCACATCCACCCAGCTTTTCGGACTTTCCGCATTCGCGCCCACCGCAATCGTGACCAGCTTTTTCTTACCAAACGCGTCACGCATCTCTTTTAACAGCGCGGTGAAATTATCCCGGTCGGCAGAGGTGCTCTCGACCAGTCCCCAGGCGCCGTTGACCGGATATTCCCAGTCCAGGTCGATCCCGTCCAGGCCGTATTTACTGACGATCTCCTGCGCGGAGCGAATAAATACCGCGCGACTCTCTTTGGTTGCCGCTGCGCCAGAAAAACCACGCGCGCCCCAGCCGCCAACGGAAAGCAGGACTTTCAGGTTCGGGTTTTGTTTACGAAGCTGAGGAAGTAACGCCAGATCGGATGCCACCTTAGGTGATAACCAGATTTGATGCAGTTTTGCCGGATCTTTCAGCGCGGGGTTGGTTTCGTCTTTCTCGTTGTTATAGACCAGACCAAACGAGTAGTTGAGGTGGGTGATCTGGCGGACGTCGAGTTTATTAATATCACCACCCGGTCCGGCGGTAACATCGCCACCGCCATTGAAGTAGCCCACGGACATCAGGGGCGCGGCGGAAGCCAGTGACGCGCAAAGCAAGGGTAATGCTGCCAGCAAGGGCAAACGTTTCATATAATTTCCTCTTTGACTGAATAAAAATAACCACGCCACAGAAAAGGCGTGGCGAAAAAACAGCCTGAAGAGAATAGCATCGCCGTTTCGCTTGTGATGCGAGGGAGTTCACTTTATGGGAGATCGGTGAGGGGGTTTGCCGGGTGGCGGCTTCGCCTTACCCGGCCTACAAAACCAGGCTGGGTAAGGCGAAGCCGCCACCCGGCTAAAAAAACTTACGCCTGCGTCTCTATCCAGTCAGCCAGCGTATACAGCGTTGCGCCTTCTGCGGCCATATCCATAAACGCCTGGGCGCTGTCCTGCGGCTGAATATTCACCCCGCGACAGCCGTCGGTGATGACATTCACGGTATAGCCCAACTGGAGCGCATCCAGCACGGTGAACTTCACGCAGTAATCCGTCGCCAGGCCCAGCACAATCAGCTCGGTGATCTCATGGTGGCGCAACCACGCGTCCAGCGCCGTCTTCTGACGATGACCGTTATCAAAGAACGCGCTGTAGCTGTCGATGGTTGGGTTTTCACCTTTGTGGAACACCGCGTCGATGGCCTTCTGGTTCAGCAGCGGATGCAGCTCAGCGCCTTCCGTCTGCTGCACGCAGTGATCGGGCCAGAAGGTTTGCGCCAGCCCGTCCAGTTCGCCCTGGCTGTAAGGCTCAACGTTGTGCTGGCTGGCAAAGCTGCCGTGGTTTGCCGGATGCCAGTCCTGACTCGCCACCACCGCTTCACCACGAGCTTTACACCACTCAATCAGCGAATTCGCGACGTCTACGGTGCTGTCGCCTTCCGCGACGGCCAGCGCACCGCCCGCACAGAAATCATTTTGCAAATCGACCAGTAACAGGGCGCGTTGCTTCATGGGACCTCCTTATTCGTCCGGCGTCAGTTCACCGCGCAGGTTTTGCATCATGGCGCGGCGAATGGAATCAATATCCAGATCCTGACTCAGTAAATAGTGAAGTTTAGTCAGCGTTGCCTCAACGGTCATATCGAAACCACTGATCACGCCTGCGTGAGCCAGAGCATTACCGGTGGCGTAGCCGCCCATATTGACTTTGCCGGACATACACTGGGTGAGGTTGACCACCACAATCCCGCGATCGCTCGCCTCCTGAAGCTCTTTCAGGAATTCACCGTTCTGCGGGGC
The DNA here is from genome assembly GCF_032389435.1 of Enterobacter sp. DTU_2021_1002640_1_SI_PRY_ASU_LCPMC_013. Taxonomy (NCBI): domain Bacteria; kingdom Pseudomonadati; phylum Pseudomonadota; class Gammaproteobacteria; order Enterobacterales; family Enterobacteriaceae; genus Enterobacter; species Enterobacter sp. DTU_2021_1002640_1_SI_PRY_ASU_LCPMC_013. The sequence goes on from NZ_CP135594.1 coordinate 1,815,501, forward strand.
GTTACCCACACCATAGGAGCGCAGTATTAGCGCCTTTACCGGCTGGCGCAGGAAGTTGCGCACCACGTCGGCGGAAATACCCGGATAAATCGTCACCACGCCGATCGGCTGCGGGGTGATCGGGTGAACGATCAGTTCGCCTGCGGTATTCGGCGCGGGCGGCGTGCCCAGACGACGGATATGGATCCCCGCTTCCAGCAGCGGTTGCAGGTTAGGTGAGGCAAAAGCGTCAAAGCCATCGGCGTGTGCTTTAGTGGTACGGTTCCCGCGGTACAGCCGGTTGTTGAAGAACAGCGTTACCTCGTTGATCGGGTAATTAGCGGCCACGTACAGGGAGTTAAGCAGGTTGATCTGCCCGTCTGAACGCAGTTCCGCCAGCGGGATCTGCGAGCCGGTCACGATGACGGGCTTGCTCAGGTTCTCCAGCATGAAGGAGAGCGCCGAGGCGGTGAACGCCATGGTGTCGGTGCCGTGCAGGATCACGAAGCCGTCGTACTGGTCGTAATGGGCTTTAATATCGTCCGCAATATGCTGCCAGTCTTCCGGCGTCATGTCGGAGGAGTCCATCAGCGGCTCATATTCGTGGATGGTAAAGTCCGGCATTTCCGGACGGTGGAATTCAGGCATCAGCGCCAGCTGGCGCTGCAAGTGGCCGGAAACCGGGATATAGCCATTTTCTGAGCGCTGCATACCGATGGTACCGCCGGTATAGGCGACATAAATTGATTTCTTCTGCATGGTAATGAGTTCTTGTTCTTCAAAAGAAAAAATCCCCTCTTCACGGGAAGAGGGGACGATTTTTAACGCACGTTCGCACAGGTCAGGCAAAACGCGTAGCGGCTTTGTGGATCATTAAAGGCTGCGAGCTTGTCGCTCTCTGCTCTCATGGCTTTCGCCGCGGTCGCCACCGGCGCCGGCAGATAAGCCTGAAGCGCGTCCGGCAGCATGGCACGAACGGAGCCGGACATGCTGTCCATGACCATATCGAAGAACGTCGGTTCGTCCTGATAATAGTCCACGTGCCACTGCTTGAGCTTCGCCAGCTCCGCCGCTTTCTTCACGGCGTCGTCGAAGTCACCCAGGCTGTCTACCAGGCCGTTGCTCTTCGCGTCCTGGCCGGTCCAGACGTGGCCCTGAGCGATCTGGTCAATCTGATCGGGCGTCTTTTTACGCGAGTCCGCAACCAGCGTGATGAAACGTTTATAGCCACTCTCAATGCTGAGCTGCATCATCTCAGACACCTCAGGCGGCAGGGATTTGGTAACGGACACGTCCGCCAGCGGCGAGGTGGAGACGCCGTCGGTGTGGACGCCGAGATAATCCAGGCTGTTCTCTACGGTGTTGATCACGCCGAAGATGCCAATCGAGCCGGTCAGCGTGCTTGGGTTAGCCACAATGTAGTTGGCTGGCGTCGAGATCCAGTAGCCCCCGGAAGCCGCCATGCCGCCCATCGAGACCACTACCGGCTTGCCTGCGGCGCGCGCGGCGGCCAGTTCAGCACGGATTACTTCAGAGGCGCTGACGCTGCCGCCAGGGCTGTTCACCCGCAGGACAATCGCCTTCACTTTCGGATCCAGGCGCGCATCGCGGATCTGCGACGCGGTGGTGTCCCCGCCGACGTTCCCCGGCGTTTCTTCGCCATCCATAATGGCCCCGTTAGCAAACACCACGGCGATGCTGTCACCGCTGTCGTCCGGCTTTTTCGCGGCGTAGTCATACATGCTGATGGCGCTGTAGTTTTTATCCTCTTTACTCCAGCCGAACTGTTTGGTCAGCGCTTTTTCAATTTCAGCGCTGGAACCCAGCTGATCGACCAGTTTGTTATCAAGCGCGTATTTCGCTGTATCGCCGTCCACCTTGCGCAGGCCGTCCAGCACGCCGCGCGCGCCCGGGAAGACCTGCTCAGCGGTAATCTGACGGTTAGCGGCAATGGTGCCGAGGTAGTTCTGCCACAGCTCGCCAATCCAGCGGCTGTCCGCTTCACGGGCGGCAGGGGACATATCATCGCGGATAAACGGCTCCACGGCGGATTTATAGGTCCCGACGCGGAAGACGTGGGTGGTGACCTTCAGCTTGTCGAGCAGCGATTTGTAGTACAGACCGTTAGTGGCGAAGCCATGCAGATCGACCGTGCCCTGTGGCGAAAGCCAGATCTTATTGGCAAAGCTCGCCAGATAATATTGTCCCTGGGTGTAGCTGTCGCCAATGGCAATAACCGGTTTACCGCTGTCGCGGAATTCGCGCAGCGCTTTACCGATGTACTGCATTGACGGCTGATCGGCGCCGGCAAAATCTTTCAGGTCCAGCACGATACCGGTAATGTTACGATCGTCTTTAGCCTGACGGATGGTGTCGACAATATCAAACAGGGAGTTTTCCTGAAGACGGTCTGACGTTGCGCCGAACAGCTGGCGGCCAATCACGCCCAGACGGTTGCTGGTCGATGGCTTATCAACAATCACCCCGGTGATATCGAGTAACAGCGCGCCGCGCGTCGAATGCTGCGACTGGTTTGCGTTGCTGATATGCATCCAGATACCTGCGCATACCAGGACCAGGAAGATGAAGAAGATGTTCATCACCAGGTTGCGGACGAAGTTGAGCAGTCGCCACGTCCATTTAAAGAAACCGGCAAAGATTCGCCAAAGGGTTCGCATGTATTCTCCCTAACCAGAAAAGGACTGTTTCCGTCGCCACGGGACGGTAATGTGCGGTTATCGTAATGACCCAACCGCCACTTGTCAGCAGGAATCGCCTGCCACGCTGTAACAAATTCTGCTGTCGTGTTAATTTTGTGAGTAAATTTCATGAAAGGAGTTAACCAATGGACGCACTTGAACTGCTTGTTAACCGTCGTAGCGCTTCCCGCCTGGCCGAACCGGCACCCGTCGGCGAGCAGCTGGAAAACATTCTGCGTGCCGGAATGCGTGCGCCGGACCATGGCACATTGCAGCCGTGGCACTTCTTTATCATTGAAGGCGAAGGGCGCGACCGCTTCAGCCAGCTGCTGGAGCAGGGGGCTGTTGCCGCAGGCCAGGATGAGAAGGGGATTGATAAAGCCCGCAACGCGCCGTTCCGTGCGCCGATGATCATCGCGGTAGTCGCAAAATGTCAGGCCGATCATAAAGTGCCGGTCTGGGAGCAGGAGATGTCTGCCGGTTGCGCGGTAATGGCAATGCAGATGGCCGCCGTCGCGCAGGGCTTTAACGGCATCTGGCGTACCGGGCCGCTGACCGGGAGCACCGCCGTGCGGGAAGGTTTCTCCTGCGGCGAACAGGATAAAATTGTCGGCTTCCTCTATCTCGGCACCCCGCAGCTTAAAGCCTCCAGCACCATTAGCGTGCCGGACACCACGCCTTTCGTCAGCCGTTTTTAATCACCCGCGCTAAACTGTCTGGATTCTGAGCATCCGCCGCAGAATTCAGACAGTCATACTTACCTCTTTATGGAATGAGCGCTACCATAGCGCGATTGAGATGACAGGAGACGTCCATGAGCGAGCAAACCATTCGTTTAACGCAATACAGCCACGGAGCCGGTTGCGGTTGTAAAATTTCCCCGAAAGTGCTGGAGACCATCCTGCACAGTGAGCAGGCGAAGTTTGTCGACCCGAACCTGCTTGTCGGTAACGAAACGCGTGACGATGCAGCGGTTTATGACCTGGGTAACGGCACCAGCATTATCAGCACCACTGACTTCTTTATGCCGATTGTCGACAACCCGTTCGACTTCGGGCGCATTGCGGCCACCAACGCCATCAGCGATATCTTTGCGATGGGCGGTAAACCGATCATGGCGATCGCCATTCTGGGCTGGCCGATTAACACCCTCCCGCCGGAGATTGCCCGCGACGTGATCGAAGGCGGACGCTTTGCCTGCCAGCAGGCGGGTATTGCCCTGGCCGGTGGTCACTCTATCGATGCGCCGGAGCCGATTTTCGGCCTGGCCGTCACCGGCGTGGTGCCGACCGAGCGCGTGAAGCGCAACAGCACGGCGCAGGCGGGCTGCAAACTGTTCCTCACCAAGCCGCTGGGCATTGGCGTACTGACCACTGCCGAGAAGAAATCCCTGCTGAAGCCCGAGCATATCGGTCTGGCAACGGAAGTGATGTGCCAGATGAACCTCGCCGGTGCGGCATTCGCCAATATCGACGGCGTGAAGGCCATGACCGACGTGACCGGTTTTGGTCTGCTGGGGCACCTCTCTGAAGTCTGTCAGGGCGCGGGCGTGCAGGCGCAGGTCTGGTATCAGGATGTGCCGAAGCTGCCGGGCGTGGAAGAGTACATTGCTCAGGGCGCGGTGCCGGGCGGGACGCAGCGCAACTTCGCCAGCTACGGCCATTTAATGGGCGAAATGCCGGAAGCGTGGCGTAACCTGCTGTGCGATCCGCAAACCTCCGGCGGCCTGCTGCTGGCGGTGACGCCGGAAGCTGAAGCTGACGTTCAGGCGACGGCTGCCGAGTTTGGCATCACCCTGACGGCCATTGGTGAGCTGGTGACCGCCCGCGGTGGTCGCCCGATGATTGAGATCCGTTAATTCGATGCGGTTGTTTATTGCCGAAAAGCCGAGTCTGGCGCGTGCCATCGCCGACGTGCTGCCTAAACCGCATCGCAAAGGTGACGGCTTTATCGAATGCGGTAACGGGCAGGTGGTCACCTGGTGTATCGGTCACCTGCTTGAGCAGGCGCAGCCGGATGTCTACGACAGCCGCTACGCCCGCTGGAATCTCAACGATCTGCCGATTGTGCCGGAAAAGTGGCGCCTGCAACCGCGTCCTTCCGTCACCAAACAGCTCAACGTTATTAAGCGCTTCCTGCATGAGGCGACGGAAGTGGTCCACGCGGGTGACCCGGACAGGGAAGGGCAACTGCTGGTCGATGAAGTGCTCGACTACCTGGAACTGGCGCCGGAAAAGCGCCAGCAGGTGCAGCGCTGCCTGATCAACGACCTTAACCCGCAGGCGGTGGAGCGGGCGATATCGCGCCTGCGCGCCAACAGCGAATTTATTCCCCTGTGTGTCTCTGCGCTGGCGCGTGCCCGTGCGGACTGGCTGTATGGGATCAACATGACCCGCGCCTACACCATTCTCGGGCGCAACGCGGGTTATCAGGGCGTACTCTCCGTCGGTCGTGTCCAGACACCGGTGCTGGGGCTGGTGGTGCGTCGCGACGAAGAGATCGAAAATTTCGTCGCCAAAGACTTCTTCGAAGTCAAAGCGCATATCGTCACGCCGAAAGACGAACGCTTTACCGCCGTCTGGCAGCCAAGCGATGCCTGTGAGTCATATCAGGACGAAGAGGGACGGCTGCTGCATCGCCCGCTGGCGGAGCACGTGGTCAACCGCATTACCGGCCAGCCCGCAATCGTCACCAGCTATAACGACAAACGGGAAACGGAGCCCGCACCGCTGCCGTTCTCCCTTTCGGCGTTGCAGATTGAGGCGGCTAAGCGCTTTGGTCTTAGCGCGCAGAACGTGCTCGATATCTGCCAGAAGCTCTACGAAACCCACAAGCTGATCACCTATCCGCGTTCGGACAGCCGCTATCTGCCGGAAGAACACTTCGCCGGACGCCACTCGGTGATGAATGCCATTGGCGTCCATGCGCCGGATCTGTTGCCGCAACCGGCGGTAAACCCGGATACCCATAACCGCTGCTGGGACGATAAAAAAGTCGATGCTCACCACGCGATAATCCCGACGGCGCGCACCAGCAACGTCAACCTGACCGACAACGAAGCAAAGGTCTATAACCTGATCGCGCGTCAGTATCTGATGCAGTTCTGCCCGGACGCGGTGTTCCGCAAGTGCGTTATTGAACTGGAAATTGCCAAAGGCAAATTTATCGCCAAAGCGCGTTTCCTCGCGGAAGCGGGCTGGCGCACGCTGCTCGGCAACAAAGAGCGTGACGAAGAGAACGACGGCACGCCGCTGCCGGTCGTAGCCAAAGGCGACGAACTGCTGTGCGAGAAGGGCGAAGTGGTTGAACGACAAACCCAGCCGCCGCGCCACTTCACCGATGCGACGCTGCTTTCGGCCATGACCGGGATCGCCCGTTTTGTGCAGGATAAAGATCTGAAGAAGATCCTGCGCGCCACCGACGGTCTGGGCACGGAAGCGACCCGCGCGGGGATCATCGAACTGCTCTTTAAGCGCGGCTTCCTGGAGAAAAAGGGACGTTACATCCACTCAACAGAGCCGGGACGGGCGCTCATCCACTCCCTCCCTGAACTGGCGGCCAGACCGGACATGACCGCGCACTGGGAGTCGGTGCTGACGCAGATCAGCGAAAAGCAGTGCCGTTATCAGGACTTTATGCAGCCGCTGGTAGGGACGCTTTATCAGCTGATTGACCAGGCGCGCAGTACGCCAGTGAAGCGATTCCGGGGAATGGTCGCCCCGGGCGGCGGGGCGAAGAAACCGTTCAAAAAGAAGAAAAGCGCGGCCAAAAATACAACCGCTTAAACCGTAGGCCGGGTAAGGCGAAGCCGCCACCCGGCATGAAGGGTGGCGTTTACTCGTTCAGTGCGCCATAGATCTGATCGACAATCCATCCATATGTTGCCGCAGGTAAGGTCCCGCTGACAAAAACATTCGGATTCATTTTAGGATCAGCGACGGGGGAGTGTGGTCGGTTGCCCAGAATGACAATCGCCATACGTTTTACGGGATCAATGGCGGTGAGCGTGCCTGTCCAGCCCGTATGCCCATAGGTTTGAGGGCTTGCCAGTACGCCAAAGGTTGGGGTCATAGAGGAATTACCGTTAACCCTCCAGCCCAGTCCAAAGGTGACATCTGCTGCCGAGCTACGGGTAAACTCATCTACTGTACTCTGATCAAATAACGTAACGTTGCCATAATGTCCCCCGTTAAGCATGGTCTGCATCAGAACGGCAATATCATGTGTATTTGAGAACAGACCTGCGTGACCTGAAACGCCCCCCATGGAATACCATGCCTTTTCATCATGAACCTGGCCCCAGAGGGTGGTGGTACGAATATTCGGAAAGCTGATTACACCATCCCGGGTGTTACCGTTAAGTTCGGTGGCGGCAATTTGCGGTTGCTTAAAGCCTTTTAAAAGAGGGTTAAACACCGTGTGCTTCAGGCCGAGCGGCTGGTAAATATGTTTCTCAACATACACATCAAGCGGCATTGCGGTAACGGACTCGATGATAAATCCGAGGATCATGTAATCGACGTCGCTGTAGACATGTTTTGTACCTGGCGAATAATCAAGCGGCGTTCGCTTAATCATCTCCAGCGTGGTCTGTTTATCCTGAGAGTAGAGGCTGCCTGCAACACGCTTGTTTGGATATTGTGGATCGGCCGGGAAGCCGGCGGTATGATGCAAAATATCAATAATTCGCAGGGCATCTTTTCCTTTAATCTTCTCTGTGGGTTGATCTGTGAATCCGGGTATGTATTTCGTGACCCGATCGTTGACATTAATTTTGCCGTCGTAAACCAACTTCTGAAGCGCGAAATTCGTGGCGTACATTTTTGTGTTGGAAGCCAGATCGTACATTGTCTCTGTTGTCGCGCGTAGCGGATTACCCATCAAATGGGAGTCGTCGTATTTTTTTGCATAACCCCAGGCTTTTTGAAAGACGATATGATTGTCTTTTATCACGACGACGTTCATACCCGGATACCCGGCGTTGATCTGATCCTGAATCCAGCTATCCAGTTTTTTCAGTTTATCGATATTAAAGCCCACGCTTTCCGGCTGTGCATTCGTCAGAACCGGATAGTTGTTCGCAAAAACAGAAGCCGATAAAGCAAGTAAAGAGGCAAAAAAAGCATGTCGTTTCATGGTTGATCCCTCAATGTAAATCCACATTCTTGCAGCCAAAAAGAAGGGTTATAATAAAACCGCATACCCAGGAAATCACTATACCTACACCATAAACTGCAATAGCTGGAAATATACCTTTTGCTGAGGTCATAAGCGGCAAAGCTACCAGGCCAGATGGCCCGAACGCGCTGTTCAGGCCGACCGGGAGCCCTAACCATGCAATAGTTCCAATGAATAACCCGCCTGCTGCGCCGCCTATACAGGCCGTAATAAAAGGCTTCATCCGTGGTAGTGTAACGCCATAAATAAGCGGCTCACCGACACCCAATATACCGGGGATGATTGCTCCCCGAATTTGTGTACGCAGCGTGGAAGAAACGTCTGCTTTCCAGTATAACGCCAGCGCGGCACCTACTTGTCCAGCTCCAGCCATTGAGAGGATGGGGAAAAGAGAATTAAACCCCTGAGAGTCCATTAACGCGAGATAAACAGGAATAAATCCCTGATGAACGCCAAATACCACAGCAATCAGGAAAACGCCTGCCAGTACAGCGCAGCCCAACGGATTACTGTTAAGGTGTATAAACAGCCAGGACATCCCCTGAAACAACCAGACACCAATGGGCATGATCACAATATATGTCAACACAGCGGTGAAAATGAGTGTCAGCATCGACGTTAAAATCATGTCCAGCTCATCGGGAATAACGTTTCTTATAACGCGCTCGATCTTCGCTCCGGCCCATGCTGCCAGCAGCACGCCGATGATATTTCCGCGCGGGTCGATAGTGAGACCAAAAAAATCCTGTAGTCCGGAATAATAGCCTACTGTGGCTGACGGGTTATAACCGAGAATAAACAGTGCCGCGATGATTGCACCGTTTACGCCAGTACCGCCGAATGCCTTTTGCGCATTGTATCCCACTAAAATCACAAGAAAGGTGAAGAGTCCTTTACTAAAAATTTTCAAGAAATTTAGCGCATCAGGGAGTGTTCCTTTAGCTTCTGGCGCAATATGCATTAACGTCCCTAACAACGTGGCGATACCGAGCATCAAACCTGACGCGATAAAGCCCGGAATCAGGGGAGTAAAGATAGTGGCAAAGTTTGCCAGGAATTGTTGCAAAGATGATTGCTGCTTGCTCTTGAGCTGACTTTTGTTTTCAGCGGCTATTGCATGCAAATCTTTTTTGTCCAGCAGATTATTCATGCTATCTGCCGCTCTCTGCGCTTTACCAACGCCAAAAATGACCTGCACTTCGTTGCCGTTTATGACAACACCACTGACACTCTCTGAGAGTTGTTCTTTCACATGGTGTGCTATTAACGTTGTATCCGCCACTTTCAGACGCAAGCGGGTCATGCAATTGCCACAATGCAGAATGTTGTTTTTGCCACCTGCCAGAACAATAATTTTCGTGAGTAGATCGGTGCTAATATGTTTAGACATTATTTCGCTTCCTTAGAAATGGCCGCCCGTATATAACCCCCGTTTTTCGACAGCAACGCTTGGGCGTCATCGGCGGAACACTGCCTCAAAATCATTACAATGGCTGATTTACAGTTTCGGTTTGATTGCTTTAACGCATTTTCTGCATCGCGCCGTGAGCAGGCAGTAGCATCGGTAACGATCTTAATTTGCCGTTCAAAGAGCTTTCGGTTAGAAGCGACAACATCAACCATCAAATTGCCATACACTTTTCCCATTTTTATCATTAAACAGGTTGAAAGCATGTTGAGGATCAGCTTTTGCGCGGTCCCGGCTTTCATACGCGAGGATCCCGTTATCACTTCTGAGCCTACAACAGGCGTTATGGCAACACTGGCGTATTCAGCAATTTCACTGCCGGGGTTACATGCGATGGAAATAACATTGCAACCTATTACATTGCGTGCGTGCGCTAGCGCGGACACGACATATGGCGTACGTCCACTTGCAGCAATACCCACGACAGTATCAGCCACAGAGAGGTCAATAGCGGTCAGGTCGTGAATTGCCGCCTGGCGGTTATCTTCAGCCCCCTCTACGGCTTTCAGGATTGCAGTATGACCACCGGCAATAATTCCCTGCACCAGTTCGCTTTTTACGCCATAGGTTGGCGGACATTCACTGGCATCAAGGATCCCTAATCGTCCGGAGGTGCCTGCGCCAACATAGATTAAGCGACCGCCCTTTGCGACGGCTTTAGCGATTAACTCCACAGCGGCTGCAATATCCGGTAAACACTTTTCTACCGCGAGGGCCACTTTTTGATCCTCCGCATTGATCACCCTGCACATTTCAAGTGTGCTTAGTCGATCAATTTCCATAGATGCTGGATTAGCGTTTTCAGTCACCATCTTGCTCAAATCTAAATTCATATTAATCTCTTAATTGTTTAACAACCATTTCATGAATGAGAGTTTCTGTTTATCAGGTAAGCCAAGATAGGCCGATTTAACCTGATCAAGGTTATCTGTGCTGTCTTGTTTTATATCGTCGATTTGATTTTTATCCTCAGCGAGGAATGAACTGAAATCAGAAAAAATGTTAATGCTCTCTGGAAAAACTTTTTCCATGGTAAAGGGGATGGCTGTATCATTGGCCTTCAGCATAAATTGTGGATTGCGAGCCTGGTCTATAACCTCCTTTTCATCGATGACCTTCGGGGTGGTAAGTATGAGTTTTTCTCTGCCGCTATAGTTAAATGTAAATATATAAGGTGCTGAGGTCATTCGCCCTTTACCTTGATTGACGGATTCCGGATTGACGGAACTATCGAATTTAATGACAAGCTTTTGCTCGCCGTCTGGTAGAGTCAGACTCTTTGAAAAGAGAGATAGCTTACAATCTTTAGCGGCCAGAACAACAATGTTTTCACCCAAGTCAAGTGTGACCCTGGCGCATGCAAATCTCGACATAAAAAATAATAATAGTAATACTTTCATAGATAACTCCTGTAAATAAGAGTAACCGCGACACCCTTATATAAGGCGACATAGAGTGCCTGATTAGCATTTAAAATTCATAGCGCAATCCGAGGTGGAAATAGTCATCTGCCGGGTCGCTACCACCAAAAGAAACGTTGTCGCCAGTAACCCTGTTGGTGCCGGCTTCACCATTGCGCCAGGAATACGAGGCATAAACTGAGCTTTTTGCGGTGGCTTTGTACTGAACTTCAAAGGTCGCATCCCGAAGCTTAAGTCCGTCACCGTCATGATTTTCTAAATGACGATAGCCGGTCCGGAGCCACCATTCAGACGTCAGCGACCAGACAATTGTTGCTTCGTAATCTTTATCAGTGCTGTCCGGACGGCCATCAAGATACTCAACAGTATCTTCGGAATAGAGTAGACCAAACATAAAATCACCCAAATAATAACGAGTACCTACTCCCCACATCTGGTATTTATCAGCATCATCATCAGATTGCGCGGAGGTCTCATCATGACTGGCCTGCGATTGCTGCACGGCGATAACAGGCTGAAGCTTGCCCGCAAAGCCGAGATCGAGTGTATAACGCAGAGCAGTATTTATGCCGTAATCAAGGTCAGATGAATTATTGCCAATAATCCACGCACTGGATACGTCAAGATTTCCTAACGTATTCTGGTACTGTATGGTGCCATCCTGGCGGAAAACCTGAACAGCCGTGGGATCGATAAAATTTGCCTGGCGGGCCATAGCAACGTCTGACGAGGCAAATACATCACCAATGTCTGTAAACATAATCAGGCCGGATGAAACGCGTCCTGCTGTGATTTTACCGTACTCGGCGAAGTCAACGCCTGCCCAGACATATCGTGCGGTCAAATCGTCTGGGTCCTCCGCTTTGATATTGTTTGCGTATTCGGCTGCATTCACCTGGTATTGTGTAAAACCAATCACGGCAAATTTGTCATCAATCATCTGGCGTGCCGAGAAACCAATTCGACCATCAAAATCGCCTGAAACGTCACCTGTTTTTTTATCTGATACGTTAAAACCAAGGCGCCCGTAAAGGTCAATGTTAGAGCCATCGTTAGCCTGATAAATGACGGCTGCATGGCCTGAAGAAGCAAGTGTGATTAATAACCAGGATAAATGTTTCAGTCCATTTCTCATAAATAAATCCTATTCTTAGTAGAGTGGTATGATGTTTGTTCATGGGAATTGTTGATCGTTTTAAATCCATTTTAAATGGAATCATAAATTCCTTTTAAATGTTTGTGATGACTGTCAAAATTTATATTTGAGGTTTTGATCGTTATGTGTTGTATTTATCTTTAAGAGAGAATACATTGTTTTTTTAGATGTTATAGGGGTGGTTTATGAGTTATTTGAAAAAAATAAGAATGGATTATAATAATTATACTGATACAGAGAAGAAAATTGCTCTATACATCATCAATCATCTTGATGCTTTCAAAGGATGTTCTTCCCACTCAATCGCGCTAGCATTGTGTGTCGCCCAATCATCTATTTCGAAGTTTGCCAAAAAACTCGGTGCTCACGGCTTCGCCGATCTAAAATTGATGCTGATAGAAGAATACAGCAGAGAAAAAAGTGCAAAAGCTGATTATAGTCTTCACAGTACTATTCATAGCTCTGACCCTTTAAATGTAATAGCTGATAAGTTAATTGCAGAAAAAGTTCATGCATTAAGAGAAACGACAGTAAATATGGATTTTGTAAAACTGGAAAAGATAATAGGAATAATAGATAAGGCGAGGCATATACAAATTGTTGGTCTCGGAGGCTCTGCGCTGGCTGCAAAAGATCTCGCTTTTAAATTATTAAAAATTGGCTATCGTGTAACATGTGAGATTGATACACATGTGCAAATATCTGTTGCTCAGGCTTTGAATAAAGATGATATACAAATTTCCTTGTCTTACTCAGGTAAGAAAAAGGAGATATTGATCGCCGCAGAAGCGGCAAAAGAGAAAGGCGCGAAGATCATAGCTATAACATCACTGGCAAATAATCCTTTGCGGGAGAGGGCTGATTATATTCTGGAGACGGTATCGAACGAAGATGAATGGCGCAGCTCATCGATCTCTTCCCGAACTGCCCAAAATTGTATAACAGATTTGTTATTTGTCGGACTGCTACAGCGCAATGACAGGCACTCACTCAACATGATAGAGCGCAGCCGTGAACTTATTAACCGGCTTGAGTAATGACCCGGTAACGCCAGCGCTTACCGGGCCTACAAGGGCGAGAATGCAGCGAAACTAAATCACACCCTGTCCGATCATCGCATCGGCCACCTTCACGAACCCGGCGATATTCGCCCCGCGCACGTAGTTAGTTTGCGAGGCCTCGCCGCCGTACTCCACGCAGGAGTGATGAATATCGAGCATAATGTGGTGCAGACGGGCATCCACTTTCTCTGCCTTCCAGCCCATTCTCGCGGCGTTTTGCGCCATTTCCAGACCGGATGTTGCCACGCCGCCAGCGTTCGCCGCCTTGCCTGGTGCAAACAGCACGCCCGCGTCCAGGAACAGGTCGGTCGCTTCAATAGTGGTGGGCATATTTGCCCCTTCCGCTACCGCTTTCACGCCATTGCTAATCAGCGTCCGGGCGGCATCCACGTCCAGTTCGTTTTGCGTCGCGCACGGCAGGGCGATATCCACCGGCACGCCCCACGGCTGTTTACCTTCCAGATAGGTCAGGCCAAACTCACGGGCATAATCCGCTACCCGACCGTCACGGCTGGCTTTGATTTCGCACAGACGCGCCAGTTTTTCTGCCGTAAAGCCAGCTTCATCCACCACGGTACCGCTGGAGTCGGAGGCGGTCACCACGCGCGCGCCAAACGCCATCGCTTTCTCGATAGCGTACTGCGCCACGTTGCCGGAGCCGGAGACCGCCACGCGCATTCCCTCGAAGCTCAGCCCGTGACGCTTAAGCATCGCTTCAGTGAAATAGACCAGACCATAACCCGTCGCTTCCGGGCGAATCAGGCTGCCGCCAAACGACAGGCCTTTGCCGGTAAAGACGCAGGCGCTGTTGTTGGAGAGCTTTTTCATCATCCCGGCCATAAAACCCACTTCACGCCCCCCCACGCCGATATCCCCGGCAGGAACGTCGGTGTCCGGCCCAAGGTGGCGATAGAGTTCAGTGACCAGCGCCTGGCAGAAGCGCATCACTTCGCCTTCGCTCTTGCCTTTCGGATCGAAATCACTCCCGCCTTTACCGCCGCCCATCGGCAGGGTAGTGAGCGCATTTTTAAAGGTCTGCTCGAAGCCAAGGAATTTCAGAATCGACAGGTTCACCGAGGGATGGAAGCGCATTCCGCCCTTGAACGGCCCAATGGCGGAGTTAAACTGCACGCGCCACGCGCGGTTGACCTGCACCTGATTGCGGTCGTCCACCCACGCCACGCGGAACTGGATGACGCGCTCCGGCTCTACCAGACGTTCAAGCAGCGCCATCTGACGGTAACGCGGATTTTCCTCAAGGAAGGGCCACAGGGTGGTCATGACTTCACGAACGGCCTGGGCAAACTCGCTTTGGTGCGGGTCGCGCTGCTGAACATGGGCAAGAAAGCTTTCCAGAGAGCGTGTCTGATCCATAGATATAAGAACCTCTTATATAATTTATGCGTGTGGCGTAGATGTTTTGTGTCGTTTTTTTGACTATACCACCCGCACCGCTTTGAGAGGCAAGCAGAAATTTATGCCGCAAGGGAAATTAATGACAGGGCGCTCGTCATAACCAAAAGCGATGACGAGATAAATTAAAGATCCCATCCGGATCGACCGTTATAGATATAAACGATGCAAAGGAAATAAAGTCTATGAACCGTTACGCAATGGCCGCGTTATGTTTGATGGTGTCCGCCGGGGCACAGGCTGACCGCATTCGCCCGGATGTCGAGGTCAACGTGCCGCCAGAGGTTTTTAGCGCTGGCGGCCAGCGTGCGCAGCCGTGTAATCAGTGCTGTATCTATCAGGATCAAAACTATTCCGAAGGCGCAGTAGTCAGGGCGGATGGCGTACTGTTGCAGTGCCAGCGTGATGAACGCACCCTCAGTACAAACCCGCTGGTCTGGCGTCGCGTAAAAGAATAAACGCTTCCAGCAGCGGTATATCCGCCGGGGCTAAAGCATACTTGAACGCGTCTTCTGGCGTGCACCATACCAGCGCCGAGTGATAATGCGCCTTCAGCTGACCGCTAAATTCAGGCACATGCCAGGCGTGGAGGTGAATCAGCCGCTGCGACACCTCCCGCTGGTGGCTTGCCACATACCGCGCGGGCACGGCTTCAATGCCGAGTTCTTCGCGCAGTTCGCGGATCAGCGCTTCCGGCTGGGTCTCACCGGCTTCAACCTTCCCGCCCGCAAATTCCCACATTCCTGGCTGATCGGCATGTTCGGGACGCTGCGCCAGCAAAATCTTGCCCTCTTTTTCGAGGATGGCCGCAACCACATCGAGTGTTTTCAGCATGTTCGTCAATAATTAATAGCGAAAAACGACATATTATCGTGCCCTTCCAAAGAGTCCAGTCATCAGGAGAATCAGGTGAAAGAGACATCCGCCTGGGTTGCGCCCATGGAAACCCTTCCCGTCAGCCTCAGCCCCATCGCCGCCATGCAGAAAAAACACTTCGGCGCGGTGCTGAATCCCACGCGCTGGTGGGGGCGTATGCCGCGTCTTTTCTGGCTGGTGGCGCTGTTTGTCGGCTATCTGGAGCGGCGCAAGGCGCGTTTGACGCCGGTTCTGCGATCGCTGCTAATGACGCGGGTCTCGCAGATCTGCCACTGTGCATTTTGTATTGATGCCAACAGCCTGCGTCTGGCCGAGCGGAGCGGGGCGCTGGATAAAGTGCAGGCCGTCAGCGACTGGCAAAATTCCGCCCTGTTCAGCGAAGAGGAGCGCGCGGCGCTGGCCTATGCGGAGGCGGTCTCCGCCACGCCGCCTGAGGTGGATGAAAATATTAAAAGCCTGCTGAAGCGCCACTTTACAGAAGAGACCATCACCGAAATGACGGCTCTGATTGCCTTTCAGAATCTTTCCGCCCGCTTTAACGCCGCGCTGGATATCCCGGCTCAGGGGCTGTGCGCCACGTTTAAAGGTAAACCGCATGCTGGATAAACATCTGCACCCCCGGCTGAAACCCGGGTTAAATCAGCTGGCCGCCGCGCTGGATAGACCTTTTATCACGCCTGATGGCTTAACCCTCGCCGGGTTTGCGATTGGCGTGCTGGCGTTACCGTTTCTGGCGCTGGGCTGGTATCCGGCGGCGCTGATCGCCATTGTGCTGAACCGGCTGCTGGATGGTCTGGACGGCGCGCTGGCGCGTCTCCGTGGCCTGACGGACGCGGGAGGATTTCTTGATATCGCCTTCGACTTCCTGTTCTACGCCCTGGTGCCGTTTGGCTTTGCGCTGGCCGCTCCGGCTGATAACGCGATCGCCGCCGCCTGGCTGCTGTTCGCGTTTATGGGGACGGGCAGCAGCTTCCTGGCCTTTGCCGCGCTGGCGGGGAAGCATGATATCGACAACCCCGGCTATGCGCACAAGTCGCTTTATTATATTGGAGGATTAACGGAAGGAACGGAGACCATCGCGCTGTTTGTGCTGTGCTGCCTGTTTCCGGCGCATTTCGCGCTGTTTGCCTGGACGTTTGGCGCGTTGTGCTGGCTGACCACCACAACGCGCATCTGGAGCGGTTACATCACGCTGAAATCACTTCCCCGCTAGCGTGCGCTTTCCGGTCCGCGCTCCCCGGTGGAGACCGGGTTCTGCGGATGGCTGCTCCATTCGTACCAGCCGCCGTCGTAGACGGCAACGTTCTGCCAGCCCATCGCGCGGGCGTACATAAAGGCTTCAGACGCGCGCCAGCCGGTACCACAGTAAAACGCAACGTGCTGCTCCGGCAGGATATTCCACGTTTTCCACATGGCGGCAATATCATCGGCGCTGCGCATGGTGCCATCCGGATTGTGGAAATCTTCCATGTGGGTCGCGTCGCTGCCCGCATGGCCCCAGCGCGCACCGGCAATCTCACCTTTTGGCTTGATATAGCTGTAGCCGCTGGTTTCACCGATAAACTCTGGCCAGGAACGAATGCTCACCAGCGAGGCGTCCTGACGGTGCAGCATTCCCCGGGCCTGCTCCATATCCACCATCAGCCGGGGCTGGCCCGGGATCGGCGCGCCAAAATCAGGGGCTGGCTTCACCTTTGCAGGCGTTCCGCGCTCAACGGGTAGGCTGGCGTCGGACCACGCCTTCCAGCCGCCATCCAGAATTCGCACATCCTTCACGCCCGCGTAGAGCATGATCTGCGCCACGCGCGCGGCGGCATACACGTCGCGACCGTACAGAATGACGGTGGTATCGTGACGGATCCCGTGCTTCGCCAGCATCGCTTTCAGCTTTTCGTCAGAGACCTTATTCCACAGCGGTTCGCTTTCCACTTCATTGGTGTCGATATAGCCCGCACCGGGAATGTGGCTCAGGAGATAAAGCTTCGGCGCACCCCAGCCAGCCTCGATCACCTTCCACTCTCCGGCTGGTGCGGCGGTAACGGGTTTGCCCTGCTGCAACTGGCGGATCCACTGCGGATAAACCAGCTGTTCAAAATGCGCCAGACGTTGCAGACGGTCGGATTGTTGCAGGGCATCGCTCAGGGTGGAGACGTGGGTAAAGCCCGCTTTCTCCAGCCGCGTTTTGACGGTCTGGTTGTCATCATCGTTGCCATAGAGCGCAACCGGCATGTCTGGTGTAAGCCGATGCTGTTTTGCCCAGCCGCTGAGCTGTTCATCGCTCATTGCCCCAAGCCAGCTGGCAGAGAGATTAAGCGCGGCGGGTTCATGCCCGGACGTTCCGCTCAGGGTCTGCGGCCAGCCGTTATAGAACGCACTGACGCGCGTATCAATTACCGCGCCGTTTTGCGCCTGGAGCTGGTCCAGCGTGAGGGAGTGGGGCATATCAGCCGCCGTGGAGGAGAGTGAGGCGAGGCCGCAGATCAGGGCCAGCGCGGTCAGTTGAGAAACACGTTTCATCGAAAAACCTGACGTCATTAAAAGAGGGGGGCATTGTCGTCTCTCCTGAAGCCAAAAACATTGCGTTAGCACATTATTGCCAGCGAGAAATCTCAATCACCTCTCCGCCGGGCGGAATATCGTCCTCATCATGCGTGACCAGCACCATCGGGATCCTGCGCTGGCGAGTGACCTCGAATACCCTCGCCCGGAATGAGGCGCGCAGCGTTTTATCCAGTCGACTGAACGGCTCGTCGAGCAGCAATGCCTGCGGCTGGGCGAGAAGGGCGCGCAACAGGCTGATCCTGGCGCGCTCGCCGCCGGACAGGGTCGCCGGATCGCTGGCGTAGTGGTTTGCCAGCCCGGCAGTCTCCAGGGCCTGTTCTACCGCGTTGCGGCGGGCGCGCCCGACGATGTGTGCCGGCAGCGCCAGCATCAGGTTTTGCCCCACGCTGAAGGCGTCAAACAGCAGGGCATCCTGAAACAGAATGCCGATCCCGCGCGTTTCCACGGGGAGCAGATCGCAGCGGCGATCGTTCAGCCACAGCTCGCCGTGCGCCTTAAAATCAGCGGATAACGCCCCCACCATCCAGGCGAAAAGGGTCGATTTCCCGCTCCCGGAGGGGCCCATCAGCGTGACAATCTCCCCCGCCGGGACGCGGAAGTTGACCTCACGTAAGAGTGGCGCAATGGTGAGATTTTTCACGTTCAGCATTAACGTAATCCTTGTCTGTGACGGCCCACGAGCCGGGAGAGCAGCGCGGCAAGGGCAAATACGCTGCTGGTCAACAGCAACAGACCCAGCGCCCGGCTGGCGAGGATCGGAATGCTGCCGCCGCTGCTGAGGGCGACCGCCTCCGTCGTCAGAGTAGTAAAACGTCCCGCTCCCAGCCAGAGGGTGGGCATGTACTGGGCCATGCTCACGGAAAAGCCGGTGGCAAAGGCCAGCAGGGCCGGACGAACCATCAGGGGGCATTTCACCAACCAGAAAATTTTCGCCTGTCGCCAGCCCAGCGTTCTGGCGGTGAGGATAAGCCGGGGATCGAGCCTGCGCCAGGCCGGTTGCAGCACCAGGAGCATCCACGGGAGAACCCAGAGCATATGGCTCCAGAGCACCGCAGCGTACTGGCCGTCGATTCCCAGCCACAGCGCCACGGCATACTGCCCGGACACGAGGGGCAGCGCCGGGAGGGCGAGCGGCAGCCAGATCCACACCGCACCGCGCTGGGGTCCCCACTCAAGCCAGAGCATGAGGATGGCCAGCGCTGTCAGGCTGGACAGCAGTCCCAGTGAAAGGCTGTCGCTGACGGGGCCGATGTCGTCCCGGCGTGCCAGCATCAGCAGAACCAGCGCACAGAGCACGCCGCACAGCGGCAGTAACCCGCCCAGCGTCCGTGCGGGCAGCGCAGTATGCGAAGCGCGACGAACCCCGGAGGGAGCACGCTGGGCGCGCCGCCATGCCGTCCAGAAGCCGTATCCCACCGTGGCAAGCGCGGCCAGCAGCAGGAGCAACACCAGACACAGTAACGTTCCCTTTGTTTGCTGCTGCGCATCGCCCTGTGTGAGCCACTGCCAGGCCAGTACCGCCAGCGTAGGCGGGTTGCCCGGCCCGAGCACGATCGCCACATCCACCACCGAAAGCGACCAGGCGAGCACCGCCAGCATCACGGAGCCCAGCGCGGGGGCGATTGCCGGGAGGACGAGCCAGTTGAGCGCCTGCATTCGTCCGTAGCCGAAGGTATGCAGGACGATTTTCTGCTGTGCGAGACGCTTTTCAGGCAGCGCGGCGTAGATTGCCCACAGAACGAACGCGCTCTCTTTGACCGCAAGCGTCAAGCCAAGCCCGATACCGTAGCGGTCAAGCTGCGGCGAACAGACCGTACAGATCCGGTAAAACTGCCCCCCTTCCGCAAACAGCAGCAGCACGCTGGTGGCGAAGGCGACGTGCGGCACGGCTAACAGCCACGGCAGACGGGTGCTAAGGCGCTGCCAGCCTTCACCCGGCCAGAGAAGCGCAAGCAGGGTCAGGGCGATAAACAGTGAGCCCAGCGTCGCGATAAGCGTGGAAACCAGCGTGGCGGCCAGCGCCTGCGGCAGCTGCGGGTCGGCAAACAGCGTCGCCCAGTTGCCGGGAGAAAACGCCGGGGCCAGCAGCATGCCGCTGGCGGGAAGCAGTGGCAGATAGATGACCGCCATTGCCGCCCAGACCAGCCCGCTTAGCGGGTTCCGTAGCGGCGAAGCCATTCCTGCTCCAGGGCGTTAACCCAGGCGGCGTGAGGTTCGGGAAGTACATCAGGCGTGCCTGAGGGGGTAAAGGCGCTAAGCTGTTTTGCCGCTTTCGCAGGCAGTTTTTCGCCATCCAGCACGCTCGGGTCACCCCAGACGGCAGGATTAGCTTTGCGGATCTGCGCCTGCGGTGACAGCAGGAAATTCGCCACCACCTTCGCGCCTGCGCTCGCGCTGGCGTTTGCCGGGATAGCGACAAAATGGACGTTGCCGATCATGCCTTTGAGAAAGCCGAAACTGTAGCTGTCGGCAGGCAGTTCACCGCTCGCCACCTTTTGCATCGCATGGGCGGGGTTAAAGGTGAGCGACAGGTTCAGGCTGCCGCTGGCCAGCAGCGTATCCATGCGCGCAGGCGACGGAGGAAAATCGTTCCCTTCGCGCCACAGCAGGGGGTGCAGCGTATCAAGGTAATCCCACAGCGGCGCGGTGACCTGCGCAAAGGTACTGTCTGGCGCGTTTTTTAACGCCTCCGGATGGGCGGTCAGCGCCAGCAGTAGCTGCTCAAGAAACGCCGTGCCGGTAAAATCCGGCGGTCGCGGATAGCTCACCTTGCCAGGGTGCTGTCGGGCGTATACCAGCAGCGCGTGGGGATCTGCCGGTGGTGTCGGCGTACTCGCTTTACGGGCGATAAAGGTTAATTGCGCGCCGCCCCACGGGGATTCTGCCCCATCGGTCGGGATGGCAAAATCTTCCGTTACCGGTTTACGGGTATCGACGTAGCGCCAGTTGGGCAGGGTTTGCGCCCAGCCGGTGAGCAGCAGGTTTGCCGCTTTCAGGTTGCGGAAGTTTTCCCCGTTTACCCAGAGCAGATCCACCGACCCGTTACTGCTACGTCCTGCGGCATGTTCCGTCTGGATCCGCTTCACCGCGTCGGCGGCATCGGCCAGATGAACGATCTTCAGGTTGATGGCGTAGTGCGTTTTCATCTCGCCGCTTACCCAGTCGAGGTAGCGGTTAACGGCCTCGTCACCGCCCCAGGCGTTAAACCAGACGGTCTGCCCGGTGGCCTGTTGCTGAATGGATTGCCAGCTCTCTGCGGCGAAGGCAGAGGTTGCCAGCAGCAGACTCGTCAGAAACGCGCAAAAACGCACCCGGCGCATAATGCCTCACTTTTTAATCGAAGGGATGTAACGGGAAAACAGCCAGCGAGTGACCAGCGGTAATAACCCTAATAGTGTAAAGGCGAACAGCAGTCCCGGCGACAGAATATCGCGCAGCGAGGTGAGTTTCCCCAGCTCGCGTCCGGCGTTCAGATAAATGACGGTGGCAGGCAGCATTGCAAGCTGGCTGACCCACCAGTAGTGACGCACCCTGAGACGGGTTAGCCCCATCAGCAAATTGACCAGAAAGAACGGGAACAACGGCATCAGGCGCAGGGCAAAAAGGTAGCGCGCGCCGTCGCGATCCATCCCCGCATCTATCGTGCTCATCTGTGCG
Source organism: Enterobacter sp. DTU_2021_1002640_1_SI_PRY_ASU_LCPMC_013 (assembly GCF_032389435.1). Lineage (NCBI taxonomy): Bacteria > Pseudomonadati > Pseudomonadota > Gammaproteobacteria > Enterobacterales > Enterobacteriaceae > Enterobacter > Enterobacter sp. DTU_2021_1002640_1_SI_PRY_ASU_LCPMC_013. Next base: position 1,836,971 of record NZ_CP135594.1, read on the forward strand.
GCAAAGCGCCGTTGCACCCAGTCGCGCAGCAGATAACGGCTGACGAGCATGGCAAGCGTGGCGCCGAGCGTCGAGGCAAATGACACCAACAGCGTCGCCTCCCACAGGCTGAAAAGCGCCCCGCCGAGCAGCGTCAGAAGCGCGGCTCCGGGGATCGACAGCGCGGAGAGCAGAACGTAAACCGCAAAATAGACTAGCGCGCTCTGAAGAGGCGCCTGCTCCACACGATCGAGCAACGTTTGCTGGTGCATTTTTAGCGTGTCGAGGGAGAGCATGCCTGGAGGAAGCAAAACAACGGTCAAAACAAATGCGCCCAGAAGGGCGCACAGGAGACTGATTTTTTTAATATTCACTGAAGTTTACAGCTTGAACGTTGCCCATACCGGCGCATGGTCGGACGGCTTTTCCATGCTGCGGATGTCATAGTCGATACCGGTTTCGATGCAGCGTTCGGCCAGGGGGGCGCTCGCCAGCAGCAGATCAATACGCAGGCCCCGGTTGTCATCGAAGCCTTTAGAGCGATAGTCAAACCACGAGAAGCGATCCTGCGTCGCCGGGTTAGCCGTGCGGAAAGTATCCACCAGCCCCCAACCCAGCAGGCGCTCCATCCACTCGCGCTCCTCCGGCAGGAAAGAGCATTTGCCGGTGCGCAGCCAGCGCTTACGGTTCTCTTCGCCAATACCGATATCCAGATCCGTCGGGCTGATATTCATGTCGCCCATGATCAGCACCGGGTTTTCTTTTTTGAGTTCGGTTGTCAGGTAGTTTTGCAGATCCTGATAAAACTTCGCTTTGGCCGGGAACTTGGTTTCATGATCGCGGCTTTCACCCTGCGGGAAATAGCCATTGATGACGGTCACATTGCCGAGCGCGGAAGGAATTTCCGCCATAATAATGCGGCGTTGCGCCTCTTCATCGTCACCCGGGAAGCCACGACGCACCGACACTGGCGTATCTTTGGTCAGCAGCGCAACGCCGTAGTGACCTTTCTGACCGTGGTAAAAAACGTTATAGCCCAGCTTCGCTACCTCTTCGAGCGGGAACATATCGTCGTGAACTTTTGTCTCCTGCAAGCCGATCACATCTGGCTGATGTTGCTCAACAATCGCTTCAAGCTGGTGAGGGCGGGCACGCAGGCCGTTGATATTAAAAGAGACAAATTTCATAGTCGCTGCCAATGCAAGGTGAATAGTGCAAGGATGGTAGCAGAATTTACGTCGTCTGTTATCCGCTTCGCCCAATTACTGCGACAGATAATGCCGACGGTGCAATATTTGCACCATTTCGGCGCGTTTTGCCCTCGAGCAGGGCATAAAGGACCGATAAATTTCGTGAGCGATCACAATTCCAGGATTATATTTGGCCTCTGCATACTCTTTCTTGTTTTCATGCGGCAAAGCGCCGCTTGTCGTAAAAATATTCACTATTTATGCATTAACAGTGAATAACTCCATATTTTAACTCATTGATATTGTGTTACCCCAACCCGTTTATGCATTTTTATCGCTGGCTGGCACGAAGGCTGCAATCTACATTCACAGTGCAAACACTCAATTATTTAACATTTAAACAACCTTTTATTTACCGGATGAGGTCGCTATGTCTCTGTCAGTTACGCGTGAAAATTTCGATGAATGGATGATGCCGGTATACGCTCCGGCGGCTTTTATTCCGGTACGTGGGGAAGGCTCTCGCCTGTGGGATCAGCAGGGCAAAGAGTATATCGACTTTGCGGGTGGGATTGCGGTGAATGCGCTGGGGCATGCAAACCCGGCGCTGCGGCAGGCGCTGAATGACCAGGCAGCGAAATTCTGGCATACCGGCAACGGTTATACCAACGAACCGGCATTGCGTCTGGCGAAGAAGCTGATCGACGCCACCTTCGCAGAAAAAGTCTTTTTCTGTAACTCCGGCGCGGAAGCGAACGAAGCGGCGCTAAAGCTGGCGCGAAAATATGCGCACGATAAATTCGGCGCGCACAAGAGCGGCATCGTAGCCTTTAAAAATGCCTTCCATGGCCGCACGCTGTTTACCGTCAGCGCGGGTGGTCAGCCCTCATATTCTCAGGATTTTGCGCCGCTGCCGCCGGATATCCGGCATGCGGCGTATAACGATTTACACTCTGCCAGCGAGCTGATTGACGACACCACCTGTGCGGTGATTGTCGAGCCCATGCAGGGGGAAGGCGGCGTCATGCCCGCCCAGAAAGCGTTCCTGCAAGGGCTGCGCGAGCTGTGCGATCGGCATAACGCGGTCCTGATTTTTGACGAAGTCCAGACCGGCGTGGGCCGCACGGGTGAGCTGTACGCCTACATGCACTATGGCGTGACCCCGGATGTGCTCTCAACAGCCAAGGCGCTCGGCGGCGGTTTCCCGGTGGGGGCGATGCTGACCACCGATAAATTCGCCAGCGTGATGACCGTGGGCACCCATGGCACCACATACGGCGGCAACCCGCTGGCAACCGCTGTCGCCGGACAGGTGCTGGATATCATCAACACCCCTGAGGTGCTTAACGGCGTGAAGCAGCGTCACCAGTGGTTTGTTGAGCGCCTTACTGCCATCAATAACCAGACCGGCTTGTTCAAAGAGATCCGCGGTCTGGGGCTGTTAATAGGCTGTGAGCTTGCCCCTGAGTTTGCCGGCAAAGCGAAGCTGATTTCACAGGAAGCGGCAAAGCAGGGCGTAATGGTGCTGATTGCCGGTGCTAACGTGGTGCGGTTTGCCCCTGCGCTGATCGTCAGCGAGGAAGAGGTCAGAACCGGGTTAGATCGTTTTGCGCTGGCCTGCGAACAGGTGAAGTCCGGGGTGTCATCATGATGGTCATCCGTCCCGTTGCGCACGGCGATCTCGCCGGGCTTATGCAGCTTGCCGGTAAGACAGGGGGCGGGCTAACCTCGCTGCCTGCCGATGAAAAAACGCTGTCGGCGCGCATTGAGCGCGCCCTGCAAACCTGGCAGGGGACGTTGCCAAAAAGCGAACAGGGCTATGTGTTCGTGCTGGAAGATACCGACACGGGAACCGTGGCGGGGATTTGCGCCATTGAGGTGGCCGTCGGGCTTAACGATCCGTGGTACAACTACCGCGTCGGCACGATGGTCCACGCCTCGAAAGAGCTGAACGTTTACAACGCGCTGCCGACGCTCTTCCTCTGTAATGACCATACCGGCGCCAGCGAACTCTGCACCCTGTTTCTCGATCCGGACTGGCGCAAAGAGGGCAACGGTTATCTGCTCTCCAAATCGCGCTTTATGTTTATGGCCGCCTTTCGCGACCGCTTCAACGAAAAAGTGGTCGCGGAGATGCGCGGCGTGATTGATGAGACGGGCTACTCGCCGTTCTGGGAGAGTCTGGGCGAACGCTTCTTCTCCATGGAATTTAGCCGGGCGGATTACCTGTGCGGTACCGGTCAGAAGGCGTTTATCGCCGAGCTGATGCCGAAGCATCCTATTTATACCCATTTCTTAACCCCGGAAGCGCAGGCGGTGATCGGCGAAGTTCACCCGCAAACCGCCCCGGCTCGCGCAGTGCTGGAGAAAGAGGGATTTCGCTACCGTAACTACGTCGACATTTTCGACGGCGGCCCGACGCTGGAATGCGACATTGACCGCGTTCGCGCCATCCGTAAAAGCCGCCTGGTTGAGGTCTCGGAGGGCCAGCCCGCGCCGGGCGAGTGGCCAGCCTGCCTGGTCTCTAACGAGAATTACACCAACTTCCGCGCCATGCTGGTGCGAACCAACCCAACATGCGAGCGTCTGGTACTGACGGCTGCGCAACTGGATGCCCTGAAATGTAACGCTGGCGACACGGTTCGCCTGGTGCGGCTCTGCCCTGAGGAGAAAACAGCATGACTCTATGGATTAACGGTGACTGGGTAACGGGCGAAGGTGACGCGCGGACAAAAACTAACCCGGTCGGCCAGGAGGTGCTCTGGTCGGGGAACGACGCCAGCGCCGGGCAGGTTGAGCAGGCCTGCCAGGCTGCACGCCGCGCGTTTCCGGCATGGGCGAAACGGCCATTCTCCGAGCGCCAGGCGCTGGTTGAGAAATTTGCTGCGCTGCTGGAGGCCAATAAAGCCGAGCTGACCCGCATCATTGCCTGCGAAACCAGCAAGCCGCGCTGGGAGGCAACAACCGAAGTCACGGCGATGATCAACAAAATTGCGATATCGGTGAAGGCGTACCATACCCGCACCGGCGAGCAGCATACCGGTATGCCAGACGGCGCCGCCACGCTGCGCCACCGTCCGCACGGGGTGCTGGCGGTGTTTGGCCCGTATAACTTCCCCGGACATCTGCCGAACGGGCACATTGTGCCTGCGCTGCTGGCGGGGAATACCGTCATCTTCAAGCCGAGTGAGTTAACCCCCTTAACCGGAGAAGCAGTCATAAAACTCTGGGAGCAGGCGGGGCTGCCGCCGGGGGTGGTGAATCTGGTGCAGGGCGGGCGTGAAACAGGTCAGGCGCTGAGTGCGCTGAGCGACATTGACGGTCTGCTGTTCACCGGCAGTGCCGGAACAGGCTATCAGCTGCATCGCCAGCTGGCGGGGCAGCCGGAAAAAATTCTGGCGCTGGAGATGGGCGGCAACAACCCGCTGATTGTGGAAGATCCGGATGATATCGATGCCGCGGTCCATCTGACCATTCAGTCGGCGTTCATTACCGCCGGACAGCGCTGTACCTGCGCCCGCCGCCTGCTGGTTAAACGCGGCGCGCAGGGGGATGCGTTCCTGAAGCGTCTGGTGGAGGTGAGCGCGCGTCTGGTTCCCGCGAAATGGGATGCCGAGCCGCAGCCGTTTATCGGCGGGCTGATCTCCGCGCAGGCGGCGCTGAACGTGCTGAAAGCGTGGCAGGAGCACGTGGCGCGCGGGGCGAAAACCCTGCTGGAGCCGAAGCTGGTTCAGCCGGGCACGTCGCTGCTGACGCCGGGGATTATTGAGATGAGTGCGACGAGCAACGTGCCGGATGAAGAGGTCTTTGGCCCGCTGCTGTGCGTCTGGAGCTATGACGATTTTGAGTCGGCGATTGAGATGGCCAACAACACCCGCTACGGCCTGTCGAGCGGCTTGATATCGCCGCATCGCGAGAAATTCGAACAACTGCTGCTGGAAGCGCGCGCCGGGATCGTGAACTGGAACAAACCGCTGACCGGTGCGGCGAGCACCGCGCCGTTTGGTGGCGTAGGGGCGTCGGGCAACCATCGCGCCAGCGCCTGGTATGCCGCCGATTACTGCGCGTGGCCGATGGCAAGCCTGGAAACCCCGGCGCTGACGCTGCCGGAGACGCTGAATCCGGGGCTGGATTTTACAGAGGGTGACGCCCATGAAAGCGCGTGAGGTTAACTTTGACGGCCTCGTGGGGCTGACGCACCACTATGCCGGGCTGTCGTTCGGTAATGAAGCCTCGACGAAGCACCGTTTCCAGGTCTCGAACCCGAAGCTGGCGGCGAAGCAGGGGCTATTGAAAATGAAGGCGCTGTCCGATGCCGGTTTCCCGCAGGCGGTGATCCCGCCGCAGGAGCGCCCAAACGTGGCCGTGCTGCGCCAGTTGGGGTTCAGCGGTACGGATGAGCAGGTGGTGGAAAAAGCAGGCACGCAGACGCCACACCTGCTTTCGGCGGCCAGTTCAGCCTCCTCGATGTGGGTGGCGAATGCCGCCACCGTTGCGCCGTCGGCGGATACGCTGGACGGCAAAGTGCATCTGACCGTTGCTAACCTGAACAACAAATTCCACCGCGCCAGCGAAGCGGAGACCACCGGGCGCGTGCTGCGCGCCATTTTTAATCATGAAGCGCATTTCGAGGTACATTCGGCGCTGCCGCAGGTCGCGATGTTTGGTGATGAAGGGGCGGCAAACCACAACCGTCTGGGCGGCGACTATGGCGAGCCGGGTTTGCAGCTGTTTATCTATGGACGGGAAGAGGGCGGCCACGCCGCGCCGGTTCGTTATCCGGCGAGACAAACTTTAGCCGCAAGCCAGGCGGTTGCGCGGCTGAACCAGGTTAATCCTTCTCAGGTGATTTTTGCCCAGCAAAATCCGCAGGTGATCGACCAGGGCGTGTTTCATAACGACGTCATTGCTGTTTCCAACCGTCAGGTGCTGTTCTGCCACGAGCAGGCGTTTGCCCATCAGGAAAAGTTGCTGGCCACGCTGCGCGAACGCGTGCCGGGATTTATGCCGATTCAGGTGCCCACGCAGGCGGTAAGCGTGCAGGATGCGGTCGAAACGTATCTGTTCAACAGCCAGCTGCTGAGCCGGGATGACGGCAGCATGATGCTGGTGCTGCCGCAGGAGTCCCGCAACCATCAGGGCGTCTGGCGCTATCTCAGCGAACTGGTGCAGGCGGATAACCCGATTGATGAACTGCGCGTGTTTGATCTGCGGGAAAGTATGGCCAACGGCGGGGGACCGGCGTGCCTGCGACTGCGCGTGGTGTTAACGCCGGAGGAGATGCAGGCCGTGAATCCGGCGGTGATGATGAACGACACGCTGTTCAATACCCTCAATGACTGGGTGGACCGCTATTATCGCGACCGTCTGGTTCAGGCCGATCTGGTTGACCCGCAGCTGCTGCGCGAAGGCCGCGAGGCGCTGGATGCATTATCGACCATCCTGCAACTGGGATCGGTTTATCCGTTCCAGCGCTAAGGAGACGATATGGAAAATTTACTGGCGCTGACGCTGGCCGAAGAGACACAGGAGCGGCAAGAGGGGGAAGGCCCCTCGTTCCACTGGCGATGGCTGGGGCCGGGCGTGCTTGAACTGACGCCGACGGGGGAATATGACCTGTCGCTGCTGCTTTCGACCGGCATTCACGGAAACGAAACCGCGCCCGTGGAGATTGTCGATCTTTTGCTGCGCGCGCTGTATCGCGCAGAGATCACGCTGCACTGCCGTCTGCTGGTGGTACTGGGAAATCCGCCTGCGCTGGCGCAAAATAAGCGGTATCTCGTGAGCGACATCAACCGCATGTTTGGTGGTCGCTGGGCGCAGTTTCCACAGAGTGATGAGACGACACGCGCGCAATGGCTGGAGAAGATGGTCACGGCGTTTTTTGCCGGGGCGGGGGAAACGCGCTGGCACCTCGATCTGCATACGGCCATTCGCGCCTCGTACCACGTGCGTTTTGGCGTGTTACCGCAGCGTCATCAGCCGTGGGATGAGGCGTTTCTGACCTGGCTTGGCGACGCAGGGCTGGAGGCGCTGGTCTTCCACCAGACGCCAGGCGGCACGTTTACCCACTTCACCTGCGAGAATGTTGGCGCGTTATCCTGCACCCTGGAGCTGGGAAAAGCGCTGCCGTTCGGGCAAAACGACCTGACGCGTTTTGCCCCTACGCATCAGGCGCTTCGGGCGTTGCTCGCCGGGGTTGCACCGGAACCCTCCCGGGAACCCGTTGTGCGCTATCGGGTCGTGCAGCAGATCACGCGTCAAAGCGAGGCTTTCCAGCTACATATGGCGCCCCATACGCTGAACTTTACGCCATTTCGCCAGGGCGTCCTGCTGGCGGAAGATGGTGAGACGCGCTATGCGGTACAGAAATCCACGGAATATGTTTTATTTCCTAATCCGTCGGTCGCGTTTGGTTTGCGAGCTGGCCTGATGCTGGAAAAAATGCCCTGATCGTCTCCCCTCGCGCAGACCGGAGGGGAAATGAAGAATAAATTTCTTAGCGTTAAAAGCGCTCTGGTATTGTTTGCGGAATATTCCTGGGGAATTGCTTTATTATTAAACGGCACTTCGCTATACTTCTCCATAATCTCTTTAAAATCATCCTGTTGAATATTTCTGTTTCATCTCTCCACGCTTTTTCCTTAATTTCTCCACAATTGGCGAAAAGTTGTTTTTTACACTTTCATTGTTTTACCGTTGCTCTGACTAATTGACGATAAACCCCGTAAAGTTAATCTCGTCAACACGGCATAGCGCCGAAGAATAACTGAAAGTAAGGAAAGACATTATGCGTAAATTAACTGCACTGTTTGTTGCCTCTACCCTGGCTCTGGGCGCTACCAGCATGGCGTTCGCCGCCGATACCGCGACCACTACCGCCGCGCCGACGGAAGGCAAAATGATGATGCATCATAAAGGCAAGCCGGGTATGCACCATGAGATGATGATGTTTAAAGATCTGAACCTCACCGATGCGCAGAAGCAGCAGATCCGCGACATCATGAAAAGCCAGCGTGACCAGATGAAACGTCCTCCGCTGGAAGAGCGCCGCGCAATGCATGACATCATTGCCAGCGACAGCTTCGATAAAGCAAAAGCGGAAGCGCAAATCGACAAAATGGCCGAGCAGCATAAAGCGCGCATGCTGGCCCACATGGAAACCCAGAACAAGATTTACAACATTCTGACGCCGGAACAGAAAAAGCAATTTAATGCCAATTTTGAGAAGCGTCTGACAGAACGTGCAGCGCCGGAAGGTAAAATGCCTGCACCAACCGAATAATCGGTTCACTCTCTTAAGACCGCCGGGCTCCTGTCTACAAAAGCGAAAACGCTGTGGACAGGACCGGCGGTTTTTCTTTTATCCCATGCCTAAGGTCTGGCCTGACTGCTGCCGATAATACGTCTGTGAAAATGCCCTGGCGCACGGTGCGTCCTTCAGGAGTGGTCATGGAATTCTTTGATATCCGTAAAATGCCGGTCAGTCTCTGGCGTAATGGTGCGGGTGAGACGCGTGAGATTTGCTGTTTTCCTCCCGCGACGCGGGATTTTTTCTGGCGGGCCAGTATTGCCTCCATCGCCAGTAACGGCGAATTTTCCGCGTTCCCGGGCGTTGACCGGGTGATTACGCTGCTGGAGGGCGGCGAGGTGACCCTGGATGCAGGCAGGGCGTTTTGTCATACCCTGAAGCATCATCAGCCTTACCGATTTGCGGGCGATCTGGCGGTGAAAGCCGTGCTCACAGAGGGGCAGATGTCGATGGACTTCAACATCATGACCCGACGGGATTGCTGCCAGGCAAAGGTGCGCGTTGCTACCCGGACGTTCACTACCTTCGCGTCACGCGGTGGGGTGGCATTCGTATTAAGCGGCGCCTGGCAACTGGGCGACAAATTACTGACCGCCGATCAGGGCGCCAGCTGGGAAGCGGGCAGTCATACCCTCCGTTTACTGGAAACGAAGGGGTCGCTGCTGTTCAGTGAAATTACCTGGCTGCCGGGTCATTGAGGACGATGATCTCATATTTTCCGGTTAACAGTGGCTTGCAGAGAATTTTGTAACCATCCTGATCGAAACCGGCAGGGGTGCGCAGCAGAGCGGTAGCGTCATCCAGATTTTCAACGGCGCCGAGCCAGAGCCAGTTGCGGATGATGTGATAGTGCGTCATCCCATCGCGGGTTTCTTTCAGCGCCACCGCGCCTTCCCACGGCCAGCAGTTAACGCTGATAGAGGCAAGGCCAGCCATAAACCGGGCATGATGTTCTTCAACGCTCTCTTTTCCACAGCACGCCCCGGCGCAGCGTTTCAGCGCTGAGCGGAAACAGGCGCGACCACGGGTGGTGGCTTCCAGTCCTAACAGGCCGTAACAAAGCTGTAATTCATCAGCCAGGGATTGCAGGGTTTGCAGTGCGGCACGTTTGTTGGCAAACAGACCGTAAAGATTGGGTTCATGCGAAAAATCCACTTCCCGGGCATAAACGACCTGCGGTTTTCCTGCGTTAATCTGCAAGGAACACAGCTGGCGGTTGCGGCGCAGGCGTTTGTTAAACAGCGGCTGCTGTTCCTTGATGAGCCGGGCTTCGAGCAGAAGCGCGCCCAGTTCGCCTGCCGTCTCGATCCAGGTGATCCGCCGGGACTGCCTGAGCATCGATGCTTCATCCGGCGTACGCAGGTGCGACATCACCCGGCTGCGGATATTCACGCTTTTGCCGATATAGAGCGGCATGGTGTCGCTGTCGCCGTGGAAGAAATAGACGCCAGGCTGTTTAGGCAGTGCCTCAAGCCAGGGGCGAAGATGCTCGGGATATTCGTAGATAGCCGCCGCTTCAAACTCAAGACGCGGGGCGGATTGACGCCTGCTCACATACTGCTCCATATACTGTTCAGGCATACAGTGTAGCAGGTGTTCGGTGGTTAAAAAAGAGCCGGGTGGCGGCTACGCCTTACCCGGCCTGCAAAGCGGAGTTACCGTTTTGCTTTTACTTTTTCCAGAAATCATCAAACACCGTAATGGGCGGACGGCGCTTATGCTCGGTTTTCAGATACCAGCCTTCGATAATTTTAGCGGTACCTTCGTCGAGCGTTTTGCCTTCCAGATAATCATCGATGTTGTCATACGTAACGCCCAGCGCCGCTTCATCCGGCAGGGAAGGGCGATCGTCCTCCAGGTCCGCCGTTGGCGCCTTCTTATACAGGTGCTCCGGGCAGCCCAACGCCGCCAGCAGTTGCTTACCCTGACGCTTGTTCAGGCGGAAGAGGGGGTTGATATCCGTGCCGCCATCGCCGTATTTGGTGAAGAAGCCGGTGATAGCTTCCGCGGCGTGGTCGGTGCCGACCACGACCCCTTTAGTCATCCCTGCGATACTGTACTGTGCTTTCATGCGCTCACGGGCTTTCTCGTTGCCGCGGACAAAATCGCTCAGTTCAATGCCGGCTTCACGCAGGGCCTGCTCGCTTGCCAGTACCGAACCTTTAATATTTACGGTAAGAACACGGTCCGGCTGAATAAACGCGATTGCATCCTGACAGTCCTGCTCGTCAGCCTGCACGCCATACGGCAGACGTACGGCAATAAATTGCAGCGCGGTGTCACCGGTCTCGTCACGCAGCTCGGAGATGGCCATCTGGCTCAGCTTACCGGCCAGAGTGGAATCCTGACCGCCGCTGATACCCAGCACCAGCGTCTTCAGGAAAGGGTGTGCAGACAGGTAAGCTTTCAAAAAATCAACGCTACGACGGATCTCTTCATTGGCATCAATCGCAGGTTTCGCGCCCAGCGCCTGAATAATTTCTTGTTGCAGAGCCATTACGCCCTCCCTATGCAGAACCAAACAGAAAGTGTGATCTGTTAAAACTAACCCTTTGTCGGGGAAACGACAAGGATCACAGTTTTGAGTGTACTGTTTTACAGCGATTTAGCAGCTTACCGTTGTTTTATTAGAATTTTCCGAAATTCGTCTGGCGTAACTCGCAAAGTTGAACAATAGTAATTTTTATCCCATGCTTAGTTAACACGCTGATAAACAAGAGGACGGAATATGAACAAGAACGTAGCAGGAATTTTAAGCGCAGCGGCGGTACTGACTATGCTGGCAGGGTGTACAGCTTACGATCGCACTAAAGATCAGTTCACACAGCCAGTGGTAAAAGACGTCAAAAAAGGCATGACGCGTTCCCAGGTTGCAGCCATTGCCGGTAAACCTTCTTCAGAAGTCACTATGATCCACGCGCGTGGTACCTGCCAGACCTATATTCTGGGTCAACGTGATGGTAAGGCAGAGACCTATTTTGTCGCCCTGGATGATACGGGTCACGTGATCAATTCTGGTTACCAGACCTGTGCCGAATACGACACCGACCCACAGGCACCTAAGGCACAGTAAGCCTGCTTGCCTGAGAGCGTTAACAAACCGGCCGGAAGGCCGGTTTTTTTATGCATACGTGAATCTTATTTCTTGGCGCGAATTATTTGCCTGAAATGTGAAGGTAGTCAACAAGCCAGGTCAATGAGAGACAATTTCAGTCTATCCAGAATTATCCCCTCCCTGTACCATTGCGTATACTCACTTCAACGACAAACAATGTTCAGCACACTGCCCGTCAGCCAGGATAGCGAGTCGAGTGATAGCGAGACGGCGGGTAGCCAAACAAGAGGGAAGTTATCATGGAAAAGAAACATATCTATCTGTTTTGCTCTGCGGGCATGTCCACTTCGCTGCTGGTTTCCAAAATGCGCGCGCAGGCCGAAAAATATGAAGTCCCTGTGGTGATTGAGGCGTTTCCGGAAACGCTGGCGGGCGAGAAGGGTCAGACAGCCGACGTTATTTTACTCGGGCCGCAAATCGCTTATATGCTGCCAGAAATTCAGCGTCTGCTACCCAATAAGCCGGTCGAAGTGATCGATTCCGTTTTATACGGCAAGATTGATGGTTTAGGTGTATTAAAAGCTGCCGTTGCGGCGATTAAAAAAGCTGCTAATTAATTTTTTATTTTTCCCGTCAAAGAGTTATTTCACACACAATACGCCGTAACGGTCGTTGCGGCATTTAAGGGTATTTTCCTATGAGTAAAGTCATCGCTTCACTTGAAAAGGTACTCCTTCCTTTTGCTGTTAAAATAGGAAAGCAGCCTCACGTTAATGCCATTAAGAACGGCTTTATTAAATTAATGCCGTTGACATTAGCCGGGGCAATGTTCGTTTTAATTAACAACGTTTTTCTGAGCTTTGGAGAAGGTTCCTTTTTTTATTCATTAGGAATTAGGTTAGATGCTTCAACTATTGAAACCCTTAATGGTTTAAAAGCCATTGGCGGCAACGTATACAACGGTACGTTGGGTATTATGTCGCTAATGGCGCCTTTCTTTATCGGAATGGCGCTGGCGGAAGAGCGTAAAGTTGATCCGCTGGCGGCAGGCTTACTGTCCATTGCCGCGTTCATGACCGTCACACCGTACAGCGTGGGTGACGCTTACGCCGTTGGCGCAAACTGGCTGGGTGGGGCAAACATCATTTCCGGTATTATTATCGGGCTGGTGGTGGCCGAAATGTTCACCTTCATTATTCGCCGTAACTGGGTTATCCGCTTGCCGGATAGCGTTCCTGCCTCCGTTTCTCGTTCATTTTCCGCGTTGATTCCGGGCTTCATTATTCTCTCCATCATGGGGATTATTGCCTGGGCGCTCTCTCACTGGGGAACTAACTTCCACCAGATCATTATGGACTCTATCTCAACGCCGCTGGCGTCGATGGGTAGCGTGGTCGGTTGGGCGTATGTCATCTTTACCTCCCTGCTGTGGTTCTTCGGCGTGCATGGTTCACTGGCACTGGCGGCGCTGGACAGCGGTATTATGACCCCGTGGGCACTGGAAAACGTCGCGCTTTACCAGCAGTACGGCTCCGTCGATGCGGCGCTGGCGGCCGGTAAAACCTTCCATGTGTGGGCGAAGCCGATGCTTGACTCCTATATCTTCCTGGGCGGTACCGGGGCGACGTTGGGTCTGATCATCGCGGTCTTTATTGTCTCTCGCCGCGCCGACCATCGTCAGGTTGCGAAGCTGGCCCTGCCGTCAGGCATCTTCCAGATTAACGAGCCGATCCTGTTTGGTCTGCCAATTATCATGAACCCGGTGATGTTCATTCCCTTCATCCTGGTTCAGCCGCTGCTGGCCGCGATTACGCTGACGGCGTACTACCTGGGCATTATCCCGCCGGTGACCAACATTGCGCCGTGGACGATGCCGGCTGGTCTGGGCGCGTTCTTCAACACCAACGGTAGCGTGGCGGCCTTCCTGCTGGCGATATTCAACCTCGGGATTGCAACCCTGCTTTACATGCCGTTCGTGGCGATTGCGAACAAGGCCGCAACGGTTATCGATGAAGAAGAGAGCGAAGAGGATATCGCCCTCGCACTGAAATTCTAAAATTGCACGGCGCGGGGCAACCCGCGCCAGCGGAAAGGAGCTTAAAGATGTTAGATTTAGAGAGTATCATTGCCGAAGAAACCGCAGAGAACGATCTGGAAGAGGTGGTGATGGGCCTCATCATCAACTCCGGGCAGGCACGTAGCCTGGCGTATGCGGCGCTTAAGCAGGCTAAGCAGGGCGACTTCGTTGCCGCGAAAACCATGATGGAGCAGTCCCGTACGGCGTTAAACGAAGCGCATCTGGTGCAGACGAAGCTCATCGAAAGCGACCAGGGCGAAGGGAAGATGAAAGTGAGTCTGGTGCTGGTACATGCGCAGGATCATCTGATGACCTCCATGCTGGCACGCGAGCTGGTCGCGGAGCTCATCGAGCTTCACGAGAAGATGCAATAAGTCAGTTGAAGTAGCAGGAGGTCAGCACGATGGAAATCAAAACCGCACATGAGCAACAGCTGTTTAATGGCAAAAATTTTCACGTGGTGATTTACAACAAAACGGAGAGCGCCAGCGGTCTGCACCAGCATGACTACTACGAGTTCACGATTGTTCTGACCGGCCGCTACTATCAGGAGATCAACGGTAAGCGCGTCCTGCTTGAGCGTGGCGATTTCGTCTTCCTGCCAATGGGATCTTATCACCAGAGCTTTTATGAGTTTGGTGCGACGCGCATTTTGAACGTGGGCGTCAGCAGACGCTTCTTTGAGAAGCACTACCTGCCGCTGGTGCCGTTCTGCTTTGTGGCGTCACAGGTGTATCGCGTTAAAAATGAGTTTATGACCTGGATTGAAACGGTTATCGCCTCGCTGAATTTCCGCGACAATGAATTTGATGAATTTATTGAAACCGTGACGTTCTACGTCATGAATCGCCTCCGCCATCACCGTGAAGAACAGCAGGTGGTGGATGATATTCCTCAGTGGCTGCGCAGTACCGTGGAGCTGATGCACGATAAAGGACAGTTCAGCGATAACGCCCTGGAGAATATGGTGGCGCTGTCGGGTAAATCGCAGGAATATTTGACGCGCGCCACGCAGCGTTATTACCGTAAAACGCCTGTGCAAATCATTAATGAAATCCGCATTAACTTTGCCAAAAAACAGCTGGAAATTACTAACTACTCTGTCACCGATATCGCTTACGAATCGGGTTACAGCAGCCCCAGCCTGTTTATTAAAACCTTTAAAAAATTGACTTCATTCACACCGAACAGTTACCGCAAAAATTTAACGGTAATTAATTAACTTTCGGCGGTTTATCCGCCAGGAACAGTGACGTAATGGCTTGCCCAAATAGCGGGAAGAGTACGCTATACCTTGCAGGCGATTAACCTGATACGCTAAGGGAGATATTATGCAACAGAAATTAAAAGTCGTAACCATTGGTGGCGGCAGCAGCTATACCCCGGAATTACTTGAAGGTTTCCTGAAACGGTATCATGAATTACCGGTCAGCGAATTATGGCTGGTGGATGTTGAAGAAGGTCAGGAGAAGCTGAATATTATTTTTGAACTGTGCAAACGCATGGTTGAAAAAGCGGGCGTGCCCTTAACCGTGCATAAAACGCTGGATCGCCGCCTGGCACTGAAAGATGCTGACTTCGTGACCACGCAGCTGCGCGTCGGCCAGCTGAAGGCGCGTGAGCTGGACGAGCGCATTCCGCTGAGCCACGGTTATCTGGGCCAGGAAACCAACGGGGCAGGTGGCCTGTTTAAAGGCCTGCGTACTATTCCGGTCATTTTTGACATCATTAAAGACGTGGAGGAGATCTGCCCGAACGCCTGGGTGATCAACTTTACCAACCCGGCCGGGATGGTCACCGAGGCAGTCTATCGCCACACCGGTTTCAAACGCTTTATCGGCGTCTGCAATATTCCGATTGGCATGAAGATGTTCATCCGCGATGTACTGGAACTGACCGATAACGATGATCTCTCCATTGATCTGTTCGGCCTGAATCACATGGTCTTTATCAAAGATGTGATAGTGAACGGGCAATCGCGCTTTGCGGAACTGCTCGACGGCGTCGCCTCTGGTCGCCTGACCGCGGCCTCGGTGAAAAACATTTTCGATCTGCCGTTCAGCGAAGGGCTGATCCGCTCCCTGAATCTGCTGCCGTGCTCGTATCTGCTCTACTACTTCAAGCAGAAAGAGATGCTGGCCATTGAAATGGGCGAATACTACAAAGGTGGCGCACGCGCTCAGGTTGTACAGAAAGTAGAGAAGCAGCTTTTTGATTTGTATAAAGATCCGAACCTGAACGTCAAACCGAAAGAGCTGGAGCAGCGCGGCGGGGCATACTATTCGGATGCCGCGTGTGAAGTGATTAACGCCATTTACAATGACAAGCAGGCCGAGCACTATGTGAACGTTCCCCATCACGGGCACATCGACAATATCCCGGCAGACTGGGCCGTTGAGATGACCTGCATTCTTGGGCGCGAGGGTGCAAAACCACATCCCCGCATTACCCACTTCGACGATAAGGTGATGGGCCTGATTCACACCATCAAAGGCTTTGAAGTGGCGGCGAGCAATGCGGCCCTGAGCGGCGAACTGAATGACGTGCTGCTGGCGCTGAACCTCAGCCCGCTGGTGCATTCTGACCGTGACGCTGAAAAACTCGCGGGTGAGATGATCCTGGCGCATGAAAAATGGCTGCCAAACTTTGCTGCAACGGTTGAGAAACTGAAACTCACACACCGTTAAGAGGAGGCGCGATGGAAAACCTGCTGATCGTCAATGCCGATGATTTTGGCCTGTCAAAAGGGCAGAACTACGGCATTATTGAAGCCTGTCGCCGGGGCGTCGTGACCTCTACAACAGCGCTCATCAACGGTGAGGCGGTGGAACATGCGGCGCAGTTAAGCCGTGAGCTGCCCGAGCTGGGCGTGGGCATGCACTTTGTGCTGACGCTTGGGTTGCCCCTTTCGCCAATGCCGGGCCTGACGCGCGACGGCCAGCTGGGGAAATGGATTTGGGAAATGGCGGAGCAGGGCGCTCTGCCGCTCGATGAGATTGCCCGCGAGCTGGATTGCCAGTTTAACCGCTTTGTGGATGTGTTTGGCCGCGAGCCTACCCATATTGACAGCCATCATCATGTGCATATGATCCCGGCGATTTTCCCGCTTGTGGCAGAGTTTGCGCAACGTAAAGGCGTGGCGATGCGCGTGGATCGGGAGGTGCGCGGATTGCCGGACGTCGCGATGACGTCAACGGAGGGGTTCAGCAGCGCATTTTATGGCGACGAGATCGACGAAGCGCTGTTCCTGAAGGTGCTGGATGAGTCCGCCGCAAAAGGGGAGCGCTCGCTCGAGGTAATGGCGCACCCGGCGTTTGTCGATAACATCGTACGTAAGAGCGCCTACTGCTGGCCGCGTCTGGCGGAACTGGATGTGCTGACGTCGGCGTCGTTGAAGTACGCGATTGCCGAGCGTGGATATCGGTTGGGAACTTTCGCGGATCTTTAAGATAAAGCCCGGTGGCGGCTTCGCCTTACCGGGCCTACAACACCAGTCGAAATGTAGGCCGGGTAAGCGCAGCGCCACCCGGCATTTTTTACGCCGGTATCTGGTCAATCTTACTGCTGCGCGACCATACGCGGTGGGCGGCAAGCAGGTCAAACAACCGGGTCATAAACGCATCGTCAATGTTATCACCTTCGACAATGCCTTCTTCCCCTTGATCCGGTACCTTCAGCAGAGATTTAAACTTCCGCGCATCGCCTGCCAGGGCGATTGGCTTCAGGTGCTTATAGGCTTCCAGCAGATAATAGGCGGCATCACCGTTACCGAGCAGGCTCTCAACGTCGCCGCACGGCATAATCACCGCGTCAACCGTCAGCGACGGTGCCCCGGCGAAGGTCGCGGCAATTGGCAGGACAGAGCCATCGTCGGCTGTCACTTCACCCATGCGGGAGTAAAGCAGTTTGGCATGTACGCCCTGGGTTTTGAGCGCCTTCATGATCCCCAGCACGTCGCTGGCGCGCGGTTTATCGTTCAGCAGGATAGCCACTACGCGGCCTTTAATTGACCCGCCAGGTACCGCGTACAGGCTCAGGGACGGATCCTTCTTCAGCCCGTTCACGTCTTTTGGCGGTGCGGCATGGCATTGCTCGTCAGTCAGCGTGATGCCGAGATTATTCGCCACGCCCTGAGCAAGCTGGATATCAATATGCGCCAGATGGTCGACCACGCGCTCGCGAATGTAGGTACGCACCACTTTGCTCAGCTCAAAGCTGAAACCGCCGATAATGTGCTGCTGTTCAATCGGGGTCTGGCTGTTCCAGAACAGGCGAGGCTGAGCGTAATATTCGCCGAATGACGGGCTGCGCTCGCGAATTTTTGTTCCGTCCACGCGCTCCTGATACGACTCAAATCCGCCACGTTTTGGCCCCGGCGGGGTTTCACGCGGCCAGTTATCGTTAATGGAGTTTGGCTCGTAGTTCGCCGGGTTGGTATCGATATCCTGGCGATGCATCCCGTCACGCTGGAAGTTATGGTACGGGCAGGTCGGACGGTTGATAGGAATTTCGTGGAAGTTCGGTCCACCGAGACGGCTGATCTGCGTATCGGTGTAAGAGAACAGACGGCCCTGTAGCAGCGGATCGTTGGTGAAATCCAGCCCCGGCACAATATGGCCCGGGTGGAACGCAGCCTGCTCATTCTCCGCGAAGAAGTTATCCGGGTTGCGGTTAAGCACCATTTTGCCCACCAGCTGAACCGGCACCAGCTCTTCAGGAATAAGCTTGGTCGGGTCGAGCAGGTCGAAGTCGAATTTGAACTCGTCCTCTTCCGGGATCAGCTGTAATCCCAGCTCGTATTCCGGGAAATCACCGGCTTCAATGGATTCCCACAGTTCGCGACGGTGGAAGTCCGGATCGCGCCCGGTCAGCTTCTGCGCTTCATCCCACACCAGGGACGCTTTCCCCGCGACCGGTTTCCAGTGGAAACGCACAAACGTCGCTTTACCTTCAGCGTTAATCAGACGGAAGGTATGAATACCAAACCCTTCCATGGTGCGATAGCTGCGTGGGATCCCCCGGTCAGACATCGCCCACATCACGTTGTGAAGGGTTTCCGGTTGCAGGGAGACGTAGTCCCAGAAGGTGTCATGCGCACTTTGTCCCTGCGGTATGGCCCAGTGTGGCTCTGGTTTTACCGCATGGACAAAGTCAGGGAACTTATGCGCATCCTGAATGAAGAAAACCGGGGTGTTATTCCCGACGAGGTCGAAAATGCCCTCTTCGGTATAGAATTTGGTGGCGAAGCCGCGGATATCACGCACCGTATCGGCCGAACCCGCGCCGCCCTGTACGGTAGAGAAGCGCACAAATACCGGTGTGATTTTGTTCGGATCGGAAAGGAAATCCGCCTTCGTGATCGCCTTCAGGCTCTTGTACGGCTGGAAATAGCCGTGCGCCGCGGAGCCGCGAGCGTGAACGATACGCTCAGGGATACGCTCATGGTCGAAATGGGTGATTTTTTCCCGCAGGATGAAATCTTCCAGCAGCGTCGGGCCGCGCGTTCCGGCGCGCAGGGAGTTCTGGTCATCGGCGATACGCACGCCCTGATTGGTGGTCAGCGCATAGCCTTCACCCCCTTTGCGGTGCGGGTCGAGAGATTTTAACTTCTCGTTATCCGCATCGGGCGACTTCACGCTTCCCGGTGCAGTAGGTTGCTCGCCCGGCGCGGACAGGCCCGGCGACGGTTTATGAGAGCCATCCGCAGGGGCGAGTGAGTCCATTCCCGGTTGAGATTCTTCGGTGCCATGAATAGGGGCTTGATGGGGTTTATCATTGTTCGACATTGCACGATTCTCCTTTGTTCGTTCCTGAAAACCCTATTAAGGATAGAACAATGTGATGAATTAGCAGGCGAACTAAGCGTTTTCAGATAAGTGACTAGCGAAAGGAGCCATCTGCCTCACGTCAGGCGCGACGGGTGGGGGGAGAATCGGCTATCATAGAAATTTCCTGCTTTAAGAATTTGCTTTAGTGAACCCGTCGCTTATGAAACCTCTTCGTCAACAAAACCGCCAGGTTATTAGCTATATGCCCCGCGTTGAACCCGCGCCGCCTGACCATGCCCTGAAAGTGGATGGTTTTCGCGATGTCTGGATGTTACGGGGTAAATACGTTGCCTTCGTGCTGATTGGCGAGCACTTCCGTCGCTCCCCTGCGTTTACGGTGCCGGAATCGGCGCAGCGATGGGCTGTGCAGACCCGCCAGGATGAAGAGGTTGAAGAATAACAGCCATAAAAAAACCGCCCGCAGGCGGTTTTTTTATTTCAGCCGTGATTAACGATGGGCCAGTTCCGCATCTTCTTCACTGTCGAGAATCGTTTTGTCGGTCTGCTTCAGCCACTGGCTGGTCAGGGTACCGGCGGTCATTGAGCCACTCACGTTCAGGGCGGTACGCCCCATATCGATCAGCGGTTCAACAGAGATCAGCAGGGCAACCAGCGTCACCGGCAGTCCCAGCGCAGGCAGAACGATCAGCGCAGCGAAGGTCGCGCCGCCGCCCACGCCTGCAACACCGGCGGAGCTAATGGTCACGATACCCACCAGCGTCGCAATCCAGACCGGATCCAGCGGGTTAATCCCCACGGTTGGGGCAACCATCACGGCCAGCATCGCCGGGTAGAGACCCGCACAGCCGTTCTGC
This sequence comes from Enterobacter sp. DTU_2021_1002640_1_SI_PRY_ASU_LCPMC_013, assembly GCF_032389435.1. Taxonomy (NCBI): domain Bacteria; kingdom Pseudomonadati; phylum Pseudomonadota; class Gammaproteobacteria; order Enterobacterales; family Enterobacteriaceae; genus Enterobacter; species Enterobacter sp. DTU_2021_1002640_1_SI_PRY_ASU_LCPMC_013. Next base: position 1,857,227 of record NZ_CP135594.1, read on the forward strand.
CCGATGGTGGCGCCAAAGGAGGCCGAGAAGCTGGCGATAGACTCCGGTACGCCCAGACGACGGGTCTGTGCTTCCACGTTCAGCGGGATAGATGCCGCGCTGGAACGGCTGGTGAAGGCGAAGGTCAGCACCGGCCAGACTTTGCGGAAATATTTCAGCGGGCTAACGCCGTTCACGCCCAGCAGGATACCGTGCACCACAAACATAATGCCCAGCCCCAGATAAGAGGCGATCACAAAGCTGCCAAGCTTGATGATGTCTTGCAGGTTAGAGCCTGCCACGACTTTGGTCATCAGCGCCAGGACACCGTACGGCGTCAGCTGCATGACCAGACGCACCAGCTTCATCACCCAGCTTTGCAGGGTATCGATGGCTGTCAGAACGCGCTCGCCTTTCGGCGCATCGTCCTTCAGCAGCTTGAGCGCAGCCACGCCCAGGAATGCCGCGAAGATCACCACGCTGATAATGGAGGTTGGGCTTGCACCGGTCAGGTCAGCGAACGGGTTCTTCGGAATGAAGGAGAGCACCATCTGCGGAACGGTCAGATCGGCCACTTTACCCACGTAGTTGGTCTCAATCGCCGTCAGACGCGCGGTTTCAGCGCTACCCTGCACCAGACCTTCAGCAGTCAGGCCAAACAGATTGGTTACCAGCACACCCACCAGCGCCGCAATCAGCGTGGTGAAGAGCAGGGTACCAATGGTCAGGAAACTGATTTTACCCAGTTGAGAGGCATTATGCAGGCGGGCTACGGCGCTCAGAATAGAGGCGAATACCAGCGGCATAACGATCATTTGCAGCAGCTGTACATAGCCGTTACCGACGATGTTGAACCACTGAATGGAATCTTTCAGTACCGGGCTATCGGAGCCGTAAATAGCGTGTAAGGCCAGGCCAAACACCACGCCCATGACCAGACCGACCAGTACCTTTTTCGCCAGGCTCCACTGTTGGTGGCGAGCCTGGGCGAGAAGCAATAGCAATACGACGAACACAACAATGTTCGCGATGAGTGGAAAATTCATCCCCGTTCTCCTGATTTATTATACGGTCGGTTTTTACCGAACCTGTTGGCGCAAGGTTATCAGAAGTGTGATGTCGCGCTTATATCCATATGGAATGGTTTATGACAAAAGTGATTATATTGTCGTTTTAATGTTCAATCTGGTGATTAATAAAACGATTGAACTGAAGTTGCAGCGAGTTGATCATCTGCGATGACCAGCGCACTGCACCATTTTCGGGCAATGTCTGCGGCATCCACACGGCATACGCAAACAGCGCCATACACAGAACGCGCTCCAGCTGGTTGCCTTTTTGCGGCACGAGGATTGGCAGACGGAAACGCCAGCGGCAGGGCCAGAGCAGCGGTACACCTGCTGGCGTCAGCATATCGGCGAGGATATGGCTTAAGTAGCCGAGCACCATGCCCTGAATGGCATCCGCCGGGACGATCCAGCTCTCCGGAACCTTCAAATAGAAGAGTGTAAGCAGGCCGAATACGGCCAGCAGGCTGTGGGTAAACCCGCGATGACCAAAGGCTCTGGCGATGGGTTTTGAAATCCACTTCAGCCGCTGGCCAAGGAATGACTTTGGATGATCTATGTCCGGCAGGAGGCAGGTCAGCACGGCGGAAGGGACAATATGCCACCAGTCCCCCTGTGCCAGCACAGGGGTCAGTTCAGCGTTTTTGGCAAACACTGCACAGGCAAGTGAAAAAAGCAGGTGGCCTTCCGCCGTCATGATAAAACCCGGTAAACTGTCGATTCATACAGTATAGGGTTTTTATACAGTGTGTGAAAGAGGTGACGGTGTAACTCTTTGTCACAAACGCACGGTTAGCGCGCCAGCCAGCCACCGTCTACGGCGAGGGTATGACCGTTAACGTAATCAGAGGCCGACGAGGCCAGGAACACCACCGGACCCTGTAAATCCTTCGGCAGACCCCAGCGACCCGCCGGAATACGGTCGAGGATCGCCTGGCTGCGCTGCTCATCATCGCGAAGCTGCCGGGTGTTATTGGTCGCCATATAACCCGGCGCAATAGCATTCACATTAATGCCCAGCGTTGCCCATTCGTTCGCCAGCAGGCGGGTGAGGCCCAGCACGCCGCTTTTGGACGCCGTATAGGAGGGCACCCGGATGCCGCCCTGGAAGGAGAGCATGGAGGCAATGTTAATAATCTTGCCGCCCTGACCCTGCGCGATAAACTGTTTCGCCACTGCCTGAGAGAGGAAAAAGACCGATTTCAGATTGAGATCGATGACCTCGTCCCAGTCCTTCTCGCTAAATTCCAGCGCATCGGCACGGCGGATGGTGCCGGCGTTGTTAACCAGAATATCGATGCGGCCCATCTCAGCGACTGCGGTATCCACCACGCTCTGAATACTCTCCTGTTTGCCAAGATCGGCGCGAATCGCGATAAAGCGTCGTCCCAGCGCCGTAACGCGCGCTGCCGTTTCGTCAGGAACCTTGCGGTTAACCCCCACGATATCGCATCCTGCCTGGGCGAGGGCAATGGCCATACCTTGCCCCAGACCGGTATCGCACCCGGTCACCATCGCCACTTTTCCTGCCAGAGTAAAAGCATCCAGTATCATACGCGCCTCAGAAGTCAGGTTATTGTCATTCTGCACGTAAGAATAGGAGTCTGGAATGAGAAAAGCAAATAAAGTAAAACGTTGTTTTGATTTGGCGATGCAGGCAGCCGAAGCTGCCTGAAAGAGCGTTACTCCCCGCGCAGATGGCGGGCAGTCAATTCTTCAAGAGACGTCAGCCTGACGTCCGCGAGGGCAAAACGGGGATCGTGTCGGCCTTCTTCAGCCGGCACAACGATGGAGCGCATACGTGCGGCTTTGGACGCCACCATGCCGTTAACCGAATCTTCCAGCGCCACACAGGTAAGTGGATCCAGCCCCAGTTTCGCGGCGCAGTCCATATATACCTGCGGATGTGGCTTGCTGTAAGGAAGCTTTTCGGCCGAGGCCAGCGCGTCGAAGCTGTCGCGCAGCCCGAACATCGTCAGCACTTTTTCCAGCATATGCAGCGGTGAGGCGGAGGCCAGCCCCACTTTCAGCCCTTGCGCCTTACACAGGGCGATAGCGTCGCGTACGCCCGGCAACAGCGGCTTATACTCTTCTACGAGGGAGATAGCGCGGTTGATAATGCGCGCCGTAACTTCGTCGCGATCCGGGCCAACCCATGGCTGGTGGGCATACCAGAGGTCAACCACCATATCGATGCGCAGCCCCAGGGTATCGGGAAGCTCGTTACGACGACTGATATCGACGCCGAGGCTGGCCATCACGTCCAGTTCAGCCCGATCCCACAGGGGTTCGGAATCAATCAGCAATCCATCCATGTCAAAAATAGCGGCAAGTATCTGGCGCGGGGTCGACATTACAACATCTCCTTATCTTGGGGGTAAGACAAACGGTGCTAAGCACAAGCAATTTAGCATATTGCATTCAAAGAGCGGGCGAAAATGACCGACAGCAGGTAGACTTAGGCACAAATAACGCGTCTTTATGAAGAGGAACTAATGACGTATCAACAAGCTGGACGCATCGCGGTCTTAAAACGTATTGCTGGTTGGGTTATTTTCATTCCCGCCCTGATTTCAACGCTGATCTCCGTACTCAAATTTATGTACGATCACAGCGAAAAACAGCCGGGCATCAATGCCGTCATGCTTGATTTTGCGCACGTCATGATTGAGATGATGCGGTTTAACACCCCGTTCCTGAACGTCTTCTGGTTCAACTCGCCCACGCCGGATTTTCACCACCAGCTGAATGTCGGTTTCTGGATAATCTATGCGTTGATATTTATCGCGATGGCGTTGCAGGCCTCCGGCGCGCGCATGAGTCGCCAGACCCGCTTTTTGCGCGAAGGGGTGGAAGACCAGCTGATCCTTGAGAAGGCGAAAGGCCCTGACGGGATGAGCCGCGAGCAGATCGAATCGCGCATTGTCGTTCCGCGGCATACCATTTTTGTGCAGTTTTTCCCGCTCTACATCCTGCCGGTCATTATCATTGTGGCCGGGTATTTCTTCTTTACGCTGCTTGGCTTCCTGTAAATCCTAAGGGAAGGGGCGTGAAGCCGCCCCCTCTCGCTATGCCGCCAGAATGCGGTCCAGCGCCCGCTGGGCATTCACCAGATGACTCCCGCCAAACAAAATAGCCCGGTTTATCAAGGTGTACAGCTGATAAACCGGCTGACGGTCAAGGAAACCCGCAGGTAACGGCGAGACAGACTGATAGCCATCATAAATTTGCGGCGGCTGTTCAGGGTGCAACGGCAGCATTGCGAGGTCACATTCTCTGTCGCCCCAGTAGCAGGCCGGGTCAAATATATAGGGACCATCAGGCCCAAGTGCACAGTTGTTTGACCATAAATCTCCGTGCAGAAGGGAAGCCTGAGGCTGATGCGAAGCCAGACGCTGCTGAATGTGTTCAACAATCGCGTCGATGTTGCCGAACGCTAATCCCTTTTCAGCGGCCAGCTCCAGCTGCCAGCCGATGCGCTGCTCGGCGAAAAAGGTCGACCAGCGGCGCTGCCATGCGTTTGGCTGTGGGGTAGTGGAGAGGTCGTTATCAAAATCGAGCCCGAACTGAGGTTGATCGCTCCACTGGTGCAAACGGGCGATCTGTTGCCCGAGAATAAAGGCGTTGTGCGCATCCAGAGGGCGCGCGGGAAGATAGTTCATCACCAGAAAGCTATAGTCACGATCGCTACCGACGGCTAAAACCTGCGGAACGGTGACTGTTTTACTGCGCGATAACAGCTCAAGCTGATCGGCTTCGGCAGTAAAAATGGGGAGCAACTCGCGCTCATCACATTTAACGAAAAGATCGCGCCCGGCGTAACGTAAATGCCATGCGGCATGGATCTCTCCGCCTGGCAGTTCGTTACGCAGTTCAATTTCACCTTCACCCAGTTGCTCACTTAAAAGATGACTGATAGCCTGCCACATGATGTCTCTCCCATGTTGTCTGCCAGATCATAAAGTTAGCGCAAAACGGCTATAAAAAAACAGGAACTAACGCACAACTGAGCGGTTTAATTTTGTACAGGGCACTTATTGTTCTTTTTTATGCCAGTTTTCCCAGCTATCCACATCAATTTCCGTGGCTTTGTCAGTCACGCTTTCCACCAGGCTACTGGCCAGCGCCTTCACCTCTTCCTGACTCAGCGGGCTTATCAGGCCAAATGCCAGCGAGCCGAGATCGTGAATATTGCCCTCATCGTCCGTCAGCGTGAGCAGAAAATTGGCGCGCGTGAACGCGTTGTTGAGTTCATTCAGTTCGGTCAGCGACGCCTCATGAATATTTACGGTTACGACGTAGCGGGTGATATCACCACTGCTCATAATTCACCTCGTTGTTATCCTGAAAGTTTTCTTAGCATAGTCGATATGCCCTGTTTAGCGACTTCCCCCTCCATGAGAAGGGGAAGCAGGTTCAGCTTCTCGCCAGGTAATCGACAATTTTCTGGGTATCCGCAAGCGAACACAGACGCGTTCCCTGGTTTATGGTGGCTGCACTCCCTGCCGCGACGCCATAGCGTGCCATCTCCAGAAGCGAAGCGCCCTGCGCCAGCTTAAGCACCATCGCGCCAACCATACTGTCACCGGCACCCACGGTGCTCTGGCTTTTCATCGGCGGTGGCACAACCTGCACAAAGCCCGTCTTGTCGACGGCCAGCGCACCCTGAGGACCGAGAGAAACCACAACGCGATGCGCTTTGCCCGTACGTACCAGCTCTTCTGCGGCAGTACGCACGTCATCAGGCTGGCTGAGTTCGCGATTAACCAGGGCACTGAGCTCTTTCTGGTTAGGTTTAACGAGTTCAAGTTGTCCGGGTTCTAACGCCGCCTTCAGGGCTTCGCCCGAGCTATCGACAATGCAGCGGATGCCGCGCTGGAGCGCCGCCTGAACCAGCGCCGTCAGTTTTTCTGTTTTGACGCCCGGCGGCAGGCTACCGCTGATCACCAGTAATGAGCCGCTTTCAATGGTCAGCACTTTCTCTTCCAGTTGACGAAACTCATCATCGCTCAATTTCGCCCCCGGCATAACAAAACGATATTGCTCGCCGCTGGATTCAACATGGACATGCAGATTCTGCCGGGTCCAGTCTTTAGCGTCGACGGTGTCTACGGCCACCTGTTCATCTGCCAGCAACGCAACCAGATGTTCTCCCGTGGCGCCGCCAGCGGGGAAGATGGCGGTGGCTTTTCCGCCGAGATGGGTAATAGCTCGCGCCACGTTAATGCCGCCGCCGCCCGGCTCAAACACCGGCGCGCTACAGCGCAGCTTACCTTCCGGGTAGATTTGCGGCGTCATGGTCGCGGAGTCGAGGGAAGGGGAGAGTGTCAGCGTATAAATCGAAGCCATCATGACCTCCTTTTATCATGGGTTCTTTTAAGCCTGGCACCGTTTGGCAGGAAGGCAACGTAAATAACAGTATGATTTTAAATATGAATGCTGACAAATAATCTGTGCCGGGCATATAAAATAAAACGCGTTTTGGGATCGTTCTTATTCAAAAAATGAAAGAAGAAAATATTGCTATGTTATTTGCGGCTTTTTATAATTTGTTACCTTTCTATGGTCGCCTTGTCATTGATCCGCAAGAAAGTTTCCGAGACCGTGACGGTCTCTTTTTATGTTGTACGGACTCCTTAAATAAAATGAAGCTTTTGAAGACAGTACCCGCAGCACTGATGCTGGCGGGTGGCGTATTTGCGTCACTGAATGCAACCGCCGATGATACCGTTTTTACTGTCATGGACGATCCCTCCACTGCCAAAAAACCCTTTGAAGGTAACGTGAATGCCGGGTATCTGGCGCAATCCGGTAACACGAAAAGCTCCTCCCTGACCGCAGACAGCACCCTGACCTGGTACGGCAACACCACGGCCTGGTCGCTGTGGGGAAATGCGAGCAACACCTCTGCTAACGATCAACGCTCATCGGAGAAATACGCGGTAGGCGGACGTAGCCGATACAACATGACCGATTATGACTACCTGTTCGGGCAGGCGAGTTGGCTGACTGACCGCTACAACGGCTATCGCCAGCGTGATGTCGTAACTGCGGGTTATGGTCGTCAGTTCCTCAATGGGCCGGTGCACAGCCTGCGTTTTGAATTCGGTCCGGGTGTCCGTTACGACGAGTACACCAACGGCGAAGATGAAACCCAGCCGCTGGGTTATGCATCGGGCACCTATGCATGGCAGATGACGGACAACGCAAAATTCACCCAGGGTGTGTCGGTGTTTGGTGCTGAAGATACAACGCTGAACTCAGAAAGTGCGTTGAATGTGGCCATCAACGAACACTTTGGACTCAAGGTGGCGTACAACGTAACCTGGAACTCATCCCCACCTGATTCTGCGCCGGAACATACCGATCGCCGAACCACGATTTCTTTAGGTTATAAAATGTAATATCGTCGGGCCGGGATTATTCTCGGCCCGTTTTTTATTTTCTGAAACTGTGCTTATTTATATTAAACGGCGTTTTAAAATAATGGGTCTGGTTTCATCTTCATAATTTCTCCATAATTAGCCGACCAGGGCTTATTCAGTTTATTTGACACGAATTGATAAATAATTTGACTAGGCAAGAATGTGATCCAGATCTACACTTACGGCACAGGCGAAAAACTCGCCTCAGGCATATCGCATTAAATAAGTATGAGAATAAAATTATGAAAAAAATCAAAACCGCTACAGCAGCGATGGTGCTTTCCGCACTTTCATTTGGCGTATTTGCTGCTGATAATATGACGCAACCTGCCAGTGACGTTAACAGCCCAATCGGGATCGCTAAAGCCTCGGATGTAGAAGCAGGCTCCAACATTGCCCCTGGCTCTCAGTCTACCGGCCAGTCAATGAATGATGCATTTGATGTACACAAGCTGGTGGCGGGTGAGTGGTCCTGATATTTCAACTGCCACGTGTGACGGAATATATACGCTGTCACAGCCTGTCGAAAACCGGATTATGACGTACCGGTTTTGGACCATAAATTATCGTAAAGATAGTTAAGATTTATTCAGTAAATTCACGGCACGTTTTCGCTGACAAAATATTAGCCCCAGATCATTGCGGCCCAGCGCAGCAGCAACATCGCGCCGCAAATAGCAATTAACACCACGACCATTTTCCAGTGCTTCACGGCAAATCTTTTTGTTGGCATAACCTAATCCTTGTCAGTTGATACCCTTAGTCTACCAAAATCTGCGCCAGAAAGCGCTCAACCCTGGACAACAGGTTATGCCGGAACACCGGTTCGGCTTAAAACCAATGGAATCTGTCAGCCAGAATTAATACCAGGCAAGCAGCGGAAAGTAGATTCAATATCACAACGGTTCTGCTGGATACATTCATGTGATACCCCTTCGATGTTTAAAGGACCAAGTCAAGAATAGCTCAGCACTTTCGGATTGCGAGCCTCCGTCAGCAAAAGTTCATGAACGCAGACAAAAGGATGAACGGTTCAAACGGTCTCAGAAGGTGCATTCGCCCTTTCAATAGTGTTACCATTACCCTGCTTGCCGTAAATTCGCATTTATCTGAATCGGCAGGTGCATGATGACGAACCAATTTGACGATTGTTGGTCAGATGGTTTCGTAATCTACTGTTTAATCACGATTATTTTCTTTGTATATGCTCTTATGTGTGGGGCATCACTGCAAATAAGGATATAAAATGCCTGTAATTACTCTTCCTGATGGCAGCCAACGCCATTTCGACCATGCTGTTAGCCCAATGGATGTTGCCCTGGATATCGGTCCTGGACTTGCAAAAGCAACCATCGCAGGTCGCGTAAACGGTGAGCTGGTAGACGCGTCCGATCTGATTGAAAGCGATGCAACGCTTGCGATCATCACCGCGAAAGACGAAGAAGGTCTGGAGATCATTCGTCACTCCTGTGCGCACCTGTTAGGCCATGCTATTAAGCAGCTGTGGCCAAACACCAAAATGGCAATCGGCCCGGTTATCGACAACGGTTTCTACTACGACGTTGACCTTGACCACACCCTGACTCAGGAAGATATCGACGCGCTCGAAAAACGTATGCACGAGCTCGCTGAAACCAACTACGACGTCATCAAGAAGAAAGTCAGCTGGCACGAAGCGCGTGAAACCTTCGTGAAGCGCGGCGAGAGCTACAAAGTCTCGATTCTTGACGAAAACATTTCTCATGATGACAAGCCTGGCTTGTATCATCACGAAGAATACGTCGACATGTGCCGTGGACCGCACGTGCCGAACATGCGCTTCTGTCATCACTTCAAACTGATGAAAATCGCAGGCGCTTACTGGCGTGGCGACAGCAACAACAAAATGTTGCAGCGTATTTATGGTACCGCGTGGGCCGATAAGAAAGCCCTGAACGCGTACCTGCAACGCCTGGAAGAGGCGGCTAAGCGTGACCACCGTAAAATCGGTAAGCAGCTTGACCTGTATCATATGCAGGAAGAAGCGCCGGGGATGGTGTTCTGGCATAACGACGGCTGGACCATCTTCCGTGAACTGGAAACGTTCGTGCGCTCCAAGCTGAAAGAGTACCAGTATCAGGAAGTGAAAGGCCCGTTCATGATGGACCGTGTGCTGTGGGAAAAAACCGGCCACTGGGACAACTACAAAGATGCGATGTTCACCACTTCGTCTGAGAACCGTGAATACTGCATCAAGCCAATGAACTGCCCGGGCCACGTTCAGATCTTCAACCAGGGTCTGAAATCCTACCGCGATCTGCCGCTGCGTATGGCGGAGTTCGGTAGCTGCCACCGTAACGAGCCATCAGGTGCGCTGCACGGTCTGATGCGTGTTCGTGGCTTTACTCAGGATGATGCGCATATCTTCTGTACTGAAGATCAGGTCCGTGAAGAAGTTAACGCCTGTATTCGTATGGTCTACGATATGTACAGCACCTTTGGCTTCGAGAAGATCGTGGTCAAACTCTCAACGCGTCCGGAAAAACGTATCGGCAGCGATGAGACATGGGATCGCGCAGAAGCAGATCTCGCCGTCGCGCTGGAAGAGAACGGTATTCCGTTCGAATACCAGCTGGGCGAGGGCGCATTCTACGGTCCGAAAATTGAATTTACCCTGTATGACTGCCTCGATCGCGCATGGCAGTGCGGAACGGTACAGCTGGACTTCTCCCTGCCGCAGCGTTTAAGCGCCTCTTATGTTGGCGAAGACAACGAGCGTCAGGTGCCGGTTATGATTCACCGTGCGATTCTCGGTTCACTGGAGCGCTTCATTGGCATCCTGACCGAAGAGTTCGCGGGCTTCTTCCCAACCTGGCTTGCGCCAGTGCAGGTAGTGGTGATGAACATAACCGATTCTCAGGCGGATTACGTTAAAGAATTGACGCAGAAACTACAAAATGCGGGCATTCGCGTAAAAGCAGACTTGAGAAATGAGAAGATTGGCTTTAAAATCCGCGAGCACACTTTACGTCGTGTCCCGTATATGTTGGTCTGTGGTGATAAAGAGGTGGAAGCAGGCAAAGTTGCCGTTCGCACCCGCCGTGGTAAAGACCTGGGGAGCCTGGACGTAAGTGAAGTGATTGAGAAGCTGCAACAAGAGATTCGCAGCCGCAGTCTTCAACAACTGGAGGAATAAGGTATTAAAGGCGGAAAACGAGTTCAAACGGCACGTCCGAATCGTATCAATGGCGAGATTCGCGCCCAGGAAGTTCGCTTAACAGGTCTGGAAGGCGAGCAGCTGGGGATTGTGAGTCTGAGAGAAGCGATCGAAAAGGCTGAAGAAGCTGGAGTAGATTTAGTTGAAATCAGCCCTAACGCCGAACCGCCAGTTTGTCGTATCATGGACTACGGCAAGTTCCTTTATGAAAAGAGTAAGTCTTCTAAGGAACAGAAGAAGAAGCAAAAAGTTATCCAGGTTAAGGAAATTAAATTCCGTCCTGGTACCGACGATGGCGATTATCAGGTAAAACTCCGCAGCCTGATTCGCTTTCTGGAAGATGGCGATAAGGCCAAGATCACGCTGCGTTTCCGCGGTCGTGAGATGGCCCACCAACAGATTGGTATGGAAGTGCTTAACCGCGTCCGTGACGATCTGAGTGAACTGGCAGTAGTCGAATCCTTCCCTACGAAGATCGAAGGCCGCCAGATGATCATGGTGCTCGCTCCTAAGAAGAAACAGTAAGGCCTTCAAGCAGCAAAATCTGTGGAGCCTTCGGGCCCCATAGGTTTTGTTCGCCTATGTTTCGTTTATTTAACAATGCGAAGTGGAAGTTATTAAAATGCCAAAAATTAAGACCGTACGCGGTGCTGCTAAGCGCTTCAAAAAAACCGGTAAAGGTGGTTTTAAGCACAAGCACGCTAACCTGCGTCACATTCTGACTAAGAAAGCTACCAAGCGTAAACGTCACCTGCGTCCAAAAGCCATGGTTTCTAAAGGCGATCTGGGCCTGGTCATCGCGTGCCTGCCGTACGCATAAGTCGTTAACGTTTAACTTTTTTAACTTAGAATAGATACAGGAGAGCACACATGGCTCGCGTAAAACGTGGTGTAATTGCACGTGCACGTCACAAGAAAATTTTGAAACAAGCTAAAGGCTACTACGGTGCGCGTTCACGCGTATACCGCGTTGCCTTCCAGGCTGTTATCAAAGCAGGTCAGTACGCTTACCGTGACCGTCGTCAGCGTAAGCGTCAGTTCCGTCAACTGTGGATTGCGCGTATCAACGCAGCAGCACGTCAGAACGGTATTTCTTACAGCAAATTCATCAACGGCCTGAAAAAAGCCTCTGTTGAAATCGACCGTAAGATCCTGGCTGACATCGCAGTATTCGACAAAGTAGCGTTCACCGCTCTGGTCGAAAAAGCGAAAGCAGCACTGGCATAAGCCAGTTGAGAGAGGGGGCTTTGCCTCCTCTTTTCATTTAACACCATCAGAAGATTGACATTTATCCGTGCAGGCTTTTCAATAAGGTCTTAACGGTTTTTACCCTACAAGGTAACGCAAGCATGAATGCTGCTATTTTCCGCTTCTTCTTTTACTTTAGCACCTGACTTCAGGAGGCTAGCGCGTGAAAGATGAAACGAAAAACAGCGCCAGATAAGCCTCCCGATGGAGGCTTTTTTTGTGCCTGAAGTTAAGAGAATACGTCCAACAATTCGGTGTCTGCACCGACATAATGAGGAAAACCATGTCACATCTCGCAGAGCTGGTTGCCAGTGCAACGGCCGCCATTAACCAGGCCTCAGATGTTGCCGCGTTAGACAATGTCCGCGTCGAATATCTGGGCAAGAAAGGGCATTTGACCCTTCAGATGACTACCCTGCGTGAACTGCCAGCAGAGGAGCGCCCGGCAGCCGGTGCAGTGATTAACGAAGCCAAAGAGCAGGTACAGCAGGCGCTGAACGCGCGTAAAGCCGAGCTGGAAAGCGCAGTACTGAATGCGCGTCTGGCGGCAGAAACGATTGACGTTTCTCTGCCGGGTCGTCGTATTGAAAACGGCGGTCTGCATCCGGTTACCCGTACTATCGATCGTATTGAAAGTTTCTTCGGTGAGCTCGGCTTTACCGTGGCGACTGGCCCGGAAATTGAAGATGATTACCACAACTTCGATGCCCTGAACATTCCTGGCCATCATCCGGCACGTGCTGACCACGACACTTTCTGGTTTGACGCTACCCGTCTGCTGCGTACTCAGACTTCCGGCGTTCAGATCCGTACCATGAAGGAGCAGGAGCCGCCAATCCGCATCATCGCGCCGGGTCGCGTATACCGTAACGACTACGATCAGACCCACACCCCAATGTTTCACCAGATGGAAGGTCTGATTGTTGATAAAAACATCAGCTTTACCAACCTGAAAGGCACGCTGCACGATTTCCTGAACAACTTCTTTGAGGAAGATTTGCAGGTTCGCTTCCGCCCGTCCTACTTCCCGTTCACCGAACCGTCTGCGGAAGTTGACGTGATGGGTAAAAACGGCAAATGGCTGGAAGTGCTGGGCTGCGGCATGGTGCATCCAAACGTGCTGCGCAACGTGGGTATCGATCCGGAAGTGTATTCCGGCTTTGCGTTCGGTATGGGTATGGAGCGTCTGACCATGCTGCGCTACGGCGTAACCGACTTACGTGCGTTCTTCGAAAACGATCTGCGTTTCCTCAAACAGTTTAAATAAGGGCAGGACAGAACAATGAAATTCAGTGAACTGTGGTTACGCGAATGGGTGAACACCACGCTGGACAGCGACGCGCTTTCCAACCAGATCACCATGGCGGGTCTGGAAGTTGACGGTGTAGAGCCGGTTTCTGGCGCCTTCACCGGCGTAGTCGTGGGTGAAGTGGTTGAATGCGGTCAGCACCCTAACGCTGACAAACTGCGCGTAACAAAAGTCAATGTGGGCGGTGACCGTCTGCTGGATATCGTCTGCGGTGCACCAAACTGCCGTCAGGGCCTGAAAGTGGCCGTGGCGACCGTCGGTGCGGTGCTGCCGGGCGATTTCAAAATCAAAGCGGCTAAGCTGCGCGGTGAGCCGTCTGAAGGCATGCTGTGCTCCTTCTCCGAACTGGGTATTTCCGACGATCACTCCGGCATTATTGAACTGCCGCAGGATGCGCCAGTTGGTACCGATATCCGCGAATACCTGAAGCTTGATGACAACACCATCGAAATCAGCGTAACGCCAAACCGTGCTGACTGTTTAGGCATCATCGGTGTGGCCCGCGACGTGGCCGTGCTGAACCAGACTGAACTGAACGTGCCGGAGATCGCTCCGGTTGAGGCAACCATCAGTGACGTGTTGCCGATACAGGTGGACGCGCCTGAGGCCTGCCCACGCTACCTCGGTCGTGTGGTGAAAGGTATTAACGTTAAAGCGCCAACCCCGCTGTGGATGAAAGAGAAACTGCGTCGCTGCGGTATCCGTTCTATCGATGCGGTCGTCGACGTCACCAACTATGTTCTGCTGGAGTTGGGCCAGCCAATGCACGCCTTTGATAAAGATCGTATCGAAGGTGGGATCGTCGTGCGCATGGCGAAAGAGGGCGAAACCCTGGTTCTGCTGGACGGCAGCGAAGCGAAACTGAACGCTGACACCCTGGTGATTGCCGATCACAACAAAGCGCTGGCGATGGGCGGGATCTTCGGCGGCGAGCACTCTGGCGTCAACGACGAGACGCAAAACGTCCTGCTGGAATGCGCGTTCTTCAGCCCGCTCTCCATCACCGGCCGCGCACGCCGTCACGGTCTGCACACTGATGCTTCTCACCGCTACGAGCGTGGCGTGGATCCTGCGCTGCAATACAAAGCGATGGAGCGTGCGACTCGCCTGCTGATCGACATCTGCGGCGGCGAAGCGGGTCCGGTTATCGATGTGACCAACGAAGCGACGCTGCCGAAGCGTGCGACCATTACCCTGCGCCGCAGCAAACTGGATCGTCTGATTGGTCACCACGTTGCCGATGCGCAGGTGACCGACATTCTGACGCGTCTGGGCTGCGAAGTTACTGAGGGTCAGGACGAGTGGAAAGCCGTTGCGCCGTCCTGGCGTTTTGACATGGAGATCGAGGAAGATCTGGTGGAAGAAGTGGCCCGCGTTTACGGCTACAACAACATCCCTGACGAGCCGGTGCAGGCGGGTCTGGTGATGGGCAGCCATCGCGAGGCCGATCTGTCTCTGAAGCGTGTGAAAACCATGCTGAACGACAAAGGCTACCAGGAAGTGATCACCTACAGCTTCGTTGATCCTAAGCTGCAACAGCTGATCCACCCGGGTCAGGAAGCGCTGATTTTGCCAAGCCCGATTTCCAGCGAGATGTCAGCGATGCGTCTGTCCCTGTGGACGGGACTGCTGGGTACTATCGTTTATAACCAGAACCGTCAGCAAAACCGCGTGCGTATTTTCGAAAGCGGTTTGCGCTTTGTACCGGATACTCAGGCGAATTTAGGCATCCGTCAGGATCTCATGCTGGCCGGCGCCATCAGCGGTAACCGCTTTGAAGAGCACTGGGACCTGGCAAAAGGGACGGTTGATTTCTACGATATGAAGGGCGATCTGGAAGCGATTCTCGATCTGACCGGTAAATTATCCGAAATTGAATTCCGCGCAGAAGCGATTCCAGCCCTGCATCCGGGTCAGAGTGCGGCGATCTATTTAGACGGCAAACGTGTTGGTTTCATTGGGGTTGTTCACCCGGAACTGGAACGTAAGCTGGATCTGAATGGCCGTACCATCGTATTCGAACTGGAGTGGAACCCGGTTGCAGACCGCGTCATTCCTCAGGCGCAGGACGTCTCCCGCTTCCCGGCAAACCGCCGTGATATCGCGGTTGTGGTCGCTGAAAATGTGCCCGCAGCAGATATTTTGGCCGAATGTAAGAAAGTTGGCGTAAATCAGGTAGTTGGCGTAAACTTATTTGACGTGTACCGCGGCAAGGGCGTAGCAGAAGGTTTCAAGAGCCTCGCTATTAGCCTTATCCTTCAGGATACCAGCCGTACACTCGAAGAAGAGGAGATTGCCGCTACCGTCGCCAAATGTGTAGAGGCATTAAAAGAGCGATTCCAGGCATCATTGAGGGATTGAACCTATGGCGCTTACAAAAGCTGAAATGTCAGAATATCTGTTTGATAAGCTTGGGCTTAGCAAACGGGATGCCAAAGAGCTGGTAGAGCTGTTTTTCGAAGAGATCCGTCGTGCTCTGGAAAATGGTGAGCAGGTTAAACTCTCCGGTTTTGGCAATTTTGATTTGCGAGACAAAAACCAACGTCCGGGCCGTAACCCGAAGACGGGGGAAGATATTCCCATTACAGCCCGCCGCGTGGTGACCTTCAGACCCGGACAGAAGTTAAAAAGCCGTGTCGAAAACGCAACGCCCAAAGCAGAGTAATATGAACTAACTAAAAAGGCCGCTCACGCGGCCTTTTTTCTTTGCGCTATTTGCTAAACCCGCCGTAAAATCAATGATATCTCAACCGGATAACCTATCGTCTATGCTTGATCTTGCCCGCCGCCAGCACCGCTCCGATCTTCGCCGCCTGTGTCTGCTCGGGGTGCTGTTGATTGTCGCCACCACCGTCAGCCTGTGTGCGGGCGATCGGTGGCTGGGGCCGGAAAGCTGGTTTACGCCTGAAGGACAACTCTTTGTCTGGCAGATCCGCCTGCCGCGGACGCTGGCTGTCCTTTTAGTCGGCGCTGCGCTGGCGCTGTGCGGCACGATCATGCAGGCATTATTTGAAAACCCTCTGGCGGAACCCGGGCTTCTCGGGGTGTCAAATGGCGCAGGCGTCGGGCTTATCGCCGCCGTGATGCTGGGGGGAGGCGAGCTCTCCGGCTGGGGGATTAGCCTCAGCGCCATCCTTGGCGCGCTGTTGATAACCCTTATCCTTTTGCGCTTTGCCCGCCGCCACTTATCCACCAGTCGGCTGCTGCTTGCGGGGGTAGCGTTGGGGATCATCTGTAGTGCGCTGATGACCTGGGCCGTCTACTTTTCTACCTCCTTCGATCTGCGCCAGTTAATGTACTGGATGATGGGGGGATTTGGGGGTGTTGACTGGCGTCAGGGGTGGCTGATGGTGCTCCTGATCCCGGTCATCCTGTGGACGGCGTTCCAGGCGCAGCCTCTTAATATTCTCGCGCTGGGCGAAACGTCTGCTCGCCAGCTCGGGATGTCGATTGGATTCTGGCGCAACGTGCTGGTTATCGCCATTGGCTGGATGGTAGGCGTAAGCGTGGCGCTGGCGGGGGCGATTGGCTTTATTGGGCTGGTGATCCCGCATATGCTGCGCCTGTGCGGCATTACGGACCACCGAACCCTGCTCCCGGCCTCGGCGGTTGCCGGGGCGGCAACGCTGCTGATTGCCGATATCATCGCCCGGCTCGCCCTGACGGCCGCTGAGTTGCCCATAGGCGTGGTGACCGCAACGCTGGGCGCACCGGTCTTTATCTGGCTACTATTAAAAGCTGGACGTTAAAACACAACCTGTAAGTCAACCTGAGGGAATGCTATGCAGCCTGATATTCTGAATACCGAAGTGACGACCATTGACGGCGAGAAAACCACGCTGGAAGGCTACAAGGGCAAGGTGCTGCTCATCGTGAACGTGGCATCGAAATGTGGCCTTACTCCGCAGTATGAACAGCTGGAAAACATTCACAAAGCCTGGGAAAAAGACGGCTTTACCGTACTCGGCTTCCCGTGCAACCAGTTCCTGGGCCAGGAGCCGGGTAGCGAAGAGGAGATTAAGACCTTTTGCAGCACAACCTATGGCGTGACGTTCCCGATGTTCAGCAAAATTGACGTGAACGGTGAAAATCGTCATCCGCTGTATGCCAAACTGGTGGCCGCGGCGCCGACCGCCGTTGCGCCTGAAGAGAGTGGTTTCTATGAGCGTATGGCAAGTAAAGGCCGTGCGCCGCTCTATCCGGATGATATTCTGTGGAACTTCGAAAAATTCCTGATTGGCCGTGACGGTGAGGTTGTGCAGCGTTTTTCGCCTGACATGACGCCTGAAGATCCTATCGTGATGGAATCAATCAAGCTGGCGCTGGCGAAATAATGACGCTGCTGATGCAGCTCACGGACGTTGCCGGCAAGGGGCGTCTTGAGCCTGTTACCGCCGAAGTCAACGCAGGTGAAATCCTTCACCTGGTTGGGCCAAACGGCGCCGGAAAAAGCACGCTGCTGGCGCGCATGGCTGGGCTGACCAGCGGGGAAGGGGAAGTTACCTTCCTCGGGCAATCGCTCGTCAACTGGCTACCCGCTACACTTGCCTCCCGTCGAAGCTACCTGGTTCAGCAGCAGGTTCCGCCCTTTGCGATGCCCGTCTGGCACTACCTGACGCTGCATCTGCCTGATAAAAATCAGGTGGGATTGCTCAACGAGGTTGCTGTGTCGCTCGGGTTAGACGACAAGCTAACCCGGCAGGCAAATCAACTTTCCGGCGGCGAGTGGCAGCGCGTGCGTCTGGCCGCCGTCATCCTTCAGATCCATCCGGCGGGAAATTCTCACGGGCGGTTGCTGCTGCTGGACGAGCCGATGAGCGGGCTGGACGTTGCCCAGCAGGCAGCGCTGGATACCCTGCTCAGCGCGCTGTGTCGCAAGGGGATTGCCATTGTGATGAGCAGCCATGATTTAAACCATACGTTGCGCCACGCGCATCGGGTGTGGTTGCTGGCGCGTGGCAAGCTGATTGCCAGCGGAACGCGCGACAGCGTGCTGACGGCCGCCAATCTTGCGAGCGCTTACCACATGTCGTTCCGGAGGCTGGATATTGAAGGCCACAAGATGCTCATTTCCACGGCGCAGGAATAACCTTTCTTGCACAGCTGCATAGATGCACGCTAAATTACCGAAAGAACAAAAAAAGCAGAGGATTCGTCTGAAATGCGATTCTGGTTTCTCCTTGTTGCGGCGCTCTTTCTTGCAGGATGCAGCAGCCATCGTGCACCTCCGCCCAACCCACGGCTTTCCGATTCCATTACGGTCATTGCCAGCCTGAACGATCAGCTCAGCAACTGGCGCGGCACACCTTATCGCTACGGCGGCATGAGCCGGGGCGGGGTGGATTGCTCGGGATTCGTGCTGATGACCTTCCGCGATAAATTTGACCTCCAGCTTCCGCGTGAAACGCGTATGCAGGCGAAAATCGGCACTGAAATTGATAAAGACGAGCTCCTGCCCGGCGATCTGGTCTTTTTTAAAACGGGCTCCGGTGAAAGCGGCCTTCATGTCGGCATCTATGATACCGATAATCAGTTCATTCATGCCTCGACCAGCCGTGGCGTGATGCGCTCCTCTCTGGATAATGTTTACTGGCGTAAAAACTTCTGGCAGGCCAGACGTATTTAACCGCTGCATAAAAATGCAGTGCGGAGGGCCTGGCGGTGAAAATAGACGTCAGGCTTTTCTTGCGGGTTGATTAAAGTTAAATTTTTGCCCAATTATTTATGTCCGCATGTGCCTGTTTTATCTAAAACTGGCTATTATTCAATAACCAGGATAAAATTAATTTAGATTCAGGGAAAAATCTGAAAATTAATACGGAAAGAATGAAATTAATCTTATTAAAATCAAGACAGTGGAATTGTGCCTGCAATTGCTCCAGGATGTTCTCTCTCATCTTTAATGCAGGACAAGCGCGATGATTATTACGCTAGATAATGCTTACCAGTCTGAACTTTTACTCCTTCCGGCGCGTGATAGTGCAGGTTTGCTTAAAGGTTTAGAGATTTTGGTTAACTTTACTGGCGTGGGTGCGGACGTACGGATCCCGACTGAACTGGTTATCCCACATCTTTCTCAGGAAGATGAATTAGCGCTGTTTCAGGAGAAACTGCAATTACTCGATACCTGTAAGCTATTTTTTATTCAGCATCAGTTAATTGCATGGATCAATATTACACCTGCAATTGTTGAGTTTTTATTAACTAATGAGAACGCTGTTTCAATCCTCGAGCGTTATCCGTTTCTTGAGTTTACTGTTAATGAGAACTATCCAGGTTTAAATAACGGGAAAGACGATCCCTGTCTGGCAAGAATGGCGATCCATTTCCCCTTAGTACTGGCTAACTTTGGTGCAGGGGCATCTTCCCTTAAACCGGTTTATGATGGTCTGTTCAAACGGGTGATTCTGGATAAAAACTTTATCCAGCAGCGCGCGTCGGCACTCTCGTTTGAGCCTTTTATGCGCGCCATTCTCTGGCAGATCGCGCCGCATTGTCAGTCGGTCATGGTCTCGGGAATTGACGATCACGGCATCTTAGAACGCGTGCTGCCCTTCAATTTCGGTGCAATGCAGGGAAGCCTGTGGCCTGCCGTCCCGGCAGAGCGGGTCACGACTCTCGTTCAGCAATAACCCCTTTCTTCGCCCGTGTTTACGTCCAGGGAAACCCTCTACACTTAAAGCAGGAGGACTTATGACCCTGTCTTTTACTGCTCACTGGCACGATGAATTACCCGGCTTTTACACCGCGCTTAAGCCAACGCCTTTACAGAACGCGCGTCTTATCTGGCATAACGATGCATTAGCAGATTCGCTTGGCATCCCTGCGACGCTTTTTCAGCCAGAAAAAGGCGCCGGCGTCTGGGGCGGCGAAACGCTGCTTCCGGGAATGAAGCCGCTGGCTCAGGTCTACAGCGGACATCAGTTTGGCGTCTGGGCGGGACAGCTCGGCGATGGCCGCGGCATCCTACTGGGTGAACAGGTTCTGCCGAATGGCGAAACGCTCGACTGGCACCTGAAAGGGGCAGGGCTAACCCCGTACTCACGCATGGGGGATGGCCGCGCGGTGCTGCGTTCAACCATCCGTGAAGGTCTGGCTTCCGAGGCGATGCATGCCCTGGGGATCCCTACCACACGCGCGCTGTCCATTGTCACCAGCGACACGCCGGTGGCCCGCGAAACGATGGAGCAGGGAGCGATGCTGGTCCGCGTGGCGGAAAGTCATCTGCGTTTCGGTCATTTTGAACACTTCTACTATCGCCGCGAGCCGGATAAAGTCCGCCAGCTTGCCGATTACGCCCTTCGCCGTCACTGGCCGCACCTGCAAAACGAGCCGGACCGCTATGTTCTCTGGTTCCGTGATATTGTCGCGCGCACCGCCTCAATGATTGCCCGCTGGCAGGCCGTCGGCTTTGCCCACGGGGTGATGAATACCGACAACATGTCCCTGTTAGGGCTGACGTTTGACTACGGTCCGTACGGCTTCCTTGATGACTATCAGCCGGGTTACATCTGTAACCATTCGGACTATCAGGGGCGTTACCGTTTCGACAACCAGCCTGCGGTGGGGCTGTGGAACCTTCAGCGGCTTGCGCAAAGCCTGTCGCCGTTTATCGACGTCGATGCCCTGAACGATGCGCTGGACAGCTATCAGGAGATCCTGCTGCGGGAATATGGTGTGTTAATGCGCAACAAGCTGGGGCTGATGACGCAGGAAAAAGGCGATAACGCGCTGTTGAATGGGCTGTTTGCCATCATGGTGCGTGAAGGCAGCGACTATACCCGAACCTTCCGTATGCTGAGCCAGACCGCGCAGCAGAGCGCCGCGTCACCGCTGCGCGACGAGTTCATCGATCGTCAGGCGTTTGATGACTGGTTTGCCGTTTACCGGACGCGTTTACAGCAGGAACAGATTGATGACGATACCCGCCAGACGCGGATGAAGGCGGTTAACCCGGCGATGGTGTTGCGCAACTGGCTGGCGCAGCGGGCCATTGA
The DNA here is from genome assembly GCF_032389435.1 of Enterobacter sp. DTU_2021_1002640_1_SI_PRY_ASU_LCPMC_013. Lineage (NCBI taxonomy): Bacteria > Pseudomonadati > Pseudomonadota > Gammaproteobacteria > Enterobacterales > Enterobacteriaceae > Enterobacter > Enterobacter sp. DTU_2021_1002640_1_SI_PRY_ASU_LCPMC_013. The sequence continues at coordinate 1,878,448 of NZ_CP135594.1, forward strand.
GCAGGCAGAGCAGGGGGACTATACCGAGCTGCATCGGCTGCATATCGCCCTGCGCACGCCGTTTGCCGACCGGGAGGATGACTATGTCAGCCGCCCGCCGGACTGGGGCAAGCGGCTGGAAGTGAGCTGCTCAAGCTAAGGGGCGAGAAAAACCTGCGGCGCGGCGTGCGCCGGATGTCTGCCGACGTGCACCTGCGCACCGTACCAGTGTGCCAGCGCGTCGGCCTGCAAAACCGTCTCCGGTATGCCCTGAGAAACAATCCTGCCGTTGTGTAACAGCAGGATCCGGTCCGACCATAATGCGGCAAGATTGAGATCGTGCAGCACCACGCAGGCGTGAAGATGGCCCTGACGAGTCAGCGATTTCAACAGGCGCAGCAGATGCTGCTGGTGGTAGAGATCCAGCGCTGAAGTGGGTTCGTCGAGAAACAGCCAGCCGCGCGGCGTTCCATCACGCCACAGCTGCGCCAGCGCGCGGGCGAGCTGGACGCGCTGCTGTTCGCCCCCCGAGAGGGCATGATAACGCCTGCCGGCCAGCGGCAGGCAACCGGTCAGCTGCAACACCTCACGCACAATCGACGGTTCCGGGTGACGCGTCCAGGGCGCACGCCCCATGCCAACGATCTCCTCCACCTGCCAGTCAAATCCAGGCTGAGACTGCTGGCGCATCACTGCCCGATAGCGGGACAGCGTCTGCGGATGCCATTCATCCAGCGCTTTTCCCGCCAGCGAACAGCCGCCGCTGTCGGGTTTCAGGTAGCCGGTCAGCAGCCGCAGCAGCGTGGATTTCCCCGCGCCGTTGGGGCCGATCAATGTAACCAGCTCTCCCTGCGACAGTGACAGCGAAACGTTATCTGTCAGCGTGCGGCCAGATCGGATAAAAGTAAGATTTTCAGCCGTATAACGTTCAGCCATGCTGTTCTCCACGACGAAAAATGAGCCATAAGAACCAGGGTGCACCAAGGATACTGGTGAGCAGGCCGACCGGCATTTCTGCCGGAGCGACCAGGGTGCGCGCGACCGTATCCGCCACCAACAGCAGTAATGCGCCCGCGAGTACTGTGCCGGGGAGGGTTGCCCGGTGATCGGCGCCCAGCCACATGCGCATCAGGTGCGGCACCACGAGTCCGACAAAGCCAATCACGCCGCTGACGGCGACAGCCGCAGCGACCAGCAGGGCGCTGCATAACAGTAATATTCGCTGTACAAGGGCAACGTCCACGCCAAGGTAATGCGCTTCCTCCTCACCCAGTTGCAGTAAATTTAACGCGCTGGCACAACGCCAGATCGCCAGAACGGCAGGCACCATCAGCGAGGTCACGGCGAGCAGCGTTGACCACTGTGCCTGACCAAGACTTCCCATTCCCCAGAGTGAAAGCTGACGCAGCTGGGCGTCATTGCTGACCCACGAAAGCACACCCACTGCCGCACCGCACAGGGCATTGATGGCGATACCCACCAGCAACAGACGTGACAGAGAGGGGTCACGCTGCTTGCTGAGCAGGAAGATCACGCCAGTGGCTGCCAGCGCCCCAAGAAATGCCGCCAGCATAGGGGCGTAAAGCATCACCAGCGCGGGCAGCGAGAGCGGGAGCACCACCCACAGGGCGACGGCCAGCGCCGCACCGCTGCTGATCCCGAGCAGGCCCGGGTCGGCCAGTGGATTGCGGAACAGCCCCTGCATGACGCAGCCGGCGAGCGCCAGCGACCCGCCAATCACCAGCGCCAGCAGCACGCGAGGCAGACGGATGGTGAGCCAGATCTGGCGTAGCGTCTCATCGCTGCCGCTCCACAGCACGTTCACCGGCAGGCGTAACGCCCCAAAACCGGTGGCCATGAACGTCATGACGGTAAGCAACCCCGCCAGAAGCCATAACGATAACGTGATGCGCCGGGACATCAGGGCAGTTGCTCCGCTCTGGCACGCAGCTGTTGTATGGCTTTCGGCGTGCGGACGCTGAAGCCCAGCAGGGCCATGTCATCAATAGCCAGCACCTGCTTGCTTCGTCCCGCTGGCGTTTGCGCCAGGCCGGGCAGTTTCCACAGATTTTCTTCGCCGCCCAGCGCGTTAAGGCCGTCCTGCGAAATCACCACCAGATCCGGCTGGCTGGCCATCACCCCCTCCTGTGAAAGCGGTTGATAGCGGGTAAAGCCCTGCATGGCGTTCTGCAACCCGGCGGCGCGTATTGCCGCATCCGCGCCGGTCTGTTGCCCGGCCGCCATTGCGGTCATTCCGCCGTGGCTGAGGATAAACAGCACCCGCTTGTTGAGCGATGTTGAGGGCAGTGCCGCCAGCGCCTGACGCAGCGAGCTGCGCAGGGTTTCCCCTTGCGCCTCATTATGCGTCGCCTGAGCTATCACCCGTACTTTTTCGTCAATCGCGCGCAGGTCAGGCGTGCCGGGAACGGTAACCACCCGGACGTGGCTCTGTTCAACCTGTTTCAGCGCCAGAGAGGGCTGCGCCTGGTCGCTTGCCAGCACCAGCGTCGGGCGTACGGACAAAATCCCCTCCGCATTCAGCTGGCGAAGATACCCCACGTCAGGCAGCGCGTTTGTCGCCTGCGGCCACTGGCTGGTACTGTCGCGCGCAACCAGAGAAGACTCCGCGCCGAGGGCGTAGACGATCTCCGTCACGTCGCCGCCGAGGGCGACAATTCTCTCCGGCGCGGCGACGGCGACCAGCGGCAGGACGCTTAGCAGGGCAAACCATTTTTTCATGCGGCCAGCCCTTCTGGCGTCAGGGCGTCAATCTGGCGGCGCCACTGGCTCTGCTCAGGCTCGCCTTCGGTACGCTGCCCGTAGAGCTGGGCGATCTGAGTGCCGTCCGCAGCAAACAGCTCCAGGCTGGTAACGTGTCCGTCCGCCGTAGGCTTACGCGTTACCCACGTCTCGGCGATAGTCTCCTCCAGCAGATGCAGGGTAAAGGTTGGGTTGAAGATGTTCAGCCAGCCCTTCATGGGCGTCAGTTTTTCCACCACACCGGTGAAGATCTGCACGCAGCCGCGGTTGCCGACGAAGATCATGATTTCGTTTCCGTCCTGTCGCGCCGTCTCCAGCAGCTGTGCCAGCGCGCTGTTATCCACCTTACAGGCCAGATCGTCACTCACCAGACGAAACGCCTGCTGGCGGCTCAGGTTATGGCGCTTCAGTAAGCTAAAGAACTGATGCACGTCGGTCATGGCGCGCCACTCTTTCTCCACCGAGCCTGCATCAGCACCGTCGGAATGCGCAGGGGCATCGACAGCCTTCAGTGCCAGAGTGGGGTTATCGGCAATGATAAAACGGGTCAGCACATCGCCCCAGGCGGCAACGTCGGTGTGATCCGTGGTGTAGACCTTCAGTAAAGCGTCGCCCTGATGATCGAAGAACTGAATGCTCTGACGTTCGCCGCGGGAGGTCGTTTCACTTATGTGAAACGCGCTCGCCCACTGGTTGAGGAACAAACGCAGATCCAGCGCGCGCGGATTTAGCACCAGCCCGGCGTGGCCGCCGAGGTGCTGGTTAGTAAACGCCCCGACCTGTTCGTGAACGGCGTATTCGTTACGGCAGATGCATTTGGTTTCCCCCACCGACTCCAGCGCTGCCAGAATCTCACGGATTTCATCGCGCAGCCGCCAGGCGTCGTGTCCAACGCGCGCAAATGCCAGCTCTGCTTCGCTGATGTGCATTAATCCGGCGATATCACGGGCGTACTTACCCGGATGTTCTTCTTTAAGCTCAAGCCAGCGTGTGTAGTGACCCATAATCTTATCCTTCTGAATCGTTGCCCCGAAGGGAATTACCATTGATAACTGACGAAGATCTTGCCGTTGCGGCCATCCTGCGGGATGCCCTGTGGTGACCAGTAGGCTTTGTCGAAGGCGTTCCCCAGCACGAGGGTGGTGGTGATGCCTTTGAACTGCTGCTGACCTTTATAGCTGACGTAGAAATCATTCACTGCGTAGCCAGGCTGCTCGCTGTAGCTGCTGCTGATGTGCGTTGAACGTTCGACGAAGGTGCCGATCCAGCCCACGGAGAAGCCGCTTTGCGCCACGGGGATATCCAGCTTGCTGGTGACGGTGTCCGGGTTGATGCTGGAGATGTATTCGCCCGTGTCGGTATCTTTCCCGCGCGTGCGGTTGTAGGCCACGTCCAGGTTGAACAGACTGGTCGCGTAGGTCGCCATCATGTCCCAGCCCCAGATTTTGGCATTTGGTACGTTATAGGACATGGTGGTGGCCGCCGCAAAATCGACGGTAGTGGAGATGTAATCTTTCGCTTTGGTGTCGAAGTAGCTGGCTTTGAACTCCAGCGCGTCGTTGGCGAGCAGCAGATCGTCAAAACGTAGCCCAAAACCGAACTCCTGGGTTTCGTTAGTTTCCGGACGCAGGTTCGGGTTCGGCACCCAGTAGTTGGTGTAGAAGCTGCCGATAGAGAAGTGCTTCGAGTCGTTATACATCTCGCCCATCGTTGGCGCGCGGAAGGCCTGGGCGTAAGAGCCGAACAGCATCAGCCAGTCGGTTGGACTCACGGTTAACCCGGCGCGTGATGACCACTTATCCGCATCCACGTCGTCGTAACCGTCGCTGCTGCCGCGGTAGTTGTCGTAACGCGTCCCGCCGAGAAGCGTTACCGGCAGGTCGCGCAGAGTGATTTCATCCTGCAACCAGCCGGAGCTGAAGTCGATCTTTGCGTCCGGGAAGCCGGTGGTCGCGCCGCCAGGGTGTTGCTCCTGACGATAGTATTCCCCGCCGTAGGTCAGCAGGTGCGAGGCGAAGGAGTCGCTGAACAGGCGGGTGCGGTTTTCCACTTTGCCGCCTTTGGTAGTCTGCTTACGGAACTCGCCGCTGGCGTCGATGTTCTGGGCGTTGATCCGCGCTTCGGACCAGTAAATTTTCGCATCGGCGTTCAGCCAGTCGTTTCCGGCTGGCGCAATGCGGTAGCCAAGCTGGGCATCGCGCTGAATGGTGGAACGATCGGTCATCGGGTTACTGCTGCTGGCATCCGTGGTCTGCGGATTTTTCGGCTCCTGCGCGTCGTTGTTGTAGTAGCGCAGGGAGCCACTCAGCGTCTGCGCCGGATCGATTTTCCAGCTGCCTTTCGCCAGCATATTGTTGATGGATTCGTCGTTTGGCGCCCTCGCGCCGTCACTCTGGCGAATGTCGCCGCGATCGCGGCTGGACCAGGAGACCAGACCGTCCAGGGTATCGGTGCGGCCATAGGCGCTGGCACCCATCCCGATGCTATGATCGCCCGTTGCACCGGTAGCAAATACGCGATAGCCGCTGTTTTTACCTGCATCCAGCAGATCGCTGGCGTCGACGGTGTCATACGAAATTACGCCGCCCAGCGCGCCGCTGCCGTACAGCAAGGCGGAAGGACCACGTACTACTTCAATACGTTTGATCAGCGCCGGATCGAGGAACGTGCTGTTCAGGTGTCCGGTATCAGTGCCCTGGCGCACGCCATCCACCAGTATCAGCACGCCACGGCGGTCATAGCCCCGGAGGTTAACGTCCTGACCGTTGGTGCGCCCGGTGCCGTCCAGCGTCAGACCGGGCACCTTGCGCAGCAGGTCGGCGGCGGAGCTGGCGGTCTGGTTTTCCGGCGCGGTGGCGTCAATCACGCTCACCATCATGGGGGCTTCAAAGGCGCTGCGGGCATTGCCGGTGGCGGTGACGGTGATCTCGTCTGCGGCGGCAAACGTAACGCCCGGCAGGGTGCTGACAATCGCCAGCGCCAGAAGAGACGGGCGTAAAGACGCGGATTGCAGGTGTGGCATAGCAACTCTCCATAAGAATTGAAAAGCGCTGGCTGCCTGGGGATCACCTGGGTGGCTGGCGAATGTGTTGTCTGGTTTATTTAGTCAGGATCAGTTTTCCGGCATTGGTCTGGCGCAGCAGGTAGTGCTGGCCGTCATGCTCGATAATGACCCGTCCCTCCTCACCCAACAGGCTTTTGCTGTCGATTCGGCGATCGGTGGGAGCAGGGGACGGCGCTGTGTGTGTTTTTGTTGGCGTTGCCGCGCTGTTATCGGTCGGTGACATAATGTTTATAAATAACAATCAATGTAACAATGATAATCATTATCAATAAACTGCAAATTCACGGCAAGCGTTTTTGTGAAAATTGTGTGACGGGATCAAATTTGGGGGAGAGGTGCGGTCTGATGCCCTCACCCCGACCCTCTCCCACGGGGAGAGGGAGAAGGGCACGTACCGTAGGCCGGGTAAGCGCAGCGTCACCCGGCAGGATTTTAAAAGCGTGTGTCCACGGCTGAAGCCAGCTTCTCCAGCAGCAGCTCGCTGTCTTCCCAGCTCAGGCACGGGTCGGTGATTGACTGGCCGTAGACCATTTGCTGTCCGGCGACGATTTTCTGCGTGCCTTCTTTGATAAAACTCTCCGCCATAATTCCTGCAATGGCGGTCGAGCCGCTGCGGATCTGCTGGCAAACTTCCTCGCAGACGTCCAGCTGGCGGCGGTGCTGTTTCTGACAGTTGCCGTGGCTGAAATCCACCACCAGATGCTCCGGCAGGTCAAATTCCGCCAGCGTTTCGCAGGCGGCGGCAATATCTTCTGCATGGTAATTCGGTTTTTTACCGCCACGCATAATGATATGTCCGAACGGGTTGCCGCTGGTCTGGTAGATGGTCATCTGGCCGTTTTTATCCGGGGAGAGGAACATATGGCTGGCGCGTGACGCGCGGATGGCATCTACGGCAATTCGGGTATTGCCGTCCGTTCCGTTTTTGAAGCCCACCGGACAGGAGAGCGCCGACGCCATTTCACGGTGGATCTGGCTTTCGGTGGTACGTGCGCCAATCGCGCCCCAGCTAATGAGGTCGGCAATAAACTGTCCGGTCACCATATCCAGAAATTCGGTGGCAGTTGGCACGCCCAGCTCGTTAACCTGTAACAGCAGCTTGCGCGCCAGCGTAATACCGTGATTCACCCGGTAGCTACCGTTCAGATCGGGATCGGAAATCAATCCTTTCCAGCCCACGACGGTACGCGGCTTTTCAAAGTAGGTACGCATCACGATCTCCAGGCGATCCTGATACGTGCCGCGCAGCGTCTGAAGGCGTTGTGCATAATCCATTGCCGCGTCGAGGTCGTGGATGGAGCAGGGGCCAATCACCACCAGAAGACGTTTGTCTTCACCATTGAGAATTTTTTCGATGCGGCGACGGGAGGCCGTCACATGGTCCGCCACCTCGGCGGAAACGGGATGCAGCCGGGCCAGTTCAGCCGGTGTGACCAGGCTATCAATGCGCGCGGTGCGCAGTTCGTCGGTTTTATTCATGGAATGTCTCAGAAATTTTTTGCTTCATCGGCAGACTACCGGGAAGTGATGGGCATCACCTTAAACCAATCCCTGCTGATTTCAAGTTCGGGGCACGTCGCCCCGAGGATGGCGTAATAATAACTGAAACTGGATTAATGTACTAGCATATTAGTACATGCGGCGATTCAGCCCCATGATATCGAGGATCTTGGTGGCAATTTCTTCTACTGAATAGTTGGTACTGTTCAGCCAGGGAATTTGATTTTTCCGGTACAGCGCTTCGACTTCGGAGACTTCCATTCGGCACTGGCGCATCGAGGCGTAGCGGCTGTTCTCGCGACGTTCTTCGCGGATCGCTGCCAGTCGTTCCGGGTTGATGGTTAGCCCAAACAGCTTATGCTGGAGCGGCTTGAGCGCGGCGGGCAGCACCAGGTTATCCATATCATCGGCAATAAAGGGGTAGTTGGCCGCACGAATGCCAAACTGCATGGCCAGGTAAAGGCTGGTGGGGGTTTTACCGCAGCGCGACACGCCGAGCAAAATCACCTGCGCCTGGTCGAGATTGCGCAGGGAGATCCCGTCGTCGTGCGCCAGGGTGTAGTCAATGGCGGCAATACGCGCATCGTATTTGGTCAGGTTACCGGGGTTCAACCCGTGGGTACGGTGGGCGATCGGCGTCGGGTCGAGCTTCAGCTCGCTTTGCAAGGGAGCAACCAGCGCCTGCACGATGTCCTGACAGAAGCCCTCGCTTTGCAGAATGATGTTGCGGATCTCAGGGATCACAATGGAATAGAACACCAGCGGACGAACGCCGGTCTGCTGGTAAATGGCGTCGATCTGGTCCTTGACCGCTTTGGCCCGGCTCTCATTTTCCACGAACGGCAACGTGATGCTGTTTATCGATACCGGAAACTGCGACATCACCGCGTGTCCCAGCACCTCGGCGGTAATCGCCGTCCCATCAGAAATATAAAAAACGTGGCGATCGACAGCATTATCCATTTTATCCACCCTGAATAGCGTACGTAATTGCCTGAAAGCATAAATTAAAAAAGTTAATTTCACAGCAAAGAACTTATCTGAATTTAAAATGAAATGGTGTTTTTGATTTTCCTGAAAAGTGGATTTCATTTTTCGAATAGCGGCTTTATTTCTATGGTTTTTGCCGGAATCTATAGGAATCATCGGGTTAGCGAGTGCCGGGAAACTGTCCGAAAAGTTGAAAATTTAAATTGCTTACACGATTCACCGTTTTTTTAGCGGAAATAAATATGCCAGTATAAATACGTAGTCAGGTGTTTCTTACTCCGATCAAATATCACAAAAGGATTGTTTCGATGTCCAACAATGGCTCGTCACCGCTGGTGCTTTGGTATAACCAACTCGGCATGAATGATGTAGACAGAGTTGGGGGCAAAAATGCCTCCCTGGGTGAAATGATTACAAATCTGTCCGGTATGGGTGTCTCCGTACCTAACGGGTTTGCCACAACCGCCGATGCGTTTAACCTGTTTTTAGACCAGAGCGGTGTAAACCAGCGCATTTACGACCTGCTGGATAAAACGGATATTGATGATGTCACCGAGCTTGCCAAAGCCGGCGCGCAAATCCGCCAGTGGATTATCGACACACCTTTCCAGCCGGAACTGGAAAAAGCCATTCACGACGCCTACAACCAGCTCTCCGCTGACGATGCGCAGGCCTCCTTTGCCGTGCGTTCTTCTGCAACCGCAGAAGATATGCCCGATGCCTCGTTCGCCGGACAGCAGGAAACCTTCCTGAACGTTCAGGGTTACGATGCGGTGCTGGTGGCGGTGAAGCACGTGTTTGCTTCCCTGTTTAATGACCGCGCCATCTCCTATCGCGTGCACCAGGGCTACGACCATCGCGGCGTCGCGCTCTCCGCAGGCGTACAGCGCATGGTGCGCTCCGACGTGGGCTCTTCCGGCGTGATGTTCTCTATCGACACTGAATCCGGCTTCGACCAGGTGGTGTTTATCACCTCCGCGTGGGGTTTGGGCGAGATGGTGGTGCAGGGGGCGGTGAACCCTGACGAATTCTACGTGCACAAGCCTACGCTGGCGGCTAACCGTCCGGCAGTGGTACGTCGCACCATGGGCTCGAAAAAAATCCGCATGATCTATGCTCCGACGCAAGAGCATGGCAAACAGGTCACCATTGAAGATGTGCCGCAGGAGCAGCGGGATCGCTTCTCACTGACCGACGCCGAAGTGGAAGAGCTGGCGAAGCAGGCGGTGCAGATTGAAAAACACTATGGCCGTCCAATGGACATCGAGTGGGCGAAAGACGGACACACCGGCAAGCTGTTTATCGTGCAGGCGCGTCCGGAAACCGTCCGTTCACGTGGTCAGGTCATGGAGCGCTACACCCTGCACGCGCAGGGCAAAATTGTCGCGGAAGGCCGCGCAATTGGTCACCGCATCGGTGCCGGTCCGGTGAAAGTGATCCACGACATCAGCGAGATGAACCGCATTCAGCCTGGCGACGTGCTGGTGACCGATATGACCGACCCGGACTGGGAACCGATCATGAAAAAAGCGGCTGCCATCGTCACCAACCGCGGCGGCCGTACCTGTCACGCGGCTATTATCGCCCGTGAGCTGGGGATCCCAGCGGTAGTCGGCTGCGGTGACGCCACCGAACGCATGAAGGACGATCAGAAGGTGACGGTCTCCTGTGCCGAAGGCGATACCGGCTACGTGTATGCCGATATCCTCGATTTCAGCGTGAAAAGCTCCAGCGTGGATACCATGCCGGACCTGCCGCTGAAGATCATGATGAACGTCGGTAACCCGGACCGCGCGTTTGACTTCGCCTGCCTGCCGAACGAAGGCGTGGGCCTGGCGCGTCTGGAATTTATTATTAACCGTATGATTGGGGTGCACCCGCGCGCGCTGCTGGAGTTCGACGACCAGGACGCAAAACTGCAAAACGAAATCCGCGAGATGATGAAGGGTTACGACTCGCCGAGAGAGTTCTATGTGGGTCGTCTGACGGAAGGGATCGCCACGCTCGGCGCGGCCTTCTACCCGAAACGCGTGATCGTGCGTCTGTCGGACTTTAAGTCCAACGAATACGCCAACCTGGTGGGCGGTGAACGCTACGAGCCGGAAGAAGAGAACCCGATGCTGGGCTTCCGCGGCGCCGGACGCTACGTGTCGGAAAGCTTCCGCGACTGCTTCGCGCTGGAGTGCGAGGCGGTAAAACGCGTGCGCAATGACATGGGGCTGACCAACGTGGAAATCATGATCCCGTTCGTCCGTACTGTGGATCAGGCGAAAGCGGTGGTGGATGAGCTGGCGCGTCAGGGGCTGAAGCGCGGCGAGAACGGGCTGAAGATCATCATGATGTGTGAAATTCCGTCCAACGCCCTGCTGGCCGAGCAGTTCCTGGAGCACTTCGACGGCTTCTCCATTGGCTCGAATGACATGACGCAGCTGGCGCTCGGCCTGGACCGCGACTCCGGCGTCGTCTCTGAGTTGTTCGATGAGCGTAACGAGGCGGTGAAAGCGCTGCTCTCCATGGCCATCCGCGCGGCGAAGAAACAGGGTAAATATGTCGGCATTTGCGGGCAGGGTCCTTCTGACCATGAAGACTTTGCGGCCTGGCTGATGGATGAGGGGATTGATAGCCTTTCCCTGAACCCGGACACCGTGGTGCAGACCTGGCTGAGCCTGGCAGAGCTGAACAAGTAAAACCTGCATAACCTGAAAAAGGCGAGGATATCAGTCCTCGCCTTTTTTATTTTCCTGCGAATATGCTCGCCATCACAAATAAAGCAAAAAACCAAATATCATAATTTATCTGTTAATTTAGACAATTGTTAGCGGGCAGGGCGTTGCTAATACTTGAGCCTTACCGCGTACATCCGTCGGGATGATGCGCGACTGGTTGAAATACGTTTTAACCTGATAAAAAGGCAAATAACAATGACAATCTCCTCTGTATTACGTACCAAAGATAAAATAGGTTATGGCCTCGGCGATATGGCCAGCGCGCTGGTCTGGCAAACGGCAACGTTATTTCTCGCTTATTTCTATACGGACGTATTCGGTTTGCCTGCCGCCATTATGGGCACCATGTTTTTAGTGGTGCGCGTGGTCGATGCGTTTGTCGACCCGTGCATTGGCGCGCTGGTGGACCGCACTCAGACCCGCCACGGTCGTTTTCGTCCCTGGCTGCTCTGGTTTGCCATTCCGTTTGGCGTGAGCTGCCTGATTACCTTCTACGTACCGGATGCCGGGGCGACGGCAAAAATTGTCTATGCCTGCGTAACCTATGCCATCCTGAGTCTGATCTATTCCGCGATTAACGTCCCTTACTGTGCCATGCCTGGCGCGCTGACGCTCGACCCGCGCGAACGCCACTCGCTGCAATCCTGGCGCTTTGGCCTGTCGTTTATCGGCGGGTTGATTGTAACCGTCATCGCGCTGCCGCTGGTCTCATTATTAGGCCAGGGGAATGTGCAAAAAGGCTATTTCTATGCCATGAGCCTGATGGGGCTGCTGGGTATTGTTTTATTCTTCTGCTGCTTCTTTATGACCCGGGAGCGTTACTCGCCGCGCAATGACACCTCCGGCTCGATGCTGACGGATTTAAAACTGCTGGCCGCCAATAGCCAGTGGCGAATTGTTTTTCTGTTTAATATTTTACTGTTAACCGCCGTCGTGACGCGTGGCTCTGCGACCATGTATTACGTTAACTATGTTCTGTTACGTCCGGAACTGGTTTTTGCCTTTATTGTTTCCGGCATGGTGGCCTCCTTAAGCGGCGCATTATTATCTGAACGCCTGCTGGGGAAATTTGACCGGGTGCGTGCCTATCAGTGGACCATTATTTCTTTCGTTATTTTTGGCGCGCTGATTTTCTTCATTCCGCCTTCACAGGTGTGGCTGATATTCGGTCTGAATATTGTGTTTAGTTTTATTCAGAACCTGACCACGCCGCTGCAATGGACCATGTTCTCCGATGTGGTGGACTACGAAGAACACCGTAGCGGCCGCCGCCTGGACGGGCTGGTCTTTTCTACCGCCCTGTTTGCCATCAAGTTTGGGCTGGCGCTGGGTGGGGCGGTGGTCGGTTGGGTGCTTGGCATGGTGGATTACGCGCCGGGTCAGGCAAACCAGGCGCCTCACGTTCTCGCAACCATCAATGCCCTGTTCACCCTGATCCCCTGCGCGCTGTTCCTCTGCATGGTGGCGCTCCTTGCCATCTACAAACTTAACAGCCGGCTGGTGGACAGCATCGCCCGCGAGCTGGCCAGCAAACGCGATAGTCGAAACGATACGGGGCAGCTCAGCCCGGCAACCCAATCCGCACTACAGGAGTAAACCATGACTGCGATCTACAAGGACGCGGGACGTTCCGTACACGAGCGTGTCGCTGATTTACTGGCGCGTATGACGCCGCAAGAGAAATTTGCCCAGATGCACGCGTACTGGCTGATCCTCGATGAACATGGCAATCACCGCGAGCGCAGCGATCTGAGCGATGAATTCGCCGGCGTGAGCGAACAGGCGTCCCTCAGCGAAAGACTGAAGCTCGGCGTCGGGCAGATCACCCGCCCGCTCGGCACGCACATTGTTGATGCAAAAACCGGCGTGCGTGCCGCCAACCGCCTGCAACGCATGATGATGGAGGAGACCCGGCTCGGCATTCCGGCGCTGTTTCATGAGGAGTGTCTGGTGGGGCTGCTGTGCAAAGATGCAACGCTGTTCCCGTCGTCGCTGAACTACGGTTCTACCTGGGACCCGGCGCTGGTGCAGCGCGCGGCGGAGCAGATTGGCAAAGAGGCCCGGTCTGTCGGGTGCCAGCAGGGGCTGGCCCCGGTGCTGGATGTCTCGCGCGATGTGCGCTGGGGACGGACGGAAGAGACCTTTGGGGAAGATCCGTGGCTGGTAGGGGTGATGGCGACGGCGTACGTGAAGGGGTTGCAGGGCGATAAGCGCGATCTGCTGGCGACCCTGAAACATTACGTCGGCCACTCCTTCAGCGAAGGGGCGCGCAATCATGCGCCGGTCCATCTCGGTTTCAGCGAGCTTAACGATACCTTCCTGCTGCCGTTTGAGATGGCGGTAAAGCTGGCCAACGCCGGTTCGGTGATGCCAGCCTATCACGACATTGATAATCAGCCAGGGCACAGCGACCATTTTCTGCTCACCACCGTGCTGCGTGAACAGTGGGGCTTCGACGGCATTATCGTGGCGGATTACGGCGGCGTCAGCCTGCTGCACCAACACCACGGGATTTCTCACGATCCAGCACAATCGGCGGCGCTGGCGTTTAACGCCGGGCTGGACGTGGAACTGCCGAAGGATGACTGCGCGCGTCATCTGGCGGAAGCGGTAGAGCGTGGGCTCATCTCAATGGCGAAAGTGGATGAGATTGTGGCGCGCGTGCTACGTGAAAAATTCCGTCTCGGGCTGTTTGAAAAACCGTACGCCGACGAAGAAGGTATCGATTTGCAGAATGAGGCGACCCGGCAGGTGGCGCGCGAGGTGGCAACAAAATCGATCACGCTGCTGGAAAATAACGGCATTTTGCCCCTCGGCGGAAAACCCCGTGTAGCGGTAGTGGGGCCGACGGCGGACGATCCACTGGCGTTACTGAGCGGCTACAGCTTCCCGGTTCACCTGATTATCAGCGATATGGTTGAAGAGACCTCGCAGGTGACTACCCCGCGCGCGGCGCTGGAACAGTACCTTGGCGCATCACAGATACGTTACGCCAAAGGGTGTCACATTATCGAAAAACGGATGGCGGGCGCACCGGTGTTCCCGGGCGACAGCGGCGGTAAGCCGATGCAGCAATCGCCGGTTTCACAACGCACGGATTTGATCCCCGACGCCGTGAGCGCGGCAAAAGAGAGTGACGTGGTGGTGGCCTGCGTGGGCGACCTCGCCGGGCTATTCCAGAGCGGCACCGTGGGGGAAGGTTCGGATACCGATTCGCTGGATCTGCCGGGCGTGCAGCAACAGCTGCTGGAGGCGCTGGTGGCAACCGGTAAGCCAGTGATTGTCGTCATGACGGGTGGGCGTCCTTATAACCTTCAGGGGCTGGAAGAGAAGGTGGCCGCGCTGATGATGGCCTGGGCGCCGGGGCAGGAAGGGGGCTGGGCGATTGCCGATGTCTTAACCGGCCGCGCGGAGCCGCAGGGCAGGCTGGTAGTGAGCGTGCCGAAAAACGCCGGGGCGATGCCGTACTACTATAACCACAAGCTGAAAAGCGGCGGCACGCCGTTTGCGTTCCATTTCGGCGCACTTTACCCGTTCGGTTACGGTCTCGGCTGGACCCAGTTTCGCTGGGGCGCGGCCCGACTGGCGGAAAGCCGCGTCCCGATCGACGGAGAGGTGGCGTTAAGCGTCGATATCACCAACACCGGCGAGCGCAGCGGCAGCGAAGTGGTACAGGTGTACGTACGCGATAAGGTCGCCACGCAGGTGCGTCCGCTTCAGGAGCTGAAAGCGTTCCAGCGCGTTACGCTTTCACCGGGAGAAACCGCCACGCTGACCTTTACCCTGCCGGTGGAGATGTTTAATTTCACCCGCCGGGACGGGAAGCGGATTGTCGAGCCAGGGGAATTTGAGCTACAGGTTGGCGCGTCCTCGGCGGATATTCGCGAGGTGGTGAACGTGCTGGTGACCGGAGAGACGCGGGTGCTGGCGGGGGAATGGCGCATGCTAAGCCGCTGTGACATTACACGGGCGTAAAAAGGATAAAAAAAAGCCCATCGTGGGAGATGGGCAAAGACTACACACAGCAATTCGTTGTT
The DNA here is from genome assembly GCF_032389435.1 of Enterobacter sp. DTU_2021_1002640_1_SI_PRY_ASU_LCPMC_013. NCBI lineage: Bacteria > Pseudomonadati > Pseudomonadota > Gammaproteobacteria > Enterobacterales > Enterobacteriaceae > Enterobacter > Enterobacter sp. DTU_2021_1002640_1_SI_PRY_ASU_LCPMC_013. The sequence continues at coordinate 1,893,504 of NZ_CP135594.1, forward strand.
TCACTCAGGGGATTTCCATGCTTATAAATCAAGGAGTTGATTTATAACCGTGTCTTAATAGTAGGCATGCCAGGATTTTGAGTCGATCGGATTCGTCTCAATAGTTAAAGGCAGGTAAAGATTTCTTGAAGAGAATGACGGTTTTAGGCAGGAAAAGGCGGGTCTGACCAGTGTGCAGAGAATAAATAGTTTAGCAACGTTTAAGTATTGCTGTGGAGAGTGTAGGCCGGGTAAGCGTTAGCGCCACCCGGCCTGGGTTCTTACTGCGCGTTCTTATCTTCCAGCTCTTCAAGTTCGCTTAAGATGACGTCCGGATCGGTTCCCGGCGGCGGCACTTCATGCACCCAGGCGGAGAAGAGACGCCAGGTTACCGCAAGCAGCACCGGACCGATGAACAGGCCAATCATGCCGAAGGCAATTAACCCCCCGATGACCCCGGACAGGATCAGAATTAGCGGCAGGTCAGCGCCCATGCGGATGAGGAGGGGACGGATCACGTTATCCATGGTGCCCACCACGCAACTCCAGACCAGCAGCACCGTGCCCCAGGTCGTATCCCCCGTCCAGTAAAGCCAGATAATGCAGGGAACCAGCACCAGCAGCGGACCGAGCTGAGCCAGACAGGTCATCAGCATGACGACGGTGAAAATGGTGGCATAAGGTACGCCGGAAATTGCCAGCCCGATTCCGCCAAGTACAGCCTGCACCAGCGCTGTGACCACCACGCCGAGCGCTACCGCGCGGACGGCCTGGGCTGCCAGCAGCACGGCCGCATCGCCGCGTTTACCTGCCAGTCGGGTGGCGAAATGACGTACCCCCAGCGCAACCTGCTCGCCGCGCCAGTACAGCAGGGCGCTGAAGACCAGCATCAACGTACAGTGCATCATGAAGCGACCAATGTGCGCAGCCTGCCCCACAAACCAGGTGGTGGTTGTGCCGATGTACGGACGTACTTTGGCCATCAGCGCGCTACCGCCCATCTCCAGCAGGCTGTGCCAGCCGCTGTACAGTTTTGCGCCCAAAACAGGAATGCTGTTCAGCCACGCGAGATCCGGCAGCGTCATATCACCGCTGGTTACCGCGCGAATAACCGGGCCGCTACTGTCAACCAGGCTGTTAACCAGCAGTGCAATGGGAATAATAAACAGCAGGAACAACAGCAGCGTCATCACCAGCACGGCCAGGCCGCGGCGACCAAACAGCAGTTTCTGCAAACGTAAGAGTAAAGGCCAGGTTGCGACGACGACGGTCGCAGCCCAGGCAAATCCGAGCACGAAAGGACGAACAATCCACAGACACGCAATAATCATAATGGCTAAGAACAGCACCGACAGCAGTATCTGCGCGACATCCCTGGGCTGACGAAGATTGACCATAAACGAAACTTTCCTTAAATGAACACCAGCAAGGCTGATGGGAATATAAACCGCATCTCTCTAATCATTAGTGATTTCAGCGATTTTTGACAGGCGGATTTTGCCCGTAATTCTACGAAGCACATAAGAAAAAAATGTGATAAAACTTTCCAGACACAACGCAAACGATTTCACACTATTCTCATTAGGGTCGACAGCAATGATCCCACAGATTTCTCAGGCACCGGGCGTCGTTCAGCTGGTGCTTAATTTTTTGCAGGCACTGGAGCAACAGGGTTTTACAGGTGACACCGCCACCGATTATGCCGACAGGCTGACGATGGCGACCGATAATAGTATTTACCAGCTTCTTCCCGATGCCGTCGTTTTCCCGCGCTCTACCGCCGATGTGGCGCTCATCGCCCGTCTGGCGTCGCAGGAGCGTTTCAGCACCCTGGTCTTTACCCCACGCGGCGGCGGGACGGGTACCAACGGGCAGGCGCTGAACCAGGGCATCATCATTGATATGTCCCGCTATATGAACCGCATCATTGAGATCAACCCGGAAGAGGGGTGGGTGCGAGTGGAAGCGGGGGTGATCAAAGATCAGCTGAATCAGTTTTTGAAACCTTACGGCTATTTTTTTGCGCCAGAGCTTTCCACCAGTAACCGCGCGACCATTGGCGGGATGATCAACACCGATGCCTCGGGGCAGGGCTCGCTGGTCTACGGCAAAACCTCCGATCACGTTATGGGTGTGCGGGCGGTGCTGTTGGGGGGCGATATCCTCGATACCCAACCGATGCCGATCGAGCTGGCCGAAACGCTGGCAAAAGAGAGCACCACCAGCGGACGGATTTATCGTACCGTGCTGGAGCGCTGCCGCGAAAATCGCGAACTGATCCTCAACAAATTCCCGAAGCTTAACCGTTTCCTGACGGGCTACGATCTGCGCAATGTCTTTAATGACGATCTGAGCCAGTTCGATCTTACCCGCGTACTGACCGGGTCAGAAGGGACGCTGGCCTTCATCACCGAAGCGCGTCTGGATATCACCCGGTTGCCAAAGGTGCGCCGTCTGGTGAACGTCAAATACAACTCCTTTGACTCCGCGCTGCGTAATGCACCGTTTATGGTGGAGGCGCGGGCGCTGTCGGTGGAAACCGTCGATTCAAAAGTTCTGAACCTGGCCCGGGAAGATATCGTCTGGCATTCGGTGAGCGAACTGATTACCGACGTGCCGGATAAAGAGATGCTCGGCCTGAACATCGTCGAGTTCGCCGGGGATGACGCAGAGCTGATTGAGAGCCAGGTGAGCACGCTCTGCCAGCGTCTGGACGAGCTGATTGCCCAGGGGGAAGGCGGCGTCATTGGCTGGCAGCTGTGTAACGATCTCTCCGGCATCGAACGAATCTACGCGATGCGTAAAAAAGCGGTGGGGCTGCTCGGCAACGCGAAAGGGGCGGCGAAGCCGATTCCGTTTGCGGAAGATACCTGCGTGCCGCCGGAGCACCTTGCAGATTATATTGTGGAGTTTCGCGCGCTGCTCGACAGCCATGGTCTGAGCTATGGCATGTTCGGGCACGTGGACGCGGGTGTGCTGCACGTGCGCCCGGCGCTGGACATGTGCGATCCGCAGCAGGAGATCCTGATGAAGGAGATCTCCGACGAGGTCGTGGCCCTCACGGCCAAATACGGCGGCTTGTTATGGGGCGAGCACGGCAAAGGATTCCGCGCCGAGTACAGCCCGGCGTTTTTTGGTGAACAACTTTACGCCGAACTGCGTAAGGTGAAAGCCGCTTTTGATCCCGATAACCGTCTTAACCCGGGAAAAATCTGCCCGCCGGAGGGCATTGATGCGCCGATGTTGCAGGTGGACGCCGTCAAGCGCGGCACCTATGACCGACAAATTCCGATTGCGGTACGCGCTTCCTGGCGCGGCGCGATGGAGTGCAACGGCAACGGGCTATGCTTCAACTTCGATGTGAAAAGCCCGATGTGTCCGTCGATGAAAATCACCAGCAACCGCATTCATTCCCCGAAAGGGCGTGCCACGCTGGTGCGCGAATGGCTGCGCCTGCTGGCCGACCGCGGCGTTGACCCGCTCAAGCTGGAACAGGAGCTGCCGGAAAAACGCGCCAGCCTGCGCGGGCTTATCGAACGCACCCGCAACAGCTGGCATGCGAACAAAGGCGAATACGATTTCTCGCATGAGGTGAAAGAGGCAATGTCCGGCTGCCTGGCGTGCAAGGCGTGTTCAACCCAGTGCCCGATTAAAATTGACGTACCGGAATTCCGTTCCCGCTTCCTCCAGCTGTACCACACGCGTTATCTGCGCCCGATGCGCGATCATCTGGTGGCGACGGTGGAGAGTTACGCGCCGCTGATGGCCCGTGCGCCAAAAACCTTTAACTTCTTTATCAACCAGCCGCTGGTGCGCAAACTGTCTGAAAAACATATCGGCATGGTGGATCTGCCGCTGCTGTCGGTGCCATCGCTCCAGCGTCGGCTGGTGGGGCACCGCTCGGCGAACATGACCCTGGAACAACTGGAAGCATTAAGCCCTGAGCAGAAAGCGAAGGTGGTGCTGGTGGTGCAGGATCCGTTTACCAGCTATTACGATGCCCAGGTGGTGGCCGATTTTGTCCGACTGGCCGAGAAAATCGGCTACCAGCCGGTGGTGCTGCCGTTCTCGCCGAACGGCAAGGCGCAGCACATTAAAGGCTTCCTCACCCGCTTTGCGAAAACCGCGCAGAAAACTTCAGATTTTCTGAATCGCGTGGCGCAGCTCGGCATGCCGATGGTGGGCGTCGATCCTGCGCTGGTGCTCTGTTACCGGGATGAATATAAGCAGACGCTCGGCGATAAGCGCGGTGATTTTCAGGTCTTACTGGTACACGAGTGGCTGCCTGCGGTGCTGACGCAAACGCCCTCTCAGGAGGTGAGTGGAGAATCCTGGTACCTGTTTGGGCACTGCACCGAAGTGACGGCGCTGCCGACGGCGCCTGCCCAGTGGGCTTCTATCTTTGCCCGGTTTGGCGCGAAGCTGGAAAGCGTCAACGTGGGCTGCTGCGGTATGGCCGGAACCTACGGCCATGAAGTCAAAAACCACGCTAATTCGCTCGGCATTTACGAGCTGTCGTGGCATCAGGCGATGCAGCGCCTGCCACGCAACCGCTGTCTGGCGACGGGCTACTCCTGCCGCAGCCAGGTGAAACGGGTGGAAGGTAACGGCGTCCGCCATCCATTGCAGGCTTTACTGGAGATTATCGGATGATCTGGAAACGTGCGGTCACGCTGGAGGCCTTAAATGCCATGGGCGCGGAGAACATGGTCGGTTTGCTGGACATCCAGTTCACGCGCATTGGCGACAACGAACTGGAAGCGACCATGCCAGTAGACAGCCGCACTCATCAACCGTTTGGCCTGTTGCACGGCGGCGCGTCCGTCGTGCTGGCCGAAACGCTGGGGTCGGTGGCGGGCTACCTTTGTACGGAAGGAGAGCAGAAGGTGGTGGGTCTGGAGGTCAATGCCAACCACATCCGCTCTGTTCGCAGCGGGCGCGTGCGCGGCGTCTGCCGGGCGCTGCATGCCGGAAGCCGTCATCAGGTATGGCAGATTGATATTCTGGACGAGCAGGATCGCCTGTGTTGTTCATCCAGGCTGACGACGGCCGTTGTGTAAAGTTTCCGGATGTCTTGCTTTTGGTTAAAAATTAGCCGCTTGATTGTGATATACTGGTCACGTTTTGAACATAAGCGAGGACATCATGGATACTGAAATAACCCCAACACAGCTGGCAATTGAATATTTACGTCGCGATAAAAGCAATCTGTCTCCCGCGCAGTACCTGAAAAAGCTGAAACAGCTTGAGCTGGAATTTACGGATTTGCTGGCGCTCTCTTCAAACGAACTGAAAGAAGAGATCTACTTTGCCTGGCGGTTGGGCGTTCACGTCCATTAAGCAGTGAAGAAAAGGCCGCAAGCGCGGCCTTTTTTGTGTCTGACATTCAGTATCTGGCAGGCAGTTTGTTAATTTTAATCAGCCGGCCTTCTTCCATTTCGATGAACCCGCCCGTTTTCAGGTCAGCCAGGATCCGCATTACGCCGCTGCGGGAAAGCTGGGTTTTATCCCTGATATACCTTTCCGCCGTCACGCTGCGTCGGTAGCTGTCATCTTCCTGCATCAGCAGCACGAGCTGCTGGCGAATCATCTCGTACGCGGTTGGCGCGCCTTTCGGCATGACGTTGTGATAGAGGCGGTTATAGACAAACATCAGATGATTAGAAAGCAGCCCCCACAGCGCCTTCTCTTTGATAATTTCAGCCACTCGATCGGTCGTGAGCACACCAATCAGGCAAGGCGTAACCGTTCGGAGGTAGTCATTAAAATAAATGTCCGTCAGGTTAGCGAGGCCAAACAGGGCGGGACTGCGCGCCGTCGAAAGCATCATGTCGTCGCTTCTTCTGTATATGGCGACCGTGCCATCAAGAATTAAATAACACATGCTCTGCCCGTCAACCTGGAGATCAAGTTGCTCGCCGGGATCGGTTTTATGCGTGGCGCAGTGTGCCTGTAAATGAGAAATCAGTTCCTGAGCATAGGGAGAGCCGCGATGCGATGGTTTGTCAGAAGACATGGCGTTAACCTGAAAAGAGACTGTACTCTCTATAGTGTCGCTCTTCTTTTCCACCTTCTCCAGAGATAAATACAGCCTCAGTACTTACGAGGTAAGTGATGGATCTCAACTAGTACGCCACGCTCCATGGTGATGTATTTCCCCGTCCGCAACTCCGCGAGGATCCGCATAATGCCGCTGCGTGAAAGATAGGTGCGGCTTTTGATATAGGCCGCGGCGGTAATGTTTTGTCTTATGGCTTCCGGCTCCTGCATCAACTCAACCAGTTGAAAGCGGATAATGTCATAAGCCGACATTTGCGATATCTGGGCGCAATGTTCGTAGACGCGCGATGCGGTATAGATCAGCAGGTTTGAGAAGTGCTCCCATAAATTCTGTTGTGCGACAACATGATTGAAACACGCCAGCGAAACGCTGGCCACCTCTGAAGTTTCCAGCGCTCTGACGTACAGGTGTTCAGACGATAACTGGCTGCTCACGCCGAGTATAAATGGCGCGGATTCAGAATTTAAGACGATACCGTCCCCGCGACGGTGCAACGCCACGCTGCCATGCAACAGTAAAAAGCATTGACGGGTATCGCCGGAGCAATAATGGATAATTTCTCCTCTGGCAATAATGCCTCTCTCCGCATGCGGCAAAACATTATCGATTATTTTTTCAATGTGCTTAAAAGGCTTAGCGCCGAGCACTGTTGACTTATCAATTTCTGACTCAGGCGCGAACCGGGTATTCATGTGAGACCTCACTGACTGATGCGATCATTTTTTGATCGGCATAAAGAATTATCTTAAAAACCAGCAGGTCAGGGAATGTTTGCGGCGAGTCTAATTATAGACTCGCCTGTTTTTGAGTGTTAATTAATTGAAATTGAAACCTTTTTCATTCAGGTCTAAAAGTAGACTTTGGCCATTATTCTTAAGGTGTTTCCGAGTGAATATGTTTTGTAATTGTTAAAAGAGGATCCACAGCTAGACCTCAAAATTGATTGTATGCGCAAAAAGAGTTGTATAAATTTTGACTCGTCGGAGGGGTTTTATTTCTTTAACTGAATATCGGTAATAACTAGAGTAATACGGGATATAAAATTATGAATAAAAAATTGATGATGGCAATGTTAGCGGCAGGTTCTGTACTCACCATGACCAATGCATTCGCAGCGGCCGGTACCGTTAATTTTAACGGAAATATTCTGGATTCTGCCTGCGACGTTGATGTGGCATCCCAGAATCAGGTGGTGGTATTAGGCGATTATTATAAAACGGAATTCCCGACAACCGGGGCGAGAACGGCTGCGACGCAGTTTAATATTATTTTGAAAAACTGTCCGGTAACGGTCACCAATGCAAAAGTCCGTTTTGACGGTACGCCGGATTTAGCCAACGCCAGCCTGCTGGCGATTGATACGTCCGTGGCGGGGGCGGCCACCGGGGTGGCGATTAACCTGATGACGGCAGATAAAGCCGATCTGCCGCTGCACGGCAGCAACAGCTATATCTACCCGCTCAGCAGTACGGCTGATAATACGCTGAACTTCTACGCGCAGTATATCTCCACCGCGGCATCCGTGACCGCGGGCCCGGCTAACTCAGTCGCAAACTTCTCTGTGGTGTACAACTAAGTCATTGCAGTAATCAGCAGGGGGCCGCCCGGCCCCTTGTTTTATGAGGTATTAAAATGCGTTTTATCACGACAACGGGCCTGGCTATGGCGCTGTTACCGCTGACGTTAACATCCGCCAGTGCAGGAGTAATTATTGGCGGCACCCGTATTATTTTTGATGGGGCTAAAAAAGAGGCATCAATAGGTATTACGAATCCTGATAACGTTCCTTATTTAATCCAGTCGTGGATAGATGTTCAGGATGAGCAATCGGGTAAAGCGCCTTTTATTATTACGCCACCGCTGTATCGGCTGGACGGCGGGCAAAAAAACCTTGAGCGTATTGTCATGACAGGCTCGCTGCCTCAGGGGCAGGAGAGTTTATTCTGGCTGAACATTAAAGCTATTCCGTCAGCCTCAAAGCAGATGAACTCGCTGCAAATTGCCGTCAAAACGCGCATCAAATTAATTTATCGGCCAGAGACTCTTCGTGCGTCTACCCCCGAGGAGCAAGCCAATAAATTAACCTGGCGTCGTGCGGGGAATACCCTTCAGGTTAATAACCCTACGCCGTACGTTATCAATTTCAATGAAATTACGTTAGGTAATAAGAAACTTGACGATGTCACGTACGTGATGCCTTCAGGCTCAGCCCGTTTTCCGTTACCGAATGGAACCAGTGGCAATACGCTGACGTTTAAAGTCATTAACGATTATGGCAGCCCTGGCGAATTACACCGGGCCAGTTTGTGATCCTTACGCGTTAATCAGGTGTTCGTCATGACAACGGCATTAAATACAATGCAGCCTGCGCGCCTGGCAATATTTATTGCCCTCGCGCTTGCTGGTGTCTCTCCCACACTGTATGCCAGTGAGACGTTTTTAATACGGAACTGGTAGAGCTGGATAATCCCGGAATGGGGAAAGCGGATTTATCTGCCTTTGAATCCGGCTCGCAGGCGCCCGGGACATACCACGTTGATATTATTCTTGACGATCGGCTGCTGGAAACGCGGGATATTCGTTTTATGGCAGTGAAGGATGCGAACGGCAGTGAAACGTTGCAGCCGTGCCTGAGTATCGGGCAGTTAAAAGCGTGGGGCGTGAAAACGGCGCTTTTCCCGCAGCTCGACGCCGGGGAAGGAGAATGCGCCGATCTCAGGGCGATTCCACAGGCCAGCGCGGATTTCCAGTTTGGCGCCCAGCGTCTGGCGATCAGCATTCCACAGGCGGCCATAGACCTGCCAGCAAGAGGTTACGTTCCGCCGGATATGTGGGATGAAGGCATTACCGCGGCGATGCTCAACTACAGCCTGAGCGGGGCAAACAGCCGGGCAAGAAGCGGGGCAGGCACCCGCAGCGACAGCCAGTATGCAAACCTGCGGCCGGGGATCAACGTCGGTCCCTGGCGGTTACGCAACTACACCACCTGGTCCCGCGATGCGTCCGGCCAGGATAAGTGGGACAACGTCTATACCTGGATGCAGCGCGCAATTATTCCCCTGCAAGCCCAGCTTACGCTCGGAGACAGTTCCGCGCCTGCCGATGTCTTTGACAGCATGCCGTTTCGCGGCGTCCAGCTGGCGTCCGACGACGATATGCTGCCGGATTCCCTGAAAGGCTATGCGCCGGTGGTGCGCGGTATTGCGCGAACTAACGCGCAGGTCGTGGTGCGTCAGAATGGCTATCAAATCTACCAAAGTTATGTGGCGCCGGGTGCGTTTGAGATCGCGGACATGTATCCCACCGGCGGCGCGGGCGATCTTGATGTGACGATCGTCGAAGCTGATGGCAGTGAGCAACATTTCACCCTGCCGTACGCTTCGCTGCCGGTCCTGCAACGGGAGGGGCGCCTGAAATATGCTCTTACCGCCGGGCAGTATCGCTCGTATAACCGTAGCGTGGAGAAAACCCCCTTCGGGCAATTGACCGGAATTTACGGCCTCCCTCACGGTATTACGCTCTATGGCGGCGTCCAGGAGGCAGATAAGTACCAGTCGGCGGCTCTGGGGGTGGGCAAGAATATGGGCGATCTCGGGGCGATATCCGCAGACGTCACTCAGGGCTGGTCAACGCCGGAGCATGCCGTGAAAACAAACGGTCAGTCGTGGCGGGCCCGATACAGCAAGAATTTTATTAATACCGGGACGAACTTTTCGATTGCCGGGTATCGCTACTCGACCCGCGGCTATTACGGGATGCAGGACGTCCTCGATTCGTACGGCGACAGCAGCGCGCTTCAGGACAGGCGACGTAACCGTGCCGAGCTGACGATGAGCCAGACGCTGGGGGACAACCTGGGCGCGCTTACCCTCAGTGCGGCGCGGGAAGATTACTGGAATGACGGTAAGTCGATGGCTTCGTGGAGCGTCGGCTATAGCAACTACTGGCACAACATCAGCTATGGCCTGACATGGACCTACAGCAAAAATGTCCGCTCAGCGTCAGAAACCCGCGACAGCCAAAAAAACGCTGACCACGACCAGCTTCTGGCGTTCAACATCAGCATTCCGCTGGATAAATTTTTGCCGCAGACATGGGCTAACTATGGCATGAACGCCAGCGGGAATAACGGGACGACGCATAACGTCGGCCTGAACGGGGTAGCGCTCGAGAACCGTGCCCTGAGCTGGAACGTACAGCAGGGATACGGCACAGAGGGCGTGGACTATACCGGCAATGTTAACGCGGACTACAAAGGCGCCTATGGCGAAGTCACGGCAGGTTATGGTTATGACAAAAACAGTGAACGCCTGAATTACGGGCTGCAAGGCGGCATTCTCGCCCATGCTGATGGCATCACGCTTTCCCAGCCGCTGGGGGAGACCAGCGTCTTAATCAAAGCCCCCGGCGCCCACGACGTGGATATCCGCAATCAGCCCGGTGTACGGACAGATTTTCGCGGATATACGGTCGTGAGCAACCTTTCTGTCTACCGGAAAAACGATCTCACCCTCGACCCGGAAACGATGCCGGACGATGTCGAGCTGGAGATCAACACCCGCACGGTGACGCCGACGCGGGGAGCGGTGGTGAGAGCCGATTATCTGCCGAAGTCAGGTCGCCGGGTGCTGATGACCTTGACCGACAGCGACCGCGCCGTTCCGTTTGGGGCGGTGGTCACCCTTGTGGGTGATGACAGCGGCAGTTTTATTGTCGGCGATCGCGGTCAGGTATATTTAACCGGGATGCGCGAGCAGGGAACGTTAGTCGCTACATGGGGAAGTCAATCCAGTCAGCAATGCCGCGCTGATTTCACGCTGCCGAATCACTCAACGTACGGTGGGATCGCTGATATGCGCGCCACCTGCCGTCAGGAACGCTAACATGAAATGTCTTAACGCGATGCTGCTGCTCTGTTTGCTCGCGGCGGCAAATATGGCTCGTGCCGGTACCTGCACCACCATCACCCCGCAGCTTTCAACCCTGTCCGTGGGGACGATCAACGTGCAGCGCGATGCGCCTGTCGGCACGGTGGTATTTTCTGGCGCGGCGTCAGCCACAGGCTCCTATCTTACCGGGTGTACTAATCCGCTGATGCTGGGATTCAGCCTGCGCTACAACGGCGCCACGTTGAGCAGCTACGGCAACCATGTTTACAACACGAACGTCAGCGGGATAGGGATACGCTTTTCTTCCAACGGCTATTTTGAAAACCCGAGCAATACGTTCTCGTACAATGCGCAGACCTCCTATGTGGACTGGTACGGCGGGAGGATTGAACTGGTGGTGACGGGGCCGGTCTCATCGGGGGCATTAACGCCGGGGACGATCGGTGTCGTGACGCTTCAGGGAAGCGATGGCCTCTACCGTGACGGTCTGACCACGCAGCTCACCTCCGGCACCATCAATGCTCTGGCGTGCACGGTGAATACGGCCCAGCTGACGTTTCCGATAGGGGATATTCCCGCCTCGGCGTTCGGCTCCACGGTGGGCACCACGCCAGCGGGAGCACAGAACACGCAAAACCTGGGCCTGACCTGCGCCGCCGGAACCAATATTACGGTCTCGCTCAGTGGAATACAGAACCCGGACAGCGCCAATACCAGCGTGATGGCCTTAACCGGGCAGGGAAATGCCGGCACTGCGAAAGGGGTGGGGGTGCAGCTTATCTATAACGGTGCACCGCTGGTGATGAACAGCCGACTATTCTTGCGGCAGTCTGCCGGGGGGCAAGAGACGTTGCCATTAACGGCCCGGTATTACCAGACGTTAACCCGCGTGGAGTCAGGTTCAGCGAATGCCTCCGCCACCCTTAATTTGACCTACCAGTAGCAGGTAAGAAGATGAAAATAAGATGCAGGACACTGCTTTTACTTGCCTTACTCAGCGGGAAGGTATGCTCCGCTGATAGCGTCAACATCGGTGTGACGGGAAATATCGTTGCGTCGCCGTGCATATTTAATGGCGGCAGTAACAGCCTTGATGTCAACCTGGGCAATATTCAGGCAACCAATATGGCGACGCCGGGCTCAACATCGGATCCGGTGCCTTTCAGTCTGCTGTTTACCCAGTGCCCAACCGGAACGCAGAGTGTGACCGTCGCTTTCACCGGCAGCCCCGATCCCGAGGCGGGTGCGGACTATTTTATGAACAGCGGTTCGGCCACGCATGTGGCGATAGCCATGCGCGATGCCCAAACCGGCGCGCTTAAAGGAACAGGCACCAGTATGACCCAGACCATTGCCGCGGACAGAACCGCGACAATGGCTATGCTGGCCTCGGTAAAATCTATGCCGGGAGGCGCCACGCCGGGGAGCATCATTGCGGTTGTGGTGATGACGATGCAGTACAACTGAATGCCGGTGATAAGCCTTTTTTAAAGACGTTGGTGTGAACTATGTTAAATATTCTGATTCAGGAAACGGATCTGTTTTTTCAGGCTGGGCTACAGAGCTTTTTCGACGATTTTTTTAAGCATAACTTTCATCGCTCCATCACATTTCACCTGGCGCTGACCAATGAAAACGTCAGCCAGGCCGATATTATTGTTCTTTCATTATGTCAGGGGGAAACGCTGACCTGTTTTCCGGAGTTACTGGCCAGGCAAAAAGGAATTGTGATAGGTCTCGTCGACGATGAGCTGCGTTTTTCGGCGCTGCCTTCCTGCTTTCAGGACATTATTTTTCTTCCGCGCCGGGCGTCGCTTGATCGTATTAGCGGCGTTCTGTTTATCGCGTGGTTCAGGACGCAATTACCAGGTTACACGTTGAATAAAAAGACCTGTTTCGACTGCCAGCATAAAGGGTTATCCCGGCAACAGATTCGTATTATGGTCAATTTTTACCGGGGGCTGTCGGTGGTGCAGACCGCGAACGCGTTGAAGATGAGCGAAAAAACGGTCTTTACCCATAAATATATGATGATGCAGAAATTTAATCTGCGAAGCGATTACGAGCTGATCGTACTGTTGAGAAGGCTGATGGAGAAAAAGAGCCGTCCGAACCTGCTTCGCGATTACCTGGAAAATAATTATGCACAACAAATAGCCTAAAACGGCAGCGGATAGCGGGCCGGGCAGCGATAGCTACCCGGCAATGCATTTAAACATTAACCGCAGCGATCAACCGCGTCTTCATGGTCTGGTATGCGGAAGCCGCAAAATCCTCCGCCCAGCGCTGGTCCTCGATCGCCTCCAGCTGCACGGCGCAATACTTCGTTTCCGGCGTTCTGGAGATCGGGTCGAGATTATCCTGCGTCAGCTCATTACAGGCGCCAATCCACCACTGGTAGGTCATATAGATTGCTCCCGCATTGATGCGCTCGCTGATGCTGGCGCGGGTGATCACTTTACCCCGGCGTGAACGTACCCAGACCAGTTGGCCCTCGGCAATCCCCCGTTCATCCGCGTCGGCCGGGTTGATCTGCACCCGGCCCGGCTCGTCGGCCAGGCTTTGCAGCGCCGCGCAGTTCCCGGTCATTGAGCGACAGGAGTAGTGACCCACTTCGCGTACCGTGCACAATACCAGCGGGTAATGCGCATCCGGTATCTCCGCCGGGGCGCGCCAGGGGGCGGCAAATAGCTGGCCTTTGCCAGTGGGGGTGTCGAACTGATTATCCTTGTACAGGTAGGGAGTGCCGGGATGATCGAGGGTTGGACAGGGCCACTGCACATGACCCATCTCGCCCATTTTTTCGTAGGTCACGCCGTAGAAGAGGGGGCACAGCTCGCGCATTTCGTCCCAGATCTGCTGGTTATCCTCGTAATGCATGGGATAACCCATCTCCGTGGCCAGCAGGCTGATGATCTCCCAGTCGCGCTTCACGTTGCCGCTGGCCTCAATGGCTTTGCCGAAACGCTGGAAGCCGCGATCGGCACAGGTGAACACGCCGGCGTGTTCTCCCCATGAGGTGGCAGGGAGCAGCACGTCAGCCACCTCTGCCGTTTTGGTCATAAAGATGTCCTGAACCACCACAAAATCGAGCGCCTCAAAGCCGCGGCGGACCAGTCCCAGATCGGCTTCTGTCTGAAGCGGATCTTCCCCCATGATGTAATACGCTTTAATCTTTCCTTCCAGCGCGAGATGTGGCACTTCGGTGATACGCGTCCCGACGCGATCGTCCATCCGGTTGACATTGATTTTCCACGCATCGGCAAATTTCAGTCTGACCGCCGGGTCAGTGACGTCCTGGTAGCCGGGGAACATATTGGGCAGAACGCCCATATCGCAGGCACCCTGAACGTTATTTTGCCCGCGAACCGGACCCACGCCGACGGCAGGGCGGCCCAGGTTGCCGGTCAGCAGCGCCAGGCTGGAGAGACCTTTCACCACATCGACCGCCTGACCAAACTGCGTGACGCCCATCCCCCACATCACCGTTGCTGAAGGCGCCGCTGCGAACATGCGCATTGCCTGACGAACATCCCGCGCGCGGATCCCCGTCAGATGTTCAACCTGCTCGGGTGCGTAATCTTTTACCGTCAGCCGGTACGCCTCAAGCCCTTCGGTAAAGCGGGCAACGTAGTTTTTGTCGTACAGTTCCTCTTCCAGCAGGACATAGCCAAAGGCATTGACCAGCGCCATGTTACTGCCATTTTTTAGCTGAAGATGAAGATCGGCAATGCGTGCCGTTTCAATATGACGCGGATCGCAGACGATGATTTTAGCGCCATTTTCACGTGCTTTAAGCACACGTCGGGCGACGATGGGGTGAGAGTCGGCGCAGTTATAGCCGAATACCAGCAGGCATTTTGAGTTTTCAATATCATTAATGGAATTGCTCATGGCGCCGTTGCCGAGGGTCTCCTGTAAACCGGCAACGGACGGACCGTGACAGACGCGGGCGCAGCAGTCGACGTTGTTAGTATTCAGCACCGCACGGGCAAATTTTTGCATCACATAGTTGGTCTCATTGCCCGTTCCCCGTGAGGAACCCGTGGTCATAATGGACCGAGGGCCATACTGTTCTTTGATGCTTTTAAGCCTGTGAGCGGTATAACGAATGGCCTCTTCCCAGGTAACAGGGGTAAAGGCCTCGCCTTTGCTGTAGCGGATCATGGGCTGCGTCAGACGGGGGGTAAGCAGCCGTGTGTCGTTAAGAAAGTCCCAGCCGTAGAACCCTTTCAGGCAAAGCGTGCCCTGATTGGTTACGCCATCAGCGGCTTCGGCACGGATAATCCGGTTATTTTTAACGACGAGGTTTAGTTTGCAGCCTGCACCGCAGTAAGGGCAGACGCTGGCGATTTTTTTCATCAATAACAGACCTGTTAAGAAATGAAGCAATGTTTACTGGAAAGCCCAGTCCCTTAGCGGACTAAGCAGGATCCATGCCACATTCAGCGTTCTTGATTAACAGGGCGTTAGAGGAGAGGGGGTGTGTCATCGTCAGTCTGTTCGTCAGAATTGACGATGACACGCTATCCGTAGGGATGGGGGAGGCGTTAAAGATCGTCCATGGTGTAACCGACGACAATTTCCAGCGTCTTGCGGATCACATCCGCCTTAACGACATCGTCGGTGGATTCCAGCGCCTGGATTAGCCAGAGAATGATCGCTTTGTTGGTCAAATGACCTTCGGAAGCGAGAACACAACGAACCGCAGTCGAAAAAATGGCAGACTCTTCAGCAAAGCGATCGCCTGCGTGACGGAAATACTCCGACAACGCGCTATCTAAAAAGGCCGAGTGGTATTCGGGTTGAAGCTGAATATTTTGTCTCATTTGTTCTCACCGTAGCTGTAAAGTTGTAGTCAATGTATCTTTTTAGGATCGGACGGTTTTCCATTTCCAAATAACGGCACTACATTGTCTCGGTTATTTTTGAGAGATCCCTCTCTCTGTATTCGTCCTTGTGCGGTTCTGCGACCTTTAAAAGCGAGCGTACCAGAGCTGATTTCAGCTATCACTCGCGCTAATGTCTCCCGCCGCTGGGGATCCGTTTCATATGCTTGCATGTTACGCAGACGCTGAACCAATCCCTCGGTCGTCACGGGACCGCGCTCCTTCAAAAGTGAAAGAGCGGCTTCTCCAATAAGCTGGTCGATCAGTCTGTCTGCATCACTGCTGTTCATGACATTAACGTTCGAAGAGCAGGCCAAGAAGCATGTGATAATGATGTTCCTCTTCCGGGCCATTGGCCTTTTCAAGGCGACTCAACAGTTTTGTGCAGAGCGATTTGCGATTCAGATTTCGCCCGTCGCTGAGAATTTCAACAACAACCTGACCCAATGTTTCCTGTTGGGTTGGAAGCGCGGCTTTTTCGAAATACTGCGCAATCGCTGTTGCCGAGTCTGCGAGGTGTCCGTTCTGCTGCATGTTTCGCTCCTGTAAATTTTCGTAATCAGTAACGTTACATTTAAGGTATACATAATTTTCAAATCTGTACATTTAAAATGTACAATTTTTTAAAGATTTTATAATATATTTTTTAAAATCATTATTTATCAGGTGCTTATTCTTATACGATTTACTGCGGGATTCACAAGATATATTGTACAATCCGAAGCGGCGTTGCAGAGTTGTACAAGCCCGTAAATGACGCAAAAAAGCCGTGTAAATCGTTGAGATGTAAATTATTTGTTGGGCAATTAATGTGCTATAACAGAGTTCTCCCCACGTGTTTTCGTGGTCACCCCCTCAATCTTCAGGATTAGCATGCTCACAACCATCATTTACCGCAGTCATATCTGCGAGGACGTTCCAGTTAAAGCGCTGGAAGACATGGTCGCTGCTGCAAATTGTCGAAATCGCCAGTTCGATGTGACGGGGATTTTGCTGTTTAACGGCACACACTTTTTTCAGTTACTTGAAGGGCCCGCTGATAACGTTAAGGAGATCTATGAGCTCATCTGCCGTGACCCACGGCATCACAACGTGGTCGAATTATTAAGCGATCACGGGCCTTCAAGACGTTTTGGCAACGTGGGTATGGAGCTCTTTGACCTTCGTCAGTACGATACCGACGAAGTGCTGCAACAGGTTCTTGATAAAGGCACAACCCGCTATCAGCTGACCTATAACGATCGCGCCCTGCAATTTTTCCGCACCTTCGTTGAGTCTACTGAAAAATCCAACTACTTTGAGCTGCCTCCGGCTGACGCCTGGGAATTTGTCACCGAAAACACGCCGTTATCCTCCCAGCCGACAGTAGTGGCAAAGGGCGCGGACTGTAGTTTCGCATTTCAACCTATCGTCGATCCGTTTATGCAGCAGGTAGTTTCCTGGGAAGCCCTGATCCGCACGCCGTCCGGTGAGTCCCCGGAAAGCTATTTTGCCAACCTGTCGCGTGAGGGGCTGTACGAATCGGATCTGAAGAGTAAGCAGGTGGCTTTGTCGATGGCCAGCGCGCTGGGCCTACAGACTCAAACGTTATCCATCAATCTGCTGCCGATGACGCTGGTCAATGTTCCTGGCGCCGTCGATTTTTTACTGACGGCAATTGAGGCGAACGGTTTTGTGCCGGAGCAAATTGTAGTCGAGTTCACCGAGAGCGAGGCGATCTCGCGCTTCGAAGAGTTCACCAGCGCGGTCAGACAGCTTAAAAGCGCCGGGATCAGCGTGGCCATCGATCACTTTGGCGCGGGATTCGCCGGTCTGCAACTGCTGGCCCAGTTCCAGCCGGACAGAATCAAGATCAGCCGTGATTTGATTGCCAACGTACACAAGAGCGGCCCGCGTCAGGCTATTATTCAGGCGATCATTAAATGCTGTGCGTCTCTGGAAATTCTGTTCTGTGCGGTAGGCGTAGAGCTGGCTGAAGAATGGATGTGGCTGGAATCTGCCGGGGTTTCTCAGTTCCAGGGACACCTTTTCGCCAGCCCGCGTCTGGGGGGCGTTCCGGCGATTGCCTGGCCTGATAAAAAGTACGATTTATAAAAACCTGTACGTAACTGTTAAGAGTAACCTGTACGTACGGCGAAATTTATACAACAATACATTAACGAGTGAGTGGTTCATTGAGCCATTCACTTGTCTCAGAACGAGGAGTTAGTTATACAAATGATTTGTACAATCTGATAAGGTTGGTTTGGTTAGGTATGGAAGTAATGTGCGTGAGGGAGTTAATGGCCTATTACAGTATCGGCGAAGTGGCCGAACGATGCGGTATCAACCCCGTTACGCTGCGTGCCTGGCAGCGCCGTTATGGATTGTTGAAGCCGCAGCGAAGCGAAGGGGGTCATCGTCAGTTTGACGATGAAGATATCCTGCGTATCGAAGAGATCAAGCGCCTGATGAAAACGGGTGTTTCGGTCGGTAAAGTAAAAGCGCTTCTTGAAAATACAGAAGTGATGACTCAGGGTAACTGGGCATCGTTTCAGGAAGAGATGTTAACCGTTCTGCGCTATGCCAGCCCGGCAAAACTGCGTGCCAAAATCGGCGAATTCCGCCGTGACCATGCGATGGATGTTCTGATAGATAACATCATCACCCCTGTGCGTCAGCGAATGAACCAGGACCAGAATACGGTGCGTCACATGGCGAGCCTGCTGGACGGTGTCCTGATTGAGTTTGCCGTTGCAAGCCTGGGTGAGTCGCGAAAAAAAGCAGGTAAGGATGCGCTGCTGATTGGGTGGGAGTGCGACGACCGTACGCATTTGTGGCTGGAAGCGGCCCGTCTTGCCTACAAAGGATGGCATATCGACGTGCTGGCTGAGCCGATTGATTCTCCACGTCCTGAACTCTTCCCCGGGCAAAAAATCTTCGTCTGGACCGGTAAAGCGCCTACGCCTCGTCAACAGGAGCAGCTCGACCACTGGCGTGAACAGGGTTTCGCCGTTTCGTTCCATCACTGATGTTAAGGGGGCCGACGGTAAACCGCCAGCGCGGGATTTTTGCTTTCTGGCGATACGACAGGGGTATTCGCAAAGATGCATTGCATCAGTACCCCTGTCATATCGTCGATCATTTGTCGCCAGCAACATTTCGCGTGTACTGTGCAGCTGTAACTGATTGCACTTTCCACGCCCCGTTTTCTTTGACCATGCAGTCAACGACAACATGCTCCTGTTTCTTGCCGAACGCGATGTAAACGTTCACGCAAACCGGATCGGAATCTACAGCGATGGCGGCGACATTCGCTGACCAGTCATCACGAATATCCTGGGCCTTTAAAAACAAATCAGCGTCGTAAAATACGTCACTTTCTTCTCCGTATCCTGGATCCTGCGTATGCCGCAGTTTTTTCATCGTTGACGCTGTGACGAATTTATCGATCTCGTTCCCGTCCAATATTGGGTAAATGTCCTTTGCTATCTGACTGACATACCATTTATTGAACTTCACGGCCTGCTCAGCAGGGCCGAGTGGTTTCGCATTAGCTACAGCAGACACCATGCAGAGTAAAAGTAATATTTTCTTCATTACGGATGCCTGTAAATTGTGATTTTTGGCTGAATTTTTCGGTACGTCGGGCCAGGGTAGAGTGTTCTTTGTTTGAAATCGGAATACCAAGTTCCGGATCCGTCATAAATGCATGCGTGCCCGTGCTGATTCTCACCGGGTAGCGCATCAATAACAGCAACATCACCTTCCAGAAGGGTTCCGTATGCTTTTTTGAAGCCCGCCTTTTCGAGAGAACGCCAAAAGTCTTTGGCGTCAGCACCTTCAATTTTCAACCCGCCTGCACGTATCGCGGCAGCTACCGCGCGGGCGCAATAACCACCACTTTCATGATGGGCACGGCTGCGAGCATATGAAACAGCCTCATGTTTATTCCATGACATAAAATTTCCTTATCAGCTGAATGGTTAACAAGGGAAACATTACGTCGAAAAGGGATGAGTTTATGTAATTAATCATGATCGGAATTTAACCACTATCAGACTGATAAATAATGGTTAACTTATCCATCAAACGTCTTTATGCGCGCCCAGGTAAGGCAAAAAAGGATTAAAAAGAACCTGTCTTAAGGGGGAGGCATACGTAAAAAATGTTTATGGTGCCTGCGCGTACTTTAGCTATCTCAAAAATAGGTATTTCCAATACAATTTTTATCATTGCCCGTCATCTTACCGTCTTTCTTATGAAATGCATTATTTATCAATGCATTGAACAAATCTAACCATCCCATCCGCATCCCGTCACAGGGTCTATGCTTAATGAAAGTAGCCAAAAAGGGCGGTTTAGCCCAAAGCCCCTGCTCGCAGGGGGTTGAAGTGATAATCGTTATCACTAACATGGTGTTATGCCCTGGTGGCTTATCAGATGAGGTGGACCTATGGAACTGCATTCAGAAACCTTCAATCCGGCCGATTTTGCCTGGCGTGGCTTAACGCTGACGCCCGCGGCGGCGGCGCATATTCATGAGCTGGTGGCAAAAAATCCCGACATCCTCGGCGTACGCTTAGGCGTTAAGCAGACTGGCTGCGCGGGATTTGGCTACGTGCTGGATACCGTAACCGAACCTGAAAAGGACGATCTGGTCTTTGAAACCGACGGTGCAAAGTTATACGTCGCGCTACAGGCGATGCCGTTTATCGATGGAACCGAAGTCGACTACGTTCGGGAAGGTTTAAACCAGTTATTCAAATTTCATAACCCGAAAGCCCAGAACGAATGCGGCTGCGGCGAAAGCTTTGGGGTATAGGCGGTACTATGTCTCGTAATACTGAAGCAACGAGTGATGTAAACACCTGGAGCGGCGGACACCTCAACTATAAAGAGGGTTTCTTTACGCAGCTGCAAACCGATGAGCTGGCGAAAGGCATCAACGAAGAGGTCGTGCGCGCCATTTCGGCGAAACGTAACGAGCCGGAGTGGATGCTGGAGTTTCGCCTGAGCGCATTCCGCGCGTGGCTGGAGATGGAAGAACCCCACTGGCTGAAAGCGCATTACGATAAGCTGAACTATCAGGATTATAGCTACTACTCCGCGCCCTCCTGCGGCAGCTGTGATGACACCTGCGCCTCGCAACCTGGTGCCGTTCAGCAAACCGGCGCGGAGAACAGCTTCCTGAGTAAAGAGGTGGAAGAGGCGTTTAATCAGCTCGGCGTGCCCGTTCGCGAGGGGAAAGAGGTGGCGGTAGACGCCATTTTTGACTCCGTCTCGGTGGCAACCACCTACCGTGAAAAACTGGCGGAGCAGGGGATCATTTTCTGTTCCTTTGGTGAAGCCATTCACGATCACCCCGAGCTGGTGAAAAAGTATATTGGTACCGTGGTGCCGAGTAACGATAACTTCTTCGCGGCACTGAATGCGGCGGTGGCGTCAGACGGCACCTTTATCTACGTGCCGAAAGGCGTGCGCTGCCCGATGGAGCTCTCGACCTATTTCCGCATCAACGCGGAAAAAACCGGCCAGTTTGAACGCACCATCCTGGTGGCCGATGAAGGCAGCTACGTTAGCTACATTGAAGGGTGCTCCGCTCCTGTGCGCGACAGCTACCAGCTGCACGCGGCGGTGGTAGAGGTGATCATCCATAAAGATGCGGAAGTGAAGTACTCTACGGTACAGAACTGGTTCCCGGGCGACGGCAACACCGGTGGTATTCTGAACTTCGTCACCAAACGCGCGCTGTGCGAAGGCGAAAACAGCAAAATGTCCTGGACGCAGTCAGAAACCGGCTCCGCCATTACCTGGAAATACCCGAGCTGTATTCTGCGCGGCGACAACTCCATCGGTGAGTTTTACTCCGTGGCGCTGACCAGCGGTCATCAGCAGGCCGATACCGGCACCAAGATGATCCACATCGGTAAAAACACCAAATCGACCATCATCTCCAAAGGGATCTCTGCCGGTCACAGCCAGAACAGCTATCGCGGGCTGGTGAAAATCATGCCGACGGCAACCAACGCGCGTAACTTCACCCAGTGTGACTCCATGCTGATTGGCGCGGACTGCGGGGCGCATACCTTCCCGTATGTCGAATGCCGCAATAACAGCGCCCAGCTTGAGCATGAGGCAACTACGTCACGTATTGGTGAAGATCAGCTTTTCTACTGCCTGCAACGCGGGATCAGTGAAGAAGATGCGATTTCAATGATCGTTAACGGCTTCTGTAAGGACGTGTTCTCTGAACTGCCGCTGGAATTTGCCGTTGAAGCCCAGAAACTCCTCGCCATTAGTCTTGAACACAGCGTCGGTTAAGGAAAGCACATGTTAAGCATTAAAGATTTACAGGTTAGCGTGGAAGAGAAAGAGATCCTGCGTGGCCTCAATTTTGACGTCAAACCGGGTGAAGTTCACGCCATCATGGGGCCAAACGGCTCCGGGAAAAGTACGCTTTCAGCGACGCTGGCAGGACGCGAAGATTATGAAGTTACCAGCGGCTCCGTTGAGTTTAACGGCAAAGATCTGCTGGAGATGTCGCCGGAAGAGCGTGCCGGCGAGGGCATCTTTATGGCCTTCCAGTATCCGGTGGAAATTCCGGGCGTCAGCAACCAGTTCTTCCTGCAAACCGCGCTGAACGCGGTGCGCAAGTATCGCGGCCTTGAGGCACTGGATCGCTTTGACTTCCAGGATCTGATGGAAGAAAAGATTAAGCTGCTGAAAATGCCGGAAGATCTGTTGACCCGCTCGGTAAACGTGGGTTTCTCCGGCGGTGAGAAGAAACGTAACGATATTCTGCAAATGGCGGTTCTGGAACCGGCGCTGTGCATTCTCGATGAGACCGATTCAGGGCTGGATATCGATGCCCTGAAGATCGTTGCCGACGGGGTGAACTCCCTGCGTGACGGCAACCGCTCATTTATCATCGTAACTCACTATCAGCGAATTCTGGATTACATCAAACCGGACTATGTCCACGTGCTTTACCAGGGACGCATTGTGAAATCCGGTGACTTTACGCTGGTTAAACAACTGGAGGAGCAGGGTTATGGCTGGCTTACCGAACAGCAGTAATGCACTTCAGCAGTGGCACCGGCTGTTTGAAGCGCAGGGTGGAGCACGCTCTGAACAGGCTCAGCACCATCTCCAGCAGATGCTGCGTCTCGGTTTACCGACGCGTAAACATGAGAACTGGAAATATACCCCGCTGGATGGCCTGCTGAACGGCGAGTTTGTCACCCGTCTGGCGCAGGTCAGCCCCGATCAGCGCGACAGGCTGGCGCTGAGCGTGGATGCTGTGCGTCTGGTGTTTGTCGACGGTCTGTTCCGTGCGGAGCTGAGCGACAGCGTGCAGGAGAGCGGGTTCGATATCGTCATTAACGATGAACGTCAGTCGCTGAACGCGCCCGTTCAGCCTGAAGTCTTCCTGCACCTGACAGAGAGCCTGTCGCAGTCTGTCACCCATATTCGCGTTAAGCGTAACCAACGCCCGGCGAAACCGCTGCTGCTGATGCATATCACCCAGGGCGTTGCGGGTGATGAGATTAACACCGCCCACTATCGCCACCATCTTGAGCTGGAAGAAGGGGCGGAGGCTACGGTGATCGAGCATTACGTCAGCCTTAACGACACCCGTCATTTTACCGGTTCGCGTCTGACGATGAACGTGGCGGCCAATGCCCAGCTGCACCACATCAAGCTGGCGTTTGAAAATCCGCTCAGTCACCACTTCGCCCACAACGATATTCTGCTGGGCCAGGATGCCGCGGCGTACAGCCACAGTTTTCTGCTTGGCGGCGCGGTGCTGCGCCACAATACCAGCACCCAGCTGAACGGTGAAAACACTACGCTGCGTATTAACAGCCTGGCGATGCCGGTGAAGTCAGAAGTGTGCGACACGCGCACCTGGCTTGAGCATAACAAAGGCTACTGCAACAGCCGTCAGCTGCACAAAACCATCGTCAGCGACAAAGGACGAGCGGTGTTTAACGGTCTGATCAACGTGGCGCAGCACGCCATCAAAACTGACGGGCAGATGACCAACAACAACCTCTTGCTGGGGCGTCTGGCAGAGGTGGACACCAAACCACAGCTGGAAATCTATGCGGACGACGTGAAATGCAGCCACGGCGCGACGGTCGGGCGTATTGACGATGAGCAGATGTTCTACCTGCGCTCGCGTGGGATAGACCAGCAGGCCGCGCAAAAGATGATTATTTACGCCTTTGCGGCTGAGCTGACGGAAGCGCTGCCCGATGGCGGACTTAAACAGCAGGTGCTGGCCCGTATCGGTCAGCGGCTGCCTGGAGGCGAAGCATGACATTTCCCGTAGAGAAAGTCCGGGCAGATTTTCCGGTACTGACCCGTGAAGTGAACGGTCTGCCGCTGGCCTATCTCGACAGTGCGGCCAGCGCGCAAAAACCAAATCAGGTGGTGGATGCGGAAGCCGAGTTTTACCGCCACGGTTATGCGGCGGTACATCGCGGGATCCACACCCTGAGCGCCGAGGCGACCCAGCGCATGGAAAACGTGCGCACGCAGGTTGCGGCCTTCCTCAACGCGCGTTCGCCGGAAGAGCTGGTGTTCGTGCGTGGCACCACCGAAGGGATCAACCTGGTGGCTAACAGCTGGGGCAATGCGCAGGTGCACGCGGGGGATAACATCATCATCACCCAGATGGAGCACCACGCCAACATCGTGCCCTGGCAGATGCTCTGTGAGCGTGTGGGGGCGCAACTGCGGGTGATCCCCCTGAATGAAGACGGCACGCTCCAGCTGGAAAAGCTGGACGCCCTGCTGGACGACAGAACGCGGCTGGTGGCGGTGACCCACGTTTCAAACGTGCTGGGGACGGAAAATCCGGTGGCGCTGATCGTCGACAAAGCCCATCAGGTTGGTGCGAAAGTGTTGATTGATGGTGCCCAGGCGGTGATGCACCATGCGGTTGACGTTCAGGCCCTGGACTGCGATTTCTACGTCTTCTCCGGGCACAAGCTGTATGGCCCGACGGGCATCGGCGTGTTGTATGTGAAAGAGGACATTCTCCAGGCCATGCCGCCGTGGGAAGGGGGCGGGTCAATGATCGCCACCGTCAGCCTGACGGACGGCACAACCTACGCCCGTGCGCCCTGGCGCTTCGAGGCGGGTACGCCCAACACGGGCGGGATCATCGGGCTGGGCGCGGCCATTAGCTACGTCTCTGAAACGGGGCTGGCGGCGATTCAGGAGTACGAACAGCAGCTGATGCATTATGCCTTGCAGGAGCTGGCCAGCGTCCCGGAACTGACCTTATATGGCCCTGCTGACCGTCTGGGTGTGATAGCCTTCAACCTCGGCAAGCATCACGCCTATGATGTAGGCAGTTTCCTTGATAATTACGGCGTCGCCGTACGTACCGGGCATCACTGCGCGATGCCGCTGATGGCGTATTATCAGGTACCGGCTATGTGCCGCGCATCGCTGGTGATGTACAACACAACGGAAGAGGTCGACAGACTGGTGGCGGGACTAAAACGTATTCACCAGCTGCTTGGCTAACGGAGAGGCGAGAGATGGCAGATTTGCCGGACAGAGATAAATTGCTGCGCAACTTTGGGCGTTGCGCGAACTGGGAAGAGAAATACCTTTATATTATCGAGCTGGGCCAGCGCCTGCCGCCGCTCAGCGAAGAGGCGCATAACCCGGACAACATCATTCAGGGCTGCCAGAGCCAGGTCTGGATCCTGATGCAGCAGACGGATGAAGGCGTAATTCAATTACAGGGTGACAGCGATGCCGCCATTGTGAAGGGGCTTATTGCCGTCGTATTTATTCTTTATCACCAGATGTCGGCGCAGGATATTGTCGCCTTTGACGTTCGCCCGTGGTTTGAAAAAATGGCCTTAACTCAACACCTCACCCCTTCCCGATCCCAGGGGCTGGAAGCGATGATCCGCGCCATACGCGCCAAAGCCGCAATCCTTAGCTAAACTGACAGAACAGCATTCATTCTGTTTCGCGGGGTGGTTTCCACCTCGCTGGTTTTTCAGCTTTCTGACGTTTGGTCAGTGAATAAGGAATCTCAGCATGAAGCGCGCGTCTCTAATAACTCTATTACTCCTTGGTTCGCTCAGTGCTGTTAATTCAGCCTGGGCGGTTGATTATCCTTTACCGCCCGCAGGCAGCCGCCTGATTGGGCAAAACCAGACATACACCATTCAGGAAGGTGACAATAAACTTCAGTCTATCGCTCGTCGCTTTAATACCGCCGCACAGCTGATCCTTGAAACCAATAATACCATTGCTCCGGTGAACCCTGCGCCAGGAACGGTCATTACCATCCCTTCCCAGATGCTACTGCCAGACACCGAGCGTGAGGGCATTGTGGTGAATCTGGCGGAGCTGCGTCTTTACTTCTATCCGCCTGGCGAAAATATCGTGCAGGTCTATCCGCTGGGTATTGGTCAGCTTGGGCTGGAAACACCGGTCAGCACCACCCGTGTGAGTCAGAAAATCCCTAACCCTACCTGGACCCCCACAGCGGGCATCAGAGCGCGCTCACTGGCCCAGGGCATTAAACTGCCGCCTGTGGTACCCGCAGGGCCAAATAACCCGCTGGGGCGCTTTGCGCTGCGTCTGGGTATCGGGAATGGGGAATATCTTATTCACGGCACCAGCGCGCCGGACAGCGTAGGGCTGCGGGTCAGCTCGGGCTGTATGCGAATGAACGCGCCGGATATCAAAGCGTTGTTTGAGCAAGTGCGCGTCGGCACGCGGGTGCAGATCATCAATGAGCCGGTGAAGTTCTCCGTCGAGCCGGACGGCAAACGTTATATCGAGGTGCACAGGCCGCTGGCGCAGGCTGAGGGCGAAAACCCACAGACGGTGCCGTTCACGCACTCGGCGGCGTTTACCGCCTTTGCAGCGGAGTCAGGTAGCGATAAAACGCAAATCGACAAGGCCCTGGCGCGCAGAGCGGGGATCCCGGTTACCGTGTCAGCAGGCAGTGGTTCTTCAGCCAGCAATTCTGTCCTGTCGGTACAGAACAGTCGTGTCTCAGCGGCGGTGGCGGAAGGCGAGGGAGGGAAAGCGCTTCAGTAGAGGTTTGACGAAGGCAAAAAAAATGGCGCACAATGTGCGCCATTTTATTAACAGGTACTATTACTTACGGTATTTAGTAGCCTGGTTGTCCAGACGCTGGTTAGCGCGAGCTGCGTCGTCTTTAGCAGCCTGAACGTCGGAACGCATTGCGTTCACGTCGTTGCTCAGCTGGTCAACTTTAGCGTTCAGAGTCTGAACGTCAGAAGACAGCTGATCGATTTTAGCGTTGCTGGAGCAACCTGCCAGCAGAGTAGAACCCAGGATTACCGCGCCCAGTACCAGTTTAGTACGATTCATTATTAATACCCTCTAGATTGAGTTAATCTCCATGTAGCGTTACAAGTATTACACAAAGTTTTTTGGGTTGAGAATATTTTTTTGATGGGATTACGCCTATTTTTGATCGTTCGCTCAAAGAAGCAACGAAATCGGCAATTTTGACGAAAAAGCTATGTTAAAAAAGGCATTTTTCATCGGATTCATCTTAGATAAATCGCGATTAAATAGAAAAACCCGATTTGCTTTTTGAATAGTTCTGGTTAAAGGCGGGAATAAAAAAAGCGCCCCGAAGGACGCTTTTTAACAAAACAATAATTTGTTCGTGAAATATTACAGCACGTGGACAGATGCAGTGTTGGTGGTGCCGCTTGGAACCAGCGCGCCAGAAACCATAACCACCACGTCGCCTTTCTGGGCCAGGCCACAATCAACCAGTTCCAGAGCCACTTCTTTACCCAGACGATAGAAATCATCGGT
Source organism: Enterobacter sp. DTU_2021_1002640_1_SI_PRY_ASU_LCPMC_013 (assembly GCF_032389435.1). Lineage (NCBI taxonomy): Bacteria > Pseudomonadati > Pseudomonadota > Gammaproteobacteria > Enterobacterales > Enterobacteriaceae > Enterobacter > Enterobacter sp. DTU_2021_1002640_1_SI_PRY_ASU_LCPMC_013. The sequence continues at coordinate 1,921,142 of NZ_CP135594.1, forward strand.
AGAGGCAATCTCTTTCACCAGGTGTGGGATCACACCTTTGCTCAGCACCAGCTGACGCGCGGTAGTTTCGTTGGTGGTCAGCGCCAGAATGGTCGCATCCGGGAAGTATTTACGCACGGCACGCGCAGATTTACCACCCTGGGTCGCCACGACAATCAGTGGGGCTTCCAGTTTCTCAGCGGTTTCTACCGCACCACGGCACACGGCTTCGGTGATGCGCAGTTTACGGCTGTCGTTGTTGTAATCCAGACGGCTTTTCATCACGCGGTCGGTACGCTCACAGATGGTCGCCATGATGCCGACCGCTTCCAGAGGGTATTTCCCTTTTGCAGATTCGCCAGACAGCATAACGGCATCGGTACCGTCGAGGATGGCGTTTGCTACGTCGCCTGCTTCAGCGCGGGTAGGGCGTGGGTTTTTGATCATGGAGTCCAGCATCTGCGTTGCGGTGATAACCACTTTACGCGCGCGAACACATTTCTCGATCATCATCTTCTGCGCGAAGATCACTTCTTCAACCGGGATTTCAACGCCCAGGTCGCCACGCGCTACCATGATACCGTCAGACGCTTCGAGGATTTCGTCGAAGTTGTTCAGGCCTTCCTGGTTTTCGATCTTGGAGATGATCTGAATGTTCTCGCCGCCGTGCGCTTTCAGGTGCTCACGGATCTCAACCACGTCAGAACGTTTACGGATAAAGGAGGCAGCAACGAAGTCCACGCCTTGTTCGCAGCCGAAGATCAGGTCTTGTTTGTCTTTTTCAGCCAGCGCTGGCAGAGCAATGGACACACCCGGCAGGTTAACGCCTTTGTTTTCGCCCAGATCGCCGTTGTTCAGCACTTTACAGATAACCTTGTTACCTTCGATCGCCGTCACTTCCATGCCGATCAGGCCGTCATCCACCAGCACGGTGTTGCCAACGGACAGATCGCTGGTGAAGCCTTCGTAGGTCACGGCAACGATTTCGTTGTTACCCACAACGGATTTGTCGGTGGTGAAGGTGAAGGTCTGGCCCGCTTTCAGGGAAACGTCGTTACCGCCTTCCAGTTTGATGGTGCGGATTTCAGGACCTTTGGTGTCGAGCAGGATTGCCGCTTTTTTCCCGGTCTTGCTCATCACGTTGCGCAAGTTCTGAATACGCTGACCGTGTTCAGCATAGTCGCCGTGGGAGAAGTTCAGACGCATCACGTTCATGCCGGCATCCAGCATTTTGCTCAGCATCTCTTCGGATTCGGTTTTCGGGCCGATAGTACAAACAATTTTCGTCTTTTTCATGACAGTCTTAGTCTTTAAGTTGGGAAGGATATGGAAATCTCGCTCCGGGGGCGCACCGCCGCGGAGTCAAACCTGTGTTGCGAAAGAGTATATGACACGCACTAAGAATAGGTGACATCAAATGAGCGTGCAGAAGAAAGTGTGCCTGAGTGCCAGCCCAACGAAGGAGAGGAGAAGTTGTACGTTGTTTTTTGTATTCCAAGCGCTGAAACCATTCACCAGGGATTTGGCGCGCATTATACGCTGATTTACAGTAAAAAGGAAAATGGAAACAGCGTTTCAAAACAATCTGTGCAGATTCACATAAGTTTGTTATCAAGGCGTTAAGGTCTAATGTCATCTTATGACGGCAGGCGCAACGCCCGCCGTTTTTTGCTCACTTTTCCAGCGCCTGCTGAAGGTCGGCGATCAGATCCTTCGCATCCTCAATCCCCACCGACAGGCGGATAAGCTGCGGCACAATGCCGTTTGCAAGACGCTGCGCCAGTGGTATGGAGGCGTGGGTCATGCTGTAGGGCTGGCTCACCAGACTCTCCACACCGCCCAGACTTTCCGCCAGGGTAAAGAGCTTTAGGTGACGGATCACCTCTGTCGCGCGTTGCGTATCGCCTTTAATCACAACGGAGATCATGCCGCCCGGCAGCGCCATTTGTCTGCGTGCCAGCGCATACTGGGGATGTGACGCCAGCCCGGGATAGAACACGCGGTCTACCTGAGGATGCTGCTCCAGCCATTGCGCAATTGCCAGTGCGTTGGCGCTGTGCTTCTCAACGCGCAGTGAGAGGGTGCGAATCCCCCGCAGCGTCAGGAAACTGCTGAACGGATCCAGAACGCCGCCAACCGCGTTTTGCAGATAGCCCAGACGCTCCGCGAGATCCTTATTTGCCCCGACAACAGCCAGCCCGGCAACCACGTCTGAATGACCGTTGAGATATTTAGTGGCGGAGTGGACCACTATATCGAACCCCGCCTCCAGCGGCCGGTGAATGACCGGGGAGGCGAAGGTATTATCCGCCACGCTGATCGCATTATGGCGCCGGGCAATGTCCGCGATGGCCTCCAGGTCGGCCAGTTTCAGCAGCGGGTTCGTTGGCGTTTCCACCCAGATCATGCGCGTGTCCGGGCGAATGGCGGCCTCAAGCCCGGCTACATCGTCCGGCTTAACCCAGCTCACCTGTAACCCGGTGCTGCGCTTGCGCACGTTTTCGATCAGGCGATACGTACCGCCATACACGTCGTCAATGGCGACGATATGGCTGTCTTTATCCAGCAGTTCGAGCACGGTGGAAATGGCTGCCAGCCCTGACGCGAAAGCGTACCCGCGCGTGCCGCCTTCCAGTTCGGCGATGGCGGTCTCCAGCGCGTGGCGGGTTGGATTGCCGCTCCGGGAGTATTCGTAGCCGGTATGTTCACCCGGTGCCGGTTGCGCAAACGTCGACGTGGCGTAAATTGGCGGCATCACGGCGCCGTGCGGGTCGTGATACTCACCGCTGTGAACGCTGAGGGTGGCCAGGTTTTTCATCTTTTGCTCCTTTTATTTTGTCAGGCGGTTACGCCAGGCGGTGAGTACGTCACTGCGTGTGATCAGACCCAGAAAGCGATCTTCGTCATAAATAATCGCCACCAGGCCACGGTCAAAGATGGCGTACAGGGCGCTCTCCGGGGCCTGCTTATCCAGATATTCGACCTGACGCGTCATGGCTGCCGTCACGGGGAGTGAGAAGCGATCGGCATCTCCCCCGATGTGTCGCAGCAGGTCCCACTCGTCAATGATGCCGACGACCTTGTCGTTATCGAGCACCGGCAGCTGGGAGATGTCGTACAGGCGCATGCGGGCCAGCACGGTGGAAAGCGTGTCGTCCGGGGCGGCAGTCACCGTCGCGCCTTCATCGTGGCGCAGGGCAATATAGTCCGAGAGATCGCCTGCCTGCGGACGCGAAATCAGCCCCTGCTGGCGCATCCAGTCGTCGTTGAACATCTTCGAGAGGTATTTATTGCCGCTGTCGCAGGCGAAGGTGACCACACGTTTTGGCGTAGTCTGCGCCTGGCAATATTTCAGCGCCGCCGCCAGCAGCGTGCCGGTGGAGGAGCCTGCCAGGATCCCTTCCGTTTTTAGCAGATCGCGGGCGGTGGTGAACGCCTCGCGATCGGTAATGCGCCAGGCGCGGTTAACCCCTTCGATGTGCGCCAGCGGAGGGATAAAGTCTTCGCCAATCCCTTCAACCAGCCACGATCCGGCATCGTGATGGCGTCCGTTTTCAACCTGGTCCGCCAGCACCGACCCGGCCGGATCGGCAAGCACAAATTCCGTCTGCGGCGAATGTTCTGCAAACCACGCCTGTAAGCCACCCAGCGTACCGCCGGACCCCACGCCGACGACGATGGCATCGATCTGGCCGTCAAGCTGTTCAAACAGTTCCGGTGCGGTAGTGGTGCGGTGCGCCAGCGGATTGGCCGCGTTATTGAACTGATCAATATAAAACGCGCCTGGCAGTTCGTTCGCCAGCCGCCGGGCATAATCCTGGTAGTAGGCCGGATGCCCTTTATTCACATCTGAACGGGTCAGCACGACCTGCGCCCCTAACGCGCGCAGGTGGAAAATCTTCTCGCGGCTCATTTTGTCCGGCACCACCAGGATCAGCGAGTAGCCCTTCTGCGCCGCAATCAACGCCAGCCCCAGGCCGGTGTTCCCCGCCGTGGCTTCAATAATGGTGCCGCCGGGCCGTAGCTGGCCCGTACGCTCGGCTTCATTAATCATCGACAACGCGACGCGGTCTTTAATCGAGCCGCCGGGATTCTGGTTTTCCAGCTTCAGAAACAGCGAGCAGGGGCCGGTGTCCAGCTTGTGCAGCTGGATGAGCGGCGTACGGCCAATCAGTTCGGTGACGGAGTGGTAAAGCGTCATGGTCATGTCCTGTGAAGAGGTGATGACCGGATGATAGAACCATGAAATTTTCTCAATAAAGAACCTTTCACTGAGTTTTAGAACGGAAAGGAATAATCCTTGTGTTTTCAGATGGAAAGACAGCAAGACGTAAAGTTGTCCGGATGTGAGGATGGCTATATCCGCATAAAGTGCTGCAAAATTAGCCGATTTCGTCGGGTGAGTAAGACCTGATATGCAAATGGCAGATAATTATTGCTTATATTCATCTAAATGCTTTTCACCCGCCAGTTCGCTGCTTATTCCTGAGCGTTATAAGAAATTCTTTTTTGGTCATTTAAAAGCTGATAACGGCTGTTTACTATCTTTTGGACATCCATACTGCTAAACCGCTATATGCGAAACGGATAACGAATAAGAATGATTGTACTCAGCAATATTTCGAAGGTTTTTGACAACGGGAAACAGGCGCTGACAGCCGTAGATAACGTCAACCTGACGATAGAGCAGGGACAGATTTACGGGATCATCGGTTACAGCGGGGCCGGGAAAAGTACGCTGATCCGTCTGCTGAACGGTCTGGAAAAGCCCAGCGCCGGCAGCGTCACCATTAACGGTCAGGATATCTCCGCCGCGAAGGGAGAAGCGCTGCGTCAGGCACGCCTGAAAATCAGCATGGTGTTCCAGCACTTTAATCTGCTTTGGTCGCGCACGGTGAAGGAAAACATCGCCTTTTCAATGCAAATTGCCGGTGTGCCAAAAGCGCAAATTCAGGCTCGCGTTGCCGAGCTGGTGGAGCTGGTCGGCCTGAAGGGGCGCGAGAATGCCTACCCATCCCAGCTGAGCGGCGGGCAAAAACAACGTGTGGGCATTGCCCGCGCGCTGGCCAATCATCCGGACGTACTGCTGTGTGACGAAGCCACCTCGGCGCTGGATCCGCAGACCACCGATCAGATCCTCGATCTGCTCCTGGACATTAACCGTCGCTTTGACCTGACCATCGTACTCATTACGCATGAGATGCACGTGGTGCGCAAAATCTGCGACCGCGTGGCGGTGATGGAAAACGGCAAGGTGGTGGAAGAGGGGGACGTGCTGAGCGTGTTTACGCATCCGCAGCAGCCGATCACCCGGCAGTTTGTCCGCCAGGTGAGCCAGTACGCGGAGGAAGAGACCTTCAATACCGAACTGGCAAACGATCTGGAAGGCACGGTAATCAGGCTGACCTTCACCGGGCACAGCACGCACAGGCCGATCGTCGGTGAACTGACCCTGCGCTACGGCCTGCCGTTTAACATCCTGCACGGCAAAATGACGCAAACCGCCCACGGTGTTTTCGGGCAGCTCTGGGTGCACGTGGTGGCATCGGACGAACAACTGAACAATATCCTCGCCGACCTGAAGCAAAGCGATATTGAAGGCGAGGTAATCAAGCATGGCTGAAGAACTCTTTCCGCACCTGAAGTGGGATCAGCTTTGGGCTGCAACCCAGGAGACGCTTTACATGACCGCGCTTTCCGGCGTGGCGACGTTTGTCCTGGGGATCGCGCTCGGTCTGGCGCTGTTTTTAACCGCCCGCGGCGGGTTATTCCACAACCGCACGGTCTACAGCGTGATGTCGATTGTGGTGAACGTGTTCCGCTCGATTCCGTTCATCATTCTCATCGTCCTGCTGATCCCGTTCACCAAGACCGTTGTGGGAACCATTCTCGGCGCTAACGCTGCGCTGCCCGCCCTGATTGTGGGCGCGGCGCCGTTCTACGCCCGTCTGGTCGAGATTGCCCTGCGAGAAGTGGACAAAGGAGTCATTGAGGCCACGCGTTCGATGGGCGCGCGGCTGAGCACGTTAGTGTTTCGGGTTTTATTGCCGGAATCTTCACCCGCACTGGTTTCAGGTATGACGGTGACGCTGATTGCGCTGGTGAGCTACAGCGCAATGGCAGGGGTGATAGGTGCCGGCGGTTTGGGAAATCTGGCTTATCTGGAAGGATTCCAGCGCAACCATGGTGACGTCACGCTGGTGGCAACGGTGACCATTCTGATCATCGTGTTCATTATCCAGTTCTGCGGCGATGCCATTACTTCACTGTTAGATAAACGCTAATAAATACACACAGGAACCACATCATGAAAAAGACACTGACACTGATCGCCGCCGCAACCCTGAGTGCCCTGAGCTTTGCCTCCTGGGCGGACACGCTCACCGTGGGGGCGTCCAACACTCCGCACGCGGAAATTCTGGAGCAGGCTAAGCCGATTCTGGCGAAGCAGGGGATCGATCTGGAGATTAAACCGTTCCAGGACTACATTCTGCCAAATACGGCGCTGGCGGGGCATGACATTGACGCAAACTATTTCCAGCACATCCCTTACCTGAACAGCGTCCTGAAAGATCACGCGGGCGATAAGGATTATGACTTTGTCAGTGCGGGCGCAATCCACATTGAGCCGATCGGTATCTATTCGAAAAAATACAAATCGCTGAAGGATCTGCCGGAAGGCGGCAAAATCATCATGCGTGATGCGGTTTCCGAGGAAGGGCGTATTCTCTCCATCTTCGAAAAAGAGGGCGTGATCAAGCTGAAGCCAGGCATCGATAAAGTGACCGCGCGCATCAGCGATATCGTGGAGAACCCGAAAAAGCTGCAATTCACCCCTAACGTCGAGGCATCTCTGCTGCCGCAGATGTACAACAACGACGAAGGTGCTGCGGTGGTGATCAACGCCAACTACGCAATTGATGCCGGTCTGGATCCGGTGCACGATCCAATTGCGGTTGAAAGCGGTGAGAATAACCCGTACGCCAACATCATTACCGTTCATCGCGGTGACGAGAAGAAGAAGGATATCGTCGCGCTGGTGAACGTGCTGCACTCCAAAGAGATTCAGGACTGGATCCGCACCAAATACAAAGGCGCAGTCATCCCGGTAAACAACTAATCTCCTGATTTTCCAGACGAAGCCCGGCGAACTACACGCCGGGCTTCTTTTTTGTATCCAGCCGACGAATGATTTAAGCTGACGGTTTAGGGCAACGGAGTGATGGCAATGGGCAATGTGACCAAAGACGAAGCGCTGTACCAGGAGATGTGTCGGGTGGTAGGCAAGGTCGTTCTCGAAATGCGTGATTTAGGGCAGGAGCCGAAACATATTGTCATTGCGGGCGTTCTGCGTACCGTGCTGGCGAACCAGCGCGTTAAGCGCAGTGAGTTGACCACCAAAGCGATGGAAACGGTGGTTAAAGCGCTGGCCGGCTGACGCGCCAGCGCTTCGCGAGCAGCTCAAGCGAGCAGCAGAGCAGGTAATAGATTACACCCGTGAAGATAAAAATGGCCGCCGGGTAAATTTGCACCCGGTTGTTGATCTGTCCCGCCACCGTGGTCAGTTCAGGAACGTTCACGATAAACGCCAGCGACGTATCCTTCAGCAGGCTGATAAAAATCCCCACCAGCGACGGCAGAATATTTCTCAGCGCCTGCGGCAGCAGCACGCGCCACAGCGTTTGCTGCGTACTGAACCCTTGAGAAAGTGCGGCCTCATTCTGGCCCGACGGCAGGGCTCTCAGTCCGGCTAACACCGAATGCATCACCGCAGCCGCGGTAAACCAGGCCAGCGCCAGCGTGACGGTCGTCGCGCCCGGGAGATCCCTGCTGGTTATCAGTGGCAGCAGATACCACATCCAGAATATCACGAAGATCAGGGGGATCCCGCGAATCAACTCTGCCCACGCAAACAGCGCACTGCGCACCACGCCGGGATAGCGCCAGGCGACGCAAGCCAGCACAATCCCGCCGGGCAGGGCAAGCGCGGCGGCGCCTGCGGCCATCAGCAGTGAGAGCAGTACGCCGCCGGGTTCTCCCGCAGCCGCACGTCCCCAAAGCAGATAATCCAGGTTTTCGACAACAACGTTAAATCCGGGGATCATGATTTTTCCTCCCTGAATGGGGGCCGAGGCGCACCAGCACGCTTCCCGTCACCATCCCGGTAAGCAAGTAGAGCACCGTACCGACGGTGAAGGCTTCCAGTGCATGGGCGTTGTAACTTTCTATCTGGCGGACCTGGTAGGTCAGTTCGGCGAAGCCAATCCCGCTCGCGAGCGAGGAGAGCTTCATCAGGTTAAGGTACTGGCCGACGACGGGCTGCCAGGCGTTAGCGAGCCCCTGAGGCAGAAGAATGTAGCGAAACAGACGCCATGAGGAAAATCCCTGGGCGAGCGCCGCCTCCCGTTGCCCGGCAGGTACGGAATGCAGCCCCGATTCGACTTCTTCAATTAAAAACGCCGAGGTAAAGACGCCTAACCCCCAGGCGGAGCATAAAAACTCGGGCGTAAACCACCAGACGTCACCGGGCAAAATGGACCAGCTGTGGTCTGCGTTCACCGCGTCACGCAGCCCCTGCGGCAACCCGTTCCAGGCGGCGAAATACCAGAACAGCAGCTGTACCAGCAGCGGCGTATTGCGAAACAGCGATACCCAGCCGCTGACGATCATTGTCCCGAAACGTCCCCCGGAAAGCCGCAAAAGCATAAAGAACAAGGCGAGCAGGCTGGCCAGCATAATCCCCGCCAGCGTCACCCACAGAGTGGTGAGAAATCCGGAGAGGATCCAGTGCAGGGGCTGTCCGGCCAGCACCCCCTGCCAGTCCAGAGCAGGCATTACAGTTGCTCCTGATGCAGCGGATCCAGCACTTTTTGCAGGAACCGCCTCGCACGGGGATGCGACGGTTGATTGAAAAATTGCGCCGGGGGCGCGGTTTCCAGAATTTTTCCGCCGTCGATAAAGACGATTCGATCGGCAATTTCCCGGGCGAACTGCATCTCATGGGTGACGACAATCATGGTGATCCCGCTGTGGGCGAGGGTTTTCATCACAAACAGCACTTCGCCAATCATCTCCGGGTCGAGTGCCGATGTCGGCTCGTCAAAGAGAATGATTTGCGGCGACGAGGCCAGAGCACGGGCAATTGCCACGCGCTGCTGCTGTCCGCCGGAAAGTTCAGCGGGGAAGCGGTGCGCCTTCTCCAGCATGCCGACCTTCTCCAGCAGCGCCAGCGCGCGCTCCTGGGCGGGCAGGGGTTTCCAGCCGTGAACGTGCTCCAGTGCCAGGGTGATGTTCTGGCTGGCGGTAAGGTGGGCATAGAGATTGAACTGCTGGAACACAAACCCGACGCGGCTGCGTAACTGACGTAGCCTGCTGCCGGAAAGCTGTCCGGTCGGCTTGTGGTCGACCAGAATCTCCCCGCCGCTCAGGCTCTCAAGCTGGTTGATAAGCCGAATCAGGGTCGATTTTCCGGAACCCGAAGGGCCGAGAATGGCAACCACTTCACCCGGCATGATGGTGAGGTTAATGTCGGTTAAAACCGGATGGTCGCCGTAGCGTTTGTCCACATGGCGAAACTCAACGCTGGCCTGTTCCAGACGTGAAAAATCCGCGGCATTGGCCGCGGAGCGTGAAAATAAACCTGAGAGCATTTTACCGGGCTTCTATTTTAAAGTTACGAGGCTGTGGAGCAGGGGTGCCTGGACCAAACCAGACGTCATAGATTTTTTCCGCCTGGCCGTTTTTCTCCAGGGTTACCAGCTCATCGTTAACGGCTTTCAGCAGCGCCGTTTCACCCTTTTTGACCCCCACGCCAATCTCTTCTTTACTGAGCAGGTCGGGCAGGATTTTGAAGTCGGCTTTATCCGGCGCCTGCGCCAGCAGACCGGCCAGAATGGTGCTGTCCTGGGTAATGGCCTGCACGTTGCCATTGCGCAGCGCCGTCAGCGCCAGCGGGATGTCATCGTAAGAGAGGACGCGGGACTGCGGAAAACGCTGGTGCAGCGCCTGTTCGCCCGTCGTACCTTTTACGGCGCCAATGCGTGCCCGGCTATAGTCATCAAGCTTGTCCGGTGATTTTGCCGGAACCAGAAACTGCTGGCCGGTGACGAAGTAAGGCGTCGAGAAATCAATGACCTGTGCGCGTTCCGGGGTGATCGTGATATCCGCCACGATGAGATCCGCTTTTCCGGACTGTAGCAGCGGTATACGGTTAGCCGGATTAGTGGCGACCAGTTCAAGCTTGACGCCGAGCGATTTCGCCAGCGCTTTGGCGAAGTCCACGTCGTAACCCACGATCTCATGCGTTTTGGCATCAATCGAGCCAAAGGGTGGATTGGCATCAAACGTGGCCACTTTCACCACGCCTGCTGCCTTGATATCCGCCAGCCGATCGGCCTGCGCCTGCGCTGAAACCAGGCCCCAGGCTGCCACTAATCCCAGAACCTGCGCCCGTTTTTTAAACCCTTTCATTTTTGCAGCCATAGTCATACGCCATCCCGTTGTTTTTGTTTTACCCCGTTACGCTCCCATAAAGGAAAGCTATCGCCAAATAAGAAATCGTTCTTTGCTATGAGAAAAAAAGCATGAGTGAACAAGGTGTTAAAGAAGAGAGCAGACGGCGGGGCGCTATTTGCAGATCCTGCACATCGACAGTGGATTTTGATATTTCCCCCGGGCGCAATTTGGGTGTTTAACTGAGAACAGGTTAAGCGAGAAGGGTAATGACGATGAAAAAATGGATAAGCACGTTACGGCGGTTTTTTGCGCCCCGACCAGTGAATGCGGAGAACAGCGCGCAACGTGTTCTTGAGTCAATACTGCCTGTCGCCAGCCTGTATGGCGTGGACGTAGCCAACATCGACCCGGAGTGGTTCCATGATAAAACGTCACGCTGAACTGCGCCGGACGCGCGAAATGTACTGGAATGAGCTGTGCGTGGTGTCTGTAAAGCGAGGATGAAGGGAAAAATACCCAGGCTAATCCTCGGTAAATGATGGCCGTTTTGTTACCACTATCTCCTTTCACAGATGGAGATAATAATGAAACGGACAGTATTAACCCCCGCGCTTTCTGCCACCGCACTTCTGCTTACCATGCAGGCGGCATACGCTGGTCCACAGGCGCATGTTGTATGCAGTTATTCCCACACCCTCGGCGATGATGCCATTATGATGTTCGGCATGCCCAACGAGGCTATGCTGCACGATTTTTTTGGTAACGTGCACGCGGATGCTTACTCCAGCCGTGAATCGCTTCGTACCCAGGAAAAGACCACCTGCGATAACAAAGCAGACAGCTCGGCCTACTGGGCTCCGTCGCTAAAATTGCCGGACGGAACGGTGGTCAAACCCGCCTATCAAAAAACCTATTATCAGGCATCGAACGTTGACGCCTGGCCGCTGCATCCGTTCCCGGCGGGGCTGTCGCTGCTGGCGGGCGATCATCATGGCACCGCGCCAAATCCGCATATCACCTTTTTATGCGCCAATGGCAAGGGCTACACCACCAGAACGGGTGAAGTCTGCGGCTTACGCAAGGCGAAGGATGCCGTACAGTTTAATATCGGCATTCAGTTCCCGAACTGCTGGGACGGGGTCAACCTGAAGCCCGCCCACGGCCTGGCTAACGCCACCTACGATACGAAAGGACAGTGTCCGTCCGCCTTCCCGGTGAAGATCCCGACGGTGAACATGAATATTGCATACGTGCTTCCGACAATTAGCTCTCTGGATACCAGCAAAGTCCAGCTTTCCCTCGACCCCATCATGCATGGCAGTGAGCGTGAAGAGCGGTGGGGGAGCCTGTATACGGCGCATGCTGACTTCATGAACGGCTGGACGGAAGATGCCGCGCGCTTTATGACCGACCTGTGCATGAACCGGGGAATGGATTGTGGCACCACCGTGCCGTATGGTTATTCAAAAGCGAAGGCTAACGTCTGGCTCAGCAGCATGGAACCGGCACTTTCACAGCCCGATCCCCAGGTCTTACTGGTGCAGGATAACTGGAAGAACGGTGGACGCACGAAAAACAGCGAAACATTGTCGCTGGTGAAGTTCAACATCCCTCCGCTGCCTGTCGGACAGGATCCTGCCAAGTTTAAATACCGCGTGAGAATTTATGGCGGGAAAGTGGAAACTGACGGCGCGGATCAAATCTTCTTCTATCCGGCGAGTAATGACTGGGAACCGGCCACCGTGAGCTGGCAGTCACGACCGTCCTGCAACTATCGCTCGGATGCGGTGCTGTACCTGAACCACTCCCGGGAATACCGGATGGTGGACGTGGATAAAGCGGTGCGCAAGGCGCTGGCAGAAGGGAAAACCGACATTTCGTGGTATATCGGCGGCGATCGTCAGGGAAATCACTATCAGTTTGAGACGGGGTCATCTCCCCAAAGCCTGATCCTGATGCTGACCGGGTTTAGCAAAACGCCGGAGATCTGATAGCGGGTAGCAAAAGGCATTCATAAAAAAAAAGCACCGGGGAGCCCGGTGCTTTTTCTTCAGATCTTGCAGGCATCGCCGCAGTCGTCATCGGCGACAATCGCCTGGGCTTTTTTATCCGCATCGTCGAGACGTTCCGCGTTGCGCTCTTCTGCTTCATCCAGCCCGTTAAAGACTAAGTTATCGAGATCAATTTCCATGTGCCACCTGCGTTATTCAGTTTTTGATACTGGCATAGTATAAGTCAAAAAAAGCGGGCCAGGCACCCCTCAGCACATATGGATAATCCCTGCCATACTCAGTGATTTATTGCTGAGGAAAGCCGATGATTACACTCTGTAAAACCTGCGGTACCGCTTACGATGAACAGCCCAAAAACTGCCCGATTTGCGACGATGAGCGCCAGTATGTCCCGGTGACGGGCCAGACATGGACGGACTTCGACAGCCTGACGACCACGCACACCAACAAATGGCAACAGCTGGAGCCGCAGCTGTTCAGCATCAAAACTGTTCCCTCTTTTGCCATCAACCAGCGGGCGCTTCTGCTGCGTACGCCACAGGGCAATGTTCTGTGGGACTGCATCGCCAATCTTGACCCGGCGACCAGAGCGTTAGTTGACGCGCTCGGGGGGATCAGCGCGATCGCGATTTCGCACCCGCATTACTACACCACCATGCAAGAGTGGGCCGCGGCGTTTAACGCACCGATCTACCTGCACGCCAGCGATCGGCAGTGGGTGATGCGTGACAGCCCGGCGATACGCTTCTGGGAGGAGGACGCCCTGGAGATTATGCCTTTGGTGACTCTTCTGCGGCTGGGCGGGCATTTTGCAGGCGGCACGGTGCTGCACTGGCAGTCTGGCGACGGCGTGCTGCTGGCCGGTGATATTTTGCAGGTTACGCCCGGTAAGGACGCCGTGTCGTTTATGTGGAGTTATCCGAATATGCTGCCACTGCCTGCCCGCACAGTTGAGTCGGTGATTGGCCGACTGACAGGGAAAACGTACCAGCGCCTGTACGGGGCCTTTGAAGGGCAGAACATCCCGGCGAACGCGGATGAGATCGTGCAGCGGTCGGGCCAGAAATATATTGCTTGTCTCGGCTAAGGCGCGGTGGTTAAATTTTACGAGTGTGATCGCGATCATACCTAAACTAAAACAGATAAAAGAGAAATGGCTATGCAACATATCATTGAAGGTTTTCTCAGCTTTCAAAAAGAGATTTTCCCGCAACGTAAAGAGCTTTTTCGTAGTTTAGCGTCCAGTCAGAATCCCAAAGCGCTGTTCATCTCCTGCTCCGACAGCCGTCTGGTTCCGGAACTGGTTACGCAACAGGAGCCAGGACAGCTCTTTGTCATTCGAAACGCGGGCAACATTGTGCCACCGTTCGGGCCGGAGCCTGGCGGTGTCTCTGCGACCATCGAATATGCTGTTGTTGCCCTGGGCGTGACCGATATCGTTATTTGCGGCCACTCCAACTGCGGCGCGATGAAGGCGATTGCTGACAACGCCGATCTGGAGCCGATGCCGGCCGTTTCCCACTGGCTGCGCTATTCTGATGCGGCAAAAGCGGTGGTTGAGAAGAAAACCTGGGATAAGCCAATCGATAAAGTGAATGCGATGGTGCAGGAGAACGTCTTTGCGCAGCTGAGCAACATCAAGACCCATCCGTCGGTGGCGGTAGGCCTGCGCAACAACGCTATTCGCCTGCACGGCTGGGTATATGACATTGAAAGCGGCAAAATCCTTGCCCTGGACAAGAACACTAAATCGTTCGTGTCGCTGTCGGAAAACCCGGACGTCTTCTTCGAGTAACCCGCCCCGCAGGGCAGGGAAGCTCTGTTAAAATTCCATGAATGGTAACTTCCTTCGCACGCCCGACGCAGGTTTTCCAGCCGCTTTCGCCATCGCTTTACCAATTTCAGCGCACTCAGACAAACCCTGAACAAAGGGATGATCGTGCATCAGCCAGGGGATCGCCCCAAAAGCGATGCGCCCCCGCAGTGATGCAGGCGCCAGCAACGTATAGTCTTCCCCCGCGTCCGGGACGTCATCGCCGGTTTCCGCAAGCTGTTTACGCAGGGTGGGGAAGGGAATGTCCTTGTTTTTGAGCGGCTTTTGCCCGCGCGCATCAATAAACACGTCGAAGCGGTAACGCTTTTCTGCCGTGGTGATGACGGTCTGATCGCTGCCGATATCCAGGTCGTAATCATCACCGAGTGCGACCACGCTAATGATCCCTGCCTCGCGCAGCGCCAGTAACCGGCGGATAGACTGCGGTGGAATGGCGGCATAATTATCAATAAACACACGCTCCAGCCCGGATTTAAACCGCTCTCTGTCATGCTCACTGAGTGAAGGGACGATGGCCTGAACCACTTCATGCAAACGAAGCACGGTATAGCGCCAGGCAACGGTGCGTTTTTCGCGCTTGTTGCGCTCCACTTCTTTCAGATTCGCTTCGGCCCAGGTGAAAGGGCCATGCTTTTTACGATCCTCAAACCAGACATCACGAAGCGTGTCGGCATTCAGCGTACCGAGCGATATCGCCTGGCACCAGCGCGGATCGGCCAGCTCGAGCTCTTTCACCATCAGCGCAAAGATGCGGTCAAGCAGCCCGTCCGGGCCTTTGGCGATTTCGCTTTCCGCCACAGACTCCGTTAACACGGACAGCGGTTCATAAGGGATAGGGCAGTAAAAGTCGGCCTCCGGCAGAACGCCCGTGCGGGACATCAGCGTGATTTTTAGCCCTTCGCTGCCTTTATTGACAACGAACTGCTCCCCGCTAAACCGGCCATGCTGCATCACAACCGCCATTGCAGCGTCCAGCCCGCTCAGGGAGGTCCCCATGATCCCCACCTCACAGGCTCGGATCTCCGCGTCCATCAGCCCTGACCATGGGCTTGGGAAATATGCGCGGGTGGTTTCATCTTCATCAGGCCAGACGTGGCCGGTGGCAACAACCGCAAGATCAAACCGCCTTGAGAAAGGGGCATCGTTCACTGAAAGGGCCACGCCGTCTGCATCAGCCTTAATATCCGTGACTTCTGCGTTGGGGTGCACCTCGACATGAAAGCCCGACTTTTTCGCCTCAGCAACGACGGCGAGAAACCGATCGTGAAAATATTCACCCAACAGAATACGCGGCAGGAATTGCCGGTCGTGCAGTTTCTCACTGTCGACGTTATAGCGGGCAAGATGGGCCGCACTCTGCTGTTTGAGCCAGTCGAGATAGGTAATAAAAATGGGCGGGATTTCGATACTGGCGATGTTCGCCAGCATTAGCCGGGAATTATCCTCGTCGCTGTAGGGCATCCCGACACCGGGTTGGTCTGCCTTTTCGAACACGGTGATCGAAAGCGGTGCTGCGTTGTTAAGAAGTGAGTAAAAGGTATAAATCCCTGTTGGACCTGAGCCGATAATGGCGATTTTTTTCATCGAAAGCGTTCCTGCATTTCTGAACCATAAAATAAGCGTAGCAGGAGAAAGGTTAAATCATTCAATGAAGGAAAAAATTAAGACGTTTTGAAGAGGAATTTTGCACCATTTCAGGACTGAAATGGTGCGTCCGAGTGGACTCGAACCACCGACCCCCACCATGTCAAGGTGGTGCTCTAACCAACTGAGCTACGGACGCAGAATGGTGCGTTCAATTGGACTCGAACCAACGACCCCCACCATGTCAAGGTGGTGCTCTAACCAACTGAGCTATGAACGCATTGTGTTGTCGGTGACAACGGGGACGAATATTAGCGGCACAGCCCCAAGGTGGCAAGAGGGAAAATGCATTTTTCTCTCTGATTTCACGCGATTGCTTCATTACCGCGCAAAGTGAAGAGAAAGTAGCCGCCAGCCGGCGGCTACTTTGTCATTAACGTGCAGCGCGCTGCAAAATTACCGCAGACGGCTGACGTTGCAGGAAGCGCATGCGCAGCATCATCATAATGGCCGCAGACGTTAAGCCGATGATAAAGCCCATCCAGAATCCGGCTGGCCCCATGCGATCCACCACCAGATCCGTGAGCGCCAGAATGTACCCGCACGGCAGACCCAGCACCCAGTAAGCGATAAAGGTGATAAAGAAGATGGAACGCGTATCTTTATACCCACGCAGCACGCCGCTGCCAATCACCTGGATGGAGTCAGAGATCTGATAAATGGCCGCCAGCAGCATCAGATGCGAGGCCAGGGTCACTACCTCCGGGTTGTCGTTATAGAGCAGGGCAATTTGCTCACGCAACAGCACGGTAAAGAGCGCGGTACAGACTGCCATGCAGACGCCGACGCCAAGGCCGGTGCGGGCTGCCGTTTGTGCGTCCAGCGTCGAGCCTTGCCCCAGACGGAAGCCCACGCGAATCGTCACCGCAGCAGCCAGGGACATCGGCAGGACGAACATCAAAGAGCTGAAGTTCAGGGCGATCTGGTGTCCTGCGACATCAATAATCCCTAACGGCGAGACCAGCAGGGCGACGACGGCAAACAGCGTCACTTCGAAGAACAGCGCCAGCGCAATGGGTAACCCCAGCTGAATGAGACGGGTCATGAGCGTCCAGTCGGGTGCGCTGAACGAGGTGTCGTTACGAATGTCACGCATGGAACGCGCATGTTTAATGTAGGTGAGCATACAGCCGAACATCACCCAGTACACCGCAGCCGTCGCCACGCCGCAGCCCACGCCGCCGAGTTCCGGCATGCCAAAATGACCGTAAATGAAGATATAGTTCACGGGAATGTTCACCAGCAAGCCGATAAAGCCCATCACCATGCCCGGCTTGGTTTTTGCCAGCCCTTCACACTGGTTACGTGCCACCTGGAAGAACAGATAGCCGGGCGCGCCCCAGAGCAGGGCGCGCAGATAACCGACCGCCTTATCCGCCAGCGCCGGGTCGATATTATGCATGGCGCGAATAATATACCCGGCGTTCCACAGGACGATCATAATCAGGACGGAGACCCCCCCGGCCAGCCAGAAGCCCTGGCGCACCTGATGGGCCACGCGGTCGCGTCGACCGGAGCCGTTAAGCTGCGCGATAACGGGCGTCAGCGCCAGCAGCAGGCCGTGACCAAAAAGAATGGCCGGAAGCCAGATTGAGGTTCCGATCGCCACGGCGGCCATATCGGTGGCGCTGTAACCACCGGCCATTACCGTATCCACAAATCCCATTGCGGTTTGGGCTACCTGCGCGACGATCACCGGTATGGCCAGTGCCAATAACTGACGCGCTTCGATCATATACTTCTGCACGTGAACACCTTTGTATTGTAGTTATTTGAGAGACTAAAAAGGCCGCCGTTACTGGCAGCAAGAAGAAAAAACAGAGGGATGCCAGCTATTGTAGCGGGGTTTAACTAATTATCTAGTGAAAAAATCGCCAGAAATTGCGCATCACTGGCAACCTGTTTTTTCAACTGTTATTGTGGTGGGATTATACGGTGTCATCGCCGTTCGGAATGAACAGGAGCTGTAAGCATGTTTACTGGTATTGTGCAGGGCACTGCCAAAGTGGTGTCCATTGATGAAAAACCGAATTTCCGCACTCACGTAGTTGAGCTGCCTGAATATATGCTCGACGGCATTGAAACCGGGGCGTCGATAGCGCATAACGGCTGCTGCCTGACGGTGACCGAAATTAACGGTAACCAGATAAGCTTTGATTTAATGAAAGAGACGCTGCGTATCACTAACCTGGGTGAGCTGGTGGTGGGAGATATCGTCAACGTTGAACGCGCGGCGAAATTCAGCGATGAGATTGGCGGGCATCTGATGTCGGGCCATATTATGACCACCGCAGAAGTGGCGAAAATCGTGACCTCGGAAAATAACCGTCAAATCTGGTTTAAGGTGCAGGATCCGTCATTAATGAAATACATCCTTTATAAAGGATTTATTGGCATCGATGGGATTAGTCTGACCGTCGGTGAAGTGACGCCAACGCGTTTTTGCGTGCATTTAATTCCTGAAACGCTGCAACGTACTACGCTTGGCGCAAAAAAACTGGGGCAGCGCGTAAATATCGAAATTGATCCCCAGACCCAGGCGGTCGTGGATACCGTTGAGCGCGTGCTGGCGGCGAAAGAGGCGGCGATAATAAAGACCGTGGAAGAAGAATAAAAAATAACCCCGGTTAACCGGGGTTATTTTTTCAGCGAGCCACACGCAAACCGTGCTCAATCCCACGACTAAACACCACCTGCCAAAGCTGTATATCCCGCGCACGGAACGCGCCCGCACAGGCATTCAGATAATAGCTAAACATCCGTTTGAATCGTTCCGAATAGTGGTCGGCGATTTCAGGCCATGCAGCCTGGAAACGTTCATGCCAGGCCATCAGGGTGGTGTCGTAATCTGCGCCGAAGTTATGCCAGTCTTCCACAATAAAATGCGGTTCGCTGGCGTTCGCAATCTGGCGAACAGAGGGTAAACAGCCATTCGGGAAGATATATTTGTTGATCCAGGGGTCCACATTGTTATCGGTGCGTTTAGAGCCGATGGTGTGTAGCAGGAAAATTCCCTCAGGCTTCAGGTTACGATCGGCGACCTCGAAGTAAGTCTTGTAGTTCTTCGGCCCCACGTGCTCGAACATACCTACGGAAACAATGCGATCGAACTGCTCGTTCAGGTCGCGGTAGTCCTGAAGCCGAATATCAACATCCAGACCCAGACAGCGTTCCTGCGCCATCTTCTGCTGTTCAGCCGAAATCGTGACGCCGACTACGCTGACGCCGTAATTTTTAGCCATAAACCAGGCAAGACCACCCCAGCCACAGCCGATGTCCAGCACACGCATACCGGGCTGTAACTGCAATTTATCGCAGATCAGTTGCAGCTTGTCCTGCTGCGCCTCTTCCAGGGTCGTCGCTTTTTTCCAGTATCCGCAGGAGTACTGCATTAAAGGATCGAGCATACGGCTGAACAGATCGTTGCCCAGGTCGTAATGCTCTTTACCGACGATCCACGCCCGTTTTTTACTTTGCAGATTGAACAGGCGGGCGGAGGCAATGCGTAAGGTATCTTTGAAATGACGAGGGAGCTGTTTTTCAAGACCGGCGCGTAATACGCTGGAGAAGAACATATCCAGCCGCTCACACTCCCACCAGCCGTCCATATAACTTTCACCCAGCCCTAACGACCCCTCCTGTAACACGCGTTTGAAAAAATCGGGATGCTTTATCTGGGGATCGGAGGGGGATGAGCCATTAATCGTAATGCCCGCACGTCCCAACAGTTCACTGACGATCCGGGACCAGTTATCGTCCGGAACGCTGACTTCTTCTATACACGATGAACTCATAGCTTCTCCATCACCTTGCTGTGATCAGAACCTTAAAACAGCGTAGACGCTTTTTTGGTTTGTGAGAAATCTCACGGTAAATGCCCGCGAGGCTAATATCCGACGTAGAACAGAGGAAGGGAGATAACCCTTGCCGAAATGCCTTCCATGGTAAAACGGGAGCGCTCCGGCTCCCGTTAACACTTAATATTTATCGTATTTAATCGAACCAAATTTAGTATAGGCCGCAAAATTTGGTGATTCAACAGAAAATTGTTAGCAACCTAATCACTGGTATTTAACATAGTTTCCCGCGCAATCAGGCGTGCGACGTTTCTGTCTGCGCGTTTTCACTCTGCTCGCGATGGGCTGAGGACTGCATGCGATAGCCCAATCCCGCCAGCGCAACGGTGACCAGCATCACGCTGGTAGTGGTGAGCAGCGGGGTTGCAATCAACGCAGAGACCACGAGACTTGCCAGGAAGCACAGGCCAAGTTGCAGGGTATTTTGCAGCGCGGCAGCGCGGCCTGTCGCCTGCGGAAATGGACGCAACGCCTGGGCTACAACAATAGGGTAGATGGCCCCGTTAGCGATCGCCATGACGCAAAACGGAATCAAAATTTCTGCAAGCCCGGCGCCGGGAATAAAGCCGACAGCCCAGGTCGCAATCACGCTTAGCGCATACAAAACCAGCAGCCAGGGCAGCATCTGTTGGCCTTCCCATTTTTGCAGCGCGGCGCGACAGCCATAGCCACCCACCAGGAAGGCAATGGTCTGTGGTACATAGCTCAGGCCGATAGCCGCCGGGCTGTAGCCCATGTCATGCAGAATGAACGGCGAACCGGTTAGCCAGGCAAAGAAGCTGGCAGAGCAGGCAGCATAAATAAGCACGTTACCGCGATAGGCTTTCGACCGCAGTAAAGAGGTAAAGGTGATGGGCTTTGCGTCCGGATGCGTCTCTTTTTTATGCGCAGGTTTAAGCCCGAACGCAGGCAGCATCAGGACCAGCGTAATAGCAAAGAGCGTGGCAAAAATGGCCTGCCAGTCGAAATGCGCCAGGATCCAGCTGCCCAGTAATGGGGCAAGCGCCGGCGACAGGCCGACCAGCGGCATAATGGTGGCGAATATGCGGTTAGTGCGCGAGGCGGGGTAGTAATCGGTCACCAGCGCCTGCCAGGTCACCGCTGCGGCGCAGACACCGACCGCCTGAATAAAGCGCAGCGCCAGCAGCCAGGCAGCATCGCGGACCCACAGCATGCCCAGACAGCCTACGGCAAAAATCGCCAGCCCCAACAACAGGACGGGCTTACGGCCAAAACGATCCGAGAGCGGCCCCCACAGCAATTGCGCAAAAGCAAAGCCGGCGAGGAACAAACTTAAACTGGCGCTGATGGCGGCGGCAGGGGTTTGCAAATCTTCCTGCATCGCGGCGAACGCGGGCAGATACATATCGGTCGCCAAAAAGCCCAGCACGCTTAAGCCGCCGAGCCAGACTAAAAATCCTTTCCTGGGTTGCACTTTTTTTCTCCTGAGGAGGCAGGTGTACGTTGGCGCAGAGTGTAGGGAGTGCAAAGCGGCTTGTGAAACGCTAATATTTGGCGGGTGCATTCAAAAAATTTGCAGGCTAAAGATGTGGTCAGATTATTCCCTTGAAGTGGTTGATGCCGTGGCGCGTAACGGCAGCTTTACCGGTGCCGCCCAGGAGCTGCATCGCGTTCCCTCGGCTATCAGCTATACGGTGCGCCAGCTGGAAGCGTGGCTGGCGGTCCCGCTGTTCGAGCGGCGCCATCGCGACGTGGAGCTCACGCCTGCCGGAGCGTGGTTTTTGAAGGAAGGGCGGTCTGTTATCAAAAAAATGCAGATCACCCGTGAGCAGTGCCAGCAGATCGCCAACGGCTGGCGCGGGCATCTCGCTATCGCGGTGGATAACATCGTTAAGCCGGAACGGACCCGGCAGATGATCGTCGATTTCTATCGTCATTTTACCGACGTCGAACTGCGTGTTTCGCAGGAAGTGTTCAACGGCGTCTGGGATGCGCTGGCGGACGGCAGGGCGGAGATGGCGATTGGTGCAACCCAGGCGATCCCGGTTGGGGGGCGCTACGCGTTTCGCGACATGGGCATGCTGAGCTGGACCTGCGTGGTCGCACGCGATCACCCGCTGGCGGCGCTGGAAGGTCCGCTGAGCGATGACACCTTACGCAACTGGCCCTCGCTGGTGCTGGAAGATACCTCCCGCTCGCTACCCAAGCGCATTACCTGGCTGCTGGATAATCAGCGCCGCGTGGTCGCGCCGGACTGGGAGTCGTCGGCCACCTGTCTGAGCGCGGGGCTGTGCGTTGGCATGGTGCCGGTGCATTTTGCGCGCCCGCGCATCGATGCGGGAGAGTGGGTGGCCTTGACGCTGGAAAACCCCTTCCCGGATGCCGCGTGCTGTCTGACGTGGCAGCAAAACGACGTCTCGCCCGCCATGGCCTGGCTGCTGGATTATCTGGGCGACAGCGAAACGCTGAACCGGGAGTGGTTGCGGGAACCAGCATAGCTGGTCCCGTAAAGTGATTAACGACGGTAGTCGCGGAACGGACCGTCCGCAACGGAACGGCGTTCTATCAGGCGCGGGTGAACTTCAATGGACTGGGACTGTTCACGCTTGTTGACGATCCTGTCCAGCAGCATATTGAAGGCCGTTTCACCCAGCGAATCTTTCGGCTGGTGAATGGTGGTCAGCGCCGGGGTAAAGAAGCGGGCGTTGCGCACGTTGTCATAGCCGATCACCGAGATATCCTGCGGGACGCGCAGGCCGAGTTCATCCGCCGCGCAGAGCGCGCCCATCGCCATGATGTCGCCGCCGCAGAACACCGCGGTAGGGCGATGCGGCTGGGAGACGATCTGCTGCATGGCGCGATAGCCCGACTCCGGCTCGAAGTCGCCCTGAACAATCCAGTTTTCCGGCACGGTGATCAGCGCCTCTTCCATCGCTTTCATGAAACCGGCCAGACGGCCAGCTCCGGTGTTACGCTCCAGCGGACCCGGGATCACGCCAATTTCACGATGACCGCGTTCTACCAGATAACGCCCCGCCATGTAGCCGCCTTCAAAGGCGTTATCAATAACGGAGTCGGTGAAGTCTGCGCGCGCTTCGCCCCAGTCCATGACCACCATCGGAATGTGGCGATACTCTTCCAGCATGGAAAGGACCGACTCAGGGTATTCAGAACACATTACCAGCAGGCCGTCGACGCGCTTTTGCGCCATCATTGACAGGTAAGCGCGCTGTTTTTCAATGTTGTTCCACGCGTTGCCCAGAATCAGGGTATAGCCTTTCTGGAAGCAGTTTTTTTCAACGGCTTCGATGATTTCAGCAAAGTAGGCCGCTTCACTGCTGGTGGCCAGCAGGCCAATCGATTTGGTGTGATTAACCTTCAGGCTGCGGGCGACGGCACTTGGCGAGTAGTGCAGCTCTTTGATTGCCGCCCAGACGGCATTACGCGTCTCTTCAGCGACGAAACGCGTTTTGTTAATAACATGTGATACGGTTGTAGTGGAAACGTTTGCGCGTTTTGCTACGTCTTTAATTGTTGCCATTAAATGTCACTCCAGACCATATCCTAAGCTCCTGAAAAAATTGAAGGTAAACGTTTGCCTTCTCTCACCCTTATCACGCAAACATGAGTTGCGACACGCCGGGAAAACGACACAGGACGTCAGGAGGGGGTCAGTGGCCGGTACGCTAATAAATTTAGCGTGGAATTTTGTCCTATCTTGATGAAAAGGGGAAGAGGTAAAGTGGATATCCGCTTAAATCCTGGAAGATTTTTGACCTAAACTGTGTAAAAATGAGCAAGCTCACTTTTCGTAGGGTGAATAAAAGGAGAAAAATTGATGAGTACCGATCTGAAGTTTTCGCTGTTTACCACCATTGTTGTTCTTGCCCTGATTGTTGCGGGTGGTTTAACCGCTGCGCTGCACTGATTCAGGAGGGGGGAGAACCTTCTCCCTCTCTTGCCGCTATTGTTACCTCTCCGGCAAAAATCTTTTGCCAAAATGTTAACTTCTCATTTTTTGTGATTGATGTCATGCTTTTGACTTCTTAGTTCTGTGCCGGGTTATGGCACGGTATCCGGAGTCTCTTCATGAAAATCAATTTTCCCCTGCTGGCCCTGGCGATTGGCGCCTTTGGGATTGGCACCACTGAATTCTCCCCGATGGGGTTATTGCCTGTTATCGCCCGGGGCGTGGACGTCTCAATTCCTGCGGCCGGTATGTTAATTAGCGCCTACGCGATTGGCGTGATGGTGGGCGCGCCGCTGATGACGCTGCTGCTTTCCCACCGCGCTCGCCGCAATGCGCTGATTTTCCTGATGGCGATTTTCACTCTCGGAAATGTGCTTTCCGCGATTTCGCCCGATTACACCACTCTGATGCTTTCGCGCATTCTGACCAGCCTCAACCATGGCGCCTTCTTCGGACTGGGCTCGGTTGTTGCCGCCAGCGTGGTGCCAAAACATAAGCAGGCCAGCGCGGTAGCCACTATGTTCATGGGCCTCACCATCGCTAATATCGGCGGCGTTCCCGCTGCCACCTGGCTGGGAGAAGCCATCGGCTGGCGTATGTCTTTCCTCGCAACCGCCGGACTGGGCGTGGTCGCGATGGTTGCGCTGTTCTTCTCACTGCCGAAAGGAAGTGCGGGAGAACGTCCGGAAGTACGTAAAGAGCTGGCGGTGCTGATGCGTCCTCAGGTGTTGTCCGCGCTGCTTACCACGGTACTGGGGGCCGGGGCGATGTTTACGCTCTACACCTATATCTCCCCGGTGCTGCACGACATTACCCACGCAACGCCACTCTTTGTTACCGCGATGCTGGTGCTGATTGGTGTCGGGTTCTCGATTGGCAACTATCTCGGCGGGAAATTTGCCGACCGCTCCGTCAGTGGAACACTGAAAGGTTTTTTAACGCTGCTGATTGTCATCATGGTGGCGATTCCGTGGCTGGCGCGTAACGAAGTGGGTGCCGCGATTGCCATGGTGGTGTGGGGCGCCGCAACCTTTGCCGTGGTGCCACCGTTGCAGATGCGCGTAATGCGCGTTGCGCACGAAGCGCCGGGGCTCTCTTCGTCGGTGAATATCGGTGCGTTTAACCTGGGCAATGCGCTGGGGGCCGCAGCGGGCGGGGCGGTGATCTCAGGTGGTTTGGGTTACAGCTTTGTGCCGGTGATGGGGGCGATCATTGCTGCACTCGGCCTGCTGCTGGTGATGATGTCTGGTCGTAAACAGCCTGAAGCGGTGTGTACGGCGGAATAAACAAAAACGCAGAAGGGCTGCCCCTTCTGCGTGTCTCTTACGCGGCGAAGTTCTTCGCAACAAATTCCCAGTTAACCAGTGCCCAGAAGTGTTCCAGGTAGTTCGGGCGCGCATTACGGTAATCAATGTAATAGGCGTGTTCCCATACGTCCACGGTCATCAGCGGCGTGGCGCTGCTGGTCAGAGGGGTACCCGCATTAGAAGTGGAAACGATAGCCAGTTTGCCATCAGCCTCTTTTACCAGCCAGGTCCAGCCGGAGCCAAAGTTTTTAACGGCTGCGTCAGTAAACTTCGTTTTAAAATCCGCGAAACTGCCGAACGCGGCGTTAATCGCTGCCGCCAGCTCACCGGCAGGTTCTCCGCCTGCATTGGGGGCCAGGCAGTGCCAGTAGAAGGTGTGGTTCCACACCTGTGCGGCGTTGTTGAATACGCCGCCGTCTGAACTGCGCACGATCTCTTCCAGCGTTTTGCCTTCAAAATCGGTGCCCTTGATCAGATTGTTCAGGTTGGTGACATAGGTCTGGTGATGCTTGCCGTAATGGTACTCCAGGGTTTCCGCGGAAATGTGCGGGGCCAGGGCGTCTTTTGCATACGGTAGTGCAGGTAATTCGAACGACATTGCTTCTCTCCTTATAGTTTTATACGTTGCCAATAACCCTACAGACAACAAGGACAGAATAGCAAATTGAAAGGGTATGCAAAAGAGGAACTTACCCTGCCATGGAGGCGGCAGGGCAGGGTTTAGCGAATGGTTTTTGGCGTCATCACGCGGCGCGCACCCACATAGTGGCGCACCCAATAATCTTCGCTGAGGGAGGTGATCTGAATGTCCTGACCGCTGCGCGGTGACTGGATAAATTTACCGTTACCCACATACACCCCAACGTGATCGGCCGTACCGCGTCCCTGGGTGCGGAAGAACACCAGGTCGCCATTTTGCAGTTCGCCACGGTTTACAGGGGCGGCGTCGCGCAGATGGTACATCTCATTGGCGGTGCGCGGAATGCGAAACTTCACCAGATCTTTATAGGCATAATAAACCAGCCCGCTACAGTCAAAACCGGTGCGCGGAGAGGTGCCACCCCAGCGATACGGTTTACCTATTTGCCCCATCAGTTTGTTCATCGCCGTTTTTTGCGCTTTCTGCATACGCGCTTTATGCACGTCAGCCAGTTTCGTCACTTTTGCGCATTTCGTTTTATGGCCTTTGCGCACGGTGCATTTTTCATTCACCAGGCTGGCGGTCGTGCGGGTGGTTTTGTGCGTGCCGGAACGGAGAGTTTTGGTTTTACTGGAGGCGGTCTTTTTGGTCTGAGCGGTGGTTTTCTTCTTTACTGTTTTACTGGTGGTTTTTTTCTTACGTTCTGTGGTTTTTGCCAGATGCGATTTTTGTACAGCAGAATGCCGCGCCTGTTCAGAGGCGTTCGCCGCTGGCGTAAATGAGAGTGTGGTAAACAGTAAAGCACAGAGCGTCATCGAGATTTTAGTTATCCGCGCCACTGGGCAGTCCCCTGATAAATGCAGGCCACAATGCATACCCGCGTGAGATTTACAAAACCTGTCGATTCTAATCCATAAAATCAGAAGAAGTTAATAGCATTTTTCATTCAAAAATTATGTTTCGTTAGCAAGTGCAAAAAAATTCACCATTCTGACGCACTCCTGTTCGTTCCTTAAGCAAAACCGCACCCCGTCTGGGGATAAACGACATTAGCAATGCAACTTTATGCGATAAGCGATAAAATAATTAGACGTGACAAAAATGTTATTTTCCGATGTCGGCCTGACCCGCTACAATGTCAGACTGATGCCGTAACAGAAGTTAAAGGAAGCAAGACATGAGCACCACTATTGAAAAAATTCAGCGCCAGATCGCTGAAAACCCGATTCTCCTGTACATGAAAGGTTCTCCGAAGCTGCCAAGCTGCGGCTTCTCCGCGCAAGCGGTTCAGGCGCTGTCCGCCTGTGGTGAGCGTTTTGCTTACGTTGATATCCTGCAAAACCCGGACATTCGCGCTGAACTGCCAAAATACGCCAACTGGCCGACCTTCCCACAGCTGTGGGTTGATGGTGAACTGGTTGGCGGATGCGACATCCTGATTGAAATGTATCAGCGCGGCGAACTGCAACAGCTGATCAAAGAGACTGCGGCGAAGTATAAAACCGAAGAGCCGGACGCAGAGTAAGTTTTCTGCGGATATAAAAAAGCGACCACATTATGTTGGTCGCTTTTTTTTGTCCTGCGGGGCTGTTGATTACCCAACCTACGATTGAAGATCGGCCTCGTCGCCCATTGGCAGCGGCCAGCCGCCCAGACGTTTCCAGCGGTTGACGATCTCACAGAACAGCTCCGCCGTACGCTCGGTGTCGTATAACGCGGAATGCGCCTGGGTGCCGTCAAACGCAATACCCGCTGTGATGCAGGCTTTAGAGAGCACGGTTTGCCCCAGCGCCAGGCCGCTCAGTGCGGCGGTGTCGAAGGTCACAAACGGATGGAATGGATTACGCTTCAGCGAGGCGCGCTCGGCGGCAGCCATAGTGAAGCTGTGATCAAAGGTGGCGTTGTGGGCCACCATGATGGCGCGGCTACAGTCATTCTCTTTCATGCCTTTGCGCACCATTTTGAAAATAGCGTGCAGCGCCTCGTATTCGCTTACCGCTCCGCGCAGCGGGTTTGTCGGATCGATACCGTTAAAGGCCAGCGCCTCTGGCTGTAAGTTTGCCCCTTCAAAGGGTTCAACGTGGAAATGCAGCGTGGTGTCCGGTACAAGCCAGCCCTGTTCATCCATCTTCAGCGTGATGGCGGCAATCTCAAGCAGCGCATCGGTTTTAGCGTTAAATCCGGCTGTTTCTACATCAATGACAACGGGATAAAAACCACGAAAACGGTCGCACAGACCGGTAAATTGAGCGTTATCGGACATCAGGGTCTCTTACAAGGGGGAAAAAGCAGTGCGCATTATGGCAAATTTTGAGAGGGGATGCAGCAAAACAACGGGCGCATAGTGCGCCCTGCGGGATCAATCGCCCAGACCGCGACCAGCGTCTTTGGCTTCAATCAGTTCGATTTTATAACCGTCCGGATCTTCCACAAACGCAATTACGGTGGTACCGCCTTTAACCGGACCGGCTTCACGGGTGACGTTACCGCCATTGCTGCGGATACGTTCGCAGGCTTCGGCGGCGTTATCCACTTCCAGCGCGATGTGGCCGTAAGCCGTACCCAGCTCATAGCTGTCCACGCCCCAGTTGTAGGTCAGCTCGATGACCGCTTCATCAGATTCCGGGCCGTAACCGACAAACGCCAGAGAGTATTTATATTCCGGATTTTCGCTGGTGCGCAGCAGCTTCATGCCCAGAACGTTAGTGTAGAAATCGATGGAACGTTGCAGGTCGCCAACGCGCAGCATGGTGTGAAGTAGGCGCATAATTTCCTCATTAACCAGTGGAATGGATTATCTTTTTGAACAGAAACGATGTTTTAGTATAGCGGCGAAAGGTCGCCGCTATCAATGTACAAAGCGGAATTACAGTGAAGGGTAGTCGGTATAACCTTCCGCGCCGCCGCCATAGAAGCTTTCAGGACGCTGCGGGTTCAGTTCGGCTTTTTTCTGCAAACGGGCAACCAGATCCGGGTTAGCAATGTAGTCACGGCCAAAGGCCACGGCGTCGATCAGGCCTTTACCGATCAAATCCTCGGCTTTCTCTGCCGTATACGCACCCGCCCCGATAATCACGCCGTGGAAGCGCTCGCGCACTTTCTGACGGAAGGCTTCACTGTAAGGCTTGCCGCCTGCCCAGTCCGGCTCGGACATGTGCAGATAGGCGATACCGCGTTTCGCCAGCTCTTCAATCAGATACAGCGCATCTGCTTCTTCGTTCGGACCGTTGTCGACGTTCTGGAAAGTACCGATCGGGGAGACACGAATACCAATGCGGTCTGCGCTCCACTCATTACAAACAGCATCAACCACTTCAAGCACCAGACGCGCGCGGTTTTCAACGCTGCCGCCGTACTGGTCGGTACGCTGGTTGGAAGACGGGGACAGGAACTGATGCAGCAGGTAACCGTGCGCAGAGTGCAGCTCAACCAGGTCGAAGCCCGCTTCACGGGCGTTGGCGACGGCCTGACGGAAATCATTCACGATACCCGGGATCTCGTCCAGCTCCAGCGCGCGTGGCGTGGTGGTGTCGACGCGGATCGCATTACCGTTTTCATCGCGCAGGGAAGTGCGGGTATTGGCGTTCAGGGCAGAGGCAGAAACCGGCGCCTGACCGCCAGGCTGGATGCTGCTGTGTGAGATACGGCCGGTGTGCCACAGCTGAACCGCAATACGGCCATCTTCAGCATGCACGCCTGCGGTGATTTTTTTCCACGCGGCGATCTGTTCCGGGCTGTGCAGACCCGGTGCACCGGCGTAGCCTTTTGCCTGAGCAGAAATCTGCGTGGCTTCGGAGATAATCAGGCCCGCGCTGGCGCGCTGGCGGTAATACTCACCCATCAATGGCGTTGGGATATCGCCCGGCTCGATGCTGCGCAGACGGGTAAGTGGGGCCATAAACACGCGGTTTGGGGCAGTAACGGCACCCACTTTCAGTGGGGTAAACAGCTTTTCAGCGGACATAACGGCTCCTGAGTAGACCAGTCGACTAGTAAAAGGGTAAATAAAAACGCCGGCTACACGCCAGGCGCGGTAATACAGTTTTTCACATGCGCCAGCGCGCTTTCGAGCGGCACGGCGCTGCGAGACATTTTTGCTTGCAGGTTGGCGCCTAACCAGAGGGAATAGAGCACCTGTGCCTGCGTGAGCGGATCGCCGGAGAAGGAGAGCGTTTTTTCATTGCGCCCGCTCTCTAGCGCCTGAGCCAACAGGGCAATAACGCCGCTGGCCCCTTTATCCATTGCGGTGCGCATATCTTCGGAGAGATCGCACACTTCGGCAGACAGTTTTACCGTCAGGCAGCCGCTGATGATGCCCTGCTGACAGAACTGCGTCAGCGTTTCCTGATAGTAGTTCAGAACACGATCCCGGTAGTCACCTTCACCGCTGGCGAAGTGGGTTGCCAGGCGCTGATGGTAGCTGGCGTAGTGCCGCTCCAGCATGGCAACGCCAAACGCCTCTTTGGATCGAAAATAGTGATAAAACGATCCCTTAGGTACTTCAGCGGTTTTTAACAATTCGCTCAGCCCCATACCGGTAAACCCGCGATGCATGCAAAGGCGCTCGCCGGTAGCCAGCAAATGTTCTCGTGTATCGTGTTCTGTGTGTCTGCTCATGCCCTTACTCTAATAGACCGTTCGGTCTAATGCAAGCCCGCTTAGCGACGACATTGCGACAGAATATCCAGCTGCGGTTGATAAACCGCTGATTTCACGTCCATCATGCCCAGAACGGTGGCGAATAAATTGTCCTGTGAAACCGCCTCTTTTGCGGCATGGTCACGCAGGCAATCCGTGTTTACGCCGAAGTTTTTCGCATAATCCGGGGAGAGCCAGAACATAAACGGAATGTGCGTTTGCTGCTCAGGGGCCAGCATATATGGCGTACCGTGCAGGTAAATTCCGCTTTCGCCCAGCGATTCACCGTGATCGGAGAGGTAAATCAACGCCGTGTTCATGGTGGCCTGCCGGGCTTTCAGCGCGTCGATGGTTCGGCTGACCACGCTGTCGGTATACAAAATCGAGTTGTCATAGGTATTGATCAGCGACTGATGATCGCAATCCTGAATTTCATTGGTATCGCAGGTTGGGGTGAACTTGCGAAAGCTGTCCGGATAACGGTTGTAGTAGGCCGGACCGTGGCTGCCCATCAGATGAATAACCAGAACCGTATCCTGCTTTATTCCATCCAGTACGTTGTCCAGACGGTAGAGGTTGACGTCGTCGATACAGGATTTGTCCTTACAGAACTGATCCAGTTTCCACTGGGTCATGTCCGTGTGTGGCACGCGGTCGCAGGCGCCTTTACACCCGCCGTCGTTGTCGCGCCACAGCAGGTTGAATCCGGCATGGTTAAGTACATCGAGCAGACCTTCCTGGTGATGGGCGAGGTCCGCGTCATATTTTTTCCGCGTCATGCCAGAGAACATGCAGGGGACGGAAACGGCGGTTTCCGTGCCACAGGAGGAGGCCTGTGGGAAGTTGATGACATCCTGCTTTTTCAGCTCGGGGTTAGTTTCACGCGGGTAACCATTTAATGCGTAGTTTGCGGCGCGGGAGGCTTCGCCCACCACCACAACCAGCACGGTTTTCTTGTGTTGGCTGGAAATCAGCGCCCCTTTATGAGCATCCTCGCCAATGCGGACCAGCGTCTGGTCGCCGGCAAACCAGCGCATTTTGCTGTATTTCACCACGGCGCTCACGTAATTCGCCGGGGTAACCATTTTGACGATGCTTTTGTTATTGCGGAACAGAGAAGCATAGTCTTTATAAAACACCGCCGCGATCAGGATGATCACCAGCAGCGCACCCAGCATAGCGGCGACACGCGTCAGGAGGGCATACCACCATTTTCCGGTGCGAATGCGCGTCAGGGCTAAAATAATCGATGGAACCAGACCCGCAACGACCAGCCACAGGATCATCTGCGGCGTCACCAGGGCAGTCGCTTCCTGGGAATTAGTTTCGAACACGTTCACAATCATGTTCTGATCGATAACCGTGCCATAGGTATACATAAACCAGGTCGCGGCGGCGCATCCCAGGGTCAGGACAATCATGAGCGGCTTGCGAATAAAGGGAATATTCAGCAGGCTGAAGACAATCACCCAGCCGCAGAACAGCACCAGCGGCACGCTGGCAGCAAACAGGAGATCGTGCAGATGCGCAGGCGCAATGATTGACCAGCTGCGCTGGATAAACAGTGCATTCAGTACGGTGAAGAAAAGTGCACAGCCCAGAGTAAATTTTATATCGTTACAGTGTAACTTTTTAGTGAACCACATGATGACCAGACCATTCGTTATATCAATGCGGCGAGTATAAGAAGGGAAGATTAGCGAAACCTTAATGCTCTGTTTGTGGCGGACATCCTTGCATGCAAGCCATTTAGGGTCTTCACTGTAGGGAATAATGACGTTCTGGAGGTGGGTGTGGCAGAGCAACTGGAGTTTTTCCCTGTCCAGAGCCCGTGCCGGGGTATTTGCCAGGTAGATGAACGAGGATACTGTCGTGGCTGCATGCGCACGCGCGATGAACGTTTTAACTGGCAAAATTTCAGCGACGCGCAAAAGCAGGAGGTCTTACGGCTCTGTCGACAGCGTCTGCTGCGTAAAATTCGTGCAAACAAAGCGGTTGAAAGCGAAGAACCTCAGCAACCTTCACTGTTTTAGCAGGGTAATTGCGTATACTGGTGACATGACTTCCTTGAGGAAAATGTTATGGTTCAGCGTATTACCCTTGCCCCGCAGGGCCCGGAGTTCTCCCGATTTGTTATGGGCTACTGGCGCCTTATGGACTGGAATATGTCTCCGGTCCAGCTGGCGGACTTTATAGAAGAGCATCTCGATCTCGGGATCACCACCGTCGATCACGCTGATATTTATGGCGGCTATCAATGCGAGGCTGCCTTTGGCGAAGCGCTGAAGCGTGCGCCGGCGCTGCGTGAACGTATGGAGATTGTGACCAAATGCGGTATTGCCACCACAGCAAAACCGGAGCATGCGCTTGGGCATTACATCACTGACAGCGCGCATATCGTTAAAAGCGCCGAGCAGTCACTGATTAACCTAGCCACCGATCGTATCGACCTGCTGCTGATCCACCGTCCCGATCCGTTGATGGATGCGGATGAGGTCGCGGAAGCCTTCCTGACGCTGCACCAGAGCGGCAAAGTGCGCCATTTTGGCGTGTCTAACTTCACCCCGGCACAGTTTGCGCTATTGCAGTCTCGCCTGCCGTTTACGCTGGCGACGAATCAGGTGGAGATCTCGCCTGTTCATCAGCCGCTGCTGCTGGATGGCACGCTCGACCAACTGCAACAGCTGCGCATCCGTCCAATGGCATGGTCCTGTCTGGGAGGCGGCCGCCTGTTTAACGATGAGGCATTCCAGCCGCTGCGCAACGAGCTTGAAACGGTGGCGCGCGAACTGAATGCGGAGAGTATCGAGCAGGTGGTTTACGCCTGGATCCTGCGCCTGCCGTCTAAACCGCTGCCAATTATTGGCTCCGGCAAAATTGAGCGCGTCCGCGCTGCGCTTGTGGCTGAGGAGCTGGATATGACGCGTCAGCAGTGGTTCCGCATCCGTAAGGCGGCGCTGGGCTACGACGTACCCTGAGCACGCCTGAACCTGACTTTCCGGTGAAATCTGCGCCGCTGGTATAGACTTAAGGTGCAAAAAATAACCCGTGGAGGTCTTATGAAGCGTTTTGCTCTGGCAATGGTCACGCTGGTTGTTTGCGCAGGTGCGCATGCAGCCAGCGAGGACGTTGAAATGAATCTCGTCACTTCTCAGGGGGTAGGTCAGTCCATCGGGACGGTGAAAATCACCGAAACCGATAAAGGGCTGGAATTTGCTCCCGATCTCAAGGCTCTTCCACCCGGCGAACATGGTTTTCACGTTCATGCCAAAGGCAGCTGTCAACCCGCAATGAAAGAGGGGAAACCAACAGCTGCGGAAGCCGCAGGGGGGCATCTCGACCCGCACAACTCCGGTAAGCATGAAGGCCCGGAAGGGATGGGGCATCTCGGCGATCTGCCGGTGCTGGTGGTGAATAACGACGGTAAAGCCACCGATCCGGTTGTGGCGCCACGACTCAAAAAGCTTGACGAGGTCAAAGGCAAGGCGCTGATGATCCATGTGGGCGGCGATAACATGTCCGATCAGCCTAAACCGCTTGGCGGCGGCGGGGCGCGCTATGCCTGCGGGGTGATCTGATCGCCAATTGTTCCGGGGGGCGGCGCCTGTTCAAGCTGTGACAGGGAGCAGTGCAGCCGCCAGATAATGGACGCCAGATCGCGGGCCGCAGGCTGATGATGGTGCGCCAGCGTATCGCAAATACGCTGAAGCTCGGCGAGCGTGACGCTCAGGGGGCGCTGCTGCACCCCGCGCTCGCTCATCACATCGCGGAGCATAGAAATACAGTTATCACGGACCTGCGACAGCGGATCGGAACGCGTCTCCCAGGCGCGCAACTGCCACACCACGTGCGAACAGTTTAACAGCACCACGCCCCAGCGCAGTAGCCAGCGACGGGAGAGTGAATCCTGGCTGTTGTTCAGCTGGCTGACATGATGGTAAACCAGCGACTCATACTCGCTTTCGCGCAGATGCGGCCTGCGGCTCAGCTGATCGACAAAACCCCTGCGCAACTCCCGAATATGCCTGCGGCTTTTACGCGCGTCCGAGCCCGGGCGTAGCACAGCGAAAGCCAGCCACGCCAGCCCCACGCCGAGGATCTTCGCCAGATTGTCGTTGAGAAAATCAGCGTAATCGTAAACCGGTGGATTCGTTACAGAGATAAATGAGCCCATAAAAACAATCAACTGACCCCACAGACCGGCCAGTTTAGGCATTTGCAGTTTGAGCAACTGCATGGTGGTTAATAGCGGGAAGAGAAACAGCAGAAATTGCCAGAGGTCGGTTATCTGCACCATCAAACCAAATTTCACCACGAAGCTGAACAGCGACAGCAGTACCAGCGTACGCAGCAGAAGCGTCAGGGAATTAAAGGGGGAAGCGGCGACGGAATAGAGCACGCAGCTGATTGCCGCAAGCGTCAGGGCCGCACTGCCCGCATCCCATTGCGTGGTGATGGCCCATGCGCCCACGGCCGTCAACGCGCAAAACGTACGAAAACCGCTCCACAGCGCCTCCATTGCGTCGGTATGCCGCGCCAGAGCAGGACTACCGGGAACGGAAAATTCGGTGACGGGCGTGGCATTCTCGACGGCTTTTAACCAGCGGCTGCTGCGCAGATACAGGCGGCAGAAATAGTTCAGACGCTGCCAGAAGGCACGGTGCCGGTAGTCATATTCATCCGTCGGGGCGAGCGGCGCGATAATGCGCGCAACGGTATAGATATCGGCATCCGGACGCGCAAGGGCGGCGAGCAGCGCCTCGATAATCTCCCGGGTATGGGCTGGCGGTGCAGGCCAGTTCAGCAACATCCGACGAAGGCTTGAGATCGCACTCGTCATCCGCAATTGCTGGTGCAGTAAATAGTTCAGGAGCGTGTTCTGGCGACGAAAACGGTAGTGGCTCCAGAAAGCCTGGATGCGCAGCAGGTTCATGGTCAGGATCTGGCCGATGACCTTTTCGTGCGCGAGGCGGATATCATCGCTGCTGTCAGGCTGCCAGAGCAGGCTGGCATGTTCCAGCAAACGTGCGTGCATCGTTTTAAGGGCGGTGATAAGCGTAGTGCCATCTGAGGTACTGGGCAGGATCATCATCATGACGCCCCCGCACAGAATGCCGACCATCACTTCACACACGCGTGCCTGGGCGATATCCCATAGCTCGGTGGTGTCCAGCACGTTGACGACCGGAAAGGCGATAATGGCCGCGGTGTAACCCGCCAGTTGAAACGCATAGGCAACGTTATTGGTAAAATGGGCGCAGGCCCAGGTACACAGCCCCAGCCATGCCGACATGCTTAACAGAAAGAGCCAGGGATCGTTCAGGGTATGGCCGGCAAGAAGCAGTGCGGCGGTTGCCCCCAGCAGGCTACCCGCCACGCGCCCGAGGCTTTTGCTGATAACGCCCCCGACGGTAGGGAAGCTGACGACCGCCGCAGAGGTCATCGCCCAGTAAGGCTCGTCCAGATTCAGATAATAGGCAACCGTAAGCGCAAGGCACATGGCGATGCCGTTGCGCAGCGCGTAACGCCACTGCGGCCGTGTCGCTTTTATCCACGGCGTATTGCGCCAGGAGAAAGCCCCCAGGTTCATCATCGCGATCCGATGGCGACGGTGCAGGTTGTGCCAGAGACCAGGGTAATGTCTTTCGGCAGTTGATCAAACTCGACGCGAACAGGCACCCGCTGAGCCAGGCGCACCCACGGGACGTTGGGTTTGATGTCAGGCACCAGGCCAGAATCGGTTTCCACGCTCTGATCGTATATTGCCCGACCTATGCTGCTAACGTGACCCTGTAACGTTTCTGCGCCGCTGTAAAGCGTGATCCGGGCAGGCGCACCCTCGCGGATATGGCGCAGCTTGGTCTCTTCAAAATAACCTACAACATAGAAAGAGTGGCTATCGACCAGGGCGAAGACCGGCTGGCCTGTGGTGGCGTAATCACCCACACGGGTAGACAGGCTCGTGATCCATCCA
This sequence comes from Enterobacter sp. DTU_2021_1002640_1_SI_PRY_ASU_LCPMC_013, assembly GCF_032389435.1. Classification (NCBI taxonomy): domain Bacteria; kingdom Pseudomonadati; phylum Pseudomonadota; class Gammaproteobacteria; order Enterobacterales; family Enterobacteriaceae; genus Enterobacter; species Enterobacter sp. DTU_2021_1002640_1_SI_PRY_ASU_LCPMC_013. The sequence continues at coordinate 1,957,413 of NZ_CP135594.1, forward strand.
TCCACCGGGGCTTTGACCACGGTCTGGGTCAGTTGCCATTCGGCCTGTTTCAGCGTTGCCTCAGCAACCTTCAGGCTGGCCTGCATGGCTTTTACATTGATATTGGCGGTATCGAGATCTTCCGCAGAGATGTAATTTCTCGACAGATGGCGGCGGCGTTCGGCTTCGTTATTGGCTTTTGCCAGATCTGATTGAGCTTTTGCAAGCTGAGCCTGGGCATTAAGCACCGCAATGTGGAAAGGGGTCTCATCGATATGGAATAGCACATCGCCCGCATGAACGTACTGGTTGTCCTTCACCAGAAGCGCGCTGATACTGCCGGACACCTGTGGCGTGATGCTGACCTGTTCCGCGCGGATCTTGCCGTCACGCGTCCAGGGCGACTGCATGTAATAATTCCAGAGCCACCAGCCGGCCATCACCGCCAGCGCTAAAACGAAAAGAGTGGAAAAATATTTTAACGTTTTCAATGCTATTCTCACCACACGGTTAACACGGCAAGGCCAATACAGACGGAGAGGGTAAACAGGGAGAGATCCATTAACATCGGGTGCCAGATTTCACCGGAATACATCCAGTCGCGCAGCAGACGATGCGCAATGAGCCAGATTACAAAACCGACCATCACGGCTTTAAACAGTGGCGGAAAGTAGACCGATGCGCCAACAATCAAATCCTGGAGGGGCAACCCTGCGGAGAAGGAAAACAACGTCACAAGCAGCGATCCTTTGCGGTGGAATGAGGGCCACAATGGCATATTTCAATGCGATGGCGCATTACCGTTCAGTGTAAATCATCCTTTAAGGAATGATGAATACCGTGATTGCATTTGTTTTGGCAATACAAATACTGCAAACTATTCTAAAATCACTATAATCACTTAGCAAGCTAATTATAAGGAGATGAAATTGGAATCGCCATTAGGTTCTGATCTGGCAAGGTTGGTACGCATCTGGCGTGCTCTGATTGACCATCGCCTGAAACCTCTGGAACTTACGCAGACGCACTGGGTTACGCTGCATAACATTCATCAGCTCCCGCCCGATCAGTCACAGATCCAACTGGCAAAAGCGATTGGTATTGAGCAGCCTTCTCTGGTGCGTACCCTTGACCAGCTGGAAGAGAAGGGACTCATCTCCCGACAAACCTGCGCCAGCGATCGTCGCGCCAAGCGGATTAAATTGACGGAAAAAGCGGCCCCGATTATTACTGAGATGGAAACCGTCATCAGTAAAACGCGAGGGGAGATCCTGGCCGGTATTTCCCCCGCTGAGCTGGAGATGCTGATCGGACTCATCGCCCGTCTTGAACAAAACATCCACGATTTACAGTCACGCGACTGACGTTGTTCACAGGCCTTGCTGGTGCAAGGCCTTTGTCATGTTCTGAATACCACCACCCGGTTGCGGCCCGTCTCTTTTGCCTCGTACATGGCTTTATCCGCGCTTTCCACACAGGTTTCAGCGCTGGTTTCCGGCGAGGTGGCGGTGAATACCCCCATACTAATGGTAATCGGTTCCGGGAGATAACCGCCGCTGCTGACGTTGTCGAAACCGCTCAATTTGAGACGTATGCGTTCGGCAACCTGTTGCGCAAGATCGGAAGAGGTATTTGTCAGCATGAGCACAAATTCTTCGCCGCCGATCCGCGCCGCGATATCCTGCGGTCGCACTGAATCGGTCAACAGGTTTGAGACAAACTGTAAAACCTTATCCCCCTGCAAATGGCCGTAGCAGTCGTTAATGCGTTTGAAACGGTCAAGATCGCTCACGATTACCGATACCGGGTGCGCCATCGATGCTGTACTCAGCGCCTGATTTAATGAATCATAGAAATAGCTGCGATTATACAGACGGGTGAGGGGATCGCGGATCGAGTTTTGATAAGACTGCTGATATTTAACATGCGAGTCACGATACAAATTAAATACGTCGGAAAGTAAGATGAAAATAATCATCAGCGTAGCGACAGTTTCGAATAACCGTGCGCGGTACCATGAAACATCTTCTGCATGTCCGCCTAATAAAAGCATTAGCAGAGTGACGATATAACAGACGCATAAAAAATTGCCGCCGACCCAAAACAAATTCCTTACGCGGGTAATGGCCATCAGGGTGATTAACGTTACTACCCACAGGACGATCAAAATGATATTAATCGCCTGGCTCCAGAGAACCATAAACTGTCGGGTTTCATTGTCCACCAGGTCCAGTGTGAGCAGGGTTGAATGGCTGGAATAGAACAATGCCAGCCCAAGCATACTGCCCGTAAAGAGCGAGGCGCCGACAACGATACCGATGTGGGTGCTTCGTGAGAGAGCGGACGTACGCAGGGTATACAGCAATGCCGAGATGATTATCAGCACCGCCATTAAAAAGTGGCGGAACATATAGAAAATCATGGCGTCATTATAGTTCGCCACGTTGAACTGATAGAGATCAAGCCAGGCCGGGAAGCTGGACAGTGTCCCCACCATCAATAACGCTGAGCCGGCAAAGGCCAGGGCAATGGGAACAAGATATAATCGCCTTCTGTCGCACCAGTATTTCATTGCCATAAAACAGGCAATAAACAGATGAAACACCAGAAGAAATATCGTCAGCGTAGGGAAAAACAAAGGTGAAAACGAAGGAACCCATTCAACAAGTTTTATAAAAAAAGCTTGTAATATGGCAACGATAACAATGCACCCAAGCGCGAAGACCACAAAGCGGTTCTTTACAAATCGACAGATCGCAAGCATAGAGAACTTAAAAATTAAAAAAGAAAAAGAGATTGCGAAGAGTCTAAGCGAGGGAAATAAAAAATACTTTGCGCACGGACAAGAACAGATGAAATGAATAATTCACCATGTGAATGTATTGTGCAAATATATTGTTGGAAATGATGATTTTGTTAAATGGATGCGGTCTGAACAGACCACATCCATCAGGATATTAGCGCGGGGAGACGGTAACCTGGCTGCCGTTGCTTGCCAGTACAACACGCTGGCCAGCAGAGAAGCGGGTGTTACCCTGTTTCTGCACAACCATAATGGTGCTGCCATCGTCTTTACGGATTTCCAGCTCAACGCCCTGAGTTTTGTTCATCGCACCCTGAACGCCCTGACCCGCTACGCCGCCTGCAACTGCACCCGCTGCGGTAGCCAGAGAACGTCCGGTGCCGCCGCCAATGGTATTACCCAGGAAACCACCCAGCACAGCACCACCGATTGCGCCCACCACGTTCGTGTCATCGCCACCCTGAATCTGAACAGGACGGGCATTAACGATAGTACCGTATGTCACGTTCTGTACCTGTTTAGCTTCAGAAGCACTATATACGTCGCCGGAGAGTGAACTGTCATTCACACAACCCGCCAGTGTTAAACCAATCAGCGAAACGCCCAGTACACGTAAAATCATTTGACTCTCCTGTTCACCAAAAAACGCCCGGTTGGGGCATCCGTTATGGCTAAATTATATGGCATTCCTGACCACAGTTCATATCTTTGCATGCCGAATAGATAAATTTTACTTGAACAGGGCTTAACGGGACATAAACAAAAACCGTCTGTGCTACAGGTCTGAGATTGTTAAAAAATATTATCACCGCATAGCAAAGCCGCGTTATTTATGATGGAGTGTTTGCACTTAGCCCATGTAACGTAAGGAAAGCGCATGAAATCGGGTCGCTATATCGGTGTGATGTCTGGTACCAGTCTTGACGGTGTGGATGTCGTTCTGGCCGCCATTGATGAAAACATGGTGGCGCAGCAGGCAAGCCTGACCTGGCCTATTCCTGTCTCGTTAAAAGAAGAGATCCTGAGCATCTGCCAGGGGCAACAGCTGACGCTTTCCCAACTGGGCCAACTGGATGTGCGTCTGGGGGCGCTGTTTGCTGAGGCGGTACTGGCCCTGATGCAGCAGGAAAGACTCCACCCGCAGGATATCGTGGCAATAGGCTGCCATGGGCAGACCGTCTGGCATGAACCTGTCGGCGAGGCGCCGCACACAATGCAAATTGGCGATAACAACCAGATTGTGGCAAAAACCGGCGTGACGGTGGTGGGTGATTTCCGTCGTCGCGATATGGCCCTCGGCGGGCAGGGGGCGCCGCTGGTTCCGGCATTTCATCAGGCGCTGCTGGCGCACCCGGTAGAGCGCAGGATGGTCCTGAACATCGGCGGGATCGCCAACCTGTCGATGCTTATTCCCGGGCAGCCCGTGCGGGGGTACGATACCGGACCCGGTAATATGCTGATGGATGCCTGGATTTGGCGTCAGAGCGGTAAAGCCTATGACAAAGACGCGCAGTGGGCCAGCCAGGGGAAGGTGATCCTTCCCTTGCTGCAAACCCTGTTAAGCGATCCTTTCTTTGCCCTGCCCGCGCCGAAAAGCACGGGGCGGGAATATTTCAACTACGGCTGGCTTGAACGTCAGCTGGCGCGCTTCCCCGGCCTTGCGCCTCAGGATGTGCAGGCTACGCTGACGGAGCTCACCGCGGTGTCGATCTCTGAACAGGTGTTGCTGAGCGGCGGATGTGAGCGCTTGCTGGTATGCGGAGGCGGAAGCCGCAACCCGCTGGTGATGGCACGCCTCGCCGCCTTGCTGCCAGGCACCGAAGTCACGACCACAGATGAAGCCGGGATCAGCGGAGACGACATGGAAGCGCTGGCCTTCGCCTGGCTTGCCTGGCGTACGGTTGCCGGTCTGCCGGGGAATTTACCCTCCGTAACCGGTGCGCGGGAGGCGAGCGTCCTCGGGGCCATTTTCCCCGCAAACCCGCGCCATAATCAGAGTTAACTGAAATTCAGCGGGAGGCGTAACCCGTAAAATAGGGAAAAACAGGAGGGCGGTTAGGCCCTCCAGGACCAGGATAGTCTTCGGAATCTGCCCATGAAAAAACTTCTTCTCATTGCTGTACCTTTTCTTATGACCGGATGCAGCGTCTATAACCAGTTCGTTGAGCGTATGCAAACCGATACGATGGAATATCGTTGTGATGAAAAACCGCTGACGGTGAAGCTGAACAACCCGCGTCAGGAAGCCAGCTTTGTTTATGACAATAAGTTGTTAACGCTGAAGCAGGGAATGTCGGCCTCCGGTGCGCGCTACTCGGACGGGATCTACGTCTTCTGGTCAAAAGGCGACAGCGCCACCGTCTACAAGCGTGACCGCATTGTGCTGAACAATTGTCAGCTTGAAAATCCGAAGCGTTGAGATTTTTGAAGGGGGCGCGCACAATAGCGCCACCCAATCTCACTTTCAGCTAACGCCATGTCAGATAACGACGAACTACAGCAAATTGCGCATCTGCGCCGTGAATACACCAAAGGCGGTCTGCGCCGCCAGGATCTTCCCGCCGAACCGCTGGTGCTTTTTGAACGCTGGCTGAAGCAGGCCTGCGAAGCGAAACTGGCTGACCCGACGGCAATGGTCGTTGCCACGGTTGATGAAAATGGTCAGCCGTATCAACGCATCGTTCTTCTCAAGCATTATGACGAGAAAGGGCTGGTGTTCTACACCAACCTTGGCAGTCGTAAAGCGCATCACCTTGAAAATAATCCGCGTATTAGCCTGCTCTTCCCGTGGCATATGCTGGAGCGCCAGGTGATGGTCACCGGCAAGGTGGAGCGCCTCTCTACGCTCGAAGTGGTGAAATATTTCCACAGCCGCCCACGCGACAGTCAGATCGGTGCCTGGGTCTCTAAACAGTCCAGCCGAATCTCAGCCCGCGGCGTGCTGGAGAGTAAATTCCTCGAACTCAAACAGAAGTTTCAGCAGGGTGAAGTACCGCTGCCGAGTTTCTGGGGCGGGTTCCGCATCCCCATTGAGCAGATGGAATTCTGGCAGGGCGGTGAACACCGCCTGCACGACCGCTTTTTATACCAGCGCGACAACGGTGGCTGGAAAATCGACAGACTGGCACCGTAATCCCCAAAATTTGTTGATTTAAGCGCTAGCGCACACTGCGCTGGCGCTTTATTCTATGGTCCTTTCGCATCAGGCGAAAAGTCGTGTACCGGCAAAGGTGCAGTCGTTTATACATGGAGAATTTGATGGCAAGCAGTAACTTGATTAAACAATTGCAAGAGCGGGGCCTCGTGGCCCAGGTGACGGACGAGGAAGCGTTAGCAGAGCGACTGGCGCAAGGCCCGATCGCGCTCTATTGCGGCTTCGATCCCACCGCTGACAGCTTGCATTTGGGGCATCTTGTTCCATTGTTATGCCTGAAACGCTTCCAGATGGCGGGCCATAAGCCTGTTGCCCTGGTGGGCGGCGCGACCGGTCTGATTGGCGACCCAAGTTTCAAAGCCGCTGAGCGTAAGCTGAATACTGAAGACACCGTGCAGGAGTGGGTGGATAAGATCCGTAAACAGGTTGCACCGTTCTTGGATTTCGACTGCGGTGACAACTCTGCGATTGCGGCGAACAACTACGACTGGTTTGGTGGCATGAACGTGCTGACGTTCCTGCGTGACATCGGCAAACACTTCTCTGTTAACCAGATGATTAACAAAGAAGCAGTGAAGCAGCGTCTTAACCGTGACGATCAGGGTATCTCTTTCACCGAGTTCTCCTACAACCTGTTGCAGGGGTATGACTTCGCCTGCCTGAACAAGCTGCACGGCGTCTCTCTGCAAATTGGCGGTTCCGACCAGTGGGGTAACATCACCTCCGGTATCGATCTGACCCGTCGCCTCCACCAGAATCAGGTGTTTGGTCTGACCGTGCCGTTGATCACCAAAGCCGACGGTACCAAGTTCGGTAAGACCGAAGGCGGCGCGGTATGGCTGGATCCGAAGAAAACCAGCCCGTACAAGTTCTACCAGTTCTGGATCAACACGGCGGATGCCGATGTTTATCGCTTCCTGAAGTTCTTCACCTTTATGGATATCGAAGAAATCAATGCGCTCGAAGAAGAAGACAAGAACAGCGGTAAAGCACCACGCGCCCAGTACGTGCTGGCGGACGAAGTGACCAAACTGGTTCACGGCGAAGAAGGTCTGGCGGCGGCGAAGCGCATCACGGCGAGCCTGTTCAACGGGACCCTGAGCGATTTAAGCGAAGCGGATTTCGAACAGTTGGCGCAGGATGGCGTGCCGATGGTAGAGATGGAAAAAGGCGCCGATCTGATGCAGGCGCTGGTGGACTCCGAGCTCCAGCCGTCTCGCGGTCAGGCGCGTAAAACCATTGCCTCTAACGCGATCACCATTAATGGCGAAAAACAGGCCGATCCGGAATACACCTTTACCGAGAACGACCGTCTCTATGGTCGCTACACGCTGCTGCGTCGCGGTAAGAAAAATTACTGCCTGGTCTGCTGGAAGTAATTAAAAGTATGCAGGGGCGTGGGAAACCACGCCCCTTTTGTTTTGACAGGGTTTGGTAAGTACAACATGAAGAACATCCTCGCCATTCAGTCCCACGTTGTGTTTGGACATGCTGGCAACAGCGCTGCGGAATTCCCGATGCGCCGCCTCGGCGTTAACGTCTGGCCCCTCAATACCGTCCAGTTCTCGAATCACACCCAGTACGGTAAATGGACCGGCTGCGTGATGCCGCCGTCGCATCTGACGGAAATCGTTCAGGGGATTGCGGATATCGACCAGCTCAAACGCTGCGATGCCGTACTGAGCGGCTATCTGGGTTCGGCGGAGCAGGGGGAGCATATCCTCGGCATTGTGCGCCAGGTGAAAGCGGCAAACCCCGCGGCGAAATATTTCTGCGATCCGGTCATGGGGCATCCTGAAAAAGGCTGCATCGTAGCGCCGGGCGTTGCGGAGTTTCATGTCCGTCATGCATTGCTCGCCAGCGATATTATTGCCCCCAACCTGATTGAACTTGAGATCCTGTGCGAGCATCCGGTCACCAGCGTAAAAGAGGCTGTAAGCGCCTCTCGCGAGCTGATCGCCCAGGGGCCAGAGATTGTGCTGGTTAAGCACCTGGCACGCGCAGGGTTGAGCCAGGACCGTTTTGAAATGCTGCTGGTGACGAAGGATGAAGCCTGGCATATCAGTCGACCGCTGGTGGATTTCGGTGCACGTCAGCCTGTCGGGGTCGGGGATGTGACCAGCGGTTTGCTGCTGGTGAAGCTATTGCAGGGCGCGAGCCTGCGCGATGCGCTGGAGCACGTCACCGCAGCCGTTTATGAAATCATGATTGCGACGAAGACGATGCAGGAATATGAGCTCCAGGTCGTCGCGGCGCAGGATCGCATCGCGAAGCCGGAGCACTATTTTAGCGCAACACAGCTTTAGAAAACGCCCGACGGCGCTGCGCTTGCACGGGCCTACGGAATTTGTAGGCCGGGTAAGCGTCAGCGCCACCCGGTAACCCAGGCCTTTCGGTTAATTCAACCCTTCCGCTTTCAGCGCCGCCGCCACCGCAGGACGCTCCGCCACGCGCGTCATATACGATGCGACATGGTCTAATCCTTCCATGTTCAGCTTAACCGCGCGCGCCCAGCGCAGAACGGTAAACAGATAGGCATCGGCGATGGTGAAACGCGAGCCACAGATCCACTGGTCGTCTTTCAGCGCGTCGTTAACGTACTGCAACTTTTTCTCCAGCAGCGCGCGCACGGTAGGTTTGTACTCTTCCGGCGTGTCCGGGCGGAACAGGGGCGTAAAGCCTTTGTGCAGTTCGGTGGCAATATAGTTCAGCCACTCCAGCGTTTTATAACGCGCAATGCTGCCGGTGGGGGCAAGGAGCTGACGATCCGGTACGTTGTCCGCCAGGAATTGCATAATCGCCACCCCTTCGGTCAGCAGGGTGCCATCATCCAGCAGCAGGGCCGGAACCTGGCCTTTTGGGTTAATCGCAAAAAAGTCATCCCCGTTTTCCAGGCGCTTTTTCATCAGGTCAACGCCGTCCAGCGTGAAATCTTTACCGCTCTCGCGAAGCGTAATATGGGAAGCAAGAGAGCAGGCGCCCGGTTTATAGAACAGTTTCATCGGTAACTCCTTTTTGCTGAGGTTCAAGCTATGTTAGTGCGCGCTCGGATAAAAAAAAAGCCGCTAATTACTTAGCGGCTTCTGTTCAGTCGTTTCCCGATGACATTACGCGTTCGCGGTTTTAATCGCTTTAGCGGATTTGTCGTCGTCCTGCGTCATACGATTCAGTTTAGGTGCGGTCAGCAGCATCAGCACGGCAATCACGGCGGTCGCGATACCAATTTGCATGAACACGGTGCCGTAGACATTCAGGGAAACCAGCGGGTCGGTAACGTTGTCTGGTACCGCCATCAGGTTCGCAATCTTACCTGCGATGATAGCCGCGCCAGCGGTGGTCAGGAACCAGCTGCCCATGATGAAGCCCATCAGACGCTGAGGGACCAGCTGCGCAACCATCGCCAGGCCCAGACCGGAGATCATCAGTTCACCGATGGATTGCAGCGCATAGCTCAGGATCAGCCAGTTAACAGACACGATACCCGCGTCGGTCGCGAATTTCGTCCCCAGCGGCAGCACCAGGAACGCGCCAGAGCACAGCACCATACCGATAGCGAACTTGTGCGGCATAGGCAGACGGTCGCCCATCTTGTTATAGATAGCGGCCAGAATCGGGCTACCAATCATGATCCAGAACGGGTTCAGGGCCTGATACTGCTCCGGCTCGAACGCGATACCAAGGATGGAGTGCTCAACGTTGCGGATAGCGAAGAAGTTCAGAGACGTTGGCATCTGGCTGTACAGAACGAAGAAGATGATCGCTTCCAGCATCAGGATGAACGCCACAATCATCTTACGACGTGCCGCACCCTGCATCGCAAAGGCTTCTTTCGCGAAGATGATCACGATACCCAGCGCAACCACGCCCAGTACGGCACGTGCAACGCCCTGGTTGTGCAGCAGCCAGGTGGCGACAGCGGCCAGGATCACGATGCCGACGATGGTTGCCAGCAGTTTGCCCATGTGCACGGGTTCGAAGTCTGGTTTTGAACCATAGTCTTTAACCCAGCTACGGCAGAACAGGAAGTTCACAACGGTGATCAGCATACCCACGAAGCTCAGCGCAAACGCTACGCTCCAGCCGAATTTTGCGGCCAGCCATGGGGTTGCCAGCATAGAGAAGAAGGAACCGATGTTGATGGACATGTAGTACATGGTAAATGCACCGTCCAGACGTGGGTCATCTTTGCTGTAGCAGGTAGAGAGCAGGGAAGACGGGTTCGCCTTGAAGAGGCCGTTACCTACCGCGATGGTAGCCATGCCCATGTAAACCACACCTGCATCGTGCCCGGACCAGGCAACCAGCCCATAGCCAATCGCCAGAACAACGGCACCCAGCATAATGACTCGTTTAGTACCGAGGACTTTATCGCCTAACCAGCCGCCGATAGCAACCAGGCCATACACCAGGGCGCTGAAGGAAGAGAACAGCGTGATGGAATCGGCTTCAGACATACCCAGCTGTTTAACCAGGTAAACCGCCATGATCCCTTGCAGGCCGTAGTAGCCAAAACGTTCCCATAATTCGATAGAGAAAATGAGATAGAACGCTTTAGGCTGTTTGAAAGCGTTAAGACTTACGCTCTCATCTGTTGGTTTATTGTTTGCAGTAGACACATATACCTCTTTTTTTACATCCCATATTAACGGGGGTGTTCATAGCGTGATGACCGTAGTCCATCCGCTTTATAGTTATATTGGGAGGGGAAACGGCGGGTAATGTTCACTATCCAGTCCCATCTGGCAATACGTTTGTAATAATCTGTTACATTTAACTCTGGCGGTATAATCATCGGTTCACGCAAATGTTATGCAGCGTTAAATTTCATTGGTTGAAAATAAGTGGTTTTTTTCACTGTAAAAGACCCTGTTCAACGGCTGTATGGCGATATGTTCTGCTATTTTGGGTGATTGGCAGTGATATAGCCCATATTCTGAAAAATGACTGGTCTTATGTGCGGTATGGAATCGATGAAATCTTGTCTGACAAAGGGGTTGAGCGGGTTTTAACAACAAAAATCCAACATCAAGTTATCAGAGTGATCGCGATCACAGATGTATAGAAATTTTTGGTGATGAAAAAACTATTAACCTGTTTGAGTGTTAAATGACCGAAGAATCGACAATCCGTAAAGGAGAAAGAGAGGGCAATTTATGGTCAATCGGGAAGATATCAGAGCCCTTGTTAATTTTAAGGGCTTAAACCGATAAGAAGTAAGATGGTTTACGCTCAGGGATAGACTTTTTCTTTGTATTCGCAGAGATCTTCGATAATGCAGGAACCGCAGCGTGGCTTACGGGCAATACAGGTATACCGTCCGTGCAGGATCAGCCAGTGGTGGCAGTCCACCTTAAATTCCGCCGGGACCACTTTTAACAGCTTCTCTTCCACCTCTTCCACGTTTTTACCCGGCGCGAACCGGGTACGGTTAGAGACGCGAAAGATATGGGTATCCACGGCGATAGTCGGCCAGCCAAACGCCGTGTTCAGCACCACATTTGCCGTTTTACGCCCGACGCCCGGCAACGCTTCCAGCGCAGCGCGGTCTTCCGGGACTTCACCGCCGTGCTGCTCCAGCAGGATCCGGCAGGTCTTAATGACGTTTTCGGCCTTGCTGTTAAACAGGCCAATGGTCTTGATATAGGATTTCACACCTTCAACGCCCAGCTCCAGCATGGCCTGCGGCGTATTGGCGACAGGGTAGAGCAGGGCCGTGGCTTTGTTGACGCTCACGTCCGTCGCCTGTGCAGAGAGCAGCACCGCGATCAACAGTTCAAACGGCGAGTTAAAGTTCAGCTCTGTCGTAGGATGAGGATTCTCATCGCGCAGGCGCGTCAGGATCGCAATGCGTTTCTCTTTATTCATACTGCTTTCTCGGGGATCCCTTCCTGTACGCTGCGCTCAGCGGCGCGGCGTTTACGTTTTTCATCAATCAGGTATTTTAACGCCAGCATCATTCCAAGGCCAATGAAGGCGCCAGGCGGCAGCATGGCCAGCAGGAACGGAGTGTCCGTATGGAACACCTCAATACGCAGCGACTTCGCCCAGCCGCCAAGCAGCGCATCTGCGCCGTCAAACAGCGTGCCGTTGCCTAATATTTCACGCAGCGATCCCAGCACGAACATCGCGCAGGTCGCGCCCATTCCGATAGCGAAACCGTCCAGGGCAGACATAGCAGGGCTGTTTTTTACCGCAAAGGCTTCTGCGCGGCCAACGACGATACAGTTGGTGACGATCAGCGGAATGAAGATCCCAAGCGATTGATAAAGCCCAAACGCATAGGCGTTGATCAGCATCTGTACCACGCTCACCACCGAGGCGATGATCATGACATAAATCGGAATGCGGATCTCCGACGGCGTCCAGCGGCGCAGGGCGGATATGGACAGGTTTGTCAGGGTCAGCACCAGTGTGGTTGCCAGCCCCAGACCCAGTGCGTTGGTGGCGGTCGATGTGACGGCCAACAGCGGACACATCCCCAGCAGCTGAACCAGCGCAGAGTTGTTTTTCCATAGCCCCTGAACGATAACCTCTTTAACCTGGTTCATGATTACTCCTCGCAGGCCTGAAGACCGTTGATCTGCGCGGGCAGCGTTTGTGCATACAGCCCGGCTCGTTTTACGGCGTTAACCACGGCACGCGGGGTAATAGTCGCGCCCGTGAACTGGTCAAATTCGCCGCCGTCTTTTTTTACCGCAAAGGCAGCATCGTCTTCACCGTGGATAACTTTACCGGCAAAGTGCAGTATCCAGTCGCTTAGACGTGTTTCAATTTTGTCCCCCAGGCCCGGCGTTTCGTGGTGTTCAGTCACGCGGGTGCCCAGTACGGTACCTGAGAAATCAGCCCCTACGAGCAGCTGAATGGCCCCTGAATAGCCATCCGGCGCAGTCGTTTCCAGCACTGCGCCCACTGCGTTATCCCCTTTACGGGCAATGAAGACGCGATGCATGCCATTGCCAAGCTCCGGTGCGTCTACAACAAAGCAGCTTTTTTGCAGGTCATTATCGTAGAAGTCGGATGGGATCACCTGATCGAACAGCGCCTTTTGCTGCTTCATTGCCTGCTCTGCAATGGTTGTTTTCGTCAGTTCATTTACCAGCGCGGTCAGCCCGGTGAGGGCGGCAGCGAAGATCGCCAGCGTAACGCCGTGTTTTTGCATTGTTTTTAGCATGGCGTGATCCTTAGCGATGACCGTACACGCGTGGCCGCGTGTAGTAGTCGATGAGCGGAACGGTGATGTTAGCCAGCAGCACGGCAAATGCCACGCCGTCCGGATAACCGCCAAAGCTGCGAATAAGCCAGACCAGCAAACCCGCCAGCGCGCCGAAAATCAGGCGGCCTCGGTTGGTGGTAGACGCGGTGACCGGATCGGTCAGAATAAAGAATGCCCCGAGCATGGTCGCGCCGGAGAGCAGATGGAGCTGCGGGCTGGCCAGTGACTCTGGTGAGATGACCCAGCCGAGCGTCGAGCAGATGGCCAGCGTCACCAGGAAGCTCACCGGAATATGCCAGCGGATCGCCTTCTGTTGCAACAGGAACGCGCCGCCCAACAAATAGGCCAGATTGACCCACTGCCAGCCAGCACCCGCCAGTACGCCGCTGTAAATAGACGATTTCATCACCTGCTCCACGCTGTGTCCGGCACGCAGGGAGGTTTTGAAGGTATCGAGCGGGGTGGCCTGGCTGATGCCGTCCACGCCCATGCGAAGCGCGTTCATATCTGCGCCCAGCGCGGTGTGGCCGGTAAAGATAACGTGCAGGGCATCCATAAAGCCGGGGACGGTGGCGGCGATCTCATGCGGCGGCAGCCAGCTGGTCATCTGTACCGGGAAGGAGATCAGCAGTACCACGTAGCCAATCATCGCCGGGTTAAACGGGTTATGGCCCAGCCCGCCGTACAGCTGCTTGGCGATGATCACCGCAAACACCGTTCCCAATACCACCATCCACCACGGGGCGAACGGGGGAATGCTGATGGCCAGCAACAGGCCGGTCAACAGGGCGGAGTTATCGCTCAGGATGCGAGTCACTTCCATTTTGCGCAGCTTCAGGATCGCTGCTTCCGCTGCGACGGCACTGGCGCAACCCAGAACTAACTGGAAAAGCGTACCCCAGCCGAAAAACCAACACTGTACGGCAATACCTGGCAGCGCGGCCAGGCACACCAGCATCATAATACGCGATGTCTGGCGCTGGTTATGGGTATAAGGGGAACTTGCAATTCTGAAAACCATTTAATCCTCGTTAACGGCTTGCTGCGCGGCTTTCTTTGCCTGAACGCGCGCAATCGCGGCGGCGACTGCGGCTTTGCGTGGATCGTCGTTGGCGGCCGCAGGCCGTTCGTCCTGCTGTGCCGCTTTTCGTGCTTTGGCACGGGCGATGGCCGCTTCAACGGCGGCTTTACGCGGGTCGACAGGCGCTTCACTCTCTTCGGCTGGCTGAACCTGTGCCGCTTTTCGTGCTTTGGCACGGGCGATAGCGGCTTCAACGGCCGCCTTGCGCGGATCCGTCGCTTCCTGTTCAACCACCACTGTCTGCTGACCGGCCTTACGGGCTTTTGCCCTGGCGATAGCCGCTTCCACTGCCGCTTTACGCGGGTCGATATCGGCTTCCGGTTTGGCGTGTTGCGCTTTCTCCGCCTGACGCGCGCGAGCTTCGGCTTTACGCGCTTCGCGGGCCGCAATCGCTTCGCTGTTGTCCGGTCTTTCTCCCGGAGCGATCACAACCGTCTGGGCGGCGGTGGCTTTCTTCTCGCGCACGCGGGCCAGGGCTGCGTTAATGGCATCCTGATCTTTCGCCGCAGGCTGCACGGCAGCCTGCTTATGGCGTTCCTGACGGGCTTGTTTCTCGCGCTCCAGTCGCGCCTGACGTGCTTCAAAGCGGGCCTTCGCTTCAGCGGCACGTTTTTCTTCCATGGAGATGGCGTAGATTTCGGCTTTCTCCTGACGGAAGTATTGCACCAGCGGAATATTGCTTGGGCAGACCCAGGCGCAGGCACCGCATTCAATACAGTCAGCCAGGTTATGCGCCTGGGATTTATCGTGCAACTGGCCTTTGCTGTACCAGTACAACTGCTGCGGCAGTAAATCTGCCGGGCATGCGTCCGCACAGGCGCTACAGCGTATGCAGCCTTTCTCTTCCTGCGTTTCGCCCATCTCCGTTGGGGAAGGGGCGAGCAGGCAGTTGGTAATCTTCACCACCGGCACATCCAGCCACGGCAGGGTAAAGCCCATCAGCGGGCCACCCATAATGACCAGTTGATCGCTACCCGGGCAGAAGCCAGCCTGTTCCAGCAGATGACGCACCGGCGTACCCAGACGCGCCCAGACGTTGCCGGGACGGGAGACGGACTCGCCGGTCAGCGTGACGACGCGCTCGGTCAATGGCTCGCCGTCAATCACCGCACGTTTCACCGCGTAGGCGGTTCCCACGTTTTGCATCAGCACGCCGATGTCGGACGAACGGCCCCCGTGGGGGACCTGTTTGCCGGTCAGGATCTGCGTCAGCTGTTTTGCCCCGCCGGACGGGTATTTGGTCGGGATCACGCGCAGGGCGATATCGTGGCTGTCTGCCAGTACCGCACGCAGCATCGAAATGGCCTGCGGTTTATTGTCCTCAATACCGATCAGCACTTCGCGGGGTTGCAGAATATGCGCAAGAATGCGAATCCCTTCCACCACCTGCGCGGCACAGTCCTGCATCAGACGGTCATCGGCGGTGATGTACGGTTCGCACTCGGCGGCGTTGATGATCAGCGTTTCGATTTTATCGCCGCCGCCGTGAAGCTTAGCGCCGGTCGGGAAGCCTGCGCCCCCCAGACCCGCCACGCCGAACTGATGAATGCGTTCAATCAGCGCTTCACGGCTGTGGGAACGGTAGTCGCTCCAGCCGTCACGATCGATCCAGCGGTCTTCACCATCGGCTTCAATGATCACGCTCAGCTCAGACAACGCCGACGGATGGGCAACGGTATGGGGGGCAACAGCTACCACCTTACCGGAAGTCGGGGCATGTATCGGCAACATCCGCCCGCGACCAAAGGTCAGCGGCTGGCCGCGAAGAACGCTATCGCCTTCTTTCACGCACAGTTCACCTTCCTCGCCGATATGCTGTTTAAGGGGCATAACGTAACGGGTCGCCAGCGGGATCTGGCGCAGCGGCGTGCCGTTAGACTGCGATTTCATCTCAGGCGGATGAATGCCGCCGTCGAAATCCCAGATCTTCTCTTTTCTGAAGGCAGAAAATAACTTAAGCATGTTGTTCCACAGGAATATTGCGAACCGGAATGGTCTGAAGGTCCCACTTCCAGTTTTCGGTAGTCGTTTCAACCGGGCGTAGTTCTATACACTGCGTCGGGCAGGGCGCCACGCAGAGATTACAGCCAGTGCACAGATCCGCCACAACGGTGTGCATCGCGCGCGTTGCGCCCACGATGGCGTCAACAGGACACGCCTGAATACATTTGGTGCAGCCAATGCAGTTGGCTTCGTCGATGACAGCAAGGGCACGAACGGGCTCTTGCGCCTGTTCATCGCCGTCGACAGGCTGGGGATCGACGTTCAGCAGGGCAGCTATTTTAAGCATGACCGCTTCTCCACCCGGCGCGCAGCGGTTGATCTTTTCTCCCTGCACGCCCACCGCCTCAGCGTAAGGGCGGCAGCCAGGGTAGCCGCACTGCCCGCACTGGCTCTGCGGTAAAAGTTCATCAATTTTTTCAACCACCGGATCGTCCTCCACCGCAAACCGGCGGGAGGCATAACCCAGAATGATGCCAAAGACGAGTCCCAGAACGCTGATGGACACGATGGCAATCCAGATAGCACTCATTACAACTTCACCAGACCACTAAAGCCCATAAAGGCCAGAGACATTAAACCTGCGGTCACCAGAGCGATGGCGTTACCGCGAAACGGCGCGGGAATATCCGCCGCGGCCAGACGCTCGCGAATCGAGGCGAACAGGACCATAACAAAAGAGAAACCGACCGCCGCGGAAAAACCGTACAGCGCCGATTGCAGGAAGTTATGCCCGAGGTTGATATTCAGTAGCGCCACGCCCAGCACCGCACAGTTGGTGGTGATGAGAGGCAGAAAAATACCCAACAGGCGATACAGGGCAGGGCTGGTTTTCCGCACCACCATTTCGGTAAATTGCACCACGACCGCAATGACCAGAATAAAGGCCAGGGTGCGCAGGTAGAGCATGTCGAGCGGGATCAGGATCCAGGTATCAATCAGCCATGCGCAAATGGAGGCTATCGTCATCACGAAGGTGGTGGCTAGCCCCATGCCCATTGCCGTCTCCAGCTTTTTGGAGACGCCCATAAACGGGCACAGGCCAAGGAACTTCACCAGTACGAAGTTATTAACCAGCACAGTTCCGACAAAGAGCAGTAAGTAATCGGTCATTATTTAGCCTGAAATAAAATAGCTGCCTATTATCGGATAAACAACAACAGGCCACAACAGGTTAACTGTAAGGTTATTACGGGTTAACGAAGGTCTTTTTAACGCGCGTCGAACGCTTGAAATAAGGGACCAGAAGCGCCGTCGCCAGTAGCGGAAACAGTAACTGTCTAACCGCCAGTGCGTCAGAGACCGGCGAGAAAGCGAATGCTTTGACGGCCAGCAGCACGGAGACCAGCAGCCAGATAATGTAATGTTTTGGCACGCTTTTGCGGCGTTTGAAGAAGGCGATGGTCAGCCACAGCGTGTAGTACCACATCGCGATCGCGAAAACGAACGACACAAACCACGTCGCAATATTGAGCGCCCTCTGGGACATCAGTGTCTGGATAGCATGAGGCGTAACCAGTGCAGTGGTGTAAAGCAACAGCGCCAGCGAAGCGCTTAATAATGCCACCAGCAGCCATGCCAGCGGGGCGATTAACCAGCCCCCAATCCTCTCTCCAGGCAATGCGGTCATACGCTCTCCCATAGTCTGCGCGAAATGTTATACAGAAATTTGCAGGGCGGAGAGTATATAACATTTCACGCCGAAGGCTACTTACTTATACAACGTAACGCCATACGGATTTAGGCACTTCCCCAACATTGAACAGACGACCGCCAGAGACCAGTTCGGCGCGACGATGGTCCGCAGCGCGGTACATGTTGATGATGTCCTGATTATCCGACAGCGTGTAGTTCAGATGGTCAAACAGTTTTTCCAGGCTTTCAAGGGAATTGATCTTGCGAAATTTTAATAAATAGTCCTGAACTGTCATATTAATAAGTTTCCATATAAAAGGGTAATACCCATAAAGGTAATGCGTTCGAATAATAAACGGATTAATAAAGACGTAAACTGTCCACTCGGGTAACGCGACGAAATTAGGAGTTTTCTTTGCGAAGAATCAGGCATCAGCAGATGCCTGGAAGAGAAGGGTAACCCCGTTCATTACGGCTGGCAATACGTTCCATGACGTAATGTGTCACGCTTTATGACGATGCGGCTTACTTTTGTTGTGCGACAGTAACAGGCTCCGGCGGCTGGTAGTTATCGATATGG
This sequence comes from Enterobacter sp. DTU_2021_1002640_1_SI_PRY_ASU_LCPMC_013, assembly GCF_032389435.1. Lineage (NCBI taxonomy): Bacteria > Pseudomonadati > Pseudomonadota > Gammaproteobacteria > Enterobacterales > Enterobacteriaceae > Enterobacter > Enterobacter sp. DTU_2021_1002640_1_SI_PRY_ASU_LCPMC_013. The sequence continues at coordinate 1,975,859 of NZ_CP135594.1, forward strand.
CTGGCAATGCCGAGCAACACGACTGAAACGCCAAGGACAATCCATCCCGCTAATTCAATGATTCGATTAATTATTGACGACATAATTTGTGTTTGTAATTTATCCATAAATACAGATTACAAATGTTACAGCGCCCTTTTCGCCAGAGCAAGTGCTTTGGGAACGATTCCCCGGACCCACATGCACACTTTAATGCGAGGTAACAAAAAACGCTGTCGCGAGATGCTATTTTAGCGCACAGGGCACATTATTAATGTGTGCGTTAAGCACAAGGCCAGTGATAAATAAGCGCACAGCGAGGGGGCACACGATGAGTGAAAACATCCGCGTCGGTCTTATTGGCTACGGGTACGCAAGTAAAACCTTTCATGCACCGCTGGTTGTCGGCACGCCGGGAATGGAACTGGCGGCTATCACAAGCAGCGATGAGACTAAGGTCCACGCCGACTGGCCAGCCGTGCCGGTGGTAACGGAGCCTAAGCATCTGTTTAACGATCCTAATATTGACCTTATTGTCATTCCTACCCCTAACGACACTCATTTCCCCCTGGCGAAAGCGGCGCTGGAGGCAGGGAAACATGTTGTTGTCGATAAGCCCTTCACCGTGACGTTGTCACAGGCGCGCGAGCTGGATGCGCTGGCGCGAAGCCTGGGTCAGTTATTGTCGGTCTTTCACAACCGGCGCTGGGACAGCGATTTCCTGACGGTCAAAGCGCTGATAAACGAAGGTACGCTCGGTGAAATTGCCTTTTTTGAGTCGCACTTCGATCGTTATCGTCCGCAGGTGCGAGATCGCTGGCGCGAGCAGGCGGGACCGGGTAGCGGCATCTGGTATGACTTAGCGCCGCATCTTCTCGATCAGGCCGTTCATCTGTTTGGTTTGCCCGTGAGCATGACGGTCGATTTAGCGCAGCTCAGGCCGGGGGCGCAGACCACCGACTATTTCCATGCCATTTTGAGTTATCCGCAGCGGCGCATTGTGCTGCACGGGACAATTCTTGCGGCGGCGGAATCGGCGCGCTATATCATTCACGGGGCGCGCGGCAGCTATGTGAAGTTCGGCCTGGATCCGCAGGAAGAGCGCCTCAAAAATGGCGAATGCTTACCGCAGGAGGACTGGGGCTACGACATGCGGGATGGGGTGGTGACGCGTGCGGAGGGTGAGGTACTGGTTGAAGAGACGGTATTGACCCTGCCGGGGAACTATCCGGCGTATTACGCCGCAATTCGTGACGCGCTGAACGGTTCAGGTGAAAATCCGGTTCCCGCAAGCCAGGCAATCCAGATTATGGAGCTCATCGAGCTGGGGATCGAATCTGCCAAACATCGTGCAACGCTCTGTCTGGCATAAGTGCCAAACGCTTTCGTAGGCCGGGTAAGCGCAGCGCCACCCGGCAGTAAAGAGGACTACTGAGCAACTTTATCGCGCAGCGCCTGTTTCTCTTCAGGCGTCAGGAAGGCGATCTCCAGCCCGTTGATTTGCGCCTGACGGATCTGCTCGCGGCTCAGCCCGGCCTGTGGTGCGGCGATGTTGTATTCGTGAATAATATCCACGCCCTGAACCGCCGGATCGTCCGTGTTCAGCGAAGCCAGCACCCCGTGTTCGAGGAAGGTTTTCAGCGGGTGTTGCGCCAGCGACGCCACTGTACTGGTCTGAATATTGGAGGTCAGGCAGGATTCGATTCCAATACGTTGTTCGGCGAGGAAATCCATCAGCGCGCGATCTTCAATGGCTTTCACGCCATGACCTATACGTTCCGCACCCAGCTCACGAATGGCCTGCCAGATGCTTTCCGGCCCCGCGGCTTCCCCCGCATGAACGGTAATATGCCATCCTGCATCACGTGCGCGGTTGAAATGAGACAGGAACAGACTGCCCGGGAAGCCCAGCTCGTCACCGGCCAGGTCGATGGCGGTGATCTGGTCGCGATGCGCCAGTAATGCTTCCAGTTCCTGAAGACAGGCCGCTTCACCGAAGGTACGGCTCATAATGCCGATCAAACGCGCCTGAACGTCAAAGGTTTTGCAGCCTTCGCGCACGCCTTCAATGACCGCTTCAACCACGCCCGCTACGGGGAGGTTGTGGGTCATCGCCATATAGCCCGGGGAGAAACGCAGTTCAACATAGTGCAGGCCGTTACGCGCGGCATCTTCGATGTTTTCAAAGGCGACACGGCGACAGGCATCGACCGAGGCGAGCATCTTCACGCCCCAGTCGAGCTTGCTCAGAAAACTCACCAGATCCGGTTCGTTCGACGTGACCTGAACATGCGGGATCAGGGTTTCAAGCGTTTCGGCAGGGAGGGTTAAATTGAACTGGCGACCAAGATCGAGAATGGTTTGGGCACGAATGTTTCCGTCGAGGTGGCGGTGAATATCAGTTAAAGGCAGGCGTGTATCAATCATGGTCGCACTCTTTGCTGGTTAAAGTGCGCCATATTATAAAAACAAAACGGGGTAAAAAGCTATTTGCGCAAGGGAATATTCCGTTGCGCAAATGATTTACAGCAGAGTGTTGATGCCGGCGATAAGGCGTTGAACGCCCTGTTCAAGCTTACTACGCGGACAGCCAGCGTTCAGACGCACATACCCTTTACCTTCATCCCCATAGGTATATCCCGGCATGATGGCCACTTTTTGCTGATCAATCAGCACGTTTTGCAGCGTATTGTCATCAATGCCAAGCGGGCTGAGATCGATCCATGCCAGATAGGTGGCCTCGGGCGGTTGCCAGTTGAGTGCCGGAAATGCAGTATTCAGTTCGTCAGCAATGTAGCGCAGGTTTTCTTCGAGATAGGTCCGCAGCGCGTCCAGCCAGGGTTCTCCCTGTCGGTAGGCAGCAATGTGCGCGGTCAGCGCCAGCACGGAAGGGGAAGAGAGTCCGTCCCGACCTTTTAATGCATTCAGATAGGCGTTACGGCTGGCGTCATCGGCGATAAGCCCCCAGGCACCCGTCAGCGCCGGAATGTTGAAGCTTTTGGAACCCGAGGTCAGCAGCGCCCATTTACCGCGCGCAACCTCATTCCACGGGGTATGACGATGCGTGCCCCATACCATGTCCATATGAATTTCGTCGCTGATCACCGCTACGTCATAACGTTCACACAGGGCCGCCATTGTGGTCAGCTCCTCCCGCGTCCAGACTTTGCCGGTCGGGTTTTGCGGGCTACACAGCAGCAGCACCTTGTTTTCCGGTTTTGACAGCGCCGCTTCCAGCGCGGCCATATTGCCCTCCCAGCCATGCGCTGTTTTCTGCATCGGCACGGAAACAACGGTACGCTGGTTGCCGTCGATGGCTTTATAAAAGGCATCGTAAGCCGGGGTATGAACCACCACGCCGTCGCCAGGCGAGGACCAGAGGCGGATCAGCTCCGAGACCATATAAATGACCGACGGCCCATACACCACGGTTTCGGTATCAATCTGACTGTTAAAGCGTTGCCGGAACCAGTGCGCCACGGCGGCCAGAAATTCGTCATTTTTCCAGCGACTGTAGCCAAACACCCCGTGGTTTATTCGCTGGTGCAGCGCATCGGTAATGCAGGGGGCAGTGGCGAAATCCATATCAGAGATGGTGAAGGGCAGCAGGTCGGCGGCGCCAAAACGGTCAGCGACATAATCCCACTGGGTACACCAGGTGCCGTGTCGATCCACGACGGTTGAAAAATCAAACATGACGGTGCTCCGTAAAGTAAAACCCCCTCATGACGAGGGGGGCGAGGCATCAGGCTTCGACGGTTCGCATCAGGGTTGCCAGCTCATCCTTCACTGACTGTACCTGCGGGCCAATGACGACCTGCAAATTGTGTTGATTTAACTGTACCACGCCGATAGCCCGGTTAGCTTTAAGTGCGTTGGTATCCACTTTGGACATGTCCGCCACCGACAAACGCAGGCGGGTGATGCAGTTATCCAGAGAGGTAATGTTATCCGCACCGCCCAGCGCCGCCAGAATAGCCGGCGTGTTATATCCGGATTTCCCAACGGTACCGGCTACCGCCTGTTCAACGCTGGTGGCCGTATCGGTATCGCGGCCAGGCGTTTTCAGGTTAAAGCGGGTGATGGCGAAGCGGAAGATCCCATAGTAAACCGCGAACCAGATGGCGGCCACAACCGGCACCAGATACCACTTGGTGGACAGGCCGTGCAGGATACCGAAGACCACGAAGTCAATCACGTTACCGTCGGTGTTACCGATGGTCACACCGAGCACAGCCATCACGGTAAAGCCCAGGCCCGTCAGTACGGCGTGGATGAGGTACAGTACCGGCGCTACGAACAGGAACAGGAATTCGATAGGTTCTGTCGTACCGCCCACCACGCAGGCAATAACGCCGGAGATCAGCAGACCTTTAATTTTATGACGATTTTCCGGACGGGCACAGTGGTACATCGCCAGCGCTGCGCCCGGCAGGCCGCCGAGGAAGGCAGGCATTTTACCCTGAGAGAGGAAACGCGTCGCACTTTCAGAGAAGCCGTGAGTGGCCGGGCAGCTCAGCTGGGCCTGGAAGATGGTCAGCGCGCCGCTAACGGAATGACCGCAAACGTCCATGGTGCCGCCGGCTTCCGTAAAGCGGATCAGGGCAACCAGGATGTGCTGTAAACCAAATGGCAGCAGCAGACGTTCACCCGTACCGAAAATCATCGGGCCGAAATCACCCGCGCCGTTGATAATGCGGCCGATACCGGTGATCCCCATGGCAAAAATCGGCCAAATCAGAGGGATGATCAGACCAAACAGACCCATCACAACCAGCGTAATGATTGGCACAAAGCGGGTCCCGCCGAAGAAGGCCAGCGCATCGGGCAGGCGGATGTTGTGGAAGCGCTCGTGCAGCATCCAGATAATCACCCCCGCGATCACGGCTCCAAGGATCCCGGTATCGATGGACTGAATACCGAGCACGCTCTGAATGTTATTGGCTTTCAGTACTGCCGCGTCGGTCGTCGGCAGGATCCCTTTGGCAGTCAGCCAGAAGTTAACCGCAAGGTTCATCACCGCATAGCCAACGAAGCCCGCAAACGCCGCCACGCCTTTGTTTTCGCGCGCCAGACCCAGAGGAATGGCGATACAGAACATTACCGGCAGGAAGCTAAAGGCAAAAGAGCCGACCTTGCTCATCCAGATGAAGATCGCCTGAAGTACCGGATTTCCGAGGAAAGGGATCAGGGTAATGACGTCGTGGCTGCTTAACGAGCTGCCGATCCCCAGCATGATCCCGCAAAAAGAGAGAAGTGCCACGGGCAGCATAAAGGTTTTACCCAGTTGCTGGAAAAACTCCCACAGCGATATTTTCTGTGCTGCTTTCGTCGTCATAAAACGACTCCTTAAATGGTAGAAAGAGATTTAACGACCTCGATGGGGCGAGAAGATAAAACGTTTTATCAAACTTTAGTGCGCGCTAAATCACATTCTCAGGCTTTTACTGGTAGTATAAAGATAACGTATTGATAAAACGTTTTAGCGATCTCATTATCAAGGAGTCACGCCACCACATGGCTGTAGCGAAAAAGATCACCATCAACGATGTCGCGCTGGCGGCGGGGGTTTCCGTCAGCACCGTTTCGCTGGTATTAAGCGGGAAGGGGCGCATCTCTCCTGCAACGGGTCAGCGCGTCAACGAGGCCGTTGAGCAACTGGGCTTTGTGCGTAATCGCCAGGCGTCGGCGCTGCGCGGTGGACAAAGCGGGGTGATAGGGCTGATCGTTCGCGACCTCACGTCGCCGTTTTATGCAGAACTGACCGCCGGGCTTACCGAGGCGCTTGAAGCACAGGGGCGAATGGTTTTCCTGCTCCACGGTGGGCGCGAACCGGAGCAGCTGCTCTCCAGGCTGGATATGCTGCTGACGCAAGGGGTGGATGGGGTGATCGTGGCCGGCGCGTCCGGCGTGGGCAGTGAATTGTGTGAGCGCGCGGCGCAGAAAGGCGTACCGCTGGTGTTTGCGTCGCGCGCCAGCTATCTCGACGAAGCCGATACCCTTCGGCCGGATAACATGCAGGCCGCGCAAATGCTGACCGAGCATCTTATTCATCGCGGCCATCAGCGCATCGCCTGGCTCGGCGGTAAAAGCTCGTCCCTGACGCGTGCCGAGCGGGTGGGCGGTTACTGCTCCACGCTCATCAAATACGGTCTGCCGTTTCACAGCGAATGGGTGGTGGAGTGTGAATCCAGCCAGAAAAAAGCCGCGGAAGCCATCGGCACGCTGCTTCGCAACAGCCCGACGATCAGCGCGGTGATTTGCTATAACGACGTCATTGCGATGGGGGCGTGGTTCGGTTTGATCCGCGCCGGACGCCAGAGCGGTGAGGGCGGGGTAGAAACGTTCTTCGGCCATCAGGTGGCGCTGGGGGCGTTTGCGGATGTCGGTGAAAATGCATTAGACGATCTCCCCATCGTCTGGGCGACGACGCCGGCTCGTGAAATGGGGTACACCCTGGCAGACAGGATCATGCAGCGCATTGAAAATACGGACGTGCAGGCCGGGCATCAGATTGTGGCTGCGCGGTTAGTGACGGTGAAGTAAACGCTTTGCTTCCACGGGCCTACAACGACTCAGGATCGGAGGCCGGGTAAGCGTCAGCGCCACCCGGCAATAAAAAACCCCTCATGCGAGGGGTTTTTCGTTTACTGCTGCGGTACTGCCGGCGGCGCTGCCGGTTCAGCCGGTGCCGGAATGCCCAGCGTCGGCATACCAAACATACCGACAAACTCTTCCAGCGGCATTTTGTCGCCGTTGAGCGTCACCTGGCCATTAGCATATTGCAGGCTGGTGGAAATGGTGTTGTCTTCCACCTTCGTGATGCGGAACATCTGGCCCATCGCCGCCAGGCCTTTCACCTGTTGGTTTGCCAGTTTCCCTGCATCTTCTTCACCATACCCTTCAAGTTTCGCAATCTGCGTCATGAACTCGGTCGCCATATCCATCGGGATGGTCAGCTTGCTGTCGAGCGATTTCACGCTGCGGTCAACTTCCTGCGCCAGGGTCTGCGGTTCGTCGGTCGCAGCGGCCGGATCCTTCAGGAACAGCGACAGGTTGAAGTTGGTTTCGCCTTTGCCGTTTTTCCAGCTCAGTGGCGCAACGGTAATCACCGGCTCGCCCTTCAGCAGGATCGGCAGGTTATTAAACAGCACCGTCATCGCCTGCTGCTGGTACGCCTGCGGGTTCTGTTGCAGGGCGGCATCGGTCAGCAGAGCCTGGCTCTCTTTACTGTATTTCTGACTGAATTCATGCCACGCCTGGCCGTCAATGTTGCCGATTTTCAGAGACAGCTTACCGGTACCCAGATCCTGATTCTGTACTTTCAGGCTTTTCAGGCTGTAATCCAGCTGGGTGTTGATGCTTTTACCGTCTTTGGACACGTCAGACTTACCGTCCAGATCCATGCCTTCAAGCACCGCCATCTCTTTACCTTCGATCGCAATGGCGATCTTATCGAGGCTCAGTTTCTGGTCGCCGATACGCTCATCAAAATCGGTCATACGGCTATTGCCGCTGGCTTTCAGGTTGTTGAAGGTAAGCTGAACCTTCTGGTTATATTCATTGACTGAATTCACCAGGCCGCTGGCGGCATCGCCGGTCAGTGAGACATTCTTGCCGTCGCGATCGGCATCAAGCTGGAAATTACCGCCGCTGAAGGCGACTTTGTCGGTGCCTTGTTCGTAATTCAGGGCTTTCAGGTCGATGTCGGAATGCGTATCACCGGCATAGCTGATGCGGGTATTGATCTCAAACGGCGACTCATTTTTCGCCATATCGAAAATCGGCTTCGTCACCTCGTTGTTCACCAGTACGGTTCTGGCGGATGCCATAGAGGGGATCAGGTTAAACTTTTTCAACTGCGCCAGCGGGAACGGACCGTGGCTGACCACTTCATCCAGCACCACACTCTGGCCCGGTTTCAGCCAGGCGTTCTGATTACCCGCAACCGGCTTCACCACCACCTGCATATGGCTGGTAAACACGCCACGCTGGTAGTTCTGATAGCTCAGCTCCAGACCTGCTTCAGGCGCGCTGCGCTTAATCTCGCTGTTTGCCTGCGCCATCATCTCTGCCAGACGGCTTTCCAGCTGTTTCCCGGTATACCAGGAAGCACCCGTCCAGATCACGCCTAAAGCAACAATCACTCCTACCGCTACGACCGATTTTTTCATTGCGATTATCCCTAAAATGAAACCAGGCGGTTAAAACCGCCTGGTGTTACAACGCCTGTTACTAGCTTAGCAAGAGTTGTTAAAAAATTCAGTAAGTCCCTAAAGCTTATTAAAAACACGCGCCAGGCGACCGGTGCCGCTCACCCGGACAGGCGACTCGTTTGCCGCGACAAAGGCGGATTCACCCGGTTTAAGCACCAGACGCTCGCTATCTTTATGCAACGTCGCTTCGCCTTCTACACAGAACAGGATCGCGGCGCTCTCCTGTGCAATGGCGGTTTCGCCTGCGCTGAGGTCGTGCAGCGAGAAGGCAAAATCGTCAACCGGAATCGGGAAGTCCAGCTCTGCGCCGTTTTTCACCGGCTGAGTAAGCAGCTCCGCAGCAGGTTTTGCCACGAACTTAACGTTGGCAACCAGCTCAGGGATGTCGATGTATTTTGGCGTCAGGCCCGCGCGCAGTACGTTATCGGAGTTAGCCATCACCTCCAGTGCCACGCCGTTCAGGTAGGCGTGCGGGGTTTCAGCGAACAGGAACATCGCTTCGCCCGGGTTGAGCTTCACCACGTTCAGCAGCAGCGGAGAGAAGAGGCCGCTGTCGTCCGGATAAAACGCGGAAATTACGCGAATGGTGTCCCATGGCTCACCCTGCTGGCTGTTCAGCGCGGCTTTCAGCACCGCCAGCGCGTGGGATTTTTCCTCGGCCTGCATATTCAGCAGGCTGGCAAACAGCTCGCTCAAGGCTTCTGCGTTCGGGTTTTCCAGGAAATGGGCGATCGCGTTGTGAGCCCCGGCGACAGGTTGCAGCAGGGAGATGATTTCGGAAAACTCGCGGAAGGCATTCATCGCCAGGAAAGGGGTAAGGGCGAAAACCAGTTCTGGCTTGTGGTTAGGATCTTTGTAGTTACGCTCTGCGGCGTCTAACGGAATACCGGCGGCATTTTCTTTGGCAAAGCCCAGCTCAGAGGCTTTTTTGTTCGGGTGAACCTGAATGGAGAGCGGCTGGTCGGCGCACAATACCTTGAACAGAAACGGCAGCTCACCAAAACGATTCGCCACTTTATCGCCGAGCAGTGCGGCTTTGTCGGCGTCGATGACGTCACGCAGGCTGCGAACCTGGCCGCTGGCATCTTCAATTTTTGAGCTGCTCTTCGGATGCGCGCCCATCCACAGCTCTGCCATCGGCAGGTTGTCCGGGTTGGCGATACCGTAGAGATCCGTTAACGCAGTTTTACTTCCCCAGGCGTAGTTTTGCACTGAGTTGATGAGTTTTTGCATTATCAAGCCCTGATTCATATGTGGAATTAACTCCGCGTATTAAAGCAATAAACCGAATGGAAGTAACCTGCGGATGTAAAAAGTCGTACTAGTCTCAGTTTTTGTTAAAAAATTGTGTAGGATAAGCTGACTCGCTTTTAAGCCGGGCAGCGGAACATCTGCCCTGAATAAACAGACCGAAGCAGTAAGTGAGAGAACAATGTCGAATAAACCCTTCCATTATCAGGATCCTTTCCCCCTCAGTCAGGATCGGACCGAGTATTACCTGTTAACCCGCGATTACGTTTCTGTCTCTGAGTTTGAAGGGCAGGAGATCCTCAAAGTTGACCCGCAGGCGCTGACGTTGCTGGCGCAGCAAGCCTTCCATGATGCTTCCTTTATGCTCCGTCCGGCGCATCAGCAGCAGGTTGCTGATATCCTGAGCGACCCGGAAGCCAGTGAGAACGATAAGTACGTTGCCCTGCAATTCCTGCGTAACTCTGATATCGCGGCGAAAGGCATTCTGCCGACCTGCCAGGACACTGGCACGGCGATTATCACCGGTAAAAAAGGCCAGCGCGTCTGGACTGGCGGCGGTGACGAAGCGGCGCTGGCGCGCGGCGTTTACAATACCTACACCGAAGACAACCTGCGCTATTCGCAAAACGCGGCGCTGGATATGTACAAAGAGGTGAACACCGGCACCAACCTGCCTGCGCAGATTGACCTCTACAGCGTCGACGGTGACGAGTACAAATTCCTCTGCATCGCCAAAGGTGGCGGTTCAGCCAACAAAACCTATCTTTACCAGGAAACCAAAGCGCTGCTTACCCCGGGCAAGCTGAAGAATTATCTGGTCGAGAAGATGCGCACCCTCGGCACCGCGGCCTGCCCGCCGTACCATATCGCGTTTGTGATTGGCGGTACGTCTGCCGAAAGCACCCTGAAAACCGTTAAGCTGGCCTCAACCAAATACTACGATGGCCTGCCAGCGGAAGGTAACGAACATGGTCAGGCGTTCCGGGACGAGCAGCTTGAGCAGGAACTGCTGGCCGAAGCGCAGAATCTGGGCCTGGGCGCGCAGTTTGGCGGCAAATACTTCGCGCATGACATTCGCGTGATCCGCCTGCCGCGCCACGGTGCTTCCTGTCCGGTGGGCATGGGCGTCTCATGCTCGGCGGATCGCAACATCAAGGCGAAGATCAACCGCGACGGCATCTGGATCGAGAAGCTGGAGAACAACCCGGGCAAATATATTCCTGAAGAACTGCGTAAAGCGGGCGAGGGGGAAGCGGTTCGCGTGGACCTGAATCGTCCGATGAAAGAGATCCTCGCGCAGCTTTCGCAGTATCCGGTTTCAACGCGCCTTTCCCTGAACGGGACGATTATCGTGGGCCGCGACATCGCCCATGCGAAGCTGAAAGAGCGCCTGGACAACGGCGAAGGGCTGCCGCAGTACATTAAAGATCACCCGATCTACTACGCAGGCCCGGCAAAAACGCCTGACGGGTATGCTTCCGGCTCGTTAGGCCCAACCACAGCGGGCCGTATGGACTCCTACGTCGACCAGTTGCAGGCCAACGGCGGCAGCATGATCATGCTGGCGAAAGGCAACCGCAGCCAGCAGGTGACGGACGCGTGCCACAAGCACGGCGGCTTCTACCTCGGCAGCATAGGCGGCCCGGCAGCGGTGCTGGCGCAGGGCAGTATCAAGAGCCTGGAGTGCGTGGAGTACCCGGAACTGGGTATGGAAGCGATCTGGAAAATTGAAGTGGAAGACTTCCCGGCGTTCATCCTCGTGGATGACAAAGGTAACGACTTCTTCAAACAGATCCAGTCTTCCCAGTGTTCGGCGTGTGTGAAGTAATTCTGTAAATTGCCGGGTGGCGCTGACGCTTACCCGGCCTGCATTCTCGTAGGTCGGGTAAGGCGCAGCCGCCACCCGACATCAAAAAGAGCGCACAAAGCGCCATAACGTTTCTCAGAAGTCATCAATACTTATCTCTTAAGCATGTGAGCAATCCCATCTTTGTTATCAAGGAGTAAGTAATGACAATGCATCGCCGCGAGAAAGACTCCATGGGCGCCATCGACGTCCCGGCCGACAAGCTATGGGGCGCACAAACCCAGCGTTCGCTGGAGCATTTCCGCATTTCGACAGAGAAAATGCCCGTCTCGCTAATCCAGGCGCTGGCGTTGACCAAACGCGCTGCCGCCAAAGTCAATCAGGATCTGGGCCTGCTGGATGCCGATAAAGCCACCGCCATCATCAATGCCGCCGACGAAGTGCTGGCGGGCAAACATCCCGACGAATTCCCCCTTGCCATCTGGCAGACCGGCTCAGGCACCCAGAGCAACATGAACATGAACGAGGTGCTGGCGAACCGCGCAAGCGAGCTTCTTGGCGGCGTGCGCGGCATGGAGCGCAAGGTCCACCCGAACGATGACGTGAACAAAAGCCAGAGTTCCAACGACGTGTTCCCGACGGCCATGCACGTGGCGGCCGTCATCGCAATCCGCGAGCAGCTTATCCCGCAGCTCAACGTGCTTAAATCTACGCTTAACGAGAAAGCGCAGGCCTTCCGCGACATCGTTAAAATTGGTCGTACGCACCTTCAGGACGCCACGCCGCTGACGCTTGGTCAGGAGATCTCCGGCTGGGTGGCAATGCTGGAGCACAACCTTAAGCATATCGACAACAGCCTGCCGCATCTGGCGGAGCTGGCGCTCGGCGGGACGGCGGTGGGCACTGGCTTAAACACCCATCCCGAGTACGCGGTGCGCGTGGCCGAAGAGCTGGCGAAGATCACCGGGCAGCCGTTTGTTACCGCTCCGAATAAATTCGAAGCGCTGGCGACCTGTGATGCGCTGGTGCATACCCATGGCGCGCTGAAAGGGCTGGCGGCCTCGCTGATGAAAATTGCCAACGACGTGCGCTGGCTGGCCTCCGGCCCGCGCTGCGGCATCGGCGAAATCAGCATTCCGGAAAACGAGCCGGGCAGCTCCATTATGCCGGGCAAAGTGAACCCGACGCAGTGCGAAGCCATGACCATGCTGTGCTGTCAGGTGATGGGTAATGACGTGGCGGTTAACATGGGCGGCGCGTCGGGTAACTTCGAGCTTAACGTCTATCGCCCGATGGTGATCCACAACGTACTGCAATCGATTCGTCTGCTGGCCGATGGCATGGAGAGCTTTAACGAGCACTGCGCGGTGGGCATTGAGCCTAATCGCGAGCGAATCAGCCAGCTGCTGAATGAGTCTCTGATGCTGGTAACGGCGCTGAACACCCATATTGGTTATGACAAAGCGGCCGAAATCGCTAAAAAAGCGCACAAAGAGGGGCTTACCCTGAAAGCCTCTGCGCTGGCGCTGGGCTACCTGACGGACGCCGAGTTTGATGCCTGGGTCCGCCCGGAAGCGATGGTGGGCAGCCTCAGATAATCACTGCGCCACATACAGGTGCAGCCGCGGAATAATCAGCTGTAGCGGCTGCGCCTGGGGTTTATAGCGATGCTGAACGTTTTCAGCATCGTAATTCAGCAGTTCCCCGATATCCGGCACCACCGCACCCTGATCGGCATCGTAGAGCGCAATCAGCGGCGTCGGGCAGGCGTATTGCACCTGCTTTTGTTGTCCGGCGTACCAGACGCGGGCGATAGGCTGTACCTTCACCGGACGCTTTATTTTAAGACGGGTATCAGCTGGCAGGGAGGCAATGCTGTGGTACTCCTGCTCCAGCCGTTCAATCCACTGTTCCCGCGACCACGGGGCGACCGTTCGCGGCGATTTCAGGCTTTTCTCCAGCTGAGCGAGGATCTCATCGCGCGTGAAATTTTTAATGATGTGCTTGTTGGCCCAGCCGAAGCGCAGCGTGGCGGGGTGGCGCAGTACCGTCAGCGTGCGGTAAGCATTCAGGGTGATCAGCCCCGGAAGCTGGCGATGCACCCATTCAAAACGGGCAGCCGGCGCCAGCCCGGACTCAACGGTTACAATCTTCTCAAAGGCGGCTTTCAGCGTATTGATACGCGTAATCTGCGCCTCAATTCCTTCACGCGTTGCGGCATCCGTTTGCAGACAGATGACGCCGGGCAGGCGAACGGCGGCCTTACTGCTGCGATTTTCGGACTGCTGCTGGATAAAAAGGCGACGATAGTGCTGTAACGTCATTTCCAGCGCCGCCTTGCCAATATGCTGCGACACCTCAATGGTGTTCAGCGGGTCGTGCTCCGCACCTTTCGCCACCTCGGGCAGAGAAAAGACGCGGGCGGCCAGCAGGCGGCAGTCCTGAAGTTGCCCCGTGAGGGTCAGTAACGCCTGCTCTATTTCCCGAAATGTGGTGTTAAGCCTTTCGATGAGATCGTAAGTTGCCATGGCAGCCCTTAATTAGTTACAACATACTTTTGATATAGCACAACACGCCGGGTCAGGCCAGCGTGCGGTTTAGGTCAGGCAGGTACGGGAAGGGGAATATTGTGATAGATCGGCCAGCTAAAGACGAACCGGGCCCCACCCAGCTCGCTCGCTTCGCAGCGAACCGAACCGCCCATCGCCTGGGCAATAGAACGGACAATTGCCAGCCCCAGACCACAGCCGCCGGTAGCCCGATCGCGGCTGGGATCGAGGCGCACAAACGGCTCAAAAACTTTTTCACGCTCCGCCGGCTCAATGCCGGGGCCATCGTCTTCCACACACAGAATCGCCTGGCTTCCCTGCAAATCTAAACCTATGCGCAGCGTCGTTTCGCTGTAGCGCATGGCGTTGTTCATCAGATTATCCAGCACGCGTTCCATCAGCCGCATGTCCAGTGCGCCGTACGCGCCGGGGGTAATGGCTGTCAGCAGTTTTCGCTGAGGGTTAACGCTCTGCACATCGTTAATATGCGTCTGTAGCCAGACGGGGAGATCCGGTGTACTGAGGTGCAACTCCGTCTGAGGCCGATCGAGGCGGGCATAGGTGAGCAGCTCTTCAATCAGCGCTTCAAGCTGGCCAATATCCCGATTGAGCGCCTGCGATTCCGCACTGGTGAGGTTCTCGCTCATCTCCAGGCGATAACGCAGGCGTACCAGCGGAGTGCGCAGTTCATGCGCAATGCCATCGATCAGCTGCTTCTTGCTGGCAATCAGGGCATTAATGTTATCGGCCATCTGGTTGAAGGCAATACCGAGCCGGTCAAAACTGGAACCGCTGTCGAAATGTATTCGTTCAGTTAAATGACCCTCCCCAAAACGCTGTGCGGCGGATTCCAGTTTCAGCATGTCCTGCCAGTGCGGTCGCATCCAGATGAACACAGGTAAAGCGAGCGAAATGGCAATAAAGCCCAGCAGAGCGAGATCCAGCAGGCGCATCTGGTGCAGGTAATAGAGATAGGGCACTGGCCCGACGGCCAGAACATAATGGCTGCGTGGAATACGCTGAATGAAGGTATATTTCTCGTCCAGTGCGACGATGTCTCCGTCGCGCAGACGCTGCATCGCAGGCGGCGCTAAGTCAAAATCCTTCATGGGTTCGATACGCAAATCAAACGACAGATTCAGATCCAGCTCTTTTAACGTGCGCGCCCAGTCATGAGGAGGAATTTCTCGCAGCTCGCTACGCATCAGGTAGAGCGAGCTTTTCATCAGATCGTCCAGGGATTGCCTGCCCGCGCGCTCTGCGGTGAATTTGTAGACCAGCCCGACCAGCATGGTCATCACCAGAAAGCAGACAAACAGCAGGAGATAAAACTGTACAAACAGCTTTTTCATTGGATAGCACCGCTAAATCAATCAATTAAGAACCTGGCTTTACTTCGTCAGCCCTGCGTGGACATCCATATCACCACAGGAGTGAAGAAGGTTGATGATACACTTTCTTCGGAAACAGAGGGAGCAAAGTGAACAGCACGATTATGCGGAATCGTTAAATTTAAAGGGCAATGTCGTAAAAAAGCCTGCATTTTGCAGGCACTAATAATGATGGATTGTAATTTTTCTCATTCTGAGTGAAATAAATGCTGTGTTGTTAACCGGACTAGTGACAGAAAATATTATAAATATTGTTTGGCAGCATCAGATATTTCCTGAGAGGTAAGTTCTCTGTCTGAAGCAACATAGATAGAATTATGATCTCCCGTCAACGACGGAAAGCTTGCAGTCATGATCTGAAGATTAATGTCTTCACCATCTGGATATGTCTGGCGTACAGACATTATGCCCTTAAGCACGATAATGACTTTGCTGGGGTTGGCATTAAAAAAAACGATCACCTTTTTCATATATCACTCTATATCTCTTTGTGATTGTGCAAGGTAAGAATGTTCCAGAAGCGTGGCTCCTTTCCATTTTTTTGCGCGCTTTGGGAAATAAAAGCAAGCAATATCCTGCCTTAACGTGTATGGTGGCAATCCTTTTCATTCAGGAGCAGCCTATGTCGGGACGTAAAAACTCGCAACTTCGTCGCAATTATTTAGTCAAATGTTCATGTCCAAACTGCGCTAAAGAGTCAGAGCACAGTTTCACTCGCATACAAAAGGGGGCCCAACTTGTCTGTCCCTACTGTAGCGCTTTGTTTAAATCCTCTCAGCGTCTCTGAAGAAATACTCATACAAGAAGTGGAAGAGACGATGTTTTTCGCGGCCGCCTGACCTCAATAACACTTTAATGATTTACAAGCAGTTAGCATCGGATTGTAGACTGCTTGTGCAGTCCACGAGCCAGAAGCAACATCATCGTCAACGCGGCTGTGTGCTGATATTATTTATCGCAAAGCGTTACATTCGCAGCAGCAGGGCCTTTATCGCCGCTTACGATGATAAATTCGACTTTCTGACCTTCAAAAAGTGTTTTGAAGTTCTCTCCCTGAAGGGCAGAGAAATGCACGAAAACATCTTTGCTGCCATCTACAGGGGAGATAAAACCAAAGCCTTTATCTTCCTTAAACCACTTAACCAGACCTAAAATTTTTGATGACATAAAGACTCCATTTGAACATTTCCGAAGTGATATAAAAGCTAATAAACATATAATGCTAAGGTGTGGACTCAAAAGGAGGGGATATCAGCGATAGCGCCTGGTTATGAGAATTGTCATGCAACTTGTCCAACTATTATTGGATCGGACTAACGAGACCATTAATGCACGGGCAGGGTTAATTAGCAATTTTTATTTTAGCCTTCCGGATGGCTTGCTTAAAATTGCACGATAAAAATTAATTTGGTACAAGAAGCCAGAGTTGCCAGGCGTGACTACAGCCCAAATGTCCCCACAGGAGCATTTGGGCTGTAGTCACGGAGATTTATCCGGACAAAGGCGGTGCAGCAGAAATATTAATTATGTTGATCTCAATATTTCCGATTTTCGCTAATGTCTGGATTTACCTGTGCTGACAATCAGTGGGTTGGTGGCAAACCCATGCGGGCATTTCCGCGCGTTGCAATGCACCGCGTAAGTGCATATCTCCTCGTGCTGGTTTCGATTGTATGGGCAGGCCATCTTGTTTTTAATTTCACTCCACAACATTTCGTTGTAAGGTGATATGTTGTATATCGATATAGGCTTGAAAATACCATTTATGAAGACGCCATTTTTTGTCGGATATATCCTGTCACCGGGGTACAAATAGACATCGCTTTCATACCAAATGATGAGTTTCAAGAACTTGAGTCCCAAGATGCTTGAATAAACGATTCCCGTGTTAGGACAAATTACCGAGCTAATGACTCTCCATGACATTGCTACACCTCTTTCATTAAATAATTGAGAGAGTATAAGGTTTAGCATGAGAATTAGATTTCTGCAAACACGTAAGCTATTGAAAAAGATCGATATTATTTATATGTTCGCCATTATCCCCTTTGTTTTCATAAGGATAAGATAATGATTAAGTCAATTGTAAAGATCATTTTTAGCCTAATGTGCATTTAAGTGACGGATTTTTGATCGATGATGGTGCCTGCTCTGCTGAATATATATTGTACTATAGCAATCAAATACATTAGCGCTACTTTTGTTTACGCGAAAAATGCACATCGAAATAGAACTGGAGAGAGGAATCAGACCAGGGGATATTTCATAACTGACGATGCATATAATCGATAACTTTCGACGAACCCCGATAACAATTCCGATGCATCGTCAGTTATTTTTCGAATATTCCTGTTTGCTCCTTTTTCAGGTTTCCCAGGCGTGCGGTGCAAACAGATAGCCCTTATTGCGTACGGTTTTGATGCGGTAAGGTTCCGTGGCGTTATCCAACAGTTTTTTACGCAGTCGTGAAATCGCCACATCAACGCTACGATCCATTCCGTCGTAACTTACGCCGCGCAGATTTTTCAGTAATGCATCCCGGTCCATAATTTGTCCGGCATGGGTTGCCAGCTCCCATAGCAGGTCAAAATCTGCGGTTGAGAGCGCAATCAGCTCCCCGGAAAGCATAACCTGTCGGTTGACCGGGTCGATAGAAAGTGTGCCGAAACGCATCGCTTTATGCGGCGTTAAAGAGGGCGCAGGCGCTTCACGCTCAGCGCTGGCACGCTGACGCAGATGGAGGCGCAAACGGGCTAGCAGAACCGCCGGCGGCGTGGTTTTCAGGATGTAGTCGTTTGCGCCCATCTCAAGCGACAGAATATGATTCATATCGCTGTCGAGAGAGGTCAGCAGCACGATCGGGCCGTCCCACTTCGCGCGCAGATCCCGGCAGAGCGTCATACCATCTTTCCCGGGCAGCATGATGTCCAGCAACACCAGATCCGGATTTTCGCGGTTGACGACGTCTTCAGCGCGATCGCCACGAGGTTCGACAACCACTTCCATATCATGTTTACCCAGATAAGCGGCGATTAATTGCCCCACCTCGGGTTCATCTTCAACATAAACAATCTTATTCATACAACGTCTGTCATCGCGAAAAACGTCAACATACACCGCGCAACCTTAACCTTCCATTAATCTTTCAAAATTAGCCGGAGTTCCGTTATCCTGCACGGGAATGTTATTTGATTGTTAAGGGAAAATAATGGGGCTGGTGATAAAAGCCGCGCTGGGTGCGCTGGTCGTGCTGCTGATTGGGGTGCTGGCTAAAACGAAGAACTACTACATTGCCGGGCTGATCCCGCTGTTTCCCACCTTTGCGTTAATCGCGCACTATATTGTGGCCTCTGAGCGGGGCATTGAGGCGCTGCGCGCCACCATTGTGTTCGGGATGTGGTCGATCATCCCGTATTTTATTTACCTGCTGTCGCTGTGGTACTTCACCGGTTTTCTGCGTCTGCCCCTGGCGCTGGGCGGGGCGGTGGTCTGCTGGAGCCTCAGCGCCTGGGTGCTCATCTTCTTCTGGAGCCGCTTTCACTAGCGCAGCGGGCGGCCACCATCCACGGCAAACGTTCGGCCCGTGACGTAACAGCTGGTCAGCAGATAATCGATCAGGTCGATCACCTCTTTCTCGCCGGGCGCAATTTTCATTAGCGACTTATTGAGCGCCTGCTGACGATACTCGGCATCATCGCCTTCGTTAAATAAAATCATCGCTGGAGCAATCGCGTTGACCTTTACCTCGGGCGCCAGCTTGCGTGCGAAAGAGCGGGTCATATTATCCAGCGCGGCTTTGCTGGCCGCATAGGCGATGTGTTTGTCGCTTCCTCGTTCCACCACGTAATCGGTGAAATGGATAATGTCGCCTGCGGCATGGCCGTGTCCGCGCAGCAGATCCTGTAGGGCATGGTTGAGAAGATAAGGTGCATTAACGTGGATCTGCATCATGCAGGCGAGCGTTTCGCTGAGTGAATGTCCTGCTTTTTCGGGAAGCCAGGTACTGGCGTTGTGAATAACCGCTCGCAGTCCGTGGGTGGTCGACTTCACTTTGTCCGCGAAGGCGAGAATACCTTCATCTGTGGAGAAATCCGCCTGAATGCAGACTGCTCCGGCATTTCGTAGCCCTTCAATGGAAGGATATTCTGTGCGGTAACTGACGATAACCGGATGGCGAAGATTGAGAAAGTGATGGGCGAGGGCGAGGCCAATGCGACGGCCAGCGCCAGTGATCAATATTGGGCGTTGCTGCGTGTGTCCCATCGTAATCTCCTTTTCAGTTCAACAATGGGACAGGCGGCGCTATCCCATTAACATCCACGTTGCCGGTACGGCAGCGACTAACAGCAAACCTATCAATGCCATTTCGCGGCGCTTAAGGGCATTATCAAGCTGATGTGTACGGCGAGCGTAGATAAACACCAGCAGGCCCGGCGCGTAGAGCACCACGGACAGCAGCAGATGCATCGGTCCGGAAGCATACAACAACCATAGACCGTAAATACAGGCGCCGACGCCTACCGCATAGTGTGCCGGGCGGGTCGCAATTTTTAACAGATATGCGCCCACTAAGAAATAGGGTACCAGAATCATCTCGGAGGCGATGGTCAGCAGCGTGTTATAGTCCGATCCTGTGAGCCAGATCAGCACCAGACAGACCTGCACGCTGATGTTGGTGAGCCACAGAGAGGCCGATGGCGCACTGTTTTTGTTCTGACGGGCAAACAGGCGCGGGAACGCTTTGTGCGTGGCGGCCAGGAACGGGACTTCCGCTGCCATAATGGTCCAGCTCAGATAGGCGCCGCAAACGGAAACAATCAGACCCGCCGCGATAATCACGTCCCCCCAGGGACCCAACATTTTCACCATCAGCCCGGCCATGGACGGGTTACGCATTTCCGCAAGTTCAGGGCGAGCTACCACGCCGAGCGACAGCAGCGTCACCAGCAGATAAACGCCCAGCGCCGCCAGTACGGCCAGCAGCGTGGCGCGTCCCACATCGCGCTTGTTACGCGCGCGGGCAGAGACCACGACGGCACCTTCAACGCCGATGAACACCCACAGGGTGATCAGCATGGTATTTTTCACCTGTTCCCAAACGGGGACGCCCAGCGCAATGCCGCTGAAATCGAGCGTAAAGACATCGAGACGGAAGGCGAGGAAGGCCAGCACGACGAACAGGCCAAGCGGCACCAGCTTGGCCAGCGTCGCCACCAGGTTAATGCTGGCTGCGGTCTGGACGCCACGCAAAATCAGCCAGTGAACTATCCACAGCAGGACCGAGGCGCCGACGATGGACTGCCAGGTATTGCCGTCGCCAAACAGGCGCAGTTGGGGCGTATCGGTAAAGAAGCTGAGCGCCGAGAAGACGATAACCAGATAGGAGACGTTGGCGATCACCGCGCACAGCCAGTAACCCCAGGCGGAGCAGAAGCCGATCAGCTCGCCGAAACCTTCCCGGGCGTAAGTGAATATTCCGCCGTCCAGATCCGGTCGGATACGGGTCAGCAGCAGCATGGCGAACGCCAGCAGCAAAATCCCGACACCGGTAATGCCCCAGCCAATCAGTAATGCGGCCGGGCTGGCGACGGCCGCCATGTTCTGCGGCAAACTGAATACGCCCGCGCCCAGCATTGAGCTCAATACAAGTGCAGTTAAAGCACTCAGGCCAAGTTTCTTTTCCATTGGCTTCCTGTTATGAAAAGTCCAAATCCAGAATAATTATTTCGCTAAGGCGCATAAAAATGGTGGATCACGCTAAGGCGCGGGATTTTACGGAGTGTGAAGGGTGCATGCAATGACGTGTGGCAGAAATCAGAAAAAAAGTAACAAAAAAGGCGGCACTGCGCCGCCTTTATGAAACCGTTTTGTTACTTGTACAGATCGGCGCTGATGGTCAGGTTGTTACCACGTTCCTGCCACTGGCGGGTGATGTGGTAATACTTCGCGCCTTTCTTCGCAGCACGCTTCGCCACCTGATAGGAGATTTCCGTCATGTTGCCATAGTTGCCCGTAAACTTGATGCTGTCGAACGGAACCATCTGCGCGGCAGTGGCTTTGTTCAGCTCTTCAATTTTCGTGCCGTCTGGTAACGTAACGGTATAACGACCGCCTTTGGTGGATTGGGTTTCAAAGAAACGACCCACTTCAGCGCTTGGTGCCGCCGAGGTTGCAACGCCCGGAATTTCCACTTTCTTCGCTTCTTCACCGCCTTTCGCTAACGCGGCACGTCCCGCATCTGAATCCGCTGGAATGGCATCCGGGCTTTGTACTACGCGTTTTTTCGCATCTTGCTTATAGATGAAGGCGGTGATGCGCTGGTTTCCGCCCTGGTTGGCATCAACCTGACGCACGATATAGAACGCGTAAGCGCCTTTTTCTCTCGCGGCTTTGGTGATGGCATCGTTAACTTCAGGCTGGCTGCGGTAGAAGCCCTGAACGGTCACGGTGTCATACGGTTCCAGCTGAACAGCCTGATCTTTCGGCAGTTCAACAATGCCGTTAATCACGCGGTTTTTCTGTTCATCTGCTTTTGGGGCATTCTCTTTGTACAGCGCAATCGTCACGCGCTGGTTGCCGCTGTTGCCCTGATCGGACTGGTCAACAACGTAAAACGAGGCAGCGCCGTTTTTATCGGCGGCTTTTGATGCGGCGGCGACGGCATCGCCAATAGAGTTATAGCGACCCACAATGACCGTATGGTCAAAAGGTTTTAACGCTGCCGCTTGCTCCGGCGTCAACTCTGTCGCGGCATTCGCAGACAGGGCGGTCGCGGAAAGAAGTGCGGACGCCAGGAGTGTGTTCTTAAGCTTCATAAAAATAATCCTTCGCCTTGCGCAAACCATGTACTGGTGTTGTTGTTAATTTGAGACGGTCCCGATTATGGCATTTAACACCCGTCGCTGTCTGCGGCATTTTTCACAGCCTGTGCTCACCAAAGGACCTGATTCGATAACATTTTGTGATATGTGGAAAAAACAGGCGTTTCACAAGCAAAACTGATTAAGCATATGACTTTTACAAGTTAATTTAATGTTAATGAGTTGTTCTTTTATGGCGCTATATCATGTTTTTACCGCTTCGCTTGCGCGATTTATCGGTCCTGAAGGCGAATTTAAGGTAAATATCTCTGTCAGTGACCCCGATCGCTTATTTTTCACAGATAAAGTAAGAAATAGTGTTTTCTGGCGGTAGATCACGGGCGCTATTTTCAGTAGGTTATAGAAAGTTTGTTACTGTTTTATTTTCCGGGGTTAATCATTCTCCGTCGATATCTCGATGGTGAAAATTGATACAAACCGTGGGCAATTATCGACAAACCATCATCAAAAACCGATGGAAGGGAAAACTATGCGTATTGGGGTACCAAAAGAACGGTTAGCCAATGAAACCCGCGTAGCGGCAACACCAAAAACGGTGGAGCAACTGCTTAAACTGGGTTTTACCGTCGCGATTGAAAGCGGCGCGGGCAAACTGGCGAGTTTCGATGACGAGGCCTTTACTCAGGCTGGCGCGGACGTAGTGGACGGTGCTGAGGTCTGGCAATCACCCATCATTCTGAAGGTCAACGCACCGGAAGAGAGTGAAATTGAACTGCTGAACGCGGGCACGACGCTTGTGAGCTTTGTCTGGCCAGCCCAAAACCCGGAGCTGATGGAGAAGCTGGCAGCACGCGGTGTCACCGTGATGGCGATGGACTCCGTGCCGCGTATATCGCGCGCGCAGTCTCTGGATGCGCTGAGCTCCATGGCGAACATTGCCGGCTATCGCGCCATTGTCGAAGCTGCGCATGAGTTTGGTCGCTTCTTTACCGGTCAGATTACGGCGGCAGGTAAAGTACCACCCGCGAAGGTGATGGTGATTGGTGCCGGTGTGGCAGGTCTTGCCGCTATCGGGGCCGCAAATAGCCTGGGCGCTATTGTTCGCGCGTTTGATACCCGGCCGGAAGTGAAGGAGCAGGTGCAGAGTATGGGCGCCGAATTCCTTGAGCTGGACTTCAAGGAAGAAGCGGGCAGCGGTGATGGTTACGCGAAGGTCATGTCTGAAGCCTTTATTAAGGCGGAAATGGCGCTCTTTGCGGCGCAGGCAAAAGAGGTGGACATCATTGTCACCACCGCGCTTATTCCGGGTAAACCGGCGCCGAAGCTGATCACCCGTGAGATGGTGGATTCCATGCAGCCGGGCAGCGTTATTGTCGATCTGGCGGCGCAAAACGGCGGTAACTGTGAGTATACCGTGCCAAACCAGGTCACGACGACCGCGAACGGCGTGAAGGTGATCGGTTATACCGACCTGCCAGGGCGTCTGCCAACCCAGTCCTCTCAGCTGTACGGCACGAACCTCGTTAACCTGCTGAAGCTGCTCTGCAAAGAGAAAGACGGCAACATTACCGTTGATTTTGATGATGTGGTGGTGCGTGGCGTTACCGTGGTGCGTGAAGGGGAAATCACCTGGCCTGCACCGCCGATTCAGGTTTCCGCTCAACCTCAGGCTGCGCCGAAAGCGGCGCCAGAGCCCGCGGAGCCCGCAAAACCTGCGTCGCCGTGGCGCAAATACGCCATCATGGCGCTGGTTATTATCCTGTTTGGCTGGCTGGCGGATGTCGCGCCAAAAGAGTTCCTTGGCCACTTCACCGTCTTCGCGCTCTCCTGCGTGGTGGGTTACTACGTCGTGTGGAACGTTTCTCATGCGCTGCATACCCCGCTGATGTCGGTCACCAATGCCATCTCCGGGATTATCGTGGTCGGGGCATTGCTGCAAATTGGTCATGGCGGCTGGATCAGCTTCCTGAGCTTCATTGCGGTGCTGATCGCCAGTATCAATATTTTCGGTGGTTTCACCGTGACTCAGCGCATGCTGAAAATGTTTCGTAAAGGCTAAGGGGTAGCATATGTCTGGAGGATTAGTTACAGCCGCATACATTGTTGCTGCAATCCTGTTTATTTTCAGTCTGGCGGGGCTTTCCAAACACGAAACGTCTCAGCAGGGAAATAACTTTGGTATCGCCGGGATGGCGATTGCGCTGATTGCCACCATCTTTGGGCCGGACACCGGCAACGTGGCGTGGATCCTGGTGGCGATGATCATCGGCGGCGCGATTGGTATTCGTCTGGCGAAACGCGTTGAAATGACCGAGATGCCGGAGCTGGTTGCCATTCTGCACAGCTTCGTGGGTCTGGCGGCGGTGCTGGTGGGCTTCAACAGCTACCTGTACCACGAACCGGGCCTGGAGCCGATTCTGGTGAACATCCACCTGACCGAAGTGTTCCTCGGCATCTTCATCGGTGCGGTGACCTTCACCGGGTCGATTGTGGCGTTCGGCAAGCTGCGCGGGAAGATTTCTTCCAAACCGCTGATGCTGCCTAACCGCCACAAGCTGAACCTGGCGGCGCTGGTCGTTTCCTTTGTGCTGCTGGTGGTCTTCGTACGTACCGAAAGCGTAGGCTTGCAGGTGCTGGCGTTACTGGTGATGACCATCATCGCGCTGGCCTTCGGCTGGCATCTGGTGGCGTCTATCGGCGGGGCAGATATGCCGGTGGTGGTTTCCATGCTGAACTCCTACTCCGGTTGGGCGGCTGCGGCGGCAGGCTTTATGCTGAGCAACGACCTGCTGATTGTCACCGGTGCGCTGGTCGGTTCTTCCGGTGCGATCCTGTCTTACATCATGTGTAAGGCGATGAACCGTTCGTTTATCAGCGTCATCGCGGGTGGCTTCGGTTCTGACGGCTCATCAACCGGTTCTGATGAGGAAGTGGGTGAACACCGTGAAATCAGCGCGGAAGACACCGCAGAGATGCTGAAAAACTCGCATTCCGTCATCATCACCCCAGGCTATGGCATGGCGGTGGCGCAGGCGCAGTACCCGGTGGCGGAAATCACCGAGAAACTCCGCGCGCGCGGCATCAAGGTTCGCTTTGGTATTCACCCGGTGGCGGGGCGTCTGCCAGGCCACATGAACGTGCTGCTGGCGGAAGCGAAGGTGCCTTACGACATTGTGCTGGAAATGGACGAGATCAACGATGATTTCGCCGACACCGACACCGTGCTGGTGATTGGCGCGAACGACACCGTTAACCCGGCGGCGCAGGACGACCCGCGTAGTCCGATTGCGGGTATGCCTGTTCTCGAAGTGTGGAAGGCGCAGAACGTCATTGTCTTCAAACGCTCTATGAACACCGGCTATGCTGGCGTGCAGAACCCGCTGTTCTTTAAAGATAACACCCACATGCTGTTTGGCGACGCCAAGGCCAGCGTGGATGCGATCCTGAAAGCGCTGTAATTGCGCTTCATCCTGACAAACCGCCCCCTGGGGCGGTTTTCTTATTTCTGCGGCCAGCTTTTCTCCTCTGTCTATACTTTACCCTTTGTGTAATACGAGGAGGTGTAATGCGATTTTTGTCCCGCTTCGACATCATCGAGCTGATGATGACGCCATCTTTCTGGATCGGCGTCGCCACGGTGGTTTTTGTGACTCTGCTGGTGTACTGGCTGCTGACGCGTCTGATCGCCTTCGTTAAGAAAGGGATCACTACCTGGGGCGACAAGCACCCCACCACCAACCGGATGCGTTTTATCCTGACGGATATGCTTAACCGCACCAGCCGCTTCCTGCTTTTTGTCGTGGCGCTGTTGTTCAGCCTGCGTTTCGTCGACTTACCGGATCATCTCTTTGGTACCGTGAGCCACGCCTGGTTCCTGGTCTTCGCTATCCAGGTGGCGCTGTGGATGGATCAGGGGGTGGTGTCGTGGCTTCGTCACGTCATGCTGGCGCCGGGAAGCCATAAAAACCCGGTGACGCTGGTGATCACGGGGCTTATCCTCCGTGCCATAGTCTGGTCAGTGATGCTGCTGTCTATTCTTGCTAACGCGGGCGTCAACATCACTGCTCTGGTTGCCAGCCTTGGGGTAGGGGGTATTGCTATCGCCCTCGCGGTGCAAACGATCCTGAGCGACGTGTTTGCATCGCTTTCCATCGGTTTTGATAAGCCGTTCGAAATTGGCGATTTTGTGGTGTTTAACGATGTCGCAGGGACAGTAGAGCACATTGGCCTGAAAACCACCCGTATCCGCAGCCTGAGCGGGGAGCAGATTGTCTGCGGGAACGCCATTCTGCTGCAACAGACGCTGCATAACTACAAACGGATGCAAACGCGCCGGATCGTCTTTACCTTCGGGGTTGCCAGCGACACGGCGCCGGATAAACTGCGTTCAGTGGGTGATATGGTCAAACAGATCATTACCGACGTCGGGGAAACGAAGTTTGACCGCGCCCATTTCCTGGGCTTCGATCGCGATCGCCTGACCTTCGAGGTGGTCCATATCGTTAATACGGCGGACTACAACAAGTACATGGATATTCAGCAGGAGATCAATATCCGTATTCTGGAGGGGCTGAACCAGCAGGAGATCAAGCTGGCGCTGCCGAGCATGGTTCTGCACGCGCCCTGGATGAATGCCGGCGACGAGGCACCGACGCAGCGGTTGAGCGAAGCGTAAAAAAAAAGCCCGCCGTTACCGGCGGGCTTTTATTTTGGGGGTCAATCGTCTTCCTCATCGTCCAGTTCAACCGGCGTTTGATACTGATCCGGTTTGATGACCAGAAGGTCGCAGCGCAGATGGTCGATCACCTGCTCGGCGGTATTTCCCAGGAACGCGGCAGAAATACCGGTCCGGCCAATGGTGCCCAGCACCACAATCCCGGCCTGCAAATGCTCCGCCAGATCCGGAATAACCTCTTCCGGTAACCCTTTTTCTACGTGCGTCATATTCTCATCGATACTGAATTTCTGGCGCAGCGCTTTCATGGCCAGCAGATGCTGACCGCGAATCGCGTCGTTATACACGCTCGGGTCAAATTCAGGCAGCTCGATGGCGATATTGATTGGCGTAACCGGATAGGCACCCACCAGATGGACTTCGGTGTGGTTAACCTGGTCGGCAAGCTGGATGGTTTCCTTCACCAGCTTCTCGTTCAGCGAATTGTGATAATCCTCTTCGCTGGCCAGATTCACCGCTACGACGGCTTTCCCGCCCTCAGGCCATGGCTGATCTTTCACCATCCATACCGGACAAGGGCATTTGCGCAGCAGGTGCCAGTCGGTTGGAGTGAAAATCACGGATTCCAGTTTGTCATGCTGGTGCGCCATTTTCAGCAGCAGGTCATGCCCACCGGCCACCACTTCCTGAATAATGGCTTCGAAAGGTCGGTTGTGCCAGACCACTTTGATATCAATCGGTACGCCCGCTTCCAGGTAATATTTCGCCTGCTCGCGGATCCACGCGGTACGCTGGCTGATCACTCCCTGACGCATAGCGGTGCGCTCGTCAGGCGACAGAAGGGTGGTCATCTCGTATGAGAAGTCATAAATCGGCAAAAAGGCTTTAATTTTGCCACCAATCCGTTGATGTAAATACACAGCACGTCGTAATGCCGGCTGATCGTCCTGATTAGGATCGATAGCCACCAGCATGTTTTGATACTTTGCCATACAGGTCTCCTTACTACTGTCACCACAGTCTGTAAGTAAAAGAGTAACCTATATATCTTGAATGAAACAGGGGGGAAGTTTTTGCCAGATCAATAATCATGAAAATTTATCGACCTGGCATAAGATATCCGGGAGAGTTATGCCACGTTACGTGAGTGACCCGCCAGAATGGCCAGCGCTTCACCGTTTTCGATGGTGATGTACTTTCCTTTAACCGCCAGCATTCCGCTCTTCTGGAAGCGACCCAGCAGACGGCTGATGGTTTCCACGGTCAGGCCCAGATAGTTGCCAATATCACCGCGCGTCATGGTCAGACGGAATTCACGCGGGGAGAAGCCACGCTCCGCGAAACGGCGGGAGAGGTTATAGATAAAGGCGGCCAGACGCTCTTCGGCATTCTTTTTGGAAAGCAGCAGGATCATATCCTGATCGCCTTTAATCTCACCGCTCATCAGACGCATCATCTGCTGACGCAGGTTCGGCATCTTACCGGACAGATCGTCCAGCGTCTCAAACGGGATTTCGCAGACCATAGAGGTTTCCAGCGCCTGAGCAAAGCTCGGGTGATGGCCACTGCCGATGGCGTCAAAGCCGACTAAATCGCCTGCCAGATGGAAGCCGGTGATCTGCTCGTCGCCCTGTTCGGTAATGGTGTAGCTTTTGATGGTGCCAGAACGGATAGCATAGAGCGATTTCAGTTCGTCTCCCGCCTTAAACAGCGTCTGCCCTTTCTGAATAGGCTTTTTGCGCTCGATGATATTGTCAAGCTGATCGAGTTCGTGCTCATTCAGAGTAAACGGGATACAGAGCTGGCTGATGCTGCAATCCTGGCAATGGATAGCACAACCGCCAGACTGAATGCGTCGTATAATTCGCTTTTCCGGGATCATAGGTTTGCTCAAGCCTTAATTGATATTGGTCAATTTTAACATCTTTTTGGTAAGGACGTAAGTCTGGCAAACCCCCAATAAAGACAAGAGACGGCAGCGTGTTGCCATCTCCTTGAAATTCCACAGAATGATTAAGGATTATGAACCTAACAGGAAGAAAATTAAGCACAAAAAGCCTGGGAATTACAGCAGAAAATACCCTTCGTGACGCAGCAGCCACTCTTTGCGCTGTACGCCCCCGGCATAGCCGGTGAGGGTGCCGTTGCGCCCGATCACGCGATGGCAAGGCACCACAATGCTGACGGGGTTAGAGCCATTTGCCGCACCGACCGCGCGCGCCGCGCCGGCACGGCCAAGCTGTTCTGCCAACTGACCGTAGTGCATCACCTGCCCGCAGGGAATATTACGCAGCGCCTGCCACACCTCGCGCTGGAAAGGGGTGCCCGCCGTGGCGGTTGGCAGGGTATTAATAATGCTGAGATCGCCCTCGAAGTAGGCCGTCAGTTTATCGCTCAGCCCGCCAGGATTACGGGCAGTAATACGCTCGTAACCCTCGGCGCGATAATGGATGTTGAGCAGCTCAACCATCCGGTCGCTGTGCTCTTCCCATTCAACCGCGCGCAGATTGAACGCTTCATCCGCGATAACCCACAGCGGCCCCAGCGGCGTCGCAATCTTATCTTCGAGTAATCTCAGCATCAGTACTCCTTAGTTCAGCCTCGGGTAAACACCCGGTCCAATCGGCAGGCCGACAAGATACCACGCCACCAGCATCACCAGCCATACCCCTAAGAAGATAAGCGGATAGGGCAGAACCAGCGAATAATAGGTACCCAGCTTAGCCTCCGGTCTGTAGCGTTGCAGGAAGCCTAAAAACAGCGGAACGAAGGGTGACACGGGCGCCAGCGGGATCACCGAGGAATCGGCGACACGGAACAGGATCTGGGCGAACGCCGGATGGAAGCCGAGCATCATAAACATGGGGACAAAGATGGGCGCCAGAATTGACCAGATGGCCGACCCGCTGGCAATAAACATGCACAGCAGGGACGACAGCAGCGCCAGGCCGACAAACGCCGGAACACCGCTCAACCCCGCCGCCTCCAGCGCGTCCGTCAGGCTCACGGCCATAAACTTGCCCATGTTGCTCCAGTTAAACATGGCGACAAACTGCGCCAGCGGGAACACCATCACGATAAAACCCGCCATCTCCTTCATCGGCTCGATCATCAGGTGCGGCAGATCTCCCTGACGGCGGATTTTGCCGGTGGCAATGCCGTACGCGAGCGAAACGACGAAGAAGAAGAGAATTATCAGCGGCACAATGCCCTGAATAAACGGCGAGGGCAGTACGGTGTGTTTGATCGGATCGCGCAGCACGCCATTCTCCGGCACCACCATCAGCGCCACCACCGCAATGAACGCCAGCGAGACGATCCCGGCTACGCGCAGGCCGAACTGCTGCTCTTTGCTCAGCGTCTCCAGCTTTTCATCGCTCCGGCCTTCCCATTTACCCAGGCGCGGCTCAATGATCTTATCGGTAATCAGCCCCCCGACAATCGTCAGGACAATCACCGAACTGGCCATAAAGTACCAGTTGTCGATCACGCTGACGTGCATAGTCGCATCGATGGTGCTGGCTGCCTCCGTACTGATGCCGGAGAGCAGCACATCGGTGGTCACGATAAGCAGGTTAGCGGTAAACCCACAGCCGACGCCCGCAATCGCCGACAGCAGACCCGCAACAGGATGACGGCCAACGGCGAGGAAAATCAGCGCCCCCATCGGCGGCATGATCACCAGCGCCGCGTCGGACGAGATATGGCTGAAGAAGGCAATAAACAGCACCATATAGCTGGCATAACGCGCGCTGACGTGCGAGGCCATTTTCACCATCAGCGCGGGCAGCAGACCCACGCGTTCGGCCAGTCCCGCGCCTAACACCAGCGCCAGGATGGCGCCCAGCGGCGCAAAACCGCTGAAGTTTTTAATCACGTTCGGCAAAAACCAGTGCAACCCTTCAACGCTGAGCAGGTTTTTCACTGCTACCATACTGCCGTCGGCCGGGCTGCGCACGCTCACCTCAAAGGCGGACAGCACGGCCGTCGCGACCATCAGGATGACAATTAAATAGATAAAAAGCAGGAAAGGGTGCGGCACTTTATTGCCGATCCTTTCAACCCAGCCATAGAGCTTACCGGATGGGGAATGCGAAGGTATGGAAGACATACTCATGGGCGTTCCTCGGGACTGTTGTTGTGTTGTGTTGTGTTTTTTTATTTTAAAGGTGACGGTGTCACGCCCTGCGGGATCGGACACTCGTACGGTTTTTCTGTTATGTGTTGTTCGAACTCTTCCCGGCATTTTCGCAACAGGTCGGCATCCTGAAGCAGATGCAGCGCGGTCGCGCCCATCACTTTTCCGGCCAGCAACATGCCCTTATGGGCAATTGAGGTACGCCCCTGCGCCACTAATTGCCAGGTATGCAGTGGGGTGCCGACGGTAAAACAGGGGCTAAAGCACTGTGCGACAGGCATCTTCCAGCTGACATCCCCCACATCGGTGGAGCCTGCCAGCACGTTATCGGTGATGGCGTAAGGGGCAACTTCATCCACCAGCAGCGTCTCCTGATGGCGTCGGGCAAACGCTTTTCCCTCTTCGCCCCCCGTTGCGGCAATGTTTTTCAGGCTGTTTTGCAGGTCGTTTGCCGTGAGCGTGGCGCGGATTTCACGGGCAAATTCGCGTTCCTCTTCCGTCCAGGCCGGCGTGCCATAATGCTGCAATGCGCGGTACATCGCCGCTTCGAGCGTACGGTTCGGCAGATAGCTGGAGCAGGCTTTATCAAAGCGGCACTCGACGGTGGTTTCGGTCATCATCGCCGCACCCTGGGCGATTTTCTCGATGCGCGCGTAGATCTGCTGCGCATCGGCCATCTCCGGGGCGCGGATCAGGTACAGCACCTCGGCCTGGGCCTGTACCACGTTGGGCGAAATCCCGCCGGTATCGGTGATGGCGTAATGAACGCGCGCTTTTTCAATGATGTGTTCGTTGAGGAAATTTGTACCGGTGGTCATCAGCGTCACGGCATCCAGCGCGCTGCGCCCCAGATGTGGGGAGTTTGCGGCATGAGCGGCGATCCCCTTAAACCGCCAGGCGGCCTGAATATTGGCCAGCGTGCTGACGTTAAACATCCCGGCAAAGGCTTCCGGGTGCCATGTCACGGCAGCGTCCACGTCGTCAAACAGACCTTCACGCACCATAAAGGTTTTACCGGAGCCGCCTTCCTCGCCGGGACAGCCGTAAAATCGTACCGTTCCGCTGCCGCCGTGCTGCTCCAGCCAGCTTTTCACCGCCACCGCACCGGCGAAGGCAGCAGTGCCTAACAGGTTATGCCCGCAGCCGTGGCCGTTCGCCCCCGGGGTGGCGGATTGCGCCGTCGCGCAGTGCGCCTGCTGGCTTAGCCCGGCCAGGGCATCGTATTCGCCCAGAAGGGCGATAACGGGCTTGCCGCTACCGTAGCTGGCAATAAAGGCATTGGGAATGCCTCCGGCTTCCCGCGTCAGGGTAAAGCCCTCGGCTTCCAGCGCGCTGGCGAGCCGTTCGGCGGACCAGAACTCTTCGAAGCGCGTTTCGGGATGATCCCAGATGTCGTCGGCAATATCGGTAAACGTCTGACATCGCGTGTCGATGGCATCGGCGATAAAAGCGTAGTTCTCCTGCATTACACACCTCGCGTCCACGGGAAATTAAGCGCAGTTCGCGCCAGCGTTTCGATGGCAACGTTCATCACCTGCTCATCAAAATCGAATTTTTCGTTGTGATGTCCGGCGCTCAGTTCCGTGCCGAAGACCATATACGACGCCATGCCGCCGTTCTGCTGAACGCGGGCCATCATTAGCGTGGCGTCTTCGGAGCCTGCTGGCGCTTTGACCTTATCAATGGCATGAGTCACGCCGGGCACCTGGCTTGCCTGTTCGCGCAGATAATCGACCCAGGCCGGGGAAGGGGCGCTGGAGGTCGCCGCCCCCATCAGGTTTATCCCGGCTGTTACGCCGTAGAGCGCCGCCGCGCCGGTAATTACCGCCTGCGCGCGATCGAAGACATACTGATTAATGGCCTCGCTTTCGCCGCGGGTTTCAACCTTAAGTAACGCATCAGCCGGAACCACGTTGCGTCCGCTGCCCGCCTGCATGACCCCGACGTTAACCCGGGACGCGCCTTCGCTGTGTGGCGCGATGCCATGCAGCGCGATGGCGGCCTGGGCAGCCGCGAGCAGGGCGTTACGGCCCTCTTCTGGTTTACCGCCAGCGTGTGCGGCGACCCCGGTAAAGCGCACGTCAAATTTGGTGGTCGCCATGAAGTTATCGCTGCCGCAGATCACCGTCCCTTCCGGAACGCCGGTCCCAATATGAATGGCGGTAAAGTAGTCCACGCCGTCCAGCGCGCCTGCGGCGACCATAGCCCGCGCGCCGCGGGTGCCTTCTTCGGCAGGCTGGAAAATTAGCTTGATGGTGCCGTTGAGCTGCGCTTCATGCTGCTTAAGCACCTGCGCCAGCCCCAGACCAATGGTGGTATGGCCGTCGTGCGCGCAAGCATGCATCATTCCCGCATTGCAGGAGGCAAAACCGTCGCGGAAGGGGCGATGACTTTCGTCAAGCGCTTCGCTTAAATCAAGTGCATCCATGTCTACCCGAAACGCCA
Organism: Enterobacter sp. DTU_2021_1002640_1_SI_PRY_ASU_LCPMC_013; assembly: GCF_032389435.1. Lineage (NCBI taxonomy): Bacteria > Pseudomonadati > Pseudomonadota > Gammaproteobacteria > Enterobacterales > Enterobacteriaceae > Enterobacter > Enterobacter sp. DTU_2021_1002640_1_SI_PRY_ASU_LCPMC_013. Next base: position 2,009,131 of record NZ_CP135594.1, read on the forward strand.
GCGTCGGGCCGGGGCGGCCGGTATTCAGGGTCGCGACAATGCCGGTGAACCCGCCCTCAAACGGCGCCAGCCATTTCTCCGGCGCACCCTGCGCCCGGGCGCGGGCAAACTCTCGTGAAAGGGTGGCGTCATCGGGCAGTCCCATACGGCTTTCGGCATCGACCACGTCGCGCCCCATCGCCAGTTCGTAGCCCAGCGAGTCGAGGATCTCCGCGACTTTCGCGGCTGTTCGAAACTCCACCCAACCGGATTCCGCGAAATGGTGGAAATCGCGACGCCATGCGCTCAGTTGTGGAGCTAATGTCTGAATGTACTGCGCCAGTGCGTTCATATCTTTTCCTGTCATCATTAAAATATGTGAACTGCTTCACGCTGTGATAGTTTTTACTTATCACTAATCGTTTTTTCACAGTTTTAACCGTTCAGGAATTACCCTCGCACATCCGTTTCCATTAAAGTAGATGACAGTTTCTTTACTCTGATAAACAACGGTTATCGGTCTCGTTATGTCATTTCAGATTAAATTTCATCAAATCAGGGCGTTTGTCGAAGTGGCGCGACAGGGCAGTATTCGCGGCGCCAGCCGGACGCTTAATCTTTCGCAGCCCGCGCTGACCAAATCCATTAAAGAACTGGAGGAGGGTATGGCGGCCCAGCTGTTTGTGCGCCGGAGTAAAGGCGTCGCGCTGACCGAGTGCGGGGAAGGGTTTTTTCACCGCGCTAATTTGATTCTGGAAGAGCTGCGTGCAGCGCAGGATGACATCCGCCAGCGACAGGGCGAGCTTGCCGGGCAGATCAATATTGGGATGGGGGCCAGTATTTCACGCAGCCTGATGCCGGCCGTCATTACGCGTTTTCATGCGCAGCATCCTCAGGTCAACGTCCGGATTATGGAAGGCCAGCTGGTGTCGATGATTAATGAATTACGTCAGGGTGAGCTGGACTTTACCATCAATACCTATTATCAGGGGCCGTACGATCATGAATTTACCTTTGAAAAGCTGTTCGAAAAGCCTTTTGCCGTATTTTGTCGGGCAGGTCATCCGGCGACAGGGGCGACCTCAATTAATGAGCTTCTGCAATATAACTGGACGATGCCTACGCCCCGGGGAAGTTATTATAAGCAGTTGCAGGATACTTTTAACCACCGCTCTCAAATACCGCGAATTGGCGTTGTCTGTGAGACCTTTTCCTCCTGTATTAGCCTCGTCGCACAAAGCGATTTCATCAGCATTTTACCGCAGGAGCTGGGCTGCGATCCGCTTCTGGCGCACCGTCTGATAATGGTGCCGGTTGTCGAAACCCTGCCTAAAGCAGCATATTATTTAATTCAGCGTCGTGATTCTCGCCAGACACCGCTTGCCGAATCATTAATCACGCAGTTTCGAAGGGAAGCCAGGAAATTAATTTAATAAAAATAACAACAATAAAAAAATAGAGTCTGCCCGACATCAGACAGACTCCACAGTACACACAGTCGTGCATCCTTTCGCGGATCCTACATGCATTATCCATTGGGCAGGTTTATTAAGTTATAACAGCTTTTTCTTAAAAGAGAAGGACGTGGAGTGATTGATTTCACGATTTTTTAACGTAAATTATTTAATTAATTACGGCTGAAATTTAAGTTAAGGTTAGATTAAATTTATTGCGTCTGCGATTATCTGTTCCTTAAGCCATTATTTGAACCTGTGCCTGGATGATTGAGACCCGCAACGGGCGCAGGTATAGTACATCACTCAGATGTAGCCGGAGGATTTCCATGAACCCTGACGACAAATCACTTTTTCTTGACGCCATGGAGGATGTCCAGCCGCTCAAACGCTGCGCGGATATTCACTGGCAGCAGAGCCGCAACACGCGGGCGCGTCAGGAAATAGATACTGAGCAGCTCGATAACTTTCTGACGCTGGGGTTTCTGGAACTGTTGCCCCTTGCCGAGCCGCTCATGTACCAGCGCGAAGGGGTACAGCAGGGGGTATTTGATAAGCTGCGTTCCGGCAAATATTCCCGTCAGGCCAGCTTAACGCTGTTACGCCAGCCTGCGGAGCAATGCCGCCAGCTGGTCTATTCCTTTATTCGCCAGGCCGGACGTGACGGGCTACGCAACCTGATCATCGTGCATGGTAAAGGGCGTGAACAGCAGTCGCATCCTAACGTGGTGCGCAGCTATCTTGCGCGCTGGCTTACCGAGTTCGACGAAGTACAGGCCTTTTGCGAAGCGCAGCCGCATCACGGCGGCAGCGGAGCATGCTATGTCTCGTTGCGTAAGTCAGAGGATGCGAAGCGAGATAACTGGGAGCGCCACGCCAAGCGCAGCCGCTAATCAGGAAGGCGGGCGAGATGCCCGCCTGTCACTCAGAAGGTTTCCCAGTTCGCGTCAGCTGTATTCGCGCCTGCCGCTGACGGGCGCAGCAGTACGGGCGTTTTCACGTTTTTAGGGCGAGCCGCCAGCGATGCCTGAGCGTTCAGCCGGAATGCCGCCACGGCCTGACGCAGCTGTTCAGACTGATCTTCCAGCGCTGCCGCCGCCGTTGCCGACTCCTGTACCAGCGCGGCGTTTTGCTGCGTGACGCTGTCCATCTGCGAGACCGCCAGGCTGACCTGCTCTATACCGCGGCTCTGCTCGTCAGACGCCGAGGAAATCTCAGCCATAATATCGGTTACGCGCGTCACGGCCGCGACGATCTCTTTCATGGTCGCACCCGCCTCGCTCACCTGTTCCGAGCCGGTATTCACCCGGCTGACAGAGTTCTCGATAAGCCCTTTGATCTCTTTTGCCGCCTGCGCGCTGCGGCTGGCCAGCGTCCGTACTTCACCTGCCACGACCGCAAAGCCGCGACCTTGTTCCCCGGCACGGGCGGCTTCAACCGCCGCGTTGAGCGCCAGAATGTTGGTCTGGAAGGCAATGCTATCGATAACGCCGGTGATGTGCGCAATTTGCTGAGAACTGTCGGCAATGTCATTCATGGTACGCACCACGTTATCCACCACCTGACCGCCGCGTGCGGCGGTTTCAGACGCATTCTTCGCCAGCAGCGTCGCCTGACGGGCGTTATCCGAGTTCTGTTTCACCGTGGCAGTCAGCTCTTCCATACTGGCGGCGGTCTCTTCCAGCGAGGCTGCCTGCTGCTCGGTTCGCGCGGAAAGGTCGTTACTCCCGGCGGCAATTTCTCCTGCGCCCGTGTAGATCGAATCGGTGCTGCCGCGCACGGCGCTGACGGTGCTCACCAGCGACTGCTGCATCTCGTGCAGACCAGCAGCCAGCTGGCCCATCTCGTTGCGCCCGGTAATCGCGACATTTTGCGTCAGATCGCCGCTCGCAATGGTGCGAATATGGTTCATGATGGCGTTGAGCGGTTTCAGGAGCAGGTGCTGTAAACCCTGCCAGATCACCACCAGCACGGCGATCACAGTCAGGAAGATCGCCGCCAGCGTCCACTGCATCTGGGTAAAGCTGCTCTGATTCTCTTCGGCGGCGGCTTTCAGCAGCACGTTGTTTTCAGCGCGCCAGCGGGTATAGACCGCCTCCATCTCATCCTGCGCCTGTTGGGCATCCAGGTCGCCATAGGCCTGATAGTTATCGGCGCGCAGATACTCAATGGACAAGCGCATCACCTCGTGCATTTGCTTCCAGGCTTTCTGCATCTCTTCGGTGAGCGCGGCATTCTGGCCCTTCACCTGCGAAATCGCCTGCCAGTTTTTGTAATAGTCTTCGGCTTTGGTCAGCGAACCGTTCGCGGTGCCCAACAGCGTGTTGATTGCTGCGAGAGAGGCCGGATCGCGCTGGTTTTTCAGGTAGCGGATCGCCACGCGGGTGACGGTAACGCGCGTTTTCACCAGCGTGTTCACGCTGTCGCTCAGGCTCTCCTGTTGGGCATTGAGTAACCCGGAGTTCTGAAAGTTGTGACGATCGTTGTTAACGGCAGAGTAGAACAACCCTCCCGTGACAACTTGCAGCAGACAGAATATGGTGAGGGCAAAGATAATACCGGTAATCACGTGCAGATTTTTCAGCATGGCGGTCATCCGTAAGAGAAGAGGCAGGGTTACATCAATACTATCGTCGTAGCGAATTTAAACTTTAATTTTACTATTGCTTAACTAATGGTTTCGTTGCGGAACCTGTTGTAAATCCGGATCATTTTTTATGAGGAAGGTCAGCATGAGCAGCATAGATAAAAGCGGAACGTTCACGCTCGGAACGCGTACGGTTAAACGATTTGGCTATGGCGCGATGCAGCTTGCCGGGCCTGGCGTTTTTGGTCCGCCAAAAGACAAAAATGCGGCGCTGGCGGTGCTGCGTGAAGCGGTGGCGTCGGGTGTGAATCACATTGATACCAGCGATTTTTACGGACCTCATGTGACCAACCAGCTTATCTGCGAGGCGTTTCATCCGTACCGGGACGACCTTACGATTGTGACCAAGATCGGCGCCCGACGCGGCGAGGATGCCTCCTGGCTGCCGGCGTTTTCCGCGCAGGAGCTGACGCAGGCGGTGCATGACAACCTGCGTAACCTGAAGCGGGATGTGCTGGACGTGGTTAACCTGCGGATCATGTTTAGCACCCACGGACCGGCGGAAGGCTCGATTGCCGCGCCGCTGAGCACCCTTGCGGAGCTGCAACAGCAGGGGCTGGTTCGCCATATTGGGCTGAGCAACGTCACCGCTTCGCAGGTCGCTGAAGCGCAGAAGATGGTTTCCGTGGTGTGCGTACAGAATATGTACAACGTTGTGAATCGCGGTGACGATGCGCTGGTCGATTCGCTGGCGCAGCAGGGGATTGCCTGGGTGCCGTTCTTCCCGCTGGGTGGTTTCACGCCACTGCAATCTTCCGGACTACAGGCGGTGGCGGATTCACTGGGCGCGACGCCGATGCAGGTGGCGCTGGCATGGCTGCTGCAACGCTCGCCAAATATCCTCTTGATCCCGGGAACCTCGTCGGTGGCGCATCTGCGTGAAAACCTGGCGGCAGCCGATCTGGTATTGCCGCCTGAGGCGCTGGAGACGTTAAATTCGCTGGTGGGGTAATCCCGATGGCAGCAAAAGCCCGGAGGATTTTTCGGGCTTTTGCTGTTTATGATCCAATCTGACTTCTTTGGCGGTGAAGCGCTAATGCTTCCGCCACAATTTCCTGCTTACTTTTCCGTGTTTCATACGCAGTAATGCGGATGTACTCCATCAGCGCAGGATCGATGCGCGCGCTTAACATCCTGAGTTCGGCCTCCTTTGCGACACCGCGAGCAACACGCTTATCGGGATAATCACGGGCGGGCATAGAAAACGTCCTCCAAAAATTGTCTTGTTAATTTGTGCTGTAAAATATGCGCCAGTCTAAATAGAAAGTCAACGGATAGTGATTATGCAGTGAGGCTAAGTTGTGTTTTGTGTATTTAGAAGTCATCAGTAAGTGATTTAATAGTGATGTTTTATGACGCGTTAAGCTTGCCCATACGTAAAAATTTACAAAGCAAATAATCTTCATTGCTATAGGGGGTTATAAGCGAAGCGGTTAAGGCGTAGCCAGCCGCTTACGCTGACATGGCTTGATCGATACCTCAGTTAAAACTACTGTATATAAAAACAGTATGGGGGGGTATTTATCATGATCTTTTTCAGACCCGCAGAGTTGCGTGAAATCGTTGCTATTCCACTTTTCAGCGACTTAGTACAGTGCGGCTTCCCCAGCCCGGCAGCGGATTATGTAGAGCGGCGTATCGATTTAAACGAGTTATTAGTCGCCCATCCCAGCTCCACTTACTTTGTCAAAGCCGCCGGTGACTCGATGATAGAAGGGGGGATCAATAACGGTGATTTGCTGGTGGTGGACAGTTCCCGCAAGCCTGAGCATGGCGATATCGTGATTGCGGCGGTAGAGGGCGAATTTACCGTGAAGCGCCTCCAGTTGCGTCCCAATATTCAACTCAACCCCATGAACAGCGCCTATTCACCGATTATTGTCGGCAGCGACGATACGCTCGATATCTTTGGTGTAGTGACGTATATCGTGAAATCCGCGAGCTGATCGCGTTTGTGAAGCTTAATTAATAGGCAATAAGTTAATTCTCATCATGCAAAAATCTTACGTTATCGGGGCTGTCTTGTCGGCAAACCTGATATTCATCGCATAAGCCGGAACTGACTGGTCAAATATTCTGGTATTGGCGAATTACAGAGTGATATCCCATTTTTTTATTTTGTTATGTTCCTGCACTTTAGTGAGTTTTCTTTTCTTCCGACAGAATACATTTTGTCTACATTATAATTTTAATTTATGATTCGCACACGAACAATTGATGTTATGCAGGGTTTTAGCATCGTGGCAGTCAATAAAACCCTGCTGTTATAAAGTAATCAGGAGATTCATTTTTATGTCAGACAATAATCCCCGCCCATCCGGCTGGTTAGGCCCGTGGTGCCTGCTGGTGGGTGTGATACTTCTTGTAACGGGGCTCTTTTTTGCCATCGGCGGTTTTAAACTGGTTTCCCTGGGGGGGAGTTGGTATTTTCTCATCGCCGGGGTTATCACTCTGCTCTCTGCGATTCAGTTCTTCCGCCGCAAGTCCTCTGCCGTGGGGCTGTTTGCCCTGGTGTTTCTTGGCACCCTGATTTGGGCATTTTTCGATGCCGGGCTCGACTTCTGGCCGCTGGTTTCCCGTTTAATGGTACCCGCCGGGCTGATGGTGCTGGCAGCCGCCACCTGGCCTGCATTGCGTAAACGTGAAGGAAAACCGTCCTGCGCAAAAGGGGCCCTGGGGGTCTGCGCGGTCCTTATTATCGCCATGGGCGTCACCTTTGTTCAGATGTTTCAACCCCATCCGACCGTGCCGTTTAGCGGTGAAAAACGCCCGCTGGTGCCGGTAAAAGATGATGCGAAACAGCAGAACTGGGATCACTACGGTAATACGGCTGGCGGTAGTCGCTTTGTGGCGCTGGACCAGATAACCCGTGACAACGTGAAAAACCTGAAACCGGTCTGGACCTACCATACCGGTGACGTACCGGAAAGTCCGGACGGCAATGGCGCAGAAGATCAGCAAACGCCGCTACAGGTTGGTGATCGTGTCTTCCTCTGTACGCCGCATAACAACGTGATCGCCGTGGATGCCGATAGCGGGAAAGAGATCTGGAAAGCGGAAATCAACGCCAAGTCTGCAATCTGGATGCGCTGCCGTGGTCTGGCGTACTTTGATGCCACCAAACCGCTGGCGCAGCCAACGGTAGCCGGCTCCACGCCGGTTCTGCCAGCGCAGGTGGCACCGGGCGCTGCATGCCAGCGCCGTATCCTGATGAACACCATCGACGGTAAGCTGATCGCGTTAGACGCCGATAACGGCAAGTTCTGCCCGGACTTCGGTACTAACGGCAGCGTTAACCTGCATGAAGGGATGGGCGACGCGTCAGATCCCACCTACGTGCTGACGTCGGCCCCGACGCTGGCGGGTACGACGGTTGTCGTTGGCGGCCGCGTTGCGGATAACGTCAGCACCGATATGCCGGGAGGCGTTATACGTGGTTATGACGTGATCACCGGCCAGCTGCGCTGGGCGTTCGACCCGCGTAATCCGGATCCGAACTATGTTCTGAAGCCGGGTGAACACTACAAACGTAGCTCTGCAAACTCCTGGGCCCCTATGTCCTGGGATGCGTCGATGAATACCGTGTTTATCCCGATGGGAAGTTCCTCTGTCGACCTGTGGGGCGCTGACCGTATTCCGGAAGATCATAAATACGCCACCTCAATCCTCGCGCTGGATGCGACTACCGGGAAAGAGAAGTGGGTATACCAGACCGTGCATAACGACCTCTGGGATTTCGATATCCCGATGCAGCCGAGCCTGGTTGATTTCCCGACGAAAGAGGGCAACAAGCCCGCGGTGGTGGTGGGCACCAAAGCGGGGCAAATTTACGTTCTTGATCGCCTGACGGGTAAACCGCTCACTGAAGTGAAAGAGGTTCCGGTAAAACCAGCGGATATTCCACGTGAACAATACCCGGCAACGCAGCCGCGCTCTGTGGGAATGCCGCAGATTGGCGCGGAAACCCTGAAAGAATCGGATATGTGGGGGGCGACGCCGTTTGACCAGCTGGCCTGCCGTATCAGCTTCAAATCAATGCGTTATGACGGTCTGTACACGATGCCGGGAACCGATATTTCCCTGAGCTTCCCGGGCTCGCTGGGGGGAATGAACTGGGGCAGCTTGTCCACCGATCCGAACAACCAGTACATCTTCGTCAACGACATGCGTCTGGGTCTGTGGGTCCAGCTGATTAAACAAGATCCGCAGAGCGCGGTGGCAAACACGGGCGGTGAAGCCGTGAACGCCGGGATGGGCGCCGTTCCGATGAAAGGAACGCCGTATTCGGTCAACAAAAACCGTTTCATGTCACCGCTGGGCATTCCGTGCCAGAAACCACCGTTTGGCTCCCTCTCCGCCATTGACCTGAAAACGCAGAAAATCGTCTGGCAGGTGCCGGTCGGTACCGTTCAGGATACCGGTCCGTTTGGGGTAAAAATGCGCATGCCAATGCCTGTCGGTATGCCGACGCTGGGCGGTACGCTGGCCACGCAGGGCGGTCTGGTCTTCATTGCGGGAACCCAGGATTACTACCTGCGCGCCTTTGATTCCTCTACGGGGGAAGAAGTGTGGAAAGCGCGTCTCCCGGTGGGTAGCCAGGGCGGACCTGTCAGCTATGTATCACCGAAAACCGGCAAACAGTACATTCTGATCTCTGCCGGCGGTGCACGCCAGTCGCCGGATCGTGGTGACTACGTGATTGCCTACGCGCTGGATAAATAACAGCGAAATAAGCAGCCCGGCCCCGTCGTAGTACGGGGCTTTTTTTTGACTAAAAACCACGCACAGGAAGAAAGCGCCGGTTCCGGTCAGCCCGTGAAAAGCACCCGCCAGCGTCGGCGACGGCGAGTCATCTCGCGCCATAGCGCGATTATCTCGTCAGGTTGCAGGGCATCAATAGCCTGCGGCGTTAACACCGGCAAACCATAGCGCTGGCGCAGGGCGGCCACTGCCGTGGCGCTGGCATCCATCGGTGAGCGGATCTGCGTCGCCAGCTGCTGTCGCAACACGCTGAACGCTGCCTCATCGCACGGCGTCAGCTCACGCAAAAATCGTTTGCAGCAACCCAACAGGTTCACGGGAGAACGGTCAGGCGACTGTAACGCCAGCAGCAGGCCATCGCGATCGGCAATACGCTGATAACGACAGCTGACAACATAGCCAATCTGCTGTTCCACGCGCAGGCGCTGGAAAAATTGCGGTTCGCAGCATAACGCCAGCAGCCGCAGCGCGGCGAGCGACGCGCCCGGCGGCAGGGGAATAAACACCAGCAGCGCCGAATCCGCGCTGGCGTGCGGAATGTGTTCGATCCCGCCGGGACAACCGCTTAACGGCAACGGCTTAGCGTTAACCGGCGTCCGGAGCAGGCCAAGTTGCCGGGCTAACCCGTGCGCGTGTCCGGTGCGGCCGCCAACTAACGCCGCCAGCCAGCCGTCCCGTGGCGGATCCGAGGCCAGACGTTCAGGCAATTGCTGAAGCAGCTCACGGATGGCAATGCCTTCTGGCACTGACGTAGTAGCCGGAGCAGGGTGGGAGAGGCGATCGATTATCGCCCCGATGATGGGTTCCGCCGTCACCATGGCGTCAGGAAGCCGCAGGGTGAGCTGCCAGCTACCGTCAACCGTTTGCCACTCGCCGCTGCCGTCGATATGGCGCAGTTCAGCAAGAAGAGGGCGTAACTGTTTGCCCATCGCCACCCCCTGAGACCTGTCCACGCGCGAATAAAAAGGCCTGCGCAGGATCAGCGTCGGCGGTTGTGTCTGCGCCGACAAATGCAGCAGTGGAGCGGCTTCTGACGTCGGGGCTGGCGCAGCATACCTGGCAGTCTGCGGGTAGAAGGAAAACGCGATGGGGCTATCATCTGCAACCGGCTGGCGACGCCAATGGCTAAGCGGCAGGGCAAAACCCTGGCTGGCAATAATTTCAGCGGTTTCCATTTTTTTGCAGGCCAGATACGAGACTGGCGCCGCCAGTAAGTCAGCACAGAAGGCGGAAAAACCTACGGGCGCCGCGCCGGGCGCAAAACCAAATGCCCGCTGGCGCAGCTGCTCCAGCGTCGGCAGGGCGCTGAAACGCTGCTGTGCCAGCCGATAATAATGCCGCTGCTGCTCATCCGTCGTTTGCTGTAGCGCCCGTAGCCAGTGGGTAATATGCGGGTCAATGTCCTCGGGCTGTTCGCTATCAACCGTTAGCGCCAGCCAGCCGTAATCGTTATCCTGATAAAGCCAGTTCAGGGCTACTTCTTCAGCCAGCCCGCGCGCCCGTAGCCCGGCAATCAGGCTTCCGGGGGCGTCGTCCAGTAAAAACTCCCGAAACAAAGTGACGTTGTCACTTTTTCGAATTAACGGACAACGCCACAGTGCAGGTCGCTCCGTCACCGCCAGCTGATAATCAGCTTCAGCGCTAAGACGCAACGGGGAAGCGGTTTCAGGCATGCCGCCTGACGCAAAACCTGACGCAAACGTATGGGCAAGCTCGGCCAGCGCATCCAGCGTTTGCGGCCCTTGCAGCCACAATTGCAGGTGTCCGGCCACATAATAGCGACGATGAAAGTCGCGCAACGCGGCTGGCAGCGATCCCGGGTCCTGCCCGAGAGACTCCTTGCTACCCACCTGAAAACGGCGAAAAACCGCAGGTTCTTCCATCGCGTGGCGCGCCGCCGCTTCGCGCCTGGCGGAATCATGTTGCTGGATGAGCCGGTTTTCCGCATCAATGACCGCCACCTCGCGCTGTATGTCATGCGGTGAAAGCAGCGGCGCCTGCAACATATCCCGCAGCCGCGCGACACCGTCGGACAGGTTATCGGCGGCAACGTCGAAGAAAAAAGCGCTGTGGCGAGCCAGCGTGGTGGCATTGACGCTGCCGCCCTGGCGCTGGACCCAGGCCATGAGTCGATCATCGCCCTGATAGCGCTGGCTACCGCGGAACAGCAGGTGCTCAAGCAAATGCGCAAGACCGGCGAAGCGCGGTGGCTCGTGATGGCTTCCGGCACTCACGCGCGCCAGCGCCGCCGCGCGTGTCGCCTGCGGCTGATGCACCAGCGTTGCGCGTAAACCGCCTGCCAGTTCCACGATGCGGGTGGTCATTATCTACAGTTCCCGGGTTTTGTAGATAAGCTGAGAACGGGTACGGTTGCGGAACTGAAGTTGACCGATCTTCATATCACTACAGGCTGCTTCGCGTCGCGCCTCGAGGATTTTATGATGATGCGGCGATTTGCTGCACACCGGATCGGCGTTATCCGCATTCCCGGTGAGCATAAAGGCCTGACAGCGGCAGCCGCCGAAGTCCTTCTCCTTTTCATCGCAGGAGCGGCACGGCTCCGGCATCCAGTCAAACCCGCGATAGCGGTTGAAGCCGAAAGAGTCATACCAGATGGATTCCAGACTCTGCTCAAGCACCGACGGGAAATCCACCGGCAGCTGGCGCGCGCTGTGGCAGGGCAGCGCCGTGCCTTCCGGGGTCACGCTGAGGAAAATCGACCCCCAGCCGCCCATACAGCCTTTTGGTCGCTCTTCGTAATAATCGGGGGTGACGAACAGCAGGTTGGCCAGATTGCCGCTGGCGGCCATTTTTTGCCGATATTCGGCAACCACGCGTTCCGCGCGGGCGATCTGTTCCCGCGTCGGCAGAAGCCCCTGACGATTAAGGAACGCCCAACCGTAGAACTGGCAGGTGGCAAGTTCGACATCGTCGGCGTCCAGTTCGATGCACAGCTCGATGATTTTATCGATCTGATCGATATTATGCCGGTGCAGGACGAAATTCAGCACCATCGGGTAATCACGGGCTTTGACCGCTTTGGCCATCGCCAGCTTCTGCTGGAAGGCTTTTTTATTCCCCGCCAGCGCAGCGTTGAGCACTTCATCGCTGGCCTGGAAGCTAATCTGGATATGGTCCAGACCGGCCTCGCTGAACGCGTCGAGCTTGCTTTCCGTCAGGCCAATTCCCGAGGTGATCAGGTTGGTATAAAAACCGAGATCGCGGGCGGCGCGGATCAGCTCCGGCAGATCTTTACGCGTCAACGGTTCGCCGCCGGAAAAACCTATCTGCACGCTGCCCATCGCCCGCGCCTGGCGGAAAACCTCAATCCACTGTTCGGTGGTCAGCTCCTGATCCTGCCGGGCGAAGTCCAGCGGGTTAGAGCAGTAAGGACACTGTAGCGGACAGCGATAGGTCAGCTCCGCCAGCAGCCACAGCGGTGGATTGACGGCGGGTTTATTCTGGCTCACGGAAAATAATCCACTTCTGTTGATAAGCGATTTGCAGGAATTCTACGACATCGTCATCCACGCCGCCGGCTTCCGGGAACCGTTCGTTGAGTATGGCAATGATGGCCGCCGCGTCGCGTTGGCCATCGACCAGTTCGAGGATCGCGGCCGCGGTCTCATTGAGTTTAGCCATGCCTTCCGGATAGAGGATGACATGGCTGTCCTGAGCGGCTTCCCATTGCAGGCGATAGCCGCGACGAAAGGCGACGATGGAGTTTTTTTGCATGCTTATACCAGTCGGGTTGTGTGCCAGGCCGCTTTGTCGGTGACCGTGTGATAAGGCGGACGCTGTAGCGCGTAGGCCATGGTCATCGCGTCGAGCATCGACCACAGGATATCGAGTTTGAACTGAAGGATCTCCAGCATCCGATTCTGCTTTTCCGCGCTATCGCAGTAACGCTTCGCCAGCTCCAGACCGTGTTCAACGTCGCGGCTGGCCTGGCTGAGGCGGCTGCGGAAATAAAAATAGCCTTCCTCTTTGATCCACGGGTAGTGCTGTGGCCAGCTGTCGAGACGCGACTGATGGATTTGCGGGGCGAACAGTTCGGTGAGCGAGCTGCATGCCGCCTCCTGCCAGTTGGCACGGCGGGCGAAGTTAACGTAAGCGTCGACGGCGAAACGGACGCCGGGCAACACGTGGCGTTCGCTGATTAAGTCCTCGCGGCTGAGCCCCACGGCTTCGCCCAGCTGTAGCCAGGCTTCGATACCGCCGTCATGACCGTTGCTGCCGTCGTGATCGAGGATCCGCTGCACCCATTTGCGACGCGTGTGCGGATCCGGGCAATTCGCCATAATTGCCGCGTCTTTCAGCGGGATCGTCGTCTGGTAGTAAAACCGGTTCGCCACCCAGCCCTGGATCTGCTCGCGGCTGGCCTCGCCGTTATGCATCGCGATATGGTACGGATGGTGAATATGATAGTAGGCGCCTTTCGCCCGAAGGGCGTGCTCAAACTCTTGCGGCGAGAGCGTTTCGCGAATGTGCATAGTTAGTCCTGAAGCGTGATGTTCATCCCGTCCCAGCTCACTTCTATTCCCTGCTGCGCGAGGGCGTGACGCTGCGGCGACTGCTCGTTAAGGATCGGGTTGGTGTTATTAATGTGGATCAGAATCTTGCGCTTTGCCGGCAGCGAGGCCAGCAGCGCCATCATGCCGTGTTCATCGCCGAGCGCCAGATGGCCCATGTCGCGGCCGGTATTGCGCCCGACGCCGGTGGCCTGGAGTTCATCGTCCTGCCAGACGGTGCCGTCAATCAGCAGACAGTCCGCTTTTTTAAGCCACGGCAGGATGGTGTCATCGGGTTCACCGAGACCCGGTGCGTAGAACAGCGTCTGACCGTTGCGGCGGTTTTCGATAAACAGCGCCACGTTATGCCCCGGCAGCGGGCGGTCGCGCCACGGCGAATAGGGCGGTGCGTTACTGGCGATGGGGACAGCGGTAAACTGCAAATCAGGGCAGGCTTCCACGCTAAAGGCGGTGAGCGGCGCGATCGGGTGATGAATCAGGCCACCGTTCCAGTGCCGGAGCATGGTAAAAATCGGGAATCCGCTGGAAAGATCTTCATGCACCTCCGGCGTACACCATACCTGATGCGGGCACCCTTCGCGCAGGCTGAGCAGCCCGGTGGTGTGGTCAATCTGGCTATCGGTGAGAATAATGCCGCCAATATGTGTGCCGCGCAGAACCTCTTTCTTATTCAGTTCTGGCGTATGGGCAATCTGCTGGCTGATATCGGGGGAGGCGTTACACAGCACCCACTCTTTGCCGTTATCGCTGACGATGATCGACGACTGGGTGCGAGGGGTCGCCTGAAGGGTACCGTTGCGCAAACCCTGACAGTTGGCGCAGTTACAGTTCCACTGGGGGAAACCACCGCCAGCGGCGGAACCGAGGACTTTAATAAACATGAAGATGGGCCAGGTAGTCAAACAAAAATGCCCGCACGGATGGCGGGCAGAGCGATTAGCGGTTGGAAATGTACAGGGTCACTTCCAGGCCAAGACGTAAATCAATAAAAGCAGGTTTCTTCCACATCGTTTTTTCCTCTTTAAAAAAGCAGCACCAACGCCATTGTTTGTGCCAGTTTTGTGATGGTCATCAAATAATGCGTCACAGGAGGGCAAAGCTCAACCCGAAAGATGTAAGGAATTAACTTAATGTTTACAACGTAACCTATTGTTGCCAAACATTTTGCAATACCTTTTGCCAGTTGCCCCACAGCAGCTTATTCAGCACAAATTGATCATAGCCGCTGTCACGCAACGCGCTGATTAGCCGCGGTAAACCACTCACATCGTGTAAGTCATCAGGCAACGTAATGCCGTCAAAATCGGACCCCAGCGCGACATGATCGTCACCCATGATATTAATAAGATAGTCGATATGGCGAACAATCGTACTCAGCGGGGTATCGCTATCGCGTTTACCGTCGGCGCGCAGAAACGCGTTGCCGAAATTGATGCCTGCCACGCCGCCGCTGTCGCGGATAGCCAGTAGCTGCCGATCGGTCAGATTGCGCGGTTGCGGGCACAGCGTATGGGCGTTGGAATGGGTGGCGACCAGCGGTGAAGAGGAATGACGAGCGGTATCCCAGAACGCTTTTTCATTCATATGCGAAACATCAATCAGCATGTTCAGGACGTTAGCGTGCTTAATGAGGGCGATACCCTCAGCGGTAAGCCCTGGGCCGCTGTCCGGGCTGCCGGGAAACGCCCCGTTAACGCCGGTGCCAAAACGGTTAGCAATGTTCCAGAAAGGCCCAATGCTGCGCACCCCGGCGGTATAGAAAGCCTGTAGATCGTCTCCCTCGCCGTCAAAACCGCCCGCGCCCTCAATATGCGCCACCATCGCCAGCACCTTATCCTGACGGCAGCGTTCGATATCCGCCGCGCTCAGGCACAATCGCGCCCGACCATCGGAGTGGGCGACAAGCTGCTTAAGGATCGTCAGCTGCTGCCAGAGAATGTCGACCGGCTGCCACGGCTCGCTGGCGTATTGTGGCGCCATGCGGGCGATATACTCCTGCGGCGGCACGAACAGCGCGAACAGCCCGCCGGAAAATCCGCCTTGCTGCATGCGTGGATAATCGAGGTGTCCCTTCTCAATGCCGGAGAAGAAGGCCGTTACCGGATCCTGGCGATGGTGAAGCCATAAATTAAGCAACAGGTCATTGTGACCATCAAAAATCGCCATAGCGCATCCCACTGTCTTTTATTGCTGCGAAAGTTGCCTGGCACGATAACCGATTTGTCCGGTCCGGCAAGGGGAAAATTACAACTTAGCAGCAATTGTTAATATCACTTAACAGTGAGGAGATCCGCAAAGCGGGTGGTGTAGCGGGGTGAAAGCATTTCCCGTTTCATCTGCCACGGCTGCTGTATACCCTGTCCCGCGAAGTAAAGCGTGCCACGGCCATTTTCAGCATTCAGATGGTCTAATACATCCATTAACTTTTGGCTGTTTTTCCTGGGTGCGTTGTCGTCAAACAGATTAAGTTGCGCGACGCCCTGGCTATAAAAATCTCCCAGCATCACTCCGGCTTTCTGGTACCGATGGCCGTTCTTCCAGACCGCATCCAGACAACGAACTGATGCGCCGATAATATCCCGGCTATCCTGGGTTGGGGTGAGCAGTTTTACCGACGCGCTATTGCCATAATATGGCTCGTTAAGCGCGAAGGGCGAGGTTTTAACAAATACGGAGATAAAGCGGCAATGCTGATGCTCATTGCGAAGTTTTTCTGCTGCCCGGGCGGCATAACTACAGATGGCCTGGCGTACATCGTCATATTCGGTGATGCGTTCGCCAAACGAGCGCGAACAGACGATTTCTTGCTTTACCGGGGCAAACTCTTCCAGTTCAAGACACGATTCGCCCCGTAATTCACGCACCGTTCTCTCCAGCACGACATTGAAATGTTTTCTTATGAACCGGATATCGGTGTCTGCCAGTTGCAGGACGGTCTTAATCCCCATCATCTCAAGCTTCTTCGCTATGCGACGTCCTACACCCCAAACGTCTTCGACGGGTAGCGCCGCCATCAGCTTTCTCTGACGATCCACATTGGATAAATCAACAACTCCTCCCGTCTGGCGCTGCCAGCGTTTCGCCGCGTGATTTGCCAGTTTCGCCAGCGTCTTTGTGGGTGCGATGCCCACTCCGACGGTCAGATGGGTGCGTTGCAGTACGGTCGCTCTCATTTCATGCCCAAAGTCGGAAAGATCGCGACAATTACGCACCCCGGTAAGATCGCAAAAGATCTCATCAATTGAGTATATTTCGCTACGAGGCGACATCTCTTCAAGCGTGTTCATTACCCGGTTGGACATATCCGCGTAAAGTTCATAATTACTGCTGAAACAAACCACGCCATGATGCCTGAAGAGATCTTTCTGTTTGAAGTACGGTTCACCCATTTTCACAAAGGGTTTGGCTTCAGCGGAGCGAGAGATGACGCACCCATCGTTATTGGACAACACGACCACCGGTCGTCCCTTCAGGTCCGGGCGAAAAACCGTTTCACAGGAAGCATAGAAAGCGTTCACATCACACAGTGCAAACATGGTCAGCTCGCAGATGTCACGATACAGGTCACTACGCCGCGAGCCTTCGTGGGCGCGCTTATACGTTCATTCAGAACGTAAGGAACAGGGTCATTGAATAGGGGAAGGGCCACGCTCCGGCGTCGCTCTGATGGCGTGAAAAACTGCATGATGATCACCGTCAATTAATACTGTATTTATATACAGTATTGTATGTCGATAGCAAAGATCAAGGGTAACAAGGCATCATGGCGTACGGGCGTAGAAGGGCAATTATCACGACCAGACTATTTGGGTATACTTCTTCACTTATAACTATGCATGTCAGGTAACGAAATATGCGGGAGAGCATTAACGTTCTTTTTGTGGTGCTGTCTTTTGTGGCACTGATTATGCTGATACGCTTTTTCGTCAGGCGTATTCGGCATCCAACGCGCATCGTTGCCGACAGCCGGGGAATGAAAAAAATCTCAACCCATCCTGTCTGGTTTGGCGGCTCGTCAGGTAAAACCTACTTTTATGATGAGCAGTATTTATACGAGGTTATAAAGAGCAGCACCCGTAAAATTGAGCTGGCGGCTATCATAAAAATTAAACCAGGCTCGATAGTGATAAATAACAGGCGGATCTGGTCTGTGAGTTATCTTGAGGGAACCCGTGAAAAACAGGTGCAATTTTATAATAATCTGACGGTGTTTAATCAAAACTTCGCTGCGTTTTTAGAGGCAGTAAAACGCGTGAACCCTGAGGCAGATATTAAAGCCGTGTCATTGTTCAACCTGTGACTGGAATACAACATATGTGGCTTTCTGACTGCCCATACGACAGGTATGGGCAGTGAAGCCGTCGATATTACTTCTTCTTGTTCATCATCGCCTTGAGATCGGCAAAGGGGTTAAACGTGGCGACACCCACGTCTTTTTGCGCATCCTCACCCGCAACAACGGTGGTGCCATACTGATCCGCTTCGGTGTACTTTGAGTGTTCGTGATCGTGACAAAACAGGCACAACAGCTCCCAGTTACTGCCATCTTCCGGGTTATTGGTGTGATCGTGGTCGATATGGTGAACCGTGAGTTCACGAAGATTTGAATAAACAAACTCACGCGAGCAGCGTCCACAAACCCAGGGGTAGATTTTTAGCGCTTTTTCACGGTAGCCGCTTTCCAGCCGTGCGTAGTTTTTAGGGATCAGAGCCATTGCTGATGTTACCTGTTAAAAAGAGAATAGTTCACACTATATCCCATTATGAGATGTCAGGAGAATGCCTCCTCTGCGGGAAGGCAGCGTGCGATTTGCGTATTTCTGTCAGTTTATTTGAAGCATTCCGTTAAATAATCACCATTTATTCTCATCCGTTAATGCGTAGAGTAGGGATAACGCAATGCTTTATCAGGATACTCCACTATGAAAAAGATCGGATTTTTGTCGTTTGGTCAC
The DNA here is from genome assembly GCF_032389435.1 of Enterobacter sp. DTU_2021_1002640_1_SI_PRY_ASU_LCPMC_013. Taxonomy (NCBI): domain Bacteria; kingdom Pseudomonadati; phylum Pseudomonadota; class Gammaproteobacteria; order Enterobacterales; family Enterobacteriaceae; genus Enterobacter; species Enterobacter sp. DTU_2021_1002640_1_SI_PRY_ASU_LCPMC_013. The sequence goes on from NZ_CP135594.1 coordinate 2,027,459, forward strand.
TGGACGCCGTCACCCCAGTCCGGCACGCGAACCGCGGCTGACACACTGCTACAGTCCATCGATCTGGCGGTCGCCGCCGAAGAGCTGGGCGCGGACGGGGCTTATTTCCGTGTGCATCACTTTGCCCGCCAGCTCAGTTCGCCATTCCCCTTGCTGGCTGCAATAGGCGCGAAAACCAAACGCATCGAAATCGGGACGGGCGTGATCGACATGCGGTATGAAAATCCGCTGTATATGGCGGAAGATGCTGGCGCGGCAGATCTCATCTCCGGCGGGCGATTACAGCTTGGTATCAGCCGGGGTTCCCCGGAGCAGGTGATTGATGGCTGGCGTTATTTTGGTTACGTGCCGCAGGAAGGGGAAAACGAATCAGATATGGCGCGCCGCCACACTGAGGTACTGCTTGATGTATTACGCGGTGAAGGGTTTGCAAAGCCTAACCCACAGCCGATGTTCCCAAACCCGCCGGGATTGTTGCGTCTGGAGCCGCATTCAGAAGGCTTACGCGATCGTATCTGGTGGGGGGCTGGCTCTAATGCAACGGCAGTATGGGCGGCAACACTGGGGATGAACCTGCAAAGCTCAACGCTGAAAGATGATGAAACCGGCGAGCCGTTCCATATTCAGCAGGCAAAACAGATCCGTGCCTACCGACAGGCCTGGGCTGAGGCAGGGCATACCCGTCAGCCACGCGTTTCGGTCAGCCGCAGTATTTTTGCCCTGATGGACGATCGCGACCGGATGTATTTCGGCTCAAGCCGCAATGAAAGCGACAGCGTGGGCTATCTGGATGAGAAAACGCGGGCCATTTTCGGACGCAGCTATGCCGCAGAGCCAGACAAGCTGATTGAACAGTTGAAAAAGGATGAAGCGATCGCGGAAGCGGATACGCTGTTACTTACCGTGCCGAATCAGCTGGGCGTGGAATACAACGCACATGTGATCGAGTCCATCCTGAAACATGTCGCACCGGAAATGGGATGGCGCGATCGCAATGCTTAATCTGGCTCTCTGGTATCGCCGGTTTGGTGAGCCTGAATCGGTACTGCAAGCGGAAACTACACCATTGTCGCCGCGACAGCCGGGAGAGATACGTGTGCGCATGCTTTTTTCCCCGGTGAACGCCTCCGATCTCATCCCCATCACCGGAGCATATCGCCATCGCACGCCGCTGCCTGCGATAGCCGGTTATGAAGGGGTCGGAATAGTGACCGAAACGCCCGCCGCTTATCCGGCGCTGCTGGGCAAGCGGGTCCTGCCGTTACGGGGGCAGGGAACCTGGCAGCGCTATGTCGACTGCCCGGCGGCGTATGCGGTTCCCGTCCCGGACGACGTCGACTCGCTACTTGCCGCGCGGGCGTATATCAACCCGCTTGCCGCACAGATGATGCTGGACCGCTATCCTCCGGTCGGGAAAACGGTGCTGCTCACCGCTGCCGGTTCTGACTGCGCCGTTCTGCTCGGGCAATGGGCACGCCAGGCGGGTGCGGAGGCGGTTTACGGGATCCATCGCTCGCCCGTGCACGCTCAACGTCTGGCTGAAATGGGGATCGTCCCGATTGCGCAACATGATACGACCGCCGTCAACGCTGCCGCCGCGCAAGCGGAGGTGGTGTACGACGCCACGGGCGGCAGCCTGGCGGAGACGATCCTGAGCGTGATGCCCGAAACCGGCACCTTTGTCTGCTACGGGCTACTCTCCGGGCAGACCTTCCGGCAGCAGCGGCCGTTGCCGCGCGTGGCGTGGTTTCACATTCGTAACTATCTGGACGCGCTGAGCGCTGAGGCGTGGCAGGCGGAGTTTCGGCGCATCTGGCCTAAACTGCGCGCCAGCCAGTGCAGCGATGTCACCCTCTACCCGCTGTCGGAATGGCAGCGGGCAGTGGGCAACTATCGCGAAGCGGGAAGAACGGGCAAGCCCATGCTGTCGATGGACAATTAATCGGCCTTATGGCTCATGTCGCTCAGCAGTACAGCGATACTTTGTCCACCGGCGGTCTGCTCCAGGCCAATTTTGACAATAATTGTCAGCGGAACGGAGAGCAGCATGCCGACAGGCCCGAGCAGCCAGCCCCAGAAAATCAGGGACAGGAACACAACAAGGGTTGAAAGCCCCAGCCCGCGTCCCATTATCCGTGGTTCGAGAATGTTCCCGAAGACAAGGTTAATCACCAGATAGCCTGCCAGCAGAATCAGGGCATCATACAAACCGCTGAAAACCAGCACCTGAAGGATAGGGGGGATCGCCGCCAGCACGGAGCCGATGTTAGGAATATAGTTGAGCGCAAAGGCCAGCAGCCCCCAGACAAAGGCAAAACGCACATCCAGCGCGGCGAGCATCCCCCAGACCACTAATCCCGTCACCAGGCTGATGGCCGTTTTCAGCACCAGATAGCGTGAAACGCTGTCGAGCGCGCGCTGAATGGCGCCCATTCCCTCTACCGGACGCACCATGATGTGCTGGAGCTTTGCAGGCAGCTGTGGAACTTCCAGCAGCATAAACACAACCGTCAGGAACAGCAGGAAAATCGAGGTCATGGCGTTGGAGAGTTGTGCCAGCAGGCTGGTGACAATCGTCATGGCGGCATTCGGATCGATGTATTTAAGCAGTTCCTCAACCGAGACTTCGATACCCGCGCGTTGCAGCCAGGGTTCAATTTGCAGCAGCGGGGTCGCCAGGGAAGAGCGGTATGTCGGTAGCGTCCGCGCCAGCTCGTTCAGGGAGGTTCCCAGATAGGCGACTAACAGCACCATCGCAACGATAATAATACTGATAAGCAGGCTTATCGCCAGCACACGCGGGATGCGCAGCCGCACCATTCGCTGCACCAGTGGATTGAGGATCACCGCGATAAAAAGCGCCAGGATAAAAGGCACGATGATATCGGCCGCAAAACGAACGCCGGTCAGAATGATCACCAGCATGCCCAGCATGATGACGATCTTAAGCCCGTTGAGGGTGATAATAGGTTTGGCCATGGACGTTCCTGAACAGTTTTTTATTTATAATAGAGGGGAAAGCGGATTAAAAAAACTAACCAAAATCAAACAGACTGGGTAAAGAAATGAAAAGGCTTTGAGTAAATTCCTGGCTTATGATACAAATCAGGCGTGTTCAACTACCGAGGACAATTTTCATCCGCAAAGACGAGAAGCAACACCGCGGATAATTGTAATTTTATGGACAATTTGTTCAGGACGTATTTTTCAAACAACTCTGCTCTGTTTTCAACCTCCCTCTGCCTGCTTTCTGGTGAGCAACACTGGCGTTCCGCGCTATAGTCACGTCTTCTGCCTGAGCTGGCGCTATGCGCTTAGCTAACTGATTTAATTCCCAATTTTTTGGTTTGCTGTCCGCAGCGAGCCTCGATGGATTATATTCTCAAGCAGGAGAAAAAACATGTTTTACTGGATTTTATTAGCTCTGGCGATCGTCGCTGAAATTACCGGCACCTTGTCGATGAAATGGGCAAGCGTGAGTGATGGCAGCACCGGTTTTATTTTGATGCTGGTCATGATTACGCTTTCCTATATTTTCCTCTCTTTTGCGGTTAAAAAAATCGCGCTGGGCGTGGCATACGCATTGTGGGAAGGTATTGGTATTTTATTGATTACGCTGTTTAGCGTCATGTTATTTGATGAAACCCTGACGACAATGAAAATTGCCGGGCTGACGACCCTGGTCGCAGGTATCGTGCTGATTAAATCGGGTACACGCAAACCGGCAAAACAGCAGAAGGAGCAGACCCATGCAGCAGTTTGAATGGATCCACGCGGCCTGGCTGGCTTTCGCCATCGTTCTGGAAATTATTGCCAACGTCTTTCTGAAGTTCTCCGACGGTTTTCGTCGCAAAGCCTACGGCCTGTTATCGATTGCCGCGGTTCTGGGGGCGTTTAGCGCCCTGTCGCAGGCGGTGAAAGGCATCGATCTGTCCGTGGCCTATGCGCTGTGGGGGGGCTTCGGTATTGCCGCCACCCTGGCGGCAGGCTGGATTATGTTCGGGCAGCGTTTAAACAATAAAGGCTGGATAGGGCTGGTATTACTGCTCGCCGGCATGATCATGATTAAACTGGCCTGAGTGACCTACTGCTGCGCCAGGGCTTCCAGCCGGTCGCGAAAACCGGTCACCGACAACGCCCGGTTATCGGCGCGCCAGCGGTCTTTCGCCGCTGGCGCAGAACTCTGAACGCCAATCAGCTGCCAGCCGTTATCGGTTTTTAACATCAGGGGCGATCCGCTATCACCCGGTAGCGTATCGCACTGATGCGACAGTACGCTGTTTTGCGCCCAACCCGTCACCACGCAGTCCGTATGGGTGTACAGCGAATCGAGGTGATCAACAGGATAACCTGATTGCGTCACTTTTCGATCGGCGGCTTTCAGGGCGGCGGTGAGCGCGGCCTTATCGCCATCAAAGAGCGGCAGCGGGGTGATCCCGGACGGCGGATAACGTAAAACGATCAGCCCGAAATCCCAGGAGGCCGCCCCGGGCGGCACAATCCAGCCATCGCCATCCGGTTTCAGGCGTTTGCCAAGCGACGGATCCACTCGCCCCTCAATACCGTGAATTTCGTAGCGCCATATTCCTTTTTGCGACACAAAGCGCAGGGCGATCGCTTTATCCGGTTTGCCTTCAGGCGGCATTAACAGGCAATGACCCGCCGTCAGCGCAAGGCGTGGCGTAATGAGGGTTGCGGTACATAAATTGCCGCTGGCGGTTTCCAGTTGCCCGATGGCATCCCAGGGCGATTCGGTAGGATCGGTGACACGCGTACGATCGTCATGACCAAAAAACAGCGTCTTTACCTCTTTGGCGCTAATGGCGTCATCGTCGCCATCATCCGCATGTGAAAAGCCAGCAAAAAGGCTAAACGTTCCCAGTAACAACACAACAGATTTACGCATATCACACTCTGGTGGGGGTAATTATGATTATTAAAAGTGAACCCTATGAAAATACTATAGACGCGACGGCGAGAAAGTGGGAGTAAAATCAGCGTGCTACATTCAGGAAAGATAAAAGTGGCTGGCGATGAGCGCGCATAAAATTAGCAGGATAAGAATGAACTCAAACCGATAGCGCCGCAGCATACGCCCTCCGGATAAAAAAACGGCGCTGACCGCAAACCCGTTCAGCGCCGGTTTACCAACGTGCCCCGAAGGGCACGGTTAAGCTTGTACTCTTACGCTGCTGGCTGTGCAGCAGGTTTAGTCGCTTCGTGTTTTGCTGCTTTTTTGTGATGCTTTTTAGCCGCCTGGGCTTTCTGCTCTACCGCAGGTTTTGCCGCTTTTTTGTGGTGCTTTTTCGCGGCCTGCGCTTTCTGTTCTGCCGCTGGTTTAGCCGCTTTGTGATGTTTTTTATGGTGAACCGTTTTGGCCGGAGCAGCGGTGGATGCCGCAGGCGCTGCGGTGGCGGTAGTTTCAGCCGCGAATGCAGCGGAAGACAGACCCATAGCAGCGGCAACAACCAGAGCTAATACTTTTTTCATTTTCATACCCTCGAATTTGGTTTCTCATTTAACCCCACTGCGGGGCCGTTGAAATAACTATATCCCTGTAAATTCGGGGTTTCCGTGAGTGATTGGTATCGGCGTGTAACCATATGTACAACGCCGGGGTGGGCCCCCGGCGCGTTCGGTTACAGGTAGCGGGACGTCAGGTGTTCGCGGAAGTAGCGGATATTCAGATCTTCACCCGTGGCCTGGGTGATGAGCTGCGATGTGCTGAAACGGCTGCCGTGCTGCCAGATATTCTGACGCAGCCAGTCAAACAACGCCGAGAAATCGCCCCCGGCGATGGATGCCTGCAACCCGGGCAGCGCAGTTTTGGCGGCATGGAACAGCTGTGCCGCATACATTGCCCCCAGCGTGTAAGACGGGAAGTATCCAAAACCGCCGTCGGTCCAGTGGATATCCTGCATACAGCCGTTGCGATAGTTATCTTTGGTGGATAACCCAAGCCACGCCTGCATTTTCTCATCCCATAACGCGGGAATATCATCGACTTCAATTTCGCCATTGATTAGCGCACGCTCGATCTCATAGCGCAGCACCACATGCGCCGGATAGCTCACTTCATCCGCATCAACGCGGATATAGCCCGGCTTCACGCGCTGGTTCCAGGCAATAAAATTCTCTTCGCTGAATGCCGCCTGGCTGCCGAAACGGGCATGAACCGCCGGAAGCAGATGCTTCAGGAAAGCGTCGCTGCGGCCCAGTTGCATTTCAAAGAACAAGCTCTGGGATTCATGGATCGCCGTAGAGCGCGCCAGCGCAACGGGCTGGCCGGCCCACGCTCGCGGAAGGTTTTGCTCGTAGCGGGCATGTCCGGTTTCGTGGATCACGCCGAAAAGCGCGCTGAGCAGTTCATCTTCATCGTAACGCGTGGTGATACGCACATCTTCCGGCACGCCGCCGCAGAACGGGTGAGCGCTAACGTCCAGACGACCGCCATTAAAATCGAAGCCAAGCATTTTCATCGCTTCCAGGCCCAGCTCGCGCTGCGTGGCGGTCGGGAAGGGACCCTGTGGCGGAACGAACGATCGTTGAGCCTGTTTTTCCACAACCTTTGCCAGCAGCTCCGGCAGCCAGGACTTCAGATCGCCGAACAGCACATCCAGGCGAGCGCTGGTCATGTCGGGTTCAAAGATATCCAGCAGCGCGTCGTAAGGCGTGCAGCCTTTAGCCTCAGCGCGCAGGCGGGCCTCTTCACGACTGAGTTTCACCACCTCTTTCAGGTTGGCTGAAAAGCCCTGCCAGTCGTTGGCCGGACGCTGAGTGCGCCAGGCGTGTTCACACCTGCTGCCCGCCAGCGATTTGGCCTCCACCAGCGATTCCGGCAGTAAAGTGGCCTGCTGGTAGTGGCGTGTCATTTCACGCAGGTTGGCTTGCTCAACGTCATTCAGATCTTCGTCTGCCGCCGCCGCCAGCCATTCACCCATTTTTTTATCGGTCAGGATCTGATGTTGTAGGACGCTCATCTCCGCCAGCGCTTCACCGCGCGCGGCGCTGCCGCCTGGCGGCATCATGGTGAACATGTCCCAGCTGGCGATAGAGGAGAGGTGCGAGAAGCGGGAGAGGCGCTGGAAGGTGCGGGTGAGTTGTTGATAGTTATTGTTTTTCATGAAGTCCTCGTGTCTGAATCAGCCGATGACAAAAATTAGCATCGGCTCGATTTAAACACGAAGAGGGCTGAATGTTAATGCAGTCGTTTATGCAGGCTCGCGCCCACCAGCAGTGCCGCGCACAACATCAGCGCGATAAATCCGCCCACGCCGTTCCAGCCGTAGTTATGCCAGAACACCCCGCCGAGCGTACCGGCTATGCTGGAACCGAGATAGTAACTGAACAGATACAGTGACGAAGCCTGACCTTTGGCGCGGCGCGCGCGTGGGCCAATCCAGCTGCTGGCAACGGAATGCGCGGCAAAGAAGCCCGCAGAGAAGAGCAGCATTCCGGCAAAAATCAGCCACAGGGAAGAGAAAAGCGTCATCAGCAGTCCGAACAGCATCACGGCGGTGGAAACCAGCATCACCGGACCACGACCGAAGCGCGCGGTCATGGCGCCCGCTTTTGGCGAACTCCATGTCCCGGTGAGATATGCCACAGAGAGCAAACCCACCAATGCCTGACTAAGATGCCACGGTGAAAGCATCAGACGATAGCCGATGTAGTTAAACAGCGTCACGAACGAGCCCATCAGCAGGAAACCGGTCAGGAACAAACGGGGCAGCCCTTGATCGCGCCAGTGCAGACGAAAGTTGATAAATAACGTTTTCGGACGCAGGGAGGTCGGGCGGAAATGGCGCGATTCCGGCAGGATTTTCCAGAACATCAGCGCCGAAGCGAGGGCGAAGCAGCCGATAACGGCCAGCGCAATGCGCCAGTTAAAGAAATCAGTAAACACACCGCTGAGCAGGCGTCCGCTCATCCCGCCGATAGAGTTCCCGCTAATGTATAGCCCCATGGAGAAGGCCACGAAGCTCGGGTGGATCTCCTCGCTGAGATAGGTCATCCCGACCGCCGCCACGCCGCTGAGGGATAACCCAATCAGCGCGCGCATGACCAGAATGCCGTGCCAGCTGGTCATCATGGTGGACAGCAAGGTACACACGGAGGCCAGCATTAACGCCGTTACCATGACCTGCTTACGTCCGATGGCATCCGAAAGTGGCCCGGTGAACAGCAGACCGATCGCCAGCATCCCGGTTGAAATGGAGAGCGAAATACTGCTGCTGGCTGGCGACACGCCAAATTCATGCGACAGGACCGGCAGGATCGGCTGAACGCAGTAGAGCAGGGCAAAAGTGGCGAGACCCGCTGAGAAGAGCGCCAGCGTGACGCGCATAAACTGGGGGGTACCACGTTTAATAAACTGAACCGGCTGCGGTGCTGCGGGTAAATCATCAATGTCGCTGGCCGGCGCGATATCAACGGTCGTTGTACGGCTCACACATAATCCTTGCTTAAACATCCCCGTGGTTTCTGGTGACGGGTATGACCACAAGATTAGGGTAGGAAAATGTAAATATTCTGTCTAATATATTAATAATCTCAAATGATACTTTAAAAATATGAATATCGAGCTGCGCCATCTGCGCTATTTTGTCGCCGTCGCCGAAGAGCTGCATTTTGGTCGTGCGGCGGCAAGGCTGAATATCTCTCAGCCACCGCTAAGCCAGCAGATCCAGATCCTGGAGCAGCAGGTCGGGGCGCGTCTGCTGGCGCGAACCAACCGCAGCGTGAGCCTGACGGCGGCGGGAAAACAGTTTCTCGCCGATAGCCGGCAGATCCTGAGTATGGTGGAGGACGCCGCCGCCAGAGCGGAACGGCTTTATCTTGGGGAGACGGGGGAGCTGCGCATCGGGTTTACCTCATCGGCCCCCTTTATCAGCGCTGTTTCACAAACGCTATCCTCGTTTCGCCGTAATTTTCCGGATGTGCATATTCAGACGCGCGAAATAAATACCCGGGAGCAGATATCGCCGCTTAACGAAGGATCGCTCGACCTGGGGCTGATGCGTAACACGCAGTTGCCTGATACCCTGGCGTGGCAGGCGATCCTCCGCGAACCGCTGATGGCGATGATCCCCCGGGATCATCCGCTCGCCGCGCAGCACAGCGTCACGCTGGCTGAACTGGCGAAAGAGCCGTTTGTCTTTTTTGACCCACAGGTGGGTACCGGGTTGTATGACGATATTCTTGGTCTGATGCGGCGATATGGCCTTGTCCCGACTATCGCGCAGGAGGTGGGGGAAGCCATGACGATCATTGGTCTCGTTGCCGCAGGGCTTGGCGTGTCGATTCTCCCCGCCTCATTTAAACGGGTACAACTGGCGGAAATGCGCTGGGTGAAGATAGCCGAGCAGGATGCAGTCTCAGAGATGTGGCTGGTGTGGTCTAAACATCATGAACAGAGCCATGCGGCACAGCGTTTCAAAGAACAATTAATTACCGCTTCTCGCGGGCGTTATTTATAGGGAAAAGTGGGCGAAAATGTGCAGTAAATCACATGGCTAAGTAAAAATTTGACGTCAGCCATTGAAGTGCTTCACCATAGCCCTCAGTTTATTTCGAAGCTCGAAAATAAGGGAGTACGAGGTGGTTGCTGATAGTCAGCCAGGGCATATCGATCAAATCAAGCAGACCAACGCGGGTGCCGTTTATCGCCTGATTGATCAGCTTGGTCCGGTTTCGCGTATCGATCTTTCGCGTCTGGCACAACTGGCACCCGCCAGTATTACCAAGATTGTCCGCGAAATGCTGGAAGCCCATCTGGTTCAGGAGACAGAAATTCAGGAGCCGGGCAGCCGTGGCCGTCCGGCGGTAGGGCTGGTGGTGGAAACGGAAGCCTGGCACTACCTGTCGCTGCGGATTAGCCGCGGGGAAATCTTCCTCGCGCTGCGCGACCTCAGCAGCAAGCTGGTGGTGGAAGACCGGCTGGAACTCCCGCTTAATGCAGAGCAACCACTTCTCGATGCCATTCTGACCCACATCGACCAGTTCTTTATTCGTCACCAGCAGCGTCTTGAACGTTTAACGGCGATTGCGATCACCCTGCCGGGAATTATTGATACCGAAAATGGCATTGTTCACCGCATGCCGTTTTATGAAAACGTCAAAGAGATGCCGCTGGGCGACGTGCTGGAAAACCACACCGGTGTGCCGGTCTACATTCAGCATGATATCAGCGCCTGGACGATGGCGGAGGCATTGTTTGGTGCCTCCCGGGGCGCGCGCGACGTAATTCAGGTGGTGATTGATCATAACGTTGGCGCAGGTGTGATCACCGACGGGCGTCTGTTGCATGCTGGCAGCAGTAGCCTGGTGGAGATCGGCCATACGCAGGTCGATCCGTACGGAAAACGCTGCTACTGCGGTAACCATGGCTGTCTGGAGACGATTGCCAGCGTCGAAAGCGTGCTGGAGCTGGCGCAGGTGCGGCTCAGCCAGTCGATGAGCTCCACGCTGCACGGTCAACCGTTAAGCGTCGAGGCACTGTGCGCTGCGGCAAGGCAGGGCGATCTGCTGGCGAAGGACATTATTACCGGCGTGGGCAATAATGTCGGGCGCATTCTGGCCATTATGGTGAACCTGTTTAACCCGCAAAAAATACTGATCGGCTCCCCGCTCAGCCAGGCGGCGGATATCCTCTTTCCGGCGATTTCCGCCTGCATCAATCAGCAGGCGCTTCCCGCGTACAGTAAAAACATCGTGGTCGAAAGTACGCAATTTTCCAACCAGGGTACGATGGCCGGCGCCGCGCTGGTAAAAGATGCGATGTACAACGGCTCGTTACTGATTCGTTTGCTACAGGGCTAACTCTTTTCCAGAGATGTACGAAAAATTGCGCTATCTCAAGCCCGGTAGCGCACGCATCCCGTAGACTTTCCCCACTGAATTATTTACCTGGTTTATATTTTGAAGCATACCCAAGAGGTGGAATGAGTCATGCTTAAGCGTTTCTTTATTACTGGTACGGATACGTCTGTCGGGAAGACAGTCGTATCCCGCGCGTTACTTCAGGCCCTGGCGGCAAGCGGTAAACGCGTTGCAGGATACAAGCCGGTTGCAAAAGGCAGTAAAGAGACGCCAGAAGGGCTGCGCAATAAGGATGCCCTGGTTCTGCAAAGCGTCTCGTCTCTGGAACTGCCTTATGATGCCGTTAATCCTATCGCCTTAAGCGAAGAGGAAAGCAGCGTCGCTCACAGTGGGCTTATCAACTACAGCCTGCTTTCTGATGGCCTGGCAAATCTGAGTGAAAAGGTTGACCACGTTGTCGTTGAAGGGACCGGCGGCTGGCGCAGCCTGATGAACGATTTACGTCCCCTTTCCGAATGGGTGGTGCAGGAGCAGTTGCCGGTGATTATGGTCGTGGGCATTCAGGAAGGGTGCATCAACCATGCCTTGCTGACGGCGCAGGCTATCGCTAATGACGGCCTGCCGCTGATTGGTTGGGTGGCGAACCGTATTAACCCGGGCCTTGCGCACTACGCTGAAATCATCGATGTGCTGAGCAAAAAGCTGCCTGGCCCGCTGGTGGGCGAACTGCCTTATCTGCCCCGCGCCGAGCAGCGCGAATTAGCGCACTATATCGATCTCTCGGCTTTCGGCGGTATGCTGGCCGTAGATCGAGTCGTGGCGTAGCGTTCTCGACAATACCGACGCCACAACACAGGCAACCAGCAAACCGGGAAGTAAAAAATACAGCCCGGTCATCTCACATACCATCAAGGCCGACATGATTGGCGCATGCGTTGTGGCGGCGAGCAGCGTCGCCATACCCGCCAGCCCGAGCAGGATCGCCGTCTCAGAGCCAGGAAACCACAGCGCAAAGATCTGCGCAAACAGCATTCCCGTTGCCATACCGACGAACAAGGTTGGCGTGAACACGCCTCCCGGCGCGCCGGACCCGCTGCTTGCCAGCACCGCCAGCAGCTTGCAAATAAAGACGCCAGCAATCACCGACAGCAGCGGCGGCGACTGCAAAAACGCCTGAACCACGCTATAGCCATTCCCCCATACCTTCGGCGTTAGCAGCGACAGCAGCCCGACGATCAGACCACCCAGCGCCAGCTGCCACGGCGGTGAAAGTTTGAGACGCAGAAACAGCCTGTGGCTGGCCGCCATCAGCCACATCAGCAGCGGGCCGCAAACGCCAGCCAGCAGACCCACGCCAACGATCAGGAAATAATCCACCGCCGTAAGCATCTCGCTGAGATGGACATCATATAGCGTATTCGCGCCGGGACTTAACAGGCGCGTGGTCAGCAGGGCCACTACAGCAGCAATCACCACCGGGCCGAGGGAGGCCAGCATCAGCGTGCCAAACAGGATCTCTGCGATAAACAGGCTGCCCGCCAGCGGCGCATGATAGGCGCTGGCCATCCCGGCGGCGGCACCGCAGGCGATCCACAGTTTCCATTCGGATTTCGGCGTACAACGTTGTGCAAAAAAGGAGGCGGCGAGGGCGGCGAGCAGGATCATGGCGCCTTCACGGCCGATGGCGCTGCCGCTGGCAACCACCAGCAACGACGCGAGGGATTTCACCAGGCTGGCGCCGTAATCAAACTGGCCGTCACCCGTCTCAAGCGCTTCCATATAATCGGTGGGGGCGTGGGGACGTTGTGCCGTCATGCGCTGCCATCCCCACAGTAGCATTCCCGCGGCCAGACCACCCAGCGCAGGCGTCAGCGCCCGCCGCCAGGGCGATAACGCGGCTGCGGCGTTCACCAGACTTCCGCTTTCGTTGCTGAGAAATAGCCACTCCAGCAGATACATGCTGTGGCGGAACACCGCAACGGCCAGCGCCGCCAGCACGCCGGTGACGGTAGCAATCAGGAGACGACGAAACATCGCGCGGATGTCGGGGTAAGCGTGAAGACGTTGCATGAAGTCGTGATTTAACGGGGACGATACAATATTGTGGCGGTAAATCGGGAGGTTAGCAAAAGGTATGCGTGCGGAAAAAGGCCGGGCAGTACCCGGCCTGAATGCTTAACTCTCGCTATGAATATTCAACGCCCGGCGCGTACGCCCTGAGCTCAAATATTCCGCAATATAATCCTGGGATATTTCGCCGTTATAGCGTCCGTCCTCGTCCACAATCGGCATCCAGCTGGTGTTGCTCTCATACAAGCGAGAAAGCACCACGCGCAGGTTATCCTCGGCCTTACCGGTCATGCGGAACGGATGCAGAATATCCCCGCAGCTGCCGCTGGCGTTACGCGCTTCGCGGCGCTTCACAAAGCCGAGCGGTTTGCCGTGCTCATCAACCACGGTAATGGCGCGAATATCGTTGTCATCCATGGTGGCGAAGGCCTCCGGCAGCGGCGTCGATTCGCGTACCGTAATGGTAGGCTGCTGGTCGGTGACGTCGCCCGCCGATACCAGCAGCAGGCGTTTCAACGTCCGGTCCTGGCCAACAAACGAGCCAACAAACTCATTCGCGGGTTTCGCCAGCAGCTCGTCCGGGCTGGCGCACTGCACGATACGTCCCTGACGGAAGACGGCAATACGGTCGCCCAGCTTCAGCGCTTCGTCAATATCGTGGCTCACCAGCATCACGGTCTTTTTCAGCTTGCGCTGCATCTCCAGGAACTGGTTCTGGATCACCTCACGGTTAATCGGGTCGACCGCGCCGAACGGTTCATCCATCAGCAGGACCGGAGGATCCGCTGCCAGCGCGCGGATGACGCCGATACGCTGCTGCTGACCGCCGGACATTTCGCGCGGATAGCGGTGAAGGAATTTATGCGGATCCATTGCCACCATATCCATCAGCTCCTCGGCACGGGATTTACAGCGCGCTTTATCCCAACCCAGCATGCGCGGCACGACGGTAATGTTCTCTTCGATGGTCATGTTGGGGAACAGGCCAATTTGCTGGATCACGTAGCCAATGTTGCGACGCAGGGTCACGGTGTCCATTCCGCTGGTGTCTTCGCCGTTAATCAGGATCGTCCCGCTGCTTGGCGTAATGAGACGGTTGATCATCTTCAGGGTAGTGGTTTTCCCGCAGCCGGACGGGCCGAGCAGCACGCACATTTCCCCTTCAGGCACGTTCAGGTTGACGTTGTCGACGGCCTTAAACGTCTGGCCGTGTTTCTGTGAAAATTGTTTGGTGAGGTTTTCCAGTTTTATCATTATCGAATCCCCTTCGGAGTCAGTACCACCTGCAAACGGTGCAGCAACCAGTCGAGCACAATCGCTAAAAGACAAATCATCAGCGCGCCCGCAATCAACATACGAATATCACTCCCGCCAATACCGTTAAGCAGCAGCAGGCCCAGCCCGCCCGCGCCGATCACGGCGGCAATCGCCATGACGCCGATGTTCATCACCACGGCGGTGCGGATGCCGCCAAAAATCACCGGCAACGCCATCGGGATTTCCACCCAGCGCAGACGCTGCCAGAAGGTCATGCCGATGCCGCGTCCCGCTTCACGCAGGCCCGGCGGCAGGCTGTCGAGCGCCGTGTGGGTGTTACGCACAATCGGCAGCAGCGAATAGAGGAACACCGCCGTAATCGCGGGCAGGGCGCCAATGCCCTGACCGATCAGCGAAAAGAGCGGGATCATCAGGCCGAAAAGCGCAATTGACGGGATGGTGAGCACAATGGTGGCAATTCCCAGCACCGGCGTTGCCAGCCATTTATGGCGGACAATTAAAATGCCCAGCGGCACGCCAATAATAATCGCCAGGCCCACGGCGAGCGCCACCAGCCACAGGTGTTGCAGCGTCAGGGTTAAGAGATAGTCCCAGTTGTCGAGAATATAGTGAATCGTCTCCATAGCGCCTCCTACAGCAACTGTTTGCTACGCAGGAAATCACGGGCGACCTGCTGCGGTGACTGATGGTCGATATCCACCTTCTTATTCAGTTCGGTGATAACGTCGTTATTGAGCTGGGCTGAAAGGGTGTTCAGCGCCTCCTCCAGCCCCGGATTAGCCTCCAGCGTGTCTTTCCGAACAACTGGCGTCACGGCATAACTCGGGAAGAAGCCTTTGTCATCTTCCAGCACTTTAAGATCGAAGCCCTTTACGCGCCCGTCGGTGGTGTAGATCAGCCCCGCATCGACAAACCCGTCGCGCACCGCGTTATAGACCAGGCCCGGATCCATCTGGCGGATCTGCGGGCGGTCCAGCTCCATGTTGTAGGCTGCCTGCAACGGTTTCATCCCGTCGCTGCGCCCGGCAAATTCCAGGTCAAGGCCCAGCAGCCAGTTGTTATCCGGATCGGTTTTACGGATCTGCTCAATCTTTGCCACCATCTCAGACATGGTATTGATATGTTCAGCCTCGGCGCGTTTGCGCTGCATGGCAAAGGCATAGGTATTGTTCATATCGGCAGGTTTAAGCCACACCAGACCGTGCTTCGCATCGAGGCGTTTGACCGTCTCGTACGATTCCTGCGGCGACATGCGTTTGTTGATGTGGTTGAAGATGATCAGCGAGGTGCCGGTATACTCCCAGGTCATATCAATCTGCTTGTTGATCATCGCGTTACGGGAAATCACCGTTGCAATATTGGTCTGAGGCTGTACCTGAAACCCTTTCTTTTGCAGATACTGCACGGTCATGGCCGAGAGAATGTGCTGCTCGGTAAAGCTCTTGGTGGCCAGGATCAGCGGCGCGGCGAGCGCCTGGCTGGTGAAGAGCGCGGCGGCGCATAGCGCCGTCAGCCCGGAAAACAGTCTCATAGAAGCTCCTTGTTATAATTATCGCGCGAGATGCGGGCTCAGTAATCGGCCCAGTGCCGCCAGCAGCGTATCCAGAATCAGGGCGAACAGAGCGGTGGCCGCCGCGCCCAGGATCAGCGTCGGGAAATCATTCAGATAGATCCCCGGGAAAATCAGCTCGCCGTAGCTGCTGGCGCCAATCAGGAATGCCAGCGGTGCGGTACCGACGTTAATCGCAGTGGCAATGCGAATACCGGAAAGCATCACCGGCCAAGCGTTTGGGATCTCAACCTGACTCAGGCGCTGCCATTTGGTCATGCCGATACCGTTTGCCGCTTCCAGCAACGACGCGGGAACAGAGCACAGCCCGGCATAGGTGTTACGCACAATCGGCAGCAGAGAGGCCAGAAAGAGGGCGATAATGGCCGGTTTATCACCGATGCCAATCACCACCATCGCCAGCGCCAGAACGGCCAGCGGCGGCAGGGTGTTGCCCACGTTAAAGATTTGCATCACATATTCGGCGATACCACGTGCGGCCGGACGGCTCAGCAGAATACCGCTTGGAATGCCCACCAGCAGGGCAAAGAACATGGATGAAAAGACCAGAATCAGGTGCTGTTGCCCGAGGTAAATCAGGTCAACCTGGCGCGCCTTAATCGTTTCCAGTCCTATTCCCCAGGTGAGGAGAGCGAGAACCACGATAATCGCGCCGACAAAAAGCAGCGAACGTTTAAGTAATGGGTGCATTGCGGTGTGTCTCCCTGTGCGCATGCGTTATAGCAACCACCGGTTGCCTGTTGTTATGCCATGTTTCGGCAGGGGTACTTCACCTATAGCAAGCGAAACGGAAGGGTTCCAGCGAAGGGGGTAAATCAGTAACCCTATGAAATTAGTGACAACCTGAGTGAAGCCTTATGGCATAAGGGCTGTCAGTGGGAAGGCAGAATAGTCTTAAAGAAGTATGCCTTACGTGACAACGTCACATAAAGCGTGCTGATTATATCTGTCGACTGAGCGCGGCGCGCACCTTGCGTACGCGCCACGAGATGCGGACGATAGAGAAGGCGGCGACGATTACCAGCAACAGGCCCAGCGCCAGCATCGCGTGGAATCCAAACTCTCTGAACAGGATCAGCCCCGCGATCCCGCCGCTGATAAAGGAGAAAAGGGTAGTTAAATGGGTTTTGAGCTGACTCTTTTGCGCGGCCGTATCTTTGGAGTAATCCCGGCGCAGCATGGCGACCATAACGGAGGCCAGCGAAATGCCCGCATCGGTCAGCGTGCCGGTGATGTGCGTGGATCTCACCCGACCGCCGGATAGTTGAGTGGAGGTGGAATTATGAATTCCCATCAACCCGCACAGGAAAATAATAATCTCCTGATTCGTGGCGAAGGAGTGAAAATACATTTCGTACAGGGATACCCCGGCCAGTAATAGCCCTTCAACAAACAGAACCTGGCTGAATACCAGCCTGACGTTATGGATAATCCCCCAGATAACAATAATCCGCGCAGCGATGGCACCTGAGACAAACGAAAGAATAATGGCACCAAAGAAAAGAATATCGCTGAGATCGGTGGAGGAAACTTCGCTGGATAGCTGCGAGGTATTGCCCGTCATATGCGAGGGAAAAAAACCGAACGCGCCCAGCGCAATGGCATTCAGCAGTCCCGCGGAGGTCGCCAGCCAGAGGGCAAGACGACGATCCTCCTGATGCGTTCGTTCTTTCTTTAATTTAATCAGCAAAGAATACCTCCGGTTTGAGCTTTGCCTGAACGCTCAAGCTAACAAAGCGATGTCGCTGGCTGACCAGGATATTGCTTAATTATTATTTCAACGGGAGGTGAGCGAGGTTTTGTAATTAAATAAAACAACCCTGTTAATATAATGCCTTATTTCCGATGGCGCGACGTCGTAAAAGTCAGCACCCCTGCACTCAGGAGTAATATGCTGCTTAAAGCGAAGGTGCTCTGCCAGCCAAAGGTATCAAACACCACGCCACCCGCCGTTGAGCCAAGCGCAATGGAGAGTTGGATCACCGCGACCATTAGCCCGCCGCCAGCCTCGGCATCTTCCGGTAACGTACGGGCGATCCACGTCCACCAGCCGGTGGGGGCCGCAGTTGCCAGCATTCCCCAGAAACCTAACAGCAGGGCCACGATCCACAGGCTGTCCCCGGTGAGCATTAATACCCCTGCAATCAGCGCCATAAGCAGCGGTATGGCCATTAAGGTGAGGTAAAACGCGGCATTCAGGACCAGCGCGACGATCAGCGTGCCGATGAAACCTGCGATACCGATAGTGAGCAGGATCAGCGATAAGCCGGAAGGACTGACGTGGGTGACGGTTTCGAGGAAGGGGCGCACATAGGTAAATAACGCAAACTGTCCCATGAAGAACAGGCCGCACGCCATCAGACCCACCGAAACCGCAGGCTGGTGGAGCAGGCGAAATACGCTTTTACGTGGCGACGGCCGCTGGTTCCCGCCCATGTTGGGCAGGCTAAAATATTGCCAGATGAACGCCACAATCGCCACGGGAACCAGGCAAAGAAACGCGCCGCGCCAGCCAATGGTCGAGCCGAGATAACTGCCCAGCGGGGCGGCGACCACCGTCGCCAGCGCGTTGCCGCCGTTAAAAATCGCCAACGCACGAGAGACCTGATGCTGAGGCACCAGCCGAATGGCGGTGGCAGCAGACATCGACCAGAAACCGCCGATGGCGATGCCGATCAGTGCCCGGCCTGCCATATACATCAAAGCGTTTGGGGCGAAGGCGATAATGATCCCTGACAGCGCCATCAGGACGGTCATGCCTGAAAGAAGATGTTTGCGATTCATATTCCCGGCAAGCCGGGAAAGAAAAAGGCTGGTCAGGACAGCCAGCGCACCAGAGAGGGCGATCCCCTGGCCAGCCGTCCCCTCTGTCACCCCTAAATCTCTGGCGAGGGGCGTGAGCAGACTGACGGGCATAAATTCCGAGGCAATGAGGACAAAAACGCACAGGGTCATGGCAAAAATACCGCCCCAGTGTGCACGCTCAGCATCACGGGATGAGGTTTGATTCAGTGTGGACATAGGTGTAATTCACGGCGAAGAGAAGATAAGCCCCCTGATTGCCGGGGGCTAAGAGAATTAATCCAGACTGGTTTTGAAAAACTGCCCGAACTGCGCGAACGGGATTTTCCCTGCGACGTTATCGTAGAGATCAACGTGATTCGCACCGGGAACAATCACCAGTTCCTTCTGTTTGCTGCCGACAGCTTTAAACGCATCTTCCGCAAAATAACGTGAGTGCGCGTTTTCACCGGTCACAATCAGCGTTGGGATGGTGATCTCCCCGGCATAGCTCAGCAGCGGCATATTCATAAAGGACAACGGCATGGTCGCGGTCCATGCGCCGGTGGAGTTTACGGAACGGGCATGGAAGCCGCGCGGCATACGGTAGTAATCATAGAACTCTTTCAGTACCGGATGCGGATCGGCGGGCAATGCTTCCGGCAGAATACGCCCGGCCGCCGTTACCTTACCGTTTTCATCGACATAAATATCGTGGCCGCCATGGGCGAAGGTGCCGCTTTCAGCATCTTTCCAGCGTTGCGCGTTCAGATACTGCAACACGGCCCGGCGATCGGCCGCTGAATAACGATCTCTCCCGTCGCCCACGCCGTGACCCATCGCGCGGCTCATATCGTACATTACGCTGGTGGCGACCGCCTTCACGCGGGTATCCATGGATGCCGCGTTCAGCGCCATACCGCCCCAGCCGCAGATCCCGAGAATGCCGATACGGTTACGGTCGACTTCTTTCTGTAATCCGAGGAAATCCACTGCGGCGCTAAAGTCTTCGGTGTTGATGTCAGGGGAGGCAACGTTACGCGGCTGGCCGCCGCTTTCACCCGTGTAGGATGGGTCGAAGGCCAGGGTCACGAACCCCTGTTCAGCCAGAGTCTGGGCATAAAGACCACTGGATTGTTCTTTAACCGCACCGAATGGTCCACTGACGGCAATCGCCGCCAGCTTCTGGTCGCCGCTGTTCCTGGGAATGTACAGATCGCCGACCAGGGTGATCCCGTATCGGTTCTCGAACGTCACCTTGCGGTGGTCGACTTTATTGCTCTCGACGAAGGTCTTATCCCAGGTTGTCACCATCGAAACGGGGGCGGCAGGATTTCGTGTTTCTGCATAACTCATTGTTGTCACTCCACTTAATGATGCGCATAGCAGCAGCGCAACGGACAGTTTTTGGGTGAATGTTTGCATAAGAGGTACCGTGTGTTGTTGTAATGCGGTCATTATAGTTAGCAGAAATAGTGCTGATTAGAGGCCAAAGGCTGCTAGGATTAATATCATATTGTTATGAATTGATGAGGCATGATGGCGAAGCGGGAAAACTACAATGAGCTGTATCTGTTTATCCAGGTGGTGCGGGAGGGAAGCTTCACGGCAGCCGCGCAACGGCTCGGGCTGGCACAATCCGGGATCAGTCGATCGGTTCGCGAGCTGGAAGAGCGGCTGGGCGTTCGGCTTCTGGTGCGTACAACGCGCAAACTGTCGCTGACCCACGCCGGGGAGCAACTTTACCAGACCGCTGGTTCAGCCTTTGATGCGCTCGATACCGGGCTGACCAGACTGGCGCATTACCGCCAGACGCCATCCGGCACGGTGCGTATTAATGCCAGCCAGCACGCCATCGAAAAATGCCTGCTGCCAAAGCTCGCTATCTTCAAACAGCGTTACCCGGATATCCGTCTGGAATTGATGAATGAGAGCCGGTTCGTGGATATCATTGCCGAGCGATTCGACGCGGGCGTCCGGCTTGGGCCGGAGGTGGGACAAGGAATGATTGCCGTGCGCATCACGCCCGATATGGAGATGGCTGTGGTTGCCGCTCCGGCGCATTTTCGGCGCTATGGTTTCCCGCAGACGCCCGCCGATCTGGATGCTCATCCCTGCATTGCCTACCAGTTTGCCGACGGTAACCACTATCAATGGGAGCTTGTTCAGGACGGGAAGCATGTTACTCACCGCCCGGAGGGGCAATGGGCCTTTTCCGACAGCTACATGGAGGCCGAAGCGGCCCGGCTGGGACTCGGGCTGGCCTATGTCCCGGTTGAGCTGGTGGCTGACGATCTGGAGCGTGGCACGCTTATACGCGTCTTACAGCGCTACAGCCTGCGGATGGACGGACTGTACCTCTATTATCCACACCGCAACGTATCCCCGGCGCTGAGAGCGGTGATTGATACGCTGAAAATTTAGGGTGCCTCTTCGCTACGGTCTATACAGCCCCTACGTTTGTGATACGCTACTATTTTATATAGCGCAGCTCAACTAAGGCTCTGAAATGACAAAAATAATGCCAGAATATACGGTAGTTGACTTATCACGTTGGGCAAGAAAGGAACACTTTGAAGTATTTCAGGGCTTTGCTCAATCTACATTTAACCAAACGGTTCAGCTGGACATTACCGTGCTGCTAAAGCATATCAAAGAGGTTGGCTGGAAATTTTATCCTGCGATTATTTCCCTTATTTCTGACGTCGTAAACCGGCATCCGGAATTCCGTATGGCCATGAAGGATGATGAGCTTGTAATATGGAATGAGGTTCATCCAAGCTATACCCTTTTCCATAAAGAAACGGAGACATTTTCATCGTTATGGAGTCATTACGATGGAAATATTCACCATTTTCAGCGCGTTTATGCAGAAGATGTTGCCCGCTATGGCAATATCCTTGCTTACTGGCCTAAAGAAGAGTCCTGGGAGAATATATTCTTCATATCGGATATTCCGTGGGTCAGTTTTAGCAGTTTTAACGTCAACGTCGCTAACATGCGGAATTTTTTTGCGCCCATGTTCACGTTTGGAAAATACTATAACCAGGATGGAAAGGTCTTGTTGCCTTTCGCCGTTCAGGTCCATCATTCTGTCTGTGACGGTTTCCATGTGGCCAGGCTGATCAACGAGTTACAAGAGTTGTGTGATAATTTACCGCACCATTCAGAGGCGCTCAACGTGTGATTCACGTGTTTTTAACATACGCCTGACGAGGGGAAATAATGGAACCGAATTTTACGCCAGAACAGATTGAAATGATTAACCGCATTGTTTTCGAGCAGATCGAGATCATGCATGAGAAAGTAGCTGAAATAATCGCAGATACAGAGACGGTGGCGCATCAGCGCCTGAAGGATAACGGGATCACTATGACAGATTTCTACCCTGCGAATAAAAACTTCCTGATGATGGCCCTTGTACAGGATCTGATAGATAAAGTGCACGGGGGCGATAAGGACCTGGCCAAAACAATGATAACCATGGAAGCAAAAAGGCTGAATATCAGCGTAAACGTTGAGGCGGACAAATCAAGATAACAGGACGTATTTTCAGGGTTACGGTTGATGAATATAAGGTTCAGCCGACCTTAATAAAGCCGCGAGCCGTTTCCGGCCCGCGGCGGCAGGACAGGTGATCAGACGTTCTGACGATCAGGCGGCTTTGACGGCCCGGATTTTTTTGCTGCTGTCCGCATCTGATGCTGTTTTATCCGTTTCAGCATTGAGCTCGGGAAGCTTGCTGGTACGCAGGATATGCTGCACGGACTCTTTCTGCTCGGCGAGATAAAGACCAAGGTTCTCCGCCTGCGTTTCATCCATCTGCATTCCGCTTTGCAACAGCCAGTCGGTAAACGCTTCTGCCATATCGAGCAGCTTGTCGTGAGCGTCAGCCTCTTTCTTACTGGCAAATGTCATTTTTTCTTCACCTTTTCTTACGACAACAAATTTTGTTTCAACAGCCATTGTGCATCCTCGTATACTGTAATTATATACAGTATAGCAGTTGTGACGTTGTGTTGCAGCAAAAATGTGCGAGCCTGGCCTGCACAACGGGTGGACAAGCCAGGTGCTGTTATCGGTACAGCGTTTTTTCGACAATCGGGATCAGCAAAGTGGACTGCCATTCCGCCAGCGTCAGCTGGGCAAGTTTACCCAGCGCGGTGTAGAACGGATGGGCCGCGTTTTCAACGAATACGCTAAGGAAACGCGTGCTCCATGGCAGCAGATGCCAGGCAAGAAGCTGGTCGCGGTCTGTTTCGCGACCGTTCTCGGCAAGCCATGCCGCCAGCATCAGCAACGTTCCGAAATGATCTTCGGGCTCATTCTGCTGCATCTCAAAGGCGATATGGTTTTCACGCATCCACTGACGCAACGCGAGGGTCGAATCGCCAAACAGCACGGACTCGCGATCAAGCCAGACCGAGCCCCACGGGGGGGCGGGCAGGGCATATGGGCCAATAAACAGACGCTGCCAGGCGTCTTTCAACGCTTCATCCGATGGGGTCTTAAACATACTGGCGACAGGCAGCAGATTTTCCTCCGCCAGCGGCCAGTCCTGAACCCAGTCACCTGCGGTCAGGGCACCCACCAGCGGCGCGGTCTGCTCGCTGTCTGGAGCGAAATAAAACAGCGCGCCCAGTACCCGGGCGCTGAACGCGAACGATTCGCGGCGTGAGACGTCATTCATTACAACTTTCCTTACTTGCGCGCGGGTAGCCCCGCGCACCTGTGTTAACCTGCAATTGCTAACCCTGCGGTCATATGCAGACCATAAAATAGCCCACGGCCAATCAGTTCACCCAGCGCCACCAGCACGACACCTGCAAACAGGCCGAGCGTTTTTGGCTCCTGACGACGAATCAGCGGGCAGATCCAGCAGCCTAAACCCGCCGCCAGCAACGCGATGCGCCATACCTGAAGCGAACCATAATCCGGAAGCAGGGCGTTAGCCTGCTGGATGGAACTCTGTATTGTCCCCAGCGTATTGCTTTGCAACACGACGACCGCCACGCAGACGATGAGTGCCAGTACGCTGACTGACGCAGCAAGAGTACCTTTGAATGTCACGTTTGCAACGCGCAGCAGCAGCGCGGCCAGCAGAGGACCAGCCAGAACCATCGTCAGGAAGAAGCTCAGCGTGGTGTAACCCGTATACCAGGTCGGGACAGTCTCAATCTGATAGACCCGGGTCATCGCCCAGACAAAAACGATGCCCAGGATCTGGCTGACAACCAGCCAGATTTTGCCCAAAGCTGGGGGCATTTTACCGATAACCGACACCAGCCACCAGAAACCGCCCACGGCAAAGAAGATCGAACCCGCCGCGATCTCATTACTCAGCGCTGACGCGCCCACGCGGTTAAGCGAGTTGAAGGCACGCAGCGGGGAGCCAAGATGCAGTACCGAGGCCATAAACCCAATACCCATTACCAGCCAGAGAAAAAACAGGCTGCGCACGATGCGCATTCTGGCCTTGTCATCATTTTCCTTAAGCCAGACGAAGCCCATCACGATTAACGCGCCGGCCACGCACTGCCCGAAAACGGTGAAGATCACCAGCGGCCATTCATGCCATCCACTTCCCATCTCACACCTCCTTCGGGTTTGCCAGGTAGCCGGTGGTGTCACCCGTCGGACGGCTGTTGGCGTTAGGTTTAATCACAATACTCGGCTTCGTGAAGTGCGTAGACGGCAGCGGCGCGACGGCAGCAAGTTGACCGTGTTTTTTGCGCAGCTCTTCAATCGGGCCAAAGTCCAGCGCGCGCAGCGGGCAGGATTCGACGCAGATGGGCTTTTTGCCGTCCGCCACGCGGCTGTGGCAGCCGTCGCACTTGGTCATGTGGCCTTTGGCGGCATTGTACTGCGGCGCGCCGTACGGGCAGGCCATGTGGCAGTAGCGACAGCCGATGCAGACATCCTCGTCCACCACCACAAAACCGTCGTCGCGCTTGTGCATTGCCCCGCTCGGGCAGACCTTGGTGCAGGCCGGATCTTCGCAGTGGTTGCAGGCAATCGACAGGTAATAGGCGAAGACATTCTGATGCCAGACGCCGTTGTCCTCCTGCCAGTCGCCGCCCGCATATTCATAAATACGCCGGAAGCTGACATCCGGGGTCAGGTCTTTGTAATCCTTGCAGGCCAGCTCGCAGGTTTTACACCCGGTGCAGCGGCTGGAATCAATAAAAAATCCATACTGGGTTGTCATCGGTTAATCCTTATGCCTTTTCGATCTGCACCAGGTTCGTGTGCTGCGGGTTGCCTTTCGCCAGCGGTGACGGGCGGTGCGTGGTCAGGGTATTGATGCAGGAGCCGTGATCGACACGATCGCCGTTCATGTTGGCGTCATGCCAGGCGCCCTGGCCCATCGCGCTTACGCCGGGCATGATGCGCGGGGTGACTTTCGCGGCAATACGCACTTCGCCGCGGTCGTTGAAGACGCGCACCATATCCCCGTTTTTGATTCCACGTTGCTCCGCATCCACAGGGTTAAGCCACACCTCCTGGCGACAGGCGGCCTGGAGCACATCCACGTTGCCGTAGCTGGAGTGGGTACGGGCTTTAAAGTGGAAACCGAACAGTTGCAGCGGGAACTTGCTGCGCTCGGGCGCGTCCCAGCCTTCAAAGGTTGAGGTATAGACCGGCAGCGGGGTGATGGTTTCGTCTTTTTGCAGTTCCCAGGTTGCCGCAATATCCGCCAGCTTGCTGGAGTAGATCTCGATTTTGCCCGACGGGGTTTTCAGCGGATTGGCATCCGGATCGTCACGGAATTTTTTATAGGCCACAAAATGTCCGTTAGGATCTTTGCGCTTATAAATACCCATTTTTTTCAGCGCATCGTAGGATGGCAGCAGCGGATCTTTGGCGACCATTTTGGCGTACAGGTAGCGCAGCCACTGCTCCTGCGTACGGCCTTCGGTGAATTTCTGATGGATATCCGGTCCGAGGCGTTTCGCCACTTCACTCATGATCCAGTAGATGGGCTTGCGCTCGAACTTCGGGGCGGTAACCGGCTGGAGAAAAATCAGGTATCCCATGTTGCCGGCGTAATCGTTGGGGATGATATCTTCCTGCTCGACGGTCATCAGATCCGGCAAAACAATATCGGCATACTTCGCGGACGAGGTCATAAAGTTGTCGATGACGACGATCGTTTCGCACTTGCTCTCATCCTGCAAAATGTCGTGAGTTTTGTTGATATCGGAGTGCTGGTTGATGATGGTATTACCCGCGTAGTTCCAGATGAACTTGATCGGCACATCGAGCTTATCTTTGCCGCGTACGCCGTCGCGCAGGGCGGTCATCTCCGGTCCACGCACGATGGCATCCGTCCAGCTGAAGCAGGAGATTTGCGTTTTCACCGGATTTTCCGGCAGCGGCATGCGTTCGATGGTGATGGTGTAGGTCGATTCGCGCGCGCCGCTGTTGCCGCCGTTAATGCCGACGTTGCCGGTCAGGATCGGCAGCATGGCGATGGCGCGGGACGTTTGCTCCCCGTTGGCCTGGCGCTGCGGGCCCCAGCCCTGGCAAATGTAGGCCGGTTTCGCCGAACCGATTTCACGGGCCAGCTTAATGATGCGATCGGCAGGGATGCCCGTTATGCGAGACGCCCACTCCGGGGTTTTCGCGGTTTTGTCATCACCCTGGCCGAGAATATAGGCTTTGTAATGACCATTAGCCGGTGCGCCTTCCGGCAGGGTTTTTTCGTCATAACCCACGCAGTATTTATCGAGGAAAGGTTGATCGACCAGATTTTCATTAATCAGCACCCACGCAATACCTGCCACCAGCGCGGCATCGGTGCCCGGACGAATCGGGATCCACTCGTCTTCACGCCCTGCGGCAGTGTCGGTATAGCGCGGATCGATAACGATCATCCGCGCGTTTGACCGTTCGCGCGCCTGCTCAAGGTAGTAAGTGATCCCGCCGCCGCTCATGCGCGTTTCCGCCGGATTATTACCGAACATCACGACCAGTTTGGTGTTTTCGATATCCGATGTGCTGTTGCCGTCGTTGCTGCCGTAGGTGTAGGGCATTGCGCAGGCGATCTGCGCGGTGCTGTAGGTGCCGTAGTGGCTGAGGAAGCCGCCGTAGCAGTTCATCAGGCGCGCGACCAGCGAGGCGTAAGGGGAGGAGCGGGTGATGTTGCCACCTACAATTCCGGAGGAGTAGTTAATGTAGACCGCTTCATTGCCGTATTTTTCGACCACGCTTTTCAGGCTCACGGCGATGGTGTCCAGCGCTTCTTCCCAGGTGATACGCTCAAACTTGCCTTCTCCGCGTTTGCCCACGCGTTTCATCGGATAGTTCAGACGGTCTGGGTGATTAATGCGACGGCGAATTGAACGGCCTCGCAGGCAGGCGCGAACCTGATGGTTGCCGTAAATATCCTCGCCGGTATTATCCGTTTCAACCCAGTAGACTTCGTCGTCGCGAACGTGCAGACGCAGGGCGCAGCGGCTACCGCAGTTCACCGAGCAGGCGCCCCAGACAACTTTGTCTTCTGCGGGCTGAATAGCGGTCTGCACAGCGGCGGCGGCACTTTTCAGACCAAAAGGTAATGCGATCCCACCGGCGGCAAGCGCCAGGGATCCTATGGCAGTCGATTTAACCAGAGTTCGACGGCTTATACCGCCGTGATGTTCAACTTCGGACATAACTCACCCCATCATTGTTAATAATTATTTTCACCCGTGACTACAACCGGGCTAATGATGGGGGGAGTGTTACTTATTTAGAGGTATTAAATATTAATCCTCGTCAAATCAGGGGAATTGAGTGGGAAAATCATTGCGGCTCAGCGGGCGCATTCTCTTGCGTACCTGCGCCGCTCACCGGGTAGTTGCCGCTACTGGTGCGGGTGTACAAAATTTTGAAAGTATCGTTGGCACAATGCCCAACGACCTGCGCATCCGGCTGATCGGCCTGATCGTTCGGGACGATGTTCAGGGTAAAGCCAGACTCCGGTACGCCGTTGTTGATAATCTTCTGCTGAATGTCGCTTTTCACGCGCTCGCAGGAGTCCGGGGCCGCAAGAAGAGCGGGTGAAGCACTCATTAACAGCAGGGCGGTAATCCAGGGTAACCGTTTCATCTGTAGCTCCTTTTCACTGTGTGGACTGTAAGCATAGCAGGGTTAGGGTAAGCTTTTGTTTTTGGACCTGTCTTTCTGAATTGTCCTGGAGCCCTGCCTGCGTCATAAAATAAATTGCGAATAATGGTGCTGATTGTCTACCAGATAAGAAGGCAGGGTGCGTTTTGATACCTCTTGCCTGACCAGTTTTCGGTCTCGTCCCCAGATATCTTCGGCGTTGGTAATAACCTTCATAATATGTTCCGGGTTATTAAATTCCGGCAGATCGTATTCGGTATGAGAAATGGTAGACATTTTTTCGGAAATTCTTTCTGGAGTCATTACCCATGAGAAATGCCAGCCGCCATCTTTCACAATTTTATTATTGATTTTTAGCCAGTTCCATTTAAACCATGACCAGTTTTTATCTTTGCGCGCACGCTTCCAGTTTCTGAAAGATTCAGGCTCACCGTGGAAGAAATGCTTAAGGTTGTAATAGGACGTCGCGCGGGGCAAGGTACATTTTCTCGGCGTACCATCCGTGTTGTGAACCTGGAGATTAAACTGATAGTTGAACACGTTTTGATGAATAGTCGTGCAGAGCGCGCGCGGATTAATGGCCCTGACCGTGTCGGGAGAGAAGATTTCGTCAACGTCTGACACCAGAATCAGATCGTCGTCTGCCGCGTCTTTTAACCCGTTCATAATGGAGTTGCGCAGCGCTGCTTCATTTGCCCATGCATCAACCTGGTTATTATCCGCACGGTTTAAAATAGGCTGCGCGTCAAAAGGCACGTAAATGATTTTGTCTTTGAATTTGGCAAACTTTGTAATATCGAAATGCAATTCTCTCGGTATGCCCGTAAAAGAGTGTGTTGCTTCTACAATGACAAAACGGTCAACGACATCAGCGAGAGTATGTAATCTGATGTCGAGCAACATATCTTCGTCATAGTATAAAAAACAGTCGTAAATCATGATGTTAACCCGAAAATTTAAAAATCTAATTTTATAATAGTGTGGAATCTTCCGCGCCCAAAGTAGCCACTTTGGCAGGTCTCGTCAATGCAAACGACGGATTTATACAGCGCAAAGAGTCAAATGAAGTGCTGTTATGTAAGTTGCTGTATTTGCTAATATGATTGTATCTCTCTTTGAACGGTAAATGATGTGAACAAATACGCAGCGATAACGCTACTGGCAACGGTACTGGTGGGATGCGACAACAACACCGCGCCGCTGTCATTTACGCCGGAGATGGCGAGTTTTTCGAACGAGTTTGACTTTGATCCTCTGCGCGGGCCGGTGAAGGATTTTACCCAGACGCTGTTCAACGATAAGGGTGAAGTCTCTAAACGTGTGACCGGCACGATGTCAACGGAAGGGTGTTTCGATACGCTTGAACTGCACGATCTCGACGCTAATACGGGCGTTGCGCTGGTGCTGGATGCTAACTACTACGTCGATGCGGAAACCCAGCAGCAGAAGGTAAAGTTGCAGGGAAAATGTCAGTTGGCGGAACTGCCGTCTGCCGGCCTGACGTGGGACACCGACGATAACGGGTTTGTGGTTGCCGCGCACAGCAAAGAGATGGAAGTGAAGTACCAGTATGACGCCGACGGCTACCCGCTGGGTAAAACTACGGTTTCCGGCGACCAGCGTTTATCCGTCAAGTCGGTGCCGTCGAAAGATCTGCGCAAGCGCATGGATTATACGGCGGTAAGCCTGTTGAACGATAAACCGATGGGCAATGTAAAGCAGAGCTGTGATTACGATCGCCACAATAACCCGGTGAGCTGTGAGCTGGTGATCACCGATGACAGCGTCAAACCTGCCGTTGAGCACAACTACACCATCAAAAACAGCATTGAATATTATTGAGAATAAAACCGCGCAGGTTACTGCGCGGTGGGTTTAAGCAGGCTGGCGGAGGAGGACTTATGCCCGGCCAGATGCTGATGCTGGAAAATGCACATGCGGATGGTGTTACGGTATTCGCCGTTAATAAAGAACTCATGGATCAGTTCACCTTCCACCATAAAGCCCAGCTTACGGTAGATATGAATCGCTTTTTCGTTCTCTTTGTCGACGATAAGGTAAAGCTTGTAGAGATTCAGGACGTTAAACCCGTAATCCATCGCCAGCTTTGCCGCCCGCGACGCAAGACCTTTCCCCTGGTGCTCCGGTGAAATAATGATCTGAAATTCCGCCCGACGGTGAACGTGGTTGATCTCAACCAGTTCAACCAGCCCGGCTTTCTCACCTTCGCACTCCACCACAAACCGGCGTTCACTCTGATCGTGGATATGCTTGTCGTAAAGATCGGACAGCTCGACAAACGCCTCATAAGGCTCTTCAAACCAGTAGCGCATCACGCTGGCATTGTTGTCGAGCTGGTGAACAAAGCGTAAATCTTCGCGCTCCAGCGGACGGAGCTTAACGTCACACGGCGTCGACATTACGGTGCTACCGTGCGGCCAGTGCGACGATCCAGACAGCGCAGGGTGTTAGGCTCCCAGTAAGCGTTGACGTTGGCACTTTGCTGGCATTTGTCGCGGGCATCAAACGCGACGTCTTCTTTATCCCACTCTTTTTCCACGCGCTTATTCACTTTCTGACGCAGGCTGCGGGTGTCATTCCATTGTTCTTTGTCCATGGCGGCGTTCTGACGGCTTTGCGCGCTGTCACCAGACTCAATGATGAGTTTGCTGGTTTCGGCTGATGCCGTTGCGGCGAAGGCGAACGATGACAGCGCCAGTACGGCTGTCAGACAAAGGCGTTTGCTTAATGTAGTCATAGCGTTTCCTTTAAACGGGTGCAGACAATCGGATTACCCCGTTGGATTCTACACCAATCCGAAAGGGTGTCATACCCGCGCGGCAGGTATGGGAACGATGTGAACATTATCGCGTATGATGTATAAATCAATCCTCACGAAACGAGAAAAATGTTCAAAACGACGCTGCTTTTTTTCGCGACCGCGCTGTGCGAAATCATCGGATGCTTTTTGCCGTGGCTCTGGCTAAAGCGGGGCGCTTCCGCGCTGCTGCTGATCCCGGCGGGTGTGTCCCTGGCCCTTTTTGTCTGGCTGCTCACCCTGCATCCGGCCGCCAGCGGGAGGGTATATGCGGCCTACGGCGGAGTGTACGTCTGTACCGCGCTGCTGTGGCTGCGCGTTGTCGATGGCGTCAGGCTAAGCCTGTATGACTGGGCAGGCGCGCTGATTGCCCTGTGCGGCATGTTGATCATCGTGGCCGGTTGGGGACGCGCATAAGCGTCCTTATAGTGTGATCGCCCGCTGATTTTACGATCATTATACTTGTATGGTAGTAGTGTAGTTGCGTAAATTTCCTGCATCACAACGAGCGATGTAAGGAAATGGATTATGAAGATTGTCGGGGCTGAAGTATTTGTCACCTGCCCGGGGCGTAACTTTGTCACCCTTAAAATCACCACCGATGAGGGCATTGTCGGCCTGGGTGATGCCACGCTGAACGGACGTGAACTTTCCGTTGCCTCCTACCTGAAAGATCACCTGTGCCCTCAGCTGATTGGCCGCGATGCGCACCGCATCGAAGATATCTGGCAGTTCTTCTATAAAGGCGCTTACTGGCGTCGTGGTCCGGTCACCATGTCAGCGATTTCTGCCGTGGATATGGCGCTGTGGGACATTAAGGCGAAAGCCGCGAACATGCCGCTCTATCAGCTTCTGGGCGGAGCCTCCCGGGAAGGGGTGATGGTTTATTGTCACACCACCGGGCACACCATTGACGACGTGCTGGAAGATTATGCCCGTCATAAAGAGATGGGCTTCAAGGCAATTCGCGTGCAGTGCGGCGTGCCGGGAATGAAAACCACCTACGGCATGGCAAAAGGAAAAGGGCTGGCGTATGAGCCAGCGACCAAGGGCGCCTGGCCGGAAGAGCAGCTGTGGTCCACTGAAAAATACCTCGACTTCACGCCGAAACTGTTCGACGCAGTGCGCAGTCAGTTCGGCTTCAATGAACATCTCCTTCACGACATGCACCACCGTCTGACGCCCATCGAAGCGGCGCGATTCGGCAAAAGCATTGAAGAGTACCGTCTGTTCTGGATGGAAGATCCGACTCCCGCTGAAAACCAGGAGTGTTTCCGCCTGATCCGCCAGCACACCGTCACGCCAATTGCGGTGGGGGAAGTGTTCAACAGCATCTGGGACTGCAAGCAGCTGATTGAAGAGCAGCTCATTGACTATATCCGCGCCACCATAACCCATGCGGGCGGCATCACCGGGATGCGTCGCATTGCGGACTTTGCCTCACTTTATCAGGTGCGTACCGGCTCACACGGCCCGTCGGATCTGTCGCCGATTTGCCACGCCGCGGCGCTGCATTTTGACCTGTGGGTACCGAACTTTGGCGTGCAAGAGTATATGGGGTATTCGGAGCAGATGCTGGAAGTGTTCCCGCACAGCTGGCGCTTCGATAACGGCTATATGCACCCGGGCGACAAGCCAGGGCTGGGCATTGAGTTTGATGAGAAGCTGGCGGCGAAATACCCGTACGATCCGGCTTATCTGCCGGTGGCTCGTCTGGAAGACGGCACCCTCTGGAACTGGTAAACGAGGAGCGAATGATGAAAAGCGTAGTGATCCAACAGCCGGATGTGCTGGTGATTGAAGAGCGTCCTCTCCCGTTGCCGGGCGCAGGCGACGTCCGCGTCAAAATTAAGCTCGCCGGTATTTGCGGTTCAGACAGCCATATCTATCGCGGGCATAACCCGTTTGCAAAATACCCGCGGGTAATCGGTCACGAGTTCTTTGGCGAAATAGACGCGGTTGGCGAAGGCGTGGAGGGCACCCGACTGGGCCAGCGCGTTTCGGTTGATCCGGTGATCAGCTGCGGGCACTGCTACCCGTGTTCCGTTGGAAAACCGAACGTTTGTACTTCGCTGGTGGTGCTGGGCGTCCACCGTGACGGCGGCTTCAGCGAATACGCCGTGGTGCCGGCGAAAAATGCCTGGCGCATTCCGGATGCGATCCCTGACCACCACGCGGTGATGGTTGAGCCATTCACCATTGCCGCCAACGTAACGGGGCAGGCGAAACCCACCGAACAGGACGTAGCGCTGATTTACGGCGCAGGCCCGATGGGGCTGGTCACCGTGCAGGCGCTGAAGGGCGTTTACAAGGTGAAGCAGGTCATCGTGGTGGATCGCATTGATGAGCGGCTGGAGATGGCGCAACGCAGCGGCGCAGACTGGGTCTTCAACAACGGCGAGCATTCTTTACAGGCCGCGCTGGATGAAAAAGGCATCAAGCCGACGTTAATCATCGATGCTGCCTGTCATCCGTCCATTTTACAGGAAGCGATTACGCTGGCGTCTCCGGCGGCGCGCATCGTGCTGATGGGCTTCTCCAGTGACCCGAGCCAGATCGTGCAGCAGGGGATCACCGGCAAAGAGCTGTCGATCTTCTCTTCACGCCTGAATGCCAACAAATTCCCGGTGGTCATTGACTGGCTGGAAAAAGGGCTGATCGACCCTGAAAAACTGGTCACCCATACTTTTGACTATCACCACGTTACAGACGCCATCGAACTGTTTGAAAAAGACCAGCGGCAGTGCTGCAAAGTCTTGCTCACGTTCGACCAATAATAATTCACGCGGTTAAGAGCCTGCGAAGACAGGCTCTCAGTGGTACGCATCTTACCTTGCAGAGATAGCCATTATGACTCAAGCACAACCTCAAAGAAGTACGTCAGATCTGGTGAAAGCCGCCGTATCTGGCTGGCTGGGCACCGCCCTGGAGTTTATGGATTTCCAGCTCTACTCCCTTGGCGCCGCGCTGGTGTTTCATGAAATTTTCTTCCCTGAGCAATCGGCGGCCATGGCGCTGATCCTGGCGATGGGCACCTACGGCGCAGGCTACATCGCGCGTATCGTCGGGGCATTTATCTTCGGCAGAATGGGCGACAGAATTGGCCGTAAAAAAGTGCTGTTTATCACCATCACCATGATGGGGATCTGCACCACCTTAATCGGCGTCCTGCCAACCTACGCGCAGATCGGGATTTTCGCACCGGTGCTGCTGGTGACGCTGCGTATTATTCAGGGGCTGGGCGCGGGGGCTGAAATCTCCGGCGCAGGCACCATGCTGGCCGAATACGCCCCGAAGGGTAAACGCGGCATCATCTCCTCGCTGGTGGCCATGGGCACCAACTGTGGAACGCTGAGCGCCACGGCGATCTGGGCCGTGATGTTCTTTGCCCTCGATCGTGAAGAACTTATTGCCTGGGGCTGGCGCGTGCCGTTCCTCGCCAGCGTGGTGGTGATGATCTTCGCCATCTGGCTGCGTATGAACCTTAAAGAGAGCCCGGTGTTTGAGAAGGTAAACGATGCCGAAGCCGTTGCGCCGGTTGCTGCGCAGGATACCTCGGTCGGCGCGATGTTTAAGAGCAAATCGTTCTGGCTGGCGACGGGGCTGCGCTTTGGTCAGGCCGGTAACTCTGGGCTTATCCAGACCTTCCTTGCCGGGTACTTGGTACAGACGCTGTTATTTGATAAGGCGATCCCAACCGATGCGCTGATGATCAGTTCGATTCTTGGCTTCGTCTCCATCCCGCTGCTGGGCTGGCTGTCCGATAAAGTGGGGCGCCGTCTGCCATATATCATCCTTAACATTTCAGCCATTATTCTGGCTTACCCGATGCTGTCGATTATCGTCGATAAGAGTTACGCGCCGGGCGTGATTATGCTCTCTATCATCGTTATTCATAACTTTGCGGTGCTCGGGCTGTTTGCGCTGGAAAACATCACCATGGCGGAGATGTTTGGATCGCGGAACCGCTTTACCCGCATGGCGATCTCCAAAGAGGCGGGCGGTCTGGTGGCGGTAGGCTTTGGTCCGGTGCTGGCGGGGATCTTCTGCAATATGACCGGGTCCTGGTGGCCGATTGTGGCGATGCTGGTGGCGTACTCGCTGATTGGGCTGGTCTCCGCTTTGCTGATGCCAGAAGTGCGCGACCGCGATTTGAGCCTGGTGGAAGATGCAGCTGAACCCCTGCGCCAGAGCGATACCGCAGCGAAGCAGCGGAAATATGGAGCCCTGTCATGAGTTTTATTAACGATAACTTTATGATTGGCAATGCGAGAGGTGTTGAACTTTATCGTAACGTCGCGAAAGCGCTGCCAATTATTGATTATCACTGTCACCTGGACGCGAAAGATATCTTCGAGAATAAAAATCTCGATAATATTACCGAACTCTGGCTGGCTGGCGATCATTATAAATGGCGGGCCATGCGCGCCAACGGTATTGACGAAAAATACATTACGGGCGATGCCCCGGCGGAGGATAAATTTGCGGCATGGGCTGAAACGGTCGAAGCGAGCTATGGAAATCCTCTCTATCACTGGACTCATTTAGAACTTCACCACTATTTTAACTGTGACGAACCGCTGGGCAGGCATAACTGGCGTGAAATAATGGAGCGCTGTAATCTGCTATTGCAGCAGCCTGATTTTACGCCGAGGGAACTCATTAAACGCTCCAGGGTAGAAGTTATTTGTACGACAGATGCTCCGCTTGATGATTTACGCTACCATCAATTATTGCGTGATGACGCGACGTTCAACGTTAAGGTATTACCGACCTTTCGTCCGGACGATGTTTTTGCGCAAAACGCGGAACAGTTTGCCGACTTTATCGATCGATTAGGTGAGACGACAGGATCTAAAATCCAGTCATTCAGCGATTTTGTCAAGGGAATGAGCCAGCGTATTGCCTGGTTCCACGAAATGGGGTGCCGAATTTCCGATCACGGACCCGTGGAGATCCATTTTCAGTCAGCAGATGAAAGACAGGTGGAATCCGTGTTTGCCCGAAAGCGCCGGGGTGAAAATCTGGACGCCCGTAATAATGCGATTCTTGACAGTGCCATTTTTATTATGCTGGCGCATAATTACAGGCAGCATAACTGGGCAATGCAGATACACTTCGGTGCGATTCGCAATAATAATTCCCGCATGTACCGTTCTTTGGGTAGTAATACTGGTTTTGACTCGCTGACCGATCAGTCGAATCTTGCGGCCAATCTCAACCAACTCCTGGATGCAATGGCGCAGGCTGAAGCTTTGCCCAAAACCATTCTATATAACCTCAACGCCAGCTATAACGATATTGTCGCGACGACTATCGCTAATTTTCAGACTGCGGAATTGGGCGTTAAATCGCCGATACAGTTTGGCTCCGGATGGTGGTTTAACGACACTCAACGCGGAATGGAAAACCAGCTACATAGCCTTGCGGATCAGGGGCTATTAATGAATTTTGTCGGTATGTTAACCGATTCCCGTAGTCTGGTTTCGTATACTCGCCACGATTATTTCCGTCGTATTTTGTGCAATATCATTGGTGGCTGGGTGGAGCGTGGTGAAGTTCCGGATAATAACGCCATCCTAACGAAGATGGTTAAAAATATTTGCCATGATAATGCTGAAAACTATTTCAGATTCTAAATTCTACTCACTGAGTGGGGATGGAACATGTCTCGTACTGCAAAAAAAATTACTATTCCGGTTAGTATCGGCTACGGACTAACGGATATTATGGGCGGCGGTGCCTTTACCGTTATCGGCGCCTGGTTATTATTCTTCTATACGACATTTGTTGGGTTGTCACCGGTTGAAGCGGCGTCTATTGTTGCTATAGCGCGCATTGTCGATGCTATCGTTAGTTTGTTTATGGGAAGTTTCACTGATCATTTTTACAAAAACTATTTTGGTAAAAAATTTGGTCGCCGACGTTTCTTTTTGCTGATCGGTGCACCGTTGATGCTGGTCTATGCATTGCTGTGGCTTGATGGTATGACATACGGCTTTTATCTCGCCGTCTATCTTGCATTTGAAATTATTGCTGCAATGGTACTGATCCCCTGGGAAACGTTACCGTCAGAAATGACAAAAGACTTTAACCAGCGGACCAAACTCTCTACCTGTCGCATGTTTCTTTCAGCGTCCGGGACGTTTCTGGCGACATTTATTCCCGGATTACTGATCGGCTATTTCGGGGAAAACAGCGCCCATGCCTACCTCATAAACGGCGTTATTTTTGCTGTACTGTTTATGGTATGTGTATTCATCTCGTGGAAAGTGACCTGGGAACGCGAGTTGACGCCGGAAATGCTCTCCGGGCTAGAAAAAAACACACGCCCACAAACAGCAGGGGAGAAGCTGGCTGCCTTTGGACGACTTTTTAAGGAGTATGGTTCCACCCTGAAAATCCGGGCCTTCAGGAAACATCTCGCCATCTATCTGCTGTCGTTTACCGGCAA
The DNA here is from genome assembly GCF_032389435.1 of Enterobacter sp. DTU_2021_1002640_1_SI_PRY_ASU_LCPMC_013. NCBI lineage: Bacteria > Pseudomonadati > Pseudomonadota > Gammaproteobacteria > Enterobacterales > Enterobacteriaceae > Enterobacter > Enterobacter sp. DTU_2021_1002640_1_SI_PRY_ASU_LCPMC_013. The sequence continues at coordinate 2,064,362 of NZ_CP135594.1, forward strand.
AGATGTCTACAACACGGTATTTGTATTTTTCTGCGTCTACTGTCTGAATGTCTCTTCCTCACTGGCAGGCACGCTGCTGTCGATGAGTATTGTGGGGCTGCCCGTCACGTTAATTGCGGGTATAGGGATCATCAGATATGGGCCATCAAAGCTATATGTATTTGCCTATTCACTGATGTTGCTCTGTTTGGGGGGCTTCTTTGCCGTGTACCAGATCCCTGCGCTGAATACCGTCGCGACGCTGGTCATTCTGGCCGGGGTGTATCAGGTGGGGCGCTGCGTCCTTGAGTTTACACCGTGGAACGTGTTCCCGTTCATTCCAGATATCGATGAAATGGTCAGCCGTCAGCGTCGTGAGGGACTGTTTGCCGCGGTAATGACATTCTCCCGAAAAACCACGGTCGCTATTGCCACCTTTATTGTGGGTCTCCTGTTACAAAGCGGCGGATTTGTAAAAGGGAGCCAGACGCAGCCAACCGAAGCCATCCACACCATCGCAATGCTGATGTTCATCGGCACTGCTGCCTTGCTTATCCTGGCCCTGTGGCAGGCTCTGACATTCAACCTTAACAAGCGTACGCACAAAATCTTTGTGGATGAGCTGGATCGCCTGAAAGCCAACGGCTCTCCCCAACGCGTATCCGCCGAAGCTCGCCGGGTCGTGGAAGATTTAACAGGCTATTCCTACGACAGGTTGTGGCGTGAGCCGACGGTCCGGTCCGGCGAGCAGACGGTGCGCACCCCTGTATGAGCTGGTTTATATCTTTTGCCAGATGTCACACAACTTGATTTTTATATCACACCACTTGGCCGAAAGTTAATGTAAATCAATGTTCATGGCAGCATAACCAGTATTGTGATCGGCAGGATAAAGTAATGACACTGCCATTCTAGTTGGTTTAGTCAACCGGCGCAGCCGCACTGTCACCAGAGCGGCTGCGGATCTCAGCGTTCATAATTAACGAGTCTCAATCATGGAAAACCGTTTATTACAGGCGAAGGCAACGCGTCCTCAGTACGATCGCGACAGCCTCAAGGCACGCATTGTTCATTTAGGGTTTGGCGCGTTTCACCGTGCGCACCAGGCGGTGTACACCGATATACTCGCCGCAGAACAGGGCAGCGACTGGGGTTACTGCGAAGTTAACCTGATTGGCGGCGAACAGCAGATCGCCGATCTGAAGGCACAGGATAACCTTTATACCGTAGCAGAGATGTCTGCCGATGCGTGGACGGCGCGCGTGGTCGGCGTCGTCAAAAATGCGCTGCATGCGCAGGTCGACGGCCTTGAAACCGTGCTGGCGGCGCTGTGCGAGCCGCAGGTCGCCATTGTTTCCCTGACCATCACCGAGAAAGGGTATTGCCACTCCCCGGCAACCGGACAACTGATGTTCGATCATCCGTTAATCGTTGCCGACCTGCAAAACCCCCATCAGCCGAAATCTGCGCCGGGCGTAGTGGTTGAAGCGCTGGCGCGGCGTAAGGCGGCGGGGCTGCCAGCATTCAGCGTGATGTCATGCGATAACATGCCGGAAAACGGCCACGTGATGCGCAATGTCACCTGCGCCTACGCGCGCGCTGTTGATGGCGAACTGGCCGACTGGATTGAAGCGAACGTCACCTTCCCGTCAACCATGGTGGACCGTATTGTGCCCGCCGTCACGGCTGAAACGCTGGATAAAATTGAACAGCTGACCGGCGTACGCGATCCGGCAGGTGTCGCCTGCGAGCCGTTCCGCCAGTGGGTGGTTGAAGATAATTTCGTCGCCGGACGTCCACAGTGGGAAAAGGCCGGTGCGGAACTGGTTTCTGATGTCATTCCGTTTGAAGAGATGAAGCTGCGTATGCTTAACGGCAGCCACTCGTTCCTGGCCTATCTCGGCTACCTGGCCGGTTATCAGCACATTAACGACTGCATGGAAGATGAACATTATCGCGCAGCCGCGCATGCGCTGATGCTGAAAGAGCAGGCGCCGACGCTGAAAGTGAAGGGGGTGGATTTAGCTCACTATGCCGACCAGCTGATCGCACGTTACAGCAATCCGGCCCTGCGTCACCGCACCTGGCAAATCGCCATGGACGGTAGCCAGAAATTGCCGCAGCGGATGCTCGATTCCGTGCGCTGGCACCTTGTCCACCAGAAACCCTTCCCGCTGCTGGCCCTCGGTGTTGCGGGCTGGATGCGTTATGTCGGCGGTGTGGATGAGCAGGGTAACGCGATTGAGGTGAGCGATCCGCAGCTGGCGGTGATTCAGGCGGCGGTAAACGGTAGCGCTGAAGGCGAAAGCCGCGTTAGCGCGCTGTTGGGCATTGAGGCTATTTTCGGTAACGAGCTGCCGAAGGACGCGGTGTTTGTGGCTGCGGTCATGCAGGCCTATCAAACGTTGCTGCAAAAAGGCGCGAAGGCCACGGTTGCTGAGTACGCCTCCCGGCTTTAACACGATGACATGCCGCCGTCCGCGGCGGCATGTCGGGGCGCAGCTTAGTGCATCCCCAGGCGAATCAGCTCAATCGGTTCGAACTTACCTTCGCATCCCTCGACTTCAACCGTTTTACCACGGCGCACCTGCTCGGCATTAAGGCCGTCGCTGTGGATCGCTTTAATCACGCCGAACTGGCCTGTGCCGCTAATCATGACGCGGCTGCCAGTGGTGATTGCATTTCGGTTACGGTCGTATGTCATCATGGTATTTTCTCCTCTCGTACTTATCCGTTACGGCGCTAATTCAACGGCTGCCGTTCACGGGGCACTATTAATACGCCTCTCTTTAACGAAATTATTTGCTTTTGATCAAGCTCACACTTTTTTCTTATTTCATGCAGGCGTTGACGGTTCAGGACACCACTTTACAAAGCGGACAGTTATTTTCCTTAACTGATAGTTTCCAGGAGCAAGTGTTTAGGTTTTGTTTATATGCACAATGTCATTCTGGAGGCAGAAAATAACCCTTCATCGGAAAAGGAGTCAGGCTTATGTATAAGAAAATTTTGATGCCTGTTGATGTGTTTGAAATGGATTTGAGCGATAAAGCGGTACGCCACGCGGTCAACCTCGCGAAGACGGAAGGCGCGACGATCACCCTGGTCAACATTCTTCCTAACAGCAGCCGTTCGTTACTGCGGGGGTTCAATGCCGATATTAAAAAGTTCGAAGAGTATATGACCGCCGAGTCTGATAAGAAGATGAAGGCGCTGAAACGGCTCTTTGATATGTCCCCGGACAATATTGACTGTGAAGTTCGCTTCGGCAACGTACGCGATGAAATCATCAAGCTCAGCAAAGAGGGGAAATATGATGTCATTGTTATCGGATCAAAAAATCCGAGCATTACAACCCATCTGCTGGGTTCGAATGCTGAAACTATTCTGCGCTACGCCACTATTCCGGTATTAGTGGTCCGCTAACTACTTCGCCGCAACCGAAAGGGGGCGGCGAAGTTTTATTCTTCGCTGAACCACTCGCGGTTTTCCTGGCGAATTAACTGAACTGACTCACTAATTTCCTGAAGGTGAAGCGTCATCGCTTTATCTACGGCTTCCACGTCGCGTTTTTCCAGCGCGCTGAAAATATCATGATGCTGGCGCAGCAACATCTCTGGCGGAGAAACATGGTCGAGGCTCATGTAGCGCACGCGGTCGATGGTAGCTTTGATGTTTTCGACGGTATCCCACGCGAGCTGGCACTCGGCGATCTGCGCCAGTTTCTGGTGAAACTCGTCGTCCAGCTGGAAAAAGTCGTTTAGCTGTTTGCGGTCGATGGCGATTCGTTGCTGATGCAGGTTTTGCTCCAGCAGGTAGCACTGGTTATCGTTGATGAGCGATGCGGCGCGACGCACCACGGCGCACTCGATGGCCTGGCGAACAAAACAGCCATTCCGTACCTGCGAAAGCGAAATTTTATTTACATAGCTGCCGCGCTGAGGGCGGATCTGAATAAGGCCGTTTTCTGCAAGCTTAATAAACGCCTCACGTACGGGCTGACGGGAAACGTCAAAACGTACCGAAACCTCTTTTTCTGAGAGTGGCGTTCCCGGTGGGATCAGGCAGCGAACAATATCACGGCGTAAGATGCGATATATTTGCTGATTAACGGGCTGGGTAGGATTAAGTTGCGATTCAGCGGCCATGGGTTGTGATTTCTCAGAGAGTTAACCTGAACATACTACCATTCTTTTCCCTGCCATCACATACCCGGCCCGCAGGCCGGGTGGGGTAAATTAACCGCGATGCACGCTGAGTCCGGCATAGGTCTGGCTGACGGGCATCATCTCAACCGTATTGATGTTGACATGCTTCGGCAGATTCGCGACCCACCAGACGGTTTCGGTGATATCTTCCGGCGTCAGCGCATTCGCGTTTTCATAGGTTTTATCCGCTTTGGCGTCGTCGCCTTTGAAACGCACGTTGGAGAATTCAGTTCCGCCTACCAGACCCGGTTCAACATCGGTCACGCGGATCGCGGTTCCGTGCAGGTCGGTGCGCAGGTTCAGGCTGAACTGGCGGACAAAGGCTTTGGTCGCGCCATAGACGTTGCCGCCCGCGTAAGGCCAGCTTCCGGCGGTGGAACCGATGTTAATGATATGGCCACGGTTACGTTCAACCATGCCCGGCAGCACGGCGCGGGTCATGTACACCAGCCCTTTGTTGTTGGTGTCGATCATGTTTTCCCAGTCTTCCACGCTGGCTTTGTGGGCAGGCTCCATGCCCAGTGCCAGGCCAGCGTTATTGACCAGCACGTCAATTTCACGCCATTCGGCAGGCAGGTTGGCAATCATCTCTTCAATGGCGGCGCGGTTGCGCACGTCCAGCTGTGCGGTCAGGACGCTGTCACCCAGCTCGTCTTTTAGCTCCTGTAAACGCTCCTGACGACGCCCTGTTGCAATCACTTTGTGTCCGTTGGCGACGAAGCGACGCGTGATGCTTTCACCAAAACCCGCTGTCGCCCCGGTAACTAAAATAATCATCTCACTGTTCCTCAACGCTTTTTGTGTTGTACTAACATAGCACGCTCTCCGGCACGTCGTTAAGGCAACATTTGTATGACGCCATTGCAGGCCGGCGCAGGCTGGCCTACTCTGGGGAGAAATACCGTGCTCAGGAGTAAACGATGTCGGTCAACAATCCTTTTTTTGAAATTAGCCTGTTGCCTTATCAGGCGCCACGTTTTGATGCGATTAACGACAGCCATTATCGCCCGGCGTTTGATGAAGCAATGCGCCTGAAGCGTGCAGACATTGACGCGATTATCGCGCAGCGCGCCGCGCCGGACTTCGACAATACCGTGCTGGCGCTGGAAAAGAGCGGGGCCATGCTGTCGCGCGTGAGCAGCGTGTTCTTCGCCATGACGTCCGCACACACCAACGATGATCTTCAGGCACTGGACGAGCAGTTCTCCACCGAACTGGCCGGGCTGGCGAACGATATCTGGCTGAACGATGCGCTTTTCGCCCGCGTGGAAGCCGTCTGGCAGGATCGCGAGGCGCTGGATGCCGAATCCCGACGACTGACGGAGGAGATGTATCAGCACTTTGTTCTTGCGGGCGCGCGTCTGAACGCCGATGAAAAAGCCGAGCTGAAAGCCCTGAATACCGAAGCCGCCACCCTGACCAGCCAGTTCAACCAGCGCCTGCTGGCGGCGAACAAGGCGGGAGGGCTGGTGGTGGACGATGTTCACCAGCTTGACGGGCTCAGTGCGGAGGAGGTGGCTGCCGCGGCTCACGCTGCCGCAGAAAAAGGGCTGACGGATCGCTGGCTGATCCCGCTTTTGAATACCACGCAACAGCCCGCGCTGGCGGCGCTGTCGTTGCGTGAGACCCGTAAAAAGTTGTTCAGCGCGGGCTGGGAACGCACTCAGAAAGGCGACGAAAACGATACGCGCGAGCTGATCCGCCGGCTTACCGCGTTGCGGGCAAGACAGGCGCAGCTGCTCGGCTTTGACAACTATGCGAGCTGGAGCATTGCCGATCAGATGGCGAAAACGCCTGAAGCCGCGCTCGAATTCATGCGCGGGATAGTTCCTGCGGCACGCGGCAGGGCCGCGCTGGAGCAGGCGGATATTCAGAAGGTCATCGACGACGAGCAGGGTGGTTTTACGGTACAGGCCTGGGACTGGGCGTTTTATGCCGAACGCGTGCGCTCAGCGAAATACGCGCTGGATGAGTCGCAGATCAAACCCTATTTCGCGCTCAATACCGTGCTGGAAGATGGCGTATTCTGGACCGCCACGCAGCTGTTCGGTATCCGCTTTGTCGAGCGTTTTGATATTCCGGTTTACCACCCGGATGTTCGCGTGTGGGAGATTTTCGACCACACGGGTGAAGGCATGGCGCTGTTCTACGGCGACTTTTTCGCGCGTGATTCCAAAGCGGGCGGCGCGTGGATGGGGAATTTTGTTGAGCAGTCTTATGAGTTTGCCGCGCGTCCGGTGATTTATAACGTCTGCAACTATCAAAAACCGGCGAACGGGCAGACCGCGCTAATCTCCTGGGATGATGTGATTACCCTGTTCCACGAGTTTGGCCATACCCTGCATGGCCTGTTTGCCAGCCAGCGCTATGCCACGCTTTCAGGCACCAACACGCCACGTGATTTCGTTGAATTTCCTTCGCAAATCAATGAACACTGGGCCAGCCATCCCCAGGTGTTTGCGCACTTTGCTCGTCACTATCAAACAGGCGAACCGATGCCGGATGCGCTGCGGGAAAAAATGCTCAATGCGACCCAGTTTAATAAGGGTTATGACATGACGGAGCTATTGAGCGCCGCGCTGCTGGATATGAACTGGCACGGCATTCAGGAGCCCATTGAAGACGTGGAAGCCTTTGAAGCCGCCGCGTTGAAAAAAGAGGGGTTGGATCTTCCAGCCGTACCGCCGCGCTATCGCAGCAGCTATTTCGCCCACATCTTCGGCGGCGGCTACGCGGCAGGGTATTACGCCTATCTCTGGACGCAGATGCTGGCGGACGATGGATATCAGTGGTTTGTCGAGCAGGGCGGTTTGACGCGCGTGAACGGACAGAAATTCCGCGAGGCGATTTTGTCCCGCGGCAACAGCACTGATTTAGCTGAACTTTACCGGAACTGGCGCGGGCACGATCCGAAGATCGAACCGATGCTGGAGAATCGCGGATTGAGTGCGTAAGGCTTTTTAGTGTGGGAACAGAACCGGGCGCGAGGCCCGGTTTTTTCTTTCCCAAAATGAATCCTTAATTCTGCGAAATTTGCAGGAGGATAGGGGCCAGCTTCACGTAGCTACACCTTTACTTTTACCCAGTAAGGATCCCCGCGACTTTAGAACATCTGGCGCTTTAACCCGACTTTATCCGTTGGCCGGACTAAAGATACTGCTTCAGCGTTCACGTTTATAAGTCAGCCATCCCTCACAGGATGGCTGTATATTGTTTAATTTAATGAAATACGAACCACACTATCCGGGCCTTTCGTCGTGTTGTCGTCATTGAAGTCCTGCTTCACGGTTACGTATAACGTTTTACCGTCCGGTGTTACCAGAAGACTGTTGGGATGGCTGGTGAACGTCCAGCTGTTTTTCACAGCATAGCTCCCGGCGTCAAGCTGCAACACCTTCCTGGATTCGCGCTGAGTGATGAAAATTTCGTTGCGCTCAGCGTTAAACTTAATTCCCAGCGCATCGCCTTTAAGACGCTTGATAACTTTCCCGCTGCGCTCATCAAATACCAGTGTGGTTTTGGCTTTTGAATCATCAGTCACGAACAGGCGCCCGGTGGCCGGATCTTCTGCCATATTCAGGAACAAATACGCTTTTTTATCTCCCGGCGTCCAGCGCTGTTCGATTTTATACGTCTCCGGGTTAATCACCAGAATTTCACCGCCGCCATTGGCGGCATAAAGGCGGTCTGTCAGCGGCGAATAAATAATCCCCGTCACCCATTTCCCGGCATTTTCGATTCGGGCTTTTAGCGTCATGGTGTTGGCATCAACCACGGAGATAAACCCAGGGTCGGCAACGCCGCCGATAAACAGTTGTCCCTTGTGGAAGAGGATTTCACGCGCACCAACCGGGTCGCCATCCTTGTCTTTGCCTTCAAACATCAGGCGCTGTAGCACCTTGCCGCTTTGCACGTCCACTTTCGATACCCCGCCATCAAGGGTGTTGGTGGTGTAGTAGACCTTGCCATTATCGTCCGCTGCCATGCCGAAGTTTTTCAGGTCGGTGTGGGTTTCACCTTGCGTGGCAAGCGTTGTGGGATCCAGTTTATAGAGCACCCCGCCGTTGACGTTTTTGAAACTCTGCGCGCTCGCAACGTACAACGCGTTTGCCGTTGGGGAGTAAACCATCTCATACAGACCGTCAGCGAGTTCGCGCTGCTTGAGCTCAGCCGAATCCGGGAGGGCTGCTGACGCCGTTGCGCTCAGGGTTAACGCCGCGGTAAGAATGCTTAAGCCCCATGTCTTTCCTTTTAGCCAATGGAATGTGTTCATTTTTTGTTCCTGTCATGCGCGAGCCGCGCTGATTTTGATAAATATACATTTATTTACATTTAACTTACAAAATTACCTGTGCATAATAAAGCAAATAATTATCATTTCCATTCTTATTTGGATGAATGATTTGCACATAACGACAACAACAGACAGGTAACATGATGATTTTTGAAGGCAGGGCTAATCGCGCGAAAGCGCCCGCAGGGTTAATTCCTGCTCCTTTATCACTTTCACTGCTTGCGCTGGCAATGTCCGCCGTCATGCACCCGGCACAGGCGGATGAAAATACGCAAGAACAAGAGATGGTTGTCTACGGTGACGGGAACGGGAGCGCCGACTCGCAGCAGGATTATGCGGTAAAAACCACGCGTTCAGGCACCAAAATGCTGCTGACCCCGCGCGATATCCCCCAGTCAGTCAGCGTCGTGACGCGCCAGCGTATGCAGGATCAAGACCTGCAAACCATTGACCAGGTACTTACCAATGCCACCGGCGTTTCGTCGCAGCAGGTTGATAGCGAGCGTTCCAGCTACTTTTCCCGCGGATTTGAAATCACCAATTTCGCCTACGACGAGATCCCCACATCAATGGGCGACGCGTGGAACTTTGGCGATGCGCAGGAAGATACTGCCATTTATGATCGTATAGAGATTGTGCGTGGCGCAAACGGCCTGATGACCGGCGCTGGCGATCCGGGAGCAACGGTGAACATGGTGCGTAAACGTGCCGACAGTAAAACCTTCAGGGGCAACGTCAGCGCAAGTTACGGAAGCTGGAACAAACAGCGTTATGTGGGCGACATCTCCGCGCCCCTCAATTCCGACGGCAGCCTGCGTGGGCGCGTCGTGGCAGGTTATCAGGATCAGGACAGCTGGCTTGACAGATATGGCAAGCGCAAGAAATTTCTCTATGGCGTCATTGAAGGCGATGTAACGGAACACACGACGGCCTCGCTGGGCTGGGACTATCAGCAAACAAACACAGCCAACCCGACCTGGGGCGGATTACCCAGCCTGTACAGTAACGGCAGCCGTACCCATTACGATCGCAACGTCAATACCTCGGCAGACTGGACGGGATACTCCGTTGAGTCGCGTAAAGTTTTTGCTAACCTCACCCACAACTGGGATAACGGCTGGTCGGTGCGTTTCAATGGAACCCACGGCGAGCAAACGTTCAATGATACCCTGCTTTATGTGATGGGCAATCCGGACGCCACCACCGGAGAAGGCGCATCAGGCTGGGGTAGTAAGGATCGCGGCAAGCGCACTCTGGACGCCTTTGATGCCTACGCCAGCGGGCCTTTTGAACTTCTCGGGCGTCAACATCAGCTGATGGTCGGAGCCAACTATAGCCGACAGCACAATGCTACCTTCAGCAAAGACGGGCCAATGGACAGTGCTCAGATTGGCATCTTCAACAACAGCTGGGACGGCAGCGTGGCCGAGCCGGAGTGGGGCGACTGGTATCAAAATGCGGATGATATCGTGCGGCAAAAATCGGCGTATACGGCGGCACGCCTGTCGCTGGCGGATCCGTTGTCGCTAATCGTTGGCGCACGTTATACCCAGTACAGCTCAGATGGCAGCAGCGGCGATATGCGTAAATACAACACCACCCCTTACGGCGGGCTGGTGTATGACATCAACGACAGCCTTTCCGCTTACGCCAGCTATACCTCAATTTTTGCCCCGCAAACCAAACGCACGAAAGAGGGTGCATGGCTCTCTCCCGTCACCGGTAAAAATTATGAAACCGGCCTGAAGGCAGACTGGATGGACGGTCGACTGACCACCAACGTTGCCGTATTCCGCATAGAACAGGAGAACGCGGGGGAGGAAATCAGCGGGGTATTCGTTAATGGATCCAGCGAACAAGCTTATCGCGCAACCAAAGGCGCAGTGAGCAAAGGGGCGGAATTTGAGGTGAACGGTGCCGTTACCGACAATCTACAGCTTACCTTCAGCGCGACCCGCTATGTTGCCCGTGATTCAGATGGCCGCTTCAACAGCTTTGCGCCGCAGACGCAGCTTAAGCTGTTCAGCCGTTACCGCGTCCCGGCGCTTCCGGATCTGACCGTAGGCGGCGGCGTGAACTGGCAGAATCAGGTGTACAAAGATGTCACCGGTCCGGACGGCGAGACGCAGCGCCTCTATCAGGGCAGCTATCCGCTCGTCGACTTGTTCGCGCAGTATCAGCTGACGAAACAGCTGGCGGTGCAGGTAAACGTTCGTAACCTGTTCGACCGCGAATACTACTCATACCTTGATGACTCTGCCGTCTATGGCGAACCGCGTAGCGTCTCGGTAAGCATGAGTTACACATTCTGATCTAATCAGCTTATCGCTATCCTGGCCATCACCTGTTCCGAAATGCGCTTCGGCCCCACCAGCGGCAACGACACGGCGATGGCCGCCATGCCATTGCCATCCTGGTAACGAATAATATGCCGGTTTGAACGGGTGACGAGCCAGGTGCCGGAAACATTGGTCCAGTTAAAGAAGACGTATGTTGGATAGACGCAAAAGCGTAAATATTCAATGAACAGGACGCCCTCAGACTCGAGGGTAATCCTGAGCAATACACAACTCCTCAAGTTATTTAATCACTATGTATCTATCTATATAGCGAGTTGGGCTACAACTGTGCAAAAGACATTGATGACAATGAGTTCAAGATTCTTCTACGCAAAGCCACGAGGAGTTTACGCAGCATGTTTCATGAATAATTGCCCACATTTGGATGACAACATCTGACTAAGTCGACCATGCACCACCCAGACCGATTTCCTTTAATTCAACCTTGCATCAACGGCGCGCTTGAGGAGGTTGTCATTGCGGTGATTTTTCTGGAAAATTCGATATATAAAAGAATACATAACGAGAGGGTGTTTATGGCCAGGAAACGAATGCAGGTTGCGCTGGTGGCGGTTGCGCTGCTGCAAATGCCATCCATGGCGCTGGCAAAGGATATCAGGGTGACTTATGCCGGTTCCATGGGCAAAGTAATGGACCAGGGGTTAGGTCCGGCTTTTTCCAGAGCAAATAACGACGGCTATCAGGGGCAGGGCCAGGGTGCATACGGGATGGCACGCCTGCTTGCAAGCCACAAAATTGAGGCCGATGTGTTTGTCTCCATCACCCCGGGGCCGATGCAAATTCTCAAAGACGCCGGGCTGATAGATGAGGCGGTCCCTGTCGCCAGTACCAGCATGGTGGTCGCTTACAGTCCTGAGGGTAAATATGCAGCGCAGTTTGAACAGGCCAACAGAAAGAAAGACGGCTCGTGGCTGACTCTGCTGACGCAGAAAGATGTCTTATTTGGCCGCACCGATCCTTATGTCGACCCAAAAGGCCAGAATATTGTGTTTAGCCTGATGCTGGCGGAAAAGTATTACAACAAGCCGGGCATCACCGATAAAATTTTAGGCTCGCTGCAAAACCCACAGCAGACTCATCAGGAAGGAGGGCTGCTGGCGCGTCTGGAAAGCGGTCAGGTGGATGCAGCAGCGGGATACGAGAGTGAAGTTCGCTCAGCGCATTTGCCGTATGTCGCGCTGCCGGATGAAATAAACCTCAGCAACCCGGCGATGACGAAACAGTGGTATGACACCGTCAGTTTTACCATTAAAGACAGCAAAGGCCAGGATCAAATTCTGCACACTCAACCAATGGTGTTCTATGCGGCGGTGCTGAAAAACGCGCCGAATGGTGTAGAACAGGGACAAAAGTTCGTATCGTTCATGCAAAGCGCCGAGGGGCAGAAATTGTTCAAAGCGTTTGGCTACGCCGAACCTAAAGGAGACAGCTTATACGCCCGCTAAGAAAACCGGTCTGGGTGGCGGGGTGGTTATCTCTGCCCGCTATCCTGCTGTTAAGTATCCCCTTTATCACGCTGATTAGCGTCACGCCCTGGCATCATCTGAAGCTGGCCTGGCGCGACGACAGCGCCATTGCCGTCTCAATGGGACTGGGTGTACTGGCGCTCGGAATTATCATTCTTATCGGCATGCCAGTGGCATGGTGGCTGTCACAAGCCACGGGTCGAAAACGATTGATCGGTGAACTGCTGGTGATGATCCCTCTGCTGACGCCACCGCTGGCAATGGGGATTTTGCTGGTTTCGGCTTTCGGGCCTTATGGCGTGATTGGCCGCTGGCTTTCACTGTTGGGAGCTACGCTGGTAAATAATCCGGCGGCGTTTGTGCTGGCTCAGGTTTACGGCGCTTTGCCTTATTTTATCGTGGTGTCACGTTCGGCGTTTGCCACTGTTCCCAAAAATATTCTTGAAGCGGGACAAACGTTGGGAGCTTCTCCCTGGAACCGCTTTCGTTTTCTTACATTACCCCTGGCATTGCCTGGGCTGGCTTCTGCCGTAACACTCGCCTGGGTTCGCGCGGTAGGCGAGTTCGGGATCGTGATGATCTTTGCTTATTTCCCGCAGGGTATACCGGTAAAGCTGTATACCAATCTGCAAAATGACGGGGTGGACACAGTATATACTTTGCTATGGATGCTGCTGGTAGTGACGCTTCCCCTGCCAATGGTCTGCTTTACTCTTGGCAAACGAATGGACAGGAAATGAACATCCCTTAGATCGTCCGTTCCTCGTTCATAGCGGATGAGCTTGCTCACGTTTCCATTTCAGCGGGCTACCTCGAATAACCCCAAACCGGATTCTTCATAAAAGGCCACACACAGAAACCTCCAGTCAGTCAGGCTGAATGTACAGGGCAGGAAGAAAATGTGGCGCGCGCTGGATATGTCTTACAATCGGATCGGTGGGATTATGCTGGGGGAACCATAGAGGCGTAAATCGGTACGTCGCGATAGCGGAAGAAATTACGCAAAGTTAACGTTGTATGCTCTTTGTCTCCCGAAGCCAGAACCGGGCTTTGCGCCCGGTTACTCTTGTATTAACCACATGTCCGACTCTTCGAACATCTCCTCAAGCATGCGGTTGAGCTTTTCACGGTCGCTTTTGCTGGCGTCGCTGTTCAGGCCGTTCGCCTGCATTGGCTTAACCGTCACGCTGGCATCAGGAAAAATCCGGTGCACGCGTTTTGTCAGTTCAGCCAGAATGATTTCCCTGGCTCCCTCCAGCCCCTGTACGTTTCGCTTGTCATAAACCAGTTCCACAAACATGATTGTTTACCTTATGGATATTACGCATGTGATTCAGCCTGAACGTAAAATACTACTGTATATGGGTACAGTCAAACGACGTTCAGACTAAAGCATTGTCCAGAGCAATGCAGACAGCGTTGCCAGCCCCCCCAATACGACCAAAAACACCGTCACGCCGCGAAGCTCTGCCAGCGAGGGGCGGGTGTATATGAGGTACGCCGGGATAAGGAACAGGATCACCGCGATCAGTGGTCCGCAGAACATTTCAATCAGGCTGAGCACATCCGGATTGGCATAAACAATGCCATAGGTCAGCAGGAACAGCGCCAGAGAGGCCAGCCGCTTGCTGGCGTTGGCCTTTTTGCCGGATACGCTGGCAGCCAGCTGACCAAACGTTTGTGCGACCGACAGACCTACGCCGAGGAAGGATTTCGTCATACCGATGATAGCGATGAGCGGGGCAATGTGGTAAATCAGGCTGAAATCACCGTTTCCCTTCATCACCGACAGCACATTCAGGTTTTCCGCCTTCGCTCGCACAAAGTTGTCATGGGGGATCCCCAGCACGCAGCTCAGCACGAAAAAGAGGATACTGGCGAAGATAGCTAAGTAGGCGATACGGATCACGAACAGTGCCTTTTTCTCACCCTCCGCTTTCCTCTCCCGGTAGTAAGAGCTCAGCGGGGAGACCATAGGCGCACAGCAAAACGAGAAGGTAATAAGCGGCAGCGTCAGCCAGATATTTTTCAGCGTTACCGGCAGCGGCGTGGCGTTCATTTCAGCGGCCGTATCGGTCAGGTTAGACAGATGCCATCCCGGGATAAGTGATACGGCGATCAGCAGTACAGATGCCGCGAACGGCAGCGCCAGTGCGCTCATAATGGCCACGACCCTGTCCCGACCCTTGCTCAGTACCACATACAGTGCAGCAACCACGATAAACGACAATGGCCCACGGCTGAGGGCGGTAATATGCAGATGCTCCACCAGTAAATTATCCAACGCATTAATCAGCGCCACCCCGTAAACCAGGGTTACCGGGAAGAAGGTCACACAATAGAACAGGGTGATCAGCTTTTCACCCCGTCCGCTGAAGAAGGAGCCGAAGATTGGCAACGTGCCGTTTTCAGTCTTCTCTTCTCGCATATACACACGACAAAGGAGTAAATGGGGGATCAGGGATAACGGCAGCCCCAGCAGGAGCATAACCAGAAAAATAACCGGACCACGGGTGCCGATTTCCACGGGAAGGAACAGTGTTCCCGCTCCGACGGCTGTACCATAAAGGCCCAGCGTCCAGATATTATCCTGCCAGTGCCAGTTAGAGCGTGTTGTAATATTAGCTGAGAGAGTTGTGGCTTTATTCATCATATTTTACCGTGTTGTTAGAGGGGCGACGACTTATTTAGTTTTTATCTGTCTGTAGTCGTCGCTGCGCCATTACGTCACGGGTGGGAGGGGTTTGATGTTGCATACCGAAAACCTTATGTGTATGCCTGCAATAACTCTCGTTATTCTTTGACGATGCTTTAACAGGCGGTTAATTAAGAAAGGGATTTGTTAAATTAACGAACAAATAACGACTGACTTTCCCTGCCTGCACGTCTGTTAATTAAAGAATAAACACCCTGTTTTATTAAGTACCATAAGGCGCCATCATATTGAAGGGGGGCTTATTTAATTATTTTATTGGGCGTGAAATTATCCCGTTATGCCTGAAATTAAAAAACAGAATGTAGACAATCGTGTAACCCGCTCGTAGCTTTCGAACCGTCTTGTAACATAACGCTCTCTTTATGGTGGCGAAGGGGTTCAGGATGTCGTATGCCTGCTATTAAACGCCCCATAAGAAAATCCTCTTCTATACTCAGTTACGTTTAGTGAAATATGCCGCCGCTCCACACGTCGCGTTCTCTTAATAGCGGCGGGCAGCAGGGGTATATATTCACGAAAACGCCTTAATAATGGTCAATTTTGCATTTTAGAGGGGGTTTCCTGGTATGTTGCATTCTCAATCCTCGCGGGTCGGCAGCATTTTGCTGCTGCTGACCGCGATAATAGCCTTCGCGGTAGCGCTATACGCCTGGTGGACGCCGCTTACCGGCGTCACTGGCACCATTGGCGCACTGGGCGTGGTCATTGCCAGCGTAGTGCTGGCGATCCTGACCTTTATGTTACGTGCGGCATCGCGTCGCGGGGCGCGCGTTTTTCTGATTATTGTCACCCTGGTGGTGTTGGCGGGTATTGCTTTCGCCGCCGCGCTGCTGCACCAGTACATCATAACGGCAGCCATGGTGGTCGGCCTGATTGGTCTGATTATGCTGAGCAGCCATTCCGCTCGTTACAACCATCCCGTCAGAAGCTGAGGAGCCGCCCGTGCACAACGATAAGCATTATCCCTTCATAAAAGTCAGCATGACGGCGCTGGCGCTGCTGGTCGCTCCGCTCGCGCTACAGGCGCAGGATAAGGCCGCTGAAGCCTCGCAGGGGACCCAGGAATCACTGAACATTGATGCGGCCGATCAGCAGGCGCCCGGAACCACAAAAACCACCGACGATGCCTCAACCGGCAACGGTGATGGAAAGAAAGTCGCCTCGGCCAGCCAGCCAGCGACGCCGCTGGTGCCCGGCACCGCCACCTGGGACAGCTTCCACGGCCAGCTTAACGCGCAGAAATACAGTCCCCTGACCCAAATTACGGCGGATAACGTCGGGAAATTAACGAAAGTCTGGGAGTTCCATACCGGCGACGTCTCGGACGGTAAAGGCGATACGCCAGCTACCGTCTGGTCCGCAACGCCCATTTTCGCCAACGATACGCTCTACATCGGCACGCCATTCGATCGCCTGATTGCGCTGGATCCGGGGACGGGTAAAGAGAAGTGGCACTATGACACCAAATCGTCGCGCAAGGCGCTGACCCAGCCGGTGCTGAAAAATCGCGGCGTTTCCTACTGGCAGGCCAAAAATCCGGTGACAGGTGAGGCTTGCCAGAAGATGGTCTATATGGGCACCGTTGACGGCAAGCTTTTTGCGCTGGACGCCGATTCAGGCAAACCGTGCAGCGGCTTTGCGAACAACGGCGTGCTGGATCTGAACCAGTGGAACACCGTTAATGCGAAGTATCCGCTCTCTGTCCTGCAACCGCCAACCGTTGTCGGCAACCATCTGCTGATCGGCTGGGCCGGGAAGGACTGGGCCTACGCCGAAGCCCCTCCGGGCACCGTATTTTCAGTCAACGCCCAGACCGGTAAGCTTGAATGGACCTTTGAGGCGATCCCGGCAGAGATCCGCAAGCGTACCGGTACCGCCAACGTCTGGACGCACATGTCCGCCGACGAGGCTAACGGGCTGGTCTATCTCCCGGTCTCATCGCCGTCTCCCAACTATTGGGGCGGCAACCGCGTAGACGCTATTCCGCTTGGCACCTCGACCACCGCGCTGGACATCAACACCGGTAAAGTGGTCTGGTCCCGTCAATGGGTACACCACGACGTCTGGGATTACGATATCAACTCCGCCCCGACGCTGATGGACATCACCGTAGACGGCAAGCAGATCCCGGCGCTGATTCAGGCCACCAAGCAGGGTTTCCTGTTTGTGGTTAACCGCCTGACGGGGGAGGACGTATGGCCAATCGAAGAACGTCCGGTTCCGCAGGGTGATGGGTCGGTCCAGGGCGAAGTTCTCTCGCCCACGCAGCCATTCCCGACCAAACCCGCGCCGCTGCTCGACCAGTCGAAAAAACCGGAAATCTGGAAGCTGGCGGATATCGTCGGTGGCGGCCAGTGCTCCCGCCTGTGGGATAACCTGACCTATGAAGGAATGTATACCCCGCCGACCACCAAAGGCGAAGGCACGCTCACCTATCCCGATAGCGCCGGCGGCGTCCAGTGGGGCGGGGTAGCGTTCGATCCGCAAAAACAGATCGCCATCGTCAACACCTCGCATATCGTCCAGTACGTGAAGCTGTACAGCCGTGAGGATTACGATAACGCAGACAAAGACTCCGGCAACGAAAGCGGCTTTGCCCCACAGGAAGGCGCCCCGTACGGTATGCGTCTGCTGGTGGCGAGCAACTGGCTTGGCATGCCGTGCTGGCAACCGCCGTTTGGTGAAATCGTGGCGCTGGACATGCACACGGGCGATGTGAAATGGCGTCGTCCGGTTGGCGCCTCCCAGCAGTATGGCTTCTTCATGCCGGAAAGCTGGGGGTCGCCTACCATTGGTGGTCCGGCAGTGACGGCGGGCGGCGTGATCTTCATCGGTGCTTCAATGGATGCCAAAGTGCGTGCCTACTCGGTAGAGAGCGGTGAAGAGCTGTGGTCCGATCAGGCCGAAGCTCCGGCGGTAGCGAACCCGTCCGTCTATGAATATAAAGGTCGCCAGTATGTGGCCTTCGTGGCAGGCGGGAATACGATCCTGAAGGATCAGGTGGGCGATCAGGTGGTGGTCTACGCCTTGCCGGAATAATTCATCAGGAAGGGGAAATAAAGTGGGGCCTGCGGGCCCCACTTTATTTTGCAGTAGTCGTTTTACCGACGCGTTATTTATCGGCTGATGCGCCTGCACGCGTTGACATCTGCTCGGCGGACTTCAGATGCTGCTCAACGACCGGAGTGTGCTCGTTGGCCAGAGCCTTCACATCCGGATCGTCGATTTTACTGGCGTCGCTCTTAAGCTTCGACAGCACCTTCTCGTGGTCCTTCACGCCAGCATATTCCATATACATCTTGTCAAAAGCGTCACCGCGCTGGTTTTCCAGCCTTGAGTTCAGGGCTTTATGCGCGGCGTCTGGTTCGGTCGGCAGCTCCACGCCCTTTTTCTGGGCAACGGTCTTGACTTTGGTCAGCGCGGCGCCGTGATCGTCGACCATTTTCTGGGCGAATGTTTTCACTTCACTGGTTTGGGCCTTGTCCAGGGCGAGCCTGGCGGCGGCAACTTCGTTGATATTGGCCTGCGCCATGTCCTTCAATGCTTTCTCGTCGCCGGAGCTGAGTCTGGCGTCCGGTTGAGCCTGGCCCGCAGTTTGAGTTTGCGCGGCGCTGGTTGTCTGGGCTTGTACGCCAACGGTGCTGAACATTGCTGCAACTGCTGATACGGCTAGCAGCCTTTTCAGGGTTTTACTCGTGTGCATATTGTTCTCCTGATGGTCATGGTACAGGTAAGTTTCAATTGCTTCAGGCGCAACCGGCAGATAAATGACGACTGCACAGGTCAGTATAGTAGATGAACCTGCTGCACCCGCTGTTCAGGTCAGTGATGGCTGGTCGTGATGCTCAATCCTTCTACAATATTGATACGCATCATTTACATATTTGCTGCTAATGTTAAATATATAGATTCATCAACAGGAGGAATGATATGAAAAAAGCACTATTAGGGAGTGTATTGGCTTTAACAGTAGCAAGCTTCGGCGCATCTGCGGCAGATATGATTTCCAAGGATGAAGCGCACCACTTCAAGCTTGAATACCTTGGTAATGTATCTGTAGGGGCTTCAGGTGGACAAATTTCTTCACCTTCAGATCTTCATCAAAAACTCTCAAAACTGGCAGACGAGAAGGGCGGGAAATACTACGTCATCATCGCTGCCCGCGAGCATGTCCCTAACTTCCAGGCCGTCGCAGAAGTCTTTAAATAATTTTCTCGGATAACACAAAAACCCGCTTATGGCGGGTTTTTGCTTACAGACAGCCAAAAAAATGCCCCTGATGCGGGGCGAGTGTGAGTCAAAACTTTTCTTATGTTTATCTGTTTTGTGCTCTAAGGCTTTGGGACAATAACACCCTGTTCAAATAATGCAATCTAAATGCGACGGCAGCATACGTTACACAGATAGTCTACTCTTTACATACAGTTATGGTGAAAGGCAGTTAATCGTTAGCTGTCGCCTGCTGGAGAATGGAAACAGTAAACGGTTGCAAGAGGTAAACATGAACGTTGACGCACTGACGCAAAAGGCAGAAGAAGAAATTTCAGCGCTTATAACCAAAAAAATTTCAGAGTTACGTAAAAAAACAGGGCAGGAAGTGTCTGAAATTGAGTTTATCGCTCGTGAAGCCATGACAGGCCTCGAGGGATATGAGGTAAAAATCAAACTTATTTAATCAAAATT
The DNA here is from genome assembly GCF_032389435.1 of Enterobacter sp. DTU_2021_1002640_1_SI_PRY_ASU_LCPMC_013. Classification (NCBI taxonomy): domain Bacteria; kingdom Pseudomonadati; phylum Pseudomonadota; class Gammaproteobacteria; order Enterobacterales; family Enterobacteriaceae; genus Enterobacter; species Enterobacter sp. DTU_2021_1002640_1_SI_PRY_ASU_LCPMC_013. The sequence goes on from NZ_CP135594.1 coordinate 2,084,068, forward strand.
ATTACCTGTTTCGGGACACTGGATAAAGCAGAGCGGCAAACGTCAGCTAAGACTATCCTGCGCGTGGCAGGATTGAAGCCAAAAAGCCCGGTGACGCTGCGCTTACCGGGCCTACAATTAACGCAATCCACAGGCCGGGCAGGGCGTAGCCGCCACCCGGCTTACCAGGCTTACACTATCGCGTTCGGGCACGCTTCGCCCTTTTCGAGTTGACGCAAATTCCCCAGCGTGGTTTCCGAAATGCTGATCAGCGCTTCGGCGGTCAGGAACGCCTGGTGTCCTGTGAACAACACGTTGTGACAGGCAGACAGGCGACGGAACACGTCGTCCTGGATCACGTCATTAGATTTATCCTCAAAGAACAGATCGCGTTCGTTCTCGTACACATCCATACCCAACGCGCCGATTTTTTGCGTTTTCAACGCTTCGATAGCCGCCTGAGAGTCGATCAGCCCGCCGCGGCTGGTATTGATGATCATCACGCCGTCTTTCATCTGGTCGAACGCCGACTGGTTAAGCAGATGATAGTTCTCCGGGGTCAGCGGACAGTGCAGGGAGATAACGTCAGACTGCGAGAAGAGCGTTTTCAAATCGACATACTCCACGCCCAGCTCCAGCGCAGCGGCGCTTGGGTACGGATCAAACGCCAGCAGGCGCATGCCAAATCCTTTCAGGATGCGAAGGGCGGCCACGCCAATTTTGCCGGTACCGATCACGCCTGCGGTTTTACCGTACATGGTAAAGCCGGTCAGCCCTTCCAGAGAGAAGTTAGCATCACGGGTTCGCTGATAGGCACGGTGAATACGACGGTTGAGCGACATCATCATCCCGACCGCATGTTCTGCCACGGCTTCCGGAGAATAGGCCGGGACGCGAACGACCTTCAGACCCAGCTCTTTGGCGGCATCGAGATCGACGTTGTTAAAGCCCGCGCAGCGCAGGGCAATGTATTTCACGCCCTGTTTTTTTAACTCTTCCAGCACCGGTCGGCTACCGTCGTCGTTAACGAAGATACACACGCCTTCGCAGCCGTGGGCGGTTTTAGCCGTCTTTTCAGTTAGCAGAAAGTCGAAAAATTCAAGATCGAAACCGTACGTCTCGTTAACATGTTGCAGATACTTTTTGTCGTACTGCTTTGTGCTATATACCGCGAGTTTCATAAGACTTTCTCCAGTGATTTTGGAACCACGTTAGCATGTTTAAAATTATCTTACAATTTTTCAAAATTCATTGAAATCAATAAGTTCTATGAATTATTGTAGAGCATCTACTCTTAAAAATGGCATTACCTTCAACTGACTGGCTAAACATGCGACAATGAGCGGCAAGAACGGCTTATTTTTTTCGCAAAATCAGGATATTAACTGCCCATGAAGGGTAAATACAAAGCCGCAATCGCGCTATTACTGCTGCTATTTCTTGTGCCGCTGACGCTGCTGATGACGCTCGCCCAGTGGGTACCCACGCTCGCCGGGATCTGGCTCCCCGTTGGAACGCGCATCGCGTTTGAAAAAAGCCCACGGCTCACGCGTCACGCCCTGATCATCCCCGATCTCCGCTATCTGGTAGAAGAGTGTGAAATTGCCCGCGTGGAAAACGTGACTCTGTCACACCCCAGCCGCTGGGATCTGGATATTGGCGCACTTGAACTTAACTCTGTCTGCCTGAGCAAATTACCGCAATCGGCGCCATCTACGGTGGCGCCGAAAACGCTGGCGCAGTGGCAGGCCATCCTGCCCAACACCTGGCTGACCATCCATCGCTTTACCCTTTCTCCCTGGCAGCAGTGGGAGGGTGAACTGCAAGCTTCTCTGACGCCAGCCCGCCAGGACATCACCTATAACGGCGAGCAGGTGAGCATTAAGGGGCAGTTGCGCGGCCAGACCCTTTCCATCAGCCAGTTCGATGTGCAACTGCCGGATCAGCCGCAGCCCGTGAAGCTGGTTGGTGAATTTACCCTGCCGCTGGTGCCGGACGGCGTGCCGGTGAAAGGGCATACGGTCGCGACCTTTAACGTGCCACAGTTATCCTCGCTGGTCGATGCCGATCTGGACTGGGAGGACAATCAGGGCCAGCTGGTGGTCATGACGCGGGACAACCCCGATCCGCTGCTCGATTTACCGTGGCAGATCACCGCTCAGCAGTTGACCATCAGCGACGGACGCTGGAACTGGTTAGCCTCCGGCGTGCCAATGAGCGGACGCGTCGGGCTGAAAGTGGATAACTGGCAGCAGGGGCTGGAGAAAGCCACCTTCACGGGGCGGCTCAACGTGCTGACCCAGGGGGATGCGGGGAAGGGCAACGCGGTGCTGAATATCGGTCCCGGCTCGCTCAGTATGGATAACAGCGCTATGCCACTGCACCTGAGCGGGGAAGCCAAGCAAAACGATCTGATCCTGTATGCCAGGCTCCCGGCGATGCTGACCGGCAGCCTTTACGATCCGCAGCTTACGTTTGAACCCGGCGCTTTATTGCGCTCGCGCGGGCGCATCATCGACTCGCTGGATATCGATGAGATCCGCTGGCCGCTGGCGGGCGTGAAGCTCACGCAGAAGGGCGTGGACGGCCGCCTGCAAGCCATTCTGCGGGCTCATGAAAACGAAATGGGCGATTTTGAGCTGCATCTGGACGGCCAGGCTAACGACTTTTTACCGGACAACGGTTTGTGGCAGTGGCGCTACTGGGGTAAAGGGAATTTCACGCCAATGAACGCGCGCTGGGATGTCCGGGGAACCGGGGAGTGGCGCGACAACGTTATCGAACTGACCGATCTTTCCACGGGGTTCGACAAATTGCAGTACGGTACGATGCTGGTCAGCAAGCCGCGCCTGGTGCTGGATCACCCGGTGCGCTGGTCGCGGGACCCGGATAACCCCACCTTTAGCGGCGCGCTCGCGCTTAACGCCGGGCAAACAAGCTTTTCAGGCGGAAGCGTGCTGCCGCCGTCCGTTTTGACCTTCAGCGTTGACGGGACAGACCCGACGGTGTTCCAGTTTAAAGGGAACCTGCATGCGGACGACATCGGCCCGGTCCAGGTGAATGGACGCTGGGACGGCGAACGCCTTCGCGGTCAGGCCTGGTGGCCAAAACAGTCTCTTACGGTGTTTCAGCCGCTGATCCCGCCAGACTGGAAAATGACCCTGCGCGGCGGCGAAATGTACGCGCAGGTGGCTTTCTCCGCGGCCCCCGATCAGGGGTTTGAGGCCGGGGGGCACGGGGTGCTGAAAGCGGGCAGCGCGTGGATGCCGGATAACGAGATCAACGGCGTGGATTTTGTTCTTCCGTTCCGCTTAAGCCAGGGTACCTGGTCGCTGGGCACGCGCGGGCCGGTAACGTTACGAATCGACGAGGTGAAAAACCTGGTCACAGCCCGAAATATCACCGCGGATCTCCAGGGCGATTATCCCTGGACCGAAGCGAACCCGCTCCTGCTCACCAACGTGAAGGTGGAAGCGCTCGGCGGGAAAATCACCATGCAGCAGTTGAGAATGCCGCAGCACGATCCGGCTTTACTGCGCGTGGATAATATATCCTCCAGCGAACTGATAAGCGCGGTGAATCCGAAGCAGTTTGCCATGTCCGGCCCGGTGAGCGGCGCGCTGCCGTTCTGGCTGAACAATGAAAAATGGATCATTAAAGATGGCTGGCTGACCAACCCGGGGCCGATGACGCTGCGCATCGACCAGGACACGGCGGATGCCATTGTGAAAGACAACATGGTTGCAGGGGCGGCGATCAACTGGCTCCGCTATATGGAAATTTCGCAGTCGTGGACAAAACTCAATGTAGATAATCTGGGTGTGTTAACCATGCAGGCGGCCATTAAAGGCACCAGCCGCGTCGAGGGCAAAAGCAGTTTCGTAAACCTGAATTACACCCATGAAGAGAACATTTTTACCCTCTGGCGCAGCCTGCGCTTTGGGGACAATCTGCAAACATGGTTTGAGCAACATGCGGCGATACCCCTTCTCCGCGGTTCGACAGGCAAGGAAAGTGAGGAACAACAATGAAAAAGAGGGCTGGTGTACTCACCGTGGCCGTCGTCGCGCTGCTGTCAGGCTGCACGCCGCGCATTGAAGTGGCGGCGCCCAAAGAGCCGATCACCATCAACATGAACGTGAAAATCGAGCATGAAATCCATATCAAGGTGGATAAAGACGTTGAAGCCCTGCTGAAATCCCGCAGCGATCTGTTCTGAGGATGTCATGAAACGATTAGCTCTGATGTTACTGGCGCTGGGGATGAACGTTCACGCCGCCACGCTTACGCTCAACGATGCGCGTGCCCAGGGGCGCGTAGGGGAAACCCTGAGCGGCTATCTTGCGCCCGTTCAGCACGACGCTGAAACCCTGGCGCTGGTGAACCGTATCAACGCCGCACGCACGGAAAGTTACCAGCAGCTGGCTGACAGTAATAATTTACCCGTCGACGAGGTGGCGAAAATGGCGGGACAAAAGCTGGTGGCCCGCGCGCAGCCGGGTGAGTACGTGAAGGGAATTAACGGCAAGTGGCTGAAAAAATAGCTAGCGATAACGCCTGCGGTATTCGCCCGGCGAAACCCCGAAACGCTGCTTAAAGGCGGTGGAAAAATGGCTATGGTCGGTGAAACCCCAGCTGTAGCCAATCCCCGCCAGCTTTTCGTCATCCCTGATGGAACGCAGCGCCTGAGCGCATAAATCGAGGCGACGGTTCTTAATATACTGCGCTACCACCAGCCCTTTCCCGGCAAACATGCGGTACAAGCTACGCACGGACATGCCGCTCTCTGAAGCTATCCACTCCGGTCTTAACGCCTCCGACTGAATATGATCATCAATCAGGGACAGAACGTGGCGGAACTGACGCTCCTTGCGCGGCAGCACCTCGTCACGCTGCTGGAAGGCCGGACGCAGCAGACACACCATCGCCTCAAGCGCCGCTTCGCTTTCACTGGCGCTGAGATCGGCATTGCCCATGCTCTCCTGTAGCAGTCGGTAGCTCAGCTGTACGGTAGGCAGACTGCGGGAGAGGGGCAGCGCGCATCTCACTTCCTGAAAACGCGCGTGTTGCTCAATGATTTGTCGCGGGAGCAGGAGCGAAATCTGGCGGGAACGCTCCTGCCAGTAAATGGAGCACGGGCGGGAGGCGTCAATCAGCGTGATATCCCCGGCTTTCAGCATCGCGCGCTGGTCGTCCTGTTCGATTCCGGCGCTGCCTTCCAGCTGAAACACGGTGTAGAACCAGGCGTCGTTGCCGTTTTTGATCTCCTGACGGGTGCGAAACAGGTTAACGCCTGCGGCGGTCACCGTGCTCAGCTTCAGACTTTGGGTGTAGCTGGTTTCCAGCTCGCCGAGAAACGCCCCCTCTAACGGACGTGCCGCAAAGCGCCCACAAACCTGGTTAATTTGCGCCAGCCACTGCTGAAAATTGTCCTGTTCGCTTGCACACGCCATTGATGTTCTCGCTGCACCGTCACTGTTTTCGCATTGTTGCATTTATGTTGCATTTTGTCAGGGCCACGAGGCTGACTATAGGAAAGAACACTCAACGGTTACAGCGATATAAGCGGGAATTATCACGATTTGCGGACCCTGTCACAGCTGGCAAAGCGAATGTCACACAGACAAAAGCAGGAATGCGAATCCCCTCTTAGACTGCATACACACCCTGCGAAGCATAACGAAGGAGTATCCTATGTCCGAATCACACGTCGCCATCCTGCCAGGCGTGCAGCAGTTTTTAGATCGCCAGCACGGCCTGTGGATTGAAGGGCGTCAGGCGGCATCCGATAGCGAAAAGCGTCTGAACGTCTACAACCCGGCGACCGGAGAGGTTATTGCCTCTACCGCCGATGCCAGCGTCGATGATGTCGATCGTGCGGTGATGTCTGGCTGGCGCGCCTTTGTCGCCCGAAGCTGGGCCGGACGGCTGCCGGCAGAGCGGGAACGTATCCTGCTGCGGTTTGCGGATCTGGTGGAACAGCATGGCGAAGAGCTGGCACAGCTCGAAACCCTGGAGCAGGGGAAATCTATTAACATTTCCCGCGCCTTCGAGGTGGGATGCACCCTGAACTGGATGCGCTACACGGCAGGGCTGACCACCAAAATTGCCGGTAAAACCCTCGATCTCTCGATTCCACTGCCGCAGGGCGCGCGTTATCAGGCGTGGACGCGTAAAGAGCCGGTGGGAGTCGTGGCGGGGATTGTGCCGTGGAACTTCCCGCTGATGATTGGCATGTGGAAAGTGATGCCCGCGCTGGCGGCAGGTTGCTCCATCGTGATCAAACCCTCGGAAACCACGCCGCTCACCCTGTTACGGGTGGCGGAACTGGCGAGCGAGGCGGGGATCCCGGAGGGTGTGTTCAACGTGGTGACCGGCAGTGGCGCCGTCTGTGGCGCGGCGCTGACCTCGCACCCGCGCATTGCCAAAGTGAGCTTTACCGGTTCGACGGCGACGGGCAAGCAGATTGCCCGCGCGGCGGCGGACACGCTAACGGGCGTGACGCTGGAGCTGGGCGGCAAAAACCCGGCCATCGTGCTGAAAGATGCCGATCCGGCGTGGGTGATTGAAGGGCTGATGACCGGCAGCTTCCTGAACCAGGGGCAGGTCTGCGCGGCCAGCTCGCGCATTTATATTGAGGCTCCGCTGTTCGACACGCTGGTCAGCGGGTTTGAACAGGCCGTGAAATCCCTCAGCGTCGGGCCGGGCATGTCGCCGGAGGCGTTTATCAACCCGCTGGTGTCGCGCGCCCACTGCGATAAGGTTCAGGCGTTCCTGGATGAGGCGAAGGCGCACAATGCGGAGCTGATCGCCGGGAACCGGGGGCCAGACGGCAAAGGCTATTACGTTTCGCCAACGCTGGTGGTCAACCCGGATAATCATCTGCGGCTGACGCGTGAAGAGGTCTTCGGGCCGGTGGTGAACCTGGTTCGTGTGGACGACGGGGAAGAGGCGCTTCAGCTGGCGAACGACACCGAATATGGCTTAACGGCCAGCGTCTGGACGCAGAACATCAGTAAAGCGCTGGCGTATACCGACAGGTTACAGGCCGGAACCGTGTGGGTGAACAGCCACACGCTGATAGACGCCAACCTGCCGTTCGGCGGCATGAAGCAGTCCGGCACCGGGCGCGATTTCGGCCCCGACTGGCTGGACGGCTGGTGTGAAACCAAGTCGGTATGTGTGCGGTATTAAAAAAAACGCCGGGTGGCGGCTACGCCTTACCCGGCCTACGGGATCGAGGAAAAGGTGGGTTTTGTAGGCCGGGTAAGCGCAGCGCCACCCGGCGTAACTTACAGCGACCACCGATCCCGCCCGGCCTCCTTCGCCCTGTACAGCGCCGCATCGGCGCGGGCGATGATTTCCGGGCCGGCCAGCCCTGCGGTATAGCCTGCAATGCCCATACTCGCCGTCACACATTCACTCACCTTCGACGCGCTGTGCGGAATGGCTGCGTTGCAAAGGCCAGCCTGGATCCGCGCGGCGACTTTCTCAGCAATGCTTTCTTCGCAGTCAAAGAGGATCACCACAAACTCCTCGCCACCGTAGCGCGAAACCACATCCTCTGGCGTGCGCACCGAGGTGTTCAGCACTTCTGCCACCCGCGCGAGACACGCATCTCCCGCCTGGTGACCGTAGGTGTCGTTATACAGTTTGAAGTAATCGACATCCAGCATCAGCACCGCGAAGCGTTTGCCTTGCTCTACGGCATTTTCCAGCACCAGCTCCATCGCCCGGCGGTTGGCCGTTTTCGTCAGTGGATCCTGATGGGCCAGCGCATCCAGCCGCGAAATTAAACGCTGATTCTGCTGGTTGCGACGCCACGCCTCTTCAAACCAGCTCAACAGGATATAGCGCCCGCACACGAGAATGAACGTGAACACCACCCACAGCCCGGCAAAGCGATAATTAATTTCCTGATTCAGCAGCATGCTTGCAACGGGCAGGCTTACCCATAGCGGAACGGTGAAGCAGAGCAGTGCCACCGGGTGAAAATAGAGCGCGGTCATACCGGCCATCAGCAGGGTAACGAATATAGGCCAGGGATGAGGAAGCTGTAACACGTTGATAAACCAGTAACAACTTATCGACCACAGCAGGCTGCACATAAACAAAACGGCGCTGACGCCGCGGATGTGGCGCCAGGCCATGATCACCAGCGCCACGGAAAGGATCACCACGCCCAGCATGGAGGCGTCAATCATCTGCCGCAGAGGGGGGCTGATGTGCAGGAGGGCATCGATATGGCCGAACAACGAATTGCGCAGCAGGACCATAAGGGCAAAGCTGGCATTCACAAAGGCGAGCCACGGCAGGTTCACGGCCAGCCCGTGAACAACCATTGATTTACGGGTAGGCCATATCGCGGGTTCGGGTGTGGCTGGATGTCTTTTTTCCATTGAAGAGAATTTTCCTTGAGCGGGCGGAACGTCCGCCCGCGAGTGCTGCCTTTACGGGGTCACAATGTTAAACCAGAATTCAAATTTATCCATGTAACCGAGCATGGCATCAAGTTTTGCGGCATCGCCGGTCACTTTGATATCGCCGTTATCCTGCGCCTGTTTAAGCGTCACTTCTTTCAGGATGATTTTATTCAGCGTATCGCGGTTGAGGGTCACGGTCGCGTCAGCGTCTTTCGCTTCGGCGTTCGCCGTGTGGTTCAGCACGCCATTTTCCAGCTCCAGCTTGTATTTGCCGCCGTCGCTGCCGAGGTCGATGTTAAACACCGATTTTGCATCCGCCGCTTTTTCACCGTTAATGTGCACCGCCAGATAGTCAAAGAACATTTCTGGCGTCATCGCGCGCACGGTATCCGGGCTGGCGGTGTTCGGGGTCGGTCCTTTCACCACGCCGTTACGCAGCTCCTGTGCGCCGGTCAGGTAGAAGTTACGCCACGGGCCTGATTCAGCCTGATAACCCAGCTGCTCCAGCGCATCCGCTTCCAGGTTTCGCGCGGCCTGATTATTTGGATCGGCAAAGACCACCTTGCTGACCACCTGAGCCACCCAGCGGTAGTTCCCCTGGTCAAAGTCGGTTTTCGCTTTGCTCAGGATGGCATCCGCGCCGCCCATATAGTCCACAAATTTCTTCGCGGCTTCTTCAGGCGGCAGTTCGTCCAGGGTCGCCGGGTTGCCGTCAAACCAGCCTAAATAGAGCACGTAGGTTGCTTTAACGTCATGGCTGACAGAACCGTAATAGCCACGGTTTGCCCAGGTATTGGCCAGGGAGTTTGGCAGTTTGAAGTTGGCGGCAATCTCGTCACGGGTCAGCCCTTCGTTCGCCATGCGCAGGGTCTGGTCGTTGATGTAGCGATACAGGTCGCGCTGGCTTTTCAGCAGGTTAATCACGTTGTCGTTGCCCCATGTCGGCCAGTGGTGCTGCGCCATAATGATTTCGGCTTTATCACCCCAGCGTACAATCGCCTGGTTGATGTATTTCGACCATGGCAATGGTTCACGAATTTTCGCGCCGCGCAGGGAGTAGGTGTTGTGCAGGGTATGGGTGACATCTTCCGCAGACTCGATCAGCTTTTTCTCTTCGATATACCAGAGCATCTCGGAAGGCGCTTCCGATCCCGGCGCGAGCATAAAATCATAGGTCAGGCCGTCGATCACCTCTTTCTGACCATCTTTCTCGATGATATTGGTCGGGGCGATCAGGGTCACCGTCCCGGCGGAGGTGGTGGTGCCGAGACCTGCGCCGACCTGGCCCTTCGCATCCGGCTTCAGCAGGTTGCCGTACATATAGCTGGCGCGGCGGCTCATGACGTTACCCGCCATGATATTCTCCGCGACGGCGGCCTCCATAAATCCGGCGGGCGCGTAGATTTTCACCTTACCGGACTTCACATCTGCTTCGTCCACCACGCCGCGCACACCGCCATAGTGGTCAACGTGGCTGTGGGTGTAAATAACGGCGACCACAGGCTTATTACCGCGATTTTTATAGTAAAGATCCATCCCGACTTTGGCTGTTTCCGCCGACACCAGCGGGTCGACCACGGTAATGCCTTCTTTACCTTCAATAATGGTCATGTTTGACAGGTCGAGGTTACGGATCTGGTAGACGCCTTCGGTCACTTCAAACAGACCGCTGATGTTGATCAGCTGGGACTGACGCCATAAGCTCGGGTTAACCGAGTCGGGCGCCTTATCGCCTTCTTTGATAAAAGCGTACTGCTGCGGATCCCAGACGGTGTTGCCTTGCTCACCTTTGATAATGTCCTGAGGCAGCGGGGCAATAAACCCTTTGTGGGCGTTGGTAAAATCGGTGTTATCGGAGAAAGGAAGCTGGTTGAAGAGTGCGTTGTTGGCCTGTTGCGTTGCTGCGGTGGCATCCTTAGGTGCTTCTGCGGCCCAGGCGGAACTGGCAGAAATAAAACATCCCGCCATCGCGAGACTCCTGACGATCTCATTGATTCTCATCCTAAAACCTCTCAGTAAACTGTGACGTTGTTTGTGGAGACGTCGAATCCTGGTGAAAGTGTGTCAAGAAAGGCAAAAGGATTAAGCGAGGTAACAATAACTATAATCGGGGAGAGTAATTCAGCAAGTAAGCGGATGAAAAACCGGGCATTACGCCCGGTCGGTGGGTTATTTCTGCTCTTTTTGCTTGCCGAGCGTTGGCGTCTCGTCAAAGAAATTCCACGGCTTGAGTAACGTATGCACCCATTCCGTCGGCATTATCGGCCACTCCTCGGCACGGGCGACATGGGTGGTGCCGGTGGTCATCCAGATGACGTTATCCTGGCCGTTCAGCGACTCGTTATCTTTGCTGTACTGGCCTAGGCCGGTATCGTGCGTGGAACGGTTCGGGTATTTTCCCTCCGGGTACATCTCGTCGGGATGGTAACGCGTCACCCAAAGCTGTTTATCCATAAAGCTCAGGCGGTGATAAATCCACTCGTCCGGGGCAAACTTCGCGCCGGACGCTACCGGGTGTGTACCGCCCGCGTAAGGGATGATCTGATACGAGACCGGGTTGCCCATGCGGTTCTCTTTGCTGGTATTGCTCAGCAGGCGGATGGTGCCCGGGTCAAACTTCTGCGCCGCCTGCTGTTCGGTGTCAATATCATACTGATTAACCTGCATGGTGCTGGTGCGCGGTCCGCCAGCGGTGTTCGGTTTGACGTCCGGATCCATGGCCACCAGCTTGTTGTTGATGCCATCCACGTCCATATCCAGACGGAAGTTGTAGATGTGCTGGTGGGTGGTACCGACAATATTATGGTCGATCAGCGTTCCGTATCGGGTGTCATCCTTCGCGGTGGCATCATGCATGGTTTTCGTCTGCACGCCTTTCACCGCTTCAATGCCCGTAGCCCCTGCATCAATGCCGATAGTGCCGTTTTCGTGGAATACCCAGTCGAAGATGTAATCGTAGTTACCCACGGTGCTGACCCAGCGTACCACCAGCTCGCGGCGTTCGGCGCTGACGTTGGGTTTACCTAACTCCTGATGCTTATATTCCGGCCCGGCGTAACGCTCGAAAATGGCGATCGCCCGGGGGATCTCCATTGGCGCGCCGGTATAATCCGGGATGGTTTCGTTGAGCATCACGGCGTTAGACGGAACATCCTTGCCGCGCACCAGCGGGGAGGTCAGGGTACCCATGCCGTAATCGCCGGAGTCCAGGTAGGCTTTAAAGTACCAGCCGATATCCGGGTCGCCGTACGGCACAATCATGCCGCCGAGCGACCCCTGATACATCACCTGTCGTTTTTTGCCGTTGTCGTTATAGGTCACGGTGGAAATTATCGGGCCGACGCGTGAGTCCAGGCTCAGATGAAAATCCCAGTTCTGCCAGTGCACCCTATCCCCGGTGATGGTGTAGTTCTTGCCTTCCGGCTCGATAATCTCCAGCGGTTTTTTCACCGTTTCAACGCGGTCGCGGCCATCATAAGGGCGCGGCGTGAGCGGCACCGGCACGACCGGGCCTTCCTCAATCTTCTGGATTTTCTTCTGCTCGAGATCCACCACCGCAACCAGGTTTTCGATCGGGTGCGCCCAGTAGTTACCGTCGCCCACGTCGAGATAGCTGATCACTTTCAGCAGGCGGTCTTCCTGTTTCAGCCCATCCTTGCCGTCAAAAAAGCCGACGGTAAGCGGAGTGGTGATCACTTTCTTCGGGTCGGTAATGCCGCGCTTTTTCAGCACGGCGGCAAACTCCGGGCTTTCATTGATGATCTGCTGCACGGTATTGAAGTCATCCAGCAGCACCATGCCGTGCGCGTCTTTGATCGGCTCCCAGCGGAGGATCTTTTTCTCCTTCAGATCCACCCGGCTTTCGATGATGTGTTTACCATCAAGCATGATGATATTGGCCTGGCGGGGCGCATCCACCGCCGTGCCGTTAAGCACAAAGTCCCAGACTTTGGCCTTTTCTGGCTCCGCCAGCGCAATCTGGGTAAAGCGGGTATTGGGTTTAAAATCCGCAGAGGCTTTCACAATGGCTACGGCCTGGTTGATTTCATCAGCCGTCAGCGCGTTTAACGGGTGGGGGCTTTTTTCAACCTGGAATGTCTGATCAAGACCGGACTGAAAAACATCGTTGATAAAGGTCTCCGGGATAAACGCCTTATTGTTCTTCATCACCACGGGCACCTGGAGCGTCAGCGGTTTGCCGTTAACGATGGCGGTGTTTGCGCCGGGTTTGACCTTCACAAAGGCACCGTCTTTGACGATGGTGAACATCTGGGCGTAATCATCCCACTGCACGTCCGCGCCAAACGCCTGAAGCGTTTTGTCCATCGGGACCATATGCGCCTCGCTGCCGTGAGCGTAAACAGGGGATTGCCAGGCGCAACAGAGCGCAACGGCCATGGCCAGTGCCGTTCTACGGGCAGAAAAAGAAGAATTGCTTCCCATCGCAGACCTCATCTTGTTGTGTTTATTGTGTTGTGTCAGCCTTATCCTGACAGGCGCGCACGAAAAGCGTTTGCCTGCATCTGCCAGGTTGTTTGTCAGTCTTGCCAGGTTAAAAAAAGAGCGGGGGTGCATCACACCCCGGTCAGGTAGTTGTAGGCCGGGTAAGCGGAGCGACACCCGGCAAGAAAGAGGTGCGTCAGAAGTCACCCTGCTGGCGCGCCACCAGCGTCAGGATGGAGTAGAGCGCCACGGCCTGCTGGTGCTGGTTGAAGATCTCCACCGCCCATTCCACCACGCCGGTGGGTTTTTCCTCGGCAGTGCGCTGTTTCTTCAGCGTTTTACGTTTACAGGTCAGGCGCACCTGAATGGTATTGCCCGGCTTGACCGGCTCGATAAAGCGCAGGTTTTCCATGCCGTAGTTGGCAATAACCGGCCCAACCCCGGCATCGACAAACAGCCCCGCCGCGGCGGAAATCAGGAAATAACCGTGTACCACGCGCTCACCAAAAATCGACTCCGCCGCGCCAATTTTGTCCATATGGGCGTAGAAATGATCCCCGCTCAGGCAGGCAAAATTCACGATATCCGCTTCCGTCAGGGTACGACGCGGGGTCAGCAGGCTGTCGCCCGGCTGTAACTCCTCGAAGTATTTACGGAAGGGATGAACGCGATCTTCCTGCACCTCCGCGCCACGGACCCACTGTTTACCGATCGCGGCGAGCATGGACGGGCTGCCCTGAATGGCCGTGCGCTGAAGATAGTGCTTCACCGAGCGCAGGCCGCCCAGCTCTTCGCCGCCGCCCGCACGTCCCGGACCACCGTGCACCAGCTGCGGCAGCGGTGAACCGTGGCCGGTGGATTCTTTCGAGGATTCCTGGTTGAGGATCTGAATGCGTCCGTGGGCGCGCGCGGCACCGGCAATAAACTGCCGCGCCACGCGGGTATCTGCCGTAACCAGCGTTCCCACCAGGCTGCCGCCACCCGCCCGCGCCAGCTGCATGGCGTGTTCGGTGTTGCGGTACGGCATCAGGGTTGCGACGGGGCCAAAGGCTTCGATGGCGTGGACGGCCGGGGTTTCGTCCGGCTGCGGGCAGAACAGCAGGGTGGGCGGGAAGAATGCGCCAGCCGCCTGCAAATCAGCTTTACCACCCAGACGGATCTGACAGCCCGCGGCAAGGAGATGATCGACTTTTTCCTGCACGTCAGCACGTTGCTCACCGTTGACGAGGGCCCCCATCTTCACCCCTTCCTGGGCCGGATCGCCGACGACCACTTTCTCCAGCCGCGCAATCAGCGCCTGGCTGACGGCGTCAACCTGCGCTTCCGGCACGATGATGCGGCGGATGGCGGTACATTTTTGTCCGGCTTTGGCGGTCATCTCGCGCACCACTTCTCGGATAAACAGCGCAAACTCCGGGTGCTCCGGCGTCACGTCCTCACCCAGCACGCAGCAGTTGAGAGAATCTGCTTCCATGGTAAACGGAATGGAATGCGCGACGATATTCGGGTGGACGCGCAGACTCTGCCCGGTGCTGGCCGATCCGGTAAACGTCACCACGTCCTGGCTGTCGAGCTGGTTCAGCAGATCGCCCGCGCCACCGCAGATCAGGCTGATGGCGCCGTCGGGCACCAGTCCGCTCTCGACGATCGCTTTCACCATCGCCTGAGTCACCTGCGCGGTGGCGGTGGCGGGCTTGATGATGGCGGGCATCCCGGCAAGCCAGGTGGGCGCGAGCTTTTCCAGCATCCCCCAGCACGGGAAGTTGAACGCGTTGATATGCACCGCCACGCCGGATTTCGACGTTAACACGTGACGTGCCGCAAAGCCGCCTTCCTTCGACAGCGGGATCAGTTCATCCTCCGGCCACAGGGTATCGTCCGGCAGCTCACGGCTGCCGAGGCTTGCGTAGGTGAAGAGGGTGCCGATACCGCCTTCAATATCCACCCAGCTGTCGGCCTTCGTCGCGCCGGTCTGGGCTGACAGGGCATAAAACCGATCCTTCTGGCTCAGCAGATGTTTGGCCACCGCCTTCAGCATGGCGGCGCGCTCGATAAAGCTCATTGCGCGGAGCGCTTCCCCGCCGTGTTCAATGGCGTAACGGCGCGCGGCCGCCATATCCAGCCCTTCGCTGGTGACTTCAAATAGCGTTTCCCCGCTGATGGCGTGGGTGATGGTGCGCTCGCGGCCCCGGCCTGATTGCCAGGTGCCGGACAAGAAGCTGGCTAACTGCTGCATTTCTTCTCTCCAGGTGTTTCGTAATTTCACTATAAATAGTTTGATCGTGAATCATAAAAAGCAAGTCGAGTTTTAATGAATTGTTAACGCTGTGATCTGTATTGCTTAACCTGACCACCCGAAAGCCTTGCATTATCGGCCTTTCATGAAAAGGCTTGCGAGCGTCGTCACAAAATAAACAAACGCTTCTTGGGGTTATATTTAACCTTTGTGTAACTTTTAAGAAACCAAATGATTCACCATTTTGCTATTTGTGGTGATTTAACGAATCACAAAGGTGGTTATGTGACGCAAGAACAACGCTTTGAGCAACGCATCGCACAGGAGACGGCCATCGAGCCGCAGGACTGGATGCCGGATGCCTACCGCAAGACGCTGATCCGCCAGATTGGACAGCACGCCCACTCTGAGATTGTCGGCATGCTGCCGGAAGGGAACTGGATCACCCGCGCGCCGACGCTGCGCCGGAAAGCCATTCTGCTGGCGAAGGTGCAGGACGAAGCCGGACACGGCCTGTACCTCTACAGCGCGGCGGAAACGCTGGGCTGCGCCCGGGAGGACATCTATCAAAAGATGCTCGACGGCAAGATGAAATACTCCTCCATCTTCAACTATCCGACCCTGAGCTGGGCCGATATCGGCGTCATTGGCTGGCTGGTGGACGGGGCGGCCATTGTGAACCAGGTGGCGCTGTGCCGTACGTCTTACGGCCCGTATGCCCGGGCGATGGTGAAGATCTGTAAAGAAGAGAGCTTCCACCAGCGTCAGGGTTTTGAGGCCTGTATGGCGCTGGCGCAGGGCAGCGAAGCCCAGCGGCAGATGTTGCAGGACGCCATCAACCGTTTCTGGTGGCCCGCGCTGATGATGTTTGGACCCAACGACGACAACTCCCCAAACAGCGCCCGCAGTCTGGCCTGGAAGATCAAACGCTTTGGCAACGATGAGCTTCGCCAGCGCTTCGTGGACAACACGGTGCCTCAGGTGGAGATGCTCGGTATGACCGTGCCGGACCCCGACCTGCGTTTCGATGAAGCGAGCGGCCACTACCGCTTCGGCGAAATCGACTGGCAGGAATTTGACGAGGTGATCAACGGGCGCGGGATCTGCAACCACGAACGTCTGGCCGCAAAACGTAAAGCCTGGGACGACGGCGCATGGGTGCGTGAAGCCGCTCTGGCCCACGCGGAAAAACAACGCGCCCGCCAGGCCGCATAAGAGGAATCAACCATGAGCAATGTTTACTGGCCGTTATACGAAGTTTTTGTCCGTTCGAAGCAGGGGCTGTCGCACCGGCATGTGGGCAGCCTTCACGCTGCCGACGACCGCATGGCGCTGGAAAACGCGCGCGATGCCTATACCCGCCGCAGCGAAGGCTGTTCCATCTGGGTGGTGAAGGCGAGTGAAATCGTCGCTTCCCAGCCGGAAGAGAGCGGGGAGTTTTTCGATCCGGCGGAAAGCAAGGTCTACCGCCATCCGACGTTTTATACCATCCCTGATGGCATCGAGCATATGTGAGGTTGGGGATGAACAACGTATCTGCTTATGCCCTGCGTCTGGGCGACAACGGTCTGGTGCTCTCACAGCGTCTGGGCGCCTGGTGCGGCCATGCGCCGGAGCTGGAAATTGACCTGGCGCTCGCCAATATCGGCCTTGATCTGCTCGGGCAGGCGCGCAATTTCCTGACCTACGCCGCTGAACGGGAGGGTAAGGGCGATGAAGACACCCTGGCCTATGGCCGCGATGAGCGTCAGTTCCGCAATCTGCTGCTGGTGGAACAACCAAACGGCAGCTTCGCTGACACCATTGCCCGTCAGTATCTGATGGATGCGTGGAACGTGGCGCTCTACGAGCGGCTGATCCATAGCAGCGACAGTCAGCTTGCAGCCATCGCGGCAAAAGCCATTAAGGAGGCACGCTATCACCTGCGCTTTAGCCGCGGCTGGCTGGTGCGGCTGGGGGACGGAACAGAAACCTCCGCACAAAAAATGCAGCAGGCGGTGGATAGCCTGTGGCGCTTTACGGCTGAACTGTTCGACGCCGACGACGTCGAGCTGGCGCTGATTGATGACGGCGTGGCGGTTGATCCGCGCGACCTGCGGGACCCGTGGGAGCGCGAAGTGTTTGCTGGCCTGGCGGAAGCCACCCTCCGCGTGCCCGGAGAGGTGGCGTATCGCACGGGCGGCAAGAAGGGGCTACATACTGAACACCTCGGGCCGATGCTGGCAGAGATGCAGTATCTCCAGCGCGTTTACCCCGGCCAGCAGTGGTAAAGGAGGACGCCATGCAACGCCTCGTCGACATCGCGCCTGCACAAATCCCGCAGATTTGGGCGCTGTTAAGCCAGATCCCCGACCCGGAAGTGCCGGTGCTGACCATCACCGACTTAGGCATGGTGCGCAGCGTGAAGGCGCAGGGGGAAGGCTGGGTCATCGGCTTCACGCCAACCTATTCGGGCTGTCCGGCAACGGAGCATCTGCTGGGGGCGATCCGCGAAACCCTGACCGAAAACGGCTTTAGCCCGGTACATATTGTGCTGCAACTGGAGCCCGCCTGGACCACCGACTGGATGACCGACGATGCCCGCAGGCGCCTGCGTGAATATGGCATCAGCCCGCCTGTCGGCCATAGCTGCCATGCCCACGTTCCCGCTGAGGTGAGCTGCCCGCGCTGTGCGAGCACCGATACCTCGCTTATCAGTGAATTTGGTTCTACGGCCTGCAAAGCGCTCTACCGCTGCAATACCTGCCGTGAGCCCTTCGACTATTTCAAATGTATTTGAGGCTGCCATGACAACGTTTCATTCATTAACAGTGGCAAAAGTAGAACCCGAAACCCGCGACGCGGTGACCATTACCTTCGCGGTGCCGCAGGCGTTGCAGGAGGCGTACCGCTTCCGTCCCGGTCAGCATCTGACCCTGAAAGCCAGTCCTGGCGGGGATGAACTGCGCCGCTGCTACTCCATCTGCCGGAGCACCGCGTGCGGTGAGATCAGCGTAGCGGTCAAAGCCATCGAGGGCGGACGTTTTTCCCGCTATGCCCGGGACGAGATCAAACCGGGCATGGCGCTGGAGGTGATGGTGCCCCAGGGGCAGTTTGGCTACCAGCCGCAGGCCGAACGCGAAGGCCACTATCTGGCGATTGCCGCCGGGTCCGGGATCACCCCGATGCTGGCGATTTTGTCCGCTACGCTGGCCACTGAAGCCCACAGCCACTTCACCCTGATTTACGGCAACCGCAGCAGCCAGAGCATGATGTTCCGCCGGGCACTGGCGGACCTGAAAGATAAATACCCGCAGCGTTTGCAGCTGATCGCCATCTTCAGCCAGGAGACGCTCGATAGCGATCTGCTCCATGGCCGCATTGACGGGGAAAAGCTCCAGGCGCTGGCAAAAACGCTGGTGAATTTCCGTCAGTACGATGAAGCCTTCATCTGCGGCCCGTCGGCGATGATGGATGAGGCCGAATCGGCGCTGCAAGCGCTGGGTATGCCGGAAAAAGCGATCCATCTTGAGCGCTTTAACACGCCAGGTACCGCCGTTAAACGGACAGCCAGCGTGCAGGCCGACGGGCAGAAGGTCACCGTCCGTCAGGACGGGCGCGACAGGGAGATCACCCTGACGGCGGACGACGAGAGCATTCTTGACGCGGCCCTGCGTCAGGGGGCGGATCTGCCTTATGCCTGCAAGGGCGGCGTATGCGCCACCTGCAAATGCAAAGTGCTGCGTGGAAAAGTCGATATGGCGACCAACTACAGCCTGGAGCCGGACGAGCTGGCCGCAGGCTATGTGCTGAGCTGTCAGGCGCTGCCGTTAACCGCCGATGTTATCGTCGATTTTGATGCGAAGGGGATGGCATGAGTGAACTGATTGTCACCCGTCACGGTCGCGTGTTGCAGCTGACGCTTAACCGTCCGGCGGCGCGCAACGCGCTCAACAATGCGCTGCTCCTGCAAATCGCGGAGCAGCTTGAGGCCGCCGCCGCGGATGCTGAGATCGCCGTCTGCGTGGTGTACGGCAACGAACGCTGCTTTGCCGCCGGGGCCGATCTCAACGAAATGGCGGAGAAAGACCTGCCCGCCACCCTGAACGATATCCGTCCGCAGCTGTGGGCGCGGATCAACGCCTTCACCAAACCGCTGATTGCCGCCGTGAACGGCTTCGCGCTGGGGGCAGGCTGTGAGCTGGCGCTGCTCTGCGATGTCGTGATTGCCGGCGATAACGCCCGTTTTGGCCTGCCGGAAATCACCCTCGGGATCATGCCGGGCGCAGGGGGCACCCAGCGGCTGATCCGCAGCGTGGGCAAATCGTTGGCCAGCAAAATGGTGCTGACGGGCGAAAGCATCACGGCGGTTCAGGCGCACAGCGCCGGGCTGGCCAGCGACGTCTACCCGGCCTCGCTGACGCTGGAGTACGCCCTGAAGCAGGCGGCGCTGATGGCGCGCCACTCGCCGCTGGCGCTACAGGCGGCGAAGCAGGCGCTTCGCCAGTCGCAGGAAGTCCCGCTTCAGGCCGGGCTGGCGCAGGAGCGTCAGCTGTTTGCGCTGCTCGCGGCCACCGACGATCGCCGGGAAGGTATCAACGCCTTTTTACAAAAACGCACCCCAGACTTTAAAGGACGCTAATTGTGGAATCTATTCTGAGCCATGTTGAGCAGGGCGTAATGACCATTACGCTGAACCGCCCGGAGCGCCTGAACAGCTTTAACGACGTCATGCACCAGCAGCTTTCCGAATGCCTGAAGCAGGCCGAGCGCGATGACGCCATCCGCTGCCTGCTGATCACCGGGGCAGGACGCGGTTTCTGCGCCGGGCAGGATCTTAACGACCGTAACGTCGACCCGAACGGCCCCGCGCCCGATCTGGGCATGTCCGTTGAGACTTTTTACAACCCGCTGGTGCGCCGCCTGGCAAAACTGCCGAAGCCGGTGATTTGCGCGGTTAACGGCGTGGCGGCGGGCGCGGGGGCCACGCTGGCCCTCGGCTGCGACATGGTGATTGCGGCCCGTTCAGCCAGCTTTGTGATGGCCTTCAGCAAGCTCGGGCTGGTACCGGACTGCGGCGGAACCTGGCTGCTGCCGCGCGTGACCGGACGCGCCCGCGCCATGGGGCTGGCATTGCTGGGCGATAAGCTCAGCGCCGAGCAGGCACAGGCCTGGGGAATGATCTGGCAGGTGGTGGACGATGAGCAGCTCTCCGCCACCGCACAGCAGATGGCGCTGCATTTTGCCTCGCAGCCGACCTTTGGCCTGGGTTTGATCAAGCAGGCGATCAACGCCGCAGAAACCAATACCCTTGACGCCCAGCTTGATCTGGAGCGCGACTATCAACGTCTGGCCGGACGCAGCGACGACTACCGGGAAGGCGTCAGCGCGTTCCTGGCAAAACGCGCGCCGAACTTTACGGGGAAATAAGATGGTGAATATCCATACGGTCGCCGTCATTGGCAGCGGCACCATGGGCGCCGGTATTGCCGAAGTGGCAGCCAGCCACGGTCATCCGGTTCTGGTGTACGACATTGATGCAGCGACGATTTCCCGCGCCATCGACGGCATTCGTCAGCGGCTCTCCTCTCGCGTTGCGCGCGGAAAACTCTCTGCCGACGCCGGGGAACAGATCCTCGCCCGCCTGACGCCGGTGACGACTATCAGTGCTCTGGCGAAAGCCGATCTGGTGATCGAGGCGGCCTCCGAGCGGCTTGAGGTAAAAAAAGCGCTGTTTACCCAGCTGGCAGAGATCTGCCCGCCGCAGACGCTGCTTGCCAGCAATACCTCGTCCATTTCCGTTACCGCGATTGCGGCGGAGATAAACCACCCTGAACGTGTCGCCGGGCTGCACTTCTTCAATCCTGCCCCGGTGATGAAGCTGGTGGAAGTGGTCAGCGGGCTGGCGACCTCTCCCGAAGTGGCCGATGCACTGTGCGAGCTGGCGCTGAGCTGGGGAAAGCAGCCGGTACGCTGCCAGTCCACGCCGGGGTTTATCGTCAACCGCGTGGCGCGCCCGTTCTACTCGGAAGCCTGGCGTGCGCTGGAAGAGCAGGTGGCAACGCCCGAGGTGATCGACGCCGCCCTGCGAGACGGCGGAGGCTTCCCGATGGGGCCGCTTGAGCTGACGGACATGATTGGTCAGGACGTCAACTTTGCCGTGACTTGCTCCGTGTTTAACGCCTTCTGGCAGGAGCGTCGTTTTCTGCCGTCGCTGGTGCAGCAGGAGCTAGTGCTGGCGGGGCGTCTGGGTAAGAAAAGCGGGCAGGGCGTTTACCGTTGGCTGGAGGAGAAACCCGCCGTCAGCTGGCTCGCCCCGGTCAGCGACAGCTTCAGCCCGATGCGCGTACAGCGAAGAAGTGACGGTGTCACGGAAATTGACGATCTGTTGCTGATCGAAACGCAGGGTGAAACTGCGCAGTCGCTGGCGCTGCGCCACGGCTGCCCGGTGGTGGTGGTCGACCGCATCGAGCGGGATGTGGCCGTGATAGCCGCCGCACCCGGCAACCCGCACGCCGCCACGCAGAAAGCCATTTACTGGTTGCAGCACCAGGAGAAACGGGTGGTACAGATTGCCGATTACCCCGGTCTGCTGGTCTGGCGCACGGTAGCGATGATTGCCAACGAAGCGCTGGACGCCCTGCAAAAAGGGGTCGCCAGCGAGCAAGACATCGATACCGCCATGCGCTTAGGGGTCAACTATCCCTGCGGGCCCATCGCCTGGGGCGAGCGCCTTGGCTGGCAGCGTCTGTTAACGCTGCTGGAGAATCTGCAACGTCACTACGGCGAGGAACGCTATCGCCCCTGTTCACTGCTGCGCCAGCGTGCGCTTCTGGAGAGTAGCTATGAGTCATAACGCCTGGCATAACGCCCGCACGATGTACGAACGGGACGCCTGCGCGCAGGCGATGGGGATGGACATTATCGACATGGGCGAGGGCTACGCGGTGGTGACCATGACCATCACCCCGCAGATGCTCAACGGGCATAAAACCTGTCACGGCGGACAGCTGTTCTCGCTGGCCGATACCGCCTTTGCCTACGCCTGCAACAGTCAGGGGATGGCGGCGGTGGCCTCAGGCTGCGCCATCGATTTTCTGCGTCCGGGCTTTGCCGGAGATAAGCTCACCGCCACCGCGCGGGTGAAGCATCAGGGCAAACTGACCGGCGTCTACGACATTGAAATTCAGAACCAACAACAGAAAACCGTCGCTCTTTTTCGCGGGAAATCGCACCGCACTGGCGGCAGTGTGACAGGAGAAGCCTGATGCGTGACGCATTTATTTGTGAGGGGGTGCGTACCCCGGTTGGTCGCTACGGCGGAGGATTATCCAGCGTGCGCGCCGATGACTTAGGTGCCGTGCCGCTGCGTGCGCTGCTGTCGCGTTACCCGCAGCTCGATCTGGAGCGCATAGATGACGTGATCTTCGGCTGCGCGAACCAGGCCGGGGAGGATAACCGCAACGTGGCGCGCATGTCGGCGCTGCTGGCCGGGATGCCGCAGACGGTATCCGGCACCACCATTAACCGCCTGTGCGGCTCCGGTCTGGATGCCATTGGCTTTGCGGCGCGCGCCATCAGGGCCGGGGATGGCGATCTGCTGATCGCCGGTGGCGTCGAATCCATGTCCCGTGCGCCGTTCGTGATGGGCAAAGCCACGGCGGCGTTTCAGCGTCAGGCGGAGATCTTCGACACCACCATCGGCTGGCGATTTGTGAATCCGCTCATGCATCAGCAATACGGAACTGACAGCATGCCGGAAACGGCAGAGAATGTAGCGGAATTGTTAAATATAAGCCGTGCCGATCAGGACGCATTTGCCCTGCGCAGCCAGCAGCGCACCGCGCGGGCGCAGCAGAATGGCGTTCTGGCGCAGGAGATTATCCCGGTACAGGTGGCGGGGAAAAAAGGTGCGGTAACGGAAGTGAGCGTGGACGAGCATCCGCGCGCCGAAACCACCCTGGAACAGCTTGCCGCGCTGAAAGCCCCGTTCCGTAAGAACGGTGTGGTGACGGCGGGGAACGCCTCTGGCGTCAACGACGGGGCGGCGGCGCTGATTATCGCCAGCGAGCCGATGGCGCTTGCCCAGGGGTTAACCCCGCGTACCCGCATTGTGGCCATGGCGACAGCGGGCGTCGAGCCGCGCCTGATGGGATTAGGCCCGGTGCCCGCAACCCGCAAGGTGCTGGAGCGTGCCGGACTCAGTATCACCGATATGGACGTCATTGAGCTTAATGAAGCCTTCGCCGCACAGGCGCTGGGCGTGCTGCGTCAGCTGGGCTTGCCGGATGACGCGGAGCATGTCAACCCGAACGGCGGGGCGATCGCGCTAGGTCATCCGCTGGGAATGAGCGGTGCCAGACTGGCGCTGGCCGCAAGCAATGAATTGCACCGACGCGGCGGGCGCTACGCGCTGTGTACGATGTGCATCGGTGTGGGTCAGGGCATTGCCATGATCCTTGAGCGTGTTTGAGCGAACAATAATGTGAGTACCCTGCGATGATAAATACAACAAAGCTTGATCCGATCGAAACCGCGTCCATTGATGAATTGCAGGCGTTGCAGACCGCGCGCCTGAAGTGGACGCTGCACCACGCCTACAACAATGTTCCGATGTACAAACGCAAGTTTGATGCCGCGGGCGTTCACCCTGACGACTTCACCGAGCTGGCGGACCTGCAAAAATTCCCGTGCACCACCAAGCAGGATCTGCGCGACAACTACCCGTTTGATACCTTTGCGGTGCCAATGGAACAGGTGGTACGCATCCATGCCTCGTCGGGCACCACCGGAAAGCCGACCGTGGTGGGGTATACCCAGAATGATATCGACAACTGGGCCAATATCGTCGCCCGTTCCCTGCGCGCCGCCGGGGGCAGCGCGAAGGATAAAATTCACGTCGCCTACGGTTACGGGCTCTTCACCGGCGGGCTGGGGGCGCACTACGGTGCCGAGCGTCTGGGAGCGACGGTGATCCCGATGTCCGGCGGCCAGACGGAGAAGCAGGCGCAGCTGATCCGCGATTTCCAGCCGGATATGATCATGGTGACGCCGTCTTACTGCCTGAACCTGATTGAAGAGCTGGAGCGTCAGATGGGCGGCGATGCCAGCGCCTGTTCCCTGCGCGTCGGCGTGTTTGGCGCTGAGCCGTGGACGCAGGCGATGCGCCGCGAAATTGAAAAACGGCTGGGCATTACCGCGCTGGATATCTATGGTCTCTCCGAAGTGATGGGGCCGGGCGTGGCGATGGAGTGTCTTGAAACCGCTGACGGCCCGACCATCTGGGAAGATCACTTCTATCCGGAGATCGTCAACCCGAATGACGGCACGCCGCTGGCCGACGGCGAGCAGGGCGAGCTGCTGTTCACCACGCTGACCAAAGAGGCGCTGCCGGTGATCCGCTACCGCACCCGCGACCTGACGCGCCTGCTGCCGGGCACCGCACGCACCATGCGGCGTATGGACCGCATCAGCGGTCGCAGCGACGACATGCTCATTATTCGCGGCGTGAACGTCTTCCCGTCTCAGCTGGAAGAGGAGATCGTTAAGTTCGAACACCTTTCGCCGCACTATCAGCTGGAGGTGAACCGCCGCGGGCATCTTGATTCACTTTCGGTGAAGGTCGAGCTGAAACAGAGCAGCTTAACGCTGACCCATGAACAGCGCTGTCAGGTGTGCCACCAGCTGCGCCACCGCATTAAATCGATGGTGGGGATCTCAACGGACGTGACGATCGTCAACTGCGGCAGCATTCCGCGCTCGGAAGGGAAAGCCTGCCGGGTGTTTGATTTGCGCAAGGTTGCGGCCAACGGTTGAATTTCCCTCCCCCCAGCCCTCTCCCAAAGGGAGAGGGTGGACAACGTTCCCTCTCCCTTTGGGAGAGGGTTAGGGTGAGGGGGAAACCCCAAATTCCTGTGCTATGATTCATCCAGGAAAAAAATAACAACAGAATGAATCACATGAATAAACTTGATGCCTTTATCCAGCACGCAGTCAGCTCTGTTCCCGTCAGCGGAACGTCGCTTATCTCCTCGCTGTATGGCGATGCGCTTTCCCATCGCGGCGGAGAGATCTGGCTCGGCAGCCTGGCGGCTCTGCTGGAAGGGATGGGTTTCGGGGAGCGCTTTGTGCGCACCGCGCTGTTTCGCCTCAACAAAGAGGGCTGGCTGGACGTGTCCCGCATTGGCCGTCGCAGCTTTTACCGTCTCAGCGATAAGGGGCTGCGTTTGACCCGCCGCGCGGAAAATAAAATCTACCGTGCGGAACTGCCGGCGTGGGATGGTAAATGGCTGCTGCTGCTTTCCGAGGGGCTGGATAAAACCACGCTCGCGGACGTGAAAAAACAGCTCATCTGGCAAGGGTTCGGCACGCTGGCGCCGAGCCTGATGGCCTCGCCGTCGCAGAACCTGGCGGACGTGCAGTCTCTGCTGCATGACGCGGGCGTGGCGGAAAACGTCATTTTCTTTGAAGCCCATTCGCCGCTGGCCTTGTCACGCGCGGCGTTACGATCCCGCGTGGAAGAGTGCTGGCAGCTGACCGAACAAAATGCGATGTACGAAACGTTTATCAACTCGTTCCGTCCGCTGCTGCCGCTGCTGAAAGAGGCGCCGCCTGAGGATTTGACTCCGGAACGCTGCTTCCAGATCCAGCTGTTACTCATTCATTTTTATCGTCGCGTGGTGCTGAAAGATCCGCTGTTGCCGGAGGAGTTACTTCCTGCGCACTGGGCGGGACAGAGCGCGCGACAGCTGTGTATTAACATCTATCAGCGCGTGGCGGCGGGAGCCCTGGCGTTTGTCAGTGAGAAGGGGGAAACCTCCGTGGGCGAGCTGCCCGCTCCCGGCACGCTTTATCACCAGCGTTTTGGTGGTCTGAATATCACATAAGGAGAGGGTATGCCTGTTTATCAAATTGATGGTCTGACGCCGGTCGTGCCTGACGAGAGCTATGTTCACCCGACCGCGGTGCTGATTGGCGACGTGATCCTCGGAAAAGGTGTTTACGTGGGCCCTAACGCCAGCCTGCGCGGTGATTTTGGCCGGATCGTGGTGAAAGACGGCGCCAACATCCAGGATAACTGCGTGATGCACGGTTTTCCGGAGCAGGACACGGTGGTGGAAGAGGACGGGCATATCGGCCACAGCGCGATCCTGCACGGCTGCATTATCCGCCGTAATGCGCTGGTGGGGATGAATGCGGTCGTGATGGACGGGGCGACGATCGGCGAAAACAGCATCGTCGGGGCGGCGGCGTTTGTGAAGGCCAAAGCGGAGATGCCTGCGAATCACTTAATTCTTGGCAGTCCGGCGAAAGCGATTCGTGAGTTAAGCGCGCAGGAAATAGAGTGGAAAAAGCAGGGCACGCGGGAGTATCAGGTACTGGTGGATCGCTGTAAGCAGACGCTGCATCAGGTGGAGCCGCTGCGCGAGGCGGAAGAAGGGCGCAAGCGGCTGACGTTTGATGAAAATTTACGCCCGAAGTCTGCCACGTAAAAAGAGCGTCAGTCAGCTCGCGCTGGTATAACCCCAAAAGAAAAAACATAAATGCCCTTCCGGGCATTTATGTTTTGGCTACTCTCATGACGTACGTTTAAAAGGCCTGTTGCTACACGTGCATCAGTGGAAAAACAGGGCAATCAAAATAATAATTGGAATGGGTACCCCTAGAAAGAACAGTAATAAAGAGCGCATTTAAAACCTCCCGCATTTTTAACGATTATAAATCACGTTGACGACCACCAAAGGTCGCGCACAGGCTGGCGACGAAGGCACCTGCCAGCAGAGAAATGAACGTCCAGAGCATCAGATAGCTCGTGGCTTTGCGTGCGGCATCCGCAGCCTGCTGAGCTTTCTCCTTCGTTTCTTTTAATTTAGCCTGGGCTTTGTCATAGGTACTCTGCACCCGCTGTTCAGCCTCCTGCTGGCTGATACCCGTATTTTGTGCGATCAACCGAGCGACATACTGACGATCTTCCTGGGGCAAGGTCCCGCTGGTAATGCTGTTTACAAATATCCCCGACACCTCGCTCAGCTGTGCAGGAGAGACGGGCTGTTGAGATGCTGAAGGCGTTGCCGGAGCGGCTGGCGATGCGGGAGCGTCAGCGTTGCCTGAGGAGGTGCCTGGGGCATTCGACCTGAACATCGAATTGACGAAATACTGCATCGACGAACCCTGTTCGTCCTGGGACCCGTTAGCCATGCTTGCGGCACCCGCCGCCGTAGTTAGCGCTGCTCCGCCGGCAACATTCCCCACGATTTTAGCTCCCCCTCCGACGACGGCGCTTATGGCGCTCGTGAACAGCGCAGCGGATATGAGCGCCGCTACGGCCCAGGCTAAAAATCCATGTGCAGTATCCCGGAAATAGACTTCATCGCCACGCGTATCGACCCATTTGGTGCGCAGTCGCCCGGATAAATAGCCGCCCATTCCTGACGCAACAATTTGAGTAAAGGTTAACCACGCTATAGCGGCAATACCCACCTTACCTGCGTCAAGCCCGCGACTTTCCCATGGCGAAACAGACGTAAGACCTAACCCGGCGCCCAGCATAAGTAAAATCAAAGAGAGAGAGGCCGCAGCTGCTGCGCCGGCGAAGATTGCGCCCCATGATACAGCGCTGCTGCTCGCGGCGGGCAGCGTCAGACGAGTGTCGGGTGTCGTGCTGTTTATGGCGCTTTCGTGAATGTGAGTCATAACGGTTGTCCTTTAAATAATATATGCGTTCGGAACCAGGAACTGATTGAAGAAACAGGAAATATAACCACCTTCAACACCTGTGCTCTAAAGGAGCCGGGTAGTCCATTTATAAAAAGAAATCCGGTAAAACGTGAAAAAATTCCCATCAGGATGGAAATTCATTCCTTGCACTAAGAATAGTAGATGATTTTTCGCTAAATGGATTTTGAACTTTAAAAATCCGCTACCGACTCACAACGGCAGCGGAATTATTCAGCATCGGCACTGCTGATGAATAACCGATCTGGTCAGAGACAGGTGAATACGTTTTAAACGCCAGCAGAACGTTCAGGGGGGGGGCTGTAATAACGTGGCGGGAAACAGCCATTAAAAGTGGTTACGCTAGCCTGCCTGCTGGCAAACGGCTAATCAGGCATTGAGTTCGTCTAAATGCTTCAGCAGGTCATGGCATGTCTCTTGTAACTCGTTGATCATTCTTGCCACATGGAAACCGTCGCACACGGAGTGATGGACAAGAACGGCGAGTGGCAACAGTATTTTCCCCTCCTGCTCAACGTATTTCCCAGGCGTAAACATGGAGGTGAAAAAATTCTGCATCTTCGCGACGTTGGTATCAAAACTGGTAAAACTTACCCAGGGGATCGCCGATACGAAAAATATATTTTCCGGAGACTCGCTCTTCGGCCAGTAAGCAACGTTGTTGCCATAGCGGGCAACGTCTGCTGAATAGGCGTCCAGGAAGTGGAGAATATTGCCATCATAAGGGCTCCATAATGATGAGAACGTTTCCGTCTCATTATGGAAAATGGTATAGCTGGGGTGGACTTCATTCCAGACTATAAGTTCATCATCCTTCATGGCCATACGGAATTCAGCATGCCGGTTCACAGCCTGTGAAAGGAGAAAAATTATTGTAGGGTAAAATTTCCAGCCAAACTTTTTTGTATTTTTTAGCAGCCCGGTAATGTCTAACTGAACGGTCTGGCTGAACGTGCATTGCGCAAAAGACTGAAAGACCTCGAAATGTTCCTTTCTTGCCCAGCGGGATAGGTCAACAGGTGTATATTCTGGGGCTGTTTTTTTCATTTCTTAACCTTTTTTGAGCAATCGTAAATCAGATGTTTATCTGATTTTTCAGGAGGTAAGAAAGGGGACAGGCACTGAACCGCTTGGGTTGCGAATGCTGCTGTGAGAGTAGCGTATCCCTGTACGGCTGGAAAGGAAATGTGCCCTGTGAAACACATTTTGGCTGCAACATTAGCTGGTGCTATTATACTGTATATAACCACAGTGCAAGGGGCGTATCATGGCTGTTGAAATAAAATATATTGTCGTAAGAAAAGGTGAAGAGAAAATGACATTTGCCAGCAAGAAAGAGGCTGACGGGAAAAAAATCAGAGCCGTGAAGGCTGCCTGATCGCCCGTACCCATCTTCATTCAGGGGACGTCTCGCTGCCGTTCCCCCGAATGATGCTCAGAAAGGTGTGATTGAAGATCCCCTCGCGACTCAACCTATAACCCAAGATCGCTTAAAGAAGGATGGTCATCTGGACGTCTGCCCAGCGGCCAGTGATACAGACGCTCTGATTCTTCGATCGGCATGTCATTTACGCAGGCGAAACGACGCGTCATCAGGCCATCCTGGTCAAACTCCCAGTTTTCATTGCCGTAAGAACGGAACCAGTTGCCCGAATCATCATGCCATTCATAGGCATAGCGCACGGCAATACGGTTTTCTGTAAACGCCCAAAGCTCTTTGATCAGGCGATAGTCCAGCTCTTTTTTCCATTTGCGGTCCAGGAAGGCCTGGGCTTCTTCGCGGTTAGCGGCAAATTCCGCACGGTTTCGCCATTTTGTATCCACGGAGTAGGCGAGGGCAACTTTTGCGGGGTCGCGGCTGTTCCAGCCATCTTCTGCCAGCCTGACTTTTTCGATAGCCGTTTCACGGGTAAAGGGCGGTAACGGTGGGCGTGTGTTCATCTGAATGACCTCTGGTTGATAGCATGTAGACAGATCTGTCTACTTGCGTTAATCTAGGCCTGAAAAATAACGCTGTCAACAACTCAATTGAGGCTTGAACGTGGTGAAAACATCCATTGCGAATAAAAACGAAAAAATTAGCGTCAGAGAGAAAATAGTACTAACCGCGCATGAGCTGTTTTATTCCACGGGGTTTAAAGCAACGGGTGTAGATACCATCATCAGGCAGGCTCACGTGACGAAAGTAACTTTTTATCGTCATTTCCCCAGTAAAAACTTGCTCATTCTTGCCTATTTGCATTATCGGCACGAAATATGGATAGACTGGTTTGAGACCGCGCTGCGCCTGAATGTTGACGAAGGGAGAACTGCGTCGGATGCCCTGGCAGCAACGCTTCACGCGTGGTTTGTGATGCCTTCATTCCACGGTTGCGCATTTATTAACGCCAGCGCAGAAGCGAAATCCGAAGAGGTTGAAAACGAAATAAAAGAAATTTGCCGCATCCATAAATTAGAGACGAAAGAAAAAATTGCGGCCCTGACGGCTATTTCCGATGAACAACGGCTTAATGAAATTATGATATTGATCGACGGAGCCATCATTCATGCCCAGATGGGAATGGATGTCGACGCGGTTATTCACGGGCTGAAGAGTGGGCTGGAGAAAATAACCGGGCAGGCGGCGTAGAGCGAGGCGTCATCGGCTCGGCAGAATGAGCCGTTTACACGGTTTTTCCCGGTCGGCGGCAGGGGGATTTACCTGGACTCAGCTGAAACGGGCAAACACTATGGTAAGTTGATGTTTGAACACGCCGTACAGCTGGCCAGAAATAACGGCAAGCGCTCTTTATGGCTGGAAGTGCTCGAGCAAAACGAAGGCGCTTACAGGTTCTATCAGAGACAGGGCATGCTTTGCGTCAATGAAGTGGTGTTTGAGACGGCATCACAGCAGAGCGTACTCAAAATAATGAGAATGCCTCTTCAGGCGTCTATCTAAAAAACAGGTAAACCCCATGCTTGAACTTCGCCCTAACTGTGAACGTTGCGATAGAGATCTCCCGCCCGATACATCCGAAGCCTACATTTGCTCGTTCGAATGCACCTTTTGCAACGAGTGTGTCACTCAGGCGCTGAGCGGGCGCTGTCCAAACTGCGGCGGTGAGCTTGTCCGCCGTCCGGTACGTCCTGAGGCGGCGCTGCTGAAGCACCCGGCATCCACGCTGCGCCGCTATACAAAGTAGGCTACCGCTCGTCGTTGTCCTCCTCCGGCGCCATCTCCAGCGCGCTGGCGCTGGCGGGATCGAAGAGCGAAATACTCTCAATCTGATTGAGCAGGATGACTCTGCGGAAGTCCATGGCGCTTCGGGGATCCGAATCAAGCGTGATGTCATGCTCGTGGTACCACCTGCTGTAGTTATTTTCGATGCGAAGATTCATCGTTTTTTCATCGCGATAGCCGCTTAGCATCGGGATCAGCACGATATTGGCCGTCTTTTCATATTCCAGCGTGGCGGTATGGATCATGCCGACATAGATTCGCCGAGACCTCAGCGCCACCTGCGCCAGCTCCCCTTGCTCCATGCACTGGTAAAGGAGCTGTTCAATGCCGCTTGATTGCGCCAGGCGCTTGTAGAGTTTTTTCCGGCCCTCGCCGTCGAGCCTCGCGCTGCCCGCCCAGTTAGAACGATAGAGACAGAACAGAATGGCGAAGGCCAGCATCACCACTACCGGCGCCTGGATCCCCAGGAAACTCCAGTTGATGAAATCTATCTGCCAGTCGGCATATTTCTGCGAGGTAAAGTGAAAAGTATTGTCCGCGGCTGACAGCGCGAACAGCAGCAGCCAGAGGAGGCCGGTGGCGATCACGCCCTGTAAAACGAAAATACAGCCATAAAGCGCGACGAGGAAATACACGTCCCAGCCGAAGGAACGCTTAATTTTAAACCGCGTCGAGAGATCGCGGCTGGTATACCAGTACCCGCACACCATCAGCACCATAAATATCGCCGTTCCCATATCACGCCCTCTTCAGCGCAGTGACGTGGCGCAGAAAATCCTGGCGAACCTCATTGCTTTTGTAGTTCACCGAGGCGTTTCCGTCCTGATCGATAATAATGCGGTCCCCGTCCTCCACGGCTTCAATGATCTCCTGCTGCGTCATCACCTGAAGCAAAGATTCCGGGCTTGAAAAGAGTGAGAGAAAGAAACGTCTCATCGCGAAGCATCCTTATGAATAAAAAGGATAAGCCTGGAGGATAAACGGCGAGTCTGCCTTAAGGTTTTCCTTAAAATCAGCAGCTGCTGGGCACGGGAACTCATCCCGATCTCAAAAATGGCTTTTGTTGTCATTTTTAACCCTATGTAAATATTGGTTAAAAAAATATATTCACCAACAAACTTGGACAAATAACGGTGATTGTGTAAGTTTTAATTATGCGATTACGCCACGTTGTTTACAGCCAGGATGTGACCCATGAGCATGTTGCCCTCCGTCGTCAGTCGGTTTTTTGATTACTACGCCGCGCTGGATGCCCAGCCACCGTCGGCGCTGGCAGGGCTTTA
The DNA here is from genome assembly GCF_032389435.1 of Enterobacter sp. DTU_2021_1002640_1_SI_PRY_ASU_LCPMC_013. Lineage (NCBI taxonomy): Bacteria > Pseudomonadati > Pseudomonadota > Gammaproteobacteria > Enterobacterales > Enterobacteriaceae > Enterobacter > Enterobacter sp. DTU_2021_1002640_1_SI_PRY_ASU_LCPMC_013. The sequence continues at coordinate 2,116,366 of NZ_CP135594.1, forward strand.
CCACCCTGACGCCACGCTTATCGATCCCTTCGGTGAGCATCACGGGCTGTTTGCGCTCCAGCGCTACTTTACCCATCTGCTGGCTAACGTGGACAACTGCCGCTTTTCCATCGACCCCCCGCTGAGTGGCGACAGCCGTTTTGTCGTCACATGGACGATGCACTGGTCGCATCCGCGCATTGCCGGGGGAGATCCGCTTGAGATGCCGGGCTGTTCCGTGGTGGACACGGAAAATAACTTGATTGTGCGCCAGCGGGACTATTACGACGCCGGAGAGATGATCAATGAACATCTTCCCGTGCTCGGCTGGGCGGTACGCGGCGTGAAGCGCAGGGTGAAATCATGAAAACCGTACTGATTACCGGCGCGAGTTCCGGCATTGGCGCCGGGCTGGCGAGGTCCTTTGCGGATGACGGCTATCACGTCATTGCCTGCGGGCGTGACCCGGCGCGCCTTGAAGCCCTGCATCAGCACAGCCCCAACGTCACGGTTCGCCTGTTCGACATAACGGACAGGGACGCCTGTCGCCAGGCTCTGACGGGGTGCTACGCCGACGTCGTTATCCTCTGCGCCGGAACCTGCGAATACCTCAACTTTGATATGGGGCCAGACTACGCCCGCACGCTGGCCCACCTCATCGGTGAACGGCTTGGCACGATTGAGTTTCTGGAGCCGACCTTTATCGTCGTCAGCTGGATGCCGACTGGCTCGGCTGGCGCAAGGTGGGAAGCGCCACGCTCACCTGGGGGCCTTTTACCGTTTACACCTCGCAGCTACTGACGCCGGACGGGCGCTATGACGGCAAAAACGGAGATATCATCGCGGCTTTTGCCCTGACGATGCTGCTGGCGGGCTGCCGCACGGAGGTAACGGAGTACCGTCAGCAGCAGCCGAAGCTGGACATTTTCACCTATTTCCAGGGGAAAACCGAGGCGTGGGGCATGGTGCAGGATCGCAGCGGGAAGCAGATCCGCCGCGTGGCGGCAGACCGCTATGAAGGGACGGCTGGCGATATCGAAGGCGTCACCGTCGCCACGGTGACGCTCTTCTTTACCCGTAAAGCGTGATTCAGTCGCTGGCGGGGCGGGATTTATTGCTGGAGTAAATAAAATACAGGGCAATACCCAGGCAGATGACGGCAGCCAGGCGGCTCGTTGAAAACGGAATGGCTTCATTGTTGAGCCAGCCAAAGTTATCAATCAGCATGCTCATAGCCAGCTGGCCCAGGATAACCGCCACCGTCGCGACGGCCGTGCCGATACGCTGCACGGCGAGCACCATCACGACGATGTACGGCACGCCGCACAGCGCGCCCAGCAGCTGCCATTTCGGCACGTCCATCAGGCTGACCGCCTGTTTTGGCTCAAAGAAGAAAATGAGCAGGGCGGTCACCAGCGCGCCGACGGAAAAGGTGAGAAACGCGCTTTTAAATACGCCCACGCGGCTGCCCAACTGTCCGTTAATGGCGGCCTGGACGCTCAGCGTTGCGCCGCCGATAACGGCTAACATAATCATAATGACGGTCATAACGTTACCCCTGCGCCACGAGAATAAGCGCGGCAATAATGAACGCCAGCGCGATAATGCGTTTCGTATCGATCCTGCGGTGCAGTGTACCCAGCAGGCCGTAGTGGTCGATGATCAGGCTTTTGAATACCTGTCCCGCCAGAATACCGATCATCGTCATGGCGATGCCGATGACCGGCGTGGCGATGGTCAGAATAACCACGTAAACCGGTCCAAGCACGCCGCCCAGCAGCTGCCAGGATGGCTGCGCGAAAAACGACGGGCTGTTGCGCGGGCTGAAAAACAGCATCAGCACAAACGTCAGTGCGGCTCCGACGCCAAATATGCTGAACGTCGCCCACAAATCCCCGACCTGTTCGCCCAGCGGCCCCAGCAGGCCAGCCTCAACGGACAGCCCCATCCCGCCGGCAATCACCAGTAAAATCAAAAAAAATTGCATAGTACTTCTTCTCCCTTATTCCAGGCCGAGAAGATTACGCCTTACCATCGATGAGAAAAATGCCATAATGCAGGAAACACCTGTGCAGGATATGCATTAATGATTGATGCCGGAAACATTAGCATTCGCGCGCTGCTGATCTTCATTGAGGTTTATGAAGCGCAGAATTTCTCCGTTGTCGCGCGCCGGGAAGGGGTCTCCGCTTCGCAGGTTTCACGCGTGATCCACCAGCTTGAGGACGCGCTCGGCCAGCAGCTTTTTTACCGCAACACGCGTGCCGTTATTCCGACCGAAAGCGGGCATCTATTTATTCGCTATGCCCGGGCGATGGCGGGAAACCTTGAGGAGGCGCGACGGGAGCTGGACGAGCGGTCCCTGGAGCCCACGGGCCTGATCCGAATTAACTGCCCGGTCTTTTTTGGACAACGGCACGTGGCTCCCGGGCTGGCCGGCCTTTCAGCGCGCTATCCGCGGCTCAACATTGAGCTGACGCTCACCGACGACTTTATCGATCCGCACCGGGATGCCGCCGACGTGCTGTTTCGCATCGGCACGCTGACGGATTCCTCGTTTCACGCGCGGGTGCTCGGGCAGCAGTTTTATCATCTGGCGGCGTCGCCGGTCTATTTGCAAAAGCACGGCGTGCCTGAGGCGCCTGAGGATTTTGCGCATCACCGCTGCCTCGTCTACCGCGGATCGTCCGGGCCTAACCGCTGGCTGATGCGTCGGCCGGGCGAGGCGTGGGTTCACTATCCCGTTGCGCCGCTGATGACCTCCAACAACGCCGAAACGCTGCTGATTGCCGCGCTGGGCGGAATGGGGATCGTGCTGTTCCCCGACTGGCTGGTGAGTGAAAGGCTGAAAAGCGGCGAGCTGGTGTCGCTCCTGCCGGAGCATGAATGCGGAATCAACACCGAGCCGCAGACCATTGCGGCGATCTACCCGAACGCGCGTCATCCGCCTCTTAACGTCAGGGCGGTGATTGACTATTACGTAGAGCGCTTCGGCACGCCGCTTTACTGGCAAAGATGAACCTGCGATTGCGTGACCTGGCCGCTATCCCGTACTGTAGCGAAAACGTTAAAGGATAATCCGGGACTATGCATCTAGACTTTCGCCAACTGCGCAACTTCGTCGCGCTGGTTGAATACGGCAGTTTTAATCGCGCGGCAGAGGCGGTCTGCCTCTCGCAGTCTGCATTTAGCCGCAGCATTCAGGCGCTGGAGCAGAGCGTCGGGCATCCCCTGTTTGACCGGCAGAGCAAACTGGCCACCCTGACGCTGCACGGACAAACGCTGCTGCCCTACGCCCGACGATTTCAGGAGCTGAACGTTGAGCTCAGCAGCCAGATGCGCGAAGCGGAGGAGGCGCAAACTGGCGAAGTGACGTTCGGCTGCGGTCCGGCACCGGCTGCTCGCCTGATCCCCGCCGCCGTGGGGGCGTTTCATCGCAGTATGCCGCAGGCGAAGGTGCGCTTTCAGATCGATAACTGGTTCACGCTGCATCAGGCGCTGAACACGCAACACTTCCCGTTTGTCGTGGCCGATAGCTGGCAGGCGGAGCTGGATCCCCAGCTGCGGGTGCAGCCGCTGAGCCCGCAGCGCTGCTTTTTTATCTGTCATGCCGACCATCCGCTGGCGCAGCAGGATACCGTATCCGTGCAGGCGCTCCTGCGTTACCCCTTTGCGGCACCTTATTTACCGCCGGGGGTGCGCAAAGTGCTGGCCACCCTCAGCCAGCAGCAGGATTTTACCCCCGCAATCCAGTGCGACCACGTCTATGCGTTGCTCTCTACGCTCGCCTGTACCCACGCGATAAGCTTCGCCAGCGAGGATAGCTTTGCGCTGTGCCAGCACAGCCACCGGCTGGTGAAGCTGGAGATAAGCGACCTGCCCGAAGAGTGGCGGCTGATGCAGACCCGGTTTGCCATTATTTCCCCGGTCCATGCTGCCCAGCCGCCGCTGGTGGAAAAGATGATTGAGACGATCCTCCATGCCGACCGCCAGCATCAGAATCAGCTGCTGGCGCAGGAGGAGGGGAGTTAAAGCGGCTGGCCCTGAGTATTATACTGCGGCCACCGGTTTTCCAGCTTTTGCGCCCTAAGGGCCTGCTCGACGAAGGCGCCATCAAACCACTCTTTGGCACTGAAGGCGCTGCGGATCAGGCGCCCCGAATGCGCCTGCTCGACGCTGTTGGTAAAGCTGTCGGTCAGGAAGGGATCGATGCGCGGTGAGGTGGTGAAGTTAAGATCCTGCGGCTGCAGTTCCTCAAGGAACAGCGCTTTAGGGATTTGGCTTTGCTGCGCCATCTCCGCCGACCAGGCTTCACGATTGTTCGGGTCGCTGATTTCTGCCGCGTTTTTCACCAGCACGTCGATAATCTGCTGCGTCGCCTGCGGCCAGGCGTCAATAAAGGTTTGCGTCCCCAGGAATCCCGCCTGCGTGGTGTTCTGACGACCGGAATCCCCGCTCTTCACCACCACGTCGATCTTATCGCCCCGCAGCGCCAGAAGAGACACGCCGCCCCAGACGGCATCCACGCGGCCCGCCGCCAGCGCCGCTTTTCCGGCATTCCAGTCGAGATTAATGACCTGCAGGTTTCTTTCCGTAAGCCCCGCGGACTGCAGTGCGCGATCGAAGGCCAGCTGGTCAGCGGTACCGCGATACACCGCGACCCGTTTACCCTTTAAATCTTCCAGTTTTTTTATGCCCGAGGCGCGGGTCGCCGCCAGGTAAGACTCCGACCCGCGGCTGCCCAACAGCAGGCGCGTGGGAAGGCCGTTCGCTTTGCCGATGATGGCCGCCAGATCGCCAAGGTAGACAAAATCAAGCTGTTGGTTAGCCAGGGCTTCATTCACCGCTGGACCCGCGCCCTTAAAGAACTGCCACTGGATTTCAACGCCCTGGGGTTTGAACACCGCCTCAAGCTGGTGGCGGATGTACGCCATGCCGACCGGGCCCTCAATAAAAGGCTTACTGCCCGCACTTTGATCCGGCACGCCGATGCGAATGGCGTGCAGCGCTTCGGCGCTTGCGTTCCCCATCAGGGCAAAGGCGGCCACCAGCGGCAGCAGAGCGCGGCTAAAAATTGCTTTCATCATAACAAGTTACTCCAGTGTGTTTTTTCTCACCCTAATGAGCCGCCCGGCCCGCTGTTAAATGCTTTTATTGGAAAAGGACAGGTGAAAATGAGCTAAATCAGCGCCAGCGAGTCCGGCAGGATGAAATGCATTTGTTGCATCGGGATTATTCGCGTAACGCAATGACGAAGGGGAACGGGGCGGGTTTTTATAAAGGCATGACGGGTTTAAACGTGAAGCACTATGTCGCAAATAATTTTAAAAACGGGCTCATCCGGAAGGCTGAAAGTACGACTTAACGGCTGGCCGTGGATATTGCCCGCGCTACTGCTGCTGCTGTGGTCCATCGCGGCAGAGCGCCACTGGATGCCGGAACAAATTTTACCCGCGCCTTCGGTGGTCGCCGACGCGGCGCTCTCGCTCCTGGCAGGAGACCTTCTCTCCCAATGGGCGTTTAGCCTGCAGCATCTGCTGCTGGGCCTGCTGGCAGGCGCCTTCGCCGGCACGCTGCTGGGCGCGCTGTTCGGCCTGGTTCCCGGCGCGGCGCGTCGCGTGGAGCCGCTGTTTTACGCGCTGGCGCAAATCCCGACGCTGGGGTGGATCCCGCTTTTTATGGTGCTGTTCGGGATCGATAACGGCCTGAAGCTGGCGGTAATCATCAAGACCACCATCGTGCCGATGACGATCAACACGCAGCAGGCGGTTGCCAGTGTGCCCCATACCCTGAGCGAGGCCGCCAGGGTGATGAATTTTTCCCGCTGGCAGCGGCTGCGCTGGCTGGTGATCCCCGCGGGACTTCCCGGCTGGTTTACCGGCCTGCGGCTGGCGCTTTCTCAGGCCTGGGTGTCGCTGATCGTTGTTGAACTGCTCGCCTCGTCGGAGGGCATTGGCTACCTGATGGTCTGGGGGCGCCAGCTGTTCCAGCTGGATATCGTTTTCGTCACCATCGCGGTGGTAGGCTTTAGCGGCATGCTGATGGAGTGGGCGGCGAATCGGGCCTTTTCCCGTCTGGTGTTCTGGCCCCAGCCCGCCGTCGGGCGTCTTGCATGGAAACCGCAGGCCAGCTGGCAGGCGCTGCACCTGCCGATCCTGCTGCTGGCGCTGTGGCAGCTGGCTAGCCTATGGGGATGGATCGATGCGGCGCTGTTCTCTTCGCCGCTGGCGGTCGCCGGGCGCTTTATGCAGGGCGCGGCAAGCGGGGAGCTGGCGACGGCGATGCTGGCGAGCCTCGGGCGCGCCTTTGCGGGCGGGGCGGCGGGTATTGCCGGTGGCCTGTTCTGCGGGCTGCTGCTGGCGCTGCGGCCGCGCGCCGGACAGATCGTGACGCCATCGCTCAACGTGCTGCGCCATATTGCCCTTTTTGCGTGGCTACCGCTGCTGACCGCGTGGGTGGGCAACGATAACGTCGGCAAAATCGTCTTTATTGCCCTGGCCTCGTTCTTTCCGATGTTCTTTAGCACCCTTCAGGCCGTGCTGCAGCGCAGCCCGCAGCTGGACGAAGCGGCGCGCGTCCTGCGTTTAGGCGGCCTGACGCGCCTGAGGGTGCTGATCCTTCCCGGCGCGGCGCCCGGTATTTTCGCCGGGCTGCGGCTGGCGATGATCTACGCCTGGCTTGGCAACATTGGCGCAGAATACTTCATGTCCTCGGGCGCCGGGATCGGCAGCCTGATGATCAACGCCCAGCAGCTGCTGGATATGCCCACCATTCTCTGCGGCATGGTGCTGGTCGGTCTCACCGGCGCAGCGCTGGATAAAGCCGGACGTTTACTGGAACTTCGCGCCACCCGCTGGCGCCAACAGGAGCCATCATGACCGCCCAAACTCTGGTCTCATTTCAACATGTGCGTAAAACCTGGCAGCAGGTCACGGCGCTGCAAAATTTTAGTCTCGACATCGCTGCCGGTGAACTGGTGGTGCTGGTGGGCAGCAGCGGCTGCGGTAAGTCGACGCTTCTGCGCATGCTGGTCGGCCTTGAAGAGACGACGCAGGGCGAAATTCGCATCAGCGGCAAGCGGGTCACCGGCGTGGGCAAAGAGCGCGGCATCGTGTTCCAGGAGCCGCGGCTGTTCCCCTGGCTGAGTGTAATCGACAACGTCATGCTGGGGCTGGCGGACGAAAAACTGAGCCGGACCGCCAAACGCCAGCGCGCGCGGGAGATGCTGGCGCGGGTGCAGCTCACCGAGTTCGAGAGCGCGCTGCCCGCGCAACTTTCCGGCGGGATGGCCCAGCGCGTCGCTATTGCTCGCGGCCTGGTAGCCCGCCCGCAAATTCTGATGCTGGACGAGCCGTTCGGCGCGCTCGATGCGCTGACGCGTCACACCCTGCAGCAGGCGCTTTTGCATATTCACAGAAGCGAGGGAACCACCACGCTGCTGGTGACCCATGACGTTGAAGAGGCGGTCGCCCTGGCCGACCGGGTCGTGGTGCTTTCCCCACGTCCCGGCCGCATTCGCGAGGTGGTGAACCTCACGCTGCCGCACCCGCGACAGCGGGACGACGCTGCGTTCGCCGACGCCTGCCGTCATATTCGTCATCTTATTACCTCTGCCTGATAACGTTTACTAAGGAGCAAAACATGGGTCATCCTTCCATTTTCCCGACCGGCGCGACGCTTTACGATCCTGCGCGCGCGTGGAGCGGCTATACCCTTTTCCAGGCCACCGAGCACGGCGCGGTGCTTGTCGATATGAACGGCGCCGTGGTGCGGGAATGGCCTGAGCTCCACGGCTTCCCCAATAAAATTCTGCCGGGCGGGGCAATCCTCGGACACAGCGGCGAGCGCGACCCGCGCTACGGTATGCAGGATATGCTCGATCTGATCCAGGTTGACTGGGAAGGCAATGTGACATGGTCCTTCGATCGCTATGAGAAAGTGAGCGATCCGGGCAATGAAACCCGCTGGATGGCGCGGGCGCACCACGACTATCAGCGCGCTGGCAATCCGGTTGGCTACTACGCGCCGGGGCTGGAGCCGCAGGTCGAAGGGGGGAATACGCTGATCCTCGCCCACACAAACCTGGTCAACGAGGCGATATCGGACAAGGTCCTGCTGGACGACACCATTATTGAGGTCGACTGGGAGGGAAACGTGGTGTGGGAATGGCGCTGCAGCGATCATTTTGAGGAGCTGGGCTTCGACGATGCGGCGCGCACCGCGCTGTACAATAACCCCAACATGCGCGCCAGCGGTGGCGGAATGGGCGACTGGATGCATATCAACTCGATGTCCACGCTGGGGCCGAATAAATGGTATGACGCCGGAGACAGCCGATTCCACCCTGACAACATCATCTGGGACGCCCGCGAGTCCAACATCATCGCCATCATCGATAAGCAGACCGGCAACATCGTCTGGCAGCTTGGCCCGGATTACAGCACGCCAGCGCTAAAACACATCGGCTGGATCATCGGCCAGCACCACGCGCATATGATCCCGCAGGGGCTGCCCGGCGCGGGCAATATCCTTATTTTCGATAACGGCGGCTGGGCGGGGTACGGCGCGCCGAACCCGGCCTCGGCGGACGGGGTGAAAAACGCCTGGCGCGACTATTCGCGGATCCTCGAAATTAACCCCGTGACGCTGGATATCGAGTGGCGCTACTCGCCGTATGAAGCGGATCTTCCCCAGCCAACCGACTCTTATCGTTTTTATAGCCCCTATATCAGCAATATGCAGCGCCTCGAAAACGGCAATACGCTGATTAATGAAGGCTCCAACGGGCGTATTTTTGAAGTGACGCGCAATCATGAAATTGTCTGGGAATACGTATCGCCGTTCTGGGGCAAGACGCTTAACAACAACATGGTGTACCGCGCGTACCGCATTCCCTATGGCTGGATCCCGCAGCTTCCTCAGCCGCGGGAAACGCCGATAGTCCCGGTGGATGTTCGAACCTTACGCCAGCCGGGCGCGGCGGCGGCGGGCCCGGCGCAAAGCGTGGTGCGGGTCGCAGGCGTGAAGCCTTACAGCAAAAGTGCCGATGCGCTGTGCGTCGCGACGGATAACGACACGCTTCGCCGCAGCCCAAAACTGTTCCGCGTGGCGGAAAGCGCGTTTAAAACGGTGAGCACGTCGAGCGAGCTGGAAGGCAATGGCCCGATACTGCTGTTTGTCGGGGCGGAGCGCTGCGTGCACTGCCGCAGGCTCTGGCAGCTGCTGGCGAACGAGAAGCTGATTCCACTGACGGCGCGGTTTGATACCCGCTATCTGGACGCCGATCTGAACTCGGAACTGGCAGGCCAGCTGGGCGTGCGCGGTCTGCCCACGCTGCTGGTGATCGGGCATGGGCAGGCGGTCTCGCGTGGGCCCGCGCAGCAATCGGTAGAAAGCGTAGGTGAGTGGTTGAGCGGCGTGAGTGAGTAATGCGTTTCCCGGGAGAGCGAGCCTCTCCCGGGAGGGGCGAGGCTATTTTGCCAAAATCTCGCGGCGAACAATCTCAGCGCCCGCGCTCAGCGCCTTCAGCTTGCCGTTAGCAACCTGACGGGAGAGCGGGGCCATTCCGCAGTTGGTGGACGGATAAAGCTTGTCGGCATCGACAAACTGCAGCGCCTTGCGCAGCGTGTCGGCGACCTCCTCAGGCGTTTCGATATGGTTCGTCGCCACGTCGATAGCGCCGACCATCACTTTTTTGCCGCGGATCAGCTCCAGCAGATCCATCGGCACGCGGGAGTTGTGGCACTCCAGGGAAATAATGTCGATGTTTGAGGTCTGCAGCTTAGGGAAGGCCTCTTCGTACTGTCGCCACTCGGAGCCGAGCGTCTTTTTCCAGTCGGTATTGGCCTTAATGCCGTACCCGTAGCAGATGTGCACCGCGGTTTCGCACTTCAGCCCTTCAACGGCGCGCTCCAGCGCGGCGATACCCCAGTCGTTTACCTCATCGAAAAAGACGTTAAAGGCCGGCTCGTCGAACTGAATAATATCGACGCCTGCGGCTTCCAGCTCGCGCGCTTCCTGATTGAGAATTTTGGCAAATTCCCAGGCCAGCTTCTCGCGGCTTTTGTAGTGGGCATCATAAAGGGTGTCGATCATGGTCATCGGGCCCGGCAGCGCCCATTTGATCGGCTTGTCGGTGAGCTGACGCAGGTACTTTGCATCGTCAACAAAAACGGGCTTTTGGCGTGCAACCGCATCCACCACGGTCGGCACGCTCGCGTCATAGCGGTTGCGAATGCGCACGGTCTGGCGGTTCTCAAAATCCACGCCGCTGAGGTGCTCAATAAAGGTCGTTACGAAGTGCTGACGGGTCTGCTCGCCATCGCTAACGATATCAATCCCGGCGCGAACCTGTTCATCCAGCGACAAACGCAGCGCATCCTGTTTACCGGCGATCAGTTCGTCGTCCTGTAATTTCCACGGCGACCACAGGGTTTCCGGTTGAGCCAGCCACGTTGGCTTAGGCAGGCTGCCTGCCGTTGACGTTGGGAGCAATGTTTTCATAATAAAAAAGACCTTATTCGATTAATTAAAGCGTGAAGTTACGGGACCACTGCTCAAGACGTTGCTGGAAGGGCTTAATAAATTGCTCTTCCGTATATTTGCCCTGTTGAATCGCTAGCTGGCTGCGCTCTTCACGGTCATAAACAATTTTCGTTAATGAATGATCCTGCTGGTTCAGATCCGGCTGATAGCACTGTCCCGCTGTCGAGTTAGCGTTATAAATTTCAGGACGATAAATCTTCTGGAATGTTTCCATGGTGCTGATGGTCCCAATCAGTTCAAGATTTGTATAATCAGCCAGCAGATCTCCGGAATAGTAAAAGGCGAAAGGCGCCGCGCTGTTCTCAGGCATGAAATAGCGGACCTTCAGGCCCATTTTGCCAAAGTATTGTTCAGTCAGGGATGTACCGTCCGGCTGGTACTCGATGCCCAATACAGGGTGCGTGTTGCCCGTACGCTGGTAGGTATCTTTGCTGGAGACGCTCAGGCAGATCACCGGCGGCTTCTTAAAGTGTTCCCGGTATTCGGCAGAGTGGGTGAAGTGCTTGAAAATATTGCCGTGAAGTTCACCAAAGTTCTCAGGAATACTAAAGGTGGAGCGATCCTTATTGTGATCGAGCAGCAATACGCTGAAATCATAGTCGCGCACGTAGGATGAGAAGTTATTCCCGACGATACCTTCGATGCGCTCGTTGGTTTTTTTATCGACAATAAACGTCTGCAGTATTTCAATGGCCGGGAAGCTATTTTCTCCATCGATGTTCATATCAACGGAAATAATTTCAAGCTCAACCGCATAACGATCGGCTTTTGGATTATCCCAACGCGCCAGGGCGTTAAAGCGGTTGTTAATCATCACGAGCGTGTTGCGCAGATTTTCCTGACGCTTTTCCCCACGCGCCAGGTTGGCAAAGTTGGTGGTGGTACGCGTATTCTCGGAAGGGTTATAGTTCTCATCGAAGCAACTGCGCTTAAGCGTAAATGTAAAAGCTTTACTCATGGTGGTTATGCATCCTAAGTTCATGTTGCCAGGAAGTTATCAATGCATAATTTATGCCTTAGCCTGTGGCTGAGGGGAAGTGACTTAATTTCACTGCAACATGAGGGAAGTTCATGAAGTGTAATGCTCGATGTGTCGCTGCCATCTTGCCGGGTGGCGCTGCGCTTACCCGGCCTACGGTTCAGCGTCGTTAACCGGCTGTAGGGGAGTGGGATTTTTTATTTCCGTTCATTTCCCGCTATAATCCCCAAAATTTCAAACCGGTTTAGAAACAATCATGACAAAACTCACCTTACAAGAGCAGATGCTGAAAGCGGGCTTAGTCAGCAGCAAGAAAGTGGCAAAAGTGCAGCGCACGGCAAAGAAATCACGCGTTCAGGCGCGTGAGGCCCGTGAAGCGGTTGAAGAGAACAAGAAGGCGCAGATCGAGCGCGACAAGCTGCTGAGCGAGCAGCAGAAGCAGGCCGTACTGGCGAAAGAGTTTAAAGCCCAGGTGAAGCAGCTGATTGAGATGAACCGCATTACCGTTACAAGAGGCAACATCACCTTTAACTTCACCGACGGCAATCTGATTAAAAAGATCGAAGTCGACAAGCAAACCCAGGCCCAGCTGATCAACGGCCGTCTGGCGATTGCCCGACTGGTGATTAACGCGAATGGCGACTGTGATTACGCGATTATCCCGGCGGTAGTGGCGGATAAAATTGCCCAGCGCGATGCGGACAGCATTGTGTTAAACAGCGCCTTGAGTCAGGAAGAGCAGGACGAAGACGATCCGTACGCAGACTTCAAAATCCCTGACGATTTAATGTGGTAATCCCCGCTCAGAATGGCGCGGCGTGACGGGCGTTCATCGTCTCGCCGCTCAGCGGATGAATAAAATTCAGAACGCTGGCATGCAGCATCAGCCGGGGCGTTTCTTCCGCGCCCGGCCATTCCAGACCACCATACAGATCGCACCCCAGAATAGGATGGCCTAACTGCTGGCAGTGAATGCGCAGCTGGTGGGTGCGCCCGGTCTCCGGGGTAAGCTCTACCCGCGTCACTGGCATTGTCGTATCCTGGTAAATACGTTCCATCACCCGATAGCGGGAGCGAGCGGGCTTACCGGTGCGGGCACAGATCGTCATCAGCGGAAACAGCGTCGGATCTTTGGCAATCGGCGCATCCACGGTCCCTTCGTCCTGTTCCACATGTCCGCACAACAGGGCGGTGTAAACCTTGTTCACGGCGCGCTGACTGAACTGGTGGCAAAGCGCGGCGTTGATCGCTTTGTTACGCGCAATGACCATCAGACCCGAAGTGCCAAAATCAAGACGATGCACCAGCGTGCAGCCGGGAAAGGTTTGAACAAGACGGTGGTGGACGGAATCGCGGTTTTGCGGATTTTTCCCCGACAGGCTGAGCAGACCGGAAGGTTTGTTGATCAGCAGCAGATGCTCGTCCTGCCAGAGGATCTCAATGTCGTCGTGACAGGGTGGTGCAATAAACGTATCGATAATGACAGACATCAGGCCGCCGGGCTGGAGAGTGGGTGCGGATGATAACGAAATACGGGGAAAAAGAAAAACCCTCCCACCGGGCGGTGAGAGGGGGAAAACTTAGGCAGCGACCAGGCTGTCGATAACGGCTTTCGCGTCGGTCTGCGCTTTGGTGGCCACTTCCGGACCGTAAGCGATACCTTCAGCGAACACGAAGTTCACGTCGGTAATGCCGATGAAGCCCAGGAACAGCGTCAGGTACGGTGCGACCAGGTCGGTAGGGGTATCTTTGTGAATACCGCCGCGGCTGGTCAGGACGATAGCGCGTTTACCTTTCACCAGACCTTCCGGGCCGTTCTCGGTGTAACGGAAGGTTACGCCAGCGCGCGCCACCAGGTCGAAGTAGTTCTTCAGCTGGGTAGGAATGTTGAAGTTGTACATTGGGGCGTTGATCACGATAACGTCGTGCGCCTGCAACTCAGCAATCAGCTCGTCGGAGAGCGCCAGGGCTTCCTGCTGACGTGGGGTAAGAGGCGCATCGCTCGGACGCAGCGCGCCAACCAGCTCGCCGTCCAGCACAGGAATTGGGTTTGCCGCCAGGTCACGCACGGTGATTTCATCCGCGCTGTGCTGTTCACGCCACTGTTCAACGAAATAGTCAGACAGCTGACCAGACTGTGAATACCCTGCCAGAATACTGGATTTCAACACTAATACTTTGCTCATGGGAAATTCCTGTTTTGTATTTGATTGAGGGGGTTGCCCCGTTGCTTGTTGACACTTTATTCACAATCCTGCCACAGGGATAGCGCAATATATCGAAGCCTATGTTCGAATTTTTTGAATAAGGCGCGAAAAGCGCTGATGTGGTACTCTATACCAATCATTAAAAAGAGATTTTATCCGGCAGTGCACTGCCCGTTAACGCTATGACAGAACACCAAAAATTGACCTTCCCGATGCTGATGCAAAAGCTTGATTCGCTGATGCTGCGCGATAAACAGCGGTTTGCGCGCCGTCTGCACGGCGTTAAGAAGGTTAAAAATCCTGATGCACAACAGGCCATTTACCAGGAGATGGCCAACGAGATTGAACAGGCGGCAGGGAAAGTTGTGCTGCGTGAAGCCGCACGTCCGGAGATTACCTATCCGGAAAATCTGCCCGTCAGCCAGAAGAAACAGGACATTCTTGAGGCCGTACGCGACCACCAGGTGGTGATCGTCGCGGGGGAAACCGGTTCAGGTAAAACCACTCAGCTGCCGAAAATCTGCATGGAGCTGGGCCGCGGGGTGAAAGGGCTGATCGGTCACACCCAGCCGCGTCGTCTGGCGGCGCGCACCGTGGCGAACCGTATTGCGGAAGAGCTGCAAACGGAGCCGGGCGGCTGCATCGGCTACAAGGTGCGATTCAGCGACCACGTCAGCGATAACACCATGGTTAAGCTGATGACCGACGGTATCCTGCTGGCGGAAATCCAGCAGGATCGTCTGCTGATGCAGTACGACACCATCATCATCGATGAAGCGCACGAGCGCAGCCTGAACATCGACTTCCTGCTCGGCTACCTGAAAGAGCTGCTGCCCCGGCGTCCGGATCTGAAAATCATCATCACCTCCGCGACCATCGACCCGGAGCGCTTCTCAAAACATTTCAACAATGCGCCGATTATCGAGGTGTCAGGACGCACGTATCCGGTGGAAGTGCGCTATCGCCCGATTGTGGAAGAGGCGGACGATACCGAGCGCGACCAGCTTCAGGCCATCTTTGATGCCGTCGACGAGCTGGGCAACGAGAGTTCTGGCGACATTCTGATCTTCATGAGCGGCGAGCGCGAGATCCGCGATACCGCCGATGCGCTCAGCAAGCGCGATCTGCGCCATACCGAGATCCTGCCGCTGTACGCGCGCCTGTCGAACAGCGAGCAGAACCGCGTGTTCCAGCCGCACAGCGGGCGCCGCATCGTGCTGGCGACCAACGTGGCCGAAACTTCGCTGACCGTACCGGGCATTAAATACGTGATCGACCCGGGTACGGCGCGCATCAGCCGCTACAGCTACCGCACCAAAGTTCAGCGCCTGCCGATTGAGCCGGTTTCCCAGGCGTCGGCTAATCAGCGTAAGGGCCGCTGCGGCCGCGTGTCGGAAGGGATCTGTATTCGTCTCTATTCGGAAGACGATTTCCTGTCGCGCCCGGAGTTTACCGATCCGGAGATCCTGCGGACCAACCTGGCATCCGTTATCCTGCAAATGACCGCGCTGGGGCTGGGCGATATCGCCGCCTTCCCGTTTGTGGAAGCGCCGGATAAGCGCAATATTCAGGACGGGGTGCGGTTGCTGGAAGAGCTGGGGGCCATCACCACCGACGAACAGGCGACGGCCTACAAGCTAACGCCATTGGGCCGCCAGCTTAGCCAGTTGCCGGTCGACCCGCGTCTGGCGCGCATGGTGCTGGAGGCGCAAAAACACGGCTGCGTGCGCGAGGCGATGATCATCACCTCGGCGCTCTCCATTCAGGATCCGCGCGAGCGTCCGATGGATAAGCAGCAGGCGTCGGATGAAAAACACCGTCGCTTCCACGATAAAGAGTCCGATTTCCTCGCCTTTGTGAACCTGTGGAACTACCTTGGCGAGCAGCAAAAAGCGCTCTCCTCGAACCAGTTCCGCCGTCAGTGCCGGGTGGATTTCCTCAACTATCTGCGCGTACGCGAGTGGCAGGATATCTACACCCAGCTGCGCCAGGTGGTGAAAGAGCTGGGTATCCCGGTGAACAGTGAACCGGCGGAGTACCGCGAAATTCATATCGCCCTGTTGACCGGCCTGCTGTCCCATATCGGGATGAAGGATGCGGATAAGCAGGAATATACCGGCGCACGCAACGCGCGTTTCTCCATCTTCCCGGGCTCCGGTTTGTTTAAGAAACCGCCGAAGTGGACCATGGTCGCCGAGCTGGTGGAAACCAGCCGTCTGTGGGGGCGTATCGCCGCGCGTATCGATCCGGAGTGGGTTGAACCGGTGGCGCAGCACCTGCTGAAACGCTCATACAGCGAGCCGCACTGGGAGCGCGGGCAGGGCGCGGTGATGGCGACGGAAAAAGTCACCGTCTTCGGCCTGCCGGTGGTGGCCGCGCGTAAGGTTAACTATAGCCAGATCGATCCGGCGTTGAGTCGCGAGCTGTTTATCCGCCACGCGCTGGTGGAAGGCGACTGGCAGACGCGTCATGCGTTCTTCCGCGAAAACCTGAAGCTGCGCGCCGAGGTGGAAGAGCTTGAGCACAAGTCCCGCCGTCGCGACATTCTGGTGGACGACGAGACGCTGTTTGAGTTTTACGATCAGCGCATCAGTCACGATGTGATCTCGGCGCGCCATTTCGACAGCTGGTGGAAGAAAACCAGCAAAGAGGCCCCGGACCTGCTCAACTTCGAAAAAAGCATGCTGATCAAAGAGGGCGCGGAGTCGGTCAGCAAACTCGATTACCCGAACTTCTGGCATCAGGGCAACCTCAAGCTGCGTCTGACCTATCAGTTTGAGCCGGGCGCGGATGCCGATGGTGTGACGGTGCACATTCCGCTGCCGCTGTTAAACCAGGTGGAAGAGAGCGGGTTTGAGTGGCAGATCCCCGGCCTGCGCCGCGAGCTGGTCATTGCGTTAATCAAATCCCTGCCTAAACCGGTGCGGCGTAACTTTGTGCCGGCGCCGAACTACGCCGAAGCGTTTTTAGGCCGCGTCACGCCGCTGGAGCTGCCGCTGCTGGACGCCCTGGAGCGTGAGTTCCGCCGCATGACCGGAACCACCATCGACCGCGACGACTGGAACTGGGATCAGGTGCCCGATCACCTGAAAATCACATTCCGCGTGGTGGACGATAAAAACAAAAAACTGCTCGAAGGCCGTTCTCTGACGGAGCTGAAAGAGGCGCTGAAAGGTAAAGTCCAGGAGACGCTCTCTGCGGTGGCCGATGACGGCATTGAGCAGAGCGGGCTGCACATCTGGAGCTTTGGTCAGCTCCCGGAAAGCTACGAGCAGAAGCGCGGGAACTACAGGGTGAAAGCCTGGCCCGCGCTGGTGGATGAGCGCGACAGCGTGGCGATTAAGCTCTTTGACAATCCGCAGGAGCAACAGCAGATGATGTGGCGCGGGCTGCGTCGACTGCTTCTGCTTAACATCCCGTCGCCGATTAAGTATCTGCACGAGAAGCTGCCGAACAAAGCCAAGCTGGGGCTTTACTTTAACCCATACGGCAAGGTGCTTGACCTGATCGACGACTGCATCTCCTGCGGTGTGGATAAGCTGATCCACGAGGCGGGGGGGCCGGTCTGGACGGAAGAGGCCTTTGCTCAGCTTCATGAAAAGGTGCGCGCGGAGCTGAACGACACCGTGGTCGAGATTGCCAAACAGGTCGAGCAGATCCTCACCGCCGTGTTCAATATCAACAAGCGCCTGAAGGGGCGGGTAGATATGACCATGGCCCTGGGTCTGTCGGACGTCAAGGCGCAGATGGCGGGGCTAGTGTATCGCGGCTTTGTCACCGGCAATGGCTTTAAGCGTCTGGGCGATACGCTGCGTTATTTGCAGGCGATAGAGAAGCGTCTGGAGAAAATGGCGGTCGATCCGCATCGCGATCGTGCGCAGATGCTGAAAGTCGAAAACGTGCAGCAGGCGTGGCAGCAGTGGCTCAACAAACTGCCGCCGGCGCGTCGCGATGATGACGACGTGCGGGAGATCCGCTGGATGATCGAGGAGCTGCGCGTCAGCTTCTTCGCTCAGCAGCTGGGAACGCCGTATCCCATTTCGGATAAGCGTATCTTGCAGGCGATGGAGCAGATTTCCGGCTAAAACCGTTGCCCGGTGGCGCTGCGCTTACCGGGCCTACGGGAGAACATGTTGGCCGGGTAAGGCGTAGCCGCCACACGGCTTTTTATCGATTCTCGGGGTAAAACCGTTGCCCGGTGGCGCTGCGCTTACCGGGCCTACGGGCGAATATGTAGGCCGGGTAAGGCGTAGCCGCCACCCGGCATGTTTTCACGCACTGCTCCAACCGCCGCCCAGCGCTTTATACAAATCAATTTGCGCCAGCAGCAGGTTGTTTTTCACCTGTACCACGCTGGTCTGCACCGAGAACAGCGTGCGCTGCGCATCGAGCTCATCCAGATAAGAAGAGTACCCGTTGCGGTAGCGGTTTTGCGCAATCCGCAGCGTCTCCTGCGCGACCGTCTGCTGTGCCAGCAGCTCGGTAAGCTGTTCCTGATAGCGGGTGATGGCATCAAGGCTGTCATTCACCTCAGCAAACGCGTTACGCACGGTTTTTTCGTAGCTATACAGCGCCTGATTCCGCTGGGACTGAGAGATATCTACCTGCGCATTCAGCGCCTGACGGTTCAGCAGCGGCGCAAGAATACTGCCGCCCACGCTCCAGAGCTGTAGCGGGTTATCCAGCAAACCCGACAGCGTGCGATCCTGTACCGATCCCGTGGCCGTGAGGTTGATCGACGGCAGCAGGCTGGCGCGCGATGCCGCCAGCGTCGCGTCCGCCGCAATCAGCTGACGTTCAGCCTGGACGATATCCGGGCGTCGGCTCAGTAGCGTCGACGGCAGCTGGGAGGGCAGTTTCAGCGGCGTCAGGGCATCAAAGCTTTCACCGCGCGCAACGTCACCCGGGTTGCTGCCCAGCAGCAGGCTAAGCGCATTCTCCTGCTGCGCAATCTGGTGCTGAAGCAGTGGAACCTGGGCGCGGGTGGCGCGCAGCTCAGAATCCGATTGCATCAGCTCAAGGCGAGAACTGTATCCCGTCTCAAACTGTCGCTTGGCGAGGTTGAACGCCTCTTCACGCGACTTCAGCGTGGACTGGGTGACGCGAAGCTGTTCGTCCAGCGACAGCAGGGTGACGTACCCGGAGGCCACCGAGGATGCGACGGTAAGATCAGCCGCCGCGGCCGCCGCCTTTTGTGCCTCCAGCGACGCTTCAGCGGCACGGGAGGTGCTGCGGTTTACGCCCCAGATATCCACGTCGTAGCTGGCGGTCAGGCTGCCTTTGTACAACGTACCGTATACCGGAAGCCCCGTGGCGGCGGACTGCGAGCGCGCGCGCGTCCCGGTCACGCCCGCGTCAAGCGACGGGAACAGGCTGCCGTCAGCGGCGTACACCCGGGCCTGGTACTCGTTAATCCGCTCGCGGGCAATCAGCACGTCGCTGTTATTCTTCAGCGCCTGGTCCACATAGCGATTCAGATTGCTGTCGTGAAAATTTCGCCACCAGAGCTGCTCTGTCGGGCTGGCTGGCCCCGACGTCGCGCGCCACTGGGCCGGTATGTGCAGGGACGATTTGGCGGGCTCAACGTCTACCGACTGGCATCCCGCCAGGATAGTCATTATCAGCAGGCCGGCTATCGGGCGAAGCGTCATTGTTTCGCCTCCCGCGTGTCGATGGTCACCTGCACCGACATGCCAGGACGCAGCAGCCGGTACGCCTCCGGCTCACCGAGTACCTCAATGCGTACTGGGATGCGCTGGGCGATTTTAACAAAGTTGCCCGTGGCGTTGTCCGGGGTGATAGCGCTGAACTCGACCCCTGTGGCCGGGGATATGCTCTCTACGCGGCCCTGATAGGCTTTATCGTTTAAGGCATCGACGGTGAATTTCACCGGCTGTCCGACGCGTAAATTCGCCAGCTGCGTCTCTTTGATATTGGCGATCACCCAGTGCTGCGGCGGGACCAGCGTGGTAAGGTGCGTCCCGGCGGTGACGTACGCCCCCAGACGCACCGCAATCTGCCCGAGCTGACCGTCACGCGGCGCGACAATCCGGGTGTTTTGCAGATCGATTTGCGCCAGCTCCAGCGCGGCTTTCGCATTCTCAACGTCCGCTTCCAGCGAACCGCGATTGACGATGACCGTTTGTAAATCCTGGCGCGACATCTCAAGCGTTGCTTTCGCCTGGTCGATATCGGCGCTCCCCTGGGCGGCACTGGCCAGCGCCGAATCGCGCTCGCGAATGGAGAGGGAGCCGTCCGCGGTCAGCTCTTTCACGCGTTTCAAATCCGCCTGGGTTTTCAGACTTTGGGCACGGGCGTTTTTCAGCGCCGCCTCGTTTTTGGCAATCACCGCTTCCGCGCTTTTGCGCTGTTGCAGGTTGTTATTCAGGGCTGCAATTTTCATTGCCAGCTGCGCCTCGGCCTGATGGACGCGCTGGCGATAGATGCGGTCATCTATCTGCAACAGCAGCTCGCCTTTTTTAACCTGCGCGAAATCCTGAACATGGACCTCGGTAATGTAGCCGTTTACCTGGGGACTGATGAACGTGGTCTGGCCGCGCACGTAGGCGTTATCGGTAAACTGGGCATGACGCGTGAACGGGGGCAGCTGCCAGGCATAAAGGATCACCAGTACCCCGACAATGCCGATAGCCGCGGCGGTGAAAATGGAAACGACGCGCACATTTTTGCGGGTGTTGGCCTGCTCTTTGGCGGCATCCTGCTGACTCATAACTTC
Organism: Enterobacter sp. DTU_2021_1002640_1_SI_PRY_ASU_LCPMC_013; assembly: GCF_032389435.1. Lineage (NCBI taxonomy): Bacteria > Pseudomonadati > Pseudomonadota > Gammaproteobacteria > Enterobacterales > Enterobacteriaceae > Enterobacter > Enterobacter sp. DTU_2021_1002640_1_SI_PRY_ASU_LCPMC_013. The sequence goes on from NZ_CP135594.1 coordinate 2,136,812, forward strand.
TCCTGAAAAATAGTTATTACTTGTTGCCAGTGGCGTTCTTAAGGGCCATACGGGCGGTGATGCGCAGACGCAGCAAGCGCCATAAAATCCAGACCAGCGTGGCAGTGGCAATGCTCGCCGTCAGGAGATAAGTATCGTTGTAAGCCAGAATATTCGCCTCAAGCGTCGTCACCGACTGAAGCTGAGTTATGGCCTGGGTTCCCAGCAGGGAACTGTCGCCTACCAGGCTTTTGTACATCTGGGTGTAAAGCTGTATGCGTTCGTTCACCAGCGGGTTAAGGGTGGTGAGCTGGTCAGCCAGCAGGCTGGAATGGTACTTCTCGCGCCAGGTCTGGAAGGTGCCGAGGATCGCGGAACCCAGCAGGCCCCCAAGGTTCTGACTCATGCCAAACATCACGGAAAAGCTGACCAGATTGCGCGGATCGGCGATCACCCCGCCAATGGCGGCCAGCATCGCAGGCGCAAGGAAGAACGCGCTGCCGAAGCCCAGCAGGAACTGGCTGAATATAAGCTGATCCGGCCGGGTCAGGTTGTTGGACTGGCTGTCCAGCAGCGAGGCAACGATCATCAGCGCCAGCGAGGTGATAATCGGCCAGGCCAGTTTAGTGGGCTTAATCGTCAGACAGCTGGTGACGATACCGCAGACGATCCCGGCGAAAATAGCCCACGCCAGATGGGTCATCTGTTCATTCTGTAGGCCCACATATTGCAGCCAGCCGATGACGCCCGTGTTCTGCTCCGCCAGTACGATGCGGATCAGCAGCATAATCAGCCCCAGGCGTACGATGCTGCCGCTGGAGAGCCAACGGGTATTAAGCAGCGGGTTGTTGCGGTTATGTTCAAACACGATCGCGGAGACAATCAGCACCAGCGAGAGAGCCAGCGCCCAGCCGATCCACGGCGCTTCAAACCACCAGTCCAGACGCCCTAACGACAGAACCGCGCACAGCAGCGCCATGCCGGGCGCAAGCAAAAAGAAGGTGATGAAATCTTTCTTCTCGAAGACCTTGCGTCGATCGCCCGGCGGCAGCTTGAGCGCCATCACGCAGGCCAGGGAGATCAGGGCCAGACCCAGCTCGAAGAAGTACAGCCCGCGCCACTCATCAAGCTGTAACAGCTCGGTGGAGAACAGCCGCGCCAGCGGGATCGCCAGCGACGACCCGGTTATGCCGATGGTCAGCGCCTTCAGTCGGTGCTTCGCGGGCCAGGCCTGTATCTGGTAATAAATGCCGAGCGAGCTGAGCGCGGCGGCGACCATCCCGTGTGCCGCCCGTACCATCAGCGCCGAGCTGAGATCGTTCACAAACAGGTGGAAAAAGGTGACCAGCACATACAGCACCAGGAAGCCTTCCGTAAAGGCGCGCAAACCGTACTGCTGGCGAAATTTTACCAGCAGCAGGTTGATGGAGACGTTGGTCATGACATAGACGGCGGGGAGCCAGGCGATTTCAGTCGACCAGGCGCCAAAGGTGCCTTGCAGATTTTGCAGATTGGCGGTGACGACCGCGTTACCCAGAGCCCCGGTCAGACACACCAGCAGGCCGACCACGCCATAGGCGATTCGTTTCGACGTTGGATGTTCCGGGGTGGAAGGGGAACCCAGCAGGGCGGGTTTCTCGTGTGGCTGCCACTCGCGAGGAGCATAAGGGTCGCGTTGGGGCAGGCGCATAACGGGGTTTACCTTTCAAAAAGTTGAATTGTGAGCGGGCTAATGATTCTAAGGCTGACGCAAATCATAATTCAAGTGAATACGATTTTCTCACGTTAATCAAATGTGAGTGCTTTTTGAGCACATCCCGGCCCGTTTTTTCAGCATTCATGCCATAGCATGACGCAAAGAAAGGGGGATAATCGATGGCTCTGTATGCTGTAAGGAGGTAACGATGACAATGGCACTTTTCCCCTGTCTGCCTGGCACAACCCTCGACGCCGTGAATACCGTTGGGGCGTGGCTTGCTCAGGACGACTATCAGGACAACCAGCCCGTTGATCTGGTGATTCTGGCGGGTAATGCGGTGATCCCCGCGATTGATGCTGCCTGTAAAATCGCGGCTGAACAGGGTGTTCCTCTGATCATCAGCGGCGGGATCGGTCACTCGACGACCTTCCTCTACGCCGCGATTGCGAAACACCCCCGCTATAACAGGATACCCACCACCGGACGTGCTGAGGCGGCTATTCTGGCCGACATCGCCCGTGAATTCTGGAACATTCCGGCCGAGCATCTTCACGTTGAGGATCAGTCGACCAACTGTGGCGAAAACGCCCGCTTCAGCCGGGCGTTGATGAAACAATCCGGACTGAACGCCGCCCGGGTGCTGGTGGTGCAGGACCCGACAATGCAGCGTCGCACAATGGCTACGTTTGCCCGCGTTTGCCGCGACGAGGCCGCATCGCCCGCATGGGTGAGTCATCCCGGCCTGACGCCCGTGCTGCAAAACAGCGACGACGGTCTGGTGTTTAGCGGCCCGGTCGAGGGGTTATGGCCGGTAGAGCGCTACTTGTCGCTGGTGCTGGGTGAATTTCCGCGACTCAGGGATGACATCAACGGCTACGGTCCGGCGGGACGTGATTTCATTGCCCATGTCGATATCCCTGCCGACGTGGACGCCGCGTGGCAGATCTTGCGAAACGACGTCATTCTCACCGACGCGCTGGTGAGCCGTTCCCTGCTGTGATGCTCTGCCCGTTTGCGCCATCTTTTACGCAAACGGGCATCCTGTGTTGCCGATTTGTGATTTTGGAAACGGGCTGACCCGTTTCTTTTATGAGATATCTCACAAAAACAGACTCATAGAGTAGGCAATTGCCCCGGTAATTATAGTTTTTAACATTAAGTTTACTTGTTAAAAACAGTGTGATTACAGGAGCAGGTTATGACAGTACCCGTACAACATCCTATGTATATTGATGGACAGTTTGTTGCCTGGCAGGGTGATGCATGGATTGACGTGATCAATCCGGCCACGGAAGAGGTCATTTCCCGTATTCCCGATGGCAGCGCCGAGGACGCCCGCAAGGCCATTGACGCGGCAGATCGCGCGCAGGCTGGCTGGGAGGCGCTGCCTGCTATTGAACGCGCCAGCTGGCTACGCAAAATTTCCGCCGGGATCCGCGAGCGCGTCAGTGAAATCAGCGCGCTGATTGTGGCCGAAGGCGGCAAGATCCAGCAGCTGGCGGAAGTGGAAGTGAACTTTACCGCTGACTATATCGACTATATGGCCGAGTGGGCGCGCCGTTATGAAGGGGAAATCATTCAGAGCGACCGTCCGGGCGAAAATATTCTGGTGTTTAAGCGTGCCCTGGGCGTCACCACCGGCATTCTGCCGTGGAACTTCCCCTTCTTCCTGATTGCCCGTAAGCTCGCTCCCGCGCTGCTCACCGGTAACACCATCGTTATCAAGCCGAGCGAATTTACCCCAAACAACGCCATTGCGTTTGCCAAAATCGTCGATGAGATTGGCCTGCCGAAAGGCGTCTTTAACCTTGTGCTGGGCCGGGGTGAAACCGTCGGACAGGAGCTGGCCGGGAACCCGAAAGTGGCGATGGTCAGCATGACCGGCAGCGTCGGGGCAGGTGAAAAGATCATGGCTGCGGCGGCGAAAAACATCACCAAAGTGGGGCTGGAGCTGGGCGGTAAAGCCCCGGCCATCGTGATGGACGATGCCGACCTCGAGCTGGCCGTGAAGGCCATTGTGGATTCACGCGTCATCAATACCGGACAGGTGTGTAACTGTGCGGAACGTGTCTATGTCCAGAAGGGGATCTACGACCGCTTTGTGAATCGTCTGGGCGAGGCAATGAAAGCCGTCCAGTTTGGCAATCCGGCTGAGCGAACGGATATTGCCATGGGGCCGCTGATCAACGCCGCCGCGCTGGAGCGCGTGGAGCAGAAGGTGGCGCGCGCGGTGCAGGAGGGGGCTAAAGTGGTCCTTGGCGGTAAAGCGGCAGAAGGCAAAGGGTATTTTTATCCCCCAACGCTGCTGCTGGACGTACGTCAGGATATGGCCATCATGCACGAAGAGACCTTTGGCCCGGTGCTGCCAGTGGTGGCATTCGACACCCTGGAAGAGGCGCTGAACATGGCCAACGACAGCGACTACGGTTTAACCTCGTCTGTTTATACGCAGGACCTGAACGTCGCGATGAAAGCCATTAAGGGGCTTAAGTTCGGCGAGACCTACATTAACCGTGAAAACTTTGAAGCGATGCAGGGCTTCCATGCAGGCTGGCGTAAATCCGGTATCGGCGGGGCGGATGGCAAACACGGTCTGAATGAGTATTTGCAGACGCAGGTGGTCTATTTGCAATCGTAATCAGGAGCCCCCTCCATGCGAGGGGGTTCACATTTTCAGGAAAGGTGGTTATGTTGGCGCGATAATGGTTCTTTATCGGGAAACAACATGCGCACAAAATATACGGGTCTGCAAATCAGCATTCACTGGCTGGTTTTTCTGTTAGTCATTATGGCCTATTGCGCCATGGAGTTCAGAGGGTGGTTCCCAAGAACCGATCGTCCGCTTATTAATATGATCCACGTTTCCTGCGGGATCAGCATCCTGGTGCTGATGGTGGCGCGCCTGCTTATCCGCCTCAAATTCCCGGCTCCGCCTATTCAACCGAAACCAAAAGCGATGATCACCGGGCTGTCCCATCTCGGGCATCTGGTAATCTACCTGCTGTTCATTGCGCTGCCGCTGATCGGCATGGTGATGATGTATAACCGGGGAAATGACTGGTTTGCGTTTGGCCTGACGATGCCGCATGCGGCGGAGGGGAATTTTGACCTGGTGGATACCCTAAAGGAGTGGCACGTAACGCTGGCGAATCTGGGGTACTTCGTGATTGGTTTGCACGCCTTTGCCGCGCTGATGCATCACTACTTCTGGAAGGACAACACGCTGCTGCGCATGATGCCGAAAAAGCGTCAGTAACCGATAATGCCCTGCGACCCCGCAGGGCATTTTTTTGCGGCTTATTGCAGTTGCGCGCGCTCCTGCGCCGTTAAGTCCAGTTCCTGAGTTGAACCCGTTTCCGAAGATTTTACCGCCGCTTCCAGCACCGCCATCACCGCCAGGGCTTCCACCGGATGGACCGGGTTGTCAATCTTGCCGTTCAGGGCATCGCGCACATTTATATAGTACTGCCGCTGGTCGCCTTTTGGCGCAGGGATAGCGCTGGCTTCACCCTGGGCATTAAACAGCACCATATCGTCGCTGTCTTCACCCCAGCTTTCGCTACCCGGAATGACGCCTGCCAGCAGCTGGGCTTCCTGCTGGTCGATGCGTGCTTTCACCACGCTGGCCTTATCGCCGTGGACGGTAAAGCGGGCAACGCCACCCGCCACCAGCATGCTGCAATGGAGGACCACTTTGTGTTCTGGATAATTCAGCACCACGTGCGCCCAGTCGTTAATCTCCGCGCCGTCACGCAGGGTGGCGATGTTGCCCTGTACCGACAGCGGCAGACCAAAAAGCTGTAGCGTCTGGTCAATCATGTGCGGGCCTAAGTCGAACCACAGGCCGCTGCCGGGCACGTTTTGCTCTCTCCAGCGCACGCGAACCTCCGGGCGGAAACGATCGATATGCGACTCAAAATGTTTCACCTTGCCGATACGGCCTTGCTCAATCACCTGCTTAATACCGAGAAAATCGCTATCCCAGCGGCGGTTATGGAAGACCGAGAGCAGGCGCTGTTTTTCTTGCGCAAGCGCAATCAGATCTCGCGCTTCCTGCATATCCAGCGTAAACGGCTTATCCACTACCACATGCTTGCCGGCATTGAGCGCCAGGGTGGCCAGCGGCGCATGGGTCGCGTTAGGGGAGGCGATAACCACCAGGTCGATATCCGGATGCTGAATGGCCTCTTCCGGCGTGGCGACAACGAGGACGTCCGGCAGGTCGCGTTTCACTTTCTCTTCATCCCGGGATGAGACCACCGCCAGCTTCAGGCCTTCGACGGACTGGATCAGCGGGGCATGGAACGTCTTACCTACAAAACCATACCCGATCAGCGCAATATTCATTGTCTTCACTTTATTCATGACCTTCTCCACGTTAATGCGCGCAAACGGTAACCTGCAAGGCGCTATGGTCCCCGAGCTCTGCCCAGGGACGATCTAAAAACAGTTGATGAATCTCGGATAACCCTGACACCAGATACGGTTCGCACTGGTTGAGTTTTAGATGGTCGGCGACGACCCAGTGCGCCTGGCTTGCGGCCAGCATGGCACGCTTCACTTCGGCATCCGCCTCCTGACTGGCGCTCAATCCGAGCCCGGCATGGATGGCGCATGCGCCAAGGATGGCAATATCCGCCCGGTAGCGAGAGAGCAGGGAGAGGGTGGCGCTTCCGGCAAACAGGCGTTGTTTCTGATCCCACTTTCCACCGAGCAGGATCAGGTCAATATCTTCCCGATCGCTAACCTGCTGGGCGATATCAAGAGAAGGGGTGATGATGGTCAGCGGTCCCTGTAGGAAAGAGGCAACGGCCAGCAGTGTGCTTCCGGCGTCCAGAAAAAGCGTCGAGCCCGCAGGCACGCATTGCGCAACCTGTTTACCCAGCCGCTGCTTAATTTGAGGGAGCAAGCTATTCCTGCTTACTCGGGTCATCGTCGAGAGATTTAGCGCGATGGCGCCGCCATGGTTTTTTTGTGCCAGTCCCTGTTTTTCCAGGTCGGTCAGATCGCGACGGATGGTGTCCGCCGAAACCTGCAATCGCTCTGCCAGCTCGGTAATGCTGGCCTGGCCTTGCTCAGTAATGATATCAAGCACATATTTCTGTCTGGCGGTTTTATGCATGGGGCAGTATCCTGCAAAATGTCGCAATTAATCGCAGTTTACAGCATTTGGCAGGAAAGGGAATCGCGACAGGTGCGGGATGTTATCCAAAAACAGTTTAATGATGTGATTATTGATATCGCATTAATCAGTCATCAAAAACATGTATGTATCTTTTAGGCATGTTGTTATCGCTATGTTTTACTTGAAAATTTGGCTTAAGTTGCCGAATTATTGGCTCTAATTGGAATTCTAAACTAATTTGTAATTAAAAATGAGTGCATATAACTATGATTTGTTGTTTTGAAAGTAAAGTAATTCAATTTTATTCGGTGTGTTACTTAAGTTGACATTTCTTTGAAAATCTTTGTGTCTGATTCGGGGTGAAATTAACGCAAAAATGTACACCGGGGCATTTTAGAATTTTCTTTATATTACAGGGGGTTTATTTGTTTCATCTTAAAGGCCTTTTATAACGTTTTGTCCAGAAACCCCATCTTTTTTCTTATTTGTAACACCGCATTAACATTGCGGGTGTGGTTGCTCATATCACATTTTGTTATGCTGCGAATCAATAAATATTTAAGTAAATTCTTAAAAGAAAAAAAGAGATTGAACGGCTCTCAACTCAATTGAAATGAGCTTGGGGAACTATTACCCAAATTAATCGAGAAGAGGTGAGGGATTTCTGAAGAATTATTTGTACCTCTTCCTGGGTATTTATTTGGCTATCACCTGGAGTCGGGGGATATTATGAAGATGAAATGCAATAACAGGTTGCTCAGATTATCTGTCTCCCTGACCTTAATTTCGCTGGTGGTGACTGCGGCTAATGCAAATAACGGCCAGGCGGGGATATCTCCCGTTGCGGCAATGACGATGAAAGAAAGTATTCTTTTCGCTCTCGATCGCGACCCCTCGGTGAGCCAGCAGGCAGCGCAGCTGGGGATCGGCCAGGCACAAATAGACGAAGCGCGCAGTGGCTGGATGCCACAAATAGCCTTGAACGGGAGTACAGGTCATAGCCAGACCACCGATTCAAGCGGCTCGTTGCGAAATTCCGCAGCCTGGGGCCTGAGCCTGACGCAGCTGGTGTACGATTTTGGCAAGACCAATAACAGCATCAGCCAGTCTTCAGCTCAGCGTGACAGCTATCGCTACCAGCTGATGAGCACGATGTCTGCCGTCGCGGAAAAAACGGCCCTCAGCTATGTGGAAGTAAAACGCTACAGCGATCTGTTGCAGGCGGCAAAAGAGAACGTGCAGGCGCTTAAAAACGTTGAACAGCTGGCAAAACTCCGCGCCGATGCTGGCGTAAGCTCCACCTCTGATGAGCTTCAGACCCGCACCCGTATCGCCGGGATGCAGGCGACGGTAGAGCAGTATAATGCGTCTCTGAACAGCGCCCGTGCGCGGCTGGCGGTATTAACTGGCATACAGGCTGAACGCTATTCACCGGTTCCGGGAGGTCTGGCCGTGGAACCTGATTCTCTCAATCGGATTGATTATTCACTGATCCCAACGGTGATGGCCGCGCAGAACATGGAGCGTTCAGCCCAGTACGGCGTAGAAACCGCCAGGTCTCAGCACTGGCCGACCTTAAGCCTGAAAGGGGGCCGCACCCGCTATGAGTCTGATAATCGCGCGTACTGGGATGATCAGATCCAGCTCAATATTGACGCACCGCTTTATCAGGGCGGCGCGGTCTCGGCGCGCGTCCGTCAGGCCGAGGGCGCAAGGGCAATGGCATCGTCCCAGGTCGATCAGGCCCGTTTTGATGTCCTGCAAAAAGCCTCCGTCGCACAGGCCGACTGGACCGGGGCGCGTGGACGAATGGAAGCCGGGAAACGTCAGCTGGAAAATGCGTTGCGCGCCCGCGATGTCTACAAAAATGAATATACCCTGAGCAAGCGCAGCATTAACGATCTGCTCAGCGTGGAGCAGGATGTCTGGTCTGCCACCTCAGCGAAAATAATGGCTGAATACGATGGCTGGAGTGCGGCGATTAATTACGCCTCTGCGGTGGATAATCTCTTGCCGCTTATCGGAATAGAGAAAAACGCTGCCGCGAAATTACCTGATTTAAGTTAAAAAAAGGCGCGCCTTTCTGCGCGAAATAAGTCAGACAATAATGGGTGATTTTTCCCAAGGATAGCTACATCCCTCTGGTGGACATATCCACAGGAATACGCGCACCTGCAAGGAGAAGAATATGAGTACCGCAAAAGTTGTTGATGTCATCATTCGCAAAACGGCAGAGAAGACGAAATTAACCGGTGAAGGGAATCTCTCGGTCTCTATTTCCTCACCGAGCGTGATTGAAATTCAGGGTTCTGCTCAGGACGTGGTGCGTTATGTCCGCCAGGGGAATGACCTCCTCATTTATATGAAAGATGGCAGCGTGATCCGCTGCAATAATTATTTTGTCGAAGACACGGAAACCCATAATCATTCCGAACTGGTATTTAACGATAACCAGGCGTTGACGCATATTTCATTTGCCGATGCCGGGGAAGCATCAGGCGTTGCCGCCACCGAATTAACCGCCCAGGCTGCACCCATTAGCAGCATTGAACCTTTCCTGGAGCAGGGAAGCGTCTTAAGCGATGCGCCGTGGGGCTGGATTGCCGGTGCGGCGTTAGGGGGCGGTGCGATCGGCGCACTGTTGGCTCACGGCGGCGATGGCGAAACCAAAACCAGGGTTATTGATAATACAAAAGAAGTCGAAAGCGCCACGCCGACATTTTTGCTGACGGACAACGCGGGTGACAAGCAGGGCGTGCTGAGTGCAAAAGAGGTCACGGATGACAACACCCCCACCTTCAGCGGTACCGGGGAGCCGGGCGCGACCATTCAGGTTAAAGACGGCAGCGGCAGCACCATCGCCAGCACCATGGTTGCGAAGGACGGCACCTGGACGGTAACACTCCTGACCCAGGCGGACGGGGAACATACCTGGTCCGTCGTACAGATCGACGGCAGTAAAACGACCTCTGCGGGCAGTATTACCGTAACCGTTTCTACAGCGGATACCAGCGTGACGCTCGCCACCACGGCGGGCGATAACGTGATCAACGCCAGCGAGCAGGCCGCTGGCTTTACGCTGTCCGGCACCAGCAAAAACCTGGCGCAGGGAACGGCGCTTACCGTCACGCTCAACGGTAAAACCTATACCGCAGAAGTGGGGGCAAACGGCGCATGGAGCGTGAAGGTCCCTGCTGCCGACGCACAGGCGCTGGGCGATGGTACCTGGACGGTCAACGTCAGCGGAAAAGACGCGGCGGGCAACACCGTGTCCGGCAGCCAGACGATTGGCGTGGATACCGCCTCGCCAGTGATCTCTGTCGACACGATCGCCCAGGACAACATCATCAACGCGGCTGAACATAATCAGCCGCTGACGCTGACCGGGAAAACCGATGCGGAAGCGGGCCAGATTGTGACGGTCACGCTAAACGGCAAAAATCACACGGCGACCGTGGGCAGCGACGGCAGCTGGTCCGTTACGCTTCCGGCCAGTGAAGTACAGGCGCTGGCTAACGGCGAGCACACCCTGACGGTAAACGTCAGCGACAAAGCGGGTAACGGGTCATCCACCACCGCCGATTTCACGGTCGATACCGCAGCTCCAGTGGTCACTATCAACACCGTCGCGGGCGACGACATTCTGAACACCAGCGAGCAGGGGCAGGCGCAGATTATTTCCGGCCAGGCGAACGGCGCGGCGGAGGGCGACATTGTCACCGTGACCGTTGGCGGCAAGACCTTTACCGGTGCCGTCCAGGCAGACGGCAGCTGGAGCGTCGGCGTGCCTGCCTCCGTCATTGGCGCGCTGGGGGAAGGTAGCCACAGCATTTCGGTCTCCGTGACCGATGCGGCGGGCAACACCGGCAGCGCGACGCACGGCATTACGCTGAGCGGCAACCCGCCGGAATTTACCCTTGACCCCATCAGCCAGGATAACGTCCTGAATGCGCAGGAGGCCATGCAGCCCCTGAGCCTGAGCGGGACCAGTAATCTGCCGAACGGCAGCGCTGTCACCGTGACGCTGAACAACGTTAACTATCAGGCCACCGTTGAGAACGGTCGCTGGTCCGTTCAGGTGCCGGTTTCCGACGTGCTGGATCTGGCGAATACCCTTTACACCGTCAGCGTCAGCGGCACCGACAGCGTGGGTAACAGCGGCTCCGCCGAGGCGAATCTGCTGGTAGACACCGTGCTGCCGCAGGTGATCGTCAACACCTTTGCCGGGGATAACCTGGTCAATAACGCCGAAGCGGCGGTTGACCAAACCCTCAGTGGACGCGTCACCGGCGCGGCGGCGGGCGATACCGTCTCTGTCACCGTGGGCGGCAAGAGCTACACCGCGACGGTTGGCAGCGACCTGAAATGGAGCGTGACGATCCCATCGGCCGACCTCCAGGCGTTTGGCGACGGCGATTTAACCTTCAGCGCCTCTGTCACCAATGCGCACGGCAATACCGGCACCGGCGAACGTGATATCAACATCAACGCCGAACTGCCGGGCCTGCGCGTGAACACGATCTCTGGCGATGACGTGATTAACGCCATCGAGCAGCAGCATGATCTGGCCGTAACCGGCTCCAGCACTCATCTGGCCGAAGGCACACAGATCACCGTTACCATCAATAATGTCGAATACGTCACCACGGTTAACGCCAGCGGCAACTGGCAGATTGGCGTGCCGGCGGCGGACCTTCAGGCATGGACGGCGGGAGGCATGACCGTCAGCGTCAGCGCGGAAGATGCCTGGGGCAACACCGTGGCGGCTGAACACCCGATCGAGCTTGACCTGAATGCGGTGGCCGTCACCATCGATACCGTAACCACTGACGATATGCTCAACGCGGCGGAAAAAGGCGCGGATGTCACGCTTTCTGGTCAGACGCAGGGCGTGGAGGCCGGGCAGACCGTGGTGGTGAAATTCGCGGATCAAACCTTTACTGCACAGGTGCAGCAGGACGGCTCCTGGCACCTGACCGTTCCGGCGAGCGCGATGGAAACGCTGATCGACGGGCGTGCGCAGGTGAGCGTCAGCGTGACTAACGTCAACGGCAACAGCGCGGACGCCTCACGCGTGGTGATCGTCGATACGCAGCCGCCAGCCATTACGCTTGATAACCTGACCGACGACAACATCATTAATGCGGCAGAAGCGCAGCAGGATCTGGTGCTCAGCGGCAGCACAACCGCTGAAGCGGGCCAGACGGTCACCGTGACGCTGAACGGTAAATCTTACCAGACCACGGTACAGGCGGACGGTCGCTGGCAGCTGAACGTGCCTGCCGCCGACGTAGGCGCGCTGACCGATGGCAATGTCACCGTGACGGCCACCGTCAGTGACGTGGCGGGCAACAGCAGCAGCGCGGACCGCGTTGGGCTGGTGGATGCCACCGTGCCGCAGGTGACCATCAACGATTTCGTCACCGACACCAACACCGTTAACCAGCTGGCCCATTCGCAGGCGCAGATCCTGAGCGGCTCCGTCACCGGCGCGGCGGCGGGTGATTTGGTCACCATAACCATCAATAACGTGGACTACACCACCGTGGTGGATGCGGCAGGCAACTGGAGCCTCGGCCTGCCTGCGTCCGTCGTTCAGGGGCTGACGGACGGCACCTGGACCATTAACGTCTCCGTGACCGACCAATCCGGCAACACTGGCAGCAGTTCAGTGGATGTGGTGGTCAATACTGTGACGCCCGTTATCGGTATTAACACGCTGGCCGCGGATGACGTGATCAATGCGGCAGAGAAGGGCGAAGATCTGCTGCTTTCCGGTACCAGCAACCAGCCGGAAGGAACCACCATCACCGTTAATCTGAACGGTATCAACTACACCGCCACCACCGACGCCAGCGGCAACTGGAGCGTTACCGTCCCCGCCTCTGCGGTGAGCGCGCTGGGTGAAGCCAATTACACCGTGACGGCGAGCGTCACCGATAATGTGGGCAACAGCGCCGCTGCCACGCACGATGTGCTGGTGGACAGCTCGCTGCCGGTTGTTACCCTCAACAACTTCGCGGGCGACAATATCGTCAACGCGGCGGAAGTGGCCGCAGGGCAAACCCTGACCGGAAAGGTTTCTAACGCGGCATCGGGCGATACCGTCACGATTATCCTCGGCGGGCAGACATACACGGCCACCGTACAGGACGATCTAACCTGGAGCCTGCCGTTAACCCAGAGTCAGTTAACCGCGCTCGGTAACGGCGACCTGACCGTATCGGCCAGCGTGACGAACGCGCACGGCAATACCGGATCGTCTTCCCTGGATGTCACCATTGACGCCCAGCTGCCCGGCCTGCGCATTGATACCGTCGCCGGTGACGACGTCATTAACGTTATGGAACACGCGCAGAACCTGGTTATCTCCGGCACCAGCACCGACCTGGCGGCGGGTAGCACCGTCACCGTGACCATCAACGGCAAGAGTTATTCCGCCTCGGTACTGGCGGATGGCACCTGGCAGGCTGCGGTTCCGGCTGCCGACGTCTCCCGGTGGGCGGACGGGTCGCTCACCATCAGCGCCAGCGCGCAGGATACCTCCGGCAACCCGGTGAATATCGGTACCGTTGTGGATGTCGATCTCGCCCCGGTGGCGATAAGCATCAACAGCGTGACGGACGACAACGTGCTTAACGCGGCAGAAAAAGGCCAGGATCTGGTGCTGTCCGGCTCCTCCTCGAACGTTGAAGCGGGCCAGACCGTTACCATTATCTTTGCGGGTAAAACCTGGACCACGACGGTCGATGCCAACGGCGACTGGACCTGCACCGTACCGGCTGCCGATCTGAGCGGCCTGAAGGACGGCGACGCCAGCGTACAGGTCAGCGTCACCAACGTGAACGGCAACGCGGCCTCTTCCTCGCAGGTATTCAGCGTCGATACCGCCGCGCCAGCGGTCACCATCAACACCATCAGCGGCGACAACATGCTGAATGCGGCAGAGGCGGCGCAGGATCTGACCCTGAGCGGGACGTCTACTGCCGAAGCAGGCCAGACGGTCACCGTGACCTTCAACGGCAATCAGTACATCGCCCAGGTGCAGGCGAACGGCAGCTGGACGCTGGACGTTCCGGCGGCGGATCTGGCGGGGATCGCCGACGGCAGCGCGGCGGTCACGGTGACCGTGTCCGATAAAGCGGGCAACCCGGCCAGCGCGGGGGCGTCCGTGCTGGTCGACACTACCGTGCCGCAGATTACCTTCAACATTGTGGCGGGCGACGACATTGTTAATATTGCCGAGCACGGCCAGGCGCTGATTGTCACCGGCAAGGTGACGGGCGCGCAGGCGGGCGATGTGATTACCCTGAGCCTGAACGGGAAAGACTACACCGCGATGCTGGATGCGTCCGGCAACTGGAGCGTGGGCGTTCCGGCGACGGACGTGGGCGCGCTGGCTAACGGCGATCAGACGATCTCCGCGACACTCACCGATAAAGCGGGCAACAGCACCAGCGCGACGCACGCGTTTGACGTCTCCCTGACCGCGCCGGTGATTGCCATCAATACCCTGGCGGTTGACGACGTGATCAACGCGACCGAAAAAGGCCAGGACCTGTTGATCTCCGGCACCAGCAACCAGCCGGGCGGGACCCGCATCACCATAACCCTGAACGGTATCAGTTACGCCGCCACCACCGATGCCAGCGGTAACTGGAGCGTCACCGTTCCGGCGGCAAACGTCTCGGTACTGGGCGAAGCGAGCTACAGCGTGACGGCCAGCGTGACCGATACCGCGGGTAATAGCGCGAATACCAGCCATAGCGTGCTGGTCGACAGCGCGCTGCCGCAGGTCACCATTAATGCGGTTGCCACCGACGACGTGATTAACGCGGCGGAAGTGGCTTCCGGACAAACCCTGAGCGGGAAAGTGAGCGGCGCGGCGAGCGGTGACACTGTCACGATCGGTGTCGGGGGCAACACCTATACCGCGACGGTTCAGGACGACCTGAGCTGGTCGGTTAACGTGGCGTCTGACGTCTTAACCGCTATCGGTAACGGCGATCTCACCGTAACAGCGAGCGTGACCAATGGCCACGGCAACACCGGCACCGGCGAACGCGACATCACGATTGATGCCAGCCTGCCGGGCCTGCGCGTGGATACCGTAGCAGGCGACGATGTGATCAACAGCATCGAACATGGTCAAAACCTGATTATCACCGGCTCCAGCGACGGGCTGGCGAGCGGATCGGCGCTGACGGTCACCGTCAACGGCAAAACCTACGCGGCAACCGTGCTGGAGGATGGCACCTGGACGGCGGCTATTCCGGCGGCGGACGTCGGCGCACTGAGCGCAGGCACAATCACCGTGACCGTTGACGGCCAGAGCGCGGCGGGTAACCCGGTTTCCATCAGCCACGACGTGAAAGTGGATCTGGCGGCAGTCGCCATCAGCATTAATCCGATTGCCTCTGACGACGTAATCAACGCGGCTGAGAAAGGCGCGGACCTGGTGCTGTCTGGCTCGACCACCAACGTGGAAGAAAACCAGACCGTTACCATCACCTTCGGCGGCAAGTTGTACACTGCGACGGTGGATGCCAGTGGCAACTGGACGGCGACCGTACCGTCTGCCGATTTGGGCGGACTGAAAGACGGCGACGCCAGCGTGCAGGTCAGCGTCACCAACGTGAACGGCAACAGCGCCTCGGCGGGCCGCGAATACAGCGTGGACGCCACCGCGCCGACGGTGTCCATCGAGATCGTCAGCGACAACAACATCATCAACGCGGCCGAAGCGCAGCAGGATCTGGTCGTTAACGGTGTCTCCAACGCCGAAGCGGGCCAGACCGTGACCGTGACGCTGAACGGCGTGGACTACACCACCACCGTACAGGCGAACGGCAGCTGGAGCGTGACCGTACCGTCTGCGGATATCGGCGCGATTACCGACGGCGATTACACCATCACGGCAGCCGTCGCGGATAAGGCGGGTAACCCGGCCTCGGCGGACCGCGATGTGCTGGTGGATACCACGGTGCCACAGCTGACCATTAACACCGTTTCCGACGACGACGTGATCAACAGCGCCGAGCACGCGCAGGCGCTGATTGTCACCGGTTCCGTGACCGGTGCGGCGGCGGGCGACGTGGTGACCGTCACCATCAATAACAAAGATTACACCGCGACCCTGGACACTTCCGGCAGGTGGAGCGTGGGCGTGCCTGCGGCGGACGTGAGTGCCCTGGCCGCCGGGGATTACACCATCACCGCGGCGCTGACCGATAAAGCCGGAAACAGCAACAGCACAACGCACGAGGTTGAAGTCAACCTCACCGCGCCGGTGCTGACCATTGACACCGTGTCCGGTGACGATGTGATCAACAGCAGCGAGAAAACGCAGGATCTGACCATCACAGGTACGGCTTCCGGGCTGGCAGCGGGCGCGGTGGTCACCGTGATGCTCAACGGCAAAGCGTACAGCGCCACGGTGGACACCAATGGCCAGTGGACCACAACCGTTCCGGCGAGCGAGGTGGGGCAACTGGGTGAAGCGCTTTACACCGTGTCGGCCTCCGCGACGGACAGCGTCGGCAACAGCTCCAGCACCTCGCACACCGTGAACGTGGAATCCGTGCTGCCTGGCGTCATCATCAACACCGTGGCGGGCGACGACGTGATCAACGCAGCGGAGCTGGCAACCGGCCAGACCATTAGCGGCACAGTGGTGAATGCCGAAGCGGGCAACACCGTGACTGTGTCTGTTGGCGGCCACAGCTACACCGCAACGGTACAGGACAATCTCACCTGGTCCGTCAGCGTACCGGAATCTGTGCTCACCGCGCTGGGCAATGGCGATCTGACCGTGACCGCCAGCGTCACGAACGGCGTGGGCAACAGCGGCAGCGGCGAGCGCGATATCACTATCGACGCGAATCTGCCGGGCCTGCGCGTGGACACCGTAGCGGGCGATGACGTGATTAACAGCATCGAACACGGGCAGAATCTGATTATCACGGGTTCAAGCGACGGCCTGACGGCGGGTACGGCGCTGACCGTCACCGTAAACGGTAAAACCTATCCGGCTACCGTGCTGGCAGACGGCACCTGGAGCGCGGCGATCCCTTCTGCGGACGTGAGTGCCCTTGCCGCAGGCACGGTCACCGTGAACGTTGAAGGCCAGAGCAGCGCGGGCAATCCGGTGACTATCAACCATGATGTGACGGTGGATCTGGCAAACGTCGCCATCAGCATTGACGCCATCGCTTCCGATGACGTGATCAACGCCGCCGAGAGGGGTGCGGATCTGGTGCTCTCCGGCACCACCTCGAACGTCGAAGAAAACCAGATCGTCACCATCACCTTCGGCGGCAAGAACTACACCGCCACGGTGGACGCTGAGGGTAAATGGACCGCCACGGTGCCGTCTGCGGATCTGACCGGTCTGAAAGACGGCGACGCCAGCGTGCAGGTCAGCGTCACCAACGTGAACGGCAACAGCGCGTCTGCGGGACGCGAGTACAGCGTGGATGCTACCGCGCCGTCCGTGACCATCAACACGATTGCCACCGACGATATCCTGAACGCCTCAGAAGCGCAGTCCGACCTGGCAATCTCCGGCACCAGCACCGCCGAAGCAGGCCAGACGCTGACCGTATCGCTGAACGGCAAAGATTACACCACAACCGTCAGCGCGAACGGCAGCTGGACGCTGAACGTGCCGGCAGCTGACCTTGCAGGATTAACCGACGGCAGCGTCACCGTGACCGCGGCCGTCAGCGACAAGGCGGGTAACCCGGCGTCGGTGGACCACACCCTGACGGTGGACGTCACCGTTCCGGCAGTGACCATCCACACCGTGGCAGGCGACGACGTGATTAACGTGGCTGAACACAATCAGGCGCAGATTATCAGCGGCTCCGCCACCGGCGCGGCGGCGGGCGATACCGTTACCGTCACCATCGGCGACCAGACTTATACCACCGTGCTGGATGCGGCGGGTAACTGGAGCGTGGGCGTACCGGCGAATGTGATTTCCGGCCTCAGCGACGGCAGTGTGACCGTCACTGCGTCAGTCACCGACGCGGCGGGCAATACCGGCAGCGGCACGCATAATGTGACCGTCGATACCGGTCTGCCATCGGTCAGCTTCAACGCCATCAGCGATGACAACGTCCTGAACGCCGTTGAAAAAGGCCAGGATCTGAGCGTCAGCGGCACCAGCGCCAACCTGGCGGAAGGCACCGTGGTCACCGTGACCCTGAACGGTAAAAACTACACGGCGACAACTGCGGCAGACGGCACCTGGAGCCTGACGGTTCCGGCTGCGGATCTGGCCGGTCTCGGTCAGGCCAGTTACACCCTGAACGCGACGGCCACCAACGGCGTGGGCAACAGCGTGAGCAGTTCTGCGAACCTGCTTGTCGACACCGCGCTGCCAACCGTCACCATCAACACCGTGGCGGGCGACAACGTCATCAACGCGGCGGAAGTGGCGGCAGGCCAGACACTGAGCGGCACCGTGGCGAATGCCGAAGCGGGCAACACCGTGACCGTGACTATCGGCGGCCACAGCTACACCGCAACGGTGCAGAATAATCTGTCCTGGTCCGTCAACGTGCCGTCTGACGTGCTGACCGCACTCGGCAACGGCAGCCTGAGCGTGACGGCGACCGTCACCAACGGCCACGGCAACACCGGCACCGGCGAACGCGAGATCGCTATCGACGCTAACCTGCCGGGCCTGCGCGTGAATACCGTGGCGGGTGACGACGTGGTCAACACCATCGAGCACGCGCAGAACCTGATTGTTTCAGGCTCCAGCGACGGGCTGGCGCCGGGCACGGCGCTGACGGTTACCTTCAACGGTAAAGATTACGCGGCAACGGTACTGGCAGACGGCACCTGGAGCGCGGCGATCCCGTCCACCGAAGTGAGCGCGTGGCCGGAAGGCACCGTGAAAATCAGCGTTACCGGTGACAGCGCGGCGGGTAATCCGATCACCATCAGCCACGACGTGACCGTGGATCTGGCTACCGTTGCCATCAGCATCAATGCGCTTGCCAACGACGACGTGATTAACGCGGCGGAGAAGGGCGCGGATCTGGTGCTGTCCGGTGCGACCACCAACGTGGAAGCCGGGCAGACCGTGACCATCAGTCTGAACGGCAGGATCTACACCACCACCGTGGACGACAGCGGCAACTGGACTTATACCGTGCCGTCAGCGGATCTGGCTGGCCTGAAGGATGGCGACGCCAGCGTGCAGGTGAGCGTCACCAACGTGAACGGCAACAGCGCGTCTGCGGGACGCGAGTACAGCGTGGATGCTACCGCGCCGTCCGTGACCATCAACACGATTGCCACCGACGATATCCTGAACGCCACGGAAGCGCAGTCAGACCTGGCAATCTCCGGCACCAGTACCGCCGAAGCAGGCCAGACGCTGACCGTATCGCTGAACGGCAAAGATTACACCACAACCGTCAGCGCGAACGGCAGCTGGACGCTGGACGTGCCGGCAGCTGACCTTGCAGGATTAACCGACGGCAGCGTCACCGTGACCGCGGCCGTCAGCGACAAGGCGGGTAACCCGGCGTCGGTGGACCACACCCTGACGGTGGACGTCACCGTTCCGGCAGTGACCATCCACACCGTGGCAGGCGACGACGTGATTAACGTGGCTGAACACAATCAGGCGCAAATTATCAGCGGCTCCGCCACCGGCGCGGCGGCGGGCGACACCGTCACCGTCACCATCGGCGGCCAGTCGTACACCACCGTGCTGGACGCGGCGGGTAACTGGAGCGTGGGCGTCCCGGCCAGCGTCATTTCCGGCCTCAGCGACGGCACTGTGACCTTCACTGCGTCAGTCACCGACGCGGCGGGCAATACCGGCAGCGGCACGCATAATGTGACCGTCGATACCGGTCTGCCGTCGGTCAGCTTCAACGCCATCAGCGATGACAACGTCCTGAACGCGGTAGAAAAAGGCCAGGATCTGAGCGTCAACGGCACCAGCGCCAACCTGGCGGAAGGCACCGTGGTCACCGTGACCCTGAACGGTAAAAACTACACGGCGACGACTGCGGCAGACGGCACCTGGAGCCTGACGGTTCCGGCTGCGGATCTGTCAGGCCTCGGTGAAGCCAGCTACACCCTGAGCGCGACGGCCACCAACGGCGTGGGCAACAGCATCAGCACTACGGCGAACCTGCTTGTCGATACCGCGCTGCCAACCGTCACCATCAACACCGTGGCGGGGGACAACGTCATCAACGCGGCGGAAGTGGCCGCAGGCCAGACCATTACCGGTAAGGTGGCGAACGCGGACATCGGTAACACCGTGACGGTGAACATCGGCGGCAACACCTATACCGCGACGGTGCAGAGCGATCTGACCTGGTCCGTTAACGTGCCGGAATCCGTCCTGACCGCGCTGGGCAATGGCGATTTAACGGTGTCAGCAACCGTCACTAATGACCATGGCAATGCGGGAACGGGCGAGCGCGATATCACTATCGACGCCAGCCTGCCGGGCCTGCGCGTGGATACCGTCGCGGGCGACGATGTGATTAACAGCATCGAGCATGGACAGAACCTGATTGTCACCGGCTCCAGCGACGGACTGGCGGCAGGCACTACGCTCACCGTGACCGTCAATGGCAAGACCTATGCCGCGTCGGTACTGGCAGACGGCTCCTGGACCGCGGCGATCCCGGCGGCAGACGTGGGTGCTCTGGCCGCAGGCACGGTGACCGTCACCGTAGCGGGCCAGAGCGCGGCGGGCAACCCGGTCTCTATCAGCCACGACGTCACCGTCGATCTGGCAGCCGTGGCGATCAGCATTGATGCCATCGCCACCGACGACGTGATTAACGCGGCGGAGAAAGGTGCGGATCTGGTGCTTTCCGGCAGCACCTCCAATGTGGAAGAGAACCAGACCGTGACCATCACCTTTGGCGGCAAGTCTTACACCGCCAAAGTCGACGCCGACGGCAACTGGACGGCCACCGTGCCTTCCTCGGATCTTGCGGGTCTGAAAGACGGCGACGCCAGCGTGCAGGTGAGCGTTACCAATGTGAACGGCAACAGCGCGTCTGCGGGCCGGGAGTACAGCGTCGATGCCACGGCGCCAACCGTGACCATTGACACGGTAGCCGGCGACAACGTGATCAACGGCAGCGAAGCGGCTGCGGGCGTGGCCATTTCCGGCACCACCACGGCTGAAGTCGGTCAGACGGTAACCGTTAACCTCGGTGGAAACAGCTATACCGCACAGGTTCAGCAGGGCGGCGTCTGGAGCATTAACGTGCCGGCCGCCGATCTGTCCACTCTGGCGGATAACGGCTACACCGTGCAGGTGAGCGTGAGTGACGCCGCGGGTAACCCGGGCAGCGCGGGCAAAGCGATTACGCTCGATACCACGCCGCCGACCGTCAGCTTTAACGTCGTGGCGGGCGATGACGTCATCAACAGCGTTGAGCACGGGCAGGCGCAGGTCGTCAGCGGCACCGCAACCGGCGCCAGCGTCGGCGATAAGCTGGTCATCACGATAGGTTCGAACCAGTACACCACCACCGTTGACGCCAGTGGCAAATGGAGCGTGGGCGTTCCTGCCAGCGACATTTCTGCCCTGACCGACGGCACCGTGACCCTCAGCGCGACAATCACCGACAGCGCGGGCAACAGCAGCACCCAGACCCATGACGTGGTGGTAAATACCGCATCGGTCGCGCTGACCGTCAACACCCTCAGCGGCGATGACGTGATCAATGCGGCAGAAGCGGGGGCGTCGCTGGTCATCAACGGCTCCAGCGCGCAGTTCGCCAGCGGTACGCAGGTCACTATCACCCTGAATGGTAAGAGCTATACGGCCACTATCAAGAGCGATGGCTCCTGGACAACCACCGTACCGGCCGCCGACGTGGGCACCCTGGCCGACGGCGCGCGCTACCAGGTTTCTGTTTCGGCGCAGGACAGCGCCGGGAACAGCGCCTCGGCGACGCACACCATCAGCGTGGACACTACCGCGCCGGTGATTAGCGTGAACACGTTGTCGGGCGACGATGTGCTGAATGCGGCGGAAGCCCAACAGCCGCTCACCGTACACGGCTCTTCCAGCGCGGAAGCAGGCCAGACGGTGACCGTCACGCTGGGCGGGAAAACCTACACTGCGCTTGTGGCAAACGACGGCACCTGGACGCTCGACGTCCCGGCCGCCGATCTTGCCAACCTGAGCGAAGGCGCGCTGACGGTCACCGCGTCGGTGAACGACAAGGCGGGTAATAACGGCCAGACGACGCATACCTTAACGGTCGATACCGTCGCGCCAGCCGTGACCATCAGCACCGTGGCCGATGACGATATCGTCAACAACGCCGAGCAGCTGGCGGGACAGACCATCAGCGGGACCACCACCGCGGAGCAGGGCCAGACGGTGACCGTCTCCTTCAACGGCCACAGCTATCAGGCGACCGTGGCGGCGAATGGCTCCTGGTCCGTCTTCGTGCCGGGACGCGACTTCCTCGGACTGAGCGACGGGGATTACACCATTACGGCTACGGTGAGCGATAAGGCAGGTAACCCGGGCAGCGCAACGCACGACGTGACGCTGAACGGTGACGTGCCGACCATCGCCATTAACACCTTTGCGCAGGATGATATCGTCAACGCCGCCGAGCACGGCACGCCGCTGGTTATCAGCGGCACCACCGATGCGCCAACGGGCCAGACGGTGACCATTACGCTTAACGGTAAAACCTACACGGCTACCGTTCAAAATGACGGCACCTGGAGCTATACGGTCGGCAGCGCAGACGTGACCGCGCTGGCGGACGGCGGTTCGTACGTGATTAACGCGCAGGTGAGCAACGCCATCGGCAACAGCGCCAGCGATAACCATACCGTTACCGTGGATCTCACCGCACCGTCGATGGGGATCAGCATTGATTCCCTGCAAAACGATACCGGCCTCAGCGCGAATGACTTCATCACCAACGACAGCCAGGTGGTGGTGAATGGTTCCCTGACCGCGCAGCTCGGCAATAACGAGAAGGCGCAGATCAGCCTTGACGGCGGTACCACCTGGATTGACCTGACCGTCACCGGCACCACCTGGCGCTACACCGATGGCCGTACCCTGACCGACGGTACGTACCAGTACCAGGTGCGCGTGATCGACAATGCAGGCAACGTTGGGGCAACGGACAGCCAGGACGTGGTAATCGATCTGACGAAGCCTGCGGCGGCGACTATTACCGTGGATTCCGTCTCGCAGGATACCGGCCTGTCCGACAGCGACTTTATTACCAGCGACAACCAGATCAGCCTGAAAGGGACGCTCGGCGCGGCCCTGGGCAACGGCGACCACGCTCAGATCAGCCTCGACGGTGGCGCAACCTGGACTGACGTGAGCGTCAGCGGCCTGAGCTGGACCTACGTTGACGGCCGCACGCTGGCCGACGGAGACTACAACTATCAGCTGCGGGTGATTGACGACGCGGGGAATATCAGCGCCACTACCAGCCAGGTGGTGACCATTGATACCGTCGCGCCGGACGCCAGCAAAACGATCGCCATCGACAGCATCAGCGACGATACCGGCCTGAGCAGCAGCGACTTTATCACCAATGATACCTCCCTGACGCTGCACGGCTCGCTCGGCGCAACGCTGGCCGACGGCGAATATGCCCAGATCAGCATCGACGGCGGGGTCACCTGGCAGAACGTGATCGTCACTGGCAACAGCTGGTACTACGTGGACGGCCGTACGCTGGATAACCAGACCTACGACTACTATGTTCGCGTAGTGGACGCGGCGGGCAACGTGGGATCCAGCGCCCATCAGCAGGTGACCGTCGATACGGTTGCCCCGGATGCGGCGATTACGGTGACCGTTGATAACATCACCGTTGATACCGGCTTCGATAACAACGACTTCCTGACCAGTTCGACCTCGTACACGCTCAACGGGACGCTCGGGGCCGAACTCGGGGCGGGTGAGTATGTGCAGGTGAGCATGGATGGCGGCACCACCTGGGTTTACGCCACGGTAAGCGGCACCCGGTGGAGTTATAACGACACCCGCACCCTGGCCGACGGCGACTACCGCTATCAGGTGCGGGTTGTCGATCAGGCGGGCAACGTCGGGGCCACCACCACGCAGGACGTGACGGTGGATACCCAGGCGCCGCAGTACGGCATCACCATTGACAGCATCAGCGAAGATACCGGGCAGTCGGGGAGTGATTTCATCACCATGGACACCTCGCTGACGATCAACGGCTCGTTGGGCAGCGCGCTGGCCAGCGACGAGCGCGTACAGATCAGCCTCGACGGCGGTAATACCTGGATTGACACTACCGTCACTAACCAGCGCTGGAGCTATACGGATACCCGCGATCTGGCAGATGGGGATTACACCTACCAGGTGCGGATCATCGACCAGGCGGGCAACGTCGGCTCAACCTCTTCGCAGGTGGTAACGGTTGATACCACGCCGCCTGACACGGTGGGAACGGTGGTCAGCTATACCGACGGGGAAGGTGAACGTACAGGCACGTACGGCGCATCAGTCGCGACGGACGATACCTCGCCGCTGATCAACGGTACGCTTAACCGCGCTCCGGAAGATGGCGAAATCGTGCAGCTTTACCGGGACGGGATCTTGCTGGGTCAGGTCACGATGAACGGCAGCGCAAGCTGGTCCTATCAGGACAACGGCCTGCTCGACGGGAATCACACCTACATTCTGCGCGTCACCGACAAAGCCGGTAACTACACGGAATCGGATGGCTTTGTGCTGAACGTCGATACCAGCATCCCGACCACCACGGCGGCGATTACTGCCCAGACCACCTCGGATACCACGCCGATTGTCAGCGGTACGGTCTCCGCAGACCTGGTGAACGGTGAATACCTGGTGGTGACGGTGAACGGGAAAACCTACACCTCCCAGACCGGCGGTGCGGTGGTCGTCGACCCGGATCACAATACCTGGTATCTACAGATCCCGGACAGCGATGCCCTGAGTGTGGCGAGTTACGACGTAACCGCGCAGGTGAAGAGTAGCGCGGGCAACGGTAACACCACCGGTACGGCAACCGGTAGCCTGGTGATCGATACCACCTCGGTGAATACCGACTGGGCGACCACGGCGGGGAACAGCAACAACTCCACCATGACCCTCGGCATGAACAGCAGCGGGCTGTGGAATATCATTGCTAACGGACAGTCTTATTCCAGCAGCGATGATTCAACCTATGCCGGGAATACGTTAACTAACACCCGTAGCTACTATGTGGTGAGCCAGACGGCAGCTGACTTTGACCGTAACGGCACCCAGGATATTTTCGCAACTGAGAACACCTACGCGGGCTCTACGCAGGTGATGTGGACCTACGATGGCAGCAGCTACACCGCCAGCCAGCTGGCGATGGGGACCACCATCTGGTACGGCGGCGTAATTGCCTACGACAAAACCGGCGATGGCTATCTTGATCTGGCGTACGGCGATGCCGGTATGGACTCCCTGACCTACCTGGTGAATACCAACGGCGTTCTGTCGCCGGACGGCACCGGCGGGGAAGGTGGATTCTACGGCCAGTTCGATTCCGGGCGTGAAATCTCCGGCGTCGACCTGAACAACGACGGTACCGTGGACATCGTGCAGCACACCAACCGCAGCGGGGCGTACTCGCTCACCGTGATTAACAACAACGGGAACGGTACGCTTTCCATTGGCCAGAACCTGACCAACGTGTTTGTGGCCAACGCCTCGAATACCACCACGGCGGCCTCCATGACGTGGGCGGACTTTAACGGCGATGGCTACATGGATCTGTACCTCGGCAGCAGCTACAACAACAACGGCGGGGTGATTTACTACAACGACGGTACCGGGCAGCTTTCCACGACCAAAAGCGCGGTGGAAGCCTCTAACGCCACGGCTGGCTATCTGTCGGTGGCGGTAGACTGGAACGGTGACGGGCAGATGGACATCATCAAGCTCAGCACCTACGGCAGCTCACAGACGGCGACCCTGTTCACCAACAACGGCTACGGCTCAACCTGGACTTCAAGCCAGCTGGCTTCTGGGCTGGCCAACGTCACCGGTGTCGCCGCGGTGGACTACAACTGGGACGGTGCGCAGGATCTGCTGGTGTCTCAGCAGAACGGTAAGGTGGTGCTGGTGCAGAACAATGCGGAGATCGCTGACGGTACCGCGATGCATCTGCACATTGTCGATAGCGAAGGCATCAACGCGTACTACGGCAAC
Organism: Enterobacter sp. DTU_2021_1002640_1_SI_PRY_ASU_LCPMC_013; assembly: GCF_032389435.1. Classification (NCBI taxonomy): domain Bacteria; kingdom Pseudomonadati; phylum Pseudomonadota; class Gammaproteobacteria; order Enterobacterales; family Enterobacteriaceae; genus Enterobacter; species Enterobacter sp. DTU_2021_1002640_1_SI_PRY_ASU_LCPMC_013. The sequence goes on from NZ_CP135594.1 coordinate 2,162,840, forward strand.
ACGGTCAATCTGTATAACGCTGCGGGCGTGCTGGTGGCCTCGCAGATCATCAACGCTCAGTCCGGCATTGGTTCGAACGATACCTCTGCGCTGGTGAGTTTCTACGGGCTGGATCCGAACGAAACCTACTCGGCGGAGATCGTGAAGATCACCAACGGCGTGTCGGATAACGTCACCTGGACCGGCCTGGACGCGGGCAACGGCAAAGAGGGTTATGTTCTCACCGCCGAAGCGGCCACCGGCGGCCACAGCGGAACCATTACCGGTACCGGGTATAACGACACCTTTATCGCAGAGGATGGGACCTATACCTATAACGGCTCCGGCGGCTGGAATACCCATTCCGACTACGACACCTGGAGCAATACCGGCGGCATGGACGTGGTGGATTACCGTAATGCCACCTCTGGGATAACCGTTGATTTGCGCCTCTCAACGGCGCAGGACACCGGATTCGGTACCACGCGGTTGTTGAATATTGAAGGGATTAACGGCTCCGACTATGACGACGTGATCACCGGCAACAGCGGTGATAACCAGTTCGAAGGCCGGGGCGGGAACGACACCTTCAACATCGGCAGCGGCGGTCACGATACGTTGCTCTATAAGCTGATCAACGCGTCTGACGCGACGGGCGGCAACGGTAGCGATGTGGTGAACGGCTTTACCGTCGGCACCTGGGAAGGGACGGCGGATACGGACCGTATCGATCTGCGCGACCTGCTTTCCGACAGCGGCTATACCGGCACCGGCTCGGCGAGCTACGTGAACGGCGTGGCGACGCTGGACAGCAGCGCGGGTAACATCGCCGACTACATCCGCGTTGTGCAAAACGGCAGCAACACCGTGATCCAGGTTGACCTGGACGGGACGGGCGGTCAGTTCACGCCCACCACGCTGGTAACGCTGAACGGCGTGCAGACGGATCTGGCGACGCTGTTGGCCAATCATCAACTGTTAATTGCGTAAAACAACGCCGCGGGGAGCGATCCTCGCGGCCTTTTGCGTTTCTTTACAACACCAGGCATAACCCTATATTTCACAAGATTATTTTGCGGGCTCGTTTAGGCAGTGTTCGATTTCTAATCATCCCGGAAAGGTATCATTTCAGTGCGAAATCATCGCCCTGAACAGGACGTAGCATTATGAAGACACATCCACAGTACGAACCCTGGTTGCAGGGCATGCTCATCATCGCGAAATATTATCGGCTGGATTTTTCGGCGGAGCATGTTCGGGTCACGATTAACCATGAAAGCCAGTCTCCACGCCAGCTGGTGCTGGAGGAGATGGCGCGCCAGCTTGGGCTGGGGATGCGTTGGGTGGCGGCGGGAGCCGTAGCGCTCGATCCGTGGCGTTTACCGCTGCTGGCGGAGTTCACCGGCGGGCAAATTGCGGTCATCAACCGTATGGACAACGAAGGGAACGTCAGCGTGCAGTTTAGCGGCGACGGGGGCCTGGAGACGACGCTGACGCGCGACGAACTCGGTTCGCGGTTAAAGGGGCTGATGGTGCTGCGTCCCCTGGAGTCCACGCCGGATGCGCGCGTGGATGATTACATCAAACCCTATGAGAAAAACTGGTTCTGGCAGCTGGCGCTGAAAGACTGGCGTCGTTACAGCGACATAATGCTGGTGGCGCTGGTCGCCAACGTGCTGGCGCTCTCCGGCATGGTCTTTTCCATGCAGGTGTATGACAGGGTGGTGCCGTCCCAGTCGGAGGCCACGCTGTGGGTGCTGTTTGGCGGTGTGATGATCGCCATCGTGTTTGAATTCATCATGCGCATGCTGCGGGTGCATATTTCGGACGTGGTAGGGAAACGCGCCGACCTGCGTATTTCCGAGCGCGTGTTTGCCCACGCCCTGAGGATTAAAAACGGCGCACGGTCGAAATCGACCGGGTCATTTATCGCCCAGATCCGCGAGCTGGAGTCGGTGCGGGAGCTGATCACTTCCACCACCATTGCCGCTATCTCCGATCTGCCGTTTTTCCTGCTGTTCGTCTTCATTCTGTGGATGATTGGCGGCCCGCTGGTGCTGGTGGTGCTGCTGGCCGTACCGCTGCTGCTCATTCCCGGCCTGCTGGTGCAGCGCCCGCTGGGAAAACTCTCCAGCGAAGGGATGCGTGAATCGGCGATTCGTAACGCCACGCTGGTGGAAGCGGTGCAGGGGCTTGAGGACATCAAGCTAATGCGCGCCGAGCAGAGGTTCCAGAACCAGTGGAATAACACCAATGACGTTGCCGCGAGCGTCGGCATGAAGCAGCGCTGGCTGACGGGGCTGCTGCTGACCTGGACCCAGGAGGTGCAGTCTATCGTCTACGCCGTGGTGCTGCTGGTGGGGTGTTATCTGGTCATCAGCGGCGACATGACCACCGGTGCGCTGGTGGGCACCTCGATTCTGGCGTCCCGGACCATTGCGCCCCTGTCGCAGATTTCCGGCGTGCTCTCCCGCTGGCAGTCGGCAAAGGTGGCCCGCAAGGGACTGGATGACCTGATGCAGCGCCCGATTGACGATCCCCAGCACGGCAAAAAAGTGCATAAAGCCCATCTGCGCGGTGATTATCGGCTGGACGACGTCGGGTTTTATTACGACGAAGAAGAGAAGCTTACCGTGCTGAATATCAGCAAACTGCGCATTCGCGCCGGGGAGCGCGTGGCGGTGCTCGGGCGGAATGGTTCGGGGAAAAGCACCTTGCTGCATCTGCTGGCGGGAATGCAGGAGCCACAGCAGGGCAGCATTTTGCTGGACGATATTGCTCTCAATCATCTTGACCCGGCCGACATGCGCCGCGACATGCAGTTGCTCAGCCAGCAGGCGCGGCTGTTCTTCGGCTCCGTACGCGACAACATCCTGATGGGTAATCCGCTGGCGACAGACGAGGAAATCCATCAGGCGCTGGTCAACAGCGGCGCGCTGGAGTTTGTGCGCAAGCAGAAAATGGGGCTGAACACCATCATCAATGAGGGCGGAACGGGGCTTTCCGGCGGGCAACGTCAGGCGCTGCTGCTGGCGCGCGCGTTGATCACCTCGCCGAATATTCTGCTGCTGGATGAACCCACCGCCTGGCTGGATGAGGTCAGCGAGAAGCAGTTTATCCAGCATCTGCACCAGTGGCTCGGTAAGCGCCGGACGCTGGTGGTGGCGACGCATCGTCTGCCGATTCTGGACCTGGTTGACCGCATCATCGTCCTGGAAAACGGCAAAGTGGTGATGGATGGCCCTCGTGATGCCATTTTACGCCAGCACGGAATGGCCCCGCAGCAGGCGCCGCAGCGCACGGTTAAACTGAAAACGGAGGGCGTGGCATGAATGATTTCTCCCGCTTTAACAGCCGGCTGAAGGAGCCCCGCCTGCCACGATCGTCGCTGGTGGCATGGTCGCTGTTTGCCCTGCTGGTGGTCTTTATTACCTGGGCCAGCCTGTTCCAGCTGGATGAGGTCACGACGGGTAGCGGCAAGGTGATCCCGTCTTCACATGAGCAGGTGATCCAGTCCCTTGAAGGGGGGATTATCCACAGTCTGATGGTGCGCGAGGGCGATATCGTCGAACGTGGTCAACAGCTTGCCCAGCTCGACCGCACGAAAACCGAGTCCAGCGTGCTGGAGAGCGAGTCTCGATTAAACGCCGCGATGGCAACGGCCGCGCGGCTGAACGCCGAGGTGAACGACACCGCGCTGGTCTTCCCGGCGGAGCTGGATGACGACGTTGAGCTGGTCAAACAGGAAACGGCGCTTTATCAGTCGCGTCGCGAAAGCCTTGAAAAAGGGCTGGCGGGTTTACGCCAGGGAGCAGATCTCGTGCAGCGTGAACTGGCATTAACGCGCCCGCTGGTGACGCAGGGGGCGGCCAGTAAGGTCGAAGTCTTACGCCTTGAACGTCAAAAAAATGAGCTGGAGAGCAAAATCACCGAGATGAAAAACCAGTACTACGTTCGCGCCCGCGAAGAACTGGCTAAAGCGAACGCGGAAATGGAAGCGCAGCGTTCGGTCATGAAAGGACGCGAAGATTCACTCACCCGCTTAACGTTTAATGCGCCGGTGCGTGGCATCGTGAAGGACATTGACGTGACGACGGTGGGCGGAGTGATCCCGCCGAACGGCAAACTGATGAGCCTGGTACCGCTTGATGACCAGATGGTGATAGAAGCGAAAATCTCGCCGCGCGATGTCGCGTTTATCCATCCCGGGCAAAAAGCGCTGGTGAAAATCACCGCCTATGATTACTCCATCTACGGCGGGCTGGAAGGGGAGGTGACGATGATTTCCCCGGATACCCTTCAGGACGAGGTTAAACGGGATGTTTATTATTATCGCGTTTATATCCGTACGGACAGTAACCATCTGACCAACAGGCAGGGCAAGGAATTCCCGGTGTTCCCGGGCATGATAGCCACAGTTGATATCAAAACCGGCAGTAAATCCGTCATTGATTATCTGCTGAAACCGTTGAATAAGGCAAAAGAGGCGCTGCGCGAGCGATAAAAAAGGCGTTCAGCAAACCGAACGCCCGTCAGATCAGAGTGTAGGCGTCATGTTGACAACATGGCGTCGTTCTTTTGGTACCACATTAATGTAATGTGTGACATACGCAAAATATAATCCGGCATAATTTTCGACAAGCTCGATAAAGGCCGGATAAATCGACATCCGGCCATCGCCGCGATCTTTAAGATAACCTGCCTCCTGCGCCGATTTGATAATCCGTTTAACATGAATACGCGAAACGAAAAATTCTTTTGCCAGCGTGCTGGCTGAATACGCTATTATGGCACCATGTGCTGTTTTGTTTTTGATGGCCTGCAAATAGAGATAGAGCATAATCATTCGGCCACCATCCTTATCAATAAATAAACCCACCTCCGGAAGCACTTTCCTGAATGTTAATCCGCGGAAAAGGTACTCTGCGGCGCGCCGGAAAAAGTTGTGCCTCAGAATATCATTGTCCAGAAGGTTAGCATTTATATTGAATGTCGGAAAAAGAATGCTAACAGGCGTAAACGCCCCGGACATATAGCGTTTCAGCTCATCCAGTCCTTTTTCCGTTGGTGCGATTTTTGTTTTTCGGCGATCTTCGGTACAGCGCCAGGTCTTAATTCGCCCGGTGGTCTTAAGTATGGTGATGATCGCGATAACACTGTTAGGGCTGGCGATATTATAGCGGGTACACAGTGCCTTTATCTCTGAAACTGACTCAGCCTGATTACCAAAAACAAAACAACACATGGACAGTATTATGTTGAAGCGTGATTCCTGAAGCATCGTTTTATAGAACAAGGGTTGTTTTTTATAAATGGCATCATTGATTCTGTAGTGCTCTGTTATAGCTTCACCAAATCGCGGGTTGTTTTTAATAACATCCCTTCGATGTAGCAAAGCCCTGGATGAAATGTGATTATCCATAGCATTTTCTCTTTTTGTCTGGGCCGATAAGATGAAGTGTCTGGTCTTCTTTTTCGGAATTTTCATTATACCTTGTGAAGTGCATATTTACTGTCGTTATATGAAAAGAAAGTAATATTTATGCTGCATATGGATGAGTGGGTTGATTAACGCAAAGATGTTCCCGTGCATAACATTGATAACGGTTTATTAACCAAATGGGGTGCGGTAAAATTATTCAATGCGACAAAGAATATTGGCTTTAATCACATTTGGGAATGATATTTACATTCTCAGGAGCAGGTTATGTCTCAAAACTTACCTTTTATGCAAGGTACTTGCTACAAGCAACGATTCGTTATTTCAGCCTGCGGTTTCACCTTCGAGGGGTATAGCCTGCTTCTGAAGTCTCGTGGCGTAAACGCCACGCGGCTCCATTTTGAAGAGGATGAAGTTTGCTCAGGCGATGTGCAAAAAATGATGCAAAATCAACAGCCTGAAGTTTCTGTTTTTCTTGGTCGCGACGTGACTGCCTTTCTTGAAAGCCTGAAACGGTTGGTCTCGGTTCTGAATGCACTGCCGGTTATTTGTAGCGTGACCCTGTATGGTGCAATACCAGAAAGGTGGCTTTATGCCACGCTGAAAAGTCTCGTTAATAATACCAGATCGTTGTCGAGGATCAGGGTGGCGAATATTTCAGAGGTAATGAATTGTGTAGAGAATATTTCTGAAGTACATGCCGATTCGTCACGTTTATTGCGTGAAGGACCTGAGAAAGAAGGTAAGGAAAGCCTGCATGGTTTATCAAAACGTGAATTAATCGTATTGCTGAATTTTTATCGAGGTATTTCGATAAAAGAGCAGTCAGCGAGGTTAGGTTTGTCAGATAAAACCATTTATACTCATCGTAAAGTGGGGTTGGGTAAATTATATCTTATCAGAGTGTGGTTTAGCGATGCACGTGTCTTAAGGGATGAGGTCTGTGCAGTAAAAAACAAAGCGCAGGGGTTTTCGGAAGCAGAAATAAATATATTGCAGGCGTTACATAAGCGGGAAATCTTTGCGGCTTATCAAATTATTACCGATAGCGATAAAAAAGGAGTAGGCTTTGAAATTCTGCTGCGCTGGCATAAAAACGGTCAGGTCCTGAAACCAGGCCAATTTCTGGATGGGATAAAAAATGGCGAAATTTGGCTCAAGCTGACGGCGTTAGTCATTCACGCGGCCGTGTCAGGTATCAACAGATACAATGGAAAATATTATTTTTCGGTTAATATTCCTCCTCAATTGGCTGCCGGGAATGCGCTGCCGGGAATGGCGAAAAAAGCCGTTGAAATGTTACTGAAGCCGCAGTGGGCCGGGAAACTTGTCTTCGAATTAGCTGAAACCATTGATGTAACAAAGGATCCAAATATTCCTGTCACTCTCCAGCGTTTACGCGCCGAGGGGTGTCGGCTGTTTCTGGATGATTGCTTTTCCAGAGATTACGCTATGTTACCCATCCGACAGATTAATTTTGATGGACTGAAGCTTGACCGCGATATAGTTGAGCACTTTGTTGCTAACGACAATGACAATAGCATTATTAAAGCGATACAGATATACAGCGACATGACGGGAAGGGAATGCGTTGCTGAAGGCGTCGATAGCGAAGAAAAATTTGAAAAACTTATCGCGTTAGGGGTTAAACGCTTCCAGGGATATTATCTTTCCCGGGCGGTTAAAGAAGAAGAGCTGGATCGAATGGTACGGCTGTTTAGTTAATGGGTTCACTATGCTGGTGGTACGACAGACTTAACTCTTCGACCACCCGCAAAAACAGTCACTCACCAGGGCAATAATCTGTTATCAGATATCATCGCGCGTAAAACCGACAACAATTTCAAGCGTGTTTCGAATGACATCGCAGGCTTCGGGCTCCTCGGTAATTTCGAGGGCGTGAATCAGTTGCAGGATAATCTCTTTATTTGAGAGATTGTCACCGGTCAGCATAATACAGCGTATTGCCGAGCCCAACACTTCAACCTCACCACTGAGATGCTTTCCAGCATTAAGAAAATGTTCCGCCAGTCCTTTATCGTGCAGGGCTTCAAAATTATACGTCTGCTGCATAATCGCTTTACTCATGGTGGTCACCGTTTCGGTTAAAATTAGTGTTTCTTGTCTGGGGTCAGAAGCGTGTTGTGAGTAAAGAGAGAGCGCATGCGCCCAATATCATAATCGCCCATCACTCTTCCCCGGTCGTGCGATACGCCGGTTACACGCTGGCGTACTTCATCTTCAGCGGCAATCAATGCATTTTTGCGTTCATCATTTGATTCAACGTTAGCCATCGCTCGCAGGCGACCAGCAAGAGACGCAAAGGTAATAGGTCCGTTCTCTTTCAGTATGGATAATACGGCCTCACCGATAAGGTCATCCTTAAGTCGTTCAAATTTAGTTCTATGCATAGCTTCAATCTCACTCTGCTACACGCAGGAGGCTGTAGCATGGGGTTAGTCATCGCATTCAGGAGCTCTATTCTCACTCAGCATGACTAACTTAGTAAGTTAAAAAAACAGTGTTCAGGTTAACGCTCGAAGAAGAGGGCTATCAGACCGTTATAGTGCGCTTTCTCAACGTCAGACGTTGACTCTTCAATTCTGCGCAACAGCTTTGTACAGATTGTCATTCTGCTCAGTTGTACATTTTCTTTGATGATCTCACTGACGATAGCACCAAGGGTTTCCTGCTGTGTTGGGACGTTATCCTTGTTAAAATACAAGGTGATAGCGCTTTCTGCTGTAGAGGGAGCATGGTTGCGACGCATAATTTTCCACCGTTAACAAACAATTTTGTAACATCAGTGGCATTGAATTTATACTATTCGATCAAATCTGTACATTAAAATTGTACAACTTTTCACGTGGATCGTGTTTTTGTCAGGAAAACTATCAACAATAGGGGGGAAAGAGCAGGAAAGAGGGGAAAAGGAAAGGCCCCGAAGGGCCTGAAATTATTTACGTCCCAGCAGAAGTCCCAGAACGATACCTACCGCACCCGCAGCGATTAAGCCCGTTAAGGGATTGTTTCTGACGGCTTCAGTGACATCCGAGACGGCATCACTGGCCTGGGCAGCATATTTTTTCGCTGCACCTTTCACCTGGTGTTTAGGGGAATCAACGAATTCACCAAACTGCTGCTGCGCAGAGCCGGATAATTCATCAAGTTTGTTTTTGGCTTTATCGCCAGCGTACTGTGCATTTTTATCAGTGTCGAAATCAGACATTCCAGCCTCCTTTTGTTGGTAGTCTAAGGATAGACGCTGATTGCAGGAGTGAGCGAGAATTCGCTGAATTCGACGACAGATTGCCCCTTTTTAGGACATGTCTTTCTTACATGACCACCATAACGTCCAAAAAATGTCATTGATAAATATTTCCCTCGCCATCGTTCTCTACGCAGCGCGAAGAGACTGTTTCTGCCGTGCGTGAGTGCGAAAGGTAACGTAATAGCCAAGGGATGCGGCCAGGCACAGCATATAGCCGAATGATTCCGAACCTTCCTCCACGGCGTTTTTCACGACACGCATATAGCCATGCTCCAGGATGTCGTGCCACAGCACCTGCATTCCAAAGAGGCGGGAGAAGACCAGTACAGCCAGCAGGCCGCTCAACAGAATGCCGTACCAGGGGGATTGGGTATATTTTGCCAGCTGTTCCAGGGTAGCGCGAAAATGCATAACGGGGCGAATTAACGCCAGCAGAGCGGTAATCAGCGCGAACCACACCCAACTCCCATGAGAAATGAGATCAAAAAGCGCGTCCAGTTCACGAATTAGCATTGTCAGGAAAAATCCGCCCACCAGAATATTACAGTAACGCATGGATTCGTCCATTTTCGCCAGACGAAAATGGAGAAAGACAATAGTCGCTAATACCGTTTCCTGCATAATTTCGGTCAGTGATAATTCCGGAATATCATGGCCGACAAACCGCATATCAACCCAAAGACACAGTACGATAAGTGCGCAAGCGGCCGCTGCGCCAACGAAGAATAAAAAGCTCTTTAGTACAATCATTAACACCACCATTTTGTTTGTAGCGGGTATGTTAGGTGATGAGAATGTTATTTCTGTTCACATTGTGCCATATAAGTGCGGATTTTTAACATTTTGAGCTAAATAGGGTTGGTCACGACGAGACGAAAGCGTAAATATCGTCAGCCTCGTCTGTGCTGTTTAGGCGGGCGCTGTCATTACGGAGGGTGCCTTCAGGCAACGGGATGTTAGGGTATTGAGGGACCAGCGAGAGGTGGAAAACACAGCTGCGGAACTATCTTGTCGATGTTTTTTTAAGAACGAACTCTGATAGAGAAAGCGTTCAGTTCCACAAAAAATGCTGTTTCTCCACCCTGGCAATTATTTTTCTTCTGTGTACTCACCTTTTGATTTCAGTTTATCTCTAACAAGGTTGGCGCAACTGGTTGCATTCTGTAAACTCTGATCGTTTACAATAGAGGACCGAGATTTTAAAACTTCGTTGTAAGCATCTTTAACTTTCGGACTGACTGTTGCAGCATAACTATCTGGCGGGAAATCACCCAAAGGTTCTTTGTCACCGCTTAAGGCCTTAGCGCAAGCATTATTAATTTGGTCATCAATGCTTAATTGATTTGCGTTAGCAGATAACGAAAAAGCTAAAACCAAAGAGGCGAGAACAATTCTTTTCATACTTAGTCATTCCTTAATGATGAAGCGTTGTGATCCGAATTCAATTTGTGAAACCCAATTGTGATAGTAATATTTATTAAAGTGTATAGAAGTTCTATTAGATAAACCGGATCCGAACCAGTTTCAGCAATGTTTTCTGTCCGAACATGCTGTATCCGAGTTATTTTGTTTACTACAGGCTAAATGTTATCAACGATAAATATATCCAACATGTATTAGTCTATTCTTTTTCGTATTCTTATGACACCTACATTCTTTAGTGGGGGGTAGTGTGCTTGCACAAGTCTTTAAAAGTAGGATTTTTAAGGGAGAATGACGTTGTATGACTTCATCTGTACCACACTTGCATTACACTTAATAACAAGAACAACCAACACGTTAATTTTAAAGGGACAGTGCATGTCTGCCATGGATTTATCCGATCTACTTTTCGCTCATGACGCACCTGATTGCCCACTTCTGGTATATCAGCGAGTCACCAATATTAACTCCAGACGCTGATTTTTCACATTACCTACGGCTCTACTTAAAACCCACACTAAACTTCATGTTTACATAAAATCGTATTAACAGATACAATACCCCCCTACAGTATCAGGAGGGCGTATGCCGCATTCACCCGAAGATAAGAAACGTATTCTGACCCGCGTCCGCCGCATTCGGGGCCAGGTTGATGCCCTTGAACGCGCCCTGGAATCGGGCGATCCCTGTCTCGCCATTTTGCAGCAAATTGCCGCCGTGCGCGGCGCTGCCAATGGTCTGATGGGGGAAATGGTCGAAATTCACCTCAAAGATGAGCTGGTGACGGGGGAGACCACCCCGGATCAGCGGGCAGTGCGGATGGCGGAAGTCGGCCATTTACTGCGCTCTTATCTAAAATAAACCCACACACCTCACAACAAGGGAAAGACATCATGAAATCTCGCGCAGCTGTCGCGTTCGGCCCAGGCCAGCCGCTGAAAATCGTTGAAATTGATGTTGCTCCGCCGAAGAAAGGCGAAGTGCTGATCAAAATTACCCACACCGGCGTTTGCCATACCGATGCGTTTACCCTGTCCGGTGACGATCCGGAAGGCGTATTCCCGGCGGTGCTCGGCCACGAAGGGGGCGGTGTGGTGGTGGAATTGGGTGAAGGCGTCACCAGCCTGAAGCCCGGCGACCATGTGATCCCGCTCTACACCGCAGAGTGCGGCGAGTGTAAGTTCTGCAAATCCGGCAAAACTAACCTCTGCCAGGCCGTGCGCGCCACGCAGGGCAAAGGACTTATGCCGGACGGCACCACCCGTTTCTCCTATAACGGCGAGCCCATTTATCACTACATGGGTACCAGCACCTTCAGCGAATACACGGTGTGCGCCGAAATCTCACTGGCGAAAGTGAATCCGCAGGCCCCGCTGGATAAAGTCTGTCTGCTCGGCTGCGGTGTCACCACCGGTATCGGCGCGGTGCATAACACGGCGAAAGTGAAAGAGGGGGACACCGTGGCGGTGTTCGGCCTGGGCGGGATCGGTCTGGCGGTTATCCAGGGCGCGGTACAGGCGAAAGCTGGGCGTATCATTGCTGTGGATACCAACCCGGAGAAATTTAAGCTCGCAGGTGAGATGGGGGCGACCGACTTCATCAACCCGAAAGACTACGACAAACCGGTTCAGGACGTGATCGTTGAGCTGACCGACGGCGGCGTGGACTTTAGCTTCGAATGTATCGGCAACGTCAACGTAATGCGCTCAGCGCTGGAGTGCTGCCACAAAGGTTGGGGCGAGAGCATCATTATCGGTGTGGCCGGCGCGGGTCAGGAGATCAAAACCCGTCCCTTCCAGCTGGTGACAGGGCGCGTATGGCGCGGGTCAGCATTTGGCGGCGTGAAAGGCCGTACTCAGCTGCCGGGCATGGTTGAAGATGCGATGGTCGGTAAAATTCAGCTTGACCCGTTCATTACGCACCGCCTGCCGCTGGATCAGATCAACGAAGCCTTCGATCTGATGCACGAAGGAAAGTCCATTCGTACCGTTATCCATTTCGGCGACAACTGATTATTCTGCCAGCGGTTTTTTCCGCTGGCATTTCTTCCCTGATCTTCTCTAAAGTGTGACCTGTCCGGCGCTTTTAGACGTAATTTAATTCCCTGGCGTGCCGATGACTCTTTTACAGGCGTGTTATTACGCATCTTACCTATAAGAGAGTCGACGGTCATGGACAACACAACATCGATGCAGGCGCAGCCTAAGCTGAGTTTCTTGCATCACATCCGGCTGGTTCCGCTGTTTTCCTCCATTCTCGGTGGCATTATTCTCCTGTTTGCATTGAGCTCAGGTCTGGCAGGCTATTTCCTGCTCCAGGCCGATAACGATCAGCAGGATGTCACGGCAGAAATCCAGGTGCGCACCGGTCTGTCAAACAGTTCCAACCATTTACGCACCGCCCGTATCAACATGATCCACGCGGGGGCGGCGAGCCGTATCGCGGAGATGGAGGCGATGAAACAAAACATCGCTGAGGCTGAGATCCGCATCAGGCAGTCGCAGGATGGATTTGCCGCCTATATGAAGCGCACCGTTCGTACCACGGCTGATGAAGCGCTGGATGGCGATCTGAAAGCCCGCTATGACGCCTACATCGCCGGTATGCAGCCGATGCTGAAATATGCCAAAAATGGCATGTTTGAAGCCATTATTAACCACGAAAATGAGACCGCGCGTCCGCTGGACGATGCCTATAACGCGGTGCTGCTGAAGGCGATAAAAATCCGCACCGAACGCGCCAACGCGCTGACGGCACAGGCTCACACCCGCACCCGGCTGGGGCTGATGTTTATGTTCGGCGCGTTTGGCCTGGCGCTGGCGCTGGCGGTGATCACCTTTGTGGTGCTGCGCCGTACGGTGATAAACCCGCTCCAGCGAGCCGCTACGCGTATCGAAAATATCGCAAAAGGCGATTTGACCATGCCGGACGAACCGACCGGACGCAGCGAAATTGGCCGCCTGACGCGCGATCTGCAAACGATGCAGCACGCGCTGGTGACAACCGTGGGCACCGTGCGGCAAGGGGCGGAGGAGATCTACCGTGGAACCAGCGAGATCTCCGCGGGTAACACCGATCTCTCTTCCCGTACCGAGCAGCAGGCGGCGGCGATTGAACAGACGGCGGCCAGCATGGAGCAGCTCACCGCGACGGTGAAACAGAACGCCGATAACGCGCATCATGCGAGTAAACTGGCAGAAGATGCCTCCGGTAAGGCCAGCCGCGGGGGGCAGATGGTCTCCGGCGTGGTGAAAACCATGGGTAATATTTCCACCAGCTCGAAGAAGATCTCTGAAATTACCGCCGTGATTAACAGTATCGCGTTCCAGACCAATATTCTGGCGCTCAACGCGGCGGTCGAGGCGGCGCGTGCGGGTGAACAGGGACGCGGCTTTGCGGTCGTGGCGAGTGAAGTCCGCACCCTGGCAAGCCGCAGCGCGAATGCGGCGAAAGAGATTGAAAGCCTGATTAATGAATCTGTGTCGCTTATCGATCAGGGTTCCGGGGAAGTGGTTGCGGCGGGCAATACCATGAATGAGATCGTCGAGGCGGTTAAACGCGTCACCGATATTATGCTGGAGATTGCAGCGGCGTCCGATGAGCAGAGCCGCGGCATTGTTCAGGTGAGCCAGGCGATTTCCGAGATGGACAAGGTGACGCAGCAGAATGCCTCGCTGGTGGAAGAAGCTTCTGCGGCGGCGGCCTCGCTGGAAGAGCAGGGCGCACGTCTGACGGAGGCCGTTGGCGCGTTTCGTCTCATCGGGGCAGGGGCTGGACGGACTACAGCCCCTGCAACCGCAGCGAAATCCGCGCCTTTAACCCCGGCGGCGGCCGTCTCAGGTGATAACTGGGAAACGTTCTGAGTAAGACAGACCCGCCCTCGCGGCGGGTTCTGCGTTTAGGGTCAGAGAGGCATTGATTTACGAATGGCGCTTAACAGCGTTTGGGCGCCTTCAGAGAGCGGGGCATCTACCCGCGTCAGGATCCCAATCGGTTCTCCCGCGCCGGGCGATGTTACCGGCAGCGCCGTAAGCACGCCGCGTCGCAGATCGTCCTTCACCGCGCCGGACGGCACAAACCACACGTAGTCGTAATCCACCGTAAGCTGGCGCGACAGCGATGCCGAGAGCGTTTCAATACACCCGGAAGGCAGCGTGCAGCCCTGCATTTGCAGCAACGCTTCCGCATTCTGACGCGGAACGGTTCCTTTTGGTGAGACCACCACCGGCCACTCCATCACGCGGCTCAGGGTCACGGTGTCCTGCAACAGGGGATGATTCGGACGCACGACCAGCTTCAGCGATTCCAGGAACAGCAGCTCGTAATTCAGGCCGCTCATCAGTTCCGGATCGGACATCCGCCCAATGCCCAGATCCAGCTCGCCTGACTTCAGGCCCGCCAGCAGCATGGTATTATTCATGGTCGCGACCTGAAGCGTGGCGTGCTTTTGCTGACGGTGGAACTGGCCGATCGCCGCAGGCAGTATACCCAGCGCCGCCGTTGGCAGCGCGCCCACGCGCACGATGTCGCTGGCCGACTCCTCTTTACGGTTGAGCGCCTGACCGGCGGTATTGAGGGCATCGAGAACTTTAACGGCATGCGTCAGGAACTGTTCACCCACGAGAGTAAGCTGAGCGCCCAAACGGCCGCGATCGAACAGGCGGGTTCCGGTAAGCTGTTCCAGTTCGTTCAGCGTTTTGGATAGTGCAGGCTGACTGAGGTTAAGGGTTTCAGCCGCTCGCCCCAGCGTTCCCTGTTGAGCGACGGCCACAAAAGTATGCAAATGGCGCAAGCGTATGCGCTGACTGAACAGACCATTTTTTTCCATAGGCGATGTTAAAAACAGAGCGACGCGGGTGACAAGTTAAGATGTTTGAATTTGATAACCTGATAGCAAAATATTTTTAACATTTGATCCATTTGAGTTACAACCGTTTTTCGAAAATGCCCACGCTTTGACCACTCGTCTGCCTGGATCACAAATCGTAAATTCTTCCCAACGAAAGGAACGGGCTTCTCTACACTCCAGGTAGTATTCACTGGAGGCATGACATCATGGCGAACACCATCACGGCTGATGATATTCGGGAACACTTTTCGCAGGCTATGTCGGCGATGTACCAGCAGGAAGTTCCGCAGTACGGCACCTTGCTGGAACTGGTGGCGGACGTTAACCTGGCGGTTCTGGAAAATAACCCACTTTTACATGAACAACTAGCAAACGCAGACGAACTGGCGCGCCTGAATGTTGAACGTCACGGTGCGATCCGCGTTGGCACCGCGCAGGAGCTTTCCACCCTGCGCCGGATCTTCGCCATTATGGGCATGTACCCGGTCAGCTATTACGATCTCTCCCAGGCGGGCGTGCCCGTCCACTCGACGGCGTTTCGTCCGACAGACGATGCGGCGCTCTGCCGTAATCCGTTTCGCATTTTTACCTCGCTGCTGCGCCTGGAGCTGATTGAAAACGTTGCGCTGCGCGAAAGGGCGGCGGAGATCCTCTCCCGGCGCAACATCTTTACGCCGCGCTGCCTGGAACTGATCGACCTGCATGATGCGCAGGGACACTTTACTGAGGCACAGGCGCGCGAATTTGTGCAGGAAGCCCTGGAAACCTTCCGCTGGCATCGCCATGCGACGGTCGATCAGGAAACCTATCTGGCGTTGAGCAACGAACATCGCCTGATTGCCGACGTGGTCTGTTTCCCGGGGTGCCATATCAACCATCTCACGCCGCGCACGCTGGATATCGACCGGGTGCAGGAGCTAATGCCGAAGTACGGCATTGAGCCGAAAATTCTGATTGAAGGCCCGCCGCGCCGCGAGGTGCCGATCCTCCTGCGCCAGACCAGCTTTAAGGCGCTAGAGGAGCCGGTGCTTTTCGCGGGAGAACACAAGGGCACCCATACCGCGCGTTTCGGTGAGATTGAGCAGCGCGGCGTGGCGCTTACGCCGAAAGGGCGCGAGCTGTACGACAGTCTGTTAAATCAGGCCGGGACCGGCAAAGACAACCTGACCCACCAGCTTCACCTGCGCGAGATCTTCAGCGCCTTCCCGGACAGCGAAATGTTCCTGCGCCGTCAGCGGCTGGCTTATTTCCGCTACCGTCTGACCCCGACAGGTGAGGCGCATCGCCACGCATTTCGTCCCGGCGACGATCCGCAGCCGCTGATCGAACGCGGCTGGGTTGTGGCACAGCCCATCACCTACGAGGATTTTCTGCCCGTCAGTGCGGCGGGGATCTTCCAGTCGAATCTTGGCAATGAAACGCAGGCGCGCAGCCACGGCAATGCCAGCCGCAATGCCTTCGAAGCCGCGCTCGGCTGTGCGGTGTACGACGAGTTTTCGCTTTACGAGGAGGCGGAAGCGCGCAGCAAACAGCGTTGCGGTTTGCTCTGAAACCGTTACTCTGCAAGGGTGTGATGGAAAAAGAAGGTTGGTATGGAAAATCCCTCCGCCCCTGTGGTTGAAACGCGCCAGGGCGCATTGATTGGTTTTACTGAAGGCGATACTCACGTGTGGTGCGGCATTCCCTATGCGGCACCGCCCGTAGGCCAGTGGCGGTGGCGCTCCCCGCGTCCTCCCGCGCGCTGGGATGGCGTACGTCCGGCGACGGCGTTCTCCGCCTCCAGCTGGCAGAGCAGCGAAAGCTGTCAGGAGCTGGGTGGCGGCGATCCCGGCCAGTTCTCTGAAGACTGCCTGTACCTTAACGTCTGGTCGCCGATCGAACGCGCCGATCCGCTTCCGGTGATGGTCTGGCTGCACGGCGGGGGCTTTACCCTCGGCGCTGGCGGGCTGCCTCCGTATAACGGCAGGGCGCTGGCGAAGCGCGGCACGGTGGTGGTGACGATCAATTACCGTCTCGGACACCTCGGCTTTTTTGCCCATCCGGCGCTGGAGGGGGAAGAAGAGCGCGTGGTGCATAACTTTGCGCTGCTCGATCAGATCCAGGCCCTGGAATGGGTGCGCGATAACATCGCCGCGTTCGGCGGCGATCCTGAGAACATCACCGTATTTGGCGAGTCGGCCGGCGCGCGCAGCGTGCTGTCGCTGATGGCCTCCCCGCTTGCGGGAGGACTGTTCCATAAAGCCATTGTGCAAAGCGGGTACACGCTGCCCGACACCCCACGCGGGCAGGCCATGCATAAAGGCGAAGCGATTGCCGCCCATTTAGGCCTGCAAAATGCCACCGCGGAACAGCTTCGCGCGATCCCGCCTGAGGCGTTCTGGCCGCTGACCTCACCGCTGAATATCGCCCCTGCGCCCATCGTGGGTGACTGCGTTTTGCCTGAGGCCATGCTCGACGTTTTCTTCGCGGCTCGTCAGCATCCTGTACCGGTGATGATTGGGTCGAACAGCGACGAAGCCAGCGTGATGTCGGTATTCGGGGTCGATCTGGCCGGGCAGATCCAGAAGCTCCGCCGCGAGCGGCGTTTTGGCCTGGGGCTGATAAAGCTGCTTTATCCTGGCGTGAAGGGCGATGAGGAACTTGGCAGGCAGGTATGCCGCGACATGGCCTTTACCACCATGGGATACGTGGTGATGCAGGCCCAGCAGCGGGCGGGCGGCCTGTGCTGGCGATACTGGTTTGATTATGTGGCCGAAGCGGAGCACGCGACGTACATCAACGGCGCCTGGCACGGCAACGAAGTACCCTACGTGTTCGATACCCTTGGACAGGTGGAACCCTCGAGGCAGTATGTAAATGAACGCGATCTGGCCTTCGCCGCTCAGGTGGCGGATTACTGGGTGAGCTTCGCCCGGGATGCGGGGGGACGTGATAGCCTGACAGGGCCCACGCGCTGGCCCGCCTGCCGGAAAGGGCGAGACGTGCTGTTACGTATCGGTGTGAATAAACATGCAGGTTTTCGGCTTGAAAACCGCTTCATGCGTGCCCGTATGAGCCTCTTCAAACGGGTGATGAAACACCACGTCAGCCTCGACTGAGCAGACAGGCGCGAAACGCATCCAGTCCGTTTTCCGGGCCGGGTGCGTCGCGTAATACCAGCCGGTAGCTCGCCCCCGTCTTTATGCTTGTGTCAAAAGGCCGCATCAGCCGTCCGGCGCGCACGTCCTCCTCCACCAGCGTTTCATCCGCGATGGCGATGCCCAGCCCCTGAATGGCGGCGGTAATGGCCAGATCCATGGTTTCGAAGTGTTGATTTTTGAGCATGGCTGGCGGCGGACCCGGCTGTTTCGCCAGCCACAGCGTCCAGTCCGTTTTGTCCCGCGTGGGGTGAAGAAAGGTGAGTGCTTCCAGCGCAGAACCGGCCCGCAGCGGGCTCATCACCGGGGTTAAGGCCTCTTCGAACAGCAGATCGCCGGCGCTCATGTGCGTCCCAAACACAATCGCCGCGTCACAGGATTCGGTTTTGAAATTGACGTTATGATCGGTGGTGGTGGTCAGCGCAATCTGGAGTTCCGGCTGTTCGCGCTCCACCTGTAGCAGACGCGGCACCAGCCAGCGCATCGCGCAGGTAGGCGCTTTCAGACGAATAACGGTCTGGTGCGTTCGCGCCTGTTCAGCAACGTTCCGCAGGTGCTCAAACGCAGATTGCAGCTCCGGCAGCAGGGCGCTTCCCTGAGAGGAGAGACGCAGGCCGCGCGCATGGCGCTCGAACAGCGGGAAGCCGAACCAGCTTTCCAGCGAGGCGATTTTGCGGCTTACCGCCCCCTGCGTCAGACAAAGCTCCTTCGCGGCATGGGTAAGATTCAGGTGACGCGCGGTCACGATAAATGTCTCTACGGCGTTGAGCGGAAATGATCGACGCGACATATCTCACCTTAGCTATGCGTTTTTGTCATGGCTATTATGACAACAATTCGATTGTCCCGGCAATGAAGTTGTTGTTTGAATAGTTATGCATTCACCACGAGAAGGGACAGAGGATGACTTTGAAAACGCCGGTGCAGACACGATCCAAATTGCCCGATGTGGGAACCACCATTTTTACCGTTATCGGCCAGCTTTCAGCCCGGCATAACGCCATCAACCTTTCTCAGGGTGCGCCGAATTTTTCCTGCGACCCAAAACTTATCACCGGCGTGACCCGCGCCATGGAGGCAGGGCATAACCAGTACGCCTCCATGACCGGGCTGCAACCGCTCAGGGAGCGCATTGCGGACAAAATTGCCACGCTCTATGGCACGCGCTATGACCCGGCGAGTGAGGTACTGGTGACCGCCAGCGCCAGCGAAGGGCTTTACTCAGCCATCAGCGGGCTGGTTCATCCTGGTGATGAGGTGATCTATTTCGAGCCCTCCTTTGACAGCTATGCGCCGATTGTGCGTCTGCAAGGGGCGACGCCGATTGCCATTAAACTGACGGTACCGGATTTTGCCGTGAACTGGAATGAAGTCCGGGCGGCTATTACCCCGCGCACGCGGATGATCATCGTCAATACGCCGCACAACCCGAGCGGACAGGTGTTTTCAGCCGCCGATCTGCATCAGCTGGCAGCGCTGACGCGCCACACCGACATCATCATTTTGTCTGACGAAGTGTACGAGCACGTCGTTTTTGATGGCGAACCGCACCACGGAATGGCGACGCACCCGCAGCTGGCGGAGCGCAGCGTGATTATTTCTTCTTTCGGAAAAACCTATCACGTCACCGGCTGGCGCGTGGGTTATTGTGTGGCACCCGCGGAGCTGATGGATGAGATATGTAAAGTCCATCAATTTTTAATGTTCTCGGCCGATACGCCGATGCAGTACGCGTTTGCCGAACACATGTCCGATCCGCAAACCTGGCTGTCGCTGGCGGCGTTTTATCAGCGCAAGCGCGATCTGCTGCAAAGTTTGCTCGCCGACTCACCGTTCAGGCTGCTACCAAGTGCCGGTTCGTTCTTCCTGCTGGCGGATTACAGCGGCTTTAGCGACGAGCGCGACAGCGAGATGGTGAAAAGGCTGATTGTCGAGTACGGGGTTGCCACCATTCCGCTGTCGGCGTTTTATGCCGATGGCACGGACAATAAACTGATCCGTCTCTCTTTTGCGAAGGATGAGGCGACGTTACGGGCAGGTGCCCAGGCCCTTTGTCGGGTTACACCACGTTAAGGAATTTGAGATGAAATTACGCGCGTTAGTTGTCGGCATGGGACTGCTGTGTTCAATCTCGTCGTTTGCCGCTACCGAGTTGCGATATGGGCTGGAAGCGGAATATCCGCCGTTTGAAAGCCGCAATGCGTCAGGCGAGCTGGAAGGGTTTGACGTAGAACTGGGAAATGCCATCTGTAAAGCCGCCGCGCTGAAGTGCAGCTGGGTTGAAACCTCGTTTGATGCGTTGATCCCCGGTCTAGTGGCGAAAAAGTTCGACGCCATAAACTCGGCGATGAACATCACCGAACAGCGTCGCAAAAGCATTGATTTCACCCAGCCCATCTATCGCATTCCCTCCCAGCTGGTGGGCAAAGCCGGTTCTGCGGTAGAGGCTACCCCCGAAGGGCTGAAGGGCAAAACCATCGGCGTTCTTCAGGGTTCAATTCAGGAAACTTACGCCAAAGAGCACTGGGAAAAGCACGGTGTCACCGTGGTGTCTTATAAAGATCAGAATATGGCCTGGGGAGATCTGCTGAATGGCCGCATCGATGCCTCGCTGGTCATGTCAGCGGCCGGGCAGGCAGGTTTCCTCAGTAAGCCGCAGGGTAAAGGGTTTGGCTTTATCGGCAAACCGGTGTCGGACGACACCATCCTCGGCAGTGGGATCGGCTTTGGGCTGCGTAAGGGGGATGAGGCCACCAAAAAGCAGCTTGATGCCGCAATTGATAAAGTACGTGCCGACGGCACGATCGCTAAACTGGCTGATAAGTACTTCCCGAGTATCGATGTCAGCGTAAAATAACCGCCTCGTTGGTCCCGGCTGTTGATGTCCAGCCGGGACACTTTTATACATAACTTTACCCCTTTTTCAGGCCGTTCTGGTCGACAGAAAATATTTCTCGGTTTGTTCAGATAATCACCCGCCAACAATTGGATTCTTAACCGTTTTTGTTTAGGCTGTGCGTTCTTTCTTGCCGTCATTTCGCTGCGCGCGAAACTCATTCACACGACCATAAGGACGTTTTCTCAGGCATGAATCGCAGACGTTTTCTCAAAGGTTCCCTGGCAATGGCTGCCCTGAGCGGCACTTCTGGCCTTGCTTCTCTGTTTTCCCAGGCGGCGTATGCTGCTGACTCCGACATTGCCGACGGTCAGAGCCGTCGCTTTGACTTCTCTGTTCTGCAATCCATGGCGCACGATCTGGCGAAAACCGCGTGGGGCGGTGCGCCGCGTCCGCTGCCGGAAACGCTGGCCACCATGACGCCGCAGGCGTACAACGCCATCCGTTACGATGAGAAGCAGTCGTTGTGGAATAACATTGAAGGCCGTCAGCTGGACGCCCAGTTCTTCCATATGGGGATGGGGTTCCGCCGCCGCGTGCGCATGTTCTCGCTGGATCAAACCACCTCTCAGGCGCGTGAGATCCACTTCCGACCTGAGCTGTTCAGCTACGGCGATACGGGCGTGGATACCCGCCAGCTTGAAGGGCAGAGCGACCTCGGCTTCGCCGGATTCCGCGTCTTTAAAGCGCCGGAGCTGGCGCGACGCGATATCGTTTCGTTCCTGGGCGCGAGCTACTTCCGCGCGGTGGATGATACCTACCAGTACGGCCTCTCTGCGCGTGGTCTGGCGGTGGATACCTTTACCGACACCCCGGAAGAGTTCCCGGATTTCACCTCCTTCTGGTTTGAAACCGTGAAGCCGG
This sequence comes from Enterobacter sp. DTU_2021_1002640_1_SI_PRY_ASU_LCPMC_013, assembly GCF_032389435.1. Taxonomy (NCBI): domain Bacteria; kingdom Pseudomonadati; phylum Pseudomonadota; class Gammaproteobacteria; order Enterobacterales; family Enterobacteriaceae; genus Enterobacter; species Enterobacter sp. DTU_2021_1002640_1_SI_PRY_ASU_LCPMC_013. The sequence continues at coordinate 2,184,698 of NZ_CP135594.1, forward strand.
GTGATACCACCTTTACCGTCTATGCGCTGCTGGACAGCCCGAGCATTACCGGTGCCTATAAGTTTGTGATCCACTGTGAGAAGAGCCAGGTGATCATGGACGTCGAAAACCATCTCTATGCGCGCAAAGACATCAAGCAGCTCGGCATCTCGCCAATGACCAGCATGTTTAGCTGCGGCAACAACGAACGCCGCATGTGCGACACCATTCATCCGCAGATCCACGATTCAGACCGCCTGGCGATGTGGCGCGGTAACGGGGAGTGGATCTGCCGGCCGCTGAACAACCCGCAAAAGCTGCAATTTAACGCCTACCAGGATAAAAACCCGAAAGGCTTTGGTTTGTTGCAGCTTGACCGTGACTTCTCCCATTACCAGGACGTCATGGGCTGGTATAACAAGCGACCAAGCCTGTGGGTCGAGCCGCGCAACAACTGGGGGAAAGGTTCCATTGCCCTGATGGAGATCCCGACAACCGGCGAGACGCTCGATAACGTGGTCTGCTTCTGGCAGCCAGAGAAACCGGTGCAGGCGGGTGATGAGCTGGACTTCAAATACCGTCTCTACTGGAGCGCACAGCCGCCGGTGCGTTCCCCGCTGGCAAACGTCTACGCCACCCGTACCGGTATGGGCGGCTTCCCGGAGGGCTGGGCGCCGGGTGAAAATTACCCGAAAGTGTGGGCCCGTCGCTTTGCCATTGATTTCGTCGGGGGCGATCTGAAGGCCGCCGCACCGAAGGGCATTGAGCCGGTGATCACCCTGTCCAGCGGTGAAGCGAAGCAGGTGGAGATCCTCTACGTCGAGCCGTTCGACGGGTATCGCATTCTGTTTGACTGGTATCCAACCTCTGACTCCACCGAGCCGGTGGATATGCGCCTGTTCCTGCGCTGTCAGGGCGATGCCATCAGCGAGACCTGGCTGTACCAGTACTTCCCGCCCGCGCCGGACAAACGTAACTACGTTGACGACCGGATCATGCGCTAGTCCTTATGGGTTTGTGCCGGGTGGCGACCCGGCCTGCTCCGGACGCATTTGTAGGCCGGGTAAGCGTTAGCGCCACCCGGCAATTAAGAGGCACCATGTCTTCAGAAATCATCCCCGTTAACCAGGAAATCGAGCTTCGCGCCGTCGAAGAGCGCTATACCACCGATCTGCATAACCTCGTAATCAAAAACAAAACCTGGCTGCAAACCGCCTTTGACTGGGCGCAGCATGTCGGCAGCGAAGAGGACACGCGCCGCAACGTGCAGAGCAACCAGATGTTGCACCAGCGCGGTTACGCCAAAATGTTCCTGATTTTTATGAATGACGAGCTGATAGGCGTGCTCTCCTTCAACGCGATCGAGCCTGCGAATAAGGCCGGGTATATCGGCTACTGGCTTGACGAAGCGCATCAGGGGCAGGGTATTCTTTCTCAGGCGCTCCAGGCGTTTATGCGCTATTACGTTGAGCGCGGTGAGATCCGCCGTTTTGTGATCAAGTGTCGCGTGGATAACCAGAGCAGTAACCGGGTGGCGCAGCGCAACGGTTTCACGCTGGAAGGTTGTTTGCGGGAAGCGGAAATGCTCAACGGTCGCTACGATGACGTGAACCTGTACGCCAGAATCTTCCCGCTATAGCGCCCCCAGCAGCGGCGTCCGGGTGATCCGCGTGTCGCCGTTGATCACTTTGGCTCCCCGGACGTGAATGCTTTCACCCTCCAGCGCCTCGATAACCGCATCGTCCGTTATTTCCACCTGATGCTCAATCAGGACATCGCCGCTGATACGCGCCCGCCCCTGAATGACCACTTTGTCATCAATCAGGATCGGCCCGCCGCGTAACCACGCCTCGCCGCCTATTAATACGTGGTGTTTAATGACGCAGTTGCCTTCGACGAGGGCGTTTTCCGCGACCTGTGAACTGTACCGCACGGTCGGGATGGCATCATCCTCCAGACCGGCCAGCAGACGGGCGTTGCCGTACACTTTGGCGCAGTCGCACACCCAGACGTTATTCAGCGCGTTGCCCTCAATAATGGCGCGATCGAACACCTCGGCGCGGTGCTCAACAAAGGCCCAGGTCACCATGGCATCGCCGTAGATTTGCGCCTGATGCACAATACGCGACTGGCTGACCGTGGCTCGGTCATAGATTTGCAGGATCTGCTCACGGTCGGGTGTCAGCCCTTTGGCTGCAATCACCAGGCTGTTATGCAGCACCCGCGCGTCACCCGCGATACGACATTCCCCGCGTACGGTGGAGTGCTGAATGGTGACGTTGTCACTTATTACCGCCCCGTGACTCACCTCTGCCGCGTCAAGCCAGCCGTTGCCGCCAACGTGTGCGCGGTGGCTTACGATGCAGGGTTGGGTGAGGCGGGCGTTACCGGATATCTTGGCCCCGGCAAACACCACGCTGTTTTCATCGTAAACCCAGCAATCCCCGTCCTGGGCGAGCGCGTGTTCATCCTCAACCCAACCGCCTTTAGTCCCGCTGGTCACATCGTTAAAATCCTTCACGGCAATAATTTGTCTGAGAGGCGTTGTGCACGGCGTTGAGCCGTCCTGCCAGCGCCAGAGACGCGTTTCATTGCTAAGCCGATATTTTGTCATCGTGATATCCCTGAAAAGCCTTTCAATAAACGTAGCAAAGTTTTGGTTTTTCGAAGTGCTGGCGTCCGCTCAGGAAACCCCTTAAAATGGCATTTAAAATACATTTTAAAGTTTAAAAAAAATGCATAACCAAAACCAACGCGTTCTTAACTTGCCCGCCGGGTATTTCGGTATGGTCCTCGGGACCATAGGCATGGGGTTCGCCTGGCGTTACGCCGGCACCATCTGGCCGGTGACACGCTGGCCGGGCGAGATCCTGGTGGCGATGGCGGTAGCGATCTGGTTCCTTCTGAGCGTGGCGTTTCTTACCCGTGCGGTACGGTTTCCACATAGCGTGCTGGCCGAGATGCGGCATCCGGTAATGAGCAGTTTTGTCAGCCTGTTTCCTGCCACAACGCTGCTGGTGGCCATCGGCTTTGTGCCGTGGTACCGCCCGGTGGCGCTGGGGTTGTTTAGCGTGGGCGTGGTGATCCAGCTTGCGTATGCCGCCTGGCAAAGCGCCGGGCTGTGGCGCGGCAAGCATCCGGAAGAAGCCACGACGCCGGGACTGTATCTGCCGACGGTGGCGAACAATTTTATCAGCGCGATGGCCTGCGGTGCGCTGGGTTTCCACGACGCGGGGCTGGTGTTCCTTGGTGCCGGGGTCTTTTCCTGGCTGAGCCTGGAGCCGGTCATTTTGCAACGCCTGCGCAGCGCGGGCGAACTGCCCGCTGCCCTTCGTACCTCGCTCGGGATCCAGCTTGCGCCTGCCCTGGTGGCCTGTAGCGCCTGGTTTAGCGTCAACGGCGGCGAAGCGGACACTTTCGCCAAAATGCTTTTCGGCTATGGTCTGTTGCAACTCCTGTTTATGCTGCGTCTGATGCCGTGGTATCTGTCGCAGCCGTTCAACGCGTCGTTCTGGAGCTTCTCGTTCGGGGTGTCGGCGCTGGCGACCACCGGTTTACATCTGGGGCAGAGCAGTCCGTCAGGGTTCTTTCATGCCCTCGCGGTTCCCCTGTTTATTTTCACCAACGTCATCATCGCGATGCTGCTGGTCCGTACTTTTATCTTGCTGATGCAGGGCAAACTTCTGGTGCGCGCTGATAAGGCACTGCTTATGCAATCTGAGGAAAAATAATGACTGTCGATGAAAACTACTTTACTGAGAAATATGGGCTGACCCGCACGCACTCAGAGGTGCTGCTCAGCGCGGACATTGTTAAGCCCGGTAAAACGCTCGATCTGGGTTGCGGAAATGGCCGCAACAGCCTCTACCTCGCTGCCAACGGCTATGACGTGACGGCGTGGGATAAAAACCCGATGAGCATCGATAACATTGAGCGCATTAAGGCGGCGGAAGGGATCGCGAATCTGGAAACGGCGATTAAGGATCTGAACAACCTGACCTTTGACGGCGAATACGACTTTATTCTTTCCACCGTCGTGTTGATGTTCCTCGAAGCGAATACCATCCCTGGTCTTATCGCCAATATGCAGCGTTGCACCAGACCAGGCGGCTATAACCTGATCGTTGCTGCCATGGATACGGAGGATTATCCGTGCACAGTCGGTTTCCCGTTTGCCTTCAAAACCGGTGAACTGAGCAACTACTACGAAGGCTGGGAGCTGATCAAGTACAACGAAGAGGTAGGGGAACTCCACCGTACCGATGCCAACGGGAACCGTATCAAGCTGCGCTTCGCTACCATGCTCGCACGCAAGCCCGCTTAACGCGCCGCCAGCAGACAGAGTTGCAGGGCCGTGCGACAGGAGGCCTCGAACGACGACAGCGGTAAAAACTCAAACTTCGAGTGGAAGTTATGGGCGCCGGTGAAGAAGTTCGGGGTGAGCAAGCCTTTGGCTGACAGGGCCGCCCCATCCGTGCCACCGCGCATGGGGATCGGTTTTGGGGTGATGCCAAGCGATTCCATCGCCTCGAACATCAGGTCGATCGCGCGGCGGTCTTCGCCAATCGCATTGCTGATATTGCTGTAGGTATCCTCAATGCGGTATTCCACGTTTGCCGTGGGATGCTGTGCGGCTATTTGCGCCGCCACATCGGCAATGTGCTGCTTGCGGGCGGCGAAACCATCTTTGTCAAAATCACGAATATTGGCTTTCAGTATCGCTTCGTTCTGCCCGGCCTGGATGCCGTTAAACCAGATATAACCTTCGCGCCCCTCGGTGCATTCCGGGGTTTGCCGGCGATCGAAATGGCTGATGAAATCCGTTGCCATCAGCAGCGGATTGACCAGTACCCCTTTGGCGGACATCGGGTGAGCCGTGACGCCGGTAAAGCGAATTTCAGCCGCCGCCGCGTTAAAGTTCTCGTAAACAATCTCCCCCAGCTCGCAGCAGTCGATGGTCCAGGCAAAATCGACGTCGAAGCGCTTCAAATCCAGCGCTTTCGCGCCGCACAGGCCAATCTCTTCATCGGGCACAAACGCCACCACAATATCGCCATGCTTATGTTCAGCGGTGAGGTTTTCCAGCACCGTCATGACCACGGTGACGGCCGCTTTATTATCTGCGCCTAATACGCTGGTTCCGTCGCTGAAAATAATCTCCTCATCAGGATAAGCCAGAATTTCCGGGTGCTCATTTACGCGCAGCCAAATATCTTTCTCTTTATTCAGGCAGAGATCATCCCCCGTAAACGTTAATATTTGTGGATGAATATCCGGGGATAAACCGACGTCGACGGTGTCGATATGGGTAATAAAACCAATCCGCGGCGCGCCGGGAACATTGCCTTTTTTGACGGCGGTAACGGTGGCGAACTCATCAATCACAATATCGTCTAACCCCAGCGTTTCCAGCTCCTTCGCCAGCTCCCGCGCCATGTCGTGCTGACCCGGGGTGGAGGGCAGGGTTTTGACTTTCGGGTCGCTCTGGCTGGTGATGGCGAGATAGCGGAAAAAGCGTTGGGTTAATTGTCTGGAGAGTTCTGAGCCCATAGTGTTTCCTTCTGTATTTATTTTTCATGTGTTTGCGCCATCACTTTAATGTTATTTATGAAATGGCAAAAGAAGTAATTAGCCGTCGAATTAAAAAGACAGGAATAAATGATGAAAAGCACATTCACAATGATAACGCTGGCGCTTGCTGCACTGACGGTCAGTTCCACCGTCGCGGCAAAAACGCTGGTGTATTGCTCCGAAGGATCGCCGGAAAATTTCAATCCTCAGCTCTATACGTCGGGGACCAGCGTGGACGCCAGCGCCGTACCGGTTTATAACCGTCTGGTCGATTTCAAACCGGGCACTACCGAATTGGTGCCGAGCCTGGCGGAAAGCTGGGAGGTAAGCGACGATGGCAAGATCTATACCTTCCACCTGCGCAAGGGGGTGAAATTCCACAGTAATAAGCTGTTCACGCCGACGCGCGACTTCAACGCGGACGACGTGATTTTTTCGTTTATGCGCCAGAAGGATGTGAATCATCCCTACCATAACGTCTCCAACGGCAGTTATTCCAACTTCGAAAGTCTGGAGTTCGGCAGCCTGATTACCGCCATTGATAAAGTTGACGATCGCACCGTGCGCTTCACCCTGGCGCATCCGGAAGCGCCGTTTGTCGCTGATCTGGCGTGGTACTTTGCCTCCATTCTGTCGGCGGAGTATGCCGATGCCATGCTGAAAGCGGGCACGCCAGAAAAGGTCGATATGCAGCCGATTGGCACCGGGCCGTTTAAGCTGGCGCAATATCAGAAGGATTCCCGCATCCTCTTCACCGCTTTCCCTGACTACTGGCAGGGAAAATCGAAGCTGGATCGTCTGGTGTTCACCATCACGCCGGACGCCTCGGTGCGTTTTGCCAAAGTCGAGAAGAATGAGTGCCAGGTGATGCCGTTCCCGAATCCGGCGGACCTGCCGCGTATGAAGGCTAACAAAGACATCAACCTGATGAGCAAGGCCGGTCTGAATACCGGTTTCCTGGCGTTTAACACGCAAAAGCCGCCGCTGGATAACGTAAAAGTGCGCCAGGCGCTGGCGATGGCGATTAACAAACCCGCCATCATTGAGGCGGTGTTCCACGGCACCGGCACGGCGGCGAAAAACCTGCTGCCGCCAGGCGTCTGGAGTGCCGACAGCGAGCTGAAAGACTACGATTACGATCCAGAAAAAGCGAAAGCGCTGCTAAAGGAGGCGGGATTTGCCAACGGCGTAAGCATCGAGCTGTGGGCCATGCCCGTGCAACGGCCGTATAACCCGAACGCGAAGCGTATGGCGGAGATGATCCAGGCGGACTGGGCGAAAGTGGGCGTGCAGACCAAAATCGTGACCTACGAATGGGGCGAATACCTGAAGCGCGTGAAGGGCGGGGAGCATCAGGCCGCACTGATGGGCTGGACAACGGCGACGGGCGATCCGGATAACTTCTTCGGCCCGCTGTTTACCTGTACGTCCGCCAACGGCGGGTCGAACTCGGCCAAATGGTGCTATAAGCCGTTTGATAACCTGATTGCCGAAGCTAAATCGATAACCGATCGCGAAAAACGCGTGGCGCTGTACAAGCAGGCGCAGCAGATGATGCACGATCAAATGCCGGCGGTAATGATTGCCCACTCGACGATTTTTGAGCCAGTCCGTAAAGAGGTCACGGGCTATGAAATCGATCCCTTCGGCAAGCACCTGTTCTGGCAAGTGGACCTGAAGGAGTAATTTTTCACTGCCCGGTTTCGGTCGGGCAGTTTTTTCGCTATTTGTGCTGTCTTCGTCATTTTTTGCCACAACACATCGCCCGGTTTTTTGTTATAACTTCAAGTGCATACTTGCAGATAACATGGAATACCATCATGCGTACTCACACTTTTTTTAAAGTTGCAGTGCTTTCTGGTCTGTTGGCCCTTTCCGGCTGTGCGTCAAAAGTCGCAGCCCCCGATCAATATTCAGGCTTTTTAAAAGATTACTCCGGCTTGCAGGAGATGAAATCTGCAACCGGGAAGCCAACCCTGCGTTGGGTTGACCCGTCCTATAATGAGGCGAATTACGACAGCATTATCTGGACGCCGATAACCTATTATCCGACGCCAAAACCGACCACTCAGCTTGGGCAAAAAACGCTTGATGAGCTGTTGAATTATACCAATACCAAACTGAAAACCGCGATTGGCCAGCGTAAGCCGATTGTGACGACGCCGGGCAAACATAGCCTGATCTTCCGCGGCGCCATCACGGGTGTGAGCTCAGACAAAGAAGGTTTGCAGTTCTATGAAGTGGTGCCTGTGGCGCTGCTGGTTGCGGGTACGCAGATGGCAACGGGCCATCGTACCATGGATACGCATCTGTTCTTCGAAGGTGAGCTGATCGACGCGGCCACGAACAAACCGGTGGTTAAAGTTGTTCGTAAAGGTGAAGGGAAAGAGCTGGCGAACGAGAATACGCCGATGGGCTTCGGCACCCTGAAACAGGTTGTGGATGACATGGCGACGGATGCCACCATGTTTGATGTTCATCAGACAGCAAATTAATACAAATGGCCTGCATTTTCGCAGGCCGTTTTTTTATGCCGTCCGCAGGCGGCGGAACCAGGTTTCCGGCTTCGTAAACATCACCATATTCCCGCCCAGTATCAACAGCAGGCCGACGATCCCGTTGAGATGCCACACGTAACCCTCGTACACCGTTGAAATCGACAGCGCCACCAGCGGGAACAGCAGCGTGCTGTACGCGGCTTTACCGGGACCAATGCGGCCTACCAGCGTAAAGTAGGCACCGAAGGCAATCACCGAGCCAAACAGCGCAAGATAGAGCAGCGCCCCCATATAGCTCACCGTCCATTCCGGCATAAAGCTATCGCCCCTGAAGAGCGCGATAAGGCCCATCACGACGGTGCCGTACAGCATCGCCCAGGCGTTGGTGGTCATAGTTTCCAGCCCGTTTCGCTGATGACGCATGCTGATCATATTCCCCAGCGAGAAGCCGTAGGTGCCGAGGGCGGAAAGCCCGATGCCCGTAAGCAACGACGCGCTCCAGCCGCTGGCGAGCAGATCGTTCCAGAAAAGGGTAATGATCCCGATAAGCCCCAGCGCTGCCGCCGTCCAGAAGCGTGCGGGTGGGCGCTGGCCGAAGAAGATAAAGCTGTTGATGGCGTTATACAGCACGGCCATCGAGAAAATCACCGACTCAAGGCCGGTATTGATATGGGCGGCAGCGGTGTAAAAGCACCGGAAGTTGAAACAGAAAACGCAGCAGCCCTGAAGCATGCAATAGAGATGATCCCGCAGCGCCAGCCTGCGCAGGCGGCGAAGGGCGACCAGGACGATCATCATCGTGGCGCTGGCCACGGCGAAGCGCCAGAAAATGGAGACCGGCGCTGCAACCGGCCCCTGTTGTAAAAAAATGGCGATCCAGGTCGTGCCCCAGATCACAACGACCAGCCCATAGAGTAATGCGTTCATGGTGTCTCTCTTCTCATACCGTGAAAAACGACAGTGTGGCGAAAGAAGGGGGGGCCGGCTTTCATCGCCTTGCGCCGGACTTGCAAATTCTTGCGCTTTTTTCTCGCACAATGGCTGGTAACAGGCTGCAACACTTCTTAGACTGACAGTCTGATTAATCACCTGTTTACGGCCATGTCTCTCGTTTACGACACCTTTGAAACGTTACGCCAACAAAATGCAGTGCTGCGGGAAACCGTCGCGCTCAATACTGGCATTCAACTGGCGGCGTGGTACAACAAGCACGACACGATCACGGTGAAAAGCAACCATCACACCCTTAGCCTGTACGTGGCGGATGGCTATGAAAGCTATCAAAAAACGCCGGGTGGCTGGAAAAATGGCGGCGGGCCGGACCGTTTTTGTCTGATGCCGGAAGAGAGCGAATCCACGTGGGATATTCGTGACGACCTGTCGTTTGTGCACCTCTACTGCACCGATGAACACCTGCGGGACGTGGGGGAGAAAATCTGGGATAAACGACCGCTATCGCTGACGCTGGAGGAAAAAATCTTCGGCAGCGATCCGAAAATCACCGCCCTTTATCGCCAGTTTTTGCTCGGCTGCGACTGGCAGCAAAACGCCAATCAGCTCACCCTGAGCACCGCGTCGACCTTATTGCTGACGCATTTGGTCCAGCACTATTCCAGCGTACAGTGGAAGCTGCCGGTAGTGACCGGCGGGTTATCACCGTTTGTACTGCGCAACGTGCTGGCCTTTATCGAGGAAAACCTTGCGCAACCCTTAACCCTGGCGGAACTGGCGGGCCAGGCCGCACTCAGTGAATATCACTTTGCGCGGATGTTCCGCCAGTCGATGGGGCTGGCGCCGCATCAGTACGTTATGCAGCGCCGCATAGAGAAGGCCAAAGCGCTGGTGCAGCACACGACCACGCCGCTCACCGACATCGCGCTGGCCTGCGGATTTAACTCCGCCAGCCATTTCAGTAACCGTTTTCGCAGCATGACCGGCATTACGCCGTCACAGTTACGCGCGGCGAAGGCGTGAGAAGACGGCGTAACAGATCCCTCCCAGCACCAGCCCCCAGAAGGCGGAGCCAATTCCCAGGAGCGTGACGCCGCTGGCGGTCATCAGGAAGGTAACGATCGCCGCGTCGCGTTCTGCTTCATGGTTCAGTGCCTGATACAAACTTCCGCTGATAGTGCCGAGCAGGGCCAGCCCGGCCAGCGTCTGGATGCCGCTCAGCGGCAGGGCGGCCATCAGCCCGGAAATCGACCCGCCGAACACCCCCGCCAGCAGATAAAACCCGCCTGCCGCCGCCGCGGCCAGCCAGCGTTTACTGGCATCCGGATGGGCGTCCGGGCTCTGGCAGATGGCGGCAGTGATGGCGGCGATGCATATAGAATAAACGCCGAAGGGGGACAACAGCAGTGCCAGCCCGCCGGTGGCAACGATCAGCGGTGAGACCGCCAGCGGATAGCCCGATGCCTGCATGGTGGCGAAGCCGGGCGCATTCTGCGACGCCATGGTCACCAGGAAGAAGGGTAAGCCGATACTGATCAGGCTGGTGAAGGTGAACGCAGGGGCAATGAATTCCGGCATGATGACTGATAACGTCATCCTGTTCGTGACAACGTCACCTCCGGCCCATGCCACGAACACGCCCACCAGCAGCGTGGCGACAATGGCGTACCGGGGCGCTACGGCTTTGGTTACCAGCCAGGCGGCCAGCATACTGCCGCAAAGAAAAATGTGTCCCTCAAGATTGCTGAATGCCTTCAGGCCAAACTGTAACAGCACGCCCGCCAGCATAGCGGCGGCAAGCGAGTGCGGGATTAGTTTCATTAACCGGGCAAACAGGCCGGTGACGCCGCACAGCAGAATCAGCGCATTCGCGAATATAAATACCCCGATGGTTTCCGCCAGCGTCACGCCTTGCAGGCTGGTGGCGAGCAGCGCCGCGCCGGGCGTCGACCAGGCGGTCAACACGGGGGCTTTATACCACCACGACAATGCCAGCGTGCTGATCCCCATCCCGAGCCCCAGCGCGGTCATCCATCCGGCAATTTGCTGTGTACTGGCGCCAGCCGCCGCAGCCGCCTGCCAGATAATGGCGGCAGAGCTGGCATAGCCCACCAGCACGGCAACAAAACCGGCCAGCACGGCAGGAAAGAGAGAGGCAGTCGATCGCATGGAAACTCCGTTGTGCGTTATAACGTCCGGGATAAGGTATCACTGTGCGCTATAGCGTACAAGTGGTATGCTTTGCCGCAACGGGAGGAACTATGGATATCACTCAACACCTGGCAACCACACTGAAAGCGCTGCGTCAGGCGCGGGGCTGGAGTCTGTCGAAACTGGCGGAAGAGACGGGCGTGTCGAAAGCGATGCTTGGGCAAATCGAACGCAATGAGTCCAGCCCGACGGTCTCTACCTTGTGGAAAATCGCCACCGGGCTGAACGTACCTTTTTCGGCGTTTATCACTCCAGAGAGCGAACCGCAGGCGGTATTCGATCCGCAGCAGCAGGCGATGGTGGTGAAACCGCTTTTCCCCTGGGATGAGCAGCTTAAGTTCGACCATTTCTCCATCACCCTGTCGCCCGGCGCGCTGAGTGAGTCCACGCCGCACGAAGCCGGGGTGATCGAGCACGTGGTGGTGATAAGCGGTGAGCTGGACATGCAGATTGACGGTGTCTGGCGCACGCTATACGCTGATTCCGGCGTGCGTTTTGCCGGCGATAAACCGCACGCGTACCGCAACAGCAGCGCCCGGACGGTGCATTTCCACTCTCTGATCCATTATCCCCGCTAAAGCGTCGCAAAACGGTTTCACTGGCACAGACTTCTGACTACAATAGCCGCCATTTTGACCATAACGGATAACGACGAAGTATGCGCCTGCACTCCCATCATCTTGAACTGCTAAGCCCGGCCCGCGACGCCGCCATTGCCCGTGAAGCCATTCTTCACGGAGCAGATGCCGTCTACATTGGCGGCCCTGGCTTCGGTGCCCGTCATAACGCCAGCAACAGCCTGCGCGACATTGCCGAGCTGGTCCCGTTCGCCCACCGTTTCGGGGCGAAGGTGTTCGTGACCCTGAACACCATTCTTCATGATGATGAGCTTGAGCCCGCGCAGCGTCTTATTACCGATCTCTACCAGACCGGCGTTGACGCCCTGATCGTTCAGGATATGGGCGTTCTGGAACTGGATATCCCGCCGATTGAGCTGCACGCCAGCACCCAGTGCGATATCCGCACCGTTGAGAAGGCGAAGTTTCTTTCGGACGTCGGGTTTACGCAGATTGTTCTGGCGCGCGAGCTGAACCTGAACCAGATCCGCGATATCCACCAGGCGACCGACGCGACCATTGAATTCTTTATCCACGGTGCGCTGTGTGTGGCGTATTCCGGGCAGTGTAATATCTCTCACGCCCAGACGGGGCGCAGCGCTAACCGGGGCGACTGCTCTCAGGCCTGCCGTCTGCCTTATACCCTGAAAGACGATCAGGGCCGCGTGGTGGCATTCGAAAAACACCTGCTGTCGATGAAAGATAACGATCAGACGGCCAACCTCGGCGCGCTGATCGATGCCGGTGTACGCTCCTTCAAAATTGAAGGGCGCTACAAGGACATGAGCTACGTGAAAAATATCACCGCCCATTATCGTCAGATGCTGGATGCCATCATCGACGATCGCGGTGACCTGGCGCGCGCGTCCGCCGGTCGTACAGAGCATTTCTTTATTCCGTCGACGGACAAGACCTTCCACCGCGGCAGCACGGACTATTTCGTGAATGCCCGTAAAGGGGATATTGGCGCGTTCGATTCACCGAAGTTTATCGGTTTACCGGTGGGTGAAGTGCTGAAAGTGGCGAAAGATCATCTTGACGTTCAGGTTACAGAGCCGCTGGCGAACGGCGATGGTCTCAACGTGATGATCAAACGTGAAGTAGTGGGTTTCCGCGCCAATACGGTGGAGAAAACCGGCGAAAATCGCTATCGCGTCTGGCCGAACGAAATGCCTGCCGATCTCTACAAAGCCCGTCCTAATGCAGCGCTTAACCGTAACCTGGATCACAACTGGCAGCAGGCCTTGCTCAAGACCTCCAGCGAGCGCCGCATTGCGGTGGATATCGCGCTGGGGGGCTGGGAAGAGCAGCTGATCCTGACCATGACCTGCGAAGACGGTATCAGCGTGACGCATACGCTCGACGGCCTGTTCGAGGTGGCGAACAATGCGGAGAAAGCGCTTAGCAACCTCAAGGATAGCGTGGCGAAGCTGGGGCAGACCATTTATTACGCGCGCAATATTGAGGTGAATCTGCCGGACGCGCTGTTCGTGCCGAACAGCCTGCTGAACCAGTTCCGCCGTGAAACGGCAGAGATGCTGGATGAAGCACGGCTGGCAAACTATCCGCGCGGCAGTCGTAAGGCCGAAACGGTGCCTGCGCCGGTCTACCCGGACACGCATCTCTCGTTCCTCGCGAACGTTTACAACCACAAAGCGCGTGCGTTTTACCATCGTCACGGCGTGCAGCTGATTGACGCCGCGTATGAAGCGCATGAAGAGAAGGGCGATGTGCCGGTGATGATCACCAAACACTGCCTGCGGTTTGCCTTTAACCTTTGTCCGAAACAGGCGAAAGGCAATATTAAAAGCTGGAAAGCGACGCCGATGCAGCTGGTGAATGGCGATGAAGTGCTGACGCTGAAGTTTGACTGCCGTCCGTGTGAAATGCACGTTATCGGCAAGATGAAGAATCACATCTTCAAAATGCCGCCTCCGGGAAGCATTGTGGCCTCCGTCAGCCCTGACGATTTGATGAAGACCCTGCCGAAGCGTAAAGGCAGCTAACCCGCAGAGTGGGTATCCGGTTTGCGCGATTTCTGCCAGGCATGGTGCTCGCGCAACCCCTCCGCAGACTCCTCAGCCGCGCTGCGTAACTCGTCGCTGTCAGCTTCATGACGAAGCTGATGGTCGGCGTTTTTCACATACACAAATTCATGCCCTTTGTGCTCCGCCATAATCTGCCCTGAGAACAGGGCGCTAATCACCAGCAGTAGCGAAAATTCTTTTCTGAACATCCATTATCCCCTGAAAATACGCTACGGTCATCGTAGGGATAATTTCATAGAGTAATTATTCGACTGTTTAAATTTGAGAAAATAGACTGTCAAAAATTGTGGTCGCAATAAAACTCACTTAAGACTATTCTTAAAAGCAATATCGCCGTTGTAAACTCCCATTTCTGGTATGCAAAGAGAAGCTAGATTTATTGGGAAATCATTTACAATAAGATTTTTCTGGCTAAGGATTGGATCGAATAAATGAAAAAAATAATCGTGCTATCACTTCTGGGCGTAGTGGTTGCGGTGGGTGCTGCGGCCAGCATCTATTCAAATGAAGAACCAGAATATATTCAGTCAGCAAAAAGCCGTGTCGGATCGTATTTAACCAGCGATTACGGACGTGTCGAATGTAATAGCACCCAGGTAAGTGAAGATCGCTGGGAGCTGGGCTGTACCAATAAGGCGAGAGGCAAAACCTTCCAGTTCGCCGTTTACCCATCCGAGCAGGCGCCGTATGGGGTCTCTCGTGCGTTTTATCTCGAAGCGATTAATGATGATGCCCGCCAGAGTGCAGAGCAGGGGCTGATGCGTTATCTGCAAATTAATACCAAAGCGGGTTAATCGATTCGTTTATGCTTCGTTGAGGCTCACAGTGGTAGATTACAGATGATCCACATCCCGGTATGGAATACCGGAGCGTAGATACCAAAATACAAATCTATCCATGCAAGCATTTACCGCCAGATTATGGCGGTTTTTTTTTGCCCGTTTATCGTACCGGCTGTGAAAATTGTTTGCGATATTGCGCGGGCGAAAGCGCAAATTGCTGCCGGAAATGGTGGCGCAGCGTGGCGCTTTGTCCAAATCCGGTTTGTTCCGCAATATTGTCGATGCTGAGCCGACTGTTTTCGAGATAATCTTTTGCCCGCTGCAATCGCGCAGTCAATAACCAGCGCGCGGGCGTTGTTCCGGTCGCGTCCTGGAAACGGCGCAGAAAGGTGCGCTGACTCATACCCACCCGCAGGGCCAGCGATTCGACGGTATGGGAAACGGCCAGATGCTGGTGAAGATAATCAAACAGCTGGCCCAGGCGCTGGCTCTCCCGCAACTGAGCCACCGGTCGGCTAAGCTGCTGGGTTTGCGAGCCGTCCCGATGGGGCGGGATCACCAGCCGACGCGCCACGCGGTTTGCTGCCTCCATCCCGTAATTCCGGCGCACCACATGCAGACACAGATCAATCCCTGCGGCGCTGCCTGCCGAAGTGAGAATATCGCCTTCGTCCTGGTACAGCACATCGTCGACCACGGTGATGGCGGGATAGCGCGTTTTCAGAGCTTGCGTATAGCGCCAGTGGGTGGTTGCCTTCCGCCCGTCAAGCAGGCCTGAGGCTGCCAGAACGAAAACGCCAGAACAGATCGAGAGTAGCTGACAGCCGCGGGCATGCGCCGCGCGGAGCGCCTGGCAGAGCGCGTCGGGTACGGGGTCATCCAGCCCTCGCCAGCCGGGTACGACAACCAGATCCGCCGTCTCCAGCAGACGCAGATCGCCATCGGCCAGAATACGGATCCCGCCCGTTGCCCGGAGCTCGCCGTCATCCACGCTCGCCACGGCGAACTGATACCAGTCCTCGCCCATCTCCGGGCGCGGCAAGCCAAAGATCTCTACCGCCACGCCAAACTCAAAGGTACATAAACCGTCATATGCCAGCACGACCGCGCGCGGCGAGGGATGTCTTAAGTTTGTCATCTTTTTGCTGTTTTCTGGCATAGGCGGACGCATTCATGGGCTGAATTAAGGGATAAAGTAGTGTTAACACAAACACCACAAATGAGGAAGATTCATGAGCTATGTTACTGAATTTCCGGCTGCTGAGCCGCAGGAAGCCGTGGGGCATTTCCTGCGTCGTCTGAGCGTCGAGACGGACTGCGCCGATGTCCATCACGCGGTATCCAGCGGTGAGCAGGACTTTGTTCTGCTGCACGTTGTCGGAAAACCTGAACATTTTGCCCGGCGGCATCTGCCCGGCGCGCTGCATTTACCCTGGAGCCAGATCACCGCCGAGCGGATGAAAGCGTGGCCAGAGGGCACGCTGTTTGTCGTCTATTGTGCAGGCCCGCACTGCAACGGGGCGGACAGGGCGGCGCTGAAGCTGGCGCGTCTGGGTCTGCCGGTCAAGATTATGCTCGGGGGCATGACCGGCTGGGAAGATGAGCGGTTCGCGTTTGCAGGATCTTCATCACCCGCCCTGTGAACATGAATTTATTTCAACACAGATGAAATTTTCTCGTTTGTCGGCGGCGAGCCGGTATGACATCTTTTCAGGACGTTTAGACATCCAGAAGTCTAAAGATTCAAGAGATGAATTATCACTGTGGGCAATTAACGCCGACAGACAGAGGAGATTTCCATGCAGCGACACCATGCCCCGTACCGCGCCGATGTAGTCGGCAGTTTTTTACGCCCGGATTCTGTTAAACAGGCCCGTCTGCAATTTGCCAGCGGTGAGATCGATGCCGGTCAGCTTCGCGCGGTTGAGGACGAGGCCATTCGCCATGTTGTCGCGCAGCAGTGCGCCTGCGGTCTGCATGTGGTAACGGACGGTGAATTCCGCCGCGCCTGGTGGCACTTTGACTTCTTTGACGGGCTACAGGGCGTAGAGCGTTATGATTCCCAGCAGGGCATTCAGTTCAACGGGGTGCAGACCAAAGCCCATGGCGTGCGCGTAACGGGCAAACTGGGCTTCGGCGATCATCCTATGCTGGAAGATTTCCGCTACCTCAAAAGCATCAGCGGTAACGCACAGCCGAAGATGACCATTCCGAGCCCGAGCGTGCTGCATTTCCGCGGTGGCCGCAAGGATATTGATGCCACGGTCTACCCGGATCTGAAAGATTACTTTGACGATCTGGCGACCACCTGGCGCGATGCCATTCGGGCCTTTTACGATGCAGGCTGCCGCTATCTGCAACTGGATGATACCGTCTGGGCCTACCTTTGTTCAGAAGACCAGCGCCGGCAGATCCGCGAGCGCGGTGATGATGCAGACGAACTTGCCCGAACCTATGCCCGGGTGCTGAATAAGGCGCTGGAGGGCAAACCGGACGATCTGACCATCGGGCTACACGTCTGCCGCGGCAACTTCCGCTCAACCTGGATTTCCGAAGGCGGCTATGAGCCGGTGGCGGAGGTGCTGTTCGGCACGGTGAACGTCGATGCGTTCTTCCTGGAGTACGACAACGACCGTAGCGGCGACTTCGCGCCACTGCGTTTTGTGCGCCCGGGTAAACAGCAGGTGGTTCTGGGGCTAATCACCACCAAGCACGGTGAACTGGAGAACCCGGAAGGGGTGAAAGCGCGTCTGGAAGAGGCCGCGCGCTACGTGGCGAAAGAGCAGATTTGCCTCAGCCCACAGTGCGGATTTGCCTCCACGGAAGAGGGTAACAGCCTGAGCGAAGCCCAGCAGTGGGATAAAGTTCGCCTGGTGACGCAAATCGCCAGCGATGTCTGGTAACATCGTTCACAGCGCTGCATTATTACAGTGCAGCGCTGTACCATTCTGAGTCGTTTCCCGTAGATCCTGTCTTCGAACCTGTTTAAATCCTGCCTCTGCAACCTGGCACCCTTTTTGCTCCCCTGAAACTGACGTTACTTTTTCTGCGTCCGGGCGGTAACGGACGTCTTCGCACAGCTTTCTTTTTCAGGAGTGAAAATATGCACCGTCGTACCTTTATAAAAGCGTTCGCCTTGTCCGCCTCCGTGGTCGCCATGGGGGTCAGTTTTGGCGTCCAGGCCGCAGAGACCATTAAAGTCGGGATCATGCACTCACTCTCCGGCACGATGGCCATTTCAGAAACGCCCCTGAAAGATGTCGCCCTGATGGCCATCGACGAAATCAACGCCAAAGGCGGCGTGCTCGGGAAAAAGCTGGAGCCGGTGGTGGTTGACCCGGCATCCAACTGGCCGCTGTTTGCCGAAAAGGCCCGTCAGCTTCTGAGCCAGGACAAGGTGGCCGTCGTGTTTGGCTGCTGGACCTCCGTATCGCGTAAATCAGTTCTGCCGGTTTTTGAGGAGCTGAACGGTTTGCTGTTCTATCCGGTGCAGTATGAAGGTGAAGAGATGTCACCTAACGTCTTCTATACCGGCGCGGCGCCTAACCAGCAGGCGATCCCGGCGGTGGAGTACCTGATGAGCGAGGACGGCGGCAGCGCGAAACGCTTCTTCCTGCTGGGAACGGACTACGTTTACCCGCGCACCACGAACAAGATCCTGCGCGCCTTCCTGCACTCGAAAGGCGTGGAAGATAAAGATATTGAAGAGGTCTACACCCCGTTTGGTCATAGCGATTACCAGACCATCGTCGCCAGTATCAAGAAATTCTCCGCGGGCGGTAAAACGGCGGTGGTCTCAACCATCAACGGTGATTCCAACGTGCCTTTCTATAAAGAGCTGGCGAACCAGGGGCTGAAAGCCACGGACGTGCCGGTGGTGGCGTTCTCGGTGGGCGAGGAAGAACTTCGCGGCATTGATACCAAACCGCTGGTGGGTAACCTGGCGGCGTGGAACTACTTTGAATCCGTCGATAACCCGACCAACCAGACCTTTGTCGCGGCCTACAAAGCCTACGCGAAAGCCCATAAGCTGCCGAATGCCGATACCGTCGTCACCAACGATCCGATGGAAGCGACCTATGTCGGCCTGCATATGTGGGCGCAGGCGGTTGAAAAAGCGGGGACAACCGACGTGGACAAAGTGCGCGCGGCAATGGCGGGCCAGTCGTTCAACGCGCCGTCCGGCTTTACGCTGACCATGGATGCCACCAACCACCACCTGCATAAGCCCGTCATGATTGGTGAAATCGAAGGCAACGGCCAGTTCAATGTCGTCTGGCAAACCGAACAGCCGGTACGCGCTCAGCCGTGGAGCCCGTTTATCGCCGGGAATGACAAAAAACCTGACCAGCCGATGAAAACCGCCAGCAACTAAGCCACCACCAGGGAGAGACGTCATGAACGCCATGCGCATAATTATTGCGATTGTGTGGCTTACCGGACTGCTGCCAGGGATGGTGCAGGCATCGGATGCCGATGATTTCGTTGCCGCTAGCCGCAGCCAGCAGACCGCCATGCTGACCCGCTGGGCAGCCACGCCGGAACCTGCACGTTTGCCGCTGCTTAAAGCGCTGCAACAGGAGAACCTCTACACCGACAGCCAGAAGAAGGCTTTTACCCGCATCGACGGCGAAATGGTTGCCCTGGGCGCGGCAAAGAGCGCCGAAGGAACGACCAAAGCCGTGCGGCTGACCAACCGGCTGCGCGTGTTAACCGTCACGGCGTTGGCAACGCATCAGCTTGTCAGTGACAGTGTCACCGAAAGGCGTCATGCCGCGCGGCAACTTCAGCGTGACGCCCAGCCGGATATGCTCGGGTTTCTGCAACAGCGGGCTAACCGCGAAACGGATGACGTCACCCGACAGTCGCTGAGGCTGGCGCTGGCAAATCTTCAGCTGGCGAGTCCGCAGGCGGAAACGCGCCTCAACGCGGTTGAACTGTTGGGACAGTCTGACGATCCGGACGTTCAGGCCACGCTGACGCCGTTCACCCGGGCGCAAACCGAGCCGGACGCACGGGTACGTGCCGCCGCCGCTGAGAGCCTGGACCGTATTCAGCACCGGCTGATGTGGGGCGAACTGCTGGGGCAGGCCTTTATGGGCCTGTCGTTGGGTTCGGTACTCTTGCTGGCCGCGCTCGGGCTGGCTATCACCTATGGTCTGCTGGGGGTGATTAACATGGCCCACGGCGAAATGCTGATGCTCGGGGCGTATGCCACCTGGATGGTGCAGCAGGTGATGGCGCAGTGGATGCCTCAGTGGCTGGCGCTTTATCCGGTGGTGGCGCTGCCGGTGGCGTTTTGCCTGACGGCAGGTATCGGGATGGTGCTGGAGCGCACGGTGATCCGCCATCTGTATGGCCGCCCGCTGGAAACCCTGCTCGCCACCTGGGGGATCAGCCTGATGCTTATCCAGCTGGTGCGCATGACCTTTGGCGCCCAGAACCTTGAGGTCGCAAACCCGGCCTGGCTGTCCGGCGGGGTGCAGGTTTTCGCCAACCTGACGCTACCGTGGAACCGCATTGTGGTGCTCGGGTTTGTGCTGATGGTGCTGTTCTTCACCTGGCTCATTCTGAATAAAACGCGTCTGGGGCTGAACGTGCGGGCGGTGACGCAAAACCGCAGCATGGCGGCCTGCTGCGGCGTCCCCACCGGACGGGTAGATATGCTGGCGTTTGGCCTCGGGTCCGGTATTGCCGGGCTGGGCGGCGTGGCATTGTCCCAACTGGGGAACGTGGGACCGGAGCTGGGCCAGGGATACATCATTGATTCGTTTCTGGTGGTGGTGCTCGGCGGCGTCGGCCAGCTGGCCGGTAGCGTCGCGGCGGCCTTTGGTCTGGGGATCTTCAATAAAATTCTTGAACCGCAGATGGGCGCCGTGCTGGGCAAAATCCTGATTCTGGTGGCGATCATTCTGTTTATCCAGAAACGTCCGCAGGGGTTATTCGCACTTAAAGGGAGGGTGACAGACTGATGAGCCAGCCATTGACCTTAACACTGGCGCGCAGGGCACCGCGCTCCACGCAAATCTTCGGCAGTCTGCTGGTTGCGGCGCTGCTGGTGCTGCCTTTTCTCGCGCTGTTACCCGCAACGCATCCGCTGGCCGTTTCTACATGGATGTTGACGCTCATCGGCAAGATCCTCTGCTACGCAGTTGTCGCCGTGGCCCTCGATCTGGTCTGGGGCTATGCCGGTATGCTCTCGCTGGGGCACGGCATATTCTTCGCCCTGGGCGGCTATGCGATGGGCATGTACCTGATGCGCCAGGCGGCCGGGGACGGACTGCCCGCGTTTATGTCTTTTCTCTCGTGGAGCGAACTGCCCTGGTTCTGGTGGGGAACGCAGCATTTCGCCTGGGCTCTGGTGTTAATTGTGACGATCCCCGGCCTGCTGGCGCTGGTCTTCGGCTGGTTTGCTTTTCGCTCGAAGATCAAAGGGGTCTATTTCTCCATCATGACCCAGGCGCTGACCTACGCGGGCATGCTGCTGTTCTTTCGCAACGAAACCGGCTTTGGCGGCAATAACGGCTTTACCGGCTTTACCACGCTGCTCGGGTTTTCCGTCACGGCGACCACCACGCGGATCGCGCTGTTTCTCGCAACGGTCGTGCTGCTGCTTCTGGCCCTGGGCACAGGCTACGCGCTGGCGAAGAGTAAATTTGGCCGCATTTTAACGGCGGTGCGCGATGCGGAAAACCGTCTCACGTTCTGCGGCTACAATCCGCGCGGTTTCAAGCTGCTGGTCTGGACGCTTTCCGCCGTGCTGTGTGGCCTGGCGGGAGCGCTGTACGTTCCGCAGGTGGGCATTATCAACCCGGGTGAAATGTCGCCGACCAACTCGATTGAAGCGGCCATCTGGGTAGCGCTGGGTGGACGCGGCACTCTGGTGGGCCCGGTGATTGGCGCGGCGCTGGTCAACGGTGCGAAGAGCTTTTTCACCGTGGCGATGCCGGAGTACTGGCAGCTGTTTCTGGGGCTGATTTTCATCGCCGTGACGCTGTTTTTACCGCGCGGCGTGTTCGGTCTGTTTCGTAAGGGAGAGAATTAATGCAGCCCTCTGAAGGACTCTTTACCCGCCAGCTACCGGGCGACCGTTACCGCGAGCAGACCGATCCGGTGTTGCAGCTCGAGGCCATTAACGTCAGTTTCGACGGTTTTCAGGCGTTGACCGATCTCTCGCTGAACATCGGCGTCGGAGAATTGCGCTGCATCATTGGCCCTAATGGCGCCGGTAAAACCACGCTGATGGACGTGATTACCGGCAAAACCCGGCCAAAAAGCGGGAAAGCTATTTACGATCAGTCCATCGATCTGACTGCCCTGGAACCGGCGACCATCGCCCGTCAGGGCATTGGCCGTAAGTTCCAGAAGCCGACCGTGTTTGAAGCGCTGACCGTAGGGGAAAACCTCGAAATCGCCATGAAAGCCGACAGGTCCGTCTGGGCGAGCCTGCGGGCCACGCTCAGCGGCGAGCAGCGCGACCGCATTGATGAGATGCTGGTTTTGCTGCGGCTTGGCAGCGAGCGCGATCGCCGTGCCGGACTGCTTTCCCACGGACAGAAGCAGTTTCTGGAGATCGGCATGCTGCTGGTGCAGGACCCGCACCTGTTACTGCTGGACGAACCCGCCGCCGGTATGACCGACGCAGAGACGGAATATACTGCCGAGCTTTTCCGAACCCTGGCAGGCAAGCATTCGCTGATGGTGGTTGAGCACGATATGGGTTTCGTCGAGACCATCGCCGACCACGTCACGGTGCTGCATCAGGGGCGGGTACTGGCGGAAGGTTCGCTTCGCGAGGTACAGGCCAATGAACAGGTAATTGACGTCTATCTGGGACGTTAAGGAGAGGTGATGTTACAGGTTAGCGAACTGAATCAGTACTACGGCGGAAGTCATATTCTGCGCGGGGTGAGCTTTGAGGCGGTCGTCGGGGAGGTTACCTGCCTGCTGGGGCGCAACGGGGTGGGCAAAACCACGCTGCTGAGGTGCCTGATGGGGCTGATCCCGGTGAAAGCCGGGGAGGTGGTCTGGCAGGGAAAGAGCATCACTCACAGTAAACCGCACCAGCGGGTGCAGTCCGGCGTGGCCTATGTTCCGCAGGGGCGGGAGATTTTTCCGCGTCTGACCGTAGAAGAAAACCTGCTGATGGGGCTGTCACGCTTCTCCGCGGGAAACGCAAGGAGCGTACCGGAGGAGATTTGGCAGCTTTTCCCGGTGCTGAGGGAGATGAAGCACCGACGCGGAGGCGATCTTTCCGGTGGTCAGCAGCAGCAGCTGGCGATAGGTCGCGCGCTGGCGAGCCGTCCACGGTTACTGATTCTGGATGAACCCACGGAAGGTATTCAGCCGTCGGTGATTAAAGAGATTGGGCTCGTGATCCGCAGCCTGGCGAACCGGGGGGATATGGCGATCCTGCTGGTGGAGCAGTTTTATGATTTTGCGGCAGAGCTGGCCGACAGCTATCTGGTGATGTCGCGCGGCAGCATCGTCCAGCAGGGACGCGGGCAGAACATGGAGCATGAGGGCGTTCGCGGGTTGGTTGCGATCTGAAATGTTATAATATAACATCCTCATTCTTATAAAACGGAATGAGGATTTTGCTGTGGCTGCACAACTTGCAAAAATTGCGCTGACTCTGGGAACGCTGCTGGTAAGCGGCTCGCTTTTTGCCCATTCGCACGGTCATCAGATGACAGAGGCGGAACAGAAGGCGGCAAACGGCGTCTTTGAGGATAAAGACGTTAGGGACAGGAAGCTGTCTGACTGGGACGGGACCTGGCAGTCCGTTTATCCGTTCCTGCTTGATGGTTCGCTGAATCCGGTTTTCGAAAAGAAAGCGCAGAAGGGAGAAAAATCCGCTGCCGAGGTGAAGGCCTACTACCGTAAGGGGTACGCGACGGACGTGGACGCCATCGGCATTGAAAACAACGTGATGGAATTCCACCGAGGCAAAACGGTGAGCAGCTGCCGCTACGACTACAGCGGCTACAAAATTCTGACCTATGCGTCGGGGAAAAAAGGCGTGCGCTACCTGTTTGAATGCAAGGATAACGCGAGCCAGGCGCCTAAGTTTGTGCAGTTCAGCGACCATATCATCGGGCCGAAAGCCTCTTCACACTTCCATATCTTTATGGGCAACACCTCCCACGAGGCGCTGCTGAAAGAGATGGATAACTGGCCGACCTACTACCCGAATGAGATGTACAAAGAGCAGGTGGTGGAGGAGATGTTGCACCACTAGGCTGTTGGTTTTGCCGGGTGACGGCTTCGCCTTACCCGGCCTGGGATTAGGGTTTTGTCGGTCGGGTAAGCGCAGCGCCACCCGACACGCTATCTTCACTTTTCACGCGCATCCCGCGCAATATCATCAGCCAGGCCGCAATGATGGCGGCCATCATAATGATAAATAATGACCAGTGCGGCAGATGGGTCAGGATGAGCCCGGTGATCATCGGGTTCGCTGCCGCGCCGAGCCAGCCCAGCGCCTGGGCGGAGAAATAGCTCGCCTTCATGCCCGGCGGGGCGATATTGTCGATCAGCATGTATTCACCCGGTGCATAAATAATTTCACCCAGGGTGAAAATCGCCGCCGCGATCCCCCAGTAAATCAGGTTCTCGCCGGAAAGCATAAACCCGCCCAGCCCGAGGATGAAAAAAAGCGTCGCGGCGGTCATTAACGGACGAATATTGCTGGCGGTGATCTTACGTCCAAGCGCGTATTGCAGGGTGACGACCACCGCCGCGTTGACGGGCAGCACAACGGCCACCACCTTTTCTGCAAAATCGCTGTCCGCATGTGCGGCGAGAACATACTGAGAAATGCAGGTGGCGAACGATCCACCCACATACGACGCCAGCAGGCCGGAGAGCGTGTACCAGAACAGCGCCTGGTCTTTCAGCAGCACCGAGGGCTGCCACGGCATTTTCTCCTCAGGGCTGTCTGAGGCTATGCTTTTCTGCACAAAGAAATGGATAAACCCGAGCGGCAGTGCGGCGCAGAAGGCGGCCAGCCAGAACGGCAGTTGCAGGCTGTACATCACCAGCAGGGTGCCGATCGGCGGCCCGATCGTCCAGCCAATGTTCAGGAAACTGTAGTTGAGTGAGAAAACGCGCGCCTTTTCGCTGGAGGTCAGCACGTCGGCAAACCATGCTTTCAGCACCGTTGAGAAGACGGAATAGGCGCAGTTAATCAGGGCAAAGAACAGCACCACCAGCGTCACGTTATTCACCAGCGGAATCGCCACAAACCCGGCGATAAAGGCCACGATGGCGATCAGCATATAGCGTTTTTTGTCGAACTTATCCGCCAGGATGCCAAACCCCAGGCTAAACACCACGCCAATGGTCAACGCCACGGTAAGGGCATAGCCAATATTCTCCACGCTCATATCGTACACGCGTGTGAGATATATGGTCATAAAGGGCAGCGTTGCCCCGCGGCCAATTGTTAATAACAATGACGATGCCAGCAGCGCTGCGGTTGAGCGCCTGATTGATGGTTTCATTTTCCTGCCCGACAAATGCTTATGCTTTTTTTGTTGTGTTATTACAGGATTATCATGGGATCGGCAGCTTGTATAGCACCCAATTTATCCGCAGGTGCTTCACTCCAGTACCAGAATTAATGATCTTCTCGCGGGGCTATTTTTTCTGTTACCTTGAAGTGTTTACAAAATTTTAATAATTCAGGGGCGGAAAATGACGCGGAAAGACGGGCTGTTAGCGTTGCTGGTTGTCGTGGTGTGGGGACTCAATTTTGTGGTCATCAAAATGGGGTTGCACAACATGCCTCCACTGATGCTGGCGGGGCTGCGCTTCCTGCTGGTGGCCTTCCCGGCGCTGCTGTTCGTTGCCCGCCCGAAAATTCCCCTTAAGCTGCTGCTGGGCTACGGCCTTACCATCAGCTTTGGTCAGTTTGCGTTTCTTTTTTGCGCCATCAAATTCGGTATGCCTGCGGGCCTGGCTTCGCTGGTGCTTCAGGTGCAGGCGTTCTTTACCATCATTCTCGGCGCATTTGTCTTCGGCGAACGCTTGCAGGGCAAGCAGCTGGCGGGCATTAGCCTTGCGGTCTTTGGCGTGCTGGTGCTGATTGAAGGCAGCCTCAACGGTCAGCATGTCGCGCTGCTAGGCTTTATGCTCACCCTGGCGGCGGGGCTGAGCTGGGCGTGCGGCAATATCTTTAACAAACTGATAATGCAGCACGAGACGCGTCCGCCGGTGTTATCGCTGGTGGTCTGGAGCGCATTGATCCCAATCGTGCCGTTTATGGCCGCGTCGTTTATTCTGGATGGTCCGCAGGCGATGTTGAAAAGCCTGGTGGAGATCGACCTGACGACCATTTTGTCGCTGATCTACCTGGCGTTAGTCGCCTCAATCATTGGCTATGGTATCTGGGGATCGCTGCTCGGACGCTATGAAACCTGGCGTGTGGCGCCGTTATCGCTGCTGGTACCGGTGGTCGGGCTTGCCAGCGCCGCACTGTTGCTGGATGAAACGCTCAGCGCGCTGCAACTGTGTGGCGCAGGGCTGATTATGGCCGGGCTGTATATCAACGTCTTTGGCTTGCGGGTGCGTCGGGCAACGCGGGTGCGGGGTTAAGGCAGAAAAAAGCCCCGCATTAGCGGGGCAAAAACGAATTACAGGTCGTGGTTGTAATACGGCACGCCTAATTCGTCGGATTTGTCGCTGCCAGCGCCCATGTGATTGAAGTCCCAGGGCGACTGGTTTTGCGTGGACGGCATAATCATGGTGTCACGATTATTTTGCTGCCCCGCATTGGGGGTTTGCTCCGCGAAGCTCTGGCCGGAAACCAGCACCAGCAAGGTGAGGGCGGCGGAGGCGATAAATTTCATGATTTCCTCGGTTACGTCTTAACAGGCGATGATTAACTGCAATGTTTTAGCGGATACAGATAACGGGATTCACCCGGCATACTGGTAATACGGTACTTATGAGGCGGCACGTCAAAGTAGTTCTTGAACGTACGCGTCAGGGTTTGTTGCGATTCAAATCCGTAGCGTTCCGCCAGATAGAGGATCGGCTCATTGCTTTCTTTCAGTTTTTGGGCAATCTCCGTCAGCTTGCGGCTGCGAATATATTGTCCTAATGAATGGCCGGTCTCTTTTTTAAACATCCGTTGCAGGTGCCATTTTGAGTAACCTGAACGCTCAGACACTTTCTCAAGAGAGAGTGGAGATTCCAGGTTATCTTCGATCCAGTCCAAAATGCTATGAATGGTGATAGCGTCAGTATTGCGTCTGGACATCGTCATACCTCTTTTTCTGTTTACGGCAGGATTTTCTTGAGTAAGAGCTCAAGCGTTGCCACTTCATCTGCCGATAAGTTTTTTGTCAGTTCCTGGTGCAGTGTTTGTCCTACTAATTGATGACATTGCTCACACATGGCCGCGCCATCGCTGGTCAGTTTCACCAGTACGCCACGTTTGTCATTCGGGTTAGGGCTTCGTTCTATCCATCCTTTACAGACGAGACGATCCAGCATGCGGGTTAACGCACCCAGATCGACAGAGAGCACCTTTTTCAGCTCAACCGGCGTGATACACACTTCGCAGCGAATGGAACACAGCACTTTGAACTGTGTTGCGGTGATATCCAGCGGTGACAGATAGTCATTGAGCAGGCGATCTTTTTTCTGGTTAACCATATGAATAAGACGACCCAGTGGGATTATGTCGTTAAAGAGGTCACTGGTGCTTTTCACAATGGTTGCCCTGGCAAGTAGTTTAGTCACGGCAGATATTATTGCTCAGGCAAGTATAAGTCAACTGAATGAATCGGCCGATGCCACGAAATGCTAAAACGCTTCAGGAACTTATTCTGTACGCTTTTAAATCATACGGATAATCTGGGGTTATCAATTACGCGAGACAATTATGGTTACGCTGCGTGGATGGCTCCGGACGAGGATTTGCCCCTATAATTGCGATGTTGAATAAGGATAAGGACTGCGGTGCATTATGTTGGATTTGATTAAAGCAGTGGGGCTTGGGCTGGTGGTGTTGCTGCCGCTGGCGAACCCGTTAACGACGGTGGCGCTTTTTCTGGGGCTGGCGGGGAACATGAACAGCGTAGAGCGCAATCAGCAGTCGATGATGGCCTCTGTCTATGTCTTTGCCATAATGATGGTGGCTTATTACGCCGGGCAACTGGTGATGAATACATTTGGTATTTCGATTCCCGGTCTGCGTATTGCTGGCGGGCTGATTGTGGCCTTTATTGGTTTCCGGATGCTGTTCCCGGCGCACAAAGCGCACGAATCCCTGGAAGCCAAAAGCAAATCGGAGGAGCTTGAAAGCGAACCGAGCGCCAACATCGCGTTTGTGCCGTTAGCCATGCCGAGCACGGCGGGGCCGGGGACGATTGCGATGATCATCAGTTCCGCCTCAACGGTGCGTGATGGGTCGACATTCCCGCACTGGGTTATCACCGTTGCGCCGCCGATCATTTTTGCGCTTATCGCTATTATCGTCTGGGGGTCATTGCGCAGCTCCGGGGCGATTATGCGCTGGGTGGGCAAGGGGGGGATTGAGGCTATCTCCCGTCTGATGGGCTTCCTGCTGGTCTGTATGGGCGTGCAGTTTATTATTAACGGCGTGCTGGAGATTGTTAAGACGTATCATTGAGAACGTTGCCGGGTGGCGGCTTCGCCTTACCCGGCCTACTCGCAATGGATATAATTCTTATGAATATAAAGCGATGCGTCTTCTGCAACCACTCCTCTGGCAACGAGAATCGGTATCTATGATTGTCAGACCAAAATGACAGATGAAAGATTCCGTTATCTTGGCGGTGATGAAGAACACGGATATTAATGCTTCGTAGGCCGGGTAAGGCGAAGCCGCCACCCGGCATAACAAACGTCAACCGTGGCTGGACTGTTCTTCCATCGCGACCGGCCATTTACGGAAGATAAGCACCGACCAGATCAGCGCGATCAGCGCCGGAATCGCCCCGAGATAACCAATGGCCGACATCGATACATGCAGGCTGATCTGATTTCCCACCAGCGCACCGGCTCCAATCCCCAGATTAAAAATCCCGGAGAAGAGCGACATCGCTACGTCCGTGGCGTCCGGGGCCAGCGCCAGCACTTTGACCTGCATTCCCAGACCAATAATCATGATTGCCACGCCCCAGAACAGACTGAGGATCGCCAGATGACTCTCGCTGCCTGCCGCAGGCATCAGTAACAGCAGGCATGCCAGCAGCAGACCAATCGCACTGCTTACCAGCGCAGACGCGTGCTGATTGCCCAGCTTACCGAACAGGATGCTGCCGATAATTCCCGCGCCGCCCAGGATCAGCAGCAGAACGGTGGCGAAGTTAGCGCTAAAGCCCGCCACAACCTGAACAAACGGCTCAATATAGCTGTAGGCCGTGTAATGGGCGGTCACCACAATCACGGTCAGCAGATAGATGCTCATCAGCGCCGGTCGACGCATCAGCAGCGGCAGACTTTTCAGCGAGCCGGAGTGTTCGCTGGGCAGTTTTGGTAGCAGTTTGATCAGACACACCAGGGTGATCAGCGCCCCCATGCCGATGGCAAAGAAGGTGGTGCGCCAGCCGAAGTATTGTCCCACAATGCGCCCGATCGGCAGGCCTAACACCATCGCCAGCGCCGTTCCGGTGGCAATCAGGCTCAGCGCCTGGGCGCGTTTTCCCGCCGGAGCCAGACGAATGGCGAGCGACGCGGTGATCGACCAGAAAACGGCATGGGCAAACGCGATGCCGACGCGGCTGATGACCAGCACGGTAAAGTTCCATGCCATAAATGACAGCACATGGCTGGCAATGAACACCACAAACAGCCCAATCAGCAGCTTACGACGTTCCATCTGGCTGGTCAGCAGCATAAACGGCAGCGACATCAGCGCCACCACCCATGCATAGATGGTTAACATAATGCCAACCTGTGCCGTTTCCATATGGAAGCTGGCGGCGATGTCGGACAGCAGCCCTACCGGAACAAATTCCGTGGTGTTGAAAATAAACGCTGCGATGGCGAGCGTGACCACGCGTAGCCACGCGACCCTGCGGGAAACCGTGTGTGTTGTCATAGGGATATCTGGGATTCGTTGCCTGAAAGATGAGGAGACGATCTTAAAGCCTTAAACGGCGAAAACTCAACCGTTATGTGATATGAATCACAAGATTTACCTTCATGCGGCGGTAGCGAACGGGGTTGTTTTCATCGAAGATAAAGAACAACACAACAAAAACAGGCGGTAACTCAATGCAGGAAATTGATTTTTATCTGGTAGATGCCTTCAGCGACAGGGCGTTCGGCGGCAATGCGGCGGCGGTGTGTCCGTTGGAAGCGTGGCTGCCGGATGAGACGCTGCTGAAGATGGCGAAGCAGCATAATCAGTCAGAGACGGCGTTCTTTGTCCGAACGGATAACGGGTTTGAACTGCGCTGGTTTACCACGCAGGATGAAATTAACCTCTGCGGCCACGCAACCCTCGCGGCTTCTCACGTTATTTTCGAATACCTGGATTATCCGCATACGGAAATCACCTTCACCACGCGCTTTGTCGGCGATCTGACGATACAACGCAGCGGCGACTGGCTGACGCTTAATTTCCCGGCGTGGTCAACCGAGGTGGTCGATACTCCCCCCGCAGTGCTGTTCAGCGCGCTGGGCATTAACGCGGCAAAAGAGGTGCGTGTGGGGCGTGATTACCTGGTAGTGCTCGACAGCCAGCGGCAGGTGGAGGCGCTGACGCCGGATATCGCGGCCATGCTCCCGCTCGGGAAAATGGTCTGCGTTACGGCGCCGGGGGATGAGTATGATTTCGTCAGCCGCTTCTTCTGCCCGGGGGAAGGGGTGCCGGAGGATCCGGTGACGGGATCAGCTCACAGCATGCTGATCCCGTACTGGAGCGAAAAGCTCGGAAAAACGCAGATGTCGGCCCGCCAGGTCTCCTTGCGCGGCGGGGATCTGCGCTGCGAGCTGAAAGGCGACCGCGTGCTGATTGGCGGGCAGGCCACACTGTATATGAAGGGGAAAATCTTCCTTCGACTCCAGGATTACGGTCATCATTAAAAACTATGACGCCGGAATACAGGGCGGGCGGTATGTTGAACGAAAACGACAAGGAGCCTGCCATGTATTCTATTACCGTTGAATCCGCCCATCATCCAGATATTCTCGCCCTGATTACGGCGCTGGACCGTTATCAAAGCGTTCTCTATCCCGCGGAAAGTAATCATCTGCTGGATTTAACCGAACTGCCGGACGACTCGCTGATCCTGATGATTATTCGTGACACTCAGCTTAACGCCGTCGGGTGTGGCGCTGTCGTTTTGAACGGGGACGGGACCGGGGAAATGAAACGGGTCTATATTGACCCAACCCATCGCGGGCAACGGCTGGGTGATAAATTACTGGCGGCGCTGGAAGATGAAGCCCTCAGCCGCTGCTGCCACACCGTCCGGCTGGAGACGGGGATCAAACAACACGCCGCCATTCGTCTGTATCAACAGTGTGGATACGTACGGCGCGCCGCGTTTGCCCCCTACAACGAGGATCCGCTGAGCCTGTTTATGGAGAAGACGCTGGTGGCTGACGTTCGTTTAGCAGCCCTATAAACGCCTCAAGCTGGCGGGTCATCGCCCCGCGTCGCCACACCAGCCAGGTGGTGAGCCAGCGCCAGTTTTCCGCCAGCGGCCACGCCGCCACCTGATGATGGCCCGGCATGCTCTCCAGCATTGAGCGGGGCATCAGCGCAATGCCTGCCCCGGCAATCACACAGGCGAGCATCCCGTGATAGGACTCCATCTCATGGATCCTTCCCGGCGTTACGCGGTCGGCATGGAACCAGCTCTCCAGATGACGCCGGTAAGAACAGTTGGCGCGAAAGGCATACACGTCGCTGCCGCTCACCTGCGTGGCTTTTGATACTTCTACGTGACCCGCAGGGGTGACCAGCATCATCTCTTCCCGGTAAACCGGCATCCCTTCCAGTTCCGGGTGCGAGAGCGGCCCGTCGACAAAGGCAGCGCTGAGCGTCCCCTCAAGCACGCCGTCAATCATCGTACCGGAAGGCCCGGTGGATAACGCAAACTGAATGCGCGGATAGCGCTGGTTAAACCGCGCCAGACTTTCCGGAATGCGTACGGCGGCGGTACTTTCCAGCGCGCCGAGCGAGAATAATCCCTGCGGTTCATCCCCGGCGACGACCATTCGCGCTTCGTCAACCAGCGCCAGGATCTGCTTGCTGTAGCGCAAAAAATTGTGCCCGGCGGGGGAAAGCCGCAGGCGCTGATTCTCGCGAATAAACAGTTCCACGCCGAGATCCGCTTCTAGCTGTCGGATGCGGGTGGTGAGGTTTGACGGCACCCGGTGTACCTTCTGCGCCGCCTGGGTAATGCTGCCGGTCAGTGCGACGGCGTTAAACATCTCAAGCTGAGTTAAGTCCATACCGTTCTCGATTTGTGAATAAGGTGGTGAGTATTATTCATTTTTAAGAAATAGCAGAGTAGGCCACAATCAATCAACTGTTATTACGTGGAGAACATCATGACTTATTCATCTGCTACCCATGCCCACTCTGTCAACCCGGCTACCGGCGAAACGCTGGCTGCTTACCCGTGGGCAACGTCCGGTGACGTTGAGCGTGCCATTGCGCAGGCGGATACCGGTTTTCGTCAGTGGCGACGCGAAAGCGTGGCGCACCGGGCGCAAAAACTTCGCGAACTGGGTACGGCGCTGCGTAGTCGTGCGGAAGAGATGGCGCAGACTATCTCCCGGGAGATGGGCAAGCCCATTATGCAGGCGCGTGCGGAGGTGGCTAAGTCCGCAAGCCTTTGCGACTGGTACGCTGAACACGGCCCGGCGATGCTGCATCCGGAATCTACCCAGGTCGAAAATGCGGTGATTGAGTACCGCCCGCTTGGGCCCGTTCTGGCGGTGATGCCGTGGAACTTTCCGCTCTGGCAGGTGCTGCGCGGTGCGGTGCCGATCCTGCTGGCAGGGAACAGCTATCTGCTTAAACATGCGCCTAATGTGCTCGGCTCGGCGGAGCTGATCGGGAAGTTGTTCGCGGATGCCGGTTTCCCGGAGGGGGTCTTTGGCTGGGTGAACGCGACGAATGACGGCGTCAGCCAGGCGATTAACGATCGTCGTATCGCGGCGGTGACCGTAACCGGCAGCGTTCGGGCTGGTGCGGCGATTGGCGCGCAGGCGGGCGCGGCGCTGAAGAAATGTGTGCTGGAGCTGGGCGGTTCCGATCCGTTTATCGTTCTGAACGATGCCGATCTGGATCTGGCTGTCAACGCGGCGGTGGCCGGACGTTATCAGAATACCGGGCAGGTTTGCGCGGCGGCGAAACGCTTTATTGTGGAAGCGGGTGTGGCGGACGCCTTTACCCAACGCTTTGTTGACGCGGTCAAGGCGCTGAAGATGGGCGCACCGGATGAGGAAGATAACTATATTGGCCCGATGGCGCGATTTGATCTTCGCGATGAACTGCATCAGCAGGTGCAGGCTACGCTGGCGGAAGGAGCGACCCTGCTGCTGGGCGGAGAGAAGATGTCCGGGACCGGTAACTATTATGCCCCAACCGTACTCGGCGGCGTCACCCCACAGATGACGGCCTTCCGTCAGGAGCTGTTTGGTCCGGTGGCGGCAATTACCGTTGCGAACGATGCGGCGCATGCGTTGCAGCTGGCTAACGACAGCGATTTTGGCTTATCGGCGACGGTCTTTACCGCGAACGATGCGCTGGCTGAAACCTTTGCGCGCGAGCTGGAGTGCGGCGGGGTCTTTATCAACGGCTACAGCGCCAGCGATGCGCGCGTCGCGTTTGGCGGGGTGAAGAAGAGCGGCTTCGGGCGAGAGCTTTCTCATTTCGGTCTGCACGAGTTCTGTAATGTGCAGACCGTGTGGAAGGATCGCGTCTAGTCTTGTTGCCGGGTAAGGCCAGGCCGCTACCCGGCAATTCACGTTTCCTGTCATTTTTACGTAATGGTTCTGTCATTTTCGTTTCGTAGACTCGCTCGCGCCTAACGTATTGTTACAGAAGAAAATCATGAACCTAACGCAAATTTTTCGCCGTCTTGCGCCGCGCTTTATCCCTCGTCAGTTTGGCCTGCTGACCGGCATCTTTTGTATTATTGGCCTTTTCTCCGCCCTGCAACTCTCTTCATCCTTCCTGCTGACCGCCTCCCTCAAAGAAGCCCAGCGTAACGAACAGCGCAATCAGCTGGCCTGGCAGCAGCAAAGCAGGCTGGATCAGGCCCGTATTTCTCTGCTGGCGGCCAGCGATCTGCTCAACCGCTCCGGCGTGTACTTTATGCAGGATAAAGAGACCGGCTCGGAAGGGAGCTGGCATAGCCTGATGGACGAGGCGCAAAAATCCCTGGCGACGTCACAGCAGGCATGGCAGGCCTGGCTCGCGCTTAACCCGCCGAAAGACGACGGGCTGGTTAACAGCTATCAGCTGTTTTTCGACGCCATCCGAGAGCAGGCGGAGGGGTTGGTGAAAACCAACAGCATCGACCTCTTTTTCGCCGTACCTGCCCAGGCGTTTCAGACCGATTTTAATGACAACTTCGCACGCTATCAGCAACGGAGTGAGAAGCAGGCGATACAGGGGCGTCAGTCGCTCATGGAACAACTCTCAGGCCTGCAACGGCTGTTCCTGTTTGCGCCGCTGGTGCTGCTGACCATTGCCATAGCCGTCTGGCTCGGAATGGCGAAGTGGGTGATATCCCCGCTACGCCGTCTGATTATCCATATTAACCAGCTTGCGGCAGGGGATTTGTCAGGCACGCCGCCTGACGTTGTGCGCTTTAACCGTGAAATCAGCCAGCTCAGCGGCAGTATTACCGCCATGCAGCGCGGGCTACAGCAGCTGGTGACCCAGGTCAGCGAGGCCACTACCTCCATGGTTGAAAATATCGGATCGCTTGCGCAGGGAAATCAGAAGCTTTATCAGCAGTCAACGCGACAGGCCAAAGAGCTGGAGGAGGTGACCGCACACATCGCCGATCTCGAAACCCACGTTGAGGGGAACACGGGTTATGCTAAACTCGCCCGCTCGCGCGCGGATGAAGCCCGACAGGCTGCCGCTGGTGGGGAGCAAATGATGTCAGCGGTGAATGGCTCGATGCAGACGATCGTCGACCGATCCTCAGAGATGCGCGGGATCGTCGCGATGATCGACAGCGTGGCGTTTCAGACCAACATTCTCGCCCTCAATGCTGCCATTGAAGCCGCCCATGCCGGGGAGCAGGGGCGCGGGTTTGCAGTGGTTGCCCGGGAAGTGGGGCTGTTGGCCAGAAAAAGCAGTCACTCTACGCAAACCATCCAGGCGCTAATTAACCACTCGCTACAGGGCATTGAAGAAGGTTCTCAGGTGGTAAACCGTCTGGAAGAGAATTTGCAACAGGTCACCGGGCTGGTGGCGAATCTGAGCAGCCTGCTGAATGATATTTCGCTGGCTACCCTGAATCAGGGGGACAGCATTCATCAGATGACCCGTCAGCTTCAGGCGCTGAATCAGGTATCGCGTCGGACCGATGTGCTGGTTAGCGAAGCGTCAAATGCCTCTGAGCGCCTGCATCAGCAGTCCGATCTTTTGTTGCAGGCCGTCTCGCGTTTCCGTCTCCCTGCCTGACGTGACGTATAAGCCTCTGTTATACTCGCTGCCCGTTTTAGCCTGAGGGCAAGGAGCAAAGTGTGGCTGCGGTCATCCATAATGAGATGCTGGACGAGATTCTGGCGCAGGTTCGTCCGTTACTGGGGCAGGGTAAGGTTGCCGATTACATTCCCGCGCTGGCCTCGATCAGCGGTAATAAGCTCGGCATTGCCATTTGTACTGTCGACGGTCAGCGTTTTCAGGCGGGAGACGCGCTGGAGCGCTTTTCGATTCAGTCGATCTCAAAAGTGCTTAGCCTCGTTGCCGCCATGCGCCAGTATGACGAGCAGGAGATCTGGCAGCGGGTGGGCAAAGATCCGTCCGGTCAGCCGTTCAACTCCCTTCTCCAGCTGGAAATCGAACAGGGTAAGCCGCGTAACCCGTTTATTAACGCCGGGGCGCTGGTGGTGTGCGACATGCTGCAAAGCCGGCTGAGCGCGCCGCGCCAGCGGATGCTCCAGATTGTGCGGCAGCTTTCCGGCGTGCAGGACATCGCCTACGATCCGGTGGTAGCGCGCTCTGAGTTTGAACACTCGGCACGTAATGCCGCCATCGCCTGGCTGATGAAGTCCTTCGGCAACTTTCATAATGACGTTGCCACGGTGCTGCAAAACTATTTTCATTACTGCGCGCTGAAGATGAACTGCGTCGAACTGGCGCAGACTTTTCTGTTTCTGGCGCATCAGGGCCATGCCCCGCATCTGGGCGAGGACGTTGTCTCCCCGATGCAGGCCCGGCAGATCAACGCCTTAATGGCAACCAGCGGAATGTATCAGAATGCCGGGGAGTTTGCCTGGCGCGTGGGGCTGCCGGCTAAATCCGGCGTTGGCGGTGGGGTCGTGGCGATTGTCCCCCACGAGATGGCGATTGCCGTCTGGAGCCCGGAACTGGACGAGACCGGAAATTCACTGGCGGGCGTGGCGGCGCTGGAACAGCTGACCAAACGCCTTGGACGGTCCGTATACTGATGTCCACGTTAGATCCTCTCTTCGCGCGCCTGGCTCGCTCCACGTTTCGTTCACGATTTCATTTAGGGACGAAAGAGCGGCAATACTGCTGGGATAAGGGCGCGGAGACTATCGATAAGCATGCCGCCGATTTTGTCGCCGCGCGGCTGGCGCCTGCACACCCGGTGAATGACGGTAAGCAGACGCCGATGCGCGGCCATCCGGTTTTTATCGCCCAGCATGCCACGGCAACCTGCTGTCGAGGCTGTCTGGCTAAGTGGCACGCTATCCCGCAGGGCGTGCCGCTGAGTGCGCAGCAACAACAGTATATCGTCAACGTAATCCATCATTGGCTGGTCATTGAGGTAAATCGTGCCTCCTGAACTGACAATGTCTCTGTTTAAGCTACGCTTTTACTAATGCTCAGCGTCAGGAGACGTTATGAAGGCACCTCAAATTCCCGTTAATGAAGCGGAGCGCATGAATGCTCTGCGCGAGTCCGGTCTGCTTGAGATCGACAATTACCCCGCGTTTGATCGTCTTACGCGGCTGGCAACACGCTTTTTCAGGGTGCCGCTGGCGATGATAACGCTGGTGGATGAACACGCCGCGATCGTGAAGTCTGCCGACGGCCAGGTACCCGCCACCCAGCCTCGCGATCTCTCGTTTTGTGGTCATACGATACTGGGTGACGCGCCGCTGGTGGTGAGTGACACGCTGCTGGACGAACGCTTTGCGGATAATCCGCAGGTGGTGGGAGACCCGGGCGTGCGCTTTTACGCCGGTTTCCCGCTGCGTTTACGTGACGGGGCATGCGTGGGATCGTTGTGTCTCATTGATTACGCGCCTCGTGAGTTTACCGCGGCGGATGCCGCCGTACTGGCCGATCTCAGCGCGCTGGCAGAGGATGAATTTGCGGCTGTTAGCGCGGCCACAACCGATGAACTCACGGGGCTGTTTAACCGTCGCGGGTTTAACCAGTTTGCGCAGTTTGCACTGTCGGTTTCGCAGCGTCGGGCAGAACCGTTAACCCTTGGCTGGCTGGATCTGGACCATTTCAAAACCATTAACGATCGCTTCGGGCATCAGGAGGGTGACAAAGCTCTGAAAGCGATGGCCGCCCTGATGCGTTCCTCGTTCCGCGAGGCCGATCTGCTGGTACGTTTCGGGGGAGATGAGTTCGCGGTGCTGTTTGCGGATACCGATGAACCTGGCGCCTGGATCGCCATGCAGTATCTCGTCGAACAAACGGAAAAGTATAACGCGCGTCAGCTGCATCCCTGGTCGTTACAGTTCTCCTGGGGGCTGAGCGAGTTCGATCATCACCGCAACGATATGCAGGCATGGCTAAAACACGCGGATGCGCAAATGTACGCCATGAAGCGGCAACACCACGGCGAGAAATGACATAACGAAATCCTATGTCATCACTTATTGCGTTACAAATATGTTAATAGCAAAGTGGAGAGCTTCAACCTAAGGACGCGCAATGAACTCTCCCATGCTGATTAAACCTCTCTCCCGGCAGGACATCCTCACCCACATTGATGCCCTCAACGATATTCTCGTCAACTGTGTCAACGGCGGCGCCTCCGTCAGCTTTATGCTGCCTTTTTCTGGCGGGAAAGCCCAAACCTTCTGGCTCGGCGTCGCAGACAGCGTCGGGCGCGACGAGCGTACCGTCCTGGGTTGTTTTGATGCGGAGCAGGGGCTGGTTGGCACGGTCCAGCTGATCACCGATCAGCCTGAAAACCAGCCGCACCGGGCAGATGTCGCGAAACTGCTGGTTCATGAGAAAGCGCGCCGTAAAGGGGCGGCAATGGCGCTGATGGAAGCCCTGGAGGCGGTTGCACGTGAAAAAGCGCTTACGGTGCTGGTGCTTGATACCTCAACTGGCAGCGGCGCGGAAACGTTTTACCAACGTGCGGGCTGGCAAAAGGCGGGGGAGATCCCACGCTACGCCCTGATGCCGAACGGGGACATGACGGCGACCTCGGTGTTCTATAAATTTCTGTGATTATTTTTCACCATCGCATCCTGAGTTGATCCAGACAGGGGTTATGGTCCTGAAGTTTTGATAAGTTATCACACCAATCTTATCAGGCTGTATGACTAATCATAAAGGACCTCCATTGTGAACACACTCAACCGTCGTGATTTCCCCGGTGCGCGCTATCCTGAACGTATCATCCAGTTTGGCGAAGGTAACTTCCTGCGCGCGTTCGTTGACTGGCAAATCGACCTCTTAAACGAGCATACCGATCTCAATGCCGGTGTGGTGATTGTGCGGCCGATCCAGAGCGATTTTCCCCCGTCGCTGAGCACCCAGGATGGTCTGTATACCACGATTATTCGTGGTCTTAATGAGCAGGGAGAAGCGGTAAGCGATGCGCGTCTTATTCGTTCCGTGAATCGTGAAATCAGCGTCTACAGCCAGTACGATGAATTTCTGAAGCTCGCCCATAACCCGGACATGCGGTTTGTCTTCTCCAATACCACGGAGGCGGGGATCAGCTATCACGCGGGGGATAAGTTTGACGATGCGCCAGCTGTAAGCTATCCGGCCAAACTGACGCGTCTGCTGTTCGAGCGTTTTACCCACTTTAACGGGGCAGCGGATAAAGGCTGGATTATCATTCCTTGCGAACTCATCGACTACAACGGCGATGCCCTGCGTGAACTGGTGCTGCGCTATGCACAGGAGTGGGCGCTGCCGGCGGCATTCATTGCGTGGCTGAATGATGCTAACACTTTCTGTTCGACGCTGGTTGACCGCATTGTTACCGGCTATCCGCGTGATGAGGTGGCAGAGCTGGAAGCCGGGCTGGGCTATCACGACAGCTTCCTCGACACGGCGGAACATTTCTATCTGTTTGTTATTCAGGGGCCGAAATCACTTGCAGCTGAACTGCGCCTGGATAAATACCCGCTCAACGTCCTGATTGTTGACGATATTAAACCGTATAAAGAGCGTAAGGTGGCGATCCTCAACGGCGCGCACACGGCGCTGGTTCCGGTCGCTTTTCAGGCCGGCCTGGATACGGTAGGGGAAGCCATGAACGACGCGGAAATTTGCGCGTTCGTAGAGAAGGCTATTTATGAGGAGATTATTCCGGTCCTGGATCTGCCGCGCGACGAGCTGCACTCCTTCGCCAGTGCCGTAACGGGGCGTTTCCGTAATCCGTACATTAAGCATCAGCTGCTGTCGATTGCACTGAACGGGATGACCAAGTACCGCACACGCCTTCTGCCGCAACTGCTGGCAGGGCAGAAGGCGACCGGCAAACTGCCAGCTCGTCTGACCTTTGCTCTGGCGGCGCTGATTGCATTTTACCGTGCCGAACGCAACGGTGAGTGCTATCCGGTTCAGGACGATGCGCACTGGCTTGAACGTTACCAGCAGCTGTGGACGCAACATCACGACAAACAGGTCACTACCCGTGAACTGGTATCGTCGGTGTTAAGCATGAGCGAACACTGGGAACAGGATCTCACTCTGATGAACGGACTGGTAGAACAGGTTGCGCTGGATCTGGATGCGATTTTAAGCAAAGGCATGCGCGATGCGGTGAAACCGCTCTGCTAATCATACGCCCGGCGTTGGCCGGGTTTTTTACAGACCACCTTTAGTTACAACATACTATATGTTCTTTTTTATAAAAAGCACGTGCAGCACCGTGCGGTTCAGGCTTAACAGGTCAGAAAATGCAATGAGTTATTAACATGCTTGCAACCGTGAGGGGGATCACGTTTAATAGCCGCGCTCTTTACTTTTCTGAAGCTGATTATGATTGTTCGTCCTCAACAGCACTGGCTGCAACTGATTTTTGTCTGGCATGGTTCGGTACTTCCCAAAATTTATACCCGACTGCTGCTTAACTTCCTGCTTTCCATCGCCGTGATTGTCATGCTGCCGTGGTACACCTCGCTGGGTATCCGGTTTACCGTCGCGCCGTTCAGCATTCTGGGCGTGGCTATCGCCATCTTCCTGGGATTTCGCAATAACGCCTGTTATTCGCGCTATGTTGAGGCGCGTCTGCTTTGGGGGCAGTTGATGATAGCGGCGCGCTCGCTGTTTCGCGAGGTAAAAAACACCTTACCGGATGATAAACATCTTGGAGAGTTTGTTCGCCTGCAAATCGCGTTTGCTAACTGTCTGCGAATGTCCCTGCGCAGAGAAACCAATGCCGATCAGCTGTCCCGCTATCTGGCTCCAGACGATTTACGCAAAGTGATGGACGCCAACTCGCCGGCGAACCGTATCCTGCTGATCATTGGGGAGT
Source organism: Enterobacter sp. DTU_2021_1002640_1_SI_PRY_ASU_LCPMC_013 (assembly GCF_032389435.1). Lineage (NCBI taxonomy): Bacteria > Pseudomonadati > Pseudomonadota > Gammaproteobacteria > Enterobacterales > Enterobacteriaceae > Enterobacter > Enterobacter sp. DTU_2021_1002640_1_SI_PRY_ASU_LCPMC_013. The sequence goes on from NZ_CP135594.1 coordinate 2,225,247, forward strand.
GGCTGGCCGTGCGGCGGCGCAGCGGGCACCTTTCAGACATCTTGTTTCACAGCCTTAACAACCGCCTGAACGATATGTCCATCGTGCTGGCTGGCTGCGAGCGTATCGCCAACACGCCAGTCCCGTTTGCCTATACGCTGATCCTGCACCGGACGGTGTATCTGTTCTGCATCATGCTGCCGTTTGCGCTGGTAGTTGATCTGCATTACATGACGCCCTTTGTCTCTGCGCTGATTTCCTACACCTTTATCTCGCTGGACACGCTGGCGGAAGAGCTGGAAGATCCGTTTGGGACAGAAGATAACGATCTGCCGCTGGACGCCATCTGCAACATGATGGAGCGCGATCTGTTGCAGATGAACGATGAAGAGAATATCCCTGAAAGACTGATGCCGGATAAGCATTATCAGCTGACCTGACGGGCATTCCACTCGTCGCGGGTGATTTCCCACAGCTCCGAATCCAGCAGGCCGCTGACATAGGCTTTCTTCTCCGTCCTGATGAGCCGCATGCCGCTGCTGTCTGAAATACGTCGGGAGCGGCTGTTGGCCGCCGCTTTCGGCGCGCGTAACACCGGTTTGTTGAGCGTATTGAACCAGTAATCCGTGGCCGCAATACTCGCCTCGCGCATATATCCCTGGCCCTGAAATTCCGGCGCGAGCCAGAAGCCCCGATTGTTGTCCTCCACGTCATACAGGCAAATCAACCCCATCAGTTCGTCAGGCGCTTCGCGACGGCGAATCGTCCAGAACCACGCAATCCCTTTGGCCATATCGGGCAGTGCAACGTTGTTGACATAATTTTCTGCACCGTTTTCCGGGTAGGGCCAGGGGACTGAAGCCACCATATAGCGGACAATCTCCCAGCGCGGATAGCGTTGCTGGATCTGGACGGCATCTTCTGCAATCAGGGGGCGTAATATCAGGCGCTCGGTGGTAAGCGTGGGTATGGTCATCCGCTGATCTCCATAATTAAGCGTTATGCTTTTGTTTGGGTTCTGGTATTTTCATCAATATCACATTCTATTTGGTCGTGCTTTTGTTATTCAGGTTTATCCATAAAAGGGGTTATATGATGCAGAGAAAAGCCAGGCCCGAAGAAGCCGAAACACTCTGGCACGTCCGTAACGAAGCGATTCGCCATGGCTGCAAAATCTAGTGGGTTTTGCCATGCTGGGTGAAAATACGCATTACTCGCGTATGGCCGACGCGCATTTACGCTGTATTGAAATGGTAATTGATTTGTAAGGTCAGAACAGATGACGCTAACCGTACGTCCTTTATGCGCAGAAGATTACCCACAATGGCGACCGCTGTGGGATGGCTATACCCATTTTTATGAGTGCTACCTTGACGAGTCCGTTACCACGGCCACCTGGGACAGGGCGCTCTCAGGTTCATCATCCCTGTTTTGCCGGGTCGTGGAGAAAGACGGCAGCGTCATCGGCTTCGCCATGTGTGTCCTGCATGAAGGGACCTGGTCAACCGCGCCCGTTTGCTATCTGGAAGATCTGTTTGTTGACGCTGCCGAACGTGGCGCAGGGGCGGGTAAAGCGCTTATCGACGCCCTGATCGATGAAGGCAAGCGGGAAGGGTGGTCAAAACTCTACTGGGTAACCCGCATGAACAATCCGGCGCGTAAGCTGTATGACCACTATGGTGAAGCTGACGATTACGTCCGGTACCGAATCTCGCTTTAGTCGCTTAATACCTGGGTTTGTATCACACTGTATCTGCCTCTGCGGTACATACACAGGTATGCAATAAAACCGTATCCCCACACATCTCCTATACAAACGCATGGTGATATATCTCCGTCAACTCAACTTATCCGGAGATAACATCATGTTTAATAAACTCGCATACTCAGCCGTCGCCCTGACCGTTTCACTTGGCACCGTGATGTCCTGTCAGGCAGAAGCGACGGGTAAGAATTACGCGTCGGCCTTCAACCAGGTAAAACAGATTAACGCTGGCGATTTGAACGTCGGTTACGTCGATATCGGGCCAAAAGAGGGGCAACCGGTGATCCTGCTGCATGGCTGGCCGTACGACATTCACAGTTATGCAGAGGTGGCCCCCGCGCTGGCCGCGAAGGGGTATCGTGTCATTGTGCCGTCCCTGCGCGGGTACGGCACCACGCGCTTTATTTCTGATAAAACGCCGCGAAACGGCCAGCCTTCGGCAATGGCAAAAGACATCGTCAACCTGATGGACGCCCTGAATATCAAACAGGCGGTGTTTGCCGGTTATGACTGGGGGGCGCGTACGGCGGATATCGTTGCGGCGCTCTGGCCGGAACGCGTGAAATCGCTGGTCTCGGTGAGTGGCTACCTGATCAGCAGCCAGGCGATTGGCAAACAGCCTTTACCGCCGAAGGCAGAGGTTCAGTGGTGGTATCAGTTCTATTTCGCCACGCCGCGCGGTGCGGAAGGCTATGCTAAAAATACGCACGATTTTGCCCGGTTGATCTGGTCCCAGGCTTCGCCTGACTGGAAATTCAGCGATGCCACCTTCAATGCGAGCGCCAAATCCCTCGATAACCCGGACCACGTTGCCGTCACGCTCAGTAATTACCGCTGGCGTCTGGGGCTGGAGAAGGGGGAGCAGAAATATGACGCCTACGAACAAAAACTGGCTAAGCTGCCGAACATTACGGTGCCGACCATCACCATCGAGGGCGGTAACAACGGAGCACCACATCCTGCACCCGCCGCCTATGCGGGAAAATTCACCGGAAAATATGAGCACCGTACTTTCGGCGCAACGGTTGGCCACAACCCGCCGCAGGAAGATCCGCAGGACTTTGTTAACGCGGTTGTCGACGCGGATAAGCTCTGATATGTGCTATTTTCAATCCGTTACCTCTTAAACAGGAGCCTGCGGTGGAGCATATTGATCACATCCTTGTCGTCGATGACGACAGGGATATTCGTGAACTGATTGTCGATTACCTCGTGAAATCCGGCTATCACGCCTCTGGCGCAGCGAACGGGAAAGAGATGCGCGTAGTGCTCGACAAACAGCATATCGACCTGGTGGTGCTGGACGTGATGATGCCCGGCGATGATGGCCTGACGCTGTGTCGGCAGCTGCGCAGCAGCAGGCATAAGGATCTGCCGATCCTGATGCTCACCGCGCGCAACGAGGACACGGACCGCATCCTGGGGCTGGAGATGGGCGCCGACGATTACGTGGTGAAACCGTTTGTGGCCCGCGAACTGCTGGCGCGTATCAAAGCCATCCTGCGTCGTTTTCGTACGATGCCGCCTAATCTTCAGGTGACCGAGGCAGGGCGCCTGGTGGTGTTCGGTGAATGGCAGCTGGATACCGTGGCGCGTCATCTGATTGATAACGAGGGGATGGTTGTGGCGCTCAGCGGGGCGGAATATCGCCTTTTGCGCGTATTCCTCGATCATCCTCAACGGGTGCTGACCCGCGACCAGCTGCTTAACCTGACTCAGGGACGTGATGCCGAGCTGTTTGAGCGTTCGATTGATCTCCTGGTGAGCCGCGTGCGACAGCGTCTGAATGAAGATGCCCGCACGCCCGCCTACATTAAAACCGTTCGCAGCGAGGGCTACGTCTTTACCATGCCGGTGACCATCGTCGAGGCCAATGAATGACGCTGTGGCCCCGCACCTTACTCGCCCGGCTGCTGATCATTGTGCTGCTTGGACTCTTGTTGGCTAACGCGCTCAGCCTGACGCTGGTCATGGTTGAGCGAATGCGCAGCGCGCGCACGGTTATGCTGGGCAATCTTGAGAACGACGTGGCGACCAGCGTGGCCATTCTCGACCGGCTTCCGGCCAAAGAGCGGCCAGAGTGGCTGGAACGGCTCAGTCGCGGTAATTATCGTTATATCCTTGGCCCCGGCGAGGCAGGCGCCGCGCCAACGGACAAGCGCTCGCGGGATGCGATTCGAACTCTGAAAGAGACGCTTTCAGCCCAATATCCGCTTCAGTTTACGGCGGTGCCGGGGCCTGTTTCCCATATTCAGGCCCATCTGACGCTCCGCGACGGCGCACCGCTCACTATCGATCTGATCCCGCGCATGCCGCCTATCGCCAGCTGGCTGCCCGTGGTGCTGGTTCTTCAGCTGTTACTTGTCGCGCTCTGCTCCTGGATTGCCGTGCGCCAGGTTGTCCGGCCCTTCCTGCAATTCACGCGCGCGGTTGATTCCCTCGATCCTGCGGCCCATTCTCCGATGACTGAAAAAGGTCCGGTTGAGGTGCGTCAGGCAGCGCATGCTTTTAATGAGATGCAGTCGCGGATACAGACGTATCTGCGTGAACGCGCGCAGATTCTGGCATCCATTTCTCACGATCTTCAGACGCCTATCACGCGCATGAAGCTGAGGATCGAAATGGCGGATCAGCCCGAACTCCGCGATAAGCTGCTGAGCGATCTGGATAATATGTCGCGCCTGGTACGGGAGGGGATTGCCTATGCCCGGTCATCAGAATCCCTGGAAGAGACCACGCTGAAACTGGAGCTGAATGCGTGGGTTAACAGCATTGCCAGTGATTATCAGGACATTGGTAAAAACGTGCAGTTTCATGCACGCAATGCGCGTCTGCCGATCGTCACTCGTCCCCAGGCATTGCGCAGGGTCATGACCAATCTGCTCGATAATGCGCTGAAGTTTGGCGATAGCGCGGTAATAGAGATTGATGAAGATGAAAGGCAGGTAGCGATCCGCATTATGGATAACGGCCCTGGCATCCCGGAGGCAGAACTGGAGGCGGTGTTACAGCCGTTCTACCGGGTTGAAACGTCGCGCAACCGGGAAACGGGCGGCACCGGGTTAGGCCTCGCCATTGCCGCGCATCTCACCGCCCAGCTTGACGGGAAATTGCATCTTGCAAACCGGGCTGAGGGAGGGCTGGCCGTAATCGTGACCCTTCCGCGCGGTTAATTGTACGCCTGTGTATCTGCACCCCGCGCCGATACGCAGGCAGACAAAATCCAGCTTTTCACACACGGCCTGAACACATTCATCCGATGAAATGACCTCACTGCATCTACGCAGCAACCGTATCGTGAGGTCGTTATGTTTATGATAATCGCTTTTTTAGGCGGCATGATTAGCCTGCTCAGTCCGTGCACGCTTCCCGTCATTCCTCTGCTGTTCGCCGGCTTTCAGGGGCAGCGCAAACACATTCTGGCGCTTCTGGCGGGAATGATTGTGATGTTCACGTTGGTGGCGATGGTAGTAACGGTTGCCAGCGAGTGGATCGCTGACGCCACCGTTATCGGTCGCTGGATTGCGCTGCTGGTACTGAGCATTGCCGCCCTGGCCCTGATCTTCCCGCAGTTCGCTCAGCGCATTGCCCGCCCGGCGGTCAGCGCGGGAAACGTTCTCAACACCCACAGCATGCAGCGACGCGGCCTGGTTTCGGCTTTTCTGGCAGGGCTGGCCGTTGGGCTGCTGTGGTCCCCCTGTGCCGGACCGATTCTCGGGGCGATCTTCAGCATTAATATTGCGGGCCACTCGGCCATCGCAACCGGAGCGCTGTTAGCCGCTTACGGCAGTGGGTGCGCGTTGATGCTGGGGCTGCTTGTCGCGGGGGGCCGTAAGCTGATAACCCCTCTGAGAGCCAAATCCGCATTGATGGCGCGTTTGCGTCAGGGAGCGGGAGTGATGATGTTAGCCGCCGTTGCGTTCAACGCCAGCGGGATGACCTCCGCCCTGAAAGGCGCCAACGGTGTTGCCGACCAGCTGGAAAACGCCCTGTTGAGCTTTGCGCAACCATCCTCCACACAGGTGAAACTGCAACCTGTCGCTGACGCAACCCCGGGCAGCCAGCTACCGTCATTAAGCGGCGGTACGGGTTGGGTAAACGGTGACGCTGTCACTTCTGATGACTTGCGCGGGAAAGTTGTGCTTATCGATTTCTGGACCTGGGACTGTATCAACTGCCAGCACACGCTTCCGCACGTGCGTGACTGGGCGAAGAAATATCAGGCTGAAGGTCTGGTGGTGATTGGCGTCCACACCCCAGAATACCCCTGGGAAAAGCCGTTATCATCGGTGAAAAACGCGGTCAACAAATGGCAGCTGCCGTACCGCGTAGTGACGGATAATAACTACAAAATATGGAGCGCGTTCGGAAATCAGTACTGGCCTGCGCATTACTATTTCGATGCGAAAGGGCAACTGCGTTACACCGCGTTTGGCGAGGGTAACTACGACAAGCAGGAGGCCGTCATTCAGCAGTTGCTCAAGGAAGCGCGTTCCTGATCCGGCTTACGGAACCCGCTGAGCCACCATAAACAGGCGCGGAAAAGCCAGCAGTATCTGCCCGTTCTCCTGAAGCGGATACTGCTCTTTCAGCAGCTCAAGGTAGCGTTTCAGATAGTTTTTCTGCTCGCTTTCGTTGAGTTCCTGTAACCACGGGCGTAACCCTGTCGCGCTGACCCAGTCAATAATCGCCTGATGAGAGCTCATCTGATGGAAGTAAGTGGTGCGCCAGATATCCACGTCGCATCCCGCTTCCGTCAGAATATCGTAGTAGGCATGGATACCCGGCAATGGCTCGCGGCCACGATCGGGGTAGCCCTGTTCCCAGGCAACTTCACGCATCAGGGCGTGCGTCGGCTCAAGCCAGTTGTCAGGCATTTGCACCGCCAGCACGCCGTTTAACTGGAGCAGTGAAACCAGGTGTGGCAGAAGGTGGTAATGGTCCGGGATCCATTGCAGTGAGGCGTTGGCGTAGATCAGGCTGAGCGGCTGGTCAGGTTTGTAGTGCCGGATATCCGCCTCAACAAAGTGGAAGTCTGGCAGGGCCTGTCGGGCTTCCTCCAGCATGGCCGGGGAGTTATCCACGCCGGCGATCTGCGCAGAAGGCCAGCGCTGTTTCAGCAGCGCGGTGCTGTTGCCTGGCCCGCAGCCCAAATCCACGCCAGAGGTTATGTCAGCAAGCGGCACCCGGGCGAGTAACTCAGCGGCGGGACGTGTGCGTTCTGCGCTGTACTGTAGATAAAGAGAGGGATCCCAGTCGGCCATTTTCGCATCTCCATGTTGAGGTGTTCAGCAAGGATAGCACAGGCAAATACCTGCGCCGGGGCAGGTATCTGGCTAATGGTGAGATTATAAAATGCCTTTCAGGGCCAGGTGATAGAGCAGCATGATGGTTTTTCCGTCAACAATCTGCCCATTTTCAATGCCCCGAAGCGCGTCGTCCAGCGTCATTTCCAGTACGTCGATATCTTCTCCCTCTGCTTTAACGCCGCCGCCCGCGCTGGTCCGATCCTGCGGATGATATTCCGCCAGATAGAAGTAGAGTTTCTCGGTAACCGAGCCCGGGCTCATATAGGCCTCAAAAATTTTCTCTACGCGCGTCACCTTATACCCGGTTTCTTCTTCCGCTTCGGCCTTAATCCGGCTTTCCGGGTCAAGGTTATCGAGCAACCCGGCGGCCGCCTCAATGAGATCCTCTTCGTGACCATTTATAAACACCGGGAAACGGAACTGACGCGTCAGAATGACGGTTTTGCTGTCGCGATTATAGAGCAGGATCGTCGCGCCATTCCCCCGGTCATACACTTCACGCTCTTGTCGCTGCCAGTCGCCATCGCTGCGCTGGAGGTCAAAAGTGTATTTTTTCAGGTTATACCAGTTGTCGGACAACGTTTCGCTGTTGATGATGCGTATATCTGCACGTTTTGATTGCACGTTTGGCTCTCCTCTCGTAGAGTAAGCATCATAAACAGCACTATCGTGCAAATACAAGGCATATCGTGCAACAACAGGAATAATTCATGCTCACAAGCCAGCGTAAACAGTTGATTCTGGAAAAACTGGAGGCGGAAGGTCAGGTCCAGTCTACTGCGCTCAGCCTCTTTTTCTCGGTGTCTGAGGACACTATCCGCCGGGATTTACGTGAACTGGCGGCAGAAGGGCGTTTGCAGCGTGTTCACGGCGGCGCACTGCCAGCATCGTCAGCGATTGCGCCTTTTGCCGAGCGTCAGTCCGTTAAAATGGATGCAAAAAAACGCGTGGCACGGCGAGGCGCGCAGCTTATTTCACCGGGGCAGGTGGTGATCATTGATGGCGGGACGACCACCTCCGAACTTATTACGTTCTTACCACCCGATTTACGGATAACCGTGGTGACGCACAGCCCGGGTATCGCTTTGGGGCTGGTCGACCATCCATGCATAGAGGTGATCCTGATTGGTGGTCGTTTGTATAAACACTCCATCGTCACGGTCGGCGCGGCCGCTATTGAAGGCATCAATAATATTCATGCGGATCTGTTCTTCATGGGGGTCACCGGCGTTCATCCTGAGGCCGGGCTGACCACCGGAGATTACGAAGAAGCGTGCATCAAACGTGCATTTTCCGGCAGAGCGGCGGAAACGGTGGTATTGGCCTCACCGGAAAAGATCAACACGGCCTCGGCGTTTGTGATTGGCGACCTGTCGCTGGTGAATACGCTGGTTGTTGAAAACACAACGGATGAACGCTGGGTAAGCGCGCTGAAAGAAAAGGGCGTTGCGGTGATCGCAAGCCAGTAAATATCTGCTTTTTTGCCAGCCTGACCGCGTGGCTGTCAAACAGACAAAGGTTATCCTTCACGCGGATTTCTAGACTAAGGCTTTCATCTGTTTAAGGACAAGCCATGAAAGCGGTCTCCATTCTGACGTGCGGCGCGGACCCAACCGCGCAACGCCTGTCAACGTCTGCCATTCAGCAGGCCATAAATAGCGCTCAACAGAACGATGTCATTGTTATTCCGCAAGGCCGTTTTCTGACCGGAGCACTGTTCCTGAAAAGCGGTGTTTCGCTTCGCCTGGACGCTGGCGCACAGCTCGTTGGAAGCCAGGATCTGGCTGATTATCCGTTGATAAACACCCGGGTGGCCGGCATTGATATGCGTTGGCCGGCAGGCATTATTAATATCATCGATTGTGAAAACGTCAGTATTACCGGTACAGGCACGATAGACGGACAGGGTGTCATCTGGTGGCAACGCTTCTGGGGCGATGACGAGCGCAGCGGTATGGTCGGCGATTACAGCGCCAGAGGATTGCGCTGGGTGGTTGATTACGACTGTCAGCGCCCGCGCAATATCCTGGTCTTTGAAAGCCAGCGTATTCTGCTGCGTGATTTTACCAGTCGGGAGTCCGGATTCTGGAACATGCACCTTTGTTATTCGCGCCATATCACGGTTGAGGGCGTGCAAATCAGCAATTCTGCGGGGCCGAGCACCGACGGGATTGATATCGATTCTTGTGAACAGGTGCGGGTTGAACGCTGCATTGTTTCCTGTAATGACGACAATATCTGCATAAAATCAGGACGAGGACGCGAAGCGGCGCAAAAAGCACGTACCGCAAGGGATATCGTGGTTCGCGGATGTACGCTGAATAAGGGGTCCGGGATCACGCTGGGGAGCGAAACTTCAGGCGGCATTGAACGCGTCCTGATAGAGGATAACGCGTTTAACGGTACGGGCGTCGGGTTTCGCATTAAGTCGGCCCGCAACCGGGGCGGGTTTATCCGTGATATCACCGTCCAAAATTTACATCTTACGGACGTACGTTTTCCGGTGCTGATCCAGCTGAACTGGTTTCCTCAGTACAGCTATGCCGACCGGGGAAATTTATCTGATAAACCAGAACACTGGCGCAAGCTGGCTGAAGGTGTTGAGGGCGAAGCCGGTCTTACTGCGGTCAGCGGACTGACGATTAAAAATATGACGGCGCGTCGCTCAGACAACAAATATTTCTCGCGGGCATTTTTCATTGAGGGGTATCCGAAGCGTCCTGTGACCGGGTTAACGCTGGACGGAATTTTGATTGACGCGTCAGAGTTCGGGAAAATTTCCGGTGTGGATGGGTTGCGCTTTAAGGATGTGCAGGTGACTGCCGTGGAGAACACGCAAGACCGTAACGACAGTTATGAGCGTTGATGTATTGCACGGTGAAGGCGTTAACGTTACTGTTAGAGAGCTACAAGCAAAGAAATCAGGGGCTTACCGTGAAGAAAGAGATAAAAACACTGGAATCGAGACAGATTTATCGTAACCGCTGGATGTCGCTAAAGGAAGACCGGATTCTGAGAGCCGATGGGAGCGAGGGGCTTTATTCCGTCATTGAAAAAGATGATTTCGTGGTCATCATTCCGGTTGAGAATGATGAAATCTATCTGGTTGAACAATACCGATACCCTCTGGGCCAGAGAACCACAGAACTCCCTACCAAGGCGCTGCGCGGCCATCAGTGTGGTCAGACGCTGGACGACAACGTCCTGAATGATTTTGAGTCGGTTAACTTTGTCCATAGTGAAAAACTCCGCTGCGGGTGCCGTCATCAGAATCCCTCGATGGTGAATCTACGTGACGGACATCTTAACTTAGCCCAGAACGGACATTACAACTTTGCTATTACAACATTGGTGCGCATAATGTATATTATGTTAAATTACCTGTGGTGATAATGAGTTTGTGATTTGATCGCTGAGTTAACACTGCTATTATCTAAGTCTTAAGGTTGGAATCATAAATTTTTCAATAAATTACCCTGCTAATTCACAGTCCTCACGGGATGAAGGAGCTCTCTGATGAATCTACCCGGTCAGCAGTCGCCTGACAGCACCCTTCCCTCTTATAATCTCTCTCGAAGCCTTGGCCTACAGGCCGGTACTGATATCGACTTTAAAAAGCTAGCCGCGCAGCTCGACTGTACACGTAACTTTTACAATGTCGGCATCATTTTCGATGATGGCAAGCAACGCTGGCTGGTTCGTCCGTCACGACGCATTGCTGATGTGAATCAGAGCACCGTCAGCCATGTGGTCATCAGTAAAATTCCGGATGCTAAGGAAACCAGTGCGGAAAAAGCCGTGGTGGCGACGTTAACCACGCCGTCACTTGCGACTGAAATCACTTCAACCGGTTTCGCCTGTGGCGCGATGATTGTTACGCTTGTCATGGCGTTTGGTGCCGGTGCGGCTGTGCCTTTTACCGCTGGCGGATCCGGCGTGATTGCGGCGATTAGCCTGTCCGGCACGTTGGCTACGGGAGCACAATGCATGATTGGCGCGGGCCGTCTGCTGGCTATCCATAACGACCATGGTTCCGATGTTGCCTGGCTCGACAGCCAGGACTGGTACGTTGCCACCACAACGGTTCTGGATGTCATTTCGCTGACTGCGGCAGGAACCGCGCTACGAGGTACTTTAGAAACGTACAAGCTGATGAAAGCGGCATCTTCAGGTAAAGTTACCGCCTGGTTCCAGAGCATGAGCCGTGCCGAGCGTAAGCGCATCACGGAAGAGATTATTAAAGCGCAGAATCCAGGCATCTCCAGTGCTGGCGTAAAGGCCGCGATCCGTGCAGGTGTTTATCCGAAACGTTTCCCCAGCGAATCGTTACAAAAATCACTGCAGCGCGAGTTAATGAGTGCGGTCAACAACGCATCGGCCTTTGTGGGGAGTTCACTCACAGGGACTATCCGCAACCCACAAAATACCGTCCAGTCAGGGCGTTATGTAGTTGGTGTGCTGCAGTCATTTTTACCTAACTAAACGCTGAGTATATAAATGTTTAAAGTTTTAACCCGTCGCCTGCAATATTGTAACGAGGTGTCCGCCAGCATAAAAAATGCCGCCCCGACACAGTTGCAGCAGCTTAAGACGCAGTTGGCTGAAGATATGGTTAAGCCTGTGGGACTACATACCATGGGTATTCCGGCGGCGGTCAGTACGCTCGGGGTGATTGTCAGTTTCGCCATTCCGCAACTGTGGCTGGGGTATGGCGTACTCGCCGCACTCGGCCAGCCAGCAGAGCGCGTATTCGTGTGGGTCGTGCTGATCGCCCTGCTCTTCGCTGGCATCAACGGAGTGACGATGTTTATGATTGGCAAAGGTAGCATGCGTGCCGTGCGGTTACATCTTACGCTGGCGGTGCTAAGCCTGGTATTAACGGCAGCCTATCTGCTGGCCGCGCTGAGCGGTAGTTCTTCTCCGGGCGTCAGTCTGACCGCGGCGCTGGTAAGTATTGTCATGCTTGGGCTTAGCGGTATCTGTATCCTCTCTACCGCTTTCTATAAGATGCTGCTATTTACTTTGCATAACAGAGTCTGGCGCAAGCTTATCAGCCAGACGCGCTAAACATTCATTCCATTAAAATCCCGCCGCTACGTGCGGCGATCCGACTATCGCTACTGAGGAAGCCGGAGAAACAGTGTCCGTTCCTGAGTCTGCGATGCTTTAAAACCATGGTGGATATAAAACGCTTTGGCTTCCTCAGTGAGTGTATGAACCATAATCGCCCGCACCCCGATATTCTCAGCTACCCGATAACAGCGTAAAACCGCATCGTGGAGTAAATCGGCTCCCAACCCGTTTCCGCGTAACGAGACATCGACAGCCAGACGGGCAAGTACAATCACGGGTATGGGATCCGGCATGTTACGCCGCAGATTCCCTGTCGCTTGCGTATGGTTAACGCTGCCGGTAGCCAGAGAGTAAAATCCCGCGACCTGCTTCGTGCCCGTTTTACAAACGACAAACGTTCGGGCTGCGCCGAGCGCCTGGTTTTTCAGACCTCTTTGTTTTAGCCATTCGTCAAGCACGGCCTCTCCGCTGACGAACTCCGCCAGTTGATGGACGCTGTATAAGGGCTCTGGTGCTGTTACACGTCCCACTGCGGTTTCCTTGCCAGCAGTTTTTCTATGGCAGGATCGTCCGCGACCGGGGCATCGAGCATGTCAATGAACTCTGCGTACTGTTCATCGTTAAAATTGAATACACGTCGATCGAGGATCACATTCTCGGCTGCCTGACAGGCCATCTCCAGAATGAAGTCTGTACGTGATTTATGGAGGATCTCTGCGGCGGCATCGATAAGCGCCCGCTGGGATTCTTTGGCTCTGAGATTGAGTTGAACATCTGATTTCATGGGTATACCTCTTGTATAGCAATTGCTTTACAAGCATAGCATAAGCGCCGTGTATATCAATCGCTATACAGAGCCCTTAATCATGTCTGACCTCTCCACACCGCATATCGCAAGAATTTGCTCTCTCAGCCAGCGGTGACCAGGATCGCGTTCCATTCTTGGGTGCCACATCTGCGATACCGTAATACGACGGCTTCTGAACGGCAGCTCGAAAACGTGTATCTGGTCCGTTACCTGCTGATTGAGTAAATAGAGCGCGGGTATCATGGCGATAAGATCTGATTCCAGCGCCACGGACAGTGCCGTCGGAAATCCCGGTACGACGCTGGCGATTTTACGTTTTGTCCCCAGTTCGGCCAGCGCATCGTCAACGGAACCGTGCAACGCGCCCTCGGGTGACGCTACCACATGACCCCAGGCGACATAATCCTTCACGCCTATTTCTGCCTGCTTAGCCAGCGGGTGTCCCTTACGCACGACGCCCACAAACCGATCCTCAAACAACCGTTGCAGCCGTATTTCAGGCCCCATATTGCTCTGGACGCCAATCTCCAGATCAACCAGCCCTTCCCGAAGATAGCGCGACGTTTTTTCCGGCTTAGGCGCGAAGCGTATACAGACGTCCGGCGCGGCATCGGCCACAGCCGCTATAAGCGCTGGCCCAAACGCCACCACAAAACCATCGTTTGCCCTGATGGTAAAAAGACGCGCCAGACTTTGCGCACTGAACGTTTCAGTTGAGGGCTGCAATACCGCCCTCGCCTCGTGCACTGCACGCCTGGCGCGATCCCGGGTCGCTTCGGCCCACGGGGTTAGTACCATGTTACGCCCGGCGCGCACCAGGATCGGGTCGCCTGTAACGTCGCGTAACCTGCTTAATGTCCGGCTCATGGCCGAGGTGCTGAGGTTCAGACGACGTGCTGCACCTGCGACACTCGCTTCGCTCAGCAATATGTCGAGTGCAATCAGTAAATTAAAATCAGGATCGGTCATAGCGCTCATTCCTGCACCTTCAGATAAGGCGTTTCGTGCAACGATAAAGTGCAAATGGTGCGCCTTCCGCCCTGTAAAAGCCATCTTTATAGTTTTGTCATCCATACACTCTTCTCAGAGGACAACATAATGACGCTCTTTTCCAGTCAACCCGGCGACGAAGGACTTCCCGGCCCGGCGCGCGCACGGGTGATGGCCGCAATTATGACCACCACCTTAATGGGCGTGTTTGATGGCACCATGATCAACATTGCCCTGCCCTCCATGGCTCAGGAGATGCAGGTACCTGCCAGTATTGCCGTCTGGTTCGCCAACGGGTATCTGCTGGCGGCTGCGATGACGCTGGCGATATTCGCGGCGCTTGCGGCCCGCCTGGGTTATCGCCCCGTATTTCTGGCAGGTCTGACGACCTTTACCCTGACATCACTGGGTTGCGCGCTGGCGAATACACCCGAAGTGCTTATCGGTATGCGCGTGCTTCAGGGGATTGGCGGCGCGGCGACGCTGAGTATTGCCCCCGCAATCCTGCGGTCCGTATTTCCCGGGCGATTGCTTGGCCGCATTCTGGGGTTGCACGCCCTGCTCATCGCCTCCAGCTCCGCTATCGGCCCGGTATTGGGCGGGACGATCCTTCACACCCTGAGCTGGCAATGGCTGTTTGCGATAAACGTTGTTCCCGGCACCCTCGCCTTACTGCTGGCGGTCAAAGCGCTGCCGCGGGATGCGGTTCGAAAGCAAGCGCCTTTCGACACCCCGGGCGCCATATTGTCGGCGCTGCTGTTGGGGTCGACGATCATGGCGGCGAACAGCCTCCAGGACTATCATCCCGGTAGCCTTTGCTGGACAATGCTCGCTGCGCTGAGCGGCATGGCGTTTATCTGGCAGATCCGCCGCGCGGATAACCCCTTACTGCCGCCGATGATGTTTAAAAATGAACGTTTTACCCTCGCGGCCTTCACGTCGATGATTGCTTTTGTCAGCCAGGGGATCACCTTTATTGCGCTGCCCTTCCTGTTTCAGAGCGAATACGGCTACAGTCCGGTGTTGTCTGCCCTGCTGTTTACGCCGTGGCCGTTAGGGATCGTGCTGATTGCGCCGCATGCAGGCCGGTGGGCGGACACGATTTCAGCCCCGGCGATAGCCACCCTGGGGCTGGTAATTTTTGTCGTCGGTTTGATCCTGCTGGCAACGTTACCCGACCGCCCTTCAATGTGGGATATCTGCCTGCGGAGTCTGGTGTGCGGAGTGGGGTTTGGCTGCTTTCAGAGTCCCAATAACCGGGAAATGCTCTCCAACGTTATTCGTGAGCATGCGAGCTATGCATCCGGTGTTTTATCCATTATGCGCACTTTCGGGCAGTGTCTGGGCGCCGCCGCCGTGGCCGTTCTGCTGGCCGCAGATGAAAGGTCAATTCATGTTGCGCTGTGGGTCGCCGCCGCAGCTTCTGCGGTAGCGGTCGTCGTCAGCGCGAGCCGGTTGCGTAAAATCACTCATCCTGCGGAAACAGGATGAGCACGAAAATATAACTAAGCGCTACTCCAGCGCCAGCAGCGCAAAACTCGCCAGCCAGTGGCCGCCGCTGTAGTGACTGCCGACAACATGCTCCACGCTTGCCGAGAGATGGCGCGCAACGGCATCCTGTAACGCCTGTTGCGCCGGGTGGTTTTCCGGCAAAGCGCGGGCAATGTGCTTCATACACCACGCGCGGCTGAGGTTAAGCCCGTCCAGATGTGCGATTTTCGGGTCGGTGCGGTCGCTTACCTCAGCCGGGTTCATCAGCGCTGAAACGGCACCCACTTCAGGCAGAAACGCATCGAACCAGGCCGGGAAATTCTCTACCACCTTACTCATCAGTAACGCCTCGGTCAGCGCCCCGGAGATATACTCGTCGCCGCCCGGCTCATAATGCGCCGGATATTGCGTGTCCGTATGATAAAAGCGCGTCGCCGCGACCAGGATCGCCTGTTCAAGCCCGTCATCCGTCACCGCCCGGGCATAATCCAGCCCCAGCGCGAGCGCAAACGCCGTGTTGTAATGTGTTCCGACGCGGATGGGATAGGTGAGCTTGCTGAGGTAATCCACCAGCCGCTGACGAATATCCCGCGTTAACGGTTGCAGCGTCTGGTACCAGCGCTCCGCCTGTGGCAGTGACGACTGTTTCAGCTCCTGCGCCAGCGCCAGCAGCCAGCCGTAGCCATAAGGCCGCTCAAACGACGCGCGGAACGGCGCGGTAAAATAGGCCAGCTCCTTCGCCACCTTCTCGTCGGTCAGGTGTTCTTCGAACAGAGTGATGATCTCTTCCCGGCACGGCAGTTCGGGCCAGAGACGCAGGCAGCGCAGCAGCAGCCAGTAGCCGTGCACCGCAGAGTGCCAGTCAAAACAGCCGTAAAAGATCGGGTGCAGCTCGCGAGGCGGCAGAACGTCGCCGTCATCGTTGAGCAGATGCATAATGTGGTTCGGGTATTCCTGACGTAAATAGGTCAACGGCATTCTGGCGAAGGCGTCAGCCTGATGTTGCGTTAATTCCATTGCAGCTCCTTAGCGAAACACGAGGAAATACATTAAGAACACGTTCACCACCAGCAGGGTTAACGCGGTCGGGATCTGGATCTTGATAACCTGATATTTGTCTTTTAGCTCCAGCAGCGCGGCGGGCACAATGTTGAAGTTGGCGGCCATCGGCGTCATCAGCGTGCCGCAATAGCCTCCGTACATACCGATAGCCAGCAGCGGCGCCGGGTTACCGTGATGGACGTTAATCAGGAATGGCAGAGCGATACCGGCGCTTAACACCGGGAAGGCTGCGAAGGCATTACCCATGATCATGGTAAACAGCGCCATCCCCACGCAGTAAATGACCACCAGCATGAAGCGGCTGTCCGGGTTCACAAACAGGCTGACCACCTTTTGTACCGATTCGCCGGTATTCGCCACCACAAACACCCCGCCGAGCATGGCGAGCATCTGCGGCAGGATCACCGCCCAGCCAATGGTATCGACCAGCCGACGCGACTGACGCACCGCATGCAGCGGCGTACCTTTTGTCAGCCACCAGCCGGTAAGGATAGCCGCCACGCAGGCCACGCACAGCGCCGCCAGCGTAAGCTGTTTCTGGTCGAGCAGATAAACGCCGCCAGTCGACACGCCTTTCAGAAACAGCGTCCCGATGACCGTTACCACGGGGATCATCAGTGCCGGTAAAAACAGCCAGTTTTTCAGCCGGTTCGACGAGGCAACACGCTCCTCCTCGGTGGACATTTTATAATGCCCCTTCCCGACCAGCCCGAAACCGGCCAGCAGCGCAATCACGATAACGGCGCCGCCTATAATGCGATACGCCAGCGACTTACCCAGCTCCTGCACCATCAGATCGCCAAACAGGAAGATCCCGCCGAACAGAAACCAGAACAGCGCGGTGGTATAGCGTTTCGGGTTAGCGCGGTCGCGAAGGGTCATCACAACCAGCAGCATCACGACGAAGCCGATCAGGTAATACACGCGGTTAATGGTGATGAGGGTCATCATGGTGCGATCTCCTGCGTACCCTGCTCTGCTTTCCAGGCCATCACGTCGCGACGAATGCTGGCATCGAGGCGCAGCAGACGCGTCATATGGATGATCAGTGCCGCAATAGCGGTCGGAATGGCCCACAGGCCGATATGCAGCGGTTCGATCCCCTCGATCCCGTTCTCTTTCAGGAACGCATCAATCAGCAGTACCGCGCCAAAGGCGATAAAGATATCTTCCCCAAAGAAAACCGCGATATTGTCACACGCGGCGGCATGGGCTTTGATTTTGTCGCGGATAGTCTGCGGCAGTTCGCCGTATTCATTCAGGGCCGCCCCTTCCGCCATCGGCGCCAGCAGCGGACGCACCGTTTGCGCGTGGCCGCCAAGGGACATCAGGCCCAGCGCAGCCGTCCCTTCGCGGGCGACAAAGTAGAGCATCAGGATACGCGCCGAGGTGGCGCTGGCGATCTTCGCGACCCAGGCCTGGGCGCGCTCTTTCAGCCCGTAATACTCCAGCAGGCCAATCACTGGCAGGATCAGAATGAAGGTGGCAAGCGATCGGCTATTCACGAACTTTTCGCCAAAGGTTTCCAGCAGCATACCGAAATCCATGCCAACCAGCAGGCCCGTCGCCAGCCCCGCCACCACGACAACCAGCAGCGGGTTGAAACGCAGTGCAAAACCAATAACCACCACCGGAATCCCGATAAGTGGCAACAGTGTAGAACTGTCCATAAACGTTACCCTATCCAAAGTGAGCGTTGCGCGCCGACGGCTATTTTTTATACTTCGCAGCAGAGCGAAGCCGGTGCATTACGGCGCGCGATGTTGTGTTTTGCGTCAGGCTCCACAGAACCTGCACTAAAAAGCTATATCTGAACGTCAAAAACATGTAAACAATTTATCAATAAAATGTTCTTATTTTATCGACGGGTTTACATTTCGGGGGAAGGATCGTTATGACAGTAAAGAAAAAGACGACAGCGTTAAACCACGACGATATTGCGGACGGGCGAATCGTCTCCTCCCGTCATCTCGTCTCAGAGCGGTGTGCTGAATTATCAGAGCTGGAATATGCGCTGATCATGACCAGCAATGCGTTTAACAAATGGATGGTGCGCTGCATGACCGCTGCGGGTGAACCGGATATGGGGGCCTTTGACGTTTCGCTTCTGCACCATGTGAATCACCGCAACCGCAAGAAAAAGCTGGCCGACATCTGCTTTGTGCTGAACGTGGAAGATACCCACGTGGTGACGTATGCGCTGAAAAAGCTGGTCAAGGCGGGATATGTCACCAGCGAGAAAGCCGGAAAAGAGCTTTTTTTCTCCACCACGGAGGAGGGAAAAACGCTGTGCATGAAGTACCGGGAGGTGCGGGAGGCCTGCCTGATCAACATTCATGCGGAAAGCGGCATTCCGGGAGCATCAATTGGCGAGACCGCGCAGTTACTCCGCGCGATCTCCTCCCTGTATGATACCGCCGCACGCGCGGCGGCCTCGCTTTAAGGACGGCGGAAAAGCGTCATACTCCGCCCGGCCAGTTCATAATCGACGGATTCCGTGATGATTTCCCCTGTGGGGGCCTCATCCGCCGTCGAAAGCTCCAGCACCCAGCCCCCTTCACCAAACTGCGGGATCTGGAATGGCACCGTACCTTCAAACGGGTTAAACAGCATCAGCACGTCGTGCCAGACGCCCTCTTCCTGCTTAAGATCCGGGCGGCTGATGGCAAGACCAAGGGTGGAACCCTCGTCCCATTGTTCCGACTGCTGCGGTCCGCCGCCGGCGTTAAACCAGCGGATCTCCAGCCCGTCGCGCCAGTTCTCACGTCGCAGCAGCGGCTGCGTCGCGCGCAGGGCAATCAACCGACGGGTAAAGTCGCGCAGCTTCTCGTCGTTTTCAGAGAGCCCTTTCCAGTTTACCCAGGAGATCTCGCTGTCCTGACAGTAGCCGTTATTATTGCCCTTTTGCGTCCGGCCAAACTCATCCCCTGCCAGCAGCATCGGCGTACCGTGCGAGAAGAAGAGCGTGGTGAGGAAGTTGCGCTTTTGCCGCTCGCGGGTGGCGATGATATCCGGGTTCTCCGTCGGCCCTTCTTCGCCGTAGTTATACGACCGGTTATCGTTATGTCCGTCGTTATTATCTTCCCCGTTATCGGCGTTATGTTTCTCGTTGTACGACACCAGGTCGTTCAGCGTGAAGCCGTCATGCGCGGTAATAAAATTGACGCTGGCCCACGGACGACGCCCGCGCAGATCGTACAAATCACCGGACCCTAACAGACGGGCGGCAAAATCGTTAGAGACGTTATCCCCCTTCCAGTATTCACGTACCGTATCGCGGTATTTGTCGTTCCACTCACCCCAGCCTGGCGGGAAGCCCCCCACCTGATACCCGCCGGGGCCGATATCCCACGGCTCACCGATGAGCTTCAGCTTCGACAGCACCGGATCCTGGGTCACGGCATCGAAGAAGCCGCCGCGCGGATCGAACCCCTCCGGCTCACGTCCGAGAATGGTCCCGAGGTCAAAGCGGAAACCGTCAATCTGCATCGATTCTGCCCAGTAACGCAGGGAGTCCATGACCATCTGCAATACGCGCGGGTGGGAAGTATTAACGGTGTTCCCGGTGCCGGTGTCGTTGATGTAATACCGGTGCTGATCCGGCATGGTGCGGTAATAGCAGAAGTTATCAATCCCCTTAAACGACAGGGTTGGCCCCAGTTCGTTGCCCTCCGCCGTGTGGTTATAGACCACGTCGAGGATCACCTCGATGCCCGCGTCATGATAGGCACGCACCATGTCGCGGAAACCCTGGATCCCCGCCGGGCCGTAATAGCGGGACGCTGGCGCAAAGAAACCGAGCGAGTTATAGCCCCAGAAATTTTTCAGGCCGCGATCGAGCAGGTGCTGATCGTCAGGGAACCAGTGAACCGGCAGCAGCTCGACCGAGGTAATGCCGAGGCTTTTGATGTAGTCCACCGACGCTTTATGCCCCATCCCCTCAAACGTACCGCGCAGTTCAGGCGGAATAGCCGGGTTAAGCTGGGTAAAGCCTTTTACGTGGCTCTCATAAACCACGGTATGCGGCCACGGAATATCGGGCCGGCGGGAGTCTTGCCAGTCAACGGCATGAGGGTCGATGACCTTGCATTTGGGCGTAAACGGCGCGCTGTCTCGCGTATCAAAGCTGAGATCCAGCTCGTCGTGTCCCAGCTCATAGCCGAAGTGGGCATCGTTCCACTCAATGTCACCCACCAGTTCACGGGCATAGGGGTCAATAAGCAGCTTATTGGGGTTGAACCGGTGACCGTTCTCCGGATCGTAAGGGCCATACACACGGTAACCATACAGCGCCCCCGGTTTCAGATCCGGCACATAGCCGTGCCAGACCTCATGGGTATATTCCGGCAGTTCCAGCCGTGTGATTTCTGTTTTTCCCGATGGGTCAAACAGACACAGCTCCACCCGCTCCGCATGGGCGGAAAACAGGGCGAAATTCACTCCTTTCCCGTCATAATTTGCGCCCAACTGTTGGCCATGACCGGCCCGAATTTCAAACGTTGTATCCTTTGGCATTTTTGTTCTCCTCGATTATTCGCAGGTAAGCAGAACCAACAAACATCCCTTTTCAGACGTTAAATCCAGCGTCTCTGGCAGAAGGCGACGCTCACCGGTAAACAGATCCCGGTAGTGCTTCCCGGCCAGCTCCTGGGGTATGGCCACCATAGTATTGGCCCACAGCATCGCATTGTCGGTGACGTCAAACACCAGACGCGGCACGGCGACGATCAGCGCCTCGTCATCTTTTATGCGGGCATAAACGATCAGATTCTCTTCCCGCTCGCCGGTCACCTTCAGCGGCAGCCAGTCGCCGTAGCGGAAAAGCGCGGGGTAATGCGGCCGCAGCCGTAACAGCGTGGCGGTGACGTACTGCTTCACGCTGCCGTCTCGCCAGCGTTGCGCATCGTTAAAAATGGTTCCATCCGCTACGCTGAGGTTTTCCGCCAGCGCGGTGAAATCCGGTTCGCGGCGGTTATCCGGGTCGACCAGGCTGAAGTTAAGCCCTTCGCTGCCCTGGTAGATGTCCGGTACGCCTGGCGCAGTCAGCTTGATCACCGTCTGGCTCAGGCTGTTCATTAACCCAGCCCGAATAAACGGCTGGAGTGCGGCACTGAAATCACGCAGGAACAGGGTGTTATCCGGGGAGAGCAGATGGCGCACGTAGTCCAGCACCACGCTCTCGTACCCTTCGTTGCTGTCGATCCAGTCGGTACGCTGCTTGGCCTCGCGCAGGGCTTTCTCAATAAAGCCGAGGAAACGCTCTTCCAGTGACTTAAGACCATCACGATCGTCTGGCGACAGCGTGGCTGGCCAGACGCCCGCCAGCGCCTGGAAGATCATCCAGGTGTCGGCGGCGTTCGGCGCGGTGCCGTCGTTGAGGAATCGAACCTGCGTCTGGTTCATCTGGCGCCAGCGCGCCAGGTTTTCCCCCCACAGATCTGGCGCTTCCGTCAGCGTGTATAGTCGCGCTCGCGCATCCTCGCCGCGTTTGGTGTCGTGGGTGGAGGTTCCCAGCAGCGCATCGGGCTGGCGGGCAAGACGAATGCGCATCTCCTGATGAAAACGGGAAAGTGAAAATGCGCGCGGCGTCGGGTCAGCGCCGACTTCGTTCAGGGCCAGCTCCAGGTTATGGCGGAAGAACAGCGTATCCTCTACCGATTTCGCCATCAGCGGCCCGGTCAACTGCTGAAAACGGGTGCGGAAAAGCGAGGCCAGCGCGTGGTCATCCTCCGGCAGATCGCCGGTAAGAATACGCACGATCAGGCTCAGGGCGGGTTCAGAGGTGTCGACGCTGGCGACCACGCGACTGAGCAGCGCCACATCCGGTGGCGTCAGCCCCTCTCCGGTGCCGTAGGTGCGATACACCGGAAACGCGATAAGCAGCTCGCGCAGGGCATGGCGGATATCCTCATGCTCCACTTCGGCGCCGTTATGCCCGGCCAGCTCGCTGGCGATTTTGAGCAGCGTGGTAAATTCACCTTCAAAATTACGATCGGTCATCAGCCCTTTGGCTTTGCGAAGTTCCGCCTGCCTGTCCACGGTCGTACCCAGCGTCTCGTCGTAGAGCGTCTCCAGTCGCGAGAGGTTGGTATCATCCACCAGCACTTCCGCCAGCGAGGCAATAAACTCATAGCCCGTAGTACCCGAGACCGGCCACTCCGGAGGAAGCTGTTCCCCTTTGGCGAGGATCTTCTCTACCGTGATGTAGCAATCCGGTCCGGTCGCCGCACGCAGGCGCTGCAAATAGCCCAGCGGATCGGCAAGCCCGTCCACATGGTCAATGCGCAGGCCGTCGACAACCCCGGCGTGAACAAGCTCAAGGATCAGGCGGTGCGTGTCTGCGAAGACCGCCTCATCCTCTACCCGCACGCCGACCAGCCCGGTGATTTCAAAAAAGCGCCGCCATGAAAGCTGTCTCGGCGCTTCCCGCCACGACATCAGACGCCAGCTTTGCGCTTCGTGGATCTCAGCGATGCTCTTGCCTTCGTCATACGTGCCGGGATTAAGCGGATAGGCGGTATCATAGTAAACCAGCGCTGCGCTATTGGTGACACTGTCACGCTTTAAGGTGATAGCCCCCCGCTCCAGCTCGGCTTCAAAGGTGTCGCCAAGAAACGGTAACGTCAGCGGTCGGGACCAGTCGATATCAAAATACGCCGCATAGCGGCTCTGCCTGCCTTGTTCGATAACATCGCGCCACCAGCGGTTTTCCAGCGAGGTCGACATATGGTTAGGAACGATATCCAGAATCAGTCCCATCCCTGCCTGCTTCAGCGCCACCGCCATGCGGTCAAACCCTTCCCGCCCGCCAATCGCCGGGTCGATTTCGTTGGGGTCGGTCACGTCATAGCCGTGGGTGGAATCCGTGGTTGCGGTGAAAACAGGCGACGCGTAAAGATGGCTAATTCCAAGGTCTTTCATATACGGAATCAGGTCCACCACGCGATCGAAGGTCATGCCGTTGCGAAACTGAATTCGGTAAGTAGAGGAAGGGATCATAGCGCTGCGTCTCCATCAGCAAAGCGAACAACAATGCTGTTTGGCGGCAGGTTATCGACTGCCTCCGGCCAGCTAAAGATTGTTTTTCCGGGCAGGTCCGGTAAGGCTAGCGGCTTCTTGCCGATATTCAGTGCCAGCGACAGCGTGCCGGACGGAAAACGCCAGCTCACGGCAACCATGCCGAGCGCCGTTTGCAGGACGTTACCCTCCACGGCGCCCCGCTGTTTAAGTAACGGGACGATAAAGCGCTGACGCAGCGCAATCAGTTCGCGCGTAACGTGCAGCCACGCCCTGCCTTCCTCCGTGTCTGCCTTGTTCCAGTCAAGCTTCGACCGCATAAAGGTATTTACGTCATTGGGGTCCGGTACGGTTTCATCGTGCCCGGCATGGCCGGTAAACTCTTTCGCGCGCCCTTCCCGCACGGCTTTCGCCAGGTCGCCGTGGAAGTCGGTGAAAAAGAGGAACGGATGCGTTTCGCCATACTCCTCGCCCATAAACAGCAGCGGAATATGGGGCGACATAAGCAGCGCCGCAAACAGCACACGCGTTTTATCCGCGCCTGCCAGAGAGATAAGCCTCTCCCCCTGGGCACGGTTGCCGACCTGGTCGTGATTCTGAATAAAATCGACAAAAAACAGCGGAGGTTGCTCGCGACACTCTACCCCGCGCGATTTTCCGGTCTGAAGCGAGATTTCCCCCTGGTAGACAAAGCCCTCTGCCAGCGCCCGCGCCAGTTTTTTCTCCGGCTCAAAGGCAAAATCCTGATAATAGGCGTGTGATTCCCCTGTCGCGAAGACATGCGCGGCGTTGTGAAAATCATCATTCCATTCGGCGGTGAAAAGCGGCGTCTGACCATGCTCATCGCGCGGATGCAGGAAAATCACGTTGCGACTGTCTTCGGTGGTCAGATGGATATGCCGATCCGGAAATGCGTCGCGGATCCGTTGCGCTATCTCGGGAAGAATATGGGTCTCAGCGTCGTCATGGATCTGGTCGATGGCGTCGAAGCGCAGACCGTCAAGATGATACTCCGAGAGCCAGAATAACGGCGCCTCGGCGATGTATTGCCGGACGGCCTCAACCTCATAGGCAATACCGTTGCCCCACGGGGTCATATGATCCTGATGGAAAAACGCTGGCGAGAGCAACGGCAGGTAATTCCCTTCCGGGCCAAAGTGGTTGAGTACGATATCCAGCACCACGGAAAGCCCGAGCGCGTGGGCGGCATCAATGAAGGCATGAAAATCATCCGGTGTGCCATAAGCCGAGTGCGGGGCATACAGCAGTACGCCGTCATACCCCCATCCGCGCGCGCCCCCGAACTGGGACACGGGCATCACTTCCAGTTGCGTAATACCCAGCCCGGTCAGATAAGGCAGTTTGTCGATGGCCGCCCTGAAGGTTCCTTCCCCGGTGAAGGTGCCGATATGCAGCTCGTAGATCACCGTCTCATCCCACGGTCGTCCTTGCCATTCCCGCTGAGTGGGCTGGCTGCGACGCGGGTCGATCACCACCGACGGGCCGTTGACGTCAGCCTGCTGCGCGCGTGAGGCCGGATCCGGCACCGCCATTCCATCCTGTAAAACAAACTGATAGGTCGTACCGTGCCTGACGCCGGGCACGTCAATCTGAAACCAACCGTCGCCCACCGCCGCCATGGGAATGTCGGTATCGGTTAAACGTAATGTGAGATCTTTCTGCCCTTCTGCCCAGACGCGAAAACGTACAACGTCATCGGAAATAAACTCAGCACCCCAGTGCCTGCGACATGTTCTGAATTCCATTCATTGTCCTCGAATGACCACCTTTTACGCGGAACGAAATACAAGCTTAGACCAGGATCTACAGAGTGTTATGCCAGCAGGGGATGCCGCTTCGTCTATTATCTATTTATAACTCCCACTTAAGGAATACTATGCATATTCGAAAAGGATTAAGTACAGACCTCGCCCGCCTTGAATGTTGTGATTTTTCTTTCAAGGTTGATGAGATTGCAAGAGAGCCATTTCTCAATGGTGATTTGCATATCGAGGCGCTGACCGAACCTTATCTTAAAACCTATGAACTTGATCTCCAGACGCTGGAAAATCATTGCGTTAATCCGGATTCAATATTTCTTATCGCCGAAACGGATGACGGTGAAATCGCCGGTTTTATTACCGCGTCCTGCAACTGGAATAAATTTATTTCGGTGGATTACATTGCCGTCGAGCGTTCAAAACGCCGTACGGGCGCGGCGCACAAGCTGATGTCCGCCACCCACGTCTGGGCGCGAAGCCTCAATGCGCCCGGGTTACGGCTGGAGACGCAGAACGTTAATGTTTCTGCCTGTCAGTTCTATCGTCACTATGGGTTTATTCTCGGCGGTTACGATCGCTACCTTTACAACGCCCTGCCGGAAAAAGATGAGGTCGCCCTTTTCTGGTATTACATGCTGGCTTGAGAAAATATTTTATATCCGCTACCAGAAGATAGATTTGTCTGAATTTGTCAATTTTGCCCGCTTACGTTTAATTAACGACTAATCTTGGAATTCACTATTAAGGAGGCCGGTATGTCTACAGGAAATAATCACACGCTGCATTACCCTCGTCCACCGTTTGCTGAACAACCGCAAAGGGCCCCCGGGCTGGCATCGGAAATGAAGCCAATACCGGATCACGGTGAAACAAGTTATATCGGATCAGGCAAACTGGCAGGAAAAAAAGCGCTGATTACCGGCGGTGATTCCGGAATTGGTCGCGCGGTAGCGATCGCCTATGCCCGTGAAGGTGCAGATGTGGCTATTGGCTATCTCCCGGAAGAGGAGTCCGATGCGGCATCGGTCATTGCGCTGATTCGGGCCGAAGGCCGTAAAGCGGTCGCCATTCCCGGCGACATTCGCGTGGAGTCGTTCTGCGATACGCTGGTGGAAAAAGCCGTCGCGGAACTGGGTGGCCTGGATATCCTGGTGAACAACGCTGGACGCCAGCAGTACTGCGAATCGATCGACGATCTCACCACGGCAGATTTTGACGCGACGTTTAAAACCAACGTCTATGCCCCCTTCTGGATCACCAAAGCTGCGCTGCGCCATTTGCAGGAAGGCGCCGTGATCATCAACACCACTTCCGTTCAGGCGTTTAAACCGAGCGCGATCCTGGTGGACTATGCGCAGACCAAAGCCTGTAACGTGGCCTTTACCAAGTCTCTGGCTCAGCAGCTGGGGCCGCGTGGCATTCGGGTGAATGCCGTCGCGCCAGGTCCATACTGGACGCCTCTTCAGTCCAGCGGCGGTCAGCCGCAGTCCAAAGTTCAGAAGTTCGGGGAAGATACGCCCCTGGGCCGACCGGGCCAGCCGGTTGAAATCGCACCGCTGTATGTGCTTTTTGCCTCAGATACCTGCTCATACGCCTCCGGACAAGTATGGTGCTCTGACGGCGGTACCGGCGTGCTGTAAAGCATCCTCTCAGACCTATCCATTTCATGGATAGGTCACATTCACTTCCCTGCTGTTCTCAAAAATCTCAGTTGAACTATGATGAACTTACTATTGAGGAGCCCATCATGTTTACTGTGAAAAAACTTGCGATATCAACCCTGTTGACCGGTTCGGTTTTATTCTTTCCCGCGATCCACGCGGTGGCCAGCGTTCCGCAGCATGTGGTGAAACAGCAGGCTGGCGGCTACAGCGTTCAGGTTGGCGATACGATTGTCACCGCCTTTACGGACGGCAGCGTGCCGCAGGACCTGCACGCCTTACTGCGCCGGACGACGGCGGAAAATACCGATGCGTTACTGGCCAAAAACTTCCAGGCCAATCCGGTGGAAGCATCGATTAACGCGTTCTATATCGCTATGCCCGGCCACAAAATTCTGGTGGATACTGGTTCCGGTCAGCTCTTTGGCCCCGGTAAAGGCGGGCGGCTGATTGAAAGCCTGGCGACGCAGGGTATCAGGCCGCAGGACATCACCGATATCCTGATCACCCACGCGCACTCCGATCATGCAGGCGGCCTGGTCAAAGACGGTCAGCGCGTGTTTACCCACGCGCAGGTGTATGTCGGCAAACCGGATATCGATTTCTTCTTTAACGACGAGAACCAGAAAAAATCTGGCTATGACCAGAACTACTTCGACGTCGCGCACAAGACCTTAAAGCCCTATCTGGATGCCGGAAAAGTGAAGACTTTCTCCGGGACGGAACAGCTTCTGCCGGGCATCAGTGGTACGGTTCACCCGGGCCACACCCCAGGGTCCGCGTTCTACACGCTGGAGAGCAAAGGTGAAAAAATTACCTTTGTCGGCGACATCATTCACGTTGCCGCGGTTCAGTTCCCACAGCCCAACGTGACGATTGCTTACGATGAGGATCAGGACGGAGCCGCCCGGGTACGCAACGCAGCGTTCGCTGAGTTTGTGAAAAACAAAGATCTGATTGCGGCGCCACATCTGCCTTTCCCCGGGATCGGGTATGTGAAGAAAGGTGAGCGGGAAGGCTACGCGTGGGTTCCGGTGACCTATACCAACCGGGACGCCCAATAAGAGAGTCTCTGCGTCCCAGGCTAAATATTTCAGCCTGGGACCGCTATCTCACGCCCAGGGCCCCGCGGCCGGGTATTAACCAGCCGGCGAAATCTGTCCGGCCCTGCGCTCAACCTGTCAGACAGCCAGCCATTTTTTTGCGTTCGCTTTCATATTCGCTTCTAGTTCACTGTCACGCGTGGCAAATACGCGGCCGAGGGGGAAACTTCACGGGTGAAGAACCTCACGCTGAAATTGCCGCGTCCCCTGCTTTCTTGTAACCTTTGAGCGTTTATCACAACCCCATAAAAAATGAGACTACCGGACGCCTATGACAGCACATATTTCCAACGATCCTTTGCATGGCGTAACGCTCGAAATGCAGGTTAACACGCTGGTTGCGCGATATGGCTGGAATGAACTGGGCAACCGAATCAAAATCAACTGTTTTCGCAAGGACCCGAGTGTTAAATCGAGTCTGAAGTTCCTGCGCCGCACCCCATGGGCGCGGGCGGAAGTTGAAGCCCTCTACCTCGACTCTCTTCACGATGACGGTAATGGGGAACAGGACGAACCGGCGTTTAATCCCTGGACGGATAGCCGGACACCCAGGAGCTAACACGCAAATGATGCGACACGTAAAACGGACTGGCGCGCTGCTTGGCTGCGCGCTTTTACTGGTAAGTTGCACTTCCAAACCACCCAAATCACTCGTTACCCCGCTGCCGCAGGCGAAACCTCTACAGCAGACTAACGAACCCATGCGCGGGATCTGGCTGGCGACCGTCTCCCGTCTCGACTGGCCTCCCGTGTCATCGGTGAATGGCCGTAGCGCGGACCAGCGTATCGCCCAGCAACAGCGGGCGCTGACGGACAAGCTCGATAAGCTGAAAAATCTTGGGATCAACACCGTCTTCTTTCAGGTAAAACCGGACAGTACGGCGCTGTGGGCCTCTAAAATACTGCCGTGGTCAGATACCCTGACGGGGACTATCGGGGAAGATCCCGGTTACGATCCGCTCCAGTTTATGCTGGATGAAGCGCACAAGCGCGGGATGAAGGTTCATGCCTGGTTTAACCCGTACCGCGTTTCCACCAACACGAAGCCGTCGACCATCGCCGCGCTTAACCGCACCTCGTCGCTTCATCCTTCCAGCGTGTACGTCCAGCATCCGGAGTGGATCCGCACCTCGGGGGATCGTTTTGTTCTCGACCCGGGCATTCCCGACGTGCGGGACTGGATAACCCAGGTGGTGATGGAAGTGGTAAATCACTACCCTGTCGACGGCGTTCAGTTCGATGACTATTTTTACACCGAGACGCAGGGGTCCACCCTGAATGATGCCTGGACCTTCAGGCGCTATGGCGAAGGATTTGCGTCAAAAGCGGACTGGCGTCGACACAATACGCAGCAGTTGATTGTGCAGGTCTCAAGGGCGATCAAGCAGGCTAAACCTGAGGTCGAATTTGGCGTTAGCCCGGCGGGGGTCTGGCGCAATCGCTCCTTCGACCCGGCAGGCTCGGACACGCGCGGTGCCGCAGCCTATGATGAATCCTACGCTGACACGCGCAAATGGGTACAGCAGGGTTTACTGGATTACATTGCGCCGCAGATCTACTGGCCCTTCGCCCGCGACGCGGCACGTTACGATGTGCTGACAAAATGGTGGGCTGACGTGGTGAAACCGACCCATACCCGCCTGTATATCGGGATCGCGTTCTACAAAGTGGGCGCACCTTCCAGAAACGAACCGGACTGGACGGTGAACGGCGGCGTACCGGAGCTGAAAAAACAGCTCGACCTCAACGATTCACTGCCAGACGTTAAGGGCACCATCCTGTTCCGTGAAGACTATCTTAACCAGCCGCAGACGCAGGAGGCGGTAAATTACCTCCGGGGACGCTGGGGTAGTTGACTTAAAAAAGGCAGAAACGTCCTGTTTCTGCCTTTCTTTTACGGCTTCGGCCCGAACATCGCCTCAAGCTGTTTTGCGTCTGGCATACCCACGACCTGTTGCAGTTCGTTTTGCTCATTCAGGTAATAAATAGCCGGTGTGGCATTCGCGCCGAGACTGTCCATTAGCGTCTGGTGATTTTGCAGGATCTCAACGGTTTCCCGGGAAGCCGCAGCTTCAGGTTTCGGCAGCTTTTTACCGCCGGACAGCTCGTACGCTTTCCAGGCCGACACCGGATCTTTCGCATTCAGGATCGCGGAGGCGTTACGCCCGCTGTTCGGGTTAAGAAACGCAACCAGCAGCGTGTTGAGCTGAACCTTGCCGGCCTTCACCCACGGCTGTGCTTCAGCCCAGAACTGCTTGCAGTACGGGCAGAACGGGTCGGCAAAGACGAAGACTTTGCGCGGGGCACTCTCCGCGCCCTCTTTCAGGAGATGCGCCGCATTGAGCTTTTTCCACATCTCGCGGCCCATCGGGGCGTAGATCTCTTTCTGGAAAAAGGCCTCGCTGAGGTTGGTTCCCTTATCATCATACAGATAGCCAGACACGACGTGCTTTCCGTCAGGGGTCAGAAAGAGCGTCACGCCCATGTCCTGATATTTCCCCAGCCACGCTGGCGCGCCGCCGGGGGCGGCAATTTTCTTGATGATTTTGATGTCCTGCTGTTCACTGAAGTGCTTCACCACATCCGGAAGCGACTCCTCTGCCCTGACCAGCCCTGAAACCATCAGAGCAGAGAGTAACAGCACCTTTTTCTTTGCTAACCGTTGAAGCATAACGACCCCTTTAAAATATTGTTTTTCAGAGTGGTCGAAGTTTATTGCCCTGTCAACGCTTCATAAATATCCTTGAGGCGACTACGCAAAAATCGCACGGCTTTGTGTTTGCGGGATAATAACGCCTGCACACTGTCGCCTGTTTCCTCTGCCAGCACCTTCATGCTGTAGCCCTCAAATTCCGTTTTTTCAAACACCTCGCGCTGAGGTGGCGGCAGTTCCGACAGGGCTTGCCCCAACTCTTCCCATAGCAGCATGTTGAGATACTCCTCCTCCGGCGTTTGCGGTACGCCGAATAACGTTTCTGCAATCTCCTGCTCCGGAAAGTCCTCGTCATCTGCTGTCAAGTACCCCGGCAGTGAAACCTCGTGCTTTTTTCGCGCCCGGTCGATCATCTCATTTCGTGCGGCGCGAAACAGCCAGGCGGCGACGTTCTCGACCGGTTGTTCCACTTTCATCAACTGCCAGGTCACTTCCTGAAGAATATCATCGACATCATCACGAACCGCAGTCCGTCCGCGAATGAAGGCTTTTAGCCGCGCGCGGCAGGCATTGAGTGCCGAGATCAGTAATGATTCCCCCGCCTCACCGGCTTTCATATCGCTCACTCGGCTTCCGGCGCTTTCGCACCGTTATCATCTCGCTTTTCATCCCGGCCATCGTGCCACCGGCAATGACCGTGGCGCCCAAATCCCGCCCGACGCTGCTGAATGAAGGCCTCACGTTGTTCGGGGCTCATATTCATCCATTGTTCGTGCATACGGCGGTGCGCACCGAACATGCCAGGACGGAAACCCAGCCCACCGAAAAGAATGCGGCTCAGCAGCAGGATCCCCAGCGCCTGCCAGAAGCCAATGGCTTTAACCCCCAGGATGGCCGGGAGCAACGCGTTCCACAGGGACATGACCAGCAGGCCAAGCACCACGAACAGGACTGTGCCAATCACGATGCCCTTACCCATACGATGGCGGCCCAAACCACGCCCGTGACCTTTTCCGTGCATATCAAAATTTCTCATGTGTACCTCGTTTATGTTGAATGATTATGGTCTCTGATGAGGTAGACGGATGAGAAACAGAAATATTGCCGGGGAAAGATAAAATTCATGTGATAGCGGCTGAATGCAGACATTAAAAAGGCTCCCTCAGGAGCCTCTCTGAACATCACGCCGTAGCAGGCAAACTAAAGCTCGAGATACTCTGGGACAGCTGCTGCGCCTGCTCCTCCAGCGAGGCCGCGGCGGCGGCGGATTGCTGCACCAGCGCCGCGTTCTGCTGGGTCACACCGTCCATCTCCGTTACGGCCTGCCCAACCTGACCAATCCCGCGGCTCTGCTCTTCTGAGGCAACCGAAATCTGTTCCATCAGCGTATGCACTTTATTCACAGAGCTGATAATAGAATCAATCACCTCTCCCGAACGATTCACCAGTTGTGCACCGTTTTTCACGCTGGAAACAGACTGGGCGATAAGGCTTTCGATATCCTTCGCCGCCACCGCGCTTTTTTGTGCCAGGGTGCGCACTTCACTTGCTACCACGGCAAATCCTCGCCCCTGCGCGCCAGCACGCGCCGCTTCAACGGCCGCGTTTAGCGCCAGAATATTAGTCTGGAAAGCAATGCTGTTGATGACGCTGGTGATGTCCTCAATACGCTTCGAATTGGACGCGATAGTATTCATCGTTTCGATGACTTCACGGGTTACCGCTTCACCGGTATGGGCATTTTTCACGGCATCCTGCACCAGCTTACCAGCCTGGAAAACGTTGTCGGTGTTATTCGCCACCGTCGCGCTCAGCTCTTCCATGCTGGCGGCCGTCTGGGTCAGGGCCGAAGCCTGTTGCTCGGTACGGGAGGCCAGGTCGATATTGCCGGAGGCAATTTCCTGCGCCGCATGCGTCACAGTGTGGCTGGCATCGCGCACCTGAGAAATGGTGGAGAGCAGCGCCTGGCGCATCTGCTCCATCGAGGACATCAGGTGATCGATTTCATTCCCGGAATCACGCTTGATCGGTACCGGTACGTCCAGCTTCCCGGCCGCAATCTGGCGACAGTGCTCGCGCGCCAGGTTCACCGGCGCAAAGACCACGCGTTTCATCAGCAGGCTGACGGCGAAGATCACCACCACGAACAGCACCGCAATGCAGGCGATAATAACCAGACCCGACACGAAATTATGGCTCGCATCCTCGTTCAGCGTTTTGGCGTACTTCTGGTGAACGGAGAGAACCTGATCGAGCACAATTTCATATTGGCGATCGAGTTGAGACACCACGGGAATAAGAGCGTTGAACCGCGACACATCGTGAGCGGCGGCAGCGGCGATGAGAGGCGCCAGTCCCTGGTTACGGTAGTTTTGCCACGCCTCCTGGTAGGCAGTGACCAGCGGGGCTTCGTCCGGCAAACGCGGCGAGGCCATAAACGCCGAATATGCACTATCGGCTTTGGTCAGCGCCTCTTTAACCGAGGCCAGTTTCGCAGACGGGTCGGTAGCGTCCCCCGCTTCCACCATTTTCACATACTCCATAACCCTGACCCGCAGGGTTCGGCTGTGGTTAATGGGATCAATAATGGACAGAACCACCTGAATTTCTTTGTTCACATTATCCAGCGAAGTATTACTTTTAATGATGAGCCCAACGCTGGTGATAGTGCTGGCCACAAAGAAGAAAAGCAGGGAAAACAGGATAATCAGGGATGATTTTTTCAACGACATAACACACCTCAGGGATATAATTTCCCTTTGGTTATCGGCTGAATCCAATCTTTAATTAATTAAAGTTATTGATGTCACCCTCAGACGTTACCCTGTCACTCTACGGCCTTGTATCGCCGTTGCAGGGTGGCATCCAGCTTACGCTGGATCGGCTCCGGCGTTTCCCCTTCAATCAGTTTGCCAATCAGATCAAAGCAGTGCCAGGCGAGCTGGCG
The DNA here is from genome assembly GCF_032389435.1 of Enterobacter sp. DTU_2021_1002640_1_SI_PRY_ASU_LCPMC_013. Taxonomy (NCBI): domain Bacteria; kingdom Pseudomonadati; phylum Pseudomonadota; class Gammaproteobacteria; order Enterobacterales; family Enterobacteriaceae; genus Enterobacter; species Enterobacter sp. DTU_2021_1002640_1_SI_PRY_ASU_LCPMC_013. The sequence continues at coordinate 2,258,886 of NZ_CP135594.1, forward strand.
GTTATCCTGACGAACGGTATCGACAGGAATGGTCAGAGAATCATAGAGATAGTGATCGTCAAAGCTGGCCAGACGCATATCGCTTTGCAGCAGATTATGTTGCCCCATATAGCGCAACACCCCTTCCAGCAGACCGCAGGCGGCGGTAAAAAGGGCTTTTGGCGGGCGGCCCAGGCGTGCGCAAAGCTCGGCAAACATTTCGTAGCCGGAGCTCGGATGGTAATTACCATGAATGATCCACTCCGGACGTAACTCGACGCCAGCGTCACGCAGCCCCTGCTTAAACCCTTCAAGACGGTCACGCGTCGGGGAAAGCCGCGGCTGACCGCCGAGGAAGTAGAACTCATCCGGATGCTGGCGCGCGATGTCGGCCACCAGTGTGGCGGTTGGGGTAATCGAATCGGTGAGAACCAGCGGCAGAGAACTGTCGTTCATATGACGGTCAAAGAGCACAACGGGCAACTGTTCGCTCAGCTTTTGGTAGTCCGCGTCGTTGAGCATGCTGGAGGCGACAATCAGCCCGTCCACCTGGCGGGCCACCATGTTATTGACCACCACCGTCTCCTGGCCCGGATTTTCATCGCTACAGGAGATCAGCAGCTGAACACCCGCCTCGCGGCAGAGGGTCTCCAGCTCATGAGAAAAAACGGCAAACCCGTAGTTGGTGATTTCCGGCACCACCAGACCAATGGTGTGGCTGCGGTTGTCCCGCAGCGAACGGGCGTGAATGCTGGGCTGATAATGATGTTCTTTGGCAATCGCCAGCACACGCTCGCGTGTCTCCTCCGCCACCCGAAGCTCTTTGCTGCGGCCGTTCAGAACCAGGCTGGCGGTGGCTTTTGATACCCCCGCGAGCTCCGCGATATCTTTAATGGTGACGCGTTTTGTTTTTCTCACAACGACTTAGATCCGGCTGCCAAAACCTCTATTCTATCATGCAGCTGCGCAGCGACCAGTAGCGTAATGTGATATCGGACGCACCTTCGAAGCGTACCTGGGCCGGATGGTCAGGAAAATAGCGGCTGCTCATGACGCCTTCACCGTGATTGATGAAAATTTCGACGCTGGAACAGTCGCACAGCACGCGTAAATGATGAACATTGCCCTGCCAGTAGCGGGTCAGCGTGTCTGTGGTTTTCAGACTGGCGCGTTCCAGACGGATCCCCTCATCATCCACAATCAGCCGCAACGCGCCGGCAAAATCCACGTACACGCTCGATGCGCTCAGTTCGAACTCAAGACGCGCTCCCGCCAGCACCGGGGCATCGCTGGCGCGTCCCTGCCAGTGATGTTCATCCTCGCGCAGCGTTTCCAGCTCACGGACCGGGGTTTGCCAGAGCTTACCGTCGCGGTAGCGCAGCTCGCGAGGACAGGTCATCTGGTGGATCCAGCCGTGCGCCCGCGTAGGCTGGAGCATCTCTTCGCCGTCCGGCACGCCCATCCAGCCGATGAGGATGCGGCGGCCATCTTCTGCCACCGTGGTTTGCGGCGCGTAAAATTCGAAACCGGCGTCAAGCTCATGCAGCTCGCCGTGCGCAAATGCAGGCGTTTGATAATCAAATGCCCCGCTCATCCAGACGGCCGGATAGGTGTTGAGATAGCGATGCGCTTCGCGCGCCAGCCCCTGCGGGCAGCAGATCAAGACGTGTGTGCCATCAAGCGCAAACAGATCCGGGCACTCCCACATATAGCCCGCGTCCGTGAGTCCGTTGACGCCGTGACCGGCGATTTCGCCGCAGGACGCCCAGGTGTGTAAATCGGCTGACGTAAACAGCAGCACCTTGCCGCGCTGCTGTCGATCCTGCGCGCCGAGCACCATGTACCACAGCCCGTCATGCCACCATACTTTCGGATCGCGGACGTGCCCGGTGTACCCGTCCGGCAGGGGCAACACCGGTCCCAGTTTGGCAAACGTGCCATCGTCATTTTGCACCGCCAGACACTGCCAGGCGGTGCGGCCGCCATCGTCAAACTTAACGTTGCCGGTATAGCACAGGGTCAGCACGCCGTTGTTATCCACGGCGCTGCCGGAGTAACAGCCATTGCGGTCATACTCTTCGTCAGGCATCAGCGCCATTGGCTCGTGCTGCCAGTGCACCAGATCTGCTGAGCTCCAGTGCCCCCAGCACTTGTAGCGATGATCGCAGCCCAGCGGGTTCCACTGATAAAACAGATGGTAGCGCCCGGCAAACCAGATAAACCCGTTCGGATCGTTCATCAGCCCTGTCACCGGTGCGGGATGCCACTGCGGATAGTGGCTGTCCGCCAGCGCACGCGGCTGGCCTTGCATCACGGCCTGCAACACGGCAGGCCAGCGGGAAGTTAAGGTCATTATTCAGAGTCCGTTTTATATTTCAGCAGCAGAGAGACGGTGAACGCCACGCCAAAGGCAATCACCATGCCGATAATATAGTTGAGCAGCGAGCTGGCCTGGACAATCGCCATGCCGGGAAGCGCCGTCAGGCCAACAGCGGTCATGTAGACATGCACCGACACCACCCAGGCACCGCCCGCCGCACCACCGATCAGCGCCGCGATAAACGGCTTCACAAAACGCAGGTTGATGCCAAAAATTGCCGCTTCGGTGATGCCCAGCATCGCGGAAAACGCCGACGGTAAGGTAATGGCTTTGATTCTGGCATCGCGGGTTTTGAACCACACCGCCAGACACGCCCCGCCCTGCGCCACGTTCGCCATCGCCCAGATCGGCAGCAGGAAGTTAACGCCAATCGACGGATTACCCAGCAGCCCGGCTTCAATGGCGTGGAAGCTGTGGTGAATGCCGGTAATGACAATCACCGAATAGAGCCCACCAAACAGCAGCCCGGCCAGCCAGCCCGCGTGGGCAATCAGAGTGCTAAGAATGAAGGAGATCCCGTCGCCCAGCGCGCGTCCCGCCGGGCCAATAATCAACAGCGCGATAAAGCCGGAGATAATGACGGTCAGGAACGGCGTCAGGATCAGATCTAACGCATCCGGTATTGCCCGGCGCAGCTGTTTTTCCACAATGCTCATAAACCACACCGCCAGCAGCACCGGGAAGACGGTTCCCTGATAGCCAATCATGGCGATTTCAAGACCGAAGAAGTTCATGGTGTGGAAGCCGGACGCTACGCCCCAGGCGTTGGTCAGCGCCGGATGAGTCAGGATGCCGCCGAGCGTTGCCCCCAGATACGGGTTGCCGCCAAACTCCCGCGCGGCGGTGAAGCCAATCAGGATCGGCAGAATAATAAACCCCGCCGAGCTGCACATATCCAGCATGATATAGAGCGCGTTATCCGGATTAACCCAGCCGTAGGTTTTAACCATCCCCAGCAGGCCCATCAGCAGACCCGAGGCCACGATCGCCGGGATAATAGGCACGAAGATGTTGGAGAGCAGACGCGCGATACGCTGGAACGGGTTCAGCTTGCGGGCCGCAATATCCGCCGCTTCCGATTTACTGGACTCGCTAATCCCAGCCGCCTGAATAAACGCAGCGTAAACCTTATTCACCACCCCGGTGCCAAAGATCACCTGCATCTGCCCGGCGTTTCGAAAACAGCCTTTCACGCCATCAACCTTGCCGATAGCCTGCTGGTCGGCAAGCGTATCATCGACCAGCACCAGACGAAGGCGCGTGGCGCAATGTGCCGCGCTGGCAATGTTCTCTTTGCCACCGAGCAGCGGAATAAGCTCGCGCGCAATATGATTAAAATCCATAGATACCTCTTCCTGACCTCTTTTTATGGTGTTCGAAACGCCCCCGCGATGCGGGAGCGTGAAGGGTTAAAACCAGGTTTCCATCTGCACCCCAAAGTTCCATTCCCCGCCCGCGTTGAAGCCGCTGCTGCCAAAGGCGTCATCGCTGGCGTAGTTATCCAGCTTGCTGCTCCAGTCCATCCAGGTGGCGAACAGGCGCAGCTCCGGACGGCTGAAGAAATCGCCAATTTTGCCCGCCTTTAACGTCGGGGCGAAGGTCAGCTTGTAGAAGCTACCGTTAACCGCATTGCGATCCTTGTAGCCTTCCGGGCTTAAATCCATGTACTGATAGCTGCCTTCGAACGCGAGGGCGAAATTCTGGGTCACCTCTTTGATCAGACGCGTATTGAGCGTGACCCACTCATAGCTGTCGCCCTTCACGTAGCGGTCCTTACTGCTTTGCGCCAGCACGGCGGGCGCAATGTGCCAGCCATCGCCCAGCGGCGTGACACCGTAACTTGCAAAACGCCAGGTATCGGCTTCTGACAGCAGCGCGCCGTCTGAACCAATGCTTTTCACCTCGGCGCCCAGACCGTGGCCGTAAAGCAGCGCCGTTTTGGCGGAACCTTCCCACAGGCCGTAGAAACTCTCGTTATGCAGACCAACCAGCGCATGTACCCCGTTATTTGCCGCGTCGGTTTTAATCGGATCGCCGTTGCTGTCCTTACGGTCGTCATTATCTTTTGCCCGTAATCCGCTGACCATCATCTGCACCGGCCCGGCGAAGTGATTCATGCTGAGGATGTAGTTCTGAACGTTGTTGTCGATCTCCTCTTCGCTGCCGAAGTTACGGCCATAAAGGGAGAAGTTACTGCGCAGCGTATCGTTCCACTTCACGTCGTAGACGCCGCCGCCGGTCCCGGCGAGAAACACCACGTCGGAATCCAGCCAGTGAATGTCGAAGTTGTCGCGGTCAAAACGCTTACCCGCCCAGAAGGTACTGCCCTTCAGCGCACCGGTAAAGTCCGGCAAATTGCCCAGCTCGGCAAAGGCCTGACGAATGTTCAGGTCGCTGCTGTCTGCCGACCAGTCGTTATAGGTTTTCTGGCCGTCGGCCAGCATCGCCTTAAAGCGCGTCGTCGCACCATTCTCCAGCGTCTGTTTGTGCTCAGCATTCAGCTCAACGTAGGTATCCGCTTCGTTCCCCAGACGCCCGATGGCCCCGCCCGTTTCCCCGGCGGGCGTCAGATAAGGGCCGCTTTTGCTGCTGGAGGCCGCGTCGTTCATCAGCAGGCCGGAACGGGCGTAACCGTGAAATTCAAAACCGCCTGACCGGTCGGCTTTTTCTTCCAGCACCGTGGTACGTTGCGCCACCGCCTGTGTGGAGGTTTGCGCTTCCTGCTGCGCAGCCGCCAGCTGCTGTGTTTTCTGTTCCGCTGCCGTGGCGCGCTTTTCAGCAACCTGCGCGCGGGTTTCCGCCTCCTGCAAACGCTGCTCCAGCGCTGCCAGGCGCGCTTCGATACGTGTCATATCCGTCTGGGCAAAAACAGAGGTACTCCCGGCCAGCATGCCTATCATCACGGCAAGTCTGCGTTTTTTATACATTTTGTCGCATCCCTAATAACTATCGGTGAAAGTGCTAAATTGCTAAACCGGTTTAGGCTGATGATACTAAACCGTTGAATTTTGGATCGGCAACGTTTTTTGCTAAACCGTTTTAGTAAGTGTGATCGAGGCGACAATTCAGGCCGCCGACCGGTGGCCTGGAGAGGTGAATTACAGTTCGTGATGATAAGGCAGCGCGGTCATTGCCCCTTTTGCGGTTGTCGCCAGCGCCCCACAGCGCTGCGCCAGCGTGATGACCTCTGAAAGACGGGCCTGGCCATCACGAGCCAGACCGAACAGCAGCCCGGCGACGAAAGCATCCCCCGCGCCGGTGGTATCAATGCATTCCACGGGTGATGCAGGATAGTGCGTCAACGCGCCTTTCTGCCAGGCGGTTACGCCCTCTTTTCCCTGCGTCACCAGCACCAGCCTGGCCGGACAGGTGCGCATCAGCGCCGCCAGCCCCTCATGGACCTGCGCATTTCCGGTTAAGAACGCCAGCTCTTCCACCGAGATTTTCACCACATCTGCACAGGCTAATGCCCGCACAAGACACTGACGCAGCTCGACTTCATCGTGCCAGAGATCGGCGCGGATATTGGGGTCAAAGCTGACAAATCCCCCCGCCAGTCTGATAGCGGACATCGCCTGAAACGTCGCGGAACGGCTGGGTTCGGCGCTGAGCGCGATAGAGCAGACGTGCAGCCACTCCCCGGTGCGGAATGGCGGGAGATCGGCAGAGTCGAGGAATAAATCAGCGCTCGGGCGAACCATAAAGGTAAAGGAACGTTCACCGTCGTTATCGAGATCCACCACCACCGTGGAGGTGCGATGCTGCGGGTCCAGGCGCAGCCATTCTGTATTAACCTGCTCATCCGCAAGCGTTTTTTGCATAAAACGCCCGAAGGGGTCGTCGCCCACCCGGCCTATAAAGGCGCTTCTGCCGCCCAGACGCGCAACCCCTACCGCGACATTGGCCGGTGCGCCGCCAGGACATTGCAGCAGTTTGCCCTCTCCGTCGGGCAACAGATCCACCACGGCATCGCCAAGTACCCAGATCGTCTCCATATCACCTTCTTAGCTAAATCATGTTAAACCGGTTTAGCTATTTAAGCACAGGCAGGGTGTCGGGGAAATATGGCGACGGAAAATTTGCTTAACCCACCCGATGGGGCCAGTGGATATCACCTACGCCATTGAGCTGCGGGCGGGCGAACAAAAAGCCCTGGAAGCGGCGAATACCGACGGATTCAAGCCAGCACCACTCTTCTATCTTCTCAATGCCTTCTGCGACCAGCGTAATCTCCAGATCGGTGCAGCAGCTGATTATCGACTTCACAATCGCCTGCTTGGGCCCGCTCAGGTGGATATCGCTGACGATCTCTCTGTCGATTTTGAGCTTATCCGGTTGAAACCGGGTGAGCAGTGAAAGACCAGCATAGCCGGAACCAAAATCATCTATCGCCAGCCCAACCCCTTCCGCGCGCAGCTGTTTAATGGCGCTGTTAAACTGGTTAAAGCCGGAAATCATCTCGCTCTCAGTGACTTCAATGACCACCTGCTCAGGCTGTAGATTGTACTTTTTGATCTGCGTTACCAGGAACTCTACCGCGCCCGGCACGTTAACCAGCGACATTGGCAGCAGGTTCACCGCCAGTTTGTGGCTGCCGATGCCGAGCTTTTGCGCCAGCGCAAAGGTCCAGGCTTTGGTTTGCAGGTCGACTTCGTAAATCTGTTCACGATCGAGACTACGGAAGAAATGCTCCGGGCTGCCGCCGTCGTTTCCGCGTATAAGCGCTTCGAGAGAACTGATTTTGCCTTCGGACGGCTCGACAATGGGTTGCAGCGCAAACTGGCAGGGCTGTCCCGCCAGCAGACCTAACCCTTTACCAAACGGCGCGCGCTCTCGCGAAAGCGTCCATTTATCAGGCTCATAGTCCGAAGCGGGTGGGATAGCGGTTTTGCCGGTGATAAAGGTCTGAATAAATTTGAAGACCCGATCCTCAGAAGTCAGATAGCTTTCCAGCTTGCTGTAATGCAGAACCGACGCCAGAACCGCTTTCGGGGTCTGAACGTCCAGGTCAAACAGCAGCATTCCCACGTCTTCGAAACGTCTGCGCGGGCCGTAATCGCGCATCAGCTCCACCACGCCGGTATGCCGGTCATCCGCACGGATGGTGTTAAAAAGCGCGACGACGCGCTGTTCCGTGCCTTCGAGAATTTGCAGAACGTCACGTCCACGGGAGAGAAGAATGCCTGAGATGCCCTGCTCCGTATTACGGATCCTGGCCTGTTCAACCAGCGCGCTTAACGCTGCGGAGGTGCAGGTTAAGCTCAGCTGGCTTCGATAAATAAGAGTTGTCAGCACAGAAACGGGGTCCGGTATGGGGTATACGCCTGAACGGTACTGTTTAACACAGTTCCCCGGTGTGACCTAATCTATTCCACGTTGGGCTTAATTCTCCCCGATACGGCTGTCGATCCGCGTCTGCATATAATCGTAGAACGGATTCGACGTCACGCGCATCAGCGCATCTTTGCCGACGCTCAGAACCGATGTTTCTCCCCACAGGGCTATCGTCCCCAGGCTGATACCGTAGTGGTTTTTCACCTCAGGATGGCGGCCATACAGATCGTCATCAGGCGGGAACGGAATAGCAACATGCGACAGGGAATAAACCTCCTGCGGATACGCGACCGACAGCGGCATCACCGTTTCCCGGGTGCTACCCGCTGGCGTCGTCTTTGCCACCATATCAAACCTGTCGGGGCTGGCATTGGTCACAATTGTGACACTGTAACGCCTTTTTGCCTCGGGCAGCAGGTCAGCCACCGCCGTCCAGGATGATGGCCTGAACAGTGGACGGAAACTCCCGGCCTGGTTGATATCAAAAACTACCAGTTCGCTGCCGTTTGCCGGAAGCTGGTCAAACAGCCCGCTGACCACGGCGCGGGTACTGACCGTTGAATCCATGACCGACTGAAACGCCAGCACCGGCGGAAGCTGCGCCAGTTTGTGATCATGAACATCGCGGTTTATCTGCTCATGAAGCGCCTGGGTAAGCAGCCAGGACTGACGTGCTGCATTCACCGGGAACGAATTGTATTTATAAGGATTATATTCCGGCGAAATATTGAGCCACGCGGCTTTGGCAAACGCCGGTAACATGGCCGGTAGCCCGGCGAATCCGGCAAAGCGCGCAAACGCCGTGACGCCAATCATCGGTGAGAGCAAAACGATCTGCTGAGGTTTACGCAGTTCAGGCGCATCAAGAGCGTCGAGGGCGTATTTCATCGCCAGCGCCCCGCCGTTGGAGTAGCCCACCAGATGCAGGGGAAGATCGTTCCCCGTCAGGCGTGTCGCTTCACGAACCGCAAGGCGTGATGCGGCCAGCCAAGCCTCCCAGTCAACGTCTGTCAGCGCGCCCGGCGCCGTGCCGTGTCCGGGCAAACGAGGCACTACGGCCACAAAGCCGTGCTGTTGATAATTATCTGCCAGATGCCTGACGCTGTAGGGCGAGTCCGTCAGACCGTGCAGCAATACCACCGCCCCGCGCGGCTTTCCGGCAGGCATCAGCACGAACGACCGGTTTGCATCCGGGGAAAAGTGTCCTGGCCACACCAGGCTCTGGCGGTAATAACGGTTCAGCGGCGTGCGCTCTGCGGGTGTGACATTCGCCGTCACCTCAGCGTCGAGAGCGGTGAAGATGGCGTTTTCCCGCGCGACATACGCTGCGAAGGTCGCGTTATCCATCTCCTGCACGGACATTTCGTCAGCCCGCCAGGTGTGCCAGTGATGCAGGGCCGGCCCCTGCTGCGAAAGATAAACCCGCACCGCCAGCAGCACGAGCACAATGATCCCGATGACCATCGCTATTTTTTTTGCGAGAGCCATCAGGCGCACGCTGACCCGCCAGGGCAAATTCGCCATGTGAGGCTCCCTCTCTTATCCACAGAGCGTTCATCTTACCAAAAAATGTGAAGAGGCTGACGTATTCACCAAATAGATACCGCTCAGGCCGGACACTGCACCAAAAGTGAACTACGCTGCACAAATGTTGAGCGTCTGTTAAACAAATATTGCATTAACTTTGCTGCACAGCGCGTTTTCGCCGCAATGTGAACATGGCACGCGTCCTGCATTGTTAATCCGGTAACAGAATCCCGGCCTTTGACAGCCAGTTAACAGCGAGGCGGTATGACGACCAAACCTGAGGTGTTGAGCCGTATCGAAGCGACCTTTAGCCAGCTCACCCCGAGCGAAAAGCGGGTGGCAAGCTGGATGCTGGCGCACGTCGGGCAGATCCCCTTTGAAACGGCAGAGAGCGTGGCGCTGGCCACGGCCACCAGCGGGATCACCGTCGGACGCTTTCTGCGCAAGCTGGGCTATCGCAACCTGGACGACGCCAAAAAAAGCCTGCGCGATCCCCACCAGCCCTGGGGCATTAACGAGCGTCTCGACTCCTGGAAGCAGCAACAGCCGCTGTCGGATCGCCTTCAGCACTCCCTGTCGCTGGAGGTGGACGCCATTGCCCATGTCTACCAGCTGGCGCAAAGCGAAACGTTCAGGCAGGTGGTCCAGCAACTTACCCATGCCGACGCCGTCTTCGTGCTGGGGATCCAGTCCACGCGCGGGATCGCCAATGCGTTCTTCAGCCATCTGGAGTATCTGCGCCCGCGGGTGAGCTATTCCGAAGGGCTCTCCGGTAGCTGGGTGGAGTCGCTTAACTCCGGCTTTGCGAACCCGTATATCGTGCTGACGGATACCCGCGCCTACTCCGCCATTGCCCGCCAGTACTGCCGCGTGGCGAGCGAAAAAGGCCTGGCGATGGCGCTGATCACCGATATCTGGTGCCCGTGGGCGCGGGATTACCCGATTGATTTGCTCCAGGTGAAGACCGATACCGGCCATTTCTGGGATTCGCTAGCGCCGGTGAGCTGTCTCTTCAACCTGCTGCTGTCGGGCGTTGTGGAGGCGCTGGGCGATGCGCTGCCGGAACGTCTGGCAATCAACCGACAACTACAACAAGAGTTTGGTCAATTTGAACGCTAAAGGAGCGGAGCTATGCCTGAAGAGAGTCAACTGATTGATGTGGCGAAAACCTTTCCCACGCTGCATATCGATCTGAAATACGCGACCGCCGATAACATCACTGGCCGCCCGATCTACCAGCACGCCGCGTGCCTGTTGCATACGGATGCCGCCACCGCGCTGGCGAAAGCGATCAGCATCGCCGCGCTGGCCGGTCTGAAGCTGGTGGTTTACGACGCCTACCGCCCCCAGCAGGCGCAGTCGCAACTCTGGGATGCCTGCCCCAATCCGGAATACGTGGTGGATGTCGCAATTGGCTCTAACCACAGCCGGGGCACCGCCATTGACGTCACGCTGATGGATGAACACGACAACGTGCTGGATATGGGCGCCGGGTTTGACGAAATGCACGACCGTTCTCATGCCTGGCACCCTTCCGTTCCGCCCGAGGCGCAGCGAAATCGTCTGCTCCTGAACGCCGTGATGTACGGCGGCGGTTTTGTGGGCATCAGCAGCGAGTGGTGGCATTTCGAACTGCCGAACGCCGCCAGCTACCCGCTGTTAGATGACCAGTTCGCCTGTTATCCGACCACACACTCACTCTAATTCTGGAGCCCGGCCATGAAAACTACGCTGCTTACAACCCTGATTGCCGCTACGCTCGCCCTGAGCGCCCCTCTCGCGCTGGCGGCGGTGCCAAAAGATATGCTGGTGATTGGGAAAGCTGCCGATCCGCAAACGCTGGATCCGGCGGTCACTATCGATAACAACGACTGGACGGTGACCTACCCCTCGTACCAGCGTCTGGTGAAATACAAGCCTGGCACCACGGAGGTGGAAGGCGATCTGTCGACGGGCTGGAAGGCGTCTGACGACCAGAAAGAGTGGACGTTCACCCTGGCAGATAATGCAAAATTTTCCGACGGCACGCCGGTGACCGCCGAAGCGGTCAAGCTGTCGTTTGAACGTCTGCTGAAAATTAATCAGGGACCTTCCGAAGCGTTCCCGAAAGATTTGAAAGTGGACGCGGTGGATGAGCATACGGTGAAATTCACCCTCAGCCAGCCGTTCGCCCCGTTCCTCTACACGCTGGCCAATGACGGCGCGTCGATCGTCAACCCGGCGGTGCTGAAAGCCAATGCCGCCGACGACGCGCGCGGTTTCCTGGCGCAAAACACCGCGGGTTCAGGACCGTTTATGCTGAAAAGCTGGCGGAAAGGTCAGCAGCTGGTGATGGTGCCCAACCCACACTGGCCGGGTGAAAAGCCGCACTTCAAGCGCGTCTCGGTGAAGATTATCGGTGAAAGCGCCTCGCGTCGCCTGCAACTTTCCCGTGGCGATCTGGATATCGCCGACGCCCTGCCGGTGGATCAGCTTGCTGCTCTGAAGCAGGAAGGCAAAGTGGCCGTGGCGGAATACCCGTCCCTGCGGGTGACCTACATCTATCTGAACAACAGTAAGCCTCCGATGAATCAGGTGGATTTGCGCCGCGCGGTCTCCTGGGCCACCGATTATCAGGGGATGGTGAAAGGCATTCTCAGCGGGAACGGCAAGCAGATGCGCGGCCCGATCCCGGAGGGCATGTGGGGCTTCGATGCGAACGCCATGCAGTACAGCTTTGACGAGGCTAAGGCCAAAGCGGCGCTGGAGAAAGTCAACGATAAACCGGCCAGCCTGACGTTCCTCTACTCCGATAACGACCCGAACTGGGAGCCTATCGCCCTCTCCACGCAGGCGAGCCTGGGCAAGCTGGGGATTAACGTCAAGCTCGAGAAACTGGCGAACGCCACCATGCGCGACCGCGTCGGCAAAGGTGATTATGACATTGCGATTGGTAACTGGAGCCCGGACTTCGCTGACCCGTACATGTTCATGAACTACTGGTTCGAATCGGACAAAAAAGGGCTGCCGGGTAACCGCTCATTCTATGAGAACAAAGAGGTCGATGCATTGTTGCAGGCGGCACTGAAAACCACCGATCAGGCGGAACGCACCAAAGATTACCAGCAGGCGCAGAAAGTGGTGATTGACGAGGCGGCTTACGTTTATCTGTTCCAGAAGAACTACCAGCTGGCGATGAACAAAGAGGTCAAAGGCTTCACCTTTAATCCGATGCTTGAGCAGGTCTTTAACATCGCCATCATGAGTAAGTAACGGCCCACGCCGGGGGGAAGTGTATGACGTTCTGGAGCATCGTGCGCCAGCGCTGCTGGGGGTTAATCCTGGTGGTGGCCGGTGTCTGTATTATTACTTTTATTATTTCACACCTGATCCCCGGCGATCCGGCCCGCCTGCTGGCCGGTGACCGCGCCAGCGATGAAATCGTGCAGGGCATCCGCCAGCAGCTGGGGCTGGATCAACCACTCTATATTCAGTTTGGCCGCTATGTAGAGGCGCTGGCGCACGGCGATCTGGGCACCTCCATTCGCACCGGTCGCCCCGTTGCGGAAGATTTGAAAGCCTTTTTCCCCGCCACGCTGGAGCTGGCCTTCTGCTCTTTGCTGCTGGCGCTGGTGATTGGCGTACCGCTGGGCATTTTATCGGCGGTGTACCGTAACCGCTGGCTGGATCACCTGGTGCGACTGATAGCGATGACGGGCATCTCGACGCCTGCCTTCTGGCTGGGACTGGGGGTAATCGTTCTGTTCTACGGGCAACTGCAAATTCTGCCCGGCGGCGGCAGGCTGGACGACTGGCTCGATCCGCCTGCCCACGTTACCGGCTTTTATCTGCTGGACGCCCTGCTGGAAGGCAACGGCGAGGTGTTTTTCAACGCCCTACAGCACCTGATTCTACCCTCCCTGACCCTGGCCTTTGTGCATCTGGGTATTGTGGCGCGTCAGGTGCGTTCCGCGATGCTGGAGCAGCTGAGCGAGGATTATATTCGTACCGCCCGCGCGAGCGGGTTGCCGGGCTGGTACATCGTGCTGCGCTACGCCTTACCCAACGCCATGATTCCCTCCATTACCGTGCTCGGGCTGGCGCTGGGCGATCTGCTGTATGGGGCAGTCCTTACCGAAACCGTGTTTGCCTGGCCGGGAATGGGAGCCTGGGTGGTGACCTCCATTCAGGCGCTGGACTTCCCTGCCGTCATGGGCTTCGCGGTCGTGGTATCGCTGGCCTATGTCTTCGTCAATCTGGTGGTGGATCTGCTGTATCTGTGGATCGACCCGCGAATCGGGCGCGGAGGTGCCGAATGATGTTAACTCAGGAAACGCCCGTCCCCGTCAGCACCGCCAAACAGCGCATCAACTGGGCAAAGCTGTTCTGGATGTTACGCAAAAGCCCGCTCACGCTGATCGGCGGGGTGATTATGATCGTGATGCTGCTGATGATGGTGGTCTCGCCGTGGATAGTCCCGCACGATCCGAACGCGCTGGATCTGACCGCGCGATTGCAGGCGCCTTCAGCCCAGCACTGGTTTGGCACCGATGAGGTGGGCCGGGATCTGTTCAGCCGCGTGCTGGTGGGCAGCCAGCAGTCCATCACGGCGGGGCTGGCGGTGGTGGTGATTGCAGGCGGCATCGGTTCTCTGCTCGGCTGTTTGTCCGGCGTACTCGGCGGACGCGGCGACGCCATCATTATGCGTATCATGGACATTATGCTCTCCATCCCCTCGCTGGTGCTGACGATGGCGCTGGCCGCCGCGCTCGGCCCAAGCCTGTTTAACGCGATGCTGGCGATTGCGATTGTACGCATTCCGTTTTACGTGCGGCTGGCACGCGGGCAAACGCTGGTGGTGCGCCAGTTCACCTACGTGCAGGCCGCCCGCACCTTTGGCGCGTCGCGCTGGCACCTGATCAGCTGGCATATCCTGCGTAACGCCCTGCCGCCGCTGATCGTACAGGCGTCGCTGGATATCGGCAGCGCCATTCTGATGGCCGCCACGCTGGGCTTTATTGGATTAGGCGCGCAGCAACCCACCGCCGAATGGGGCGCGATGGTGGCCGTGGGGCGTAACTACGTGCTTGACCAGTGGTGGTACTGCGCGTTTCCGGGGGCGGCAATTCTGATCACGGCAGTTGGGTTTAATCTGTTTGGCGATGGTCTTCGCGACCTGCTGGATCCCAAATCAGGAGGGAAGCAGTCATGAGTGATTCCGTATTATCAATTGAAGATTTGCACCTGAGCTTCCCCATTTTTCGCGGTGACGTCCACGCGCTCAACCACGTTTCGCTGGAGATTGGCCGGGGTGAAATTGTCGGCGTGGTGGGCGAATCCGGCTCGGGAAAATCGGTCACCGCGATGCTGGCGATGCGCCTGCTGCCGGAAGGCAGTTACCATATTCACCATGGACGGGTCACGTTCCTCGGGGAAGATGTCCTGAACGCGTCGGAAAAACAGCTTCGTCAGTGGCGCGGCGCCAGGGTGGCGATGATTTTTCAGGAGCCGATGACGGCGCTCAACCCCACGCGCCGGATTGGCAGGCAAATGGTGGAGGTGATCCGCCAGCATCAGTCGCTTTCCCGCCGCGACGCGCAGCAGAAGGCGATCGCCCTGCTGGGCGAGATGCAAATCCCGGATGCGGCACAGGTGATGGATCGCTATCCGTTTGAGCTTTCCGGCGGCATGCGCCAGCGGGTGATGATCGCCCTTGCCTTCTCCTGCGAGCCGGAGCTGATCATTGCCGATGAGCCGACCACCGCGCTGGACGTGACCGTTCAGCGTCAGGTGCTGCGTCTGCTGAAACACAAAGCGCGCGCCAGCGGGACGTCGGTGCTGTTTATCAGTCACGATATGGCGGTGGTGTCGCAGCTTTGTGACCGGATGTACGTTATGTACGCGGGCAGCGTGATCGAAAGCGGCAGCACGCAGACCTTGATCCACCATCCTGTGCATCCCTATTCGATTGGCCTGCTGCGGTGTGCCCCGGAAAATGGTGAACCGCGCGAGATCCTCCCGGCCATTCCCGGCACGGTGCCTAACCTCAGCCACCTCCCGCGCGGATGTGCCTTTCGCGAACGCTGTTTTGCTGCCGGGGCGAAATGCAGCGAAACGCCGCGCTTAATTTCCACGGGCGCAGAAGGCCAGCAGGCTGCCTGCTGGTACCCACAACAGGAGAGACGCCATGTCTGAGGTACTGCTGGAACTGGATAGCGTGCATGTGAATTTTCCTGCGCGCAAAAACTGGCTGGGGCGCGTGACGGAGCAGGTACACGCCCTCAACGGCATGGATCTCCGGATCCATCGCGGCGAAACGCTGGGCGTTGTGGGGGAATCCGGCTGTGGAAAGAGCACGCTGGCGCAGCTGCTGATGGGCATGCTCAAACCGAGTACCGGTGCCTGTCAGCGCGCGAATGCGGCAGGCGGTATGCAGATGGTATTTCAGGACCCGCTCTCGTCCCTCGACCCGCGTTTACCCGTCTGGCGCATCATTACCGAGCCGGTGTGGATACAGCAACGCCGCAGCGAACGGGAGCGTCGTCAGCTGGCTGAGACGCTGGCGCAGCAGGTGGGCATTCGGGCGGAATATCTTGACCGCCTGCCGCATGCGTTTTCGGGTGGACAGCGCCAGCGCATCGCTATTGCCCGGGCGCTCTCTTCGGATCCGGACATCATCGTGCTGGATGAACCCACCAGCGCGCTGGATATTTCCGTCCAGGCGCAGATCCTCAATTTGCTGGTTGCCCTGCAACAGCAGCGAAATCTGACCTACGTGCTGATCTCGCACAACGTGTCGGTGGTTCGTCACATGAGCGACCGGGTGGCGGTAATGTATCTGGGGCAGATCGTGGAGCTGGGTCCGGCGGACCAGGTGCTGGGCAAGCCACGGCATCCGTATACGCAGCTGCTGCTTGACTCCGTTCCCCGTACCGGAGAACCGCTGGACGAAGATCTGGCATTACGCAAAACCGATCTCCCCGGTAATCGCCGCCTGCCCGATGGCTGCTACTTCCGCGACCGCTGCCCGCTGGCAGCTGAAGGATGCGAACGGCCGCAGCCGCTTCAGCCCGCAGCCGGAGACCGAAGCGTACGCTGCTGGCGTAACCGCTAGATTTGCGCCATCCCGCCATCGACAAACAGCTCCGTGGCGTTTATAAAGCTGGCGGCATCGGACGCCAGAAACGCCACGGCTTTTCCGACTTCGCCCGGCGCGCCCAGGCGACCCAGCGGCACCTGGGCCGCCAGCGCATCGTATAATCCCTGACGCTGTTCTTCGGGAACCAGATCGCCAAGACCGGGCGTTTTCACGGGGCCAGGGCTGACGACGTTGACGCGTATCCCGCGGCCCTTTAAGTCCAGCGCCCAGGAGCGGGCAAAGTTACGCACGGCGGCTTTACTGGCGCTGTAGACGCTAAAATTCGCCGTCCCCTTAATTGAAACCGTCGATCCGGTGAGGATAATGGATGAACCAGAGGAGAGCAGCGGCAGCGCTTTCTGGACGGTAAACAGCACGCCGCGCACGTTGGTGGCAAAAATCCGGTCAAACTGCTCCTCGGTGATGGCGCCCAGCGGCAGCATGTCGCCGCCCCCGGCGTTGGCGAACAGAATATCGAGTCGTCCTTCTTCTTTAGCAATCTGCGCGTAAACCGCATCCAGATCGGCCATTCTGGAGACGTCCGCGCGGATAGCTACCGCCGCGGCGCCAATGTCTGCCCGCGCAGCATCCAGTTCGGCCTGACGACGTCCGGTGATATAGACCTTCGCTCCCTGCGCCGCCAGCTCCTGTGCCGTTGCGAGACCAATACCCGTGCTGCCGCCGGTCACCAGAGCGATTTTTCCTGCAAGCGTTGTATTCATACTCATAACCTTCTGTTGTATGTAAAAGAGGAGCGTTTGCCCGCGTCAGGCAGACTTTAGATCTTGCGGGATTCGTGATAAACGGGCAAAAATGAAAATGAATTTTCACAGCAGGAAATAATCAGAGGAGATCTGTGTGGATCAGCTAATGGCAATGCGCGCCTTTACGCGGGTGGTTGAATCCGGAAGCTTTACCCGAGCGGCAGACTCCCTGAACATGCCGATAGCTACGCTGAGTAAGCTGGTAAAATCACTTGAAGCGCACCTGGAAACACGGCTGCTGCATCGTACTACGCGCCGGGTGGTCACGACGGCAGAAGGCATGGAATACTACGAGAAAGCGCTGCGGGTATTAATTGATATAGAGGACATTGATACCGCCTTTCGCGCATCGTGCTGCACGCCTAAAGGCCATTTGCGTATCGACGTGGGGGGTTCAACCGCCCGGGACGTGTTGATCCCCCTGCTGCCGGATTTTTTTCAGCGCTACCCGGACCTGCGCATCAACCTGGGGGTAGCCGACCGTCCGGTAGACTTAATCAGTGGAAACGTAGACTGCGTGATCCGCGGCGGCCCGCTGGATGACTCTTCGCTTATCGCCCGGCATATCGGTGACGCCCGGATGATAGCCTGCGCGACGCCGGGCTATCTTAAGACTCACGGCATCCCTGCCTATCCGCAGGAGCTGCGCAACGGCCATAAGCTGATTAGCTACCTTTCCCCCGTTACCGGACGCGCATTCCCGTTTCGGTTCCTCGATCGGGGTGAACCGCTGGAGATCAGCGTTCCGCACCATCTTGGAGTCAATGAAAGCAACGCACACCTGGCCGCGGCGCTGGCGGGTTTAGGGATTATTCAGACGTTTGGCTATGCTGCGAGAGCGCATCTGGAAACGGGCGCGCTGGTAGAGATCCTGAGCGACTGGCGTCCTAAGGCGTATCCTTTTCACGTGGTCTATCCACAGAGTCGGCATTTAACACATCGCCTGAGAGTGTTTATTGCGTGGCTTGCCGAGGTCTTCCCTGCGGCGGTGAAAGGTTAGCCGGGCATTTGCCCGGCCTAATATCAGTTCAGTTTGTAATCGAGCGTGATTTCGGCTTTCAACAGCTGCGACACCGGACAACCCGCCTTCGCTTTCTGAATAATGCCGTCGAACTGCTGCGGATCGATACCCGGTACCGTCACCTTGCTTTGCAGCGCCACTTTGCTGATGGCAAAACCACTGTCGGTTTTATCCAGCGAGACATCCGCCGTGGTATCGATGGAATCGGCGGTATAACCCGCTTCGCCCAACATTAGCGACAGGGCCATAGAGAAACAGGCCGCGTGCGCTGCGCCAATCAGCTCTTCCGGGTTGGTCCCTTTTTCGCCCTCGAAGCGGGTGTTAAAGCCGTAAGGTTGCTGGTTAAGGACGCCACTTTCTGTTGAGACCGTCCCTTTGCCGCGTTTGATGTCGCCAGACCAGTGTGCTGAACCGTGCTTATGAATCGTCATTCTTGCTCTCCTTTTGGCTTACAAAGGGATAAGTATAGGACGCATAATCCATTTTGCAGGGAAGACAGATTAGTCCGAGCGCGTGGCAAGGTGGTTTGCCAGCGCGTCGAGGAACACACGCTGCGCCGCAGGCTGATAGTCTCGCGACTGATAAATACCAAAAATACCGATTGGTTTTGGCGTAAAGGCGCTGAGCACCGGCACCAGGCTGCCCTGCCGTAGCGCCGCGTCCGCCTCGCGCTCGGGCAGCATGGCAATACCACAGTGGTTTATCGCCGCCTCCATCAGCAGTGACGAGATGCTGGCGCTGAGATTGCCGCTGACCGCCGTCGTGATCGGCTCCCCTTCGGGCGTCAAAAAACGCCACGACTGACCGGCAAAAAAGCTGTAATGCAGGCAGTTGTGCCGGGCTAAGTCCTCCAGCTGCTCTGGAACGCCCCGGCTGGCAAGGTAGTGCGGCGAAGCGCAAAGTACGGACCGACACTCTCCCAGTCGGCGGGCGATCATGCCCGGTTCGGGGTTATCGGTGATGCGGATCGCCACGTCAATTCGCTCGCCCACCAGGCTTACCGGATGGTTATTAACATCCAGCTCAATGCGCAGCTGAGGGTAACGCTGCAACAGATCGGGCAGCACCGGAGCGATAATCTGCATCGCAGTGAAATGCGCGCAGGCGACGCGAAGCGTGCCTGAGGGTAAATCCTTCACTGACTGATCTTCAATTTCCTGAGAAATTTGCGAGAGCGTACGCGTCTTTTGCAGGACCTTCTCTCCCGCCGCCGTCAGCGTCAGCTTGCGGGTGGAGCGGTTCACCAGCCGCGCCCCGGCCCACTTCTCCATCTGCTCCAGATAACGGCTCACCATCGGACGGGAGATCCCCAGCGCCCGCGCCGCCGCGCTTAAACTCCCCAGCTCACAGATGCGGTTGTACACCTGGGCAGCAATAACGCGATCCATTTTGACCTCCATTTGCTCGATTTATGAAACTAAGCATCTCCTGTTTCAGGAATTCTGGCAAATGAAGAGATCCGTACAATAGAGACTTTCCTGAAGAACAGAGAGATGACCATGACCATCGCCCGCCTTGCTTTGCTGACAACCCTTTTCACTCCGGCCGTCTTTGCCGCGCCGTTGACCGTTGATACGTACAACCCGCAGGAAAAAGGCATTTTTGCCGTTTCTTCCACCCTGGTGTCTGGCCCGAAAGAGGCGGTACTGTTTGACGCCCAGTTCAGCGTGAAAGATGGCGAAGCGCTGGTAGAAAAAATTCGCCACAGCGGTAAAACGCTGAACAAAATCGTGATCACTTCCGGCGATCCGGATTTCTATTTCGGCCTGCAACCGCTGGTGAAAGCCTTCCCTAATGCCAAAGTTGTCGCCACGCAACAGGTGGTGGACCATATCAAGGCCACAAAAGACGCGAAGCTCGCCTTCTGGGGGCCACAGATGAAAGACGGCGCGCCGACGCAGCTCTACGTGCCGCAAGTGCTTGCCTCAACCACCTTTATGATTGACGGTGAGAGAGTGAATATTGAAGAGCCTGAGAGCTATGCGGCGTATGTCTGGATCCCATCCGCAAAAACCATCCTCGGCGGCACGGGCGTCTCATGGGGCATTCACGTCTGGACGGCAGATACCCAAACGCCGGAAAGCCGCAAACAGTGGCAGCAGACGCTGGATAGCATGGCAGCCCTTAAGCCCGAACACGTTATTCCGGGCCACTACCTGGGGACACCGCCAGCAGGTACCGGCGCTATCGACTTTACCCGTCGCTATCTACAGCAGTTTGAACAGGCCCTCACGGCAGATAAAGCGTCAACCGGCGTCATCAACACAATGAAAAAACAGTGGCCGAATCTGGCGGAAGCCAGTTCGCTGGAACTGAGTGCCAAAGTGAATACCGGCGAAATGAAGTGGTAATAGCCTGATTATCTCCTGCTATATTTAAATTTTTTATAGCAGGAGTTAACTATGCCATCTTCAGTAAGGGGCATCGACCATATCGGTATTACGGTGCCCGACATTGAAAAAGCCACCCTATTTTTTGAACGCGCTTTCGACGCCCAGGTTTTATATCATTCTGTCGATGCGCAAACCGATAATATTGATCAGCCCGCCCAGCAGCACACCTTAAAATTATTTCCCGGCACAAAAATTCACGCCATTCGCATGCTCGTCATGCCCCACGGACCCGGCATAGAACTTTTCGAAATGCATGGCCCTGAACAGGGAATGCCCGCCCGCGCCAGCGACTTTGGCCTCCAGCATTTTGCTGTTTATGTTGACGATTTTGATAAGGCGATAGCCGCTTTCACCGCTGCCGGCGGGGAGATGTTTACCGCGCCAAAGCCGCTCTCGTTTCCGGATGAGCAAGGTGAAGGTAATGCTTTCTACTATGGGCAAACCCCCTGGGGCAGCATTGTAGAATTGATTTCCTGGCCAACGCCCATGCCTTATGAAAAAACGACAAATTTACGCCGCTGGAAACCCTGAATTTTATTTCTGTGCTACGGGAGATGATATTTTTATTTCCAGGACGAATCTGAACCACAACGGCAAAAATATTTGCCAATCTGAATGCGAATTACGAATTTGCACGCCGTAACATTAAACAGAAAACGACACGGAGGCAGCATGTTTACTTATTACCCGGCACATACCACAGCAGCACAACCCGAACTCGTTAACGCGATTGCGCAGGGGCTTCAGGCGGAGCACGGTGTTGTTACCGAAGATGACATTTTGATGGAACTGACCAGGTGGGTGGAAGCCACAGACAATGACATCCTCAGTGACATCTACCAGCAAACCATCAACTATGTCGTTAGCGGGCAAAATGCACCTTTGTAAAAACCTGCTAAGCTGGATCTGCAACCTAAGGGGTTACATTTCGTTTGCGTGAGCAAACTTGTCCTTAAAACTATCAACGGGATTGAGGAGTTAATATGAAATCGAACCGTCAGGCACGCCACATTCTGGGACTGAACTACAAGCTCTCTAACCAGCGCAAAGTGGTTATTGAAGAGGGGAGCGAAACGCAAGTGACCCACGCCACCGGCAGGAAACGTCAGGCAGGCAAGTAAGTTCCAGTACGAAATCCACAACACCATCGGTTACCCCGGTGGTGTTTTTGTTTATGTGTTGCGGTAATTAATATTTAGCTCCTTTATAATACCGCCCGACCGCACCCCGTAGCACAGGCCAGAAAGATGACAAACAGCAGTGTCAGGGACGGATCTTCTTAAAAAGAGTGAGTGACATGGACAACAAACTGAAAAAACATCGTTCCCTTTATATTCCTTACGCCGGTCCGGTTTTACTGGAGTTTCCCCTTCTGAACAAAGGCAGCGCCTTTAGCATGGAAGAGCGCAGCAGCTTTAACCTGCTGGGTCTGCTGCCTGAAGTGGTTGAAACCATTGAAGAACAGGCGGAACGCGCCTGGATCCAGTATCAGGGCTTTAAAACCGAAATCGATAAGCACATCTACCTGCGTAATATCCAGGACACCAACGAAACCCTCTTCTACCGCCTGGTGCAGAACCATCTCGAAGAGATGATGCCCGTCATTTATACCCCAACCGTCGGCGCGGCGTGTGAACGCTTCTCAGAGATCTACCGTCGTTCCCGCGGCGTGTTCATCTCCTATCAGAACCGTCACAACATGGACGACATTCTGCAAAACGTGCCTAATCACAACATCAAGGTGATCGTGGTAACCGATGGCGAACGTATTCTGGGCCTTGGCGACCAGGGCATTGGTGGGATGGGGATCCCCATCGGTAAGCTCTCGCTGTATACCGCCTGCGGCGGGATCAGCCCGGCCTACACCCTGCCGGTTGTGCTGGACGTGGGGACCAACAACCAGCAACTGCTGAACGATCCGCTGTACATGGGCTGGCGTCACCCGCGCATTACCGACGACGAGTACTATCAGTTTGTTGATGATTTCATCCAGGCCGTGAAGCACCGCTGGCCGGACGTGCTGTTGCAGTTCGAAGACTTCGCACAGAAAAACGCCATGCCGCTGCTGAACCGCTACCGCGATGAGATCTGCTCGTTCAACGATGACATTCAGGGCACTGCGGCAGTGACCGTGGGGACGCTGATTGCCGCGAGCCGTGCGGCAGGCAGCCAGCTCAGCTATCAGAAAATTGTCTTCCTGGGTGCAGGCTCCGCGGGCTGCGGCATCGCCGAGCAAATTATTGCCCAGACCCAGCGCGAAGGCTTAAGCGAAGAGCTGGCTCGCTCCCGCGTCTTTATGGTGGACCGTTTTGGCCTGCTGACCGACGGTATGCCAAACCTGCTCCCGTTCCAGACCAAACTGGTGCAGAAGCGTGAAAACCTGAAAAACTGGGATACGGATAACGAAGTGCTCTCGCTTCTTGACGTGGTGCGCAACGTGAAGCCGGACATTCTGATCGGCGTATCCGGGCAGACCGGCCTCTTCACGGAAGAGATTATTCGCGAGATGCACAAGCACTGCGAACGCCCTATCGTGATGCCGCTGTCTAACCCGACTTCACGCGTGGAGGCAACGCCGCAGGATATCATCGCCTGGACAGAAGGTAAGGCACTGGTCGCGACCGGCAGCCCGTTTGATCCGGTGCTGTGGAAGGACAAACTCTATCCCATCGCACAGTGCAATAACTCCTATATCTTCCCGGGTATTGGTCTGGGGGTTATCGCCTCCGGCGCGTCACGCATCACCGACGAAATGCTGATGTCCGCGAGCGAAACGCTGGCAGGTCACTCACCGCTGGTGAATAACGGTGAAGGCCTGGTACTGCCGGAGCTGAAAGACATTCATAAAGTGTCCCGCGCAATTGCCTTCGCGGTAGGCAAAATGGCGCAGCAGCAAGGCGTCGCGGTGAAAACCTCTGCCGATGCGTTGCAGCAGGCGATTGACGATAACTTCTGGATGCCGGAATACCGTAGCTATCGTCGTACTTCTATTTAAGCATTGCCCCTCACCCAGCCCTATCCCCAAAGGGGAGAGGGTTAGGGTGAGGGGAATATACGGCACCTCCCACTAGCCAAACCCATTTTCCCCCGCTACACTCCCTTCATCCATTAACCTACTGAATATATAAGGAGGCCAATTATGCTGTACTGTGAAATTTTCAATGTTTCACATACATTTGGTGATCGCACCAGCTCAAGCGTTATCGGTATCGTGCTGCGATAACTTCCGCTTGAGCGAAGACACCAACCCCTGAAATCCCTTCTCTCGGGCTTACTGAGTTATCGTCAGCGATGTTTGACGAGGCATAAACATGCCTGTAACTCCTGGGTAAGCAACAATGAGCACTTTACTCACTGCACATTCTTTACGCGTTGATACGGCGTTCGGCACGCTCTTCGACTCTCTCTCCTTTACGTTGAAAAAAGGCGATCGCATCGGCCTGCTGGGTGATAACGGCTGCGGAAAAAGTACGCTGCTGAAAATCCTCGACGGGACGCAGTCCCCTGCTGCCGGAACCGTTTCACTGGCGGGGCATTGCCTGCTGGCGCGCGTGGAACAACATCTGCCGGAGGCCCTTTATCCCCTGACCATGCTGGATGCGGTGCTGGCGCAGCTGCCGATTGGTGAGCGCGACAGTTTGCGCTGGAAAGCCGAGACGCTGCTGGCCGGAATGGGCTTCACGACGCAGGAAATGGCGTTAACCTCCGCCACGCTGAGCGGCGGCCAGCATACGCGGTTGCTGCTGGCACGAGCGCTGATAAGCGATCCGGATCTGCTGCTTCTGGACGAACCGAGCAACCACCTTGACCTGCCGACCCTGCTGTGGCTGGAGCAGTTTCTACAAAACTGGTCCGGCAGCTTTGTGCTGGTCTCACACGACAGGCAACTGCTGGACGCGGTAACCAACGGCAGCTGGATCCTGCGCGATAAAACGCTGCACGCCTTTGCCCTTCCCTGCACTGCCGCCCGTCTGGCGCTCGACGCAAAAGACGAAAGCAATGCGTTGCGCCATAAGGCAGAGCAAAAAGAGATCGACCGCGTCACGGCCAGCGCACGGCGTCTCGCGACCTGGGGCAAGGTCTATGACAACGAAGATCTCTCCCGTAAGGCTAAGCAGATGGAAAAACAGGTCGAACGCCTGAAAGAGACCCAGACGGAACTGACGGCGGGAAGCCCGTGGACCTTAACCCTGCGCGGGGACGCGCTTCGCGCCGACCGCCTGCTGGAAATGACTCACCTCGGCGTCCCCCCGGCGCCGGGTCTGCCAGACCTGTTTACTCTCGACAGCGCGCGGCTGAAGAGCGGCGATCGCGTGGCGATTGTGGGTCGTAACGGCTGCGGAAAATCGTCGCTGCTGAAGCTTATCTGGCGACATTTTCGCGACGAGATCGCGGACGAGCGGCTTAAGCGTCATCCGCGCGTCTCACCCGGCTACTACGATCAGACGCTGCACCAGTTGCCGGACGATGCGGCGCTGCTTGATGCGCTGGAGCCTTTCGCGCCAGATTCGCAGACACGTAAAATGGCGCTCATCAGTGCCGGGTTCCCGTGGGCGCGTCATGGGCAAAAAGTCAGTACGCTGAGCGGCGGGGAACGTTCGCGCCTGCTGTTCGTCGGCCTGACGCTTGCCCGTTATAGCCTGCTGATGCTGGATGAACCGACCAACCACCTGGACATGGAAGGCAAAGAGGCGCTGGCGGAAACGCTGCAACAGTTTGAAGGCGGAGTGCTGCTGGTAAGCCACGATCGTCAGTTAATTAGCCAAAGCTGTAACCGCTTCTGGCTGATTGAGGACGGCAGGCTGAGCGAATGGCACGATGCGGAGGCGGCGTTTGAGCGCCTGCGTGAGGACACCGGCCCGGTTGTACCTGAAGCGTCGAAGCCCGCATCGAAGGCACCCTCTTTAGCGTCTGACGATCTGCTCGAACGCCTGGTTGCCCTGGAAACGCTGCTGGAAGAGGATTTGGCGCGCAAGCCAAAACATCAAAAACCGCAGTTACAGGCGCAATGGCGAAAAGAGATTGAGGTGATAGAAGCGCAACTGTAAATCTGAGCCCGGCGGTGACGTCGCCGGGCCAGTGTTTTTCACCCCAATTTATGCGTGGTACGCCCTTTTCTTAATCCGAAAATGCATCAAATAATGACATTATGTTGCGGTTGCCTTGCATTACAGCGCTAAAGTATTAATCCTTAATGGGTAATCAGACCTGCTATGCAGATACTCATCATGAAAGGAGAAACACATGAAGGCTGCTGTTGTCACTCAGGATCATCAGGTTAATGTCACAGAAAAAACCTTACGCGCGCTCAAACATGGCGAAGCGCTGCTGAAGATGGAGTGCTGTGGCGTTTGCCATACCGATCTCCATGTTAAGAATGGCGATTTTGGCGACAAAACCGGGGTGATCCTCGGCCACGAAGGAATTGGTATCGTCAAAGAGATTGGTCCTGGTGTCACGTCGCTAAAAGTAGGCGATCGTGCAAGCGTGGCGTGGTTCTTCGAAGGCTGTGGCCACTGTGAATATTGTAATACCGGCAACGAAACGCTGTGCCGTGACGTGAAAAACGCGGGTTACTCCGTTGACGGCGGCATGGCGGAAGAGTGCATCGTAACCGCGGATTACGCGGTTAAAGTTCCGGACGGGCTGGACTCTGCGGCGGCCAGTAGCATTACCTGCGCCGGGGTCACCACCTACAAAGCGGTAAAAGTCTCTGACATCAAACCCGGCCAGTGGATTGCGATCTATGGCCTGGGCGGTCTGGGCAACCTCGCGCTGCAATACGCCAAAAATGTCTTCAATGCGAAGGTTATCGCCATTGACGTGAATGACGAGCAGTTGAAGCTCGCTGCCAGCATGGGCGCAGACTTAACCGTGAACTCCCGCAGTGAAGATGCGGCAAAAGTGATTCAGGAGAAAACCGGTGGTGCACATGCGGCGGTGGTGACGGCGGTGGCGAAAGCGGCCTTCAACTCTGCCGTTGACGCAGTTCGCGCCGGAGGCCGCGTGGTGGCTGTTGGCCTGCCGCCGGAAGCGATGAGCCTGGATATTCCACGTCTGGTCCTGGATGGGATTCAGGTAGTGGGTTCCCTGGTGGGTACCCGTCAGGATCTGCTCGAAGCCTTCCAGTTTGCGGCTGAAGGTAAGGTGAAACCGAAAGTTACAATGCGCCCACTGGAAGATATCAACGCCATCTTCAAAGAAATGGAACAGGGCCAGATCCGTGGCCGTATGGTGATTGATTTACGTTCTTAACCGCGGTGGCCGGGTAGCGGCTCTGCCCTGCCCGGCTTTTCACGTGGACGAACGGCGATCGGAAATCCATTCCTGAACCTCGATCTGGAACGTGTCCGGCGCTTTTCGATACATCTTCCGCGCCAGATCCAGGATGGTATGGCGCCCTAACTCCTCTTCCATCCGCTGCTGCGCGCTGTCCATGACCGAGCGCACCCCACACGGGCCGTCACAGACCCAGGCAGGTGGCGTTTCATCAAACACCGCCAGGCGCTGACGCACTTCCCGACACTCAAACATATTCTTCTCGCCGTCGATGGCGTGCGCCACGTCCAGCACGCTGATCAGCTCTGCCGGACGCGCCAGCCGGAAGCCTCCCCCTTTGCCTTCGGTGCTGATGACCAGCCCCGCGCGTGATAAACGGGTGAAGATTTTTCCAAGATAGTCGTACGGCACGCCCTGCAAGGCCGCCATCTCCCGGACGCTCATCTCACGTTCATTGCCTTTTGCATCCACCATACACATCAGGCTATGAATGCCATATTCCACACCAGAACTGTAAAACGCCATGGCTCACTCCGGGTCATTGTTCGCTGCATTATAACGATTTTTAACTCAGAAAGAAGTTGTCGCAGTTAACTCCGACAAGTATAGTGGCAGTTATGTCAGACATACAGCCTGACGCACTAAAGGATCGAGTATGAAAAAGCAGATTATAATTGTGGGTAGTGGGTTTTCCGGTATGTGGGCTGCGGTCAGCGCCGCGCGCCTTTCTGCTCTGGAGGGTAACAATAGCCTCAGCATTGCCGTGCTGGCCCCTGTTGCGGAACTGCGCGTTCGCCCACGCTTTTATGAAGAGAACGTGTCGACGATGGTCGCGCCGCTGACCGAACTGTTTGCTGAGCTGGGTATCGCCTTTATTGCGGGCGAAGCACAACGTATTGATACCTCGTCTAAAACCGTTTTGTATCGCGATTCAAAAGGCGCGATTGCTGACGTCGCCTGGGAACGTCTGATCCTCGCAACCGGTAGCCAGACTAAACGTCCTCCTGTTGCCGGTCTGGCTGAATACGCCTTTGATATCGACCAACTCGACTCCGCCAGATTATTCGAGCAGCATCTTGATTCGCTGGTTTCGCGCCCCTCCACCCCGGAGCGTAATACCGTGGTCGTGTGTGGCGGCGGCTTTACCGGCATCGAACTGGCAACGGAACTCCCTGCCCGACTCCGCACTCGCTTCGGCGCTGATACAAAGACTAAAGTAATCGTAGTTGAAAGAGGTGCAACCATCGGCGGGCGTTATAGCGAGGCGCTGCGTAACACAATTGAAGAAGCAAGCAACGCGCTCGGCGTTGAATGGCGTTTAAACAGTGAAATTGAAGCCATCGATGCCAGCGGCGTAACGCTGAAAAACGGAGAGCGCATTGCCAGCGCCACTGTAGTGTGGACGGCAGGGGTAGAAGCTAACCTCCTCAGCCTGCAAATTGACGGGGAACGCGATACTCAGGGACGGCTGATCGTCAACGACACGTTGCAGGTTCCTGCGCATCCGGAGGTTTACGCGACGGGTGATATGGCGCACGCCAAAACGGACGATGCGGGCAACACGGCGCTGATGACCTGCCAGCACGCGATCCAGCTGGGGAAATTCGCCGGACACAACGCGGCGGCCAGCCTGTTAAATCTGGAGCCGTATCCTTACCGTCAGGTGAACTACGTCACCTGTCTGGATTTAGGTGGCTGGGGCGCGGTGTACACCGAGGGCTGGGAACAGCGCGTTAAATCCGTGCGCGAGGAAGGCAAAAAGATCAAAGTCGCCATCACCAACGAACTGATTTACCCGCCAGCAGCAGACAAAGCGGTCGCTTTTGCCGCCGCTGACCCACTGGCGAAATTCGTTTAGTCCCCTTCTGCGCCCGCGACCAGCGGGCAAAGTGTGCAATCAGGCCAGCGCACCTGCGTTGGCCTGACGCTTTTTGGCACATAAATAACCATACATCAGCAGAGAGGTCATCGCAGAGAAAGATAAAATCGCTGCCGGCAGCGTGACATAGCTCCAGCTAAAGCCGAGCGTAATCATCAATCCACCGAAATACGCGCCAATTGCGCTGCCGAGGTTAAACGCCATTTGCCCGCCTGCGGCCCCCAGCATCTCGCCGCCTTTCGCATTTTGCAGCAGCAGAATTTGCAGCGGCGCAGAGAGCGCAAACAGCCCGGCGCAACAGATGAATCCCATGACCAGTGAAGCTGTTTTAAGCTCGCCAAAGGCAAACAACGCCAGCAGCGAAGCCACAATCACCAGGTCGGTGGTGGCAGCAATGCGCAGCGGGCTAAAGCGTGACGACAGCTTGCCGCTGAAGACATTACCCAGCACCATGCCCAGCCCCATCAGCATCATGATCGCGGTCATGACGCCCTCGGAAAAGCCTGACACATTGACCATAAACGGCTTCACGAAGCTAAACCAGGCAAACACCCCGGCATTGCCAAACATCGTAGCGGCAAAAATCAGCCACGGTTCCGGTTTCTTCAGGAAGTGGAATTGTTCTGTCAGCCGGGTGGTTGTCGTGTCGTGAATGTCAGGCACCCACAGCAGAACAGACAGGATCACCAGCGCGTCAAAGACCGCAATCAAAAAGAAGGTGTAACGCCAGTTAAATTCATGTCCCAGCCACGTCCCGAGCGGCACGCCAAGCAGGTTGGCAACGGTCATCCCGGCAATCATCCCGGCCACAGCGACCGTCACTTTACCCGGCGGTGCGATTTTTGACAGGATTATCGCCCCCACACCGAAAATCGCGCCATGCGGGAAACCAGAGATTAAGCGCCCCGCCGCCAGCCCTACATAGGAGTCCGAGAAGGTAAAGAGCGCGTTACCGACGACGCACATCGCCACCAGAAACAGCAGCGTTGTTTTCAGCGAAAATTTGCTGGAGAACAGCGCCACAATCGGCGCGCCGATCACCACGCCAAAAGCGTAAAACGAAATCATATTTCCGGCGGAGGGAATCGAAATGCCCGTATCATGAGCCAGTTCGGTCAGCACGCCCATAATGCCAAACTCAGCCATCCCCAGGCCAAAGGTACCCAGTGCTAACGAAAAAATTGTCTTTTTCATACCGCGACCACTGTTAAAAAATATGCAGCGTGCATTATTGATTAAACTTGTATGGTGAACCAGTTCAAATCAGCTTTCTGACACATTAATCCATTCATTCAGGCCGATTACACTCTGAGTACGGCCTCGATCCCGCGACCGGATACAAAGGGAGACCCACCATGGTCAGTAAGAAGAAAACCCGTGTTGTTGATGATGTCGTTAAAAACGCGCCGCTCAAAACCAAAGCGTACGAGCAAGAGCTTCGCCGCCTCCATGTTGAACTGGTTAAGCTCCAGCAATGGGTGGTCGCCAAAGGGTTAAAGGTTTGTATTGTTTTTGAAGGACGAGACGGCGCCGGTAAAGGCGGCGCTATCAAAGCCATCACCGAACGCGTCAGCCCTCGGGTGTTTCGCGTTGTTGCGTTACCGGCCCCCACCGATAAAGAGAAAAGTCAGCTCTATTTTCAGCGTTACGTTCCCCATCTGCCCTCTGCCGGGGAAATCGTTATTTTTGACCGCAGCTGGTACAACCGCGCGGGCGTGGAAAGAGTCATGGGTTTCTGTACCGAGGAGCAGGCCGAAAAATTTCTTGATGGAACGCCGGTAATGGAAAAAGCGATGGTCGATGCCGGGATCATTTTGTTGAAATACTGGCTTGAAGTAACGCCAAAAGAGCAGGAGCGCCGTCTGCGCGATCGCATTAATGATGGTCGCAAGATCTGGAAGCTGTCTCCAATGGATATTAAATCTTTCAATCTGTGGGATGAGTATACCCTCGCCCGCGACGCGATGTTTAAAGCGACCGACACCGCCTGGGCGCCGTGGTTTGTGGCGCGCTCAGAAGATAAAAAACGGGTGCGGCTGAATATTATTTCGCATCTGCTTTCCCAGATCCCCTATAAAGAAATTCACGTAGACAAGGTGGATTTACCGAAACGCAAGATCGGCAAAGTGAAGCCTACAAAATATCCCTTCCGGTATATTGCAGAGCGATTTTGATATTACTGGAAGACGGCTCGCATAATGTAGATTACCAGGGGAAACAGTATTGTTTTTTGTTGGCTGCGGTTGATAATGACCGCACCAACAAAGGAGAAACCGATGAAACGCACGGCAGAATCGACCCCTTCCAGACCTAAAGCAGCAACAAAGCCTACAACACATGCTAAGCCAGGCTCGACACCATCACATCAGCTATCAGAAGCGGATCGTGCATTTATACGAGCAATGAATGAGTTTGTGGAGAAACATGGAACTATCACTGATGATGAGTTTTTCAGGGTGCTTTAATGCTGAGACAATTTAATGTTTATCGTAATACGTCTGCGGCAACGCGGGACCAGCTTCCTTATTATATGCTTATCCAGGATGATTATTATGACGATCTCCCCACTCGCGTCATTGTACCCCTCGCGAGAAATAACAGGCTACCGCTATGGCAGAGCCAGCTGGCTTCAGGAGTAAATATTGAATTTGAAACCTTTCTGATTTATTCGCCAATGATAACCAATATTAATAACCAGAAAATTAATCCAAAAGACTTTGTTTGTAATTTACGTAACGCTCGTCAGGATGTTATAGCAGCAATTGATCGCTTATTGACTAACACATGACGCCAGCCTGCCAGGCAGTTATTCCTGCCCGCGCAAGTGCAGCGCCGCCGGACAATGCCGACGGCGCAAGGTTTACTTCAACCCTTCCGAACTCTCTTTTTGCGCTTCAAGTCGCTCAACGTCCCGATACCAGCGCGGATGGTGTTTTTGCGCCCAGCGGCGGCTCACCTTCCCTTCAATCATGCCTTTAATCGATCCTTTCACCCAGAAGGCCATATACATATGGATCAGGATGGCGTGGATCAGAATAATGGCCGAGGTCGCGTGGATCAGCAGTGCGTAGCGCACCACCTGGATCGGGAAATATTGGGCAAAATACGGACGCCAGATAATCACTCCGGTTACCAGCAGCACGAAAATCATGCTCATGATGGTCCAGAACATCATCTTCTGCCCGGCGTTGTATTTGCCCACCTTCGCGACTTTATGCTCGTTGCCTTTCAGAACCTCAACAATCCCTTTAATCCAGGGAATATCCTGCTTGTCAGGGATGTTGTGATGAACGAAACGCACGAACATAAACATCAGCACCACGAAAATCAGCACGCCGAAGAACGGATGCAGAATGCGTCCCATCTGCGGTGTCCCGAAGGTTTCCGTGAGCCACTGTAGCGTCGGGAAGAAGAACGAAATGCCGGATACTGCCACCAGGAAGAAGCAGATGACCACCGTCCAGTGACAGGCGCGATCGACAAATTTTGTGCGCACTATCATTTTCGACTTATTCATGATGCTCCTCCTCGTCGTCATCCACCTCTTTATTCGGCCCGATACCGATGTAGTGATAAATCAGCCCGGCAAAGGTGGCGATAAAGCCCGCCGCTGAGAGCGGCTTAAGCGCCCCTTTCCAGAGGTTGATCGAGGTATCGATCGCCGGATCTTTCGGCAGATTGTGATACAGCTCCGGCTGGTCATTGTGGTGCAGAACATACATGACGTGCGTACCGCCCACGCCCTGCGGGTTATAAATCCCGGCCTTGTCATAGCCGCGCGCTTTGAGCTTATCCACCCGCTGCTGCGCCACTTCCAGCATCTCTTTTTTGGTGCCGAAGTGGATCGCCCCGGTAGGACAGGTCTTCACGCAGGCAGGCTCCTGGCCGACGCTGACGCGATCGACGCACAGCGTGCATTTATAGACCCGGTTATCCTCTTTATTGAGGCGCGGGATATTAAACGGACAACCTGCAATACAGTAACCGCAGCCGATGCAGTTATCCTGCTGGAAGTCGACGATCCCGTTGGCGTACTGAATGATTGCCCCGGCAGACGGGCATGCCTTCAGGCAGCCCGGATCTTCACAGTGCATACAGCCGTCTTTACGGATCAGCCACTCCAGCTTGCCATTCTGGTCGGTTTCGCTAAAGCGCATCACCGTCCAGGACTTGGCGCTCAGATCAGCAGGATTGTCATAGACACCAACGCAGTGCCCCACCTCGTCGCGAATATCGTTCCACTCCGAGCAGGCCACCTGGCAGGCCTTACAGCCCACGCAGGAGGAGACATCGATCAGCTTGGCGACTTCTGCCTTGTAATCCCGCGCACGAGGCGCGGGCGTTATCGGGTTGGTCGCGGAGCGTTTAATAATGTCTTGTGTTTCCATCGCCATTTAATCGCTCCTTACGCTTTCTCGATGTTGACCAGAAACGCTTTATACTCCGGCGTTTGCGAGTTGGAATCGCCGACGTTTGGCGTCAGGGTATTAGCGATGTAGCCTTTCTGCGCCACCCCTTCAAAGCCCCAGTGCAGCGGTATGCCGACGGTTTCCACCTGCTGGCCATGCACGTTCAGCGTTTGCAGACGACGGGTGACCACCGCCACCGCGCGAATAAAGCCGCGCTTGCTGCTGACCTTCACGCGATCGCCGTTGGCAATGCCTTTCGCCTTCGCCAGCGTTTCGCTTATCTCCACAAACTGTTCCGGCTGCGCGATGGCGTTAAGCCGCGCGTGCTTGGTCCAGGTATGGAAATGCTCGGTCAGGCGGTAGGTGGTGCCGACATACGGGAACTTGTCCTTTTTACCTAAACGCAGCACGTCGTCTTCATAGATGCGTACCACCGGACTGGAGACCACATTCGGGTGCAGCGGGTTAGTGCCGAGCGGCGTTTCCATCGGCTCGTAGTGTTCCGGGAACGGCCCTTCCGCCAGTTTGTCGATAGCAAACAGACGTCCCAGCCCTTCCGGCTGCATGATAAACGGCCCGGTGTTGCTGCCCGGCGCGGCGGTGTTGAAGTCCGGGATATCGTTCCCCGTCCACTTCGTGCCGTTCCACTCGATCAGCATGCGTTTCGGATCCCAGGGCTTACCGTTCACGTCTGCGGAGGCACGGTTGTACAGTACGCGGCGGTTCAACGGCCACGCCCATGCCCAGCCCAGGGTATTGCCCAGGCCTGACGGATCGGCGTTATCGCGATTGGCCATCTGGTTACCCTGCTCCGTCCAGCTGCCGGTGTAGATCCAGCAGGAAGAGGCCGTGGTACCGTCGTCACGCAACAGCGCGAAGCTATTGAGCAGCTGTCCTTTCTTCGCCACCAGATTACCGTTGGCATCGTACAGGTCGGCCAGCGCCACGCCGTTGTTCTCTTTTGCCACCTCTTCGGACTCAGGATGATCCGGCTGCTTGTAGTTCCAGCTCATCTTCAGCAGCGGCTCAGCGCCTTTGCCGCCTTCGGCGCGGTACATCTCGCGCAGACGATGGTAAATCCCGGCCAGAATTTCGCCGTCATTACGCGCTTCGCCGGGCGCATCCTGACCTTTCCAGTGCCACTGTAGCCAGCGGCCAGAGTTGGCAATAGAACCGTCTTCTTCCGCAAAGCAGGTCGATGGCAGGCGGAACACCTCGGTCTGAATCGCTGCCGGATCGACATCGTTTGATTCACCGTGGTTCTGCCAGAACGTAGACGTTTCGGTGACCAGCGGATCGATAACCACCATGTACTTCAGCTTGCTCAGACTGCGAACGACTTTGTTTTTATCCGGGAATGACGCCACCGGGTTAAAGCCCTGGCAGATGTAACCCGTGACGTCGCCCTTATCCATCATGTTGAAATACTTGATGACATCGTAAGCCTGGTCCCATTTCGGCAACCACTCAAAGCCCCAGTCATTCTCTTTCTGCGCCGCGTCACCGTAGAACGATTTCATCAGACTGACGGCAAACTTCGGATAGTTACTCCAGTAGTTCACCTGGTCCGGACGCGTCGCTTTTGGCGTGTTGGCGTCAAGCCAGCTTTGCCAGTCGGTCTGCTTCTCGGACGGCAGGGTCAGGTAACCCGGCAGGCTGGTCGACAGCAGGCCGAGGTCGGTTAAGCCCTGAATGTTAGAGTGCCCGCGCAGGGCGTTCACGCCGCCACCGGCCATCCCCATGTTGCCGAGCAGCAGCTGGATCATCGCCATGGTACGGATGTTCTGCGCGCCCACGGTATGCTGCGTCCAGCCCAGCGCGTACAGGAATGTAGTGGTTCTGTCGGCGGCACTGGTGGAAGCCAGCACTTCACATACTTTCAGGAAGTCCGCTTTCGGCGTACCGCAGATGTTTTCCACCACGTCCGGCGTATAGCGGGAAACGTGCTGTTTCAGCAAGTTCCACACGCAGCGCGGATCGCTCAGGGTCTCATCGCGTTTCGCGTAGCCGTTTTCGTCGAACTGATAGTTCCAGGACGATTTATCGTACTGACGTTTCCCGGCGTCATAGCCGCTGAAGAGGCCATCTTCGAAGGCGAAATCTTCCCTTACCAGCAGGCCGGCATTGGTGTAATGCTTAACGTATTCCGCGTTAATTTTGTTATTTTCGATCAGGTACAACAGCACGCCGGACAGGAACGTGATGTCCGTACCGGAGCGGATCGGCGCATAGATATCAGCCACCGATGCCGTACGCGTAAAGCGTGGATCGACGACAATCAGCGTCGCATCGTTGTTGTTTTTCGCTTCCATCGCCCAGCGGAATCCCACCGGATGGGCTTCAGCGGCGTTACCGCCCATTACCACCACGACGTTAGCGTTTTTGATATCAACCCAGTGGTTGGTCATCGCACCGCGACCAAATGTTGGAGCAAGACTTGCTACCGTTGGTCCGTGTCAGACGCGCGCCTGGTTATCAACCGCCAGCATGCCGAGGGAGCGCACAAATTTTTGCGTCAGCATGCCGGTCTCATTACTTGCCGCAGAGGCACACAGCATCCCGGTGGAGGTCCAGCGGTTTACCGTGATGCCCTGCTCGTTCTTCTCAATAAAGTTGGCGTCGCGATCCGCTTTCATCAGTTTTGCAATTCGGGAGAAGGCTTCGTCCCAGGAGATACGCTGCCATTTGTCAGAGCCCGGTGCACGATATTCCGGGTAGCGCAGACGGTTTTCACTGTGGACGTAGTCCAGCAGCCCCGCCCCTTTCGGGCAAAGCGCCCCGCGGCTCACCGGATGGTCCGGGTCCCCTTCAATATGATAAATCGCTTCTTTGGCGTTCTTTGCGCCATCACCCAGGCTATACATTAATAGCCCACAACCCACGGAGCAGTATGTGCAGGTGTTACGGATCTCTTTCGCGCGCAGCAGTTTATAGTTGCGTGCCTGAGCCAGCGCCATTTTGGGAGCGAATCCCAGCATTGCGGCTGTTGTTCCGGCCATACCGCCCGCGCAGATTTTAAAAAATTGTCTGCGGCTGACGTCCATTGCTGTCCTCGTTATCTGATAAGACTTCGCGCCGCAAACTAACAGCAAAGCCCCTGTTTTTTTTGCGTCAAATCAAGGTCGTCAGACTTCGCCCCCTTAATAGTCACTGCCGGTACGATTTGCTAATCCTTTCGGGTTAACAGGCTCTTTGAAAATTCGCCAGGTGTAGCAAATAGATGCTATAAGTTTTTCCTTTGATTTTTAGAAGACTGGCAGGGTAATGGACAGAAAAAGAGCAACGCTGACAGGCCTGGCGGCCATATTGTTGTGGAGCACCATGGTGGGTCTCATCCGCAGCGTCAGTGAAGGACTGGGCCCGGTGGGCGGCGCGGCGATGATTTACACCGTCAGCGGGCTGTTGTGTCTGGTGACGGTGGGTTTTCCCGATCTTCGGCGTTTTTCCACGCGCTATCTCATTGCGGGCAGCATCCTGTTTGTCAGCTATGAGATGTGCCTGGCCCTGTCGCTGGGGTATGCCGCGACGCGCTCACAGGCGATTGAAGTCGGTATGGTCAATTATCTGTGGCCAAGCCTGACGATTGCGTTCGCGATTTTGTTCAACGGGCAAAAAACCACCCTGTGGGTGATCCCTGGGCTTCTCATCTCGCTGTTGGGGGTGTGCTGGGTTTTAGGTGGCGAAAACGGTCTGCAACTGAATGACATCATGCAGAACGTCGTTTCCAGTCCGCTAAGTTATGGGCTGGCGTTTGCTGGCGCTTTTATCTGGGCCGCCTACTGCACCGTCACCAGCAAGTATGCCAAAGGGCAAAATGGCATTACCCTTTTCGTCCTGCTGACCGCCCTGAGCCTGTGGGTCAAATATGCCGTCAGCGATCAGCCCGAAATGGTGTTCAGCGTCCCGGTTGTGGTGAAGCTATTGATGTGTGGGGTTGCGCTTGGCTTTGGCTACGCCGCCTGGAATATCGGTATTCTTCACGGTAACGTCACGGTGCTTGCGGCTGTCTCTTATTTCACGCCAGTTCTTTCCGCCGCACTGGCGGCTATTCTGCTGAGTTCTCCGCTTTCACTCTCATTCTGGCAAGGGGCATTGATGGTGTGCGCCGGATCGTTACTGTGCTGGTATGCCACCCGCAAATAGTTTTTTGCCGGGTACCGAATATGCCCGGCAAAATATTAACAACATTTTAATATGTGATCACACCCTCGAATATAATTCATAACATTAGAGAGTAATTAAATCTCTGTATAGAGTGCTGTCAGAAAGCCAGAGTTGTTGTGGAAATTGACATAAACTGACAACGCAGGTAATTAATTCAGCGCCAATATTCCCGCGCTATATAGCACAAAGTGCAATAGTTTATTTCTGAATATTTCTCTTAAAAAACAGGTTCTGGTTTCCCGAGAAAATTATAATCAACTGTTTTAAAAAAGGTTATCCTGCCACATGCTTTGACATTCCCTGCCAAACCCTTTTAATCCCACCAAAAAACTAAAACGTCCGACAACTATTCACAGCCATATTATCCTGATTAGTTAATAATCACTTTATGTCTACATATTAACCTGATTGGCCGATTTAAGGGCAATTTATCCGATCAGGATCACACTAATTGAAATTATCTTTAATATTTTGAAACTTATTATTGAAAGCAGTCTACGGAATTTTAAAAATAGTCTGCCATTGACGATAAGCCTCGTTTAAAAATCGCTCAGGTGGCTTAGGAAATACCTAAATAAAATTATAAGGATTATTTAAGATGAAACTTAAATTAGTTGCAGTGGCAGTGACTTCCATGTTGGCAGCTGGCGTTGTTAACGCGGCTGAAGTTTTTAACAAAGACGGTAACAAACTGGATCTGTACGGCAAAGTTACTGGTCTGCACTATTTTTCTGATGATGCTGGTAGCGACGGCGACAAAACGTATGTTCGTCTGGGCTTCAAAGGTGAAACTCAGATCAACGATCAGCTGACCGGATACGGTCAGTGGGAATATGAGTTCAAGGGCAATCGCTCTGAAGCTCAAGGTTCCGACGGCAACAAAACCCGTCTGGCGTACGCTGGTCTGAAATTCGATGAATTCGGTTCCTTCGACTACGGTCGTAACTACGGTGTGGCTTATGACATCGGCGCATGGACTGACGTTCTGCCAGAGTTCGGTGGCGATACCTGGACGCAGACTGACGGCTTCATGACCGGCCGTACCACTGGCGTTGCAACCTATCGTAACACCGACTTCTTTGGTCTGGTTGACGGCCTGAACGTGGCTGCTCAGTACCAGGGTAAAAACGACCGTGACGATATCACCGAATCCAACGGTGACGGCTGGGGTCTCTCTTCTACCTATGAATTCGACGGCTTCGGTGTGGGTGCGACCTACGCGAAATCTGACCGTACCGACCGTCAGGTTCGTGCTGCAAGCAACCTGAACGCCGGTGGCGAAAACGCAGAAGTCTGGGCTGCTGGCCTGAAGTACGATGCGAACAACATCTACCTGGCAACCACCTACTCTGAAACCCGCAACATGACGGCGTTCGGTAACGGTCACGTTGCCAACAAAGCGCAGAACTTCGAAGTTGTGGCTCAGTACCAGTTCGACTTCGGTCTGCGTCCGTCCATCGCTTACCTGAAATCCAAAGGTAAAGACATCGGTTCTTATGGCGACCAGGACCTGGTTGAATACGTTGACGTTGGCGCGAGCTACTACTTCAACAAAAACATGTCCACCTATGTTGATTACAAAATCAACCTCGTGGATGACAGCCAGTTCACCAAAGATGCCAAAGTGGCTACCGACAACATCGTAGCTGTAGGTCTGACCTACCAGTTCTAAGATCTGTTAGTTCAAAAGGCCAGCCCTCGCGGCTGGCCTTTTTTATTACTGCTGCCCTCCGACCTTCGCCAGACTAAACCAGATCCCGACCGCCAGAATCAGCAGCATGCCTCCCGCGCTGCCCAGGGCCACGCTGTGCGAGGTGATGAACGCGGTTTTCGCCGCCGTCATCACCGGCTCGGCCAGAGACGGCGTCAGCTCCTGCGCCACCTTCATCGCTTCACCGATGGACGACGAGGCTTTATCGGTCAGCGACGCGCTCAGCCCCTGCGGCAGTACAATAGACGCCGAAAAGCTGCGGGTTAACAGCAGACCGAAAATGGCGATCCCCAGACCAGCACCCAGCTCGTAGGACATGGTTTCGATCGCGCCTGCGGCGGCCGCTTTCTCTTTCGGCGCGGCAGCCATGATCGCTGACGTCGATGCCAGCAGTGCGCTGGCGGCACTGAAGCCCAGCAGCACCATCAGGCTCCACGCCTGCCACTGTTGGGTGCTGAAATCGAGCGTCGACAGGCCGATAAAACTGACCGCGCTAAGCCCCATACCTCCGGCCGCGACAATGCGCAGCCCCAGACGCCCGACCAGCACGCCCGCGATCGGCCCGCTAAATCCGCTCGCCACCATCACCGGCAGCATAAATATCCCTGCTTCAAACGGCGTAAAACCATGCACGAACTGCAACTCCTGCGCCATCAGCAGTTCAAAGCCCACCAGCGCAATCATGGCGGTCATCGCCATGACCACGCCGCTTAAAATAATGCGATGGCAAAACAGGCGCATGTCGATCATCGGCACGCACGCGCGTAGCTGGATACGGACGAAGATAAACAGCATTACCGCTCCGGTAAGCAGCGTACAGGCCACCATCCACGGCGACAGCACCCCTTTCAGGGCGGTTTTGGCGCTATAGACCAGCAGTAAAATCGCCACAATCAGCATAATGGCATGGCTGATATTGAGCGGCTGCTCGGGCCGCCCCTGCTGAGCAGGCACCAGGCGCGCAGCAAGCGAAACCACGATCAGCACGATCGGCACGTTAATCAGGAACACCGACCCCCAGTAAAAGTGCTCCAGCAGCATGCCGCCAATCAGCGGGCCAAACGCCGCGCCGCCCGACCCAACGGCAGCCCAGACGCCGAGGGCGATATTACGGTGCCGCACGTCAATAAACAGGGTGCGGATCCCTGCAAGCGTAGCCGGAATGATCATCGCCGCGCCAATCGCCAGCGACGCGCGGGCGGCAATCAGCCAGCCCGCGGACGGCGCAAAAGCCGCCGCTAACGATGACAGGCCAAACAGCACGCTGCCGATCATCAACAGGCGCTTAAAACCTATGCGATCGCCCAGCGCGCCCATCGGCAGCACCATTCCCGCCATCACCAGCGAGTAAATATCAATAATCCACAGCAATTCGTTGCCGCTGGCACCCAGCGTCATGCTCAATGTTGGCGCCGCCACGTGCAGCACCGTCGCGTCAATCGCCACCGGGATATACACCAGCACGATAATCACTAACGCTAACCACTGACGAAACATAAATTTCCTTTTTAGTTAAAAACTGGACACATGTCCAGATTGCGATCCTACGTAAAGTTGAACACTTGTCCAGCTCTTTGTTACACTCGTTTCGTTGCCATTGAGAGTGAGAAATTATGCGTTATCTGAGCAAGGACGAGCGGCGGGAAGAGATCCTCCAGGCCGCGATGCGCGTGGCGCTGACCGAAGGATTCGCTGCGATGACCGTGCGCCGCATCGCCACCGAAGCGGGCGTCGCCACCGGGCAGGTGCATCACCACTTTGCGTCGGCGGGCGAGCTTAAGTCGCTGGCGTTTGTCCGGCTAATTCGCGATTTGCTGGATGCTGAAATCGTTGGTGAAAACGCCGGCTGGCGCGAGCGCCTGCATGCCATGCTCGGCAGCGATGACGGCGGGTTTGAGCCCTACATTCGACTGTGGCGCGAGGCGCAAATTCTCGCCAGCCGGGATAGCGATATCAAAGGCGCCTACGTTTTAACCATGGAGATGTGGCACCAGGAAACGGTCGCGATTATCCGGGCCGGGGCGGAGGCCAACGCCTTTACGCTTGCTGACCAGCCGGAAAATATCGCCTGGCGCTTAATTGGTCTGGTATGTGGCCTGGATGGCATCTACGTATTAAATATGCCTGAAATGGACGACGCAGCATTTAATAAGCATCTGGATAAACTTATCTCCCTCGAATTGTTTTAATACTCCCATTGGGGTATTAATTTCCGAAAACAGTTACAATTAGTAACACATAAAGCGAACCCTGATTCCCATTCCAAACTCAGGGATTCGCTTTTTTATCTATCCTTTCAGATGTATCCCATAACATCCAATAATTTCTACAAACTGCCGACAGATATCTTTCTGTTTTTACTTCTTTTTTCTCTCCATTTTGGTAAGCAAGAGGGTGATATGTCACATCAAAGCGAGAAGAGTAATCAGCATCTGTTGAGTAACTGGAAACCGGAAAACGCGCAATTTTGGGAGAATAAAGGGAAACATATCGCACGAAGAAACCTGTGGATTTCCGTGGCATGTTTGCTTCTCGCGTTTTGTGTCTGGATGTTGTTTAGCGCTATTGCGGTAAATCTTAATAAGGTCGGATTTAATTTCAGCACCGATCAGCTTTTTATGCTAACGGCATTACCTTCTCTTTCCGGCGCGATATTGCGTGTCCCCTACTCTTTTATGGTGCCGATATTTGGCGGACGTTACTGGACCGTGTTAAGTACCGTTATCCTGGTCGTACCCTGTGTCTGGCTTGGGATCGCCATCCAGAATACCGCCACGCCTTACTGGGTCTTTATCATCATCGCACTGCTTTGCGGATTTGCCGGCGCCAACTTCGCTTCCAGCATGGGAAACATCAGCTTCTTCTTCCCGAAAGCCAGACAGGGCAGCGCGCTGGGCATTAACGGCGGGCTGGGTAACCTGGGCGTGAGCGTGATGCAGCTGGTTGCGCCGCTGGTGATTTTCCTGCCGATGTTTACCTTTCTCGGCGTTCACGGCGTCCCCCAGGAGGATGGCTCGACGATGTGGCTGGCGAACGCGGCGTGGATCTGGGCCCCGCTGCTGATTCTTGCTACCCTTGCGGCGTTTTTTGGCATGAACGACATCGCCAGCTCGAAAGCGTCCATTGCCAGCCAGCTTCCGGTGCTTAAACGCTTTCATCTCTGGCTGCTGAGCCTGCTTTATCTGGCAACCTTCGGCTCGTTTATCGGTTTCTCGGCAGGCTTTGCTATGCTGTCGAAAACCCAGTTTCCGGACGTAAATATCCTCCACCTCGCCTTCTTTGGTCCGCTGATCGGCGCTCTGGCGCGTTCGGCGGGCGGGATGATTTCAGACAGGCTGGGCGGCGTACGGGTGACGCTGATCAACTTCGTCTTTATGGCCATCTTTAGCGCCCTGATTTTCCTGACGCTCCCCGGGTCAGGTTCAGGCAGTTTTATGGCCTTCTATCTGGTCTTTATGGGCCTGTTCCTCACCGCAGGCCTGGGCAGCGGCTCGACCTTCCAGATGATCGCGATTATCTTTCGCCAAATCACCCTCGACCGCGTGAAAAAACAGGGCGGAAGCGACGAACAGGCACAGCATGAAGCGGTGACCGAAACGGCTGCCGCGCTGGGCTTTATCTCTGCCATCGGTGCGGTGGGCGGGTTCTTTATTCCCAAAGCCTTTGGCACATCCCTGGCGATGACCGGTTCCCCGGTGGGCGCCATGAAAGTCTTCCTCGTGTTTTACATCGTCTGCGTGCTCGTCACCTGGCTGGTGTACGGCCGCAAATCCTCACAAAAATAATAACTACCTCTTCGCCGGAACGTGATGTCTCACCCTCCGGCCATGCTATCGAAGCAGGAGAAATGTCATGAGCAAACTGTTGGACCGCTTCCGTTACTTCAAAACAAAAGGCGACAGTTTCGCCGATGGGCACGGGCAGGTGTACCACACCAACCGCGACTGGGAGGACAGCTATCGTCAGCGCTGGCAGTTCGACAAGATTGTGCGATCCACCCACGGCGTTAACTGCACCGGCTCCTGTAGCTGGAAGATTTATGTCAAAAATGGCCTGGTGACCTGGGAAACCCAGCAGACCGACTATCCGCGCACCCGCCCTGACCTGCCTAACCACGAACCGCGCGGCTGCCCGCGTGGCGCAAGCTACTCCTGGTATCTCTACAGCGCCAACCGTCTCAAGTACCCGCTGGTACGCCGCAGGCTGATCGAACTCTGGCGCGAGGCGCTGGCGCAGCATACCGATCCGGTGCTGGCCTGGGATGCCATCCAGAACGATCCGCAGAAAGCGCAGAGCTACAGGAAAGCGCGCGGAAAAGGCGGTTTTATCCGCTCAAACTGGAAAGAGCTTAACCAGCTGATTGCTGCCGCCAACGTCTGGACCATCAAAAACTACGGCCCGGATCGGGTAGCCGGTTTTTCCCCCATCCCGGCCATGTCGATGGTCTCTTATGCCGCCGGTACGCGCTATCTCTCCCTGCTCGGCGGCACCTGCCTGAGCTTCTATGACTGGTACTGCGATCTGCCACCGGCGTCGCCGATGACCTGGGGCGAACAGACCGACGTGCCGGA
This sequence comes from Enterobacter sp. DTU_2021_1002640_1_SI_PRY_ASU_LCPMC_013, assembly GCF_032389435.1. Classification (NCBI taxonomy): domain Bacteria; kingdom Pseudomonadati; phylum Pseudomonadota; class Gammaproteobacteria; order Enterobacterales; family Enterobacteriaceae; genus Enterobacter; species Enterobacter sp. DTU_2021_1002640_1_SI_PRY_ASU_LCPMC_013. The sequence goes on from NZ_CP135594.1 coordinate 2,302,414, forward strand.
ATCCGCGGACTGGTACAACTCCAGCTATATCATTGCCTGGGGGTCGAACGTGCCGCAGACGCGCACCCCGGACGCCCACTTCTTTACCGAAGTGCGTTACAAGGGCACCAAGACCGTCGCCATTACGCCGGACTTCTCGGAGGTGGCGAAGCTCAGCGACCAGTGGCTGGCCCCCAAACAGGGTACCGACAGCGCCCTTGCCATGGCGATGGGCCATGTGATCCTTAAAGAGTTCCACCTCGATAACCCGAGCGAGTACTTCCTCAACTATTGCCGCCGCTACACCGACATGCCGATGCTGGTCCTGCTGGATGAACAGGCTGACGGTCGCGTGGTGCCGGGCCGCATGCTGCGCGCGTCGGATCTGGCCGACGGGCTGGGTGAAACCAATAATCCGGAGTGGAAAACCATCGCCTTTGACGTGGCCGGAAATCTGGTGGCGCCGAATGGTTCCATCGGCTTCCGCTGGGGTGAAAAAGGCAAATGGAACCTGGAGTCGCTGGCTGCAGGACAGGAAACCGAGCTGACGCTTTCCCTGCTCATCACCCACGACAGCGTGGCAGACGTGGCCTTCCCTTACTTCGGGGGCAACGAGAATCCGCATTTCCGCAGCGTGAAGCAGGAGCCGGTGCTGACGCGCCGCGTACCGAGTAAAACCCTGACGCTGGCCGACGGCAGCCAGAGACGCGTGGTTAGCGTGTACGATCTGGTGCTGGCAAACTACGGCCTCGATCGCGGTCTGGAAGACAGTAACGCGGCGACAAACTACGCCGAGATAAAAGCCTATACCCCGGCCTGGGGCGAACAAATTACCGGCGTCCCCGCTTATCTGATAGAAAAAATCGCCCGTGAATTTGCCGACACGGCGCACAAAACTCACGGTCGTTCGATGATCATCCTCGGGGCCGGTGTGAACCACTGGTACCACATGGACATGAACTACCGCGGGATGATCAACATGCTGGTCTTCTGCGGCTGCGTCGGGCAGAGCGGCGGCGGCTGGTCGCACTATGTCGGCCAGGAAAAGCTGCGCCCGCAAACCGGCTGGCTGCCGCTGGCCTTCGCGCTGGACTGGAACCGTCCGCCGCGCCAGATGAACAGCACATCGTACTTCTACAACCACGCCAGCCAGTGGCGCTATGAGAAGCTCACCGCACAGGAACTGCTTTCTCCCCTTGCAGACGCATCGAAGTTTACCGGTCACCTGATTGATTTCAATGTCCGCGCCGAGCGCATGGGCTGGCTGCCGTCGGCTCCACAGCTTAATCTCAACCCGCTGCACGTTAAGGCCCGGGCGGACGCCGCCGGCATGTCGCCGCAGGACTACACCGTTCAGGCGTTAAAATCGGGCGATATCCGCTTCGCCTGCGAACAGCCGGATAACGGTAAGAACCACCCGCGCAACCTGTTTGTCTGGCGTTCTAACCTGCTTGGCTCGTCCGGGAAAGGCCATGAATACATGCTGAAATACCTGCTTGGCACCGAGAGCGGTATTCAGGGTGAGGATTTAGGCTCAACGGACGACGTGAAACCTGAAGAGGTGGAATGGCAAACCGCCGCCATTGAGGGCAAGCTGGATCTGCTGGTGACGCTTGATTTCCGTATGTCCAGCACCTGCCTGTTCTCGGATATCGTCCTGCCCACCGCCACCTGGTATGAAAAAGACGATATGAATACCTCGGACATGCATCCGTTTATTCACCCGCTTTCCGCAGCCGTTGACCCGGCGTGGGAGTCCCGCAGCGACTGGGAGATTTACAAGGGCATCGCCAAAGTCTTCTCTGAAGTGTGCGTCGGACATCTCGGTACCGAAACTGACGTGGTGCTACAGCCGCTTCAGCATGACTCACCGGGGGAGCTGTCGCAGCCTTTTGATATTCTGGACTGGCGCAAAGGCGAGTGCGATCTGATCCCCGGCAAAACCGCGCCAAACATTGCAGTCGTCGAGCGCAACTATCCGGAAACCTACGAGCGCTTCACGGCCCTTGGGCCGCTGCTGGATAAGCTCGGCAACGGCGGAAAAGGCATATCGTGGAACACCCAGAATGAGGTCGATTTCCTCGGCAAGCTCAACTACGTCAAGCCTGACGGCCCGGCGAAAGGTCGTCCGCGCATCGAGACCGCCATTGACGCTTCAGAGGTGATCCTCGCCCTTGCGCCGGAAACTAACGGTCAGGTCGCGGTCAAAGCCTGGGAAGCCCTCGGCGAACTGACCGGACGCGATCACACCCATCTGGCGCTCAACAAAGAAGATGAGAAAATCCGCTTCCGCGATATTCAGGCGCAGCCGCGCAAAATCATCTCCAGCCCGACGTGGTCCGGCCTTGAGAGCGAGCACGTCTCCTATAACGCAGGCTATACCAACGTTCACGAGCTGATCCCGTGGCGCACGATTTCGGGCCGCCAGCAGCTGTATCAGGATCATGCCTGGATGCGCGCCTTCGGGGAGAGTCTGGTGGCCTATCGTCCACCGATTGACACCCGCAGCGTTACCCATATGCGCGAAATCCCGCCGAACGGATTCCCGGAAAAAGCGCTTAACTTCCTGACGCCGCACCAGAAATGGGGCATTCACTCCACCTACAGCGAAAACCTGCTGATGCAAACCCTGTCGCGCGGGGGGCCAATCGTCTGGATCAGCGAAACCGACGCGCGCGTGCTGGGCATTGAGGACAACGACTGGATCGAAGCCTTTAACGCCAACGGCGCCCTCACCGCCCGCGCGGTGGTCAGCCAGCGCGTGCCGCCGGGCATGACCATGATGTACCACGCTCAGGAGCGCATCCTCAACATTCCGGGGTCAGAAGTAACCGGACGGCGCGGCGGGATCCACAACTCGGTCACCCGCGTCTGCCCGAAACCGACCCACATGATCGGTGGCTACGCGCAGCTGGCGTACAGCTTCAACTATTACGGCACCGTCGGCTCGAACCGCGACGAGTTCATCATGATCCGTAAAATGAAAAACATTAACTGGCTGGACGGCGAAGGTCGGGATCAGGTACAGGAGGCGAAAAAATGAAAATACGCTCACAGGTTGGCATGGTTCTGAATCTCGATAAATGCATTGGCTGCCACACCTGCTCGGTCACCTGTAAGAACGTCTGGACCGGGCGCGAAGGGATGGAGTACGCGTGGTTCAATAACGTCGAAACCAAACCGGGTATCGGCTATCCGAAAAACTGGGAAGATCAGGATGAGTGGCAAGGCGGCTGGATCCGCGGTATTCACGGCAAGCTGACCCCGCGCCTCGGCGGAAAAATGGGCGTGCTGTCGAAGATTTTCGCTAACCCCGTCCTGCCGCAGATTGACGATTACTATGAACCCTTCACCTTCGATTACCAGGATCTGCACCGCGCGCCAGAGGGCGATCACCTCCCTACCGCCCGCCCGCGCTCGCTGATTGACGGCAAGCGGATGGATAAAATCGAATGGGGGCCAAACTGGGAAGAGCTGCTGGGCGGCGAGTTCGAAAAACGCGCCCGCGACCGCAACTTCCAGAAGATCCAGAAGGAGATGTACGGTCAGTTTGAAAACACCTTCATGATGTACCTGCCGCGCCTGTGCGAGCACTGCCTGAACCCGAGCTGCGTCGCCACCTGCCCGAGCGGTGCGATTTACAAGCGCGAAGAGGACGGCATTGTGCTGATCGACCAGGACAAATGCCGCGGCTGGCGTCTGTGCATCAGCGGCTGCCCGTACAAGAAAATCTACTTCAACTGGAAGAGCGGCAAGTCAGAGAAGTGCATCTTCTGCTACCCGCGCATTGAGTCCGGTCAGCCGACCGTCTGTTCGGAAACCTGCGTCGGGCGCATCCGCTACCTTGGCGTGCTGCTGTATGACGCGGACCGTATCGAGGAGGCCGCCAGCACCGAGCATGAAACCGATCTGTACGAGCGCCAGTGCGACGTGTTCCTTAACCCGAACGATCCGGCGGTCATTGAAGAAGCGCTAAAACAGGGTATTCCGCAGAACGTCATCGACGCGGCACAGCGTTCCCCGGTTTACAAAATGGCGATGGACTGGAAGCTTGCCCTGCCGCTGCATCCGGAATACCGCACCCTGCCGATGGTCTGGTATGTGCCGCCGCTGTCACCGATCCAGTCCTACGCGGACGCCGGCGGCCTGCCGCAGAGTGACGGCGTCCTGCCTGCCGTAGAGAGCCTGCGCATTCCGGTGCAGTATCTGGCGAACATGCTCAGCGCAGGCGATACCGGGCCGGTGCTGCGCGCCCTGAAGCGCATGATGGCGATGCGCCACTACAAACGCTCCCAGACCGTGGAAGGCGTGACCGACACCCGCGCCATCGAAGAAGTGGGCCTGACCGAAGCGCAGGTTGAAGAGATGTACCGCTATCTGGCGATCGCCAACTATGAAGACCGCTTCGTGATCCCGACCAGCCACCGGGAAATGGCGCGCGACGCCTTCCCGGAGAAAGACGGCTGCGGCTTCACCTTTGGCGACGGCTGCCACGGCTCCGACACCAAATTCAACCTCTTCAACAGCAGCCGCATCGACGCGATCAACATCACCGAAGTGCGCGAACACGGGGAGGGAGAATAATGCAGATCCTCAAAATCATCGCGCTGCTCATTGAGTATCCCGATGAGCTGCTGTGGGAAAACCGTGAAGAAGCGCTTTCCCTGGTGGAACAGGACGCGCCCATGCTGCTGCCGTTTGCGCAGCAGCACCTGAGCGCCCCGCTGCTGGATAAGCAGGCCGAATGGTGCGAAGTGTTTGAACGCGGGCGCGCAACGTCGCTACTGCTGTTCGAGCACGTTCACGCCGAGTCCCGCGATCGCGGTCAGGCGATGGTAGACCTGATGAGCCAGTATGAGAAAGCCGGCCTTCAGCTTGACTGCCGCGAGCTGCCGGACTATCTGCCGCTCTATCTGGAATATCTCAGTATCGTCAGCGATGACGAGGCGCGTGAAGGGCTGCAAAACGTCGCGCCGATCCTGGCGCTGATTGGCGGCCGGCTGAAACAGCGCGAGGTGGCGCATTACCAGCTGTTTGACGCCCTGCTGACGCTGGCCGGTACACGGCTTTCCAGCGACAGCGTGGCGAAGCAGGTGTCTGGTGAAAAACGGGATGATACCCGTCAGGCGCTGGACGCCGTGTGGGAAGAGGAACAGGTGAAGTTTATCGAAGACAACGCCACATCGTGCGACAGCTCGCCGATGCAGCAATATCAACGACGCTTTAGCCAGGACGTCGCGCCGCAGTACGTGGACGTCAGCGCCGGAGGCCCAAAATGACACATTACCTGAACGTGTTTTTCTATGACATTTATCCGTACATCTGCGCCACCGTGTTTTTCCTTGGCAGCTGGTTGCGCTACGACTACGGGCAATACACCTGGCGCGCCTCGTCGAGCCAGATGCTCAGCAAACGCGGTATGAACTGGGGCTCTAACCTGTTTCATATCGGGATTTTGGGGATCTTCTTCGGGCATTTGTTCGGCATGTTAACCCCACACTGGATGTACGCCTGGTTTTTACCCGTCGCGGTTAAGCAGCAGCTGGCGATGATGGCGGGTGGTGTGTGCGGCGTATTGACGCTGATTGGCGGGTCGATGCTGCTTTACCGCCGCCTGTTCAACCAGCGGGTGCGCGCCACGTCCACCACGCCGGATATTATCATCATGAGTATCCTGCTGCTTCAGTGCATCCTTGGGCTGTCGACCATTCCTTTCTCCGCTCAGTATCCTGACGGAAGCGAGATGATGAAGCTGGTCGGCTGGGCGCAGGGGATCGTGACGTTTAAGGGAGGCTCGTCAGAAATGCTAAGCGGCGTCGCGCCGATCTTCCGCGTGCATCTGGTGCTGGGGATGACGATCTTCCTTATCTTCCCATTCACCCGCCTGGTGCACGTGTGGAGCGCGCCGTTTGAGTACTTCACCCGTCGGTATCAGGTAGTGAGATCGCGCCGTTGATTTTGTCGGGTGGCGGCTACGCCTTACCCGACCTACGTTTCAAGCCGCTGTAGGCCCGGTAAGGCGTAGCCGCCACCGGGCCGCACTGTCAGAACAGTGTACTTCCGCTGACGACTGAAATAACCAACAGCAGCAGCAACACTGCGACGATCAGACCAAAAGCCAGTAACGCCGCATGAAAAGCGAGCGTAGCCCCAGAAAAAAACAGTGCGCCACTCACCCCCCATCGGTTCTCTTTGCGCATCCCACCCGTGAAGGCAAGCCCTAATGCCACCACAGACAAAATTACTCCGCTATTGATAAGAATACTGTCGATATCGACCGTTTTCTTTTTCGCCTCAACGGTCGGTTGTTCCCCTTTGATGCCAGCAATAATCCCTTTTTTCACCGCCGAAACCTTTTCAGCCACAACAATTTCAAGCGCTGTCGACTTTGTTGAAAAAGGACCAAAGGTGAACTGCACTAATGAGACAAGCAGTGCAATAACCCCGAGTAACATTCCCACTGAACTGAATTTATTCCGCAACAAGATTTCCATATCAGCATGCCTTCGATGATGTTTAAACTAACCCGCCGAATGGCGGCCTACGTTCGGGCACCCGTAGGCCCGGTAAGGCGTAGCCGCCACCGGGCTATTTACCCGCCTGCGGATGCGTATCAAACCCCGCCATCACGGCCGTCAGCTCGGCCAGGGTAAAGCCGTGCTTCGGGTCATCAACGCCCAGGCCAAACCACGCCTGCATCAGCTTATACAGCGCCTCCGCATCCGGCAAATGGATCTGCTCCTCCACATGACCGTTCTGCCAGTGGGTAAAATTAAAGTTGGTCAGCGTCAGCTTGCCCCCGTCCGGCAGGTGGCGACACATCAGCAGGTGATGACGGAAATGGGACTGCGGCCAGTGCGCCGACCAGAAGTTTCCCATCACGTAATCGTTGAAGTACTGGGTCGCCAGGTCGAAGTGGTACATCGACTGCCAGTGCTCGTGATGGCGGAATTGCAGTACCCAGTCGTTACCCTCGCTCAGCAAACGATAACTCCCGTGCGGGGTTTCCTGTTCCTCGTTGGCGATCAAACGAATCGGCGCCGTCAGCGTTTGTCCGCCAAATCCCACATCGGCGATCCAGCGCTCGCCGTTCAGCTCAACCAGCAGCAACCGGTGCGTACGCGGCGGCATCTGCGACGGATTAGCCAGCACAACCCGCCCCAGCACGCTGCGCACCGTAAAACCGACTTCGCGCAATACCCGCTCAAACAGGCCGTTTTGCTCGAAGCAATACCCCCCCCGACGCGCGGTGACCAGTTTATCCACCAGACACCCGTCGTCCAGATGGATTTCCCGCGGCAAAACGACGTCAATATTTTCGAAAGGGATCGCGCAGTTATGGTGTAAATGCAGCCCCCGCAGGGTATCGATATCAACCTGTACGGGCTGCTGCCAGCCCGTGCGGGCGAAATAAGCACTCAGAAATGGGGACATGATTTGCTCCAGGATGTGATATCCCCTGTTTATAAACTATTTTCCCTTATGCATATGCGCAAAAGTGCTTTTTCGTCATACTCATCGTGTACATGAGGAGATCCTATGAACCACTTTCGCCCTGTTGAATTACGCCATGCCAGCCGTCTTCTGAATCACGGTCCAACCGTGCTCATCACCAGCCGGGATGAGACCATCGATCGTCGCAACGTCATGGCCGCCGCATGGTCTATGCCGGTGGAATTTGAACCCCCGCGTATCGCGATTGTGGTAGACAAAAGCGCGTGGTCACGGGAGTTGATCGAACGCAGCGGGAAATTCGGCATTGTGATCCCCGGCGTGGCGGCAGCCAATTGGACCTGGGCGGTCGGCAGCGTCAGCGGGCGCGACGAGGATAAATTTAACTGCTACGGGATCCCGGTTATTTATGGCCCTGAGCTTGGGCTGCCGGTTATAGAAGAGAAATGTCTGGCGTGGATGGAGTGCCGGTTATTACCTGTAACCTCTGCGGCCGAGAAATATGACACTCTGTTTGGCGAAGTGGTTTCCGCCGCGGCGGATGAACGCGCATTTGTCGCCGGACGCTGGCAGTTTGACGGGGATAAGCTGAATACGCTGCATCATCTGGGTGCGGGTACGTTTGTCGCGAGCGGGAAAATGGTGAAGGCGCTGGATTAACGCACCTCAAAAAAGAAAAGCCCTCTTCCTGAGGAAGAGGGCTTTTTATTACTTAACACGCTTCGCAATAATCTCATCCGCCACATTCCGCGGAGCTTCCGCAAAATGATGGAATTCCATCGTATACGTCGCGCGCCCCTGGGACATCGAGCGCAGCGTGGTGGCGTAGCCAAACATCTCAGCCAGCGGGACGTCAGCGCGAATAATCTGGCTGCCGTACTGCTCTGCCATCCCCTGCACCAGGCCGCGACGGGAGGAGAGATCGCCCATAATGTTCCCGGCGTACTCTTCCGGCGTTTCCACCTCAACGTGCATCACCGGCTCAAGAATAACCGGATCCGCCCGCCGTGCGCCCTCTTTGAAGCCGAGGATCGCCGCCATGCGGAAGGCCATCTCCGAGGAGTCAACGTCATGGTAGGAACCAAACGTCAGGGTCGCTTTCACATCCACCACCGGATAGCCCGCCAGCACTCCCGTATTCATGGCTTCTCGCAAGCCTTTTTCCACCGACGGGATGTACTCCCGCGGCACCACCCCGCCTTTGGTGGCATCTTCAAACACAAAACCACTCCCGGCGGCTAACGGCTCAAGGCTCAGGACCACATGACCGTACTGCCCTTTCCCGCCGGACTGTCGGACAAATTTACCTTCAATATCCTTCACCGCTTTACGCAGAGTTTCACGGTAGGTGACCTGCGGACGACCAATGTTCGCCTCAACGCCAAACTCACGCTTCATGCGGTCAACGATGATCTCCAGATGCAACTCGCCCATCCCGGAGATAATGGTCTGTCCGGACTCTTCGTCCGTGTGCAGGCGAAACGACGGATCCTCCGCCGCCAGGCGCTGTAGGGCGATCCCCATTTTCTCCTGCTCGGCCTTGGTTTTCGGCTCAATCGCCAGCGAAATAACCGGGTCCGGGAACTCCATCCGTTCAAGGGTGATCACCGCATTCGGGTCGGTCAGCGTGTCACCGGTGGTGACGTCTTTCAGCCCGACACAGGCTGCGATATCCCCTGCGCGCAGCTCGTCCACCTCATGGCGATCGTTGGCATGCATCAGCACGATGCGCCCGATACGTTCTTTCTTACCCTTCACCGGGTTGTACACCGCGTCGCCTTTACGCAGTATGCCGGAATAGACGCGGATAAAGGTCAGCTGGCCGACGTACGGATCGCTCATCAGCTTGAAGGCCAGCGCCGAGAACGGTTCATCATCGCTTGGGTGGCGCTCGGCGTGCTGTCCGTCTTCGTCTACCCCATCAATAGCGGGCACGTCCAGTGGAGACGGCATTAATTCAATCACCGCGTCGAGCATGCGCTGCACGCCCTTGTTCTTGAAGGCGCTGCCGCACAGCATGGGCTGTATTTCGCCGGAGATAGTCCGGATCCGCAGCCCTTTGATGATTTCCGCTTCATCCAGTTCGCTCGTCTCAAGGTACTTATCCATAAGCTCATCGCTGGCTTCTGCCGCAGCCGAAACCATTTTTTCTCGCCACGCCTGGGCGGTGCTCAGCAGATCGTCAGGCACTGGCGCATAGCTAAACGCCATGCCCTGCGTCGCATCATCCCAAAGAATAGTGCGCATCCTGATGAGATCCACCACGCCGGTGAAGTGTTCTTCTGCCCCCACGGGGATCACAATCGGGACCGGATTGGCTTTCAGCCGCTCCTGCATCATCCGCACCACGCGGAAGAAATCCGCACCCGGGCGGTCCATTTTGTTGACAAATGCCAGGCGCGGGACGTGATATTTATTCGCCTGACGCCAGACGGTTTCCGACTGCGGCTGCACGCCACCGACGGAGTCATAGACCATCACCGCGCCGTCGAGCACACGCATGGAACGTTCCACCTCAATGGTGAAATCCACGTGCCCGGGGGTGTCGATAATATTGATGCGGTGCGGTTCAAAGCCTCTGTCCATACCGGGCCAGAAACAGCTTACCGCCGCCGACGTAATGGTGATCCCGCGCTCCTGCTCCTGCGCCATCCAGTCGGTGGTTGCCGCGCCATCGTGTACTTCACCCAGCTTGTGGCTCATCCCGGTGTAAAACAGGATGCGCTCAGTGGTGGTTGTTTTGCCCGCATCGATATGCGCGGAGATACCGATGTTGCGATAACGTTCGAGTGGAATGGGTCGGGGCATGATATTTCCTTAAGTCTTCATGACTGGTTTGTGACGACCGGGATGGTCGCGTGTTCGTTCGTTTGTTATAATAGTCCTATTGTACGAGTATTATCGAACTATTTTTTAACGGTTGACCTATTGTTGATATAGCTCAATCTCACGCGAGACGCAGGAAAACGATGATCCCAAACCACCCGGAACCTGAACAAATAGTGTTGGAAAATGTGCTGTTCGCCCTCGGCAATCCGCTGCGATTATCGATTATCCGCAGGCTGGCCGACGGCAGCGAACTGAGCTGTAACGCGCTGCGCCCGGAAGAGGTGGTGAAATCTACTATGACTCACCACTGGCGCGTGCTGCGCGACAGCGGCGTGATCTGGCAGCGCCCGCAGGGGCGCGAGAATATGATCTCACTGAGAAGAGAGGATCTGGACGCCCGCTTTCCGGGACTGCTGGCGATCCTGCTTCAGGCTAAGTAGCGGCAGCGTCCTCAAGACGATAAACCGGAATGCGCCGTGTTGTTCCGGTAAGGGTGTCGAACACCTCCGTATCGGACGTCACTATTCTCATCCCGGTCTTCCTTAACCGCTGCACCTCGGCGGCTATGCGCTGGAGGCCAAACCAGAAAAGCCCGTCAAGCGCGGTGACCGCAAGCCCCTGTTCCAGCGCCAGCTGGAGGCGCTCGCGGGGGGCTTTCACCTGCTGAGCGATTTGCCGGTAAGGCACTTCCGAACCGCCGGACGCATCGATCCGCTGAATACGGGTCTTCAGGTGGTAGGTAAATTCATCGGGAATGCCGTTCAAATCCCGTTTAAGGCTGTAGACGCAGCCAAACCGCTTCCCGTTGAACAGGACATTTTTTTGACTGAGCTGAAACTCATTTCTGATGCTATCAATCAGCTGCGGTGCACGGGTAAGAAGTAACCGGAAGGGAAGCTCAAAGCTGGTCACATAATCCACATTCAGCAGCGCGAGACGCAGCCGCTCTTCTGCCCCGGATTTCTGGTCATGACATTCGCGCATCACCTCGGCCCACTGGCGCGTCAGACGTTCCGGCTCGCCGGCTTCGGTGAGGACGTATTTTTCCAGATGATAATCGACTCTTCCGGTCATGTGGGGCATCCCGTCAATATGGATGCGGTAATTCTATCCAGCGCGGCAGGATTTATAAAGGGCGGAGCGCACCGGCATCCGCCCTGCCGGGCTACTGCTGGATACTCGACCGGTCCGAAATATCGCTGGCAGAAAAGGTTCTTGCAGTAGACGCGACCTGTTTTTTGCGTTTATACCGGTCCGGCTGGCCTTCAGGGCGGGTTTTGAACCGGCGATGCAGCCACATATATTGCTCAGGCGCCATCATCACGGCGCGCTCAATCGCTCTGTTCATTTGCGTGGCCACCGACGCTTTGTCGCCTCCCTGCAAGGTATCGCTAATATCTTCCAGAATAATCAGCTCATACCCTGTGCCGTCTGCTTTTCTGCGCGGTACAAACGGGATCACGGCCGGTCTGGCACTTTTCACCAGCATGTAGCTCCCGGCAGTTGTCGCGGCGTCCGGGACGGCAAAAAACGGCACAAACACGCTATTCGTTTTGCCATAATCGTGGTCCGGGGCATACCACAGGATCTCGTTTTGCTTCAGCGCGCGGATCATGCCCTTCAGGTCATAGCGGTCAAGCATGGTTTTATTGGAACGCAGACGACCACGCGTTTGCAGCCAGTCGAGCAACGCATTATTGTTGGGACGATACACACCAATACCCGCGTTAAGCATGCCAAAGATGCGTGCGCCTAATTCCAGCGTGAGAAAATGCATGCCAATGAGCACCACGCCCCTTCCTTGCGCCCGCGCCTGTTCCATATGTTCATAGCCGGTTACGCTGAAGTGTTTCCGTACGCGCCAGTCTGGCCAGAACCACGCTATCCCCGTTTCGATGACGCCCATTCCAACCGATTCAAAATTACGCTCAAGTAAACCCTCGCGCTCGTCCTCTTTCATATCAGGAAAGCAAAGCTCAAGATTTCGTCTGGCGATCTCCACGCGGCGTGGAAGCAGGCGCATAGCCAGACGCCCAAGCCCGTGACCTGTTTTCAACAGCAGCGGGTACGGAAGCTGAACCGTGCACCAGAGCGCGGCAATGCCTGCCCAGCTGAGCCAGTAACGAGGATGAATAAAGGCGAGTGAAAACTGAGGTAATTTTGTCATGGAAAAATTATCCTTTTACTAATTTGTACTTAATCTGGTGCAGTTGCAGTGCTTACCTGCTGATTTAACGAATATTGTTCGGAAGGATGAATTGTAGCGGAATCGTTATGGTTTTTATTATCGATTTTTGCGAAAGGGAATAAAAGCGAGGAGCGCCGGGTGATATTGCACCACCCGGCAGGCAAGTTACATCGAATAACCGGGCTTCTTAATCAGTTCATCCAGTTTCGGGCCGATCTCGGTATCCCAGACCTGCGCCTTCCAGTCAGCTTCCTGAACCTCCTGAAGCGCCACGGAGATTGAGCGATCTTTGCTGTTCAGATGACGGGCGATCGCTTCGGCGATATCCGCCGCCAGGGCCGTTTTTTGTTCGTCAGTCAGATCGCGTGGGAAACATTTGATATCAACGTGTGGCATGGGCAGGGCTCCTTTTATAGATGAGCGTTCCACGTTATCAGATTATATCGTTAGCTTTTAGCACCTTGTGCAGTTCCGGCAGCGCGCAGACGGCATCCGCGACGGCGGTAATATTAGGCGTGTTAGTGGCAAACCACTCATGACGTGGCCCCCAGGTACGCGCAACGGCAATATAGACGTCAAGCAGCGTCAGCTGTTTGCCAAACGCAAACGGCGAGGCGCTGAGCTGGCTGTCGAACCACAGATAGAGCGATTTTCGGTACTCAATGCAATTTTTCTTCAGCTGTTCCGGGGCATCAGGCACCCAGCGTTCCGGGTAATCTGCATACGTAAAGGTGGGATAGACGTTCGCCACAAACCAGATGAGCAGGCGCTGAAACTGCTGGCGCTCGGCCTGCCCTACGGGCGGCGCGAGGTCGGGACGTCTGTCGAGCACCATCAGGGCGATCGCTGCGGTTTCCGTCACGATCGCCCCATTTTCCAGCTCCAGCGTCGGCACCTGGCACAGCGGGTTCAGTTTCAACAGCAATTCGCGCTGCGGGCCGGGCTGGTCAAACCCGTCCACGTTGACGAACTGATACGGGATGTCTGCCAGAGTCAGCATCACTTCACTGATTGCCGATCCCCAGCCGGGTACGCCATAGAGTTTGATCATGTTGCCCCCTCAGGGATGAAAACCCTAAGTGTAGAGCACCATTAGTAGGTTATCCCGGGCGGGTTAACGTCAGAAGACGTCACCGCTTCGCCCGCCTCCCCCCAGCGCGCCAGCACCTTTTGATACTCCCCGCGCTTAATCGCACCGTCCAGCGCAGCCTGCAACGCATACACCAGCCCATTACCTTTTTTGGTTGTGGTGGCGACATAGGCTTTCTTCGGCCCTAATCCCACGACGCGGGTTTTGCCGGTTAACGCGGCTTTGTAGGCCGAAACGGACTGCGGTCCAAAGAAAACATCCGCCCTGCCGGACTGAATATAAAGATTGCCTGAGGCGTCGTCGGTCAGATAAACCGGCAACGCAGGCTCGCGCCCGGCCTTTTTATTCTCTTCGTTCCAGCCCAGCAGAATACGTTCCTGATTGGTGCCTGACCCGACAATCACCTTTTTACCGGCCAGATCTTTCGCACGGGTGATCGACTGTACGTTGCTGGTGGATTTCACCGAGAAGGCGAGGGAATCGACGCGATAGGTCGCAAAATCGAACTTCGCCTTACGTTGCTCGGTGACGGCGATATTCACCAACGCTACGTCATAACGCCCGGAAGTGATCCCCAGCGGCCAGTCTTCCCACGCCGTTGGCACCAGCTTCAGCTTCAGCCCCAGACTGCCCGCCAGCAACCGGGCGATATCCGGGTCGCTGCCAATACGGGTGCGGTTATCACTGGCCAGCAGCGCCAGCGGCGGAGAATTCAGGGCTGAAATCGCCACCGTGAGGATACCCGGCTCAACAAATTTATAGTTCGCCGGGATTTTCGCCACTGCCTGTTGATCAACCGTCACCGGCAGCGGCTGTTCGTTGGCCTTTAAATCAATGCTGGCGTAGCTCGCCGTCGTGAAGACCAGCCCCGCCAGGAGTCCATATTTCATCTGCGCTCCTTACAGCACTTTTGAGAGGAACTGGCGCGTTCGCGGATGCGACGGTCGGTTTAACACGTCGTCGCTGCTGCCCTGCTCCACAATTTTACCGTCGACCATAAATACCACCTGGTCCGCCACTTCCCGGGCAAAGCCGATCTCATGGGTGACCACCACCAGCGTAGTGCCGGAACGGGCGAGCTTTTTAATCACGTCCAGCACTTCGCCAACCAGTTCCGGATCCAGCGCCGAGGTGGGTTCATCAAACAGCATCACGCGCGGGCGCAGCGCCAGCGCGCGGGCAATGGCGATACGCTGCTGTTGGCCGCCGGAGAGGTGACGCGACCAGGCATCGGCTTTATCGCGCAGACCTACCACATCCAGAAGGCTGTAGGCGTTTTCAACAGCCTCTTTTTTACTGAACTTTTTATGCGCGATGGGTGCTTCAATCAGGTTTTCCAGCACCGTGAGATGCGGAAAAAGATTGAAGTTCTGAAACACGTACCCAACGTTGACGCGCTGTTTAAGGATCTCTTTCTCTTTGAGCTCGTAGAGTTTGTCACCCTGACGGCGATAGCCGATGTAATCCCCGTCAATCTGAATAAAGCCTTCGTCTACGCGCTCAAGATGGTTAATGGTGCGCAGCAGCGTCGATTTTCCCGATCCAGAGGGGCCGAGGATCACCGTCACGGAGCCCGGCGGGATCTCAAGCGTGACGTTATCGAGCGCTTTATGTCGGCCAAAAAACTTACTGACGCCGGTAATGGAAATGTGTCCTTCAGGAGAGGCTTGCATGAACAGGCTCCTGTGCTGGCGAAGTGGTGACGGAGCGCGCGCGGCTGGTCGCCCGGTTGTGGTTTACGGCGGAGCGGCGATCGCTGCGGGCGAGTCCACGCTCAATAACATGCTGGATGGCAGACAGTACGGTGGTGATCACCAGATACCAGACGGCCCCCACCATCAACAGCGGGATCACCTCCTGGGTGCGGTTGTAGATCATCTGGATCGTGTAGAACAGTTCCGGCATCGCCAGCACGTAAACCATCGCCGTCCCTTTGGCGAGGCTGATGATTTCGTTAAACCCGGACGGCAGGATGGTGCGCAGCGCCTGGGGGAGAATTATGCGCACCGTGCGACGCCACGCCGGCAGACCCAGCGCAGCGGCCGCCTCATACTGACCGTGGTCGACCCCAAGGAAGCCCCCGCGAATGATCTCCGCAGTATAGGCGCTCTGCACCAGCGTCAGCCCCACGATGGCGGTAGAAAACTGCCCGAGAACATTGATAGTTTCAAAGCTGCCCCAGGTAATGCCGGTAAAAGGCACGCCGAGAGAGAGCGTGTCGTAGAGATAGGAGAAGTTATAGAGGATAATCAGCACCACGATCAGCGGCAGGGAACGGAACAGCCAGATGTACCCCCACGCCAGGCTGCTCAACAGCCATGATGACGAGAGCCTCGCCAGCGCCAGCATGCCGCCAATCACCACGCTCAGTACGGTGCTTATCAACGTCAGCAGCAGCGTCTGGCCGACGCCTTCGAGGATCACCGGGTCGAAGAACCAGCGGGCAAATACCGCCCATTCCCAGCGCGGATTAAAGGCCACGGACTGGATTACGACCGCCAGCACAAACAGCGCCACCACGGCGCCAGCAGCACGCAGCGGATAACGTGCCGGGACCACTTTTATGGTTTCAACGTTGCTCATCGTCGCTCCTTATGCGGTTTTGCTGAGCGCTTCGCGGATCAGCGTCTTGGTGAAACGCAGCCGACCGTCGAACGGCGGCTGGCTGTACTCTTCCGGGTCACGGTTAAGATCGAACTGCGGCTGATACCCCTGACTGAGATAGAGCCGCACCGCCTCCGGCTGACGAAACCCCGTGGTCAGGTAGATGTGGCTGTAGCCCGCCAGCACCGCCCGGCGCTCCAGCTCCTGTACCACGCGCGCGGCCAGCCCCTGCTGGCGCAGCGTTTTATTCGTCCAGATGCGTTTGATCTCTGCGGTATGTTCGTCGAAGGGCTTGTACGCACCGGTGGCGATGATCTCGCCATCGCGCTCCAGGACGATAAACAGCCCCTGCGGCGCCAGGTACCACTCTGTCAGCTCGACTTCCGCATCCTTTGAAAAGTAGTCGCCGTAACGAGCGGCGTACTCACCGAAAAGCCCCTCGATAATGGGCTGAAGATCGGCATCTTCCGGCGAAACGTCACGAAATTGTTCGCGCATAGCGCCTCCTTAATCGCCCAGACCCGCCGGGTTAACTTCGGAACTGGGGATACGCTCCACGCCTTCCCCCCAGCGGTTCAGCACTTTGTCGTAATCTCCGTTCTTGATCGCGCCGTTCAGCGCGGTTTGAACCGGTTCGACCAGGCCGCTGCCTTTTTTCAGCGTCACCGCGATATGCGCCGCCTTCGGCCAGCCGCCGTCGACGCTGCCGACCAGTTTGGTTTTACCGTTAAGCGCCGCTTTCCAGGCACCGATCACGTTCGGGCCAAAGTAGGCGTCCGCGCGTCCGGACTGAAGCGCCAGCGTTTGGGCCGCGTCGTCTTTGGTGTAGATCGGCGTAAAGGGTTTAAGCCCTTTTTTGAGGTTCTCTTCGTTCCATGCCAGCAGGATGGCCTCCTGGTTGGTGCCGGAACCCACGATGATGCGCAGCCCGGCGATATCCTCTGCCTTCACAAGCGAGTTGATCGGACTGGTGGATTTCACGTAGAAGCCAAGTGAATCCTTGCGGTAGGTGGCGAAGTCGAACTTCTCTTTGCGCGCTTTAGTGACGGTGATGTTGCTGATAGCCGCGTCGTATTTCCCGGAGGCAACCCCCAGCGGCCAGTCCTCCCAGGAGGTGGGCACCACGTTCAGCTCCAGTCCGAGGCTGTCCGCTACCAGACGCGCGATGTCGACCTCACTTCCCAGCAGAGTTTTGTTGTCGTCGGAAAAGACCGTCAGTGGCGGTTGATTCAGTCCCGCCACCGCCACGGTAAATTTCCCCGGCACGGCAAAACGATAGTCTTTCGGCAGTTGCGCGATCGCATCGCTGTTTTTGGCGGTATTGATCGGCGTTTTATTGGCCTCAATGCTCACGCCGGTGCCGTTAATATTGACGTTCTCTGCCCAGACGGCAGGGGTAAAGGCCAGCGCAAGCGCCAGAATAAGCGATGATTTCTGCATAGCATTTTTCTCTTTTATTGTTGTGTGAACTGATTTTTGGGCTCGTCTAAGCCCAGACTTTCGCGCAGCGTGGTGCCGGGATAGTCGGTGCGGAACAGGCCGCGCGCCTGTAAAACGGGCACCACCTGGTCGACAAAGCGCGGGAAGGTGTCCGGCGTGCCGCCCTGAATGATGAAGCCATCCGCCGCCTTCTCTTCGAACCAGGCCTGTAAACCATCGGCCACCTGCTCCGGTGTGCCGGAAAAACGCGGGCGCGGCGATGCGGCTTCCAGCGCGACCTGACGCAGAGTTAAGTTGCGCTCACGGGCGTTACGCTTGATTTCATCGGTGGTGCTGCGGAAGCTGTTTTTGCCCAAATCGCCAATATCCGGGAACGGCGCGTCGAGGGGATACTGGCTGAAGTCGTGATGCTCGAAATAACGTCCGAGGTAATTCAGCGCATCATTAATGGAGACCAGTGCCGCCGTAGTTTGATACTGGTTTTCTACGTCATCGGCGTCGTTTCCAACAATCACGCTGACGCCCTGGAATATATGTAAATCCTCTGCGCGACGGCCGTGACTTTCCAGCTGCTGTTTAACATCGCGGTAAAAAGCCTGGGCTTCTTCCCGCGTGTCATGGTGGGTAAAGATGGCGTCAGCGTGTTTTGCCGCCAGCTTTTTACCGTCGTCGGACGCACCAGCCTGAAAGACAATCGGACGTCCCTGCGGCGTGCGGCCAATATTCAGCGGGCCGGAAACCTGGAAGAAATCACCGTGGTGATCAAGAGTATGCAGTTTCGACGCATCAAAGAACTGTCCGCTCTCTTTATTGCGGATAAAGGCATCCCCTTCCCAGGAATCCCACAGCCCCTTCACCACGTCGAGATACTCATCGGCAATGCGGTAGCGCAGCGCATGCTCCGGGTGTTTTTCGCGGGAGAAGTTCCTGGCTGACCCTTCCAGCGGTGACGTCACCACGTTCCAGCCCGCGCGTCCGTTGCTCAGGTGATCGAGGCTGGCGAACTGGCGTGCAACGGTGAAAGGCTCGCTGTAGGAGGTGGATAACGTGCCGACCAGCCCCAGGCGCGAGGTGATACTCGCCAGCGCGGACAACACCGTCAGCGGCTCAAAGCGGTTTAAAAAATGCGGAATGGATTTCTCGTTAATATAAAGGCCGTCGGCCACAAATATAAAGTCGAGCTTGCCCTCTTCTGCTTTTAAAGCCGTTTCTTTAACGAAATCAAAATTAATGCTGGCATCCGCGACCGCCGCCGGGTGGCGCCAGGCAGACATATTTCCGGATGCACCATGCAAAATGGTCCCCAGCCGCAATTGACGATGTGCAGACATATTCACCTCAAATTAATTAAACGTGTTGCAGGGCTTTTTCCGCGAGCTGAGCAAAATAGCGGGCAGCGGGTTCGATTAATGCTTCGTCCGGGTTAAATGCCGGGTGATGTAACCCAAACGGACTGTTGCTGCCAATGCTGACAAACGCGCCGGGTATGTTTTGCAGATAGACCGCGAAATCCTCCCCGCCCATGTGCAGTTCCGCATGCCGGGTTTCATATCCCGCTTCGCGCGCGACCGAGGTGGCAAACCCGGCCCAGTGCTCATCGTTCACCAGCGCGGTGGGCCCGGCGTACCAGGTGATGTTGATTTGCGCGCTAAAGGCGCTGGCAAATCCGGCGGCGATTTCACCGACGCGCGCTTTTACGTTCTGCTGCACTTCCGTGCGGTGCGTGCGCAGCGTGCCCTCCAGCTCAACGCTTTCCGGCAGCACGTTCCAGGTATTCCCCCCGGCGATGCGCGTCACGCTCAGAACAACCGAATCCAGCGTGTTGACGTTACGGCTGGCTACGCTTTGCAGCGCGGTTACCAGCTGGCTTGCCAGCACGATGGCGTCGTTGCCTTCATGGGGACGTGCGGCATGCGCGCCTTTGCCGGTCACGTGAATAACGAAGCGATCAACGTTGGCATAGAACGGGCCGCCGCGCGTGGCAAACTCGCCGACCGGCAGTGACGGCTCGTTATGCATCCCGAAAATCGCGCGTACGTCGCGTAACGCCCCGGCCCGCACCATGCTTTTCGCTCCGCCGAAATTCTCTTCCGCTGGCTGGAACAGGATCCGCACGCGACCGTTGAGCGAGGCTTCCCGCTCTTTCAGCTTTAGCGCGGCGCCGAGGATCACGCTGGTGTGAATGTCGTGTCCGCAGGCATGCATCACCCCGGCGCGCCGGGAGCTAAACGGCACCCCGCTGCGCTCGTCGATGGGTAACGCGTCGATATCGGCGCGCAGCGCAACCAGTGCGTTGCCCGTGCCGATCTCCGCAACCAGCCCGGTCTGGAGATCGTAAGGCAGCGGGGCAATCCCGGCTGCCGTCAGCCACTCGCGCAGGCGCGCCGTTGTTTCGACCTCCTGACCAGAGAGTTCAGGGTTCTGGTGCAGCTCACGGCGCCAGGCAATCAGTTGTTCGCTAAAGCTCATACGGTAACCTCCCTGTCAGGACGCGCCTCGGCCAGCAGTCGCAGGGACTGTACGCGCGTTGCGCCATCAGCGACCGGCGTGTCGATGATAAATTCGTCAATCCCCCACTGCTGATGCAACGCGTTGAGCTGTTCAAGCACCGACGCCGCCGTTCCGGCCAGCAGAGACTGCGCCCGACGCGCGATGCGCACCGGTTCACTCCCCGCCTGCCGCGCAAAGGCGTAGGCCTGTTCTTCGCTGGCGACGGTGACGCGCTGTCCGTTTGCCAGCTCCACGCCCCACACTTCAACCTTCTGCGCCAGCGCATCGGCCTCAGCCTGGGTTGGGGCAACAATGGCCTGCACGGCCACAATCACCTCCCGGACGCTGTGTTGACGCCAGGCTGTGACGACCTCGCGCAGCAGCTCAGGATCACCGTTCAGATGGGCGGCAAAGACAAAATGCCAGTCGAGGGAGGCCGCCAGCAGCGCGCTTTCTGTGCTGGCGCCCAGCAGAAACCCCCGGGCAGGCACCGGCGGCAGCGGCGTGGCGAGAACGTCCTCCTCCGCTGACTGATTTTCAGGGCGGATCCAGCGATCGAGCTGCGTCAGTTGTTCAGCAAAGCTGCCTTTTTCCTGCGGATTAAGGCCGTGCTGCAAGGCGCGGGTAGAGAGCGGCAGACCGCCGGGCGCTTTGCCAACGCCCAGATCAACCCGGCCCGGCGCAATGGCGGCCAGTACGTTAAAATTTTCGGCGACTTTATAGGGGCTGTAATGTTGCAGCATGACGCCGCCTGAGCCCACGCGAATACGTTTTGTTTGCCCGAGGATCCAGGCAATCAGCAGCTCCGGCGAGGGGCTGGCAAGCTGCGGGGTATTGTGGTGTTCGGCAATCCAGAAGCGGTGATAACCCAGCGTTTCTGCCTGTTGCACCAGTGCTAAGGTTCGCGCCAGCGCATCGGCGGCTGTTTCGTGTTCTGCGACGGGGCTTTTATCCAGAATGCTGATTCGCCATGACATGTTGCGTTCTCGTTTGACTTAACATGTCGTCATTATTAAAGGTGGATTTCACCTCTGAGAAACAATTAATTTACATTTGGATTGCCGGAAAACGGCAATAGAGAGTCTGTCATCGGCGTGATTTGAGCGATGTAATGAGTCTTTCCGCATCCTGCCGTCGGGTAATGCGGAGAAAGCGAATGTGTGCGTACTGCGGGTTTTGCATATCCGCCTCATATCGTTTGCGGTTGCTGCGCCAGGTTTTGATCGTCCAGATGATAATAGAGTCCTTGCTAAGGAACGACCGACGAAAGCTTTCGCGGTTCCCCGTGCCGGGCCAGAGTTCCTGTTTGTGCCAGGCGCGTCTGGAGGCCCGCGTCACCGCCTGCCAGAGCGTGCGGATAAACCCACGATCTATCCACACCACCAGATCGACGTCGCGCCACTTAACGTCGCGTGTGCGGTTGTAATTCCCGTCCAGGACCCAGTCAGGCGAGGCGGCGAGCGCTTTTTCCAGGGTTGCAAGAAACTCATCATCCGGTGTTCCCTGCCAGTTCGCTCGCCAGTAAAGCCTGTCCATCTCAATGTAAGGGATAGCCAGCGCCTCCGCGATTCGCCTGCCAAACGTGCTTTTCCCACTTCCGCTGGTGCCTATGATATTGATTTTCACCGTTCCGCCTGCACATGCTGAAGAAAACGGATCGAATCATAACGTTAATAATTTGTTTACGAAACGCCAGACTACTCGTTTGGATACTGCTCGTCGGTGACCTTCTCCAGCCATGCCACCGGGCTCCCGTCGACAGCTTCTGCGATGGCGATATGGGTCATGGCCGTCTGCGCGCTTGCGCCGTGCCAGTGCTTCACGCCGGGTGGGATCCAGGCGATATCACCCTGATTCAGCGGTTCCGCCTCTTTCCCCCACTCCTGTAACCAGCCGCGCCCCTGCGTCACGATCAGCGTTTGTCCAAGAGGATGCGTATGCCAGGCGGTACGTGCGCCGGGTTCAAAGGTGACGGTCGCGCCGCCGACTTTTGCCGGTTCAGTCGCCTGGAAAGGCGCGTCAATGCGCACGCAGCCGGTAAACCAGGTCTCTGGCCCCTGAACGGAAGGTAACGAACCGCTACGGATAATTTTCATGATTAACTCCTCGTTTGCTGTTGCGTTAACAGTAGCGTAAAGCCATGGGGAGCATTAGAGTGCATAATCAGAAAGGAACCATGAATTCATTTCATAAATCGAGTAAACCACCATGTTAAAAGACAACTTCAACGATCTGCTTTCCTTTATGGTCGTCGCCCGGGAGCGCAGCTTTACCCGCGCCGCGGCGCAGCTTGGGGTATCTCAGTCGGCGCTCAGCCACGCAATGCGCAATCTGGAAACGAGGCTGGAAGTCCGTCTGTTAACCCGCACCACCCGTAGCGTGGCCCCTACCGAGGCCGGCGAGCAACTCTTCATGCGCTTAAGCCCCCATCTGCTGGAGATCGAGCAGGAACTCACCGCGCTGCGTGATACCCGCGACAGACCTGCCGGGAATATTCGCCTTACCGCCGGGGAGCACGCCATGTCTGCGGTGCTGTGGCCTGTGCTTAAACCCTTTATGGTGCAGTATCCTGACATCAACGTTGAAGTCACGGTGGACAATGGGCTGACTGATATTGTCGATGGCCGCTTTGACGCGGGGGTGCGTCTGGGTGAGCAGGTGGCGAAAGATATGATTGCGGTACGTATTGCGCCGGACATGCGTATGGCGGTCGTCGGGTCGGCAGAGTATTTGCAACGTTTCGGCGTACCGGAAACGCCGGAGCAGCTTGATCAGCACCGCTGCATTAATATGCGCCTGCCCACACGCGGCGGATTATATGCCTGGGAATTTGAACGGGACGGACGTGAGCTGCGCGTGCGGGTTGACGGCCAGCTGATCCTCAACAGCCTGCCGCAACGCATCGATGCCGCCGAAAACGGTCTGGGGCTGGCGTACGTCCCGGAAGATGCGGTTCAGGACGCCCTTGCTGAGAGCCGGTTAGTGCGTGTGCTTGAAGCCTGGTGCCCGGCTTTTACGGGATA
This sequence comes from Enterobacter sp. DTU_2021_1002640_1_SI_PRY_ASU_LCPMC_013, assembly GCF_032389435.1. Classification (NCBI taxonomy): domain Bacteria; kingdom Pseudomonadati; phylum Pseudomonadota; class Gammaproteobacteria; order Enterobacterales; family Enterobacteriaceae; genus Enterobacter; species Enterobacter sp. DTU_2021_1002640_1_SI_PRY_ASU_LCPMC_013. Next base: position 2,325,509 of record NZ_CP135594.1, read on the forward strand.
CCATCTGTACTATCCGAGCCGCCGCCAGCACACTACCGCGTTTGCATTACTTATTGCAGCCCTGCGGCATTCATAAGCTCTACCTATAAGTAACTATTAAGTAAACCTGATGATTAAATCAGCATTCGCAGACCTTTTTGCCTAAAAAAACGTCACGATTCAGCGCGTTGTGATCGCCGTCTGCTCTGACCACACGATTTCCTTCGACGAGCATCACTTTCGACACGGTTATATTTTGCGTCGCTTAACAATTGCGGGTAGGATGCCTCGCCATGTTTTGTCTTATCCATACACAGAATGACTGGAAAGGCAGCATGTGTCTGCGCAGAAGCAATCGTTTGTTTCGGCATCTGCCAGGCAGGACTATCACGTTAATGGTTCAGACAGGCAAACAGGTAACTCAATGAAAACAAGCAATAAAAGCGCAGCCGATCATCATGCTGCGAAACGTCGCTGGTTGAACTCTCATGAAGAGGGCTATCACAAGGCGATGGGCAACCGTCAGGTGCAGATGATCGCCATCGGCGGCGCTATCGGTACAGGTCTGTTTTTAGGTGCAGGCGCACGTCTGCAAATGGCTGGCCCCGCTCTCGCCCTGGTCTATCTGGTGTGCGGGATCTTCTCTTTCTTCATCCTTCGCGCCCTCGGCGAACTGGTACTCCACCGCCCTTCCAGCGGCAGCTTTGTCTCTTACGCCCGCGAGTTTCTTGGTGAAAAAGCCGCGTATGTCGCGGGCTGGATGTACTTCGTTAACTGGGCGATGACCGGTATCGTCGATATCACCGCCGTTGCGCTGTACATGCACTACTGGGGCGCGTTTGGCGATGTGCCGCAGTGGGTGTTCGCCCTTGGGGCGCTGGCAATTGTCGGGACCATGAACATGATCGGCGTGAAATGGTTCGCCGAGATGGAGTTCTGGTTCGCACTGGTGAAGGTGCTGGCCATTGTGATCTTCCTGGTGGTCGGGACCGTATTCCTCGGTACCGGTAAACCACTGGACGGTAACGCAACCGGCTTCCACCTGATTACCGATAACGGTGGTTTCTTCCCGCACGGCCTGCTGCCAGCGCTGGTTCTGGTGCAGGGGGTGGTGTTCGCCTTTGCTTCCATCGAACTGGTCGGTACGGCGGCTGGTGAATGTAAAGATCCGCAGACGATGGTGCCAAAAGCCATCAACAGCGTGATCTGGCGTATCGGTCTGTTCTATGTGGGTTCCGTGGTGCTGCTGGTGCTGCTGCTGCCGTGGAATGCATACCAGGCGGGGCAAAGCCCGTTTGTAACCTTCTTCTCTAAGCTGGGCGTGCCGTACGTGGGCAGCATCATGAACATCGTGGTACTGACCGCCGCGCTCTCCAGCCTGAACTCCGGGCTCTATTCGACGGGCCGTATCCTGCGCTCCATGTCGATGGGAGGCTCTGCGCCGAAGTTTATGTCGAAGATGAGCAGGCAGCAGGTTCCTTATGCGGGGATTCTGGCCACGCTGGTGGTTTACGTCTTTGGCGTGTTCCTGAACTATCTGGTGCCGTCCCGCGTATTTGAGATCGTTCTGAACGTGGCTGCACTGGGGATTATCGCCTCCTGGGCCTTTATTGTGGTCTGCCAGATGCGTCTGCGCAAAGCGATCAAAGAAGGCAAAGCGGCTGATGTGTGCTTCAAGATGCCGGGCGCACCGGTGACCTCCTGGCTCACCCTGCTGTTCCTGTTCAGCGTGCTGGTACTGATGGCGTTTGACTACCCGAACGGTACTTACACCATCGCGACGATCCCACTGCTGGCGGTTCTGCTGATTGCTGGCTGGTTCGGCGTGCGTAAGCGCGTTCACGAGATCCACAGCACCGCGCCGCTTCATCACGACGATGAAAAGCACGACGCACCGCTGGTAGAAGAAATCTCGCGTTAATAAAAAAGCCGGGCGGCGGCTTCGCCTTACCCGGCCTACATCTCATGGTTTTGTAGGCCCGGTAAGCGCAGCGCCACCGGGCAATTCCACCATCACAGCGCGATACGAATCACATCGTCAGGCTGGGTCGCTTCCTGCTGACGGGTTGATTTCTGTTTCACCGTTACATACAGCGTTTTACCGTCCGCAGACAGCGCCAGGCTGTTCGGGTAAACCGGGGTATCGTAGGTCCTGGTCACTTTGTAGGTTTTGGCGTCAATCACGCTCACCTTGCCCGCCTCGCGGTGCGTCACATAGGCTTCGTTACGCGCCGGGTTAAACAGTACGGCCAGCGATGCTGGCGCGGCGATTTTCTGCATCACGCTGCCATCTTTCAGATTCACCACCAGCACTTCTGGCTGTTTTGAATCCGTCACAAACGCACGCTGGCCGGCAGTGTCCAGGCTCAGGTTCAGGTAGAAGTGCTCTTTTCCGTCATCCTGCACTTTTTTACGACTGAGGATTTTGTTAGTTGCCGTATCAATGGTCACCAGCTCGCCGTCCGCATTGGTGGTATACAGGCGTTTTGCCTTCGCATCCAGGGCCAGACCGGTGCTGAACGTGCCGGTATTGGTGATGGTGTCCTTCAGCTTCAGCGTTGCGCCATCAACAACCCAGATCACGCTCTCCTTGCCGATACCGGTAATGTAAACCGTATTGGTCGTGTCATCGGCCACCAGCTGGCGCGGCTGAAGCGGCTTCACCGTGTCGCTACGCTTGCGATCGTCCAGCACCAGGCGCCCTTTCACCTCGCTCGTTTTGGCGTCAATCGCCGTCACGGCGCTATTGACGGTGTTACCGAACCACAGCGTCTGGGTGGCGTTATCGATCGTGGCGCCAAACGGCTTGAGATCGTTATGAATCGCCTGCGTCACTTCCAGCGTGACCGGATCCAGACGATAGACCACGCCGCCCTTATCGGTTTTGCGGCTTTGTGACGTCGCAACCCACAGCGCGTTTTCCTGCTGGCTGACGGCCATTTCATACGCGCCCTTGCCGACCGCTTTGCGCAGCATCTCTTCAGCGGCATGAACCTGGAACGTACCGGCAAACAGTAAAGAGCCCAACAGCAGAGACCCACGCAGGCGCGGCGAGCACAGATGACGTAAAGACATAACAATTCCTTTTTAAATGAGGAGATTTACCGCTGACATCACTTCCGGTGGGCAAAGTCATCGCTTTGCCGTTATTTTAATGAGAATAGTAATCATTAATGAGTTGAATGTGGAGTATTTCTTTCCTTCAAAACCTTACATTCACGAAATGTGCGGTTATAGTTTTCATAACATTTACAAAGGATTTAACATATATACACAGGTTCCAGTTGATTTGGTTCGAATTTTTCTTAACCGGTTTACTCCATGAAAATTATTACTGCCCGTAAGGCATCACTACCACTGCTCTTCGTTCCCGTCATTTTTGGCCCGCTGAGTGCGATGGCCGCGGATGAACAGACCCTGATCGTCAGCGCCACGCCGCAAACCGTCTCCGAACTGGACACCCCGGCCGCAGTCAGCGTGGTGAGCGGCGAGGATATGCGACATGCCACACCGCGCATCAACCTTTCTGAATCCCTTGGGAGCGTACCAGGCCTGCAAATCCAGAACCGCCAGAACTATGCTCAGGATCTGCAACTTTCCGTTCGCGGATTCGGCGCGCGTTCGACCTTCGGCGTACGCGGGATCCGCATGTATGTGGACGGCATTCCGGCAACCATGCCCGACGGCCAGGGGCAGACGTCAAACATTGACCTCAACAGCATTGAGAGCGTCGACGTGCTGCGCGGCCCCTTCTCTGCCCTGTACGGCAATGCCTCCGGCGGCGTGATCAACATCAACACCCAGACCGGACAACAGCCAGCCACAATTGAAGCCAGCAGCTATTACGGCAGCTACGGCACCTGGCGTTACGGCATGAAGGCCACCGGTGCGGTGGGCGACGGGACTCAGGCGGGGGATGTGGATTATGCGGTATCCACCACCCGTTTCACCACCCATGGCTATCGTGACCACAGCGGCGCACGGAAAAACCTCGCCAATGCGAAACTGGGCGTGCGCATTGATGATGTCAGCAAGCTAACGCTGATTTTTAACAGCGTGGACATGAAAGCCAACGATCCGGGCGGACTGAGTTATCAGGAGTGGCAGAACAACCCGCGGCAGTCACCCCGTGGCGATCAGTACAATACGCGTAAAACCATTAAGCAGACCCAGGCCGGGATCCGCTACGACCGCCAGCTGAGCGAACAGGACGACCTCAGCGTGATGATGTACGCCGGTGAGCGTGAAATGACCCAGTACCAGTCCATTCCGGATACCACGCAGACTGAAAATCCTGCGCATTCGGGCGGCGTAATTGATATGCAGCGCCACTATCAGGGTATTGATACCCGCTGGACCCACCGCGGCGAGCTGCTGGTGCCGGTAACGTTTACCACCGGCCTTAACTACGAAAATATGAGTGAAAATCGCCGCGGGTATGAAAACTTTGTGATGAACAACGGCGTGCCGGATTTTGGCGTGAAGGGTAACAAACGCCGTGACGAACGTAACCTGATGTGGAACCTTGATCCCTACCTGCAAACCCAGTGGCAGCTCACGCAAAAGCTGTCCGTTGAGGCGGGCGTGCGTTACAGCTCCGTCTGGTTTGACTCCAACGATCATTACATTACCCCGCAAAACGGCGATGACAGCGGTGACGCCAGCTACCATAAATGGCTCCCGGCTGGTGCGGTGAAATACGCCGTGACCGACGCCTGGAACCTGTATGCCGCGGCGGGACGTGGATTTGAGACCCCGACCATCAACGAACTCTCATACCGTTCTGATGGCAAAGGCGGCCTCAATATTAATCTGCAACCGTCAACCAACAACACCTATGAGATTGGCAGCAAAACCCGCATCGGCAATGGCATCCTGACGGCGGCGCTGTTCCGCACGGATACCGACAACGAGATCGTGGTGGACGAAAACAAAGATGGTCGCACTACCTACAAAAATGCGGGGAAAACGCGCCGTCAGGGTGTGGAAATTGCGCTCGACCAGCAGTTTGCCGAAAACTGGAAGCTGAAAATGGCGTGGACCTATCTCGATGCGACCTACCGTACCAACGTCTGTAGCAATGCAGACTGTAGCGGCAACCGGATGCCGGGGATTGCCCGAAACATGGGGTATGCGTCGTTTGGCTGGGAGCCTGAGGAAGGCTGGTACGCGGGGGCAGATGCCCGCTACATGAGCGACGTGATGGCAAACGACACCAATACCGCCAAAGCGCCCTCTTATACCGTGGTCGGTCTGAATACCGGGTATAAACTCAATTACGGCAAATGGGGAATGGACATCTTTGGTCGCGTCGATAACCTGTTCGATAAAGAGTACGTCGGCTCAGAGATTGTAAACGCCGGCTACAATCGCTATTACGAACCCGCCCCTGGCCGTAACTATGGCGTGGGCCTGTCGGTCTCTTATCGCTTTGAGTAAAACATTTTCCGGCAGCGCACGTTGCCGGTAAAAAATAATATCATTCCCGGTAGCCTGAAGCGCCGGGAATATACTCAGGGAAGTTTAAAACGAATAAAAAAATAAGTGCGCCAGTGCGATCCTTAACTGTAGTATTGCCGTTGCAGGAGGATATTAGCTTCATCAATGGCTCGGTCGATCGCTTCCCGACTGGCCGTCACGTCCCTTTGCTCAAGCGCAGAAAGCAGATCGGCATAATGGTAAGTCGTTGCAGGGATATCTTTCATCTCTTCGTGCAGGTAGTTGATACACGGACCAATCCGTACCCAGATCTGCTCAATCAGCGAGTTCAGGGTCGGCATTTCGGCATACTGATAAAGCGTAAACCGGAACACGCGGTTGGCATGGATCGCCTTCTGCACGTCGCCCTGATGCATGGCGGTGCTGAAGTTATCTGACAGCGCGCGTAATGCATCCAGTTTGGTCTCGGTCATATTCTGACACGCCGCCGCAACGGCCATCGGCTCAAGCTGTTTTCGAATGGCGTTAATTTCGTTATAACGCTCCAGCGTAACCTCTGGCACCAAAAACGCCTGAGCAGGCGTGGCCTGTAATGCGCCTGCCGACACCAGGCGCAGCAGGGCTTCGCGCACCGGTGTGATGCTGGTGCCTAATTTATCCGCAATCTCTTTCGTGATGAGTCGAGCCCCAGGTTTTAATGAGCCCGTAATTAACGCTCCCTTTAAACTGTTCTCAACTTGCATCGTCAGACTGATTCTTTGTGCTTTTTCCAGGTTTTCCAAATCAAGCATGTTTAATTCCCGTAGCCAAAACAAAATGCCATTTTCAGCGACTGTTTAAAAAAACATCGCCGGTTTGATATATCCTGTATCGTCATGCCTGGTATGAAGGGCGCGCGTTAAAATAAAAATTGTTCAATTAATATTACGTTTACCACTTCTGGCTCAGCTGGGCCGATGGCGCGCAATGCTTATGGATTAATTAAAGACAATATATCGTATCTTCACAAATAATTATGGCGGACTTTGCCCGCCATAACCGATGCTCTGTTTAGTCCGCCGCCACGCGGATCACGACCTTGCCGAAGTTTTTCCCTTCCAGCAGCCCAATCAGCGCCTCCGGCGCCGCGTCCAGCCCTTCGGTGACCTGCTCGCGATAGTGAATTTTGCCTTCCTTCACCCAGCGTCCCATTTCCTGCTGGAACTCGTCGATACGATGACCATAGTCCTGAGCGATGATAAAGCCCTGCATGCGGATGCGTTTTTTGAGGATAGTCCCCATCAGCAGCGGCAAGCGATCCGGACCATCCGGCAGGTTGGTCGCGTTGTAGCCGCTGACCAGTCCGCAAACCGGCACGCGCGCGGAGGTATTCAGGAGCGGCAGCACGGCGTCAAAGACTTTACCGCCGACGTTTTCATAATATACGTCAATGCCCTGCGGGCAGGCTTTCGCCAGCTGTTCGGCAAAATCATCCGCATGGTGATTCAGACAGGCGTCGAAACCGAGCACGTCGACCGCATGACGGCATTTCTCCTCCCCGCCGGCCACGCCGATGACCCGGCACCCTTTGATTTTACCGATCTGCCCCACCGTTGCACCGACCGGCCCCGTGGCTGCCGCCACGACAAGCGTTTCCCCCGCCTGAGGCTGGCCGATATCAAGCAGCCCCATATACGCGGTGAAGCCCGGCATTCCCAGCACGCCGAGTGCCCACGAAGGGTGCGACGGGTTTTCACCCAGCCTGACCAGTCCTTTCCCGTCGGAAAGTTCATACTCCTGCCAGCCGCTGTAGCCCAGAACCCACTCGCCCTCTTTATAATCCGGATGGCGGGAGGTCTCGACGCGGCTTACCGTGCCGCCCACCATCACCGCGCCAATCTCGACAGGAGGTGAATAGGATGGGGCATCGCTCATACGGCCACGCATGTACGGATCAAGCGAGAGCCATACGGTGCGTAATAACACCTGCCCCTCTGCGGGCGAGGGGATCGGCTGCTCTTCCAGGCGGAAATTTTCGGCAACCGGTGCGCCGTGTGGACGGGAAGCCAGTACCCAGCGTCGGTTTTGCGTAGTTGATTGACTCATTCATCGCTCCTTACAGCTGAAAATGTCATTCAAGTCTGGCACGTTATCCTGCGGATCGCCTTTGCATTATGAGCCGGACTGATTAAGCCGCACGACCAGATAAAGGCACGATTCATCCGTTTCGTTAATAAACCGGCAGTCGTTCGGCGGCCCGAGTTCCAGACAATCTCCGGCCTTCATTTCATGGCGGGTGTCCCCCTCCAGAAAGACCAGTTCACCTGCCTGCAACCAAATCAGCTGTCGCGCCAGCGCATAAGAGGAGGCGGGCATCGGCACATCGCTGCCCGCGGGCAGTTCCACCTGTACGAGGTCGATTGGCATATCGCTGCGCGGCGACACATGACGACGCAAATAGTGGGTTTGCGGATCGCGCCAGACGGGCTGGTTCGCCAGACGTAACAGTTTGCCCTCCTGCATTTCCGCGCGCGCAATTAGCGTAGACATGCTAATACCGAAGGCACCGGATAACCGGGCAAGCAGCGTCGCCGTTGGGCTACTGTCCCCCCGTTCAATCTTATGGATCATGGCGCGTGAAATACCTGCCCGTTCGGCCAGTTCGCTTAATGACCACCCTCGCGACTCGCGTTCAAGGCGTATGCGGGCGCTAATGCGTTGATTCATATTGTCTGTCATTGTGTTCATGACGTCATACTATAGTGTACGGATGATTTTTCGGGGCAGTTTGGTGACAAAAAAATAGGGATTTTGTCGTAGCGATGCAACACAAGAACTGTGTAATATTGTGAGTAAATCGTACTACTATAGTAAACAACACAGCCAGAGGTTAACCATGATCGTTCGTCATGCCTGCAAAGAAGATTGTGCCGCTATCGGTGAAATTTATAACCATGCGGTGCTGCACACCGCCGCCATCTGGAACGATACAACTGTCGACACCGATAACCGTATTGCATGGTTTGAGGCGCGCACGCTGTTGAGTTATCCGGTGCTGGTCAGTGAAGAAGAAGGTGTTGTGACGGGATACGCCTCATTTTGCGACTGGCGAGCGTTCGACGGTTTTCGCCATACGGTGGAGCACTCGGTTTACGTTCATCCCGATCATCAGGGCAAAGGCATCGGTCGGCTGCTGATGACGGAATTAATCAAGGAAGCCCGCCAGATTGGTAAACATGTGATGGTTGCCGGTATCGAGGCGCAGAACCAGGCGTCGATTCATCTGCACGAAACCCTGGGCTTTGTTACCACCGGTAATATGCCGCAGGTGGGAACCAAATTCGGTCGCTGGCTGGATTTAACCTTTATGCAACTCCAGCTCGATGAGCGCAGCGATCCGGATGCTCTGCCATGAATCAATCGTTGACGTTAGCGTTTCTGGTGGCCGCCGGGATTGGGCTGGTGGTGCAAAACACCCTGATGGTGCGCATTACGCAATCCTCTTCCACTATTCTTATCGCCATGCTGCTGAACTCGCTGGTGGGGATTGTGCTGTTTGTCAGCATTTTGCTGGTGAAAAATGGCCTGGCGGGGTTTAGCGAACTGGCGTCGACGGTGCGCTGGTGGACGTTGATCCCCGGCCTGCTGGGGTCATTTTTTGTCTTTGCCAGTATTAGCGGGTATCAGAATGTGGGCGCGGCAACGACCATTGCCGTGCTGGTAGCAAGCCAGCTGATTGGCGGCCTGGTGATGGACATCCTCAAGAGCAACGGCGTTCCCCTGCGGGCGCTGGTTGGCCCGGTCTGCGGCGCAGTGATGCTGGTGGTCGGCGCCTGGCTGGTGGCACGGCGCCAGTTTTAACCCTTACAGGATAGTCCCACCCTGCGTGAGGTGGGCATGGCGCGCCTCCGCCTCTTCTTTATGCTGCTTACCATGATGCGCAATCGCGGTACGCAGGCGCTGCTGCTGGGTATAGCGATCTTCACGGCTGAGCTCTGCATCGTCGCTTAATTCGATCAGCAGTTCGTTCATGTGGGTAATTATGCTCTCTTCGATGGCGGCATCGACGCGGGCGATAACATCGTTTAAATGTGACATTGTCACTCCTTTCCAAATGCCCGGTGGCGCTACGCTTACCGGGCCTACGGGTGGTAACTGTAGGCCGGGTAAGGCATAGCCGCCACCCGGCAAGAATACGATCAGTTCAGCTTCGCTTTCGAGAAGTCACTGCCCATCAGACTCACGCTGTACCCGGTCACGTTGCTGCGGGTCGCGTAGAACGTTTTGCCGTTAGCTAACGCAATCCACGGTGCCTGCTGGTAGAAAATCTCCTGTGCCTGGCCATACAGCTTCGCACGTTCGTCCGGGTTGCTGGTCAGTTTGGCCTTTTGCACCAGCTCATCATACCCCTTATCACACCAGCGCGCGGCGTTAGATCCGGTTTTGATGCTGTTACAACCCAGCAGCACATCGGCGAAGTTGTCCGGATCGCCGTTATCAGACATCCAGCCGAACAGCGCGGAATCATGCTCGCCTTTACGCATGCCGGAGAGATATTCCCCCCACTCGTATGAGACGATTTTCGCCTTCACGCCCACTTTCGCCCAGTCAGCCTGGATCATCTCCGCAATGCGTCGCGAGTTCGGGTTGTACGGACGCTGAACCGGCATGGACCAGAGGGTCACTTCCGCGCCCTTATCCAGACCCGCCTGCTTCAGCAGCGCTTTCGCTTTTTCCGGATCGTAGCCGTAATCCTTCAGGTCTTTGTTAAAGCCGAGCATGTTCGGCGGGATCGGCGATTTAGCGACCGTACCAGACCCCATAAAGACCGCGTTCACAATGGCCTTTTTGTCCGTTGCGTAATTCAGAGCCTGGCGCACCAGCACGTTATCAAACGGTTTTTTCTCCGTGTTGAACGCCAGGTACCCCACGTTCAGCGCATCTACCGAGTGCAGGGTCAGGTCTTTGTTTTTCTTGATCGCTTCAAACTGCACCGGCGACGGCGCAGGAATGATCTGACACTCGTTCGTTTGCAGCTTAGCCAGACGCGTCTCAACGTTTGGCGTGATGGAGAAGATCAGGTGTTTGGTCGGCACCTCTCCCTCCCAGTAGTTCGGATTGGCGACGTAGCGGATCAGCGAATCCACCTTGTACTGCTGAAGCACATACGGGCCGGTGCCGATTGGCCAGGTGTCCACATTTTCAGGCGTGCCCTTTTTCAGCATCGCGTCCGCGTACTCGGCAGAGAGGATCGAGGCGAAGTCCATTCCCCAGTCGGCCAGGAACGCCGCGTTGGGTTCACTCAGCGTGAACTGAACGTGATAATCGTCGATCTTTTTCACATCCTGAATGAGCTTGTCGAGGCCCACGTCATTAAAGTATTCGTAATTACCCTGGGAAACATTGTGATAGGGATGCTTAGGGTCTTTCTGACGCATAACGGAGAAAATAACGTCATCAGCGTTAAAATCACGGGTCGGTTTGAAGTATTTATTGCTGTTGAACTTTACCCCTTTACGCAGGGTAAACGTGTATGTTTTGCCGTCTGGCGAAATGGTCCACGACTCGGCCAGAGAAGGCACCGGCGTGTTTTTTACCGGGTCGAAGTTAATCAGACGGTTATACAGCGTTTGCGAGCTGGCGACAAACGAGGGCCCAGAGCTGGCGATCTGCGGGTTAAACGACTCCGGCGACGCCTCGGAGCAGTAGATAATGGTGTCTTTGTTTTCCGCCCATGCGGCGCTTGCCGGTAGTAGCGCGCTCAGCGCGAGGGCCAGCACGGTTTTCCCTGTAGACATGGTTATTACCCTTTCGGTTTTATTATAGTGAACAGTAATAACAGCACAGACGTTTTGGCCTGACAAATAACGAATCACTATCAGGTTATTCTAAAGCCGTACATTTCGCTGGTTTTAGCATCAGCCCGCAGAAACCGATTTGCCTTAAGGTCCATTATTCGTCAAGCACAACCGTTACGATCAATGCCGCAAGAAATCGTCCCTTTTGCCGTCTCCTCAGCCGTTTGCTTGCTTACCTGATTCGCTAAAGTAATGGCGTGAAAAAGTCTACAGGACCAAATCGTGGCAAAAACACTTTTACGCAGCGGTAATCTGGATGATTTTCAGGCCGTTGGCGGCGGCGGACAGGCCGTTTTTGAATCAGCGCTGCAAATCCGCGAAGCGCTTCGGTTGCGCAAACAACAGGCTATCGTTGATTGCCTGGCCATCCCCCAGGTCAACGACGGCGGCGATCGCGTTGACTGGTACTCCCCGGTTGAGGGAACCGTCTCCAGCTGGAAGGCGGCGGATGAAGATGATCGTTATCGCGCCCTGCGCTATCTGGAAAACACGCTCGCCAGCGTGGAGTCGCTGAGTAAAAAATGCCTTCAGTCACCGAAAACGGCGCGGCAACTGTTTGGCTCTCTGCTCTCAAAAGCCTTTCAGTTTCCCGGTGAAAACTTTGTTTTCCTGGTGGATGGCAAACCGGTGATCTGCTTCTGGGGTTTCGTCAACCTTAACGAGAACGCGCGCGACGACGTGCTGGACTGCCTGCGCGAATCGTTGGTCCCTGAACCTGAGCCAGTGGTGATTAACGAGCCTGAGCCTGAACCTGAGCCAGAACCGGCCCCGGTGGTGACCTTTGAGCAGGCCGACGCGCCGCTTATCACGCCTGTGACTACAGTCCGTATCACCGACGATGAACTGTATACGCCAGAGCCGGTGCGCATGAACGCCGCGCCGCCAGAGCCCGCACCGGCGGCCATACAGAAAAAACGTCGCTCCCCCCTGTGGTTGCTGCCGGTTGCCGCCGTCATTATTGCAGCCATCGCCACCCCGCTGCTCTGGCCAAAACAGGCCCCGATCGCAGCGCCTGTTGCCACACCAGCGCCAGTACCCGTCGCCATTGCTCCGGCCCCCATAAAGACGGTTGAGCCGCTTGAACTGAAACTCCCGCTGCACCAGGCCGAAGTGGTAGAGCCGAAGGTGAAAACGCCTGCCCCGGCAGCCGAACCGGTGGTCATTACCGCGATACCGAAAGATGCGATGGTGATGGAGGCAAACCAGGTCAAAGCGGGGTTAACGCGCTTCCTGAACGGCACCTGGCGCGCGTTTCTCGATGTGCAGGATCCGCTCACCGGCAAACCGCCGTCGCTGCGCTACCAGATCCAGAACAATAAAGGTTTCGCCCGGGTCGTGCATGGCGACAACATTGTCTGCCGGGTAGACGTCTTTTCCGGATTACACAGCAACGGCGAGCTGTTGATCAAAACGCGCGGAAACGCGCGTTGCACCGACGGTTCACGCTATCCGATGCCGGAAGTGACCTGTAAGGCAGGTGCCAGCGATGTGGCGGAATGCACCGCACGTTACGATGCCAACACCGTCGTTCCTCTGACGTTCAAGAAAGCAGGTGTCTGATCCTATGCTGGTTAATCTTTGCGACTATAAACAGAGCGTGACGCTGATTGCTAACAGCGGCGTGCAGTTTCTCGATTTTGGCCTGACTCCGCAGGACACCGCCAGCAACGGGCGTTTCGTGCGTAAAACAGCAAATGGCCCGCTGCTGCGTCTGGATTTTGACCTGGTTAACGGCCGGTACACGCTCCCTGCCACCGATGGCGGGCAGCCGGAAGTGGTCAAGCCTGAAAGCACCATTCCACTGCATGACTCCCTGACCGTGCTGGACGGCGTCTGGCTGCCGATCCCTTTCCTGCGCTTTAACCCGCCGCGGACGTTTGTTGAAGGCCCGGATAACTGGGCGCGCGTCCAGGTACGAAAGCTTTCCACGCCCGACGCAGCTGGCAATACGCACCGGGTCACCGTCGCGCTCGACAGCCAGATTGCAGAGCATGCGACGTCTGCCCTGTCGCCGGTTGAAAACGATATCCTGAACGGCACGCGTTTCGCGCTCGCCTGGCGCGACAGTGAGGTTGAGAGTTTCCTCGACCAGACCTGGATTGACGGCTGGCTGCGCGAAGCCTTCACGCAGTTTGCCGACGGGGTTGAAAAACGCTCCGAGCGCGAGCTGCATCAGGCCATGCGCAGCTTTGAATATCAGGCGCACTGGCTCAACCTGCTCTCCATGCTCGGTGAACAACTCACCGTGCCGGAAGTGAAGTTTGTCACCCATACCCTGAGCACCCCTGCTATTCCTGTCGATTTGATCCTTGACGTAGGCAACACCCATACCTGCGGCGTGATTATTGAAGATCATGGTGATGCCAACGACGGCCTGCGCCAGACGGCTGAACTTCAGGTACGATCTCTGAGTGAGCCGCAGTTCCTGAATGAGCCGCTGTTTACCAGCCGTCTTGAATTTTCCGAAGCGCGTTTTGGCAAACAGCACTTCTCCGTGGAAAGCGGCCGGGAGGATGCATTCGTCTGGCCGTCGATTGTCCGCGTGGGTGATGAAGCGCGTAAGCTGGCGATGCAGCGTCTGGGCACCGACGGCAACAGCGGCATCTCCAGCCCGCGTCGCTATCTGTGGGACGAGACACCGGTGGTGCAGGACTGGCGCTTTAGCCAGATGAACAGCAAAACCCAGCGCGAACCGCTGGCAACTGCGTTTCCGCTGATGAACCTGATGAACGACGACGGGGAACCGCTCTTTACGCTGCCGCAGGATGAGCGCCTGCCGGTGTTCTCTCCGCAGTACAGCCGCAGCACCCTGATGACGCACATGCTCTGCGAGCTGCTGGCTCAGGCGCTTGGCCAGATTAACAGCGTGGCCACCCGCCTGCGGCTCGGCTTCCCGGCCTCTCCCCGCCAGCTGCGGACGCTGATCCTCACCCTGCCTTCGGCAATGCCGAAACAGGAGCGCGAGATTTTCCGTCGCCGCATGTTCGAAGCCATCGCCATCGTCTGGAAAGCGATGGGCTGGCACCCGCAGGATGAAGATTTTGCCAGCCGCAAGCAGCAGGAAAAAAGCGTGGTGCCGGTCCCTGAGATCCAGATGGAGTGGGACGAGGCCAGCTGCGGCCAGCTGGTGTGGCTGTATAACGAAGCCATTTCCCATTTTGGTGGCCAGACCGAGGCCTTTTTCGCCTCCCTCGCCCGTCCGGATCGCGCGCCTGAGCCTGGCGTCCAGCCGGGGCGTGCGCTGCGCGTGGCCTCGATTGATATCGGCGGCGGCACGACGGATATGGCTATCACGCACTATCAGTTAGATGATGGTTCCGGGAATAACGTCAAAATCACCCCGCAGCTGCTGTTCCGCGAAGGGTTTAAGGTAGCCGGTGACGACACGCTGCTGGACGTGATCCAGCGCTACGTTCTGCCCGCCCTGCAAACCCAGCTTCAGAAATCCGGCATAGCCGATGCCTCCCAGCTGATGGCATCCCTGTTCGGTGACTCCGGGCGGATCGATACTCAGGCGGTCCTGCGCCAGCAGACGGCGCTTCAGCTCTTTATGCCGATCGGTCACGCGATCCTGGCGGCGTGGGAATCGAGCGATGTTGACGATCCGCTGGCCGGGCTGCATGCCACCTTTGGCGATCTGCTTGCGCAAAAACCGACGCGCAACGTGATGAATTATCTCCAGCAGGCGATCGACCATGCGTTGCCTGCCGGCTCAGAACACTTTGATCTGTTCAGCGTACCGCTGCACGTCAGCTTCCGGGAGATGCGGGACGCCATGCTGGCGGGTCAGTTCACGCTTGCCGCCCCGCTTCATGCGGTATGTGAGGCGATCTCTCATTACAGCTGCGATATCCTGCTGATCACGGGACGGCCGGGCTGTCTGCCGGGCGTTCAGGCCTTGATTCGCCACCTGCAACCGGTGCCCGTCAACCGCATCGTCTGGCTGGATAAATACCAGGTTCATGAATGGTATCCGTTCAGCCAGCAGGGACGGATCGGCAACCCGAAATCCACCGCTGCGGTGGGAGCGATGCTCTGTAGCCTGGCGCTGGATCTTCGTCTGCCGCGCTTTAACTTTAAAGCAGCGGATATCGGCGCGTACTCTACGGTGCGCTATCTGGGCGTGCTGGATAACACGATCAATACCCTGCGGGACGAGAACGTCTGGTATCACGATATCGACCTCGATAAACCCGGCGCGAAACTGGACGCCCGTCTGCACTTCCCGCTGCGCGGCAACGTTACGCTCGGCTTCCGGCAGTTGGCCAATGCCCGCTGGCCCGCGACGCCGCTCTATACCCTGAGCATCAACTCAGCCGAGCTGGCGAAAGCCATTGCGGGCGACGGCGTACTGAACGTGCGCCTGAAGCTGCGTGGCGGCACTAAGCAGGAAGGCCCGGAATCTTTCGAGCTGAGTGATGCCTGGCTACAGGACGGCACGCCAGTGCCGCCGGATGCCCTGACCTTTAAACTGAATACTCTGGCCGATCGCCGACACAGCGGCAGCCACTACTGGATCGACAGCGGGAGCGTATACCTTAAATGACTGCGACGACTGCCACCACTCAGGCCTTAATCGGGTGGATCAACGAGACGCGACAGCACGCCCCGATGCTGGATAACGAAGCCGACGCCCTGCTTGCCCGCCTTAACGCAGTAAGCGCGCGTGAAGAGGCGCTCGATCGCGCCCTTGTCAGCCAGGGCAGTATCGGCTTATATGGCCACTCGCAGGCCGCGAAAGCGCACCTGCTGGCTGCACTTTGCGGCAGCGGGGACGAACGGCTGAACGTTACGCCGGGTCAACGCACGTTTGATTACTTCTCGCATATTAACCCCGGGCATGCACCGACCAACATGGCCGTGCGTTTCAGCAGAGCGTCCCGCGAGGTCGCAGACGACGCGTTTCCCTTACGCCTGCGCCTGGTAACGGAGGCCGAGCTGGTACAGCTGTTTATCGCGCGCACCACGCTGGATCCGCAGATCCGCGCGGTGGATAAATCGGTGATTGAAGCCCGGCTTGAGAAGTGGCGGGCGCTGCGTCAACCGCAGAGCGTGCCGGGAATGACGGCGCGGGAAGTCGCGACCATTGCCCGGTTCTGGCAAAGCGTAGTACCCGGCGCTAAGCAGCATATTGATGATGCCCTGTGGCACCAGTTTGCCCTGCTGGTTCCGTCGCTTGATCTCAGCACCCGCGCCAGCGTCTGGTCTCTGCTGTGGGGTGAGCAGCAGGAGTTAACCCAGCAGTGGCTTAAATTCGCCCAGGTGCTGCATCAAACCAGCCATGCCAGCGCGCTTGCGGCGCCGTTGAGTCTGCTGGTGGACAGCTTTGGTCTGCCCTGCGAAGGCTTCCTTACGCACGGGGCGTTTACCCTGCCGGAAGCACAGGAAACACTGCTTCATCCGGTAAAAAACGGCGAGCTGCTTAACGCCATTAGCCTGCCCGTCGATGTACTGGCATCTCTGACCCGCGAAGTGGTGCTGCCCGTTGAGAACTGCGTGCTGGATAACGTTGACGTCATTGATATCCCTGCCATTTCTGAGGAAAACACGCCGCTGATGATGCAGGCAAAATGCCTGTGGTTGCTGGAGCATTATCGTCAGCACATTCAGCCGGATGTCCTGGTTATCTGTAATGCGACGGCGCACCACCAGCAGACCGCAAAAACGGCCAGGCTCCTGCAAAACTGGATCAAAGAGACTCAGCCGGTTGAAGAATCCGCATTGCCGGGGCTGGTCTGGGCCATTACCCCTCATGATGCGCGGTTTACCACAAAGCAGAATCTGGACGAAGCGGTGCAGCAATTGCTGGGCCAGCCGGGCCTGCGCTGGGGCACGCTCCAGGCGCTCGATACCCACAGCATGCAGCGGGTGATTGAGTGGCTGTCGCAGGCTACCCTGCCGGCACAGCGCCAGAAGCGTCTCCGCGCGCTAAAAAGGCTGTTACAAGAGTCGGTGTCGACGCTGATGCGCCCATATGTCGCGCCTCTCACTCAGGAGCCAGGCGCAGGGCGGGCACAGGCCGAAAAAATGGTCCGAACGCTGCAAGGCAGTGCCGCTCGTCATGGTGAACTGCTTGAGGGGCTTCTGCCGCCGTTAAACGCGTTTGAGACGCTGCTGACCGTTCACCAGCCTCGTGAGGAACAGGTCAACGGCCTGTTTAACGATGTTATCGATCTGTTTGCGGAAGAGCCGCAGGAAAATCCAGGCGCGTTGCAGACCAAAGACAAGGCGCGGCTGGCCCATAACGTGTGGGTTAACCATCTTCGTCAGTGGAGTCGCAACGACGCGGCGGCTGCCCGTCTGGGCCTGGACGCAGAGGTATTACAGCAGATTGCGGATGTGCTGATCGTTACCAGCTACCGGCTGGATCTGCCGCTGCAACTGCAACGCATTGCAGAAAAAGATAAAAGCAGTGCCGCGCAGCTGCATGCCGCGACAGGCAATTTCATTAGCTGGCTTGGCTATGAAATGACGCCCGTTTCTGAACGGCCTGCAAGCCGGATCCGCAAAGGTCAGCCAATTTTTGTGACGCCAGTTGTGAGCAGCGCTTCTCCCCGTCTTACCCGACTTGGCGAGCAGCCTGTCCATGCGGCGACAGCCTATGTTTATGACTGGCTGGTTGCGCTCTACACCCGCGCGATTGAGAACGTGGATTATCAGTGCCCGTATGACGTTCAGCCTGCTGCGCGGAAAGCCTTGTCTGCCCTGCTGTCTTAATCATTGCAGCCCGCAGCAATGCGGGCTACCCCTTCATGAGCCGTTTATGAAGCCAGATAAAGCCTGAGCCAACGCTGACGGGTTTTCCCAGGACATTGAATGGCCCGCATCAGGGATAATTTTTACAGCAACGCCGTTTTGTTGCAGGCGATTAAAATCGTCATCAGGCAGGGATCGCTCACCAAAAACTAACATTACCGGGCAGCTCAATGACAAGAACAGGTGTGCCCAGTCAGGTTTAACGCCCTCGACCAGGCTTGTTGCGCCGCGCCAGACGGCCCAGGGGGCATTGCTTTGAAGGCTTCCAGCCCACGGCGACGTTTCCGCCCGCAGCATGTCATCATAGCCCTGAGCCAGAAAATGTTGTTCCGTTTGGGCCGCAATTGCTCGGCTGAACATCCCGCCACCCGCATGAAAATTGGGTTCAGATACTATCAGGCCCTTAACGCGCGACGTTAACAGTGCTGCCGTTTCGATCGCGATACTCCCCCCCATGCTATGACCATACAGCCATAGACTATCCAGGCCGAGATGGTTTAACAATTCAACCACCACCTGCGCCTGTTCGCTCGTGCGATAACGGTAGTTGTCAGGTTTGTCACTGTAACCGCTACCGGGAAGATCGATCAGAATGGCTCTGCGCCCCCCGAAACGGGTATCACAGACAATACGAGGATATTCATACGACGATGCACAGCCCAACCCGTGGATAAACACAACCGGGTCACCGACACCGGGAAGATCTTGCCAGCGCACAGTGCAGCCTGCTTGCTGCGAATAGAAACTGTTCATAAGCACTCCATGTATGAAGGACTGTATATTTATACAGATTCAATGTATGGAATGCTATATCTTGATGCCGATTCTGGAAGCGTGCTTCAGAAAAGAGAGATCAACAGGGCAACAGGAAAGCTCATCGGCCAGGTGGAACCCACCAGGAATGCGCTCAACAGGCGAATACGTTTACGATCTTTAGACAGGAACCAGGTGATTAATGCGCAGATGGAGGCCATGATTGCGTAGAACACCAACATCTTTTGATACAACGTCATTCTGTTTACCTGAGCCGAAAAATAACCGCACGCAATATGCGTCATATGTTGACACAGATCAAGTTTTTTCGTTACATCATAACCACTTAAATACTAAGGATAATAACAACTGAGTACCTTGTGTAACAACGCCGGGTAAAGCAAAACGGTTATTATTGATAAGATGCATATTAAATGCACTTTTTGATAAATCCATCCCCTCAGAAAGCAGTTTAATAACAGCAGGCTTTTAAGGGAGGAAACATGCTACGCATTCCGCAGAGTTGCATTCACACCCGTTCCACGCCTTTCTGGAACAAAGAAACGGCCCCCGCCGGCATTTTTAAACGTCACCTTGATACGGGCACGCGTCCGGGCGTTTACCCTCGCCTGTCGGTGATGCGTGGCGCAGTGCGTTATCTGGGCTATGCTGATGAATTTACCTCTGAGCCTGACAGCGAGCTCGTCATTGAAGCGGGTCGTTTCGGCGTTTTCCCGCCAGAGAGATGGCACCACATTGAGGTGATGACCGACGACACCCTGTTCAATATTGAATTCTTTGTTGAACCTGAGGTGCTTAAGTCCCTTTAAGCGCCCGACAACATGAAGGAAACTATGATGTTACGTATTCCTGAAAACTTTGTTCATACCCGCTCGACGCCGTTCTGGAATAAAGAGACCGCCCCAAAAGCGCTTTTTACCCATCACAACACCAAAGCCGGCGTGTACGGTCGGTTGTCCGTCATGAAGGGTGCAGTGCGTTACTTTGGCTTTGCCGATGGCGACGCCACCGAACCCGATCTGGAAGTGGTCATTGAGGCCGGTTCTTTTGGCATCTCCCCACCACAAAAATGGCACCGCATTGAGCTACTGACCGACGACACCTATTTTAATATCGACTTTTTCGCGGATCCTGCCGTCACGCTCAGCGGTGCGGGCATCGGTAAAGTGGTCAACACGCATAAGGAGTAAATAATGGGTAAGGCTACCTATACCGTGACCGTCACCAACAACAGCAACGGCGTGTCGGTGGAATATGAAACAGAAGCGCCAATGGAGCTGTTGATCCCGGACGTCGCGGCAGATGTCGTGAAGGATCTGGTGAACACCGTTCGCGCCTACGATACGGAAAATGAACACGAGGTCTGTGGCTGGTAAGCTGAATCGCCCGGCACTGCGCCGGGCATGAGGGTTTAGTGTTTGATCATTACATGCCGGACTACCGTGTAATCCTCAAGTCCGTAGACCGACATATCTTTGCCATAACCAGATAACTTCATCCCGCCGTGCGGCATTTCGCTCACCAGCATAAAATGGGTATTGACCCAGGTGCAGCCATACTGCAACCGTGCGCTGAGGCGATGGGCGCGTCCGACGTCTTTTGTCCAGACGGACGAGGCCAGGCCGTATTGCGAATCGTTGGCCCAGTTCAGCACCTGCGCTTCATCCTCAAATTCTGTCACGCTGACCACCGGGCCAAACACTTCTCGCTGGACGATCGCATCTTCCTGCTTCGCCCCGGCCAGCAGCGTTGGCTGGAAGTAATATCCTGCCCCCTCTCTTTTACTGCCACCGGTGACGACGCGGATATGTCCAAGGGTTTTGGCTTCGTCCACGGCAGCACAAACGCGGGAAAGATGCGCTGCGGAGCTGAGCGGGCCCAGCTCGGTTGACGCATCGTCCGGCGCGCCCATTTTCAGGCTGGCAACGGCTGCGCCCAGCTTTTCGACCAGCGCGGGGTAAATCCCCTTCTGGGCATAGATACGACAGGCTGCGGTACAATCCTGACCAGCATTGTAGAAACCAAACGTACGCACGCCTTCAACCACGGCATCCAAATCAGCATCGTCAAAGACAATGACCGGGGCTTTTCCGCCCAATTCCATATGGGTACGTTTAACTGAAGATGCGGTATGCCCGATAATATGTTCTCCGGTAGCAATAGAGCCGGTGAGAGAAACCATACGGACTTTTTCGTGGCCGGTCAGCGGATCTCCTACGGTTTTTCCGCGACCAAACAGCACGTTCAGCACACCTGGCGGGAAGATATCTTTCGCCAGTTCCGCCAGCTTCAGCGCCGTCAACGGGGTAATTTCAGACGGCTTGATGACGACACAGTTTCCCGCCGCCAGCGCGGGCGCCAGCTTCCACGCCGCCATCATCAGAGGGTAGTTCCAGGGCGCAATAGAGGCGACAACCCCAACCGGGTCGCGGCGGATCATTGAGGTATGTCCTTCGAGGTATTCTCCGGCAGCCAGCCCGTTCAGGCAGCGGGCGGCCCCGGCAAAGAAGCGAAACACATCGACCACGGCCGGGATCTCATCTCCCTGAACACAGTGCAGCGGTTTCCCGCAGTTAAGGGACTCCACTTTTGCGAACGCGTCAGCGTTGGCTTCTATCACATCAGCCAGTTTCAACAGACATTCGGCGCGCGTTTTCGGCGTCGTTTGTCCCCACTCTGTGAACGCGCGATCGGCAGCCTGGACGGCAGCGTCCACCTGTGCTGCCGACGCTTCAGCAATCTCCAGCAGCACTTCACCCGTGGCAGGATTATAAACCGCCTGCTTCTCACCTTCGCCGGTCACCAGTTCACCATTAATCAGCAATTGATTTTGCATAGCATCGTCCTGTTGAAATCGACATTGTTTTCGCTGTCAGCACACGTTCTGGCGGGCAGAAACGTGACAACGTCACGTTACCAATCCGCGCTCCCTTACTAAAGGTAGACCGCGCGTCATGTCGCTTCAGGAATTTTCATCAAGGTGTGACTGGGTGCAGCATCATTTCGCGGATTAACCCCGCCAGCTGGACGACCGCCTGCTCCTCCCGCTCGCCCCAGCCCCATGAGGTATTGAAACGGAAAAACGGTGTCCAGATATTGGAGGTGGAAAACATCTTGCCGGGCGCAATGCTGATTTGATGGGTTAACGCCTTCTCACTCAACCGCCCCGCATCCAGCTGTTCAGGCAGTTCAAGCCATAAAAAGTAGCCGCTGTCGTTATGATGGATTTTGACGCCGGCAGGCATATGACGCAAAAGCGATTGCCAGGCCTGCTGTTTGCGTTCAGCAAGCGTGCGTCGCAGGCGACGAAGGTGGGCGTCGTAACGTTTGGTCGCCAGGTAATCCACCAGCGCCAGCTGCATGGGAGAGCTGGTGGACAACGTACTCATCAGCTGCAACTGCTGAATACGGCGCGCATGTTTTCCCGCCGCCACCCAGCCAATACGGAAACCGGCCACCAGACACTTGGAGAATGAGGAGCAGTGCAACGTCATATCCTGCTTATCCCAGGCCTTTGCCGGAAGCGGCTTTTCGCGGCCAAAGTAGAGTTCGCTGTAAACATCGTCTTCAATCAGCGTGACGTTATGCCGGGTGAGTAAGGCCACCAGCTGAGCTTTCTTCTCTGCACTCAGCGTGAAGCCGAGCGGGTTCTGACTGTTGGTCATCAGCCAGCAGGCTTTCACCGGATAATCATTTAACGCCTGCTCAAGGGCACTGAGATCGATGCCCTCACGCACGTCAGTGGCAACCGACAGCGCTTTCAGTTTCAGACGTTCAAGCGCCTGGAGTGCGCCATAAAAACAGGGGTTTTCAACGATAACCCAGTCCCCTGGTTCAGTCACAGCCTGCAAACTAAGGTTGAGCGCCTCAAGCGCGCCCGCGGTGATCACAATTTCATCCGGGGAGATATTCATTCCCTGCTGAGCGTAGCGACGGGCAATGGCATGACGTAAGTCGACGTTACCCGGCGGCAGGTTTTCAATCACGCTCATGGCGGTAGCCGTTTTGCTGACGTTAGCCAGCGATCGGTTGAGTTGCTGAAGCGGGAAAAGGCGCGGATCGGGAAATGCCGAGGCAAAAGGGACAACGGAGGGGTCGCGGCTGGCCTGTAGCACGTCGAAAATATAGGTGTTGATGTCGACCACTTCATCGCGCATCACCTGCGCGGGCGGTGCAGGCTGGTGTGTGGTCGGGCGGGCGGCAACGTAATAGCCTGACTGCGGTCTGGCAACAATGCGCCCCTGACTTTCCAGCATCTGATACGCGTGGCCCACGGTCATAAAACTCATGCCGCTGCTTGCCACCTGCTCTCGCAGAGAAGGCAGCTTATCGCCCGGCAACCATACGCCAAGCTCAATCTGCGAGATAATTTGTTGCGCCAGACGCTGGTATTTTTTCATCAGATTCTCCTTATTGCGGACAGTGTATATCAGCAGGAGAAAAAGAGAAGATTTTGCTAACTGTTATAGGAAACGCGGCAGATTACTTGCGGTACTCTGTAATGTGATTCTGAGCAGAACGCGCTGCGGCCAGGTGGTCGAGCGTGATCATCGACGATTTGCAGAAAATGCATTTCGCGCCGAACGGATTTTTGTCAGACACATCAAAAGCTGAGGTGCGGTACTGCGAGCCATGACAGCATGGGCAGCGGAAATGGATATAAGAAGTCATAGGATTCTCCTGTAAACGTAAAAACGTAAATTACTCATGAGCCGATCAGGCAATAAATGGTTCGATACAAAACTAATCGGAATGTAGATAAAGACCCAAGAGAGGCTGCGGAGAGGCACAACGTGATGAGAACTGCTTTATAAAACTACGTCAGATATTTATTTGGATTCAAAACCAGAAATCCATT
This sequence comes from Enterobacter sp. DTU_2021_1002640_1_SI_PRY_ASU_LCPMC_013, assembly GCF_032389435.1. NCBI lineage: Bacteria > Pseudomonadati > Pseudomonadota > Gammaproteobacteria > Enterobacterales > Enterobacteriaceae > Enterobacter > Enterobacter sp. DTU_2021_1002640_1_SI_PRY_ASU_LCPMC_013. The sequence continues at coordinate 2,349,152 of NZ_CP135594.1, forward strand.
AACGCATGTTGCTGGCGACAAAGCAAGCTGTTTAATGCGTAAAAATCATAAAAAGAAATTTTTTATTCTTCCTTGTTACCTATATCAGCCAGATAAAGTTCAGCTTTTCCCACAACTGTTATAGATAAATTATCGATTTCTGCTTCTGATATCTCACTTGCCGCCTCTCTATCATAACAGTACACCGTTTAACATTGAGGCAGTGCATGTTTGGTCCAGATGCGTTTCATCTTGCGCGAATACAGTTCGCCTTTACCGTATCCTTTCATATTATTTTTCCGGCGATAACCATTGGCCTGGCGAGCTATCTCGCCGTGCTGGAAGGGCTGTGGTTGAAAACAAAAAATCCCGTCTGGCGCTCGCTGTACCATTTCTGGTCGAAGATCTTCGCCGTCAACTTTGGGATGGGCGTGGTCTCCGGCCTGGTGATGGCTTATCAGTTTGGCACTAACTGGAGTGGGTTTTCCCAGTTCGCGGGCAGTATTACCGGCCCCCTGCTGACCTATGAAGTGCTTACCGCGTTCTTCCTTGAGGCGGGGTTCCTCGGGGTAATGTTGTTTGGCTGGAATAAGGTCGGGCCGGGGCTGCACTTCTTTTCGACCTGCATGGTCGCACTGGGGACCCTCATGTCTACGTTCTGGATCCTCTCGTCAAACAGCTGGATGCAGACACCGCAAGGGTATGAAATCATCAACGGTCAGGTCGTTCCGGTGGACTGGTTTGCCGTGGTGTTTAACCCCTCCTTCCCTTACCGCCTGCTGCACATGTCGATAGCGGCATTTCTCAGCAGCGCGCTGTTTGTCGGTGCCTCCGCGGCCTGGCATTTACTGCGCGGAAACAACACGCCCGCTATTCGCACCATGTTTTCCATGGCGTTGTGGATGACGTTGATCGTGGCTCCAGTCCAGGCGCTGGTGGGTGATATGCACGGGCTTAACACCTTAAAACACCAGCCAGCGAAAATAGCCGCCATTGAAGGCCACTGGGAGAATCCGCCGGGTGAGCCTACCCCACTGCTGCTGTTTGGCTGGCCGGATATGGAGCAGGAACGGACCCGTTTTGGCCTGGAAATTCCCGCTCTCGGCAGCCTGATCCTGACCCACAGTCTCGATAAACAGGTTCCGGCATTGAAGGAGTTCCCAAAAGAAGATCGCCCGAACGCCACCATTGTCTTCTGGTCTTTCCGCATCATGGCCGGCCTGGGAATGTTGATGCTGCTCCTGGGCGTGACGGCGGTCTGGCTGCGTTATAAACAGCGCCTTTATACCTCACGTTCCTTCCTGTGGTTTGCCCTGCTGATGGGGCCGTCCGGGCTGATCGCGATCCTCGCCGGATGGGTAACAACGGAGGTCGGCCGCCAGCCCTGGGTCGTCTATGGTCTACAGCGTACAAAGGATGCGGTTTCCGCGCATGGCGATCTGCACATGAGCGTCAGTTTGCTGGCCTTCTTCGTGGTTTATACCGCGGTATTCGGCGTGGGTTACAGCTATATGGTGCGTCTGATTAAAAAAGGGCCGCAGCCCCATGAATCCTTCGCGACTGAATCCGATGGCCGCCCTGCTCGTCCGCTTTCTGCCGTCACCACTGAATTTAAGGAGTAACCGTAATGGGTATCGATCTTTCCATTATCTGGTTCGTGATTATCGTTTTCGCCACGTTGATGTATATCGTGATGGACGGTTTTGATCTGGGGATAGGCATCCTGTTTCCGGCAACGCCGAATGCGGACGACCGCGACGTGATGGTCAATAGCGTGGCTCCCGTCTGGGATGGCAACGAAACCTGGCTGGTGCTTGGCGGTGCGGCCCTGTTTGGCGCCTTTCCTCTCGCCTATGCGGTTATCATCGACGCGCTAACCATTCCACTGACAATAATGCTGATCGGGCTTATATTTCGTGGCGTCGCCTTCGAATTTCGCTTCAAAGCGACTCCGGCGCACCGCCCGTTCTGGGATAAGGCCTTTATTGGCGGATCAATTGTGGCGACCTTCAGCCAGGGCATCACCGTCGGCGCGGTCATCCATGGGTTCAGCGTCACTGGTCGCGCTTACAGCGGTGGTCCGTTTGACTGGTTTACCGCGTTCAATTTTTTCTGCGGTGCGGGTCTTGTAGTGGCTTACGCGCTGCTAGGTTCAACGTGGCTGGTAATGAAAAGCGAAAATGCCCTGCAACAGCGGATGCGTCAGGTATCGAAAGTGCTTCTGCTCCTGCTTCTGGTATTCATTGCAGTAATCAGTATCTGGACCCCTCTCGCCCAACCAGCTATTGCTGCGCGCTGGTTTACGCTGCCGAATCTGTTTTATCTGCTGCCCGTTCCTGCGCTGGTTGCGATCCTGAGTCTGTGCCAGTGGCGCTGCCTGAACGATCCTGCGAGCCATACTCTGCCGTTTATTATGACATTAGGGCTGGTTTTTCTTGGCTTTAGCGGGCTTGGGATCAGCATCTGGCCGCATATCATCCCGCCGGACATTACCCTGTGGCAGGCCGCTGCGCCAGCCCAAAGCCAGGGCTTTATGTTAGTGGGTGCACTGTTGATCATTCCCGTGATTCTGGTCTACACCTTCTGGAGTTATTACGTTTTTCGCGGAAAAGTACAGCATGGGGAGGGTTATCACTGATGCAACAACCTGTATGGAAACGTTTGATGTGGCTTGCCATCATCTGGGGCGGCAGCGTTCTGGCGCTGGCCTGCGTAAGTATGCTCTTTAAAATGCTGATGGCCGCAGCCGGATTTAAATCGCACTAACTCACTGACCGGGTGCGGCGCCGCCCGGTCCCTTCCCGCACTTTCAGATAAACCCCATTAACACCCAGGAGGGTATGGTTACACTGAAAAAATATTTACGGTATTGATAGTTTGAGAAAAAAAATGAAAAAGCTCGCGGCAGTAAGTTTAATCAGCCTCGCACTGGCTGGATGCGTTAATCCTGGTAAAGCCTCCGTTCAGACCGAACAGTTAGAGAATCATCGTTTCGTTCTGGAAAATGTGGATGGCAAAGCGGTTAAAGGCGGGAAAACCCAGCCTGAAATTCGCTTCAGTGCGCAACCCAATATCAGCCTGATTAACAACATTGTCGTCTCCGGCACAATGTGCAACGGCTTCAACGGCCAGGGGAAACTGTCCGAAGGAGAGTTGACGGTCAAAACGCTGGCAATGACGCGGAAACTCTGCACCGAGCCGCAGCTAAATGAACTGGATCAGACCATCGCCGATATGCTACGCACAGGCGCACAGGTAGACCTGACCGAAGACCAGTTAACCCTGGCGACAGCCAATAAGACATTGATGTTTAAGCGAGTTGAATAACTCAGTAGCTTCCGCACGAACCTACGGCAAGCGACTGCTCACTACAGCGTTTGCCATTTGGCAATGCGCACATGCCGATGGCGGAGCCGTCGAGCTGACGGGCAACGGAGAGTGAACCGCCGATCATTGCGCAGTTGGCCTGACCTGAACTGGACATCGCCGCTCGCATACCTGGCGTAACGTGTGCCGCTGTCGCCTGCTGTACAGGTTCATTGCTGCATGCCGACAACAGTAACGCGGCACATCCGACCCAAAATGCTGAACGCATACCTTCCTCCCCATAATTAACGCGAAACCTATGCATAATAGGCATCACGCGCCGCATCGTCGAGAGCGGATGTGCGTATTTATGCGCCCTGGTAACAATTTCTCGCAATTTTTTAACGCGAGTAGCCATCGAGTCATTGATACAGCGCATACCAAGGACACAAAAGCGAAAATCGTAAAACCTGAGCTTTGCTAAAATACACAGATAATATTCAGGGTCTGTCGTCGTTTTTCAGGCCCCTCTTTTTGCGCAATGTAAGGGTGTTGTCCTATGCAAACTATTGACGGCAATGGTGCAGTCGCGTCTGTTGCGTTTCGTACCAGCGAAGTGATCGCCATCTACCCCATCACTCCCAGCTCCACGATGGCTGAACAGGCTGACGCCTGGGCTGGTAATGGGATAAAAAACGTCTGGGGCGATGTCCCGCGGGTTGTAGAGATGCAGTCCGAAGCCGGTGCCATTGCCACCGTGCACGGTGCGTTGCAGACCGGTGCCCTGTCGACCTCGTTTACGTCGTCTCAGGGGCTGCTGTTGATGATCCCCACGCTTTACAAGCTGGCAGGGCAATTAACGCCATTTGTGTTACACGTCGCCGCACGCACCGTAGCCACTCACGCTCTCTCTATTTTTGGCGACCACTCAGACGTGATGGCCGTGCGTCAGACCGGCTGCGCTATGCTCTGCGCCAGCAGCGTGCAGGAAGCGCAGGACTTCGCGCTGATTTCGCATATCGCCACGCTGAAAAGCCGAGTGCCATTTATTCATTTCTTCGATGGTTTTCGCACGTCCCACGAGATCAATAAAATCGTTCCGCTGCCGGACGACACCATTCTGAATCTGCTGCCGCAGGCTGACATCGATGCGCATCGCGCTCGCGCCCTCAATCCGGAACATCCGGTGATCCGGGGTACCTCTGCGAACCCGGATACCTATTTCCAGTCCCGCGAGGCGACAAACCCGTGGTACAACGCGGTCTATGAGCACGTTGAACAGGCGATGGACGATTTTGCCGCTGCGACGGGCCGCGAATATAAGCCGTTTAAATATTACGGTCATCCGCAGGCCGAGCGCGTGATCGTTCTGATGGGCTCCGCCATCGGCACCTGTGAAGAGGTGGTCGATGAGCTATTGACGCGTGGTGAAAAAGTTGGCGTGCTCAAAGTTCGCCTCTACCGTCCCTTCTCAGCGAAACACCTGCTCGCAGCCCTGCCGGACAGCGCGCGTGCCGTGGCGGTACTGGACCGCACCAAAGAACCTGGGGCACAGGCTGAGCCACTTTATCTGGATGTGATGACCGCTCTGGCTGAGGCGTTTAACCGCGGTGAGCGCGAAACGCTGCCGCGCGTCATTGGCGGGCGTTATGGGTTGTCTTCCAAAGAGTTCGGACCGGAGTGCGTCCTGGCGGTATTTGCTGAACTCCGCGAGGCAAAACCGAAGCCGCGCTTTACGGTCGGCATTTATGATGACGTGACTAACCTTTCTCTCCCCTTGCCGGAAAACACCCTGCCCTCCAATGCGAAACTGGAAGCGCTGTTCTACGGTCTGGGCAGCGACGGCAGCGTCTCGGCGACCAAGAACAACATCAAAATTATCGGCAACTCTACGCCGTGGTATGCGCAAGGATATTTCGTCTACGACTCCAAAAAAGCGGGCGGACTGACCGTCTCCCACCTGCGCGTCAGCGAACACCCGATCCGCTCGGCATACCTGATTTCTCAGGCAGATTTTGTTGGCTGTCACCAGCTCCAGTTCATTGATAAATATCAGATGGCCGAGCGCCTGAAGCCCGGCGGTATTTTCCTGATCAACACCCCTTACAGCGCCGACGAGGTCTGGGCACGCCTGCCCCAGGAAGTGCAGGCAGTGCTTAACCAGAAACAGGCGCGCCTGTATGTCATTAACGCCGCGAAGATCGCCCGCGAATGCGGCCTGGCGGCGCGCATCAATACGGTTATGCAGATGGCGTTCTTCCACCTGACCAATATTCTGCCGGGCGACAGCGCACTAATGGAACTCCAGGGGGCGATCGCCAAAAGCTACAGCAGCAAAGGGCAGGAACTGGTTGAGCGCAACTGGCAGGCGCTGGCGCTGGCCCGCGAATCGCTGTTCGAGGTGCCGTTGCAGCCGGTCAATGCCAGCAGTCCGAACCGGCCGCCAGTGGTGTCTGACGCCGCCCCGGATTTCGTCAAAACCGTCACGGCGGCGATGCTTGCCGGACTGGGCGACACCCTTCCCGTCTCTGCGCTTCCGCCTGACGGCACCTGGCCGATGGGCACGACCCGCTGGGAAAAACGCAACATTGCCGAAGCGATCCCTATCTGGAAAGAAGAGCTGTGCACCCAGTGCAACCACTGCGTGGCGGCCTGCCCGCACTCGGCCATTCGCGCCAAAGTGGTGTCGCCAGAAGCGTTAGATGGCGCGCCGGAAAGTTTGCACTCGCTGGATGTAAAATCCCGCGATATGCGTGGTCAGAAATATGTCCTACAGGTGGCGCCGGAAGACTGTACCGGCTGTAACCTGTGCGTCGAGGTGTGCCCGGCGAAAGATCGTCAGGACCCGTCAATCAAAGCCATCAATATGATGTCGCGTCTTGAACATGTTGAAGAAGAGAAAGTGAATTATGATTTCTTCCTCGACCTGCCTGAAATCGATCGCAACAAGCTGGAACGCATTGACATTCGTACCTCGCAGCTCATCACCCCGCTCTTCGAGTACTCCGGGGCGTGCTCCGGCTGCGGCGAAACACCGTATATCAAACTGCTCACTCAGCTTTACGGTGACCGAATGCTGATTGCCAACGCGACGGGCTGCTCGTCAATCTATGGGGGTAACCTGCCGTCCACGCCGTACACCACCGACGCGAACGGTCGCGGCCCGGCGTGGGCAAACTCCCTGTTCGAGGACAACGCAGAATTTGGTCTGGGATTCCGTCTGACGGTCGATCAGCACCGCGCCCGCGTAATGCGTCTGCTGGCACAGTTTGCCGATAAGATCCCGGCAGAACTGAATGATGCCCTGCATGCGGAGGCCACACCTGACGTTCGTCGCGCGCAGGTTGCTGAACTGCGCAACGCGCTTAAGGGTGTTGAAGGGGCTGAACAACTCCTGACTGATGCTGACGCGCTGGTTGAAAAATCTGTCTGGCTGATCGGCGGCGACGGGTGGGCCTACGATATTGGTTTCGGCGGTCTTGATCATGTCCTGAGCCTGACCGAAAACGTCAATATTCTGGTGCTTGATACTCAGTGCTATTCCAACACCGGCGGACAGGCCTCGAAAGCAACGCCATTGGGGGCGGTCACGAAATTTGGTGAGCACGGCAAGCGCAAGGCGCGTAAAGATTTGGGCGTCAGCATGATGATGTATGGACACGTCTACGTCGCGCAGATTTCGCTGGGGGCGCAACTCAACCAGACGGTGAAAGCCATTCAGGAAGCGGAAGCGTATCCAGGGCCGTCGCTGATCATCGCCTACAGTCCGTGTGAGGAGCATGGCTACGATCTGGCGCTCAGCCACGACCAGATGCGTCAGCTCACCGCAACCGGCTTCTGGCCACTGTACCGCTTCGACCCGCGCCGTGCCGATGAAGGGAAATTGCCGCTGGCGCTGGATTCGCGTCCGCCGTCAGACGCCCTTGCCGAAACTCTACTTCAGGAGCAGCGTTTCCGCAGGCTGAACGCCCAACAGCCAGAAGTGGCAGAGCAGCTATGGAAGGATGCGGCAGCGGATCTACAGAAGCGTTATGACTTCCTGGCGCAACTGGCGGGGAAAGCCGAAAAATCGACCAGTGAATAACTTTATGCCCGGCTTGTCCGGGCATTTTTTTGCCAAAAAAAGCCCGATGCACGTGCACCGGGCGAATCCAGAAGATCGGTGAAAATTGCCTCAATGTTCTGAACAATATTCACGTAAATTATGGATGAAAAAATCTTAAAGGCATATAACGGCGTGGAGGTTACCTTGTTTTCCACGTAATTAATAATTTTTATTTTGTATTGATTATAATAATTCATTCATGGCATCAATCGTTATTTCTACCGCATCATTTAGTTTAGATTTTACTTAACCCGTAACAATTATATTTTATTCATCCGCCGTCAGAGTGATTTAGCATGGGACAGCTTTCCAGCCCGGAAAGTTCACGAAGTAATAAAAAAATAACTGCAAAGGAATAATCAAAATGCAAAGAAAAGTACTGGCACTGATGATCCCCGCTTTGTTAATGGCTGGCGCCGCTCACGCAGCTGAAATTTATAATAAAGACGGCAATAAACTGGATCTGTATGGCAAAGTAGATGGTCTGCATTATTTCTCTGACGACGCGTCTAAAGATGGCGATCAAACCTATATGCGACTGGGCTTCAAAGGTGAAACCCAAATCAACGACATGATGACCGGCTTCGCACAATGGGAATACAACATTCAGGCAAACAACACCGAAGGTTCTGACAATCAGTCCTGGACGCGTCTGGCCTTCGCGGGTGTGAAGGTGGGCGATTACGGCTCCTTCGATTACGGCCGTAACTATGGCGTCCTGTACGACGTTGAAGGCTGGACCGATATGCTGCCAGAATTTGGTGGCGACTCTTATACTTATGCCGATAACTTTATGACCGGTCGTGCAAACGGCGTGGCGACCTACCGTAACACCGACTTCTTTGGTCTGGTGCAGGGTCTGAACTTCGCGGTGCAGTATCAGGGTAATAATGAAGATGCCAACAACAATCAGGAAGGCACTAACAACGGCCGCGATGTACGTCATGAGAATGGCGACGGTTATGGTCTCTCCGCGACTTATGATTTTGGCATGGGCTTCAGCGCGGGCGCGGCATATGCGTCATCTGACCGTACCAACGATCAGGAAATGCATACCACTGCGGGTGGTGATAAAGCTGATGCATGGACTGCTGGTCTGAAATACGATGCAAACAACATCTATCTGGCGGCGATGTATTCCGAAACACGTAATATGACGCCATACGGTGATGCTCATGACGAAAACACCGTGGCAAACAAAACCCAGAACTTTGAAGTCACCGCACAATATCAGTTCGATTTCGGTCTGCGTCCGGCTATTTCCTATTTACAGTCCAAAGGTAAAGACCTGGGCAATGGCCAGGACGATAAAGATCTGGTGAAATACGCTGACGTCGGTGCTACCTACTATTTCAACAAAAACATGTCCACCTATGTTGATTATAAAATCAACCTGCTGGATGAAGATGATTCGTTCTACAAAAACAATGGCATCGGTACGGATGACATCGTAGCGTTAGGTCTGGTTTACCAGTTCTAATCCCGTTAGCCCGCAGCAATCTGCGGGCTTATTTTATCGCTGTTTCGCCTGTTCTTTGCGGAAAGAGAGATAGCCAAATACCCCGCTGTCGCCATCCATAGGGTGATTTACTCCATCCATTACCACCACTTCCGGGAAGTCGAATGGCGTGACATTTTCCAGACAGGCGACATTCACACCATATTCATTGGGATTGGAACGTCGTTGATGGAACGTGTAAATACCGCAAATCGAACAGAAGAAATGGCGCGCCGTGCCGGTGTTGAAACGGTACTCTGTGAGCGTGTCCGCGCCCTGCGTCACCTTAATGCCCGTCAAAGGCGCTGAAACCACTACCGCCCCACGCATCCTGCAAAACGAGCAGCTACATCGACGAGCGGTATTCAGGCCGTCCGACAGTTCAACCGTAAATTTCACCGCCCCACAATGACACTGTGCATGACGAATGTCAGCCATCGTTATACTCCTTTTCTCACTAACTCAGCCGCTTTTAAAAAGACCTCATCTTCGACACCATCCCCCTTCTGCCTGCCGAGCCTTACCAGCTCAGCGACAATACTTTCACGGTTGATGATCTTCTGGGATGAGACCAGCCCGATAACGGCGGCACCAATCGCCAGCCCAACTAATCCTGTCTGCTCGTCTTTATTTTTCATAGAAGCGCTCCCTTGTCCCCCTCAAAAGCGTAGCAGGAGAACTGTAAAACGCGCTGGTACGCGGGAATGAGATCCGTGCTGTATCTCAGCTGTTCGCCAGGCAAAACAGGAGGGGTGCTGAGCGGTTATCAGACAACGTTGATGAGAACAACATGAATAGCGGTGCGCGTAGAGAGGCCGAATGGGTGTTAAAACCGCCTTCGAAAAGGCGGCAGGTCATTACTCTGGATCTTTATCGCCTGATTCAGGCGCTGAGCCAGGATCATCTTTCGGTTTTTTTCCATCCTTGTCCGGGTTATCCGGGCTGGGATTATAATCAGGATGGTCACCATTAACGGGACGGTCAGTCATTTTCACCTCCGTTTTTACTGCGTAAGCTGTAAGTGTAGACAACCCTTCAGTCTTAACCAAACTTCTCCTGTGGAGCTCATTTGTAAATCGTGCTGGCATTCGGCGCTGCAATCCGTACCATACACGACACACTTTCGCATGCTGGTTTTTACCGGTAGCCGCAAACCCGTCTTTTATCGCTAACCAGATGGGGCACGTACATGCGCAGATGGTGTATGAAATCTATGCTACATGGATAGAAGAGATGAACACGAAGCTGACGCTTTGAAATCGTTTTCCTCACCCTGTGCCCCATTTGAGATCTGAGTAACGAATAGATGCAACAAAATCAAGAAATTAACAAGAAAGAACAGTACAACCTGAATAAACTGCAAAAGCGACTGCGCCGTAACGTGGGCGAAGCCATTGCAGACTTCAACATGATTGAAGAAGGCGATCGCATCATGGTCTGCCTGTCGGGCGGTAAAGACAGCTACACCATGCTGGAGATCCTGCGCAATCTACAGCAAAGCGCACCGGTGAACTTTTCCCTGGTCGCGGTTAACCTCGATCAGAAACAGCCGGGCTTCCCGGAGCATATCCTGCCGGAGTACCTTGAGAACCTGGGCGTTGAGTACAAAATCGTAGAAGAGAATACCTACGGCATTGTTAAAGAGAAGATCCCAGAGGGCAAAACGACCTGCTCGCTCTGCTCACGTTTGCGTCGCGGCATTCTGTACCGCACCGCAACCGAACTGGGCGCCACCAAGATTGCGCTTGGTCATCACCGGGACGACATTCTGCAAACGCTGTTTCTGAATATGTTCTATGGCGGCAAAATGAAGGGAATGCCACCGAAGCTGATGAGCGACGATGGCAAACACATCGTGATCCGCCCACTCGCCTACTGCCGCGAGAAAGACATTGAGCGTTTCTCTCAGGCCAAAGCCTTCCCTATCATTCCGTGCAATCTATGCGGCTCACAGCCGAACCTGCAACGTCAGGTCATTGGCGACATGCTGCGTGACTGGGATAAACGCTATCCGGGCCGCATCGAAACCATGTTCAGCGCCATGCAGAACGTGGTGCCTTCGCACCTCGCCGACGTTGAACTGTTCGATTTCAAAGGGATTAACCACGGTTCAGAGGTGGTGAATGGCGGGGATCTGGCGTTTGACCGCGAAGAGATCCCGATGCAGCCTGCTGGCTGGCAGCCAGAGGAAGAGGATGCGCAATTCGATGAACTGCGCCTGAACGTGGTAGAAGTCAAGTAACCTGGCAGCGTCTCAGATATCATTTCTGAGACGCGTTTTAAGCTTATTTCAGCAGTCGAACGCGGCAGGTCTTCCCTTTAATCTTCCCGCCCTGCAACTGTTTCCAGGCCTTATGCGCAACCGACTGGCGAACCGCTACGTAGACATGCGCAGGATGGACCGTGATCTTGCCAATATCTGCCCCGTCGAGACCGATATCCCCAGTTAACGCCCCCAGAACGTCACCGGGACGCATTTTGGCCTTTTTACCGCCGTCGATGCACAGGGTGGCCATTTCCGCCGCCAGCGGAGCGATGCTGATATTACCCGGGGTATTCACCCAGTTGAGTTTCAGTTGCAACATTTCCGCAAGAATATTTGCGCGCTGCGCCTCTTCAGGTGCGCAGAAGCTGATGGCGAGACCACTGTTACCTGCGCGCGCGGTACGCCCGATGCGGTGGACATGCACTTCCGAATCCCATGCCAGTTCGAAATTCACCACCAGCTCAAGCGATTTAATATCCAGGCCACGGGCCGCCACATCCGTTGCAACCAGCACGCGTGCGCTGCCGTTAGCGAAACGCACCAGCGTCTGATCGCGATCGCGCTGTTCCAGATCGCCATGCAGCGATAATGCGCTCTGTCCGGCATCATTCAGGGCATCGCACACCGCCTGACAATCTTTTTTGGTATTACAGAACACCACGCAGGACGCTGGCTGGTGTTGGCTCAGCAATTTTTGTAGCAGTGGAATTTTGCCCTGCTGCGATGTCTCGAAGAATTGCTGCTCAATCGCCGGTAACGCATCGACAGTATCGATTTCAATGGTCAGCGGGTTCTTCTGCACGCGCCCGCTGATCGCCGCAATCGCCTCGGGCCAGGTGGCAGAAAAGAGCAGCGTCTGGCGTGTGGCTGGGGCAAAGCGGATCACTTCGTCAATCGCATCGCTGAAGCCCATATCCAGCATGCGGTCAGCTTCATCCATCACCAGCGTTTGCAGTGCATCGAGTGAAACAGTGCCTTTTTGCAGGTGATCGAGCAGACGGCCCGGCGTTGCCACAATGATATGCGGCGCGTGCTGAAGGGAATCGCGCTGCGCACCGAACGGTTGCCCGCCGCAGAGCGTTAAAATTTTAGTGTTAGGCAAAAAACGCGCCAGACGACGCAGCTCACCCGCGACCTGATCGGCCAGCTCGCGCGTCGGGCAGAGTATCAGGGACTGGGTCTGAAACAGGGTTGCATCAATGTGTTGTAACAGGCCTAGCCCAAATGCAGCCGTTTTTCCACTGCCGGTTTTCGCCTGCACGCGCACGTCACGGCCTTCAAGGATAGCCGGCAGCGCGGCGGCCTGGACAGGGGTCATAGTGAGGTAGCCCAACTCATTCAGGTTAGTCAGTTGGGCTTCAGGCAGAACGTTCAGCGTGGAAAAAGCGGTCACAATATACTCTCGTGGTAATGATTGCAGTCAGATGGCGCGTATCCTCGCAGATCTGCGCTAACGATGCGACAATTTAATCGGTTCTTCATCCGGCGGCGGATCCGGCATCGGCTGCGGACGTGGGACAGGATCGGGTATCGGCGTAGGATCGGTGGGCACCGGATCGGACTGCCAGGTGTTAAGGCGTTGCAGGGCAAGTAGCATACTCATCTTTTCCTCCAGATTAGGGTGCTTACTCCTAAAGGGTAGACGCAGATAAACAGGAGGCAAAAAAAAGCCGACTATGAAGTCGGCGTCGTACGAATCAATTGTGCTATGCAGTAATTCAAAAAAAGGAAGTAAGACAATATGGAGCGCAACGCCCATCGCTTGACGTTGCATTCACCTGCGGGAGTAATATTGCACCTAACATGGTCGGAGTTTATTGACTTCGCTCAATTAAAATGTCGTTTTGAAGCCGACTCTGCCTCAGAAAAGCGTAAATTTACAGCCATTTACTACGATGCAACCACCATGCAACACCCCCAATCAAAACCACTAACATGACGCAAAACGTGGTGAAGCCATAGTGATATTCACCGCCGGGGATCCCTCCGAGGTTTACGCCAAACAACCCCGTCAGGAAGGTACTCGGTAAAAAGACCATCGCCATCAGCGACATGGTGTACGTTCTCCTGGCTAACGACTCCTGCATCACCTGGGCTATCTCATCCGCCATGACTGCCGTTCTGGCAATACATGAGTCAATCTCGTCCAGTCCACGTCCGAGCCGGTCAGCGATATCCTGCATTCTGCGGCGTTGATCGTCGTTCATCCAGCTCATGCGTTCGCTGGCCAGCCGCGCATAAACGTCGCGCTGAGGGGTCATATAGCGGCGCATCACGATGAGCTGCTTACGCAGCAGCGCCAGAAAACCACGTGGGGGGATTTGCTGATCGAGCAGGTTATCTTCCAGATCGATGATTTTATCGTGAAGTTCTTCAATAAACTCGCTGGCATGATCGGTCAGCGCATCACACACATCCACCAGCCAGCTGCCGCAATCCGTAGGCCCCGTGCCCTCTTTCAGATCGTTAATGACGTCATCCAGCGCCAGCACTTTTCTCTGGCGGGTGGAAACAATCAGCCGTTCATCCATATAAACACGCATTGCCACCAGCTGATCCGGACGCTCATCCGTACTGCCGTTTATACAACGCAGCGTAATTAACGTCCCCTCACCCATGCGGCTGACGCGGGGTCTGAGACTTTCTCCCGCCAGCGCATCCCGAACGTTGTTGGGCAGTAGCGGCGTCGACGCGAGCCACTCGGCGCTGTCCGGGTGCGTGTAGTTGAGGTGCAGCCAGCATGGATGTTCGCTGTCGATGTGATCCTGATCTTCAAGCGGCCTTGCGCCGCCTTGTCCATCAAACACCCATGCAAAAACTGCGTCAGGTACGTTAACCTCAGACCCTTTAATGCTCTCCACAGCGCCTCCACCGTTTTATCTCTTTCGGTGTCAGTCTAGCTTTCGCCGAGGGTTAAGCAATAATTATGTGAGGCATCGTCCTGAATACGTTCAGGAATTCACCGCCCATTCGCGGCTTCTTAATGCATTATCAGTCTGGAACTCATTTTCCAGACGGAAATTACGTGTTCGTGTCTGGAGCTCAATCACCTGTTTGCGCAGCACATCTGACGATCCATTGAGTTCCTCAACCATCGACACGTTGCTCTGCGTTACGCGTTCAAGCTCTGACAATGCCTGCGTAATTTGTGAAATACCTTTTTCCTGTTCTGATGTTGAGGCGGATATTTCATCCATCAGTCTGCTCACATTGCCCGAACCGGTAACAATGTCATGCATGTTTTTTTCGGCTTCAGAGACCACGTTAACGCCCTGCGTCACGTTATAGCTGGTAACCTCAATCAGTGACTTAATATTTTTTGCCGCTTCGGCGCTACGATGCGCCAGGCTTCTCACCTCACCCGCGACCACAGAAAACCCTTTACCATGGTCGCCCGCTCTTGCCGCTTCAACGGCGGCGTTAAGCGCCAGAATATTGGTCTGAAAAGCGATTCCGTCAATCAGCGAGATAATCTCTGTCATTTGCTGGGCGCAGTCGGTAATCGACTGCATATTGTTCGCGACCTGCCCCATTAATTCTCCGCCTTTACGCGCCTGCAACGTCGCGATATTCGCCTGCTCGCTGGCTAAACGGGTATTGTCAGCATTATTTTTTGTACTTGCAGCCATCTCTTCCATGCTGGCTGCCGTTTGCACCAGCGAAGCTGACTGCTGTTCTGTTTTGACGGAAAGCTGCGCGCTGCGTGAAGAGAGTTGATCTGAAAGGGTCATCGCGGTTTGCGATGAGGCGCGGATCTCACGGACCAGCGTTGCAATGTTGCTGGAGAGACTATTAATCCCCGGGATCAGTCGTCCCGCACAGTTGTTGCCAAATTCAGGTATCGACACGCCAAGTTTGCCTGACGTCACTTCTTCAATACTTTTTTTCACAGTATTGATCGGCGTCACAAGATATTTTGTCATGTACGCCCAGAGTAAAAATAAGGCGATGAATTGTACAATTACGACTGCAATAAAAAGCGAAGAATTCCGTGAAAATAGCGCTATAACTCCATCACTTACCAAAAATACACATAAAAGGAAATACACAATGAACGTTCTGACACTAATATTTCTTAGCATACGTTTTCCTGGGACATTATATTTTGGTTGGCATTAAGGGTTATAGCATTGCCATAGAAATTTGTCCTCACGTTCGTCGCTGGTTTGTTGTTTTGCAGTTTGATTTCCGCAGTTTTACTTAAGGCGGACAAAAAGCATGTTTTACGGTAAATATCTGGCTTGTCGTTTGGTTGCTGATACCCCTTCAATAACGGTAATTATATATTTAAGGAGGGGTACTGTAGGACGCCGTTGTTTAGTGGTGCTTAATAAGTTAACGTAGTTAATACGCGTCCCTCCCGTTAGGGTGGCTTACGTTCAGGCCAGACAGTCGATAGTCTGGAAAAAACAGTCCTCTGTCATGAGGATATTCTCTTTTGCACTTTGATGCCCGCGACGAATATACCAGCCTGTTTCAGGCGCCATGCTTAAATGGAATATCTTCGCCCCCGATAGACTATCGGGGACATTAATACTCATCGTCACACACCCCTTCTCCGGCCCCCTGATCACCTGTTCTGGCATAATGGTGACGCTGCGATCCCCATTTTGCAAAATGATCGTCGTAATGGCATAACGACATATACCGCTACTGAGGCTGTAGCCAACCGTACTTAAATCGGTGATATGTTTTTTAGATAAAAATATTTCAATACCAGAACCTTCAAACCATGTAATGATTTGCTGCGCAAGGTCTTCCATCCGCTCACAAAAAGCCCTGACTTCGGCCTCAGCCGTATTAACATAGATCGGTTTGTCCCCGATACTCCGCTGCACTTTCTTAAAAAAACGCTCTCTTGCTGACATGTCAACTCCGTGTTTTTCGCCAGTCTCATTATTCTTTTTGGTGCTTCAGCAGGGCATAGCTGGCATTCAACTGCTGAAGATGCTGTTCGGTCTGGTTTAGCTGCGCTGCTGACACGGGTTGCCCGGCAGGTAAAATGGAAAGCAGACGAAGCTGCTCCTCAAGCGGAACGGTATGGCGAATAAATGACTACGCGTTTTTCGATAAACGGGAGAAAGAATCTCTCTGAAGATATTCATCATGACAATATGTGATGGGCTGATATGAAGGGGATATTCGGTAATAACCAGGCTGTAAAACTATCAACCCTTAGAGCGGGCGCTTATGCGGTTAATGGATGTTTACCATAATCACGTAGCGCCCTGACCTCTTTTTTAATGCTTTTCAATATACATTGTACGGCTGTACGCAACATCCTCTGGGTTATTTATCGGATAACCTTTAACCCAGGGCTTGATGAGACGGCCATTGGTGTACTGATAAATAGGGGCAATCGGTGCTTTCTCGGTGAGGATCTTCTCGGCCATGTTGTAGTCGGCATTACGCGCTTTTTCAGTGGTTTCGAGCGTCGCCTGATGAATAATCTTATCGTAAGCAGGATCGTTGAATCGTGAGATATTCCCGCTGTGGGAGGAGGTCAGCAACGACAGGAATGTCGACGGCTCGTTGTAGTCCCCTACCCACGATGCACGGATGACGTCAAAATTCCCGGTATTGCGGCTGTCGATGTAGGTTTTCCACTCCTGATTCTGCAACTTAACATCAACACCCAAATTTTTCTTCCACATGGATGCAACGGCAATCGCGATTTTCTGGTGGTTTTCAGACGTGTTGTACAGCAGCGTTAATTTAAGCGGGCGCTGTGGGCCATAGCCTGCCGCCTGCAACAACGTTTTCGCCTGCGCATTCAGCTCCTGTTGCGACATCTGCTCAAATGGCGAGGTTTCCGGCGTAAAACCCGCAGTGACATCGGGAGTAAAATGCCAGGCCGGTTTCTCACCGGTCCCCAGGACTTTTTCCGCCATAATACGTCTGTCGATGGTCATGCTGAGCGCGAGACGTACGCGGGCATCCGCGGTTGGTCCTTTTTGCGTGTTAAACGCGTAGTAGTAGGTCCCAAGCTGTGGCGGTGTATATACCTGTCCCGGAATATCTTTAAGCAGCTTCTGGTACATGTTTTTCGGAAACGATTCTGTAATATCGATATCGCCCGCCAGATAGCGTTTGGTCGCTGAGGACTCCTGGTTGATCGGCACAAAGGTGACTTTTTTAAGCACCGTCCTGGCGTTATCCCAGTAATGAGAATTCGGCTCAACCACCAGTTTTTCATTCACCACGCGATCTTTCAGCACATACGCACCGTTGCCAATGAGCGCGCCAGGGCGGGTCCATTCCTTACCGCTCTCCACATTGGCCTTTTGAACAGGATAAAACGCGAAATTAGCCGTCAGATTACTGAACCAGGGTAGCGGTTTGTCCAGCTGCACGCGCAGCGTTTTAGCATCGACCGCCGTCACGCCGAGCGTATCCGGAGCAGCTTTGCCATCGATGATGGACTGGGCATTGTTAATGCCCGCCAGCGCCGCAAACCAGGCGAAAGGTGACGTTGTTTTAGGATCAACCAGACGACGCCAGCTATAGACAAAATCTTGTGCCGTCACCGGGGTTCCGTCAGACCACTTAGCGTTATCCCGCAACGTGAACGTCCAGACGCGGTTGTCATTGCTCTGCCAGCGCGTCGCCACGCCGGGAACTAACTCCCCTTTTTCGTTCTGATTTACCAGCCCTTCATAGAGGTCGCGGATCACCTGTATCTCGGGCAACCCCACCGCTTTTGCCGGATCGAGCGAAGCGGGCTCATCTTTAATATGTCGAACCAGCTCCTGCTTTTGCGCCAGAACCGTTCCTTCGGGAACCTCCGCGGCATATGAAAGTGAAGAAAGCCCGCACAGCCACAGCGCAGTACAAAGAAGCGAAACAGGATGCTTCATACGATCCCCTTAATGATGTCAGGTAACAGGCAGATGCGTAATTATTTGTTTCGAAACGGAGAAATGCAAATGCTTCCTCCGGAAAGTTGATGTCAGGCAATTTTCCACACACACGGAAACTATTTGATTAAGCGCGGCTTTTGCACAACACTGCCAGAAGTGACTTTATCATCAGGGTTTACTATGGCAACTACCCGACCAAGAACGGAACGCGGCGCCTTCCCGCCCGGGACTGAACATTATGGACGCTCGTTTTTAGGCGCGCCGCTGATCTGGTTTCCGGCACCCGAGGCCGATCGCAATAGCGGCTTAATCATTGCGGGCACGCATGGCGATGAAAACTCGTCTGTCGTGACGCTCTCGTGCGCGCTACGTACGCTGGCCCCCGATTTACGACGTCATCATGTGATTTTGACCGTCAACCCGGACGGTTGTCAGCTTGGATTACGGGCGAATGCACGCGGCGTTGACCTGAACAGGAACTTCCCGGCGGCAAACTGGCGCGCCGGTGAAACGGTGTATCGCTGGAACAGTTCAGCGCAGGAGCGAGATGTGGTCCTGCTCACGGGAGACAAACCCGGTTCCGAACCGGAGACTCAGGCGCTGTGCCAGCTTATTCATAAGATCCATCCGGCCTGGGTTGTCTCTTTCCACGATCCCCTCGCCTGTATTGAAGATCCTCGTCATACGGCGCTCGGGCAGTGGCTGGCGGATGCGTTTGCTCTACCTATGGTGAGCAGCGTTGGCTATGAAACACCCGGGTCGTTTGGCAGCTGGTGCGCGGACCTTAGCCTTCACTGTATCACCGCAGAGTTTCCGCCCATCTCCTCGGATGAAGCGAGCGAAAAATACCTGCGGGCGATGACAGATCTCCTGCGCTGGCAGCCTCAAAGATGAAGTACGCCGGAGGTAAAATTCAGGGCGGGTGATACGTCAACCGCCAGCCAGGTTGGGCCGTCAAGATCGGCAAAACGCACGCTGTTCACCAGCGGGAGTGCAGCGCCGATCGCTCTGGACGTGCACAACATACAGCCCAGCATCAGAGTAAAGCCTTGCGCCTGTGCATCTTGTGCCAGTGCCAGGGCCTCGGTTAACCCACCTGTTTTATCCAGCTTAATGTTCACCATTTCGTAGCGTCCCTCGAGAGCTGACAGGCTCTCACGGGTATGACAGCTTTCATCTGCACAGACGGGAAGCGGATGAATAAAATTCGCCAGCGCGGCATCGTCTTCTGCCGGGAGGGGTTGCTCCAGCATGGCAACGCCCAGATCGGCAAGCAGCTGACAACGGGCTGCCAGCCCTTCGCTGTGCCATGATTCGTTCGCATCGACGATAAGAGTGGCATCAGGCACCGCCGCACGAATGGCGACCATGCGTTCGCTAATCAGACGATCGTCGAGCTTCACCTTTAATAATGTTGCACCGGTGGCATACAACGCCTGAGCGCTGGCGGCCATTTGCTCTGGTTCACCGATGACCACCGTTTGCGCGGTGACGATCGATTGCGGCAGCGTAACGTCCAGCAGCGCAGGCAGCGGTTTTTGTTGTTTCGCCGCTTCCAGACTCCAGAGTGCGCAGTCAATCGCGTTGCGTGCCGCGCCGGCCGGCAACCGAAGCTGAAGATCCTCACGCGTCAGGCCCGCCTGCAACTCGGGCACTACCGTCATAATTTGCGCCATGACTGACGCCAGGCTTTCTCCGTAGCGAGGATAAGGGGTACATTCCCCGACGCCTTTTACGCCGTCCTCTTCACATTCAACCACGACCACACAGGCCTCATTACGGCTGCCACGCGAGATCACAAACGGGGTGTGCAATGGCCAGGCTTCTTCATAGACCTTAACGCTTCTCATCACTGACTCCTTGCAGGCCGGAAAGGCAGAAAATTGGTTTGCCGTGCTAACTGCGGATGACATACACTAGCCACGACGTTAACTATTTGTAAACAGGAAGATATCTATGTCACAACTCGTTCATTTCCAGGGCAACCCGGTTGCTGTTGCAGGTTCCATCCCACAGTCTGGCAGCAAAGCACAGCCTTTTACTCTGGTGGCTAAAGATCTGTCTGACGTCACGCTGAGCCAGTTTGCCGGCAAACGTAAAGTCCTGAACATTTTCCCAAGCATCGATACTGGCGTTTGTGCTGCATCAGTGCGTAAATTCAACCAGCTGGCGACCGAAATGGACAACACCGTAGTGCTGTGCATTTCTGCTGACCTGCCGTTTGCCCAGTCCCGGTTCTGCGGCGCTGAAGGCCTGAGCAACGTCATCACCCTTTCCACTCTGCGCAGCCCGGATTTCCTGGAAAAATACGGTGTTGCCATTTCCGAAGGCGCGCTGAAAGGTCTGGCTGCTCGTGCGGTGCTGGTGATCGACGAAAACGACAACGTTGTTTTCAGTGAGCTGGTCAACGAAATCACTACCGAACCGGATTACACCGCTGCACTTGAGGCGCTTAAAGCCTAAACGTAAAAAAGCCTCTGCAAAGAGGCTTTTTTATTTATTCGTCACCCTTCTTCTGATTTAACCCATACTCGCGCAGCTTATTCGCAATCGCGGTATGTGACACTCCAAGACGTTTAGCCAGCTTGCGCGTGCTCGGATAGCTGCGATAAAGCTGCGTTAATACCGAACGCTCGAAACGGCTGGTGATGTCATCCAGCGAGCCTTCCATTGCCTCTTCGCCTACCGAGACCGTCCCGGCATCGTAATCCGGCAACAGAATATCCTGAGGACGCAGTTCATACCCTTCAAGCTGAGTTAATGCGCGATAGACCGCATTTTTAAGCTGACGAATATTGCCCGGCCAGCCGTAACGCGTCAGCACGGTGCCCAGGTCGGCAGAGAGCTTCGGACGCGGCACGCCCTGCTCGTCGGCAAAACGGGCCACGAACAGTTCCGTCAACGGCATGATGTCCTGCGGGCAATCGCGCAGCGGCGGAATATTGAGCGTCAGAACGTTGAGACGATAGTAGAGATCTTCGCGGAATACCCCTTTCTGCACCAGCTCCACCAGGTTTTTCTGGGTGGCGCAGATGACGCGCACATCCACGTGCACTTCATGATCTTCCCCCACGCGGCGGAACGTGCCGTCATTGAGAAAACGCAGCAGTTTCGCCTGCATGCGTGGCGACATTTCGCCAATCTCGTCCAGCAGCACCGAGCCGCCGTTCGCCTGTTCAAAGAAGCCTTTTTTGCCTTCCGGCGCATGCCCGAACAGTTCACTTTCCACCGCATCTTCAGGAATAGAGGCGCAGTTCAGCGCCAGATACGGTTTTGCCGCACGCGGGCTGGCCATGTGCACAGCATGCGCCAGCAGATCTTTCCCCGTACCGGTATCCCCGGTAATCAGCAGCGGTGCCGTAAGATTTGCCAGCTTGCGCGCCTGGTCGATTACATGACGCATCTTCGGGCTCACCGCAATAATCTGGCTGAATGCGCCGACGTCCTGGCTGGAAAGATTCTGTAACTGGCGTCCCATGCGCACCGTGGAGCGCAGCATGATCACCGCGCCGGTGAGCACCCGCGCGGCATTTTCCCCTTTCAGGTAGACCGGCGTGATCTCCATCAGGAAATTCTGTCCGTTGATGACGACATGCTCGCTATGGGTATTTTGCGGGTTGCTGTCCAGCCAGCGCTGGAAATTAAACCCGGTGATCAGTTGCGTGGCGTGGTGCCCAATAAGTTTTTCCTGAGTCTGCGCAAACAGCTGGCAGCTGGCCTGGTTAACGCGCTCGACTTTATTTTTCAGATCGAGAGAGAGAAACGGCTCCGGCATTGCTTCCAGCAGCGCGCTCAGCGCAAGATGTTCCCGCTCGGACGGCATCCAGGGGATGGTGCGTACATCCGTAACGCCAGCGATACGGCGGATTTCCGCCATCAGGCTACTGAAGGTATTAAATTCAATTTCGGCAAAATTGAGGTAAATTCGCCCGACAGGGTCGATCTCTATGCCACGTAAATCAATGCTACGTAAAACAAGAAGATCGAGTAACTCGCGGGTCAGACCGAGACGGTCCTCACAAAAGACTTCCAGACGCATGGGAAATTCACCGTTTAAGCCAATAACAGTAAAATGATATGTCAGATCACGGTATTCGGGAAGGTGGCTGTCAACAAATATTGACAGCCCGCACGATTAGTAAACAAAACCTCACTGAGCAGGTTTTTTATTGAGCGTCTCTTTAAGCTGGCCAATCAATTCGCGACGGAAATCCCCCAGCCGCGGCTTATCGCCATCGATCCAGGGGAGTGGACGACAAACCTCCATCGCTTTGATGCCCAGGCGTGCCGTCAGCAGACCGGCACCAATCCCCTGCGCCGCCCGGGCAGAGAGACGCGCCGCAAGATCCTGTGACATCCAGTCCATCCCGACCTCCCGCACCAGTTCGCTTGCCCCGGCGAAGGCGATATTCAGCAATACCAGTTTGAACAGGCGCAGCCGGCTGTAATAGCCAAGCTCAATGCCATACAGTCTGGCGATGCGGTTGATCAGGCGCAGGTTGCGCCAGGCGATAAAGGCCATGTCCACCATCGCCAGCGGACTGACGGCGATCATCAGGGTAGATTCCGCCGCCGATCGGCTGATCTCACGACGAGCCTGCGCATCCAGTACCGGCTGAACAATGTGGGCATAGAGCGTGACCACTTCCTGGTCATTCTGGGTTTCGTGGATCGCCGCATACCAGCGCTGAAGCGCCGGATGAGAGTGATCTATCCCGGCCTGGGCCGCAAGTTTTTCACAAAAAGCACGCCCTTTTCCTGTGCCGTGACTGTGCAGCAGATCCCGCGCTTCATCGCGTTCGTGGGCACGCTGACGCAAACGCCAGAGGCGACGCCACTCGGTGACGACTGAGCCAACGCCCGCACCAACAATCAACGCCCCGGCGGCGCATCCCCCCAGCGCCACCCAGTCCTGCGTTTGCCAGGCATTGACGCCCCACTGCACGCCCTGGCCGATTACGCTCACACCAAAAAGGGCTAACCCGGCGGTCACCATCTTGCGCCACAGGCTGCGTTTCGGGCGCAGTGCCGCATCAACCACCGCTTCCGCCTGCCCCTCTTCAGCCAACGGCTCGTCTGCCAGCACGGGAGCAAAGTTGTCGGCCTGCGGGCCACTGAAGGTTTGCGCCGTTTTAAACGCCTCGTGCGGGGACTGCTCAAGCTGGCCGGTAAAATCAATGCGTGGTTTTAACGGTTCCGTCATCGCAATTTATCTCCAATTAAAAACTCCAGCGCGGCATCCAGACGGATATGCGGCAATGGCTGGTCAACGTTCATGCTCTGCGGACGGAAGGCTTCGAACTGAAAACCCTGGCTTTGCCAGAAAGCCTGGCCCGGCAGACGCGCCGGGACTTCCCCCGGATAGACCGTGAGCGGCTCACCGTCGCTGAGACGGTTGCCCCGCAAGGCCGGAATTTTCTCGCCATTCAGATCAATCAACCCACTCTGCGTAGCCTGTACGGACGCCAGCCCCAGACAGTCCATGCTGATCCCTTCGAAGGCCGCATTCTGCCAGGCATCCTGCACCAGCTGTTGCAGTAGGGATACCATGTTGGCGTGCTGATCGACCGTCACATGGTCAGCTTTTGTGGCGGCAAACAGCAGCTTGTCGATGACCGGCGAGAACAAACGGCGAAACAGCGTACGCTGGCCATAATGAAAGCTTTGCATCAGCTGCGTAAGTGCCAGCCGCATATCATTGAACGCCTGCGGCCCGCTGTTAAGCGGTTGCAGGCAGTCCACCAGCACGATCTGGCGGTCAAAGCGTAAAAAGTGATTTTTATAAAAGCCCTTAACCACCTTTTCACAGTAATAATTGTATCGCTCTCGGAGCATACCGGCGTTGGTGGTCTTGTCCGCCTGCGCCAGTTTCGATTCACCGATGCTGTCAACGTCCGGCCACGGGAAAAACTGTAGTGCGGGAGCACCGGATAAATCACCCGGCAGAACAAAGCGGCCCGGCTGAATAAAATGCAACCCCTCCTGCTTGCACTGATGCAGGTAATCCGTCCAGGCTTCGGCTATGACGGCCAGACGGTTTTCATCCGCCGGTGCCAGCGGATCCAGCCCTTCGCAAAGCTGGCGCCATTTGGTCGACCACTCTGCCCGCTGCCCCTGCAACAGACCGGTCATCTGTCGGGACCAGCTCAGGTAATCCTGCGCCAGCATCGGTAAATCGAGCAGCCATTCTCCCGGGTAATCCACAATTTCGAGATAGAGCGTGGACGTTTCTTTGAAGTGACGCATCAGGGATTCATTCGAGCGGAAACGAAGCGCAAGACGGATTTCGCTCACGCCACGCGTCGGGGTGGGCCAGGCGGGAGGCTCCCCGTATAACTGCGCCAGACCTTCATCATAGGTGAAACGGGGTATGCCAAAATCACGTTGCGGTACGCGTTTCACCCCAAGCAACCGCTCCTCGCGCACTGCGCTAAGCAGTGGCAGGCGCGCCCCTGCATGCAGGTTCAACAGCTGATTGACCATCGCCGTAATGAATGCTGTCTTACCGCTGCGGCTCAGCCCCGTCACGGCAAGACGCAGATGGCGATCAACGCCACGGTTCACCAGAGAATTGAATTCGTTTTTAAGTCGCTTCATCGCCGTCCTTCATTGCCTGGAACCCTGAAAAAAGTCACTTCAGAATACAGTAAATTGGGGCAGATCGTTGATTATCAATTCTTAATTATTGCTATTGCCGTTTTCTCTCCAGTAAGATGGGCGCAATTGCTGTCCGTCTGGAGTGAGTAAGGTGTATGTCACCCACCATCTATGATATTGCCCGCGTTGCTGGCGTTTCGAAATCAACCGTGTCGCGCGTTCTGAATAAACAAACGAATATTTCTCCTGAAGCGCGCGAAAAGGTGTTGAAGGCGATAGAAGAATTAAATTATCAACCGAATAAACTTGCCCGCGCACTCACCTCTTCTGGCTTCGATGCCATTATGGTTATTTCGACCCGTTCAACCAAAACCACCGCAGGCAATCCTTTTTTCTCTGATGTACTGCATGCCATTACGGCAAAAGCAGAAGAAGAGGGTTTTGATGTTATTTTACAAACGTCCAAAAGCAGCGAAGATGATCTGCAAAAATGCGTAGGTAAAATAAAGCAGAAGATGATCAAGGGGATCATCATGCTAAGCTCGCCGGCGAACGAGTCTTTTTTCGCGACGCTGGACGAATACGGCGTGCCCGTGGTCGTTATTGGTAAAGTGGAAGGCAATTACCAGAATATCTATTCTGTCGACACGGATAATTTCCGCGACAGCGCCATATTAACCGACTCATTTATCACACATGGTCGCACTAAAATTGCCTGCCTGCATGCCCCGCTCGATTATCACGTTTCTATCGATCGCCTGGCGGGCTATAAATCGAGCCTTAAGAAGCAGGGTATTGCAATTAATCCGGACTGGGTTATTGATGGCGGATATACCCATGAAAGCGCGCTTCAGGCGGCCTGTCAGCTACTCTCTTCAGACAACCCCCCCGATGCGGTTTTTGCGACGGACAGCATGAAATTGCTGAGTCTTTATCGTGCCGCGGATGAGCTAAACCTGACGATCCCGGAACAGGTCGCAATGGCAGGATACAGCGACCCAATGCTATCTCTCATTTTAACCCCTGCGCCTGGCGGCTTTGATATCCCCACCAGAAAGCTGGGCGAAGAGAGCTGCGATGTGTTGTTCAGGTGCATTGCGGGTAAACCGGCCCCGCATAAGATATTGGTTGAAACGCATTTTTCAGATGCAGCTTCATTACGCTAAAAACCAGGGGCAAACGCCCCTGGTGAAGTGTTATCAAAACGCGTAATTCACGCCGATACCAGCATAGTGGAAACGGTCACTTTCCCCTTCGTCATGGTTTTCCCATTCGTAGGCATATTCCAGCGTCATGGATAAACCATTGTTAAAATCATAGGCGTACAGCATACCCAAACGGTTGAAATCATGTCCTTCACGCTCAGGATCGTCTTGCCAGTCCCAGTTTGACCAGCGATCGAGTCCCAGACGGGTATAAGGCGTTAACGTCGTCTGACCCAATGAAATCGGCAGATAGGCGCGAATTTCCTGAGTGGAGAATTCACCGTTATTACGTGAACCGTCCATATTAAAACCGCGCTCTAAATAGTAATTAACTTTTGCCGAGACCGTTTCGTTAATTGTCCAGGTAAAACCGGTTTCGGTCTCGACGCGGCTGTCAGAATAGCCGGTTTTTTCCAGATCGTTGGCAAACTGATACATGGCAAACCAGCCGCCAAAACGCCAGTCGTCGGTTAGTTTAATATCCCAGTCAGGCTGAACTTTATAGCG
This sequence comes from Enterobacter sp. DTU_2021_1002640_1_SI_PRY_ASU_LCPMC_013, assembly GCF_032389435.1. NCBI lineage: Bacteria > Pseudomonadati > Pseudomonadota > Gammaproteobacteria > Enterobacterales > Enterobacteriaceae > Enterobacter > Enterobacter sp. DTU_2021_1002640_1_SI_PRY_ASU_LCPMC_013. Next base: position 2,375,475 of record NZ_CP135594.1, read on the forward strand.
CTGCATATTAGCACTACCGTCTTTAGCACCATGCTCATCCTTAAAGTGATAGCCATAATTACGGAAGCCACCGGTCAGGCCGAACGTAAAATCATCGGTGCCGATAAAACGATAGCGTAATTCTACTTCAGGACGATCGAAATAGGTGCCGCGCGTCATGCTACTGTAATCGACCGGCCCTTCCTGATACATAGCCAGCGAAATGGTCCATGCATCCCATGTGGCATTAAACCACACGGAGGGTTCATATAATCCATCTTTATCGTCGGCCTGACCTTCGACGTTTTCAATTTCATACATGGCGCCAATATTAAATTCCCACTGTTTGGCTGATTCAGTTGCTTGCGCGCAGCTCACCCCTGCGCACAGAACGAGCGCAGCACTTCTTAGTAGAGTACTCATTAAAATATTCCTTTATAATTAACACACAAAAAACCGGAAACTTTCATTTCCGGCGAACACCTTTCTTATCTAATAGCTGTTTCAGTATCAGCATCGAAGAAATGGCACTTATTCATATCGAACTGGATGCCGATATTCTCTCCGGCAACGTAATCATCCGCCGCTCCCGCACGGACAACCAGTTCATGCCCACCCACGGTGGCATAAAGCATAAATTCAGCCCCGGTCAGCTCAGCAACGCTGATCTTCGCCGTGATGTTTTCACCAGTTCGCTGCGGGGTAAGAATATCTTCCGGACGGATCCCAAAGACGACCGCTTTACGCTGGTAACCTTGCGCATTAAGCACGGCCAGCTTGTCCTCCGGGATCTCCAGATGCAGCGTTTCGGTCACAAAGTAGCGGTCGTCGATCGCGCCACGAATGAAGTTCATCGCCGGTGAGCCAATAAACCCTGCAACGAACATATTCGCCGGCTCGTTGTAGACCTGCTTCGGCGCGCCCACCTGCTGAATGATGCCGTCTTTTAAAATCACGATGCGGGTTGCCATTGTCATGGCTTCCGTCTGATCGTGCGTCACGTAAATCATGGTGGTATTAAGCTTCTGGTGCAGCTTGCTGATTTCAGCGCGCATCTGCACACGAAGTTTGGCATCGAGGTTGGATAAAGGCTCATCCATCAGGAAGACCCCCGCTTCGCGCACTATCGCCCTGCCTAACGCCACGCGCTGGCGCTGACCGCCGGACAACGCGCCAGGTTTACGCTGGAGATAGTCGCGCAAGCCCAGGATCTGTGCCGCCCAGGTAACGCGTTCTTCAATGACGGAGGGCGCAATTTTTTGCATTTTCAGGCCAAACGCCATGTTGTCGTAGACCGTCATATGCGGATAGAGCGCATAGTTCTGGAAGACCATCGCGATATCACGGGACTTGGCGGGAACATCATTCATGCAAACCCCGTCAATAATCAGTTCACCCGCGCTGATCTCCTCAAGGCCGGCAATCATTCGCAGCGTCGTGGATTTCCCACAGCCCGATGGACCGACGAAGACAATAAATTCTTTGTCTTCAATTTCGAGGTTGAAATCCTTCACCACGTGGACTTGGTTATCATAGATTTTCTGAATGTGTTTCAGAGACAGTTGAGCCATTATTAATTCCTTATCAATACGCCCGGGATGCCCAGAACGCCGTCAGGCGTTCCCAGGTCAGTTCCTGCGTTGAATGAAGTTGTAATCCCGCATGGTTCAGGCCAGGCCCAATCCCCACCGACAGCATTCCTGCGGCGTTAATCGCATCTACTCCTGCGGCGGCATCTTCGATACCAATGGCCTCTTCAGGACGCACGTTCAGTCCTTTACAGGCCGCAAGGAAGATTTCCGGGTCCGGCTTTGAGCGGCAAATGCGCGAAGCATCGGCGCAAAAATCGAAAGCCTGATGAATACCCAACGCGTGCAAAATCCCAGGAGCATTAAGCGATACGGATGCCAGGCCAATTTTGACCTTCGCGGCGCGAATATCCGCCAGCACGTCGCGAATACCCGGCAGCAGCGAATCCTGCGTCAGTGATGCCAGCGACTGGACGTAAAGCGCGTTTTTTTTCGTCGCCAGCGCCAGGCGCTGCTCGTCACTGAACATCCCCTCTTTCCCGCCATGTATCAGAATGCGCTGGAGGGAGTCCATACGGCTTATTCCCTTCAGCTGTTCGTTAAATACTTCGTCGAAGGTGATACCAATCTCCTCCGCCACGGCGCGCCAGGCCAGAAAGTGAAGATGCGCGGTATCGGTGATCACCCCGTCCAGATCGAATACAACAGCGTTAAGCGTCATGGCGCCCCTCCGTGGTAGCGGTCCCATTAACAGATGCAAGAAAGTCCTTACGCGCGCAGACCTTTCGCCCTGATACGTGCAGCGTTTTACCCCACAGCGTCAACGTGACAGGTGCGGTGGTTTCAATGGTTAACTGGTCATCTTCACAGGTAACGTGCATTGTTGCGTCCCGCCACCGCAGCGGGAAGGCGAGTTTCTGCCAGTGAACAGGCAGCTTCGGCGCAAGATGCAGCTCCCCTTCGCTAATGTGCAGGCCAGCAAATCCCTGAATGGCGCCCAACCAGATCGCACCGGTGGCGGCGGCATGAATACCGTCATCACTGCTGTGCGGGTCGTCCCCCAGATCGATGGCGATACCATCGCGCCAGAAGGTATACGCCCCCTCAGTGTCACCGCAGCGTGCGAGCACAATGCCGTGAATGGCTTTACTCAGGGATGAATCATGGATCGTGCGTGGCTCGTAGAACGCCAGATTGGCGGCACATTGCTGCGGCGTAAACCGTTCCGGCAGCAGGTAGTTAAGCATCACCACGTCGGCCTGCTTCAGGATCTGCATCTCGTTCACTTCCGCGCGAGAGTAATCAAGCAGAATGGTTTGCTTACCCGCTTTGGCTTTATAGCGGCTCAGATCGATGGCAGGTTTTGCCATGAAGGTATCATCCTGCGGGATCACACCCTCTGCGTCGGCCTCTGGCAGCCACAGGCGCGCCAGGAACGTCCCGGCATTCTCCGTAAAACGCGCATCTTCACGCCCAAACATCGTCATAAACTGACGCGCGCAGGCAACGTTGTGCCAGGCCAGATAGTTGGTGTAGGCGTTGTTGTTGACATGCTCGGTGTATTCATCCGGTCCGATTACGTCATGGATCTCAAGACGACCATTAATTTCCGTCGCGCGTCCCATCCAGAACGAAGCGGTTTCCATCAGCAGCGTCAGGCCCTCATTGCGCATAAAGGCATCGTCGTGTGTTGCCTGCCAGTAAGCGACAACGGCCCAGGCAATATCAGCCACGATGTGGTGTTCAGCGAGTGCGGAGGCGACCTTCTGGCGAACCCCGGTGCGGATGTTAATGGCCGCGAATTCTGGCGTCTCTTCCTGTCCGCTGGCGGCGCTTTCCCACGGGAACAACGCGCCCGGCCAACCGTTACGGCGTGCTTTTTCACGCGCGCCCGAAAGATTGAGCCAGCGATAGCGCAGCAGACTGCGGGCAATCTGTGGACGGGTAAACAGATGGAACGGCAGCAGGAAAATTTCGGTATCCCAGAAGACGTGTCCCTTATACCCCTCACCCGTCAGCCCTTTAGCCGCAATACTGCTTCGCTCATCATGAGCAGGCGTCATTGTCGTCAGATGCCAGACGGCGTAATCCAGCGCCAGCTGATCCTGCTGTTCTGCACAAGTCACTTCCACCCGAGCATCACGCCAGACCGCTTCCCAGGCGTACGCTGAGCTCTCAAGCAACGCATCGTATCCTCTTGCCGCGCAGACTTTGAGATCGGCCAGCGCGTTGCGGGCGAAAGACTCCTGCGAGAGCGATTTATCGCAGCGATGCGTCAGCCAGACGATTTTCTCAAGCGTGACAGTGTCACCTTGCGAGATAGTCAGAGAATGATGAACGCTGAGGCGACGATTTTTGGCGGTGAAACAGCTGTCGCTCTTAGCGGAGAGCTGACAAAACGCCGAAACAACAACTTCAGACGCCCGGTCCTGCGTTTCATACACACCCTGCATGTAGTGCTGGTCAAAGACCCTGACCGAGATTTCATCCAGATGCTGCCTGCCGCTGTTCGTTTGTGTCGCATCTATGCCGGTTTTCAGCACGGCCTGAGCGGCGCCATCAAGCGGTGTGATCGATAGCTGCATTGCCACTAAGGGCAACTGGTCCAGCGAAACAAAACGACGGCTTTCCAGGCGATAGCGTTTACCGTCCGGCGAACGCCAGACAACGTTACGATGCAGTTCGCCGTTAGCAAAGGCCAGCTCGCGTTGCCACTCAAGAATTTCGCCTGAAAGGAGCGTGAAATTGACGCCGTCCAGCTCAACTTCAATCCCGGTGACATCCGGCAGATTGATCAGCTCAGTGGTTTCATTGCGTCCCGCGCGATGATACAGCCCGGCGAGATACATGCCTCTGGTCTGCTGGGTGTAATCTTCTTCATGCGTGGCGCGAATGCCCATGTAGCCATTGCCGCAGGCCATAATGGACGCGTACTTATTCAGGCTATGCGGGCAAAAGCCCGGATCGGTTAATACAGACTGGTTCAGCATAACGTCACGCTTTCCCCTGTTTCCGCGGCTTCATATAACGCCGCGACTAATTGCTGGATCACCAGCCCCTGCTCCGCATCGGCAATCATGACCGGCTCGCCCAATACGTGGCGAACAAACGCGTCCATACTGCGCAGATGTCTCCGATCGTCAGCTTCTTCACGCTGGATCAGCGTCTGCAAAACACCCGCTTCGTCGTTATAAATGTGTGCCGGGAACAGCGTTGCACCCGCCTTCTCACCGCAGAAAGAGACGTTCATGATCGACTGCTCGCGGATATTAAGCGCAAAAGAGGTGTCCAGACGCAGAATGCCACCGTTGCAGAACTCAATCGTGCCAAACAGGGCATCTTCCACGGTAAACTGCGCAGGATCCCATTCGCCAAACTGGCCGGTGTGTTTCCGGTTCCCCAGTCTCCGGAAGCTGTGCGCGGTTACCCGCTTCACGGCCGGGAAGCCCAGCACATACATCGCGGCATCCAGCATATGAATGCCGATATCGATCAGCGGCCCGCCGCCCTGAAGCGATTTATTGGTGAACACGCCCCACCCCGGCACACCGCAGCGACGCAGCGCCTGCGCGGAGGTGAAGTAAATTTCACCGAGCGTTCCGTTCATAACCGCATCGCGCAGGAGCTGGGTATCCAGGGCAAAGCGATGGTGAAAATCGTACGCGAGGACTTTTCCAGCCTTGCGCGCCGCCAGACGCATCTCATCTGCCTGGTGCGGCGTCATCGCCGGCGGCTTTTCACACATCACATGACAGCCTGCTTCGAGAGCCGCCATCACATGTTCAAAATGGAACCGGTTAGGCGAACAGACGCTCACCACATCCGGTTTTACTTCCTGCAACATCTCGTGAGCGTCCTGCCATGCCGATGGAATAGCATAACGTTCCGCAAACGCCTGTGCCTGCTCAACGCGGCTGTCCATGACAGCCACCATTTGAACATCACTGCGCGTGGCGTAATACGAGGCATGCACTTTGTCTGCAACCTGCCCGGCGCCAATGATGGCGACGCGCAGAGGCAAAGGTGTAGAAGCACTCATCACGCTCGTCATCCTTAGCAATCACGCAAGTAAGTGAGAGAGTCCTTATAGGCCTGAGCCGGATCGTCGGCACGCACCCGGCACTCGTACACGACGTAACCCTGATAATTATCGGCACGCAGCTGATCGAACAGGCTGGCGAAATCGAGGCTGCCGCTGCCCGGCTGATAGCGGTGGTTATCAGCAATGTGCACATGACCCAGCAGGTCGCGGTTGTGATGCAGCGCTTCCGTCAGGGAGTCTTCTTCAATATTCATGTGGTAGAAATCACCGATGATCTGCACGTGCTTCAGGCCGTTCTCTTCGATATAACGACGCGCGTCGGCCAGGGTGTTGATCATATGATCCTGATAGCGGTTCAGCGGCTCCAGATAGACGGTAGTGCCGGTGCGCGCTGCCACCGCATCCAGCCAGCGTAGGGAAGCGCTAACCGCTTTGCGATCGCCGTCCAGGCTACGTGGCGAAGTCATTGGCGGCAGACGGAAGGTAAACATCCCCCAGGCAGCCGGAACGATAATCCCCTTGCCGCCCACTTCTGCCAGCGCTTCCAGAATGCGTTCAATCTGCTGCAAGCCGTTCAGGCGGCGTTCTTCGATGAAATCCCCGATCCAGCCATCGTATCCGCCACAGGCCGTCGTGACCGGCAGGCCGGTGGCTTTGATAGCCGCTTTTACTTCGTCGAGGTTTTCCACCAGCAGTCGGCCATCAATTTCGTAGCCATCGAATCCCATCGCTTTGATGTATTCGAATTTTTCCATGATAGCGGTCGGGAAAAAGGCCTGGTTTTGTGTTGCGATTTTCATGATTTGCTGTCCTTAGCTTAAAAAGTGACGCCCATTTTGATACTGAGTTCCGGGTGCTGATCGACATACTTCATATAGCTTTCCGGGCTGGTGGTGAAGGTGACGACCGGGTCGATCAGATCTTCGCAATTGAGATAACCGTTCATCAGCAATTCCCAGCAGGTCTCTTCAATACGCTTGCGGCTCCAGCGCGGATAATCCGGGTTGGGTTCACTGCATGCGCGGGAGAAGACAATTTTGGCGTTGTTGAAGTGTGCCTCGCGACCAAGGTTGAAGCCTGCCGCGAACGGCTTGGCGAAGGCCACGTAGGAGATCGTTCCGCCGTAGGCGAGACCGCGCAGCGCAGATTGCAGCGCATCAGCAAATCCGCTGGTCTCGATGATCACATCCGCGCCCTGCTTACCGGTCAGTTTCTTAATTTCCAGACCGACATCGGTACCGATTGGGTTCAGGCAGTGGTCTGCACCGTGACGGCGGGCGATCTCACAGCGATGTTCGATAGGATCGACACCAATAACCACTGACGCGCCGGCTTTTTTCGCCAGCTGAATCGCAATCTGGCCAATCGCGCCCAGCCCCACAACCACGACGAAATCCCCTACGCGGACGTTAGCATCACGCACGCCGCTCATGGCGAATTGCGCCGGATCGTAACAAACGGCGTTTTTCCAGGATGCGCCCTGCGGCATTTTGCGCAGCTTATAGTTGTTCACCGCGTTAACGATGACCGTTTCCTGCAACGGGCCGTAGCAGCAGACGCTGTCGCCGATGTGGTATTCCGTCACGTCCGCACCACATTCGATGATGTCGCCGACGATCATGTTCCCCAGCTGGAATTTACCAAATTCGATGCCGCGCGCTGCACCTTCTTCACGCGGGGTAAACATCTGCCACTCAGCGTTGAACTCTTCATCGATGAACGGGCTTGCCGCGCGGAAATCCACGACTTCAGTACCGTGTTTCGGGGCGCCATAACGGGCACGAATCTTCACCTCGTGTGCTGCAACAGGACGATCTTCGTATTCCACCAGCGCCGCTACACGAGGCGCTGTCGCAACTAATTTTTTCATGACTGACTCCTTGTTAAAATCGGCCGCCTCAGCCCTTCACGCCGCCGGCGGTCAAACCACTTTTAATGAAACGTTCAGACAGGGCATACATAATGACGACCGGAAGTGCCGTTACCAGCGATGCAGCCATCATGCGACCCCAGATGTAATCTGGCGTACTGAAGAGCGTGTTCAGCCCGACCGGCAACGTGAAGTTGCTGGCGCTGGACAGGAAAATGGAGGCGAACAGATAGTCATTCCACGCCACCATGAAGCAGTAGACAAAGACCGACACCAGACCCGAGATCGCCAGCGGCACGGTGATGCGGAAGATGATTTGCAGGCGGTTCAGGCCGTCCATCATCGCGGCTTCTTCGATTTCGTCCGGGATGGTGTCGAAATAGCTGCGCAGCATAAAGACCGCGGTAGGCAACGTCTGCGTCACCATGGTGATGATCAGCGCCAGTTCGGTGTCATAAATGCCGAGCGCGGTGATGATTTTGAACAGCGGCACCACCAGCAGGATCCCGGAGAACATATAGACGGTGTAGAAGCTCGCATTGATCGTAGTGCGCCCTTTAAAGCGCAGTTTGGATAACGCATACGCGCCCAGCGTGCCGAGAAACACCGCAATGACCGAGGAGGTCAGCGACACCACCATGCTGTTACGGAAGTAATCCACAAACGGGAAAATCAGCGGGTTAAAGATGTCGATGTAGTGCTGTAGCGTCCACTCCTGCGGCAGAATGGTCGGGTGCAGCGAGATCGCCTCTTTCGCGCTTTTGAACGACGTCATCAACATCACAAAAAACGGAAACAGCGTGATAATCAGAAATAGCGCCAGTCCCAGATAAAAACCGATACGGCCCAGAACGCGTTTATTTGTTGCCATTGAGGTTTACCCTTTTTCTGGTCAGCAGAATGACCGCGAAGATGATCACAAACAGCACAACGGAAATGGCGGCTGCTTTACCCAGGTCATTGAACGCAAAGGCGGTTTTGTAGAGATATACGCCCAGAATGTCGACCTTGGTGGTGAGCAGATAAACATCCGCAAACATGTAGAACATCCAGATGGTTCGCAGCGTGACCACCGTGGCCAGCACCGGCATGATGGCGGGCAACGTCACGATACGAAAACGCTGCCAGGCATTTGCTCCGTCCATCTCTGCCGCTTCGTACAATGATTTATCAATGGTCTGTAAAATCGCGAGGAACGAGATAAAGGCGTACGGGAAGTAACGCCAGATGGCGAACAGCACAACCAGCACAAAACTGCTGCCAGGATTATCGAACCACAGCGGCGCCTGATCGTAGAGATGCAGCAGATCAACGCCCAGATAGTTCACAATCCCGTAGCCGTTGTTGAACATGTATTTCCAGGCAAATACCAGTGAAATAGACGGCGTCACGTAGGACAGGATCACCAGTGAACGAGCCGTTTTCCGCATGCGGAATTCACGGTTAAAGAAGATCGCTACGGCCAGTCCCAGCCCGGTGCTGCCGAGCACGACCAGCGCCGTATACCAGAACGTCATCCACAGGGAGTGCCAGAACGCAGCATCGCCCAGAATGCGAATGTAGTTATCCAGGCCGACAAACACCGCATCAATACGCGGGTTCAGCGGTAAACGTAAAAAACTGATTTCAATGTTGGAAATCATTGGCCAGGCCACCAGGCCCCCCAGCAAAATCAGGCTGGGGGCCAACAGCAGCATGGCGAAAGGCATATCTGAACGACCAGAAAACAACGTCTTCATAATTCCCTTCGCAAAGCGCTCCTATCGTTGTGATATCAGGTCAGTCAGTTTCTTCTGGCTGTTGCTTAACGTCGCACTGAGATCTTTTTGTCCCACCGTCACGTTATGCACCATGGAACTGATAATGCCGGACCCGGTAACATCTCCCATGCGGGTAAAGTTTTTGTCGCCTACGGCGCCAAATACCTGGACGTTCGGGAACTGCGCAATCAGCTCGTAAGGCAGCTGACCAAAGGCTTTGATCACGTCGTTGTTTTTCCAGCTCTCAGTGCCCACCACGAGTTTGTTCACCGGCAGCGCCGCACCAGGGGACATCATCACCCAGTCAGACGCGTTTTGAGCCTGCTCCATCCAGGTCACAAACTTTTCTGCCGCCTGCGTTTCCTCTTCGGTCTGGCCGGTCGTGATCGTCAACGAGGTGATCATGCCGTACACGGCTGATGATTTTTCCGTCGGGACCACGAACCCCAGGTTGGCCGGATTGCCATCTTTGTAGACCGCGGGCAGGATATAGGTGGAGTAAACGGCCATAGGCGCAGAGCCGTTCATGAAGGCGTCTTTGATCTCCATGACATCATTGGAGCCCGGCATGGTGTTCGCGGCCATTGCCCGATAAAACGCCAGCGCTTTCGACATTTCAGGGGTATCGATTTTCACGTTGCCGTTTGCATCAAAGACGTTGGCTCCGCCTGACAACGCAAACTGCGAGAAGGCCTGCTCCGTCATGACGCTTTCTGCGGTTGGAAGCGCGATACCGTAATGTTTTTTCGCCGGTTCGTTGAGCGCCTGACTGGCTTTCAGCAGTTGCTCCCAGTTGTGCGGTTCTTCGATTCCCGCTGCCGCGAGCGCATCTTTGTGATACCAGACGCCGGACAGCCACGCGCTAACCGGCACCCCCGTCCATGCCTTGCCGTCTTCGGTGCGAACAACGCGTAAAATACCGTCGTAAAAGGTATCTTCACCGACGGCTTTAATCGCGTTGCCGATCGCGTCACGGTCCAGCAGTTGCTCTTTATCCATGACTTTGGCGTAGTCATGGCTGACTTCAATCACTTCCGGCAGCGCGCCGGTACGGGCCAACGTAATGACCTTGGTGTTATAGGCATCTTCCTCAACGGGGACCTGTTTCACCGTAATAGTCGGGTTTTCTTTCTCGAATTTTTCGATCAGTTTCGTAATAACTGCCTGACGCTCCTGTTCTACCGACGAGTGCATAAACTCAATGGTGACCTGAGATGCTTTATCGTCCTTACAGCCTGATAACAGGGCGCACGAAACCAGTGCTGATAACAGCACAATTTTGGGCATTTTCATTTTAGGGTCCTTTTTAGTTTTCTTTAATCCAAATTACCTGCCATGGATTGAGGGTCAGTTCCGTACCGCTAATATCTTGTCCTGAGAGTAATTCCCTACCAAAGAGCGTTTGTCCATAAACGGTCTGCATTTTATTGCTAAAATTAAATAATGCTGTCATTCGCTCGCCATTTTCAGCAACACGAACAATTTTAAGAATATGTTCACCGATTGCGTCAAAAATAGCCTGACTATCCGGATGGAACGCACGCTCGCCGCGACGAATAGCAATAAGCTCACTCAAACGAGAATAAATCTGATAACGTATACTCTTATTATTATTAAGCTCCCGATCAACCTGACCTGCGGTGTATTTCTTCCTGTTTATCGCGCGATTATATCCGAGACGTTCGACACCTTCATAATCGTTACGCGAACCAAGAATGCTTTGAATATATACAGCCGGTACGCCAGGAAAACTTAACAACACAGCATGCGCCAGGATGAACCGCGCAATGCGCTCATCATCTGAGCTGTCTCGCAAACTCAACGCATCAAGATAGGTGACATTAATTTCATAGGGGCTTCGCGTTCCGTCAGGATTATTTTTCCAGTTGACCAGCGCGCCTTCCTGCTGAAGCTTTTCGACCAGCGAGAGGATCTCTGATTCCGGAAGGATGCCGCGTAACGGGTTCAATCCGATACCATCATGTGAAGCCAGGAAATTAAACCAGGTGGTGTGAGCTGAAGGCAGCGCCAGCGAGCCCGCCCACCGACACAGGGCTTTAACATCCTGACGATGAACGGCGTGCAGCACCAGCGGCGGTAAGGAAAACTGATAGACCATCTGGGCTTCATTTTCACCATCACCGAAGTAAGAGATATTGTCTTTGTGGGGAACATTTGTCTCAGTGATGATCACCGTTCCAGGCGCCACGGCGTCCGTAATGGCGCGGAACAGCTGGATAAGGCAATGGGTTTGTTCCAGATGGATACAGGTGGTTCCCGGGATCTTCCACATAAACCCGACCGCATCCAGACGGATATAACGCGCCCCTTCCATAAGGTAATGGAGCAGAACGTCAACCATGGCAATCAGCACCTGCGGCGAGGCGAAATTGAGATCGATCTGGTCATCGCTGAATGTGGTCCACAGATGACGAACGCTGCCATCATTAAGCGTGAACGGCGTCAGCAGCGGTAATGCGCGGGGACGCGTCACCGCCGATAAATCGGTTTCGGGATCGACAGAAATAAAGAAATCTTCGTATCCCGGCTTCTGCGCCAGATAATTAGCAAACCATTCGCTTTTCGCTGACATATGGTTGCAAACGAAGTCAAACATTAAGCTGGCTGACTGTTTTAATTCCGCGACATCTCGCCAGGTTCCGGTTTCAGGTGCAACCTCGTGATAATCAATAACGGAAAATCCATCATCCGACGACCAGGGATAAAACGGTAACAGATGGACATGAGAAAATGTGCGAGAAAGCCATTCATTATAGAACCGGGTAAATACCGGCAACGCTTTCTCCCCTTTCGCGGAGAACTGATCGGCATAGGTAATCAGCACAACGTCTTTTTCATCCCAGCCTGACTTACGCTTTTCCGTAATATTAACCGCCGCCTTTTCAAGCTTAGTTAATAACACGTTAAGGTGTGCATCTGAAAATGATTCACCGTAAATATGATTGATAAGTTTTTTAATTTTTGCGTTCACATTATTTTCCATGGTAGCGGTCCCACGGATTGGCAATCTACTCCCATGAAAAATATCTGTCAACGGACCCGGGGGCAGAAAGCAGCAATCTCAGCGCAGCGCAACGCATTATTGTGAGCTGCCGCAAAGAAAGCAGAAAAGCAGAAGAAACGCAGAAGGGAAAGTCATGCCCCTTCTCTGGGCGAGAAAGGGCTTATGCGGGAGGAACTAGCGTGACAGGTAGCGCCGGGAAACGCGTTTTGCCAGCTTCTGTAACAGCGGCTCCAGAGCGACCGCCAGCATCATTCTGACCGGCTTGCGGGCAACAGACTTGATCGCCCAACCCGCCACACCGGCCGGGCCATAACGTAACGCCGTCATCAGAACCAGTTTACCTGCGATTTTCAGGCCGGGTTTTACCTTCTGACCGGCCTGTTGCCAGTTTTGTTTCATGTAAGTTCTCTCTTAAAGCTGACGAAAACGACTTCTCAGCGTAAAGGTATCGGAGGTGACATAACGTTCCATCTCGCGCAATCGCTTCTCCCCTGCGCTCAGTTGTTCATCCACCGCGTTCAGGAGATCGCTGCTGGTTGGCGTGTTCTCCGCATCCAGCTCACCTTCCGGCATAGGATCGAGTACAAACGACAGAATGATGTATGCCACCAGTGTAATAAAGGCCAGGCCGAAGAAAATCGACAATACCGTGACCACACGCACCAGTTTTACCGGAACATCCAGATAGTGCGCCAGCCCGGCGCAAACACCCCGAACCATGCCCTGCTGTGGGATCCGCCACAGTTTTTTATTCAGATTCAGTCCAGCCATTACCGTTCCCTCCAGTTCGGGTGTTCCGCGTCCAGGATCGCTTCCAGCGCCTGAATACGTTCGCGCATTTTATTTGCCTCGGCAGAGAGCTGCGCCAGCCGCTGTTGTTCACTCTGCGACAGCTCACCGCGTGAAGAGCGGTTGCTATAGTGCAGCCATAACCAGATGGGCAGAACAAACAGCACGAAAATGGTCAGGGGTATAGCCAGAAAAAGCGCGCTCATGTGTACTCCTTGTCTTACGATGCGGCACGCTCAGGTGCCGCAGGAATTATTATTGGTTGTCTTGTTTCATTTTGGCTTTCAACGCAGCCAGTTGCTCGCTAATTTCATCATCGGCTTTCAGGTCAGCAAACTGCTGATCGAGGGTTTTCTGTTTACCGATGCTGTGGCTTTCGGCTTCCGCTTCCATGTGGTCGATACGGCGTTCAAACGATTCGAAACGGGCCATCGCTTCATCCAGTTTCCCGCTGTCCAGCTGGCGACGCACGTCGCGGGACGAGCTTGCAGCCTGGTGGCGCAGCGCCAGCGCCTGTTGACGTGCACGGGTTTCGCTGAGTTTGTTTTCAAGCTCACCAATCTCTTTCTTCATACGCGTCAGAGTATCATCCACCAGCGTCACTTCGTGTTCCAGCGTGGCAACCATGTCGGTCAGCTTCTGCTTCTCAATCAGCGCAGCGCGGGCCAGATCTTCTTTATCTTTACGCAGCGCCAGTTCCGCTTTTTCCTGCCATTCGTTAAGCTGGGCAGTTGCCTGCTCGATACGACGCGTTAACTGCTTTTTCTCTGCCAGCGCGCGGGCGGAGGTGGAGCGTACTTCAACCAGCGTGTCTTCCATCTCCTGAATCATCAGGCGCACCAGCTTCTGCGGATCTTCCGCTTTCTCCAGCAGCGAGTTGATGTTGGCGTTCACGATGTCGGCAAAACGAGAAAAAATACCCATAATTCAATCCTCATAGTTCTGTTATCGGGCGATGCCCTGCTGAGTAGTTAATACAAATCCCATGCCAACTTTTTATCTTATTGATTTTACTGAGTGTGATTGATATTTATCCAGCCAGCGGCTATTCTCACCTGGTGAATATCACTAAGGAGTGGTTAATTTCATCATGGCTGAATATAAAGATAATTTGCTTGGCGAGGCCAACAGCTTCCTGGAAGTTCTTGAACAGGTATCGCGCCTCGCGCCGCTGAATAAACCGGTGCTGATTATCGGTGAGCGCGGAACGGGTAAAGAACTTATCGCTAACCGCCTGCACTTTCTGTCTGGCCGCTGGGACGGCCCTTTTATTTCCCTTAACTGCGCGGCGCTGAATGAAAACCTGCTCGACACCGAGCTGTTTGGTCATGAAGCTGGCGCCTTCACCGGCGCACAAAAACGCCATCCCGGACGCTTTGAGCGCGCCGATGGCGGAACGCTCTTTCTCGACGAGCTGGCGACCGCGCCGATGCTGGTGCAGGAAAAGCTGCTGCGCGTCATTGAGTACGGTGAACTGGAACGCGTTGGCGGCAGTCAGCCCCTCCAGGTCAACGTTCGCCTGGTATGCGCCACCAACGCCGACCTGCCCGCGATGGTGGCTGAGGACAAATTCCGCGCCGACCTGCTGGACAGGCTGGCTTTCGATGTTGTACAGCTGCCGCCGCTGCGGGAGCGGCGCAGCGATATCATGCTGCTGGCCGATCAATTTGCCATTCAGATGTGCCGGGAACTGGGTCTGCCTCTCTTTCCGGGCTTCAGCGAACGGGCCACCGGGACCCTGCTCGGTTACCACTGGCCGGGCAATATTCGTGAACTGAAAAACGTGGTGGAACGGTCCGTTTACCGGCATGGCAGCAGCGAGACCGAACTGGACAACATTATTCTCGATCCTTTTCGGCGTGAGGATAAACAGCCCCCGGCTCCGGCGACGCGCCAGCAGGCTCCGGCGTTGCCGCTCGATTTACGCCAGTTCCAGCATCAGCAGGAGCAACAGTTGCTTGAGCAGAGCCTGAAAGAGGCGAAATATAATCAGAAACGGGCAGCTGAACTGCTGGGCCTGACCTACCATCAGTTAAGGGCATTGCTCAAAAAACATCAAATGCGCTGACATTATCAGCACTTACCCCCAGACATTTTTACGAAGCAGGCGTAAGTGCGATACACTTTGCAGATCGAATCTAAAAACCTTAAAAACTATGCGCCTGGTTTTATCGTCCCTGTTTGCACTCGGTTTGTTCAGCAATCTGGCCTTTGCTGCGCCCGATCGCGCTGTGCCTCCTGATATCCGTGATAGTGGTTTCGTCTACTGCGTCAGCGGTCAAGTTGATATTTTTAATCCGCAAAAAGCGGGGAGCGGCCTGATTGTCGATACGCTGGCCGCACAGCTCTACGATCGCCTGCTCGACGTCGATCCTTATACCTATCGGCTGGTTCCGGAGCTTGCTGAAAGTTGGGAAGTGCTTGATAACGGCGCCACATACCGCTTTCGTCTACGCGATGATGTCGCATTTCAGCACACCCCGTGGTTTACCCCAACCCGTAAGCTCAACGCGGATGACGTGGTTTTCACCTTCCAGCGCATATTCAACCGCAATCATCCGTGGCATAACGTTAATGGCGGGAACTTCCCCTATTTCGACAGTCTGCAATTCGCGGACTCGGTCAAAAGCGTTCGCAAACTGGATAACCGTACGGTTGAGTTTCGTCTGAATCGCCCGGATGCCTCCTTCCTCTGGCATCTGGCGACGCACTACGCCTCGGTCATGTCAGCCGAATACGCGGATCAGCTGACGAAAAAGGATCGTCAGGAACGTCTCGATCGTGAGCCTGTAGGCACCGGTCCGTTCCAGTTAGCAGAGTACCGCGCCGGACAATACATTCGCCTGCAACGCCACGATCGTTTCTGGCGCGGCAAGCCGCTGATGCCGCAGGTTATTGTTGATCTGGGCTCAGGTGGGACAGGCCGACTCTCCAAACTGCTGACCGGCGAGTGCGACGTGCTTGCCTGGCCTGCGGCCAGCCAGTTGACCATTTTGCGCGACGACCCACGCCTGCGCCTGACCCTGCGCCCGGGCATGAACATCGCTTATCTGGCGTTTAACACCGATAAGCCGCCGCTGAATAATCCGGCCGTGCGCCATGCGCTGGCGTTAGCGATCAACAACCAGCGTCTGATGCAGTCGATTTACTACGGTACCGCGGAAACCGCCGCCTCTATTCTTCCGCGCGCCTCCTGGGCCTATGACGGCGAGGCGAAGATTACGGAATATAATCCGGCGAAAGCGCGCGAACAGCTTAAAGCGCTGGGGGCAGAAAACCTGACGCTACAGCTGTGGGTGCCCACCAGCTCTCAGGCGTGGAACCCCAGCCCGCTGAAAACGGCTGAGCTGTTGCAGGCTGATATGGCGCAGGTGGGCGTTAAGGTGATCATCGTGCCTGTCGAAGGCCGTTTCCAGGAGGCGCGTCTGATGGACATGAATCACGACTTAACGCTGGCTGGCTGGTCTACCGACAGTAACGACCCGGACAGCTTTTTCCGTCCGCTGCTGAGCTGTGCGGCAATCAACTCCCAGACCAACTACGCCCACTGGTGTAACCGGGAATTTGATGCCGTGCTGCAAAAAGCGCTGGCGTCTCAACAGCTTGCCTCACGCATTGAGGCCTACGATGAAGCGCAAAATATTCTGGCCAGAGAACTTCCCGTGTTGCCACTTGCCTCTTCCCTGCGCCTCCAGGCCTACCGTTACGATATTAAAGGGCTGGTACTCAGCCCGTTTGGTAACGCCTCCTTCGCGGGCGTGACCCGTGAGAAAGAACAAGAGGTGAAGAAACCATGATTATATTTACCTTGCGTCGGCTGCTGTTACTGCTGGTCACCCTGTTCTTCCTGACTTTTGTCGGCTTTAGCCTGAGCTACTTTACGCCACACGCCCCGCTTCAGGGCTCATCTCTCTGGGATGCCTGGCTGTTCTGGTTTAATGGCCTGCTGCACTGGGATTTTGGCGTGTCCAGCATCAACGGACAGCTCATCTCCGAACAGCTGAAAGTGGTTTTCCCGGCCACCATGGAGCTGTGTATACTCGCCTTTGGCTTTGCCCTCATGGTGGGGATCCCGGTGGGAATGCTGGCGGGAATTTATCGTAATAAATGGCAGGATAAATTTATCAGCGCGCTTGCCTTAATTGGCTTTTCCATCCCTGTTTTCTGGCTGGCGCTACTGCTTACCCTCTTCTTTTCACTGACGTTAGGCTGGCTGCCGGTATCTGGCCGTTTTGACTTGCTGTATAACGTGCAAACGGTGAGCGGCTTCGCCATCGTTGACGCCTGGCTTTCTGATTCAGTCTGGCGCGACGAAATGATCGTGAGCGCGCTGCGCCACATGGTGCTGCCGGTGCTTACGCTGGCCGTCGCGCCGACGACCGAAGTGATTCGCCTGATGCGCATCAGCACTATCGAAGTCTTCGATCAAAACTATGTGAAAGCCGCCGCCACGCGCGGACTGTCTCGCCTGACGATTCTACGTCGCCATGTGCTGCACAATGCGTTGCCCCCCGTAATCCCACGTCTTGGGCTGCAATTCTCAACCATGCTGACGCTGGCGATGATCACCGAGATGGTTTTCAGCTGGCCGGGCCTTGGGCGCTGGATGATCAACGCCATTCGCCAGCAGGATTACGCGGCGATCTCCGCCGGCGTGATGGTGATTGGCTCTCTGGTCATTATTGTTAACGTTATTTCCGATATTTTGGGTGCCATGGCCAACCCATTGAAGCATAAGGAATGGTATGCCTTACGATAACGTCTACAGCGAAAAGCGCACGCCCGGTGCGCTACGCACCGTGTGGCGTAATTTTTACGGCGACACCACGGCGATGATCGGCTTTTACGGCTGCATTGGCCTCGTGTTGCTGTGCGTTTTAGGTTCGTGGTTTGCACCGTATGGCATCGATCAGCAGTTCCTTGGCTATCAGCTGTTACCGCCGTCGTGGTCGCGCTACGGGGAGGTTTCGTTCTTCCTGGGGACTGACGATCTCGGACGCGACGTGCTAAGTCGTTTACTTAGCGGCGCCGCACCTACGGTAGGCGGCGCGTTCGTGGTCACCCTGGCTGCCGCGATCTGCGGCCTGGCGCTGGGCATTTTTGCCGGCTCAACCCACGGATTGCGGTCGGCCGTGCTTAACCATATTCTTGATACCCTGCTCTCTATTCCTTCGCTGCTGCTGGCGATTATCGTCGTGGCCTTCGCGGGGCCGCACCTCACACATGCGATGTTCGCCGTCTGGCTGGCCATTCTGCCGCGCATGGTGCGCTCGGTTTACAGCCTGGTTCACGACGAGCTGGAGAAAGAGTATGTCGTCGCCGCCCGTCTGGATGGCGCCACCACGTTTAATATTTTGTGGTTTGCCGTGCTGCCTAACATTGCCGCTGGGCTGGTGACCGAGATCACCCGCGCCCTGTCGATGGCGATTCTGGATATTGCAGCGCTGGGCTTCCTGGACCTGGGCGCGCAGCTCCCCTCTCCGGAATGGGGCGCTATGCTCGGCGATGCGCTGGAGCTGATTTACGTTGCGCCGTGGACGGTCATGCTGCCGGGCGCGGCCATCATGGTGAGCGTGCTGCTCGTTAACCTGCTGGGCGACGGGATCCGCCGCGCAATCAATGCGGGGGTGCAATAATGCCGTTACTCGATATCCGCAACCTCACGATCGAAATTAAAACGGGCGAAGGCTGGGTCAAGGCCGTGGATCGCATCAGTATTACGCTCGCAGAGGGCGAAATCCGCGGGCTGGTGGGCGAATCGGGTTCAGGGAAAAGTCTGATCGCCAAGGCCATTTGCGGCGTGTCAAAGGACAACTGGCGGGTGACCGCCGACCGTATGCGTTTCGACGACATCGATCTGTTGCGTCTCTCCCCGCGCGAACGCCGTAAACTGGTGGGCCATAACGTCTCGATGATTTTCCAGGAGCCGCAATCCTGTCTCGACCCGTCCGAGCGCGTCGGTAAACAGCTGATGCAGAACATCCCCGGCTGGACCTATAAAGGCCGCTGGTGGCAACGTCTCGGCTGGCGTAAACGCCGTGCCATTGAGCTGTTGCACCGTGTCGGGATCAAAGACCATAAAGACGCGATGCGCAGTTTCCCCTACGAACTGACCGACGGTGAATGCCAGAAAGTGATGATTGCCATCGCCCTGGCGAATCAGCCGCGTCTGCTGATTGCGGACGAACCAACGAACGCGATGGAGCCAACCACCCAGGCCCAGATTTTCCGCCTGCTCACGCGTCTGAACCAGAATAATAACACCACCATTTTGCTGATCAGCCACGACCTGCAAATGCTGAGCAAGTGGGCGGATAAAATTGATGTAATGTATTGCGGCCAGACGGTAGAAACCGCGCCAAGTGAAGACCTGGTGACGACGCCACATCATCCCTATACGCAGGCGCTGATCAGGGCGATACCGGACTTTGGCAGCGCGATGCCGCACAAAAGCCGTCTGAATACGCTGCCTGGCGCGATACCGCTGCTGGAATCGCTGCCCATTGGCTGCCGTCTGGGACCGCGTTGCCCGTATGCTCAGCGTAAATGCATTGAAACACCGCGCCTGACAGGGCCGAAAAACCATCTGTTTGCCTGTCATTTCCCGCTGAACATGGAGAGAGAGTGAAATGGTCGAAACCTTACTGGAAGTACGTAACCTGAGTAAGACCTTTCGCTATCGTACCGGCCTGTTTCACCGTCAGACCGTCGAGGCGGTAAAACCGCTGAGCTTTACGCTGCGCGAAAAGCAGACGCTGGCGATTATCGGTGAAAACGGCTCGGGCAAATCGACCCTGGCAAAAATGCTCGCGGGCATGGTCGAGCCAAGCGGCGGTGAAATACTGATTGACGATCATCCTCTGGAATTTGGGGACTACTCTTTTCGCAGTCAGCGCATCCGGATGATTTTTCAGGATCCGTCGACGTCCCTGAACCCGCGCCAGCGTATTTCCCAGATCCTGGATTTCCCGCTGCGGTTGAATACCGACCTGGAGCCGGAAGCGCGTCGCAAACGGATTGTCGAAACCCTGCGTCTGGTAGGCCTCCTGCCCGACCATGTCAGCTATTACCCACACATGCTGGCCCCGGGCCAAAAACAGCGTCTCGGTCTGGCCCGCGCGCTGATCCTGCGCCCGAAGGTCATCATCGCCGACGAAGCGCTGGCGTCGCTGGATATGTCGATGCGTTCGCAGCTCATTAACCTGATGCTGGAGTTACAGGAAAAGCAGGGGATCTCGTATATCTACGTGACTCAGCACCTGGGCATGATGAAGCACATCAGCGATCAGGTGCTGGTAATGCACCAGGGAGAAGTTGTTGAGCGCGGCAGTACCGCTGACGTGCTGGCCTCCCCGCTCCACGATCTGACAAAACGCCTGATTGCCGGCCACTTTGGTGAAGCGTTGACGGCGGACGCGTGGCGTAAAGATCGTTAGCCGCTGCGTAACCCGCTTGCCAGCAGAGTAAACACCTCTATGGCATGCGGGAGGGTCTTCTGCGGTTCATCACTCGCGGCAATCAGCAGAGCCGCATTCAGAGCAGCGCCATTCAGCAGATGGGCTGCGACTCTGGCATCCATCTTTTTGATTACGTTGCACTCCATCATTTTTTCGATGGTCTGACGGGTCGACTCAAGGCAGCTGTTCTGGCTGGGCCATTGCGCCGGGTCGCCCAGAACAGCCGGGCCGTCAAGGAGGACGATACGCTGAACTTCCGGAACGAGCGCCATTTTGATATAGGCGATGCCCTCCGCCAGCAGTCGCTCCCAGTCATCTTCGGCGGCGGCGGCAATCGCTTTTGCGTTTGCTGCCATTTCGCTGTCTATCTGCGCGACCACCGCCGCCAGTAGTCCCTTCTTGTCGTTGAAATTATGATATAGCGCGCCGCGTGTTAACCCCACGCTTGCCGTGAGTTCATCCATTGACGCTGCGGCATAGCCTTTTTCAGCAAATGCCTTTCGCGCCGCCTGAATCATTTTCTCGCGATTTTCCTGGGCCGTTTCAGCGCGACGTTTTGTAGCCATGGGACTTCCTTAATTAAGCGATAACTATAATTTGACATACGCGATGTATGTGAATTACATTTTTCACATACATCGCGTATGTTACTTCTACCGCGTAAGCACAACAATACCCCTGACAGAAAAGGAAAAGCCATGCATCCACGTGATCCCGTTTTCCCGGCTAATCGCCATGCCCTCTATGAAGAGCATGGCTATTCAGCTGCAATCCGCTCTGGCGATCTGTTATTTGTTTCCGGTCAGGTTGGCAGCCGCAGCGATGGCACACCTGAACCCGACTTCCCCGCTCAGGTGCAGCTGGCGTTCGATAATTTACGGGCGACCCTGGCGGCCGCGGGTTGTACTTTTGACGATCTGATTGATGTCACGACGTTTCATACCGATCCTGAAAACCAGTTCCCCGTTATCATGGAGGCGAAAAAACTGGCATTTCCCCACGCTCCTTACCCAAACTGGACAGCAATAGGCGTTAACTGGCTTGCGGGTTTTGATTTCGAAATTAAGGTTATCGCCAGAATCCCCTCGTCAGCGAATTAAGATCCGGCTGTATAAGCGTGAAGCTCCGGGCAGTCTCTGGTTGGATGAGGCGAACCCTGCGTGCGGTGATATACTGCTGGGATACACACGAAACAGCCTGATGCAGAGTCAGTTCAACCTCTTCCGTGAGCCCATTCACGGCGCATGAGCGAGAAATATCGTGACACAAGGGGCTGTGAGTGGGCTATAATTTCGAGCTAATTTCGAATGATTTTGAAATACTGCCTGTAACGCTATGAATTACAAGGCAAAATAAGCAATGAATATAAGGATTAAAGCTATGGGTTTTCTTTCCGGTAAGCGCATTCTGGTGACTGGCGTTGCCAGCAAACTGTCCATCGCATACGGCATCGCACAGGCAATGCATCGCGAAGGCGCTGAGCTGGCGTTCACCTACCAGAACGACAAGCTGAAAGGCCGTGTTGAAGAATTTGCCGCGCAGCTGGGTTCCAGCATTGTTCTGGAATGTGACGTTGCACAAGACGAAAGCATTGATGGCATGTTTGCTGAACTGGCAAAAGTATGGCCGAAATTCGACGGTTTTGTTCACTCCATCGGCTTCGCTCCTGGCGACCAGCTGGACGGCGACTACGTGAACGCGGTTACCCGTGATGGCTTCAAAATCGCCCACGACATCAGCTCCTACAGCTTCGTTGCAATGGCAAAATCCTGCCGCGCGATGCTGAACCCGGGCGCAGCCCTGCTGACCCTGTCCTACCTCGGCGCAGAACGTGCTATCCCTAACTACAACGTTATGGGTCTGGCGAAAGCGTCTCTGGAAGCCAACGTGCGCTACATGGCGAACGCGATGGGTCCTGAAGGCGTGCGTGTTAACGCTATTTCTGCGGGTCCAATCCGTACTCTGGCCGCTTCCGGTATCAAAGATTTCCGTAAAATGCTGGCACACTGCGAAGCGGTTACCCCGATTCGTCGTACCGTTACCATCGAAGATGTGGGTAACTCTGCGGCATTCCTGTGCTCTGACCTTTCCGCGGGCATCTCCGGCGAAGTGGTTCACGTTGACGGCGGCTTCAACATCGCTGCAATGAACGAGCTGGAAATCAAATAAGCTTGTCACTCTCTCTTCCCGCCAGGGAAGAGAGTTCCCCCCCACCCCGCCCCTCGTTATTCCGTTCAGCTATTTGTTATCACCTAACAATATTTTTCCCCTCATCCGCCTTACGCCAGGATATTGATCGCCATTTTGAGATCAAGGAACGCCCATGGAACAACGCCGTTTTTCCGGCAAAGGCCACTGGTATCATGAAACCCAGTCGAATCATTCGCAGACGGACGTTCTGCCGCTGGTGCCCGAAGCCGCTAACGTCGACGACCGTTTTTTGCTCGATTTAGCCCTGCCTGAAGACATTCTCGCAAGCTGCGCTGGTTGGCTTACGCCTGCCCGAACCCTGTGTCATCTTTTGTTCCCGCTTGATACTCCCGTGAACCGTCTGCATACGCTCAGCGCCTACGACAGGCTGAGTACGGCATTAACGGTTGCCCAGGCGTGTGGCGTTCAGCGGCTCTGTAACCACTACGCTGCTCTGCTCGCCCCTCTTCCGGGGCCGGACTCCTCCCGGGAAAGCAATCGACGCCTTGCAGAAATTACCCAGTATGCCCGCCAGTTAGCCAGCTCACCCGATGTCATCGATGATAAAGCCCAAAACCAGCTTGATGAGGTTGGACTCACAACGTATGACATTGTGCTTATCAACCAGATCATCGGCTTTGTCGGTTTTCAGGCGCGAGTGGTCGCGGTATTTCAGGCATTGCTTGGCCATCCGGTACGCTGGCTGCCCGGGCACCACATTCAGCCCCATACGCTGCCGGTCAGTTTCAGCAGATGGACCGCCACGCTACCCGCGGTTGAGCTAAAATATGCCAGTGCGCTTCAGCTTGAGGCGCTCTCACGCTGGCAGGCGGAACCGGCGCTTGAAGCGCTTACTCCTGTGCTGTGTCATGAGCCGATGCTGCTTGATCTGACGGGCGAAATTCTGCTTAACCATCCGCGAAGTGAAGGCCCTGCGTCTTCGATGCTTTCAGCCGCTCGTGCGCTGCTCGTCGCCTCTCCGGATCGCTTTAGCGCCGCCCAGTTAACGCCCCTGACCGGGTCAGGACTCTCGCCAGAGAAGGCCATCAACCTGCTTACCCGAGATGCATTTTATGGCTGGCTGGACCGTCTGCGCGTGGCGCTCGGCAAAGAGGAATAACCATACTCTTTACCTAAAGAGCGCTTGCTGTAGCAGTGAGATTCGCGTAAAACTGTCAGCCGCTCAATGGCTACGAAAATAGAACATTATGTTTCAGGACAACCCGCTGCTAGCGCAGCTTAAACAGCAACTGCATTCCCAGACGCCGCGTGCAGAAGGGGTCGTAAAAGCCACGGAAAAGGGCTTTGGCTTTCTTGAAGTTGACGGGCAGAAGAGCTACTTCATTCCGCCTCCTCAGATGAAGAAAGTGATGCATGGCGACCGCATTTCGGCCGTTATTCATACCGAAAAGGAACGAGAGTCTGCCGAGCCGGAAGCACTGATCGAACCTTTCCTGACCCGCTTTGTCGGGAAAGTGCATAAAAAAGACGATCGTCTTTCTGTCGTGCCGGACCATCCTCTCCTGAAAGATGCTATTCCGTGCCGCGCCGCGCGTGGCGTTGAGCATGATTTTGTTGAGGGTGACTGGGCGGTTGCTGAGATGCGCCGTCATCCTTTAAAAGGCGATCGCGGTTTCTACGCCGAGCTTACCCAATACATTACCTTCGGCGACGACCATTTCGTCCCATGGTGGGTGACGCTGGCGCGCCACAACCTCGAAAAAGAAGCGCCTGAGGGCGTGGCGACTGAAATGCAGGACGAAGGTCTGGAACGTCGCGATCTGACGGCACTGGACTTTGTCACCATCGACAGCGCCAGCACTGAGGATATGGACGATGCGCTGTATGCCGAAGAGACAGCCGATGGCAAACTGCATCTGACCGTCGCAATTGCCGACCCTACCGCATGGATTGTCGAAGGCAGCAAGCTGGACGAGATGGCCAAAGTGCGCTCGTTCACCAACTACCTGCCGGGTTTTAACATTCCGATGTTGCCGCGTGAACTCTCCGACGATCTTTGCTCGCTGCGTGCGCACAAAGTACGTCCGGTGCTGGCCTGTCGGATGACCATTGCGGCTGACGGTACCATTGAAGAAGATATTGAATTCTTCGCCGCCACCATCGAATCCAAAGCCAAGCTGGCCTATGACGACGTGTCCGACTGGCTGGAGAACACGGGCAGCTGGAAACCCGAGTCCGACAACATTGCCGCACAAATTCGTCTGCTGCACCGCGTCTGCCTGAGCCGCAGCGAATGGCGTCAAACTCACGCGCTGGTCTTCAAAGATCGTCCGGACTACCGTTTTGTGCTGGGTGAAAAAGGTGAAGTGCTGAATATCGTCGCTGAGCCGCGCCGTATTGCCAACCGCATCGTTGAAGAAGCGATGATATCCGCCAACATTTGTGCCGCCCGCGTGCTGCGCGACAAATTAGGCTTTGGCATTTACAACGTGCACACCGGGTTTGATCCGGCGAACACCGAAGCGCTGGCTGCCCTGCTGAAAACCCATGACGTACACGTCGATCCTGAGGAAGTGCTGACCCTGCAAGGTTTCTGCAAACTGCGCCGCGAGCTGGACGCGCAGCCTTCAGGGTTCCTTGACAGCCGTATTCGCCGCTTCCAGTCCTTTGCGGAAATCAGCACCGAGCCAGGCCCGCACTTCGGCCTTGGCCTTGAGGCTTACGCGACCTGGACCTCCCCGATCCGTAAGTACGGCGACATGGTTAACCATCGTCTGCTGAAAGCGATCATCAAAGGGGAATCTGTTGCCCGCCCACAGGATGATACGACGTTGCAGATGGCAGAACGTCGCCGTCTCAACCGTATGGCGGAGCGTGATGTCGGCGACTGGTTATACGCGCGCTTCCTGAATGATAAGGCAGGGACTGACACCCGTTTCCCGGCTGAAATCATTGACATCAGCCGCGGCGGTATGCGCGTTCGTCTGGTGGATAATGGCGCCGTTGCCTTTATTCCTGCCCCGTTCCTGCATGCCGTTCGCGACGAACTGGTTTGTAGCCAGGAAAACGGGACCGTGCAAATTAAAGGCGAAACGGTTTACAAGGTCACTGACGTGATTGATGTCACCATCGCTGAAGTGCGCATGGAAACCCGCAGTATTATCGCGCGCCCTGTCGCCTGATAACCGCGTAAACTTCCGGCCGTTCCGTTAAGGGGTGGCCGGGAGTTCTCTTCTGTATTATCTCCCGCAAAATCATCGTTTTTTCTCACACTTTTCTGTTTCCCATCGCCACATTTCGCCAGAATTATCTACAGTAAAAGAGAGCCGTCATTGTCGACTGCAAATGAATAATTTGTGCGCTACTCAGCAGCCGCGGGAGAAAACGTGATGGACGATCTGGAGCAGAATTTGCTGTTTCGTTACATGGGTACGCATAGCCCCTGGTGGCGACTGACAGCAGACAGCAATGCTCTTCATCTTGCTGCCAGTGAAAGCGCTGACATCATTCAGGTGGTGGCGCTGAATGATGAGCAGGCCGCGCTAATCCGCCAGCTCACCGTGATAACCTCCAGCATTGCCATGACCCTGCCCTTGTACGGTGTGGACGTTCCCGTTCATCTTGTCGGCCGTAAAATTAACAAAAATGAGTGGGCAGGAACGGCATCAGCCTGGAACGATACTCCTTCCGTGGCGCGGGACCTGGCGCAGGGGCTCTCCTTCGCCGAACAGGTAGTGTCCGAGGCTAACTCCGTGATTGTGATCCTCGACCAGAACGGGAATATTCAGCGCTTCAACCGTTTAAGTGAAGAATATACGGGCCTGAAGGAACAGGAAGTTATCGGGCAAAACGTGTTCAAACTGTTTATGAGCCGTAGCGAAGCCGCGGCCTCCAAACGCAACATCACCGGTTTTTTTCGTAACGGCAGCTCGTACGAAGTTGAACGCTGGATCAAGACCCGCAAAGGGCAGCGCCTGTTTCTCTTCAGAAATAAATTTGTTCACAGCGGCAGCGGGAAAAATGAAATTTTCCTCATCTGTTCAGGTACCGACATAACCGAAGAGCGTCGGGCCCAGGAGCGCCTGCGCGTACTCGCCAATACGGATACGATTACCGGTTTGCCTAACCGAAACGCCATCCATGAGCTGATCTCTGATGCCATCACCGCTCGGGGTGACACCCAGGTAGGCGTGGTTTATCTCGATCTGGATAACTTTAAAAAAGTGAACGATGCCTATGGGCATATGTTTGGCGACCAGCTGCTACAGGCCGTTGCGCTGGCGATCCTGAGCTGCCTGGACGAAGGACAAACCCTGGCGCGCCTGGGTGGGGATGAATTTATCGTGCTAGCCACCGATACCTCGCAGGGCGCGCTGGAAGCCATGGCATCGCGCATACTGACCCGACTTCGTCAGCCTTTCCGCATTGGACTGATAGAGGTTTACACCGGCTGCTCGCTGGGCATCGCGCTTGCGCCCCAGCACGGTAACGATCGCGAAAGCGTCATTCGTAATGCCGACACCGCCATGTACACCGCCAAAGAAAATGGCCGGGGCAAATTCTGCGTCTTCTCGCCAGAGATGAACCAGCGCGTATTTGAATACCTGTGGCTGGATACCAACCTGCGTAAAGCGCTGGATAACGATCAGCTGTTAATCCACTACCAGCCCAAAATAACCTGGCGCGGCGAAGTCAGAAGTCTGGAGGCGCTGGTGCGCTGGCAGTCCCCAGAGCGTGGCCTGATCCCGCCGATGGAGTTTATCTCCTATGCTGAGGAGTCAGGGCTGATTGTGCCCCTGGGCCGCTGGGTTATGCTTGATGTGGTGCGCCAGGTGGCAAAATGGCGCGACAAGGGGATCAACCTTCGCGTCGCGGTCAACGTCTCCGCCCGTCAGTTGGCGGACCAGACCATCTTCAGCGACCTGAAGCAGGCGCTGAAAGACCTGAATTTTGAATACTGCCCGATTGACGTGGAATTGACCGAAAGCTGTCTCATTGAAAATGAAGAGCTGGCCCTGTCAGTGATCCAGCAGTTTAGCCGCCTGGGAGCGCAAATTCACCTGGATGACTTTGGTACGGGGTACTCTTCCCTGTCGCAGCTGGCGCGCTTCCCTATCGATGCCATTAAGCTTGACCAGTCTTTCGTGCGGGACATTCATAAGCAGTCTATTTCACAGTCGCTGGTGCGTGCGATAGTCGCCGTGGCGCAGGCGTTAAATTTGCAGGTCATTGCTGAAGGGGTGGAAAGTGCAAAAGAAGACGCCTTTCTGACGAAGAATGGCGTCAACGAACGGCAGGGTTATCTTTTTGCTAAGCCCATGCCCGCTGCCGCATTCGAGCGATGGCTAAAGCGCTATCAGGCCAGAAATGTCCGTTAGCTGGCTTTGCGTAAGCCCGTCGCCTGATGGCGATTTTGCAGCATAACCAGCCGCTCCATGTAGGCGATATCCTTCGGTTCAAGGCAGAAGGCGGCATCAACCCAATCCTCGGTAATGTCCATCAGCTCGCTTCGCGGAAGTGGCAGCACGCGCGTACGCGCACGCAGCATGGCCCTTACGCCGTTGAGCTTCGGCTGTAGCGTGTCGATAAACGTCCGCACCGAAACATAGCTCTGTAACGGCTCGAATAAGAGATCCACAAGACCATACTGCTCATACCATTCCGCCGTATGCGTCTCACCTTTGTAGATCAGCGCCTCCGCCATTTTCATGCCGGCACGACGCGCCACCAGTGAATAGCCGCCCATGCCCGGGAACAGATTGAACGCGATTTCCGGAAAGCCTAATCGGGCATCGCGCTGG
Organism: Enterobacter sp. DTU_2021_1002640_1_SI_PRY_ASU_LCPMC_013; assembly: GCF_032389435.1. Taxonomy (NCBI): domain Bacteria; kingdom Pseudomonadati; phylum Pseudomonadota; class Gammaproteobacteria; order Enterobacterales; family Enterobacteriaceae; genus Enterobacter; species Enterobacter sp. DTU_2021_1002640_1_SI_PRY_ASU_LCPMC_013. Next base: position 2,403,878 of record NZ_CP135594.1, read on the forward strand.
GCCAGAATGAAATGATGCGCCAGCGCGGCTTCAAACCCGCCCCCTAACGCGCTTCCTTCCACCATAGCCAGCGTGACAGCTCCGGTATCAAACCCTCGCGAGGCGGCATGAACGCAGTCCACACAGGCCCGGGCATAGGCGCGTAACGCTTCGCGTCGGTTGTTTTTGATGCACTCAACGAAGAACTGTAAATCACCGCCGGTATTGTAGATGTCGGGGACCAGCGATCCGGTGACCCAAAAATCAACGACAAATCCGGACTGTCGAACCAGCCAGGAGAGATTCATGATCTCCTCGATCAGCGCATGATTGAAGCAAGGCCGTGGCGTGGCACGTAACATCATCCACACCGTACGCCGTTCGGCCTCATAATAAGCCGCCAGTTGAGTGAATCGTTCAGCATCAGTAAACAATGTGCAGGTTGTCTGGTTGATAACTGTCATAGTCGAATTCCTCTTATAAAAAAGCGCGTTGCGCGCAGTTTTAGACTAATCCACCCCTACAACCCGCAGCATACGGGGGCCAAATTTATCACTTTCATTTATGAACTTTGGTTATTGCATTTTTTACCTTCTCTTTTGAATCAATTTTCTGCATCATTGATAATATTAACTTTTCGCTTCAGGGTGAGCTTATGTCTAACATTGATGCAACAGCCGTGGCACAGCGTATTGATACTGTGCTGGATATTCTTGTCGCAGGCGATTATCACTCTGCTATCCGTAACCTTGAAATCCTCAAGTCTGAACTGCTGGCTGAGAACGGCGCTGATAACGCTCCAGAATCCACTCAACCTAAAGCCCCGTGGGAAGTGTAGCCACGTCGTTTCCGCCCTTGCCTTTTAAATGGATGCTATGAATTCCCGACAACAAATCATTTTGCAGATGGTGATCGATCAGGGACGCGTAAGCGTGGTCGATCTCGCTAAAGCCACCGGCGTTTCTGAAGTCACCATTCGTCAGGATCTGAATCTGCTGGAAAAACAGAGCTACCTGCGGCGTGCGCACGGATATGCCGTTCCACTGGACAGCGACGACGTCGAAACCCGCATGATGAACAATTATGCGCTCAAGCGGGAGCTGGCGGAGTTTGCTGCATCCTTAGTGAATAACGGTGAGACCGTCTTTATTGAAAATGGCAGCAGTAATGCCCTTCTGGCGCGCACGCTCGCCGATCAAAAAGACGTTACCATCATCACCGTAAGCAGCTATATCGCCCATCTGTTGAAGGAAACTCAGTGCGAGGTGATACTGCTGGGCGGCATTTACCAGAAGAAAAGCGAAAGCATGGTGGGGCCATTAACGCGTCAATATGTTCAGCAGGTTCACTTCAGTAAAGCATTCATTGGTATTGACGGCTGGCAGCCCGACACCGGCTTTACCGGTCGCGACATGATGCGTTCAGACGTGGTTAACGCAGTGCTCGCCAAAGAGTGTGAAGCGATAGTGCTGACCGACAGCTCTAAGTTTGGCGCCGTACACCCTTATACGATGGGTCCGGCTTCGCGCTTCAGCCGTGTGATTACGGATGAGCGTTTGCGCGATGAATATCGCCAGCAATTAGAACAAGACGGCCTGACTGTCGATATTGTGAAAAAAACGGCCTGATTATCCTGCTGCGCCCGAATAATGGGCGCACTTAAACCTTTCTCTGAGAGTATTCTGACCCTGCCTTTAAGAGTTTTTACCTGTTGAAACCGTTCTAAACACGTAAAATTAATATTAGCGATATAACAGGAAGTGACTATCACCTGCGTGATGATGAAACACCTGCGCGACCAGCTTTCACGGGAACAGAATTTAAGTATGGATATTGTCTATACTTAAAGTGCATTCCTTTCCGTGAATCGATAATTCAGGAGAAAGTATTATGACCTTTACCAGCAAAAAATTAGCCGCCGCTGTTCTGGCAATCACTGTAGCAATGTCCCTGAGCGCTTGCTCTAACTGGTCTAAACGTGACCGTAACACCGCGATTGGTGCCGGTGCTGGTGCGCTTGGTGGTGCAGTATTAACGGATGGTAGTACGCTGGGTACATTAGGTGGTGCTGCCGTAGGTGGTGTTATCGGTCACCAGGTGGGCAAATAATCACCACAACGGCTCTCACCGGTATAATAATATATTTTGTATTTTCAGGTCTGACTTACGCACGTAAAAAAAGAGCCACGGCAATGTCCGTGGCTCATTTATTTTAGCCGCCCGCCAGTTTGACTTTCATACCTTTGGCTTCCAGCAGCGTTTTAATTAAATCCCGTTTATCGCCCTGAATCTCAATAATGCCGTCTTTTACTGCCCCACCGCATCCGCACTTCTTTTTAAGCTCAGCGGCGAGTTTTACCAGGTCTGCATCATCCAGGTCAATGCCGGTGATAAGGCAAACCCCTTTCCCTTTTCTGCCGCTGGTCTGGCGCTGAATTCGTACGATACCATCGCCTTTCGGACGTTCAGCTTTCTCTTTTGGCTCTTCAATGCGCCCGGTATCCGTTGAATAGACCAGACGACTGTTGGCGTCACGCATTATGCCCCCTTTTTCAGTGATGCATTAATCGCTTTCAGGGTCTTTGCCGGATGAGCGGATTGCGTCACCGGGCGACCAATCACCATATAGTCTACACCCGCGCTCAGCGCCTGCTCTGGCGTCATGATGCGTCGCTGATCCCCAGACTCGGTGCCTGCCGGACGGATACCTGGCGTTACCAGTTTAAAGTCGCGGCCTAGCACAGATTTGAAGCGAACCGCCTCCTGAGCCGAACAGACCACGCCATTGAGACCACACTGTTGCGTGAGGCGCGCCAGACGCTCCGCGTGTTCGGCAGGTGACAACGTCACACCCAGATCGCGCAGGTCGGATTCATCCATACTGGTCAGCACGGTGACAGCGATTAGAAGCGGAGCGTCATTGCCAAACGGCACCAGCGCTTCGCGCGCAGCCGTCATCATGCGTGCCCCGCCGGATGCATGAACGTTAACCATCCACACGCCCAGTTCAGCCGCCGCAGCTACGGCGTGCGCAGTGGTATTCGGAATATCATGGAATTTCAGGTCGAGGAAAACGTCGAAGCCACGCTGGTGCAGATCGCGGACGATTTGTGGGCCGAACAGCGTAAACATCTCTTTGCCTACTTTCAGACGGCAGTCGCGGGGATCAATGCCATCAACAAAGGCCAGTGCGGCGTCACGGTTATTGTAATCCAGAGCAACAACTACGGGAGAATCGGTAACTACGCGGGAAGTGGAGGATGTAACAGACGTCATGACCAGCCCTTTTCGTCTATGGGCGCGCAGCGGCGCGGAACAGATAAACGGCGTGCATTCTACCTGCCCTCGGGGTAAATGAACAGAATCGAATGATTTTCCTGCCGAACCCCAGACCGCACGGTGCTGACGAAATCACTGCAACCATTAGTATGTTGTAACTAAAATGCGGCGTTTTAAAAAATCACTGCCCGTCCAGACCTCGGATTGGCTTAATGGTGGACCACGCCCGGCAGGAAGGGCAATGCCAATAAAGCGAATAGGCGGTGAAGCCGCATTTCTGGCAGCGATAGCGCGGTTTGCTCCGCACCTGTTCACCCACCATGTCTCGCAGCACCATCAGGCTCTCTTTAGCACGCCCTTCTTCTGCGTCATTAAGGTGGTAATCCATCAGCTTATGGAATACCCGCATGGTAGGATGACGCTGCAACTGACGGGTAATGTAAACCTGGGCGGTATCACTCCCTTCGTGCTCTTCAACGACGTCGGATAGCATCAGTTCGGCTGTGGCACCGGTGTTTTCTTCAACGCAGCGACGCAGAAACGCAACCCACTCGTCCTGCTTACCTAACTGCTGATAGCAGGTTTGCAGCATTTCCAGCGTTTCGCTGACCAGCTCTTTGTCCTGATCGATAACGCGAAGCAGGCTCTCCACGGCTTTGGCGTAATCACCGTTAGCCATAAAGACCCGCCCCATCATGATCGAGATGCGCGCGCTGTTGCGATCGGCCGCGGCGCCTTTCTTTAACAATGCCATGGCTTTATCCATGTCATCGCTACCCATCTGCTGGAGAGCCAGCTCGCAATAGAAGTGGGCAATTTCGACGCGCTGTTTGTCTTTGCCGAGTTTGACCAGCCGTTCGGCGGTATCAATCGCTTTTTGCCAGTCGCTGGTGGCCTGATAGATTTGCAGAAGCTGCTGAAGCGCACCGATACGGAAGTCCGTCTCATCCACCAGCTGAGAGAACATATCCTCGGCGCGATCGTAAAGCCCCGCGGCCATGTAATCCCGCCCAAGCTGCTGCACGGCCAGCAACCGTTGCTCATAGGTCAACGAAGCGCTTTCCATCAGGGTCTGGTGGATACGAATGGCACGGTCAACCTCTCCGCGCGAGCGGAACAGGTTTCCCAGGGTGAGATGCGCCTCAACGGTGCCGGTATCCTCTTTAAGCATGTCGAGGAACAGATCCACCGCTTTGTCCTGCTGATTGCTCAGCAGGAAGTTCACCCCCGCTACGTAGTCACGGGAGAGTCGGTTTGCTTCATCCTGTTTTGTTTGTTGCGCGCTTCTGCGGCCCATATACCAGCCATAGGCTGCGGCGACAGGCAAAAGCAGAAACAACAACTCCAGCATATTCGATTATTCCTTGACTACCGGCACACCAGAGCTCGCCGGAATGTCAGACGCAGGCGTAAGTTGATGTTCAAGTCGTTTAATTTTACGTTCAGCGCGAACAAGAGAAACACGAACTTTAAGCCAGAACAGGCCGCATACAAGCCAGCCGATGACAAAACCCGCCGCGAATAACACCGCCAGCAGGCTCGACACCCGGTACTCGCCCTGCGCCAGCAGATAGTTAAAACTTACCTGTTGATCGTTTTGCGCGCCCAATGTGACTGAAATGACAAAAATCGCCAACACCAGTAAGAAAATGAGTAAATATTTCACATGACTTCCCGTTATGTGGTTCGAGCGTATAAAGCGTGTTCAACTCACTGCAATCAGCCTTATAAGCTACCATTTTAGTGGCGGGCGCGAAATGGAAAAAGTAACGCGCCCTACATGGATTTATGGTCAAAATGCGGAATATCAACCTTCAGGTTCCGCCAGACTCCCTTTCGGCTATTTCTTCCTTCTCTTCCGGCGGCGGCGTCAATGGTCCACAAAAACGTTGTGCAAGCCAGGTCGCCAGCGTCACCAGTACCCACGAGATCAGCGTTGCCACCACCAAATCACGCGGCCAGTGCATCCCCAGCAGCATCCGGCTGCCCATTACGCCTGTCGCCCAGACCAGCAAAATCGCAATCGTGAGGGTACGCCGACGCGGCCACAGCAGTCCCACGCCAAGTAGCGCCCAGCTGGCAGCAAACATCGTATGCCCGGAAGGAAACGCAAAGCCGGTCTCTTTTTGCCAGTGTTTGCGTAAAAAGGTCGGGATATCCTGCTGTTCTGCAAGCTGCTCCTTTACCAACGCACCGCGATCTTTACGCTTTAAATTGTAGAACTCATCCACCGGAACATGATGCGTTTTTTCCAGCCAGACGACGAAAGGACGGGGTTCCTGCACGCGATCCTTGACCCACGACTTCACCCCTTGCCCGATAAGTATGGCGCCGCCGAGAATAGCGAACAGTACCAGCGCCGCGCGAAGGCGAAAGCGCAGGCACCACAGGAACCAGCCACAGAGCAGCACGTGCGTAATAATCCCCCACGGCTGGGTGACCGTCTCGGTTATCCAGTATAAGGCTTTCAGCCACGTCTCGTTTTGTCCGGGCTGCCACATCCAGCCGGAGAACCAAACGACCAGGGGTATAACGAGCAATACGGCGGCACCTGCGGCCGTTCGTCTGGCAATTGAAAGCATGTCCTCTCCTTTTTCACTAAGCACCACAATCATAACTGAATTTCATCATTCTGGTGGATATGTCGGATTGTGCGTTTAACGTTTGTAAAGCGTGGTGGTGATTAGGTGAAGTTGCCGGGCTTGTGGCAAAATAGTCCGATACAGAAAGCATAATGGGGCAAAGGCACGAAACGTGTCAGCCTGGTCTGGAGAATCACATGCAGCTTAAACGTGTGGCAGAAGCCAAACTGCCAACCCCATGGGGCGATTTCCTGATGGTGGGTTTTGAAGAACTGGCAACCGGGCAAGATCACGTCGCCCTGGTTTTCGGCGACATTTCGGGGCAAACGCCGGTGCTGTCCCGCGTTCATTCAGAGTGTCTGACCGGTGACGCGCTGTTCAGCCTGCGGTGCGACTGCGGTTTTCAGCTTGAAGCCGCCCTTTCTCATATCGCAGAGGAAGGTCGTGGCGTTCTGCTGTATCACCGTCAGGAAGGACGCAATATCGGCCTGCTGAATAAAATCCGCGCCTACGCGTTGCAGGATCAGGGCTACGATACCGTCGAAGCGAACCATCAGCTCGGCTTTGCTGCTGACGAGCGCGATTTCACCCTGTGCGCGGATATGTTCAAGCTGCTGGGCGTTGACGAAGTGCGTCTGTTGACCAATAACCCGAAAAAAGTGGAAATCCTCACTGAAGCGGGCATCAATATTGTGGAACGCGTACCGCTGATTGTCGGCCGCAACCCAAAAAACGCGCACTACCTCGATACCAAAGCTGCCAAAATGGGGCATCTGCTGAGCGAGTAAACGCAAAACGCCCGGCACATGTGCCGGGCGAGTTTTATCAGTCCAGCATCTTACGAATTACATAATGTAAAATGCCGTCGTTCTGGTAATAGGTCAGCTCTGTTGCCGTATCAATACGACACCGGCAATCCAGCACTTCTGTCGTTCCATCTGCGCGCGTTAACTTCACCGGAACGGTTTTACCCGGTTGCAGATTTTGCAGACCGCTGATATCAATCTGCTCTTCCCCGGTCAAACCCAGCGTTTTACGCGTTACGCCCTGCGGAAACTCCAGCGGCAGGATCCCCATCCCGATCAGGTTTGAGCGGTGGATACGTTCAAAGGATTCGGCAATCACCACGCGAACCCCGAGCAGACGCGGACCTTTTGCCGCCCAGTCGCGACTGGAACCGGAGCCGTACTCTTTACCGGCAATAACGGCCAGCGGCGTACCCTGCTGCTGATACTTCATGGCTGCGTCATAAATTGAAATGACCTCTGTATCCGGCAGGTGGCGCGTCATACCCCCTTCCACGCCTGGGACCATTTCATTGCGAATGCGGATGTTGGCAAAGGTCCCGCGCATCATCACTTCGTGGTTACCGCGGCGCGAACCGTAGGAGTTGAAATCGCGACGTTCCACGCCACGACTTTGCAGATACCGACCTGCCGGACTGTCCGCCTTAATGCTCCCCGCCGGAGAGATATGGTCGGTGGTGACGGAATCGCCCAGCATCGCCAGAATGCGCGCGCCGTGAATATCTTTCAGCGGTGCAGGCTCCGCCAGCATTTCGTCGAAGAATGGCGACAGGCGAATATAGGTGGAATCATCCTGCCAGTCATAGGTATCGGACCCCACCACGTCGATCGCTTTCCATTCCGCTGTGCCTTCGAACACCTCCGCATACTCTTTGCGGAACATCTCGGTGGAAACTTTCTCTACCGCGCGCGCAATTTCGCGCGATGATGGCCAGATGTCTTTCAGATAGACCGGTTCATTTTTGCGATCGTGACCAATCGGATCGGTCGCCAGGTTAATGTTCATGTTTCCGGCCAGCGCATAGGCTACAACCAGCGGCGGCGAGGCCAGCCAGTTGGTTTTCACTAGCGGATGAATACGCCCTTCAAAGTTTCGGTTACCGGAAAGTACCGCGCCAACGGTCAAATCCCCCTGCTTGATCGCCATTTCAATAGGTTCAGGCAGTGGACCAGAGTTACCGATGCAGGTCGTACAGCCGTAGCCCACCAGGTTAAAGCCCAGCTCGTCGAGGTAAGGCGTGAGTCTGGCCTGTGCCAGGTAATCGGATACCACTTTCGAACCAGGCGCCAGGGAGGCTTTAACCCAAGGCTGTGGTTTGAGCCCCAGCTCTACCGCTTTTTTTGCCAGCAGCCCGGCAGCCATTAACACACTCGGGTTGGACGTGTTGGTACAGGAAGTGATAGCGGCGATCACCACGGCGCCGTCAGGGAGCTGATACTGATGCCCGTTCAGAACATAGTCCACCGGACGGTGATCTTTTTGTGCGGCGTTAACTTCCAGCTCATTGCTGGCGGCAAAGGCTTTCGGAACGTTGCTCAGGGCGACGCGGTCCTGCGGACGTTTTGGCCCTGCGAGGCTTGCCTCAACGGTGCCCATATCCAGCTCCAGCGTACTGGTAAATACCGGCTCGTCACCCGGGTTACGCCACATGCCCTGCGCTTTGGTATAAGCCTCAACGAGAGCCACCTGCTCCTCGCTGCGACCACTGAGGCGCATATACTCCAGCGTAACGCTATCAATCGGGAAAAAGCCGCAGGTCGCGCCATATTCCGGTGCCATGTTGGCGATGGTGGCCCGGTCCGCCAGCGGCAGTGAATCCAGACCATCGCCATAAAATTCAACGAACTTACCCACCACGCCATGCTTACGCAGCATCTGGGTGACCGTCAGAACCAGATCCGTGGCGGTAATGCCTTCGGACAATTTACCGGTCAGCTTAAAGCCCACCACATCGGGAATGAGCATTGATACCGGCTGGCCGAGCATGGCCGCTTCCGCTTCAATACCACCGACGCCCCAGCCCAGAACGCCAAGGCCGTTAATCATGGTGGTGTGTGAATCGGTGCCCACCAGCGTATCAGGGTAAGCTACCCACTCTTTATCCTGCAATTCACTCCAAACGGCTTTGCCGAGATATTCCAGGTTGACCTGGTGACAAATGCCGGTGCCCGGTGGAACAACGCTGAAGCGGCTGAACGCCTGCTGACCCCATTTCAGAAAAACGTAGCGTTCATGGTTACGTTCCATCTCCAGACGGACGTTTTCGCCGAAAGCATCGTCGTCACCAAAGTGATCGACGGTGACGGAGTGGTCAATGACGAGGTCTACCGGGGACAAGGGGTTAACCTTAGCCGTATCGCCCCCGAGACGCTTAACGGCTTCACGCATGGCAGCTAAATCCACCACCGCTGGCACGCCGGTGAAATCCTGCATCAGCACTCTGGCCGGGCGATAGGCAATTTCTCTGTCTGCATGAGCATTTTTCAGCCACCCTGCCAGAGCCTGGATATCCTCCTCGGTAACCGAGTCGCCATCCTGCCAGCGCAAGAGGTTTTCCAGTAAGACTTTCAACGACTTGGGTAACCGCGAAATGTCCCCAAGCGTTCTGGCAGCCAGCGGTAAGCTGTAGTAGCGCCAGGTTTTATTTTCCGCCTGTAATGTGTCCTTACTGGCTTCGCGTAGGGTTAACGACATAAGCTCCTCCTTAAAAACAGGGATGTCCTGACAATCATCAGGGCTGTAATTAAAGATAACACAAAGATGTCGTAACGTTTTGATAACAACCCAAATTGATAAATTTAGGAATGGTCCAACGCGAGGGATAAAACAAAAACCCCGCCGTGGCGAGGTTTTACGATTTAGTGCAAGGCCAGCCAGAGGAGCTGACACCAGAAGAGGATCGACGCTGAGAATACGCCGAGCCATGACCAGTATTTTACGGTTGTCATGTTATTCATCATAGGGACACCAGACTTTAATTATTTAAGGTTGCGAGGTCTGCCCTCGTTCTATATTGCTGATGTGTATTTATTAAGGAGTACAAAAGTGCACAGTCTATATTCAGACTATTTGCATCATTACGCAAAAATCAAAATTATTGTTTTTTGGGTTCGTCTTCCGCGAACACATCAATAAAGGCCTGCTGCTGCGGCGTCAGTTTCCAGGAAGCTGGCACGCTGGTTGCTGGCGCCTTACGGGCTTTGTGAGCATTGTCACGAAGCTGACACATCTCTTTTCTCGCTTCTGTACGCACCGTCATGACCATAATCAACCCCAGTAATTCCAGACAAGAAGAGCAACCACCACCCAGAACAGGGCAGAGCCAAGAAAGACCGCCAGCCAGGCTTTACGCTTAAGCGCGGGATCCCTTTGCGGTTCTTCACTTCCTGACGGCATTGCTAACCTCATACAATCGATATCGCTTATCATTTAGAGACCAAACAATTGGCACAAGTAATCATCTGATGAGATAAATCCTAAAGAAACTTTAGCCGAAAAGCCAGTGAATTTACGTATCCGAGCCCGGGAAAATTCAATCTTTTGACCAGAAATAAATAATTGAAAAGAATAATTTGCACAGCTGTAAATTAGTTTCTACTTTTGTCGCAAATTTGCGACAGTAAAACCATAGTCATCAAATGGGTTATGACGATATATGACAGTGGGCGTAGATGATGATAATTCTAATTCAGGTTTAAAGCGGAATGACGGTATCTTTCCCCAAGAGAAAGATACCGGGAGTGATTATTTGGCGGGAAGTTTAATGTCTTTAAACATCTCTTCGATGTCTTCATTGGAGCGTAACGCCACAGCTGTATCCACCACATCGCGCGTTAAATGTGGCGCAAAGCGTTGAATAAAATCATACATATAGCTGCGCAGGAACGTGCTGCGACGAAAACCTATCTTGGTGGTGCTGTGACTGAAAATATCATGCGCATCCAGACGCACCAGATCCGGGTCTGAGACAGGATCCACCGCCATGCTGGCAATAACCCCAACGCCCAGGCCCAGACGCACATACGTTTTTATGACGTCCGCATCCGTCGCCGTAAAGACAATCCGTGGCGTTAATCCGGCGCGGTTAAACGCGGTGTCCAGTTCAGACCGGCCCGTAAAGCCGAACGTATAGGTCACCAGCGGGTATTGCGCCAGTTCTTCGATTGTCACTTCGCCCTTCCCCGCCAGCGGGTGATCCGGGGTCACGACAATAGAGCGGTTCCAGTGGTAGCACGGGAGCATAACCAGATCATCGTACAGATGGAGCGCTTCCGTCGCGATAGCGAAGTCTGCATTGCCTTTAGACACGGCCTCTGCGATTTGCGTCGGTGAGCCCTGATGCATATGCAGGGAAACGCGGGGATAGCGTTCTATGAAGCCTTTGATCACCCCGGGAAGCGCATAACGCGCCTGTGTATGCGTGGTGGCAATATACAGAGAGCCTTTATCCGGCCAGGTATGTTCCCCGGCGACGGATTTAATGGCGTCGACTTTGGAGAGCACTTCCCGTGCGATGCGTATGATTTCCTGTCCTGCCGGGGTGACCTGAGTCAGGTGCTTACCGCTGCGGGCAAATATCTGAATACCTAACTCATCCTCCAGCATACGCACCTGCTTACTGATGCCGGGCTGAGAGGTATAAAGACCTTCTGCGGTGGAAGAGACATTGAGGTTATGATTGACGACCTCAACGATATAGCGAAGCTGCTGTAATTTCATGCCAGACCATCCGATTTAGCGCATGCGTCAATCGCTTAAGACGATTTGATAATAAGAAACGGGTTAACTATAACCACTATATCATTTATAGCCAGGCTGTATAGTACGGAACAAAAAATAATAACTACGTAATAAAAAAGGGCCGGAAGTCCGGCCCTTTTACAGGTAAGTTACGGTAAGGGAAGATTATTTCTTGCCTTCAACCCATTTCCCGTCGACGAAGAAGGCTGACCATCCGGTCGCTTTGCCCTCTTTCTCTGCCGCCACGTACTGCTGCTTCGTTTTACGGCTGAAGCGCACCACGGTTTTGTTGCCTTCCGGATCCTGCTGTGGCGCATCGGCCAGGTAACGCAGTTTCTCCGGCAGACGGTCGCGGAAGCGGTACAGCTCTTCTACCAGCGGCGCACGAGTTTCGCGCGATTTCGGGAAGGTGTTGGCCGCCAGGAATACCCCGGCAGCGCCGTCACGCAGCACGAAATACGCGTCTGACTTCTCGCACGGCAGCTCAGGAAGCGGAACCGGATCTTCCTTTGGCGGCGCAACTTCACCGTTACGCAGGATCTTACGCGTGTTTTTACAGTCGTCGTTGGTGCATGCCATGTACTTACCGAAGCGTCCCATTTTCAGATGCATTTCGGAACCACATTTCTCACACTCAACGATTGGACCGTCATAGCCCTTAATACGGAACTCACCTTCTTCAATCTCATAACCATCGCAGGTCGGGTTATTGCCACAAACGTGCAGTTTGCGTTTTGGATCGATCAGGTAGCTGTCCATCGCCGTGCCGCATTTCTTACAGCGGCGTTTGGCGCGCAGTGCGTTGGTCTCCGCATCGTCACCTTCCAGCACGTTGAGAACTTCGTTCTCCGGCACGAGGTTGATGGTGGTTTTGCAACGCTCTTTCGGCGACAGCGCATAGCCAGAGCAACCGAGGAACACGCCCGTGGTCGCGGTACGGATCCCCATTTTACGGCCGCAGGTTGGGCAGTCGATGCTGGTCAGGACCATCTGGTTAGGCAGCATGCCGCCCTCTTCAGGATCTTTCTCGGCTTTCTCAAGCTGATTGGTAAAATCGCTGAAGAAGCTGTCGAGAACTTTCTTCCACTCTGCCTTATGGCTGGCAACCTCATCGAGGCTGTCTTCCATCTGCGCGGTGAAGTCATAGTTCATCAACTCACGGAAGTTCGCTTCCAGACGGTCGGTGACAATCTCACCCATTTTTTCAGCATAGAAACGACGGTTCTCGACGCGAACGTATCCACGATCCTGAATGGTCGAAATGATTGACGCATAGGTGGACGGGCGACCAATGCCGCGTTTTTCCAGCTCTTTCACCAGCGATGCTTCGCTGAAGCGCGCAGGTGGCTTGGTGAAGTGCTGAGCCGGGACCAGATCAACCAGCGACAGCTCGTCACCTTTGTTGACTGAAGGCAGCGTTCTGTCTTCATCACCTTTACGCAACGCTGGCATCACTTTTGTCCAGCCGTCGAAGCGCAGAATGCGGCCGCGCGCTTTCAGGCGGAAATCACCCGCGCCGACGGTCAGCGTGGTGGAGTCGTATTTCGCTGGCGTCATCTGGCAGGCTACGAACTGGCGCCAGATCAGCTGATACAGCTTCTGGGCGTCCGCTTCCATATCTTTCAGCGATTCAGCCAGAACGGAAACGTCAGAAGGACGAATCGCTTCGTGCGCTTCCTGAGAATTCTCTTTGCTGGCGTACTGATTAGGCCCGTCCGGCAGGTATTTCTTACCGAAGTTGTCCTCGATATAGCCACGCACCATGTTGACAGCGTCCTGGCTCAGGTTGGTGGAGTCAGTACGCATGTAGGTGATGTAACCCGCTTCATACAAGCGCTGGGCCATCATCATGGTTTTCTTCACGCCGTAACCCAGACGGGTACTTGCCGCCTGCTGGAGAGTTGACGTGATAAACGGTGCGCCAGGCTTGCTGCTGGTTGGTTTATCTTCACGATCCAGAACCTGATAACGCGCTTTTTCCAGCAGCGCCACGGCGGCCATGGTCTGATCGCGATTTTCAGGACGGAACGGTTTGTCGTTGTGATGGCTCACCTGCAACGGCAGCGCATCGCCGCCCGGCGTGGTGACATTCGCATCCACTTCCCAGAACTCTTCCGGGACGAACGCTTTGATCTCGCGTTCACGCTCAACAACAAGACGAACAGCCACAGACTGCACACGCCCCGCAGACAGGCCGCGAGCGACCTTTTTCCACAGCAACGGCGAGACCATGTAGCCTACAACGCGGTCCATAAAGCGACGCGCCTGCTGAGCGTTAACACGGTCGATATTCAGTTCACCCGGCTTTTCAAACGCCTGACGAATCGCATTCTTTGTAATTTCGTTGAACACTACACGGCTGTAGCGTTTGTCATCACCCCCGATCACTTCCCGCAGGTGCCATGCAATGGCCTCTCCTTCGCGGTCAAGGTCGGTTGCGAGATAAATGTGGTCTGCTTTTTCAGCAAGCTGTTTCAGCTCGTTAACGACTTTTTCTTTGCCTGGCAGCACTTCGTAATGTGCATCCCAGTTGTGCCATGGGTTAACACCCATGCGGTTGACAAGCGCGCTACGTTCATCCTTTTTAGGCTTTTTAGCCCCTTTGGTGGAGGTAGAGTCTGCGCTCTTTTTGCTGGCTGAGCCACTGGTCGGCAAATCGCGAATGTGACCAACGCTGGACTTAACCACGTAGTCATTGCCCAGATATTTATTGATCGTTTTGGCTTTTGCCGGGGACTCAACGATGACGAGAGCTTTACCCATATTCACCTTTACCTAATTTAATTCTTCCAGGAATACGCCGCACGTTGATTTCCCTTCCGCTGACGACGAGCCATTGATATTGCGACGTCGTCAGGGGATATCAACCCCTATGTGTTACCGAACGTCAGAATGGCGACATCCAGGTCATTGAGTTTTCGGGTATTTTTCTCACATCAAAGTTCATTCGTGACGAATTCCCGGTCGAATGTCAAGCAATTCTGTTGCCAGAATGACGAAAGCGCACACTGTACCTGATAAAATTCGTTACGCAACTTTATTAGCATGCAAAAGCAAATCCCGCCAGCCAGCCCCTGTTTCTTATCCCCTCGGATAACAGGGAAAATTTGCCCCCGAAGCGACCCAGGCGTAGACTATTGTCACTGTTTAAGGAGTGGAATATGCAGAATACGACCCAACCCATTGACCGAGCTTCATTGCTTATCGAAGCAAACAAACTCATTCGCGACCATGAAGACACCCTGGCGGGAATTGAAGCGACTGGCGTGGAACAACGTAATGGCGTGCTGGTGTTCAGCGGTGAATACTTCCTTGATGAACAAGGGCTACCCACCCCGAAAAGCACCGCCGTGTTTAACATGTTTAAATACCTGGCGCATACCCTCTCAGAGAAGTACCACCTGGTCGATTAAAACGAAAACGCGAGGCATCTGCCTCGCGTTTTTCTTTACAGCAGCGGCTTTTGTCCGCGCTGCAACCAGCGTAGCAGCAGGCGATCCGCGCTTTCTGCCGCGCTATTGGTAAAACGGTCGAGCAGGCGCTTGCGTCGGGTGAAGCGCACCCCCACCAGCTCACGGCCTTCCATCAGGTTGAGCAGGAGGTCGTCGCTGGTACCCACCTCATCCACCAGCCCTTTCTCCTGCGCCTGCGTGCCGTACCAGTGCTCGCCCGTAGCCACCTGCTCAATGTCCAGCGTTGGGCGCATGCGGTGCACGAAATCTTTGAACAGATGGTGGGTTTCGTTCAGATCTTCCCGGAATTTCTGCCGTCCCTCTTCGGTATTTTCGCCGAGCAGCGTCAGCGTACGTTTGTACTGACCCGCCGTATGCAGTTCGATGTCGATCTCTTTATTTTTCAGGAAACGATTGAAGTTAGGGATCTGCGCGACCACCCCAATCGAGCCGATAATGGAGAACGGTGCCGCGACGATTTTATCCGCCACGCACGCCATCATATAGCCGCCACTCGCCGCGACCTTATCTACCGCAACGGTGAGCGGGATCTGTTTATCCCGCAGACGTTGTAACTGCGAAGCCGCCAGTCCATACCCATGCACTACGCCGCCTGGGCTTTCAAGGCGTACCACCACCTGATCCTGGGCTGTCGCCACGGCCAGCACCGCCGTCACTTCTTCACGCAAAGAGGAGACTTCATGCGCATCCATGCTACCTTTAAAATCGAGCACATAGACGCGCGGTTTTGCGTCAGCCTGTGGCGTGGCGAGCTTAGCTTTCGCCTTCGCGGCTTTGGCGTCCTGCTTATGTTTTTTCTTCTGGGCTTTTAGCCACAGCTTCTGTTGATGATCGTCAAGCAGCGCCAGAGACATCTCCTCCTGCATCTCTTTATACTGCTCGCTCAGGCGGGTAATGCGTAACTCACCACGCTGACGCTTACGCTGCGTCAGGTTGACAATCAGGACGGCAATCACCGCGACAGCAATAACCACCGTCGCGATTTTGGCCAAAAACAACCCATACTGAGAAAGTAATTCCACGCGTTCCACCTTGATTTAACCACGAATCTTTCACGCCAGTGTACAACAGCCCTGCGCAGGCGTCTCGCTCTGGACATTACCTCTGCGAGGCGGCTTCAGGAATCCCCCGTTTCTGGTTTAAATCTTTGCAAATTGTTAATTTCCCAGCGTTCTGTCCTGTAGACTGATTGAATTCTGACGCTGTTTCGGGCATAAAGCCGAAAAGTCATAAATAAAGGTGCAAGTCACGCCCAATGCGCCTGAGGAGCCACCGTGCATTATCAGCCACAAAAAAACCTTCTACAGAACCGCATCATTCTGGTTACCGGTGCCAGCGACGGGATTGGTCGCGAAGCGGCGCTAACCTATTCTGAATACGGTGCGAGCCTTATTCTGCTGGGACGTAATGAAGAAAAGCTCAAGGCCGTCGCCCGTGAAATCGAAAACGCCGGCGGTACCCCCACGCCCTGGTATACGCTCGATCTGCTGACCTGCACGCCAGCGTCATGTCAGGCCCTTGCCCAGCGGATCAGCACGCATTATCCGCGTCTGGACGGCGTACTGCACAACGCGGGGTTACTGGGCGAAGTGCGCCCGATGGATGAACAGGATCCGGAAATTTGGCAGCAGGTGATGCAGGTTAACGTCAACGGGACGTTTTTCCTGACCCAGGCCTTGCTTCCTTTATTACTCAACTCCGATTCCGGCTCGCTGGTATTTACCTCCTCCAGCGTGGGGCGTCAGGGGCGTGCGAACTGGGGGGCTTACGCCGTCTCAAAATTTGCCACCGAAGGAATGATGCAGGTGCTGGCCGAAGAGTACCAAAGCCGCCACCTGCGGGTTAACTGTATTAACCCAGGCGGTACGCGCACCAAAATGCGCGCCAGCGCCTTCCCGACAGAAGATCCGCAGAAGCTTAAAACCCCGGCCGATATCATGCCCCTTTACCTGTGGCTGATGGGTGACGACAGCCGTCGCAAAACCGGAATGACCTTCGATGCCCAGCCAGGCCGCAAACCGGGGATATCGCAATGAGTGAAGATCGGCATCAGCAGCGCCAGCAGCGTCTGAAAGAACAGGTTGATGCACGCGTGGCGGCCGCTCAGGACGAGCGCGGTATCCTCATCGTGTTCACCGGCAACGGCAAAGGCAAAACCACCGCCGCATTTGGGACCGCCACCCGCGCAGTCGGGCATGGGCAGAAAGTGGGCGTGGTCCAGTTTATCAAGGGTGAATGGCCCAACGGCGAGCGTAATCTGCTCGAGCCGCATGGCGTTGAGTTTCAGGTAATGGCAACCGGTTTTACCTGGGATACCCAGAACCGGGAAACCGATACCGCAGCCTGCCTCGCCGTCTGGGAGCATGCCAAAAGAATGCTTTCAGACCCGTCGCTGAACATGGTGTTGCTGGATGAGATCACCTATATGGTGGCGTATGACTACCTGCCGCTGGAAGCCGTGCTGGAGGCCCTCAGGAACCGCCCTGCACACCAGACGGCGATCGTCACGGGGCGCGGGTGTCATCGGGACATTCTGGAGCTGGCCGATACCGTCAGCGAGCTGCGTCCGGTTAAGCATGCGTTCGATGCGGGTATCAAAGCGCAAATTGGGATTGATTACTGAAGAAAAAAAGCCCGGTATATTCACCGGGCTTTTCAATTAACCGTTGTTATTACGGCTGCCAGAGCGGCGATTGCTGCTGACCTGGCTGTGACGTTTCACCGCACGGCGGATCTGATTCGCCTTCATGCGACGACGATCTTTCTCTACCGCCACTTTCGACGTGGTTTCTGGCGTCAGGCCAACCAGATCGCGCAGGTAGTTGGTTTGCGTCAGATCCAGTTCGGTATAGCCGCCACGTGGCAGGCCTTTCGGCAGCAGAATGTCGCCATAGCGGACGCGAATCAAGCGACTCACCTGTACACCGACCGCTTCCCACAGACGACGCACCTCGCGGTTACGTCCCTCTGTCAGGGTAACGTTGTACCACTGGTTAATGCCTTCACCACCGGTAAACTTGATGGTTTTGAACGCCGCAGGGCCGTCCTCCAGCTGAACACCACGCGACAGGTCGCGCAGTTTGTTCTCATCAACCTGGCCGAAAACACGAACGGCGTATTCACGTTCCACTTCACGACTCGGGTGCATCAGACGGTTTGCCAGTTCACCATCGGTGGTGAACAGCAGCAGGCCGCAGGTGTTCACGTCCAGACGCCCTACGGCAATCCAGCGGGCGCCACGCAATTTTGGCAGACGGTCAAACACCGTCGGGCGGCCTTCCGGATCGTTGCGGGTACACAGTTCGCCTTCCGGCTTGTAGTAAGCCAGTACGCGGCAGATCTGTTCAGCAGACTCTTTCACGGAGATAAGATGGCCGTCAATGCGGATCTTCAGCCCCGGTACGATTTCAACGCGGTCACCGAGCGTGGCGATTTTACCGTCCACACTCACGCGGCCTGCTTCAATAATGGCTTCGATTTCACGGCGCGAACCGTGGCCGGCGCGCGCCAGCACTTTCTGTAACTTCTCGCTCATTGAGCTTCCTCAGGTGTCGCCTTCACAGGCGTCGAATCAGGTCAAAAACAGGGCAACGCCCTGCTTTGATGGCCGCGTAGTATATCTGCTTACAGACTTACAAGAAAGGCTTAACATCGCCCACGCCTTCACGAATCACTTCTGGCGCATCTTCGGTGAGATCCACCACGGTGGTCGGCTGCTGGCCAAGATAGCCGCCATGAATAATCAGCTCCACCACCTTCTCCAGACGATCTTTGATCTCTTCCGGGTCGGACTCGGTAAACTCACTGCCCGGCAGCATCAGCGATGTGGAAAGCATCGGCTCGCCGAGGGTTTCCAGCAGCGCCTGGGCAATCGGGTTCGACGGCACGCGCATGCCGATGGTTTTACGTTTTTCCTGCAACAGACGACGCGGCACTTCTTTTGTCCCTTTCAGAATGAAAGTGTAGTTACCCGGCGTGTTGTTTTTAATCAGACGAAAGGCCACGTTATCTACATAAGCATAGGTCGACAGCTCAGAGAGATCGCGACACATCAGGGTGAAGTTGTGGCCGTCCGGCAGCTGGCGGATGCGACAGATGCGCTCCATCGCCCCTTTATCCTCAATTTTACAGCCCAGCGCGTAGCCAGAATCGGTTGGGTAGACAATAACGCCGCCTTTGCGGACGATCTCCACGGCCTGATTAATCAGACGTGGCTGGGGGTTATCCGGATGGATATAGAAAAACTGACTCATACTTCCCTCTCTTCAATTTGCTGTGGCTGTTCCCAGAGCTGCCAGACAGGCTCAACGCCCGCGGGTAACCAGAGCTTGCGCCCCAGTTCAATCCACGCGCAGGGCTGATGGAAATCTGAACCCTGTGACCCAAGCAGACCAAACTGACGGGCGTAGGTCGCGAGCTGCGAACGCTCATTGGGTGCCTGCTGACACTGGGCAACTTCCATCGCCTCACCGCCGCATTCGGCAAAGTGTGCCAGCAGTCTTTTCAGCCATTTAGCAGAAAGATTATACCGCCCCGGATGGGCCAGCACGGCCTTACCGCCAGAATGATGAATCACATCAATAGCTTGTTTTATTGTACACCACTGTGGGGGAACGTATCCGGTTTTCCCGCGCGCCAGATACTTTTTAAAGACATTCGCCATGGTCGTCGCCTTACCGGCATCCACAAGAAAACGGGCGAAATGGCCGCGCGTCACCGCCCCACCGTTCGCCAGCGTTCGCGCGCCTTCCAGCGCACCGGGAATATGCGCTTTTTCCAGACGTTCGCCAATCATCTCCGCGCGTTGATTGCGGCGTGTTTTTTGTTCTTGCAAAAAAGCACGCATGGCCGGATGTTCTGTATCGATGTTAAGGCCAACGATATGAATTTCGTGGTTTTCCCAGACCGTCGAGATCTCAACCCCGGCCACCAGATCCAGCGCCAGTCCGCTGCGGGCAATCTCGGCGCGCGCGGCGGGAATGCCGTCAGTGGTATCGTGATCGGTTATTGCCAGCGTGCCGACACGCATTTCAACGGCGCGATGGACCAGGGCTTCGGGTGTCAGCAGGCCATCTGAAGCCTGCGTATGGCTGTGTAAATCATAAATTACGGCGTAGGTGGTATCGCTCAAAGCACTTCCCATAACAGGTTGGAGACATCCGAAGCCCCTATGATACCGACTAACCGTGAAATACTGAAATCAGGGGTTGACAACACGCCATCGAACTAGTTAACTAGTACGCAAGTTCACACGAGAAAGGTATCTGAAAATGACAGCACATTTCGCTCTGCACGGTTGGTGGCGTACTTCCTGATCTTCGGGCAGTGTCACGCGTCTGCGAAATGCAAACAGATACCCGGCCCGCTACCCAGCGGGCTTTTTTTTGAACAGAATATGAGAACAACAACATGCAAACAGCCAAACCTCATCTCGAACTGCTGACCTGCGAGGCGGCCTATCGCCATAACCCTACCGCGCTGTTTCATCAGGTGTGCGGCGCACGTCCCGCGACGCTGCTGCTGGAGTCTGCTGATATCGACAGTAAGGACGACCTCAAAAGCCTGCTGCTGGTTGACAGCGCGCTGCGCATTACCGCGTTAGGTGACACCGTCACTATCAGGGCGTTGTCTGACAATGGCGCGTCGCTCCTGCCGCTGCTGGATGCGGCGCTGCCTTCAGGCATTGAAAATGAACGCCACCCGGACCTGCGTATTCTGCATTTCCCGCCGGTGAGCCAGCTGCTGGATGAGGATGCCCGCCTCTGCTCGCTCTCCGTTTTTGACGCCTTTCGCCTGCTGCAAAATCTGGTGGCCGTGCCGGAAGCTGAGCGCGAAGCAATGTTTTTTGGCGGGCTGTTTGCTTACGATCTGGTTGCTGGCTTTGAAGATTTACCGGAAACCGAGCAGGGAAATCGCTGCCCGGACTACTGTTTCTACCTGGCCGAAACCCTGCTGGTGATCGACCATCAGAAAAAATATACCCGCATCCAGGCCAGCCTTTTCACTCCGTCTGAGTCTGAGAAAAATCGCCTCGCGCAGCGCATCGCCCAACTGCAACATCAGATGTCAGAAGCACCGCCCGCGCTCCCGGTGCAGCGTGTTGAAAAGATGACCTGCGAGGTGAGTCAGACCGACGATCAGTACGGCGCGGTGGTACGTCAGATGCAAAAAGCGATTCGTGCCGGGGAGATTTTCCAGGTAGTGCCGTCCCGTCGCTTCTCACTGCCCTGCCCGTCGCCGCTGGCGGCTTACGATGTGCTGAAAAAGAGCAACCCAAGCCCGTACATGTTCTTTATGCAGGACAATGATTTCACCCTGTTTGGCGCGTCGCCGGAAAGCTCCCTCAAGTACGACGCCACCAGCCGCCAGATTGAGATCTACCCGATAGCGGGAACCCGTCCACGCGGCCGTCGTGCCGATGGCTCCCTGGACCGCGATCTCGACAGCCGCATCGAGCTGGAGATGCGTACCGACCATAAAGAGCTCTCCGAACACCTGATGCTGGTTGACCTGGCGCGTAACGATCTGGCACGCATTTGTACGCCTGGCAGCCGCTACGTGGCGGACCTGACCAAAGTCGACCGCTACTCCTTCGTCATGCACCTGGTATCCCGCGTGGTGGGTGAACTGCGCCACGACCTCGACGTTCTGCATGCCTACCGCGCCTGCATGAACATGGGCACCCTGAGCGGCGCGCCGAAAGTCCGCGCTATGCAGTTGATCGCCGAAGCGGAAGGACGCCGTCGCGGCAGCTACGGTGGTGCCGTGGGCTATTTCACCGCTCACGGTGACCTTGATACCTGCATCGTGATCCGCTCCGCCTACGTTGAGGACGGCATTGCCACCGTCCAGGCCGGGGCCGGGATTGTGCTGGATTCTGTTCCGCAGTCGGAAGCCGACGAAACCCGCAGTAAGGCGCGCGCGGTACTGCGCGCCATTGCTACCGCACACCATGCACAGGAGATTTTCTGATGGCTGACATTCTGCTGCTCGATAATATCGACTCCTTTACCTACAACCTGGCAGATCAGCTGCGTGCGAATGGTCACAATGTCGTTATCTATCGCAACCACGTTCCGGCCCAGACGCTAATTGACCGTCTGGCGACCATGCAAAACCCGGTGCTGATGCTCTCCCCGGGCCCAGGCGCACCGAGCGAAGCAGGCTGTATGCCTGAGCTGTTGACCCGTATGCGCGGCAAGCTGCCGATTATCGGCATCTGCCTCGGCCACCAGGCGATTGTCGAAGCCTACGGCGGTTACGTGGGTCAGGCGGGGGAGATCCTCCATGGTAAAGCGTCAAGTATTGAACATGACGGTCAGGCGATGTTTGCCGGTCTGCCGAACCCGCTTCCGGTAGCGCGTTACCACTCGCTGGTCGGCAGCAACATTCCGGCCGGGCTGACCATTAACGCCTCGTTTGAAGGGATGGTGATGGCGGTGCGTCACGATGCGGATCGCGTCTGCGGGATGCAGTTCCACCCGGAATCTATCCTGACGTCCAACGGCGCGCGTCTGCTGGAGCAAACGCTCGACTGGGCGCTACAAAAGCTGGAGCAGACCAACACCCTGCAACCGATTCTGGAAAAACTGTATCAGGCTCAGACCCTGAGCCAGCAGGAGAGCCATCAGCTGTTCTCAGCTGTCGTGCGCGGCGAGCTGAAGCCTGAGCAGCTGGCCGCTGCGCTGGTGAGCATGAAGGTACGTGGCGAAAGCCCGCAGGAGATCGCCGGCGCGGCAACCGCGCTGCTGGAAAATGCCGCCCCGTTCCCGCGCCCGGACTATCCGTTTGCCGATATTGTCGGGACCGGTGGCGACGGCAGTAACAGTATCAATATTTCCACCGCCAGCGCCTTTGTGGCCGCGGCATGCGGTCTGAAGGTGGCGAAACACGGCAACCGCAGCGTGTCCAGCCGTTCAGGATCGTCCGACCTGCTAGCGGCTTTCGGTATCAACCTGGACATGAACGCCGAGCGTTCCCGTGAAGCGCTGGATGACCTGGGCGTCTGTTTCCTGTTCGCGCCGAAGTATCACACCGGTTTCCGCCACGCGATGCCGGTTCGCCAGCAGCTCAAAACCCGTACGCTGTTTAACGTGCTCGGTCCACTCATTAACCCGGCGCACCCGCCGCTGGCGCTGATTGGCGTTTACAGCCCGGAACTGGTCCTGCCGATTGCGGAGACGCTGCGCGTCCTCGGTTACCAACGCGCCGCCGTGGTACACAGCGGCGGGATGGATGAAGTTTCCCTGCATGCGCCCACGCTGGTGGCGGAACTGAATAACGGCGAAGTGCTGAACTATCAGCTTGAGGCCGCTGACTTCGGGTTGACCCCGTACCATCAGGACGCCCTGGCGGGCGGCACGCCGGAAGAAAACCGTGACATTCTCACGCGCTTATTACAAGGTAAAGGTGAGGCCGCCCATGAGGCCGCCGTGGCGGCCAACGTAGCCATGCTGATGCGTTTACATGGCGAGGAAGATCTGAAAGCCAACGCCCAAAAAGTTCTGGACGTACTGCGCTCCGGTGCAGCTTACGATCGCGTTACCGCACTTGCGGCAAGAGGGTAAATAATGCAGACCGTTTTAGCGAAAATCGTCGCCGATAAGGCCATCTGGGTGGAAGCCCGTAAGCAACAGCAGCCGCTCGCCAGTTTTCAGAATGACGTCGTTCCGAGCAGCCGTCGTTTTTATGATGCGCTCCAGGGCGCGCGTACCGCGTTTATTCTGGAGTGTAAAAAAGCGTCTCCGTCCAAAGGCGTGATCCGCGACGATTTCGACCCGGCGCGTATTGCCGGTATCTACAAGCATCATGCGTCTGCCATTTCTGTGCTGACGGATGAGAAATATTTCCAGGGCAGCTTCGATTTTCTGCCCGTTGTCAGCGGCATCGCGCCGCAGCCGATTCTGTGCAAAGACTTTATTATCGACCCGTATCAGATCTGGCTGGCGCGCTTTTACCAGGCAGATGCCTGCCTGCTGATGCTCTCCGTTCTGGATGACGAGCAGTATCGCCAGCTCTCCGCCGTCGCGCACAGCCTGAATATGGGCGTGCTGACCGAAGTGAGCAACGAAGAGGAGCTGGAGCGCGCCATCGCGCTGGAAGCCAAAGTGGTCGGCATTAACAACCGCGACCTGCGCGACCTGTCGATTGACCTCAACCGTACGCGCCAGCTTGCGCCGCGTCTGGGCGCGGGCGTCACGGTGATCAGCGAATCCGGGATTAACAGCTACGCTCAGGTGCGCGAACTCAGCCACTTTGCCAACGGTTTCCTGATCGGCTCCGCGATGATGGAACACGACGATCTTAATGCGGCCGTGCGCCGCGTGTTGTTGGGTGAGAACAAAGTCTGCGGCCTGACCCGTGAACAGGATGCGCAGGCCGCATATGAAGCGGGCGCAATCTATGGTGGTCTGATCTTTGTTGAGTCCTCTCCTCGCGCCGTTAATGAGGAACAGGCGCGCAAGGTGATCGCGACTGCGCCACTGAGCTACGTGGGCGTGTTCCGCAATGCGGATTTCAACGACGTTGCGGCAAAAGCGGACGCGTTATCCCTGAGCGCGGTCCAGCTGCACGGCGATGAAGATCAGGCGTACATCGATGCTCTGCGACATGTTCTGGCGCCTCAGGTTCAGATCTGGAAAGCGCAAAGCGTTGGCGCCACCCTGCCCGCGCGTAACCTGAAGCATGTTGATAAATACGTGCTCGACAACGGCCAGGGCGGCACGGGGCAGCGTTTTGACTGGTCACTGCTGCGTGGCGAAGTGCTGGACAATGTCCTGCTGGCGGGGGGATTAAGCCCCGATAACTGTGTGGAAGCGGCCAAAACCGGCTGCGCAGGCCTCGATTTCAATTCAGGCGTAGAGTCCCAACCGGGCATTAAAGACGCCAGCAAGCTGGCATCGGTATTTAAAACTCTGCGTGCATATTAAGGAAGAGAAGATGACGACATTACTTAACCCGTATTTTGGTGAGTTCGGTGGGATGTATGTCCCACAAATCCTGATGCCCGCGCTGCGCCAGCTGGAAGAAGCGTTCGTGAGCGCACAGAAAGATCCGGCGTTTCAGGCGGAGTTTACTGACCTGCTGAAAAACTACGCCGGTCGTCCGACTGCGCTGACAAAGTGCCGCAACCTGACCGAAGGCACTAAAACTACGCTGTATCTTAAGCGTGAAGATCTGCTGCACGGTGGCGCGCATAAAACTAACCAGGTGCTTGGCCAGGCGCTGCTCGCGAAGCGGATGGGTAAAACCGAAATCATCGCCGAAACCGGCGCGGGGCAGCACGGTGTGGCCTCAGCGCTCGCCAGCGCCCTGCTCGGTCTGAAATGCCGCATTTACATGGGGGCGAAGGACGTTGAGCGCCAGTCGCCAAACGTGTTCCGTATGCGTCTGATGGGGGCGGAAGTGATCCCGGTGCACAGCGGTTCTGCCACGCTGAAAGATGCCTGTAATGAAGCGCTTCGCGACTGGTCTGGCAGCTACGAAACCGCCCACTACATGCTCGGTACCGCCGCGGGCCCGCACCCGTTCCCGACCATCGTGCGTGAATTCCAGCGCATGATCGGCGAAGAGACTAAAGCGCAGATCCACGAAAAAGAGGGTCGCCTGCCGGATGCGGTGATCGCCTGCGTTGGCGGCGGATCTAACGCCATCGGCATGTTTGCCGATTTTATCGACGAAACCAGCGTTGGGCTGATTGGCGTTGAGCCTGCCGGCCACGGTATTGAAACGGGCGAGCATGGTGCGCCGCTGAAGCATGGCCGCGTGGGGATCTACTTCGGCATGAAGGCCCCGATGATGCAGACCGATGAAGGGCAGATTGAAGAGTCTTACTCAATCTCTGCCGGGCTGGATTTCCCGTCCGTAGGGCCGCAGCACGCGTTCCTCAACAGCACCGGCCGCGCGGATTATGTCTCCATCACCGATGACGAAGCGCTGGAGGCCTTCAAAACGCTGTGCCGCAATGAAGGGATCATCCCGGCGCTGGAGTCTTCCCACGCGCTGGCGCACGCGCTGAAAATGATGAAGGAAAACCCGGAAAAAGAGCAGCTGCTGGTGGTAAACCTTTCCGGTCGCGGTGACAAAGATATCTTCACCGTTCACGATATTCTGAAAGCACGAGGGGAAATCTGATGGAACGCTACGACAACGCATTTGCACAACTGAAAGCTCGCCAGGAAGGCGCCTTCGTTCCCTTCGTGACGCTGGGCGACCCCGGCCCGGAGCAGTCGCTGAAGATTATCGACACCCTGATTGATGCCGGTGCCGACGCGCTGGAGCTCGGTATTCCGTTCTCCGATCCGCTGGCGGATGGCCCGACCATTCAGAACGCAACGCTACGCGCGTTTGCCGCGGGCGTGACGCCGAGCCAGTGCTTTGAAATGCTGGCGGCGATCCGTCAGAAGCACCCGACCATTCCGATCGGCCTGCTGATGTACGCCAACCTGGTGTTCAGCCGCGGTATTGATGCGTTTTACGCAGAGTGCGCCCGCGTGGGCGTTGACTCCGTGCTGGTGGCTGACGTGCCCGTTGAAGAGTCTGCGCCATTCCGTCAGGCGGCAATGCGCCACAACGTCGCGCCGATTTTCATCTGTCCACCGAATGCCGATGACGATCTGTTGCGCCAGATTGCCTCTTACGGACGAGGTTACACCTACCTGCTCTCCCGTGCGGGCGTCACCGGTGCGGAAAACAAAGCCGCGCTGCCGCTGCATCATCTGGTGGAGAAGCTGGCAGAATACCATGCTGCACCGCCGCTTCAGGGCTTTGGCATTTCCTCACCGGATCAGGTTACTGCGGCGATTGACGCGAAAGCCGCCGGAGCCATTTCCGGTTCGGCTATCGTGAAAATTATCGAGAAGAACGTGGATAAGCCAGAGCAGATGCTGGCTGAGTTACACGCATTCGTCACATCCATGAAAGCGGCCACGCGCAAGGCGTAACCGTTAACACCGTCTGGCCCCGGCGTCAGGCGGTTTTCCCTTCTCTCTTCCTGAAAGAAGCAGGTCAAAATTGATCCTGTCGATATTTTCGGTGTGAATGACTTTCCAAACTTTCGCGTAAGCGTATGATCTGGGCTCTTTTTAGCGTTACCCTTCTGAGTTCAGAGGTTATTCATGTCATGGCATTCCTTCAAACAGACTTACCTGGTTAAGTTCTGGTCACCTGTTCCGGCCGTTATCGCGGCAGGCATTCTCTCTACTTATTATTTCGGTATTACCGGCACCTTCTGGGCTGTTACGGGCGAGTTTACCCGCTGGGGTGGGCAGCTATTACAGCTGGCAGGTGTCCATGCCGAAGAGTGGGGCTACTTCAAACTGATCCATCTTGAGGGCACACCGCTGACCCGCATCGACGGGATGATGATCATTGGCATGTTCGGCGGCTGTTTTGCGGCCGCGCTGTGGGCCAACAACGTTAAGTTGCGCATGCCGAAAAGCCGCATCCGCATTATGCAGGCCGTGGTCGGCGGCATCATTGCCGGGTTTGGCGCCCGCCTGGCGATGGGCTGTAATCTGGCCGCGTTCTTTACCGGTATTCCGCAGTTCTCGCTGCATGCCTGGTTCTTTGCCGTCGCCACCGCCATCGGCTCCTACTTCGGTGCTAAATTCACCCTGCTGCCGCTGTTCCGCATTCCGGTGAAAATGACGAAAGTTAGCGCTGCCTCTCCGTTAACGCAAAAACCCGATCAGGCGCGTCGTCGCTTCCGCCTCGGTATGCTGGTCTTTTTTGCCATGGTTGCCTGGGCGATTTGCACGGCGATGAATCAGCCAAAACTCGGCCTGGCCATGCTGTTCGGCGTCGGTTTTGGTCTGCTGATTGAACGCGCGCAGATCTGCTTTACCTCCGCGTTTCGCGATATGTGGATCACCGGACGAAGCATGATGGCGAAGGCGATCATTGCCGGTATGGCCGTGAGCGCGATCGGCATCTTCAGCTACGTTCAGCTCGGCGTGGAACCGAAAATCATGTGGGCGGGCCCAAATGCCGTCATTGGCGGGCTGCTGTTTGGTTTTGGCATCGTGCTGGCGGGCGGGTGTGAAACCGGCTGGATGTATCGCGCTGTGGAAGGCCAGGTGCATTACTGGTGGGTGGGTCTGGGTAACGTGATTGGCTCTACCATTCTGGCCTACTACTGGGATGACGTCTCTCCGGTACTGGCAACAAACTGGGACAAGGTCAACCTGCTGAATACTTTTGGTCCACTCGGGGGGCTCCTGGTGACCTATGCCCTGCTGCTTATCGCCTTCTTACTGGTTGTTGCACAAGAGAAGCGCTTCTTCCGACGCGCCACCGCCAAAACTGAAACTCAGGAGAATGCCGCATGAAAGAGATCGTGCCTGATTATCGTCTCGATATGGTGGGTGAACCTTGCCCTTACCCGGCCGTCGCCACGCTTGAAGCGCTACCGCAGCTAAAGAAAGGTGAAATTCTGGAAGTGGTGAGCGATTGCCCCCAGTCGATCAATAACATTCCGCTTGATGCCAAAAATCACGGCTATACCGTGCTGGATATCCAGCAGGACGGACCAACCATTCGTTATTTAATTCAGAAGTGATTTCACGATCTAAAAAGGCCTCTCAGAGGCCTTTTCTAGTTTACTGGCTTTGGCCACCGTCGTCGTCTGAGCTTCGGCAGGCATGAATGAATGGTGAGACGTGTTCCGCAAACGGAACAGATAGCACCGTGAGGTAGGCTATGTGCTGGGCTGAACGTCGTGAACTGAAACTGTTTACCTGCACAAACCGGACACTCAAATTTGATGTTGGGGATATCCCCTCCAGCCAGGTGTGTGGAACAACCACCATACAGCAATCACCGGCTGACAGGGGATATATCTTCTGTCAGAAACGATAGCCTGCTGAGAACATAAATACCCACGGATCCAGACGGGTATTGATACTTTGCTGCTGGCCGCCAGCTTTAAAGCGCACGTCCGTATCAATGTCCATATACCAGACCGAGGCGTTGATCAGCCAGTCACGATTAATCAGATAATCCAGACCAACCTGCCCCGCCACGCCCCACGAGTCTTTCAGGCTGAGATCGGAGAGCCCGGCCTCTTTACCGGTATCGTTAAATTTCTCATCAAAGAAGGTGGTGTAGTTAACACCTGCACCGATATAAGGGCGCACCTTGCTGCTGGAATCGCCGAAGTACCACTGCGCCATCAGCGTTGGTGGTAAATGGTGCACCGTGGCAATGTCCCCGGTCGGTCCTAAACCGACGCGGTGACGGAATGGCGTGGCGGCTAAAAGCTCGACGCCAATGTTATCCGTTGCCATATACGTGAACGTCAGGCCTAACTGGGTGTTATTGCTGACGTTAAACCCGCCCATACCCAGTACATTATCGGACCCTTCCGTTGGACGCACCGTTGCCGAACCGGCACGAATAAAGAATTCGCCTGCTTCATGCGCGTACGCGCCGCCAGAGAGACTGCTTAAGATAAGGGCTGCCACCGCTAATTTTTTCATATCCGCTCCATCGTTGTGGTTTTAATTGCGGAGGAGAATATACTCACAAATGAGTAATAAGTGATCTAACACAGATCACATTAAAACCAGTAAGTTAATATTCATTGATCTAGGTTAATTTTTGGTGACGCCTCATAAAGCAATAAGTTGTTACCGCGTCAATTTTTGGCATTTCATGGTTACAAAATTTTCTGTTTTCCCTCTCTTGCGCTTCCTGTAGCGGCTGGATAATTTATCGCTCTCACAATGTGATTTGATGCGTTCTACTTTTGCAGGTGTGCCATGAGTGATCATAACCCGTGCATGACGTGCGGAGCCTGTTGTGCGTATTTTCGAGTCTCTTTCTACTGGGCTGAAGCCAGCGATGGCGGCGGCACCGTTCCGGTTGATCTCACTGAACCCTTGACCCCTTTTCTGAGCTGTATGCGCGGCACCAACCAAAAACAGAGCCGCTGTGTGGCACTGCAAGGTGAGCCTGGGGTATCCACACGCTGTTCCATTTACGCGGATCGCCCCAGCCCGTGTCGCACTTTCGCGATGTCGGGAGAGGATGGGCAGGTCAATGAGGCATGCAATCGCGCCCGCGCCCGCTATGGATTACCGCCGCTTTACAAAGATATGCTTTTCCATACAAGCCTTGATGCTGCCACCAGCGTGTTATCCGGTGTACAATTGCCGGCTAATTAACACCTGCAATACTCAAGGAGAGTGCATGTCTATCACGGCGAAGTCTGTCTACCGTGACACGGGAAATTTTTTCCGCAATCAGTTCATTACCTTTTTACTGATCGCGTTGTTGTGCGCCTTTATTACGGTGGTGCTGGGTCATGCGTTCTCACCCAGTGATGAACAGATTGCCACGCTGAGCCAGGGAGATCATCTTGCAGGCAGCGCAGGGTTGTTTGACCTTGTGCAGAATATGACGCCAGAGCAACAGCAAATCTTGCTGCGCGCATCTGCGGCATCTACCTTCTCGGGCCTGATTGGCAACGCCATTCTGGCGGGTGGCGTGTTGCTGATGATCCAGCTGGTGTCTGCCGGCCAACGCGTCAGCGCGTTACGTGCAATCGGGGCCAGCGCTCCGGTGCTGCCAAAACTGTTTATCCTCATCTTCCTTACCACGCTGCTGGTCCAGATGGGGATAATGTTGGTTGTCGTTCCGGGCGTGCTGCTGGCTATCGTGCTTTCATTCGCGCCAGTAATGGTTGTGCAGGACAAAATGGGCATTTTCACCGCCATGCGCAGCAGCATCAGGCTCGCATGGGCCAATATGCGACTGGTCGCCCCGGCCGTTGTCAGCTGGCTGCTGGCCAAAACTCTGCTGTTGCTGTTTGCGCCGAATTTTGCGGTGTTAACGCCAAACGTCGGAGCGGTTGTCGCCAATACGCTGAGCAATCTGATTTCAGCCGTGCTGCTGGTCTATTTGTTCCGCCTGTACATGTTAATTCGTCAGTAACTGGGATCGCAGAATGAAGCAGTTTCTTGATTTTTTACCGCTGATCGTATTTTTCGCTTTTTATAAGCTGTACGACATTTATGCCGGCACGCTGGCGCTGATTGTGGCAACGGCTGTGGTGCTGATTTACAGCTGGGTTCGCTATCGCAAAGTTGAAAAGATGGCGCTCATCACCTTCCTGATGGTGGCGGTGTTTGGAGGTCTGACGTTGTTCTTCCACAATGATGAATTTATCAAATGGAAGGTCACGGTGATTTACGGCCTGTTTGCGGGCGCACTCCTCATCAGCCAGTGGGTGATGAAGAAACCACTGATCCAGCGCATGCTGGGGAAAGAACTGACGCTGCCGCAGGCTGTGTGGGGGCGTCTGAATATCGCCTGGGCGCTATTTTTTATTCTGTGTGGTCTGGCGAATATCTATATCGCATTCTGGCTGCCGCAGAATATCTGGGTCAACTTCAAGGTGTTTGGCCTGACGGCGCTGACCCTTATCTTCACCCTGCTCAGCGGCGTTTATATTTATCGCCATATGCCGCAGGATGACAAGCACTGATCCTTCTGGCCAGATCGCCACGCGGTCTGGCCTCTTTTCCCGCCTTCTCTTTTCTCTACATCCTTCCTGCGAAAATGTCTGAATCATGAAGATCTTATGGAGATTGCTGTTACTTTATTGTAATGATAATGACTATCGTTAATATTCGCCATCGCATTTTTAACAAATGGAAATGAGTTGATGAATAGCATAATAAGATTTGCCCCGGCTACACTTACGCTCGCCATTTTTTCAACGCTATATTTAAAGCGCCAAACCTGTATCAATCCAGCGAAGGCTATCTGCTTTCCACCCGCGGCAATGGCTGCCCGAATAACGTTTCCGAAGGAAGCTGTTACCTGTTAGGTAACCCGGATCTGGATCCTGAAATCAGCGTGAACAAAGAGATTGGCCTGGCCTTTGCGCTGGAAGGCTACGGGGCTGGCATAACCTGGTTCCGCAACGATTACAAAAACAAGATCGTTTCAGGAACGGATGTGCTGGGCCAGACAAGCAGCGGCGCAAATATCCTTCAGTGGCAGAACGGAGGAAAGGCTGTTGTTGAGGGACTGGAAGGCAACCTCACCGTCCCGGTTATCCGCGACACGCTAACCTGGCGTACCAATGCGACGTATATGATTCAGTCTGAAAGTAAAGACACCGGCAACCCTCTGTCGATTATTCCAAAATATACCGTCAACACAATGCTCGACTGGCAGGTTAGCAGCAAACTTTCAGCGAACCTTAGCCGGACGATGTATGGCCGCCAGAAGCCAAGAGAAAATGCTGAAATCCGCAAAGAGCAGAATGCGATGTCAGATAAAGAGATTGGCGCCTATTCCATCGTTGGGATCGGCAGCAATTATCAACTGACAAAAGATCTCCGCCTGAATGCCGGGATCAGCAACCTCTTTGATAAGCAGATTTACCGAGAAAATGACGGTGCATCGACCTATAACGAACCAGGCCGTGCGTATTACGCAGGCGTGACCCTGTCCTTCTGACCCTAAGGCGCCTGCTCTGCGGGCGCTAACCCTATTCTCTCCAGCCAGAAATCATAGTAGCATCCCGCCTGAAGTCTTCAGTTACGAGTTTAAAAACAATGACAACAAATGACGCCCCACAGGGCGAACTGGTTTTACGCACACTGGCAATGCCTGCGGATACGAATGCCAATGGCGATATTTTTGGCGGCTGGTTGATGTCGCAGATGGATATGGGCGGTGCAATCCTGGCAAAAGAGATTGCACACGGGCGGGTGGTGACAGTCCGGGTCGATGGTATGACCTTCCTGCGTCCTGTCGCGGTGGGGGACGTGGTGTGCTGTTATGCACGCTGCGTAAAACGCGGCAATACGTCTGTCTCCATCAACATTGAAGTATGGGTGAAAAAAGTCTCTTCTGAACCGATTGGTCAGCGCTATAAGGCGACGGAGGCATTATTCATCTATGTGGCGGTGGATAGCGACGGTAAGCCCCGCCAGCTTCCACGGAGCTGATCCTCAGGTAAAAAAAAGCCTCCTTGCGGAGGCTTCTTTTATTCCATCTGTGCCCCGCCGTTCAGGCGGAAGACAATGTTCACAATCAACCCATTGCCGGGTTTACCGGCTTCATAGCGCCACCTGCGCATGGCCGATTTAACTTCGCGTTCAAACATATTCGCCGGCTGTGCGGACAGGATTTCCACATTATCGACACGTCCATCGGCCGTAACGTCGAATTTCACCCGTACACGCCCTTCAATACGTAACGCCTGAGCACGTGCCGGGTACTGCGGCTGGTTACGGCTCAGCGCGCGCGGGCCTGCTGGCGCCGTTACCGTCGGTTTTGTCGCGGTCGTGGTGTTATTCATCAGCGGACGTGACGGGGCGGCATTTTCAACCGGCTGCGTGGCGCGTGGCTCAACCGGACGCACTTCGCGTTTCGGACGCTCTTCCACCTTTTTGACCGGCTTGGGTTTTGGCTTCGGCTTAGGTTTCGGCTCCGGCTTATGGATCACCACCGGCGCTTCTTTCGGCGGTTCAGGAACCGGCTCTGGCTCTGGCTCGGGTTCAACAACGGGCTGTGGCGGCGGCGGCGCAACCTGCGGCGGCTCAAGATCCGCAGGCGATACCATGGTCACAGAAATTGGCTGCGCGGGCGCCGGCATTTCAATAACCTGATGAACCGAGGTATAGAGCAGACCCGCCACGACAGCACCGTGAATAACGACGGAAAGCAGCGTCGGCCATGGAAAGCGGCGAGGTAAATCAAGGGTCATCGAAGTCATAATCATCAACGTTAAAAAACCGAACCTCGATTTTAAATGCAAATAGCAATCATATTCAATAAGACACTTTGTCCTGGCGCAATTTAAGCGTACATGAGGGCAAAAAAGGGGCATCCAGATCAGGGTTTTAACATTGTTATTATCTTTACATTGCAGTCATTTGTGCTTTCACATAACGTAATTGTCACTTTTACCGGTTAAGGAGCTTTGCCGTGCTTTACGTGATTTACGCTGAAGATGTACCTGATTCTCTGGAAAAACGTCTTTCCGTTCGCCCTGCTCATCTGGCGCGTTTACAGTTGCTACAGGATGAAGGTCGGTTGCTGACCGCAGGCCCGATGCCTGCCGTTGACAGCAACGATCCGGGCGCGGCGGGTTTTACCGGCTCCACGGTGATTGCCGAGTTTGAATCTCTGGAAGCCGCACAGGCCTGGGCAGAAGCAGACCCGTACGTCGCAGCCGGCGTGTACGAGAAAGTCACGGTTCGCCCGTATAAAAAAGTGTTCTGAAACGAAAGGCTCCCTCGGGAGCTTTTGAAATCGCTTCAACACAATGAAATAAAAGGATTTATTTCAGGTCGCGTCCACAAATTGACCACATCGATAAGAGAAGCCCCGCAAATGCGGGGGTTTCTCGTATCAGTGGTAAATGATATCAATGTCCTTCTATTTTTTTAAAGACTTTAATTTAGGGAACTTCATGATTGTCCATTAATCGAAATGTGAGTCACCATTTATTTTCATAGTTCAACCATGGAGTTTTTAGTAATATCCATGTTATTATTGTTTATCTTTCCATCATGACTTACTAAACAAAGGGAATTATATGAGAATCAAAAATGAAATAGTTCAGGACGGTTATTTTTGGCTTCCTGGCGGTGAAGGCAGTAAGATATTCGGTACTTTTATTATGAGGGAGAATGAAAATATACATATCAAGTTAAAAGGTCTCTTCGAAGGTGACACTACATCTCCTGATAATGATATCTTTGATACTGTTCATGGATATACTGATCATCTTGGTTACATAACTTTCTCAGATTGTTTTTATACAAAACAGGACATTTCATTTGGTGGGATGTCAAATGGTAGCGCGACTTTATTGGTTAATCATGTTTATACAGGTGATCTACTTACTAACCCTAACGACTTACACTTAAAATCACTAACTTTTCGATTCGATCACTTAGATGAATGGTTGTCAATTTCAGGGATAAAAGTAGAGAGACAGTCGAGTAACTCAGAGAAACCTAATGCCATTTATTATAACAAACCCAACCCTATTTATTTTGATTTAGGAGAAGGGTTTAGTCTTTCTATAGATTTCTCATATTCCATACCGGGATTTCCGAATATTACTGAAGCGAAATTCACACAAAAAGCTTTTTTTAACCTTACTTCTGACAAACCTTGTGCGCTGTCTGAACTGGACAAAATGGCGCATAAGATCTTGAGATTGATATCATTATTTATTGGCACCCCATTAGTAATTTCAGATTTAGTAGCCAAGACTTTTACTGAAGATAAAATCATTAAAATATTCTATAAAAGTGCAGCATATGCAAAGAAAGAAAACATTTCTTTTCATGATATGAACTTTCTTTATAAGCATATAGAGGATGATCTTGGTGAATTAATACGAAAATGGAGCACTTCCCACGATCTCTTGCTACCATCTATTTCACTTTATTTTTCCTCTTTCACCGGTCAAAATGCCCTACTCGATGCAAGATTTCTCTCTTTAGTTCAAGGTTTAGAAACTTTCCACAGAAGAACTAGTAGTGAAAAATACATGGATGAGGACCTTTTTAAAAAATTAGTAGAAGAATTGCTGAATTCCTGTCCTGAGGAACATGTTAAATGGCTTAAAGGAAGAACTATGCATGGTAATGAAATAAGTCTTAATAGAAGGCTGGAACTCCTGATGGCTCCATTTTCAAATTTAATCGGCAATCAAAGAACCCTAGCTAAGCTAGCAAGAAAAATAAGCACGACCAGAAATTATAAAACTCACTATGACCCATCAGCTGAAAACGCAGCCGTGGATGGGATTGACATGTACAAACTCATCGTATTCATGGAATGTCTATTAAACTTGTTATTCCTAAATCATATTAACTTTCCTATCGAAAAATTAAATCTTCGCGTGGAAAATAATTCATGTAAATTGAATAAGCTTTTAAAATATTCACTTTCAAAATAAACAGCATAAATTTATACCCTCAAACAATAATAACTTTGAAAGATTGCTTTTGCGAAGATTTTTCGTCTAACATACTGAATAAAAAGAGTTCCTTCTGGTAAGGTACATATTAAAAACATCGAACAAAAGCCCCGCATTTGCCGGGCTTTCTTTTGTCACATCCACGTGATTTGTTGCTGTCCTGATTGCGTCGGGTGCGGTGGCACTGGCACGACTTCACCCGGCGATACAATGAAACGCTCGACCGTCTCAGTGGTGACGAACGTGCAACTGCAGTTGATGTTTGTGCACAGATGATACCGCTCTTTTGTCGTATCGGAAAAATAGCGACTAGTGCGAGCGTGGGCGGCGTAATGGCATTTTGGACAGTGGAACATGGCGAGTACCTCAGAGCGTTATTGATGCATCAATCTTAACCATTAAAACCTTATATATCAAACACATAAACAACTTTATTGTGTTATCTCTTCGCTTTCATACTCCACCTCCGAAACCTTAACCTCAAGCTCTAAGCCCGTCGTGTAGCCGTTCCCGTTAAGGTTATGCACCACCCGGCTGATGATCCAAGCCTGCTCGTCTATAACGCGCTTAAAGCCTTTCACCGCTATCGGCGTTTCAGGAAATAAATCAGCCCTGCCATTAGCCAGCGAGATTGAAAACTCAGCGACACCACGCTGTAGCTTGTCCCACTTTGCCTGAGCGGCGCGCATGGCCTGCGCCTTTGTCGTGTAGATGGTTGTTAGCTCCAGCACGTTGTCAGACTCACCGGCCATATACTCACCCTCGCGGGCTTCCTGCTCTTTTTTGGCTTTTACCTTTGCCATGGTTTTGGTCGCTTTCGGATCGCGCGTGCGATTTCCTGCAGAGAATTTAGATTATTCATGGGGAAAGGATGCCGCCGGGCGAGGCCAGCGGCAATTGAAAGGGGTTTTATGGTGGCTCAAACAACACACGTAGTTCTAAGATTTCTTCCACAATCTAATTTGAAATATCACGAAACTCTCTGAGAGTATTTTTAGCATCTAAAAAATCAAATTTAAATTCAGAAGCATTCCACTCACAAACCCACATTAAATATCAATACCAATAATAGCCGTCACATATCGCTTATACTTTAAACAACTCGAGCTAAGCAACAAACGCTGAACATTATCATCATGAAAACCATACTTTGGACATGATATTTTCAAGCCTCTCATTATTAATGACTCTCGAGACTGGTCAACACCTGCCATTACTTCATTAATCGTTTTTTT
Source organism: Enterobacter sp. DTU_2021_1002640_1_SI_PRY_ASU_LCPMC_013 (assembly GCF_032389435.1). Taxonomy (NCBI): domain Bacteria; kingdom Pseudomonadati; phylum Pseudomonadota; class Gammaproteobacteria; order Enterobacterales; family Enterobacteriaceae; genus Enterobacter; species Enterobacter sp. DTU_2021_1002640_1_SI_PRY_ASU_LCPMC_013. The sequence goes on from NZ_CP135594.1 coordinate 2,440,929, forward strand.
AGCATTGGATAAATGCTGAACATCATAATCCTGTGCATCTAACATCCGCACCAAAGATCGAATCAGATTTCTGATATTTGCAAACACACCCTGTGATTTGCAAAACGATTCCATGTAGGCAGCATCAATTGGCAACTTATTAAGGTCAAGAAGCATTTCACCCCAAGGAAAACTTATCATTCCTAATTCACGATGCTGAGCAGACATTAATTGTTCCCATCTAGCAAAACTATCGGTCACCACAACAGAACCTGTCACCTGAGCAATAAACAATGACATTTCATAATTAGGCTCCATCTTATTAAACATAACCTGCCCACTACCCTGCACTGTTGTATCTTGCAACATCATTAAGGGCGAATTTTCAGAAACCTTTTCAAAATCATCAAAGCGTAGTTCAGCCTCTTTAAAATCAATGCTCATCTGCTGAGCAATGTAATTAACTTTAGCTTCCCTTGGCAGCCCCACCGATGAATTCAACACATCTTGAATTATCAAGCTACGATGATATTGAAATTCATCTCCATTATATACAACTTGCTTATGCCTTCGTTTTTTAACCATCCTCATCATTTCCAATTTCAACTGAATATCAAATTCAGTTGGATCTGGAATAATATTAACCAAGCCCTTATCTATAAACGGTTCCAACTCAAGCATAAACAAAAACTCTTTTAGTGCTTGATATTTAAAATCCTCGGAGCGATGAATAGGATTAAATTCAGGCTTAATATTTATTGGGTTAGTTACGGGACTTTGGATTATAAACTCATCAAAAAATGATGACATCGGCACCGCATTAGAGTATATGGCCCTGATATCTAACAGACCTGAATATAATGCGCGACTTTTCCCGTCTGGTTTTGGCAGCAACGAATATATGTCTGTATCCTTAGGCCAAAGAAATTCATAAAACTCATAGATTTCCCTAACTTGCTTCTCTGACAACCCCTTTCTAACATCATCCCAGGACTTTCCATTATTAAGCCCTAACACATCTTTTATACATTGACAAAAACAAATATTCCTTTCTCTAATACTAATAAAATCCCACGTCGTTCGCATACCCACCGGTATATCTTTACAGCATTTTTTATATTTCTTTCCGCTACCGCAACCACAAGGGTCATTACAACCCATCTGTGACTCGTCTATTTTTTTTATTAGATATTCATTTTTATAAGTTGTCCTACCAAACTCATCTTGATAGTGAACGGATCCATCATCAAATTTGACAAACATTTCCCCCCCAAACCCAAATAAATCACTTAATTGTGGTAAGAGAGTGTTTTTTAGCTGAGACCAATCACATGAAATATCATCTTCCGGAAAAAGCCATTCCTCTCTTCCAGCTGCGATACATTCTTTTGATCTCGATTTAATAATATAGTTTATTTGAATTACTTGCTCTCTTGTTAGCTTGCGAGTATTGATAAAATTAATAGTATTAACCATACTCTGACGCAAACGTGTAGCATTAGTGCGTTGTTCCAAAGGATTTACATTTTCTGGAGATCGTGCATACTCTAAATTAGTTAAAATCAAACACCGATTTTTATCCAGAGGAAATATAGTCTGGGAACCCTTCAAAGAGATATCAGGGTCTCTAGGATACAGACATGCATCTGAATCAGGAGGACAAGCGTAATTATAGATAGTTACTGGATGATCCGAGGTAATGAATTTAACATCTGAGTCCTCAGCTGATACAAATTCCCTTACACCTTCTGCCCACAATGTACAATGCATAGTCCTGAGTGATTGCATCTCGACCATAAGGTTTTCCTGGGTTAAACCATGATACTGAGTTTTAATCCATTCCAAACCTTTGGGAGTTCGTAACTTTTGGGCATCCAGATAAGTAAAAAACTCCTTAAAGTTATGATGCCATTGCCCTTGGTCGTCAGTCAAAAAAGCCCGAACAGCCCTCGAACCATTATCATCGATTGGGCCAAACAATTTTCTTTCTATATCGTCATTAATATCACCATCAAATAATATTGAATATAAATCCTTTAGATACAGCTTCTGAGTGGGGTTATACCATTTTTTTTCATTGACAATTTTAACCTCAGAATTTTTTAATGGAAATTCCCTACGCGTCAAATAACATAAATGATTATCCCTCCCATCCATAAATCCCTTTTGATGCCATACCGGAACATAATGATTTTCTCGTGTTGTAGTCATTTTCCCTCACACCATTACACATAGTTAATTCATTCACAATTCATATGAAAAAACATCACCTTAGGAAAAATAAATTTTCACATAGGGAGGCAAGTTATTATAGTCAATTCAGATAGTTTGGTGTTACAAACTAACTTTAAATTATGCATTTTGCTTTAACAAATGTTTAGTGAAACTTCTTTAGATAGCCAATCACAAGCATTTCGACGAACTGCTCATGTTCTCTGCTAAATCCGAGTAGCTGCCGTTCTGCGTACTGTACGTCCTTAGCGCGCGGATTTGGCCGGTCCTTTAGGCCGTACTGATGGACACGCGCGATGCGCTGCACTTTGCCGGTAAATTCCACCACGGCACTATTTTCACGGCCACTGGCTTTCATGTACCGGTTAGTGCGCAGCTTTTGAAACATCGCCCGCTTAATCCGACCTCTTTTAGCCCTGAGAGGCTGACGCTTTCGCACCTGATACGGTGAGCCGTCCGGGGCTTTTTGCTGTTTGATGCGTTGCTGCTGCGCCGCTCTGAGCTGTTTCGCAATCTCACCGGCAAGCTTTCGACGCCCTGCAGGTGACAGAGCAGCAACCCATGCGCTTTCCAGATCACCAAGAGCCTGATAACGCAATATTGTGCTCAACGCCGGGCTGAAGGTATTAAGCCAACTACCATCAACCGCGACCTGATTACATTAGGTGGGATGTTTACTACCCTGATTGAGTCAGAAATGTATAACGGCGAGCATCCGTTTAGGGGGTTCAAAAAACTGAAAGAGCAGACTGCCGAAACGGGCTATCTCACTCTTGAGGAAATTGACGCCTTACTGGCAGCGCTTTCAGGAGATAATCGTAAAATTGCCGTCTTGTGTCTGAGTACCGGGGCAAGATGGGGTGAGGCTGCAAGGCTGAAAGCGGAGAACGTGATTCATAACCGGGTGTCTTTCGTTAAGACGAAAACCAACACACCGCGTACGGTCCCGATCTCTGATGACGTTGCGGCTTACGTAGTCGGCAAAACACGAGACTTTCTTTTTCCTGAAGCCAGTTATGCTGACTTCAGGCGAACCCTCAAAGAGGTTAAGCCCGATTTACCGGCCGGACAAGCAACACATGCGCTACGACACTCTTTCGCCACGCACTTTATGATTAACGGGGGCAACATCATTACACTGCAGAGGATCTTAGGTCATACGAAAATTGCGCAGACAATGGTCTATGCGCACTTCGCTCCTCAGTACCTGCAGGATGCGATTTCGCTTAACCCGTTGAAGGGTGCAAATGGTTGTCAGAGTGTCCACAATGTGTCCACACCCTAGCCGCTTTTTATGGCTTTTGGCTGCTAGTAGTATAACGTGAAGCCTTGTCTGGCGCGGCTTCCCAGCTACGCCAGACATTAAAAAGGCCCCCTCGGGAGCCTTTTCTTCATTCAGTGCAGCGACGCCAGCCTCGCCGCAAATCCGACAAACAGCAGACCTATCAGCCCGTTCCCCAGCTTCGCCAGTTTCTTTTTAGTTTTGAGGTAACGCGTGACAAACGCGCCTGAAAAAATCAGGAAGCTCATGTACATGAAGCTGATCAGCTCAAGCGTTGTGGCGAGGATCAGGAACGACGTGCCGGTATTCTTCGCATTGACATCAATAAACTGCACGAAGAACGACACGTAAAAGAGAATCGCTTTCGGGTTCGTCAGGCTCAGCACCAGCGAACGCTTAAGGATTGCGCTTGCCGGTTCGGCGCTACTTTCGTGCGCATTTTTTTGACGCGTCATAACGGACCAGAGCATTTTTCCGCCCAGCCACAGCAGATAAAACGCGCCCAAATAGCGGACAATATTAAATAATATCGGAGTGGTCTGGATCAACGCGGCGACGCCCGCCCAGGCCAGAAACATCAGCACGGCATCACCAATAAACACACCGGTGGCTGCCAGATAGCCTTTCTTAACGCCGTGGCCAATCCCTGTTTTCAGCACAAACAAGGTGTTCGGTCCTGGAACCAGCACGATAAAAAATGCGCCGACAACATAGGTCCAGAAATTCAGTACACCAAACTCCGCAAACACGTCTTACTCCTTTCGCTCAAAAACAGCGGGGATACCGGTAATTACGGTATCCCCTGAATCAGTTGCGCTATTGTACGCCGTTATAGCCATCAAGATAAGTCGCGGCCAGTTCGTTACCAAATAACAGGGCGTCTTTAATGTCCATGTCCGAAGACCATTTATCCTTCGCGTTGCCTGCGAACAATTCCTGCGACTTCGCATTTTCTTTCAGCTGATCGCGAATGCTTTGCGCGTATTCACTGGCTTCAGCCTGAGTCCGCCCTTCCGCGCGGTCAGCTTTGCCCCGGGCATAAAGCTCGCGGAACTGCGCCACGTTCAGCTGATAATTTTTCTGCACGCTGGAGGTGTAATTGCCGCCAGTAAAGCTGGACTGATGCGACACGAAATAAAACGCGTGCCGTTCGGGTGAGGTTTTGCTACTGGCACAACCGCTTAATATCGCAATCCCAAAGAGTGCTGCCATTACTTTTCCGTTCATCCTTTTTTCCTTTAATAAAAATGTATTCCCCATGCGAAAACATAATCTGCCAATGAGGAAAATGACGAAAGTCCTAAATCTTCCCTGAGCGCATCCAGCGCCAAAAGTACAATAAAAATCCAGAGATAAGGATTCATCTTTTAATATCATGACGTTATGGGAAGTTAGTATATCGCGGAAGCAGATGGGAAGAGACTGCAAAAATTGATAGCCTGGATGTTTAATGGGCACCTTTACGGTGCCCTTCATGCTTTTCAGATGTCCTGGACTGCGAACAACAGCGCGTTACGGTGTCTGTTCAGGCCACATTTTCTGATGGCGTGGATACGCATATTGCGGCGGGATTGTGCTTCCAGCCAACGAGCCTTACGACGACTCACCTGTCGCAACATGCGCCAGCGCCCAACTTCAGTTCTACTGCGCTTCATGTCTACAACTCTTTCTCTAACAGAGATGCCATTATATGCCTAAGCAGGCGGCAAACCAGCGCTTTTATCTGCCGTTTTTATTTGCCAGATGAATCCTGATGCGTAAACTCATAACAATACGCTTTCAAAAGGATTTTTTATTTATGACAACCTTCTACACCGTGGTGAGTTGGCTGGTCATTTTAGGATACTGGCTGTTAATTGCCGGGGTGACGTTGCGCATTCTGATGAAACGCAGAGCGGTACCTTCCGCCATGGCCTGGCTTCTGATTATCTACATTCTGCCGCTGGTGGGCATCATCGCCTATCTATCTTTCGGTGAACTTCATCTGGGTAAACGCCGCGCCGAACGCGCCCGCGCCATGTGGCCCTCCACGGCGAAATGGCTTGCCGACCTTAAAGCCTGCAAGCATATCTTCGCTGAAGAGAACAGTAGCGTGGCCGCATCTCTGTTCAAGCTGTGCGAACGCCGCCAGGGGATTGCTGGGGTAAAAGGCAATCAGCTGCAACTGATGACCTCTTCTGATGATGTGATGCAGGCGCTGATCCGTGATATCCAGCTCGCCCGGCATAATATCGAGATGGTGTTTTATATCTGGCAGCCGGGCGGCATGGCGGACCAGGTCGCCGAATCGCTAATGGCCGCTGCACGTCGCGGTATCCACTGCCGCCTGATGCTGGACTCCGCCGGAAGCGTGGCCTTTTTCCGTAGCCCGTGGGCAGGCATGATGCGCAACGCCGGTATCGAGGTGGTCGAGGCGCTAAAAGTGAATCTTTTCCGCGTCTTTCTGCGCCGCATGGATCTCCGCCAGCACCGGAAAATGGTTCTGATCGATAACTACATCGCCTACACCGGCAGCATGAACATGGTTGACCCCCGCTTCTTCAAGCAGGATTCCGGCGTGGGGCAATGGATCGATCTGATGGCGCGGATGGAGGGACCGATCGCGACCTCAATGGGCATCGTCTACTCCTGCGACTGGGAAATTGAAACCGGGAAACGCATTCTTCCCCCGCCGCCGGATGGCAATATCATGCCGTTTGAGGAAGCCAGCGGGCACACTATCCACACTATCGCCTCCGGTCCTGGCTTCCCGGAAGATCTGATCCATCAGGCACTGCTTACCGCCGCCTACTCCGCGCGGGAATATCTGATCATGACCACGCCCTATTTCGTTCCCAGCGACGACCTTCTGCATGCCATCTGTACAGCGGCACAGCGCGGAGTGGATGTGAGCATTATTATGCCGCGCAAGAACGATTCGCTGCTGGTAGGATGGGCAAGCCGCGCGTTCTTTAGTGAGCTGCTGGCCGCAGGCGTTAAAATTTATCAGTTCGAAGGCGGCCTGTTACACACCAAGAGCGTGCTGGTGGACGGAGAGCTGAGCCTGGTGGGTACCGTCAACCTCGATATGCGCAGTCTGTGGCTGAATTTTGAAATTACGCTGGTCATTGATGACGCCGGATTCGGTGGCGATCTGGCGGCGGTTCAGGACGATTATATCTCCCGCTCACGCCTGCTGGACGCCAGACTGTGGGCGAAACGTCCGCTGTGGCAGCGAATTGCCGAACGACTGTTTTACTTCTTTAGTCCGTTGCTGTAAAACGTGCCCAACGATGTTTAACAGGTAGTCATCATGGAAATGGATCTGAACAATCGCCTGACCGAAGACGAAACGCTCGAACAGGCCTACGATATTTTTCTCGAGCTGGCGGTCGATAATCTCGACCCTGCTGACGTCATTCTTTTCAACCTGCAATTTGAAGAGCGTGGCGGTGCTGAGCTGTTCGATCCGGCTGAAGACTGGGCCGAACATGTCGATTTTGATCTCAACCCGGACTTCTTCGCCGAGGTGGTGATTGGCCTGGCAGATGAAGACGGCGGAGAAATTAACGACATCTTTGCCCGCGTCCTGCTGTGCCGCGAGAAAGATCACAAACTGTGCCATATTCTCTGGCGCGAATAATAAAAAAGGCTGCCCGCGCAGCCTTTTTTATTTAATCCGGTAAGGCATTTCCACAGCGGTGACAAAACCGCGCGCCGGGTTCATGATTCCCCTGCTGACAATTCAGACATTTGCGTTGCTGCTTGCTGTTCTGGAAGGCGCTGCTCATATGGGTGGTAATTAACCCCGTCGGAATCGCTATCACCGAATAGCCGATCAGGATAAGAACCGATGCCACAATACGTCCGAGCGGCGTATGCGGGGTAATATCACCATAGCCCACGGTGGTCACCGTGACGATAGCCCAGTAAACAGACGCATTAAGCGTGGTAAACCCGTATTTCGGCCCTTCGATTAAATACATAAGGGAGCCAAAAACGATCATCACGATACCAATAAACGAATAGAAGAGAATCAGCTGGTGGCGGGCGCTGACAATGGCAACCCAAAAAACCCGCAGCGACGGCATAAAGCGCAGCAGTTTGAGAATTCGTAACACACGAATCGCCCGCATTGCGCGCCAGGCAAACACATAATTCAGGCTGATCTCAGGCCACAGCCACATGACATACAGCGGCAGGATGGTGGCTAAATCAATAAATCCCCAGAAGCTGAAAACGTATTTCGCCGGATTTGGCCAACTAATGACCCTCAGCACATATTCCGCAGTAAACACCAGCGTGACAATCAATTCCAGCCAGACGAAAACGTGCCACTCCTCATACGTCATGTGGTACTGCGTTCCGGCGCCGGATTCGATAAAGATAATAATGACGCTAATCAGCGCAAATAAACCACACAGACCTTCGAAGCGGCGACCGGAAACCGTTTCAGGATCAAATAAAAGGTGATACAGCCGCTGACGGGCCGACGTGAATAATCGCGACACATTAACCTCGAAAAATAAGGGCTGACATCATGTCAGCCCTTGCGATTATAACGGGTCTACTTTCAGGCAGGAAACCGCATGTCGGAAACTGCCCTCCAGAACCGGCCGTGTTTTTGCACATTCCGGGCCGGCTATTGGGCACCGCGTACGGAATACGCAGCCTGAAGGCGGGTTGATTGGCGAAGGCAGTTCACCTTCCAGAAGCTGAATGGTTTTATTTTTTTCCAGGTCGGGGTCCGGAACGGGAACCGCAGACATCAGCGCTTTGGTATAAGGGTGCAGCGGATTGTGGTACACCTCATCATACGTGCCCAGCTCCACGGCGTGGCCCAGATACATGACCAGCACACGGTCCGAAATGTGTTTTACCACCGCCAGATCGTGGGCGATGAAGATCAGCGACAGCCCCATTTCCCGTTGCAGTTTCTGTAGCAGGTTAACCACCTGGGCCTGGATGGAAACGTCCAGCGCCGAAACCGGCTCATCACAGATAATCAGTTTTGGTTCAAGGATCAACGCGCGTGCGATACCGATACGCTGGCACTGACCGCCTGAAAACTCGTGTGGGTAGCGGTTGATGAGGTTAGGCAACAGACCCACCTTGAGCATCATCGCTTTCACCCGATCGCGAATTTCATGGCGCGGCATCTTCGGATGATAGGTGCGCAGCGGCTCGGCAATGATTTCGCCAATGGTCATACGCGGGTTCAGGGACGCAAGCGGATCCTGGAAAATCATCTGGATGTCGCTGCGCACCTCGCGCCATTCATCCGGCTTCATCCCCAGTAGATCTTTGCCAAGCCAGGCCACTTTTCCGTCGGTGGCTTTCACCAGGCCGATGATCGCCCGCGCAAACGTCGATTTGCCGCAGCCGGATTCGCCCACCACGCCCAGAGTTTCGCCTTCGTACAGGCGCAACGTGACGCCATCCACCGCTTTCAGGGTTTTGGCAGGCTGCCAGAACCACTGTTTACCATCTTTGATATCGAAATGGACCTTCAGGTCAGCGATTTCGAGCAGCACATTTCTTTTTTCGTCGATTGCGTTCATACCAGCTCCTCCAGCGGCTTAAAGCAGGCACGCAGACGGCCTGGGGCAAACGCTTCCAGCGGCGGTGCGCTGTTACAGATTTCCATCGCATGCGGACAACGCGGCTGGAACGGGCAGCCTTTTGGCAGACGCAGCAGGTTTGGCGGGTTACCCGGGATAGTCAGCAGCGACTCCCCTTCCGCATCGAGACGCGGTACGGCATTCAGCAGCCCGATAGAGTACGGATGGGCTGGCTGGTAGAACACATCGCGGGCATTACCGTATTCCATCGTGCGGCCTGCATACATGACTAACACTTTGTCGCAGATCCCGGCAACGACGCCTAAATCGTGGGTGATCATAATGATGGCGGTGTTGAACTCGCGCTTCAGCTCGTTCAGCAACGTCATGATCTGCGCCTGAACGGTCACGTCCAGGGCGGTGGTTGGTTCATCAGCGATCAGCAGTTTTGGCCGGCAAAGCAATGCCATCGCGATCATAACGCGCTGACGCATACCGCCGGAAAACTCGTGCGGATACATGCGCATGCGCTTGCGTGCTTCAGGCATTTTCACCGCATCCAGCATTTTGACGGACTCTTCAAACGCTTCGGCTTTACCCAACCCCTTGTGGAGCATCAGCACTTCCATCAGCTGTTCGCCCACCCGCATATAGGGGTTCAGGGACGTCATCGGATCCTGGAAAATCATTGAAATCTGCTCGGCGCGCAGCTTGTTCAGCTCATGTTCCGGCAAATTCAGGATCTCTTTCCCGTTAAACGTCGCCGAACCGCCGATCACGCCGTTTGACGCCAGCAGGCCCATCAGCGCGAATGCGGTCTGGGATTTACCGGAACCGGATTCGCCCACAATGCCCAGCGTTTCACCGGCACGCAGGTCGAAGTTGAGATCGTTAACGGCAGTAACATCACCGTCGGGGGTTTTAAACGTCACGCGGAGGTCTTTAACGTCCAGCAGTGCGCTGGTCCGCTGTTGCGCCTGTGGCGCGGTTGCCGTTTCAATAATGGTCATGACGGCGCTCCTTAACGGTCTTTCGGGTCGAGGGCATCACGCAGGCCATCGCCGATAAAGTTGAAACAGAACAGGGTGACGACCAGGAAGCCCGCCGGATACAGCAGTAACCACGGTGACACTTCCATGGAGTTTGCGCCATCACTTAACAGAGCGCCCCAGCTACTCAACGGCTCTTGCGTACCTAATCCCAGGAAGCTCAGGAAAGATTCAAACAGGATCATACTTGGCACCAGCAGGGAGGCGTACACCACCACCACGCCCAGCACGTTAGGAACGATATGACGCACCACAATATTGGCGGTAGAAACGCCGCCAACCTGTGCGGCTTCGATAAACTCCTTACGTTTGAGGCTCAGCGTCTGGCCGCGCACAATACGCGCCATATCCAGCCAGGACACCATCCCGATCGCCACGAAGATCAGCAGGATATTTTGACCAAAGAAGGTCACCAGCAGAATGACGAAGAACATGAACGGGAAGGAGTTCAGGATTTCTAGCAGACGCATCATCACGGAGTCCACTTTCCCGCCGAGGTAACCGGAAAGCGAACCGTAAAGCGTGCCGACGATCACCGCCACCAGCGCCGCCGCGATGCCAACCATCAGGGAGATACGGCCGCCAATCGCCACACGCACCAGCAAATCACGCCCGGAGGAGTCGGTGCCGAAATAGTGCCCGGATTCCATATCCGGCGCGCTGGACATCATGCCCCAGTCCGTATCGAAATAGGTGAACTGAGAGAGCATTGGTGCCAGGGTTACGAACAGCGCGATAAGCACCAGCACGACCAGGCTGGCAACGGCGGCACGGTTATGCATAAAACGACGGCGGGCGTCCTGCCAAAGGCTACGACCTTCGACCTCCAGCTTTTCACTGAAGTTTTCCAGCGCCTCGCTGTTTTTCTTACTCAACATCATGGCGTGCTCCAGTTAGTAACGGATTTTCGGGTCGATAACGGCATATAGCACATCGACAACGGCATTAAACAGAATGGTCAGCGCGCCCACGAGGATCGTCAGGCTCAGCACCAGCGAATAGTCACGGTTAAGCGCCCCGTTAACAAACAGCTGCCCGATGCCCGGCAGGCCATAAATGGTTTCAATCACCATTGAACCCGTGATAATGCCGACGAAAGCCGGACCCATATAGGAGAGTACCGGTAACAGTGCAGGCTTGAGGGCATGACGGAAAATAATCCGGCGCATCGGCAGCCCTTTCGCACGGGCGGTACGGATGAAGTTCGAGTGCAGGACTTCAATCATTGAACCGCGGGTAATACGGGCGATGCTGGCGATGTAGGCCAGAGATAATGCCACCATCGGCAATATCATGAACTTCAGCGCCCCGCCGTTCCAGCCGCCCCCGGGAAGCCATTTCAGGGTTATGGCGAATATCATGACCAGCAACGGCGCGACAACGAAGCTGGGGATAACCACCCCGGTCATTGCGACCCCCATTACGGCGTAATCCCATCGGGTATTTTGTTTTAGCGCAGCGATAACGCCCGCAGTGACACCGAGAACAACGGCCAGGATAAATGCAGCAGCCCCTAATTTAGCCGATACCGGGAAGCTGGACGCCACCAGGTCGTTAACGGAATAGTCTTTATATTTAAATGACGGACCAAAATCACCGTGTGCAAGTTGCTTCAGATAGTTGAAGTACTGCGTGGTGATAGGATCGTTTAAATGGTATTTCGCTTCGATGTTGGCCATAACTTCTGGCGGAAGCGTGCGTTCACCGGTAAAAGGACTGCCCGGTGCAAGACGCATCATGAAGAAGGAAATTGTAATTAGAATAAATAACGTTGGAATCGCTTCAAGACAGCGACGCAGGATAAATTTCAACATTGCCCGTACCTTCTGGCGTGTGCCTGATGAATGTTACAAAATAGACACAGTGGGGCAAGCTCGCTCGCCCCACGTATTGCCATTAATGCTTGATAATATAAAGATTCTTAACGGAAATATTATCCAACGGGTCTTTACCGGTATAACCCCCTACCCATGGTTTCACCAGGCGGGCGTTAACGTAGTAGTAAACCGGAACGATCGCAGAGTCTTTATCGAGCTGTTGTTCTGATTTCGCGTACAGATCGGCGCGCTGGGCGTCATCTGCCACCTTCAGGGTTTCGCCAATCAGCTTATCAAACGCCGGGCTCTTATAGTGTGCGGTATTGTTCGAACTGTCGCTCAGCATGGTGTTCAGGAATGAGGTCGGTTCGTTATAGTCCGCACACCATCCTGCACGAGCCACGTCAAAGGTTCCCTGGTGGCGCGTATCGAGGAAGGTTTTCCATTCCTGGTTTTCCAGCTTCACGTTCACGCCGAGGTTTTTCTTCCAGATTGACGCGACGGCAATAGCCAGCTTTTTATGCAGATCGGAGGTGTTGTACAGCAGGCTAAAGGTCAGCGGCTTGTCGGCGGTATAGCCAGCTTCAGCCAGCAGTTTTTTCGCTTCTTCGTTACGTTTTTCCTGGGACCATTTGAACCATTCAGGTTCAACCAGCTTCATACCGTCGGTGTAAGGCGGGGTGTAGCTGTAAGCCGGCAGGTCGCCCTGATTCTTCACTTTATTCACGATAATGTCGCGATCCAGAGCCAGCTTCAGTGCGGTACGAACACGTACGTCGGTGAACGGTGCTTTCTGGTTGTTAATTTCGTAATAGTAGGTGCACAGATACGGATCGACGTGAACTTCTTTAGGGATCTCTTTTTTCAGCTTCTGGAACAGTTCAATCGGCATATTGTTATAGGTCATGTCGATTTCACCGCTGCGGTAGCGGTTCACGTCCGTCACTTCAGAAGAGATTGGCAGGTAGGTGACCTGATTGATAACGGTCTTCGCATTATCCCAATACTGCGGGTTGCGCTCCAGCACCATACGTTCGTTAACGACCCAGTCCTTCAGCTTATATGCACCGTTGGTCACGATATTCGCAGGCTGCGTCCATTTTTCACCAAATTTTTCTACTGCGGATTTTGGTACCGGGGAGACGGACGGGTGAACCAGCAGCTTATAGAAGTACGGAACAGGTTCGCTCAACGTCACTTCAAAGGTGTTGGCATCGATGGCTTTTACGCCCAGGTCGGTAACTGGCTTTTTACCCGTGATGATGTCATCGATATTGGCAATATGGCCATACTGGAGGTAACTCGCATACGGAGAGGCGGTATTCGGATCCGCCAGACGCTGCCAGCTATAGACGAAATCTTCGGCGGTAACCGGCGTACCGTCGGACCATTTGGCATCTTTACGCAGATGGAAGGTCCAGACTTTAAAATCTTTGTTGTCCCATTTTTCCGCCACGCCCGGAGCCGGGTGGCCGTCCACGTCAGTCACCAGCAGACCTTCAAACAGATCGCGGTTAACGTTAGACTCTGGAACTCCTTCAATTTTGTGCGGGTCAAGAGACTGCACTTCCGCACCGTTATTACGTACCAGCGTTTGCTTCTCAGCCAGCTGAACACCAGCAGGAACGTCCGCAGCCATTGCAGCGTTGCCCGCGATTAGCGCAGTTAAAATCCCCGCCGCTACCAGACTTTTTTTTGTGATGATGGACATTGTGTTGATACTCCACTCATTATAATGACCGGCCTTCGCCAGTTGTGTAATCCCCTGTTGGGGCCTGTACAGCGCAGGAGTTTTTTTTGCTACTGTCAGGTTCTTTTTTTACTTCTTGCTATCACCGACTTCATTATTACTGACCGCTCGTACGGCGGTCTTGCGTCGATTCTTTACACCTCTCCCCTGTCAGAGAGATGCGTTGGATATCTTATGTGAGGGCTATATGAAAATAGTTCTCATCAACTTGTTTAATGCTGCAAAATATAAGGCCGGAAAGTACCAAATGGTGCCAACTCTCGCCAATACATTTTGCAAATTTGTTAAGCATTTCTCTTTTACGATGGCTGGCATAACTATGGCGCCAGCCCTGGCTTACGCCGAAACCAATAAAAAGAGATGTAATTCATACAGATAAGAAATTTTGTTGCTACAAACGCGACGACATAGCTTACCTGATCGATTTTTCACGATAATTTAACAATTGATTATTATTTAGCACATTCGTCTGAGTCAGCGTCGAAATTACTAATATCATTTCGGTTATCTGTCAGCAAGCCCCAGAGTATCATGTGAGTAAAATAACAGAGGGTTTGAGGGATTTATGCGCGGCAAGGGGAAATGAAAATAAACAACCCCTTGAAAAACAACAGAAGAGGATTATTAGTAGAACTTATTATGACTGGCGCCTATTTCAACTTTATTTATATGATTTGCAGATAATCACGTAAAAAAAACGGAGCCGCTGGCTCCGCTCTTTCAAATGAAAGTCAGTGTACTAACCCGGGGAATATACTTTTTATACCGGTAACGATAAATTCGATGCCCAACGCCATTAACAACAGACCCATGATACGGGTAATCACGTTGATGCCCGTTTGTCCCAGCAAGCGAACCAGCCATGGCGCCATACGAAATACACCCCAGCAGCACAGCGCGAACAGCGCAATAGCGACGGAAAAGCCAATCAGGTTCATCAGGCTGTGGTAGCGCGTTCCCCAGACAATAGTGGAACTGATCGCCCCCGGGCCCGCCATCAGCGGCAGTGCCAGTGGCACGACCCCGATGCTCTCGCGGATAGCTGTCTCTGATTTTTCCTGCTTGTTCTGTTTATCCTCCCCCAGCTTGCCGCTGATCATCGACATGGCAATCGTCACCACCAGGATCCCGCCTGCTATACGGAACGAATCAATCGAGATGCCGAAGACCTGAAGAATGGCGTCCCCGAGATAAAGAGACGTAAGCAAGATGATCGCCACCGACAGGTTTGCCGTCAGGTTGGTTTTATTTCGTGCCGCAGCCGTCTGATAGCTGGTCATACTAATGAAGACAGGGATGATCCCTACCGGGTTAACCAGAGCAAACAAGCCGATAAAAAACTTGAAATATGTAGGGAAATCAAAGAGCGTTTGAATCACATTAAGCTCCGCAATTGAGCATGGCCAGGGAGAAACTGCGTGTCATGATAAATCCGCGCTGAAGATACGCTTTTTAGCCGCATACTTCACCAGAAATCTGTTCTTAAACGTTATCAATTCATGATGTTAAACATTTGTGTAATCAATGATATCGCTGCTTCCAATAGTTACTTAATTATTTAACAGTAGAATAATTAGCACAAAATAACCCTGCTGAAAGGTATCAGCTTAGGACAAAATTGATCTCGATCATAATTTTCGTACTCAGAAGTGAGTAATCTTGGTTACGCCGCCAGGGAGATCACCTATCAAAAAGGTATGATGCTAAGGTAAGGCTCTTTTAGTAAATTAGTGAGCTGGAGCAGTGAGTAATCCTTTGTTTTACTGTGTGTTACGCAAGTGGGATCGGCTCTGACTATACTGTCAGACGTATCGAGCGCTGGTTTACTAAAAGAGTTTAAACATTATCAGGAGAGCATTATGGCTGTTACCAATATCGCTGAACTGAACGCCCTCGTCGAGCGCGTAAAAAAAGCCCAGCGTGAATATGCCAATTTCACCCAAGAACAGGTTGATAAAATCTTCCGCGCGGCCGCTCTGGCTGCTGCTGATGCTCGAATCCCTCTCGCTAAAATGGCCGTTGCCGAATCCGGCATGGGTATCGTTGAAGATAAAGTGATCAAAAACCACTTTGCTTCAGAGTATATCTACAACGCCTATAAAGATGAGAAAACCTGCGGTGTGCTGTCAGAAGACGACACTTTCGGCACCATCACCATTGCAGAACCGATCGGCATCATTTGCGGTATCGTTCCAACCACTAACCCAACCTCTACCGCCATCTTCAAATCTCTCATCAGTCTGAAGACACGTAACGCAATCATTTTCTCCCCGCATCCACGTGCGAAGGACGCCACCAACAAAGCAGCAGATATCGTGCTTCAGGCAGCCATTGCTGCGGGTGCGCCAAAAGATCTGATCGGCTGGATCGACCAACCTTCTGTTGAACTGTCCAACGCACTGATGCATCACCCGGACATTAACCTGATTCTGGCGACCGGTGGTCCTGGTATGGTTAAAGCTGCGTACAGCTCCGGTAAACCAGCCATCGGCGTAGGCGCAGGTAATACCCCTGTGGTGATCGACGAAACGGCTGATATCAAGCGTGCTGTTGCCTCTGTGCTGATGTCTAAAACCTTCGATAACGGCGTTATCTGTGCATCTGAACAGTCTGTTGTCGTGGTTGATTCGGTATACGACGCCGTTCGTGAACGTTTCGCCAGCCACGGCGGCTACCTGTTGCAAGGTAAAGAACTGAAAGCCGTTCAGGACGTGATTCTAAAAAATGGTGCGCTGAACGCGGCTATCGTAGGTCAGCCTGCATATAAAATCGCTGAGCTCGCTGGCTTTAGCGTCCCTGCTACCACCAAGATTCTGATTGGTGAAGTGAAAGTCGTTGATGAAAGTGAGCCGTTTGCTCACGAGAAACTCTCCCCGACGCTGGCAATGTACCGTGCGAAAGATTTCGATGACGCGGTAGACAAAGCAGAGAAGCTGGTGGCGATGGGCGGTATCGGCCACACCTCTTGCCTGTACACCGACCAGGATAACCAGCCTGAGCGTGTTGCTTACTTCGGTCAGAAGATGAAGACGGCACGTATCCTGATCAACACCCCTGCTTCTCAGGGTGGTATCGGTGACCTGTACAACTTCAAACTCGCACCTTCCCTGACTCTGGGTTGTGGTTCCTGGGGTGGTAACTCCATCTCTGAAAACGTTGGTCCAAAACACCTGATCAACAAGAAAACCGTTGCTAAGCGAGCTGAAAACATGTTGTGGCACAAACTTCCGAAATCTATCTACTTCCGCCGCGGCTCTCTGCCAATCGCGCTGGATGAAGTGATTACTGATGGCCACAAACGTGCGCTCATCGTGACCGACCGTTTCCTGTTCAACAATGGCTATGCAGACCAGATCACCTCTGTTCTGAAAGCGGCTGGCGTCGAAACTGAAGTCTTCTTTGAAGTTGAAGCTGATCCAACCCTGAGCGTTGTACGTAAAGGCGCTGAACTGGCGAACTCCTTCAAACCTGATGTGATCATCGCACTGGGTGGCGGTTCCCCAATGGACGCCGCGAAAATTATGTGGGTGATGTACGAACATCCGGAAACTCACTTCGAAGAACTGGCGCTGCGCTTTATGGATATCCGTAAACGTATCTACAAGTTCCCGAAAATGGGCGTGAAAGCGAAAATGATCGCCGTCACCACCACTTCCGGTACTGGTTCAGAAGTGACGCCATTTGCCGTTGTGACTGATGACGCAACCGGTCAGAAATACCCGCTGGCTGACTACGCACTGACGCCAGATATGGCTATCGTTGACGCCAACCTGGTCATGGAAATGCCGAAATCACTGTGTGCGTTCGGTGGTCTGGATGCGGTAACTCACGCTCTGGAAGCTTACGTTTCCGTACTGGCTTCTGAGTTCTCTGACGGTCAGGCTTTGCAGGCGCTGAAACTGCTGAAAGAAAACCTGCCAGCTTCTTACAACGAAGGTTCGAAAAACCCTGTTGCGCGTGAACGTGTACACAGTGCGGCAACCATCGCGGGCATTGCGTTTGCTAACGCCTTCCTGGGTGTCTGTCACTCCATGGCGCACAAGCTGGGTTCACAGTTCCACATTCCTCACGGTCTGGCGAACGCCCTGTTGATCAGCAACGTTATCCGCTATAACGCCAACGACAACCCAACCAAGCAGACTGCATTCAGCCAGTACGACCGCCCACAGGCGCGCCGTCGTTATGCTGAAATCGCAGATCACCTGGGTCTGAGCGCACCGGGCGACCGTACTGCCGCGAAGATCGAGAAACTGCTGGCATGGCTGGAGAGCCTGAAGGCTGAACTGGGTATTCCTAAATCTATCCGCGAAGCAGGCGTTCAGGAAGCTGACTTCCTCGCTCACGTAGATAAGCTGTCTGAAGATGCATTCGATGACCAGTGCACTGGTGCTAACCCGCGCTACCCACTGATTTCCGAACTGAAACAGATCCTGCTGGATACTTATTACGGTCGTAACTTCACTGAAAGCGATGTCGCTGCCGTAAAAGTTGAAATCCCCGCAGTTGTAAAGGCTGACAAGAAAGCGAAGAAAAATGCTTGATTGACAGTATGATAAAAAAACCCGCCGCTGGCGGGTTTTTTTATATCTGAGGATCCGTAAAACATTCTTATTATTTTCGATTGTCGCCCTGTAACGCCGTCAGCGAGCCTACAGCCAGCGCCTCTTTATAATGCTTGCGGCAGACCGAGACATAACGTTCATTGCCTCCTATCACCACCTGCTCGCCATCAGCATAGGGTTTACCCGACTGGTCCAGGCGAAGAACCATACTTGCCTTGCGGCCACAAAAGCAGATTGTTTTCAGCTCAACCAGCTTATCCGACCAGGCCAGCAGATACTGACTGCCGGCAAATAACTCCCCACGAAAATCGGTACGTAATCCATAGCAAAGAACGGGAATATCCAGCTCATCAACGACCTCTGAAAGTGCATGGACCTGCTCTCGGGTCAGGAACTGGCTTTCATCTACCAGCACGCAATGGACAGGCTTAGAGGCATGCTCGGCACGAATGTCCTCCAGCAGGTCCGTTTCAGGGTTAAACAGCCTTGCAGGCGACGAGAGCCCTATTCTTGAGCTCACCTTCCCTGCCCCAAAGCGATCGTCGATTTCGGCGGTATAAACAACGGTACGCATCCCCCGCTCCTGATAATTGTATGAGGATTGCAGTAACGCCGTCGATTTCCCTGCATTCATTGCCGAATAGTAGAAATAAAGTTGTGCCATTGGCCGAAGAACCCTAATCAATGTGTAATATTCCCGATGGATCATTGTACCATATTTTGTACCGTTATCAGCGGCGGGCTGCGCTCTCCAGCCTGCCATGCATCAGTAAATCCTTCGCGAGTGGCGCAAAATAATGCGTTAAAACAGGCAGTAAAGGCATTAAACACTGACAATAAGGTGAGTCCGCAACCAGAGATAACACTTCTTTTTATAGTGTCTTCTTCGTTCATTAAAATTCACTATTTATTAACTATTCTTGTCTTCGCTGCGCTTACTCGGGGTAATACAAAAGGCTGATATTTATCAACCGCAACTATAATTCCTGAGGTAAAAGTCACAAAACATACACGCAAATGACGCGCTTTTGCCGTTTGAAACGATATCTCACAGACCCAACAAACAATGAAATTTAAGTTAGCGTAATTAATAATAGCGTCGTTTATTTTGTATTTTTTGAATTCCTTACATTCCCACCTATTGCACAAGTGAAATTAAGGCTCTATTATTAGGACAACAAACCCACCCCCATTATAAGTTTGAGATTACTACAATGAGCGAAGCACTTAAAATTCTGAACAACATCCGTACTCTTCGTGCGCAGGCAAGAGAATGTACCCTTGAGACGCTTGAAGAAATGCTCGAAAAATTAGAGGTTGTAGTTAACGAACGTCGTGAAGAAGAAAGCGCTGCTGCGGCTGAAATCGAAGAACGTACACGTAAACTGCAACAGTATCGTGAAATGCTGATTGCCGATGGTATCGATCCAAACGAATTGCTGAACAGCATGGCTGCGGCTAAAACCGGTACCAAAGCAAAACGCGCGGCACGTCCTGCTAAATATAGCTACATCGATGAGAACGGCGAAGAGAAAACCTGGACCGGCCAGGGCCGTACTCCTGCTGTAATCAAGAAAGCAATGGACGAACAAGGTAAACAACTGGATGACTTCCTGATCAAGGATTAATCTGGAAAGATTCTGAAAAATCCCGCTTAATGCGGGATTTTTTATGCCTGTAATATTTGCCCGAACATCTCCTTACATTCTGTCATATTGTGAGGCTCCCTATTTAACGTCCTTGACAATCCCCCGCCAATTACGGAGCGACAGGCATAAAAAAACCGGTGGGCATCGCTCCACCGGTCTTGTTCACTGGGCTGTGAGTTTATTACTTAATACCCACGCTACCTTTGAGCCAGGCTTTAAATTCTTCACCCAGGCTGTTATGGCGAATACCATATTCGACGAATGCCTGCATATAACCGAGCTTATTCCCGCAGTCATGGCTCTTACCTTTCATATGGTAGGCTTCCACGGTCTCTTTCTCGATCAGCATATCGATAGCATCCGTCAGCTGGATTTCATCGCCCGCACCCGGAGGCGTTTTCGCCAGCAGAGCCCAAATTTCAGCACTCAGGACGTAACGACCAACGACAGCAAGGTTAGACGGCGCGACGTCCGCTTTAGGTTTTTCAACAACGCCAACCATCGGTACGCTTTCGCCAGGTTGCAGGTCAACGCCTTTGCAGTCAACCACGCCGTAAGCGGTCACGTCGTCGACTGGCTCAACCATAATCTGGCTGCTGCCGGTTTCGTCGAAGCGTTTAATCATTTCCGCCAGGTTTTCCTGGGAAAGATCGGACTCGTACTCATCAAGAATCACGTCAGGCAGAATAACCGCGACCGGCTCATCACCCACTACCGGGTGTGCACACAATACTGCGTGCCCCAGGCCTTTCGCCAGGCCCTGACGAACCTGCATAATGGTAACGTGTGGAGGGCAAATAGACTGCACTTCCTCCAGCAACTGGCGCTTAACGCGTTTTTCCAGCATTGCTTCGAGTTCGAAACTGGTATCGAAATGGTTTTCGATAGAGTTTTTAGATGAATGCGTCACCAGCACAATTTCGGTGATACCTGCTGCAATACATTCATTCACGACATACTGGATTAATGGCTTATCAACCAGAGGCAGCATCTCTTTTGGGATTGCCTTCGTCGCTGGCAACATCCTGGTACCCAATCCCGCCACCGGGATAACGGCCTTTCTGACTTTCGAATTAAGGGCAGCCATTGAAATTCTCCTGAACTGTTCAAGTTTTGAACTTTTATGCATTGAATAACGCGTTGAGTATACAGTCTCAGCCACTAATACGGGTCTGAAAAGAACGCGTTGCCGATCAATTAAGACAAATACGCATGAAACTTGCAGCGATAGTAGCACTGCCAGCAAAAACACAGGTAAAGCAATCTGAAAAATAAAATCTGACTGCTTACTCCGTGGACAACATTAAGCGTAACCGCCCTCCGGCACCCCAAATTTGGCACTGCCAGGAGGTGCAGCGATGGCTAATTTGATTAAGGTAAGTATTTCCCAGCGTTCCCAACGGCACGCCGTTACTCACCTGAATATGGTGTTCGCCGGTATTCAGCGTGGCATTTAATCCCGCAGAGACCAGAATAAGGTTATTCAACCCGCTGTGATAATAGCCAACCAGAAGCGGGAACTGCCCCGGCAAATTGGCCTGGCGAAAAAGTTGGTTGACCTGTTTTAGTAAACTGCCTAACTCAGGAAGTCGTTGCCCCTGATGGGATAATTGTTCCTGTAGCAATCCATTAAACAGCGCCCGGAGTAATAAGGCCGCCAGAACGCCGTTATCTCCCGCCCGGGTAACATCCAGGCAATAAAAAGCGAGGTCAGAATCTGATAGCGGCGCAATATCCAGCACCAGTCCAGGCTGGTCAGCCGCTACCAGTTGGCGATAATTCACTCTGCAATGAGAGATATTTTGCTGCACCGGCGGCTGAAGTTCCTGAAGCAGCTTCGCGGCCGCGAGCGGATTACTGACTAAAGCATCCCAGTCCTGGAAAAGACGTTCTTCTTCTTCCACCCGGGAATTAAACATATTGGGATACAGGCAGGCCAACACCGTTTCACGCAGACGGTTCAAATCTTTAACCGGTTTGAGCAGAATATCCTGCACACCTAAACGCAACGCCTTAGCAATATCCGCCATATTTTCGGTGGCCGAGATCACCAGTATCGGTGTCTGATAACCTTCATTACGCAGATTTTCCACCAGCATTAATCCGTCCATGCGCGGCATCTCAAGGTCGCAGATCATCAGATCAGGCGCCATGCTGGCCATTTTTTCCAGTGCCTCGACGCCATCTTCGGCAAGGGACGTGGTTGCACCCAGTGAGGATAACCACGAATCCAGTAGCGATCGGAAAACGGGCTCGTCTTCAACTATCAAAATATGTTTTCCGGCCAATGGCTGTGTCATGGTTCCTCCCCTGGCTGACAGTTACTCAATAGTGGCATGCTATTGGTACTATCGCCTGTCAGATTTTGCTGAAGTAATCAAAAAAGTGCTCAACGTGCTGTACGCACAAAAGGCAACAGTTCATCTATTTTCTTTTCGACGGCTAACGAGCCCGCTGCTATGGCGGCCTCAGCCCGGTGGAAATCAAGGGTAGAGATTTGTGGACAATAGGGTTGAATAAGAATATCCGGAGGATCGCCAGCCATACGATTTCGCTTCAGGCGATTCTCAAGGATTTGAATAGAGGTCGTCATGATTTCAATGGCGTTCGGCGCAGGCACCGCGCGACGGGCGGTCAGGCGCCCTATTCTGCCGCGTAATCGCGCATGCCAGGCAAGTTTCTCTTCTTCCGCATCATCGCTTTGAAGATTAACCGGCATCAAATCTTGCTGCATAAGGTGTGCGTCGTGCTGTAAATCCACGGCAATAACGATATCCGCCCCCATGGCGCGGGTCAGAGAGATGGGTACAGGATTCACTACGCCCCCATCAACGAGCCAGTAGCCGTTGTGAGGCACAGGCGCCATTAACCCAGGCATGCTACAGGATGCACGAACGGCGAGATGAATATCCCCTTCGGTGAGCCATAACTCCCTGCCCGTACTGAGGTTGGTTGCAACGGCACCGAAAGG
This sequence comes from Enterobacter sp. DTU_2021_1002640_1_SI_PRY_ASU_LCPMC_013, assembly GCF_032389435.1. Classification (NCBI taxonomy): domain Bacteria; kingdom Pseudomonadati; phylum Pseudomonadota; class Gammaproteobacteria; order Enterobacterales; family Enterobacteriaceae; genus Enterobacter; species Enterobacter sp. DTU_2021_1002640_1_SI_PRY_ASU_LCPMC_013. The sequence continues at coordinate 2,463,760 of NZ_CP135594.1, forward strand.
CATTTGGCAGTGGCTGAAGTCAGCGAGGGGCATTATCTTACGAAACTGATTGAACACGCGTTCGCCGCGCAGCAGGCCGCCACGCTGCCAGGAGAGATCCATCAGGCGCAGCACATCCCAGTAACTGAAGGAGCGCACCCAGCTTTCAAGCTCCGGGAGCTTACCGCAGGCGTACGCGGATCCGACCAGCGACCCGATAGAACATCCTGCGACAATATCAACGTCAATCCCCATCTGGTTTAAGGTATTGATAACGCCAATATGTGACCAACCCCGGGCTGCACCTGAGCCCAACGCCAGTCCAATTTTTACCTTTCTCATTAGCCCTGTTTTACTTCCCCTGGATTCCCGACATAGCGTCAACGCACCTGCTCAGTTAACATATTGCTACCTTAAGCGTTTAACGCCTTATTTTTTGTTCCAGGAAGAGAATCGTGTCTCAACTCTGCCCCTGTGGTAGCGCTCTGGAGTATAGCCTATGTTGCCAGCGATATCTTTCTGGCGAGCAGGTTGCACCAGACCCGTCACACCTTATGCGCTCGCGGTATACTGCTTTTGTGATCAAAAACGCAGACTACCTGATTAAAACCTGGCATCCGTCCTGCCATGATGCCGATTTTCGCCAGGAGATTGAAGCCGGATTTGCCAACACCGTCTGGCTGGGCCTCACCGTCTTTGAAGCCGCTCCCGGCCGCGATGCCAACGAGGGCTATGTCAGTTTTGTCGCCCGCTTTAGCGAACAAAACAAGCCCGGCGCCATCATTGAACGCTCACGGTTCTTAAAGGACAGCGGGCAATGGTATTATATTGACGGCACACGTCCGCAATTTGGTCGTAACGATCCCTGCCCCTGTGGTTCAGGAAAAAAATTTAAAAAGTGTTGCGGCAGTAATGCCTGACAACTCAGACTTCGCAAATACATAAACAGGATTTCCCGGCGATGCAATCATTACAACGTAAAGTTCTGCGCACTATCTGTCCCGATCAAAAAGGGCTGATCGCACGAATTACCAACATTTGCTACAAGCATGAACTGAATATCGTGCAGAACAACGAGTTCGTTGACCACCGTACCGGTCGCTTCTTTATGCGTACCGAACTGGAAGGCATTTTCAACGACACAACCCTGCTTGCCGATCTGGACAGCGCCCTGCCGGAAGGCTCGGTGCGCGAGCTGAACCCGGCGGGCCGTCGCCGCATTGTCATTCTGGTCACCAAAGAGGCGCACTGCCTGGGCGATCTGCTGATGAAAGCCAACTACGGTGGCCTGGACGTCGAAATTGCCGCCGTCATTGGCAACCACGAGACGCTGCGTACGCTGGTAGAACGTTTCGACATTCCGTTTGAGCTGGTCAGTCACGAAGGCCATACCCGTGAAGAGCACGACAACCTGATGGCAGCTGCGATTGAAGCGCATAACCCGGACTACGTGGTGCTGGCGAAATATATGCGCGTGCTGACGCCATCCTTCGTGGCGCGCTTCCCGAACAAGATTATCAACATCCACCACTCCTTCCTGCCAGCCTTTATTGGCGCGCGTCCGTATCACCAGGCATACGAGCGTGGGGTGAAGATCATTGGCGCAACCGCGCACTACGTGAATGACAATCTGGACGAAGGTCCAATCATCATGCAGGACGTGATTCACGTGGATCACACCTATACAGCAGAAGATATGATGCGTGCTGGCCGTGACGTTGAGAAGAATGTACTGAGCCGTGCGCTGTATCAGGTACTTGCTCAGCGCGTCTTTGTGTACGGCAACAGAACGATTATTCTTTAATCCCTCGGAAAATGAATTGATTAGCTTTACGCCTTTACGGATAAAAAGCAGGCAAACAGCTTCATTTTCCTAAAGGAATGCTTTACAGGGGCGTCTCATTTGATATGATGCGCCCCGCTTCCAACAGGAAGCAGGCCAGTTAAAAGTATTACCCCGTGGTGGGGTTCCCGAGCGGCCAAAGGGAGCAGACTGTAAATCTGCCGTCATCGACTTCGAAGGTTCGAATCCTTCCCCCACCACCATCTCCAGCTTTACCTCAAAATATGAATTACCCCTGGTGGGGTTCCCGAGCGGCCAAAGGGAGCAGACTGTAAATCTGCCGTCATCGACTTCGAAGGTTCGAATCCTTCCCCCACCACCATCACTTCCAGATTCTTAAGCACTCACTCAAGCACAATGCTCCATATTTCTCGATGCCGGGAGTAATCCTTCCCTGCCTGTTTTCCCCGGTGGCGCTTCGCTTACCGGGGCTACGAATAGGGTCTGTAGGCCGGGTAAGGCGCAGCCGCCACCCGGCATCCGCACGCCCCCCCTGGATCGGGGACAAAAAAAACCCCGCAAATGCGGGGTTGGATTAATACAGCGAATCAGCGACGAGCACGCACAACCTGATATTTGCGCGTCAGGTACTCCACCGGCGCACTCCAGATGTGCACCAGGCGAGAGAACGGGAACAGCACAAACAGGGTCATACCCAGCACCAGGTGAACGCGGAAGATAAACGCCACGCCGTCCAGATGCTCAGAAGCGCCCCCGCGGAAGGTCACGACAGACTGCGCCCATCCAACCAGCTTCATCATCTCGCTGCCGTCCATATGCTGCGCAGAGAATGGAATGGTCAGCAGACCAAGCGCACACTGCACCATCAGCAGGGAGAGGATCAGGATGTCCGCTCCGGTCGTGGTAGCCCGCACGCGTGGGCTGAACAGACGTCGTTTCAGCAGCAGCAGACCACCCACCAGGGTCATCACGCCACAGGCGCCGCCGGCAATCATCGCCATCTTCTGCTTCACTTCAATCGGCAGCCACGCTTCGTACATCCAGTGCGGGGTCAGCATCCCCAGGAAGTGGCCGGCGAAAATTCCCAAAATCCCGATGTGGAACAGATTTGACGCCAGGTTCATCCCTTTACGATCCAGCATCTGGCTGGAGGCAGCACGCCAGGTGTACTGGCCATAGTCATAACGCAGCCAGCTTCCCACCAGGAATACGGTGCCCGCGATATACGGGTAAATGTCAAAGAAGAACATATTCAGGAAGTGCATTAGTGCTGTCCTCCGTTAGAGATATTCAAATATTGCGGAGCCACCGCTCCGGCAAAACGACGCTGATGCGCGGAGATTTCAGATTCGCCACAGCTCTGGTCAGCAAAGAATTTCACCTGCTCTTCTTCCCAGACGGCATCCAGTGCTTGTGGGGTATCGTCACGGGCTTCATCCGCAATTTTTTCCGCCACTTTTTGACTGTCAACCGAGGCGTTAGCCAGTTTCACCAGCAGATCGAACAAGACTGCATAGCTGCTCTCACGTTGCTGGAGACGCGCGCCGAGCAACGCCAGAATAGGAGCAATGTCCTGCAACCCGCCCAGCGCTTCCTCTTTCGGCAACTGTGCCAGATATTCCAGATACAGCGGCAGGTGATCCGGCAGCTCGCGGCTGTCGAGTTGCAAACCGTGCTGCTCGTAATGGGCCATCAGATCCACCATCGCCTGACCACGGTCGCGGGATTCACCGTGAACGTGTTCGAACAGCAGCAGAGACGTGGCACGGCCCCGGTCAAACAGCTGGCTGTAGTCCGCCTGCGCATCAAGAAGATCGCGTGCCAGCAGATCGCGGAGGAAAACGCCCAGCTTCTGGGCATCCTCTTTATCCAGGTTTTCAGATGACGCGAGTGCATCAAAGAGTTCCTGTTGATGCTGCACAAGCGCAGCATCAGGGTACTCGAGCAGACGCGAAACAATGACGAGTTCAATCATTGGTGCGGCTCCGTTTTGCTGGTCACATCCATCGCGTCAATGCGGCGGCTGTTGAACAGGTTGAATTTGCTGTCTGACCCGTGGCAACCGTCGCCAAAGGTAAAGCCACACCCACTTTTCTCCGGGAAGGCCTCGCGAGCCAGTTCACGGTGGCTGCTCGGCACCACGAAACGATCTTCGTAGTTAGCGATTGCCAGATAGCGGTACATCTCCTGCGCCTGCGCTTCGGTCAGACCAACCTCCTCCAGCGCGCGGGTATCGTTAACGCCGTCAACGGTTTCCGCACGTTTGAAGTGACGCATCGCCAGCATACGTTTCAGCGCCAGCAGTACCGGCTGGGTATCCCCTGCGGTGAGCAGGTTGGCCAGATACTGAACCGGGATACGCAGGCTTTCCACGTCCGGCAGAATGCCGTTGCTGCCCAGTTCACCCGCGTCCGCCGCAGACTGAATCGGAGACAGTGGCGGCACGTACCAGACCATCGGCAGCGTGCGGTATTCCGGGTGCAGCGGCAGGGCCAGCTTCCAGTCCATCGCCATTTTGTACACCGGGGACTGCTGTGCGGCGTCAATCACGCTCTGCGGAATACCGTCTTTCAGCGCCTGCTCAATAACCTTCGGATCGTTTGGATCGAGGAAGACGTCCAGCTGACGCTGATACAGATCTTTCTCGTTCTCGGTGCTTGCGGCATTTTCAATCGCGTCCGCGTCGTACAGCAGCACGCCGAGGTAGCGGATACGACCTACGCAGCTCTCTGAGCAGACGGTGGGCATACCGGCTTCGATACGCGGATAGCAGAAGATGCACTTCTCAGACTTACCGCTCTTCCAGTTGAAGTAGATTTTTTTGTACGGGCAGCCGGTGATGCACATACGCCAGCCGCGGCACTTGTCCTGGTCGATCAGCACAATGCCATCTTCTTCACGCTTGTAGATGGCGCCGCTTGGGCAGGTCGCCACGCACGCCGGGTTAAGGCAGTGTTCGCACAGGCGTGGCAGGTACATCATGAAGGTGTTTTCGAACTGGCCGTACATCGCCTTCTGCATGTTCTCGAAGTTCTGGTCTTTGGCGCGTTTTTCGAACTCGCCGCCCAGAATCTCTTCCCAGTTTGGACCGCTGGTAATTTTGTCCATGCGCTGGCCGGTGATCAGCGAGCGAGGACGGGCGATCGGCTGGTGTTTGCTTTCCGGCGCGTTGTGCAGGTTCTGGTAGTCGTAATCAAACGGCTCGTAGTAATCATCAATGCCCGGCAGATGCGGGTTAGCGAAGATTTTACCCAGCAGCATGGCACGGTTACCCATGCGCGGTTGCAGTTTGCCGTTGATTTTACGGATCCAGCCGCCCTTCCACTTCTCCTGGTTTTCCCAGTCAGTCGGGAAGCCGGTACCCGGCTTACTTTCCACGTTGTTGAACCAGGCGTACTCCATACCTTCACGGCTGGTCCAGACGTTTTTACAGGTGACTGAGCAGGTATGACAGCCGATGCATTTATCCAGATTCAGCACCATGCCGACTTGTGAACGAATTTTCATTTTACGCTCTCCTGTACCTGGTCATTACCTTCGCCATCTAACCAGTTAATATTCTTCATCTTACGTACCACCACGAACTCATCGCGGTTCGATCCTACGGTGCCGTAGTAGTTAAAGCCGTAGGCCAGCTGGGCATAACCACCGATCATGTGGGTCGGCTTCGGCGTAATACGGGTCACGGAGTTGTGAATACCGCCGCGCTGCTCGGTGATCTCAGACCCCGGCAGGTTAACGATACGTTCCTGCGCGTGGTACATCATGGTCATCCCGGCCGGTACACGCTGGCTCACCACCGCACGTGCCGTCAGGGCGCCGTTGCTGTTGAACACTTCGATCCAGTCGTTATCTTCGATACCCAGATCTTTGGCGTCCGCTTCGCTCATCCAGACGATTGGCCCCCCGCGCGACAGCGTCAGCATCAGCAGGTTGTCGCTGTAGGTGGAGTGGATACCCCACTTCTGGTGCGGCGTCAGGAAGTTCAGCGCCTTCTCAGGGTTACCGTTCGATTTCGCGCCCATCACCGTTTTCACGGAGCGGGTGTCGATTGGCGGACGGTAAACCAGCAGGCTTTCACCGAAGTCACGCATCCACTGGTGATCCTGATACAGAGACTGACGGCCAGAAAGCGTGCGCCATGGGATCAGCTCGTGAACGTTGGTGTATCCGGCGTTATAGGACACATGTTCATCTTCAAGGCCAGACCAGGTCGGGCTGGAGATAATCTTGCGCGGCTGGGCCTGAATATCGCGGAAGCGGATTTTCTCTTCCTCTTTATTCTTCGCCAGGTGCGTGTGGTCACGACCGGTAAACTCGCTCAGGGCCGCCCAGGCTTTCACCGCCACGTGGCCGTTGGTTTCCGGGGCCAGGGTCAGGATCATCTCTGCCGCATCAATTGCCGTGTTCAGCATCGGCTGGCCTTTCGCCGGGCCGTCTGCTTTGGTGTAATTGAGCTTGCGCAGCAGGTCCATTTCGCTCTGGGTGTTCCAGGCGATGCCTTTACCGCCGTTACCGATCTTCTCCATCAGCGGGCCGATAGAGGTAAAGCGTTCGTAAGTTGCCGGGTAATCACGTTCAACCGGAATAATGTGCGGCGCGGTTACGCCCGGGATCAGGTCGCACTCGCCTTTTTTCCAGTCCTTCACGTCCAGCGGCTGAGCCAGTTCGGCAGCGGAGTCGTGCTGGATTGGCAGCGTCACCACGTCGGTCTCTTTGCCCAGGTGCCCTACACAGACTTCAGAGAATTTCTTCGCGATGTCTTTGTAAATTTCCCAGTCGCTTTTTGATTCCCACGCCGGGTCAACGGCCGCAGACAGCGGATGAATAAACGGATGCATATCCGACGTATTCATGTCGTCTTTTTCGTACCAGGTGGCAGTAGGCAGCACGATGTCGGAGTACAGGCAGGTACTGGACAGACGGAAGTCCAGCGTCACCACCAGATCCAACTTGCCGTCGAGACCGTTGTCTTTCCACTCCACTTCTTCCGGCTTCACGCCGCCCTGCTTGCCGAGATCTTTACCCTGAATACCGTTTTCGGTACCGAGCAGGTATTTCAGCATGTACTCGTGGCCTTTACCGGACGAACCCAGCAGGTTAGAGCGCCAGATGAACAGGTTACGCGGATGGTTTTTACCGTTCTCCGGCTGTTCTGCCGCGAAGCGGATTGAGCCGTCTTTGAGGGATTTAACGGTGTAGTCCACCGGTGACATGCCCGCTTTCTTCGCCGCTTCCGCAATACGCAGCGGGTTCGTACCCAGCTGCGGCGCAGACGGCAGCCAGCCCATGCGTTCAGCACGCACGTTGAAGTCAATCAGGTGGCCGCTGTAGCGGGATTTATCCGCCATCGGCGACAGCAGCTCCTGGGCGGTAACCGTCTCGTAGCGCCACTGGCTGGAGTGGTTATAGAAGTAGGAGGTGCTGTTCATGTGACGGGCCGGACGCTGCCAGTCAAGGGCAAACGCCAGCGGTTGCCAGCCGGTCTGCGGACGCAGTTTTTCCTGGCCCACGTAGTGCGCCCAGCCGCCGCCGCTCTGCCCGACGCAGCCGCAGAAGATCAGCATGTTGATCAGGCCGCGATAGTTCATATCGAGGTGATACCAGTGGTTCAGACCGGCACCGACGATGATCATGGAGCGACCGTGGGTTTTGTCGGCGTTTTCCGCAAATTCGCGGGCGATACGGGTGATCTGGGCGCGTGGCACACCGGTGATCTGCTCCGCCCAGGCTGGGGTATAAGCCTTCACGTCATCATAGCTGGTCGCGCAGTTTTCGTCGTTCAGGCCGCGCTCCAGGCCGTAGTTCGCCATGGTCAGATCGTAGACGGTAGTGACCAGAGCAGTAGAACCGTCCGCCAGTTGCAGGCGCTTCACCGGCAGCTTGTGCATCAGAACGTTTTGCAACTCAACCTTGTTGAAGTGCTCAGAACCTTCACCACCAAAGTACGGGAAGCCGACATCGGCGATCTCATCCTGGCTGCCCAGCATGCTGAGACGCAGCTCCGTCTCTTCACCCGTGGTGCCGTTACGCTGCTCCAGGTTCCATTTGCCTTTTTCGCCCCAGCGGAAGCCGATAGAACCGTTTGGCGCCACCAGCTCGCCGTTGCTGTTGCAGGCGACCGTTTTCCACTCCGGGTTGTTTTCCTGACCCAGCGCGTCCACCAGATCCGCGGCACGCAGCATACGGCCTGCGGCGTAATAGCCGTCACGCTCTTCGAGCATCACCAGCATTGGCATGTCGGTGTAGCGACGCACGTAATCGGTGAAATACTGGCTTGGCTTGTCGAGGTGGAATTCACGCAGCATGACGTGGCCCATCGCCAGCGCCATTGCGGCATCGGTACCCTGTTTCGGCGCCAGCCACAGGTCGCACAGTTTGGCGATTTCGGCGTAGTCCGGGGTCACGGCGACGGTTTTGGTCCCTTTGTAACGTACTTCGGTAAAGAAGTGCGCATCCGGGGTACGGGTCTGCGGAACGTTAGAGCCCCAGGCGATGATGTAGCTGGAGTTATACCAGTCGGCGGACTCCGGCACGTCGGTCTGCTCACCCCAGGTCTGAGGCGACGCTGGCGGCAGGTCGCAGTACCAGTCGTAGAAGCTCAGGCAGGTACCACCGATGAGTGACAGGTAGCGCGCGCCGGAGGCGTAAGAGACCATCGACATCGCCGGGATTGGCGAGAAGCCTGCCACACGGTCAGGACCGTAGGTTTTCACGGTGTAGACGTTGGAAGCCGCAATCAGCTCGTTCACCTCTTTCCAGGAAGAACGAACGAAACCACCGCGACCACGCGCCTGTTTAAAGCTTTTCGCTTTGTCGGCATCTTCAATGATGGAGGCCCAGGCATCAACCGGATCGCTGTGCTGCGCTTTCGCTTCACGCCACATTTTCATCAGGCGTTTACGCATCAGCGGGTATTTCAGACGGTTGGCGCTGTAGAGATACCAGGAGTAGCTGGCCCCACGCGGGCAGCCGCGCGGCTCGTGGTTCGGCATATCCGGACGGGTACGCGGATAATCGGTCTGCTGCATTTCCCAGGTCACCAGACCGTTTTTAACGAAAATCTTCCAGCTACATGAGCCAGTGCAGTTTACGCCGTGGGTAGAACGGACAACTTTGTCATGCTGCCAGCGTTGACGGTAACCGTCTTCCCAGTCCCGGTTGGTATCCAGAACCTGGCCGTGCCCATCGGCAAAAGTTTCACCCTTCTGTTTGAAGTAGCGAAACCGGTCCAAAAATTTGCTCATCGGGTATCTCCTGTGTGGAGCCTGTGGCTCTCTAAATCGACATTGCTGATTTGCAGCGAAGGTAACGCTATGAAAGATGGTGAGAATTGATAACGATCAAGACGAAGGGGGACTCTGAGGGGAGGTATTAGATCAAATACCACCAAAGCGGTAGCCGTTAATATTTTTTAACTTTATGATTTATATGGATATATTTTATTTATCGTACAATAGGTGAGGCAAAATTTAACATCTTAGGTATTAAGGGGTAGAAACACCTGTAAAGCGATGGCGATCGCAGCGTTACCTGCGTATGACCACAGGAAAAGCTATTAGTATGTTGTAACTATTTAGCGATTAAAAAAAGCGCGGCACTCAGGCCGCGCAAACGGATAATCAAGCTTACTTGTTTTTCTTGGTATTACGGCCATATACCAGCCAGGTGATGACCACGCAGGCGATATAGAAGACGAGGAATATTTTCATCGCACCCGCCGGAGAGCCGGTCAGATCCAGTGAGATGCCGAACGCTTTTGGAATAAAGAAGCCGCCAATAGCGCCAATCGCAGAGATAAACCCAAGCGCCGCAGCGGTATCGGTGGCGGCTTCACGCATTGCCTGCTCGTCGCTCCCACCCTGCGCTTTCACGCGGTCCATGGTCAGCTTGCGAAAGATGACAGAGATCATCTGGAAAGTAGACGCACTGCCCAGCCCGGCGGTCAGGAACAGCACCATGAATACGCCGAAGAAGGCAAAGAAGTTACCCCCCTCACCACCCGCAGGCAGCGTCAGGAACAGCAGCGCACAGAAGATGGCCATCACAACAAAGTTCACCAGCGTAACGCGCGTTCCCCCCAGACGGTCGGAGATCATCCCGCCCAGCGAACGTGCCAGCGCGCCGATAAACGGACCGAAGAAGGCAAACTGAAGGATCTGCACGTCCGGAAACTGGGTTTTAGACAGCATGGCAAAGCCTGCGGAGAAACCGATGAACGAGCCGAAGGTCGCCAGATACAGCAGCGCCATCACCCACAGGTGGCCACGCTTCAGCACCGGCAGCTGCTCGCTCAGTGACGCTTTGGACGCGGACAGATCGTTCATGAAGAACCACGCCGCCAGGGTAAAGACCACCAGGAACGGTACCCAAATCCAGGAGGCGTTTTGCAAGAACAGCACGGAACCGTCGGGCTGCGTCACACCGCCGCCGCCAAAGGCCGCAAAAATGGAGACAGAGATCGCCAGCGGGGCAATCAGTTGCATCACGCTCACGCCCATATTACCGAGGCCGCCGTTAATGCCCAGCGCACCACCCTGCTTCGCTTTCGGGAAGAAGAAGCTGATGTTTGCCATACTGGACGCAAAGTTCGCCCCCGCAAAACCGCACAGCAGAGAGATAATCACGAATACGCTAAACGGTGTGGAGGTATCCTGCACCGCAAAACCGAGCCACACGCACGGTACGATCATGATCCCGGTACTGAAAGCCGTCCAGCGACGACCACCAAAGACCGGCACCATAAACGCGTAAGGAACGCGCAGCAGTGCGCCTGAAAGCGACGGCAACGCGGTCAACATAAACAGCTGATCGGTGGTAAAGGTAAAGCCCACTTTTGGAAGGTTAACCGCAACCGCACTAAACAACATCCAGACGCAAAACGCCAATAACAGACATGGAACGGAAATCCACAGATTACGACTTGCTACACGGTGGCCGCGCTGTTGCCAGAACGCCGGATCCTCTGGACGCCAGTCTGTAATAACGGCACCAGTTTCCCTTTCGGGAGCGGAAGAGTGACTCATAGACACCTCTGATTCTCGAATGATGCTGCAAACATTAGGGCTTTAGAACGGCGGTAAGTTGATATAAATCAAAGGAAAAGTGGGAGGTTTTGCGGCGAAAAAAAAGCCATCACTCTTAATGAGTAGATGCAAAACGTAAAAAAGGTGTGGTTTTTCACGGTGCTGACGCATCCCTGCTTCGTCCACCCACTAACCGTTACCCCTCTGGCAATTTAGAGGTAATCCTTTATTGGTATGGGTATACTCCAGGGTATGCACCAGAATAGCGCCATTCCTGCAATCAGGTCACGTCAGGAGCCCGGCAACTCTATGTTAAAAAGATGTTTATCTCCGCTGACGCTGGTTAACCAGCTGGCGCTTATTGTTCTGCTGTCCACCGCTATCGGTGTGACCGGCATGGCTATTTCTGGCTGGCTGGTACAGGGTGTACAGGGTAACGCGCATGCCATCAACGAGGCAGGCTCGCTACGTATGCAGAGTTACCGGCTGCTGGCGTCGGTGCCGCTGACGCAGGCTGACCAACCGCTTATCGATGAAATGGAGCGTACCGCATTCAGCCCTGAACTGGAAAGAGCCGCCATCCGTGACGGTCAGCAATCTCAGCTTAAGGCGCTTCAGGGCTACTGGCATACCCAGCTGGAGCCTGGGTTAAAGCGGGCGGAAGACCGGGAAACGGTCGCCCGGGACGTCGCCGGGTTTGTGTCACGCATCGATCATCTTGTCTCCTCATTCGATCGCACCACAGAGTTACGCATTGACCGTGTGGTGATGGTTCACCGCGCAATGGCGCTGTTTATGGGTTTGCTGCTGATTTTCACGGTTATCTGGCTACGCGCGCGGTTGCTTAATCCCTGGAAACAGCTCCTGGCGATGGCCCGCGCCGTCACACAGCGCGATTTTACCCAGCGCACGCACATCAGCGGGCGCAACGAAATGGCGATGCTCGGCGAGGCGCTCAACACCATGTCGGCAGAGCTATCAGAAAGCTACGCGGTACTGGAACAACGCGTCCAGGAGAAAACCGCCGGGCTTGAGCAGAAAAACGAGATCCTCTCTTTCCTCTGGCAGGCGAACCGTCGCCTGCATATGCAGGTCCCGCTTTGCGAACGTCTCTCGCCGGTACTGAACGGCCTGCAAAATCTGACTCTGCTCCGCGATCTTGAGCTACGGGTTTACGACGTTGAAGATGAGGAAAACCATCAGGAATTTACCTGTCAGTCGGACATCTCCTGCGACGATAAAGGGTGTCATCTGTGCCCGCGCGGCTTGCCGCCGCTTACCACCAGCGGCACGACCCTCAAGTGGCGGCTGATGGACAGCCATACCCAGTACGGTATTTTGCTGGCCACCCTGCCCGCCGGACGTCACCTGAGCCACGACCAGCAGCAGCTGGTCGATACGCTTGTTGAGCAGCTCACGGCCACGCTGGCGCTCGACCGCCACCAGGAGAAACAGCAGCAGCTGATCGTGATGGAGGAGCGTGCCACCATCGCCCGCGAGCTGCACGACTCCATCGCCCAGTCCCTCTCCTGCATGAAGATGCAGGTGAGCTGCCTGCAAATGCAGGATGAAGGCATGCCCGAGAGCAGCAAACAGCTGCTCAGTCAGATCCGCAACGAGCTTAACACCTCGTGGGTTCAGCTTCGCGAGCTGCTGACCACCTTCCGTTTGCAGCTCACCGAGCCGGGGCTGCGCCCTGCGCTGGAGTCCAGCTGTCAGGAGTTTAGCGCCCGGCTGGGCTTCCCGGTGAAGCTGGATTACCAGCTGCCACCGCGTTTTGTCCCCTCTCACCAGGCGATCCATTTGCTGCAAATTGCCCGCGAAGCCCTGAGCAACGTGCTCAAGCATGCCGAGGCGACGGCCGTCACGGTCACCGTCAGCTGCCAGGATAATCAGGTGAAGCTCAGGGTTCAGGATAACGGCCGCGGCGTGCCGGAAAATGCCGAACGAACGAACCACTATGGTTTAATTATCATGCGAGACCGCGCGCAAAGCCTGCGCGGTGATTGCCAGGTTCGCCGGGGAGAGTCAGGTGGCACCGAAGTAGTGGTCACCTTTATACCCGAAAAGTCCCTCATAACTGCTCAAGGAGAAAACCATGACTAATCAGGAACCGGCATCTATCCTGTTGATTGACGATCATCCGATGCTGCGCACTGGCGTTAAACAGCTTGTCAGCATGGCGCCAGATATCACCGTCGTCGGGGAAGCCAGTAACGGCGAACAGGGTATTGAACTTGCCGAATCGCTCGATCCTGATTTGATCTTGCTCGATCTCAACATGCCGGGCATGAATGGCCTGGAAACCCTCGACAAGCTGCGGGAAAAATCCCTCTCTGGCCGGGTGGTGGTCTTCAGCGTCTCAAACCATGAAGAAGACGTAGTCACCGCCCTCAAGCGAGGGGCAGACGGCTATCTGCTGAAAGATATGGAGCCGGAAGATCTGCTCAAGGCGCTGCAACAAGCTGCCGCAGGCGAGATGGTGCTGAGTGAAGCGTTAACGCCGGTACTGGCCGCCAGCCTGCGTGCGAACCGCGCCACGTCTGATCGTGACGTCAGCCAGTTGACCCCGCGCGAGCGTGACATTCTGAAGCTGATTGCCCAGGGGCTGCCGAACAAAATGATCGCCCGCCGTCTGGACATCACCGAGAGCACGGTCAAAGTGCATGTCAAACACATGCTGAAAAAAATGAAGTTAAAATCCCGCGTCGAAGCCGCCGTCTGGGTGCATCAGGAGCGCATTTTTTAACTTACTCATCCGGCAGCAACTTCCACCGTGGATCGTCGGCAGGCATTGCGACGAGCGGTTGCACCACGGAAAGCGTGATCTCATTGGAGGAGACACGCTGCCCATCCTTATCTTCCACCACGGCCGTAAGCCGCCATGTATTTTTCGCCCCTTCCGAATCATCCCATGCAGGCATGATCACACTCCAGCCATCGCTGCTGTTGCCGTTTGGCGGTGAGGTCAGGCTGAGCGCCTGGGTATCACCCAGCCAGTGGATCTGCCGGATACCGTGCGTGCTGCGAATTTGCAGCTTCAGCATCACCGTTTCGCCTGACTTAAGATCCCACGGCGGCGTGGCCAGATATACCGAGAGGGTTTTGCGCTGACGGAATTCCATCACGGGCAGATTATCGCGATCGGGTGAATCATAGCGGCTGCCCCGCAGCGATCGCGTCGCCGCCACTTCCCCGGCGGAAAGCTGTTTCGCCAGCGGCACGCCAAAACGATAGTTGAGCTTCAGCCCGAGGTTATTCTGGCTAACGCCGCTCTCCCCCTGCTTATGGGCAGCCGTCAGGGTGACCAGCGGTACGGGGGTATAGTTCAGCCCCAGGTTGACCGCAACCGGGTTGTGATACCCCGTACCGCTGTTAAACAGATCGACGTTATCGCCAAAATACTGTTCAAAGCTGACGCTGGTGTTCAGGTGGTGAAACCAGGGAAGCCAGGCTTTGGCCGTTACGTCGTATCCGCGCGCCATGCGCTGCTCGCGGATGTCGGAACGCGGCTGCCAGCCAGCGAACGGCTGGTAGTAATTGGCCGACAGGCGCAGGTTTTCACCCCACGCCTCTGCGCCCAGCCCGGCACGTTGCAGGTTGTCTTCCAGCAGGTTGTCGTAAAAAGTGTTGTAGCCCAGCAGCCAGTTTCCGGCAACCCAGCGCTGACCTGCCCCGACGTTACTCACCAGCCCGTCTGTCTGCTGCGTCAGCCCAAGCTGGCTCCAGCTCAGATAACGGGTGTTGTCGTTCCAGGGGATAAACCAGCTTCCGCTGCTGCCGTTAAAGTTGCCGTCGTCATCCACCAGCACATTGACGTTGGCGTTTCCCCAGGGTGAAAGCCAGGATGCAATCTGCTCGTTGACTTCCCCGCTCACGGCATCCCGCACCTTGCCAAACGCGAACTGTCGCGCCTGCTGCCCGGCCGTCAGGCCGTTATCGGTCATACTGGCTTCACCGAAGGCCTTTGCCATTTCAGCCAGATGCTTTTCGCCTTCGCTGCTCGGTTGCGCCATACCGAGATCCGGCAGACTATCGCCGTTGTTATCAAACGGATTTTGCGCCTGCTGCACGAAGGATTTCGGCGCACCATGAACGGCTCCAGCCGTAAAAAGGGGGAGTAACAGCAAAAAACGGATGCGGGACGATACAGCCTTCAACGTCGTCAATCAGAACCTGTGTTTATGAACAAACACTTATTATGTTAACGCCATAAGCCCTGAAAACCAGTCTTAACAGAAATTTCAGGAATATCCTGAAAAGATTTATCGGATGGCGGCTTCGCCTTACCCGACCTACAAATTCGTACCGGTGCGAAGCCGCCACCCGACGCCCTTACACTATTATCCCAACAGCGCTTTCAGCTCCGGCACGCAGGAACCACAGTTCGTGCCGCAGCGCAGCTTCACGCCCAGCGCTGGGGCAGAATCACAGCCTCCGGCTATTGCCTTACGTATCGTATTTTCACCCACGCTGAAGCAGCTACAGATAATTCGCCCGGGATCGGCATCTTCGTCCGGCCGTTGCCCGTGCAGCAGCGCATGGCGTTCAGCAAGTTGGACGGGCGCAGCAGCAAAGGCTTCTTCAATAAACGCATGCGCCAGCGCCGGCAGCGTATGGCCCTCCCAGTAGCCCAGCATCAGCTCGCCGTGATGCCAGGCGAGCACGCTGCTGCGTTCTCCCGTCTGTGCCACCTGTAACTGCCAGCCCCGACCGCTGGCGTACGCCATGATCCACGACAGCAACGGCTGCTCCCCCGCCACCGTCAGACGTGAGGCTTTACGCCACCAGCAGACCGACGGCGGCAGCGCTGGCAGCTCGCGGGCATACAGTTCACCCTGCCAGGCGGGTAGCCAGGGCATGATCCTCACCGCGGTTTGTTTACTCTCCGGCTGGCCGGACCCGGCATCAACCCGCCCTTCCACCAGCGCGTTGACCTTCCCCTGCCGGGCAAATTGCGCGTTCCAGTGCATCGGCGCAAACAGCTCGCCTGCACGCTGCGCGGTGGAGAGACGTACTCTGGCAACCATCACTCCGCGCGGGGAGCTTACCCGCGCCAGCTGGCCGTCAGTCAGCCCGGCGCGCGCCGCATCGGTTGCGTTCATCTCAACAAAAGGCTCATCGATATGCTGCATCAGACGCGGAACATACCCCGTGCGCGTCATGGTGTGCCACTGATCGCGGATCCGCCCGGTATTCAGTATCAAGGGGTACAATTCGTCGACGCCTGCCCCATGCGGGGAGGGGTCAACCGGAACAAGCGTTCTTTGCGGGAAATCACCGGCATGCCACTGATACGGCGCCAGCTCGTCCCACGCCTCTCGCGACAGCGACGCCAGTTCGCGCAGGTTTAGCGCCCGTTCGCCGTTATTTTCAAACGCCGTTAGCGCCGCATGTTCACAAAATATCTCCTGAGGGTGTTCCCAGGCGAAGGCATCGCCATAACCGAGCTGGTCTGCGACCCGGGCGATGATCCACCAGTCCGGTCTGGCCTCGCCCGGCGCAGGCAGAAAGGCGCGCTGGCGGGAGATACGGCGTTCAGAATTGGTCACCGTGCCGTTTTTCTCGCCCCAGCCCAGGGCGGGAAAACGGATATGGGCAAACCGGCTGGTGTCCGTCTCCTGCATCACCTCAGATATCATGACCAGCGGGCAGGCCGCCAGAGCCTGGCACACCGCGTGGCTGTCGGGAAGTGACACGGCAGGGTTGGTGCCCATGATCCACACCGCCTTCACCTCGCCGCGGGCAATGGCGTCAAACAGTTCCACCGCCATCAGGCCCGGGGTCTGCGCCAGCCGTTCCGTTCCCCAGAAACGCGCCACGCGCGCGAGATCGTCCGGCTCGAAGTTCATGTGCGCCGCCAGCTGGTTCGCCAGTCCCCCCACTTCCCGCCCGCCCATGGCATTTGGCTGTCCGGTCAGCGAAAACGGGCCGCAGCCAGGACGGTTGAACTTCCCGCTGGCAAGATGCACGTTAATGATGGCGTTGCACTTGTCGCTGCCGCTGGAGGACTGGTTGATCCCCATGGTGTAGAGCGTGATCGCGCGTGGCGCGGTGACAAACCAGTCGTAGAAGGTGCTAATCTCGTCTGAAGGCAGATCGCAAAACGCCGCCACGCGAGGGATCGGCCACTCGCCGCGCCCCTGGATCAGATTGAGCAACCCCACAAACAGCCCGGCGTCGCTGCCGGGTCTGAGCGCGAGGTGGAGATCGGCGATATCGCAGGTGGCGGTTTTACGCGGATCGATCACGACCACTTTCATCTGCGGATTGTTGTGTTTTGCCTGCACCAGCCGCTGATACAGCACCGGATGCGTCCAGGCCGCGTTCGAGCCAACGAGTACCACCAGATCGCTGTTTTCCACGTCCTCGTAGCTGCACGGCACCACGTCTTCACCGAAGGCGCGTTTGTAGCCCACCACCGCCGATGACATGCACAGCCGCGAGTTGGTATCAATGTTCGCCGCCCCGATAAAGCCTTTCATCAGCTTGTTGGCGGCATAGTAATCCTCGGTCAACAGCTGGCCGGAGGCATAAAACGCCACCGCCTGCGGCCCCCATTCGTTGATGATGTTCCGCAGCCGCTCGCCCGCTTCGCCCAGCGCCTGCGGCCATGCCACCTCCCGGCCATCGACAACCGGGCGCAGCAGTCGTCCCTGTAGCCCTGTGGTTTCCCCAAGGGCAGATCCTTTTACGCACAGACGACCGAAATTCGCCGGATGAGTTTCATCCCCCCGAATGCTCACCTTTTCACCGTCTGCGCTGGCGACCACGCCGCAGCCCACCCCGCAGTAAGGGCACGTTGTCCGGGTTTCCGTCATGAGGCCTCCGCACGCATCACCAGCTCTTCATTTCCAACCCATACCTTACCGTTTTCAATTTTTACCGGCCAGGCACGCACCGCAGGCGCCCCGCTCTCAGCCTGACACCCGTCGCGCAGACGAATACGTTGCTTGTAGAGCGGCGAGATCACCACCGGTTCCCCCGCCGCATCGCCGAGGATGCCGCGTGACAGCACGTTCGCGCGGCTGCCCGGCTCCCGATCGTCGAGGGCATAAACGGTTTTGCCAAAGCGGAACAGCGCAATCGGTTTGCGCCCAAGATGCGCGCCAATGCCCGCCTGCTCCGGGATCTCGTCGATGTTACAAATTTCCTGCCAGCGCTTGTTCTCCTCCGCGGCGGGGACGTTCACCGCGGTGCGGAACAGCGCCAGGCGGTCAGGATCGTTAAGGGTGGTTTGCCATTCGCACTGGTAGGTCTCCACCACCCGGGCCATCTCCTGCTCCAGCTCAAGGGCGATCCCCAGGCTGTCGTTGAGGATCACCTCGCGCAGATAGTCGAGGCCGCCTTCCAGGTTATCCATCCAGGTACTGGTGCGTTGCAGACGATCTGCCGTGCGAATGTAGAACATCAGGAAACGGTCAACGGTGCGGATCAGCGTTTCGTCGTCCAGATCGCTGGCGAAGAGATCCGCGTGGCGCGGCTTCATCCCGCCGTTGCCGCACAGATAGAGGTTCCAGCCTTTGTCCGTGGCAATCACCCCTACGTCTTTGCTCTGCGCCTCTGCGCACTCACGGGTACAGCCGGAGACCGCCATTTTGATTTTGTGCGGCGCGCGCAGGCCCTTGTAGCGGTGCTCCAGCCTGACCGCGAGGCCGGTGGAATCCTGCACGCCGTAGCGGCACCAGGTCGACCCGACGCAGGATTTCACCGTGCGCAGGGATTTCCCGTAAGCATGTCCGGTCTCAAACCCGGCCTCCACCAGCGCCTGCCAGATTTCCGGCAACTGTTCGAGCGTGGCGCCAAACAGGTCAATACGCTGCCCGCCGGTAATTTTGCTGTAAAGGCTATAGCATTTCGCGATCTGGCCGATGGCGATCAGCCCGTCGGCGGTCACTTCACCCGCAGGCATCCGCGGGACGATGGAGTAGGTTCCGTCCTTCTGAATATTGGCGAAATAGCGGTCGTTGGTGTCCTGCAACGGCAGATGCGCCGGTTTCAGCAGATACTCGTTCCAGCAGGAAGCCAATACCGATCCCACCAGCGGCTTACAGATCTCGCACCCGTGCCCCTGACCGTAGCGGCTGATAAGCTGGTCGAAGGTGCGGATATGGTTGACGCGCACCAGGTGGTAAATCTCCTGACGCGAGTACGGGAAGTGTTCGCAGATATCCTTTTTCACCTCCACGCCCTGCGCTGCAAGCTGGAACTCCATCACCTGCTTCACCAGCGCGCTACAGCCTCCGCAGCCGGTCGCCGCTTTGGTGCACTGCTTAATGGCGCCGATATCCGTTGCGCCCGCGCTTACCGCCTGGCAGATATCCCCTTTGCTGACGTTATGACACGAACAGATCTGCGCGCTTTCCGGCAGCGCCGCCACGCCCAGCGCTTTCGGCGCGCTGCCTGACGATACGGGTAAGATCAGCGTTTCCGGCTCTTTTGGCAGGCTGATGCCGTTGAGCATCATCTGCACCAGCGTGGCGTATTCGCTGGCATCGCCCACCAGCACGCCACCCAGCAGGGTATTGCTGTCGTGGCTGACCACAATCTTTTTGTAGATTTGCTGCGGCCCGTGCGTCCACTGGTAGCTCAGCGCGCCCGGCGTGCGCCCGTGGGCATCGCCAAACGACGCCACATCCACGCCCAGCAACTTGAGTTTGGTACTCATATCCGCGCCGGTGAAGCGCTTCTCCTCACCCGCCAGCACAGCGGCGGCCACGCGCGCCATCTGGTAGCCCGGTGCCACCAGGCCAAAGATTTTCCCCTCCCACAGCGCGCATTCACCGATGGCAAGCACATCCGGATCCGAGGTCCGGCAGCCGTCGTCAATGCAGATCCCGCCGCGCTCGCCGACAGCCAGCCCGCTGCTGCGCGCCAGCGCGTCCTGCGGACGAATACCGGCAGAGAAGACCACCATGTCCGTTTCCAGCTGTTCACCATCGGCAAAACGCAGCACCAGCCCGTCGTCTGTGGTGGCAATCTCCGTCGTCGATTTACTGGTGTGTACCCCTACGCCCAGCGCCTCAATTTTCTTGCGCAACATTGCCGCGCCGTCGCTGTCGAGCTGCACCGCCATCAGGTTAGGCGCAAACTCCACCACGTGGGTTTCCAGCCCGAGCTGCTTAAGCGCATTCGCCGCCTCCAGCCCCAGCAGGCCGCCGCCAATTACCACGCCGCGGCGAGAGCCTGCCGCATGGGCCGCAATGTTGTCCAGATCGTCAAGGGTGCGGTAGACAAAACAACCCGGCAGATCGTTGCCCGGAACGGGCGGTACGAACGGGTACGAGCCGGTCGCCAGCACCAGCTTGTCCCAGTGAGTCTCATGGCCACTGGCGGTACGCACTACGTGTGCATCACGATCGATAGCGACGATCTGCTGCGAGAGGCGCAGCTCAATGCCGTTTTCGGCAAAGAACGCCCTCGCCACCAGCGAGAGCGAGTCCGCGCTGCGTCCGCCAAAATATTCCGACAGATGCACGCGGTCATAGGCGGCATAGCGCTCTTCGCCAAAAACAATAATCTGATACTGCTGATGCAAATTGCGGTTAACGCAGTCTTCGAGGAAATGATGGCCGACCATACCGTGCCCAACCACCACCAGAGTAGGTTTTGTCATAGCGTTCTGTCCTGCAACCTGCGGTTGCGTTGTGAAACGATCGAACAGCCAGTCCGCGTGGGCGGGCGCAGCCGTTGCCAGTAAATCGGTAAAGGTTGCCGCGCTGCGGCAGTCACCCAGCAGCAGCACGCCAGCCAGCGCCCCCTGATGGATCAGTAAACGTCGATAGTGACGAGTCAGCGGATCCCATGAACTCCAGACCACATCGTCCGCCTGCGCCGTCGCGCGTCCGAGGCTGAACAGCTCCAGCCCGGTCACCTTAAGGCGCACGCCGTTGTCGACAAGGGTAAACGGCGCGGTGACCTCCCCGGCCAGCCGCGCGGCAAGAATATCCGCCTGCGCCAGACAGGGGGCGACCAGACCAAACGTCTGGCCGTCAATTTCGCAGCACTCGCCGATGGCGTAGATATCCGGCACGGAGGTTTGCATCTGCTGATCCACCACGATGCCGCGCGCGCAGCGAATGCCGCTGGCTTTTGCCAGCGCGACGTTGGGCTGTACACCCGTAGCCAGCACCACGCGCGTGGCGGCGATGCGGCGTCCGTCGAGCAACGTCACGGCATCGTCAGCGATGGCCGTGATGCCGGAGGCGAGTTCACAGCGTACGCCCCGCTTCGCCAGCGCCTCGTCAAGCAGCAGTCCCGCCTGCTGATCCAGCTGCTGTTCCATCAGCCACGTGCCGCGATGGATAAGCGTGACGTTGTCACCGTTTCGCGCCAGCGCTGCCGCTGCCTCCACGCCGAGTACGCCGCCGCCCAGCACTACCGCCGGCCCGGAGATATTCTGGATGGCGCGGGTCTCTGCCAGGGTGCGAAAGGTGAACGCATGCGGTGCATCGCCGCCGGGGATCGGCGGCACTACAGGGGTAGACCCGGTGGCAAACACCAGCGCATCCCAGCCCAGCGTGCGAGCAGAGGTATGCACTTCACGCGCGTTGACGTCTACTGCGAGCGCCTTTTCTCCTCGCAGCACCGTCACGCCTCGTGCCGTGTACCAGTCTTCATCGTGCAGACAGATGTGCTCCGCCTGCTTTTCGCCACCCAGCACTGGTGAAAGCTGGATGCGGTTGTACGCCTGCTCAGGCTCGTCACCGATGACGGTGACAGCGAAACGACCGGGAACACGCCCGGTGAGCGACGCAATCAGCCGGGTTGCCGCCATACCATTACCGATAATGACCAGTCGCATCGTGCCCCCTCATTACGCCGCTTTCGGCTGTTTTTCGTAGAGGAAATGGAGGATCTGCTGGCGCATGTGGTGATAGCGGCTGTCATCCGCCAGCTGCACCCTGTTGCGCGGGCGCGGCAGATCGACGCGCAGGATCTCACCCACGGTGGCCGCCGGGCCGTTGGTCATCATCAGTACGCGGTCAGAGAGCAGTACCGCCTCGTCCACGTCGTGGGTGATGAGCACGATGGTGGTGTTCAACGCCTGCTGGATCTGCATCACCGAGTCCTGAAGATGGGCGCGCGTCAGCGCATCGAGCGCGCCAAACGGCTCATCCATCAGCAGCACTTTCGGCTTCATTGCCAGCGCCCGGGCAATCCCGACGCGCTGCTTCATACCGCCGGAGATCTCCCCGGGGCGCTTATGCAGCGCGTGGCCCATCTGCACCCGGTCGAGGTTGTGCTCAATCCACGCTTTGCGCTCAGCCTTACTCATGGTGTGACGGAAGACCTGATCCACCGCCAGCGCCACGTTGTCGAAGCAGGTCAGCCACGGCAGCAGGGAGTGGTTCTGAAACACCACCGCGCGCTCGGGCCCCGGCCCGGCGATTTCGCGGTTGTCGCAAATCAGCCCCCCTTCCGTCGGCAGCGTGATCCCGGCGATGAGGTTCAGCAGCGTCGACTTGCCGCAGCCGGAGTGACCAATCAGACTGACGGTTTCGCCCTCGTGGATATCAAAAGAGACGTTGTGCAGCGCCAGAAACTCGCCGCTGGCGGTGGAAAAACGCTGGCTCACGGCCTGGACCTGAATTAACGGTTTCATCTTCACTCCTTATTTTTCCTGCCAGCTAAAGCGACGGGCGATCAGCATCAGCCCCTGCTCCAGCAGCAACCCGACCACGCCAATGATGACGATGGCGATGAGAATGTTTTCGACGTTGAGGTTGTTCCACTCATTCCAGATCCAGAATCCAATGCCTAAACCTCCGGTGAGCATCTCGGCGGCGACAATCACCAGCCAGGCAATGCCAATGGAAAGACGTACCCCGGTCAGCACCGCAGGCAGCACGGCGGGGAAAAGAATGCGGCGCATGATGGTCCACTCTGAGAGTTGCAACACCCGGGCCACGTTGAGGTAGTCCTGCGGAATACGGCGTACCCCTTCAGCGGTGTTGATCACCATCGGCCAGATGGAGCAGATAAAAATGGTCCAGCTCGATGCAGGCTCCGCTTTCTGGAACAGCAGCAGGCCGATAGGCAGCCAGGCCAGCGGGCTGACCGGACGCAGGAGCGCGATCAGCGGGTTAAACATGCGCGAGAAAAAGGTGAAGCGGCCAATCAAAAAGCCCAGCGGAATGCCCGCCAGCGCCGCCAGACCGAAGCCGATGGCAACGCGCTGCAACGACGCCAGCACGTTCCAGCCAATGCCCATATCGTTTGGCCCGTCGCGATAAAACGGATCGGCAAACAGGGTCATGGCCGAATCGAGCGTGCTGAGCGGCGTCGGAAAGCCTTTACTGTTTATCGCTGCCAGCTGCCAGAGCACCACCAGCAGGCCGAGACCGAGCAGCGCCGGGATGACGCGCTGTAAAAAATCATTCATCCGACGCGTAAACGCTGGCGCACGACGGCGAACCTGTAGCGGAGGCAGGACAATCACTTCCCCGCTCTCTGACGTCTCTTGTGGTTTTGTATTTTGCAGATGCTGCATACTCAGGCCCCTTTACGGTGAATGGCGAAGCGGTTGGCGTACCCTTCCGGATCGGTGCCGTTCCAGACGGTGCCGTCCATCAGGGTGCTGCTGCGATACGGTGATGACGGTGTGGACATGCCGCCCACGGCGGTCGCGGCATCCTGCCAGACCGCGGTCTGGTTAATGCGCTGTGCAATGCCCTCGTAATCCGGCGCGGCGTTGAGCAAGCCCCAGCGGCGGAACTGAGTTAAGAACCACATGCCGTCTGAGAGATACGGGTAGCTCACGGCACCCTCGTTGAAGAAACGGATCGGGTGCGCATCCTGCCAGCGCTGACCGACCCCGTTGTCGTACTCGCCGAGCATGCGTCCGGTGAGATACTGTTCCTTGCAGTTGAGCCAGGCGCGGCGCGAAAGGATCTGCGCGGTTTCGCGTTTGTTTTCCGCTGACGCCTCGATCCAGCGCGCGGCTTCCATCACAGCGCTCACCAGCGCCCGTGCGGTGTGCGGATTTTTCGCCACCCAGTCGCGTCGGGTGCCGAGGATCTTTTCCGGGTGATCGGCCCAGATGGACTGTGACGTGGCGGCGGTAAACCCGATGCGGTCGTTAATCGCCCGCGCGTTCCACGGCTCGCCGACGCAAAACCCGACCATGTTGCCAATGCGCATGTTCATCACCATCTGCGGCGGCGGCACCACCACGGTGCGCACGTCGTCAAACGGGTTAATCCCCGCGCTGGCCAGCCAGTAGTAGAGCCACATGGCGTGGGTCCCCGTCGGGAAGGTATGCGCGAAGGTGTAGGTTCCCGGCGCCTGCTGCGCAATCAGCTTTTTCAGCCCGTCGAGGTCACGAACGCCCTTCTCCGCCAGATCGCTGGAGAGCGTAATGGCCTGACCGTTCTGGTTGAGGGTCATCAGGTTCGCCATCTGCTGCGGCTTGCCCGCGATACCCAGCTCCAGACCGTACAGCAGGCCGTAAAGAATGTGTGCAGCGTCCAGCTCGCCCGCCACCAGCTTGTCGCGCACCGCCGCCCAGCTCGCCTCTTTGGTCGGCACAATAGTAATGCCGTGTTTTTTATCGAACCCCTTCAGGGCCGCGATAACCACGGGCGCGCAGTCGGTCAGGGGGATAAACCCGATACGCACGGTATCCTGCTCCGGCTTATCTGACCCCGCCGCCCATGCGGCCTGCATGACACCCGGCAACAGCATCGCACCACTCGCCAGCATGCTGGCCTGCAATAACCGCCGTCTCGACAAATCCGCCATAATTGCTCCTGAAAAAAGGCAAAAAAAAGCGCCCGACGGTGCTGAAGCACCGCTGGACGCCTTTATCCCGAAGACGCATGCACCGCCGTTGGCGCATCGTCGAAAATGGTTAATCTGTTAATGCAAAGGTAATGCCAGCTTTTCATCCCCGGCGTTACGGGGTTTCTGCAAGAAGAGCGCTGTATTACGCACCTCAATCAGGCATAAATTGCCCACTGACTGTGCAACTACTCCCCAGGGGGTATCTTCCACAGATTTTTCACCGTAAGCAGCGCACGGGCGATATCTACCATGCGTTGGTTTTTATCCATCGCCATTTTGCGCAGGGCGGTCCACGCCTGCTCCTCGCTCATGTTCTGGTGCGTCATCAGCACGCTTTTGGCTTTGTCGATGGTCTTACGCTCCTCCAGCGTGTCGCGCAGGGAAGCAAGCTGACGGGAGAGTTGCTCAATTTCACGCGCCTGCTGGCGCACCAGCGGCAGCAGCGGTTTATCCGGAAATCGCGCCAGGATATCGTCGTGTTCATCGTCTGCGTGCAGGTTTTCGCTATAGCGGCGCTCCTCAACTGCCGTCATCAGATCGGCAATTGCCACCTCCTCCAGCGTGCGCAGGTGCTCAAGGCGCGCGGTTTGCAGGGCAAACCATTTGAGGGCGGTATCACCGTTATCTGCCGGAGGCTGGCGGGTGCACGCTTCACGCCTGAGTTTTTCAGTCTCCAGACCCGGCTGGCAGTTAAGGATAAACGTCTCCTGCACGTCTGGAGTGCAATGGGAGATAAAAACCTCAAAGCAGGCCTGCTGGCCATCAATGCGATCCACCAGCCGCTGGCGGGTTTCATCGTCAAAGAATCCCTGGGTGAAACCAATAGCCCCCAGCGCCCGCTCTTGTCCCACAAGTTCTTTGCCCTGCATCAGGCTGTAAAGGGCCACAAATCGGCCCGCGATGTGCGGATCGTCAATGCTGTCGCTGAGTTGGGGTACGATACTGAGCAAATGTCGCAGTATGCGGCTGTAATGTTCCATCGCCTGCGGCGCGGTGACGCATTGACCTGTAACGCCATCACGCAGCGCCGTTAGCGTCTCAAGGCCGTGCAGTGCGCTGGCAATACGTTCGCACAGGGCGCTGCCCGGCAGCGGTTCGTTAAACTGAAGGTGCAATGCGGCGAGGTTTTCATCCACCAGGGCCCTGCTGGCCTTGCATTCAGGCGCGTACAATTTGCCCTGCGAGCAGAGCCAGACATTTGACGCACCGCGCTCGCACTGTAGCATATGCACCAGTCGACTGATGCCGTTCACCAGTGCGCCCAGCTGCGCCAGTCTGCCGAGCTGTTCCTCGCGCAACATTCTCGCACGCTGGAACCATTCGGTTGCGCCAGGGGAACTGCCAGCCACTATCGTCATCGTTTCTCTCCCCGATACGTATTCTTCGGTACGAGAAGCAATATTCGTGCCTTTTCAAAGAACAGGAGTCAACATGCAGAAGATTGTGATCGTCGCCAACGGTGCGGCCTACGGCAGTGAATCCCTTTTTAACAGCCTGCGCCTGGCAATCGCGCTGCGCGATAAGGAGAGTGAGCTGGAGCTGCGCCTCTTTTTGATGTCCGACGCCGTCACCGCCGGGCTAAAGGGGCAGAAACCCGCAGAGGGCTACAACATTCAACAAATGCTGGAGATCCTGACCGCGCAAAACGTTCCGGTCAAACTGTGCAAAACCTGTACCGACGGGCGCGGCATTACCGGGCTGCCGCTGATTGATGGCGTGGAAATTGGTACGCTGGTGGAGCTGGCTGAATGGACGCTTTCCGCCGATAAAGTATTAACTTTTTAATAATAACCCGCTAAAAATATTATTTTCTTATGGACGCGGTTTCAGCATCAAGTTTACCTGCACCGTTGCCGATAGGCATGGAAACAACACAGCAGGTATTACACTTATGTTCAGATCCATACGCGCCCGCATCATTGCCGCGACGACAGTCTGTCTGGTCGTCGCCCTTCTTCTTAATACCATTATTAACTTTCAGGTCACGCGCCAGGATAATCAGCAGTCGCAGCGCGATATTCTGACCAGCACCAGCGCCAGCCACAACATGGCGATTGCCGACTGGGTGAACAACAAAATGACCGTCATCACCTCGGCGCAGCCAGTCGCGCTCAGCGACGATCCGGTTCCGGTGTTTAAACAGCTTGCGCTGGCGGGTGGATTCACCAACGTCTACGTGGGTTATGCCAGCAAAACGGCTAAATTTTCTGACCCAACCGGGGTACCCGCTGATTACGATCCCACCCTTCGCCCGTGGTATCAGCAGGCCGTCAGCGCTGATGGCCCGGTAGTGACTGCACCCTATGTGGACGCGGGCACCGGGAAACTGGTGGTGACGTTCGCGGTACCCGTTAAAGAGCAAGGTGCCCTGAAAGCGGTGGTGGCGGGCGATGTGGCAATGGACAGCGTGGTAGCTAACGTGCGCGGTATTCACCCGACCCCGGCCAGCAGCGGACTGCTTCTGGACAGCAACGGCACCGTTATTGCCGGCAGCGATCCTGCGCTGACGCTTAAGCCTTTTACGGAGACGATCAAAGGGACCGATTTTGCCACCCTGAAAAGCGGCAACCTGGTTGACGGAACGTTTAACGGACGCGAAAAAACGTTCCTGGCCACCGCCGTACCGGGGACGCACTGGCTGCTGGTTGTGGCGCTCGATAACGGCGATGCCACCGCCGGGATGCGGTCATTGCTAAAAGCATCTGCACTGTCTCTGGCGATCCTCGCCCTGCTGAGCGGAGCCCTCATGCACCTCCTGATTGCCCGCCTGCTTAAGCGGCTGTCCGGTATCCGTGACGCGATGAACAGCATTGCTAACGGTACTAACGATCTGTCGCAGCGTCTGCCGGATAAGGGGGGCGATGAAGTGGCGCAAATTGCGCAGGCGTTTAACGCCTTCAGCGATAAGCTTTCTGTGGTGATGGTCCAGCTGCGTGATGCCAGCGCCTCAGTGAAAAACGCAGCGCATGAGATTGCGGCAGGTAATCAGGATCTTTCCGGGCGTACCGAGCAGGCGGCATCAAGCCTTCGCGAAACCGCCAGCGCCGTGGAAGAGATCACGGCCTCCGTTACGCAGTCAAACGAGTCGGCAGCAGAAGCGAATGAACAGGCGAGCAAGGCCTCTGCCGCCGCATCCCGTGGTGGCGACGTCGTCGCTCAGGCCATCAGCACCATGCAGTCCATCGAACTGGCTTCCGCGAAAATCGGCGATATCACCAGCGTCATTGACGGCATCGCCTTCCAGACCAATATTCTGGCGCTTAACGCCTCGGTGGAAGCGGCGCGTGCCGGGGAACAAGGCCGTGGGTTCGCGGTCGTTGCAGGGGAAGTACGTAACCTGGCCAGCCGCAGCGCTCAGGCGGCGAAGGAGATCAAATCCCTTATTGATTCCACCACCGAAAGCGTTGCAACCGGCTCCCGGTTTGTGCACCTTGCGGGCGACAGCATGGATGAGATCCGCGCCAGCGTCGGGAGCGTGTCAGGCATTATGCGTGAAATATCCATTGCCACCCGCGAGCAGATGAAAGGGATCCATGAGATTAACCACGCGGTGACTCACCTGGATCGCATGGTGCAGCAGAACGCCGAACTTGTTGTACAGTCTGCTGCGGCGGCCAGCGCGCTGCAAAGCCAGGCGGGCGACCTTGCTGAGACCGCTGGCCATTTCCGCATATAATTTTTCCCGGGCGCGCGTTAAGCAGGGTAAATGCGCGTCCGCTGAAAGGTTTCAGGGATTTTGTCATTTTTGTTTAATCGTTGCGCCATTTTTTGATCGAAATCAGCATCCCATCCCTGCCCCTTTGGTGTTATTCAATGAGTAAATTGTGAACAACATCACGCTCGGGATGGGCAAAAACGACGGGGTATAAAATGGCACGAGTTAAAACGAGTCTGAAACTGTTTGGCGGGGATACGGTAGTGGTGCGTTGCTCAGAGCGTTGCCGCATCCATCTGATGAGTACAAAAGGACAGAAGCAATCACAGGCAGATATCCTTACCGTCCAGGACGATAAGGCCTGGCTGACGGTGCCTTACACCGGCACCTGGGATGTGCTGATCGACAGCCACAGCCAGTCGCTCGAACATTCCGTAAGTTACGTGGCGGCTTAACAGTAAACGCCCGGCCAGCCGGGCGTATTATCAGGCAAAACCCGGCCGCAGCGTATTGCTGAGCGGGTTCCCTTCCAGCAGCGCTTTCACCTTCACCACCAGCTCACTCAGACAGTCGTCCTGCATGCCGAGACGCGTCAGCTCCTGATCGAGCGAGAAAAGGTACTGGGCGTTAGTGCCCAGCGGTCCGCTGGCGGCGGCAATCAGCGGGGCAATCACCTGGGTTCGGGTGTCGGCTTCATACAGCGGGTGGCGCGGATCCATAATGAACACCAGCGCGTTGACGGTGCGCCCGTCATCCAGTTCCAGCTTGCACCAGCTGGGCATATAGCAGCCGGTAATCATCTCGCGCTTCCACAGCAGCGTCAGCTCATCTTCCAGCGTGGTATCCGGTAGCCGGTATGCCACGCCCGTGGTGCGCCCGCCCTCTTTTAGTGCAAGCATGCGGCCAGGCTGACAGGCGCTGCCGCGTCCGGCGGTCAGGCGCAAACAGAAGGCGCGGTGCCAGCCAGGCAGCGTTCCGGTTGCTGATTCAACAAATTCGAGCGCCGGGTTCCACATCAGCGAGCCGTAACCAAAGATCCAGACCGGGCCATCATCCGGGCGGCAGGCCAGCGTTGCCGCAAGCGACGCCGCACGTTGTTCAGCCGACCACAGAAGCGATTCCTCAATAGCACCAAATGCCGTCTTACAATCTGCCTTCATCAAGAAATCACGCGTTAACACATTCCACCTCCGCCACTGCATGCTTCCTTGCGACATCTGTAATTCGCCTTCCCGGCATTCTGTGCTGTTCATTTTAACAGCAGTTGAGCAACGATAAGCAATTCGCGGGCCAGATGCAATACAGCGGCAGGTCAACCGCCTGAAATGTCAAAATGGAGGCAGCGTGTTATTTGGCGGCTATTTCTTTTTGTGCCATTTATCATCGTCCCCTTTCTCATAGTCATTTTTCACGGCGGCCCAGGCCACCTTATGCGCCGTCTCTTCACGGCTGGCATCGTCCCGGCGATCTTCTTTATCTTTGTACTGATCCCAGGCGCTGTTAAAGGCTTCTTTGTAGATATCCTGGGCGTGGGCAGGCAATACGTTTTGCACGTTATCCGGTAATTCGCTTTTCGATTTGTATGGCATTGTTAACCTCTCTTTTGGCTAAAAGGTAAGTGTGGACGACGATACGCGAGGGTGCCACCCGACAGAAAGAAATGAACAATATAAAAACGCAATTCATTGTTATTAAACCAATATTTAACAGAGATAAGGCATTATAAGCCTCAGGCATAAAAATTTTAATAAAGGGTAAAATTAAGTAAAAAATACAGGGTATTTAACAGATTTCTGTTAATTTAATACCTTTAAAATCTATCTATAATTACAAGCACCTGCATTGTTGGAGAAACACATGACAGCAACACACGAGGCGGTAAAAACCCGCCACAAGGAGACCTCTCTCATTTTCCCGGTTCTGGCACTGGCTGTGCTGCTCTTCTGGGGAAGCAGTCAGTCATTGCCAGTGGTTGTGGGGATCAATATTCTGGCTCTGGTGGGTATTTTAACCAGTGCATTTAGCGTGGTACGCCATGCGGATGTGTTAGCCCACCGTCTTGGAGAGCCGTATGGGTCATTAATTTTAAGCCTTTCGGTTGTGATTCTTGAAGTCAGTTTAATTTCCGCATTAATGGCCACCGGCGACGCCGCGCCAACGCTAATGCGCGATACGCTCTACTCCATCATTATGATTGTTACCGGCGGCCTGGTCGGTTTTTCACTTTTATTAGGTGGTCGCAAATTTGCCACCCAGTACATGAACCTCTTTGGCATTAAACAGTACCTGATCGCCCTGTTCCCGCTGGCGATTATCGTGCTGGTGTTCCCGATGGCGCTGCCGGGTGCAAATTTCACCACCGGCCAGGCGCTGCTGGTGGCGCTGATTTCCGCGGCGATGTACGGCGTGTTCCTGCTGATCCAGACCAAAACGCACCAGAGCCTGTTTGTTTACGAGCATGAAGACGACGGCGACGACGATGACCCGCATCACGGTAAGCCGTCGGCGCACAGCAGCGCGTGGCATACGGTTTGGCTGATCGTGCATCTGATTGCCGTTATTGCGGTCACCAAGATGAATGCGAACCCCCTGGAGGCGCTATTAACTGAACTGAACGCGCCGGTCGCCTTTACCGGTTTCCTGGTGGCCCTGTTGATCCTGTCGCCAGAAGGCCTGGGAGCGCTGAAAGCGGTGCTCAATAATCAGGTGCAGCGTGCGATGAATCTGTTCTTCGGCTCCGTTCTGGCGACCATCTCCCTTACCGTTCCGGTGGTGACGTTGATTGCCTTTATGACGGGGAATGAATTGCAGTTTGCGCTGGGTGCGCCAGAGATGATTGTGATGGTGGCATCCTTGCTGCTGTGCCAGATATCCTTCTCCACCGGCCGCACCAATGTGCTGAACGGCGCGGCGCATATGGCGCTGTTTATTGCGTATCTGATGACGATATTTGCGTAATTTTTTTGCCGGGTGCGCTGCGCTTACCCGGCCTACGAAACCCGTAGGCCCGCGCAAGCGTAGCGCCGCCGGGCAAAGAAAAACCCGCCGAAGCGGGTTTTTTTATTAGTTGCTGGTATCCAGCTCGTCGAAGCTCTTCACCAGATCGTCAATCGCTTTGATCTGTTTCAGGAACGGCTCCAGCTTATCCAGCGGCAGCGCGGATGGACCGTCGCATTTCGCGTTCGCCGGATCCGGGTGCGCTTCAATGAACAGACCCGCCAGGCCGGTTGCCATACCGGCGCGCGCCAGTTCGGTCACCTGCGCACGACGCCCGCCAGACGCGGCGCCAAACGGGTCGCGGCATTGCAGGGAGTGGGTCACGTCGAAAATCACCGGGGACTGGTTAGAGACGTTCTTCATCACGCTGAAGCCCAGCATATCCACAACCAGGTTGTCATAACCGAAGTTTGAACCACGGTCGCACAGGATCACCTGGTCGTTACCGCCTTCGATAAACTTGTCGACGATGTTACCCATCTGGCCAGGGCTCACGAACTGCGGTTTTTTCACGTTAATCACGGCACCGGTTTTCGCCATCGCTTCTACCAGGTCAGTCTGGCGAGCGAGGAACGCCGGAAGCTGAATCACGTCTACCACATCAGCCACGGGCTGTGCCTGAGACGCTTCGTGCACGTCGGTGATCACTTTCACGCCAAACGTCTGTTTCAGCTCCTGGAAAATCTTCATCCCCTCTTCCAGGCCCGGGCCACGGTAGGAGTGAATGGAGGAGCGGTTGGCTTTGTCAAAAGAGGCTTTAAACACGTACGGGATGCCCAGCTTTTGGGTCACGGTCACGTAGTGTTCGCAGATGCGCATAGCGAGATCGCGGGATTCCAGAACGTTCATACCGCCAAACAGCACGAACGGCAGGTCGTTTGCCACGTTGATATCACCAATGCTAACCACTTTTTGTTTCATAGGATCGCCTTATTCAGGTGTGAATCGGAATTAAGATTAATGCAGTGTAATGTGTTTATGCGCGATCGCGTTAATCTGCGCGCGGATCATCTCGCTGATCGGGTCTTCCGGACATTGCTCGACGAAATAATTCAAATCATTCAGCGCCACGTGCTCGCAGTCGAGCTGCGCATAAATCAGGCCGCGGTCGCGGATTTCGTACGGATCTTCCGGATTGAACTGCAACAGCACTTCGCTTGCGCGCAGAGCCAGCTCCATCTGACGCTCTTCCATCAGCGCAGACTTCAGCGTATCCAGGAGCTTGCGGATCACTTCGGCGTTATCGGCTTCATCGAGATCTTCATTGAACAGCTCAGCTATCGGGCTGATGTTGCCTTTCAGCCAGACGTCCAGCGTATGCTCATCCAGCGTGTCGCCGTTAAACGGATTGATTAACCACATCTCACCGTCCAGCCACTCCGCCCGCAAAATCATCTGCGTCGGGAAAATGACCGGCACCAGTGGAATATCCAGCTCGTGCGCAACCCACAGTAAAATGGCGCCCAACGCGACGGCGCTGCCCTGACGATTTTTCAACACCTGGTCCAGCCACAGTGCGTCAGACAGGCGGTACACGCCTCGCGTGTCGCAGAAACCCCATTCGCCGTAGAAAAGCTCAATCAGCTTCTCTAATTGCCAGTCCTGCGGACGTGCCTGATTGATCTCCTCGCGCGCCAGGCTGACCAGATTCTCCAGTTCAGCGTAAACGTACTGTGACGTAAAATCGTCGCGGATCATCTCTGAAATCAGGATCATACCATCGCAGAGCGGCACTTTGTTAAATTCGAAATCGGCTAAGGACCTCATGACTTACCCCAGTAACGGTATTCTTGTGGTGGCGAGTTTAATGATGATGTACAGCACCACCAGACCCAGCAAAAAGGCGATAAACCCTGTCTGCTGGCTGCGCGGACGATGACGCCCAAGCGCGATAAAACCCAAAACGATGTAGATGATAACGCCAAACAGCTTTTCAGTCAGCCATGCGCCTTTATCAGTAAATGGCAGATAGCCGGTTTTCCACATTAACCCGGCTCCGGAAAGGAACAGCACCGTGTCGATACAGTGCGGGGCGATGCGTACCCAGCGGGCGTTAACCAGCGGATTGTTGCTGTAGCGCCACCAGTAGCGGGCAATGAAAAAGCCAATGGTCAGGGCAACGGAAACCAGGTGAACGGAGATCAGCAGCGTAAACAGGCTCATGACCACTGCCCCAGCGTCAGACGTTCATTGCCGCCGTAATCCCGGCAGGTTTCCACGGCAGCGTATCCGGCACGCGTAAACAGCGCTCGCACCGCCTCTCCCTGCGTCCAGCCATGTTCCACCAGCAGCCAGCCACCGGGAAGCAAATGTTGTCGTGACGTTGTCACAATGTGATCGAGATCCGCAAGTCCCTGATTCGCAGCGACCAGCGCGGTCAACGGTTCAAAACGCACGTCGCCCTGCGCGAGATGCGGATCGTCTTCGTCGATGTAGGGCGGATTGCTGACAATCATTTCGAACACACGGCTTTCAAGCGCGGCAAACCAGCTGCTTTGCAGAACGGAAACATTGTTCAGCCCCAGCCGTTCAACGTTGCGCCGCGCGAGAGCGACCGCATCAGGCATTACGTCTACCGCCGTCACGGTGCAGTACGGTCGCTCGCTGGCAAGCGCCAGCGCAATCGCGCCGGTGCCAGTACCGAGATCGAGGATCTGACACGGCTGCGCCGGTAACCGCGCCAGCGCCTGCTCCACCAGACACTCGGTGTCCGGGCGCGGGATCAGCGTGGCCGCTGAAACGTACAGCGGAAGTGACCAGAACTCGCGTTCGCCAACCAGGTGCGCCACCGGCTCGCCGGTTTTACGGCGGGCAAGCAGCGCCTCCAGCTGCGATTGCTGTTCAGCGGTCAGCGCGGTTTCGCCGAAAGCCAGCAGATACGTGCGGGCTTTACCCGTCACATGCTCAAGCAGAATTTCGGCGTCACGCTTCGGGCTTTCACTTGCAGAAAGCTCACTGGCGGCATGGCGTAACCAGCGCTGAAAATCCATTAATCCTGCTCGGACAGTGCCGCCAGCTGGTCGGCCTGGTATTCCTGCACGATAGGCTCAATCAGCATATCGAGCTTGCCTTCCATCGCCTCATCCAGACGGTAGAGCGTCAGGTTGATGCGATGGTCGGTTACGCGACCCTGCGGGAAGTTATAGGTACGGTTACGGTCGCTACGATCGCCGCTGCCCAGCAGGTTACGGCGGGTAGAGGCTTCCGCCTGCTGGCGTTTCGCCATTTCAGCCGCGTGGATACGGGCGCCCAGCACGGATAACGCTTTAGCCTTGTTCTTGTGCTGGGAACGTTCATCCTGACACTCAACCACAATCCCGGTGGGCAGGTGAGTAATACGGATAGCGGAGTCGGTGGTGTTAACGTGCTGACCACCTGCCCCTGAAGAGCGGAAGGTGTCGATGCGCAGATCCGCCGGGTTGATATCCGGCAGTTCCGCTTCCGGCAGCTCCGGCATCACCGCCACCGTACAGGCTGACGTATGAATGCGTCCCTGTGATTCTGTCGCAGGCACGCGCTGCACGCGGTGACCGCCGGATTCAAATTTCAGTCGACCGTACACGCCGTCGCCGCTGATCTTGGCGATAACCTCTTTGTAGCCGCCATGCTCGCCTTCGTTGGCGCTCATGATCTCCACGCGCCAGCGACGGGATTCGGCATACCGGCTGTACATACGGAACAGATCCCCGGCGAACAGCGCCGCTTCGTCGCCACCGGTACCGGCGCGGACTTCCACAAAGGCGTTACGCTCATCATCCGGATCTTTCGGCAGCAGAAGCACCTGAAGCTGCTGCTCCATCTCTTCTGAACGCGCTTTTGCGTCCTGCAACTCTTCCTGCGCCATCTCGCGCATCTCAGGATCGTCGAGCATCATCTGCGCGGTTTCGATATCTTCCTGGACCTGTCGCCAGTCGGTAAAGCATTTTGAAACATCACTTAACTGCGCGTATTCACGCGACAGCGCGCGAAAACGTTCCTGGTCGGCAATGGTCCCGGCATCACCGAGCAGCGCCTGGACTTCTTCATGGCGCTCGTGCAGAGCTTCCAGTTTAGCGACGATAGAAGGCTTCATAGGCGTAAATGCACCTTGTCTTAGAAAATGGGTATAGGGCGCTATTCCAGCCCGAGGCTGTTGCGCAGAATAGTCAGGCGTTCATCGTCCCCGTCACGGGCAGCCTGCTGAAGAGATTTGGTTGGGGCATGGATCAGGCGGTTGGTCAGTTTCCAGGCTAAATCCTGCATAATCGCCTGCGCGTCGCCGCCCTGTTCAAGGGCCGCTAACGCTTTGGCCGTCAGGTCATCACGCACCTGCTCCGCCTGACCGCGGTATTCGCGGATGGTCTCGCTGACGCTTTGCGCGCGCAGCCAGGCCATAAATTCGCTGGTTTCCTGTTCAACGATGGTTTCCGCCTGCACAGCCGCCGCCTTACGCTGGGCAAGGTTGTGCGAAATGATGCTTTGCAGGTCATCCACGCTGTACAGGTAGGCGTTCGCCAGTTTGCCCACTTCCGGTTCGACATCACGCGGAACGGCGATATCCACCAGCAGCATCGGCTGATTGCGGCGGGATTTCAGCGCACGCTCGACCATCCCTTTCCCGATAATCGGCAGCGGGCTGGCGGTAGAACTGATAATAATGTCCGCCTCTTTC
Source organism: Enterobacter sp. DTU_2021_1002640_1_SI_PRY_ASU_LCPMC_013 (assembly GCF_032389435.1). Lineage (NCBI taxonomy): Bacteria > Pseudomonadati > Pseudomonadota > Gammaproteobacteria > Enterobacterales > Enterobacteriaceae > Enterobacter > Enterobacter sp. DTU_2021_1002640_1_SI_PRY_ASU_LCPMC_013. The sequence continues at coordinate 2,499,657 of NZ_CP135594.1, forward strand.
AGACGTTCATCGATGTCGCTCAGCGCAATCACCTCAGCGCCCACTTCATCTGCCAGCACCTGCGCACGTTCGCGGGTGCGGTTGGCAATGATCATCTTCTTCACCTTGTGTTCGCGAAGATGGCGCGCCACCAGCTCGATGGTTTCGCCCGCCCCCACCAGCAGTACGGTGACGGTCGACAGGGATTCAAAAATTTGACGGGCAAGGGTACAGGCCGCGAAAGCAACCGAAACCGCACTGGCGCCAATGTCGGTTTCGGTTCGCACACGCTTCGCCACGGAGAATGACTTCTGGAACATTCGCTCCAGTTCGCTGGCTTTCAGATGCCCTTTCTGGGAATCCGCGAAGGCTTTTTTCACCTGGCCGAGGATCTGCGGCTCGCCCAGCACCAGCGAATCCAGACCGCTGGCCACGCGCATCAGATGGCTGACCGCATCGTTATCCTGATGCCAGTACAGACTGTTGCGCAGCTCCTCTTCGTTGAGGTTGTGGTAGTCACACAGCCAGCGGATCAGCGCCTCGTGCAGGTTATCCTGCTCCTCCACGCTTAAATAGAGCTCGGTACGGTTGCACGTCGACAGCACCACGCCACCCTGCACCATCGGCTGTGCAAGCAGGCTGTCCAGCGCCAGGTCGAGCGTATCCGGCGAAAACGTAACGCGTTCTCGCAGTGAAACCGGGGCCGTTTTGTGGTTAATACCGAGTGCTAATAGGGTCATGTTGAGCGGGAGTAGTACCAGCGTTAATAAGGTTAGCAGGACGCATCATACAGGATGCGCGAGATCAATAAAAGAGACTGCCCCCTTTCGGAGTAATAGCTTACGCCACGCTTTGAGATAATTTGAACGTAGACGGTGGCACCCTTCAACGCTAGCATTAACAGTTATAACTGCAACGTATCTCAAGGATTTGTCATCATTATGACCCGAATGATTCGCCTGCTGCCTCTGGCGGCCCTGGTTCTGACCGCCTGTTCCGTTCATCAGCCGAAAGGCCCGGGCAAAAGCCCTGACTCACCGCAGTGGCGTCAGCACCAGCAGGATGTGCTGAAATTAAGCCAGTACCAGACCCGCGGTGCATTTGCTTATCTCTCTGACGAACAAAAAGTTTACGCTCGCTTCTTCTGGCAGCAAACGGGTCAGGACAACTATCGCCTGCTGCTGCTGAACCCGCTGGGCAGCACCGAGCTGGAGCTTAACGCGAAGCCTGGCGAAGCGCAGATCACCGATAACAAAGGCCAGCACTACACGGCAACCGACGCCGAAGAGATGATTGGCAAGCTGACCGGGATGCCGATTCCGCTCAATAGTCTGCGCCAGTGGATCCTTGGCCTGCCGGGTGATGCGACCGACTATACGCTCGACGATCAATACCGTCTGAGCCAGGTAAACTACACCCAGGGCGGTAAAACCTGGAAAGTGGTGTACAGCGCGTATGACAGCAAGACGCAACCGTCGCTGCCGTCCAATATGGAGCTGACGCAGGGTAGCCAGCGTATCAAGCTGAAAATGGACAACTGGATCGTTAAATGATGACCCACTGGCCCTCTCCCGCAAAACTGAACCTGTTTCTCTACATTACCGGGCAGCGCGCTGACGGCTATCACACCCTGCAAACGCTGTTTCAGTTTGTCGATTACGGCGACACCATCTCCATCGAACCGCGTCAGGACGGGCAGATTTGCCTGCTGACGCCGGTCGACGGCGTGGCGCATGACGATAACCTGATCGTGCGCGCTGCCCGCCTGCTAATGAAAACGGCGTCGACGTCGGGTCGTCTGCCGGCGGGAAGCGGTGCGGATATCCGTATCGACAAACGCCTGCCGATGGGCGGCGGTCTTGGCGGCGGCTCATCAAACGCCGCGACTGTACTGGTGGCGCTTAACCACCTCTGGGGCTGCGGTCTGACGACGGACGAACTGGCAGCGTTAGGGTTGACGCTGGGCGCCGATGTACCGGTGTTTGTGCGCGGCCACGCGGCGTTCGCTGAAGGTGTCGGTGAAATCCTCACGCCGGTCGATCCGCCGGAAAAATGGTATCTGATCGTTCACCCTGGCGTGAGCATTCCTACCCCGGTCATCTTTAAAGATCCTGACCTGAAAAGAAATACCCCGGTACGGTCAATAAAAACGTTATTAAATTGTGAATTCAGCAACGATTGCGAGGATATCGCAAGAAAACGTTTTCGCGAGGTTGATGCGGTGCTTTCCTGGCTGTTAGAATACGCGCCGTCGCGCCTGACCGGTACAGGGGCCTGTGTCTTTGCTGAATTTGACACCGAAACCGCCGCCCGTCAGGTGCTTGAGCAAGCGCCGGTTTGGCTGCATGGTTTTGTAGCACGCGGGATGAACACCTCCCCCCTACAGCAGGCCATTCTGGCGCAGACTGAGTTTCGGTGACAACGTCACCCTGTTCCAGACGTTGCATCGCGCTCTTTAATACACCGCCTGGATAGCGTTTGCTTAGGCCCCGCAGTTTGCGGCGAACGCTATCCACCACTGGACGCATGCCTGAGGTTCTTCTCGTGCCTGATATGAAGCTTTTTGCTGGTAACGCCACCCCGGAACTAGCACAACGTATTGCCAACCGCCTGTACACTTCCCTCGGCGACGCCGCTGTAGGTCGCTTTAGCGACGGCGAAGTCAGCGTACAAATTAACGAAAATGTACGCGGTGGTGATATTTTCATCATCCAGTCCACCTGTGCTCCAACGAACGACAACCTGATGGAATTGGTTGTTATGGTCGACGCGCTGCGTCGTGCTTCTGCTGGCCGTATCACTGCTGTTATTCCTTACTTTGGCTATGCACGTCAGGACCGTCGCGTCCGTTCCGCGCGTGTGCCAATCACCGCTAAAGTTGTCGCTGACTTCCTGTCCAGCGTCGGCGTTGACCGCGTACTGACGGTTGACCTGCACGCAGAGCAGATCCAGGGCTTCTTCGACGTGCCGGTTGATAACGTATTCGGCAGCCCAATCCTGCTGGAAGACATGCTGCAACTGAATCTGGACAACCCGATTGTGGTTTCTCCGGACATCGGCGGCGTGGTACGTGCTCGTGCTATCGCGAAGCTGCTGAACGATACCGACATGGCGATCATCGACAAACGCCGTCCACGCGCTAACGTTTCTCAGGTGATGCACATCATCGGTGACGTGGCTGGCCGCGACTGCGTGTTGGTGGACGACATGATCGATACCGGCGGTACGCTGTGTAAAGCCGCTGAAGCGCTGAAAGAGCGTGGTGCGAAACGCGTATTCGCTTACGCCACTCACCCGATCTTCTCCGGCAATGCGGTAAACAACCTCCGTAACTCCGTCATTGACGAAGTTGTGGTGTGCGATACCATTCCACTGAGCGACGAGATCAAAGCGCTGCCAAACGTGCGTACGTTGACTCTGTCCGGGATGCTGGCCGAAGCGATTCGTCGTATCAGCAACGAAGAATCGATCTCTGCAATGTTCGAACACTGATCGAACACGGCCAAAAAACCCGCTACGGCGGGTTTTTTTGTTTATAGTATTTATTTGTATGACTTATGCCTCCTTCACCTGCCATTCACATGACAGATGATGCGCACACGGATGATAGATAATTGTGAAAAACGTAACCTCCTCACATGTTCTGCCCTTTCGCGCCCTCATCGACGCCTGCTGGAAAGAGAAATACACATCGTCACGCTTTGTTCGTGACCTGATAGCCGGGATCACCGTCGGGATTATTGCCATCCCGCTGGCGATGGCGCTGGCGATTGGTAGCGGCGTCGCGCCGCAGTACGGGCTGTACACCTCGGCCGTTGCGGGGATTGTGATTGCGCTGACGGGCGGGTCCCGCTTCAGCGTCTCCGGCCCGACTGCCGCCTTTGTGGTGATCCTCTACCCGGTTTCCCAACAGTTTGGTCTGGCAGGCCTGCTGGTTGCCACCCTGATGTCCGGCATCTTTTTAATTCTGTTTGGTCTGGCCCGCTTTGGTCGCCTGATTGAATATATTCCCCTTTCCGTAACGCTGGGGTTCACCTCGGGGATTGGGATTACCATCGGGACCATGCAGATTAAGGATTTCCTCGGCCTGCAAATGGCCCATGTTCCGGAGCACTATTTACAGAAAGTGGGCGCGCTGTTTATGGCGTTGCCGACGGCCAACCTGGGCGATGCAGCCATTGGCATCGTTACCCTCGGCACACTTATCGTCTGGCCTCGCTTAGGCATTCGTCTCCCGGGGCATCTGCCCGCTCTGCTGCTGGGCTGCGCGGTGATGGGCGTTGTCAACCTGCTCGGTGGACAGGTCGCCACCATTGGCTCCCAGTTCCACTATGTTCTGGCGGACGGCTCACAGGGCAGCGGCATTCCGCAGCTGCTGCCGCAGCTGGTTCTGCCGTGGGACATGCCGGGCTCAAGCTTCACCCTAAGCTGGGATTCCCTTCGCGCTCTGCTGCCTGCCGCGTTCTCCATGGCAATGCTGGGCGCGATTGAATCCCTGCTCTGCGCCGTCGTGCTCGACGGCATGACCGGCACTAAGCACAAAGCCAACAGCGAGCTGGTCGGCCAGGGCTTAGGGAACATCGTTGCACCGTTCTTCGGCGGTATTACCGCTACGGCTGCGATTGCCCGTTCCGCCGCGAACGTACGTGCGGGCGCGACATCACCGGTTTCGGCGGTCATTCACTCCCTGCTGGTGATCATGGCGCTGCTGATCCTTGCCCCGCTGCTTTCATGGCTTCCACTCTCTGCCATGGCTGCGCTGCTGCTGATGGTGGCCTGGAACATGAGTGAGGCGCATAAGGTGGTTAACCTGCTGCGCCGTGCGCCGAAAGACGACATTATCGTGATGCTGATCTGCATGTCGCTGACCGTGCTGTTCGATATGGTTATCGCCATCAGCGTCGGCATTGTGCTGGCCTCGCTGCTCTTTATGCGCCGCATCGCGCAGATGACGCGTCTCTCCCCGGTTAACGTTGAGGTGCCTGACGATGTGCTGGTGCTGCGCGTGATTGGCCCGCTGTTCTTCGCCGCAGCGGAAGGTCTGTTCAGCGATCTGGAATCCCGCATTGCGGGCAAACGGATTGTGGTGCTGAAATGGGATGCCGTCCCGGTGCTGGATGCCGGCGGTCTGGATGCCTTCCAGCGCTTTGTTGCGCGTCTGCCGGAAGGCTGTGAACTGCGGGTGAGTAACCTTGAATTCCAGCCCCTGCGCACCATGGCGCGCGCGGGCGTGCAGCCGATCCCTGGCCGATTGTCCTTCTACCCTAACCGTGAAGCTGCGTTAGCAGATCTATAATCGTTCCGAAAAGCCAACACATAAAAAAAACGACTCATTTGAGAGTCGTTTTTTTATGTTCATTATTTCTACAGACTAGCTATGCTTGCGCTGGTCGCGGCGGCATCGTTTATCGTAATGGCGCACCCACCAGTATTTATCGCAGACTTCCTCATGTCCGCTCACGCGCGCCCCGGCGAGCCACAATACCGCACCAAGGAAGATACTCAGCACCGCGCCATGCGCAAAGTATTGTGGGAGGTCAAGCTGCGGTAATTGGTTTAAGATTGAATAACCGACACCGGCGACCATCACGAACAGTCCCAACCCCATTAGCACGTTACCGAGCATTGAAGCGTTTTTGCGTTTCATATGTCACCTCCGGAACTTTGGGTTGTCAGGGGAAAAGCCCCTTCTCCTTGTGTGTAAAGTATAGACAACGCCTCTTATATGAGTTGCGTGAATGATCACATTTACTGATAACTCCCGGACAAAAATTTACAAATAAGACATTGAACAGCTTGAAATTCTAATTGTTCAAAGAGGAAATTATTCGCATTTCGGTGTACAGCAGGCAGAACTTTGTCAAGCGGCGCGCCAGACAGTAAACTACGCGCCAGATCTGGAACCCATTAGGAAGTAAATCGTGACGATTAAACTGATTGTCGGCCTCGCCAATCCGGGCGCAGAGTATGCCGCTACCCGCCATAACGCCGGCGCCTGGTATGTTGATCTGCTGGCGGAGCGTTTGCGCGCTCCCCTGCGTGAAGAAACCAAGTTTTACGGGTATACCTCACGCATCAATCTTGCGGGTGCTGACGTGCGGTTGCTGGTGCCAACCACCTTTATGAACCTGAGCGGCAAAGCCGTGGCGGCCATGGCAACATTTTATCGCATCAATCCGGATGAGATCCTGGTGGCCCACGACGAACTGGACCTGCCGCCAGGCGTGGCGAAGTTCAAACTGGGCGGCGGTCATGGCGGCCACAATGGTCTGAAAGACATCATCAGCAAACTGGGTAATAACCCTAATTTCCACCGTTTGCGCGTGGGAATCGGCCATCCGGGCGATAAAAACAAAGTTGTTGGTTTCGTACTGGGTAAACCACCGGTTTCTGAGCAGAAGTTGATTGACGAAGCGGTGGACGAAGCGGCCCGCTGCACCGAGATTTGGCTTCAGGACGGCCTGACGAAAGCCACCAATCGACTGCACGCTTTCAAAGCGCAATAATCGGCGCCCTGGGGCTTTTTTACCGCGCGTCGCGCGGGTTACGTGTATAATAGGCGTAGTTATTTACTTTTCTTCAATCGGTTATCGTTAACGGATTGATTATCAAGATATTAAGGTGATTTAGAAATGGGATTCAAATGCGGTATCGTCGGTCTGCCAAACGTGGGCAAATCCACCCTGTTCAACGCGCTCACCAAAGCAGGTATTGAAGCGGCGAACTTCCCGTTCTGTACCATCGAGCCGAACACCGGTGTTGTTCCTATGCCCGATCCGCGTCTGGACCAGCTCGCGGAAATCGTGAAGCCGCAGCGCATTCTGCCAACCACCATGGAGTTCGTGGACATCGCGGGCCTGGTAAAAGGCGCATCCAAAGGTGAAGGCCTGGGCAACCAGTTCCTGACCAACATCCGTGAAACCGAAGCGATCGGCCACGTTGTGCGCTGCTTCGAGAACGACAACATTATCCACGTTAACAACAAAGTAGATCCGGCTGACGACATCGACGTCATCAACACCGAGCTGGCCCTCTCTGACCTCGACACCTGCGAGCGCGCCATTCACCGCGTGCAGAAGAAAGCCAAAGGCGGCGACAAAGACGCGAAAGCGGAACTGGCTGCGCTGGAAAAATGTCTGCCACAGCTGGAAAATGCCGGCATGCTGCGCGCGCTGAAAAACCTGACTGACGAAGACAAAGCGGCGATCAAATACCTGAGCTTCCTGACCCTGAAGCCAACCATGTACATCGCCAACGTTAACGAAGACGGTTTCGAGAACAACCCGTATCTGGACAAAGTGCGTGAAATTGCCGCGGCTGAAGGTTCTGTAGTGGTTGCGGTTTGCGCTGCCGTTGAATCTGATATTGCAGAGCTGGACGACGCCGACCGCGAAGAGTTCATGGCCGAGCTGGGTCTGGAAGAGCCGGGCCTGAACCGCGTGATCCGCGCGGGTTATGAGCTGCTGAATCTGCAAACCTACTTCACCGCTGGTGTAAAAGAAGTGCGAGCGTGGACCATCCCTGTGGGCGCGACCGCGCCTCAGGCGGCCGGTAAGATCCACACCGACTTCGAGAAAGGCTTCATTCGCGCGCAGACTATCGCGTTTGAAGACTTCATCACCTACAAGGGTGAGCAAGGCGCGAAAGAAGCAGGCAAGATGCGTGCGGAAGGGAAAGATTACATCGTTAAAGATGGCGACGTGATGAACTTCTTGTTTAACGTTTGATTTGTTTTGAATGAAAAAAATCCACGCTTTGGCGTGGATTTTTTTTCGCGTGTCCTATCAATAGATAACTAGTTTGCCCGCTGGCCAAGTACCTGACCATCCACAGGGCATATGCCCAGCTTCATAAACATTAATTAAGCCTTCAAAAGCGAATGGCTCATGTAGTAAAGAACTATACGCATCTTCAAGCAAGTAATTCACAAGGTCCCATTTTAAGTTCTCAGTCATTGATCCTTTCTCAGACTCTGGGAAGATTATTTTTGGGATAATATCATTCTCCACAACTTTCTTAGCTTCTTTGACCAAAGAGTTCCAATATTGATATTTGTTAGTGTGTTTTTTTGCGAGATAGCCCGTTATTTCATAACCAGCCTCCAAGGTGGCACTTTCCCATTCATCGCTATTCAAGCCTTTTATAAATAAGCTAAGGGACTGAGCCTGGATAACACCAGGGAGTGTCGTTGCTACACCAAGATTAACAAACCAATTAATATTATTTAACCTATGTATTGCTAACTGGGATATCTTCATTTTTTAACCTGATTTATTCTACATGGGATTCTAGCTGCTTTCATACCACCAAGCCTGTCATGCTGTTTTATAATAAAACCCTATGATTTGTGTCACAGAGCTTTATTAAAAATATGAATATCAAAACAACAGCAATCGAAGTAAATAAATCGATTAAATTTTTAAATATTCTTTAAGAAAGATCTTCTTCTGCTACTAATCCATTAACAAAATTGGCAAATGAATTTGTCAGATATCTTTGAAGTTTTATGTGATTCTCTTGCATAGTCAAATCCTCATCAAAAGAATCTGTAGCAAAATATACTATTGAGTAATTGTCTAAATCTAGACAGAAGAAATTCCCTCCCCAATCATTTGCGAAAGGAAGCAGGTTTTTAGGAATCACTTCCCTATCCAACATGCTGATATAACAACCGTCGATTAAAGATCTAGGGTCATTATTTGTCTGACTATTATAAACAAACGGTTTAAACCCTGCCACCTCTACTGGCTCAAAATCTTCATCACCGTCCCACCAACTTTTCTCAGGAGTGCCACCATTAAATTGCAGATAATGTGAAACGAAATCATCCGGAAGAGTAATAGATAATTTCTCTTCCGTTCTAGTAATATCTGCACGTCCAATCTTTTTTTCACAGTTACTGAAATGGTTCATAGGTTATACCTCACTGATGACAGTTTGCACGCAATTTTTTCGGGACACGCCCCTTCAACCAGCCTTTAGAATGAGAAACAGCAATGGCTTCTTGGGAACCATATTTTACACCAAAATATTTCTCGAATTGTGAGACTGAGCCTTTATGTGGGAAAGTAGCTTCATGCGCAGAAGTTTTTACTAATTGCATTGTTGTCCTTCCTGTGGCTGGGTCAAAATCATCGACATGATGCCATGTATATCCAGTTGCATCGCTTTTAGAAATACCGGCTGCCTTGAAAGCCTCGGTGAAATCTCTATCTCGAGTTCCTTGCATTGTAATAGATACAATATTCTGTTTTGTTCCATTGATTGGGAAAAGATCTGGGCTTCCTGTAAAGTCGACTCCCTTTAATGCCAACCCCCACGGATCCACCCATCCCAGCGCATTCGGCGCATACTGGTAAAGGTTTATCCCCCCCGCCAGCCCTATCGGGTCCTGTTGCGTAAACCGCCCGCAGTCCGGGTCGTAATACCGGAACAGATTGTAGTGCAGCCCTGTCTCACGATCCAGGTATTGCCCCTGCATGCGCAGGTTCTGAGAATATCCTGATACCTTCGTCTCGCTTTCCCGTAGCAGCTTGCCCCAGGCGCTGTTCACCCCTTCCCAGCGCACCTGCCCTTCGCTATCCGTCATCCGCTCCGGCGTGCCGTTGGGCTGACAGTGGAACCAGAAGATTTCCGGGGCATCAACGCCGTCAATACGTGCCAGCGGATCGTAGCTGTCCTGATCGCTGTAGACGTAGGTCAGCGGCACGTCCCCGTGCACCTCCTGCAACAGCCGGAACCCTTCCCAGACAAACCGCGTGGTGACCGGCTTGCCGGTTGGCTGCCCGCCCAGCATCTGGCGGCGCGTTTTGCTGATGCGTCGCCCGAGCGGATCGTAGCGGAAGCTGACCTGCGTCTGCGGCCTGTTGCGGTCCCGCGGCTGGCTGATCACCTCCGTCAGGCGGTGCTCACCGTCGTAGCGGTAGTGCCAGCGGGTCTGTCCGTTATCTTTCTCCACGGTGCGTCCGTGGACGTCATAGCGCCAGCGAATGCCGTTCAGCTGCGTCAGCCGGTTGTGCGTAACCTTCTCAGCAGATCCTTCGAGCGGGTTACCGGTAGTATCCCAGCGGTGCAACCAAGAGCACTGAAAATTACCGGTAACTATATCCCGGCGATGCAGGCGGCCAAGACGGTCATATTCGCTGCGGGTTCGTTAGTGTTAGTAGTTTGCGCCACGGTTGAATCCGATAATACTGAACTGGACGATGCCGACCGTGAAGAGTTTATGGAAGAGCTGGGTCAGGAAGGGCCAGGCGCGAAAGAAGGAGGCAAGATGCGTGCATAAGGAAAAGACTACATTGTTGAAGATGGCGATGTGATGAACTTCTTGTTTACGTTTAATTTTTATGAACGGGAAAAATCCACGCTTTCACGTACATTTTTTATTAGGGAGTCAAAAAAATATCTTAAAGATCTGACTTCTTGCTCACCTCCAAAGAAATGATTTGTGTAGTCGCAAGCTTTAACGTCTGAAAAGGCACCTCGATTAATCACTCAACAAGTAAGGCCAGACTCTAATACTTAGCGAGGCTGACACCACCGTTTCTTAGGAGAGGTCTGCCGGTCGACAATAATATATCCTCTAAATCCCTTTTTTTGCGAGCGGGAATCGTTAAAAGTTTTGAATCGCATTTTATCATAATAAGCAGGGCCTGATCGAGACAACGCGTTACGCTTCATACCATTTAAATAAAACCAATCATGCCAGCCATTTTGGTTTTCCACATAGCTAAAGACAACAACCCCTTCTTCGTTCAGATGATTTTTAAGTAATAGAAAAATGTGCCTCGTGGCAGTGCAGGCAAAGAAGCTTTTGCCCTAAGCATCAAATAGGGTTACAACGGTTAATAATGGCTTTTTATCGGTTAACACAAAAACTAACTCGCGTGTTGTAAGACCATTGCATAATCTAAAATGGTATGCTGAAAATTTTTTTTACCCTTTAGCAATGATAACGTATCTATGATTTGTTCCATTCTTTATCCAGAACATTTCATCTTGAGGTAACGTTCCATTACCGCAGAAATCAACAAGCTCACCTTGCCAACCATCAGGAACATATTTTTGATAATGCATACTTTCAACATACTCCGAATATAGTCTTTTATTATCAAAATCTATAAGCAAATCCGGCATAAGATCATATATATCCCACCAAGTTGTTTTTTGCGAAAGCCTACTAAAAAACTCATCAGCTATGTCATCCTTATCGAATGAATAGCCATCTTTAATTAACCCATCAATAAATATCTGCGCGTTTTCTTCATTTACTACGGGTATGTCATATCTTTCCTTATGGACATCCTGTAGATTTATTTCCACCCCACTTTTCACAAAATCCTCTATCCATTTAATTCTATCTAAAACCCACATTTCTTTGAACGCCACGAACCAATAATATATTCCTTCTTTCTTTACTATCACAAGGAGATCATCATCTTTATTAATATTCATATAGTAACCTATTTTACATTACCGGAGCCTGGAATCGCTACTTCTTCAAGCCATTCTGCCCATACTGATGGTAATACATACGATCTACCTGGCGTTGTTGGATCAACGTGCTTAGGAGCCAATCCCCCTTGATTTAACGGATTAAGCATGCGTCAGGGGGTTGTGCGTGTCCTTTCCAGCAAGTCGTTCGAGGTGGATTACCAGCAGACGATCGCAGTTGTCATAATTTCATTATTGCGTACAGCTGGTAAAAGACTTTTAAATGCTCAGAGTCTAATATCTAAAGACTTTACACTTAAAAGAATGAGCATGACGTAAAGAAAAAGGGAAGTTGCGTGCAGAAAGCAAAAAATCAAATCGTTAAAAATGGCGATGGGATGAACTTCTTGTTTAAAGTTTGATTTGTTTTTTATGAAAAAAACGAACTTGTGCACTCTTAGGAAAATAGAACTCAAGGTATTTTTCAGCTCTGTCTTGAAACGTTCGGTCTTTGACGTAGTTATAAGAACCATTAAAATATTTGTACGCTTCAGCAAATTGATTCAACTCATAAAAAACCATGCCGAGGACGATTAACGGCGCTGTCTCTATATCCGATCCACGTGTACTAAGTATCCTCTCCCCCCATTTTTTCGCCTCATCGTTCTCCTTGAGAGCAAAGCAAGCACTGTACATGTACGCAGAGTTGCAGTTGGCAATTTTCCATTCGATCTGCGGCTCAGGAAGAGCCTGCCGGACATTTTGTTATTGCTCTAAAGCCTCGGCTTATTTTTTTATCATGAAATTCGTTTCCTTTTTCTACAAGAGATGTAAATATTATTCATGTGTTTATTCATTAGCAATAGCAAATAAACCTCCTCACCTATAAAAAGGGGAATAAGAAATAAATGCTTTTAGAAGCAAGGAGGTATCTAAGACAGTAAATCTTTATTATTAAAAAACTTAAAAACTAACCAAAAAAGAATTTCTTAAACCCTTCAACCTCAACATCTTTTAGTTTAGTTTTAAGCATCACATCGATATCTTCCAGAAAATCTTCTCTTAAATTAAATTCATCATCTGTAGCATCACCATCATAATTATTTTGTTCCATCTCAATAGCAGAACAAAAAGCATTCAAAAAGTCAGCTAAGGAACCAGAAATTATAAAGTTTCGTTTTTGAATGCTACCATAAACAGGAGATGTTAGATTTTGGGTGTCACAAAAAAGAACGTCACCATTTCTTTCAGCAAAGATTATATATTCATCGCGCCAAGCCGTATCATTTTGAACTCGCCAACCGGATAATATTTCGTTGAGATCTTGAGGTTCAATAATCTGTAAATAAAAAGTACCATCAAATGTTGGACTGTCATTTAAAATCAAATGACGATAAAAAAAATCAACCTCCCCATTTAAATTCACGGGAAAAGAAGTCTCATTTTCATCGTCTGTATAGTCTATCTCTCCCATATTCAATTCATTCATTTTAAATTTGTTCACAAGATCTTGGACTGCATTTTTTATGTTCATCTTTCCACCTATAATTGCTTACATCGTTGTCTAGATTTTAGTGTTCTTTCTCTATCGATTAAGCGCCCACGCGTCGAGTTCTTAGTATTCCCTCTATGTCCTTGATCACCATGGACATGCTCATTGAACTTGTCGGGATGGTTATGATTTTTCAAGAATACAATGTTCCTCGGATCACCTTGCCATTTGGAACCAAGTGTACCATTGCCTTCTACCGAATTGATATGATGCCCGGTATAGCCTGCCCGGGACATCACAGAGGTTAGGCTCTTGTTGGGAGTCTTCAAAATTAAATCCCTCTCTTGCGCTGTCCAATTTCTTGTGCCAGCCCCACCATCCTGCAATAAGGCTTTTTCTTGCACCCATGCCCTAGAAATAGCAGAGCTTCTAGCTCCACCTTGAGCAGAAAGAGAATCATGTGGCCGGTAACGAATGAGATCGTCAGGAGTCAACCCCCACGGATCTGCCCACCCCAGCGCATTCGGCGCATACTGGTAAAGGTTAATCCCTCCCGCCAGCCCTATCGGGTCCTGCTGCGTAAATCGTCCGCAGTCCGGGTCATAATACCGGAACAGATTGTAGTGCAGCCCTGTCTCACGGTCCAGGTATTGCCCCTGCATACGCAGGTTCTGGGAATATCCTGATACCTGCGTCTCGCTTTCCCGCAGCAGTTTGCCCCAGACGCTGTTCACGCCTTCCCAGCGCACCTGCCCTTCGATATCCGTCATCCGCTCCGGCGTGCCGTTGGGCTGACAGTGGAACCAGAAGATTTCCGGGGCATCAACGCCGTCGATACGCGCCAGCGGGTCGTAGCTGTCCTGATCGCTGTAGACGTAGGTCAGCGGCACATCACCGTGCACTTCCTGCAACAGCCGGAACCCTTCCCAGACAAACCGGGTGGTGACTGGGTTACCGGTTGGCTGTCCGCCCACCATCTGGCGACGCGTTTTGCTGATGCGTCGTCCGAGTGGGTCATAGCGGAAGCTGACCTGCGTCTGCGGCCTGTTGCGGTCCCGCGGCTGGCTGATGACCTCCGTCAGGCGGTGCTCGCCGTCGTAGCGGTAGTGCCAGCGGGTCTGGCCGTTATCCTTCTCCACGGTGCGGCCGTGGATGTCACAGCGCCAGCGAATGCCGTTGAGCTGCGTCAGGCGGTTGTGCGTGACCTTCTCAGCAGACTCTTCAAGCGATAAAGGTTCTGTAGTGGTAGCGTTTTGGAACGCGGTTGAATCCGATATCGCTGAAATGAACGACGCCGATCGTGAAGATTTCATGGCCGAGCAGGGTCTGAACCGCGTGATCCGCGCGGGCCATGAGATGCTCAGCCTGCAAACCTACTTCACCGCGGGCGTAAAAGAAGTGCGTGGACCATCCCTGTGGGTGCGACTGCGCCTCAGGCGGCTGGTAAGATCCACACCGACTTCGAGAAAGGCTTCATTCGTGCGCAGACTATCGCGTTTGAAGACTTCATAACCTACAAGGGTGAGCAAGGCGCGAAAGAAGCAGGCAAGATGCGTGCGGAAGGGAAAGATTACATCGTTAAAGATGGCGACGTGATGAACTTCTTGTTTAACGTTTGATTTGTTTTGAATGAAAAAAATCCACGCTTTGGCGTGGATTTTTTTATGGAGTAACGAACTTATCCCCTTTTGCGCAGATAGAACTCCAGATATTTTTTAGGTCTATCCTGAAACGCACGCTCTTTGCCGTAGTTATAAGCATCGTTAAAATATTTATACGCTTCCTCGAATTGATTTAACTCATAACAGACCATGCCGAGATCGATTAAGGGTGCAGTGTCTATATCCGATCCACGTGTCCGTAATGTCGTCTCTCCCCATTTCTCTGCCTCAGCGTAATCCGCGTGATCAAAATATGCGCTGTATATGCAGGCAGAGATCCAGTTGGCGAGCTCCCATTCGAGCTTTGGCTCAGGAAGAGCTTGCCAGGCTTTTTGGTATTGCTCTAAAGCCTCGACGTATTTTTTATCATCGTGAAACTCGTTTCCTTGTCCAATAGTATATTATTATAGATATTATCATACTTAAGTCCTTGCCCTTTTAAATAAAAAACCTTGCCTAAGAAACCGCCAGAAACACCATAATATATGGTTAAATTTTTATTTAAAATTATAAAGTTATTACATTGCAATCAATCATTTTATAGCAAATATTTTTTAGTATTAATGACTCTATGACATTCCAATCACCACCACCGAGGCCAGCTCCTATCCTTGGCATTTGTACAGAAAGGCGATTCACTAAAGCAAAGTCAGATAATTTTTCAAGACAAACTTCCAGAGAGTCATAACAAACGTATTGTTTCTTGTCGTTGATATTTTTCTTTATACCATCCTGCGCATACATATTAGCAATAAATATCTTCTCCTGAGCATCAACCATAACAAAATCAACCATTCCTAATTCTGGGAAGTTATTTTCTTTGAAGCTACTAAGATAGCTTTTTTTTGCCGCAGGATATTTATTTGAAAGGGACAGAACAAAACCTTTACCCCACTTCCCTTTATTGTTCACAATATGAGCAATAACTGTGGATTTTTTCAAAGGTTCCACAGCATCTCCAAACAAGTATTTTATTCGCTTTTTTTCTTGCAATGAACTCGTTGATGTTTGCCAGAAAACTTCAAATTCCTCATTCGAAATTTCTTCGGCGTCACTTAAGTCCAGGTCGCTTTTCTTACCATCATACAGCAGGAAGCCAACTTTTTCATTTTTATCTAGCAAAGAGGAAGAAGCATAATAATTACCATCTATAATATTTATTTGTCGCGTGGCTACCTCTCCTATGAACTCATTGAGAATAGTCCCTTCACCTGCAATAAAATCAACACTTCCTTTATAATATTTTTTCACCTCAACCACAACTCCTCCCACTTTTAACAATTCTTTTAGAGACATCAAGATCTTTTGTGTTTAAGATCAAAAATGTATTTTTCCGGGGTTCAATTACATCTAAGCCAGTAACATCTATTTCGACAAAATGGCTTATACCTTTTAATTTCCTCGCATCACCATATATATCAGCTGCTAATTGACCCAGAGACATTTTTCCAGTTCCTCCAACATCTTTGAGTGTTCGTCCGCCAATCATTTCAGGTCTGATATTAGTGAAGTATTGTCCATCCCCGAAACGGGCGTGTATATCTCCTGATGAAGGTCTTATTACACCACTTTCCGTGATACCTTTCATCCCTTCTTCAGTCGTGTAGTGAATTAATGTTTTAGGAGTCAACCCCCACGGATCCACCCATCCCAGCGCATTCGGCGCATACTGGTAAAGGTTTATCCCCCCCGCCAGCCCTATCGGGTCCTGCTGCGTAAACCGTCCGCAGTCCGGGTCGTAATACCGGAACAGATTGTAGTGCAGCCCTGTCTCACGGTCCAGGTATTGCCCCTGCATACGCAGGTTCTGGGAATATCCTGATACCTGCGTCTCGCTTTCCCGCAGCAGTTTGCCCCAGGCGCTGTTCACCCCTTCCCAGCGCACCTGCCCTTCGCTATCCGTCATCCGCTCCGGCGTGCCGTTGGGCTGACAGTGGAACCAGAAGATTTCCGGGGCATCAACGCCGTCAATACGCGCCAGCGGATCGTAGCTGTCCTGATCGCTGTAGACGTAGGTCAGCGGCACATCACCGTGCACTTCCTGCAACAGCCGGAACCCTTCCCATACAAACCGGGTGGTGACTGGCTTGCCGGTCGGCTGCCCAAACAGCATCTGGCGTCGCGTTTTGCTGATGCGGCGCCCGAGCGGGTCATAGCGGAAGCTGACCTGCGTCTGCGGCCTGTTGCGGTCCCGCGGCTGGCTGATGACCTCCGTCAGGCGGTGCTCGCCGTCATAGCGGTAGTGCCAGCGGGTCTGGCCGTTATCCTTCTCCACGGTACGACCGTGGATGTCATAGCGCCAGCGAATGCCGTTCAGCTGCGTCAGGCGGTTGTGCGTGACCTTCTCAGCAGAGCCTTCGAGCGGGTTACCGGCAGCATCCCAGCGCCACTGCTCCTGGCCGGGCAGCGTGCCGTCCTGAACCAGCAGACGTCCGGCGCTGTCATACTGCCAGCGGTACCAGCTGAACGGGTTATCGTCCCGCTCTTCGCGGACCAGGTTATTGCGATAGTCGTAATCCCAGCGGCGGGACCAGCGGCGCGGCGACGGGCGCTGGGCATTGCCGGTAAAGACGTCCCGGCGATGCAGTCGGCCAAGGCGGTCGTATTCGCTGCGGGTGGTCAGCAGCCCCTGCGTACGGCTGGTTTCACGGTGGAGTTCGTCGCGGGTAAAGTCGGAGACCGAGAGCTTATCAAGGGCAATGCTGAGCAGATGCCCGCTGCCGTAGTAGAACTGTTTCAGCTCCCGGCCATCGGGCAGCGTGACGGAGGTGCGGTTACCCAGCGCGTCATACTCCCACGCCAGCTCCCCGTGCTCGCCCGTTTCGCGCGTGACGCGCCCGAGCGCGTCATACTCAAACACAAGCTCCTGCTCGGCCTCGGCGCTCCAGGCATCGACTGAAAGCGCGGGATGCAGCCCAATCCGGCTCAGAAGGCCGGACGGGGTGTAGTGGTAGCGGGTCTGCCCCTCCGGCGTGGTGCGGGCGACCAGCTGGCCGCTCGCGCTCCAGGCGAAGGCATGGGTAATGGCCTCCGGATGTCCGCCGGCAAAGGTGCGCGCTATCGTACGCCCGCAGGCATCGTAGCGATACTGCGAGGCCACGCCATCCAGCCCAACCTCTTCCAGCAGCAGCGAGTCCGCGCCCCAGCGGAACTGATACGCTTCGCCGTTTTCGTTTTCCAGGGCAATCAGACGCCCGCGGCTGTCCCAGCGGCGACGCACCTCTTCACCCTGTGTATTACGGGTGGCGGTTAAGCGCCCTGCCTCGTCGTATCTGAACTCGCTCTCTTTCCCGTCGGCGCCCGCATGCTTCACCGGCAGACCACGTTCGTTCCATTTGAGCGACTCGGTCCAGCCTTCTGGTCGGTCGAGCTGCACCGGACGCCCTGCGGCGTCGTAGCGGTAACGCGTCTCTTCGCCGTCGGCGCTTATCTCAGCCACCAGCCAGCCCAGCGGATGATAACGGTATTGTGTCACTCGGCCCGAACAGTCCGTCGCACGCACCATCTGCCCGGCCTCGTTGTACTCCTGGTAACGGCTGTTCCCGGCGGCATCGACTTCTTCCACAACCTGACCAAACTCGTCCCGACGCAGCAGCGTGGTCTGCCCCATCGGATCCACCACGCGTTTCAGCCCGTGATGTTCGTCATACAGGAACCGGGTGGCGCTACCGTCGGCTTCAATGATGGACGCCGGAAGCGCACGGTGCTCCAGCCAGGTGGTGGTGCGGGTATTGCCGTCGGCGTCGATCTCCTGCACCCGGTTGCCCATATCGTCATAGACGAAGGTGACGGCATTACCCAGCGGATCGATGCGACGCGTGAGGAGTTCGTTGTCATCCCACTCGTAGCGCCAGTTCTCACCGCGCTCGTCAACGTAGCGAACAATCAGGTTTTGCGTGTTCCAGTAATGCTTTCGCGTCTGACCGTCGTAGTGATCGACGGTCGTCAGCCCGGCGGCTAAATCGTAGGTAAAGCGACAGCCGTCGCCGGTGCTGGTGCGATTTTCCACCACGCGCCAGTGGTCGAATTTTTGCCAGCGGTATTCGCTCTCCAGCCCGCCCGGCAGACGGTGCCAGACCATCAGGCCATCATCGTTATAACGGTATTCACGGGTGACCACGCCGGAGGCATCCGTTGCGCTGGCCAGTTGGCCGCGCGCGTCGTACCCCCACTGCATCAGCGGCCATGTCTGGTTGCCGTCAAAATGGCTCGCCGAGGTAACGCGCTGCGGGAAACGTTCATCGTCATAGCGCAGGGTGACATCGATCGCTCGCGGCTCATCGTGCAGACCTACCAGCCGCCCGTGCTCATCCCATTCCGTCAGCAACGCGTTGCCGTATTCGTCGCTGAGGGAGGCCAGGCGCAGGATGGAGGGGTTAGCGCGGGTCGGTTTATACAGACGCCACACCGCGCCGTCATCGTCGGCAATCGCCACGTCTCCGCTCTCATTCCGGCGGATGATAATGCCTTCGCTGATGCTGTAAAACGCGCGGTCGACCGGCGGCAGTTCAAAGCTCAGCTCGCGCCCGGTTTCATCGAACCAGGTGGCGTTGTTTTCTTCCAGCGTCAGATAGCTGTCAAAGGTGGTAGCCCAGCCCAGACCAAACAGCCCTTCGCGGGTGGTCAGGCTGTTGTAGCTGCGCTGCCAGCGCAGCGGAAAGCGCCCCGGCAGCGAGAAATCGAGTTCGTCGTCGTCATTCAGCACCTTCACGCCGGTAGCGGCGTGAACCGGGTGCGAGGAGCCGAACACGGCGTTGACGGCCATATCCGCCAGCATCCCGCCACCGGCAGCAGCCAGCGCGCAGGGCATGTTTTTCAGGATCTTGCCCGGACGCCCGCGCAGCAGGGAGAGCGCAATCATCCCCAGCGCCAGACCCGGCGTTTTGCCGCTTTTGATGTCGCGGACCGTGAGCGTGTCGCCGCCAATGATCACGTTCGGGGATACGTCGTCGGAAACGGTGCCCTCGCAGGTGGTGCGATCTTTTGCGCGCACCGCAGGCTGTCCGTTGATGAAGACGCTTTTAGATCCTTCCGCCAGATACTGTGGCCCGGAGTGTTTATCACACGCCACCTTGTCTTCTTCCAGCGGCGAGGTCCCCGCGGCGGCAGAGGCGACGCTGGGCTGCCACATCTCGCTGCCGAACTGTCCGGCAGCGGAGAGCAGCATGCCCGCGTAGTCGGCAAAGCTGCCCGGCGACTGCGGCTCAGGGGACGGGGTATCGGCAGGCGTTAACGTCCCGGCGGCGCGCGCAGCGGGAAGTTTATTTGTCAGAACATTGCTCGAACCGGTGGTGATTTTGCCCGCGGGCGACGGCGGGAAAAGCGCGTTACCCAGCCCTTCAGCGGCGTTGCTGATATCGTCGGTGATCCCGGCGACGTTCGCCAGAACCCCACCAATAATGCCGCTCAACAGACAGCTGGAGCCAATTGCCGCCACGCCTGCTGCTGCTGCCCCGGCTCCCAGCAGTGGGGCCGCAACGGTCGCTGCCGCGCCCACCGCCGCGCCAATCACCGCATAGGCAGCGCCTTCCGCCACAATGCTGGTAATATCAGCAAAAATGCTGGAGTGAATAATCTCGTCGCCCTTACGGGCCGCGTTGTTATCGCTCATGCCTTACACATTCCGGTTGTCGTTTAGCGTCAGACTCTGCTTCAGTGCGCTCCAGCGCGCCTCGTCCTCTTCCGTAAAGGCTTTTAAGGCCGAGAGGGTAAAAATCATCAGTACCGGTTTGCCTGGCGTCTGTACGGCCAGCTGTTTTTGCCACAGGCGCTGGCCGTTACGGTCAAAGGTGGTCTCAACTTCTACCCCATCAATGTTGCCGGCAGGCCCGGCTTTTACGTGCTGAAATTCGCTCTGGGCGATCTCACCCATCTGAGGACGCAGCACGCCCCACTGCCGGTGAAACTCTTGTTCGTAGTCGCTGCCGTCCGGGATAACGCCGCGGCTGACCACCACGGACAGCCCGCTTTCGTCATCGCGAATGATGTTCATGCTGTTGTCCTGCCAGGCGGCAGGAAAAAGGGTAAAGGAACCTTCCTGGAGGGTGTATTTCATCGGTGAACTCGCGTCTAAAATTGCTAAAGGGTTTTACGTGCCGCCACGGACAACCCGGCGGCAGACAGAAAGCGGTTACTCTTCCGGGGGCGTAAATTTCTCCTGCACCGCCGCATCAATATCCCCTTTATGCCCCGATCCCGGTGCTGTTGTGCCCGGTTGGGTGCCCGACGTATTCAGGTGCAGCTTGCCGCCCGTGGTGATATAGCCGTCCCCTTCAACGAAGAAGTTGAACTCTTTGCCGATCAGGTTAATTTTGCCGTTAGCGTTAAGCTCAATAGCACTCTCGCCCGAGACCAGCCGCAGCTTCGTCCCGGAAGCAATAACATACTGCTCTACCGCCGCATCCAGCTTGCCTTTACCCGTCAGGATCTCGGTTCCGCCTTTCACGGCCTGGGTCTGATTAGCCTCCACGCGATGCAGCTCATTTTTCTTCACGTAATGGCTGCGCGCGCCGCCGACGCTGTGCGTTTCATCATTTTTAACGCTGGTGTCCATGTTACGCTCGGCCTGGATCCACACCTGCTCTGCGCCCGCCTTGTCCTCAAAGCGCAGGGCGTTGGCGTTATCCACGGAACCGTCTTTTGTCCGGCTCATAAAGCCCATCTGCGTCGCGGCAGCCGGCAGCGCCCACGGCGGCATGCTGGCTTCGTTATACACGCGGCCGGTGATAATCGGACGGTCCGGGTCGCCGTTGATAAAGTCCACCACCACCTCATCGCCGACGCGCGGGATCTGCACCCCGCCGTAGCCCTGGCCCGCCCAGGCGCTCGACACGCGCACCCAGCAGGAGCTGGTGTCATCGCCCTTCGCCAGACGGTCCCAGTGGAACTTCACCTTCACGCGGCCATATTTGTCCGTCCAGATACTCTCCCCCTGCGGACCCACGACTTTCGCCGTCTGCGGGCCGTAGGTGCGCGGCCACGCCGTGCTCTGCGCCGGACGGTAGGACACCGACGCCGGGATAACGGTGAAATCGGTGCGGTGAATGGTTTCCCCCTCACCGCTCGCGTAGCGGTTCTCCTCGAAGTGGTAACCCGCCGCCGTCACCAGATACTCGCCGTTGTCACTGAAGAACGGCGCGTTGGTCAGGGTAAAGATGTGGCCCGGCGCAATGCCCGCCGCCGTGGCCGTCGCCTGAATCTGCTGATGCTCCACCTGCCAGCGCTCCTGACGGATGCGGGCGTAGAACTCCGCATGCCCTGTCTCCACAAAGCGGCCCGGCCAGTCGTACACGTCGATGCTGCCCGGCTTCGGGGACGCCGGGTTCTGCTGCGCCTGGAACAGCCACGCGTTCGGCTTGCGGAAGTCATAGTCGTCGAGGCTGTAAATTCCCGGCGTGACGCTGTCCTCCAGCGCCCACTGGCTGATGCCCTCTTCATCCGTACTGCCACCGGACGGCGTCTGATGGTAAGGAATGACCTCATAGCCGCTGAACGGCTGGTGCTGGGTGGCGGCGTCGGTCAGTACCAGAGTGTGTTTGTCGGCCTCGTGGCTGAAGTAGTACGCAATCCCCTCCAGCTCCATCAGGCGGCTGATAAAGTCCAGGCTCGATTCCTGATACTGCACGCAGTAGTCCCACACCCGGTAGCTGCCGGTGAGTTTGTCTTCGAGGTTAACCTGATGCTCACCCAGCAGGGTTTTGACAATCTGCGGTACCGTCTGGCCCTGGAAGATACGCAGGTTACGGTCGCGCTTCATCGGCCACAGGTCCGGCTCCACCGTCAGCTGGTACACCGCATAGCGGGTGCCCGTCAGCTCCACGGCGCTCACCGCCACGCGCGTCACCTTGCCGTTGATATAGCGGGGGGTGAGCAGGTTCTGCGTGGGGATGGTCACCGTGACCGGCTGGCCCAGCAGCTTGCTGCGGTCAATGCGCGCGTCCGTACCAAGCAGGGTCAGCGTCAGCGCGAACGACTCGGACATCGCCTCGCGGCCGGAGAGTTTCCAGAAGAGCAGCCCCTCAACCGGGAGCTGGACGGTAATTCGGTTGAGCATAATCTTTATTCCGTAATGGTTTATGCTGGGAACGTTTATGAACGTAAAGCTAATTTCGACGAGATGGATTTGGATTGATGCAATGCTGGGTTGATTTGTCTGAAGGTACGAACTTTCGTATTTATAAATCCAAAGAGTGCAGGCTTATGGAAACTCCGGAAAAAACCTTATCTCTGGCTTTCATGAAAGTTGAGCAATCACTTAACCGGCGCAGGTGGCCACACGCCCCCTTTCTGAATAAGTTTCTCTTTTATTTCGTTTAACTTCTCGTATTGCTCGCTGCCTCGATCAAGTCCACTCAGCGCGTCCGCAAGCGCATTGCTCATTGACCAGCCATTTTTAGCCTTAACTGACGGGTCCGCTCCACGATCGAGCAGTAACAAGACATGATCGTAAGCCTGGTTATCCAGCGCATCAAACACCAGCGTTTTACCCAGTGAATTGGTTGCATTGACGTCAGCTCCGCTATCGAGCATGGCTTCCAGCGTCTCTGTATTTTTCGCTTTTAGCGACTGGAAGATGATGGGTTCGTGGAAGACCTTATCTTTCACATTGGGCGAAAGGCCACCCTCCAGCATAGCGTTGATCCAGTCTGCGCTGTCCCCCTTCAGGGCAAATTCGGCAGGGCTGCTTTTTCCCTGCGGTCGAGGCTGGAGCGGATCTGCGCCGGCCTTAACAAGCAACGTAATCACCTTTAAATGGGGCGATGTTTTTTTATCATTAATCGCGTTGCCGATGGCCCAAAAAAGCAGGGTCATATCCTGCTTTCCCGGTTTATTAAGATCGCTGTCTGGTGCAAGCGTCTTCACCGCGTCGACATCACCTTCTTCAATCGCTTTCGCCAGTTCAAGCTGCTGACCGCTGAAGTAGTCCTGTGGATTAAGGTCCATATCCTGCTTACACCCCTGAATCATGAATAAAAAACATAACGCGACAAAAGCCATCAACCGTTTTTTCACAATCGACTCCCGATTATCGAAATATCCTCGTCCTTCTGTTGCTCTATGCAATCAATCGCCTGATTAATCCCGTGGCGGTCCAGCGCGCTTCCGGTTCCACCGGGAAGATCGTGGGGTATTCCGGCAGCATTAGGGCTCAGCGCAGAGATTTCCTCTTTGAGGATCCACGAAGGGACATGCCCTTTCATCGTTTTCAGATCCTCCCAGGGGTTAACTTCCTGAATCTTCGTCAGCAGCTCACCTTCAACCCGATAAGCCTGGATATTATCCGTACTGCCTAATATCTTGCCGCCGTATTTTTCTACGGTTCCGGCATTCAGGCCGGCGGCGTTGAACGTCCACCCCGCTTTCCCGCTGCCCATGGAGGTTGCAGAGGCGAGGCCACCGCCAAGGGAATGACCGGCAATATCAATATTCTGGCCTGACCTTGCCAGCTCCTTACCGATACTCACGGCCTTTTTATAATAATCTGAAGCCATACCCATGCCCTGTGAGAAGTTATTCGACCAGTCAGCCCCGTTTACCACCGGCGCCAGCTCCCCTTTGGTCAGTAAAGAGGAGACATTCTCAGACAGAGAGGCGAAACCAGGCTCGCGCGATCCCCTGAATACCAGCGTGGGGTTCATATCTGTACCAAACACTTCCGGCTTTGGTTGATAGACGCGCGCCAGAAAATTGGGGGACGTATCATCGTCAAAGAGCATTGATTTGTTCAGCCCGAACTTTCCTAACAGCGCATCGTCATTACTGATATCCGTCCACCCCTCCGGCACGCCCGGTGTGGTTTCCAGCGGGTTCACGGTCTTATAAATATTTTCCGCAAGCTTCGCTTTTTCCACCGCGATATTATTCGCCGCCAGACGCTTCGCGGCGATCTGGGCATCCGGATAAAGGCTATTACTCCCCTTCGCAATCAGATCTTTACGCGCCTGCCAGCGCTCTGCTTTGGTCATCTTCTGAAGCTGCCCGGCATAGGTTTTACCGTCCTTGCCCGGAGTAGGTTCATCCGGCACCTGTGCCGTTTTAGATTTCACCACCTGTTTTGGCAGTACCGTTGGCGCAGGGCGAGATCCGTACGTTCTCACCATGGTTTCGTAGCGGTCGACAATCGTACTCACCGGATACCAGCCCAGGCCGACCAGCGAGGCAGCCTGGAGTTGCCCTTTGGTATTGATATAAAAAATTTCCGTTACTGATGACCAGTCACGAAAACTTTCGTCAATGGCAACCACCCTGCCCATCTCTAAATCCTGCGCGATCAGCGTGCGGGTATCGCGCCCGGACTGATAAGGATTCGCACCGGTGATCGTGCGCAGCAGATCGTAGCGCGTGAAGAGCGAGCGCAGCGAATGGTCGGGAACCGACATAATCCACTGTCCGGCAACGGACGGGCGGATAATTTTCGCAAACAGCGCTGGCGAGACGTTCTCGTGGAACAGATAGACAAACTTGATGTTATACATTCGCTCCGTCCTGTTACCCGCAGGCTTACGGATTCACCAGCCAGGTGCCTGGCTTCGCAATATCCAGCGTCTGGGTACGCGTTCTTCCATTGCCTTCCAGTTCAATGCGGGTCTCGCCCGCAGGCAATTTCAGCGATGCGTAACCGTTATTCCCCGGACGCAGCGCTTTAGACTCGCCGTTCACCTTCAGCGTCTCGCCATCAAGCATGCGGATGTAGACCAGCGCGACCGGGCTGGCGTCGACAGGCGGCGCACTCTGCTGCGCCGTAGCCGGTGGCGCTACCGGCTCGCTCACGTCTGCCGTTGCCGGTCTGGTTTCCGCCTGGGAGGAGGTCTCAGCCAGAGGGCTTACGGCAGGGGTTTGCGCCGTCTGCTCTGGCGTTTCCTGACTGCCGCCGCCGAACAGCATCGCACCGGCAACCACCCCAACCAGCACGCCCGCGGCCACCAGCCCCGGAAGCTTGTAACGTCGCCAGTCCAGCGCGGAAGCAGATGTCTCCTCTTCCACCGGCACCAGCATCGTGCCGGTCTTCTTCGCGGTAAGCACCTCGTCGATACCGGCGACGGGCATCTCGATCAGCGCCGCGAACTCCTCAATGGATTGCGGACGGTCTTCCATATGCAGCGCCAGCGCCTTGTCGATGGCCTGTAGCAGCGGGATGGAATAGCCCTGCGGCATCAGCTCCACCAGCGGTTTGCAGGTGTCCTGAATCGAGCGTACCACGCTGACCGGTGGCGGAGAGCCGACGATGAGGGTGCGCAATACGGCGCCGAGCGCGTAGATATCCGTCCACGGCCCCTGCTCGCTTTCATTGTCGTCGGTATACTGCTCGATAGGCGCGAAGCCCGGACGCAGCATGGTTTCCGTCTCATCCGAGAGATTACCGATGGTGCGGCGCGCCGATCCGAAATCGAGCAGCACCGGCAGGCCGTTATCCTGAATCTGAATGTTATCCAGCGAGATGTCGCGGTGCAGATAACCCTCGTCGTGGATCGTTTTGATGGCGCCGAAGAGCATTGGCAGCATGCGGCGGATCCACGCCTCGTTAATCAGCTCCGGTTTCTCTTCGCGCAGACGCGACAGCGTGGTACCGCTGTAAAACAGCGTCCCCATATAGGCCGTGTCGTTTTGCACCCAGAAACGCAGTACGTGCAGCAGGTTCGGGTGGTTAAAGCGCGCCAGCAGGCGGGCTTCCTGGATGAAGCTGTTCAGACCGGCAGAAAACGCTTTGCCGAAGCGCTCGCTGCGCAGCACCAGCGTCATATCCTCGCCGCGCACGGCGAGGGAGGAAGGCATAAATTCTTTGATAGCGATAGTGCGTTCGAGCTGGTGATCCCAGGCGCGATAGACGATGCCGAATCCGCCGCCGCCAATCACCTCTTTTATCTCAAACTCATTGAAACGGTACCCGACCGGGAGCGCGTTTGGGACAGTCCGATTGTTATCATTATCCGTCATCTTTTACAGTTCTCTTGATGATTATTACGCGGCAAACTGACAGTGGAACTCGCCCTGCTCGCAGGTGACATGCAGACGTCGGTACTGCTCGTCGCTGCGGCTGGCGGTAAGTAAAATCTGGCTCATCTGAGGCAGCAACGTATTGGTCAGAATCGCATCCACCATACGCCCGCCCGACTCAACCTCGGTACAGCGCTGAACAATCTGTTCGACCACGCTGTCGTCAAATTCAGAAATAATGTTGTGATTCTCTTCCAGACGACGCTGAATGCGCCTGAGCTGAAGACGCACAATCTGCCCCAGCATCTCGTCGCTCAGCGGGTAATACGGCACCACCAGCAGGCGGCCCAGCAGCGCAGGCGGGAACACCTCCAGCAGCGGCTGGCGCAGGGCGCCGCTTAACGCGTCAGGCTCCGGCATCAGTTCCGGGTCGGCGCACATGGCTGCGATCAGGTCGGTGCCGACGTTAGAGGTCAGAATAATAATGGTGTTACGGAAATCAATGTGACGCCCTTCGCCGTCCTCCATCCAGCCCTTGTCGAAGACCTGGAAGAAGATCTCGTGCACGTCCGGGTGCGCTTTTTCAATTTCATCCAGCAGCACCACGCTGTAGGGACGGCGGCGCACGGCCTCGGTTAAGACGCCGCCTTCACCATAGCCCACATAGCCCGGAGGCGCACCTTTTAACGTCGAAACGGTGTGCGCTTCCTGGAATTCACTCATGTTGATGGTAATAACGTTCTGCTCGCCGCCGTAAAGCGACTCCGCCAGCGCCAGCGCGGTTTCAGTTTTACCCACGCCGGATGGCCCGCAGAGCATGAATACGCCGACCGGTTTGTTCGGATCGTCAAGCTTCGCCCGCGAGGTTTTTACCCGACGGGCAATCAGATCCAGACCGTGACGCTGACCAATAACCCGCTGGTTCAGCGTGTCGGCCAGGTTCAGCACCGCGTCAATCTCATTTTTCACCATCCGGCCCAGCGGGATCCCGGTCCAGTCTGAGACCACCGCAGCCACCACGTTCTCATCCACCGCGGCAAACAGCAGCGGTTCGTCACCCTGTAAGGTCTTCAGCGCCTGCTGCTGTTCTGCCAGCTGGCCGCGCAGTTCAGCCGTATCCTCATCACCCGCCGCAAACAGCGCGGCACGCAGACGGATAATCTCCTGCACCCGCGTGCGCTCTTCTTCCCAGCGACGAGCCAGGGCTTCGCGCTGGGTTTCGAACGCGTCACGTTCGGCGGTTAAGGCCGCCACACGCGCCGGATCGCCCGCCCCCACGCGCGCTTCGCGTTCAGCAATCTCCAGCTCCACGTCCAGGGCCGCCAGGTGACGCAGACAATCTTCCAGCTGGGCAGGCGGCGCGCTCTGGCTGACGGCCACGCGCGCGCAGGCGGTGTCCAGCAGCGCCACCGCTTTATCCGGCAGCTGACGCGCAGGAATATAGCGATGCGACAGTTTCACCGCCGCGCTGACCGCTTCGTCGAGAAGTAAAACCTGATGATGAGTTTCCAGCGGCGACACGGTGCTGCGCAGCATCAGCACGGCTTTGGCTTCGTCCGGCTCGTGAACCTGTACGGTCTGGAAACGGCGGGTCAGCGCCGGATCTTTCTCAATGTATTTTTTGTATTCCGCCCAGGTGGTCGCGCCGATGGTGCGCAGTTGCCCGCGCGCCAGGGCAGGCTTGAGCAGGTTAGCAGCATCGCCGGTGCCCTGCTGACCGCCAGCGCCAATCAGGGTGTGGATCTCATCGATAAACAGAATAATTGGCGTGGCGCTGGACTGCACCTCGTTAATCAGCGCCTGGAGGCGCGCCTCAAATTCCCCTTTCATGCCCGCTCCGGCCTGAAGCATGCCGATATCCAGCAGCCACAGCTGAACGTTTTGCAGCGGCTCCGGCACGTCGCCGTCAGCGATACGCAGCGCAAGCCCTTCCACCACCGCCGTTTTCCCGACGCCGGCTTCCCCGGTCAGCAGGGGGTTGTTCTGGCGACGACGCATCAGAATATCGACCATCTGGCGGATCTCTTCATCGCGCCCCACCACCGGGTCGATTTTCCCTTCCCGGGCGCGCGCCGTCAGATCCTGACCATACTGCGCCAGCGTGCCCTGCGCAGCCGGTACGGCCCCGGCAGGCGCGTCCGCAGCGGCGGCGGCCTGCTGGCTCTCTTTGCTGCTGGCGCAAATGGCGTCGAACTGCTCGATCAGCACCTCGACGTTAAGACGGGTGAACTGCGCCGAAATGCTTTTCAGCACGTTAGCCAGATTCCACGTTTTCAGTATGCCGATCAGCAAATGGCCGCCGCGGATGCGGCTGACGCCAAACTTCAGCGAGCCGTAGACCCAGGCGCGCTCGACGGCGCTGTCGATATGCTCGGAAAGATCAGACACGGAACTCGCGCCACGCGGCAGGGCATCCAGCGCCGCTACGATATCGCGTGTCAGCTGCTGTTCATCAAGGGCGAAGTGACGGATGACCTGTTGCAGATCGCCATCCTGCTGCTGCATCAGCTGATGCAGCCAGTGCACCAGCTCAACGTACGGGTTGCCGCGCAGCTTACAGAAGGCAGTCGCGCTTTCCAGAGAGGTAAATAACAGCGTATCCAGTTTGCCGAAAAGCACGGCACGGCTAATTTCTGACATGTTAGTTTCCATTAACAATGATTCGGTATACGGAAGGATTATCGCTCTGCGCGATACACCAGATCGCCACGCGGAACAGGCTGAGGCTGAAGGCCGAGCCAGGTGTTGTACCCTAATCGCCCGGCACTACCGAGCGTGGCGCCCTGCACCGCATCGGCGCGCAGGATCACCCGTGTTTCCCATTCAAATTCCACCCCGGCGTACTGTCGCACCCAGTCGCGCAGCTCGGTCACCCACCCTTCGCCCGGCAGAAAACGGTTGTAGTCGTCTGCGCTCAACGGGCCAATCTCAAGCCGAAATTTATGCTGCACGTCGCGTACCGCAATGCCGAGAAAAGCGGACTCTCCCATGCGCGGCATACGCCGCCCCTCGCCCAGCTGTGCCTGCTCCCGCGTTGAGAGCGGCATCCACTGCGGGACGTTGGCCACCAGCCTGACCGGCACGTTGAAATAGTTGCGCAGGATTTTCTCCAGCCCTTCCGGGTCCCGTCCGTGGCGGGTCAGGTGCCCGGCGTGAGTAAAGCGGGCGTGCGCGCTCAGGCTGCCTTTCGACATCTGGGCAGGCTGCCCCATACCAATCAGCGATGCCAGATACCCTTCGAAGCGCCTGTTGTCGTCGCGATCCAGTGAAACGGCAGGCTGCGCGTCCGCCCAGGCGCGGTAGAACAGCAGCGTCAGGCGGTGGTGAAAGAGGTCGGCAAACGCGCTGAGGCTGTGATCCTGATGATGATGAATACGCTCGCGGGCATACTCAGTCATGTGCACCGGCAGCGGGCCGTTAGGACCAAACAGGCCGAAGCTCAGTATGAAAACGTCATGCAGTCCGTTCTCTTCCCGCTGCCGGACCTCAGCAACCGTTGACGGCGCAAAGCCCATTGAAGGCTGCTGACCAATACGCAGCGGCTCAAATTTAGGCAGCGGCGCGCGCCCCAGCGGGTAACGTTCACCGCCCTGGGCATCAATGCGTCTTAACAGCTGGAACAGATCATAGCGCCACGGCGTCTCGCGCACCCCGCGCCAGAACGCATCGGGCAGCGGCGTCAGGCGATGCACGCGCAGCGTTGCAGGGGCAACTTCACTCATACCAGCGCCCTTTTACCCATGCGCGGCGCCCAGTAGCCGATTTCACCACGCTGCTGGCTCTTGAGCGTGAACTCCGTAAAACTGTTGATGGAGACCAGGCGGGCAAAAAGGCGTTCCAGCACGCTGCCGAAAAGCCATGGGCTGGCGCCGGAAAAGGCGCGTTCGTCCACCGTCAGGGTGATGCCGATCCCGCGGGCGAACACCACCGGGCCGGGTTCAGGCACGCGACGGTGCACCGGCTCCAGCACGCAGTGACGAACGCCATCCACCTGACGGGCAACCGGCGTCTCGGCAAGGTTGGCGTATAGCCCTAACAGCTGACGCAGCGCGGCTGCGCCCTCTTCGTTTTCGCTGTCCATCAGGCTGAGGTAGTTCATTTGCAGCTGGCTAATGAGCCGCCAGGTGCTGAACCCTTCGGCCAGCGCCGGACGCGGCGGCGTCGGGCCTTTACGCAGGGTTAACGCCTTCACCGGCATGGAGTCGGCCATAATAAACTGCCCAAGCTCCTGCTGGAGCATCAGCGGCAGGTCACGGCTGGTGCACAGCACCTCGGCGGAAATGTAGCGCAAATTCTCCTGCCACGGCGCGTGCTGCGCATCCACCAGCGAGACGAAGACCTCCGAGCCGATATAGCCCGTGCGGGTGCCATAGCGCAGCGCGTGTTCGGAGAGAACGCGCTGCTCACGGCGCAGGGAAAAATAGGCGCCGTAGTTGCCCGCGTCTCCGCTCCAGGTACTCCAGAACGGACGAAACGTCTGGTCGTCCCGCTGACCATCCGCGCTGGCATAGATTTTTTTCACGGCATAAATTTCATAATCCAGCGGGCGGATGTTATCCACCACCAGGTGGTATTCATGCTGGCTTTCGCTCAGCTTCTGCCGGGCCGCCACTTTCGGGAACAGGTTGATCACCGGCGTGCAGTGCAGCGCCAGGTGGCTGGCATCCACCACGCGCTCCAGCTGATCGTCGCTCTTGTCGAGCAGAATGAAGATATCAAACGCTTTTTCGTCTTCGCAGCGCTGGATCAGCTTGCCCAGCCCGCTCAGGCTGATGAAACGAAAACGCGCCGGGAACGCAAAGTACTCCTGCAACAGGCGATAGCCGTCGAAGTTGCGCAGATCGTCCGGGAGCAGCGCCTGGTCCGCATTAAAGCCTTCCTGACGCAGGGCGTCAGACGACAGCAGCTGGCGCTGGGGCTGCTTGCTGACCGTCTGGCAGACAATACCCGCGTGGTGCTCCATCACCAGCTCCAGCAGCTTCAGCGCCTCGATGTCCGGGCCGCTTAAGAAGAACTCCAGGCGGTCAAAGTCCAGGTGCCCGAGATGCTGCGGGCCATCGCAGGCAATGCGGATCCGTAAGGCGCTGCTGATCCCCCGCTGGCTCAGGCCGAGCTGGGCCAGCGGCAGATCGGCGGGAACGCCGCCCAGCTCGATCCGCTCAATTTTTAACGGCAGCAGGTTCACCTCGTGCGCCGTGGTATAGCTGCACGTAACGCCGGTTTTTTTCAGCGCCAGGCTGTCCATCATGGTGCCGCGCGGCACAATAAAGCCTTTGCTCAGGTCGCCGCGGCTGCTGTCGGGCTGAATTTCAGCGATCGCCATCGACGGCGTAGGCGCCAGATAATTTGGCGCAATCATCTCCAGCATACGCTGTGAAAAGCGCGGAAATTCGGCGTCCATTTTCATCTGCACGCGGGAGGTCAGGAAGGCGAAACCTTCCATCAGGCGCTCAATGTACGGGTCCGCCACTTCGATGCCGCGCATGCCGAGCCGCCCCGCCACTTTCGGGTAGCGTTCGGCGAACTCTGCGCCCATCTCGCGCAGATAGGCCAGTTCACGGTTGTAATATTCGAGCAGTTTGCTTTCCATAATTACCCCGCATCCTTCAGTTCAAAATGGCCGTTCTCAAGATCGACGTCAGTGCGAAAGAGAAATTCCAGCGGATACGGCACGCACCACAGGCGACCTTTGATTTCGATAGACAGAACGTTGTGCAGATCTAACGAGGAGGTATCGGACACGCAGCGAACCTGAAGCCCCTGCGGCAGGATCCGCGGTTCAAAGTTAATAATCGCTTCGGTGAGCTTGCGCTGAATGTCGTGCCATTCAATATCGGACATTCTTTTCCCCGCCAGCGGCGCCACGCCAAAGTTAACGACGGAACGGCTCACCTGCGTCAGCCCGCTCAGATCGCTGGAGGCATCGTGGTTAATGGTGTTAAACAACCACTGTAAATCCCGCAGGACGTTACGACGCAGCGCGGCGTGGGTAATCAGATTGCTGTTGGCGGACTCGCGTTTTTTTTCCGGATCGTTATCCGTCAGGCGATCCAGCAGTGAGGGCTGCATTTTGTCGCGCGCCCCCACTTTCTCCTGCCTGCTGCGGGCCTGCCAGCCGCTGCGCAGCAGATCGCCTTCGCCAGCGGGATTACTCATCCGCACCATCCGAGGTAAATGTCACCAGGCTCAGGGTAAGCAGCGGGCTTTCGCTTTGCTCGCTCAGCCAGGCTTTCTGCCCCATGCCTTCATACAGGGCGCCGTCATCGTCCAGCGGGAGCCACTCGGTGGTACGCCCCAGCTTAACGCTGTCTGGCGCCCCGTCAGCAAACGGATAACGCGCCGGGATCTGACACACCTGCTCGGTGCCGTCCGTGAGGCGGACCAGCGCATGACGCCACACCAGATCGGTTACGCTGGCCGGAGCCTGAAAACGGATCGCGTCGATGGCGCAGAACGGCACCCAGAAATAACGGCCATTGACCAGGGTTTCACACACCGGCCCCAGACGGGCATCGCCGTCCATCAGCCATTCAAAGGTGTGGCTCTCTTCATTCTCCAGCGTGACCTGCCCGCGGCTTGCCGGGGCCTGTTCGAGTGCCGCCAGGCGCAGCGTTTGCGCTTGCCCGGCGCTTTCGGTCAGCGCCTGGGCTAACGTCGTCAGCCACGGCCACTGCGCCTCGGGCATTGCCGGTCGCGCCTCTCCCGCGAACACGCGCGCACGCTGCTGTTCACCCTGAATGGCCTGCTCCAGCAGCGTTACGGTCGGTTTTGCCTGCGGCTTCAGCGCCAGCCAGCTCTTCAGTTGCGTCAGGGCGCGCGCCCAGTTGCCGCTGAGGATCAGAAACTGCACAAACGCAGCGCGCAGATCGGCATCCGCCGGACGGGCTTTGATATCGGCTTCCAGGCGAAGCAGCGCGTCGCTAATCGACTCCCCCGCCAGACGTTGATAAAGCGTATTCATAGCCCCTCCTTAATTCGCCGCGCGCCAGGCGCCCACTGCCGGATCGCGCAGCTGCGGGCGCAGCGTGTCAATCAGAACAACGTTCAGCTCCGCGCCCGGTGCAACCCATGCGCTCCAGATCTTCTTCACCTCTGCGATACGCGCCTGGAGTCTGGCGTCGTCGCTGGCGATCTCACGGGTGATTTCCACCGCCACCGTGCCGTTGCTCTTCCAGCCGTTCAGGGTGCTGTCGTACGGCAGGATCATCCAGCTCTGGTCGCTGTTCGGGGTGCTGAAGACCATGCGTTCTTTGTTGACGGAGGTGATCAGCGCCTTTTCAGGATCGACCGCGTTGTTCAGTCCCATCACCGGGAAGCCGTGAATGTAGGTGACCGGAATCGCTTTCTGCGTCCCGTTACGATTCTGCGTCACCACGGTGTGGCCGCTGAGCCAGCTGCCGTTGCCGCAGCGGGTGGTGTCGGAATCCGGAATAAACAGCGCTGGCGCGGAGGAGCCGCCCTCCCAGAAGGTGCGCAGGTGGCAACCGTCCTGAAGCGTGAACTCCTGCCATGGCGTACGATCTGCCGCCACGGTGTGCGTCTCCGGATTCTGGTCAGGCGGTAGCAGCGCGCCTGAGGTGGTGGTCGTTGCCGCCGCCGCTTCCTGCTGCTTCACCACCAGCGCCCAGTCCTGCGCTTTAGCCGCTGTGCCCCGGGCAAGCGTCGTGCCTTCCGGATCGTTAAGCGTCCAGTTCAGGGTATTCAGCTTGCTGCACTGGTGCTCCAGCAGCGAGCCAAGGCGCGGCACGAAGTTTTCCAGCACCGAAACCTCTTTCTTGCCGTTCGCCACGATACGCAGCGCCACGTCCGCCTTACACCAGCTTTGCGGCGTATTGTCTTTAATGTTGTCGATCCAGATATCCAGCTTCTGCGCAGGAGACTGCACGATGCGGAAGTTTTCAGCCTGTGCGGTGGTCGCCACCGTCAGAAGAGCCAAACCCGATAGCCAAAGTTTCATATCAATCCTTGTGTGTCTAATCAGTTCCGCAGGGAAGAAATTGTGCTGCGTCAGAGAGCGTATGCAGCAAAGTGGTGTCCTGAGGGTTGCCCATCCACACCGCCACGGCGGTATAGTTATCCTGAGCATTGCCCTCCTGTTCGGCATTCTTTTGAATGATTTGGTTCATTAAGGTCAGCCACTCCTGTGGCGTATTGACCATGTGCAGCGACTGCTTCATCTGCTCTTCGCTGACGCCGTGCCAAAAACCGTCGGTGCAGAGCAGGAAGGCATCACCGTCCTCAACCTGCACGACATCGCTGTAGCTCGCTTCCGGTCCGCCATTCTCAATACCCAGCGCCAGATACAGCAGGTTGCTGTTGAGATCGTCGGTCTGATGCCCGGCATCTTTCATCTGCTGGACGAGGCTGTGATCGGTGGTGACATGCCACAGCCAGCCGCGGCGAAACAGGTACAGGCGGCTGTCTCCGGCGTGCGCCCAGTAAGCCAGACGGTAATCCCTGTCGATAAACAGGCTGACCAGCGTGGTGCCCATCCGGCGATAGTCCTGCACGGCCTGTTGTTCGCTGAGAATGGTGCGGTTCGCCGTTTGGACGTAGTCACGAATATGCTGCGCATTCAGGTGCTTGTCGCCGTCAAAGCGGGAAATAATGCTGTTGCGGGCCAGCTCAGCGGCCACCTCGCCGCCCGGCAGGCCCGCGATGCCGTCACAGACGACAAAGCAGGCTGAACGTTCCCCGATGGTTTCTCCCGTCTGATCCTGGTTGCTGGCGCGCGTCCCCTGGCGGGAGAGAGAAGCCGTTGCGATATTCATTTTTCTTCCGATCCGCTTTGTGAGTCTTTGTACTGATTGACCTCCATGTCATAGGCATGGAGGAAGGCTTCGCCAAACAGGGTATGGAAGTCGTCCTCGATCTCGCCCGCCGTCTCGCCATAGCTGCGAACGAAATAATCCCACAGCGCGGCTTTACGGCTGCCCGGCAGCGCCATGCGTGATGTCATCCCGTTCTGCTTCGCCTGCTCTTCCAGCTGTTCCGGGTTAAAGGATTGCAGCATGGCGGCGATAATGGCGCGGATACCAGAGATCATCCCTAGCTGGTGTGCCTGGAGATCGATCAGCGCATCACGCACCGATTTGGTCGGCGGCATAAAGCCCGGCATCGGCGTGCCGAACATCTGGATCAGCACCGTTTTCCCGGTCGGCAACAGTTTGAACGGGTTGTTCGCATCGTCGAGCACCATAGTCATATCGGCTTTCACCCCACGCTTGAGGATGGAGCGCGAGGAGAGCAGCGCCACGGTCCCCTGCGAGAACATGCCCAGGATCTGACCCAGCTGACGCATATTTTCCCGGTCAAACTGCGGCACCGGCTGCATTTCGCTCAGGCCCATGCCCTCCAGCAGCGCCTCCAGCAGTTCGCCCTGAAGCACCTCGCCCCGCTCGCCGATCTGCGCGGAGGCAGCAGGCGAAGCAGCGTTTTTAACCGGGTCGATACGCAGGCGGCCTTTAGGCGCCTGCGCGTTGCTGCGCGCCACGGCCTGCGGTGTTGGCATGGTGAAGCCAGCGTAATCAGGGCGCGCGGGCTCCTCTTCCGCGCGCGGCGCGTCCTGTGGTTCAGTCGGTTCCGGATCGAACAGCGGTGAGCTGGCCAGCGCATCCTCTTCCTGTGCGGCTTGCGCTTCAGGCTTTGGCTCCGGCTTATCGGCCACGATTTCATCCGGATGGGTTAACGGCGCGCCGCCCATCAGGCCGAGAGGGTCATCGTGACGCGCGGCAGGTGCGCTCGCCGACCCGCCAAACAGGGCTAACGGATCGAGTTCGTCCGACGCCTCTTCCTTTGGCTGGGCAGGTTTGCTTTCGTCCGGCTGTACCAGCGTTGAAGGGGTGACATCGTCAAAGATGCTCTCTTTTTTAAACAACGCTTCATCGCTGAACAGCGTGTCCGGGTCAACGTTTTTACGTTCAAGCGACGGATCGGCATCGTTGAACATCGCCAGCGGGTCTTCGGCATTCCGCTCCGGGGCCGCAGGCTGGGAGAACGGGTCGTGGGAGGCCGCGGGCTGTGGTTTTGCCCGGTTGCTGGAGATGCTGTCGGAGATGGAAAACTCCTGCATCAGGCTGTCCCAGATTTCCGACGGCACGGCCGTAGGTTCAGCTTTTCCGCGAGGCGCGGCGCTGGCCGGTTTCGGTTGCGGCGCTGGTGCAGGTGTCGCCGCTGGGCGCGCCTGCTGCATGCTGGCCGCCATGCGGCTTACGGGCTGGGTGTCATGAATGAGTTCGCTGACTTCAATGCGATAATCATCAATACCGAGAATATCCCCATCCTGAAGCTCAACCTGACGCCCACGCTCCAGCGGGATATCATTCAGTACCACGCGGGTAACGCTGCCGCGGTTCGTGACGCGGCATTCGCCACTGGCGTCGACGTGAACGATGGCCTGCAAACGCGAGATGGTGCGGTCATTGTCCGGCAGCACCAGATTGTTATCCGTACCGCGCCCAATGGTGCCGCCCGGGGCATAAAAATCACAGCTGCTTTGCGGCGGCTGATGACCGGGTTTCGTAGAAATAATCGTGAATCGCATGGCGTATTCCTGCTGGTATGATTAGCGCTCAAACGCTGCCGCTCTCGGGGGTGAGAACGGCGGGGTTTGGGGGTTAAGGGCTGATTGAAGCTATTTGACTACATTCAGGAAAATAATGCCGATAAGCAGCCATAGCGTAAAAAGTAAGGCCTGAACTTTATAGCGTCGATGCAGTTTTAATATCCAGCCGATTCTCTCTTCCGGTAAAGCCTGAACGAATTTATAGGCATCGTCCTGAACATTTCTGTCTTTGGTAAATTTCATCTTCACGCCTTTGCGAAGACGAACAAACCAGATTATTTTTTGATAGTTCGCCAGCGAACCAAAAAATGATGCGTAATTTGTCACCAGATCGAGATCGTAGCCTTTTTGCCTATATTCTGAAAGAAGCTGATTATATTCGGCCTCGTGTTTTTTAAAATAACGGGAACTGATGAAGTCCATAATTACGACAAGTAAAAATAAAACAACAATCAGAAATAAAAGAATATTTTCTAAATTCACCATAGCTTATCCATGACATATTCAGTTGCTCCACCGGCAACTTCGCCACCAATGTATCCACCCGCAGCGGCGCCTACCACAGAACACGCGAGCAACCCTACACCACCTGTTGCCACGCCCAATGCAACACATACGCCAGCCCCAGCCATGGCGCCATATTTTCCGCCATAAATCCCGCCCGCAAGACTGGCGCCAAATTGACTGTACTTCTTAACGGCGACTTTGGAACAACTCTGCTCTCTACCTACTGTACAGGCATCGTAAACTTCATTGGTTGTGTTTGCACCAGCGAAGCCGATAGCAAGCCATCCTCCCATTTTCAGAAAACGGGCAGCTTTTGAAGCATTGTCTACATATGTTGAATACCCTCGTATCGAGGCAACACCCGCAGTACTCCATTCGTGGACAATTGACCTGCTTGATAAACCTAAAGCGTGCTTGATTTCTTCATAAGGTTTCAGTTTCAGCGTGAGTCTGGACAGCTTATTTAATAAAACGTCCAGCTCAGAAAAAAGTTTTTGCCTTTCAACAAAAAACTGCTGCCCGATCAATGTGCCTTGCGTTCTGTATTGATTTTGATAAGCCAGTTCGATAGCTTTTAATTTCTTTTCTATTTCGCTAAAGTACCTTTCACCTGCATCAGCAACCACCCCAAGAGATTTATCCATAAAATTAGTTAATGCTGCGATGGTACTAAAATGCTTGTTAAAGAAATTAGCTTCATCTGTATTCAGTTCTGCCAATGCTCCATTAACCTTTTGCTTTGCATTTTGTAATTGTTTTAGCTGAACCGCATTTTCAGCACCCGTAGCATTAAGGATCAATATTTGCCCGGGTTTTAACCACCGTGTGTCCCTGTTCACTTGCATAAAATAACGTGCCGCTTCACTGTCTGGTTTATTGAACAGCAGCCTTGCCTGGAAATCTAACGTACCAGCCTGCTGAACAACACAATAACCAGGAGCAACCGTTGATTTTACGCTCATATTGACATCCCTTTGCAAACGAAATTAAGTCTCTGTAAATAATGACCGGGGAAAACTCCCCGGTCACGCGCGCAATTACGCTTCTTTATTTTCTTTGATGTTCCAGCCAGCGCTGCTTTCAGCACCTTTACCACCGGCAGTGGTCTGCTCCCAGTACTGCTGTTTCACTTTCGCAGCCTGGAATGCATAGGTCACGCCAACGGTATCGCCGTTGTCTGCACCCGTGTACTGAACGGAAGTCACGAGAACGTCTTCCAGGGTGATGCGGGTGTATTCAACCTGTTGACCACCCGCTTTGCAGACGGACAGTTCAACTTTGGTCAGGTGTTTACCGCTTGCGCAGTGTTTCAGGATTGCTGTAGTGGATTTGTCGATCAGAGCGTTAACGTGCAGATCGTTAAAGTTCACTTTACCGGCACCGCCGCCACCGCCAACGCTCATATTACCTGGCTGGGACGCGCCCCAGGAGAAGGAGGTAATATCAGTCCAGCCGGTGTGGTTAGAATCTTTAGATTCGCCCGTAACACCCTCGACCTTCAGAAACATATCAATAGCCATAATATCTACTCTTCGTGGATGAACAATATTGCTTTCGAAAAAGCCCTTATATGGCAAACAGGAAAGCATGGGGCTGAATAAAACCGTCCATATTTTACCTCTGCCTCATATCAAACGACCCGTGTCATTTGACAGTCTTACATTCCCCCTGAACGAAAGGAAAGAATGTGAAGTCTTATATTATTGTGGATTATCCTGAATCCAGGTGCGGTCAGGATTTCCGATGATTAATTGAGGAACAAGTTGATTAAGTTCGTCACTATGATAAAGACGCAGGCAGTTTAAGGTTACGCCTTTTACATCGGGTTTTCTCTCAGAATGAAAGGCATTGGTTGCGCCTTTATATTTATTAATAAGAGCATTAATTTTGTCATTGCCATTTTCAATATCGAAAGGCACCCATTCCAGTAATGCGCTACTGCTACGGGCTGCATCCAGAGAAAACTGGCTTTTATCATCTGCAACTTGTGCCAGGCAGCGAGAAAAAACAACGTCTTTAACAACTTGCTTATAAGGCATTTTTTTGACAAACGACACCGGATCGTCAGTTGCATACACAGAGGCGGAACTGGTGAGCAACAGTAGACTAGCAATCATTTTTTTCATGGCAACTCCCAAAAATTAGCTTTGGTCGTCGTGTAATTCGTCTCCGGCGCATTGAAATAACAGTGATCCGAACAGGTTAAACCATTCCAGAATGTTGCATGACCTGCGGCGTCACTCCAGCCCTGTACCTCAAACAGAATGACGCCCTTTTTGTTGGCTAATTGCTCAACGGGTAAGGAAGGATAACTCACGATCATGTCAGGTTTACCCCACTGACGCGTCAACCAGGCAATGACATCCTTTACGCGGTAGAAGTACCATTTATTATCAGCACCGGATACCGTGAGATTTGCAATACGCGGAACGGGATGCCCGGTATAGTTAAGAACATAACTCATCCGTACGGCACAACTATTTGACCACCCGCCCTCATCTGGCGCTATTTCGAAGTTGTGCTTAACTTTGCCGCCGATAACTTGCTTAACTTTGCCGATAGAATCATTTGCATCGTAAATACGTGTTGCCGCCGCCCAGGCAGCAACAAACGAAGGTCTCGCGGTCATATTTCCTCTCAAATTTCCATACTATAAAGCTAACGCCGGGCATGGCCCCCCGGCGGCAATTATCATTACGCGTCCTTCGTCTTCAGCGACGGCAGTTTAGATACCAGACGCAGGGAAACGGTCAGACCTTCCAGCTGGTAGTGCGGACGCAGGAAGAACTTCGCGGCGTAGTAGCCCGGGTTGTCTTCGATTTCCTGCACCTGCACTTCCGCCGCCGCCAGCGGTTTGCGGGACTTGGTTTCCTGGGAGGAGTTAGCCGGGTCGCCGTCCACGTAGTTCATCACCCAGTCGTTCAGCCAGCGTTCCATCTCTTCGCGCTCGCGGAAGGAGCCGATTTTGTCGCGCACGATGCACTTCAGGTAGTGAGCAAAACGGCAGCAGGCGAACAGGTACGGCAGACGGGAGGCCAGGCGCGCGTTCGCGGTGGCGTCCGGGTCATGATACTCGGCCGGTTTTTGCAGGGACTGCGCGCCGATGAAGGCGGCGAAGTCGGAGTTTTTGCGGTGCACCAGCGGCATAAAGCCGTTTTTCGCCAGTTCCGCTTCACGACGGTCGCTGATGGCGATCTCGGTCGGGCACTTCATGTCCACGCCGCCGTCATCGCTCGGGAAGGTGTGGCACGGCAGGTTTTCCACCGCCCCGCCGGATTCCACGCCGCGAATCGAGGTGCACCAGCCGTACTCTTTAAAGGAGCGGTTGATGTTGGCCGCCATCGCATAGGCAGCGTTTGCCCACGAGTAGCTGTTGTGGTTCGCGCCGTCGGTCTGCTCTTCAAAATCAAAGCTGTCGACCGGGTTGGTGCGAATGCCGTACGGCAGACGCGACAGGAAGCGCGGCATCACCAGGCCCAGATAGCGGGCATCTTCGGATTCACGCAGTGAACGCCAGGCAGCGTATTCGGTGTTCTGGAAGATTTTGGTCAGGTCGCGCGGGTTAGCCAGCTCCTGCCAGGACTCCATCTGCATCACGCCCGGCGCGGTGCCGGTGATGAACGGACAGTGGGCCGCAGAGCCGATGCGCGCCATCTCGCCCAGCAGCTCAACGTCCTGCGGGCTGTGGTCGAAGTAGTAGTCGCCCACGATGCAGCCAAACGGCTCGCCACCGAACTGGCCGTACTCCTGCTCGTAGATTTTTTTGAAGATCGGGCTCTGGTCCCAGCCCACGCCCTTGTAGCGCTTCAGGGTGCGGCCCAGCTCCTGCTTGGAGATGCTCATAAAACGGATCTTCAGCATCTCGTCGGTTTCGGTATTGTTCACCAGGTAGCTCAGCCCGCGCCAGGCGCTCTCCAGCTTCTGGAACTCCTCGTGGTGAATAATCTGGTTCACCTGCTGTGAAAGCTGCTCGTCAATACCGGCAATCAGGTTCTGAATGGTGCGGTAGGTATCGTTTGAGAAGGTCACGGTGTTTTCCAGCGCCTGCTGCGCCAGGGTTTTAACCGCGCTTTCTACGGCAGAGCGCGCCTGATCGGTTTTCGGGCGGAACTCTTTATTCAGCAGCGCGCTGAACTCGTCCTGGCTGAACGCCTGGCCCGCCTGCTGATCGTGTTGTTGAGTCTGGTTGCTCATCGATTATTCCTCGCTACCTTTCGCACTTTCGTCATTTTTTGGCAACTGGCTCAGGGATTTGAGCAGCGTCGGATCCTGGAGAATTTTCGCGATCAGCTCTTCCGCACCGTTTTTACCGTCCATGTAGGTCAGCAGGTTGGAGAGCTGGGTACGGGCTTCCAGCAGCTTGTTCAGCGGCTCTACTTTGCGGGCCACCGCGTCCGGCAGGAAGTCGTCCATGCTGTCGAAGGTCAGATCGACATTGAGCTTACCTTCGCCGGTCAGGGTGTTATCCACCTGGAACGCCACGCGCGGCTTCAGCGCCTTCATGCGTTCGTCGAAGTTGTCGATGTCGATTTCCAGGAACTTACGCTCGTCGACGGCTGGCAGATTTTCCACCGGCTTGCCAACCAGATCGGCCATAACGCCCATCACAAACGGCAGCTGAATTTTGCGTTCTGCGCCGTAGATCTCTACGTCGTACTCGATCTGCACGCGGGGAGCACGGTTGCGTGCGATGAATTTCTGTCCACTGTTACTCATTGCCATGATGTTCTCCATCAAAGATGCGCGGTGAAGGTGAAACGGCAGACTCCATGCCTGTCGTCATAATGCCAGGACGCGTCATTCGCGGCGTCCAAAGATGTTTTCCAGTTGGTTAACGCCGTCTGGCGCCAGGTCGCGAATAATGTCCATAAAGTTGAGTTCAGACAGCCGCTGCACCCGTTCAATCATCAGCGGTGCGGGATGGCTGGGTTCGTACTGCGCAAAATACTGTTTCGCTTTTTCCAGCATCAGCTGGGCGTCGGCGCGGCTGGTCACCTGCACGCTGCGCCAGTCCGTCACCTGCTGAACGGGCGACGCGGCCACCGGCTGCGGCTCGGCAAGCTGTTCAGCCTGCGCGTCACGGTTCGGCAGCAGCTTGCTGATATCGGTCACCTGACAGGCGCTGGAAACCAGTCCGACAGTTTTCAGCAGCTGTTCCATCTCCGGGACGCCACTTTCCCCGAGATAGCCGGTAAGCAGTTCGCGGATGGCCAGAAGGCGTTCGTTGATCACGATTACCGCTTCGGTGCCGGGCTGATCGCCCCGGGCCAGCTCATCGATCAGTCGTGGACGACCGCCCGGATAATCCGGACACTCGGTTTTACTGCCGTCAAGCAGCGCCTGGGCGTCACGGAGCGCAATCTCATCGCCGTTTGAGCGGAGCAGTGAGGCGTTACGCACCGCGACCGTCAGGTCAGATTTATCACTCAGCCCGGCGAGGGCGTTGATGCGGTAGAACGGATCGGTTTCGCCATACTCTTCCAGCAGCGGGTAAAGTTGCTCCCAGTAACGGGACAGGGCTTCCTGCACCAGCAGTAGCCCGTCGGCGTAACCTGCCAGCCCGCGACGACGCGTCCAGGCATGGGTTAACGCCAGCATGACGCGAAGATCTTTGGTGCGTCCCAGCAGGCTGGTGGCGAGTTTTTCCACCGTGTTCCAGTCGGCAGGCTCTGCCGGAATGATGGTGTCGCCAAACTGCTGCTCGGCTTTGCCCTGACTGGCCTGACCCATGGCCTGGAAATCAGCGTCGTACTCCAGATTTTCACCGCAGGGGTTATCGGGGCTTATCGGCGCGAGAAATTCATCGATATTCATAAGATCCCTGCTTATTCAAACATAGGCGGGTAAAGACCGTGGCGGCCCGGACGGGCGCCGCCTGCCGGATCGAACAGCAGCGTAAAGAGCTGCCCGGTGAAGTTTCCGCTGTGGACGTGGGTGTACAGCGGATAGCCGTCGCAGCGGTTTGTCCACCAGTAGCTGGTCTGGCGCAGCGGATCAAAACACTCCGCCGCCTGCGGCCAGCCCAGCGTGCTCTGACCATCGTCGTCATAGCCAATCACGTCGAGAATGTCGGAACGCTTTTGCGGCTCAACCGGCTGGGGCGCCGGGATGGTCATCAGCATTTCATCCAACTGGGAGGCAGAATAGCTGTTACGCACCGCGTGCAGCCCCAGACGGCCAAGCTGCTGGTACCAGCTTTCAGCCTGCCCGAGCAGGCGGGATGACCACTCGGTCGGGGTGAAACTCAGTTGCAGGCATACCGGATAGTGGCGGCCTACGCTGTCACGACCCGGCAGCAGGCAGCCCATCTGAATCATCTGGCTACCGAGCATCGGCGGGACGACAAAGTTCCACACCGGGGCTTTTGAAAACAGGCGCTCGCCGCTGCGCTGCTCTTCCTGTTGCCAGGCCAGCAGGCCGACCTGGAACCAGTGCGACCACTGGCGTTGCAGGGTATCCGGAAAGCGACGCTGCAAAAAATCTCCGGCGCTGGGTAATTTGCCATACCAGCTATAACGGTTCATCGCAGGGGTATTTGTCATACGGCTGTCCTTGCGGTTATGGGCATGAGAAACGGGGAAGCTGGAACGGGTTGCGGATGCTGTTCGGGGCAAACTCCAGCGTGACCTGATGTCCGTCGACGTT
Organism: Enterobacter sp. DTU_2021_1002640_1_SI_PRY_ASU_LCPMC_013; assembly: GCF_032389435.1. NCBI lineage: Bacteria > Pseudomonadati > Pseudomonadota > Gammaproteobacteria > Enterobacterales > Enterobacteriaceae > Enterobacter > Enterobacter sp. DTU_2021_1002640_1_SI_PRY_ASU_LCPMC_013. The sequence goes on from NZ_CP135594.1 coordinate 2,543,872, forward strand.
GAAGGTCGCCTGACGGCTCAGGCTACCCGCGCCAGGACTGGTGCGCGCTTTGTCGAAAAAGCGGTTGAGCGCCCAGGAACCGTTGGTCACCAGCGTTGCGGTGCTGCCATTGGTCAGACCGAGCTGCATACGCACCTGGTTCGTCCCGCCCGGCCCCGGCCAGTTCATGATCTGCACCGCCTGCGGACCGTGGCTGTAGCGCAGCAGCTGGCCGTCCACGTCCAGCGTCAGGTTCAGAATGGTGTTGTCCATCCGCACGGTGCGCACCGTCACCCTGAAGGATGGCGTGGTCGCGCCGTTGGCAAAGAAGGCATCGCGGACAGACTGCGCCTGCTGGAACGGACGCAACAGCCCTTCGCTGCCCGGCAGCGTTTTACCGTCGATGCCCGGCATAAAGCGCCAGTTCGCCTGGGTGGTGTCCACCTTGTTGGTCAGGTTGTCGCGGAAAAAGGTGTCCATCAGTCCGGTGCCCGGCGCGAACATGCGGGCGAGATCGTCCGGCGTCACCTCGGTGCTGGCGCTGCGCACCAGTGGATAACGCCCGGCAATCGCCTGACGGCAGAACCCACCCACTTCCACGTTAATGCGCTTACGCACGTTCTCCAGATCGCGACGCTGGGTATCGCTGCTGGCGCCGACGGCCATATTGCTGAACATGGTTTGCAGCCCGCCCGGCAGACGTCCCGCGCTGGCTTGCAGGCGGCTGATTGCATCACCGCCCGGCGCAGGCATACCGCTGTTTGCCGCATCCTGAACGGCGGTCAGGTAGCGATAAAGCTCGTCAACCTGCTTAAGAAAATCGTCAAAGACGATGGTCTTGCCACCCTTCTCCAGCGGCTGCGCCAGCTCAATCATCGGCGCATAGTGGTCAGTCACCAGTTGTTCAGGCGCCTGCGTCACAACCGCGCCCTGCGTCGGGGCGTTGTCACCGTTGCTGAACAGCGCTTCCAGCGTGCGGGTGGCGCGGTTGCTTTGGTCTTCCGCTTTCTGCGCATCTTCCGGCGCAGGCGCAGTGCGCGACAGGGTCAGCACCTTGCTCAGGTTAAGCACCAGACGGCGCAGCGGCGAGTTGGTGCCTGAAAGCAGGCGCGCGGTGTTGATGCGCTGGGAAAGATCGGCGCTGTTGTTGAGCTGAATGTCAGCGAGAAAGCGATCCCAGTTGACGATAAAGTCGCGCATGTAGAGCTGGCGCACGGCGTTGTCGATCTGCTGTTTATCTTCCTGGGCGGTGGTCGCTCCCAGTACCCAGGCGTCGTCCTCGTGCAGGGCGGTGGTCACGCTGTCGATCTGGTCGTTGAAGCTCTTCCAGTAACCGTCCGGCGTATAGAGGCCCGGTACGCCTTCACTCACCGGCTTGCCGCTTTTACGGGAAAACACCAGCTCGCTCTGCGGGCCGCCGAGATCTGAAAGCGAAACCGGCTTCAGGTTCTCATCATGCTCCAGCAGACGTTTCAGGCGGCCATATACGCGAGTTGAGAGCGGCTGCTGGTTGATAAGCGCCCTTTCACGTGCCACCAGATCCTCATCCTGCGCATACGGTGAAGCCTGAATTTTTGGCTCCAGCAGCTGCGTCAGGTGCCATTCCAGCTCCTGAAGCTGCGCCTGCGTCACGTTCTGCGGCAGGTTGCGTTGCAGGTTGAGCATCACCCACGAGTGCAGGAATTTGCCGTCATAGTGCTTCGGCTGATAGAGCATCTGATAGGCTTTCAGCGCCTCGTAGCTGTACTCCACGTCGCTGCCGTTGTCGTTGCGCAGCCAGGTGGTAATGTGCATCGCCACGGCGGGCAGCAGCATCTGATCCAGCGCCTTCTGGTACAGAGACTGCGAGGCATCGCTGACGTCATCCCCGCGATAAAGCCCCATGCGGCGGGAAACCGGCGGGTCGTTAACGTCGAAGGCATTGCTTTTCGGCAGATCCACCAGGCTGTTAAGCAGCGGCAGAAGTGCAAACAGATCGCGCTGGGGCTGGTTTTGCAGCGCCTTGCTCTGCTGCTCCAGCATCGGCACTTTTGCGTCCACTTCTTCCAGATAGGCTTTATTTTTGGCGTAGCTGGTCAGCCACAGGCCACCCAGGATCACCAGCAGGGCCAGCAGCGCCGCGTAGCCGGACCACATCACGGCGCGGTTGCGCAGTTCCCACCAGCGGTTTTCCCCGGCGATGCCCGCTTCCTGGAAAATCACGTTTTGCAGCAGGTTTTTAATGAAGAAGCTTTGGCCCTTCGCGCCCGGGATCGGCGCCTCTTTGCTCACCGAATCCCAGCGCGTGCTTTCCCCCCCTTCAGGTAAGGAGAGCGCGCGATTCAGCTCGCCCATCACGCGGTCAAACGGCATCCCTTCCTGAGTGCCGCTGGCAAAGTAGATGCCGCGCGGCGAAAATTCGGTTTCGAAGTTTGAGCGAGCAAAGACCGTGCTCAGGTAGTCAGCCAGCAGCGGACGCAGCGCGGCGAACTCCTGCGGGAAGAGATAGGCTTCCGCACGGGTTTTGGCGTCATGCTCTTTGAGCATGGTTTCCGGAAGGCCAGCATCCAGACGCTGTTGCAGCAGGGAAAATTCCTGCTGGAAGTTGCCCATCAGGTCGTAATCGGCGTGTTTGGTCTGCTCCCACGGCAGCGTAAAGCCCCAGATCTGGTCGCGCTGGGCTTTGTCGTAATCCGCAAACCAGGCGCGGAAGCCTTTAAGCAGGTCCGCTTTGGTCACCATCACATACACCGGGAAGCGAATACCCAGCTGTTCATGCAGCTCGGAGAGACGCTGGCGCAGGTTGACCGCCTGCTGGCGCGAGGCCTCAGCGGACTGCGAAAGCAGGTCGGAAATGCTGATGGTGATAATCACGCCGTTAATGGGCTGGCGACGGCGGTATTTACGCAGCAGGTTGATAAATTCCAGCCACTCCCCGGCGTCCTGAACCTGCTCGCTCTCCTGAGTGGTGTAGCGCCCCGCGGTATCCAGCAGAACCGCCTCGTTGGTAAACCACCAGTCACAGTTGCGCGTGCCGCCAATGCCGCGCAGCGCGGTTTTACCGAAGCGATCCGCCAGCGGGAATTGCAGCCCGGAGTTGGCCAGCGCGGTGGTTTTACCTGAACCCGGCGCGCCAATAATGACGTACCACGGCAGCTGATAGAGGTACTGTGTGCTGAAGCGCTGCGTCCACTGCGCGCCATGTCCCGCTTTGCTGAAGTGGGCTTTTTTCAGCATCTGGGCGGCTTCATCGAAACGCCCGGCAAGGATCTGCTCCTCGCTGTTCAGACGTTTCTGCGGATCGGCCGCCTCCGGGCTGGTGGTATTTTCGTTGAGCTTGTCCATCAGCTTACGGTTCAGCCAGGCGTTATACAGCCGCGGCAGAATGTGGCTCTGGGCCCAAATCAGGTAGACCACCGCAATGCTGATGACGCGGTTCTGCTCTGATTCAAGGGGCCGGGTATCCACGATGGACAACAGCGGGCCAATCATCCAGATGACCGCCGCGAGCGCCGTTACGCCCAGGAAGCTCCACAGAATGCGATTGGTCAGTATAGAAAGTAGAGTTGTCAGCATCCTTAGTTTCCTTGCGGCAATCCGTTCAGCTCGGCCTGGGTATTGTCAGGCGATACCAGCAGCGTAATCTCTACGCGGCGGTTACGGGCGCGATTTTCAGGCGTGGTGTTAGGCGCTACCGGGTTGATCTCACCCCGCCCTTCGGCTTTGACACGCTCAGGCTGTGAGAGGCTACCCTGGAGCTGTTTTTGCACCGAACGGGCGCGCTCAAGCGAGAGTTCATAGTTGGAGGCGAAGCGTGCGCTGCGGATCGGCACGTTGTCGCTGTACCCCACCACCAGAATTTTGCCGCTGACGTTATTCATCGCCTGGGCGATGCGGTCGATGACCGGCTCATAGCGATCGCGCACCACCGTTGAGGCCGAGGCAAAGAGTCCGTCCCCTTTCAGGATCACCACGCTGCGATCCGCCTCATCCTTAACGGCCACCAGACCGGCATCAATTTCTGGTTTCAGGAAGCCGCGCAGGTTCAGCACCGCCGGCAGCTGACGCGCAGGCTGCTGGATCGTGGTTTCCGGCAGTTGGGACTGGTAAATTTTCGCCAGCACCGGGCTGGTGTTATCACCCAGACGCCAGTTCAGCACGATATAGAACAGGCAGGCGATAAAACCGACCAGCGCCACGCACGCCCAGAGTGGGATCATCGGCCGCCAGAGCTTGCGCAGAACGGGGCGATCTTCCGGGTGCGGCGAGAGCGGCGGCGGATAGCTGCCGCGCACGCCACGGATCATCTGCCACAGGCGCTGTTTGATGGTTTCAAGCTGGGTCCGGCCATTGTCCAGCACGCGGTAGCGGCCTTCAAAGCCGAGCAGCAGACAGTAGTTGATCATCTCCAGCAGCAGAATGTGTTCGCGCGGATTCTGCGACAGACGCGCCAGCAGCTGGAAAAACTTCTCACCGCCCCAGGTTTCGTTATGAAACGTCACCAGCAGACCATTGCTTGACCAGACGCCGCTGCTTCCCCACGGGGTCAGCGCGGCGGCTTCGTCCAGCGCCGTGCAGAGGCAGTAGCGCGCGCCGACAATCACTTCATACGGTAAGCCCGCCTGCTGGCATCGCACTTCGAAACGGCGAATTTCGTCAATCAGGCGCTGGCGCAGCCCGACCTGATCGTCGTGGGAAACCGAATGACGGATTTGCGGAATCGCATTGAGCAGCGGATTGGCGGCCGCCACCAGCTGATTGTTCCCACTGGCTCCGGTAAACACGGCATCACTGCCGGTATCCTGTCGTTCCTGCATATTAAGCGCTCGCTTTATTATTCTGTCGGGCTACGGATGGCCCAGAACTCCATATCGAGACCCGGGAATTCCCCTGCGAGATGCAGCGCGAATGCCCCGGACTTGTCCATCTCGTGCCACAGTTCGCTGCCCCTCTCGAGCTCGAAATAGCTGTAGCCTGCATGCCACGGGATCTGCGGCGGCGCGACGGGCATTGCCCGAAGCATGATGCCCGGCAGCTGGAGCTGAACCAGATCGCGAATTTTCGACACTGGCGCAACCTTCATCTGGGCAGGGAAATGGGTTTGCAGGTGTTCGCCGGGGACATTGGCTTTTACCGCCAGCACGAAGCCAAATTCGCGGACCATGCTGGTCTCCGGCACGGTGGCGATGTTCAGCCCGTGGGAGCGTTCGTGCAGCGGCAGCTGGATGGCATGATCTTCCATGACCAGCGACAGCCCCTGACGCAGCATCAGCATCAGTTTGCTGAAGCAAACGGCGAGATCGTCATGGTCGTATACCGGCAGTATGCTCTCTGCGGTACGCTGCGGCGTCCAGGTGGCGAGCTCCGTGGCAAACGGCAGCCAGCTGCGCCAGAGCGCTTCAGGGTGAAGCAACGGCAGCGTTTTTAAATGTGAGACGTCGCCAAGGTGGCGGTTGATCAGCGAGAGAAGCGTGAACTCAACCATCTCGGACGTATTGAAACGCCCCGGCTGGCGCAGTCGACCGCCGATCTGCTGGCTACGCTGCACCAGCAAGCCGTGCAGGTCATTGATCATACCGTACAGCTGCGGGCTGTTATTGGCGTTCAGCATTGGCGGAATGTAGCTGTTATCCAGCCGCACGTGGTTGTCGTTGCGCTTTTCGGTAACGTACGCCACGCCGATGGCAGTCCATTCTGCCGTCAGATCTTTCTCCAGCATCAGGGTCAGACGCAGGCGGCCAAACTGGACCGTCGCCTCCCCGACCGACATGGCGTTGTCGTCTTCCACCTCTTGTTCAAAGGTAATAAAACGCGCCAGAGAAGACTGCTCCTCGCTGAAAATCACCTCTTCACGGCCACCGCGACGAACCGGCAGCGCAAGCACCACCTTTTCATTGGTGAGATTATCGGGGATTTTTAGCGGAGCCGGACCGTTGCGGTCGCTGCGAACCTGGAAAAAGGTGCCGTCAGGCAGCAAACCGCTACAGTAGCTCAGGGCAATACACCCCTGGCGTAGCATCGCTTCATCCAGCTCAAGGTCGAGAAAGCCCCAGAGATACGATCGCTGCAAGGCCCCCCACTCACGAACGTGGTTGAGGAGGTAGCTTTCTGTCCGCTGAAAATGGTGGGGACGCAGGAACATGCCCTCGGTCCAGACGACCTTTTCTGCTTTCGTCATGATGATCTCTTTCCTGTTATGAAGGGCGTTACTGGCTGATGACCCGGATACCATTTACGTCAAGAAAGACGCTGGCCTGGAGTTCATCTGCGGACCATTTCCAGAACTGGTAAATCGCGTTTTCGCCGGGAACAGGCAAAGGAAGTGAGACGCGCCATTTTTTGCCGTCCAGCGCCTGGTATTCCGCCATCACGCCGATATAGCGCGCTTCCGGTGAGCTTTGTCCGCTCAGGGTTTTCGAAAGCTGGCCCGGCATCAGGAAGAACACATCGCTGTTCAGCAGATTCGCGCCAAGCGTGGCTGACGCGTTGTTCTGTAAGGAGTAGAAGTCACTGGACATGAAATCCGCATCGGATTTCAGCAGCAACACTCTGACCTTAAGCGGCGCAGAATCATTGATTTGAGGATGAGCCTGAAACTGAAGATTGTAGCGGGAGGGGTCGCTGTGTGAAGACGACGAACAACCACCGATCAGCGCAAGAATCAACGCAAAAAAAGGGAACCACATCCGATGAAAATTTTTATTATTCATAAAAATATGCTCGTGAAACCCGTTTAGTTCAGGATCCAGGTACCGTTCGCGCTGTCTTTGCAGGCTTTGCTGTTGCCATCGACATCAACACAGGTGGTTTTCTTACGCGCTTTCGGGCGCAGTGCCTGTTTACGCACGGTGGCTTCGTACTGGTCAGCCTTGATCACGGCACGCATCGGCACATAACCAATCAGCTGTTCACTCCCTTCATCGGCCAGCGCCATCCAGAAATGTTCAACCTGCCCCAGCACAACGTAAGTTTTGCCGGTCTCAAGCGTACGGATCACTTTTCCGCCGTAGTCAGGACGGCTCATCAGGGATGCCGGGTACATGGCACGGTACGGTTCATTCACCTGAGTGAACTCCGCCGGAGGGGTAACAGCGTGACGGTGCGTCAGCGTGATGCCATTCACCTGGCTGGTCACAATCGTATCATCGGTGATCGCTGGTTTCTGCGGCGCCTTACAGCCCGCCACCGCCATAACAAACAGAAGTGATAACAATACGCGCAGTTTCATATGCTTTTCCGTAGCGATATTTAGAGGATGAAGAGAGGGGATAAAATTTGACTTAGGTGCTATTGTTAAAATAGTCAGGTTTTTCCGGGGCGTTACTATTATTTGGGCATAGCTACCGCACGAGCCTTGAGAATAAGGCCCAGCGTAATCCTGACATATTTTGACAAACGGTAAGCAAGTTTACATGAGCTGGTCACCTTTTCAATATTTCCTTTCTCTCTACTACTGTTTAATGAAGCAACCGCCCCACCCTGAGATTAATCTGAAAAATACACAAGTCATGCAACACCATGATTTAAAAACAAAAATATACAAAAGAGAACCATTATCACTAACGTAACATCGCTATTTTCGCCACTACCATAATTAGTAGAATGGAGAATTTTTCAGTTGCGCATGAATATATTTCACATGAATTATTTAATGTATTGATAGCATCTCTACAAAACTCAGGGACGCCATCCCAGCGAATTAAGAAAACATAGTAAGGATCGAGAAATTAATTTCACGCCACAAATTAACTTTATGCTCCCTCTTTCTGACGGTAATTTTTTCTCTTCCGGGTCGTATGAATAATTAAGCCTCACTACAATTTCATTCACCAGAGCATTGCTTAAAATATAACCACACCCTCCCGAATGGCGGATAAAAACGCTGCTTTCGCCTGGCGAATTCTATTTTGTATTTTATCGTCACTACACTATCGCTTGCTTTTCTTCATTGCGACGACTTATTACTAACATGATGAAAATTTGTTATGCGTTCTTTGCTTTTCCTGGCCATAGCTCGCAGCACGAGCGGCAAAGACAGTGTAGTTGGGGTACAAAAGACGTGCCGTGGCCAGCATCGGGCGTTTGAACAGAACCGTGGATCATACAGTCAACGCTCTCCTCTTGACTTATTTTGTGATAAAGGTACTTTTCAGGACATGAAGAAGATCCTGATTATCGTTCCCGATGGTGGCATGTTGTTTGAGGCCGCCGGTATCGCCGACATTCTGATGCAGGCCAACCGGCTGCACCCGGACGGCTTTGCGCAGCCCCGCTACCGCATCATTATCGCCACCACCCAGCCTCATCTGGTGATCCACGGCCAGTCCGGCTTGAACCTGCTGGCGGACTATCGCCTGCCGGAGCTGGATCCGCGCGAGCCGCTGGACACGATCATCATTACCGGCCGCGGCATGAATGAGCTGGAGAGCACCGCCGTGGTGGACTGGCTGCACCTGGCCGCGCCGCATGCGCGACGCGTCGCCTCTGTCTGCGGCGGGGCCTTGCTGCTGGCACAGGCCGGATTGCTCGATGGGCGCCGGGCAACGACCCACTGGCGGCTTCTGGAAACCCTGAAAACCCGCTATCCTGCGGTCAACGTTGAGGGTGGCCCGCTTTATGTTCAGGATGGCCCCGTCTGGACGTCCGGCGGCGTCAGCTCCGGGTTTGACCTGACGCTGGCGCTGGTGGAGGATGATTACGGCTTCACCCTCGCCCGCAATGTGGCGCAGGATATGGTGATGTACCTGCGTCGGCCTGGCGGCCAGCTACAGTTCAGCCGCTATAATCTGGAGCAGTCTGGCGCGACCGGACCCGTCAGCGAACTGCAAAGCTGGATCCTGCAAAACCTCACCGCAGATTTGTGCGTCGAAAGGCTGGCCGAACGGGTCGCCATGAGCCCGCGCAACTTCACCCGCGTGTTCACGCATGACGTGGGCGTGCCTCCGGCCCGTTATGTCACCGAAGCGCGCCTGGCCGCCGCCCGACAGCTTCTGGAGCAGACCCAGGATCCGCTTGAGGTCATTGCCGAAAAAAGCGGGTTTGGTACCAGCATCAACCTGCGCCGCGTTTTTGAAAAGCAGCTTCATCTCACGCCGGGCGAATACCGCCAGCGCTTCCACTGCCGCAGAATGGCGTAATATGATCCTTTTTTGTCATTTACGCCATCTGACCTGACGCCTACAGTAACTCCAGACAACACAGATAAGGAGTGCATCATGGTTAAGGTCGGTATTAACGGTTTCGGCCGTATCGGACGTAATGTCCTGCGCGCGGCGCTGGGCAACCCAGATCTCCAGATTGTGGCCATTAACGATCTGACGGACAGTAAAACCCTCGCCCATCTGCTGAAATATGACTCTCTGCTCGGCACGCTGCCGGTGCCTGTGGAAGCGGCGGACGGCGCGCTACAGGTTGACGGGCAACGCATCACCGTATTCAGCGAACGCGACCCGGCAAACATTCCGTGGAAAGACGCTGGCGTTGAGGTGGTAATCGAAGCCACAGGCTTCTTCACCGAACGTGAAAAAGCGGCGGTGCATATCACGAGCGGCGGCGCAAAACGCGTCATTATTTCCGCCCCGGCTAAAAATGATGATCTGACGGTGGTAATGGGTGTGAACCACACGCTGTACGATCCGGCCCAGCATTTTGTGATCAGTAACGGGAGTTGCACCACTAATGGTCTGGCGCCAGCGGCGCAGGTGCTGCACCAGCAGTTTGGCATTGAGCACGGGCTGATGAACACCACGCATGCCTACACCAACAGCCAGGCGCTGCATGATCAGCCGGAAAAAGATCTGCGCGGCGCGCGCGCGGCAGCATTATCCATTGTGCCTTACTCCAGCGGCGCGGCAAAAGCGCTCGGGAAAGTGATCCCCGAGCTGGACGGTAAACTCACCGGGTATTCTCTGCGCGTGCCGGTTCCGGTGGTGTCGATTGTCGATCTGACGGTGACGCTGAGCCGCAACGTAACCGCCGAAGAGGTGAATGACGCGTTCCGTCAGGCTGCCACCAGCGGGCCGTTGAAAGGCATCCTGGGCTACAGCGATGAACCGCTGGTCTCCAGTGATTATCAGGGCGACCCGCGCTCATCCATCATCGACGGGCTTTCAACGCTGGTTATTGGCGGGAATATGGTGAAGATCCTGTCGTGGTATGACAACGAATGGGGCTTCTCCAACCGTCTGGTGGATCTGGCGGTGCTGATGGATAAGAAAGGGTTGTAGCCGATCGCATTGCCGGGTGACGCTTGCGCATACCCGGCCTGCAAAATGGCCCCTCTGCCTGCTAACAGGGGGGCATCATGACACTCTTCAGAAATAATATTTAAACCGCACACGACCGCCATAACGATCGTCGTTCTTATCGCTTCCCTTTTTCGGCGACGCGTTCACCCACGAAGCGTAGGCACCCAGGTAAATGTTAAAGTTCTTCATCTTCATTACGTTGGGAATAAGGTATGACGCATGGACAGTGTGAATATCATACTCACCCGGATCGGTGATCCAGCAATCATTCTCACACTCTGCGTCAAAGGTTGAAGTGTTAAATTCGTCGATTTCGTTATGCGCATAAATATAGCCCAGCTCAGCGTTACGCCACAGGGCATTGACGCCGGAGGTGAAGTCCGTTTCGTCTGCGGCGTCAAGATACGCTGTGTTGAGATTCACGACTATGCCATCCTCAGGATCGGCTTTCAGACCATCCCAGGTCATGGTGAATCCGTAACCGGTGCGGTCAGACTGATCGACCCAACGACCCGCGTCATCCCGATAGCCATAAGCATTGTTGACCAGCTTGGTTTCCATGGCGACGGCCGTTGAGAACGGGCCGTCCTGCCACGAAATAACTGGCCGGACATAGGCGACGTTCTTATCATTTTCCAGTTCCGCGCCATGGTAGCGCTGGTCGACGTACAGATCGCTGCCGTCTTTGAACAGCGTATTCAGCTCGAAATACCAGTTATCCAGCGTTTTACTCATCAGGAAGTTACCGCCGCTGTCGGTACGGCCACGCCCCTCTTTCAGCATATAAATGTAACCATAGCCGTCGCTATAAAGATCGTCCGCTGTATTGCCTGAGTATTCAACAAAGGTATCCTGGTTGAGCGGGAACATATCGTAGGCTTCAAAACGTCCAACTTTAATTTCCCAGTCGTTTTCTGCGCCAAAGAAAAATACCGCATCATCAAGGTACATTTGCCCTGCCAAATCGCCCAGTGGTTGTACAGAAAATCCGGAAAAATGGCCGTTATCCATTTTTCGATAACCATCAAACCCCAGCAAAATACGACCATTAATATCCCACCGTTCTTTATCTCCCGGCGCCCAGTCGCTATTAGCACTTTGCTTAACAGAAGTCAGACTGCCGGTTTTGCTGGCAGCATCCATATTAAATTCCACATCGCCATAAAATTTTATATCTCCAAAGCCCGAAAGCGTCAGCTTCGGTGGTGCGTCTTTATTGACGGGCTCTTCTGACTGGACGACCACGGGAGCAGCCTGCTGACTGGCCGCCTGCTGTTGTTTCAACGCCTCGATTTGCGCCTCCAGTTGCGCCAGTTTTTCATCTACGCTCGTCGCGCTTTGTGCCGCAAAAAGAGAGCCAGAACAGAGTGCCCCCACGAGGACAACCATTTTTTTTAATTGCATAGAATCCATCCTGAAATAAAAGTGAATACCCAAAGTGATGGGCCACTCTATTTCGTCTAAATGTTTTTCGGCAGGCTATTATGTTTTTTGTTATGTCGGTTATGTTTTTTACTTTGTGTGACCTTCACGGAAAGTTATTCGCGGAATGTAATAAAGAAACACAACCCCGTTCACAGAATTAAAAAAGGTTGCAACCCATAAGCCTGGTCAATATTCATAGTGTGCCCTGACAGGATATTTAATTAAAATCATTCCCCAAAAAACATTCCCCGAGTAAATAGTTTTCGGCGCGCTTCTCACGTCCGGGCGCGGCGGTAAATTGTCTGGTAATGCGCAAAATGGGATATCTAACACGCGAAGCGGGCAATATTCGTCTAAGGTTTTCAGGTGATTGACGACAGCGGTGACGCTGCCCAGCGACGAATGGAGATGAACCGATGATAAAAACTCGAATGCTACGCCCTGGCTTGTTACACCTTACGTTGGCAGGCGCCCTACTCGGTGTTACCGCATTTGGTTATGCTGAAGACCAGCCAACGAGCCAGCAAAGCTCACCTGATATTCTCCTTGGCCCCCTCTTTAATGAAGTACAGAGCGCCAAACTGTTCCCGGATCAGAAAACCTTCGCGGATGCCGTTCCCAAAAGCGACCCGCTAACCATCCTGGCGGATTACCGGATGCAGCATACCCAGTCCGGTTTTGACCTGCGCCACTTCGTGGAGATGAACTTTATCCTGCCGAAGGAAGGTGAGAAATACGTTCCCCCTGAGGGCCAGAGCCTGCGCGAACACATAGACGATCTGTGGCCTGTACTGACCCGCACCACTGACAAAGCGAACAAATGGGACTCCCTCCTGCCCCTGCCAAAGCCCTATGTCGTGCCGGGTGGACGCTTCCGCGAAGTCTATTACTGGGACAGCTATTTCACCATGCTGGGCCTGGCCGAGAGCGGCCACTGGGATAAGATCGGCGACATGGTGGACAACTTCGCTTACGAGCTTGATACCTGGGGCCATATCCCTAACGGTAACCGCAGCTACTACCTGAGCCGCTCTCAGCCGCCGTTCTTCTCGCTGATGGTGGAATTGCTGGCCACGCATGACAGCAACGCGTTGAAGAAATACCGTCCGCAGATGGAGAAAGAGTACGCTTACTGGATGGAGGGGGCTGATGGGCTCCAGCCTGGTCAGGCGAACAAACGCGTGGTGAAGCTGGATGACGGCTCGATCCTCAACCGCTACTGGGACGATCGGGACACGCCGCGCCCTGAGTCGTGGCTGGATGACGTGACCACCGCCAAAAATAACCCTAACCGTCCGGCCACCGAAATTTACCGCGATCTGCGCTCTGCCGCAGCCTCGGGCTGGGATTTCAGCTCCCGCTGGATGGACGATCCACAGAAGCTGGGTACCATCCGCACCACCAGCATCGTGCCGGTGGATCTGAATGCGCTGATGTTTAAGATGGAAAAACTGCTGGCCCGCGCCAGTCAGGAAGACGGCGATAACGCCAGTGCAAGTAAATATGACGCGCTGGCCTCCGCACGTCAGAAAGCCATGGAGAGCCACCTGTGGAACGATAAAGAGGGCTGGTATGCGGATTACGATCTGAAAACCGGGAAGGTGCGTAATCAGCTGACGGCCGCAGCCCTCTTCCCGCTGTACGTGAAGGCCGCATCACAGGATCGCGCCGATAAAGTGGCCGCAGCCGCGTCGTCACGCCTGCTGAAACCGGGCGGTATTTCTACCACCACCATCAACAGCGGGCAGCAGTGGGATGCGCCGAACGGCTGGGCGCCGTTGCAGTGGGTAGCGGTGGAAGGGTTGCAGAACTATGGTCAGCAGAAAGTGGCGATGGACGTAACCTGGCGTTTCCTGAAAAACGTTCAGCATACCTACGATCGCGAGAAGAAACTGGTTGAGAAGTACGATGTCTCTTCGACCGGTACCGGCGGTGGCGGCGGTGAGTATCCGTTGCAGGACGGTTTCGGCTGGAGTAACGGCGTGACGCTCAGGATGCTGGACATGGTCTGTCCGAAAGAGAAGCCGTGCGACAGCGTACCGGAGAATCAGCCTGCGGCAAACGATGATGTTGCACCTGCGAAACAGGCGGCGCAGTAGCGCCCCTCACCCTGACCCTCTCCCCGGTGGGGCGAGGGGATGGTTCCGTGCAATAGATTGGCCCGGTAGCGAAGCGCCACCGGGCTTTTTTCAGAAGCTGTAACTCGCCCCGACCTGGAACGTGCGGTCACGGCCTATCCAGCAGTTGGTCGCGTCATAACAGGTGAGCGTCTCTTTGTTGGTGACGTTCTGCGCGCTCGCTTTCAACGTCAGCCCCTCCAGCGATGGCGCCAGCTCGCCCATGCGGTAAGACGCCGCCAGATCGTATTGCGTCGTACCGCCCAGCTTGCCTGCGTCGTTGGCTGGCGAGATCTCCATCGGCCCGGTGTAGCGTGCCCCTGCCCCCAGCGTTAACCCTCTCAGCGGCGTGCTGTCTAAGGTGTAATCCCCCCACAGATTAAAGGCGTTCTCAGGGACCTGCGTCGGTCGTTTGCCCTGATACTTGTCATCTTCGGTATTGATGGCGTGGGTGTAGGCATAGTTGGCAATCAGCGTCAGGTTATCCGTTGGACGACTCATAGCGGAAAGCTCCGCGCCTTTCGATTCCACTTCCCCGGTCTGGCGATAGTTGAGGAAGCCCGGATCGCTGGTCACCACATTTTTCTGACGAATGTTAAACACCGAGGCGGTGAAGGTGGTTGCGTATTCCGCCAGCAGGTATTTCACCCCACCCTCCACCTGCTTGCTGGTGGTGGGCTTAACGTCTTTCGCGGTCAGCGTGCCCTGCGGCGATACCGGGGCGAACCCTTCCGAATAGCTGATAAACGGCGAGAGACCATTGTCGAAGGCATAAAGCGCGCCCAGTCGCTTGGTGAGGCGATCCTGCGATACCCAGGCTTTGTCACCGTTTTGCAGATAGTTGGTGGTGACAGAACGGTAGTCGTCATAGCGCAGGCTGGCCAGCACGTTCAGCCCGCCAAACGCAATCTGATCCTGGAGGTAATAGCCATTCTGCTGATAGCTGAGACGGTTTTTCTGCGCGGTTTCAAGCCCCAGCGCATCGTTATCGATCTGCGAGTGATCCGGATTACGCATATCGATACCCGGTGTGGACGAGGCGTAACGATAATGGAAGTGAGAGTTCAGCTTCTGGTAGTCAAAGCCCGCCAGCAGATGATGTTTCCAGTCCCCCAGCGCGACGGTTCGGGTGATCTGGTTATCAATGTTGAAGCTCTGTAAATCTTCATCCGTGGTATAGGCGAAGCGGTTAAGCTGGTAGAACTCGCTGCCCGTCCCGGTGGAATAGGCGCTGCGCTGGTGGGTGTCCACGTCAAAGTAGCGCGCTTTCTGGCTAAAGCCCCAGCCACTGTCAAACTCATGTTCAAAGCTGTAGCCCAGCATCCACTGACGCTGCTTAAAGCCGCTCCACTCATCCCCGGCATAGTCACGACGATCGGCGTATTTAGACCGCAGATAGCTAAGCGGCATCGGATCAGACGGCGTCAGGCTCGGCGTATTTTGCGCCAGCGCGTCAATGGTCAGGCGCGTTTTGTCGTCCGGCTGCCAGGTCACGGAGGGGGCCACCAGATAGTTTTCATAGCGCGTGGTGTGCGCCTGTTCGTCACTCTCTGTCGCTTTACCCAGCAGGCGATAGTTCCAGTCGCTGGTCGCAATCTGCCCCGTGGAATCCAGGTACCCCTCTTTCAGATTGCGGTTTCCGGTGTTAAAGCCCAGTTCTGTTTTCGCCTCTTTCTGCGGCTTTTTACTCTGAATATTGACCAGCCCGCCCGGGGAGCCGCCGCCATACAGCACGGATGACGGCCCCTTCAGAATATCGACGCTCTCAATCAGCAGCGGATCGATTCGCGCTTTAGTGTTCCCGGTGACGTTATAGGGAAGTTGCAGGCCGTTGTAGAACTCCTGCTCGACGTTAAACCCGCGGATTTTGTACTCGCTCATGTAAGAGGTGCTCCCGCGCACCTCCGTGGAAACGCCCGGCGCATAGCGCAGGATCTCGTTTACCGAACTGGCGTGCCGCTGCTCAATCTCTTTAGCGGCAATGGTGTTGATCACCTGCGGCGTTTTACTTTCCGCGACGGCTGATTTCGTGGCGCTGTTGGTCCAGGCAGGGAGCGCGCTGCCCTGCTCTGTACCGGTCACCACGATTGTGGGTTCTTCTGCAAAAGCCTGTGTTTGCAATGCCAGCGTGACGGCGCCTGCCAACGCGCATAACGCAAAACGTGAGGTGCTCATAGTGTCGTCTTGTTATTAGATGGTGTTGGGAACGCCAATTATTATCATTTCCATTAGCAAATCAATATCGGCGGAGAAAAACAGATCGTTTGTATTAAGTTTCATGCCAGCGTGCCGATAACCCAGAGACAGTCTGTCATCTATCGAGGAGCCATCTGGCGTGAGTAGCTACAGTGAGCAGTTCCTGAAACAAAATCCGCTGGCTGTATTAGGGGTGTTACGCGACCTGAAAAAGGGCGAGGTGCCGCTGCGCATCAACTGGTCAACCAGCCAGTTTATCAGCAAGATCCTGGACGTGACGGCAGAACACCTGATCGTGGATCTGGGTAGCCAGAGCGAAGAAAACCGTGCCGCGCTACAGGCAGAAAACCTCTCGGTGATGGCCGAAACGCAGGGGGCTAAAGTCGAGTTTATACTGCCCCGCCTGACCACGATCGCGTACCAGGGTTTGCCTGCGTTTATCGCTCCCCTGCCCGCTAACCTCTGGTTCGTGCAACGCCGCGAGTTTTTTCGCATCAGCGCCCCGCTTCACCCGGCCTATTTCTGTAAGGCAAAAATGCCGGACAAAAAAGAGTTCCGCTTTCGTCTCTTCGACCTGTCACTGGGCGGGATGGGCGCGTTAATGGATACGCCGAAGCCGGAAGGACTGGTGGAAGGCATGCGTTTTAGTCAGATTGAGCTGGATATGGGCGGATGGGGACGCTTCTGGTTTGACGCCCAGCTGATTGCCATCAGCGAGCGTAAGGTGGTGGACAGCAAAAACGAAACCATTACCACGCCGAGACTGAGCTTTCGCTTTCTGAATGTCGGTCCAGGCGCCGAACGCGAACTACAGCGCATCATCTTCTCACTGGAGCGTGAAGCGCGGGAACGCGCGAATAAAGTGCGCTGAAAGGCGTCGGGCAGCGTGCAGCCGCCCGACAAAGGCGTTACATGGCGTCCATCGCTTTCTGTACTTTCCAGATATAACGTGGAGCTTGTGCTGACGGATGATTCTTCACAACGTGCTCGAAGAATTCATCTTTATCCATATCGTTAATCTCTTCTATCGCCTCTTTGCGATCGGATGAGAAGGTTCGCAGCAGCGCGCCGGCTCCGTTAACGTACGACACCACCAGCGCATATTGCATCACTTCCGGATCGTCAATCCCCTTCAGAATGCCATGCTCCAGAATGCTCAGGTAAGCGGTTCCCATAGAGATATTACGTTCCGGGTTTTTCAGCTCGCTGGTGGATGGCTGTCCCTTCCAGCCCATGTAGCGATAGACCTCTCTTCCCGCCGTCGAGGCTTTTAACTGCATCAGCCCCACCGCATTCGATTTACTCACCAGCGTCGGGTTGCCGCCGGACTCCACGGCAATGATCGCCGTGATCAGACGCGGGCTCACGCCCCAGGCCTTCCCGGCTTGTTCGCTGATCGGCATCCACTGCATGGCCCGCTTTACCGGCACTTCAGGGTTCCAGGGGGGATTTTGATAATCATGTTTTGAACTACAGCCAGCGAGCAGCACAATCAAAAAAGCAAACCATCTCAATTTCACGTCATCTATCCTTATAGCCGGTCATCGCGGTACGTCGCCCCTTGAAGCAGGCGGCGTATAAGCGGCATGATATAGACAATTAGATTCTCATTCAGCAAGGAATTGCCATGCCTCAGTTTCATCTCATCGCACCGTCAGGCTACTGCATCAACCAGGAGGCGGCACAGCGGGGCGTTCAGCGCCTGCTGGAAATGGGCCATCAGGTAGAAAATCAGACAATTATCCCCCGCCGCATGCAGCGTTTTGCCGGTACGGAGGCGCAGAGACTGAGCGATATCAACAGCCTGCCGACGCTGGAAGGTGAAAACACTATTGTGCTGGCCGTGCGCGGCGGCTATGGCGCAAGCCGGCTGCTGGAGAGCATCGACTGGGCCGGGCTGGCCGCGCGCCAGCTGCAGGATCCGCTGTTAATCTGCGGACACAGCGATTTCACGGCGATCCAGCTCGGCCTGCTGGCGTTGCATAACGTCATTACCTTTAGCGGCCCGATGCTGGCCGGCAACTTTGGTGCGCCGGAACTGGATGCGTTTACGCAGGACCATTTCTGGCGCGCCCTGCAAAACCCGACGTTCACCGTCGAGTGGCAAGGCAATGGACCGCACTGGGAATGTGAAGGACAGCTGTGGGGCGGCAACCTCGCGATGCTGGTGTCGCTGATTGGAACGCCGTGGCTGCCGCAGATCACGGACGGCATACTGGTGCTGGAAGATATCAACGAACACCCGTTCCGCGTCGAACGTATGCTGTTGCAGCTGTATCACGCCGGGATTCTGGATCGGCAGTCGGCCATTGTGCTGGGCAGTTTTAGTGGTTCAGCCCCCAACGATTACGATGCGGGCTATTCCCTGGAGACGATGATTGATTTCATTCGTTCCCGGCTGGATATCCCGGTGATCGCCGGTCTGGATTTCGGCCATGAGCAGCAAACCGTTACCCTGCCGCTGGGTGCCCAGGCGCACCTTGTACTCGATAATTCAGGCAGTCGGTTAACAATCAGCGGTCATCCGGTCTTAAAGGCATAAAAAAGCCGTTATTCCCCCTCAATAAAACGCAGTTAACGTTGTTATTATGTTAGGGTTTTAATAACAGCGTTCACATTGAGGTGGGAGTAAGACGACATTGGGTGCCACAGCGATAATCAGTCTTTTCATTCTGGGTTCCATCCTGGTAACCTTTAGCATTTTATTAAGTTCATTTTCATCGCGTCTTGGCATACCTATTCTTGTCATTTTCCTGGCTATCGGCATGCTTGCCGGGATCGACGGTATCGGCGGTATCCCCTTCGATAATTACCCTTTCGCCTATATGGTGAGTAACCTCGCGCTGGCGGTGATTCTGCTGGACGGCGGCATGCGCACCCAGGCAAGTTCGTTTCGCGTTGCCTTAGGCCCGGCGCTGTCTCTGGCGACCGTCGGCGTGCTGATCACCTCCGGCCTGACCGGCATGATGGCGGCCTGGCTGTTTAATCTCGATATAATGGAAGGCCTGCTGATTGGCGCGATTGTCGGCTCTACCGATGCGGCAGCGGTTTTCTCGCTGCTCGGCGGCAAGGGGCTGAACGAACGCGTTGGCTCCACGCTTGAGATTGAATCCGGCAGTAACGATCCGATGGCGGTGTTCCTGACCATTACCCTGATAGAGATGATCCAGCAGCACGAAACCGGCCTGAGCTGGATGTTCGCCTGGCACATCCTTCAGCAGTTTGGCCTCGGGATTGTCATTGGTCTCGGCGGCGGTTACCTGTTACAGCAAACGATCAACCGTATTACGCTGCCTTCCGGCCTTTACCCGCTGCTGGCCCTGAGCGGCGGGATCCTGATCTTTGCCGTCACCACCGCGCTGGACGGCAGCGGTATTCTGGCGGTTTACCTTTGCGGTTTCCTGTTGGGCAACCGACCGATTCGCAACCGTCACGCCATTTTGCAGAACTTCGACGGTCTGGCCTGGCTGGCGCAGATTGCCATGTTCCTGGTGCTGGGCCTGCTGGTGACGCCGTCGGACCTGCTGCCTATCGCCGTACCAGCGCTGCTTTTGTCGGCCTGGATGATCTTCATCGCCCGTCCGCTGTCGGTGTTTGCCGGGCTGCTGCCGTTCCGCGGGTTTAACCTGCGTGAGCGGATATTTATCAGTTGGGTGGGGCTGCGCGGCGCGGTGCCGATTATTCTGGCAGTGTTCCCGATGATGGCCGGGCTGGACAACGCCCGCCTGTTCTTCAACGTCGCCTTCTTCGTGGTGCTGGTGTCGCTGCTGTTCCAGGGGACGTCGCTGGGCTGGGCGGCGAAAAAAGCCAAAGTGGTGGTACCGCCCATTGGCTGGCCGGTCTCCCGCGTGGGGCTGGATATTCACCCTGAGAATCCCTGGGAACAGTTTGTCTACCAGCTAAGCGCCGATAAGTGGTGCGTGGGCGCGTCCCTGCGCGATCTGCATATGCCCGCTGAAACGCGCATTGCCGCCCTGTTCCGGGATAACGCCCTGCTTCACCCGACCGGCAGCACGCGGCTGCGTGAGAACGATATCCTCTGCGTGATTGGCCGCGAGCGCGACCTGCCTGCCCTCGGCAAGCTGTTCAGCCAGTCGCCCCCGGTGGCGCTGGATCAGCGTTTCTTCGGCGATTTTATCCTTGAAGCCAGCGCCCGCTTTGCGGATGTGGCGCTGATTTATGGCCTGGAAGGTGGACTGGAGAATCGCGATAACCAGCAAACACTGGGTGAAATTATTCAGCAATTATTAGGGGCTGCGCCGGTCGTCGGTGACCAGGTGGAGTTTGCCGGGATGATCTGGACGGTAGCGGAGAAAGAAGATAACGCGGTGCGCAAAGTCGGCGTAAGGCCGATGGAGGAGGAGGCGGAGTAGCTGCTTTTTTGCCGGGTGGCGCTAACGATTACCCGGCCTACGTTCGGGCTTTTGTAGGCCGGGTAAGGCGAAGCCGCCACCCGGCACACACACACACATGTTACACCGTCACAACAGGCACTCTTGGCGCCAGCGCGCACATCAGCTCATACCCGACGGTGCCCGCCGCAGCGGCCACATCATCAATTTTAACCTCGTTGCCCCACAGCTCAACCGGTGACCCGATCCCCGCCTGGGGACACGGCGTCAAATCGATGGCCAGCATATCCATGGAAACGGTGCCTACCGTGCCGGTGCGCACGCCATCGACCCACACCGGCGTGCCGCTTGGGGCGATGCGCGGATAACCATCTGCATAGCCCCCCGCCACGATACCGATGCGCTGTTCACCTGCTGCCCGATAGCGGCTGCCATAGCCCACCGTATCGCCCGCTTTCAGGGTTTGCACGCCGATAATCTCGCTTCGTAACGTCATCACCGGCTTCAGGCCGCTGTTGGCAATATCCTGCCACTGACCTGAGGGTGACGCGCCGTACAGTACGATCCCCGGACGTACCCAGTTGTAGTGCGCCTCGGGATGCCAGAGCGTTGCCGCTGAGTTCGACAGCGAGCGCGGACAGTCCAGACCTTCTGCCGCCTGCTCAATGCGGACCATGGCATCGGCAATGCCGTCCGGCTTTTCCGCATCGGCGAAGTGCGCCATCAGCGTCATCTCACCGACGTTTTTCAGCGCACGAAGCTGCTGCCAGACCGTATGCACCCGTTCAGGCTGGAAGCCCAGACGGTTCATCCCGCTGTTCACTTTGAGATAGATATCCAGCGGGGCATGCAGCTTCGCGTCCTGGATGGCCTTGATCTGCCAGTTACTGTGAACGCTGGTCGTCAGGCGGTACTTATCCAGCAGAGGCAGATCCTGCGCATGAAAGAATCCTTCCAGCAGCAGGATCGGTCCTTTCCAGCCGCGCTCGCGCAGCAGGATGGCCTCTTCCAGATTCAGCAAGGCAAAACCATCGGTGCCGCCGAGCGCACTCCAGATACGGTCGATACCATGACCGTAGGCGTTGGCTTTCACCACCGACCAGACACGAGAACCCGGCGCAGCACGGCGAACAATTTGCAGGTTATCCTTCAGCGCCTGCAAATCCAGCTGGGCCAGAATGGGACGGGACATGACGACTCCTTAATTATGCGCGCCGTGCAGGTGTTGTGGACGCGATGGGGTAAACCCTGATTGATAGCGTGCGGCGCTCAAATCGTCAAACGGAATTGCCGGCGTCCGCCCGGAGATCAGGTCGCTCAGCAGTTGGCCCGAACCGCAGGCCATGGTCCAGCCAAGCGTGCCGTGGCCGGTGTTGGTCCACAGATTTTTATATGGCGTACGGCCCACAATTGGCGTGCCGTCCGGGGTCATTGGGCGCAGGCCGGTCCAGAACGTTGCCTGCTCAATGAAGCCGCCGCGCGGGAAGAGATCGCCCACGACCATCTCCAGCGTTTCACGACGCGGTTTGAGCAGCTCGGTATTGAAGCCTACGATTTCCGCCATGCCGCCGACGCGGATCCGGTTATCGAAGCGGGTGATGGCGATTTTGTAGGTTTCATCGAGAATGGTCGAGACCGGCGCGCCGCTGTCCTCTTTCACCGGGATGGTCAGGGAGTAGCCTTTCAGCGGATAGACCGGGATATCCAGGATCCCTTTCAGCATCGCGGTTGAGTAGGAGCCAAACGCCATCACGTAGGCATCGGCTTTGATCACCTCTTCCCCACACTTCACGCCGTAAATCTTCTCCCCTTCCGACAGCAGTTTGTCGACAGAAGTATTGAAACGGAATTTCACCCCGGCCTGCTCACACATGCGCGCCAGACGCTGGGTGAATAGCTGGCAGTCGCCGGTTTCATCGTTCGGTAAACGCAGACCGCCCGTCAGCTTATGCGCGACCTCGGCAAGCGCTGGCTCCACCTGCGCCAGCTGGCTGGCTTCCAGCAGCTGATACGGTACGCCCGCATCTTCAAGCACGGCGATATCGCGGGTCGCGTTTTCGTACTGTTGCGCGGTACGGAACAGCTGAAGCGTGCCGCCCTGACGCCCTTCATATTCAATGCCCGTTGAGGCACGCAGCGCCTTCAGGCAGTCGCGGCTGTATTCCGCCAGCCGCACCATACGCCCCTTGTTTTCCATATAGTGGCGGGTGTCGCAGTTGCGCAGCATCTGCCACATCCATTTAAGCTGGAACTGCGTGCCGTCAAGACTTATCGCCAGGGGCGCATGTCGCTGAAACATCCATTTGATCGCCTTCAGCGGAACGCCCGGGGCCGCCCACGGCGCAGCGTAGCCCGGAGAGATTTGCCCCGCATTCGCCGCGCTGGTTTCCAGCGCCGGACCGGATTCGCGATCGATAACGGTAACCTCATGTCCCGCCTGACTTAAATACCAGGCGCTGGTTACGCCAACGACACCACTTCCCAGTATGACAACACGCATAGCCACTCCATTATGAGCAAAAGAACAATCATCTAATTACAGATTGATAACCTAGTTGAAAATATTATTCAACATATGACTTTTTTATGGTGACTCAACTCACATATCCCGCTGTATCAGGGGATGGCGCTTATTTGGGATCTCCTGCTGCGCGTTATTTTTAACCAGTAGAAAATTCTGTAGGCACCGCTTTTTTTGCCGTATCGAAAACGCGAAATCGCAAAGAAAAAATTTCTGCGCCCCGCGTATTTGAATGGGGTGATCTATGCTTGAAAGGAGGCTCTCCAGTCAGAGAGAGCGACCAACAACGAGGGCGCGCTAATGGCTACACTAGATTCCATGTCCAGGGACAGCACCCGTCTGAGCGATGGACCCGACTGGACCTTCGAGTTGCTGGATGTCTACCTGGCGGAGATCGACCGGGTGGCCAAACTCTATCGTCTGGATACCTATCCCCATCAGATTGAAGTCATCACCTCGGAACAGATGATGGACGCTTACTCCAGCGTCGGGATGCCAATTAACTATCCGCACTGGTCGTTTGGCAAAAAATTCATTGAGACAGAGCGGCTGTATAAGCACGGGCAGCAGGGACTGGCGTATGAAATCGTCATTAACTCTAACCCGTGTATTGCCTATCTGATGGAGGAGAACACCATTACCATGCAGGCGCTGGTGATGGCGCACGCCTGCTATGGACATAACTCGTTCTTCAAAAATAACTATCTGTTCCGCAGCTGGACGGACGCCAGCTCCATCGTCGATTACCTGATCTTCGCCCGCAAATACATTACCGACTGCGAAGAGCGCTACGGCGTGGACGAGGTGGAGAAGCTGCTGGACTCCTGCCACGCGCTGATGAACTACGGCGTTGACCGCTATAAGCGCCCGCAGAAGATCTCATTGCAGGAAGAGAAAGCCCGGCAGAAGAGCCGCGAGGAGTATCTGCAAAGCCAGGTGAATATGCTGTGGCGCACCCTGCCGAAACGTGAAGAGGAGAAAACCGTCGCCGAGGCGCGTCGCTACCCTTCCGAGCCGCAGGAAAACCTGCTGTACTTTATGGAGAAAAACGCCCCGCTGCTGGAGCCGTGGCAGCGTGAGATCCTGCGCATCGTGCGCAAGGTGAGCCAGTATTTCTATCCGCAGAAGCAGACCCAGGTGATGAACGAAGGCTGGGCGACCTTCTGGCACTACACCATTCTTAACCACCTGTACGACGAAGGAAAAGTCACCGAGCGGTTTATGATGGAGTTTCTGCACAGCCACACCAACGTGGTATTCCAGCCGGCATATAACAGCCCGTGGTACAGCGGCATTAACCCGTACGCGCTCGGCTTTGCCATGTTCCAGGATATCAAGCGTATTTGTCAGTCGCCCACCGAAGAGGACAAATACTGGTTCCCGGATATTGCCGGTTCCGACTGGCTGGAAACGCTGCACTTCGCGATGCGTGATTTTAAGGATGAAAGCTTTATCAGCCAGTTCATGTCGCCGAAGATCATGCGTGATTTCCGCTTCTTCACCGTACTGGATGATGACCGCAACAACTACCTGGAGATCTCCGCGATCCACAACGAAGAGGGTTATCGCGAGATCCGCTCGCGCCTGTCATCCCAGTACAACCTGAGTAATCTTGAACCGAACCTTCAGGTCTGGAACGTGGATCTGCGCGGCGACCGCTCCCTGACGTTGCGCTATATTCCGCACAACCGCGCGCCGCTGGATAAGGGGCGTAAGGAAGTGCTGAAGCATGTGCATCGCCTGTGGGGATTTGACGTGTTGCTGGAGCAGCAGAACGAAGATGGCAGCGTGGAGCTGCTGGACCGGTGTCCGGCGCGGTTGAATACGCTGTAGTTTGTTGCCGGGTGGCGGCTACGCCTTACCCGGCCTACGGGTTTTGTAGGCCCGGTAAGCAAAGCGCCACCGGGCGAAAAAAAACCTCTCAATCGAGAGGTTTTTTCTTTTACCGGCCCTGAATCGCCAGATCGCCCGGCAGCGTTTTCTGCATCCGGTGCCAGATTTCACCGGAGTCGTGGCCGTAACGACGCACCGTTTCATAGACCTGATCGTGCAGCCCTTCGGTGCAGAGTTTGCTCAGTTTATGGTAGAAGCCGAGCGCCAGGCTGCGGGCTTCAGGGTTAGCAAAGTAGTGACGACCAATGCGCGTATATAACCCTTTCATTCCATTCAGGATCAGACCGTAAACCGGATTGCCGGAAGCAAACGCCAGACCGCGGAACACATTGTAATCCAGGGTCGCAAAGGCATCCGCGTGGTCTTCCACCTCATTAGCGGTGGCAAGCACTTTCAGCGCATCTTCAGGATGCTGACGAAACGCGGTGCGGATGAAAATGGTGGCGATGTTGGTGCGCACGGAAAGCAGATTATCAATCAGCTGCGGTACGCTTTCGTGGTCGAGACGCGCCAGCGTTTCCAGAATGTTCAGCCCGGACGTTTCCCAGAAGTTGTTCACCTTAGTGGGTTTGCCATGCTGTATCGTCAACCAGCCATCGCGCGCCAGACGCTGGAGCACTTCTCGCAGCGTGGTACGGGTGACGCCAATCAGTTCAGAGAGTTCGCGTTCAGCAGGTAGAATTGATCCCGCAGGGAAACGATTATTCCAGATGCTTTCAATGATGTACTCTTCCGCGAAACCCGCCGGGCTCTGCGCCTTAATGACCATAGTGAGATTTCCATTACACAGCTTTAGCAAATTGCACTCATCATACCAGAGGCGCGCAGAGGCAGATAGCGCAGCAGAGACAGAAAAGAGGGATCGCCGTTTCATTTTTATGAAATTTACAAATGGCTTAATCCCCCGCTCTGCCGCCATTTTTGCGTATACTGATGTCTTGTCTTATTTGACGGGTAAAGGACGTCTGTCGTGGAAATTTCATTTGGGCGCGCGCTGTGGCGCAACTTTTTAGGTCAGTCACCTGACTGGTACAAACTTACTTTACTGGTATTCCTGGTCGTTAATCCCGTTATCTTTTTGCTGGATCCCTTCGTTGCCGGGTGGATGTTGGTCGCCGAGTTTATCTTTACCCTGGCGATGGCGCTGAAGTGCTATCCGCTGTTGCCCGGCGGGCTGCTGGCGCTGGAAGCCGTGGTCATCGGAATGACCAGCGCGGAGCATGTTAAAAACGAGATAGCGTCGAATCTTGAAGTCCTGCTGCTGCTGATCTTCATGGTGGCGGGGATCTACTTTATGAAGCAGCTTCTGCTGTTTATCTTCACCCGTTTGCTGCTGAGCATTCCGTCGAAAACGCTGCTCTCGCTGGCGTTTTGCCTCGCCGCGGCCTTCCTCTCTGCCTTCCTGGATGCGCTGACGGTCGTGGCGGTGGTGATCAGCGTCGCCGTGGGCTTTTACGGGATTTACCACCGGGTGGCCTCGTCTCGTCCTGGCGATAACTTGCAGGACGACAGCCACGTTGAGGCGCACAACCGCGATGTGCTGGAACAGTTCCGCGCGTTTCTGCGCAGTCTGATGATGCATGCGGGCGTGGGGACGGCGCTGGGCGGCGTGATGACCATGGTCGGGGAGCCGCAAAACCTGATTATCGCCAAAGCGGCTGAGTGGCATTTTGGCGAATTTTTCCTGCGCATGGCGCCGGTCAGCGTGCCCGTGCTGGTCTGCGGGTTAGCAACCTGTGTGCTGGTCGAAAAATTCAACCTCTTTGGGTATGGCGCGAAGTTACCCGAGCAGGTCCGCCAGGAGCTGCATAAGTTTGACGAGCAGAGCCGCAAACAACGCACGCGCCAGGAGACGCTGCGCCTGATTGCACAGGGTTTTATCGGCGTGTGGCTTATCGCTGCGCTGGCCTTCCACCTTGCCGAGGTGGGGCTGATTGGCCTGTCGGTAATTATCCTTGCAACCAGCCTGGGTGGCGTTACGGACGAACATGCTATCGGAAAAGCCTTTACCGAAGCGCTGCCGTTTACCGCCCTGCTGGCGGTGTTTTTCGCCGTCGTGGCGGTGATTATTGACCAACATCTGTTCGCGCCGATCATCGCATTTGTGCTTCAGGCTACGCCAGATTCGCAGCTAACGCTGTTCTATTTGTTTAACGGTCTGTTGTCCTCTATATCCGATAACGTCTTTGTCGGGACGGTATACATCAATGAGGCCAAAGCCGCGATGGAGCAAGGGATTGTCAGCAGTGAACAGTTCGAACTGCTGGCGGTGGCGATCAACACCGGAACCAACCTCCCCTCCGTGGCAACCCCGAACGGTCAGGCGGCATTCCTCTTCCTGCTGACCTCGGCGCTGGCACCACTCATACGACTTTCTTATGGAAGAATGGTCTGGATGGCGCTGCCGTATACGCTGGTGCTTACCCTGGTTGGTTTGCTGTGCATCAAAATTACTCTCGTTCCCTGTACGCAATGGTTATTGCAAGCAGGTATACTTGCGGCGCATTAAAATTCGTTTACACTGCGCTGTCTAAGCATGTTCCAGGGAAATGATTATGTTGCGATTTTTGAACCAGTGCTCACGCGGTCGCGGAGCGTGGTTGTTGATGGCCCTGACCGCCTTTGCGCTGGAAATGGTCGCGCTGTGGTTTCAGCATGTGATGGGGCTGAAACCTTGCGTACTGTGTATTTATGAGCGTTGTGCGCTGTTCGGCATTATGGGCGCGGGTCTGGTAGGTGCGATTGCACCCAAATCACCGTTACGCTATGCGGCAATTGCCATCTGGCTGTACAGCGCCGGGAAAGGGATTGCGCTTGCCTGGGAGCACACCCAGATGCAGCTTCACCCGTCGCCGTTTATGACCTGCGATTTTGCCGCCCGCTTCCCGAGCTGGCTGCCGCTGGATAAATGGCTGCCGCAGGTGTTTGTGGCCTCCGGTGACTGCTCTGTACGCCAGTGGGAATTCCTGACGCTGGAGATGCCGCAGTGGCTGGTGGGCATTTTTGTCGCCTACTTTGTGGTGGCGTTGCTGGTGCTGATTGCCCAGCCGTTCAAACCAAAGAAACGCGATCTTTTTGGAAGGTAAAAGCAAAACGGCAACGTCAGTTTTGTAGGTCGGGTAAGCGCAGCGCCACCCGACAAGATTGCGCATAATAAAAAACCCGCCTCGGCGGGTTTTTTATTATCACCGATTAGGGTGATTCATAATGTGGTCTTCCCAGTCGCGCACCTCGGACTCTTTCACCGCAATGTGGCGCACGGAAATACGTTCGCCGTGCATCGCCGCTTTCGACCCCGTCAACAGCGGATGCCATGTCGGCAGATCTTTTCCTTCCGCCAGCAGGCGATACGCGCAGGTATGCGGCAGCCACTCAAAGGTCGGCAGATTTTCACGGGTTAACTTGATGCAGTCCGGCTCATATTCGAAACGGCGCTCATAGTTGCGGCACTGGCAGGTTTTGATGTTTAACTGCTTGCAGGCTACGTTGGTGAAATAGATCTCGTCCGAATCTTCATCCATCAGCTTATGCAGGCAGCACTGCCCGCAGCCGTCACACAACGATTCCCACTCCGCGTCGGTCATGTCGTCGAGAGTTTTGCTTTGCCAGAAAGGAATGTCGTTCATCAGGATGTCCACACGTCAAAATAGAGCGCACCTTATAACGAGTCTGGCACGTTGATGCAAGTTTTGCCGCCCTTTTCAGGCGGCAAGGTGCTTTTACAGCACGCGGGTTTTCAGCGACAGGCCGTTAAAACTGACGTCCAGTTCGTCGCCGCCAAGCAGCGGCCCCACACCTTCCGGAGTGCCGGTGAGGATCACGTCGCCAGGTTTCAGGGTGAAGAAGCGGCTCATGTAGGCGATCAGCGGAACGATCTTATGGATCATGTCAGCGGTTGTTCCCTGCTGGCGGATCTCGCCGTTGACCTTCAGGCTGAGCGGCGTGTTCTGCGGATCGTCGGTAAATTCACTCACCGGAACGAAACCGGAAATCGGGCATGAATTATCAAAACCCTTGGCTTTTTCCCACGGCTGCCCCGCTTTCTTCATTTTGCCCTGGACGTCACGCAGCGTCAGGTCGAGCGCGACACCGTAACCCGCAATCGCTTTCTCTACATGCTCTTCGGTTGCCTGGCGCAGCGTCGCGCCGATCAGCACCGCCAGCTCCACTTCATGATGCACCGAACCCAGTCCCTGCGGCAGAACCAGCGGCTGGCGAATATCGCACAGTGCGGTTTCTGGCTTAATAAACAGAACCGGCTCTTCCGGCACGGCGCTGCCCATCTCCTGAATATGTTTTGCATAGTTGCTGCCCACGCAGACCACTTTGCTGACGGGATAATCCAGTAATGCACCTTGCCAGTTATGATGTTGATACATGGTCGACCCCTAATCGGTTGATGAGTTGTTCCCGGAAGGACCCGGGCTTATTTCTTTCCGCTCAGCTCAAGGTGCTGTTTTAATAAATTCTCCGGTGGCGGCGGAAGCTGTAAATAATAGCCCTGCTCGATTAACGCCTTTTTGACTTTCTCAAGATCGGCGTTCACCAGCTTCTTACGACCGTCCAGCGGCAGCAGCATCGCCAGCTGCGGTCGGCCAAAGCTTTTCATTAATTCTTCAGGCACGCGGGAAAAATCGTCTTTCTTTTCGACATAAAGGTAGGTCCGGTCGCGGCTGGTACTTCTGTAGATCACACAAAACATGTTTTTACTCTGAATTAATGGGTGGTTGCTTGCCTCAATATACTCCTGACTATAACATGCCTGATACTCTTCGGAATATCGCGGCGATGTGTTGCGGTTAATAGCAAATTGAGTAAGGCCAGGATGTCAAATACGCCCATCGAGCTTAAAGGCAGTAGCTTCACCTTATCAGTGGTTCATTTGCATGATGCAAAACCCGAGGTTATTCGTCAGGCGTTAGAAGACAAAATCGCGCAGGCTCCCGCTTTTCTTAAGCATGCTCCTGTCGTCGTCAATGTAAGCGACCTTGAGGGGCCGGTTAACTGGAAGCGACTCCAGCAGGCCGTCGTCTCCACGGGGTTGCGCATCGTGGGTATTAGCGGCTGCAAAGACGCAGAGTTAAAAGCCGAAATTGAACGCGCGGGTTTGCCCTTGTTAAACGAGGGCAAAGAAAAAGCCCCGCGTGCAACGCCTGCAACCGTTCCCGCTCCCCCGCCTCCGGCGCAAAATGTAGCCCCAGTCACAAAAACGCGATTGATTGATCTGCCGGTTCGTTCCGGTCAGCGCATTTATGCGCCAAACTGTGATCTGATTGTTACAAGCCACGTCAGTGCGGGCGCAGAACTGATTGCAGATGGCAATATTCACGTTTACGGTATGATGCGTGGGCGTGCGCTTGCGGGCGCCAGCGGCGATCGAGAAGCACAAATTTTTTGTACTCACCTGACGGCAGAACTGGTGTCTATCGCAGGTGAATATTGGCTGAGCGATAAAATCCCAGCCGAATTTTATGGCAAAGCGGCCCGTCTGCAACTGGCAGATAACGCTTTGACCGTTCAACCGTTAAATTGATCCCTTTTAACAAGGAATTTCTATGGCACGCATTATTGTTGTGACTTCGGGTAAAGGAGGCGTTGGCAAGACCACCTCCAGCGCGGCCATCGCTACTGGTTTGGCCCAGAAGGGAAAGAAAACCGTCGTAATCGACTTCGATATCGGTCTGCGTAACCTGGACCTGATCATGGGTTGCGAGCGTCGCGTGGTGTATGACTTTGTGAACGTCATTCAGGGCGATGCCACGCTGAACCAGGCGCTGATTAAAGATAAGCGTACCGAGAACCTCTACATTCTTCCGGCGTCTCAGACCCGTGATAAAGACGCGCTGACTCGCGAAGGCGTGGAAAAGGTGCTCGACGATCTGAAAAAGATGGAGTTCGACTTCGTGGTCTGCGACTCCCCGGCCGGTATCGAAACCGGCGCGCTGATGGCGCTCTACTTCGCGGATGAAGCCATCATCACCACCAACCCGGAAGTCTCGTCAGTACGTGACTCCGACCGTATTCTCGGCATTCTGGCCTCGAAATCCCGCCGTGCGGAAAATGGCCAGGAGCCAATCAAAGAGCACCTGCTGCTGACCCGCTACAACCCGGGCCGGGTGAACAAAGGTGACATGCTGAGCATGGAAGACGTGCTGGAGATCCTGCGCATCAAACTGGTTGGCGTGATCCCGGAAGATCAGTCCGTGTTGCGCGCCTCTAACCAGGGCGAGCCCGTGATCCTGGATACACAGGCAGACGCAGGTAAAGCGTATGCGGATACCGTTGACCGTCTGCTGGGAGAAGAACGTCCTTTCCGCTTCATTGATGAAGAGAAGAAAGGTTTCCTCAAACGCCTGTTCGGAGGATAAGTTATGGCATTACTGGACTTTTTTCTCTCGCGGAAAAAAAGCACCGCCAACATCGCAAAAGAACGTCTGCAAATCATTGTGGCGGAACGTCGTCGTAGCGACGCCGAACCGCACTACCTGCCGCAGCTGCGCAAAGACATTCTGGAAGTGATCTGCAAATACGTGCAGATTGACCCGGAAATGGTCACCGTTCAGCTGGAGCAAAAAGACGGGGATATTTCGATTCTGGAGCTGAACGTGACGCTTCCGGAAGCGGAAGAGTCGCGTTAATCCGTTTGTGGTTTTGTAGGCCGGGTAAGCATCGCGCCGCCCGGCAATTTCCCCGGTGGCGCTGCGCTTACCGGGGCTACAATTCTTTAGCGTGGATACCCTTCCAGCAGGGTGTTCAGGCGTTCGGCCATCAGTTCCCCCCGCCATCCGGCGACCAGTTCCGGTAAACCATTTTGCGGTTTCAACTTCCAGTGCCAGTTCAGCAGCTGGTTAATCTGACGACGTGAAGCCAGCAGTTCGGCACTCAGTTTGCTTTCCCCCGCCACCGTCTGCACCAGCGCTTTGATATCTTTGAACGCCTTGCGGTAGCCCGGCATATCCATCAGGTTAAGCAGCTGTTCTGGCAGTGCGTCCTCCGGCAGCTGCTGAGCTTTCTCTACCATCGCGAGCAGCGTTTTACCGTGGAAACGGATCTCACTTCCGGAAAGGCCAATGCTGTCCAGCTCACCAAGGCTACCCGGCATATAGCGCGCCACCGCCCACAGGTGTTCTTCACGCACCACGAAGTTAACCGCCAGATCGCGCTCACGCGCTTTACGCAGACGCCAGTCAGCCAGCAATTGCAGACAGGCCAGTTGACGGGTGCGCAGCTGCCAGGCGTTGGTGATGTCACGCCAGGCTTCTTTCGGATCAACCACTTCCTGGCGACGCTGCTGCGTCATGCGGCACTCGTCCAGTGCGGCAGACAGCCAACCGGACGCCTCAGCCTCTTTCATGAGCTGGCCGGCAATTGGAAGAAGATAAAAGACGTCTGCCGCGGCGTATTCAAGCTGACGCGCCGTCAGCGGACGCGCGAGCCAGTCGGTACGCGATTCGCTCTTATCCAGCGTCAGACCGGTGTACTCTTCCACCATCGCCGCAAAACCCCAGGAGAGCGGACGACCGCTGAACGCCGCGAGGATCTGGGTATCAATCAGCGGCTGCGGCATGATGCCAAAGGTGTTGAGAAATACTTCCAGATCTTCACTGCCCGCGTGCAGATATTTGGTCACGGCGGTATCCAGCAACAGCTCGCGCATTGGTGCCCAGTCGGTAATGCCGAGGGGGTCAATCAACGACACGTGTTTGCCGTCATACATCTGAATCAGACCCAGCTGCGGATAGTACGTTCGGGTGCGGACAAATTCCGTATCCAGGGCGATAGCGGGAAATTCACGCGTCACCTCGCACAGCGAAGCCAGCTCGTCGTTGGTAGTGATCATCTGGTAATTCAAATCGGACTCTCTTTTGTTTGCGCCCATAAAAAACGCCGGATTAACCGGCGTCTGGGCGATTAACGTGAAGCTCAGGCCTTATTGTCCACTTTGGCACGGGCTTCGTCACGTAATTCTCGTCGTAATATCTTCCCGACGTTGGATTTCGGCAGCTCATCCCGGAATTCCACCAGCTTCGGCACTTTATAGCCCGTCAGCTGACGGCGACAAAACGTTATCAGCGCATCCTCGGTCAGAGAAGGATCTTTCTTGACCACAAATATCTTCACCGCTTCACCGCTGCTGCCGGAAGGAACGCCCACCGCCGCCACTTCCAGCACGCCGCTGTGCTGCATCACCACGTCTTCGATTTCGTTCGGATAGACGTTGAACCCTGACACCAGGATCATATCTTTCTTGCGATCGACGATGCGCAGGAAGCCTTCGTCATCCATCACCGCGATGTCGCCCGTGTGCAGCCAGCCGTCTTTGATGATCTCATCCGTGGCATCCGGTCGTTGCCAGTAGCCCAGCATCACCTGCGGCCCTCTGACGCACAGCTCTCCTGGCTCGCCGTGAGGCACTTCGTTATCCTCATCATCTACTAGTTTTGCTTCCGTCGACGGGACCGGCAGACCGATACTGCCGCTGTGATAGTCGATATCATGCGGGTTAACGCTGACCAGCGGGGCGCACTCCGTCAGGCCATAGCCTTCCAGCAGATACTGCCCGGTGAGTTTCACCCAGCGCTCGGCAACCGCCTGCTGAACCGGCATCCCGCCACCCGCAGAGAGGTGCAGCGTGGAGAAATCGAGCTGCTGGAACTCTTTATTGTTAAGCAGCGCGTTAAACAGGGTGTTCACGCCGGTCATGGCGGTGAACGGGTATTTCGCCAGCTCTTTGACCAGCCCCGGAATGTCGCGCGGGTTGGTGATCAATACGTTTTGACCGCCAAGCTCAATAAACAGCAGGCAGTTCATGGTCAGCGCAAAAATGTGATACAGCGGAAGCGCGGTGATCACCAGCTCCTTGCCCGGGTGCAGCAGCGGCCCGTAGGTGGCATTAACCTGCTCAAGGTTCGCCAGCATATTTCGGTGGGTCAGCATCGCCCCTTTCGCCACGCCGGTGGTGCCGCCCGTGTATTGCAGAAATGCCAGATCCTCGGACACGATCTCCGGCTTCACGTACTGCATCCGGTAGCCCGCATGCAGGGCGCGGCGGAAGGAGATGGCATCCGGCAGATGGTATTTCGGCACCAGCCGCTTAACGTATTTAACGACAAAGTTGACCAGCGTACCTTTCGCGGTAGAGAGCTGGTCGCCCATGCGCGTCAGGATGACGTGTTTAACCTGGGTTCTTTCAACGACTTTTTCCAGCGTGTGGGCAAAGTTGGAGACAATCACAATCGCCGCCGCGCCGCTGTCATTCAACTGATGTTCCAGCTCGCGCGGGGTATAGAGCGGGTTAACGTTAACCACGATCATCCCTGCCCTGAGGATCCCGAACAGCGCCACCGGGTATTGCAGCAGGTTTGGCATCATCAGCGCGACGCGATCCCCTTTCTGCAAGCCCAACCCTTCCTGTAAATAGGCTGCAAACGCCCGGCTGCGCTCTTCCAGCTTACGGAAGGTCATCACTTCGCCCATATTCACAAATGCAGGCTGGTCAGCGTAGCGCCGTACCGAGTGCTCAAATAATTCAATCAGGGATTGATAACGGTCAGGATTGATCTCCGCAGGGACATCCGCGGGATAACGGTTAAGCCAAACCTTTTTCAATGCATCACCTCTGAAATGAGTGTTCGTCGTCATCACAGCCCCGATAATAAACAGTTTGTTAACATTATATTAACTCAGCGTACCAGTTTATTAATTGTTCAGATTGCAGGTTGCGAAGCGCGTCACTCTTTTTTTTCGTTTTATCCGTAAAAAAACAGAGACAGCGGCTGAGCCGCTGTCTCTTTCCTAACAATAACAGTAAGTTACTCAGTTACGATTGTTTGAACCTGTGCAGGGCCTGGATTGTACCAACCCCAGCCACCGTAGCCGTAACGATACGGATGCGGTCCCCACATCCACGGATCGATTGGCTGTGGCGGCATCACCACCTGCTGGGCGATACGCCAGCGTTTGTAGCCGTTCACCTGCATGGTCATAAATTTGTATGGCGTATTGCCGATTTTCCCCGCCACCGAACCGGTAATCGGCCCGACGACGGTTACCAGCTGCCCGCGGAAATCTACCGGATCGAGGAAGCCGCTGACGTCAGCGTAGATCCGCCCGCGCGAGGCTTCACCCAGAACAGGCCGCGCGCCGTCATCCAGCGGGACAGTGGCAATCTCCAGCTGGGTTTTCCCCTGCTGGTTTAGCACTTCAACCACCTTGCCGCCAAACCGCGCTTCCTGCCCGACATACAGCTCCGGGGCATTCATCACGCGTACCAGATCCTGCTGTGGCGTCGGGCTGGTGCCCTTGATCGCATCAGGAACGGTGACGCACCCGCTCAGTGCTATGGCAACCGCGCCTGCCATAAGAAAGCGTACAACTTTAGTCTGAACCGCCATGATGCGACTCCTTTTTCTCAGTTCCTGTTACTGAGATTCACTCGCGGCCAGGAAGTTTCTTCCACGCGACGGTGTTTCGTAAATAAACCGGTTCAGCATGTTCAACCGCCACGGTTTTTCCTGCGGCAAGTAGCTGACAGGCAATCGGCAGCATATCTTCTGCGGCGGGCAGGAGCATGTTACCGTCCACCAGCGTAAGGCCGGTGTCCTTCGCCATCTCAGGCCATGCTGGCCAGCCGGTTCCGACCGTCGCCCACTCACCGGAGAGCTGTTTCAGGCGCCCGGTGACGGCTTCAGGTTTAAGCACCGCTTCCGTCTCTTCGCCGTGCCAGACGCCGTTTTCGTCACGGGTGTACTCCGCCCAGTAGACTTCCCCCATGCGGGCATCAATTGCAGCCAGCACGCGGGTGGCGCCGGTCATGCGCCAGGCGCCCTGAGCCATGGTCGCAAGCGTTGAGACGCCGATCATCGGCAGGTCAGCGCCCAGCGCCAGCCCCTGCGCAATGCCAATCCCGATACGTACGCCCGTAAAGCTGCCCGGACCACGGCCGTAGGCCAGCGCGTCGAGGTCAGTCAGGGCGGTGTTGCCCTCGGTTAAAATGGTTTTTACCAGGGGCAGAATACGTTGGGTGTGTTCCCGTGGGCACTCTTCGAAATGAGCAAAAGTCGTACCGTCGTTCCACAGGGCAACGGAACAGGCCTCTGTCGCGGTATCAATAGCCAGAATTCGCATCAGTCGTCGCGCTCTCGCAATGGTCAGTCACAAAATGGCGCGCATCTTAACACACTCCGGGAAGAATTACTCCGCCGTCGGGTTCGCCAGGAAGCGGACAGCGCGTTTAATATCCCGCGTGCGCGGCGCGGGCGGCAGGCTGGCGAGGAAGGTCGCGCCGTAGGGACGCATCACCAGGCGGTTGTCGCAGATCACCAGCACCCCGCGGTCGGTGACGTCGCGGATCAGTCGCCCTACCCCCTGTTTAAGCGTGATGACCGCGTCCGGCAGCTGGACGTCGTCGAACGGATCGCCCCCGCGCAGACGGCAATCCTCCATGCGCGCCTTCAGGAGCGGATCGTCCGGCGATGTGAACGGCAGCTTATCGATAATCACCAGCGAGAGCGTATCGCCGCGCACGTCCACCCCTTCCCAGAAGCTGCTGGTCGCCACCAGCAGGGCATTACCGGCGCTGACAAACTGCTGGAGCAGCTGGCCTTTACTGGTTTCCCCCTGCAACAGCACCGGTAGCGTCATGGTGGCGCGGAACTGCTCGGCCAGATCGCGCATCATGGCGTGTGAGGTGCAGAGCATAAAGCAGCGCCCGTTGTTAGCCTCAATCATCGGCTTCAGCATGGCCGCCAGATGGCGCGCCGCGCCCGGCTGGTTAGGCAGCGGCAGATTGCGCGGCACGCACAGCAGCGCCTGTTTCTCATAGTCGAACGGACTCGGCAGAAGCAGGGATTCCGCCTGCTCAATGCCGAGGCGCTCGGTAAAGTGGTGCAGATCGTCATTGACCGACAGCGTGGCCGAGGTAAAGACCCAGGTGCCGGGCTTTTGCGCCATCACCTCTTTGAATTTATCAGCAACGGTCAGCGGCGTGAGCGCCAGGGTGAAGTGGCGCGAGGTACATTCGTACCAGTAGCTGTAGCCCGGCTGGTTGATCTCTTTCAGCCGCTTCAGCCGCCCACGGTAGAGCGTGGCGCGCTCGAAAGCGGCGTCGAGCAGCGCTGAACGTCCGAGGGACAGCTTCGCCACGTCGTAACAGAGTTCAAGGGCATCATCGAGCAGCAGCAGCGCGCGCTGGATATTTTTGTCTGCGAGCAGTTCGCGCAGGTTGCCGCGATAGCCCGGCTCGCCAAGCTGTAAGCGGAAATCCTGTGCGCATTGCGCCAGGCGGTCCGCGCACTTCTGCAACTGCTGGGTATCTTTGAGTTCGGTGCGATAGGCAATGGTAATATCTTTCGCCAGATCCTGAAGCTGACGGCTGGAGAGCGACTGACCAAAATACTGGCTGGCGATGTCCGGTAGCTGATGGGCTTCATCGAAGATCATCACCTCCGCCTCCGGGATCAGCTCGCCGAAACCACTGTCCTTGACCACCATATCCGCAAGAAACAGGTGATGGTTCACCACCACCACGTCGGCGTCCATCGCGGTTTTACGCGCTTTCACCACAAAACAGTCTTTATACAGCGGGCAGTCGCTGCCGAGGCAGTTGTCATTGGTGCTGGTCACCAGCGGCCAGGCCGGGGAGTCTTCCGGCACGCTCGCGCAGGTGCTGATGTCGCCCTCCTCCGTCTGGTTGGCCCAGGCGCGCAGGACGATCACATCGCTCAGGGTTTGTACCGGCAGGTCGCCGCCCGCCAGCGCCTGCTGTTCGAGACGCTCCAGACACAGGTAGTTAGAGCGCCCTTTCAGCAAGGCCAGACGCCCTTTGTATTTCAGCGCTTTCGCCACCGTGGGTAAATCGCGGCTGTAGAGCTGATCCTGGAGCGCTTTTGATCCCGTAGAGATGATCACCTTCTTTTTCGCCCGCAGCGCAGGAGCGAGGTAAGCATACGTTTTCCCCGTACCGGTGCCGGCCTCCACGACCAGCGGCTGCGCCTTGTCGATGGCGTGCGCGACGGCATGCGCCATCTGACGTTGGGGTTCGCGCGGTTTAAAGCCGGGAATAGCCTGTGCTAACTGACCTTCTGGGGAAAAATCGTCTGCCACGGTGTTCTCTCACTGTATTTTTGCACAGGGATTATGTCAGCCCCTTCTCTCCGGTGCCACCCCAAATAGTGACGACGGCGGAACATTATGGCAGTCTTGCCGCCTGACGACGAAAGATAACGAGGATATGTTTATGACAATTACGCGCATTGATGCCGAAGCCCGCTGGTCTGATGTGGTGATCCACAACCAGACGCTGTACTACACCGGCGTCCCTGCCAATCTGCACGCCGACGCCTTCGAGCAGACCGCCAACACCCTGGCGCAGATCGACGCCGTACTGGAAAAACAGGGCAGCGACAAATCCCGCATTCTGGATGCGACGATTTTTCTGGCGAATAAAGACGATTTCGCGGCGATGAATAAAGCCTGGGATGCGTGGGTGGTGGCGGGTCACGCGCCTGTACGCTGCACCGTACAGGCCACGCTGATGAAACCGGAATATAAGGTTG
This sequence comes from Enterobacter sp. DTU_2021_1002640_1_SI_PRY_ASU_LCPMC_013, assembly GCF_032389435.1. Lineage (NCBI taxonomy): Bacteria > Pseudomonadati > Pseudomonadota > Gammaproteobacteria > Enterobacterales > Enterobacteriaceae > Enterobacter > Enterobacter sp. DTU_2021_1002640_1_SI_PRY_ASU_LCPMC_013. The sequence continues at coordinate 2,582,137 of NZ_CP135594.1, forward strand.
AGATCAAGATTATCGCGGCAGTGTAAGCCGGTTATTCTTCATCTTCATCCTCAAAGCGCGCCACGATCCGCTCGCCGGTATGGGTGGCGCGAAGTTCTTCCGCGACCTGGGAAATTGCCTGTCCGCTGCTCATCCCCTGGGACATCAGCTCCTGAATACGTTCAACGGCTTTCTGCTGTTGGTCATGGCTGAGAGAAGGTAAACCTGCAAACATCGTTAACTCCTGCTAAATTATTCGCGCTAATTATTTCACGCTGCCCGGTAGTATGCCATACATGAACATGCGCTTCCCCACTGTTATGACCTTGCCCTGGCGTGCAGACGCCGCCGAGTTCTGGTTTGCCCGTCTGAGCCACCTGCCTTTTGCGATGCTCCTGCACTCCGGGCATGCGGATCATCCCTACAGCCGCTTTGACATTCTGGTGGCCGACCCGGTTAAAACGCTGACGACCGATGCGCTGTCGCCAACGGACGATCCGCTGATGCGGCTCCAGAACGAGATCCATGCTCTGGGCTTATCTGCCACACCGGATCCGGATCTGCCTTTCCAGGGGGGCGCGCTGGGCCTGTTTGGTTACGATCTGGGTCGCCGTTTCGAAAAGCTGCCCGAGCATGCGCAGGCGGATATTTCCCTGCCGGATATGGCGGTGGGGCTGTATGACTGGGCGCTGATCGTGGATCACCGTAAGCAGACGGTTTCTCTGCTAAGCCACCGGGACGTGCAGGCGCGTCTGGCCTGGCTTGAGGCGCAACGGCCCGCCGCCCCGGAACGCTTTATGCTAACCTCCGGCTGGCGCTCGAACATGAGCGCGGAGGAATACGCGGAAAAATTCTCCCGCGTGCAGGCGTATCTTCACAGCGGCGACTGTTATCAGGTCAACCTCGCCCAGCGTTTCCAGGCGGCATACGAGGGAGACGAATGGCAGGCGTTTACCCGCCTCAATGCCAGCAATAAGGCCCCGTTCAGCGCATTTTTACGCCTTGAACACGGCGCCATCCTCAGCCTTTCGCCTGAGCGTTTTATTCACCTGGCTGACGGTATGATTCAGACCCGCCCGATAAAGGGCACCCTGCCGCGCCTTGCGGATGCCGACGCCGACCGTCAGCAGGCGGAGACGCTGGCGGCCTCGCCGAAAGATCGCGCTGAAAACCTGATGATTGTCGATCTGATGCGCAATGATATTGGCCGCGTCGCCGAGCCGGGCAGCGTGCGCGTGCCGGAGCTGTTCGTCGTGGAGCCATTCCCGGCGGTGCATCATCTGGTCAGCACCATCACCGCACGTCTGCCGGCCTCGCGAACCGCCTGCGATCTGCTCCGCGCCGCGTTTCCGGGCGGCTCCATTACCGGCGCGCCGAAGGTCCGGGCGATGGAGATCATCGACGAACTGGAACCGCATCGCCGCAACGCCTGGTGCGGCAGCATCGGCTATGTGAGTCTGTGCGGCACCATGGATACCAGCATCACTATTCGCACCCTGACGGCCTGCGACGGTAACCTGTACTGTTCCGCAGGCGGTGGCATTGTGGCCGACAGCCAGGCGGAGGCGGAATATCAGGAAACCTTTGATAAAGTGAATCGTATCCTGAAACAACTGGAGAACTCACGGTGAAGAAAGACAACCTGACGCTGGATGATTTTCTGTCGCGCTTTCAGCTTCTGCGGCCCCAGGTTAACCGCGCCACGCTGAATCAACGTCAGGCGGCGGTGCTGATCCCGGTCGTGCGTCGTGAGCAGCCGGGTCTGTTGCTTACCCAGCGCTCACCGCATATGCGAAAACACGCCGGTCAGGTTGCGTTCCCGGGCGGCGCGGTGGACAGCACCGATGCATCCCTGATTGCCGCCGCACTGCGCGAAGCGCATGAGGAAGTGGCGATCCCCCCGGAGGCGGTCGAGGTGATCGGCGTGCTGCCGCCAGTGGACAGCGTAACCGGTTTTCAGGTCACGCCGGTCGTTGGCATTATTCCGCCCGATCTTCAGTATCACGCCAGCGTCGATGAAGTTTCAGCGGTATTCGAAATGCCGCTGGAAGAGGCCCTTCGTCTGGGTCGCTATCACCCGCTGGATATTCACCGCCGCGGACACGATCATCGGGTCTGGCTGTCGTGGTATCAGCATTATTTTGTCTGGGGCATGACGGCAGGCATCATTCGTGAGCTGGCCCTGCAAATCGGCCTGAAGCCTTGACTATACTTTACATTCCACCCTTTTCTGGCAGGTTTGCGATCGGCGTCGCGCTATTAGCAAAACCATCGTTAACCATTAGTTTAATTCATGTGAATAGTTAAGCCGAGGTTGGTGTTCCCTCTTACACTATGCGCAGTTATAACATCGTTACTGGAACCCCAGTAACCCTGTCAGGAGTGTGAAAGTGATTAGTATATTCGACATGTTCAAAGTGGGGATTGGTCCATCTTCTTCCCACACTGTAGGGCCGATGAAGGCCGGTAAACAGTTCGTCGATGATCTGGTCGAAAAAGGATTACTGGAAAGCGTTACCCGTGTCGCCGTAGACGTTTACGGTTCACTGTCATTAACGGGTAAAGGCCACCACACCGATATCGCCATTATTATGGGTCTGGCGGGCAATATGCCGGACACAGTTGATATTGATGCCATTCCGGCATTTATCCGCGACGTGGAAACGCGCGGTCGTTTGCTGCTGGCTAACGGCCAGCACGAAGTGGACTTCCCGCAGGATGACGGGATGCGTTTTCGTAGCGACAACCTGCCGCTGCATGAAAACGGCATGACCATCCACGCCTGGAGTGGCGAAAAAGAGATCTACAGCAAAACTTACTACTCCATCGGCGGCGGCTTTATCGTTGACGAAGAACACTTTGGTAAAGAGAGTGCGGGCGACGTCAATGTGCCCTATCCGTTTAAATCGGCCACCGAGATGCTGGGCTACTGCAAAGAGACCGGTCTGTCCCTGTCAGGCATGGTGATGCAGAACGAACTGGCGCTGCACAGCAAGAAAGAGATCGAAGACTATTTTGCTAACGTGTGGCAAACCATGCGCGCCTGTATTGACCGCGGGATGAACACCGAGGGTGTTCTGCCTGGGCCACTGCGCGTGCCGCGTCGTGCCTCTGCTCTGCGCCGCATGCTGGTCACTACCGACAAGTTCTCCAATGACCCAATGAACGTGGTCGACTGGGTGAACATGTTTGCCCTCGCGGTTAACGAAGAGAACGCAGCGGGTGGTCGCGTCGTGACGGCGCCGACAAACGGCGCGTGCGGTATCGTTCCGGCGGTGCTGGCCTATTACGATCACTTTATTGAGCCCGTGACGCCGGACATCTATATCCGTTATTTCCTCGCGGCAGGTGCTATCGGCACGCTGTACAAGATGAATGCGTCCATCTCCGGTGCTGAAGTGGGCTGTCAGGGTGAAGTGGGCGTGGCCTGCTCTATGGCAGCAGCGGGTCTGGCGGAACTGCTGGGCGCCAGCCCTGAGCAGGTGTGCGTGGCGGCGGAAATCGGCATGGAGCACAACCTCGGTCTGACCTGTGACCCGGTTGCCGGCCAGGTGCAGGTGCCGTGCATTGAGCGTAACGCCATCGCCTCCGTCAAAGCGATCAACGCCTCACGTATGGCGATGCGCCGTACCAGCGAGCCACGCGTGTCGCTGGATAAGGTTATTGAAACTATGTACGAAACCGGCAAGGACATGAACGCGAAGTACCGTGAGACCTCGCGCGGCGGTCTGGCCATTAAGGTGCAGTGCGACTAAGCTTTCCTTTCGCCCATCTGCAACGGATGGGCGAATTTTCCCCTCTCGTCTCGTCGCTTCACGTATTCCCCACTACACTGTCACTGTTGCGTCTGGCTTTTCCGGCCGGTGCTTAACAGGCGACCGTTCATGCAAACTGCACAAACGATCATTAAAGACTATCGCCGAAAACGCGTTATCGTCTGTGTCACGGTTGCGCTCGTTACGCTCGTCCTGACGCTGGGTATTCGCTTTATTTCACAGCGCAACATAAATCAGGATCGGATCCACGACTTTACCCACCACACCGTGCATGCGCTTGATAAGGTGCTTCTTTCGTTAGAGGCCCAGCGGGAAACGCTACTTTCACTGGTTGGCATACCCTGTTCCGAAGCAAATCTGATCCTGCGAAAACAGGCGGCGATCCTCCAGACCGTACGCTCCATCACCCTCATTCAAGACGGAATACTGTATTGCTCAAGCGTCTTTGGCAGCCGTAATGTGCCCGTCAGTGAGTTTGTGCCGGAGCTGCCGGTCAGTGAATCCAGGCTGTTGCTGCTGACCGATCGGTGGCTGGTAAAAGGCAGCCCGGTACTGATTCAGTGGTCTCCCCTCGCGAGCGACGGCAACGACGGGGTGATGGAGGTGGTGAATATCGATCTCATCACTAAAATGATTCTCGAGCCGCAGCGGCCGCAGATCACCGACGTTGTCCTGAGAGTGGGAGATAACTTCCTCCGCGACGGGCAACAGGTGACGACTACGCCGACCTTCGATGAAAACGCCTCCCTGCTGGAACAATCGTCACAACATTACCCTTTCAGCGTCACGGTGAGCGGCCCCGGGCCTGGCGAAATGGCGTTAAAAAATCTGCCCACCCAGCTGCCGCTGGCGTTAATGCTCAGCTTACTGATGGGCTATATCGCCTGGCTCGCCACCGCGCGGCGCATCAGTTTCACCTGGGAAATCAATATGGGAATTGCGGCCAGGGAGTTTGAGCTCTTCTGCCAGCCGCTGGTGAATGCCCGCACCCGGGAATGCGTCGGCGTCGAGATCCTCCTGCGCTGGAACAACCCGCGTCAGGGATGGATTTCGCCCGATGTCTTTATCCCTCTGGCCGAAGAACATAACCTGATTGTTCCACTTACCCGCTACGTCATCAGCGAAACGGTGCGGCAGATAGGCTATTTCCCGGCCTCGCGCGATTTCCATATCGGCATTAACGTGGCCGCCAGCCATTTTCGCCGCGCTGCGCTGATCCAGGATCTCAACCGCATCTGGTTTAACGCCAGCCCTGTTCAACAGTTGATCGTGGAGTTAACCGAACGCGATGCGTTGCTGGATGTGGATTACCGCATAGTGCGGGAGCTGCACCGCAAAGGGGTGAAACTTGCGATTGATGATTTTGGTACCGGCAACAGCTCACTTTCATGGCTAGAAAAACTGCATCCGGATGTGCTGAAAATTGATAAATCCTTCACCACCGCGATCGGCACCGACGCCGTGAACTCAACGGTAACGGATATTATTATTGCGCTGGGTCAGCGGCTGAATATTGAACTGGTTGCGGAAGGGGTGGAAACCGAGGAGCAGTCACGCTACCTGCGCCGTCACAGCGTACATATTTTGCAGGGGTACTTGTATGCGCGGCCAATGCCGCTGCGCGAATTTCCGAAATGGCTGGCGGAAAGTCACTCTCCGCCAGCCCGCCACAACGGACACATCGTGCCCTTACTGCCGTTACGCTAGATAGCGTTACTCTTCTTCGTCGTGTGCAGAGTGCTCTTTAACAATACGCACCATATCAACGCGATAGTCGTTGGCTTCGACGATGGTAATTTGCAGCGGCGGCAGCTCCAGCACATCACCAATACGCGGGATCTGCCCGTTAACGGCAATCACCAGCCCCGCGACGGTGGCAATGTCTTCATCATCATTGACCACGTTTTCGACGCCCAGCGTGTGCGAGAGCGCGTGCAGGTCGGTGGTGCCTTTCACCAGCCAGCCGTCACCGTCGGCAACGATTTCCGGGGTTTCATCCGCATCAGGGAATTCACCGGCAATGGCTTCCAGCACGTCCAGCGGCGTCACCAGGCCCTGTACCACACCAAATTCATTGGTGACGATAACAAAGCTCCCGCGGGCACGACGCAACACGCCCAGCAGGTTGATCGGATCCAGCGTCTCCGGTACCACGATGGCGGGCGACGCGGCCGCTACGGCCTCGACGTTAACGCCCTCTTCCAGCGCCACCAGCATCTCTTTCGCGCGTACCACACCGATAATCTCATCCAGCTCACCCCGGCAGACCGGGAACAGGCTGTGTGGCGAGGAGAGCAGCTGCTGACGAATTTCGTCGACGCTCAGGTTGGCGTCCACCCAGCTGATCTCACCGCGCGGCGTCATAATGCCGCGCAGGGAGCGGGAAGCCAGCGAAAGCACGCCGTTGATCATGTAGCGTTCTTCTTCCACAAACGCGCCTTCCGGCACCGGAACCGGGTTACGGTTCTCGTTATCAGCCTGCACGTTGACCTGACGACGTCCGCCCATCAGTCGCAGAATCGCATCTGCGGTACGGGCTCGCAGCGGCTGATTCGACTGCTGCTTAATAAAGTTACGGCGCGCAATCTGGTTAAACAGCTCGATCAGAATCGAGAAGCCAATCGCGGCGTACAGGTAGCCTTTCGGAATATGGAAGCCAAACCCTTCTGCCACCAGGCTCAGACCAATCATCAGCAGGAAGCTCAGACACAGCACAACGACCGTCGGATGCTGGTTGACGAAACGCGTCAGCGGTTTTGACGCCAGCAGCATTACCGCCATCGCAATCACCACCGCCGCCATCATCACCGGCAGATGGTTCACCATGCCGACTGCCGTAATCACCGCATCCAGAGAGAAGACCGCATCAAGCACCACAATCTGGAGAACAACCACCCAGAAGCTGGCGTAACCCTTACCGTGGCCATCATCGTGCTGCCGGTTCTCCAGCCGTTCATGCAGCTCTGTTGTGGCTTTGAACAGCAGGAACAGTCCCCCCACCAGCATGATTAAATCGCGGCCGGAGAAGGTGAAATCCATGACGGTGAACAGCGGCTTCGTCAGGGTAACCATCCACGAGATCACAGACAGCAAGCCCAGACGCATGATCAGCGCCAGCGAGAGGCCGATCAGACGGGCTTTATCACGCTGTTTCGGCGGCAGCTTATCCGCGAGGATGGCGATAAACACCAGGTTATCAATACCGAGAACGATCTCCAGCACGACCAGCGTAAGCAAGCCTACCCAGATTGACGGGTCCATTAAGAATTCCATGACACGCTCCTGCTAAAGGAATGACAAAACGGTGCCCCGCTAATTTCGGGCATTTCAAAGGGAATGAGAGTCGATGCGTGGCGAAGATCGCCGATGAATAAGGCGCGGAATGGCCTGGAAGATGACTGACGTCGGTGACGGTCCATATAGTGGGCTGTAGCCCTATACTCCTGAATAATTAAACGGACGCTAAACATATCAGAGACAATTGGTTTTTAGCAAAGATTTACGTTCCTTTGCAAACTTCTGTAACACACGCGGATTAACTTAAAGAAAAATCTGTAAGGCGTAGCTAAATTACGGATCTTCATCACATAAATTATTTTTTCACTATCTAAAATAATTCGCGGAAGTCTTAGTTTTTTGAACTCTAACCCTTATCTGAATCGATTCGGTTCGCCAATACGATTCTCAGTACGCCTGCCTGGCAGACGTATACATGATAATAAAAGGAGGTAGCAAGTGACCATTGCTATTGTCATAGGCACACATGGTTGGGCTGCGGAGCAGTTACTCAAAACGGCAGAAATGCTGTTGGGCGAGCAGGAAAACGTCGGCTGGATCGATTTCGTTCCCGGTGAAAATGCCGAGACGCTGATTGAAAAATACACTGCTCAGCTTGAGAAGCTGGATACCAGCAAAGGCGTGCTGTTTCTCGTGGATACATGGGGCGGCAGCCCATTCAACGCTGCCAGCCGCATTGTCGTCGATAAAGAGCATTATGAAGTCGTCGCCGGGGTGAATATTCCGATGTTGGTGGAAACCTTCATGGCGCGTGACGACAACCCAGGTTTTGATGAACTGGTGGCACTGGCGGTGGAAACCGGTCGCGAAGGCGTGAAGGCGCTGAAAGCGCAGCCGGTTGAAAAACCGGCACCTGCCCCTGCTGCACCAAGGGCGGCAGCACCGGCGAAGCCAATGGGTCCGAACGATTATATGGTTATCGGCCTTGCGCGTATTGATGACCGTCTGATCCACGGCCAGGTGGCAACACGCTGGACCAAAGAGACCAACGTACAACGCATCATCGTGGTCAGTGACGAAGTGGCCGCCGACACTGTCCGTAAAACCCTTCTTACCCAGGTTGCACCGCCGGGCGTCACCGCGCACGTCGTGGATGTCGCCAAAATGATCCGCGTTTACAACAACCCGAAATATGCGGGTGAGCGCGTGATGCTTCTCTTCACCAACCCGACAGACGTCGAACGCATTGTTGAAGGCGGCGTGAAAATCACCTCCGTTAACATTGGCGGTATGGCATTCCGTCAGGGCAAAACGCAGGTCAACAACGCGATTTCAGTGGATGCGAAAGATATCGAGGCCTTCAACAAACTGAATGCACGCGGTATCGAACTGGAAGCCCGTAAGGTTTCCACGGACCAGAAACTGAAAATGATGGATTTGATCGGCAAAGTGGGGAAATAAGCCCGGGCCGGTTTTTCATATAGAGCTTATGTAATAGGAGAAGTGCAATGGAGATTACTACTCTTCAGATTGTGCTGGTGTTCATCGTCGCATGTATTGCGGGTATGGAGTCCGTACTTGATGAATTTCAGTTCCACCGCCCTCTGGTGGCCTGTACGTTGATTGGCGCCGTTCTCGGTGACATGAAAACCGGTATCATCATCGGTGGTACCCTGGAAATGATCGCCCTCGGCTGGATGAACATCGGTGCGGCAGTTGCGCCAGATGCCGCGCTGGCGTCCATTATTTCAACCGTTCTGGTTATCGCTGGTCATCAGAGTATTGGTGCCGGTATCGCGCTGGCCATCCCGCTGGCCGCAGCGGGTCAGGTGCTGACCATTATCGTCCGTACTATTACCGTGGCCTTCCAGCACGCGGCGGATAAGGCGGCCGAAAACGGCAACCTCACCGCGCTCTCCTGGATCCACGTGTCTTCCCTGTTCCTGCAAGCGATGCGTATCGCAATCCCTGCGGTTATCGTGGCGATTTCTGTCGGTACCAGCGAAGTTCAGGGCATGCTGAATGCGATCCCTGAAGTGGTTACCAGCGGTCTGAATATCGCCGGGGGTATGATCGTGGTGGTCGGTTATGCGATGGTCATCAACATGATGCGCGCGGGCTACCTGATGCCATTCTTCTACCTCGGCTTCGTTACCGCTGCGTTCACCAACTTCAACCTGGTTGCGCTGGGTGTGATTGGTGCGGTGATGGCGATTCTTTATATCCAGCTCAGCCCGAAATACAACCGTGTCGCGGGTGCCCCTGCACAGGCTGCTGGTAACAACGATCTCGATAACGAACTGGACTAACAGGTGAGCGAAATGGTTGATATGACAAAAACTACCACTGAGAAAAAACTCACTCCGGGTGATATTCGTGGCGTGTTCATCCGTTCTAACCTGTTTCAGGGTTCATGGAACTTCGAACGTATGCAGGCGCTCGGCTTCTGCTTCTCCATGGTGCCGGCCATCAAACGCCTGTATCCGGAAAACAACGAAGCACGCCGTCAGGCAATTAAGCGTCACCTGGAATTCTTTAACACCCATCCTTATGTTGCGGCGCCTGTTCTGGGCGTGACGCTGGCAATGGAAGAGCAGCGTGCGAACGGGGCTGAAATCGACGATGGTGCCATCAACGGTATCAAAGTTGGTCTGATGGGGCCGCTGGCAGGCGTGGGTGACCCGATCTTCTGGGGTACCGTGCGTCCGGTCTTTGCGGCGCTGGGCGCCGGGATCGCCATGAGCGGCAGCCTGCTCGGTCCTCTGCTGTTCTTCATCCTGTTCAACGCGGTGCGTCTGCTGACCCGTTACTACGGCGTGGCGTACGGTTATCGTAAAGGGGTGGATATCGTTAAGGATATGGGCGGCGGCTTCCTGCAAAAACTGACTGAGGGGGCGTCAATCCTCGGCCTGTTTGTAATGGGGGCGCTGGTTAACAAGTGGACGCACGTGAACATCCCGCTGGTGGTATCGACGATCACTGGTCAGGATGGTCAGACGCGCGTTACCACCGTGCAGACGATTCTGGACCAGCTGATGCCGGGCCTGGTACCGCTGCTGTTAACCTTCGCCTGTATGTGGCTGCTGCGTAAGAAAGTGAACCCGCTGTGGATCATCGTTGGCTTCTTCGTCATCGGTATCGCGGGCTACGCCGTCGGCCTGCTGGGTCTGTAATAAAATGCGTTACCGACCGGGGGCTTGCCCCCGGTCTTTTTATCTGGAGGATGAATGACTGTCACGGACACCGTACTGGTTTTATTTATTGTTGCCCTTCTGGCTTACGCGATCTATGACGAGTTCATTATGCCTCGCCGCCACGGCGAGACGCTGCTGACCCTTCACCTCTTACGCCGTGGACGCATTGATGCGTTTATCTTCGCCGGTCTGGTAGTCATCCTGATTTACAATAATGTGACCAGCCACGGCGCAATATTAACCACATGGTTATTATGTGCGCTGGCATTAATGGCGATTTACCTGTTCTGGATCCGCTCGCCAAAACTCATTTTTAAAAAACACGGATTCTTCTTCGCCAATGTCTGGATAGAATATAACCGTATTAAAGAGATGAATTTATCCGAAGACGGGGTTCTGGTGATGCAATTAGAACAACGCCGCCTGCTCATCCGGGTCAAAAATATTGATGACCTGGAAAAGATCTACAAATTACTCGTTAAAACTCAATGAGTTAATATTATAGCATCGGCTATATATTGCATTATTCTTAAACCAGAAATATAGCCGATGCTATATCTCCTCTGTTAATTGCCTTATATTTGTTAACGATATTTTCACGCATAAATCTAAATGAAAATCGTTATCAATATAGTGGCTATATAAAGCCATCTTCGTTGTTGTTTTATATTCTCAAAATATGTTAAGGTTGCGCCCGTCGTTGGGGAGTAGCCGATTTCCTGCCTGCGGGAAATGTACGTGTCAACATACTCGTTGAAAAACGTGGCGCGTACGGATCGTTTTCAGCACACTTACTGTGTCAAAAGCGATCAGGCGAGACCATAGATACATCAACTGCTGTTTACTGGGGGCAGTGATGTGTCATATGGATATCCCCGGTCTGGACGCTCTTATGAATATCTCCGCTACGATCCTTCTGGCTTTTGGCATGTCCATGGACGCATTTGCCGCCTCTATTGGTAAAGGTGCCACCCTCCATAAACCTAAATTTTCCGACGCCCTGCGTACCGGTCTCATCTTTGGCGCTATCGAAACGCTGACGCCGCTTATCGGCTGGGGTCTGGGGATGCTCGCCAGCCAGTTCGTGCTGGAGTGGAATCACTGGATTGCTTTCGTGCTGCTGGTGTTCCTCGGCGGACGCATGGTGATTGAAGGCTTTCGTGGTAACGGCGATGAAGATGATGCGCCGCTGCAACGCCACGGCTTCTGGCTTCTGGTGACAACCGCCATCGCAACCAGCCTGGATGCAATGGCCGTGGGTGTCGGTCTGGCGTTTTTACAGGTCAATATTATCGCCACCGCGCTGGCGATTGGCTGCGCCACGCTGATCATGTCAACGCTGGGGATGATGGTGGGTCGGTTCATTGGCCCGCTGTTAGGCAAACGCGCCGAAATTCTGGGCGGTATCGTGTTGATCGGGATTGGTGCCCAAATCCTTTGGGCACACTTCGCGGGTTAACCTTCGCGCTGCCAGCAATGGATGCTGAAATCCGTCTGGCAGCGAAATTCTGTTTGCGCTGCCAGCGTTTCCCACACCTCTGGTTTTGCCCGCCACGCAAACGGCGTCATTTGCAGTAACGCCACCGCCTCACTTCCCTGCAACGTCATTTCATACGCTACCGACTGCGCCTGCTTTAACGCAAAGCCCGCCAGCTGTTCAGAGTGAGGCGCATGCAGGTGAACTTCATCATAGATCAGCCCTTTTAGCTCCAGCAGATGACGCGGCCCTGGCGTGACGGTGATAACCCAGCCACCGGGCTTAACGACGCGCGCCAGCTCCTCAGCCTTGCACGGCGCATAGATACGCACCACGGCGTCCATACTCGCTTCCTCAAACGGCAGGCGGTGGCTGGAGGCCACGCAGAACGTTACCGCTGAGTAGCGTTTTGCTGCCGCACGGATAGCCACTTTCGACACGTCCAGCCCGTAAGTTTCGGCGCCCTTCTCAGCCGCCACGTCAGCAAACGTGGCGGTGTAGTAACCTTCGCCGCAGCCGATATCCAGCATGGCGGATGCGCCTTCTGTCAGATATTCACGGAGTAAGACGGCAACGGCATCCCTGAGCGGTTGATAGTGCCCGGCATCGAGAAACGCCCGGCGCGCCTGCATCATCTCCGCGCTGTCACCCGGGTCCCGGGAGCGCTTGTACTGTACCGGCAGAAGATTTACATAGCCCTCTTTCGCCCGGTCAAACTGATGTCCCTGTGGACAGATAAACGTTTTCTCCGCGCGCGTCAGCGGCGCGTGGCAAAGGGGACAACTGAAAGACATGACAGCTCCAGGCGTAAACCAAAAGGCGAAGTGTACCGCTATTCGCCAGGGTTATAAACGGCTGGGTGACGCATCACGATCAGATGGTCAGAATCTGCCGGCAGCCCGTCTGGCTTCACGTTTTCCAGGCGCAGGACGTTACCCATAATTTCGCTGAACACGGGCGCAGAAACGGCCCCGCCATAGTAGGCACCATTTTGCGGATCGTTGATCACCACCACCAGCGCGAAACGGGGATCGCTGGCAGGCGCAACGCCTGCGGTATAGGCGACGTATTTATCCACATACTTACCATGTTCATCGATTTTTTTGGCCGTCCCGGTTTTTATCGCCACGCGATAGTTACGCACCGCCGCTTTGACTCCACCGCCGCCGGGTAACGCAACGCTCTCCATCATATGTTCCACCTCGTGAACAATTTCCTCGGGCATCACCCGCTTGCCAATCACCGGCGGGTCGATACGGGTAATGGACAGAGGCCGTTCAATGCCGTAGCTGCCGATGGTGGCATACACATGCGCCAGCTGGAGGGGGGTTACCATCAGGCCATACCCAAAGGCAAAGGTCGCCCGATCTAACTGACTCCAGAATTTTCGCTGCGGCAGTAAGCCTGCGCTTTCTCCCGTTAAACCAAGCCCGGTACTCTCGCCAAAACCAAAGTTTTTATAGGTATCCAGTAACCGTTGCACGGGCATCGCCAGCGAAAGACGGGATACGCCTGTGTCGCTGGATTTTTGCAAAATCCCGGTCATCGTCAGCTCGGGGTAGTAGCCCACATCACGAATACGATGACCATCAATGGTGTAGGGGTGCGTGTCTATCACGCTGTCAGGCTGTACCAGTCCCTGCTGTAGCGCCGTCATCAGCACCAGGGGCTTAACGGTAGAGCCAGGTTCAAAGGTGTCGCTGATCGCGCGATTGCGAAAATCATCCAGCGTTGCCCCTTCCCGGTTGTTGGGGTTGAAGTCAGGGAAGCTCGCCATCGCCAGAATTTCGCCCGTCCGGATATTAATCAGCACCGACGCGCCTGACTCGGCTTTGTTCCACGCCACGGCATTATCCAGCGCGTCTTCGGTGATAGTTTGCAGGCGTTCATCGATACTAAGCTGGATATTATGTGCAGGTACGGGAGCCACCTCCGTGAGGTTCTCAACCACATGCCCGTAGCGATCTTTCCTGACCAGCCGCACGCCTGCCTTCCCGGTAAGCTGCGTGTTAAAGCTTTTCTCGACGCCCTCAATGCCCTGACCATCAATATTGGTGAAGCCAATCAGGTTCGCCGCCACGTGCCCGGCAGGATAAAAGCGGCGGGACTCATCGCGAAGGTTGATGCCGGGGAGACGCAGCTTATCGATCCACTTTGCCTGGGCGGGATCAACCTGACGGGCCAGGTAAATAAATCGCCCGTGCGGGTTACTGTTAATTCGCGATGCGAGCGTGCTCAGAGAAAGGTGTAAGGCATTTGCCAGGGCCTGCCAGCGCGAGTCAAAACCGATCCCCCCTTTTTCCAGCACTGTTTTGGGATCGGCCCAGACGGCCTGGACGGGTACGCTCACCGCAAGGGGTCGCCCTTCACGGTCAACAATCATCCCACGCGGGGCGTCTATCGCCACTTCGCGCAGGGAGCGCATATCCTCCTGCTTCACCAGATTATCCGGTTTGATAATTTGTAGCCACGCTACGCGGCCCAGCAGAAACGCAAGGCTACAAAAGATGGCGAGACACAGAAGTGCAAAACGTGCCGGAGTAAAATTTCCGGTGGTGGTTATTGTCTTTTTTTTCACCTTAACCCCAGGGCTGTTAATCAACGCCCTGATTTAACGGGAAAAGCGGATAATAAGGCGGGAAAACAATGCTAATAATCTCGCGGGTTTGCAACAAGATAATAACAGAGGAGGATTACGTAATATTTTGAAAAATAAGCGAATAAAAAAGCCCCGCATCGGCGAGGCTTATGTCTGAGATCGAAGCGCTGAGCGCTTCAGTCAGCAGTGATTCGATCAGATAGCAGTTACGTTAACCGCAGCTGGGCCTTTCTGGCCATCCTGAATTTCGAACTCAACGTTCTGGCCTTCAGCCAGAGTTTTGAAGCCGTTACCCTGGATTGCAGAGAAGTGTACGAACACGTCTTTGCTGCCGTCAGCAGGAGTAATGAAACCAAAACCTTTAGACTCGTTGAACCACTTAACTTGACCTTTAATCTTTGCCATTTGCAAAATTCCTTAGAGTGTTTTCTTAGCCCGCAGGCTTTGACATAGATAAAACTGAGACATTACTGCTTGAGGCACTAATATAAGGTTCGGCAGAGAAGCGGTATTCAACGACAACGTGTTTACTCAGGACTTCTTTACTGAAAATGCCACACATAAACAGAACTGTACCTCGTTTGACCCAAAACGTGTTATCACACACAACGTTTAATATGGCAAGCCATTTTTAAACGTGTCTCGATCCGCCGCACAAATTCAGACGTTACTCCATAACAATCTGCACAGTTATGCGAATTGTTAAATGAAGCGCCACCTGACCTCACTGCCCGCAGGGTGCGTTGACGCGCCCTGTAATCAAAGACATTTTAAACATAGCTCAATCATTTCAAAGCGTCCATCCCAATCCCAGAATTTCTTTAAAGGAATGACTGAGTTAGAACATTTTGTGAAAAGTTATGCTGAAAACATTGCAACGCACCAACATGTGTCAGGGAATATACGATGTTAATTACATTTTGCTAACTGTATTAAAAACCACCATTTAATAAGTGTTATTCTGCACCAAAATAATGAAATTTTTATGACTCTGCCTCAAAACAAGGCAAGCAAAACGTTTCGATAAAAATAAAACACTTCAGGAAAGATAAAGCACACTATTTATTCAACGAAACTGAATTTGTTAAATAAGGATAAATATTCGCCAGTTTTCAGTGTGCTAAAACATGAGTTAACTGCTGCTTAATTAAATGCAGGGATGTTGTGGGATGCATTTGATAAGGGAGGGGATTTACGCCGTACGTCAGGCCACCTCCCCGCTCCGGGCAGACTATCGTTCAGCTACCAGGCGAATGAAGTCTTCCTCGTCTTGTTGTTGAGCAACAGCGTCCTTCGGTACCGCTTTCTCCTCCGGCTCGTTGGCTTCGCACAAACGACGCAGCAGTGCAGTCTGCCGTTTCTGCTGATCGAGCAATGCTTCCAGCAGCTCAATCTGTTCGTTTGTGCGGGAGCTGGCGCGGTTAACGAAAAACCACAGCACCAGCCCAACGACCAGCACCACCAAAGACATTACCAGGGATGCAATGCTCAGCAGCCCCGAATTCAGTAACTCACCCATTTCACCACCTCAGTAAAAACCGCTATTTTACCACTGCCGCCGCGTAAGGACATCACTCAGCGTAAAAATGGTCTCTACCAGGGGATAAACTTATTGATTGAACAAATGCCGCTAAAGAACTGTACATCCTGATCGCACATCACATTGATAGTCTGCGTCCACAGCACCACGCATGCTATCAACACTATAATCAGAATTACCCAGCGTATTTTTTTCACTCCACACTCCGTCTTATGACCTGATACAGCCAGGTTATCACGGTTATCTTAAACAGGGGCTAACTGTACCTTCAACAGACGCTTTTCGGAATCATGCACTTGTTTCACTGCGTAAAGCCGTTACGCTTACTCTATGACAACAAAGAAAAAAGAGGCAACGATGCGTTTACTTATTCGTACAGTAATTGTACTGGCCATTGTCTGGATCGGCCTGTTATTAAGTGGGTACGGCGTATTAATGGGGAGCAAAGAAAATGCCGCGGGTCTGGGTATCCAGTGTAAATATCTTACCGCCCAGGGGATAAGCACGGCTCAGTACATCCATTCCGACAGCGGGATCATCGGGTTAACCAACTGTCCTGTGCTGCGTAAATCATCTGTTGTGGTTGATAACGGTTAATCAGCGCTGAACTTCGCTTACAGAAACGCCGCAAAAGTGCGGCGTTTTTATTGGTGGCGTCGATCAGAACGGATAATCGTTATAGCCCATCTGCTCTGAAATTTTGCGCGCTGCGGTATGCAGAATCGCCACATATTCATGAAGACGCTCTTCAGAGAAACGCAGCGTTGGGAACGAAATGCTCAGGCCCGCAATGACAACGCCGAAGCGGTCAAACACCGGCACACCGATGCAACGCAGCCCCTCTTCCTGCTCTTCGTTATCTTCCCCGTAACCCTGCTCACGCACTTTATCCAGCACGCTCAGCAGTTCTTCCGTACTGGTAATCGTGCGGTCGGTGCTGCGTTTGTACTCCACCCCGTCAAGGATTTGCTTCACCTCTTCGCGATCGCGCCAGGCCAGCAGTACTTTACCAATTGCGGTGCTGTACAGCGGGTTACGACGACCAATGCGTGAATACATGCGCAGGTTGTACATGGAGTCAATTTTGTGGATGTAAACAATGCTGTCTTCATCCAGCGCACCGAGGTGAATTGTCTCTTTCGTCAGTCGTGAAAGTTCACGCATCTGAATGTCAGCGCTGCGGATCAGATCCACGTTCTGCAAGGCACGGGCGCCCAGTTCAAACAGTTTCAGGGTCAGAGAATATTTTTCTGATTCTCCTTCCTGCGCGACATAACCCAATGATTTCATCGTCTGCAAAAAGCGATAAACGGTGCTTTTCGACATCATCACACGCTGCGACAACTCTGTAATACCAATTTCACGCTCTTCTCCGAGCGCCTGCAAGATGCCAAACACCTTCAGCACGGAAGAAACAGAATCTGGCTGCTTATCCAAATCTGCGATTGCCATTTATCACCTCATGGAGAGTGTTTTATAAAAATCAGAACCGGTTTTTATTATAAATTCGTGTGATGCGTGCTGCAATCTATCTGGGTTTACTTCGTTACAAATCTGCGACATAAAACCGAAATAACGATGCTAAAATAGTTACTCTGAAAATAATTTCACGCTGAGTCATTCTTTCCCCATGCAAAAAAACGTTTCTGATGGCCTGCCCTTACCGCAGCGGTACGGGGCAATTGCCACTATTGTCATCGGTATTTCGATGGCTGTCCTTGACGGTGCGATTGCCAACGTGGCTCTTCCTACCATTGCCAAAGACCTTAATGCTTCGCCGGCAAGCTCCATCTGGATTGTGAACGCGTACCAGATAGCGATTGTGATTTCCCTTCTGTCACTCTCTTTCCTGGGCGATATGTTTGGTTATCGCCGGGTTTACCAGTGCGGGCTGGTGGTCTTTACCCTCACCTCGCTCTTCTGTGCCCTTTCAGATTCACTGCACACCCTTACGCTGGCGCGTATCGCGCAGGGCTTTGGCGGCGCGGCGCTAATGAGCGTGAACACGGCCCTGATACGGCTTATTTATCCTCAACGCCACCTGGGGCGCGGCATGGGCATTAACTCCTTTATTGTGGCCGTGTCGTCCGCTGCCGGCCCAACGATTGCCGCCGCCATCCTGTCCGTTGCCTCGTGGCAGTGGCTGTTTGCCATTAACGTGCCGCTGGGCATTGTGGCGATCTTCTTCGCCCTGCGCTATCTTCCGGAAAATGGTCCGAAAAGCACCATGCCACGTTTCGATCTGCCCAGCGCCGTGATGAACGCGCTGACTTTTGGCCTGCTGATTACCGCGCTGAGCGGATTTGCGCAGGGACAGTCTCTGTCGCTCATTGCCGCAGAAATCGTTGCCATGCTTATCATCGGCTTTTTCTTTGTACGACGTCAGCTGGCGCTGCCCGTGCCGTTACTGCCGGTGGATTTGCTGCGTATTCCGCTGTTTTCGCTATCCATTTGTACCTCCATTTGCTCGTTCTGCGCCCAGATGCTGGCGCTGGTTGCGCTGCCGTTCTTTTTGCAGAGCGTGATTGGCCGTTCGGAAGTGGAGACAGGCTTGCTGCTCACGCCCTGGCCGCTGGCAACCATGGTGATGGCCCCGCTGGCCGGTTACCTTATTGAGCGCGTCCATGCCGGGCTTCTGGGGGCGATTGGGCTGGTTGTCATGGCGGTGGGACTGTTTTCGCTGGCGCTCCTGCCCGCCTCGCCGGGGGATCTGGATATTATCTGGCGCATGATCCTGTGCGGGGCCGGTTTTGGTCTGTTCCAGTCCCCTAATAACCACACGATTATCACCTCTGCCCCACGTCATCGCAGCGGTGGCGCCAGCGGGATGCTGGGCACGGCAAGACTGTTAGGGCAAAGCACCGGGGCCGCACTGGTGGCGTTGATGTTTAACCTTTCCGGGCAGAATGCGACACACGTTGCGCTGATTACCGCAGGGACCCTGGCGACCCTCGCGGCTGTCATTAGCGGCCTTCGCGTCACCCAGCCAAAGGCGCAGGCATAAAAAAACCGGGCGGAGAATGGCTCCAGCCCGGTTCTTTTCAACCCGATTACGTTACTTCAGGTATTCGCCGCTACGCAGCGCTTCAATACGTTTATCCAGCGGCGGGTGAGACATAAACAGCTCGCTCAGCGACTTTGATTTGCCGTTGATGCAGAAGGCCATCATGCTGTTTGCTTCCTGCGGCTCGTAGCTGGTTTTAAGACGTTGCAGCGCAGCAATCATCTTTTCACGACCCACCAGTTTCGCGGAACCGGCATCCGCGTGGAACTCACGATGACGGGAGAACCACATGGTAATGATGCTTGCCAGGATACCGAACACCAGCTCCAGCACCATTGAAACAGCAAAATAGATCAGCGGGTTGCCGTTGCTCTCTTCACCCTCATCACGGTTGCCACCCATAAACCCGGCAGCAATCTGTGCCAGAATACGAGAAATAAAGATAACGAAGGTGTTCACCACCCCCTGGATCAGGGTCATGGTGACCATATCGCCATTGGCGATATGGCTGATCTCGTGAGCAATAACCGCTTCCGCTTCGTCACGGCTCATGTTTTGCAGCAGGCCGGTACTGACGGCCACCAGGGACGCGTCACGACGCGCACCGGTAGCAAACGCGTTAATATCCGGCGCGTGGTAGATGGCTACCTGCGGCATGGCAATGCCCGCCTGCTTTGACTGCTGAGCAACCGTGCTCATCAGCCACTGCTCCATATCGTTACGCGGTTGCTCAATAACTTCACCGCCCACGGATTTCAGTGCCATCCACCTGGACATCAGCAGTGAAATGAAAGAGCCACCGAAACCAAACAGCAGCGCCATAATCAACAGACCCTGAACGCTGCTCGACTGAATTCCCGTCAGGCTTAGCACCAGCCCGAATACCACCATCACCGCCAGGTTGGTGAGCAGGAAGAGCGCGATTCGCATCATAATATTCTTTTAACCTCAGTTTAACAAAACGCACTATGCGATTACCCACATCGTATGGGTATTACGACTATTTTCAAGCATCCAGACGGCGTAAGTCACCAGAAAGACACAACTTTACACAATTGGAAATCTGCCTGACGGAAGGAGGAGGTACATAAAGAAACAGGCACAATTTCTTGTGCCTGTTGGGGGATTATTTTGTCGGAGCAGGTTGCAGGGCGGGTTTCTCTTTTTCCAGCTTCGCGAGATCAAGCGCGATATGCACCGTCTCGTCCAGATACGGATCGGGCTCCTGGTAATCCTTAGGCAGATCGTCCAGTTTTTTGAGCAGAGGCTTGCCTTCACGTTTGAAGCGATCGTTGATACGCGCCAGACGTGTCGCGTCATCTTCATTGTTCTCTTTCTCACGCTGGGCGTAGTTCAGAGACACAATGTTCCGTTTCGCTTTCAAAGCGTTGAAACGCGCGATGTCCTTCATGATGTACTGGAATTCCGGATCCTTCCCGATGCGATCGTTGTGATTTTTCAGCAGTTCCGGTCCGAACTGTTTCATATCACCCGATTTCACGAATGTCGCGGCATCAATGCTATCCCACGGCAGCGCGTTATCTTCAAACTTCTCGCCCGTTTCCGTCTCTTCGGTACCTGTCGGCATCATGATATCCGGCGTCACGCCTTTGCGCTGCGTACTGCCGCCGTTGACGCGGTAAAACTTCTGAATGGTGTACTGTACTGAGCCCAGCGCAGGCCACTCAGGGCGCAGCATCTGGTCGTAAATACGGTTCAGAGAGCGGTACTGCTGAACGGTGCCCTTGCCAAACGTCGGTTCGCCGACGATTAATGCCCGGCCGTAATCCTGCATGGCAGCAGCGAAGATTTCCGATGCAGAGGCGCTGAAGCGATCGACAAGCACCACCAGCGGACCCTTATAGTAGACCACACCATCGGTATCGGCATCTTCACGCACTTTACCGTTGTTATCGCGCACCTGTACCACCGGGCCAGACGGGATAAACAGCCCGGAAAGCGAGACGGCCTCGGTCAACGCCCCGCCGCCGTTGCTGCGCAGGTCAATGATCACGCTGCTGACATTCTGCTTTTCAAGCTTCTGGAGCTGCACTTTCACATCATCGGTCAGGCCGACGTAGAAACCTGGGATATCCAGAACGCCAACCTTCTCTTTACCCACGGTTTTCACCGACATTTTCACCGCGCGATCTTCCAGACGGATACGCTCACGGGTGAGAGTAACGATACGGGTTTTAGTCCCCTTACCGGCTGGCAGGATCTCCAGGCGAACTTTGCTGCCCTTCGGCCCTTTGATCAGCGCAACAACGTCATCAAGACGCCAGCCAATCACGTCCACCATGCTCTTTCCGGTTTGACCCACACCGACAATACGGTCGCCTACGCTGATCGCTTTGCTTTTCGACGCAGGGCCACCGGCCACCATGGAGTTGATTACGGTGTAATCATCGTCCATCTGAAGCACAGCACCGATACCTTCCAGAGACAGGCTCATTTCGGTATTGAACTGTTCGGTGTTACGTGGAGAGAGATAATTAGTGTGCGGATCAATTTCATGCGCAAACGCGGTCATCGCCAGCGAGAAAACATCTTCACTGTTGGTCTGCGCCAGACGACGAATAGCGAATTTGTATCGACGATTTAACGTCTCACGGATCTCTTTCTCGTCTTTGCCTGTAAGCTTGAGGCTCAGTTCGTCATATTTGACTTTTCCGTCCCACAGCGCATTCAGTTCAGCCTCGTCTTTCGGCCATGGCGCTTTGCTGCGGTCCAGATTAAAGGTGTCGTTGCCGGTGAAGTCCATCGGACGTTCCAGCACTTTCAGCGCGTATTGATAACGCTCAAAACGGCGCTTTTGCGATAAGTTGTACAGATCGTAGAACAGATCGAGCTTTCCGGAGCGCAGCTCATCACCCACTTCGGATTTGCGTTTAGCGAACTGTTCGACATCGCTGGCCAGCAGTACGTTATGGCTGTAATCCAGCAAGTTCAGATAACGGTCAAAGATTTTGGCCGAAAAGGCCTGATCGAGATCGAACTGACGATAGTGCGAACGAGTAAAGCGCGACGTCACGCGCTCACTCACCGTCCCGTGCTGAGTCTCTTCCTTGAGCACCGGAATTTGATCAACACGCGTAATATCGTCCACAGCGAAAGCGTGGCCTGTTATAGCAAACAGGCCAGCCAGCGCGGTGAGCTTAAAAAAAGTGTTCATGCCAGGCTCGGCCTCCGTTTCAGAACAACAAGTGTTCTGCGCGTACTATCATTGACATACCAGAAGTCAGCTGTACACGAACGCCGTCTTTGGTGATTTCCAGTACGGTGGCGTCCATCGCATTGTTACCCGCTTTGACCTTCAGAGTCTGACCGACGCTCAGTGCGTTAATGTCAGAAACTGGGGTATGGCGCGGCTCTTCGCGCGGCGCACGTGGGGCTTTAGCTGCGGGTTTGTCAGCACGCGGTTTGCGATCGTTATTTTCAGTACGACGCGGTGCCGGGCGCGGTTTACGCTCGCGACGAGGGGCGTCTTCCTGACCGTTTGCCGCTGCGGCTTCGCGTTTTTTCGCCTGCTGTTCCGCACGCTGTGCCTGCACGCGAGCTTTGGCTTCTTCAAGCTGCTTACGCGCATGTTCTACGTGTTGCTCGTCCAGCTCACCGCACGGGTTGCCGTCAAGGTCGACACGGGTCGCACCCGGCTTGATACCGTACAGGTAACGCCAGCTCGAGGTATAAAGGCGCAAGGCAGAACGAAGCTGCGTTTTGCTGAGGTTCATCTCCCCCTCAACGCGCGCGACCAGATCCTGAAAGATACCGACTTTCAGAGGACGCGCTTCACCTTCAGCGCTGAAGCACTGCGGGAAACGCTCGGCCAGAAATGCGATAACTTCTTTACTGCTATTCAACTTAGGTTGATTTTCCATGAAATTTCCTGATTACAACGGACGTTGCCAACAAGCGCAGGCATGAACAGGCGACATTATAATGACGCTATCAGTAAATGCTACGTTATCCGTTGATTATCCTGCGACGCTCGCAAAGAATTTAAGATAATCGGTCTCTGCCAGAACATTTTCCAGGTTTGCGGCCAATGCGCGCAGCCCCTGCTCATCCTCGGCAGTAAAGCGGCTGAAGACCGTGCTGTCGATATCCAGAACGCCAATAATCTGATTTTTAACCATCAGCGGCAGTACGATTTCAGAATTGCTGCTGGCATCGCAGGCAATGTGGCCGTCAAACGCATGAACATCTTCGACACGCTGAACCTGACGGGTCGCCACTGCGGTACCGCACACGCCACGACCTACCGGGATGCGTACGCAGGCGAGTTTACCCTGGAAAGGCCCCAGCACCAGCGTGTCACCTTCCAGCAGATAAAAGCCCGCCCAGTTCACGTCAGAAAGGCGTTCGAACAGTAACGCACTGGTATTTGCCAGAGTGGCTAAGAAACTGGTTTCCCCTGCCATTAATGCCTTAAAATCGCGATTCAGATCCGCGTAGAATTCTGTTTTGTTCATTATTCAACCACTTAGTTATCTTACATAGTTACCGCATAGCCTATTAAAATAAGCATTAAATGCGCTCATGCTCAAGATGAATCCGTTCATGAGTTATTATAACTTTCAACAATACTAATCTGTGTGCGACTGATGGCCCTAAAAACACCCCAAATTACGCCGACACGAAAGATCGTTGTCCGTACGGTAAGCCAGGCTCTGCCCCGTGCACATTATCAGCGTTGTCCCCAGTGCGATACGCTTTTTATGTTGCCGAAGATGAAATCGCACCAAAGTGCTTTTTGTCCATGCTGCGATGCCAAAATCCGCGATGGCCGGGACTGGTCATTGACGCGTCTGGCGGCAATGGCGGTCACCATGCTACTGCTGATGCCCTTCGCCTGGACCGAGCCGCTGTTAAAGCTCTACATGCTTGGCGTGCGTATTGACGCTAACGTGTTGCAGGGGATCTGGCAGATGACGCGCCAGGGCGATCCGCTTACGGCCGCCATGGTGCTGTTCTGCGTCGTCGGCGCGCCGTTGGTGCTGGTCGCGGCAATTGCCTACCTGTGGTTTGGCAACATTCTGGGGATGAACCTGCGCCCTGTCCTGCTCATGCTGGAAAAGCTCAAGGAGTGGGTGATGCTGGACATCTATCTGGTAGGCATTGGCGTGGCCTCCATCAAGGTGCAGGATTATGCGTTTTTACAACCCGGCATTGGCCTTTTCGCGTTTATTTCACTGGTCCTGCTGAGTATTTTGACTCTGATTCATCTGAATGTTGAACAGCTTTGGGAGCGATTTTACCCGCAGCGCCCCGCGACCCGGCCTGATGAAAACCTGCGCGTCTGCCTGGGCTGCCATTACACCGGTTTTCCGGATAAACGCGGGAGATGCCCACGCTGCCACATTCCGTTAAGATTGCGACGCAACAACAGCCTGCAAAAGTGCTGGGCGGCGCTAATCGCCTCCCTGGTATTTTTGTTCCCGGCCAACATGCTGCCGATCTCCGTAATTTATGTGAACGGCGCCCGTCAGGAAGATACTATCCTTTCGGGGATTATCTCTCTTGCGCACAGTAACGTGGGGGTCGCCGCCATTGTTTTCATCGCCAGTATTCTGGTGCCCTTTACCAAAGTGGTGGTGATGTTTACGCTGCTTATCAGCATTCACTTTAAATGCGAACAAGGACTACGCACCCGCATCCTGCTTCTGCGATTTGTGACCTGGATTGGTCGCTGGTCGATGTTGGATCTGTTCGTGATTTCGCTGATGATGTCGCTCATCAATCGCGATCAGTTACTTGCTTTTACCATGGGACCCGCAGCTTTTTATTTCGGCTCTGCGGTGATATTGACTATTCTTGCAGTGGAATGGCTGGACAGCCGCTTACTTTGGGACGCACATGAGTCAGGAAACGCCCGCTTCTCCGACTGAAGCGAGAATTAAAACAAAACGCCGCATTTCGCCATTCTGGTTGCTGCCTGTCATCGCGCTGATGATCGCAGGCTGGCTTATCTGGACGAGCTATGAAGATCGCGGAAGTACCATCACGATTGATTTCCAGTCTGCGGACGGCATTGTCGCCGGACGTACCCCCGTTCGCTTCCAGGGGGTGGAAGTGGGTACCGTGCAGGATATTTCCCTTGGCAAAGGGCTGAACAAAATCCAGGTCCGGGCGAGCATTAAGTCTGATATGCAGGATGCCCTGCGTGCCGAAACGCAGTTCTGGCTGGTCACGCCTAAAGCCTCCCTGGCCGGCGTTTCCGGGCTGGATGCGCTTGTGGGCGGTAACTATATCGGCATGATGCCCGGCAAAGGTGAGCCACAGGATCACTTTGTTGCGCTGGATACCCAGCCGAAATATCGGCTGGATAACGGCGATTTGATGATCCATCTCCGCGCGCCGGATTTGGGCTCGCTGAACAGTGGTTCTCTGGTCTATTTCCGCAAAATTCCGGTAGGCCGCGTTTACGACTACGCCATTAACCCGAACAAAGATGGCGTGACCATTGATGTACTCATCGAGCGCCGTTTTACCAACCTGGTGAAAAAAGGCAGCCGCTTCTGGAACGTCTCAGGCGTCGATGCCGACCTGAGCTTAAGCGGTGCGAAAGTGAAGCTTGAGAGCCTGGCGGCGCTGGTGAATGGCGCTATCGCCTTTGACTCACCTGCTAACTCCAGCCCTGCCGCCGCAGAAGATACCTTTGGCCTGTACGCCGACCTGGCGCACAGCCAGCGCGGTGTCATCGTCAAGCTGACCCTGCCGGATGCCAAAGGCCTTAAAGCCGGTTCGACCCCGCTGATGTACCAGGGTTTAGAGGTCGGGCAACTGACAAAATTAACCCTCAATGCGGGCGGTTCCGTTACCGGCGAAATGACGGTGGATCCGAGCGTGGTGGATCTCCTGCGGGAAAAAACGCGCATTGAACTGCGTAATCCGAAGCTCTCCCTCAGCGACGCCAGCATCAGCTCTCTGCTGACGGGAAGCACCTTTGAGCTGATCCCCGGCGAAGGTGCGCCGAACAAAAACTTTGTTATCGCGCCGGCGGATAAAGCCCTGCTGCAAAAACCCGGCGTGTTGACGGTTACGCTGAATGCACCGGAAAGCTACGGTATTGAAGCCGGGCAACCGCTGATCCTGCACGGTGTGCAGGTGGGCCAGGTCCTCGAACGTAAGCTTTCGGAAAAAGGGGTCTCCTTCTCCGCCGCCATCGATCCGCAGTACGGCAACCTGGTCCACGGCGACAGTAAATTTGTGGTTAACAGTCGGGTCGACGTGAAGGTGGGTCTGGACGGGGTTGAGTTCCTCGGCGCCAGCGCCAGTGAGTGGGTTAACGGCGGGATCCGCATTCTGCCGGGCAGCAAAGGTGCGCTGCGCGAAAGCTATCCGCTGTTCGCCAATCTGGACAAAGCCATTGAAAATAGCCTCGGCGACCTGCCAACCACCACGCTGACCTTAAGCGCTGAAACGCTGCCGGATGTCCAGGCGGGCTCCGTCGTGCTTTACCGTAAGTTTGAGGTGGGGGAAGTGATCACCGTTCGTCCTCGTGCGGACGCGTTTGATATCGAACTGCATATCAAGCCGGAGTACCGCAAGCTGCTCACGCCAAACAGCGTGTTCTGGGCTGAGGGTGGCGCGAAAGTGCAGCTCAACGGCAGCGGGCTGACCGTACAGGCATCGCCTCTCTCCCGTGCCCTGCGCGGTGCGATCAGCTTCGATAACCTGAGCGGCGCCGGCGGCAACATGCGTAAAGGTGACAAGCGGATCCTCTTCCCGTCCGAAACCGCGGCGCGCGCGGTCGGGGGCCAGATTACCCTGCACACCTTTGATGCCGGTAAACTGGCAGAAGGCATGCCCATCCGCTATCTCGGCATTGATATCGGGCAGGTCCAGAAGCTGACGCTGATCACCGCGCGCAACGAAGTGCAGGCGACCGCCGTGCTTTATCCGGAATATGTGCAGACGTTCGCCCGGGCAGGCTCGCGCTTCTCGGTAGTTACGCCGCAAATTTCTGCCGCAGGGGTTGAGCATCTCGATACCATACTTCAGCCGTACATTAACGTTGAACCGGGTCGCGGCAACGCACGTCGTGAATTTGAGTTGCAGGAGGCCACCATCACCGACTCCCGTTATCTGGACGGTCTGAGCATTGTGGTTGAAGTGCCGGAAGCCGGTTCGCTGGGCATCGGTACGCCGGTCCTGTTCCGCGGCATTGAAGTAGGGACAGTAACAAGCCTGACGCTGGGTAATCTGTCCGATCGCGTGATGGTCGGCCTGCGCATCAGCCAGCGTTATCAGCATCTGGTGCGCAACAACTCGGTGTTCTGGCTCGCTTCAGGCTACTCGCTGGACTTCGGCCTGACCGGTGGCGTGGTCAAAACGGGGACCTTTAATCAGTTCATTCGCGGCGGCATTGCCTTCGCGACGCCGCCTGGCACGCCTCTGGCGCCTAAGGCGCAGGCAGGTAAACACTTCCTGCTGCTGGAAAGTGAACCGAAAGAGTGGCGCGAATGGGGAACGGCGCTGCCGCGTTAATCTCGCAGGCTCCGGTGTCAACGCGCCGGAGCCTTTATGTTACACTGCGCACCTGAATGTTTCCCTGTGGTGTGCCCGTGGCTCAAAACTCCGTATTTCTTCCCGAACAATTCCTCGCACAGATGCGCGAGGCGCTTCCAGCTCATCTCTCTTTCGACGATTTCGTCGCCGCCTGCCAGCGCCCTTTGCGCCGGAGTATTCGCGTCAATACGCTGAAAATCAGCGTCGGGGCGTTTCTGGATCTCGTCTCCCCCTACGGCTGGCAATTAACGCCGGTGCCGTGGTGTGAAGAGGGGTTCTGGATCGAACGGGATGACGAGGAGAGCCTGCCGCTTGGCAGCACCGCCGAACACCTGAGCGGGCTGTTTTATATTCAGGAAGCCAGCTCCATGCTGCCGGTTGCCGCGCTGTTTGCCGACGGGAACCAGCCTGAGCGGGTTATGGATGTCGCGGCAGCGCCGGGCTCTAAAACCACGCAGATTGCCGCCCGGATGAACAACCGCGGCGCGATCCTCGCCAACGAATTTTCCGCCAGCCGCGTTAAAGTCCTGCATGCCAATATCAGCCGCTGCGGGATCCACAACGTCGCGTTAACGCACTTCGACGGTCGCGTGTTTGGCGCTGCCCTGCCGGAAGCCTTTGATGCCATCCTGCTCGACGCGCCCTGCTCCGGCGAAGGCGTGGTGCGTAAAGATCCTGATGCGTTAAAAAACTGGTCCGTTGAAAGCAACCTGGAGATCGCCGCCACGCAGCGCGAACTGATCGACAGCGCGTTTCATGCCCTGCGCCCAGGCGGGACGCTGGTTTACTCTACCTGCACGCTGAATCGCGATGAAAACGAGGACGTCTGCCTGTGGCTCAAGCAACGCTATGTGGATGCCGTCGAGTTTCTGCCGCTGGACACCCTCTTCGACTCGGCCAGTCATGCGGCCACGCCTGAAGGCTTCCTGCATGTCTTCCCGCAGATTTACGATTGCGAAGGCTTCTTTGTTGCCCGTCTGCGTAAAACCCGCGCCGTCGATCCCTTGCCTGCCCCTAAGTTTAAGGTCGGCAACTTCCCGTTCACGCCGGTCGAAGGCCGTGAGGCGGCACAGGCGCAAGCGGCTGCGAGCAAAGTCGGCCTGCACTGGGATGAGAGCCTGCGCCTCTGGATGCGTGACAAAGAGCTGTGGCTGTTCCCGGTCAACATCGAACCGCTGATTGGTAAGGTGCGTTTCTCCCGCCTCGGTATTCGCCTGGCGGAGATCCACAACAAAGGCTATCGCTGGCAGCACGAAGCGGTCATTGCGCTGGCCGGCAGTGAGAACACCTTTGCCCTGACGCATCAGGAAGCGGAAGAGTGGTATCGCGGTCGTGACGTTTACCCGGAAGACGGCCCGTCACAGGATGAAGTCATCGTGACGTATCAGGGTTATCCGCTGGGGCTGGCGAAAAAAGTCGGCTCGCGGCTGAAAAACAGCTATCCGCGCGAACTGGTACGCGATGGCCGTCTGTTTACCGGTAACAACCGCAGCGCCTGAAAAAAAGCGCATTTTTTTACTGGCGATTTCGCTCTCCTTGTCTAGGATCAAAAATGGGTGACT
Organism: Enterobacter sp. DTU_2021_1002640_1_SI_PRY_ASU_LCPMC_013; assembly: GCF_032389435.1. Classification (NCBI taxonomy): domain Bacteria; kingdom Pseudomonadati; phylum Pseudomonadota; class Gammaproteobacteria; order Enterobacterales; family Enterobacteriaceae; genus Enterobacter; species Enterobacter sp. DTU_2021_1002640_1_SI_PRY_ASU_LCPMC_013. Next base: position 2,611,019 of record NZ_CP135594.1, read on the forward strand.
GCACTGGTCATACCAGATTTTGGGCAACAAACCGGAGAGCATTATGACGAAAACCAGCGTACGCATTGGCGCTTTTGAAATCGACGACGCTGAATTGCGCGGCGAATCACAAGGCGAACGAACGTTAAGTATTCCCTGCAAATCCGATCCGGATTTGTGCATGCAGCTGGACGCCTGGGATGCAGATACCAGCGTCCCGGCGATCCTTGATGGGGAACATTCCGTTCTGTACCGTGAGCATTACGACAGTAAAACCGATGCCTGGGTCTTGCGTCTTGCCTGACCCAAAGAGAACCCGCCCGAAGGCGGGTTATTTATTACTGAAGCTGCGCCAGCGTCAGAAAGCCCCCGAATACTGCCCCCGTATCAATGTAGTGCAGATTGTTAAAATCGTAGCGTTTGTCCACAGGCGTATGTCCAAACCAGAAGTGATCCGCGCCGCTAATGCCCTGCCCTTTGCCCACCATAAAGCCCATTAACCGGTCGCGATCCCACAGCACGCGCTGGGCATCCACCGGCTTATGCCAGCCATATTCGGCGGAGGGATAATCCGCATGAGCAATCACGTTCAGACCGTTTTTGCAGGTTATTTCAATAATGTGCGGTAAGTCCCGACACGCATCGAGTAAACCCTTCGCCTGTTTTTGTTGAGCGTCCTTAAGCCCGGTATACCAGTTACCGCCATTTATCGACCAGAGACTAAAATCATTATTTTCAAGCGCATCTAACGCCATTTGCTCGTGATTACCGCGTACCGCATAAAACCAGTTTTCCTGCATCAGCTGTAAACATTTTACGCTGTCAGGCCCGCGATCGATAATATCCCCCACCGAGATCAGCAGATCCGTATCAGGATTAAAATGCCGTCGTTTCAGCTCATCTATAAGCCACTGATAGCAACCATGAATATCGCTGACAACCCAGACATGACGCCAGTGTTCTCCCTCTATTTTCTGATACATAACGCCTCCTGTAAGAAGTATAGCTGCCACAGAAAATGTCATGAGCTGGCGTTGGATTTTGCGAATCCAAACAAACCATAAACCAGCCGGAAATAAAGATCGCTGCGCTATTAATCCCTTATTCCCTGGCCTTTAAAATAGAGCGGAATAAAAAGAGGGATTTTCACGTGTCAAACATACACCTGCAAAACGATGTTTTTTATCCGCATCGCACAAATATTATTTCTGAACTGGTGAGAGGAAAACGCGTTCCCGGCCCAATCTGGCACAAACGTGATTACCGGTTAAAGTTCCTACTGCGCTCGCTTTTATTCTGGTCCTCCACCCATCGCATGCTGGAGGCATTATCCGGGCGCGATGATTTCGACAGGCTGCTCGCCTCTCAAATTACCTTGCCGAGCAAAACTCACCGCCAGTATCTGATGCGCGGCCTGAACTCAAACGACCGGGCCGATGCTATCGTCAGCCACTATCAGTGGATTGATAGTCTGAAAAACATCGCCCTCGCCCACGCGCTGACCAGCCCGCAAGAGGTGCCGGTTGTCCGGTTCGAGGCAAAAAACGGCGAAATCTATACCGTCCACGCCTCGTCCGCAGGTAAGGCCGAACGCGAAGGCGAAAGCACGCTTTGGCTGCACGACAATGACAATACGCTGCTTGCCAGCCTGACGTTCTGTGTCGCACGCAGTAACGGCCGTATGGTGCTGGTGATCGGCGGCCTCCAGGGTCCACGTCGTCATGTTTCACGGGAGGTGATTAAGCAGGCTACCCGTGCCTGCCATGGTCTTTTCCCGAAACGCGTGCTGATGGAGGTGATCTTCCAGCTTGCCTCACGCTCGAACATCAGCGCGATTTTTGCCGTCAGCGATGAAGGCCATGTTTTCCGCGCGCTGCGCTACCGTCTGAGCAAAGGCCGTCATTTTCACGCCAGCTACGACGAGTTCTGGGAAGGCCTGAACGGAAAGAAACTCTCCCCCTTCTGCTGGCAGATGCCGCTCCAGATGGAGCGTAAAGCGCTGGAGGAGATTGCCAGCAAAAAACGCGCCGAATACCGTCGCCGCTTTGCGTTACTTGATGATATTGCGGCTTGCGTACAGGCGCGCATTGATCCCGCAGTCGTCTCAGGCAAAAAACAAACAAAAATTTAACAAAACAGCCAAAAAGGACTGGACTTACGCCTGCCGGGTTGTGGTATGTTTGAGGCAGGCGCACAGGAAGTGAACCTTCTGCTGAGACGAAAACCGGATTTTATCGTTTATTTTCAATCAGATAAAAAGAGACCGAATACGATTCCTGTTTCCGCTTCAACCAGTCCTTTTTGAATTTATTCAAACACTTACATATCAGAAACCCGTTTTTAACGGGTTTCAATGCTTACCAATACATCCATTCAAGATCAAACCGTTGCCATCTTTTTCGAGTGGGCGACGAGTGAACTTCGGGATCGCTTCGATCCGAAATCTCCCCAACTTTGCGTAGCTCCTTCCAGTTTCGAAACACGCAGCTTTACGCCCTCCCATACCATCAGCATAATCCCCACCGATCCGATTGTAAGACTTAACCAGCGCGCGCTACTTTTTCTCCCTGCCCTATACTTTCAGTCTTACTGACTGGAGGTTTCTATGTGTGGACGTTTTGCACAAGCCCAAACCCGTGAAGAATATCTGGCATATCTGGCCGATGAAGCCGATCGTGGCATAGCTTATGACCCGGAACCTATTGGCCGATTCAACGTCGCACCCGGTACCAAGGTCCTGCTACTGAGCGAACGCGACGAGCAGCTGCACCTAGATCCGGTTTTCTGGGGCTACGCACCTGGATGGTGGGGCAAACCGCCATTGATTAACGCGCGTGTAGAAACCGCAGCCACCAGCAGAATGTTCAAGCCTCTCTGGCAGCATGGCCGGGCGATCTGTTTTGCCGATGGGTGGTTCGAATGGAAGAAAGAAGGCGACAAGAAACAACCCTACTTCATTCACCGGGCCGACGGGCAGCCGATATTCATGGCGGCGATCGGCAGCACGCCATTTGAACGCGGCGATGAAGCAGAGGGCTTCCTGATTGTGACATCTGCTGCTGACAAAGGACTGGTCGATATTCACGACCGCCGGCCACTGGTTCTGTCGCCGGAAGCTGCAAGGGAATGGATGCGCCAGGACGTAGGCGGGAATGAAGCTGAGGAGATCATTGCCGACGGGACAGTGCCCGCCGACAAGTTTATCTGGCATGCCGTTACGCGCGCCGTTGGCAATGTGAAGAACTAGGGGCCGGAGCTGGTCGAGCCGCTTTCTTGAGACTGGTAATCATATCGGCAATCCGTCGTCTAATGCGCGGTTGATGAAGAACGTCACTCGGCCAAGAACTTCGACCTCTTGCAGTGCGTTTCCTTCTATTGCCTCTCCATCATCTGTAATGAGCGACTTTCCCATCAACTTGGCAAACTGCGTATGACCATCGCAAAGTATAAGCAGCACATCCCCGGGCGCGCATTTGGCTGCTGGCTCAATGACTGCAAATCCTGAATCAGTTTCAAGCACCCTACTTTCTGCGCCGATGTTGCAAATCACCTCGGGTGAAAGTTGGCGCTCGACATAATCGCTTGCAGGTGATGCAAATCCCATTACTGGACCCTCCCCATGTTACGCAGGATCCAGTATCTGTTATCGCTACCGTCTGTCGTCTTGTCAGCAAAGTCTTTTTGGTATCGCTTTATCCAGGCATTCGCTTCTTCGCGCGTGTAGTGCCAGTTGAACTCCCGCAATTTCTCTACGAATGCGTCTGTGGTCAGGTAACGATACCCCTTGGGGTTTAACTCTATGGCCGCAACAAACGCGGCATGAATGTCTGCTGTGCGTGGCATAATCACCTCACAAAATAACTGTATGCATATACAGTATCGTCAAATATGAGGGTCGATCAAGTTTCACAGTGGTGCTAAACTTCAGACCTTTCCGAATTGACTGATTTATATAATGTTAAAGCTCTTTGCTAAGTACACATCAATCGGCGTCATTAACACGCTGATTCACTGGGTTGTGTTTGCTATCTGCATATACGCGTTTCACACAGGTCAGGCGCTTGGTAACTTCGCCGGATTCGTCGTGGCAGTGTCATTCAGTTTCTTTGCAAACGCCAGGTTCACGTTTAAGTCTTCGACAACCACGATGCGCTACATGCTGTATGTAGGGTTTATGGGAACCCTGAGCGCAGCTGTTGGTTGGGCCGCCGATAAGTCCGGTATGGCTCCGATCGTGACTCTCATTCTTTTCTCCGCCATCAGCCTGGTGTGCGGTTTTATTTATTCAAAGTTCATTGTTTTTAGGGATGCGAAATGAAAATTTCTCTCGTCGTTCCCGTCTTCAACGAAGAAGACGCGATACCTATTTTTTATAAAACGGTTCGGGAATTTGAAGGGCTTCAGCAGCATGAAGTAGAGATAGTCTTCATCAATGACGGCAGCAAAGACGCGACAGAATCAATAATTAACTCGATTGCCATTGCTGATCCGCTTGTGGTTGCGCTGTCGTTCACTCGAAACTTTGGGAAAGAGCCAGCTCTATTCGCCGGCCTTGATCATGCAACTGGTGAGGCGATCATCCCGATTGACGTAGACTTGCAGGACCCTATCGAAGTCATTCCTCACCTTATCGAGAAATGGCAGGCCGGTGCTGATATGGTTCTGGCTAAACGCTCTGATCGCTCAACAGATGGCCGACTGAAGCGCAAGACAGCTGAGTGGTTCTATAAGCTGCACAACAAGATCAGCAATCCGAAGATTGAAGAAAACGTTGGTGACTTCCGTCTCATGTCTCGTGAGGTTGTAGAAAATATTAAGCTTTTACCTGAGCGTAACCTTTTCATGAAAGGTGTCTTGTCATGGGTTGGTGGTCGCACTGATGTAGTCGAGTACGCCCGTGCCGAGCGTGTTGCAGGCAGCACGAAGTTTAACGGCTGGAAGTTGTGGAACCTGGCACTTGAAGGGATCACAAGCTTCTCTACATTCCCTCTGCGTATGTGGACTTACATCGGCCTGTTTGTTGCTGGGGTGGCATTCCTTTACGGCGCGTGGATGATTTTCGACACTTTGGTGTTCGGTAATGCTGTCCGTGGATATCCATCTTTACTGGTATCTATTCTTTTCCTTGGCGGCATTCAATTGATCGGTATCGGCGTACTGGGAGAATACATTGGCAGGATATATGTTGAAGTAAAAAATCGTCCAAGATATGTGCTTAAAAACAAGGGCAAGAAAGATGATTGAACAGTTCTTCAGCAGATACAAAATTGCGTACATTGCAGGATTAGTGTACATCCTTCCTATCATTATTGCAGGACGTATGTTCAATGATGATATAGGAAGGGCAACGGAGGGTTATACTAAATGGGGTGTAAACGGAAGGCCACTAAGTGACTGGATTATGGAGGGTCTAAGCTTTGGATTCCCTATAAGTAACCTTTCCCCTTTCACCATAATTATTGCATTGCTAATTACTGTGCTCTGCGGCGCTCTACTTGCTGAGCACTTTGGTGTTGAGGATAAGGCAAAAAGAAACATACTGGCTTTTTCTTTTATTATATCTCCGTTTTATTTAGAGAATCTTTCTTATCAGTTCGATTCTCTGCCTATGGCTTTATCATTATTATTCGCATCTCTTGCGTTCACAATCCCAGGAAAGTTCAGACCTTTAGCTGGCTGTGCAGTTGGCACCGTCTTGCTGATTGGCACCATGTGTCTTTATCAGCCATCTATAAATGTGTACATCATACTAGTTTGTTTTGCTGCAATACTAGCTGGAATAAATAGCGAAGGTCGCATTTTACTTACCGCTTTATACAAAGCCATATCATTACTTGTAGCTCAGGTGATTTACTCTTTAGCAATTGTGCCTGCCTTTATCGAGGGTGATTACAACACAAATCACAGTATTATGATTACTGAAAAACCAGATCCGGTAGGTCTGCTTTTTAGTAATGCTCAAGCATTTTACGATAGAGTATTAAACTCACTAGATACAACGGCATACGTGATAGCAGTTGCTCTGGTAGTATTGCTATTAGTGATATGGATAAAGTCTTTATTTACACACAATAACAATAAAAACAAATTAAACCTTGCGTTTGATAAGTTAACTATACTCATTGCATTTCCAGTTATTTTTATATGCATAGCTGGCCCCTTACTATTACTCTACAAACCAGTGACAAACCCCCGCGTATTGCTTGGCGTTAATGCCATAGTATTCATTGGGGTATTCTGTTCGACATATTTCTTAAGCCGATACTGGAAATTCCTGATGATTGTACCAGTGGTTTACGCGTTCTCACTTTCCGCAGCGTATGGGAATGCTTCAACCATGCAAAAAAGGCTTGATGAATATCGGGCAATAGTAATTGCCAAAGATATTAACAATTTAAATAAACCATTTAAGAATCTTGTATTTATAGGCATGCCTGACATTTCCAAAGTTTCTAACAGATACGCAGATAACTTTCCAGTAATTCGACAATTGATAACTCCGTCAATTAGAGAGAACTGGGTTTTTGCAAACTATTTTATGCGACAGTATGGCGTTTACCTTAACTATATTCATATAAGCAAAGGTAGGAATGAAAGGGATGTTCTTTGCTCGCAAAATAAATGGAATAAAAGCAATGATTACATTCTGATGCACAACGATGAGACTATTGTGGTGGATTTTACAAAGTGCAAAGGTAAAAATTAAAAAATAGGCCGCTTGAGCGGCCTTATTTTAAACAATTAGCTGGAATGTCGGCGGTGTCCCGGAGAAGTCCCCAGACTGTGTACATACCCAGCCTAGTTTCACTGATGTCCCTGGCGTAGTGATAAATATTTTATCCCCGCTGTACCACTTACCTGCTGTTGGGACTGCTGCGGCATGGAAGATGCGACAATTAGCTGTGATAGCACTGCTGATATATGGCCCAGTATTAACCTGCACGGCCTGGCCCACAGCAAAGTCTATCGTATCGTTTCCAATATTAGTCATTCTCACCGTCGCCGTGGTTGATCTGTAATTCTGATACCCAACCTGAGAACCAGCGAACTGAGCTGTCAAAGGCAAAGTGAAGTAAGCAATACTTGCCGATGTGAGCGTCCCGGTGGTGTCGTTGAAATCTATCGTCCAGTTACCTAACTGGATCCTTGAGCACCCTGAAAAATCTGCCATGCCTAGGTATGAACCGGTTACGTAATTAGCCCGAAGACTCACATCACCGATGTACAAATCTGTTATGCCCTGCGTGATAGAGAACATTGAATGCAGAATGCTTGGCCCCACTCCTGCAAGTACGCAAGACCCATCAATCTTACCGATGCGTACAGTGCTATTCACGTTATCAGGCCTGCTTCTTAATATTGGCATAATAGAGGAAGAAAAATTGTTATCTATGTACAGTACATCTATTCTCAAGGTTCCACTGTATGAATATGTGATGCCATAACCTGAGGACTCCCTGATTCGAAGAACTCCGATATTTAATATTCCTCCAGCGTTCACGACGGGCTCTCCAAGACCATTATCTACAACCATAGAACCGATTGTTACCCTGCTTCCATCAAGGCAATAAATACCGTTGTCGTGTATTAGTCTCGCAGTAATTTGCCCGAAAGTAACTTCTGAGGTAGAAGCCACAATAATTCCGCCCTGACTATCGTATATATCAACTTCTGGATAAGTTCCCCGTTGAGCAGTGGATGATACTGTAAAAGATGCTGGCTGCGGGTCAACACCAGAACTGCCTTTTTGTATGTTGCGTACAACTAAGGACATGTTATTACGGATGCCGTCGTCCTGTATGGCATTCTGTATTCCGTAGGTGACCCGGTCTGTGCCTAAAATATTCGACACTTTGACGCGTCCTACAGTGTCAGTTCCTTTATTGATAAAGCCACCAGCGCCAAAGTTCTGCATATCAATATCGATGTCATACGTTACATTCGCTCCAGTCAATGTCAGGAGCGTACGACCGTATGCCGTGGAAAAATCAGCAGTAGAGGCTTTCATTCTCCCGGTCAGGCTGAACCGACTTGAAGGGATGCTAACGACATTATAATTCTCCCCCATTATTTTCACGTCAAGACCAGAGGCGCATGCTTTCAACAGGCGTGCAGAGTTGTCAGATCCTGTATTCCCATCCCAGCATCCATATTCTTCTGTGCTGACCTGTTTATTTTTGACGCACCGCCGCCACACAGCTCCGCCGGACGTTTTGATATAAAGACCGCCATCTTCTACCAGCGATCCGGGATTAACACTGCGGAAGAAGCCGCCACCACCAAATTTGTCTGAGTAATAATTTTGTACCCGGATTAACTGGCCAATGCTCTTTGGTTCAGTTTCACGGAGGGTGGCTACATCTGGACACTCACCAAGCAATCTGAACCCATCAGTATTCCCTAATTGTGTTCTAAGAGATGCGTCACCAACACTTAACCATGCTCCAGGACCTATGCCGCCTGTAGATTCTGGAGTGGAGTCAGGAGATACCACCTTCGGGAAAGGACCGTCCCAGCGATAATATTCGCCGGTCGCTTCAAGTCGCAGAACCTGGTTTGGAAGCGTAAGCGTATTTCCGTCTTCAAAGCTGTCCAGGGTGATATACCCGAACTGGGAGATGGCCTGCTGTGCCAGCCAGCGCAGGCCCTCGATCGTATAATGCTTATTGCCGAAACGGTCAATGTAAGTCCATCCCATCGAGGTAACGAACTCGTCAATTTTCCCGGCGTTGTATTTCAGATCAATCGGTGATTCGCTCGGGACCGGTTTCTGAGTAGGTGTGGTAGCCATATTGATTCCATAAAAAAACCCGGCGCGGTGCCGGGTCTGGTTGGTCGGGGACGGCTCTTATTGGTAGATGGCGTCGCTGTATTCCGCGACGGTCAGAGATACCGTGTTATCTGTGTTCGGTTTGATGCTATTGACCGTCCATAGCTGACTGTCCAGTTCCTCAACTGTCGCAATGAGATAGCGCGACGGGAGCTGCACAGTGTCACCGTTCCATATGTTGAGCTGAATGTTAGGGATAGTCGCGGTGAATCCGTACTTCGTGTCGCTACGGGCGGTGGCCGGATAACGAAGAGTTGGGTTACCCAGGCTGTCGGTCACCAGCACGTACATATCCCCGGAAAAGGTGATCGGTTCGCTGGTATCGAAGTTATCGCCGGCGCGCCCGGTGATGTATCCCTGTTGCTGGTTGCTGTCGTAGATGTCGGGCATCTGAATGACGCTGCCTACCTGAATAATTCCGTCCTCGAAAACTTTGGCGTTCATCTTCACCCGGGAGTAAATCAGACGTTTCGTTTCGCGCAGCGCGCGCTCCCGAGCCTGGTACTCATTACGGAAACCGACGATCTCCAGCTTGTTCGGGTTCTCAGCTTCCTGCTCGACGATGGCGCCGTTCAGCACGCGGTAGTTGATGTACGTCTTGTTGTTCGTGGTCGGGTGAACATAGGAGACTTGCACGCCGTCATAACCGCCAGGCAGCGTGGCTTCGTACGTCATTTTGTACTCGTCCGTCTTCATGTTTGCCCGGTTGAATACTGCCGCCGGGTAGTCAACTTTCTGATCCCTGGTGAAAGTGAGCACACCGTCATCCCAGTAGGCCACCACTGAAGCCGCGTTGCAGATCGCTTGCACGCGGTCGCCGAGAGAGTCATTCTCATCGTCAAACGTGTAGTCGAAGTAGCCCAGACGCTCGTCAGGCAGGCTTTCAGCAATAGAGTACAGACCGTACAGGTCAATGCTGCTAACCGGCTGTGCACCCATCACAAGCCAGGTGTGCGCCACAGCATCAGCGAACGAGCGCGACGGTCTCAGTGTGTAATCCACCGTCTGCGTGTCGAGGTCGTACGTGATGGTATGACGCGTCACCAGCGCGTTATATTTGCGCTCACGGCTCCCCAGCGCGTTCTCTGTCGCCCTCACCTTCACCCGCACCAGCGTGTCGGTCGGGTGGACGACATTCGTGCGGATGTTAATGCTGTGGATCTCTTCGACCTTCAGCAGTGACGCGTCGCCGGAGTTGTCCGTGCGCTGGAAGCTGACCGCGTACTTCCCGAACCCGCCGATCGGAGTGATCTTGTCAGTGCGATAAAACACCTCACTCGTCGACTGGTGCGGCGTCGTCTGCCGGTACGTAAACGTCTGCTGCGTTCCCGGCACCTGGTTGTAGTCGTCGTCGATTTTCCAGATGACAACCTTCCAGTTGGTCTCTTTCTTCCCGCCGAGGCTGGACTGAGTATGCAGCCACAGCTGCGTTGACTCGACCGGGGAGAAGAACGGCCCCACTACCAGCGCCTCGTTATCGTTCAGGATAAACTTCGTAGTGTTGATCGTGGCGTTAGCCGGAATGTCCTGCGGCCCCTCCAGCTGGTTCATCGTGAACGTGTACCAGCGCACCGGGTTAACAACCGCGCCGTCGTTTGTTTCAACGGCGGAGATCAGCGTTCCGGAGAATGTCGCATCGGTAGTAACGTTGCCGGAGGCCGTGCTATACGTCACGTTGATGGTGAAGGTTACAGCGTGCGGCAGCACCAGCCCCATGAAATAGTCGAACTCAGCCTGCTTAACGATTTTCATCGCTATCTGGCCGCCGGAATACGTTCCGTTGACCACCGTGTTTGCCGTTGCTGTTTCGATCGGGAAGTCGCTGGCTTCGTTCTGCCCGGGAACCTCCTGACCGTCAACATCATCGAACCCGTAGCCTTCGACGATCTGCGGGATTACTTCGCCAGGCTGGAAGAACTGGAATTCGGCACCGGCCAGAGAGCCCAGGCTGGATTCTGAGTAGCGCACTGACTCATAATCGTATTTGCCGATCCCGATGCACATCCACTCTGTAACGTACTTCAGGCCGCCGTCGGTGGACGTCTGGTGCACGTATTCGAACACCGACTCCTGAATCAGATCCGGGAACGAACGAATCTGCCCGTAAATGTCCGGCTTGGCCTTGTAAACGCGCGCGGTGTTTGTCTGACCGGTCAGGCTATTGTTCGGTGAGTCGACGGTATTACCGCCGTTGTTCGCGATTGCCGGCTTCGGCGCCAGGAACGAAAACACCTGGCCCACCACTTTAAAGATCGGGCTCAGGATGTCGCCGACAATACCCTTTGGCTGGTCGAATATCTGGATGTGGTCCAGTTCGCTCAACTCAAACGCCAGCTCGTCATCGTCGCCCAGCTTAACTCCGTTGCGGACGATCATCAGATCACGATGAAATGTAGCGTCATTGGCCACCAGCCAGTCATAAAAAAGGGTGCCGTTTGGCACCCTGCAACGCAGCTTAGGCGTTCCTGGAAAATTCGATATCTCAACCAGCGCCATATTCGAAAAACTCCACTTTGGTGAATGCCCGCTGAATGACCAGCAACGAGTCCATGCGTACGCTTCCACTTTCGCCTCGCGAGTGCAGCGCCTTCCGGTTCAGCACCAGTCCAACGTGTGCCGGCTGCGCGCCGCGGTATCCAACGAATATCCCGCCCTCGACCGGCTTATCGGCCTGGCGCCAGAAGACGACGTCGCCCTGATAGCAGGTGAAGAAGTCAGCCCCGGCTTCGTAGTCCGGCGTCTGGTGCAGCTCAATGCCGAGGACATGGCGGTAATACAACACGCACAATCCCCAGCAGTCGACTTTCTCGAACGAGCAGGCCCGGTTAGCCCACGGCACGCCGATCATCCTGCTGATAAAATCAGAGGTACTGAAGTCCCGTGTACTCGACTGGATCATAAAGGCGACCAATATTGTTATTCAGAGGGTTGGTGACGGAGAGCGTGACCGATGCGGCATCAGCATCGATATCCACCGTCTTGACGTAAAGCTGCCACGACTTAATCGGCACCGACACATCGCCGCTGTCGAAGATCTGCCGCGTGGCCGTGATGGCAGTCAGCCTGGCCGCACCCTTCCACTGTTTCATCAGCGCTTTGATATCCGAAGACAGCCGCCCAAGCTTCACCGTCGCGTCGATAACCGGAGTACCACTCTGCTGACTCTCTTCGATTTCAAAGCGCGCTGGCGTGTACGTCTGGCCGCCGAGCGTCTTCGGGAAGAACTGCTTATCGACCAGGCGGACATAGCCAAATGATGGATGGTAGAACGTGATGGTGTCGTACAGCCCGCGCGTCGGGCGCTGCTGCTTGTATTGGCGGAAATTCATGTTTAACCGCTCCTAAAAGTAAACCCCTTGTGTCTTTTGCGCTTTCCCGCCACACAGTTTCTAACTGTCGCGTAATCAAAGCCCATACCCCTAATTTCTTTTTCTCCACATAAGGTGTACTCTTCACCTGTACTCAGTCGTGTAGCAATAACTGGCGCTGAGAATCGGTGATGATTCTGCCCAGATTTTGGCACCCTCAGTCCATGAGTTAAGGCGTGAATGTTATTGTCAGAGTGAGTGCACCACTCCAAATTACTCACGGTGTTATTCAGCTTGTCACCATCGATATGATTTACCACCTCTCCTTCAGAGCCACTTCCCAAGAAATGAGAGGCAACAATCCTATGAACGCTCAATTGCTTGCAACCATTTTCATTGCATAGCGTTACGTGCGCGTACCCCCGAACAGTTCTTGGCTTAAGAATTCTTTCTTTGATATTCCTTCCATCAGAAGTAAGCCTCGCAAGGCTGGTAATCATCCCTGATTCTGAAACGGTATAAAAACCTTCATAACCATCTATTGGCATTACGCGCATGATTCATTTTCCAGTGGCTTATATATCACTGATTATATCATTTTATATAGGCATCACGGCACTCTCGGTAAAGATTCCGGGTCGCGCCCGTCAGGATAACCAGTAACAACGATATCCAGCCACGAATCCCATGGCGGCGGTAGTTCAACAATGATATCGTCGAACTCGTCGTCAGCGTTGTACAGATGGTTGGCAATAACGGTTCCTGTCCATGTCACCACCCCGCCAGAAATATTGGTCTGGACAGGGAAGCCATCTTTCGTAAAGTGAAGCTCCTGAACTTGCAAGCCACTACCGCCAAGATTTATCGGCATTCTGAACCAATAAAGACCGCCGTGAAGATAGTTGGGACTACGTAACCATTGCTGAAATGCTCGGTCTTCCGCCAAGGTGAAAATCCACGTCAGGGACCAGGTCACTTTCAGGTCGTCGGTTTGATTCTCGAAGATAGCCGGGCCGACCGCTGGCTGATCAGTCTGGAACCCGGTATCGAGCGTCATGTTTTTGCTGACCTTCTGCGCCAGCGGCAGCCAGTCGGGATAGTCGATAATTGGCATCAGCCCTGCCCTCTTGGCGTGCGTTTAACGTTCATGTTGCTGGTTATTGCGTTACTGATTGGCCCACCGTTATTCAGGTCAGCGACGATCACATCCACAGTCACGCCGCCATTGCCGTCAGAACTGGCCTGCGCATCTATTGATGAGCCGTTATAGTTCTGAACATTTAAGACAACGTTGATGCCTCCGCCACCCTGCATATCCTTATTGCTGATTACCTTGCCGTTGTCGCCCGGTATCATGTACTGCTTACCGGTGCTGGCCTGGTAAATCTCTGGCTTACCTCGCTCACCTACCTGATACATGCTTCCCGCTGACACAGGTCCGCCATTGTATCTGGCTCCAGCCAAAGCCAGCCCTTGAGCAAGCCCAACGGTAGATGCAATACCAGCCATCGCTGGCGCTGAGTTTGCGCCAAAGGATGCAAGGCTGGCCAGCGCTGCGGCTGGAGCCCATGCGGCCGCCGTCGTGGTAGCCATACCGACAGAAGCAGCGGTAGAAGCTGCGCCCAATGTCTGACCGATAATGAAGTTTTTGAGAGCCTCTACCCCAACCTGGACTAGCGCATTTACCACGCTATTCAGCATCGTGTTACCGAGTGAGCGCATAGCATCCTGCGCTGACATCGTTCCGGTGATCAGCCCGGTTAACGCATTGGATGCATTACCTGAAAACGCATCCACCGCGCTTGTCAGCATTTCATAACCAAGACCTTGTTGACTGAGCAATTGCCACTGAGCGGCTGTCATCTGCTCATTGAACTGGTTTTCCTGCGCAGTCTTTAAGGCAAGGTACTGGGCATCGGTAGCTGCCTTTGCAGCAACGAACTGATCGTAATTTATTTTCCCTTTTTGGTAACTTTGCTGGAGTATCGCCTGTTCCTGCTGCTGATATTGCTGCATCAGGGCTAACTTCTGGTTATTTTCGTTCACCAGTTGCTGTACCGGGTCAACTTCGGCTCGGGCAGAAGCTACCGGATTGACTGTGGCCTGGGCGTTAATCTTGGCGAGGTTATTCTGGTGCTCGAGCGCCATTTTCTCCGTGGCAGCGTTATACTCCTTGAGATCTATTTTCCCAGCGTTCAGTGCGGCCTTCAGATTTTGCATGGATTCGGCGTAGGATTTATTCTCCGCCTGCAAAGGGATTGCCTTAAGTGCTTCAGTTACCCCTCTGGCTGCCGCTGCTGCATCCCATGCTTTGGCGGCGTATTCTCCAGCCTCTTTAATCTGTGCTTGAGTTGCAGCGCTACCGAGTGACTGCTGAGCATTCAGAACAGCTTGCGCACGAGACAACTCACCCAAGCTTCCTGCGGAAAGTTGCGCCTTCTGTCTAAGCTCTTCCAGCTTTTCGTTAACGGTCTGCTGCGCCTTAGCATATTTTTCTGCTTCCTTTTCGGCCTGAGTCTTTTTCTTTTTCCCTGTACCAGCAACAGCCTTTATCTCGATCGGCTTTGTGTTTGCCGCGGTCTGTGATGCTTTGGAAACAGCGTCCAGGTCGCCAACCAGCATGGCGGCTTTATTGCTTAGCCCGGCCAGCGCTTTGTTTTGCGCCTCCCAGCCATCAAGCCCAAGCCATGACCAGGTTCGCGCCCGGCGGGTAAACATCTCTGCTGTGCTGTTCAGTTCTGAAATCTGCGCATCCGCTGAGATTGCCTTCCCCACCAGCCTGTCGAGAGAGGCCGTCATCGAGTCGATAACCGCAACCAGTCCTGTGCTTGCGCCTGTCGCCTGGTTAACAGAGTCAATCATCGACAGGAATGAGTTTGTCAGCGCGGTATTAGCCTGTGAAAGCGTGCGCGGGAGTTTCTCGAACTCTGCATTCACTGAACCGGTTTGCTTCTGAATTGCGTTGAGGGCATCTTCTGCCGTCAGTTTCCCGTCCAGCATCAGCTGACGAAGCTCTCCGATGCTTACACCCATCCCGGCGGCAATCTGGCGCGCCAGTTCCGGCATTTGCTCAAGGATGGAGTTGAACTCCTCAGCCCGGACAGTGCCGGAGGAAATTGACTGGCCGAACTGACGAAGAGCATTCGCCATTTCTTCGGAAGAGGATCCGCCAATGCGACCTATTTTCTGAAGTGTTTCGGTGAGCTGGATGATCTGGCCGTTCGTCGCGCCGGTATCGCGCAACGCCGTGCTGAGAGTCTCCCACAGCTTCGCTGTATCCTGTAGCGAACCACCCGTTGCCGAACTGATGCGCATCAGACTCTGCATAGTCTGCGAGGCTGTCGCTGCGCTACCAGTGAGCCTCTCTATACGCGCGTTGAGCTGGCTCATGTTATCAGCAGCAACGAGAAACGCCTTACCCCAGTCAACTACAAGTGAGGCGGCAATTGCCCCGGCGACGCGGTTGATGTTCGTCTGCAACTCATCCATCTTTTTGGCTGCATTGGTCGCCGAGTTGCCGATGGAGTCGAGCGACTTATTGGCCTTTCCCTGCGCCTTGAGCAAGCCAGATACATCGGCCTCGATGTCGTAATAAATCTCGCCTGCTTTCTCAGACATCAGTTTTCTCCGGGCATAAAAAACCCACCGGTTGGTGGGTTAGTTATTCGTGTAGTTTATTGGCATCGTTCGATGTAGGCCGGCGGTGGTGGCGTATCTTTCGAGCTGAGGAAGTGATCACCAAGGGTGTAGTCGACACCTTTTGAGAACATCCCCTTCGATTTCATTTTCAGCTCAACAAAGAATGGATGAAACCCTGCATAGGCACCGAACCCGTTCTTTCCGTTGATTTCCCCGCAAACAACTGCGTTAACACGGCCATCATCGGCATCTGTCATCTTCACGACTTTCACGTTACGGAATTGTGCGCTGCCAGGATCCAGCAGATTGGCGGACACTTCAAATTGTGCCAGCGAAATTGCCTTTTCCTCGCCCGGCTTGCAGCCAGCCAGAACCAGTGGAATCACCAAAGCCAAAAGTATTTTCTTCACTCTTATCCCCTGAGTATTTTTGTCGTGCCATCATACGCCCGGTCGGTCGGGGCTGGTACATCCATTATTAACTCAGGCCGCCTTCTTTGCTGATTTTTCGCGCTCAATCATTTCCTGCCACCGGCGATCGTCATCTTCCATAACCGCGTCATACTCTTCCTTGGTGAAGCCTTTCTGGTCAGGATATTTGGCGTTAAGCATCATGGCGAATTCGGTCATGGTAAGGTTTTCAGCCTCTTCCCTGCTGATCCCGAAATGGTTGCGCGCCGCCATGATGTATTCAGTCGCATGAAACTCCGGCGTCGTTTCCTTGCTTTCGTGCTTCTGCAACTTACGAACCTTCGCCCGTCCGATAACGCCATGCATGATCAGTGACTGAGCTATCAGAATCAGGTTCTCAGGCGGAAGCGCGCCGCGGTGCCATACGAATGTGCGCCTGCCAGTACGTGAAAGCTCATGCCAGCCTGTCAGCTCAGAAACGTCCTCGTCACAGCAGGACTGAATGACGTTAATAGCCGAGAGCAATGCCTCACGGACAAATGCGGCAGAACCTGCTGCATCAAGTGCCCAGCGTGGCAGCGAAACGTCACCGAAATAGTGGGCGTAAAATCTGCGCTGATGCTCTGGTATCGCACTGTGAATTTCGCGCGCCGCCTCAAGCATTTTCGCCACATCGTCATTGAACAGCGCATAGAAGGTGCGGACGATATGCTCTGGCTCGCCGATTCGCGTCATATTACGGAACGATGGCCGGAAGAAGTATTCACGGCCGCCAGCACCAATCAGGCACTCGCCAATTTCTTTCAAAGGGGTCATATCGCTCTCCATAACCAGTATCAAGGGCAGCACGCCGCCCTTTGTAGTGATTACGGTGCGGCAGTCACGGTAACTGCACAGGTGTCGGTGAAATCACCGTCAGCAGTAGTAGCCGTAATAGTCGCGGTGCCCTCGGCTACTGCTGTCACCAGGCCGGTTGAACTGACGGTGGCGATGGATGGCGCCGAAGTCGTCCAGGTGATCGCTTTATTAGTCGCATCGGTTGGCTGAACCGCGCCGCTGAGTTGCTGGGTTGCTCCAACGACCAGAGAAGCAGTTGCAGGAGTTACTTCAATGCCAGTGGCCGCGATAGAATCAGCTACCTTAAACACAACAGTGTCAGCGTCGTAGACCTTCCACTCGCCGGAGAAGGTGGAGATATCGTTGGTACCGAAATCACCAGACCATGATGTGGTGTTCATGTAACCCTGGATGTAAGTACCGGCGTTCTCACCCGCAAAGTCGAACCGCACCCACAGGTTAGGCTGACGGCCTGCCTGCACTTCGTCAAAGATGTACTTCGACAGACGCCACGCGCCGATCTCGTTATCTTTATCAGACTTGCGAAACTCCCCTTCGCCGGAGATCGTCAGATCCATGTTGTTGACCAGGTTCTCCACCAGCCCTTTAGCATCATCTGCCTCGGAGTTGATGGTGTTCATCGAATAGTCG
Organism: Enterobacter sp. DTU_2021_1002640_1_SI_PRY_ASU_LCPMC_013; assembly: GCF_032389435.1. Taxonomy (NCBI): domain Bacteria; kingdom Pseudomonadati; phylum Pseudomonadota; class Gammaproteobacteria; order Enterobacterales; family Enterobacteriaceae; genus Enterobacter; species Enterobacter sp. DTU_2021_1002640_1_SI_PRY_ASU_LCPMC_013. The sequence continues at coordinate 2,628,673 of NZ_CP135594.1, forward strand.
ATGCCCTTGGTCGTCATAGCGCCGAGACGCTTCCACTCGGAAAGCGCTGGCACTGCGTCGGGACAGCCAAAGGCCATGCGTAGCACAGCTACTTTCCCGATCAGCTTGCCAAAATCATTAGCACAGCCTTGCATGTGTACCTCTCAAATAAAAAAGCCGCCGAATGGCAGCCTGATGGGTTGGTGATGGGGTTATTCGCCGTAGACGCAGGAAAATTGTAGGCGGAAGACGCATCGCCCTTCTGCGGTAAGAATTGGTGATGGAAGATTGCCCATATTTTGAATCATCCCGAGGCATTCATCAGCCAGAGGGTTGTCCTGCACATATTTCAGTAACTCTTTAGCCTTTTCTGTGGCTAGGCGTCGCTTATCTTTTGCCGCCACAAGATCAACGGAGACATAATAATCTGCGCCCAAATCGTTCTGGATTTCCGTGCCGCCATTTGGACGAAAAACGATAAAGGAATCAGTTAACTTTCCCGAATCTTCAAAAAACAGTAACTGCACTATCCAGCCGGTGGTAAGCCCTGCGGCCACAAAAGAGTTTTTAACCCTTTCGAACATAGCATCGGTCATACTTGTAACTCCTTACGCATGATCTCCGCACGTTGCTTTTTGGTTTTCTTAACAGCCTTTGTTAGAAATTGAGGCTCTCCATGTGGATCCCAGAAATTACCCTGATTGGAAGCAAAGGCTGTTCTTCCGTCACCGGTCTGAAAAGCCGCCACGCTGGACCTTGGCTTACCCTTTAACTTTCCAGAGGCTTCGTGGACATATGCAGCGTATTCAGCAGAGTAACCAATAGTTCCAACTACCTTTGTCCCAAGCAGATTCACGTCCTGGTATTGTGAATTAATCAGATTCGAAGTATCTATTGGAGTCATTACGGCCGCTTCACTACCAACAAGCATTAGTGATGCCCTGATTCCTCTAACTATTTTGCGCCCCTTGACGTCGTTTATTATCGCATCTAGACCGCGTTTTGCCTCAGCAACCCCCTTCACTTTGATGCCCATGGCTACACTCCCGTAATTATCGCCCAGTCATCTTCCAGACCGTCGAGAGTGTCGTTCCAGCGCGTCACGTGACGGACCTCATCAGCACCTGCTACGACCGGATCCTGCTCAGCACTAACACCAATCAGGATGTAATCGCCCTCATCAGCTAACGCATACGCAGTAAAGAAGGTGTTTTTTACGACAACCTCTTTACCGATGGAGCCGAGCTTTGCAGACAGGCCGCCGATGTAGTCGCACATGATGGTTTCAGGCGGTTCATATGGGTCGACAGGATCGCCCCACTCGTCATTACCGCCCGCTCCCTTGCGCCATATCGTGCATGGCTTGTTGTATGACCATGAAGCAGTAGACGACATCAGCCCTCCTTCCAGCGCAGCACCTTCGCGCCGGTCGCCCGGATGCGCTCACAGTTGATATGCCACTCGCCGTCCGACTTAACGTAGCCGGTAGTCTCCCGCCCGGTGTCAGTCATCACCCAGACACGTACGAATGAGCGCGGCAGCCCGTGCTTAACTGATTTGTACGTCATCACTTATCTCCGCACATGCAGCCGCCCTTCCCGATCCAGATACCTGCAAACGCTGGCGCGGCGGTAGGGTCGGCAGGAATGAGAGCAGTGGCGCATCCGTATTTATCCAGACCGCGGAGCAGGTTTAGCGACCCCTTCCAGCGATCTGAGAACGACTGATAGCGGAATGATTCTGACGCCCCGCTCGGCGCGGTGTGGCTGGATACGTACTTGTCACCCTGCCCCAGAGCCATCATGCCCAACAGGTAGGACTGGATCAGTAGCGCGGTAGCCGGTGAGTAGTGCGCATCAAGGCATTCCTGAATGCTATTAGCCTGCTCTACGAGCGCTTCTAAGATGAAATCAGGCAGCGTTATACCTACTGACTTCAGATATTCTTTGGCCTGTTCTGTGGTAATCATGCGGGCCTCTGATAAGCCCTCCGGAGAGGGCATAAAAAAACCGCCTTAGCGGCGGCTGTTATTCAGCAGGGAAAAGCTTTTCGAGTTCGCCATCCGGTAACAGCTCACTGAGCTTTTCAGCGCCCAGATTGCCTTTGAACTCAATGCCCAGCTGGGTCAGGCGCTCCTGAATGATCTCTTTGCGAGATTTTTCACCGGTACCGGCATCAGGTGTTGCAGGTTTCAGCTCACCACCAGCCTCACCTTTCATCAGACGGACGTTAGACTTCAGCGCCGGGTGAAGATCTTTCAACTCCACCACGTCGCCAATCTTCACGCCGAACCATGGGCGCACAACTTCGTATTTAGCCATGCTGTTTCCTTACGCCAGGTTAGCGCCGTAGACAACGCCGGACAGGCCCTGATCGTCTGCGGTGATTTGCAGACCTTCAGCAGACATGATCTGGAAGTTGTAGTTAACGTTTGGCAGTGGACGCGGCAGCGGAACAACCCCGACAGCCATGCCCACCAGTGGAGAGATCACGTCACGGCGACGAACGTACGCGATAAACTCGTTACCGGTCAGCGCGAAGCTCATGCGGATTTCTTTCACCGGCGCGAACGGAAGAACCGCCTGCAATACAGTGCCGCTTACAACGCCATTCACCACGTACGGCTGAGCCAGGTTCGCCCAGATTTCCGGGGAAACCCACATTACATCGTATGCGGCGACTTTGTTCGTGCGGGCGTTAGTACCGAATGCGCCTTTACCGAAGAACGCAAAGAGCGCGGTCATGTCGGCAGTAGTAAGGTCGATATTCGCGCCACCAGAACCGGACCCGAGGTTGATCTTCTTGGTGTTTCGGTGGTTCTTAATGCCCTGCGCCGGATATGACTGAACCTGAATTTTTGAATCACCGTTCAGGTAGTAGTTAACTCGCTTCTGGTTGAACTTGCGCATCTTCGCCATCTGCGAATCCAGCACCAGATCAATGCCTACAGAGTTAAGGCCAGCAGCATGACGCCAGTTAACACCGTAGCCAGCAGTGAACACCGGAATCGGGTCGCCGTCGCTCGCGTAGTCAGTGTGGTCGAAGGAGAACGGTGCCTGGCCATCGATGCTTACTGACACGTCGTCAGCGATGTCGCCTACCACGTTATACAGCTTGGCGGTTTTACCGACCGGCAGCACCGTCTGAACGCCGATCAGGTCGTTCACGATTTCCATGCCGATTTCTTGATCACGCAGCTGGAGCACCTGACGGTCAATCTCAGCCCAGAAGTCACGGGATAAGCCGCCCACTGCGTTACAGGCCAGCATGTCAGCAGTCATCATCGCGCGGTTAGCGGCAATGATGGAATCGTTCTGTAGGTTCCACATGTTGCGGTTTGCCCACAGCTCATTCCAGTGCCCGCCAAGGCGGGAGTTTGTCGCCAGCGTCTCTTTAGAGAAGTACATATGTGTTTGTCCTTTTGTTACGCGCCAGCAGCGGCGGCAGTGCCAACGCGCATGCGCACGCGGATGAAATCGGTAGTGCTGGCAGCGATGGTGTATTCATCCTGGCTATATCCGATCACTGAATCAGTGTCATCGGTTGCCAGGGTAAACTGACCGGCAGTGCCGAGCTTGATCGGGCTGTCTTTTTTATACGCACCAGGCAGGCAGCGCAGCGCCAGCTCACGACCTTCTTCGACGTAGTTGCCTACTGCCGAATCGCCGGCAGGGATTTCTTCGGTGATTGTCAGGCCCTGGTGGTAACCGACATCGATGATGTACAGGCGTCCGGTTAGCGCAGTGGCCTGAGCGAATTCATCGGATGAGTTGATGGTTGCGGCGGTACCCGGAAGTAGCGCTGCGGCCGTAGTGCGGGTTTCGGTCTTGTACAGAGACTGACCGTCGATATTAACGCGACGATAACGTGGCATTATTCCGGCTCCTTACTTGAAGTGTTCGTCTGCGGCAGGTGCGCCAGTTTCTTTGTGCTGTTGAGCATTGTTGGTGCCCAGAGGAGCAGCTTCGCCCAGCGACTTGAACATTGCGTCCAGCGCATCGCCAGAAAGCGCGTTGGCCACGATGTCGCCATGGACCTTAGCAACCGCATCACGCTTGGCTTTCTCTTCAGCGCGGGTGTTAGCAGTCAGGGTTTCCGCGAGCTGATTCTGATTGGCTTGCAGCGCATCAACCTTTTCCGCGAGAGGCTTAATAGCCGCTTCGGTATTGGTCGCAACAGCCTGGCCGATCATGCTGCCGATTTGTTCCAGTTCTTCTTTGGTTAAAGGCATGTCGCCCTCCGTTTTGTGGTTTGGTGCAGGCTGTTCCTGCGGTGTGAATAGAGCTTTGAATTTGTTGGCGACGACTGTCACCCATGATTCCTGGCGCGCAACTGCGGTTCCGGTATCGTCGATGGTGATCTTCCCGCCATCAGCGGAATAACCGTAAACCTGAGCGTCTCCACCATTGCGTACGATTACCACTTGCGAGTCAGTGAAATCAGCAACCCACGCATACTGGTTCTCTCCAGGAGCAAACTTCGCCTTAGCTGCGCGATCTAGACGCTGCTCGCGCTCCCGGTAGGATTCGCCTACCAGTGCTCCGGAGTTCGCCTTAAGTGGCTGAGCGAGGTCAGCGTTAACCATCAGGCCAACGCCCTGCTCAGGGGTGGCTGCCCCGACTTCATGCAGCAGGATCGCGTCGTGGTCCATGCTGTAGATCTTGGCAACCCAGTCAGCGCCGGTAGCGCGTTGCTGCTCGTTCGGTTCAAGCTGGTCGAGGAAAGCGGCCACGCTGGTATGAATGGGTGGCACGTCATCACCGCGCTCAATGGCTGCGACACGCTCAAGCAGTTCTTTACCGCCTTCTGACTCACTGGCGCGAGCCACATCAACCCACTTTTCGAGGTAAATGCGATTGCCGGACTTCTTAACGTTGCGGTTCCATGCGCCGATATGGCCTGCGTTAATCCCCTCTGGCGAGAAAGCAGAAACGAACTGGCCGTTAACCTGAGGATGACCCAGCGGCGCCAGGGTGCCTTCCAGCCCCTGATAGTGGGCATTGATTTCATCTTCCGTGTACAACCCGCCATTCATGACGACGTTCGCCGGAAGTGTGTAACTCGGCAGCACTAGGTGCTCGCGATCGTTGTATGTTTCACGCCGGATAGACTGGCTGTTCACCTTCGTGGTGATGTTGACCTGCATAGGCATAGTTATTTCTCCGCCCAGGCGTAACCGCGCGCCTGCATCGATTTATATTCCTGTTTGAGTTTGGTAATGGTGTCCGGGAACTGAGGTTTGCCGTCGTCATCGACCAGAACTGACTGCTGGCTGCATTTGCAGTTGATGGAGTTGCCATCCTTGCTGTACCAGTCACGGACCTCTTCATTGGTGTAGAGGTGGGCGTGACGCACTGCATGGGTATGTCGGGTGGTCGATGACAGCGCCGAGATGTGAACCAGAAGGGTTTTAAGGCCGAAGAGGTCATTCGCCTCTTGATCTTCATCCCACTTAGCCCTGCGCAGTGCGGTGGTCACTTCTGTACGCGCGATTCTGTTCGCCCGGCGTTTCTCGATGCCGGTCTGGTCTGTCAGGTTGCGGGCAATATCCAGCGGATTGAGACCACGCCCCACGCCATCAGTCAGCACACGCGCCATATCGCGCTTAACGTCAGCCGTCAGCCCCTTCATTTCCTCAAATACACGCGCATGCACCAGCGCCATTCGTTGCTGGTACGGGTCGCTTGCGAGGATGGAAGCCAGCGACTCACGACCAGCGGCGTACACCGGCGACTGCTGGCTGAGGTTGTAGAATGACTGCCCGGTCCCTTTCTCCGATGCCAGATCGATGTACTCGTAAAACCACAGGTCGTAATCGCCACCTTCAAGCAGCACCTGATCAACCAGATAACTGGCATCGTTCAGGATGATGGAGAGTAGCGTTGGGTTTAGTTGGTATTCGTATCTGGCGTTTACTGCAAGGGAGGAAGGTATTTTGTCGAGTGCTGATTTGTACGCTTTGCCAATCTTATTCATTCGCCTGGCGAAGTCTTTCATTGCCCGGCGCTCCAGCGCATCAGCCCCGGTCGGATCCTGATAGTTACGCGGCAGAATCGGTGGCTTCGGCTTCTTCGTCGCCATCCTCTTCTCCTAAAGGCTCTTCGTCGTCATTGTCATAGCCCGCAGCCGTGCGAATCTCTTCACGGGTGAACGCGGGTTCATCGCCGCTGCCCTGCATGGTCTGGTTAATCTCACCCATGGTCTTGGCGTTAGTGAGCTTCTCAGTGCCGGTCTGTTCGTTCAGGTCATCCCAGATAACAGCCTTTTGGCTAACAGAGTCGATGATTTGCAGTTCAATCAGCTTGTCGCAGAAATCCTCTATCTCGAAAGCGAGGTCTACACGGCGCGACTGGCAGCGAGCGTTGAAATATTTCTGGTCTTCGGTGCTGGAGCGCTCAGCTTGCTGATTACCAACAAGAATACGCGTCGGGATATCTACCCCGGCAGCGCCGGTTTGCAGGTTCACGTCATAGGTCGGAGACGGGTCTGAAACTGGAGAAACCAGAGATGTTACGCTTGCTCCTTGCAGGGAAAGCAAAACATCGTTCCCACGGTTCATTTCGCGAGCCGCCTCGTTGAACTTGTCCTGCAATTCGTCAACGCTGACGTTGTACATTGATGCCAGGCTGCCGAAGTCGATTTCTTTATCGAAGCTCAGCGCCAACTGCCGGGCGGCGTTCTTGAGGAATGACTCACCAGACCCGCCCTCTACTTTCTCAAGGCTCACAAAGGCGTTATAAGCGGGCTCAAGAAATCCAATGGCATCATCTGAGTAATCACCAAGGATGAAAACGCGGTCGGGATGGATATTAACGCGGCGACTTGAACCATTCGGCAACCGTTCGGCGTACTGCCACATTTTCGGCTGACCGTAAGTCTTCGAGTTCAACCCAGTGTCCCACTCGCTCACCGTGAGCGATCCGGCCCACGCCACTGATATTTTCTGAAGACCTCGCCCTTTGGTAACCGGAAGGTTCCAGTCTTTTTCATCGCGGACGTGCAGAAGGATGCCTGCATAACGACCGACAAGGCGACGGCGATCAGCCTCGGCAAATGAGCGCCAGAACCGGTTGTTGAATACCTGCTTTGACTTTTTTTCCCAGGCGGTTTCGTTTTCGCTCTCGTCGGCATCATCACCCTCGATGATTTCCGGGTTCGTCTGCCAGCACTTGCCCACCAGCTTCTCTACTGCGCCGTGAGCTATTCCTCCGCGTCGGTACAGGGCGTAGAGGTTTTCGTAGGTTACCTGCTCAGGGAATCCATACTCGCACCAAGCAGAGTGGCGCTTATTGTCCAGCCCCATTGTAGGCGCCAACAGCCCCATACGGGCGCGCGCCATCCGCGCATCGTTAAGAGCGTGATTTACCGCAAGTGTTAATTTATCGCTCATTCGTGCCTCGCAAATTCGCCATGAAGACTCTCCCTCATCTCAATTAGCCAGGCCTCAACTACGCTTCTAGATGCAGAGAACTTGCGGTGGATTTTTCCGTTATCCCAAATTCTTCCCTGCCACCCGCAGTTTTTTGAGTGCCACGAAAGTCCCTTAACGCCGGATGAGTTATCTTTCCGAAGTGGGGTGTTCTTTAGGTTTTCTGCTCTCGTTGCTGGGCGAAGGTTTTCGATTTTGTTATTGGTGGTATCGCCATCTTTATGGTCGACATCAACCAATGACCCAAGCGCGCCATGCATCAATACCCATACCACTCTATGGGCAAGATACTTTTTCTTATTGATGGTGACGTAGTAGTAACCACGCGCGCCGTTGTAGCTTCCGGCATGGTCTCCGGCTTTAACTCTCCCAGAGCTTTTTATCCACACCAGTCCAGTTGGGCTTGAGGGGTTGTATGCAACACACTCCCGGATTTTATGTATGTCAAAGCCCCCGTTATCACCAACGGCGAGAGTTAATTTGTCAGTCATGGATTGTCCGTTGGTGGATTTATGGCAATAAAAAAGGCCGCCGTGGCGACCTATAACTTAATTAGTGCTTATTGCTTGTCTGGCTGGATGCCGGATAAATAAATTTCGATTGCGCCCGGATCTACAGGGGATTCGCTAACTGATAACTGGTCAAGTTTGATAGTAAACTCAGAAGTACTTATTGAAGAAACAAGGCGTACCTGAATCATCTTGCCTATGCGTGCGACTAATTCTTTGCAAACTGAAGAACAGTCTGAAGGAATGCCACTCGCTGTAACCTCAATATGCCCACCAGGAGTAGGCTGGTAATAACTGAACTTAACAATCTCTCCCAAAACAACGTCTTTTTCTTGTCCGTAATTAACTTGTACTACAGTTTTCTGATCAATCATGCCGCCTCCATAGGTCGATTTCACAACATATTATCGGCATCAATCTGTCCAACTTTAATTCACGTTCCCCTTAATCTCTTAGGGATCATCATCCCGGCCACCTGGCCCTTGCGCTTAATGTGTCCGTCGAGGCTGTAACGAATACCGTCCCAGCAATGCTCGTAACCATCGGCGAGCTTCGGCAACACCTCACCGGTGATGCGGTCCGTTTTGTACGACCACATGCGGGCCTCGCGCGCGACGTTCTTGCAGCGGGGATGGATAATGATTTCGTCGAATCCGCGAAGGTGCGCGATCCCGTCCTCAACGCTACCCTGCCACTTATCGGCAGCCGAGATGTTGAATCCCTGCCGCTTGAGATAGCTTATCGTCTCAGGTCGTGCCGCATCAGCCTTAATTGGCCAGTCACGCGATCCGGGGATTGTGTCGTATAGCTCTGGCATGTGGTCGAGCTCTGTCTGCTGCCCGTATGCCTCGTACTCAATGTACAGCCGGTTGTGCAGGATGAACGAACGCACCAGTGTGTTAGGGTCTTTGGCGAAACCGAAGTCGGCACCGAAGAACAGGCGCTCAGGTTCTTTCCAGAGGTTTTCCGAGAACTCAGCGATCCGGTATTTTCCGGCCAGTACCTGCTTATCTGAGTTTTCAAGGTAAGCCCCCTCCCAAACCCATGCATATGTTGCCGGGTCGAGGCGGCGTTGGTCGTTCTGTCGCTCACCTTCCAGCACGTCGGGGAACCACGGGTTATCCGTGTAGTTCATTTCAACGGTGATGCAGTCGTCACCAGCCTCTTTGCGGAAACGCTTATCCGTGGCGCTACCGTCGCGCTCCGGGTTCCATGTTACCCAAATCTCTGAACCTTCCTCACGGACTGTCGGGCTCAACTTCTGCCAGGCTATTTCGCTGACTGATTCAGCCTCATCAACCCAGCACAGCAGGATGCGAGCTTTCGACTTGATGCTGTCGAGGTTATGCCGCAGACCGCAGAACACGTAGTTAACGCTCTTGTCGATGGTGCGGATGTACTTCTCGCCGATGTCAAAGTTGGAAGCCAGCCAGGGGACAGACAGGATCGCCTGTTTCACCTCCTGCATGCTCGACTCTTCCAGCGAGTTCATGAACTCACGCGCGCAGAGGACCACACCGCTCTCACCGTTCATCATCGACTGATACGCCTTTACGGCTGTCATCAGCGCAAATGTGCGCGTCTTGGCGCTACCACGCCCACCGTGCGAGCACCGGTAACGTTTATTCACGGCGGTGAACAGCGGCGCAAGCTTCGCGGGGATCGGCAGTTGAACGGCGTTACTCATGCTTTCGGCTCAACAGGTAGTAGCTGGATGATTGTCGGCTGCGGAGTCATGCTGCCATCAGGGCTTGTGTGCTCGACTTTCTGGCGATTGGTGTAGGCATCGCCCATTTCTTTGGCGGCCTGCTCGATAAGCTGCGAGGTCATGCCGTAGTTCTTCATCTTTTCAGCATTGGTCGCCATTCGGTCGAGAACGCGCAACCGGTACGCTTTATTTGCGATCGGAATGTCACCGATCTCATTCTGGAATCGTTTACGGGTAGCGTTGAACAGGTCAATCCACTTCTGGCTCAACTTGGCCGCCATTGCATTGCCGGGCGTATATTGCGACACCTGCTGCCGTGAGACATCGATGTCATATTCAGCCTTTACAAGCTCAATGACTTTTACCGGGGTCTCGTAGCAGGCGAGTGATTGAACGATGAAGGCTTTAACCTCTGTCGATAATGCTGCCACAGGCTACCTCCATGACAATCTGAATAAAGCGTTACGCCAGCTTTAGCATGCACGTCCCGCATGACCTGGCTATATCGATATGAGCTACTTCTGCTGGCGCATTGGCAGCATCAACGAGCTCCTGCACTTCTTTACTGGCACCGTATCGACGTACGACACCAGTGAATTCTTCGACGTCGTGGCCGCGCAGTGTAAGCACTGGCTGCCCGGTCTCTTTGTTGAACTTAGGCGCACCGAAATCATCGGTGGCCTGGGCAATGTGATAAAGCTCATGCTCTACCAGTGCGCAGAACTCAAGGTCACTGCATTGTGAGCAGTAATCGGCCGCCAGTGTGATGATGAACTTCGGGATTCGCCCGAACCATTCATGCATCTGCTGTTCCATTCTGGCTTTCTGCCAACCACCGGCGCGGAGCATTACCTGTTCGGCCTGACCGAGAACGTAGCGCCCTTTCTTCGCAAACGAATCTGACGCCCACATGAAGCAGAGATCCGCCTCTAATAGGTGTCCGTGGTCAGGGTTATGGATGCTGCCGGTATCGCTGATGATTTGGCGACTTACCCATTCATGCACTTCATTGGCGGGAATGAGCCTGGTGTATGGCTGCCAGTTCTCGGAGTCGATAAAGTTAACTGGCGGATATGGCCTGCGCTCGTCATCGTTCTCCATGTCTCACTCCGTAGGTAGCTCGATTCACATGCATCAGGAAAAGTGCTATAAGAAAAATCCAATAATTTTAAAAGGAATATCTTCATGCCAAGCTACAAGTTCAATCCGCAAACCGGATCTATGGAAATCGATCAGCCAATTTCACGTATTACAATAGACAATACCGGGGTAGTTAAATCAGAAGAAAACGTCATTGATGGTGTAACCACTCAGTACTTCGAATATCAAAACGGTGGCTATGTAACAGTAAAAAAACTCGATGGTAGCAATGAGATTTCAGGTCACAACGTGTCGGTTTCATTTGCAGAAGATGAAGACAAACCTGGCCACGTTCATGCAACATATAAGATGCGTGATTAAAATCTTTAGCCACCTAAGTTAGGGTAAGTTCAAACGACTGGGTGGCGCGATTTTTTGCGTTACTCAGTTTTTAACATAATAGACCTTTACATCCCATCTGCCGTTACTGGCGTGAACTCCACTCGCTTCACATCAGCAGGAGCGAAATACAGCCACTGGCCCGTTTCCGTCGCCAGCGGCACAAAGCCGTTAACCAACTCAGGCTGACGTCGTGACATCTTGCCCGTGTATTCGCCGCCGTCGTTCGTAGTCAGTTTGATGATGTAGATGTCGGACATTAAGAGCCTCTTTATCCGCTAAAGGGGATAATGGATTGATTATCCTTTGCAGGGGATAATCTTTTAACCCTCACTATAGAAGGTATCGAAAGTCCAACGCGTTGGACTTCTTGCTTAGTAATAAGAGACCACTATAGAAAGGCCAATCCCAGCCTGAGAAACCTAATTTGAAAAGGAGATTAGATGCTTACTTCCCATGACTGGGTTGCGATTCTGCACGCCCCAACAACATACCTACTTGTCCGGTTTATGCTGAGCGTTATCCATCACAGGATAACTGGAAAGCCATTGATTTGATAATAGAGTTGCCATTACGATGAGCCAACCCATGGTGATGGCAACAAAAAACCGCCCTGAGGCGGTTAATTATTTTTCTCTTTAAAGTAATAACCAATAATGAATCCGAGCGAAGTGCCAAGGGCTCCGATTATGACGGCAAGAACTTTATCGAGTTCTAGTAGCTTTACGCTTGCAATTTCATTGTCAAGGCCCTGGGAGTGCAGATCCTTCATCCATCCAATGGCAAGAGAGTTGTACCAGAGAACAAAACCAAAGCAGCCAGCAATTAAAATGAAGAAACAGATTAGGAACGTAATTGTCAACGTACTTCTTGTCCTTCCATCTCTGTGTAAATTGTTAATGGCGCTTTCTTCAACAACAGAAATTTTACCCTTATTGCTTTGAATTTGTGACTGATTTTGTTTTATTTTGTCACTTATTTCCTGAATGCTAATCGCCATTGATATTCACGTCTGACGACGCCCCCAATGCTTTAACTACTTGGGTGTAATCTCTCCACATAGATTGGTTATAGTTGTGGGAGTGAAGTGTTGATTGAAGTATCGGCTCCAGAAGACCTTTAAGCTGCAACCAAACAGCCTGCTCCTCCTCTGTCATAGATTCTTTGAGAGATAAAGTTTGGTAGATAGAGATCACATTTTGCGACAAAGAGTTTAGATCTTCATTTATCTGATCAGCTGTAGCCCTAAACTTCGCCAACTTTTCAACCATTTGTTTCTTATTGATTTTTTCCACTACTCACCTTCAAAGAGAATGAAACTAAGGAGGAAATATAACATGTTCCAACTTCGTTTTTGTACTTCCTGTACTTGTGGCTAATATTTATCCTTATCTCGACCCCTAGAAGATTCTATCTCCCTAATTCCTGCCTTATCCAGATTGCACTGCCCCAGCGCCGTGTATAGCTGAGCGTTTAACTCCAGACTTGCCTGCCAAGTGAACGGAACTGCCATTCCGGGGATCGGCGTGTCTGCGGTCAGGTCAGCGCTTATCGGCACCACTGGGGCCGGAACGTAAACCGTCTGCATATTCCCGCAGGCTGTCAGCAGCGGAAGAAGGAACAAGCTGGTTAGCGCACGGATCGCCTTCAAGCGCCTGCCTGATGTAGACAATGCGCGTTTCGCCCCTTTGAGCCAGTTCGTTCTTAGCATTCTGGGTAGCCTGTGAGATGTCGCGGATGATGTTCATCGTGGTGATCACGTTGTTGGTGATCGCCTCTGATTTGTCTGCCCTGACCGTTGCTTTATCGCGCTGGTCTTTGTAGGCGATGGCGTTGTCGCGATAGCGGTTCACGAAGAACGCCAGCACGCCGATTACCGCCACCACAATCAGTTGCAGCCAGTAACGCTTTACCAGTGCGCTAATCACGGCAGGAACAGAGCGCGCTCCGCCTCACGCCGACGGGTCAGGCCGTTTATGACTTTGCCACCAGCTTTATTCCAGCGCAGGAACTCATCGGCAGCGCCAGCGTAATCTCCGGCGTTGAGTTTTCGCAGAAGAGTAGATGTCGACAGTGACCGGGCGCCGAGGTTGTACGTGAACGACACCAGGGCGTCGAATTGCCCCTGAGTCAGACCGACTTTAACCAGACGGGACACGTCATTTTCATAGCTGACCAGTCCGGTCTTCAGCAGGCGCTCAGCCGTTTCCTGCTTAATCGTCATCCCAGCGCGGATTGGTTTGCCGTCGACAGGCTGAGTCCAGCCATAGCCAATCGTCCAGACGCCAACGCTGTCCTGGTACGCGGTAAGCTTGCAGCCTTCGAACTCTTTGATCAGGGCAATGCCTTTATCACTGGTTTGCATTCTTCATTCCCGTCAGGCGCTCCCAGAAGTACGTCAGTGCTACGGAGCCCATCGCCCCGCTAATACCAGACGTAACCAGGATCATGTAAAGGCTCAGACCGCTTTCAACGCTGATCAGGCCACCAATGAGACCGGTAAAACCGGACACTGCAATTTGTGCCAGCGCGTTGATCCAGCTCCAGGTGGCTTTGTTCTGCTTAACGTCAATAAGGTATCGGACCAGGCCGCCCCAGCATGACAGAGCAAGGACAATCAGCCATGACACTCCGGCAATGCTTTCTTTATCTTGCATACGTTTAGCCATATCACCTCCGAAAAACGGGGTGCTGTTTGTGTAGTGGGGAAAGGCCGTCAGACACGATAGATACGTGGCATCTGGAATTGATTGTCTGCGGCCTGAATAAAAAACCCGGCGACAGGCCGGGAAGATGAGGGTAAGGCAATGTCGGCTCTATGGCCGAAGGGTCCCAGGTAGTGGGTTTGGGTCGCCCGTCTGGATTCGAACCAGCAATCAACCAATTATGATTTGGGAGCTTTACCGCTTAGCTACAGGAAAATAAAAAGGCCGCCTGAGCGACCTGTCTGTTGAGTTGCAACTTCACCACATTTTGAGCCCACGTAAAAAGCCTCTTAGGCCTTCAGCGTGCCTCCTGTAATGCGATGTGCACTCATCGATAACATCATGAGCTGACACAAAGCGAAGCGACTTACAACCGACCTCTTTGTGCAACTTGTTTTTGACGTTGAATATTCGAACACTAAAAGCATCATCCACCTTTCTGATTTCGTAACGATAGGTGATGTTGTTAGTGCCGCCAACATAAAGCTGGAAGTTCTTCATGATGAGGCCTCTCTGTTTTCACTGGAGGCCATATTTTACATAAGTAAAAAAAGATTATTAACTTTTAAAGACCACTTGGTTTACATAAAGCACAAAAAACAAAGCCCCGCACGGTGGCGAGGCTCTTAATTCTTTGTCGACCTACGAAGCTATGGCGACGATATCAGACTTACATGAAATATATGCGTTTCAGTTCGGTTTTGCAAGACTTACATCTAAATTTGTCGCCTTTTGTTGTGAACGTGATCGCGTTACAGAGATAAGCGCACCGCTATCGAGTCGCTTAAAGTTGTTGCGCATAGCCAGCCAATGAGGCAAATACGTTTCTGTCCAAGTGGATTTAGCCACGCCCGCCAGTTCCGCCAGCGCCTGGTATTCATACGTTTCCCGCCCCGCCAGCTCTGCTTTCACGTCCTGCGCCGCCAGCCAGATAAGCTTCTTCAGGCGTTCCATCGTCTTGCCGGCCACTTTCTTCGTGCTGAGCTGTTCCCGGAACTCTTCCCACGCCCACTGGGTGATCGACACCTGGTATTCAAAGCGGGTGTTCTCGCTGTAGTTCCACAGTAGCCACGCTTTCTGATGTTCTTCCAGAGACAGGACAGCACGGCGCCAGGATGCCGTAACGAACTCCAACGGGCCCACCAGCGCGATGGATGATCCCTTAGCGCGGGACTGGTTGCCGCTCATCGGCGGGCCGTCAGGGTTAACTTTCCGGCCGGTGACCGGGTCGGTGATTTTCTTCCGGCCCCGGCTGCGCACCGTCGCGGTGAATTGCGCGTTCTCGGCGAAAGCTACCAGCTGCCCTTTCGTCGCCCCGCTCAGATCTGCGGTCGCCACCATGATCTGCTGACGTACGTATTCCAGTTGCTGACTGTTCATCATGCGGCTTCCTTCTGTGGCTGGTTTGTTTTTGTCTGGCTGTGCTTTGCTACTGGCGGCATGCTGGCGCGCTTTACGCTTTCGGCCTGGTACCGCAGGAAGTCTGTGTGGTTCATTCGGCCTCCAGTTCGGTGATGGTCAGTTCAAGCCTGCCGCCTTTGACGATCGGCATTCTCTTCACGCTGTAGTAATCAACCTGCTGGTCATCGAGCCAGAAACCGGATTTCGTCAGGGCATCGAATGCGGCCTTTTGTAGATTGTCCAGGTCCCGGCGGCGGCGATCCGGCATGTGGCACTCGATACGGATTTTCACGGGCGTGGTCAGGCCGATATCGAGCATTGAGTCTTTGATAATTCTGGCGACGCTGTCTCGGTACGCCTGCCCTTCTGCGCTGATGTGCGTGCGCCCGCGATTATGCCGATAGTAGCGGTTGTTGCTCGGCGGCCATGGGAGACTGATGCGATATTCATTCATGCTTTTACGAGCCCCTCTTTAAGCCAGATGACCTGAGTGCGAGCCATGCCTTCCAGCGCGCACTCCTTTGCATATTCCGCATCGACCAGGCGGGTGCGGCGATCAATCTCGTCGTGGCAACTGCTGCATGCGATGGTGGCGATCAGGTCAGGCGGCTTGATTCCGGTCCCGCAGAGGCCAGCAATACGGATGTGGGCCAGTACCGAGGTTTCAGCGTTGCCGTTGCATACGCCGGGGATCCGCACCTGACATTCGCGGCCGCGTGCCGCTTTGCATAAATTAGCCATGCGCCCTCCTCGCCGCGAGACTCAGCCATTTCTGATCCACCAGGCGGGCGGTGTAGTCTTTCAAGGTCGGGATGTCGGACGGCTTAACCGCTGGCTTGCGCTGGCGGCGCGCCGGAACGCTGAAGATTTCGTTGGTGATGACGCGGGATAGTGGAGTAGACATCACGCCTCCTGCTTATCGCGCAGCTGCTGGTATTCGCAACCGTTCGGAATTGTCAGGGCCAGGCCGAACTGGGCGCACCACATTTCAACCTTCACCAGGAAGATATGCATTTCGCCTGTATCGAGGTCGGCGGTGTGGCGTGGCTCCCAGGTCGTGGTTTTCTCACCGGTGATGAAGTCGGTGTAGGTCACCTCTTCACAGCCGAGATAGGTTTTCTTGAGGTTGCGCTTAACCCACTCCGGAGTCGCGTCGGTACGTCCGGAGCTAACCAGGTACTCGCTGATTTCCGTGTACCACATGTGGCTGAGCGCGTTCTGCGACAGGCTGCGCTTCTCGCGCCATGGTTTGACTTGCAGGCGGAAACATTGCCCGGCATCCAGCAATGGCTGAATCTGCTGGCCAATGGCCGCGAAGTTGCCGCGATGGAGTTTGATGCCGTCTACTGGCAGAGTCATACGGCCTCCTTAACGGAAACCGCAGAATGCAGAAAATCGCAGGTGCATTTCTGCATCTGTGACAAGGTGAGGAGTTCAGATTGTGGTCGCATTTAAGTCCCCTTAAATGCGCAGAAGTCACCGGAGTTGTTCAGGCTCCGATGACATGATTATGGCGGGTTGATTTTGATTAATCAAATTTTGCATTTACTCACCACAAACTTAATTTTTTCTCCAAAAATTATTAGACTAAGGTGCCACATGTTTGATGTGTCAGTGCTGATCGCAAGGAGCGTATGTGCCATTACCAGAAAAGCTAACCTATGTGCATGCAGCATTAAGTGCCGCGTTTGCCTTCGCCTTGATTAGACATTACCTTGGCGGGGACAAGGATCCCTCTGTTAAATCCAGGTTGTTGATAACAATTCTGATTATGATGTCAGCTGCCGCGCTAGCCGCTGGCTTTTTTTGGCCCGATTACCATTCATGAGAAAAATGGCCTTGAAGAGAAATTGTCTGGCGATTGTAAATGAACCCTCACAACTCAAATTTCTTTCACCTATTTAAATACGCAGACTAATAATTACTGTAACTTTAAGACTCCAATCAACTGGCCGGAGGGGACCATCCCCAACATCCAATTCAAGTGCCAGGTTTGTTCGAACAAAAAGTTCTTTTTTACGACCTTTAGTTCAGACTTAAACCAACCTCATGGTGCGGTTTGCTCCGTCTGTGGAACACGCCTCACCTCTATATCTTGCATACCTATACCGAGACGGAGACGGTGGCAAAAGAAGGGTGTTTAGAACGAGGCCTCACCTGAGGCCTCCGCTGTCTCATCACTTCACCTCCTGCTGCGGTGCTGCTGGCCGAGGGTGCCAGTGGGTAAAGGTGCTGGCTGGTAGCTTATCGTATTCCTCGTACCAGTCCTGCCATTCCTTGCCATCCCACGCATAAGCAGCGTACTGAACCACGTCGCCACAGCATGTGATAACTGGCACACCGATATGCGGCATCCTCTCACTGCAAGCCACCCAACCATCCTGAATCACCGGATAGTTGCCGCTGGGCGACTCGGCAATTTTTGGCGAAGAATCCAGAGCTGGCGCGGTCTGCATGGTGGTGGGCGACTCGGCGTTTTCGGCACCCTGAAGCATGGCGGCGCGGCAGGATAAGATGCCGGCCTTAACCTTGTGCCATGCCTCGTGGTCACGGTCTGAGATACGCAGAACTTCTTCCATTGCTGATAGCAGTTCATCAGGCACAGATACCGGCGCTGGAGGGGCGGAATAGAGCTGATTAACTCCATCGGGCATTCCCGAAAAATCGCTATCGTCTACCGGCCCAGCGTTTAACCAGTGATTGCCTGACACTTCCACTTCAAATACCGGCTCCGCTTCGAGCGATGCCAGCGCTAGCTTCATCGCAGCGAGCGCATTGGCCGCATCTTCGTTTACTGCGCCGGGCACAGCATCGCGCTCTTCTTCAAGCTCCATTATGGTCTTCACTAGCCATTCTTTTAGGGTAGTGCTCATTGGGCGGCCTCCTTGCGAAGTTGGACGGCGATGTCTTCGAGTACTCTATCAGCGAACGAGCGATCGAAATCCCCCTCTGGCGCATCAGCCATAAACTCTGTAGATGTGAGAATCATCCGTGCGATGTCTGCCGCGTTCTTCGCCGTGTCATCGATAAACCCAGCCTCCCATGCGGCCAGCATCCTGTTAGCAACAAAGTGAGCGCCTTCCTTGTGGGCCTGCGCCCGCATTTTAGCCAGCAAAGCGTCGGTCGCTGGTGTTTCGTCCAGCAAATCAGTCAACGCATCAAATTCGGAAGGCTTGACGACATATTTCAATTCGTCACCGTTAATCTCACACTCTTCTGATGTTTTGCTTACTGCGGTGATTGCATTTTTCAGCCCCGCATTCTCCGCAGCCATCGCCGCGCACTTGGCTTCAAGCTCGGATAATCTGTCACTGCATTCCGCCAGCACCATATCAACATCAGTATCCAAAGGTGGGACGTGCATACTGGCGAGGCCTTTGGTGAAATCGTCAAGAGCCTTTTCGATTCGTTCTTTCAATGCTGGATGTGTATTATTTTTCATGCTCTCACCCCGTATACACTTAAAATTCGTTTCATCACCGCGCTGTTACGGCACTCCTGGCAGATCACGTTTGTCTCTGTACGCCGAACCAGCTTCGAATTTCCCTTCGGCATAGCAGGGATAGTTTCCGGTGCGTATTTCATGCCGTAGCTGGTCAGCCGATACAGCCGCTGGCCGTGCTTGCCTTCGAACTCGATCAGGCCGTCTGCTAACAATGTGCTTAACGGGCCGGAAATCTTTTTGGTGGTCATGCCGATCATGCTGGCAATGCGAGCACTATTCAGGCCCGGGTTGTTACGCAGGGCTGCAAGAATCTGCCCACGGATTGTTATGGTCATATCACACCATCCCGTTCGACTTGTTGCGGTTGTACTTCGCCTGAAGCAGCTGGATCGGCGTTGGCCCGTGTTCGGCAGCCGGTGCTGCAATTGCCCGGCGCACCGGCGGCACTGGCTTACCATCGGTGACGCGCTTCTCCCACATGTCCAGAAGATCACCCGCCTCGCGTGCCAGCTCACCATGCGTTAACTGGCGCTCTGTGCTGCGATGACGCAGTTCTACGCAAATGTGGTACATGACCGGCTGCGACCAGGGGAATTGCTCGCTGGAGGTGAATTCGAACGAACGGTTACGCCAGTCCCAGTATTCGGCGATCACCTGGTCAACGTTGACGCCCAGCACCCCGCCGCTCTGTTTGCACCAGGCGACGAACTGGCCCGGCGACGGCAGGAATGGGCGCTCCTGGCGGCGGGCAATGCGCATACCGGCATCGACCTGAGCCATGGTGTGGATCCCGTTCTCCTGAAACGCCAGCAGCCACTGACGGCGGAATTCGTTAAGGTCTTCCTGGGTGCGGAAGTTCGCCATGCTGGCCGGGAACGCGGCACGCAGCTGGTTGAACAGTCCGTTGAATACCTGCGCTACCTGCTCGACCGGCGCTCGTTCCTGATACTGCTCTGGCAGGTTATGAGCCATGCGACTCATCTGCTCGCGGTCGTGGTTACGCATCTGCTCTGCAAGAGATTTCATCGAATCACCTCATAGGCCCAGTCAGTGTTGTTGAAGTCCAGATCCGGCTTAGCCGCACGCTGCCCACCTACGGCGTTTCGCTGCATCGTCAGCTTGTCCCACTGCTTACGCAGGCTTTCAGGGCTCAGGATGTTGGTCTGCCAGAAGTGGTGTTTGCTTGCCCAGTCATACAGCGCACAAATGTCCTGGTGCGACCGGTTGTCTATCTGGCGCATCAGGCGAACGGTGTTAGACCAGGAGGTCATGTCCGGGGCTTTGCAGGTTGGGTTAATCAGCTTCACCCTGGAGGAAATCCACTTAGCGATCTCGAGGTCTTCAGCCGATCCCCACTTCGCACCGGATGGGGTGTAAACCGCAGCGTCTGGATGAGCTGATAAAAATTTCTTCAGACGTGCGTCAGAGGATTCGTCAGAATTCTCGGACGAAGATCTTTTAATGTTTTTATTGATGTTATTACATTGTTGTTCATGATTCTCGGTGAAACGCTCGGGTAAATGCGCTCCGTTATGCGCGGCATAACCTTCCGAAGCTGCGCCATTACTGGATTCGCCATGCTCGGCATTAAGCGCGGAGATATGCGCGGTGATACGCTCGGGTAAATCGTCCATTTTTTGAGCATATTCAGCGTAATTTGTGATGGTTATCACAGAGCCCTTTCGCTTCTCTCCGGAGCGAGAAATCATCCCTTCACGCTCGAAAACATCAAGCATCCTGTCTACGGCGTGGCGACTGCATGGCTTCCCTTCCCTGTCGCATAAATTCAGCCCGAGATCGGCTGAGGTGGTGACCAGTTGTCCGGTTTGCAGCGGCCATTGGCGACCTTTGAAGTTTGCTGTATATGGCTGGCGAGCAGCACACAGCAGCAGGTTTTCCCACAGCGTGCGCAGGAAGACGTCCTTCGACCAGGTTTGCTTAAGAACACTCCGGTACAACGGGATGAATCCGGTTTTCTGGTTCTCCATCCGGTTGCTCCTGGCGGCGGAATGCGCCGCGAAATTTGCGTAAGCGACGT
This sequence comes from Enterobacter sp. DTU_2021_1002640_1_SI_PRY_ASU_LCPMC_013, assembly GCF_032389435.1. Taxonomy (NCBI): domain Bacteria; kingdom Pseudomonadati; phylum Pseudomonadota; class Gammaproteobacteria; order Enterobacterales; family Enterobacteriaceae; genus Enterobacter; species Enterobacter sp. DTU_2021_1002640_1_SI_PRY_ASU_LCPMC_013. Next base: position 2,649,366 of record NZ_CP135594.1, read on the forward strand.
TCGACACAGTTAAACCTCCTGCGCCTGGCGTTTTGGATTAGCGTTTGTCATAATGACCTCGCAATTGACTAGCGTTTGTTGCACCAGAAAGTCGGCTCTGTTCGCGCAGACCGGCTTTCGCCATTTCTGTAGTTCTCACATGACCCCCAGCATCGATGTAACCATCGTCATCAGCGGCCCCACCTGCTCCGGCATGAGGCGGAACAGCGACGCTATACCCTCGCTTACCTCTTTCAGCTTCTGATGCTCTGGAGCGTCCAGCAGCACTGCCTGCTTAGCCTCGGCACACTCTTTCATCGCAGAGGCGATCAGCGACATCGTGTCGTTCTGTGGCGCCAGGCGGTTGCGAAATTCCAGCGGCAGAACGGCCATGATTGCGGGCGTCAACTGGCGCACGTTCTCGCGGTACTGCTCAGAGTCGAAACGGTTATCCAGAAAGCGAAAAAGTTTCTGGCGCGCCCTGCTGATGTCTTCCGGGAAGCTGATGGCGGTCCCGCCCTGCTCCCGGTACTCGTTGATGATCAGCGCCGAAACGACGTCCTGATTGTCCAGCGCAGACGACCATGCCCGGACCGCATCGCGGATCTTTTCGTGGTCCGGCGCCGCCTTAGGTTGAGCGCGGTTTATCATCGCTCCAGGGTGTATTCCGGTATTGTGTTGATACGCAAGTGAATGCATTTGCTATTCCTGATGTTCCTGTTTCTTACTGTGAGGAAATTCGCGGTACTCGACCGCCTTAACCTCGCCAGTAGGAAGCTTGTTGATGAAAATCTGACGGCCGACCCTGATCGCTTTGCTAATTGCCGTTTGATGGACACCAATGGCATCAGCTGCTTTTACCTGGCCAACTTCGTCGACATACTCGGCGAGTGAAATTTTCATGTTTAGCGTTGCTCCTTACCGTTAATACAAAAACAATACCACAAGTATTAGATAAATCAATACCGCCGGTATTTTAAAAATATGAGCTTTGGTATTAATATCTGATAATGGAAAAGAAAAAGATCCTCACCCCCGCTCAAGTGGCTGACTCACAGCGTTTAAAAGCCCTTTACGAAGCGAAGAAAAAAGAACTGGGAATTACTCAGCAATCCATTGCGGACGCGCTGGACATATCTCAGGGTGCCGTCGGCCATTACCTGAATGGAAGGAATGCTTTAAATACAGCGGTAGCATCAGTATTTGCGAGGCTTCTTGGGGTTAGTGTCTCTGATTTCAGTCCGTCACTTGCGAAGGACATCTCTGACATGAGCTCGGTAGCATCGGAGAATACTTCGTTCGCCGGGCATTATTCACCTGGCTCAAAATATCCGGTGATTAGTAAAGTCCAAGCAGGCGCATGGTGTGAAGCTGTTGAGCCGTACACCCTAAAGGATGTAGACCTTTGGCTTGAATCAGATGCTCACATTCAGGGAGAGGCGTTCTGGCTGCAGGTAGATGGTGACTCGATGACAGCCCCTGCTGGTCTTAGCATCCCTGAAGGTACCTTCGTTCTTTTCGATACGGGCCGCGAGGCGATCAACGGCAGCCTAGTAATAGCAAAGCTATCTGATTCTAACGAGGCGACGTTTAAGAAGCTGGTGATCGATGGTGCACAGAAGTATCTGAAGGGGCTCAATCCCCAGTGGCCGCTTGTGGCAATTAACGGCAACTGTCGGATCATAGGTGTCGCTGTAGAGACAAAATTACGATTGATATAATTTTAGCGTTAACGGTTCAAAGTTAACTGTAACGTAACCATGACTCACACGGAAAGTTAAATGAACTTCTCTATCTTCGGTGGCGATATCGACCTAGGCGCAATGCCCGACAGCATTAAAGAGCTTAGGATTTTTTGGGAATCGTTGTATGATAAGTGCCCTGTAATAGCGTTGCTCTTGATATTGATGGTTCCGGTGACGTTGCTTTATATCATCTACACTGTAGGTAGCATCTTTAAAAATGAACGATCTCTTGATAAAAAGGTCGTAGAAGCAATGAAGAAATCGAAAAAGAGGGGGAAAAAGAAATGATTGTTAACATGCTGTCAGCTCTTGCCCTTGCTTTAGTTATCGTTGCGTACTGGGTATTGTGCCGCAGGCGCGCATTGAGATATCAGAAAAAAGCTGTAGAGCTTATCGAAGAATACTTTGAAGATAGGGGTGTTCCAGAAGTAGATAAAGAGTCGTTGTATCGCTCTTACCGTCTATCTCGTAAATTTTATATGTTGCCCTTATGCGCCATGGCGTGTCCGTTCGTCTTGGCTTACATGTTGATAGCAAAAGGCAAGCTCGACATTAAGCCAACTCAGAGAGCGAACAACAAACTCTATGATGCAGCTTTTGATCAGTGCATGAAAATGACAATCAGCAAAAATCCAATATCTTCTATATTGGCGATTGCGTTGATTGGATTAAGTTTTGCTTTCGCAATCCCGGTTGGTGTCATCCTTAACAGACTGTCATCAATGCCTACAGCTGCTGGAATAGCAAACCTTTTTGCAACCATAAGCTCAGTGGCTTCAAGAAAAGCTCACGGCCACTAATATTACAAACCCGGCCACCGCGCCGGGTTTCTTATGCCTTTAACCCTACTCGCCTACTCTCTCCATCCCTCTGATCTTCTCTTTGCTTCCAGCTCAGCCACTTTAACTAACTGCTTCCTTTTCTTCATGATAGTTATCAGTTGCCGGTATCCGTGGTGCGCCGGTGCGTAAAACTCAGCCGGGTATTTGTTACCCGTCAAAGCTTCGTACTCAGCAGCCTGCTTGTTATGTTTTGCCTTCAGCGCGGGGAAAGCTAGTTCAGCTAAAGCCACATGTTGCTCGCAGAACTGGATGGCCCGTTCAAGATTATCGCCAACGTCTCGTTGCTTATAGTGCTCTTTGATTTTCTCCTGGAGTTTGAAGTGCAAATCAACTATCTGCTCGTCACTAAGCCATCGAAGGCCGCCAACCCACTCCTTAGTATCCATTGCCGCCTCAGCCTGCTGTTTTTTTCAGCATATCACCGGTATTTACAAAAATAAATTCTCTTATATTTCATATCAATAGTATTAATCCTTAATTTAATAATACTAGAAGTATTGATATAAGTTAATACCGCTAGTATTGTTACCCCATCGAAACGAAACATCGACAGCTGAGCGAAGTTAGCCAGCGGCGGACAGCAAGTGGCCTGCTTTTTAAAAACATGCAAAGTCGGAACAGCACTCGGTAATCCTGTTTAGACCCCAACGCACAAAATGCGGCGTATCACCGGCGGCGAACCGGTCGGTGAGAAGGCTACCCCCTCGCGAGAGCGATAAAGGCGTGGGAACGGGCAACACTGGCGGGATGAGAGGTGCGAAGCGCAAACAGATTTATTCCAGTCCATTCGAAGCTGAGTGGGCTGGGCTGAATCAACCCACGCAACAAAGGAGCTTCTATGCGACGGCAAAGCTATATCGCTCACAAATAATTGGTACCACAAATGCTTTCGGAAACCCCGGCGATGTCGGGGTTTTTGGTGAGTGCTTTGGGCTGGCAGACGGTTATCAGCTAGTTGGTGAGGTAATGGCTCACCAAGGCGACGACGGCCTTCCTTGCTTCATTGTGGGGAGCCAGCACCAAAGCATTTCTCCCGCATCAGCGGGTAACGACAGAGGGTAAGGCGATGGAGTGGATTAAGTGTAGTGAAAGGCAGCCGCTGAAAAATCGACTGCTACTGCTTTTTGTTGATGGTGATTATGAGTTTGGAAAGTTGCAGGAAGATGATTTTTGGATCTACACAAACGGCGCATTTAAGAAGCGCTATGCACCTCAGGAAGTAACGCATTGGGCAATGCTCAATCACCCTGAATAACCCGCCACGGCGGGTTTTTTATCGGTCATACATAGGCAGATTTTCGAGTCTGCCCATTTATGACAACCGGCGGCCATCCACCGCTCATTAGCGCAGAAGTCTTGTATTAACCGTTCCGTTCGCCGCGATAAGGCCAAGAGGGTTTATGAGAAAAGAACAGCCAATATCACGCCTGACTGAGCCAGAAATGGCAAAACTCGCAGTTAAGACGGTTCAGGAATTTGTTAATGCCTGCCACTGCCAAAACGAAGATGACGTTCTTCTGGCATTAAGCTTCTGGCTGAATGTGGGCATGGAAGCGGGTGAGCTTGTCCAGCATGGGCATAAGGTTGTCCTGCAATGATGACAGTCACCCACAACGGCAAGCAGTACACCGCCAAAAAGCTCAACGATAACGAGTGGCAGCTGACGTCGGTATCGGCACCGCGCGACAAGCTGACGCTGAACCGCTGGCAGATGCATATAGCTGGCCTCCTGGAACAGGTTGAGGTGAAGGTATGATCAACCACTACGGCACCACCCCGCTCATTCGCCAGTGCGTCACGCCCGGCATGATGGCAATGCATGAAGGCCGAACCTATCGCGTCTCAGCAGTCATTCAGGAGCGCAAATGGGTGTACCTGCACACCGACGCAGAAATCATCCGCCTCAGTGACTGCGTGATTGACGTCCTTCTGGACGGTCACGGCAACCCTATCCAGCACTAACCACCCTATTCAACCGATCGGCCTGGCTCAATGCGGGCGGGATCTGCACATCCAAATTTCAGGAGTTCAGCCATGAATATTACATGCGAGTGCGTTGATATGCGCACGTCCGTCGGGCCACACAACACCATCAAAGTTGAGATGGAAGGCGTTATCCTGGCCGGCACAGTTAAAACCCGTGACGTACTACCCCAGCTCGATGGCGCAGAAGTCATCGAGTGGCTGGCTGAGCAGGGTTACATCATCACTCATCAGGAGCGCGCAGCATGACGGCCGCAGAACGTTGGGATGAAGAGTCATTCCTGCGCCTAATGCGCGACGTGCTGCCGGAAAAGCCGGAAGGTGATGACGAGCCAGTTAACCTGGCTGCCGAGCGGCAGAACCCGATCATTAGTTGGGATGAATTTGCGGGGAACTACACATGACAGATAAAAAAGTATACGCCGCCATTAGCAGCGTTGCTTCAGCGCTGGCTGAGAAGGGTATCAGCAAAGAAAGGAAGCAAGGTAGTCAGGTCAATTACGCGTTTCGTGGTATCGACGACATTTACAACGCGCTGGCCCCGGAGTTGGTAAAAAACAAACTCCTGATCCTACCCCGCTACACCGAACGCACCAGCGTCGAGCGAACCAGCAAAAATGGCGGTGCGCTGTTCTACATCACGGTTCGTGGTGACTTCGATTTCGTCAGCACCGAGGACGGCAGCATCCACACCGTCACCACCTATGGTGAAGCGATGGATAGCGGCGACAAGGCCACAAACAAGGCCATGTCGATAGCATACAAATACGCGGCGTTTCAGGCGTTTTGCATCCCAACTGAGGAAACTGCAATCGACGCGGATGCCGAAACCCATCAGGTGCAACCGGCAGATGCCGATCAAATTCTCGCTGAATTTACTCAGTACGCCAGTACTGAAAACGACAGCAAAAAATTGCAGGCGCAATACGCGACAACATGGTCACGTCTGAATGGTTTTGCTGATCACCAGGCTAAATGCAAAGACGTCACCGGCATTCGACTAAAAGAACTTAAACAGGCGGCTTAAATGGCGATTAACACAATCACAGTGTCAGGAAATGTCGGTAGAGACGCGGTACTGCGCGTCACGCCAAACGGGAAACACATCGCCTCGTTTTCACTCCCGGCAAAATCTGGGTTTGGCGAGAATGAGAAGACATCATGGCTGAATTGCAAGATGTTCGGGGCAATGGCCGAGAAGCTCTCTGGCGCGATTGTTAAGGGAGCAAAGGTTGCTGTTACTGGCGAGTTTGTAATTGAGGAGTGGACTAAGCAGGACGGTTCGCAGGTGCAGACACCGACAATCCTGGTACGGGATATCGATCTCCCACCACGCGGCACGCCAGGAAATGATAACCCCCGTCAACAGGCATCATCGCATCCACAACACCAACGGCAACAACTCTCACCGGCACCACAACATCAACCAAGCGAACCACCAATGGACTTCGACGACGACATACCCTTTTGAATCATCTCCCGGTCAGGAGAAACCAATGAACAAATTTACCCCCGAATATCGAAAACATCTTCTCCGGCCAATCCCTGACCGGAAACTTAGCCCGCAAGAACGCGCCGATCGCAAAGAGCTTTACCAGATCATCCGTGAGGAGCGTGAGAACGATACATCACCGGAAAAACCATCGACTTACAGGCCATGTGATCCATATCTGAATGACAACCGCAAAGGTCTTGGCGGTGCTTCAAGGAGTGACTAATGACTCACGCTCACGACGACATCAGGGTTGGCGCTCTGTGCCTTCCCTTCATTGGTAACGGCTGGCTAATGCCATGGGGTGAAGTGGTCAGCAATCCATTAAAGGCGCAGAGGCTCGCTGAGGAATATCGGGAAAGGCAGGAGGCTGCATGAATAACATCCCCCACCAGGATATAGACTCCCTCATAAAATAAGGCGCCCTTTTCGTTTCAAACCATTCTGGCGGCAAAGATAGTCAAACGATGCTTATCAAGCTGCTTGAAGTTATCCCGCCACAGCAGATCGTCGTGGTGCATGCTTCGCTTGGCGCCATGGAATGGCCGGGCGCGCTGGAGCTGGCACAAAATCAGGCAGAGGACGCTGGCCTGCCGTTCATCGTCGCCAGGGCGAGAAAGACCCTGCTGGAGATGGTAGAGCGCCGATTTGAAAACCGCCCGGAGGTGCCGAGTTGGCCCTCAGCCAGCACCCGCCAATGTACCAGTGATCTTAAGCGTGGCCCTATCCAGCGTGAAGTGAGAGCCTACGCAAAGGCGAACGGTTTCAAGGTGATCGTCAACTGCCTCGGTCTACGCGCCGAGGAGTCGCCTGGTCGAGCTAAGCGTCAGGTATTCCGCAAGAACGAAACTGATTCCAACTCGGTGCTGACCTGGTACGAATGGTTGCCAATTCATGAGCTGAAGGCCGAAGAGGTGTTTGTTTCAATTCGCGAGGCTGGTCAGGAACCGCATTACGCTTATGCGCTGGGAAATGAGCGCCTGAGCTGCGTGTTCTGCATCATGGCAAGCCGAAACGACCTGCGTAACGGTGGACGGCATCACCCCGAGCTGCTTGAGCAGTACGCAGCGCTGGAGGAGCATACCGGGTACACGATGCACATGAACCGCATCCCGATAAAGGAGCTGGCAGCATGACCGTAAAATATTCCCTTATCTACGCGGATCCTCCCTGGTCTTACGGCAATACCATCAGCAACGGCGCTGCTGCCGATCACTACTCCACCATGAAGCTCATCGACATCAAGCGCCTGCCTGTGTGGGAGCTTGCCGCCGAAAACGCGGTGCTGGCGATGTGGTACACCGGCACGCATAACCAGGAAGCTATCGAGCTGGCCGAGGCCTGGGGCTTTACCGTTCGCACGATGAAAGGCTTTACCTGGGTGAAGCTGAATCAGAACGCGGAACTGCGCATCAACAAGGCGCTGGCCGATGGTGAAGTCACCGACTTTTACGACTTTCTCGATCTGCTTAACACCGAGACGCGCATGAACGGTGGCAACCACACCCGGGCCAACACCGAAGACCTGTTAATTGCCACCTGCGGCGCCGGGCTTGAGCGAAAGCACGCCGGGATTAAGCAGGTGGTATATAGCCCGCTCGGCGCGCACAGCGAAAAGCCATGGGAAGTGCGCCACCGGCTGGAGCTGCTTTACGGTGATGTGCCGCGCATTGAGCTGTTTAGCCGCAGCGCAGCGCCAGGCTGGCACCACTGGGGAAATCAGTGCGCCACCGCCGCGGTTGAATTGCTGCCCGGCTGCGCCATCGATGTTGTGAAAACGGAGGCCGCATGACGCCAGCAAATGAAAACGCAATCCGCGCCGCCTGCCGCCGCTGCACCGAGGAAATCCAGCAGGCCATGCGCAAGAAGCCAAAGCCAAACTGGAACGAAACGGTGACTCCCATCATCAACAAGCATCACAAGAAAATTGAAGCTCTGGGAGTTAGCCTCCTGGAGTTCGTCGTCAAAACTGGCCGCCTAAATGGGCGGTTTGGAGCCGAACAATGACAACAGAATTTAAACCCCTACCCGTCGAACGCGACCAATACGGCTACTGGACTCACCCGCTTTACGATGAATTTTTCGATGGGCGTGAATATATCTCACCTGATGAATTCAACGCATGGCTGGATAAGAGCGGCCTTGAGTGGAAAGTGGTGTACCGCGATGAAGATGACGTCGACCCCGATGTGGACGGCTATGACATTTCAGCGTGGCAGCCAGAAACACCCGCCGGTGGTGGTTGGTTTGTCGGTTCAATTCACGACACAGAAGATGGTGCCGTCTGCATCTGGCTGCGGCACGCTGGCGGTGCGGCATGAACAGAGCCGCACCCGTTGATTTGAGGAAAAGCCTCGAAATTGCCAACCACCTGGCGCACATCGGGATTCGCTTTGTGCCGATCCCGGTGGCGACCGAGGAAGAATTCCAGACGCTGGCCGCCGAGCTATCTCGACGGCTTGAGCAGATGGCAGTCGAAGCCGAGAAGAATGATGGCGGTGCAGCATGAATGCACTAATCACCAGGTCGCTAAAGCGGCCTTTTTTATTGCTGGCGTTCACCTTCAACCGAATTAACCGACAGTTCCGGGAGCATTGACCATGGCCGATATCATCGACACCGCAGCAGAGATTGAAGAGCTTCAGCGTAACGCTGCCATTTCCGCTCACCGCCTAAACCGCAACGCTGTATCAGCTGAGCATTGCGCTGAATGCGGCGAGGATATCCCGGAGCCGCGGCGCGCTGCCGTTCCCGGATGCCAGACATGCGCGGATTGCCAATCCGTCATTGAGCTGAAGAATAAGCCGAGGGGGATCCAGTGAAAGAGCGCGGAATGATTTTTAACGGCGAGCTTATATACGACTGCATGGATATTGTTTTGCTGTAAACAATAAAATTGCATTAACATCCTATATGGTTTTAAGAAAAGTAGAGCGATAGTTTCTGGAAGGTTAACAACGACTCAGCCATAAAGAGGAAAGAAATGCCATATTTTATCTTTTTTGAACAGGGTAAGCAGCCCACAAAACATTCTGTAAGTAGATTCCCTGAAGATGTTGATTTGTTTCAGGCTAATGGAACAAAACGCCATGTCTATACAGCATCCATTTTCCCTGAAAATAAAGAGTATTTTTATGCATATGAGAAAGGTTCTGCGGAACCAAGCGAAAAGGACGTTCTAGACGCAGCTAAGATATTGGACATTCCTCCCGTCATAAGACACATCTGACATATCAAACCCTAATACCGCCCAATGTGGCGGTTTTTTTGTGTTATTAGATAATGATTGATGATCATTAAGAAGGCTTGATCGCCAATAAGCGCAGGAATGGCGTACATAAGCTGCTGTTTTTTTTCTGAAAATTGATTGTTTAGTTAGCTGAAACCTCACCCTTACTTCCCAAAACAAATAACAAAAAGTTTCGACGCAACTGATAGCCAGTTATGAGCTGGCTATTGGGTGCGAAAGCGCCACCTCGTGATCCCTTTTGCCCGGCCCCGCGCCGAGCTTCTTTTTACCTGATTTCGATTAATCAACACGTCAACGCGGCCTCGCATATAATGCCAGGTGGCTAAGGAGTTCTCATGGCTAAGCTTCTCAATTTGCAGGAATGGGCTGCTGAGGTCTACACGACTCCACCCTCCCTTTCTACTCTGCGTAGATGGACGCGGGAGGGGCGAATTTATCCCGCGCCTGAGCTGCACGGAAAGGAATATAAAGTTCAGCCTGACGCTATCTACGTGGATCCGCGCAAGAAGAATCTGCGCGCTAAACCGAAACACACCAAACTGCCGTCCGGCGGCACCTTACTGGAGAGACTGACTCATGGCGAAAAGGCCAGTACGTTACGACGCTAACCTGCCCCGTAACCTGACCTATCGTAAAAGAGACAGACTTTACAGCTGGCGCAATCCGGTGACCGGGCAGGAGATTTCTCTTGGCCGGATTGATCGCAAGGATGCTGTTGCCCAGGCCATTGAGGCCAACAACTACATCGACCAGAATTACCTTCCCTCTTCTCTCCTGGATCGCATAAAAGACGTGCCCACTTTCACAGTGGCTGCATGGCTGGAGCGTTACGAGGTGATTCTCGAGCGGCGCGAGCTGAAACCAAACACGATGAAGGTCAGGCGAAACCAGATCGCAACCATAAAGGAAGAGTTCGGAAAAATACCCCTCGCATCAGTCACCACAAAGGATATCGCCTCATTCCTTGAAGCGTACATTCTCTGCGATAAAAAAAGCATGGCTTCCGGGCTACGGTCTGTTCTGATGGACATCTTCAGGGAGGCGATTGTGGAAGGACATGTCGACAGGAACCCGGCAGAACCGACGCGAACGCCGACACCGAAAGTTAAGCGGGAACGCTTGCTGCTCGAACAATTCACGGTCATCCGCCAGGCTGCGTTAACTCATTCTGAATGGGCGCCAAACGCATGCGATCTGGCACTGGTCACCGGCCAGCGGCGGGAGGATATCTCACTGTTCAGGTTCAGTGACATTAAAGATGGGAGGCTTTTCGTTACGCAGGAGAAAACAGGTCACAAACTGGCACTTCCCCTTGATTTGAGGCTGGACGTCGCCGGGCTTGTGTTGCAGGATGTCATTGATCGTTGTCGGTTGAACAACCCTTCCGACTTCATGCTTTACTCGCCGGTTCGCCGCGGGGGTAGAAAGCCGGGGCCGCTGACTCCTGACGGACTCACCCAGGCCTTTGCAGAGATAAGGGATTCGACCGGGTTAAAATTCGGACCTAACCCACCGCCTTTCCATGAGATTAGAAGTCTGGCGAGCAGGCTCTATGAAAAGGAGCGCGGAGAGGATTTTGCTCAGCGTTTACTTGGCCACAAAAATTTAACAATGACCAAAAAATACCTGGACGCACGTGGTGCAGAGTATGTTATGGTTTAGACAGGATATGGAATATTCGAGTAATTTTCGGGGGATTTCGTGTTAACACCTAAAAAACCCTTGAAAAACAAATAGATAAAAAGAGACCGAATACGATTCCTGTATTCGGTCCAGGGAAATGGCTCTTGGGAGAGAGCCGTGCGCTAAAAGTTGGCATTAATGCAGGCTCAATCGCCTTGCCCTTTAAGAATAGATGACGACGTCAGGTTTTCCAGTCCACAGCAAAAGTGGTCTGAAAAAAAGCGTCAGAACATCACTAAATGTGAAAAACCGCAGAGCTTTTACAAGCACCTGCGGTTTTTTTTTACTGGAAACCTGACGGCTAGCAGAGCTTTTCAGCGCGCTCAATAAACGGCGCCAGACTCTTCTTCTGCCCGGGGTTTGCCGGGTCATCTACCTGGATCACGCTGACAGGCTGTCCGTTACTTTTCCCGCTGGCAACCTGCTGCTCCGCCACGTCATTTAACGGATACTGCACGAGCGTACTGGGATTGATGACATACAGTGCGTTACCGGGACGGCAGGTAAGCATGACTTCTTCACGATTAAATGCCCAGTTGTCCTTACCCACTTCAAACCGGCTGACGGTGATGACCTGCGGCGCGGCCAGCGCACTGGTGGCACAGGTGAGAAGTAAAAGAGAAAGCAGTGTCTTTTTCATATGTTATTTAACCTTGTCAGAAGGGTTCCCAGGTCGCGAACAGGCTGACGGCCGCCAGTACCAGCGCGCCCAGCACCACCTCTGCCTGTGTCATCCTGATAAAAATCTGTTGTTCCCGCCCGGCCTCCGGGCGAAAGCGTGGCACAAGAAAATACCGATTCGCCAGCGCAATTGCCACCATCATCATGACCAGCGCACATTTGAACAACAACAGCTGGACATAAGGCGCCTGCCACGGCACGTTTATGCCAACAATAAAGAGCGTATTGATTATCCCGGTCAGCAGCACGCCTGCCACGGCGTAATGCCCCACGCGGGAGAAGCGCATCATGGTAAAGATAGCGGCTGGCTGCCAGCGGCCTTTCGCCAGACGCATGCAAAACAGCAGCGGCAGTAAACCACCCACCCAGGTCGCGGCGCAGAGCAGGTGAAGCGCATGGTTGAGACGATGCAACGCTCCCGGTGCGCCACCGTTCATCGCGGCATGTCCCACGCCCGCCAGCAGCACCAGCTGCCCCATCGCGAGCAGTAACAGCCGTGAGCCTTTTTGCGGGGTAAGCCATGCAGCGCCCGCCGTCACAGCGGCCAGCACCATTTGCCACAACCAGACGCCGCCAAATTGCGTTCCCAGCACGCTGCGCCAGACCGCCGGACGAATGACATCGCCCCAGCCGTTGCCCATCAACCCACTTTGCAGGCCAAACATCAGCAGAGCCGCTATCAGGCTGATTAAGGCCGCGAGTTTCTGCTGCCGCTGGAAACGCCGGATCATGAGGCGCTGCAACGAAGACGGCGCAAACCAGACGCTGTAGAGCGCGTTGCCGAAAAGCAGCATCAGCGCAGCAAAATGGATAAAGCGTAACGCGACGTAGCTCAGGGTCAGCATGCTATTTCACGCTAAAGTGATAGCTGCCTTTGGTTTTGTGGCCATCCACGGAGACCACATGCCAGTCCACCGTGTAGGTGCCGGACGTCAACGGTTTCTCAAGAGGAACAATCAGCTTTGCGTTATCCTTCTCGTCACGCTTCACCGCGCCGGTCTGGATCTTGTGCTGCTGTGCGTCTGTCACCACCACGCCGCTGAAGGCAGGCTCAATGCCTTCCGAGAAGTTCAGGGTAATGACCTCTGGTGCCACCGCAACGGTATTTTCCTGCGGGGATTGCTGCTTAAGATGCGCATGGGCCAGAACTGAGGGCGTGATGGCTGAAGAGAGCAGAAATGCCAGCGCGCACGCGACACGGGAAGGGGTAAAATGCATCACAATCATTCCTTTTCGTTATGCCTGAATGCTAAAGAATAACTCTGTATAATTAACGAGTCGAGGAACATCCTTTGCTCCCTTGTCATCGTTGAACAATCGCGGTAACGTTGCCGCCGCAGAAAAAGGAGAAGGAAATGAACGTTAATCTGGCCGCCCTTCCTCAGGACGAGATGGACAAAGTGAATGTCGATCTCGCCGCCGCGGGGGTCGCATTCAAAGAGCGTTACAACATGCCCGTCGTGGCTGAAGTGGTAGAGCGTGAACAACCCGCGCATCTCCGCGACTGGTTTCGCGAACGTCTCATTGCGCATCGCCTCGCCTCCGTCAATCTCTCGCGCCTGCCGTACGAACCTAAAGTTAAATAAGCTTAACGTCTCGTTACACTTCCTTACGCGTTATGTGGCAGGATAAGAAAACCCTGATAAATTTAGGTGTAATCTTAAAATCCCAGCGACTTAGTGTATAAGGAAGTCACGATGTCACGATGGAATATTGCCGCGGCTCAGTATGCCCCGCGGCACAACTGTGTTGATGAGCACGTAAAACATCACCTGTACTTTATTGCCGAGGCTGCCTGGCATGGGTGCGATTTGATCGTCTTTCCGGAGCTTTCGCTTACCGGCCCAGGCGGAACATCCTTACCCCCACCCCCTGACGATTTGCAGCTTGCCCCCCTCCTTCACGCCGCCCAGTCACGTTTCATCACGGTGATTGCTGGTATTACACTCCAGCAACACGGCCAGCGCCAGAAAGGACTCGCGCTTTTCACCCCTAACCTGTCGACCATCCGGCGTTATCCGCAGGGCAACGGTGCGGGTGTTATTCCTGGCGATAAACGGTTAACCATCGTGGATAACCAGGCTGACGCCCCGGAACTGGACCCGGAGGCAACGCTGTTCACCAGCAGCCTGGCCGTGGGCGAGCATCGCTGGCGGCAATCCATCGGTTCGTTACAACGCTTCGCGCACAAGTACGCCATCGCGGTATTAATGGCGAACGCGCGCGGCGGTAGCGCGTTATGGGATGAAAAAGGTCAGCTGATCGTACGTGCCGATAAGGGAGAACTGCTGCTAACCGGTTCTTTAGGCCAACAGGGTTGGCAAGGCGATATCATTCCATTAGGCTAGGCATTTTAGGATCAGGAGCGATCAATGCTGCGCGTTATCGATACCGAAACCTGTGATTTGCAGGGTGGAATTGTGGAAGTCGCTTCTGTCGACGTGATTGACGGAAAGATAGTCAACCCAATGAGCCATCTGGTGCGCCCGGATCGTCCCATCAGTGCGCAGGCGATGGCGATACATCGTATTACGGAATCGATGGTGGCGGATAAGCCGTGGATTGAAGAGATCATCCCTCTTTACCACGGTAGCCAGTGGTATGTGGCCCATAACGCCAGCTTTGACCGCCGCGTGCTGCCGGAGATGCCCGGCGAATGGATTTGCACCATGAAGCTGGCGCGCCGTCTGTGGCCGGGGATCAAATACAGCAATATGGCGCTGTATAAGTCGCGTAAACTCAGCGTGCGGACGCCGGAAGGGCTGCATCATCACCGCGCCCTTTACGACTGCTACATCACCGCAGCGCTCCTGATTGATATCATGAATACTTCCGGCTGGACGCCAGACGATATGGCGACCATTACCGGGCGCCCCGCGCTACTGACCACCTTTACGTTCGGAAAATATCGCGGGAAGCCAGTATCGGAAGTGGCGGACAAAGATCCGGGCTATCTGCGCTGGCTGTACAACAACCTCGACAGAATGAGCCCGGAACTGCGCCTGACGCTGAAGCATTATTTAGGCGAAGCCTGAGTCCCCGCCCGGCCTGGCAGCGTATCCTGCGCCAGGCCAATCAAAAAGGCGTACTCCAGCGCCACCCCTTCATAGGATTTAAATCGCCCTGATTTCCCGCCGTGCCCCGAGTCCATATCGGTACACAGCAGCAGCAGATTATCGTCAGTTTTCAGCTCACGCAACTTCGCCACCCATTTCGCGGGCTCCCAGTACTGTACCTGGGAATCGTGCAGGCCGGTGGTCACCAGCATATGCGGATAGGCTTTCGCCTCGACGTTATCATACGGGCTGTACTCTTTCATGTAGCGATAATAGGTTTCATCCTGCGGGTTCCCCCACTCCTCAAACTCCCCGGTGGTCAGTGGAATGGACTCATCCAGCATGGTCGTCACCACGTCCACAAACGGCACCTGGGCGATAACCCCTTTAAACAGTTCAGGCCGCTGGTTGATCACGGCGCCCATTAGCATGCCCCCGGCGCTGCCCCCCATGCCAAAGCAGAGCTGCGGATCGCCATAACCCTGCGCGATCAGCGCATCGCAAACATCAAGGTAGTCATTAAAGGTATTTTTCTTTTTGAGAAATTTTCCGTCTTCATACCAGTGCTGACCCAGCTCGCCGCCGCCGCGAATATGGGCAATCGCATAAACAAAACCGCGGTCGAGCAGGCTCAGCCTGCTGCTGCTGAAATCGGCGTCCATGCTGGATCCATAGGAGCCATAGCCATAGACGAGGATGGGGTTTTTACCTTTGTTGAAGTGCGCCTTGTGATAGACGAGCGACACTGGGACTTCAACGCCGTCGCGTGCGGTCACCCACAGGTGCTCACTGCGATAATTTTCCGACTCAAAACCCCGGACCTCAGCCTGTTTAATCACCTGACGCTGCCCGGTGTCCATATCCAGTTCAAACAACGTATCCGGGGTGGTCATCGACGAATAGCCGTACCGCAGGCGGGACGATTCCGGTTCCGGGTTAAAGCCGATCCACGTTACGTAAGCCGGGTCATCGAACGCAATGCCCACCACTTCGCGGGTTTTGCGGTTGATTTGGCGGATACTGGTCAGTCCGCGCTGACGCTCTTCCACCACCAGCCAGTCGGTAAACAGGGTGAACCCCTCCAGCATCACCTGATCGCGCGCGGGAATTAACACTTCCCATTTGCGTTCATCGCGCACTTTGGTTTTATAAAGGCCAAAGTTTTTGCCCTCGCGGTTCGAACGCAGGTAAAAGCTGTGCTGGAAGTGATCCAGGCTGTACTCATGATCTTTACGGCGCGGCAGGAAGCACAGAGGCTGCGCATCCGGCAGCTCTGCATCCAGCAGCAGCACTTCTGAGGTGGTGGCGCTGGAGAGGAAAATGATCACGTAGTGGCGAGACGACGTTTTGTGCAGGCTGACATAGAACGTCTCGTCTTTTTCCTCATACACCAGTTCATCGTCGGCGGAATCGGTCCCCACCGTATGACGCCAGACCTGATAAGGCAGCAGCGTTGAGGCATGCTTTTTAACGTAGTAGACCGTTTCTGAATCGTTACACCAGACGAAATCGGGGGAGACATTATCCAGCATTTCGGGATACCAGTTTCCCGTTTCAAGATTGCGGAAACGCAAACCGTACTGGCGGCGGGAGAGGTAATCCTCAGCCAGCGCCATAATGGCGTTATCGGGGGAAATGGACATGCCGCCCAGCGTATAAAACTCACTGTGGGCCGCACGTTTGTTGGCATCCAGCAGGATCTCCCATTCGTCCCACTCGGCGCTCAGCACAGACTGGCGCTGGTAGATGGGATATTCGTTTCCCGGCTCATAAATATGGCGATAGCGATAACCGTTTTTGCACCACGGGGCAGAGACATCACGCTGGGGGATACGCTGCACCATTTCCTTCAGAAGTTGATCCTGAAGCGCCTGCTGGCTGGCCATGACCTGGCGGCCATAGTCGTTTTCCTCGTGCAGATAGTCCAGCACCTCTGGCCGGGAACGAGAATCGTCCCGCAGCCAGTAGTAGTTATCTATACGCGTATCGCCATGCGTGGTGATCGCATAAGGAGTACGTCGGGCTTTTGGAGGCATGGCATTCTTACTTTTTCGTTTTACATCCTATAAGGTTGGCAAAACACGCGTATGATGCAAGCGAAACATGGCCTTCTAGCCCACGAGGGTCTGCTTCTGCTGCTGAATATCCTGCTCAATTCCCTCACGAACGTCCTGTGGGATCTTCAGCGCATCGCCCAGGGCGTTCAGGTAGCTGCGCTCCATAAAGTGATCGATATCGATGGCGGCACAGCTCAGAAAATAGAGTTCCAGCGCCTCTTCTTCGTTTTTCACGCTTTGCGCCAGACGCTGCGGATCAAGCGGCTGTTCGATCGCCTGCGCCACCAGCGCCCTGCCCTGCTCCTCAACGCCCGCTTCCCGCATCTGCTGTTCAATTGCGGCACGTTCACTGGCATCAATATGCCCGTCGCTCTTGGCCGCAAAGACCAGGGCGAGGATCAGACGTTCGGTGCGTAAATCTAACGGCGATACCTGCTCCCCGTACTGCGGTTCATCCTGATGCGCGCTGCGCACATTGTCTTTGTATTTGTTCCATAAGACGGAGCCTGCAATAGCCCCTCCGCCTGCCAGCAGCGCGCCGGTACCGTATTTGGTAAGCAGTTTCCGCGATGATTTATTGGCAACCAGCAAACCGGCCAGCCCGCCGAGCGCACCCGGCACCAGCAGCTTGCTCAGACCCTGCTCGCCGGACGACGAGCCTTTTTGTCCCAACAGGGATTGCAGTTGATTCATCCAGCCTGACATATTTTTCCTCACGTAACAGTGCGTAACCTTCACAGCCTAAGCGAGCGGGTGTCAGGAAATGTCTGTCAGTACTAAAGAAGCGCAAATTTCACCCCTGTCCGGTTATCCCCATACAAGACAGACGCAAACGTTTTCGTTTATACTGCCCGCATCTTTTTCAGGGGGATTTTTATGACTCGTTTAGGAACCGCGCTGCGTCCCGCCGCGACGCGCGTCATGCTGTTGGGATCGGGTGAACTGGGTAAAGAAGTGGCCATTGAATGCCAGCGTCTGGGTGTGGAAGTGATTGCGGTGGACCGTTACGCGAATGCGCCCGCCATGCACGTCGCGCATCGCTCGCACGTCATCGATATGCTTGACGGTAATGCGCTGCGGGCGTTAATTGCCGACGAAAAACCGGATTTCGTGGTACCTGAAATTGAGGCAATTGCCACTGAGATATTGGTTGCCCTTGAACAGGAAGGGCAGCGCGTGGTGCCCTGCGCCACTGCGGCAAAACTGACCATGAACCGGGAAGGCATTCGTCGCCTGGCGGCAGAAGAATTACAGCTCCCGACCTCCAGCTACCGTTTTGCCGGGGATAAAGCTGCGTTTCTCCAGGCCGTAGAGGAGATTGGCTACCCGTGCATCATTAAGCCGGTAATGAGCTCCTCCGGCAAAGGGCAGAGCTTTATCCGCGACAGCAGCACGCTGGACAACGCCTGGGACTATGCCCAGCAGGGCGGCCGAGCCGGGGCCGGGCGCGTCATCGTGGAAGGCGTGGTGAAGTTTGATTTTGAAATTACCCTGCTCACCGTCAGCGCCGTGGATGGCGTTTATTTCTGCGACCCGATTGGTCATCGGCAGGAAGACGGCGATTATCGCGAATCCTGGCAGCCGCAGCAGATGAGCGCGCTGGCGCAGGCACGCGCACAGGAGATCGCCCGCAAGACGGTGCTGGCGCTGGGCGGCTACGGCCTGTTCGGCGTGGAATTGTTTGTTTGCGGCGACGAGGTGATCTTCAGCGAAGTCTCCCCTCGCCCGCACGATACCGGGATGGTAACGCTGATTTCACAGGATCTCTCCGAGTTCGCGCTGCACGTACGCGCTTTCCTCGGCCTGCCGGTTGGCGGCATCCGTCAGTACGGCCCGGCAGCCTCGGCGGTGATCCTGCCGCAGCTGACCAGCCAGAATGTCACCTTTGATAACGTCGAAGGTGCGGTTGGCGCAGGTTTGCAGGTCCGGCTGTTCGGCAAACCGGAGATCGACGGAAGCCGTCGTCTGGGCGTGGCATTAGCAACCGGAGAAAACGTGGACGAAGCCGTCGCGAGAGCAAAAAGAGCGGCTGCGAACGTCAGCGTAGCAGGATAAAAAAACGGGCCGAAAGGCCCGTTTTAACTGTCTGGCTGGCCGGGTTAGGCGCAGCCGACACCCGGCAAACAAACTTACTGTTTCGCGCCTTCTACCGCTTCGCGAGCCAGTTTAGTGATGCGATCCCAGTCGCCTGCTTCCAGCGCATCCGCCGGAACCAGCCAGGAGCCGCCGATGCACAGCACGCTTTTCAGCGCCAGATAGTCACGGTAGTTGGCCGGAGAGATGCCGCCCGTTGGGCAGAAACGCACCTGGGAGAATGGGCCCGCAATCGCCTGCAACGCTTTGGTGCCGCCGTTCGCTTCAGCCGGGAAGAATTTGAACTCTTTCAGGCCGTAGTCCATGCCCAGCATCAGTTCAGAAACGGTGCTGATACCCGGGATCAGCGGAATAGAACCTTCGGTTGCGGCTTTCAGCAGGGGCTCAGTCAGCCCCGGGCTGATGGCAAACTGTGCGCCCGCTTCGGTCACTTCCGCCAGTTGCTGCGCATTCAGAACCGTACCGGCACCAATGATCGCTTCCGGCACTTCTTTGGCGATAGCACGGATCGCATCCATCGCACAGGCGGTACGCAGGGTCACTTCCAGAACGCGAACGCCACCCGCAACCAGTGCCTTCGCCATTGGGACAGCGTGCTCCAGTTTGTTTACCACAATAACCGGCACGACAGGGCCAGTGGTCAGGATTGCTTCTGCACTTGTTTTCCAGTTTTTCATCAGAGTTTTCTCTCGCCAGATCGTTAAAATCAAGTCGTCTTAAAACGTAATACAGGTTGCGCCCTGCTCCGCACCGGAGAGTTTCTCACGCAACGCACCAAACATTTCGCGTCCGGTACCCACGCGTGACGCGCTCAGGTCAGGAATATGTGGCTGACGCGCCGCCAGCTCTGCTTCATCCACCAGCAGGGTTAACTCGCCTGTCTGACCGTTAACGCGGATCATGTCACCATCACGCACTTTCGCCAGCAAGCCGCCGTCGTAGGCTTCCGGGGTGACATGAATCGCTGAAGGCACTTTACCGGATGCCCCTGAAAGGCGTCCATCGGTTACCAGTGCAATTTTGAAACGGCGGTCCAATAATACACCAAGCGGCGGCATAAGTTTATGTAATTCTGGCATCCCGTTCGCTTTTGGTCCCTGATGACGCACCACGACCACACAGTCTTTATCAAGCAGACCCGCGTCAAAGGCAGGTAAAACGTCGTGCTGGCTTTCAAACACCACCGCCGGGGCTTCGATAACCTGATTCTCTTCCGGTACGGCAGAGGTTTTCATCACGGCACGTCCAAGGTTACCGCTCAGCACTTTGGTGCCGCCGTGAGGAGAGAACGGCTGTTCGAAGGTTGCGATAACCTGAGGATCGAGCGAGTCGCTCGCCCCTTCGCGCCAGTCCAGCTCACCGTTGTTCAGCCACGGTTCAAGGGTATAGCGATGCAGGCCAAAGCCCGCCACCGTGTTGACATCCTCATGCAGCAGGCCGCCTTTCAGCAGCTCGCGCATCAGCACCGGCACGCCGCCCGCGGCCTGGAAGTGGTTGATGTCCGCCGGACCGTTCGGGTACAGACGCGCCATCAGCGGTACCACGGAGGAGATATCGGAGAAGTCATCCCAGTTGATCAGAATGCCCGCCGCGCGCGCCATCGCGACAAGGTGCATGGTATGGTTGGTTGAACCGCCGGTCGCCAGCAGGGCGACAATCCCGTTTACGATGACTTTTTCATCCACCATTTTGCCCATTGGCATCCACTCGTTGCCGTTACCGGTCAGGCGCGTCACCTGACGGGCTGCGGCTTCGGTCAGCGCTTTACGCAGTGGCGCATCCGGCTGGATGAACGACGAGCCCGGCAGCTGCATACCCATAAACTCCACCACCATCTGGTTGGTGTTGGCCGTACCGTAGAACGTACAGGTGCCCGGCGCATGATAGGACGCGGCTTCCGCTTCCAGCAGTGCCTGACGGTCCGCTTTTCCTTCGGCATACAGCTGGCGGATACGGACTTTTTCCTTGTTTGGCAGACCGCTAGCCATCGGGCCTGACGGCACAAAAATCGCTGGCAGATGGCCAAACGACAGCGCGGCCATCACCAGCCCCGGGACGATTTTGTCGCACACGCCCAGATAGAGCGCGCCATCAAACATGTTGTGAGAGAGGCCCACTGCCGCCGACATGGCGATCACTTCGCGGCTCAGCAAGGACAGCTCCATACCGTCCTGGCCCTGGGTTACGCCATCACACATGGCCGGCACGCCGCCTGCAACCTGGCCCACCGCGTTCACGCTGTGCAGCGCATTGCGGATGATAGCCGGGTAGGCCTCATACGGCTGGTGGGCTGAAAGCATGTCGTTATAGGAGGTAATGATGGCGATATTGTTACGCAACATGCTTTTCAGCGCGTCTTTATCACCAGGCTGGCAGGCCGCAAAGCCGTGGGCCAGATTCCCGCAGGCCAGCTGAGAGCGATGGACAGTTTCACTCTTCGCCTGTTCGATGCGGGCAAGGTAGGCAGCACGGGTCTCTTTCGAGCGTTCAACGATGCGTTGTGTTACGCGTAACAATGTCGGATTCATAAAAGCTCCTCTAATTTATCTGTCCAGGCTCGGGAGTTTACACAGTTTCTGACGGTTGTTAACAACGCTGAAACGCCTGATATCCGGAGCACAGGGGCAAAATGTCTGAAGGGAGTGTAATAAAAAAAGCTCCGCGGGTGAATCCACGCGGAGCTTAAAAGATAAAAATTATGCCACTTGCTGTGTTAGATCATGTTACCGGTAAAATAACACCTTTGGGCTAGAGACGGGGTTATTCAAACTCGTTCCAGGAGCGTCCATCACGGGTGATCATCGCAACGGAGGCGACAGGTCCCCAGGTTCCCGCCTGATACGGTTTTGGCGCGTCCTGATCGGCTGCCCACGCTTCAGTGATAGAGTCGACCCACTTCCACGCCTCTTCCACTTCATCGCGGCGGACGAACAGCGCCTGGATACCACGCATGGTTTCCAGCAGCAGACGCTCGTAAGCATCGGCGAGATGCGTCTGGTTGAAGGTTTCAGAGTAGCTCAGGTCCAGCTTGGTAGTTTGCAGGTTGTGTTTGTGATCAAGGCCTGGCACTTTGTTGAGGATCTGAATATCCACACCCTCGTCCGGTTGCAGACGGATGGTCAGTTTGTTCTGCGGCAGTTCCTGCCAGGATTCTTTGAACAGGTTCAGTTCCGGATTTTTGAAGTAGACCACCACTTCGGAGCATTTTGCCGGCAGACGTTTACCGGTACGCAGGTAGAACGGCACACCGGCCCAGCGCCAGTCGTCGATATCCACACGGATCGCCACAAACGTCTCGGTGTTGCTGGACTTGTTCGCGCCCTCTTCTTCCAGATAGCCAGGAACTTTTTTCCCCTGGGCAAAACCTGCGGTGTACTGGCCGCGCACGGTTTTCTCACGCACGTTGGAGCGGTCAATACGGCGCAGTGATTTCAGCACTTTCACTTTGGCATCACGAATGCTGTCGGCCGTCAGATCTGACGGTGGAGACATGGCAATCATGCACAGAATTTGCAGCAGGTGGTTCTGGATCATGTCACGCATCTGGCCGGCCTGGTCGAAGTAGCCCCAACGGCCTTCGATGCCCACCTCTTCCGCCACGGTAATTTCCACGTGGTCGATAGTGCGGTTGTCCCAGTTGTTCACGAACAGGGAGTTGGCAAAACGCAGCGCCAGCAGGTTCAGTACCGTCTCTTTGCCCAGATAGTGGTCAATACGGTAAACCTGACACTCCTCAAAGAACTCGCCCACCTGGTCGTTGATTTCACGCGAGGTCGCCAGCGACGTACCCAGCGGTTTCTCCATCACCACGCGCGCCGGTTTGGCGTTCAGCTTCGCTTCGCCCAGACCTTTGCAGATGGCGCCGAAGGTGCTTGGGGGCATGGCGAAATAGTTAATAGTGACACGATTTTCCTGGTCAAGCATTTCACCCAGACGGGTAAAGGCGCCTACATCGTTGACGTCCAGGTTGCAGAAATCGAGACGCCCGCTCAGCTTATCCCAAAGGCTTTCATCGATTTTCTCTTTCATGAACGTTTCGAGCGCCTCGCGCACGACTTTGGTATAAGCCTCCTTATCCCAGTCTGCGCGTCCTACCCCAAGGATTCGGGTGTCGGGATGGATCTGGCCCGCTTTTTCGAGCTGATACAGGGAAGGCAGCAATTTTCGGCGTGCAAGATCGCCTTTCGCGCCGAAAATGACCAGGTCACATGCCTGGGCTGTTTGCGTTACCGCCATGTCATTCTCCTCAGTTAGATCGCCTGGTACTCTGCCAGGTATCGTTGTAATTTTATTACAATGCACTGTACTGCTTTTACGCGTTTCCTGAAACCATTAGCGCTTAACGTCGCGTGCGATACGGTGATTTTTCGTCACCCGGGCCATAACGCCCGTCTGATGACGCAACAAACGTCGATTCTTTGCGCAACAGGGTCAGAGCAAAACCCGACGTCGATCAAGTAATGAAAAAAAACAACAACATTTCTTGTCGACGATTACCCTTTCGGGAGTCCCGGGGGTAATATCGGCTAAATCGAATCAAGATTTCATCTCTTTATGAAATCGTTTATGCCCTCATGAGCGTCTTGTTAACAATGAACATGCTGGAAAAAATCCAGTTTCAACTGGAACACCTTAGCAAATCCGAGCGCAAAGTGGCTGAAGTTATTCTCGCCGCGCCCGCTCAGGCGATTCATTCAAGCATCGCTGCTCTGGCACAGGAATCGGGCGTCAGCGAACCGACGGTCAATCGATTCTGTCGTAGTCTGGACACGCGCGGCTTTCCTGATTTTAAACTGCATCTGGCCCAAAGTCTGGCAAACGGCACCCCGTATGTTAATCGCAATGTAGATGAAGACGACAGCGTTGATGCTTACACCGCAAAAATATTTGAATCGGCTATGGCCACGCTCGACCACGTTCGCCAGTCTCTGGACATGAGTTCAGTGAATCGCGCGGTCGATCTTCTCACGCAGGCCAAACGGATTGCCTTCTTTGGCCTTGGCTCGTCCGCCGCCGTGGCGCATGACGCCATGAATAAGTTCTTTCGCTTTAACGTGCCGGTGATTTACTCCGATGACATTGTGCTGCAACGCATGAGCTGTATGAATTGTAGTGAAGATGATGTCGTGGTACTCATCTCCCATACGGGCCGCACCAAGAGCCAGGTGGAGCTGGCGCAGCTCGCGCGTGACAACGATGCGATGGTCATCGCCCTGACGACGGCAGGTACGCCGCTGGCCAGGGAAGCGACGCTCGCTATTACCCTGGACGTACCGGAGGACACCGACATGTACATGCCGATGGTCTCCCGCCTGGCGCAGTTGACGGTCATCGACGTGCTGGCGACCGGTTTTACCTTACGACGGGGCGCAAAATTCCGGGATAACTTGAAGCGGGTCAAGGAAGCCCTGAAAGAATCGCGTTTTGATAAAGAATTGCTTATAAAGAGCGATGTTCCCTAATAACTACGATGTACGATTTACGGCATTCGGTCCCCTCGCTACTGCCTTGCGATAGATGAAGGCCGATTCTATGTTCACGCAACACCAAAGTTGTTTCAGTCAACGGAGTATTACATGTCCAGAAGGCTTCGCAGAACCAAGATCGTCACCACCTTAGGCCCGGCCACCGACCGCGATAATAACCTCGAAAAGATTATCGCCGCGGGTGCCAACGTGGTGCGCATGAACTTCTCTCACGGTACGCCAGAAGACCATAAATTACGTGCCGACAAAGTGCGTGAAATCGCAGCTAAACTGGGCCGCCATGTTGCTATCCTCGGTGACCTGCAAGGTCCAAAAATCCGCGTATCGACCTTTAAAGAAGGCAAAGTCTTCCTCAACATCGGCGATAAATTCCTGCTGGATGCCAACCTGAGCAAAGGCGAAGGCGATAAGGAAAAAGTGGGTATTGACTACAAAGGTCTGCCTGCTGACGTTGTGCCTGGCGACATCCTGCTGCTGGACGACGGACGCGTACAGCTGAAAGTGCTGGAAGTTCAGGGTATGAAGGTATTCACCGAAGTGACCGTCGGCGGCCCGCTCTCCAACAACAAAGGCATCAACAAACTCGGCGGTGGCCTGTCTGCCGAAGCGCTGACCGATAAAGACAAAGCGGATATCGTGACCGCAGCGCAGATCGGCGTGGATTACCTGGCCGTCTCCTTCCCGCGCTGCGGCGAAGATCTGAACTATGCTCGCCGCCTGGCGCGCGATGCAGGCTGCGATGCGAAAATCGTTGCGAAAGTGGAACGCGCTGAAGCGGTCTGCGATCAGGACGCGATGGACGACGTGATCCTGGCGTCTGACGTGGTGATGGTTGCCCGTGGTGACCTGGGCGTGGAAATTGGCGACCCTGAACTGGTCGGTATCCAGAAAGCGCTGATCCGTCGCGCGCGTCAGCTGAACCGCGCGGTGATCACCGCCACCCAGATGATGGAATCCATGATCACCAATCCAATGCCGACCCGTGCGGAAGTCATGGACGTGGCGAACGCCGTGCTGGATGGTACCGATGCGGTGATGCTGTCAGCGGAAACCGCGGCAGGTCAGTATCCGGCAGAAACCGTGGCCGCCATGGCGCGCGTGTGCCTGGGTGCAGAGAAGATCCCAAGCATTAACGTCTCTAAACACCGTCTGGACATTCAGTTCGACAACGTGGAAGAAGCGATTGCGATGTCTGCGATGTACGCAGCCAACCACCTAAAAGGGGTCACGGCGATCATCACCATGACCGAATCTGGCCGTACCGCGCTAATGACGTCCCGTATCAGCTCCGGTCTGCCGATCTTCGCCATGTCCCGTCACGAGCGTACGTTGAACCTGACGGCGCTGTATCGCGGCGTGACGCCAGTATACTTCGACAGCACCAACGACGGCGTGGCCGCCGCGCACGATGCCGTGAACCTGCTGCGCGACAAAGGTTATCTGGTATCCGGTGATATCGTTATCGTGACGCAGGGTGACGTGATGAGCACCATCGGCTCAACCAATACCACCCGCGTACTGACCGTAGAGTAAGCTCCGCTCCCCTCTCCCCTAAGGGGAGAGGGGTGAAGGTTTCCTATTTCTTCGGGAAAAGCTCTTTACGCTTGTACGGCTCTGTTTCGCCAGGTTTGCGCGTTTTGAGCAGCTTCAGGATCCACGTATATTGCTCCTTATGCGGCCCCACCAGCACCTCCACCTCTTCATTCATGCGACGTGCGATGGTGTGATCGTCTGCGGTCAGCAGATCGTCCATCGGCGGACGTACCTCAATGCTCAGGCGATGCGTTTTACCGTCATAAACCGGGAACAGTGGGATCACGCGGGCGCGGCAGACTTTCATCAGGCGACCAATCGCGGGTAGCGTGGCTTTATAGGTTGCGAAGAAATCGACAAACTCGCTGTGTTCCGGGCCGTGGTCCTGATCGGGCAGATAGTAGCCCCAGTAACCCTGACGTACCGACTGAATGAAAGGCTTAATGCCATCGTTTCGGGCGTGCAAACGCCCGCCAAAGCGACGGCGCACGGTATTCCAGACGAAGTCGTAGATTTTGTTTCCCTGATTATGGAACATCGCCGCCATTTTCTGGCCCTGCGACGCCATTAACATCGCCGGAATGTCTACCCCCCAGCCGTGCGGCACCAGGAAAATCACCTTTTCATCATTGCGACGCATCTCGTCGATGATCTCCAGCCCTTTCCAGTCAACGCGTTCGACGATCTTCTCCGGCCCTTTCAGCGCCAGTTCCGCCATCATCGCCATGGCCTGTGGCGCGGTGGTATACATGTCATCAATGATTGCTTCGCGTTCGGCGTCGCTTTTATCCGGAAAACAGTACAACAGATTTATTTGCGCGCGGCGGCGTGCGCTTTTACCTAAGCGCCCTGCCAGGCGCCCCACTTTGCCGAGCACCGGATCGCGGAGGGAAGCAGGTAGCAACGCCATGCCAGCAAACGCGTATACGCCAAGCCAGGCGCCCCAGTTACGCGGGTGGCGAAAAGATTTTTCAAACTCGGGAATGTACTCAATATTGTTTTTTTTGGTTTCCATGCGGGTTCCAGGGTCTGGTGACGCAAAAATATATTCGGATAGTGTAGCGAGGCTGCCGCCCGCGCACAAAAGAAAAAGCCGGCGCATACTGACGCCGGCTTTTTAAATCAGGAGAGCTTAGTCGAAGCGCAGCTGCGGCATCACCTCTTTCACCTGCGCCAGGTAATCTTTGCGATCTTTGCCGGTCAGCCCTTCGGTACGCGGCAGTTTTGCCGTCAGCGGGTTAACCGCCTGCTGGTTGATCCACACTTCGTAGTGCAGGTGCGGACCCGTCGACCGGCCGGTGTTACCGGACAACGCGATGCGATCGCCACGTTTCACTTTCTGGCCCGGTTTGACCAGCAGTTTACGCAGGTGCATGTAGCGGGTGGTGTACGTACGACCGTGACGAATAGCAACGTAGTAGCCAGCAGCACCGCTGCGTTTCGCCATGACCACTTCACCATCCCCTACCGCCAGCACTGGCGTGCCCTGCGGCATGGCGAAGTCAACGCCACGGTGCGGCGCTACGCGGCCAGTTACCGGGTTCAGACGACGCGGGTTAAAGTTGGAGGAGACGCGGAACTGTTTCGCCGTTGGGAAACGCAGGAAGCCTTTTGCCAGACCCGTACCGCTGCGGTCATAGAACTTACCGTCTTCCGCGCGAATAGCGTAGTAGTCTTTGCCGTCTGAACGCAGACGAACGCCCACCAGCTGGCTCTGCTCGCGCTTACCGTCCAGCATTTCGCGGGACATCAGGACAGAGAACTGATCGCCTTTTTTCAGTTTGCGGAAATCCATCTGCCACTGCATGGCTTTGATCACCGAGCTGATTTCAGCGCTGGTCAGGCCGGCATCGCGTGCGCTGGAAACAAAGCTGCCGCCGACGGTCCCTTTCATGACGCTGTTAACCCAGTCGCCCTGCTGCAATTCGCTGGTCATTTTGAAACCGTTTGCAGTGCGATCGTAGGTGCGGGTTTCGCGACGGGACATCTCCCAGGTCAGACGTTGCAGATCGCCGTCGGGCGTTAGGGTCCAGGAAAGCTGCTGACCAATTTTCAGGTTACGCAGCTCTTTATCGGATGCGGCGAGCTGGCTGATGTTGCCCATGTCGATACCGTACTGGTTCAGGACGCTGCTCAGCGTATCGCCAGTAGATACAACATATTCATGAATGCCGGCTTCATTCTGGATCTTGTCATCCAGCTCATCCTGGGGAATCGCTTCATCTTCCTGAGCGGCCTGATCGATAGGCTCGCTGGCCTCAGGCAGCAGAGAGCGGATCTCGCTCTTCTCCAGTTCGATGGTTTTAATGATTGGGGCGGAACTCGGGTGGTAAACATAGGGCCGCCAGACGGCGACCGCTAATGTGAGAACTGTAAGCGACCCCAGCATAACGCGGTGGGGTCGAGGCAGATTGTTAAATGCCAGGGCGACAGAGCGGGCTATCTGTTGCACGTATTCACTTCCTCGTTAATCTCCTTTCAGGCAGCTCGCATACTGATTCGCCAGTTGGCTGAGGAACTGCGAATAGCTCGCTTTGCTCAACTGGATGTTCGTACCTAGCGGGTCAAGGGTTCCCATGCGCACGGATGTTCCCCTGGCCACGGCTTCTACGACCGCTGGCCTGAACTGTGGCTCAGCAAAAACGCATGTCGCTTTTTGCTCAACCAACTGTGTTCTGATTTCATGTAAACGCTGCGCACCAGGCTGAATTTCAGGGTTGACGGTAAAATGCCCCAGCGGGGTCAGACCGTAATGTTTCTCGTAATACCCGTAGGCATCATGAAAAACGAAGTACCCTTTTCCTTTAAGCGGTGCGAGCTCGTTACCCACCTGTTTGTCGGTTGCAGCTAATTGAGCCTCAAAATCCTTCAGGTTGGCGTCGAGTTTGATTCGACTTTGCGGCATAAGTTCCACTAATTTGTCGTGGATTGCAACCGCTGTAAGCCGCGCTATCTCTGGGGAGAGCCAGAGATGCATGTTGTATTCGCCGTGATGGTGATGGTCGTCACCTTTTTCACCGTGAGCATGGTCGTGGTCGTGTTCGTCACCCTCGTCCTCAGCTCCTTTCATGAGTAACGGTTTCACGCCGGACAGCCCGGCAATCGTCACCTGTTTCTCAGCGGGAAGCTGACTGGCTGACTTCTGCATGAACGCTTCCATCTCAGGACCAATCCAGACGACTAAGTCCGCGTTCTGTAAGCGTTTTACATCAGATGGACGCAGGGAATAATCATGCTCGGAAGCACCATCAGGCAGCAGAACCTGGGTCTCAGTGACCCCATCCGCGATGGCAGAGGCGATAAACCCAAGCGGTTTAAGCGAAGCGACAACGGCGGCGTTAACATCTTGTGCTGTTGTACCCCAAAGAGCAGCGGATAAAGCTGCGAAAAGAAGCGTATTTTTCTGTAACATAATGCGACTAATCATCGTAATGAATGCGTGGAATGTGATATTATAACATTCTATGACTTCTGCAAGCTTAAATTGACATGACGACTTTAGTTTCTCTTGAAAATGTTTCGGTCTCATTCGGCCAGCGCCGCGTCCTTTCTGACGTGTCGCTGAATCTGAAGCCCGGCAAAATACTCACGCTGCTCGGCCCTAACGGTGCAGGCAAGTCGACGCTGGTACGCGTCGTATTAGGCCTGGTAGCCCCTGATGCAGGTGTTATCGTCCGCCAAGACAAGTTGCGTATCGGCTATGTGCCGCAAAAATTACACCTCGATGCCACCCTGCCCCTGACGGTGAGCCGCTTCCTGCGCCTCCGTCCCGGTACGCGTAAAGCGGATATCCTCCCGGCGCTGAAACGCGTTCAGGCGGGACATCTTGTTGAGGCGCCCTTGCAAAAGCTGTCGGGCGGTGAAACCCAGCGCGTATTACTTGCCCGCGCCCTGCTCAGCAGCCCTCAGCTGCTGGTCCTGGACGAGCCGACGCAGGGTGTTGACGTCAACGGTCAGGTTGCGCTGTACGATCTGATTGACCAGCTCCGTCGGGAGCTAAACTGCGCGGTGCTGATGGTGTCCCATGATCTGCATCTGGTGATGGCCAAAACCGACGAAGTGCTGTGCCTGAACCATCACATTTGTTGTTCCGGCACGCCGGAAGTGGTGTCAATGCATCCGGAATTTATCTCTATGTTTGGCCATCGTGGCGCCGAGCAGCTGGGCATCTATCGTCATAATCACAATCACCGCCATGATTTACAGGGACGAATCGTCCTGCGTCGGGGAAATGGACACTCATGATTGAACTGTTACTGCCCGGCTGGCTGGCCGGGATTATGCTTGCCTGCGCCGCGGGTCCACTCGGCTCGTTTGTCGTCTGGCGCAGAATGTCCTATTTCGGCGATACGCTGGCCCATGCTTCATTGCTGGGTGTGGCGTTTGGTTTGTTACTGGACGTGAACCCGTTTTATGCGGTGATTGTCGTCACTCTGCTGCTGGCTGCCGGTCTGGTCTGGCTGGAAAAACGCCCTCATCTGGCAATTGATACCCTGCTCGGCATTATGGCGCACAGCGCCCTGTCGCTGGGCCTGGTGGTAGTGAGCCTGATGTCAAACATCCGCGTGGACCTGATGGCCTATCTGTTCGGCGATCTGCTGGCCGTCACGCCCGAAGATCTGGTTTCTATTGCCATTGGCGTGGCAGTGGTGCTCGGGATCCTGCTGTGGCAGTGGCGAAATTTACTGGCTATGACCGTCAGCCCGGATCTGGCCTTTGTCGACGGCGTGAAGCTTCAGCGCGTGAAGCTGCTATTGATGCTGGTGACGGCGTTAACCATCGGCGTGGCGATGAAGTTTGTCGGCGCGCTGATCATCACGTCGCTGCTGATAATCCCTGCCGCCACGGCGCGCCGTTTTGCGCGTACGCCGGAGCAAATGGCCGGTATCGCGGTGATTATCGGAATGATCGCGGTCACGGGCGGGTTAACTTTCTCGGCGTTTTATGACACGCCAGCAGGGCCGTCGGTGGTATTGTGCGCGGCGGTGTTGTTTATTTTCAGTATGATGAAAAAGACCGCGCAGTAGTCAGCATATCCCCGGTGGCGCTTCGCTTACCGGGGCTACCATTTATCGCTGCTTACGGCATCGCGGGCGGCGTAATGCCGAAATGATTCCACGCCCGCACCGTTGCCATACGACCACGCGGGGTACGCTGCAAGAAGCCCTGCTGGATCAGATACGGCTCCAGCACGTCCTCGATAGTCTCACGCTCTTCGCCAATTGCCGCCGCCAGGTTATCCAGCCCTACCGGCCCGCCAAAGAACTTATCCAGCACCGCCAGCAGCAGCTTACGGTCCATATAGTCAAAGCCTTCGGCATCGACATTCAGCATATCCAGCGCCTGGGCGGCAATCTCAACGGAAATCGTGCCGTCGTGCTTCACTTCGGCAAAGTCACGCACGCGGCGCAAGAGACGGTTAGCAATACGCGGCGTACCGCGAGAGCGTTTCGCCACTTCAAACGCCCCTTCCTCGCTCATCTCCAGCCCCATGTAGCGCGCGCTGCGGCCAACGATATGCTGAAGATCTGCAACCTGATAAAACTCCAGGCGCTGCACAATACCAAAGCGGTCGCGCAGCGGAGAGGTCAACGACCCGGCACGCGTCGTCGCGCCAATCAGGGTGAACGGCGGCAGATCGATTTTGATGGAGCGAGCAGCCGGACCTTCGCCGATCATGATATCCAGCTGATAGTCTTCCATCGCCGGGTAGAGCACCTCTTCCACCACCGGTGACAGGCGGTGGATCTCATCGATAAACAGCACGTCGTGCGGTTCAAGGTTGGTGAGCATTGCCGCCAGATCGCCTGCTTTCTCCAGTACCGGGCCGGAGGTGGTACGCAGGTTAACGCCCATTTCATTGGCGACGATATTCGCCAGGGTGGTTTTACCTAACCCCGGCGGCCCAAAAATCAGCAGGTGATCGAGCGCATCGCCGCGCAGCTTTGCCGCCTGGATGAAAATCTCCATCTGAGAACGAACCTGCGGCTGGCCGATGTACTCATCCAGCAGTTTGGGACGGATCGCGCGATCCACCACGTCATCTGGCTGAATAGTGCCTGCCGATACCAGGCGGTCTGCTTCAATCATCCTTTACCTCACAATGCAGCGCGCAGCGCTTCACGAATCAGAGTTTCACTGCTGGCATCCGGTTTAGCAATTTTGCTCACCATCCGGCTGGCCTCCTGAGGTTTATAGCCCAGCGCCACCAGCGCGGCAACCGCTTCCTGCTCGGCATCATCATCAGATGCAGGCGCGCCCGGGGAAGTCAGCACCAGATCGGCTGCCGGCGTGAACAGATCGCCATGCAGACCTTTGAAGCGGTCCTTCATCTCGACAATCAAACGCTCGGCGGTTTTCTTCCCGATGCCCGGAAGTTTAATTAACGCAGCCGGATCTTCACGCTCAACGGCGTTCACAAACTGTGGCGCTGACATACCGGACAGAATCGCCAGGGCCAGCTTCGGCCCGACGCCGTTGGTTTTAATCAATTCGCGGAACAGGGTGCGTTCCTGTTTGTTATTGAAGCCGTACAGCAGCTGAGCGTCTTCACGCACCACAAACTGGGTAAAGACAACCGCCTCTTTGCCCGCCTCCGGCAGCTCATAGAAGCAGGTCATTGGCATATGGACTTCATAGCCCACGCCCCCCACTTCCAGCAGTACTAACGGGGGTTGTTTTTCAATGATGATGCCTCTGAGTCTGCCTATCACGTGACGCTCCTGCGTTCTGGAAGAAATTAACTGCCGACATAATAAAAAAAGGCTGGATAAACATCCAGCCTGATTTGTCATTATCGTAACCTGCCTCGCGCCAGATTGAGCCGCGACTCGCTCATTTGCATCGCATTCTGGCTGACGTGACAGTGGGTAATCGCAATGGCCAGCGCATCGGCGGCGTCGGCCTGCGGGTTCGCGGGAAGCTTTAATAAGGTACGCACCATATGCTGCACCTGGCTTTTCTCCGCGCTACCGATGCCCACCACCGTCTGCTTAACCTGTCTTGCCGCGTATTCGAATACCGGCAAATCCTGGTTCACGGCAGCGACGATGGCAACGCCGCGTGCCTGACCGAGCTTTAGCGCCGAATCAGCGTTTTTCGCCATAAAGACCTGCTCGATGGCGAAATAGTCCGGCTGGAACTGGGTGATGATCTCCGACACGCCCGCATAGATGAGCTTCAGGCGCGACGGCAGATCGTCCACTTTGGTGCGAATACAGCCGCTGCCGAGGTAGGTTAGCTGGCGTCCCACCTGACGGATAACGCCATAGCCGGTGACGCGTGAGCCGGGGTCAATCCCGAGAATAATCGACATCACGCGTCTCCCGTAAACGGTTTACAGGCTCTCATCAGAGAGTCGCTGCAACCTCATCAGAGATTTCACCGTTGTGATACACTTCCTGCACGTCGTCGCAGTCTTCGAGCATGTCGATCAGACGCAGCAGTTTGGGTGCGGTTTCCGCATCCATGTCCGCTTTGGTAGACGGGATCATGGAGACTTCAGCGTTATCCGCCTTCAGGCCAGCCGCTTCCAGCGCATCGCGCACGGCACCCATCTCTTCCCATGCGGTGTAAACATCAATAGCGCCGTCGTCGTAGGTCACCACGTCTTCCGCACCGGCTTCCAGCGCCGCTTCCATGATCGCATCTTCGTCGCCTTTCTCGAAGGAGATGACGCCTTTTTTGCTGAACAGGTACGCTACAGAACCGTCTGTGCCCAGGTTGCCGCCAGTTTTGGTGAACGCGTGGCGCACTTCCGCAACGGTACGGTTACGGTTGTCGGACAGACACTCAACCATCACCGCCGTACCGCCAGGACCGTAACCTTCATAAATGATGGTTTCCATGTTCGCGTCTTCATCACCGCCCACGCCACGTGCGATGGCACGGTTCAGGGTGTCACGCGTCATGTTGTTGGACAGGGCTTTATCCACCGCTGCGCGCAGACGTGGGTTAGAGGCCGGATCGCCGCCGCCCAGACGCGCCGCTGTCACCAGCTCACGAATGATTTTGGTAAAGATTTTACCGCGTTTGGCATCCTGTGCCGCTTTGCGGTGTTTGGTGTTGGCCCACTTACTATGACCTGCCATAAAAAGTTCTCCAAAAATCGCGCCTTCTCAGGCAGCGTTAATTACAAATTCTTCAATCGCCTGCCGGTTGCTCCACGACTTGGTCAGTGCGGCAGCATCCGCCGCATTCACCCAGCGGTAGGTCAGGTGTTCCGTGAACACGATCTCCCGCTCATGGGGAAGCGCAAGGCAGAACCACGATTCCGTATTGCGCTCAATTCCCGGTGCATAGCGATGACGTAAATGGCTAAAAATTTCAAACTCCACCGTGCGCTGACAGTCCTTCAGGGTCAGTTGCTCGTAAGCAACATCAATGGCGACCTCTTCCTTTACTTCACGCGCGGCGGCCTGCGGCGCGGTCTCCCCCTCTTCCAGGCTGCCGGTAACCGACTGCCAGAAATCCGGATCGTCGCGCCGCTGCAACATCAGCACCCGCTTCGTGTCTTCTGCATAAATGACCACCAGAACCGAAACGGGACGCTTATATGCCATATCAGTTTTTCTCTTCCTTCTTCACCACCTCAATGCCCAGCTCAGCCAGCGCGGCCGGGTTGGCAAAGCTTGGCGCTTCAGTCATCAGACACGCCGCTGCGGTGGTTTTCGGGAAGGCGATCACATCACGGATGTTGTCGGTGCCGGTCAGCAGCATGGTCAGACGGTCAAGACCGAAGGCCAGACCAGCGTGCGGAGGGGTACCGTACTTCAGGGCGTCCAGCAGGAAGCCAAACTTCTCGCGCTGCTCCTGCTCGTTAATGCCCAGAATGCCGAACACGGTCTGCTGCATTTCACCGCTGTGAATACGCACGGAACCGCCGCCCACTTCGTAGCCGTTGATGACCATATCGTAGGCGTTTGCCACCGCGTCTTCCGGCGCCGCTTTCAGCTCTGCCGCCGTCATCTCTTTTGGCGAGGTGAACGGGTGGTGCATCGCGGTCAGGCCGCCTTCACCGTCGTCTTCAAACATCGGGAAGTCGATTACCCACAGCGGCGCCCATTTGCTTTCGTCGGTCAGGTTCAGGTCTTTGCCAAGCTTCAGACGCAGCGCGCCCATCGCATCCGCAACCACTTTCTTGTTGTCTGCGCC
Source organism: Enterobacter sp. DTU_2021_1002640_1_SI_PRY_ASU_LCPMC_013 (assembly GCF_032389435.1). Classification (NCBI taxonomy): domain Bacteria; kingdom Pseudomonadati; phylum Pseudomonadota; class Gammaproteobacteria; order Enterobacterales; family Enterobacteriaceae; genus Enterobacter; species Enterobacter sp. DTU_2021_1002640_1_SI_PRY_ASU_LCPMC_013. Next base: position 2,684,400 of record NZ_CP135594.1, read on the forward strand.
GAAGAAGATCATGTCGCCGTCCTGCGCGCCGGTGCGCTCAAGGATCGCTTCCACGATGTCCGCATTCAGGAATTTCGCCACCGGGCTGGTGATGCCTTCCAGACCTTTTGCACGCTCGGTTACTTTAATATAGGCCAGACCTTTCGCGCCGTAGATCTTGATGAAGTTGCCGTAGTCGTCAATCTGCTTACGGCTCAGGGCAGCACCGCCCGGAACGCGCAGGGCAGCCACGCGGCCTTTCGGATCGTTAGCCGGGCCAGCAAAGACCGCGAACTCAACGGCTTTCACCAGGTCTGCCACGTCCACCAGCTCCATCGGGTTACGCAGGTCTGGTTTGTCAGAACCGTAGCGACGCTCGGCTTCCGCGAAGGTCATGACAGGGAAATCGCCCAGCTCAACGCCTTTCACGTCGTTCCACAGGCTACGCACCAGGGCTTCCATCACCTCACGCACCTGCTCAGCGGTCATGAAGGAGGTTTCCACATCGATCTGGGTAAATTCTGGCTGACGGTCAGCGCGCAGGTCTTCGTCGCGGAAGCATTTCACGATCTGATAGTAGCGATCGAAGCCGGACATCATCAGCAGCTGTTTGAAAAGCTGTGGTGACTGCGGCAGCGCGTAGAATTTGCCTTTATGGACGCGGGATGGCACCAGGTAGTCGCGCGCGCCTTCCGGCGTGGCTTTGGTCAGCATCGGGGTTTCGATATCAAGGAAACCGTGGTCATCCATAAAACGGCGCACCAGGCTGGTGATTTTCGCACGGGTTTTCAGGCGCTGAGCCATTTCCGGACGTCGCAGATCCAGGTAGCGGTATTTCAGACGCGCTTCTTCGGTGTTGACGTGGTTGGAGTCCAGCGGCAACGCTTCCGCGCGGTTGATGATCGTCAGATCGGACGCCAGCACTTCGATAGCGCCGGTCGCCATGTCGGCGTTGACGTTTTTCTCGTCACGCGCACGCACGGTGCCCGTCACCTGAATGCAGAACTCATTGCGCAGCTCAGAAGCCAGCTTCAACGCATCAGCGCGATCCGGATCGAAGAACACCTGAACGATACCTTCGCGGTCACGCATATCAATAAAGATAAGGCTACCAAGATCGCGACGACGATTGACCCAACCACACAGGGTGACCTGCTGCCCGACGTGGGACTGACGCAGCTGCCCGCAATATTCTGTACGCATGAGATATCCCTTAATTAGCCGCAGGCTGATTGTCGCCTGTCTCGCAGGCTACGATGTCGCAGCTTTCTGTATGTCACAACTGGATGAAAAAAGGCGGCTATTATACTGGAAATTCTGCCGCACGATAAGAGCGAAGCACGGCCTGACGCGCGTTTGCTGAACTCTTATTGCCTATTCTCACAAAAATTAACAAAATTATCCGACCGATAACAGGCCATCACGTCGTAAGGTGTAGAAAAGCAATCATTTGACGGGAGTGACGATGTTTACACTTGATGCCACCAAAACCGCCCTTGTGGTCATTGATTTACAGGAAGGCATTCTGCCTTTTGCCGGTGGTCCGCACACCGCTGACGATGTGGTCAGCCGCGCTGCGCGCCTGGCAGAAAAATGCCGCGCCAGCGGCTCGCCTGTTGTTATGGTGCGCGTCGGCTGGTCCGCTGATTTCGCCGAAGCGTTAAAACAGCCGGTTGATGCCCAGGCCCCGGCGCAGGCGCTGCCGGACAACTGGTGGACATATCCTGTCTCGCTCGGTAAACGCGACAGCGATATAGAAGTTACCAAACGCCAGTGGGGCGCATTCTACGGCACCGACCTGGAGCTCCAGCTGCGCCGTCGCGGGATCGACACGATTATTCTGTGCGGGATCTCCACCAACATCGGTGTGGAATCCACCGCCCGTAACGCCTGGGAGCTGGGCTTTAACCTGGTGATAGCGGAAGATGCGTGCAGCGCAGCCTCTGCGGATCAGCACCAGGGCAGCATGACCCATATCTTCCCGCGTATCGGTCGCGTGCGCAGCACGGATGAGATCCTCAGCGCGCTATGATGTACGTGGGCCTGCCCCAGTGGTCGCACCCGAAATGGGTGCGCCTGGGTATTACCAGCCTTGAAGAGTATGCCCGACACTTTAACTGCGTGGAGGGCAATACCACGCTGTACGCCCTGCCCCGCGCGGAGATCGTCGAACGCTGGCGCGAGCAAACCACCGACGACTTCCGCTTTTGCTTTAAATTCCCGGCGACCATCTCCCACAACGCCGCGCTGCGCAACTGCGATGATTTAACCCACGAGTTTTTCACCCGGATGTCGCCTCTGGCCAACCGTATTGGCCAGTACTGGCTCCAGCTTCCCGCCACGTTTGGCCCGCGCGACCTGCCTGCCCTCTGGCAGTTTCTCGACGCCCTGCCGCATGGCTTCACCTACGGCGTAGAAGTAAGGCATCCGGAATTCTTTGCCAAGGGCGACGCGGAGAAAGCGCTCAATCGCGGCCTGCATGAACGATCGGTCAACCGCGTGATCCTCGACAGCCGCCCCGTACATAGCGCAATCCCGCACAGCGAAGCCGTTGTTGATGCCCAGCGCAAAAAACCGAAAGTGCCCGTCCACGCGATCGTAACGGCACAGAACCCGATGGTCCGGTTTATCGGCAGCGATAACATGCAGCAAGATGAGGAGATGTTCGCCGTCTGGCTGCAAACGCTGGCGAAATGGGAGCACACCACCACGCCGTACCTTTTTTTACATACGCCGGATATCGCACAGGCGCCTGAACTGGTCGATGCTCTCTGGCAGGCCTTGCAGCAGGCGGTTCCGTCGGTTGGCCTCGCGCCGTCCATCCCACAACAATCTTCTCTTTTCTGAAATCACCCCCTATCATAGAGACGTGCCATCTGCCAAAAACAGGGAGTTAGTATGGTCAGCGCGCTGTATGCGGTGTTAGGTGCATTACTGCTGATTAAGTTTTCATTTGATGTTGTGCGCCTGAGAATGCAGTACCGCGTCTCGTACGGTGACGGGGGCTTTTCTGAGCTACAAAGCGCAATCCGCATCCACGGCAACGCGGTCGAGTACATTCCCGTCGCGTTAATTTTACTGCTGTTAATGGAGATGGATGGCGCAGAAACCTGGATGGTGCACGTCTGTGGGCTGCTGCTGATAGCAGGGCGTTTGATGCATTATTATGGTTTTCACCACCGCCTGATCCGCTGGCGTCGTTCCGGCATGAGCGCGACCTGGTGCTCGCTTTTGCTGATGGTGCTGGCTAACCTTTGGTATATGCCGTGGGAGTTGGTTTTCTCCTTCCATTAGCGCACAATATGCCCCTTTATTTTTCCCGGATTTTTACGTTATGTCAGATCGCGACACGCTTTTTTCCGCGCCTATCGCCAGCCTGGGCGACTGGACCTTTGATGAACGGGTAGCCGAAGTCTTCCCGGATATGATCCAGCGTTCTGTTCCCGGTTATTCCAATATTATCTCCATGATCGGCATGCTGGCGGAGCGTTTTGTTCAACCCGGCACGCAGGTCTATGACCTGGGCTGTTCGCTGGGAGCGGCAACGCTGTCCATTCGTCGTAACGTTCATCACGAAGGCTGCAAGATTGTGGCTGTCGATAACTCACCGGCTATGGTTGAACGCTGCCGTCGCCACATTGACGCGTATAAAGCCCCTACGCCTGTGGAGGTGGTAGAAGGCGATATCCGCGATATCGACATCCAGAACGCCTCGATGGTGGTACTGAACTTTACCCTTCAGTTCCTGGTGCCGGACGATCGTCAGCGGTTGCTGGATAAAATTTATCAGGGCCTGAACCCGGGCGGCGCGCTGGTGTTGTCTGAGAAATTCAGCTTTGAAGACGCCAGCGTGGGCGAACTGCTGTTCAACATGCACCATGATTTCAAGCGTGCAAATGGCTACAGCGAGCTGGAGATCAGCCAGAAGCGCAGCATGCTTGAAAACGTCATGCTGACGGATTCCGTAGAAACCCACAAAGCGCGCCTGCGCAAAGCCGGATTTGAACACAGCGAACTGTGGTTCCAGTGCTTTAACTTTGGTTCTCTGGTGGCGCTTAAAGCCGGAGACGCAGCATGATCGAGTTCGGTAATTTCTATCAGCTGATTGCCAAAAACCACCTTTCCCACTGGCTGGAAACCCTGCCTGCGCAAATTGCCACCTGGCAGCGCGATCAGCAGCATGGTCTGTTGAAGCAGTGGTCCAACGCCGTGGAGTTTCTGCCTGAACTGACGCCTCATCGTCTGGATTTACTGCACAGCGTGACGGCTGAGAGCGAAGAGCCGCTCCCGGCCGGGCAGATCAACCGCATCGAAACGCTGATGCGTAACCTGATGCCGTGGCGCAAAGGGCCGTTCTCGCTGTACGGCGTAAACATCAACACCGAGTGGCGTTCCGACTGGAAGTGGGATCGCGTTCTGCCGCATTTATCCGACCTGACCGGGCGCACCATTCTGGACGTGGGCTGCGGTAGCGGCTATCACATGTGGCGCATGATCGGCGCAGGCGCGCATCTGGCCGTCGGTATCGATCCGATGCAGCTGTTCCTGTGCCAGTTTGAAGCGGTGCGTAAGCTGCTGGGTAACGACCAGCGTGCGCACCTGCTGCCGCTGGGTATCGAGCAACTCCCTGCCCTGAAAGCGTTTGATACCGTTTTCTCGATGGGCGTGCTGTACCACCGTCGTTCCCCGCTGGAGCATCTCTGGCAGTTGAAAGATCAGCTGGTCAGCGGCGGCGAACTGGTGCTGGAAACGCTGGTCATCGAAGGCGATGAACATGCCGTTCTGGTGCCGGGCGATCGCTATGCGCAGATGCGCAACGTTTACTTCATCCCTTCCGCGCTGGCGCTGAAGAACTGGCTGGAGAAATGTGGATTTGTCGATGTACGCATCGCCGATGTGTGCGTGACGTCAGTTGAGGAACAGCGCCGCACCGACTGGATGATCACCGAATCGCTGGAGCAATTCCTCGACCCGGACGATCACAGTAAAACCATCGAAGGCTATCCGGCCCCGATGCGTGCGGTATTGATTGCGACCAAGCCGTAGCCTTTAGCCGGGTGGCGGCCGCGCCTTACCCGGCCTACGCGTCGCACGTTTTCTCCAAAATAGTTCAAGTTGCAGCAAGGCGGCAACGCAGCGAATCCCCGGGAGCTTACATCAGTAAGTGACCGGGGTGAGCGAGGCGGCCAACGCGGCTGCGGCTTGAAATATGAAGGAGAAAAAAAGGCCCCTGTGTAATTTGCAGGGGCCTGGTACAAGCAAGCATCATATTGGGCGACATGATGCGCGGTAAAAATCGGTACGTTGCTACACGTGATGACGTTCAATCAACGATTTCATTACCGCAACCGACTCTCCATCCACACCGTAGCGCGAGTACTCATCCGCTTCAGCATCCGTCGACATTGACAACCCTGTATTGCGATAACGCATGGGTGAAGGTATCCATTTACCCGCTGAGCTATGAAGCTCTTCAACCCCTGCGTTTAAAAACAGTTCCAGATTGCTGGCGCGTACTCCTGCGCCCGCCATGATTATTGGAACACCGGAATGTGCTTTTAGTTCCGTAATTAATTTCAGTCCTTTTTCAGCCGAGGACTGCTGGCCCGACGTCAGAACGCGCGCCACGCCCAGTTCTGCCAGCATATCAAAGGCTTGTATCGGATCCTGACACATATCGAACGCACGATGAAAAGTGACCGCCATCCCCCGGGCGGCGCGCATGACCTGACGCATACGCGGAAGATCGATGTTGCCGTCTTCGTCCAGCACACCGATCACCAGCCCCGGAAAACCGGAATCACGGACGAGGGCGATATCCTCAAGCATGGCACTGAACTCACCCGCCGTATAACAAAAATCACCGCCGCGCGGGCGAATAATCGGGTGCACCGGAATGGTGATGGCCTGGCGGGCTGATTTCAGCACGCCAAAGGACGGAGTTAATCCCCCTTCTTTCGGTGCCGCGCAAAGCTCGATGCGATCGGCCCCCTGCCGTTGCGCAGTGACGGCACACTCCACGCTGTAACAACAAATTTCCAGCAGCGCCATGTCATCCTCCTTAAATTTCACTCAACGTACCATCGTGGCACGTTGCCCGATTAATGTCTGGATCGACGCTCACAATGCTTACGCTTCGCTGGCGACGATCTGCTCGATAGTCCAGGGATGGAATTTCACCGTCACGTTGCCGTCCGTTACGGCAAGCGTAGGGTTCGGTAAGCGTTCGCGCTCCCCTTTTGGCGAGCTGGTTTTGACGAAAATACCCGGCTGGCTTAACCCCTCGTCGGAAAGCAGCGCCAGCGCACGGGCGTTCAGCGTCTCGGGCTCCCCAGGCAGAACAATTTCGATATGCTCCCAGCCTTCGTGCGGATAACGCTTCTCTCCTGGCCAGGGCAGTTCCACAACGGTGAATTGCCAGTGCGCCACCGTTACCGGCGCGTGAAGTTTGAACAGGCAGATCGGGCGACCGTTAATGATATTCTCCGACAGCAGTTCTCCGCACTGCTCAAAGCCACGCCGCCAGCGTTCGGCGGTGGCATTCTGGTGGCAGCGCAAAGAGATGTGATCGGCCTCAAGCGGCGCGATATCCAGCCCGAGACGGGTGGCAAGTTCTGTGAACGCCTGAGTGAAGCGCGGTAAATCTGCGGAAATATCATGCAGTTCGTCAATGGTATGCCAGTTCGCCATAGGTCAGTCTCGTTTCGTGTCGCAAAGCCGCTAATTTACTCTGTTGCCCTCTGTCGACCAACCGCAGAATCACGGTTTTTTCGACTGCATGATTATGCATACCGTCTTCGCCTGGATTCTGAGCGATCTTCGCCCCCCGCAGGGCTGACGCCCGAAGGCATTTGCAGTATACTCCCGCCCTAAATTCTTAAACTGGCGTGGGTGTTTTTTACCCGCATCAAAAACGTAAGGTATCCAGGTGAATATTCAGGCTCTTCTCTCAGAAAAAGTCAGTCAGGCACTGATTGCCGCAGGTGCGCCTGCGGATTGCGAACCACAGGTTCGTCAGTCAGCGAAAGTACAGTTTGGCGACTATCAGGCTAATGGCGTGATGGCAGTGGCTAAAAAACTGGGCATGCCGCCGCGACAGCTCGCTGAGCAGGTACTGACGCATCTGGATCTCACCGGCATCGCCAGCAAAACCGAAATCGCCGGTCCAGGCTTTATCAACATTTTCCTTGAGCCTGCGTTCTTGGCAAGCCACGTTGACGCGGCGCTGAAATCTGACCGTCTGGGCGTGGCTCAGCCAGAAGCGCAGACCGTGGTGGTTGACTACTCCGCGCCAAACGTGGCGAAAGAGATGCACGTCGGTCACCTGCGCTCCACCATCATCGGTGACGCGGCGGTGCGTACCCTCGAGTTCCTTGGTCACAAGGTGATCCGCGCTAACCACGTAGGCGACTGGGGCACGCAGTTCGGCATGCTGATCGCGTATCTGGAAAAGCAGCAGCAGGAAAACGCAGGCGAAATGGCGCTGGCAGACCTGGAAGGTTTCTACCGTGAAGCCAAAAAGCACTATGACGAAGATGAAGCCTTCGCCGAGCGCGCACGCAGCTACGTGGTGAAACTTCAAGGCGGCGACCCGTACTTCCTCGAGATGTGGCGCAAGCTGGTGGACATTACCATGTCCCAGAATCAGCTCACCTATAACCGTCTGAACGTGACCCTGACCCGTGACGACGTGATGGGTGAAAGCCTGTATAACCCGATGCTGCCAGGCATTGTGGCGGACCTGAAAGCTAAAAATCTGGCGGTGGAAAGCGAAGGCGCAACGGTGGTGTTCCTTGATGAGTATAAAAACAAGGAAGGCGAACCGATGGGTGTGATCGTCCAGAAAAAGGATGGCGGCTATCTCTACACCACCACCGACATCGCCTGTGCGAAATACCGTTACGAAACCCTGCATGCGGATCGCGTGCTGTATTACATCGACTCCCGTCAGCACCAGCACCTGATGCAGGCGTGGACTATCGTGCGTAAAGCGGGTTATGTGCCGGATTCCGTGCCGCTGGAACATCACATGTTCGGCATGATGCTGGGTAAAGACGGTAAGCCGTTCAAAACCCGTGCGGGCGGCACCGTGAAGCTTTCCGATCTGCTGGATGAAGCGCTGGAACGCGCGCGTCGCCTGGTGGCCGAGAAGAACCCGGATATGCCTGCTGACGAGCTGGAGAAACTGGCTAACGCGGTTGGGATCGGCGCGGTGAAATACGCGGATCTCTCCAAGAACCGTACCACCGACTATATCTTCGACTGGGACAACATGCTGGCGTTTGAAGGCAACACGGCGCCATATATGCAGTACGCTTATACCCGCGTACTCTCCGTCTTCCGTAAAGCCAATATCGACGAAAGCGTGCTGGCGAATGCCACGGTGACCCTTACCGAAGATCGTGAAGCACAGCTGGCTGCCCGCCTGCTTCAGTTCGAAGAGACGCTCTCCGTGGTCGCGCGTGACGGTACGCCGCATGTTATGTGTGCTTACCTGTACGATCTGGCCGGTCTGTTCTCTGGCTTCTACGAACACTGCCCTATCCTCTCTGCCGAGAGCGAAGCGGTGCGTCACAGCCGTCTGAAGCTGGCGCAGCTGACGGCGAAGACACTGAAGCTCGGTCTGGATACCCTGGGTATCGAAACCGTAGAACGTATGTAAAAAAGAAACCCGGCGAGCGCCGGGTTTTTTATTATCAGAAATATTTCCGCAAATATTCCGTCAGACACAGAATCGCCATTGCCTGGCCATACGGCATCGAGGTCAGCGGTATCTGGCGGTAAAACGCCAGATCGCTCCCCATCCCCGTCCCGAAGGACGTTTGCAGCAGCTCCCCTTCCGGCGAGATGTTTTGCACGATGCCGCGAATCGCTTTCTCCGCCACCTCTGCGTACTCTGCGCCGACATAACGCTTGCGCACGGCTTTCAGAATGCCGTAAGCAAACCCTGCCGTGGCCGACGCCTCCAGATAAGAATCAGGATCGTCCAGCAGCGTATGCCACAATCCACTCTCGTCCTGACATTTTGCCAGTGCGGCGATCTGCGCGTTCAGTACCTGCACCAGATAGCGACGAACGGCGTTGTTTTCCGGCAGATCCACCAGCTCGAGGAAATCCGGGATCACGATGGTCAGCCAGCTGTTGCCGCGCGCCCAGCGGGCCCGGGCAAAGTTGTGATTACCGTCGTAATTCCAGCCGTGGAACCACAGCCCGGTCTCCCGATCCATCAGATTCTGTACGTGGAGCAGGAACTGATAGATCGCCTCCTCGACGTACTCCGGCTTGTTCAGCAGCTTGCCGATTTTCGCCAGCGGCAGCACCGTCATCATCAGCGTGTCATCCCACATCTGCTGATGGTTCTCTTCCGCCAGGGTGATGTGCTGCATGCCGCCATGTTCGGTGCGCGGCATCTCATTCATCGCCCATTCCGCCCAGCTTTCCAGCCACGGCAGCCAAGCAGGGTTTTTGGTCTCTTCGTAGCGATACGCCAGCGTCAGGAACGGCGACATGGTATTCACGTTTTTGGTGGTTGCGCCTTCAGCGAAACGGTCAGCAAACCAGCTGTCGATAATCTCGCGCATGCCTTCGTCACCGGTCTGGCAGTAATACTGCCAGATACCGTATAAACCGACGCCGTGGGTCCATTCCCATCCGGCCCAGCCTTTGGTGTCGATCACGCGCCCGTCGTCCAGCCGCAGCAAAAACTCACCCGTTTTGTCGTGGATATTGACCAGGTTATGCGTCACCTTTTGAATCAGCGATTTCAGCTCATCCCTGGCGATAAAGCGCTCAGGCTGACGCAGTAACGGGCTATGTTTGACAGGCCAAACTTTCATCATCTTAACCTCTGTTGTATGTCGAATTCAGTACCGCGCGATCCTTCAGCGAAGGGGCCGCTGGCTTATTGCGATTCAGATAACCGATGTTGTTGTTGCCCCACAGGGATTCATACGGCATTCCCGCCAGCATCTCCACGGTAGCGCGGGCCTGCGGGGTCACCGCCTCTGGCATCGCATGGCCGGACTCGCGCATTTTCGCGGTCTCTTCACGCAGGGTGCTGTGGGTCTGCAAATTGAGTTTGAAGCGCAGGGAGACAAGGAAGCCGCAGAACAGCACCAGAATAGTGCCAACGCTCAGGATCATCAGAATGGTGTGGCTCACTTCCGCAGGTTGCACTTTTTGCCCGCTGACAAAGCCCGACATCTGCATCACGATCCCCACCAGCATCACCGCACCGGCCTGAGACGCTTTACGGGTCAGCGTCATGATGCCCGCGAAGATCCCTTCGCGACGCTGACCGGTGATCACTTCGTCCACGTCAGCAATGTAGGTGTAGGTATTCCACGGTACGTAGTTGATACCCCCGCGGCCAAGACCGGCAACCGCAGAGATCAGCAGCAGCAGAGCGTAAACGTCGCTCAGGCCCGCGTAATAAAGCACCGCGTAAGAGAGCGAGGCCAGACCAAACAGCACGACCACCATGCGGTAAGACGGCGCAGGTCCGAAGCGAATGCACAGCGGGATCATGCCGATCACGGCGAGGAACTGGAAGATGGCCATCGTGCCCAGCAGGTTGGACGCCATTGACGCCTCCTGCATCAGCACAAATACCACGTAATAGGTGAACACCGCATTAAAGACGTCCTGGGCGATGTAGCCGCCAAGGTACATCCCCAGATGCTGGCGGAAAATCTTGATGCGCAGCGTCGAACTTAATTCGACAAAAAGACGGTTCAGGCTCTGGCCCAGGGTCAGCTTTTTCTTCTCTTCCTCGGCACGCAGAGCCGCTTCAGACCACTCTTCGCGCGGACGCTCCCAGGTGAAGAACCAGACGAAAGTAAGCATCAGCGCGCAGAGTACGGAGAAGACCAGGCTTGCATAGAAGAAGGAGATCGCGTTGTCTTTGCCGAAATGCGTGAGCAGGATCCCCGGCAGGAAGGAGGCCAGAATGGCGGACATCTGCGCCATAGAGATTCGCGCCCCGGAGAATTTGGTTTTCTGTTTGAAATCGTCCGTCATCTCCGGCACCAGCGTTTCGTACGGCACCAGGATCATGGTGTAGACGATATCAAAGATCAGATAGGTCAGCAGGTAGTACCAGAAACTCATGTCCCCTACCCACATCAGCGAGTAGCTGAAAACGCAGGGAATACCGAGCAGGATGAAGAACTTACGACGGCCAAAACGCTTGCCCAGCCATGTGGTGCCAAAGTTATCGGTTAAAAAGCCCATTAACGGGCTGACAACCGCATCCAGCACCCTTGCGGCAGCGAAGATAAAGGTTGCTTCAATCGGTGTGAGTCCACAGAAGGTGGTATAAAAATACAAAAGCCAGGCGGCCGTCAGGGCGGTAGTCCCCGCCCCGAGGAAGTCCCCTGACCCGTAAGCAAAATAATTTGCGAGTCCAATTTTACGTGTTTTCATTGCCGTCAACCCTAATCAGTTTTGGGAGACTCCCTGTAAGCAACCTCGTCCGGGAGTTTTTACACGGCTACAGTAAAAGTATCGACCTGTTGATACCTTTCTGTTTCTGCCATCACAAAGTGGTGAATGGCAAAAACGCAAAGAGTGTCAATACGCGTGTCACTGATTTATAAAACAGCGTTTCTTTTGTATCAAAAGGGAAGGTCATTTTTGCGAGCCAGCCTTCAGAAATGCCTGGAGACTGGCGAAAAGGCGGGCAGTTAGCGGTAGTTGACGAGCACCTCGTTGCGCTGAACCTTCAGCGCCGGGATGAGACGTCCACCGCCTGGCACTTCCCAGATAAAGCGTAAAGGCTCCTGAGCAGACACCCCGTTGAAGGCCTGGGTAGTGCCACGTTGTCCCTCGATTTCCGCGCAGCGGGTCAGCGAGCACAGCCGCACCCGCAACCCGGCCGGTGTGGGTCCCGTCAGGGTATAATTCCAGGCCACCAGCGTCATCTGCCCGGACACGGGCTCAGAGGCGGACAGCGGACGGGAGGAGATCGACTCCCCCCGATGGTTGAGCGTTAAGCCGATACTGCTGGCCTGCCATGCCCCCTCGCCTGCGGCCTGCGCCGCCAGCGGGAAAAGTAAGATCCACAGCCACTTACGCATTATTTCCCTCCTATGGTCGCCGTCATGCGAATATTGCGGTTATCGGATAGCTCCATATTCGACAGCACCACCAGCTGGTTCAGGCTCCGGCGCAGGAAGCGCGACAGCAGCGGACGCAGCGCGTGATTCACCAGCAGCACCGGCGGCGCGCCCAGCATCTCCTGACGCGCCAGCGCCTCCTGGGTTTGCGCCAGTAATCTGTCCGCCAGACCCGGCTCCAGCCCGCCACCGCCCTGCAACGCCTGAAGCAGCAGACGTTCCAGCGGCGTATCCAGGCCAATGACCTGCACTTCGCCGGTTCCCGGGAACCATTGCTGGGTAATGGCGCGTCCGAGCGCCACGCGTACCACCGCCGTCAGTTCGTGCGGATCGCTTTGCAGCGGCGCATGTTCGGCCAGCGTCTCAAGGATGGTGCGCATATCGCGAATGGGCACCTTCTCATCGAGCAGATTTTGCAGCACTTTGTGCAGGGTGGTTAAGGTCAGTACGCCCGGCACCAAATCTTCGGTCAGCTTCGGCATCTCCTGCGTTACGCGGTCGAGCAGCTGCTGCGCCTCCTGACGTCCAAACAGTTCCGCGGAGAACTGGCCAATCAGGTGGTTGAGGTGCGTCGCCACCACGGTACTGGCCTCAACGACCGTGTAACCCTGAATCTGGGCCTGCTCTTTCAGGGCGCTCTCAATCCAGATTGCCGCCAGACCAAAGGCCGGGTCGGTCGTCTGCTCACCCGGCAACGTGCCTGCGGCGGTGCCCGGGTTAATCGCCAGCCAGCGGCCGGGGTACGCATCACCGCTGCCGATTTCCACCCCTTTCATCAGGATGCGGTAGCGCGCGGGCGGGAGATCCATATTGTCCCGGATGTGGACCACCGGCGGCAGGAAGCCCATATCCTGGGCGAATTTTTTACGAATGCTGCGGATACGGCCAAGCAGCTCACCATCCTGCTGGAAATCCACCATCGGGATCAGGCGGTACCCCACTTCCATCCCCAGCGAATCTTCGAGCTGTACGTCGTTCCAGGTGGCTTCCACCGCCTGGGTGTTCTCAGGCATTTTGACCGGCGCAGGCTCTGCCTTAGGCTGCGTTTCCCGGCCACGCATCCACCAGGCAAGCCCCAGCAGCGCAGCGGTGAACAGCAGGAATACCAGGTTTGGCATGCCCGGCACCATACCGAGCAGGCCCAGCACCGCCGCAGAGAGCAGCATAACGCGCGGGTTGCTGAAGAGCTGCCCCACCATCTGCTCGCCCACGTCCTGATCGGTACTGACGCGAGTCACAATCACGCCCGCCGCGGTGGAGATCACCAGCGCCGGGATCTGCGCCACCAGACCGTCACCAATGGTCAGCAGCGTATAGCTTTCCGCCGCGTGGCCCATGTCCATGCCGTGTTGCAGCACGCCGACGAGCAGGCCGCCGACGACGTTAATCACCATGATCAGAATGCCCGCGATGGCGTCACCGCGCACAAACTTACTCGCACCGTCCATGGAGCCGTAGAAATCTGCCTCCTGGGTCACTTCGGCACGGCGTTTTTTCGCTTCATCTTCCGCGATCAGCCCGGCATTCAGGTCGGCGTCGATGGCCATCTGCTTGCCCGGCATCCCGTCGAGCACGAAGCGCGCGCCCACTTCAGCGATACGCCCCGCCCCTTTAGTGATAACCATGAAGTTGATAATCACCAGAATGACGAACACCACGATACCGATGGCGAAGTTGCCGCCCACCAGGAAGTGACCGAAGGCTTCGACCACCTTGCCCGCCGCCGCCGCGCCGGTGTGCCCTTCCATCAGGATGATACGCGTGGAGGCAACGTTCAGCGCCAGGCGCAGCAGCGTGGTGAACAGCAGGATCGTTGGAAACGCGGCGAACTCCAGCGTGCGCTGGGTGAACATCGCCACCAGCAACACCATGATGGACAACGCAATGTTGAAGGTGAAAAGCAGGTCGAGGATAAATGCCGGTAACGGCAGCACCATCATCGACAGAATTAGCAGGATCAGAATCGGTCCGGCAAGGATCTGCCATTGCGTCGATTTCAGGTTGCCGGGCAGGCGCAACATTGCCACCAGATTAGCCATCAGTGTCCTTCTCGTTCAAAAAATCCAGTGCTTCAGGCACCGGCAGGTTCTCAGGTTTTACAGGTCGTTGACCGCCCGCTAAACGCCAGCGTTTCAGTTGCCACACCCAGGCCAGCACCTCTGCGACAGCGGCGTAGAGCTGGCCCGGGATCTGTTGTCCAATTTCCGCGTGGCGATACAGCGCGCGAGCCAGCGGCGGTGCTTCCAGGATCGGCACACGGTTTTCCGTGGCGATTTCACGAATGCGCAGCGCAATCAGCCCGGCCCCTTTCGCCACCACTTTCGGCGCGCTCATTTTGTTTTCGTCGTACTGAAGCGCCACGGAGTAGTGAGTCGGGTTGGTGACGATGACGTCGGCTTTCGGCACATCTTCCATCATGCGCCGACGCGCGGCGGCGCGCTGCATCTGGCGGATACGGCCCTTAACGTGCGGGTCGCCTTCCATCTGCTTATATTCATCGCGGATGTCCTGACGCGACATTCGCAGCTTTTTGATATGGGAATAGATCTGGAAGATAACGTCGAACGCCACCATCGGAATAATGCTGAGTACCACCAGCAGCGAGCATAACCCGACCAGGTTCAGGGCATTCTTCATCGCCGTCATCGGGGACTCGCTGATCAGGCGCATCATCTCCGGCCAGTGGTGCCACAAAAAAAACCCGGCGGTACTGCCCATAAGAAGCGATTTCAGGATCGCTTTAAGAAGCTCAGCCCCGGTTTGAGCGGAAAACATTTTCGCAATGCCGGGGAACGGATTGAGCTTAGAGAATTTCGGTTGCAGCGATTTACCGCTGAACACCAGGCCACCGAGCATGACCGGCGAAACCAGGGCCACGATGACCACGCCCGCGATCAGCGGCAGCAAGGCGAGCATCGCGCTTTTCACAAGGTTGATGATCTGAATGAGGATCAGATTGGGGTCATTGACCATGCTGTGATCAAAACGTAAGCCAGCAGAAAGCATTCCCGCCAGTCTGCGGGCGAGCATCTCCCCGCCCCACCAGATTATGCAGACGCCCACCACCAGGATCAGCAGGGATGTCAGCTCTCGGGATCGGGGGATCTGCCCATCCTCACGGGCTTTTTCAAGTCGGTGGGGTGTGGGGGCTTCTGTTTTGTCGTCGTTCTCTTCTGCCACTGTGCCTGCTCGCAGCCCATTAATTCACGGGTATCATGCCTAAGAATTACTTTGGCAATCGCGTAAACAAACCAATAAAAAGGGCCGATTTAATCCCTTAACACCCATTACGCCTGCCCCTGGTTTCGTTTCTTGCGTAACGCATTCCAGTTTTAAAATTTTCATTCTGGACCGTCTGGTAACCCCTGATTGGGTTTGATAGCTTTCCTTAAAGGCCTCAATAAAAAGGATGTTTTATGAAGTGGAGTAAGTTGTTAAATAGCAGCAGACGCAAAGATAAAGAGAAAAATCCGGATTCAAAAAAGTCAGACCTCGCCGCCGGTAGGCAAGAGATTGAACGAGACTTTGACCGCTTACTCTTCGCAGCGCCAACCCGTCGTTTAGCTGATAAAACGCAGGTTTTCCCACTGGATCTGAATGACAGCGTACGTACCCGATTGACCCATTCCCACGAAGTGGCGAATTTTGCCAGAGGCATCGGGATGCGTCTTGCCTTTGAAATGAAAGAAGAAATATTTGGAAGCGACTGTAACCACTTAATACTGGAACGCGATGTCCCCGCTCTGTTGGCAACGATTGGACTGGCACATGATTTGGGTAATCCTCCTTTCGGGCATCAGGGAGAGGCAGCGATGGCGACGTGGTTTCGTCGCAATTTGGCTCCCCTGGTAGCGCATGATTTCGATGAAGAAAGCGGCAGGATATTCAATGATTTCATGAACTTCGATGGTAATTCTCAAACGCTTCGCCTTGTGACCAGACTTCAAATTATCAATGATAATTATGGTTTGAATCTTACCTATGCGTCACTTGCAGCCATGATTAAATACCCTCAGTCCTCCTACATCAAAAACAAGAAATGGAGTAAACATGGGTATCTGTTCTCGGAAGAAAAAGTGGTACATGATATTTGGCAGGAAACAGGCCTTTCTGAAGGACTCAGACATCCTTTTACCTATTTAATGGAAGCGTGTGATGACATAGCGTATTCAATTCTTGATGCGGAAGACACCATAAAAAAAGGGCTGGCATCCTATCAGGATCTGATTAGTTTTCTGACAAGCTGGAAAAACGGAACAGATCAAACAATTAATCAGTTGGTAAAAAAAGTACAGGATAAGAATCGGGAATGGGACGACCGAAAACAAGAGCTCTCCCCCGCCGAAATCAATGATATGAGTATGCAAATGTTCCGTGTGCACGGAACAAATGTACTCATTACGAGTGTTGTTGAGGCTTTTCGACAGTGCCATAAACAGCTTTGCAATACCGAGTGCGCTATTAAGGACCTGATCAGTATCAGTGATGGAAATGAACTTTGTTCAGCGTTGAAAAAATTTGATCAAACCCGTGGCTATCGTCATCGAACCGTACTTGAGCTGGAGCTGAAAGGCTCAAACTACATACAGGGACTCATGGACATGCTCTGGGTAGGTATAAGGGGTCGTAAAAGCGGTGGAAAGGAATGGGATACACCCTTTGGTCGTTATGCTTATGGCCGAATCTCTGAAAACTACCGCCGAGTGTTTGATGATAAAGAAAACAACTTACCCCCCCTTTATAAAGAAGCGCAGTTGCTCGCTGATGCTGTTTCAGGAATGACAGACAGTTATTTGATACGCCTTCACGATGAGCTAAAATCGCTTTATGAATATGAAAGTCGTCTCCAGCCATCAACGCCTTAAGCTAAGAATCGAAGATTTCTTTGACGTTAGCGAAGAGCGAAAGCAAGCCAGAGCGCTCATCGACGCTCTGGCTGAGCGCTCGCACGCGTGGATTTTTGGCGGGATGATTCGTGATATCGGCCTTTTTGGGCGTGGAGGCTTTACTTCGGATATCGATCTGGTCATTGATCTGTCACGAGAAGAGCTGATTAACGCGCTGAACAGACACAACATCGAATGTTTCAGCGTAAATAAGCTGGGCGGGATCCGCTTCCATTACATGAGTCTGGATTTTGATATCTGGAGCATCAATGATACCTGGGCCTTTAAGAACAGGATTGTTGAGTTTAAAGATACCTACAGCTTGTTGAATACAACGCTGATGTCATGGGATTCAATTCTTTACGATGTGAAGAAGAAACATCTCATTAGTCCTGATAACTATCTCCACGACTTGCATCACCGTCGGCTTGAACTCGTATTACAGAAAACACCTAACGAAGTGGGTTCTGTTATCAAGATCTTGCGCACAATCTATAACAAGCGAGTCCAGATCCTGGGGCCGCAGTTGACCGATTTTTTGTTACAGGCTCTGCATGAACACAGCTTTGACCAGCTAAGGCAGTATGAATACGGTAGTTATCGCTCTTCTTCCTTTAGCGTCGAGGATCTGCGTCGTCTCAAAGAAGACCTCTGTCATTTCCGAACCGGATTCGATATAAAAATTCGAATTTAAACCATAGAAAACACCACCTCAATGAGGTGGTGTTTTTACATTAAAAACCAAGACTGTCCAGCAGATCGTCCACCTGATCCTGGCTTGCCACCACGCCCGCTTTGCTGGTGTCAAGCTGTGGACCATTGAGCAGGCTTTCGTTCTCGCGTTTCGGACGGGCAGCTGGTTCCGGTATGTTCTCCAGCAGCACCATCAGCAGCTGACGTTCAATCTCCTGGATCACATCCATCATGCGCTTGATCACCTGGCCGGTGAGGTCCTGGAAATCCTGCGCCATCATGATGTCCAGCAGCTGGGCGTTAGTGAAGCTGGTGTGGCCCGGCACGTCACCCAGGTACTGACGGGTATCCGTTACCAGTTCGCGGGCATCCGCCAGCTCAATAGGGTTCTCAAACCACTCATCCCAGCGTTTGCTCAGCGCTTTCGCACCCTTCTCCATCGCATCCTGGTGCGGCTGCGAGGCTTCAACGCTGTTCAGCGCACGCTCGGCCGCCTGCGCGGTCATCTGCACGACGTAGTCCAGACGGTCGCGCGCGTCAGGGATGGCTTCCGCCGCTTCGGCGATAGCCTGGTCCAGCCCCAGCTCACGCAGGCTGTCGCGCAGCATGCGGGTCAGGCTACCAATGCGGGCAATAATGTCGCTCGGCGAATGTTCTTCAACGGGTTTCATAGCAGGTTGCAACATATCCATCACCTCACATGCCGAGTTTCTCGAAGATCTTCCCGAGCTTCTCTTCCAGAGTCGCCGCGGTGAATGGCTTCACCACGTAGCCGCTTGCGCCCGCCTGTGCGGCGGCAATAATGTTCTCTTTCTTCGCTTCTGCGGTCACCATCAGCACCGGCAGAGAGGCCATGCCCGCATCCGCGCGGATGGTTTTCAGCAGTTCGAGACCGTCCATGTTCGGCATGTTCCAGTCGGAAATCACAAAACCAAACCCGCCAGCCTGGAGTTTGTTCAGCGCATCCACCCCGTCTTCTGCTTCTTCAACATTGTTGAAGCCCAGCTCTTTCAGCAGGTTGCGCACAATGCGACGCATGGTGGAAAAGTCATCCACAACCAAAAACTTAAGCTCTTTATCCGCCATAAAATAATACTCCTGAGTCAAATACGTATTGCCTGTCCGGCACTGATTTTCGCCAGCATCTGCTGGCTTACCTGGCTAAGATCGACCACTTCGCTTACGCCACCCATATTGATGGCCTCGCGCGGCATGCCGAACACCACACAACTTGCTTCATTCTGCGCAATCGTCCAGGCGCCAGCCTGGTGCATCGCAAGCATTCCGGCGGCGCCGTCGTTGCCCATCCCCGTCAGGATCACCCCAACGGCGTTGCGCCCCGCATGTTTCGCCACCGAATGAAACAGCACATCCACCGACGGGCGGTGCCGGTTAACCGGCGGCCCGTCATGAATTTTGATTTGATAGTTCGCCCCGCTGCGCGCCAGCTCCATGTGCTTGTCACCCGGGGCGATATAGGCGTGACCCGGCAGCACGCGCTCGCCGTCTTCCGCCTCTTTCACGCTGATCTGGCACAGCTTATTCAGGCGCTCCGCGAACGAACGGGTAAACCCTGGCGGCATATGTTGCGTGATCAGAATACCCGGGCTTGAGAGCGGCAATGGCTGGAGTACATGGCGAATTGCCTCTGTTCCTCCGGTTGACGCCCCAATGACCAGCAACTTTTCCGAGCTGAGTAACGGCCCTGCCTTCAGGGTTGCCGGAGCTGCCATCGGCTTGTGGGCCGCGAGTTTTGCGCGCGACGCGGTACGGATTTTCTCGGCGATCATCTCGCTGTACGCCAGCATCCCCTCGCGAATGCCGAGCTGCGGCTTGGTGACAAAATCCACCGCCCCCAGCTCCAGCGCGCGCAGGGTGATTTCTGAACCTTTACCGGTCAGAGATGACACCATCACCACCGGCATCGGGCGCAGGCGCATTAATTTTTCCAGGAAATCGATGCCATCCATGCGCGGCATTTCAACATCCAGCGTCAGCACGTCGGGGTTATATTTTTTGATTAAATCCCGCGCGACCAGGGGATCGGGTGCTGTCGCCACCATCTCCATATCGCTGTGGCTATTGATGATTTCGGTCATGATCTGACGCATCAGCGCCGAATCATCGACAGACAATACCCTGATTTTACTCATGCTTTTTCCTTACTCAGCGCATATACCGTTTGCCCACGCAGGCTAAACTCACGCACGAGGTTGCTGAAGTTTTCCGAGTGCCCGGCAAACAGTAAACCGTCAGGCTTGAGCAACGGAACAAAGCGACGCAAAATGTCCTGCTGCGTCGTTTTATCAAAATAGATCATCACGTTACGGCAAAAAATGGCGTCGAATGGCCCCGGAACGTTGTACTGCTTATCCAGTAAATTAACGGGAGCAAATTCCACGCAGTTCGCCAGCTCCTGGCGTACGCGCACCAGTCCTTCATGCGGGCCGGTACCGCGCATGAAGTAACGCTGTAGCTGCTGAGGAGACAGCGTTTTAAGCTCATCCTGGCGATAAACGCCGTTACGGGCTTTTTCCAGCACTTCGGTATCGATGTCGCTGGCGTACACTTTCCAGCGGCCCGGCGCCATGCCCAGGGTGTCCGCCAGGGTGATGGCCAGCGAGTACGGCTCTTCCCCGGTAGAGGCCGCCGCGCTCCAGACGCGATACTCTCCGCTACGGCGACGGGCGTGTTCCGCCAGCACCGGGAAGTGATGCGCCTCGCGGAAAAACGCGGTCAGGTTGGTGGTTAATGAGTTGATAAATGCCTGCCATTCGGCGCTGTTCTGGTTCGCTTCGAGCATGCTCAGATAGCGGCCAAAATCATCCAGCCCCAGCGTACGCAAGCGCCGCACCAGCCGGTTGTAGACCATGTCTCGCTTATGGTCCGCAAGCACGATCCCCGCACGCTGGTAGATTAACTGACATATCCGACGAAAATGCGCGTCGGACAGCGCGAGGCGCTGTGTCATCTGCAACAATAATGACGTTTGCCCTGAGGGCATGGGTGATGTCATAGCGCCTTCTTAATCACATTCAGGATACAACGGGCACGGCCTGTGACCGTCCGACTTCTGTTACTGCTTCAACGTGCTCTTTCACATTAAATACGGCGACCAACCCGGTAAGGTGATCCGCCTGGTTTGCCAGCTGATCGGTAGCCGCCGCCGCCTCTTCCACCAGTGAGGCGTTCTGCTGCGTAACCTGATCCATCTGTGTAACGGCCTGCGCCACCTGCTCAATACCACGGCGTTGTTCATCAGACGCCGAGGCAATCTCGCCCATAATGTCGTTAACCCGCGTCACGGAGGTGACAATCTCGTGCATGGTCTGCGCGGCGGTATCCACCAGCGCGGAGCCCTGCTGAACGCGGGAGACCGACTCTTCTATCAGCCCTTTGATCTCTTTCGCCGCATTGGCGCTGCGGCTGGCGAGGTTTCGGACTTCACCGGCAACCACCGCGAACCCGCGCCCCTGCTCCCCGGCACGCGCCGCTTCAACGGCCGCGTTCAGCGCCAGAATATTGGTCTGGAACGCGATACCGTCGATGACGCTGATAATGTCGCCAATTTTCTGCGAGCTGGCGGCAATCTCCTGCATCGTGCTGGCGACGTGAGAGGCCTGATCGCCCCCACGTTTCGCCGTCATCGCCGCCTGTTTTGACAAGTCGGACGCCTGACGCGCGTTATCGGCGTTCTGGCTTACCGTCGCGGTCAGCTGCTCCATGCTGGCCGCCGTCTGCGCCAGCGATGCCGCCTGCTGTTCGGTGCGGGATGAGAGATCGTTATTGCCTGCCGCAATCTCGGAAATCCCGGTATGCATGGCGTAACTGCCCTGGCGAACGTTGCTTACCGTTTCCCGCAGCGACCCCTGCATCGCCTTCAGGCTGGCGAAAATCGCTGATATTTCATTCCTGCCATACACGGCCACCGGACGCGCCAGGTCGCCCTTCGCCATACTGTCGAAGTGGCTGCTGACGATGGCCAGCGGCTGGACGATCATTTTGCGCGACCACCACAGCGAGCCGCCGGTCAGCAGGGCGGCCAGGATCACCATGGTCAGGAATATCGCCCCTGACATGCGGTAGCTGGTACGGCTGTCCGCACCGGCACGCGCCACAAACTGGTTAATATCCTGCTGCCATGCGTTAAAGCTGCCGTCAAACGCCGCCTGAGACGCCTGTACCGGCGCAGTCAGGAAGTCAGAAAGCTGGTTGTTCTCCAGCCACGTCGCCTGATGGTCGAGATCGCCGTACCACACATCAAAGGTCTTTTTCATGGCGACTTTCAGCGCTTTCTCTTTCTCACTGACCGCCTCCTGCGCCATAAAGGCCTTAAACTGCGCGTCGGCCTGCTTCAGGCTGCTGCGGGCCACGACCATCAGCGTCTTAATATCCTCCGGCGGATAGCTCAGCGCGGTTAACGTCCCTGCTTTGTTCAGCGCAGTGCTTGCCTGCAACAGCACGGCACGCGTTTGTGCCAGTGCGGAGCGCTGCTGATTACTCGTCTCAACTTCCTGCAAATTCTGATAGCCATCGCGAAACGCCCAGAAAGACAACCCGTTACTGCCAACCTGCAAAACCCCACACAGGATCAGAATCAAAAACAGTGTGGTCGAGATACGAATACGATTTAACATCCACGCTCCCATCAAGCGGCAAGCAGCCGCGGTTTAATTGTCAGTCAAAATGTTTCCCAGTTTTCATCTTGTCCGGTCACCGCTGCGCGCGTACGTGTTGTCACGGGCGCCGGGGTTGCTTCGCTGTACGCCGACCGCGAGCTGACCGTATTTGTCGTTTTTGAAGTAAGACGGAACGCCGAGACGGCCATTTTCAGGCGGCTCGCCTGGTCCTCCAGCGCAGCGGCCGCGGCAGCGGACTCCTGCACCAGGGCGGCGTTTTGCTGCGTCACACGATCCATTTCCGATACCGCCAGGGCGACCTGGTCAATACCACGACTCTGCTCATCCGATGCAGAGGCGATTTCACCCATGATGTCCGTCACGCGCGTCACGGCATTCACGATGTCATTCATGGTTTCACCCGCACTTTCCACCAGCACCGAGCCGGTATCCACGCGTGAAACAGAGTCTTCAATCAGGGCTTTGATCTCTTTCGCCGCATTGGCGCTGCGGCTGGCGAGGTTACGCACTTCGCCGGCGACCACGGCAAACCCGCGCCCCTGCTCGCCCGCACGCGCCGCTTCAACGGCCGCGTTCAGCGCCAGGATATTGGTCTGGAAGGCGATACCGTCGATTACGCTGATGATGTCGGCGATTTTCTTCGAGCTGTCGGCAATGTCATGCATGGTTTTCACCACGCCGTCGACCACCCGACCGCCGCGCTGGGCGGTGTCGGACGCGCTTTCTGCAAGCTGCGACGCCTGGCGGGCATTGTCGGCATTCTGCTTCACGGTCGCGGTGAGCTGCTCCATGCTGGCCGCCGTCTCTTCCAGTGCGGATGCCTGCTGTTCGGTACGGGACGAGAGATCGTTGTTGCCCATCGCGATTTCACTCGTGCCGGTATAGATGGCATCCGCCCCCTCGCGCACGTTGGCGACGGTATCAATCAGCGAACGCTGCATATGGTCGACGCTGGTTGCCAGCTCGGTGATCTCATTGCGGCCAGAAACGGTCAGCGTTTTCGTGAGATCGCCCCGGCCAATATCACGGATATGGGCAATGACGCGGCCAAGCGGGTTAAGAAGGATATGACGAATGCCGTACCACACGGCCACCAGTACGATGACCAGCGCGAGGGCGAGAACCGCCATCTGCCATTTAGCGAAACGGTAGTCGTTCTGGCTTTGCGTGAATGCGGAGTGATAAAGCTCGCCGCTGGCTTTGGCGTACTCGCCGAGCGCCGCGCCGAGGGCGTTCTGCATTCCCTGGGTCGGCTGCGCGAAATAGGCGTCCATATTGCCCTTCTCCAGGAACTGCACCAGCTCCGTGAGGCCGGCGAAGTAGGCCTGATATTTTTCATCTATGTTCGCGCTCGCCTGCGCCATTGCCGGCTGAGGGGCGATTTTTTTGAAGGCGTCGTAATGTTTCGCCGCGTCTGCCAGCGTGGCGCGCGCATTCTTCAGCAGTTCCGTTTTTGCGCTGCTCTGCTGGTTATTTGGGTCCATCATCATGCGGGCAGACGAGCGGCTCAGGTTGATACGCGTCTGCAACATCAGATCCCAGGTCGTGGTCAGTTCGCTTTGCTGCATTCGCAAATCGTTCGAGGCCGCGAAGCTGTCCTGGTTCTGTTTTAACGACGAGAAAAAGAGGCCGCCAGAAGTAAGCTGAAGAAGTGCGAAAATGACCAGCACCATCATAAGCATTGTGACAACGCGGATACGGTTCAACATACAACACCTTCTCATAGATTTATTAACGGTGTTATCGGCACAGGCCACAGGAACTTTACATTTGCGAAAGGGAAAAGCGCGGAGGGTCAGAACGCGACGTCGACAATCAGCGTGTCGGTATAGGTTCCGGCAGGCGGCGTGGCCTGGCTGGTCAGAACTTTGGCGGTGTAGTTGTAGGTACGTAAAAGCCCGTCCGTACTGACCTGCGATGAGCTGGCGCTGGCCCAGCGCTCGCTGCCGCTGCCGCCCCAGCGGTTGCTGGTCGCCTCTTTATAGATGTCGTAACTCATGAAGTTGCTGCCGCTGACCATACGACGCACGTTGTTCAGGGCATTTGCCCCATTATTAATGCCTATGGTGTAGGTGCTGCCTTTGGTGCAGGTGACGGCAACCGACTGTGAAACGGTGGGAAAATTTTGCACCAGCGGCGCGCTGTTAAAATTCACGTCCGGCGTGGTCATGGTGCTGCAATCGTTGGTGACGGTCATGTTGAGGAGGATCGAGGTGGTTGCCGTACCGGTTTGCGGGGTCAGGCACGCTCCGACCGCGCCAACGGCGCACACGTTGTAGTTAATGCTGAACGTTAACAACACCTGATACGGCCCGGCGGTGACGTTCTGCCCCATTACGGTCCGGAAATAAAGGGGAATGTTGTAGCGCCTTGAACCCAGCAGCCCGAGCAGCGTATTTCCGTTCCAGGTATAAGCTTTGCTGATTTGTACTTCACTGTTTCCGCCGCAGCCGGACGCCCCGCACAGCCGCGCAGGGATGACATCGGTAATAGCCGCGTTGTCCGTACGCTTCATGGTCGCCCGGCTATTCGCGAAGACGGATGCCGAAGTGTAATTCAGCGTCACCGAGTCGTTGGTTAACAAGTTGAGAACAGTGTCGCAGGTCACCACCAGCGTGCCCGTCGTTTCCACTTCCCCGGTGCCGCTGAGTGCGAACGAGGTGATGCTGCCAAACGAGGCATTCACCGTACTGACGGTACAGGCCGCCCAGCTGCCGCCGGAGCACAGCAGCAGGAGCGCGATTAACAGGCGTCTCACGGCGCCTCCCGACAGGTCAGCGGACCGTAGGTTTGCAGCTTATGTTCAGGGTTTGCGCCAACGGTCAGCGTTGCCGTACAGCGTTTACCCTCCGGGGTGATGACCTCGAGCGGATTCACGTCGTTGAGGTTTTCCAGCCAGGCGAGGCCGTCGTAGCCGACAACCGCGCTGCTGCGGGACGCGCGTCTGACCTGGCTTCCTACCGGGATCGCATTGCCCTGCGCATCGTGCAGGATCACGCTGGCAACCCGCTCCTGCTCCATCGGGAAATCCACCAGATAACCGTTATGCCGACGAATCGCCACCCGACGCTCGGTCTCTTTCAGCCGGGTATCCGCGGGTAAGTTCAGGGTATCAATGCGGTAACTTGCCGGGTAATAGGCGGAAACGCCGCTCACCAGCAGATAGCCTTTGTTATTGGTTTTTCCGACCGGCTGGTTTTCGTAGCTGACGGGAACATCCGGATGTCCGTCGGTGCTGATCACCACAAACGCATCGTTGATTTTGTTCGCCGCAAACAGCTCACCGTCCATCAGCACGACAGAGCCCATCGCCTCGCCCCACCAGGTCATCATGCCCTTCTCACCGTAGCCGCCGCCCTGTAGCTCCACGTTGTTATTCCGCCAGCCGAGCGTGGCCTGCTGATAGTTACTCGACCGCGACTGGTTGGCCCAGGCCATGTTCCAGCTAAATCCGCCGTCTGAAGGCATCGAGTGGTTGTAGTTAATGCGTTGAGTGCTGCCTGCGTCAGGGGTGTTTTCAAAGGTGACGGCGGCGCTGTCACGTTCGCCGAGGGGAACCTGCAACGACAGCGCAACCGTCCAGTCGCCCCGCTGCTGGTCACGGCTGGCAGCCAGATAAATACTGCTTGAGCCCCACAGATTACGGCTCCAGGAGAGGTTGAGCAGCTCAGTTTTCTGGCTGTCAAAACTCTCAACGCCGATCCATGCCGCGCCGATATTGCCGTATCCGCCGAGGTTAAAGGTTAAGGAATACTGGTCGGTATTGCGGCTCAGGCTGGCAACGGGGTTATCATTTTCATCATAAACGGTGGGCTGATCGTACAGGGCGAGATTGCCAAAACCACGATCACGTCGGGTATGCTGGGTCGCTACGCTAAACTCGCTGGTGTTGTATTGATAGCCCCAGTTTATCTGGCCGCCGCTATCGCCGCGCATGCGGCTTTGGGTCCACGAGGTATTTACCACGCCAAAACGCCCGAGCTTCAGTACCGTGCCCGCGCCGCCAAGCGCCAGCGACTCCGCCCCTTCCGCATGCCCCTCCAGCGTCAGCCAGTCGGTCACCCCGTAGCGGTACGATCCGCTGCCCGCCGCCGGGCCATAGTCAAGATTCTCAATACCGTAGTTACGCCGCAGGCTGCCCAGCGTCACGGCGCCGTCGCTTAACCCCTGCTTAAGCAGATCGCTGCTGACATAAAACGGCAGCGTGGTACTCACCTGACGACCCAGCGCATCAGTGGTAACCAGTACTGCATCGCCAGCACCGTTGATATACGGCAGATTGGTGAGGGTAAACGGCCCCGGCTGAAGGCGGGTGGAGCCGGAACGGTAGCCATTAATAAAGAGATCGACCGAGGTCGGGACAGCCGCCTCGCCGGAAAACGCCGGCAGCGGCCAGGTCACCAGATCCGGACGCAGGGAGAAGTCGCGCCCGTAGCTGATCCCGCCCATGCGCACGCTGGTGCTCCAGCTCAGCGCATCGCTGATGACGTCCCCGGCGGACCAGGTGGTGGCATCCTCTTCGTTGGTGATCAGTAAGGTAGAGTCATAACGCACGTACCCTTCCTGCTGCCCGCTGTTACCGATGAAATTCTGCCGGGCGTAACCCGTCGATGAAAATGAATAATCCTCATTGAAATAGCGGAACTCGTGCCATACCGATGCCTGGCCGCCCGTGTGTTCGGAATGGTTGGTATAAACGTCGTAATTGAGCAGCGCGCCGCGGCCATAGTGCGGCTTGCTTTGCGTGCTCTGTTCGCTGAACGGCGTGATCCGCGCCGCGACCCAGTCCCGGGGGACCGTCAGCAACAGGCGCTGGGCCGTGCTGTCGTACTCTGCGCGTACCGACGTAAGCGTCGAGAGATTCACCTCTCCGGCTGGCACATGCGCGGGCGGCAGCCCGGCGCGGAGCAAATCCGCGCCCGAAATAAACCAGGCTCCCTCGCGCTGCGTCACCGGCACCACCAGACCCGTGTCATAGTGGTTCAGCACCAGGGCGAGCTGAAATACTGCTTCGCCGTTCATCGTCCGTGCATCCGGCGGCGGCGGTAAACTGTCGTCGCCGGTTTCGGCAAAGGCGCTGGTACTGACGCAAAGCAGGATCATCATCGCCGGTTTCAGTTGACGGGCGTCGATTGCCATTGCGTATCCCTGGCATTAATTTGCGCGCTCATCCGGTTCGGCTGATAAATCCCTGCCGGAAGCGGCCAGCTTCGGGTGCTGCCTGGCAGCACATAACCCAACAGCCCCTCGGCAACCGTGCGTTTTTGCCCGCCCTGCTCAACCGCAACCTGGCTGAGCCGGACGTGCACATCCCCCTGATTACGGACCTGAAGCGCGGGTTTCCCCCCTTCCTGAACGACCCGCCAGCTCAGCTGTTGAGTATTCGCCAGCGCGTGGTGCGCCCCTTCGTTGAGGGTGGGGATCCCCTGCCCATAAACAAATAAGGGAATGGAATAGCGCATTTGCAGTTTGAGGCCCATGGACGGTTCCGCTTTGGCATCCGGCTGGGGAATTTCATCCACAATAATGCGGTAGGCCTGCTCAACCCCCGACGGGATTGTCCCCTGCTTGATCAGGCGAATAAGCTGTTTACTGCCTTTGGCGATGGTCACGATCGGCGGGCTGGCGACCACATCCTGCTGGGCGGTGTAACGCTCATATCCTCCCTCCTGCTTCCAGCGCACAATACGCACCTGCATTGTCGTGGCGCTGTTGCCCTGATTCTGGATCCACAATTCAGTTGCTCTGGCCTCTGCCGAAAGCCACGGATCGATGGGCCACAAAAGAATGGTTGCCGCTGCCTGCGCCTGGCCCGCTGCCAGAGCCGTTGCCCCCAACAGACCCACCAGGCCTGATCGCTTGAAAAATGGCTTCATCGATGTTCTCCCTTTCCTACCATGACAAGGTCACGGTGAGTTGATCTGAATATGTTCCCGGCAGGCTAAACCCCGTCAGGAGCGCGACGCCAAAAAGAGGCAGCGCGATGTTATTGCTGTTGGTATAGGTAATCTGTATGGGCTGGTTAACCCCAATTTCGCTGTTCGCCGCCAGAGAGCTGCTGCTGTAGAGCCGGTAACCAACAACTTCGGTCCCACCTGAACGCGTCATCCGTCGCACCGAGCTGTAATTCTGGCCGCCGTCAATGCTCATGCTCAGCGCCACGCCCGGCGTGCAGGCGATGGACAACGCACCGTCGGCGACAAAGCTGGTGCTGACCGGCGTGTTGTCCACGCCGTTACGGGTTCCAAAATCCAGCGTCCCAAAGCGCCCGCCCGTGCCGGTACTCACCGAGCACCCTGGTACTACCGTCGCGCTCACCCTGAAGGACTGGGAGGTCACCGCTCTGGCGTCGCAGATCATCATCAGCCCGACGATCAGGGCCAAAAAAGGGTGCACGACGCCCTCTGCGCTTTCGCGCAGACATAAACACAATGCCTTCATGGCTGAATCAGTAGGTGACGCTGACGTTAATCGTGTCGGTATAGGTTCCCGGTACAAGCGTTACGCTATTGCCGCCGCCCGTTATGCGCCCGTAGAGGGTATAGCTGTCCACCCCGCCCGCCGTGGAGGCAACGGGCAACGCGGCGTTGTTAGCGATCACGTTGTTGTACCCGCTGTCGCTATAGAGGCTGTATGCCACGCCCTGTGCCGCATTGGCGGTGTTCACCAGATAGCGGGCGGGTGTGCCGGGGGTGCCGACAACGGTTCCGGGTGCGGTCGCGTTGGTGTTGCCGGTGATCGCCACCGTGTAACTGGCAGTGGTACATTGAATGGTAAAGGTGTTTCCGCCGCTGGCCCCGGTTAACTGGGTTGTCAGGGTGGAGAATGTCGCAGGATGGGTCCCGAAATCGAGTGTCCCGAAGTTAATGCCGTTTTGCGTTGGCGAGCCGTTGATCAAACAACCGTTCGTCAGCGTCAGCGTCGCCCCGATAGTACCGCTACTGGTGACTGCCAGCGCCTGACCGACAGTCGCCGCCGTCAGCAGTGTACCCGCGCAGATAAAAAGAAGTGTTCTTTTCATTTACCACCCTCCAGAAGAAATAATGGTCCGCTTACCCTATTTTATTCATACTGTTCAGTATGTTAGCCCCGCTTAAACATTCCCCGGCGCGGTTACTGAGAATTTAGTTTATGGTTCACGCTTCAACCACTTTCAGCGAAGGTGAGACACCCGCCCTCCAATTAACATACTATTAACAAACATTACAAAGAGTTAGCAAAATAAAACGGGCATTATTCTTGCTTAATTTGAGGATATATCGCCTGTAATGTGATCCGCATCACAATATATCGTCATTGTAAAAACAACGAATTTCATAAAAATTAAAAACAAGTTGTAACTCACGCAGCTTTACTTCAATTTATGCCCCGAATATTTTCCTGCGCTTAAATAAAAATTTTGTATGCATTGACGCAGGAAACTCTTTTAGCGCATAGAGGATCTTTTTGTGGCAAGTGCAAACAAACTCACGCTCTTCATCGTGATTTTCATGCTGGCGGGCATTCTTTCAGGTGCGGCAATCCATGAGTATGCTTCGCCCGACGCGATACAGGCCTGGTCGGAGAACATCACCCTGCTGACCGATATTTTCCTGCGGCTGATTAAGATGGTGATTGCCCCGCTGGTGTTCAGCACCCTGACGGTGGGCATTATGAAGCTGGGTGAAACGTCGACGATTGGGCGCGTCGGGGGTAAAGCGATGGTGTGGTTTATCAGCTCATCCGTACTTTCCATTCTGGTGGGGCTGTTTATTGTTACCCTTGAACAACCCGGCAGCGGTCTGAACCTGAGCATTCCGACAGAGACGGTTGATACCGGCCTGGCCGTTAGCGGGATGTCGCTGAAAGCCTTCCTGTCACACACTATTCCAACCAGTATTGCCGGCGCGATGGCGAACAATGAGATCCTGCAAATTGTGGTCTTCTCGATGTTCTTCGGCATCGGCGGCGCGTCATTAGGTCAAAAATTCAACGCCCCGCTGGTGGCGGCGCTGGATGTGGTCTCCCACATTATGCTGAAAGTGACGGGCTATGTGATGTACGTTGCGCCGCTGGCCATTTTTGCCGCGATTTCGTCCGTGATTGCCACTCAGGGTCTGGGCATTTTGCTGAACTATGCCTCGTTCATTGGCGGTTACTATGTGGCGATCCTTCTGACCTGTCTGGTATTGCTGGCGGTAGGTTACATGGTGCTGAAAAAAGAGATTTTCCGTCTGGTGGCGATGCTGAAAGATCCGGTGCTGGTCGCGTTTACCACCAGCAGCTCAGAAGCGGCATACCCGAAAACGCTGGAGCAGTTAGCGCGCTTCGGCTGTTCACGTAATATCGCCTCTTTCGTCCTGCCGATCGGCTACTCGTTTAACCTGGTCGGCTCCATGGTGTACTGCTCGTTCGCCTCGATGTTTATCGCCCAGGCATACAACATTCACCTGAGTTTCACCGAGGTGACGGTGCTAATGTTAACGTTGATGCTGGCCTCGAAAGGGATTGCGGGCGTACCGCGCTCGTCGCTGGTGGTGCTGGCGGCAACTATTCCGAGCTTTAACATTCCGGTGGCCGGGATCCTGCTGCTGATGGGGATTGACCATTTCCTGGATATGGGACGATCGGCCATTAACGTGCTGGGGAACGGGATTGCGACGGCGATGCTGTCGCAGAATGAAGGGGCGCGGGAAGCGGAATCAGCGCTGGTGGAGCAGGAGGCGTAAGGATACAAAAGAGCCGGGTGGCGCTGACGCTTACCCGGCCTACGTGTTCGAGCCATTTGTAGGCCGGGTAAGGCGAAGCCGCCACCCGGCTTTGTTTTATGCTACATGATTCGCCGCGATATCCAGCAGCGCCATCTCTTCGCTGTTCAGCAGCTTCTCAATATTCACCAGAATCAGCATACGCTCGCCGAGCGCACCCAGCCCCGTCAGGTATTCCGTCGACAGCGTGACCGCAAACTCCGGCGCAGGACGGATTTGATCGGCGGTCAGCGACAGCACATCAGACACGCCATCCACCACGATCCCCACCACGCGCTGCCCCAGATTCAGGACGATCACCACCGTGTTATCGTTGTACTCCACATCGCCCTGGCTAAACTTCACGCGCAGGTCCACGATAGGCACAATCACACCGCGCAGGTTGGTCACACCCTTGATAAACGCTGGCGTGTTCGCAATGCGCGTTACCTGGTCGTAACCGCGAATTTCCTGCACTTTCAGGATGTCGATACCGTACTCTTCATCCCCTAAAGTGAAAACCAGGAATTCCTGTCCAGATGGCTCGCCCGCCAGTTTCGTTACGTTACTCATACCGGTCATGTTATTACCTTTTACTTAATCAGGCGGCTGTGTTCGCCACACGTTGTTCACGATTTAATCCCTGAAGTGCCGATACATCGACGATCAGCGCGACGCTACCATCACCCAGGATGGTGGCAGCAGAGATCCCCGGCACTTTGCGGTAGTTACTTTCCAGGTTCTTAACCACCACCTGATGCTGACCAATCAGCTGATCGACCAGCAGCGCGTAGCGGCGTCCGGCGCTTTGCAGGATCACAACGATACCCTGCGTGGCCTCGGTTTTTGCCCCGTCCACTTCAAACACTTTCCACAGTTCCACCAGCGGCAGGTACTCGCCGCGCACTTCGAGCACGCGCTCGCCGCCCGCCAGCGGATGCAGATCTTCTTCACGCGGCTGGAGGGACTCCATCACCGCGTTCAGCGGCAGAATAAAGACTTCGTCCGCCACTTTAACGGACATGCCGTCAAGAATGGCCAGCGTCAGCGGCAGCAGGATGCGAATCGTGGTGCCCGCGCCCTGCTTAGACTGGATCTCAACGTGACCGCCCATCTCCTGAATGTTACGTTTCACCACGTCCATGCCCACGCCGCGGCCGGAAACGTCGGTGACCTGCTCTGCGGTTGAGAAGCCCGGGGCAAAAATCAACATGCCCACTTCTTCGTCGGTCATATTTTCGTTGACCGCCATTCCCTGCGAAATCGCCTTCGCCAGAATGCGCTCGCGGTTCAGGCCCGCGCCGTCATCGGTCACTTCGATGCAGATGTTGCCGCCCTGATGTTCCGCTGACAGGATCAGGTTGCCCACGGGCGATTTTCCAGCTGCTACGCGGTTTTCCGGCAGCTCGATGCCGTGGTCGAGGCTGTTACGCACCAGGTGCGTTAACGGGTCGATAATGCGTTCAATCAGGCTCTTGTCCAGCTCGGTGGAGCTGCCCATCAGCGTGAGTTCGATCTGTTTGTTGAGCTTGCCGGCCAGGTCGCGCACCAGGCGCGGGAAGCGGCTGAAGACATATTCCATCGGCATCATGCGGATGGACATCACCGATTCCTGCAAATCGCGGGCGTTACGTTGTAACTGGCCCATGCTGGTGATGAGATCGCCATGGGTCACCGGGTCCAGCTCGTTGGAGCGCTGGGCCAGCATCGACTGGGTGATGACCAGTTCACCCACCAGGTTGATCAGCTGATCCACTTTCTCCACCGCCACGCGAATGCTCGTGGACTCGCTGGAACGCGCCGCTGGTTTTTCACCGCGGGCCGGAGCGGCCGTCTCTTTTGGCACGGCTTTCAGGGCCGGGGCAGCGGCAACTACCGCAGGGGTATTCTCTGCCGGAGCAGGCGCTTCAACGGCCGCCGCCTCGGTTTCAAACGCAATCTGATCCGCTTCAATCACGAAGCAGAGCACCGCCACGATGTCATCCTGGCCGATCCCGCCGTCGAGCGTCGCGGCCAGGCTGTCTTTGCCCTTCACCACGTTGCTGAGCGTCGCCAGGTTCCCCAGCTCCTCTTCCAGCAGGTTGACCTCGTTCTCCTTCAGACGTGACAGCACCACGCGCAGTTTTCCTGCGGGCGCGTCAGGCGCCGTATCGGGTTCGGCCACGGCGTCAACAACGCTCAGTTTTGCCGCAGGGACAGCGGGCGCAGACGCCTCACCTTTGGCTTCCAGCGCTAACTGACGCAGCGCGTTGCAGATGTATTCAAAGCTGGCGGCATCAGGCTCTGCCGAACTTTTATAGGCGTCGAGCTGTTCCTGCATAATATCTTTCGTTTCCAAAAACAGGTTGATAATGTCGGTATTGAGCTGCATCTCACCGCGTCGTGCTTCATCCAGCAGGTTTTCCATTAAATGGGTGGTTTCCTGCAAAATGGTAAATCCAAACGTTCCGGCACCGCCTTTAATGGAATGCGCCGCACGGAAGATGGCATTGAGCTGTTCTGAGTCCGGTGCCTCTGGCACCAGATCCAGCAAATGTTGCTCCATATCGGCCAACAATTCGTCGGCTTCATCAAAAAATGTCTGGTAAAAATCGGTAATATCCATGCTCACGCTATCACCTCGGATTGGCTGGTGGCGATGTTGGAACGGCAGCCGAAGGGACGGCCCCAGGCTGTTTTAAATCGTCCAGTGACTCATTCTGACTTTCGGCGTTTTCATGCAGGATGGCCTGCTCCGCCTGCTGGTTCAGCACTAAAAGACTGATACGACGGTTGATGGCGTCATCCGGTCCGCGGTCGGTAAGGCGCATGGTTGCAGCCATGCCGACCACGCGCAGGACCTTGCCATCATCAAGCCCACCCGCCACCAGCTCGCGACGCGAGGCGTTGGCGCGATCGGCAGAAAGCTCCCAGTTGCTGTATCCTTTCTCTCCCGTGGCGTACGGGAAATCATCCGTGTGTCCGGACAGGCTAATGCGGTTTGGAATACCGTTCAGCACCGGTGCAATCGCACGCAGAATATCGCGCATGTAAGGCTCCACGTCGGCGCTGCCGGTTTTAAACATCGGCCGGTTCTGGCTGTCGATGATCTGAATACGCAGCCCTTCCTGTACCAGGTCAATTTTCAGATGCGGACGCAGCGCGCGCAGCTTAGGGTCCGCTTCAATCAGCTGATCCAGGTCACCGCGCAGTTTTTTCAGGCGCGCCTGCTCCATCCTTTTTTTCAGCTCGTCGATGTTAGGCTGTTTTTTCACTTCGCCCTGCTGCTGGGTGTAATCGTCACCGCCGCCGGGGATCGGGCTGTCGCTGTTAGAAATGCGCGGCCCGCCGGTGACCGCCGTCGCCAGCGGCGTCCTAAAATATTCCGCAATCTGAATAAGCTCTTTCGGGCTGGAGATGGAGATTAGCCACATCACCAGAAAGAAGGCCATCATGGCGGTCATAAAGTCGGCGTACGCGATCTTCCAGGAGCCGTGAGAACCGTGCCCGTGCCCCTTATGCTTGCGCTTTTTTACGATGACGATCGGATGGGACTGGTTTTTCATGCGTCCTCAGTTGTCGTCTGTTGGTTAGGGTTTTTCACCGCGCGCACGTGCTCTTCCAGTTCGATAAACGACGGACGTTCGCTGGAGTAAAGCGTCTTACGACCAAATTCGACGGCAATCGGTGGCGCATAACCGTTGAGGTTTGAGAGCAGCGTAATTTTCACGCACTGCATCATTTTGGTGGTTTCGGCGCTCTTCTGGCGCAGCACGCTCGCCAGCGGGGAGATAAAGCCGTAGGCCAGTAAAATACCGAGGAACGTCCCCACCATCGCGTGGGCAATCAGCGCCCCCAGTTCAGCCGCCGGGCGATCCGCCGAGGCCAGAGCATGAACGACGCCCATGACCGCCGCCACGATGCCGAACGCCGGAAGCGAGTCGCCCACCAGCGCCAGGCTGTTGGCCGGTACTTCGGACTCGCTCTCGTGGGTTTCGATCTCTTCGTCCATCAGGGCTTCAATTTCGAAGGTGTTCATGTTGCCGCTGATGATCAGTCGCAGGTAATCGACGATAAAATCGAGCATCATCGCGTCGGCCAGAATACGCGGGTAGCTGGCGAAAATTTCGCTCTCTTTCGGGTTTTCGATGTCCCGCTCCAGCGAGAACATCCCCTGCTGACGTGACTTCGCCATCAGGCGATAGAGCAGCGCCAGCAGATCCATATACATGCTTTTGGTGTATTTCGAGCGACGAAACAGCAGCGGAATCGCCTTCAGCGTGCCCTTGATCGATTTACCGTTGTTACCAACGATAAAAGCCCCTACCCCTGCACCGCCGATGATGACAAGTTCAGCCGGTTGATAGAGTGCTCCAAGGTGCCCGCCGGTCATCATGTAACCGCCGAAAACTGTACCGAGAACTACCAGGTAACCTAATAAGATAAGCACGACATCATCCTTCCGCTAGTGACTATGGCAGGACGTTCATTTCGAGCGCATGACCTGAACGCAGGGTAAAAAAAAGCAGCGGTAATCGCTTACCGCTGCTGGAATCTTGCCCACAGGTTCGGGTTAAACAGCGTGTTCGATCTGTTCATCCAGCAGTTGTGGAATAATATCGGCAGCATCCCGGGAAAGTTTACGTCTTTTTACGGCTCGGGATGGAGGCTGGCACAAACTACAGGCGAAGCTGCCCGCAGGCTGGTGCGCGTGGGTAATGAAATTGCCGTCACAGCAGTTGCAGCGGGACAATTCAAGCATTCCGCTTTCAACAAAACGCACCAGCGTCCAGGCGCGGGTCAGCGCCAGCAGGGGTCCCTCTTCCTGCTGCGGGCATTGCTCAAGGTAAAGTTTGTAGGCTTTGATCACGGCATCAACGCCGCTGCATAAGCCCGTTTTAAGCAGGTACTGCCAGGCGTTACAGAACATGGAAGCATGAATGTTCTGCTCCCAGGTCATGAACCAGTCAGTCGAAAACGGCAGCATGCCTTTTGGCGGCGGGCTACCACGCAATTCTTTGTACAGCTTGATCAGACGACCACGGCTCAGCTGCGTCTCGCTTTCCAGCATTTGTAAACGCGCACCGAGCGTGATGAGTTCCATCGCCAGCTGGATATCACGGGCTTCCTGAACAATGCTTTTTTCGCTCATTGTTAAGCCCTTTTCTTCCGGGCTACGTCATCAGGCTGGCTGATTTCGTTGAGCAGGCGGGTGGAGAGAAGAATACCAGTGTGGATCTGTTGCAGATCGTCCACGCGGGATTCCTGAGTCAGACGCGTAATGGTCTGCGGGTTATCAAAACGGAACTGGCAGACAAGTTGATTGGTTTCAGCCAGCTTGACCATTTGCGGGAGGGTTAATCCACCCAGCATGGTTGCCATCTCTTCGTTAACACCCAGACGAAACATCGCTGACGGTTTGTCCTGACTAATCAAACGCTGCGCGAGCAATAAATACGACAAATTGATGTCATAAATATGTTTTAGCAACTCGGATGTATGCATTTTTCCCATCCCGAATAACCAACTATTATTTTTATGCGGAAAGACCGCACCCCGTGATGTCGCCGGGAAATCACCCGGTATAAAAAGAAAAGGCCAAATGCATAGTTGAATTTAGGTTTGTACGTCGTAAAGCGCGTGACCGGTTAACATGGCCAAAATGTCGGTTACACATTTTATCTTTTCTTACAAATAACTAAGATTTTTCCTAATTCGACGCAAACTCTACTCGTCAGTTTTGACACATACAATGCAGCCCCCCCTGGAATTTAAAAAAAATGTGATCTACGTCACATAATTTACGCGAATGTAACCCATAAATCCATCAGCGTG
This sequence comes from Enterobacter sp. DTU_2021_1002640_1_SI_PRY_ASU_LCPMC_013, assembly GCF_032389435.1. Classification (NCBI taxonomy): domain Bacteria; kingdom Pseudomonadati; phylum Pseudomonadota; class Gammaproteobacteria; order Enterobacterales; family Enterobacteriaceae; genus Enterobacter; species Enterobacter sp. DTU_2021_1002640_1_SI_PRY_ASU_LCPMC_013. The sequence goes on from NZ_CP135594.1 coordinate 2,721,254, forward strand.
ACTTGTAATTTGACTATTTATTGAGCAACTGAAGCTTGTTTATATTCTTATGGAACGAATACTCATGCAGAGGGATGAGGGGATCGGGTATGAAAATTGCTACGTCGAAGAAGCACTGCCCTTTCGCGTCACAACGGGCGCGAACGCCAGAGAAGAGGCGGAGTTAATTAAGTAAAAACAGCAGCTTAAGTTTTCCTTTCGAGAAAAAAGTTTCCATGGGTAACCATCACGCTTGCGTTGACGATCGGTTAACGCGATTTAACAGCCCGGAAGGCTAAATGTGTGATTTACGTTAAGTTGTTAATTACTTTCATTTAGCGTCCCCATTTCGTTATTCTTCTTATAAGAATAATTAATGAATAATTATGATAAGCTTCACACTATTGTCGCATGTGCCTCTTGCAGAAGCGGCAGATTCGCGGTAAAGCTTGAGAAACGTGTCATTCTGACATAAAAGGAGTGTGTGATGAGTTACTCCCATCTTCTTGTTTCTGTTGCGGTTTCCCCCGAAAGTCATCAACTCGTCGCCCGTGCCGTTTCCATTGCCCGCCCGAATAATGCCCGCATAAGTCTGATTACCCTGGCGGCTGAACCCGAAATGTATAATCAACTGGCAGCGCCAATGCTGGAAGATATTCGTGAGGTTCTTCAGGAGGAAACGCAGCAATTTCTGCGCGAGCTGGTTGAGCGGGCAAAATATCCTGTCCACCAGACGGTGATTGCCACCGGCGAGTTAAGTGGACATATTCTCGACATTTGTCAGAAACAGAATGTTGACCTGGTCATTTGCGGAAATCATAACCAGAGCTTTTTTTCCCGGGCGGCATGCTCGGCAAAATCCATCGTTTCGTCAAGCCAGGTGGATGTCCTGCTGGTGCCTCTCGGGGGCAATTAATGCCCCCGGAGAAAATCAGGCGAGTTTAGGGAAGGTCGCGATCTTTTTTTGCAGATCACCTTCCTGAGTTTGCGGCTGGATCGCGCGCAAATCGTCAATAAAACGCGCCTGCCAGCGGTTGATATCATTCTTAACGATGGTCTCCATCATTTCTGAATGACGTGAAATACGTTCCGCAAGCGGCATGGTTAACGCGCGGTTCAGGGCATTTGCCACGTCATCGCGATCGTAAGGGTTCACAATCAGCGCCGAGGTTAACTCGTTTGCCGCACCGGCAAATTGGGACAGCACCAGCACGCCCGGGTCAGCAGGATCTTGTGCTGCTACATACTCTTTTGCCACCAGATTCATCCCGTCGCGCAGCGGGGTGACCAGCCCGACGTCCGCATAGCGGAACACTTTCATCAGGATTTTGCGCTCAAAGTGCTGATTCAGATAGAAAAGTGGAGTCCAGCCGAGCTGACCATAGCGCCCGTTGATGCGCCCTGCTTCGGTCTCCAGCTGGTGACGAATATCCTGGTAAGCCTGAACCTCACCGCGCGAGGTCGGCGCTATCTGGGTATAGCGGATCTTGCCGTGATGCTGCGGGAATTTATCCAGCAGGGTTTCATAAGCGAGGAATCGCTCCGGCAACCCTTTGGAATAATCCAGTCGTTCAACCGAAAAGATATTCTTAACGTGCTTGAGTTCGTCCTTGAGCTGGGCAAGCTTCGGTGGCAGCGGACCAGAGGCCTGCTCGGCGATTTCGTCTGGCTCAATACCAATCGGGTAGACTTCGGTATGGAAATTTCGTCCCCACGCGGTGTGAGATTTGCCGCCGTGAGTGACCAGCCGGGTTTTACCCGACACGCTGTCGAGGAACGCCAGCCTGTCATTTTCCGTCTGGAAACCGAGCAGGTCGTAATCAGACAATGCTTCAAGAATTTCATCATGCTGCGGCAGCGCCGTAAAGATCTCCGGGGTCGGGAACGGAATATGCAGGAAGAAGCCGATTCGGTTCTTCACACCTCGTTTTCGTAGCTCCCTGGCGAAGGGCAGCAGATGGTAATCGTGGATCCATAAAATATCGTCATCTTCGATCAGCGGCAGCAGTTTATCTGCCAGCAGCGCGTTAACGCGCATGTAGCCTTCATAGGATTCACGCTGGAATTTCACCAGATCCAGACGATAGTGAAACGCTGGCCACAGCACGGCGTTTGAGAACTCGGAATAATATTCATCGTAGTCCTTCTCGCTAAGGGCGAAGGAGGCCCACGTGATATTGCCCCGTGACACCTTTTTTAGCGGTTTCTCATCATTACTGATTTCCCCGCTCCAGCCAAACCAGAGACCACCCGCGGCTTTGAGGGCACCTAATACCCCGACCGCCAGGCCACCGGCACTGGCTTTTTTATCATCCGGCGGTGCGATGCGATTAGAGACGACGACTAAGCGACCCATAATGATTTCTCCCGTTGTTTTGCGCTATTTGTTGTTGTTGCTGGTTAGCGACGTCAGATATCCACTGCCAGACGCTGGCGACATTTTCCAGCCGCCATCCGGCAATGGTTTCACCAGATCCAACCTTGACAGACATGCCCTGGGCCTGGTTTACCACCCTGAACCCGGCCTCGTCGGTCAGGTCATCCCCAAAAAAGACTGGCGTACGCCCTTTGAACGGCGCTTCCGCCATAAACGCTGCAATGGCAGCGCCTTTATTAATTCCTGCCGGTTTAATCTCGACCACACATTTACCCGGCTGTAACGCCAGCTCCGGATGGGCTTCCGCCACGCTTCTTGCCACCGCAAATATCGCCGCCTCATGATGGGGCGCCTGACGGTAGTGCAGCGCAAAGGCCATGCCTTTGGCTTCCAGTTCCGTACCGGGAAGCATTTCCAGAGCCGAAGAGAGTTGCGTATGCAGCGCCTGAATCAGCGTGTCGGGGAGTGAAACTATATGCAGTTGATCATGGATATCGCGGCGCTCCGCTCCGTGCACACCGGCCAGCGGAAAGTGATAAGGACTGGCGAGCACGTCCAGCTCGGCCATTGAGCGCCCTGAAATCAATGCCAGTGCCCCCTCGTTCTGTCGGGAGAGCTGCTGCAAATTCTCTAACACCGTGTCCGGTACAACGACGTCATCCGGATGCGGTTCAATCCCGGCGAGCGTCCCGTCGAGGTCAAAAAAGAAAGCAAATTTTCCGGGCAGTACAGGCGGTGCGGTTAACAAGTCAGCCACCCTAATCCTCCTTACAGTGAACAAAACAGCCATGTAAGTATAGACAGTGTGACGGTGCTCGCCATTTGGCAACCGGCCCGTCAGCAAAACTGGCGGGCCGGTCAGGGGGTCAACTATGGTTAATAGTTGAGCATATTGATGGCTAAAAATAAATCAGACGGTACGCTTCGCTTTTTGCTTGTAACGGTCGAAGATCACCGCTGCCAGCAGGATCAGGCCGCGTACGACGTACTGAGAGAACGGAGAAATATTAAGCAGGTTCATGGCGTTCTCCACGGTCCCCAGAATCAGGATCCCCGCCACCACATATGAGATTTTTCCGATGCCGCCCTTGAGGGAAACGCCCCCTAAAACGCAGGCTGAGATGACGATCAGCTCATAACCAATGGAGGTCATTGGCTGGCCGCTGGTCATACGCGACGCCAGAATAATCCCCGCCGCCGCCGATACCAGCCCGGAAAGCACGAAGATAATGATCTTGGTCCGTACGACCGGGACACCCGCCAGACGCGCCGCCTCTTCATTGCCGCCAATCGCCAGCGTGTTACGGCCAAAGGTGGTGCGGTTAAGCAGGAAGCCGAACAGGATAAGACACGCGACCGTCAGCCAGATTGGCGCAGGCAGCCCCAGCCAGTTCGCATAGCCCAGCGTGAAGAAACGCTCGTCTTCAATCCCCACGGCTTTCCCGTCGGAGATGATATAGGCCAGACCGCGCACGATTTGCATGGTCGCCAGCGTCGTAATCAGGGCGTTAATCTTCAGGCGCGCAATGACAAACCCGTTCACCAGGCCGCTCAGCACGCCGAGCAGCAGCCCGGCTAGCACGCCGATCCACAGGCTTTCGGTCATGTTGATCACCACGGCAGTGGTGACGCCAGCACAGGCAATCACCGAGGCAACCGACAGGTCAAAATCGCCGGAGGCCAGGCAGAACAACATTCCGCAGGCCACCATGCCGGACATGGAGATAGCCAGCCCCAGCCCCTTCATATTGATGAACGTGGCGAAATTCGGCACAAAAATCGCGCAGGCGACGAACAGGGCAGCAAAGACCACCAGCATGCCGTACTGGTCCCAGATGCGGCCAAAACTGAAAGCCGACTTCGGCGCTCCGGATGTAGTAACAGAGGACATCATTGACTCCTTACTCAGGCGACAGCCTGGCTAACTTTAGGCATGGCGAGACTCAACGCCTGTTGTTCATTCGCCTGTTCATGCAGCAATTCACCGGCAATTTCACCTTCACGCATCACAACAATGCGGTCGGCGACACCCAGCACCTCAGGCAGATCGCTGGAGGCGAACAGGACCGCCACACCGCGTTTTGCCAGTTCATAGATGACGTTATAGATTTCGTGTTTCGCCCCCACGTCGATACCGCGCGTTGGCTCATCCAGCAAAATGACCTTCATATCTTCCGACAGCCAGCGCCCCAGAATGGCTTTTTGCTGGTTGCCGCCGGACAGGTTCATGATCAGCTGTTCAGCCCCGGGGGTTTTGATGTTCAGCGAACGGATATGGTGATCCGCGTTGCTCGCCTCCCAGCGGTCGTTAATCAGACATCCCGCGCGGATGAACTTGCGCCGGGCAGAGATGTTGATGTTGTCGCGCACCGAGTGCACCGGAATAATGCCCTCGGCCTTTCGATCCTCCGGGCAGAGCATAATCCCCGCGTTAATCGCCTGCGCAGGCTTCTGAATATCGACCTTTTTCCCGTCGACGAAAACCTGGCCCTGGGTTATGCGGGTGCCGCCAAACAGCCCTTTCATCAGCTCGCTGCGCCCTGCCCCCACAAGGCCAAACAGCCCGACGATTTCGCCGCTGCGCACCGAGAGTGAAATGGGCGTGCGCACGCCCGGGGCTTTGACGTTATCCAGACGCAGACGCTCAGGGCCATACTCGCGCGGTTTCCAGTGGTAAATATCCCCCAGATCGCGTCCGACCATCGCCTGCACCAGTTGGTCATGGTTGACCTGCTGCATATCGGTGAAGGTGCGCACGTAGCGGCCATCTTTAAACACGGTGATGGCATCGCTTAAGGCAAAAATCTCTTCCATTCGGTGAGAAACGTACAGAATGATGCGGCCCTCTTTGCGCAGCTCGCGGATCACGCGAAAGAGATTTTCTATTTCACGCGCCGAGAGCGAGCTGGTTGGCTCGTCAAAAGCGATAATTTTGGCGTTACGTGCCAGCGCTTTGGCAATTTCCACCATCTGCCACTGGCCGATGGAGAGATACTTAAGGGGCGTTTGCGGATCGACATCCAGCCCAAGGTGCTTGAGCTGCAAGCCCGCTTCATAGTTGAGCAGCGAGCGGTTGACCACGCCGCTTTTATGCGGAAGCTGGCCCAGATAGATGTTCTCCGCCACGGTCATTTCAGGAATGAGATGCAGCTCCTGATAGATGATGGCGACGCCCGCATTTAACGCTGCCGTGGTGTCGGCAAAGGCCACCTCTTCGCCGCGAATAGCCAGCGTGCCGGTGGTGGGCGTATAGTTGCCGCTGAGAATTTTTAGCAGCGTGGATTTTCCCGCGCCATTCTCCCCCATCAGGGCGTGAACCTGGCCGGCATAGCAGTCGAAGCTGATATCGGTCAGCGCGTTTACACCGGGGAACGTTTTACCGATGCCGCGGAAAGAGAGATACGGATCAGACTGTTGCATAACGACTCCGTGATTCCTGTAGTGTGTACGTCTGGCCCCTCACGGTGAGTGAGGGGCGCAATCACAGCGTATTACTTACCGCCCAGTCCTTTTTTCGCCAGCTCCTCTTTGAAGTTATCGCGGGTGATCAGCACCACATCGGTCACTTCGGTGAATTTCGGCGGCTCAACCCCTTTGGTCACCCAGTTGTAGAGCATTTCGCTGGATTTATAGCCGTGGACATCCGGGCTTGGCAGCAGAGAGCCGTAGAAACCGGTCGCCTGCGCTTTAGACAGTTCGCTCACGGCGTCAACGCCGTTGATGCCGATCCCGATCACGTCCGGTGCTTTAAAGCCCTGGCCTTCCGTTGCACGCACGCCGCCCAGTACGGTGTTGTCGTTCATCCCCACCACCAGCCAGTGCTTCACTTCCGGATGCTGGACGAGCATGGAGTTCGCCGCATCAAAGGCGCCCGGAATATCGTTGGATTTGGTCGGTACTTTGTAGATCTGTTTTTCCGGGAAGCCAGCCGCTTTCAGGGCGTCCATGGACCCGGTAGTACGACGACGGGCGGTGTCCAGCTCGTCAGCGGTAATGGCCATCACGGCGGTCTCTTTGACATCCCAGCCGCGTTTTTGCATCTCTTTGTAGAGCTCCTGGCCCTGACGCTCACCGATTTTAGTGGCCGCCATCATTACCAGCGGAACGGTATCCATCGGTTTACCTTTGGCGTTCACGAACTGATCGTCCACCGCAATCACTTTCATGTCGTAACCGCGCGCTTTCGCGGCAATCGCTGACCCCAGTTTTGGATCCGGCGTACAGATAACGAAACCTTTCGCGCCGCTGGCCGCCAGGCTATCAATGGCGTTCAGCGTTTTCTCACCGTCAGGTACGGCGATTTTAATTACCTCAAATCCCAAATCTTTTCCGGCTTTATCAGCAAATTTCCATTCGGTCTGGAACCACGGCTCTTCCGGCTGTTTAACCAGAAAACCGAGCTTTAAATTTTCAGCGATAGCGGATTGTGACATAACGGCAGCCAGGCCGATGGCCGCCAGCGCTTTAGTAAATTTGTGCATGGTAAACTCCAGCTTTAGCATTCTTATCTGTAGGGAATAATGGCGAACAACTTATTTAATCGGACTTAAAACAAGGCATTAGCGCTTACCTCGTCATAAGCGTTATTGCTGGAGATAGTTTTAGCGGGAAATTAATCATCCATAAGAGAGCGACATCACACCGCAGAATTACAGTAATTGCGTACATAAATTCAGCGAAAAATGACATAAAAAAGGACGTAATTGTCCTACAAATGGAAAGGAGTTAAGCAGGATTATCCATAAGGTCAGCTAAGAAATCCCTGTAACCCGGACGCCTTAGCGCCCGGCAGAAAAATTACCAGCGGTAATAGATGTGTTCAGCATGATCGCGCACGGGGGCGTCGTCACCCAACAGACGAGCAGAGAGCGTCAGCGCAAAGTCAAAAGCGTGCCCCAGCCCCTTGCCGCTGATGAGGTTATTATCCTCAACGACCGGCGCATCCACATATACTCCCTCATCAACGCTCTGCCAGAGATCGCCGGAACAGACGTAGCGACGCCCCTTCAGTAGCCCGTTACCGCCCAGCACCCGCGCGGCCGCAGAGCAGATTGGGCAGATGAGTTTGCCGTGCTCGTCATGCGCGGAAACAAAGCGGAGCACCTGCTTGCTAGCCGCAAGATTGACGCTCCCCTGCGGCCCACCGGGCAACACGACTGCGTCATACAGCGTATTAATGCGCTCCGTTAACGTACTGTCAGCCACCATGGGGATATTGTGGTAACTCACTACCGCACGGGACTCCGCACAGGCCAGCGTCTCCACCTCAATCTGTAAACGCCGCAGAATATCAATCGTGATAATCGCTTCTGCTTCTTCAAAACCGGGTGCCAGCAGCACCGCAACGTTAGCCATCATAAACCTCAACGAATGAAACGATGTAAAACAGTGTTTCATTTTCACTCTTTATCAGATCACAATCTTGCGACGCGATCACAGAACCGTATATTGAGTGAAAATTGATTTAGCTCAAATTTGATACGACAGGATATATTTGCAGATATTATTTCTGATTTAACACTTTTACAGAATTTCCCGCCAAAGAACGTTTCCTGAAACGATAAAAATGAGCGATATTAATTTTACACCCATTAAAATCAACAAGTTATATTAAATCCAATCTCTTACCCCTCTTTCTGTTCTGGGCTATATTTAAATTTGTAATGTATGGTAAACACAGTCCGATTAAGAGTTTTCTTAAGTCAAAGAGAAGCGTATGCTTATTTTAATCGAACACAGGAAGTGAATTTTCGAGTTTTTTACCTTGCAGAAATCTATTTCTGCCATTCAATCGTCAATACCTGCCGGGTCAGGTTAAGTAGCGGACATCAAGTCCCACAGTCAATAAGGATATGAGAATGACTACCCAAACGATGATGCAAAAACTGAATGCCCAGATGAACCTGGAGTTTTATGCTTCAAATCTGCATCTGCATTTGAGCGCGTGGTGTTCCAGAAAAAGCCTCAACGGCACTGCCACCTTCTTTCGTACTCAGGCGCAAAGTAACGTCACGCACATGATGCGCGTCTTTAACTTTTTGAAAGCTGTCGGGGCAAACCCTACCGTCAAAGAGCTTGAAACGATTGAAGATAATTACACTTCTCTGGAAGAACTGTTTCAGAAAACGCTCGAAGAGTATGAGCAACGCTGTGCGAAGCTGAGCAAACTGGCTGATGAAGCCAAAGCGCAACGGGACATCATTACCCTCAAGTTTTTACGTGATATGGACAGAGAGCAGCAGCAGGATGGCATGCTGCTGAAGACGCTCGCAGATGAAATCCGCAACGCGAAACGCGCGGGGATTTGTCTGGAGCAGACGGACCGCCATCTTCTCGACATTGCTACCGTGCAACACCACTAGGTCCTTCACCCGCTCCCGTCAGGGCTGAGAGTTCCCCACAAAATAATGCCTGCACAGACGGCCCCCTCTCCCTTGAGGGAGAGGGCTGGGGTGAGGGGGAACATACGGCTCTGGTGGTCATTCCGTTCACTTTATGTTCCTTGCTACTCTGTCACGGCATAACCGGTGAACGTGCCAGGGTGGCTCAGTCGCCACCACCCTGGCGACCCGGGCTTCCGGCGGAAAATCGCCGCTTCGCGGTACCTTCGGCTTATTCCTTCCGGCTTATCGGGGACGGGCGGAGGTAACATCCCTGTAAAGCCCGCCCTCTCGGCGCATCCCTGCGCCTCGCCCCGGCCTACAGGAAACGCCTCAGCGATTTACAGCCGGACCGAGGCATCGCTGAAAGCCTTCAGTTATTCTGAAGGCAACGTTATCGCTATTGCTTTCAAATTACTGGGGATCCCTCAGCCCGTCAGGGAGTGGGTACCAACTCCCTGCTTTTGCTGACATTTAACAAATCAGATCTTGCTCCCAATGAATAACCATACATCGTGTAATGATTTGTTTAATTACATTCATTAACGAGGGAGCATCATGATCACCATTGAGTTTATTGTCATTATCCTCTGCCTGCTGATAGGCACCCGCTTCGGCGGGATGGGCCTGGGGCTGATAAGCGGCATCGGCCTGTTTGTTTTGAGTTTTGTCTTTGGTCTGCAACCCGGTAAACCGCCGGTTGACGTGATGCTCACGATCCTCGCCGTCATCGGCTGTGCGGCCACGCTACAGACCGCCGGTGGCCTGAATGTAATGATGCAGTTTGCAGAGCGCCTGCTGCGTAAACATCCCCAGCACATCACCCTTCTCGCACCGTTTACCACCTGGATGTTGACCTTCCTGTGCGGGACCGGGCACGTCGTCTACACCATGTTTCCCATTATCGCGGATATCGCCCTGAAAAAAGGCATACGCCCGGAACGGCCGATGGCGGTGGCCTCGGTGGCATCTCAGATGGCGATCACCGCCTCCCCCGTTTCCGTGGCCGTCGTTTCGCTGGTCTCGATTCTTGGTGCGCAGCACGGTATCGGCCACGCGTGGGGGATCCTTGAAATTCTTGCGGTCTCCGTACCGGCCTCACTGTCTGGCGTCGCCATTGCGGCACTGTGGAGCTTGCGTCGCGGGAAAAACCTCGCAGACGATCCTGAATTTCAGGAAAAGCTGAAAGATCCGAAACAGCGGGAGTTTATCTATGGAGGAACGGAGACGTTGATGGATCAACGTTTCCCGAAACAGGCCTACTGGTCCACGTGGATCTTCTTCGCCGGGATTGCCGTAGTGGTCCTGCTGGGTGCGCTGCCCGAGCTGCGTCCGGCGTTTGAGATCAAAGGCAAAATGACGGCCCTGTCGATGAACCTTGTCATTCAAATGATGATGCTGATCGCCGGGGCCATCATGCTGATGACCTGCAAGGTGAATGCGTCGGCCATTTCAAACGGGGCGGTATTTAAGGCGGGGATGGTCGCGATTTTCTCGGTGTTTGGCGTGGCGTGGATGAGCGATACCTTTTTTCAGGCGCATCTCGACGAGCTGAAAATTGCGCTGGAGGGGGTGGTGAAAAGTCATCCCTGGACGTATGCCATCGTGCTGTTCCTGGTATCAAAACTGGTCAACAGCCAGGCTGCGGCCTTGACCGCGGTCGCCCCGATGGGGTTGATGCTGGGCATCGATCCGAAAATGCTGGTGGCCTTCTTCCCGGCATCCTACGGCTACTTTGTGCTGCCCACCTATCCGAGCGATCTGGCCTGTATCGGGTTCGATCGCTCCGGCACCACCCGCATCGGTAAATTCATCATCAACCACAGCTTTATTCTGCCGGGGCTGATTGGCGTCAGCTGTGCCTGCGTGGTGAGCTATCTGCTGGTGCAGACGTTCTTCTGATCCTTCTGCGGGCGACAGGCTCTGTCGCCCTTCGACGTAAAAGCAGAAAAGAGTTTCTAATTTTAAAACATCGGTTTATTTTAGTGTGACTCACCCTGCGGTGTGAAGCGGAGTTCAATCAGCGCAATCGCTTTCTGGATCGCGCGGAGCGTAACCGGGTCCGCCGCAGCAGGATGGTTGGTGAAATCGATGTTTTTCAGTTGGGTCGACATCTTTTCGCGTACCTCAACCGGCGCGATAACGTCAATCACATCAAGGATTTGTTTGATAACCAGCTGGCAGGCGACGACGTCAGATACCAGTTCCTGATCGGCGCTCAGGTTTTGTGACATGGGGTTCTCCTTATTCAAAGGCCGCCATAGTAGCAAAACAGACGCCCTTCCATCTCCCTCTCGTCGTCCGCAGACATAAAAAAACCTGCCGAAGCAGGTTTTTTTATCAGAACATCGCACCCGGTGGGACGTCTTTAAACGTTGTGCAGTAGTTTGCCCACATGCTTTTCAGGATTTTGCGCAGTTTCATTATGTTGCTCCAGTAACGTGTTATGCAGGTGTTATTGTCAATACGCTTATAATATGACCACCATCACAAAAATCAACCATTTTGCGACCTGCATCACGGTTATTAAACCCTCAGTGCTGCTGGTTTGTTAAAAAAAGCCATGATAAATCCGCACGTTACAGGCTTATAAATTCCAGTAAATGTTTATAAAATTTTTTGAGCGGGCAGGAAGAGAATGAGTGAAAACGTATCCGGCAAAGAGAGCCGTGGATTATCGCCTGCGGCGCTGCTGGTGGCCGGTGCTTTCTTTATGGAGTTTCTGGATGGGACGGTGATCGCCACCGCGTTGCCGGATATGGCAAAAAGCTTCGGCGACCAGGCGGTGGATCTAAATATCGGCATCAGCGCCTATCTGATCACCCTGGCCGTACTGATCCCCGCCAGCGGCTGGATCGCCGACCGCTTCGGCGCGCGAAAAGTGTTTGCCCTCGCGCTGGCGATCTTCACGCTGGCCTCGGTATTTTGCGGCCTGTCCACCACGCTCGATCAGTTCGTTGCGATGCGCGTCCTCCAGGGCATGGGTGGCGCGCTGATGGTGCCCGTAGGTCGCCTGGCCGTGCTACGCACCACGCCAAAACATCAGCTCATCACGGCAATCGCCACCCTGACGTGGCCTGCGCTGGTCGCGCCGATCATCGGCCCGCCGCTGGGTGGGTTCATTACCAGTTATGCCGACTGGCGCTGGATCTTCTTTATTAACGTGCCGCTGGGGATAATCGCCATTTTGCTGGCACTGCGCATCATTCCAGACCTGCATGAAGATACGCGCCGACCGTTTGATTTACCGGGTTTTGTTGTCACCACCCTTGCCATGGTGAGCCTGGTTTATGCGATGGAGTTGATGGGCGCAGAGCCTCTGCGAACAGGATTAACCGCCACGCTGTTTATCGTCGGTGTCGTCGCCTTAAGCCTGGCGCTGCGTCACTTTAAGCGGGCAACCTGGCCGATGATCAGGCTCGATGCGATGCAGGTGCCGACGTTTCGCGTCACCCTGTACGGCGGATCGCTGTTTCGCGCCTCCATCAGCGCGGTTCCGTTCCTGTTACCGCTGATGTTCCAGGTCGGCTTTGGCATGGACGCGTTCCATTCTGGCCTGCTGGTGCTGGCGGTTTTCGTTGGCAATCTCACCATTAAACCGGCGACGACGCCGCTTATCCGCAGCCTGGGGTTTAAGCGGCTGTTGCTGATTAACGGTGCGTTGAATGTCCTGGCGTTGCTGGCCTGCGCGTTTCTTACGCCGCAGACGCCCGCGTGGCTCATCATGCTGATCCTTTATCTGGGCGGCGTTTTCCGTTCGATTCAGTTTACAGCCATCAGTACGCTGGCTTTTGCGGATGTGCCATCGGCGCAGATGAGCTATGCCAATACCCTGTTTTCAACCGCAACGCAGCTTGCCGTGGGGCTTGGGATCACGCTCGGGGCGATTGGTATTCGTATCGGGGAAAAAGTCAGTGAAGCGATAGGGGTTGCCGGTATGCCGGGAATGAGCTTCCGGCTGGCATTTGTGGCGATCGCGCTGATCTGCCTGGTGGGAATGGTTGACACGCTGCGTCTGACTAAAGATGCGGGCAGCGCGGTCTCATCGAAAAAGTAACGCTATCTGCCGGGCAGGCAACGCACCGCCCGGCAAAGTAAATCAGCCAACAATACCGCGCACGAAGGCTTCAATCTCTTTGTCCTGGCAGTTCTCGAAGAAGCACTGCTGGAAGCGCTGGCCTGATACGGCGGTTTTAACCAGCTCAGGATCGATTGCTCGCAGGGTATCCAGATAGTTTTCTTTCACCACCGCCGCTTTCACCTGGTTCAGGATCCCGGCGTTACGCACCTGCGGCTCTTTACGCTCTGGTGGATAGCCTTCGCCATTGCGTCCGGTAAACGCTTTCTCAAAGATAAAGCGTACGTTCAGTTCTGCCCCCCAGCCGAAGCCCTTCGCAAACGGCAGAGAAAGCGCGTTACCGTTGTTGATTTGCGCAAACAGGAAAGCATCCGCAGGATCGATGCAGTAACCGCAAATCACACCCGGATGGATGTTCAGGGACATCAGCGCGCCCTGCCCGGTACCGCAGCCGGTAACAACAAAATCAACGGCTTTAGCGTTAAGCAGAATGCTCGCCATGATGCCCAGGTGAATATAGGTGAGATGATGATCGTTCTCATCACTCATACCGACGTTATAGACCGGAAAACCTTTCTCATCAGCAACGGCTTTCAGCTCATTAAGGATGATGGGATTCTTAGCGGCCTGGCTGTTTTCCATCATCAGTGCAATTTTCATCTTGTCTCTCCTGAATGCATGGCGGGCGATCCCGCTGTGGATACCTTTTCAACTTAACCTTACTATCAAACAAACGCACTTTCAAATTAAGTGAAAACTTGTTTTAAAAAACAAAGATGCGCTCACAATTTCGCGCGGTGGCCCGGCTCGTTGCACAGTGAGAGGGCAGATCCTCCGGCTATTCCAGCCATTGCGTACCATCGCGTTGGTTACAATGGCGTATTTCCCGTCACGCAGAGTGAACCATGAAACGTGTAATCATAGCCGGAACGATCCTGTTGCTCGCCGGGTGCAGTATCAACCGTCAGGCAGAAGTCAGCAGTACGGATGCCCCAAACGGAATTGTGCGCCTCGACTATGGCCAGGCCATGCTGCAAAACGCCTGGTCTGATGAGTATGTTAATAACGGTACGGCAACCAAAGCCTGTCAACATATGGGCTACGCCACTGCGTCAGCCTACGGGCAGCCAATTAAAACCTGCACCCTGATCAGCGGTTCACTCTGTCTGAACGAAAGTGTGACCATTCAGTATAAATGTCAGGGATATGCTGTTACCTCTTCCAGCCAGAATCCGTGGTATTAACCGCTACTGCCAGTCACGCTGGCAGTTTATTTAATAAGAACTAAAACAATTCTCATTAATAAATATAAATGGCGGCAATGCGTTTTATTCCCATTCGTATTTTTAATAAAGAAATATTTATTTTACTTTTTGCAAATAATTAAATAACAAATTATAGTGTCGCTCATCGTGAACCAGAATTAATAAACCGGAGCTGCACCATGTTAAAAACTGAAATGATCGACAAGCTCAATGCGCAAATGAATCTTGAGCTTTTTTCTTCCCTGCTTTATCAGCAGATGAGCGCCTGGTGCAGCTATCACAGCTTTGAAGGGGCGGCCGCCTTCCTGCGTCGTCATGCCCAGGAAGAGATGACGCACATGCAGCGTCTGTTTGATTACCTGACGGACACCGGCAGCCTGCCGCGCATTGATAACGTGGCATCGCCTTTTGCCGAATACGGCTCTCTTGATGAACTGTTCCGCGCCACCTATGAGCATGAACAGCTGATCACCCAGAAAATTAATGAACTGGCTCATGCCGCCATGACCAGCCAGGATTATCCAACCTTTAATTTCCTTCAGTGGTATGTGGCTGAACAGCACGAAGAGGAGAAGCTGTTTAAATCCGTGCTGGATAAATTATCTCTGGCAGGTAAATCCGGGGAAGGTCTGTACTTCATTGATAAAGAGCTGTCGACGCTCGATACCCAGAATTAACAGAAAAGCGGTGCTGAGTTTTCAGCACCGCATTATTTAATGGCGGCAGATTTTACTTTCGTGAGTGGAAAATCCGTCTGCTGCCGGAATGAATTTTCCGCGCGCCGCCAGAAACGCCACCAGCTCCGCGGCCGTCATCTCTGAAGCTGAACAGGTATGGAAACGCGCCGCTTCGCCAAAGCGGGCATGTATCGCCTCAACCAGACTCTCCTCCGTATAGCGCTCACCTGACTCAATCATCATATTCAGCACGTCGTGTCCGTGAATTGACATGGTTACCTCTCGCAAATAAAAAGCAGACTAAACGCTCCCTCCACGGCACGCTTTGCGCTGGCTCAGGTTACCCTTTTCTTTTTGTAAATTAATCATTACACCCTATGTAACGGTGATTTGACGAGATAGTGCTTTTCCCTTACTCTGCGCCGCAGAATGAGTCGCGGTATGGAAGCGTTGTAGAGGAAAGCGTGAAGAACAGAACTCTGGGAAGTATTTTTATCGTCGCCGGAACGACAATTGGCGCAGGAATGTTGGCCATGCCGTTGGCTGCCGCCGGCGTCGGGTTTGGGGTTACCGTAGTGCTGCTGGGCGGTCTGTGGGCCCTGATGTGTTACACCGCGCTATTATTGCTGGAGGTTTATCAGCATGTCCCTGCCGATACTGGCTTAGGCTCCCTGGCCGCACGCTATCTTGGACTCTACGGGCAGTGGATCACCGGTTTCAGCATGATGTTCCTGATGTACGCCCTGACTGCCGCTTACATCAGCGGCGCCGGGGAGCTGATTGCGTCAAGTATCAATGACGGCTTCGGTGCGTCGCTTTCACCGGAAACAGGCGCCATTGTCTTTACGCTGATTGGTGGCGGCGTAGTTTGCGCGGGCACATCGCTGGTCGATCTGTTTAACCGTTTTTTGTTCAGCGCCAAAATTCTCTTCCTGATTGTGATGCTGGTGCTGCTGGCACCGCATGTGCACAAGGTTAACCTGCTCTCCCTCCCGCTGGAGAAAGGTCTGGCGCTTTCGGCCATCCCGGTTATTTTCACCTCCTTCGGTTTTCACGGCAGCGTGCCGAGCATCGTGAGCTATATGAACGGTGATATTCGCAAGCTGCGCCGCGTCTTTGTTATCGGCAGCGCCATTCCGTTGATTGCTTACCTGTTCTGGCAGCTGGTGACGCTGGGCAGTATTGATTCCAATACCTTTATCGGCCTGATGGCAGAGCATTCTGGTCTGAATGGATTCCTGGTTGCCCTGCGTAACGTGGTGGCCTCTTCACACGTGGAGCTGGCGGTACATCTGTTTGCAGACCTGGCGCTGGCAACCTCCTTCCTCGGCGTGGCGCTTGGCCTGTTTGACTATATGGCGGATCTGTTCCAGCGTCGCAATACCGTTGCGGGACGCTTACAGACGGGGGCGATGACCTTCCTGCCGCCGCTGGCCTTCGCGCTCTTTTACCCGCGCGGGTTTGTGATGGCGCTGGGGTATGCTGGCGTGGCATTATCGATTCTGGCCCTGCTGCTGCCTTCCCTGCTGGCGTGGAAGAGCCGCATGCAGCATCCGCAGCAGGGGTATCGCGTGGCGGGTGGTAAGCCGCTGCTGTGCGTGGTGTTTGGTTGTGGGGTGGTGATTATTCTGGTGCAGATTTTGATTGCAGCGGGGATGCTGCCGGAAGTGGGGTAACTTATTTATACAGGTCCTGAGGGACTGTTCCGTTCACCTTAAGATCAACAGAATATAATTTTTTCACAGCATGTGAACGGGATAAGGGGGCCGCCGCGGCCCCCTTATCCATCCCCGCGGCCCCGCGGAAAATCGGTGCTTCGCACTGCGCTCACCTCCCGACCATCTGCCTGCGGTCGGCTCAACTCGACATCCTGTCTCGATTCGCCTCTGGCCGCCATCCATGGCGTCCAGCCCTTGTCATCTGGTCTCCGGTTCGCCGATTTTAGCGGGGACTCAACACCCGTGCCCCATTCAGGCCACAAAAATTAATGATTTAATGCAGGCAGCAGCTCTTAAACTTCTTCCCACTCCCGCACGGGCACGGATCGTTACGCCCCACCTTCGACCCGTTCACGATCGGCTTTTTCGCTTCCGGCTGCTGCGGGTTAGCCACCCAGTAGTTATACAAACGCAGCGCCGCAGGCTGAATGCTCTCGATGCTGGCCATGTACTCCTCTTCGGTCAGCGCATCCAGCTTCTCGCTGTTCTCTTCCGTCCCGTGCAGGGCAATCACCGCCAGGTCCGCTTCCAGCGCTTCCGGCAGGGATGACCAGTCCGTCAGCGCCACGCCGCGCATGTAGCCATAGCACCACTCTTCCACCACGGTATAGCTCTGACCGTCAACGTCGTTATAGCCAAACAGCGGTTCAAACTGATCCGGGTATTCGCTCAAACGCTCGGCAATATCGTTCATGTGCTTAAAGCAGAGATCGATAAAACGGTTCATCTCACGATCGTTTTTCCAGCGCGGAATATATTTCTCACCACCCCAGACCGCCACCAGCCAGGTGTCGGGCTCCACCACAACGGGACCGGAAAGTACTGCGGTAAGCATGCCGTCCAGTTCGGACACGTCAATCACGGATGCATCGTCGTGACCGTAAGAGATTAATGTCTCTTCCAGCCACGCCATCTCGCTTTCATTTAATGGGCCTTCAGCCATTGCTGATACTCCTGATAAAAAAAACGATCCTGACATATATCGCCGCGCGTGCCTATCTGAAGTTTAGGTCTTTATTGCTGCAAAAACGTGCAAATCGTGACCGTTGCACAACTTATGGGCTTTGTTGTTAAGGAGATGTGATCTCCGCTGTAAATTCATCTCATCCCGCAAAGGCGCATAAAACGGCGCTCTATACTCAACGTGTTGTGACCCGGTCAAGGGATTAACCATTCTGGCAACCTTTTTGCTTAATGTTCTGCGCGCTTCGCGGTGCGTGGGATCCTCGCCGTATTAAGCATGAGATTGCTTCTAAAGTGCATTTTGTTCTCGCTCTTGTTTTTGGATTTACGATGCCATCAGGCGTTCGGGTTTATACCTGGTGCAAAAACCTCTTTGCTAAGGAACATAATAATGTCGCTGAAATTTACCAAAACTCCCCTCTCCCTGGTGCTGGCCGGTTGTCTGGTGACGGCCTTTTCCGCGCAGGCCGATATCGTCATCGGCGTGGCCGGGCCGTTCACAGGCCCGAACGCAACCTATGGCGATCAATACTGGCATGGCGCTACGCAGGCGGCGGAAGACATTAACGCCGCTGGCGGGATCAACGGTGAGAAAATCAAACTGGTTCAGGGCGACGACGCCTGCGAGCCCAAACAGGCCGTCGCCGTTGCCAACCGCTTAGTCGATCAGGATAAGGTGAAAGCGGTCGTCGGCCACTTCTGCTCCTCGTCGACCATGCCCGCCTCCGAGGTCTATAGCGATGCCGGGATCCTCTCCATCACCCCCGGCTCAACGAACCCGCTTATTACCGAACGTGGCATGAGCGATATATTTCGCATGTGCGGACGTGACGACCAGCAGGGCCAGGTCGCCAGCGATTTCATTCTTGATAAGCTGAAAGCCAAACGGGTGGTCATCATCCACGATAAAGACACCTACGGTCAGGGGCTGGCGGACGCCACTAAGGCGGCGCTGGCGAAACGCGGCGTGAAGGAGGTGATGTACGAAGGGTTATCCCGCGGGGAGAAAGACTTCAACGCGCTGGTGACCAAAATCGGCGCACAAAAACCGGACGTGGTGTTCTTCGGAGGCTGTCACCCGGAAGCAGGCCCGCTGGTTCGCCAGATGCGTGAACAGGGCGTGCAGGCGAAGTTCTTCTCGGGAGACTGTATCGTCAATGAAGAGATGGTCACCGCCGCCGGTGGGGCGCAGTACACCAACGGTATTTACATGACCTTCGGTAAAGATCCGCGCCTGATCCCGGAAGGAAAAGCCGTCATCGAGAAATTCCGCACCGGTAAATTTGAACCTGAAGGATACACCCTCTACGCCTACGCGTCTGTGCAGGCTATCGCGGCGGCATTCAAGGCCACGAAAGGGACGGATTCCGCAAAAGCCAGCGAGTGGCTGAAGGCCAACCCTGTCGACACGGTGATGGGTAAAAAAGCCTGGGACAGCAAAGGTGACCTCAAAGTCTCTGACTACGTGGTCTACCAGTGGGATGACAAAGGCAAATATAAAGAAGTGCCATAACGGGACGGAATCTGCTCAGCGCCGGCAGGTCTGACTGTCGGCGTAACCCTTTATTCAGGTGCGCGACCATGAGTACATTCTTCCTGCAACAATTAATTAATGGCTTAACGCTGGGTTCGGTCTACGGTCTTATCGCCATCGGCTACACCATGGTGTACGGCATCATCGGTATGATCAATTTCGCCCACGGCGAAGTGTATATGATCTCCGCCTATCTCTCGGCCATTGGCCTGGCCCTGCTGGCGTTTTTTGGACTCCACTCCTTTCCGCTGCTGATCCTGGGGACGCTGGTTTTCACCATCGTGGTCACCGGCGTTTATGGCTGGACGATTGAGCGCATCGCCTATAAGCCGCTACGCAACTCGACGCGTCTGGCACCGCTGATTTCGGCCATCGGGATGTCGTTGATACTGCAAAACTACGTCCAGCTCAGCCAGGGCCCGCGCCAGCAGGGCGTGCCCACCATGCTGGATGGCGTGCTGCGTTTTCACCTCGGCGAAGGGTTTGTCCAGATAACCTATACCAAAGTCTTTATTCTCATCGCCTCGTTCGCGGGCATGCTGGTGCTGACCTGGATTATCAACCGTACCCGCTTAGGACGCATGTGCCGTGCGGTGCAGCAGGATCGTAAGATGGCCTCCATTCTGGGTATCAACACCGACAGAATTATTTCGCTGGTGTTTGTTATCGGCGCAGCCATGGCCGGGCTGGCGGGCGTGCTGATCACCATGAATTACGGCACCTTTGATTTTTACGTCGGGTTTGTTATCGGCATCAAGGCCTTTACGGCGGCGGTGCTGGGCGGCATCGGCTCTCTGCCCGGTGCGATGCTTGGCGGGCTGATTCTGGGCGTCGCAGAAGCGCAATTCTCCGGGATGGTGAACTCGGATTATAAAGACGTGTTCTCGTTTGGATTGCTGGTCTTAATTCTGATCTTCCGTCCTCAGGGGCTGCTGGGCCGCCCTGTCGTGGCTAAAGTGTAAGGAATAACGCGATGACCTCTGACGGTTTTTCCCTGAAGCGCTGCATTCTGGACTCGATTTTTTCCGGAATGATCGCCCTGATTATTTTCGGCCCGATTGCGGGCGTGATACTGGATGGTTACAGCTTTACCTTTGACGGCCAGCGGCTGGCGTGGATTGTAGGCACGGTGATGGTGGGACGCTTTTTACTGAGCGCCTTTTCAGCTACGGCGGCCGGAAGACGTTTACAGGCACGGTTTGAATCCGACAATGCGGGGGTGTATGTCCGGCCGCCGGCGTATAAAAGCCGCATGCGCTGGATCATTCCGCTGATTGTCACGCTGGCGATCTGCTTCCCGTTTGTGGCCACTAAATACGTTCTGACGGTTGCCATTCTCGGACTGATCTACGTCCTGCTCGGTCTTGGGCTGAACATTGTTGTTGGCCTGGCAGGGCTGCTGGATCTGGGTTATGTCGCCTTCTATGCCATTGGCGCTTACGGGCTGGCGCTCGGGTATCAGTATCTTGGACTTGGGTTCTGGAGCATGCTGCCGCTGGCGGCGCTGATGGCCGCGGGCGCGGGCGCTCTGCTCGGCTTTCCGGTGCTGCGCATGCACGGGGATTATCTCGCCATCGTCACGCTCGGGTTTGGCGAGATCATCCGCCTGGTGCTGAACAACTGGCTCACCTTCACCGGCGGGCCTAACGGCGTTTCAGCCCCTGCCCCGACCTTTTTTGGCCTGGAGTTTGGCCGACGCGCCAAAGAAGGCGGCGTCCCCTTCCACGAGTTCTTCGGCCTGACCTATAACCCCAACTTGAAGTTTATCTTCATCTATGCGGTGCTGTTCCTGGTAGTCATGCTGGTGCTGTACATTAAACACCGGCTGACCCGAATGCCCATTGGACGGGCGTGGGAAGCGCTCCGTGAGGATGAGATTGCCTGCCGTTCAATGGGGCTAAATCACGTTCTGGTCAAACTCTCGGCCTTCACCCTGGGCGCATCGACGGCAGGTATCGCCGGGGTGTTTTTTGCCACCTACCAGGGGTTTGTTAACCCGACCTCTTTCACCTTTTTTGAATCGGCCCTGATCCTCGCCATTGTGGTCCTGGGCGGGATGGGCTCCACCGTCGGCGTCGTACTGGCCGCCTTTGTGCTGACCGTCACGCCGGAACTGCTGCGCAGCTTTGCGGAATATCGTGTGCTGCTGTTTGGCATGCTGATGGTGGTGATGATGATCTGGCGTCCTCGCGGTCTGATCCGCATCAACCGCAGCGGATTTGCCGTGCGTAAAGGAGTAGCGCCATGAACGCAACGATTTTGCGTGTAGAACATCTGATGATGCACTTCGGCGGGATCAAGGCCTTAAACGACGTCAATCTTGAGGTGCAGCGCGGCTCCATTACCGCACTCATTGGGCCTAACGGCGCGGGAAAAACGACCGTCTTTAACTGCCTGACCGGTTTCTACCGGGCCTCCGGCGGCAACATTCTGTTCAATGCACGAAATAAAACCACCAATGTCATTCAGGTGCTCGGTCAGAAATTCCAGCCGGGCGACTGGCTCAACCCGGCGCAGCTTGGTCAACGCCTGTTCTATAAAATGTTTGGCGGCACACATCTGGTGAACCGCGCGGGTCTTGCGCGCACGTTTCAGAACATCCGCCTGTTCCGCGAAATGTCCGTTGTGGAAAACCTGCTGGTGGCACAGCACATGCGCGTCAACCGCAATCTGCTGGCGGGGGTGCTGAACACCCCTGCGTATCGTCGGGCAGAAAACGATGCGCTGGACCGGGCGTTTTACTGGCTGGAGGTGGTGGATCTGGTGGATTGCGCGAACCGTCTGGCCGGGGAAATGTCCTATGGTCAGCAACGACGCCTCGAAATCGCCCGCGCCATGTGTACCGGCCCGGAGATGATTTGTCTCGATGAACCTGCTGCCGGCCTGAACCCGGTGGAGACGCACAAGCTGAGTGAGATCATCCGGTTCCTGCGCGACCACCATGACATCACGGTTTTGCTGATCGAGCATGATATGGGGATGGTGATGGGCATTTCAGATGACATCATTGTGCTCGATCACGGCGATGTGATTGCCAGAGGTAAACCGGCTGAGATCCAGCACAATGAAAAAGTGATTGCCGCGTATCTGGGCACCGACGAAAGCGAGGTAAACCTGTGAGCGAACCGATGCTTCAGTTTCAGGATGTGGATGTTTTCTACGGGGTGATCCAGGCCTTGAAGCAGGTTTCGCTTGAGGTTAACAAAGGGGAAACCGTGGCCCTGATTGGCGCTAACGGCGCGGGGAAGTCAACATTACTGATGTCTGTGTTTGGTCAGCCCCGGATCCGCAACGGGCAGATCCTCTTCTGCGGCGAGGATATCAGCCACAAATCTACCCACTATGTTGCCACCGGCGGCATCGCGCAGGCACCTGAGGGGCGACGCATTTTCCCGGATATGTCTGTAGAAGAGAACCTGCTGATGGGGACAATCCCCGTCGGCAATCAGCATGCAGCGGAAGATATGCAAAGCATGTTCGACCTCTTCCCCCGCCTCAAGGAGAGACGTAACCAGCGGGCGATGACGCTCTCCGGCGGTGAACAGCAGATGCTGGCTATCGCCCGCGCGCTGATGAGCCGTCCCAAACTTCTGCTGCTGGATGAACCCAGCCTCGGCCTCGCGCCAATTGTGGTTAAACAGATTTTCCAGACGCTGCGCGAACTGGCCCGTAACGGAATGACGATTTTTCTGGTCGAGCAGAATGCGCACCACGCGCTGAAGTTGTCCGACCGCGGCTATGTGATGGTTAACGGGCAGATTCGGTTAAGCGGCAGCGGCGAGGCGTTGCTGAAGGATCCGGAGGTGAGGAAGGCGTATCTGGGTGGAGTGTGAAATGAAAAGGCTATAGTGAGAAAAACTCACAGTAATCCGACATGTGGCTGGTATCCGATTCGCCCACAGTTCTTCAGCTTGGTCTTTAAGCATATCTCCACTATGCTCGCTGGCTGCACGGGCATGAACAACCACCAGTCAACCACGCCACACTGTTGCACAGAGCGTGGTATGGCATTTGATAACTTCAGAGTCCATCAACTTTTAGTTGATTATTGAGCGACCGTTGAAGTAAACCGTTTAATATACTGCGTACCATTATCCTTTACCTGTTTAGAGTAGTTTCATGAAGAAAATAGCATTTATCATCCCATTGCTGTTAACTGCTTGCAGCGCTAATCAGCTTGATTCAAGGGCGCAATCTGTGCGTGTTACTAACGGCGATCCAAAAGGTGATTGCACTTTCCTCGGGACAGTTACAGGTGAGCAAGGTAATTTTCTCACCGGTGGCTGGACTTCAAATGCCAATCTGGAAACTGGCGCTTTAAATTCACTACGCAATAATACGGCAAAGTTAGGTGGAAACGCAGTTTCCCTTATAACTAACCGGGCTGGTAACAGCGGTTACTACGATGGTAACGGTGGCGGTTCACAAGAAACTAACGTTGTTATCACCGGTAGCGCGTGGCGCTGCAATTAAATCTATATGCCGCAGTGTACCGACGTATCAGTATGGTGTCTTGCGGCCCTTATTTCCTTGTAATTGTTAAGAATTATTGATTTAATTCACTCTGCAAACTGTTACAAGGTGAAATTAATGAATAAAATAACTAATGAAGGGGCTAAAGTCTACACGCCATTTACGCTGAATCTTTATGACTGGTGGGTTCTCAGCATTTCCAATAATTATGCATGGCGTTGCCCGACAAAGAAGTACCTGCTTCCTCACTTTTTACAACATTTAAGTTTGAACCATCTTGATATCGGAGTCGGGACCGGATATTACCTCAGAAGTATCCCCGCTAACTGCAACATTTCTCTTATGGATCTAAATTCTGCCAGCCTGAGTGCTGCATCAGCAAAGGTTGGGGAAGCGAGAATCCAGAGTAAAATTATACACGATGTTTTTGAATGTTATCCTGAATCACTCCGTGATAAATTTGATTCTATATCCATGTTTTATCTTCTTCATTGCCTTCCGGGAAGTATGTCAGACAAAGGCACCGTCATTGAAAACGCCAAAATGGCTTTGACTAAAGATGGCGTTCTTTACGGTGCAACCATCCTGGGTGATGGAGTAATACATAATGGTTTTGGAAAGAAGCTAATGACTGTTTACAACCGAAAAGGTATCTTTTCAAATACCCATGACTCTGAGGATGAATTGAGAAAAATACTTTCAAGGCATTTTGTTAATGTTGAAGTCATCGTTAAAGGAGTTGTAGCTCTTTACACTGCTTACAGCAAGAGATAACCAAAACTCGCCATTCCATATTATGGGATGGCGTTTTCTTCATGCTATCTGGCCGGAAACTTTTTATACAGAGTGCACACCGCAACGTCGTAAATAATTGCCACCTGCTTACTGTCCACTCCGTTTGCGACCAACCTGCCTGAGCCCATTGCTCTGGAGTAAATTTCGGACATCTGCCACCTATTCACCTTTATCACGGGCTGCCGCCAGTCCTGCCCGGGTGCGTTCAACGTTCCACTCCCTTTCTATCTCGGCCAGGACTGACATTATGTAAAAATGAAACGCCCCACTGAGCTGGAAGTGTCGATGCTGTCCATTACATAGTTAGTGGAGGCTTGTTTTGCACAAGCTTAAACTCGTGAAGAGTATCCGGTATACCTGACCGACGAAGCTGAACGTAACATCGCATACGATCCGGAACCGATTTGTGTGTACAACGCTGCCCCCGAAACAAAAGTATTATAACGCGACGAGCAGCTGCATCTCGATCTGGTGTTGCGAGGCTACGCATTTGGATGGTGGTACTATTACGAGGAGTAGTTGCAACATCCGCCCTGGCACGGAGCAGACCAACCAGCTGGTTGACAGGTCCGCTGTGTGCGAATTGCAGACTTAGTGAGATAACAAGTCCTGCTTTTTAAAGTCAAAATCATGGCTCGAGCCCACCGTGAGCTCTCCTTCCTGTGATTCCAGAGCCAGCAACCCCCTCCTCTCCCTGAGAAGTTTTTTTTGTATCCTACACTAAAAGCCCTCAAACAATCTCATAACCCTCATTGACCTTCAAGTTGACTTTAAACCTATACTACAGTTACGGTTGAATCAAGGCCGGTAACAGGATCGGTACTTATCAGTTAGTTCTGCCCTTTACGAAGAGTTGAGCAGGATAAGCACTGCCTAATGACAGTTTATCTGAGTGGAGAAGTGACATGGGTTATGTAACAACTCGCGATGGCGTTGAAATCTTCTACAAGGACTGGGGTCCAAAGGATGGTCAAGTTATTTTTTTCCATCACGGCTGGCCTCTGAGTAGCGATGACTGGGACGCCCAGATGTTATTCTTCGTAAATAAAGGCTTCCGCGTTGTGGCACATGACAGACGTGGGCATGGTCGTTCGGAACAGGTATGGGATGGCCACGACATGGATCATTATGCAGATGATGTTGCAGCCGTTGTGGAACATCTCAATGTACAGGGCGCAATGCATGTTGGCCATTCAACCGGCGGTGGCGAAGTTGTACGTTATATTGCCAGACATGGTGAAGATAAAGTTTCAAAAGCCGTGTTAATCAGTGCCGTACCGCCATTGATGGTGAAAACCGACAATAATCCACAGGGAACGCCCAAATCAGTATTTGATGACCTGCAAGCGCAACTGGCTGCTAATCGCGCCCAGTTCTTTTACGACGTTCCTGCTGGACCTTTTTATGGATTTAACCGCTCCGGTTCGGCTCCTTCCGAAGCTGTTATTTATAACTGGTGGCGACAGGGTATGATGGGGAGCGCCAAAGCGCATTACGATGGGATCGTTGCTTTTTCGCAAACCGACTTTACTGAAGACCTGAAAGGAATATCCATCCCTGTACTGGTGATTCATGGCGATGACGATCAGGTTGTCCCTTATGATGATTCCGGTAAGTTGTCGGCTGAACTGGTCAAAAATGGGAAACTCAATACTTATAAAGGAGCTCCCCACGGCATACCCACTACACACGCTGATCAGGTTAACGCAGATCTTCTTGCATTTATAAACAGTTAACCTGGCTGATAAAATATCTAAATTCTTTACTCCGTTACCGGTATTTTGTACCGGTGACGGAGTCATCATGGTTGTGTACAAGGGAGCCGTGTCTTACAAATCAGGCTTTGTTAATTAACTCTTCATACTGAAACAGATCTGGCACAATGTCTGCCAGATTACTTAATAGAATGAAGAACCGGCGCATCAACCTGCATCAGCCTCATAACCCGCAACATATTTTCCTGGCATGAAATACCCTCCGGCCTGTTTTCGATGCCACTGATTAAATTCAGTATCATGGTCTGATTTTCCCTCAGTTGCTGCTGTAGGAGTCGGATCTCCTCAACCCTGGATTCAAGAGAAGCAACTAATCCTTCATGGTTCCAGCTTCCTTTACCCTGAGGTAATACCTGACGGATTTGCTCAAGCGTGAACCCAAATCTTTGTGCCCGGTCAATAAGCATGAGTATCAATGCGGTCTCAGGCGGATAATGGCGATAGCCATTATCCTGTCGGGGAGGAGCACTGATCAGGCCTTCCGCCTCGTAATAACGTATGCGGGAAGGTGTTAGACCCGTCGCTTTTGCCAGATCTCCTATCTTCATTTCATCTCCGGTGAATGTCTTGACATTAAAGTTAACTTTAATCTTATACTTTTAAAAAAGTCAATGTCCCGGTACATCAGCCAAAAATTGTATGAAGAGGAAATAAATGCAAACGATTCTGGGAGCAAGCGGACAGATTGCCCGGGAACTTGCCCGCGAGTTAACACATTCCTTCAGTGCTGACCTAAGGCTTGTCAGCCGCAATCCGCATAAGGTCAATGACACTGATACCCTTATGTCAGCTGATTTGCTTGATGGCAGTCAGACCCTGAATGCGGTAAAAGGTAGCCGCATTGTGTATTTTGCAGCAGGCCTACCACCGGATTCCTCCCTCTGGGAGAAGCAATTTCCGGTGATGCTTCAGAATGCACTGAATGCCACCCGGCAAGTAGGGGCTCATTTTGTCTATTTTGACAATACGTATATGTACCCTCAGGACAGCAGACGACAGACGGAAGACATGCCGTTTCAGCCATCTGGGAGAAAAGGGCGTGTCCGGGCAATGATGGCGAACATGGTGCTAGAGGAGATGCTGCGGGGTGAGATTCCTGTACTCATTGGTCGTGCCCCTGAATTTTATGGGCCCGGGAAAACCCAAAGTTTTACAAATGCTCTGGTTTTAGACAGGCTTAAAGCAGGAAAAAAACCACTCGTCCCATTGCGTGATGACACATTACGAACGCTCATCTGGACCCCCGATGCCAGCAGGGCTTTAGCGCTGCTGGGTAATACTCCAGATGCTTATGGCCAGACCTGGCATCTGCCCTGCTGCGAAGAACCAATTACATATGCGCAATTTGTTTCTCAGGCATGCAGTGTTTTTGGAAAAGAGACCTCATGGTCTGTTCTCAATAAAATCCCCTTATACATCGCAGGTATATTTTCTAAAGGGCCGCGAGAATTGCGAGAGCTCCTTCCGCGCTACGAAGCAGATAATCTTTTTGATTCTTCAAAATTTAAGTCACGTTTCCCGGACTTTCGTATAACAACTTATCGGCAGGGCCTGGAAAATTTATACACTGAATGGAAAGCAACATCTGCGTTAAATAAAGATGACTAACCACTCTGGCTGGTTGTTAACAACAATCTCTGACAAACACCAGAAGGTTCTAGCATGATTCGGTCTATATTACATGTTGTTACCAATGTATCTCATTATGACGACCCGGTGCATAAAACCGGGCTTTGGCTGTCAGAGCTCACTCATGCGTACGATATTTTTGCAGCTCACGGCTTCAGACAAATAATCGTGAGTCCAGCAGGTGGCCAGTCCCCCTTAGAACCACGATCCCTCAAGTGGCCATTTTTAGATAATTCTGCTCGGAACTGGCTTAGTGATCCTTCCAGAATGGAACTCCTTGAGAATACTCTCAGTCCTGAGCAAATCGACTCCTCTGAATATGACGCAATTTATTTCACTGGTGGTCATGCTGTTATGTGGGATTTTCCAGAAAATGTTAGGCTTCAGCAAATTACGCGGGATATTCATGAACAGAGAGGCATTGTGTCCTCTGTTTGCCATGGTTATTGCGGTCTGTTGAATACCCGCTTATCTGATGGTGAGCTTCTCGTTAAGTCCCGTAGAATCACTGGCTTTTCATGGACAGAGGAAATTCTAGCGGGTGTCTCCCGTGAGATGCCATACAACGCGCAGCAGGAGATGAAGCAAAGGGGAGCCAGATATGAGAAGGCTTTGCTACCATTTACCCCCAACGTTGTCGTTGACGGGCGACTGATCACAGGACAGAACCCATTTTCAGCGAAGCTGACAGCCATGCGCGTGGTGTCACTTCTCGATTATTGACGCCAGAATTAGACTGAGATTCACGATTGCGAATCCCCCGTTTTTATAAAAAGCCTCAAATTGATTCGGAGCAATTTTGAATGATGTCTGTAGCTGGTAGTTACTGATGTTAAGTTCTGAACTCAACCTCTTGAACGTTAACAGGATAGATGAGATGAAATTGATTGAGATAACAAAACCAGGCGGCCCTGAAGTGCTTAAAGTAAGCCAGGGCAAAATACCGGAATGTGGTGAGAACGAGGTTCTCATTTCAGTAAAAGCCGCAGGGGTAAATCGTCCTGATATTATGCAGAGGGAAGGGAAATATCCTATGCCGGAGGGTGTTACCCCTGTCCCTGGACTAGAAGTTGCTGGGATCGTACATGCAATTGGGAAAAACGTTACTCACTTTTCAGTCGGGGATCGTGTTTGTGCGCTCACCAATGGTGGCGGATATGCTGAATTTTGTGCCGTTCCGGTCAGTCAGGTGTTGCCTGCGCCAAATAACTTAAGCCTTACGGAAGCCGCTGCACTTCCTGAAACATACTTTACTGTATGGGCCAATCTTTTTGCTCTGGGGAAAGTGAAACCTGGAGATGTTGTACTAATCCATGGTGCCGCAAGCGGTATTGGGACAACCGCCCTCGCCTTATGCTCTGCCATGAATATTAAATTATTCGGTACCGTAGGAAGTGATGAGCAAGTTCTCGCTCTGAAAAAGTACGGGGAGATGATTAACTTCAGGACACAGAATTTTGAAGAAGAGATTCTGGGCAGAACTGACGGGAAAGGGGTTGATGTTATTCTTGACATTGTCGGTGCCTCATATTTCAACAAAAATCTGCATATTCTGAAAAAAGATGGACGACTCGTGCTGATTGGTTTTATGGGGGGAAGGGTTGTTAAGGAGTTTGATATTCAGGAGCTCATCCTTAAAAGAGCCCTGGTAACAGGCTCAACGATGAGGAGTCGGAATAACGCGGAAAAAGGAGAAATAGCCCAACAGCTGATACAAAATGTATGGCCTTTAATCGAATCAGGAAAGTGTAAACCTGTCATACACCGGGTTGTTAAATTTGAAGATGTCCGGACAGCACATGAATTACTTGAGGCCGGAAACCACATAGGTAAAGTCATTCTTACCCTTGAATAAATGGACATCCCCGCATTTAGTGCGATGAGTTTAGCGGGCGTGAGTATATCCATTCAAGCCCGGGAGGATTATACAATCCTCAGCGGTCCCGTCCCGGGAAGTTGCATTATAAGATTGGAACCCATTAACATTGCAGGTGTATAGGCACCTCCTGCAACCTGATTCACCATCAGGAACTCAACCACGGTTAGTCGGGGGGCAGTAATGCCCTCTGTTTGTGGCGAAGCCGAATGGCGAAAGAATGGCGAATGGCGAAAATTAGGCAATAAAAAACCACCTTTCGGTGGTTTACACGACACTGCTTATTGCTTTGATTATTCTGCATTTTCCCATGGTAGCCGGAGTGGGACTTGAACCCACACAGCGCGAACGCCGAGGGATTTTAAATCCCTTGTGTCTACCGATTCCACCATCCGGCCAGGGAAGAAAGTGGAGGCGCGTTCCGGAGTCGAACCGGACTAGACGGATTTGCAATCCGCTACATAACCGCTTTGCTAACGCGCCTTAAATCTGTTGTCTTTCGACCTGCACCCGCAAACTGCCGATGCATTAATCTGGAGCGGGAAACGAGACTCGAACTCGCGACCCCGACCTTGGCAAGGTCGTGCTCTACCAACTGAGCTATTCCCGCATGTCATCAAGTAACTATTTAACTACTTCCTAACCACTTGATTTCATTGTCGTCCGGCTAACTGTGCCGCCGTTCGATGCGTTGCATTCTACTGATATGACGTTTTGAGTCAACGTTATTTTTTGCATCTCAGGATCGTTTGCTGAAAATTAAGCCGAAACGATCACTGTTCAAGCAAATCACCGCGCGCAGCGTTCAAATATTGCAGCATTGACCACAGCGTCAGCACCGCCGCAACCCACAGCAGACCAATGCCGGCCCACTCTACCCAGGCATTCGGACGCCACAGCATCCATACCAGCGCCGCCATCTGTGCGGTGGTTTTAACTTTACCGATCCAGGACACCGCCACGCTGCTGCGTTTACCCAGCTCCGCCATCCACTCGCGCAGGGCAGAGATAATAATCTCACGGCCAATCATGGTCGCGGCAGGCAGCGTCACCCACCAGGTATGATAATGTTCCGCCACCAGCACCATCGCGATTGCCACCATCACCTTATCCGCAACCGGATCGAGGAACGCGCCAAAGCGGGTACTCTGGTTCCAGCGACGCGCCAGATAACCGTCAAACCAGTCCGTCACGGCAGCGATCAGGAAAATAAGCGCACAGGCAAAAGGCGCCCAGACGACCGGCAGGTAAAATGCCAGGACGAAGAACGGAATGAGCACAACGCGAAAGAGAGTGAGCAACGTAGGGATATTAAATCGCATGATGACGGTAACTGTCTGTTGTCAGTAAAATTTAGCTCTATGTTGCTACAGAGCCCTCAATGTTTCAACGAGTAGTAGATCTTTTCTGCCAGCCCTTGCGAAATACCCGGCACTTTTGCAATTTCTTCCATACTGGCGTTGAGTAATCCTTGCAATCCGCCCATATACTTCAACAGCATCTGGCGACGTTTTGGCCCGACGCCTTCAATCGTCTCAAGGGTACTGGTATTTTTCACTTTCGCCCGTTTTTTACGGTGCCCACTGATGGCGTGATCGTGCGACTCATCGCGGATATGCTGGATCACGTGCAGCGCAGGGGAATCCGGCGGCAGGCTAAAGCCCTCGCCTTCCGGCTCAAAGAACAGCGTTTCCAGGCCAGCCTTACGATCTGCCCCTTTCGCTACCCCTAGCAGCAGCGGATGGTTCTTATCCCACTCCACGTCGAGCGATTCAAATACCGCCTTCGCCTGCCCCAACTGCCCTTTCCCGCCGTCGATAAGGATAACGTCCGGGATTTTGCTCTCTTCAATCGCTTTACCATAGCGACGGCGCAGCACCTGGTTCATGGCGGCATAATCGTCACCGGGCGTAATGCCGGTGATGTTATAGCGACGATACTCTGCCCGCAGCGGACCGTTGGCATCAAAGACCACACACGACGCCACGGTCTGCTCACCCATCGTATGGCTGATGTCGAAGCATTCCATGCGTTTCACTTCCGGCAGCTTAAGCAGCGTAGCAAGCGCGGTTAAACGCTGGCTGACGGTCGACTGCTGGGACAGTTTGGTGGTCAGCGCCGTGGCGGCATTGGTTCGCGCCAGCTTCAGATAACGCGCGCGATCGCCGCGCGGTTTCGTCTGAACATTCACCCGGCGGCCTGCCAGCTCTGAAAGCGACTCCGCCAGCAGGGTTTTATCATCGAGCGTGAAGTCGAGCAGGATCTCCGAGGGCAGCGTACGCATCTGGCTGCCCTGCAAATAAAACTGGCCGACGAAGGTCTCCACCACTTCACCCAGCTCAGTGCCGCCCGGCACTTTCGGGAAGTAGCTGCGGCTGCCGAGCACTTTGCCCTGACGAATAAAAAGCACATGAACGCAGGCCAGACCGGCGTCAAAGGCTACGCCGATAACATCGAGGTCGTCGCCCGTATTGGAAACAAACTGCTTCTCGGTCACCCTGCGCACCGCCTGAATCTGGTCGCGGATGCGTGCGGCCTCCTCAAATTCCAGCGCCGCGCTGGCTTTTTCCATACGGGCAATCAGTTGCGTCAGCACCTGATCGTCTTTCCCGGCTAAAAACAGGCGGACATATTCCACCTGCTGCGCGTACTCTTCTTCGCTCACCAGCCCTTCAACGCACGGCCCCAGGCAGCGGCCAATCTGATATTGCAGGCATGGCCGGGAGCGGTTGCGATAAACGCTATTTTCGCACTGGCGAACAGGAAAGATTTTTTGCAAAAGCGCCAGCGTTTCCCGCACGGCATAACCGTTCGGGAACGGGCCGAAATATTCACCTTTTGCATGCTTAGCGCCACGATGCATCGCCAGCCGCGGGTGCGTGTCGCCGCTCAGGAAGATAAACGGATAGGACTTGTCATCGCGCAGCAGAACGTTGTAGCGCGGCTGATACAACTTAATGTAGTTGTGCTCAAGGAGCAGCGCTTCCGTTTCCGTATGCGTTACGGTGACATCAATGTTATGTATAAGTGCGACCAGCGCTTCGGTTTTACGGGAGGCAAGGTTGCTGCGGAAATAGCTGGAAAGGCGTTTCTTCAGATCTTTCGCCTTACCGACATAGATAACCGTACCGCCAGCATCGTACATACGGTAGACGCCTGGCTGGCTGGTGACGGTTTTCAGAAATGCTTTTGAATCGAACGCTTCACTCACTGACTTATTAACGACTCCGCATTGCACAAACCATGGCGAATGGCCAGGTGAGTCAGTTCGACATCACCGTGAATGTTCAGTTTACTGAACATTCGATAGCGATAGCTGTTGACCGTTTTCGGGCTGAGATTCAGCTGCTCTGAGATCTCATTCACCTTCTGACCTTTAGTGATCATCAGCATAATCTGCAATTCGCGCTCAGACAAACTGGCAAACGGAGATTCCGTTTTTTCCGGTTCAATCTGACTCAGAGCCATCTGTTGAGCAATATCAGAAGCGATGTAGCGCTGCCCGGCGTGTACGGTGCGGATCGCATTGACAACTTCCTGCGGCGCGGCGCCTTTACTGAGATACCCGGCAGCACCCGCCTGCATAACCCTGGCAGGCAGCGGATTTTCGGTATGGACGGTCAGCATGATGACTTTGGTATCAACGAACATGCGCGCGATTTTGCGCGTGGCTTCAAGCCCGCCAATACCGGGCATGTTCATATCCATCAGCACCACGTCTGCGGAGTTAGCGCGACACCATTTGACGGCATCTTCGCCACAGCACGCCTCGCCGGCAACTTTAATACCCTTTATATCTTCAAGAATGCGTCGTATCCCTGCGCGCACCAGTTCGTGGTCATCAACAAGAAGGACGTTGATCAAAGGAAATGTCTCCAGAATAGGGATAACGCTACTGACTGCTAATTGGGTTTATATTAACGGTTTTCCATGCAAGATTAAAACGCTAAAAAATCGGCTATTCGATTCTGGTCTCGTTTTTGGAAATTAAGCTGTACAGTAAGTGGAAAGAAAACCCTTGCCCGCCGGGCTTTTACCGCTATTTTTTAGCATCGACATTCGAAAAGTTACTAAAACAGTTGTTAACTCAAACGAAAAAGAGCGCGCGATTTTTTGTAACAACAATTAACGAATGGCGAACCGGGGATAAACATTTAATTGTCGCTAACATATTGGACAGAGTACCTTCATAATCCGCGCCGCCCAATAATCACTGCGCGATAAGTATAAAAAACAACCACTGCATTTTTTGCCGTAGCTTGTGGTATACTCCGCCGCCTTAACTTTCATCGTCGCGCTCATGCGCTGTTTTATAATGAGGAAAATAAATGAGCACACCTGAATTTGCCACTGCCGAGAATAACCAGGAACTGGCACAGGAAGTAAACTGCCTGAAGTCGCTGCTGACGCTTATGCTACAGGCGATGGGCCAGGCTGATGCTGGTCGTGTGATCATTAAAATGGAAAAACAGATCGCGCAGATGGAAGACCAGGCGGAATCCGCTGTTTTTGCCAATACGGTTAAGCAAATTAAACAAGCCTACCGCCAGTAACAAAAACGGCTGGATGCAAAGCATTCAGCCGTCTTCTCGTCTGACACGCAGAACGTGATATCAGTCAGATAAGCCCCGTCGCCGCGGCATAACACGCTATCTGGATCTTATTCGGTGCGTTGAATTTCTTCTGCATATTCTTTTGATGGAAATTGACGGTATTTTCCGAGATGGAGAGAATGATGGCGATTTCTGCCGACGTCTTCCCTTCTGCGGTCCACTTCAGAATTTCCCGCTCACGCTTGCTGAATTTCATTTCAGGCGGCATCACCGTCTCATGTTCAAAGCGCAACAGTGTGGTGAGCGCCATCTGGACGAGCATTTGTAAACGCAGCTCAATTTCTTCACTGGATATCGAGTGTGCCTGTAAGCTGGTACATGACACGGAAAGGAAACCGAGCGCATGATTTGGCATCATCAGACACTGCGTTATTCCCTTGCGTAAACCGTGGTCCCGCGCGCCGTCCCATAATTGCTGGGCATCCGTGAATAATTCATCCGTCCAGGGCAAATGTCCCTGAATGAAATTCTCCGGCTTCAGCACCGGGTCAATGGCGAAATAATTCTCGGACTGATATTGCGCCATCCATTGTTGCGGATAACTGGAATGGACGGATGTTCGCGGGCGGGTAAATGGCACAGGGTGTCGAACACAAAGCGCATAATAATCGAATTCAAGCGCCTGCGTTTGTCGCTGAAGTTCCTGATATACCTCTTCGGCACAGGTCATTTCCTGAAACCGGAGGAAGCATTCCCGTCGCCAGGTGAAAAAGTCTATATCCCTCATACTTACTGAATGAAGCCTCTGATAAAGATAATCATTATTATGGTGAATATAACCTAACACATAAAGCATGATTATTTATATAAAATATCGGCCACAGGTAGATTATCTTTAATTTAGCGATGGCTTATCCACATCAGGCGGAATAAAAAAGCAACAGAACGGAGTTTAAGGGAGGATAATTTGCTCCAGAAGCGGCATCTGGAGCAAATTGAACGCTAAAATGCTACTGCATTAAGAATTTTTCAAGGAACTGACGGGTACGGGGCTGCTGCGGATTGGCAAACAGCGCTTTAGCCGGCCCCTGCTCAACTATTCTCCCCTGATCCATGAAAATAGCCCGATCGGCAACGTCTCGAGCGAAGCTCATTTCATGCGTCACAATCACCATCGTGCGTTTCTCCTGCGCCAGCTGTCGGATCGTGTTCAGTACTTCCCCGACCAGCTCAGGATCGAGCGCGGACGTAGGTTCGTCAAACAGGATCACATCCGGGCGCATCGCCAGCGCGCGCGCAATGGCGACACGCTGCTGCTGCCCGCCAGATAAGCGACGCGGATAGCTCGTCTCCTTCCCTGCCAGCCCAACCTTCGCCAGCAGCTCGCGGGCGCGGACCGTCGCGTCTTCCTTAGGTTCACCCTTGACGATGACCGGCCCTTCAATAATGTTTTCCAGCACCGTGCGGTGCGGAAAGAGATTAAAGCTCTGGAACACGAAGCCGACATGCTGGCGCAGGCGGCGAATCAGCCCTTTTTGCTGGCTGATGGGTTTCCCGGTATCAATGGTGATATCACCCACGCGGATCGTCCCGCCTTCGGGCTGCTCCAGTAAATTGATGCTGCGCAGCAGCGTGGTTTTGCCTGACCCGCTCGGGCCGATAATTGCTACCACTTCGCCCTGCTCAACCTCAAGGTCAATGCCATGCAGCACCGTTTGCCCGTGGAATTTTTTCACCAGGTTTTTGACGTCAATTGCACTCATTTTGGATCACGCTCCTGGCGGTTAAGCTGGTTTTCAAAATAGTTTTGCAGAGCGGACAGCACCGTCGCCATCACCCAGTAAATCAGCGAGGCCGCCAGATACATGGTAAACACTTCCAGCGTGCGCGAGGTGATCAGCTGCGCCTGACGGAACAGCTCCGGCACCTGAATGGTCGCCGCAAGCGAGGTGTCTTTCACCAGGCTGATAAAGCTGTTGCTCAGCGGCGGCAGCGCCACGCGCGCCGCCTGGGGCAGGATCGCCCGGCGCAGCGTCTGCCACGGGGTCATCCCGATACTGGCAGCCGCTTCCCACTGTCCTTTATCGATGGACGAGATCGCCGCACGCAGCGTTTCAGAGGTGTACGCCGCCGTATTCAGCGACAGGCCAATCATCGCCGCCGGGATCGGATCCAGCTCGATACCGAACTGTGGCAGCCCGTAGTAAATCATAAACAGCTGGGCGATAAGCGGCGTTCCGCGGAACACGGAGATGTAAAACCGCGCCAGCCACCGCACCGGCCAGATGTTCGACATGCGCATCAGTGCCAGCACAAACCCGAGCACCAGCCCGAAGAACATCCCGCCGATACTGAGCTGTAAAGTAAACACCGCGCCCTTAAGCAAGAACGGCAGCGAATCAATAACCAGTTGAATACTTTCTTGCATTATTATTTTTCTACCTGATTTTTAGACATGAGGATGATAGGCAAACAGCGCAGGCGCCCCGCCAGTATGAACAAACAAAATGGGTCCTTCATCCTTAAAGCGCTTGCGGGCGATGCCGTCGATCAGGCCCGCCATTGCCTTGCCGGTATAGACCGGGTCGAGCAGAATACCTTCGA
This sequence comes from Enterobacter sp. DTU_2021_1002640_1_SI_PRY_ASU_LCPMC_013, assembly GCF_032389435.1. Classification (NCBI taxonomy): domain Bacteria; kingdom Pseudomonadati; phylum Pseudomonadota; class Gammaproteobacteria; order Enterobacterales; family Enterobacteriaceae; genus Enterobacter; species Enterobacter sp. DTU_2021_1002640_1_SI_PRY_ASU_LCPMC_013. Next base: position 2,757,930 of record NZ_CP135594.1, read on the forward strand.
GACGGGCCAGCAGCTTAACCGCCTCCATCCCTTCATCATTGGGGGTGCCATAGCCCGGCGCGAAATAGTCATCCCACAGCAGTATTTCCGCCTTCGCCTGAAGCGCAAGCTGTTCAGCCACCGCCTGTTGCAGGGTGACGACTTTCGGCTTCTGGTCCGCAACGCTTCTGGAAACCGTCACGCCAATCAGCTCGACCTCCGGCATCAGTTGCTCAAGCCCGACCGCTAAACCAGCATGGGTCCCCGCACTGCCGGACGCCACCACCACCGAGGATAAACTCACCGCGCCTTCGCACTGCTGAGCGATTTCCAGCGCGCTCTCAACATAGCCGAGGGCACCCAGCGCATTCGAGCCGCCAACCGGGATCACGTACGGACGAAAACCCTGCGCTTCCAGACGCGTCGCCAGCTCGTCGAGCTGTGCAGCCGGGTCGGTCAACGCGTCGACCATTTCAACCTGCACGTTGAACAGATCCAGCAGCAAACGGTTACCGTTAGTCAGGTAATTCTCTGCCTGCGTCCCGATCGGGTTCTCCAGCAGGGCTACGCAGTGGAGTCCCAGCTTCGCCGCCACTGCCGCCGTCTGGCGAACGTGGTTAGACTGAATTGCCCCGGCGGTGATCAACGTGTCAGCCCCCTCACGCAGGGCATCGGCGGCGAGAAACTCCAGCTTGTGCAGCTTATTTCCGCCCATCGCCATGGGCGTCACATCGTCACGCTTAATGAATATATCGCGCCCCAGATAGTCAGAAAATCGCGGCAGATACTCCAGCGGCGTGGGTGCGCCGATAAATTCCAGACGGGGAAAGCGCGTTAAATTCTGTAGTGACATGGTTCCTCCGGTCACGCAAACAATTGTTATTTCATTATGCACGCAGACGCGCGAGAAATAAAAAAGGCGCTTTTAAAAGCGCCTTTTTTGTCAGTCAGAGACTTATTTCGTCACGTCTGCGCCGAACCATTTCTCAGAAAGCGCCTTCAGGCTGCCGTCTTTCTGCATCTCAGCAATGGCGCCGTCGATGGCTTTCAGCAGATCCTCGTTACCTTTACGCACCGCCACGCCGGACTCCTGACGGGAGAACGCATCACCCGCGACAGCCAGGGTATTGTTGGTTTTCTTCACCAGATCCAGCGCTGCCAGGCGGTCAACCAGAATGGCGTCAATACGGCCTACGCGTAGATCCTGGTATTTCGTCGGGTCATCATCGTAGGTACGGATGTCCACGCCCTGCACGTTCTGGCGCAGCCACTCTTCGTAGTTGGTGCCCAGACCGACGCCGACTTTCTTACCTTTCAGGTCCGCTGCGGACTTGATGCTGCCTTCGTTACCTTTCTTCACCAGCGCCTGAATACCGGACACGGTGTACGGCGTGGAGAAGTCATACTTCTTCTTACGCTCGTCAGAAATGGTTACCTGGTTAATCACCACGTCAATACGTTTGGAATCCAGTGACGCCAACATCCCGTCCCATTTGGTGGGTTTCAGGGAGGCTTTAACGCCGAGGTGTTTCGCCAGCTCCTGCGCAAACTCCACTTCAAAACCGGTCAGTTTGCCGTCGTCGCCCTGGAAGCTGAACGGAGGATAGGTTCCTTCCAGCCCAACCAGCAGCGTGCCGCGCTCTTTAACTTTGTTGAGCAGATTCTCTGCCGCGAACGTTTTCACGCTCATCCCCGCGACCAGCGCAACGGCCATCATCCCCATCAGCGCCTGACGACCCAGAAGTGCTAATTTCATAAGTACCCCGATACAGTGGAATTTTTGAGTAGTGTAGAGAAATCGCCTGCAACGTCAAAGGCGGCTGCGCTACATCTTATTCTTTTTTAATATATATCAGAAGTTGTTCCGGCGCGGACTTTCTGCTTTATGACGCCCGGCATCTGGACTTTATATTGCGCGTACTTTCGCAGCGCGATGCGGTAATTATTGGTACTGGTGGCGGGCAACCAGGGTTCCAGATTTTCATCCAGGTATCCGGTCGTCAGCAGATCGCGGGAGATATTTTGCATGGTCAAATGCTGACCCAGGCGGCGCAGGCGAACCACGTATTCACGCACGGTGCCGTGACTCATCTCCGTTTGTTCAAACAGGAATTGCTTGAAGCCGATAATATCGAAGAAGTCGCTTTGCTCTTTGCAATGGAGATCGCCACAGAAACGGCAAAGCGCTACCCACTCTTTTTGCTCTTCAAGCCAGGCGGCTTCATCCATCAGCGTGTCGAGGCGGGAAATCGCAATCTTATTCACGATTTCACCGCGACGAACCAGCGTGATGCGGTCGAGTAATTTTTTACAGTGGGCGCAATGCGTCTGGCTGTGTTTAAAGTCTTTCAGGTAGCGGCTTAAAGGCCGTCTTTTAGATTGCTGCACCGTCATGATAACTCCTGGTTGTCAATACGTTGTGCGGCATTTCCAAGGCGAATAACTCACCTATAACTTACCCAGTTTTGTGCGCAGGCGTTTAATGGCCTGGCTGTGCAGCTGGCTCACCCGTGACTCGCCCACCTCCAGCACGGCGCCAATCTCTTTGAGATTGAGCTCTTCCTGGTAATAGAGGGTTAACACCAGTTGCTCACGTTCCGGTAAAGCTTCAATCGCTTCCATCACGCGCTGGCGTAAATTCCCTTCCAGTAAGTGGTGTAACGGGTTTTCTTGCTGATGTTCATCCGTCACCAGCTCGATGCTATCGCCATGCTCTTCGCGCCACTCATCATAAGAGAAGAGTTGGCTGTTATTGGTATCGAGCAACATCTGGCGATACTCTTCAACAGGAATGCCCAGACGCTCCGCTACTTCGGTTTCCGTCGCGTTGCGCCCCAGCTCCTGCTCCAACTGCCCCATCGCATGCGCCACTTCGCGCGCGTTGCGGCGAACGCTGCGCGGCACCCAGTCGCGGCTGCGCAGCTCGTCCAGCATCGCACCACGAATACGCTGCACTGCGTAAGTCGTAAATGCCGTTCCTTGCAGAGCGTCGTACCGGTCAACTGCATTCAATAACCCGATACCGCCCGCCTGTAGCAGATCGTCTAGTTCCACGCTCGCCGGCAAACGCACCTGGAGGCGCAATGCTTCGTGACGCACCAGCGGAACATAACGCTGCCACAGCGAGTGTTTATCCATTACACCTTCAGCGGTATAGAGTGAATTCACGATAAACAGCCCTGCGTTAGTTGAGTTATCGGCATGATTATCCGATTCTGGAGGGGTTTTAATCGGGTGAATAGTGGGTGAAATGAGGGGTTATTTGGGGGGTTACGCGTAAATGCGGACAGAAAAAACCCCGCCGAAGCGGGGTTTGAGCTTAATCCGGCGATTAGCCTTGCAGCAGAGACAGAACCTGCTGAGGAACCTGGTTAGCTTTGGACAGCACGGAGTTACCGGCCTGCTGGATGATTTGCGCTTTAGACATGTTGGACACTTCGGTCGCATAGTCGGCGTCCTGAATACGGGACTGCGCTTCAGACAGGTTGGTGGTGGTGTTGTTCAGGTTGGTTACCGCAGAGCTCAGACGGTTCTGTACCGCACCCAGAGAAGAGCGGAATTCGTCTACTGATGCGATTGCAGAGTCCAGCGCGGCCAGAGGGCTGGCTGTTTTGGTGACAGAATTATCATCCACAGCATCAGTAGTGGTCGTTACTACAGCTTTGTCTACAGTAGCTGGTGTGGCAGTGGCATCACCTTTAGTGAATGCAACGGTTGCCTTAGTGTAGTTACCATCTGCATCCTTAGTCGCGTACTGAGTAGCACCGTTTTTATCTTCATAAGTATACAAGTCAACAGCGTTGCCAGAAGTATCTTTAATGTCTGCGCTAGCAACTGTTACGTCATCAGTACCATCTTTACCTGTTACATTTGAGCCAACCGCAGTGAAACCACTGGTAACGTTGAAGTCATTTAGGCCCAATTTAGTTGAATTGATTTCTTTCAGGTTGATAGTGATGGTCTGACCGTCGTTAGCACCTACCTGAATTTTCATTTCCCCGGTTTTAGACAGCACGTTCACGCCGTTAAACTGAGTCTGTTGTGACACACGGTCAATTTCAGCCAGACGGGAGGTGATTTCATCCTGAATAGAAGACAGGTCGGATTCAGAGTTAGTTCCAGTCGAAGCCTGAACGGTCAGTTCACGAACACGCTGAAGGTTGTTGTTGATTTCAGACAGCGCGCCTTCAGTGGTCTGCGCCAGAGAGATACCGTCGTTAGCGTTACGTGCAGCCTGAGTCAGACCTTTGATGTTAGAGGTGAAGCGGTTAGCGATAGCCTGGCCCGCAGCGTCATCTTTCGCGCTGTTGATACGCAGACCAGAAGACAGACGCTCGATAGAAGAAGACAGAGCGGACTGGTTCTTGTTGATGTTGTTCTGAGTGATCAGCGAGAGGCTGTTGGTATTAATGACTTGTGCCATGATTTCGATTCCTGTTGTTCATCAAATCTGTTTGGTTAGATTTGGGTTTCCACCCTTCGGCTTCATCGCCGTCAAAGGTGTTATCGTCTGGTCCAAACCAACCTTTAGATATTTTTTCAGGATCGCGTTAATTTTTTTAGCCACGGAAAAGCTCTTCTCTATTACCGTTATTCCCGCCATTAAAAAAAAGAAATTAACCGTAAACTTTCCCCCATTAAGGCCGATAACCCCACTATTCGTTCTACGTGTCGATAGATTAAGGAATAAATATGGCAAGTATTTCATCATTGGGGATTGGTTCGGGTCTTAAGTTAGCAGACATTCTGGATAGTCTGACCACGGCCGAAAAAGCACAGCTGACGCCAATTTCCAAACAACAGACATCGTATACCGCCAAGCTGAGCGCTTACGGCACGTTGAAAAGTTCACTGGAAGCGTTTCAGACCGCCAACACCGCGCTGAATAAAGCCGACCTGTTTACAGCGACCAGCACGTCGAGCAGTACCACGGCATTCAGCGCCACCACTACCGGCAGCGCGATTGCCGGTAAATACACCATCAGCGTGTCGCAGCTGGCGCAGGCGCAAACCCTGACGACCAAAAACGCGCAGCCGGATACCAAAACGGCCATTGCCACGGCTGACAGCAAGATCACCTTTACCGCCGGTAACGGTAAAGATCCGGTGACCGTCGATATCAGCGCGGCAAACTCCTCGCTGACCGGCATTCGCGATGCGATTAACAAAGCTGACGCCGGCGTGACCGCCAGTATTATTAACGTCGGTAATGGTCAGTACCGTCTGTCCATCACCTCCACCGAAACCGGGGCGGACAACGCGGTCAGCATCAGCGTGAGCGGCGACAGCGCCCTGCAATCCTTTATGGGTTACAACGGCACCAGCACCGACGCCAGCAACGGCATGACAGAAAGCGTCACCGCGCAGAACGCCAAGCTGAAGGTGAATAACGTCGATATCGAAAATAGCAGCAACACCATCAGCGATGCGCTGGAAGATATCACCCTGAACCTGAACGATGTCACCACCGGTAACCAGACGCTGACGATCGCTAAAGATACATCGAAAGCGGAAACGGCGATGAAAGCCTGGGTGGATGCCTACAACACCCTTCAGGACAGCTTTGCATCATTAACCAAATATACGGCGGTTGATGCGGGTACAGATGCGCAGGATTCCAGCAACGGTGCCCTGCTCGGAGACAGTACGCTGCGTACTATCCAGACGCAGTTGAAAACCATGCTGGGCAACTCCGTCGGCGGAACCGCCTATAAAACGCTGTCTCAGGTCGGCATTACCTCCGATCCAAGCACGGGCAAGCTGGAGCTGGACAGCGACAAGCTGAAAAAAGCGCTGACGGATAACCCGTCTGCCGTGAAAGATTTGGTTGTGGGTGACGGTAAAACCACCGGGATCACTACCACCATGGCCACCCATCTGACTGACTGGCTTTCCAGTAAAGGCATTATCCAGGCGGCCAAAGATGGCGTCAGCAAAACGCTGAATAAGTTAACGGATCAATATAACGCCGTGAGCGAACGTATTGACGCGAGAGTGGCGCAGTACAAAGCCCAGTTTACCCAGCTGGACGTACTGATGACCTCGCTGAACAACACCAGCAGCTACCTGACGCAGCAGTTCGAAAATACGTCCAGCAACAAGTAGTAAACGCTAATCAGACCCGAGGGGGATAACATGTACGGCGCAAAAGGCACGCAAGCCTACGCAAAGATAGAAGTTGAAAGCGCGGTGATGAGCGCCAGCCAGCAGCAGCTGGTTATCATGCTATTTGATGGAGCCCTCAGCGCGCTGGTACGCGCGCGTCTGTTCCTGGCAGACGGTAATATCCCGGCAAAAGGGCTGGCGCTCTCAAAAGCCATCAACATTATCGAAAACGGGCTGAAGGTTGGCCTGGTGGAAAATAACGGTGATGAGCTTACGCAAAACCTGATTGCCCTTTATGCCTATATGGTACGTCGCCTCCTGCACGCCAACGTGAATAACGACGCCAGCGCCATCGAAGAGGTGGAAAACTTGCTGCGCAATATCGCTGACGGGTGGAAGGAGGTTGCCGGTACGCCACAACTGATGCAGGACGCCGTCTAATGAGTAACGCACCGCAACTTTATGCCCTTTATCAGCAACTCCTTGAGCAGAGCCAGTTGATGTTGCGACTGGCCCGGCAGGGACTATGGGATGATCTGATCATCTGTGAAACCGACTATGTTAATGCGGTGCACTCACTGGCTCGTCTCACTCAGGAAAGTGAACCTTCGATGCAGATTCAGGAGCAGCTTCGCCCGACGCTGCGGGTGATCCTGGACAACGAAGGCCAGGTAAAAACGTTGCTGCAAGCCAGAATGGATGAACTGGCGAAGCTGGTTGGGCAATCCTCCATCCAGAAAACCGTTCTCTCCACCTACGGTAACCAGGGCGGTCATGTCCTGGTTCCGCAAAGTAATAGCGATATTAATTAGCCATTTAACTGGCGTTCGAGCGTTAACCGTTGCGTTCGCCAGGCATTTCTGCCAAACCTGCTCCATACTTGAGTTTCGCGACCTCATGGAGATGGTGCATGCGCAACCCAACACTTTTACAATGTTTTCACTGGTACTACCCCACCGGCGGTGAACTGTGGCGAGAAGTCACGGCATTAGCCCCCAACCTGAACGAAATCGGCATCAATATGGTCTGGTTACCGCCGGCATACAAAGGGGCATCCGGCGGCTATTCCGTCGGGTATGACTCTTATGACCTTTTCGACCTCGGTGAGTTTGACCAGAAAGGCAGCGTCGCCACCAAATACGGCGATAAAGCCCAGCTGCTGGAGGCCATCAACGCCTTAAAAAGCAACCAGATTGCGGTGCTTCTGGACGTGGTGGTCAACCATAAAATGGGGGCCGATGAAAAGGAACCCGTCCGCGTGCAGCGCGTGGATGCTCAGGATCGCACCCAAATCAGCGATGAGATCATCGAATGCGAAGCCTGGACGCGTTACACCTTCCCCGTTCGGGCCGGGCAGTATTCGCAGTTCATCTGGGATTACAAATGCTTCAGCGGTATCGACCACATTGAAAACCCCAATGAGGACGGTATCTTCAAAATCGTGAACGACTACACCGGCGAAGGCTGGAACGATCAGGTCGACGACGAAATGGGCAATTTCGATTACCTGATGGGTGAAAACATTGATTTTCGCAACCACGCGGTGACGGAGGAGATCAAATACTGGGCGCGCTGGGTGATGGAGCAAACCCACTGCGACGGCTTCCGCCTGGACGCGGTAAAACACATCCCGGCCTGGTTCTATAAAGAGTGGATTGAGCACGTCCAGGAGGTGGCCCCGCAGCCGCTGTTTATCGTGGCGGAATACTGGTCTCACGAAGTGGATAAATTGCAGCACTACATCAATCAGGTGGACGGTAAAACCATGCTGTTTGATGCGCCACTGCAAATGAAATTTCACGAAGCCTCACGCCAGGGACGCGACTACGATATGAGCCAGATTTTCACCGGTACGCTGGTGGAAGCCGATCCGTTCCATGCCGTGACGCTGGTAGCCAACCACGATACCCAACCCTTGCAGGCGCTGGAAGCCCCGGTTGAAGCCTGGTTCAAACCGCTGGCCTACGCGCTCATCCTGCTGCGTGAAAACGGCGTGCCGAGCGTATTCTATCCGGATCTTTTTGGCGCCAGCTATGACGACACCGGCGGGGATGGCGAGACGTATCACATCGATATGCCGGTGATTGAACAGCTCCACGAGCTGATCCTCGCCCGGCAGCGTTTTGCCCACGGCGTGCAGACGCTGTTTTTCGATCATCCAAACTGCATTGCGTTCAGCCGCAGCGGGACTGAGGAGCACCCGGGCTGTGTGGTGGTGCTGTCGAATGGTGATGACGGCGAGAAGACCATCTGCCTCGGGGAGAATTACGGCAATAAGACCTGGCGTGATTTTTTAGGCAACCGCGAGGAAACCGTGACCACGGCGGCGGATGGCGAAGGGACGTTCTTCTGTAACGGGGGAAGCGTCAGCGTCTGGGTGATTGAGGACGCGCTGTAGTGCTGGTACAGTGCGGTCTGATGCCCTCACCCCGACCCTTTCCCGCAGGGAGAGATATCCCCAGTAATTCGAAAGCAGAAGCAATAATGTTGCCTTCATAATAACTGAGGGCTTTCAGCGATGCCCTGGTCCGGCTGTAAATCGCCGAAGCGTTTCCGTAAGGCCGGGGCGAGGCGCAGGGAAGCGCCGAGAGGGCGTGGCCTGCATGGATGCAGGCTCATGCCCGGCCCGATAGCCTGAAGGAAAAAGCTGAGGGTACCGCGAAGCGGCGATTTTCCGCCGGGAGCCCGGGTCGCCAGGGTGGTGGCGACTGAGCCACCCTGGCACGTTCACCGCTCATGTCGCTACAGAGTAGCAAGGAACATAAAGTGAACGGAATGACCACCAGAGCCGTATGTTCCCCCTCACCCCAGCCCTCTCCCTCAAGGGAGAGGGGGCCAACGGTGAAGGCATTATTTTGTGGAGATCCCTCAGACCACGGGTAGAGGGCGCAAAACCTAAAACGGTTACGGAAGCTTACTCTCCAGCGGATTCTTGCTCAGGTAATCTGCGCATTCCACCGTTGGACGGTCAACCTTGTACAGTTCCATACCGTCATACTCCAGCGCCGCTCCATCACGCTCCAGCGGATAGACATCCAGCTTACGCGTCACGTTGTAATAATCATCTGAACGCAGCATGATCTTACCCGGCACCGCGATAACGCGCTGCCACTGACGGCAATCCAGCGTATCCCCCTCTGGCGTCACCACCAGCGTGGCGATCGCTTCCGGGCTCACCATCGCGCTCTGCGGCCCTTTCGACTGCCAGTAACCTGCCAGTTGCGAAGGTACCGGGTGCTTAATCACTTCCTGATAGTTATCTACCTGAACACATCCCGCTAACGTCAGCATCGCAGCCACAATTGCTACTTTTTTCATCATCTTTCCTGCATGCGAAGAAAAAAATATTGTGGCATTAAAGCCATCAGGCTGCCAGCGTAAGATAGGTATTGATTAAACCTGCATGCCCATCACTTCCTGGTATGCCGACACCAGCTTGTTACGCACCTGCAACCCCATCTGCAATGACACCGACGCTTTTTGCAGATCGGCCATCACATCGTTGAGCGCCACGCCGGGTTCGCCAAGGGTAAATTTCTCAGCCTGGGTACGGGCCGCGTTTTGCTTGTCGCTGATCCGGTCCAGCGCCGCATGCAGTTGACCGGCGAAGCTAACGCCCGGCGGCTGGTCAGCCACGCTCTGATTACGGGCGGTCATCGCCGTTGCCTGTAACTGACTGAGTACCCCTTCAATGCCCTGTATAGCCATGACTCTCCCCTGGATGGTTTTTTACGAGGTCAAGACTAACAGCTTGTCAATAAGATAATGGCGGTAAATAGCGTTAAAAAACCAGGTTATTTGACGCATAGAAAATCCCGAATCATCAAATAATGGCAGGGCCATCAGTATGGAACTTTTGTCGTGTTTGCCGACCCGGGAGTCAGTTTTGTTTCTCTACACGAATAACGTAAACCACCAGGATTTAAGAGGTGCGCAATGAGTGCGACAGCAGCATCGACAGCGCCGCAGAATAAATCACTCGAGTGGATGAACCGCCTTCGCGCCAACCCTAAGATCCCGTTGATTGTGGCAGGCGCTGCCGCCATTGCGATCGTTGTCGCGATGGTCTTATGGGCAAAAAGCCCGGATTACCGCACGCTCTACAGCAACCTTTCCGATCAGGATGGCGGCGCCATCGTCACCCAGCTGACCCAGATGAACATCCCGTATCGCTTTGCCGATAACGGCGGTGCGCTTGAAGTACCGGCAGATAAAGTGCACGAGCTTCGCCTGCGTCTCGCCCAGCAGGGGCTGCCAAAAGGCGGCGCGGTTGGGTTTGAGCTGCTGGATCAGGAAAAATTCGGCATCAGTCAGTTCAGCGAGCAGGTTAACTACCAGCGCGCGCTGGAGGGTGAGCTGGCCCGTACGATTGAAACCTTAGGCCCGGTGAAAAGTGCCCGTGTGCACCTGGCGATGCCTAAGCCGTCCCTGTTTGTCCGCGAACAAAAGTCCCCTTCTGCCTCTGTGACCGTTAACCTCGAACCTGGCCGTGCGCTGGATGAAGGGCAGATCAGCGCCGTCACGCACCTGGTCTCCAGTGCGGTGGCCGGCCTGCCGCCGGGTAACGTTACGCTGGTGGATCAGAGTGGTCATCTGCTGACGCAGTCCAACACCGCCGGGCGCGATCTCAACGACGCTCAGCTGAAATACGCCGCGGATGTGGAAGGCCGTCTCCAGCGTCGCATCGAAGCGATTCTGGGCCCGGTGGTCGGCAGCAGCAACGTACACGCGCAGGTCACCGCGCAGATTGATTTCTCGAATAAAGAACAGACCGAAGAGCAGTACGCCCCGAACGGGGATGCCTCCCGCGCCGTGTTACGCTCGCGTCAGATCAATGAGACGGAACAGGTCGGCGGCCAGTATCCTGGCGGTGTGCCGGGCGCGCTCTCTAACCAGCCTGCGCCTGCCAACGCCGCGCCAATCTCCACCCCGCCGGCAAACCCGCAGAACGGTCAGCAAACGAATCAGCAGACGACCTCGACCGCGAACAGTACCGGCCCGCGTAACAGCAGCCGTAACGAAACGACCAACTACGAAGTCGACCGGACTATCCGCCATACCAAACTGAACACGGGCGATATTCAGCGTCTCTCTGTTGCCGTGGTGGTGAACTACAAAACGCTGCCGGACGGTAAACCGCTGCCGCTCACGGCGGAGCAGATGAAGCAGATCGAAGATTTAACCCGCGAAGCGATGGGCTTCTCTGAAAAACGTGGCGATACCCTCAACGTTGTGAACTCACCGTTCAACCCGGTGGATGAGACCGGTGGCGAACTGCCGTTCTGGCAACAGCAGGCGTTCTTCGATCAGCTGATGTCCGCAGGTCGCTGGCTGCTGGTGCTGATTGTCGCGTGGCTGCTGTGGCGTAAGGGCGTTCGTCCTCAGCTACAGCGCCGTGCTGAAGCCGAGAAAGCCGCGCTGGAACAGAAGAACGCGCGTCCGGACGAGGAAGAAGCGGTTGAAGTGCGTCTCAGCAAAGATGAACAGATGCAGCAGCGCCGTGCTAACCAGCGTATGGGCGCAGAGGTGATGAGCCAGCGCATTCGCGAAATGTCAGATAACGATCCGCGCGTCGTCGCGCTGGTCATCCGTGGTTGGATGGGTAACGAACATGAGTAATACGCTTACAGGCACCGATAAGAGCGTCATCCTGCTGATGACCATTGGCGAAGATCGCGCGGCGGAAGTGTTTAAACACCTCTCCCAGCGAGAAGTGCAGATCCTCAGCGCGGCGATGGCCAACGTGCGCCAGATCTCCAACAAGCAGCTGACAGAAGTGCTGGCGGAGTTTGAGCAGGAAGCCGAGCAGTTTGCCGCACTCAACGTCAACGCCAACGAATACCTGCGCTCCGTGCTGGTTAAGGCGCTGGGCGAAGAGCGCGCCGCCAGCCTGCTGGAAGATATTCTCGAAACGCGCGACACCGCCAGCGGGATCGAAACGCTCAACTTTATGGAGCCGCAAAGCGCCGCCGATCTTATTCGCGACGAGCACCCGCAGATTATCGCCACCATTCTGGTCCACCTCAAACGGGGTCAGGCGGCCGATATTCTGGCGCTGTTTGACGAGCGCCTGCGCCACGACGTGATGCTGCGTATCGCCACCTTCGGCGGCGTCCAGCCAGCCGCGCTGGCGGAGCTGACCGAAGTGCTGAACAACCTGCTCGACGGCCAGAACCTCAAGCGCAGCAAAATGGGCGGCGTGAGAACGGCAGCGGAAATCATCAACCTGATGAAAACGCAGCAGGAAGAGGCGGTTATTACGGCGGTACGCGAGTTCGACGGCGAGCTGGCGCAGAAAATTATCGACGAGATGTTCCTGTTCGAAAACCTGGTCGAAGTGGACGACCGCAGTATCCAGCGCCTGCTTCAGGAGGTGGACTCCGAATCGCTGCTTATCGCCCTCAAAGGCGCCGAGCAGCCGCTGCGCGAGAAATTCCTGCGCAACATGTCCCAGCGTGCGGCCGATATCCTGCGCGACGACCTGGCCAACCGTGGCCCGGTGCGTTTGTCTCAGGTGGAAAACGAACAGAAAGCGATCCTGCTTATTGTTCGTCGTCTGGCAGAAACCGGCGAGATGGTGATAGGCAGCGGAGACGACACCTATGTCTGATGAACTGTCGTGGAAGCGCTGGACGCCTGACGACCTCTCCTCTCCCACCGCAGAGTTCACCCCTGCCGTTGTGTCGTCCGACGAGGGCGACGCCGGGGCGGGCATCCCCGAGCTGAGTGAAGAGGAACAGCGCGCCCAGATGCTGGCCCAGATGCAAATGCAGGCGCACGAGCAGGGCTTCAACGCCGGGATGAACGAAGGCCGTCAGACCGGGCACGCACAGGGTTATCAGGAAGGGCTGGCGAAAGGTTTAGAGCAGGGCATCGAGCAGGCGCGCCAGCAGCAGGCGCCGCTGCATGCCCGCATGCAGCAGCTGGTGAGCGAGTTTCAGCACACGCTGGATGCGCTCGACAGCGTGATTGCCTCGCGCCTGATGCAGATGGCGCTGGAGGCGGCCCGTCAGGTGATCGGCCAGACGCCGGTAGTGGATAACGCCGCGCTGATTAAGCAGATCCAGGCCCTGCTCCAGCAGGAGCCGCTGTTCAGCGGCAAACCGCAGCTGCGCGTTCATCCTGATGATTTGCAGCGCGTGGAAGAGAGCCTCGGCGCGACGCTGAGCCTGCACGGCTGGCGGCTGCGCGGCGATCCGTCGCTCCATCACGGAGGCTGTAAGGTCTCGGCGGATGAGGGCGATCTGGATGCCAGCGTCGCGACCCGCTGGCAGGAACTGTGCCGCCTGGCGGCACCGGGAGTCGTCTGATGACCGCTCGCCTTACGCGCTGGCTTAACACGCTCGATAATTTTGAAACGAAGATGGCGCAGCTGCCATCCGTTCGTCGTTATGGACGCCTGACGCGCGCCACCGGTCTGGTCCTGGAAGCCACGGGGCTGCAACTTCCGCTCGGCGCCACCTGCGTGATTGAGCGTCAGGACGGGGGGGAGACGCGTGAAGTGGAAAGCGAAGTGGTCGGGTTCAACGGTCAGCGCCTGTTTCTGATGCCCCTTGAAGAAGTGGAAGGGATTTTGCCCGGCGCCCGCGTCTACGCGAAAAACATCAGCGGTGACGGCCTGCAAAGCGGCAAACAGCTCCCGCTCGGTCCGGCGCTGCTGGGCCGCGTGCTGGACGGAAGCGGCAAACCGCTCGATGGCCTGCCCTCCCCTGATACCAACGAAACCGGCGCGCTGATCACCCAACCCTTCAACCCGCTGCAACGCACGCCAATCGAGCACGTACTGGATACCGGCGTGCGGCCGATTAACGCCCTGCTCACCGTGGGACGCGGCCAGCGTATGGGGCTGTTTGCCGGCTCCGGCGTGGGTAAATCGGTCCTGCTCGGCATGATGGCGCGTTATACCCAGGCGGACGTTATCGTGGTTGGCCTGATTGGTGAGCGTGGTCGCGAAGTCAAAGATTTCATCGAAAACATTCTGGGTGCGGAGGGCCGCGCCCGCTCGGTGGTGATCGCCGCGCCTGCGGACGTGTCGCCGCTGCTGCGTATGCAGGGTGCCGCCTACGCCACGCGTATTGCGGAAGATTTCCGCGACCGGGGCCAGCACGTGCTGCTGATTATGGACTCCCTGACCCGCTACGCGATGGCGCAGCGTGAGATTGCGCTGGCCATCGGCGAGCCGCCCGCGACCAAAGGCTACCCGCCGTCGGTCTTCGCCAAGCTCCCGGCGTTGGTTGAGCGCGCGGGGAACGGCATCAGCGGCGGAGGCTCCATCACCGCGTTCTATACGGTACTGACCGAAGGCGATGACCAGCAGGACCCGATTGCCGACTCCGCGCGCGCGATCCTCGACGGCCATATCGTGCTGTCGCGCCGTCTGGCCGAAGCCGGGCACTACCCGGCCATTGATATTGAAGCGTCGATCAGCCGTGCGATGACGGCCCTGATCACCGAGCAACACTACGCCCGCGTGCGTAACTTCAAACAACTGCTCTCCAGCTTCCAGCGCAACCGCGATCTGGTGAGCGTCGGGGCGTACGCCAAAGGCAGCGACCCGATGCTCGATAAAGCGATTGCCCTGTGGCCGCAGCTGGAGGCATTTCTGCAACAGGGTATTTTTGAACGCGCCGACTGGGAAGATTCCCTCCAGGCACTGGAGCTGATTTTCCCGCAGGTGTAACACAGGTGGAGGGCGAAGGTCATGGCGCAGAACAGCACGTTATCAACGCTGAAAGATCTGGCTGAAAAAGAAGTTGATGATGCCGCATTGCAGCTTGGCGCAATGCGACGCGGGTGCCAGCAGGCTGAAGAACAGTTGAAGATGTTAATCGACTATCAGCATGAATATCGCACCAACCTTAACACCGACATGACGCAGGGCATTGGTAGCCAGCGCTGGATTAACTATCAGCAGTTTATCCAGACGCTGGAAAAGGCGATTGAGCAGCATCGCCAGCAGCTCAACCAGTGGACGCAAAAAGTCGATACCGCGCTGAATTTCTGGCGCGAGAAAAAACAGCGGTTGCAGGCCTGGCAAACCTTACAGGACCGGCAGATTGCAGCCTCGACCCTGGCGGAAAACCGTCTGGATCAGAAAAAAATGGATGAGTTTGCCCAGCGCGCATCAATGAGGAAACCAGAATGATCACACTGCAACAACTGCTGATGACCGACAGCGACCCGTCCGGCGGCACGCTGACCGGGAAAGGCGCTGAGGGCGCGCAAGATTTTCTCTCTCTGCTGGCGGGCGCGTTGACCGAAACCACCGGCAAAGGCAAAGATGCCCCGCTGACGCTGGCGGACCTGAAAGCGGCGGGCAGCAAGCTGTCGACAGCGGCAAAGGAAAAAAACGGTGATACCACGCTCCAGGCCAAAATCGCCGAGCTGCTCTCCCGTCAGGAGACCCTGACTGGTGAAGATACCGCCGTCTCCCTGCAAAGCCTCGTCTCCGGCCTGAAACCCGCCGCGAATACGGATGCGCTGAAGGCGCTGACCCAGCCGGAGGCGAAAACAAACAGCGAGACCACGACTGAAGAAGAGGAGCTGGCCGGGTTAAGCGCGCTGATGGCGATGTTACCGCACCAGCAGACCACCATCCCGGTCGCGACGCAGCCTGCGAGCACCGGGGAGATCGCCCCCCGTGCCGCCCTCCCCTCTGCGCTAGCCCAGACGGACAACGGCCAGCATCAGCCGCTTAGCCATGCGTTAACGGGTCAGGAAAAAATGCCGGTTCAGGACAGCGACACGTCGCTGCCCGCCACGGCAGCCGTTACGCCAGCCGTCGCCGCCGTCGCAGAGAAGCAGGACGTAGCGAGCGCGGCGTCGTCTGCCGCCAGCCCAACCGCGACGCTGGCCCCGATCGTCAGTCACCTGGCGCCTTCACAGCCTGCCGCTACCGTTGCGACAGCGCCGGTGTTAAGCCAGCCGCTGGGCACGCACGAATGGCAGCAGAATCTGAGCCAGCACATCACCCTGTTCACAAAGCAGGGACAGCAGACCGCAGAGCTGCGTCTGCACCCGGAGGATCTGGGTCAGGTGCAAATTTCGCTTAAGCTGGATGACAACCAGGCGCAGTTGCAGATGGTTTCGCCCCACAGCCACGTCCGCGCGGCGCTGGAAGCGGCCCTGCCGATCCTGCGCACGCAGCTTGCGGAAAACGGCATTCAGCTTTCCCAAAGCAGCGTCAGCAGCGAGGGCTTTGCCGGGCAACAGCAGTCCTCATCCGGGCAGCAACAGCACACTTCGCGTTCCGGCCAGCATGGCGGGTTTAACGATGAGAGTGAAGAGTTATTGCCTGCCCCTGCCGCCCTGCAATCCGCCGCGCGCGGCAGCCGTGCCGTAGACATCTTTGCCTAAACGCCAGAGGTAACGTGATTATCCCCGTCTTTTCCACGCTTTGACCTAAGCCGGACACGGGATAATCACCGTATTAAGCTGTACCGAAACAGGAAGCTCGTATCAGATGACAGACTCCGCTATCACCAAAAAAAGCAAGCGTTCCATCTGGATCCCGCTGCTGGTGTTGATTACCCTCGCGGCCTGCGCCACCGCAGGCTACAGTTACTGGCGTATGCAGCAGGAACCCTCCAGCGCGGCCGCCAAAGCTGAAGCGCCGCCTCCACCGGCGCCGGTCTTCTACCCGCTGGATACGTTCACCGTGAACCTGGGCGATGCGGATCGCGTGCTTTACGTGGGTATTACGCTGCGTCTGAAAGATGAAGCGACCCGTGCACGCCTGAACGACTACCTGCCAGAAGTGCGTAGCCGTCTGCTGCTGCTGTTTTCTCGTCAGGATGCCTCAGCGCTCGCCACCGATGTGGGCAAGCAAAAGCTGGTCGATGCCATTAAACAGACGCTGGCGACCCCGCTGGTAAACGGCCAACCTAAGCAGGAAGTCACTGACGTTCTGTATACAGCCTTCATTCTGCGGTAACGACATGGGCGACAGTATTCTTTCTCAGGCAGAAATCGATGCGCTGCTCAACGGCGACAGCGATAAAAGTGACGAACCGAAGCCGGGTCTGACCGGCGACGATAATATTCGTCCCTACGATCCCAATACCCAGCGTCGCGTGGTGCGCGAGCGTTTACAGGCGCTGGAGATCATCAACGAACGTTTCGCACGTCAGTTCCGTATGGGGTTGTTTAACCTGCTGCGTCGTAGCCCGGATATCACCGTCGGTGCGATCCGCATTCAGCCGTATCATGAGTTTGCCCGCAACCTGCCGGTGCCAACCAACCTTAACCTGATCCATCTGAAACCGCTGCGCGGTACCGGTCTGGTTGTGTTCTCGCCAAGCCTGGTGTTCATCGCGGTGGATAACCTGTTCGGTGGCGATGGCCGTTTCCCGACCAAAGTGGAAGGCCGCGAGTTTACCCATACCGAACAGCGTGTGATTAACCGCATGCTGAAGCTGGCGCTGGAATCCTACAGCGACGCGTGGAAAGCGATTAACCCGCTGGAAGTGGAGTACGTGCGTTCCGAGATGCAGGTGAAGTTTACCAACATCACCACCTCCCCGAATGACATCGTCGTGAACACCCCGTTCCACGTCGAGATCGGCAACCTGACGGGCGAGTTCAACATCTGTCTGCCGTTCAGCATGATTGAACCGCTGCGCGAACTGCTGGTGAACCCGCCGCTGGAGAACTCGCGTCACGAAGATCAGAACTGGCGTGAAAACCTGGTGCGTCAGGTGCAGCATTCACAGCTGGAGCTGGTAGCCAACTTCGCCGACATCTCCATGCGGTTATCGCAGATCCTGAAATTACAACCCGGCGACGTTTTGCCGATAGATAAACCCGACCGCATTATTGCCCATGTGGATGGCGTACCCGTGCTGACAAGCCAGTACGGCACGATTAACGGCCAGTATGCGTTACGCGTTGAGCACTTGATCAACCCGATTTTGAATTCGCTGAATGAGGAACAGCCCAAATGAGTGACATGAACAATCCGTCCGATGAAAACAGCGGAGCACTGGACGATCTGTGGGCTGACGCGTTAAACGAGCAGAAAACGACGCCGACGAAAAGCGCGGCAGACGCGGTCTTTCAGCAGTTAGGCGGCGGCGAAGTCAGCGGCACGTTGCAGGACATCGACCTGATTATGGACATTCCGGTCAAGCTGACCGTTGAGCTGGGTCGCACCCGCATGACCATTAAAGAGCTGCTGCGCCTGACGCAGGGTTCCGTGGTGGCGCTTGACGGTTTAGCGGGTGAGCCGCTGGATATTCTGATCAACGGCTACCTGATTGCACAGGGCGAAGTAGTGGTGGTGGCCGATAAATACGGCGTACGTATCACCGACATCATTACCCCTTCCGAACGCATGCGTCGTCTGAGTCGTTAAGTATGAAAACCCAGGCAACACTGTCCGCGCCCTCCGCCGTACCCGGCTCACCGCTGCTCCAGGTGAGCGGCGCGCTGTTCGGTATTATTGCCTTTATCCTTATCGCCGCCTGGCTGGCAAAGCGTTTCGGTCTGGCGGGGAAAACGGCCGGTACCCGCGGGTTGAAGGTCAGCGCCAGCACCCCGCTAGGACCGCGCGAGCGCGTGGTCATTGTGGAGGTGGAAGATGCACGACTGGTGCTGGGCGTGACCGCCTCCAGCATTAACGTCCTTCACACGCTCCCCCCTGCGCCTGTCACGGTGGAGGCTAACGCCCAGGCCCCTGCGGATTTCCAGTCCGTAATGAAGAGTTTGCTCAAGCGTCCCGGGAGATCCTGATGCGCCGTTTGTTATTCCTTACGCTGACAGGCCTGGGCCTGTTCGCGCCCTCTGTGTATGCGCAACTGCCGGGGCTGGTTTCCACGCCGCTGGCGAACGGGGGACAAAGCTGGTCCCTGTCCGTGCAGACGCTGGTGTTCATTACCTCGCTGACCTTTATCCCGGCGATCCTGCTGATGATGACCAGCTTCACCCGCATCATCATTGTGTTTGGCCTGCTGCGCAACGCGCTCGGCACGCCGTCCGCGCCGCCTAATCAGGTGCTGCTGGGTTTAGCCCTGTTCCTGACTTTTTTCATTATGTCGCCGGTGATCGACAAGATTTACACCGAGGCCTACCAGCCGTTCAGCGAAGATAAAATTTCCATGCAGGTTGCCCTGGAAAAGGGGGCACAGCCATTACGTGAATTTATGCTTCGCCAGACGCGCGAAGCGGATCTGGCCCTGTTTGCCCGTCTCGCTAACACCGGTGAGTTACAGGGGCCGGAAGCGGTGCCGATGCGCATTCTGCTCCCGGCGTATGTGACCAGTGAGCTGAAAACGGCGTTCCAGATTGGCTTCACCATTTTCATTCCGTTCCTGATTATTGACCTGGTGATCGCCAGCGTCCTGATGGCGCTCGGGATGATGATGGTCCCACCCGCAACCATTGCCCTGCCCTTTAAGATCATGCTGTTCGTGCTGGTCGACGGCTGGCAGCTGCTGGTCAGCTCGCTGGCGCAGAGTTTCTACAGTTGAGGAGCGCGCAATGACGCCTGAGTCGGTCATGATGATGGGCACGGAGGCGATGAAAGTCGCGATTGCCGTCGCCGCGCCCCTGCTGCTGGTTGCGCTGGTCACCGGTCTGATTATCAGTATTCTCCAGGCCGCCACGCAGATTAACGAAATGACCCTGTCGTTCATCCCGAAGATCATTGCCGTCTTCGTGGCGATTATCGTTGCCGGGCCATGGATGCTCAATTTGCTGCTGGACTATATGCGCAACCTGTTCACCAATCTGCCTTACATCATCGGCTGACGGACGATGCTGCATTTCACCAGCGATCAGTTTGTTCAGTGGCTCGGGATCTATTTCTGGCCGATGCTGCGCATCATGGCGCTGATCTCCACCGCCCCCATACTCAGTGAAAAGTCGGTGCCTAAACGCGTCAAAATTGGGCTGGGCATCGTTATCACGATTATCGTTGCCCCTACCCTGCCAGCGGTGGATATCCCGATCTTTTCCCCGAATGCGATCTGGATTGCCCTGCAACAGGTGATGATTGGCGTGGCGGTCGGGTTTACGATGCAGCTCGCCTTCGCCGCGGTACGAACGGCGGGTGAACTTATCGGTTTGCAGATGGGCCTGTCTTTCGCGACGTTCGTTGACCCGGGCAGCCATCTGAATATGCCCGTGCTGGCGCGTATTATCGACCTGCTGGCGATGCTGTTGTTTCTCTCGTTCAACGGCCACCTGTGGCTCATCTCGATGCTGGTGGACACCTTCCACACGCTGCCGATTGGCGACAACCCGGTAAACAGCAACGCGTTTCTGGCGCTGGTGCGGGCTGCCGGGCTGATCTTCCTCAACGGGCTGATGCTGGCGCTGCCGATCATTACCCTGCTGCTCACCGTTAACCTCGCATTAGGTTTACTCAACCGAATGGCTCCGCAGCTGTCGGTATTCGTCATCGGCTTTCCGGTGACTTTGACGGTTGGCCTTTTATTAATGTCATTATTGATGCCACTTATAGCCCCCTTCTGCGAGCATTTATTCAGCGAGATATTCAATCTGTTAGCGGATATTGTCAGCGAACTTCCACGCAAATAATAACCCGCAGTGTTTGCAATGTCTTTCTGAGGATATTCCTAAAAATAATCTCGAAAAACATCTACCAGGATATATCTGACGCGGTTTAAATGTTTCTAACCACCTCACAATACTTAATATTTACTTTACTTTAAGATGATTCCTGGCAAATTATACGTAACTTTACGGGATAGTGAGTTCGCCTGAAAGTCTTTGTCATGCTCACAGGTTTTATTAGATTTTTTCCATCCCGTATGGCTGTTTATGAGCTCTCAGGCAGGTGGTGAATTATCGTTACGCATTGAGTGAGGGTATGCCATGTCAACGATCATTATGGATTTATGCAGCTACACCCGGCTAGGGTTAACCGGGTATTTAGCAAGCAGAGGGGTAAGAAAGAGAGACATCAACGATGCACACACCGTTGAAGAACTCGCAGCCGCTTGTGACGCCCACAAGCCCGGCGTGGTGTTTATTAATGAGGACTGTTTCATTCACGACCCCGCTAACAGTCAGCACATTAAGCAGATCATTAATCAGCATCCTAAGACCCTGTTTATTGTTTTTATGGCGATCGCCAATATTCATTTCGATGAGTATTTGTTGGTGCGTAAAAACTTATTAATCAGTTCGAAATCGATTAAACCAGAGTCGCTTGATGATATCCTGGGCGATTATTTGAATAAAGAAGTTAAGAATGTAGGGGCGATTAACTTACCCACCCTATCATTAAGCAGAACTGAATCAAGTATGCTAAGAATGTGGATGGCTGGACAAGGGACAATTCAGATCTCAGATCAGATGAATATCAAGGCAAAAACAGTATCGTCACACAAAGGAAATATTAAAAGGAAAATTAAAACGCATAATAAGCAAGTCATATACCATGTCGTACGCCTGACAGATAATGTGACGAATGGGATTTTCGTTAATATGCGCTAATTTGCACGGCCATGTTGTACCCTACCTTGATCTCTGGCCTGGCCAGAGATTTTGCTTTTCAGTAGCCGGAGCCGGGGAGAAGACGCCCCCGACGCCGCCCTATTCCGCCGTTTCCACAAAGATCCCATCCGGGTGCCCCAGTTCGTTGAAGAACCAGATGCCGAGCGGGTAATCTTCCAGCGACACCAGATACATTGTGCCTTCATTAAATTCTTCTATAGCCAGCACCACGCCCGGGCGGCGCGGCCCACCGTCCGTTTTGACGGTTACCCGATCGTTGACCTTCATACATTCCTCCTGTGGTTTTGAGCCAGTGTAGAACAAATTGCATTGCCTGGCATCGCCACCTGGCGCGAATGGCGTTTTTGTGTGCGGTCTATACTTAACTGTTGAGACGATTAAATGAGGAACCCGCCATGAAGACCGACAAAGAGTACAGCGACACCATTAAGCGTGAGGTTGAAGTGGATGTCGATGCCCTGCTTGCCGCCATCAATGAAATCAGTGAGTCCGAAGTTCATCGCGCGGAGGATAATTCCGACCGTGTCGTGGTCAATGGTAGGGATTACCATACCTACCGTGAACTGGCTGAAGCATTCGAGCTGGATATCCATGACTTTAGCGTCTCGGAGACGAACCGCTAAGGCGAAAAAAATCCCGGTCATGGGGATGACCGGGATCAAACTTGCTTATGCAAGAAGCACTTGTAAATTCGTTACACCAGGAAATCTGATGCAGGTAAGACATTATCCCCAACGGAATAGTCTTACAAGCATATATTCTCTTAGCGAATATTATATTTTATACATGTGAATTTTGGTTATGAGTATAAACATGCGCCGCCTGTGGGTTTGTCGGGATCGTTTCCACTTCAACGGCGCGTCAATGCCTGTTTTTTTAAGATTTATCTTAGGTGAAATCATCACCCGGGAGACGTTATGCCTTCGTTTGAGGAGACTCTGCTTGTTTTTACCGACCTCGACGGCACGCTGTTGGATTTTCACACACTCGACTGGCAGCCTGCGGCCCCCTGGCTGGAAAAGTTAATGGATGAACAGGTACCGGTCATTCTGTGTAGCAGCAAAACCGCGTCCGAGATGGATGACATCCAGCAGGAGCTGGGGCTTGGCGGGTTGCCCTATATTGCGGAAAACGGCGCGGTGATCCAGCCTGACGTACGGTGGGAAAACGCCGCACGGTTCATCTCAGAAAAGAAGCATGACGATATCCGGCAGTGTATTGCCCGGGTACGCCAGGAGATGCATCTGAAATTCACCACCTTCGATGACGTGGACGAGCGCGTGGTCGCCGAATGGACCGGGCTGAGCCGTCCCCGCTCGGTGTTTGCGCGTAAACACGAGGCTTCCGTGACGCTGATCTGGCGTGACAGTGATGAACAAATGGAACGCTTTGCCGCCGAACTCGCCCGGCAGGGGCTGAAGATCGTCCAGGGAGCACGCTTCTGGCATATCCTGGACACCTGCTGCGGCAAAGACGTGGCGGTTCACTGGCTTGTGGAACAGTATCGCCTGCACGAGGGTTCCGAACCGACGACGCTGGGCCTGGGCGACGGCCCCAATGATGCCCCGCTGCTGGACAGCGTAGGCTTTGCCGTCGTGGTGAAAGGCTTCAACCGGGAGGGTATCAGCCTTAAGAACAACGATCCCGCCCGGGTTTATCACACTCAGCACACCGGGCCGACCGGCTGGTGCGAGGGGCTTGATTACTTTTTGACGTGATCCTGCCAGATGACCTGGTTACGCCCGCGCTGTTTCGCCTCATACAGACGCGCATCGGCGGTGGATTGCAGATTTTCGAAGTGATAATTGCCCTTCTCCTGCGCGCCAGAGACGCCAAACGACGCACTTACGCGCAGGGTGGTACTTTTCTTAATCAGGATCTCTTTGCTGTCGATACGCTCGCGGATCTGCTCTGCGACTTCCGCCGCCTCTTCAAGCGTCATGCCCGGCAGCACCACACAGAACTCTTCGCCCCCGACGCGTCCGGCAATATCTTTAGTCCGGAGGGTGCTGGCAATCAGACCCGCGGCATGGGACAACACCTTATCACCCGCCTGATGCCCGAACCGATCATTGATGCTCTTGAAGCAATCAAGATCGATCTGAATGACCGAGAAAGGCAGCGACTGCTGTTCACACTGCTTCGCCAGCATTTTCGCCTGCTCGAACAGCGACCCACGATTATTCAGCCGGGTCAGAGGGTCGTGCCAGGCCTGCCATTGCAGCGAGTTCTGCATCGAATACATATTACTGACCATGCGCCGGATCACCAGCCATGAGATGAGCAGCATCGCGGTGAACAGCGCCCAAAGCAATGCCAGCACAATGCTGATGCTGCCGAAATCACCGCGCACCCCTTCGTCCAGGGTGTGCACGCGCAGGACGATGCCATCAAAATGGTCGAGACGCTCCCAGCTGACAAAACGACTCCCCAGGCGAATGCCGCCTTCAGAATCCGATTCTATCGCGTGCGCTATCTGCGCTAATTCGCGCGCGTCAAAATGATTAACGTCCGCAGCCGGTGATTCAGACGTTGCAAGCTGGGTAAGCCGACTGTCATACAGTTGGTATTCCCCTTCCGGGTTATCGCCCACGGCTTCCACCAGCAGGCGACGCAGGGTGGCAAAGGTGAAATCCATCGCCACCACGCCATACCAGACGTGATTGTAATAAACCGGCACGCTGGCGGTGATCAGCGGCTTTTTGCCGACAAAGGTGGAAGGCGGCGAGATAAACCAGCGCACGGCACGCGCACGGTTTTCACGCTCGGACTGTTGGGTAAACCAGGGCTGAGTGACCAGGTGGTAATAGCGCTGCACGATATCGCTGGAATTTCCCGGCGTATCCGTTTCCAGAAAGAATCCGGCGCGAGAGACATAAATCACGCGCTCTTCGTTGCGGGAAGGGCTGGATGCCAGACGCAGCAAATACCCCACTTCAAGCGCGGCGGACAGTTCATTATTAAGGTACTCATCATCACGGTTCAGAAGGGTCGTCTTTTCAACGAAGGCATCCGAAACACCGTTGATCGGTAACGTGCGCTGTTTATCAACCGCAATTTGCCAGCTGGGGGACGTGCGCAAATGCGCAAAACGCTTTACCGCATCATGCAGCACGCCAAACGCCAGCGGCGTTTCCAGGGCATCACGCATGCTGTGGCGAAAAAACAATAACTTATCGACGCTGAACTGAAGCTGTCTGTCCAGCGCACTGGCAACCGTTTCCAGATGGTTACGCTGGCTGGAGATATAAGCATCTTCCAGTACCACAACTTCGCGCCAGGTCAGGAGGGTGGAAAAGATCAGGACAACGATAAAACAGAAGTTAACAATCAAACGGGGATTGCTACGCTTATGCAGCCACTGCAAAAAAGATTGTTTTACAACAAAGGTATCGTGCTGCACACACACTCCCTGATTGTCGCTCACCATCCGATATGATAAGTCTTCTGCCAGTAAAAACGCCCGGCAAGGCCGGGCGTTGTGTGATTAAGCCTTGTCGCGTTTTTGCCTTTTATTAGCAGGCTGAAGCTCGTCTTCGCGAAAAGCCTCCCGCTTAATGCCGTATCCATCATGCCACCGACACTCCACCATTCCGCTGGAATACCCGGTGACGATCATACCTGGACCACCATTTTTGGGCTTAACTTCATCACTGATCAAAAAGACCATACCTGCCTCCTGTATCAGGGTGAAACGTTTTCAATTTAGACGAGGAATGGTCTTTTTGCACCCGGGGTCAGCAATAATTAATGCGATTTCCCGCGTACTTTTCCAACCAGCTTAACAACGGCTACCACAATCAGACCGACGATAAAGCCCAGCACGAGGTTAAGCAGTGTGGGCAGAATTGCAGCAACTACCGCTCCCTGGCCTGACGCAAAATGTTCAATCATGTGATGCAGCGAAGCAACACCGTGCACGATAATTCCGCCGCCGACCAGGAACATCGCCAAGGTTCCCACCACCGACAAGGTTTTCATCAGCCACGGCGCCAGCACCAGCAGGCTTTTCCCAATGCCGCGCGCAATTGCGCTGGATTTTTTTTCCAGCCAGAAGCCGATATCGTCCAGCTTGACGATCAGCCCGACCAGGCCATAAACCCCTATCGTCACGAGGATCGCAATGCCGGACAGGATCAGCACCTGGTTTATCAGAGGGGCATCTGAGACGATCCCCAGCGTAATCGCCACAATCTCGGCCGAGAGGATGAAGTCCGTGCGGATCGCGCCTTTGACCTTATCACGCTCGAACGTTTTTGGATCCTGCGCGGCCAGCGCTTCCAGACGCTGCTGGCGCATTTCCGGGGTGTCTTTCTCTTTGCGTGCAGCGAACATATGCAACACTTTTTCGGCACCCTCGAAGCACAGGAACGCCCCACCAATCATCAGCAGGGGCGTAATGGCCCAGGGTATAAAGGCGCTAATCAGCAGCGCCAGCGGAACGAGGATCACCTTGTTAATAAAGGACCCTTTCGCAACGCCCCACACCACCGGCAACTCACGGTTCGCCCGCACGCCGCTGACCTGCTGCGCGTTAAGCGACAAATCATCTCCCAGTACCCCGGCGGTCTTTTTCGCCGCCAGTTTTCCCATAACCGAAATGTCATCCAGCAAGGTGGCGATGTCGTCCAGTAATGTTAATAAGCTACTTCCTGCCAAAATCTCTTTCCTTCTTTTTTTGCTAATTAAGTGAATAGTATGGAACAAAACTCACCGCCCGGAAACTGGCACCTCGCGTCAACAAAAATTTCACATCAACAACACAATTAAAGCACTCGCCAGGCTGATAGTTTTGGCGTTAACTATGAGCGAACTTTTTATTTCGTCGTGAGGGACTATGCGTTTCCGGCATTTATTACCGCTCATTGGAGCACTCTTTTCCCTGTATATCATCTGGGGGTCCACCTATTTTGTCATTCGTATAGGCGTGGAAAGCTGGCCCCCGCTGATGATGGCCGGTATTCGTTTCCTTACGGCCGGCGTGCTGCTGATGGCGTTTTTATTGCTGCGCGGCCACAGACTACCGCCGCGGCGTCCCCTGCTTAACGCCGCCCTGATTGGCCTGCTGCTGCTGGCGGTGGGCAATGGCGCGGTAACCGTCGCCGAACACCAGAACGTTCCGTCGGGCATCGCCGCAGTAGTCGTCGCAACCGTGCCGCTGTTTACGCTCTGCTTTAGTCGCCTCTTCGGGATCCGCACCCGTAAGCTCGAATGGCTGGGCATCGCGATTGGGCTTGTGGGTATCATCCTGCTGAACAGCGGCGGTAACCTGAGCGGGAACCCCTGGGCTGCCGTTCTGATCATGATCGGCTCCATGAGCTGGGCCTTCGGCTCGGTCTACGGTTCACGCATCGAGCTGCCCTCCGGGATGATGGCAGGTGCGATTGAGATGCTCGCGGCAGGCATTGTGCTGCTGATGGCCTCCGCGTTGACGGGTGAAAAACTGGCGGCGATGCCAGACCTTTCAGGTTTCCTGGCCGTCGGGTATCTGGCGCTGTTTGGCTCCATTATCGCCATCAACGCCTATATGTACCTGATTCGCAACGTCTCACCGGCGGTTGCCACCAGCTACGCCTACGTTAACCCGGTGGTTGCCGTGCTGCTGGGTACCGGTTTTGCGGGCGAAGTGCTGTCGACGATTGAATGGCTGGCGCTGGGTGTGATTGTCTTTGCCGTGGTACTGGTCACGCTGGGTAAATATTTGCTGCCCGCGAAACCGATTGTCACGAGGTGTGAGGTGGAGAAACCGTGATCGGGTGAATGCCCTGGGTATCGATCTGCGCGGCCTGACCGCCGCCGCAGATCCACTCTTCCAGCCGCTCCGTCAGTTCCACGTCATTCAGCTTCATTCTTCCACGCAGCGCGCACTCCCAGACAATCAGCACCCGCCAGCCCTGAGCGTAAAGCTGAGAAACATCGCGTTTATCACGCTCGACGTTCCTGCCAATCTTCTCCAGCCAGAAGTCGGTGCGTGTCGCCGGGACTTTAAACAGATAGCAGTCGTGATGATGCCAGAAACAGCCGTGGGTAAAGATGATGCACTGGTACGCGTCGATGACGAAATCAGGACGCCCGGCAAGCGTGGCATCCTGAACCCTGAATTCAAACCCGACGGCGGTCAGGAGGCCCGCGATCCGTTTTTCAATCGCGGTATCACGCGTGCCGATGGCACGCATGTTTTTACTGCGCGTGGCCTTATTGTGAACGTCCGCCATCGACGGCCTCGCTCTGACGAAGCTGAACGGCCTTGCTGATGCGTGAGGCCAGCAGTTTAGCTACCGCGGCAAAGGCGGGCACCACCACCGAGTTGCCAAACTGACGATAGGCCTGGGTATCCGACACCGGGATGCGAAAACTGTAGCCCTGCGGCGTCTCAAAGCCCATTAAGCGGGCGCACTCGCGCGGCGTTAAGCGCCGCGGCCGGTGCTGTTGGTTCTGTGGATCGTCAAAATCTTTTTCGCCCAGCGCCTTATCCCAGCCGCGATCGATAAGAATTTCCGCACCATCTTTGTAATAGCGCGCCGACAGCGTACGCGTCACGCTGTCAGGATTAAGCGGATTGACCATGCCAAACCCAAAGCCATTGCCTTTGGCCTGATGCTTTTTGGCATAGCGATAGAGGTATTTCCACAGCACCGGGGTCAGAATGAATTTCGCATCGACGGCGGGCTCCAGCAGATCGGCCACCGTCGGGCGGCGCGCCGGATACAGCGAGGGCAAATCACGCAGCGTAAAATCGCCTTTCAGATTGAGATCGCGGCGGAAGCCCACCAGCACGATGCGTTCGCGGTGCTGCGGCAGGAAGTGTTTGCCGTCGATAATTTTCGGATCGTCCGGCCCCATGTCCTCTGCATCCGCCACGTCATAACCCAGTTCATCCAGCGTTTGCATGATAATGCGGAAGGTTTTGCCGCCGTCATGACTCTTTAAATTCTTGACGTTCTCCAGCACAAAAATTGCCGGGCGGCGGGCATCAATGATCCGGGCAACATCAAAGAACAGTGTGCCCTGCGTATCGCAGGCAAAGCCGTGTGCGCGTCCCAGCGCGTTCTTCTTCGACACGCCTGCCAGCGAGAACGGCTGACACGGAAAGCCCGCCAGCAGCACATCGTGCGCCGGAATAGTATTGCGAATGTGTTCGGCGGCCTCTTCATCGCTGACGCCGGTTTTGTGGCTCAGCGTGACATCCCGAATATCCGCGTTGAACTGGTGCGCATCGGGATCGCAGTACCAGTTGGCTTTATAGGTACGGACGGCATGTTTGTTCCATTCACTGGTGAATACACACTGCCCGCCAATAGCTTCAAAGCCATGGCGAATGCCGCCGATACCGGCAAAGAGATCGATAAAGCGAAAGGCATAATTTGGATGCGCAGCAGGAGGACGCGGCAGCAAATTTTGCAGATAGCGGAACTCACCGTCGCTCAGGCGGTGCCCTGCCCTGTCGCTTATCAGCAGCCGCTTGAGTATCGCCGGGCTCCAGTGGCTCTCGCCATGGGCCACCAGCTGGTTTGCCAGCGTTTTAGCATCATACATTTCCAGCAGCTGACGCAGGAGTGCCTGCACGGCTGCCGTTGATTTCTCAACCCGCTCAGGTGCGGGCACAGTCACTGATCGATTTTCCTGCATTCTCTTAACCGGACAATAAAGACAGAAAACAGAGTACCACAGTTCAGGATCGCACACTGCGACGGAAATGGGTCAATATCTGGCTGTCGGTTCCGAGGTAATCGCCCTGTAATTCGGCACTCAGCTTCGCCATAAACTGAATCAGAAAATCGGCATTGTGACGCGCAAGTTCGCGCCCCCGCGCGGTTTGCATGGTGTCAGGCAGGCGCAGGAGTTTGGTCTGAAAGTGGTCGAGCGCGAAGGCTTTATCATCCAGCGCTCGTGTTCCGGCGAACGGGTCGTCGGCATCAAACAGCGCGGCGCCCAGCGCACCGGAGACGGCAAAGACGCGCGCCAGGCCGATAGCGCCTAACGCCTCCAGCCGGTCGGCATCCTGCACAATTTTGGCCTCCAGGCTTTGCGGCGCGATACCGGCACTGAAGCTGTGCGCTTCAATAGCATGCTCAACGGCTGCATAACGATCCGGCGGAAAATCAGGAAAGTCGCGACTGAGGATCTCACGCGTTTTTCGCGCTGCCAGCCGCGAGGAGTGGCTACGTTCCGGGTGATTTTTCGGCAGGCTGACAATGTCATGGAAGTAGCATGCGGTCAGCACAACCAGCGGATCGCTATCCTCGTCAGCCATAATACCCTGCGCCGTCATCCAGACGCGGTGAAAATGGGCGATATCGTGCGCCGCATCATCAGTAAAATGATTTTCGTCGAGCCAGCGCTCAAAACGGTGTTGCCACTGCGCAAGTTCCATCATCCTGTCCTGTTGCTCAAAAGTGAGTGAATTATAATACACCCGAATTAAAATCCTTTATAAATAGAATTACGAAATACTTAATAATAATTACCCGCTATATTTTCAATGAATTAATTCATATGAAAAATAAAGAGATAAAAAGAAATATTTTGTAATATTTTTACCACTTTAATTACATTTATTTTTGAACCTAAATAATAATCCATAGAATAGTATCAGCCATGTAGTTACGGAGGGTAATTACATATATTCAGACAATTTATATTTAAAGGGAATATATAATGAAAAGAAAAGTTCTGGCAATTCTCGTACCCGCGTTATTAATGGCTGGCGCAGTAAATGCGGCGGAAATGTATAACAAGAATGGCAACAAAGTTGACCTGTACGGTAAGGTTGATGCGCGTCATACCTTCTCCGACAACCCTGGCGACGACGGCGATGAAACCTATGTACAGGTGGGTTTCAAAGGCGAAACGCAGATCACGAACGACCTGACAGGCTATGGCCAGTGGGAATATAAAACCTACGCTAACGACACCGAAGGCGCAGGGGATAAATCTTTCAACCGTCTGGCATTCGCTGGCCTGAAATATGGCGACTACGGCTCATTTGATTACGGCCGTAATTACGGCGTCGTGTATGACGTTGAAGCCTGGACCGATATGCTGCCGGTATTTGGTGGAGATTCTTACACCTGGACGGATAACTATATGGTTGGCCGTACTAACGGTGTGGCGACCTACCGTAACAATGATTTCTTTGGTCTGGTCGATGGCCTGAACTTTGCGCTGCAATATCAGGGAAATAATGAAGGTGGACCAAACGAAAATCAGGAAGGCACCAAAAACGGCCATGATGACGTTCGTTTCCAGAACGGCGACGGCTTCGGTATGTCTACCACCTATGACTTCGATTTCGGCCTGACGCTGGGTGCGGCTTATTCTTCCTCCGACCGTACTAACGACCAGGTCGCTTACGGCGCTGGCACCTATAACCGCTTCAGCAAATATGCTGGCGGTGAACGTGCGGAGGCGTGGACAATCGGTGCTAAATACGATGCTAATGATGTCTACCTGGCCATGATGTATGCGGAAACCCGTAACATGACTCCGTACGGCAACGATGGCATCGCCAACAAAACACAGAACTTTGAAGCCGTAGCGCAGTACCAGTTTGACTTCGGTCTGCGTCCATCCCTGGCGTGGGTCTATTCTAAAGGCATCGATTTGGGCGGTAACGATTATCACCCAGGCAATGGCTATGACTATGTAGACCAGGATCTGGTTAACTACATCGACGTGGGCGTGACCTACAGCTTCAACAAAAACTTCTCCACCTACGTTGATTATAAAATCAACCTGCTGGACGAAGATGATGCCTTCTACAATGACAACGGTATTGCTACCGATGACATCGTTGGCGTAGGCATGACCTACCAGTTCTAATCCCCATCAATATTAAAGCCCGCGATGCGGGCTTTTTTTATTTGACGCTGAAATATTACGGCGCTTCCTGCAAGGCCAGGCGAACAAACCCGTTATTCTGCGCCAGCAATTCATGCGCTTTCCAGGCATCCAGCCCCGTCAGCACCATCAGTACCGCCGTTTTGCACTGGTGGTTACAGCTTTCCAGCGCGGCCTTCGCCTGCGCCCGGCTACATCCCCCTGCTTCCATCACAATGGCAATTTGTCGTTCGGCCCATCTGGTGTTGCTTGCCTCCAGATCAACGCGCAGGTTGCTGTACACCCGTCCGGAACGTACCGCCAGACCGGTGGTGATCATATGCAGGATCATGCTTTGCGCAATGCCTGCTTTAGCGTTGGTATACCCAGCCACCACATCCGCGCCCAGATCGGGAGCAATGACCATGCTCGCCAGCTGCGCCGCTTCACTTTGCGCATCCTCCGTAATGAGCGCAACCGTTGAACCCAGAGACCACGCATGACGCATCGCGCCCCATACCCATGGGGTTTTGCCGCTGACGGACAGCGCCAGCATCATGTCATGCTCGCCAAATTCTATCGTCTGAAGGTCGGCAACGCCGCGCGCGTAGCTACCGGCGTGATCGCCTGCTGTCATCGCAATGACGGGATGTTTTCCCGGCGCAAACGCTTCTGCCGCCTGTTCAGCCACGCGTCCGGACGCGCCCGCGCCGGTCAGTACCAGACGTCCGCCGTGGCTAAGCGTCGCCGCCGCGTTATCCACCACGCGGGCCAGCATACTTAAGTGAGGGGTAAGTGCAGAAGAGATTTGCGCGTCATCCTGGTGTATGACGTTAAGCATATCCAGCGTCGATAATCTGTCGATGTTCGTGGTGCTGGCGTGCCGTCTTTCCCTGGCCGTACCGGTAAGCATAATGCTCATAAACTGCCTCCTTATTATGAGTACCCTCACACTATAAAGTGTTTTATATAGGTCACCTGAGAGGAGGCTCACGAAACGCCTCTCTTTACATGGCTTTATGAAACGCCCGTCATCAGCGATAATTAGCCCTTTCTTATTCATCGCGGAGTGTTAATGAGCGATTTGCAGCCCTTCCCCCCGACGCGCAAGCGCCCTATGAAGCTGAATACGCTGGTTACGCTGATGGTGTGCGCGATTATCGGCTCGGTGCTGCTGGTGGTCTTCGCGCTGTACTCTGTGCAGATCACCCGCGCCACGCGCGATGACGTGAAAGATACCGCGCTGGGTATCGCCCGGACGCTGGCCGACAGCCCGGAGATCAAGCGTGGCCTGATGGAATCGCCGCAGGCTGGCATCATCCAGCCGATTGCCGAGGCGGTGACGAAGCGCAACGACCTGCTGTTTACCGTGGTCACCGACCTGCGTGGGATCCGCTATTCCCATCCAAACGAAGCGCTGTTAGGTTTGCATTTTATTGGCGACGATCTGACGCCCGCCCTGGAAGGGAAAGAGAATGTCTCCGTTAACCGCGGCGCGCTCGCGGAAGCGCTGCGCGTCTTTACGCCCGTGTATGACGATCGGCACGACCAGATCGGCGTGGTGGTGGTGGGTATTTCGCTGAATAAAGTTGAAGATCAGATTGCCCGCGGGCGGCTCAACGCCGTTTGGACCATCTTATTCAGCGTTCTGATGAGCTCAGTGGCGATATGGGGTCTGGTCCGGGTTCTGAAACGTATCCTCTTCGGGCTGGAGCCTTACGAGATCTCCGCCCTCTTTGAGCAGCGCCAGGCCATGTTGCAGTCCCTGCGCGAAGGCGTGATGGCCGTGGATATGCACGGGCGCGTGACGATGATTAACCACACCGCCAGAGAAATATTACTCCTGACCTCGGGCCAGCACTCCGAAAGCAGCAGTGAACCACTGCTGGCCAGCCTGCGCGAAGTATCCAGGACCGGCATTGCCCGCCAGGATCAGGAGATCGGCTGTAACGGGCGGCTGCTGCTGTGCAACATGGTCCCCGTGAAAAGCCAGAATCAGGTGATCGGGGCGATCAGCACGTTTCGCGATAAGACCGAAATCAGCCAGTTAATGCAGCGTATTGATGGCATGGTCAGCTACGTTGATGCCCTGCGCTCCCATACGCATGAGTTTATGAACAAGCTGCACGTGATCCTCGGCCTGCTGCACATGAAGCGCTACGATAAGCTGGAGGAGTACATCATCCAGACCGCGCAGAATTATCAGACGGATATCGGCGCAATACAGCGCAAAGTTAAATCGCCGGTCATTGCGGGCTTCCTGCTGGGTAAAATTAACCGCGCTAAAGAGGCCGGAGTGACCCTGACGCTGGCGGAGGAGAGTCAGCTTCCCGACACCGCCAATGAAGAGCAGGTTGCGGTGCTGATCACCGTGCTGGGCAATTTAATCGAAAATGCCCTGGATGCGATGGAAGGCCAGCCGGAAGGCGAGATCGGCCTGCTGCTACATTATCAGAACGGCTGGCTGAGCGGTGAGGTCAGCGATGACGGTCCCGGCATTGATCCCGAGCGGCTGGAGGCTATTTTTACAAAGGGCTACTCAACAAAAGGTGAAAACCGCGGCGTTGGGCTGTTCCTTGCGCGTCAGCAGATCCAGAATCTGGGCGGAGATATTACCGTCGAGTCGGAGCCTGGCGTATTTACCCAATTTTTTGTTCAGATCCCCTGGGATAGCGAGAGGAATATCGCGTGATAAATGTGTTAATTGTCGATGATGACGCCATGGTAGCCGACCTCAACCGTCTGTATGTTAACCGCGTTGAGGGTTTTAGCTGCTGCGGCGTCGCTTCCACGCTCAACCAGGCCGAGGCGTTGATCGCCAACCCAGGCCAGCCGATCGATCTGGTGCTGCTGGATGTCTATATGCAGCAGGATAACGGGCTGGATCTGCTGCCCATCATCCGCGCGTCGGGCCGCCCGATTGATGTCATCATGATCTCGTCGGCCTCCGACGCCACAACGATCCAGACCTCAATGCACTATGGCGTGGTGGATTACCTGATTAAACCGTTCCAGTTCCCGCGTTTTGAAGAGGCGCTGAACGGCTGGAAGGCAAAGCGCAGCCTGATGGGATCGCATCAGTATTATGAACAGGCCGACGTCGACAGGCTGATCCACGGCGGCGCTCCGGAGCTGGCCGACAGCAAAAAATTACCGAAAGGCCTAACGCCGCAGACGCTGCGCACCATTTGCCAGTGGATCGACAGCCATCCGGAGATAGAATTTTCCACCGACGATCTGGCGAATGCGGTCAACATTTCCCGCGTCTCCTGCCGCAAATACCTGATCTGGCTGGCGCAAATTAATATCCTGTTCACCAGCATTCACTACGGCGCTACCGGCCGGCCGGTATATCGCTACCGTTTGCAGCCGGAACAGGTCGGCCTACTCAAACAGTACTGCCAGTAATTCGGTAGCTGTCGTCCAGAAGGGTAAAACGGAAGTGGTGCATCGAGGAGATCACCACTTCTTTTGTTTTGGTGACAAAGATGGCTTCAATATCGGGGCGCGAACGCAGCGCGGCGCAGCCCTTTTCCACGCCCATGCCGTAGATCAGCGTGGTCCAGATATCGCCGTCGAGGGAGTCTGGCGAAATAATCGTCACGCTGTCCAGTTCGTTATCCAGCGGGTAGCCGGTGCGTGGGTCAAGTATGTGGTGATAACGTTTGCCGTTCAGCTCGAAGTAGCGCTCATAGGTGCCTGACGTCACCACCGACCGGTTTTCGACCGTCATGGCGCCAATCAGCGCGTCACCGGCGAACGGTTTTTTCAGGCCGACGCGCCAGCCGCCCTCCGGCGAGCCTAACGTCTGGACGTTGCCGCCAAGGTTGATCAGCCCAAGTTCAACGCCCTCTTTATGCAGGTAATCCCGCACCCTGTCGGCGATATAGCCTTTAGCAATGGCCCCCAGATCGATCTCCATTCCCTGGCGAGTAAGAAACACGCTGCTGTTGGCTTCATCCAGCACCACGTCCGCAGGATGCGTGATGCCCAGCAAGGCGGCGATCTCGCCTGCGGGCGGTACCGCGTCCCCCTTAAAGCCAATTTTCCAGCGCTTCACCAGCGGGCCGATCGCCAGGTTAAAGGCGCTGTCTTTAAGCAGGCTGGCCGCTTTCGCGCAGCGGATCAGCTCGAACACCGGGCGACTGACGGCAACCGGATGCTGACCGGCCGCATGGTTGATGTCCATTACCTGGGAATGCGCTCGGTTAACGGTAAGCAGATCTTCGTACTGTTTGATCAGGCGAAACACGCGAGAGGCAAGCGCTTCGTCATGGGAAAAGAGTTTCAGGAGGATGGGCGATCCCATCAGAACGGCGGAGTAGCTGTAAACGCGATGGCTATCAGGCATTTCATGAGTCCTCAGATGTAGCCCCGGCAGGCACCGCGCCGCCGGGGAAACAGGAGCCTTACCGTGTTTTCGAACGCATAGCCGCCTGATGTCCTGCAAGCGTACCAAAAATAATGATATCTGCCACCGCGTTACCGCCGATGCGGTTACCGCCATGGATGCCCCCGACAACCTCACCCGCAGCAAACGCTCCCGGCAATACGTTGTGGTTGCTGTCCAGCACGCAGGTTTCTGTGTTAATGGTCACGCCGCCCATGGTGTGGTGAACGCCCGGTGCAATCTGAATGGCGTAGAACGGCCCTTCGTTGATTGGCGCACGCAGCGCGGTGGTGCGGCCGAAATCATCGTCGTGCTGTTTCTCCACAAAGCCGTTGTAGCGTTCCAGCGTTGCCAGGAACTGGTGGTGATCCATCCCCAGCGCTTCCGCCAGGGCTTTTGGCGAGCTGGCGCTGGTAACAAACCCTTTTGCGATGTACTCATCCGCGGCTTTGTTTTTGGCGCGAACATGCTCGTCAAAGACGATGTAAGCGTATTTCTCCGGCAGCGCGATGATCTGCGCCGAGACTTTGTCGCGGGTCGACATTTCGTTATAGAAGCGGTTGCCCTGCTGGTTTACCAGAATCGCCCCGCCGCCGCGGATGGATTCGGAAATCAGATACGACGTTTTCTGCTCAACGGTTGGGTGGATCTGAATTTCGCCCATATCCACGGTGCCCGCACCGATACGCTCCAGCAGCGCAATACCGCCTCCGGTCGCCCCTTTGTGGTTGGTGGTAACAAACCCTGCCAGATCCGGACGGTATTTCACCA
The DNA here is from genome assembly GCF_032389435.1 of Enterobacter sp. DTU_2021_1002640_1_SI_PRY_ASU_LCPMC_013. Lineage (NCBI taxonomy): Bacteria > Pseudomonadati > Pseudomonadota > Gammaproteobacteria > Enterobacterales > Enterobacteriaceae > Enterobacter > Enterobacter sp. DTU_2021_1002640_1_SI_PRY_ASU_LCPMC_013. The sequence goes on from NZ_CP135594.1 coordinate 2,794,474, forward strand.
CCATCTGGCTGTTGGCGCTGAAGCCGCCCGTTGCCACAATCACGCTTTTGGTTGCCACGGTGAGGGTTTCGTTCTCTTCGGTGGTCAGACGCACGCCGGTCACTTCGCCATTTTCGAAAATGATGTCGCTCACGGAGGTATCCAGCATCACCTCGATGTTGCGCTTATTGACGTTACGCACCAGGCCGCTGATCAGATACCCGCCCACTGCGGAACCGTCTTTCGGACGGTGCGTACGGTCGATGCTCATCCCGCCGGTGGTGGTAATGTCGTTCAGCATAATGCCGCGCGTGGCCAGCCATTCGATGGCCTGCGGCGCGTTCTCGACAAAGCGACGCAGCAGTTCAGGGTCGTTCTTGTTGCCACCGCCTTTCAGACTTTCCTGGTAGAACAGCTCTTTGCTGTCCTGAATACCTTTCACGCGCTGGAAGCGGGTCTCCGCCGCGTTCATCCCGGCCGAGGCTTTAATGGTGTTCCCGCCGATGGTGGGCATTTTCTCGACGATCAGCACGCTCGCGCCTTCGTCATGCGCCTGAATCGCCGCTGCCAGACCGGCGCCGCCGCTGCCGACCACCACCACATCCACGCTTTTAGTCTCATTCGGGTCAGCGCCCTCTTCCGCCGCCAGCGCTTTGCTGGATTTCAGCATCGCCTTCGAGACCGCTTTTTTCACCGCCTCGCTCTGGCTGGTCGCGCCCGTAATCGCGTCCACGTGCGGGGTGTTGGCATCCAGAATACGGGTACGGATCTCTTCGAAGCTGGTGACAAACTCGACGTCTTCACTCGGGCCGGAGGCCAGTTCGATATCGGCGATGCGGTCGGTTTCGAGGCTGACGTTAATCACCAGCTCGTTAGCATCGTCCTGCACTTTTTCAATAAAGGTGCCCGGTTTGAATTTAGATTCGCCCATGCTCATGTCGCGGATCATCGCTTCCACCAGCGAGAAGCGCCACAGCGGTTCCGGGATGCTCAGTTCTTCGCGTCGGGTGCTGTCCATAAACAGCTCCAGGCTTTCGCCCGCCGCGATGCGATCGGTCCAGTCCGGATAGGCGATGGTGGCGCGGCCAACGGCAATCAGGTCGTAACCGTGATCCAGCGCTTCATTCACATCCGTGGCATTCACCACGCCGCCAACGCCCATTACCGGTACCTGCGCCAGCGTGTCAGAGCGCATGGCGCAGTATTTTTCGATAAGTGGCGTCGGGTCCTGAGTATCGACGATAGAAGGACGCAGGGCGGCGCCAAGGGAGAAGTGGAGATAATCCACCCCGCGCGCGGCCAGTTTTTCCAGCAGATACAGGGTGTCTTCGAAGCGAATGCCCGGGACTTCAAGCTCTTCCGGAGAGAAACGGTAGCCAATGATAAACGCGTCGTCCGCGTACTGGCGCACCATCTTGTGGGTAATGTCCAGCACCGCCAGCGGGAATTTCGCGCGGTTATCGCGGCTGCCGCCCCACTCGTCGTCGCGCTGGTTAGAGTTCGGGGAGAAGAACTGCTGGATCAGATAGGTATTCGCCCCGTGGATTTCGACGCCGTCGAACCCGGCCTGAATTGCGCGGCGCACGGCTTCGCCAAACTTGCCGATCATGCCTTCCACCTCTTCCGCGGTCAGGGCAACCGGCGTGGCGGCACCGTCACGCGGCGCGGCAACGGCGCTTGGGCCAACCGGCGTGCGACCGCCGATCAGTTTTGGGTCGACCATGCGACCGCCGTGGTAGATTTGCAGCAGGGCTTTGGAGCCTTTTGACTTAATGGCGTCAGCGATTTTTGCCAGCCCGGCGATTTTCTCGTCGTTATCAATACCAATTGCGCCCGGGAACGCCAGGCCGAGATCGTCAACAAAACAGCACTCAACGATGATGGTGCCAATGCTGCCAGCGCGGGCGCGGTAGTACTCCACCAGCTCGCTGGTCACGGTACCATCGTAATAACCGGTACAGGTTGTCATTGGGGCCATTAACAAACGGTTTTTCAGTTCAGTACCATTCGGTAATGTGAAGGGGCTTAAAATACGTTCGTTAGTGCTCATAATAGAAACTCCAAACTTTAAAAATTAAGAATTCGTTATCGGGATGATTTTTTATTTCGTGTTTTTTGCCGATGTCATGATAGTAATATAAAGCTTTTTTTAGTTTCCAAAGCCATTACGTTAGTTAATAAACTATTTAATCCCTTCGGTAACATTAATAACACATTGGTGTTAGCGGGAATGTTTCACCTGTTCACAATAATTTAAAAAAAGTTAAATTAGAAAAGGTCAAACCAATACACCACGCCTGGTAAAAAACCTTATAATACAACAACAAACAAAATCACCAAAATTTAAATGTTATAGTTTTGATACATAAAATGCGTAAAATCAGCGAATAACCACACTACTCAGAGTGGTTATTATAAAAAGTATAAAAATAGCCATTCAGTTCCGTTTTTTTGATCGCGATCAATAGTTATGGCATTCAAAAGAGCAATATAAAAACATCATCATTTTTTATTTAGCGCAAACCAAAATGCGTTAAATCGCTATTAGTGAAAACACAAATCCGCACCTTAAATAACTAAAAAAAGCAAAAAGGATATTTCAATCGAATTTGTGTTTTCGCCGGGCGACGAATTTTTGACAACTTAAGACGTGAAACTATGAATACAAAAACTGCTGTAACGCCTCCTGCGGCGAATCTGGCATCAAATGGAACAGCAAAACGACTGCTGATGATGGCTTTGCCCGTCATTGTTGCCGTCCTGCTGTTGTTTGTCCCCGTTCCGGAAGGGCTGCCGCCTTATGCGTGGCACTACTTCGCCATCTTTGTCGGCGTCATCGTCGGCTTAATTTTCGAACCGCTGCCGGGCGCCGTGATCGGTCTTACCGGCGTCGTGGCGATTGCGCTGTGCAGCCAGTGGGTACTCTTTAGCCCGGAACAGCTGGCTGACCCAAAATTCAAGCTGGCGGGCGCCTCCTTTAAATGGGCGGTCAGCGGGTTTGGTAACTCCACCGTCTGGCTGATTTTCGGTGCCTTTATGTTCGCCGCAGGCTACGACAAAACCCGCTTCGGCCGCCGTCTGGCGCTGATTCTGGTGAAGTACCTGGGCCGTCGCAGCCTGACGCTCGGTTACGCCATTACGTTTGCGGACCTGCTGCTGGCCCCGTTCACCCCGTCCAACACCGCGCGCAGCGGCGGGACCATCTACCCGATCATCGCCAACCTGCCGCCGCTGTACGGTTCAAAACCCAATGACCCAAGCGCGCGCAAAATCGGTTCATATCTGATGTGGGTAGCCATCACCGCGGCCTGTATCACCAGCTCGATGTTCCTTTCCGCTCTGGCACCTAACCTGCTGGCGCTGGCGCTGGTAAAAAGCACGGTTGGAATTGATATCTCCTGGGGGACCTGGTTCCTCGCCTTCCTGCCGCTGGGCATCCTGCTGATCCTGACCATGCCGCTGCTGGCTTACTGGTTCTACCCGCCGGAAGTGAAGGTAAACAACGAAGTACCGCTGTGGGCGACCCGTGAACTGGAAAAACTGGGCAAACTGTCGCGCAATGAGATCCTGCTGCTGGTGTTCGTGTGCTGTGCGCTGCTGATGTGGATCTTCGCCGCGGCGTGGATTGAACCGGCCATGGCTGCCCTGCTGATCGTTGGCCTGATGCTGTGGACCGGCGTGCTGGAGTGGAACGATATCACCGGTAACAAAGCCGCGTGGAATACCTTCGTCTGGTTCGCCACCCTGGTGGCGCTGGCGGATGGCCTCTCCTCCACCGGTTTTATCAGCTGGCTGGGTAAAGAAGGCGGCCTGCTGATGAGCGGTATCTCTCCGGGTGTCGCCACCATCGTGCTGCTGCTGGCGTTCTACCTGCTGCACTACCTGTTCGCCAGCACCACCGCGCACACCACGGCGCTGCTGCCTGCGATGCTGACCATCGCCTCCACCATTCCGGGCATGAATATGGAAGTGTTCGTTCTGCTGATGGTGACCTCGCTGGGCGTGATGGGGATCATCACCCCTTACGGTACGGGTCCAAGCCCGATTTACTACGGTAGCGGCTACCTGCCAACCAAAGACTACTGGCGCCTCGGCACCATCTTCGGTGCCATCTTCCTGGCGGCCCTGCTGCTGATTGGTTATCCGTGGATGTCCATGATGTTCTGATTCCTGACCGCCGGACATTTCCTCCGGCGGTTAAATTTTTGTGGAGCAAGCTATGTCAAACAAACCCTTTATCTACCAGAACCCCTTCCCCCTCGCGCATGACGACACCGAATATTATCTGCTGACCAAAGAGCACGTTTCCGTTGCCGAGTTCGACGGTCAGGAAGTGCTGAAAGTCGAGCCAGAGGCGTTGACCCTGCTGGCACAGCAGGCCTTCCACGACGCGGCATTTATGCTGCGCACCTCTCACCAGAAGCAGGTTGCGGCTATTCTGAGCGACCCGGAAGCCAGCGAGAACGATAAGTACGTTGCCCTGCAATTCCTGCGCAACTCCGAAATTGCGGCGAAAGGCGTGCTGCCCACCTGTCAGGATACCGGTACGGCAATCATTATGGGTAAGAAAGGCCAGCGCGTCTGGACCGGCGGCGGTGACGAAGCGGCGCTGAGTCAGGGCGTGTATAACACCTATATTGAAGACAACCTGCGCTACTCGCAGAATGCGGCGCTGGATATGTATAAAGAGGTGAACACCGGCACCAACCTGCCCGCGCAGATCGACCTCTACAGCGTTGATGGTGACGAGTATAAATTCCTGTGCATGGCGAAAGGCGGCGGTTCCGCCAATAAAACTTATCTGTATCAGGAAACCAAAGCGCTGATCACCCCGGCGAAGCTGAAAAATTATCTGGTTGAGAAGATGCGGACCCTCGGCACCGCGGCCTGCCCGCCTTACCATATCGCCTTCGTTATCGGCGGAACCTCAGCGGAAGCCACGCTGAAAACCGTCAAGCTCGCCTCTGCGCGCTACTACGATGGCCTGCCAACCGAAGGCAACGCGCACGGCCAGGCGTTCCGCGACGTCCAGCTTGAGCAGGAACTGCTTCAGGAAGCGCAAAACCTCGGCCTTGGCGCGCAGTTCGGCGGGAAATACTTCGCGCACGATATTCGCGTGATCCGTCTGCCGCGCCACGGCGCCTCCTGCCCGATCGGCATGGGGGTCTCCTGCTCCGCTGACCGCAACATCAAGGCGAAGATTAACCGCGAGGGGATCTGGATTGAGAAGCTGGAGCACAATCCGGGCCAGTATATTCCTGAATCCCTGCGCCAGCAGGGAGAAGGCGACGTGGTAAGCATTGATCTGAACAAGCCGATGCCCGACATTCTGGCGCAGCTTTCCTCGCACCCGGTATCCACCCGCCTGTCGCTGAGCGGCACCATCATCGTGGCGCGCGATATCGCCCACGCGAAGCTGAAAGAGCTGCTCGACAACGGGGAAGAACTGCCGCAGTACGTTAAAGATCACCCGATTTACTACGCAGGCCCGGCGAAAACGCCAGAAGGTTACGCGTCTGGCTCACTCGGCCCGACCACTGCGGGACGTATGGACTCCTATGTGGACTTACTGCAATCCCACGGCGCGAGCATGATCATGCTGGCGAAAGGTAACCGCAGCCAGCAGGTCACCGACGCCTGCCATAAGCACGGCGGCTTCTACCTCGGCAGCATCGGCGGCCCGGCGGCGGTGCTGGCGCAAAACAGCATCAAGAGCCTGGAGTGCGTGGCGTATCCTGAACTGGGAATGGAAGCCATCTGGAAAATTGAAGTGGAGAACTTCCCGGCGTTTATCCTGGTGGATGACAAAGGCAACGACTTCTTCCAGCAGATCCAGAATAAACAGTGCAAAGGGTGCTCACAGCGCTGAACGTTTCCATAACGCCGGAAGCAGCGACAGCGTATCGTTGATCAACCCGCGCTTGTCGCTGCCCGGCTTCCAGATAGTGACCATCGTCTGGCTTATCCCCTGGCTGCCCACTTCGGTGGGCAGCCTTTTTACATTTTTCCACTGCGTTGCCTGAAGATGGGTCGGCAAAAACCCCCAGCCGCAGCCCTGCTCCAGCAGGCTGCGCAGCATCTCCAGTTCGTTAGTGAAAAGCGTGTGCCCTGAAATTTGCAGGCGACGGGCAACCGGCTCGTCTGACGCGGGATGCATAATCACCTGTGGCACCAGAGAGAGATCGAGCAGCGACACCGGCGACGCAACCTCCGCAAAAAGCGCCGTTGCGGCGTAAAAATCCATTTCGATCGCCCCCAGCGCCCGCCACTCCATCTCATTGCCCACGCTGCGGTTGCGCGCCTGGCAGATCCCCAGATCGGCCTGACCGTTTGCCAGCATCGCTTCCGCCTCATCGCGCGATGCGCTGGTCAGGCTCAGGCGGATCTTTTTCGTCGCCAGTGTGGCAATCAGCGCCTGTAAAAAAGCTCTGGGGGTGAACGGATCGTAAGCGAGGGCAATGTCCTGCGTCGCGCTGTCCGGTACCGATCTGGCAAACGCCTCAAACGCTTTGACCTGGCGCATCAGCAGGTGCGCCTGTCGCTGAAGCTGCTCCCCCTCCGGCGTCAGGCGCAGGCTGCGCCCCTCCCGCAGGAACAGAGCGTAGCCCAGCCCATCCTCAAGGAAATCGATCAGATCCCGCAGGGTAGTACGATCTTTGCCGAGTTTACTGGCCGCCTTCATCAAACTGCCATGCTCAGCGACGGCGGTGAACGCCTCAAGCTGGGCAAAGGAATAGATCAGTGATGCCACGTCATTCTCCACGCGATTTTTACGGGGGATTTTCCCCCATAACGCGTTTTTTATTATAGGCCGCAGGTTCTTAAACTGAAGTCCTTCCTGAGCCAAACGAGATAAATATGAAAATCAAAACAAACCGCACGCTGCTCGCGGCGCTGGTTGTCAGCAGCCTGCTCTCGCCCGCTGTTATGGCGGCCTGCAACGGTACCGACCTCACCACCTGTCCGGCGCCTTTCGATGCCAGACTCCCGGACGCGCATACCATGCTCACCTGGAGCCAGGCCGATCGCGTGGTGGGCTTTCGCAATGACTACCGCAACTACGCGGGGGATGTGTTCCGCCACGGCAACGCTACGCCGCTGCTGCCCGCAGAAAAACCGCTCACCGATGCCCGCTATCAGGTGAAGGGTAAGAGTTACACTCTTCAGGATTACCTGAAACGCCAGAACGTCAGCGGCATGCTGGTGCTGAAAAACGGCAAAGTGGCCTATAAATACCTGGGTGAAGGCAATACCGACTCAACGCTCTGGACGTCGCGTTCCGTGGGCAAATCGGTGGTCTCCGCGCTGGTGGGTGCTGCAATTAAAGAAGGGAAAATCCACTCGCTGGACGACCTTGTCACCCAATACGAACCTGACTTAAAAGGCACCGCCTGGGAGGGCGTAACGCTAAAACAGCTCATCACCCACACCTCTGGCGTGGCGTGGAACGAAGATTACACCAACCCGCAATCTGACTTCGCCCGGCTTACCGAATGCGAAGCGAAGCCGGGCACCTACAACTGCGTGCGCACCCTGGTGAAAGGGTTACACCGTGAACACCCGGCGGGCGAAAACTGGTCCTATTCCTCGGGTGGCGCCTGGCTGTTAGGCGATGTGCTTGAGCGCGCCACCGGCATGACGCTCGCGGCGTATCTGGAGAAAAGCATCTGGCAGCCGTACGGCATGGCGAGCGACGGCGTGTGGCATGCCTACAGCAAAGGCCAGCACGACGTGGGTGCGCATGGGTTCAACGCCACGCTGGAAGACTGGGGGCGTTTCGGGGAGTTTATCCTGCATAACGGTACGCTGCCGGACGGGAAGCAGATCCTCCCCGAGGGCTGGGTGAAACAGTCCTCAGCCTGGACACAGGCCAAAGGATCGGTGTCCGACGCGCATCCGAAGGGGTTATACGGCTACCAGTGGTGGAACAACGAAGTACCAGCCACCGCCACACACGTGGAGCCGAAAGTCGAAAATTCGCTGAAGGATTCCCTGTGGGCGCTGGGTATTTTTGGTCAGATGATCATGGTTAATCAGAAAGAAAATCTGGTTATCGTCCAGTGGTCCACCTGGCCGCAGGCAGAGCCGTCATTCAGCGCCCAGCCGCTGGAAGCGTCGCTGATGTTTAGCGCGATTGCGAACGCGCTGCGCTGATAATCCCAAGCCAGGCCCCGCCTGGCTTCTCACCTGCGCGATGTCACAAAACAGCGATATCAGCAACTTAGCGAAATCGGGTAAATAAAAGATCACCGAAATGTTAAGTTATTGTTGAATATGTAAATACTGGTCAACGCTTTGTCATTAATGCACCACACGCATCAGTCCATGCGCTATTTGCGCTTATTAATTTCCACTTCCTGATCCAGTTTTCAGAAACAGACGAGCATAACGTCACTATAAAACTGGAGATAATCATGGTTTCCTCAACCTCACCTGCAACGCTTCGTGCCAAAGCGGGCGCGATTTTCCGCGTCACGTCGGGCAACTTTCTTGAGCAATTCGACTTCTTTCTGTTCGGCTTTTATGCCACCTACATCGCCCATACTTTTTTTCCGGCAAGCAGTGAATTTGCGTCGCTGATGATGACCTTCGCCGTCTTTGGCGCGGGCTTCCTGATGCGTCCGATCGGGGCCATTGTGCTGGGGGCTTACATTGATAAAGTGGGTCGCCGTAAAGGGCTGATCGTCACCCTGTCAATTATGGCCGCCGGAACCTTCCTGATCGTGCTGATCCCTTCTTACCAGAGCATTGGCCTGTGGGCGCCGCTGCTGGTGTTGACCGGCCGCCTGTTGCAGGGTTTTTCGGCAGGCGCCGAGCTGGGCGGGGTTTCGGTTTATCTGGCGGAGATCGCCACGCCGGGCCGCAAGGGTTTCTACACCAGCTGGCAGTCGGGTAGCCAGCAGGTCGCCATTATGATCGCGGCGGCGATGGGCTTCGCCCTGAATGTGGTGCTGGAAGAGAGTGCCATTCGCGAATGGGGGTGGCGTATTCCGTTCCTGTTTGGCTGTCTGATTGTGCCGTTTATCTTTTTCCTGCGCCGCAAGCTCGAAGAGACCGAGGAATTCAGCGCCCGTCGCCACCATCTGGCAATGCGTCAGGTCTTCACAACGCTGCTCGCCAACTGGCCGGTAGTCGTCGCGGGCATGCTGATGGTGGCGATGACCACCACCGCGTTTTACCTGATCACCGTTTACGCGCCGACCTTCGGTAAAAAAGTCCTGATGCTCAGCGCGTCGGACAGTCTTCTGGTCACGCTGCTGGTGGCGGTGTCCAACTTCATCTGGCTGCCGGTGGGCGGCGCGCTGTCGGATCGCTTCGGGCGTAAACCGGTGCTGATCGCCATGACGCTGCTGGCGCTGGCGACCAGCTATCCGGCGCTGACGATGCTGGCCGCAGCCCCGAGCTTCTCAATGATGCTGACCGTGCTGCTGTGGCTCTCTTTCCTCTACGGCCTGTATAACGGCGCGATGATCCCGGCCCTGACGGAGATCATGCCAGCAGAGGTGCGCGTGGCGGGCTTCTCACTGGCTTACAGCCTGGCAACGGCGGTCTTTGGCGGTTTCACGCCGGTGATTTCGACTGCCTTAATTGAGTACACCGGCGACAAAGCCTCTCCGGGCTACTGGATGAGCTTTGCCGCCGTTTGCGCCCTGCTGGCAACGCTTTATCTCTATCGTCGTAGCACGTTAATCCTGCAAACTGCCGTTAAGGAGTGATCCCTCATGCTTACATTCAGAATGGTGATTGCCGCCCTGACCTTCGCCGCCCTCAGCGCGGGCGCGCTTGCGCAGGATGTGACGGTGATGATTTCTGGCGGCTTCAAAGCGGCGCTGGAGAAGCTGACGCCGCAGTACGAAGCGCAAAGCGGCGACAGGCTCATTGTGATCTCCGGCCCGTCGATGGGCAAAACGCCGCAGGCCATTCCGGCCCGGCTCGCCCGGGGCGAAAAAGCGGACGTGGTGATTATGGTGGGCGATGCGCTGGCGAAACTGGAACAGGATCGCAGGACGGCGGCGGGCTCCCGCGTGGAGCTGGCGGATTCGCCCGTCGGGATGGTCGTCAAAGCGGGCGCGCCGGTGCCGGATATCAGTACGGTGCCTGCCCTGCGGCAAACGCTGCTGAAGGCGCATTCCATAGCTTATTCCGACAGCGCCAGCGGCCGGTATGTAGAGAGTCAGCTGTTCCGTAAGCTGGGCATCGACGGCCAGGTTCACGATAAAGCGCACCGGGTTGAGCGCATCCCGGTGGCGTCTGAAGTGGCAAAAGGGAAATACGATCTCGGCTTTCAGCAGGTGAGCGAGCTTCTGCCGGTCCCGGGGGTGATGTTTGTGGGTAAGTTGCCTGACGACATGCAGTACATTACCCGTTTCGCCGGAGCCGTAACGCAGAAGGCTGACCATCCCGAACAGGGAAAAGCGCTGCTGGCCTTTCTCTCTTCGCCACAGGCCGCCAGCGTCATTACGGCAACGGGCTTAACGCCCGTCAGTGCACCTCGCGATACTGCTCGGTAATCAGCGTTTCGAGTTCGGCAGCAATATAGGACTGGATCCGCCCGCGGCGGCGGATCAGCCCCACGGTTCGCCTGACTTCAGGCTCGGTTAAAGGTACCGACGTCAGCAGCGAATGCTCTGCGCGGGGCATTGACATGGCGGGAACGGCCGCAATGCCGATCCCGGCTTCAACCATCCCCAGCATGGTCGTCACGTGCCGCGTTTCGCAGATGCTGGGGCGTTCAGGCCGAATATGCCCGACCCGCTGGTCGAGAAGATTGCGGTTGCCGGAGGTCTTATCCAGACCGATATAATCCTGCTGATAAAAAGCCTGCCACGTCAGGCTTTTTCTTTTTGCAAGCGGGCTGTCGCGCCGGCAGGCAGCCACGTAGACATCCTCCACCAGCGGGACAAACTCGATGTCGGGCTGCAAACTCCGGGCAAAGCAGATACCAAAATCCGCCTGTCCGCGGGTGACGGCCTCGATAACATTTCCGGCGCTGCTGTCGATCAGTTTTATGCGCACGCGGGGGTAACGGGACTGAAAGCGGCGGATAACATCCGGCATAAAGTAACAGGCGGCGGACGGCACCGTCGCCACGGTGATTAGCCCCGTACGCTCCTCGCTGGCCTTATCGATATCCGAAAGCATGGACTCCACATCAGCAAGCAGCTGTCCGCATCGGTCGGCAAAGGTCTGTCCATACAGGGTCAGCGTGACGCGCCGGGTGGTTCTGTCGAACAGTTTTGTCCCCAGTGCCGCCTCCAGCTTTTCAATTCTGCGACTCAACGCCGACTGGGAAAGGCAGATAGACTCCGCCGCAAGACGGAAATTGCCATATTCCAGTAAAGCGCGGAAGGCATAGAGATCGTTGAGGTCAAAATTGACGGGCATACTGACGGGATCCTTAAGCACGGTAGGGTAAGAAGAGATTTATCATAGTCGCGCACGACATACTTCACAAAATGAAGGGGATACCCCTAAAGCGCTATCAACCTGACGGCACATAGTGATAGTTTATGCGGGCTGGATTCCTCTTAAACAGGCTGCCAGTCTGCATGCAGCCGAAGAGGAGTGTCATACTGCTTAACAGAGTATGTTGGCATGCTAACAGCCCCTGACCTTTCCATTTTGTTCACGTGCGAGTAACGAGCAAAGCGATGATTAAGTGGCCCTGGAAAACGAACGACGCTGGTCGAAATATGGCGCTGCCCTGGGATGAGGCTCTGGCGATCCCCGTGCTGGCGAATCTCTTGCCTGAAGAGCAATCAAAGCTGATTCAGCTGGCCGAGCGTTTTTTACAGCAAAAACGGCTGGTACCGCTACAGGGCTTCGAACTGGATCCGCTTAAAAATTCCCGCATCGCCCTGCTCTTCTGCTTGCCGGTGCTGGAGCTGGGTATCGAATGGCTGGATGGATTCCACGAAGTGCTGATCTACCCGGCGCCGTTTATCGTCGATGATGAGTGGGAGGATGACATCGGGCTGGTGCACAACCAGCGTATGGTGCAGTCCGGGCAAAGCTGGCAGCAAGGGCCAATCATCCTCAACTGGCTGGATATTCAGGACTCGTTCGATGCCTCGGGCTTCAACCTGATCATTCACGAAGTGGCGCATAAGCTGGATACCCGCAACGGCGATCGCGCCAGCGGCGTGCCGCTGATCCCGCTGCGTGAAGTCGCGGGATGGGAGCACGACCTGCACGCGGCGATGGAAAACATTCAGGATGAGATAGACCTGGTGGGTGAAAGCGCGGCCAGCATTGATGCCTATGCCGCGACCGATCCCGCCGAGTGCTTTGCAGTGCTGTCCGAGTATTTCTTTAGCGCACCTGAGCTTTTTGCCCCGCGCTTCCCGGCGCTGTGGCAGCGTTTTTGCCAGTTTTATCAGCAGGATCCGCTCCAGCGTCTACGGCAAAGTGAGGACGCAGCCAGCACATCCTCTCATCCGTTCCACTAATGTTCAGCAGAGGTACGATCGGTCGATCGTACCCACACGCTCACCGCGAGAAACAGCAGCGCCATTCCCCATGCGGCAGTAATCAAAAACTGCTCACCGTAAAAGCGCGTCACCACGGGTACCAGCAGCGCGCTGGCCCCGTACCCCAGCGTATGGCTGGTGGCGATCACCCCTGCGCCTTTGCCCGTCGTCAGCCGATCGTTGAGCAAAAGCTGGTATCCCGGCGTTGCCATGGCGGCCCCCAGCGAAGTGATGACAATTCCCACGTAGAACAGGGCTAAACTGGCGAGACACATCAGCCCAAGACCCGCCACCATCAAGACCGCGGCAATTAAGAGTAAAACTCTCGGGGTAAAATGCTGCGGGCGTACCACCAGAAACTGCGCCGCCAGGGTCGCCAGCGCGGCCAGGCTCAGCAGCAGCGCGACATGATGGCTGATTTGCACGGCATCGGCATTAAATAACGGGTAAAGATGCGGCGATAAACCAAGCTGCATCAGGCTGACCAGCGCCGCCAGCAGCAGTGCCAGCACCAGGAAAGGCAGCATGGAGGCCTGTAACCGCGTCGACTGGTGCGCCACCGGCGGCAGCGGGGGATCGGCGGCTTCGCGCAGCACCAGCAGAAGCGCGATAAACGGTGCCAGCGCCATCAGCCAGAGCGGTGCGACCGGGCTGACGCTGAGCATCAGCGCGGCCAGGGGCGGTCCCAGCAGACGCCCGCAGCTCAGGCCAGAGCTTATCGTCGCCAGCGCCGCCATCCTTTTATCCAGCCCCGCGCGTTGAATGGCCCACGTCTGGGCCGCAGGCACCAGCCCTGATACCGTCAGGCCGTACAGCATGCGCGACAGCACCAGGCCTGCCATTCCCCAGAAAGCATTCAGCGCGCCGTTCGCCATCGCCCAGACCACCAGCGCCATCACGACAAAGCTCGCCAGATAGCCGCCCAGCGAGGCCAGCATAACGATCTTACAACCGTGCCGCTCGCTCTGGCGTCCCCACCAGGGCGATGCGGGTAAAAAGAGCATCGAGCCGAACATCAGCAGCCCGGCCCAGACGGAGAGCGACAGTCCGGTCAGGGAGACCAGCTGCGGCAGCATAACCAGCAAACCGTTTTGCCCAATACCTAATAAACCGGCACCCAGTGCCAGGGGCCAGTTAGCTTTAGGGGTCACAACGTCAGTGAGATTCTCAGTACGGGTGCGCATAAAATTGTGAAGATAATGTCAATAAATGTGTGGAAATTATGAAGTTTATGAAAACAAATATTGCAAAAATAGTTGCCACTGTAAACAGAATGAATATCATAACGAGAATTATTATCAGTCATGGAATGAGGTACAACTATGCGTACTCTGCCCCGCTCCGCCGGTACAGATGTTGCGGCCCAGTGTTTTTTGAACGCGCTGCTGCGCGAAACGAAGGACTGGCATTATCTTCCCGCAACCCGTGCGGATGAGTTATCACAGATTCATATCCCGCTCTCACCAACCCAGGCCATTCGGGTTCCGGTACGCTATTTCTCCCCCACGCAGCATCACCAGTATCGTTTTCCGGCAACGCTGATTCAGGCCGACAGCGACGGCGGTGACACGGTCACATTTCATCAACTGATTGATTTTATTATTCAAAAAGAGACGGTAAAAGGCGAGCTGGATGCCGATACGCTGGCTCGCTTTAAGCAGCGCGTCCTGGAAAGCCATACGCACACCTGGCAGGCCATTGATTTACGCCACAACTGGGCAAACCTGCGCGATAAGCCGCTGACGTTTGCCGAAGCGGAACAGGCGCTGCTGGTCGGCCATGCTTTTCATCCTGCCCCAAAGTCGCACGAGCCGTTTAACGAGGCCGAGGCGCGTCGCTATCTGCCGGATTTCGCCTCCCGCTTCCCGCTGCGCTGGTTTGCGGTTGAGCATGAGCTGATTACCGGCGACAGCCTGAATGTCTCCCTGCGGGAACGTCTGCTGCGCTTTGCAGCGCAGAGCGCGCCGGCCCTTCTCGGTCACTTCACCGACACCTGCTGGCTGCTGCCGATGCACCCGTGGCAGGCCGACTATCTGCTGGAGCAGGACTGGTGCCAGCGTCTGGTAGAAAAAGGCGCCCTGCGCGATCTGGGCGAAGCCGGTGCGCAATGGCTGCCCACCAGCTCTTCCCGCTCGCTGTACAGCGAAACCAACAGCGACATGATTAAGTTTTCCCTGAGCGTGCGGCTGACCAACTCCGTGCGCACGCTGTCGGTGAAAGAGGTTAAGCGCGGCATGCGCCTGGCGCGGCTGGCGAAAACGGCACGCTGGCAGGAACTTCAGGCGCGCTACCCGACCATGCGCGTGATGCAGGAGGACGGCTGGGCGGGGCTGTGCGATGAGCACGGCGTCGTTCAGGAAGAGAGCCTGATGGCCCTGCGCGTCAACCTGCTGTTCGATACTCCTGAAACGCAAACCAACGTGCTGGTGAGCCTGACCCAGGCCGCGCCGGACGGCGGCGACAGCCTGCTCGCCGCGGCGGTGCGTCGTCTGAGCCAGCGTCTGGATCTCCCGCTCGCCCAGGCCGCGCGCTGCTGGCTGGACGCCTACTGCGACCGGGTATTGCTTCCGCTGTTCAGCGCCGAGGCGGACTACGGTCTGGTCCTGCTGGCGCACCAGCAAAATATCCTCGTTGAGATGCAGCAGGATTTCCCCGTCGGGCTTATCTACCGCGACTGCCAGGGCAGCGCCTGGACCGAAGAGGCCGACGCGTGGCTGAAAGAGTCGGGCGAAACCGAGGTGGAAAACCGCTTCGGTGAGAGCCAGCTGCTGCGCTACTTCCCTTATTACCTGCTGCTGAACTCTACCCTTGCCGTCACCGCCGCGCTCGCCGCCGCCGGCTTCGACAGCGAAGAGAACCTGATGTCCCGCGTGCGTGACGCGCTGGCGGAACTGCGCACGACGGCGAAGCAGACCCGCTGCCTCGATTACGTGCTCGACAGCCCGACCTGGAACTGCAAAGGCAACTTTTTCTGCTATCTGCACGATCGCAACGAAAACACCATCGTCGATCCGGCGGTGATCTATTTCGACTTTAGCAACCCGTTTTATAAGGAGAAGGCGTGATGGCAAACGCGAATATCGTCCATTCCGGCTACGGCTTTCGCTGCACGGCCACGGAACAAAACCTGCCGCTGACGCTGGGTCTCGACGGCAGCGCGGTGCTGGAGCGGCTGACCGGGCTCCCGGACGGCTGGCTGGTGGACGCCCTCGACCAGCTGTTTGTTGCCGCGCCCGCCCTGACCGGCATTACCCTGCCGTGGGCAGCCTGGCAGGATGAACCTCAGGCGCAGGCGCTGTTTAGCCTCGTTCACGGGGATTATCTGGCGCGTGAAATTTTCTGGCAGCTGCCGCTGTGGCTGAAAGGCGAACGTCCGCAGGCGAGCGGCGGAATGCAGTTTGACGAAAGCCGTCAGCTGTACGTCCCGCTGCGCCCTCACCGCCCGCAGAGCGAGGTGTACCGCCGTTACGATCCGCAGATTAAGCGCACCCTGAGCTTCCGCGTGGCGGACGTGGCGCTGGACGGCGAGCGCTTTACCCGCTGGATGAATAACCCGCGCGTAAATGCCTTCTGGGAGATGGCGGGACCGCAGGCCGAGCAGGAAAACTACCTGCGCCGCCAGCTTGATTCGACGTACTGCTACCCGGTTATCGGCTGCTTCGATGACCAGCCGTTCGGCTATTTTGAACTCTACTGGGCGGCAGAAGATCGCATTGGCCGCCACTACCGCTGGCAGCCCTTTGACCGCGGGCTGCACATGCTGGTGGGTGAAGAAAACTGGCGCGGCGCGCAATACATCCGCAGCTGGCTGCGCGGCCTGAGCCACTATCTGTATCTCGATGAACCGCGCACCACGCGCATTGTCGCCGAGCCGCGCTTCGACAACCAGCGTCTGTTCCGCCATCTGGCGTCCGCCGGTTTCGACACGGTGAAAGAGTTCGACTTCCCGCACAAACGCTCCCGTCTGATCATGAGCGAGCGTCACCGCTTCTTCCACGAGGTGGAACTGTGAACGCACTCTGGCAGAAAGTGAACCGCGAGATGGTGGCGAAGATCCTCGCCGAACTGGAATATGAACGCACCCTGCGCGCCGAGCCGGTTTCGGCGGACAACTGGCGCATCAGTATGGGCAACGCGTGCTGGCAGTTTCGCGCCACGCGTGGGATATGGGGCTGGCTGCATATTGACCCTGATACCCTGACCACCACCAGCGGCGCGGCGGTCGAAGCGGAAAACGCGCTGCTGCAACTGGCCACCGTGCTGGAGATGAGCGACGCGCAAACGGCGGAGCACATGGAAGATCTCTACGCCACGCTGCGGGGTGACATGCAGCTGTTGCAGGCGCGTGAAACGCTGGATGCCGATGCGCTGATCCACCTCGACCCGGACGAACTACAGTGCCTGATGCGCGGTCACCCGAAGTTTATTTTCAACAAGGGACGCCGCGGCTGGGGGCTGGATGCCCTGCGCCTGTACGCGCCGGAATATCGCGGGCGTTTCCGCCTGCACTGGGTCGCCGTGCAGCGCGAGCGTCTGGTCTGGAGCAGCGACGCCGATTGCGATATTAACGCCCTGCTCTCCAGCGCCATGGACGATGCCGAGCGCGAGCGGTTCGACGCCCGCTGGCAGGAGCTGGATCTGGACGACAGCTGGCTGCCGGTGCCGCTGCACCCGTGGCAGTGGCAGCAAAAAATTGCCATTCATTTCCTGGCGCAGCTCGCGCGCGGTGAGATGGTAGAGCTGGGTGAGTTCGGCGATGAGTATCTGGCGCAGCAGTCCCTGCGCACGCTGACCAACGCCAGCCGTCGCGCGCCGTATGACATCAAGCTGCCGCTGACTATCTACAACACCTCCTGCTATCGCGGTATTCCGGGCAAGTATATCGCCGCCGGTCCGCTGGCCTCGCGCTGGCTACAGCAGCAGTTCGCCAGCGATGCCACGCTGATTCACTCCGGGGCGCAGGTGCTTGGCGAACCCGCAGCCGGATATCTGTCGCATCCGGGTTATGCCGCATTGCCTGAGGCGCCGTACCGCTATCAGGAGATGCTGGGGGTGATCTGGCGCGAGAACCCATCCTGCTATTTACAGGATGGCGAACAGGCGGTGCTGATGGCGGCGCTGATGGAAACCGATAACCAGGGGCGCCCGCTGATTGACGCGTGGATCAAACGCTCGGGGTTAACCGCTGACGCATGGCTGGAAAAGCTGTTTGAGGCGACGGTGATCCCCTTCTACCACCTGCTCTGTCGCTACGGGGTGGCGCTCATCGCCCACGGCCAGAACGTCACGCTGGTGATGAAAGATTACGTTCCGCAGCGCATTTTGCTGAAGGATTTCCAGGGCGACATGCGCCTGGTGGATGAAGATTTCCCGCAGGCGCAGAGCCTGCCGGAGCAGGTAAAAGCGGTGACGGCGCGCCTCAGCGCGGATTACATCATCCACGACCTGCAAACCGGCAACTTTGTCACGGTGCTGCGCTTTATATCCCGCCTCACCCTGCAATGCGGCGTGAGCGAAACCCGCTTCTATCAGATCCTGGCGCTGGTGTTACGTCGCTATATGGCCGCCCATCCGGATCTTGCGGCGCGCTTCGCCAAATTCGACCTGTTTAAGCCGCAGATTATTCGCGTGATCCTCAACCCGGTCAAACTGACCTTCTCTGAACACGACGGCGGCAGTCGCATGCTGCCGAACTACGTCTGCGATCTTGATAACCCTCTTTTTCTGGTCTCCCAGGAGTCAGCGCAATGAAAACCTATGATTTCATCGGCATTGGTATCGGTCCGTTCAACCTCAGTATTGCCGCGCTGGCAGAGGGGCTGGACGGTTTTAGCTCGCTGTTTCTTGAACGCAAGCCGCACTTCTCCTGGCACCCGGGGATGATGGTGCCGGACTGCCATATGCAGACCAGCTTCCTGAAGGATCTGGTCAGCGCCGTGGAGCCTACCAACCGCCACAGCTTCCTGAACTATCTGGTACAGCGCAAAAAGTTCTACCGTTTCCTCACCACCGAGCAGCGCACCGTGTCGCGCGAGGAGTTTGCCGACTACCTGTGCTGGGCGGCGGATAACCTCACTAACCTGGCCTTCAGCCAGCAGGTACAGCAGGTCAGCTTTGATGAGCAAAACGGCCTGTTTGAGGTCGTGACCCAGCGGGATCGCTTCCTGGCGCGCCACGTCTGCGTGGGGATTGGGAAGCAGATCAATCTCCCAGACTGCGTCACCGCGCAGGACGACACCTGCTTCCACGCCAGCGAAATGATGCTGCGCACGCCGGATTTAGCGGGCAAGCGCGTCACTGTCGTCGGCGGCGGCCAGAGCGGTGCGGATCTGTTTTTAAATATCTTCCGTGGGGAGTGGGGGCAGCCGCTGAGCCTCAACTGGGTGTCGCGCCGCAACAACTACAACGCGCTGGATGAAGCCGCGTTTGCCAATGAGTATTTCACGCCGGAGTACGTGGACAGCTTCTCGACCCTTGGTGACGACGCCCGACGTCAGATGTTGCAGGAGCAGAAGATGACCTCCGACGGGATCACCACGGAGTCGCTGCTGGCCATCTATCGCGCCATGTATCACCGCTTCGAAGTGCTGCGCGAAAAACCCTGGGCGCATCTGATGCCGTCCCGCTCGGTGACGGCGCTGACGCGCCAGGAAACCGGACATCGCCTCAGCATCCAGCATCACCTGGACGGCGGGCGCGAACAGCTGGAGAGCGACGTGGTGATTTTCGCCACCGGCTACCGCGCCGTGCAGCCCGCGTTTCTCGCCCCGCTCTCTTCCCGACTGCGTCTGGATGAGAATGAAGCCTTCTGCATCAACAACGATTTCACCCTTGAATGGGACGGCCCGCAGAGCAACCGCCTGTTTGCCGTCAATGCCGGGATGCACCGTCTCGGTATTGCCGAACCCCAGCTCAGCCTGATGGCCTGGCGCGCGGCGCGAATTTTGAATCGCGCTCACGATGACGAGCCGTTTGAGCTGGCAACCACCCCCGGCGTGATCCACTGGCGGAGCACCACCAGCCCGGAGAGCAGCCAGGTTTTTAAATCATTAATGAAGACCACCGAGTACTGACACACACATTCAGGATCAACATAACAATGAAACGTTCTCATCTTTGGGTTTTAAATCCGTGCTTGCTTGCCATGCTTTCTACCTCTGCGTGGGCGGAAGAACAAAAGGAAGAAGATATTGTGGTCTCCGCCAGCCGGGCACATCGCAGCGTGGCAGAGATGGCGCAAACCACCTGGGTTATTGAGCGGGCGGAAATTGAGCAGCAGGTTCAGGGCGGGAAAGAGATTAAAGACGTGCTGGCCCAGCTGATCCCCGGCATGGACGTCAGCAGCCAGGGACGTACCAACTACGGCATGAACCTGCGCGGTCGCTCCATGATGGTGATGGTGGACGGCGTACGTCTGAACTCTTCCCGCAGCGACAGCCGCCAGCTCGACTCTATCGATCCGTTCAACATTGACCGTATCGAAGTCATTTCCGGCGCCACCTCGCTGTACGGCGGCGGCAGTACCGGCGGTCTGGTGAACATCGTCACCAAAAAAGGCCAGCCGGAGACCGAAGTGGAGTTCCAGACCGGGGCAAAAAGCGGGTTTAACAGCCATAACGACCATGATGAGAACGTCTCCGCAGCCGTGAGCGGCGGCAATGACAACGCCTCTGGCCGTCTGTCGGTCTCCTATCAGCGCTACGGCGGCTGGTATGACGGCAACGGCGACGAGGTGATTATCGATAACACCCAGACCGGCTTGCAGTATTCCGACCGTATCGACGTGATGGGGACAGGCACCATCAACATCGACGATCATCAGCAGCTCCAGTTAACCACGCAGTACTACAAGAGCGAATCCGACGGCAAGCACGGCCTGTTCCTTGGGGAGAATTTCGCTGCGGTCACGGGCGATGCCAAAGCCTATAATAAAGATAACCTGAACTCTGACCGTATCCCGGGCACAGAGCGTCACCTGATCAACCTGCAATACTCGAACACCGATTTCTGGGGTCAGGATCTGGTTGCGCAGATTTACTACCGTGACGAGAGCCTGACCTACTACCCGTTCCCGACGCTGAGCAAAGGCGCGGTGACCAGCATTGGCGCGTCCCAGCAGAAAACCGATTTTTACGGCGGCAAGCTGACGCTGAACAGCAAGCCGATAGACGACCTGACCCTCACCTGGGGTGTAGACGCCGATCATGAAACGTTCGATGCCAACCAGCAGTTCTTTGACTTGAGCAAAGCGGCGGCGAGCGGCGGCATGGAGCTGGACAATGCCTACAACGTGGGCCGTTATCCGGGTTACAGCATTACCAACCTCGCGCCGTTCCTGCAAGCCAGCTATGACATTGACGCCATCACCCTCAGCGGCGGCGTGCGTTACCAGTACACCGAAAACAAGGTGGACGATTTTGTCGGCTACGCCCAGCAGCAGGCAATCGCCACGGGCAAAGCGACCTCCGCTGACGCGGTGCCGGGCGGGAAAACCGACTACAACAACTTCCTGTTTAACGCCGGGATCCTTGGACGTCTTACCGAACAGCAGCAGCTGTGGTTTAACTTCTCCCAGGGCTTCGAGATCCCGGACCTGGCGAAGTACTACGGCTCCGGCACCTATCAGCTGGTCGATGGTCACTATCGCCTGCAAAACAGCGTCAACGTGAACGACTCAACGCTGGACGGTATTAAGGTCAATGCTTACGAGCTGGGCTGGCGCTTCACCGGCGATAACCTGCGTACCCAGGTGGCGGCCTACTACTCGCTCTCGGATAAAACCATCACCATCAACAAGAGCGACATGACCATCAACCTGGAGGACGATAAACGTCGTATCTATGGGGTTGAAGGCCAGGTGGACTATTTCTTCACCGACAGCGACTGGAGCACCGGGGCGAACTTTAACGCCATTAAGTCCGAAACGCGTGAAAACGGGAAATGGGAGAAGCTGACGGTCGACAGCGCCAGCCCGTCTAAAGCCAGCGCATGGGTTAACTGGGCGCCGGGCGACTGGGCCCTGCGCGTGCAGAGCACACAAACCTTCGACGTGTCTGACGCCGACGGTAAGAAGATTGATGGCTATAACACCGTTGATTTCCTGGGCAGCTACGCCCTGCCGGTGGGCAAAGTCAGCTTCAGCGTGGAAAACCTGCTGGACAAAGACTACACCACCGCCTGGGGCCAGCGCGCACCGGGGCTGTATAGCCCAACCTATGGCTCACCGGGTCTTTATACTTATAAAGGCCGTGGACGTACGTTTGGTCTGAACTACTCCGTTCTGTTCTGATCCTGCGCGCCGCCTGCGGGCGGCGCATTTTGCTGTGCAATTTGAAAGCAAATTTGCTATTAAATCATCGGTTTGCTGAAATTCTCGGCAAACGAACAAAAACGGTGTTTTCCCCTTTGACAAGGCGCACGCAGGTCGATAATATGCGCCTCGTTCACACGATTCCTCTGTAGTTCAGTCGGTAGAACGGCGGACTGTTAATCCGTATGTCACTGGTTCGAGTCCAGTCAGAGGAGCCAAATTTGAAAAGCCTGCTTTTAGAGCAGGCTTTTTGCTTTTGTGGGTTACAACACAAACTCGTAATGAGAACCATCGGGTAGTTCTACATCCAGCCGTAGCTTCCCTCCGGCGGCCTCAACGTAGCGTTTCAAAGAAGAAAGCTTAATATCGCGTCCTGCCTTTTCCATGACGGCGACAGTAGGTTGTTTAATACCCAACGCCCTGGCCATATCTACCTGCGTTTTTTGCACTTTTTCACGTAACTCGGCCAGATGGATATTGAGCAAAATATCCGTTGCCATTGCCTGTGCGCTGGCAACAACCTCAGGTTTTTCATCTGCAATAAGCTGCTCCAGGGTTCTGCCCATCGCGTTAATTCCTCTCTTTTAATGTGTTCAGCCAGCGAGTGTATTCCCGATCCGCAACGAGAAGCATCTCATCGTAAAATCGCCTTTCATTACCGTCCTTATTGCCCGCACACAGTACAATACCCGTACGGTTCGGATCGAAAGCGAAAAATGCCCTCAGCGGATCACCCTTACTCTGAATACGCAACTCTTTCATGTTGCTGTGGCGGGAGCCTTTCAGCGTATCGGCATACGGTCTGGACAGACCCGGTCCCCTCTCCTGCAAAACAAGTAGCGCGGCCAGTACGCTGGCTCTCTCGCTATCGTTTAATGAGGTGAACCAGTCGTCAAACCTGTCCGTAGTTTTAATCGCCCACACGGGACCTCCTTGTACAACATAGATCAAAAACTATATAGATGCAAAACTATAGTGCCGATTATGCAGACAGATTGGCTGGTATGCAGGTTAAGGATGCAAAATATGGAAGCCGTCTTCAGAAATAAAGGAGAAACAGGGTGAAGGGGGAATACAAGCCCGGAAAGCGCAGCGCACCCGGGCAAACGCGTAGTTAAATCTGATAATCAATCGCCACTTCTTCCGGCTCCATCACCTGGCGTTTGATCTCATCTACGGAGAGCCCCGCATTGCACAGCTCGATAAAACGCCACACATAGTTACGCTGAAGCTGCCCGCGCTTCAGCCCGAGCCAGACGGTGTTCGCATCGAACAGATGACGCGTATCCAGACGCACCAGATTACCAGCCTCATATTCTCCGCCAGACTGCTCGGCCACCAGGCCAATCCCCAGCCCTAACTCGACGTAGGTTTTGATCACGTCGGAATCCTGCGCGCTCAGCACCACGTCCGGCGTGAGCCCTTTACGCTTGAACGCTTCATCTATGCGCGAACGCCCGGTAATGCCCTGCCGGTAGGTGATAAGCGGCCATTTGACGATCTCTTCCAGCGTCAACGGTGAAACCTGGTTCAGCGGGTGTTCGGCGGGTAATAGCAGGCTGTGGTGCCAGCGGAACCACGGGAACGCCACCAGCAGCGGGTCATTGCTCAGCCGTTCACTGGCGATACCGATATCGGCCCCACCGTTATGCAGCAGCACTTCAATTTCCTGCGGCGTGCCCTGGATCAGTTCGAGACGTACGTCCGGGAAGATCTCACGAAATGCTTTGATAACCGTCGGAAGGCTGTAACGCGCCTGTGTATGGGTGGTGGCGATAGTCAGCACACCGGAAGCGTCGTTGGTAAAGAGATCCGCCAGCCGACGAACGTTGCTGGCCTCGTTGAGAATGCGCTCAGCGATGGTCAGCAATGCCTTGCCTGGCTCGGTCATACCCAGCAGGCGCTTGCCGCGACGGATAAAAATTTCAATGCCTAACTCCTCCTCCAGCTCGCGGATATGTCGGCTGACGCCCGACTGAGAGGTGTAAAGCATATTGGCGACTTCGGTCAGGTTGTAATCCCGCCTGGCCGCCTCACGAATAATTTTAAGTTGCTGGAAATTCACAATTCACTCCGGCGCATCTGACATAAGGCTATTGTTAGAGTCAGGCGGGCTGGAGAACAAATAATAAAAACCAGCATCTTATGCTTATTTGGAATATCAGCTGACGAGTTGCAGCTCGCGATTTTCCAGCGACGGCTTACTGACCAGAGACATCAGGATCTCTTTCACC
Source organism: Enterobacter sp. DTU_2021_1002640_1_SI_PRY_ASU_LCPMC_013 (assembly GCF_032389435.1). NCBI lineage: Bacteria > Pseudomonadati > Pseudomonadota > Gammaproteobacteria > Enterobacterales > Enterobacteriaceae > Enterobacter > Enterobacter sp. DTU_2021_1002640_1_SI_PRY_ASU_LCPMC_013. The sequence continues at coordinate 2,818,467 of NZ_CP135594.1, forward strand.
GCCTGCGCCTGCGGTGACAGGGAGCCGCGCGCGGACATATTCAACGACAGCGGTAAGCTCATGGATGGCGTGGTGATGCGGGCCATCCAGCCGTTCGCCGCGCTGCACAGTGAACGTGCGGCAGACTCGGGCAGAACCGTTACACCCATGCCGCTGGCAATGGCGGCAGTCAGCGTGGAGATGGAATCAATCTCGCCGATAATCTTCGCCGTCAGACGGCGCAGCGAGAACGCTTCGTCAACGCGCACGCGCACGGCACTGTAGTCGCGCGGCAGGAACAGGTTCATCTCTGCCACAGCGGTTAAATCAATGCTCTGACCGGGACAATCACGGGTACCGACCAGGTAAAGATCTTCCTTCAGCAGCGGCTGGCTGGTGATCCCGGCAACCGGGGAGCGATCGTACAGCACCGCCATATCCAGCTGACCGTTGAGCAGTTTGTCATTGAGCACGGAACCACTGTTCTCATGCAGATAAACCAGCACTTCCGGTAGCTCCGCGCGCACCGCCTGAAGCAGCGGCATGGTGACAGACGATGCGGCCGTTCCCGGCGCCAGGCCAATGGAGACATGGCCGCTCAGGGTCTGACCCACATTGTGCACGGCCAGCTGCGCCTGTTCACACTGACGCAGGATCGTGCGGGCATGGGTATATAAAATTTTTCCCGCTTCGGTAGGCGTTACGCCGCGCTTGGTGCGGATCAACAGTTGCTGGTCCATTTCGCCTTCCAGAGTCGCGACCTGCTGGCTCAGCGCAGGCTGCGCGATATGCAGCACTTCAGCCGCCTGGGTCAGGCTGCCGATATCGACGATTTTTACGAAGTATTTCAGTCGTCTTAAGTTCATGTTGCCCCCTGTTCGAAAATAGCGTGCCGGTAACGGCTGTGTTGTTAAACAGGTTTTGCAATATGGATGCCAGTTTTTTGCAGCGGGTGTATGTCTCTGCTAAGCGGCTGAAAATAAGGAAAGCCAATCACTAGTGCCTGTTTTGAGACGGGGACAACGGTTTCCGATCTGCCCCATTCGGGGTATATCTGCACAATAATGGTGCATTCCGTTGGCAAAAACATCACTTTGCTGGTTTTGTCAGCAAACAGTTCAAAGTCGGCGATCCATCCTTTGACAAGGCGTACGCAGGTCGATAATATGCGCCCCGTTCACACGATTCCTCTGTAGTTCAGTCGGTAGAACGGCGGACTGTTAATCCGTATGTCACTGGTTCGAGTCCAGTCAGAGGAGCCAATTTCCTGTTTTCATGCATCCTTGCGAATCATTATATGATGTTAGTTCAACAGGTTAGCGTGAAAATTCTTCCCGGTGCATTTTGATTTTACCCTCCGCATCGGGAAAAATTGGTGGTCAAATCTGGGGTCAGGTTAGTTCGATAATGGAGTGACCCCCATATGTCCCTTACCGACGCGAAAATCCGCACTCTCAAGCCTTCTGATAAACCCTTTAAAGTCTCCGATTCCCACGGTCTGTATCTGCTGGTCAAACCGGGTGGCTCACGTCACTGGTATCTCAAGTACCGTATTAACGGTAAAGAATCCCGCATTGCGCTGGGTGCCTATCCTGCCGTCTCCCTCTCTGATGCGCGACAGCAGCGTGAAGGTGTCCGTAAAATGCTGGCGCTGAATATCAACCCGGTACAGCAGCGGGCTGCTGAACGTGGCTCACGAACACCGGATAAAGTTTTTAAAAACGTGGCGCTGGCGTGGCATAAAAGTAACCGGAAATGGTCGCAGAACACCGCTGACCGTCTGCTTGCCAGCCTGAACAATCACATCTTTCCGGTTATCGGGAACCTGCCTGTATCAGAACTTAAACCCCGTCATTTCATTGACCTGCTTAAAGGGATCGAGGAAAAAGGTCTGCTGGAAGTTGCGTCCCGCACGCGGCAGCACCTGAGTAACATAATGCGCCATGCGGTCCATCAGGGGTTAATCGATACGAACCCGGCAGCAAACCTTGGCGGCGTGACCACACCTCCTGTCAGACGGCACTATCCTGCCCTGCCACTGGAGCGACTGCCTGAACTGCTTGAACGTATTGAGGCATATCATCAGGGCCGCGAACTTACCCGGCTTGCCGTCCTGCTGATGCTGCATGTGTTCATTCGCTCCAGTGAACTGCGTTTCGCCCGCTGGTCAGAGATTGATTTCACAAACCGGGTCTGGACGATACCCGCGACGCGAGAACCCATTATTGGCGTGCGTTATTCCGGGCGCGGGGCCAAAATGCGAATGCCGCATATCGTCCCCCTCTCAGAACATGTCATCGCCATTCTGAAACAGATTAAAGATATCACCGGTAATAATGAACTGGTCTTCCCCGGCGACCATAACCCGTATAAGCCAATGTGTGAAAACACGGTCAACAAGGCATTGCGGGTTATGGGCTACGACACAAAAAAGGATATCTGTGGCCACGGCTTTCGGGCGATGGCATGCAGTGCGCTGATGGAATCGGGTTTATGGTCAAAGGACGCAGTAGAACGCCAGATGAGTCATCAGGAGCGCAATACCGTGCGCATGGCTTATATTCACAAGGCAGAACATCTGGAAGCCCGCAAGGCGATGATGCAGTGGTGGTCCGATTATCTGGATATATGCCGTGAAGCCTACGTTCCACCATATTTCCTTATCAGAAAATAAAGCATTACGCCAGATAGTTCATGAACTATCTGGCGTAACAAATCAACCCCATATCGGCGTCAATTGATATGGTTTTTTTTAGTTTAAATCCCATGACTGCGAAGGAGTAATGACTCCTGTAGGGTATTTGCTTTTGAAAAAGGCTATAGCCTCTTTGCGGATGTTCTCTACAGAACATTCCATAGTCTTAAAACAGCCGACAAAGGAAAACTCTAAGAGATGCAGATCAGGCTCCTGACGTATCGAACACGCTGCTGGTTTAGGGCGAGAAGGTACTCGGCTATTAACTTGACGTGAACATTACTGTGTTTGCTTCCCAGCCCCACTCATTCTCCCGGTAAAACCGGATTGTTATCAAGACTGATTAAATAGCAAATAAAAACAACTTTCTCGTGAAAGATTGCATTCACTTTAACGGAATTGAAAACATCACACGCAAAATATCATGTAACTTTCATGGTTTCATGTGATAAGCTAACTCACGTCCCTTGTAAAGTTACATGAGTTTATCTTTCCGATGCGAGTTTGCAACGTCTTATGGTGCGCGCACATCACAAAGTAACGCAGGTAAACGCTGTGACATGTAGGGGCCAACAAACAACTTAACTTTACCTTTATAACCACATGATTTTTGGAATGATTTATGACTGTATCGTTCAAACGTCGCATGTTGTGCTTAACCGGTACACTGGCTGTAATCGGGCTGTTCCTTTCAAAACAGAGCGTCATACCCGGCGCGTATGCACTTGAGACATCAAACTTTAAAACGGTGCGAACTACGTCCGCAGTTGTTCATACGGTAAACGACTGGGTCGAATTCTCGGGAAAACTGGAAGCCACCGATGAGGTCACTGTACGTTCAAAAGTTACAGGCTCGATTGTGGATGTTAAGTTCAGGGATGGTCAGTTGGTCAGGAAAGGCGATATTTTATTTATTATCGATCCAGCCCCTTATAAGACTGAACTGGCCCGGGCTCGTGCAGCATACGCGCAGGCAAAAGCGAAGCAGGACTTGGCATTGCTGGATCTGTCCCGGGGTAAAAAACTTATCGGGACCCATGCTATCTCACAGCGCGATTATGACGTTCTGAACAATGCCGCTCGGGAATCGAAAGCAGCCAGGGAGATTGCCGAAGCTGAGGTCGAGAGCGCCAGGCTCAGCGAAAGCTATACCCGGATCACCGCACCGGTAACTGGCCGTATTTCCAGAGCAGAACTGACAGTCGGTAATCTGGTCGCAGCCGGTATTGACAGTCCAGTTCTTGCATCCATTGTTGCTCTTGATCCCTTGTATGTCGCTTTTAATGCGGATGAACGAACCTATCTTAATTATATCGACAAGCTTTCAAATAAAGACAAACCTGAAGTGCTGGTAGGACTGGCCGATGAAAAAGATTATCCACATAAAGCCATTCTTCATTCTGTGGATAATCATCTCAGTACTGAAACCGGCACTATCAGGATGCGCGCACTTCTTGATAATCCATCATCAAGGTTGCTTCCCGGTTTACAGGCCCGGGTCAGACTCCAGGCAAGCAGATCTTATACAGCAGTATTGATTGATCAGACACTGATCCGCACCGACCAGGACAGACGCTATGTTCTGGTAGTCGGAAACAATGACAAAGTTGAATATCGCCCCCTCGAACTGGGAAACAAACAGGGGGAACTGATTGTTGTGAAAAAAGGCCTCAATAAGGGTGACAGAGTTATTTCCGGTGGGGCGCAGTTGGTCAGCCCCGGTGAAACAGTCGTTGTCAGCAAAGATGAATCCCCTTCTTCAAAATCCCGGGAAGGAAATAAGTCATCATGAAAGTATCAAAATTCTTTATCGACAGGCCGGTTTTTGCTGGAGTACTGTCTGCGTTGTTCATTCTGGCAGGGATTATCGCCATATTTCGTCTACCGGTATCGGAATACCCACCGGTTGTCCCCCCATCCGTTATCGTTCATGCCCAGTATCCTGGAGCCAATGCCACCACGATTGCACAGACGGTTGCAGCTCCAATTGAGGAAACTGTGAACGGCGTAGAGAATATGCTGTATATGCAGTCACTTTCAAATGAGGATGGCAATCTCTATCTGACAGTGACCTTCAAACTGGGCACAGATCCCGATCAGGCTCAGCAATGGGTGCAGAACCGGGTGTCGCAGGCTCTGCCCCGGTTACCTGAAGATGTCCAGCGACTGGGTGTCACAACGAATAAAAGCTCGCCGAATATCACACTTGCCGTTCATATGATATCGCCTGATGGCAGATATAACGATAATTACATCAGTAATTACGCCATACGTAACATCAAAGACCAGCTCTCGCGTATTGAGGGAGTTGGCCAGGTATCAGTATGGGGCCCCGGTGGTTACGCGATGCGAATCTGGCTTAATCCTGATGCTATGGCTGCTCGCGGACTGACGACATCAGATGTCGCCTCTGCTATCCGTGAACAAAACGCCCAGTCACCAGTGGGAAGCGTTGGCGCAGCCCCTATGGCAGAAGAAACACCGTTACAGTTGTCAGTTAATGCCAGCGGTCGGCTTAAAACGGCTGAAGAATTTGGCAACATTGTGCTCCATGCCCGACAGGATACCAGAACGACATTATTGAAGGATGTCGCCCGTATTGAACTGGCCGCTGAAAATTATGCCATGCGTACTTACCTGGATAAAAAGCCTGCGGTAGCGCTGGCCATACAGGAGTCTCCGGGCGCAAATGCTCTGGAAATTGCCTCACAAGTAAGTCGCACAATGAACGATCTGAAAAAACAGTTCCCTGAAGGACTGGATTACCAGATAGTTTATAATCCAACCAAATCAGTCAGGGCGGGTATAGAAGCTGTGCTTCATACTCTTTTTGAGGCCATACTCCTCGTGGTACTGGTTGTTTTTCTTTTCCTCCAGACCTGGCGAGCATCAATCATTCCTCTGCTGGCTGTTCCCGTTTCGATAACCGGCACAATGGCATTTCTGTACCTTTTTGGGTTTTCAATCAATGCCCTGAGCCTTTTTGGCCTCGTCCTGGCTATTGGCATTGTCGTTGATGATGCCATTGTTGTTGTTGAAAATGTAGAAAGAAACATAGAAAGAGGCATGACGCCATATCATGCCGCCTGCAAGGCTATGCAGGAAGTCAGTAGTCCCATTATTGCGATCGCGCTGACGCTGAGTGCCGTATTTGTTCCGCTGGCTTTTATGAGTGGCCTGACCGGAAGGTTTTATCAGCAGTTTGCAGTGACAATAGCAGTTTCAACAATTATCTCCGCTATTAACTCCCTTACGCTCTCACCGGCTCTCTCTGCCATGCTGCTGAAGCCACGTGATTCAGACAGCGACTGGCTTACGCGCATTATGCATCGTAGTTGTGGACGGTTCTTTACGGTTTTCAACCGCCTGTTCAACAGTAGTGCCAGGCGATATGAAAAAGGTGTTGGCGCGCTTGGCCAGCGCAAGATTCTGATTATGGTGATTTATGGCATTCTGCTGGCAATCACGCTGTTCCTGGGCAGGTCTGTTCCCGGGGGGTTTATCCCTGCTCAGGATAAGGAATACCTTATCAGTTTTGTGCAGCTTCCTGCTGGCGCATCATTGTCCAGAACAGACCGGGTACTGGAAAAAATGAATGAAATAGCACGAAGTGAGCCAGGAGTATCTTCCACATCTTCTTATGCTGGATTGTCTGTAAACGGCACCACCACAAGCCCTGGTTCCGGTCTGACATTTGTCCTCCTCAAGCCTTTTGAGCAACGGCCAGGCATCAGCGCAGATGATGTTGCCGCCTCTCTGAATGCCAGATATCGGTCACTTCCCGGCGCAGATTTTGCGGCCGTTTTCCCGGCACCACCCGTTATGGGTCTGGGTTCCCTGGGGGGATTCAAATTGCAGCTTGAAGACAGAGGAAATATCGGTTACGACGGAATGGCCGAAGTACTTCGACGCTTTCAGGCAGAAGCAGCTAAATCACCTGTGCTGACGCCACTTTTTTCAACGTACCAGAATAATTTTCCACAAATTAATGTCGATATTGACCGTAATCGCGCCAAACAACTTGGGGTGAACATCAGTGATATCACTGAGACATTACAAACCTATCTTGGCTCATATTACGTAAATGATTTCAATATAATAGGTCGTGTATATCAGGTAAGAATGCAGGCTGACGCAGAGTTCAGGGCAACCCCGGAGGATATACTGAAACTACAGACCCGAAATGCCGATGGCAATATGGTACCGCTGTCTGCCATAGCCCGTATTGAGCCGACACACGGTCCTGAGCTGGTTACCCGTTATAATGGTTTTACAGCGGTCGATCTTAGTGGCGCGCCTGCTCCGGGCTATTCTTCAAGTCAGGCGATGGAAGAGATTGAACGTATAGCAAAGAAAACGCTACCACCCGGCGTAGAGTATGAGTGGACAGACCTGACCTACCAGCAAATTCTTGCAGGCAACAGTGCCGTCTGGATTTTCCCACTCTGTGTATTCCTGGTATTCCTGGTGCTGGCTGCCCAGTATGAAAGCCTTACGCTCCCTTTGGCTGTCATTATGATTGTTCCAATGAGTATCCTTTCTGCACTTACCGGGGTGTGGCTCACTCATGGGGACAATAATATCTTTACGCAAATTGGATTTATCGTCCTGGTCGGGCTGGCATCTAAAAATGCCATTCTTATCGTTGAATTTGCCCGTGAACTTGAACTTTCAGGTAAGTCTGCCTGTGACGCAGTGAAGGAAGCATGCCGTCTCAGGCTGCGTCCTATTCTGATGACCTCTCTGGCTTTCATCATGGGTGTAATCCCCCTGATGGTATCGCATGGAGCAGGCGCTGAAATGCGTCAGGCTATCGGGATATCGGTATTCTCTGGAATGCTTGGCGTCACCCTTTTTGGCTTGTTTATGACTCCCGTGTTCTACCTGTTAGCCCGACAAATATCAGGGAAACCACTGCACTCGGCCACTTTACCGGACGCACCTGAGGAACGGCCGGTAACAGAACAGGCTTCAGACTAAAAATTCATGATGACCTTTCAACAGCCGGACACTATATGATGCCCGGCTGTTGAATTTATTTATGTTTAAGGACTTCCGGCACAAGCTTATCAAGGGTAAGTTCAGCAAAGCGGTTCGTAATCAGACGTCTCGCCTCTTCAAGCGTATCACTTATTTCATTGTTAACTGCATCCTCTATCAGGCATTTGTCATGCTCAGTCGCCCAGCCTATTGAAAAAAGTTCAGTGCTGCCAATAGCGTGGAAAACCTGAAGGAGAGTGATGTCTCCGAGAGGTTTCTGGAGTGTCCAGCCACCTCCATGCCCTTTTTCAGAATGAATGATACCCGCCTGTTTGAGCCCCTGGAAAAGGCGTCTGACCACAACCGGATTCGTATTAATCATCGAGGCTATATCTTCGGAGGTAACGGGATCGCGGATTTTATCCATATGTATCAGCACGTGTAATGCACGGGACAGCCGATGGTCTTTTCTCATTTTTAATCCTGTTTGCTGCGGAATTTCTTATGAAACTTTCGTTGTTGCATAAGTGGTGGGATATCATGTATCTTATACTATTACATGATATCCATACAGAGAGTATTTTTATGTCATTCGAAAATGTGTCAGAACAGTTATGGGTCTGCCTCGTCATTGCACTGATGTCCAGTTGCATTTCAATCACCGTCACACAGCAGGAAATGTTTCGCCCGTTGCGTGAATGGATGGTCAAAAAAAATGCCATGATAGGCTACCTTTTCAGTTGTTTTTATTGTTTTAGTCACTGGGTGGTTTTTGCCGGTGTTGCAATTTACAGGCCCGTTCTTGTTCATTCAGGCTTCTGGTTAATTGACCTTGCGGTTACGGCATTCTTTACCATCGGTTTAACGGCCATGTTCAGCGGGATCATTCTGAAAGTGATGAGAAACGCTATTGCCAAGGCGATTGAAGAAAAAGAAATGAAAGACAAGCTGGGTTTGTAACTCGAATGGAGCCTGAAAACCTGGTGATGAAAGCAGGACGGTTAGCCCGGCAATCTGCGCATATAAATGGCAGGACTGCTTTACGCTTTCACACCAGGTTTTGCGATGTTTTTACATTCGTCTTCCACGCAGCTCACAGATGTACAGGTACAAACTGGTTCTGGCTGCCGGTGTTGATGTGCCGGCAGGTGTTGCTGACATTTTTGTTACGAACGAAAATCCCACAGGTTATTCAGATAAACTTAATATCAGCATGAACTGTTAGCGTCCTGGCGTCTCAGTCCGGTTTGCAGTGAACGTTTGCGCATGAATATCGACAGTTGCAGATTAGTGTGTCGACGTCGCTGCTTCGAGTTGCGCAGGTTCCATCAGTGCGAATGCTGTGCGCATTTTACGCGTCTCCTCTCCGGGGCTGCGACCAAACAGTCTTTTGAACTCCCGATTGAACTGCGACGCACTTTCGTAGCCGACCCGCGCTGCTGCCCCTGCTGCAGTAACGTTGTCCCGTATCATCATCAGTCGCGCCTGATGAAGACGCACTGACTTGATGTACTGGATGGGAGAAGTCGCCGCAACGGCTTTGAAATGCGCATGAAAAGCCGGTACGCTCAGGCCAGCTTCGTGCGCAAGTGAAGCCACATCCAGTGGCCGGGCGTAATCGAGGTGGATACGCCGTAACGTACGCGCAATACGTCCAAAGTTGCCATGACAGGCCAGCGCAGCACGAATGGCTCCGCCCTGTTCACCCAGCAGAACACGAAAAATCAGCTCTCGCACAATCCCCGGCCCCAGAACCCGCGCTTCAAGTGGTGAAAATAATACCTTCAGAAGACGAACTGTCGTATCTGCCAGCGTGTCGTCAAGTGGTGTGGAGACAATGCCAACGGGTGAACCTGATGCAGTGGCATGGTGATCGACAGCCATAACCAGGTCTGCCACCGCTGTCATATCCAGACGAATGGACACAGCAAGCAAAGGCTCTGCCGGGCTGGCATCTGTCTCGCTTGAAAATGGCAGAGGTACTGACAGCACCAGGTAGTGCAATGGGTCGTAGTGGTAAACCCTGTCAGCCAGGTAACCTCTTTTGTGCCCCTGACAGACAATAACAATGCCTGGTTCGTACAACACGGGGGTACGCCCCAGTGCGCCGTCAGCACGCATCAGACGCACGCCATCCAGCAACGTACGGGTGTGACCTTCATGTGGGGCGAGCTGGCAAATCATAGCCGCCATTTCGGACTGTTGAGATATGGAGGGCAATCTTTCTGGCATACAGCAGACCTGCTAATTGAATTTAATGATTATATTTTCACTCCCTGCATGCTTAAAAATCAATAAAGAAAATAGGATTAGGCAATGATGCAAGAGAGTCAGGCCTGTCGTCGTATATGTCCTCTCTTTATGATACCAGCCTGTTTGATATTCCAATGACATTCCCTGTCCCGCCCGGTGACAGGCAAGGAGGAGTGATGAAAACAGTGGTATCAGAAACGTCTAAAGTGGTCATTCTTACCGGTGCCAGTAGTGGTATAGGTGAGGCCACAGCCCGTCATCTTTCCCGGAAGGGGCATCATTTGTTTATCGGTGCCAGACGTATTGAAAAACTGACCGCACTGGCGACAGAGTTGCGGGCAACGGGGGGTAATGTTGATGCCATGGCAATTGACGTCACACGACCAGAAGATTTGCAACGCATCGCAGCCAGGGCGCTGGAGAAGCACGGACGCATTGACGCGCTCATAAATAACGCTGGCGTTATGCCACTCTCACCGCTGGCAGTGTTGAAGGTCGAAGAGTGGAACCGCATGCTGGATGTCAATGTTCGGGGCGTTCTGCACGGGATAGCCGCCGTCCTGCCGATCATGCAGGAGCAGGGTTATGGTCACATTATTAACATTGCCTCTACAGGCGCGTATACGGTCTCGCCCACAGCCGCTGTCTATTGCGCCAGCAAGTTTGCCGTGCGCGCTATTTCTGACGGGCTTCGGCAGGAGACCGACGCGATCCGGGTGACGCTGGTCAGCCCGGGAGTGGTCGAGTCAGAACTTGCCGATCATATTACGGACGAAACAGCCCGGGCTGCCATGCGCGAATTCCGGCGCATCGCCTTACCTCCGGAGCCCGTGGCGCAGGCAATCGCTTATGCCATTGAACAACCCGCTGACGTTGATATCAGCGAGCTCATCGTCCGCCCTGTGGCCAGTCCTCATTAACCGTAAACATGTTTTCATTTATTCAGGAGTGTTCATGTCAGAGTCAGGCTCTTTTTCCAGGGCTATGCCCTTTGCAGGCCGTGTTGCGATCGTCACCGGTGCCGCCAGCGGTATCGGCCTGGCGACCGTCGAACTGTTGCACCGCCAGGGCGCACGTATCGTCGCAGTTGGCCGGGGGGATAATGTCAATGCGCTTGCACGCGAAGGCGTTGTCCCTGTTGTCGCCGACGTGACTCAGGAAGCCAGTGCGGAACTGGCCGTGCGGACTGCAACAGAACAGTTCGGTCGCCTCGACGTCTTAATCAACAACGCAGGCATCATCATCAACCAGCCGGTGGCAGAAATGACGCTCAGGGAATGGAACCAGGTCATGGCTGTTAATGCCACAGGCGCATTCCTTTTCTCAAGGGAAGCCATGCGCCCAATGATGGCGGCAAAATCGGGTGCAATCGTTAATATTGGTTCTTACGCCTGTTATCAGTCTTTTCCCGGTATCGCCGCCTATGCAGCTTCCAAGGGGGCGCTGGCACAGTTAACCCGTACACTCGCGCTGGAGGCTATCGCTCACGGTATTCGTGTTAATGCAGTCGGCTCCGGAGATGCGGTGACAAACATCACGAATACAATCCAGCCCGACGGGCAGGCATATCTGGCAGAGCATGGTCGTAAAGCGCCTGTTGGTCGTGCAGCCCACCCCGATGAAATCGCAGAAGTCGCAGCCTTTCTGGCGTCAGACAGGGCCAGTTACATTGTCGGCGCAGTAGTTATGGCCGACGGTGGCATGAGTGTCGCCATTCAGTGATGCAATTCATTTTTCAACAACAGGAGTCTCCATCAATGCAACAACAAACCTCCCCTGCAAAAGTCTGGTTTATCACCGGCGCTGCTCGTGGTATTGGCCTTTCGCTGGCACGCCAGTTACTTGCACGAGGCGATGCCGTAGCCGCAACCTCCCGCACCCTGACCAGTCTGCGTCAGGCATTTGGCGACGATAACGCGCGACTGCTTTCGCTGGAGGTGGACCTGGTGAACGAAGTCAGCGTTCAAAAAGCCATCGACAGCACCATTGCCGCCTTCGGGCGCATCGACTGTGTGGTCAACAATGCAGGCTACGGCCAGCAGGGCACCATTGAAGCATTAACCGACAGCGAATTGCGTCGCAATTTCGATGTTAACGTGTTTGCTCCCCTGCATGTACTGCGCCATGCCCTGCCGCATATGCGTACGCGGCGCAGCGGCCATATCTTCAACGTGGCGTCGATCGTGGGCTTTCAGGGCGGTTACGCGGGCTGGGGCAGCTATGTCGCCAGCAAATTCGCACTGGCCGGTCTGACCGAAACCCTGGCGGCCGAACTGGCCGAGCTGAACATCAGAGCCACAGTGGTCTATCCTGGACCGGTGCGCACCGGGTTCCTGTCGAAGGAGACGCTGGTCGTGGCCCAGCGCACAATCGCTGACTATACCGAAGCTCAGGCCTCGCTGGACCTCCATCTGAACGGTCTGGACGGCAAACAGGCGGGCAATCCTGATAAAGTCGCTTCTCTGATACTGCAGGCGGCCAGTGCTGACGCCCCACCCGTGCATCTTTTTGCAGGTAAGATTGCCAACACTCTTGCTGAACAAAAAATGCATGCAGTGAGTCAGGACCTTGATGTCTGGCGAAGAGCGTCAGACGCCACGGATTTTGAAGAGTAATAACCCATTCCCCGGGGACATGTGAACCACACTGTCCCTGATTTTCTTTCTGGAGGATATCTCATGCATGACAGCCTGCCTGCGGAAAAAGCGTACCGTATTCTTGAAGCTGGTCCCGTTATTCTGGTGTCCACCAGGGGGACAGATGGCCGAACGAATCTGATGACCGCAGGTTTCCACATGATGATGCAGCATGCCCCACCGCTGGTCGGTGTTATTATCGGCCCCTGGGATTACAGCTATCAGGCGCTGTCAGATACCGGGGAATGTGTTCTGGCTGTACCGCCAGCCGGGATGGCAAAGGCCGTTGTGGACATCGGTAATTGCTCGGGGGAAACAGACGACAAATTTGCGCGTTTCGGCCTGACGCCCGTCGCCGCGCAATCGATCAGTGCGCCTCTGGTAGATGAATGCCTGGCTAACCTGGAGTGCAGAGTGGTGGATGACCGCCAGGTGCGGCGCTATAACCTGTGGGTGCTGGAAGTTCGGCGGATTTGGCTTGACAGCGCATGGCAGGAACTGCGCCTGCTCCACCATCAGGGCGACGGCCGTTTCAGTGTCGACGGAGAGATGCTTGACCTTAGTGACAGGATGGTAAAATGGCGCGACCTGATGAACTGAATGTTGTTCCATTCTGACTACAAGCGCTTGCTGGCAATACATCACCGGTAAAAGCCGGTAATGTATTGTCATGAAAAAGGACGCAGGTCTTGTGATCCATCCCGTAGCAGGATCTTACGGCCAACAGAATGAAAATGTACGCTAAAAAGTTAACTCTCTTTTTACTTTACTGACGATTATCCGGGTGACTTAACATCGTTCTGCTCCAGTCATAAAAAGCGCGAACTGACGGTGGTATATACCGGCTATAGGGGTATACCAGGGATAGCGGTAATTCAGAGGTGCTGTTCTCCAGACAGGAGACCAGTTCCCCGCTTTGCAGGTACGGCATAGCCAGATAACTGGCGACACGGATTAACCCAACCCCCTCTATCCCGGCCTGAATATAGGCATCGGTATCGTCAACGATTAGCACCTCTCTCATACGGATCGCCCGATCCCCACCATCAAGGGTAAAAAACCATTCAGTTGTGCGTCCGGTGCGGTGATTCAGATAGCCAACCGCGTGATGCTTTTCCAGTTCATCCAGTTTTTGCGGCTTGCCGAAAGCATCAATATAAGACGGCGCGGCCAGAACTACCCAGGTAAAACCAGGCAGTGGGCGGGCAACCAGGGTTGTTGAATCTTCGATCCTGCCAGTACGGATCACGCAGTCATATCCTTCCCTGATGATATCCTCAACATTATCGCTTGAGCACAGCATCACTTCCAGCCCGGGGTACTGGCGGAGAAACGACGGGAGTCCGGGGATAATGCAATGTCGGGCGAGGGACTGGGGCATCCCCACTTTGAAACGGCCTCCTGGCTGCTCAGATCGGGCGGGAAAAGACGACTCCATGGCCGCAATATCCGTCAGGATCCTTTTGCATTCGTCGTAGTAGCGCAGGCCCTCCGCCGTGATGCTGAGTTTGCGGGTAGTACGCTGCAAAAGCTGGATACCAAGCCAGGATTCCAGCTCCCGGATAACCCTAGAAACCGTAGAGCGTGGCAGACCCAGCACTTCTGCCGCTCTTGCAAAGCCATGAGTTTCCACCACGCTGACATAGACCTGCATTGCTGCCAGTTTATCCATCCTACCCTCTTGCCTGTAGATATTGATTATCCCGTCAGAGCGAACAGTCTAACCCGGTTTAGGGATCTTATCGAACGTACATCATCGCCCTACACTTTCTCCCGGACACTGAACACGGCTAAAATAGTATAAGGAACTAACATGGCAGAGCATAAATTACACTCAGGTGAAAAAATACTGGTGCTGGGCGCAGGACAACTCGGGGCGGCTGTACTGCAGCATCTGCTCCCCGCAGTCTCTCAGCGAGAAGGCACTGTGTGCGTTATCGTTTCGCCTCGTGCCAGGGATGAACAAGGTCAACTGCGCGCTTCCACGCATCAAAAATATGTGGATGCCGAAGCAAAATTAATCCCTCTGGACATCGCCGACAGCACGATGGACGCCCTGAAGGATCAGTTTAAAGAGTTTGATACCGTTATCAATTGTATGGGGTTTGTTGCAGGCGCAGGCACCCAGATAAAAATCACCCGCGCAGTACTGGAAGCCGGAGTTAACCGCTACTTTCCATGGCAGTTTGGTGTTAACTACGATGTCGTCGGCAAAGGCAGCGGCCAGCCGGTCTGGGACGAACAGTATGATGTAAGAACCTTACTGCGAGAACAACACAACACCGAATGGATCATTATCTCCACCGGTATGTTTACCAGCTTTCTCTTCGAGCCTGCATTCGATGTGGTGAATTTATCCGCACGGACTATCAATGCGCTGGGGGGATGGGACACACAGGTTACAGTAACTTCTCCGGAAGATATCGGCCGACTCACCACCGACATTTATCTACATCAGCCGCGTATTGCCAACGAAGTGGTGTTTGTTGCAGGAGAAACGACTTCCTATGGTGAACTGGCAGAAACGGTCGAGCGAGTGACACAACAAACCTTTGTAAAAAAGGTTCTGACCCTGCCGACCCTGCTGGAGGAATTGCAGGCCAGCCCGGATGACCAGATGCTTCGCTATCGTGCGGCCTTCGCCCGAGGAGACGGTATGTGGTGGCCGATGAACGACACCTGGAACGTGCAGAATAATATTCCCACGCAGAATATCGCAGCCTGGCTTAAGTCATGCATTTAATTATTAATCAAGGGATTATCAATGAAAACTACCATGACGTTGTTATTCGTCTCTATAGTCCTGCCTTTTTCAGTCTGTGCTCAAACCGTGACGGCAACAGGCGATACGGAGCAGACGGAAGAAAAAAATTCGCCAGCAGGCTGACAGGGATTATAAAATCACCGAAGCCCGCATGGGAAATAAAGTACATATCACAGCAGAAAAAGTCCTGCCGGAATAAATAGATCTGGGTGAAACAGCCCCTTGAATTTACCAGGTATGGCTGTCGACGCAGTCAAGGATATTTATATCGTATTACATACTGGAGGTTTTTATTTTGATTCGTCAATAAATTTATAAAGTATAACGGGTGGGTAACTGAGAGTTTTACCGTACGTGTCAGGTAAAACTCCCCCACCATCATGTACAGCAACTCCAGTCTCCCCCCCTGCAGCAGTACTTGCGGATACCTAGTTCAGAAAATTGCGAATGACTTACACACCCGGCATATCTGAATGACCTGTTCTGAATTCCTGGGGACTGCTTGCAGGCAGATATCATTGCGTAACTAAAAAAGTCATATAAGATTTTGTCCTAAATAAAATCAGGATGTAAGGTGCCTGTTAAACAAAATAACGATTTAATGGAAACCAAATAATGTTTAGTTCTGTAATCTGATAATTTATAATAATTTGTACGGTTGTGAAATTTAAAAAATTACCGTCAGGTAGAGAGGCGAGTAACTGGCGTGGCTACTCACCTCACACCCGATATATGAATACTACAGGATACTGATAGTATTTTTCTCGTGGCTCAAATTTTCAGCCAATTAAGTCCTGCAACTCACTGACCGTATTGTGGCTTGAGTACCTGTCAAGCAGACCAAACAACGGGTCCCATTCATGGATTTCAAGTTTAGCGATGAGACCTTCACGAGCAAAAGGGTCCGCACTGATCATGGACTGGACTTCATCGCGCGTCTCAGCCCTGAAAATAAGAAATCCCGCCCGCAGCGGCGTGTTTTTGAGCGGACCGGACGCTAACAGTTTGCCCTGTTCTATCAGCCCTTTCAGATAAATCACATGCTCGCGCACAAAGGTATTCCACCCGGTGCCATCCGGATGGTCCATTCTGACAATATAAATGTGCATCGTTTTTGCTGTCCTGTTCATGAGACAAAAAATAAGCATAATAAGTATTAGCAGTTTTTAAAATTCGCCAATATTGAGTTCTGAAACAACCAGGAGTAGCGAATGCTGGATAAACTTACCGGAATGCGGGCCTTCGTTGTTGTGGTTCAGACAGGCTCTTTTGTTGCGGCCGCAGACCGGCTCGATATGTCGCCTCAGATGGTGGCCCGCCATATCGCCACACTTGAGAAGCAGCTTGAAACGCGCCTGCTTAACCGAACGACGCGCAGGCAAAGCCTGACGCCGGCAGGCTCGCTGTACTACAGGCGTTGTGAAACAATTTTACAAGCCATCAACAGTGCAGAACGGGAAGCAAGCAGTTCGAGTGCGATTCTTGCAGGTACGCTACGGCTGAATGCGCCGGTAACATTCGGCCGTTATGTCTTAGTGGATTTTTTGAGCATATTTCTTGAGCGTTATCCGCAAATGCGTATTGAACTTATTCTTTCTGATGACGTTATTAATCCTGCTTCAGAAGATTTTGACCTGGTGATACGCATCGGCGAGCTTGATAAGAAACTCAGACTTGCGGCAAAACCGTTTCCTGCGTACCGATTTATTGCATGCGCTGCTCCTCAATACCTGGCAAAGTACGGTCATCCAGAACAACCTTCTGATCTGAAACATCATGAGTGTCTGGTTTTTGCACCTTGGTCTGCGGGATTAAGCCATTACTGGCCTTTTTCCAGCAGTGAGGGATATGCGGAAGTGATGGTAAACTCTCGCCTGGCTATTAACGACTGGGGAGCAATCCTTGAGGCGGCATTAAGAGGTACTGGCTTGCTATTTGGTTATGAAAAGGGACTTGAACGATTTATTAAAATGGGAAAACTCGTTCCTGTTCTGGAAGATTTTAATATTCCCCCTCGGGAAATGCATTTATTGTATGACCCTTCTCGGGCTAAAGAAAACCGGTATAAAGTTTTTATTGACGAATTGTATGAACATCTTAGCTAATTATTCCGCTAAGCCTTTTAATAACAGCAATCTCACTTAGGCATCACTGCTGTCAGTCAATTTCACTGCAGATGCGCAATAGCCTATCTCATTGGGCTATTTATTTTGCCATTAGGAACGAACATTCACCTGAAATCTGAGATGAAATTTCTTTTTTATTTAAGACACCTGACTTGTCTTGAAGTAAGGCTATCTCCTCTGTTCAGGTGGTTAAATTCAATCTGCCATTACAAAACCAGCAGAACGGTGTTAGAAGTGAGGGATTTTTGAAGTGCCCCCCTCCCTGGACATTCTCAGAATGGGCAGTACCTGCAATTTTATCCGTTGGAACAGACATCTGACTTAAACCGGTGTCCGTGCTGCGCTGCAAACGCTTCGAGCGGCAGAGTATTGCCCTCAGGCACGGTGATGGTGATCGGCGCCCCCACCAGGCGGCTGCCCTCGGGAGGGAGGGGGTAGGTTACAGCAGATGCAGCGGGAACCAGAATACCAAGCGTAAAAACGAACGAGGCAAATCGAATCATAGTGTTCTGTACTCAGTCAAAGAGAAAGCCTGCCGGTGGGCAGGCTTAGCCTACTCATTCAGTCATCTTTCGTCGTGCGCCATCTCCGGGTAAGGACTTTTTCTGCTTCAACAATCATGAACATCGCAAACCCAATCAGGAAGGTAATGATCCAGTAGCGGAACGGTAGCGCTTCGGTACCGAACAGCATTTGCATGAACGGCGCATAGATGATCAGAAGCTGAAGGGCCAGAAGTACGCCGCTCACGATCCATATCCCCTTGTTAGCCAGCAGACCTTTACTCAGGGAGAAGCCGTCGGTGACGCGGCAGTTGAGCATGTAAAACCACTGTGCGGTGACCAGCGTTTGCAGCAACACGGTGCGAATGAACTCCGGTGAGTAGCCGCGTGGTTGCAGCCAGGCCTCCAGCACAAAGGCGCTGATGGCAATCATCAGGCCGACAAACACCACTCGCCAGATTGCATAACCGTCCATCACATGCAGGTTTGACTTACGCGGCGGCCGGTTCATGATGTCCTTCTCACCCGCTTCAAACGCCAGGCCAAACGACAGCGTTGCCGAGGTTGCCATGTTCATCCACAGGATCAGTACCGGCGTTAGTGGGATCAGGTTCCCCGCCAGCAGGGCAATAATGATCAGCAAGGCCTGGGCGATGTTGCTCGGGATAACGAACAAAATGGTCTTTTTCAGGTTGTCGTAGACCCGACGCCCTTCATGGACCGCCCGGGCAATGGTGGCAAAGTTATCATCCGTTAACACCATATCGGCGGCTTCTTTGGTGACTTCAGTACCTTTGATCCCCATCGCGATGCCGACATCCGCCCGCTTCAGCGCAGGCGCATCGTTCACCCCGTCCCCCGTCATCCCGACCACTTCCTGCTTACTTTGCAGCGCCTGCACCAGGCGGAATTTATCTTCCGGGCTGGTGCGGGCAAAGATATCGTATTTTTGCGCCGCCTCGCTCAGCTGGTGATCGTCCATCGCCTCCAGCTCGCGCCCGGTAATGGCGCTCGCCGCGTTGCCAATACCCAGCATCTGTCCAATGCTCATCGCCGTTTGTGGATGATCCCCGGTAATCATTTTCACGCGAATGCCCGCCTGCAAGCAGTCGGCAATGGCCGAAATAGCTTCCGGGCGCGGGGGATCCATCATGCCCGCAATGCCTAGCAGTATGACCCCTTCTTGCAGATCCGCATGCGTCAGCTCGCGCTGCCCGCTGGCAGCCGGTTTCCAGGCCGCAGCCACCATGCGCAATCCCTCGCGCGCATACTCTTCAATCTTCTCTTCCCAGTAGTGCAGGTTGAACGGCTCCAGCCCGTTTTGGGTCTGCTGGTGCTGGCAAAGACGGAAAAGGACGTCCGGCGCACCGGTGATTAACATCACCTCTTCGTCGCCCAGGCGATAGAGGGTGGACATGTATTTATATTGCGAATCAAATGGGATTTTACTGCGCAATTCGGCGTCAATTGCCGGAAGCGGAATTTTGGCCGCCAGCACCTTCAGCGCGCCTTCGGTAGGCCCGCCGGTGATTTTCCACAGCCCCTGCTCATCTTTGATCAGCTGGCTGTCATTACAGAGATCGACGGTGCGCAGATAGCGCTCCAGCACAGATCCCGGGTTCACGGTGACCGGTGTCGGATCGTCAACGGTGTGAATAGTACCCACCGGCTCGTAGCTGTCTCCGTCCACGCGGTAGGTGGTGTCCGCGGTAATCACCGCTTTTACCGTCATCTCATTCATGGTCAGGGTGCCGGTTTTATCCGAGCAGATAACCGTCATCGCCCCCAACGTTTCCACGGTTGGCAGCTTGCGAATAATCGCCTTGCGACGCGCCATCGCCTGCACGCCCAGCGAGAGGATGATCGAGATAATGGCCGGTAATCCTTCCGGCACCGCCGCCACTGCAAGGCTAATCAACGACAGCACCAGCTCTGATACGGGCATATCACGGAAGATAAGACTGAAAACGAACAGCGCCAGCATCATCACCAGAATGGTGATAAAAATGGTCTTGCCGAGCTTGTCCATTTGCACCATCAACGGGGTACGGTGTTTTTCAATGTCTGACATCATCTGGTTGATATGGCCGAGTTCGGTCTCCCCACCGGTCGCCACCACCAGCCCTTTTCCCGCGCCGGAGCTGACGGTGGTGCCAGAATAAAGCAGGTTGTAACGGTCGCCTAACGGCAACTCCCCGTGGAGCGCATCGCTGCTTTTCTCCACTACCGTGGATTCGCCGGTGAGAATAGCTTCTTCCACCCGCAGATTGTGCGCCTCTGTCACGCGAAGATCGGCAGGAATGCGATCCCCGGCGCGTATCACGACGATATCTCCGGGCACCAGTGCTGTCGTCGGGATAGTTTCATGGTTGCCCTGCCGGATGACCACAGCCTCGCTGGAGAGCATATTGCGAATACTTTGCAGCGATTTCTCCGCATTGCTCTCCTGAATATGGCCAATCAGGGCGTTAATGATGGCTACCCCAAGAATGACAAACATATCCACCCAGTGTCCCATTATCAGCTTCAGCAGCGCCGCCGCCAGAAGGACGTAAATAAGGACATCGTTGAAATGGGCCAGAAAGCGCAGCCAGCCAGGTTTACCCGGTTTTTGCGGTAAGGCATTTTCACCGTATTTTTCCAGCCTGGCGGTGGCTTCTGTACTGCTAAGTCCGTCGAGGCTGGATTGGATATTTGTCAGGGTTTCATCAACGGTTTGTTGATAATACGGACGGTGAGGCTTTTCTGTTATCATCGTTCCTTCCTCGGGTTCTTTTCAGAAATCACCTTGCTTTCATGACATTAACGAATAACGAAAACAGGAACATGCGCGTAACGAACGATACTCGCCGCCTCTGACCCTAATAAATGAGTTTGAATATTTGGATTACGCGATCCCACAATAATCGCACCGACGTTAAGTTCATCGGCCAGTTTGATTACCTCATCACGTATATTCCCGCTGCGAACATGTAGATGGACATTTGCTTCCGGCAGGTTGATTTTCTTTACCAGCGCAGCCAGTTTTTCTTTAGCATTATTAATCATATATTCATCCATCTTTCTCGCGTCTGCAATAAAACCGCGGGTCAGTTCCGCCGAGAACTTTGGCATAACGTACAGCAGATGGACATTACCCGATGCGCTTTGCGCCAGGAATTGGGCATGCTGTAGCGCTTTATCAGACAATGCTGTTTCGTATACATCCACCGGCACCAGAATCGTTTTATACATATCAAGCATCCTTTTTATAACCAACACAACAGTGAGTGAATCAGGAGAGATCGCATCAAACCCATGGGTACAGGCGTGAATGCCTTTTACGGAAAAAAAGGAATGAATGCTATTAAACGTAGCACAGGAATATCAGGATGTTATTCAAAGGGGATACACCATCGTAACGCTTGTTTCGCCTGAGTATGTCACGCCACTAATAATGGTTATTTAACATTTATTTATTCACCGACTATGCTCATAGTCAGGCATGCAACACGTTTATTCTCTTTATCCCGCGCCACCTTCAACCTCATGGAGGAATGCATGTACGGTTTAAGCCTGATTCGCCTTGGTTTGTTTATTGCGCTCGCCATTATCGCCAGCACAGCAATCGGTTTATTTACCTATGTGGTCGTCTCGGCCCTGGCAGAATAGCGCCACCCCAGCATTGATGACGAAATAAATAAAACAATTATTATCAGGGGAATACTGTGAAGCGCTACCTCTCTCTTCTGCCTGCTGTTTTATTGCTGCTGACGGCGTGCGATCCGAAACCCGACCGCGCCGCGCCCCTGCCGAAAATGGTAAAAGTCGCAGAGGTGGTCAAGGCCGGCAACGCGCAGCAGCGCGTGTTTCCCGCCCGTATTGAATCCGGCGATGCCACGGATCTCGCGTTCAAACGAGCCGGGCAGATTGAGACCCTGGACATTCGCCAGGGTGCCGTTGTCAAACAGGGGCAACGGCTCGCCAGCCTCAACGCCCGTGAAGCCCGGCAGCGCCTGAACGACAGGCAAACGGCGGCGACCCTGGCTCAGCGGCAATTCGCCCGCTTCCAGACCCTGGCGGGACGCCAGGCCGTGTCGAAAGCCGAGATGGATGTCCAGCGCGCCAACCGCGATTCAGCAAACGCCGCGCTACAGATTGCGCGCGAAGAATTAAGCCAGATGACGCTCGTCGCCCCCTTTAGCGGGACAGCGGCCAGCGTCCATGTGCGAAATCATCAGGTCGTCTCCGCCGGCCAGCTCGTCGTCACTTTGACCCGTACCGATCTGCTGGACGTGGTGTTCAGCCTTCCAGAGAACCTGTTTAACACCTTCGATATTCGCAATGCGCAGTACAAACCGGTAGTGAGGATCAACGCCCTGCCCGGTCGCGAGTTTACCGCTGTGTACAAAGAGCACTCAGGCAGTAGCGACAGCAACACATTGACCTGGCAGGTGATTTTAACCATGCCCCGCCCGGATGATTTTCCCGTCGTGGGCGGCGTCAGCGGAACGGTCACCATCAATTTAACCAACCTTCCGGCTGGTGTGGGCAGTGAGGCGCTGGTAGTGCCGGTTGAAGCGGTCTTTAACCCGGATAACCGCCCGCGCAATGAGCCACATGTCTGGGTGGTGACGGGCGAAGGCGATACGTTGCACCTTGAAGATCGTAAGGTCAGCGTGGGGCAAGTCAGCGCTGAAGGGGTCGTCATCGTCGGTGGGCTTAAGGCCGGTGAACGCGTGGTGGCCGCAGGCGTTGGGGAGTTACATCCCAACCAGCCGGTACGTATCTGGACGCGTGAACGGGGACTGTAATGGATATCTCTCGTCAGTTTATCAGCAACCCGGTTCGCGTCTGGCTGACGATTTTGCTGCTGGGCGTAGGCGGCATTATTGCCCTGTTGAACATTGGCAGACTTGAAGATCCGGCGTTTACCATCAAAACGGCGGTAGTGATCACCCATTATCCGGGCGCGTCGGCGCAGCAGGTTGAGGAAGAGGTCACCCTGCCGCTGGAAAATGCGCTTCAGCAGTTACCTTATCTGGATAACGTCAGCTCCATCTCCTCCAGCGGCCTGTCGCAGATCACGGTCAATATAGCCTCGCGCTACCACTCAAATGCACTGCCGCAAATCTGGGATGAACTGCGTCGCCGGGTCGGAGATGCCGCCAGACAGTTTCCACCCGGCGTAGTGACCCCGTTTGTGAATGACGATTTTGGCGATGTGTTCGGCTTTTTCTTTGCCATTTCCGGAGATGAATTCAGCAATCCGGAACTGGTCCGGTATGCCGAGCAGCTGCGCCGGGAGTTGGTCCTCGTGCCAGGCGTGGGCAAAGTGGCCATCGGCGGAGCCCTCACTCAGCAGATTAACGTGGACATTTCTCTGAGCAAAATGGCCGCGCGCGGGATAACGCTGAACCAGCTTTCTGCCCAGCTCAGCAGGCTGAACGTGGTCTCCAGCGCGGGAGAGATCCCCTCCGGTACCGAGTCAATTCGTCTGCATCCTACCGGTGAATTCGAAAGTATTGACGAGCTGGCCGATCTCATCGTGACCCCGCCCGGCGTTGGGGCGGCTACCCGCTTACGGGATATTGCCACCCTGTCACGCGGGCTGGATGCGTCCCCTGCCAGCATCTACCATGCCAACGGCAGAAAAGCCGTCACCATGGGCGTCTCCTTTATCCCCGGCGTTAACGTGATCGACGTGGGACATGCCCTGGAGGCGAAGCTAGAGCAGATGTCAGCCGAGAAACCAGCAGGTATCCATATCGACCTGTTTTACGATCAGGCGGCGGAGGTCGGGCATTCCGTTAACGGATTTATCATTAACTTCCTGATGGCGCTGGCGATTGTCATCGGCGTGTTGTTGATCTTTATGGGCTTACGCAGCGGGATCATTATCGCCTTTTCCCTCGCCCTCAACGTGCTGGGCACGCTGCTGATCATGTATCTCTGGGGTATTGAACTACAGCGCATTTCACTGGGTGCGCTGATCATCGCCCTCAGCATGCTGGTCGACAATGCCATTGTTATTGTCGAAGGGGTACTGGTAGCCCGGCAGCAGGGCTCGTCCCTGATGAACGCCATTAGCGACATTATTCGCCGTTCTGCGCTGCCGCTGCTGGGTGCAACGGTCATCGCCATCCTGGCCTTTGCGCCCGTCGGGCTGTCACAGGATTCCACCGGCGAATACTGTAAGTCGCTGTTTCAGGTCCTGCTGATTTCGCTCATGCTGAGCTGGTTCTCAGCCCTCACCATTACGCCAGTGCTGATTAAGTGGTGGCTGTTTAAACGAGATGCTGCACCGCCAAAGGCCGACGAAACGGATCCCTATGACAAACGCATCTATCGGATCTATCAGGGTGTGCTCAACGCGCTGTTACGGCGTAAAGCGCCAACGCTGGTAGTGATGGCCGCACTGCTGGCCGCCGCCATCTGGGGCTTTGGCTCGGTGCGGCAGAACTTCTTCCCCTCCTCCAGTACGCCAATTTTCTTTGTCGACCTCTGGCTCCCTTACGGTACCGACATTAACTGGACCGAGAAGATGACCGGTGATATCGAGAAAACCATTAACGGCCAGCCAGGCGTGGAAACTACGGTCTCGACGATTGGTCAGGGAAGTATGCGATTTATTTTGACCTACAGCGGACAGCGGCAGTACAGCAACTATGCGCAAATTATGGTGAGAATGGACGACCAGCGTAACATCCCCGCCCTGACCCGCCACATGGATGAATACATCGCACGGAACTATCCGCAGGTTAACGCCAGCACGAAGCGGGTGATGTTTGGCCCCTCCGGCGACAGCGCCATTGAAATACGTATTAAAGGCCCCGATCCGGACAGGCTGCGTCTGATCGCCAGCCAGGTAGACAACATCCTTACGCGCGATCCGGCGACGGACAGCGTCAGGAACGACTGGCAAAACCGCAGCAAAGTGATCCGCCCGCAGTACGTCACCGCGCTGGGACGTGAGCTTGGCGTGGATAAGCAGGACGTCGATAACGCACTGGAGATGAATTTCTCCGGCAGTCGGGCAGGACTGTACAGAGAAGGCAGCGACCTGTTGCCCGTGGTGGTGCGCCCGCCGGAAAGCGAGCGGCTGGACGCCAATCACCTGAATAACGTTCTGGTCTGGAGCCAGACCCGGCAGCAGTATATTCCGCTGAGCAACGTCATCAGCGGCTTCGCGCTGGAGTGGGAAGATCCGCTGATCCTGCGCCGTGACCGCTCCCGCGTGCTGACCGTGCAGACCGACCCTGACCCGCTAAGCCAGCAAACCTCCGGCGATATTCTCGCCCGCGTGAAGCCGCAAATTGATGCCCTGCCCCTGCCCCACGGCTACAGCATTGAGTGGGGCGGTGACGCGGAGAACTCCAGCGAAGCGCAGCAGGAGCTATTTACCACGCTGCCGCTCGGCTATCTGGTGATGTTTGTGATCACGGTGCTGATGTTCAGTTCGGTGAAAAACGCCGTCGCCATCTGGCTGACCGTGCCGCTGGCGCTGATCGGCGTGACGCCGGGGTTTTTAATTACCGGCATCCCTTTTGGCTTTATGGCGTTGATTGGCCTGCTGAGCCTGAGCGGGATGCTGATCCGCAACGGCATTGTATTGGTGGAAGAGATAGAACAGCAGAAAGCGCAGCAGGATCAGCACAGTGCGATCGTTTACGCCGCCACGTCGCGCCTGCGTCCCATCCTCCTCACCGCCTTTACGACCGTACTCGGCCTCGCCCCTCTGCTGCTGGATGTGTTCTTCCAGAGCATGGCCGTTGTGATTATGTTTGGGCTTGGGTTTGCTACAATCCTGACGCTGCTGGTACTCCCCGTAATTTACGCGTGTTTCCATCGTAAGGACAAAGCTGAACAACAATGAATGCGACAGGGCTGAATATCATCAAGACGCTGGGGTGTATGACGGCGGTTACCTTTTTCACCATCTACAACACCTGGGATCATTACGATTATGACTATCACTGGATCCTCGGTTTTTTAACCTTCATTTCGACCATCGCCACGCCGTTATTTTTTGTGGTTGCAGGGTATCTGGACGGGCAATCCCGACACGGCACGCGCTGGCAGCTGGATAAGATCAAAAGCCTGGTGATCGTCTTTCTGTTCTGGGTAACGATTTACTACCTGTGGGAGCCCTATCAGCGCGGATATCTGATCCAGCCCTGGTTCGTGTTCGCGTTTATCGTGATTTACACGTTTCACCCGGTGGTGGAGTGGCTCAGCCAGCGACGAACGCTCTTTTGCGGGGTAATTGCCGCCCTGCTGCTTTTCTCATACGGGTACGATTTACTGTCAGCCCTCTATCCTGATGCCCATGTCCTTTCATTGTCGCCGCAGTATCGCCTGTGGACGTGGCTGCTGTTTTATCTGACGGGGCAGCTCTTTTGCGATCCGCAGATCGCGGCGTGGATCGGCCGCAAAAATGTGGTCAGGGCAGCGGTCATCGCCATACCGTTTATTTATCTCTTCACGTGGTTTTACGAACGGCACTTCTTTTTTGCGCTATTTAAAGCAGACAGAAACGCCTTTATTCTCACCGGATCGCAAATCTACATTCTGATTATTGCCCTGGTGATTGCGGCCAACGGCGTGCGTTTTCGCCGCAATGCGGAGTTTAAAGAGTCCGTGCTGGCCGCCATTAGCAAAACCATGACCGGGGTCTATATTATGCACTACTCGGTGTTTCACCTGCTGACCGCGCTCATTCCGGTGACGTCCCTGAGCACCAAACTTGCTCTGATTGTGCTTACGTTTGTTACGTCGGTCCTGTTTTCGCTGCTGATCCTGTCCAACGCAGTGGCCAAAAAAGTGATCACCCTCTAAAAGCCCAGGCGCAGCCAGGCAAACAGCACGTTGCCGTTGTTGTAGGTCCCGGGAATATAGGTGAACTGGACGGTGACGCGCTTATATCCGGCAGAGAAAAGCGGGAAGATAAACGGCAGCGGGACATAGTTGGCAAAGTCGTCGCGTGCCGTGATCCCCGCAGCGGCCCCCAGCCCCAGACGGAAATCTTTTGCGTTATCCAGATACCAGCCTTTCTCCCAGCCGTAGCCCATCGCAGGCTGCCATTCGTTATGTGAATCTTTGAACATCATGGCAAAGAGCGCGCTCCAGTTGCCCTCGTCGTTGTAGCGGGACACGCCCAGCCCCCCGCCCCACGGCATTTCGTTGTAGTTGTCGGTTTTCTCTTTGTCATACATGAATCGAGCATGCCAGCTCAGAAACGGAAGGTAGAGATCGTAACGATCCGGCTGTTCCCAGGTTTGCGCAATATCGTCCGTTACTGCATCCCACCAGCGGTGAATACGCTGTTCGCCATAGACTTTCGGCTCCGCATGCAGCGGAGATACGACTAAAAACAGGACTACCCACAGTGCAGGAAAGAGGCGTTGCATCGTTATACCCTCAGCTTACGTTACGCAGCGATCGTTATTACTGTAAACCATTCAGCCCTAACCGGAGCCAAACAGGCTGATTTATGTTGTCGCCCGATAAGATGAAATTTATTTATTCTGCGCTTTCAGGAAAGATAAAAACGTTTTCTCAGGCCGCCTGTCGCGGTAGTCTCATACATTCCGTCAATATGACGGCCGTGATGTGAGTGACCTTTTCTTATACCAATAATTAAAAATCAGTACAGACAGGACAACTATGGACTCCACCCTTATCTCCGCTCGCCGCAACGAGGAGACACCTTCGCTTAACCGCGCCCGCCGCGCCGCTTTAGGTAGCTTCGCAGGCGCCGTCGTCGACTGGTATGACTTTCTGCTCTACGGTATTACCGCTGCGCTGGTCTTTAACCGTGAATTCTTTCCCCAGATCAGCCCCGCCATGGGCACGCTTGCTGCGTTTGCCACCTTCGGCGTCGGTTTTCTGTTTCGTCCTCTGGGCGGGATAATTTTCGGCCACTTCGGCGATCGCCTTGGCCGGAAACGTATGCTGATGCTCACCGTCTGGATGATGGGCATTGCCACCGCGCTGATCGGTATTTTGCCCTCCTTTGCCTCGATTGGCTGGTGGGCTCCGGTGTTGCTGGTGACGCTGCGCGCCATTCAGGGCTTTGCCGTCGGTGGTGAATGGGGCGGCGCGGCATTGCTGTCCGTGGAAAGCGCGCCGAAGAATAAGAAAGCGTTTTACAGCAGCGGCGTGCAGGTGGGTTATGGCGTGGGTCTGCTGCTCTCCACGGGCCTGGTGTCGCTAATAAGCCAGCTCACGACAGACGAGCAGTTCCTGAGCTGGGGCTGGCGTATTCCGTTTATCTTCAGCATTGTGCTGGTCGTGGTGGCCCTGTGGATCCGTAACGGCATGGAAGAGTCGGCTGAGTTTGAACGGCAGCAGCGCGAAAAACCGGTCGCGAAGAAACGGCTGCCGGTGATGGAAGCGCTGGTGCAGCACCCTGGCGCTTTTCTGAAAATTATCGCCCTGCGCCTGTGCGAACTGCTGACGATGTATATCGTCACCGCCTTTGCCCTGAACTATTCCACGCAAAACCTCGGCCTGCCGCGGGAATTGTTCCTGAATATTGGCCTGGTGGTGGGCGGGATCAGCTGCCTGACCATCCCCTGCTTCGCCTGGCTGGCGGATCGCTTTGGCCGTCGACGGGTGTATATCACCGGGGCGCTCATCGGCACACTCAGCGCCTGGCCGTTCTTTATGGCGCTGGAGGCACAGTCGGTCTTCTGGATTGTCTTCTTCGCGATCATGCTTGCGAACATCGCTCACGATATGGTGGTCTGCGTGCAGCAGCCAATGTTCACCGAGCTGTTTGGCGCAAGCTACCGTTACAGCGGCGCGGGCGTGGGATATCAGGTGGCGAGCGTGGTCGGCGGCGGGTTTACGCCGTTTATCGCCGCCGCGCTGGTAACGTTCTCCGGCGGTAACTGGCACAGCGTGGCGATTTATCTGCTGGCGGGTTGCCTGCTTTCTGCCGCCACCGCCCTGTTGATGAAGGAAACCGCGCACAGCTGATCTCCTCACTTTTGTTTCACAGGCGTGTGACATACTATCGGGTAAAGCCGCACACCTGTGGAACAAGGAGACAGACATGAATAATAAGGGCTCCAGCCTGACCCCGGCTCAGGCGCTGGAAAAACTCGACGCACTGTATGAACAGTCCGTCAATGCACTGCGCAGCGCCATCAGTGACTATATCGAAACAGGGAAACTTCCCGATGAAAAGGCCAGAACCCAGGGCCTTTTTGTTTATCCATCGCTCTCTGTCACCTGGGACGGCAGCGCCAGCAGCAATCCGAAAACCCGCGCCTATGCGCGTTTCACCCACTCCGGCTGTTACAGCACGACCATCACGCGACCTGCGCTGTTCCGCCCCTATCTGGAAGAGCAGCTTACCCTGCTGTATCAGGATTACGGCGCGCATATCAGCGTTGAGCCGTCCCTGCACGAGATCCCTTACCCGTACGTGATAGACGGCTCAGCGCTGACGCTGGATCGCTCCATGAGCGCGGGGCTGACCCGCCACTTCCCGACCACTGAGCTGTCGCAGATTGGCGATGAGACGGCGGACGGGATCTATCACCCGGCAGAGTTTTCACCCCTGTCGCACTTTGATGCCCGCCGTGTCGATTTCTCGCTGGCACGCCTGCGCCACTACACCGGCACCCCAGCCGAACATTTCCAGCCGTTCGTGTTGTTTACCAATTACACCCGCTATGTGGACGAATTTGTCCGCTGGGGCTGTAGCCAGATCCTCGATCCGGACAGCCCTTACATCGCCCTATCCTGCGCGGGCGGGATCTGGATCACCGCCGAAACCGAAGCACCGGAAGAGGCCATCTCCGACCTGGCGTGGAAAAAGCACCAGATGCCAGCCTGGCACCTGATCACCGCCGACGGTCAGGGCATTACGCTGATTAACATCGGCGTTGGCCCGTCGAATGCGAAAACCATCTGCGACCATCTGGCGGTACTGCGCCCGGACGTCTGGCTGATGATCGGCCACTGCGGAGGCCTGCGTGAAAGCCAGCTGATTGGCGATTACGTCCTCGCCCACGCTTATTTGCGTGACGACCATGTCCTTGACGCGGTTCTGCCGCCAGATATTCCTATCCCGAGTATCGCGGAAGTGCAGCGCGCCCTTTACGACGCCACCAAAGAGGTGAGCGGCATGCCGGGTGAAGAGGTGAAGCAGCGCCTGCGTACCGGTACGGTCGTCACCACCGACGATCGTAACTGGGAGCTGCGCTATTCCGCCTCCGCCCTGCGTTTCAATCTCAGCCGTGCGGTCGCAATCGATATGGAAAGCGCCACCATTGCCGCGCAGGGCTATCGCTTCCGCGTCCCTTACGGCACGCTGCTGTGCGTGTCCGATAAACCGCTGCACGGCGAGATCAAACTGCCGGGCCAGGCGAACCGTTTCTACGAAGGGGCGATCTCAGAGCATCTTCAGATTGGCATTCGCGCCATCGATTTACTGCGTGCAGAGGGCGACAAACTGCATTCCCGCAAGCTGCGCACCTTCAATGAGCCACCGTTCCGCTGATAACAAGGACCCACTCACCCGGCCTGGGATTCCGTAGGTCGGGTAAGCGGAGCGCCAGCCGACAATTTCACGAACGCAGAAAAGCAAAAAGCCTGCTTTAAAAGCAGGCTTTTTAAATTTGGCTCCTCTGACTGGACTCGAACCAGTGACATACGGATTAACAGTCCGCCGTTCTACCGACTGAACTACAGAGGAATCGTGTGAACGGGGCGCATATTATCGATGCGCCCTGAGGATGTCAAAGGGTGAATGCAGATTTTCAATCGTTTGCCGATTTATTCTCCACTTCGCACATTTGTCAGGCACTTGCCGTTTCCGAAACCTCCTGCTCCGGTTTTTTTCGCGGATATTTCCACAGCCAGCGCCCGCTCACCATTCGCCAGTAGAACAGCGCCCCGCGCACGGCCCAGTCAAGGAACATCCCCAGCCAGACGCCGACAACGCCCATACCCAACATTACCCCCAGCGTGTAGCCCGCCACAACGCGACAGCCCCACATGCCGAGCA
Organism: Enterobacter sp. DTU_2021_1002640_1_SI_PRY_ASU_LCPMC_013; assembly: GCF_032389435.1. Classification (NCBI taxonomy): domain Bacteria; kingdom Pseudomonadati; phylum Pseudomonadota; class Gammaproteobacteria; order Enterobacterales; family Enterobacteriaceae; genus Enterobacter; species Enterobacter sp. DTU_2021_1002640_1_SI_PRY_ASU_LCPMC_013. Next base: position 2,849,403 of record NZ_CP135594.1, read on the forward strand.
TGGAGACCCACATCGCAAACCGGGCATCGCGCGCCCCTTTCAGCCCGGCAGGAAGTACCCAGGACGCGGCCCAAATTGGCATAAACGCCGCGTTGAGCCAAATGAGCACCTTCACGACCTCCTTCACGTCATTTTCATGCGTATAGAACGAGGCCATCAGCCCGGCAAAAGGCGCAGTTCCCCACGCAATCGCCGTCAGTCCAATAGTTGAAAGCCAGAAGACGTGCCGAAGTTGCCGTTCCGCCTGCCCTATCTGCCCCTTTCCGAGACGTCTGCCGGTGATGATCGTCGACGCCGACCCCAGCGCGTTTCCCGGCAGGTTAATGAGCGAGGCGATGGAGAAGGCAATAAAGTTGCCGGCGATGACGTCCGTTCCCATCCCGGCAACAAACATCTGCGTCAGCAGTTTCCCACCGTTAAACAACACGGATTCGATGCTGGCCGGAATCCCGATCCCCATCACTTCCCAGATAATGGCGAAGTTAAGTGGACGAAAATAGCTTTTCAGCGTCAGGCGCAGCGATGGCGTAATTCCCGCCATCAATACGCCAATTATCGCCGCCGCACCAATATAGCGGGAAATGGTTAGCCCTAAACCCGCGCCGACAAAGCCCAGCCCCTCCCAGGAAAAGACGCCGTAAATCAAAACGCTGCTGATAATGATGTTCAGGATGTTCATGCCGCCGTTGATCAGCAGCGGAATTTTGGTATTTCCTGCTCCACGAAGCGCACCGCTACCAATCAGCGCGATGGCAGCCGCCGGATAACTCAGCACCGTCATTTCCAGGTAGGTGAGAGCCAGATCCTTCACCTCGCTGGTCGCTTCTCCCGCGACAATGTCGATAATTTCTTTGCCGTAATAATGGATAACCGCCGCAAGGATGATCGAAAAGAGGGTCATGATCATCAGCGACTGTCTGGCCGCTTCGCGGGCACGCTTCGGATCAAGCTTGCCCAGGCTAAACGCCACCACCACCGTCGTACCGAGATCGATAGCGGCAAAGAAGGACATCACAACCATGTTGAAACTGTCCGCCAGCCCTACCCCGGCCATGGCTTCTTTACCGAGCCAGCTCACCAGAAAGGTGCTCAGCACCCCCATTAGCAGGACGCAGGTATTCTCCAGGAAAATAGGCACGGCAAGGGGGGTGATTTCACGCCAGAACAGAACTCGATAGCTCTTACGTTTTGCATACCAGGGCGTGCGCATAATCGCCTGGCGTAGGGGTGCGGTGACGTTCAAAATGGACCTTAGCGAGAAAGTTGAAACTCCATTTCAAATGATGGGGCAGAAATGCGTATCCTGCAAAGTATTTTCCATAAAATTATGTTTGGATTTACAACAAAATGACGACAGAATCATCAAACAAACGCTTTTGCCTGAGATCAGGTTTGACAAAAGTTTTTTCGCCGCTAAGATAAGCCTCCACAACGATTCCTCTGTAGTTCAGTCGGTAGAACGGCGGACTGTTAATCCGTATGTCACTGGTTCGAGTCCAGTCAGAGGAGCCAAATTTAAAAAGCCTGCTTTTAGAGCAGGCTTTTTGCTTTTCTGCGTTCGTGAAATTGTCGGGTGGCGGCTTCGCCTTACCCGACCTACGTGATAACAGTCCTGTAGGCCCGGTAAGCGCAGCGCCACCGGGCAACAGAGTGTGCGATTACTCGCCTTTAGCGTCGACGTTTTTGATTTCGCCCATCACTTTCAGCTTCTTGGAGATGTCGCGACGCTCTTTGGACAGCTCAGCGTTTTTGATGATGTAGTCATCAACGCGATCTTCATAATCGCTCTTCATGCTGGCGATGATGCCCTGAATAGCTTCAACGCTCATGCCAGGCTTGATGTAGTCGCTCAGGTTGTCCAGCAGCAGGACACGTTTCTGGTTGTCACGGATCTTCTTCTCTACGTCCTGGATTTCGCGCTGTAGCTTGTTTTTGCGGCGGAACAGGCGGACGAACTCCAGAACATCCTGGAACGAAGGCTTGGTAGTTTCCATTTTTACACCCCTGATAATGTGAGATTCGGATTCGTTAAAGCAACCGTTTTAACAGACAGCGGCTGCGAATGACAATGAGTATATCGTTTAAAACCATCATAACCCTAATTGTTGCTGAATCGAAGCAGCAGGCATCACATACGCTTTTTATTTGCGCAGCGCCCGGCAAATCAGCTGCGATAACAACTCCAGCTGTCGCGCCAGCTCCATACTCAGCCAGACATAACCATGGATGGGCGTTTCCGCCACATTGTCTCCCTGGCGCTCATTCATCAGCTGTTTAAGCTCGGCGACGATTTCGTTCAGCCGCTCGCTGTTCGCCCGTATCGGCTGTGGGTTACCTTCGTAGAGCGCATGGGCGATGGTCAGCAGGGTTTGTTGCGTCATCTGCTGCGTCTCTTTCAGCGTATGCGCGTTGAGCATCAGAAGATGGCTGGGGCGTGAGGCCCAGTGGGCATTGATTTGCAGTTCAAGCATACAGACCAGATTACGGCTGACCGTCTGAATAGCTTCAAAAATGGCTTTCTGGATATGGGTTTCTTTGCTTGCCGGGGTAATCAACCCGCGCATTTTGACCACATCATTGAGGATTTTTTGCAGGTGCTTTTCCAGCCGCGGGCGCTCAATCAGATTCGGCGAAAACCCGGCCTGGTAGACCCGGTTAAATGCCGTGACGTAGTTTGCCATCTGAATGCGCCAGTGCAGGAAGGCGCGCTGCGGCCAGATACCGGTAAACAGCATGGCGAGCAACGAGCCGAGGATCACGTCCCCGCTTCGCCACAATGCGGTGGTCATATCGCCCGCCGGTGCGCCGACCACAACCGCGAGCGTAATGCCAATCAGCAGCGCCTGATACGGTTTCTTGCCAAGGGCAAGCCACCCGCAAAGAAACATCGCCACCGCGCACCACAGCAACATGACCGGAAACGAAATCAGCTCCAGCTTCAGGGCGATAAGCCCAAGCGCTGAGCCTAAAACGGTGCCGCCTATGCGTTCGAAAGCGCGCGGGACCACGTTCCCCCAGAATGAGATCGGCCCCATCACCACCACCAGCGTGATCAGCGGCCACGTCCCTTCCGGGATATCCAGCAGACGAACCAGTACGAAGGTCAACACAAACGCCAGCGCAATGCGGCAACCGTGCACCACGCGATAATGTTTGTATAACCGAATTTCAAAAGGGGTTAATGACTTGTCGGGGCGCACACCCGTCTCCAGCTCTACGGCAAACCACAATTGTACTGTGTTTTCAGCCGGGTGGATCGCGCCCGGCTGAAAAACCCTGCATTCCGCAGGATTATCCCACTTTGTGCTCTACCGGTACAAACATCTCAATATCCCAGTAGCCGTCAGCATTGCCATCGTTCAGATAGCGTTCGAAGCAGGGTTTTGCTGCAATCTGGAATTTGTTGTCTTCCAGCAGGGAGTTGAAGAACTGATACCATGGAGTGGCGAAATCATGATTTTCGACGCGCGCGGCGGCAATAGCATACTCTCCGGCAGCAATTTCGGTCATCATCACCCCTTCGCTGTTTTCAGGAATAGTGAAATCGTCCGCTACCGTTACGGCGGTAACGCAGCGGAGCTTTTCTGCCGGCACGTCATCCGGATTGTCATAATAAACGGCCACCCACTCCTGCGGCTGAATATGACGCCCGTCTACCCACATGACCAGCTGTTCAAATCCCTGCTTGACCGTCTTTTCCCACGGCCCCACGAGATGAAAGCCAGCGATCGTACGTTTCTGTTGCTGCCTGATGCTGTAGTCCATGCTGCCTCCGTTTATTACTGTATATATATACACTGTAAAGCAGAATCGAGATTATCGGCAAACCAGGAGTGTTTATTATGTGAGCAGACTCGCAACACTGCCAGTCTGCCCAAAAAGGTCAGAGTTTATGATGCAGATAATCGCCGAGGCGGGAGAAAAGGCCGCCCTTTTCAACGCTTTCCAGCGTAACCAATGGCCAGTGCGCTACCACCTTGTCACGATCGTACAGCTGGATCTCCCCTACCCGCTGATGCGCGGCGATCGGCGCTTCCAGCTCTTTTTTATCCATCACGTATTTCGCCTTGATGTTTGGCACTTCCGATTTGGGTAATGCCAGCCAGAAGTCCTGATCCGTGCCCAGCGCGATCTGCTCTTTATCGCCGTACCAGATGCGCTCGGTTCCCACCTTTTTACCGTTATGCAGGATCTGCACCGTATCAAAATTTTGCTGTCCCCAGTGCAGCAGCTTGCGCGCCTGATCTTCACGTCCTTTCGGGCTGTCTGCCCCCATCACCACCGCAATCAGTCGACGCTGACCGTCCACCGCGGAGGCAATCAGGTTAAAGCCCGCGCCCGAGGTGTGACCCGTTTTCAGGCCATCCACGTTCATGGTCTTATCCCACAGCAGGCCGTTGCGGTTCTGCTGGGTGATGCCGTTCCAGGTCAGGCTCTTTTCGCTGTACATGTGATAGAACTCAGGCTCGCCGTGAATGATGGCCCGGGAAAGCACGGCGAGATCGTAAGCGGAGCTGTGCTGACCCGGTGCATCCAGCCCGTGTACGGTTTCGAAGTGGGTATCGCGCAGGTTCAGCTTTTCAACGTAGTCATTCATCATCCTGACGAACTGCGGCTGACCGCCCGCCACGTGATCCGCCAGCGCCACGCAGGCGTCATTGCCGGAATCAACAATCAGGCCGCGGCTGAGATCGCGCACGGAAACCCGATCGCCCTCCTTCAGAAACATCAGCGACGAACCGTCAAAGACCGGATTGCCTTTTGCCCAGGCGTCACGTCCGACCGTCACAATGTCATCGGGGCTGATGCGGTGGCTATCAATAGCACGATCGACAACGTACCCCGTCATCAGTTTGGTCAGGCTCGCCGGATTACGCTGCTGATGTTCGTTGCCCGCCGTTAAGATTTGACCCGTGGTGTAATCCATCAATACCCAGGAGCCAGCCTGGATGGCAGGCGGCTGAGGTGAAAAATCCAGCGGCTCGGCAGCCAGCGCGGATGAAATACTCGAAGCGAGTAAAGAAACAGCAATAAACAGACGGCGTTTCAACGGTATATCCTCAGGTCAGTAAAAATCGATGACCTTTTTACGGGAGTTCTGATGTCGTTACCTGCCTTAATTGCAAAAAAATGTGACAGCACGCAGATTTTTTCGGAACAAATCTCGCAAATTTCTTGCCTGACGGTGCTTTTTATTCGGACTGCTCACCCCAATCGTTTACCATAGAGACGTCAATTTTTAACAGGATGAGATTACTGGTGTCTGACTCTGCCGCGCGCCCGACTTTTTTGTTCCACGATTACGAAACCTTTGGCACCCATCCGGCGCTGGACCGACCGGCGCAGTTTGCGGCTATCCGAACCGATGACGAATTTAACGTCATTGGCGAACCCGAGGTGTTTTACTGTAAACCCGCCGATGACTATCTGCCGCAGCCGGGCGCGGTGATGGTGACGGGCATCACGCCTCAGGAAGCGCGGGATAAAGGCGTTAGCGAAGCAGAATTTGCCCGTCGCATCCACGACCTGTTCACGGTACCCAATACCTGCGTGGTGGGTTACAACAACATCCGTTTTGACGATGAAGTGACGCGCAATATCTTCTACCGCAACTTCTACGATCCGTATGCCTGGAGCTGGCAAAACCGCAATTCACGCTGGGATTTGCTGGATATCATGCGCGCCTGCTATGCGCTGCGCCCGGAGGGGATTAACTGGCCGGAGAACGACGACGGCTTGCCGAGCTTCAGGCTCGAGCACCTGACGCGGGCCAACGGCATTGAGCACAGCAACGCCCACGACGCGATGGCAGACGTTTACGCGACCATCGCAATGGCAAAACTTGTAAAAACCGCGCAGCCGCGCCTGTTTGAGTATCTGTTGAGCCATCGCAGCAAGCAAAAGCTGATGACGCTGATTGACGTGCCGCAGATGAAACCGCTGGTGCATATTTCAGGGATGTTCGGTGCGTGGCGCGGGAATACAAGCTGGGTGGCGCCGCTTGCCTGGCATCCGGACAACCGTAACGCCGTCATCATGGTGGATCTCGCCGGAGATATCTCCCCGCTGCTTGAGCTCGACAGCGACACCTTACGTGAACGGCTCTATACGCCGAAAGAGGCGCTGGGTGACCTGCCAGCCGTACCGGTAAAACTGGTGCACATCAATAAGTGCCCGGTGCTGGCGCAGGCCAACACGCTGCGCCCGGAAGACGCCGACCGGCTGGGGATTAACCGTCAGCACTGCCTCGATATCCTGAAAGTGCTGCGCGACAACCCGCATGTGCGCGAGAAAGTCGTCGCCATTTTTGCCGAAGCAGAGCCGTTCGTGCCGTCTGAGAATGTGGATGCGCAGCTTTATAACGGCTTCTTCAGCGACGCCGATCGCGCGGCGATGAATATCGTGCTGCAAACCGACCCGCGTAACCTGCCCGCGCTGGATATCACCTTCGCAGATAAGCGCATTGAGAAGCTGATGTTTAATTATCGCGCGCGCAACTATCCCGGCACGCTGGATGAAGCAGAGCAGGAACGCTGGTTACAGCATCGGCGCAACGTGTTTACGCCGGAGTTTCTTAATAGCTACGCCCAGGAGCTGGAGATGCTTTACGGTCAGTATGAAGGGAATGCTGAGAAGCAGGCGCTGCTGAAAGCGCTGTTCCAGTATGCGCAAGAGATTGTCTGAATAGCGGGTACAAAAAAGCCGGAGGCGATGTCTCCGGCTTTTTTTTGCCGGGTGGCGCTAACGCTTACCCGGCCTACGAAACTGTAGGTCGGGTTGAGCATAGCCGTCACCCGACACAGTCTTACGCGACGTCTTCGTACTGAGGAACCGGGTTGCGGAAGCTTCTGGTCACGCAAGCCAGGTAAATCAGACCGATTGCACCCCAGATCAGACCCAGAACCATTGAGCTCTCTTCCAGGTTGATCCACAGGGCGCCCACCGTCAGGGCACCACACACTGGCAGCACCAGATAGTTGATGTGGTCCTTCAGCGTCTTGTTGCGCTTCTCACGGATCCAGAACTGCGAAATCACGGAGAGGTTAACGAAGGTGAACGCCACCAGCGCACCAAAGTTAATCAGCGCCGTGGCCGTTACCAGGTCGAATTTAATCGCCAGCAGGGCAATAGCGCCCACCAGCAGCACGTTCCACGCCGGGGTACGCCATTTAGGATGCACGTAACCGAAGAAGCGGGTTGGGAACACACCGTCACGGCCCATCACGTACATCAGACGAGAAACGCCCGCGTGCGCAGCCATACCGGAAGCCAGTACGGTGACGCTGGAGAAGATCAGCACGCCCCACTGGAAGGTTTTACCCGCCACGTACAGCATAATTTCAGGCTGTGATGCATCCGGATCTTTAAAGCGAGAGATATCCGGGAAGTACAGCTGTAAGAAGTAAGACGCACCGATGAAGATCAGGCCGCCAATCAGCGCGGTCAGGAAAATCGCTTTCGGGATCACGCGCTCAGCGTCTTTGGTCTCTTCAGACAGAGAAGAGATACCGTCGAAGCCCAGGAACGAGAAGCACAGGATAGTCGCACCGGTGATCATCGGCACTACGTGCGCGCCTTCAGACCAGAACGGACGGGTGCTGGTCAGCGTACCTGCGCCTTCCCCGTGGGAAACGCCGTAAATGATCAGCCCAACGATAACCGCAACAATCCCCATCTGAAGGATCACAATCAGGGTGTTGAAGTTAGCCACGGTCTTGATACTGCGCAGGTTAGAGATGGTCATAAAGGCCACCAGCGCCACAACGAAGATCCACGACGGCACGGAAGGCACCAGCGCTTCGAAGTAAATTTTTGCCAGCAGAATGTTGATCATCGGCATGAACAGGTAGTCCAGCAGTGATGACCAGCCCACCATAAAGCCAACCGCCGGGCTAATGGATTTCTGAGCATAGGTGTACGCAGAGCCTGCGGACGGGAAACGGCGAACCAGTTTACCGTAGCTCAGCGCTGTAAAGAGGATGGCGACCAGCGCAAAGGCGTACGCCGTTGCAACGTGACCGTCAGTAAGGCCTGATACGATACCGAATGTATCGAACAGCGTCATCGGTTGCATATAGGCAAGGCCCATCATAACAACCGGAATCAACGTAAGCGTTTTACGTAATTCCACGCGAGAGGTGTTTGGAGTTGCGTTATGCGACATAGTTATTCTCCTTTACGGTGATAACCGCCACGTAAGCGAAAAATTGCCCCATTTCTTTCTTCCTCAGCGACAACAACTGTCGGATTTTAGTAAATATCTATCCGGTACGAAGCCCGGCCTCTTGGTTTTTAGTTTCGTTTCGTACATGCAAAAAAAAATAACCGACGCCTTTTATATCGTCGATTATTCATTTGTTTGCAGCGGCGGCATTTTGCCCTATTCCAGATACAAAAGGCAATACATTGAGAAACCTGCCCATAAATTAATTTTACTAACTGATTGATTTCCCATCATCTGCCTGAGCGTAAACTGTGGCGATAGCACTATTTGCTAAAATTTCGTCTCGCCACCAGGCGCTGGCAAGCCCGGCGGTCTGTTCATTCCAGCCCACCCATACCGATTCGTTACTGCTTTGCGCTAAAACCTGTTTTTCTACCAGCGCTCCGCTGTCAATAAACCGCTGCGCTAAATAACGGGGAAGGTAACCGCACCCCAGGCCGCTTATTTGCAGCTCCAGCTTGGTTTTAAAATCAAAAACGGTGATGGCCTCCTGCTCATCCAGCAGCTGCGATGAAATGCCGCATTCGGGGCGAGAACTGTCTCCAACCACAATGGCGCGATAGTTTTTAATGACGCGTCGGGTAACAGGCTCCGGTTCATTCGCCAGCGGGTGATGAGGCGCAACGGCAAAAACCTGCTCCAGAAAACCGAGCCGCGCAAAACCAAATTCGCTCAACTGGGGAGGCTCATGCAGCGCCCCAACGATGATATCCGCCCTGCCCTGCGTCAGGGCCTCCCAGGAACCGCCCAGCACGCCATTGATAAAAACCAGCCGGGTGACGCTGTGGCGCTGATAGAACGCCTCAATAAGCGGGGTAAGCAGGGAGAAAGGGAATGTATCATCAACCCCAATCACCAGCTCATTTTCCCAGCCCTGGTGAAGTTTGACGGCCTGTTTTTCCAGCTCGCGAACCGTATGCAGCACGTCACGCCCTTTTTCCAGCAGCATCTGCCCTGTACGGGTGAAACGCGCGCGATGCCCGGTGCGGTCAAGGATTTGGATATTAAGATCGCTCTCGAGCTTTTGCACGGTGTAGCTCAGAGCCGAAGGGGTTTTATAGAGCTTCGCCGAGGCGGCGGCAAAGCTCCCCTCTTTTTCCAGCGCATCCAGAATAACAAGAACATCCAGCAGCGGTTTCATCTTCGCCCCCTTGCGGTGTGCGATTGTCTCCGCCGGCGCAATTATTCCATGGGCATAACCAGCGGATCGGGATACTGATATTCAAATCCCAGTTCATGGCAAATACGATTGCCATCAATAATTTTGCCTTTGCGTTCCCCCTGCGCCTCGCTGAATACCGGCGGCGCCAGGCCCAGCTGGCGCGCCATCAGCGGATAAAAGGTACTGCGCGGCGGATGCGAAGGCGCACATATATTATAGATGTGCCCCCCTTTCGGAGCCTGCAAAAGCAGTTCAATTGCACCGATAACATCCTCAAGATGCACAAGATTAACCCCGTGCTGGCCATCCGGCGCAGATTTACCGGCAAAGAAGCGCCCCGGATGACGCCCCGGCCCCACCAGCCCGGCCAGACGTAAGATATCCACCTGCGTGCCAGGCAGATTGTGCAGCCAGTCTTCCAGCTCTTTCAGTACCCGGCCGCTGGCGGTCACCGGACGGCGCTCGGTGTTTTCTTTCGCCGTACCGTCGATATCGCCATAGACGGAGGTGGAGCTGGTGAAAATGATACGCGGGATATGGTGCGCCAGGGCGCTGTCGACAATCTCCTGCACCGCCTGCAAGTAAAAAGACTCACCCGGGCCGCTGCGCCGCGCCGGTAAGGTAATGACCAGCGCGTCCACATTCATCAGTTCATCCAGCTCGTCGGTATCGCAGATAAGCTCGGGTTCGAGACGCAGCTCGACACCATCAATGCCGCACATGCGTGCCGCTTCAACCCCATCTCGGGTGGTCTTACTCCCTGTCACCTGCCAGCCTTTCGCGGCTAATGACATCGCCAGTGGCATTCCTAACCATCCTAACCCGACAATCGCGACCTTTTTCATTACATTCTCCGCTTAACGATGCCTGTTATAAGGCTACGCCAGCCTGGTGGAACGCACAATTCATACCATCAATATGAAATGAATTAATGATCAAAAAAAGCCCTTGCTTTATGGCGTACAACTGGTTTAGGTTAAAAGACATCAAATGCATAAGCATTCAACGAGAATTTATATGACACGCGTTCCTTTTAAAAACCACCATCATCACCATCATCCTGACTAGTCTTTCAGGCGATGTGTGCTGGAAGACGTTTGGATCTTCCAGTGGTGCATGAACGCATGAAAAAGCCCCCGGAAGATCTTCTTCCGGGGGCTTTTTTTTGGACCGCATTCAGACAGGTTAAAACAGGCTAACGAGGAACACAGAATGTTAGATAACTCACGTTTACGCATAGCTATTCAAAAATCAGGCCGTTTAAGCGACGATTCACGCGAACTGCTGGCCCGCTGCGGGATTAAAATCAACCTGCACACCCAGCGCCTGATCGCCCTGGCTGAAAATATGCCGATCGACATTCTGCGCGTACGTGATGACGATATCCCGGGCCTGGTGATGGATGGCGTCGTTGATCTCGGCATCATCGGCGAAAACGTACTGGAAGAAGAGTTATTAACCCGCCGCGCGCAGGGCGAAGATCCGCGCTACTTTACCCTGCGTCGTCTGGACTTTGGCGGCTGCCGCCTGTCGCTGGCTACGCCGGTCGATGAAGCCTGGGACGGCCCGGCCGCGCTGAACGGCAAACGTATCGCCACCTCTTACCCTCACCTGCTGAAGCGTTACCTCGATCAAAAAGGCGTGCAGTTTAAATCCTGTCTGCTGAACGGCTCCGTTGAAGTGGCGCCGCGTGCGGGCCTGGCCGATGCCATCTGTGACCTCGTCTCCACCGGCGCCACGCTCGAAGCGAACGGCCTGCGCGAAGTGGAGGTGATCTACCGCTCCAAAGCCTGCCTGATTCAGCGCGACGGCGAGATGGCCGACGCCAAACAGCAGCTCATCGACAAGCTGCTGACCCGCATTCAGGGCGTGATTCAGGCGCGTGAATCCAAATACATCATGATGCATGCGCCGACCGAGCGCCTGGACGAAGTGATTGCCCTGCTGCCGGGCGCTGAGCGTCCAACCATTCTGCCGCTGGCGGGCGACCAGCAGCGCGTGGCGATGCACATGGTGAGCAGCGAAACCCTGTTCTGGGAAACCATGGAAAAACTGAAGGCGCTGGGCGCAAGTTCCATTCTGGTGCTGCCAATTGAGAAGATGATGGAGTAACGACCATGAGCTTTAACACAATCATCGACTGGAATACCTGTAGCGACGCGCAACAGCGCGAGTTGCTGATGCGCCCGGCAATTTCCGCCTCGGAGAGCATCACCCGCACCGTGGCGGAGATCCTCGATAACGTCAAAGCCCGCGGGGACGACGCGCTGCGCGAGTACAGCGCGAAGTTTGATAAAACTGAGGTCGACGCGTTACAGGTTACCGAGCAGGAAATCATTGATGCCAGCAATCGTCTGGGTGATGACATCAAACAGGCGATGGCCGTCGCGGTGAAAAATATTGATACCTTCCACACCGCGCAGAAATTGCAGGCGGTGGATGTGGAAACCCTGCCCGGCGTACGCTGCCAGCAGGTGACACGCCCGGTGGCGTCCGTTGGCCTCTATATTCCCGGCGGCTCTGCCCCGCTGTTTTCGACCGTCCTGATGCTGGCCACCCCGGCACGTATTGCCGGTTGTCAGAAGGTGGTGCTCTGCTCTCCGCCACCGATCGCCGATGAGATCCTGTACGCGGCGAAGCTGTGCGGCGTGCAGGCGATCTATAAAGTGGGCGGTGCGCAGGCGATTTCCGCCCTGGCGTTCGGGACGGTATCCATTCCTAAGGTCGACAAAATCTTTGGCCCGGGCAATGCGTACGTGACCGAGGCGAAACGCCAGGTCAGCCAGCGTCTGGACGGCGCGGCGATTGATATGCCTGCTGGTCCGTCTGAAGTGCTGGTGATTGCCGACAGCGGCGCTACACCGGATTTCGTGGCCTCTGACCTGCTCTCGCAGGCCGAGCACGGCCCTGACTCGCAGGTGATTTTACTGACGCCAGATGCCGACATGGCCAAACGCGTGGGCGACGCCGTTGAGCGTCAGCTGGCTGACCTGCCGCGTGCGGAAACGGCACGTCAGGCGTTATCCGCCAGCCGCCTGATTGTGGCCCGCGATCTTGACCAGTGCATCGCCATCTCCAACCAGTACGGTCCTGAGCACCTGATTATTCAGACCCGTAACGCGCGTGAACTGGTCGACAGCATAACCAGCGCAGGCTCGGTGTTCCTCGGCGACTGGTCACCGGAATCCGCCGGGGATTACGCCTCCGGCACCAACCACGTACTGCCCACGTATGGCTATACCTCAACCTGCTCCAGCCTGGGGCTGGCGGATTTCCAGAAGCGCATGACCGTGCAGGAACTCTCCCGCGAGGGATTTGCCTCGCTGGCGTCGACCATTGAAACCCTGGCCGCCGCCGAGCGCCTGACTGCCCACAAAAATGCCGTGACGCTGCGCGTTGCCGCCCTGAAGGAGCAAGCATGAACATCGAAGAATTAGCCCGCGAAAATGTCCGTCTCCTGACGCCCTATCAGTCTGCGCGTCGTCTGGGCGGCAACGGCGACGTCTGGCTGAATGCCAACGAATATCCCACGGCGGTGGCCTTTGAGTTCTCGCAGCAGACGCTGAACCGCTACCCGGAGTGTCAGCCGAAAGCGGTGATCGAGAACTATGCGCAGTATGCAGGCGTGAAGCCTGAGCAGGTGCTGGTCAGCCGTGGGGCTGATGAAGGGATTGAGCTGCTGATCCGCGCCTTCTGTGAGCCGGGTAAAGACGCGGTGATGTACTGCCAGCCTACCTACGGGATGTACAGCGTCAGCGCCGAAACCTTTGGCGTAGCCTGCCGCAACGTGCAGGCGCTCGACAACTGGCAGCTGGATTTGCAGGGCATCGCCGATAACCTTGACGGCGTGAAGGTGGTGTTTGTCTGTAGCCCGAACAACCCCACCGGGCAGATTATTCATCCGCAGGATATCCGCACCCTGCTGGAGATGACGCGCGGCAAGGCGCTGGTCGTCGCTGATGAAGCCTACATTGAGTTCTGCCCGCAGGCGACGCTGACAGGCTGGCTTGAGGAGTATCCGCATCTCGTTGTGCTGCGTACCCTTTCCAAAGCCTTCGCCCTCGCCGGCCTTCGCTGTGGATTTACGCTGGCAAATAAAGCGGTTATCGACCTGCTGCTGAAAGTGATCGCCCCGTATCCGCTCTCAACGCCGGTTGCCGATATTGCGGCACAGGCGCTGGCCCCGCAGGGCATCAGCGCGATGCGCGAGCGTGTGGCGCAGATCCTGGAAGAGCGTCAGTATCTTGTTGATGCCCTTAAAACGATTCCGTGCGTGGAGCAGGTGTTCGACTCGGAAACCAACTACATCCTGGTGCGCTTCACCGCCTCAAGCGCGATATTTAAATCGTTGTGGGATCAGGGCATTATCTTACGAGACCAGAATAAACAACCTACCCTGAGCGGCTGCCTGCGTATTACCGTCGGCACCCGTGCAGAGAGCCAGCGCGTGATTGACGCCCTGAAAGCGGAGAAAGTATGAGTCAGAAGTATCTCTTTATCGATCGTGACGGCACCATCATCTCGGAGCCACCCAGCGATTTTCAGGTCGATCGTTTCGACAAACTGGCGTTTGAACCCGACGTGATCCCGGTGCTGCTGAAGCTTCAGAAAGCAGGCTATAAGCTGGTGATGATCACCAACCAGGACGGTCTGGGCACCGACAGCTTCCCGCAGGTAGACTTTGACGGCCCGCACAACCTGATGATGCAGGTGCTGACCTCGCAGGGCATCGCCTTCGACGAAGTGCTGATCTGCCCGCATATGCCTGCCGACGAGTGCGACTGCCGCAAGCCAAAAGTGAAGCTGGTTGAGCGTTATCTGGCGGAAGAGGCGCTGGATAAAGGCAACAGCTATGTGATCGGCGATCGCGTCACGGATATCACGCTGGCGGACAACATGGGCATTGCGGGCCTGCGCTATAACCGCGACACGCTAAACTGGGCGATGATTGGCGAGCAGCTCACCCGACGCGACCGCTATTCCCACGTTGAACGCAACACCAAAGAGACGCAGATCGACGTGAAGGTCTGGCTCGACCGCGAAGGCGGCAGCAAGATCCACACCGGCGTCGGTTTCTTTGACCACATGCTGGATCAAATCGCCACTCATGGCGGCTTCCGTATGGAGATCACCGTTAAGGGCGACCTGTATATCGACGATCACCACACCGTGGAAGATACCGGCCTGGCGCTGGGCGAAGCCCTGAAGCTGGCGCTCGGCGACAAGCGCGGCATCAACCGCTTCGGCTTTGTTCTGCCGATGGACGAGTGCCTGGCGCGCTGCGCGATGGATATCTCCGGGCGTCCGCACCTGGAATACAAAGCCGACTTTACCTATCAGCGCGTGGGCGATCTCAGCACCGAGATGGTGGAACACTTCTTCCGCTCGCTTTCTTACACTATGGGCCTGACGCTGCACCTGAAAACCAAAGGCAAAAACGATCACCACCGCGTCGAGAGCCTGTTCAAAGCCTTTGGCCGTACCCTGCGCCAGGCGATCCGCGTGGAAGGTGACGCCCTGCCCTCGTCGAAAGGAGTGCTGTAATGAACGTGGTGATTCTGGACACCGGATGCGCCAACCTGAACTCCGTACAGTCGGCGATTATGCGCCACGGCTACGAGCCAGAGGTGAGCCGCGACCCGGACGTGGTGCTGCGCGCGGATAAACTCTTTCTGCCGGGCGTTGGCACCGCCCAGGCGGCGATGGATCAAATCCATGAGCGCGAGCTGGTGGATCTCATCAAAGCCTGTACTCAACCGGTGCTGGGCATTTGCCTCGGCATGCAGCTGCTTGGCCGCCGCAGCGAAGAGAGCAACGGCGTTGATCTGCTGGGCATTATTGAAGAAGACGTGCCGAAAATGACCGACCACGGCCTGCCGCTGCCGCACATGGGCTGGAACCGCGTTTATCCGAAGGCGGGCAACAGGCTGTTCCAGGGTATTGAAGACGGCGCGTACTTCTATTTTGTTCACAGCTACGCCATGCCCGTGAATGCCTACACCATCGCCCAGTGCAATTACGGCGAGGCGTTCACCGCCGCCGTGCAGAAAGATAACTTTTACGGCGTGCAGTTTCACCCGGAACGCTCCGGCGCCGCCGGTGCGCAACTGCTGAAAAATTTCCTGGAGATGTGATGATAATTCCCGCTTTAGATTTAATTGACGGCACGGTTGTTCGTCTCCACCAGGGCGATTACGGGCAGCAGCGCGACTACGGCAACGATCCGCTGCCGCGGTTACAGGCTTACGCAGCGGAGGGCGCTGAGGTGTTGCACCTGGTCGATCTGACCGGCGCGAAAGATCCGGCCAAACGCCAGATCCCGCTGCTTAAAACACTGGTGGCTGGCGTGGACGTCCCGGTGCAGGTGGGCGGCGGCGTGCGTACGGAAGCCGATGTTGCCGCCTTACTGGACGCGGGCGTGGCGCGCGTGGTAGTGGGTTCGACCGCTGTGAAAGATCCTGAGAGTGTCAAGGGCTGGTTCCGCCGCTTCGGTGCGGATGCGCTGGTGCTGGCGCTGGATGTGCGCATTGACGCGCAGGGTAACAAGCAGGTCGCGGTCAGCGGCTGGCAGGAAAACTCCGGCGTAACGCTGGAAGAGCTGGTCGGGATGTATCTCCCCGTAGGGCTGAAGCACGTCCTGTGCACGGATATTTCACGCGATGGTACGCTCGCAGGCTCTAACGTCTCGCTGTATGAAGAGGTTTGCGCGCGTTATCCGCAGGTGGCGTTTCAGTCCTCTGGCGGTATCGGCGACCTGGCGGATATCGCCGCTCTGCGCGGAACCGCTGTACGTGGCGTGATCGTGGGTCGCGCGCTGCTTGAAGGCAAATTTACGGTGAAGGAGGCGATTCAATGCTGGCAAAACGGATAATTCCCTGCCTGGACGTGCGTGATGGTCAGGTTGTAAAAGGCGTGCAGTTCCGCAACCACGAGATCATTGGCGACATCGTTCCCCTGGCAAAACGTTATGCCGAAGAAGGCGCAGACGAACTGGTATTTTACGATATCACCGCCTCCAGCGATGGCCGCGTGGTGGACAAAAGCTGGGTGGCGCGCGTGGCAGAGGTGATTGATATTCCCTTCTGCGTGGCGGGCGGGATTAAATCTGCTGACGATGCGGCGAAAATTCTCTCTTTCGGTGCGGACAAAATTTCGATTAACTCCCCTGCGCTTGCAGATCCGGAGCTGATTACGCGTCTGGCGGACCGCTTTGGCGTGCAGTGCATTGTCGTGGGGATCGACACCTGGTTTGATACCGCGACGGGCAAATATCACGTTAACCAGTACACCGGCGATGAAAGCCGCACGCGCGTCACCCAATGGGAGACGCTGGACTGGGTGCAGGAAGTACAAAAACGCGGTGCGGGTGAAATCGTGCTGAACATGATGAACCAGGACGGCGTACGCAACGGTTACGACCTCGAGCAGCTGAAAAAAGTGCGCGCGGTCTGCCAGGTTCCGCTGATTGCCTCCGGCGGCGCGGGCACCATGGAACACTTCCTGGAAGCCTTCCGCGATGCGAACGTAGACGGCGCGCTGGCGGCCTCCGTGTTCCACAAACAGATTATCAATATTGGTGAGTTAAAAACGTACCTGGCCGACCAGGGCGTGGAGATCAGGGTATGTTAACAGAGCAACAACAGGCGCAGCTGGACTGGGAAAAAACTGACGGATTACTGCCGGTGGTTGTACAGCATGCCGTTTCAGGCGAAGTGCTGATGCTGGGATACATGAACCAGGAGGCACTGGCAAAAACGATCGACAGCGGCAAGGTGACGTTTTTCTCGCGCACCAAACAGCGCCTGTGGACGAAAGGGGAAACCTCGGGTCACTTCCTGAATGTGGTCAGCATTACGCCAGACTGCGACAACGACACCCTGCTGGTGCTGGTCAACCCGATTGGGCCTACCTGTCACAAAGGCACCAGCAGCTGCTTTGGCGAGGCGAGCCACCAGTGGCTGTTCCTCTATCAGCTGGAACAGCTGCTGGCAGAGCGTAAATCAGCAGATCCCGAGAGCTCGTACACGGCGAAGCTGTACGCCAGCGGCACCAAGCGTATTGCGCAGAAAGTGGGTGAAGAAGGTGTTGAAACGGCGCTGGCGGCCACCGTGCATGACCGGGAGGAGCTGACGAACGAAGCGTCGGATTTGATGTATCACCTGCTGGTGCTGCTTCAGGATCAGGAGCTGGATTTAACGACGGTGATTGAGAATTTGCGGAAACGACATAAATAAAAAAAGACCGGGGAGACCCGGTCTTTTTTTGTGTGTAAATCAGGCTCTTGGCTTGTAGTTTCTCAGCGCGTTACGGCCGAGGACGACACCAGAACCGATAATTCCGCCGAGCAGTACTGCAAGGATGAGGGTAATAGCAATTTTCGGGCTGTCGCGTCGGATAGGCAGGTTCGGCTTCATGACGTAACGATAGACGTGAATAGTGTCTGGGTTAACGTTGAGGTTCTGAATATCCAGTAAATTTTGTTTGGTTTGGTAGTAAGCGCCTGAGAAGACCAGCGGGCGAGACGCTTCGTTATCAACCATTGACTTGAGCGCTACGGTACCCAACAGGAACATGGTTTCCTGAGTAACATCCTGAGTCTGTTGAAGCTGCGGAGTGGTGATCTTAGCGGCTTCTGCGTTCTTCAGCGCCTCAGTAATCTGCTTGATGCGTAGATCTTTCTGCTCCTGAGCAACTTTCTCCTGATTCTGGAGGGAGTCGTTCAGGGTTGTGATCTGCTGCTTGAGGTTATCTCTGAGATCAAGCGTCAGTTCTTTTGCCGTCTGCTCGTCAACCTGCTGAATGTACTGAGCTAATTGCTTTTGAGCTGCTTCAGCGGATTCGCCCTGATAGCTTACGGTTAAAGGCAAACTTTGTCCTTTAACGGTAGGCTCAATAGTCAGTTTTTCCGGATCTTCCTGATTCTCCAGCGCCTGAGCTAATGCCGAGAAGGAGGAATTGAAACGTCCAATAGCACGATTCTGAATGTCTAACATGGAGGGAGCTGCCCCGCCATAGAGGATATTCAATGCATTGGAATAGGTGGCGATTTGTGCCGCATCAGGCTGGGCTATGATGGCTGATGACGTCCATTTCTCTTTGGCTACAGTGATGTAAACGCCAGCAAGAACGATAAAAGCAGCAATAAAAGCCCCTATTACCCACTTACCACGCCACAGCTGTAGCATTACATCAAGTAAATCAATTTGCTCCGGGTCATTGTTACGTGCGACCAGGTTATTGTTGTTTTGCGTCATACAATCCCTAACAGATGAAAAAGGGCAAAAATAATCTTGTTCCCTTAGTGTATCTGTTGCTGAAGAATTTTCTATAAGAATCCGATGAGTTATATCGGAAAGATGGGTTATGTAAGTTCAAGGCGACGCGCTATCATAGTCGGATTCTGATGTCTGGGGCATCAACAAGAACACTGTGAATGAGGGAAGCTATGAAATTTCTGGTAACGGGCGCGGCGGGCTTTATCGGTTCTCATGTCAGCAAGCGCCTGCTTGATGCAGGGCATGAAGTTGTTGGGATGGATAATCTGAATGATTACTATGACCCTAACCTCAAGCTCGCTCGTCTCGAACTGCTCAAATCCGAGAGTTTCACCTTCCACAAGCTGGACTTAGCGGACCGCGAGGGCATGGCTGCGCTCTTCGCCAATGAGAAATTTGACCGCGTAATCCATCTTGCCGCACAGGCGGGCGTGCGTTACTCGCTGGAAAACCCGCATGCCTACGCTGATGCTAACCTGGTAGGTCACCTGAACGTGCTGGAAGGCTGTCGCCACAACAAGGTTCAGCATCTTCTGTATGCTTCATCCAGCTCTGTTTACGGCCTCAACCGTAAGATGCCGTTTTCTACCGACGACTCCGTAGACCATCCGGTATCCCTGTATGCGGCAACCAAAAAAGCCAATGAGCTGATGTCGCATACCTATTCGCATCTGTATAACCTTCCGACCACTGGCCTGCGCTTCTTTACCGTCTATGGCCCGTGGGGCCGACCGGACATGGCGCTGTTCAAATTCACCAAAGCCATGATTGAAGGCAACAGCATCGACGTATACAACTACGGCAAGATGAAGCGCGACTTCACCTATATCGATGATATTGCGGAGGCGATTATTCGCCTACAGGACGTCATTCCTCAGGCCGATGCCGACTGGACAGTCGAAACCGGTTCGCCAGCAACCAGCTCTGCCCCGTATCGCGTGTATAACATCGGCAACAGTTCACCTGTCGAACTGATGGATTACATCACCGCGCTTGAAGAGGCGCTGGGCAAGGAAGCGGTGAAAAATATGATGCCGATCCAGCCGGGGGACGTGCTGGAGACCAGTGCGGACACCAAAGCGCTGTATGACGTTATTGGGTTTAAACCACAAACCTCAGTCAAAGAAGGCGTGAAAAACTTCGTCGACTGGTACCGCAACTTCTATAACGTTTAAAAACAAAAAACCCGGCAGATTGCCGGGTTTTTTTATATCACGATTTTAATCAGTCGCTGCCGAACAAATCGCGGGTATAGACTTTATCTTTCACGTCCGCCAGCTCTTCCGCCATACGGTTGGAGATAATTACATCCGCTTCTTTCTTAAACGCATCCAGATCGCGAATGACGCGGGAGTGGAAGAACTCGTCTTCCTGCATGGCCGGTTCATAAATAATGACCTGCACGCCCTTCGCCTTAATACGCTTCATGATCCCCTGAATGGAAGAAGCGCGGAAGTTATCGGAACCGCTCTTCATGATCAGGCGATACACGCCCACCACTTTCGGCTGACGCGCCAGAATGGAATCCGAGATGAAGTCCTTACGCGTGCGGTTGGCATCCACAATGGCGGAAATCAGGTTGTTCGGCACCGCCTGATAGTTTGCCAGCAGCTGCTTGGTATCTTTTGGCAGGCAGTAGCCACCGTAACCGAAGGACGGATTGTTGTAATGGTTACCGATACGCGGGTCAAGACACACGCCCTCGATGATCTGACGGGTGTTCAGACCTAAGCTCTCGGCATAGCTGTCAAGTTCGTTGAAGTAAGCCACACGCATCGCCAGATAGGTATTGGCGAAAAGCTTAATCGCCTCTGCCTCGGTGGAATCGGTGAACAGCACCGGAATATCTTTTTTGATTGCGCCTTCCTGAAGCAAAGCAGCAAAACGCTCTGCACGCTCGGAACGCTCGCCAATCACGATACGGGATGGGTGCAGGTTATCGTATAACGCCCTGCCCTCGCGGAGAAATTCCGGCGAGAAGAAGACATTATCAATACCCAACTCTTCTTTAATCGATTTGGTGAAACCCACTGGAATTGTCGACTTGATGATCATCACTGCGTTCGGGTTGATTGCCGTAACGTCTTTAATCACCGCTTCAACGGTAGAGGTATTGAAGTAGTTGGTTTTGGGATCGTAGTCGGTTGGCGTGGCGATGATGACGAAATCCGCATCGCGGTAAGCATCTTCTTTGTCCGTGGTAGCGCGGAAGTTCAGCGGTTTGGTCGCGAGGTATTCTTCAATCTCTTTATCGACGATCGGGGACTTCTTCTGGTTAAGCATGTCCACTTTTGCCTGCACGATATCCAGCGCAACCACTTCATGGTTTTGTGCAATCAGAATACCGTTTGAGAGACCAACATAGCCTGTTCCGGAGATGGTTATTTTCATTTGTTTGACTTCTACACGTTTGAGTTTTTGATGACCATAACACAGTCACCACAATGATTAACTAAGCGTTTTTTATCGCTAACCTTCATTCGCTGTCAAGGTTTCAGGTTTTTTGAAAAATGTTTTTGCTCAACAAAAAGACCTGTCGTTACACTAAGCAAAGCACCTGTTTTACAGCGACAATAAGACGTTAAAGGGCAGTCGAGAGTAAGTAGAGGAAAACTGCTTACTTCGTCAAATCAGACTAATCCCTTGGTCAGATTCAGCAGATACTGACCATACCCGGTCTTTTTCAATGGTTCAGCGAGTACCCGAAGTTGTTCGGCATCAATAAAACCTCGTCGGAACGCAATCTCTTCAGGACATGATACTTTTAGCCCCTGTCGCTCTTCAATTGTGGCGATAAAATTGCTTGCTTCGATCATACTCTGATGCGTTCCGGTATCCAGCCAGGCGTAACCGCGCCTCATCATCGCGACAGACAATCGTCCCTGCTGCATATAGATGCGGTTGATGTCGGTAATTTCGAGTTCACCTCGCTCGGACGGCGTTAAACTTTTGGCCATCTCAATCACATCGTTGTCGTAAAAATAAAGACCGGTTATTGCGTAATTACTCTTGGGTTGCTGAGGCTTCTCCTCAAGGCCAATTGCAGTACCGTCTTTATCAAACTCAACGACGCCATAGCGTTCCGGGTCGCTGACATGATAGGCGAATACGGTCGCACCCTCTTGCTGGCTTGCTGCGCCTTCAAGCAGTCTGGGGAGATCGTGTCCGTAGAAAATATTATCGCCTAATACCAGCGCACAATTATCCTCACCGATAAACTCTTCACCCAAAATAAACGCCTGGGCAAGGCCATCCGGGCTCGGCTGCACTTTGTACTGGATATGCAATCCCCACTGGCTACCGTTTCCGAGCAGTTGTTCAAAACGGGGAGTGTCCTGAGGCGTGCTGATAATCAGAATATCCCGTATACCTGCCAGCATAAGCGTAGAGAGCGGATAATAGATCATTGGCTTATCGTAAATTGGCAACAATTGCTTACTTACGGCCATAGTCACGGGATAAAGACGTGTACCCGATCCGCCAGCTAATATAATCCCTTTACGTTTCGTCATTTACTTACGCTCCCCATAATTTTGCTCAATCCAGCTCTTATAGGCGCCGCTTTTTACATTCGATACCCACTCCTGGTTATTCAAATACCATTCAACCGTTTTACGGATGCCGCTTTCAAAGGTTTCCAGGGGAGTCCATCCGAGCTCGTCGCTAATTTTATGAGCATCAATTGCATAACGTCTGTCGTGTCCAGGACGATCCGTGACATAAGTAATTTGTGCGCGATAGGATGTTTCTTTCGGTACCATTTCATCGAGCAGATCACAAATGGTCTGAACGACTTCAATATTTTTCTTCTCGTTATGGCCGCCAATATTATAGGTTTCTCCCGGCTTACCCGTGGTCAGAACCGTATACAGTGCACGAGCATGATCTTCAACGTATAACCAGTCACGGATCTGATCGCCCTTTCCATAAATCGGCAATGGTTTATCATCCAGCGCATTGAGGATAACAAGAGGAATCAGCTTTTCAGGAAAGTGGTATGGGCCATAATTATTCGAACAATTTGTCACAATCCCGGGTAAACCATAGGTGCGTATCCAGGCTCGAACTAAATGGTCGCTGGATGCTTTTGACGCTGAGTAAGGGCTGCTTGGCTGGTACGCTGTTTTCTCAGTAAACAGCGGTAACGGGGTGGAGTCATAATGTTCATCGGGATGAGGCAGATCGCCGTAAACCTCATCAGTTGAAATGTGATGGAAACGGAAAGTAGATTTTGCTGCCTCATCCAGTGAAGACCAGTAAGCACGGCTTGTTTCTAACAGGATATAGGTGCCAACAATATTGGTTTCAATAAACGCAGCGGGACCGGTAATAGAACGGTCGACATGGCTCTCGGCAGCCAGGTGCATTATCGCATCAGGCTGATGGATAGCAAAAATACGCGCCATTGCCTCTTTATCACATATATCGGCATGCTCAAAAACATAGCGTTCGCTATCGCTTACTTCACGCAAGGATTCCAGATTACCGGCATAGGTCAATTTATCAACGTTAACAACGCTATCCCGAGTATTGCTAATAATATGTCGGATAACCGCGGAACCGATAAAACCGGCACCGCCAGTAACTAGAATTTTCACGCAATCTATTCCATTAAACAGTAGGTGGATAGGGCAAGATAAAAAAGCCCGGTATCTCTACCGGGCTCGATGGCATGGCTAACCGTATATTAATCCAGCCATTCGGTGTGGAACACACCTTCTTTATCCGTACGCTTATAGGTATGCGCACCGAAGTAGTCACGCTGTGCCTGAATCAGGTTCGCTGGCAGAACGGCAGCACGATAGCTGTCGTAATATGCCACCGCAGCGGAGAAGGTCGGAACCGGGATACCATTCTGCACCGCGTACGCAACAACATCACGCAGCGCCTGCTGATATCCGTCAGCAATTTGTTTGAAGTAAGGTGCCAGCAGAAGGTTTGCGATACCCGCGTTTTCAGCATAGGCATCGGTGATTTTTTGCAGGAACTGAGCGCGAATGATACAGCCGGCACGGAAGATCTTCGCAATCTCACCGTAGTTCAGATCCCAGTTGTTCTCGTCAGATGCCGCGCGCAGCTGAGAGAAGCCCTGCGCGTAAGAGACGATTTTACCCAGATACAGCGCGCGACGGACTTTTTCTACGAACTCCGCTTTATCACCAGCGGGTTTAGCCTGAGGACCAGACAGCACCTTAGATGCCGCAACACGCTGCTCTTTCAGAGAAGAGATATAACGTGCAAATACGGATTCGGTGATCAGGGACAACGGCTCACCCAGATCCAGAGAGCTCTGGCTGGTCCATTTACCGGTACCTTTGTTCGCGGCTTCATCCAGAATCACATCAACCAGGTATTTACCCTCTTCATCTTTCTTGGTGAAGATATCTTTGGTGATGTCGATCAGGTAGCTGTTCAGCTCGCCTTTGTTCCACTCGGTGAAGGTCTCTGCGAGCTCCTCGTTGGAGAGGTTCAGGCCGCCTTTCAGCAGAGAGTAGGCTTCAGCAATCAGCTGCATGTCGCCATATTCAATGCCGTTGTGAACCATTTTCACGTAATGACCAGCGCCATCAGGACCGATATAAGTCACACACGGCTCACCATCTTCCGCAACCGCAGCGATTTTGGTCAGAATAGGCGCAACCAGTTCGTACGCCTCTTTCTGACCGCCAGGCATGATTGATGGACCTTTCAGGGCGCCCTCTTCACCGCCGGATACGCCGGTACCAATGAAGTTGAAGCCTTCAGCAGACAGTTCACGGTTACGACGAATGGTGTCCTGGAAGAAGGTGTTGCCGCCATCAATAATGATGTCGCCTTTATCCAGATACGGTTTCAGTGAATCGATAGCTGCATCGGTACCTGCGCCCGCTTTCACCATTAACAGGATACGACGAGGTGTTTCCAGAGACTCAACGAACTCTTTAACCGTATAGAAAGGAACCAGTTTTTTGCCTGGATTCTCAGCGATGACTTCTTCGGTCTTATCACGGGAGCGGTTGAAAACGGAGACGGTATAACCACGGCTTTCGATGTTGAGCGCCAGGTTGCGCCCCATCACTGCCATACCGACAACGCCGATCTGTTGCTTGGACATTACATACTCCTGTCAGGTGTGGTCGCCGCGAATGATAGCGGCTTGGGAATCACTTCTCATAACTCTAAACAATACTAAAGTCGTTATCAAATAATTTCACAAAGCATTAACTATTTTTTATGTTCAAAAGTTACCTGCAAATATTATTAAATGGCTTTAGCGATCGAGTACTATCACGCGTTATTTATATGGTCAATAAACTCATCATTCTTGAAAAATCGCACTAATTCAAATTTCTTTGGCTGGAATGAACTTGCATTAATGATTAGATTTTCGAGATCTTCGATATCCCAACAAATCATTGCAAATTCCTTTTCCCCCATATATTTAGCAATGTCAGACTGATGTTTATCCAAACGATCTAAATTTGGGGCAATGATGATTTTTTTCTCGTGATCTAAAAGAGAAAATATTGATCCAGCGCCTGCGTGACTGATTACAAGATCATAATGAGAATATTCGTTCTCAATAGATTGAATAAATTCAACTTCCTTGTAATTTTCTGTTTCAGGGTTTGACAGGCCATTCGCCTTTTGGCACATAAAAAAATTGTTGGCCATATGTGGAAGCGCTGAAATTGATGCAATCTGCTTGATAAGTTTATCAAACCGAGTGGTGCCTACGGTCACTAAAATTTTCATAGCACTCCGGAAAATTTGGCTTTTTTATACTGTTTTAAAAGCGTCTTGTGCTGCACATAAAACTCATCCGCAATTAAAGACATGATTCTACCAGTGAAGGACTTCGTTTCGAATCTGGACCATGTTTCGAGATGAATTATTTTTGCACCAACAATATATTTAAAATAAAAAGCGGGAATAAGAGCTACACCGGGTCCCGTTGAAACGACCACTTTTATTCGATGAGTTTTATGAATCTGTAAACAGACCTTGATCTGATGTAACTGATTGAAGCGAAGCACACTAGTGAACGTTGAGTATTTATTTCTAAATTCACGAGTGACATAATGCTTATCAGACCATTCTTCCTTAATTTTATAATCTGAGAGACTGATTTTATTTTTATTTATTTCTCCACCAATTCTTTTCATCAATCTGTTCATCTGGGCTCGGTGTCCTCCCTCGCCGTAAATGAATAAAGCACTATCCTCTATGTTCATGTTAAACTGCTTCTCCATTCTTAAAAGCCGTCCTGATCAGGATTCTAAAATAAGCGTATCTGATTAAATATAAAACCATCAGGAATAAAGACATTATTGGGATAAGATATATCACCGAAATACTAATGAAGTATTGCCATAACAAAAACAATGACAGAACCACAATAAATACAAAAAAGTTGAATATCAGTGAGATTTTTTCTTTACCAAGGAATAATATTATATTTGACTGAACTAATGATAGTTGCGAAGAGAGAGTAAAAAGCATTACAGGCACGACAATTGCCAGTATTTCGTTAAAGGTTACATAGGAAAGCGATAATTTAACATAAAAGATTAGTGGCAGGATACTACCAAAGCATACGAGCGCTGATATGATGATAACTTTTTTATTTATCGCAAGATAAACTTTTTCTTCTTTGGACTTAGCACACTCCACCAACTCTCGATAAAAGTAGTTCATGTATGCACGTGAGAAGACAGATATAATTCCAATTATGCTAATTGTGAGACCCAGTACCGACATTGATTCATCGGGAAGTAACTCACGGGAAAAGTAAGGTAATAGAAAAACGATCCCTGTAGAAATGAGCCCCACGAAGCCAACATTTAGGGAGAATTTCCAATCCAGCCCATTGAAAGCCTTGCTATCAGATACGGTTATCCATGCTCGCTTAACATATATATAGTAAATAATTTGGTTAATTATTGTCGCGATTAAGTAAGCAAGGAAGAAAATATCAAGAGGCTTTAAAGAGACAAGATGTAGTTTGCACAGCAGCATTCCTGCCGCGAAAAGAACCAGCGCTAGCAAATCATAAATTAAGCCAGGGAGTGCCTTTTTATAATAAATATAATAATAACGATAGATTTGGTTGATAGCCAGACATGCAAGAGAGCCAGCGAATATTAAGGTGTCAATTAAATTTAAGTCAAGTGTTGGAGTCGCCAGTGCTAAGGTAATAACCGAGGCTGCTGCAATACTAAGGAGTAAAACGTAATTAAAGTATTTCATGCTCACTTCAGAGCCATCTTTAATGAGCGTTGTACCAAGTCCCTGACCGAGGAATATCACTGCAACAGTTAAGAATGAATAATAAACAGCAAAGAGCGCAATGTCTTTTTGGACAAACACAAGAGTCAACAAAAAGAAGATTATAACCCTTGCTGCTCCAGAAGATACAGTATATCCAAGCCAAATTAATTTATTAATTACAAACATTTAAATGCCTCAAGCAGCTTCGTTTGCGCTATTTCTTTCGTATAGCTGTTTAAGACCGTTTGCTTAGCCTGATGAGACATCGCTTGAAGCGTTTGTGGTGACATCTTGAGCATTTGCTCAATTTTAATTTTATAGTGTCCGTCCTCGTAAACAATAAAACCATTTTGGTTATTATCGATGAACTCGTTGAAAGAGGGGATATTACTTAGAAGTGGAATCATCCCCGTAGCCATCGCCTCCAAAGGAACCAGTCCAAGGCTTTCACTTTCTGAAGGATAGATTAGCACATCATGTTCCTGAAAAATTTCAGCCAAGCGAACGTGCCCTACGGCAGGCGAAAATTCAATATTTGGTAAATGAGCTGCACTTTTCACTAACGAACTCAGCTCTGGACCATCCCCAACAATAGTTAAGTGAATTTTACTTTTATCATCGTCGGACAGGTTTTCAATTGCCTGTATTGCCAGATCCACACGTTTACTCTTGATGAGTCGTCCAGCAAAAAGTAGTTTAAGCGGAACACCGAATTCACGATTTTTAAACGCAAAGAGTTGGGTATCAACGCCGCCAGAAGGGCTTATTGCACATTTAACTTCATCGAGTTGATATTCATTTTTGGTAAATTCCAGATAAGACTTTGAAGGAAACACTATTTTTACCGCATTTTTCAACGCATTAGAAACAATTGCCTTCTTAATACGAAAGAACATTCCACTGGTTCCGTTGAGCCGCTTAACGTCACCGCCGTGTACGTGCACTACAATTTTTTTTCTTCTGACACAATTGCCCATTTTTACCGGCAGATAGCAATGAGACGCATAATGCAAATAAAGACAATCACTTTTGGTCAAAAGAACTTTAACCAAAATAGAGATATAAAAAACAAGATAGTTATAAATTTTAGTAACTTTGCTTTTTGAGATTTTATTAAGAACACATAATTCAATATCATGTCCATTATTACGCAGCGAATCAGCTGCGTTTTTAACGAACCCGCCCAGATGTGGCGTATCCGAACCTGGATACATATTACTTATGAGCAAAATTTTCATTCGAAGGCCTTTTCAATAGACAACCAACTATCGTGCTAATCGCTTTAATGATCATTACACATAAAAAGAATTTAAATGAGATATACATAAACACTTCTAAACCGTCACGCACCCAGAAGAAGCAGTAGCCAATGCAGGTTATAAATGTAATCTTTATCGTAATCATCCTGGTTTTTTTGGTTACTGCGTCAATGAGTTTTAATGTGCTTCCAGTAATAAGTCCCCAAAGCCAAAACCAGGTTGTGCCAAACATAATAATAAAGCTACCTACTATCGTTGGTGATATGGTCAACTGCGTATCCATATTCAGGATATAGGTTGTATAAAAATAGCCGTTATTCAAAAAGTTAATCGGTTTTGACTCCCATAAAAAACGAGGAACAATAATCGCAAACTCATTGAAGAAGGTTGAAAAATACTGAATATTACCTGTTTTATCAATATATTCAATAATATCTTTGATTGCATAAATCGGAGAGAAAGAATCTAAAGCGAATGAAATCATGACTGATGAGCCAGACAGAAGCATACTGATCACATCATCAAGACTGGATCCATAACGCAGAGCACCCAATACAATTAAAGCTACACAGCAACATGCTGATAGTATAGCTATTTCATTTATACGGAGTACTTTTTTCTCATAGGCAAAATAAGTTATAGCAAGAACTGCCGCGCCCATTACATTTCTTGAGCCGCCTATAACGTAGTAATAAACAGAACCACAGAAAATAGCCAATGCGGTTGCCAATATAAAACGTAATTTAGTAGGTTTACGAAGAAAGAACACAATCGAGGAAGGAACAAATGCGTACATTAAAATAATTGACAGGCCGCCACCCGAATTCTGTTCAAGACGAGCTTCGTAACCACCACCAAATGCGACCCCATTATTTTTCACATAAATCATTAAAGCAAAAATGTATAAAACCAGACCACAAACGACAAATATTTTTGAGTTAATACTTCTGAACCATGAATTAGACAAATCATCTGAATGATTATACCGCGAGGACACTTTTATTGGTGTTATAAAATATGACAAATGGATTGCGAACAAACTTAAGAATGAGAACCAAAATACCTGAGTATATCCCTCCTCTAGCGGAATACCCTGTATCCAGACAGATAGATAATATACAAAATTCACCACGAAGTAAAAAATAGTAAAAACGCGAATATATACGCCTTTTATAAAGTATATGGTGCAAATAATATATAAAAGAGGAAGTAAAAAATACAGAGATGCCATCAATCTGCCTTTAGGTAAAATATTAGCATTACTAATAAAGGGAATGAGCCACAACGCTCAATATGGTCGGGCCACGCTACCGCCCCTGGCTCCTAAGCTACCAACATGCTTATATTCTATAACAAATTTTTGAACGCCGAATACGCAGGTCCGGTTCATAAAAATATGCGGATAATTGTCTGACGTATCTCACTTAGAAACAAGCAAAAAGTTATAGACTATCGTACTAAGACTCGCTCTTATCTGTGTCAGAAACATTAAAAGGTGGTAGCGTTCTATCCATTCCGAACGCTTACCACCTTAGATCAATACTTTGCGGGAGTATACCGAAGGTTTAGTGCTCTTTAAGCAACTTCTCAATCCGGCTTCTGAACTTCGCCCCTTCCTTCAGGTTACGCAGGCCATAGTTCACAAACGCCTGCATATACCCCATTTTCTTACCGCAGTCATAGCTATCGCCGGTCATCAGCATCGCATCAACCGACTGCTTCTTCGCCAGCTCAGCAATCGCATCGGTTAGCTGGATACGATCCCAGGCGCCCGGCTCGGTTTTTTCCAGTTCAGCCCAGATATCCGCATTCAGCACATAACGGCCGACTGCCATCAGGTCAGAGTCCAGGGTCTGCGGCTGATCGGGTTTTTCGATAAACTCAACGATCCGGCTCACCTGCCCTTCCGTCTCCAGTGGCTCTTTAGTCTGAATAACAGAATACTCAGAGAGATCGCCCTTCATACGTTTCGCCAGCACCTGGCTGCGGCCCGTCTCGTTGAAGCGAGCGACCATTGCCGCCAGGTTGTAACGCAGCGGATCGGCGGAAGCGGTATCAATAATGATGTCCGGCAGAACCACGATGAACGGGTTATCACCCACCACCGGGCGCGCGCAGAGGATTGAGTGCCCCAGACCCAGCGGCTGCGCCTGACGCACGTTCATGATGGTCACGCCAGGAGGACAGATAGACTGAACTTCTGCCAGAAGCTGGCGCTTAACACGCTGCTCAAGCAGCGCCTCGAGTTCATAAGAGGTGTCGAAGTGGTTCTCAACGGCATTCTTCGAAGAGTGCGTCACCAGAACGATTTCTTTGATCCCCGCAGCAACAATCTCGTCGACGATGTACTGAATCATCGGCTTGTCAACGATCGGCAGCATCTCTTTAGGAATGGCCTTTGTGGCGGGCAACATGTGCATGCCCAAACCCGCTACCGGTATGACTGCTTTCAAATTAATCATTATTTCTTCCACCTTAAAATGGTTGACGAATTATAGCTTTTAAACCTGTTTTCGCCAGCATGTTTTGCCGTAAATATGAAGTAATCCTAGGTCACCCCACCACAAATTACAGTAGTTG
Organism: Enterobacter sp. DTU_2021_1002640_1_SI_PRY_ASU_LCPMC_013; assembly: GCF_032389435.1. Lineage (NCBI taxonomy): Bacteria > Pseudomonadati > Pseudomonadota > Gammaproteobacteria > Enterobacterales > Enterobacteriaceae > Enterobacter > Enterobacter sp. DTU_2021_1002640_1_SI_PRY_ASU_LCPMC_013. The sequence continues at coordinate 2,880,153 of NZ_CP135594.1, forward strand.
TAATCTGAATAGATCGCGATTCCGTACCAGGAATAGTCGCAAAATAGGCTGTAGGATTACCTGTGCGGCAGCGCAAAATTCAACCGTTCCGTATTCACCACGTGTTGATCGACCCGATCAATATCCACCGAACTCTGCCCCTTTTCATTAACCGCTTTTATGTTCGCGAGCGACAACAGCGTCTCGTTTTTGGCCATAAACTTCCCACGCACGTCTTTGCGCAAGTCGAAGTTCATCTTAAGCGCTGGTCCCGTCGCTGACTCCTGCATCACGTTGATATTACGCAAGAAAAGGTGCTGTGGCTTGTTGTGCAGCTCAAGCGTTGCCCGCTGCATGTTGACGTTGGTGATGGCAACAAACGAGGTGGCATTGCCGGAAGAAATCTGTATCCCGCGCAGCTTATAGGCAAGCTGTCGGTTATCCAGGCGAATATCGTTAAGTTTGAAGTTTTGCGGTATCGACAGATAATCGCCCTTGATCACGCCATACCCGATTAACATTCCGGCGCTGTTCACCATATCGATATTATCAATAACGAAATTATCACAGCCATAAATAGCTACCGTCGCGTTATCAATTCCGGCCTTTTTACTGAAGTCGGGAGTAATATTGCTGGCCTTGATATTACGGATCACAAAGTGTTTACCGTTTTCAACATGGACCAACTGCCGACAGTTGCTGCCGGTGATATTTGCCACCACGAAGTTTTTAACGGTCTGCTGTTCCGGATAGTCATTGTCGTACGTGCTGCCAGCCAGCCCAATGCCTATCCCCCAGTTGATCTTGCCGTTTGTGCAGTTGATGTTATCGATCACGTGGTCAGAGATCAGGATATTGCGGTCGTTAATCGCCACGTTCCACTCAATCGCGTCACCCTGCAAGTGGCTGAATTTACTGTTGGTTATGCGCGCACCGACCACCTGATTATGAAAACCCTGGCGCAGAATGGCGTAGTTGGCCTGGCTCACGGCAATGCGATCGATAAGCAGGTTACGCATCACTCTCGGCTTTTTACCGCCGATGTAGATCTGGGTGACGGGGCCGAAGCCGCTCATCGCCAGCCCTTTAATGACACAGTCGGAGCCACGCACGTCCAGCGTAATGTTATGCGTGCGCCCCTCTCCTTCCCCAATGACCTTACAGCCTTCCTGGAGCACAAACCGCCCGCGGCCATTGCCCTTCAGCGCACCGCGGATCAGCAGGGTTTTGCCATCAGGAATGAAAATGCCGGTATTGATGTTTCCACAGGTTAACCCGGCGGGAACAACAACGGTATCGCCCTCGGTAAATGCCTGCTTAAAGGCGGCGATCCAGTCGTTATTGTTGTAGCGATCGACAGAAACCGTCTTCCCGGTTGCCGCCCGCACAGCGCGGGGCGACAGCAGCGGCATGGCAGCCAGGACGGATAAAGAAGAGACAAATCGGCGTCGGGTAATCTTTTTCAGCATACAACCTCAGCGTTACAGCGTTTGCAGCAGGCTCGCTAACTGGCGATTAATCACCTGCTGATTGAATTCTGCTTCAACTTTTTGCCGCGCATTTTGCAGCACAGGGATCAGCGTCTGCTGATCGATATCACTGAACGCAGCCAGACGATCCGCCAGCGCCAGCGCATTGTTTTCAGGGACCAGCCAGCCGGAGTGTTCAGAGGTGATCAGCTCCGGGATACCGCTGTGTAGTGTCGAGACCACCGGAATGCCGACCGCCATCGCCTCCATCAGCGCCACGGGAATGCCTTCCATATCGCCGTCGGCGCCGGTTACGGAAGGCAGCAGGAACACATCCGCATCATCAAGCATGGCTTTCACTTCGTGGCTCGGCTTGAAGCCCGGCATCTCGACCACGTCTTCCAGCTGATACTGTTCAATCAGCGTGCGCAGGCGACGCTCCCACGGCCCGATGCCCAGGATGCGGTAGTGGAAGTCCACGCCGCGCGCCTTCAGCTGGCGACAGGCTTCGATGGCTACGTGCAGCCCTTTCTTTTCGGTCAGGCGGGCAACAGAGATAATTTGCAGCGGCTTGCCCGGCACCTTGACCGGTCGCTGGGTGAAACGTTCCATATCCACGCCCATGCGTGAAACGGTGATTTTCTCGCTCGGGCACCCCATAGTTTTCAGGCGTCCGGCCCACAGGTTGCTTATCGGCAGCATCATGTCGCCACGGCGAAACAGCTGCTGATATTCCGGCGTGTAGTGGTTCAGTACTTCCCGGCTGGAGATGTCGATACCGTGGAAAATGGTTGCGATTTTGCCGTCAATCACCCCCAGCTCACGCAGTTTTGCCGCCGTTACGCCCGCCGGGCCAAAGTGGGCGATAAAGACATCGGCCCGGTACGGCTGGGCCGTTTGCCCGCAAATGGCGGAAAGGATCAGGTTGCGGGCCTCCGCCCCATAGCGCGACATATTCAGCGCCCGCCACGTCGAGGCGCGATGAAGGCCGCGCAGCGTCTGGCTGGCGCGATGGCGCAGTTTGTTCATTCGTCCGGTGGGTTCATCCTGCAACCAGCGGGTTTTCGCCTCCAGCACATACCGGGTATACGCCGCATGGGTGTTTTGCGTATCGCCCTTTTGCAGGGCGATAATCTCCACGTCATACCCCATATCGATAAACGCGGTGATTTGGTTCAGCACAAAGGTTTCAGACGACAGCGGAAATTTCAGTAAGAAGAAACCAACCTTCATTTCCCCTCCCGGACGCGGTCGAGTACGGATTTCACCATGCCAATACCTTTTTCGCGTTCGGCTTTTACCGCCACCGCCAGACGTTCGTTGATCGCAGGCAGCTGACCGAGCGTGTCGCCCACCATCGCACCCAGCGACCCGTCCAGCAGATGACGAATATCAACGGCCATTTCCGGCATGCCGAGCTGCTGCATAATGCCCGCGGACTTGTGTTCGTAGTTAATGGCGATGGCTGGCGTGCCGAAGTTCATCGAGATAATGGCCGAGTGCAGACGCGTGCCCACGGTCAGGTCGCAGGCGGAGAGCAGCTTGCCCATCTCAAGGTCGTTCAGCTCGTCCATCACCACGTGATAGCGGGACGGATCGTTCACCAGGTTGCGCAAGTTGAGCGCCACCATACGGTCATCTTTGTTGTAGCTGTCGATACCGGTACAGGTGGAAAGCGCCAGCACCTGGTAACCGCTGTCCAGCACGCGGTTCACCACATCGGCAAAGGCTTTCTCGTACGCCGCCTGGGTCGTGCCGAGGCGTTTATCGAACGGAGCAAGTTCACGCAGGGTAATGGCGACGGTTTTCTGCTTTGCCGCCACGTCCAGCCAGTGCTGTACCGCGTAGCTGGCCTGGAAACTGTCATCCTGATGATCCACCAGCCAGGCGGTGTCCACACCGTGCTCCACTTTGGTGGTGTCGATTTCACTGCGCTTCATCATGTCGAGGCTGACCGATTCACGCAGGATCAGCGCGTCGCAGTGGCCGAAGACATAGTTCGCCAGCTGGTTAAACTGCGGATCCTGGAATGGCCCGACGCTGTGGCCAATCATAAACAGCGGCTTTTTCGCCATGAACGTACAAAGCGCATGCTCAAACTGTGGCACGCCGTAGAGATCGACGAAGAACGAACCGCCCACCTGGATAATGGCGTCATAGCCGGACAGCAGACGAACAAAATCGGTAAAACCCTGCGCGATGGCGATGTTGCGCAGCTTGCCGGTGTCGGTCACGCGAGAAAGCAGCACCTGATGCTGGTAGCGGCGACGCAGCACTTTCTTCACGCGCCCCATCACCCCCGCGGCGTTGTTGTGCTGTTTCATCTGGCTGTAGAGCGGGTCGCCCATCACCGGGCGGTTCAGTAACCAGGATGAGCTGACCGGATAACGGCTCATCACATCCACTTCTGTCTCAGGCTTAAGGGTGTTAATTGCATCCAGTAAACCGCGCAGGATGGCGCTGTCGCCACGGTTGCCGCAGGTATGGTTGCCAAGAATAAGTAATTTCATAATGGCCTCGTAAAATTAGCCTGCGCGAAGCAGCGTTTTCATTTTTTCGTTACGGCAAAACTGGCGCTTCATCTCGACCACCAGCGCATTGCGTGACAGCACAATCATCACGGCGAACGCCAGCGCGCCTGCCGCGACCTGCACCGCAAGCAGCGCCGCCAGCGGCAGATGCCCGTTGAGCACCACGCCCAGGCCGTAGCTCACCGCAAGCGTCGGTAAGGAGAGATAAAACGGCAGCCACAGGCTGAGGATGTACTGACGGTAGCTGGAGCCCAGCACCGGTTTGATCATCACGAAGTAGCTCAGCACGGTATTGACGATTTGCACCAGCAGGAAGCCGAGCGTCACGCCAATGGCGCCCGCCGTGTGGCCGCCCACAATAATTGCCGGAATAAACAGGAAGGTTTTAAACACGTTGAACTTGAAGCTGATATCCACGCGCGCCTTCGCCATTAGCAGAGAACCAATCGGGTTCCCCACCGAGCGCAGCAGCCCCACGACGCACAGCAGTTGCAGGATCGGGATGATGCTGTTCCACTTCTCGCCAAACACCAGCGGTACGAAATTGCTGGCAACCACCATCAGCCCCAGCAGCACCGGGAAGTTGATGATCCCCACGACGGAGAGCAGCTTGTAAAAGTTCACGCGCAGCTTTTCGGTATCGTCCTGAATTTTGGCGAACGCCGGGAACAGCACGCGGGTAATGATAGGGTTGAGCTTCATCGGCGGGACAACCGCGACGTTATACGCCAGGTTGTAGCCACCCGCGACGCTCGCGCCCAGAATGCGCGCCAGCACCAGCGTGGAGAGGTTAGTATTCACGTAGTTGATAATGCTGTCTGCCGTCAGCCACGCGCCGAAGCGCAGGTTGGATGAAACAGACGCCAGCGAGAAATGCAGCCCCGGACGGTAAATCTTGCGGCCAAAGTAGCCGAACAGCAGCGTACGTACGGCAGAGTTAACCAGGTAACCGAGGATGGCGGTCATCGCCAGCGGCCAGAAATGGGCGCTGACCACGGTGAAGGTAAAGCCCGCCAGCACGGCGCTGGTTTCAATCATGCCGATTTTGTTGAACTCCAGCTCCTTCTGCATCAGCGCGCGGAACTGCTGCCCGTGCGGGATCACCACGAAAGCGAACGACAGGGTGCGCATCAGCGGCGCCAGGTCCGGGTTATGCAGCACGCCGGCAATCACATCGCTCAGCAGGAACACCAGCACAAAAACGAAGATACCCAGCCCGACGTTCAGCCAGTAAAGCGTGGTCAGCTCCAGATGGCTGATCTCCTTACGCTGGATAATGGAGTTGGCGATACCAAAGTCCGACAGCGTATCGGCCAGGGCGATAATCACCAGCGAGACGGTCAGCAGACCAAACTGGTGATTATCGATAATGCGCGCCAGCACCGTCATCTGCACCAGGCCGAGGCCAATGATGACGATGGTGGCCATGGCTGACCATTTCGCGCCGCTGATGGTTTTTTCTCGTAAGCTCATCTTAGTACGCCGCTTTGTTCACGAAGCCTTTGAAAACGGTCAGAAAAACAATCTTGATATCGAACCAGAGGCTCCACTCGCGGATGTACTCCAGATCGAACTCGATACGTTTTTCCATTTTTTCCAGCGTGTCGGTCTCGCCGCGCCAGCCGTTGATCTGCGCCCAGCCGGTGATGCCTGGCTTCACCTTATGGCGCAGCATGTAGCCTTCAATCAGGGTGCGGTACTGCTCGTTATGGGCCACGGCGTGAGGACGAGGCCCGACGATGGACATCCCGCCGGTGAACACGTTGATGAACTGCGGCAGCTCATCGAGCGAGGTACGGCGCAGGAAGTTGCCCACGCGGGTGACGCGCGGATCGTTCTGCGTCGCCTGGGTCACCACCTTGTCGTTCTCCATCACCTTCATAGAGCGGAATTTCCACACCATGATCGGCTTACCGTCCATGCCGTAGCGGGTCTGACGGAAGATGATCGGCCCCGGCGAGCTGAGCTTCACCGCCAGCGCAATGCAGCACAGCACCGGGGAGATGAGCAGCAGGATCAGGGACGAAAGGACGATATCTTCCACGCGCTTCAGCACGCGGTTAATCCCCGACAGCGGCGTGTCGTACAGTGGAACAACCGGTACCCCGTTCACCTCTTCAATACGGGAGTGGAGAATATTGAAGGTGAAGACATCCGGGATGAGGATCACCGAGCAGGTGGTATCCGCCAGCTCGCGCATCAGTTTCTTGATGCGGGATTCATCTTTCATCTGCATGGCGATGTAGACGTTATGAATTTTGCCGGCTTTCGCATCGTCAATAAGCTGTTCGTAGTTACCTGCCCAGTCGGACGGCACGCCGCCGGGCTTCGCGTCGTGATAAATCCCGACCACTTCAAAACCTAACCACGGCTCTTTGCGGAAGCTGTCGAGCAACACCTGTCCCACCGGCAGGTCGCCCGCCACGGCAACGAAGCGACGGTTATACCCGCGGTTGCGCAGCCAGCCCGCGCCAAAGCGGATCAGCGAGCGGCAGACCACCATGCCAATGCTGGTTAACAGATACCAGCAGAGATAGGTCACAAGACGGTTATCAAAATCATGGCTGAACGCCACCAGCCCTGCGCTGAAAACCAGGCTTAAGGTCCAGTTCTGGAGCAGCAGCATCAGTTCGGTGGTCATTTTGACGCCGCGCCATGAACGATAGAAATCGGTCATGCCGCCGATCATCTGAAACACCACCAGCGCAATCAACGCCATCAGCAAGTGCATGTATAAGAACGACTGCCCGCTGACCCAACACACCGCCCACAGTCCGCCGACCATGATGGTGATATCAGAAAAACGCTGCACCATAGAGATTAACGATGCATTCGTTCTCGCTCGTTCGCGCTTTTTTAGATTTGTCATCGTTGTTCCTTTAGTTCTAAACCTTACCCCTCGCCCCTCACCCCGGCCCTCTCCCCAAAGGGGAGAGGGTGTTCAAGTTCCCTCTCCCCTTTGGGGAGAGGGTTAGGGTGAGGGGTAAGGTTTTCTTTTTACTGATTCAACAGCGCCAGAATGTCCTTCGTTCGGGCTTCCATCAGCGCGGTATCGGCGCGGGACTCCACGTTCAGGCGCACCACCGGCTCGGTGTTGGAGGAGCGCAGGTTGAAGCGCCACTGCGGGAACGCCATGCTGATACCGTCGGTACGGTCAATCTCCAGCGCATGAATGGCAAAGTGATGTTCTACGCGGGCAATGGCCTCAGCGGGCTGTGCCAGTTTGCTGTTGATCTCCCCGCTCGCCGGGAACGCCGCCATGCGGTCGCGCACCAGTTCGCCCAGGCTCTTCCCTTTCAGGCACAGCAGCTCAGTCACCAGCAGCCACGGGATCATCCCGCTGTCGCAGTAGGCAAAATCACGGAAATAGTGGTGGGCGCTCATCTCGCCGCCGTAGATGGCGTCTTCCTCACGCATACGCTCTTTGATAAACGCGTGGCCGGTTTTGGACATCACCGGTTCGCCGCCCGCGGCCTTCACCACGTCGACGGTGTTCCAGGAAAGACGCGGATCGTGAATGATTTTCGCCCCCGGGTTTTTCTCGAGGAACGCTTCCGCCAGCAGGCCAACGATGTAGTAGCCTTCGATAAACTGCCCTTTCTCGTCGAACAGGAAGCAGCGGTCAAAATCGCCGTCAAAGGCGATACCCATATCGGCGCCGTGCTCAATCACCGCGTTGCGGGTGTCGTCGCGGCACTCCGGCAGCAGCGGGTTAGGGATACCGTTCGGGAAGTTGCCGTCAGGCGTGTTGTGCACTTTGACGAAGGTCACCGGCACGTTCAGCGCCTTAAAGCGGGCTTCAAGTGCATCGACAACCGGGCCTGCCGCGCCGTTGCCGGAGTTAATCACCAGCTTCAGCGGTTTGAGGTTCGCCACGTTGATGTAGCCCAGCAGGTGGTCGATGTACTCTTTTTGCAGGTTAATCTGCTTATAGCTGCCGCGTGTGGCTTCATTCACCGGCGGGAAGTCGTTGGCCTCGGCCAGACGCTGCACGTCACGCAGGCCGGTGTCACCGCTGATAGGACGCGCGCCCTTGCGTACCAGCTTCATGCCGTTGTAGTCCATCGGGTTATGGCTGGCCGTCACTTCGATACCGCCGTCCACGCCCAGGTGGAAGGTGGCAAAATAGATCTCTTCGGTACCGGAAAGGCCAATGTCCAGCACATCGACGCCCGCGTCCTGTAGCCCTTTCGCCAGCGCCAGCTTCAGGGATTTGCTGGTCAGACGCACGTCGCCGCCCAGCACGATAGTTTGTGGTTTCAGGTATTCGCCGTACGCGCGGCCGATGCGCCACGCAATGTCTTCGTTCAGCTCTTCGCCCAGCTTGCCGCGAATATCGTAGGCTTTAAAACAGGTTAATTTTTCCATGATGACCCCTTTTTCAGGCAACAGTTGGCCCTGACCATGTAATGGCCAAATTTATTTTTGTCATTCGTAGGCCCGGAAAGCGCAGCGCCACCGGGCATGATGCGGAGTGCTACACGCGCCCGTAGCGATCCTGGAAGCGGATGATGTCGTCCTCTTCCAGATAGGAGCCGGAACGCACCTCAATTAAGTCGAGCGGAATTTTCCCCGGGTTCTCCAGACAGTGCGTCGCCCCCAGCGGAATATAAATGGACTCGTTTTCACCGAGCAGCTTCACTTCACCGTCGATGGTCACTTTGGCGGTCCCCGCCACCACCACCCAGTGTTCGGCGCGGTGATGGTGCATCTGCACCGACAGCCCTTCTCCCGGCTTCACGGTGATGCGTTTCACCTGGTAACGCTCGCCGGCGTCGATGGAGTCATATTTGCCCCACGGGCGGTAGACTTCGCGGTGAATATGGTGTTCGTGGCGGCCATCGGCCTTGATCTGCTCCACCACTTTTTTAACGTCCTGCACGGCATTACGGTCGGCAATCAGCACCGCGTCTTTGGTCTGCACGACCACCAGATCCTTCACCCCTACCGTGGTGACGAGGCCAGATTCGGCGTAGACGTAGCTGTTTTCCGTTTTGTGGCTGATCACATCCCCGTGATGGACGTTACCCTCCGGGGTATGCGCGCTGATCTCCCACAGTGACGACCAGGAGCCGACGTCGCTCCAGCCAGCATCCATCGGTACCACTACCGCATCTGCCGTACGTTCCATTACCGCATAGTCAATGGACTCTTCCGGACAGGCGAGGAAGGCTTCTTCGTCCACGCGGATAAAATCGAGATCCGGATCCACCACCGCCATCGCTTTTTCGCAGGCGCGTAAGATATCCGGGCGATATTTTTCCAGCTCTTCTAGGTAGCGACCGGCGCGGAACAGGAACATACCGCTGTTCCAGTAGTATTCACCGCTCGCCACGTACGCCTGCGCGGTTTCCAGATTCGGTTTTTCAACAAACTGCGCCACGTCAAACGCCACGCTGTCGCCTTCACCCGGCGTCACGCTGCCGCGGCGAATGTAGCCATAGCCGGTTTCCGGGAGATCCGGCACGATGCCGAAGGTCACCAGCTTGCCGTTCTCAGCGTAAGGAATCGCCGCGCGTACCGCGTCGCGGAAGGCCTCTTCCTGCTGGATGACGTGGTCAGCCGCCAGCACCAGCATCAGCGGGTCGCAGTCCGGGCTGCTGCGTTTTGCCGCCAGCGCCGCAAGGGCAATGGCAGGCGCCGTGTTGCGTCCGGCAGGCTCCAGAATGATATTTTCGGTCAGTTTGTTCAGCTGGCGCAGCTGCTCGGCAACGATAAAGCGGTGCTGTTCGTTACAGATCACCACCGGGCTTTCACACTCCACGCCGTGCAGACGGTTAACCGTCGTTTGCAGCATGGTGAGGTCGCCTTTCAGGCACAGAAATTGTTTTGGATAAAGCACGCGGGACAGTGGCCACAACCGGCTCCCGGATCCACCCGCCATTACGACCGGATACAAAGTGGTTTGACTCATGATTTATCCCCGTATATCTGCAATAAATTGGCTCAGCACGTTCTCTTTCTCGAGCGTGCGTTCGGCATATTCACGTGCCACCGTGTTCTCTTTTGGCATGGCGAGTGCCTGCTCAATTCCGGTCACCAGCGCAGGAACCGATTCCGGCTCCACGCAAACGGCAATGCCCGGGTAGCTGTTGCACAGCTGGCCTAATTCTGTTGCGGCTTCTGCCGTAATCACCGCGTTTCCGCCCACTGCCAGAATGTTGGTCAGCTTGGACGGCAGCACCGCATCCGCCGCGCCGCGTTTTTGCACCACCAGATGGCAATCCGCCATTTTCAGCAGCGCGGGCAGCGCGTCATAAGACTGAAGCGGGAAGAAGCGGATGTTGGTCAGTCCGCGCTCGCTGGCCATTTTTTCCAGCCGCGCTTTACCGCCGCCCTGCCCGACTATCACGAACATCCACGGGTGTTCGCTCAGCTGAAGCGCGGCGTCAATCACGCTCTCCAGCCCCTGTTTTTCGCCGATGTTGCCTGAGTAAAGAATGATTTTTTGCTCAGCAGGCAACCCGAGCTGCGCGCGTAACGCCTGCGCATCCTGGTCTGTCACATCGCGGAAGCGCGCCACTTCGGACCAGTTCGGAAAGAAGATCACTTTTTCCGCCGGGACGCCCTTCTCCTGCGCCTTGTTCATCATCGAGCGCGAAATGGTCGAGACGTAATCCACGTTGTGCAGGCCGCTGCGCTCAAAGGCGCTGGCGAGCTTCGCCACCTTGCCGCCCTTGCCTTTCCCGGCCATTCCCAGCCCGAGCATGGCGTCCACTTCATAATCCTGAATGTGCAGCAGGGTGCGCGCGCCGGAGAGTTTGCCCAGCAGGCGCATGCCTGGCGTGCAGAACAGCGTCGGCACCACGCCGATGATGCGATCCGGCTTCCAGCGACGCTGCGCCATCAGCGGGAAGAAACTGCTCAGGGCAAAGCTGCCCAGATGAATTAAACGTTTCAGCGTCGAGGGCTGTTTCGGCACGTAGAGCGGGCAGCGCCAGACGGTCGCGGCCCCCTCTTCGCGGCGGTAGCGCCAGCTGGAATAGCGTTCGCCTACCTTCCACTCCGGGTAATACGGCGGGGCAGTAATCACCCGCACGTCATGTCCCTGGCTCGCCATCCACTCGACCATCTCGCCGGTGTATTTCCCGATACCGGTAAGCTCCGGCGAGTAGTTAATTCCGTAGACGAGGATTTTCATAGACCTGGCACCTCGGCCTGACGTTCGGCAAGGAAGTACGCCCGACTGTTGTCATGGACGTTGTCGCTTGCCAGCAGCGCCTCTGGCGTTAACCAGCGGTAATCGTCATGCTGAGAATCAGGCAGACGCAGGTCTGCCTCACTCACCTTCAGGCGGAACCCCAGCACGATGTAGTGCGTGGTGAACCCGGTGCCTGAAAAGTTATCGTCATAGAAGTGCTGCCAGACCCCGTAAAACTGGCCCGCTGCCATCGGCAGTTGCAGGCCCAGTTCCGCCAGAGTGAGACGCTCAAACGCATCGGTAAGCGTCTCATCCTTCTGCACGCGCCCGCCGGGCACGAACCAGAAGCCCTGTGCAGGACGATTGGTTCGTTTCCCCAGCAAGAACTCGCCGCGTTCGTTCTCCACGATCAAATCGATTGAGATCAGCGGAGTGGAACGCACTACCGTGGCAAAATCTTCCTGACTTAAAAACATCATTACCCCCGGAAGCGGTGCTGGTTTTCCAGGAACCACTGGTAGGTGCTGGCCAGCCCCTGCTCCAGTGAGACCTCGTGATACCAGCCCAGCTGATGCAGACGGGTCACGTCCAGCAGCTTGCGCGGCGTGCCGTCCGGTTTGGTGGCGTCAAACACCACGCGTCCTTTGTAGCCCACCACCTGCGCGATGGTCTGCGCCAGCTCGCGAATGGTGCAGTCCACGCCGGTCCCGACGTTAATGTGCGACAGCATCGGCTCGGTGTTTTCCTGCCACACCTCGCGATCCAGCTCCATGACGTGAATGCTGGCCGCCGCCATGTCGTCCACGTGCAGGAACTCACGCATTGGCGTACCGCTGCCCCACACCACCACGTCCGGGGCGTTTTCGGCAGTCGCCTCGTGGAAACGACGCAGCAGCGCCGGGATCACGTGCGAATTGCTCGGGTGGAAGTTGTCGTGCGGTCCGTACAGGTTGGTCGGCATCACCGAGCGATAGTCGCGGTTATACTGACGGTTGTAGGATTCACACAGCTTGATCCCGGCAATTTTGGCAATCGCATACGGCTCGTTGGTGGCTTCAAGCGTGCCCTGCAACAGTTCGCTCTCCGCGATCGGCTGCTTCGCCATTTTCGGGTAGATACAGGATGAGCCGAGGAACAGCAGCTTATTCACGTTGTGCAGATGCGCCGCGTGAATGATGTTGCTCTCAATCATCATGTTCTCGTAGATGAAATCCGCCGGGTAGGTGTTGTTAGCGACAATGCCGCCCACCTTCGCCGCCGCCAGATACACCTGGTCGATACGTTCGCTGGCGAAGAAGTCCTGCACCGCAAGGCTATCAAGCAGGTTCAGCTCGTCGCGGGTGCGAACAATCACCTCAACGTCGCCGCGCTGTTCCAGCTGGCGGACAATCGCGGAACCCACCATTCCGCGATGACCGGCGACAAAAATACGTTGTTTTGTCATTCTCAGGACTCCAGCGCGATGGCAACCTCGTAGCCATGAGACTTGAGCAGGGAGTGTTTTTTCGCTGCTTCAAGATCTTTGGCCACCATCTCGGATACCATTTCTTGCAGGGTGGTTTCTGGTTTCCAGCCCAGTTTCTCGTGCGCTTTGGTTGGGTCGCCCAGCAGGGTTTCCACTTCAGCAGGACGGAAGTAACGCGGATCAACCTGGACAATCACGTCGCCTGGCTTCACGCCCGGTGCGTCGTGGCCGGTTACGGAAACAACGATACCCTTCTCTTCCACGCCGGTGCCTTCGAAGCGCAGCTTGATGCCCAGCTGTGCCGCAGCCATCTCAACGAACTGACGTACGGAGTACTGCACGCCGGTCGCGATCACGAAGTCTTCTGGCTGTTCCTGCTGCAACATCATCCACTGCATTTTCACGTAGTCTTTCGCATGGCCCCAGTCACGCAGGGAATCCATGTTGCCGAGGTGCAGGCAAGACTCCAGGCCCTGAGCGATGTTGGCGATCGCGCGGGTGATTTTGCGGGTCACGAAGGTTTCGCCGCGACGCGGAGATTCGTGGTTGAACAGAATGCCGTTACAGGCGTACATGCCGTAGGATTCACGGTAGTTCACGGTGATCCAGTAAGCGTACAGTTTCGCCACAGCGTACGGAGAACGCGGGTAGAACGGCGTGGTCTCTTTCTGCGGAATTTCCTGCACCAGACCGTACAGCTCAGAGGTAGATGCCTGGTAGAAGCGGGTTTTCTTCTCAAGACCAAGGAAGCGAATCGCTTCCAGCAGACGCAGCGTACCCATCGCATCCACGTCAGCGGTGTACTCCGGGGACTCGAAGGAAACCGCAACGTGGCTCATTGCCCCCAGGTTGTACACTTCATCCGGCTGTACTTCTTGCAGGATGCGGGTCAGGTTGGAGGTATCGGTCAGGTCGCCGTAGTGCAGATGGAATTTCGGGTTTGCCGCATGCGGATCCTGGTAAATGTGATCGACACGCTCGGTGTTGAATGAAGAGGCACGACGCTTAATACCGTGAACTTCATACCCTTTTTCCAGCAGCAATTCTGCCAGGTAAGAACCATCTTGTCCGGTAACGCCGGTGATGAGAGCGACTTTAGACATGTTTATATTCCTCTGTACTTATCAAAGTTTTTCAGTTTCAACGCGTTCGCGTATCACCACTGCGGGGTTGCCACGGCAAATTTTATTTGCCGGAAGCGATTTAAAAACGCTGCTGCGGGCACCGACTACCGTGCCATCGCCAACAGAAACACCGGGTGCAACAAAGACGTCTGTTGCCAGCCAGCATTTTTCACCGATCACAACAGGCGAAGCGGTAATATCAAAATGCGGGCTCATAAAATCGTGGCTGCCGGTGCACAAATAACACTTCTGTGAAACCACCGAATTTGCGCCAATCGTAATCTCGCCAAGGGTATATAACACCGCGTCATCCCCAACCCAGGCGTAATCCCCAAGCGTTAATTTCCAGGGATAAGTAATTTTCACCGAAGGTCGAATGACTACGTTTTTTCCTATTTTTGCGCCAAACAGACGCAGTAAAAATGCGCGCCAGCGGTACAGTATTTGCGGCGACCAGGCAAATAACGTTGCCTGTACAGCCCACCACAGTTGAACTTTAATACCGCTCCCGCCCCGAAAACCTTTCGGCACGGAGAATCCATTTAATTCCTGCATTACGTTTCCTTATATCTCAGGCTTTGTTATATAAGGCTTTCGCTTTACCCGTCGTTTTCAGACGTAAGAAATAAGATAATTCCGCCCAGAACCCCGGCACGCGTAATATTTTACGCTGCACGTTTTTGGCATCCTGGCACAGTTCCAGATTATTCGAGGTTGACACGCCACCCATTGAAAATTCAGATACCAGTCCTTTAATTCGACGGAACGGGTAGCCAGATTTATACAGGCTGGCGGCCAGGGCATAATCTGATGACACTTTATAGCGCAAATCGTAAGGCTGTTTTTTCAGGCCGCTCATTGGGAAGAAAATAGCCTGATGGCTGGCCGGGAGGCTGTGGTAGATATACCAGCCTGGTTTCGCGCCGCGCAGCACTTTTTTCCCCTCGCCGAAATCAAGCAGCGCATCACCGATAAACATGGCATCTTCTTTCTGGCGCGCCAGCTGACGGGCAAACAGCGCCACATCTTCATGGAACACATCGCCGGAATTGAGGAAGATCGCGTAACGCCCCTGCGCCATGTTGATGCCTTTATTCATGGCATCGTAAATACCTTTATCTTTCTCGCTGATGTAACGTAAGTTGAACTCACCGTTGAGTTTTTCCAGGAACTCCGCCGTGCCGTCGTTCGAGCCGCCATCGACCACGATCCACTCAAAAGTGAGGCTCGGATCGCGCGCCAGGTTGCGCAGCGAGCGCCAGGTTTTTACCACCCCTTCGTAGTTACGAAAGGCGACAGTAATGACGCTAAGAAACATAAATCACCTCATTTCGTCATACGCTCGTAATATTCAGCGCTTTGCGCAAAATAAACGGACATACAATTAAGAATGCATATTCCGGGCTAAATATTGACCCGGTAAAAAACAACGACACCGGTGTGAACAGATAAAGTTGCACGCGAAAGTTCTGGTTATCACCAAACGCGTTAATCATCATTTTGAAAACTTTAAACAGATACCACAGTGTCAACAGTACGGCGAACCAGGAAAAATAGATAATTAACAGATACAGACCATTGTCTATGGTTTTACCGACATCCGCACCGTTAAAGATTCCGAATGATGCAACATATTCGTAAAGTGAGCCGAATCTTACTACGCCATCAATATGGGTTAAGGAATAACCCACCATCACCAGTGGACCAATGATGCGATAATAGGACGACGAACCTTCCGTTCCCAAATCACCCAGACGTTCAGAAATGTACGGAAACGCAAATATTACGCCCACTAAAAATACCGTCAGAGAGATTATCGCCAGCGGCAGTTTTTTCTTAATCGCCTCTTTGTTCAGGTACTGGAACGCCCACTCCAGCAGGTAAAACAGAATAAACGTCATTACCCCGGAGAACGACCCTGACAGAACGATTCCTGCAAGAATCATAGCATCGGTCTTGGGGGTTTTGATACCGAACTGTTTGATGCTGAGCCAAATTGAGATTAATGCCAGAGCAAAAAACGCCGGTTCAAAATAGAGCGCGGTTGTACGCTTGCCACCAAACTTAATGAAGTTCAGTACATAGCTGTTACTGTATATAAGATATTTCGAAATTATTTCCATCAGGCTACTGCCGCCTGTGAGAATAATTTGCGCCATCTCCATTGCCGCAAGCACAACAATCAGCCCGACGACAATATAAAAGAACCTGAGGATTTTCCTATAATTGTGCGGAGAAATAGTTTTAAAGCGAATACTCCACACCATGCCAATAATGATAACGATATAAACAAACAGCATGGTGGAGGTGACATATTTGCTGGCGTCCAGCGACTGACCAAAGATGTAGTTAAACGCCGTCAGACCAAACCCGATGCCCAGTGAAATCATCAGCTTTTTGAGGTTAAGCTTGTCAACGTAAAGCAACAGCAGAACCGGCAGGAAGGTGACGATAGTGATCGGGAAGCTTTCACCGAGCTGGGCAATCTTAACGTTGACCAGCAGGTAGATCAGCGGCAGCAGCAGATAACTACAGATTCTGATAGAACGAGACATACTCCTCCAGCATCTGTTGTCCACTGTACGCTTTACGGCTGCGGTTGCGGAACGATTCCAGGTCAGTGCCAAAAACAGCCTGCGCGATATCGGCCTTCGACAACTGCACCAGCGGCAGCACCTCATTTTCACTAAAGGTTTTACCGCCCGATTTCTCCAGCACCTCACGCGCGGCGTCGCTGTGGGTGGCAATCACCGGTACGCCGATGGAGAGCGCTTCGCACAGGATCAGCGGGTAGTTGTCCACGCGGGAGCTGAACACCAGCGCGTCCATACCGTTCAGCGCGCTCATCAGTTTGCGCTTGTCGGTTTCAAACCCGTGGTTCACCACGTTAGCGCCTTCGAACGGCGAGAATTTGCCAAAGGTATGCAGTTCAATTTTGTCGCCGAGCGCCATCATGTCGCGCACCAGCTGCTGGTTGGTTTTGCCGTCGTAGCGCAGGTCATGGGCGACGACCGCAATTTTCGGCTTACCGGGGGTAACGGCTACGGGCGTCAGTTCGGCCAGGATCGCTTCCGTTGCCACATCAATACCGTTGTTGATGATCTGGCAGCGCCCTGCTCCGTACAGGCTATTAAAAGCGTCCGCCACGTGCTGGCTTGGGGAGATAAAGGTGCAGCCGAGCGAGAGCATATCGCGGAACAGCTGACGCTTACCCTCAACCAGCTGATGCGCGCGATCGACCTTCACCGGCGGGTAGTTGCTGAGCGTAGGGCATTTCTGGCAGTTATCTTTCCAGCCTTCGCAGCCGTCGGTAAAGGCGCAACGTCCGGTCACGCTCCAGTGGTCGTGCAGCGTCCAGACAAATCGGGTATCCGGCTTGTGCGCCTTCACCTTGCCACAAAACGCCACCACCTCTTCCAGATTCAGCCAGTAGCTGTGCAGCACGTGGAAGTGCAGCACAACCGGGCCGCGAGTGCGGGTGACGGTGCGGTAGAGATTATTCAGGTTGCCGAACAGGTCGCGGTTAAACAGGCGGAACAGCGCAATATTGGCGATGGAGGTCAGACGTGGCGTCTGCTTCAGCACCTGCGGATAGTTATCATGGCTGACGCTTTTCTTGCCGCCTTTACCGTAACCGTAAACAAAGCGCGACTGGAGTCCTTTTTGCAGCGCGCGCTGGTGCAGATCCAGCGCTACGCCTGCCGCCCCGCCCTCTGCGAGGCGTACGTTAAATTGCAGAATGTTCATTTAATCACCTTCACGCGGGCTTTCTCGCCCACCACCAGCGCGTTGTCCGGAATGCTGTCCAGCACCACGCTGCCTGCGCCAATCGTCACGTTATTACCCACGGTAATGTCCCCGATCATCACCACGTTGGCGCCCAACTCGACGTTATTGCCAATCACCGGGCAGGCCAGGCTGTCTGGCCCGCGGTTGCCGATTGTCACCCCGTGGCGAATGGTGAAATCATCACCCGCGACGACGAACTTGTTGATGACCACCGCATAGCCGTGATGAATGGTAAAGCGGCGGCCAATGGTGGCAGCGGCCTGAATTTCATAGCCAAAAAAGCATTCGGTGATGATGCGGTACAGCACCAGCACCGGCGCGGCCCAGATATTGTTCAGCACATTTTTTTTGCGCCACACCGAGCAAAAGTGCGCAATACGGTAGGCCAGAACCATGCAGCACGGGCGCAGGCTCCAGCTGTTAGCGCGGCAATCTTCCAGAAACATTATTTCCCCCGAAGCCCGTCAGCCAGACGCTTGCCGTTACGTACCGACAGCAGCGTCAGCAGCGTGCGCCAGTTCATGCGCTTATTACGGATCTGATACAGGGTGAAGAGCTGATACTTCCGGCTGGCACGGTCAAACTTGTCCTTGTGCTTGCGGTAAAAATGGAAGTAACCCGAGAATTTCTTCGGCGACGAGGTGATTTGCATCTCCCCGTGATTGATGTGCAGGATCTGCGTGGCCTCTTCCACCTTCCACGGCTCGCCGTACTCCACCACCATCCGCAGGAAGATGTCGTAATCCTGCGCGGCCTTCAGCTCGGTATCGAACAGGCACTCCTTAAAGCGCCATGCCCAGGTAAACACCTGATTGCCGATAATGTTGCGCTTGTAGAACAGGCGGCGGGAATACGGTGATTTCGGATACAGCGGCAGGCTGGCCGGCTGCGAATAGACCTCGCCCTGGCAAACATAGTCATTGGCATACAGAAACGCGTGGGTCACCAGCTGCGCTTTGTGCGACAGGAAGATTGACAGACGGTTTGGCGTCCATTCGTCATCGTCGTCGATACCGGTCAGATACTGCCCTTTCGCCTGCATAATCGCCTGGTTGCGCACCGCACACGCCCCGGAGTTGATGGCGTTGTGGGTGTACACCACGCGCGGGTCGTTCAGGTCTTCAACAAACTTTTGCAGTTGTTCGTAAGAGGAGGAACAGTCATCCACGATAATCAGTTCCCAGTTATCGTAATCCTGACGCAGGACCGATTTAATCGCGCGGATCGCCAGCTGCTGACGATTCCATGTCGGCATATAGATAGAAATCAAAGGGCGTTGTGTGGTCATGGTCTTCCCCTTATCCCTCACCCCGACCCTCTCCCGGAGGGAGAGGGAGAAAAGCTGCACCATGCAGTCCTCTCTCCCCCCTGGGGAGAGGGTTAGGATGAGGGGGATTATTATTTACTGTCAGACTTGTATTCGTACTCGTAGTAGCCGTAATCCTGATACCCGGTCGCGCGGCGGAAGATGGAGTTCAGAATGACCCCCTTCACCTCAATACCGTTCTGCTCAAAGCGGCTCAGGCTGGTTTCCACTTCCTTCAGGGTGTTCACCGCATAGCGTGCAACCATCAGCGTGGTGCCCGCATGACGCCCTACCACGGCAGCGTCGGTGACCGCCAGAATTGGTGGGGTATCGATCAGCACCAGGTCATAGTTTTTGCTCGCCCACTCAATCAGCTGCGTGAAGCGCTCGCTCATCAGCAGTTCAGACGGGTTCGGCGGCACCTGGCCACGCGGGATCAGGTCAAATTTCGGAATCGACGTCGGCTTGGCGCTCTCGCTGATTTCCCCTTTACCGAGCAGGATTTCCGACAGACCGTTAACGTTGTTGGTCCCCAGCAGCTCATGGGTGTAGCCCTTACGCATATCGCAGTCGATCAACAGCACGCGCTTGTTGGTCTGGCTCACCACCGCCGCCAGGTTGGCGCAGACGAAGGTTTTACCGATTGACGGGCTGACACCGGTCATCATCAGGACGTTGTTTTTGGCCTGCATCATGGCGAAGTGGAGGCTGGTACGCAGGCTGCGCACCGCTTCAATCGCCAGGTCAGTCGGGTTACCCACGGCCAGCAGCTGGCTCTGTTTGTAACGCTTGACGCCCTTAACGGTTTTGACGCTGTCACGGGACTTCTGCCACTCTGAAAGCGGGATGCTGGCGTACACGCTGATCCCGTTCTCTTCCAGCACCTGCGGGCTTTCGATACCGCGGTTGAACAGCGAGCGCAGCAGCACGCCGACAATGGAAAGCATCAGGCCGAGAATAATGCTGCCGAGGATAATCAGCGCTTTCTTCGGCTTCAGCACGCCCGGCTGGGTAATCGCCGGGTCAACGATACGCACGTCGCCGACGGTGCTGGCTTCGGTGATTTTCAGCTCCTGCTGTTTGTTCAGCAGCTGCATGTAAACCTGCTGGCCGGATTCCACATCACGCGTCAGGCGTACAATTTCCTGCTGCGTCTTCGGCATCGCGGTCACGCGGTCATTCAGCTTCGCCTTCTCTTCTTCCAGGGTACGACGTTTCTCCAGCAGCGTGCGGTACGCCGGGTGACGTTTGGTATAGAGCTTGGAAATCTCCGCCTCTTTGAAGGTCAGCTCGTTCAGCTGCGCATCAATATTCACCATGGAGTCGAGAACCGATTTCGCCTCCAGCGGCAGATCGACGGAATCCTTGTCCTGACGGTACGCGTTCAGCTTGTTCTCAGCGTCATCCAGACGGGCGCGCACCTCCGGCAGCTGTTTACTGAGAAACGCCAGGCTTTTTGCGGCTTCCGCTGACTTACGCTCAACGTTCTGCTCCAGATAGTTGCGGGTGATGCTATTGAGGATGTCGCGAATTTGATCCTTGTCTTCACCGGTGAAGGTCATGCTCAGGACGCCGGTGTCCTTGCCGTTTTCGGTGACGGTCAGGTTGTTTTGCAGGTTGTTGATCATCCCGAGCGTCGAGAATTTGGTGACCGTAAACTCCCCGCCCTCATGCGCCTGAATTGCGCTGACCTTGATGCTGACGCCCTCTTTGGTCAGCATCTGCCCCACCTCGCCGCGTGCGCTGAAGCCCGCGTCGCTGGTCAGCTGATACTGTTTTGGTCCCAGCACTGTCAGGGTAAAGGTTTGGTCCCCTGCCCCTTTTGGGATCACGAAGTCGGTCACTTTTACCGTATCGTTACTGCGCCCCATCAGGCGATCCCAGCCTGCGCCAAATACCGGGAAGGTGTTTTTGGTGACCGCGATATCCAGCCCCAGATCGTGAACCGTTTTGCCCAGTACCAGGCGCGACTGGATCAGCTGAATTTCGGCTTCCGATGCCGGCGGCTTGTTGGCCAGCGCCGAGCCGATATCCTGAACCAGCGAGTTTCCGGTATTTTGTTCGATCTGCACCAGCGCGTCGGCGCTGTAAATAGGCGTCGCGAACAGCGTATAAACGATCGCCGCCACGGCAAAGATGGCGGTAATACCCAGCACCCACCATTTCGCTTCAATAACGGTCCCTACCAGGCGACCGATATCGATTTCATCACTGCCCGACGTCGGGGCGGCAGAAGGTCTTGTTTTTTCTGTCATTGTTATCCCTGCTGAGCTTTCAGTGCCTGCGCCCACTGACGGGCAGACTGGTCTAGTAAGGTGTATACCGCCTCAAAGGCCTCGCGGCTCTTGCGATACGGATCGGGAATTTCGCGCTCACCATCCCAGTGACCAAACAGCATCACCTTGCCGCGCATCTCCGGTGCGATATCGCACAGCGCGTGAATGTGGCGTTTTTCCATCGCGAGGATCAGGTCATATTCCCGGCACATCCGGCCAGAGACCTGACGGGCAACGTGCCCGTCGAGTGAGAGGTTATGCTCAAGGGCAACGCTTGCGGCACGTTCGTCGGCACCTTTTCCGACCAGCGCGCCCAGCCCTGCGGAGTCGACCGTTAACGCAGGCTGGTAATTTTTCAACAGCCTTTCAGCCGTGGGGGAACGGCAAATGTTCCCCACGCACACCACCAGAATTTTGTTAAACATCGCGGCTTACCAGTTATGAACGTCGCTCGCCGTATCCGTCATGTAGCGAACGCCACTGATGGTAGGCAGCAACTGGTTGATCAGACGGTTCCAGCGGGCAACCGGCGCGGTGGTGACATAGACCACATCGTACGGCTGGAGACGGAACGACGTTGCCATGACCAGGGACGTCGCGTCGGACATATCCAGCTGGTAGATGTTGGCAATCTTGCCCTTCGCGTTTTCGCCTTTGATAGGACGGATCACGAAGATACCGCTGGCGTTGGAGGCGGTCAGATCGATGCCTTCCGCATTGCCCAGCGCTTCGGTCAGGGTCATACCGCTGAAGTCCATCTTGAGGGTGCTCTGTTTCTTCACTTCACCCATCACGAACACTTTCAGATCGTCGTTGCGCGGCACGTACAGAATATCGCCCGGATAAAGGAGGCGGTTCTGGGTCAGGTCACCGTTTTGCATCAGCGCCTGAAGCGAAATGCGCTGCTCTTTGCCGTTGTGGGTCAGCACCACGTTGCGCCAGTCAGCGCCGTCGGTTAAGCCGCCTGCGGCATTGATCGCATCGAGAACGGTGAGCGGGACGTTAGTGATCGCCTGCTGGCCGGATTTATTGACCTGGCCAGAGATATAGGCTTTCTGGGATCGGAACGCGGCGATATTAACGTCCACCTGCGGGTCAGCAATGTACTGCGCCAGGCGGCCGGTAATATCACTACGGATCTCAGCAAGCGTTTTGCCCGCGACGTGCACTTTGCCAATGTAGGGATAGAACATGGTGCCATCGGACTGTACCCAGTTACCGGTGTCGCTTGAGCTGCGGTACTGGCCCGCAGGCGTGGTCAGCTCCGGGTGATCCCAGACGGTCACGTTAATGACGTCACCCGGACCCACGCGATACTGGTAAGAGGCAATTTCCTGGTCCAGAGACATATTTGGCTGAGCAACATTTGGACGTGGGCGTAATTGTTCTACCAGACGTGGGGTTAATGGATACACATTCACCATTTTGTCGAGATCAAAATCAGCATCCTGCTGTTTAATCACATCCTTGCCCATTGTCGACATATTGCTGCCGGGAAAGACCGTGCAACCACTCATCAAGGTCACAGACACCAATAATGGCATCAATTTCATTTTGGATTTCATCATTGATTATTTATCACTTTGGCAGAGTAATTATCCTGTGCAATTAAAATAAGCGCGGGTCGTGGTGACAATCAGAATGTAGTTAATCATTTAGCAATATAACTGGCATCAGTCCTAAAAAAAGCTTATTCATCCATTGGCTATTGACAGAATAATTGAGGCTGATTCACACGCTTTCAGGCACGCTACCGCCCTTGGCTTTCAGTTACCAATCCACTGACTAAACAATGCGTTATGGTTAGACACCCTCTTGGATAAGGCCTTTTGCGAAATATATCAAACGCCTCACAGGGGCGATTGATAATGTATAACCTTCACCAAAGACCGAAACAAAAATAGCAACAAGGAGATTTAACATTTGATGCTGGAAGAATTGTTGCAGCTAACCTAATAGCAGGCAAGGAGACAACCGTCCTAATATTCGTTTTTAAGATTAATATTAAGAGCAAAGTTTTAAGGTTTTCGGATTTTCTTTATATTGACAAAATAGATCGCCGGACCATTTATTGCGATATATCCTAAATATCGTTTTATGTAATTAAATCTTCGCAATTAACTTATTTACACCGCCCGGCAAATGGGGTTTACCTGAGTGTAGCATTAAGAGAAATCTCACCCCGGCATTGCAATTTCCGTCGGCTTTATCCATGATCGAAGTGTGACATTAGTCATATAACAGAAGGTATTGCATTTACTATGGAATGGATTGCCGATCCATCAATCTGGGCCGGGCTGGTGACGCTGGTCGTCATCGAATTAGTGCTCGGCATTGATAACCTGGTGTTTATCGCCATCCTTGCCGATAAATTACCCCCTTCACAACGCGACCGCGCCCGGGTGACGGGTCTTCTGCTCGCCATGGTGATGCGTCTGCTGTTACTGGCCTCAATCTCCTGGCTGGTGACGCTGACCAAACCCTTATTCAGCGTGCAGGGTCTGAGCTTTAGCGCCCGCGACCTGATCATGCTTTTCGGCGGATTGTTCCTGCTGTTCAAAGCCACGGTTGAGCTTAATGAGCGGCTGGAAGGAAAAGACAGTGAAAACCCCACCCAGCGACGCGGTGCAAAATTCTGGCCAGTGGTCGCTCAGATAGTGGTGCTGGATGCCGTCTTTTCTCTCGACTCCGTGATCACGGCCGTCGGGATGGTTGACCATCTGGCGGTGATGATGGCCGCGGTGATCATTGCCATCACCCTGATGGTGCTCGCCAGTAAAGCCCTGACGCGCTTCGTGAACAGTCACCCGACTATCGTCATCCTCTGTCTGAGCTTCCTGCTGATGATTGGCTTTAGCCTGGTCGCGGATGGTTTTGGCTTCCATATCCCGAAAGGGTATTTGTACGCCGCCATTGGTTTCTCAGTGCTGATTGAGTTTCTCAACCAGCTGGCCATTTTCAACCGTCGCCGTTTTCTCTCCGCGAACCAGACATTACGACAGCGCACCGCAGATACGGTGATGCGCCTGCTGAGCGGCAAAAAAGAGGATGCCGAGCTGGATGCTGAATCCGCGGCGATGCTTGCCGACCACAGCGACGGGCAGATCTTCAACCCGCAGGAACGCCGGATGATAGAGCGCGTGCTTAACCTCAACCAGCGCTCGGTGAGCAGTATTATGACCTCCCGCCATGACATTGAGCATATTGACCTGACGGCGCCGGAAGAGCAGATCCGCGCCCTGCTGGATAAAAACCAGCACACCCGGGTGGTTGTCACCGGCGGTGAAGAGGAAGAAGAGCTGCTGGGCGTGGTACACGTGATTGACCTCCTGCAACAGCAGCTTCACGGCGAGCCGCTCAACCTGCGGGCGCTGGTGCGCCAGCCGCTGGTCTTCCCGGAAGCGCTACCGCTGCTCTCCGCGCTGGAGCAGTTCCGCAACGCGCGTACCCACTTCGCGTTTGTCGTTGATGAGTTTGGTTCTGTGGAAGGGCTGGTAACGCTCAGCGACGTGATGGAAACCATCGCCGGTAATCTGCCTAATGAGGTGGATGAGATCGATGCGCGTCACGATATTCAGAAAAACGCCGACGGCAGCTGGACCGCCAACGGCCATATGCCGCTCGAAGATCTGGTGCAGTTCGTTCCGCTTCCGCTGGATGAGAAGCGCGAATACCACACCATCGCCGGTTTGCTGATGGAATATCTGCAACGTATTCCGCAGCCGGGCGAAGAGGTCCAGGTGGGGGATTACATGATCAAAACCTTGCAGGTTGAGAGCCATCGCGTGCAGAAGGTGCAGCTGATACCGCTGCGCGGTGAAGATGAGATGGATTTTGAGGTGTAAAAAAGCCGGGTGGCGCTTCGCTTACCCGGCCTACGGTGTCTGGCTTTTATAGGCCGGGTAAGACAAAGCCGCCACCCGGCACAACAGGCATCACAGCTTATCGAGCAGCTTTTTCACATCCTTACCTGACTGAGACTCTTTATTGCGGTCCGCCCAGTCATTCAGCCGACGTTTCGCTTCATCCTGAAGATGTTTACGCAGGATCTGATCGACCTGCAAACTGTAATTCAGCGCCTGCCATTTTCCGTATACGCGCAGCGGTATCGGCGTCTCTTTCAGGAACTCCACAAGCTGGCCTTCGCCTTCCCAGCCAGCCTTCACGCGGACGTTGAAGCGGGTGTCTGCCGTCTCTTTCACCAGATCCAGCGCGCCGGTTCCGGTCAGCGCCAGCAGTGACGAAGTCCCCTGCATGTCGTCCAGCGAGAGCTGACCGTTGTCGAGGGCAAGCTCGCTGGTAAAGCTGTCCAGACGGGTTGCGCTGTCGTAGTTTTCATTCGCTTTCACGCTGCTGCTGCGCTCTACCGCCTGCTGCACCAGCTGCTGGAAGTTCAGCCCTTCCATGCGCGAATCTTTCAGCTCAACGTGCGCCTGCCCCTGCCAGCTACGACGGAAGGCGTCCGCATCAATCTTCGTACCAGAGAAATCCCCTGCCAGCGACAGCTGCCCCGTGAGGGCAATCGGGTAATTAAAGGCTTTCAGGATGGTGCCAATCTCAACGTTTTCCAGACGCGGCTGGAACGCAGCGCTGGCAACGTCTTTGCGTACATCCAGCGAGCCCGGCAGGGAGAGGTTCCCTGCTCCCATTTTTCCGCTGAGCTCGGAGATGACCAGCAGGCCGTTGTGGTTGAACATCTGGCTGCTGACGTCAGTAAAATCAATCCCACGCCAGCGCACGCTGTTCGCTTTCAGCAGAATGTCGGCGGTAAATCCGCGCAGGCCGTTGTAGTCAGGCTGATCGAGATTTGAGGAGATCACCGGACGCGACTGCGTGACCTGGCTTTGCCCCACCTGCGTGGCTCCCTCATCGGTCGCGTTCACCGGTTGGGGCGGAAGCAGGTTCTCGAGGTTCAGCTTGTCGAATTGCAGATCCAGCACCCACTTAGGTTTCTCATCAAGCGTGACGCTCGCCTGCCCCTTCAGGGCACTGTCGTTGGCCTGGAGGTTGAGCGCGTTCAGTTCGAGCTGTTTGCGCTCTTCATGCCACACCGCCTGCATCGTGCCCTGGCCGGCAATCCCCTTCGCGGGTAAATCCGCGCCGGTCAGCTGCCAGTTAAGCTGCTGAACGTCCGCCGTCAGCTGGTGCGGATAATCAGAGGCGTTCACGTTCGCGTTCATCGACAGGTTGAGATCGCGCTGATTGCGGTTGATCCGCCCGGAGAACTCCATGGTGGCGTGATGGTTGGCGTCCTGCTCCATCCTGAGGTTGATATTGCGTACGGTGATCTGTTCGTCATCTTCATGCTGGAAAACCAGCACGCTGTCAGCAACTTTCAGATTACCAATATCGAACGACCAGCCGGTGTCAGACGGGACGTCAGGCAAGGTGTTTTCACGCGGTGCGACCGGAGCATCCGCCTGACGAACGGCTTCGGTTTGCGGCGTAAGCTGAATCACCGCCCCTTTCAGCATCACCTGTTCAACCTGGAGCTGATGGGATAAGAGCGGGATGAGCGCGACATCAAGACGCATGTTATCCGCCGTGACCAGCGGCTGCGCGGCACCCGGCGCGGTGAGGGACATACGTCCGGAGAGAATGCTGAGCTGAGGCCAGACGTGCCAGCGCAGCGGCCCGTCCAGCTTGAGTTCATACCCGCTGCGCGCTTCCACCTGCCGCACCATGTAGGCCCGGAAGTCATTCGGGTTAACCAGCAGCACCAACGCTGAAAGGCCAGCCACCAGCACCACCAGCAAAATCATCAGCGTTGTCAGAACTCTTCTCATGGCTTCCTCAGTGAACTCACAGATCAGTCTTTATCGATACGACTGGCAACCGCACCCTGCTGGTCGCGATATTTTGCGTCCTGACGGCGGTTATAAGGACGGTCTGCCGGGCCGGTCAGCGGTTCAAAGCTCAACGCACCAATCATCATTCCCGGACGAAGCGCCAGCGGCAGTTTACCGGCGTTAAAGAACTCCAGCACGATACGGCCAGACCAGCCCGGATCGATACGGTGCGCGGTGACGTGCACCATCAGGCCCAGACGCGCCAGGGAAGAGCGTCCGTCAAGCCAGCCGACCAGGTCCGCAGGCAGCGTGACCGATTCAAAGGTCACCGCCAGCGCCAGTTCGCCAGGATGGAGATAAAACGCCTCTCCTTCTTCGATGACGATTTCGTCGCTCATGACGCGATCCAGCGCCGCACTGACTTCGTCTTTCGGCCCGCTGAGGTCTATAAACGGTGCCGTGTGGCCGCTGAAGGTGCGGAATTTATTCCCCAGACGCACATCGACGGTCACGCCGTTAATACGCTCAACCGGCGGACGCGGGGTGATAGACAGGCGGCCTTCATCCAGCCAGGCTTCTATATCGCGGTCACAAAGACGCATGGCACTTTCTCCTTTCGTGCATCGCGCCCTGAAGCCTTACGGCGTCAGGGCAAAACCAGGTTATCTCTGAACGGTACACAATTCACACGGCTTATTCAAAAAACTGACTGATTTTCGCTTTTAAGATATCAATGGCAATACGGTTTTTACCGCCGCGAGGCACGATAATATCGGCGTATTGTTTCGAAGGCTCAATAAATTGCAGGAACATCGGGCGAACGGTTTTCTGATATTGCGCCATCACGGAGTCCATGGAGCGGCCGCGTTCGTTAACGTCGCGTTTAATACGCCGCATCAGGCAGATATCCAGCGGAGTGTCGACGAAAATCGAGAAGTTCATAGATTCGCGCAAACGGGCGTCGGTGAGCAGCAAAATCCCTTCAAGGATAATCACCTTCTTGGGCTCGATACGGATCGTTTCCTGGGTGCGGGTATGTTCCACGTAGCTGTAGACGGGCAGCTCAATCGCCTCGCCGCGCTTCAGCGCTTCCAGATGCTGGAACAGCAGGCTGTGATCCATCGCACTGGGGTGGTCGTAGTTGGTTTTTACGCGCTCTTCCATCGAAAGATGGGATTGATCTTTGTAATAGCTATCTTCGGGAATCACACCGATATGCTCATCACCCACTTGTTCACGCAGTTCGCGATAAAGCGTACTGGCAATAAGACTTTTACCTGAAGCCGATGCGCCGGCGATGCCTATGATGACGCACTGATGAGACTTATCAGTCATAAATTTAGCGACCTGATTAACCTGGATGTAAGGAAGGACGACGCCGGAGCGTCAAACGCGGCAATTATAGGGATTTCGGGGGCGTGATACCAGTCGAATGCGCAGGTTATGCGAGGCGGGCTGAAAAGCGCCGTTTCACGCCTTTAGCGAAATTTTTACGCGCGGTTTTTCGCCATTTCATCACCCTTCTTCGCAGAGTAACTATTTTATAAGTCTATGAAGTCAAAATCTGACCACTCAGCATATGAATTGTAAAATGTTTGTACTAGCATAAACCAAATTATTAATTTCACGCGTCCGGACCTGGCTCCTGACAACATGGCGTCCCTGGATAGAGCGGTAATGAATAAACAATACCAGCGGGTTTTGGTTACTACCCCACATCCTTTACTGCGGCTTGTCTTTCTGGGTCTGGTCACGTTCATCTTCACCTTATTTTCCCTCGAGCTGACTCGCTTCGGTACGCTGCTGGCGCCACTATGGTTCCCGACTTCAATTATGATGGTGGCGTTTTACCGCCATGCGGGAAAAATGTGGCCCGGCATTGCGCTCGCCTGCTCCTTTGGCAATATTTTTGCCTCGTGGATGCTCTTCTCATGGGCATCGATCAACATCACCTACACGGCGATCAATATCATTGAGGCCACGGTTGGCGCGCTGTTACTGCGTAAGCTGCTCCCCTGGTATAATCCGCTGCAAAACCTCAACGACTGGGTCCGGCTTGCCCTCGGCAGTGCCCTGGTGCCGCCGCTGGTGGGGGGCGTTCTGGTTCATTTTCTGGTGCCGAGCGCGGAGCCGCTGCGTAATTTCCTTGTCTGGGTACTTTCAGAAGCCATTGGCGCACTGGCGCTGGTGCCGTTAGGTCTGCTGTTTAAGCCGCATTACCTGCTGCGCCACCGCAACCCGAAACTGCTGCTGGAAACGCTGGTGACCCTGGTCGTCACGCTGGTTCTTAGCTGGACGGCAATCACCTGGCTGCCGTGGCCATTCACCTGCATTATCGTTCTGCTGATGTGGAGCGCGGTCCGTCTGCCGCGTATGGAAGCGTTCCTGATATTTTTATTCACCATCATGATGGTGTCCCTGATGATGGCGCGAAATCCGCTCTCCATGACGCCCTCCAGCATGATCGTCACCTTCAACGCGCCGTGGCTCCCCTTCCTGATGATGCTGCTCCCCGCCAACATTATGACGATGGTGATGTATGCCTTCAGGGCCGAGCGTAAACATATTACGGAAAGCGAAGAACGTTTTCGCAATGCGATGGAGTATTCCGCGATTGGTATGGCGCTGGTGGGCATTGAGGGCCAGTGGCTCCAGGCCAACAAGGCGCTGTGCAATTTCCTCGGTTACAGCCAGTCTGAGCTTCAGTCGCTCACGTTCCAGCAGTTAACCTGGCCGGAAGATTTAAATACCGATCTGGAGCAGCTGCAACAGCTGATTCACGGCGAGATCAACACCTACACCCTCGAAAAACGCTACTACACCCGCAGCGGCGAGGTGGTGTGGGCGCTGCTGGCCGTCTCCGTTGTGCGCCATGCCGACGGCACGCCGCTCTACTTTATTGCCCAGATTGAAGACATCAACGATCTGAAACAGACCGAGTGGGTGAATAAGCGTCTGATGGAGCGTATCACTCTCGCTAACGAAGCCGGCGGAATCGGGATTTGGGAGTGGGATCTCGAGCCGGACGTGATCAGCTGGGATAAACGAATGTTTGAACTGTACGAGATCCCCCCGCACATCAAACCCACCTGGCAGCTCTGGCATGCGGCCATGGTGCCTGAAGATCGTACGCACGCCGAACAGGTCCTGCGTGAGTCACTCCAGGCCAGGGTACCTTTCAAGCTGGAATTTCGCATTCGCGTCAAGGATGGCATTCGCCACATTCGTTCGCTGGCGAACCGGGTGCTGAACAAACAGGGCGAAGTGGAGCGGCTGTTAGGGATCAACATGGATATGACCGAGGTGAAGCAGCTGAACGAGGCGCTGTTCCAGGAAAAAGAGCGCCTGCATATCACCCTCGACTCCATCGGCGAAGCGGTGCTGTGTACCGACATCGACATGAACATCACCTTTATGAACCCGGTCGCCGAGAAGATGAGCGGCTGGTCGCAAAGCGAAGCGCTGGGTCAGCCCATTCTGAAGGTGCTACACATTACCTTCGGCGAGAACGGTCCGTTAATGGAAAACATCCACAGCGGCGATATGTCCCGTACCGATATCGAACAGGATGTGGTGCTTAACTGCCGCAATGGCGGCAGTTTCGACATTCATTACAGCATAACCCCCCTCAGCACTCTGGAAGGACACACCATCGGCTCGGTGCTGGTGATTCAGGACGTCACCGAGTCGCGCAAAATGCTGCGCCAGCTGAGCTACAGCGCTTCCCATGACGCCCTTACCCACCTGGCGAACCGCGTCAGCTTTGAAAACCATCTTAAGCGCCTGTTGCAGACGGTACAGGAGACTCATCAGCGTCACGCGCTGGTCTTTATCGATCTTGACCGTTTTAAGGCGGTGAACGATACGGCAGGCCACGCGGCGGGCGACGCTCTCCTGCGCGAACTCTCTTCGCTGATGCTGACCATGCTGCGCTCCAGCGACGTGCTGGCGCGTCTGGGCGGCGACGAGTTTGGCCTGCTGCTGCCGGACTGCAACGTCGAAAGCGCACGCTATATTGCGGGCCGGTTGATCGACGCCATCAACAACTATCATTTTTCCTGGGAAGGACGCCTGCACCGCATTGGCGCCAGCGCGGGGATTACGCTGATTGACGACACCAATTATCAGGCTGCGGAAGTGATGTCGCAGGCCGATATCGCCTGCTACGCCTCGAAAAACAGCGGGCGCGGCGTGGTCACCGTCTACGAACCCCAGCAGGAGCGGATCCACAGCACGCGCAGCATGATGTCGCTGGATGAGCAGTGGCACATGATTAAAGATAACCATCTGCTGATGATCGCCCGCAGCGTCGCCTCGCCGCGCATTCCCGAGAGCAGCAGCTTCTGGCTGATTTCCTTGCGGCTGTGGACCAGCCAGGGAGAAGTGCTGGAAGAGCATGCCTTCCGCGCCGGGCTGGCGGAGCCGGAGCTGCTGCACGCCCTGGACCGACGTATATTCAGCGAATTTTTCCGTACCTATGCCGCACAGGTGGCGGCCAAAGGAATGGGCGTCGCGCTGCCGCTCTCAGAAGCGGGTTTAGCCAGCGTCACGCTGGTGGATGAGCTACTCGACCTGATCACCAGAGGTCCGCTGCCGGCGCGGCTGCTGCATCTGGCGATCGCCGTTGATGTGCTGAGCAATACGGATGAAAACGTGCAGCAGGGTCTGCAAAAGCTTCGTCAGGCCGGCTGTCGCGTGGTGCTAACCCGGGTCGGACGCGATATGAACGTCTTCAGCCAGCTCAGCGCCAACACCGCTGATTATCTGCTGCTGGATACAGACATGGTGACCAACGTCCACGGCAATCTGATGGATGAGATGATGGTGACAATCATTCAGGGCCACGCCCAGCGTCTGGGCATAAAAACCATTGCCGGGCCATGCCATCAGTCGATCATGATGGATACGCTGTCGGGCATCGGCGTTGATTTTATTTACGGCGACACCATCGGGGAAGCGCAGCCGCTCGATCTACTGCTGAATACCAGCTATTTCGCCATCAACTGACGGCGACCAGCCGTCGGTGTACCAGATATGTAACAGCGCATACGAGCGCCACGGCTGCCAGCGTTCGGCATAGCGACGGATCTGCGCGGGCGTCATACCGGCAAAGCGCTGTTTAATCAGATAGTCATCCGGCAGGAAAACATCCTTCGCCTGCCAGCCGCGCAGGGCCAGATAATTCGCGGTCCAGCGCCCGATGCCGGGGCGCTGCTGTAGCGCCTTCATCCCGGCCTCAACGTTCGCAGGCGGGAACAGCGGGAATTCACCGTCCACCACCGACTGCGCCAGATGAATCAACGACTCCGCACGCCTGAGCGGCATCCCGAGGGCTTTCAACGCCAGCGGATCTGCCGCGGCCAGCACCTCTGGCGGAGGAAAGCAGAGATAGCCCGGCGCATCCTCAATGGGTTCACCGCACAGCGCCACCACCCGTGACGCCAGTTTTGCCGCCATCGCCACGCTCACCAGTTGCCCGAGAATGGCGCGCACGCCCTGCTCGTATGCATCCATCGCGCCGGGCAAACGTAAGCCCGGCCGCGCCGCGCCGAGCTCGCCGAGAGTCTGCGCAATGTGCAGCGGGTCGCAATCGAGGTCAAACAGGCGGGAGATGCGGTCGAGGCAGATATCCGCCACCGTGCTCAGGCCAGGGCTGAGCGACACCGCCAGCGTAGGGGTTGCGCTGTCTGGCGTAACCCGGAAAACGCCCTGGTGCCCGGCATAGCCAAAACTGCGCTCGTAGTAATCCTCCGTAACGGTCTCAACCCCCGTGACCGCACGCGCGGCAAGAAAGCCAAACATCCACGACCAGTCGTAGGGCGGTTGCCAGTTCAGAGTGTACATCGTCTCTCCTTTTGTATTTACCTCAGCATAAACCGAAAGATCGCGTTGCGCCTTGCTTTCATATTCCTGTTGTCGCCTGGCAGACATTTCGCTAAAGTCTCGCCCCTTCTCACCGGCATGGGGATTTATTGTGTTTATTGGATTCGACTACGGCACCGCAAACTGCTCGGTTGCGATAATGCAAAACGGACAACCGCAGCTCCTGAAAATGGAAAACGGCAGTACGCTGTTGCCGTCAATGCTTTGTGCGCCCACGCGTGAAGCGGTGAGCGAGTGGCTGTTCCGCCACCATCAGGTTCCGGCCACGGCGGCGGAGACCCAGGCGCTGCTGCGCCGTGCGGTCAGCTTTAACCGCGAGGAAGATATCGACGTTACCCCGTCCAGCGTGCAGTTCGGCCTCTCTTCCCTCGGGCAGTACATTGAAGACCCGGAAGAGGTCTACTTCGTTAAATCGCCGAAATCCTTCCTCGGCGCCAGCGGCCTGAAGCCGCAGCAGGTGGCGATGTTTGAAGACCTGGTCTGCGCGATGATGCTGCACATCCGCAATCAGGCGCAGTCCCAGGTGCCGGATGCCATCACCCAGGCGGTGATTGGCCGTCCGATTAACTTTCAGGGGCTGGGCGGCGACGAAGCCAACCAGCAGGCGCAGGGGATCCTTGAGCGTGCAGCGCACCGGGCAGGCTTCCGTGACGTGGTGTTCCAGTATGAGCCGGTTGCGGCGGGGCTGGATTTTGAAGCCACGCTGACGGAAGAGAAACGGGTGCTGGTGGTGGACATCGGCGGCGGTACGACGGACTGTTCATTACTGCTGATGGGTCCCCAGTGGCATCACCGTCGCGATCGTGAAAATAGTCTGCTGGGGCACAGCGGCTGCCGCGTGGGCGGTAACGATCTTGATATTGCCCTGGCCTTCAAGAGCCTGATGCCGCTGCTCGGCATGGGCGGTCAAACCGAGAAAGGCATCGCCCTGCCGATCCTGCCGTGGTGGAACGCGATTGCCATCAACGACGTCCCTGCCCAGAGTGATTTTTACAGCACCGCGAATGGCCGTTTCCTCAACGATCTGGTGCGTGATGCGCAGGATGCAGAGAAGGTCGCACTTCTGTATAAGGTGTGGCGTCAGCGCCTGAGCTACCGCGTGGTGCGCACCGCCGAAGAGAGCAAAATTGCCCTTTCCGATCGTCCAGAGCATGCGGTTTCGCTGCCGTTTATCAGTGACGATCTGGCTACGGCTATCACTCAGGAAGGGCTGGAAATTGCGCTGACTCAGCCGCTTCAGCGTATTCTGGAGCAGGTGCAACTGGCGCTTGAGAACGGCAACGTGAAGCCGGACGTAATTTACCTGACTGGCGGTAGCGCCCGTTCGCCGCTGATCAAGAAAGCGCTGGCGGAACAGCTGCCGGGGATCCCGATTGCCGGCGGCGATGACTTTGGCTCCGTTACGGCAGGGCTGGCGCGCTGGGCGCAGGTGGTGTTTAGCTAGCATTGGTGCGGTCTGGTGCCCTCACCCCGGCCCTCTCCCACGGGGAGAGGGTGAAAACCGCTGCGCCACACTCAGACAATTCCCGACAGTCTTCCATATTTCCTCCATTTTTCCGCTGTGTTAGCTGACTAAACTAGTATCATTCCCCGAAAGAGTTTCAGGATGAGAACGTATAACGATGAAAGGCAGTAACAAATCCCGCTGGGCAATCGCCGTTGGTCTGATTGTGGTGGTCCTGGCCGCCGCCTGGTACTGGCACAGCCAGTCCGCGAACTCCACGGCACCTGCTGGCGCTAATAGCCCCTCACAACGCTCAACGGGCGGCGGGCGCCACGCTATGCGCGGCGGTGCGCTGGCACCGGTGCAGGCGGCAACGGCGGTGAATAAAGCGGTGCCTCGTTATCTCTCCGGGCTGGGAACCATCACCGCCGCCAACACCGTGACGGTACGTAGCCGCGTGGACGGTCAGTTGATGGCCATCCATTTCCAGGAAGGTCAGCAGGTAAAAGCCGGCGATCTGCTGGCGGAAATCGATCCAAGCCAGTTTAAGGTTGCCCTGGCGCAGGCGCAGGGGCAGCTCGCGAAAGACAAAGCCACCCTCGCCAATGCCCGCCGCGATTTAGCCCGCTATCAGCAGCTGGTAAAAACCAACCTCGTGTCGCGCCAGGAGCTGGACACCCAGCAGTCTCTGGTCAGTGAATCTCAGGGCACCATCAAGGCCGACGAAGCCGCGGTCGCCAGCGCCCAGCTCCAGCTCGACTGGAGCCGGATCACCGCGCCGATTGACGGCCGCGTGGGCCTGAAACAGGTTGATATCGGGAACCAAATCTCCAGCGGCGATACCACGGGCATCGTGGTGATCACCCAGACGCACCCTATCGATCTCGTCTTTACCCTGCCGGAAAGCGACATTGCGACGGTGATACAGGCGCAGAAGGCCGGAAAAACGCTGGTGGTTGAAGCCTGGGATCGCACCAACAAGCAGAAGCTGAGCGAAGGTTCGCTGTTGAGCCTGGATAACCAGATCGACACCACCACCGGCACCATTAAGCTAAAAGCACGCTTCAACAATCAGGACGATGCGCTGTTCCCGAATCAGTTCGTCAACGCGCGAATGCTGGTCGCGACCGAAGAAAACGCGGTAGTGATCCCGACGGCGGCCCTGCAAATGGGCAGTGAAGGCAACTTTGTCTGGGTGCTGAACAGCGAAAACAAGGTCAGCAAACACCTGGTGAAAACCGGCATCCAGGACAGCCAGACGGTGGTGATCAGCGCCGGGCTGTCCGCTGGCGACCGCGTCGTGACCGACGGTATTGACCGTCTGACCGAAGGGGCGCAGGTCGAGGTGGTGGAAGCGCAGGATACAGGAGCAAAAGCCTGATGCAGGTGATGCCGCCGAGCTCTACAGGTGGGCCATCACGCCTGTTTATTTTACGTCCGGTTGCGACGACCCTGCTGATGGTGGCGATCCTGCTGGCCGGGATCATTGGCTACCGTTTTCTGCCCGTGTCGGCGCTGCCGGAAGTGGACTACCCGACCATTCAGGTTGTCACCCTCTATCCGGGCGCCAGTCCGGATGTGGTGACGTCCGCCATCACCGCCCCGCTGGAGCGTCAGTTTGGCCAGATGTCTGGCCTGAAGCAGATGTCTTCCCAGAGCTCCGGTGGCGCTTCGGTCGTCACGCTTCAGTTCCAGCTCACGCTGTCGCTGGACGTCGCTGAGCAGGAGGTGCAGGCCGCGATTAACGCCGCCACAAACCTGCTGCCGTCTGACCTGCCGAATCCACCTGTTTACAGCAAGGTCAACCCGGCGGATCCGCCGATCATGACCCTTGCCGTGACTTCCTCCGCCATGCCGATGACCCAGGTGGAAGACATGGTTGAAACCCGCGTGGCGCAGAAGATTTCGCAGGTGACCGGCGTGGGGCTGGTGACGCTGGCGGGCGGTCAACGCCCCGCCGTGCGCGTCAAACTGAATGCCCAGGCCATTGCGGCGCTGGGGTTAACCAGCGAAACCATTCGCACCGCCATCAGCAGCGCCAACGTCAACTCAGCGAAGGGTTCGCTGGACGGCCCGACCCGCGCGGTCACGCTCTCCGCCAACGACCAGATGCAGTCCGCCGATGAGTACCGTCAGCTGATCATTGCCTACCAGAACGGCGCGCCGATCCGTTTGGGCGACGTGGCAACCGTTGAACAAGGCGCGGAAAACAGCTGGCTCGGGGCGTGGGCCAATAAGCAGCAGGCGATTGTCATGAACGTTCAGCGCCAGCCGGGCGCGAACATTATTGATACCGCCGACAGCATTCGCACCATGCTGCCGCAGCTGGTGGAAAGCCTGCCAAAATCGGTCAGCGTGAAAGTGCTCTCTGACCGCACCACGAATATTCGCGCGTCAGTGACCGACACCCAGTTCGAGCTGATGCTGGCGATTGCGCTGGTGGTGATGATCATCTACCTGTTCCTGCGCAACGTCCCGGCAACCATCATTCCCGCCGTCGCCGTGCCGCTCTCGCTGGTCGGCACCTTCGCGGTGATGGTGTTCCTCGACTTCTCGATTAACAACCTGACGCTGATGGCGCTCACCATCGCCACCGGGTTTGTGGTGGACGACGCCATCGTGGTAATCGAGAACATCTCGCGCTATATCGAAAAAGGTGAAAAGCCGTTAGCCGCCGCGCTGAAGGGCGCGGGGGAGATCGGCTTTACCATTATCTCGCTCACCTTCTCGCTAATTGCGGTGCTGATCCCGCTGCTGTTTATGGGCGATATCGTCGGGCGGCTATTCCGCGAGTTTGCCGTGACGCTGGCGGTCGCCATTCTGATCTCTGCCGTGGTGTCGCTGACGCTGACGCCGATGATGTGCGCCCGCATGCTGAGCCACGAGTCCCTGCGCAAGCAAAACCGCTTCTCGCGCGCCTCCGAGCGGATGTTCGAGCGCATTATCGCCGCCTACGGCCGCGTGCTGGCGAAAGTGCTGAACCATCCGTGGGCAACGCTCGGCGTGGCGCTCGGCACCCTGGCGCTCAGCGTCATGCTGTGGATTTTCATTCCGAAAGGCTTCTTCCCGATTCAGGACAACGGCATTATTCAGGGCACGCTTCAGGCGCCGCAGACGGTCTCCTTCGCCAACATGGCGCAGCGCCAGCAGCAGGTGTCTGAGATCATCATGAAAGATCCGGCGGTGGAAAGCCTGACTGCCTACGTGGGCGTGGACGGCACCAACCCGTCGCTCAACAGCGCCCGCCTGCAAATTAACCTTAAACCGCTCGATGACCGCGACGATCGCGTTAACGCGGTGATTGAACGCCTGCAAAGCGCGGTGGCGCGCGTGCCGGGCATTGAGCTGTATCTGCAACCGATCCAGGATTTAACCATTGATACGCAGGTGAGCCGCACGCAGTACCAGTTTACGCTCCAGGCCACCTCGCTTGAGGCGCTGAGCACCTGGGTGCCGCAGCTGGTGGACAAGCTGAAAGCACTGCCGCAGGTTTCTGACGTCAGCAGCGACTGGCAGGATAAAGGGCTGGCGGCGTACGTGAACGTCAACCGCGACACCGCCAGCCGTCTGGGCATTACCATGTCCGACGTGGATAACGCCCTGTATAACGCCTTTGGCCAGCGCCTGATCTCCACCATCTATACCCAGGCCAACCAGTATCGCGTGGTGCTGGAACATAACACCGAAAACACGCCCGGGCTGGCCGCGCTGGACACGGTGCGCCTGACCAGCAAAGACGGCGGGATTGTGCCGCTCAGCGCCATTGCCAGCGTGGAAGAGCGTCACACCCCGCTGTCGATTAACCATCTCGATCAGTTCCCGTCCACCACCATTTCGTTCAACGTGCCGGACGGGTATTCCCTGGGCGAAGCGGTGGAGGCCATTCTGGGAGCGGAGAAAGAACTCAGCTTCCCGTCCGATATTCAGACCCAGTTCCAGGGCAGTACGCTGGCGTTCCAGGCCGCGCTGGGCAGCACCGTCTGGCTGATTGTCGCGGCGGTGGTGGCGATGTATATCGTGCTTGGCGTGCTGTATGAAAGCTTTATCCACCCAATCACCATCCTCTCCACCCTGCCGACGGCGGGCGTGGGGGCGCTGCTGGCGCTGATGCTGGCGGGGAGCGAGCTGGACGTCATTGCGATCATCGGCATCATCCTGCTTATCGGCATTGTGAAGAAAAACGCCATCATGATGATCGACTTTGCGCTGGCCGCCGAGCGCGAGCAGGGTATGGCGCCGCGCGAGGCCATTTACCAGGCCTGTCTGCTGCGTTTTCGTCCGATCCTGATGACCACCCTCGCCGCCCTGCTGGGCGCGCTGCCGCTGATGCTGAGCACCGGCGTGGGGGCCGAACTGCGCCGTCCGCTGGGCATCGGGATGGTGGGCGGCCTGCTGGTGAGCCAGGTGCTGACGCTGTTTACCACGCCGGTTATCTACCTGCTGTTTGACCGTCTGGCCCTGTGGACGAAAAGCCGCTTCCCGAAACGTGAAGAGGAGGCGTAAGTGAAGTTTTTCGCCCTCTTCATTTACCGTCCGGTGGCGACGATTTTACTCTCCGTCGCTATTACCCTGTGCGGCGTGCTGGGCTTCCGGCTGCTGCCGGTGGCCCCGCTGCCGCAGGTCGATTTCCCGGTGATCATGGTCAGCGCCTCGCTGCCGGGTGCCTCGCCGGAGACCATGGCGTCATCAGTGGCGACGCCGCTTGAGCGCTCGCTTGGGCGAATTGCCGGGGTTAACGAGATGACCT
Source organism: Enterobacter sp. DTU_2021_1002640_1_SI_PRY_ASU_LCPMC_013 (assembly GCF_032389435.1). Classification (NCBI taxonomy): domain Bacteria; kingdom Pseudomonadati; phylum Pseudomonadota; class Gammaproteobacteria; order Enterobacterales; family Enterobacteriaceae; genus Enterobacter; species Enterobacter sp. DTU_2021_1002640_1_SI_PRY_ASU_LCPMC_013. Next base: position 2,919,096 of record NZ_CP135594.1, read on the forward strand.
CCAGCAGTTCGCTGGGCAGCACGCGCATCATTCTGGAATTTAACTTCGACCGGGATATCAACGGCGCGGCGCGTGACGTGCAGGCCGCGATAAACGCCGCCCAAAGCCTGCTGCCAAGCGGCATGCCGAGCCGTCCAACCTACCGCAAGGCTAACCCGTCCGACGCGCCGATCATGATCCTGACGCTCACGTCAGAGACCTACTCCCAGGGCGAGCTGTACGATTTTGCCTCCACCCAGCTGGCGCAAACCATCGCCCAGATTGACGGCGTGGGCGACGTGGACGTCGGCGGCAGCTCTCTGCCCGCCGTGCGCGTGGGGCTGAATCCGCAGGCGCTGTTTAACCAGGGCGTGTCGCTGGACGACGTGCGTTCCGCCATCAGCAACGCCAACGTGCGTAAGCCGCAGGGCGCGATTGAGGACAACAGCCACCGCTGGCAGATCCAGACCAACGACGAGCTGAAAACCGCCGCCGAGTATCAGCCGTTGATTATTCACTACAACAACGGTGCGGCGGTGCGCCTGAGCGACGTCGCCAGCGTCACCGATTCGGTGCAGGACGTGCGTAACGCCGGGATGACCAACGCCAAACCGGCGATTTTGCTGATGATCCGCAAACTGCCGGAAGCCAACATTATCCAGACGGTGAACAGCATCCGCGCGCGCCTGCCGGAGCTCCAGGAAACGATTCCGGCGGCCATCGACCTCCAGATTGCGCAGGACCGCTCCCCTACCATCCGCGCCTCGCTTGAGGAGGTAGAGCAAACGCTGATCATCTCCGTCGCGCTGGTGATCCTGGTGGTGTTCCTGTTCCTGCGCTCGGGGCGCGCCACGCTGATCCCGGCGGTGGCGGTTCCGGTATCGCTGATAGGCACCTTTGCCGCCATGTACCTGTGCGGGTTTAGTCTTAACAACCTGTCGCTGATGGCGCTGACGATTGCCACCGGGTTTGTGGTGGATGACGCCATCGTGGTGCTGGAAAATATCTCGCGCCATCTGGAAGCGGGCATGAAGCCGCTCCAGGCGGCGCTTCAGGGGACACGCGAAGTGGGCTTCACGGTCCTGTCCATGAGCCTGTCGCTGGTGGCGGTGTTCCTGCCGCTGCTGCTGATGGGCGGCCTGCCGGGGCGACTGCTGCGCGAATTTGCCGTCACGCTTTCCGTCGCCATCGGTATCTCCCTGGTGATTTCGCTGACGCTGACGCCGATGATGTGCGGCTGGATGCTAAAGCGCAGCCAACCGCACTCGCAGCCGCGCAGGAAAGGCTTTGGCCGCGTCCTGATAGCGATGCAGTCAGGCTATGGCAAATCGCTGAAATGGGTGCTGAACCACACGCGTCTTGTCGGGCTGGTGCTGATAGGCACCATCGTCCTCAACGTCTGGATGTATATCACCATCCCGAAAACCTTCTTCCCGGAGCAGGATACCGGCGTGCTGATGGGCGGTATTCAGGCGGACCAGAGTATTTCGTTCCAGGCGATGCGGGGCAAACTGCAAGACTTTATGAAAATCATCCGGGAAGATCCGGCCGTGGATAACGTCACCGGCTTTACCGGCGGCTCGCGCGTTAACAGCGGGATGATGTTTATTACCCTTAAGCCGCGCGGTGAACGTCACGAAACGGCGCAGCAGATCATTGACCGCCTGCGGCTGAAGCTCGCCAAAGAGCCGGGGGCAAATCTGTTTTTGATGGCCGTTCAGGATATCCGCGTCGGTGGACGACAGGCTAACGCCAGCTATCAGTACACCCTGCTCTCAGATGACTTAGCTGCCCTGCGCGAGTGGGAGCCTAAGATCCGTAAAGCGCTGGCCGCGCTGCCGCAGCTGGCGGACGTGAACTCCGACAGCCAGAATAACGGCGCCGAGATGGCGCTCACCTACGATCGCGAAACCATGTCCCGCCTGGGCATTAACGTTGAAGCGGCCAACAGCCTGCTTAACAACGCCTTCGGGCAGCGTGAAGTCTCCACCATCTATCAGCCGATGAACCAGTACAAGGTGGTGATGGAAGTTGATCCGCGCTACACCCAGGACATCAGCGCGCTGGACAAGATGTTTGTGATCAATAATGACGGCAAGGCGATCCCGCTGTCTTACTTCGCCAGCTGGCAGCCGTCGAACGCGCCGCTGTCGGTGAACCACCAGGGGCTTTCCGCCGCCTCGACCGTGTCGTTTAACCTGCCAACCGGTTCGTCGCTGTCTGAGGCCAGCGACGCCATCAACCGCGCCATGACCCAGCTCGGGGTGCCCTCCTCCGTACGCGGCAGCTTTGCCGGCACGGCGCAGGTGTTCCAGGACACCATGAACTCGCAGGTCATTTTGATTCTGGCGGCTATTGCCACGGTTTATATCGTGCTGGGCGTGCTGTACGAAAGCTATGTGCACCCGTTGACCATTCTCTCCACGCTTCCCTCTGCGGGCGTGGGGGCGCTGCTGGCGCTGGAGCTGTTCGGTGCCCCGTTCAGCCTAATCGCGCTCATCGGGATCATGCTATTAATAGGTATTGTGAAGAAAAACGCGATTATGATGGTCGACTTTGCCCTGGACGCCCAGCGTAACGGCAACCTGACGCCGGACGAGGCGATATTCCAGGCCTGTCTGCTGCGTTTTCGCCCGATCATGATGACCACGCTGGCCGCGCTGTTCGGTGCGCTACCGCTGGTTATATCCGGCGGTGACGGCTCTGAACTGCGCCAGCCGCTGGGGATCACGATTGTCGGCGGCCTGGTGATGAGCCAGCTGCTGACGCTCTACACCACGCCGGTAGTCTATCTGTTCTTTGACCGACTGCGGCTGCGTTTTTCGCGTAAAAAGAGAACCACGGTGACCGAGTAAATGACCGACCTACCCAGTAACGTTCGCTGGCAATTGTGGATCGTCGCGTTCGGCTTCTTTATGCAGTCGCTGGACACGACCATCGTGAACACCGCCCTCCCCTCGATGGCGAAAAGCCTGGGGGAGAGCCCGCTGCACATGCATATGGTGATTGTCGCCTACGTGCTGACGGTCGCCGTGATGCTGCCCGCCAGCGGCTGGCTGGCGGATAAAGTCGGTGTGAGAAACATCTTCTTCACCGCCATTGTGCTGTTTACCACCGGGTCGCTGTTTTGCGCCCAGGCCAATACCCTCGACCAGCTGGTGATGGCGCGCGTGCTACAGGGCGTCGGCGGCGCGATGATGGTGCCCGTCGGGCGGTTAACGGTGATGAAAATTGTTCCGCGCGAGCAGTATATGGCGGCGATGACCTTCGTCACCTTGCCCGGTCAGGTCGGCCCGCTGCTTGGCCCGGCGCTGGGCGGTATTCTGGTGGAGTATGCCTCCTGGCACTGGATCTTCCTGATCAACCTGCCGGTCGGTATTATCGGCGCGATTGCCACCCTGACGCTGATGCCGAACTATAAAATGCAGACCCGGCGCTTTGATTTCGTTGGCTTTATCCTGCTGGCGTCTGGCATGGCGACGCTCACCCTGGCCCTCGACGGGCAAAAAGGGCTGGGGATATCCTCCCTGTCGCTCGCCCTGCTGGTGGCGCTGGGGATCACCGCGATTCTCTGGTATCTGTGGCATGCCAGAGGCAACGCTAACGCGCTGTTCAGCCTGAATCTGTTCAGGAATCCCACCTACCGTCTTGGTCTCTTCGGCAGCTTTGCCGGACGCATCGGCAGCGGCATGTTGCCGTTTATGACGCCGGTGTTTTTACAGATTGGGATGGGCTTCTCGCCGTTCCACGCCGGGCTGATGATGATCCCGATGGTGCTCGGCAGCATGGGGATGAAGCGTATTGTGGTGCAGGTGGTGAACCGCTTTGGCTATCGCCGGGTGCTGGTGGCCGCTACGATCGGGCTGGCGTTGGTTTGCCTGCTGTTTATGGCCGTGGCGCTGCTGGGCTGGTACTACATCCTGCCGCTGGTGCTGTTCTGCCAGGGTATCATCAACTCCATGCGCTTCTCGTCGATGAACACCCTGACGCTGAAAGATCTGCCGGACGAGCTGGCGAGCAGTGGTAACAGCCTGCTGTCGATGATCATGCAGCTCTCCATGAGCGTGGGAGTCACGGTCGCCGGATTGCTGCTCGGCATGTACGGTCAGCACCATCTCAGCGCCGACACCCCCGTCGCGCATCAGGTCTTTTTATACACTTACCTCAGCATGGCGGTAATTATCGCCCTGCCCGCTTTTATCTTTGCCAGAGTACCGAATGACACGACCAAAAACGTCGTGATCCGACGCGGCAAAAGGAGTGCACCATGAAATTCTGGCGTCCGGGGATCACCGGTAAGCTTTTTGTGGCAATTTTCGCCACCTGTATCGTCCTGCTGATTACCATGCACTGGGCGGTGCGGGTCAGTTTTGAGCGCGGCTTTATTGACTACATCAAGCACGGTAACGAACAGCGACTACAGGGCTTAAGCGACGCGCTGGGCGAACAGTATAGCCTGCACGGTAACTGGCGTTTTCTGCGCAATAACGATCGCTTTGTGTTTCAAATCCTGCGCTCGCTGGAGCACGATAATGACGACGACCGCCCGGGGCCGGGCATGCCGCCGCACGGCTGGCGCACCCAGTTCTGGGTGATAGATCAGGAGATGCGCGTGCTCGTTGGCCCACGCTCTCCGGTACCGCCGGACGGTACAAAGCGCGCCATCATCTCGAACGGCGCCACGGTGGGCTGGGTTATCGCCTCGCCGGTCGAGCGGCTGACGCGCAACACCGACATCAACTTTGACCGCCAGCAGCGTCAGACCAGCTGGCTGATTGTCGCGCTTTCTACCCTGCTTGCGGCGCTCGCCACCTTCCCGCTGGCGCGCGGCCTGCTGGCGCCGGTTAAGCGCCTGGTGGAAGGCACGCACAAGCTGGCGGCGGGTGATTTCTCGACCCGCGTGGACACCCGCAGCCAGGATGAACTGGGCAAGCTGGCGCAGGACTTCAACCAGCTCGCCAGCACGCTGGAAAAAAACCAGCAGATGCGCCGCGATTTTATGGCCGACATTTCGCACGAGCTGCGCACCCCGCTGGCGGTGCTGCGCGGCGAGCTGGAGGCGATTCAGGACGGCGTGCGACAGTTCACCCCCGAGTCCGTGGCCTCGCTTCAGGCGGAAGTCGGCACGCTGACCAAGCTGGTGGACGATCTGCATCAGCTTTCCATGTCCGACGAAGGCGCCCTGGCCTACCAGAAAGCCCCAGTCGACGTGATCAATATCCTTGAAGTCGTGACCGGCGCATTCCGCGAACGCTTCGCCAGCCGTGACCTGAAAATCAACCTCTCGCTGCCGGACAGCGCGGTGGTATTTGGCGACAGAGATCGCCTGATGCAGCTGTTCAATAATCTGCTGGAGAACAGCCTCCGCTACACCGACGGCGGCGGCGCGCTGCATATCTCCGGCAGGCAGGAAAACGGGCGCTTTGCCCTGACCTTTGCGGACTCCGCCCCTGGCGTGAAAGATGCGCAGCTGGAAAAACTGTTCGAGCGCTTCTATCGCACCGAAGGTTCACGCAACCGCGCCAGCGGCGGTTCCGGCCTTGGGCTGGCGATTTGCGTTAACATTGTTGAGGCCCACGGCGGCACCATCCGCGCCGCCCATTCGCCTTTTGGCGGGGTTAGCATTACAGTAGAGTTACCTCTGGAACGGGATTTATCGAGGGAAGCATGACCGAGTTACCGATTGACGACAACACACCGCGTATTTTGATCGTGGAAGACGAGCCTAAACTTGGACAACTGCTGATCGACTATTTGCGTGCCGCAAGTTACGCGCCAACGCTTATCAGCCACGGCGACCAGGTGCTGCCCTACGTGCGCCAGACGCCGCCGGATCTGATCCTGCTGGATCTGATGCTGCCGGGTACCGACGGCCTGACCCTGTGCCGGGAAATTCGTCGTTTCTCCGATGTGCCCATCGTGATGGTGACGGCCAAAATCGAAGAGATCGACCGTCTGCTGGGGCTCGAAATCGGCGCCGACGATTACATCTGCAAGCCTTACAGCCCGCGGGAGGTGGTCGCTCGGGTGAAAACCATCCTCCGCCGCTGTAAGCCGCAGCGTGAATTGCAGGTGCTGGATGCGCAAAGCCCGCTGATCGTCGACGAAAGCCGCTTCCAGGCGAGCTGGCGCAGCAAACTATTGGATCTCACCCCAGCGGAGTTCCGCCTGTTGAAAACGCTCTCCCACGAGCCGGGCAAAGTGTTTTCCCGCGAGCAGCTGCTCAACCATCTGTATGACGATTACCGCGTGGTGACCGACCGCACCATCGACAGCCACATCAAAAACCTGCGCCGCAAGCTGGAGGCGCTGGACGCCGACCAGTCGTTTATTCGCGCGGTGTACGGCGTGGGTTATCGCTGGGAAGCGGATGCGTGCAGGATTGCTTAATATTTGCTTTAACGATGATTACCTGCCCAGGTAATCATCGTTCTTCATAACATTCACTTTCTAACAACACCCCTACCTGATTTGACAATTGCAAATTGTAATGTTTGATGTTAAAAACGAAATAAATCACAATATTACGGCTTCAAGAAATGCAAAATGTTATTGGTAATTTATTCATTATCATCACCACAGCTATAAGCGTTGCCAGCCTTTTCTTGGGGTTATTTGCTTATAATAAAAAAATGAAAACAAAAGCAATACAAAAAATAGAACTCCTCATACCTAAAAAAAACAGAATAACCAAGTTTTCCGAGCAATGGGTAAGCGCTTTTTTCCTGGCATTCGGTAATCATGCATTCTCAAAAAGGCAATTAATCACCATACCGTTTTTATTGATTTTATATTCCAGTATCTTATTTGTAGTTTGGTATCTCTGGGTGCTGACTTTTAGAAATCCTGAGCACATCATTCCTCAACATCTGCCATTGACCATTAAAGTTGCATTACATGACTTTATTCATTTTGGCTTTTGGTACTCTTTACTGCTTGATGTGATGTCAATTTATCTTATCAGAGCTTACATTAACGCAGGTCTATCGAAAGGGTTTTCGTCTGTAAAATCGATCGTTTATTTTTCTTCAATTGTTCTGGGCGTTATGCTCTCATTTACACTTATCGTCACCCATCTTAAAAATGCTTCGATTGAGGACCTCTATATCCAGCAAGGCCTGTATTTTGAAGACAGACCTGTAATGACATGGAACCCGCTGGAAGTGATACGGTCTTCACTGGATTTCATCGATAACGAAACCATGATTATCTTTACCTCAAAAGGGGCAATATCTAACTACTTCATTCCGCAGGCTATCATGTTTTACCTTTCCATGTTTACGCAATTGACGCTGCTTATTGTTTTCATCAGCTATATGATCACAAAAATACTGCATAACATTCGAACAGTTGCCATCTGGACAGTCAAGTATTCTGGAACGGCTACGATGAATGCCATTGGTTTCATTCTTATCGCCGGTATTATTCTACTTGCTTTAATATATTTGTGTTTGTATGTCATATCGCTAATGGTTTAAAGATACGAAGTATTATGTCATCTGAAAGGGGTGAGGCGCTTTACCTCCCCGCCCCGCAGCGCTACAATGCCCGCCCTTAAAGTGGGGGATCTCCCCTTACCGCTGCACCAGGTGCACGCGGATCTGACCTGTCATCAGAACGAGAACAAACATGTTTAAACCGGAACTCCTTTCCCCGGCGGGAACGCTGCAAAATATGCGTTACGCTTTCGCCTATGGTGCCGACGCCGTCTACGCGGGCCAGCCGCGCTACTCGCTGCGCGTGCGTAACAACGAATTCAACCACGAGAATCTTCAGCTCGGCATCAATGAAGCGCATGCCCTGGGCAAAAAATTCTACGTGGTGGTGAACATCGCGCCGCACAACGCCAAGCTGAAAACGTTCATTCGCGACCTGAAGCCGGTCGTGGAGATGGGGCCGGACGCGCTGATCATGTCGGACCCGGGTTTAATCATGCTGGTTCGGGAGAACTTCCCGGAGATGGACATTCACCTCTCGGTGCAGGCTAACGCCGTCAACTGGGCAACGGTGAAATTCTGGAAACAGATGGGGCTGACCCGCGTCATTCTGTCCCGCGAGCTGTCCCTCGAAGAGATCGAAGAGATCCGCACCCAGGTGCCGGATATGGAGATCGAAATCTTCGTTCACGGCGCGCTGTGCATGGCCTACTCCGGCCGCTGCCTGCTCTCTGGCTACATCAACAAGCGTGACCCGAACCAGGGCACCTGCACCAACGCCTGCCGCTGGGAATATAACGTTCAGGAAGGCAAAGAAGATGACATCGGCAATATCGTGCACAAACACGAGCCGATCCCGGTCACCAACGTTGAGCCAACGCTGGGTATCGGCGCGCCTACCGACAGCGTGTTTATGATCGAAGAAGCCAAACGTCCGGGCGAATACATGACCGCCTTCGAAGACGAGCATGGCACCTACATCATGAACTCCAAAGATCTGCGCGCCATCGCACACGTCGAGCGTTTAACCCAGATGGGCGTACACTCCCTGAAAATCGAAGGCCGCACCAAGTCTTACTACTACTGCGCCCGTACCGCACAGGTGTATCGCAAAGCCATCGACGATGCCGCCGCCGGCAAACCGTTCGACACCAGCCTGCTGGAAACGCTGGAAGGTCTGGCGCATCGCGGCTATACCGAAGGTTTCCTGCGTCGTCACACCCACGACGACTACCAGAACTACGAGCATGGCTACTCTATTTCCGAACGCCAGCAGTTTGTAGGCGACTTCACCGGCGAACGTAAAGGTCCGCTGGCCGCCGTCGCCGTCAAAAACAAATTCACTAAAGGCGACAGCCTGGAGCTGATGACACCGCAGGGCAACATGAACTTCCGCCTCGAGCACCTGGAAAACAAAAAAGGTGAGGCGATAGAGGTCGCACCTGGCGACGGCCATGTGGTCTGGCTGCCGGTTCCTGAAGAGGTAGAGCTGGAGTTTGCGCTGCTGATGCGTAATTTTGAAGGTGAAAATACCCGAAATCCACACGGCAAATAGTCAATCAACGGGATTTTTTCACGCTGGGATAATTCTTAGAATCGGATCACATACCGCTTCGTTCAATACGGGTATTATCCCCCCGCTGAAAAACATAACCCATAAATGCTAGCTGTACCAGGAACCACCTCCTTAGCCTGCGTAATCTCCCTTACGCGGGCTTATTTTTTTTACCCCTGAAAGTTAAAATGGAGTTGCGTTGACCTGGTGGGGGGTCGTGTCGGCATTTGGCATAGCATATAAGGGAATCGTACAGACAAAGGATCTGTATCCCATCTTTTAATGGATTAGAGAAGGATGAAAACTATTCGGAACATTCCTAATTGTAAGAGATGGCAGCCCCCTTACTCTTGATTCAATAACAGCCTACGATTCACCTGGACGGAGAGAGATGAAGTGACATTCCCAGGTCAGTTTTCAAAGGATATTCCAGATTACGAAATCGCACGTAGTCTTGGTCTTGCCTCTGGCTGCGATATAAATTTCACAGCACTTGCAGGTCAACTGGACTGTAGCAGAAATTTTAATCAGGCCGGGATTATCTACTCAGACGGTGCACGTCAGTGGTTAGTAAGGCCATCAAGAAGAATTGCGACACCAAACGAAAGCTCGGTTAGTCATGTAGTCATAACCAAAGTAAATGCCTCGTTAGTTAACCCTGTTCAGGCAACAACGGCGACGATTAAGTCCCCTTCCCTGGCAACTGAAATTGGTTCAACGGCAATTTCCTGCGGAGCCGCAATACTTACTGTTGTACTTGCGGCAGGTGCCGGCATGGCTATTCCACTCACCGCAGGGTCTTCCGGTGCTATAGCCGCTGTGATCTTGGCCGGTGGTGTTGCGACAGGAATTCAATGTGCAAATGGACTTGGCCGCCTGTCGTTGATTGCTATGAATCATGATGACTATGTTGCGTGGATGGACTCCCAGGAGTGGTATACAGCAACCAACACAGCCATGGATGCGATTTCTCTTGCCGGGGCTGCTGCGGGTTTAAAAAGCGCTGTATTGACCTATCGCCTTCTTAACCGTTCATCGTCTGAGAGTTTGCTCTCTTTATTACAAAAAATGAGCCGGGCTGACCGTACGCGATTAACAGAGGAGATTATTCGTATCCGCAATCCCGGCATCTCGAATTCAGGTGTAAAAGCCGCAATGAAAGCAGGCGTGTATCCTAAACGTTATCCGTCAGAAGCGTTGCAGTTGCTCTTACAGCGTGAGTTGCTGAACACCATTTCAAATTCCTCTGCCTTTGTTGGAAGTGCTATCTCAGGAAATATCAGAAATCCGCAGAATGTTGCACAAACGGGTAAATACATTTTTGGTTTAATTCAGTCTTTTTCATTTACAGGAAGTTATTGACTCGTCCATGATGAAATACATTAAAAATAGCCTTACATTAAGTGCCTTGGTTAACAGTAAAATGGCGACCGATGATCTCCACCAGCTTGAAACATTAAAAGAAGAATTAAAAGATCAGTTCGGCGTTCCTGTGGGCGTACATATGACAGGGATTCCTCTGGCAGTTAGCACATTACTTGCTATTTTTTGCTACGCCATGGTGCAAGTTTCCCTCTGGCTGTTGCTGTTTCGCTGGCTCGGCTTAGCTGAATTTAAGGTTATGATGGGAGTATTCATTGCAGCAATTGTGTATTGTCTGATAGTGATGAGCACGATGTTTCTGACTACACGGGGATCTTTGCCTGGATATAAACTGCATATTTTCGTCATTACGCTGACAGGCATAATGAGCATCGTTTATTTCATCTGGACAGGGATTTCGCTTTTAATCGGCCCTGTTGAGAACTACACACCGCAAATAACCTCTTTGTTGGGGCTGGGTTTTTTCTGTCTGAACATTAAGTGGATGGATTCATCGATTTTTTACCGTTCAATTGCGCTAACGCTACATAATCGGGTCTGGCGTAAGCAGCTCAAAATTGAGGCAAGGCCAACGTCAGGCCTCTAACGTTAACCACAATTGCCATTTGAGTGCCAGTAACAGCCATGTAAGCGCTACGGGGTTCTTTGGTCGGGTTCAAAGGCCCCCTTACGCGGGCTTATTTTTTTGCCTTTCATCCTGTTCTTACCCGCTTTTTCCTTCTCTGGGATACACTCTTTCTATAGTTAAAAAAGGGAGCAACCCGGATGGCATCCTATCCAGACAGTTTATTAATTCTCAATGGCAAAAGTGCAGGCAACGATCTGTTGCGCCAGGCGATCACCGAATTGCGTGAAGATGGCGCGCGCATTCACGTGCGGGTGACCTTTGAAAAAGGCGATGCGGCACGCTATATCGACGAAGGCATCAGGTTAGGTGCTGAGACCATCATTTCAGGCGGCGGCGACGGAACAATCAACGAGATCGCTGGTGCGCTTATTGACCTCAACACAGCACATCGCCCGGTGATGGGCATTTTACCGCTCGGTACCGCCAATGATTTTGCCACCAGCGCCGGCATACCTGAGGATTTAGGCAAAGCACTGCAACTGGCTATCCTCGGGAAAGCGACCGCCGTCGACATTGCACAGGTGAATGAAAGAACCTGCTTTATCAACATGGCTACGGGCGGTTTCGGCACGCGGATCACCAGCGAAACGCCGGAGAAGCTGAAAGCCGCGCTGGGCGGCGTCTCGTACCTCATTCACGGCCTGATGCGCATGGACACCCTCAAGCCCGACAGCTGTGAAATCCACGGTGAGAACTTCCACTGGCAGGGCGACGCGCTGGTGATTGGTATCGGCAACGGACGTCAGGCAGGCGGCGGACAGCAGCTTTGCCCGGAAGCCCTGATTAATGATGGTCAGCTACAGCTGCGCATTTTTACCGGCGACGGGCTGCTGCCCGCGCTGTTTACGACGCTGACGCAGCCAGAGGAGAGCCCCAATATCATCGCCGGGAAATCCGCGTGGTTTGAAGTGATCGCCCCACACGGTATGACCTTTAACCTTGATGGCGAACCGCTGAGCGGAGAGAAATTCCGCATCGAAGTTGTTCCGGGCGCGTTGCAGTGCCGATTACCGCCGGATTGTCAGCTCTTGCGCTGATGGTTTGCCGGGTGGCGGCTACGCCTTACCCGGCCTACAGGACCGAGCGCGTAGCCGCCACCCGGCTAAAACCCGCACAACCCTAATACACCGCCACCTCCCGCGCCATCTCGCGGGAATACTGCTGTGAGGCATTGACCAGCATCCGCGTATAGTCGGTTTTGGCCTGCCCGGCGACCAGTTCGTCCACCGTCAGGCTTTCAAGGATTTTGCCATACTGCATTACCGCCACCTTCTGACACAGATGGGCAATCACGCCCAGATCGTGGGTCACCATCAGGTAGGTCAGGTTCGACTCACGCTGAAGTTCCGCGAGCAGGTTGAGGATTTCCGCCTGCACCGAGACGTCCAGCGCCGAGGTAGGTTCATCCAGCAGCAGCACCTGCGGCTCCAGAATCAGCGCCCTGGCAATCGCCACGCGCTGGCGCTGCCCGCCGGAAAGCTGGTGCGGATAGCGATCGCGAAACGCCCGGTTAAGCCCAACTTTATCCAGCAGGGCGTGAACGCGCCGCTCCCGATTTTTTATGCGGTGAATGTGCAGCGGCTCTTCCAGAATATCGCCGATAGTGTGACGCGGATGCAAAGAGCCGTACGGATCCTGAAATACCATCTGCACCCGGCGGCAGCGTTCCTGGCTGATACGTTTTTCCAGCCGCTTGCCGTTAATCGCCAGCTCGCCCTCCCAGTGGGTAAACAGCCCGGCAAGGCATTTCAGCACCGTGGTTTTGCCCGAACCGGACTCCCCCACCAGGCCGTAAATCTCGCCGTCCCTCACGCTGATATTCACATCGTCCAGCACCTGATTACGCTTCTCGCCCTCGCCAAACGTCAGGTTAAGGTGTTGTATCTCGATCATCTCTGCTCCTTACTCGGTGAGCCAGCTGGCCTGACGCTGTAATACCGGCAGCGTCGGTCGGCGATGGTTGATTTCCGGTAGCGCGCTGATGAGCCCCTGGGTGTAGGGATGCCTGGCGTTGTGCAGATCCTTCGCGGCAATCGACTCCACCACCCGTCCGGCGTACATCACCAGCACCCGGTCGCAGAAGCTGTGCACCAGGTTGATGTCGTGGCTGATAAAGATCAGCCCCAGACCGCGGGACTGCACCAGGTCATCCAGTAACCCCAGCACCTGCAAGCGTACCGACACGTCCAGCGCCGAAGTCGGCTCGTCGGCAATGACCAGCTCCGGATCGGCGATCAGCATCATGGCGATCATGATGCGTTGCCCCTGCCCGCCGGAAATCTCGTGCGGACAGAGGTGATACACCCGCTCCGGCTGGCGAATGCGCACCACGTCGAGCATCTCCAGCACTCTGGCTTTGGCTTCCGCCTTGCGCCCCGGATGATGGGTCAGCCAGGCTTCGGCAATTTGGTCGCCCACGCAGACCACCGGGTTAAGGGAGTATTTCGGGTCCTGCATGATCATCGAGATGCGCTTGCCGCGAATGCCGCGCATCTGCGCCTCGCTGACGGCCTGTAAATCGACATCGCCAAACTGCATCCGCGCGGCGCGGATCTGCGCTTTGGCCGGATGCAGGCGCAGCAGCGCCCGCCCGACGGTGGATTTACCGGAACCGGATTCACCGACAATCGCCAGCTTTTCGCGTCCGAGCTGGAAAGAGACGCCGCGCACCGCGTGGGTGACCGCGCCGCCGTTGATAAAATCGACGTGGAGATCGCGCACGTCGAGCATCGGGTTATTCGCTACGAGGATCGAGGATGTCACGCAGGCCATCTCCTAAGAAGTTGAACGCCAGACTGTTGATCAGGATCGCCAGCCCCGGAATAGTCACCACCCACCAGCACTCCATCATGTAGGTACGACCGCTGGAGATCATCGCTCCCCACTCCGGCTCCGGCGGCTGTGCGCCAAGGCCAAGAAAGCCCAGCCCGGCGGCGGTGAGAATGATCCCCGCCATGTTCATGGTGATGCGGATAATCACTGACGGCAGGCACAGCGGGACAATGTGACGCCACAGTACGCGCACCGGGGAAGCACCCTGAAGCCGCACGGCGGAGATAAAATCGGCCTGGCGCAGAGAGAGGGTTTCGGCGCGCGCCAGACGGGCAATCGGCGGCCAGGCGGTGAGCGTAATCGCAATCACCACGTGCTCCAGCCCCGGCCCGAGCGCCGCGACAAACGCCAGCGCCAGCACCAGGCTGGGGAAGGAGATAAAGATATCGGTGACGCGCATCAGCACCGCGTCCACCCTGCCGCCGAAATAGCCTGCGGTCACGCCCAGCAGCAGCCCCAGCGGGCCAACGGTCACGGAGACCAGCAGCACGATGTAGAGCGTGATGCGCGCGCCGTACACCAGCCGGCTGAAGATGTCCCGGCCAAACTCGTCGGTGCCGAACCAGTGCAGTGCGTTCGGGGCGACCAGCGCGTTATTGAGGTCCTGCACCAGCGGGTTGTACGGCGCGATCAGCGGGGCAAACGCCGCCACAATCAGCAGCAGCAGGATAATCCCGCCGCCGATGGCGGTGAGCGGATTGCGCGCCATCTTGCCGACGAAGCCCGCGGCGCGGCCCAGCGTGCGTCTGATACGCTGGCGGCGTTCGGATGGCCCGGTCCCCAGCGGCGAATCCAGAGAAACGGTCATGATTTCGTCCTCGGGTCAAAGAGTTGATACAGCATGTCGGAGAGCAGGTTCAGCATCACGAAGATGACCCCCACCAGCAGCACGCAGCCCATGACCGCGTTCATATCCCCGAGCAGCAGGCTGCCGGTGAGATACGAACCGAAGCCCGGCCAGGAGAAGACGGTTTCAATCAGCACCGCCCCCTCCAGCAGCGAGCCGTAGGCCAGCGCCACTACCGTCAGGAGCTGCACGAGAATGTTGCGAAACGCGTGATTCCAGATCACCTGACGTTCAGTTAAGCCCTTCACCCGGGCAGTGATAATGAACTCCTGCGACAGCTGCGCCAGCATGAAGCTGCGTGTCATGCGGCTGATGTAGGCCAGCGAGTGGAAGCCGAGCAGCGACGCGGGCAAAACCAGATGGTTAATGGCGTTCCAGAACACCGCGCCGTTCCCGGCCAGCAGCGCATCCACCGTCATCAGTCCGGTGCGGCGTGGGACTACCCCCTCCAGTCCGAGATCCAGACGTCCCGCGCCTCCCACCCAGCCAAGCCAGGCGTAGAACAGCAGCAGCCCCATCATCCCGACCCAGAAAATCGGCGTGGAATAACCCGCCAGACTGATGATGCGCACCACGTAGTCGGAAACGCTGTTGCGCCGCGCCGCCGCCAGTACGCCCAGCGGAATGCCCAGACCCGCACCGACGATAATCGCCATCGTAGCCAGCTCGAGCGTCGCCGGGAAGACGCGCAG
This sequence comes from Enterobacter sp. DTU_2021_1002640_1_SI_PRY_ASU_LCPMC_013, assembly GCF_032389435.1. Classification (NCBI taxonomy): domain Bacteria; kingdom Pseudomonadati; phylum Pseudomonadota; class Gammaproteobacteria; order Enterobacterales; family Enterobacteriaceae; genus Enterobacter; species Enterobacter sp. DTU_2021_1002640_1_SI_PRY_ASU_LCPMC_013. Next base: position 2,934,448 of record NZ_CP135594.1, read on the forward strand.
AATATCGGCAGTCACCGGTTTACCCGTCAGCAGGGCATTGCCCAGATCGCCGTGCAGCAGGTTATTGAGGTAAATACCGAACTGAGCCAGCAGCGACCGGTCGAATCCCAGCTGGTGATAGACCTGCTGATAGGTGCTGTGGTCGGCATCCGGTCCGACAATCGCCAGCACCGGATCAACGGGCATTACGCGGCCGATGAAAAAGGTCAGCAGCAGAAGGCCGAACAGCGTCACCACCACCTGCGTTAACCGCTTTGAGAAGCGTCGGGTCCGTGAGCCGGGCGCGAGAATTGCCACACTCATTTGTCACCTCCGGTTTTGTAGACCTCACGCAGGAAGGTGGTGGCCGACGGGTGCGACTGGAAGTTCTTCACCTCGTTACGCACCACCACCGAATCGACCATCTGTGACAGGGGGATCATCGCCGGGATCAGTTCGTCGTAGCGGACCTGGATCTGCTGGTAGTCGGCGATCTGTTTTTCCGGATCGCGCTCCAGCAGGGCCTTGTCGATCATTTCATTGAGCGGCTTGTCGTAGAAGCTGGTACGCCAGCCCTGGAAATTGGTCAGCCGGGCTTCGTCACTGTTGTCCGGGTTATAGACCAACGCCCGCAGGCTGGAGTGCGGATGGGGTTCGACGCCGCTACCGCCGCGCCCCACCAGCATGTCGAACTTGCGCTCGCGCATTGCGCCGTAAATCTGGTTCCCGGTGCCGGTGATGATTTTGGCGTTGATGCCCGCCTGCATCAGCGTCGACTGCACGGCGATGGCGATATTGAGGAACGGCTGATCCGCCAGCACCCGCAGGGTGGTGTCAAACCCGTCCGGGTAGCCCGCCTCCGCCAGCAGCTTTCTGGCGCGCGGGATATCGAGCCTATAGCCCGGGTCCGGCAGCGTGGACGGCATACCGGCCTTGATCGGGCGCTGGTGCAGCACGCCGTAGCCCGGCATCAGCGCGCTGTTGATGCCCTGATAGTCAATCAGATAGCGCACCGCTTCGCGCACCTTCGGGTTAGCGAAATGCGGCTCTTTCATGCTCATCGCCACGTAGTAGACCGTGCCTTTCTGCACGGCTTCGACGGTGAGCTGCGGGTCTTTGCGCAGGGCGTTAATGTCCGCCACCGCCATGTTGTTGGCAACGTCGAGGTCGCCTTTCTCAATCATCAGGCGCAGGGTTTGTGACTCCTGGAAATGACGCAGCACCACCCTGCTCATTTTGGGTTCTTCCCGCCAGTATTGCGGGTTGCGCTGCATGCGCAACATGTCCTTCGCCTGCCAGGTTTCCAGCATAAACGGGCCGGAACCCGCTTCGTTAGTGGTCAGCCAGCGGTTGCCCCAGTCGTTATTCACCGCGTGCTGCTGCACCGTTTTGCTGTCGAGCACGCCGAGGTTGCCGAGCGCGCCGAGGGAGTAGATCACCAGCTGCGGATCGTTAGGCTTAGGCAGAACAATTTGCACCGTGTAGGCATCGGGGGCGCTGATTTGGCTGTCGATGTTTTGCTTAGAAAATCCATACGACTTCCACACCGAGGCTTGGGCAAGGTTGAGGTGCAGCAGACGGCGCATCGACCAGACCACATCCTCCGCCGTCAGCGGGTTGCCAGAGTGGAATTTAACGTCGTCACGCAGGTGAAAGGTCAGGGTTTTACGGTCCGGCGAAATATCCCAGGACGTCGCCAGCGCGGGCCGGACGTTGGTGAGCGCGTTCGGGTCCAGCTCCACCAGCGAATCGTAGAGATTGACCACTATGCCGACCACTTCGTTACCGGTCATCGCCGCCGGGTCGAGTGTCAGGAGGTTGTTCATATTCATACCGATGATGAGCTGGTCGGGCGGCGTTTTTGCATATGCCGCACCGCTCCCCATCATCAGCGAGAGCGCGAGCAGGCACGCCCCGGCTAAGGGAGATCGTTTCATGTATATATCGCCTGTAGGGTACGTTTTTATCTGTCAGTCGTGGCTGACGGTATTGGCTTCGATATATGCAAAATTAATGTCTTCGCCCAGTCCCGGGCGGGTCGGCAGGCTGACCATGCCGTGTTCGTCCATCGGGTCCACCAGGCTGTTGAGGTACGCCGCCGGTTGGTCGTAGTCGAGGAACGGGTGCAGCAGGCCGCGCTCGTACCAGCGGCAGTTTTTGATGGCGCCAATCACCGCCAGGCTCGCCGCGCCGTTGCCGTGAACTTCGCAGTCCATCCCGAAGGCTTCCGCAAGGTTCGCCACCTTCAGCGTCGGAGAGATGCCGCCCACGCCGTTTGACCCCGCGCGCAGGATGTCGCACGCTCCGGCTTTGATCCAGTCCGCGCGGCTGTGGTGCTTTCCGCCCAGGCTTTCCGGCCCGATAATCGGGATCGACAGATTTTCCGCCAGCCAGGCGTAGGAGGCCATGCTCTCCTCTTCCATCGGTTCTTCGAACCAGGCGAAGTTGAGTTTCTCAAGCTCTTTACCGATGTACAGCGCCTCGGTGCGGCTATACCAGTGGTAGCCGTCGATCATGAGATCGATATCCGGCCCCACCGCTTCACGCACGGCGGCACAGGCTTTGACGTCCATCTTAGGGTTGGGCGCAAAGGAGACCGGCGGCATCCAGGTGTGCAGCTTGATGGCCTTGTATCCGCGCGCCACCAGCGTCTCGGCAAAGCTGGCGTACTCTTCCGGCGTGGATAATCCGCCCGGCAGATCGTCGCCGCACATGGTGCTGCCATAGGCCGGCACCTTATCGCGATAGCCGCCAAGCAGCTTCCAGACCGGCAGGTTGAGCTTACGGCCAATCAGATCCCATAGCGCCTGTTCAACGAAGCCCAGCGCACGCTCGGTCAGCTGATGCGCGCTTCCCCGCTGCCAGTGCGCCAGATCCTGCCAGATGCGTTCCCGGTTGAATGCGTCCTGCCCCACCAGCACTTTGCGAAAGAAGGTATTGACCACAAAGGGGCGCACCACTTCCGGCGGCGCGAACGAATATCCGCGGGTGCCCTCTTCTGCCGTGATGGTCAGCATCGCCATTTTGGCCATGCTCTCCGGCCCAGGATGCGAATGCCCCGCGGCGTCAGAGACCCGACGCGTCGGGTACTGAAAAACGGTGACGTTAACAGATTCAATTTTCATTATCAGTCCTTAAGTCCGGCGATAAGCCCAGATGCAGAAAATGACAAAGGGGTTTTATGATTTTAAAAATGCGTTTCAGTATGTAATTTAAGCATAAAAAATCAGCACGTCCTCGGACAAAACGCGTTAAGGAGAGGCTATTTTTTGGGCATATGCACGGTCGGACGTGACAATTTTCACAAAAGCGCGGGGAAATGTGAGGTTGATCGGGAGACGTTATTTGAAGGTAAGCGCAGAAGCAGGAATATGCTGACCGGCAACAACCCGCGGAAACTTCTGCGCTTACAAATCAGTCAACTAACCCGCTTCCGGGGCTGGAACGGCAAGCGTTTCCAGCAGCGCATGCATAGACGCATACCGGCCACTGGCATTGTTAAAGCTGGCATGATGGCACGCTGGCGAGACGATGAGGGTTTTGAGCCCCGCACTAAGGGCGGCACGGTAGCCGCTCTGGCTGTCCTCAATCACTATGCACTGCGAGGCCGTCAGGCCTAATTTTCGCAGCGCCGAGAGATAGACGGCAGGGTGCGGTTTTCCGTAGCGTTCATCGTCGGCGCTGCAAATGACCTCAAAATAGTGACCCATCCTGAGTTTCTTAAGCACCGCATGCACGATTTCATGCGACGAAGAGGTGGCAAGTGCAATCCGGTAACCTGCCTCACGAAAATACGACATCACGTCGTAGATGCCCTCTATCGCTTTGCCTTCCCGGCCAATCAGTTCGATGATGCGCAGACGAATGGCCGCTTCAATCATTTCAGGATCGGCCTCAAGTTTGCAGTATTCGCACCAGGTCCGGGCAATCTCATCCAGCCGCTTGCCTTTCGTCAGTGACTCACACTCTTCGTCGCTGACCTCAGCACGCCAGCCTGCCAGAGCTGCTTTCTGCGCCTGACGCCACAGGCCTTCGGAGTCAATGATGACGCCATCCATGTCAAAAATTACCGCCTTAACATCCATCATACGTCTCCGTGAATGGCCCGACGCTGCCGTCAGGCCTGAATAAATTACGAAATTCCGACCGTTTCACCCTTACAGGTTTCCTGACGAACAAACCCAGGCTGTTCAACCCGAATAAACGGACACAGGATGAAGGCCACGACATACAGCGCCGTGTAGGCAATGACCACGCCGAGCGTGCTGAACCAGGGCAGCAGCACCACGGCAATCGCCGGCGCAAGGAAGTTAGACAGGCCGGCTGACAGGTTATACACCGAAATCGCCGCCCCCTTGTGCCGCGGCTCCAGCGCCGGGAACACCGCCGCCATCGGTACGAAGGCCGCCACAAAAATCCCCAGCGCGATGGCCGGCACCAGTGCCATGGCAAAGTTATGCCCGAAGTGCTGCGGAATGTAGTAAAACGCCAGGCTCGAGAGCGCCATCCCGATGCAGCCAAACCAGCGCACCACCCGCATCCAGCCCATTTTTTCCGCCACCACGCCCCAGAAGACGTTCGAGAAGATGGTGGTGAAGAAGAATACCGCCCAGACCTGAAGCCACTCGGAGGTGGTGAAGCCCAGTTCGTCAACAAACATCATCGGCATGATGACGGCAAACCCGAACAGGGAGAGGGTGTTGATGATACGCACCATGCTGGAGAGCAGAATACTGCGGTTGGTGTAGAGCAGCGTCGCTGCACGGCCCAGCTCGGCGAATTTTTCCCGGGTGGAGAGAGTCTGCATATGCCGTGGCGTTTCCACCTTACGCAGAGAGACCAGCGCAATGATCCCGCCGGTTACGCAGAATGCCAGCGCCAGCCACAGCGTGCCCATCTCCCCGATGTGCGGAATGGTAAAGCTCGGAATGTAGCTGCCGAACACGCCGATGCCGATAGAGTAAACCGCCCAGAACCAGCCCAGCGCCGCGCTGGTACTGTCGCTGCGAACGTTATGCACAATGGCGACGATAAAGGCATAGAGGAACAGCGGATAGGCCAGGCCGCGGATCCCGTAGAACAGCAGAATTAATGCGTAATTTGCCTGACCCAGACCAAAAACGAGAAACAGGACGTGGAAAACGCACCACAGCACGAAGCCAATCAGCATGGTTTTTTGCGGGGTGATGATTTCAGCCACCACGCCGGAAATCCATGCGGAGAGCGCCGCCGCGAGACCGTAGAGCGTGAAGGCGAAAGAGGCCTCAGCAGGCGTGAAGCCCAGCGCCTTAATATAGTGAGACAGAAATGCCAGCTCGAAACCATCGCCCGTCATAAAGACCGCGATAGCGATATACCCCCAGACCAGACTCAGGGGTAATCCCAGCCATTGTTTGTTATTTAACGACATATTGACCTCGTTTTTAGGGTACAGGGAACCGCTCCGGCAGCATCGCCGGAGGGTCTTTGCCACAGAATTATGGGTTTCGGTAGTTCAGGTCGTTTTGGTAAAGCGCGTTAAACTGCCGGTAACGCGTCATCAGCGCACGGTGGCGCGCCGGATCGCTGCGCCAGGTTTTATAGACTTCAGGCTTTTCGCACACGGAAGCCAGCGGCTTACCGGCGGCGAGGCAGGCCAGCCGTGCAGCCCCCAGCGCGCCGCCGGTTTCACCGCCCTTATGCGTCACCACCGGCATCGCCAGGATATCGGCCAGCAGCTGGGCCCAGAAAGGGCTACGCGCCCCGCCGCCGACGAGAGAACATTGTTCAATCTGCGTGCCGCTCTCCTGCAACACGCGAAGGCCATCGGCAATCCCGAAGCTAACGCCTTCCAGCACCGCATACCCCATCAGCGCACGCTGGCTGGAGTGCGTTAGCCCCCAGAACATGCCCCGGGCATTGGGATCGTTATGCGGCGTACGTTCCCCGGACAGGTACGGCAGGAACATTGGCGCACTCGCTTTCTCCGCATCGCTTAGCTGGGCGATCTCCTCAAGCAGCTCCAGCTCCGTGACGCCCACCAGACGGCAAAACCACTGCAAACAGCTGGCGGCGCTTAACATCACGCTCATCTGGTGCCACAGGTTTGGCAGCACGTGACAGAACGCGTGCACGGCGGACTGCGGCGCCGGACGATAGGCATCCGTGACCACAAACAGCACGCCGGAGGTGCCCAGCGAAATAAACGCATCGCCCGGTGAAACGGCCCCTACCCCTATCGCGCTAACGGCGTTATCTCCCCCGCCGCCGGCAACGATAACCGAGGGGTTCAGACCCCACCGCTGCGCTACCGCAGGTTCGAGTAGCGCCGAGACCTCACACCCTTCCACCAGCGCAGGCATGGCGGCACGCGACAGTCCACATTTATCCAGCAGTGCATCCGACCAGTCTCGTTTTCCCACATCCAGCCACAGCGTCCCGGCCGAGTCCGACATATCAGAGATTTTTTTTCCGGTCATTTTGAAGCGCAGATAATCCTTCGGCAGCAGCACGGTGGCGAGACGGCTGAAGTTCTGCGGCTCATGACGGCGCACCCAGAGCAGCTTTGGTGCCGTAAACCCCGGCATTGCCAGATTCCCCGCCACCTGGTGCAGCTCGGGCGCCATCTCTTCCAGCTCTGCGCACTCCTGCGCGCAGCGGGTGTCATTCCACAGGATGGCCGGACGCAGGGGTTCACCCGCGGCATCCAGCAGTACCGCACCGTGCATCTGTCCGGAAAGGCCAATGGCTTTTATCGCCTGCCAGTGGTGGCCGCACTTCTCCCGGAGGGTGGCAATCAGGTATTCGGTTGCCTCCCACCAGGCTTCCGGCGATTGTTCAGACCAGTGCGGCTTCGGACGCTGTATCGTCAGCGGCGCGCTATGGGTGGCGACAACGCCGTTGTTTTCGTCAATGACCAGCGCCTTTACTTCTGATGTGCCAAGATCGATGCCCAGATACATACCCACCTCTCACTTAATCAGCGCGTAGACGTCAGCGATTTTTTCACGCAGAAGCGCGGCAAAATCTTCCCGGCCGGTCAGATCGCCAAACAGGGCGGTATCGCTGGCATATCGGGCTATCGGATCGTCCGATTCGAACATCGCATGTACCGCAGAGGCGTTGAGGATACCGTCCTGGTATTCATACGGCAGCTTGCCGTGATGCCACTGCTCCATATAGACGTAGAACAGCGCAGGCAGCATCGCGGTAGCGTCAGGACGTACCCCGCGCTGGTAACATTCACGCAGCGTTGGGGCTATCATCGCCGGGATCTTCGAGAACCCGTCGGCCGCCACGCGCTGGTTGGTGTCCTGAATCCAGGGGTTGGTAAAACGCTTAAGCACCACGTCGCGGTAGGCTGGCAGATCGATGCCATTATCTCCCAGGCAGGGAATGACATCTTCCGTCACGTAGCGGTCGGCAATCTTGTAGATAAACTCTGTCAGCGTGCTTTCATGGATATACTGCTGCCCGACCAGAGTACCCGCCCAGGCGATACAGCTATGGGAGGCATTGAGGATGCGGATCTTCGCCTCTTCATAAGGGATGACGGATCCCACCAGCTCCACGCCCACCGTTTCCAGCGCGGGACGAACGTCGCGGAAATTGTCTTCAATCACCCACTGAATAAAGCGTTCCCCCATAACCGGGGCGTTATCGTCTATGCCCGTCCGGGCCTTAATGCGCGCCGGGAGATCGGCTGCCGGACGCGGTGTGATGCGATCCACCATGGTATTCGGACAGGTCGCGTTAGCGCTCAGCCAGTCGATGACCCTCTGTTTGCCGCTGAGGGTTAAGAATTCAATCAATCCGTCGTGGAAGCGCTCGCCGTTATGCCGCACGTTGTCACAGTTAAGCAGGGTTACCGGACCCGCTCCGTTCGCCATACGCGCTTCGAGCATCCGGGCAATTGTCCCGTAGATGGTTTTACAGCCGCCCTTAATATCGCTCGCCAGATCGGCATTGGCCACATCCAGCCTGTGGCTGGTATCCAGATAGTAGCCCCCCTCCGTCACGGTAAACGCGATGACCCGAGTCTGCGGGTTCGCCCCTTCGGCAATCAGCGGCTGCAAATCCGCCTGCCACGGGATCAGCGTCTGAATCGAGGCGATCTCTTCATAGTCTCTCTCGCCTTCCGGGCTGACGGTCTCCAGTACATATCGCCCCTTCTGCGCGGCCAGCGCCTGCACCACATGTTCGGCATCGTTGCGTATATTGCCGGCAGCGATGTGCCAGCGCGTATCGCCGCCGGCAATCAGGCGGTGCAGATACCACGCCTGATGCGCACGATGAAAAGACCCCAGCCCAATATGTAGCCATGTGTATTTCTCGGTCATTGTTCTGTTCTCCAGTGAGGTTATGGCTGAACTGTAGATGATCATTTGATTAAAATAAGAGCTACAGATCACAAAAGAACAAATGACCATTCAAATAACAAATGACCAATAAAGAGCAAACCGCTTGCCTCAGCGCGGAGCACCCGCCAGAATGACAGACAATTGTTGTGGGTGTTGACCGCCCTCAACCCCACTCTTGAGGCAGGGAAACGTGAGCAAAGAAGATGACATCAGGCTCGATCAAAAAGTGCGGGCGGCATGGATGTATTACATCGCCGGGCTTAATCAAAGCGAAATTGCCAGCCAGCTCGGCACATCAAGACCGGTGGTGCAGCGGCTGATTGCCGCCGCGAAAGAGGAAGGCATTGTCTCGATTGGGCTTCATCACCCTGTCGCTAACTGCCTCGATTATGCGCAACTTCTCGCGGAAAAATATCACCTGACCCACTGCAACATTGTGCCCGTCTACCGCAATGAAAGCGCGCTGGATAGCGTGACGTTTGGCTGTTATCAGCTGATGGCCCGCTACCTGCAAGGTGATAAACCCACGGTTGTCGGAATTGGCTCCGGACTGACGCTAAAAAAAACCATCAAGCGTATCGATTTTGACAGCCACAACACCCGCTGTGTCGCCCTGATCAGCGCCATGAACGAGCACGGGCAATGTAACTATTACGATGATGTGCCGTTGCTGCTGGCGCGTAAAATTCAGGGAAAATATTACCAGTGGCCGGCGCCGCGCTATGCTCAGTCCAGCGAGGAGCATGAGATGTGGTGCTCAAACCGCCTGTTCCGTAACGTCTGCGCCGTGGCGGATGCAGCCGATGTGATTTTTGTCGGCATCGGGGCGCTGGGCAGGCAGAGCCCTATCTTCAAAGACGGGTTTATCGATGAGGCACAGCTGGAAGAGTTGACCCAGCGCGGTGGCGTTGGCGAAATACTCGGACGCTTTATCGATGCCGACGGCCAGGTCATCGACAGCCAGATTAATCGCTTTATTACCAGCTACGATATTCGCCAGAGCCAGTGTCCACGTATTGCGGCCGCCTGCGGCGAGGATAAACGCCCGGCGATCCTTGCCGCCCTCAAAGGCGGCTGGGTAAACGGTCTGGTGACGGATGAACAGACCGCGCGCTGGCTGCTGACGCGTCAGGGCTAGCCCGTGACGCTCTGGCTGCCAATCAGTTCCGGTGGGATCTCAATACGTCTGACCGAGGTATCACCGGAATCGAGAATTTCAAATACCTTCTCCAGCATCGCCGGGACGTCCTGGCGCACCATGTCGATATCATGTCCCAGCAGAGAGACAAATGGGTCCCAGTCAAAACAACCCATCGGCGGCTGATTTTGGCCGGTCTGCCCGTATTGGGCCAGCCAACGTACCACCCCCTCCAGCGAAATGGTCGAATTGACAAACAGCCCCTTTAGCGCCGTCGATGGCGACGGGAAGGTGGCTCTGAGCTGCTCCTCCACGCGCGATGACGAGTACCCGGTGACCAGCAGCTGCTGTTCCGGAACGGTCAGCCCATGGGCCTGATGGGCATCAAGGAACCCGCGCAGGCGCTCTGCGGTGTTGTTATCACTCCGGCGTCCGCCCACGAAGGTCAGCGGAGCCAGCGAACCAAACCGTTTAAAGCTGCTGGCGAGGATCCGCTCTGTCAGCATCTTCGCGCCGCCGTAGTTATCCGAAATGATAGAGGGTGCCAGGGTACCCGGCAGATCCAGATTTAGCGTAGGTACGCCCGCCTGATGACAGAGTTCAGCAATTTTGTCCGGGTGTGTCGCCCCCGTGGCAATGACCCAGTCAACCTGCCAGGAGAGCATGGCACGGGCGGCATCCAGCTCGAGTTCCGGCTGACGGCGTGTGCAGGTAATAATCGGCAACAGCCCTCTGGCACGCGCCATCTCTTCGAATTTTTCCGCTATAGAGCCGAAATAGCGGTTGTCATATTTCGGCACAATCATGCCGATAACGTTCGATTTCTTGCTGCGCAGCAGGCTTGCCTGACGGTTAACCGCGTAGCCCTGCTCTTGTGCAATGCGGGTTACCTTCTCTGCCAGGCTGGCGCTGATGCGGCGTTTCTTCCAGTTGCCATTCAAAATAGCACTCACCGCGCTGGCAGAAACGCCGGTGAGTTCCGCCAGATCGTAAATGGTCGTTTTCTTCGTTTTCTCAACGCGCGTCACAAAATCGCCTCTTCATTTTGAATGTCTCTTGCTGGAGAAATAAGCAAGTGCTAGATCTGCTTCATCGATTGAGCAGTTTGCTTCACGCGTCAGTCAGAACCCCCGTTCTTCACGCGAAAGCAGACACACCCTAAAAATCATCTCTGCATAAAGGATTATAAAATGAATCACTCTGTCCCCTCCATGAATAGTTCCCTTCAGGGCAAAGTCGCTGCTATCACTGGCGCCGCCTCAGGTATTGGCCTGGAGTGTGCAAAAACGCTGCTCGGCGCTGGCGCTAAGGTGGTGTTAATCGACCGTGAAGGCGAAAAGCTTCAGCGCCTTGTCGCCGAGCTGGGCGAGAACGCGTTTGCCCTGCAAATCGATCTGTTCAAACCCGAGCAAGTCGACGCGATGCTGAGCGACATTGTCGGCCTCGCCGGCGGCCTGGATATTTTTCACGCCAATGCAGGCGCCTACATCGGCGGGCCGGTTGCTGAAGGCGACCCGGACGTCTGGGATCGCGTACTGAACCTGAATATCAACGCCGCCTTCCGCTGCGTTCGCGCCGTACTGCCGCATATGATTGCGCAGAAGTCAGGCGATATTATCTTCACCAGCTCCATTGCGGGCGTGGTGCCGGTTATCTGGGAGCCGATCTACACCGCGTCCAAATTTGCCGTTCAGGCGTTCGTGCATACCACCCGTCGTCAGGTCGCGGAACATGGCGTACGCGTCGGAGCCGTTCTGCCTGGGCCGGTAGTGACGGCTCTGCTCGACGACTGGCCGCAGGCCAAAATGGATGAAGCGCTGGCAAACGGCAGCCTGATGCAGCCGATTGAAGTCGCAGAATCGGTGTTGTTCATGGTGACCCGTTCGAAGAACGTTACCGTCCGGGATCTGGTGATTCTGCCTAACAGCGTCGATCTTTAAGGGCCGCAAGGATGAAGAGTACACCAGAAACCGTTATCGGCGTAGACGTCGGCTCCGGCAGCGTCCGCGCGGGCATTTTCGATCTCAGCGGCAGGCTGCTTTCCCACGCGACGCAGAAAATTGCCACCGTGCACCGCAGCGGAAGCCGCGTGGAGCAGTCCAGCGCCGAGATCTGGCAGGCCGTTTGCCGCTGCATCCGCGAGGCGCTGGCGCGCTCCGGGACGACTCCGCAGAGCGTTGCCGGCATCGGGTTTGACGCCACCTGCTCGCTGGTGGTGTTGGACAACAATGGCGAACCGCTGGCGGTCAGCCCAGACGGTGAAGCGGAAAACAATATTATCGTCTGGATGGATCACCGTGCGACAGACCAGGCGGAGCGCATCAACGCCACCCATCATCCGGTGCTGGACTACGTTGGCGGGAGAATATCGCCCGAAATGGAGACGCCCAAGCTGCTGTGGCTGAAAGAAAACCACCGAGAGATCTACGATCGCGCCTGGCAATTTTTCGATTTGGCCGATTTCCTGACCTGGCGCGCGACCGGCGATCTCACCCGTTCCATCTGTACCGTAACCTGTAAATGGACGTGGCTGGCCCATGAGAATCGCTGGGACCCGGACTATTTCCGCACCGTTGGCCTGGACGAGCTGGCCGGAGAAGATTTTGTCCGCATAGGGCAGCATATTGCCGCCCCCGGCACCCCTTGCGGCGAGGGCTTAACGGAGCAGGCCGCGCGTGAGATGGGCTTGCTGCCAGGCACGCCGGTGGCGGTAGGGTTAATTGATGCCCACGCTGGCGGCATCGGGACGTTGGGCGTTGGCGGCGGCGCGCTGAACAATCTCGCGTATGTTTTTGGCACCTCATCGTGCACCATGACCAGCGCCGAGAGCGCCGTTTTTGTGCCCGGCGTTTGGGGGCCTTATTTTAGCGCGATGGTACCTGGGCTGTGGCTGATTGAGGGCGGACAAAGCGCCGCGGGTGCCGCTATCGATCGGTTATTAAGTTTCCATCCTGCCGCACCGCAAGCGCGCCAGCTGGCACAGGAATCAGACCTGCCGCTGCCGGTTTACCTGGCGGACCGGCTTTTACAGACCTTCGCCACCGCCTCAGAGGCGGTGAACCTGGCAGCAGGACTGCACGTGGTACCCGAATTTCTGGGTAACCGCGCGCCCTTTGCCGATCCCCATGCGCGGGCCACGATCTGCGGGCTGGGCATGGAGAACGATATCAATAACCTGATGGCACTGTATGTGGCCGGTCTGTGTGGTATCGGTTACGGTTTGCGACAAATCATTGACGCCCAGCGTGAATGCGGCGTACAGACCGAAAATATCGTTATCAGCGGCGGCGCGGGCCAGCACCCTTTCGTCCGCCAGCTGCTGGCAGATACCTGCGGGCTGCCGGTGTTAGCGACCCAATGCAGCGAACCGGTATTACTGGGTTCGGCCATTCTCGGGGCGGTGGCGGGAAATATAGCCCCTTCAGTGACCGATGCCATGAAACAATTTACCCACGTGGATAAATATTTCTATCCGCAAGCGAACTATCAGTCCCTTCATCTGCGTCGATACGAGGCTTATAAGCAGTTACAACAGACTGCGACAGTAATCAGAGAATAAATACACGTCAGTATATTTAGAGAAAAAGACAATAAGAAAACTCACGCCGGAATATTTCCGGTGTGGGCTTACCTGTACGCTACAAACGAGGTCAATATGTCCGAAATAAATAAACAGTGGCTGGGATTGCCGCTGAACCTGCTATGGGGATATCTGGCGATCGCGGTCTTTATGACGGGTGACGGTTTCGAGCTGGCATTCCTGTCGCACTATATTAAATCACTGGGCTTCACGCCTGCTGAAGCCTCTTTCGCCTTCACGCTCTACGGTCTCGCGGCGGCGCTCTCCGCGTGGATCTCCGGCGTGGTGGCTGAAATCATCACCCCGCAAAAAACCATGCTGATTGGCTTCGTGCTGTGGTGCGTTTTCCACGTCCTGTTTCTCGTTTTTGGTCTGGGTCAGGCAAATTACGCATTAATGCTGCTGTTTTACGGGATCCGCGGCCTGGCCTATCCGTTATTTTTGTACGCCTTCATCGTGGTCATTATTCATAATGTGCGTAGCGATAAATCCAGCTCGGCGCTGGGCTGGTACTGGGCGGTTTATTCCGTAGGTATTGGCGTGGCGGGCAGTTATATTCCGAGCTTTACCATTCCGCACATCGGGGAGATGGGCACCCTGTGGCTGGCACTGGCGTTTTGTCTGGCGGGGGGAATCATCGCCATGGTATCCCTGCGCAGCGTCAAAACCCCAACGCACATGCATAATCTCTCCACCCGGGAAAAATTCGCCGAGCTGGGCCGTGCAGCGACGCTGCTCTACACCAACCGCAGTATTCTGCTCTCCAGCATGGTGCGTATCATCAACACCCTCTCCCTGTTCGGGTTTGCCGTCATCATGCCGATGATGTTTGTTGACGAACTGGGCTTCACCACCTCCGAGTGGCTTCAGGTCTGGGCGGTATTCTTCTTCACCACCATCTTCTCGAACGTCTTCTGGGGCGTGGTGGCGGAAAAAATGGGCTGGATGCGGGTGGTGCGCTGGTTTGGCTGCATCGGGATGGCGCTCTCGAGCCTGGCGTTTTACTACATTCCGCAGCACTTCGGGCATAACTTTGCCATGGCGCTGGTCCCGGCCATCGCGCTGGGGATTTTTGTGGCGGCCTTCGTACCGATGGCGGCGGTGTTCCCGGCGCTGGAGCCGCGGCACAAGGGGGCGGCGATTTCGGTGTATAACCTGTCAGCCGGTCTGTCTAACTTCCTTGCGCCGGCGATTGCCGTGGTGCTGCTGCCCTGGTTCAGCACGCTCGGCGTGGTCATCGCCTATACGGTGCTTTATCTGCTGGCTTTTGTTCTGTGTGCCTTTATCCGCGTCACGCAGCCGGGCTTAGAAAAAGCAAATAGCAGCAAGAGAGGGATGGCGGGTCTGCTGAATACTCCTCATCCTGAAACGCTGAAGGAGTAAGCGAGAGAACTTTCCTGCCGGGTCACGCTTATCCCGGCAGGAAGATGCGTGCGATTAGGCAATCGTCACTTTATTGTCCAGATAGACATCCTGAACCGCATTAATCAGCTTCACGCCGTCGGCCATGGATTTTTTAAACGCCTTGCGGCCCAGGATCAGCCCCATTCCGCCGGCGCGTTTGTTAATCACCGCCGTGCGCACCGCGTCGGTCAGATCGGTTTCACCGCCTGCTGCACCGCCGGAGTTAATCAGCCCGGCGCGGCCCATGTAGCAGTTAGCCAGCTGGTAGCGCACCAGATCGATAGGGTTGTCGCTGGTCAGCTTGCTGTAGACGCGGTCGTCGGTATAGCCAAAGTTCACCGCTTTATACCCGCCGTTATTCTCGGCCATTTTCTGCTTCACGATGTCCGCGCCGATGGTTGCCGCCAGGTGATTTGCCTGACCGGTCAGATCCGCTGATACGTGGTAATCCACGCCGTCTTTCTTAAACGCGTTGTTACGCAGATAGGCCCACAATACGGTCACCATCCCCAGCTCGTGCGCGCGCTCAAACGCGGCAGAGATCTCTTCTATCTGCCGACGCGACTGCTCAGAGCCAAAATAGATAGTCGCCCCGACCGCTACCGCACCCATGTTGAAAGCCTGTTCGACGCTGGCGTACAGTGTCTGGTCGTATTCGGTTGGGTAGCTCAGGGTTTCGTTGTGATTCAGCTTGACGAGGAACGGAATGCGGTGAGCATAGCGGCGGGAAACGGAGGCCAGCACGCCATACGTCGATGCCACACAGTTACAGCCCGCTTCAATCGCCAGCTCGACAATGTTTTTCGGGTCAAAGTAGAGCGGGTTAGCAGCAAACGACGCTCCCGCCGAGTGCTCTACGCCCTGGTCAACGGGCAGAATGGAGAGATAGCCGGTCCCGCCCAGACGACCGGTATTGTAAAGCGTCTGCATGTTTCGCAGTACGGCAGGCGGACGGTTGTTGTCGACCATGACGCGGTCTACGTAATCATGGCCAGGCAGATAAAGCTGGTCGGCTGGAATGGTCATACAACGATGCTGTAAAAGGCTGTCGGCGTCTTTGCCAAGCAGTTGCGCAATATCAGTCATAGTGATGCTCCCGTAAGTCCGACATGATGTCGGAGCGTGTGATCCAAGCCCACGTTTTTGCAGGCAGACTAAGCCTGGTACCGACTTAACCTATTTTCCACCATTTGCAACTTTTTTAAGCACAATCTGCTGGCTCGTTTCGTGTACAACATTTTTGTTACACTGATCAAACAATCGCCTTAAAGGTATTTAAAAGGTATTATCACATGGTATGTTACATGCGTACCTCTGACATGCAGGATTAAAAAATGAAAACGAAAGTCCAACTGTCATTCATGATGTTCGTTGAATGGTTTATCTGGGGCGCATGGTTTGTGCCGCTGTGGCTGTGGCTGAGTAAGAGCGGGTTTACCGCCGGGGAAATTGGCTGGTCGTACGCCTGTACCGCGATTGCCGCGATCCTCTCTCCCATCCTTGTCGGCTCGCTGACGGACCGTTTCTTCGCCGCCCAGAAAGTGCTGGCCTTGCTGATGTTCGCTGGCGCGATTCTGATGTATTTCGCAGCACAGCAAACCCAGTTCAGCACCTTCTTCCCGCTGCTGCTGGCCTACTCCCTGACCTATATGCCGACCATCGCGCTGACCAACAGCATCGCCTTTGCGAACGTCGATGACGTGGAGGCTGATTTCCCGCGCATCCGCGTGATGGGCACCATCGGCTGGATTGCCTCCGGCCTGGCGTGCGGCTTCCTGCCGCAGATGATGGGCTATAGCGACATCTCTGACACCAATATCCCGCTGCTGATGACCGCTGCCAGCTCCCTTCTGCTTGGCGTTTTCGCGCTGTTCCTGCCGAATACCCCGCCGAAGAGTACCGGCAAGCTGGATTTCAAAGTGATGCTGGGGCTGGATGCGCTGATCCTGCTGCGCGATAAAAACTTCCTGGTGTTCTTCTTCTGCTCGTTCCTGTTCGCCATGCCGCTGGCCTTCTACTATATCTTTGCCAACGGCTATCTCACCGAAGTGGGGATGAAAAACGCCACCGGCTGGATGACCCTCGGCCAGTTCTCTGAAATCTTCTTCATGCTCGCTCTGCCATTCTTTACCAAACGCTTTGGTATTAAGAAGGTCTTGCTGCTGGGCCTGATCACCGCCGCCATTCGCTACGGTTTCTTTGTTTACGGCGGCGCCGAGCAATACTTCACCTACGCCCTGCTGTTCCTCGGCATTCTGCTGCACGGAGTAAGCTATGACTTCTATTACGTCACCGCGTACATCTACGTGGATAAAAAAGCGCCCGTGCACATGCGCAACGCGGCGCAGGGCTTGATCACGCTGTGCTGTCAGGGCTTTGGTAGCCTGCTGGGTTACCGTCTCGGCGGCGTGATGATGGAAAAAATGTTCGCATATAAAGAGCCGGTGAATGGGCTGACCTTCAACTGGGCCGGAATGTGGACGTTTGGTGCAATCATGATTGTGGTGATTGCCGTGCTGTTTATGCTGTTTTTCCGCGAATCGGATAAAGAGATCACCGCAATTGAGGTGGTTGATGGCGATACCGCGCTGACACGAGGGGAAGTTAAATGAAACAAGACCGTATTCTCGGTGCTCTTTACGGGCAGGCGTTAGGGGATGCGATGGGGATGCCGTCGGAGCTGTGGCCGCGCAAGCGGGTGAAAGCGCACTTCGGCTGGATCGACCGTTTCTTACCCGGCCCGGCTGAGAATAATGCCGCCTGTTACTTCAAGCAGGCCGAATTTACGGATGATACGTCGATGGCGCTGTGCCTGGCCGACGCGATTATCGAATGCGACGGGGAAATTAACCCTGACGTTATCGGTAAGCATATTCTGGACTGGGCGCTGGATTTTGACGCGTTCAATAAGAATGTGCTCGGCCCGACCTCCAAAATTGCCCTGAACGCCATCCGTGACGGCAAGCCGGTGAGCCAGCTGGAAAACAACGGCGTCACCAACGGGGCGGCGATGCGCGCCTCCCCGCTGGGATGCCTCCTGCCAGCCACGCGTCTGGCGCACTTTGTGGAACAGGTTGCGTTAGCCTCCAGCCCGACCCATAAATCGGATCTCGCCATCGCCGGTGCGGTGGTGATCGCCTGGGCGGTTTCACGCGCTATCGACGGCGAGCGCTGGCATCACATCGCCGATGCCCTGCCGGGTATTGCCCGTGCGGCGCAGGAGGCGAACACGACCACCTTCAGCGCATCGCTTTCCGCTCGTATTGAGCTGGCCCTGAAAACCGTGCGCGAAGCCAACGGTACCGAGTCCGCCAGCGAGCAGATCTATCAGCTTATTGGCGCGGGCACGAGCACCCTTGAGTCCGTTCCGGCGGCGATTGCGATGGTCGAACTCGCGGGCACCGATCCGAACCGCTGCGCGGTGTTATGCGCCAACCTGGGCGGTGATACTGACACTATCGGCGCGATGGCAACGGCCATCTGCGGCGCGCTGCACGGTGTACAGGCCATTGATCCGGCACTCAAAAACGAACTTGATGCCGTAAACCGGCTCGATTTCGGCCACTACTGTGAAAAACTGCTGCACTTCCGGGAGCAAAGGGAGGGCGTATGAGTGCTTTTGCCCGCCGTCTCGAAACCCTTCACGCCACGCGCCCCGTAACGGTACTCGGCGCGGCGGTCATCGACGTGATTGCCGACGCCTACGCCCTGCCCTGGCGCGGGTGTGATATCGAGCTGAAGCAACAGGGAGTGAATATTGGCGGCTGCGCGCTGAATATCGCCATCGCCCTGAAGCGGCTCGGCATTGCTGCGCAAAACGCCCTTCCCGTCGGCCACGGCGTGTGGGCCGATATTATCCGTAACGCCATGGCGAAGCAGGATCTGCACAGCGCCGTGGAAGCGGAAACGGGCGATAACGGCTGGTGCCTGGCGCTGGTGGAGCCTGACGGTGAACGGACCTTTATGTCGTTTAGCGGCGTGGAGAACCAGTGGCAGCAGCGCTGGCTGGACGGGTTAAGCGTGCCAGCAGGGAGCCTGATCTCTTTGTCCGGCTACCAGCTGGCGTCCCCCAGCGGTGAGCTGCTGACGGCCTGGCTGGAAAGTCTTCAGGATGCGACGCTCTTTATCGATTTCGGTCCGCGCATCGCGGATATTCCCGACCCGCTGATGGCGCGGATCATGGCCTGCAAACCAATCGTCTCGCTCAATCGTCAGGAGGCGGAACTTGCCGCCGAATGGCTTGGCGTAAACGTGGAAGAGCTCGGCACACGGTGGCAGCAGAGGTTTGGCGCTGCGCTGATCGTACGCCATGATAAAGACGGGGCAGTCTGGTACGACGGTGACGCTTCCGGACACGTTCCGGCGTTTCCTGCTACCGTGGTCGATACCATCGGCGCGGGTGACAGCCATGCGGGAGGTACCCTTGCCGGGCTGGCCGCGGGATGGTCACTGCCAGAGGCGGTGCAGCTTGGCAATGCCGTAGCCGCCTGGGTAGTCAGCCATCGCGGTGGCGACTGCGCGCCCACGCGCGAGGCCCTACTCCTCGCACACAAAGACGTATAGGTCGCTGCGGCAGTAGCTGATGCTGTACTCAATTGGCCGGTGCTGTTGATCGAGCGCGACTTGCTTGATCACCAGCACCGGTATCTTATCGTCCATCTTGATATGCGCCTGAAACTCGCTGTCCGGCATCCGGGCGCTGACGCGGGAACGGGTGCGCTGCGGAAAGATATTCTGGCTGCGGAAGTAATCGTAAAGCGAGACGCCGATGTCGTCCGGATTGGGGATTAATCCTACCGGTACCCAGGACTCCTCTATTGATACCGCATCGTCATCCACGTAGCGGATGCGCTTAAGCAGAAATACATCGCTGTCCGGCGCAAGGGAAAGGTGGCGGGCGATCTCCTCCGGACATTTCACGACGCGTTTATTAACCCACAGCGTGTTGGGCGTTTTGCCCCGCAGCACCACCTGCTGAGAAAACCCGCGCGCCTCTTTTAGCGAATATTCAAAAATATTGTTGATTTGCGTACCGTATCCACGCGCGCGGGTGACGACGCCGGCCTCTTCCAGCGCCTGCATCGCTTTACGCACCGTAATGCGCGACACACCGGCCAGCTGGCTCAGATCGCGCTCGCCAGGCAAAATATTACCGTGCGCAAGCACGCCGCTGCGTACCGCGTTTTTAACCGTTTCGGCAAATTTCAGGTACAACGGCGTGTTGTCCGGTGCGGCAATTCGTTCCTTGAGTTGAGCAATTAACCGGGTATGCGCTTGTTCCATCTCTGTTTTTCTCTGGCATAAGGTTTTATGCCAGTATACGGCTTACCACCATGCATGAAAATGGTGAACCGGCCCAATACCGTGACCCACTTCCAGAGAATCTGCTTTTGCCAGCGCGCACGAGAGCCAGATCTTCGCCTCCTGCACCGTATCCGCCCAGTTCGCATTTCGGGGACGCAGCGCCGCCAGCGCCGCCGAGAGCGTACATCCCGTGCCGTGGGTGTTTTTGGTCTGTACCCGCGGGGCAGTGAAACGTTGAGCGCCATCGCGGGTGAAGAGCCAGTCCGGGCTTTCTGCATCATCAAGATGACCGCCTTTCATCAGCACCGCGCTGCATCCCATCGCCAGCAGCGCATTGCCCTGCTCTTTCATCTCACGTTCGTTTTGCGCGTGTGACGCATCCAGCAGCGCGGCGGCTTCAGGGAGGTTTGGCGTGATCAGCGCCACCTGCGGCAGCAGCTTTTTACGCAGGGTGTCGACGGCAGAGGCGGAGAGCAACGGATCGCCGCTTTTGGCCAGCATCACGGTATCGAGCACCACGTTTTTTATCTGATAACGTTTGAGACGTTCAGCGACCGCTTCAACAATGTCCGCCTCTGCAAGCATGCCGATTTTGGTGGTGTCGATGCGTACATCGCTGAATACCGAATCCAGCTGTGCGGCGACAAAATCCGGCTCAATACGATATACCGACTGTACACCACGCGTATTTTGCGCCACCAGCGCGGTGATAACCGAGCATCCGTAAGCGCCGAGCGCAGAGAAGGTTTTCAGGTCTGCCTGGATCCCCGCTCCGCCGCTGGGATCGGTTCCCGCAATAGTCAAGGCATTAATGCGTGTCATACCAGCTCCTCCAGCGCGTAAAGCGCATCCAGAAACGCCGGGGCAAAGCTGCCGGGGCCCCGGCTGTGAGTCAGTGCAGCTGACCCTGCGCGCTTCATAAAGCCGCAGGCTGCCGTCGCATTATCAAGCCTGTCGCCAGGCAGCGAACAGCAGGCGGCGACGACCGCCGAGAGCGCACAGCCTGTTCCCACCACGCGGGTCATCAGCGGGTCGCCGCCTGCGACCGTACGGGTTCGCTGACCATCAGTGATATGATCCACTTCTCCTGTGACGACCACAACGGCATGGGTCTGACGGGCGAGCGTCTGCGCAGCGGTCAACGCGCTCGCTGCCGTATCGGTGGAATCAACCCCGCGCCCGCCCGCACTCATTCCGGCAAGGGCGAGGATTTCGGAGGCGTTTCCACGAATGGCCGCAGGTTTAAGGGACAATATTTGCTGGCAAAATCGGGTGCGGTACGCCAGCGCGCCAACCGCAACCGGATCCAGAACCCAGGGCGTACCCGCGGCTACCGCGCTCTCAATGGCCCGACGCATCGACTGGGCGCGCGGCGCGGTGAGTGTACCCACGTTGATGAGCAGGGCATCGGCAAGCGCGGCAAACTGTTCCGCCTCCTCGGCTTCGATCACCATTGCCGGGGAAGCACCCAGCGCGAGTAAAACGTTGGCGGTGAAGGTCTGCACGACATCGTTGGTCATACAGTGCGTGAGCGGGGAACGGGTTCGGAATTGATGTAAAACGTGTGAGTCGAGCAGGTCAGGCTGCATGGTTTCGCTCCTGCCGTGCGTGAAGAAGCGATGACCGGGTAGGCATCTGACTTCCCTACGCTGGCATTATCCAGATCAGGTAATACGGGTATTTCTCAGCCTTCAATGAAGAAGGGCACCCCGAGTCATGAAGATTGAATCTCTATACTTTTTGCCAGCTTAGGGGAAGTGGGTTGCTGTTGCAAGCCCCGCCTTTCCGGTCATCGCATCTACAACTTGAAAATAAGCATAACCCCTAATTTAACCCCCATTTTGACCCCCACCCCAGATAGCAAAAAAGGTCATAAGCATCGCTTCCCTCTCAACAAGACATAAACCATCAGAAAAGCACTCCGCCACAGCAATTAGGAATAGTCTGTATTTATTTTTATTTATATAAATCAAATTGATACATCAATCGTTTTTATCGATCATATATTGCTTATTGATCGTTATTATTGATCAATTTTTATAAATGGAGCATTATCAGCCTGTTACACTCACGGAGAAGACTCATGCAGACTGAATTTATCGCAGAACCAATAATGAGCATTGACGAGAGATTACTGGGGGTTGAGCTTCTCACTCGTTTCATTTCCAGTGAAGGGCGCTCACATCATCCGGAGTATGTGATTTCATCCTGGGATTTGGATAGGAAGCGACTCTTTCTGTACGAGCAATGCGGTTTCATTGCCAGCAAACAAAAGTGGTTCGAAAGGAATAATCTGTTTTGCACACTAAACATTGATCAACAAATGGCTTTTCTCGTTCGGCACGATCACATATTGATAAAAGCGTTTGAATCTATGCCATTCGTCAAACTTGAGCTTTCTGAGCATTTCCCTGGTTTGGATAAGGGATTGAAAAGCCCTTTGTTAAAATCGCTGAGCCAGGGTGTGAATGGACTATGGCTCGATGACCTTGGCGCAGGAAACGCGAATGTTGTTAGTTTGATGGAAGGATACTTTGAGGTTGTAAAGGTAGATCGCTGCTTCTTTAATCAGCAGGTGCAGAAACCAACCTTCTACCCGCTGATTGCTTCCATTCAAAAACACTGCGGCAAAGTTATTATCGAAGGGATTGAGAATCGAGAATATTTGGGAATACTGCGTGAGGTGGGGATTTGGGGATTACAGGGGTATCTTTTTAAATCTGTCCCCTTTAAAAACGTGGATTTATTGCTGTAGTGATGAAAACATCAAAAAAGGGGCTTACGCCCCTTTAATGTATCACCCGCCTATACTGCTTTGACCGCTACTCATTGAAAGCGTTAACGACTGTGCGAAGCTGGCTTGTGAGGCTCTCGCCTGGAAGTCTACATAGTCGGCTAATCTGCCTGTGTCAGATTGGATCGTCAGTGGTACGGACGGTGCAACCGTCAGGTTAAATGTAGGATTCAGATTATACGCTGGTGCTTTGCCGCTGCTGAGTGACATTGCAGAATCACGCAGAGAATCACCTGCAAGGTTATATTGATTCGCCGCAGTCCCCGCTTGCTGATTACCTAAGCCCAGCCAATCTTTGATAGCCGGAGCCACTGAACGGGTATCGAAGCCCGTCTTATCAGCGATCCACTGCGCAGCATCATTGGCAGAGCCTGTAACAGCACCATCATAGAGAGCCTGGGCCGCTGGTTTATCTTTTTCAGCAAACCATTCAGGGAAACGAGCGCGAAGCCCAGAATTCAGATCGGACACTACACCGGAGATTTCAGAAACAAATCCTGTCATCTGAGATGCCAGATTACCTAATCCCTCACCTAATAGCCCTGCACTCTGATTGATTACCTCTGTATTTTTCACCAGCTCATCACCACCATCAGCAAATCCTTTCATAAAGCCTGTAAAAATGCTGTTATCAACGCCGTTCATCAAGTTACCCATCGCAACGGACAGATCGCCGTAAGCGTAAGTTTGCTTGATCTGCTCGTTGTTCAGCGTCTGACCGCTATCAATAAGGCTTTTCAGGGTAGAAATAAACTGCTCGCCATTATTCTTGAACAGGTCTACATAGTGCGCCCCATCATCGAAAATGTTCTCCAGCAGGTGAGCAATCTCCCCATCTGAATATCCGCGACGTTGCCCTTCGTTAACAGTAGATTGAATGAGATCCAGGGGATTATCCTCGAAAGGAGAAAGCTGCGATTTGTTCCAACCAAACTTGTTAAGTATTTCCTCGATGTTGGCGTTGCCGCCCTTCCATTTTCCGCTCTTCTGATCGAATTGGCTGTTCATCAGGGTTTCACTGATTTTCTCGCGGGTATCTTTCCCGAAGCCATCTGTGATCTTGTCCACATTGGCGCTCTGAACACCGTGTTGTTGCCCCCAGGAGACAATCGATTTCACTGCATTTGGGTTCAATTTCATGCGTTCCGACATACGGACAAGCTCAAGATTTTCATTCCCTTTGTCACGGATACGGGACAGGATGCCAGCGCCGCCAGCTAAAGCCGCTGTTGCGCCAATAAAGCCAGCACCACCTCCGATCAAAGTATGTCCTCCTTTGATACCAGCCGCCGCTCCTGCATAGTCGGTTTTCTTAGCATGGCGTAATGCTGCCGCCTGTGCTTGTGTGGATGCCGTCACTTTCGCTTGAAGAGCCGCCTCACGGCGCATAAGGGTGATTCTTTCACGTAGTTCATAGTTTAACTTCGCGCTACTGATCTGGTTATTACGGAAAAGCTCAGTCTGCTCGTGAGCGAATTTGGCAAACTGGTATTGCTTCGCCGGATCAAGGCCGTATTTGCCTGCAATGCCTTTCATCTGGAGAATGGATGATCTGCGTTTCAGGTCGGCTGTCTCGTTACGCTTCGCAATTTTTGCCGATTCTCTCGCCTGTGCTTTCCCTGCTTTTTCTGCCTGGCGTTGTTGCTGTTTTAGATCATTAGGCGTTTTAGAAGGGGCGGATTTTGCGTCTGCCACTTTTTCACGTATCGCTTGTCTGCGCTGCTTTTGAGCCTGAAACCGAATTTTCGGGTCTTTAATCTTAGAAAAATGGCGTTGAAGATCATCAGCGGCTTTCTTCGCCTCTGCAATGTCCTCTTTCGAAACTTGAAAACGTACCGTGTTGACGATAGAACTTGTGTGAATCTCAAGCATTACCACCGCCTTGTTTCTCAATAAAGAAGTCGATAGCTTTTGACGGGGATTCGCCGTATTGGTGCATACGCTGACGAACTCCGTTATAACTCACGCCGTAAATCTTGCAGATCTGAGCTAATGTTAATAACTCAGTAGCATCGTCTATTTTCACTGTACCTGATGTGGCACTCTTTACGATTAGTTCCATTATTTACCTCTTAAACAAAAAAAGGGGAAAGCGTATTTCTACGCCCTCCCCCTCTCGTGGTTTTCTCTTTAATCGGGATTACTCAGACAGAGATCCGAATACAATAGCCGTAGGAATATTATTGATCGGTAGGAAGCTGGATTCCGTTGCAATAGATGGGAACTGCCATTTAGCATCTGCAATCACGTATTGGTGATGTAACCCTGCCTCTTTACCTAACGTCAGGTGACGCACCCCGATTCCGGTGTGTAGAACAAGCGCGTTGGCGCTGTCAGACATACGAGGAATAACGGCGAAACCGTCCACACCGATTTTGTCAGTGATGAGGCTGTAACCAGAGAGATCGATCACCGTAACACCGTTCAGAGTCCAAACTTCATAGGCCGGATTTGCTGACGCTGTACGTGTAGCGAAGTTTTCACCGCTTTGAAGTGGTAGTGTGTATACCATGAAATCTTTCACCGATGGGTGATAACGAAGGGCTTTAGCAGCCTTACCAGCCGCCAGGATCACTGTCCCTTGTTTCTGCTGTGCCAGACCATCACCAAGCGCCACATTCTGAATACGTGTGATTTCGCTTAGTTGCTCGAAGATGTTCGCCGTGCCGCTCACGTCAAGGGTGTATTCTGTGCGACTACCGCCAGCGAGGAAATCAAGATCACCCTGTCCGGCAAACTCGCTATCAACACGCAGACCAAGCAAAGCGTTAACCAAATCCACTTCAACGGCGTTATTAGCCATGCTGTATTGTGAATCGGAGAAATCACTAAGAGCAATGCTCACCTGATCGGCTGTGTCACTAACACCTCTTGAGGCGTACTGTTGCAGATCTAAACTGGTGACGCTGTTCAAAACACCGAAATATTTCATGGTGTACAATGAGTTAGTAAACTCTGGACGCTGTGCGCTGTTCCAGTCTGATTGAGCGTATGGGCTATTTTCCTTCGCTACCAGATTTTTTACATCGGTTATTTTTTCAAGCGCGATTGTATTGACTGCGTGGTGTTCCTCTCGGAATAATCCGAGGGTGGTGATGATGGTGTTGAGTTGGGTACTGAATACGAACGGGCTTGTAAATGATTCGTAAATAGCGCCGCTAAATAAATCTTTTGCCATTGTTATTATTATCCTTGAGGTTATTACGTAGTGCGAAGCGCTACAGTGTCGAAGTCTGAGAAAGTGAAGCCGAGCGTTGCAAGCTGAGCCTGAGCTAATGAATCATCCAGACCGCCAAACTCGATCCCCGCAAGGGATAGAATGACGTGTACAGGGGAAGCCACAATAAAGGCTTTGCTTCCTGCTTTGACTGGCTCGACCACTACGTAAGCAATGTCACCAGGGGTGACAGCTTTTGCACCTGTTGCGGTTACGAGGTCGCCAACAATGAGAGAATCGGGAATACCGGATTCCACACGGATCAGCTTGTCCTGGAGAATGGCATCGCTTGTATATGCGATCACTTTGTATCGAGCGTGGGAGTTATCCCCGTTCAGGGTTTGAAATGTTCCAAACTGCATTATTATTTTCCTTGAGCTAATGTTTTTAATCGTGCCTGTAGTCCTTCAAGAGGATTAACAGGAGTATTTAAATTTTTGGTTATGGTGTGCTGTGAAAATTTTAATTCTTCAACTGAGCACCCTGCACATTTGGCAATAACTGAAAGCTGATCATCTGTATAAGATGTTATTTCATCAGCCAGCTTGTTAATATGCGTAGTAGAGTTCATCAGGAACATATCGTTCCTCCTAACTAATCTTGTTATGACCGAAATAAAAATAAAGCCAACTTGTTACGGTCGGCTCTATTATAGCGGGGGAATAATCTTAGGAGAAAACCCCGCTGATCACTATCACGTGATTTGCTTTCACGCTGGCAGATGTGATCAATGGAATCTCAATATCATTGCTGGAAACAACAATAGGAGAATGCCAGACGTAACGTAGAAACATCATTGACGCTTAGTTTTGTCTGACTACATCCACCCTAACGGAGTGAATGAGAGTTAAAGAGCGGAATGCTCTTCTCTAAAATAATGAGTTCTCAGAGGAAGGAAGAGAGCGCCGGATTATCCCCGGATCATCCCGGAACAGGGCAGCGCTCTCCCCTTGTTAGACCGATATCAAGGAAAGTGAAACGACACATAACAAAACCGTAAGAGAGAAGTAACGATTTTAGAGAAGAGGGCTAATTTCGTAGCCATCCCCTCACCTGGAGCTACCAGGGAATCTATAGATGAAGCAGAGGAATGAGTTTTATCTCACCCATATCTAATTATAACCGATTTCGTTATGAATGTCAATAGGAATCATTATCATATTGAGAATTATTTTCATCACACTGTGCGAGCAGGTCGCTTAATTCATCCTTACACGCTTCCAGAGACAGCGCCGACTGTGTAACCTCTCCTATCAGTTCCTGATCCTCGCGTAGACTGTCTGAGCGCTCTACAGAGAGAATAATCCCTTCCAGCGCCACCGCTGACAGGTGAAGCATTTTAACAGCGTCAGAGAGGCTCTCAGGCGCGTTCTCAGGGCTTGCCTTATATACGGCGTTCACTGCCTCAAGAAGCGGAATGTGTAGCTGGTCGTGAAATTCCTGTAGCATTAGGTCAATATCGATTTTAGTCATTATTCATTTGTTCCATTGTCATTTTGATTTTATTTGCAGCAGCCAGGAAAGGCGCTGCGAGAGTAAGGATTCTGTTTTCAAGGTCATCAAGTGCCATTATTTTTTCTTCATCTGTCAGAAAAGCATCATTGATGACATTCTCGATTTCATCGTAATACCATTCGCAACATTTAACGTGCTGCGCGAATCTTTTAGTTTGTGTTGTCTGTGTGTGCATTATTCTGTGTTGCTGTCTCCGATGTTAAATAGTTCATCAAAATCCCTGACTCCCGCCACGGTGTTATTCATTGCGTTGAATGTGAGGTAATGACGTAAAGAGGTGAAACCGAGGCACTGCCATTTTTTAAGCTGGCTATCATCCCAGGTGTAAACCTTCCGTTTACGTGGGCGGTAATACGCACCAGGACAGGAAGTGAGGATATCATTCAAAGCAGCCCACTCTTCCACAGAGGGCGGTTGTGAATGCACTTCTTCAACGTGTTCTATTAGTTCACCAGGGATTTCTTCAAGAGACTTTACGTACAGGCGGGAAGGCTTAACTCTGGTGGTGTTCTCTCGCTCAATGCGTGTGAGCGTGTTCCGTTCTTTCTTAGACATTGCACCTCGTCTTAGTGATTCGAGGTGATGAAAGAAACGTTATGGTTAACGTCAAAATCGTAATACCCGCCCCTGCGAGTAATGGTGATCACCTTCGCGTCTTTTAGGAGCGAAAGCCAATATCTGATCCCGCTTTCCGAGTAGCCCAGGGCAGACGCCAGGGTTTTGACGCTGGAACGGAATGTTCCATTCTCACGGTGGAGTCTTGCAAGGTGGTTATAGATTCGTCTGCATACTTCATTGCATCCGAGTTGAAACTTTGTATCTTCGTTCAATAGGTATAGGCTATTCATAATCCTCCTGGTTAAAATGGTATTGGGTCGAATCTTGAATAAAGATGCGGGTGAAGTTGTTCAAAGCGTTCCTCTAACCTCTCCTCAATTCTTTTTGGTAGGCGTTTACCGTCATTCTGTAGGACACGACGCGCATACGCTGTAAATGTGTCGAATCTTTGGCTTTGTCTCAGACTTTCGGGACGTGAGAGCCGCTCACAAACAGCCTCAACAATCACATCATCATCAATGACCATTTGATCGCTTTCCGTGGTTGTTGCAACGCTTTCATGGGTGCCCTCAGCAACGATCACAGCATCCTCTATGACATTAGTCATTGTTGGTGCTGGCGGTTCCAGGTGTTCTGGTGCATCCCAATTCGGCGCATCATCCTGCGTTTCCTCTGCGGTAGCTGGTTCAGGCGCTGCCTGGTGTGTCACTACGTCAGAAATGATATCAGGCTGCACTGCCAGTGCTTCTGGTGGGGTAATGTGCGCATCAGTGATCGGAAACGTGCGGTAAACTTTGGAACGATAACCAGGGTTTTTCTCTTTCGTGATTAGCCCTGCATCTTGCAGCTTCTTAATGAGTTTGCAGGTTCTCTCCCTGGATAAATCGATCACCTTTCCAAGTTCTACCTGACTTTCGTAACAGAAATTCCCTGAGTTTTCCCATCCCTGAAAATAGCAGTACAACTTTTGCGCCTTGGGGCAAAAGTCCATGTAACCATCCTGGAGGTTGGGAGAATAAATTCTGGGAATGTCTCGGAAATAATGTGGGGTGTTAATTGTACGATCTTTTACTTCACCAGTTTTCTTGTCGGTGTATTGGTAGTCTGCCTTAATCTCGGCGAGGGTTTTTGCCATTGTTCTATGCTCCTATGTATGCTCAGTAAATTACGAATGCTCTTCATTTGGGTTTTCTCCGCTTCTCATTCGTGGGGGGATGTAAATGCTGTTTCGTAGTTGTTACGCGCCAGCTTTCGAATATTTAACCGCCAGGTTTTGACACTCTTCAAGAAGTAGTGCGCTTACGCTCATTTTTCGGCGCTTTGCTTCTTTGAACAGAATCTGGAATGTGGCATCCGGTATCATTAACGATGTGGACGGCGGTAGTTTGGTTTTCTTCTCGATCATTCTGGTTTCCTCCTGGGTTAGCTGGTCACTGGGGTGAAATTTGGCGTTGCTCGCCATTCATCAAAGCGTCGGATCGCTTCCTCGAACATTTTCACCCTGTCCGTTTGTTCACTCTTACGCGCTCGGACAAGTGAACTGTAAACAAGTGTTCGTGTTGTTCGGCCTGTAATCAAATCGGCGTAGATTTGGTCAACGTTGAAGTAACGCATGTTGTTTGCTCCTGTTTGGTTTTCTCCAGACGCAAAAAAGCCCCCGCACCAAAAACCTGGTGGAGGCTGCAATTCATGCGTATGGAATGTTGTCAGATGGGTTAGATGATAATGATTATCACCATACTTTTAATAGTACACTAAAAGCACACATGTTGTCAAGCTATTTTTCAATAACTTCGAAAAAGTCAAGTGCATTACGTGCTTTATACCAAAAATGGATGGTTGCTGTCAATTGAAATTTGTGGTAGAACTTGCCACCAGAGAAGATAGCCACAAGAAACTCACAAAACAGCCTGTAACACTCTCTGCGGCGTTCTGACGTACTGAGGCTACCTCTTCATTACCTACCCTCTCAAAACCGCTTACAGCGCGTCTGAGGCGCTCTATTTGCATCACTGCCGCCCTCTGGCACTTATCCCACACCAACACCAAGAATCTGCACTCAGAAGATTGAGCGGTAGCGAGATCGGACAGGTGTAGATGATTGGATATGTTGGCTTAGTGAATCGTAACACGGTGAGCTTTAGCCCCTGACTTACTGAAACCTTGCATGGGTGAACGTTAGTTCATGAATGGATGGTTGAAGTTAGTCAGCTTATCAGATGGACAATCAACGGTAGTTGGTTGGTCAGATGGTAATTCCGCGCACAGCGCAAAGATGAATTACGCCGTGGGCGTAATGTGCATGTGCCTGACTCACGTCAAGGCCAAAGCCTGGCACAATCCCAACTTGTAAAGAGGTGTAGCTTGCGCAGCGCTGTGAGCGGAACGAGGCCAGCCAACGTAGCCCGAAAGGAAGCGAAGTAAGGCTGCTTGCCAGGAGTGACGGCGATAGGCGCCAGGCAAAAGATCTTTGCGACAAGCGCAAAACCATGAAAGATAGTCTTATAGATCTTAGTATTATAGTTAAGTAGTCTTATAGAGTGACATAACGTCACAGATAACGTGCCCCAGGTGTGACGCAGCGTCACAGAAGTAGTTTGTAAGTGTGACATAACGTCACAGATGGGATGATTAGTATGTGTGACGCTCCGTCACATAGCCGGGTTTTTCCGTGTGTTCTCGTGCAGAGAGTGACAATACGTCACTATACAACGGTAGATCGTCGCCCTGCTCACTACGAATCGCACATGCAACAATCCTAAGAAAAACCAGAGGCAAATCTTAGATTAACCCTATCAAAACCCTACATTAATAACGTCAAAACCTATCTTAAATGACAGGTAAAGAATCGGTGTAGATGTAGGTCAAAGTGGATTGTTCACTTTCATTGTAAGAATGCTCAACTTAGCCAAACCCTTATGTAGCGCGGATACGCCGCTGTTTGTCATGAAAACTACTTTGCACCCGTGCCGGATTCGTTGAACGAGTTCTTTAAAATTGAAACAATGTTTCTTTTTCCATGCCAAAACCCGCCAATTAGTTAGCATTATAATCATTTCATGATGCAATCAGTTGCAAGTGCATAAACTCCGCATAATCTGTGCATACAGGCAGGTTAGCGCCGCCCTCGCCTAACAACCTCAGATTTATCAGAATAGAATCAATTAGATAGACAACAACCACACACAACCATCTGTAGTGTGATGTTCCGGTGATACCGCTCTTCTTCGTGCCGATCTGACTATTTGGCAACGTCCAAACACATGTTTATAAATGCCAACATTATGAATTTGTTGAAGATATTTCAAAATCATGCAGATTTCGATCTGGGTGTGCCTGATCTTCGCGTTCAGCACTGGACACAACCGCGCCATTTACCACACATAACGAAGATCAATTTTTGATCATTTCTTATTTCAACATACTGAAATTGATCATATTATTTTTTAATTAAGTTTAGATGTGTGTCCTTATGGGAGGGTAAATTGAACAGAGCAGTGGTGTTAGATGAACAGCAAGCCAAAGCGATCAGGGAGTGGTTAAACGCTCATAACAAAAGCCTGATAGCTGACGTTACATTAATGATGCAAGCCGCCGTACTGCGTGTGGGGGATGCCGTAGCTTTGCGCTTCGACGAAGTGATCAACGGTGAGATTGACATAGAAGAACAGAAGACAGGGAAGCGTAAAGCCCTCACCCTTCCGGCTCCAGTGGT
The DNA here is from genome assembly GCF_032389435.1 of Enterobacter sp. DTU_2021_1002640_1_SI_PRY_ASU_LCPMC_013. Taxonomy (NCBI): domain Bacteria; kingdom Pseudomonadati; phylum Pseudomonadota; class Gammaproteobacteria; order Enterobacterales; family Enterobacteriaceae; genus Enterobacter; species Enterobacter sp. DTU_2021_1002640_1_SI_PRY_ASU_LCPMC_013. The sequence goes on from NZ_CP135594.1 coordinate 2,965,991, forward strand.
GCAGATGATCGCACGTCGCCGTGCTGAGTATCCGCATGATGTGCATGTGTTCAGGAGCCAGCGTAACCGATCAATGAACAAGCAAGCGCCTGTACGACGCGAGGAAGTGAGCAAGCAGATCGCAGAGGCCGCTAAAGCTATCGGTATTCATGGCACTGTATCTGCACACAGTTTTCGAAAGGCGGGAGGCAATGCTCTTTTTAAGCGTTCTGGAAATAACCTGGCCCTCGCTATGACCGTGCTCAATCACAGCAACATCACTGACACCAGGCGCTATCTGGAATTAGACAAGCAAGCCGTTAGCCGTGTGATCAATGAGATGGATTTATAAGGGGTACACATGAAAAACAGCTTACTGGTGCTGACACTGGGGATCATGCCAGCCCCGGCGAATGCCGGACAGATAACCCTGATTTTCAGTGATGAACAGGAGACTGGAAACGCGAAGATGGCTGGACGTTGTTAGAAAAATCGTTAGCCTTAGCTGCAACTCAACAAAACATTGAAATTGCAAAAGGGGTAACGTACGGTGATTTTACATTCACAAGCGAAACATTTAAGGAAGAATATAACAGCATACCTGGACATGAAATTGATATAACCTATCCAATTGTTTCTAACCATACTCATCCTCGATCAGCAAAGATCATATCTAACTATTTCAAAGGTCGTGCCGCGAGCTTGGTTTTCAATAACAGAACTTCACCTTGGCCAAGTAATTTTGGTTGGAGTGAAGAGTATAAAAGCACTTATACCAGTGACTATATTGAAGGATATTACATTGCATACTGTAATAACCATATCCTAAGTATTCTCCATAATGTTAGTTGGTATGGCGCAGGCGCAGCTCACCCGAACAGTCATTTCGATGTTAGCAATTTCGTTGTAACCGACGATGATTATTCCTATAAATTTTCATTATATGACCTCTTCATTGATGAAAAAGGGTACGATGCTATTAACAAAATTAAAGAAAGGCTCATATCGGATGCGCCCCGTGTATTCTGGGAAAGAACTGGAGAAAAACCTGAGGAATCTGATATGGAATGGTTAATTAGGGGGATAACGGATAGTACATTGAATATTTTCACCATTAGTGAATCAGGATTAACTTTCCATTTTGCTCCATATGAGATCCACTGCTACGCCTTAGGTCAGTGGGAGTTATTCATATCTTTCTTTGATATCATTGATTATCTTAAGCCAGACGGTATTTATTCATTAATTAAAGTCGTATAAATTCGTTAATGGCTACCTTTGTCATGAAATGAGGAAGGAAGAAGTAAATAGTTAGAACCGAGGTAATTTAACGTATATGTGAAACTTCGCCTCCCCTGAAAATTAAGTTAACCGCTGGCTTTGTGCGACGTATAATGAGGTCAGCGGTTTAAAATGCCAGCCATAACCGGAAGATTGTTTTATGGAACCACAGGCTTTAAAAGGATAGACACTACCTTTGGCAACATCACTCCAGGGGCTGATGCACCTTTTTATGGAATTTTTCCTTGCTTCTGATAATAATCCTTCCAAAATCTCATCGGTGACTCTCCACAATAATCAGACAATTCTTTGAAATCAGAATTAAACTGAGGGAGATTTTTAGCCAATGTTATTTGTTTCGGTAGTGCACCTGTACCATCTCCAATAACTTTAAAAGTCATTGCACCGCGCTTTCTATCCTCGTTGATTAATTCCAGTGCCGCAACTGTTTGCATTTTACCCTCATGCAACTGCTTCAAATAGAACTTTCGGTTAAAGAAGAAGTCACGGAATGTTGGCGCGTCTGCTTCAAGCCTAATATCCCACGTGAGGGGTAGAGCATCACAGATTTTTTCACTCATCAATTCACCGCTCGCGCTTCCGTCCTCGGATGCCTCCATACTCAAAGTCATCTTTGGTTGTGAAGGATCTAATCCCAGGTCGCCACTGTCGACTAAGTATTCAGCATTTGTTGACCATTGACCTGTTAAAAATTCACTATCGTAGATGTAGGTCTTCTTCAATTCCTTATACGACGAAGGAATTTTCACTAAACTATCTAAGGCACCACTGAAACTGGTCAGAAACCCCGCAAGATAGATTAAAACGTATTTACCCCATTCGAGTTTTTTCATGAGCATCCAGCACGAGAATTTTTTTATATTTTACGTAACCATCAAAATTTTAACAACAGTAGCCATATTGCCCGTTGGGGAGCCTACTTAGGACGCCCAATCAATCCCATCAATCACATAAGAAATTGAGGATAAGGGGAACGTATGCAGATAACGCTTAGTGATCCCTCCGCTCTTCTCGTGGCCTACTGTCTGTTGAAGATGAAGAATATTCGTCACCCAACCTGCCATTGCCGAAGAACAGACGGAATGACGTATGGAGTGCAGCAACCGCCGTTGCCCGTAATCATCTTGATACGGAATCCCAAGCTCATCACGGAGATCAGCGAACATTTTTCCGATCTTTGTCATGTTCGATCCTGCCACCTCTGAGAAAATCCGCTCTTTCCATTGGCGATCAACATAGTCCATAAAACCCCATTCGATCAGCTTGGGATGAATAACTACCTGCCTTGTGGCATTTTCCGTTTTGCCCTGGCCTCCCTCCGCAATCAGGAAATAATAGCGCTGACTATCTTCATCGTATTTGATCTGTGACTTCTCCAGTTTGGCAATCTCCCCCCTTCTGGCTCCAGTGTACGCCAACAACAATGTGATCCATTTTTGCCAGTTATCTGGCTGCTTGAGCGCCCATCCCACAAATTTTCTCATTTCCGCCGCACTGTATGCGCCAAACCTCGCTTTCGACGGTGCAGCGACGACACCATCAGTTGGCGATTTAGGCAGAATGTCTTTGCCCTCGGTAAGAAAAGTTTTGAACAGTGATTTGTAGATCTTGAGATGCTTATGGATGGCCTCAACACCCACCAGCTCATCAGGTGGCACATCATCACACTCGATCAATTGCTGAACCGTCATTGACCTATAAGGCTGCACCACACGCTTAGGCAAGTTTTCAACAACTTCCATCACCTGCTTAATGTCTTGTTTGGTAATCGTCGTGACATCAGTTTCCCCTCCCAAGACAGTTAGCAGCACTTCCATGTAGCGCTCATTTGCCATTGAGATCGATTTCGTCCAGTTGCGCCCCTTTTCATCTTTGTACATAGCCCACGCATCCGACAGGGTTAGCACTTTTTCCGGTTCGGCTGGCGGCTGAGGTTCCACGAGTTCAGAAGGAACAATTATCTGCTGTTGGGGTAAGAGTGGATTTCTTGCAGCCCTGCGTTCTGACGCGATCAGATTTGATAAGAACGCTTCAAACACAGGGAGCGGAGTAGTTAATGATTTAAGAAAAGGGATATGCGGAAGGATGCTGATCATCAAAGCAGATGCTTCACGATAGCTGTCAGTGGACAGTGATTTTTTGTATGACCGCCCATCAGATAAGCGGATCTGAATGTAGTAGTTACCGTACCTCTTGAAGGTGTACGGAAGTGATTTTAACCTCATAAACATCCCCTTTTTGTACCTCAAGTGCATTCAGCACGGACAAAAAGAGATGCAATCTCATGATAAGTAGGCCAAATTTTGGCCCCCTACGCTGGCATTATCCAGATCAGGTAATACGGGTATTTCTCAGCCTTCACAAAGAAGGGCACCCCGAGTCAAATAAAAAAATCAAAAGCTTGCGATTAACGTCCCGTTAATCCCTGTTCTGGATCATGCCAGCGGAAAGCCAAAGACTCAACCCTAAAAAATGCTCTATGTTCCAGCTTGTATCCCAAGCTGTATCCCACATCCAAACGACAAAAAGGCCGGATTGCTCCAGCCTCGTTTTGTTGTGATCTTTCGTTGTTGTTCTCGAATTCATTGCTGAACCAATAATAAACCTTGAAGGTAAGCTGTTAGGAGTCGAACTTCTTACGCGGTTTACGTAATTCTGTGGTAAAGGATTTCCTGTTATCTTCGACCTTAATGCACGTAAAATGACCAGACACATTTTGGGAAGGAGTCTTTAATGGATATTGCGCTGCTCAACAGGGGCTGGAACAGAACATGGTCAGATACCATGGTGAATCTGGAAGCCCGGAAACTCGTCGAAACAGCAAACCGGCTGTCAGCATTCTATTTGCAAGATGGTCTTACACGTATCAAGTTTGTCGAAGAGATAAAACAGGTGGTAGATAAAGAATTTGAAACTGCACGACGGGCCAAAACCGATGAAGAATGCATTGCATGCATCAAAAATCTGCGTGCCGAAAAGGATAATCTGCACGAACAAGAACGCCTGTTAAGAACCAGAGCCGCACAGCTTTATGCAAAGGTCGAGTTTGTCAGGGAAAACAATAAAATCGTCGGATACGTGATTTCGGCAATCCATATAGTGTTATCTGGGGCAGCATTATTTGGTGGGATGGTTATGATGTCCACTATGACCCCTGTCGGAGTTCTTGCAGGAGCAGTTTTATTTATTGATGGTATTAACGGTATAACAAAAGAAGCAAGCCATCTTCGCTATGGTGAACAATCCAAATCGGAAGGAATTTTTGCTGATGGCGCAATAGAAACCGCACAATTTCTGGGGTTTAGCCCAAAAAATGGATTAGCTTTTTATAATGCGATGACTCTGGGGGCTAGTGTCTATAGCATCTACGGCTTAGCAAGGAAACCAGGGGCTTGGCGATTATTTCGTTGGTTGCCGCGTGATTACTACCGAAAAGTTGATACAATGAGCAAGCCTAAGCTGACGATGAAAATCGCTGGGTATGGTGTCAAAGCGAAAGTCATTTTTGATCTTCTGGCTACTGATAACAGTACTAATTAATATTTGTTCGCCCTACAGAATCGCCAGGATTTATAAGCAAGTACAGGCGGTTGTATAAAAATTGCAACCGCTGCACCACAAGAAAGGCCAATTGCACCAGAGAAAACACTCTCCTGAGATGCGAATATCACCAGAAAAATGAATACAGCAAGACAACCGGATACAACCCACATAGCGAGAATAAAACGCCTTGCCAGGTCCCTAATGGCATTCCCCAACGTTCCGCCATAGCTTTCAACGTTGTTTTTTATCTTCTTCAAATCCGATGGTGTAAAGCCAGAACTCAACAAAGCCTCATCAGTCACTTTCATATCGTCTCGTCCCTTATCTTCCAGAAGTGTTTTCCCAATCGCTGATTGTGCAAGCAATCATACTGATGAACTTTACAGCAATCCAGCCGAAACTATGCGGCAGACTCTACCGTCCTTTCCTTAGTCCTGGTAGTACCAAGACGTTACAACCAAGCCAAACCATCTATCACATAACAAACTGAGCGTAACGGAAAGGTGTGCAAATAGCGTCTGGTAATACCAGAGCCGCTCTTCTCATGACCGACCACCTGTTGCAGATGTGCCAGGTTACCCACCCAACCAGCTAAACAGCCAGAAATCATCGTATGCCAAAAGCTATGCACCCAATCGCCGCTGCCCATAATCATCAAGATAAGGAATGCCAAGCTGATCTCTAACATCTGCTAAGACCTTGCCGATCTTCGGCATGTTTTTACCAGATACAGGCGAGAAGATTTTCTCTTTCCATTGGCAGTTAACAAAATCAAGGAAACCCCACTCGATCAGTTTGGGATGGATCGCCACCTGCCTTGTAGCGTTCTCGGTTTTACCCTGCCCTCCTTCCGCGATCAGGAGATAGTGCCGCTGGCTATCTTCATCAAATTTGATCTGTGATTTCTCCAGCCTGGCGATCTCCCCTCTTCTGGCTCCCGTATATGCCAACAGCAAGGTGATCCACTTCTGCCAGCCATCAGTCGGAGACTTCTCCAGAATATCTTTATTGTCAGTCAGGAAGGTTTTGAACAACGATTTGTAAATCTTCAAATGTTTGTGGATAGACTCAGCGCCAACCAAGTCTTCAGGTGGCACATCATCACACTCGATCAGTTGCTGAACAGTCATCGACCGATAAGGCTGTACAACACGCTTTGGAAAGTTTTCAACAACTTCCATCACCTGCTTGATGTCCTGCTTGGTTATCGTCGTTACGTCTGCTGATGCACCGAGGACAATTAACATGACTTCCATAAAGCGCTCATTGGCCTGTGAAATTGCCTTCGTCCAGTTTTGGACTTTCTCCTTTTTGTACATATTCCAAGCGCCAGCCAGTGTTAACACATCCTTTGACTGTACTTCAGTGTGTTCTTCCTCATCTTCTGAAGGTGTAACAACCTCGCGGTATTCATGAGCAACCATCGGCTGAATATTGCGCCGCACATCATTCAGAAATTGGTGCGCCAGCCATTGTTCATTCTGCTGCTTCAGACTATTGCCATACTCAGAAAGACGCTTACCGAAGTGATCCGGTTGGATGGTTCCACGTTGGACCAAAGGTATTACAGGAGAAGCAAAAGACATGAGCAACTGCGCCTGAGTGTGGCTGTCAGTCTCTAACGACTTACGGAAAAACTTATTATCAGGCAGGCGAAAAAGAACGTAATAAACCCCGTTACGTTTAATGGTGTGGCGTATGGTTTTGTGTCCCATTTGGAGAGCTTCAATGTGTTACGGCTGAACAATACGGGACGAAAAGGAGTAATAATCTTTTGATTTATATGAGGATAATCGCCAGGACTACGCTGGCATTATCCAGATCAGGTAATACGGGTATTTCTCAGCCTTCACAAAGAAGGGCACCCCGAGTCAAATCATTTATAAAACAAAAGCTTAAACAATACTTTGTTATTTAGTGTACCCGTGGTTGAGCCTACTGACAACCTTTTCCCTTTATCTCACTGTCTTAGAAAGTACAGACGGGTTCAGGTTACACAAAAAATGAGAAATTCCATTGTTCATTTTCCGGTATTATTTGTACTGAATAAATAACTAACAATGAATTCACATTGCAAACATCTTTATTTAATGTCTACATTGAAAATCTTACGGAAGAATATCTTACCCGTTATTTAAACACACCCACTCGATAATGTTTACTTTCAGCTTTAAAGGTTGTGATTTTCATTTGAAAACCCCCGTGTAAATCATAATTTCCATCACTTAAATAAAACCGTATAAATGTCAAAATAAAATATCATTAAAATCATAAGGTTAAATTAGGACAGTTCGCAAGTATGTAATAACAAATTGATTTCAAAGAAGAAATAACGCAATAACCTTATTTCCCTTCATTCTTACCATTAATAAAAAACATGATTAAAATCAATATTTATTGCCGCGAAATATTTATAGTTTCGCTCCGTTACCAACATAACTATAAAATTCGACACACTTAAACTTACCCATTCAGCTCTGCTTAAACAAACGTTAGCAATATCGATAGCGTATATTTTATCTGCCAAACACTGTGAGTCATTTCAAATGAAACCTGTTAGTAAAACCGTAATTGCTGTCGCTATTATCGGTGCTCTTTTTGCTGGTTCAATGAACGTAGCTAAAGCTGCTTATGTAAATGTAACTCTTAACGATAATGTTACCAATCCAGGTACTTTTATTCAGGTTCAAGGGACTGACAACACCGCATATAACCTTGATAACATCAAGGCTAGCAACACTCAACAAGACGGACAAATCTATAATCTGCAAGGGGATATTGTTAAAGCAAACATTGCTATCAATAATGCGCAAGATACTGCTAACACTGCTGTAAATAAAGCTGATGCTGCTCAAGCTGGTGTTAATGCTAATGCACAATTTAACTCTACTTTGAATCAGAAAGTAGATGATAACAAAGCTGATCAGATTACCACCGACAACAAACAAAATATTTTGATTAATGACATTGAAAACAAAGCAGACACAGCTTTACAAGGTGTTGTTAACAATGGTTCCGATATTAAATCATTGCAAGATGATAGCGCGTTACAAGGTTCTGTATTGATTAACCATGATCAACGGATCACCGCTTTAGAGAACCAAACACCACCTAAAGACGGTGTTAATGGTAAAGATGGTGTTGACGGTAAAGACGGGGCAACGGGTGCTACAGGCGCTGTAGGTGCAACTGGTGCGCAAGGTTTGAAAGGTGATACAGGCGCACAAGGTATAGCTGGGAAAGATGGTGCTCCAGGTGTTAAGGGTGAGAAAGGAGATAAAGGAGATTCCATCAAAGGTGATAAGGGCGACACTGGCGCTAAAGGTGATAAAGGGGATGCAGGTAAAGCTGGCTCTAACGGAATCACAACTACCATCACTAAGAAAGAAGTTGATACTAAAACTATCAATCTGGTTAAGTCACTCAATAACCAAACTACAGCACAAGCTAAAGATCTGAAAGCTACTCAACAAGTGTTCGCACAAGCGCAAGCTAACACTAACTCTCAATTCAAGAGCCTGAAAGATGAAGTTGATAGCAATCAGAAAGAAGCCCGTTCAGGTGCTGCTAGCGCTGTAGCTATCGCCTCTATGCCTCAAGTAGAGAAAGATCAGGCTGTAATGTTCTCTGCTGGTGTAGGTAGCTTTAAAGACGAGCAAGCTGTTAGTGTGGGTGCATCCTTCCACGTTGGTAGCAACACCATCGTTAAAGCTGGCGTAAGCGATTCTACAAATAATGATCTTGCTATGGGCGCAGGTATCGGGATTGGCTTTTAAGTAAAACACGTAACTCGACTACATTCATAATAGAGGGAGCTTTTCAGGGCGACAGTACTTCGCTGATGGAAAGTATGATGATGGCCAATAACATGCTCAAACACATTTTTATTTCAGCTGCCCTGTATCTAATGCTTATTTCGGTCGGCGTCTGGATCGGCATTATGTACGTTTCTTATTATTTGTGTCGTTTTTAAGGTGATAAAATGAAAAAATCAATGATGCTAGTGTTAAGCGCTGCCGTACTTGCTGGGTGTATTTCGCCTGCGCACGCCATAAACGCCCATTATAGCGCTCAATTAGAGCGTTCGGGATGCACGCAAATTAGCGCTGGCGATGGCTCTTGCGATATCAGCAAAACCAAAGCGGAAAACGCGGCACAACACGAACCAACGACATCCGTTCACGATCCCCTGCGTGAAGCCTCGTTCTCGTCGGATACGGTTAACGCCACGCTTTCTAACGGCTTTTTTAGCGCTACCGTTAACGGCAAGAAAGCCAGCGTTAAACGCCTGAATGCGAATTTCTATGAGATCCGTGGTAACGGTTTTGTGATATCGCTAAGCCTGGATGAAAACGGTATTACGGACGCGTCGTGGAATAAAACGAAGGGACGCGAACACGGTATTTTACGCGTTAGCCAGAAATAAACAGCGTAAGGAGGCTCACTGCCTCCTTTTCACCTGACAATCGCACGATTTGTCACACTCTTTTGTCTGATTTTACAATGCGGATAAATCATACGTAAGCTGCTGTTTTTATTTAGCATAAAGTGCGATTTTCCCCATACAAATGGCGATCTTCCCTGCCCTGTGCCCTGTGTCACAAAACAGTAAACAAATTAACCATTGAGCCCGGTGGCAAAAGGCTCTATATTGGCGGCGTTTTTTTCAGGCCCCATCTGTTTTTTAACTTTTTATTCAATCGTTGCTCATAACGAAGCGGCGGTTGTAGGAGTGATATGATGACGGATAAAGTCCGTATTGACACCGTAGATGCCCACAAAAGCAACGAAACCTATCTGGCCCGTCAGGCCGAATTTGAATCTAACGTCAGGAGTTATCCGCGCAAACTGCCTTTAGCGATCACGAAAGCAGAAGGCGTGTGGATCACCGATGCAGATAATAAAGAATACCTTGACTGTTTAGCAGGCGCAGGCACCCTCGCGCTTGGACACAATCATCCTGATGTGCTGAAAAGCATCCAAAATGTCATTACCAGCGGCTTGCCGTTACATACCCTGGATCTGACCACGCCGTTGAAAGACGCGTTTTCAGAATACCTGCTCTCTCTGTTGCCTGGTCAGGGCAAAGAGTACTGCCTGCAATTCACTGGCCCGTCCGGGGCTGACGCCGTTGAAGCGGCGCTGAAGCTGGCGAAAAAAGTGACCGGTCGTAGCGGTATCATCAGTTTCTCTGGTGGTTACCACGGTATGACCCACGGCGCACTGTCCGTCACCGGCAACCTGTCTCCGAAAGAAGCGGTTGACGGTATGATGCCAGAAGTCCAGTTCATGCCTTACCCACACGAGTACCGTTGCCCACTGGGTATCGGTGGTGAGGCGGGCGTGAAGGCGCTGACCTACTACTTCGAAAATCTGATTAACGACGTCGAAAGCGGCGTGCGTAAACCTGCCGCAGTGATCCTCGAAGCCGTTCAGGGTGAAGGTGGCGTGAACCCGGCGCCTGTTGAGTGGTTGCAGCGCATCCGTAAAGTCACTCAGGAACACGGTATCCTGCTGATCCTCGACGAAGTCCAGGCTGGCTTTGCCCGTACCGGTAAATTCTTTGCCTTCGAACACGCAGGCATTGAGCCAGACATCATCGTGATGTCTAAAGCAGTCGGTGGCGGTCTGCCGCTGGCCGTGCTCGGTATCAAAAAGCAGTTCGATGCATGGGCGCCAGGTCACCATACCGGTACTTTCCGCGGCAACCAGCTGGCGATGGCTACCGGTCTGACCACGCTGAAGATCCTGAAAGACCAGAACATCGCGGGCAAAGTAGCTGCACAGGGCGAATGGCTGAAAGGCCAGCTGAAAGAGATGGCGAAACGCTATCCGGTGATCGGCCACGTTCGCGGTCTGGGCATGATGATCGGTATTGAAATCGTTAAGCCACATGAAGCGGCCGACCACATGGGTTGCTTCCCGGGCGATGGCGAGCTGTCTGCACTGATCCAGAAGAAATGCTTCGAAGCGGGTCTGATTCTGGAGCGTGGCGGCCGTAACGGTATCGTTCTGCGTCTGCTGCCTTCTCTGCTGATCAGCGATGACGAGCTGAAAGTCTTCCTGGATAAATTCGAGCAGGCACTGCTTGCTGCGGGCGTTAGCCCGGCGTAACCGGAGTTGTTGAATACGATGTCTGATTCAAACCCAATTTTGTTCTCCTCTGCGCAGAGCATTGAAGCTTACCAGCAGGCGATTGAACAAAGCACTCAGGCTGTGATGCAGTGGCTGAAACAGCCTGAGATGTACCAGGGCAAAACGGTCGCGGAGCTGCGCGACCGTATTAAGCTGGATTTCAACCCGAAAGGGCTGGGCAACGAAGCGGCGATTGAACGCGCCGTGGAGTTCTTCCTGAAAGACAGTTTGTCCGTTCATCACCCGCAGTGCGTGGCGCACCTGCACTGCCCAAGCCTGGTGGTTAGCCAGGCGGCGGAAGTGCTGATCAACGCCACTAACCAGAGTATGGACTCCTGGGATCAAAGCCCGTCCGCAACCATCATTGAGATCAAACTGATCGAGTGGCTGCGTACCCGCGTGGGTTATCAGGCTGGCGACGCAGGCGTCTTCACCAGCGGTGGCACCCAGAGTAACATGATGGGGCTGATGCTGGCGCGTGACGCATTCTTTGCGCGTCAGGGCCACTCGGTTCAGCAGGACGGTCTGACAGGCGATCTGCGTAAGATCCGCGTGCTGTGTTCGGAAAATGCCCACTTCTCCGTGCAGAAAAACATGGCGCTGATGGGTCTGGGCTACCAGTCCGTGGTGCAAGTGAAAACTGACGAATTCTCCCGCATGGATCTCACCGATCTGGCGGCGAAAATCGAACAGTGCAACGCGAACGGCGAGCAGATCCTGGCGATTGTGGCCACGGCCGGTACGACCGATGCGGGTGCTATCGATCCGCTGCGTGCTATTGCTGAGCTGGCTGCGAAACAGAATATCTGGGTGCACGTTGATGCGGCCTGGGGCGGCGCGCTGCTGATGTCTGAGCAGTATCGTCACTACCTGGACGGTATCGAGCTGGTGGATTCCGTCACCCTGGACTTCCACAAGCAGTTCTTCCAGACCATCAGCTGCGGTGCGTTCCTGCTGAAAGAAGCGCGTCACTATGAACTGATGCGCTATCAGGCGGCCTATCTGAACTCTGAGTTCGATGAAGAAGCGGGCGTACCTAACCTGGTCTCCAAATCTCTGCAAACCACGCGCCGTTTCGACGCGCTGAAACTGTGGATGAGCCTGGAAGCGCTGGGTCAGGAGCAATACGCGGCAATCATCGATCACGGTGTGACGCTGGCGCAGCAGGTTGCGGCTTACGTGAAAGAGCAGTCTGCTCTGGAACTGGTGATGCAACCCCAGCTGGCAAGCGTGCTGTTCCGCTTCCGTCCGCAGGCGCAGCTGGATGACGCCGGTATTGCCCTGCTGAACCAGAAAATTGGCGATGCGCTGCTGGAGTCTGGCCGTGCAAACGTCGGTGTGACCGAGCATAACGGTATCACCTGCCTGAAGCTGACCCTGCTGAACCCAACCGTGACGCTGGAGGACGTAAAAATCCTGCTGTCTCTGGTTGAGCGTACCGCGCAGGAAGTGATGGCGAAGTAATACTTATCCCTCTCCCACCCGGGAGAGGGATTGTTTTTCCCGCGCTAACGCCTTTCCCCTTTTTTCCTCGAAGCATAACCGTATTCATACTGGCTGTACCCCGAGCTGTAATACAGCGCTGCGGATTTAACAATATCGTTGAGGATTGTGCCGCTGACCTTCACGCCAACGTGCTGTAACCGTTTAACGGTATTCTCCATCTCTTTCACGCTGGTTTTATCGAAACGGGCAACCATTAGCGTTGTTCCGGCTGCTCTGGCAACCAGCGCGGCATCGGTGACGGCCAGAACCGGCGGTGTATCAATGATGACAATGTCATATTGCTCGTTAACCCAGGACATGACGGAAAGGAATCGTTCGCTTAACAGCAATTCTAACGGGCGCAGGGGTTCCGGGCCGCAGGTGATGACGTCAATTCCCCCTTTTTCAGCATGCTGAATGACCCCCGCTAAGTCGCGTTTCCCTTCGAGCAGGCAGGACAATCCGTGGCGGTTCTCCAGACCAAAAATATTATGAACATAGCCCTGGCGCATATCCGCATCAATAAACAGCACCCGCTGACCGCTCTGCCCGGCGATGGCCGCCAGGTTCGTCGCCACCAGCGTTTTTCCGCAGTCCTGCGTGGGGCCAGAAATCATCACAATGCGGTTCTCAGCCTCCATCATGGTGAAATGCAGACTGGTCCGCAGCCCGCGTACTGCTTCAACAAACATATCAGCAGGGCGATCGACGGGCAGGAAAGGCACATCCGAGGTTTTGTGTTTCCAGCGACGAGAAAACGGATTTTTTCTGCGCAACTGCGTTTTACTCCACAGCCACTGTGAACGTGGCAACGTAGCCAGAACCGGCATCCCCTGCGCTTCCAGCTGTTCGGAAAGCGTGATCCCACGTTTGAACGCCTGACGTACCAGCACGGTCCCCATTGAGAGCATTAGCCCGAACAGCGCGCCAAGAACGATGATTAACGCTTTACGCGGCTTTATTGGGTCCGGCAGCGTAACAGCCTCATCAATGATCCTCACATTCCCGACAGCGCTGGATCGGGAAATATTCAGCTCCTGCTGGCGCGTCAATAGCTGTAAATAAATCGTGCGACCCGACTCAACATCGCGGCTCAGGCGTAAAATCTCCTGCTGCGTGGAGGGCATAGCTGACACACGGTTATTGAGACGCTCCCGTTCCCGCTCAAGGGTCTGTCTCTTTTCATGCAATGCACGATAGGTAGGGTGACTCTTTTTAAAGAGCTGGGAGATCTCTGCCTCCCGGAACGTCAGCTCATTTAGCTGATTCTCAACGTTAACAACCTGATCCAGGACAGATTTTGCCTCCAGAGACAGGTCCACCGAGTCGCGCTGCGCCCGGTAGGCATTCAGCCGCGCTTCTGCCTGATCCAGGTCCGCGCTGATTTTCGGCAACTGCTCCTGTAAAAAATCCAGACTACGAGAATCCTGAGCCTCCTGGCGCGCGATATTTTGCTGGAGATAATTTTCAGCAATTGCATTCAGCACCCGGGCGATGTTGTCAGGATCTTCGCCCGTCAGGGTTAAGGTCACGATACCGCTCTGTTTCTCCGATTCCGCAACCGTGAGACGCTTCTTCAGCGCGTTGATCGTCTCAAGCCGCGTCAACGACTTAAGCGAAAATTGCGTGCCTGGCATCGCCTCAATCGACGTCACCAGCAGAACGATCCCTTGCGTAACCAACGTTTTCCCAACCCGACCATCTGCCTCAATGTTTTCGCCCGTCAGGTGATACTTGCCTGCTCCCTGTACGGTCAGCGTGAGCTCTTGCGCTTTGCCTTCCACCTGCGGGATCTGGAGTTCGCCTAACGTTATGTTGCCCTGCTCACGCCCTTGCAGACGCTGCCAGAGATGCCCCACCACAGGCAAAACGCGCGGCTTAGCCTGCTGCGTCAGACCTAATTTGTCGACGGTCTCGCCGAGGATCATGCGGGATTTCAGCAGTAAAATTTCAGGGGCAACATCCGGCGACACATCGGTGCCCAGCTGGCTCAAACCTTTGAGCAGGTTGTTATCGTGTTTGTTTTCTATTTGCACCATGGCATCCGCCTGATAAACAGGTGGCGTAATCCAGGCATAGAGACCGGCGCACAGGATGGACAGGAACGTCACGCACAGAATCATCGTGCGGTGGTCGATCATCTCGACGAGCAAACGAACGAGATCGACTTCATGTTGTTGGGGTGCCGCTGCACCATAATTGTCTGTTGTGTAAGACGACATTAATGCTTCATTCCTTGCTGACCTAAACGACGTGCCCATTCCTGACTGGCTTTACCCAATAGCCCGAACACATATTCAAACGCTTCCCGGCTTTGACGGTAGGGATCGGGGATCTCCTGCGGCTCCAGCCATTGCCCAAAAAGCAGCGACTTTCCTCGAATCTCCGGCGCCATGGCCGCAATGAAGCGAAGATGTTCCGGCTCCATAACCAGGATAAGATCGGATCCCTGCATCAGATTGCGTGTCAGCCTGCGCGCCACATGGCCGTCGAGGGAAATCCCATGCCGCCAGGCTACGTCCTGGGCGCTGTCATCCGCCGGGCGCCCTTCAAGCCCGAATATGCCCGCCGAGGCGATATATCTGTCGGGCAGGTGCTGGCGTAAAAGCCGCTCCCCAATTGGAGAACGGCAGACATTTCCGGTGCAAACCACGAGTATTGATTTGAACATTATTGCGGCCACGATCTGATGTAACGAACCGTTTCGGTAAGGTCATGCACCCCGCTGATGGTCGGAACAAGCTGTGATATCACGCGATTCCAGCGGGACAGTGGTGCAGTGGTGACATAGACAATGTCATAGGGCTCAAGCTGAAACTCGGTGCCTAACACCATGGCTGACGCGTCCTGAGCATTGAGCTGGTAGAGGTTGGCAATTTTTTCTGAACGCTCGCTTTTCGGCAGCGAACGAATGACAAAAATTCCGGTGGCATCGGCCATATTCTGGTTCAGCCCACCGACATTGCCCAGCGCTTCGGCCAGGGTCATGCCGCTGCGATCCATTTTCAGCGTGCTCTGTTTAACGACCTCGCCCATGACGAACACTTTCAGCGCATCGTTACGGGGGACAAACAGAATATCGCCGGGATAGAGCAGCTTATTTTGCGTGAGATCGCCATGCTGCATCAGCGCATACAGCGAGAGGCGCGTGTCCTTCCCATTATGCGTCAGCACGACATTGCGCCAGTCTGCGTCGGCAGAGAGCCCCCCAGCGGCGTTCACGGCATCCATGACCGTTAACGGAATATTGGTAATAGCCTGCTGCCCCGACTTCACCACCTCGCCCGTCACATAGGCTTTTTGTGAGCGAAAAGAGGCGACGCTGACGTCCACCTGCGGGCTTTCAATAACATTGTTCAGCCGGGCCGTGATCTCCTCGCGTACCCGTGCGACCGTTTTGCCAGCCACCTGCAATTTACCGACATAGGGATAGAAAAGCGTGCCGTCGGCATTGACCCAGTTACCGGTGTCACTGGCGCTACGATACTGCCCTGCCGGGGTTGTCAGTTCAGGGTGATCCCAGACGGTGACGGTCAGAATATCCCCAACGCCGATACGGTATTCCCAGTTTTTGACCTGTTCATCCAGATTAGGATTTGCCTGAGATTTCAAAACCGATGGCCGCAATTTTTCAATTAACGAAGGCGTAAGAGGATAAACATCAATCCGTTTCTCCAGACGATCATTTGCATCTTCTGCGGCAATTATCTTTTTCCCAGCGAGATCGAGATGCTGGCCAGGGGAAAATACGCAGCCAGATAATGGGGTAATAATTAAAAATAATATCGATACAACTGTTGTGTTTTTCATTTATTACATAATATCTTTTATAGTAGTGATTATCGTACACAGGATAAAACTGTTACACTTTACTCAAGCACAAGCTGCTGTTATTCAATGAATTAACAGAACCACAAAGAGTATTTATAAAACCACACGACATTCCTTTGGACAGACTTTTACAGCCCTGCATTGTCTTAATCAGGCATTCGGAAAGAGGGTTTCAGGCAATCTTAAATGTTCTATTTGTTGAATGCATGCCTGAATCTTAGTAAATTTGCCTGGAAAATGTTTTTTCAGAATTAATTAATAAACCAATAATTATGTTATCTGTATAAGCTCATATTTATTCGTCGAAGTAATAATTAATGACGGTTGCGACTACACAAAACCGTGCACTTTTGTTACATTTTTTGCAAACTCACCCTGTGAGGATACTTAAAATGAACTGTCTGCCATCCGTTTGCGGATCTGCACACAAAAAGTATCAGTAACGATATGACTGGAGAAAAAATGGCTAAGCGTAAATTGTTGCTTCTGGGTGTATTACTGTCACTGGTGGGGGCCGCGCACGCTGCACCGCAAGCATCGACAGCGCCTTCCGGCATCAAGGCCTATGAAGAACAAGAGTTTATTGCCGATTTTACGAAGTTTAAAATCGGCGACACCGCGCCCGCGCAGTATCAGACGCCTGAGTACACCATCAAACAGTACCAGCTGCGTAACCTTCCTGCGCCCGATGCCGGCACACACTGGACCTACATGGGTGAGAATTATGTTCTGATTGGCGATGCCGATGGCAAAATCTACAAAGCCTATAACGGAGATATTTTCTATCACCGCTGATACGATCCTAATCCGTCCGTGGCAGGAGAGCGATCGCCCTTTCCTGCGCACGCTCTTCCTTCACGCCCGACGTGAAGCCTGGCCGTGGCTGGACAGTTCTGCGTGGCAGCTTGAAGATTTTGACGCGGCAACCCTGGACGAAGGGATTTGGGTGGCGGAGCAGGATGGGCACCGACTTGGCTTTGCCTCAGTCTGGACGAACGATAATTTTCTGCACAACCTGTTTGTCGATCCGAACTATCAGAGCCTGGGCGTCGGACATGTGTTGCTTGAACACGTGCAGAAGACGTTTACCAGCACGGGTTCACTCAAGTGTCTGGTGAAGAATGAGCGGGCGGTTGCGTTTTACCAGCGCCACGGCTGGCACATTGAGGCGACGGGAGATTCTCCGGACGGAGAGTATTATTTGATGCACTATCGGCTTGGGTAAAGTCAGGTGGCGCTACGCTTACCTGACCTACAAAATCGAGCCAGGCCGGGTAAGGCGAAGCCGCCACCCGGCACTAACGCGCAGAGGCGTTACACCGCGCGGAAGGCGATTTCACCCGGAATGACTTCGCCCTGCCAGTAAAGCTGCGCCGCAACGCGCCCCGCCAGCTGACGATAGATTTCCGTGAATTCGCTATCCGGACGGCTGACCACCGTTGGCTTACCGCTATCCAGATCTTCACGCAGTGTGATATGCAGCGGCAGTTGCCCCAGCAGTTGCGTGTGGTATTGCGCCGCCAGCTTTTCGGCGCCACCGGTACCAAAGATAGGCTCATGGTGCCCGCAGTTGCTGCAAATATGCATGCTCATGTTCTCAACGATACCCAGTACCGGCACCTCCACCTTCTCGAACATGACGATGCCTTTTTTAGCGTCGATCAGCGCGATATCCTGCGGTGTGGTGACCACGACGGCGCCGGTAACCGGAATGTTCTGCGCCAGCGTCAGCTGGATATCACCGGTGCCCGGCGGCATGTCCAGTACCAGATAATCGAGGTCAGGCCACATTGTCTCCTGCAACATTTGCAGCAGCGCCTTGCTGGCCATCGGGCCACGCCAGACCATTGCGTTATCGTCCGTGACCAGGTAACCAATGGAGTTGGTCGCCAGACCGTGCGCCACGATTGGCGCCATGTGGGTGCCGTCCGGCGAAGTTGGACGCTGGTTTTCCGCCCCCAGCATGTTTGGAATGGATGGGCCGTAGATATCCGCATCCAGAATGCCGACTTTCGCCCCTTCTGCCGCCAGCGCAAGCGCCAGGTTCACGGCGGTTGACGATTTACCCACCCCGCCCTTGCCTGAACTGACGGCGATGATGTTCTTCACGCCGTTAACGCCCGGCTGGTTTTTCACGCGTTTCAGCGTGGCAATGCTGTGGCTTAGCTTCCAGTCAATTGCTTTTGCGCCGGTAATGCGCAGCAGCTCAGAGCTGGTTTGCTCTTTCAGGGCATCAAAGGCGCTGGTCCAGACGAACGGCATCTGTAGCTCAATGTGCAGCGTATCGTCCAGCCATGCGACGTGATGAAGCGCTTTCAGCGTCGTGAGATTGTGCTTCAGGGTTGGATGCTGAAAATTAGCCAGCGTCCCGGCGACCATTGCTCGTAAGGCTTCCGGTGATTTGGCCTGGGATTGAGAACTCATCCCGACTCCTTTGTTCTTGTGAATAAGACCTTAGACAAACAAGTTTACCTGAAAGGCCGCGGTTTGTGCTTACTTAATAATGCCCCTTTTGGTAATATCGAAAACCCTTTTCACAGTTAAAAGAAGTAATGCCTACTATGACTCAAGTCGCGAAAAAAATTCTGGTAACGTGCGCCCTGCCGTACGCCAACGGCTCAATCCACCTCGGCCACATGCTGGAGCATATCCAGGCTGATGTCTGGGTCCGTTACCAGCGAATGCGCGGCCACGAGGTGAACTTCATCTGTGCGGACGATGCCCACGGCACGCCGATCATGCTGAAAGCGCAGCAGCTGGGCATTTCCCCGGAACAGATGATCGCCGAAATGAGTCAGGAGCATCAGACCGATTTTGCTGGCTTTGACATCAGCTATGACAACTATCACTCCACGCACAGCGACGAAAACCGCGAGCTGTCAGAGCTGATCTACACCCGTCTGAAAGAGAACGGTTTCATTAAAAACCGCACCATCTCTCAGCTGTACGATCCGGAAAAAGGCATGTTCCTGCCGGACCGTTTCGTCAAAGGCACCTGTCCGAAATGTAAATCCCCGGACCAGTACGGCGATAACTGCGAAGTGTGCGGCGCAACCTACAGCCCGACCGAGCTTATCGAACCGAAGTCCGTGGTCTCCGGCGCGACGCCGGTGATGCGTGACTCCGAGCACTTCTTCTTCGACCTGCCGTCGTTCAGCGAAATGCTGAAGGCGTGGACCCGCAGCGGTGCGTTGCAGGAGCAGGTGGCGAACAAAATGCAGGAGTGGTTCGAATCCGGTCTGCAACAGTGGGATATCTCCCGCGATGCGCCATACTTTGGCTTCGAAATCCCGAACGCGCCGGGCAAATATTTTTACGTCTGGCTGGATGCGCCGATTGGCTACATGGGGTCGTTCAAGAATCTGTGTGACAAGCGCGGCGACACCGTCAGCTTCGACGAATACTGGAAGAAAGATTCCGATGCCGAGCTGTATCACTTCATCGGTAAAGACATCGTTTACTTCCATAGCCTGTTCTGGCCAGCAATGCTGGAAGGCAGCAACTTCCGCAAGCCGACCAACCTGTTCGTACATGGCTACGTAACGGTGAACGGCGCGAAGATGTCTAAATCTCGCGGGACGTTTATTAAGGCCAGCACCTGGCTGAACCACTTTGACGCGGACAGCCTGCGCTACTACTACACCGCGAAGCTCTCTTCCCGCATCGACGATATCGACCTGAATCTGGAAGATTTCGTGCAGCGCGTGAACGCGGACATCGTCAACAAGGTGGTGAACCTGGCGTCCCGTAACGCAGGTTTTATCGCCAAACGCTTTGACGGCGTGCTTTCTGCCGAACTGGCCGATCCTGAGCTGTATAAAACCTTCACCGACGCCGCCGCTGCGGTTGGCGAAGCCTGGGAAAGCCGTGAATTCGGTAAAGCCATTCGCGAAATCATGGCGCTGGCAGACGTGGCCAACCGCTATGTCGACGAGCAGGCGCCGTGGGTGGTGGCGAAACAGGAAGGCCGCGACGCCGACTTGCAGGCGATCTGCACCATGGGTCTGAACATGTTCCGCGTGCTGATGACCTGGCTGAAGCCGGTTCTGCCGCAGCTGGCAGCCCGCGCGGAAGCATTCCTGAACACCGAACTGACCTGGGATGCCATCCAGCAGCCGCTGCTCGGCCACAAGGTGAACACCTTCAAGGCGCTGTATAACCGCATCGAGATGAAGCAGGTTGACGCGTTGGTGGAAGCATCCAAAGAAGAGGTGAAAGCGGCTGCCGCACCGGTGACCGGCCCGCTGGCGGACGATCCGATTCAGGAGACCATCACCTTTGATGATTTCGCCAAAGTCGACCTGCGCGTGGCGCTGATCGAAAACGCGGAGTTCGTGGAGGGTTCTGACAAACTGCTGCGTCTGACCCTGGATCTGGGCGGCGAGAAGCGTAACGTCTTCTCCGGCATCCGTTCTGCGTATCCGGACCCGCAGGTGCTGATTGGTCGTCAGACCGTGATGGTCGCCAACCTGGCACCGCGCAAAATGCGCTTCGGCATCTCTGAGGGGATGGTGATGGCCGCAGGCCCGGGCGGGAAAGATATCTTCCTGTTAAGCCCTGACGAAGGCGCGAAGCCGGGTCAGCAGGTGAAATAACAAAAAAGCCGGAGAGTGTCTCCGGCTTTTTTTTGCCCGGCGGCGCTGCGCTTGCACGGGCCTACGGGTTTTGTAGGCCGGGTAAGGCGAAGCCGCCACCCGGCTAAAAATCACTCCTTCGGATGATGCACCCGGTGGGTCAGCCCGCGCAGGAAATTACGCAGGAACTGGTCGCCGCACTCGCGGTAATTTTTGTGGTCCGGCGCGCGCATCATGGCGGTCACTTCCGGCACGGATACGCGGTATTTTTGCTCCGTCATGATCGCCACAATATCGTCCGTTTTCAGCGAGAACGCGATGCGCAGCTTTTTCAGCACCGTGTTGTTGTTCACCCGGCGCTCCAGCGCCAGCTCTGGCGCGGCCGGATCTTTGCCACGCTTGTCGTAAATCAGGCCGTTCAGGAAACCCGACAGAATGATGTCAGGGCAGCGAACAAAGCCCTCTTCGTCTTCTTTGGTCATCCAGGTGTCGAAACCGGCAGACGTGGATTCCATGTCGGAGAGCGCAAGAATGCGCACCATGTCATTATTGTTCGCTTTCAGGGTGTAGCGCAGGCTACGAAGAATATCGTTACTTAGCATAGAGCCTTCGAATGTCGATGATGCAATGGCGCGCAGTGTACCAGTTTTACAGCCCTATCGCCTCTTTCAAACTTTTCAGGTAGCGGCGGCTGACCGGGACGGTTTGCCCCGCGCGCAGCACCAGCTCGGCCTGGCCGTTATCTTCCAGACGGATCTCCTTCAGGTGCGCCATGTTCACCAGATACTGACGATGGCAGCGGATCAGCGGCGTGCGGCTCTCCAGCGTGCGCAGGGTCAGCTCGGTAAAGCCTTCGTTGCCTTCGGCGCTGGTGACGTATACCCCGCTCAGACGGCTGCTGACAAAGGCAACGTCGTCCATTTGCAGGAGGTAAATCCGGCTGTGCCCGGTACAGGGGATAAACTTCAGGGGCTGCTGATGCTCCGGCAGCAGCGTCACGTCCTGCACGGTACGCTCCTGATGCAGGCGGGTCAGGGTCTTTTCAAGCCGTTTCTCTTCAATCGGCTTCAGCAGATAATCAAACGCGTGCTCTTCAAACGCCTTTACCGCGTACTCATCAAAGGCCGTCAGAAAGACGATATAGGGACGGTGCTCCGGGTCGAGCATGCCGACCATCTCCAGCCCGCTGATGCGCGGCATCTGAATATCGAGGAACAGCACGTCCGGGCGCAGTTTATGCACCGCACCGATGCCTTCAATCGCATTGGCACATTCCCCCACAACCTCGATATCACTCTGCTCCTGCAACAGAACACGCAGGTTTTCCCGTGCTAACGGCTCATCATCGACAATCAGCACTCTTAACATGCGTTCTCCTCCAGCGGCAATCGTAAGGTAATTCGGGTATAGCGGTCTGGCTCACAGGCGACGGTGATACCGCAGTCGTCACCAAAATGCGCGCGCAGGCGTTTATCCACCAGGCTCATGCCCAGACCGCCTGACGCGGAAGCTTCATACAGCCCCGCGTTGTCTTCAATATCCAGCACCAGATGGCGGTTAAAACGGGAAGCGGAAATCATAATCTCTCCACTTCCCAGCAGCTGCGACGTCCCATGCTTAATGGCATTTTCTACAATCGGTTGCAGGGTAAAGGCCGGAAGATGCTGATACGCCAGATCGTCCGGGACGGATAACGACACCTGTAAACGTGACTGGAAGCGCGCTTTTTCAATTTGCAGATAGGCGTTTACATGCTCAATCTCGTCCGCGAGGGTGACGATCTCCGAGGGTCGCTTCAGATTTTTGCGGAAAAAGGTCGAGAGAAATTGCACCAGCTGCGCGGCCTGATCGCTGTCGCGGCGGATCACCGCTTTCAGCGTGTTGAGCGCGTTAAACAGGAAATGCGGGTTCACCTGAGCGTGCAGGAGCTTAATTTCTGACTGCGTCAGCAGCGCTTTTTGCCGTTCATACTGCCCCGCCAGGATTTGCGCCGAAAGCAGCTGGGCGATCCCCTCCCCCAGCGTGCGGTTGATGGAGCTGAACAGGCGGTTTTTGGCTTCGTAAAGCTTAATAGTGCCCATGACGCGCTGGTTTTCGCCCCGCAGGGGAATGACCAGCGTAGAGCCGAGTTTGCACTGCGGATGCAGGGAACAGCGGTACGGCACTTCATTTCCGTCGGCATACACCACTTCACCCGTTTCAATAGCGCGCAGGGTATAGGCCGAGGAGATCGGTTTGCCCGGCAGATGGTGGTCGTCGCCGGTGCCGGTAAATGCCAGCAGCTTTTCGCGATCGGTAATCGCCACGGCTCCGATATCCAGCTCTTTATACAGCACCTGCGCCACCTTCATACTGTTCTCCTCGTTGAATCCCTGCCGCAGGATCCCTTCCGTCGACGCCGCAACTTTTAAGGCGGTGGCAGAAAATGCCGAGGTGTATTTTTCGAACATGGCGCGTTTGTCGAGCAGAATGCGCATAAACAGCGCCGCACCTACGGTATTGGTGACCATCATCGGTGCGGCAATGCTGCTGACCAGATGTAACGCATCGTCAAACGGGCGCGCGATCAGCAGGATGATCGCCATCTGCGCCATTTCCGCCACGAAGGTAATCGCCCCTGCGGTAAAGGGACTGAACACTTTATCCGGGCGACCGCGCTTAATCATATAGCTGTGGACGAGACCACCGAGCAGCCCTTCGACGATGGTGGAGATCATGCAGCTCAGCGCCGTCATACCGCCCATCGAATAGCGGTGCAGGCCGCCGGTTAACCCCACCAGACCGCCGACAACCGGGCCTCCGAGCAGCCCGCCCATTACCGCGCCGATGGCGCGCGTATTGGCGATGGAATCTTCGATATGGAGACCAAACCAGGTCCCCATAATGCAGAATATGGAAAATACGACGTAGCAGAGGAATTTGTGCGGCAGACGGACGGTGACCTGCATCAGCGGGATAAACAGGCGCGTTTTGCTCATCAACCAGGCGATGACAAGGAACACGCACATCTGCTGAAGCAACAGCAGCACCAGATTAAACTCGTACATACTCACAAACCGCACATTCTAAAAACGCGTAACATACACTGATAGCGGTTAACTTTCTTTGAAACGTGCCAAAAAAGCGATAAATCGTGTCCGCCATCACACCTTTTGCCGGAGATAACCTGTCTTTCGTATAATTTGTACAAAAAAGAATCAAATCTTCCTGGTTCCGCAAAGTGGGTCTACAGTTAAGCTGGGGACGCGCAAGCCTGGGGGCGAAAATGGCGCTTTACACAATAGGTGAAGTGGCACTCCTGTGTGATATCAATCCCGTTACGCTACGGGCGTGGCAGCGACGGTATGGATTGCTTAAGCCGCAAAGAACGGACGGCGGGCACCGCCTGTTTAACGATGCGGATATTGACCGGATCCGCGAGATCAAAAGCTGGATCGACAACGGCGTACAGGTCGGCAAGGTAAAATCGCTTCTGAGCCAGGACGATCCCGATACGCAGCTTCTCTGGCGCGAGCAGCAGGAAACGCTGCTGAGGCTGTTGCAGAGTGGCAATTTGCAGCGTCTGCGCGGCTGGATCAAAGAACAGGGTCGAGACTACCCGGCGCAAACCCTGATCACCCATCTTTTTATTCCCCTACGGCGTCGGCTTCAGTGTCAGCAAACCACCTTACAGGCACTGCTCAGCATGCTTGATGGCGTGCTGATTAACTATATTTCCGTCTGTCTTGCCTCAGCGCGGAATAAAAACAGCAAAGATGCGCTGGTGATCGGCTGGAACGTACACGATACCACCCGACTGTGGCTCGAAGCCTGG
Source organism: Enterobacter sp. DTU_2021_1002640_1_SI_PRY_ASU_LCPMC_013 (assembly GCF_032389435.1). Taxonomy (NCBI): domain Bacteria; kingdom Pseudomonadati; phylum Pseudomonadota; class Gammaproteobacteria; order Enterobacterales; family Enterobacteriaceae; genus Enterobacter; species Enterobacter sp. DTU_2021_1002640_1_SI_PRY_ASU_LCPMC_013. The sequence continues at coordinate 2,990,654 of NZ_CP135594.1, forward strand.
ATTGCCACCCAGCAGGGCTGGCGCGTTGACGTGCTTGCCCACTCCCTGGCCCAGCTCAGGCCGGAACTGTTTGAGGGACAGACGCTGCTGGTCTGGTGCGGCGAAGTCCCCTCCGCTTCCCAGCAGCAGCTCCTGACGGAATGGCGCGAACATGGTTATCCCGTTTACTCGCTGGGGCCAAATGCGTCGTAACGGCATTTAATGGTTCATTAACAGCTGCGCTTCACCGTATAATTGTTCCGTTAACAACAGGAGCACATGATGAAGGCAACGAAACTGGCCGTAATTACCCTCTTTGCACTGATGGCCATCAGCGGTATCGGTGGCGTTATGCTTGCAGGTTATTCATTTATTGTTCGCGGCGGTGTTGGCTGAGGTATCCGGCCAGGCGTTCAAACAGGCGATCCACCACAATCGCCGCCAGCGCAACCAGAACCGCCCCCTGAATAATGTAAGCCGTATTAAACCCGCTTAACCCGATAATGATCGGCGTTCCCAGCGTATTGGCTCCGACCGTCGAGGCGATGGTTGCCGTACCAATGTTGATAATCACGGACGTTCGCACGCCGGCGATAATCACCGGTGCGGCCAGCGGCAGTTCGACCTTCACCAGCCGCTGCCAGGCGCTCATCCCCATCCCTTCCGCTACGCTCAGCACCGATGCAGGCACCGCCGCAATCCCCGCCAGCGTCCCTTGCAGAATGGGCAACACGCCGTACAAAATCAGCGCAATGATGGCAGGCTCCTGCCCAAAACCGATCGCCGGCACGGCAATCGCCAGCACGGCCATCGGCGGGAAGGTCTGCCCCGTTGCGGCGATGGTCTCCACCAGCGGACGAAACTCCCTGCCCGCGGGTCTCGTCACCGCAATACCGGCGCCTGTGCCCAGCACGATGGCAATCACGCTTGACACCGCCACCAGCCAGAAGTGCGCCAGGGTGAGATTAACAAAGCTCTCCTGCTGGTACACCGGGCGCGGCAGCCCGGGAACAAGCGCATTAAACAGCGCCGCGCTGTGCGGCATCAGGTAGAGTAAGGCGATAAACAGCCCTGTCAGCCAGAGTAACGGATCACGGACCCACTTCACGCGTCACCTCCCCCGCCAGCAGATCGCGAAAATGGATCGTCCCACATGGCGTCCCCTGCCCGTCCGCAACGGGTAACACCTCGCACTGCCGGGCGACAAACGCCGACAGGGCATCGCGCAGGCTCATCCCATCGTGCAGCGGTTCACCACCGATTTGCGCATCCTGCGGACGCAGATAGTCCCTGACGGTGCGCAGCGAGAGCAGCCTGACGCCCAGCTCGCTGCGGCCAAAAAATTCACGCACAAAATCATTCGCCGGCGAGGTTAACAGCTCAAGCGGCGTACCCTGCTGGACGACTTCGCCGTGATCCATCAGTACCAGACGATCGGCCAGCCGCAGCGCTTCGTCGATATCATGCGTCACCAGCACGATGGTGCGCCCTAGAATACGGTGGATGCGGCTCATCTCCGCCTGAAGTGCGCCGCGGGTGACCGGATCCAGCGCGCCGAAGGGCTCATCCATCAGCAGCACCTGCGGGTTAGCGGCCAGCGCGCGCGCCACCCCGACCCGCTGCTGCTGTCCGCCGGAAAGCTGGTGCGGATAGCGGTCGCGAAGCGACGCGTCCAGGCCCAGCAGCGCCATCAGCTCGTCGACACGCTCATTGATCTTCCCCCGGGACCATTTTTCCAGCTGTAGCACGGTGGCAATGTTCTGGGCCACCGTCCAGTGGGGAAACAAGCCGATGGACTGAATGGCGTAGCCCATACGCCGCCGCAGTTCCAGCACCGGCAGGCTGCGGATCTCCTCTCCGGCAAAGCGAATCGTCCCGCTGTCATGTTCCACCAGCCGGTTGATCATCTTCAGCGTCGTCGATTTTCCCGACCCCGACGTCCCGATCAATACCGAGAACGCCCCCTCGGCAAAATGCAGATTGAGGTGGCTTGCCGCCGGACGGCCCGCAAAGGTTTTACTCACATCATGAAATTCAATCATTGGCTCTTCTCCTGAGCAGCGCGAGCCACAGGGCAAACAGGGCATCCAGTACGACCGCCAGCGCAATCGTGGGCACAACGCCCAGCAGCACCAGATCCAGCGCGCTGCTGAGCAGCCCCTGGAAGACCAGTGCCCCAAAGCCGCCCGCCCCGATCAGCGCGGCAATCACCGCCATCCCCACGGTTTGCACCGTCACCACCCGCAGGCTGCGAACCAGCAGCGGAAGCGCAAGCGGCAACTGTATTTTCCAGAAACACTGGCGCGCGCTCATCCCCATCGCATGGGCGCTTTCCAGCACGTCGGGCGGAACCTGGCTTAACCCCGCCACCACGCCGCGCACCAGCGGCAGCAGCGCATACAGCACAAGGGCGATAAGGGCAGGCGTCAGCCCGGTTCCGGCAATGCCTGCCGCGGCCAACGCAGGGAAGGATTTCACCAGACCGGCCAGAGGGGCAATCAGCAGGCCAAACAGGGCAACGGAGGGGATGGTCTGAATAACGTTGAGCACGGTAAAGACGGCACCCTGGCGGCTGGGATGCCGGTAGCACCCTATACCCAGCGGCACGCCCAGCAGCAGCGCCGGGATCAGCGTCCCGAACAGGATCGTCAGATGTTGCGCCAGCGCGTTGTCAAACACCTCCTGGCGGTTGACGTACTCTTTTAACAGCGAGAGCTGATTCAGATCGCCGCTGAAGAGGATCAGCAGAGGGATAACCCAGAATTGCGCGTTCAGCAGCCAGCGCCAGACGGGTAGCGGCGTGAGACGGCGAATGGCATCGCTACAGACCAGCAGACAAAGTGCCAGCCACAGCCACAGCCCGCTGCCAATCGACGTGCGCGCCAGCGGGCTTTCAACCGAGGCCATCTGCGTTGCCGCCTGTCCCGCGCTCCAGAACAGCACGATAAACAGTGCTTCGCTGAGCAGAAGCGTCAGCCAAAGGGCGGCTCGCCCTGGCCAGAAGGCTAAGGCTACAGTACTCGCCAGCGCCGCGCCCAGTAGTAGCGGCGTAAATGACCAGATCTGCCAGAGCGCGCGCGGTTCGCCCGACACCAGACGGTTTGGCGCGACATTTACAAAGGGTAACGCGACCGCCGCAATGGCCACACAGGCCAACAGCAGCAGGACGCGGTTATGACATTTTATTGGCACAGCCTTGTCCTGTTACTTCACAAGCCCTTGTTGTTTCAGGAAGTCGGCAGCCACCTTTTTGGCATCCAGCCCCTCAACGGCAATGCTGGCATTCAGCTGTTGCAGCGTTTTCGCATCCAGTTTTTCAAACACCGGTTTGAGCCATTCCGCAATATCCGGGTAGGCTTTCAGCACCGCCTCGCGCACGACCGGGGTTGGGGCGTAAATTGGCTGAACGCCTTTCGGGTCGGTCAGGGTTTGCAGACCAAGCGCCGCGACCGGGCCGTCGGTGCCGTAGGCCATCGCCGCGTTGACGCCGGAGGTTTGCTGCGCCGCCGCCTTAATGGTCACCGCCGTGTCGCCGCCCGCCAGCGAGAGCAGCTGAGACTGATCGAGCTTGAAATCATAGGCTTTTTCAAACGCTGGCAGGGCATCAGCGCGCTCGATAAACTCTGCCGAGGCCGCGAGCTTAAACTCGCCCTTCTCTTTCAGGTAGCGGCTGAGATCGTCAAGCGAGGTGAGCTTGCCTTTCTCGGCAATATCTTTACGCACCGCGATGGTCCAGGTGTTGTTGGCCGGTGCCGGCGTAAGCCAGACCAGCTTATTTTTTTCCGCGTCCAGCTTTTTGACTTTTTCGTACCCGGCTTTGGCATTTTTCCAGGCCGGATCGTTTTCATCCTTGAAGAAGAATGCCCCGTTGCCGGTGTATTCCGGGTAGATATCCAGCTCGCCGGACGTGATGGCACCACGTACGACAGGCGTGGTGCCAAGCTGTACTTTATTGACCGTTTTCACGCCGTGGCTTTCGAGTACCTGCAAAATGATATTGCCGAGCAACGCGCCCTCGGTATCAATTTTGGAACCCACCTTAACCGGCTCTGCGGCCTGTAGCGGCAGGCTTAGCGCCGCCAGAAGCACCGCCGATCCTGTTATCCCCTTAATAATCGTCATTCTGCTTTCCTCATTATTTTGTGGCCTTTTTCATAGGCTTGAGACAAAAGCGTAGCTTAAAACAGCGAATTTAACCGTTTTTCGTACAAGATGAGAGGCATCCCCCGCCAGGCGGGGGATGGGGAGGAAGGTAAGATTATTGCAGCTCGAATTCGGCTTTGTTCACGCGGGCGGAATCCACGCCAATGAAGACGTTGAATTTGCCAGGCTCGGCATCGTATTTCATCTGCTGGTTCCAGAACTTCAGCGCATTCACGTCAATCGGGAAGCTGACCGTACTGGTTTCGCCCGGTTTCAGGTTGACCTTCTCGAAGCCGCGCAGCTGTTTCACCGGACGGCTCATGGAGGCCGTGACATCCTGAATGTACATCTGGATCACCGTCGCGCCTTCGCGTTTGCCGCTGTTGGTCACCTCCACGCTGGCGGTCACTTTGCCGTCATGCTTCATCGTAGGCGCTGATATTTTCACGTCAGAGACCTTAAAGGTGGTGTAGCTCAGGCCATAGCCAAACGGATACAGCGGGCCGTTCGCCTCATCGAAATAACGAGACGTGTACTTGTTCGGCTTGTCGGCGTTATACGGACGACCGGTGTTCAGGTGGCTGTAGTAAACCGGGATCTGCCCGACGGAGCGCGGGAAGGACATCGGCAGCTTGCCGGACGGGTTGTAATCGCCAAACAGCACGTCGGCAATGGCGTTACCGCCTTCGGTACCGGCGAACCAGGTTTCCAGAATGGCGTCAGCCTGCTGATCTTCTTTCACCAGCGCCAGCGGACGGCCGTTCATCAGCACCAGCACCAGCGGCTTGCCGGTGCCCTTAAGGGCGGCGATCAGATCGCGCTGGCTTTGCGGGATAGTGATGTCGGTCCGGCTGGAGGCTTCGTGCGCCATCCCCTGCGCTTCACCCACCACCGCGACCACCACGTCGGACTGCTTCGCGGCGTTCACCGCTTCGTCGATCATCTCTTTCGGCGTGCGCGGATCCACCTTCACCGCTTCCTCATACTGGTTGAGGAAGGTCACGATGTCTTTATCGTTGGTGACGTTCGCGCCTTTGGCGTAAACCACTTTTGCATTATCACCCACGGCGCTCTTAATGCCGGTCAGCACGGTAACGGACTGATCCGCCACGCCTGCGGCGGACCAGCTGCCCATGACGTCACGCTTGCTGTCGGCCAGCGGACCGACCACGGCAATGGTGCCGGATTTTTTCAGCGGCAGCGTGTCGAGACGGTTTTTCAGCAGCACCAGGCTTTCGCGCGCTACTTCCCGGGCTTCTTTACGGTGCAGACGGCTTTCGGCGTTGGTGTCCGCCGGGTCTGAATCCTTCGGCCCCAGATGGCTGTAAGGATCGTTAAACAGCCCCATGTCATATTTCACGTTCAGCACGTGGCGAGCGGCGTCGTCCAGCTCTGCCATCGTCACTTTGCCGCTCTTCACCAGCCCCGGCAGGTATTTGCTGTAGTACTCGTCGCTCATGCTCATGTTGATGCCGGACTTGAGCGCCACGCGTACCGCGTCTTCCGGATCGGACGCCGTGCCGTGTTTAATCAGCTCTTTAATCGCGCCGTGGTCAGAGACGGTAATGCCCTTAAAGCCCCACTGGTCGCGCAGCACATCTTTCAGCAGCCACGAATCGGAGGTGGCAGGCGTGCCGTTGAGAGAGTTCAGCGCTACCATCACCGCCCCGCTGCCCGCGTCCAGCCCTGCCTTGTACGGCGGCATGTAGTCGTTGAACAGGCGCTGTGGGCTCATGTCGACGGTGTTGTACTCTTTACCGCCCTCCACCGCGCCATAGGCGGCGAAGTGCTTGACGCTGGTCATCACCGAGTAACGATCTGCCGGGCTTTTGCCCTGCATCGCTTCCACCATGGTTTTGCCCATCGTGGCGGTTAAATACGTGTCTTCACCGAAGCCCTCCGAAGCGCGGCCCCAGCGCGGATCGCGGGAGACGTCAACCATCGGCGCCCAGGTCATATTCAGGCCGTCGTCTGCGGCTTCATATGCCGAAACGCGCCCGACGGTTTTCACCGCATCAAGATTAAAAGAGGAGGCTAAGCCGAGGCTAATCGGGAAGACGGTACGCTGGCCGTGCACCACGTCATAAGCGAAGAATAGTGGAATTTTCAGGCGGCTCAGCTCCATCACCTGATCCTGCATCTTGCGGATATCCTGGCGGGTAACGGTGTTAAAAATGGCCCCTACCTGCCCGTCTTTGATCATCTCGCGAATGGCTTCTTTCGGGTTATCCGGACCGACGCTGATCAGGCGCAGCTGGCCGATTTTCTCATCGACCGTCATCTTTTTGAGTAAATCCGTGACAAAGGCGTCGCGGGCTTCGGGCGTGAGCGGGTGATTACCAAACAAATCCTCTGCCAGCGCAGGTTGCAGCGCCAGGCTGACGGCAACACCTACAGAACATAGCCATTTCATGTTGTTATTCTCTCTCATCAATAACCGCGGGAAGCACCCGGCCAGACCGTGCGAAAAGCGCAGTGTGCCATAAAGCCTGAAAACCTTGCAGGGTTATTCTCTGATTTTTCTCATGAATACCCGACCGCTCAACGGCTAATCGCGCTATGCTTTACAGCGAGAAATTTGCCCCACCACAAGGAGTGGAAGATGTCTTCTGTTCGAACTGACGATAACACTACATTTATTAACGAACTGTCTCGCCTGGTTGGTCACTCTCACCTGCTTACCGACCCGGCCAAAACCGCCCGGTATCGGAAGGGCTTTCGCTCCGGCCAGGGCGACGCGCTGGCGGTAGTCTTCCCCGGTACGTTGCTCGAACTGTGGCGCGTGCTCAGCGCCTGCGTTGCGGCAGACAAGATTATTTTAATGCAGGCTGCGAATACCGGCCTGACCGAAGGCTCCACGCCGAACGGCAACGATTACGATCGTGACATCGTGATTATCAGCACCCTGCGCCTCGACAAACTGCACCTGCTGGACAAGGGCGAACAGGTGCTCGCCTTCCCCGGCACCACGCTTTACTCGCTGGAAAAAGCGCTTAAGCCGCTGGGACGCGAACCGCACTCGGTGATCGGCTCATCGTGCATTGGCGCCTCGGTGATCGGCGGGATCTGCAATAACTCCGGCGGCTCGCTGGTGCAGCGCGGCCCGGCTTACACGGAAATGTCGCTGTTCGCCCGTATCGATGAAAACGGCAAGCTGACGCTGGTTAACCATCTGGGGATCGATCTGGGCGTAACGCCAGAGCAGATCCTCAGCAAACTCGACGATGACCGCGTAAAGGACGAAGACGTTCAGCACGATGGCCGTCACGCGCATGACCACGATTACATCACCCGCGTGCGCGATATCAATGCCGATACGCCGGCGCGCTATAACGCCGATCCGGATCGCCTGTTTGAATCCTCCGGCTGCGCGGGCAAGCTGGCCGTTTTTGCGGTGCGCCTCGATACCTTCCCGGCAGAGAAAAAGCAGCAGGTGTTTTACATTGGCACCAATCAGCCGGAGGTGCTGACAGAGATCCGTCGTCATATTCTGGCCGAGTTCACTCACCTGCCGGTGGCGGGCGAGTATATGCACCGGGACATTTACGACATCGCCGAGCGCTACGGCAAAGATACCTTCCTGATGATCGACAAGCTCGGCACCGACAAAATGCCGTTCTTCTTCACCATGAAGGGCCGCACCGACGCGATGCTGGAGAAAGCATCGCTGTTCAAACCGCACTTCACCGACCGCTTTATGCAGAAGCTGGGTAACGTCTTCCCGGCGCATTTACCGGAGCGGATGAAGACCTGGCGCGACAAGTATGAACACCATCTGCTGCTGAAAATGGCCGGGGACGGAATTGCCGAAGCGCAGAGCTGGCTCACCGAATTCTTCAAAACCGCCGACGGGGATTTCTTTGCCTGTACGCCGGAAGAAGGCAGCAAAGCCTTCCTGCACCGCTTCGCCGCGGCGGGTGCTGCCATCCGTTATCAGGCGGTGCATTCCGAAGAGGTGGAGGATATTCTGGCGCTGGATATCGCCCTGCGTCGCAACGATACCGAGTGGTTTGAACATCTGCCGCCGGAGATCGACAGCAAGCTGGTGCATAAGCTCTATTACGGCCACTTTATGTGCTATGTCTTCCATCAGGATTACATCGTCAAAAAAGGGGTTGATGCACACGCGCTGAAAGAACAGATGCTGGCGCTGCTGCACGAGCGTGGCGCGCAATATCCTGCCGAGCACAACGTAGGACACCTGTACAAAGCGCCGGAGACGCTTAAACAGTTTTATCGCAAAAATGACCCTACAAACAGTATGAACCCGGGCATTGGTAAGACAACGCGGAAGAAATACTGGAAAGAGAGTGCCGAAACAGAGGAACACAATACGCAAGCCTCTGATGAACTCTTATAGCCAAATTTAAGAGATTGTTAAGCCCTCCTCAAACGTACTAGAGTATCTGCCTGTTGCCAGAGAAACGTTTTTCTGGCTTTCCAAACATGGAGCGGGCAGAACATGTCGGCTGTAGAAATTTTCCCCGAAACTGAAATCGAGGTGCGCGACGCCCTTCCTGACGATGCGCATGCCATCTCGGCGATATACGCCTGGCATGTGCTTCATGGCCGTGCGTCCTTCGAGGAAGTTCCTCCCACCGTCGATGAGATGCGTCAGCGGATGAAGAGCGTGACCGACAGCGGTTTACCGTGGCTGGTTGCGCTGTATCGCGGCATTGTTGTCGGCTACTGCTACGCCACGTTTTATCGTCCACGCCAGGCCTACCGGTACACCCTTGAGGAATCCATCTATGTGGATGCCAGCACTACCGGGCGCGGGTTTGGATCGGCCTTACTCCAGGCACTGATCGCCCGTTGTGAACAAGGGCCCTGGCGGCAGATGATTGCCGTGGTTGGTGACGGAAACAATAATGCGGGATCGTTACGGCTGCATAAAAAACATGGCTTCGAGGTTGTCGGTCAACTGCGCAGCGTGGGGTATAAGAAGGGCGACTGGCGGGATACGTTGATCATGCAGCGTCCACTCAACGATGGTGACTGGACGCTGCCGGAATAGGCGCTTTCGCCCGGTGGCGCTTCGCTTACCGGGCCTACGTATCGGGGCCGCTTTAGGGCAGTAGGCCGGGTAAGGCGAAGCCGCCACCCGGCTCGCAAGGGCGGCTCAGTCGTTCTGCGCCGTCGCCATCTGTTCTGCTTTCTGCTTTTTATACGCCAGCGCTGAAGCCGGCACCGGCTGCACTTTCCCGGTTTCAATCCAGGTGCGCAGGCGGCTGGCGTCCGCAAAGTGGGTATATTTGCCGAAGGCATCCATCACCACCAGCGCCACTGGCTTACCGTTAAACACGGTGCGCATCACCAGGCAGTGCCCTGCCGCATTAGTGAATCCGGTCTTGGTTAACTGAATATTCCAGTTATCGCGATACACCAGATGGTTAGTGTTGCGGAACGGCAGCGTATACGCCGGGCTCGAGAATGTCGCCATCTCCTCACGCGTGGTGCTGAGCTGACCAATCAGCGGGTATTGCTTACTGGCGATCAGCAGCTTGGTTAAATCACGCGCCGTCGAGACGTTATGGATCGACAGACCGGTTGGCTCCACGAAATGGGTATTTTTCATCCCCAGCGCTTTGGCTTTGGCGTTCATCGCGCGAATAAACGCGTCGTAACCACCAGGATAATGATGGGCAAGGCTCGCCGCCGCGCGGTTCTCAGAGGACATCAGCGCCAGCAGCAGCATATTTTTACGGCTGATTTCACTGTTCAGACGCACGCGAGAGTAGATCCCTTTCATCTCTGGCGTGTGGCTGATATCCACCTTCAGCTTTTCGTCCAGCGGCAGTCGTGCATCAAGCACTACCATCGCGGTCATGACTTTGGTTATGGAAGCGATCGGGCGCACCAGATCCGGATGACTGGCGTAGATCACCTTGTTGGTATTCAGGTCAACGATCATCGCGCTGCCGGACGCAATCTGGGGTTGCGCAGCAGCGGTGGCGACTGCGGTCGTTTTGGCGATGGCTGGCGCGGCAGCGGACGCGCCCAGCAGCAGCGCCAGGCTCAGTAATGAAACTCGGAATTTCAGCATGGTGAGACTTCTGATAATTATTCACGCACGTAATGACGTACACCGCCTGCGTCAACGGATAAACGCAGGCTGGCATCGGCATCATAGCGGTCACCGTGCGTTGTCGCCAGCGGAGAATCGTGAACAGATGCTGCATTGCTGGCATTTACGCCAGCAATGCAGTGAGCTTAAAAGAGACGGTATCCATAACCCCACAGAATAACCGTCAGGGCCAGTAGCGCCTCGAGAACCAGTACGCCGATGGCAAGCGTGGAGCTGGAGAAGCTCAGGCCCTCTTCTTTATTGATATTGAGGAAGGTTGGCACCCCTACATACAGCAGATAACCGGTGTAAAAGAGGGCAACCGTACCGATCAGCGCGCACAGCCAGACCAGTGGATAGAGCGCGACAATACCGCTTAAAAACAGCGGGGTCGCGACGTATCCGGCGAAGACCATACAGTGTGCCAGCGACGGGCGCTGCGGATAGTTGCGCGCCATCCAGTGGATGACCCGCCCCATAACCGCCACCCCGGCCAGCATCAGGCCATAAAACAGAATGGCCAGGTACAGTCCGGTAAACCAGGAAAGCTGAACCACGGTGCCGTCACCAAAGTTCCAGCCTATCTGCGTAGTACCAATAAACGCGCAGACCACCGGCACCGCTGCCATCAGCAGGACATGGTGGGTATAGTGATGCGCGACCGTTTCGTTCTCGTTACGGATCACCTGCATTTCACGATCGGGATGGGAGAAAAGTCCCCAGACATGGTTCATAACGCCCCCTTGTTGTCGGCCCGTCAGCGATAGCTTAAGTATAATGCAGGCTTTAGATTATTTTATGTACAGTGGGAAATTTCCGTTGATTGCCGCGCGGTTGATGGATGGGGTATATGCTTAACGCAGGCACAGTAAGGGAGATGACGTTTACGTAATGGATATCAACGGTCTTATTGAACAATATGGATACGCCGCGCTGGTGATCGGCAGCGTCGCGGAAGGCGAAACCATCACGCTGCTGGGCGGGGTGGCCGCACATCAGGGATTGCTGAAATTCTCGCTGGTGGTCGCCGCCGTCGCGTTGGGCGGTATGATTGGCGATCAGCTGCTCTACTTTCTGGGGCTGCGCTTTGGCCCGACCCTTTTGCAACGTTTTACTAAGCATCAAAAGAAAATTCGCCGTGCTCAGCGGCTTATCCAGCGACGTCCCTGGCTGTTTGTGATTGGCACCCGCTTTATGTACGGCTTTCGCATCATTGGGCCAATACTGATTGGCGCGAGCCGCTTACCGCCGAAAATCTTCCTGCCGCTGAACATTCTCGGGGCGATTGCCTGGGCGCTGATTTTCACCACGCTTGGCTACGTGGGTGGCGAAGTAATAGGTCCGTGGCTGCATAATCTCGATCAGCATCTAAAACACTGGGCCTGGTTGATCCTGGTTGTTGCGGTGGTGATTGGGGTACGGCTGTGGATGCGGCACAGAGAGAAGAGGCGGGATCAGGAGTGAGTGCGGCCTGATGCCCTCACCCCGGCCCTCTCCCACAGGGAGAGGGGGTTTTTAGTTCCCTCTCCCTGTGGGAGAGGCTTAGGGTGAGGGGAATGCTTATTCCGCAGGCTTAAACTGCGGATTCGCCAGCATAAAACCGCCGTCGACGATAAACGACTGCCCGGTGGTGTAGCTGGCGTCGCTGTCACACAGCCACGCCACCAGGCTGGCAATTTCTTTGGTATGCCCTGGCCGTGCCAGCGGGATTTCCGGCATTGCGCCTTCTTTCACTTCGCTGTCGTCCATATCATTCATCGGCGTGGCGATTGCTCCGGGCGCAACGGCGTTCACCAGAATCTTATGTTTGACCAGCTCCAGCGCCATCGACTTTGTTAACCCGCCCAGCGCATGTTTGGCCGCCGTATAGGCGCTGGCGTCCGGCAATGGCGTATGTTCATGCACCGAGGTGATATTCACGATCCGCCCCCCTTCCCCCTGCTTCACCATCTGACGCGCCGCGATTTGCGAGCAGAGAAACGCGCCGTCCACGTCAACGGTGAATATGTGCCGCCAGTCGTCAAACGACAGGTCCAGAAATGGCGCTTTATTCATCGCCCCGGCATTGTTAACCAGCACATCCAGCCGCCCGAAACGCGTAATCAGGGTTTCAATGGCCTTTGCGCCTTCCGGCAAATTGCTTAAGTCGAGATGAATGGCCTCGGCACGCTGCCCGCGCGCTTCAATTTCACGGCAGGTTGCCAGCGCCCCTTTCTCATCTGAATGCCAGGTTACTCCGACATCAAACCCGCGTTCGGCCAGCATCAGGGCCGTCGTTTTGCCAATTCCTGAATCCGATGCGGTAACAATTGCGACTCGCGTCATATCCACCTCCTGAAAATCTGCAAAGAGGTAAGTATAGATAATGCGCAACTTTAGCCGTGATGATATCCGCCACCGAGCGCGGAAGTGAGCTGGAGCGTGGCATCCACGCATTGACCTTTCAGCATCAACCCGGCAATACGCTCTTTGAGCGCCGGAATTTTTGCTTCACTCACCCGGGATCCGGCAATGATCCCCGCGCTGAAGCGCGCCTGTGCCAGCGCAACGACGCGCGCCGCATCTTTTTCGATCTGCTGCTGGTGCTGATTTTTGGCGGTCAGCGTTTCCACTTCGCTGGCCGTCCGGGCAACCTGGTTTACGGCATCTACCACGGCCTTGTTGTAGTTCGCCACGGAGAGGTTGTTTTGCGCCTGGGCGATATCCAGGTTCGCATTCAACCGACCGCTGTCAAAAATTGGCAGCGTCAGCCCGGCGGTTACGCCCATTTGCTGCGCAGATGAGCGGAACAGGTCACTCAGGTGCAATGCATCCTGCTGCAAGAATGCCATCAAATTGATGTCAGGGTAGAACGCGGCTCTGGCGGCATCCACTTCGCTCATGGATGCTTCGATATACCAGTGCGCCTCCTGCAAATCCGGGCGCCGAGCCAGCAGTTCATAACCGAGCGTTGATGGCAACGACGCCTCTGCGTCAGGTAAGGCATGCCGGGCGAGCGTGACTGAAGGGGTATGGGTCAACGCATTCAGACGCGCCTCAATGACCTTCATTTTGCCGTGCACGTCAGCGAGCTGTTCATCGGTTTTGCTGGCATTAATATCCGTTTCAACGCCTTCCACCGAGGAGGTAATGCCGTGCTGATAAAGCTCACGATCGGCACCGATGATATTTTCCTGCTCCCGTTTGATTTGCGCGAGTACGTCACCCACCGCGACCTCGGTCTGCCAGTCCCAGTACAGCCGCGCGACGCTGCTGGCGAGCAGCTGGCGGGTCTGCTCCAGCTCCGCTTTTTGCGCATTCACCTGACCGATGCGGGCCTCAATTTGGGCGCGGTTTTTACCCCATAAATCCAAATCCCAACCCGCCGTCAGACCAAAGGTGCCGTTGGTGTACCAGGGGCCGGTTGTTCCCGCCGCCGGATCGGTCAGCGCAAATGGACCCATCAGCCCCTCTGCCGACATTTTTTGCCGTTCAACATCTGCGGAAAAATCCAGCTGTGGACCCTCAGCAGCGACAGCGGCTTTCGCCTGTGCTTCCGCCAGGGTAATACGCTGACGGGCAATTTGCATATCCGGCGCATCCGCCAGCGCTTTGTCGATCAGCGCGTTGAGCTGGGGGTCGTTAAAGTCTTTCCACCATTCGCTTTTTGGCCAGTCGGCATGACGCAGTTGGGTATTTACAGCTGCGGCGGCGGCTTGCGTTTTTACTGGAGACACCGTGGCATGTTCCGGCGCGCAGGCGGCCAGCATAAAAACAAGAGGAGCACTCAGAGATAAAGTAAGAGAACGTTTCATTACGCCATGAACTCAAAAAAATAAAGGCGCAACTTACGCTTACTGACGTTCCGTTTTTTAGTAACGCGTGGCAATCCGCATATTGTTATACATTTTCATATCCGGAAATTTATTCCCCAAGACAATGATTTAATTTCATGTATTCATGCTAATTATGAATTGGCTGCTACACTTACTTCGACAGACATACGCAGGAGAGGCGAATGAAAATATTATTGTGGGTTATTTTGATTATATTTCTGATAGGGCTGCTGGTGGTTACCGGCGTATTCAAGATGATTTTCTGATTCTGTTGCCCGGCTCCGTGCCGGGCAAACTCTTCACACTTCGCTCAGGATTTTGACTGGATCACCCGGGCAATATCCGCAGACGTCTGTAGCGTACGGATCTCCTGAAATAATCCCAGCGCGTCGTCGTACTCTTTACGCAAATAACTCAGCCACTGCTTAATGCGCGCGACGTGATACAAGCCGGTATCGCCCTGCTTTTCCAGCCGCGTGTATTTTTGCAGTAGTTTCACCACATCCGCCCACGGCATCCGCGGCTCATTATATTTCACCACCCGGCTGAGGTTCGGCACGTTCAGCGCACCGCGGCCAATCATCACGGCATTACAGCCGGTCTCTTTGAGGCAGGCCTGCGCGCTCTCGTAATCCCAGATTTCGCCGTTGGCAATCACCGGGATCGTAAGCCGTTTGCGGATCTCGCCAATCGCCTGCCAGTTAATGCGCTCGGCTTTATAACCATCCTCTTTGGTTCGCCCGTGCACCACCAGCTCGGTGGCGCCCGCCTGCTGCACCGCGTCAGCAATTTCAAACTGCTTGTCGTCGCTGTCCCATCCCAGACGCACTTTGACCGTCACCGGCAGGTGCGATGGAACCGCCTCACGCATGGCCTTTGCGCCGCGATAAATCAGCTCCGGATCTTTAAGTAGCGTCGCCCCCCCGCCGCTGCCGTTGACCAGCTTTGACGGACAGCCGCAGTTAAGATCGACGCCGTACGAACCAAGCGCTACCGCGCGGGCGGCGTTTTCAGCCAGCCACTCAGGATACTGGCCGAGCAGCTGGACGCGCACCAGCGTACCGGACGGAGTGCGGCTCTGACGATGCAGTTCCGGGCAGAGACGATAAAATGATTTTTCTGGCAGCAACATATCGACCACGCGCAGAAACTCCGTCACGCAGAGATCGTAATCGTTCACCTCGGTAAGCAGCTCGCGCACGAGAGAGTCGAGCACACCTTCCATCGGGGCCAGTAAAACACGCATTCTGAGTACCTGTGAAAAAAGACGCGCTATAGTAGCTGCTCTCTATGTATGTTGAAAGCCCGGCGTTCCATTGCGGAATATCTGGTATGCCCAAAATTCATGATGTGATCCGTGGCACATTTTCAGGTTTAATTGTATGATGAATACGTCTCAGCAAGGACTTTCACCATGAGCAAATCACTGAATACTATCTGGCAATACCTTCGCGCCTTCGTCCTCATTTATGCCTGCCTGTACGCCGGCATTTTTATCGCTTCGCTGCTGCCGATTACGATACCCGGCAGCATTATCGGCATGCTGATCCTGTTTGTGCTGCTGGCATTACAGGTGCTGCCCGCGAAATGGGTTAATCCGGGGTGCTTCGTTCTCATTCGCTATATGGCCCTGCTTTTTGTGCCTATCGGCGTTGGGGTGATGCAGTATTACGATGTGCTTAAAGCGCAGTTCGGCCCGATTGTGGTCTCCTGCGCCATCAGTACGCTGGTGGTATTCCTGGTCGTCAGCTGGAGTTCACACATTGTGCATGGCGAACGCAAGGTCGTCGGGGAGAAAACAAAAAAATGATGGCGAATATCTGGTGGTCCCTGCCGTTAACCCTGGTGGTGTTCTTTGCTGCGCGTAAGCTTGCGGTGCGTTTCAAAATGCCGTTGCTCAACCCGCTGCTGGTCGCCATGGTGGTGATTATTCCTTTTCTGCTGCTCACCGGCATTCCTTATGAGCGTTACTTCGCCGGGAGCAAGATCCTTAACGATTTGTTGCAGCCTGCCGTGGTGGCGCTGGCGTTTCCTTTATATGAGCAACTGCATCAGATCCGCGCGCGCTGGAAATCCATCATTACCATCTGCTTTGTGGGTAGCCTTGTTGCGATGATCACCGGTACCTCGGTGGCCTTATTGATGGGCGCGTCGCCGCAGATCGCCGCCTCTATCCTGCCTAAATCCGTCACCACGCCGATTGCCATGGCCGTAGGCGGCAGCATCGGGGGCATTCCGGCCATCAGCGCCGTGTGCGTGATTTTTGTCGGTATCCTGGGCGCGGTGTTTGGTCATACGCTGCTGAATATCATGAAAATTCGGACCAAAGCGGCACGCGGTCTGGCAATGGGTACCGCCTCGCACGCGCTGGGCACCGCACGCTGCGCGGAACTGGATTATCAGGAAGGGGCATTCAGCTCGCTGGCGCTGGTGATCTGCGGGATTATCACTTCCCTGGTCGCGCCGTTTATCTTCCCGGTTATTCTGGCAGTATTGGGCTAAAATTTGCGATACGTCGCGCAAATTTCATTTTCATTTCATAAGTTGCACACATAATGAGATTTGGATCACATATAAAGGCCGTGCGGCTCCGTACACTACCGATCCATTAACCTTGATGAGGCAACGTCATGCATCCACGTTTTCAAGCTGCTTTCTCTCAGCTTGCAGAGAATTTGCAATCAGCCCTGGCTCCGGTTCTGGCGGATGCGCATTTCCCCGCCCTGCTGACGGCAGATCAGGTCACGACGCTTAAACAGGCAACGGGGCTGGACGAAGACGCGCTGGCTTTCGCCCTGCTGCCCCTTGCGGCTGCCTGCGCCCGCGCTGACCTCTCCCATTTTAACGTAGGTGCAATTGCGCGCGGCGTGAGCGGGACCTGGTACTTCGGCGGAAATATGGAGTTTCTCGGTGCGACCATGCAGCAAACCGTCCACGCGGAGCAGAGCGCCATCAGTCACGCCTGGCTGCGCGGCGAAAAAGCCCTGCGCGCCATCACCGTCAACTATACCCCTTGCGGCCACTGCCGCCAGTTTATGAATGAGCTGAACAGCGGTCTTGAACTGCGTATCAACCTGCCGGGACGCGCACCGCATACGCTGGGTGATTACCTGCCGGATGCTTTCGGCCCGAAAGATCTTGAGATCAAAACCCTGCTGATGGACGAGCAGGACCACGGTTATGCGCTCTCGGGAGATGAGCTGAGCGAAGCGGCCATTGCCGCCGCCAATAAAAGCCACACGCCATACAGCAAATCTCCAAGCGGCGTCGCCCTTCAGTGCCGCGACGGCCGCATCTTCACCGGCAGCTATGCAGAGAACGCCGCATTTAACCCGACGCTGCCTCCGCTCCAGGGTGCCCTGAACCTGCTTAGCCTGAACGGGTATGACTACCCGGATATTCAGCGTGCAATCCTGGCTGAAAAGGCCGATGCGCCGCTTATCCAGTGGGACGCGACCGCAGCCACGCTGAAAGCGCTGGGCTGTTCAACCATCGACCGCGTGCTGCTGGCATAATCTGTTCGGCGGGCAGAGTTGCCCGCCAGTCTGACGAAAAACCCCTCAGTTGAATCGCTGTTTCTTGCGCTAACCAGGCGGGTACAGTAGCCTGAGGGAAATTTCATCATCGGTACGAGCCATCTGCATGTTAAAGCGCGTGTTTTACAGCCTGTCTGTCCTGGTCGGCATACTGCTGTTGATCGTGCTGGGTCTCGACCGCTGGATGAGCTGGAAAACAGCCCCCTACATTTTTGATGACCTACAGGATCTCCCCTACCGTCAGGTTGGCGTGGTGCTTGGCACCGCCAAGTATTACCGCACCGGTGTCATAAATCAGTATTACCGGTATCGTATTCAGGGCGCGCTGAACGCCTATAACAGCGGCAAGGTGAACTATCTGCTGCTGAGCGGCGATAACGCGCTGCAAAGCTATAACGAGCCGGTGACGATGCGCAAAGATCTGATTGCCGCAGGCGTCGACCCGGCCGATATCGTGCTCGACTACGCCGGATTCCGTACGCTTGATTCCATCGTGCGTACCCGCAAGGTGTTCGACACCAATGATTTCATCATTATTACCCAGCGTTTCCACTGCGAACGGGCGCTGTTTATCGCCCTGCATATGGGCATTCAGGCGCAGTGTTATGCGGTGCCATCGCCAAAGGATATGCTGAGCGTGCGCGTACGTGAGTTTGGCGCCCGTTTTGGCGCGCTGGCTGACCTGTACTTATTCAAACGTGAACCGCGCTTTTTAGGCCCGCTGGTGCCGATCCCAACGATGCACGAAGTGCCGGAGAATGCGCAGGGTTACCCGGCGGTAACGCCAGAGCAGTTGCTGGAAATTCAGAAGAAGTAATCCAGTTCCACAATGCGTGATATAAAACGCATTACTCTCTTTTTAGTCACCTAATGAGTGATATAAGTAGCACTACTTGTTTTTATCACTGACTATGAGTAATATTTTACACATTGTCGCGTTATGGAGGTGAGATGGAGACGTTAACCGTACAGGCATATCTGAACGAAACATGGACGGATATCGCTCTCATCAAATATCCAGGAAGTGAAAAAAATGACTGGAATACCACGCAGTTAGACTATCTCACTGAGTATGCGATTAATTATCTCGACTATGATGATTTTCACGCAGTCTCAGTCAATCACCCTGTATCACTCTTTTTTGATGACCATGGCCAACCGGGCTGGCTGCGATTTATCGACGATATCATTCCCGCCGGAGCAAGTCGCCGTTACTGGATAAATGCGCTCAATATCAGTGAATTACCCGTTGGCCAGCAAAATTTCTTATTGCTGAAATTTGGCACAATGTCCCCTGTCGGGAATTTGCGCATAAAGGAATCCGTCCCAGAATGGAATAAATTCGCCAGCACTAAAACGTTTACGGTTGCGGACGTCATCAATCGTGCGGCCGATTTTCTGGATTATGCCCAGGAGAGAGGCGCGGCGGCGGGTGGTGCAACCGGTGCTGGCGGTGAAGCACCTAAACTTTTGCTGCGCTGTAGTGAAACTGATGCCATCTGGATCGATACCTGGCAAAACGAGCCGGATAATCGGGACCGCTATTATCTGGTTAAATATCCACGCGGTAACAGGACAGAAGTGGATTGTAATATTCTGCGGGCTGAATTCCATTATTACCATGAGCTTAACGCGATGGGTATTTCCACGATCCCAGTGGAAACAATGCGCCTTGAAGAAGGTAGCCATTACCCGTCTCTGTGGTTACCGCGTTTCGACATAGTGAGAAATGAGCAGAACCAACTGGTCAGGCTGGGTATGGAATCAGTGTATTCGCTATTACAAAAGGCACCCGGCACCCTCCTTGATCATGAGACAACGTTGCGCGCGTTAATTAATAAAATCACCTCCAGCCATATGGTTCAGCAGCAGGGCTATCATTTTGATATTCCGGGTTTTGTAACAGAATGGGTGCGTCGCGATCTGCTAAATATTATTTTTGGAAATAGTGACAACCATGGGCGAAATACCGCCTTTGTGAAGGCTGAAAATCAAATTATGCTCTCCCCTGTGTATGACTTTGCTCCGATGAAAGCCGATCCTGAAGGGATACCAAGAACCCTGAAGTGGTCATTATCTTGCGAATCAGGGGGGGATTATAATTTCAACACTATCGCACAAACGCTGGCAGAGTGGATCCCTCCCGCAACGTTACTTGACGCTCTGCATGAAACAGCCGTTCAGCTTATTGATCTCCCGGAAAGACTGGCGGCGCGAGGCGTTCCGGAACAGATAATGGAAATGCCCGCGATTGGATTTCGCTACATCACGGATAAACTTTCCCGTTGGGGTTTATTATGAAAACATCTAATGAAGCTGAATCAGAGCTTTTACAGACATTAGCTCAAGTACGCAGCGTAAACAAAAAGCGACATCATGACGAGGCGGAAGATCCGGACAAGTCATCGGTAGTGAAGAGGCAACGCGTTTCACAAGGCTTAACGCGGATTAGTACTCTCGATCGCCAGGCTGTATTGCATGCAGCCATACGGGACATTTTGCTGGGGAAAATCACACAGGGAGAGGCGCTGAAAAGGCTCAGGGTCGAGGTGTTAGGGCTGAAGCAGGATGAATATGCAAAGCTGGTCAGCGTATCCCGGAAAACATTGTCGGATGTAGAAAATAACAGAGGCAATTATTCCGCTGACGTTATAAATAAAATCTTTAAACCCTTTGGGCTTCAAACCGGACTAGTGCCCGTTTCAAAATCGCTTATCGCTTCACTTTTTTCATAAAAAAACCCGCATCGCTGCGGGTTTTTTCATTCCAGCGCTTACTTCTTACGCGCGTACTTCAAGGAATCCAGCGCAACCGCGAAGATGATGATGGCGCCCTTGATGATGTACTGCCAGTAGGGGTTCACGCCGATGTAGGTCAGGCCGTAGTTGATAACGGTGAAGATGATCACACCGGTCACCACGCCCAGCACGGTACCCACGCCGCCGCTGAAGGAGACGCCGCCAACCACGCAGGCCGCAATCGCATCCAGTTCGTACATAAAGCCGAGGTTGTTGGTTGCAGAGCCGATACGGCCTGCTTCCAGCATCCCGCCGAAGGCGTAGAAGACCCCGGACAGGGCGTAAATCATCAGCAGGTTCAGAGCCACGTTGACCCCGGAGACTTTCGCCGCTTCAGGGTTACCGCCGATAGCAAAGATGTTTTTACCGAAGCGGGTTTTGTTCCACAGGATCCAGACGAACGCCACCGCAATCAGCGCATAGAAGGTGATGTAGGAGAGACGGAAGCTGCCCAGCGCAACAAACCCCTGCGTGAAGGTCGAGAAGCCGCTGTCGAAGCCAGAGATTGGAGACGCGCCGACGAAATCGTAGTACAGGGAGTTGATACCATAAACGATGATCATCGTGCCAAGCGTGGTGATGAATGGCGTCACGTTCAGGTAAGCAATGATGATGCCGTTAATCAGGCCAATTACCGCGCCGATGGCGCACACGATCAGGATCACCACGAAAATCGGCATGGTCGCCATCTCCGGGAATACCTTGTTGGCGTTTTCCATCGACTGCAACAGGGTCGCCGCAATGACCGCCGCCAGACCCACCTGGCGCCCTGCCGAAAGGTCAGTCCCCTGGGTAACGATAAGTCCCGCCACGCCAAGCGCGATAATAATACGTACGGAAGACTGGGTCAGAATGTTACTCAAGTTCAGCAGACTTAAGAACGTAGGGTCCTGGAAAATAATAATCGCCAGCAAGACTAAAAGAACAACGTAAATACCGCCTTCTTTCAGATAAGTGAGAAAACTTTTTTTATTTAACGCACTCATGAGGAGCCCCTGATCTTAAAGGTGCAAAGACGCAAGACGCAAAATTTCGTTTTGCGTTGTCGTTTTGGTTTCAACAATACCGGCAACGAGACCATTGCTCATAACCAGAATACGGTCTGTGATCCCTAACAATTCCGGCATTTCGGAAGAAATAATAATGATCCCTTTATCTTTTTTCGCCAGCTCGGCGATCAGCTGGTAAATCTCAAATTTTGCACCCACGTCGATACCGCGCGTAGGTTCATCCAGCATCAGAATTTCAGGCTGGGTTAATAGCCAGCGACCAATAATGACTTTCTGCTGGTTCCCTCCCGAGAGTGAGCCAATTTGCGTGCGGTGGCCCGGCGTTTTCACGCGCATGGAGTCAATCACCCACTGGGTATCGCTCTTCATGCGGGAATTATCCAGCAGCCCGACTTTGTTTTTGTAATTGCGAATATTAGAAATTAACGAGTTAAAGTTAATATCCAGATAAGCATAAATACCGGTGGAACGACGCTCTTCCGTCACCAGCGCAAAGCCATTATTAATGGCTTCGTTGGCGTTGTGGTTGTTGATCTTCTTACCGTGCAGCGTAATGGTGCCTTCGGCTTTCTCACGGATACCAAACAGGGTTTCCACGATGTCGGTGCGCTTGGCGCCCACCAGCCCTGCGATGCCAAGGATCTCCCCCTTGTGCAGATCGAAAGAGACATCGCGGATAGACGGCTGACGCAGCGAGGTCAGGTTACGCACCTCCAGAATCACTTCGCCTGGCTTGTTTTCTTTATCCGGGAAACGCTGGTTCAGAGAACGGCCAACCATCATGGCGATGATCTTGTCCATATCCAGCCCTTCCAGCGGCTGGGTGGCGATCCACTGGCCGTCGCGCAGGATGGTGATTTCATCGCACAGCTGGAAGATCTCTTCCATTTTATGTGAGATATAGACAATGCCGCAGCCGCGATCTTTCAGCTTACGAATAATGGTAAAAAGGTGGTTAACCTCTTTTTCCGTTAATGACGATGTCGGTTCATCCATGATCACGATTTTCGCATCATAGGAGAACGCTTTGGCAATTTCGATCATCTGCATCTGGGAAACGGATAATGTCCCGACGCGTGCGCGCGGGTCGATATCAATATCCAGCTCATCAAAAATGGCTTTGGTGTCGCGATACATTTTATCCTGATCGACAAAGACACCTTTGGTTGGATAACGACCCAACCACATATTATCCATAACTGAACGTTGCAGAACCAGGTTTAATTCCTGGTGTACCATCGAGATACCGTTCTCCAGCGCTTCTTTCGCTGAATGGAAGTCGATCTCTTTTCCCTGAAAAAGAATGCTGCCAGAATCTTTTTGATAGATCCCAAAGAGGCATTTTAATAATGTTGATTTACCCGCACCGTTTTCACCCATTAACGCATGAATAGAGTGTGGACGAACTTTTAAATTAACATTATCGAGCGCCTTAACACCGGGGAATGACTTGTTGACACCGGTCATTTCCAACAAGTATTCACCGGACGACTGAGTAGTTGTGCTGACCATAATTATACCTTGTTGGCCTCGCATATCGCGTTATAAAAGGGCGCAACGAATTGCGCCCAGTGAAGACAATGCAGATAACTTATTTACCGATAAACTCAGCCAGGTTGGACTGGTCTACGCCCACGTAAGGAACGCGAACGATTTTGTTGTCAATTTTCCAGTTAGTCCCGTCAGCGGCGCCTTTACCGTCGGCCAGGTTTTTCGCCAGATCGAAGGTGGCTTTCGCCTGGTTGTTGGCATCGTTCAGCACGGTACCGGCCATAGCGCCAGATTTCACCAGCGCCAGCGCTTCTGGCAGGGCATCCACACCGAACACAGGAATGGCGGACTTGTTGTGGGCTTTCAGGGCTTCAACGGCACCCATTGCCATCGCATCGTTGTTGGCGATGACCACTTCAATTTTGTTGGCGTTCGGACCAGAGAGCCACGCGTCCATCTTATCTTTCGCCTGAGCGGTGTCCCACATTGCGGTGTCTAACGCCAGCTGCTGGGTTTTCAGGCTCTTGTCGTTCAGCTCTTTAATAACGTAGGTGGTACGTGCTTCAGCATCCGGATGGCCCGGTTCGCCTTTCAGCAGAACGAACTGAATCTGACCATCTTTGTTCAGATCCCAGTTCGGGTTCGCCGCCCAGTGTTTCGCAATCAGATCGCCCTGGATAATCCCGGACTCTTTGGAGTCGGTACCCACGTAATACGCTTTGTCGTAGCTGTCCAGCGCCTTACGGGAAGGTTCTTTGTTGAAGAAGACAATTGGCACGTTCTGGCCGCGCGCTTTCTCGATCACCGTGCCTGCCGCCGCCGGGTCAACCAGGTTAATAGCCAGCGCTTTCACGCCTTTTGCCAGAAGAACGTCAATCTGATCGTTCTGTTTGGACTGGTCATTCTGGGAGTCATTCATCAGCAGTTGCACGTCTGGCGCTGATTTAGCATCTTTTTCAATTGCTTTACGCACAACGGACATGAAGTTGTCGTCGTATTTATAGATAGTCACGCCAATACGGGTATCCGCTGCGTGCGCTGCTGCGCCAAAAAGCATGCTTGCCATGACAGCAGACAGAGTCAACACCTTCTTATTCATGGTATCTCCGGTTTTTTTTTATGCAGGGTAGTTCTTGTGAAAAACGGTCGGCGGGCAGAAGTTAATAAAACGTTACTGATCGCCGAAGTTCACTTATAAAATGTCCAGCTTCCGTGTTCGGTAACGCTCCAGAAATGCGTTTTATTCGTTGTTTGAGGCATGCTGGTAACGGTAAAAGTGAATAATCACCGTTACATTGTGTTTCAGCCCCTAAAACGCTGACATCATAGACAGCGGCTTGTTAAGATACTGTGAATTTACTCACAGATTGAAAACGGTTACATCACGTGATGTTATCAGTTAGTGATCGGAGCCACAGTTTGTCGGATAGCGACCGAATGGCGGCGTACTAAAGTCGGCATAAAACAATGCGTTGCGTCAGGATCTAACAGCCCTGCCGCCCCCTGTAACGCCAGCTCTGTCGCCAGTTTCGCCATCGACGCAATGGGGTAACGCACCGTTGTCAGCTGCGGATCGGTGTAACGGGCAATCGGGATATCGTCAAAGCCGATCAGCGATAAATGCTGTGGCACCGCAATGCCGTTGTCTTTCAGCGCGGTAAGCGCACCTGCCGCCATGCTGTCGTTATAGGCAAACACGGCCGTCAGCTGAAGATTACGCCCCAGCAGTTCCACCATTGCCGCTTCACCGCCCTGCATGTCCGGCGAACCGGTACCTACCCAGCTTTCCAGCGGCGCAATGCCCTGCTCTTTCAGGGCGTTTTGCCAGCCCTCGCGGCGCATCATGTCGTCTTCAATACCGTGGCTGGAGGCCAGATAACCAATGCGCTGATGGCCGTTGCTGATGAGCATCCGCGTCGCCATCATCGCGCCGCTGATGTTATCCAGACCGACGCAGCGGTGCGCGTAGCCGGGGACGATACGATTGATCAGCACCATGCCGGGGATTTGCTCCATAAACCCGGCCAGCTCTTCATCGCTCAGGGCTTTAGAGTGCACAATCAGGGCGTTACAGCGCTGGCGGATCAGTACCTCAATGGCATAACGCTCTTTTTCAGCCTCGTGATAGCTGTTGCCAATCAGCACATATTTCTGGTGCTGCTGGGCAACGACGTCCACCGCTTTGACCAGCGCGCCGAAGAAGGCGTCCGACACGTCCATCACCACTACGCCAATGGTATCGCTGACCTGCGTCGCCAGCGCCTGGGCATTAGCGTTTGGCCGGTACCCCAGCTGGGTCACGGCTTTCATTACGGTTTCACGCGTTTCAGGGCTGACCAGCGCACTGTTGTTCAGCACGCGGGAGACAGTAGCAACAGAAACACCCGCCTGGCGGGCGACGTCACGAATGGTGATCATATTCACCACCCTTTAAAGGATTGCAGCAACTCACAGACACCCCCTGTGTTTAGCAAGGTGGCTATTCTGGCAGCGAGAGAGAGGAGACTACGTGAAGAAGCTCACACAGATGAAAACGCTTACATCCGTTTTGTTAATGATTGTGATCCAGATCGTTATCTGGATGTATTACGCAATGACACGCCCGAAGCACGGGCGGTTAACCGTCGCCATGCCCATTCCAGCGGGCCCTGGCGGAAAAAACGCAGCCAGACAACCGAAAACACCACGTTAACAATCCAGACCGGAATAACAAACGCCAGCAGCGTCAGGCGGTCGAATTTCATAAACAGGCCGAATCGGTAGAAAAGCGTGGTGCATATCAGCGTTTGCAGGATGTAATTGCTTAACGCCATCCGCCCAACGCAGGCCACCGCACTGACGATCCACAGGCGGGAAAGCTGGGGCCAGAAGCCGTAGATCAGCGCCGCATAGCCAATAGTCTGGAACGGCGCGCTCAGTTCGCGCGGCACCTGCAACAGGAACGCACACCAGCGGTAATCCCACTGAAGATGCCACTGCATCATCACCGCCGGGAGGTTGATGATCACGCCGAGCAGCACCAGCCCTGCTCCCGTACGACGATAGTGTCGCAGGCTAAATTCCCCTTTCAGCCAGCCGGTGCGCATCAGGGCTGCGCCCATCAGCATCATCCCCGCCAGTTGCCAGCCGTATTGCGCGCCCAGCGCCAGCAGGTTATCGCCGAGCATATCGGCCCGGTTGCCTATCGCTTCCATGCCGCCTTTCAGCTTCCAGAACTGCTCATATTGCAGGTTGGCCGCATCCGGGATCCATGAACGACTGGTGGAAGCATCGGCAATCATGCCAAGCAGCAATAACACGGCCAGTCCCATGACATAGAGCATCACGCCGGTATTAAACAGGCTTTTCACACCGGGCGCGTCGCGGATCAGCCGCCAGCAAATCAGCCCCACCAGACCATACGCGAGCAGAATATCGCCGTCCCAGAACAGCAGCCCGTGAATAAAACCGAGGATAACCAGCAGGGTTAAACGCGACTGGATCCAGCGCGTACCGCGTTTGAGGAGAAGCTGAAGTCCCGCGCCAAACAGAAGCGCAAAGAGGGTCAGGAATTTAACCTGTGCAAAGAGATCGAGGATTGCCCACGTCCAGGCGTCGCTGCGCGTGATGTCGCCATACCACGCAGGATTCAGATAGGCGGCCTTCGGCAGACCGAAGGCGCTGATATTCAGCAGCAGGATACCGAGAATGGCGACGCCGCGAACAAAATCGAGCGTGACGTTTCGCTCCATGGTCCCTGCCCTGTCTGATTAGTTGTGGTGACGCACGGCGCGCAGGAACTCCTGGCGGGTGTTCTGGCTCGATTTGAACAGGCCGCCCAGCGAAGTGGTGGTGGTTGCGCTGGTTGCATCACGCACGCCGCGCGCCTTCACGCAGTAGTGCACCGCGTCGATAGACACCGCCACGTTGTTAGTACCCAACAGAGTTTGCAGTGCGGTCAGGATCTGCTGCGTCAGACGCTCCTGCACCTGCGGACGCTGGGCAAAAAACTGCACGATGCGGTTGATCTTGGACAGGCCAATGACCGTATCTTTTGGAATATAGGCCACCGTCGCTTTACCATCGATGGTCACAAAGTGATGCTCGCAGGTGCTGGTCAGCGTGATATCGCGTACCGTCACCATCTCATCGACCTTCATCTTATTTTCAATGACGGTGATTTTCGGGAAGTTCGCGTAATCCAGGCCGGAGAAAATTTCGTCGACGTACATCTTCGCGATGCGGTGCGGCGTCTCCATCAGGCTGTCGTCGCTCAGATCGAGATTCAGCAGTTGCATGATCTCCGTCATATGGCCGGCGATCAGACTCTTGCGGGTATCATTGTCCAGCTCCTGCACGGGCGGGCGCAGTGGCGTTTCAAGACCGCGCGCAACCAGCGCTTCATGGACAAGGGCTGCTTCTTTACTGAGTGATGACATTCTTTTCTCCTGCAGGTGTGGCGTCTTTTGCCCTCGTTGTGGCAAAAGTGTGCGCTCATTGTGCGTGAGGCGACGCACATAATCCAGTATTCACGACGATAATTATTGCAATTGCTGTTGCCTTTCAGCCTGACGGTTCCAGACTAACGCTCCGCCAACGAACAGCGCGATCCCCGCCAGCCCCAGCGCAGGTTCCAGCCGATGCGTGAGCCAGGTCGACAGTGCCGACGTGACCGGACCCACCAGCTGACCAATGGCATACCCGGTGGTGAGCAGTCCCGCCATATAACGCGTGTGGTCTGGCGCCAGCTCGCGACCGAACAAAAGAGAGAGCTGCACGGCGCAGAGGAACCCGCCGCCCACCAGCAGCCCACCCGTCAGCAAGCCGCCTATGCCCGGCAGCAGCCAGGCCGCCAGCACGCCAATCCCCTGTAACCACAGAACAATCGCCAGCCTGCGGTTAGCGCTTGATGTATGCCGCAGGGCAATGCTGAGCGCAATTCCCACCACCGAGGCGGCGCCAAATATCGGCCAGACAAACTGGGCAAACAGGCTGCCGGGAAAACGCACCGCCGCCATTTGCGATAAAAAGGTCGCCGGGAGGATATAGCCGAACCCTGCCAGGCTGTAGCTCCAGACCAGACGCTTGAGATCTGCGGTCAGCAGCAGCGGTTCAGGCGCGGTACCGGGCCGATGGAGCTGCCCGGACCGCGGCAGGTAGCGCGCCACCAGGGCAATCAGCACTAGCGCCAGCACGCCATAGATTTGCCATGCCGCCCCGGCCGAGAGGGATTTCGCCTGAATATAGACGGCGAGCAACCCGCTCAGGGCAATCCCCGCGCCCGGACCGGCAAACACGGCCGCGCTGAGGCCCGGTTTGCCCAGCTGCCCCAGCCGCTCGTTGGTCCAGGCGGCAATCAGCACCATCGACCAGCCGCTCATGCAGCCGATCACAAAGCGCAGCAGACCGTGAACGACGGCATTATCTGCCGCCGCGGAGAGCAGCGTCAGCGCCACCGCACCGGTGATGCCAAGCCAGAGACGCGTTTCAACGAAGCGATGGGCGCGCATGGCATCCCATGCCCCCACCAGATAGCCCAGATAGTTCATTGCCGCCACCAGCCCCGCGCTGGTAAGCGTGAGTTGCCCGGCGGCTATCATCAGCGGCACCTGAGGCGTGAAGGCGAAGCGCCCTATCCCCATCGCCACGACCAGAACCACAAATCCGCTGAGCGCGATACGCAGCGCCATGATCGCTCCAATTGTTAAAGAAAAGTAAATTTATGATGCAACATCTCGCCGTCCTGCGAAAGTGAAAGTTGCTCACAGGTCAATGAAAACTCTGTATTATGCGTTTTATGAATCGTCTTACCTTTAAGGAGCCCTGCATGGAACTGCTCGAAGAGCATCGTTGTTTTGAAGGTCGACAGCAGCGCTGGCGGCACGACTCCACCACGCTGAATTGTGCTATGACGTTCAGCATTTTCCTGCCCCCTGCGGACAATCCACCGGTGCTGTACTGGCTTTCAGGCCTGACCTGCAACGACGAAAACTTCACCACCAAAGCGGGTGCCCAGCGTATTGCCACCGAACTGGGCATTGCGCTGGTGATGCCAGATACCAGCCCGCGTGGCGATGACGTGGCCGACGATGCCGGATACGATTTGGGTAAAGGCGCCGGGTTCTATCTCAACGCCACGGAACAACCGTGGGCGAGCCATTACCGCATGTATGACTACATTCGCGATGAACTGCCTGCCCTGGTGCACTCTCAGTTCGCGGTCAGCGAGCGCTGCGCGATAAGCGGACATTCGATGGGTGGCCACGGGGCGCTGATAATGGCGCTGAAAAATCCGGGGAAATACACCAGCGTGTCCGCATTTGCGCCGATTGTGAACCCAACGCAGGTGCCGTGGGGGCAAAAAGCCTTTACGCACTATCTGGGTGAAGATGCAGAAAAATGGCAGGAATGGGACAGCTGCGCGTTGATGCTGGCGAGCGACTCGGCGAATGCGATTCCGATGCTTATCGATCAGGGCGATGCGGATCAGTTCCTCGCCGGACAGCTACAGCCTGCGGTGCTGGCGGAAGCCGCGCGCCAGAAGGACTGGCCGCTAACGCTGCGCATTCAGCCGGGATACGACCACAGCTATTACTTCATGGCGTCCTTTATTGAGGATCATCTCCGCTTCCATGCGGAGCATCTGTTCAGGTAAGTTCCGCCTTTTGCCCGGTAGCGCCTCCTGCCTACCGGGTCTTTCCCCTCCCCCTCATTTACATAATTCTATCCGCTTGAATCCAGGCTGGTTTCCTTACATCTTCGTCAAACACAAATGATTTCAATTATCATTTGTGTTTACAATTCTACATTCTTTTGTACAATTCCAGGCTCTTCTCCATCTCAAAGAGTTCTTACAAGACAAAAACATACAGTTCTCAGGGTTATCCCGATGGAGTTTTATTCATTTTTATACGGAATGTACAAATGACAATACCGCGCATTAAGCTCCTGGCCGTCGCCATTGGCGCTGCCACATGTTCCCCCTTCGTTCACGCAGCCGATCAGGACACCGTTGTCGTCACCGCGACGGGTTTTGAACAAAAAATCCAGAATGCCCCCGCCTCCATCTCTGTGATTTCAAAACAGCAGATTGAAGATAAAGCCTACCGTGATGTTACCGATGCCCTGAGAGACGTCCCGGGCGTTGTCGTCACTGGCGGCGGGAGCAGCAGTGATATTAGTATTCGCGGCATGGCCTCTCAGTACACCCTGTTCCTGGTGAACGGCAAACGCGTCAGTACGCGAAGCACCCGCCCCAACAGCGACAACTCGGGTATTGAACAAGGCTGGCTGCCGCCGCTGGAGTCCATTGAGCGCATCGAGGTCATCCGCGGCCCGATGTCCTCGCTTTACGGCTCCGATGCTATGGGTGGCGTAATTAACGTCATTACCAAAAAAGTCTCGAACACTAAAGCCTGGACCGGTTCGTTGCATGGCGATGCGACCTTCCAGGAAAACAATGATTCCGGCGATATCTTCCAGACCAACGCCTACGCTTCTGGTCCCCTGATCGACGGACTGCTGGGCGCAAAAGTGACGGGGCTGTTGTCACGCCGCGCAGAAGATAAAATCGTGAACGGCTATAACGAGCAGAAAATGCGTAACGGTGGCATTACGCTGAACTTCACGCCGGACGAGAAGAACGATTTCGACCTCGACTTTGCTCGCGAGCTTCAGGACAGAAACAGCACCCCGGGGATGTCGAAAGCGGCTGAAACCTGCCGGGGAACAACCTGTACGCCAAATACCAAAAGCGACTCGCGCTATGAGCACACGACCTACTCCTTAACGCACAGCGGGTATTACGACGACTTCAATACCACCAGCTATATCCAGCAGGAAGAGACCAATAATCCAGGTCGCAAAATGCGCTCCTATAACACCACCTTCAACAACCAGAACCAGATTTTCCTCGGCGATCATACGTTGACCCTCGGCGGGCAGTATCGTTATGAGAAACTGCGCGACAAGGGTAATCAGCTGGAAGCTGCTGACGGACTGAACAAACTGACGCGCTGGAGCTGGGCCCTGTTTGCCGAAGATGAATGGGCAATGACGGAAAGCTTTACGTTGACCGGCGGTCTGCGTATGGACAAAGACCAAAACTACGGTACTAACTGGACGCCGCGCGGTTACGGCGTATGGCACCTGGCCGATCAGTGGACGTTAAAAGGCGGGGTTTCGGCTGGCTATCGTGCGCCGGATCTGCGTCAGTCGTCTGCCAGCTGGGGCCAGGTAACGGGTGGCGGCCGTCTTGACGGTATCATCGTTGGCAACCCGGATCTGAAACCAGAGAAGAGCCTGAGCGAAGAGCTCGCCCTGCTCTGGGATAACAACGATAACCTGAATGCCGGCGTGACGCTGTTTAATACCGACTTCAAGGACAAAATTACGGAAGTTCGCCGCTGTAACAGCAGCGCCGATCCCGCCTGTACGATTGGCGATCACAGCTATGATTTCGTCAGCGATCGCGTCAACGTGGACAAAGCCAACATGCGCGGTGTGGAGTCCTCCTTCGGGTGGAAGATCACACGTGATGTGAACTGGACTGCAAACTACACCTATACGGAGTCCGAGCAGAAGAGCGGCCAGTTCTCCGGCAAGCCACTGAACAAAATGCCGAAACACATGTTCAACACCACCCTGGACTGGCAGGCGACGCCCGACATCGGATTCTGGAGCCGTCTGAACCTGCGCGGTAAAACGTCTGAGTACCTGAGCCGCACGTCAATGTCCCAGGGTACGCCGTCCTACACTCAGGTTGATGTCGGTATGCGCTACAACGCCAACAAAAACCTGCTGGTTACTGCCGGTGTGTATAACGTGCTCGATAAGCAGATTGATTACGATACGTATGACACCGTGCTGGATGGCCGTCGCTATACCGTCGGCATGACCTACAGCTTCTGATCTGCCCATAAAAAAGCCCGCTCAACTGAGCGGGCTAAAAGGGAGGAAGTGCGGTTATTGTTTAAATCGTTCCGGGAAATCCATTTCACTGTAGCGAACGAAGCGTGTTCCTTTCGTCAGTTTGTAGCCAAACCAGATGATCAGGAACAGCGGAATGCCAATATAGGTGGCCGTGACGGCACCCCAGTCAATGGTGTCCGCAAGGAAGGCCTCATAGTTCTGACCCAGGGTAATAATCAGGCACAGAACGAAGGCGAAGATCGGCCCCAGCGGGAAGAACCCTGACCGGTACGGCAGATTATTGAGATCATGCCCCTGCTTGACGTACCCGCGACGGAAACGGTAGTGGCTGATGGCAATGCCCAGCCAGGCAATAAAGCCCGTCATACCAGAGGTGTTAAGCAGCCACAGGTAGACCGTCTGATTGCCGAACATGGAGGTCAGGAAACAGAGACCCGCAATCACCGTGGTCGCATACAGCGCGTTGCGCGGCACGCCACCGCGAGACAGTTTCGAGAAAATACGCGGCGCTTTACCGTCGCAGGCCAGGGTGTAGAGCATGCGGGTGGAGGCGTACATCCCGGAGTTACCCGCAGACAGTACCGCCGTCAGGATCACCGCGTTCATCACCGCCGCGGCAGAGAGCAGACCCGCGTGCTGGAAGACCAGCGTGAACGGGCTGACGCTGATGTCTTTCACATCGTTACGCAGCAGGCTTGGGTCGGTATACGGAATGATCAGGCTGATAATCAGGATCGCGAACACATAAAACAGCAGGATACGCCAGAACACTTGACGCACCGCGCGCGGAATGTTCTTCTCCGGGTTTTCGGATTCACCGGCCGCGATACCAATCAGCTCGGTCCCCTGGAAGGAGAAGCCGACAATCATCGCCACGCCAATCATCGCCGAGAAGCCCCCGGCAAACGGCGCATCGCCTATTGTCCAGTTACTCCAGCCCGCCGGTTCAGCCCCTTTGAAAATACCAACGATCATCGCCACACCGACGACGATAAAGATGATGACGGTTGCCACTTTAATCAAAGAGAACCAGTATTCCGCTTCGCCAAAGCCGCGCACGGAGATGTAGTTCAGCAGGAAGATGACCGCCAGGAACAGGGCGCTCCAGATCCAGCCTGGCGTGTCCGGGAACCACCAGGTCATTACCAGCTGTGCGGCGACGAGGTCAACGGCGATGGTCACCGCCCAGTTGTACCAGTAGTTCCAGCCCAGCGCGAAGCCGAAGCCTTCCTCAACGTATTTTTGTCCGTAGGTCGAAAACGAACCAGACACCGGCATGTATGCCGCCAGTTCGCCCAGGCTGGTCATCAGGAAGTAGACCATCAGGCCAATCAGGATATAAGAGAATAATGCCCCACCCGGGCCGGCTGCCGAAATTGTTGCGCCAGAGGCAACGAAAAGACCCGTACCGATGGAGCCGCCAATGGCGATCATCGTCAGGTGACGCGCCTTAAGTGCGCGACGTAGCGCGGGCGCTTCTGTGGTTTTAGTTTCTGAAACCATGTGAAAATGCTGTCCATTCAATAAATGAGGCGCGATTGTAGCAGACGATCTGCGTTGCTTCCGGCAGAAATGCTCAGTTATAAGAGAGCTTCATGACTCGGTCAGGATTATAAGTAAAGCATAAAAATGTGGGGTGATAAGCGCACATAGCCCCGGTAAGCGAAGCGCCACCGGGGAACGTTAAATGGCGCAGTAGCGCAGAAAACGCTGGAGTGAGCTGGAAAGGTGTTTCTGACGATGATGGATGCACCACAGCGTGCGCACCAGCTTCGGCAGCGGAACGGGGATCTCAACCAGAGAGCCGGTTTCCAGCTGTTCGGCAATCACCCGTCGGGAAAGACAGCTAATGCCCAGGCCATGACGCACCGCATGCTTAATCGCCTCGGAGTTACCTAACTCCATCCCTAACTGGAACTGCGGCAGATGGGACAGCAGCAGATAATCGACAATCTCACGCGTGCCGGAGCCCTGCTCTCGCAGGATCCACTGCGCCTGCGCCAGACGCTCCAGCGTCACCTCGCCCTGAAGTAAAGAAGAGGCCGGGGAGGCAAACACCACCAGCTCATCCTCCAGCCAGGGTTCCGCAATGATATCCACGTTGTGGCACGGCCCTTCGATAAGCCCGATGTCCACGCGGAAATCGATCACCGCGTTAATCACGTCCTGGCTGTTGCCGACGCTCATTTCCAGCGGCAGGGTCGGAAAATCCCGGCGGTAGCGGGCAATCACTTCCGGCAGGATGTAGTTACCGATCGTGCTGCTGGCGTAGACGCGAATAGCGCCGTTGTCCTCGCGGAACAGCTGTTCGATCTCCGTTGCCTGCTCCAGCAAGGCCAGGGCACGCGGGTACAGCAGGCGGCCATGCTCGTTCACCACCAGCCGCTTTCCTACCCTGTCGAAAAGCTGAACGCCCAGTTGCCCTTCAAGATCGGTCAAGGCCGCGCTAACGGCGGACTGCGAGAGCGCCAGCATTTGTGACGCCTGGGTTGTCGAGCCGCTTTTCAGCACCTCGGCAAAAACTTCCAGCTGACGCAATGTAATGTGCATGGTTGCTTACCACTTATAAAGATTGATTATAAATATATAATCAATTTTATTTTTAAGCCAGAGCGCCGTAACCTTTAGCCAGACAAAGGAGAAGGTTATGTCAGAAATCACCTTACAACATCATCGTACAGTGTGGCACTTCGTGCCGGGTCTCGCGCTCAGCGCCGTGGTTACCGGCGTGGCCTTATGGGGCGGGAGTATACCGGCGGTTGCCGGCGCAGGGTTCAGCGCCCTGACGCTGGCCATTCTGCTCGGCATGGTGGTCGGGAACACCGTTTATCCACACATCTGGAAATCCTGCGACGGCGGCGTGATTTTCGCCAAGCAGCATTTATTACGTCTCGGGATCATCCTTTATGGCTTCCGTCTCACCTTTTCGCAGATTGCGGATGTGGGTGTCAGCGGGATTGCCATTGACGTCCTGACCCTTTCGAGCACCTTTTTACTGGCGTGCTTTATCGGTCAGAAGATCTTTGGGCTGGACAAACAGACCAGCTGGCTGATCGGTGCGGGTAGCAGCATCTGCGGCGCGGCGGCGGTACTGGCAACAGAACCCGTCGTTAAAGCCGAAGCCAGTAAAGTCACGGTTGCCGTCGCGACGGTAGTTATCTTCGGTACGCTGGCGATCTTCCTGTATCCGGCCATGTATCCGCTGGTGGCGCACTGGTTTAGTCCGGAAACCTACGGCATTTATATCGGCTCCACCATGCACGAAGTGGCGCAGGTGGTGGCGGCAGGTCACGCCATTAACCCGGAAGCGGAAAACGCGGCGGTCATCGCCAAAATGCTGCGCGTGATGATGCTGGCCCCGTTCCTGCTTTTCCTCGCGGCGAGGGTTAAACAGCTTGCTCCGGCAGGCGGCAGCGAGAAAAGCAAAATCACCATTCCGTGGTTTGCGATCCTGTTCATCGTGGTCGCTGTCTTCAACTCTTTCCACCTGCTGCCAAAAGCGATGGTGGATATGCTGGTGACGCTGGATACGGTCCTGCTGGCGATGGCGATGGCGGCGCTGGGCGTCACCACACACGTCAGCGCGCTGAAAAAAGCCGGCGCGAAACCGCTGCTGATGGCGCTGGTGCTGTTCATCTGGCTAATCGTTGGCGGTGGTGCGATTAACCTTGCGATACACAGCCTGTTGGCATAAACCATCTCGTTCTTCTCCTGTTAACCCGCTATCATAGGCATTTCGGGTTAACAGGAGTCTTTTTATGAAATATGTTGGAGCGCACGTCAGCGCTGCCGGTGGCCTTGCGAATGCCGCCATTCGCGCCGCCGAAATCGAGGCGACCGCTTTCGCCCTGTTCACCAAAAACCAGCGCCAGTGGCGCGCCGCAGCGCTCACCGCTGAAGTGATTGATGATTTCAAAGCCGCCTGTGAGAAATACGGCTACGGGCCTGGCCAAATCCTTCCCCATGACAGCTACCTCATTAACCTAGGTCACCCGGTTGCCGAGGCGCTGGAAAAATCCCGCGAAGCGTTCCTGGATGAGGTTCAGCGCTGTGAACAGCTGGGGCTGACGCTGCTGAACTTCCATCCCGGCAGCCATCTGATGCAGATTGACGAAGACGCCTGTCTGGCGCGCATCGCCGAGTCCATCAACATTACGCTGGATAAAACCAAAGGCGTCACCGCAGTGATTGAGAACACCGCCGGTCAGGGCAGCAACCTTGGCTTTAAGTTCGAACATCTGGCGGCGATTATTGACGGCGTGGAAGATAAATCCCGCGTGGGGGTGTGCATCGATACCTGTCACGCCTTTGCCGCCGGCTATGACCTGCGCACAACCGAGGCCACGAAAAATACCTTCGAGGAGTTCGAGCGTATTGTCGGTTTTAAATACCTTCGCGGTATGCACTTAAACGATGCGAAAAGCGCGTTCGGCAGTCGCGTTGACCGCCACCACAGCCTGGGCGAAGGCAATATCGGCCACGATGCGTTCCGCTTTATCATGCAGGATGCCCGCTTCGACGGCATTCCAATGGTGCTCGAAACCATTAACCCGGATGTCTGGGCGGAAGAGATTGCCTGGCTGAAGGCGCAGCAAACCGCTGAACAGGCGGCATAAAAAAAGCCGGGCTGCTTACGCACCCGGCTTTTTTTGTAGGTCGGGTAAGGCGAAGCCGCCACCCGACACCTCTTTTAGGCTGCTTTTGCGACCACTTCCGCTTCCGGGCGCTTCAGCACCGCGTAAGACAGGCCTGCCACCAGCGTACCGGCAACAATCGCCAGCAGATAACCCAGCACCGGCGTGATGGCGCCAGGGATGAGCAGGACGAACAGACCGCCGTGCGGCGCCATCAGTTTCGCACCTACCGCCATGGAGATAGCCCCCGTCACCGCACCACCCACGATACAGCACGGCAGAACACGCATTGGATCGCGTGCCGCAAACGGGATTGCGCCTTCGGTGATGAAGCACAGGCCCAGCACCAGCGCCGCTTTACCGCCTTCCTGCTGCGCTTTATCGAACTTACGGCGGGCAATAATCGTCGCCAGACCGAGCGCCAGCGGAGGCACCATACCGGCCGCCATGATCGCCGCCATCGGCGCGTAGGTCTGGGTACTCAGCAGGCCAACGCCAAACGCATATGCCGCTTTGTTCACCGGACCACCCATGTCGGTACACATCATACCGCCGAGGATTGCGCCCAGCAGCACCGCGTTCGCCGTCCCCATGGTTTGCAGCCAGTGGGTCAGACCTTCCAGAATGCCCGCGACCGGCTTACCAATCAGGTAAATCATCGCCAGACCGACCACCAGGCTGGAAATCAGCGGGATGATCAGGATAGGTTTCAGCGCCTCCATACTCTGCGGTAGCTTCAGCTTCGAGCTGATCAGCTTCGCCACATAACCGGCGAGGAAACCGGCAATGATACCGCCGATAAAGCCAGAACCGGTGCTCACGGCGAGCATACCGCCGATAAGACCCGGCGTCAGACCCGGACGGTCAGCAATGGAGAAGGCGATAAAGCCCGCCAGCACCGGCACCATCAACGCAAACGCGGAGCCGCCGCCAATCTGCATCAACGCGGCCGCCAGTGTGCCCGGCTCTTTAAACGCCTCGATACCAAAGGCGAAGGAGAGCGCAATACACAGGCCGCCCGCCACCACCATCGGCAGCATGTAGGACACGCCGGTCAGCAGGTGACGATACGCGCCCGCAGACTCTTTTTTCCCTTCGGTCGCAGTTTTAGCCGCACCGGTTGCCTGATACGGTTTGGCTTCTGCCAGCGCCTTATCAAATTCCTGCGCGGTCTTCTTCAGCGCCAGGCCGGTAGAGGTACGGTACATCGGCTTGCCGGCAAACTTCGCCAGATCCACTTCGATATCCGCCGCCACAATCACCAGATCGGCTTCCGCCACCTCTTCCGGCGTGATGGCATTGCCCGCACCAACAGAGCCGCGGGTTTCAACCTTCACCCACCAGCCACGTTTTTTCGCTTCGGTTTCAATGGCTTCAGCCGCCATAAAGGTGTGCGCCACACCTGTCGGGCAGGCCGTTACCGCAACAATGCGTTTCGGCCCAGCGGCGGCAACCGGCGCCGCCTCAACAGGTGCGCTGTAAACCGTCGCATGACCTTTTGCTTCGCTCAGAAACAGTTCAGGGTGTGCCACCGCGCGATTAATATCACCCAGCCACACTTTTTTGCCGTTCAGGGCGCTGTCAGCGGGGATTTTGTCGCCCAGAACAATCGCCATTTCAGCATCACCCGGGTTATCAATGATATCCAGATGCGCTTTTTGTGCCGCCGCGCCCAGCAGGGTCTTCGCCATATAGGCACGAGCCTGTCCGAGACCGGAGTCAATGATCAGCAGCGTTTTCATTATTCCTCTCCTGCTGTTAGTTAAAAGGTTTTAAGTCAACGCGCGCCATCATCGCGGCTAACTGGGTACGATCGGTAATACCGACATTGCTCTGGCTCACGGCCAGGGCCGCAACGGCGGTAGCAAGACGTAAGGTATGTTCACTGGATTCGCGCATCAGCAGACCGTAGATCAGGCCGCCAACCATCGAATCCCCGGCACCCACGGTGCTAACCACCTCCATTGAAGGCGGTTTGGCAATCCATTCCCCGGAGGCGTTAACCCACAGGGCACCTTCTGCACCCAGCGAAATCACCACGTGAGCGATACCCTGCTCGCGCAGCGCATGGGCAGCGTCAATCACATCCTTTAATTCTGGCAGCTTACGGCCCGCCCAGATCTCCAGTTCGCGGCGGTTAGGTTTAACCAGCCATGGCGAGGCTTTCAGACCGGCGACCAGCGCGTCGCGGCTGCTGTCGAAAATAATGCACGGGCACTGGCTGCGCAGGCGCGTCATCCAGTCGGTGAACGCTTCCGGGCTGACGCCGGACGGCAGACTGCCGCTGACGCACACCATGTCAAACTGGCCCAGCCAGCTCAGGGAATCGGCAACAAAGCGCTCCCAGTCAGCCGGGGTCACTTCGAAGCCGGAGAAGTTCAGATCGGTCACTTCACCGTCTTTCTCGGTCAGCTTAACGTTGATGCGGGTACGGCCCTGCACAACCTGAAAACGGTTAGCGATGCCCAGTTCACTGAACAACTGCTGAAAACCATCCTGGTTGTCTTTACCGAGGAAGCCGCCTACGGTGACGTCGATGCCGAGATCTTTCAGCACCTTCGCCACGTTAATCCCTTTTCCTGCGGCATGCAGGCCGGTCGTCCGCACCAGGTTAACTTCGCCACGCTCAATTTCCGGACAGAAACCCACCAGATCGTAAGCCGGGTTCAGCGTAATGGTCGCAACACGTCTGCTCATTATGCGCCCTCCCCCAGACCGGCCGCGATGGCGTCGCCAATCGCTTTCAGCGCCTGTTCAGCATCCGCACCCTGCGCGGTAAAGCGCAGACGATGGCCTTTCTTCACGCCCAGCGCGACAACTTTCATCAGGCTGCGCCCGTTGGCTGGTTTACCCGAACCGTCCAGATTGGTCACGGTGATCTCACTTGCAAATTGTTTAATGGTATTCACCAGCATGGTGCCCGGACGGGCATGCAGGCCGTGTTCGTTACGCACCACGTACTCTGCGCTCAGCAGGTCATCCGTCAGCGCATCGTCGCTGGTCAGCAGGGCCAGCACCGTCGCCGCGTCTGCGTTCAGCAGTTTTTCAGCTTTATTGTTCAGCAGCAGATCGCCCAGACGCTTCAGCACGGATACCGGCTGATCGTCCGCCATGGCGACCGTTACCAGCATCGCGGCGCGTTCGCCGTCTGTCTCAAAGGCAACCGCAGCACGGCTGACCGCGATAGCGCTACGCAGGTTGCCTTCAGCACTGTCGTTCAGCCAGATGCCCTGACCCAGGTTTAATGGCTTATCATTGATGGCGCGCGTCACAAAAGTGGTATCTGCCGCTCCCACTTCTTTCAGGCGGGCCGCGTTCAGCGCCTGGAGCGTCAGCAAATCGGACGTAACGACGTCCAGCGTCAGGGTTTCATTATCCAGCTTCAGCGCTTCGCTCTGTTTTTCGCCCATCAGCAGGGCACGCAGCTCTTCAGCAGTGGTGGCGGATTTAAGCTGTTCCGCGACGGCATCATCGCTCAGCACGTGCGTCAGCTGACGCAGCAGGCCCAGGTGTTCGTCACCGCTGGCCGCGATGCCAATCGCCACATAAGCCACCTGACCCTCGCCCCACAGCACGCCCTGCGGGAACTGGAAGACCTGCACGCCGGTTTTCAGCACCTGATCGCGGGTGTCCGTGGTGCCGTGCGGAATTGCAATACCGTTACCGAGGAAGGTGGAGGTCTGCTGTTCACGCGCCAGCATGCCGTTGACGTAGCCGTCAGCCACGTTGCCAGCCTGCACGAGCGCAGCGGCGACCTGGCGAATAGCCTCTTCTTTATTCCCGGCCTGTTCGCCCGGGTGAATATCCTGAACAGATAACTGGAACATGATTCTCCTCTCCTGCTGAAATTGAATCGTTTCAGCTTAACTGAGAAACCAGGCGCTAACCTGCTTCGTCAGGACAGGCAAGATAGCGCTGAAACGTTTCAAGAAGTCTTGTCTTTTCTACAAAAGGTTGCAAGAAAAGTTACATTTCTTGTTGCAGAATTTAGAAGTGCAGCACATTTCTTCTTCAGTCGGGAGGTTTTTGCTGATGTTCAGCAAACAGGTTCAGCACGCTTCAGCGAAACGGCGATAAACTGAAATGCTATTTTGATTTATTGTGGCAATCTTGATTTTGCCCTCTGTTTATTTAATGACAGGCGGCGTAAACTCCGCCTCTCTCTGTTACTCGCAAAGACTGAACATGCATAACACCCCCGCTGCCGCCTCACCAAAGCCTTTTGATTTGACGTCAACGGCGTTTTTGATCGTTGCTTTTCTCACCGGTATTGCCGGTGCGTTACAAACGCCTACGCTGAGCCTGTTTCTGACCAACGAAGTTCACGCCCGCCCGGCGATGGTTGGCTTCTTCTTCACCGGGAGCGCCATCATCGGCATTTTCGTCAGCCAGTTTCTTGCCGGGCGTTCAGACCGCAAAGGCGATCGCAAAAGCCTGATCGTTTTTTGCTGCCTGCTTGGAGTGTTTGCCTGCCTGCTGTTTGCCTGGAACCGTAACTACTTCATTCTGCTGTTCGTGGGCGTCTTCCTGAGCAGTTTCGGCTCGACCGCCAACCCGCAGATGTTCGCCCTTGCCCGCGAGCATGCCGACCGCACCGGGCGAGAAGCGGTGATGTTCAGCTCGATACTGCGCGCGCAGGTGTCGCTGGCCTGGGTGATTGGCCCCCCGCTCGCCTACGCGCTGGCGATGGGTTTTGGCTTTACGGTGATGTACCTCAGCGCAGCCGTGGCCTTCGTGGTATGCGGCGCAATGGTCTGGTTCTTTCTGCCCTCCATGCGCAAAGAGCCGAAAGTGGCGACCGGTACGCTGGAAGCTCCGCGACGTAACCGGCGCGACGCGCTGCTGTTATTCATTATCTGTACGCTAATGTGGGGAACCAACAGCCTCTATATCATTAATATGCCGCTGTTTATTATTGATGAGCTGCATCTGCCGGAGAAGCTGGCCGGGATCATGATGGGAACCGCCGCGGGGCTTGAGATCCCCACCATGCTGATTGCGGGCTATTACGCGAAGCGCTTCGGCAAGCGCTTTTTGATGCGCGTCGCCGCCGTAGCCGGGCTGCTGTTTTATGTCGGTATGCTGACGGTTCATACGCCAGCCCTGCTTCTTGCTTTACAGGTGCTGAACGCCATTTACATCGGTATTCTGGCCGGTATCGGCATGCTCTACTTCCAGGATCTGATGCCGGGTCAGGCAGGCTCTGCCACCACCCTTTATACTAATACCACCCGCGTGGGCTGGATTATTGCAGGCTCACTGGCGGGCGTTGTGGCTGAAATCTGGAACTATCATACGGTGTTCTGGATTGCGCTGGTGATGTGCGTCCTGACGCTGAGCTGCCTGACGCGAATCAAAGATGTTTAAGGCGCGGTGAGCGCTTCCAGCTCAAGCAGATAAGTGATGGCCTGCTGGCGCGTACTGCCGCACATTTCGGCGGTTGGCTGGAGCCCGGAGCACACCTTCGGGCGCAGGGGCGAGCCAAAGATCATGCACAGGTTAGTGTCAGAGAGCTGAACGCAGCGGGTATTGGCAGGCTTGCCCTCCGGCATGCCTGGAATGGGGCTTGAGATGGACGGTGCGGTACAGCACGCGCCACAGTCGGAACGACAATCCATACATGCTCTCTGTTGGTGGCAGATGCCCGCGCAGTCGGGCATTGCGCGCACAGTAACACCTTTTATGTATTGATAGCAAAACCCACGAATTCCGCTTGCCTGAAAGGCCGCGCGCGAGTAATTTGGCGCGATATTTTTTACCTCCCGTAAACAGGATTACTGCAATGCCAAGAGCGAACGAAATTAAGAAAGGTATGGTACTGAATTACAACGGCAAACTGCTGATTGTGAAAGATATCGACATTCAGGCACCCAGCGCCCGTGGCGCAGCAACGCTGTACAAAATGCGTTTCTCCGATGTCCGCACCGGCCTGAAAGTGGAAGAACGTTTTAAAGGCGACGATATCGTCGATACCGTGACCCTGACCCGTCGCTACGTTGATTTCTCCTACATCGACGGCAACGAATACGTGTTCATGGATAAAGAAGATTACACCCCGTATATCTTCACCAAAGATCAGATCGAAGAAGAGCTGCTGTTTATTCCTGAAGGTGGGATGCCGGACATGCAGGTGCTGACCTGGGATGGCGTGCTGCTGGCGCTGGAGCTGCCGCAGACCGTTGATCTGGAAATTGTTGAAACGGCGCCGGGCATCAAAGGCGCGTCTGCAAGTGCGCGTAACAAACCGGCTACCCTGACTACCGGTCTGGTCGTACAGGTGCCAGAGTACCTGTCAGCGGGCGAGAAAATCCGTATCCATATCGAAGAAAAACGCTATATGGGTCGTGCTGACTGATCGTGCTTTTCGCCCGGTGGCGCTACGCTTACCGGGCCTACAAAAAACCGGCTCTGATGCCGGTTTTTGTGTTTTTGTAGGCCGGGTAAGGCGCAGCCGCCACCCGGCAACAACCTTTACAGCAGTTCAGGATACTTCGTCATTTTCAGCGCCAGCTCGATACCGCGCACTTCCGCCATCCCTTTCAGACGGCCAATCGCCGAATACCCTGGATTCGTTTTCTTGCGCAGATCGTCCAGCATCTGGTGCCCGTGATCCGGACGGAACGGGATAGGACGTACATCCCCCGCCTGCTTACGACGTACCTCTTCAGAGAGAATGGCATCCACCACCGCAACCATGTTCACATCGCCGCCAAGATGGGCTGCTTCGTGGAAGGTTTTCGGGTTCTCTTCACGGCAGGTTGCACGCAGGTGGGTGAAATGAATGCGATCGCCGAAGGTTTCGATCATCCGCACCAGATCGTTATCCGCCCGCACCCCATACGAGCCCGTACACATGGTAAAGCCGTTGTAGATGCTATCCACCGTCTCTTTTAGCCACTGCATATCTTCAATGGTCGACACGATACGCGGCAGGCCGAGGATAGGGCGCGGTGGATCGT
This sequence comes from Enterobacter sp. DTU_2021_1002640_1_SI_PRY_ASU_LCPMC_013, assembly GCF_032389435.1. Classification (NCBI taxonomy): domain Bacteria; kingdom Pseudomonadati; phylum Pseudomonadota; class Gammaproteobacteria; order Enterobacterales; family Enterobacteriaceae; genus Enterobacter; species Enterobacter sp. DTU_2021_1002640_1_SI_PRY_ASU_LCPMC_013. Next base: position 3,033,996 of record NZ_CP135594.1, read on the forward strand.
CCGGATGAACCGCCAGCCGCACGCCGACTTCTTCTGCCACCGGCACAATAGCGCGCAGGAAGTGCGCCATGTTTTCACGCAGCTGGTTTTTATCGATATCGCCATATTCCGCCAGGCGCGCGCGGAACTGATCGAGGGTATAACCCTCTTCCGCACCGGGCAGGCCCGCGATGATATTGCGAACCAGCTTCTCAATGTCCGCTTCACTGGCGGCATTGAACCACGCCAGCGCCTGCTGCTGCTCTTCGGCGGTGTAGTCTGCTTCCGCCCCCGGACGCTTCAGAATGTGCAGTTCGAAAGCCGCAAAAGCGATTTGATCGAAACGCAGCGCCTTCGAACCATCGGCCATTTCATATTCCAGGTCGGTACGCGTCCAGTCCAGAATTGGCATAAAGTTATAGCAGACGGTATCAATACCGCAGGCTGCCAGGTTGCGAATGCTCTGCTGATAATTCGCAATCCAGGTATCACACTCACCGGAGTGGGTTTTGATATCTTCGTGAACCGGAATACTTTCCACAACAGACCAGGTTAACCCCTTCTCTGCCAGCTGAGCCTGACGCTTTTGGATTTCCTCCACCGGCCACACCTGACCGTTCGGAATATGATGCAGCGCCGTGACCACACCCGTTGCGCCAGCCTGACGCACATCATCAAGAGAAACCGGATCGTTCGGCCCGTACCAACGCCAGGTTTGTTCCATTGCCCCACCCTCTCAAGTTGTTATACCAATATATGTTACTTCAATGACGACTACCATACATGTTTAATCGAAGTGGTCAATACAGCACACGGCATTGATTGATCAAACTCACATAACAGGGATATTTACGGCTTACCAATTTAATTTGTTGTCATATAACTTTACACTGGCATTGTTAATTAATGGTTAATCAGGTGTGTATTACATGAAGACTATTGCCTCCACCGCGCTTCCTGCTCATGTCCAGCAGCCCCGCTACGATCGCGAGCAGTTACGCTCCCGCATCGTCCATTTCGGTTTTGGCGCGTTCCACCGGGCGCATCAGGCGTTGTTAACAAACCGGGTACTGAATGCCAAAGGAGGCGACTGGGGAATTTGTGAGATTAGCCTCTTTAGCGGCGATATCCTTATGGGCCAGCTCCGGGCGCAGGATCATCTGTTTACCGTGCTGGAGAAAGGTGCCGAAGGCAATCAGCCCATTATTATCGGTGCGGTAAAAGAGTGCCTGAACGCCAAACTCGACTCGCTGGCAGCCATTATCGAGAAATTCTGCGAACCGCAGGTGGCAATTGTCTCCCTCACCATTACCGAAAAAGGCTACTGCATCGATCCGGCGACGGGAAAACTGGATATGCGGAACAGCCGCATACTGCACGATCTCGAGCACCCGTCTGAGCCGCATTCCGCGCCGGGTATTCTGGTTGAAGCCCTTCATCGCCGCCGCGAGCGGGGCCTGCCGGCGTTTACCGTGCTCTCCTGCGACAATATTCCCGACAACGGCCATGTGGTGAAAAACGCCGTTCTTGGCATGGCCGGAAAGCGTTCCGCAGAGCTGGCCGCATGGATCGAGGCGCACGTGAGCTTCCCTGGTACCATGGTCGACCGAATCGTGCCCGCCGCCACCGACGCCTCACTCGCGGAAATCACCCAGGAACTTGGCGTTGAAGATCCCTGCGCCATCAGCTGTGAACCGTTCATTCAGTGGGTAGTGGAAGATAACTTTGTCGCCGGGCGTCCGGAGTGGGAGGTTGCAGGCGTACAGATGGTTGAGGATGTCCTGCCCTGGGAGCAGATGAAACTGCGGATGCTGAACGGCAGCCACTCCTTCCTCGCGTATCTGGGCTACCTTGCCGGCTACGCGCACATAAATGAATGTATGCAGGACGACAGTTTCCGCGAGGCGGCCCGCAGGCTGATGCTGAATGAGCAGGCCCCTACGCTGCGCATCACCAACGTTGATCTGACAGCCTATGCTGACAGCCTGCTTGACCGCTTCGCCAACCCGGCCCTACAGCATCGTACATGGCAAATCGCCATGGACGGCAGCCAGAAGCTGCCTCAGCGCATGCTGGATGGGATCCGCATGCATCTTGAGCGTAACACCGCCTGGCCATTACTGGCGCTGGGGGTGGCGGGCTGGATGCGCTACGTCAGCAGTACGGACGAACAGGGCAACGCCATTGACGTACGCGATCCGCTGAGCGACAAATTTCAGGCCATTGTCGCTACCAGCAGCGACGCAGAACGCGTTAGCGCCCTGCTGACGCTAAATGAAATCTTTGGCGACGACCTGCCGCAAAACCCTGTCTTTGTCGAGGCAATCACCAGCGCGTACCAGCGCCTCGTCCGGCTCGGCGCGCGCCAGGCCGTTATCGAAACGTTAAAAATTTAGCGATTATTGCGTTTAAGGCGAACGGTTTTGTGCTCCGTTCGCCCTCCCTCTTCTCAATGCCCGATTTTTTCGTCAGGATGATAGATAGTTGTTACTACATCACAATTATTTATCGGAGCGCACGTGACCAAAACCAACCTGATCACCGGTTTTCTAGGCAGCGGTAAAACTACGTCCATTCTGCATTTGCTGGCCAATAAAGACCCGGCGGAAAAGTGGGCCGTGCTGGTCAACGAATTTGGCGAAGTGGGGATCGACGGCGCGTTGCTCGCCGACAGCGGCGCGATGGTGAAAGAGATCCCGGGCGGGTGTATGTGCTGCGTGAATGGTCTGCCGATGCAGGTCGGGCTGAATACGCTGCTGCGTCAGGGCAAGCCGGACCGTCTGCTGATTGAGCCCACCGGGCTGGGGCATCCTAAGCAAATCCTTGATTTACTGACCGCCCCGGTATACGAGCCGTGGCTTGAGCTGCGTGCGACGCTTTGCCTGCTCGACCCCCGCCAGCTGCTGGATGAAAAAGCGATCAATAATGACAATTTCCGCGACCAGCTCGCCTCGGCAGATATTATCGTGGCGAATAAATCCGATCGCGCGACGGCTGAGAGTCAGGCCGCGTTCCAGTCCTGGTGGCAGCAGGCTGGCGGTGGACGTCAGTATGTGCAGACGACCCAGGGCAACATTGATGGCGCCCTGCTCGACCTTCCCCGCCTCAACCAGACGCAACTGCCTGCCAGCGCTGAGCATTCGCATAGCCACGGCGCGAAGCAAGGCCTGGCTGCACTGAGCCTGCCGGAGCATCAGCGCTGGCGTCGCAACCTGAACAGCGGCCAGGGGCATCAGGCCTGCGGGTGGATCTTCGATGCCGATACGGTTTTCGACACCATTGGTATACTGGAATGGGCGAGACTCGCGCCGGTTGAGCGGGTAAAAGGGATCATGCGCACTCCGGATGGTCTGGTGCGCATTAACCGTCAGGGCGAGGATTTCTTTATTGAAACCCAGAACGTCGCGCCACCCGACAGCCGGATAGAGTTAATTAGTGCGGTTAATACCGACTGGAATGCCCTCCAGTCAAGCCTGTTGAAGCTTCGTTTAAGTTTGGGCGGCTAACGTTGCCCCTGATTTCACACATTGCTGAAGACTATGACGACTCGACTTCCTGCTATTTTATTGCTCAACGCTGCCGGCCTGGCGATCTTTTTCTCCTGGTATATCCCGGCGGATCACGGTTTCTGGTTCCCGCTGGATTCCGGGCTGTTCCACTTCTTTAACCAGGCGCTGGCGAAGAGTGAAGCCTTCCTGTGGCTGGTGGCGATCACCAACAACCGCGCGTTTGACGGCTGTTCGCTGCTGGCAATGGGCTGTCTGATGCTCTCCTTCTGGCTGAAGGAAGACAAAACGGGTCGTCGCCGTATTCTGATTATCGGCCTGGTGATGCTGCTGACGGCCGTGATTATTAACCAGCTGGCGCAGCATCTGATGCCGGTTAAACGCGCCAGTCCTTCGCTCTTTTTCCCGAATATTAACCGCGTCAGCGAGCTGCTTCATATTCCAACCAAAGATGCCTCGAAGGACAGTTTCCCGGGCGACCACGGTATGATGCTGCTGATTTTTGCAGGCTTCATGCTGCGCTATTTTGGTAAAAAAGCCTTCGCCATCGCCCTGGTTATTGTGGTGGTATTTGCATTCCCGCGGGTGATGATTGGCGCTCACTGGCTGACAGATATCGCCGTAGGCTCCCTCACGGCGGTGTTAATTGGTTTACCGTGGGTGCTGATGACCCCACTCAGCGATCGCATAATAGGCATTTTTGATCGCTATCTTCCTGGCAAATTTAAACAAGCTGGAAACAAATAAATAACGAAAATTAACACCATTCATCAGGGATCGTTTTCGATCCCTGCGTCACTTCTTTTCGGCGTCATTCAACGCTGTCATCACCCCGTCATACAATTCGTGATAAAAATGAAGCAATTGCAGGGATTACCGATATGAATGGCGGCATTTTGAGCAATTCCGCGCTGTAACTTTGTGTATCACATTTTCTTATAAAAAAACGGACTTTTTTGCTCGCAATACCCCGTGCAATCGGTTAACCTCGAACTCGTTTTGCCCCACTGAGATAATTATTATCATGGTGAATAATTTTGTGCGTTGAGCCACAGTTTTCACCATAAAGAATTGTCTCATTGTGAACAGATTATTAGTCTCGTCACGGTTGGCATTTTTATAACGATATTTTCGTTAAGGACTTCAAGGGAAAACAAACAAAATGGTCAAATCTCAACCAATCTTGAGATATATCTTGCGGGGGATCCCGGCGATTGCAGTGGCGGTTCTGCTTTCGGCATGTAGTACGACGAACACCGCGAAGAATATGCATCCTGAGACGCGTGTTGTGGGAATGGAAGATTCCTCTTCACTGCAAGCCTCTCAGGATGAATTTGAAAATATGGTACGTAATCTCGACGTTAAGTCGCGTATTATGGATCAGTATGCTGACTGGAAAGGCGTGCGTTACCGTCTGGGCGGCAGCACCAAGAAAGGCATCGATTGTTCCGCATTCGTACAGCGTACGTTCCGTGAACAGTTTGGGTTAGACCTTCCGCGTTCTACTTATGAACAGCAGGAAATGGGCAAATCCATTTCGCGCACTAAACTGCGCACGGGCGATTTAGTCCTGTTCAGAGCGGGTTCAACCGGTCGACACGTTGGCATCTATATCGGTAACGATCAGTTTGTCCATGCTTCCACCAGCAGTGGTGTGACGATTTCCAGCATGAACGAACCTTACTGGAAGAAGCGCTACAACGAAGCTCGCCGCGTTCTGAGCCGTAGTTAATATTGCTGTCGTATCGTTGGTTATCCCTTGGCTGGCGATACGATAAAAAAAGCACTGCTCCGGCAGTGTTTTTTTTTGCCCGTTACACTGATAACTATCCAGCGGCATTTCAGGAATCACGACATCTATGTTTACCCGCTACTTCTCCAGCAACCGCAAGATTCTGTTTCTCAGTTTCCTTACGGGGTTATTCACTGCCCTGCTCCTGGGAGCATTACAGTTTTACTGGAGTTATCACAAGCGAGACGTCAGATTCGATACCCTTATTACCGATTTAAGCGTCTACATGGAGAGCTATTTTGATGAGCTCAAAATGTCGATTGATACGCTCCAGCCACTCACGCTAAACAGCTGCGAGGAAGTGAGTGCCGCCCTGACCTCCCGGGCGGCCTTTAGCATCAACGTGCGCGCCTTTTTGCTGGTCAGGGATAAAAACGCCTACTGCTCTTCCGCCACCGGCCCGATGAATGTCCCTCTGGAAGCGCTTATTCCTGAACTGCACATCAATAAACAGGTTGATATGGCGCTCCTGCCGGGCACTCCTATGCTGCCGGACAAGCCCGCGATTGCCATCTGGTATCGCAACCCACTGGTGAAGGACGGCGGTGTATTTACCTCCGTTAATCTTAACCTGACTCCTTATCTCCTCTACACCTCAAGACAGGATGAGTTTGCCGGTATTTCCATCATTATTGGCGATTATGCGTTATCAACCCATTCCGGAACGCTGGTCCCTGCGCGTGATTTGCCTGATATCCCGGTCCGTACCGCCACGCTGAAAAATGTGCCTCTGACCATCCATGTTTATGCGGAAGCCTGGACGACCGATGAAGTGCTGTACGCCCTGTTTTTCGGCCTGGTCTGCGGTATCGCGGCGGGCCTGTTGAATTTCTATATTCTTACTATCCGTCTTAATCCGGGGAAAGAGATCCTCACGGCCATCAAGCGCGACCAGTTTTACGTGGTCTATCAACCCGTCGTGGATGCGCAGTCGCTCAAAATGACCGGGCTGGAAGTCCTGATGCGCTGGAAGCATCCGGTGATGGGAGAAATTCCGCCGGATGCCTTTATTAATTTCGCTGAAGCGCAGAAGCTGATTGTCCCGCTGACGCTGCATCTTTTTGACCTGATTATCCGCGATGCCCCTGTCCTGCAAACGGTGCTCCCGCCTGGGGCCAAGTTTGGGATCAACATCGCGCCCGGTCATCTGCATGCGGAAAGCTTTAAAGAGGATATGCGCGCGTTTGCCGCCGCCCTTCCACCCGATCACTTCCAGATTGTGCTGGAAATAACCGAGCGCGACATGATCAACCACCGCGAGGCTAATCAGCTATTCGAATGGCTGCACGTAGAAGGTTTTGAAATCGCCATCGATGATTTTGGCACCGGCCACAGCGCGCTGATCTATCTGGAACGCTTCACGATGGATTACCTGAAAATTGACCGTGGCTTCGTGAATGCCATCGGGACTGAAACCGTCACCTCGCCAGTGCTTGACGCGGTGCTGACGCTGGCAGAACGCCTGAATATGTTAACCGTTGCCGAGGGTGTTGAAACGCCGGAGCAGGCGGCGTGGCTGCGCGAGCATGGCGTGAACTATCTTCAGGGCTACTGGATCGGCCGCCCGATGCCGCTGGAGCAGTTCAGGACGTGGCAACCCGACATCACGCTCGGGGAATAATTTCACAATCACGGCGCTGTCCCTTATTATTCTGTTCAACCGAGCCTGCCTGTGAACAAAGGGATCCGCCGCACTATGATTATGCGCGTTGTGTTGACGCTATTGACGCTGGTGAGCCTGTCGAGCCAGGCGCAGACCATCAAAGAGAGCACGGCCTTTGCCGTCATTGGCGAGCCGAAGTACGCGGTTAAGTTTAACCACTACGATTACGTCAACCCCGCCGCTCCGAAAGGCGGAAACGTGACGCTTTCCGCCACGGGAACGTTTGACAACTTTAACCGCTTTGCCCTGCGCGGCGTGGCGGCAGCACGTACCGAATCCCTCTATGACACGCTGTTCGTCACCTCCGACGACGAGCCCGGCAGCTATTATCCCCTGGTTGCTGAGAACGTGCGTTACGCCGATGATTTCAGCTGGGCAGAAATCGCGATTAATCCGCGGGCGCGTTTTCACGACGGTACGCCGGTTAGCGCCCGTGACGTGGCATTCACCTTTCATAAATTTATGACCGAAGGCGTGCCGCAGTTTCGTCTGGTGTACAAGGGCACCACGGTGAAAGCCATCGCCCCGCTGACCGTGCGAATCGAACTCCCTGAGCCGAACAAAGAGAATATGCTGAGCCTGTTCTCCCTGCCCGTCATGCCCGAATCCTTCTGGAAAAATCATAAGCTGAGCGATCCCCTCTCTACCCCGCCGCTGGCCGGAGGGCCGTATCGCATTACCGACTGGCGAATGGGCCAGTACGTGATCTATTCCCGGGTGAAAGATTACTGGGCAGCCACGCTGCCGGTAAACCGGGGCCGCTGGAACTTCGATACAATCCGCTACGATTACTACCTGGATGATAACGTGGCCTTCGAGGCATTTAAGGCAGGCGCGTTTGATTTACGCGTCGAGAACAGCGCCAAAAACTGGGCGACCCGCTATATCGGAAAAAATTTCGCGAAAGGGTATATCGTTAAAGACGAACACAAAAACGAATCCGCGCAGGACACGCGCTGGCTGGCGTTTAATATTCAGCGCCCGGTTTTTTCCGATCGTCGGGTGCGTGAAGCCATTACCCTGGCGTTTGATTTCGAATGGATGAACAAAGCGCTGTTTTACGGAGCCTACAGCCGGGCGAACAGCTATTTCCAGAATACTGAATATGCCGCCCGTGATTATCCCCACGCGGACGAGCTGGTTTTGCTGGCGCCAATGAAAGCGGAGCTCCCGCCGGAGGTGTTCACCCGCGTATTTGAACCGCCCAAATCCGACGGAAACGGGTTCGACCGGGACAACCTGCTGAAAGCCAGCAACCTGCTGGATGATGCTGGCTGGGTGCTGAAAAATCGGCAACGGGTTAATGTGCAAACCGGTAAACCGCTCAGCTTCGAACTGCTGATTGCCTCCGGCGCAAACGATCAGTGGGTGCTGCCATTTAAGAAGAACCTTGCCCGGCTTGGCGTCACCATGAATATCCGCCAGGTCGATATGGCCCAGTTAACCAACCGCAAGCGCAGTCGCGATTACGACATGATGCAGACCCTGTGGGCCGCGCAGCCGTGGCCGAGTTCAGATCTGCAAATCTCCTGGGCATCGGGGTATATCGACTCCTCGTACAACGCCCCGGGCGTAAAGAGCCCGGTGATTGATGCGCTGATTGCAAAAATTGTCGCCGCTCAGGGCGATAAGAACAAGCTTCTGCCGCTTGGCCGCGCGCTCGATCGGGTCTTAACCTGGAACTATTACATGCTGCCGATGTGGTATATGGGCGAAGATCGCGTGGCCCGCTGGGATAAATTCTCCCTGCCTGCCGTTCGCCCGGTCTACACCCTCGGCTTTGACACCTGGTGGTATGACGTGAATAAAGCCGCAAAACTGCCCGCAGAGCGGCGTTAAGGAGTGACGATGGGCGCTTATCTTATCCGCCGGCTGCTGTTAGTGATCCCGACGCTGTGGGCCATCATTACCATTAACTTTTTTATCGTCCAGATCGCCCCCGGCGGTCCGGTGGACCAGGCAATTGCGGCAATAGAATTTGGTCACGCTGGCGGCATGCCGGGCGGCGGCGGTGAAGGAATGGGGGCCAGCCATGCCCGGACGGGCGTGGGCAACATCAGCGAAAGCCACTACCGGGGCGGTCGCGGACTGGATCCGGAGGTGATCGCCGAGATTACCCATCGCTATGGTTTTGACAAGCCGCTGCACGAGCGTTATTTCAGGATGCTCTGGGATTATGTCCGTTTCGATTTTGGCGACAGCCTGTTTCGCAGCGCCTCGGTGTTAACCCTGATCAAACAAAGCCTGCCGGTTTCCATCACGCTCGGACTGTGGGGGACGCTGATTATTTATCTGGTCTCCATTCCGCTGGGGATCCGAAAAGCGGTCTACAACGGTAGCCGTTTCGATATCTGGAGCAGCACATTCATTATCATCGGCTACGCTATCCCGGCGTTTCTGTTTGCCGTGCTGCTGATTGTCTTTTTCGCCGGCGGCAGTTATTTCGATCTCTTCCCGCTGCGCGGGCTGGTCTCTGCGGATTTCAGCACCCTGCCGTGGTATCAGAAAATCACCGATTACTTCTGGCACATCACGCTTCCGGTGCTGGCAACGGTCATCGGCGGATTTGCGGCGCTTACGATGCTGACCAAAAACGCCTTTCTTGATGAGATCCGCAAACAGTACGTCGTCACCGCGCGCGCCAAGGGTGTCGGTGAAAAGCAGATCATGTGGAAGCACGTTTTTCGTAACGCCATGCTGCTGGTGATTGCCGGTTTCCCCGCCACGTTCATCAGTATGTTTTTTACCGGCTCGTTGCTGATAGAAGTGATGTTCTCGCTCAACGGATTAGGGCTGCTGGGCTATGAGGCCACCGTCTCCCGTGATTATCCGGTGATGTTTGGCACACTCTACATTTTCACCCTGATCGGCCTGCTGCTGAACATCATCAGCGATATCAGCTATACGCTGGTCGATCCCCGTATCGATTTTGAGGGCCGCTGATGTCGCGTTTAAGCCCCGTCAATCAGGCCCGCTGGGCGCGTTTTCGCCACAACCGTCGCGGCTACTGGTCGCTGTGGATCTTCGCCGTCCTGTTCGCCTTAAGTATGTGTTCGGAACTGATTGCCAATGATAAACCCCTGCTGGTGCATTTCAAAGACCGCTGGTATGTACCGGTGCTGGCCACCTACAGCGAAAGCGATTTTGGCGGCCCGTTTGCGACGCCAGCCGAGTACCAGGATCCCTGGTTACGTGAACAGATAGCGCAGCACGGCTGGGCTATCTGGGCGCCGATTCGTTTTGGCGCGAACAGTATTAACTTCGCCACGTCCACCCCCTTCCCTTCGCCGCCTTCCGCGCAAAACTGGCTGGGAACGGACGCCAACGGCGGCGATGTGCTGGCGCGCATTCTCTATGGCACCCGCATCTCGCTCCTGTTTGGGCTGCTGCTGACGCTCTTTAGCAGCGTAATGGGCGTTGTGGCGGGTGCCGTGCAGGGCTATTACGGGGGTAAAATAGATTTATGGGGACAGCGCGTGATTGAAGTCTGGTCCGGTATGCCGACGCTGTTTCTGATTATCCTGCTGTCCAGCGTGGTACAGCCTGGCTTCTGGTGGCTGCTCGGGATCACCGTCCTGTTCGGCTGGATGGCGCTGGACGGGGTGGTGCGCGCGGAGTTTCTGCGTACGCGGAATTACGACTATATTCGCGCTGCGCAGGCGTTAGGCGTGAGCGATGGCGCAATCATCTTCCGTCACATGCTTCCCAATGCGGTGGTGGCGACCCTCACCTTCCTGCCGTTTATTTTGTGCAGCTCCATTACCACCCTGACGTCGCTTGATTTTCTTGGTTTCGGTTTGCCGCTGGGCTCACCGTCCCTTGGCGAACTGCTGTTGCAGGGCAAAAACAATCTCCAGGCCCCCTGGCTGGGCATCGCCGCATTCCTCTCCGTGGCGGTGCTCCTTTCCCTGCTGATTTTTATTGGCGAAGCCGTGCGCGATGCCTTCGATCCCAACAAGGCGGTATGACATGACCCGGCCTCTTCTGAGCATAGAGAACCTGTCGATTGCGTTTTCAAAACAGGGCGAATCACGCACGGTGGTGACGGATTTATCGTTGCAGATCCAGCGCGGAGAGACGCTGGCGCTGGTCGGGGAATCCGGCTCCGGTAAGAGCGTTTCGGCGCTGTCGGTGCTGCGCCTGCTCCCTTCCCCGCCGGTCAGCTATCCGCAGGGGGATATTCTGTTCCATAGACAATCGCTGCTGAACGCTGACGAGCAAACCCTGCGCGGCATTCGTGGCAACAACATCGCCATGATTTTTCAGGAGCCGATGGTGTCGCTCAACCCACTGCATACCCTGGAAAAACAGCTCTATGAAGTGCTGTCACTTCATCGGGGAATGCGTAAAGAGGCAGCGCGGGGTGAAATTCTGGACTGCCTTGAACGCACCGGTATCCGTAATGCGGCGAAACGGCTGAACGATTTCCCGCACCAGCTTTCCGGCGGCGAGCGCCAGCGCGTGATGATTGCAATGGCCCTGCTCACGCGCCCCGAACTGCTGATTGCCGATGAACCTACTACCGCGCTGGACGTCACGGTACAGGCACAAATTCTGCAACTGCTGCGCGAACTGCGCGACGAGCTGAACATGAGCCTGCTGTTTATTACGCACAACCTGAGCATCGTGAAAAAGCTCGCTGACACGGTGGCCGTGATGCAAAACGGCCGCTGCGTGGAACAGAACCGGGCATCCGCCCTGCTGAGCGCGCCTCAGCACCCGTATACACAGCGCCTGCTCGATAGCGAACCCGCTGGCGACCCGGTTCCGCTTAACGCTGACAGCGCGCCGTTGCTGAGGGTTGAGGGGCTGTCGGTGTCATTCCCGATCCGCAAAGGCATTTTGCGTCGCGTGGTCGATCACAATCATGTTCTGAAAGAGATGAGCTTCGCTCTGCGTCCGGGCGAATCGCTTGGGCTTGTGGGCGAGTCCGGTTCAGGCAAAAGCACCACCGGCCTGGCGCTGCTGCGCCTGATCGCCTCTCAGGGAAGCATTGTTTTTGACGGCATGCCGCTGCAAAACCTGAATCGCCGGATGATGCTTCCCGTGCGTCCGCGGTTGCAGGTGGTATTTCAGGATCCAAACTCTTCGCTTAACCCGCGCCTGAGCGTATTACAGATTATTGAAGAGGGCCTGCGCGTCCACCAGCCGACAATGACGGCGCAACAGCGTGAAATCGACGTGATGCGGGTGATGGCGGAAGTGGGTTTAGATCCCGAGACCCGGCACCGGTATCCGGCTGAGTTTTCCGGCGGACAGCGCCAGCGTATAGCGATTGCCCGCGCGCTGATCCTGAAACCGGAGCTGATCGTGCTGGACGAGCCAACCTCTTCCCTGGACCGCACCGTGCAGGCGCAAATTCTGGCGCTGCTGAAGGGGCTACAGGAAAAGCATCGGCTGGCATATATCTTTATCAGCCACGATTTACAGGTGGTGCGTGCGCTTTGCCATCAGGTGGTGGTATTGCGGCAGGGAGAAGTCGTTGAGCAGGGAGAGTGCCAGCGCGTATTCACCGCGCCGACGCAGGATTACACGCGCCAGCTATTGTCCGCTGACTAGCACTCAGAAAGGATATTGACCGGAGAACGGCTCGGCAATGGCCACGCCGAAGTTTTTCAGACGACAGGTGGCGGCAAACTCATCCTGGCTGTTAACAAACAGGCACGGCTCACCTTCGCATTCCAGCACGGAGCTGTCCACTTCGATGTCCGTCAGCGCCTGGCTGAGACGTTCCATGACCGGCCACGCATTTTCATCGCTCGGGCTGAGCAGTTTGAGGGCCACCAGACAATTATCCTCCCCGGCAACGCTTTGCGGAATCGGTTCAACTTTCGAACCTGCAAAACCCGTCGACCAGCGATAGCTCTGGGGCAAGCGATGGACAATCGAGAGTTGTAATGTATTCACGTTCAGATCCCCGGAAGCAAATTTACTTCACAATTTATTTACATTTATAGTAACACATCATCGCCAACCTGCACTGTTTAGCGGATTTTATAGGCGTTGCAGGCTCGCGTCGGCGCTATATGTACCCGTTTCTGCGATCTAACTCAACCTTTTTAAATACAATGATGTGACTTTTTACACAAATAGATTTTACATAAAAGAAACAAACACAGGGTAAACGAACGGAGGGTTGGTTGATATGGGTCAACAAAAAGGCCCGTCACGGGCCTTAAGTGGTCATTTATGCGCCGTCTTTCGCGGCCGGCTGGCGTAAAGATAGAAGAGAATGGAGCAGGTCGCGCAGAGGGCAATCGCCCACAGCATCGGCCAGGCGGTATTAAACGTCGCCGTCGAGAGCAGCGCCCCGACTATCGCGCCAATTCCGAAACGGAACGTTCCTGCCAGCGACGAGGCGGTGCCCGCCATATGCGGAAATTCGTCGAGGATCACCGCCATCGCGTTGGATGAAACCATCGACACGCAGCCGACAAACGCCGCCACGCCCACCACCAGCGCCCAGAAACCGACGCCCAGCAACGCGCTCAATACCAGCCAGATAGCCATCACGAACTGGATCCACAGCCCGGCGCGGAACATATTCAGCGCCCCAACCCGCCGGACAAAGCGGCTGTTGATAATGGTCATCACAAACAGGAACACAATATTCAGCGCGAAGTAGTAACCAAAATGCTGGGGTGACACATGGTTCAGTTCGATGTACACAAACGGCCCCGCGCTCAGGAACGAGAACATTCCGGCAAAGCTGAAGCCGCTGGCCAGCATATAGCTCAGCACACGCTTATGGCGAAACAGCGAGGCAAAGTTGCCAAGCGTGGTGCGAATGTGGAACTTCTGACGTCGCTCGACCGGCAGCGTTTCATCGATAAAGACGAAGATCATCACCGAGGCCAGCAGCGCGGCAATCGCCAGGATCCAGAAAATCGCATGCCAGCTGAACCACACCAGGACCGCCCCGCCCACCATAGGGGCGACCAGCGGCGCAATTGTCGTGACCAGCATGACGAACGACATCATGCGTGAGAACTCTTCCTTCGGGTAGACGTCGCGCATCAGCGCGTTAATCACCACGCTTGCCGCAGCCGCCGCCAGGCCATGGAAGAAACGCATCACAATCAGCTGATCGATACTCTGCGCCAGCGCGCAGGCCACCGCCGCCGCGGCAAATATCAATGTCCCGCCCAGGATAACCGGTTTACGCCCCAGGCTGTCTGCCATTGGGCCATAAAATAGCTGACCGAGGGCAAAACCAAGAATGTAGGTGCTGAGCGTCATCTGCGCGCTGCCTGCCGGTACGCCAAACTGCGCGGAAATCACCGGCAGCGCGGGCAGATACATATCGATAGACAGCGGCATCAGCATGGCCAGCAGGCCAAGGATAAATACAATTTTAAACGACGAGTGTGGCCTGGTGGTCACAGGGTTCTCCTGAATTTAGCGTGAAGGCAGCCCGACGCTGGCAATCTCTTCTTCCGTCAGCGGGCGATATTCCCCTGGGGCCAGGTCTGGATCGAGTTCAATCGCGCCGATACGTTCACGATGCAGCCCCACAACGTGGTTGCCCACGGCGGCAAACATCCGTTTCACCTGATGGTAGCGGCCTTCACTGATGGTCAGACGGACATCCGTGGGGGTGAGGATTTCCAGCACCGCCGGTTTGGTCAGATCCTTCTCATTATGCAGCTGAACGCCTTTCGCGAATTGCTCTGCCGTGTCATCCGAGACCGGAGACTCAAGCATCACCCGATAGGTTTTCTCACAGTGATGGCGCGGGGAGGTGATGCGGTGCGACCACTGGCCGTCATCGGTCATCAGCACCAGGCCGGTAGTATCGATATCCAGTCGCCCTGCCGCATGCAGCTTGTGCGCCACAGGTTCGTCGAGGAAATAGAGCACCGTCGGGTGATCCGGATCGTCCGTTGAACAGACGTAACCTTCCGGTTTGTTGAGCATGAAGTAGCGCGGGCCATTCTGCTGGGTCAGCGGGTTGCCGTCATACTCCACCTGGTGCTCAGGCTGGAGTTTAAAAGCGCTGTCTTTCACAATGTCGCCGTCCACGGTTACGCGGCTGGCGCGAATTTCACGCCCGGCAATAGCGCGGCTTACGCCGAGTTGCTGAGCGATAAACTTATCAAGTCGCATGAAATCTTTTTAGCCTTAATGGTGCTGGAAGTCGGACTACGCGTCCGAAAAAGAAGCAGTCAGAAACAGTTCAGTATAATGGTCTGGTTGCGCCACTCAAGGGAAAAAGTTTCGTGGCATACTATATGCGAGTTAACTGAATAGAGAAGCCATGACGTTCACATTACGCCCCTATCAGCAGGAAGCCGTTGATGCCACCCTCGCCTGGTTTCGCAAGCATCGGGAGCCCGCCGCCATCGTTCTCCCGACCGGAGCCGGTAAAAGCCTGGTGATTGCCGAACTGGCGCGCCTGGCCCGCGGACGCGTGCTGGTGCTGGCACACGTCAAAGAGCTGGTGGCGCAAAACCATGCCAAATATTGCGCGCTCGGCCTGGAGGCCGACATTTTTGCCGCCGGACTGAAGCGCAAAGAGAGCCACGGAAAAGTGGTGTTTGGCAGCGTACAATCCGTTGCGCGCAACCTGGAACTGTTTCGCAGCGAGTTTTCCCTGCTGATTGTCGATGAGTGTCACCGCATCAGCGATGACGACGACAGCCAGTATCAGCAAATCCTCACTCATCTGAAAAAGGTGAATCCTCACCTCCGTCTGCTTGGCCTTACCGCCACGCCGTTTCGTCTGGGCAAGGGCTGGATTTATCAGTTTCATTATCACGGCATGGTGCGTGGCGATGAAAAGGCCCTGTTCCGCGACTGTATCTATGAGCTTCCGCTGCGCTACATGATCAAGCACGGCTACCTGACGCCGCCGGAGCGGCTGGATATGCCGGTCGTGCAGTACGATTTCAGCCGCTTACAGGCGCAGAGCAACGGGCTGTTCAGCGAGGCAGATCTTAACCATGAGCTGAAAAAACAGAAGCGGATCACGCCGCATATCATCAGCCAGATTGAAGAGTTCGCACAAACGCGCAAAGGGGTGATGATTTTTGCTGCCACTGTCGAACACGCGCGCGAAATTACGGGGCTGCTGCCCGCCGACGACGCGGCGTTAATTACCGGTGAAACCCCCGGCCTGGAGCGCGACAGCCTGATTGAGGACTTCAAAGCTCAGCGGTTCCGCTATCTGGTGAATGTCTCCGTACTAACCACCGGCTTTGACGCCCCGCACGTCGACCTGATTGCGATTCTTCGCCCGACGGAATCCGTCAGCCTGTATCAGCAGATTGTTGGCCGCGGGCTGCGTCTGGCGCCGGGCAAAACCGACTGTCTGATCCTTGATTACGCCGGTAACCCGCACGATCTCTATTCGCCGGAAGTCGGCACGCCAAAAGGCAAGAGCGACAACGTGCCCGTTCAGGTTTTTTGCCCTGCCTGCGGGTTTGCCAACACCTTCTGGGGGAAAACCACCGCCGACGGCACGCTGATCGAACATTTTGGCCGCCGCTGTCAGGGCTGGTTTGAAGACGATGAAGGCCATCGCGAACAGTGTGACTTCCGCTTCCGCTTCAAAAACTGCCCGCAGTGCAATGCCGAAAACGACATTGCCGCCCGCCGCTGTCGGGAGTGCGACACGGTCCTGGTCGACCCGGACGACATGCTGAAAGCGGCGCTGAAGCTGAAAGATGCGCTGGTGCTGCGCTGTTCCGGCATGGCCTTACAGCCCGGCGCGGATGAAAAAGGCGAGTGGCTAAAAATTACCTACTACGACGAGGATGGCGCAGACGTCAGCGAGCGGTTCCGGGTCCAGACGCCCGCCCAGCGCACCGCGTTCGAGCAGCTCTTTATCCGCCCGCATACCCGCACGCCTGGCGTGCCGCTGCGCTGGATAACCGTGGCCGATATCGTGCGCCAGCGGGCGTTACTGCGCCATCCTGATTTTGTTGTCGCCCGTAAAAAAGGGCAGTTCTGGCAGGTGCGTGAGAAGGTCTTTGACTATGAAGGACGCTTTCGCCGGGCAAACGAATTGCGCGGTTAACGGGACTTTTCGTTGATGCGCGAGCCATTTGAGTATAAAATGCCGCCCGCTTCACATCCGTGAGGCAGAACACTCACCTGCTGCTGGGTCGCCTGTAGTAGGGTTTTAAATACAGAGAGAAATCAATGTTCACTATCGAAGCAGAAGTACGTAACGTGCAGGGTAAGGGTGCGAGCCGCCGCCTGCGTACCGCAAACAAGTTCCCGGCTATCGTTTACGGTGGCGAAGCTGCTCCAGTTGCTATTGAACTGGATCACGACAAAGTATGGAACATGCAGAACAAAGCTGAATTCTACAGCGAAGTTCTGACCATCGTTGTTGACGGTAAAGAAGAAAAAGTGAAAGTTCAGGCTGTTCAGCGTCACGCGTTCAAGCCAAAACTGACTCACATCGACTTCGTTCGCGCGTAATCGCAAACCTGTCGAGAAAAACCCCGCGTTTGCGGGGTTTTTTTATGGCTGTTACTTACCGCCTGAGGTGCGACGCTGGAGCTGGTCGCGCAGATTCGGCGGCGTGCCTTTAATGGTCAGCGTGTCGGTGGCCGGGTCCCAGAAGATACGTTCCCCGAGCAGCATGGCATCAAAGTTAATGGTTAACCCACCGCCGCTACCGGCAAATTTCGTCAGCTGACGCAGCGTACTGCGATCCGCCGGAAAGCTCTCTTCCAGCTCATAGCCTTTTTCCGCAGTAAATTCCTGGAAGCTGACTTCGCTGACGCCTGCCAGCTCTTTGGACAGCGACTCCAGCTCAATCTCTTCTCCAGCCTGTAGCTGCTCGTTGCAGTAGCTGTAAACCTGCTGACGCACGGTCTGACGCTCAGATTTATCAAGCTGCGCCTCAGCCGTAAAGTCATCCACCGCCTGGAGGAGACCTTTGTTCTGCGCTTTGGCATTCAGCCCTTCGCTGGCGCCGAGGAAGTCCATAAAGAAATCCGCCACTTTGCGGCCCACACGGCCTTTAAGGAAGGTCAGATAGCGCGTTGATTCCGGGTTGGTTTCCCATTCGGTTAAATCGATACGCGCCACAATATCCGCATGGTTGATATCCAGGTAGTGCGTTGAGCTGATATCCAGCTGCTCGTTCACGCGCATACTGCTTAAGTTATTCAGCACGGTGACCAGCAGATACTCTACCGCCAGATAACGGTAGTGGCAGAACAGGACGATACCGCCATCGGCGAAGGGATATTTCGCCAGCTCGTCACGCAGACGGCCAGTAGCAGCGCGGCTGAATGCCAGGAAATCCTCTTCGCCCTGACGTTGCAGGCGCAGGCTATCCGCCAGTTCGCTCTCTTCGCTGAACAAGCCATAGGCTTTATTTTTCGCGCTGTAGACGCGATGCAACTCCGCCATCATCTCGACAACGGTAGGCGTTGGTTCCAGTAACGAATCGCGCAGCACCACTTCAAGGGTTTGCTCATCACGCTTGATAAGCTGGTGCAAGGCAATCTGGTTGATTTCCAGACTCATGATAAACTCTCCTTTTAGACCGGGCGGTATTCAACCACCACCAACGCATGTGTGCAACAGAAGATAAAAAAGGGGAAAAAAAGCTGTTGCTACGGTAATATGTCGCCCTTCTCTCAATAAACTGATTTTGATTTATGCCACAACATTCCCGCTACAGTGACGAACACGTTGAACAATTGCTCAGTGAGCTGGTCAACGTACTGGAAAAACATAAAACGCCAACCGATCTCTCCCTGATGGTTTTGGGAAATATGGTTACCAACCTGATCAATACCAGCGTTGCTCCGGCTCAGCGTCAGGCGATCGCCAAATCTTTCGCCCAGGCTTTGCAGTCCTCCGTTAGCGACGACCAGGCACACTAAGGGAAACGAACAACAGTTTATGGTGACGAATCGTCAGCGCTACCGTGAAAAAGTCTCCCAGATGGTCAGCTGGGGGCACTGGTTTGCCCTGTTCAACATTCTGTTGGCGATGGTGCTCGGCTGCCGTTATCTGTTTGTGGCGGACTGGCCAACCACGTTAACCGGGCGCATCTACTCGTGGATGAGCCTTGTTGGTCACTTTAGCTTTCTGGTCTTCGCCACCTATCTGCTGATCCTGTTCCCACTGACGTTTATCGTCATGTCGCAGCGGCTGATGCGCTTCCTGTCCGCCATTCTTGCGACGGCGGGCATGACGCTGTTGCTGATCGACAGCGAAGTCTTTACCCGCTTCCACCTGCACCTGAATCCTGTCGTCTGGGAGCTGGTGATTAACCCGGATCAGAACGAGACCGCGCGCGACTGGCAGCTGATGTTTATCAGCGTGCCGATCATCCTGCTGATCGAAATGCTGTTCGCCACGTGGAGCTGGCAAAAACTCCGCAGTCTGACCCGACGCCGCCATTATGCGAAGCCCGTCGCGGCGCTCTTTTTCGCCTCATTTATCGGTTCGCACCTGATGTATATCTGGGCAGATGCGAACTTCTACCGCCCGATTACCATGCAGCGCGCAAACCTGCCGCTCTCCTATCCGATGACGGCGCGTCGTTTCCTCGAAAAACACGGCCTGCTGGACGCTCAGGAGTATCAGCGTCGTCTGGTCGAACAGGGTAATCCGGAAGCGGTCAGCGTGCAGTATCCCCTGAGCGATCTGAAATATCGCGACATGGGGCGCGGTCAGAACGTGCTGCTGATTACCGTCGATGGCCTGAACTATTCCCGCTATGAGAAGCAGATGCCAGCGCTGGCTGAATTCGCTGAGAACAACATCGTATTCACTCAGCATATGAGCTCCGGTAATTCGACCGACGCGGGTATTTTCGGCCTGTTCTACGGCATTTCACCGAGCTATATGGACGGCGTGCTGTCGGCCCGTATTCCGGCGGCATTGATTACCGGGCTTAATCAGCAGGGCTACCAGCTGGGGCTGTTCGCCTCTGATGGTTTCAACAGCTCGCTGTACCGCCAGGCGCTGCTGTCTGATTTCTCACTGCCCGCCGCGCAGAGCCAGTCTGACGATCGGACCGCTGACCAGTGGATAGACTGGCTGAAGCGCTATGCGCAGGAAGATAACCGCTGGTTCTCCTGGGTTGCGTTTAACGGCACAACGCTTGATGACAGCAATCAGAAAGGCTTCGCGCGCCGCTATAGCCGTGCGGCGGGCGATGTCGATGCGCAGATCGGCCGCGTGCTGACCGCCCTGCGCGACGCGGGCAAGCTGGACAATACGGTCGTGATTATCACGGCGGGGCATGGCGTGCCGCTCGGCGACGAGGCGAAGGGCATGGAGTGGTCGCGTCCGAACCTGCATGTTCCCCTGGTGATCCACTGGCCGGGCACTCCCGCGCAGCGTATCAACATGCTCACCGACCATAAAGACGTCATGACCACGTTAATGCAACGGCTGCTGCACGTCAGCACACCGGCAATTGAATACTCGCAGGGACAAGACCTCTTTAGCGCCACGCGGCGTCATAACTGGGTCACGGCTGCTGGCGGAAACACGCTGGTGGTGACCACGCCGACGTTGTCCCTGGTGCTGAACAGCAACGGCAATTACCAGACGTATAACATCGAAGGCGAGAAGCTGAAAGACCAGAAACCGCAGCTCAGTTTGCTGTTGCAGGTGCTGACAGACGAGAAGCGCTTTATCGCTAACTGATTATTTATGAATCAGTTAGCGTTGCTTGCCCCTTGCATTCAAAAAGGAATCGAGTAGTATTCCTTTTATGCGTCGGCACGTAGCGCAGCCTGGTAGCGCACCGTCATGGGGTGTCGGGGGTCGGAGGTTCAAATCCTCTCGTGCCGACCAAATTATCCCACAACTTTTGTCTAATACAGTCCAGACAAGGCCATAAATCACTGATTAAACAGTAGGTTAAACAGACCTACAGTTTAATCAGTTGTCTACAGAAAGCCATCTTGATACATTGAAATCCAACCTTCTTGGGCATAGCTATGGGCATACACTGATGTGAGTACCCAGAGCCCTATGCCTATACATCTTCATAGATCCTATGGGAGGACGGTTATGGCTCGTCAGACAAAACCCTTGAGCAATACGGAAGTAAAAAATGCTAAAACTACTGACCGTACTTTGATCCTGTATGATGGGGACGGCCTGGAATTGCAGGTCACCCCTAAAGGTTCGAAACTCTGGCGTTTTCGTTATTACAAACCATTCACACGTAAGCGTGCGATGATTAGCCTGGGTTCCTACCCTTCAGTCTCTCTATCTGAAGCTCGTCGACTTCGTGAAGATGCTCGTATTCTTTTAGGGAAAGATATCGATCCGCTCGAGTATAAAAAGACAGAATACTTACTCCAAAAAAGTGCTACTGAAAGCACATTTGAAAAAGTCGCAAGTGAATGGTTCAAAACTAAAGAGTCAGCGGGACTGGCAACTCATACGTTAAACGATATCTGGCGTTCTTTGAGCAATTATGTGTTCCCACACATCGGATCCCTGCCTGTTGCAAATATCACTGCTCAACAATTTATTGGAGCACTGCAACCCACTCATGCGGCAGGACGATTAGAAACGGTGAAACGACTGAGCCAGCGTATTAATGAAGTCATGGATTATGCTCTTAACTCTGGTCTGATATCTGTCAACCCAGCAGCCAGAATCGGACGAACGTTTCATAAACCCAAAGTGAAACATCGCCCCGCCCTCTCACCAGAACAATTACCACTTTTGATGAAAACTCTGGCATTTGCCAGTATCAGAAGGCAAACCCGTTGTCTGATTGAGTGGCAATTACTCACCATGACCCGCCCCGCGGAAGCCGCAATGACTCGTTGGGATGAGATCGATTTTGACACAAAGGAATGGCGTATTCCAGCTGGCCGCATGAAGATGAAACGTGAACATATCGTGCCACTTTCAGAAGAAGCTCTGGCCATTCTCGAAGTGATGCGCCCTATCAGTAAGCACAGGGATTATGTTTTCCCTGGATATAGAAATCCACTTGAAGCAATGAACAGCCAGACGGCAAATATGGCGCTTAAACGTATGGGTTTTAAAGGCTTGCTTGTAGCACATGGTATGAGGGCGATAGCATCTACTGTACTCAATGAGAAAGGATTTCCTCCAGACGTAATCGAGGCAGCATTAGCCCATATTGACACTAACGAGGTCAGGAGAGCATATAATAGGGCGCAGTATCTGGAGCAACGCAGAGAAATGATGGGCTGGTGGGGAAAGTATGTAGAGTCAGCGTCATACAGCAAAACTAGTGTCGGTGCCATGGCTGAGTAAAACAATTATGAATGAAGTAACCTTTATCTTCGTGATGGTAATTCAATTTTACCTCACCAGTAAAAAAATGAGTGTGGAAGTGAGGCCAGAAATTTTACCGCAACCCATTAATTGAAAATATTCCTTATAAAATAATGTGTTATATATAAAAACATGATTATAGATTCATCTTTTCAATTGAATGCCTTAAATCAATTTTGGCAAAAATCTCGTATACGCCGTAAGTTGGCTTAGCCGTGCTATTTGTGCTGGCTTAGCATCATTGCTTCTCATGTACGCTGGCTATTGCAATACACGCCTTTTGCGGGAACTAACTCATCCCCCTCACAGATATAGCCATCAAGATTACTATTACAACCATCTGTCCTACAGCCAGCGCCCAGCTTTCGCCGACTCAGCGAACATACGAATAGTCAGCGGCTTAGATACTTACTTAACAGGTTCGTTAGTGAACCACCTCCGATAGGACATTTCTCTTTTCAATAGGTAATTCGAATCGAAGTTAATCACTGAAAGGTCAACATTGAACTTCTTACCATAGCTTTCTATGGCTAAGCCAGCTCATCCCATTCGGTGTATTATTGCAGTGGTGTATCCATCTCAACTTGAACGAGCTGAAAAGTAAGAGTCTCCGCTAATGAGAAATGTGCCTCGAAGGTCTCAGCAGCCACGAGGATGCCAACACCAGGCAGAATACTTTCATTACTGGCTTCAACCGTGTTTCGGCAGAGCAGCAAAATACCCCAAAGTTCTGCACCGACTTGTAGCAGAAAGTGCAGAAGATTTGGATGACATTTTCGTCTGGCAGGAATCACGTAACCTATAGAAACGCTGACTTTCCGTTACGATAAAATGATTTTTCTTGTTGGATCTACGAAGAAAATACTGCGTTGCGGGTGAAAAATAACAGTTTCTGACTACCCTGACGGCACACTGGCATTCAAATATGGTTACCGTCAGCTTAAATATCAGGAATTCGATAAGCTGAAATGCATCAATCAGGAGCAAAATGTTGATAAAAAACGTCTTGGTGAAGTCCTGAAACTAGTGCAGGACAGGATGGATGAGCTGGAAAGAGTTGGCAAACGGGACAGAGGTATAAAGATGCCCAGGCGGCGTGCGCAGGCCAGAGTCCGGAAGCAACTGAGGGCAATTAATCCGGTGCTTGTAGATCCGGAAGAGCTCAGAGCCAGTCTGAAACACTATCCCCTGCTCTTTTTGGACTCTTCGGTTCAAATTTATCTGTGGCAGTGTGATGAAGTGCAAAATTCTGCAAACACGCCAGTTGGTTTTACAACCAAGAACCCTCATTACTCTTCTGGTCTTACTAGCACAGCACATACCTTCAAGAATAATAAGGGGATACCAGAGTATGGCAAGATGTACGGCTCCTGTACGTGGACACACCTCGGCAGCGGCAGCTGCTGCCTGTCCTGCATGTCGTAATCGCAGTGGCTATAGCCGCAGTAGCTACAGTTATGATAGTTATTCTTCTTACTCCTCATCGAGCACTAACGGTGGCGGAAGTTATGGAGGCAGTGGCGGAGGATCCAGCAGCAGCAAAAAGCCACGCTGGTCAAAATCGGGGTCTTCCGTTTCTTACACTACAGCCCAAGTACAATCACTCACGCCGATTCGACAAGCGGTTGAGAAGCTTGCCGCAGAGAAACCAGACCTGCGCGACGTTTTTCTGTGCCATGCCTGGGATGACCGACAAGGTATAGCCAAAGAGCTGCACGATTTGCTCGAAGCGGCAGGTGTCAAAGTATGGTTTAGCGAAAAAGATCTTGCCCTTGGAGTTCCTATGATGCGTGCCATTGATAAAGGATTGGCAAACTCTCGAATTGGCCTAGTATTGGTAACTCCCGCATTGTTAAACCGCCTTCCTAAAGAAGGGGTTGCCGATAAAGAGCTTTCTGCTTTACTGGCAGGTAACCAGCTCGTTCCTATTGTGCATAACACGACGTATGAAGCTCTTCGTAATGTCAGTCCCTTGCTTGCATCCCGAAGTGGCTTGGATACGGGAGAAGATACACTGGCAGTTGTTGCAACAAAAATCGCAGAGCTGATTACTGTTTAGTTTAGCGAGGCACAACACGTTCTAATATTGATGGCTAATGAATCTGGTCTGCTATTGCAGACCAGATATCTTGAATACTTAATGTTTCCTTCCCCATTGGTCGTGTCACTTCAGGTGACCTTTTAAACTGGTTCAAAGAGATGACCTTTTAAGCTTGTAATAACGGTATGAGAAACCTGGCGGGCGTTTCCGGTAACTGACAGGCAAAAGGCGGTGGCAAATATACCGGAAACGACCGGATACGCGCCTGATAGATTTTACCTGGCGGCATAGTCATACAGCCTGCAGGATCCTCCCCCCTTGACAGGAAAATAACGTGAAAAGTCACGTTATACCGTCTTTCCCTCCCCCGGACACACAACCGGACTTAGCAGCGTGCAGAATATCCCGTTAAAACGACAGTGATGAAACGGGACAGGATGTACAATTTTAATACCGCGCATACGCGTTCTCACAAACGCCTTCCGTCAGGCTACGCTCCTGTCCCCGGGCATCCACATGGCCAAAAGATCTTGTGTGGTTTAGGCAAAACTGAAGCCGGCTTAAACGTCATAACCCCCCACTCTTAGTCTTCCTAAGAAAATTCCTGGTTCTGCAGTCCTTTGTCACGATAAGCTGTAATTCAGGTCTATAGCTATCCGGCAAGCGCTACTTACCACAACACAGGTTAAGCTGGTATGCCTAACCGGCATCCCGCCTCAATACGCGGTAGTTTTTCTTCAAAGTGGAGGCGAAGTGCCTCAAGGAGCCATGTCCGGCATTTCACGCGTTAGTGTCCATTAAAAATGATGGACACTATTTTTCCGGAAACGGAGTCTGCTGCGCAGACGGTCTAATTGAGATGTATATGGTCTTACCCCGTATTGCAAGACTGCAGTTATGCCTACGTTTTAAACGGCAGCGCAACGAGTCCCGGCGGGATTTGGGATCCTGATTGGTGTTGAAATATTTCTCCTGACATTTCTCTGCTGGCAAGCCCATCTGACCTAGCAACAAAAGGACAAATACTTTTCTGGAAAACAGTCGCTGGCTGGTTTGGCGAACGGGATGTCGAAGGTTTTGTTGGCATAGCGTTACTCGAGATATGCACGATTACCACTATCGCGGACTATCAGCTGATTATCCGGCGTATTGAGCGTAAACTGTAAGCGTTCCTGGCGACGTTAAGCCCCCGTTGCGCTGACACCAGACGCCGGCAGGAACGCGTCTCAGCGAGACCGGACACTCCGGACTCGCCAGCTTCATAGACACCACAACCACGCATTGAGGGCTATGACGGTCACAGATAACTGGATGCTCAGACGCTTTTCATACTTTGATCGATTGTTTTCAGAAGTGTAGAAGCAAGCGACGTCTGATCCCCTAAGTTCTGCTGGGTATTCAAATCCATGTTATGCAAAAATGCCTGACAAAGCTTTTTAAATTCAGAGCCGCCCTCTTGCCACCGACCAACAAGACCGGACACACCCTTATTTTCGTTACCCAGCAAATAATCTTTGGTTACCGGACCTGTCAAATATCCATCTACACGATCACTGGCAATCATACTTGCCAGCATATTCACACCACTAAATTCATCTGTCGGCCATCCTAGGGTTTTTAGATACGTTTTATCGCTTTCTGTCAGATTATCTTCAACCTTGTACGAGGTAAACTCATGGCCACACGGTAAAATTTCTTTTTTATACGTAGGCTTAAAATCCGCATCGCTCTTTAATGTTTTATCGACAGCACTGACTGTTTTTGGTTTACTATCTACAAGTTCATCTTTCATTGTTTTAAATAAACCGGAAAAAGAAGTACTGATTTCACTTTTTTTATAATTTATTTGACTGGCTGAATTATTAACATTCACATCTGATACCAGCATATTACACCTCTGTCTGTAATACATAACCGGCCACCCGATGTGACCGGTTATGATTCTACTTAAACATAAAACACGGTGCAATCATATCCATCAATATATGGCGGATTGAACAGCCCACCGGAGAGATTACCCACTTTCATCCTCAGAGCCAGTAAGCAGTCAGCCGGGTAATTATTACCGGCCGCATTGATAGTGCCGCTGCCAGATGCGGTTATGTCGGCAAACCCCAGTTCTGCACCGGCAGGTGTAAGGATATACAGACGAACGCCGATCTGGCTAGTCCAGCTACCAAATCTATCGCGGTCATAGTTATATTTAATATGATCAATTTTACCCGATGGCGTACTGCCAAGCGGTGACAGAGTTGAACCGGTGACCCATTCCCCCCCATTTACTGGATGTGGTCCGAGACCAGCACGATACCAGCTACCGGCGGCTAACGTTCCCAGTGACTGTTCCGCCTCAATGTGTTTTTTTACGATTTCCGCCAGTTCACGGTCTTCCTGGCCAGGAGGTGTATTAAAAAAGACCACATCATGATGATTTTTTTTGCTGACATCCGGAGGAAGAATTAACTTACTCATATATGTGACTCCTTTTCGTCTATACATAAATTATGCGCATGATAACGATGCCAAGTAAGCATAAACCGCCATAGCCGATTCTTTCCACATATATATAAAAATATAACTCACACTCTCAATCTATATGGAGCATCCAGCAGCTTCACTCTAAAAAATTAATCATTGTTATTGAGAACAATTCACAAGAAATAAATAAACAACAGTGATAAATAAATTTCAAATAAAAACCTGACGGCTGCAACTTATTTTTACAGGTAATTAACCATAACATCCGATTGCCCGCACCGTCTGAGAGGCCTTGAGGACGTTTCCGGTAACTGACAGGCAAAAGGTGGTGGCAAATATACCCGAAACGACCGGACATCTGAGACGTTGGGCGGGCGTATGAAGGCTATCCCTGATGCGCATGTCAGGATGAGCCTTTAACTACATGCATCCTTCGGGTTGCGCCGTCAAGAATGCATCAAGTTTCAGTCCGCCTGAGCCGACCGGGGAGATCGTATTTCGCTCAAGCGGTCATAGACTAAAGGCGATAAACTCCGCAGTGTGTCCATCACGACACCGCAGCAACGTACGGTACCCGATGCCGCCTGGGCACAGCCCGGTCCGGGTTTACTGACGCGGCGCATAAGTCCTATCTCCTGCAGTATGCGTATGACGGCCAGTACAAAGTTAAACGCCTGAGCAACATGCACGGCCTGTGCCATCAGTATATCTAAACAAGGCATGCGGCACCTATCGGCTGGAAGGTCCACAGCGCAGGCGGGCCAACCGCCAGAGAGCTGACCCCGGCCCAGCGTTAGAGCGACGCTCAGGCCCATCAGATCATCAGCCATGAACTGAGGCACAAAGCGAACGCAATTAACAAAGCTGTACCTGGGGCGTTAGTTGCCAGTCAGCTTCGGTGCATCCACAGGTCATGCACCTGGCCTGCCAGCATGAAGTAGGCTGCCCCCAGTAATATGATCAGCAACACAAGCCCTCTGGACTGGGCCGAAAAACGAGTGAAACGCGCCAGAGAAAACCAGAGAGAAGACAAGGCCCCTGTCGCACGCTGGTTCATCAAAGCCAGATAGTGCAGTGATCGCATCGTGGCGACAAACGTTGCCCCGATCCCCATCGCTACCCCGGATAGCTGGCACAGTATCCAGATCCGCTGAGAATCGTTCAGCACGCGCCAGTAATAATCAATGATCCCGTAAAAAAAAGTCGCCTCGCGTGCGCCGGAAATGATCCCCGCCTGAGCCAGTTGCATCAGGTATAACGATGCGCCCATCGCAATCAGTGGCATGAATATATACCAGACCCATTCGACGCTGCTGAATTGCCCCCGCATCGCAGAAGCCAAACCGGCCGCCAGTATAAAAGCCGTGCAGGACAATACGACGCTGTCCCAGTAATGCAGGACATCATGGACATAGCGGCTATATCCCCAGATAACCACCGCCATCACAATAAATACGGCCCCGAACCATGCCAGACCGTCATTCGACGACGAAACGGTACCCCGGCTCTGTTTCACCACGATGGTTTGTTTAAAAACAATCATCGCTTGTTGCACGGTAGCGGGGGCAGCAGCCGGAGGAGACTGATTGAGTCCGGCAAACAGCATACCCAGAATGGCTCCTATAAGCGGGGAAATCACAGCACTTTGTATCAGCGGGTTGTTCACCCAGGTCATAAACGCGTCCAATCACGACTCCTTTGCATACTTATGAGGTTATACAAGACAGAAAGAAAAGCCGCCTGCCGGGGGGGCAGCCATTACCTGCCCCCCCGGCAGGCGGCTTATTTATCGGCCCTGCTGCATTTTCTGTATTTTTATTGGTCTTTCTAGATCATGGTGGAAAGACTCAGAAAGCCATATTTAACTTTCCGTAATGGAACATCACACCTAGCTTGAAACTCTCGCGGTTTCGGTATCCCCTGGTTTTAATTCTAAGTAGTCGGATCTGGCTGTTCAGCGCCTCAGCATTACAGTTCGAAACACGATGACGCATGGCATTCAGTATTCCTTACAACCGTTTTTATGTTTCTGTCAGCGTTTTTCATCATCGATACCTCACAGTTAACCGACTGTGATATTCACCGCAACCAGCCATTCATGTGTTCTTCACTCCAGGGCTGATCCCAAATATTTATTGCCTGCTCTTTCAGCGTCCAGCACGGGCTTATCTGATGCATTTGTTTACGCAGCCACTTCAGTTTCTCCTGCCGGAATTCCGTCATTGATTTGTCGTTGTACTGCCACAGAAAACGTGTCCCCTTTTGCCTGGCGACGACTTTCGGCTGGAAGGGGAGAATGTTCATTCTGGCGGTTCTATTCACCACTTCGCCAGGTTACTTAGCCACATGGAACCAGTCGAAGGCTATTTTCTCAACCGCACAGGATAAGTGGATTCCCGCCGCACGTATATATCTCGCATTCCTGTCTATTGAGAGTATTTTGCCAATCTGCAACTGTCCATGAGTCAGGGACCGAAGATAAGCAGCAGGACTTTCTGCGCTGCGGTCACCCGTTAAAGCCAAAACCCGTCCATCGCGGTCAGAGACCACCTTTCTATAGCGATATCCTTGTTTAAAAACAATTTCATTTACATTCATATGGCGCGCTGCAAACGGCTTTTTTATCCGTGCAAGCCCTCGCTTAAACGCGTGAGTCGTAATGCATCAACAGCATTCCAATGGGGCTTCAGTTGGTTCTTAACGGCATCAACAGTGCAGTTTATCAGCCATGAGAGCTCGAAAGATTCAAACACCAACAAATACCGGCTGCCGACCCCCACGCAAGGAAGAGGCAGAGTCTGCCTGCCATGCTCCGTACACATAATTCTGGGAACATGACCTTCAACTAAAGCCGCGGGCTGACAGACATCAAGATGCCGCCATTTACGGTGGCGGCGATCATGAATGGGACACGATTTTCCGCAGGTCTGACAGGTTAACCGGGCATTTTTTCTATACCTCACGGTACGGTAAAAGAACCGGATCGCTCGTCAAGGAACAGGGATTCAACCTGCCACGGCGCGGACAAATTGAGAATGTGGGCATAGTGGGATTTTTCGTCCATATAATTTTATGGTGATGCTTACCTTAAAATTATATTATTATTTTTCGCCCATTTTCTTAATCTTCCATTAGCGTTGGCGTAAGGTGAAGAAGTATTAAATGAGATCATTCTTCCCATCGTCCATGTTGTGTACCATGGTTTTCCATACAAAACTTCATCAGTACGCGCATCAATAAGCTTTATAATTTCATTTTTTACAGTCTGAAGTTCAGATACTAATAAGTCATAATTTAACTCATTGTAATCTGAGTAAAATTTTTGAGCAAGAAGACCAAGCTGGTTCCATTTGTAGCCAGTTTCCGGGAAATCGACAGGCAGACCTTTGGCATCAGCAGTGATCCACTTTACAACCAGAGAATTCCATCCGAGCAGATACGAAACAAGGTCACGAACACTCATCTCTGTACCCATAACATGCCCATCCATTGAGCTATCAGAAGTAATGTCGGGCGGGATAGAGTTAAGGTAACTAATTAATTTACTAAAGTTTTTATCAATAGCTAAAAGTAGTTCAGCTTTTGTCTGCGGCACACTCATAAATAATTCCCTCACATTTAAAAAGAGACACCATAAGGCGCTGTGTGGTGTTTGAAAATTAATCAATTATGTCCTAGTCACCAAATTAGGGGAAGATCCGTTTATAATCAGTCGATTGGTCTGTTTACCGTTCGTGCGCAGAAGATACTGGCGTGTCGTTGTAGTCATCACCGTCAAAAACACAAGGCTTTGCTGGGCATCATTGCATTACGGTCATGATTTCAGGCTGTACTCAGCCAGCTAAAGCACGATACAGAATAATCATCTGACCTGCAATTCGTTGATGATAAAGGTTAGGCCCCGTGAATCCCGTCCGAATATTGCATAACTATCCGCTTAGCACGTCTTTCATCAGGGTTCGAATCGATTACGACTCATCATGACCGTTTATAGTCCCTGCAATCTTTCCCCTTTATTTTTAATGAAGAACAGGCAGACTCCGCAAACAACGGTTTGACATGTCGGGGAAGCCCTTATCGTAAAATATGTTCCGTTTCCCAAACGGAGCCCTTAATTGAACAATTAAGGGCATTCGTGCTCAGGTAAGTACCAATAATAAAAACTCGCGCTACGCTCAATATTACCCGTCTGGCTTACACCAAACCCGACGGAATCACAAGCCTACCGCTTCTCTCTTGAGTCCGGCATGTGCCAGGCAGCGATAGGCTACTCTGGCAACTTTACAGCGTCAGTGGATGAATGCTCAGGAAACTACATTAATGTCCGGCTTCAAACGCACATGATGAGTTTGCTATGAGGAAATGATGTGAAATATCTTATATTTCACTCGAAAATCAATGATTGGACTTATGCATAACGCAGGAATATTTCGGACGTTCATGAAAGGATTGATAGTTGAGATGGAGCGTTTTCAGGCTCGAAAAAAGCATGCTGTCTGTTGTCAGAAAACGATGTTAACAACCGTAAGGACGACGACCATGAGGATACGCCACCTTTATTATTTCTTGATTGTCGCAGAAGAACAGAATTTTGCTCGTGCTGCGGCCAGAGTACATATTGAACCTTCTCCACTGTCTCGTGCTATTAAGGAATTAGAGAACCAGCTTGGCGTGAGACTTCTTGACCGAACCAGAGGACGTATAAAGCTGACATGGCCAGGAGAGATTTTCCGTGAAGAGGCGCGCCGGATGCTCTGTTTCTTAGATAATGCAAAGACCCGTGTGCATTCCGCCTCTCTGGGTTACTGTGGCCGGGTACGTATCGGCCTCACAGATGGTCTTGCCCAACCGAAACTTACACAATTACTTGCACGATGCCGGGAAGATGAACCCCGGACCGAGATCCGGATCGTGGAGATGACGGTCAACGAAATGCTTCAGGCTCTCTATCATGATCAGATAGACGTCGGTTTTTCGGTGGAGGGTGAGAATACCGAAGGTTACGCAAAGCAAATGATCTGGGCAGATCGTCCCGCAGTAGCGATCCCCACTCACCACCCGCTGCTTTCCTTTGAGAAGATTCCCCTTATTGAAGCTCTTCGTTATCCTCTCATCCTCTGCCATCCCGAACAGTGTGCCGGGGGTTATAATGTCATTCGCAGGTGGATCGGTGATCACTCACTGCCTTTACCTTCCATTGCCGAGTATGTTTCTGGCCATGAACCAATGATAATGCTTGTTGCAGCCGGCTATGGTATTGGAATCGGTATAAAGTCGCAGATTGCGCTCTACCGCCACAGTGATGTGGTTATCAGACCGATGGCAGATGAAATTCCAGATACTCCGACATTTGTGGTAACTTCTGACAAAACTCTCTCACCTGAACTACAACGTTTCATCAAACGTGCACTGGAAATCGGTAATTTGTCCACCAACTGACATGGATCCCGCATGGCATCCATTAGAAACCTTATAAGGTGCCATGCTTTTTTCGACACGCATCGGACCAAAAAAGTATCCTTATTCAGTTGCAGCAGGATTTTTATATGACAATTCGATGAAATCAACCGCATCCGCTATCGACAAAAAACCGAAGTATCTGCATGTCAAGCTGCGTTTACGTAACTTGTACGACGATTCAGATCATCCATCCGACAAATAAATACAGACGCAATCTGTACATTATTTAACCGCACAAGCATCTTCACTCACGATGCTTTATCAAATTCTTGCGGCCACCAATACTGGAGCCTTTCAGGTTCGCTCTTACGACTGA
Organism: Enterobacter sp. DTU_2021_1002640_1_SI_PRY_ASU_LCPMC_013; assembly: GCF_032389435.1. NCBI lineage: Bacteria > Pseudomonadati > Pseudomonadota > Gammaproteobacteria > Enterobacterales > Enterobacteriaceae > Enterobacter > Enterobacter sp. DTU_2021_1002640_1_SI_PRY_ASU_LCPMC_013. Next base: position 3,066,480 of record NZ_CP135594.1, read on the forward strand.
AGGTATCAGCAAGAGCAAAACCATCAATGCGGTGGTCTGTACAATCCTATTGTTTGTAGTGTTCTAACGGTCGCATTTATCTAATACGGATTGTACCTAAGAAATTCCACCAAGTATCAAGGAGTGACCACAATGTACCAACAGAACCCCGCTCCATTAACAGAGCGCCGTATATTGCGACGCGCAGAAGTTGAGGTAAAGACAGGCTTTAAGCGAGCTCATATCTACAGCCTGATGAAAGATGGTAAGTTTCCCAAGGCGATAAAGCTGGGGGTCCGCGCCGTAGGCTGGGACTCGGCTGAGATCGAACAATGGATCATCGAACGCCTTAAAACTCGCATCTGACTCTGCTTCCTGAATGCATTTTAAGAGGGGCCAGCCATGCAGGCGATACCAATTATCCCGACAAAAGGTGATGCGACCATCGCAGCGAATTCTGGCAGCGTCATCGCCGATGCTGGATTGCGGATATTGTTGCTTGATCTTGATAGCCAGCCAACGGTCCCATCGTACTACGAGGTAAAGGATCGGGCGCAAGGTCGCATTTATAAACAGTTAGCATTTAACCAGCGAAGTATTTCGCGACCAATCTCTCGCACAGCTACGGAGAGGCCAGGCATAACCCTGTCTAATGATGAACACAACCAACTGAATACTCTGTTGCTGCCTGCCTCTGATAGCGGAATGAGGCTGCGAAATCTGCTGCCAGTATTTCAACGCCGTAACGATCTTATGATGATTGACATACAAGGCTCTTGCACAGTGCTTTTTGAGATTGACATAATAGCATCAGGGGCTGTGGTCGCGCCAGTAACTCCCGGCATTCATACTGCTCCAGAGCCACGGCGCGGTACCCTTAAATTAATCGAAGTTATCGCCCCTTATCATCACCCCGGCATCGATATACCACCGTTGCAATTGTTAATCAATCAGGCACCGCCAGACTCAGAGAATTCCCGCTTATTCCGGCCGTCATTGCGCATGATCTTCCATGAAAAAATAGGCGAGGATGCCATGCATACTGAAGTCCTGGCAATCGGAGCACTTCCACATGTGGCAACGCAAAGCCTGCCAGCCCACCGGGGTGAATACCGACGTCCGGGAGTCGGAGTAGTCCTCGCTACGCTCGATATTATTCGACGACTGGCCACCGGGTTGTCCCAGCATTGGCGTGTGTGTTTCAGCCATTTGTCTGGCAAAATCGGCAGGAGACATTCTCATGTCAATCGCTCATGAACTTGCTCGAGGCCACAAGCAACTTCTGCCTCTCATTGAATTTGCACTGAGCGAAGGCTGGAGCGTTTCCCGCACGTCCGGCGGTCACCTCAAATTCATCAAGCCGGGATTGCCGCCAATTTTCACGAGTTCGACGGCCAGCGATCACCGTACTGAACGCAACGCCCGTGCCATGCTGCGCCGCGCGAAAGTTAAGGATGCCATAGCCAGCCCTGACGGAAAGGAGACCGGCCATGTCTGATATCTCCGAACAAAAAATAGCTGCCAGGTTAATGAGCGATGGCTTCGTGCGTACAGATCCGGTAACAAGTACATTGGCAGATCCTGTCACAGACACCCCGGTGATCGTGACACTTGATGAGTTGCGCCCGTACGAGCTTGATCCGCGTCTTACACGCAACCCTCTCTATGACGAAATCAAGACCTCAATCCGCGAACGCGGCCTGGACGCACCGCCACCCATCACAAGACGCCCTGGTTCATCTCACTACATTATTCGCAATGGTGGCAACACACGGCTGGCTATACTGCGTGAGTTATGGGCAGAGACCAGGGATGAGCGCTTCTTTCGTATCAGTTGTCTGTTCCGCCCCTGGCCTGAACGGGGCGAGATTGTCGCTCTGACCGGACACCTCGCAGAGAGCGAATTGCACGGCAGCCTTTCGTTCATCGAGCGCGCACTTGGCGTCGAAAAAGTTCGTGAACTCTACGAGCAGGAAGACGGCAAGTCACTGTCGCAATCAGAGCTTTCCCGGCGCCTCAGAGCCGATGGCTATCCAGTGCCTCAACCCCATATCAGTCGCATGCAGGAGGCCATCCAATACCTGCTGCCAGCGATCCCACAGGTCCTCTACGGAGGGCTGGGTCGCCATCAGGTAGGGCAACTGACCAGTTTGCGCCGGGCCAGTGCCAGGGTTTGGGAGGCACACGCCGCGGTCAGACAGGTTGATATTGATTTCGCCACGCTGTTCCAGGATGTTCTTGCCGTCTTTGATAACACAGTCGGCAACTTCAATCTTCAACGCGTCCAGGATGAACTGATCGGGCAGATGGCCGATCTACTCGGTGTGGTATATGACACCCTCGCTCTCGAAATCGTCGACGCCGAGAAACGCTGGCAAATTCTGACCAGTGAACCCGTCGCTGCACCGCCAGCTAAACCTTGCGTGGCGACGTCGCCACAACCCGTACCAGCGCACCGTTCTCCCCTACCCCCTTCGTCACTGCCGCCCCTTGAGGCGCCGGTACCAGAATCCAGTATGCAGACAAAGCCAGGCCCGGTACAACCGCCCGTTTCCGTCGATGAGCAGGACGAAAAGGACGAGAGGTCAATGCTGATTCAGGAGCATATTGTCTCGGCCGCTCCAACGACCGATCGCCTTCTGTCACTTCAGCGCCTGATTGCCGACCACACCGGAGAGCCGCACAATAATTTCGAGAACAACGTCCTTCAAGCCATCCCCGTACAGGTCGGCGGTCTTTATCCGATCTCAGATATATGGTACATCGACCCTGATCTGAACGATCCCGATCGGTTGCGCACGCATATTGCACAGTTCGCACTGGAAATTGCCACTGAAGCTGGCGTGGGAGACCATATCGTCCCGTCCGATTTCGGCATCGGCTTCTCATGCACAGATCAGCTCCCACAGATCCCACACGCAGACACCGCCGTCACGATAGCGTCTCCCAGTGCAATCCTGACGCTATTGCACGTTTTGAGCGCACCTTATCTTCCGGCCAGCGCCTCCGCGACGCGTCTCGACACGGCACGACTGGCAGAGGAGTTGGGCGTCCTGCTGCTTGGAATGGCGCAGCCGATCACTCCGCCCCGGAACCATTTCCATATACTCACCGACAATGGACTGGTGAAATTGTTCCGTCTGATGCGCCTGGCACGCCGACTGCTGGAGCTCGAGGCTGGCATCAAGGGTGGCGATGGCATCATAACCGGGTCTTGAGGGAGGACACCATGTCGAATCCTCATCCTCTCAATCAGGCAGTGATCGCGCAGGCACTCCACGATTTGCGCAACGGTCAATTGCGCCGCGCCAAATCCATGGGATTTGAGGATGAAGATCTCGATGCGCTCAAACATCCCGCCATGGCCAGTGTACTGGCCAATGCCCGGGTATCCTGGTGCTCTGTGACAATAAATCGAGATGTTGTGCAACGCCTGCTGCACCAATGGGACAACGTGCAAAAGGAAATCCATGTCATCGATCGCCTGTTGACCCTTGGTGCCAGCACTGAACTTATCAGTCGTTTCTATGGACTGACACATCAGGAAATTGCTGTGCGCCGCGGCGTCCTCGGACTCCCCAAACGCAAGGGGCGCCATCCCGTCCTGACAGAGGAGCAGGATTGCGACCTCTGGAACCGCTGGACGGACACGGTCAAGGAGAACGGTGTGGCGTTGACCGACGAAACGGTGATGCTTGGCATCGCCGCAGACCTTGCCGAGAGCATGGGTCTGCCCATCTCTGTCATCTGGAGCGCCATTGTCAGGTGGATCGATGAAGGACTGATTTGAGCATGGACAACTCGCGGCAATCAAGCGGTCCCGTATCGCTGGAGTACCTTTTCGATGAGGCGCTTCAACAAATGCAGGCTCAGCAACCGCCTCCAGCTCCTGCCCAATCAGTTCCTGCACACCAGACTGACGGTTTTATTTTCAGCGGTAATCGCCATGACTCCGTACCTCGCGCTTTACTCACGGACAATCGCCTGACACCGCTGGAGCGCAATGCCTGGCAAGTGTTCCGGTTGTTGCTCAACGAGGATGGCATCACGGCGTTTCCAACGTACGACCAGCTTGCCCCCTGGCTAGCATCGATGCCATGCGCCACCAGAGCCTCGCATGAAACGGTCGCGCGCGCGCTGACCTTGCTACGCCTCACACGCTGGATCAGCCTGGTACGACGCCGGCGCGACTCCAGGACGGGGCGCATCCTGGGCAACCTATATGTACTGCACGACGAACCTCTCACACCCTACGAAGCCATCCAGCTTGATGCTGATTATCTGTGGCTTGTCAGCCAGTCACTGGACCACGCAAGCAAATCCATCCAGCGCGTCAGCGTCCACACGCTCAAGGAAATGACCGACGATCCCCTGCTCAGAGGACGTGAGCTGCCGAGCCGGCTGCAGGTGCTATCACAGCGTCTGAAAATACAAGGTTGGGTTGAGCCGAAAAGTTATCCACAAGCTGTGGGTAACTACGATTCCGAAGATGGACAAAATGACCTTCTTCGGAATCGTGACGACCTGTCTTCGCCATCCGAAGCAGGCGAAAAAACCAGCAAAACCGACTCGCTTCGGATTCCGAAGACCGATAGTACAGTACGTAAAGAAAAAGAAATAAAAGAAATCAGTACAGTACCGCGCGGGTTGGGCATGCTTCACCTTCCCGAGCGCTTCAGGTTACTCAAGGCTGAACAGCAGTCAGGGGCATTAGCCGCGTTGCAGCCGGTTGATCCCGATCTGCATCAGGCTGTTCTCGATGAGTGGGATGCCCGATGCCGCGCCAGCACTGTTCGCAATCCGGCCGGTTACTTGTTTGGCATTATCCAGAAAGCCATGCGCGGTGAGTTCCGGGCCTGGGCTGGACAGAGGACACAGCCCGAGACAACGTTTACACGGACCGAGCAACCACGGCAACAACCCGTAGATCCAGAAATGGCTCAGGCCCATATCGCCCGACTGCGCTCGATGCTTCGCTTGTCGTAAATCTTACCTCTGTCGTCGAGTAGTCGCGGCCATATCAGGTAATTGGTCGTCATCGACCATGGCGAGTAATTCCACTCAGTTCCATAGTCGCCTATACCCCGGGTATAGCTCAACACACAGCCTTCCGGTGGCTGCACCCTGATTTCTGCCCTGTTTGACAAGGCTGTAGTCCACTAAGAACCATAGACGCCTATCCCCCGGGTATAGTGCAACATACAGCCTTCCGCCCTTGACTTGCGCCACCCCGGCCCGACCAAGAATTCGATTATTCCCGGGAGGAGATGCAGGCCTACACCAAGGGTACAGAAGAACAGGCTCCTTTTCCGTACCGGAGCAATTCCGGAACGTTGCTCCCGCAAACAGGTTCCCGCTTACGAAACCGGGCCAGTCGCGCCAATGCCGGCTCACAAACAGGCACAGCTTTGGTGCGGTTTGATGACTGACGGCCTTCCGGCCAACGGCGATGCTGCCCCCTCGTTCCAATACCGGGAGTCGCCAACATGGCAAACGAAACAGAATCTATCCAGTTGAACCTGGGGGCGTTGCGCAGCGCGATGTCGCTGACGTTGCATACCCACCATGCCTCACGCATCTGGCACGGGCGCACACCATCCGAAGGCAAACCCGGCATCATCGGCCTCAACGGCTTTGTCGCCATCATGAACAAACTGAAGCGCGGCGCAGAGCAGGACGATCCCTATTCGGACTGGTGGATGCTGCGAATCGAAGACAAGCTCAGCACAACCAGGGAACAGCTTCAGGCCCTGCGTGAGCAGGTAGACCAGGCACTCTCCGACATCCCGCAGGCGCTCAGCCTCGGCGAAAACCTCAATGTACAGCCCGTCAAGCTACCGCTGTTCGTCTCATCCCAGTTGGGTTTTATGGCGGTTTATCTTCTCGCCGACTATGACGATCTTGCCCGCCGTCTGATCCTCGCGCATCACACGGCCCTGATCGATCGCAGCACCCTTGAACGCTGGCTGGGAGAAGGAGCGCATTCCCTGCGCAGCCTCTTCAGCCTGGCGCAGCAGTACCGCTACTCCGGCACGAAACGCGACGACTTCGCAGCCAACAACGCAATTGCACGTGCAGCAATTGAGAAGTATGGCGAGCTGCCGCAGGATGTACTCGAAGGCGAGCGCCGCTCCCGCTTCGCACCGCCGCTTATCCGGCGTTCGCCTCTGGCCTCGGGCACCAGCCGGTCCGGAACATCGGCTGTCGTACCGGCCAGTGACACCGACCAAGCTGCGCCAGCCGATTCCGATGACGAACCCGAGGGTGAAGCATCCGCGTCTTCGGACGAAGAGGATTCATCAACATGAACGCGCCAAGCCGCTTCGAAGCGCTGGAACAGGCTGACTTCCAGAAGCTGGAACACGCAGCCTACCTAAAAGGCCTTTTAAGACCCTTTAAAGGTAATGGGGAGCTTGCGACCTGGGCCAGCCAGTGCGAAGCACTGCGGGACGACCTGATTGGACTGGCGCAGTGCAAAGTGCTGGCGCAGGCCCGCAGCCATCCCTTCAACCTGTTGCCCGTTCAACTGTCGCAACAGACCACTGGCGCAGGGACAACCTTTCTTCGCTGGCGCAACCTCGATCGTTCCAGCATGGGCGTGGCGCTGTGGGAAGGACTGATTGCCAGCCCCGCCACGCCGATCGGCCTGATTGACGACCTCCTTGCGCTGGAACAGCAGCGCATCGTGCTGAACATGCAGATCAGCCTGTGCCACACCCTTGCCCGGCAGGGTATGGAATGCGCCAGCAAGGTGACGTCGGCGCATGCGGCATATCAACGCCGGGCCGCCGGCAGGACCGGTACAGATCCATCTAACGAAGGCTATCGTCATGAGCAGGACTGATGCTACTGCGCAGTCCTGGTTAAACAGCCCCCGTACTGGCGACTACTGCCAGATGTTGAGATGGATGAACCTTGATGACATAAGGGTGCAAGCCTTCCCACGGAGGTCATTTCGTGGTGTTCCGGGACAACTTCGTGCCACCCCACATTTTCGCCGGCTCACGGGGTGGCAATACCGTACTCGACTCTTTCACGGGCTGCGGCATGACCACCGTGGTCGCGCGCAGCCTGCAACGGCATTGCATCTGTTGCGAATTGTACCGGTCGTTCATCGACCTGCAGCGCCTGCACTGATGCCATTCAATCAGACATTTCCAGCCAGTAAGGAGTTTCCACTATGAGCACGCATTTCTATGGCGAAGGCAACATTGGCTCTGCGCCGGACTACCGGGAGTTTCCGAACGGGAACGAAGAACCAAGAAGATTGATGCGTCTGAACGTCTATTTTGACAACCCTGTCCCGTCCAGGGACGGGTTTGAAGACCGCGGCGGCTTCTGGGCCCCCGTGGAAATCTGGCACCGCGAAGCCGAGCATTGGAAGGGCCTGTACCAGAAGGGCATGCGCGTTCTGGTCGAAGGACGCGCCGTTCGCGACGAGTGGGAGGATGCGGAAGAAAACGAGCGCGTCACCTTCAAGATCGAGGCGCGGCGGATCGGCATCCTTCCCTATCGGGTCGAGGCCGTAACGCTCGGCGCGAAGCCACAGGAGATCGAGGGCGAAGCGGAGACGAAGCCAAAGGAGACCAGGGGGCAGAAGGAACCGAAGCAGGGTAAGGCGTAAGAATAGGCAGCACCGAGGGCGGGTGTAGCAACCAACACACGCTCTCAATGCGCCAGTGATCTTATGTCTCCCTGGATGTGCTCTGCACCTGCAGCGACATTCACTTTACTCAGGGTAAGTCCACTGGATTCCACTGAGTTCCGCTTGCGCACCGATGGCGAAGCCACTGTACATCGTTCTTTTGCGACGATTATTACTCACTGCCGCAACGATGTACCCGGCGTGCAAGAAGTCGGTCATCATGGAGTCCACTTTGTTTACTGCCCGCCGCTACTCTTACCGGCATGCTGGTGCTCATTCAACGATCACCATGTCATTGCCGGGGAGGCTGCATGCGACTGTATCTGTGCGAGAAGCCCTCGCAAGGAAAAGACATCGCCCGAGTGCTGGGTGCCAGGCAGCGTGGTAACGGCTGCTACAACGGACCCGGTATCGTCGTGACCTGGTGCATCGGCCATCTGGTCGAAGCGGCGCCACCGGAAGCTTATGGGGAGCAGTACAAGCGCTGGTCCATCGAACAGCTTCCGATTCTTCCAGAGCGCTGGCGCAACGAGGTCAAGTCCACCACCGCCACGCAATTCAAAGTGGTCAAACGGCTGATCGCACAAACCAGCGAACTGGTGATTGCAACCGACGCGGACCGCGAGGGGGAGATGATCGCCCGTGAGATCATCGACCTGTGCGGCTACCGTGGATCCATTCAGCGGCTCTGGTTGTCAGCGCTCAATGATGCGTCCATCTGTAAGGCGCTGGAGGCCCTGAAACCGTCGAGCGAGACATTGCCAATGTACTACTCGGCACTCGCCCGTTCACGTGCGGACTGGCTGATCGGCATGAACCTCAGCCGCTTGTTCACCCTGCTCGGCCGGCAGGCTGGCTATCAGGGCGTGCTGTCCGTCGGTCGTGTGCAGACCCCTACACTGAAGCTGGTCGTTGACCGCGATCGTGAGATTACGCGTTTTGTTTCCGTGCCGTACTGGGCTGTCGAAGTAAAGTTAGCCCATTCGGGCCAGGCATTCTCCGCCACCTGGGTACCACCCGAAGGTACCAGCGATGAGGCTGGAAGGTGCGTGCAACAATCCGTGGCATTGCATGCGGCAGATCAGATACGCGATGGCCGCAACGCGCTGGTACAATCGGTGGAAACCGAGCGCGTGCGCGAAGTGCCGCCACTGCCTTTCGATCTCGGCACGCTGCAGGAAACGTGCTCCAGGCAGTTCGGCCTCGACGTCCAGGAAACGCTGGACATTGCCCAGGCCTTGTACGAAACGCACAAGGTGACGACCTATCCGCGCAGCGACTCCGGCTATCTGCCGGAAAGCATGTTTGCCGAAGTGCCGGCAGTGCTCGACGCCATTGTTACCACCGATCCCAGCCTGCGCCCGCTGATCGACCGGCTCGACAGAAATCAGCGTTCACGCGCCTGGAACGACGCGAAAGTGACGGCCCACCACGGCATCATCCCGACGCTGGAGCCCAGCAATCTTTCAGCCATGTCGGAGAAGGAACGGGCGGTGTATGGTCTGATCCGTGCGCACTTCATTGCGCAGTTCATGCCCCACCACGAGTTCGACCGGACGGTAGCACGGTTCTCGGCAAGCGACCAGTCGCTGCAGGCGAACGGCAAACAGGTGATTGTTCCGGGCTGGCGGCTCGCACTGATCAACGGCGAAACGGAGACGCATGACGGCAAGGACGACGAACCCGCTCAGCGGAGCCAGATCCTGCCGCCTCTGAGCAACAGCACCCGCTGCGGTATCGAGCAGGTAGAGTTGAAGGCGCTGAAAACAATGCCACCCAGGCCCTATACCCAGGGTGAATTGATCAAGGCCATGAAAGGCGTCGCCAAACTGGTGACCGACCCGCGGTTGAAGCAGAAACTCAAGGAGACGACAGGCATCGGCACCGAAGCCACACGCGCCAGCATCATCAACGGCTTGCTCGGCCGGAGCTATCTGGTCAAGAAAGGCCGTTCCATTCGCGCTTCGGATGCCGCGTTTACGCTCATTGACGCTGTGCCGTTCGCCATTGCCGATCCGGGTACGACGGCCGTGTGGGAACAGGCCCTGGACATGATTGAAGCTGGACAGATGACGCTGGACACGTTCATCGAAAAGCAATCCATCTGGATCACGCATCTGGTCCGGGAATACGGAAGTAGCAGCTTGTCCATCAAGGTCCCCGAAGGTCCGACCTGTCCTGTATGTGGTGCCGCGACCCGGCAACGTACCGGCAAGACCGGCGTCTTCTGGTCATGTAGCCGTTACCCCGACTGCAAGGGCACCGTGGAGATCGAATCGTCCGGTGGCAAGCGTCCGGGCACCCGCAATCGGCGCGCGCCCCGCAAGACTTCCTGACGTCAGACACGTCCTGCCCATACCGCGATTCCCAGCGGTTGTCAGGCATTGCCCTGCCAGTGGCGGGGTATCCCGAGCATGTCTCCGCCTTCTGCAAAGGCATGTTCCCCTCCAGCGGTTCGTGTCGCCGGGAGGGATGAAGGTGTTTTCCTGCCCGGTTGCGTAAACGCAGCCTGTTGATCAGCGATTTCTCTGTCCGATCCGAAGGGTCTCCTGGCACCCTGCATGCGTGGCGCCAGGAGACCCTTCCGGGACGACGGTGTTCGATTCCGGTGCCCGCCGGTGAAACAACGGGTTCCTTTTGTGCGCGGATGTGCGCCAGACGATGCCGGCCCCAGCCACGACACGGGTCGGGTGCGACCGCTGACACAGCGACAGACTCATGACGACAGTCTGAGCCCTGTGACAGCCCACAGGTGGTTTCCTTGTCAGTCGCTGGAGGCATTCAGCCTCCAGCGCCCTGTTCCTCTCCTTCTTCACTTTGCACCACCGCCGTCCATTGGTCGCGCGGTCAACCACTACAGCAAAAGGCAGGAGAATACGGACAAGATGCTCGGGCCGGATCTGATCGCACGCTCCGTCGCGGTGCGTGGACGGGAAGGCGGCGCAACGGCCGGGCTGGGTATCGCAGTCGCAATGGGCTTGCTGGCGCGTCAGGCGGTTCATGCTTACCGAATGCGAGTGTTTCCAGGGAATGCCCGACAACTACACCCAAGGGCCGTATTGTGGCAAGCCTGCAGTCGATGCACCGCGCTACAAGGCGATCGATAATTCGATGGCCGTCCCCTGCATCACCTGGCTTGGCCAAAAGCTCTCCAGGTTCATGGACATATAGCTTCTGGCCCACAAGTATCATGGCATGCAGTAACGCCGTACGGCCAGTTGCGCACACGTCAGCGGACAGAATGGGCTCACGTGCTTTCGCCCTGACGGCTGTTGCTATGACATGGACCTTGTAGCGGCGCGCAGATGCCACAGGGCGACTTCCCGTGCATGCTCAAACTCTTCCTCGTCGCCCATTAGCGCGGCCACGTTGGCAACCGCTTCGCATGCCACCCAGGCGAAGACGAGCTGTTCGGTTTCCAGATCGCCGCGCAATTCATTGACCCGCTGCCCCTGTTCAATCAACTCTCGAAAACGTGTCCGTTTGTTCTGTCGGTAGGTCTGGATACGCTCACGAATTGGCCCCGGGCGGCAACGGAATTCGCTGCTAACCGCATTGAGAAAACACCCGCCGGGCAACGTTCTTGATCGCACGAAGTCGTACCAGCCCTCCAGCAATGCGGTCAGGCGATCCAGAGGGCTGTTCCTGAACATTGCCGGTTCGACCACGGTACGCCGGTAGATATCCATCGCCTCGTCGAGCGTCGCCAGTTGCAACTTTTCCCGGCTACCAAAAAGCACCTGGATGCTGCTCTTGGGGACGTTCGCCTCGCTGCTGACGCGACCAAAGGTCAGCCCTTCCAGTCCCGTTTCGGAAGCCAGTCGAACGGCTTCGGCCAGGATAGCACCGCGGGAGCGATCTCCCCGCTCACGACGACCGTCCCGCGACCCTGTGCTGACTGTATCGATCATGAAAACTCCTCCATTGCAGGTTTGCATGTTGTCTATTATAGTAACAAATACGATCGTATGTATTTATTTTAATGAGATACCCACTGCAAATCCTTATCTCTCCCTCGGGCCTGACGTCCAGAAGCCGCTGGCTAGCTCTGGCCACACTCTTGACAGGTAATTTCGTCGTCATTCTTGATCTGTTCATCGTCCATGTGGCGGTGCCCGAAATGCGTGCAGGGCTACCGGCCTCAGAGGTTCAGGTCCAACTGGTGTTGGCAAGCTACGCCGCTTCCTATGGCATCTGCCTCATGAACGGCGCGCGGCTTGGGGATATGTATGGACGCCGCCGCATCTTCCTCTTCGGCATGGCTCTGTTCACCGCAGCTTCGCTGGGCTGTGGTATGAGCCCGACTGCTGGTGTCTTGATCGCAGCCAGAATCGCTCAAGGCATGGGTGCTGCGTTGCTAATGCCGCAGGTACTGGCCTCTATTCGTCTGCTGTTCGCGGACACGGATCGGACGCGGGCGTTCGCCATCATGGGTGCCGTACAAGGCGTGGCGGCTTCGGTATCGCAGTTACTCGGAGGCTGGTTAATCGAACACGGGCCCGGCGACCTGGGCTGGCGCATGGTATTCCTGATTAACCTACCGATCGGCGCCCTGGCGCTGATCGTGGGACGCAGGGTGCTACCGGAATCGACGCTGATGCAGGCCCGCATCGACATCGCAGGATCGCTTACCGGTGCCGCTGCCATCGCATTGATGCTGGTCCCGGTCATGCTTGGCCGGGACCAGGGATGGCCATGGTGGTCCTGGTGCATGCCACTGCTATCGGTGGCGGTATGGGCTGCATTCCTGTGGCATGAACACCGGTTGGCGAAATCGGGCGGCCTGCCGATGTTCGACGTTGCTCTATTACACAACCGCCCCTTCCTGGCTGGCGCCTTTGGCATGTTCTTCTTCTACTCGGCCATCAGTTCGTTTTTTCTGTCACTGACGATGCTACTGCAAGGGGGGCTCCATCTCTCACCGCTGATGGCAGGACTCATCTTCACACCTTCGGCCGTGGCGTTCTTTGCGGGCTCACTGGCGGGTCCGCGACTACAAAACTACATGGGCGAAGGAACCTTGTTTGCCGGGCTGTGCATCTTCGGCCTGGGACTGGCACTGGCGATATGGGTGGGTTGGACAAACCCTGACAGTTTGGCCTGCCTCGTAATATCGCTGATACTCAACGGTTTTGGCCAGGGCATGGCGATTCCGGCGGCGCTCGGCATTCTGCTGGGCCGCGTGGCTGACGCCCAGGCCGGCGTGGCGTCGGGGCTGGTCAGTACCTTGCAAGCCCTTGGCAATTCGGCGGGTGTCACGATCGTCGGGGCCATCCTGTTCACCGGACTGGCGCACATACCGGGCGCAGAATCAAGTAATCATGGTGTTGCCCTGGCACAGGCCACCTCATACAACATCCTGGCGACTCTGATCAGCCTGGTATTGTTCAACTGCACATTGAACAGCAAGCCGGAAAGACAAGACGGCTGACCACGAAATTACATCATTTTCGCCGCATCTTCTTGGTGCCAGCCCACGAACTCCACTTCGCTGGCGCGGACAGCTTCGGGCATAGCGGGCGAACGGATGGAACACATGCGCTATTGCCCGCATCCCCGCGCTATGAAATCGGTCGGGTGTGCGCGCTCTCGGGCAACAGGAGCTTGCGTGCATCCTTCAACAACAGCAGTAGCTGCTGCTCCCGTACGGGTGATGCCTCGAAACCGAAGCGCTGGTAGAAGCGTGCGGCCTCATCATCGATCGGATGCGTCAGCATGGCCCGCACGCCAGCTTGCTCGGAGATGATGACCGTGCGCCTGATTGCTTCCTGCAGCAACCCCACGCCAATACCGCACCCGTGCTTACGCTGGTCGACAGCCAACCGCGCCAGGATGACAACGGGAACGGGATATCCACCCATTCCCTTTCGCACACGATCAGGCGCTTCGAGGGTATCGATCTGGCCCACTGTCAGGCTGAAATACCCAACGACCCGCTGTTCGTCGGCCACGACATAGGTTTTGGCTGAGCCGCTGGACTGTGACTGCCGGGCATGCCGCACCAGCCAGTCGTTCAAACTGGCTTTGCCGCAATCGAATTCGTCGAGCGCATGCCCTGCGGCGAGCGCTGACGGCTCCGTCAATGCCATCAGCTACTCCACGGTGCGGGACGCGAGAACAGATCCTTCAGCCCGGCATTGTCCTGCGCCGGCCGATCCAGCAGATCCAGAAGCGCGTGCGACTGGCTGCCCGAGACCACGAACAGGCGCTGGTCAAGCAATGTCTGTTCAGCCGCCTGATAGGCGCTGTCAAGGATGAAGTCCGTCATCGACTTGTGAGCGACATCGGCCGCCCGTCGCAACACGGCTTCCTGCTGCTGCGTTGCACGCAGCCCGAAGCGCGCGGTTTTCGTTGCTGAAGTACCCATAGAAGCATCTCCGAAAGTTGCATTTTGTACGATACGTTAGCACAACAGGCGTACAAAATCCAGCCCCACCGTGCAGGACAACAAGGTTGACCCTGCACGCGGATTGGCCCGGGACGGCAGCATCTACCGCTGCCAGTCTTGCGGCAGGTGTTGCTGATCCCGATCAGCGCCATGCCAGCAGCCAGGTCTTCAGGCTGCGCCGTGAAACAACCACGTAGACCGATCCAGTCCGCCTCGCATCGTTTTCGCGGATGCACGCCACAGCCGGCGTAGATGCACTTCGTCCCCGCGCGATCACCGCTCTTCCAGTTCACGCCCGGCGCCAAGCGGCCAGCCACGGCGCATCTTCGCTCGCGCTTTCATCCTTCGCGTCCACTTCGGCGCACGACTTTCAGGAGGCCTCAATGGGCACTATCCGTCTCAAAACCAATCAGCACCGTCTGATTTCCAACCTGCGACATGCCTTCAATCCGCAGTCCATGCTCGGTGAACTGCTGCAGAATGCACGGCGAGCCGGTGCGAACCAGATCCACATCACTGTGGACGACGCCTCGATCACCGTCAGCGACGACGGCACCGGCATCGCCGACATGCAATCTCTGATTCATATCGCCGAATCCGGCTGGGACCCGGAACTACAGGCGCGTGAGAACGCCTTCGGCATGGGCGTGCTTTCGACCTTGTATTTTTCCAAACATCTGTCGGTGCATTCGGGTACGCAGGCGTTCAGTGCCAGCACCACGACCATCATCCACGGCGATGGCATTGAGGTCCATGCTAAGGAAGCTCGCATCGGCACGGAGATTCGTCTCGATGGTGTGCAATCTCCAACCTCCGGCGTCCATCTGTTGACCTGGGTGGCACAGCAACTCAAGAAACTCTGCGAAGCCTTTCCGGTGCCTGTCTTCCTCAATGGCACAGAGCTGGTTCGACCACTGGTCAATCCCGACCTGCAATGGCGCGAGACGCCTGTCGGCCGGATTCTGCTCAACCTGGAGGCTTCATGCGTCCAGTGGCAGTGCTTCCTGCAGGGGCTTCCTCTCGGTTTTCCGCCCAGAGCATCGAATTATCATGTGGTCATGCTGCGCGATGACATGATCGCCCGGCTTCCTGATCGGCAGCATCTGCTCAATGAGGCTGACGAATATGTCCGTATCCAGGCGGCGATCAATCAAGCCTACCGTCAGGCCTTGATCGAATCCAGGCAGCAGTTGCCGGGCAGCGAGTTCGTGGAGCACCACGCCGAAAGGTGCCTTACCTCATCCAATGCAGACCTGCTCAACGATATCCCATTCGTTCCGTTGGCATGGTTCCGCGACTGGCACGACACTCCTCCAGGACATTGCCGCTTCTGGGAACGCTATCACCGGACCGGAATATCGGCCAGTGAGGGTCTGAAGGAGGTCGGCGTCTGGTGCATCGACAGCGAGGACGATGATCAGTCGACTGCCGAGGTCTACCTTAGTGCTCGCAAAGGGTTTCTGCTGGAGGAAACACGGCTGGATTCTGAGCATTGGCTGATGCCCATGGTCCGAACGATCAGGCCCGAGCAGATTGTCGTCCAGCATGCCACCAGGCTTTATGAAGACAATCACGCCAGCCTGGCGGACGGCGCTCTCTCGCTGGTTCTGGTCGAAGGCCTGCGCGTCAGCCTGGAAGGCGAGCCCGGCGAGTATCCGGTACATGCCGTGCGCAGGGTCGACACCCTCTACCTCACCGTAGACGTGGGCTCCGTCACCCGGCTGATTTCGGACTACATATTCGATGACCGTTACGACGAAGCCAGTGAGGCCGAGGACGAGCGGACCATCGATACCTTCATCGCCATCGGCTCCTCGCAGGACCCGGTTCGCGTCATCAGCGCCTTGTTGCCGGACATGCTGCGTTATACGCCTCAGCCGAAACTGGCAGGCGCGACGGTGCGGCTGGTCTTCGATGATGAAGGCAAGCTACATACGATCACCAATTGATCCACCTCACAAACGCTCCGTCGGGAGCGTTTTTTTTGGGCAATAGGGCCAGGTCTGCATTCCGATTGACGCAGGACGAAGACGCACTGGATCGTCATGCTCATTCCCATGCGTTGCTGATGTTTTCAGCGCCATGCCAGCAGCCAGGGTCTTTCCGGCTGTGCCGTGGAGTTCTCCGCGCCGACCCACCAGTCCGCCACGCATCACCTTCGCGGACGCACGCCATCACGGCGTCGATGCATTTCCATCAACCCACGGGACGCTTCCACTTCCGTAGGGATGTGGCGCCTCCCGCCATTGTCAGGAGAACACCATGTCCATTGCTTCACATCCCCAACCCCGGATCGGCCATCTGGCCTTGTTCTGGGTCGGCAAGCGTCTGCCCCTACGAGTGCTGAGAAGCGCAGCAGGCTACTACATCGGCACGACCGATGAAGAAGGCCCGGTCTCGCGCGAGTCCATCGAATATTTCCCCAGTATCGAAGTTGCAGCGACCGCTCTCGAAAACGGTGAGTGGCAGCAGCGTTCGCATCCTTGATCGTACAGCAACAGGAGTCATAGCGATGAACCTGAAAATTTCTCTCCCCCAAGAGGTCGTCGATCAGATCGCGCTTGAAGAAGCGCATATCGCATTGGCGCCATCCGCCTTCTTCCGTACCTGGAAGCGCGGCGTGGAGATCGCCGGTGTCGCGTGGTTTGGCGACGGCACCCGCGAAGGATTTCTGAATGCGGCCAGCAAATGGGATCTGCGGCCCAACTTGCTTCTGCTCAACGATGCCCTGAGCGTCCTAAGTGGCGGACAGCGGCTCTTCCTTTCTGCAATGGTCAGCTTCTACAATAACCGCGAGGGCGCTGCGATGCTCAAGCGTATCGGCTTCGAGGGTCTCACCGATCTCGGCGGACTCGACCTGGAACGCAGGAAAGTGATCGCGCAACTGGTGCTCAACTACAGCGGCTGGTGAGCCCGGTTCATTGTTTTCCGACCGACTGCTCGCCTCTGTCCTGGCGTCTCCCTTCTACTCCCCATGCAGATGCTCATGTCCGCAGGGACGTGGCTCCGCCCATTCATCGAGAGAAGCCATCATCATGGCGAATAATTATTACGAAGCTACCGGCGTTCTGATGCTGGAAGACGTTACGCCTGTTATCTCCGCACTGTTCGGCGCTTTCAATCTCGACGCCAATTATCTAGGGAACGGGCGGGCATTCATCGCAACGATCGCCGAAACCAACGATCCGCAATGGAGTGACGTGCTGGAGGGCCTGACGAACCTATCCACTCAGCTCAACATTTCACCTGGTGAGGAACCCGAGACGACAATCGATGTGGTTCTTGAAGCACTCGCCAGGCATTTCCACGCCGATCAGGACGAAGATCTCGAAAACCTTATCGAACATCATCCGTTTGATGGTGACGCAGACCTCGAAGCCTTGTTCCTGATCGCCTCTTGCTTCAACGATGGCCATAACTTTATCGCTATTCAGTTCGAGGGTTGCTGGTACTGCAGCAAACCAAGGCTGTTCGAGTTGGGTGGTCATGCCTGCTTCATCAGTCGGGAGATCAGGCTTTTCGGGAACTCCGCTCAGGCGCTGGAACTCGCAACTGATCTGCAAAAGGCGCTGCGGGAGGGCGATCTGACTGTAGCAACCGCCCGCATAACACTTAAAACGGCAAGACTGCTTGCCGGGGTTCAAGATCACAATAGCCGCCGGGAACTGCGGCAACGCATAGCCGAGGGTCTGCTCCAAAATCAGGACTGAGCTTTCGACCAAGGCTGCGCATTTTATCCACCCACCGGGGCGTTATCCCCGGAGGGGGCGCTCCGCCTAACTCGCTGAAGAAATCTCATGTCCCAGACTCTCAATCCCTTCATCCGCGGCTATCAGCACTTGCATTTCGTCCGCACGCTTTGCATCACCCACGCAGACGACAGCCCGCCAGTCTGGCGGCCGCTGCATCCCAGCCAGGCGCATCTGCCTGACGAACAGATCGCGCAGTTTCCCTGCATTCTGTGCAACGACTTTGCGTTGATCACCGAAGGCCAGGAAATCCTGAAGGAACTGGAAAGCCAATGTCAGACCGATGGAGTTGTGCGCACGGTAGTCTATGCCATTACCGGCGATGACTTCGATCAGCCTGTTCATATCGCAGACACCTACTCCGGAAAATCTGCGGAGGAAGTGATCCACCGACTGAACTTCGAGACCGGCTTTTACAGCCGGTGCTGGGAAATCAGTACGGCGCACATTACCGAAGAGGCTTCCCGCTACCTGGCCGAGTTGGCTGATATCGCCACCCCGACTGCCTTCCAGTTCATCGCATTCCGCATTCCCTGTAGCCCGGCGATTGGCGTAAAACTGATCGCCACGCCATGGACAGATGAGAACCTGTTGCAGATTGAGGGCATTACCGCTGCACAACTGCGACAGCAACATCTGGACAAGGGCATGCCGGAATCTCTGGTTGATACTCTCCATCTGGCGGCTTTGGCCGACATCCGCATCCTGATCTTCGATGCCGATGCCCCGATCCTGGATGGACTGCCACAATATGAAGAATAACTGTAGATTGAAATTAGAGCCTCCTCGCGAGGCTCTCTTTTTTATAGTTCCATGTGGTTCGATTTTGTATTTTCTGGAAACCTTATGACGATGCCGTCCGATACCGAAGTTGCCCCTGTACAGAAACCCGATGCAGCTTCTGCCAAGCTGAAGCAAGCTGTCAGAAACATCGTGGCTGCAAAGGACGCATTGGATGCAGCGCTAGATTACCTGCTTCGACATTCCTCGTGCCCCCTGAGCTGCCCAATGCAGCCGGTTCCGCTGTCGATGTTTCCGCCTTCACCAGGGCCATAGTGCCTTTTCTGGATTTGCGGCAATCGGTCGGCAGCGCGCGCTCATGTTCCACTCGACATGTTACTGGGCGAATCCTGGCGGTGAAGGGAGGCACCCTCCGCCACCGGGCTTGCCGACTATTTGCTGCAAGATGAACGCTCGACACCGGGAGACCGAGACCAGGCCATCGTGTTTGAGATCGCTCCGCTGGGAGTGTGGTTCGCACACGAAGGCAAGAACCACGTCCACTTCCTGCGCTCCGGTGGTGCAATCGAAATGCCTGCGATAGTGACCACCGTTGATTACCCGGCCGCCAGCCGGCTGGCGCTCTACCGTCTGGCAGTTGCTGGCAGGGAGAAGATGTGGTGCATGTTGGACGACCGCCTGGCAAAGCGTTTACGGCTACCAAAACTGACCCATACGCTCTTGACAGCCTACGGCCTCACCCCCGCGAACACCAGGCCAAAGAACCTGCCTTCGCCTCACATGATTACCGACGCACTTCAGCAGCAGGAGCGCCATGGAGGGAACGGTCCGGATATCGACCTGGACGTGCTCCGTGGACGCATTGCGGAAAAAGCCTCCGGGGAAACGTTCACCGAACTCAGTCTGCTGGACGCCCTGGCAGGCGGCCTGCTCAGAACCCGGTGACGGTGGATCGCATCCGCCAGCACGATTCTTCTCGGCGTCCTGGCGCTGAGCATGGCGTTGCCGCAGCCCTGGGGGAGCGAGATCCGATTTCTGGCCACCGGCGTCATTGGCGGGTTTGTCGCAAGTTTGATGTTCCCCTGGATGCAGGTTCGTCACAAGCACCTGCGACGCGACGATCTGTGATCCCGCAACGACGGAATACGTTGAAGAGACTGCTCCGATAGGCGCTAACAATTCGCAGCGCCATAGATCAACCTGACGACATGTTTGCTGGCGTTGCCGGCTGCATGCCCAGGCAGTCGAGACCTTCAAGACTGCGGTGCCTCGTTGCACTGGTTGGTCTGTTCTACCGGCGCATTCCGCACCAATCACTCAACCCACAAGGGACACCCTCCCTTGTGGCGGGAATCCCTTGCTTTTTTCAAGGAGTTCCCATGGACCGTTCTCTCATCAAGTCCCTGATGCCTTCGCTTGTCGCAGCCCATGTGCCGCGCAATGCGCGAGGTTTCAAGTACCGCGTATTTGACGATCAGCCACAAGTGTCGGCATTCGGCTTCTCGATCGACCCCGATGCCTTCGACGGCAAAGTGGTCGCGACCACCGGCGATGCCATCATCGTCAGGGTCAAACCCACCGAGTTCGCGGTGCTCGATCCCAACCTGGTGACTTCGGTCCCCGAAGAAGGAGCTAGGGTGCATGTCCAACCCTACGCGCGGCGCCGGTTCGACGGCCTGCGTGCGGACACCCCGGAAGAGCGTACGGAGATGACGTCTGACGGCATCCCCTACACCGTCAAAACGCATGTCCTTGGTTCCGCACCGGCCAAGCTGCCCATCCCCAAGCCACAGTGCCTGGAACTGGGCCAGCTCATCCAGCAACTGGAGGAAATGCCGGCGCCCGATGGCTTCCGGCGTATCACCCACATGCTGGTCGATGCGGGCGCCCGTGACTTCACCTGGGTCGATCCAAAGCCGTCCAGGATCATCGAGACGCCTCCGGCGATCAGCTTCGCGGTTTCGACCGGGAAGTTCGAGGGCCGGGTGACGATCCTTTATGACCGCGCCGGCGACACCTACGTGGTGGAGCTGCATTGCGATGGCGAACTGGTCGATCGGCACGACGAGGTGTATTTCGACATGCTCGGCGAAGTGCTGGAGCATCTGATCGATGACGGGCGCTGGCGCCTGATCGACGTGAGCGTGATCAACGCCAAGGCTTCACGGCGACGTCAGGCGGTGTCGGCGTGACGTCCACGGCAAGCGGCTCCTGGGTGGTGTATTCACCCAACGAGTCAGCCGTCAGCGACAGCGCCGGTTTCTGGTCCAACGAGTTCGGCTGGGTCCTGCTCGACCAGGCGACACGCTTCTCGAAGGAAGAGACCGGGAGCTTACAGCTTCCGCTCTCGACTGGCCGTGATGCGCGCTTCGTTCCATGGCAGGAAGCCCGGCAGTATTACGGCTGAATCCGTACCCTGGCGGGGACTTGCCCTTCACGCTTTCCATCCACTCAGATGTAGGGCCTTTTTCTTCAACGTTGAGGTATCCATCATGTCAGAAATCACTTGCAGTACATCCTCACAGACCATCGGGGAGACCCATCCCGCGTTCAATGAAACCGCGTGGAGGGCTGTTTGCGAGAAGTTCGCCGTGCAAGCCAACAACGGCTGCGGACTGTCTCACGACTACTACGTCGAACGCTTCAGTTCACAGGTTGAGATACACATTGCTCTACTGCCTGAATGCCAGCGCGCACAGGCTCTGCAGATAGCACAGGAATGGGACTATGCAACACCAGTCGAAAGGCAGGAAACCCGGTACTGGAATGCACAGAATGGCTACTGCACACACGGAATTGAGCTGGGTTGCTGCCCGGCCGGTTGCGGTTCTTAGGGATTGGCACTTAGCCCCATTGCTGATCACCCAGCAAGCCCCCGCCTCGGGGGCTTCTTTTTTTCAGCACCCCGATATCGCACACCAGGCTCCGCCGCTGTTGAGAAACAGCATACAACCGGGTTACGCCGTGCGCGCTACACGACAATCGGCATGCTCGCACGACTCACGTTCAGCGGCCGAACAATAAGGCGACAGGCCAGTACCCATTCCGGATGGCCGTCCAGAGAAGCAGATGCCACGCTACAGCCATGTTGCGCTGACCACGGTCAGCAACATGCCCAGGTAGCCATGATCTTCAAGGCTACCGCGCGGTTCCGTCCGCGTGATCACACCAGTTCGCATTCGGCATCCCAGCGCGAACGACCGTCGAGCAATCGGCGGTGATGCCAACCTGGTTGTTGCCGGATCTCACGATCCATCAACCCGCGCGGGGGTTACACACCTCCCGTACGGGGTCGGTGTGTCTCCGCTTTTTTGTCCTCAAGTCTGGAGATTCACCATGACCACTTCCAACGAAAAGTCCTTTTTCGACTTGCACATCACCGGCCTCGGCTACCTCAATCGCATCCGCGAAGTGAAGCCGAAGAAAGGTGATCCGTTCCTGGCTTGCGATATCGCAGCGCTTAATGGTCCGAGCAACGATGTCTCGTACGTGCGTTTCGATACGCGCGTTTCGGGCACCGATGCCCAGCACCTCATTCGTCGCTGCATCGATGCCGTCGAGGCGGAGAAGAAAGTGATGATCGGGTTCCGCCTGGGCGACCTGTGGACCGACACCTTCACCTATTCCAAGGGTAAGCGCGTCGGCGAACAGGGTGTCAGCCTGAAAGCCCGCCTGCTGTTCGTCAGCTGGATCAAGGTCGATGGCGTTCTGAAGTACAAAGCCGAACCCAAGCCGGCCGAGTCCGAACAGGACGCTGCGGAGCAATCCGCAGCGCCTGCTCCTGCGCCGCAGGAAGTGCCGGTTCCGGAAACCTCCGAGCCGGTCAACGAACCTGCAGACGAAGCCGCCGATGCGCAAGCACCAGCACTGGCCGAGTCGTTCTGATCCGCAAGGCCCCCTCACAGGGGCCTTGTTCTTTTCATCAGCCGGGCATCCCAGACACAGCGCTGTCGGCGGAGCCCGCTCGTCCATTCTTCACCAGGAGCACTCTATGATTACCCTTCCGGGCCAGTTGGCCATCAAGACAATCCACGGCAGGAATGGCGACTTTAATGTCGGCCACTTTTCGACCAGCATTGGTGAGTTTGTCATAAAGAATTCGGGATTGGACCAGTATAACGAAGGCAAATACGACGGTGATTTCGTCATCGCCAAAATCCGCCCCTCCACCTACAACACCAGTGGGCGGATGATCATCGAAATCCGCGCCCATCTGGGTGGTATGCCCCTCTCAAACAGCGATCGCCTGAGCAAGGACGAAGCCCAGCGGCTGAGCCCGCAGGAGATCGTTCCTATTGATGAGGAAGCGCAGGCTCCTGCCGCAGCCACCAGGCCTCCAGCCAGGACCAAGGCCCGCAGCATGCGCGATCCACTGGTCGACACCACGCCGTTCGGAAGCGAACCAGCGGCAGCATCACCCACCGACGCCTCGGCTGAAGATGACGACGCGGCACTGTTCGGCATGCTCTGGCCGTTGAGCGAAATCGTGAAACTCGACGCAACCGTCGACCGCCGCATCCTGCGTCAGCAGCGCGACCGTCTCGATGCGATGGGCTATCGGTTTGAACCTCTGTTCCAGGACTGGCTCCAGGTCAACGTCTGACCGGCGTTGATACATCACCCATCGGGGCGCCTCCCCGATGGAACAGCGTCCGATGATTTCAAAAGAGGAGCTTCATCATGAGTCGACACTACTTCGACACCTCCCACAAGGGATTTCCCATCATCGTCGTGCTCGGCTGGGACCGGCCGATGCAATATTTTTTCCTGACCATCGAAAAGTCTGCCGAGATAATCGACGACGCCATGCAGGTCGAGGACGACCACTTCCTGTACAGCAATCTGCACGAGACCGATCCTTTCGGTCATAACCTTGACTACTACCGCGAGGTCTTGCGGTATTTTCAGATCATCGTGCCCGAGAGCCTGTTCAGAGAGGCGCAATCCGACGCCGCAAGGAATGTCGGCAATCGCCTCACCAGGCATCAGGCGGATGGTTCATTCACCGAACTGGGGATCTGAAAGGCCCACGTTATCCCTGCCAGGGCATTCACTGCTCTGTTGAGCGTGCTTTACGTGCGTACCACGATCACAGATGCACAGCGCGTTCGGCATCCGCCTTTCGAGTCGTCTGAACTTCCCGTCCATCAGTCTTCGGACTGACCCTGCATCGCAGGTTTTCCACGCACGCGTGCGCGTCTGGTTTTGGCCAGTCGTCGATTTCGCTTGCCCAATCCTCAAGGAGATAGACATGCAACTCGCATCCCGTTTCGCATCACGTTCCCCGATCCTGCGTGCTGATCATCCTCTGTCGGATGACCAGATCCGCGCAGTTGCTCCTTCCATCTACGCGGACGCCCCGCACGAAAGCCGCTCCTTACGGTACAGCTATATCCCGACCTCCGCCGTTCTGGCGAAACTCCGCAATGAAGGGTTCGAACCCTTCATGGTGTGCCAGACCCGCGTGCGTCGTGAAGACCGTCGCGAGTTCACGAAACACATGATCCGTCTTCGCCATGCAAGCCAGATCAACGGCAAAGAGGCGAATGAGATCGTCTTGCTGAATTCACATGATGGCACCAGCAGTTACCAGATGCTGGCCGGCATGTTCCGTTTCGTGTGCCGGAACGGTCTGGTGTGCGGCGATATCGTTGGAGACGTTCGTGTGCCTCACAAGGGCAATGTGACGGACCATGTAATCGAAGGTGCCTACGAGGTCCTGAGCGGCTTCGACCAGGTGCAGGACTCCCGCGAAGCCATGCGAGCCATCACGCTCGACGATGGGGAGGCGGAAGCCTTTGCGCGATCGGCCCTGACGCTCAAGTACGACAGCGACACCAAGGTGCTGCCGATAACTGCAAGCCAGGTTCTGGCAACGCGCCGGTTCGATGACAACCGGCCGGATCTGTGGTCGGTGTTCAACCGGGTACAGGAAAACCTCGTCAAAGGAGGTCTGTCCGGTCGGACTGCCTATGGCCGTCATCAACGCACGCGCCCTGTACAAGGCATCGATCAGAACGTCCGCCTCAATCGGGCGCTGTGGCTGCTGGCCGAAGGCCTGCGGCAACTGAAAAACTGATCTGACGCGGGAATTGCTCGTTTCAGGCAATTCCCGAGGTTTTCACCCACCGCTCCTGACGGAGCATTCCTCCCCCACGAGCTGGTGCTGCCCCTGGACCTTCCAAAGGACACGAACATGCCCGATACAACATCTTCGCAACCGCTTCTTCGCATTGATGAATGCCCCGACCTGATGGCCAAGAAGATCCTCGTCTCGCAGAACACATCGGGAGAGGAGGTGTGCCGGAGTCCGGGTTGGATGCACTCAACACGGACGGCAATTCGGTAGAAGTGGCGATAGCAAGACAACTTGTCGCTGCCTGATCACCATGCAGCACTTCAACAGCCCTTCGGGGTCGTTATTTATCGTCAGTAAAGGACGTCAACCATCTGATGAAACCTTGGTCTTGATCGCTTTGATCCAATGCTGCGTAGTAGAGCAGTCGAAGATGACGATCCTCGTCAATCGTAAGCTTCGTGTATTCGAAAGCGACATGGCCGTAGCCTGTAAGAGATAAACGCTGCCAACTCATATTCAGACCATGGATGGTCTGTTCCTGCCACCAAGCTTTGAAATCGGGAGAGACCTTTTCCAGGTCCTTGATCAAAGCGCAGATATCAGGCTCTTGCGTCGCCCGGACAAAATCTCGCCGGAACTCAGATAGCAGGTGGAGGGCTTGATCCTCCCAAGGGCTAAACAACGCCTGAGTTGCAGGATCAGCGAATAGCATCCAGAGCAGGTTCCGGCGTTCCGGGGCATGTTTTGAAAAGTGGAACACTCGGTCTGCGGCTTGGTTCCACGCCAGCACATCCCATCGAAGATTGATCACGTAGGCAGGGCGTAGCGCCAGGTCGCCCATCAGACGGTGGACGACTTGCGGTACGACACACCATGTCTTTCCTGGTTCTGCGGGAGGACGCTGCTGGCTTAGCAGATAGAGATACCGGCGCTCAGCGGCGTCCAGCTTCAGGACCCGTGACAGGTTGTCCAGAAATGTCGCCGATACGCTGATATCACGCCCTTGCTCCAGCCACGTGTACCAGGTCAATCCGACTCCGGCCAATGCAGCAACTTCCTCGCGTCGCAGGCCTGGCGTACGGCGGCGTCCGCCAGACGGAAGACCAACATCAACAGGATGCAAGCGCTCGCGCCGACTACGCAGAAAGTCAGCTAATTCCTTTCGCGTGCGCTCCATCGTTCTAGCTGTGCTCATCCCATCACCTTTAGTAACAGCATAAATGGTTAGATTGTAATAGACAAATAAGTTGCACACAATAGGTGCGACTTGCCCCAAAGGCGTGCAAAGCCTTCGGGCAACCATTGAAAAAGGATGAGTGAAATGTAGCCAGAGCTAAGAGGAAATAACCATGTACCAAACTTTACTGAATGAAAAACTAAGTGCCTTGAAAGTATCCGGGCAGTATCGGACCTTTGTGACACTAAACAGAATTTGCAGCCAATATCCGCTATCCCTCCACGCAAGACCCTGCGTACAAAGGACTGCGAACCTCGCTGACCACGATCATGGCTAATCCGGCTTCTCCGGTATTGCCATTGCTTGACCGTGACCGTGACCGTGTTACCCAAACCCTGGGGAAACCTCCTGACAACCTGTCTCCCATGTATGACCGCATGGGCATGGAATTGGCAATCGGCCTGAATACCTGGCTGGCGGAATACGAAGTGTCACTTTCTTTTTAAACTGCAACTGTGGGGCGACACATGTGTCGCCCCAATTCTATTAGTTGGAAACCTATGATGTCGAACTACAAAAAAAGCTCACCAGTCTATCTCATATCGTTGGGGGCATTTGCCCTTGGGATGGCCTCCTACGTTACCGCTGGGCTCCTGCCGATGATCGAAACGGCTTTTTCTGTGTCCGTAGCGATTGCGGCGCAGTTGGTCACCGCCTTCACGCTGGCCTATGGGCTGGGCTCACCAATCTTTGTCGCGTTGTTACCCGCACATCAGCAGCGAGCAGACTTGCTGTTCGCCCTCGGAGTATTTGTTCTGGCCAATGCAGCCAGTGCGCTATCCACTGATTTCACGGTTCTGATGGTTTTCCGCGCCATCGCTGGTATTGGAGCAGGTGTCTATCTCGCGATGGGCATTGCCGCCTCTGCGGCGCTTTCCCTCCCTGATCAGCGAGGGAAATCAATCGCCGTAATCATGGGAGGTATGGCCAGCGGAACAGTGCTGGGCGTTCCTTTGAGTCTGCTCCTGGCGGAACAACTCGGCTGGCAATCTGCGCTGTGGCTGGTCACGCTGCTGGGGGGCATTGCTTTCGTAGGGCTGTTTGCCCGGCTTCCTGCATTGCCAACGGCACAGGCAATTCCACTCAAGGCCAAGCTCGCATTGCTCACAGATAGCCATGTGGTGGTCATCCTTTTGGTTTCCCTGCTCGCGGCGATTTCCAGCTTGGGAATGTATACCTTTCTGGCTCCGCTGATAGCTGCCGCTGAACCAGACTCATCTCCCTCAGTTACGCCATATCTTTGGGTATGGGGTGTTGGTGGAGTGCTGGGCAGCTTCCTGATCGGTCCTCTGGTGGATCGTGTAAAGGGACCGACGCTGACACTGTGGATTATGGCCATTCTGGCAGTTGCTCTGCTTTTACTGCCAGTCTCGTTGTCAACCGGCCCATGGTTGGTGATGCTTCCGATCGCCGTTTGGGGTGCCGGGGGCTGGGCGCTGCAGGTTCCTCAAAACAATGAGTTGATCAAAGCTCGTGAACAACAGGGTGATGGCAATCTTGCTGTGGCGTTGAACGAATCCGCCCTCTATCTGGGAAGCGCGCTCGGCGCTGCATTGGGAGGAGTGTTACTTCTCCAGCAATGGCCTGCGTGGATGTTAGCGACGAGCGCAGGGGCAGTCGCTATTATCGGCGCAATACTTCAACTGCTTAACTTACGCAGGAAGTCATGACTCGCATTACTACGGCCCTCCGGGGCCGTTTTTTTGAGAGAAGAAATCCCATGTCACTATAGCGGAGATAAACCCCGAGGCCAGCAGCGTCAGCAAGAGGCCACTGGCCAGCTCCAATGGCACCGCCTCGAGCGAACATACTCGCTTGATGATCGGCTGTGTGGAGTCCAGCACAATCGCGCCGCGATTCCAAAACGCCTGAGTGACGAAGCGAGTCTGAGCAGGCCGGCTCATAGCGGCCGCTCTCTGAAATGAAAAATAGGGGCAGCCGGCAGTTCCCTTTGTTTGCTGATGCCCCCGCCATGAACGGCGATTGTGACGGTTCAACGCTTCAGAGAACCGACACATGCAACCATTCAGCCACTTCCATCGCCATCTGGCGGGCTGCGGCCTGCTGATCGCAGCCGCACTGATGGTTGGCTGCGCCACGACGACGCCTCCGCCGAAGGCCGCCCCCATCGCGAAGCCGGCGATCGTACCGGCAAAACAGAAGCCGGAATTCGTTCCGGTCGTTCGCTATGGACGTTATACCCTGGTCGAACTGGCCCCGGCATCGGCACAGCAAGACCTGCTGTTGCAGGTGGTCGATATCGCCATACCCGACACGCGCACCGCGACCGTGGGCGATGCGTTGCGACACGTCCTGCTACGTTCCGGCTACCAGCTCTGCTCAGTGGGCGAGATCACCGCACTCAATTCACTGCCGTTGCCGGCATCCCACTATCGGTTGGGGCCGATGCTTCTGCGTGATGCCCTGCTGACGCTGGCCGGTTCTGCGTGGGATCTGAAAGTCGACGATGGCGCCCGCCGCGTCTGCTTCACCCGCGCTCCCCAGCCAGCATCTGCCCTGAGCCAACCGGCCGCACACTCTTCCTCGAAGGCGGCCGGTCACGTTGAGAAACGCCCGCTCACCACGGAGGTCCGGCCATGACCATCATCCCCGGCTCCGGCCACCGCTCGCGCGTACCGCTGCTGCGCGTGGCCACCATCACCTGGGTCTTGCTGATCAGCGCTGGTGCGGTGGTCAATCATGTGGCGCTGTCCAACCTTGCCACACAGGCCGGGGACAGCGCACAAAGTACGCAAGTCGCTGTCCTGGAAGCCAGGCTGGCAGAACTGGGGCAGCAGCTCGAAGCGCAGCGGCAACAGCCCGACACGTTGACGACCGCGCAGTTCGAAACCGAGCGCCTGGCCATCGAGCAACGGGTTTCCAGGATCGAGCAGGCGCTCGGCGAACGGCTGACAGCCGAAAGCCTCTCTCCATTGCAAAGCCGCATCGAGCAGTTGGAGGCCCGCCTGGCGAAAGCCGCCCAGGTCGCTCCCACCCCAACCCGGACGCTGAAGAACCCGGCCACCAGGCCCAAG
Source organism: Enterobacter sp. DTU_2021_1002640_1_SI_PRY_ASU_LCPMC_013 (assembly GCF_032389435.1). Classification (NCBI taxonomy): domain Bacteria; kingdom Pseudomonadati; phylum Pseudomonadota; class Gammaproteobacteria; order Enterobacterales; family Enterobacteriaceae; genus Enterobacter; species Enterobacter sp. DTU_2021_1002640_1_SI_PRY_ASU_LCPMC_013. The sequence continues at coordinate 3,095,333 of NZ_CP135594.1, forward strand.
GTGGCGGCGCCTCCATTCAAGGTCATCGGCCTCGAAATGCGCGGCGGCGAGCGTTTTTTGTCGATCCAGCCTACGGGAGCCGCTGCCTCCTCCCTGACAGGCGTTCTGCGGCCCGGCGAAACGGAGGCCGGCTGGCGGCTGGAAACCATCGAAGACCACACCGCGGTGTTCCAGAACGGCGGCCAGGTTCTTCGCGTGGTCGCGCCATAGGAGGGCCAGATGAACTGCAGGATCATTTCGCTTGCGTTGGCGACCAGCCTTGCCGTCTGCGCCGTCTCCGCGGCAACGGCGCAGAACGCACGAACAGCCACTTCTCCGGTTGTTCCCGGCCAGGAACAGCCTGCAATTACGGCCAACAGCGATGAACAGAATGCCCGCGAATGGGGGCTTCGCCCGGAGGAATGGACGCGCTACCGGGAAGTGATGCAGGGGCCTCTGGGCATCTTCTCGCCCAATCTCGACCCGTTGACAGCACTTGGTATCGAGGCGCGTTCGGACGATGAACGTCGCCGCTACGCCGAATTGCAGGTGCAGGTTGAAGCACGTCGCGTCGAAAAAACACTGGCGTATCAGCGCGCCTACGACGCCGCCTGGCAACGCCTGCATCCCGGCATGCAGCGCGTCAATCTGCCGGGAGCCAACATCGCTTCCAGTGCGAATGCCGCATCAAGCGATGCGCGCCGTATGGCCGTATTCGTCAAGGACGAATGCGCCCCATGCGGTCAGCTTGTCCAGCAATTGCAGGCTTCGGAAACCGAATTCGATCTCTACATGGTCGGAAGCCGCCAGGATGATGCCCGCATCCGCAATTGGGCGAAGCGGGCACGTATCGACCCCTCCCGTGTCCGCAACGGCTCCATAACCCTCAACCATGACGCAGGCCGCTGGTTATCACTGGGTCTGCCGGGAGATCTGCCAGCCGTCGTGCGGCAGGTTGGCGATCAATGGCAACGGAAGTGAAGCGCTACGCGCGCCTGCTCGCGCTGCTGGCCGGCTTCATGGCCGGAACCACCCAGGCTACAACCCAGGAGATACCCCCACCTGCCTACCAGCTTGCAGCGAAACGCGCCGATATTCCGTCCCCGGTCCTGTATGCCGTGGCCTTGCAGGAAAGTGGCCTGCAGCGTGGCGGCCGGCTGGTTCCCTGGCCCTGGACTCTGAACGTGGCTGGCGCGGCCCGCCACTTCAGCAGCCACGCAGAGGCCTGCGACGGGCTACGCAAGGCGCTACGCGAAGTTCCCCTGACACGCATCGACGCCGGCCTGGCTCAAATCAACCTGGGCTACCAGAAGCACCGCTACAGCAGCCCCTGCGATCTGCTCGATCCATACCGCAACCTCGCCATCGCGGCCGAAATCCTGCGCGAACAACACACACCCGGCGAGGACTGGTTGGTCGCCATCGGCCGCTATCACCGCCCGGCCGGCGGCGCACCCGCTGCGCGCTACCGGCGCAGCGTCAGCCAGCACCTGGCGCGCGTGGTCGGTCCTTCCCGTGCTGACGCTTCCACAAGGAGGAATACACCATGAAACCTGCCTTCGTCGCCACCGTGAGGCCGATTCTTTGCGCTTTGTTGTGCACAGCCGGTCTGCCAGCCCTGGCGGCCGGCCAGCCACCTCTCGTCGTGGTCGAGGATCATGGAGGCGCCTCCGCTCTGCCTTACTACCAGGCGCTGGACCTGCCGCCACACCGGGATCAGCCGGGTCCGCCGCGTATCTTCGTGCCGCCGGCCGAAGGCAAGACCTTCAGCGAAGCCGATATGCTGCCCGTGCGCTCGGAGCGGCTGTCACCCGGCGATGAGCCTCGCCGGGTGATACAGGCTCCGGGCCTGACACCCGTCTTCCTCATCGGTGATGACGAACGCTCACGCGCCTGGTTGCTTGAACGCAAAGCAGCGTTGCACGAAATCAGCGCCATCGGTCTCGTGGTCAATGTCGGATCAGCAGAGACACTGGTGGGACTGCGTAAACTGGCACCCGAGCTCACCTTGTCCCCCGTATCGGGTGACGACCTCGCTCAGCGACTCGGACTGCGGCACTACCCGGTCCTGATCACCGCCAGCGGCATCGAGCAGTGAGCAAGCCGTCATGGCCCAGCCTCATGCAGTCGAAGTGCTGCTGCGGCCAGCGGTGGAGCTATACACCGTTGCGGTTTGCGCTGGCGCCGCGTTGCTGTGCATGGTGGCACCCTGGTCACTCGCGTTAAGCCCGCTGCTGGGATTCAGCAGCACTCTGGCATTTCTCGTATTTGGCGGCATCCGCCTGCGCGAGGCGATGGCCATCCTGCGATACCGCCGCAATATCCGCCGCCTGCCTCGCTATGTCATGACCAGTCGCCAGGTGCCGGTCAGCCGGCAGCGTCTGTTCATCGGCCGCGGTTTTCGCTGGGACCAGCGCCACACGCACCGGCTGATGCAGACCTATCGACCAGAATTCCGGCGCTACGTCGAGCCGACACCGATCTACCGCCTTGCCCGGCGCGTTGAAGAGCGCCTGGAGTTCGCACCGTTTCCGCTTTCAAAGCTCGCTCGGGTGACTGCATGGGACAACCCGTTGAATCCCGCGCGGCCGCTGCCGCCGGTGGGAGGCATGCCACGCCTGCACGGCATCGAGCCGCATGAGATCGCCGTCACCCTGCCGCTCGGCGAACGGGTCGGCCACTCGCTTGTGCTGGGCACCACGCGCGTCGGCAAGACCCGGCTGGCTGAGTTGTTCATCACGCAGGACATCCGCCGCAAGAACGCCGCCGGCGAGCATGAGGTCGTGATCGTTTTCGACCCCAAGGGTGACGCAGACCTTTTGAAACGGATGTACGTCGAAGCCAAACGCGCGGGGCGCGAGGGCGAGTTCTATGTGTTTCATCTCGGATGGCCCGACATTTCGGCGCGCTACAACGCCGTGGGGCGTTTCGGCCGCATCAGTGAAGTGGCGACCCGCATCGCAGGGCAGCTTTCGGGCGAAGGCAACAGTGCGGCGTTCCGCGAATTTGCATGGCGTTTCGTCAACATCATCGCAAGAGCTCTGGTAGAGCTGGGACAGCGGCCGGACTACCTACTGATCCAGCGCCATGTGGTAAATATCGACGCCCTTTTCATCGAATATGCCCAACACTACTTCGCCAGTCATGAGCCGAAGGCGTGGGAAGTCATCGTCCAGCTTGAAGGCCGGATCAACGACAAGAACATGCCCCGTCACATGATGGGCAGGGAGAAGCGCGTCGTCGCGCTGGAGCAATACCTCTCCCAGGTGCGCGTGTACGATCCCGTGCTCGATGGCCTGCGCTCCGCCGTGCGTTATGACCGTACCTATTTCGACAAGATCGTCGCCTCGTTGCTGCCGCTGCTCGAAAAGCTCACGACCGGTAAAATCGCGCAACTGCTCGCGCCTAACTATTCCGATCTGAACGATCCACGACCAATATTTGACTGGATGCAGATCATCCGCAAGAGGGCGGTCGTCTACGTTGGCCTGGATGCCCTGTCGGATGCGGAGATCGCCGCAGCGGTCGGCAACTCGATGTTCAGCGATCTGGTTTCCGTGGCCGGACACATCTACAAATTCGGGATCGATGACGGGCTTCCCGGTGCCGCCTCCGGGGTGAAACTGCCGATCAACATCCATGCTGATGAATTCAATGAACTCATGGGCGATGAATTCATCCCCATGGTCAACAAGGGCGGCGGTGCCGGCCTGCAAGTCACGGCCTATACCCAGACCCTCAGCGATATCGAAGCGAGGATCGGCAACCGTGCCAAAGCTGGCCAGGTGGTCGGCAACTTCAATAATCTCTTCATGCTACGCGTGCGCGAAACCGCAACCGCTGAGTTGCTCACCAGGCAGCTTCCAAAGGTCGAGGTCTACACCACGTCGCTGATGAGCGGGGCCACCGACAGTTCGGATATTCGCGGGCAGACCGATTTCACCAGCAACACCCAGGACCGCATCACCACGACAAGCGTCCCATTGATCGAGCCGGCGCACGTAGTGGCGCTACCGAAAGGACAGGCCTTCGCATTGCTGGAAGGCGGAAATCTTTGGAAGGTGCGCATGCCGTTGCCAGCCCCAGATCCCGACGAGGCGATGCCCAGGGATCTGCAACAACTGGCGGGCTATATGCGTCAGCACTACGTCGAGGCTGGCGACTGGTGGGAAAACCAGGTGCTTCCCGGACGACAGGATGAACCGCTACCGGACGACCTGCTGGACGACTTCCGGCACATAACCGCAGCCGATGGCGAGGCGGTTGTATGAGTGATCCGGCCACTACCGCGCAACGCCAGCAGAATCGCCAGCAAGGGCTGATCGCCAGCATCATCACGATGCCGTTTCGCCTGTTCGGCGTTCTGTGCGGTTCGTTGCTCCTTTGTATCGTCATCGAATGCGTGGGCATGCACCTGTTCTGGCCGGACGAAGGATGGCGGCACGCGCAGGGCATGCTCGACTATGAACTGTCCCAGCTCTCCGGTCATTTCACCCGCAGCGCTCTGGTACAGGAACCGGGGCGCACTGCGCATTGGCTGGTCGAACAAGCCTACGATTGGATCTTCGTCAAGACCGGCCTGCTGGAGTGGATGCGCAACGCGGCGAACCAGGCCAGTGCTCCCAGCCACAGCGGAACACGCGATTTCCGGTACTACATCAGCCAGGCATATGTCTGGATAGAAAGCTACCTGATCGCTGCGGCGTTCATGGCCCTGGTGTTCATCGTGCGCCTGATGGTGCTGGTGCTGACATTGCCGCTGTTCCTGATGGCCGCCTTCGTGGGGCTGGTCGACGGCCTGGTGCGCCGCGACATCCGCCGTTTCGGCGCCGGGCGCGAATCCGGCTTCATCTATCACCGCGCCAAAGCATCGCTGATGCCGCTGTCCGTGCTGCCCTGGGTGATCTATCTGGCGCTTCCTGTTAGCATTAGTCCATTGCTCATCCTGCTGCCAGGCGCAGTACTGTTGGGGTTGGCGACTGACATCGCAGCCGGAAGCTTCAAGAAATACTTATAGTTGCGACGTGAAAGTTATTTCATATTTAAAAAACAAAGAGTCATTGCATATGAAATATAACTATAAGCTTCACCAGTTATTGTCAAACACATAAACGCTGAGTGGCAATTGATCTGTTGTACGATCAACAGTAGCCCACGAGGACAGGCATGGCGGGTAACGGCTTTGCCGGAAGCTCCTTCGGAAAGTAGCCATCGTAAAATGCGGCCAGTGTCACGAGATAGTTTTTCGCGGCGCCACTGCTTGACATAGATGAGGGTACCGACAGGCGTGCCAGCCTTGCCGATGCAGACCAGGATTTGCTGGCGTATCGAAACCGCGGATTTCATAGCGCCCCCGATGCGGGCGGCTCGCTGCGCACGCGTTTGGGAAGGTCTTCGTCCATCAAGGTCAGGCCGATGTCGTCGCGCGCGGTATCCAGCAGCCCCGACAGGGCCTGTATCTCGCCGAAGACATGCAGGGCGCGGGCAAAGAAGTGGATAGGCACGCGTGCATCGCCTTTTTCCATGCGACGTACAGTAGATACCTATGCGCCCATACGCTCGGCAGGCAGTGGCAGTGGCAGTGGCAGTGGCAGTGGCAGTGGCAGTGGCAGTGGCACATTTAATTTATCACTCTTACAGGCGTATTTATTTTTTAATCTGTTTCCATGAGACAGACTATTGCACTCCCCCCCCCCAACTTTCAATAACCGTTCCCAGGAGAGCGAAGTTCACTTATTAACACTCTCATAGGAATAATAATTTTTGCATCGTACGAGAGTTGCCAGACTGCGCGTCGTGCCTGTTTCCAACGAAAGCGTAAGAGCAGTATTCGCTTCCCCCACACCGCGCTCCAACAGCCTCAAGACGCACATACACCGGCATCCCCAGAATGTGGTGAATCGCCCGTTCCCATTGTTTGCGGTTTTCGCGCGCTCATCACCGCAGCATCAGGCCATTACGCATCAACGGGGAATGCAAAATGGTTCCGTCCTGTCACTTGGCACTTGCAAAGCGCAGCGTATTAGCTGCGGTGCTGCTTGCCTGCCTGTCGACGGCTCTGCCAGCGACCGCGGCCGACGACAGCAATGAGAAGGAACACCTGGCGGCAGTCGTTCGCCAGCTGGACCTGCTCGATCGCCTTGCGAAGCAGTCCGCCGTGTCCGCATCGCAGGAACGCGCCCGCTATCACTTCGACTATACGCGCCTTGCAGCTGACCTGCAGCGCATGCGTGCCGGTATCAACGACTACCTGACACCGCAGCGCGCCCAGCCGCGCGACCCCGGAGCGTTGCAGGGAGATTACCGACAGGAACCCGAACAGGAGCCGAAGCAATGAATGCCAGCCAGATCAACGCCTTCCAGGCCAATGGCGGCTTCACCCCATCCGCCGTATCCGTCGTGCTGCTCGGCACCGTGTTCGCGGTGCTGCTGCTGTGGGGCGTGTGGGCACTGCGCACTGCCTATGTCGGCTGGTCGGAACAGCGGATTTCCCAGCGTCAGTTTCTCGGTGTCGCGGTGCGTTTTTTCGCCATGTACGTCGTGCTGACTTTTTTCCTCCTCTCGTAACGCAAAGGCTCACATCATGAATCCGGTTTCGCATCTCTTCCGTTTCACTCGCATTGCGGCCCTGGCGTCCCTGCCGGTGTTTGCCATGCTGGGTTCATTCGCCCATGCTCAGGGCCTGCCCACGCTTGAAGACCCGTCGCGCGGCAAGGGTTCGGGCATCATGGATACGCTACGTAATTACGGCTATGACATCGTGATGCTGATCGCCCTGCTGGTTGTGGCGTCTATGTTCGTAGGTGTTTGCTACCACGCCTACGGCACCTATGCCGAAATCCACACAGGCCGCAAAACGTGGGGACAGTTCGGCCTGACCGTGGCGGTTGGTGCGGTCCTCCTGGTTGTTGGCATCTGGCTGCTCACCGAAGCCACCGGCGTTCTGTGAGGGAAGAACATGCCTGAACATCAGGACGTCCGGCCTGACGGAACGGTTGCGTTCCTCCCGCATCGCCTCAATCGCCATCCCGTGGTCGTGCGCGGCCTCACAGCGGATGAGTTGTGGGTGTGCGCAGGCCTGTCGGGCACGGCAGGTCTGTTAGTGGGCATTCCGCTGGCCATTATTTACTCAATGATCGCCATCGCTCCCACTGCCATTGTACTCGGCATCGCCACCGGTGTTTCCGCCGGAGGCAGCATACTGCGCCGCCAGAAGCGCGGAAGGCCTGATACCTGGCTGTACCGCCAGATCCAGTGGTACATCGCGCGACAGCATCCGGGTCTGGCCCAGTTCCTCGGCGGCCGCGACCTGGTGACCCGTTCAGGCTACTGGACGACCAGACGGAGGGCCAGCTCGTGAGCCGGTTCAGGAACGAGATCACCCATCTCCAGTCACATATCATGACCCTACGCCTCGGAGCAGGCGCTTTGTTCCTGGTCGCCCTGGTGATGGGGATCGGCTGGTGGAGCGCACCGCGCGACCTGACCATCCACGTGCCACCGGATCTGCGCTCGGGCAGCACCCGGAAATGGTGGGAGGTGCCGCCAGAGTCGGTTTATTCCTTCTCGTTTTATATCTGGCAGCAACTCCAGCGCTGGCCCGTCAATGGCGATGAGGACTATCCCCGTAACATTCATGTGCTGTCGCCTTACTTCACACCATCCTGCCAGAGTTTCCTGCGCCACGACTACGAGTCTCGACGTACGGGTGGCGAACTGCGTCAACGGGTTCGCGGGATCTATGAGATCCCCGGTCGGGGCTACGGCGACGACCCAACCCTGCGTGTAAAAGCAGTCTCGGACCGCGACTGGATCGTCACGCTGGATGTGACGGCGGACGAATACTACGGTTCCGAACAGGTCAAGCGCGCGCTGGTGCGCTACCCCCTCAAGGTCGTGCGCTCGGATGTCGATCCGGAACGCAACCCATTCGGTCTGGCCATCGACTGCTACAGCGGTGCGCCGCAGCGCATCACCACCCCCGACCCCGTGACACCGACCGGTACAACATCCGGCGGGCTCGGCGGCGCTTTGGGAGAGACGCCATGAAACATGTCCTTTATACCCTTGGACTGCTGGTGACCACGAGTTTGCCGACCACGGCCCAGGCGCTGGAAATCCTGCGCTGGGAACGACTGCCGCTGGCCGTGTCTCTGCAGGTGGATCAGGAGCGCGTCGTCTTTATCGACCGCAACGTCCGCGTCGGCGTACCGGCATCGCTGACAGGCCGCCTGCGTGTCCAGAGCGCCGGCGGCGCGATCTACCTGAGAGCCAGCGAGCCGATCGAGCCCACCCGGCTGCAACTGCAGGACGCCGACAGCGGCGCGCTGATCCTGCTGGATATTGCTGCCGAAACGGCGCCAGCAGGTCAGCCACCGATGGAGCCAGTGCGCATTGTCGAAGCTGAAGGTACACCCACCCGTTACGGCGACCTGGCAGCGGCGGCAAAGAGCGATGAAAACGGCGAGCAGGAAGCGGTCTCCCACACGGCACGCGAGACGCCCGTGCCGGTGGTACTGACGCGCTATGCCGCCCAGAATCTTTATGCCCCCCTGCGTACTATTGAGCCGGTATCAGGTATCACGCGCGTCACTCTGAAGCGCAACCTGCCGCTGGACACTTTGCTGCCGACCCTGCCGGTTCGCGCTCGAGCGCTCGCTGCCTGGCGGCTTGATGGCCTTTGGGTGACCGCCGTGCGCCTCACCAATACTTCGAAAAGCAGGCTGTCTCTCGACCCACGCCTTCTGCAAGGCGACTTCATGACGGGAGCATTCCAGCACAACACGCTGGGGCCGGCTGGTTCGCCCGAAGATACGTCGGTGGTTTATCTGGTCACGAAAGGACACGGCCTGGCCGAATCACTGCTGCCTGCGATCAGTCCCGTCAATACGGCGCTGAACCTGCCGGAACCGAAGACACCAGCACGGAAAAACGGAGACTGTCATGAAAGGTAATGGTCTGCTCAAATGGCTAATGGTCCCGATGGCGCTGTTGCTGGTGTTCGTTGGTGTGAAGTTGTTTTCCGGCGGGGGGAGTCAGCCCGACCGGGACGGCAGAGCCCAGCTTACGCCTGAAGAAGCCAGGACACTTGGCATCGAAGGCGATACGCCGCGGGATACGGTGGCGACCCTGGTGGGCCAGGTCCGGCAACTGCGCACCGAACTGCAGGCTGCGATGACCGACAACAAGATCCAGAAAGCGGAGAACGAACGCCTGCGCCAGCGTGAGGGCGCCATTGATCGCCGTATCCAGAGCGCCCTGGAAGCCGAGCGCAACCAGTTGAAAAACGACCGCGAACAGGTCGCCAGCGAACGCCAGCAAACCCAGGGTTTGCTGCAGGAGCTACAGCGTCAGTTCGAGAACCTGAGTAGCAAGAACGGTCACGCCGATCTGCCGGTCGGTCTTGGCCTTGAACCGGGCGATGGCGCAGGCCTCGGAACCGATGGCGTGCGCTGGATCGAGCCGGAAGATGCGCGCAGCGATGGCAAGAACCGCAGTCCCGGCACTACGGGGAACTTCACATTCCCGAACAGCTTCCGCCCGGCACAGAAAACGCTCGACACCAAACAGAATACGGTCGTGGATGCCGGTCGCAAAGCGGCCGGCATCTCCACCGCCAGGCCGGTCTATACCGTGCCGACCAACGCCACGCTGATGGGTTCGATTTCAATGACGGCCTTGATCGGGCGCGTGCCGGTTGACGGAACCGTGAACGATCCATATCCCTTTAAAGTTCTGATCGGTCCGGACAACCTCACCGCCAATGGCATTGACATTCCCGATGTCGCCGGTGCGGTCGTCAGCGGCACGGCGTCGGGCGACTGGACGCTCTCCTGCGTGCGTGGGCAAATCCGCTCGGTCACATTCGTGTTCCATGACGGAACCATCCGCACGGTGCCGGAGGACGGCGAACGTGGCAGCAACCGTCAACAGAACAGCAACGCCAGTGGCAACAATACGCAGGATGGACTTGGCTGGATCAGCGATCCCTGGGGCATTCCGTGTGTTAGCGGCGAACGGCGTAGCAACGCCCAGCAATATTTGGGCACCCAGGCGCTGATCACCGCTGCCGGAGCGGGTGCGGCGTCGCTGATCAAGTCGGACAACGGCAGCGTCGCGGTGGTCGCCAACAACAACGGCTCGCTCGGTACGGTCGGCATTTCCGGCAACGAAGCGATGGGCCGCATCCTGGCCGGTGGTGTCCAGGACATGTCTCAGTGGGTGAACAAGCTCTATGGCCAGGCGTTCGCAGCCGTGTACGTCAGGCCCGGCGCCAGGGTCGCGGTTCATCTCGAACACCCCCTCATCATCGATTACGACCCGAAGGGGCGCAAGGTCGATCATCGTCCCGGAGGTGCTTCTGATGTACAGGATCTGGATTAACGGCCTGACGGTGCTGGTCATCGCCGTAGCGCTTGGCGGCTGCTCAACCAGCAAGGAAAAACTGCTGCCTCACGATGGGCAGAACATGCTGGATATCTGGAACGAGGAAACCGGCGGAAACGCCCGCGGCGGCCAGACCGCCCGGCAGTTGCTCGACGCAAGGCAGTCGCTGCGCCGCCCGCTGACCGAAGCCGATATGAAGGCCGCACCGGTAGTGAATGCCAGCTACACCCGCACAGCACAAAACGAGATCTACCGGCAGTTCCAGCGCCTGCCGAATCCCGATCTCGTGATGTACGTGTTTCCCCATCTCGCGGGCACCGATCCGGTGCCTGTCCCCGGCTACACGACGGTCTTCCCGCTGTACCAGCGCGTGCAGTACGCCATGCCGGGCGAACGAACCGAGAATTACTGATGGGACCGTTCTTCAAACGCCGCGTTACGCAGACACTTGCGGATAGCAGCTCCTCGCCAGATGCTCCACAGGGCGCATGGGAGCGCTATCTCGCGCAACTGCAGGCCCATGGAATCCCTGAACCCGGCAAGCGGGATGCCAGCCGCAGGCCAGCGACATTGAGCGATGAGCAGGCGCTGTACGACGTTTCGCCGTCCTTTGCCGACCTGCTGCCGTGGGTGGAATATCTGCCGGAGTCCAGGTGCATGCTGCTGGAGGACGGAGTTTCCGTCGCTGCGTTCTTCGAACTGATGCCGATCGGCACGGAAGGACGCGAGGCATCCTGGCTGGCACAGGTCCGCGACGCGCTGGAAAATGCAATCCAGGACAGTTTCGATGAGCTGGACGAGTCCCCCTGGGTGATCCAGTTGTATGCCCAGGATGACGCTGACTGGAACCGCTATCTTTCCACCCTTGAAAACTACCTTCAGCCCCGCGCCAGGAAAAGTGCGTTCACGAATTTCTATCTGCGTTTCTTCGGACACCATCTGCGCGCCGTCTCCAGAGAGGGAGGGCTGTTCGAGGATCGCACCGTCACGCGCTTGCCCTGGCACGGGCAGACGCGCCGTGTCCGGCTGGTCGTTTACCGGCGCGTCGGTAACGCGCCGGCCCGGCGCGGACAATCGGCTGAGCATGCACTGAATGTCATTTGTGAACGCCTGGTCGGCGGCCTGGCCAATGCTGGCGTGCAGGCGCACCGCCTGGATGCCGCCGCTATCCATGCCTGGTTGCTGCCCTGGTTCAATCCCGGTCCGGCCCTGCTGGGTCCGACAGCCGAAGACCGTGAGCGGTTCTATCGTCTGGCATCCTGGCCGGAAGTGACCGGAGAGGACGATCTGGAACTTGCCAGCGGCACCGATTTCGCGCAGCGGCTTTTTTTCGGCCAGCCGAGGTCCGATGCGGAAAACGGCCTCTGGTTCTTCGACGGCATGCCCCATCGCACCATCGTGCTCGACCGCCTGCGCACGCCGCCGGCAACCGGTCACCTGACTGGCGAAACCCGCAAGGGGGGTGACGCCTTCAATGCCCTTTTCGACCAGATGCCCGAGGACACGACCATGTGCCTCACTCTGGTGATCACACCCCAGGACATTCTCGAAACCCATCTGAACCATCTGGCGAAAAAAGCGGTCGGGGAAACCCTGGCATCGGAACAGGCGCTCAAAGATGTGCAACAGGCGCGCGGGTTGATCGGCAGTTCGCACAAGCTGTATCGGGCTTCACTGGCGTTCTATTTGCGCGGCCGCGACCTTGCCGATCTCGATAGGCGCGGCCTTCAGCTCGGCAATGTCCTGCTCAATGCTGGCCTGCAGCCTGTACGCGAGGAAGACGAAGTTGCTCCGCTCAACAGCTATCTGCGCTGGCTTCCCTGCGTTTACGACCCCGGCAAGGACAAACGGCAATGGTACACCCAGCTTATGTTTGCCCAGCACGCGGCCAATCTGGCTCCGGTCTGGGGACGCAGCCAGGGAACCGGCCATCCCGGCATCACCTTCTTCAACCGCGGCGGCGGCACCGTCACGTTCGACCCGCTGAACCGGCTCGACCGGCAGATGAATGCGCATCTGTTCCTGTTCGGTCCCACCGGATCGGGCAAGAGCGCGACCCTGAACAATATTCTCAACCAGATCGCCGCGATCTACCGCCCGCGGATGTTCATTGTGGAGGCAGGCAACAGCTTCGGCCTGTTCGGTGATTTTGCGGCGCGGCTGGGGCTCACAGTGCATCGCGTCAGGCTGTCACCCGGTACCGGCGTGAGCCTCGCACCGTTTGCTGATGCCTGGCGTCTGGTCGATACGCCGGGCAAGGTGCAGACACTCGATGCGGATGCGCTGGACGAAAGCACAGGAAAAGAAGAAACAAATGAAGGCGACGAACAGCGTGATGTGCTGGGCGAACTGGAAATCACCGCCCGGCTCATGATCACTGGCGGCGAGGATAAGGAGGAAGCCCGAATGACACGGGCCGATCGGAGCCTGATCCGTCAGTGCATACTGGAGGCTGCAAAGCGCTGCGTATCCGAAAAGCGCACAGTCCTGACCCGAGATGTACGTGATGCGCTGCGTGAGCGCGGAGGAGACCCCACCTTGCCTGAAACGCGCCGCACACGCCTGCTGGAGATGGCCGATGCAATGGATATGTTCTGCCAGGGTATCGACGGTGAAATGTTCGACAGGCCCGGTACACCATGGCCTGAGGCGGACATCACCATCGTCGATCTGGCGACCTTCGCGCGGGAGGGTTACAACGCACAACTCTCCATCGCCTATATTAGCCTGATCAACACGGTGAACAACATCGCCGAACGCGATCAGTTCCTCGGGCGTCCCATCATCAACGTGACCGACGAAGGGCATATCATCACCCGGAACCCGCTACTCGCACCCTATGTTGTGAAAATCACGAAGATGTGGCGAAAGCTGGGAGCCTGGTACTGGCTCGCCACTCAAAACCTCGACGATCTGCCGAAAGCGGCAGAACCTATGCTCAACATGATTGAGTGGTGGATCTGCCTGAGCATGCCGCCCGATGAGGTGGAGAAGATCGCCCGCTTCCGGGATCTCAATGCATCGCAAAAAGCCCTCTTGCTCTCGGCAAGGAAGGAAGCTGGCAAATTCACGGAAGGGGTGATCCTTTCAAAGTCGATGGAAATACTGTTTCGCGCCGTTCCACCGAGCCTGTATCTGGCCCTCGCCATGACTGAGCCGGAAGAAAAAGCCGAACGCTACCAGCTGATGCAGCAGTTTGGCATCAGCGAACTCGATGCGGCGTTCAAGGTAGCCGAAAAAATCGACCAGGCCCGCGGCATCAGCTCTTTACCGCTGGACGCACTCAACTGATGCGCAAAACCTGAAGCCCCCCACTACCCGGGGTTGGGCAAACTCGCGTTGTTTACTTCAGCATTTGGCCGGTTATGTTCAACTGTGAGGACAAATCATCACTAAGCGGCTCGACATTGCGGCGGGCTATCAGGAATCTGTCATGCAAATATCGTTTCTTACACGTTTTCATCGCCGCATGCTCGGTCCTCTGACTGTTGTCGTGCTTTCTTTACTGCTTGTAACCACGTGGTACGAGGCAAGCCGCACCAGCTTACCGGCAAAAGACCACACGGAAGATGTTGCTGCTCTACAGTATCCCCGTAACCCGCCGTGGCGTTACGGACAAGCCGATGCACGTTTTACACTGGTTTTGTACGCTGATCTTGAATGCCAGTATTGCAGGAGATATTACCCGGTGCTCAAAGCCTGGGTTGATCAGCATCCTGAGACGAACCTGCAATGGCATCATCTGCCCCTTCCCATGCATGAACCGGCAGCATCGCGACAAGCCCAACTGGCTGAATGTGTGGGTGAATCCAGTGGTCAGGCGGCGTTCTGGCAAGCGGTCACCTGGATTTATCAACAGACTCGTGGCGATGGTGCTGGATTACCCGAAAGCATCTCGTTCCCGGCACTCACGCCAGCCATTCAACTCTGCCTGAATAGTCCCCGACCAAAAGCAATCGTTCAGGAGCAGGCCAGCGAAGGTGCGCGTGATGGGGTCACCGCCACTCCAACCCTGAAACTGAGCGATAACCAGAATGACCGGACTCTTTTCCTGCCCGGCCCAGTCGAAGGTGATGCGCTACTTTCAGCGTTGGATTTGCTATCCGCAGGCAGTAACGCCGACCAGGCAGAGAACACCGAAATGTCCGCTGATGTTGTCAGCGTCATGCCCAGGTAGCCTTCGATCATCAAGGCTACGACGCGAATTGCTCGCGTTGATCGATCCCGTTCGCATCGCATCCGCTCCGCGAACGACCATCACCTGTGTGATGGTGGATGCCTGATATTCAGCACATTACGTCTCATCATCCCATGAGGGCACCCTCCTGGGTGTACTCCCCTATACTTCCTTTGGAGGTCGCTATGTCCACTATTCCATCCATTCTCGATGCTCATCGGGATTCGAAAACAAATCCGTTCAATTTGCACGATGACTGGATTATTGAGCAGGCCATCGCCTTATTAGAACAGCGTGTGTTCAGGAGTGGGCCAGCACTGGAAGGCCCTGACGCCGTCCGGGATTATCTGCGTCTGAAATTGATGGAAGAAGCCAACGAAGTCTTTGCCGTTGTGTTTCTCGATAATCGCCATAAGGTTCTCGCGTATGAGCCGATGTTTAAAGGCACCATCAACGCAACCACCATATATCCAAGGGTGGTCGTCCAGCGAGCGCTGACCATCAATGCCGCCGCCACAATTTTATGCCACAACCATCCCTCGGGCATGGTTGAACCCAGCCAGGAAGATCGCACGATCACCGCCCGTCTGAAAGAAGCATTGGCAATGGTGGATGTTCGGGTTCTGGATCACTTCATCATCGGTAAAGGCAATCCTTATTCCTTCGCCGAAGCTGGTCTGCTGTAGCCATTGCTGGTGCGCATACCTTCGGCGGGATCCTTATCCAGTTAGCTTTCAACTCTGTGCGGGCTATTCCGGCCTGTGGTGGTGGAGGGTCAGTGAGTTCCTCTGCAAAGCCTCATATGAAGTAAAATATGACAATTTTCCATGCTACAGGCCTGCGTTTACGCGCTTGCATCCTCAGGTTCAGTCTGATCGACCATTTCTATCGAAGCCATCCAAGAAAAGTGATTCAACTGGAAGTCGGATGATCATTGGTGGGAGCTCGGTCTCCCACTTTCATACGCTTAAACAGAGCCAACCTGAGCCTCACGACGTTGAATACTCATGCCAGGCGTGACTGGACAGCCACCCGCAGATTGGCGACGAATCCCCTCTGGTCGGGATTGCGAAAACGGAGGAATGGCAGATTAACCAACACCACTGGCGCCAGGTTGTGGTAATTCAGCTATCACCCCGACGATAAAGAAAGCCGTTTGGTCATTTCCCTTAGACTACGCTGGCGGAACCCCGTGATAAGCGCGATACAGCGCAAGCTACTGGAGTCCTGTATCGGCCCTTCTCAGCTTCGTAAGGCGGACATCAGCGTTATTGATGAATCCCGAATGTTTCGTACGTCGTCACCACGTGGCAAAACAGTTGCCTTAAACTATGGTTGGAAGCCCATCCCTGTAAAGTCCTCAACTGCCTGAAACGCTATGTTTTTCCCGCCATTGGGTAATGGTTATCGCTCAGGTTGAAACCCGCCGTCTGGCGCAGCTGGTGAAGGCGATTGACGATAGAGGCGTGCATGACGGTGTCGGCCGGTACGCCTGCATCTGACCAAAATCATGTGCTACGCCTTACAACAGGATCTGATTAAATATAATCCGGCTTATGATTTTGAGGGTGTCGTGCCCCCCGGTGGTAACCTAACATCACTCCGCCCCCCGCAACTGAAACTCCTGCCAGAACTGCCGGAGAGGATGAGTAATTACAAAGGGAGGGAATTGACTCGTCTGGCGCTGGAGCTCAATCTGCATGTCTTTCTGCGCTCCAGTGAACTACGTTTCGCAACTGGATGAGTTTAACCTGAAAGCCCATATCTGGAGGGTGCCTGTAAAGCGTGAGGCCGTAACGGCGTGAGGTTTTGAGAGCGTGCCACAAAAATGAAGGATGAAAATCTGGTGCCGCTGGCGCAACAGGCGGCTGTTCTGCTGAAACAGATTCAGACGATATCTGGCGAATCAGTTTTTGTTTTTAGGCTACACGCGTCAAATATGAACGTATGAGATTGACTGAAAACAAAAAAAGGGATAAAATAAGAGCAATTTGCATTTTGTGCTCTTTCAATACAAGCTGCAATACATAGTTTTCACATGTGTTTACTAAGTCTTTGAATTTAAAATAATCAGTTTTAGATTTTTTTCCTTCACAGCGATAAGGTGATCCATATGACTGATGTACGTATCACATGCATTACACTCTCTGATACCAATGCTATCCACGAACATATTACTCATGTAGGCAGCCCTCAGTTCAATCCGCAAGGGAGTAAATGGACAGTTGCGCAGGTTATAGCGGCGATTGAAAAAAAAGAGCATACTTTTCATGTAACTGATGAATATGGCAACACAGCCTATGTTGGTGTTGTAGATCCCAAAGATGGACGAAAGAAATTTATCCGAACTTATGCCGATGGCAAATGGAACAACAATCTTCTTTCGTTACCACAATGTTAAAACTACAGGGGCGAAAGCCCCTTCAAAAAGTCAAGAGCAAAAACATGCTGAATAAAAGGCGATGTCCTCAAAAAAGAATCCTGAAAGAAACCTTGAGACAGTACAGGACTTCCTACGTTTTTTCTCACTCTGTTTAAATAAAAAAATTGACTTTAAGAGCTTCATTTTCAGGGAGTACGAACATGCAAATCATAAACTTATCCCATCAGGTTTGCGAAGCGATAGCTTTCAATAAAAAAGGATTCAGGCCGAAGCTGCCATTCTTAAAAGTGTTATAAGATATCTAACAGAAATGAGCTGGTTCCACCACCTGCAGAATGTTGGTTTAAGGGCGATATTCATTTAGTTACAAACCAATTTGTGGTTGCCGATCGTCATGAAAATGAAAAATGACTCCCGGCGCATGAAACTATATCGTATGCTATTTTTATTGAGGTATGACTACCCCGCTCATGTACCCAAGTTACCATGGAATTGCAAAACATTTATATTTTCTCAAAACATTGGGGATGAAAAACCTCGTCAAGAACTTCTATATTGAGGAATGATGCATCGTTTTTTTGCGAGACATTATAAAATATTTATCCTTCTGATTTTCCTGTATACAAATTTCGGCCATATCTAAATAACTGTTCCTAATAGTAGATCACTTCCGGGAACTTACACCAAATTGAAGGTACCCTTCAATATTGAAGTGTTTAAACGACAATCAAAGATCCAGCTTTTCCAGCAATATCCGTCTGTACACATTAGTCTGCCGTTTGATGAATCCTGTCTTTTTATAAAGCTCATTTGCTGCTACACGTCCTGAACGGGACGTCAGATCAATATAACGTGCTCCGTAGGTACGTGAGTAAACAATAGCAGAATGAAGTAATTCAGAGGCGACCCCTCTTCGTCTGAACCGGGTACCGACAATCACGTCTTCAATGATACACTTCTTACCCGACAGCAGTGTCACGCAAACTAATGTCAACATACCCGCTGGTGCTGGTATTGCATCATCATAAGCCACAAATAT
Organism: Enterobacter sp. DTU_2021_1002640_1_SI_PRY_ASU_LCPMC_013; assembly: GCF_032389435.1. Lineage (NCBI taxonomy): Bacteria > Pseudomonadati > Pseudomonadota > Gammaproteobacteria > Enterobacterales > Enterobacteriaceae > Enterobacter > Enterobacter sp. DTU_2021_1002640_1_SI_PRY_ASU_LCPMC_013. The sequence goes on from NZ_CP135594.1 coordinate 3,113,297, forward strand.
TTGTACCGATTCAGAGTTAATAATTCCTTTAAGAACATCGGCTTCCAGATCTGATGCTGTTTCTGACAGTTCAGACAGTAAATTCGTCAAATCGGAAACCAGAGTTTCAGTTACTGATGAAAGACATTCAACCCTGATGTTCTGCATTCCAGCACCGCTCCTGTGAGTTTACTTATATGGCTGCCCATATTCAGGCAATAGCGTATTTTTTCAGGAACTCAGTCCCGGTTGTGGGATCTGACCAATCGTCAGAGACTCCAAATCACCAGCCGGACTGAGCAATGCCAATTATAGCTTCCATTTCCCGTACTGAACGACGCATGATGCAGAAAACTGTTCACAGAACAAAGGATAAAAACCATGCCCGCAGACTGACCGCCATGCTGATGCTGCACCGGGGCGACAGTGTCAGCTATGTTGCCAGAACACTCTGTTGCGCCCGCTCATCCGTGGGCGATGGATTAACTGGTTTACGTTATATGGTGTGGAAGGCCTGAAGTCCTTACCCGCAGGGCGTGGCCACCGCTGGCCGTTTGAACATATCTGTGCACTGCTGGGTGAACTTGTAAAATATTCTCCGGGCGATTTTGGTTATCAGCGTTCACGCTGGAGCACGGAACTGCTGGCGATAAAAATCAGGGATATAACCGGATGTTCGTTACATGCCTCCACGGTTCGTCGCTGGCTGCCCGCTGCTGGTCTGGTATGGCGCAGAGCTGCCCCCACACTGTGTATCCGTGATCCGCACAAAGATGAAAAACTGGCGACGATAAACGAGGCACTGGCACAGTGCAGCCAGGATCACCCTGTGTTTTACGAATACGAGGTGGACATCCATCTTAATCCTAAAACCGGCGCAGACTGGCAACTACGGGGTCAACAAAAACGCGTGGTAACGCCGGGTCAGAATGAAAAATACTATCTGGCAGGCGCACTGCACAGTGGCTCGGGCAGAGTCAGCTATGTGGGAGGCAGCAGCAAGAGTTCATCGCTTTTTATCAGCCTGTTGCAACATCTGAAGGCGAGTTACAGGCGGGCAAAAACGATTACGCTCATCGTGGATAACTACATCATCCATAAAAGTCGTAAAACACTGGGCTGGCTAAAAGAGAACCCGAAGTTCAGGGTGATTTACCAGCCGGTTTACTCACCATGGGTGAATCATGTTGAACGCCTGTGGCTGGCATTGCACGAAACTATTACCCGTAATCACCAGTGCCGCTCAATGTGGCAATTGTTGAAGAAAGTCCGTCACTTTATGGATACCGTCAGTCCGTTCCCAGGTGGAAAACATGAACTGACAAAAGTGTAGCGGTATTAGGATCACTTATTTAGAAATCATGGAAGCCCGATTCATTGCCTGGCTGATCTCCTTCTTAATTAAGTCCAGATAACGCTTGAATCGCTACGGGGTTAGCAGATACCTGTGAGTCATTTAATATGCCTTAAAGAAAGGTGTCCATGAGAGGTGTACGTTATCCCGTTTTGGTGTTTTGAACTTCAGTGTCTTCCCTGGCCTGTTGTTTTGTTGAGCTGCAATAGGATCCAGTTCCTGTTGCGTTTATTGGTCTTCCGATTAGCCAGTCACTCCCCTTGACGAGACGAGGTAAAACGGACACTCCGTATTTCCGATTGTTGACTGACGCACAGGCAGGTTCCGGATGAACTTTGAGGCTCACAACAACATGTTTCAGGAGTCCGGCCATGCTCGACCTGTTTTGCACCCGATCCGGGCCGGTACGCTTTCCCTCGGCAATAGCCTGCGCCTTATACATTGCTCTGGGGCCAGCCAGCCAGGCGGCCAACGCCGTCGAGGTGACGGTCTTTACAGACCGGTTCGTGACACTGACATCCACGGCCAACGCCACTGTCATCCGCCTCGATGCGGTTCAGGATATCGAGGCCAGCCTCGCGGAGGATCTGCCCCATGATCCGAATCACGCCCAGACCATTGCCCTGGGACGCCTGCAGCAGGGCGGAGCACGGCTGCAACGCGATCTGACGTCCGCCTGGCAGGGCGTGGCGGATGCATGGATCCTCAGCATTTCGAGCGTTCCCGCAGTCGTGGTCGACCGGCGCTACGTTATCTACGGCGAACCGGACGTAGCCAGAGCAGTTGCTCGTATTGAGGCATACCGGAGGACGCAGCCATGAAACGCACTCGCCGCCTCCGTGCAGTAATTACAGCACTGATGTTTGGAAGCGCGTCGTCAGCTTCCGCACTCAATACTGCAACGATCACAGCTTCTGCTCTGTCTCCGGACTGCCTCGAATACAGGGTCGTCGGGATCTGCTACTGGCTCTTCTGCACGACCTTCGGCTGCTCGGTACGAACATCAGTGAAAGTGCGGCACTATGTGCCGGATGCCGTGGTATCCAGCTACGCCAGTACCGGCGCGAACCCGTGGGTCGAAGTGCGGGCCATGAGCATGCCGAACACCACGGCACAGGCCGGTGGCGATGGCACGACAAACCAGGGTCACGAAAACAACCTGTCGAAATTCAAGAACGCTGACGTGATCGGCCATCCCGGCAGCGCGGTCCTGGGGCAGCTCGCCAGCGCTTCGGGCTATTCCTGCAAGGGTGCCGGCACTGCCTTCATGCCATACCTGCTGAGTACACTCGATACGGTGGCCTGGCGCTACAACGTGCCGGAGACCGTCTATCCGGAAGCGCTGCTCCCCGGCATGCGGGAGATCGGCGCGCGAACCTCTCTCAACCTGTGGGGCTCCGTCTATCCGAGGGGCGGTTTCCTCCACCAGACCGACGATTACAAGAGCGGAGCCGTTGTCGCGCAACGCGCCGGCGATATCGTCACCCGCCGTGGCCAGACCCATGTCTACCAGCCCCTGCTTGCCACTGCGCGCGACGGCTACTGGCCGGCTGGTGAGCTTGTCGAAGGCGATGCCGCCACGGGCAAGTGGCAGGAACTCACGCCAACCATGTCCCGCTCGTGCGCCATTTTCCCCCATTCAAACCAGCGCGTACAGGCCCTTCAGGGTGACTATGCCTGGACTCTCTGGCGGCCATACAGCTGCTGCCAGCGCCGGGGCCAGACATTCCTTGGCAGCGTGGACTTCGGTGGAGGATATGAACGATGACTTCATCCCCCCTCACTCCTGCTGTCCACAAGTATTTACGTCGGGGCCTGCTCGTTTACGCCCTGACGGCAGCATCCTCTGGGGTCGTCGCCCAGACGAGCGTCAACGACTATGGCCTGCAACATCGCGGCAGCGTCATCGGCGACGATGTGCTGTACAGCATCGGCGGCGGCCGGGCTGTATCAATGACTGGCGCGGCCAACATGCGCTCGATCGGCGTTGGTACTGGCTGGAACAGCAATCTGATTTGCGGCGACATGAGCCTCACCACGACCCTTCAGAACCAGTTGAACGGGATCACCAACGGTTTCCAGACCATCATGTCAAACGTGATCCAGAACGCCACCAGCGCGGTGGCTTCTTTGCCCGCGCTCATTATCCAGCGCGCCGATCCCGCTCTCTATAACCTGCTCTCCAATGGCGTCCTGCAGGCCAGGCTCGACTTCGATCGCTCGAAGCTCACCTGCAGGGCAATCGCGAACCGGATGGCCGACACGGCAGGTGGCCAGCTCGGCTGGGACCAGCTCGCGGAAGGCATGGCGCTCAAGAAGGCCGTTGCCAGTACTGATGCGGTTTCCGCAATCGAGGAAGCCGAGAGCAGCAAGGGCAATGAGGGCGTTCCGTGGGTGGGTGGGAATAATGCCGGTGGAACAGGACAGGCACCTGTCCGCGTGGTCGCCGACGTAACGCGTGCCGGCTATAATCTGGTCAATGGCCGCAGCATTGATGACACGTCCTCCATCGATTCCGGCAGTTGCGGCGACCGGCTGACATGCCAGACCTGGAGTTCTCCCCAGGCTGCAGTCACCTGGGCCACACGAGTGCTTGGTGAGCAGGAACAGCGCACATGCGAGAGCTGCACGAAGACGCAGACTACACCCGGCGTCGGGCTAACCCCGCTCATCCAGGAAGAATACGAGGCCAGGCTGGAAATCCTGCAGGAACTTATCTCGGGCAGCCAGCCGATGAGCTTCGACAACCTGCAGAAAGCCAGCAGCACGTCGCTACCAATCACTCGTGGCGTGATCGAGGCGCTGCGTGATGAACCCGACCAGGACATTCTCGCACGGCGCCTTGCTTCCGAGGTTGCGCTCGCCAGCGTACTGGAAAAAGCCTTGCTGCTTCAGCGCACGCTGCTGACAGGGCGGATGGAGCCGAATGTGGCAGCGAACGAAATGGCCCAGGATGCGGTCACGCAGGAGAGCAACATTCTCGACCGCGAGATCAACAACCTCAGGACCGAGCTCGAACTGCGCCGTGAGCTGGCTAATAACTCCCCGATGCAGATCATCCAGCGCCACAGCACCCGGGCCGCGGGTTCGCGCGGCGTATACCAGGGTGATCCCATCCCCAATCGCCTCGACGAGTTGCAGCGCCCGCAATCGGGAGGAAGCAATCCATGATCCCGGCCTGGCTTCGCTGGCGATGGCTGTTCAATCGCCGCGTCGGTTACGCACTGCTCTTAACGGTCCTGCTGTTCGCTATGGCGATCGCCATCAACGTGATCGGCATCCGTGTGCTGGGCAGCATCGAGAGCTGGGAGCGCTGGATGGACGAGCATACCGGCTATTTCCTGGCCTGGCGTCTGCTGCTCTACACGGGCATCGCCTGCGGATGGCGATGGATGCGCAAACGGGTTCTGGATCGCGAACCCGGTACGGCATCACACGAGCGCCTTATCCGTGTGGAAATCGCCGGCGTGGCAGCTCTGGTGGTCCTTGAAGGCAGCTTGCTGCTGCAATCCCCTTAGGACGGAGGACTCAATGACGCTCTACACGTCCGATTACCTTGAGTATTACCTGACCCTCGTCGGATGGATCGTCCACAACGGCATATGGTCGGTCCTGGTTGCCAGCGGCCTGTTCGCGCTTCCGTTTCTCACCATCGTGATTCAGGAGTGGCTGAAAGCGCGCGCGGAAGGGGCCGATGAAGGCAACAAAGGCATGCTCTCCTCAATGCGGATCGAGAACCGGGTGTTCGTCGCCATCGTCGTTATCATGTTCGCCGGCATTCCGTTCATCGACGTGGATCTCAACACCATCAGTTTTGACCAGTCACGCTCACGCCAGTGCCAGGTAAACGTCCCCGCGCCCGGCGATACCGGCTGGAGCCAGTCATTCACCACGCTCAACAACCAGTCCGCCAAGGTACCGGTCTGGTGGTTTTTCATGCACTCGATCTCGAAGGCGGTCACCAGCGCCGCCGTCGCGGCAATCCCGTGCGGAACTGACCTGCGGCAGATGCGGATGGACATCGACAACACCCGTATCGACGACCCCCTGCTGGCTCAGGAAGTAACAGATTTCGCGCTCAACTGCTATGGCCCCGCGCGGGCCAGGCTGTTCATGAACCGGCCGAACCTCAGTGAGGAGCAGATGGCTGACGTCAGTTGGATCGGTTCAAGTTACTTTATCGACACGCCGGGATATTACGACACCTACCGCTCCAGCACACCCCGCGAGTCCTGGCCTTACAATGACAGTCGCGATGCCGGATTGACTGAGGTACCGAGCGGTGCCGGATATCCGAATTGCCGGGAATGGTGGTCAGATGGCTCAACTGGCCTGCGCGCTCGCCTGCTGGCTCAGGTCAATCCCAATCTGCTTTCGCGCATGGCGAACTGGGCCGGCTTCATCTCCAGGACCGAACTGGACGATTCGGTGATCCGCGCGATTGCCGCTCCCCGGCAACAGAAACTGAATCAGGGCACCGTCTACACTGACTACGGCGGACAGATCGACAAGACCTTGACGAATATCGTGACGAGGGGGGCGGGTGATGCGGGGTTGGGGGTTGGCGCCCTGGGTTTCTTCCCGGCGATGGACGTCATGCGCCAGGCGTTGCCCATGTCGTTGTCGCTGCTCAAGATGGCGCTGGTGATCTGCATCCCACTCGTGCTGGTGATCGGCACCTATGACCTGAAAACCCTCGTCACGGTGAGCGTGGTACAGTTCGCCCTGTTCTTCGTCGATTTCTGGTTCCAGCTGGCGCGCTGGGTCGATTCCACGATCCTGGACGCGCTCTATGGCTGGGGGTGGGGCTACAACCGTCCGATGACCAATTTCGATCCGGTGATGGGGCTCAACAACGCCTTCGGGGATATGCTGTTGAACTTCGTCATGGCGACGATGTTCCTGGTGTTGCCCGGGTTCTGGCTCGCCGGCCTTGGCTGGATTGGGATTCGTACGGGGCACACACTTCAGGGACTTACTGAAGGAACCAAGGGTGCTACGCAAGCTGGCTCGAAAGGTGCAGGAGCCATTTCCGGCAAGCTGAAGTGATTTTACCGGTCAAAGGTCCTTTTCATCCGGATAATCCGGGTGATCGTAGTCATTGTAGATCACGGGATCGTAGCCTGGCGTTTTTCTAAGCTCATGAATATCGAGGAACGGCCACTCGTCCTCTTCCGCTGCATCGCTGCTTCCGGCTGATCGGGCAAGTGCGACTAAGAACAGGAATATCATGGCCAGCCAGAAGGCGACATAGAAGATAACGCCGAGCACCCCAAGCTTGACGGCCCACACCAGAGCGGTTGCGACACCACCCGGTGTTCCAACAGAAACCAGCCACACGACGACCCTATGCTCGCGGCGCAGATAAGCACGCCAGACCTGGCCGAGCCAACGGCCGAAACGTTTTGCAATACTGTTGCGGGTTGTTGTATTCATGCTGATCACCTGCTCTGCGTTGCACGATAGCTCCAGTTGCCTCCTGCTCGCCTAGTGCAATCATTTCACTACGAATGGATTTCGTATAGTCAGACTGTCTTCCAGTATCTGCCCGTGATTCATGTCCTCGCTGTAGAGCGTGCTGCAATTGGCTGATGCTGCGGCCGCCACAATGCAGGCGTCGTAGAACGACAGGCGATGTTGTTCCGCCATCCACCGGGCCTGATCGTGGGTCGTCTCCGTCAGCGGAACGACCCTGCAAAAGCTGCGCACCAGTTCCAGGAACTGGGCGATCTCATCCCAGCTCATCTGAAGCTTGCGCTGGCACACGTTTGTAACCTCGTTGAGCACCTGCACGCTGATGACAGGGTAAGTCTTCAGCAACGCCTCCGCACTATCGGCCTTGGCCGCATCGGCCGATAGCAGATAAAGCACCACATTGCTGTCGAGAAAATGTTTAAATTTAGCCACGGGCATTGGCTTCGTCACGACTGAAACTGAAATCTTCCGGCAGCTTGCCGCGAAAAGCACGCAGACGTTCCAGTAAGGCATCGGCACCGGGTTTTTTGCGAACCGCGAATGTACGCGGATCATCCACGATGATTTCGATATCGTCCCCTTCACGCAACTCCAGCGCTTCCACCAGCGTGGCCGGGAGACGCACGGCGAGACTGTTACCCCATTTGGCGACTTGCATGCTTAACCTCCTCCATAGATATACTTTGCCATTGTATATCCAACACGCCTAAATGCAAGGTCCTGCTGTGCCGCATCCGATGAACGGCGTAAAAAATCCGTGTTCGCCACAGGGGAATATCTCTTACAAGAGGCTTGAGGGTCAATGGACCGAAAACGTACGCCAAGAGCATAACCGTTTGATAAATTTATATTTATCTATGAATCATTGCCCTGTTTTTTTACATTGCTCGGTAGACGAATGTTCTGGTAGCATGACATGCATCGACGGAGGGTCTTGCCATGCCTGATAAATGTTTTCCCCATTTCCAATCAGATACCGATACTGTTATTCCCGTTTCTGTCGTTAGAGGGATACCTCCCGGACAATGCCGTGCTGCTCTCCATCTTTTTTGGAACGCTTTTTCCAGAAAATTGCGTTTCACTCTCGGAACTGAGAAGAAGACCCTGCGATTTCTTGAGCGTTGTATAGCTCCAAAACAAACCGTATGTGCGATTGATTCTGCCGGGCAGCTTGCTGGTTTTGCTGCTATTAAAAGTAGCCAGTGTGCGTTTATCAATCCAACACTTGCCACTTTTTTCAATGAATACGGAATCCCGGCAGGTTTTGTTCGCGCATTAATAATGAATCAGCTGGATTATAAGCCTGCCGTTAATGAATTAATGATAGAAAGTATATGTGTAAACGAGTGTTATCGGGGAATGGGGATTGGACAAATCCTTCTTTCGCATATTAAATATTTAGCTGTTCAGCAGGATAAAAACCTTACTCTGGATGTTATTGCAGAGAATAACGGTGCAAGAAGACTTTATGAACGTACCGGGTTTTATGAAATTGGGCGAAAAAAACTCTTTTTTTCCGCCCCTCTGTTTGGCTTTCGGCACGTAATAAGAATGCAGTTTAGTCCTCACAGTCCTGATTCAGGATCCATGATGAGACAGTCCTGAGTGCCCCGGGCGAATATGCGTATTTCCCTGACAGCAGAAACAATCCCTGTTTCCAAAAGGGCCACTGAGAGGAAAGCTGATAATCAAACCATTCACTTCGTAAAAGCCCGTGAGTTGCCCCCGGCAATTTCCTGATACAGCGGGGAGTGCCCGCTGGTAGTGCTTTGGCCCAGACTGCGGTTGTTTCATCAGCGTCTACATTCCGGTCATCCTTGCCCATCAGAATTAACACCGGAGTATGTGTGGCGGAAATATCTTTCGTCGCATCAGCCAGGGAATTCCTGCGTTCGAAGTCCTGGCGCATACATTGGGAGTTGCAGGGAAGAACAACTGCTTCTTCTGTAAACTGGCGGTCAAAAACCACTGCTTCATGTTTTTTAGCATCCTGAATATCATTCAGGGAGCGACCTTCGACTTTAAGTCGTTGTCCTGTATAATATATGCTCTGATCTCGCCAGTTTATCGCCGCACCTATCAGTACAGTAAATTCAGTTGTTGTAAGTTGGCTTGCCTGCGGTACAACCCAACCTGCCTGCGAGAAGCCAAGATAACCTCCGCGACTTTTTTTTAGCTCTGGCTGTTCTCTCAGTTTTTTTAACGCCAAAACCGCCTCCTCTGCGCGATCTGACATCGTCTGTGCCAGCCAGTTACCTGTACTATTACCCACACCAGGTTTATCCCATGAAAAAACAGCAATTCCCTGTGAGACAAGAAATTTAACCAATGGAATATATCCACCTTCTGACCAGCGGTCCTGAGGTCCGTCTCCATGAACTAAAAGCACAAATGGAGGAGAAACCTTACCGGGAGGAAGAATCAACGTCCCCACCAGAACATCGTTATTATGCTTAAAAGATACAGTATGTTGTTGCCCGTACTCTGAAAGATCGAAATCAGATAATCGGGTAAGTAAAAAAATAATGAGAATGACAATCATAATTGAAAATGACACAATATATTTAAGCATATATAACTCTTTATAATTTATAAAAATCAAATATCAGCTGATTCTTTTAATACTTAATAAACGGTTGAGCGTGCAATATTGAGTTCCCGTGATATTTTTTGTTGCACTGTATCCATTGTTTTAAGGGTTATTATTTTTGACCGTTCCACAGTTCGTTTACGTCCAAAACGAACGCCATTCAGCCTAGCTTCCTGTCGACCTTCATTTGTGCGCTCCAGTACTCTTCTTCTCTCAGCCTGCGCCACGGCAGTCAAAATAGTCACCACCATTTTCCCCATTTCACCGTCGGTACTAAACTCGTCGTCGATAAAACGGATAGCCACTCCCTGGGCGTCAAATTTTTTTATCAGTTGGATCATATCGGCGGTATCGCGACCATGACGGTCAAGTTTATTAACCAGAACAACATCACCGTCTTCCACTTTCATACGCAGCAGGTCCAACCCCTCCCTGTCGGTTGAACTGTCGGATGCCTTATCCGTAAATATAAGGTTTGCTTTCACACCTGCGTCTTTGAGTGCTTTGACCTGAAGATCAAGAGATTGCTGATTGGTTGAGACCCAAGCATAACCAAAAAGTCGCATAAAAATGTACCTTAAATCGAATATCGGACAACTCCTGTCTATTATTACAAATTTACGATTTAATAGACATATAAATGTAGCCATTTTACGATGTCCGATAATCTATAATATTTCGGACAGTTACAAAGTTGTTAACAAATAACCGTCAGGAAGGTTCAGACAGCAACAGGCTGCGGGTGAACTCCGTGGACAGCCACCCCAGCTCGGTGTTCATGACCGCTTCACTGTGCGCCGCCCCGGCTTCCGGCCAGAAGAAAGCGATGCCGATATATTTAATCAGCAGGCTCAGCAGCAGCGAGGATAGTACCACACCCACTAGGGCCCACGGCCAGCCCCAGAGCAGGTTATACAGCATGCCGTGTTTGCGCTCCGGCAGCGTTTGCTGCTGCTGGGGACGTTTTACCTCAGCCATTCTCGCCTCCCGTGACCGGCACGTTCAGGACCGGACCGTCCCGCCACCAGGATTCACCGCTGTGATAGTTGCGCCGCATCTCCTCCGCGATTTTCTCAATACTTTCCGGCATCAGCACATCATCAGCATCCCCGGCAGGCAGCGGCATGCGAATCTTCCATAGCTGCCCGCCTTCCAGCAGGGCAAACGCCTGCCCTTTCGGCAGCGTCACGATATCGGCCGGCTCCAGCAGCGGGACTTTTACCGTCCCGACGCGGTCCTGGGTGCTGGAGGTAAAGTCCTGGTCAGCGTTGACATCTGCCGTGTCCTGGTGCCCGGAGACCAGCGTTTTGGTGTAAATCTCCACTTGCGGCAGCTGCGTGGTCAGCAGCTCGGCGGTGCGGTTTTCCCTGACACGCAGCATAATGAGGTTGTTGAAGTTACCCTGTACCTGGGCCGTCTTGGCCGCATTCCCGATGCGTGCCTCAATATCCGAAGAGGTCTGGGCATCAGAACGTTTACGGCTCATGCCTGTTTCCTCTCGCTGTGGTAACCAAAGTCATAGCTGCCTTCCTGAAATGCCGAAAAAAGCGTATAGCGCCCGTCAAACTTAATTTTCACCGTGCCGGTCGGCCCCTGCCGCTGTTTACCGACAATGATTTCAGCCACCCCGGCATCAGGGGTCCCGGGGTTGTAAACCTCCTCCCGGTAGATAAACATGATGAGGTCCGCATCCTGCTCCAGCGACCCTGAGTCACGCAGGTCGCCATTGTTGGGACGTTTATCGGCCCGCTGCTCCACCTGACGGTTGAGCTGGGAAAGCGCCAGTACCGGACAGCCCAGCTCATTGCCAAGTGCCTTGAGCGAGCGGGAAGTTTCTGATATTTCCTGGGTGCGCTTTTCCTGTTCGGGGAACGGACAAGCTGCAGATAGCCCAGCATGATGAGAGAGGGACGGCCATATTTACGGACATAACGCCGGGCACGGGCGCGCAGTGTGGCCGGAGTCTGGTAACTGGTGTCATCGATAATGAGGCGGTTTTGCCACTCAATAATGCGGCCGGTGGCCTCAGACACACGGGCCGTCTTCATCATCCATATTGCCGCTGCGAAGCCGGCTCACCTCCACCCGGCCATCCATCGTCAGTCCGCATCAACAAGAAGCGTTCTGAGGCCAGCATCAGCAACAAAACCGGCAAGGTAAGCAGCAAACGTGGATTTGCCTTCTCCACCTTTGGGAGAGATAACGGGAAGTATTATCATTTTGCACATCCAAATCAAGGTGTTGGATGTATGCCCAAATGAATGATCACATTTTTACAACAAAGGGAATAAGCCCTTAACATTTCGGCAATTGGATTGAAAATCCCCGTGTCCTTGGTTCGATTCCCGAGTCCGGCACCAACATTTAGTCCATAGACATCCATCAAAGTTTGTGAATTGCTAAAAATCAGCAAGTTAAATTGGTCTCACTGTACATAACGCTGGCTGGTTAGGCGAACGGGATGTCGAAGGTTTTGTTGGCATAGCGTTACTTGAGATATGCACGGTTGCCACCATCGCGGGCTTTCAGCTGATTATCCGATTTATTGAGCGTAGACTGTAGCGTTCCTGCCGACGTTAAGCCCCGTTGCGCTGACACCAGACGCCGGCAGGAACGCGTCTCGCGAGTCCGGACACTCCGGACTCGCCAGCTTCATAGACTCCACAACCACGCATTGAGGGCTATGACGACCACAGATAACTGGATTCTCAGACGCTTTTCATACTCTGATCGATTGTTTTCAGAAGCGTAGAAGCAAGCGACGTCAGATCCCCTAAGTTCTCCTGGGTACTCAAGTCCATAATATGCAAAAACATCTGGCATAATTTTTTAAATTCCGGCCCTTCTCCCTGAAGACGATCAACAAGACCGGCGATCCCCTTGCTCTTGTCACCAAGTAAGTAATCTTTGGTAACCGGACCGGTCAGAGATCCGTCAACCCTGTCAAAAGCAATCCAGTTGGCAAGTTCATTAACACCACTTGCGGTGGCTGTCGGCCATCCCAGGGATTTAAGATACGTTTTATCGCTTTCTGTCAGATTATCCGCAACGTTGAACGAGGTATATTCCTGACCTGACGGTAAAATTTCTTTTTTAAATTTCGGCTTAAAATTCGCATCGCTCTTTAATGTTTTATCGACAGAACTGACAGTTTCCGGTTTACTGTCTACATGTTCATCTTTCTTTGTTTTAAATAAACCGGAAAAAGAAGTACTGATTTCACTTTTTTTATAATTTATTTGACTGGCTGAATTATTAACATTCACATCTGATACCAGCATATTACACCTCTGTCTGTAATACATAACCGGCCACCCGATGTGACCGGTTATGATTCTACTTAAACATAAAACACGGTGCAATCATATCCATCGATATACGGTGGGTTGAATAATCCGCCAGTAACATTCCCGACTTTCATTGCCAGCGTCAGACGACAGTTAGCAGGAATACCGTCTCCCGTAGCAGTGACCGTGCCACTACCGGACGCAGTGATATCCGCAGTACCCAGTTGAGCTCCAGTCACATTATTATAAATAATTAACATAACTGAAATTTGACTTGTCCAGCTACCATATCCGTCCCGGTCATAGTTATAATTAATATGATCAACTACACCAGATGGGGTAGATCACAGAGGAGACAGTGACCCATTGACTACCCACACGCCTCCTTGAGTAGGGTGTGGACCCAGACCGGCACGATACCAGCTACCGGCGGCTAACGTTCCCAGTGACTGCTCCGCCTCAATGTGTTTTTTTACGATTTCGGCCAGTTCACGGTCTTCCTGACCTGGACGCGTTTTAACAAAAACCACATCATGATGACTTTTCACACCGACATCTGTCGGAAGAATTAACTTACTCATTTATGTGCCCCCTTCCGTTTACAATGACATTATCCGCACCTTAAGCAAGGCGCAATTAAGCATAAGTAGTCAGAGCCGATTCTTTCCACATAAATATTAAAATTTAATTCACCATTTCCATCCATATGGAGTATCTAGCTACTTAACTCTAAAAAAATCAATCCTTGTCACTAACAATAATTAACAAAAAATAAATAAACAACAGTGATAAATACAGTTCAAATAAAAAACTGACGACCGCGACTTACTTTTGCACGTGATTTACCATAACAACTGATTGCCAGCATCGTCTGTGTAACAGCAGGAAGCCAACTGATAAGAAATCCCGGCGATCGCTGAAGGGTGACGATATGCTGGAAGCTTTGAAAGCCTTACAGAGTCGTTCTGATGAAATATTCGGTTATAATACTCAAAAGATATAGGGAATAATATAGAAAAAGACATGGGCTGTAGTTTATTTAAGGGCTAGTCGATATGACCCGCATCAATAAGCGCCATACGAAGATGCTTTTGAATGAAATCTGCTTTATAAATGCTGTATCGGTGGGTATTATTTTCACATAATAGCATCGCATTTTTTTTCATTAAAGCATACTGAACAGCTACGTCATTGTTTTTAATCAGGTAATCACGAAATGCCAGATGTTTTACTATTTGAGCATCCCCAGTGGTAAAAGCATGGATGTGATGACTACGCTGATTTCCTCCTTTTGTGAAGTACCTACGATTTGAAATGCCATGTTCACCACGCACAGTATATCCGGCACGCTCCATTGCCTGATTCAGACTGTCCAGTTCATCAAGATTAGTAACTTCAATTAATATATCTATCACTGGTTTAGCTGATAATCCTGGCACCGAGGTGCTACCAATATGGTAAATCTGGGATATCACTTTACCAAGAGTCATCTGCAACAGAGAACGTTCGCTCTCAAATAACGCAGGCCACATTTCATCATATTCAGTAACAGTCAACATTCGCATATTCAACAATCACCCTTTTAATGTATTTTAAGTATTCACAATAACATAAATCGAATCTGCTGGCTTGCAGACAATACCTGTCTTCATAACGTTTAGGACATTTCAATTTTGCTGGCAGGCGGATATCTGAACTTAGCCTTAACAGGAGAGGCCCTGAGGGCGTTTCCGGTTGCTGACGGGCAAAAGGTGGTGGCAAGAACACCGAAAACGACCGGAAACGCGCCTGACAAATTTTACCTGACTACACAGTCAGGCCGCCAGCTGAATCCTCCCCCTTAGCCAGAAAATAACGCGGGAAGTCCCGCTTTCCCCCCCGGACACACAACCGGACTTAGCACAGTGAAGAATGTCTCGTAAAAACGACAGTGCCGGAACGTGACAGGGTTATGTATTTGTAATACCCGATCTCATCATCTCATGCCCAGGCGGTCATTGGCAGAATAGTCAGCACCGGTCACCTACACCGGGTTTTCACCGGCTCCCCCGCCTGCTCACGCACCACCCGCAGGCACATACCATCAGGCATGGGTGCGAACATTCTCAGATGGCTTACCAGCCTCAACGTTTATCATCCTTCTCGTGACTCCGCTGACGAGCTGACTAGTTGTGCCACTCCCCACGGACGGCCTTCTTTTTTTGCTCAATGCTGTTAACAGGCTACCAGCTCAGTACACCCTTATCGTCTGCGGCAATTTCTGCTGCTTGTTTTTGCTGCAACACACCCTTTTACCTGCCCGCAGGTGGGACGGTCACTTTAAAGCGACAGCGCAAAGTGACCGTCCGCATATTGCCCCAGCCCGTCCTTGTCCGCGCGACTTCTGTCGGAACCGCCACCATCTGACAGGACATTATAGCCTGCCATTATCCTCGTCAACCATCGACTACCTAAGGAGGAAAAGACCGAATGCCGAGGCAGGCCGGAAGGCCGAGGGGAATATCCTGAAAACCGTCAGGCGGCCGCACCGAGTGCATCAACGTACCCCGCAACACCTCACCTGACACACCGCCCCGGTGCAGGTATTCGTCTTCTGACCAGCGTAACCGGGGAAAGGTCAGAATCATTGCCATTTGGTAACCATGGTGGGGAAATAAATGGGTATGCACCATTAAGGGGAAATGCGGGATAGCATAATTAAAACAACATTCTATCAATTAGGAAATTATAACGCAGAAAAAAAATAGGTAACATGGCTTATAACCCAGAGAAAAAATAACTCTAAGCAGCGAAAAAATAACCAATTTTAAAAATATCTGATAAATTCAGGTTTAAATCTTCTTTATCCATGAGTACTGATATGTTTTTGGGGCAGGGAAATGAGTTCTTCGTCTGTAGCTACCTAAATCTTCATGTGAGCAATAAGTGCACTTATTTACAAAGTCAATACTACTTTTCGGAACACCCTCGGAAATCAAAATAGTTTTACAAAATAATGAAATATCAAAATAACGACTATTTACACTCCTTTTTTTTGCAAAGCGTCCTGGTTCGGAGTCATTAAAAGAATTCGTTAATCTAAAATATAATTCACTATAATCCCTCTTTATTTTTTAACCATATCAGAAGAAAGGAGCGAAATCATAAAATCAGATGAAACTTCGTAACAGCAAGACATAATATGAGGCCCACCAGCCACTATTATATCACTACTGGACGTATAGTTAGCATTAAACTGACGCAAACAGTTTTGAATCACTCCACTAATAATTCCCCGCCAGCCTGCATGTACAACCGCGATACATTCACCATCAATAGAAGATAAAAGTAAAGGAATACAATCAGCAGTAACAATATTTATTGGCATACCTTGCAATGATGTAAATATAGTGTCGGCTTCAGTTTGATTTGCAAAGGTAATCATACTGTTGTCATTGAAGCAAAAAACCTCAGAACCATGAATCTGGTGTACTCCAACAGAAATATCGGGATCAAAGCACCTGGATTCGGTGACATTAAGGAAAGCATGTTCGATACCAGGTAATTCTGAAAGTAAAGATGAATAAAAAGGCATAATTAATCAACCTCGCTCAACTGAGTTGCTATAGATGAAACAGCATTATCCTCTATATACTTAATCGAACCAAAGAAATTATTCGGGATAAAGGAAAAACATAGTACTTGCTATACTTATTTCAAATATAGCCAGAAATAGAAGAAATGCCACTCATGGTTAGGCGTATAGCGCTGCAAGTTGACCTTGTGGCCGGCTGGCCACTCGATGCCGTACTGCCGGCAGTAGAGGCTGTTTGTGGTCGAGACGCCTGACCATCATGCGGCGCACGCAGGTGTTGCCGATTCATACCAGGCGTGAATAGCCTCATCGTCCAGCCAGAAAGGAGAGAGAGCCGGGGTTGATGAGGGCTTTGTTGTAGGTCTTACAGTTGATGATTTTGAACTTTTGCTTTGCCATGGTGGCCCGATGCTGAAATAACATGTAGTGATCAGATCCGCCAGTCTCCTAAAAGTTCAATTTATTCAACAAAGCCCCAGCAGGCAATAAACCCAATCAAAATAATTAATAAATGTGACTTGTATTTTTTAATGACTTCAGATGTCCAAACAAGAAAGGGTCAAATCTGGTAACATAAAAATCACGATTTTAATAACCGTAAGAAAAAAAACTGGTGGATTTGTGTTATGGATAATAATGAAATAGTTTTCTCTAAAAATCAGAGCATTGCTATTTGGGATGCTTTGAATAAAATACCCAGTAATTATGACCAAGAGGAAAACCCATTAGATTTTGAAAGTTTAGCAGCTAACATACTCAATGAAACCATTGAAAAAAAATGGTTTTAAAAATAAAGGAGAAAGTTGAAAGCAACCACTCACCATATTTATTAATAAGAAACTTTTTGTCAATAAAAGATTTACCCCCAACCCCAACGGATGACAAGAGTCCTGATTCACAGGGTTGGCGCGTTCCTGCTGCCGCGCTTATGGGATTACTCAGATTAACCGGTCACTCAGCACGCTCTTTTCTGGATGAAATGAATGGACGTCTCTGTCATATGGTAATGCCTGCTAAAAATGATGACAAAAGCTATAAACGCTCTACTAAAGAGCTTTTATTTCATACAAAAGTAGTCAATGGTTATTTCATTGAAGAAAATCCATGTATAGGACAACCTGTTTCACCTGAATCATTTGGGTTAATTGGATTACGTAATCCTGATAATATTTCTACTACGTTATTGCCATTACGCTCAGTGCTTGCAAAACTGGAGCCTGAAACGATTAATGAACTAATGAAACCTATTTTCCATTCAAACAGTCAGTCCTCATTTGACCGCAACATCTGCATTGATAATATTCCAGTACTAAAGATATTAAATGATGGTGCAATGGGAATACGTTATAGCCATAGCAAATTGACGACAAAAGATAAAAATGGAATTGAAGCGTTAAAAATTTTAACTGAATTAATAAACTCATCTAAAAAAACACTCCACATCTCACTGAATCCAGGCGATATATTGTTAATTAATAATAGAACCAGTCTCCATGGGCGCACCACTATAGCTAGCTCTGCAAAATTTAGTGGTTTAGATAGATGGCTATTGAGAGTTTATGGATATAAACTTAGCACACTGCCTGTGCTGAAAACCCAAAATGATAAAAAACATGTTATGGAAGTTACTCAATGACTGAGCTGGAAACTAAAATAATTCATTTCTTAAATCTTGAAATGGCAAATAATAGTGATGCTTCACATGATCTTGGACATCTAAAACGAGTGGCGCAAAACTGTAAAAAAATTCAAAAAAATGAAGGAGGAAACATAGAGATATTAATAATATCAAGTTATTTTCACGACATTATTAGTTTGCCAAAAAACTCTCCTGATAGACATCGCTCATCTGAGTTCGCAGCTCAAAAAACAATAAACATATTAGATAAATATTTTCAGGAGATTCCTTCAAATTATTACGCACCAATAGCTGACGCAATTCGTTCCCATAGTTATAGTGCGAATATTTATCCAAAAACCTTAGAAGCAAAAATTTTACAGGATGCTGACCGGCTTGATGCGTTAGGCGCAGTGGGTCTGGCAAGAGTGTTTTACATAGCAGGCAGACTTAACCAAAAATTATTTGATGATAGCGACCCATTCGCCCAAAATCGTCTCTTGAATGATAAAGAATACGCCCTTGACCATTTTTACCATAAGCTATTTAAATTGCCCGACACACTTCAGACCAATAAAGGGAAAGAGCTAGCAAAAGAAAGAGTAGCTATACTCAATAACTTTATCGAAAACTTAAAAAAAGAACTCGTTAATTGATAACCGTCAGTAAGGATAGAAAATGATTATTGATTGCGTTTACAAAGCTGTTAGAACCCAGAATGAACTTCAACATGCCATGGAGATATTAAACTCTGCAGATATATTATCAGGTGATTCATCTATTGTAAGGCAATATGAAAAAAATCTTTGTGAATACTTCCATAAAAAGCATGCAATTGCTGTATCCTCTGGTACAGCAGCGCTTCATGCGAGTCTAGTGAGCACAATCAAGCCCGGTGATGAAGTTCTGGTTCCAGTAATTTGTGTTCCAATGACAATTTCAGCAGTTCTTCAGGCTGGAGGTGTCCCTGTTTTTTATGATTGCCGCCCCGATTCATTTCGTCCGGATCTACCTTCGCTGGAGAACAAAATCACCACTTCGACTCCGGTACTAATTTCTGTCTCTATGTGGGGGTATACATCTCTCGATCAAGACACACTATCCTTTTGTAAAAAATACGGCATTACAATAATAGAGGATGCAGCCCAATCGGCTGGTACACGTTCAGCTTTAGGTTATGACGGAACTATTGGTGATATTGGGTGCTTCAGTACTCATGAGTTCAAATTAATCAGCACGGGTGAAGGTGGATTTATTCTTACTGATTCAGAATTTTATGCAGAGAAGATCAGATCTTTCACCCACATAGGATTTAGTGAATCGCGCAAAAGCTTCGGTTATCATGACGGATTAAACTATAAACTCTCTGCATTTCAGGCAGCTATCGGAATTATTCAACTCGCTAATCTCGATATAAAAATTCAGGGTAGGAATGCCAGAATTGCACAATGGATGCAACTCGCGAATAGCAATCACATTCATTTTATGCAAGATAAAAATATAATCCGACATAATGGATATTCGCTATGTTGTTTGCTGGATGAGTTTTGCAATCTTACAGGAAAAGAGCTGGCCATCAGTCTTTATGAAAAAGGTATTAACACTGACACTTTCAGATATAAAAATACAATAGTTTGTAATTACCCTCTCTATGCAGACTTTTACTCTCCGCCAATATATAAAAGTGATAACTCACAAGACTTTCCCAATGCAACAAAATTAGTGAGTAAGATGCTTGTTTTACCTTGCCATGAAAGAGTAAGTAACGAAGCTATTAAACAAGCAACTCTAAGTATCCAAGATATTATTGAGGAATAATAATGCCATTATTTCTAGGTGTGTTGGCAAATATAATCTGGGGTTTAACCCCAGTATATTTCTATTTTTTCAGAAATTATGATGCTTATAATGTAATTTTTATGCAGGTGATTTCAACTTTAATTTTATTGTTGTTTTTACGAGGTCATCGGTTCTCACTAAAACTTATCTTATCACATATTTTCACTGCTGGCCTGCTATTCATAAACTGGTTAAGTTATTTTCTCGCTATTCAGTCTGGTAGAACCATTGAAGCATCTCTCGGATACTTACTACTACCTTTTTTAACGATCCTTTGCGGGGTTTTCCTACTTCGTGAGTCAATTACCAGGAATACTGTATTGTCGTTATTTATCAGTTTGATAGGAGTTTTATTTCTTATTTATACAAATAAGCAAATCCCATTTTTTGGTATCATGATTGCAGCAAGCTTTGCAATCTATATAACCATTCATAAGTTGATGAAAAATCATGACCCTGTCACATCGCTACTCCATGAACTATTAATAATTATGCCGTTATTCCTGGTTTTTTCCTATTTATATAATGATCGATTAGTAATTGACCTGTCTAATAACTTGGCATTACTTCCGCTAGGAGTAATTGTCACCTCCCCTTTAATACTCTACCTGACAGCTATTAAAAGTTTAACGCTACTTAAAGCTGGAGTTATACAATTGATTTCCCCGATCATTATCGTCATCGTTTCTGTATTACTTTTCAAAGAGCCAATGGGAATCCAAAATTTAGTTTCATACATGGTGATAATCGCAGGTTTCATGTCCATTATCTTATGTAAAAAAAATATTAATTAAGGTGCTATACTATAATGGAATTTCAAGAAACAAAAAATGAAATCGTTAAAACAATTATTGTTCTTAACAAAAAATACATGCAAAAAGATAAAAATGAAGGTTTCCTGGTAGGTGCAACGAGTTTTTCGCTACACATGAAAAATCTCATTAAAAGAAACAATGGTCATGTTGGTTCCCTTTATTACGAGAGAGAAGATAATATATCCGCACCAATTTTATACAAGGAAGGTAATGATAGTGATTTTTCTTTGTGTATTAAATTTAACTATTCTATGCCGACAGATATGCTAACGGGAACATTGAGGAATGCTTTTAGTATATTTTCAGAACGACTAGAAAACCCTTATGATAAGTTTATAGTATATTATCAAACAGATACTCTTTTGTCATATCACCCCGTTGAAATTCCTTATTGCGTGACTCACCACGGTCCTTTTATTGAGGATTTCGTGCATCACTACTCCTATAAGGAAGCTAGCTACGCATTTGGTGGAAATGATAAAGTAAATCATCTTTTCAAACAACAAAATAAAGGGATTTCTGTTCTTAAAAATGGAAATGGCTTCGCTATCTTGCATTCATCAATACAAAAAAACTATCTTTCTAATAAAGGTATACCACAGGAAAAATGCTTAAAAATTACGCCACCTGTTAATCTGCCCATACATATCATTAGTGATGAAATTAATATCCCAACCATTCATGAATTTATGGAAAAAATCACTGCAGACGATATAATTTTATTGACAGCCGTAGCAAGGCTTGACTATTTCAAAAATATTGAAATGTTCCTTAAGGCATCAGTTAAACTCGCTGAGACTAATCAGAGAATAAAGATTTTAATTATCGGAGATAATCAAGATTATGAGGAGAGACGTGAAAAAATGCATAACATGATTCCATTAGCCATTAAGGACAGATTCATTATTTATCCAAAACTTTCACCAACAAAATTAAACTCAGTATTTAGAGCATTGAAGAAAAAGGGAATTTTTGTCTGTACTTCTCGCTATGAAACTTTTGGTATTACCCCTCTTGAAGCTGCACTTTCTGGTATCTATACACTTATGCCAGCTCTTGACTCAGTTGAAGCTTCGCTCTACTTTAAAGATGAGGATCGCTTTTATTATGACACCACAGAGTTAGTTGTTAAACTAAAAAGTATAATAAAACTTGAAACTTATAATAACACAACCCAACAGAAGTATATTGAAAATATTTTCTCAACAAGCAATTTTAGCCAGAGTGTCTACAAAGCGTGGGATGCAATGTCTACTTATCTCAAGCAGAAAACAACAATACAATAAATAGATAAAACAGGCAGGTATAATAATCATACCTGCCAACGAGTATAGTATTAATTGAATCAACTTGCGACATACTTAACACCAGCAATTACATACCATTGAGTTTTAATTATCTCACGTGTATACTATTCAATGTATTATACGGAGACAATAACAATGAAAACCAACAGAAAACAAGATTTGTTATATTCTTGGTTTTTCCTGCAAGTAGCGAAACATCAGGGTTTTTCATCAGCAGCCAAGAAAATGGATGTATCGCGCTCATCGATAATGTCAAATATAAAAAATCTTGAGGAAAGATTTAATATTAGATTTATTAATAGAAACACACGTTCCTTTTCCCTTACTCCTGAGGGTAGCTATCTGTATGAACAAACATTAAAAATTGATGAGATATTAACTGAGACAATTAATTCGTTAGAAGAGTTGTCCTCCTGTATCCGCAGAGAAATCGTTATTAAGCTGCCACTTTTATTCGATGTACCAGAAATACATCATGCAATCTCTTGTTTCATGAATACTTATGCAGATATTATTGTACACACTACTTACGATGATTATTTAGGAAACTTAATTGAAGAAGAAGTCGATTTTGCCATCCACATTGGAACATTGCCGGACTCAGGTTATTACTCAAAGCTCATAGATAATTTTGAATCTTATATTTTTGCCTCACAGGCATACCTTGACTCTCACGGAACACCATTACATCCTGATGATCTTACTCATCATAAGTGTATTAACTTTGTTCATTGTTTGACGGGTAATAAGTGGCCATTCAGGAACAAAACTACGAGAAGTTTAGAGTTATTCCCTCTTGGACAAACTTTAAGGGTTTCAAGTGAAAGAGCGGTAGTGTCTTTCGCTGAACAAGGTTTAGGTATCGGCTCAGGACTAAGCTTTCTTTGTCTGGATAAAATCAAGAACAAAACACTATTACCTGTTTTACAAGAGTGGACATATCCAATACCCGCTTTTTTCATTTTCCACTCAAATAGCCACCTCAATTCATATACTCGTTTGTTAATGGATACTCTTGATGCCGTGATCAAACAGCTAAAAGAAAAGTGACTTAACAGTAAGCGTACAGCGGGAACCGTATTGACGGGGGGCTTTGTTGAATAAATCGAACTTTTAGGAGACTGGCGGATCTGATCACTACATGTTGTTTCAGCATCGGGTCACCATCCGTGCCTTAAACAAAATGACGCGAGCAGACATGCCAGAAAGTGTACGAATTGCCTGAGAATTGACTGAAAGGGATAGCTTTTATTTAACCCCGATTTATTCAACATAGTCGTTCCTGAGCAAAAAAGATTATTTCTTTCCATTACATAAAATTAACATCTTCTGACCCGGAACTCAGAAATTCATGAAGGGCGCGACGACAAAGGGATGCCTTCAGTGCCCGTATTCCTGCACATCAAAACTGGCCTGCAGCGTTATATTCAAGGGCCAGGCAAGGGCAAAAGGTCAGCAAGGGGCAAGGGAATGGGGCCCAAGGGGAATGGGCCTGTCTGAAAAGGAAAAGGCTCTACTGTTACCGCGATATCAGGTGCTCTTATGTTCTCGCTGTTCCAACGAAAACGATCCGTTCAGGCTGCTACCGTAGTGTCTGCTACTGCCATAAAAGGTAAAGGGCTGATGCGGCCGGAACCGGCCACTTCTCTGCTGGCCACGTCTCGCAGGCAGAAGCTGCTGGAACATATCTGGCAACGCACATCGCTCTCACGCACGCAATTCGGGGTGTTGTATCTCAGACCGCTTGAACGGTACGCCGAACTGGTCCAGCAATTTCCCGCGTCGGAATCGCATCATCATGCCTATCCCGGGGGCCTTCTCGATCACGGGCTTGAGATCGTCGCCTATGCACTCAAGCTAAGGCAGTCCCACCTTCTACCGTCAGGAATGACACCCGAGGACCAGGCCGCGCAAGCCGAAGCATGGACGGCCGCCACAGCCTATGCCGCGCTGCTCCATGACATTGGCAAGATCGCCGTCGACCTGCATGTCGAGATGAGTGATGGCAGCGTGTGGCATCCCTGGCACGGGCCGTTGCAGCAGCCATACCGCTTTCGCTATCGCAAGAACCGCGAGTATCGCCTGCACAATGCTGCAAGCGGATTGCTCTACAACCGCCTGCTCGAGAGTGAAATTCTCGACTGGCTTAGTGGCTACCCTGAGCTATGGTCAGCACTGATCTATGTGCTGGCGGGACAGTACGAGCATGCCGGCGTGCTGGGCGAACTGGTCACCCAGGCCGACCGCGCTTCCGTGGCGCAGGAACTCGGTGGCGACCCGGTTAAGGCGATGGCTGCACCCAAACATGCGTTGCAGCGCAAGTTGCTGGAGGGGCTTCGCTACCTGCTCAGGGAAGAGTTGAAATTGAACCAGCCTCAGGCTTCAGATGGATGGCTGACACAGGACGCGTTGTGGCTCGTCTCCAAGACGGTTTCTGACAAATTGCGCGCACATTTGCTGTCGCAGGGCATTGAGGGGATCCCGGCCAACAACACGGCTGTGTTCAACATCCTGCAGGACCACGGCATGCTGCAGGCCACATCTGACGACAAAGCCATCTGGAAAGCGGTCGTCACCAGCGAGTCAGGCTGGACGCACACATTCACGCTGCTTCGGCTCGCACCGGCACTGATATGGGAAGGCAGCGAGCGTCCGCCGACGTTTCAGGGCACCGTGGAGGTGGTGCAGGAGGATGCCGCTTCCGCAGACGTGTCGCCTGTGACAACGCCTGTAGCAGAGCCGCCTTCGCGTGTATCCGGAGTTACATCCACACCTGCGCCCTCCTCGGGTGCACCCGCCGTTCCAGACACCACCAGCGATAGTGTCGGTGACCTGCTGGATTTGCTCGGGACGGCGGATACTGCGTCATTGTCAGTCACGGCATCTTCAGATAAACCGACCATCACCGACCAGACTTTAGCGCCGGGCAGGCCCGCACCTGCCACTCGACAGTCAGAGACCGAGACGAACGATGTCCGGATGCCTCCGTCCGGGGAGCATTTCATTGTCTGGTTACGAAGTCATATCGAAGCCCGTAAGCTGATCATCAACGATACAAAAGCTCTGGTGCATACTGTGGCCGATACGGTGTATCTGGTCAGTCCGGGCATTTTTCAGCGCTACGCACAGGAGCACCCACAGACAGCATTCCTGGCCAGGCAGGAGCAAATCGCAGACTGGCAGTGGGTACAGAAACGCTTCGAGAAATTGCATTTGCACCGTAAACAGGACAGCGGCCTCAACATCTGGACGTGTGAAGTCTCCGGGCCGCGAAAATCGCGCCGCCTGCATGGTTATCTTCTGGAAGACCCAAAAAGTATTTTCCCGGAAGTGGTACCAAACAACCCATATCTGGCACTTCTCATGAGCACATTCCCCCCACCGCAGGCAAGTAAACCGTCCTGGTTTCCTTAAGTCTCCTCACGAATATGTTGAACCAACAGGCATGCCCTCTCCTCACACTCAATGTTCTGATCCAACTGGAGATATACCGGACTACGCGTCCCTTATTCAGCAACGGAGAAAGAGAGACTGGGGGTAATGAACCGGAGGCTGTCACTGACAGGAACTTCTTATTGATGTTAGCATGCTTATCTGCCGGGCGAGACGATCCTGCTAACCGGGGGCGGTTTGTTCTTAAATAGTCTCGTTCCGGCTTCAATCACCTCTGGCCCGCTTTGCCTGCTTAGCAGCGTACCTGACACCACCTTTTTGCAGGACGCCAGAAAAGATTCTGCTTCATCAAAGCTCATCCATGATCCTGAGTCAGCTCCGGTAATTCAGTTCTCCCTCATAGGTCAGGCTCATGCTTTGGTATCCTGGAGCTTATCGGGGGGACAGGTCCCTTTTCAAGCAACTGCCTGTATTGTCTTTCATAGAGGTTCATAGTGAATACACCTTTTTCAGTAACAATACCGTGCACTTTATACGACACTTATAAATATAATGACGTTTATGGTTATAAAAAATGGTTGTAATGGGGATGTAACATAGTTCGTTCTTTGCTCATAGCAGCCCCAGTGCCACCTATCCGTCCGCTCTGTGCCCAGGCTGTGTGAAAACACCAAATCACCTTTTGGCCTAGACGATGATTTCATACGATCAACCATTCTTTATCAACCCATGCGACGGACTGACTTTTTATTAAAATTATAGACATACAAATCAATACTGCGGGAAAGGGCTGCAATAGCGCAGAACCCAGACTCAGCTGTGGCGCTTTATCAGTTAAAAGGAGTAAATATGGAAGTAACGGTAGAACTGTGTCCGCTACATGAATGGGAATCCATGGTGAAAATTTTTATCGAGATGGAAGAACATTATTATGGCAAGGGCATCATTCAGGAACCACTGTTGAAGAATTACCTCCGCAATCGACTGTTCAGTCAGCTCTCCGGTACTCTGGTGGTCAGGGCTCGCTGCGACGCTCATATTATTGGGCTGGCGTGCTGCAGTATTCTCTACCCTTCTCCCCGGTACAGTGGTCAGTTGCACGTTAAAGAGCTTTATATCACCCAGAGTGAGAGAGGGAAAGGCACTGGGAAATCTATGATGCGCTTTATTGCAAAACTCGCTCTGGAACATGAGTGTCAAAGCATCAACTGGAATGCCGAGAAATCAAACGCTGGAGCAAACCGTTTTTATCAGTCCTTAGGGGGCAGAATAAATGATGGCATTGTGAGTTATTATCTCCATGGTGAACTCCTGAGTAAACTGACTTCCGAAAGTTCAGCAGAACCTGGCGGCTATACTGGTTAGGCTACCACACTGCCGATTATGCTTGCCGGGGAGGTCGAGAGTTGATTAAGATTCAATCAATGACTTGCGCGTTAAAGTGGTACAGAAATGCCTCAAATAACACTCCATTTTCTGAACGCTCATAAAAAACTCACCGTTCACTGTGAATGGCTTCAAACTAAACTGACCGATACCTACGTACAAGCTGCAAGGTTGATGCCGATTCCTTCACTGGATGTCGTGGTTAAGGCCGGTAAGTATGTTATCCCTGAAAAAGGGCATGCCGGTTTTTGTCCTGAAGCTGGCGTTATCTACATAACTGTCGATCCTGAAAACCCCGCATTCTGCAAAAACGATGCGCATTCTATTGAACGTATGTTTGCTCATGAACTGCACCATGCTGCAAGGTGGACAGGACCGGGATACGGCTCAACGCTGGGCGAGGCGCTAGTCTCTGAAGGGCTTGCCGGACATTTTTCACTTGAGATTTTTGGTGGTGAACCTGAGCACTGGGAAAGCCTCAAGTTCGACACTGTTGAGCCCTACGGTCCACAAATACTGGAAAACTGGCATCGCACTGATTACGATCATAATGGCTGGTTTTTCGGAACCGGAGATTTTCCAAGGTGGCTGGGATATTCCGCAGGGTTCAACCTGATATCCAGGTATCTCGCAGCATTCCCCCATTTGAAAGCTTCAATGCTGGCAAACATAAAAGCTGAGGAGTTAACAGGTTTTATATGAAGTGCCGATTCCTGATTTCTCTGAAGCCAAGGTTTTACTCATGAGCGAAAGCTGAATAGTCCGCTTCTTGCTGTGAGATCAAAGCGGACAGCAGCCTGCAATCCCGTCTGCTCCATACCAAAACGTTTAACGCTTGTGCCACTCAATCAAAATTCACAGGTAAGAACTCGTATCTGAGAACACAGGTACGCCCCGCTTTTTCAGCTGTTCTTATTGAGGGTAAATTTTCCGGAAGAATCGTTCCTGTCATCAGACAAGCGTCCCGGCTAAAGTGGTAAAGATGGTTTTGCAGCAAACACTGTGCCCGCGAAGCCAGAGAGCGCCCGCGAAACGCGGGAAGGATGACTTCTTCAGTAACGCGATAACCCTTTAAAAAGGCCACATCCCCCTTTTCGCAAACGATCAGTCCGGCACGAACGCCTTGTTCGTTAACAATATACGCATTGCCTTGCAGAATATGGCTTAGGAGGTCTTCGTTATTTATGGAGCACAGGTGCCCGGTCAAGGCAGGAATTGTGGACAACGTATGCTGGTAGGCCTCAGCCAGAGCCTGTCGGCACCATTCGAAATCAGCGCTTGCAGCGGTCTTCAGGGTAATGGCGTCATCATAATATTCTGGACCATTAGGCAGGCAGGACGCATATATAAGCTGATCTGTCACCCCCTGAAAGGTATGGTAGCCAGGCGTGAGCTGGCGAATGTGCAGTGGCTTTAACTCCGCCCACTCCCGGCTAACAGCTTTGAGCACGGAATCATCAATGACTGCGCTTGAAGCGACTATATCAATAAAAGGGCAGTTAATATCGCCCCCCCTGTAACGCGCACCTGTCAGAAAATATTGACTATTGATGCGGAGTTTTCGCTGTAAAAAATATGCCCGGGGCAATCCCACCTCTTTCCACGGAAATTGCTCCGCGAAGGTGTTGTCGAAGCATTTTTCTTCATGCCCGTAGATCCATTTTTCAAGCCAGCTACAAAGGGTTTGCTTTGACAAAGGTAGCTCTGCATATTGGGAAAGCATATACCCAAGCATCATATCCATCTGAAATCGTCCCCTGTGGCAAGTCAAGCTCCCCGAGTGTTCTGTTTTTTTATTCATATAGCAAGTGGATTCTTAAGCTGTAAACTCCTCTTTTCGTTCCAGGCAGGCTGTTGATTTGATCAAGGCTGATACACACTCTGAGTGATAATGCGGTCTATATGCGACGCTTACAGAAAAGACACAATCAACAAGGTTGTTGCAGACGTGAGGCGAAACGCAGCACCGCGGTCACCAAACTGTGCTGCAACAACTGCGGAACAACAACAGACAAACATTCATCAACGGAAATGGCACAACAGCCTGTTTCCCGTATCCCTTACAGGCGGGACGTTCCTTTTCTTTCTCTGAATGCAGGTTGCTGATAGCGTGCAATGAGGCGGCGACGTACCACCCGACGGTACAGTCCCTGACGATGACAGTCCTGCGCCAGATGGTACAGTTCATCGTAACAAATATCCTTGTGAACCACGATCCAGTCTTTGACCGTCTGCTGCAATGTATCGCTGGTATGGCTGAGTGCGACAAGGTCCGTACCACTTACCGGTGCTGAGGGAATATTATCCGGGAAATGGTATCGTTTATGGATTGTGACGACAGGTGAACCTGCCAGGTTAAATAAACCTGTCACTACCAGAAGTAACATCATTCCCGTAACTGTCAGCAGCACTGCACCGGGCTCCGGTCGCAGGTCACGCGCACTGACGATGGTGAAACCGATACAGGCGGTCCAGACAAGCAGAGCCCCTGTCAGGGCTGGTCGGTGAATCGTCATTCTGGTTCTGTGATGCTCATTCTCGCGGGCAATGGCGTTCTTTACCATGTGCCGGATGAGCGTGATATCACTCTCTGGAGTCATCGTGCAGCCCCTCCTTTTATTGGCTCAGCGAAAAAGCGTCGCGGTAGAGGTGCTGCCAGTAACGAAGCCGTTGCCGGAAATACTGACGCATGGCGGCGGGCTGAGCCCGTTCCAGTTCGCTGATGTTATGTTCTGGTGTGCGGTCACGGCTGAGGCACATGGCATGAAAAGCGGCCATGTCAGCGGCGATACGTTGCTGCTCTTCAACAGAAAGCGGGACGAAATTTTCCATCATGCATATCCTCCTGTTTGCGGCGATCCCATACAAAAAGAACGGATGCTGGTGTTAAGTCAGGTCTCCCGACAGAAGCCGGGACTGTTTGTGAGTGTTAAAAACTACTCCCCGGAATCGGTTCTGTAAACTTCGTCTCACTACCACAGGCCGGGTGCGGATGTAGGTTTACCCTGGCAGGTCACCTGCAGGATGTTGTCCTGCAGGTAAGGTAATAAATTTCCCTGGTGTAACGGCACAAAAACTAACTGACTGTTAATTAAGTTTTTTTGTATATAATAAGCACTATATAGTCACTATCTTAAACCAGTTTAAACTCTTTGATGGCTAATTACACTACCTTATTGCATTTTTCTGACTACGGTAGGTATATGGCAGAGCCATTTTTGAAAAACAGAACCCGGTTTACCTCTTCACTGGACAATCAACTCGTGCCGCTTTTCAATGCGTTAGCACAAAAAACACGCATTCCCAAGAGCCGGTTACTGGATGAGGCTATAGAGGATTTACTGAAGAAACACAATGTTACAGACAGTTCTAAAGGCGACCTGAAGACCTGATCGGTCAGCAAAAGAGACTGGAAAGGTTACTGAAATTGATGAACCTGCCCATATAACCTTACACATGCTGTGACCACTTGTTATTTTTGAAAGATTTTGGTGGCTATCAGTTAATGAGCTTTCTGCGTCCATTAGCTGATGGTCATGGAATCGTTCACTTTTAGCTCTGTTCATACAGCTACCAAATGAAGAATCTCCTGGATTTTTCATTCCGTCATTTACGAGAGTTTTGCCCGACTGAAGTCGTCCGGTTGGAATTGGCCTCATCCTCACTCACTGCTCTCAGAACAGATTAGCTTTGTACAGAACATTTCGCAGGAGCAAGCCAATGACCGATTACCTTCGTAGGCAAAAATTTTAAGTTCCGTAACGCGGATTATTGATGGGAAAAAGACCAAGAACTCTTTTTCCCATCATTCACGAAAATTCACTAAAACGTGATACAGATCTGCTGTGATGGATTATGATAAAGTACCATAAAACCAGCCCTTATTCTTTTATGGATATCGATGAAGTCGCCGATAATTTTTTAATTCCCGATAAAAATATACATCTGTTAACTTCACTCAAATGATAAATAATTTTTAAAATAAAACCGCAGCCACTTTCACATAACTGTAGAGTCCGGAAGATATTGGAAGTGGCTTTATTTAATTTTTTCACCAGCTATTACTCTTATTATTATCGCAGTAATGAATGCCACACAACCTCCAGCGGCTAGTACAGTGTAGGATATTTCCCATTTTCCCGTCAGATCCATCATCATACCAAAGCATAATGGGGAAAAAGAACCAATACCGAATCCTAACAGAGATCTGATCCCCATTATTCGTCCGAGCATTTTCGGATCAACATTATCCGCAATAGCTGCTGAAAGGACACCTGAATCGCCAAGGATGAAAAAATTCCCAATGAACGCACACACAAGAACCCACCCCGTTCCCCATGTAACTGTCCACCCTGTAAGTAACGAGCACAGCCCCCCCAGACCTCCCATAACGATTAATACAGTCGCCCGGTTAAAATAATCTGAGATGGTACCCACAATAAACGTCGACAGCATACCGGATAAATGGATGACAGTTGCAATCAACATGCTGTTTATGACAGGGCTGTTTTGATAAGGAATTAGAGTGTTGTAAATCAGACTTGGCGTCCACGTCCAGCTACCCAGAAGCTCCCAGCAATGTGCAATATATCCAACCAGCAGGAGCAATGCCACGGCATTCCATTTTCTTTTTCTCCTTTCATTTTGTGGATGTGAAAGCTTCGATGGTAAAACACGATCTGAAACATTTCTTAGCGCCAGGCTACTCGTCACACTCCCTGCAAAAACACAACCTGCGCACAGATAAAATGCTGCCGCCGTACCCCATGTTGAGGCCCCCCACGATGAAATAAATAAAGAAAAAAGATATCCAAAGGAACCGCCAGCCAGGATCATTCCTACCGCATAGCCTCGTCTGGCTGCGCTGTGCATTTGTATCGCCATCATAATTGCTGGCGTATATGCTCCTCCCTGCGTCAAACCTATAAACCCTATCAGTAACGCTGCAGAAAAATAAGAATGGGCAAAAATCCCAAATAAAAGTAGTGCTATGCCCCCGATCCAGGAAAAGACAAGATATACCCGTCGGGGCCCAAAATAATCGCTTAGCCATGAAGCAGCAAAAAGCGCAAGCGCATTACTGATATTAAATATCGTCTGCAGTGAGCCTGCATAAGAGGCATCCATATGCCACTCGTTACGGGTCACAGGCAATGCCCCTGCAAGAGCCATCGTTCCGATACAGCATGCGGCCCGGCCAACACAAAATAAATAAAATACGTTCAATTGCATTACCGATGATTGACTGTCTGATAAAAAATCTTAGAAGGTACAAAAGCGTGTGACAAACGATCTTTTCTCAATGAAATAGTTGAGTTATAGTCAACCAATGATACGAATTCGTACCCTTCCTCATTTGCTGGCGTTTGATGCAGCTGCCCGTCATGAGAGTTTTTCCCTGGCGGCGATGGAGCTTTGCCTTACGACCGGCGCGGTCAGTCGTCATATCACCAATCTGGAAACAAAGCTGGGTGAAGAGCTGTTTTTCCGTGGACATAAAAAGGTGAAACTTACACCGCGGGGAAGAATATTTGCGCTGACCTGCAGAAAAATACTGGATGAACTGGCGGCGGCTGAAGCAGCGTTTACAGAAAAACCTGCAATTCATTATATTACGATTAACTGTCTGCCCACCTTTTCCATGTACTGGTTATTACCAAGGCTGGCTGATTTTCACCAGGCCTGTCCTCACATTCACATCAACGTTGTCACCAGCACTGGTATGATTACTCCCGGTTCCGATTTTGCCATTCGGCGCGATCCGATTCATTTTCCGGGTATGGAAGCGGTACCGTTTCTTGAAGAGAGAAGTATTTTAGTATGCAGCCCCGCCAGTTTCCTGAAGCAACAAGCACAATCTCCGGACAATACTCTCATCCATATCCGCGTTCGCAATGATTTGTGGGATAAGTGGTCTGCTCAGGGATTAACGTTACCCGAAAACATCACCCGCCATGTTCATCTTGACCATACTTTTGCTGGTATCCATGCCGCCGAGGAGAACCTGGGGATCGCGCTTGTTCCACGAATTTTTTGTGAGAAGCACCTGGCCAGCGGGCGTCTGGTCTGGCTTGACAGCTATGGCACCCTGCTGTCGGGTAACTATTTCCTGGTCAGGCAGAAAAGAGAAACACCGGCCATGCGGGAATTCATTACCTGGCTCAGGAACAGTGTTTTTACTGCACCATTAGAGCCAGGGAAGTATGAATGAGATATTATTTTAACTAAGCCGGATGTGTACCTTCTGAAATATTTTCACAAGGTTTCCAGTCCGATTGGTTTACCGGTTATATAATCGTTTCAGGCCATCCTTCAGATCCTGTTTCAGATCATCCATATCTTCAAGACCAATCTGAAGCCGCAGCGTCATACCTTCGGGAGACCACTGAGTGGCCGTCCTGTATTCAGCGCAGTTAAAAGGAATAATGAGACTTTCAAACCCTCCCCAGGAGAATCCCATCCCGAAAATGCTCATATTATCCAGCATGTCATCAACATTATTCTGATTAAACCGCTCCTTAAGCACTATAGAAAAGAGCCCTGTGGAGCCGGTGAAATATTTTTTCCAGTTTTCATGTCCAGGACATTCTTCAAAAGCCGGATGCAGTACTCTGCTGACTTCTGGCTGACTCTTCAGCCAGTGCGCTATTTCCAGTCCGCGGACTTCAGCCTCTTTTACTCTCAGGTACATCGTACGTAATCCTCGCAGCGCCAGGAAACAGTCCTCAGCCCCCGGCAACATAGCCATTGCATCATAGGCCTCTCGTAATGCAGGCCAGTGAGACGCGTTTGCTGATACCAGCCCCATCAACAAATCTGAGTGCCCACTGAGATACTTTGTACCTGCTTCAACGGACAGGTCAATTCCATGCTCGTGAGCCCTGAAAAACAGAGGTGTCGCCCAGGTATTATCAATAATTGTGCTGATACCATGTTTTTTGGCTACGGCCACAATTGCGCCAATGTCCTGAACTTCGAAGCTTTGCGAGCCCGGGCATTCGAGCAGAATTGCCCGGGTATTTTCCTTAACAAGCCCTTCAATATCAGCCCCAACAAGTGGGTCGTAGTAGGATACCGATACGCCATATTTTGCCAGTAGCGTATTACAGAAATTCCGGGTTGGGCGATAAACGGAATCCGTGACAAGGATGTGATCTCCTGCCCGGGTCACAGAAAAAAGGGCCAGTGCCAGGGCGCCCAGACCTGAAGGTGAAATAACCGTTCCGGCTGAATCGCTCAGAGCAGACCATGCATTTTCAAGGTTCTCAATAGTTGGCGTCCCGGCTGTACCATAAGAAAACCGGGCTTTTTTATTACGGATATCTTCACAGTTTTTATAAACCACCGTAGAGCCCCGATAGACAGGCGCATTGACAAAACCACTTTGCTCTTCCGGATTTCTGCCCAGCATTGACAAACGTGTACTAATTTTAAATTTTTTCAGTTCTGAATTGTGTTTCATTGGTTAACCTTTTATTCGAAAAACTTAAAAAAGGGTGAGAGACAGAGCAGTACACCGGTTCCTGAGATAAAGAGCACACGCCCGGAATAGTATTTCCTTAGTTGCGGGACCTTAAACACAAGGTAGCAAGGGATGATGCAGGAGACAATTCCGTAAACAGGTGCGCCTATTTGCTGCAGTAACAGTACCGGAAAATGTGTCAGAACCCACACCCACAACAAGAGAACGATAAATACTGAAACACCGATACTGACACCTGTTTCATTAATAGACTTCTCATCTACAAAGCGCGAAAGGATGTTCATTACAATCCCCTTCATGGCTTCCTGGAAACCAAGGAAGATACCAAAAAAAGCAGTTACAATGGCAAAGATGTTCAGAAGAATGGACATTATTCTGACAATCTCCCCAGGAATAACTTTCGCCACAATTGCCATTGCTGAAATATTATTTTGCGCAGCTTCAGTAGCCTGTTCATGACTTAAGGAAAATGTAAAGGAAAAAGCGAAGAAGAGTACTGCGCACACCAGTATTCCGTAGGCAATACGGCTAACCCGTAATGCCCGTAGCGTGGCAATTTGCGGATCTGATTCTATTTTGCGGAAGGCAACATTCATGGGGCTAAGGATCTGAACGAAAAGGATGGAAAACAATGTGAAAGGGAGCGTCAGTACTGTACCAACCAGTAATTCTCTGATGGGAGGAAAATTACTGATGTTCCGCATATCCCAGTGGGGGATCATAACCAGTCCCAGCAGTACCACCACCGCCAGCTTTATCAGTACCATAGGTCCTGAAACCTTGAAAAGCAATTTTTCCCCCTGAGCAGCAATGCTGACCAGTAAGGCTAACACCACAAGTCCATACCACCAGTTATCCGACAGCTTGTCAGCCGTTATCTCAAATGTCTGGAAATACGATGCGCTGTCAAACGTCGCCGCGAGGGAATAAGTCAGCATCCCTTTGAGAAGCATTATAAAATATGCGACACCGAGGAAGAACCCCCAGTTTTTCCCAAGATAAAATGTTATTACACCGGAATAATCTTTACATTCAGGACTTTGCGATAATGTTTTTAGATAAAGAGATTGCATCATATAAAGTGCCGGGTAGGCAATCAGTACTGACAGAGTAAATACCCAAATCCCTTTCAGTCCAATCTGGACCGGAAGAAAAATAATCCCGCCACCGATTGCCATACCGATACAAAGAATAACCCAGCCGGCATCATAGGCTGTAAAAGGTATTTTGTCAGAGGTTATTCTTTCAGAAATATCAGAGTTGTTGTTCATGATGTTACCATTATGTAAGTTAAACAAGAAACATCTTCTTTTATAGATAAGCACACTGACTTTGACATCTCTAATACAAAAATCTTATTCTGTGATCGAGGCGGTATAATTTTCATAATTAATGAATTATTCTCAACTCATTATTGAACATATGGAAAATATAATAAAACAGCTTGAAGCACATTAACTTTAATATAAAAATAAACATACTTAAGACATAACATTATTTATAATACTTAATCAATTTACTGATAAATAACGAATGGAGAATTATATGTTAGGTTCAGGTACGTTGAGTCAGCTAAGCGTTTTCGTCAGAATAGTTGAAGCAGGAAGTTTTACAAAAGCAGCCCATGAATTAGGACTTTCCTGTTCAGCCGTCAGTAAAAGCCTGTCAAAACTGGAAGGACAACTGGGAAAAACTCTAATAAAAAGAACCACAAGGAATATATTCCTTACAGAACATGGTGAAGCAGTGTTTAATCGTGCCATTATGTTGCTGGAAGAATGTGAAGATATGTTTTCTCAGGTCCGCAGTTATTCCGAGCCGGAGGGGCACCTGCGATTATCCTGTTCTGTTGCCTATGGTTCTAAAGTCCTGCCAGATTTAATCACTACTTATCAAAAAAAATATCCACGTGTAAAATTCCATGTTGATTTAAATGATAATATAATCAATTTATCAGAGACTAATTTTGACATGGTCCTGAGGATAACAAAAAAGCTTACTGAGTCTGATAGTAATTACTATCTTGGACAAATCAACTGGATATACTGTTGCTCACCTCAGTACCTTTCTGAAAACCCAGAAATAAAAACTCCGGAGGACCTTATTAATCATCGATGTCTCACCAATCCGGTAATGGCTTACCATGACAACTGGGTATTTTCAGGTGAAAATGGAGAAATAATGATACCTGTTGAATCAGTTATCACCTCTAATTCAAGTCTTACATTACTGAATATTTTACTAAATAACGATGGTATCTCCTGTCTTCCGGACTATCTGGCTTCAATATATATAAAAAAAGGAATCCTTTCACATATTCTTCCTGAATATCACGCTGGACTCTCACATCATTTGTATGCTATTGAAAAGAAAGCAAGATATATTAACCCGTTAGTGAGAACGTTTATTGAACACTTAAAACACGAATTAACCTTACCAGAAAACTTATCGGACTAGAAAAAATTATGATACCGGCATAGATTACCTCGTCGGTACAGAAAAAAATATTAACTGACATCATTTTTATTTATAATCATCGGAAAAATGCCTAGGGCATTCGGTAAATTATGAATAAGCGTAATGTGAAACAGATCAACCGGCAACTCAGTTTTAGGGAAGCATTAATGAGGTCAGTTGAATTGACTACCAGTGTTAACGATATACGAACCAATCAGCATAACTACTAAAACCAGTCAAGAAGTTATTTACATCCTTTTTTAGTCAACGCGACGTCACTTTCAACCAACGTTACGGACGTTTTCGATCTGTACAGTATTTTTCCGCAGTAAAAACCACGCTCCGGTTTGCCTGGAAAAAGATTTATACACAACATGCAGTAGCGGAGGATACCCTTAAAAAAACAATGGAGGCGTAAAGGACGCACTGGCAGAAAGCAGCTCAATTAAAGCCCGGCGCTACGGAAGGGAAAAGAGTCATATACCTAGTGAGACACATCCGGGCCATCATATTTAAATTTCCGCTGCAAGTGCATTTCGATGCATCAGGTCTGGTTGCCAGGTATCGTTAACTGGCAGGGAAGTTGTCCCAGCTTGTCACGAATATCTTCGTCAAGACGATCATCAGTCACAATATCGGTCAGGGAACTGAGAGGAATGACATTAAACAGTGACCATGCTCCATATTTTGAGCTGTCTGCAATCAGAACACGCCGTCGCGCATTAGCAACGATATCACGCTTAACACCAGCCTTTTCTTCTGTCGGCGCGGTTACCCCTTTCTCAATGTCCCAGCCGTTACAGCTTAAAAAAGCGATATCCGGCCAGATATTCTGCAGCAGCTTCCTGCCATGTTCGCCAATACAGGACTGGCTGGATTCATCAATATGCCCTCCGATAATGGTGACTTCAATTTGCTTAAACTCAGAGAGAAATAAGGCAACGTGCAGATCGCTTGTAATAACCCTGAGCGGTAAATGCGTCAGCTGTCGTGCAAGTTCAATCGTGGTCGTTCCCGCATCAAGAACGACCGCATCGCCAGCTTTCACCAGCGCGGCAGCCGCGCAGGCAATGGCGTGCTTTTCTGACAGGTTACGCTGCATCTTTTCCATCGTCGTCGGCTGTGAAGGGATAAACCGGTTGAGGGTGACGCCTCCATGCGAGCGGCTGACCACCCCCTCCTGATCAAGTTTGATCAAATCGCGACGGATTGTCGCAGGAGAAGCGTTTGTTACCGCCACAAGCTGGTCAACTGTGACCAGATTATGCCCCTTCAGATAATCCATAATCTGTTCTAACCGGTTATATCCTTTCATTTTACTCCCGTGTAATTTGCATGGCTAACTTAATGGAAATCGCCATACTTTCCGGTTTCGCTATTCCGGTCCAGGCGATATCAAACGCGGTACCATGGTCCGCAGAAGTACGGATAAACGGCAACCCTGCTGTAATATTAACCCCATCGTAAAAGCCCAGCAATTTTAACGGAATATGTCCCTGATCGTGATACATCGCCACCACAATGTCGTACATGCCTTCATGACACTGCATAAAGACAGTATCCGGCGGACACGGGCCGGTAACATTAAGCCCTTCAGCTTTCATTGACACAACTGCCGGACCCACGGTTTTGATTTCCTCATCCCCGAACAGTCCGTTTTCCCCGGCATGCGGATTCACGCCAGCCACGGCGATGCGCGGGTTTTCGTAACCCACTCGTTTTAAGAAAGAATCTGCCACACGAATCACCGTTTTTACCCGATCCTGATTTAAGGTATCAAGGAATTTACGCAACGCGATGTGTGTTGTCACATGAATGACTTTCAGTTTGTCGGTGTAAAGTACCATTGCATAATCTTTACTGTCGGTCAGGTGTGCCAGCAGTTCTGTATGCCCCGGATAGAGGTGCCCTCCCATATGAAGCGCCTCTTTATTCAGCGGTGCGGTGGCAATGGCTTTTACTTCCCCCGCCATGGCCAGTTCAGTGGCACGCCTCACACACCGGTAGGCAAGGTCACCGGCCTGAGCCTGTACAACCCCCGGAGCCAGGGAGTCAGGATCGTCGAGAGGTTCATCCAGAATGTTAATCACGCCTGGAGCAAACGACGCCTCGCTTACCCTGTCAATAACCCGCAGCTCAGCGCAAGGCGTAAGATTGAGGGCCTGTATACGTTTAAATGTCTGCGCACAGCCAACCACCACAACCGGAGCGCCGGACAGTTCCCCTGTAGCCAGTGATTTCAGAATAATTTCCGGACCAATCCCTGCAGGATCACCCATCGTTACAGCAATAATGTTATTCACCTGTCTTCTCCTCAATAAAATGCAGAACCTTAAGCAACGTGGTTTCGTCACCAAAACCGCCTGCCCTGGTCATCACCGGTCGTTGCCATTCGCAACCTGAAAAATATCCCCACGGGACGCATCCGGCGACGCGCCCATGAATTTGAAAACCTCTGGCCCCCAGGGCACGGGCAACGGCAATCGCCACATCACCACCGGAGAGATATATTCCGTCCGGCGCAGAACGCCGCAATACGTCACGAGTCAGCGCACCCAAAAATTCACAGATTCGTTCACCACATTCCGCCCGGCTTATCCCCCACCTTTCGCAGACAGCCGTCACCCTGTGCCGGGCGAGTGCATCCTGAGAGGTATAAACCAGGCAGTGGTCCCCCCGGTTCAGAGCGGTAATAATGGTTTCCTGATAATGCGCGGCGGAAGACTCAAAAATGTCATTGATATCAATGAAAACCTGCTCACACCGGGTATGCTGCACGGCGTAAGCCAGCTGTTTCTGAGCGATTTCACTCATCGATCCGACCACTGCAAGCCCTGCCGGATGTTTTTCCGGCACCAGACGACGCGCCAGAGCCTCGCACAGTCCGGCAGATCCCACGAGGAGTGGTTTATCCCTGGCCTGCGTGGCATGCCTGATGATCTCATCCAGATCGTCATCCGTTTGTGCATCGACAATCAGCACCGCCGGAAACGCTGATGTCCCCACAGCAAGAGCCGCAGGCAGTTCGCGGGGCTGGATATTCCTGCAGTTTCCTGAAAACAGCTCTGCGATATTCTCGCTGACGACAGGCGTCCTGGGATCGCTTGCAAATTCCGTCTCCGTCAGCACCACCCCATTAACCAGGCAACGTCCCCCAAGGGTGATCCGTCCTGCAGCAGGAAACGCCGGGGCAACAATCACTGCCGGGCTCCCCGTGACACGCTGCATGGCCATGACTTCTTCACCGGGATTTCCCCGAAGTGTCGAATCTATTTTTTTTACCATCCATGCCGGTGAATGCTGACGAAGTACAGACTGCATCATCTGCATCACTCTGGATGCCGCCTGATGGCCGGGAAGTGCACGACTGTCGCTGTTAAGGATAAGCGCCTGTGCATCACTTTTATATTCCGCATCAAGCGCCACTTCGGCGGACAACCCCGCCAGTGCCAGGCTGACTCCCGCATCATTCGCGCCCGTGAAGTCATCAGCCATAATCAGTACCGTCTGGTCTGAGTTCAGTCTGTTCATCCCTACCCCGTATCGTTTAACCTTCAATGATTATATTCAATCACATTTGATTAAGTGTGAGCAAGATCAACTTATTTAATTCGCAGATAAATTATAAAATCAGGCACAGCGTGAGAATGACTGAAATTAATGATTGATTTTAATCATTGGTCGAAAAGTGAGGAGAACAGTGTGGTAACGATTAACAGTACTCTGATTAGCGGCGCGGGGGCCATTCCCGCGCTTGCCCCATTACTTGCAGGGAAACAAAAACTCTTACTGGTCAGCGACAGCAATATCATCAGGCTTCCTGCAACCCAACAGATTCTGGTGTTGCTGCAGGAAAACGATCGCGAAGTACAGATTATTGACAACGTGCCACCTGAGCCGAGTCAGCATGATGTGAGCGCCATTATGTCTGACGCGCTGGCAGAGGGAACAGACCTGGTCATTGGTATTGGTGGCGGGAGTGTCCTGGACGTTGCCAAACTGTTATCAGTTCTGTATCACCCGCAATCCCCCGGTCTGGAGGCATTGCTCGCCGGTGAAAAACCGACCGGACGCATTACTTCGCTGCTGATCCCCGCTACGGCAGGCACGGGTTCAGAGGCGACGCCGAACGCCATTCTGGCCATTCCGGAACAGAATACTAAAATCGGCATCATTTCCCCGGTACTGCTGCCTGATTATGTCGCATTACTGCCGGAACTGACCACGAGTATGCCGGCGCATATCGCCTCCTCCACCGGTATTGACGCATTATGTCACCTGATCGAGTGTTTCACGGCCACTGTCGCCAGCCCGGTCAGTGATAATGTTGCGCTGACGGGATTGCGTAAGCTGCTGCATAACATTGAAACGGCAGTGACTGAACCTGAGAATCTGAATGCGCGTCTTGAAATGTTATGGGCCTCATACTACGGCGGCGCAGCCATCACGCATGCAGGTACTCATCTGGTGCATGCGCTCTCATACCCTCTCGGGGGCAAATATCACCTGCCACACGGCGTGGCAAACGCCATTCTTCTGGCCCCCTGCATGAAAGTGGTTCGCCCCTCTGCCATCGAAAAATTTGCTCAGGTCTGGGATCTGGTGCCTGAGGCGGACATGACCCTGACTGCAGAAGAAAAATCACACGCTCTGGTGGAATATTTTGCCGCTCTCGTAAAACGACTCAACCTGCCGGATAACCTGGAAGCCCTGGGCGTTCCACGCGAGGATATTCCTTCTCTCGCTGACGCCGCGCTGAACGTGAAACGCCTGATGAATAATGCGCCCTGTTACGTTGATCATGCCGACGTACAGGACATCTACCGTACCCTTTTCCGGACAAATTCACCTTACAGGAGGATGCAATGAGAAAAAAAATTGAGGGGGTGTTGACTGCCATCGTGACGCCATTTGACAGCGAAGGGGCATTCAGTGACGCAGCCCTGCGACGCCAGGTCCGCCGGCAGCTTGATGCCGGTAACGGCATTTTTTGCGGCGGCACTAACGGTGAGTTTTTTGTACTGAACGAGCAGGAGAAAGTGGCGGTCACCGCCACCTGCGTTGACGAAGTCGCTGGTCGTGCGAACGTTGTGGCACATATCGGTGAAATATCCACACGGGAAACCATCCGTCTTGGGAAACAAATTGAAAAGCTGGGCGTGGACGCAGTTTCTGTTATCACCCCGTATTTTGTCCCCTTAAAACAAAATGAATTAATTACCCATTATACCGCTGTTGCCGATGCACTCAGCGTGCCGGTGTTTTTATATAATATTCCTGCCCGCACCGGGAATACACTCGAACCGCAGACCGTCCTTAAGCTGGCGCAGCATCCCAATATTATTGGCATCAAGGACAGTGCAGGCAGTTATGAAAGCCTGAGCAGTTTCCTCAGTGCAGTAAAAGATACGGACGATTTCAGCGTCCTTAACGGTCCTGATTCACTCATCCACCAGGGGTTTGTTGACGGTTGTTCCGCCTGTATTTCAGGCCTGGCGAACGTTGCACCGAAAGAGATCAACGCCATATGGGCCCTTTTCAGAGCGGGTGATATTGAAGGCTCACGACAGGCGCAGGAAAACGTAACCTCTTTGCGGACAGAACTGTATAAAGTTGCTTTTTCCCCCGCAGCCGTAAAAAAAGCCCTCGATATTATGGGCCATGATGTCGGGGAAAGCCGTTACGCTGTCGCGTTTGATCCACAACAGGTAAGCACTATACGCCAGTTAGTGGCCGGTATAGCCCGTTAAGCATTTTTAAATCGTCATAAGAATACCGGGCACTTTCCAGTGCCCCGGCTTCATACGCCCTGTTACGAGAGGCAAAGATGAAAACATTTACCGCTGAAGATACCCTTATTATTATCGGGATAGTTGTTGCTTATATTATTTTTACCACCTGGCTCACCTTCCGTCTCCGCAGTAAAAATTCCGGGGATTTTATGGAAGGTTCACGCGCCATGCCCGCTTTTATAGTGGGCATTCTCCTGATGTCAGAATATATCGGTGCCAAATCAACCATCGGAACCGCTCAGGCCGCATTTGAAAGCGGTATCGCCGCCTCATGGTCCGTTCTCGGTGCGGCAATTGGTTTTCCGTTATTTGGCCTGATACTGGTCAGGCGAATTTACAGCACCGGCAAAATCACCATTTCCGGCGCAATTGCTGAAAAATATGGAAACAGTACAAAAAATATTATTTCCATCATTATGATTTATGCCCTCCTGCTGGTAAACGTGGGTAACTATGTCAGCGGCGCGGCGGCTATCTCAACGGTGCTGCATGTGAACCTGCCCGTGGCAGCATTCATCACAGCCATCGTCAGTACCTTCTATTTTGCGTTCGGTGGGATGAAAGGCGTCGCCTGGGTCACCATGCTGCACAGCGCACTGAAATACTTCGGCGTTCTTGCGATCCTGGCTTTCGCCCTTACCCAGACCGGCGGTTTTAAACCGATGATTGAACAGATGCCGGCATTCTACTGGACCTGGGACGGGACAATTGGTGTCAGTACAATCATCGCCTGGCTTATCGGCACCATTGGCTCTATTTTTTGCACCCAGTTTGTTATCCAGGCGATCTCGTCAACCAAAGATGTAA
This sequence comes from Enterobacter sp. DTU_2021_1002640_1_SI_PRY_ASU_LCPMC_013, assembly GCF_032389435.1. NCBI lineage: Bacteria > Pseudomonadati > Pseudomonadota > Gammaproteobacteria > Enterobacterales > Enterobacteriaceae > Enterobacter > Enterobacter sp. DTU_2021_1002640_1_SI_PRY_ASU_LCPMC_013. The sequence goes on from NZ_CP135594.1 coordinate 3,156,453, forward strand.
AATCTGCCCAAAGATCCACCTGGATTGCCTTCTTTTTCTGCCTGCCCATTGCCTTTGCCATCGCCATTATCGGTGTTGCGGCGAAATACCTGCATCCGGAAATTAACAGTCTGTATGCCATGCCCGTTTTCCTGCAGGACATGAACCCCTGGCTGGCTGGTCTGGTGACGACCTCGCTTGTGGCCTCCATTTTCGTCAGCGTGAGCACGGTGGCACTGGCCATTGCTTCCCTCGTGGTAAAAGACTTCTATGTTCCGATGCGCAATCCCACACAGGAACAGGAATTTAAAGCAACGCGCTGGATTTCCCTCTTTATTGGGTTCCTGCCCCTGATTTTTGTTCTTTTTGTACCGGAAGTTCTTAAGCTTTCCTTCTTTACCCGCGCCATTCGTCTGTCAATTACCGTGGTAGCCATCATTGCTTTCTATGCCCCCTTCTTTAAAAGTGCCCGCGGAGCAAACTGCGCGTTGTTGGGGGCGTGCATTGTGACTTCTGTCTGGTATCTGCTGGGCGATCCTTACGGTATCAACAACATGTATATTGCCCTGCTCACACCGGCAGTGATTATGGTTATTGACCGTCTGATCCCCAACAAAGCCGGACATAAAACGTCTGCCCCGGTAAATAATAATGGAGTCTGATATGAACATAACAGTAAATCGCGACGGTCTGCTTCGTCCGGACGAAGATGACAAACGCATCATGACGGCCATGCTGCCTTCGGTCTGCCCGCAAAATCATGCCGCCAATATTCTGCCTTTGCCGGATGGTTCGCTTATGTGCGTCTGGTTCGGTGGCACACAGGAAGGTATTGCCGATATTTCTGTCTGGAGCTCCCGCCTGAGTGCCGGAAGTGAACGCTGGAGTGATGCAGTTAAACTCTCTGATGACGCCGGGCGTTCAGAGCAAAACCCGGTTCTGTTTCTCGCACCGGATAACACGCTGTGGCTGATGTGGACCGCACAGCTTTCGGGCAACCAGGACACCGCGATTGTCCGTTACCGTACCTCAGGCGATCTGGGAAAAAGCTGGGGAGAAATTGCGACCCTCCTGGATAAACCCGGCACTTTTATTCGCCAGCCGGTCACCGTATTACCCGACGGTAAGTGGTTACTTCCGGTCTTTTATTGCCGCACGAAGAACGGTGAAAAATGGGTGGGAAATGATGACATCAGCGCAGTAAAAATTTCCTCTGATGAGGGTAAAACCTGGCGGGATGTTGAGGTGCCTGAGAGTCAGGGCTGCGTGCACATGAATATCACACCTCTAAAAGATGGTACCCTGGTCGCGCTGTTCCGCAGCCGCTGGGCAGATAATATTTACTGCAGCCACTCTGCCGATGGCGGTGAAAGCTGGTCGGTGCCTGAGCCAACCCCTCTTCCGAACAATAACTCCTCCATCCAGGTGACCACCCTGCGGGATGGCAGGCTGGCGCTGGTATTCAATAATATGAGTGCCGCCGGTGCATCCGAACGGCGGGCCTCACTGTATGATGAAATAGATGATGGCGACGACAGCCGTAAGGAGCCCGTGGTTACTGAAGGACGCACTGCATTCTGGGGCGCGCCACGTGCGCCAATGACGGTGGCCCTGTCTTCCGATGGCGGCAAAAGCTGGCCATGGCAGCGGGATCTTGATGTGGGCGATGGCTACTGTATGACCAATAACTCTCTCGAAAAGCTTAACCGCGAGTACTCCTACCCCAGTATTAAACAGGGAGAAGACGGGCAGTTACATATTGCCTATACCTACTTCCGCCAGGCGATAAAGTACGTTCGCATTTCACCTGAATGGGTTCAGGAGACAGCGTCATGATTATTGGTAATCTGAATGCCCTGCCGCTGGCAGGGTTACCCTCCTTTCTGAAGTCCGTGCTAGCAGATCCGCGCTGCCGGTTTGAAGCACTGCAGGCCAGGGAAGACGGCCGCTGGCAGCCAGAAGGTGTGGACTGGTACTGCAACCTGGGCCCCGCACAGACGCAGTCTGAATCCCGTCGCCATACGGAATATCATCATCTGTGGGTCGACATACAGGTGATGCTGAAAGGAACCGAAATCATCAACGCCGGCGCACAGCCGGCTATCCACCCGGATGATGAGGAGCGTAAGCCCGACCTGTTTATTACCACAGAAAGCAGAAAAAATGTGGCAATAACGCTGATTCCCGGGGATTTCGCTGTATTTTTACCCGGAGAACCACACCAGGCGCTGTGTGCTGCACAAGAACCTCAGACAGTACGTAAAGCCGTTTTCAAAATACCACTGAGTAAAACGGAGGTCTGAGTGCGTCATGCCATAGTCACCGGAGCAAGCTCCGGAATAGGCGAAGCAATCGTCACCCGCTTACTGGAGGAGGGCTGGCGCGTGACAGGGCTGAGCCGTACGCCGGTATTACGGGATAACCCGTCCTTTGACAGTGTTAATGTCGACCTCAGCGACAGTGATGCTCTGCAGGCACTTTTACCTCTGCTTGCCCTGCCCGATGCGGTCATTCATGCTGCAGGAATGATGGCAGCAGCGCCACTGGGTGAACTGAGGCCAGAAGAAGGTGAGCGTCTGTGGCGGTTGCATGTTGGGGTTGCTGAGAGGCTGATGAATCACTTTGCCCCACAAATGTCTGCCGGCGGGCGGATCGTGATTATCGGGAGCCGGACGTCACGGGGCATGGCTGGCCGGTCACAATATGTGGCGACCAAAGCGGCACAGGTGGGAATGGTCAGAAGCTGGGCTGCAGAGCTGGCTCCCAGGGGCATTACGGTTAATGTGGTCGCTCCGGGTGCAACACAAACTCCGATGCTGGGCGCACAAGGCAGGGAAAGCTCTCCCGTGAAGGTTCCCCCAATAGGCAGGTTAATTAAACCTGAAGAGGTGGCCTCCCTGACAGCGTGGCTGCTCTGCGAGTATGCCGCCCCGGTTACAGGTCAGGAGATACTCATCTGCGGCGGCTCATCTTTATAAACCACATACTCCGGGCTTCATTGACAATGTTCGCGGACCGGACGATAACCATTTCGGCGGTCAAACACCTTTAAAACTACGCTGGAATAGTTTCAGTAACCGAACGAAGCGGGCCGAAATACTTAAAGCAGCCGCGGTGATAGTGTGCGAAGTTCATCCGACAGATGCTCATGGAATAGACTTAGAAGACGGCTAGCGGATCGCTTTCATTTTTTTATTGCCATTGATGGGCAATGGAAAATGAAAATCAGTCAGTGGACTGACGATAAAGAGGGGTAAGAACTTGAATTTGTTAACGATAAGTGCTCCCGCCATTTTATGGCTGTTAAGCAGTTGATTTCGAAGACGCTGGTCAGACAATATGGTCACAAACGTGACGTGTGTGAGATCACTCCAGAATAAAGGAAGGCTCGTTTTTAGCGACGTTGCGGTAAGCTTACTCAGGCTAAAGTGTACTTGAGCAACTGCTCTTTTAACGTCCTCAGAATACAATTTACTAACCACATTGCTGATAAATTATCCAGAATGAAATAGTATTGAGTGCCCTAGAGGCCCAATCATATTGCCCGGATAAGTGATTTAAGATCCTTCTAGCGTTATGACTATGTAGTCAGGTAATATTTATCGGGCGCGTTTCCGGTCGTTTTCGGTGTACTTGCCACCACCTTTTGCCCGTCAGCCACCGGAAACGCCCTCAGAGCCTCTTCGACTGTAATTGCAAGTTTAAAATGTCACCTTTATCTCCACTATTGAAATGTCTGTTCCCGGAACACAGTCAATGATTACTCAGACTCCGGTGTATATCGTCAGCCAGGTCCTTAACGCATCATCTGGGCCAGACGGTCATATCCGAGACAATGAGAAAACGGAAAATCGCATCAGTCCCCGATCCGTGTTCCGGCCTTCAAATGGATAAGGAACATCTGCCGCTGCTGGATAATCAGAACCCGCCATGACGAAACGAAATATTTGCCAGCGCTGGAGGCGCGAAAATCGCCCTACTGATGCCGTAGAATGTCTCAGGGCGTGAACCGGACGCTACGGCTATAATGATGTGCAAATTAACTTGAAACAGGTTACGGGGTAAACTATACCGGAAAGTGTACAATACCATGTCTCTGTTATGGTGGTAAGATCATCGGGGTCAGGGTCAAGGTGCCTGGACGAATAATGGGGATCAGTTCTCTGTTAGGATTTGGTATTGATCCCTTTTCTCCATTATGTTTTGGTATGGTAATGGATTTAACCGGAAGATGGGAAATGTCCTACAGCGTGCTGGCCGCAGGCGGAGGGGTGGCATTTATCGCTGCGATAATCATAAAAATACTGGTTTTCAATAAATAAAAAAGTCACTGATGATATCAGCTCAGACTCCAGCAATTGTGCAAGAGTGCCTGTAAATATCTGTTCAATAAAATTACGAATAAAACCTTACTGGCACCACGGGAAATAGATTCATACTCCGTAATGCCAGTAATATTATTCACAGCATTCGAATGGCATCATTAAATGACCATCACTACGCTTACTGTTAGTTATCCTCTAAATAAAAAGTACTTTCCGAAGATGTTTTTATCATTTTAAGCTTCAGCCATCAAACTGTTCAAACGCTTCCATGACTTTTGTCGAGTAAACATATGCGGCTCCGGCATTTAAGGTAATAGCCGTGCCAAGTGCCTCTGCGACCTCTTCTTTTGTGGCTCCAGCTTTACGTGCGGAAGAAGCATGAGAAGCAATACATCCTTCACATCGGGTTGTCACAGCCACTGCAAGTGCTATTAATTCGCGGGTTTTTGCATCCAGATGTCTGGACTTATGTAATGATTGATTTAAAGAGGAGAAGGCTTTAATAACTTCCGGGTTCGCTTCGGCCAGAGTGGTTGCATTGGTACGTAATTCGTTTAGTGTGTCTTTCCAGTTTTGCATCTTTCTTCCTCACTATGGAATATTGAGAAATGTATTTTTGGGACAGAGACAATCCATATTCAACAACATAATGTGATCAGCAATCAGGATATGCCGTACATATAATTACTACACTAAAACCATAACCCGGTCAAATAAAAACACTCTATAGAGTAGAAAGCAGACTTATTTAATTAAAGAGAATTACTTATTCACAGTTCATGAAAAGATAAAATCGTCATTGCTACCTAATAATAAGATATTCACTGGATGCATGAGAAAAAAACTCAACTGGAACCATAGTCACTGAATTTTTCACCGAATTTAAGTATGAAATTCAAAAATGCTTGAGCAGCTGGCGTCAGTGAACGATGCTCACTTAGATATATATCAAAATTACGGTTAAGTACCGGTTGCTTAAGCGGAACAAGCCTCAATCCATAACTGTCAGCCAGTGTTGACACAAACGGACCAGCCAGGACAACACCAGCACCTACCGCAGCCATGGCCAGTGCCGTTGCCATGTGATTAACAACAAACGCCACCTTAAAAGGAGGAGAACTCCCAATACTGAGAGCAATAAAATCGATTGATTCGCTCCCCACCACAATGACAGGCTCTTTCTTGAGTTCTCGCCAGGTTACCTCCCGACCAACAAAACGATGTTCCGGATGGCATACAACATGAACGGGGACAGAGAAAAATGGAATTTTCTTTATGTCCAGATGTAATTCTCTTTCAGGTCCCAAACCTAACTCTGCCCCCCCTGTGAATACGTTCTGTTGAACCTTTGCCATAGGTACATCAACAGGCACTATTCTAATTCCCGGGAATTCAAGAGTAAATGCTTTGATCATTTGCGGCAAAAGTGTGCATGCGATTAAGGGTGCTGCTGCAATATTAACGACTGCAGAACGTAGTTCTTTCAGGTCACGAACATAACGTTCAGCCTGGTTATAATCCTCAACAATTTTAGTAGCAAAAGGCAAAAATGACTCACCCATGACAGATAACCTCACAGATCGTGAAGAGCGATCAAAAAGTGTGAAACCAGTCAAAGTTTCTAATTCTTTTATAAGGAGACTAACCGCTCCCTGAGTCAGATGCATTAGCTTAGCTGCACTGGTAAAACTCCCTGTATTTGCAACAGTTATGAATGCTGAAAGCTGACGGAAAGTATAGTTCATTAGCAAGCCTCATAAATCTATTAAAAACCTTCGCTTTACTAATAGTACAGCTAAATGCACTATTTTTCCATATATTTACAAGCAGTATAAGTCACACTCTCTAACCATAATATTATTTATTTTACTGATTAAAGATTACGAGAGGTTTAACATGTCTTTAGATAAAACAGCATCTGAAACCCTACAAACAGACAAACCATCACGACAACGCTTTCATATAGTGGGAATGCTATTCATTGGGATCATGGTCGCTTATCTTGACCGGGTCAACGTATCTGTATTTGCGGCCGATAGTGATTTTTTAAATTACTTTGGCATTGCCGGAAATCCTGTGCAAATTGGATTAATGATGTCTATTTTCCTAGCAGCATATGGCATATCCGGGATTGTGTTAAGCCCAATAGGTGATTATCTGGGCCCACGGAAGTCAATGACTATATGTATTATCACAATGGCAATCTCAATGCTCATCGGGGGTGTCAGTACAACTTTCATCGTATTCCTTGTTGCTCGCGTTATTCTTGGTCTCGCAGAAGGCTGGTATTACCCGATGCAAAATCTTTATGTTAAAAACTGGATCCCACCAAGAGAACGAGGTCGCGCTAATGCGACGTGGGTGATTGGCCAGTCACTCGCCCCTGCTATCGCGATGCCATTGTTTACCTGGATAATTGCCGAACATGGCTGGAGGGAAAGTTTCTTCTTTTGCATGGCTCTAAGCCTTATACCTTTATACCTTTTCTGGTTCCGATCAACAGATAAACCAGAAGATCATAAAAAAGTTAACAAAGAAGAATTACAACACATCCAGAATGGTCTTGCTGATGAACGTTCTAATGCCAGTCAGCAAACTAAGTTAACATTTAAAGAAAGAATTAAACCGTTTGCTAATAATCCCAAATACTGGTTACTTGTCTTGTGGTATATCAGCCTGCAGGTTGTGTACTGGGGTCTGGTATCCTGGCTTCCGGCTTACCTGAGAACTGCTAAGGGCTTTTCCTGGGCAGAAATGGGGTGGCTTGCTTCTATGCCATTTGTTGCTGCTGTTTTGTTAAAAACAGTAAATGGAATTCTGAACGACAAGATTGGAAGAAGTGCTCCATTATTATTCCTAGCTATGTTCCTGGGTGGAATTTTTATCTTCCTTGCATCTATTGTAACAGGCAAATATCCCGCCGCATTTTGCATGATTTTCGCCTTTGGATTTGCGTCAATGGCAACTTCTTCCGCATGGACTTTGCTCCAGACGCTGATCCCGGCAAGTTCACTTTCTTCAGCGAGCGGCATAATGAACGGCCTTTCTTTAGGACTTTCCTCTCTGTCGCCTGTTTTCCTTGGTGCAATTATTCATTTTACTGGTAGCTATGATACTGGCCTTTTTGGTCTGGTTGCAGTGTGCGCAATTGCCTCTGTCGCATCCGGTATTTTAGTAGCTAAAAAATGTTAAGAAATAATTCTTAGTGGAAGGAGTAATTATATGAAGATTACAAGTGTTGACATCATCGACGTTAAAAATGATTTCCAGAGTGCGAGCAGTAAATGGCGACCAGTGGTTGTCCGTATCAATACCGATGAAGGGATCAGTGGTTTCGGCGAGGTAGGGATGGCGTATGGCGTTGGCGCCTCTGCAGGATTTGGTATGGCGAAAGATCTTGCACAGTTACTCATTGGCATGGACCCAATGAAGAACGAAGCCATCTGGGATCTTATGCAGAAAAAAACATTTTGGGGGCAAGGTGGTGGTGTTGTATTTACCGCAGGAATGAGCGGCATTGATATCGCCCTTTGGGATATTAAAGGAAAGGCGCTTAATACGCCTGTTTATCAACTGCTTGGTGGTAAAACAAGAGATAAAATCAGAACTTATGCAAGTCAGTTGCAGTTCGGCTGGGGTGAAGGTTCTGATAAAGCAATGCACGTGGAGCCCTCACAGTATGCAGAAGCAGCCCTTGTCGCCGTAGCCGAAGGATATGACGCCATTAAAGTAGATGTACTGGCTATGGATCCACATGGGAACTGGAATAAACAAAATCTGTGCGGCGTTATGCCTGATAAAGTTTTACGCCTCGGTTATAATCGCCTGAAAGCCATGCGTGATGCCATCGGGCCAGATGTTGATATCATCGTTGAAATGCATGCCTTTACAGATACAACGGCAAGTATTCAGTTTGGAAAAATGATTGAAGAACTGGGTATTTTCTATTATGAAGAGCCGGTTATGCCGCTTAACCCCAAGCAAATGAAAAAAGTGGCTGATAATGTGAACATACCGATTGCTGCGGGCGAGCGTATTTTCACCCGCTGGGGATTCCGGCCATTCTTTGAAGACGGTTCGCTTTCTGTCATTCAGCCAGATATTGCTACCTGTGGCGGAATTACTGATGTGAAAAAAATATGTGATATGGCACATGTCTATGATATGACGGCCCAGATCCATGTGTGCGGCGGCCCCATTTCGACAGCGGCCGCGCTCCATATGGAAGCCGCAATCCCTAATTTCATTATCCATGAGCTCCACCGTTATGCATTGCTTGAGCCTAATATCCGGACCTGCAAGTACAATTACCTGCCCAAAAATGGAAGCTACGAAGTACCAGATCTTCCGGGAATTGGCCAGGAACTGACGGCAGAAACAATCGCAGAATCAGATAAAGTTACAGTAAGGTAGTAACCAGCCACAACTCCGGATGCCTCCTGGAGTTGTGGCTCTTCATTTTATTATTTTTCCACAAGGTATAAATATGAAACATCGCCTTGTCATTACTTGCTCAATGCCAGAAGGCATTAATGAACATATTTCTAAAAATTTCGATGCTTTGTTTGTTCACCGGTCACTGTCTGATTATCATCAGTTAATTACTCTCCTTGAAAAACACAAAGCTGAAGGTGTACTGACTGGCGGTAATATAGAACTAAGCAAACAGGCTATTGATAAATTCCCCTCAAGTGTCAAAGTAATCTCAACTTATAGTGCAGGTTACGATAATATTGATACTGTGGCTGCCAGAGCGAGAGGGATAATTGTAACCAATGTCCCTTCAGGTTCAACGGAATGCATTGCTGATTTTACAATGATGTTACTTTTATGTGCAACTCGCAGAGCCAGAGAATATCATGAATTAATGCAATCAGGCTGGGGAAGAGTACTCGGGTTTGGGGAAATGCTGGGAGTCAGAGTATCAGGAAAAACACTTGGAATTTTAGGTATGGGTAAAATAGGACAAGAACTGGCCCAAAGAGCCAGAGGATTTAATATGAAAATAATTTATCACAACCGAAACCGTCTCCCTCCGGAGCAGGAACTTGGGGCCAAGTTTTTCAAAAACCTTAACGAGATGTTACCGCATTGTGATTTTCTTTCTCTTAATGCTCCCGGAGGGACGGGTTCAGACCATATTATCAACCGAAAATCACTGGCATTGCTTCCGGAACGAGCCATCCTTGTTAATACAGCGAGAGGAAAATTGATTGATGAGGATGCATTACTGGAAGCTCTCGAATCGGGGAGACTGGCAGCAGCGGGCTTAGATGTATTTGAATCAGAGCCAGATTACAACCAGAGATTCAAAGGGCTAAGTAATTTATTCCTGACTCCTCATGTTGCCAGTGCAACAGTCGAATCACGCTCTTTTATGGTATCCAGAGCCCTTGATAATATTTCAGCGATTTTATCCGGCAAACCGCCATTAAATCCAGTCTGAAATATAACATCAACCATAAAATAGCCTCAAAGGTTTATGACGTTTCGGAAAACCACCAAAATGGACTAGAAAGCTATCATCACCGCCAGTGAAAGAGCAAAACATGCTTATTCATAAGCAATTAAGGGCACCAGTATCCAGACAGCCATCAAGGTAATATGTTTGAACATATGAGAAGCCAGTGAAAATTGGATTTAATTATTTCTACAGCACTTGATCCTAAAGCGCCTGGAGAAAGATTTCCTGTTAGGAGCGGGGGGAGTCATGGTATTATCAGGTCACGATATGGACAGGATTTTGAATGAGCGTCTCTACTTTCACTTCAACAGGTGTCAGCAGATCCACGTCAACCCCCGGTACATGAATCGAAACAATCAGACTATAGCGTGCGTCAGAATCGTATCGTTCCAGGGCCTGACGCGTTCGCCACCATCCCTGTGCAGGAAAAACGGCAAGTTTGCCACAGTTCGCCAACTCTGCGGCGGAGCCTCGCCAGATATCCTGATGTAGCGAGCCGCGGTGACGCTGATTAGCGCCTAGAAGCCAGTTGTTATCATTTCCCGTTCGGCGGTCCCCCTCTTCTTCCGCGGCGGCATTCACGCGCACAATGAAGTCTTCATCTCTTTCATGAGGACGCTTCATCACGAAACGCAGGCGGTGAGAAGGATAATGGAAGCGCGATTTATGCCCGCGGGCGGACGGATTAGGTTCAATGAAATAGGAAAGCGTTACGCGCATCTCAACCTCAGCCCCCTGTAGATTCAGAAGCTCATCCACAGGCCAGGGCAGGGCATGCAGGTTCATGTTCCGGGTTTTTACACCTTTGCGTGTTTTAATATAAGGCTTCAGGCTACTCTCCTCCACCAACGTCAGGCTATTGCTGACGCTCCAACAGGCCAGCTCCATATCTGGAACTCCCCATCCACAATGGCGTACCAGACTGGCATACCCCGTCTGACTGTTCGAAGGGAACATACGCAGCATTTCTGGTGTCCAGCGCGCAGAATGAGTAATGAGCGCGCGGATGGTCTCAGGGCGATAACCAGGATAAAGATCCATCAGGCTGGCAGCCATTCGGGCACATAACGCAGAGGCCGCACTGGTAGCGTTCGTTGTCCAGTAAAGACGACGATGTGGATTGTATGCGGTAGTTAAAAGTTCCAGCTCAGGGAAGTTGTCGGCATCGTTGCCGTTAGATGCTGCATTACCGCCCTCAAACACCACGTCAGGCTTGAGCGGCCATTCACTGCTCCAGGCTGAAGAGGTTGAGGAAAAAGGGCTTACGCCGCCCGCAGCTGCAACAGGCCTGTAATCAGCGTAATCCAGCGTGGTTTTCTCCGTAAAGGCCCCAACAGTCAGCGCATTCCACGCCTGCCCTGGATCGTGTATCTGATTAACCGACAGGCTGTCCGGATAGGTATTCCAGTGATTACGGTCAAAAATATTGCCCGCTGAGAGCACAAACAAACGCGGGATAGGATCCCCCGCATCAGCATCGGCGGCAAGGCTGTCCACCATCGCCGACCAGGCAGATGGGCGGCCAAAATCACGGTAGAACGTTGACGTTACAGCAGAACTGAAAACGCGGCGCCTACCGCCGTTAAAGACCTCTGGCCGGTTTACCGCCTCGCTGAAGAGTCGGGCATGCTGTTTTGCTTCGCCCACGTTTGCTCCCTGCGCAGGCGTAAGTTTTACCGACTCGAGGCGGTGCCTGATGACAAGAGTTTTTCCAGAGGAGAGCGCATCATAAAGGTCACCGAATGCAGCCAAACCCGCCATGCCGGTACCGTGGTCGGCACGATCGTCAGTCCCCCAGTCTGGATTGACGGTATGCATATCATTGACGCTTAGGAGCGGTTCAAGGAGAGGGTGTCCCCGGTTCACGCCCGAGTCAAGTAGGCACACAAAGGGAACATCTTCCTCTTCGGCGGGAGCTTCAAGGCGAAGTAGCATTTCCTGAGCCCACAGGCGCTGATCATCCTGTCTGAGGCCGGTGAAAAATTCTGCAGTGTCTTTAGCCCGCCTCAATTCAGCAATACAGTTAAGTAGCATTGTGCCCTGAGCGAGTTGCTGTTGTGACCCAAACATCCAGGTCACGGTACGTTCAGGAAATGTCACAATGTGCTCACTTACCTCACAGGGCGTTGCTTCTACAAGCATCCTGAAATCGTGAAGAACGGCCAGGCGATCGCCTTTCACGGGGAGCCAGACTTCCCACCAGAATGCCAGCGCTTCGTCCGCCGGGAGCAGATCCGGAACATCAGTCCAGAGAGAACGGAGGGTTGCAAGACGAATGTCTGCCAGGGTGTTGATCAGTGGCTTATTATCAGCGGCGACACCATCCGCGCGTTTTTTTCGGTTTACATAATCAATCAGATAATTTTCGAAGTGCTCGATTTTACCTTCGGGAATAAACACATTTGCTGAGATAACATCCCCATCCTTCCGCACACTAAGCAGTTCGATTCGTTGTGTAGGGTCACGTGGCGTTTCGTACTTCAGGCTTTCAAATGCCAGCGGCACATCCGCCCGGCCCACAAATTCCACCTGTACCCCCGCACCGCTGCGCAGTTCGGCCTGGCCCTGCGCTTCCTGGTTCTGAGCTGCAATAATGCGTATACGCTTGAGTCGACTCAGGAGGAATCCGGCGTGCTGTTCCCGGTTGAGTTCAGGCAGTGCAGGACGGTTACCACCCGAGGTATGAGCAGTATATTTGAGCGCTGTTGATGTTCCCGGAAGTGTCAGGTGTAGTCTTCGTTTATTTGTTGGTTCCGTCATTTTTAGCTGGGCTCAGTCTCTTATTCATCAGCCTTTTACCGATATCATGCCGCTCTTCAAGCGCTTTTTTAAGCAGGCTCAACTCTGCGCAACTGCTGTCATTCATGATGGCATCTTTGATTGACTCATCTGCTGCACGGCAAATTTCCGCATAGCTTAGTCCTTCCAGAAGCGGGGCCACACTGGCTCTGCGAAACGGTTTAGGAGCAAAGTCACCCAAACGCGTCTGCAGCAGAGCCTGCGCCTGCTTCACAGAGGGCAGATGATATTCAATTACGTCATCAAACCGGCGAAACAGGGCATAATCGAGAACTTCAGGATGGTTAGTTGCAGCAATGATAACGCTATTTGAATTGTCCTGTTCAATCATCTGCAGAAAGCTGTTCAGTACGCGTCGAATTTCACCTACATCGTTAGTGAGGGTGCGCTGCGAACCAATAGCATCAAACTCATCAAAGAAATAGACGCCACGAATCTCAGCAATGGCATCAAACACCTGACGCAGCTTTGCGGCAGTTTCACCCATAAATTTAGTGATAAGCGCGTCCAGGCGAACCTGAAAAAGCGGGATCCCAAGCTCACCCGCCAGCGCAGAGGCCGTCAAAGTCTTTCCGGTTCCTGGCGGCCCAACCAGTAACACTTTGCGGCGAGGTGACAGCCCGTGTTCACGGATACGGTTCATCATCCGCTGCTCGCGGATAATTCGCTGAAGCTGAGATTCGGCTGAAGCTTCCAGCACAACATCAGACAAACGGTAGTCTGGCTCGCTGATAATGAGCAGGTTGCCAAGATCGGTACGAGACTTCGCAGCACCGGCAAGCGGTACAAGCTTGCCGTCTTTACCGCTGGCAAGCTTTGCTTTGCCTTTATCAAGCATGCCTACCAGCTCTTCAGCCAGCCGACCATGTCCCTGCCGTGCTTCGTGCGCAGCAACTTGCATGGCCACTGAGTAAAAGTGTCCATCATCGCGACTGATATGCGATTTAATAAGTGCTTTAATTTGCTCTGCGCTTGCCACGTTGTTAACCCTGCTATTCTGAGCCTGTAGAGGCATACATTCACTTAAGAGTGTAGCAATGAAGCAGATCCCGAGTAAATGTTATTCACGCTATCCCCCATTATTAAGACCTCATAGAAATCACAGTGTGTTGCGCCGAAAAATTACCAGCCATGTAATCTCAGATCGGCCTTAAACCTTGCTGCTTTTTCAGGTTCTGAACGCTACAACGATATTTGGTGTTAACGATTTTATGTCCGTTGTTCGCTCATAACAGACCTGGTCCGGTGTCATTCTGACCGACACATACCAGAAGCAGATGCCCCTTCCCTATCCAACACCCATCTCATAACATTAGAAAAAACAACAAATTAAAAATGTCAATGTCATACAACTTCACCTTCAATTGTAATGAGAACCATTCTCATATTAAAATGGTCGCGTGATGATTAACTTTTGATGCATTCCGCATGTCTGACCGCGCCGCCAACACCGCTGCATTAACGCTTGAATCGCTTTACGGCGCGCATTACGGCTGGCTTAAAAGCTGGCTTACCCGCAAGCTGCAATCCACCTTTGATGCTGATGATATCGCTCAGGACACGTTTGTGCGGGTGATGCGTGGCGATACGCTCTCAACTGTTCGCGACCCCCGCTCCTTCCTCTGTACTGTTGCCAAAAGGGTGATGGTCGATCTTTTCCGTCGCAACGCGCTGGAAAAAGCATACCTGGAGATGCTCGCGAATCTGCCAGAGGCGCTGGCACCCTCGCCCGAAGAGCGCGAAAGCCAGCTGGAAACCCTGCAACTCATCGATACCATGCTTGATGGCCTGAACGCGAAAACGCGAGAAGCCTTCCTGCTTTCACAGCTGGAAGGATTAGCTTATAGCGAAATTGCGCACACGCTGGGTGTCTCCGTCAGCTCAGTGAAAAAGTACATCGCCAAAGCCATCGAGCACTGCCTGCTGTTTCGCCTGGAGCACGGTTTATGACTCCTTCACTTACCGACTCCCGCCGCCAGGCACTGCGCTCGGCATCGCACTGGTATGCGGTATTAAGCAGCGAACGTGTCAGCCCGCAACAGGAAGCACGCTGGCAGCAGTGGTATGAAGAGGACAAGGATAATCAGTGGGCCTGGCAACAGGTTGAGAATTTGCGCAGCCAGCTTACCCGCCTGCCGGGTGAGTTTGCCAGCCGCGCGCTGCACGACACGCGCCTTACCCGCCGCCACGTCATGAAAGGTCTGCTCCTGTTACTCGGCGTCGGTGGAAGCTGGCAGCTCTGGCAATCTGAAACCGGTGAAGGCCTGCGTGCAGACTACCGCACCGCGAAAGGTGCGATCGGCCAACAAAGGCTGGAAGATGGCACACTGCTCACACTCAATACGCAAAGCGCGGCAGATGTCCGTTTCGACACACATCAGCGCATCGTCCGGCTCTGGTACGGCGAGATTGCCCTCTCCACAGCAAAAGACAGGCTGCAACGCCCTTTCCGCGTTCTGACACGCCCGGGACAGCTCACCGCATTAGGCACAGAATTTACCGTCCACCAGCTGGACAACCTTACGCGTCTTGCGGTTCAGCAGCATGCCGTTGAAGTCTCTCTGGCAAATCCTCCGCATAAAAAACGTATCGTAAAAGCTGGCGAGAGCCTGACATTCAGCGCTTCGGGATTTGGCCCGCTGACGTTAACCGATAACGAAAGCGCCAGCTGGACGCAAGGGCTTCTGAGCTTCAGCGATAAACCCCTGGGTGAGGTGGTTTTTACACTCAGCCGCTACCGCAACGGTATAGTGCGCTGCGATCCCGCAGTGGCCGGGTTACGGCTGAGCGGGACCTTCCCGCTTAACAATACCGATGCGATCCTGGACGTTATCGCCCAAACGCTTCCCGTGAAAATTCAGTCAGTTACGCGTTACTGGGTCCATATCTCTGCAGTATAAGAAAAATAATTCTCATTTCGATTGTCCTTTTTCACCGTCTCGTTCGACTCATTACTGAACACAACAAAAATGATGATGGAGAGGGTATGACGCCTTTATGCGTTTTTCGCAAAACAACACCTTTGGGTAACGCCATTCGCCTGAGCCTGCTGCCGCTGGCCGGGCTGTCGTTATCTGCCTTCGCTGCGCAGGTTGATATCGCCCCGGGTTCGCTCGACAACACCCTTAACCAATATGCCGCGCTCAGCGGAATTACCCTCTCGGTTGATGCCAGCCTGACGCGCGGCAAACAGAGTAACGGTCTCCACGGTGACTACGACGTCGAAACCGGGCTGCAACACCTGCTGAACGGTAGCGGCCTGCAGGTGAAGCCGCTGGGGAATAGCAGCTGGACGCTGGAGCCTGTTCCTGCGCCCCAGGAAGACGCCCTGACCGTGGTGGGCGACTGGCTGGGGGATGCGCGTGAAAACGACGTATTCGAACATGCTGGTGCACGTGACGTTATCCGCCGCGAGGATTTCGCCAAAACCGGCGCAACATCCATGCGCGAGGTGCTTAACCGCATCCCTGGCGTTACCGCTCCGGAAAACAACGGCACCGGCAGCCACGATCTGGCGATGAACTTTGGTATTCGCGGTCTGAACCCGCGCCTGGCCAGCCGTTCAACGGTGCTGATGGACGGTATTCCCGTGCCGTTTGCCCCTTACGGCCAGCCGCAGCTTTCACTGGCGCCCGTCTCACTCGGCAATATGGATGCGATAGATGTGGTACGCGGCGGTGGCGCGGTTCGCTACGGCCCACAGAGCGTGGGCGGCGTGGTGAACTTTGTTACCCGCGCTATTCCGCAAGACTTTGGCATTGAAGCAGGCGTAGAGGGTCAGCTCAGCCCAACATCCTCACAAAATAACCCAAAAGAGACACACAACCTGATGGTGGGCGGCACGGCAGATAACGGTTTCGGCACCGCGCTGCTTTACTCCGGGACGCGTGGCAGCGACTGGCGTGAACATAGTGCAACGCGCATCGATGACCTGATGTTGAAAAGCAAATATGCGCCGAACGAGGTGCATACCTTTACCAGCCTGCTGCAATACTACGACGGTGAAGCCGACATGCCCGGCGGCCTATCTCGTGCAGATTATGACGCCGACCGCTGGCAGTCCACCCGCCCGTATGACCGCTTCTGGGGTCGGCGTAAGCTGGCAAGCCTGGGCTACCAGTTCCAGCCGGACAGCCAGCATAAATTCAACATTCAGGGCTTCTACACCGAAACGCTGCGCAGCGGCTACCTGGAACAGGGCAAACGCATCACGCTTTCTCCGCGTAACTACTGGGTTCGCGGCATTGAACCACGCTACAGTCAGAGCTTTATGATTGGCCCAACCGCGCACGAAGTGGGCGTAGGTTATCGCTATGTGAGTGAATCCACCCACGAAATGCGTAACTACACCGGCACCAGCGGCGGTCAGTTACCGACCGGATCAAGCCCTTATGACCGCGATACCCGTTCCGGTACCGAGGCGCACGCCTGGTATCTGGATGACAAAATCGACGTCGGAAACTGGACCATTACGCCTGGGATGCGCTTCGAACATATCGAGTCATACCAGAACAATGCCATCAAAGGCACGCATGAGGAAGTGAGCTATAACGCCCCGCTTCCGGCGTTAAACGTGCTCTATCACCTGACTGACAGCTGGAATCTTTATGCAAACACCGAAGGCTCGTTCGGTACAGTACAGTACAGCCAGATTGGCAAGGCTGTGCAAAGCGGCAATGTGGAACCTGAAAAGGCGCGAACCTGGGAGCTCGGAACCCGATACGACGATGGCGCGCTGACGGCGGAAATGGGGCTGTTCCTGATCAACTTTAATAATCAGTACGACTCCAACCAGACCAATGACACGGTTACCTCACGCGGTAAAACACGTCATACCGGGCTGGAAACTCAGGCGCGTTACGATCTCGGAACGCTGACGCCAACGCTCGATAATGTCTCCGTCTATGCGAGCTATGCGTTTGTAAACGCGGAGATCCGCGAAAAAGGCGACACCTACGGCAATAAGGTGCCATTCTCCCCGAAACATAAAGGCACGCTGGGCGTGGACTACAAGCCGGGCAACTGGACCTTCAATCTGAACAGCGATTTCCAGTCCAGCCAGTTTGCGGATAACGCCAACACTGTGAAAGAGAGAGCCGACGGCAGCACCGGGCGCATCCCGGGCTTTATGCTGTGGGGGGCACGTGTGGCCTATAACTTTGGTCCACAGATGGCTGATCTGAACCTCGCATTCGGCGTGAAAAATATCTTCGACCAGGCGTATTTCACCCGCTCTTACGACGACAACAACAAAGGCATCTACACAGGCCAGCCTCGCACGCTGTATATGCAGGGGTCATTGACGTTCTAAATTCTGGTTGCCCGGCCTGCAGTCTGGTTTTGTAGGTTGGGTACCGCCGCCCTTAGAATAAGGCTCATTACGATAATGGGGCAGGTCAGCAAGCAGGTTTTAACGCCGTAATCGTTTCGGGTTCCTGGTTTCCGATCCAGATTGCGGGAAATGACTGACCGATGTTCGGGGCTATATGTCCCGTGATGACTGGAGCAATACTGCTGCCAACAGCGATTTATGTACTATTTCCGGAGGCTCCTTCAGACAGCGTAACCGTCATTCCTGCCCGAAATGACAGTGACACTTACTAATGGAAAATCATTACTGTAGAGACAGGAATTGGCTCCGCATTACCAATAATTCCCCTCTTTTTGGCATGTTGTCTGCATTGCAATGCATCAGTCACTTCCGAACAAATCTCGGGTATAAACTTTATCCTTAACATCCTCCAGATCGGGTGCCATACGATTTGAAATAATAACATCTGCCTGTTGTTTGAAAGCAAGCAAATCTCTTTCAAGACAGGAGTTAAAGAACATCTCTGCCTCAAGAGACGGTTCGTAGATAATCACGTCAACGCCCTTTGCCTTAATGCGCTTCATAATACCCTGAATTGAGGATGCACGGAAATTATCAGAGCCGCTCTTCATAATCAGTCGATAGATCCCCACTACTTTCGGTTTCCTGGCAAGGACTGAGTCGGCGATGAAATCTTTACGGGTCCGGTTAGCGGCAACAATGGCAGAAATGATATTATTCGGTACAGACTGGTAGTTTGCCAGTAATTGCTTGGTATCTTTTGGCAGACAGTAACCACCATAACCAAATGAGGGATTGTTGTAATGATTGCCAATACGAGGGTCGAGACATACCCCCTCAATAATCTGACGTGAATTCAGGCCCAGGCTTTCTGCATAGCTGTCGAGTTCATTAAAATAAGCCACACGCATCGCGAGATAAGTATTGGCAAAAAGTTTGATCGCCTCAGCTTCAGTCGAACCGGTAAATACTGTGGGTATGTCTTTTTTTATTGCTCCTTCCCTCAACAACTCAGCAATTTTAAATGCGCGTTCAGATCGTTCACCAATGATAATCCTGGAAGGGTGCAAATTATCGTAGAGAGCCCTGCCCTCGCGCAAAAATTCTGGTGAAAAGATAATATTTTCAGTATTAAATTGTTCTCTCATCGCAGCAGTAAAACCTACAGGTACCGTTGACTTGATAATCATTACTGCATAAGGGTTGATTTCTGTCACGTCCCTGATGACCGACTCTACGCTGGAGGTGTTAAAATAATTCGTTCTGGTGTCATAATCGGTAGGCGTTGCAATAATGATGTAATCAGCGTTTTTATAGGCAGCCTGTTTATCAAGGGTCGCTTTGAAATGAATATCTTCTGATGTTAAAAACTGTTGTATTTCCCTGTCGACGACAGGCGAGATACGATTATTCAACATCTGAACGCGTTCTGGGATGATATCCAGCGCAACAACCTCATGATGCTGTGCAATAAGCAATCCATTAGACAAGCCAACGTATCCGGTTCCTGAAACAGTAATTTTCATTCAACTCCCTCATAACAAGTACATTTATAAAAACCATTACAACTCACACTAAAATTACCGCATGAAAAGTTTGGCTTTTTCCGAAAACCTACAAAGCAGAAAAATATCATGCTATATAGTTTTATACTATACCCCTTCATGAAGTCCAACTTTCCCGGACAGGTTCAAATTCAAGCTTCACATCACATAAGCAGCACAATGTTATTGCCGGACTCAACATAACAAACCATGTAATAATAAACATCCCGCTCCTACAACCCGACAACAATTAATAAACAGTTGTGACTAATCAAACCCACAGACAACGCTCAGCAACGGGAGCTATCTGCTTTATTAGCATGCAATTAAAAGCCTCCATGCAATATTCTGGATATATCGCATATCAGCATCAAAAGGTCATTCGCCCCGCCGTACCAGTAGCAACAGAAACAGATACCTCACCTAAAATGATGTGATATGTAAGTATATATTATAAGAACGCCTGTTTTCTCATGAAGCCTGCCCTTTGTTGCCTCTCCGGCTATCCTTCTTTATACAGTGTATCAGCACGACTCCGGTAACGATAAAACACACGCCGACTAACCCGCTAAGTGAATATGGCTCATGTATGTCAGGAATAAATAATGCCATAAGCCAGACAACAGCGTAACTCAGACTCAACAGTGAGTATGCTTTACCCAGTTCCATTAGCCTCAGGGCCAGAAACCATAAAAACATTGATAAGCCATAACAAAGCAACCCCAAAAATAAGAAATAACCCGGCTCACTACCTGTGAGCAGGGCATGAAAAAATGCCCTCATGTCGAGCAATGGTGGCATGCCAGCCATCGCATATTTCATGGACAACTGAGCGACACTCACCAACAGTACACTGCATAAAGCAAACAGAATTCCCATTACTGATACCCTCCCAGCATGATGACGCCGCCGATGATAAACATTATGCCAGTCCAGTGGCGAACCGTAACAACCTCCTTCCAGATTATTTTTGCGGCCAGTGTTACCCATATAAAATTCAGGCTCAGCATTGGATAGGCAAGGCTGACCGGTGTGGTTTGCAATACCCATAACCACACCACCATGCCAAACGACAACAATATTACCGCAATCAAAAGCCATTTAATCGCATGATACCGTTGACTTTTGTCTTGTGGACTGGCCGCTATTTTCTGGCAAACCTGACCCATACAGGTCAACAGACTGACTGTTAAGATCCCGCACAAATTCATGGTCGTTGATTATACTCCAGATAGATAAATCTGCCGCTCCTGAATACATAATCCGGCTCGGGAAAATGCATCAGTACATCATTGTCATGTTTACCCGCCAGAAGGACTAAAGAAATATCACCTTCACTACGGTGCAAACGGAGCCATTCGTCAAAATCAGACGCTGAAATATATTTATATGATGAGTCAGGGTAGCTGAGACCATAATCCATCTCTCCTTTGTGGTCGAAGAAATAAATATCGCTACGTTTTAACTCCCAGGCTAAACCAGCAGCAACGCCCGGATTGTTAGACAGGATATAACGACTCGCAGAGAGGGGCTCTCTTAGTGTCTGAATAAAATGCTGGGGCTGTTTGCTGTCAATAATGTGCTGTGGAACGGCATAACCGATGAGCAACGCCACGCCAAGCGGACAGAGCGCGGAAAGTACCCAGCCCCTTTGGCCACTACAGAGGGCGAAAATGCCTCCTGCGGACCAGAAGGCAAATGCGATTAAGGCACTGTAGAATGCCACAGGCTCTGCAGATGAGTAAAGCGGGCGGGGCATAACGCTGCTGAAAAACAGGGCTATTAAGCCGATCACACCGAATACGATGTTAATCCACGCATTGGCTTTAAATATTTTGCTGTGGACGGCCTGAAGATGAAGCGCTGCGTGCGCCATAAGCAATGCCAGCGGAGCAAAACAGGGAAGGATGTAAGTGAGCAGTTTTCCTTTCGCGATGCTGAAAAAAATAAGGGGCATTACGACCCAGCCCAGTAAATAGAACAATGCAGGCTCACTGGCTTTTTTTGTCCACCCATGGTGCAGTGCATGTGGAAGTAACCCAAGCCAGGGCAGTGTACCGAGAATGATAACCGGAATGTAATACCAGAACGGCGCTTTATGCTGTGCTGCATCTGAATCGGCTAATCGCTGGATATGTTCAACCCAGAAAAAATAGTTCCAGAAATCAGGTTCTCTTAAAGCAATAGCTATCGCCCAGGGCAATGTTATCAACAGGGCGCTGAATACAGCCAGCCACCCATAAGTGACCACCTGTTTCCAGTTTCGCATCAGGCATATCCACGGTATGACAGCCACAACGGGGACCACCAGGGCGAGAAAACCTTTCGTCATGACGCCCATACCACAGAGTACACCAAGCAAGAGATACCAGAAGATTTTTCCCCTGACAGTCCGGGACAGGGTCGTTTTCCAGAATGCACACATAGCAGCGGTCAGCCAGAGCGTGAGCATCGGATCGAGTACGGCATAGGTACCCACACCATAAACCAGCAAAAATGTCAGGTAGATCACAGCCGACATCACTGCCAGGCGTCGGTTTTTCCACTGAGACCATGCGAACCATGCCACCATTACAGCAGAGAGGGTGATGGATAATACTGAACCAGACCGGACAGCCAGGTTACTGTCTCCAAATATCCATTGCCCGATATTGTTTATCCAGTATCCCATGACCGGTTTCTCAAAATAGCGCAGGCCAAACAAGTGGGGGACGATCCAGTCTCCCGAGGCAAGCATTTCCCGGCTAATTTCAGCATACCGCGTCTCATCCGGCTGCCATAACATCCGCAAATTCAAAGGCAGTAAATAAAAAAGTGTAAACCCTGAAATTAAAAGGATCAGACAGTTATTTTTTTTTGACATTCAGGATGAGCCCTCCGTTTGATAGCCTAACCAGCCTTCCCGTCCGGGTTGTTCGCTGCGAATCACTTTTCCTGTGGAAAGCGTTTGACTGTCCCGGGGAAGCAGTTCACCCAGCGAACAGAACTGAATACCTTCTTTTTCAGCCTCAACCAGTAATGCATCAAACCTTTCTGCAATGGTAATCCCTTCCACCTCCGCATGGATCGTGTAGACATGCGTTTTATCTTCCATCTGGATCAAATCCATCAGATAACGATTGAAGTCCATTGCATTTATGTTACGGCCCACGACTTCATCCCATGTGGGTAAAGTAACCGGGATTTGTACTGTCCCAGTCGTTCCGTCTGAGAGGCAGGGTCTGAAGGGACTGCTGCCACGACAGTCACTGTTATAGCGAAAACCAAAGGATTCCTTGATGCGAATGATCCTGCTATCTGCACGCCAGCCTGCCGCGGCGGAACATGTTACTGGCTGATTGATTATGGCTTCCAGCGCCTGTTTGCCACGTGAGATTTCATCGTACAGCCGTGCTTCACCCCAGACACCTGCAAAAGCCTGCCATGAAAAGTGATCCCAGGCATGCAGACCAATTTCATGGTCCCGCGCTGTTTCCCGGATAATCCCGGCATTTCCTGCTCCAATAATACGCCCCGGCCAGGCCGTGCCGGCGAGCAGAATATCCCAACCATATAGCGATGCAGCACGGGAACGTAGCATTTTCATGAGAAATGCCGGCTTGAGGAGTCGCCATAAATGGCGCCCCATATTATCGGGCCCGACACTGAAAAAAACGCTGGCACGAATGTCATGTTTCCGCAGTATATCCAGGAGGCGCGGCATCCCGTATCGTGTCCCGCGCCAGGTATCAACATCTATGCGAAGGCCGACTTTCCTCATCAGTTTCTTTCCGCCAGTTCCACTGTCTGAAGGAAGAAGTCCAGCGTTTCCTGAACAGTGGTTTTCATCTCAACCTGTGGAGACCAGTTCAGCAGGCGCCGGGCATTACGGATACTCGGTTTCCGGTGTTCAACATCCTGATACCCTTTACCATAATAACTGCTGCTCTCGACCTCCCTGTAACCCGCAAAAGGTGGAAAATAATGGCGTAACGGATGTGTCTCGAAACACTCAAGCAACATTTCGGCCAGTTCCCTGATGCTGGCTTCGTTCTCAGGATTGCCAATATTAATGATCTGACCATCACAGATTCCGTTTTTATTTTCAATGATACGGAAAAGTGCCTCAATGCCATCACTGATATCAGTAAAACAACGTTTCTGACGCCCCCCGTCAATCAGTTTAATCGGTGAGCCTTCGACCAGATTCAGTATCAGTTGTGTGATGGCCCTGGAACTGCCTATTCTTGCTGCATTCAGGTTATCAAGTCTTGGCCCCATCCAGTTAAATGGGCGGAATAGAGTAAACTTCAGGCTCTCCTTTTCTCCGTATGCCCAGATAACACGATCTAACAGCTGCTTGGAAACAGAATAAATCCAGCGTTGTTTATTAATGGGACCAACAGTGAGGGGGGAATGGTCCTCATCGAACACTTCATCTTCACACATACCGTATACTTCAGACGTTGAAGGGAAAATGATACGTTTATTGTATTTCACACAGTCACGAATGATTTTAAGGTTCTCCTCGAAATCCAGTTCAAAAACCCTCAGCGGATTTCGGGTGTATTCTATCGGAGTGGCAATCGCAACTAGGGGCAAAACAACATCACATTTTTTGATGTGGTATTCGATCCATTCGGAGTGGATACTGATATCCCCTTCCACAAAATGGAACCGCGCATTATCGAGGAAGCGGCTGACGGCATCCGAACTGATATCGAGGCCATAAACTTCGTAATTATCGTCCTGCAATAATCTTTCCGTCAGATGATTACCAATAAAACCGTTTACGCCCAGAATTAAGACGCGGGTGGGACGTTGAATGGGCCCCGCATGGAGAGAAGAGATAATCGCTCCACTCACCAGCCCTAATGCTCCAGCCAGCTGGTGTCCCTGCATATAAATACCATTTTCAGTCTGGCCAGTAACCACCTCCAGGGCACCTTCACCACAAGAAATGAGCAACGGAGAGGTACTTATCACTGTCCCCGGACGCGTGGCATGTTTATCCATATGCATTATGGATTTCCAGACGATGAACTTTGTTGCGCCCACATAACTGAATGCGCCAGGCCATGGCTCAGAAACGGCGCGAACGAGATTGTGAAGCTCAGACACAGGTTGTGACCAGTCAAGCCTGCCATCATCAGGGGTACGACGACCAACACGGGTCGCTTCGTCTTCATTTTGTACACTTTCCGGCCATGAACCACTTCTGATCACGGGTAAACAGCGGCGTAACAGCATCTGCGCAGATTCACACATTTTACGGTGTAAAGTCAGGGCAACGTCTTCAGGTTCAATTGGGATGGCCAACTGATCCACAATGTTACCCGCGTCCGCACGTGTGTTCATACGATGTAGCGTGACCCCGGTTTTCTTTTCTCCGTTAACCAGCACCCAGTTGAGTGGGGCACGCCCGCGGTATTTCGGCAATAATGAACCATGCAGATTAAAAGCACCGATGCTGGCCGCCGCGAGAATTTCTTCGCTCAGCAGATTACGGTAATAGAAAGAGAAAATGACGTCTGGTTCTTCTTTTTTAACGTGGTTAACCCATAAAGGATGGTTTATATCTTCAGGAGCATAAACAGGAATGTTTTTTTCCGCTGCCAGTTTTGCCACTGAACCAAAAAAAGGATTCTCTCCCTGGTTATCAGCATGTGTGTACACTGCTGTGATTTCATAACCAGACTCCATCAGGGCATTAATACCCGTACAACCCATATCATGATAGGCGAAAACAATGGTTCTCATGATTAATTATCTCTCTCAGAACTAGCAGGCTTGTCATTAGTGATGATGCTGTGGATAAAATAGCGTGGTCGGGCACGAACGTCGTTGTAAATACGTCCGATATATTCGCCCAATAACCCCATACCGATAAATTGTGCACCAATGAATGTAAACAGAACGGCAAAGAGCATAAAAACACCATCAGCAGCCCATTGCGGTCCCAGGGCCAGACGTAAAATAATCAACAACAATGAAAGCAAAAACCCCGAAAGTGCCACAATACTCCCAATAACGCTCAACAGCCTCAGTGGGGTTGTCGTAAGACAAGTCACTAAGTCGTACATCAGGTTGATAAGACGCATAAAGCTGTATTTGGAATCCCCAAACTCACGCTCAGCGTGGTGAACCGGGATCTCAATGGCATTACGTGCAAACGTATTCGCAAGAATAGGAATGAACGTACTGCGCTCCTGGCAACGAAGCATAGCTTCCACGATATTTCGACGATACGCGCGCAACATACATCCATAATCGCCCATGACCTTACCAGTAGTATGCTGGATTAGCCGGTTGATCATACGTGACGCGGTTTTACGAAAAAGGCTGTCCTGCCGATTCTGTCGCACAGTCCCCACCACATCAAAGCCTTCCTCAGCTTTAGCAACCAGCCGCGGTATCTCTTCAGGAGGGTTCTGAAGATCTGCGTCAAGGGTGATTATCAGGTCGCCACTGACACGACTGAACCCGGCCATAATGGCGGAATGCTGACCATAGTTCCTGTTTAAAAGCATCGCGATGATATGACTCCCTGGCGCACGGGCAGCCAGCATTAACTGTTCAGCAGAACTGTCGTTGCTTCCGTCATCCACCAGCAGGATTTCATAATCTTTTTCCGTTTGTGCACACGCCAGCTCTGTCCTGCGAATAAGCTCAGGCAGAGATGCTTCTTCGTTGAAAACAGGGATGACAACGGAAATTTTTGTTAAAGGATTTTCGATGGACATCTCACTGCCCCTGAATTTCATGGAGTGCGTCAATAACGCGGTTTGTGTCATCATCGGTCATATCCGGAAAAAGAGGCAAACTACAGATACGAGCGCTGTTCCATTCAGTATTCGGAAGTGAAATACCCGGGAAGTGTTCACGATAATATTTTTGCGTGTGCGCCGCACGGAAGTGAAGCCCGCTACCGATTCCTCTTTTCTTTAGCTCTTCGATTAATTTATCCCTGTTGATGCCAGTAAGATGCTCATCCACACGAATAATGAATAAATGCCATGCATGAAGATGTTCCCACTGAGGAATGGCAAGCGGGAGATAAGGCGTATTAGTCAGAGCTTCCTTATAGTGAGCTGCTATCTCTGCACGACGAGCATTAGCCTTTTGAAGTTTCTTGAGTTGTACGACTGCAATTGCGGCATTCAGATCTGCAAGGTTGTATTTAAATCCGGGAGAGATCACCTCAGCCTGAGGGGCCCGTCCCTGCGTCTGTCGATCAAAAGCATCAACGGCCAACCCGTGAAATTTAAGGCTCCGGATCCGTCCAGCAAGTTCATCGTCATCCGTCACAACTAACCCCCCTTCCGCGCATGTCATATTCTTGATTGCATGAAAAGAGAAAATGGCAGTACCGGCATTTCCGACATGCTTACCCTTATAAAGGGTACCGGCAGCATGCGCTGCATCCTCAATGACCGGAATACCGTACTTCTGGCCAATCTTTTGAATAGCGTCCATATCAGCCGGAGCTCCTGCATAATGGACAGGAATAATAGCCTTAGTTCGTGAGCTGATCGCGGCTTCAATTGTTTCAGCACTGACCATAAGATTATGCCTATCAACATCAATCATGACGGGAACAGCACCCAACAGGACAATCATATTTAGCGTTGAAACCCATGTCATCGAAGGAGTAATGACCTCGTCTCCCGGACCAATACCTAGCGCCATTAGCGTGATATGCATTCCTGCGGTCGCAGAACTAACCGCTATGCCGTGCCGGTTACCGGTTAACCTACAAAAGGAATTCTCCAGTTCCAGATTTTTAGGCCCAGTTGTGATCCAGCCGGATTCCAGCACCTCCCTGACTGCCTGCTGCTCCTCTCCAGACAAGGAAGGACGCGAGAACGGCAAAAATTCGTTCATGATTTACTACCCCTGACACAGATGGACTATATTCCGATGAAACGTGGTCATGATAGAAGGGTAATGTGTAAATGATGTGGAGAAACCGTTCAAAGACCAGGTGAGGTGAAGGAAAAGTGTATAGAGACGTTAGAATATGTATTAAATGGTTAAAAGTAACATGATTAAAAAATCATTTCGACAGCATGTGAGGCTCAAACTAACAGATAAACGCTCATGATGACTGCTGCGGGGTAATAATATAACAGGTTTATGAGTAATCAACTTATTCAATGTGCTTACCCGCCCGTACAAATCGCCGTCATTTTGCAAAGACATACCTCGACCATACGAGACACCCACTATCTTGAAAAACGAAAGGTTTAAGACACCTTTTTCAATAAGGATACAAGGAGCATGTTAACATCACGGATATAATGAATGAAGCTTCCTTGTATGTTTGTTATAGCATAGCACGATTCAGTTGAACCAGGCAGGAGCGCTTCGATGCAGGCTTTTTACTCGCGGCAGTATTCAAAAGATAAATAGTGAAGCAACAGCGTCGATAAGACACTTCAAAGCCGTTGCATGAACTTTCCTGTCGTTTATAATCATTCTGAATCGCAAATGGTTACAGTTTCAGTCCCTTACCATTAATCATAAGGCGAGTTTAAATACAACTATGTGTAATCGGGATAGATTTAGTGGAATCCACTGGAGACCGGGTATGTTAGATGGTGAAAAGAAAATTGTTTTGTTAGCTGAGGATGAGACTGATATTGCGAAAGTTGTTATTGCCTATCTGGAGCGGGATGGCTTCGAAGTCCTGCATGCTATTGATGGGGAGATCGCATTAAGGATTGCTGAGCAGAACAACCCCGATTTTATTATACTTGATATAAAAATGCCCAAAAAAGATGGCTGGCAGGTACTCAGAGAACTGCGCAACGCGACTGATACTCCCATTATGATGCTGACCGCCCTGGATACTGATATTGATAAAGTCTTTGCGCTAAAAACAGGTGCAGATGATTATCTCGTCAAACCTTTTAATCCCGCAGAACTGATGGCTCGAGTCCATGTCATTTTAAAAAGAAGCCAGTACCACCAAAAAGATGAGATACTAAAAATCTATAAAACAAAAAATCTAGAGATCAATAAAACAACACACGAAGTCTTTGTAGGACCGGCACGTATTAACCTCTCAGAAGAACTGACCTCAACTGAATTTAAAATATTAATGCATCTTATCAGATACCCTAAGCGGGTATTTACACGTGAAGAGATTATGGATGCCTGTACACATGAGGGTAACATAAGTGAACGCACCATTGACAGCCATATCAGTAAGCTGAGAAAGAAAATACAACAAGCGGGGGTATTTTATGTCCCCGAAAGTGTCAGGGGTTTCGGCTATCGTCTTGGGGACTGATTATGAAAAGAAAGACAATTCTTCAAAAGCTTTTTGAACTTCTCAGTATTCTGACAATTCTTGTTATGGTTGTCACAACGTTAGTGTACTATATCTACGGATTCTTGGTTAATCTGAATATGGATGAGATGGTCCCGGATGATTTTGACTATCTCAATACATTAGTCTCCACATTAACCTCCATTCTTATCGCCTTCTTTTTTTCTGTCACCTTTACCAAAAGGCTATCTCCGCCGCTCGCCTCTATAGCTTCTGCAGCAAGATCTATCGCTGAAGGTGATCTTAAAGCCCGTGCCGACAGTGGACATAATGAACTGATTGAACTTGACAATATGGTCAGAGATTTTAATTTAATGGCCGAAAAGCTGGAAATCATGTCAAGAGATATGCAGGTATGGAACGCGACTATCGCTCATGAACTGCGAACACCAGTGACTATCCTGCGGGGTAACTTACAGGCAGTTCTGGATGGTGTCATGCAATCCGATCATGAACACACGTTGTTACTCCTAAATCATGTTGATAACCTGGCTTCGCTGATTGATGACTTACGTATTGTGAGCCTTGCGGATTCAGGGAAAATAAGATTGTACAGAGAGCACACATCCATTAATGAAATGCTGCTGGAAATCAAGAAATATGTCACCCCAGAGTTCCAGCTTCACAATAAAAACCTTGATATCCGGGCAGAAGAGATTGTCGGATATGTTGACAACGTACGACTGAAACAAGCTGTAATGGCACTACTTCATAATGCATTACAATATTCCAATGAAGGTAAAATATCCTTATCATGTTATTGTACGCATAATAAAATAATAATCTCCGTTGAGGATCAGGGGCCCGGGATACCTGAAGAACATCGTGCTCATATATTTAAACCTTTTTATCGCATACATGAAACACAACGTCTTACCCGCAATTCATCTGGTCTTGGATTATCTGTTGTCAAAGCTATTGCTGATGCTCATGGAGGTTCAGTTACGTGTGATATGAACTGCAACGGGGGAACGGTTTTCAAAATTATTCTTTAATGAGTTTTAATAGAACTTATATCCAGGCCGGATTACGCATTTTACTTGAAATGATTACCTTGTTGAGAGCATAGTGCTATTATAAATATTTATGAAGATACATTAAATTCAGTTCAGGGGCTGGGGGACTAAATATAATCCACATAAAGTAAAAAGCAGTGAATGACAGTAACATTCAGTTGCATTACGTGAAAATATCAAAAATCAAACGAACTCATGCAGGACCATGAGTGTTCATAACGTTCTAATGCAGCAAGCTCTGCATTAATTTTTGTCACAGATGAGTACTCCATTAATATAAAATCGTCCTGACTAGCAGCGCTTGTAATTTCACATTGTATGATCGCTGAATCAATAGCGACGATAATGTCAAGTATTAAGTTCGAACATCGTTCGTTGTGGATTTCAGCAGATAATGTATTTTTACCTTCTTTAAGAAACTCCCGGGATATTTTCAATCCAGCAATCGATGAACACATGAGGGATTTATCCACTCGCCCCTTCACAACCATCTGACTTACAATACCCGACAGTATTAATATAACTGACTTAATGTCATTGTGAATTGTTTTTAAGATATCACCCTTGTTACTGAAATTGTTTTTTGTAACAAAGGGAAAGCAATCATGATCATCAATATATTGATATAATAACGTCACGACTTCAGTTGGGGTAATGTTGATTAACTTTATCTTAGCATTCACTGATGCTTTCAATTCATCATCTATCTCTATCTTTAGCGAACCCATGATACACATTATTTCCTGAAGCGATTAGGCATTTATAAAATAAAACCCTACACCAGCCATCTTTAACTGGTATAGGGTTAACATCAGAACTGGTAAACAGCCCCAAAACCAACAACATTGTCTGTATTAATACCAAGCGTACGGACAGCATTGTTATTATTTCTTAGCAGATTGATTTTATAATCTGCATACACCGACATATTTTTATTAAAGTAATAGTAGGTACCAATGTCTATATATTTTACCTGATAAAAATCACCCACACCCTCTTTAGAGGCTTTAGACTGCAGGTAACCAAGGGATGGACGTAAACCAAAATCAAACTGATATTGTGCCAACAGTTCAAGGTTTTTAGTCTTATCAGTTACCCCTGTAATATTGCCTGCGAGCGCAGTCATATTACGCGTTTCAGCATATGTTGCAGCCAGGTAGATATTATTTGCGTCATATTTTACTCCTGTAGCCCATACTTCAGCCTGTTTCGCGTCGTTAAGGGTATTTGCACGCTGCTGTTGTGTACGGTTTGAATTCGAATAGGCAGCTGCCGCTGAAATGCCCATACCAAAGTTATAGGAAACTGATCCTCCCCAGCCATCACCATTCTGAGAAAGCACATTTGCCCGCCCATTGTTATTTTCCGTGGGGCTTCCATTTTTACCCTGATATTGCAGGGCAAATGTAAGGCCGTCCACGAGTCCGAAGAAATCAGTATTACGATACGTTGCAAGATTGCTGGCACGACCCGTCATAAAATTATCAGCTTTTGTATAGGTATCGCCCCCAAAAACAGGCAGCATATCCGTCCATGCCTCGACATCGTAGACCACCCCATAATTGCGCCCGTAATCCAGGGAACCATAGTCACCAAATTTCAGTCCTGCAAATGCCAGACGCGTCCAGCTGCTGTTGTCTGATTTCTCAGGTTTGTTGCCCTGTATATTATACTCCCACCGCCCATAGCCGGTCAGTTGGTCATTGATCTGGGTTTCCCCCTTAAAACCGAGTCTGACATAGGTAGCATCACCATCAGCCCCTTTATTTTTGGACGTAACATGGCGCGCGTCGACTTTACCATAGAGATCGAGCTTGTTTCCGTTTTTGTTATAAATTTCTGCAGCCCAGGCTGACTGAGTAGCCGTGATAGCCACTAAAACAGCGAGAATTGTTTTTTTCATCATTTAATCTCTTCTATTAAATTTAGCCACTGTATTTACCCCATCACGTTAAAATATAACCCCGGGGTTGAGACGTTTGTATATCATCAGAAAAAACAAAATCAACACCTGTTTTTATAAAATCTTACAAACACTGATGATATATATTATCTCTCCCACCTCCCTGTAGAACTAAAATCTTTTAGGCTGTAAATTTAAAACAAAAACAGAACAATCATCCTAAAAAACATCACAAAGCAACTAATAACACCAAAAATAATACTTTGTAATAGTATGAAACATACATTGAGAGCAGGTGCAGAATATTGAGGAAAGGTGTAGAAAGTGAATATAACGTTCTGGTTCTGAGACACCCCCACGCTGAAATAGTTTCATTCTCAATAATAGTAACGACAATCATATACAGACTAATTCTAAATTACCCATTCTTATTTTGACCATCCCGAGAGCTGACATGGAGGATCATGAATACTGTCTATAGCTGGTTGGACGGTATTATTATGGCCCATAATGTTCAGCCGCAATGATGTGGTTTGATATCCCTAAGGAACGCTAACGTGCCGTGTGATAATGCGTTTTAACCGATACTGGAAATGACTTAGCATGAAATACGTGCAATATTCACCCCAGAATTTAACATTTTCTTTAACCGTACACCGTCGTGTATATCAGCACTGACTCATAAAGTACTGTCTATGGCGAAGAGTGTTACCCTGAAGCCAGATGGAGGCTACAGAGTATGACGCCTGTGCTCGTACAACTGAATAACGGGGGGAGTCCCGGCAACACCTATACGTCTTTCATGCAGCTGAGTATTTAATTTCGAATCGTTGTTCCTTAATAATTAAACGAGATCCTCCTTGTCATTCTCAAAATAGAAATAAACTAATTTTCACCGAAACAGCTGTACTTGCATGTTGTTATCTTATTGCCCACCTCTGGTTCTAAACAGAGGGATCATTGTTGTATTAAGGATTTTATGATTTGTATTGGCTTGTGGATCTTTCCTTATGTGTTCTGTCCCAACAGGGCGAAGAGTCCGTATGTCACTAGTTCGAGTCCAGTCAGAGGAGCCAATTTCCTGTTTTCATGCATCTTTGCGAATCCTTATCTGATGTTGATTCAAGAGGTTAGCGTGAAAACTCTTCCCGGTGCATTTTGATTTTACCCTCCGCATCGGGAAAAATTGGTGGTCAAATCTGGGGTCAGGTTAGTTCGATGACGGAGTGACCCCCAAATGTCCCTTAACGACTCAAAAATCCGCAACTTAAAACCATCCGCAAAACCCTTCAAAGTTTCTGATTCTCACGGTCTGTACCTTCTTATCAAACCAGGCGGCTCACGTCACTGGTATCTCAAATATCGTATAAACGGTAAAGAATCCCGCATTGCACTGGGTGCCTGGCCTGCCGTCTCCCTGTCTGATACCCGCCAGCAGCGCGTAGGTATCCGTAAGATGCTGGCGCTGAACATCAACCCGGCACAGCAGAGGGCTGCTGAACGCAGAGCCTGCACACCAGAGAAGGTGTTTAAAACAGTGGCGCTGGCATGGCATAAAAACAATAAAAAGTGGTCGCAGAACACCGCTGACCGTCTGCTTGCCAGCATGAACAACCATATCTTTCCTGTAATTGGTCATCTGTCCGTCACGGAGCTTAAACCCCGTCATTTCATTGACCTGCTGAAAGGCATTGAGGAAAAAGGGCTACTGGAAGTCGCGTCCCGTACGCGGCAGCACCTATGCAACATCATGCGGCATGCGGTCCATCAGGGATTCATCGACAGTACCCCGGCGGCAAACCTTGACGGCGTGACGGCTCCGCCCGTCAGACAGCATTATCCTGCCCTGCCGCTGGAACGACTGCCTGAACTGCTTGAACGGATTGACGGTTATCATCAGGGCCGTGAACTGACACGGCTGGCCGTCCTGCTGACGTTGCATGTGTTCATCCGTTCCAGTGAACTGCGCTTTACCCGCTGGTTAGAGATTGATTTCAGAAACCGGGTCTGGACGATACCCGCCACTCGAGAACTCATTGCAAACGTGCGTTACTCCGGACGCGGTGCCAAAATGCGCACTGCTCATATTGTCCCCCTCTCAGAACAGGCCATAGCCATTCTGGGACGGATTAAGGAAATATCCGGCGGGTATGAACTGGTGTTCCCCGGCGACCATAATCCGTATAAACCGATGTGTGAAAATACAGTCAATAAGGCACTACGTATGATGGGATATGACACGAAACAGGATATCTGCGGGCACGGTTTCCGGGCAATGGCGTGCAGCGCCCTGATGGAGTCCGGTTTATGGTCACAGGATGCGGTGGAACGCCAGATGAGTCACCAGGAGCGCAACACCGTGCGTCTGGCTTACATTCATAAGGCTGAGCATCTGGAAGCCCGCAAGGCGATGATGCAGTGGTGGTCAGATTATATCGATACATGCCGGGTCGCATACGTACCACCTTTTAACACAGGGCGGGATAAAAACAACGAAGCGGCATGACCAATAACAAAAAGCTGTATCAGCATACCCTAGTACAGCTTTATTCATTTCTGATGGCTTGTCAACCCCGCAACCCCGACCCGTCGCTGCCTGTAGAAAGCTGTTACACGATAACAACACGCTTGCGCCGTCAGCCCTGGAGTGCCACTTCATTTGAGAGCAAGGATCATCCATACTGCCCCAGCGACGAGAACGGCATCAATGAGAAGCTCGAACATGTGCGTCTGGAGTATCTGGACGAGACGTTTCGCAATCATCGAACCGACGAACAATGCGATGCCGATGGCAAGTCCATGTGTGAGGACAGGCTGCGCGAGTGCGCCCGATATACCGAACGTAGCTAGCTTGCCAGCGTAGAGCAGGATTGCGCTTGCCGCCTCTGATCCCAGAAATACGCCGCCACTCATTCCGTAGCCGGTGAATACTGGCACACTGAGCGGCCCGGTAGAGAGCACGAATCCGGTCAGGAACCCGACGATCGCCCCGGCAAAGCTCATATGCCAGATGTTCAGATGTTCAGATGGAGATTCGATCGTCTGATGAGACGACGCAGCGGGATCATCGCAAGGAAGAAAGCTGCCAGGAATACCTCCACTGTGCCAGGAGAAATCGTAAGTAACGTGTGCGCCCCGAGAACAGCCGCAGGAACTCCCGCCAACGAATAGGCAAACACCGGTCGCCAACGAATCTCATGCCACCAGACAATCACCCGTCCCATGTTGCCGAAAAGGGAGACGATCGCCATAACTGGCACAGCAATCCGTGGCCCGTACGTGGTGACGAGGACGGGCAGCATGATTAACGACGAGCCAGTGCCGACGACACCGCTGAGTACTCCGGCACCGAGAGCGAGGAAGAAGAGAAGTAAAAGTGCAATCATCGGCTTTAGGATCAACCAGGGCCATCGCTCGCAGCCGCAAGAAGCGGCACCAGGATGTCGCTGATCGGCGTTGGAATGCTGTGAACCCGGCCGCGACGCGCAATGACGCCGTTGCGGATATCCCATTCGAGCGGTCGGCCAGCTTCTCGATCCGTGAGGATGGAGGTGCTCATGTCTGCAGGAGCCACCCGGAACTTATCGAGGATCTCCTGCGGCACTTCGTCTCCGAGTTCAGCGCCCTCTGCACGTGCCACGGTCAGGCATTCCTGCAGATAAGCCAGCGTAAGCCTGGCGATATCAGCACGGCCAAACATGCCTGAGCGGCGGTGCGTGAGTGCCATGAGTCCAGCCACCGCATTCTGCATCAGCTTGCGCCAGGCCAGGGAGCTGAAATTCGCGGCCAGATCTACGGAGCACCACGTGCCTTGCAGCGCTGCGGCCACTACACGGGAAGCTGGTGCGTCTGGCACGCTGAGGCGCGCCTCACCACGCAAGCGTACCGAGCCATCGGACTGCGCTTGTGCAGGGAACCACACGACAGCGGGAACGATCTGTCCGGGCAGAGAGTACGTAGCGAGCCTGTCCAACTGTTCGACCCCGTTCTGGAGCACGCAGACAACCGTCTCCGGGCCAGTCAACGCCCTGAGCCATTCTGCTGCCGCGTCGATTTGTGTGGACTTGACTGCCAGAAAGATAAGATCAACCGTGCGAGTGATTTGTGCCGGATTCGTCTGTACCGGACCGGGTACGGTGATAAAGCGGTCGCCATCTTGCAAGGTCAGGCGATCGCGGGGAGTACGTCCACACAGCAATGGTGTGCGGCCGACTTCGTGTAACGCCGCCGCGACTGTTGTGCCGATGGCACCTGGACCTAAAACAGCAACAACTGTATTGATTTCAGTGTTCATGAATGCGGACTCCTTGCAACAGAATCTAATTACGTGGTGGTTGTGCCCTTCCCAAAGGACATGTAATATATTACATATGAACAAAGAAATTGGTAATAGAATTTCAGAAGGTGAGCAGCGGTTACAGCAATGGCTTGGCAGCATTCACGCCCGAAGCGGCGACATCGCTGCAAGTGAGGCTAAAGTTGTCGATCTCCTGCTTGTCGATCCTTTGTTTGTCGGTACAAGCACGGCAGCACAGGTTGCCACCCGTGCTGGTGTATCACCGCCGACAGTAATACGCGCTGCACGAGCGATCGGGTTCACCGGGTTCACTGAACTCAAGATAGAGATTGCCCGGGCTCGTGGCACTGCCCAATTCTTTGCCCCGCCTGAAGTTCTTACAGCGGATGCGACGCTGGCATCAGTGCTGGAAACATCAATTCGTGCTGGTGTAGACGCACTGACTGCGCTCAGCGGTGCTATCGAAATCTCCGCACTTGATGAGGCGGTCGATTTAATCCAGAGCGCACGCCAGGTATTTGCATTTGGTGCTGG
Source organism: Enterobacter sp. DTU_2021_1002640_1_SI_PRY_ASU_LCPMC_013 (assembly GCF_032389435.1). Taxonomy (NCBI): domain Bacteria; kingdom Pseudomonadati; phylum Pseudomonadota; class Gammaproteobacteria; order Enterobacterales; family Enterobacteriaceae; genus Enterobacter; species Enterobacter sp. DTU_2021_1002640_1_SI_PRY_ASU_LCPMC_013. Next base: position 3,192,959 of record NZ_CP135594.1, read on the forward strand.
TCCCTCTGCGACGGTTGCCGCTGATGCGGTCTTTCGTTTGCGGACGGCGGGTGTGATAACCGTCAGTATCCAGGATTATTTATCAGCGATGATTGCTGCTCGTCTACTCGGTCCAGGCGACGTCATCATCGTCGTCAGTTCAACAGGGCGTACATCATCCACACTCTCCATCGCTGATGCAGCATCCTCGGCAGGAGCATCGCTTATTGCAATAACTAACCAGTACGATACCCCACTGGCGACACTCGCCAACGTTTCGCTCGTTGTTGGCGGAATGCCACTCCCGGCACAGATGGCCGCTGCCGGGAGTCGACTGGCCCAGCTCGTCGTTATTGATACGCTGGTCGCTGCTCTCACTCTGCGGGATAAAGAACAAAGTCGCCGGGCTGAACGGGCGGGTATTGATTTGCCCGATATGTCCTGATGCAGTTCAGCACGGTAGCAATGATTCTTACTGCTGCGGTAGCTCATGCAGTATGGAATATAGCCTCAAAATACAAGAGGGAAGACACTCTTGTGTTCGTCTGGGCGTACAGCTGTGCCTCAGCATTGCTGTAGGTCCCGTTCAGCCTCATTCTGATAGTTGAGGGACAACAGGAGCTCGACTGGAGACTCGCTGTCGGCGCAGTTATCTCGTCTGCACTTCATATCGCTTATTCTCTAATCTTGCAGGCTGGCTACGAGCACGCCGAACTGGGTGTTGTTTATCCGATTGCCCGGGGAAGTGGACCAGTTCTGACGATACTGTTTGCAACCCTTCTCATGGGAGAACGGCTTTCACCAGGCGCTTTACTCGGCGCTTTTATCGTTATCGCTGGTATTTTCGTTGTCACCGGCAATCCGTTCAGGAGCGGAAGCCGACCACTACAGGGAATGCTTTGGGGGGCAGCGACAGGCACCGCCATCGCTGGCTATACACTCTGGGACGGTTATTCGGTAATCTCTCTGCACCTGAATCCAGTGAGCTACTACGCCAGCACACTCCTGCTACAGAGTCTTATTCTTACCCCTGGTGCGATGCGGCGACGAAATCGCATTCCAACTGCTGTACGTGTGGATATCATCCCAATCCTTATCATTGCTGTATGCTCTCCCCTTGCCTACATCCTTGTACTGACAGCCATGCAGAGCATGCCACTGGCACTCGTCGCTCCTCTCAGGGAAACATCCATTATTGTCGGCTCTCTTCTTTCGTACTGCCTGTTTCGTGAAAATCATCTGGCACGCCGGATTGCCGGTGCAGTGATGGTGCTGACCGGCATCGCAATAATTAGCCTTTGATCGCTTCGTTGGATGCCAATCGTCGTCTCATTGTCAGCGTGGATCGTTCGTCGATATACTCTGTTCATGGTACAGGTATCAAGTCCGCTTCCTCTGTCTGTGGCTGTTAGCGCCATTGAGATAAGACTGTATAAACCGCCATCAGTCCTAGTATTGGCATCCCGTACCACCATTATTTAAATGTTCTATGGACACACGCTGTTATTTGAAGGTTAATCCCTAGTCGAATGATTATCCATGTGAGTGCTTTTCCAGCCAGGCCTGATGGGATATGGCTGGCATAGATAGTTCAGTTTTCATCACCAGTTTGATCGCAAAGCTATGCCACATAGCACTATTGGCTTTATAATCATTAACGGTAAAAGTGGTATTGAATAGTGATACTCCGATGCAACACATTCAACATGTAGCCTGATTCTGATAACCGCTTTCGTTAGAAATGGCTTACTCCATAGCGAGAGTTCGTGATGCTCAAAACAGAAAATCTCAACACTATGATATCAATTGATGAGATTCACTTTGCTGACTGGCAAATCTGGCCACAGCTAAGGATTCTGTTACATCGGGGTAAGCCAGTAAGAATTTCTGCCAGAGCTTTTGATGTTCTGGTTGTTCTGGTGAGTGCCAGAGGTAAAGCGGTAAGTAAAGAATCTTTACTTACGCAAGTGTGGGGAAATGAAATCGTCGAAGAAAATAATCTTCAGGCACAAATTTCAGCTATACGCCGCATACTGGGACATGACCGCCATCTACTGGTTACTGAATTTGGTTGTGGTTATCGCTTTAATATCAACAAATCGCCAACTGAACCGCTCTCTAAATCAAAAATACCTGAGCCCGCTATTACCCCTTTTCTAGCGTCGATTCTGGGGCGTGATAAAGCTGTGCAGGAATTATGCGCCTTATTGGATCAATACCGTCTGGTGACGATTACAGGCTCAGGGGGCGTGGGTAAGACTCGTCTGGCATGGGAAGTCGTCAGCCTTACACACTCGCATTTTCCTGATGGTATATGTGTGGCTGAACTGGCGCATATCACCGAAGCATCCAGCTTGCTATCTGTTATTTCACAAGCGCTCCATCTTCCATTAGCTGCCATTCATAATGATGCCAATTTACGGCAACAGCTTGCACGGCGTCGATGTTTACTGCTGATTGATAACTGTGAACATGTAATTAGTGAACTGGAAGCAGTTATTACGTTTCTCCTGCACCTGGCTCCCCATATAAAACTGTTGTTGACCAGCCAGGTAGCGTTACAGGTTGCCGGCGAGCAACAATATCTACTACCGCCATTACAAGTTCCTGAGAGCGAAGAGGCTGATACCCACGATTTACTGACTTTTTCCAGTGTCCGCCTCTTTATCGAACGCGGGCAGGCCAACCGACATAATTTCCATCCATCAGCCAGCGAACTGTCGTTGATTGGCGAGTTATGCCGTCATCTTGACGGTCTGCCGTTGGCGATTGAACTTGCGGCCTCCCGTCTGCCAGTCATGAGTGTCAAAGAGATCTATAGCCGACTGGAAGACCGTTTCCAGCTATTGAGCAATACGCACAGCTCTCTGGTGCCCAGACATCAGCAAATACTGACCACGCTGGAGTGGACTTATCAGTTACTCAACACACGTGAACAAAGATTATTTTGCTCTCTGGGGATCTATACCGATATGTTCAGTGTGAAATCAGTAAGCGACTTTCTGCTTATTAAAGACAAACATCGCTGGCAGGTTGTTGACGATCTGCAAAGATTGCTGTCTTTATCCCTGATTCAGGTCAGTACTCAGGTACCAGAGACCCGTTTCCGCCTGCTGGAAACCATGCGCCAGTTCGCATGCGATAAACTCAGGCAACAGGGTGAATATACTGGTATTGAGGCCCGTTTTGCCGGTTATTATAAAGATCTGGTAGAAGAGGCCCGAGGTGATTGGTTTATGCTGCCAACGGGACAGTGGCGTGAACGTTATAGCCATATGCTTAATGATTTGCGGAGTGTATTACAGCAAACGTTGACTGAGGGGGCTGATCCCTCTAAAGGGCTTGAGATCTTACAAGAGATGACCCCTTTTTGGATTGAATATTCACTCTACGATGAATGTCAGCGCTATATCTATCCTCTGCTTTATGAAAATACTTCTCGGGTAGTATTAACGCTGCACCAGAGAATGAATCTCAGCGCTGTAGCAGGTAAGGCGTCAACCTGGGCAAAAGGCCCTACGCCTGAAACACATTCAGCCTGGAAAACTGCACTGGCGCTTGCAGAAAAGCTCGACGACAAAGAAATACGTTTACAGGCTCATTACGGATTATGGTTGTATTATCTCCGTACTGGCGAGCTGGATAAAGCGCTTGAGCATGCGCAATCTATGTGCGAGCTAGCACGGTCCATTAGTGACGAGGAGGCGATGGCAACCGGGCTGCGTATTCTCGGTGTATCCCTGCATTTTTTGGGACGTCATTATGTCGGGCGTGATTATCTCCAGCAATCTCTTGACTGGTATGAACATGGCGAATTAAGTCACTCTTTCCGTTTTGGTCTTGATCAAGAGACCGCCGGTCAGGCCTTTCTGTCTCGTTTACTATGGTTACAGGGTGAGTATAAGGCCGCGAAACATATGGCATGGCGCGGTGTTAAAAAAGCCGCTCGTTTGCAGCATGTCTGCTCTCTTTGCTGTGCACTGGCTGAAGGCGCTTGTATGACAGCGGCACTGGATCGTAATCCACGTTGGGTTATAAGGGCCGCAAACTGGCTTATTCATCTTGCAGAAAGGCATGATTTGTATTTCTGGAAGACATACGGCGAGCTGTTTCTTGTTTGGGCCAAACAGTTCAGTCATACCGATGTTAGTCAGACCACACTGTTTAGCTCGTTGCGGGCTATGGGATTAGACTGGCAATATTCCCCCTTGTTGTCGGAAATTGATACCGGGTTATCGCTGAGAACCGCCCGCCAGGATCATGAAAACTGGTGCACGCCTGAGCTGATGCGTCTTTCTGCCACTCAATTACCTCCTCAGGAGCAACGCCTGCTGTTGGAGCAGGCCCTGGACAAAGCGCACCAGCAACAGGCTCATGGCTGGGCCCTCCGTATTGCTTATTCATTGGCGACATTGCAGGCTGAAGCCGGGGAAAAATGGGCTGCTAAACAATTGATACAGGACGCTTTACATGATGTTGATGTCTCAGATAGGGCGACGGATGTAAAAAATGCTATGGCACTATGTGCCCGAATTGAGACCTGAATATTTACGTCTCACGGTTATTAACATCCCCAGGATCACGAGCCCTGCCCCCGCTGTAGAAATCAGCGCCCAGTTATGAGTTGTCTCCCATATCCAGGTGGCAGTCAGTGAGCCACATGCTCCGCCAATAAACATAACGCACATAAATAGTGTATTAAGGCGGTTTCTGGCCTCCGGACGCAAAGAGTAAATCGTGTGCTGATTAGCTATTAGTACACATTGTTCACCCGCATCCAGTAGTAGAATGCCCACCACCATACCCGCCATACTGTTCCATCTCCAAAAAACAGCCCAGGCTAGCAACATGAGTATCACACCAAAAACAACCATTCGGAATGGTCCTTGACGATCGCTGAAACTTCCCGCCAGAGGCGCGCACAAAATACCGATTAACCCCAAAGCAGCCAGGGTTCCGGTTACCCCTGCACCATAATCGTAGCGATGAGCTAACCAGAAAGGGAGCACGGTCCACAGCACGCTGAAGGAGGCAAACAGCATTGCTTGTGTAAGAGTTGCACTACGCACCTGCGGCTCGCTTTTCCACAGCTGTCCTAATGAACGTAATACCGCCAGATAGTTAAACTTTGGCGTTGGCAACGACTGAGCAGGCAAAATGCGCAAGATGAAAAATATAGCCAGCAATGTCATGATCGCGCCGGACAAAAAGACACCGCGCCAGCCGAAATACTGACTAATAAGGCCTCCGATAGCCCGGCCAGCAAGGATACCTGCCAGGACACCGCTCATCACCGTACCCACGGTTTTACCTCGTGCAGAAGTTCTGGAAAGCGAGGCGGCAAGCGGCACTATCTGTTGGGCTACTGTTGCAGCCATCCCGGTAAGGAAGGAGAAGAACACCAACACTGTCGCCGTTGGGGATAACATCATGCCGATCAGTGCCAGGAAAAGCACCTGCGCTTGACGCAGGATAAGCCGCTGACGTTCAATATAATCGCCCAGTGGGATCAGAAAGAATAAGCCCACCGCATAGCCTAACTGGGTGCCCATGGGGATCAAAGAAACAGCCCCCCATTCATTGGGAAAGGATCCGGCAATTAAATTCAGGACAGATTGATTAAAATAAATATTAGCCACAACAATACAACAAATAATCCCCAGCATAAGAATCCTGGCAGAAGAAAGCTCGTGATTGTCCGAACGCATTGACCACTCCTGGCACTAAACTCAATATTGTCTGGAGTATAAGCAAAGGCGACACCCAACTCTTTGACCATTTTTTTCAGACACCTGAATTCTGATGCACAAGCTCCTGAAAAAGAGATTTGTTACTAATACTGCTCATGTTATTGACTGTGCTTAACTTGAGGAGCAACAAATGGATTTAAAACTGACTGGAAAAGTGGCTCTGGTAACTGGAGCCCGTACCGGAATTGGTTTCAGCATTTGTGAAGAATTGGCCGTGAATGGTGTGCATTTAGTCATGGTGGCCAGACGAGAACCTGAGCTGATTCTTGCTGCGAAAAAAATTTCAGATAAATACGGTGTTTCGGTGCTGCCTATTGCCGGGGATGTGACTGATCCCAGACTACCTTCTTTAGTGGTTGAACAAGCGGAAAAGGTTTATCAGCGTATTGATTTACTGGTGAACAATGCCGGAAGAGCCCATGCGGGCACGCTGTTAACCACTTCGGAAGAAGACTGGCAGATAATGACTGAGACCAAATTCTCCGCCATGCGACGTTTTTGTAAGGTAATCATCCCCGGGATGCAGAGACGAAACTGGGGGCGTATTGTCAATATCTCATCCATTGGCGGAATCTACCCTAATCCGCAACTTACCGCCTCACACGCACTGAGCGCCGCTATCAACAACCTGACCCGTAGTTTAGCACTTAGCGTGGCTCCGGATGGCATTCTGGTCAATGCGATCGGAGTGGGTGCTGTCGCGACGGATAACTGGGCGCAGAACATGCTACCGAATGTCCGCAATCGTCGTCCTGAACTGGCTGACAGAACAGACGAAGAGGTAATGGCATTACTGGGTAAAGAGAAAACGCCTGTGGGCCGCTTTGGACTTCCTGAAGATATTGCTGCAATTGCTGCGTTCCTACTTTCTGGGAGGAATCAGTTTGTTACTGGACAGACAATTGAAGCATCAGGCGGAGCAGACAGATTTATGTAATATCTTCCATTCAACTTAAATAATGTTTGAGGATTGAATTAGTTTAACCTGATATTTGTTCTTCTTTTCAATCACTGCGAAATATGAGGCCGGACATGGGGGACTGAAACGCTAAGAAGCCCCCGCGTCAATATAATCCAAATATTATAACGTAATAGATCCCGCACCATGAAATTAATTTCACTGGAAAATTCATGGTGTTTTTTAAAAAAATAGAAACAGAGGTGAACCACTATGTCAAAAAAACAAACACTATCAAACACAAAATATAGTTCGCCTGACTGGCTGACTATCCGTGAAGCAGTCGAAGTGATAAATAAAAAAGGACTGAAAATTAAAAAAAAGTGACATTTACAGGCATGCATTACATGGCAGCATTCATCTCTCTATTTACTTTCAGTCGCCAATTACATTACGAAAAATACAGAGGTCGGGCTACAAAGTAAGGCTCAGACCATCTGATACGTCATCAATAAATCGTTTATGCCTTCTTGACAAAAAAGCGTTTATTGAAGGACATAATTTTATTGTTAGCACTACTGGCAAATATATCATTCCCACAGAGAGAGTTATTGACACTCTATTGATTGGATATGAATATGTTCTAGTACAAAAATTACTTGCCCAATCTCTTAAAATACCATTACCTGTAACAGGAGCTATTGATTTTAATCATGGCATAACAGTTAGCTTACAAGGAGAACCATTTCAACTATTCGATAAAATGACATGGGAAGAAAGAATAACACAAAAAATTATGCAACTCCCTAAAAACATTTCACCAGATGTACATGAAGAGATATTCTCAAAGAAGATAAATAACTACCTGGGGAAAGAGTATTTCCCGGCTCATATTTTACCTCGGGATGCCTGGTTTGTTATTCGACATGCTGAACTTGATAAAGTCATTGACATCATAACCAATAGCAGAGTGCCCCCATTATCTGCAACGCGAATATCAACACCACTATCTCGTTTTTTCTGGCTGGCCTGTAAAAACAATGAAGTCATCCGTCCATTAATTAGTAAACCGTACAAACTACTATCTATTTTCGAACAATGGGCATCTGACGAAGGCATTACCGACAGGCTCAGTGGTGATACGTTAAAAACTGCACTCGTACGCGGTTCCCCCACATCAATGTCGGATTGACGCAAGTGAATTTTACCAAACCCAAATGTCCGTATTAAGGACTCTAAAATCAGTAATACGGACATAATTAGTTTTTTTGACTCTTTTTTCGTTGTCACCTCAAGGGATATTATATTTCTGCATTACGGGTATAAATACATATCATCAATTACCAAGCATTAGAAATGTAAAAACAAAACAGTACTTAAATGCTCACAACCCCACACATACATAAAAGCCACTCCTTATTCAAGGAGGATTTAGCCGACTTGCATAGGTTCGATCGAATCCAAAATGCGCAAAATAGATTAACCTTAATTTATCCAACCATTAAATACACACATGGGTTCGTAATTATATTCCAATTAACGAATCCAAAATTTACTCACCAATACATTACACATGCAAAAACACGAAAACATACATTGCACAGAAAGACTTAGATTCATTTACAATAAAATAAATGAGTGATTTCATTTCGTTCAACAAATCTATAACTGAGGTACTAAGGCCATGATTACTAGATGAACCCGTCCATAATCCAGATAGTTACTAAAGATTTAAAAACTCATCCTTATGATACGAGTAATTACCTTGCTCCCTAGAAGACTTGCTTTTAATATTTACGGCATTTTTTCTATACCGGTGCGGTGGGACATTATACCTTTTCCGAAATGCCCTGGTTAATGATTGCTGAGAGTCAAAGCCAAATCGCATCGCGATGTTTATCAAAGGTTCATTTGTTGTAATAACAGCCTCTAAAATAAGACATAATTTTTTCTCTCTGATAAAACCTCCCAGGCTCTGCCCTGTTTCAGAAAAAAACAGTCTCTGCAAATGCCATTTTGAATATCCGGACCTGATAGCCACATCATCAATTTTTAGTGGCATCTCTATATTTTTGTTTATCCAGATAATTAAGTCATTTACAAAATCTTTTCTGTTTTTCATAACCGAAACCTTAGAATTACTCTACTAGAAATACATTTTCATCAGGCATATAGTTCAAGAGCTGACAATCCCTAAGTTCTGCATAAATCCTCAATAGAAACCATACTTTTTATTATGGTGTGATGGATATACTCGCAGACAGTCCAGCCACCAATTCAACTCCCTCCGGCAATCTGTCAATATGAATCCGAACCGGGATACGCTGCGCGAGCCGCACCCAGCTAAAGGTTGGCTCGACATTAGGCAGGCCAAGCCCCCCGGTCTCGTCATTGTTATCATCTATTCCGCGTCCGATACTCTCAACATGACCCGTGATCACCGGCTTAAATCCCATCAGCGTAATGTGTGCAGTATTTCCCGTGCGGATATGTTGCAACTTAGTCTCTTCAAAATAGCCAACCACCCAAAAACTATTGGCATCAATGATGGAAACTTTAGTTTCTCCCGCTGTGGCATAGTCACCAGGGCGAAGCCGCAAATGTGTGACATAGCCCGTAACCGGAGACCGAACAATAGCATGCGATAAGTTAAGCTCTGCAAGGTCCAGCGCAGCCAGTGCACCGTGGTAATTAGCCGCAGCGACGCTGGCTGCGCTGGCTGTTTGTTGTAAATCCTCGCTGGAAATCACCCCTTTAATCTGAGAGCGTCGCCTCGCCGCATCCTGGCGCATCAGCATTTCATGACGTTTCGCCTCAACATCAGCCTGGGCGCTGACCACTGCCAACCTCAACCAGTGCGGGTCAATGGAATAGAGCACATCGCCCCGATTAACCCACTGATTATCGCGGACGGCCACATTCAGAACCGGTCCAGAGACATCCGGCGCAATCTGGACCACATCCGCACGAACCCGACCATCGCGGGTCCAGGGGGTTTGCACATAATGTTTCCAGAGAATAAAAGCCAAAAGCGTAGCAACCGCCACAGCGCTGAGCGTCAGCAAATAGCGGCCCAGTAGAGAAAGTAACGATTTCATTTTAAAAACCCCAGTTCGGTCAGTCCCTGCAACAACAGGTAAAAAGTAATAATAAAGATGGAAAAATCGATCATCGGGCGAAACGGCAAGCGACGGTAACCCTTGCTTAGCGAGAAAAGATGCACGAGTAATAGCGTACAGGTGAGCGCGACGAGGGAAATTAACAGTAGACCGGGTACAAAAACGCCCTCAATATTGAAATCATTGATCATCGGCAGGCTCCATTTCCTGAGTGCTTAATGCGCAGTACAGATCAACCAGTTGATTAACATGATGCTGCGATAGTTCATCTGCTACGGACAGGCTACGCTCAGTCAGGCTGACAATCCGTTCAAGTAAGGTGTTAATATCCGTCGGGTGTGTAAGACAATTGAGAACCTCTTTTATTTCTTTGTCTGCATGCGCATCCCATCGGCGTAATCGCATTACACACAGGCCTATACGCAGGGTGTGCAAAAGATGATTCAATGCCTGTTCTGATGACTGTCCGCTGCGCGGCAAACGCGGCAGTATCAACGCAGCCCGATCGATCATCAGGTTGATCCAGAGAGTTTCATCAGTATTCAACACACCTTTCACGCTGCGGTTAATATCGCGCTGGCATAATTTAAGCAGGCGTTTTATTGCCGCATCTGCCTGCACAGTCTGCAGAAAGCCCATGCTGAATACCGCAAAGCCAGTTGCAGAAAATAATGCGATAGAGGTATTCACCGCCACGGCAAAATCCCCGCTGTAATGAGCACCCAGCTCGCACAAAATAGGCAGCGTCAGTGTGATCCCCATCGCCATAAACGTGGTGGGCGGCCTTGCCTGGAGCGATCCGGCAAGCAGATATACCGGAGCTAGAACCACTACCAGCACGATAAAATCACTAACTTGCGGTAGGAGAACGAAGCTGTAGATCAGGCTTATCACAACGCCCCAGAAGGAGCCGATAATGTACTTAACAATATGCGGGGCAGGCGTATCGAAGCTGCCAAACAGTGTGCAACAAACGCCAAGGATAGAAACCGCCGTACCACCATCAGGCCATGCCGAGAAAATCCACACCAGACAGCCGCTCATGATGATGGCGAAAGCGCCCAGTGCGGTGCGGGCAGCAGTAAGAGGATCGCGGTGGAATACATACCCTTTCACGGTATTCATTTCCGTGTGCGCAGGCGTCTGTTTCGCGTGATGAATGGCATCCGAAAGACGATAGCACTGCTGCACAAGGACAATGGCCTCTGTCAGGTAGCGCATAAAACTTACACGCAGCGCTTCTTCAAAAGTCAGCTCATACACTGAATAGCGCTGTAGTAATTTTTCACTGCATTTTTTGAGCGCTTCCCCCTCGCTTTTGAATTTTCCTTCATCTTTGCAGGCCAGCCAGACCTCAACATCGGCCATTAAAATTTGCACATCGGAAGGTATCGTCGCTATCAGCGCTAAACGGTCACGTAACTCACAGTTAACAATGACTAATCGCGCAAGCCTGTCATGAAGCCTTTTTCTCGCTTGCCGGACCGGCACAGAGAACGCAAAATCATAAGGGATATGATGGCTGATGCCCTGCAGGAACTGCAATGCCAGTGCCATATGCAGCGGCGAGGAAACAGGATCGGGTTTGCCTGTTAAAGTCTCTGCGATACGCTGTCGCGCCGCGAGTAGCGTCTGCGACAATTTACTGTTGAACTGGCCTGAGATGCGCGCGGGCAATACATAACGATGAATAAGTGCCGCGCAGAAGATACCGATCATGATTTCCTGTACCCGAGTGATAGCGATGTCAAAAATCGCGCCAGGATCGGACACCGCAGGAAAACCAATCAGACTCGCAGTGTAACCAGCAAGTACAAAACCATAGGCCCGGGGCGTGCGTTCCAGCAAGGACAAATAGAGGCAGAATGTAATCCAGCCTGTCAGTATCACGCTGCAAAATACGGGGGAATTCACGAACGTGGGTACAATTAATACCGTCATGCCCGCGCCGATTACCGTTCCCACTAGACGATACAAACTTCTGCTTAGCGACGCTCCGACGGAAGTTTGGGAAACAATATACACGGTGATAATGGCCCAGGAAGGCCGCTCCAGGCCAATTGATAACGCAATGTAGTATGCGAGCATCGCTGCGGCAAAACTCTTCGCGGAATAGAGCAGAGCGTTCGCATCATTCAGTAGTGAAGGAGAAGCCATACCGCGAAGACCATGGCATATCGTGTGTAAAAAATGAAAGTAACTCGCGTTAATTTTTTTCATGCCGGAAATTATCACCGGCTTGCATATCCACTTAAATACTCTATTCTGTCAAAAAATACCTAAATGTTGCCAATCTATGTTACCCCCACTTGCCAATACGCTGTTCGATCCGGATACCACCTCCTGCCCCGCAGTCGCGCGTCATTTGGATTTTGTCGATTACGCAGCCGAAGTGCCTGTGCATACGCACCGCAAAGGGCAATTGATTATTGCCCTCTATGGGGCGGTCATTTGTCGCGCCGAAAATGATATCTGGATCGTGCCGCCTGATTGTGCCGTCTGGATCCCCGGGGGAGTGCCACACAGCGCAAAAGCTACCTGGAATGCGCATCTCAACTATCTGTTTATCGAACCCGGAGCTGTTGCGCTGCCGGAGCGATGCTGCACTCTGGCTATTTCGGGTCTGATCAAAGAACTCGTTGCTCGTTTAACCCGCGAGGGCGTCGGATACCCACCAGAAAGCCATCTCGCCAGACTGACCAGAGTAACACTTGATGAATTAGCCACCATGCCTCAGCAGAAGCTGAGCCTCCCTGTGTCGTCGCATCCTAAAATCCGCGCCATGGCCGATGCTCTGGTCAGTCAACCTGATGACCGAAGCACATTCAAAACATGGGCAAAAAGACTGGCGCTTAGCGAGCGTTCTCTCGCGCGTTTAATGCTGCGCGAAACCGGGTTGACGTTCGGACGCTGGCGTCAGCAACTGCAACTGATAATTGCTCTCCGGGAACTGGCTAGCGGCGTTTCGGTTCAGAATGTTGCAGCTAATCTGGGGTATGAATCGGTTAATGCATTTATCACCATGTTCAAAAAAACAATGGGCAGTACACCCGCGCACTATTTTGCCGAACGGAAAACAAGCTCACACTTAACCGATATATAGCGACATCAGGTTATCCAAGAAACCAGAGGTGCGTCATAGAGCCGTACGCAGCATCCCGACGTATCCGTCTCCCTGTGCGGGGTACCACACCACAGAATCTTTACCGCATGGAACCTCCAGCCAGTACTATAAAGCAATATCCTCCGTATTATTGTTCTGCGTTATTGCGTCATGTTCAATAATTATACTGTCTGCTGATGCCTGGGAAGTGATGTTATGTATGTACGGTAGTGCATCCGGAAATGGCGGCGGCAGTGAATATCACTCCGCTGAATGAGCATTCTTTAATATCGTAAAAAAGAACCGGCATGGTTTTCTGCCTGACCATACGGCTGATGCCAGAAAATCGTTCTTACTTGATTGTGATTCGGCAGACCAAGTAGCTATCAGCCAGGTTATTAATAAGTATGGCCGCGTCCGTGGTTAATACTGGCGGACCGGGAGCAAGGGCGTGACGGTTTTCAGGTTTTTACGGCTTCTGTTTTTCGCGGATTAAGGAGCGAAGAAACAGGGGCCGTAAAAATGAGGCAGCGGAAAGAAATATTTTCGCGGGTTAAGGAGCGAAAATAATTTAGGCACCGCACCTCACCTGCAAACAGCCGCGCCCACGCGGATTTTGCAGGCCGGGGGGAGCCGGATAAATTTCGCCGCCCCAGCGAGCGAAAAGCTGTCGCCCACGACAGCGGTTTACCCGGGGGGCACAGCCCCGCACACCGTCGCGGCTAAGTCTCCGGCCCAAAGCCGGTAGCGTGGCACGACCACCCTCTTTAAAGGTCAGCTTCCCTTTTATTCCCGCTGCAAGGAACGAGCAAAGGGAAGAAAAAGGCGAAAGCGACCGTCTTAAAGAGGGTGGTCGCGCGTAGCGCGTGACGGTGTGCCGCCTTTGACCCTGGGGGTTTTGACGCAGCGTTCAGCGGAGTCATTACCCCCATGTGACAGGCAGTGAGGGCGTCCAGCCCGAACGTAATGACACACGCCGTTGCCCGTGATTCGGTCGTTTCAGGTGGCGGACGACCACGGGTCGGCTGTCATCTGAAAGCGCGGATAGCTGACAACGGCATGATCTCTCCACACCCAAAAGGCCCTCGGGCCGTTAGGCACTTCACCAATAAATAGACTTTTTTATTTGAAGCGAGGCACGATCCAACGCTACAAACTCATGATTGTTCCGATTGACCGATAGCCGCAAGTCCCCACTGACGCTTGCGAGAGTGGGTCTACCCATTCGAACACGCTATTTTTACTGACCTGCTGCCCGTTGAGTAACACACTACGCCGTTAGCAATGCCCGCTGCTGACACAAAGCGGCCAGCCCAGTTGGCGGTCAGGTCCGCTATGAGCGAACTGCGGACATCGTGGAGACAACGTGCTGCTGGGTGCGGATGTCCCACGGCACGTCATATCGCTCGCCGTATTACTTGTTATTTTTTTTTGAAACGAGAAGTTGATACAATTCCTTCAGGGATAAGGCTAATAACTCATTCTCCCTGATGAGATTTTTATCAGCGTCTATACCCTCTGCGCATGATTCATTTAAATAGTTCAGAGTTTCCTGATCATCATCCAAGCATTCATAGCTGCCTGAATAAAATTCATCGCAACTTGCTTTGTTATTTTTGTCAATGTAACCAATGCATTGAATCACGCCTTTAACAACTTCAGCAGCAGAATAAACAAAGTAACTGCAGTCATTTATATAGCGTTCAACATCAGAAATCATATAAAAATAGTGCATAGAGGTTTTTTCAATTTCAAATTCACTTGAAATCGTAGCAGCTTCACATTCAAGGTCTTTCAGACTATCTAACATTATGGAAAGTTTACATTGTTTTTCTTGCACAGTTTCATTCTTAAATAACTCTCTACCCTTTGCCCTGACATTTATTCTTTCTTCAATTGCATAAATATAAGCAGGATATACACGGGACCACACTTGGTTTACTTTCAGGATTAACCGGTCTCTTTTCAGCCTTTCTTTTTTAGCTATAAATTCTGCATATAGCGCAGCATCCTCTTCGCACCATACATCAACTTTTCGTTTATAACCTAACTTTAATTCTTTCCCTACGCATACAGGAAACAAAGGATCAAAGTCCTTTAAGTATTCAAACTCACTTAGATAGAATCCTATATTATAACGATTAAATAATTGTCTAAACTCTTTTCCACTTAAGGTTTTCATTGTCTCGTCCACTCCATTTTCATTAAAGCAAAGTCAACAAGATAAAACCATAAACACTCTTACACAACCAGTTGATGTTTTTCAAATAGAGGATAATATAAGACAAGCATAACCTCGACTACTCCTACCGTTGTTTTGCGTCACAGAGCGCCTGCCGGACAGCTGCATCACAGACCAGACGGAACTACTGCCGTCGATTAATCAGATGGCAGCGCATGAACACGCTCAACAACCCGTTTGACAGCTTCAATTTTGAGCTCTTCTGGATAACGTTTACCGTGTAAGTATCCCTGCAAAATGAGCCATCAACTTTTAGGGAGTCTCTGGCACTCCAGCTTCCGCTTCTGGCACAGAACAGACAGCCCTTATAGATGTGACAATAGTAGCGATCACCAAATGCATGAGACCGCTCAAATCAGTTTTATTTAACCAGTTTTGGTTGGTGGTCTTGACAGGGAGAGCTTTCAGGTTTAGCTTACTTATTAGCCAGTTATTGGCAAAGGCGATCCCAGTCAGAGGAGCCAATTTAAGGGAAGCAGACGTTCACTGACGTCTGCTTTCTGCATTTCTATCAGTTGGTTATCCCCTTCTTCAAGTTCACCCTCGTTCACTAAAAACCACTCGAAGCCATATCATTTTGATGGTAAAAATGCTGGTAATACTGGTTCGATTTCCCTTTTACCAACAAACGAGGGAGTGTTTTCATGTCACTGACTGATATTAAAGCAAAAAATGCAAAACCCCTTGAGAAGGAATACAAGCTAACTGATGGCTTTGGTATGTTCCTTCGTGTTACCCCTAAAGGTTCGAAATTCTGACAAATGGCTTATCGTTTCGAAGGGAAGCAAAAACTCTTCTCTATTGGTGTTTACCCTGCTGTTTCTCTTTCTGACGCAAGACAACGCCGTGATGAGGCCAGAAGGTTTCTTGCTCAGGGCATTGACCCTATTGCAAAGAAACAGGCAGAGGTTAAAGAACTCAAGGCCAAGCGTGATAAGACACGTTGCTTCGCTATGGTGGCAAAAGCTTGGTTTGCCACGAAAACAAAATGGTCAAAAGATGATGGTGATTCCGTATGGAAGCGTCTTGAGACCTATGTCTTCCCGGCGATTGGAGATAAAGATGTTGCTGAACTGGATACGGGTGATCTGCTGGTTCCGGTGAAAAAGGTCGAAGCACTTGGTTATCTTGAAGTTGCCACGCGCATTCAACAATACATTACGGCGATCCTCCGCCATGCAGTCCAGCAAAAACTGATACGCCATAACCCTGCCTATGATATGGAAGGTGCTGTTCAGAAACCACAGACTGAACACCGCCCGGAACTGGAAGAAATTTCTCAACTACTGAAAAAAATTGCCGAATACAGAGGTCGCAGGTTAACTATACTGGCTATTCAGCTCAATTTGATGATTTTCATTCGTTCCAGTGAGCTTCGTTTCGCTCGCTGGTCTGAGATTGATTTCAAAAGTAAGTTATGGGTGATACCCGAACAGCGGGAAGCAATTGAAAACGTCAAACATTCGACTCGTGGGGCCAAAATGAAGCGTAAGCACTTCGTTCCCCTTTGTAAGCAGGCCATGAAGATATTGAAAGAGATCCGACAACTGACTTATGAAGAAAGTCATGATGACGGATTAATCTTTACTGACTGTTATGACTCGTTTAAACCCATGAGTGAAAACACCATCAACAAAGCCCTGCGCAATATGGGCTATGACACGAAGCAGGACATCTGTGGACACGGTTTCCGCACACTGGCCTGTGTAGCCTTAATTGAGTCTGTGTGGTCAGAAGACGCTGTAGAGCTTCAGATGAGCCATAAAGCAACAGCGTTCGTGCTGCTTATACCCACAAGGCTAAGCACCTTGACCAGCGCCTCCTGATGCTCCAGTGGTGGGCTGATTATCTGGATGCGAACAGCAACGGTATGGTCAGGCCGTTTGAGTTTGCGAATAATCCGCTGTAAAATCATGACCTGAAATCTATAGTAAGTTCGATGTTAAAACTTACTATAAGTAATAAATTATGGTATCCATACTAAAGGAAATGATAATCAATGGAGAAGGAAATACCACTTTATCAAAATGAGTATGGTTTACCAAAAGATCGGGCAGCAGAAATCCGTAGAGCTTACCAGTATCAAGATTCAGTTGGCGCTCAACTTTTGATTCTTGCAGTTAAAAATAATTGTTATACAGAGGTATGGTTCGAGCATTACGAAGATATCATAGCAATAAAAGTAGATGGGTATATCGATGTTTACCAAGTGAAAACAAAAATTTCTGATTCTAAATGGAAATCCAATGATGCTGAAATCATTAAAACAATCAGCAGATTCTGTGAGTTAGAGAAGCTACATGGGCAAGCCATTCAAAAATATTTTTTTCATTCAAATAACGATGTATATATACCTCAATCAACATCTACTATCCCAGAAGAAATAGTAAAAAGCCCTTTAAAGATAAAGGAATTATTTGCTTGTACGGAAATGGATGAGAAGTTAACCCATCTATTAAATAAATGGGTAGGGAAAATTGACCAACCATACGACATATTGGTTAACGTATTAGCGAAGATAGAATTTATCAAAGGGAAATCACTCACAGGATTTCAATATGAGATTACCGCAGATTTAGCAACCCTACCAAAGATACGAAATCTTTCACACGACAAAATAAAAAACATAAGTGATGATCTATTAAGTATCATTAATAAAGCAAACTCACTTGATACAACTGCTACTAATTCCTATTTGTCAATAATAGACACTAATGGTTTAAGTAAAAATCAAAACTTAAGTAAGAGAGTGAAGGTTTGTGAAATAAAAAAACTAATTAATGCTGAAAGCAATAAAATAAGAAATGGAAAAATAATAAAAATACTATCTGTAGCTACTGTGATCATCATCCTTTTCATTATAGCATTTTTAAATCTCAAACCTGAAAGCTTACTTGAACGTTCTGTTCGAATCATCAACTCATCAAGAAGCAGAACTACTCCACCTGAGTTTGATGAAGCTATTTCTGCTATTAGGAGTAATGATTTATCTCTTGAGGGCATTGATCTATCAGGAGCAAATATTCAATGCAAAGATATGTCAAAACTAAACCTACGTCGTAGCGTCCTAACTAATTTGATGGGGACTGGTGCTAATTTTGATAACGCAAAACTTTATTTGTCTCAATTCAATAAAAGTGAACTTAATGCTAGCTCTTTCAACAATACGGTAATGGATGGAACCAATTTTAAGGACGCAAATATGCTTGGTTCATCCTTGAAAAAAGCCATTGCCCGTAATTCAAATTTCAGTAAAACAACACTCAATGGTGCAAATCTGTCTGACGCAGATTTTTACCACTCAAATTTCAGTAGCGCTGATTTGTCACAATCTGAACTTATATCGGCAAATTTACAGCACTCTATATTAACAAACGCGAACCTAACTGGAGCAAATATTACAAATACAGACTTAAGGGATTCTATAGGATTGAAACAAAATATGTTAGATAAAGCTTGTTTTTCGCCTAAACAGCCACCATTGATCTCTCCTCCTTTAACTCTCCCCAAACAGAGTTGCTATAAAACAGAAGCAGAACATGATGATCGATATGTTCTGCAATATGCTCTTAAGGTCACAGGGATGATGGCGGTTATTAATGGATTTTGTGGTAAGGGGAAAGTAATTGATAGGCCTTCTGATGTATCTGGTAGACCTGACTTAAATATAGAAATCAATATTGAACCAAATGCACGATAATACATATTCATGAAGAAATTAGATAACTCAAGATTCAACATGCTAAATGGAAAAATTATAGTTTGGAACATATATAAAAAAGAATACTCCAATGGGAAAACGATAAAGCCCCTCTCAAATTTTCACTCTATTATTTCAGGAGCTTGCTATATTTTTTATCAGTCTATTTAGTGCAGGGCCTGACAGCATATCTAATAGTTATTTTTTATAGCTGGCTACATTAGGCTTTGCCATATCGACATTATTAAATATATGTTTCTCCTTATTTTATACGTTCATGAATAATGAAAAAGAACTTATTTTTGAAATCCACACCTACAGCCGTACTGGTAATATTATTAAGTTTATCATTATTACTTCCCGTGCTGTCATTTATATTCCTTATATTCTATTACTCTATATATATAGGTTTTATCGTATTAACTTGCGTTATCGCCGTAAAACATTCGAAGAAGATTATTTCTAATGAAATTAAAGAAACAATAAGTAAGCAGGCAAAAATAAGAAAAATGCTAATTAATAAAAAGAAATATTATGAACCTGGCATCTTTTTTAAACATAATGACTTCCCAATTCTTACTCAAGAAGAAGAAAAAAATAGAATTATTGAGTTTTATTTTCATATTAAAACTAAAATAACCATAGATAATTGGATGAAAACGATAAACCAAGATAAAATTAACATTAATACAAAAGCCTTAACCGAATATTTATTAGTCATTCTGTCTGAAATATACAAGTCAGAGGACTCGAACAATGAATTATTAGAAGAAATAAAAAAGATTCTTCTTTTATGTGCTACTAAAGTGAAAAAGTGTAGCGGGGTTTCAAAATGGTGTGATAACCGACAAGTAACCTTGAGGATGAGCAATCTCGCCTTGACTAAACACCCTTTATTTACTAAACAATAACTAATTGTTTTATATCAATTACTTTAACCTAAATAGCGACAACAATCATATTGAAAGTGAAAGTAATGCAAGGTGCTCATAGTTAGATAATTACGACAACAACCGATTGTTTTTAATTGACATTTAAATCAAAAGAAAACAATAATGATGGTAAATAATAGAGTTGTTTTCGCGATCCCATTAATAACAGGAGGTACAGATGAAGTTCGAGTCCAGTCAGAGAGCCAATTTCCTGCTTTCATGCATCCTTGCGAATCCTTATCTGATGTTGATTCAGCAGGTTAGCGTGAAAACTCTTCCCGGTGCATTTTGATTTGCCCCTCCGCATCGGGAAAAATTGGTGGTCAAATCTGGGGTCAGGTTAGTTCGATTATGGAGTGCCCCCCATATGTCCCTTACCGACGCGAAAATCCGTACACTCAAACCTTCTGATCGCAGCAAGGGCCGCAGCGGCACCTCCGCCGACTTCATCAATCCAGCCATCATCATCATCCAACTCATTAGGCCCTTCATCATGACGAATGTCTTTCTGCTGATTAATGCCAATAACTGACTGGATAATGACTGATCTCGCTGAATCAGAGACGCTCGCAAGGTAGTCAGAACAGAGGATCTCTTCCCCGCCCTTGCGGATAAAAAAATCGATATCGTTCTGTTTTATCGCTAATACCGGCTGTGCCAAAAAATCATTGATTAAGATTTTATTGCTGGCAACGCTGGCGCGAATTTTTCCTATTGAATGAAGAAAATCACTTGTTTGGTTCATGTTGTATCATTCCTTTTTCATGGCAATGAGTTTCAAAAACGTAATGATCACAGGTACTGAAACTTCAATGATAAACAACACGAGAACGCAAGTAGCGTTGCTATCACCATTGCGCCAGATACCTGACAACGCCGACAATAAGAAGAAAGCAACAGCAGAGACAATCATGGACAGGCCATAAATACGATTGGCCCTAAACCAGATTGAAGGGTTATTTAACGTTAATGCGGTTCGGACACCGTACCAGCGATTGGGGTTAATTTTTTGCTGGGCAAGGGGGATGGCAATAACAAGTAGAAGCAGACTGCCAATGCTGAGGTAGAAAAAATTCTCGTTCACTGGATACTCCTGCCCATGATTTTCTCGAATAAGGCTGCCATTACCATAACTTATATCAGAATGAAATATGACACTCAATATAGCTGACTCACATCAATATATCCCGGCAAATAAGGTTAAAAAATGATTCAGATCAAAAAAACATAATTAAGGATAGCATTGATGATAACTTCTAAATAAATAGTAATTGCATCAACCTTTTTCATTGTAATATTTTAATCCTGACAACATTTTTCAGGACGAATGTCGACCCTGCAAATTTGGTATTGATTATTGTGCACAGCCAAAGATGTCTGCCGAGTGTAGATTAAATCTCGAGAGGAGTTCTATATACAGACGGCTAGTTCGTTCAATGCTCTGTAAACAGACTGATGACATAAATGATAATATAAAGGCGTTCTGTTTTCTCGCATGATACATCAAAGAAAAATATGTGAAGAACAATATTTGATGATCTTACTTGCACTACATTTTACCAAGTGGAATCCTTTCCATGGATTTTAAGATCCCATTGAGTAGTATCGCAAAGGTTACAGGGCCGACGCCTATATTCCTTACTCTCTGGTGAGCAACAATAAAGTGATTGCTAACGCCTCTGCAAATATCATCGATCTGGTCTGGTAGGGTGAACCCCGGCGCTATATTCAAATCGGCACCGTGATGACCGATGTCGACCATCGCAACAAAGGTCTGGCCGGTCAGCTTGTTAATGAAATTCTGGCGGACTGGCAGGATAATGCCGACGCATTCTTTCTCTTCGCTAACTCAACAACCGTTGATTTTTATCTAAAATTCGGCTTCAAGCGCACCGACGAACATCAGTATATTATGCCGGTGATGCCCGCATCTGGCGTCTTCCGCAAGCTGGATATGGACCAGCCGCAAGACGTTGCGCTATTGCAGCAGTACTATCAAAAATCAAATCCATTTTCACAGTTGCGGTTACAGAATAACTTCGGTTTATTAATGTTCTACTGCTCCGCTTTTATGAAGCACTTCGTCTATTATTCTGAGAATAAATCAGGCTATCGCGATTGCAATGCAAAACGGTCCGGTGCTGATCTTCTTTGATATTTTCTGCGATAGCGGCCGCTCGCTATCAGCCATTATTAACGAGCTTGCCGACGAAAATAATTATCAGGCCATACTGGGCTTTACCCCCCAAAGAGAACCGGGTTGGCGAGTATGAAAAAATCGAAGGCGAAGATATTTTGTTTATCTACGGACAAAAAGAAAATATCTTCAAAGAGAATAAACTGATGTTCCCACTGTTATCCCACGCCTGAACCTGAGCAGCAGCCGTATCCCTATGGCTGCTGCGCTTCTCAGCCTCTGCAGCCTGCAGTTTTCTTCCGGCCAGCTACAAAATATAGAGACTGGCATACGATAATGAAAAGCGTTATCATAAGAAATAAATAATTACATCTGGCATTAGATTTTAATCAAAACGCTTTAAAAAGAGCCAGAACACGCTAATAACGGTACACCACCAGTTAGCCATGAGCAGTGTCATCAGTTTACCTTATGGATAAAGGAGAGATGACGCATGAGCACGCATACCGCAGCTCAACACCACGCTTCAACTGACCGGTCAGAACCGACTGAGTCAGCGAATTTTTCCGGGTTTCCCGCCCTTTTAGTTGGCCTGTGCTGCCTGCTTCCGCTTAATGTACTCGCCGCAGAGAGCGAAGAGCAGGAGAAAAAGCGCACGGATAGTAATTATCAGGATCAGGACCTGATGATCGTTACCGGCGAAAAAACCGCCCGTTCGCTACTCGATACCGGCTCCAGCGTTGAGGTATTCGATAGCCGACAGATCGACAGCATGCCGGGAGCTGAAACCGTCTCAGACCTGATGCGCATGACTGCCAACACCGTCGATATTGGTATCGGTAACGATCTGCCCACCGTGCGCGGGGTGGATGGTTCCGGGCCGAGCACCGGAGCCGGAGCGTTTCTCAGTGGTACCCGTCCGCGCCTGGGGCTTTCTCTTGATGGTCGCTCGCTGACCTACAACGAACAGGCCTACGGCCCGCAGTCGCTGTGGGATATGGAACGGGTGGAAATTTTTCGCGGACCGCAGAGCTATATTCAAGGCCGTAACGCCATTGCCGGGGCCATCGTGATGACATCAAAAGACCCGGATTTTGGCTGGGAGAGCGCCTTCAAAGGCGGCGCGGGTAATCAGCACTCGTCCCAGCTTGCCGCGATGGTCAACGCTCCGCTGATTGAAGAACAACTGGCTTTCCGCGCCAGCGTTGATCGCCAGCGGCGGCGCAGCGATATCGATTTACCAGCCTACGATCCGGTCGGCGATCCGAGCGAAGTACAAACCACCAGCGCTCGCGCCAAGCTGCTATTCAACCCGGCAGGCCTGCGCAATCTCACCACCAAACTCACCTTCAACCACTCCGATAGCGGAGCCCCACAAAACGAAAGCCTTAACCCGATGCCGCACCCAACCAGCTCTCGTTACGACTGGCGGCGGGCGGTGTTCAAAAGCAACGTCAATAGCGGTATCTGGGATCTTGCCTGGGAAGGCGATGACGGCCTGCGGCTGGAAAACCGCTTTATTTACACTGGATTCCACATTAACCGCTACGTCGCCGACGGCCTGCCAAAAGCCAAAATCGATGGTACTGAAGTGCACGTCGAACCCGTCGTGCACTTCGGCAATAGCGACAGCCGCCTGCGGGGGTTTGCCGGATTACGCTATTTCGACGCCTCACAGGATGAGTCAGTCTATATCTTTGGCGGTTCCACCTTCACCGACGATACCCGCACCAGTTCAGCCTACGGCGAGCTGACCTGGGCGGTCACGCCGCAGGTGGATATTACGACCTCCACCCGCCTTGAGCGCGAGCACCGCAAACGTCTCGGCGGCAGCCAGAGCGTGCGCATTGATTTTGACGAAACCTACAACGTCTTTTTACCGAAACTGGACGTTGCCTGGAAACCTGAGGCCAATCAAACCTGGGGGGCACGCGTTGCGCGAGGCTATAACGCCGGCGGCGCGGGGATCACGCTGAGCGCGCCGATCACCAGCTACAACTATGACTCGGAATACGTCTGGAACTATGAGCTTTATACTCGCCACGCCTTGAACGATGGCAACGTAGTCTTAACCGGCAACCTTTTCTACAACGACTACAAAGATATGCAGCTCCCCTATTACCTCGCCGCCAATTCTACGGTAATCCGTAATGCCGATAAGGTTGAAACCTGGGGCGCAGAGATGGGAGCCACCTGGACACCGCGTTGGGATTTGGAGCTTTCCGGCAATATCGGTTTACTGAAAACCAAAATTGCCGAATTCCCCGGCAGCGGCGTTGAAGGTCACGAGTTGGCCCGTGCTCCTGCGTATACCGCCAACGTCGGCGCCGCCTGGCAGGTTGCCAGCGGCTGGGAGCTGAGCGGCAACGTCGCCTTCTCCGACTCCTACTACTCCGCCTACGACAACGACTCACGCGGCCGCATCGGCTCTTACTGGTCGGCGAATGCACAGCTGGCTTACACCTTTATGTACGGCCGGGCGACGCTGTTCGCGCAAAACCTGTTTGATTCCGACCGCAAGGTGATGGTCAGCGGTAACGATGTTTATACCGCCATTCAGCAGCGCTCACGTATGATTGGCGCCGCCGTGGAATTACGCTTTTAATGAAAACATTGACTGGAGATAACAGGATGTCTGGGATCCACTCTCGCTTATTCGCCGCTTCGCTTATCGCGGTAGCTTCGTTTACTCAGGCGCAGGAGATGCTTATCAAGCCGGAAGATATTCATCGCGCCGCCGTCGCACCAGCGGTAGTTGAGCTGGCCTGGAGTGCAAAACAAAATGCCGTGTTTGTCAGCTCTCCGGACTGGAAGGATGAGAAAAAATCGACCGTTCTGCGCCTCAATCCGCAAACTCTGGAAACGCAGGCCACCATCTCTATTGATGTCAAAGGTTTTGGCGTCGCGCTGGACGATGAGAATAATCGTCTCTATTTGACCGAAGGCTTCAACGGCAGCGTGGGGATTGTTGATATCGCCACCAACCGCAGTCTCGGGTCAATCAAATTACAGGAACAGGTCAATATCGAGTCAGCCTTGCGTAAAGCGGGCATGGCCGGTGAACACCTTGATTTTATGCTTTCTGAACTTAAACGTTTTAAAATCAGCGAAGGCTATCTGTATAAAGTCCGCGAGGCGCGATTTGATGCCCAGACCGGGCGTCTGTTCCTGCCCGGCCTCGGTTACGGCGTGGACAGCGTGCTCTACGTGGTGAATACCCGCACCGGCAAACTGGAGAAAACCCTTCCCGGCTTCGGTTTCTATGCCGTCGGCATCGCAATTGATGAAAAAGGACGCCGCGTATTTGTTTCAAATATGCAAGGTCAGCTTTTTTCCGTCAATGCCGATACACTGGAAATAACCAGTAAGCATGAGATCCAGGCCGATCAACTGCTGAATCTGGTTTATGACCGCAAAAACGATCGGATTCTGGGCGTTGACCAGGGGATCGATCGCGACAAGTACCGCAACTATCATCTGAAAGAAACCTACACTCGCCGCAGCAGCGGGCATCGCCTGTTCGCTCTGAACGCTCAGGACGGCAAACTTCTGGCCAGCATCGAGACCAAAGAAGTGCCGATTTCCCTGCTGCTGGATGAGGATAGCGAAAGGATCTACGTCACCAATCGCGGCGGCATTCGAGTGGAGAAAGGCACGGGCTCGCTTTCCGTCTTTGAGAGTAAAACACTGGCTCATCTGCAAACCCTTCCGCTGCTTCCACACCCAAACAGTCTGGCGCTGGATAGCAAAACGCACGCGCTGTTTGTCACCGTGAAAAACGATGGAGCGGCGGCAAAAGCCAATAATAACGAGAGCGTCGTGCGCATTCCTCTACGCTGATAGTTGATTCGTAGAACGTTGAGGCCCGGCTTGCTGTCGGGCCTTTTATTGCCATCACCAGCCACTGTTCAAACGCCTGCAGCGCTGATTCATTGATCCCGCTTTCCAGCGGCTTCACCAGACAAAAGCGCTTACTCAGGCTGCGGGCCTGCGGCCAGGGTGCAACCAGCAGCCCGCATTCGAGCTCTTTTTCGACATAAACCTGAAACACCAGCGCAACGTCCTGCCCGGCCAGCGCGGCGGTGATCGCCATTTCATGCAGTACGTAGCGCACCCCCTGCGCCGGTTTATCCAGCATAATTCCGCACTCTTCAGCGTAGTGATGTTAGGTATCGGGATTCTGCCGTCGATGAATGCGCGGCAGCTCGTTCAGTTGGCTGACGATGTCCCTTCCCGTGAGTAAGGCTGAGTGGCACACTGGCAGCAGCCTCTCCTTAAACAACACTTGTATGTGCATTCCGGCCCATGCGGGATGTTCAAAGTGAACTGCCGCATCAAAACCGCTGCCGGTGATGATAAATGGATCGGTTCTGACCGCGATGTTCAGCGTGATATCCGGGTGCTGGCGATGAAAATCGTCCAGGCGGGGAATTAGCCAGCTGTTGGCGAAGGTGGGCGGCGCGGCGATTTCCAGACTTCGGCTGCCGTTCGCTGCCCCCATCAGATACTGAGTGTCGCGTTCAAGCCGTTCCAGCGTTTCGCGTACATGGTGGGCATAGCGTACCCCGATAGGGTTCAGCCGTACCCGGCTCCCCGTCCGCTCAAACAGCTTACAGTTCAGCAGGGACTCAAGCCGGACAATTTGTCGGCTGATCGCCCCTTCGGTAAGCGATAGCTCTTCCGCCGCGCGGGCGAAATACCGTGCCTGGCGGCAGCCTCAAAGGCCTGCAGAGAGGTACTGCTGGGGAGTTTTCTTCGCATAATATGAATCTCTACTGGCTTGAGCATTGATGGCAAAATGTCATTAAGCAATGAAATAAATGACGGTCGCCGAAATGGCGGAGTCGTTTGGGATAACCTACCCTCATGATGCTTATCACCAGAATTTGCGTTTCTCCAGCGTCAGCTTCCGTAATACCAAAGCAACCAGCATTTCTTTCCTGCACGACAGTCAATTTGATGAGGTGACGTTCGCCAACACGCCGCAGGCTTGGGCGTTTTTCGCCTTCAATGACGTGACACTCGCCGATAGCCTTCATCAGCAGACCATCACCAGTGGGGAAAATGACAAAGTCACCTTTGAGGGAGCAATGAAATAGCACGGTTCTCCGGCGGCGCGAGCCCCCAGATTTAACCGAGCTCAATCCCTGATTTAAATGGCTTTTCCCGATGCTTTCTCCTGATAAACCCGGCGCTTAAATTCAATTTCATTATCCTCTCAACAAACCGCTCGCGACCAGGAAGGCCAGGATGTACACTGTTTCCAGTTGCGAACGATGAAGCACCCTTCAAACGACATCATCACTTAAATACTGGCATTCAGCAGCAGGATTAACTTACTTACAGACATTAAAACATGCAGCTTAAGCCACTCACTAAAGGTCGTTTTCATAGCATTTGGCAGCAGGACGATGCGTTTATTGAGAGAACATTTCGCGAACGGCTCTCAGACTCGCAGCTTATTGCTGAAAATGAACATCTTTATCATCAGGGCCAGGTTGTAGACCGTTGAATCATGGTCGAATCAGGTAGAATATCCCTACGTTACAGCGCGGAAAATGGTCGCCGTTTTCAGCTGGGCACGATGGAATGAGATGAGCAACTTCTTGCTGAAATGGAGTTTTTCACACGCTATCGTTGCCAGCTCGATATCGTGCCTGAAGACCCCCTTACCGTTGCGGTATGCAGCTGCAAGCGCTTTGAAGAAGTGCTCAATCAACTTCCAAAACTGGCGATATTTTTTGCCAGCGCGATGGCGGTAGACTATCAGGGCATGCTTGAAATCTTCTTGCACCGCATGCTCTACCCCATCGCTCACAATTTACTCTTTCAGTCTTTATGCTCTCTCGGGGACCGAAACTGGTGGTTTTTACAGGAAGGGAATTCATGATGTCATGTAAAACACAACTGAACCGGAAAATAGACAAGAACGCTCAATGCAAGATCGGGACGATGAAATAAAAAGGCATTAACATCCATTATTTTTTGATAAAAGGATTTTAGAGGCAGTCATGATAATTGCAGATTGTTCATCGCCATCAGGTAACACATATTTTGTTTTTCCACATATTTTGAAACCGAGGTTTTTATAAAATTCAATGGCCCCTATGCTGACCTCTAATACAATGACTTGCATAGCGGTATTTTTGGGGATCGCATTCGCAACGGCCTCTATCATTGCACGCCCGGTACCTGAAGATTGTGCGTACTTGATGACATAAACACCCCATATGTATGCAACATTATCCCGTATGGCATACATACAGCTACCGATGATTTTTTTACCCATCATTGCCAGCACGACATGAATATCTTTATCATCTAATAAACCACCTAAACTTTCATCATCTAATGTCCTGATCATAGTCAGCGTTATGTCTTCCCCTAATTGTTTTGTATATGTTTGACACCAGCACAATTTTAGAAATTCTCTCAACGCCTCTCGTTCAGAAACACTCTTTAAATTAAAATTTTTATTTATATTCATAACAAAACACACTCAGCACAGGACAAATATAAATTTAGCAGCACACGGAACAGCTACGCAATGATTGTAGGTATATTAACATTCTGATGAATAATACATCCATCATATTGCTCCCATACAGGTATTGTTTCCTTTTCAAAGGCATGGTGATATGCAAATATATTTACTGGTATCATTTCTCTTTCAATGAACATTGAACCCGTACCTTTCTGGTAATTCTCAATTACAAACGGGTCAGTAATGTTAAAAGAAAAATAGGATAAATCATTATGTAAGGCATTACCACTTCTCGCAAATTGACCGAATGAAACACTGATGCCTGGAAGTTTCATCTCAATCAGTTCACGGACAGAAGTAACTTTTAATTTTCCAGTTTCAGAACTGCCTTTGCATTTTATATGCAGATTATGCAACATAACCAGTAATCTGTGTTCAGGATATTGATTTAAAAGCATCATCAAATTATCTGCCATTTTACCTGCTCGCCATTCATAATATAGTGAGCCGAGCTTGTACTTCTCATACAGGAGAACTTCTTGTTGCCTGTACTGTCTCCATTGTTCCGGAAAGTCATGAAGCCGGCGCCGGGGGATGCAATCTATTCCCAGAGAAGGAATATCATTTTTAATTGACCATGCAAGAATATCCTGAATTTCCCTGTTCCTCATTACCTTCGGGAAGTTAGCCATCCTTTCTATCGCGTTTTCATGTAAGTTATGGGAAAATGACATTCCGGAGCTGTCTGCTTCAAAAACGAGAATGCTCATTTCCTTAAAGTGTTTTCTGGCAACAAACAGCCTGAACGTATTAAATCTGTCCACGCCATGAATTGATTCACCCAGAAAGACAATTTTCTTGTCAAGAAGAAATTTATCAAGCGAAATAATCATTTCATTCCCCGGCCAACCAGATTCTATTCTAATATTACAAAAAAAGTAATTTTCATACAATGATGAAATTCAAACAAAAGGAATATAATTCATAAATTGTGACTTTCCTGATTCAAAACATTAACGAGGGAGACAGATGAAGATATTTCCAAAGAGTTCATGTGGGTTGGCACGGTAGCTGCAAATCAGGTGGAGGGGGCATATCTGGAAAAAAAGGAAAGTCTTGTTGGCCTCAGGTCTGCAGCCGCATGGTATCTTCGGAGACGTATTAGAGCGCCTGCCGGGTGACAAGGGTACCCTGAGTATGGAATGTAATTCGCATCTAACCAATTAAGAGTGGGGCTGGCAAATTGATGTAGGTTTACGTACCTTGAACAATGTCCTCTGGGATAGTTACCAGAAACCGATTTTTATCGTAGAAAACGGACCTGGAGCGAAAGATAGCATCGAATATGCCCTCCGCCCGTCCCCATTTCAAGCTGACGGGAGTGACTGAATTTTTGTTCTGGTGTTGCACAAACAATGTTGTAAAATGCGCAACTGGCTGCAAATTGTTTATATTCGCACTATCGATAATGAACGGCCAGAGCGGCAGGCAGGCTAACCTCTGGTTTGCCTGCCGCACTCCTCACCCTGCATAATCAGCTTGTCTTTGCCCGTGCCTTCCCGGCAATACCTCACCGCAGCTAATACTCACTGACTCATCAATGACCATAACAACGCCCCTGCTCTGTTCTGCAAATCTAACTTCAGGGCGTCATCAGCTAAACACGAAAAGCATAGGACGATTCACAGGCCCGATTATGTCGGCAGTCTGGTAAAAAGAACCATAGCGCTTGTTGCTACAGGCCAGCTTCAGTAGCCATCGTTATATCTGCTCTGCAGTTTATAACGTCGTTTGGTTTCAGCCCTCCGCCCATCTGGTGGAATACTGGAGGCCATACTGATACAGTGCTCACGCCGACGGGCGATTGCCTCCCGCGCTTTATCGCCCATGGTGTTATCAAGTACCACCAGCCAGCGACGTGCCGCCCGGTGCCACTGACCGCGATTCTCCAGCTCTTCAGCAAGTTTATCGTTCAGCTCCATATTGCTCCGTCTGTCAGTCATTGCATCTGACCGTATAATACCGTGTTTTCTTTCACTCCGGGATATAGGTTCTTTCATCGGTCCCACTGCAAAATGGCTCCTGAAGCCTTACTGACGTAGTACATCCTGTGTGTTCTGCCACAGGAGGAAACAGCCACTCTAGAGCGTATATCAGAGGCTATGCGCCAGCAGAAAGGTATCCTTTGCTCGTGCAACACGTGAAGCTACCTCGTGTGTTCGTAAAGCCCCCTCCTCCTAGCCAACTGTTTTCTTAAGAGCCTGGTTGGACTAATCCCCAGTCCATGGATGGACGGCTGGGGATAAATAATAATGTCAGGCCAGGCCGACCAGTCCACGAATAACGTAGCGGATTAATGCCGTCATTTCTTGAATGTGATTTTCGTCACAGAACCAGTCTGGAGTTTATCCCCTGCAGTCCCATACATAGACACCAGATAAACAGCGCCATCAGTCGCGACGGCCAGGTGGTTTGGCGTATCATCCACTGGGATATTGGCGACCAGTTTGCCGTCCCGATCCAGAACAGCAACCGTTCCGCCCGCACGCGTCGCGGCGAAAACCTGCGACGTCACCGCATCCCAGACGACAGAGACGCCTCCGGCACCGATGTAGGTATCCGCGAGAACTTTGCCACTCGCATCAAGAACCACGACATTGTTTGTTTCCTGTGATGCGACATAAAGACGACCAGTCTCAGGATCGCGAGCGATGTCGGTTGCGCCCCGCGCCTCAGGTACTTTCACCGTCGTGCTCTTGCCCGTTTTGAGATCAATCCAACCCACCCATGGCGTATCGCGGCTGACGCCGTAGAGTTTCCCACCGGTGCTGTCGAGGGCAAGATCGGTGCTGTTAAACAGGGTTTTGCCACGCTCTACCAGGAACTCCAGTTGGCCGACGTGTTCAAGTGTATTTGTGTCATATACCTCGACAAAACCGGTCAGCGCTGCACTGACATAGGCGCGATTGTGGCTTTCATCAATAATCACATCGCGTGGGTGCGCGACCGAACCTTCCGAGAAGACTTTCACGACGGAAAGCGTTTTTGCATCATAGACGGTCACCGTCTCGGCAAGGGTGTTCGTCGTCCAGACGTGATCATGGACATTGTCGACACCGACACCGAAGACACCAATCTGCTCACCCTTTCTGTCTTTAGGCAGCTCGGCCTCGGCTTCGACAGCTAGGGTTCCGGCGTTCAGTCTCAGCAGGCGGCTACCATCCTTCGGGCCGCGTGCAGAGGTAACGAACAGCGTCCCGTCAGCCGAAACTGCCGACTGGTACGCTCGCTCGCCGACGGGCTTTGTTTGCAGGCTGAAAGCCTCAGCGTTTTGCGGGGGTACAACCTGGGACAATTTCAACATGACCTGCGACACGCTGGCGGGATTTTGCGTGATAACCGTGAGTGGATGAAGGCCTGGAGCAGCATCGGCTGGAACCGTCAGCGGAATAGTGAGGTTTCCCTTCTCGTCGGCGGTCAGTGGTTCAGGGGTCAGGACTTCATCCCCCTTTAGTATGGTGACGGTCGTGCCCGTCTGAAGGTTCTTAATAGCTATAGAGGTTTTATCTCCGGGCTTAACAGGTACTTCCCGTGATCCGGCACGGATACTGCCAGGAAAGGTAGTAGTGGCGGTTGTCCACTGGCTATTGGCAAATGCAGTTGTCGCAGTTAATATCGCAACAGCGGAGGCCAGCAGTACTGAACGGACTGAAATTCTTATCATCTTATCCCCATAAATTGTATTGATGCAGCACCTCAACGCAGACAATGCCAGCGTTCACGTTAATCACCGGTTGTCACCCACTCGTCTGGTCTTATTTGCCGCCATGAGAAATATATGTTGGCACTGGCAGGTAAAATATATCACATCCAATGGAAATGATTATTATTCTTGTTTCTGAAAATCTCTCAAACTGGTTGAGTTCGATTAATAGAGAGGGCTCTGATGAACCTAATCTTCTGTATTTTAGGAAGTTTCATGAATCAAGGCGCATAACAGAATTCTTTTCCGTCAGTTACAATCGCGTTTAAGTTACCGTCCTTTCGGTGTCACATTAAGGTTTACTGATTAGACAACTTTTTCTTAAAACAGCTTATAGATAAGCGTTCAGCGAGTGCCGTATTGCCAGTTATTTATCGGTGAAGCACCCTGCAGGGTCATCAACATCCTGATGACCATTCCGCATGACTCTGAGAAACTCAGCTGATTCGGCCAGTAACCTTTCAGATGTTCCGCCATTTTTATCATCTGATATCTCACCAGATTTTACGCCAGTAATACCCCCACAGTTCCTGCTCCACAAGCTTCGGCTTTTTACTTCTCAGCGTCAACCTGCTCAGTTGCATCGTCTGTTTTATCTCCCGGTAATCCGGTCCCCCTTGTGTTATTGGAATGGAGGCCTGCTCTTGAGTATTTTACGGGAAAAAATTGATCACCAGTGTGGCCATGAATCCTGTCTGACAGCAGGTGAAAAACCAGTATGTCAGGAAGACTACATAAAATTATTCATCTGCATTTTCTGGGGATTACGTGATATAACTGTCGCCAGCGCCTTTACCTAGACATTCACTATCTTGCGCTTGAAATACCAGTAACCAGTCCGCTTATGACGATCCCTGCGATACCCGCCAGCACTCCTATAGAGCTCCATTAGTCCGGACTGAACTTTGCCAGAACACCATTCCGGATCATGTTTCCGGAAGTGTCCAAGGCGATACCGGTTACAAATTTGTTCATATTGGCCCCCCCCCCCCACCTCCGCATCAGGGAAGCGTCATGGGTGGAGGATAAATAATACCTCTCAGATGAGAGGTCATCTGATTCATAGGTAGAAAAAACCCGCATACGCGGGTTAAGAAAAACAAATTTTCTTTAAAAGGCATGTCCATCATCACAAGGAAATGCTTGGTTGAATTTTCCTGTATAAGTGAACGTTTGACAACAAATAATGATAATTAACTTATTTTTCGAGTAAATACGATCGTATGCGAATATACGGTGGTGCTGATCTAGTAGGATCAGAGAATAATACAACAGCAGTACGAACTCTGCGTGCTATCTGCCTTGGCAAGAAGAATTATATCTTCGGTAATGTTCACGGCGGGCGAGCATGACCCCTGCTGTACAGACTGATCGAGACGTACCGTCTGAACGGTATCGATCCGGAAGCGTACCTGTACCACAGTTTGAGTTTTCTGCAGGAATGGTTTTCTAACTGGGCTGAAGAATTTCTGCCGTGAATCGTAGTTATTACCACTAAATAACTGGCAATAAGGCGCTCACTGAGCGCTAACGAAAGTTAGGTAACACACTGGTAGTTCCGCATCCCTTAGGCTGGCCGATAACGACAATTACTACATAACCGATGGCAGGCGCACGTTTGCCAGTTCACCGGGGTTCAGTGTTTACCACACCATTACGCAGCCCAGAAAGTAACGGCATGGCAGAATGGATGTAAGACTATAATAATCTGCATCCGTATAAGGGCGAATATCATGATGCCATGTTATCAGTTAATTAGCCGCGTCCGTTTTATCAGAAGCTACTCCTTCACCCACCATTATTTGGTGGTGGATACTTTGTCGAATGTGTCAGAAACTCACCAGAGCGCATTGAGAAGATGCTTACTATTCGATAGGATAATAATAATGAGAGTATATATAATTACAGATAATCACCTTCTCTTTTCTGGGATGAAATTTATATTAACAAAACATAACATTAACCTATGTCTATTCTCTATTCAGGATATGAGAAGCCATGATGCCCACTGCAGTGATACTTTTTTTATCGAATGTCAGCTTAGAGAGGCTGATATAGAGCCATTGAGTTCGTTATACACAGCTGGTGCTAGGATCTGTTTCTTGCAAAGAAGCCCGATCGCCTGGAACGGTGAATTCGCGCCAAATTTTGTTGATATTACAGTTCAAATCGCGGATCTTACTCCTGCCATTCTTGACATCATTTATCTGCCCGTACAGAGTAGTCAGAATATGCTTACTTTGACAGTAAGAGAATATTCCGTTGCGCGCATGCTCCTTAGTGGACACTCAGATGAAGATATTGCTTCTTCTTTTTCAATCACAAAACGCACGTCCAAAGACTATATTCACTCTGTTTTAAAGAAGCTTGGAGGGAAATCCATTGCAGAACTTTTCCTCCAGAAAAACATGATTTACGGTAGCATTTCCGCCACCCCGGGACTTAACGTCTTAACGGCGGTTAATGAAGAAATTCGTGACCAATCCTCTGAGATTATCGTTCAACGAGCGTAACCGGTTAGACGGATCTCAGCCTGAGCATCTGACTGTTCTTTGTTAATAGAAGAGTCCGGCCCGCCTTTCTTTACCCAGGAGTAAAGACTGTGGGTGGTGATATCGAGACGTATTGCAACGCTGGAAACAGAATGGTCACGATCAACAACCTGTTTAACTGTTTCAATTTTAAACTCTTCAGAATAACGCTTACTACTCATGGGCGCCTCTCTGTAAGCCATTTAATGGCTCTGAGGTGTCTGTTAAAGCCGTGGCGATTCGCACAGCTACTTCGGAGTGGGATCCACCAAGAATTATCATTGAAATTAAAATGATAAACTCAAAGAATATACTTTGAGTTTATCTTAATTAAAAAATCACTCTGTAACTATTTCTTTACCCTCAATAATAAGAGAATCTTCTTTTAGAATGATGCCTTTAAAGAGAAGCTGTTCAATTACCTCTGAAATAACTTTACGTAAAGTTCCACTTGTGGCTTTAAATCCAAGAGATCTAGAGATAGACATAACTATCTCTTCTTCTGTCGCACCAAGGTTATTTTTTACTACCTGAGAAATTCCGACAGCAATCTCTTGAGGCGGCAACATTTCGGATTTACGCAGTCCCGACGACTGAACATTCTGTCGGTTTCGTAAGATAATATTTGATTTCTGATGTATTAAAAATTGTCCATCCTGATAGATATTACCTTTATTGCAGACCAGATTAACAGCTCTGTTCACAACGGCCTCAATTCTGGCCCCTGCACGTTGTAATCCCCAGGCCGTTCGCAACCTGGTGATAACCTCGCTTACATGAACAGGAGATTCAACCTCAACTATCTGCTCAATAATTTCGCTGAGAATACCCAAGGGGGTTTCATGCAGTTCATACCCCATATTAGCGGATGGAATGGCCTCCACATAGGCAATATCAGAATCTTTCGCAGTATCCGAATCGACAAGACCAATTTCTACTACTGGTCCCCTATCGACAGTCACAATTTCAACAGGTACTGCACGAGTCCTTTGCCTCAATTGTTCAGTCCGTTCTGATAGCTCTTTCTTGGCAGACTCTATAGCCTGGAGTGTTCGTTCCAGTTGTTCTTCAGGACGGTGGAACCAATCCGTACTCCAGATACGATGGATAATCCACCCATGATCTTCAAGTACAGCCTGACGCAACCGATCGCGTTCTCGCGCAGAACGTGATGAATGATAAGCACGACCATCGCACTCAATACCAATCAAGTATCGCCCAGGCATAT
This sequence comes from Enterobacter sp. DTU_2021_1002640_1_SI_PRY_ASU_LCPMC_013, assembly GCF_032389435.1. Taxonomy (NCBI): domain Bacteria; kingdom Pseudomonadati; phylum Pseudomonadota; class Gammaproteobacteria; order Enterobacterales; family Enterobacteriaceae; genus Enterobacter; species Enterobacter sp. DTU_2021_1002640_1_SI_PRY_ASU_LCPMC_013. Next base: position 3,228,825 of record NZ_CP135594.1, read on the forward strand.
CTGGATCAGCAATAGCTAAATCTATAAAGAATCCAGCAATACCTACCTGAGGATGGACTTGATAACCCGCTTTCTGAAGCGCATCAGCAACCTGCTCTTCAAATACACTATCCATTTCTCTTTCAGTCCGTTGAGCTAACGATATCCGACCGGTACGGGCATATTGCAGGAAGAGTTTAAAGGCAAATACACCCTTGCCCTTTGCTCTTTCCAAATCAATATCTTCGTCTGTGATCGAAGCGAAAACCTCACATCGACGTTTGGCTCGGCTGATTAATACATTCAACCTTCTTTCCCCTCCCTCTGACCCCAGGGGACCAAAACGCATCGCCATGTATCCTTGCGTATTTCTGGCATAGCCGACGGAGATCATAATTACATCACGTTCATCACCTTGTACGTTCTCAAGGTTTTTAACGAAGAAAGGCTCGCTCGGATGCGCATTGAAGAACTCTTCTAAATCGGGATTCAGACGGCGTAGTAACTCGAGCTCGTCCTGAATAGCCTTACGCTGGGAAACAGAAAATGTTGCAACACCGAGCGACTGTTCCGGATATTTACGGGCATGCTCCATGATTGCTTTAGCGACAGCTTTAGCTTCTATCGTATTGGTTCCCTTACCGCCTGATTCGAACACACCATCCGGGATGTGATGGAATTGCAGTCCCATACCTGCTTCCTGAGTATACGGGCTCGGCACGATGAAGAGTTTATTCTCATAGAACTGGCTATTGGATACAGCAATCAACGATTGATGACGGCTGCGATAGTGCCACCGCAGCATACGTTGAGGTAATCCCCTGGCAACAAACAGGCCCAACACACTCTCTATATCAGCAACCTGAGATATTTCATCATCATCATTCGCAGCAGATTCTGTCATTTTAGCGAAGAATCGCGTAGGTGGAAGTTGGCGTTCATCCCCGACGACTACAACCTGCTTACAGCGAGCAATTGCGCCAATCGCATCAACTGGTTGTATCTGACTCGCTTCGTCCATGACCAAGAGATCGAACTTTTGTTTTCCCGGGATGAGGAATTGAGCAACAGATAACGGGCTCATCATCATGACCGGCTTGAGTGCCTGAATCGCCACTCCAGCCTTTAGCATTAACTGACGAATGGGTAAATGCCCCCTTTTTTTCACCATTTCCGAACGCAGAACTCCCACAGGGCCGATACCACCACTCCTGGATGGGATTTGTCTATGATGGACACGCGCAACCTCAAGACTGGCGGCTTTGATACGTTTAAGGTCAAGCTCTGCAAATCCTGCAACCTGACGAGAATGAAGCTCACCATCAAAACGTACTAAATCGGGTTCTTCGAGAGCCATAATTTTAAGTAACGACTCAAAATAGGTCCGCTCGACGGCAGAAATAGCAGAATCTAGCGAAAGATCCCCACTAGCAAGTTTTTCTACTACTTCAGATAATCCATATTTTCGGGCCTGCGTAACACGATGCTGGTACGCAACCCATTTAGAGAGTTGTTCTGAATTTTCTGCCCATGTTTGAAGCTTCTCGCACACAAGCGCTATCTTTAATTTATCAGATGATGAACCCAAAAGGGTTTCGATTGTTCCTTTTAATTCCCTCGCGACTTGTTCCAGTCCATTGACTATCTTTTGGCTGGACAGATGAGTTTCTCGTGCAATATGGGCAGTTTCAGCTCTGTCTGTCAGTTTTGCCGCTACGAAACGTAACGCACAGTTCTCCTCTAACCAGGAACAAGCCTGACTCAGATAATCCCAATCAGATGACAGCTCTTTCCACTGTTCGTCAAAAGCGCTTTTTGCAAGCGGGGCTTCTGCACGTATTTCTGCAATCAGTTTCTGCAACTCAACTATTCGGGTGATTAGCTGGCTACGCTCATCAATACGAGCAGGAGGGTTAACCATTACACGAAAGCATTGTTCATCAATCGCTATGAGATTTTGGATTTTCTCTTCAATGAAAACTAATGAGACGCGGGTGATAGATACCTGATTGGAAAAATATTCCTCAGGTGAAAAACCGAACGCGCTCCATAAGATGTCTAACTGGGTCCGAACTTGCTGCAGTAACTGGCTTAGTTGTTGCGCACGAAGCTTCACACCTTCGCGGTCAATAAGCCGGCTGGCCAACAAACGAGCCTCAGCGCCTACACCACGGAGCGTTCTCATCCATTCAACTAATGCCATTAAAGAAGAGCTGTCACTTCTTTCGCCGCGCCAATCACTACCGAAAGCAGAATGACCAAAATCATTACCTTCCTGAATTTTTTTCCTCTCTGCCTGAGCCTTAATCAACTTGTCCAACAATAAGATCTGCTGCTCAACGGGCAACGAGCGATCTTGCAGTAAAGAACCAACAAGTCCCCTCGCTTTTCTCCAGTTTCCATTGAGATATCGGAAAATACCAGTATGGCTAGCCAGGAGATTTCTGGCCTCCTGAACATCCGTATTCCAGGCTACCTCATTAATGTGGGAATCAAGAGCTTCGCTAACGGTTCTGAAGGAGGCAATCGACTTAACCAGCTCAGCAGCTTTCTCAATACCATGATCCCAGACTGATGCGATAAAGGCGTCGGGACTGGCGTTAGGGGCGGCAGCAATTCTTTCACCCAAGGTGATGAGACGTTCGATTTCCTGAACGGTGTAATACCCTTCCTGAGTACCGAGTTCTTCATGTAAACGAGCAGCATCAAGACGCAACTTAGATAAAGGTTTAACCAGAGAACGAGCGGCAGAAAAACCATTAACCTGAAAATCACGAGGAAGCCTTGCCAGCGCATCTTCCAGTTCGGTAACTGGAGTTTCAATTTCTTCAGTTACTATATCTGCCACAAGATCCAAGCGAGCTTGCTGATACTGCTTACCCACTGCAATAAGTCGTTTAACTGCAGGCGCATTATCATGCCAAACAGCAGAAATAAAGGCCTTCGCTGACAGGTCGGGGGCTTTATTGATGCATTCAGCAACCTCCACTAATTTATCAATTGAAGAGAATGTTTCCGGTACGGGTGTAACAGAAAGCTCAGCAGACAGATTTGCAACAACGTTTTTAAGACATCCAACATCTCTTTCAAGCTCTTGCAGACGTGGAAGTAATTTTTCTACATCTATAGGTAATATCTGCTCAAGACCAACGCCATTCCACGGATGCTGAGCGGGCAACCCCATATCCCGGATGCGATCAACAATCTCTTTCACGAGCTCAAGACGTTTCTCAAGATCGCTGGCATTCCAATGCTCAAATTTTTCGAGATGAAAATCGGTCGGAGCCTGGCCTAACTGACGTAACCGAACAAGATGCCCCATGACCTGATAGGGAGAGAAAGTTGAAGGATGATATATCTTATGCAGCCTTGCCGGATGCTCGTTAAGTTTATCCCTCGCCTCCGTTAGGTTTCCTACCAGTGTGTCTGGGAACTCACCTCTTGGAGATCCCAGCTCCCAGACCCTTTTCAATTCCTCCAGGAAGACCCTTTTATTCGTCTTATTACTATGCAACTCTAAACAGGCGTCGCCCACACCCGCATGGTCAAGGCGACGTTTCACCACTTCAAGCGCGGCCATTTTTTCTGCGACAAATAAGACAGTTTTGCCATCTGCCACTGCAGAAGCAATGACATTCGCAATCGTCTGAGATTTCCCTGTCCCAGGAGGACCTTGAATAATAAGGTTTTTCCCTTTCCGTACATCATGGATAGCAAGAGTTTGGGAGGTATCGCTATCCATGATATGGAGCATATCCCTCGGCGAAATAAAAGGATCTATAGGTGCATCATCTGAAATCCTTTCATCCCTCTCATCAAACCCATCAACCATAAGTGACTGAATAAGAGGTTGTTCTGTGATATTGTCATTCTCTGGCCAGTTTTCTGGATCTAAATCCCGGTACATGAGGAACTTAGCGAAGGAGAAGAACCCCAGAGTAATATCGTTTTCTTGAACGCTCCAGTCAGGTTTTGTCTGCACCGCCTGAGCGACCTCATTGATATACCCTGAAAGATCCAGCTCCTCATCGGTGTTGATCTTAGGCAATAAAATCTCATGTGCTCGCTGTAGATATGCTTCCAGAGAAAGGTTTTCACTAATCTCATCCTGCCTTGCCCGTAGTTTAAACCTCTCACCAGCAGTTCCACGCTCAAGAGACACGGGGATCAAGATTAAAGGGGCATATCTGACATTTTCTTTATTATTGGGATCAATCCATTTTAAGGTTCCGAGCGTCAGATAGAGTATGTTTACACCCTGTTCTTCTTCTAACGTTTTAGAATCGTGGTAAAGATCCAACAATCTCTTTTGCAAACCTTGCGGAGTTAGCCTTGTTTGTAGTTTTGTATCCTGATGCTCAGCACTGATCGCTTTCGGAGCTACATCATCATCAAAAACAAGTAACCTATCATCCACAAGAGATTCATCCGAATCAGTTTCAATGTCCTCAACATCAATTAATTCCCCCTTCCTGCCTACCCGTCCCGGTAGAAAAGTAAATGCTTTCCCTTCTTTAACCAGTAAACGATAAATCTCAGTAGACCTCTCATCGATAATGTCTAAGAGTTTGGCAGTCTTAGAGCGAGGGATATTGAGGAGTTTATTGCGCGCAGATAAGTCAAGAAGCTCTGTGCGAGCTCGTTCTAGTTTTTGCTGAAGAGAAAGACTGGTATTCTTAAACAGTGAATCTTCGTTATTATACATGGCTGGGATTCCGTGGGTTCCATAAAATCATCATTGCATACCCAGTCTGTAGCGTAACGAAGGTATTCAACGTCAGAATGTTACCATCTTAGCCATTTTTTTAGGATAATTCTAATCGATATCGTTGAAATCAAGGTTAGTAAAGCCCTTTCACACTAGCTTCTATTCTGCTGAGTGGGGAACAGGCTTTAGCCTGTTTCCCGTAGAGTGACACACCTCACTGTTAAGGCATCTTTATCTGTGACAGAAAAACAAAAATCTACAACACATATAAAATTAATTCTGCGTAAAACAAAAAAAACAGAATAAAACTCTCCTCTCTTCAACCAAGAGCCTGTTCATATAAAATATATTTTTTCTAGTAACACCTATTGGTAATCATTCGGTTGATCTTGACAGGAAGGAGCTTCTGGCTTAGCTTTTTATCATCCAGTTAGTGGCGGATATCCCGGTCCCAAAACTACATAACTGTTCCTAATAGTAGATCACTTTCTGATATCCACACCAGATCGAAGTGTATTCTTCAGTATTAAAGTGCTGAAAGGACAATCAAAGATCCTACTTTTCCAGCAATCCCCGCCGGTACACATTAGTCTGGCGTTTAATGAAGCCAGTCTTTTTATAAAGCTCATTCGCCGCCAGACGTCCTGAGCGGGACGTCAGATCAACTTAACGTGCTCCGTAGATACGTGAGTAAGTAATGAAACACCAGTGTACAGAAGTTAAGCTACTGCGCCGACGGAGTCAGAGGCACAGAATAATACGAAAACGTTTCGGTCTGCTATACAACTGCTGATCACCCCTCGCAGAATCCCCCCATAGCCCCTCTAACACAGCCACAACAGAACCCAAGGTAACAACCTGATGTGTCAGCCTCGCATATCCAGCGCGGGAATAGCCGGTAATGGCTGTTCCTGCCGCAGCTATAATAAGATGACGCTATCATATTGAATTACTATCAGTTTTGACAGACAGTACGAGTTGTATACCTACAAAAATCATGAGCTTTAAAAGCATATTATCGTCGTGTTATACGCAACAAAATGAGTTACAAACCGACGTAATTTGCAATGAGACAAAGGCGAGTGTTATGTTATTACATAACTTATGACAACAATGCATTTTACATGAACAACAATCTCCCTTACCCCATACCTGTGCTTGATGCAGCAAATTTGTGCATTGCGATAGATGCTCATCATCTGGTCAGAGATATCAACTTACGCGTGTTTAAAGGAGAACGAGTTTGTATTATTGGTTCATCGGGGTCAGGCAAATCGTTAACAGCGAAAGCTATCATCGGTACATTACCAGCAGAGCTGAAATTACAGGGTACAGTCCGAATCAATGGAGTTGAAATTAGTGGAATACCACCTTCCCGTCGACCACAGACTACCCGTGTATCGGCTATCTTTCAGGATTCCTCTACTGCCCTCAATCCATTAATGCCGGTTGGCCGTCAGCTGGCTCTGGCATTGAAAACGAGTGATGACGCAGTGCTGACTTCCTTACTGGACTCACTAAAGCTGAGCGATATCCCTGAATTGCTGAATCGATATCCTTCTGAGCTTTCCGGTGGTCAGCGTCAGCGGATCTGCATCGCTCTTGCCCTTGTGGGGAAAAACGATTTACTGATTGCGGATGAACCAACAACAGCGCTGGATGTGATCAGTCAGCAGCAGGTCTTACAGGTACTGAGCAACCGTACAACGCCTGCATTTTCACCGGCACTGCTTTTCATTACCCACGATATTGCCGTTGCCGCTCAGCTCTGCCAGCGGGGGATCGTGATGGAAAAAGGCGAGATTGTAGAGTGTGGCACCATGGTGCAACTTCTGAATACTCCAGAACATCCTTATACACGCAAACTGGTTCAGGCAGCACGAAATGCTGATCAGTTACTGGCAGCACACTCTCATGAGGTGCTGGTCGGATGAATTCTTCATTTAAATTTGCCACTCATGATTTCATTCACGTCGACAATATTACTAAGTATCGGGGCAGAGCCGTTTCGCCCTGGCCCCAAAATGCCCCGAAAAGTGCCATTCTTGAACATTTATCTCTGACGCTACGGCGGCATGAACGTGTGGGGCTGGTTGGTGTATCAGGCTGTGGAAAGTCCACATTGCTCAAGGCAATCCTGGCCCTGGAACATATTGATAACGGGACGATTTATTGCGACGGGAAGATTGTTACTCCTGGCTCTGCCCGCTCCCTGAGATGGTATCGTCGCCGGGTTCAGTATCTTCCCCAGGAGCCAGCAAGTACACTTCCTCCCTTGATGCGGATTAAAGATATCCTCAGTGAACCGCTCAGGCGACTGAGTCATAGCGGTAACGCCCTTCCTGACCTTGCCCAAGCCCTAGAACAGGTTGAGCTCAGTCCCGGATTCCTGGACAAGCCAGCCGGTTCGCTTTCGGGAGGTCAGGCTCAGCGTGTCGCTCTGGCAAGGGCGTTAATTATCCAGCCGGTTTTCTTACTGGCAGATGAACCGGTAAGTGGGCTTGATTTGCCATTACGTGAACAAATCAAATCCCTGCTCTTACGGGTAGCGGAAGAAAACCGTATGGGGTTACTACTGGTATCCCATGACATATCTATGCTGGCAGGATTATGCGAAAGAACTCTGGTCATGGAGGCCGGTAAAATCATTGAAGATCGCCCGACTCAACAGTTACTGCACTTGCCCCATCATCCTCATACCCGCCAGTTACTTAAAGCCGTACCAGGGATTTTGTCAACCCGTCTTTGACGGGCAGAACACAAACATATTATTAATTTTAACGAAATGAATACCATGAAGCCGGAACAGATCTCAGGGAAGAGCTTACAATCTTTACCTCCATTACTGCTGACCAGCCAGTTTATATTCAATACCGGATTTTATGCAGTTGTCCCTTTTCTTGCGATTTACCTGCGGGATGACATGCTACTGTCAGGTGCAGCCATTGGTCTGGTTCTTGGCCTCAGAACATTTTCGCAACAGGGCATGTTTCTGGTGGGCGGGGCGCTGACCGACAGGTTTGGTGGGCGCATCGTCATCCTCTGGGGCTGCCTAATCCGTATCACGGGATATTTGCTGCTTGCGACCAGTACTTCGTTATGGGGAGTAACTCTGGGTGCCTGTCTGACCGGGGTCGGTGGCGCACTCTTCTCGCCAGCGATAGAGTCCCTGATAGCGCAAGCCGGTACACAAAGTGAAAAAGAAGGCAAACGTAGCCGTTCCGAATGGTTTGCGTTGTTCTCTGTTTGTGGGGAACTGGGTGCGGTCATCGGGCCGCTGCTGGGAGCGTTGCTGACAGGATATAGCTTTCAGTATGTGGCTCTGGGTGGTGCGGTCATCTTCCTTCTTGCGCTTATTACGCTGTATTTCTCTCTGCCTGCAAATCCTAATCATCGCGGCCACCTGCAGATCGCCCCCTGGTGGACCGCATTTCAGCAGAAACGCTTTGTTGCCTTCATTTTCGCGTACAGTGCGTATCTGTTCAGTTATAACCAGCTATACCTGGCGTTACCTGTCGAACTGCGTCGTTCTGGTGGGAGTGAGTCAGATCTTGGACCTCTGTTTATGCTGGCCTCTGTGTTGATTATATTCCTTCAATTACCACTGGCACGTTTTGCCCGGCGGAGAGGGGCATCACAGATGTTACCTGCTGGTTTTTTACTGCTGTCACTAGCCTTTTTTAGCGTTGCGCTGTTTGCCAGTACATCGCCTCCTGACAACGGGTTACGCCTGCTCCCGGCGATTTCACTGGTGACGTTGCTGACATTCGGCCAGATGCTCATTGTTCCTGTCGGTATGGATCTGATCCCCGCGTTTGCCGGAGATAAAAATCTGGGGGCACATTACGGGGCACTTTCATCCATGGGAGGCGTGGCCGTCCTGGCAGGAGGTTTTGGGTTTGGCGGATTACTGGATCAAGCACTGGTTCCTTCTGCACTTGCATATATTCCATGGTTGTTAATGGGCTGTATTCCGTTATGCAGTTCTGCAGCCATGCTGTTTATTTGCCGGGGTTTACCCCTCCGCCGCACAGTTGATCAATAAGGACTCTTGAATGAATACGGATAAAACATTTTGGCCGGTTTACGGGCTTCTTTCAGCAACCCTGCTGCTGACCGGTTGTTTTAATGAACCGCAGGACGAAACAGTCAATGCCAGAGAAGACAGAATTAAAGTGGCACATCTTCTGCCGCCTCGCTCTGGCCTGACACCGCTCAGTGATGACGCGTTTAAATTATCGCGATGGAGTACAGTAGAAACGCTGGTAGTTCTCAATAGCGCGGGTGACGCGCAACCGGCACTTTCGACCCGGTGGCAACAGGTTAATGAAACCACCTGGCGCTTTGAATTACGCCCGAATGTCATGTTTCATGATAACACAGCGCTGAACGCACAGGCTGTCGTCAACGCCCTCAGCGTCGCGGCCACAGCCACGCCCAAACCGCGAATTCTTGATGGTGTAAAACTTACAGTGAGGGCTGAGAGCGATAATGCCGTGCTGGTTTCTACCGAAAAGCCGGATCCTCTTCTCCCTCAGCGACTTTCCAGTCCTCAACTCGCGATTCTGTCCCTGAATGCATATAAAGAGCACGGCGTTGTGGATCCGGTCAATGCAGGGACGGGACCTTTTATCTTACGCACCGTGAACGGAACGAGTAGCGCATCGCTAGATCGTTTTGATGGTTACTGGGGTGGGAAAGCGAAAGCCAGCGGCATTGACGCCAGCTTTGTACCGGATGGCGCTGCGCGTGCGGCCGCATTGCGCACCGGTACCGCCGATATCATTGAAGCCATTCCCGTATCTCAGGCTCCTCTTCTGGATCAATCCCTGGTGCATGAAGTGCCGATGCCCAGAACCAATACGCTTTATCTCAATACCGCCCGGGGGGTGATGAAAGACCCCGCCATGCGCGCAGCGGTAAGGGAGGCCATAAATCGTCAACAAATTGTTGATACGGTATATGAAAAACGGGCCGATGTTGCAAAGGGACTTCTAGGGCCCGCGTTACCGTGGGCTGATCAATTACGTAAGCCTGTCACCAGTCCCGTCAATCCCGGTACGCCAGGAGGTGCAACCATAACACTGGCGACTTTCAGCGATCGTGCTGAATTACCGGAAGTTGCTGTTTATCTGGCTCAGCAACTGACAAGTGCCGGCTTTACGGTAAAACAGGTAGTTCGCGAATACTCTCAGATTGAGGCTGATGCACTGGCCGGTAAGTTTGATGCCTTTATCCTGTCCCGTGCCACCGTTCTGGATTCGGGTGATCCCGTCGCCTATATGTACAGCGATTTCTCCTGTGAAGGCTCGTTCAATATTTCCCAACTGTGCCGCCCGATGATTGACGAAGCGCTGAAAAAAGCCAGTGAAACGCCAGCCGGTGAGGCCCGCCGTCAGGCAATCATGAAAGCAGAAAATATGATCCTTGCCAGCGATGCTGCTATTCCTATGTTGCACGAACGAGTCATTCAGGGGGAGAGCGCCGCACTGAAAAACGCGGTTCGTGATCCTCGTGAGCGTATGCTTATTAACAGCCAGACGCAGTTAGTCGCTGGCGATCAACGCTCTACAGTACAGTGATAAAAGGAGTTGGTAATCAATGAGTGAATCGCTGTCCTGCCGGATCTGTTCCAAAATTAATCAGGTCAATTATCTGGTCCCAGGTTCCCTGGTGACGTTGCTGTCACGAACCATGACGCTGGCCGGTATTATCGTACTGATTGGGATGTTGCCATGGCTTTCAGGTCAGGATCCAGCCCTGGCATTACTTCGTGCACGCTCCGCCGAGCAGGAAGCGACGTCAGAAGCACTGGCAGCGATTCGACTTTCACTGGGGCTAGAACAGGGTCCACGGCAACTGCTCATTAACTGGATCAGTGGCCTCCTGCAGGGAGATGCCGGAAAATCCTGGATTTCTGGGCACCCGGTTCTTCCCGGTATGCTACAGGCGGCCCAGGTATCACTGACATTGATGATCATGTCTGCCGGAGTGGCTTTCTTCCTGGCAACTGTGATTTGTGTTCCTACTTTTCGCCGCGGACTCCATGGACGCTCGTATCGTTCGACAGGCTTCTTTTCGGCAATATTTACCTCACTGCCCGAGTTTCTGTTGGCATCTTTTTTACTGGTCGTCGGCGCAGTCTGGCTGGAATGGTTCCCCCCTTACGGCTGGAATAGTCTGCACTATGCAGTATTGCCCTCACTGGCAATGGGAATACCGGCAGGCGGCTATCTGGGCCGTATTTTCTCTGATGCATTAGCCGCGACTTTCAGTGAGAACTGGATTATCACATGGACAGTCTCTGGAATATCCCGATGGCATATCACCTGCGCAGTACTTAAACGAACATTATCCACTGTGATGCCGTTAATTGGTCTTATCCTGGTCTCCCTTACAGGAAGCGCAGTGGCGGTAGAAAAAATATTTGCTATCCCAGGACTGGGGAGAGCAACGCTGGGAGCCGTGGTCGCGCTGGATCTTCCTGCGTTACAGACAGGTATTCTATTTCTTCTGGTTATTGCTTTTTTGTTCGGAATACTGGCTGCTGGCATCAGATATCTCATCCTGGGCCGGGCGTTACGTACTTCATCCATGCCAGCAACAAAAGAGCCTGATGAAGACAATGGCCGAATGTCATTCATCCTGCCGATTATCTGTGCTGTCGCGTTGACAGTGCTTCTGTTGACTGGCTTACCGCGGGATCCTTATTTGTCAGGATTCCCGCGCTTGGCTCCCCCATCTTTTGCATTGCCCTTTGGCGCTGACGCAATGGGGCGTGATTTGCTCGCGCGTGTTGCACATGGCACTGTGCATACCTGTATTCTGGCGCTAATCGTCTCATTTATTTGTTTGTGTCTCGGATTAATAATTGGTCTCTTTCCCCGCGTGTTTGTAGGACCAACCGAGATGGCTAATGCGTTACCTCCTGTCATTGCTGGTTTGCTTGTCGTGTCAGTCAGCGGTCCCGGCAGCTCGGGGGCCGCCATCGCAATAGCAGCTGTAGGCTGGGCTCCCCTCGCCACGCATACTGCCGCGCTGGTCACTGAAATTCGTGCCAGACCTTATATTAATATGCTACCCGTTATCGGAGTTGGCTGGTTACGCCAGAATCTGTTCTATGTTTTTCCTGCGTTAATTGGCCCTCTTTTCCGTCATGCCATGTTACGATTACCCGGAATTGCGCTGGCTTTAGCATCACTGGGATTCCTCGGACTTGGAGCCTCGCCACCTGAGCCGGAATGGGGAAGGGTTCTTGCTGAAGGGATGCCTTATCTGGAGCGTGGTTTTTGGGTGGTACTGGCTCCGGCATCTGCGCTGGGGATACTGTCAGTCATGGGGGTAAGTCTGGCGGGGTTAACGGGTCGAAAAGTTAAGCGCGTATGATGCTCCTTTGTCGCAGAAGCTGTTTTTGAAGCTGGGGGCATCATCTTCTGTACCCGTATCTGGCTGGTTGCCTGTATCACCGATATCTGAAAAAACCTTCAATGGCATGGAACGAGATACAGAGGATCTGCGTGCGCAACTGAAGAAACTGCGCCGAATGGTGTTCTGCACCCGTTCAGAAAAACTGAGCCACGAGGTGACTCATGTTAAAGCGCGGCTGAAACAGCTCAAACAGGAAAGTGATCGTTGCAACGGGCGCGAAGACGCCCCTCAGGTTCCCTGCCAGTCACGATACCGTCACCCGCTTCCACGGGAACACCTTTCCCCTGAAAGGCACCGACTGGAGCCCGCAGAACCCTGTAGACTGCATGAGGTGGAGTGGCAGTCTGCGTCGTCAACTCAGGGATATCAGCGCGGTGCAACTGGAGCTGGTTGCCAGCCCCCTGAAAGTAATCCCCACAGGCAGGATGTGGACCTGACGGTGGCGCAGCTCTCCAATTGGGTAGAAGCATGCTGCCGGTTAATAGTCCGCTGGAGGAGTCGCTTTACGGCCAGGTGATAGACACCCGCAAGCTGCATACGGATGACACTCCGTGCCGGTGCTGGCATCGGACAGAAAAAATACGAAAACCGGGCGCATCTGGAGCTATGTACGAGATGACCGGAATGCCAGTTCACCAGATCTCTCAGCAGCGTGGTTTGTGTACTCTCCGGACCGGCAGGGAAAACATCCATAGCCGCCCCTTCGTCCCTTTCGGAGTATCCGGCAGACGGATGTGTTCACAGGTTATGATCGACTGCTCAATGCCAGACGTTAGGATGGTGCACTGATCAAAGTAGCGGGCTGGCCCCATGTCCGCCGATAATCTACGACGTGTACATCAGCAGTAAAAGTGCCATAAGAAGAAGGGCCCGAAACGCATCGACGAGATGTACGCCATCGTGGTGTAAATACGTGGCAGACCGAAAGCAGAGTGTCTTGCTGTCAGACAGGCGCGAAGTAAACCGCTGCTGGCATCAGAGACAATAAATCTTATATTTGTATCCATTTTTAAATGGTTATATGGTACATGATTGACATATCTTTGATAAAAAAGGATTCTTATCAGCATATTCTTCTAAAATACAGTCCATGAATGACCCCCAACGAATGAATTACTCAGGTTCACGGTGCTTGCTCTCAAGAAAGCTATAATTTTCAAAGCTGACTCAGTCCACTTGTATAGCATGGCGTTACTGCCAGAGTTGCATGGTCCCACCATGGATTGCGGGTGAGTTTCACGTGCTGAATACTAAACCCCGCTGAAATAATTTCATTCTGCAACGAAATGAGCGGCATCAGTGCTCTCCATGGCATGCCTTTCCTGTAAAGGATATGTCTTATCGCGTCATATTGCTGGCGGTCTTCCTCATATCCTGGCTCACCGCACATACTGCTGATAATGAACGTCCCGTTTTCCCTGAGCAAACGTCTGACCGCTCTGTAAGCCTGTCCACGTAGGTTTCCCGTAAGACAGTGCATGCAACTGCCGTCAAAAATCAGATCGAAGCGATTTTCCCCCAGTTGCACCAGCGAGCAGACATTATCGTGCAGAAAAACGCCTGAAATCCCCTGTCGTGCGAAATTTTCACGCGCCCAGTCAATAGCTGTTGGCGAAAAGTCCACGCCACAGACATGATATCCTTTCCGGGCAAACCACAGGGATGCCATCATTCCGTTGCCACACCCCAGTTCCAGGATATGGCTCCCCGTCTCGGGTAAATGGTCCGTGGCGGCCAGTGAATCGAGCGTTTCTGTCAGTTTTGCCCATGCCCGGGGATAGCCATCACCAGTCCAGGCGGGTTTATCGTTATTACGGAGTTCCTGGTATATCTGCTCGTAGGTTTCCATTATGCTTTCCCGGTCACTCTGCATTAAACCACCTCAGGCCCTTTCATAATGCTGTGCCACGGATGAATGCCTGTTCTGGTGCGGTGAGCTTTTATGCCCGGGATTGCATACCTTATGTGTACCGCGGAGATAGTATCTGCCATCAGAGGAGGGTCTCGTTCCTCCAGGACAACCATCCATACCTCGCTGACCATTATTCCCGGCAAGCCCGGCTCCGCCGTTGGCATCATTTGTACGCCACAGTCTGTACCCGTCCCTTGAGTCACTCTGCCCGGAATATGTGAATGCTGAAAATGCCAGGGCAGACAGCAGATAAAAATTCAATGCCTTACTCATACTTTATCCTCTTTTCGCATCCACTATCTGACTGTCATCGAATCAGCCTGCTGTTCAGTCACTTTCAGACCCGTCCTCGCGAGCGCAGTACGGAGAGCGTCCCGGATGGTCATCCTGCCTCTAACGGGATTTACCCTGACCGCAGCCGTTCTGTTGAGGTCCGCCCTGATAAAACACCCGGTGCCGTGCGCCAGTTGCTGAGCAGTTTCATCAAACCGGGAGAAACTGATGTCATAATCCGCAATGGTGTCACACTTCCCTTCTGGCACATGAACGTGCGGGGAAGCACCGCATGAAATAATTAACAAAACCATACCAGTACTCAAAATCTTTTCAGAAATACACGTCAATGCCCGTTTCGTTACATTCACCGGATGAATCCTTATGACACAGCGATAATAGTGACAAAGTTATTAACTTGTTATTTCAGTGAGTAATTTTTATTTAATAAATTTATCAGCAAAGGTAAGAAACTGTTCCCAGTCATAAGGCGTGATATCGTGTCCACCAGAACGAATGTGATAACTCAGCGTTCCCGAAAGTGGCGTACTGATTCGTGGCATTTTCCGATACACGGGTTCACTATCAGTTTTACCTGCAAGCTTCCACACAACTGCGGCTTCTTTTAATCCAGTGAATTCGCCCATAGGGTCAGACCATAAATCATCCTCAGCACTGGCAACATACACTGGCCGGGGAGCAAGAAGACTGATAAGGCAGTGGGCGTCAACGGGCATTGTTTCTTCTGCATCTGAAAATGACTGATACTCATCAGTAAACCAGTGCGGAAAATGCGTCGCAATATCTGAAATCCTTTCGCCAAACTTTCGACGGGAAATAGCGCAACCCCCTTCTCCTGATTCATTCGCAATCACACCGGCAAAACGCGCGTCGCTGGCAGCAGCCCACAGAGAGGCCTTGCCCAGCCGGGAATGCCCTGTCGCAATAACCCTCTTTTCATCAATGGAGTAAACTTCTTTGAGACAGTCCAGTACCTTACTCATCCCCCAGGCCCAGGTGGCAATCGCTCCCCAGGTAAAGGGGATATCAGAATATGCATCGAACAACGGCTGTACACTCTCAGTCCGCCCGTCACGTTTATCCGGAAAGAAATCGGCATTGTGAAAACTCACCACGGCATAGCCCCGTTGAATAATCATTTCGAGAGGCCACCTTGCACTGTGTACCCCTGCCGAATCCGCAGTAGCATGTCCGGTATCGTCAATGCCGAGTGAGGGCCGCGGAAAAGTCCATGCGCCTGATAAAGGGAGGGGAAACAACCGGGTCAGGGACTGATTACCCAGCACATTGGGGCCCAGAAATGCAGGCACAGGCCCCTTAACATTGAGAGGACTGAAAACGACAAATTGTGTCAGGCGTATATTCCGGTCACTCAGATATAAATCGTAACGCTGAGCCCGTATCCCTTTTATCGTGTTGACCTGTTCTGAACCGGCTTTCTGGCAATGAACCTTTGCCTGTAACGGTGAAGTACCAAAAATACACTGTTCATAATCTTTCATTATTTCCGGCCTCTTCCTGGCAAACCATTCTTCAAAGGAAGATATATGCCTCCCGTCAGGCATCGATAATAAATCAGGCAATATCTGGGATACGACTTTCTCTTCATCATAATTGGGGCTGGAACCCTCCGGGCCTGCAAAAATATTCCGGGATTTATACACAAAACCGCCTTAGTCTTTTTGATGATGCGCCAGTGCACAGTAACATTCAATATCAGTAACGTCATTCAATCTCTGATCGGTTTTTTTACTGGTTGGATGCTCGATTCCCGACGCCCACTACAAACAGAGCCTGACCGGCTCCTTACTGAGCAACACGTGAAGCTTGTCAACAACCACCTGGCTCCCGGGTGTGATATATCTTGAAACAGACCACCTCGTTCTACACATCCATTCCTGGAAAGGCGAAAGCAGACAGACATGTGAAAGCAGTTCTTCTGTGCAGCCCTCAGACCATGTCTATTCATTTATGCAGGAAAAGCGCAAATGACAGAGCACTGAACGTCGATTATTCGCACGGGAAGAGTGGCAGAGTTTCCTTTATTACCAAGTCGTACAGCAAAATCGGTATTTCCTTTAAAAAAGTCTCCCGCGATCGGTGATCGTAATATCAAGTCTGAACTCAGGAAGCCGGAACTGGGACTAACGAGTTGCGGGGTATGTCACGGCGGCCTCCCTGTACTACAGGACTACAGGAATGAACAGGCACTGGAGGGAACGCTGCTGCCTTAATCTCCCAGAAATGCCTTTACCCCGTTTCGGATATGGGGGGATTGTTGTCTTAACTAAGCCTGGCGTATCCCGTTTCCGTACATACTTCGCCACATGTATACCCATTGCAAGTATACGCGATTCCGCCATAGTGCATACGCAGCATGCCGGAACTGCTGACACGCATATTGAGTTATCTGCAGGAACGGGAATTGAGGCAACTTGCCGTCCCTGCTCACACGAAATGTAGGCTATGGATGTCATGTCTGATATCCACATTTACCTTCAAAGATGCATTTCGAGCGTTTCGGTTAAGATAAAAATCCGGACATAATGTTAATCTCCCCGTAACAGTTTCCCATCACGCTGACTGGCTGAAGACTGTATAAGTTTACGCTGCTTGCCCAGCACTTTGATACCGATAAGTGTAATAATCCATGCCATTCCCCCCATAACCAGGTAGGTATCTGCAAAACCATGTTTATCATAAAAATAACCAGCAATAGGGTTGATTGCCGTGATACCCAAGTAGTTAAAGCAACCCAGAACCATGTAGATGGTACCCGTCAGTCTTTTATCAAAATATGCGGCCAGATATTTGAAAATCGAAACCAGCAGTAACGACATCTCCAGGCCATAAATCGGTTTAATCACAATAATCATCCAGGGATGTGTTGCATATGCGGATAAAATAAGCCTTAATCCGATAATAAAACCAGCAAGCAGCAGACCATTTCGTGCGCCAATGCGATTGATAAGGAAAGGTACCGTAAACATTAACGCGAATTCACAGGCAGACTGTACAAACCCCATATATCCCAGAGCGGAATTCCCCGTCTGGTGATCAGCAAAAAAAGTGACAAAGTATCGTGGAAACTGCTGTTCTGCACTCTGCATCATCCAGATGATTCCACCGTAGAAAAGCATCAGCACCCAGAAACCTGCGTCATGAAAAAGCAGTCCGAGATCCTGTTTATTAACCTTTTCTTTTTTAGCCGCATTGACAGCCTGCCAGTCGATGCCCTCGCCGGTGGTCTTGAGAGAAAGTAAAACAAGAAAGACCAGTACCGTTCCCGCTGACGTAACAATAAAATTAAGGTGAGGGTTAATATTAAATAACTGTCCGGAAAATACAGAGGCCACGGCCCAACCAGCGGACCCCCACATCCGCACCTGACCGAACTCAAATCCCCAGGCTCTACTGTAACGGTCTGCATACGATTCAAAAACTAAAACCCCTGCAAGGTAGGCAGTTCCCAGATAAAGCCCACCAATAAACATGCCAGCAATCAGGTTTGTTTGTAACAGAGTTTGATAAATAAAAATGAAAAAAGGAGCAGCAAAAACAGAACATATTGCCACACAGAGCAATAAATTTTTCTTTAGCCCCAGTTTATCCATGATATAACCAAACACAGGTTTTATAATCAGTGCAAATAGTGCATTTACGGAAAGAACATATCCTATATTCACACTACTGAGCCCAATATTGTCCCCTAACCAAATAGCCAGAAAAGACCAGGTGGCAGACCACGAAAAGTAAAATAAGAATAAGCACAGGCTTATGCGGATATAAGCGTTTCTATTAGACACGGCCATCGTCATAATTTACTCCAAGATACTCATCAGGCAAAGAGTGGAAGGCACAACATGTTGCTCTGTCGCAATATCTCGCTGAATGGGAAGCGCTTCCCATCTGAGGAAGTGAGTCGGTTGTGTCTGGTATAACTCCGGCAGAATCTGAACCTCCGCAGAAGGATCAATACATTGCTCGGCTATATAATATTTTTCTGGTAATGGCTTCACCTCACCATAACATGTGTTAATGAGGGTAAGGTCCTTATCATCTATCCACCATTCACCGCTGATACCATTGCGCAGTGCAAATGTCACAACAATATAGCTGCCATTATGGTATGGCGAGGAGATAATCACCTCCGGTGGGATGGAGCCCATTCCTTTAAAATCCCAGCGGAAGTTCCAATCACTCAGTTTTTTTATTATCCACCGCTCACCTTCAGGACGCGCTATCCATGCCTGCGAGTTCCCATTTTCATCATAACGATGCCACGTTATTAATACATTTCCTGCATTATCAAAGCCGATATTCTGGCTCATATTGATCAGTCCGTGCTCCACTGGGGCAGGATCAACAATGTCTCCACTATCCCGTGTTGCTGGTAATGATATGGGTTTTCCGTCATGGGTAAACCAACGCAACAGATCCGGACTACGGGCGTAAGACAGATCATGGCATGTTTCACAATGCGGTGTGTCACGCCACATCCAGATCATATGCCACAGATTATCCGGACCAAACACAGGCAGACGGGCATAGGCATTCATTTTCCCCATACCACTCAGCAGAGGTTTATCGAGCAATCTTTCCCAGCAATGCCCCACGTCATTCCAGCGATTATAAATATCATCTCCATTTCCGCTTTCTCCATCACGATAACGGAACAGTAACTCGCCATTATGGCCATAAAAAAATAACGGATAAGTCGTGCTTTCTTCTCGTTCTCCTGTCATTGTTTGTTGAACAAGAGAATGAATGTCATGATTTTTTTGCGAGCGAAACCATACTAACTTGTCTTTGTGCATATTTCCTGATAAATGGATATGGCCTTCGTTATCCATCGCGAGCGTTAAATAATTATGGCTGTCATGTTCAGTCTGATGCATAAAGCGGTTTCTATCAGGAAGCCATTCTCCCTGAGGCTGGCTATATACCCATTCTTTACCATCCAGTTCTCTACTGGCAACAGTGATGCAATGCTCGGGGTCATAATAAGCAACATATATTTTATCCCGAACAAGAAGAGCATAATCTACTGTAAAGTCGGAACAGCAGGGTCCTATCGCTGAAATGGCTATAGATTCACTTTTTTTATTCACGTATCGTCTCCTGAATTTATTTTAATAAACGTCAAAAATGGGTTGTTTCTGATGATTTAAAACCTATACCTGCATTCATGTTTTATGATTTTTCAAAAAAATTATTTTTGAGAAAATGCTCATCAGACTTTATACACCTATTTCTGAACATGAAAATAATTCATTATCCACGCCTCTGTGCAGCAGAGAGCATAAATATATTTACCGATGAAATAACCAATGGGCTTTATGTGGTTATCATGTGTTCTACTGATAATGAGTGCAAGCATGATAAAAGCCTTCAATCTGTTTTCTCCGGTCTGAAGTAAATATGTTCTTCCTGCGCCACCACTTCATCTGGTCTACCTGTCATCATATTTGCAATCCGGAAAGCGAATTCAAAAGAAACTCCCAGACCTCGTCCTGTGATAAGATTTCCATCCACGACAATATCTTCTCCGGTATATATCCCGTCAGTACACCCTTTCCATAAATTACCGGAGCAAGTATACTGTCTCCCTTTAAGAAGCTGGTTCATACCCAGAACCCGTGCCGGCGCCGAGCACAATGCACACAACCATTTTTCTAATGCTTCATGCCGTTTGATAAAGCTGATAACCTTCTGATTCGATGATAAGGATATAGTTGACTTCGGCCCTCCGGGTATGATGACCGCGTCATAAACGAACTCCATTATATCTTCAATTCGTTTATCTGCATTGATTGATAAAGAAAAATAAGCATTTGTCATTATCAAGCCGGAGCAGGATATGATATCAACACCAATACCAAGCCTTTTCAAAACATCATAAATTATAACGGTTTCGGCCTCTTCAAAACCGTCTGAAATCAGTAACGCAGCTTTCATAATTTCCCCCTTTGCTGTCGGTCAGTGTGGACCGACCACAACATAATGATGGTTAGAAATAGTAACGGGCCCCCACTCTGATACGATATTGTTCCTTATTGTAATCGACCCAACGGTCAAGCCAGGATAACTCAAGATACGGTTTCCAGTGCTGATTGTAGGTGTAAATCAGTTTGTTATTGAGTTCCCAGCTATGGTCCTTACCCGTTTTCTGATTGAAATCGTTAACGGCGATGTAGTAGTCTGGTTCAAACGTATAGGACCAGGTATCGTTAATCTTCAGGTTCCAGTACATGACAAACTGATGGGTGTCATTTTTATCAAATTCGCCTAATGTATTAAGCGTGTCGTAATTCTTATGATTGTAGCGATAACGGGCAGTGACATTAAAATCTGGGGTGAACTTGTAATTTATATCTCCATATCCGGATATACCTGACCCCGCATTGCTGGTATTAACTAGCCCACCCAACTGGAATGTCAAGGCAGGTGTTGCCTTATACACCGGATACCATCCCTCCAGCTCATTATAACTGCTTTTAAGTTCATTCCAGCGATTAGTATTATATGCATTGGTATACATAATCCCTGCGCCATTCTCAAAACTGTACCCCGCACGCAACGCAAGTTCATGTTTATCGGAGGCTGTATTATACGCTTCCCTTGCTTCAATATATCCGGCAGCAGTAGCTATTTCTGAATAAAATGCAGAGGTGAGCACTACTATTAAAATAGCATTATAGAGTTTCATTGTTTTTTCCTGTTTATAATTAGTAATGAATTATATTATTATCAGAAGTAAAGACATTATTTAAAGACTATCATCACCCTCCTTAATTGAGCGCCCCCAGAGGGGCGTTCTGTTTACCAGTAAAGCTTCCAGCTTTGAGTCATGCGCACCAGCGCTTCAACGTAAAAATAATCTCCCCAGCTTGCACACTCATCAACACCTTTATTACTGGCAAGATGATATACAGAATGTTTAAGCAAACCATTACAGGGGTCATTTTTTTCGGCCAGATAGTTCTGAGTCAATGAAGACATAATCTTTCTGGATGCATTCAGATAATGTTTTTTTTCCGGATCCGTCACTGGTAAATGTTTACAAAGTTCAAGTAATCCACAGACCGCTATTGCCGCAGATGATGAGTCGCGCAGAGCATCTGTGCCGACCAGTGCGAGATCCCAGTGACACACGCCGTCTTCTGGCAGACGATTGAGGAAATAATTCGCCAGCCGTTTCGCCAGTTCCAGTAATTTTCTGTCGCCAGTATAAAGATAACTGAGTGTAAACCCATAAATACCCCATGCCTGTCCCCGCGACCAGCAGGAATCATCCGCATAACCTTGTTGAGTATTGCCGTAACGGGGTTCTCCACTTGTGACATCCATATAATAGGTGTGGTAAGTCGATGCGTCCTCACGAATTAGATAGCGTGCAGCCTGACATACGTGTTCATACGCAGCCTGTGCAAAACGCTGATCGCCTGTTTGCTCGCTGGCCCAGTACAGCAGCGGAAGATTCATATTGCAGTCAATAATCATCCTTCCTGCCTGTTCTGGATCAGAAAGATCGCCCCAAGCCTGAATAATACGGGCTTTCTCATGAAAGCGTTCCAGCAATGCTTCAGCTGCGAGCAGGGAAAAACCACGGGCGTCCCTGTTACCTGTCAGCCTCCATGCTGCCACACATGAAAGGGTGTAGAGAAATCCGAGATCATGGGTATTCGTGTCGTGGCGACCAGCAATACGCAGCCCGAAAGAACGTACATTTTTTTCAGCCATCAAACGGTACTTTTCGTCCCCGCTCATCTCCCAGGCAAGCCATAGCTGTCCGGTCCAGAAACTAGTTGTCCATTCCACGTTATCTGTCAGCGGATAATAGCCATTTACGCAGGTCTCTGCGGGGAAATACTCACCGAAATCCGTTAAATTACGGCTGATCAGTTCAAGAACCCGCTGACGTGCCTGTGCTAACTCATCATAAAACTGACGGTTATCCGGAGATTCATCCGTCATATCAAGCAACGGTTCTTTCACGATATTATTTAACATATTTCGATTCCTTTACGATCAGGTCTTATGGCACCTGTTTATTGATGGACTTTTTTTGGGGGATTCGGGTTATTAACTCTGACTGAGAGGTCTCGATTACTCCGACAAGCAGAGAGTGTCAGGGTCGAAATCAGTGTAAAGCCGAGAGCAATACATCCCATAATAATGTAAGTCTTTTCAAAGCCGATTTTGTCATAGAGCTGACCCGCTGGGGCAGATACCACTACGTTACCTACATACAACATGGCCTGGTAACCCAGCAGATACATGGTTGCGTTAACGCGTTTGTCAAAGTGTTCGGCAATGTATTTGAAAATGGAAACCAGTAACAGGCAGATTTCCAGACCGTACAGCGGTTTGAGTACGGAAATGAGCAGATGGGAATCACATACCCCTGAAATGATGAGACGGGCTCCCACAACCAGGCCGACTATTAACAGACCCTTCTTAGCCCCGACATAATTCACGAAGGCAGGAATTACCATATACATGATAAATTCCATGCCAGACTGTACGGTACCCAGATAACCAAATACCGCATTTCCCTGATGTACATCATCAAAGAAAGTCACAAAATAGCGGGAGAACTGCTGTTCCGCGATGAACATCATCCAGGCCACACCGGCAATATACATACAGAACGCCCAGAATTTACCACTTCTTAATAATGCCCAGACGTCCGCGGGCACAATTTTCTGCTGAGAAAGTACTTCACTGGCATGAGAAGTATGCGTATTAACTTTCAAACTGAAAAGGACAAACAACATTATCACGGATGTGACGCTACCCAGGATAAAGTTATATGCAGGAGAAAGATTAAACAGAATACCGGAAAAAGAAGATGCCACCGCCCAACCCAGTGAGCCCCACATCCGTATCTGTCCAAACTCCATCCCATTGAGGCGACTGTAACGGTCCGTATAGGATTCACATGCGGCTACACCAGCATACCAGGCAAAACTTAGATATACAGCACCAACAACTATCCCTAGCATAGTACTGGATATCAGCAGAGGCTGATAAACATAAATAAAGAACGGTGCCATCAGTGCAGACATAGCAACAACGAAATAGAGCAGGTATTTATTCATTCCCAGCTTGTCAAGAATATATCCATACATGGGTTTCAGGATAACGGAAAAAATACCATTCACTGCAAAAACCGTACCAATGACGGTACCACTCAGGTTTGTTTTTTGTCCCAGCCAGATAGCCAGCAGTCCAATACTTGCAGACCATGTGAAGAAGTACATAAAAATAAATGAACTTATTTTATAATACTCAGCCCGGTTTGATGATGTTATATTTTTCATAAACGCCTCGTTAAGATGCAGCCATTTATTGCAGGTTCAGATACTGGCAGAGATATATTTCTCTCTACCGGCATGACGGACACAAAGAGTATTATCCCGAATACTTAATTGAGGTCTGGTGGTATATTTCCTGTTTTTCTCTCCTTCAGCAGAAACGGCACTGACAAACCAGCTTATCCCTCGAGGGACCTCACCCGACAAAGTGGGAATGGCTCCACATTCAGCAAACATAATGCTGCTGTTGGGAGGAGTGACGACATAACCAGGTACCCTGCGAGCATAAGGTGATAAATCACGAATAACACTCGAACCATTTCCTGCGCAGAGATGACTTTCCCGATCGTCTCCCGGAGTAAAAATGTCTGCGCCATTCATCACTGCGAAACCGCCTTCAACAGCCTTTAGGTTTCGAGCGCTGTCGATACGGTGAACACGAACGTGCCATTCGCCGCAGGGAACAAGCCATGTATCAATATGAACGTCATGCCACGGAGACCAGCGAGACTGGATATAGTCATCATGGACGGAAACCAGATCACATCCTCTCCTTCCACGCCAGTAATCATCATTTTCACTTAGAAGTAGCATGGAATCACAGGCAGCATGTTTAATACCATATCGTCCCCGCTCAATGGTAAATCCGAACAGGCAGGAATAAGCAAATTTGGTATATTTTGCCTCTGTATTGACGTAATTATTAAGTTCCAGTTGTCCGGAAGTCAGCATGTAAACATGCCTGCTATTCTCAGGGTGCAAAATTATCTGTGAAGCCTGAGGAATTACGTGTTGTTCTTTCAGCGTCGGAAGCGGCTGTTCTGTAGATAACCAGAACTCACTATCTTCAGGAATGGCCAGGATAAGGAAATTCTTTAGTGACCAGTAGGGAGATCCCGGTGAATTATAATCTTCGCAGAATGCCAAATTGGGATAGGCATAACCTAGAGTCATTATTCCATCCCGATCCAGAAAAGGTTTGTTCTGCCACCACCGTAAATTACGCAAAATCAGTCCCTTCACCTGCCCTGGATCGAGAACATCCAGCCCAGAAAAGGCCACTGCACTCCAGAACGCGACAGTAGCAAACCGGTAAGTCAGACTACGACCAAAAGGAATGGAGGAACCATCTGCCGCTGACATGTAGACAAAGTCGTTTGCAAATAACCGGGCACGGTTACGCAGTTCTTCTGCCCGTAGTGGATCGTCTTCGTTATTCAACGTGGCATAAATCAAACCATAAAAGTGGAATGCCATGGAGATGTAATAATCACGGGGACGGCCATTGCCATCTGAATACCATCCCCTTCCCAGATAGTAGGCTTCCATCATTTCGAAACGCTGATTAATGACGTCCGGGTCCCAGGGCAAACCCGCCCGTTTAAAACCCAGCTGAACCATAATGGCAAAATAATTCCAGTTACTGTCCGGCATAACGGCAGTCGAAATCTGATTCAACCAGTGATAAAAATGCGACAGTTCTGTTTCAGAGAATTTATCTGTCAATCTATCCTGCAACAGCGCCAGTCCCAAGCCATAAACTGCCATTTCAACAAGACGTTGGTCGTACGGACCCGTGTCTCCCCAGTACATCGTTGATTGAGGGTCTGTCCCTGCTTTAATCATCTCAATATAGTGATTGCTAAAATGCTCATTCTCTCCGGAAGCCATAAGTGGGAAAACGCCCCACAAAGCGCGGGATAACCCTTCCATACGGGCGATTTCTGGACCGTAATGTGCACAGGTATCACCGAGCGAAAATCCGGCATTGTCCGAAGAAAAGTGCTTGTTGAGCGGTTCCAGTAAGGTGGAAAGAAAGTGAATCACATCCTTCCTTGAGGACAAAGGATTTGATTTGATTTTCTCGTAGCACATGCTGTTACCTCTGATATAAAGTCTTTTCCATCTGTTCCGGTAAGGAAATACCCGGGATGAACACAGAACCAGTTGATGCGCCGAGGATAAGGAGGACTTATTGCTCAAAATGTTATCAACTTCACATATCCAGCAAGGTAATGGCACATTATTGTTGAAAATTTAAAAATACGTTTCATTAATACCATTCTCCAACTGAAAACTTGGAAATATTGCACCATGGTTTCTCCGTTTATTACCGACAAACTTGAACATATCCCACTCCGGGACAGCATTATCTCGTTCAACCGGCTGAATGCTAATCCTGTCCGTTACCATCACTGGCATCAGTGCCTGGAAGTTATGTATATTGAAGAGGGATACGGAGTGGTGATTGCAGATAACCGGCATTACACGTTGCGCCCTGGAAGACTTTTTATCTTCCCACCTTTCACTCTGCATAAAATCATGGTTGAGGAAAGCACGGCCAGCACTTATCGTCGGACAATCATCCATGTTGATCAAAGTGCACTATTGCACTCCTTCGATGCCTTTCCACACCATCAAAAGAAATTCAGTCAGTTGTCCACGCGAGGAAGTCAAGCGTTTGTTGCCGACCTTACCGAGTTGCATCTCTGGCTTACTACTCTGTTTACACATTACAGTATGCTTGCGGAAGAACATGAACTGGACAGAGAAAATGTCGCCACTTTACTTCTGTCCCTGTTCAGTATGCTACCAACACCAGAAAAGGATGTTCAGGCGAATGAATACAAGCTTTCCGCTCAGGTGATGTTATGGGTGGAGGAAAATTATATGAAGAAAATCAGCCTGGATAACATGTCATTAGATTTAAACAAATCAAAAAGCTATATATCCCGGAGATTTCATGCAGAAACAGGAGAAAAGATTAATGAGTATATTACTACCTACAGATTAAGAAAAGCCTGCGAGTATCTACAACGAAGCCCGAGGAGTGTCAATGAGATAGGAAATCTGGTCGGTTATTCCGATGCAACCTATTTTATTACTGCATTTAAAAAAGGGATCGGCGTCCCTCCTTTGAAATATCGTAAACGCCATCAGAAATGAAAGTCTCTCACCTACTATTATTTCAGGCATTCGGATAGACAGAGCTACAAATCGGCTATCACGAAATACAACGCCTTGTTTACATGCTGAAACTGAAGAATAAACTCGTCCGTTGAAATTCTTAGCCACTCACAGCATCCCACCTTTCTGTTCCTGAAGGGCCTGCTGACAGTATTCATGAAAACAATTTGAAGTAATGGCGCGCTTGAGGGGCGAGATCATTTGTAGCACTTCATAATTCTCCATATTAATACAGAAAGAAAAGTTAGATGCGGTCACTCCTTCCGACCCAATGCCAAATACCTGTGTGATTCATAGATATCATCTTACCATCATGACTTGTTATGAAAAGCCTGAACACTTTATCCAAAGCGATGCTCAGCGCCTGGGAATGACAGGGTGATCGTGAATACTCTGTCAGCTTTCGTTAATTCGGATGGACTGATACAGATCGATGTGATGGTGCTATGTCACCATCACCTTTACCGGCTTATAGGTTTTTTCTGCGTTCTGTAAGATCCTGAAACTGGGCAAACCGGGCCCACTGGCCATAAGTGCCGACAGATGGATACAGAGTATCAGAGTCGGGATTATGGCTTGCAGATATACCAGTTTTTTACACTGTACAAGGTACAAATTCAGAGCTTTTGGCTCCGCAGGATTGAACAGAAGGGACAGTTACAACTTGGTACCGGCACGGCAATGCATGTGCCCATTGGTAACGTCTGAGAGGTAATACCGTGCTGACTGTAAAAATCACTGAGAATGCCGTTCTCTACCGTTCTTAGCTGCTGCCCTGAAAACCCGGGCGCCTAGTGCATCTTTCGCCTGAAAAGCCATCGCTTGTGCCGATGCCATCGTTAAAGACAGGGCAATGATCTTTCTGATTTTCATCTACCCCCTTGTGAAGTTTTCTTTAGAAACTACAGGCAGGTCAGTGTATACGTGAGCTCAATATGGTTATCTCAGAGCGTGAAGGCTTCGTTAACAACCATTTAAGACTTGTGCAATACCATGTATCGATATGTATAGCAAAGCCGCTGGAACATCAGCGGAAAAATGAGCGTCATTGGTTCAGCATATGACCTGCTATTTTAGATCCGTTATTGCAACAGATAGAGTAACCTGAAATTGGGATTAATGTTCAGCGTACAACCCCACGCAACGCGGTGCAGAAAGCACAGTTACAGCCTGCTATCGGCGCAATCTGTGTCATTTCTTCATTTTTCGCTTCGGAAGGAATGGCGTGACCATTGGGAACCGAAGTGACATTCGCTTTCTGACCAACAGGCACAGGCGATGTCGACACGAATGTCGCTGCATGGAAAGATGTCACTAACAGTGTCGCTCCAACAATACTAAATACTTTCATTTCATCGCCCATTATACATAACAGCAGTACGTCAATTTAACCCTGCCTGATATTGAAAGCCAGATATTATCGCTGAAATAGTATGCACATTTATTACAAAATGACACGCAACCAGAGTTCATCATACTGAAGTGTAAGATAGCCCCATGTAATAACCCTCTCTCTTTGTACTTACTGGGGGTCAGCGATGGAGAATAATCTTGGCTTTACGACCAGTGAAATTCACCTGAACCTACCCTGGCCGTTGAAGTTTGACTCCGGGCAAGCAACAACCACTGTGGAAATTGCCTGATAGATGAGCATTAACCATCGCTACATGGCGGGCGTCCAGTACGATAAAAACGCGATCGGATCCAACATAGCTCCTGTAATGCCACTTCCTGATCGCACTGTTCCGACATAATATCCCTGTCAACCGGACCAGTAAGGCCCGCATATCAACGTATAAAAATGGCACCTGCAGTAGAATAACTCCCTCACTGTTCTGAGGTCACAGGAGGTATCACAATCTGATAGTCAGCACAGCTCGCGATGGGGTCTTCATCATGCGTAATCAGAACCACTACAGCTCCCGTACATGCCCGTTGCTTAAATCGAGTAGCCACCTGCAAAAGCCAGCCCGGAAGTGGGCTCATCAAAGATAAACACTTCCCCTGTGCTCCTGCAGGGCAAGCGACACGATACCCTTTTGTCACGGACCACCAAAGAGCGCCACAGGATGAAGCTCAAGCAACTTGCTCAGTCCCATATTCACAATCACGTTATCCAACGCCTGTTGGTGACTACACATCGCCCATCCGCAACTCCTGTGCAACGCTGGCACCGAAAAGCTGATGATTGACATCCTGGACGCCATTTTCACCACATAGACTCATAACTCGACCACGATGGAAATGCAATGCTCGTTTTCCTGGGTGGTGATTGGTGATAAGTTATTCCGTCACTAATGGCCGATGTTCAGCAACCGTCAGAAGCAGTTTTTTCAGGGGCTGCGGCTGGGTTCTACAGAGGACTGTCCTTTCTTCTGGGTATCAGGAATGAACTATATTCATTCCTACCGTACGCATCGGTATGATGGAGGCTGGAACGAGATACCTGGATGGGAGTACGTTCCCATGAATGCTCAAATCTAACGCCGTTTTACTAACGACATTTTGCAATGTTGGCGAGACAGCCCTCCCCCTTACAGAGCTACTGGATTTAACTACCGGCCTACGCCACACCAGGGAAAGGATACATTATCGCGCACACTGGGCTGCCAATCCGAATTATGCCAGCCCTGGTCCGACAACACAGGACGATAGCCAGTCTTTATCTGAAAGTTATTTTTCTGGTCGTATTGGCCTCAACTATACATTGGGTGATGACCGGAACGCCTATGCCACCTGATCTCATGAGCACATATCCGGCGGATTCAGCAACTGGGATACCAGTATCTCCAGCAGAGAGTCGTCAACACCTTATAAAGCCTCTATCGTTGACAGTTATGAGATTGGTGCGAAAGCATTGATCCCTTCACTTCACCGGGAATTCAACCCGGCTTTATGCTACAGCAGAACCCGCAACGATCATTACTATGCCCTGATCAATCCCAGCCGTAGTTTTGCAACCGTTACTGAAAATCTTGATACAAAGAGTCAAGGTGAAGAGATATCTGCAACCTGGAGGCTCAATATTGACTTCATGCTAAAAATTGGCATGGATTATATATACGCTGGCGACGATAACTAAACTCCCGGAAAACAGCCAGTCTGGCGGGCAAGAAGGAAATCGTATTCCTGATGTAGCACGTTGGGGGCTTCGCTCGACACGGACTACTCGCGCCCCATGCAAGTTGCAGACTTACAGGTCGTGTTCAACACCAGCCTGAATTATCGCTATAGCAGTCAGCGTGGAAGCTGATGTCGGCAACAACTTCTAATCAGGAGAAACTTATCTACTGCATGCGAGACTGGTTTTTAAGAGCACTTACGAGGATGTCTACCTGAGGTCCACCCAACTTGCTGAATAATCGTAGCCCGATTTACGGATTCTACTATCCGACTGTGGATGCGGATTATGGTGGAACGGGTAGAGACGCCCGGGTAGGGACGATCAGAGAAGGTCTGATTGTAGGCTTAAGCTACCTGTATTATTTCTGACTTTATCGCACCGTAAATCCCCCCCCTGTCATTTACGGTGCTCCCTTCTCGGGTGGCCAGACAACCCGTTTTATCAAACGACCAGTGAAATAATTCCATTGTTCATTATTTGGTAATAGCCGGACAGGCTTGCGCCAGCGGGGAACTATGGTGTCAGAGTCTGGACCCGTCGCAGGGCAACGCGTTGGTGGGATGCTTCTGTCTGGTAAATCTCAGCAGCATCAAACCCAAAGAAATATAGAATTGGAATTTTCTAGCAGTTGCATGTTTATGGGGGCTCACTCGGGTAGCCACGCACATCCTCATAATTAGACGGGTTTACCACGCCGTAAAAACCAGTACAAACCGACTGAAGATGTTGAAACGTCATCCGTATGGCATGCGAGTTTCAAATAATTGACACTACGAATTATAACATAACTCAGTTGTAAAGCCGCTCAACAAAGTAAAAAACATTGTTGATGAATTTTACACTATCAGAAGTGATGATTGCTTGTTTTCATTTTTAGAATATAAATATATCCAAATCGACATTTCGCAGATGAAAGCTAGTGAACATATATTATTTAAATCAGATCATATTCCAGTTAACTATCAAAGCGGAAATTCAAATTAACGATGAATACGCATCTCGTACTGCACGTTACATTCACCCTGTTATAAATTTGTAACAACTGTTTATTAAACTGTTCTTCTGAGTCATATAACCTAAGAAAACAACAGGAAGTCGATATGAGCAGACCCCTTAAGTCGGTGTTTAAAAAGGAGCACAGCGATGAGATCAGTAACCACAGCGTGAACCCCGTCTTTTCTGATGTAGTCAGCGCTTTTATGTCCCGTCGCCGCTTTCTGCAAATGGGAATGGTGGCCGGCGCTGCCGTTTCCTTTCCCTATCTAGTCAAGCCGGAAAATGCCTTCGCGGCGAAGGCAAATCCCTCAGCATTATCCAAAGCGGTGTCGCTGGGCTTCACCAGCATTCCCGTTTCGACCGCAGACACTGTCACCGTGCCGGAAGGCTATGTAGCCCGTCCGTTTTATCGCTGGGGTGATGCTGTGGGCATAAAGGGCAATCTGCCGGAATTTAAATTCGATGCCAGCAACACCACCGACGAACAGGCAGCGCAGGCCGGTATGCACCATGACGGCATGGCCTGGTTTAGCCTGCCGCAGGGCGAAGAGAACCCGACACACGGCCTGCTGGCGCTCAACCATGAGTACATTGATAACGGCATGCTGTTTAAAGACGGTACCGCCAACTGGGATCTTGATAAGGCCCGTAAGGGCCAGAATGCGATGGGTATATCAGTTATCGAGGTGGAAAAAGATAACGTGGGCTGGCACGTGGTCCGTCCCTCCAGC
Organism: Enterobacter sp. DTU_2021_1002640_1_SI_PRY_ASU_LCPMC_013; assembly: GCF_032389435.1. Taxonomy (NCBI): domain Bacteria; kingdom Pseudomonadati; phylum Pseudomonadota; class Gammaproteobacteria; order Enterobacterales; family Enterobacteriaceae; genus Enterobacter; species Enterobacter sp. DTU_2021_1002640_1_SI_PRY_ASU_LCPMC_013. The sequence goes on from NZ_CP135594.1 coordinate 3,260,284, forward strand.
TTTGCTCGTCGCATAACCGTCAATACCCCCATGCAACTGAGCGGTCCGGCGCGTCGGCAGGCGTTGATGAAAACCGCCTCCGATCCGCAAGGTGAAGTGGTACTGGGCACCATGCAAAACTGCGCCAATGGTCAAACCCCGTGGGGAACGTACCTGACCTGTGAAGAGAACTGGTCGGATATTTTTGTTAAAAAAGCGCCGCGTAACGTGCTGGAGAAGCGCTACGGCATTAGCGATAGCGATGAATCCTATCGCTGGAACGAGGTTGACGAACGTTTCAGCGTCGATAAAACGCCCAACGAGCCGAACCGCTTTGGCTGGGTGGTGGAGATAGACCCCTACGATCCGACCTCCACACCACGCAAACATACCGCATTAGGCCGCTTTAAGCATGAAGGTGCCGCCGTGACACTGGCGGGTGATAACCGCGTTGTGGTCTATATGGGCGACGATCAAAAATTTGAATACATCTATAAATTCATCTCCGAAAACAAATATGACCCGAGCGATCGCAAGGCAAATATGCAGTTGCTGGAGTCAGGCACGCTCTATGTCGCCAGATTTAATGACGACGGTTCCGGCGACTGGCTGCCGCTGATTTTCGGTGAAAATGGCCTTGATCAAAGCAATGGTTTCGACAATCAGGGCGATCTTCTGATCAAAACGCGGCTTGCTGCCGATACGGTGGGCGCAACAAAAATGGATCGCCCGGAATGGATCGCTGTTGATACCCATGCGAAAGGCAGCGTGTATTGCACGCTCACCAACAATTCCGATCGCGGTAAAGAGGGCAAAGCCCCGGTAGACGCAGCCAACCCGCGCGCCAACAACCAGTTCGGCCACATCATGCACTGGCGCGAAGAGGGTGCAGACCCCTCCTCAGCGAAATTTACGTGGGATATTCTGGTGCTCGCCGGGCGTACTGACAGTGACGATCCTGAAGCGAAAGGCTCCATGCAGGGGGCAGAATTCGGCAGCCCTGATGGGCTCTCCTTCGATCACCGCGGCGTGCTGTGGATCCAGACCGATGTCTCCTCCAGTACGATTAATAAAAAAGCGTATGAAGGGATGGGGAATAACCAGATGGTGGCGACCCTGCCCGGCACCAATGAGTATCGCCGCTTTTTGACCGGGCCACGCGGGTGTGAAATTACCGGTATCGCTTTTACGCCGGACAACCGTACATTGTTTATTAATATCCAGCATCCCGGCGAAGGCGGCGACGACATTACCGATCCGGGCAACCCTCGAGCTATCTCCAACTGGCCAGATTCCAGATCAGACGGACGACCACGCTCTTCAACAGTAGTTATTACTAAATCAAATGGCGGGATAATCGGTACTTGATCCATCTGGTGCCCTTTTGGGCACCATTTTTTATGGCAACAGCTTGATCCTCCCTACATTCCGCCAGGTATCAAACAATTAATCTCGCTGTTATCTGAGGGAATTAACCTTAGCCTTTTATGTTTTCTCTTACTCGCTGAAACGATTATCAATTTTAACGCTACATTAAGCCTTGCTTCGTACATGCACGTTCCTTATCAAAAAATCGATTAAACGTTTACATCTTAATTGTTATGTTATAACGTTCCAAAAAGTAACTAATTATGTGGAATGGATGTCATGCACGACTACTCTTTGCGTTTTGCAAATCTGGCGCTGGGTTATGAGGGTTTACCTGCGATACAAAATATTACCGGGACGATACAAAAAGGCTCCCTTACTGCCATCATTGGCCCTAACGGTTCCGGTAAGTCAACACTGCTTAAAGGTATCGCAGGGATTCTGGCTCCATTAAGTGGCTCCTGTGCCGTAGAGCCAAAGGCGCGCATTGCCTATCTGCCACAGATATCGGAATTGGATCGCACTTTCCCTGCAACTGTTTCAGATTTAGTTTCCCTGGGTTTGTGGCCTGAAAGAGGGTTACTCCGTCATCACAGAATTGAGGATCGTAAACGGCTTATTGATGCATTGGGGTCAGTAGGATTAGCAGGGTTTGAAAAAAGACAGATTAGTGCATTATCCGGGGGGCAGCTTCAACGCGCGCTCTTCGCACGGGTCATTCTTCAACAGGCAAACATCATCTTGCTTGATGAGCCTTTTAATGCCATTGACGCCACTACTATTGATGACTTGCTTGTGCTGATAAACCGCTGGCATGCTCAGAAACGTACTGTCTTAGCTGTCATGCATGATATCGGTCTGGTTAGAAATCATTTTCCACAGGCCATGTTGTTAAACGGTGAATTAGTGGCATGGGACGAAACAGAACAAGTTCTGCGCCATACCTCACTTCTACCGACACAGGATATGGGCACAGCAGGAGCTTTGCCTGGGCAACATGAGGCTACACATTCATGAGCTGGTTTTATGAATGGGTTCTTGCACCTTTTGTCGGATTTGGTTTTATGCGCCGGGCGCTTTATGGTTCATTTCTGCTTTGTTTAAGCGCTTGCCCGGTTGGCGTTTTTTTAACATTACGCCGTATGAGTCTGGTTGGTGATGCCATGTCACACGCTATCTTGCCCGGTGCTGCATTTGGCTTCTTACTCTATGGATTAGATATATTACCGATGACTATTGGTGGGCTTGTCGCAGGGCTGATAGTTGCTATTTTTGCTGGGGCGGTTTCCCGCTTAACAGTGCAAAAAGAAGACGCTTCAATGGCGGCTTTTTATTTGATCTCACTCGCAGTCGGCGTGCTCATTGTATCGCTTCGAGGCTCAAGTGTGGATCTTATGCATGTCCTGTTTGGCACAGTGCTTGCACTCAATCACGAAGCGCTGTTGTTAATTTTCTCTGTCGCGCTGCTCACACTTCTGCTGGTTTGTATATTCTGGCGCGCACTTATTGCTGAGTGCCTTGACCCTTTATTTCTTCGCTCAGTTTCACGATTGGGATCGCCAGTCCATTTTATTTTCCTGGCCCTAGTGGTACTGAATCTTGTCGCCGGTTTTCAGGCACTCGGCACTTTACTCTCTGTCGGGGTAATGGTCTTGCCAGCTGTGACGGCTCGTTTCTGGACGAGACGTGTAGCGACAATGTGCATTGCCTCTGTCCTGACAGGAATGCTTGCATGTATAAGCGGTTTGTTATTTTCATTTCATTTTTCGCTACCTTCAGGACCGTCAATCATATTATCTGTGGGAATTATGTATCTTGTCTCTGCTGCTGCCATGATGGTGAAAAATATCCGTTTAAAAAAACTTCGTTAATCTTTTCACTACAAATCGAGGAAATTATTTAATGAGAAAACACGGTTTTATGTCTTTATGCATCCTGACGACATCAATGCTTTTTTTATTTTTTACTTTCCCAGCGAAAGCGAAAATTAATGTCATAGCAAGCTTTTCTGTTATTGGCGATATGGCAAGAAACATCGGTCGGGACCGCATCGAACTGCGTACTATTGTCGGCCCTAATGGCGATGCCCATGTTTATGAGCCCTCTCCTGCTGACGCGATCGCTATGTCTAAAGCGGATGTCATACTGGTAAATGGTTTACAGCTTGAAGGTTTTATTTCACGGTTGATCGAGGCAAGTGAAACTTCCGCACCGGTAATTGAAACAACAAAAGGAGCAAATATTCTCCAGGACCCGGCCGGCGGACACTATCACTTTTATGACGGTAAAGCGGTCTTTCATGCTGCACCGTTTGATCCACATGCCTGGCAATCAGTAGGGAATGCCAGAATATATGTGAAAAATATTTCAGAAGCCTTTTGTGCACAAGATAAAAGTAATTGTGATTTTTATCAGGCTAATGCCCGTGCTTATGATGAAAAACTTGCGGCTCTGGAAAATAAAATTATTAAGACTGTCGCTACGATCCCACAAGAAAAGCGTACTGTCGTCGTAGGCCATAATGCATTCAAATATTTTGAACAGGCATATGGTATACATTTCCTTTCCCCTCAGGGTATATCCACCGAATCAGAGGCCTCTGCCGCTGACGTTGCCGGCATACTTAAGAAAATTAAAGAAAATAACGCATCAGCGGTTTTTTCTGAAAATATTTCCAATCCACGTCTGGTTGAACAAATAGCCAGAGAAGCTGGCCTTAACGTGGCTGGCGTGCTTTATACAGATGCCTTGTCAGAACCAGGAGGACCGGCTTCTACCTACCTGGAAATGATGGAACATAACGTAACGGCGATTGCAACAGCGGCGAGCAATAGCCGTAATACCCAGCCATAAATACCCGCCGATTAGTTTTATATATGATGGAGAACATTATGAAGAAACGCTTATTAACTACTTCAATCTCAACGCTGCTTTTGGGCCTTTCTGTGATGCCTGCTTTCGCAGATGAAGACGTAACCGCATGGCGTCTGTTCGTCGCCGATCATGATAAACCCGTGGTGAATGTTATTGATGCACTGGATGGAGATAAGCTCGCAACATTTAATGTTAAAGGCCCTGCAAATTTATCTCGCAGCGAAAGTGGTGCCACAATTTTCGCTATCCAGGGTAGTGCTGGCGTAGTATCCACAATCGCTTCAGGCATTGCTTTCCATGATCACGGAGATCATGCAGACATTGATATTGACGCTCCAAAACTATTACCGCTGGAACTAACGGGTAAAAAACCTGGTCATTTTGTTGAACGTCAGGGCAAAATTGCCCAGTGGTTTGACGGGGAAGATAGCGCGCAAATCCTGGGTGAAAGCTCCGTTCTTAAAGGTCAGAAGAATATAACTAAAGTAAATGTTGTTGCGCCACATCACGGCGTTGCTGTTCCTTACGATAATTATGCTGTCGTATCCATTCCCAACCCTGATGATGCGTCAAAACGACCTGTCGGCGCTCGCGTGGTGGACCTGCAAGGTAAAAAAGTGGGTGATGATGCCTTATGCCCCGGACTTCACGGCTCAGCCGGCTCGGGTGATACTTTTGCCCTATCATGTGAGACTGGCCTCCTGCTGATTACGCAAAAAAATGCGGCACCGGTTATCAGGCACCTTCCCTACGCGAAAACGTTGCCAGAGGGAAGCACATCCACCTTGATCGGTGGTAAGGGAATGCAATATTTTATCGGTAATTATGGGCCAGACCGGATTATTCTGGTCGACCCTACCGAATCGGATAGCTTCCGTTTGATTCAGTTGCCTACCCGTCGAGTCCATTTCGTTGTAGACCCGGTACGCGCGAAATTCGCCTATGTGTTTACAGAAGACGGAAAGCTTAATCGAATAGATGTCCTGAAAGGAGAAATTTCGCAGTCAGTGCGTGTCACTGATCCCTATTCAATGGATGGCCACTGGAATGATCCGCGGCCGAGAATCGCAGTCGCTGACAATAAAATTTACGTCACCGATCCGTTGAAAAGTAAAATTATTGTGTTAGACGCTACTTCTTTTAAAAAGACCAGTGAAATTAGCGTCGAAGGGCAGCCATTTAATATTGTTGCAGTCGGAGGTTCAGGAAAAGTACATGGTGAACATCACGATCATGAAGCTCATCATCATGATGATGACCACGCTCATTAATACTTGTAAAACCTAACAACGCCTTTCACAGTAGATCTGCTGATAGCAGATCTACTTTATGGCTTTAATAATCTTTTTGAATTTACCCTAGGAATAACATCCATGAATATCAAATTCCCTTTCATATTATTCACCTCACTTTACAGCATTTACTGCTCTAGTTGATTACATCAAAATCTTTTCAGCTTTCAGCTCTTACAAGTAATATATTTATTTAACTATCTCAAAGCTTTTGACTACGCAACATTGAACAGAAAGGGCAATTGCATCCAGGTACTGCCACAGCAGCACAGGTTCCTAAAGTCGTCGTCTGGAACTGCCTGCTATGCTGGCTGTAAAAGTTACTGATGATGCTGTCTTCTGTTGTGCGCAACTGCTTTCCTGAAAGATCTGAACCAGTCGTATCTTTCGCCTGAAATGCCAGAGCCGAAGTCGAAGCCATTGTCAGGGAGAATGCAATTATCTTACTGATTTTCATGTTAACCTCTTGTTAAATCTTCCTCTGAAACTACAGTATGAAAAAAAGCATAACAACCAGTTATCTTTCGGTATGCGGAATATGTGCCTGTATGTTATAAAATAACATAACACACCCGCAAAAAAATGATACTATTGGGCTGTGATGTTCCTCTACAAAAGGCGTTCTGGCTGACTGTAACCAATGCGTACGCGGGCTATAATGGCCAGATATAGCCTAGCATCACACACCTTGTCGTATTTTTGCAAGCTTAAACGCTTCAGGCCTGCCCATGTTGGACAGGCTTTTTGTTAATGCCGCTGAACAGGATCTAGTTTATTAGCTTTCTGATCCTCATTTCAGTGGTGAACACCGACTGGGAAATTACTGTGCGGCCGGGAAATGTAACGTAGCAAAAGCAGGAAAATCCTTTGCCGTTTTCCCAAGTAATCTTTCAGGAGAGAAATCACTCAAAAGCGAAGAACGCTTGTCGTGGAGAATCTCTTCCGCGCAAAGCCGTCCGATCAACGGCCCCAGTGTCATGCCACTGTGCGTCACCATGAGGTAGATCCGTCGCTTAGCAGAGATGTAACCAAGTCCTGGAAGTCCATCTGCCGGTCGGGAACGCTGCCCAACAGCTATACGTTCCAGCTGTGCCATTTCCATATTATTAAATAGCTTCCGTAGCCTTTTGTGCATTTCTTCACCGATATAGCCATCTACCGGTGCCGGGTTTGCAGGATTGGCAAAGCTGTCAAGGTCAGGACACTGAAGCAGTAATCGCCCCCCTCCTTCTGGCCGGACATTTAACCCTGGCGTGATTAAATTCGCCTGTAACTGGGTTAGCACCGGGCACGTATAGCCCAGAAAACCACATGCGATTTTATTTGGCTGGTTCGGATCGATCATTGCCAGTTGCTGCCCAAGTAGCGAAGCAAGTTCGGCAGACCATCTTCCCGCCGCAATGACTATACTGTCTCCCTGCCAACGTTCGCCATTGGCAAGGCTTATCTCTGCCCTATTATTTTCTTCAGTTAACTCTGTCACTTCGCTTTGTGTTTTCAGTTCGGCGTTATAAACACGAAGCTCGGACACCAGCCATGCCATAAAAACGGAAGGTACCAATAAGCATTCACCTGGAAAATACCAGATATCTCCCGCATGAGACCCCACTCGGATTTCAGGGACTTTGCGCTTAAGTTCATCTGCGGAAAGGTTCTGAACAGGATAGTTCAGTTCCGAAAGACGGCTAACCCGGTCTTGTAACCGTTTTTGCTCTGGCGCACCAGCCGCCCATTCATAAGTCCCTGTCGCTTTTAGCCATTGACCTTCTGTGGTCCGTTCCTGTTGTAGCCGGATATGCTCGTCAATCGCCAGCGCATTAAGATGATGATAACTTTCCGGTGTTTTGCCATTTGAATTAATCCAGGCAAAAGTCGTGCTGCTTGTCCCCGCCCCCACATGGCTACGCTCAAAAACAGTGACTTTTGCTCCCTGTTGCGCCAGGGAACGGGCCACGGACAGCCCGAGTACGCCAGCACCAATAACTGCTATTTTTTTGACCGACATGCCTTTCCTCCTTTTTATCAGCTTCCTGACGTTGGGCTTTATTGTGGCTTATCGCCAGGTTCATTCAATACGATTTCCATTGAAGGAGCTGATGTAAGCTTATCTTTATATTCAGCTGATATGTCAGGAAGGCTGGTAAACTGACCATCAAGAAAAAGAAAATCTATCTTACTGGCAATATCCTCCAGCGCTTCGATTTCTGTTTTGAGATTTTCCCCCTTTTCCTTATTGCCATCCAGAAGCCAGTCAATGGTGCCGTTTTGTTTGGTTAATCCACCAAGATCAATGACATGACCATCGATATTCTGTGCAAGAATGCGGTTTTCACACAGGAAAAGTAGATAAGGCATACGGTCTTGTTTACTGGTTTCGACCATAACTGCTTCCTCCAGATTATTGGGCTGATACAAATGATTCGTCAGAATTCGCAATAAAAATATGAATTAAAGTATAGAAATTCTCGCTGATTATGTCGTTTGCTCTCAGCGGTGCTCCTGCTTAGCGACTAAGGAATTTTGTAAACAGGGAATCAATATTCCCGTTGATGTTGATTAAGCCACTGGGCTACCGAGCTGGCAAAGTAAGTCAATATGCCGTCTGCCCCGGCGCGTTTGAAGCATATAAGTGACTCAAGCACCGTTTGCTCTTCGTCGAGCCAGCCATACCGGAACGCGGCCATATGCATCGCATACTCACCAGAAACCTGATAGGCAAAAACGGGTACCGCAAAAGTGTTCCTGGCTTCTCTGATAATATCCAGATATGGCATGCCCGGCTTAACCATCACCATATCTGCCCCCTCCTGCAAATCCTGAGCAATTTCATGCAACGCTTCCTTCGCATTCGCCGGGTCCATCTGATAATTCTTTTTGTCCCGCTTGCCCAGCGCCATGGCAGATTGAGTGGCTTCGCGAAAAGGACCGTAATAGTTTGACGCGTATTTCGCTGAATATGCCATGATCTGAACAGTCAGCAGGCCATTCGTTTCAAATGCCTGCCTGATATGCCCGATGCGGCCATCCATCATGTCGCTTGGCGCGACAATATCTGCACCCGCTTCGGCGTGCGTAAGCGCCTGTCTGGTCAGAATTTCTTTTGTCGGCTCATTAAGCACATATCCATGTTCGTCAATGATGCCGTCCTGACCATGTGACGTATAGCGACTGAAAGATTGTCCAGCCCCTGGGATGCCAGAAAACCGCGCCAGGCGCATTGTCCTGAAAATGAAACAAATCCAACTCCCGACCCAGCTTGCGATGGTCGCGTTTCTCCGCTTCAGCCGTTTTCTCAAGCCAGCCATCAAGCTGTTTTTTGCTTGCCCATGCCGTGCCATAAATCCGCTGCAGTTGTACATTGCTGGCTTCCCCCTGCCAGTACGCACCAGATACGTTAAGCAACTTCATATTTTTCAGAAAACGAAGATCCGGAATCAGTGGGCCATTAAAGCCGTCTGTGAACTGTTTGAGATGGCATAATGTCACCGGCTCATCTGCCGGTATTTCCATCAGCCTCGTTGATTTGAATTTCTCTCCCTGCCGCTCAAAACAGTCGACTGCTTGCGCTCGCGTAACCTGCTCTTTAAAAACCGGCGGGTTTTCGGCGATCAATTTTGTCATGTGCTGCTCAAGTTTCAGCAGATCGCTGCTGGTAAAAGGCTTATCTGTCGCGAAATCGTAATAAAACCCTTCTTCTGTCAGATGCCCTTCAACCCCCCTGGCAGAGGGAAACAGCTGATTTACAGACGCAGCAAGAACGAGAACGCAGCCACGGCGAATCGGGTCCAACGCTTCTTCGTCAAAAAGCGTGATGATATTGAGCGTGCCACTTTTCTGCACTGCCTCGATCAGATCGATATATTGGCCATCGATTTCAGCATACACGGCGTTTTTCGCGACGGAAGAACCGATACTTTCCGCGACGTTCTGCAACGTGGTCCCTTTTCTGACGAGCTTCAGAGAGCCATCAGGAAGAGTAAAGGTGAGAGGTTCTGACTCTGTTATAAGCGCTTCTGACATTTTCGTATCCCGACATAGCTCAGTGATTAACAGCAACTATGTTGCATTAACCCACAAATTAACGCAACCTTGTTGCATTAAAAGCGCCACTCGGGAGTACCTGAATATGTTAAGGGAAAGCACGGAAATGTTATTAAATGGTAAAGATAATCTTTACCATTTAAATACGTCTCACGTTAAGGCATACAATTTACAGTATGATATAACGTATAACTGATAACTAACTACGATTCTGTCAGGTGGAGAAAATGTTTCAACTTTTGCTCGCCTTGAGAACGGTGTTAAGCGCCATCGCAAAAGACTGAACATATCTGGATAGACATTATCAAATGAAAAACAAAAGGTTACACTCCCCCCTCCTGCCAGCGGAATGACAAAGAACATGGTGGGATAGCGAATACAGACGGAAGAGGTAATATAAAATGAAAAAGCGCATTGCCTGCCTGCTTTCATTCCTGCTTTCATTGTATACCTGTACAGCACTCGCCAGGCATCAACAACTAATGCACAATGTATACGATACGCAAGAAAGCCAGAGCAAAGTTAACGAAATCCTGTCCGCCGTCTCTTTTCACGGGAATGAACTTAGCTATGGCGAACGTATCGCTGAGATATCTTCCCGTTTACTCGGGACCGCTTACCAGGCACATACGTTGATCGGTTCATCTTCGTTGCAGGAGAGGCTGGTCACTAACCCCAGTACCGTGGATTGTTTTACTTTTATTGATTATGTTCGCTCCATGGCACACGCCAGTAGCTGGCAAACTTATGTATCTGAACTTGTTAAAACCCGTTATACAAACGGAATGATTGATTTTACTGGCAGAAAACATTTTTTCACGGACTGGGCGGTCACATCTCCGCAAAATGCACAAGATGTTACTCAGGACATCAGCCCGTATACTATTACTGTCAACAAACAGCTAAACCAGAAGAATAAAAAACAAGAATATGTTAAGGGTCTCGGCATTATCTCACGCCGGATAAGCTATATACCGGCTTCTGCAATAGATAAAGAGGTAATAAATAAACTGCAAACAGGTGATTACGTGGGTATTTATTCAACAAAAAGAGGACTGGATGTTTCACATGTTGGGATCATTATCAAAGCCCACAATAACATCTGGTTCAGAAATGCATCGTCATTAGCGAAAAACAGAAAGGTGGTTGACTCACCTTTTATTAGATACATGGCTACAAAACCGGGTATTGTAGTTTTACGAGAGAAAACAGATCAATACCCCTGAAAAGGAGAATAGTGTGTCAGGCAATAGCGCCTTTACCCACGCCCTCAAAGGCATGGACTTCTATTTTCGCTGCGGGTAAACCGTGCTCAATTGATTGCCTGATAAATAAAGCCAGTGACTCAACCGTGGTATCACACGGCAGAATATCTACAACCTCAGAACAAAGCATGATTTCAAAGTACCCCTGAAAACTCCGCCAGGAAGAACATGTCAGCCCCTTATGCCAGTATGCTACGGCACGCGGTGACAGTGTTGTAACGGTAACGACATCTTCCCGACTTAACAGATAAGCGTTATTCCATCGTTTTGCCCATTCCTGTTCCCGCATATAGCTTCGCTCACCATCCACAAAAATTCTTATTGCAGAGCGATGCCCATGCGCTATTCTCTGGCAATTTCCGCGGTGTTTTTTCAGTCCATGCGAGTAATGATAACTGTCACCATTAATAGTTTCCGGCCGTAACGTTATCGTTATGTCTTTTACTCCCTGCGGCAAATACGCCAGTAAATGTTTTTCTATTTGGGATTTAAGGCAACGGGAAGTAATATTATCTGCCTGGACCAGCCAGAAACTCTCCTGCGGCCCGGAAATAAAACACCGGGTCTCCCCATTCTTACACAGCATGGCAACTTCCGTCGTAGTGCCTGCATGACTAACAATAATATGACTATTTTGTTCCGGCACAATCAGGACATGATCGGCCAGTTTATCAATTTCATGTTTGATACTTTTTTTTGCATGTGAGAAATCCATTACCATTAATTCAGCATTCAGATCCCCCTCAAGAATAATATTAACGATAAGGCTATCGCCAATCAGTCCGGCTTCCGCATTAAGGAAACTAAAATCCATGACCGTCAGATTATTAATAAAAAGTTTCACCACCACCTCTTTAATAAAACAGAAAAGCCTCTTCCGCAAAAGGGTTAAAGAGGCAAGTATGAATTTGCTACATTAATAACAAATCGTTAACAATACGGTTTTATGTTAACGGCACCAGCCGGGCCATACTCAGAATTCATTTCGCAACAGCTGATAACCTTCCACCAGTTTGACATTAGTGCTGGCGACTTCTTCTGAAAATTGTAAAGAAGCGGGGTCCACTTTCGAATAACTCTTAAGATCGGAATCTGGCCCCACGCGTTCCGTTGATGGAATATAGGTATTCTCAGGCAAGGTAACGCCATCCACAACTGCATTATAGCGAATAACACAACCCGTCTGAATATGACAGTTAAACAACACGCTGTTGAATCCAATAAATACCCGCTCATCAACCTGACAGGGGCCATGCACTATTGCACGGTGGGCAATAGACGTTCCGCTTCCTATCGTCACTGGTGCGCCACTTTTTGAGTGAATAACCACCCCGTCCTGAATATTAGAGTGGGAATGGATAATGATAGGATCCATATCCCCTTCTGCATTTAGCTCGTCAGCACGGATAACCGCATAGGGTCCGACGTAAACATAATCATGAATAATGACACGTCCACAAATTACCGCGGTGGGATCGATATAGGCCTTTGTTGACACCACTGGGGTATGACCTGATGGGTTTTTACGTAACATTTTTACTTCCTTTCCAGTGAATACGGGCAACGGCATTATGGGGATGCAGGCTTTCCTGATGCTCAACCCTGATATCAAATGCTTCACAAAAGGGTGCACAACGAAAAACATTATTGAGCCGACGGGCAGCATCTTCGCAAAACATCAGATTCTGACCGTTAGCCAACGCAAAAGCCTGTTCGTCGCTCCGCTTGACGACCGTTTGCACGGCTGTCCCGAGAGCAACTTCAGCATAATCAATCAGCTCAAGCACAGGCAGTGATTTTGCTTCAGGATTAAGACGGATATTCACCCATGCCCAGCTTCGCTGGCTGTGCGGGGTTGCCGGCATTCCTTTCTCAACAAGCCAGTCGGCTATCTCTGCTGCCGGGAGCCTGTCGATCCGGTTACCAAAGTCTTTGCTAAACTGCAAACCCGCAACGTGGCGGCTAAGCGCAGCGGAAGCCGGGCAGGTTGACGAATAAGGGATACCCACTTTGAGGGTAACCGTAAAAGATTGCCTGAGTTCGGCGCTCAGAGTCAGAGGATAGGCTTTCCAGCCGGAGTGATTAGAATTTAACGACTTACGCGACAGTAACAACTCCCCTGAGATCTCAATACTGGCTTCATCACTACGTCCCTGATGAGACACCAGAAATGCTTTCAACACATGTTGCAATAATGCCGGTGTGATTTCCCCTTGTGTCAGTTCGTCCAGAAGAAGATAAAGGCGAGACATATGGATCCCCTTTTCAGCTTCAGGTGAACTGAGAAGGTTTATTCCGGCATTAACCTTTGCGGCTACCGGCCTGCCTGCGATATCTACCGGCAGATCAATTTGCTCCATACCGACCCAGGATAATGACTCACCCTCATCGTCGCCCTTAGTGGACTGAATATCCGGTAGCATGCCGGGGCATAGGGTTTGTTTCGCTGCCATTCTCATATTTACCTGCCTGATCTGATATTTACTCTCATCCCTACCCTCCCGCCGCCTGAGCTACCGCTTTATTTCTTTCGGTACTGAACCTCAACTTTTTCCTCCTTGGTTTTGGCTTCAATACTTAATTCTGCGGTGGGCCTGAGTAGCAGGCGTTGCAGACCGATAGGTTCGCCTGTATCCCGGCAGAAGCCATATTCTCCTTTTTCAAGCCGTATAAGCGCTGCATCATATTTCGGCAACAGGCGGCTTTCTCTGTCTATCTGTCTGAACAGCAGACGTAACTGCTCTTCACGAATGGCGATGTCACCTTCGTCACCCGTTTCTGGATTATCCTGCAGTTGTTGCTTCATCTGGTCTATATGATCAAGCACCTCCTGCCTTTCGTGGCGGATAAGCCGCCGGAAGTAGTCCTGTTGCACATGATTCATGTAATCTTCTGGCGGCATAGCCAGGATTTTTTCTCGTTCAGCGCGGGTAGGTTTAGTCATGTCCTGTACCGATAAAATTGCGTAATGAAACGTTATAACATAACATCAACTATCGCTGCAAAATAACCTGTTAAGCCAGCCGGGCCACTTTCGTGGGCCAGGGATCGTGGAAAATCCCCCCCTGCTGCCACCAGAGAATTTCCTCTTCAGTGAGAAAACACTGGCGCAATGCGAGGGCAAAATCGTCAATTTCGCCGCTCTCGCCAATAACAGTCAGGCAGCAGCGCCGGTCACCAAATCTGCCAGGCATTTTTGCCAGTTGCTGACGGATAGCTGCGCGTTCTTCCTTTGTCAATGAATTATCAGTGTGAGTCAGGACCCCGGCTTTCCAGTAGCTTATGAATTCGAGATTGATGCTCCCTGCTGCCTGGTTCCACAATAATGCCAGGTCATCTCTTCCCGGTAGCCAGAAAAACCCCTTGCTGCGGTAAACGCCTGCGCCCATGAAGCGATGGCAGATATCCCACAGCCGCTGCGGATGAAATGGACGGTCATCCTCAATGACTCGCCACGAAATATCATATTTTTTGTTGGGTTCAGCCAGCAAAACTGCGTCAATGGCATCCTGAAGCTCATCGATAAGTAACGCCACCCGATGAAAATCGTAATCCGGCATGGAAAGCAATTCATCCAGCTGTAAATTTCCCCAGGGCACGGCCATAATTGCAACCTGCGGATTAAGTGGATGTATGGCTCTGGCTACCTCAGTAACCACATAGAAGGGTAACCGGTCGTTTTTGGTTAGTAAGAGCTTATTACAGAACATAATCTGTTCTGCCAGCAGGCTTTCCACTCCCCGGGTCCCTTTGTTGAGGTGTTCCTGGAAAACCGGAATAAGCTTCTTTCCACCATCGTAGTCATCATTAAGCATGACCGTATCTACAAGAGACAAAAATGCTTTGAGACTTACCTGGGTGTGTTCTCGCAGATAGCGGACCAGGGGAAGAGGATGGCTGCTGCCTGACGTTTCCAGTAAAATAAAATCCGGAGACCTTTTTTCGAGCAGGTTTTTCAGCGCGGAATCCAGCTTCTGGATCCCACTTCTGCTGCTGATACTGTCTGCTGAAATACTCACAAAATTGTTACTGGCTGCATCAACGATTTCTGTGTTGGCTATCAGGACGCCATCCACATCAAGTTCACTCATGTCATTAACGATGACGGATACAGCCATTCGCCGTTTGTGTGCCTGTGTAAGAAGGTTTTTTAGCAGAGTAGTTTTCCCTGCCCCCAGAAAACCATTAAGGATAATGAGCGGTGTTCTTTTCATAGCATCCAGCCTTATGCCGCTAAACGTTAATGCAATCAAGTTGCAATAATACCGGCTTCCTGCCAAAATTCAAATGACATGACTCGGGGGGGAAATATGACAACACCAGCAGCCAAAACGTATGACTGGAAGCAAACGTTGCGCACACATGGTTTGCGGGCAACGCCATCCACCCTTGCTACACTGCAGTGCCTTGAACATGCCAGCCAGGCCATGAGCCATGACGATTTAACTCAGCAACTGGGCGAGCAGGCTCCCGATCGTGTGACCCTTTACCGAATACTGGAGCGGCTAATGCAGGTAAGTATTGTCCAGCGTTATACCGACTCGGCAAGAACTCAGCGTTTCGCTCTGACCCAACGGGCTGCCGTAGGACTTTTTGAATGCGATAACTGCCATCATGTTATTCCTATTGAGCAGGATCCAGCCCTGGAAGCGGCCATTGAACTGGTAAAATCACATCTCACTGGACATGGTATGACCGAACGGGAAATTACCCTTTCCAGCCATGGTATCTGTCCGGACTGTAATCGTACTATCACCAAATAATTTTTTTCTTATCCCGGACGACTGTTAATTAGCGCCAGGTGTGTTCGTGTGCTGCTATCTAAAAATAATGAGGTAAACGTAATGATTAAACTAACAAACACACTTGGTATGCAAAAGGAGCTATTAGTTCCGGTTAAAGAGAGCAAAATCGGCATGTATGTATGCGGCGTGACGGTTTATGACCTTTGCCATCTGGGGCACGCCAGAACCTTTGTAGCTTTTGATATGATTGTCCGCTACCTGCGTTTTCGCGGATACGATGTGACTTTCGTGCGTAACATTACTGATATAGATGATAAAATTATTCAGCGCGCCCGTGATACGGGAAAGGACTGGCGCAGCCTGACAGAACGGATGGTGCATGAAATGCACATTGATTTTGCAAAGTTAGGTATCCTGCCACCAGACTTCGAACCTCGTCCCACAGAGCACATCCCCCAAATCATCAGTATGATCGAACGACTTCTGCATCGACAATTTGCTTACATTGCAGAGAATGGTGACGTCATGTTCTCCACTGCATCGGCAAAAGACTATGGAAAGCTTTCGGGACAGGATATTACCATGCTTCGTGCCGGGACCCGCATCGAAGTGAATGAGTATAAACGCGACCCGCTGGATTTTGTTCTCTGGAAACGGGCAAAACCCGGCGAGCCTGTCTGGCCATCACCCTGGGGTGAAGGGAGACCTGGCTGGCATATTGAATGTTCTGCCATGAACTGCCATTACCTTGGTACCCATTTCGACATTCATGGCGGTGGCTCGGACCTGATATTTCCCCATCATGAAAATGAGATTGCCCAGTCCACCTCCGCCAATGATGGCCCTTACGTAAATTACTGGCTTCACACCGGCATGGTGACGGTGAATAAAGAGAAGATGTCGAAATCGCTGAATAACTTTTTTACCCTGCGCGATATTCTGCACCGGTTCGATGCCCAGAGTGTGCGCTTCTTCCTGCTAAGCGCACATTATCGTAAGCCGCTGAATTATAGCGAGGAAAATATTCACCTCGCGCGCGCCTCTCTAACACGGCTCTACACCGCATGCCAGTTCGCTGACGGGTCTCGATCTGAACAGCATGATGCATGGCGGGCCAGATTCTGTGAGGCAATGGATGATGATTTCAATACACCCCAGGCGCTTGCCATTTTATTTGAACTGACAAGAGAGATTAACAGGCTTTGCGGAACGAATGATGATGAAGCCGCAGCACTTGCCACCACGCTGAAAGACCTGGGGAATGTGCTGGGTTTGCTTGAACAATCAGCGGATGCCTTTTTGAAAAACCGCAGTGATCTTCATCCTGCAGAACTGCAACTTATTGAAAAGTTAATTCACCAGCGCAGTGAGGCGCGACGTATGGGCGAATGGGACAAGGCCGATCGTTTAAGAAATGAATTAGCGGAGCAAGGCATTGAGCTTGAAGATGTCGGCGAAAATACCTCATGGCGTATCCGATAAGGTGTCCCTCTGGATGTAAAAAATTTCAACATCAATTGTTATGTTATAACGTAATGCAAAGGGTAATTCTATGAACCAACCACGCGAAGTCGTTATTGTCGGTGCGGGTCCGGCTGGGGTGGGTATGGCGGCGCTTCTTCGTCGGAGCGCCGTACAGGATATCCTTGTCGTGGATAGTCACGAAGTGGGTGCCTCCTTTATGCGCTGGCCGGAAGAAACCCGCTTTATTACTCCTTCTTTTTTTTCCAATCCGTTCGGACAAGCCGATCTTAATGCTGTGACGCCTGACAGTTCCCTGGCACTTTTCTGCGGTGAAGAACACGCCGGGGGAAACACGTACGCAAAATACCTCAATGCCGTGCTGGATGAGTATCAGATCCCCGTCATGGCCCCCGCCAGGGTTGTTAAGGTGGCCTTGCTCAGTTCAGGTCATTTTATGCTGACAACAGAGACAGGAGAGAGAATTGAAACGCGCTCATTTATATGGGCTACAGGTGAATTCCAGTTCCCTGACCGGCAGATTTTTCCGGGAGCAAAAATGTGTTGCCATTACGCTGATGTGTCCAGCTGGAAGGACTTCCGAAAAGGCGATTACATCGTGATCGGCGGCTATGAAAGCGCGGTGGATGCCGCTGTAAACCTGCTGGAAAATGGTTCATCGGTAAAAATGTTGACCCGCTCAGCCCCCTGGTCAGCTAACCATATCAGCGATCCCAGTCTATCGCTTTCTCCTTACACTCGTGAGCGTTTGAACAGAGTGATGAATCACCGTCTTTTCGAAATTTATGAAGATGCGGATGTCTGTGAAGTAATCAGAATGCCCGGCCCGGGAAGTTCTTACAAAGTCCATACCACAAACGGACGCGCCTGGGCTACTGACGAGGTACCTGTGCTTGCTACCGGCTTCCAGTGTGGCGGGGGAGCAAAGCAACTGGCTGCTTTTTTTGAATGGAATGATGATGGTTATCCGGTATTAACGGACGAAGACTGCTCAACCCTTTTTCCTGGTTTGTACCTTGTCGGCCCTCACGTGCGGCATGCCGGTAATATTTATTGCTTTATCTATAAGTTCCGTCAGCGCTTTCCCGTCGTGGCAGAAAGTATCACGCGTCATCTGGGCCTGCCCTCTGAAGGAGTACGGGACTGGTGGGTTCTGCCTTCAGAGCCTGATTGCTGTGCCGATGAGGACTGTGCGTGCTGAGGTCCGTGTTTATGCAATCATTCGTTTTAATGGGATTAGAAAGTGCAGGAAAATCTACCCTGTTTAATATTCTGACGGAAAGTGCTGCCAGTGATGAGCGTAATTTCAGGGGATCGACCGTCGTATGTCGGGAAGGTCACATTAATGATGCGGGGATCTGCCTGGTTGATACACCAGGTATACGTTTTCAGAGCGACAGTGAAACCACGAAACTCGCCCTTAATGCGCTAAACCAGCATTATGGCATTCTGGTGGTTCTGCGGGCCACACACGCTCAGCAGGAGTGGCAAACGCTCTGTCACCTCATACCGCCACAGGCAAAACACCTTGTTATACTCCTGACCTTTGCTGATAAGATCAGAAAGGGCCTTCGGGAAGTGACTGTATACCTGAGCGAAACATCAGGTGCGTCTGTACTGGCAGTCAATGCCCGGGAAGCTGGCAGCAATGTTCGCCAGGAAATAGTGCAGTTGCTGTTGCAGGATAAACCTGCACCCTCCGCTGTCTCTTTACCCCGTCATAAGATACCGGTAATTCATCTGCTGGCTGAATCTCCTCAACAAACGATATTTGAACATCGCTGGGGTGGAAAAGTTGCTGCAATAATATGCCTTTTCCTGCTGTTTGCCGTTCCGGTATGGGGGGCATGGCTGCTGTCAGATTTCATTCAGCCTGTCATTGACAGTGCGGTTATTCAGCCGCTTGAGAATATAACGACCAACTGGCCCGACATTCTGCAAGCATTATTTGTCGGCAATTACGGTCTTTTTAGCCTGGGACTCTATTCTTTCGTATGGGCCTTTCCTGTGGTGGTACTGGTCGGAATATCTCTTTCACTGACAGACGACAGTGGGCTTAAGGAAAGAATTACAGCGACGCTGGATCCCTGGTTGCGAAAAGTGGGTCTCAGCGGCCAGGATCTTATTCCAGTATTAAGTGGGTTCGGCTGTAATGTCGTGGCGGTTTTTCAGAGCCGTTCGTGTTCGCGATGCACCCGGCATGCCTGTATAAGTATGATTAGCTTTGGGTCCGCTTGCAGCTATCAGACCGGGGCGACGCTTTCTCTTTTTAATGCCGCCCATCAACCCTGGCTCTTTATCCCCTATCTCAGTCTGCTGTTTATCACAGGCGCAATACATACGCGACTCTGGAACGGGTCGTTGAAGCCTGGCCAAAACCAGCGTCTGACAGAGCTCACCTGGCTACAATGGCCGCGCAGGCGAAACGTGGCGTGGATGCTGAGAAATATCCTCCGTCAGTTCCTTATGCAAGCTATGCCACTGTTCCTGATTATCTGCCTTATTGCGGGAATGCTTGATTACGCAGGTATCACCCGCTGGCTGAGCGAAACTACTGCGCCTTTACTTCATCTTTTTAAACTGCCGGCAGAACTGATGCCAGGGATCATTTTTTCACTGCTAAGGAAAGATGGTTTGATGGTGCTCAATCAGGATGGCGGCAGCTTAATACAGTCCCTCAGTACATCACAGATACTGCTACTTGTCTGGCTCGCCTCTACGTTGATGGCCTGCCTTGTCACGGTATTTACCATCGCCCGGGAAATAAACTGGCGGTTTGCCGCGGCAATAGCAGGAAGACAGGCGCTGAGTTCGTTGGTTGTGGCTCTGGTGATATCCCTGTTATTCATTCATGGAGCATGAATATGATCCCCAAAACATACCAGCAATGGTACCGGTGCATTACAGAAGAATGTGGCATTCCCCTGACGCAGGCATTCATTACATCCCGCCTGGCTGTTCTTCAGGATCCCGGACACCAAGAAACCAGACGTTTTGTCTCGTTATATGGGCAACATCATCTGAATAGTGTTGTACAGTGGTTCAAAAAAGCTGGGGAAGAATTGTTGTAAATCGGCCCCCTTTTCGCTCTCATACGAAGGCACCCGACAAATGCGGGTGCCTTCGATTCATTTTTCGAACCAGGGCTCAACAGGATCGGAATAATACCGCCACTTTTGAGGCCCTTCTGCCATTTCTGCATCCGTTAACAGGGCAGATTCCAGCCTGTTGCGCAGTTCGGATTCATTCATATCCATTCCAATAAAAACGAGTTCCTGACGGGCATCACCAATGCCATCTATCCAGTTAGACATGATGAACTTCAGTGACTCAGCATCCTCTGGCCAACGTTCTTTCGGCACACTCGCCCACCACATGCCCCCCAGCCCCTGGCGCGCAATGCCACCTGCCTGTGACCATGAACCTGCAAATTCCGGACGGCTGGCCAGCCAGAAGTACCCTTTTGATCTGACGACGCCATCCAGCTCGTTTTCCATCACCTGCCAGAAACGGGTCGGATGAAAAGGCCGACGGGCGCGAAAGACAAAGCTGGAAATTCCGTATTCTTCTGTCTCCGGCGTATGTTCACCGCGCAATTCTTTCAGCCAGCCAGGTGCCTGAGCGGCTTGATCAAAATCGAACAGACCGGTATTGAGTACGTTATCCAAGGGGACCTGTCCAAATTGCGAAACAACAATCCTTGCCCGTGGATTAAGCGAGCGTAAAACCGCCATCAGTTTTTCTTTTTGCGCTTCACTGATAAGGTCAACTTTATTAAGGACCAGCACATCACAGAATTCAATCTGATCGATCAGCAGGTCAACCACGCTCCTTTCATCGCCTTCACCGAGCGATTCTCCGCGTGACTGTATACTGTCTTGCGAACCATAATCCTTCAGAAAATTGTACGCATCCACCACAGTGACCATAGTGTCAAGGCGGGCCACCGTCGAAAGGCTTTCACCGTCATCGCCCGCAAAGGTAAAAGTTTCAGCAACAGGCAGAGGCTCAGATATACCGGTGGACTCAATGACAAGCTGATCAAAACGCCCTTCTTTTGCCAGACGATTAACTTCGAGAAGAAGATCTTCGCGCAATGTGCAGCAAATGCAACCGTTGCTCATTTCAACCAGTTTTTCATCAGTCCGGGAGAGTTCTGCACCACCTTCCCTCACCAGGGCAGCATCAATATTCACCTCAGACATATCATTAACAATGACAGCAACACGACGGCCTTCCCGGTTGTTCAGAATATGGTTAAGCAGTGTCGTTTTCCCTGCTCCCAAAAATCCCGAAAGTACGGTAACCGGCAGGCGTTTATCGCCATGAAAATTTGCACTGACTTCGGACATTACCTTACATCTCCTCAGATATTCGTTGTGTTCGGATTAACCAGGATCGTTGAGCACGGTTAGCTCATCGCCTTTGATGGCGTTGTAAAAACAACTCCGCCGACCTGTGTGGCAGGCTCCACCTTTTTGATCCACAAGCAGTAGTACCGCATCTCCGTCGCAATCCAGACGGATATCATGTACTTGCTGAACGCAGCCGGAGGTCTCACCTTTTCGCCAAAGGCATGATCGGGATCGCGACCAGTAACAGGCTCTGCCAGTCAATAAGGTTTCATCAAGAGCCTGTTGATTCATCCAGGCCAGCATCAACACCTCTCCAGTGTCATATTGCTGTGCAATCGCAGCGATCAATCCATGAGAATTCCAGGGTATTGATGCCTGGATATCTTCAAGTTTAAAAACTGCACCTGCATGGGCTTTTTCCAGTAAGAGAAACATTGGCACCTCACTTATCATGTGTTATGTTATAACGTAACAATCAAATTTGCCAGTTCTTCTTTACTTACATGGCACGATCAAAACATCAGTAGATTTCCATCGTTTCAGGACAAGAAAAGATAACATCGCTTGAAAATTACAGGAGGCCCGGTGAGTAATAGCCCATATTCTCTAAGTACAAGGGACACTGCATTATCGTCTACGGATTGTTCCGGGCTGAGAGAGCTGATTGAGAGTAAGAAAATACGAATCACACCGCTCCGGGAGAGAGTTTATAATTTCGTCAGTCATGCTAAAGAAAAAGGCATTAGCGCATACCAGATACTGGAATTAATGAAGAAATATAATCCGAATGCAAAACCGGCTACGGTTTATCGTTCTCTGGATTATTTGCAACAGGCAGGGATTATCGTAAAAATAGAATGCTGTAGTAAATTTATCAGAAAAAATAATTTATCCTCTGATGTTGTAACTCTTTTTTTGATTTGCTCAAATTGCGGAACAATAATTCAACATACTGACCACCTCATTCATACTTACATTGAGAAAAAAGCAATAGATTATGGTTGTGCTGTACAAAAAAAAGATATTGAAGTTAAAGTGATTTGCCCTGATTGTCGAGGAAAGGGTTAAATCACCAATACGAATAATTATTGAAATCGAGCCAGGCGGTAAATCAATTTTAAAATATCTAAAAGCCATCACACTATTACCTGACTCCATAATAAATATAACCGTCCACAAGGAGTATCGGTTGCTTTCATAATTGGCGTCAACAACCTCAATCATTCACAATGAATAAAAGACGTCAGAGCCTGATTTTTCTGCCTTAAATGACCTTAACAGGCCGTATTTCTGGACGAATTTCGTGCGAGTATGGTGATAATAAACACCCCGCCAATGCCCGCCGTAATAATGCCAATTGGTAGTTCCTGCGGTGCCAGTATCGTCCGGCTGACTATATCGCCGCCACACAGTAATATTGCACCCCAGACGCCACACAAAGGTAACAACAACAGATGCTTAACTCCTGCAAAATGCCGACACAAATGAGGCACCATTAAGCCAACAAATCCAATCACGCCAGTCAATGCCACCAACAACGATGTTGCCAGGGCGCAACAAAGAAAAATCTCGATCCGCAGACGACTTACGTTAATCCCCAGCGACAGCGCTGTCTGTTCTCCTGCCAGCACGCCATCCAGCGAGCGCCACCGCAACAGAACAAAGGCAATCAGTAGCACCAGGCTGAACACGGCAAAGGGCAAATTGTCCCAGCTGGCTAAACCCAGACCGCCCAGAGACCAGAACAGTACAGAGCTGGCCGCCCGCTGATCGCCGGAAAAAATGAAATAGCTGGTCAGCGCCCCGAACAAAAAAGAGATAGCAAGCCCGCAGAGAATAAGATGCTCAGCTCCGCGTTGCTTTTTAAAATGAAACAGCAGCATCACTACGATGGCGGAACATACGCCACCGACAAACGCCGATACCGGGAGCGTAAATGCACCGAGTCGATCGCCAAAGCGGGTGATCACCAGTACCGCCCCCGCTGACGCGCCGGAGGATAGCCCGAATAAAAAAGGATCGGCCAGATCATTACGGGTGGTAGTCTGTAACAATGCCCCCACCATTGCCAGTCCCGCCCCGGTCAGCACAGAGAGTAACATCCGGGGGACGCGTAAATCGGTCACGATTCTGCTGACCATGGCAGATACCGGCTCATTCGTCAGCTTCAGTGCTCCCAGCACCTGCATTAGCGACAGTGGCACTGTCCCTCTGGTAATACTGAATAACATCAACCCGATCAGCACCACCATCGCTCCCCACATCGCCCAGTGATAACGGTACGACATGAGCATCACTTCGCCGCTGTCGGGTACATTGCCCGCGCGAGTTTTTCCACCGCATCAACGTTAGCGGGTCCCGGCGTCAGTTCAGCATATTGAAGCTTCAGGTAGCGCTGATGCTGTACCGCTGGCGTCAGTTTCATTAATGGATGTTTCTCCAGAAAACGACGCAGCGCATCTGCCCCGCTCCCCGTCTGGTAATCCAACAAAATAATAAAATCCGGCTCAGCCGCCGCGACGCTTTCCCAGGAGGTTGTGCCCCAGCTGGTATCCAGCGCCTCCATTGCATTTTTACCACCAGCCGCCTCAATAATGGCCGTAGGCATCGCATATTTACCACTGGTAAACGGTTTATCCTCGCCTGAGTCGTAGACGAACACCTTTAAAGGACGGGTACCTGCCGCTGGCTTCGGCAGTTCGTTTAACCTCTTTTTCCAGCCGCTGACCAGGGCCTGTGCGTCATTGCGCCTGCCAAAAATCTTACCCAGCGTGAGGACATCGTTATACAGCAGATCCATGGTGGCTTTATTTTTGTGCGCAGTGGTGAACACACAGCTTTCACTCAGAACAAAAGTTTTGATGCCATATTTGCTTAGCGTGTCCGGCGTCACTTCGCCGCCCACTTTCATTCCATAGTTCCAGCCAGCGAAAAAGAAATCAGGTTCGGGGGCCAGTAATGTTTCAAGGGTGGGATATTTTGGTGCCAGTTCCGGGATCGAACCCATCGCCTGTTTAAATTCCGGCGTCATTTTGTACCAGCCACTAATACCGGTCAGCCCAACGATGCGATCCTGCAAATGCAGTGCAAACGCCATTTCTGACATATTAAGGTCGTTAATAACCGCCCTTTTCGGCGGACTGGCGAAGGTGACAGGCGTCCCACAACTTTCAATAGTCACCGGGAAATCGGCAGCACTGGCTGCTGAAGCTGACAGTACCGCCAGCAGGGATATAAACCGTTTTTTCATTACTGACTCTCAGGGAATAATTTATGCACAATGCGGCACTTCAAAAATACGTAACGCCTTTCCTGTATGAGGATGCGGCACGGTAAAACTGGTCAAGCCAAAGACGGGATAAAGGTATTCTGATACCAGTACCCTCTCCGGCGTGTCACAGATCACTGACTGCCCCTGAGACAGGAGAAGAACACGGTCAGCAAAGGATCCTGCCAGTGTCAGATCGTGCAATACCGCCACGACGGTGATCCCCTTACTTTTCACCAGCGAAAGGAGTTCCGCACGTCCGGGGGGATCGAGATGGTTGGTGGGTTCATCAAGCAATACCAGCTCGGGCGTCTGTGCCAGCACCCGAGCCAGCGCGGCCCGCTGTCTTTCGCCACCGGAAAGCGCAACCAGTGAGCGCCTGCGTAGCCGCTGCAATCCGGTATCTTTAATGGCTTTTGCGACAATCGCATCATCTACATTGCGCGGGACATCCCCGGCATGAGGGATACGCCCCAGCGCCACATAGTCCTCAACGGACAGTCTCATATCGGGTGTATCATTCTGCGCCAGAACAGCAACCTGTCTGGCCCGCTGTTGCCGGGATAAAGCAGACATGTCGCGGCCCCGCAGACGAATTTCCCCTTTCAGATGGGTCAGTTCCTGACTGATTGCTCTCACGAGGGAAGTTTTACCGCTGCCGTTAGGCCCGATAATGGCCAGACATTCTCCTGCTTTGACCGCAAAATGGATGTCTGAAAGCAACGTCCCGCCGCCTGGCCGCGACAGAGAATGGATATTAACGCTGAGAATACTCTCCAGCGTATCAAAATAATCTTTTTCAATCAGATTACTTACGATATTACGCTTCACGGTGTTCCTTCTTGATTTCTGTACTGGCAATTAGGACGCCGTCGACATCCTGTTCGTTCAAATCGTTCACGATGACGCACATCGAAGCTGCTTCTGGAGTATCTGCATTAACAAATTTTTAACCGCGTGGTTTACCCTGACTAAGGAAACCGTTCAGGACCGTTAGCGGTTCTCTCTCCATTTAGCCTCTCTCAGTGGTGACCAATCAGCCGCAGCAATTTGACTGTTCCATCCGCATAACCAGCGGTCAGATATTCCCCCTCAGGATGCCAGCACAGCGCGCTAACTGCTTCGTCATCAGCCAGAATCGCCAGTTCCTGCCGTGTTCCTGCATCATAAAGGAACAGGATGCCGTCCTCCGCACCGCTGGCAAGCCACTTACTGACGGGACTGAACGATAGCGCCGTAATTGTTCCCAGATGTACCGGCAGGTAATCAGGCTCAGTGCCTTCCGGCCCCTCGCCACTGCAATCCCAGATCAGCATTTCCTCCCCAGCACCAGTAGCAAACAACTGCCCATCATGGCTCCAACAGAGATGACGAACCTTTGAGTTATAACCACTCATCTGGCACGATTTTTCTACAGATTTCGCCCAAAGCAGCACGATACCTTCCTGGCTGCCTGCTGTTATCCACGCACCATCCGGACTGGCGGCCAGACTGAGTAATGATCCTTTCCAGGAATAATTTCGTATTGGCTCTGCTTTGCCGGGTTGCCAATGGCTGACCTGACCGTAACACGACGTCACAATACTGCCGTCAGCCATCCATTCCAGCCCTGTCAGCGTGCTGTCCACAGGCTCAAAAGCCTGCTTAAGTAACCCCCGGTCATCCCACAGTTTGAGTTGCTTACCGGCAATGCTGGCAAGCATACCACCAGATGACCAGGCCAGTTTTTCCACCCAGCCCCGCCCCGCTTTCCAGCATGCGGAGGGTTCGCCAGTTACCGGCTCCCATATCACAATAGAATCATCCTGGCCCCCGCTGGCGAGTTTCTGCCCGTCCGGCGACCAGGCCAGCGCCGTCGTACCTAATTCATGTGCTGAATGCCGCCATAGCATACGACCATCATCCCCCGAGTAAAGCGCAACCTCGCCATCTGCACTAGCGCAAGCCAGTAATTCCCCAGACGGCGACCAGGCTAACAGGTTGATATAGTCATTAGCATTCGTCGCCCACAATGGAACCAGCTGCTGTCGAAATTCAGTACTACCTGTCACGCCAGACATGCCTGTACTCCCCTGATCAACATCTGACGATCCAGATTGCGACCAATAAAGACGATCTCACTGCGTCTTGGCTCTCCGACTTTCCATTCACGATCAACATTGACATCCATCAGCATATGAACCCCCTGAAAAACCACCCGCTGGTCTTTTCCTGCCAGGTTCAGAATGCCCTTGGAGCGGAAAATATCCTGTCCCCGCGATGACAATAGCAATCGTAACCAGTTGTTCAATTTATATTCCGATAACGCACCGTCCACGGTAATACCTACGGACGTCACTTCCTCGTCATGGCTGTGTGCTGCGCTGAAGGCGCGGGATATGACAGGCTTTTGCGCCACATTATTACAGTACAGCGCCAGTTCAAACTCTTCAGGCAGATGCTCGGTTACCAGTGCATAATTTCCCTCTTCGGGGATCGCTATTCTCAGCGTCTGTGCTCCGGTTTCAGGGACCAGGAGCGATACAACCCGAGGTGAAGGAACCAGTTCAACATCCACTTCCCCCCGCAAACTGTCACGGGAAAATGCGTTATCAGCCTGCGCGATAAACTGCATAAAGGTGTGTTCGTTGCTTTCAGGTACGGCAGTAAACAAAACATCGATGGACGGATCAGACCCGGTGGTGTAATGCAGTTCGGTTACGCCCGCCGATAAATGCCAAATGCCTGCCCACTCAAACGGATATTCAGGTTCCAGAAACTGTGGACGTTCCTGTAAGACGCGCTGTAAATCAAACCCACCGACATCCAGCACCGTAGGGATATCAACTTCTGCATTCACGGTGCGTTGGATCCGCGCGAGGGCGTTCATGCTGCGCAGGCGAACCTCCAGTTCGTCCAGTTCAGCGGGTGAGACAAGATCGGCCTTATTCACCAGGAGAACATCGGCAAATGCGATTTGTTCGCAAAGTTCACTGCTGTCGTCCAGATGCAAACCGGCATGTTTGGCATCCACCACTGTGATGATACCGTCAAGACGAAGTGCAGAACTAACTTCATCATCAACGAAGAAAGTCTGTGAAACCGGCCCGGGATTGGCCATCCCGGTGGTTTCGATCAGGATACGGTCAAACTTATCGCAGCGGCGCATCAGACGACTCAGGATACGAATCAAATCGCCCCGCACCGTGCAGCAGATGCAGCCATTATTCATCTCAAAGACTTCTTCATCTGCATTGATGACCAATGCATCATCTATACCGATTTCACCGAATTCGTTCTCAATAACCGCCACCCGCAGGCCGTGCTGCTGGCTGAGAATATTGTTCAGTAGTGTGGTTTTGCCTGATCCCAGAAACCCGGTCAGAACGGTAACGGGAATACGATTATCTGTATTCATACTAAGCCTTCTTTTCATTCCGCCCATATCTAGTATGTTATAACATAACAATAAATAGTTAAGCTAATCTGTATTTTGATTCGGGGAAAACCATGGCAACAAATCTATTCTTCCAGCTTTATCTGCAAGTCCTGGATGGTTCATCACTTTGGGTTAATTAGCCCGCTTAACCGGGAATAAACTATCAACATGACCAGCAATATTTTTGTAAACAGGTTAACTATAGGACTACTGGGTAGACAATAAGTGTGCATGTCAAAGCTGTCTGAGCTCATCGGAAACCGCATCAACAAGTTCATGATCGTGACTTATCATCAGCACGCCACCGCCTTGATTAACAAATTGTTTTACCGCATCCATCAACGTTGCCGTTGTCGCAGGATCCAGCATGGACGACATTTCATCCAGAATCATAAAGTCAGGCTTCGTTGCCAGTGCCCTTGCCATTGCTGCTCTCTGGAGCTGTCCGTCAGACACCTGACCAGGATATCGGTTAAGCAGGTCTGGCGTCAGGACCACTCTTGCCAGAATGGCTTCAATATCAGCATCAGGCCTGGCTGTCTGCATGATCGTTTTCTTTAACGTCAGCCGGGGATCGCATGAACGCCGGGGAGACTGAAATACCATACCGATTTTACCGCGGGTCGCTGCACCGGAACGGGTCCGGACATTTTTGACCTCAATACCATTACAGATAACACGGCCGGCCGTGGGGACAACAAGACCAGCCATTACCCGCCCGAGCGTTGTTTTTCCCCGTCCTGACGGTCCGGTTAATCCCACTATTTTCCCGGGAGGTATTATCAGATCAATTCGATCAAGGATACGCACCTCTTGCCCGCCGGGGCGTCTGAACTCAACAACAACATCACTGGCAACTAAACCCTGCATTGCGCCTCCTCCGATAAAGCGAGCCGTGTTTCATAAGTGTAATCATCGGCAAGGTTTGTCAGTTCCGGCGGTGTACCCGGCATCCGGTGTAACCCATTTCGGGGCAGGGCAGCCAGTAAGTCCCGTGTATACCGACTTTGTGCACCGCCATTTAAGACTATTTTTGATTCACCGCTTTCGACAATCCGGGAGGCATAACAGACGCTCACCCTGTCTGCCACGCCGGTATCAACAAGCGCGCTGATATCATGTGTAATTAACATAACTGCTGCACCCCGATCGGCAATCTGGCGTAACAGACGAAACATTCCCGCTTTACGTTCCGGATCCAGAGACGCCGTGGGTTCATCTGCAATGACAATGTCAGGTGCACCCGCCAGGGCAAATGCCACTGCCGCGCGTTGAGCCATCCCTCCCGAAATTTCATGTGGATACAGTTCCAGTACATCAGGGTCGAGACCAACCTGAATTATTAACTGTTCCGGCGACAGGGTACCTTTAAGAATAGTGATGGTTTCCGCCAGTTGTGCGCCTACGGTCCGGACGGGTGTCAGAAAAGTGGCAGCAGACTGAGGGACAAGTGCAATGTGTCTTCCGGAGAAATCATTTTGTTTTCCAAGGATATTCTGTCCGGAATAAACCACTTTTCCTGTTACCCGCGCGGTTGCAGGTAACAGACCTGTGATAGCCTGCGCAATGGTGGACTTTCCGCATCCGGATTCGCCAATAAGGGCATGAATTTCCCCCCGTTCAAGGGTCAACGAAATATTCGTAGCAGAATGCACCATTCCCCCCTGCCTCAGCGGTATCCGTACAGTTAATTTATCAATCATTAGGATCATCTGAATGACTCCTGTTTACCGGTGATCCGCTTTCTCAAATCATTACCGATGATCGATACGGATAATGTTGCGCCAATCAGAAACAGGCAGGGAAACAGTAACATCCACCAGTGCCCCAGAAGTATCGCGCCCTGTGCATCGGATAATAATGTGCCCAGCGATGGCATGTGGGGAGGAAGTCCAAGCCCGAGGAAAGACAGTGTCGATTCATGCCAGATAGTATGAGGAATAAGCAGTACTAAACCGATCAGAGCCTGCCCCAGAGCCGCTGGTGTCAGGTGGTGCCATATTATCTGCCACCGGTTCATGCCCGAGAGCCACGCGGCTTCAATAAATTCCGCATGCCTTATGCCAATGATTTGGGCCCGTACCACCCGGGCGATATAAGTCCAGTGTGTCAGAACCAGTGAAGCAATAATGGCGATGACGGAGCCCTTAAAAAGCGAGACGATCAGTATCCCAATCAGGAGATGAGGAAGCGCATTTACGCCATCGGTTGTTCTCATAATGGCGCGGTCAACCCATCCTCCGCTCATTCCGGCAAGCGTGCCGAGAACAATGCCGAAGACACAGGAGAATGCAGCCGTTATCGTTGAAATAACCAGCGAGATACGCAGCCCCTGTGCGATACGTACAAAAAGATCGTGCCCGTCAGAATCCGTTCCAAACACAGCCTGCTCGCCAGGAGGCTGCCCTGACATAGTGAAATCCGTCATCACTGGATCGACATCGCTCGCCCAGGGAACAAGGACGGCATAACCAATGATGAAGAAAAATACCGCCCATGTCACACACAGGGGAATGTTCAGGTGGCGCGGAGAAAGCGATAAGATTTTAAGCATCAGCGTCAACCCGCGGATCAAGAATAACAAACAGAATGTCGGAAAGAAGATTGCCGACCAGAACAAGTACCGTTATGGCGACGGTCAGGAATGTCAGCAACGGGAAATCCAGTGACTGTGCACTCCGTACAAGGGCACTTCCCAGACCCGGCCAGGCAAAGATGGCTTCCACCAGAACTGAGCCCGCCACCAGTTCCGGTAGCCTTGACCCCACCAGGGCAATAAACGGTGGCAGCGCTGTCGGTATGACATGATGGCTGATGATCCGGCTGTAAGGGATCCCACGGACACGGGCCCCACGTATGGCATCAGAAGCCAGCACATCCAGTATTGACTCCCGTAGACTCAGGATGAGCCAGGGAAGTTGCGTAATACCCAGTACAACGCCCGGCAGGATCAGATGTATCACGGTGGATGCCAGGGTGGCCTCCTGACCGGGCCAGGTCAGCCCGCCTGTCGGAAGCCAGTTGAGATACAACGCGAAAATACTCAGTGCCGCGAGCGCGAGCACAAAAGGTGGAATGGTCTGTAAAATGGTCGCCAGCACAGAAATGGCCCGATCCACCCAGCCGTTCGGATGAAGCCCGGCACGAACGCCGAGCACAAACGCGAGAAATACGCTGATGAACAGGCCGGTGAGTCCCAGCAGAAGTGTCCAGGGCAGACGCTGATGCATGACCTGCATCACAGGTTGCTGATACGCTCTGGAGGTTCCCGGATCCCCGGAAAATATGCCTTTGATCCATTCCCACCATGCCGCATACCACGGCATATCAAGATTCAATGTTGCAGCCAGACTGGCCTGCTGCTCATGTGTCATTCCCCCGGCAAGTCCCCCCAGATACGCATCAAGCGGATCGTAAGGACTGACCGTGGCGAGGGCAAAGATGCCCAGCGTCACCAGCAGTAGCAGGGGCACCAGGAAAGCCACGCGTCTGCTGACCATCAATAGAATTTCATGGCGGCGGCGATGCCATCGCCCGGAAGAGATTTTCATTACCTACTTTTCCCATTCCTCAATGGCGAACCAGGGACCAAAACCCACACCGTGAGAATGCGGCTCCAGAATTTCTTTAACGTTCTTAAAGCCCTGTTCCCGCTGCACGTAAACATGGTTCAGATAAGCCAGTTGCAGTACGGCGGGTTTTTTATGGTATTCCTCCTGGAGTTCCCGGTAGAGTTCGGCCTGTTTATGACTGTCAGTCTGGGCCCGCGCTTCATCAAGCAAACGGTCTATCGCCGGGTTACGGTAATCAGAGGCATTATCCCAGCTGGCGCCGACACCCGGTTCAGCATATTTTGAGTGCAGAATATGATAAATTTGTCCGTCAACTGAATACGGCACCACACCGCCACCCAGCATGACCGGGGTATTTGCATAAACTTCACGCGTAACTGATTTGGAATCCCTGGCCGAAGGGGTCACCTGAATGCCAATTTTCTTTAAGTCGTTCACAGCAGCAAGCGTAAGATCCCGGCGGGAGCGATCGCGGTTAGGGTAATAAATGACCTCAAACGCGGCACGCTGCCCATTTTTGACTCGAATACCATCCGGCCCGGTTTTCCAGCCAGCTTCATCCAGGATTTTTTTAGCCCGTTCAGGGTCATAGGTAAATTCCTGCGCCGGATCGTATGCTTCACCATAAAAGGGAGCCAGGAATGCCGAGTTAGCGACACCGTATCCTTTCAGTACATACTTAACCATATTTTCACGATTAACCGCATAGTTTACGGCCAGTCGGACAGCATCATCCCCTGTGACAGGGTTTCCGGCCGGAAGGCTGATTGCACGCCAGTCCCCGGATTTAACCGAAATGACATTAAATTCAGGTGGTTTAAATGTTGAAGCCAGCTCTGCAGGCAGAACGGTCCCGTCACCTTCTCCGGCTCTGAGCTGCTGGGCACGTGCATTATCATCAGCGGTATAACGGAAGATAATTTTATGAACTTTGGGTTTAGGTCCCCAGTAATCAGGCCGCGCTGTCAGGATTGCCTGATCCGGTCTCAGTTCGGTGAGCGCATACGGGCCGGTACCCACAGGTTTATTATTAAGGAGAGAGGTTTCTGCGCGGCCCAGATGAGCGAAATCAAAAGCTTCTGATGGCGCAATACCATTTATCAGGCGGCGATCAAAATTCGCGAGTGGTTCTTTCAGGGTAAATTTAACCGCATCTTTCTCTGCTTCTACGTTTTCAATATTGTCCCAGGTGGAAATTTCAGTGGAAGCTGAACGGGGGTCAATCAGTGCCTTGTAGGTTGCGACAACATCTTCCGGTCCAAAAGTCGTTCCGTCCGAAAATTTCACATCTGTGCGTAAGGGAACTGTCCATACCTTGTTATTTTCACTGGCAACTGCCGGACCGGATGCCAGTTTTGGATTCAACTGAGGCTGGCGGTCAAAAACCCCCGTTTCTACCCGGTAGAGTCCCTGGTAGATATGCGACTCGCCACTTCGTCCGTGGCCCAGCACCGGATTGTAGCGGCCAAGCTCGTAGCTCTCCAGGATGACAACCGTATCAGTGCCAGCCTGAGCAGAAGTCTCAGCAGAAAAGCCGGAAGGAGTAAGAAACAACGCGCTGGCAATTACGCTGGATAAGTACAGCGGTGCAAAGTAATCAGATACTTTCATTAATATTCCCCTGCTAAAATTATTTACCATTCCCGCTCCTTTAGGGACGGGAAGTCATTATCAGAAACTGTAGGTTACCCCGACGCGATAACGCGTCTGACGTTCGTCCGTATATTTACTGCCCGGGACGTTAGCCACGGCCACATAGGGTTTCCAGTTTTTATCTATCGTGTAAGAGACTTTAATATCGTGGGTCCACTGATAATCTTTATTGTCTGCAACTGGCGAGTAATATTCAGAATTAGTTTTATGATATTCCAGTTCATATTCCATTCCCCAGTTTCCCGGCAGACGATAACTGACAACGGAGGTTATTGTAACCCCTTTTTCCTGTGTGTCCTTCTCTGTATTGATATTGCCGCTATAACGCTTGTAGAACGGACGCAAGCGTAAAGACCAGTTAAGATCGTCGGTAAAATATACGTAGCTTTTTACATAGGGTCTGTAATTTGTATAACTGCTGTCAACCGCCAGATTGATACCGCCCTCTAGAGCAAATAATTTGTTCAGGCGATACAAATAACTGGGGACCACTTCATAGCCATCACTGACATTTTCATGGTAAACTTTATTGCTCTTAGCGTCAGAATCTCCCGTTTTCCATTTTACTTCCGAAGACAATCCGAAACCATTACTGAATCTGTGCGAAATAAGCAAACGATCCTTTTGCGAATTTTCAGCTGTATCCTTGACTTCATGTCTATAATCTATACTGACTGCTAAAGCATTGGCACTTAATAACGATGCAATTGTAAAGGCAACTACTTTTATATCCATAATAAACCCCAGTTTTCAGTATTGAAAAAATCCAGTAATAGTAAAAAGAAAAATCAGTAACTAGTTTGGGGTTTTGCTTGTATCCAACACAATGTCATTCTGTGTTAAAATTTCAGGCTCATTGCTAAAAATCAGTTTTAATGCCTTTATGCAGATACAACAAACTGATAACAAGGTGATATGCAGTAAACAAGCACGCGGACATATGTAATCCCTTCTCAGATCAAACCAATCTTTCTTGATAACCGCATACGCCAGACAAGCACTTGAAATCCCCCAAACAGCCGCTTCAAATGATACGTTATAACATAACATCTATTAATGTAAACACAAAATTTCTTACACAACTTACATATTCAAGATAGGGCTTTCAGGGTAGGCATACCGCTCTGCAGGAAGAGAAAAGCATATTTTTACTCACAATATCAGCAAGTTAACTTCACCCCGATTCCTTTATCATTATAATGATGTCAGGCTATAGTAGCGAGTTAAGGCAATATATTTGCTTTAAAGAGCGCTGAGTTAGCCATGCTGGTTAATCAGCCCCCCTCTGCTAAGTGATGGGAAGTAACATTTGAGGAGTATAATTAAAGTACAGTGAATTATTGTATGTCCGGTCGTCGCCAGAACCATCCCATTTCAAATTGTAACATCCTTATTGAAACTTCGCGCCAAGAAGAGTTTAACCACACCTCTGAAATATATTTTTTTATTGAAAAATGCTTAATCAATAATATTTTACACTAAAATCCTTATCCCCTGAACAAACAGACCTGAGATTTGTCCTAATGTCTGTCGTCAATTTAACAAGGAATTATCACGTTGAAAATATCACCTCGTGCAGCATGGGTGTCTGTATTCATAATAAGTATCCTGCTCTGGATTTTCATTTTTATGGGGGCGCGGTATGTCTTCTGACAAAAAGATATTTAATCAGCAGAAAGATCCCCATCAGCTAACTGAACTCAGGGAAAAGCTGAAATCGCTTGGATTGACTGAAGAGCAGCAAAAATGGCTCGAATCCGTATTAGTAGAGCAAGAGGTAAGAGATACAGACGATCCAGAGCAGGAGTAGTGATTATGACAATCTGGAAACGTACCTTACCGCAAACTCAACCGCAATTGATTATAAGCGGGATTATATTTAATCTTAACATAACAGTTCACATATCAATCACAAGTTAATATTTCTATCTAACTTAATCATTAATCATGGGTGGAAGCTGTATATCATGAAAAAGACTAATAACGAAGTTGATTATTTTAACATTCCAACAGGTAAGCTAGTTGAAGAATGTACCTTTCCCCGCCATGAAGGGAGGATTTAGAAATAGTAACCGCCTCATTAAAATAGGTTTCCATAATATGGAATATCATACTCAGTCCATGATTTGATATAAGATGTATATAAACCGAACGCATTGTCTGTGGCAGAAAACGTACGATAGATGATAGCGAAAAAAACACAATATAGTAAGTATCGCTTGCAGCGATTTATCGTTCACACTTAATGGTGTATTTAATGCTTCATTGACCTTCATTTTGTGACATCAGCATTCTTTATTGAGAGGTATTCCTTTGATTTCACTTTCCTAACTAACCGTAAGAATTTCACATGAGACATAGGAATGCCTTAGAACCATTGAAGAGTCAAGAGCTGAGAATCTCAGCAGGACCACCGGATATCTACTGATATCACATCTTTGACATTCAGTCCCGAAAGGAGATTTTCAACGTCACTGCAGTCCGCCGGGAAAATGAACCTGCTAACATTCCACGTTCAGCAGCCGTGAACTCCGGGCATTGCGGGAATTACTGAAAAAGAAAAAAAGATGTGTTCCGGGGATTGACCGGACAGAATGTCCCACAAAATATCGGGCTTGAGGGAGTAACGAAACAGCAGGCGCGAGCTGATGCAATCACGACAGCAATACGTACTGTTGTTCATTTTACATAAACGCTATACTGACCGCCAGCTCTTGTGGTGAAACTTTTCTGTCGTGTGCTGTATAAGCCTCCCGAGTTTTGGTTAGAATTACCTTAATCATATCAAGACCTATCCGCCCAGATTGATTTCTTTTGCGAAGGGTATGCCGCTCGAAAAGACTTCAGCCCAGCGATCGGGAAAAATTTACTTCCACCAAAGCCCCTCCCAATTCCCAGCGTCTACAGCGAAAACTCACCCTGACCATATGAATGGAATATATATCCCTGAGTCAGTAAACAACAAGAAAAACCCCTTAAGAATTAAACAGATCATATACCGCTGTGGTAACCGCTGTCTGGAGGGGTATATGCCTGTTTGAAGCGCTCTTTTATTTTTCTTGAAATATTAATGGGGCGACGTATTACTCTCTTACACGCAGAACTGTAAAAACTTTGATGCAATTCGGCAACGATTATGGTTTAGTGATGATGCTGAGCAAAGTTACAAAATTTTATAAAACAGGAAGCAGGTTAAGCCCACCTCTTTTTTACCTATTTTTAACTGGATATCATTCCTCTCTGCCTCCTCAAAACCTCTTTTTTGATAGAACTGAAAGGATGACCCTGAGTCGGTAAAAAGATAGACAAGTTTTCCTTTTTCAAGCCTTTCCAGTTCATTAAGAAGCAGGGTTCCCACCCCCTGCCCCTTCGTTTCTGGTGCAACCGCGAAAAAATTCACTTCTCCCGCCGGATGATGGTTTTCCTTCAGTTTTTTCAACATCATGTTATTAACTCGATCATAACAGCCCGATGTTTCTGAAAAAAGCTTATGCACGAACCATTCGAAGGCCTTCACATACATACGTCGGAGCAGAGACTGGAAAAGCTTGGGCCGACCACACATATCGACCAGGAGTACCCCCACCAGTTGGCCTCCTGCGTACGCACCAATTGCACAGGTGGCCTTGAGTAGTTCAAGATTCCAGAAATAATGGCTGTACAGGTAAAGTTGCAGCTTACCTGATGTGTACCAGTTAAGATGCATTCCTGAAACCGCGAAATGTCTGGCACGGTTGAAATCTTTTTTACATATTGTTTTTATTATAAAATCCATGAGTTGCCTCCGAAAAAAACTGGTCAATCATAACTTCTTTTCAGGGATAGTATCCAAGATGACTTATTCAGCCAGGCAAATCAACTTATTTAGTCACACCACATCCGGCCCCTTCATAAAAATGTACTAAGTTGACATAACCTTCACTGAACATTGACCGAAAGTTGATAAAAAGAAGTTAGCCTGTCTGGAATATAATATCCGGGATGAAAACCATGTTCAAAGATAAATTAAAAATGCTGGAATATCGCTTTAAGGTCGTTCGCGCTAAAATGGTCAGCGACGAATCTTACCGTAAAAAAAAATTTAAAAAACTCTTTGGCAAGGAGCTGAATCTGTTCCCTCCTCGGACTCTTAATGAAAAAATAAACTACAGGATGATTTTCCAGAGAAATGATTTTTTTACTATCATCGCGGACAAAATAGCTGTGCGGGATTACATTGAACGTAAAGTTGGGAAGGAGTATCTGATCCCTTTACTGGCTATATATGATGAAATAAAAACGTGCGATTTCAATAGTCTTCCTGATAAATTTGTAATGAAATGCAATCATGACAGCGGAAGCGCCATTATTGCTTATGACAAATCAGAGTTAAATAGAAATGAAGTCGTTCGTCATTTTAGATGCCACATGAAGAGAAATCCTTATTACACCAACCGCGAATGGCAATATAAAAACATCAGGCCACAAATATTAGTTGAGGAATTAATCGATGTGTTTGAAGGCAGAAGCAAAGATATCACACCTGAAATGTTCCGAATTCACTGTTTCCATGGAACACCTCATTT
Source organism: Enterobacter sp. DTU_2021_1002640_1_SI_PRY_ASU_LCPMC_013 (assembly GCF_032389435.1). Classification (NCBI taxonomy): domain Bacteria; kingdom Pseudomonadati; phylum Pseudomonadota; class Gammaproteobacteria; order Enterobacterales; family Enterobacteriaceae; genus Enterobacter; species Enterobacter sp. DTU_2021_1002640_1_SI_PRY_ASU_LCPMC_013. The sequence goes on from NZ_CP135594.1 coordinate 3,298,161, forward strand.
CATAGAGGCTGATTTTACCACATCTGATGGCAGAGAATTTTCAAATATCTATAGCCCTGAATGGGAGTTACAGCCTTTTAATCTGGAATGCATAAACACACCATACCCCATTGAACGCCCCTCTACATTAAGCAAAATGCTTGAACTGGCGGGGAAAATTGCAGTTGACTTTGATTATTGCAGGATAGATCTTATGTCCGGCCAGGAGCAGATTTATTTCAGTGAGATCACCCTTACGCCTGAAAGTGGTCAGCTGAAATTCCATCCGCAGGAATGGGATGCTCGTATGGGAAAATACTGGAATCTTTGAGTAAGCCATCTGTCATTTAAATACCGGGCATCCGATGGGTGCCCGGTAAAAAATCAGAAGGTATAGAAGGCACCAATCGTAAAGGTGAAATAATCGTCCTTATCAGTAACAGGACTGTGCCTTACCCGCTCTGGAAGTGTGGTGTAGCGCAGATCTGCATAACCGGACCAAGTATCGTTGAAGGAATGCTGCCAGTTTATACTGTAATCAACCGCATTTAGCCCACCTCCTGCGCTGTATTTTCTGAAACCAGAGTCAACGCTCTGTTTATTATTTACACCGAACCACGTATTATTAAAACGCGCATCGCCATATTTACGTTCAGTGCTCACCATCACCGTATCATTGTCATCATCAAATAACACAGCGTTAAGCTTGATATTATATTGCATTCCCTGACTTTCTGTTAATGGTGCAATAATATTACCCTCAAACCCCAGCCAGTCCGTCATCCACCACCCCATCGTGCTGGTTGTGGTCAGTGCGGTTTTTATTTTACCCATTCCGCGAAGTTTTTTGTCTCCCTCCTGAAACCAGGAATCCTCGTCTGTACGTCCGGCCGAATAACCAAGCGTCTGGCCAAGGTAGAGGCCGTTATTAAATTCATGAAGATAGCCGGCTCCCTTTTCTGTATTAAGGAACCACTCGCCGCTTCTCCACTCAAAAAAAGGAGCGGCCTGCCAGGTATATTTATCTGATCCGGTATATTTGGGCGCATACTGAGAAGCCGCACCAATAGTTAGTTCAGAACCACTGTTCTGAAGTGCGGCTTGCGATGAAAACGGCAGTACAATTAATATTGCCAGCGCGACTCTTATTTCCTTCATAAAACTCCCGGAATGAATTATGCTTATCAAGAAAGCGCAGTATGCACATAATTAATCAATTTACACACAAGATTCAGTCAAGATTCAGTCAAGGTGCAAATGTGAAACGTGTTTTAATAATTGAGGATGATCTGGATGCGGCTAACGTGCTTGAAGCTTATCTCAAGCGCGAGCAATTCCAGACATCTCTGGCCAACAATGGTCAACGAGGTCTCGAACTGGTTTTCAGCTGGAAACCCGACATTATCCTGCTGGATGTCATGCTCCCCGCCATGAGCGGAACGGATGTCTTGCTTGCCGTGCGGCGACGAAGCGACGTTCCGGTTATCATGATCACCGCCCTGAGTGAAGGGCCAGAAAAAATCAGCGCCTTACGTTTCGGTGCCGATGATTACGTTGTTAAGCCGTACAATCCCGGGGAAGTTGTCGCCCGGGTTCATGCCGTTCTGAGGCGTTGTACCGGTGTACGGACGGGTGATGTCCTTCAGTTCAGAGAACTCAAGGCCGACATGGAGTCCATGACAGTCCGTGTGGAAAAAGGAGATGGTCAGGCGATCGCCCTCGATTTAACACCGACTGAGCTGTCCTTGCTGCTCACCTTCCTGCGGGCTCCACATAAGGCATTTACCCGGCAGGCACTCCTTGAAGCCTGTCTGCCGGAAAGTGACGCACTTGAGCGGGTGGTTGACACACATATCTATAACTTGCGTAAAAAGCTGGAAGCCGCCGGGCAGACTGATATTCTGCTCAATATCAGGGGGATCGGGTACAGGTTTGCGAGAACATGAAAACAAAAGATATGCATCGGAATGATACCACTTCATTATGGCGATGGATCTGTAAGCGCCTGATATCTCTGGCTGTCGGTAGCATAATCATCATTGCCTTTCTGATGTGGGTACGTTTTTATGTCGAAAATAAATGGCATGAGTACCGTATGCCAGAGGATGTCCGGGCAGAACTCTCTGTACTGATCAAGCACCCGGAACAGAATATTACCCGATACCATGAAATTATTGATACATGGTATGGCATCGCCTATTCAGATCCGCGGATGGGAGTGGTGGACTGGATGATACTGGGCGTACTCGTTCTTATCTTTATACCAGTAATCTTCTGGCTTACCCTAAGAACGGCCCGTCCTGTTTCACTCCATATCAGCAGGCTGGCGCATGCTGCGAGAGCAGTTTCTGAGGGGGGCTTTGGCACAAAAGTTCCCGTACCGGACACGCTTCCTCTTGAACTGCGTAGCCTCAGTGAGAACTTTAACGGGATGTCCATGCAGCTCGAACGATATGAAAAGGATTTAAAAAAATCGCATGTCATTATGGCACATGAACTGCGCTCTCCGCTGACAGCCGCCATTGGTCGACTACAGGGGGTTATTGATGGTGTCTTTGAACCCAGTGAAACGCAACTTGGCATGATTATGCGCCAGTTGAATGAACTTAACCGGCTTGTCGATGACCTGCACTTATTGAAACTTGCCGATGCAGCACAACTTAACCTTACCCTGATCCCCACCGATCTCGGTAAGATTATCAGGGAAAAGGTGGCATGGATTACTCCCTCGGCGAACAAATCCAGCGTAAACATTACCTGCCATGGGGCTCCTGGCGTAACCTGTATGGCAGATCCGTATCGCATTGGTCAGGTATTTTTGATCCTGATGGATAATGCCCTCAAGTATGCCGCTGACGGCGGTATTCTTGATATCAGTTACGAAATCACCGAAAAAGATGTCAGTGTCGTTTTCCGTGATCACGGCCCGGCAGTATCTGATGAATTCCTGGAAGATATTTTTACTCCTTTTGTACGTGAAGATTTGTCCCGGACACGTCATTCCGGCGGCTCAGGGCTGGGATTGTCCATTGCCAGGGCTATCTGCCACGCCCACGGCGGCAATATTGCAGTTGAAAAAAACAGAAACCGCGGATTGACCTTCAGAGTCACACTGTTACGGAATTAATTATTTTTCCGTTGATGATTCCTTAACAGAAGATCTGCTGAATCTTGTAGATAGTGCGTTTAAATACATGGTAAACGGGGGCTTACCATGTCATCAGATTTTTTATTATGTTTAATATCTGTTTATCACAAAATTGCCAGAGATGGTACCCTTCTCCTCACCATCGTTTTTTTTCTTGTTTTTATGGAGATAATTATCTGCATCATAGTAGATGCCCCTGGAAAGGATAAACAGGAATGAGCCTGTAACAGACGAAAGCTATAATATCAGCGATTTCCCCATCGGGTGAGCCAGCCCTGATAAGTTTGTGGTCCCTGTATTCCTAGTACAGACCGATGGAGATGTCATTTTCTTTTTCCTGCATTCGTAAAGTTCACGTATATCATTTATGTTATTCCACATCAGCAGGCTAACCGGACTGAACTCACAGAAGCAGGATCCAGTCCTCCGTTTGGGTCATTAAAGTACAGGGTATCTTCATTTCCGCTATAAAGGAGCAGATCGATACAGGGCGCACTTTTATAGAAGAGCGCGTTACCAAAAACCATGTGAGGTAAGGCACTGAGTATCTCCTGTATTTTGCTTTTGTCGTAGCATCTCACTCTGCCAGCAAAGTGCAGCTTAAAAAGGTTCACGTATAGCTCGGCAATATCCGAAGCAGCCATTTCATTCAGTCTGTAGCTTTCACCGCCCTGATGAGACATTGCCTCAGTTCACTGTTCCTTTTCGTGTGGTTTTGGCTGAAAAAGTCTCCCTCAACAGATATATTTTCCTCTTTTCTCTGAGCGCAAAAGTAACATTTCGAATATTCCTCCGATTTACAGCAGACATTCTGTTTGTTTTTTGGAAAAATAATTTTGCTATGTGCTACTGGTATAACGACTTCATCATAAGAAGTGGATAATTACACCAGAAATTAAGGCCAACATTTTTACACTCTGTATCGAAACAAGCCCCCCTCACTTCCCCCTTTATCTGATAGTGACAGATATAGTCATTCACACCCTGAGCGTGACATTTTTCAGTGATTCAGGGTATGCGCTTACTGGCTACGAATATTGTGCCCGTATCATGTGGTTTGATGATTGCCGCTTTGCTTTCGAGCCAGTAATGGCTCCACGTTCGTTAACGTCTATTCAGGGCAAGCAGACAAATTCCATTTGAATGAACATACGCTGAGGCGCTTGATACCTGGGCCTGGCACGAGTGACATCAAAAGGTGAAAGGCAGGATTTCTGTTGCGGTTAAGCTGAAGAAAGGCCCGACTCCAGAAATCCCCGTTTGTAACTGTTTTCCCGGTGCATGATGACCCCGCGGCACGAAGGACGCCCCGCAGGATGCCGAACTGGCATTAGAGTTAATGTTCACGCTATCCCCACGAGATAAAAGCCCGGTCACGACATTGCGGATATCCGGTTACTCCGGGCTGTGGAATGGTTCTCACATCGGGGTAGCCTGCTACTGTGTGAACTGATTATGCAGTGGCTCAGCCTGCAACAACTGAAACGCGCCAGGCCGACACGATCCGCAACGTTCTGAATGCCCAAGTTGGCCGCACAGTAGCCCTTACGGGGCAGCATGTTGCGAGTATTGGTAACACAATTCCATTGACTACAGACCCGAAAGCTATAGCAGCGAACGCTTTGATGGCAACAGCGCTGGTGCCCCAAATCAAAGTCGTGAGTGAAATCATCAAAACTACTGACGAAGGAATCGAAGCGTTGTTTAACACATAGCCAGATGCTGATCTGTTCAAATCACTTCGATGCAGGCATTACAGCAATAACCGGGCGGAGTGGTCAGAAATGCAGGGGACAATGGCGCTGGCAATATGTGAGGCTCGTCCGACAGATATTCGTGGGATGGGCAGCCAGGACGGTTAACGCATCATCTGGGCCAGACGGTCTTATCAGGGACAATGAGAAAACGGAAAATCGCATCAGTCCCCGATCCGTGTTCCAGCCTTCAAAAGGATAAGGAACATCTGCCGCTGCTGGATAATCAGAACCCGCCATGACGAAACGAAATATTTGCCAGCGCTGGAAGCGCGAAAATCGCCCTTACTGATGCCATAAAATTTGTTGAATGTCTCTGAGTGTGGAGCGGGCGTTAATTTATTATTCTCCATAAAGAAACGTACAACATCCGGTATATATTGACACTTCGTCCATATTAAAGAAAGGCTTTCTGATAGATACTGACGTCTGACCGTTCCCGCCCGAACAGTCAGTGTCTGATGCCCATAAAAGCTCTTATTATTTATTAAATGGTGTTGTCGCCCCCCATGACGGAGAACAGTTTCACGCTTTGTACCAGATATTTTAAACGGGCGCTTAGCATTTGTTTCTGAAGTTCTAGTAGCTCATTTTTTTTCTGTATCAGGTTTTCCCTGCTGATTTGTCCAGCCGTCCAGGTTGCCTGTGCCATCTGATACTGTTTCAGCGAGGCCGCATACACGGATTCACTTTGTTCATACTGCTGTTTTATCGATGCCTGCCCGGCAAGCGCATCCGAGACGTCCCTGAAAGCCTGCTGAATCGCTTTCTGATAATTTACGATTTCAATATTTTTATTCAGCTCAGCAATGCTCAGATTTGCTCTGTTTTTCCCGCCATCGAACAGTGGCAGATTAACTGACGGAACGAAACTCCAGTTAGCTGTACCGCCTGATAATAGGTCTCCCAGTTCAGCTGAGGAAGAGCCCCCCGCCGCCGTGATAGATACTGACGGGAAAAAGGCGGCCCTGGCTGCCCCGATTCTGGCATTAGCCGCTTTGAGCTCATATTCTGCTGCCACGATGTCAGGACGACGAAGCAGGACATCGGAAGGTAACCCGCTTTTAAGGGAAGGAAAATGCCAGTCCTGATCCAACGTCACACCAGTGAACAATGAAGCAGGCAGCGGCCTGCCAACGATAAGCTGAAGCGCATTATAATCCTGCTGCGCCTGCAGACGAAGCCTGGCCAGTTCAGCCTCTGCGCGCCCGGCATCCTTTTCAGCATCAATGACTGCATCCTGGCTTAGCTCGCCAGCCTGCATTGCTTTTCGCGACATGTCCTTTTGCACCAGTTTGTTTTCCAGTATCGCGCGGGCAACTTCGACAGCCTCACGATCGGCCAGGTAAGCCAGGTAGGTACTGACAGACTGTTCCATAAGGCTGAGGCGCAGCGCCCTCGAAGACGCATCTGCGGCCAGGTATTCGTTCAGGGATGCATCCCTCAGACTGCGCAGACGTCCCCAGAAATCAACTTCCCATGAGGCCGAAACCAGTTTGACATCGTACTGATGATAGGTCACCGCACCAGTATCGACAGTATCAAAAATGCCGGCTGGCTCATGTGCAGCAGTCTTTTCGGCCGTAAGACTGACGTTGGGGAAGTAGGAGAGCCGGTCAACACCATACTGCGCTCCAGCTTTTTTCAGGTTAAGTGCCGACACCTGCAAATCCTTATTGCCATCCATAGTTAGTTTTAGCAATTGCTGAATCTTGCTGTCGCTGAAAAATGGGTCTGAAGCATGTGTTGCCTCATTTCCATCGAAGGAGATATCATGCTGGTTCCATGCCAGTGGGGCCGGACTTACAGGTCTGGTGTATTCAGGGGACAGGCTGCAGCCGGATATCATCAGTACAGTCATCATTGTGACGGTTAAAAAAGAAAGTCTCATTGTTCCTGGGGCCATTACCCTGTCTCCGAAATATCATCGTTTTTCATGCCAGACAGAACTCTCGTCTGTAGGGGGTCATTATCCAGACCTTTATCAATAAATGGTCAAGAGTGATTCAAGGAAGCTGTAATATATCGCGTCATTGACGATTGTTTTTTCGATATTGATTATTTCTTGACAGTCTCTTCGGTGTTCCTTGTTCATTTTATGGTGTAATCGCGGCATGAATTAAACCGAGATGAGCGCTATGCACTTTCAGAACACAACAAAGAGCCAGAGTCTGCCCTTGGCGTATCCAGCCAGAAAACGTATGGCGGTAACGATCTGTGCACTATTTATTCCACTGTTCATGTCCGGATGTGATGACACACCGTCTGTCTCCAGCGACGCCCTGCGTCCCGTCAAAACCTGGACGGTACCGACTGCACAACAGGCGCCGTCGTCAGCATGGACGGGAACCGTTGAACCTGCTGAAGAAGTCACGCTGCATTTTCGTATTGACGGCAGACTCGCTTCCAGACCTGTCGATATTGGCTCTCCGGTGACAAAAAACCAGACCGTTGCCACCCTGACTGGCTCCCAGAGCCAGGAAGAAGTGGCTGCTGCACTTGCGGAGTATCAGGATGCGTTTGCTGCAGAAAAAAAAGGGCGTCAGGATCTGGAGCGGACCAAAAAGCTTTATGAAATCGGAACGGCTTCTCGGGCACAACTCGAAGAAGCCATCGCATCTGTTACTGCATTGAATGCGCGGAAAGTACGGGCACAGGCGCAGAAATCCGGGGCACTTAACGAATCGGGGTTCAGTACCCTTAAAGCCCCCTTTGACGGTATCGTCACGCTTTTCACTCCCTATCCGGGACAAACTGTCACCGCTGGCCAGGATGTGGTCAGAATAGCCTCAAGAAATGCAGAAGTGCAGTTCAGTGTGCCCGCTACTGTGGCAGCGAAACTGCATGAGGGAGACAGCATTTCAGTCATTGCAGGTGAGAGAAAAACCAATGCACGGATCCGCTATATCAGTCCCCAGCTTGATAACAGTACCCGGACAAGTCTGGTCCGGGCTAGTCTGTCGTTACCCGAAAACGCAATACTATATGGCAGCGCTGTGTCAGTTGAGCTGAATGAAAACACTGGTAAGGTGATCCCGTTGCCCGCCTCCTCCCTTATGCGCGCAGGCAATCAACCTGCTGTATTTGTCGTTGATCCAAAGACCCATAAACTGGAATCCAGGGACGTTACCATACAACGTTATTCCGTTGACAAGGCATACGTTTCTGCCGGACTTCAGGCTGGTGAACAGGTGGTTGCTGCTGGCGTAAGCACCCTGACGGACGGTGAAAAAGTGGCTATCAGTGCAGGGGCCGTGAAATGAATTTTGAAAAATATAACCTTTCGTCCTGGGCCTTGGGCCACCAGCAGCTCGTCAGTTTTTTGCTGCTGATTATTATGGTTGCAGGCTGTTTGTCATTTACGTCACTTTCCCGGGATGAAGATCCAGCCTTTACCATTAAAACGGCGATCATCAGTGCAGACTGGCCTGGTGCATCACCGGAGGAGATGGTGAATCTCGTTGCCGATCCGATTGAGAAGACCGTTCAGGAGCTACGCTGGTTTGACAGCGTTGACAGCCAGACCCGTGCTGGTCACACAGAAGTGACCGTTAATCTGCTTGATGCCACCCCGCCTGCAGAAGTCAAACCCTCCTGGCAGGAACTGCGAAAGAAAATGCGCGATATTGCCGCCACTCTTCCCGACAGTGTTGGCGAACCAGTGGTTAATGATGAATATGACGCCACTTACGGGACCATCTACGGTATTACTGCTGATGGATTCAGCAACGCAGAACTGAGAGACATAACAGACCGTATCCAGCGTGAACTGCGTACCGTTAAAGATATCGGTCGTACAGTCCAGCTTGGCATCCAGCATGAACAGATAGTACTCAGCTTCTCCGCGCGTCAGCTGTCCACGATGGGGATTTCGCCTGACGACATCATGTCGGCGCTCAGGAAAAATAATGCCGTCACCCCCTCAGGTAGCCTGCGTACACTCAATGATCGGGTCAGCATCGATGTCAGCGGAACCAGTCTCACCGAGGGTTCATTAAAGCATATCAGCCTGCGTTCCGGTGATCGGACGCTGCCCCTTACTGATATTGTCAGTATTACACGGAAGCCTCCGCAAACACCTGAACCAGTTTTCCATGTCAACGGTCAGCCGGCTCAGGGTATTGCGATTGCTATGCTTCCTGGCGGCAACATGCTTGAGTTTGGCCCCGCACTTGACCAGAAACTGGAGCAGATTAAAGCCACATTACCCCACGGAATAACGGTATCGAAAATTGCCAACCAGCCTGCCATCGTGGATGAGGCTGTGGACGGCTTTCTTCATGTCCTGATGGAAGCCATTGTTATTGTTATGGCAGTTTCCTTTGTTTCCCTTGGTCTTCGTGCAGGTCTGGTGGTAGCTGTAGCGATTCCAATTGTGCTGGCGCTGACATTCACGGGCATGGAGCTGGCCGGCATCGGACTTCAGCGGATATCCCTAGGTGCACTTATTATCGCCCTGGGTCTTCTGGTCGATGACGCGATGATCACTATTGAATCAATGGTTTCGCACCTTGAAAAGGGAGAACCACTGCGAAAAGCAGCCTCCAGCGCCTTCGTGAAAACGGCATTTCCAATGCTGACCGGCACACTGGTGATGATTGCGGGCTTTATTCCCGTAGGTTTTGCCAAATCCATGGCTGGAGAGTACTGCTATTCACTTTTTGCAGTAATCTTCATATCACTGCTTAGTTCCTGGGTTGTTGCAGTCCTGTTTTCACCGATCAGCGGGGTGTGGTTGCTTGCTGGCGCCAAACTCCATAAACATGACGAAAACAGGAAAGGTCGCCTGAGCCGGGCATATGAATCGCTTCTCTCCTTCTCTCTTCGTCATCGTCTCGCGATTACCGTCTCATCCGTGCTGCTTTTTGGGCTATCCGTCTGGAGCAGTCAGTGGCTGAAAAGTGAGTTTTTCCCGGCGTCGGACCGTCCTGAACTTCTTATCAGTATGACATTGCCGGAAAATACCACGCAGCAGGCAACGGAAAGCCTGACAAAGCGGCTGGAACAAATTCTGGATAAAGAGGATGGAGTCCAGAGCTATTCCTCATACATTGGTACCGGAGCCGTACGGTTTTATCTGCCAATGGATGTCCTGTCAGATGCTGAAAATATTTCGCAACTGGTTGTGGTGGCAAAAGATCTGGATACCCGTAAAGCACTGCAGGCAAAACTGACCGGAATTCTTCATGATCAGTTCAGCGATATTGTCACGCGTATCTCCCCACTGGAACTGGGGCCCCCAGTAGGCTGGCCGCTTAAATACAGGGTGACCGGGCCGGATTTCAACCAGACGCGGATCTATGCCCGCCAGTTATCAGCAATTCTGTCGAAAGATCCACGAGTGACGGGTCTTAACATGACCGCAGGCGATCCACAACGTGCGGTAAACATTCACATTGACCAGACTGCTGCAGGCATGGTCGGCCTGACTTCTGAGCGTATTGCCGACACGCTGAACATGTTCTATTCCGGCGTGCAGGTGACTGAACTTCGTGAAGGTAACCGCCGCACAGAGGTCATTTTGCAGGCAAGCGAAGCGGACCGTAATAATCTGGCCGGCCTTGAAGGTACGCTCATCACAAGTGAGAGTGGTGCAAGGGTACCTTTATCCCAGGTAGGATCATTCTCATGGGGTTTAAAAAACCCGGAGATCCAACGGCGTAACAGGGAATCTTCTGTGACTATTCAGGCTGATGTCACTAACGGACAAAACGTCGACAATGTCGGGAAAGAACTGTTACCACGTATCGAAGAATTCAGGGAAAAAATGCCGACAGGGTATAACGTCTCCGTGAGCGGAGCTTCTGAGGAGTCGGATAAAGGTAACGATTCCCTGATGTCCGTTCTGCCGGTGACTATTATCGTCATGCTCGGAGTGATGATGATACAGCTACAAAGCTATTCACGTGTGATCCTGGCCACACTGATGGCCCCTTTCGGCTTCATTGGCGTTGTAGCGGCTTTACTGCCTACCGGAACGCCGCTGGGGTTTGTGGCACTTCTGGGTGTTATTGCCCTGAGCGGTATGATTATTCGTAACGCCATCATCTTGATCAGCGAGGTTGATGAAAATCTTAAACTGGGACTGGCAAATAATGAATCTATCGTGAATGCGGCGAAGCACCGGGCCCGCCCTATCATGCTGACAGCCTGTGCAGCAATTTTCGGTATGATCCCCATAGCAAGGCAAGTATTCTGGGGACCAATGGCATTTGCCATTATCGGTGGTCTGGTTGCTGCTACCTTTTTCACACTGACTCTTTTACCAGCACTTCTAAGTTTTTTACTTGACCATGAGTCCCGTCGGACTGAAGAGATACAATAATAATTAGTATGGGGCAGTATGTGACTGCCCCCTTCTTTTTGTCAGATTAATTGAGGTTTCACATGCACATAACCATATGAAACCTCGATGATGATGCTCTTTTCATCGGCCAGACAGCCCACCTCATCGAACAAAATGTCCCCCTTGATAAATCCTTAACAGATAATTGATAAGACGTTGAATTTTTGATGTTATTTTACCTGCTTCCACCTTGGAAGAGGAATAGCGATAAAACATTAATCTGTATTCGATGATGATCCAATTTATGAAATTCGACTAAATAAAACAGCAAGGAATAAATCCCCACGTTAATTGTTTTGATATGAATCATTGATTCACTCGAAGCGGATAAATAGACAACAGTAAAATAGTAAAAAAACAGGCATCATATAAGTTAAGGAGATAAAAAGTGAAATGTAACGAAAAAATCGACGTCAGTATAATCATCCCCGTATTCAATGCAGAAAAAACACTGCCATCACTCATTAATTCGTTACTTTCAGAAACAAGGGTTAATATCGAAATTATAGTTGTTGACGATGGCTCAACTGACAACACTAACGAAATTTTAAAAAAAATAACAGATAACAGAGTCGTCCTGGTGGAACAACCAAACAGAGGGGTTTATGCAGCCAGAAATCTGGCATTAAGCATGCATCAGGGACGCTGGGTCATGTTCATCGATGCAGATGACGCAATATCAAAAGATTTTGTTTACAACCGGTTACTGGTGGCAGAACAAGGTAACTTCGACGTTGTCATATTCAATGGACATCGAATCGGCATCGATAAAAAAAGTCTCCCTCAACCTGTTCACAAAAAGCAATTATATAATTGCCCATTATCAGGCCATGAATGGATTGATATTTGTGTTAAAAACAAAGAATGGCCACACTACTTATGGCTCCAGACAATAAAATCTGAATATATTAAAAAAAATGAGTTATCTTTTATACCGGGATATAGTCACAAAGATATCACCTGGACGGTAGACCTTGCTTTAAAAAACGGCTCATTTTATATATCCAGCCTCTATGACTATACCTACATGATTAATACGGCTTCCATAACACAGAGAAGTGATTATTATGACAAAAGAGCAACAAGTTATATCGAAGTTATTAGCTATATCCTTAGATGTGCTCATGAACAACAGAGCAAATCCCTCAAGTCCAGATTGCAGAGCCATGCATTAGTTGAAGCAAGACACTTTCTCGGCTTACTGAGGAGAAAAGTGATACATAAGCATGCGATTCGTTTGGATTTTAATAAAAACATTGATCTTGCTGATTTATTCCGAGGTGTCAGAAGTATGAGTGATCTATTCTTTTTTGTAAAATTGTTTTTAAAGACAAAACGATAACATCCATCAAAATAAAATTATTCTACATGCAACATATACTGGGTTAGTTTATATCATCAATTGAATATCTTTCCCACTAAAGAGCTTCACGAAATAGTAGCTTACTGGGATGAAAAATAATCCGGATTGTAATCTGCTATATCGCCAAACCACATGGGGCTTTACAGGAGTTCACTACATGTATATTGGCGTTGCAAATACATCCTTGTATGGATCACAAAGTAACATTTCACGATCCTGAGAGATATACTGGGCAAGGATCTTTACAGGGCAATCTACATACTCTGCGGCATAAAAAATTGTGAGGTTCTTGAGTTAATTGCTAATCCAAATCGTATGCATTTGGTGTAATTATCCTACCTAAATTTCGATATCAACTCTGTTGGAGCATCTGAAAGGACGCAGTGCTATCAGGCTCTACTATCGTTTTTCACATATACGAAAGAAGTTGTGTGGTAATCACTTTTAGTCCTGTCGTTACTTTTTAGATGCTTTCGGGGTGAACGAGGAAATTATCAGACAATATGTGAAGCATCAGCAGAAAACGAAACAAACACATGAAAAGCAGATGAAATTGTAAGGGCTGGAAATGAAAGATGGCAATAGACCGCTTCAGGGGGCAGTCTCCCCCCTGTAAGAAGGTAGCTTTTTACTGTGACGACATTTCTCTTTCAAAAGAACGTAATATTGTGCTCAACTTGACAAGGCCTTCATAATTTCCATCCTGGAAATACTGATCATTAACAAGTTTTATTTGCTCCAATTTTGTCAAGGAATCATACACCTGATGAGCCACACTGTGTACGTCAAAAATATCTTTTCTGTCAGTTCCCTGCAAATACTCAGCCTTCAAGTATACTGTTAACCTGTTAATTACACTGGTGTTTTTTAAGTAAATAGAGGAAAGAACTTCTTGTTTTATCTTTGCTGAAGAAGTTGGAGATTGAATAACAGGTATTGCTGTTTTGTTCAAATTTGAAACTATTTCCGGCGTTGAACTACTACACGCGCTTACAAACGCTATGCATATAAAAACTATGCCTCTCGTTCCATTGACAATTTTCCTATAATCCTTAGTAGATTTAATATACATTATTTAATATCTCACTTACGTAATTCATATATTCTTCCCTTCCACGATCACAGATGGTTCTGGCATGCCTGGTAAACACATAACTTGCGTTTTTAATTCCAGGCACATTAATCTTGATTATCTGATACCTACATCAAGATTCAATCAATAATCCATCAACAAACAATCAATTCCGATAAGATACATTAAAATCATTACTAAAATACAAAACCCTGTACCTTACATTGCATATTATTTGCAATTTTAATTATTTCATACTTATGACAGGACTAAATATTGTAGGCCTTCCACGGCAACAAATGATTATTTTTTTAACCTTATTCTGATAAAGCTTTCTTCTTCTACTGCTTTTGGCGTAAATAGAACAGGAACAAACCATCGTAAAGCTACTCTATCTTCTAAACGATATTTGACGGCCGACGAAACTGCAGGTCTTATTTTCCTATTGCGTATCACTGAAATTATATGTAATGTCGATGAATTAACCAAACTATTATAAATAAATTCATCATTCTATGAAATATACGACACGCCAACACAATGGAGGAATAAATGCCCAAGTCAACAAATGCTCATATCCACTTCCGCATATTTCCCATATACGTTTATGTAGGTTAAGGTACTCAACAGTTAGGATATTTTATACCCAGCAATATGAGTATAGTGCCGGGTAGACATTACTATTCAGTAGAACGACTCTCTAGTGAAAGAGCTTTCTGCGGTGTTATGCTGGAAGAATGTGTTAACCAACTGCATTCCAACGTCGAAGAGATGAAGGCCCGCACTGTGCCAGATCCAGATATAGTCATTCCCCCCTGAGAATTACACTTTTCAGTGATTCAGGGCATGCGCTTACTGGCTACGAATATTGGGCCAGTATCATGTGGTTTGATGATTGCCGCTTTGCTTTCGAGCCAGTAGGTACTCCACGTTAGCTAACGAATACTCAGGGCATGCAGACAAACTGTATGGCTATATTTCTTTCGAAGAACGTGGAATGCATACCAATCCCCGATAAAAAGGAGTTGGTGATGACTGCAAAAGATCAGTTTGCTGCTCATGTTGGTCTGGACTGGGCGGATAAAAAGTGCCCCTGACCCCGAAAATGATCCAGCCGTAATCAGGAATAACCGACTTCTGATCCTGACCCCGAATATGCTCTAGTCATAATCAGGAATAAACGGCTTCATGTTGGCTGCATGTTCTGGCAACCGGCAGATTTTTCAGCGAATTCGGATGGCGTCATCCAGCCCAGTGCTGAATGGGGACGCCTCTGGTTATAGTGTATGCGCCAGGCCTCGATTTTGCACCGCGCATCCTCCAGGGACATGAACCAGTCTCGTTCAGACACTCCTGGCGCAGCCTGCCATTGAACGACTCCACTGGGACATTGTCCGTCGGTGTTCCCGGTCGAGAGAAATCGATACGGATCCCCCGTTCATACACCCACTTGTCCAGCATTTTTCCTGCAAATTCAGAGCCGTTATCGGTTTTCAGCAACTGTGGTAAGGGGCGTCTGAGCGCTATGCTGTTCAGCATCCCTGCAACCTCCGTTGAACGCAGATCCCCAAACATTCTCGCGTGAATTTTTTTCACAAAAGCTCTCTGACCGGTTTGTCCTAGAAATGAACTTGAAATGCTTCCCTGGGTCGATACCAATAAGGAGGTCACTTGTGCTCTGCTTCTGTCTGTCGATGAGAGGTATAGTGAATTTCATACTCTTCCCGGTATAGAGTTTCGCCCCATAAAACCGGTTTGTTATCAGAAGTTAAATAGGTATGCTGCCGTACAAGGATAGGTCGAGTGCGTTTGATTTTAAGCTGCTGCGCCGCTTCTTGGTCAGGAAGAGCTACCCGAACCTGATTTGTGATAGTCTGTATATCTATTCTCAATACGTGTTCAAATATATTTTGAAGTGCGTTCGCTTCTAATTCCTGTTTGTCTATTTGCAATGCAAAAATAGAGGGCATATAGCGTATTTCAAGCGCGATAGGTTGCTGATTAATCAAGCGAAGCCTTAACAACCGGTGAATGCGTTCCTTTTTTGAAAGCATCAGTTTAGTTTGTAACAGTTCGGATGTTGTCACAGGAGTGAACTCTACGACGTGATACTCAAGATGTTTATCGACGCCAATCAGATCCTTTTCGAAAAAACCAAGTGTTTGCGTATCCATTACGGTGACAACAGAAGAATTTTTGACGAAAGTTCCTCGCCCTCTCACGCGTTCAATCAACCCATCATTAAGCAAGCCTTGCATCGCGTGAACCACGGTGGCGCGTGTTGTATTAAATTGTGCAGCGAGTTCATTTTCAGAAGGTAGAAGCTCGCCTTGTTTATAAACATTTTGTGCTATTCCGTTGCGTAACGCTTCTCTAATCTGCATGTAAATCGGCAAATTGCGATGCATGTCAAAGTAATCCTTTTTTTCAGGTTGCATAGTCAACTAATCAATCTAGAAAGTAATGATATGTCATTCTAGCAGATTTTATCTTCAGGTGTGGCCAGGTAAACGCACATAAAATGAGTCAGATAATATGATTTTTGATACGCATGCACATGTTTTTGTTCGGGGGCTGCCATTGGCTCAGCATTGTCGTTATATCCCTGATTACGATGCCACTCCAGAGAACTACATCACCTATTTAGATCGATTCGGTATTGATGCTGGTGTATTAGTACAACCCAGCTTTCTTGGGACAGATAATCATTACATGCTGGAGGCCTTGCGCCGTTATCCAACACGGTTTCGCGGTGTGGCAGTGGTAGAGCCAAATGTTTCACGCGCTGAGCTTAATGAAATGGCGCAATCAGGTGTGATAGGTATTCGTTTAAATTTGATCGGTGCTGATTTACCCAATTTTGCATTACCAGAATGGCAACAACTCATTAATCATGTAAAAGAGTTGGGCTGGCATGTTGAGTTGCATCGGGCTGCGAGTGATTTGCCTAATCTAGTTAGGGCATTGCTCAAGTCAGAAGTAAAAATTGTTATTGATCACTTTGGCTTACCCTCTCAAGCGGACAAACAAAACGATCCTGGATTTCAGTTTCTACTTGAACATGCTGCAAGTAATAATATTTGGGTTAAATTGTCTGGTGCTTATCGCAATGGTGGTGCCGCGACTGCGGATGAGAATGTCAAACCTCTGATTCCTCTTCTACTTCAACATTTTGGTCCCTCGCATTTATTGTGGGGAAGTGACTGGCCACATACGCGATTTGAGGACACATTTAACTATCAGAAAACATTCGAATTATTTAAATATACAATACCTGATGTTGAGATAAGACAATATATTCTCTCGAAGAGTGCGGAGTCACTTATTAATTAAATTTCAGGAAAAATTGGAAGGTTGACCATGAGCATTTTTTATAAAAAAAGCTGGTACAAGTGGATTGTGTTAGTGGTTTGTATCCTTGCCTATTCGTCAGGAAATCTGGTGCGCTGGAACTATACGGGGATCTCTCAATACCTTATTGGTGAATGGAATATTGGTAAAGAAGAGTTAGGGATACTGGGATCCGCGTTTTTTTACGCTTATGCAATAGGGCAAAGTCCGTGGGGAACACTTACAGATATACTGGGTGGCAGGAAGGTTATCTCTATCGGTATTTTACTGACTGCTGTTATGTTTTCCCTCTTCGCTTATGCAGGTGGATATCATATTGCCATTATTATCAGGGCATTAATGGGGTTTGTTGGCGCAGCAACATTTGTTCCTTGCATGGCGGTACTTTCTCGTTGGTTCAGTAAAAAAGAGCGAGGTATGGTATTAAATATCTTCTCTGGTACTGGTGGAGGATTAGGTGAGCTTTGGTCATTTTTATTAATGCCATTAATATCATTATTTATGGTAGGGGGCGCTACTGTATTTGGATTAAGCTCATGGCGTGCCTCCACTTTAATTATGGCCTTCGTTACACTGGCGATCATGATGCTATGTTTTGTCGGTATGCGCTCGGATCCATCGGAGTTAGGACTACCTTCTGTTGCCGAGCAAGAGACGTGTAAGCAGGTAAAAGATAATAGCTACAAGGTTACCCTGCTTAATGCTTTACGTGATCCATGGTTCTGGGTAATTACGTTTTCCTGGCAAGGTTTTACAGTTTCTTTACGTCTCCTGCCTGCATGGTTGCCTATTTATGCCGCAGCTTACTACAAGCAGACTCAGGGATTATCAAACGTAGAGGCGATGGTTGCGGGCGGAATGATGGCATCTGTGTATGTTGCTGGCCGAATCCTGGGAACTCCCTTATTTGGTAAATTATCTGATTTTTTGCTGATTCGCCATAGTGTCCCTAGGACACTTATGATTGCTTTTTTTCATATATTCATTACACTATCGATGTTTGTTTTAAGCTATCAGATGCCATCTACACTACTATTTGCAATATTAGTTTTTGTAATCGGCGCAGCAATTAATATGTTCCCTTTGGTTAACGCAGCTGTTGCTGAAATCTGGCCGGTTAAAACGGGTGGTGCATTAATGGGAATGGTGAATACGGTCGGCCAATTGATTGGCGCTTCTGCTTTAGCTTATAGCGGATTCATGGCGGGAAAATTCTCTATTGCTGGTGCTGGTTACAGCTTTGAATATCGCGGGATTTGGTATTTGGCAATGATATTTAGCTCGATTTCCATTATTGCTTCTCTTTTAGCCATGCACCGTGAGAAACAAAGTATTAGAGAAAATGCAGCGAGCCAATAATATGAAATTTAATGATATTTTTGGACGAGTTAAACGTTCAGAAAACAGAAAGATGGCCGCCATTACGCAATTCCTTAAAAAGAATGATTTAAGCGTGGATACCACCGTCGAAGTTTTTATTACCGTTACGCGCGATGATCGTCTTATTGCCTGCGGCGGTATTGCCGGAAATATCATTAAATGCGTTGCTATCTGCCAATCCGTGCGCGGCGAAGGGCTGGCGCTGACGCTGGCTACAGAGTTAATCAACCTCGCCTACGAAAGGCATTGTACGCACCTCTTCATCTACACCAAAACAGAATACGAAGCGCTCTTTAAACAGTGTGGCTTCTCAACGCTGGCTGATGTGCCTGGCGTGATGGTGCTCATGGAAAACAGCAATACGCGCCTGAAACGCTACGCTGAATCCTTAACGAAACTGCGTCATGACGGGAAAAAAATCGGCTGTATCGTCATGAATGCCAACCCCTTCACAAACGGGCATCGCTACCTGATCCAGCAGGCCGCCGCACAGTGCGACTGGCTGCATCTGTTCCTGGTAAAAGAGGATACGTCGCGTTTTCCGTACGAGGACAGGTTTGATCTGGTGATCAAAGGAACAACGGATATTCCACGCCTGACTGTGCATCGCGGTTCCGAGTACATCATCTCGCGTGCGACCTTTCCGTGCTACTTCATCAAAGAACAAAGCGTCATTAACCACTGTTACACCGAAATCGACCTGAAGATTTTCCGCCAGTACCTGGCGCCAGCATTGGGTGTAACACACCGTTTTGTCGGCACGGAACCGTTTTGCACCGTCACCTCCCAGTACAACCACGATATGCGCTACTGGCTGAAGACGCCAACGCTTCCCGCCCCCCCCATCGAGCTGGTGGAAATTGAGCGGCTGTGTTTCCAGGAGATGCCGATTTCCGCCTCCTGGGTGCGCAAGCTGCTGGTTAAAAAAGATCTCACGGCTATCGCACCGCTGGTTCCCAACCCCACTCTGCACTATCTGCAAGGCATGGTTGAACGTAACCCGTCCAGCGCGGTAGTCCGCCAAAAGACCCCGCATTAGAAACAGGTGAAAAATGAAAATAGACCAGGCTGCCGTCGCTGGCACACTTGAGTCCGGTGATGTGATGATTCGCATTGCTCCACTCGACACGCAGGATATTGACCTGCAAATCAACAGCAGCGTTGAAAAACAGTTTGGCGACGCCATTCGCGCCACCATTCTGGATGTGCTTGCCCGTTATAACGTCCGCGGCGTGCAACTAAATGTTGATGACAAAGGCGCGCTGGACTGCATTTTGCGTGCGCGGCTGGAAGCGTTACTGGCTCGCGCCAGCGGCATCCCCGCTCTGCCGTGGGAGGATCGCCAATGATTTCCGCCTCTCTGCAACAACGTAAATCCCGCACCCGACGCAGTATGCTGTTCGTCCCCGGCGCAAATGCCGCGATGGTCAGCAACTCGTTTATCTACCCGGCCGATGCGCTGATGTTCGACCTGGAAGACTCCGTCGCGCTGCGTGAAAAAGATACCGCTCGCCGTCTGGTGTATCACGCCCTGCAACACCCGCTGTACCGTGATGTGGAAACCATTGTCCGCGTTAATGCGCTGGATTCCGAATGGGGCATTAACGACCTTGAAGCGGTGGTTCGCGGCGGCGCTGACGTTGTCCGTTTGCCGAAAACCGACACCGCTCAGGATGTTACCGACATCGAGAAAGAGATCCTACGCATTGAGCAAACCTGCGGCCGTGAACCCGGCAGCACCGGACTGCTGGCCGCAATCGAGTCGCCGCTGGGCATTACCCGCGCCGTTGAAATCGCCCACGCCTCCGAACGTCTCATCGGGATCGCGCTGGGGGCGGAAGACTATGTGCGCAATCTGCGTACCGAACGTTCCCCGGAAGGCACCGAGCTGCTGTTTGCCCGCTGCTCCATTTTACAGGCGGCACGCTCCGCAGGCATTCAGGCGTTCGATACCGTCTATTCCGATGCCAATAACGAAGCGGGCTTCCTGCACGAAGCGTCACACATCAAACAGCTGGGTTTTGACGGCAAGTCCCTCATCAACCCACGCCAGATTGAACTGCTGCACAACCTGTATGCCCCGACGCTTAAAGAAGTCGCCCATGCGCGTCTGGTCGTGGAAGCCGCAGAAGCCGCCGCCCGTGAAGGCCGCGGCGTCGTCTCCCTGAACGGCAAAATGGTAGACAGCCCGGTGATTGAACGCGCCCGTCTGGTGCTCTCCCGTGCAGAACTTTCCGGCTTTGCGAAGAATAAGGCAAAAAAATGACGCAGAAAATCGAACAACTTCAACGACAAGAACGGATAGCGGCCTTTAATCGCCATGCCGAAAGCGAATTTTCCGCTTTTCAGAGCACTTCGAAACTGAATTTACAGGCGCAAAAACGGCGCGATAAAAAACTGTGCGCCACGCTTGAAGAAGCCATCCGCCGTTCTGGTTTACAGGATGGAATGACCATCTCTTTCCACCACGCTTTCCGTGGCGGCGACCTGACGATCAATCTGGTGATGGACACCATCGCCTGTATGGGCTTTAAAAACCTGACGCTGGCCTCCAGTTCGCTGAGCGATTGCCACGCGCCACTGGTCGGGCATATTCGCCAGGGCGTCGTGAGCCGAATTTACACGTCTGGTCTGCGTGGCCCCCTGGCGGAAGAAATCTCCCGCGGATTGCTGAATGAGCCCGTACAAATTCACTCCCACGGCGGTCGCGTCCATCTGGTGCAAAGCAGTGAGCTCAATATCGATGTGGCCTTCCTCGGCGTGCCGTCCTGCGATCCGTTTGGCAACGCCAACGGTTACACCGGTAAAGCCTGCTGCGGTTCGCTGGGCTATGCGAAAGTGGATGCCGAAAACGCCCGCCAGGTTGTTCTGCTGACGGAAGCGCTGCTGCCGTATCCGCATAATCCAGCCAGTATCGCCCAGGACCAGGTGGATCTCATTGTGCAGATCGAACGGGTAGGCGACGCCGACAAAATTGGCGCAGATGCGACCCGCATGACCACCAACCCGCGTGAACTGTTGATCGCCCGCAGCGCGGCAGACGTGATTGCCAACTCAGGCTATTTCCAGGAAGGCTTCTCTCTGCAAACCGGAACCGGCGGCGCCTCTCTGGCAGTAACCCGTTTTCTGGAAGACAAAATGCGCAGCCGCGATATTCACGCGGATTTCGCGCTGGGCGGCATTACCGCCACGATTGTCGACCTGCATGAAAAAGGGCTGATCCGCAAATTGCTGGACGTACAGAGCTTCGACCGTAACGCCGCAGAATCGCTGGCCCGCAACCCGAATCACATCGAAATCAGCGCCAACCAGTACGCCAACTGGGGCTCAAAAGGCGCATCGGTCGATCGTCTGGATGTCGTGGTGCTGAGCGCTCTGGAGGTGGATACCCGGTTCAACGTGAACGTGCTGACCGGTTCCGATGGCGTACTGCGCGGCGCGTCAGGCGGTCACTGCGATACCGCCGTTGCCGCCGCGCTGTCGATCATTGTCGCGCCGCTGGTTCGCGGCCGCATTCCGACGCTGGTCGATAACGTGCTCACCTGCGTAACGCCTGGCTCCAGCGTCGACATTCTGGTGACCGACCACGGCATCGCCGTTAACCCGGCGCGCCCGGAGCTGGCGGAACGCCTGAAAGAAGCGGGAATGAAAGTGGTCTCCATTGAATGGCTTCGTGAACGTGCGCAGTTGCTCACCGGCCAACCCCGCGCCATTGAATATACCGATCGCGTCATCGCCGTAGTGCGTTACCGCGACGGTTCGGTCATTGACGTTGTTCATCAGGTGAAGGAATAAGCCATGCACCTGCTCCCAGAACAGGCCACTCGCCATGCGGTTTCCATTCCCGAGCTGCTCGTCAGCCGTGATGAGAGACAAGCGCGGCAACATGCCTGGCTGACGCGCCATCTCACTCCACTGGTCTCCTTTACCGTGATGGCGCCCGGCCCGATTAAAGACAGCGAGCTTACTCGCCGAATCTTCAATCACGGCGTAACCGCCCTGCTCGCCGTGGCGAAAAAAGCAGGCTGGTCTGTCAGGGAACAGGCTGCACTGGCCTCAGCCAGTGGGCCGGAAGGGTTCCTCGCCATTGAGGCGCCGGCCCGCGATCTCAAGCTCGCCACGATCGAGCTTGAGCATCAGCATCCGCTGGGACGTTTATGGGATATCGATGTGCTGACGCCGGAAGGCGACATTCTGTCCCGCCGTCATTTTTCGCTTCCTGCCCGCCGCTGCCTGTTGTGCGAGCAAAGCGCCGCTGAATGCGCCCGGGGGAAAACCCACGCGCTTTCCGACTTACTTATTCGCATGGAGGCGCTGCTGCATGATGCCGATTCCAGCCACATCAACTGATTCCGCCGCCATTCCTCAGACGCTGCTTGACGCGTACGCCCTGCTGGCGTGGCGCGCCATGCTGACTGAAGTCAATTTATCTCCCAAGCCGGGTCTGGTCGATCGCATTAACTGCGGCGCGCACAAAGACATGGCGCTGGAAGATTTCCATCGCAGCGCGCTGGCCATTCAGGGCTGGCTGCCGCGTTTTATCGAATATGGCGCGAGCTGCGCGCAGCTGCCGTCAGACGACGTACTGAAAGGGCTACGTCCATTAGGTATGGCCTGCGAAGCCGACATGTTTCGCGCCACTGCCGGCGTTAACACGCATAAAGGCAGCATATTTTCCCTGGGACTGCTCTGCGCCGCCATCGGACGCCTGCACCAGCAGCGTTCCCCGATCACACCTGCAAACATCTGCTCGACCGCCGCAACATTTTGCTGGGGTCTGACCGAGCGTGAACTGCGACAGAACAATCAACAACTCACCGCAGGTCAACGCTTGTACCAACAGCTGGGGTTAACTGGCGCGCGCGGCGAAGCCGAAGCGGGTTACCCGTTAGTGATCCGCCATGCTTTACCACACTACCGCGCATTGCTGGGGCAGGGGCGCGACCCCGAGCTGGCGCTGCTCGACACCCTGCTGCTGCTGATCTCAATGAACGACGACACCAACGTCGCATCACGCGGCGGCGCGGAAGGCCTGCGCTGGATACAACAGCAGGCGACAACATTATTACGGCAAGGAGGCATACGTTCTCCTGCCGATCTTGAACATCTCCACCGGTTCGATCAGCAGTGTATTGCACGCAACCTCAGCCCTGGCGGCAGCGCCGACTTGCTGATCGTCACCTGGTTTTTAACCGCCCTCACCAGGGTACCTGTTTATGTGAAATAATAAAGATGTATCAGGAGTTAATTGTGTTAAAAGAATACCGTAAGCACGTAGCTGAACGTGCAGCCGAGAGGATTGTGCGCAAACCCTTAGATGCAACCCAAATGGCCGCGCTTGTCTAGCTGCTGAAGAACCCGCCTGCGCGCGAAGAAAGAGTTCCTGTTAGACCTGTTATCGCCCCAGGGTGGCTTCCCTCAGCATCAGGGGTCAATCGCTGATTAATGCCCTAGTAAATGATCAGAGGAGAAGAAAACTATGCGTTCCGCTTCATCGAGGTAATGTACCAGAAAAACCGCAACTGAAAATGGCGCAACAACTACCACTCGATTTCTACCGGATACTGAAGATGAAGAATAAATCCCTGCTAAATCAATGGGTCGCTGACGTTAGTGAGGGTGGACTCATTGACCTTCATCGTGTTGAAGTGGGGATAGAAGCTGATGCCACAGTGATAAGCGAAGCATGTATTCTCAGATACGAGTTTTTACCTGTAATGTTTAGTTAATCGGCATATGCATTAATTGTCAAATGCAGAAACATGATAATAGACTGAACCTGAGCATTAAACCAGTTGTCACACGGTGATCTAATTCTGACTATATCACTATCCTCTTCCTGTAAAGCGGACAATGTGAGGAGCGTTTAGGTCTGCTACGAGCGACAGCGGACCTTCAACTTCAAGAGAGCTGTCTGATTATTTTGCGCTAAAATTACATATTTTTTCCAATAGAGTACCTTTTCCAAGGCGACGAATTCCCGTTAAGGTTTGAGGTGAGTAGACCGCCGTTTAACCGGACGGTCCCCTCCTCAGAACCGGACTTACGGAACTACCGCATCCGACTCCCGACAGATCAGTGTCCCCACACATATTCAGCGAGAATGGAACATTGACTGGGTTCTCCATCGCGATGAATATCCCAGCATTTTCAGGATCAGATCCAACTTTTCCCATGTCGCATGTCGCATGTCGCAAGCCACACAAACTATCACCTGACTTGCTTGAACTGTGGACAGTAAAGTGATGCCTAAAACATTGTTGTCATCAATATAGTTAAACACCACTTATTCATCACACATAACCCTACAATGCCTATAGAAAATTTTTACGCACAGCAACCGTAATCGCATGTCAGTTTTGATTTCTGGGGTTATGTTAAGTCATTGAGAATGATTTCCTATTTTAGGCATACCTTTAGGCATAGCTAAAAAATACGAATTAAATTAAAACAATTAAATCATAAAGTTATCACCTAAAGTTTTTTCCTCTCGTGCCGACCAAAACTACACAAAAAAACCAGCCGCTTATGGCTGGTTTTTTATTGCCTGTCTCCGCATGCGCAATGCTTAGTGTTTTTCACGCCCACCGAGAAAGAAAATCCCCAGCGGAATCGCCAGCAGGACGGTAAACACCAGGCTGTAAACAAAGATCATCGCCGATTGCAGGACAAACATGCTGGTTGTCCAGGCAGAGAGCGGGATGTTGTACTGCTCAATCACACCGACAATGGTTGCTCGCCCCACGCATGCAGCAGCAATCATAAACACAACCAGTAACGCCAGCAGGAACTTGCGGCCTTCAGCTGTCTTCAGTTTTTCCCGTACCATCTCCCCTCCCTTTACAGATGAATAACAATAATTAACGCGTAAAATAACACGATCGCCGCACCGACTCCACTACAGCATTAAACACCAATAAATGAATATAAAAGCAGTGCATTACTCCGTTTAAAATGAAAATGTGAGTAAATTACGCCAACCATTCACGTGATATATGTTAGTCTTTCCAGGATCGTTTTAACAAAAAGGAATGACAGTGAAAAACGCACCTAAATTTGCCATCGCCCTCATCGCCGCTGCGTGCGCCAGCAGCAGTGCTTTCGCCAGCGAAACCCGGAAAGAGCAGCCGCTGGAAAAAGTTGCTCCGTATCCGCAAGCGGACAAAGGGATGAAGCGCCAGGTTATTCAGCTCCCGGCTCAGCAGGATGAAGCAAATTTCAAAGTTGAGCTGTTAATCGGCCAGACGCTGGAAGTGGACTGCAACCAGCATCGTCTGGGCGGCCAGCTGGAAAGCAAAACGCTGGAAGGCTGGGGCTATGACTACTATGTCTTCGACAAAGTAACCTCGCCAGTCTCCACCATGATGGCGTGCCCGGACGGCAAGAAAGAGAAGAAATTTATTACCGCGTATCTGGGTGATAACAGTCTGCTGCGCTATAACAGCAAGCTGCCGATCGTCGTATACACGCCGGAAAACGTGGATGTGAAATATCGCGTATGGAAGGCGGATGAGACGGTAGGACAAGCGGTAGTTCGTTAAAAATAAGTCGGGTGGCGCTCTCGCTTACCCGACCAGGAAAGGGTGCGTTCTGGTGCCCTCACCCCAGCCCTCTCCCTCAAGGGAGAGGGGGCCGTCTTTGTGGGGAACCCTCAGCCCACCGGGAGAGGGAGAAAACACTAAAAACGGTAACGGATGTTACCGTTTTGCGTTTACCTTACAGCGCGATATCCGCTACCGGCTTGCTTTCCGCCTGAGGCTTCAGCTCTGCCTTTGGCGCAGAATCCGCAGCCTGCGGTTTGACGTATTGTAGTTGCAGAACGCGGCTGGTGTATTCCAGCTCTTGTTCCGTGGCTTCAACGTTACCGTTCAGCTTCGTACCGTAGGATGGAATAATGGTTTTCAGCTTCGCCTGCCATTCCGGGCTGGATACTTTATCCTTAAACACTTTTTCCATCAGGTGCAGCATGATTGGCGCAGCGGTAGACGCCCCCGGAGATGCCCCCAGCAGCGCGGCAATGGTGCCATCCTTATCGCTTACCACTTCGGTACCCAGGCGCAGCACGCCGCCCTCTTTCGGATCGCGTTTGATAATCTGCACGCGCTGACCCGCCTGCCACAGACGCCAGTCTTCTTTCTTCGCCTGCGGATAGTACTCTTTCAGCGCCTCGAAGCGTTCTTCATCAGAGAGCATCACCTGGCTAATCAGGTATTTCACCAGATCGAAGTTATCCAGCCCCACGTCCATCATTGGCTTAACGTTTGACGTCGTGGTCGCGCTCAGCAGATCCCACAGGGAACCGTTTTTCAGGAATTTGGTGGAGAATGTGGCGAACGGCCCGAACAGCACTACGCGCTTACCGTCCAGCATGCGGGTGTCGATATGCGGAACGGACATCGGTGGTGCGCCCACAGAGGCCTGACCGTACACTTTAGCCAGATGACGGTTAACCACTTCCGGGTTTTCCGACACCAGGAACTGGCCGCCGACCGGGAAGCCCGCGTAGTCGTCCGCTTCCGGAATACCGGACTCCTGCAACAGTTTCAGCGCCGCGCCGCCCGCACCGATAAACACGAACTTCGCCTTAATCACATGCTCGGCTTCGTTGTTTTTCAGATCGGCAACGGTCACGCTCCAGCTGTTATCCGCGTTGCGCTTGAAACCACGCACTTCGGAGCTGAGTTGCAGGTTAAAGTTCTCTTTTTTCTTCAGAGAGGACACCAGCTGACGGGTGATTTCACCGTAGTTAACGTCTGTACCAATTTCAGTGCGGGTCGCCGCTACTTTCTGGTTCGGATCGCGGCCTTCCATGACCAGCGGCGCCCACTCTTTGATTTGAGCGTGATCTTCAGAGTATTTCATCCCGCGGAAAAGCGTGCTCTGTTGCAGGGCAGCGTAGCGCGCGCGCAGGAAGTTGACGTTTTGATCGCCCCACACAAAGCTCATGTGCGGTACGGTGTTGATGAAGGAGTGTGGATTGTGCAACACACCGCTGTTCACCTGGTGAGACCAGAACTGACGTGAGATCTGGAACGCTTCGTTGATCTCTACCGCCTTCTCGATACTAATGGAACCGTCCTTTTTCTGCGGCGTATAGTTCAGTTCCATGAGTGCCGAGTGCCCCGTCCCGGCGTTGTTCCAGCCGTTAGAGCTTTCCTGTGCCACGCCATCGAGGCGCTCGACCATGGTCATGGACCAGTTCGGCTCTAATTCCTGAAGATACGTTCCCAGCGTGGCGCTCATGATGCCGCCACCAATTAAAAGGACATCCGTTTCCTGCTCTTTTGGTGCGTCAGCCTTCGCCGCCATCGAGACGACGTTCAGCCCCACGGCCAGAGAAAAGAGCACGGCAGTCATTTTTTTCATCATTTATGCCTTAGTTGAATAGTGCTTGATGCGTGGAAATTACAGGTGAAACACGCTGCGGTGGCACGGTAGCAACTTTTAAATATTGTTTAAAGGTTACGAAATTATTGTAATTGTGAAATTTAATGATGGATTGTTTGTAGGGATTTGGCAGACAGGCTGGCACCCGACGATTTTCCTGGCTATCATGCTGCACTTTGTGATCGCGCGCACGGAAGCCTGCCCCTACCAGCGAATTGTTATGTCATTACCCCACTCGTCTGTACCTCAAGAAGGCCATGTCGCCACTGTTTTACGTTCGCCTCACCGTCTGATGCGCGAAACCCTGGCCGGTGTGATTACCGCGCTGGCGCTGATCCCGGAAGTGATTTCGTTTTCCGTGGTCGCGGGCGTGGATCCGAAAGTGAGCCTTATCGCCTCCGTGGTGCTCTGTTTCGCCCTTTCCCTGCTCGGCGGGCGTCCGGCCATGGTGACGGCGGCGGCAGGTTCCGTCGCGCTGGTGATTGGGCCGATGGTCCATCAACACGGCGTACAGTACATTCTGCCCGCGGTGGTGATGGCAGGCGTGATTCAGATCCTGTTCGGCGCGCTGGGTATGGCGCGGCTGATGCGCTTTATTCCCCAGTCGGTGATGACCGGGTTTGTTAACGCCCTTGGCATTTTGATTTTCTTTGCCCAGGTGCCCCATTTCTGGAGCCGAAGCCCGCTGATTGTGGGCCTGTTCGTGCTGACACTGCTGATTGTGCTGTGGGTGCCACGCTATATCAAAAGCGTGCCTTCTCCGCTGATTGCCATTGTGCTGCTGACTTTGTTCACCGCCACCAGCGGGCAAATCCTGCCGACGGTAGGGGATGAAGGTTCCATGGGCGGCGGTTTGCCGGGCTTTACGCAACTGCTGGTGCCGCTCAATCTGGAAACCCTGAGCATCATCTGGCCGTGCGCGCTCAGTATCGCTTTCGTTGGCCTGCTGGAATCCTTGTTGACGGCAAAACTGGTTGACGAGCTGACCGCTACCCCCTCCAGTAAACGCCGCGAGAGCATCGGGCTGGGCGTGGGCAATATTATGGCCGGGTTCTACGGCGGCATTGCGGGCTGCGCGATGATTGGGCAGACCATCGTTAACGTGGAGATGGGGAAAGGCAGAAGCCGTATCTCCACCCTTGCGGCGGGCATCGTACTGCTGGTGCTGGTTACGGCGCTCAGCGAGGTGATGGCCAAAATTCCGATGGCGGTACTGGCGGGAATTATGGCCATTGTGGCCGTCAAGACCTTTAGCTGGCATAGCGTTCAGCCCGGAACGCTGAAAAACGCGCCGGTGGCTGAAACCGTCGTGATGCTGGTGACGGTTGTGGCAACGGTTTTCACCGGCAACCTGGCAATTGGCGTGCTGGGCGGGATTATGATGATGTTCATCCTCCCTGCCCGACTTAAGCAAAAAGCGCTGGCTACAGAAGAAAAATCGTCGCCAGTCCAAGAAAAATAAAGAAACCGCCGGTATCGGTAATGGCGGTGATCATCACGCTCGATCCCACCGCGGGGTCGCGCCCCAGCCGGGTCATGGTCAACGGGATAATCACGCCCATCATCGCCGCCACCAGCAGGTTCAGCACCATTGCCAGCATCATGACCCCGCCCAGCGCCATATCATCATACAGCCACCAGGTAATGCCGCCCATGATGCCGCCCCAGACCAGGCCATTAATCAGCGCGACGCCCATCTCCCTGAAAATCAGCCACGAAAAATTACCCGGCTGAATGTTTTCCAGCGCCAGGGCGCGAACGATCATGGTGATAGTCTGGTTGCCGGTGTTCCCGCCGATCCCCGCCACAATCGGCATCAGCGACGCCAGGGCCACCAGCTGGGAAATGGTATGTTCGAAGCCGTCAATAACGCGGGACGCCACGAACGCGGTGCATAAATTGATGGCGAGCCACGCCCAGCGCGTTTTGACGGCCTTGCCGACGGAGGCATGAACGTCATCTTCGGCACTAATCCCGCCAAGGGCACGCAGGTCGTTATCGGTCTCTTCATAGACCACGTCAACGATCTCATCGATGGTCAGACGCCCCATCAGCTTGCCCACCGAATCCACCACCGCCGCGCTCACCAGGTCATCACGTTCGAAGGTACGCGCCGCTTTTTCGGCATCGTCTTCCGGCGAGAAGACCATCGGCTCGGTTTCCATGACCTCACTCACCCGCTGCTGGGTGCTGTTCAGCAGGATCGTTTTCAGCTCCAGCTCCCCGAGCAGGGTTTTATCCCGCGAGGTGACGAACAATTTATCGGTGTTGTCCGGCATACTGCCCAGGCGACGAAGATAGCGCTGCACCGTACCCAGGGTGACGTCCGGGCGCACGGTGATGACGCCAAACTCCATGATCGCGCCGACGCTGTTTTTCTCGTAGTGCATCACCTGACGCACGCGCGCCCGCTCTTCCGCAGGCAGGGAAGCCAGCAGGCGTCCGGTCAGGTTGCGCGGAAGATGCTGAACGAGGTAAATCTGCTCATCGATATCCAGCGTTTGCAGGGCGTCAAGAATGTCCCGGTCGCTCATCTCATCGATAAGGTCATCCCAGACGTTTTCCGAGGCTTCAAGCAATACCTGACCGCGCTCGTGATCCTGCACCAGCCGCCACAGGGCGTGGCGCTCTTCGGAAGGCAATGCCTCCAGGGTGTCCGCCAGGTCCGGGGGCGGTAAATGTGCAACCAGCGCACCTACCTCAGCAATATCGTCGGCCAGCGTGCCGACATCATATTGCTCAGCCAGGGTTAGCTTACCCAATAACGTTGACGTAACCGCTTTATCGGTCGTCAGGAGCCAGATGAGCCGCGCACGCTCCTGGTCACGCTGCCTGGCGCTGTTTTTCTTTAATACCGACATCAATCATAAATCCATTAAATGAGTTGGCGTTAAGCATAGCGCGGGGATATGTAAATAAGAATAAACGGCGGGTCGGGATGGAGAAAAAAACGGCATATATGAAAAATTAGTGTGCCGGGCGCCACCCGGCACAATTGCAATCAGGCCGTACGCGCCACCGCGTCCCGTGACGCCGCATCACGCTCATCGCCGGTCAGCTCGCTCAGCTTGCCGTCGCGCATCTCCAGCAGACGGTCGGCGTGAATGAAGTAGTGATCGTCATGGCTGATGGCAAAAATGGTTTTTCCCATCGCCTGCATCAGCGGCAGCAGTACCTGATAAAACTCGCGACGGAAGTGCGGGTCCTGATCGGCGGCCCACTCATCCAGCAGGATGATGTCGCGCTCTTCGGCCAGAGCCAGCAGCAGCGCCACGCGTTTCTTCTGCCCTTTCGACAGTTTGAGATTCAGGATTTTGCCATCCTGAAGCTCCAGCTTGTGCGACATTTGCAGGTGCGCAAGCCACTTCTCCACCAGCGCCGGATCCGCCTGCTGCCCTTCCGGTCCCAGCAGCCGGTCGAACAGCCAGACGTCGGTAAATACCGCCGAGAAGAGCTTGCGGTAGTCCTCCGGTTTCTCCGCGCTCAGCGCTTTACCATCCAGCAAAATTTCACCCGCCTGCGGCTGGTAGAGGCCCGTCAGCAGCATCGCCAGCGTGGATTTGCCGCTGCCGTTGCCGCCGATAAGGAACAGCAGTTCGCCGCGATGAATGGTCAGGTTTATCGGCCCTACGGAGAAGGCGTTATCCTGATAGCGGAAGGTAACGTTACGCAGCTCCAGCGTTTGCCAGTTCGGGAAGGCCTGCGGGCGCGGGAACTCAGCCTTAAACGGCGCAAGGTCGAATTTCTTCAGCTTGTTGAAGGCCACCTGAGCGCTCAGCAGCGTTGGCAGTGCGCCAACGGCCGACAGCAGCGGCGTGCGTAAAAACAGCAGCGTCAGGGAGTACGTTGCCGCCACGTTGGTATCCGCCCACCCCAGGCTATTCGCCATCCAGAACACCAGGCCAATGGCGCCCAGCATCATGATGTTGGACCAGTTCACGGCGCTCAGGTGGAACGTATCGGCGCGAATAA
Source organism: Enterobacter sp. DTU_2021_1002640_1_SI_PRY_ASU_LCPMC_013 (assembly GCF_032389435.1). Lineage (NCBI taxonomy): Bacteria > Pseudomonadati > Pseudomonadota > Gammaproteobacteria > Enterobacterales > Enterobacteriaceae > Enterobacter > Enterobacter sp. DTU_2021_1002640_1_SI_PRY_ASU_LCPMC_013. Next base: position 3,329,913 of record NZ_CP135594.1, read on the forward strand.
TGTGATGACGATATTCGTGCGCATCCGGGATATAGAGATGGTTGAAGATATGCTCGGCACGCTCGCGGTTCAGCGTCAGCTCTTTGCGCCCTTCCAGCACCGTCTGATAATCGTTATAGAGCTTGTCTTCCGTTTCGCGCAGCACCGCCATGTGCTTATAGACGCGTGATACCAGCAGGAATCCGCCCCAGATGGTAATAACAATCCACAGCGCCGTTACCGCCAGCATTTTGCTGGAGAGCCAGGCGAGATAGGCTGCCGAGCCAAATGTCAGGATGATCCCCTGCACCAGCTCCGGCAGGCGCACAAAGGCGATGGTAATGGCGCGCACATCGCTGGTCAGCCCCGCCAGCAGAGAGGCACTTCCCAGCTGCTCGATGCGTTCCACCTGAGTATCAAGGATCCGTTTGATGAACTCACTGCGCAGACGGAAAACGAAATGGTGGCCGAGGGCGGTCAGCGCCAGCTGTGACCCGAGCGTGACTGCCATCAGCAGCAGCAGTAACCCCAGAAATTCCGGCAGGACGGAGAGTGACGTGTCGACCATTTCGATCAAACGCACGTTAATGAAGGCAATCAGGCCGATCCCCAGCGCCGCGCTGGCAAGGCTTAACGCCATCACCGCGATAAAAGGCCAGCGATACTGCCGCCAGACAAGAAGAAGTAGTTGCATGCAGAGCAATCCGGACAAGAAAAATCAGCCAGCAGTGTAAACTGCCTTTCACACACATCAAGAATAATTCTTATTTTTATTCTCTGTATGCCGCCTGACGGAACGTGAGGTTGTAGCGAAACGCCCCCGCCACCGGGTGATCGCCAGGTTTAAGCGGCTGAATACCGTGGTAAAAAAGCCGTGATTCACCGCCCCAGACCACCACATCACCATGCTCCAGCATCAGCCGTTTGAGCGGGTCGTTGCGCCGCAGGCCGCCAAACTGAAAGACAGCGGGCAGCCCAAGGGATACCGAGACAATCGGCGCGCGCAGGTCCGGCTCGTCCTTATCCTGATGCAAGGAGAGCTTTGCCCCAACGGCATAGCGGTTGATAAGACAGGCATCGGGTCGAAAATCAGGATATCCGGCCGCCACGGCGGCAGCATGACACAGCGCCTGAAACGCCTCCGGCATCGGCGGCCACGGCTGATCCGTCAGCGGATCGTTCGCGGCATATACATAGCCCCGCTCATTCGTCGCCCATCCCAGTTCGCCGCAGTTGGTCATCGCCACGGACATGGTATACCCGCCCGGCGTAACCATATGGCGAAATGGCGAACAAGCGGTAACGGCATCAATACCGTCGAACAGCGCCGCCGCGCGGGAAAGCGCGAAGCGTCTCAGGATCGTCGCCCCCGGCGCGAGCGGCTCGTGCCAGGGTTCAGCATCAGCAAAAAGATCGAGCATTATCCCTCCGGGTTGTTCGCCTCACGTTTCAACAATAGCATCTTACGCGCTGCGCCCCAGCGATAACCCGACAGCGCACCGTCGTTACGCACCACGCGGTGGCAGGGGATGACTATCGCCAGTTTGTTGGCACCGCAGGCCCCCGCCACGGCACGTACGGCATTGGGTTTACCAATGGCCTTCGCCACCTGCTGATAGCTTGCCGTTTCACCGCAGGGGATATCCCGCAGCGCCTGCCAGACCTGCTGCTGGAAGGCGGTACCACGGATATCCAGCGGCAGCGTCAGCGGCGTCTCGCGGCTGTCGACAGAGGCAATAACCTGCCGAACACGCCCGGCAAACGCGCCTTCCATCGGTTCACGGACGGCAAGCGGAAACAGTGACAGCAGCTCAGCCGTCAGCCCGGCGGCGTCATCACCCAGCAGTATTGCGCAGATCCCGCGCTCGCTTTCCGCCACCAGACAGCGGCCCAGCGAGCAGTCACTGATGGCATAGCGGACCGCAGCCTCTCCGTTGCGGTACTGTTTTGCCGTCATGCCCAGCGCGCCGTTGGCTTTACGGTAGTAACTGCTGCCGTCCGGAAAGCCAGCGGCCAGTACGGCGTCGGTGATTTTACCGCCCTGTGCAAGCAGGCTGCGCAGGCGTTGTTCACGCGCGGCCTGCTGCCATGCTTTCGGCGTCATGCCGGTGACGGATTTAAACAAGCGGTGGAAATGGAACGGACTCATGGCAACCTGCTGCGCCAGTGCCTCCAGGTTCAGCGCGGCATCCTGTTCAAGCAGTCGACAGGCCAGCGCAATGTTGGCCTTTTTCTGCGCCATAGGGTCGACCTGGTCCGGCCTACAGCGCTTACAGGGGCGGAAACCCGCCTGCGCTGCCTGGTGAGCATCAGGATAAAAGCAGACATTTTTACGCAGCGCGTGGCGGGCGCGGCAGGACGGACGACAATAAATGCCGGTCGTCTGCACGGCAAAGACAAACTGGTTATCCGCACGCGGATCGCGGGCCAGTACGGCCTGCCAGCGATCCTCATCGGTAAGATAGGTTGTGTTTTTCATTATCGGCTCCTCTTACAAGCATACGCTCAGCTTGCCTGAACGCCACCGAACAAAAACCCGCAACCTTGCTTTTTAATTTTTTTCGCTCACCAGGAAGCTGTTGAACTGCGGCGAACTCCAGGTTTTAAATCCGTCAGCCTCTTTGGTGATCATATAGACGGCCAGCCCTTCCTGACGCACCACCTCTTTGGCCTTCTCCGTGCCGAGCACCATCAATCCGGTATCCCAGGCATCCGCTTCCAGCGCGGTTGGGGCTATCACCGTTACGGACACCAGGTTGTGGGTAATCGGGCGTCCGGTTTGCGGATCAATCACGTGCGAGATACGTTTGCCATCCAGCTCGTAATAGTTGCGGTAGCTTCCGGAGGTGCTTATACCGTGCCCGTTGATGTCGACAATCGCCTGCACCGCGTTCTGCTGATCGGTTGGTTTTTGGATGGCCACTCGCCACGGCCTGCCGCTGGCGTTCATGCCCCGGCTGACGAGCGCGCCCCCGACGGAAACCAGATAACGCGGAATACCTTCCTGCGCCATCAGGGCCGCGAGATGATCCGCAGCATACCCCTCGCCTACCGTGGAGAGATCCACAAACAGGTCGGGAATATCTTTTTGCAGGTATTGCTGACCGTACTGGGAGATCACCGCCAGATGCTGTAACCCCGTACGGGCGCGGGCGTCGTCGATGGCGGCTTGATCGGGTGTAGTCACCGGCTGCTTGTTGGGGCCAAATCCCCACAGGTTCACCAGCGGCCCCACGGTCACATCCATTGCGCCGTTGGTTTTGTAGCCCACGCGCATGGATTCCGTGACGATATCGGCCATCGCTTCGCTCACCGGCCACAGCGAGGTGCTGCTGGAGCGATTGAAACGCATCAGCGCTGAGTCATTTTTATAGGTAGAGAGTAGCTGATCGTCGGCATCCAGCTGCGCCTGAATTTTACCGCGTAATTCTTCAGCGCGGGATTTATCAATATCAATCACGCTGACGCGCCAGAAGGTCCCCATGGTTTTCCCTTCCAGCACCGTCGCGGCGGGTGCGTCGATTTTTGTGGGCTGTGTGGAAGAGTCACACGCGGTCAGGAGTAAAAAAGTCGCCAGAACGCTGGCGCGTAAAAAAGTCATATCCATTGGTTATTATCCTCATGCCAGGGCGGCAAGAGTACACTAAAACAGCGTATTTGTAAGACCCTAAAAAAGCATGAAAAAAGGGGCCTGTCGGCCCCTTTGTCGCTGTATGAGCAATTAGAACTGGTAAACCAGACCCAGCGCGACGATATCGTCAGTACCGATACCTGCTGCGCGAGTGAAGTCGTTCTCATCAACCAGGTTGATTTTGTAATCAACGTAGGTGGACATGTTTTTGTTGAAGTAGTAAGTCGCGCCAACATCAACATATTTCAGCAGATCCTGGTCGCCGTAGCCGTTTTCCAGGTCCTTACCTTTAGATTGCAGGTACGCCACGGATGGACGCAGACCGAAGTCGAACTGATACTGCGCAACCACTTCGAAGTTCTGCGCTTTGTTAGCCCAGCCCAGGTCGCCCGCACGGGTCGCGTTGTAAGTCTGAGTATACTGTGCAGCCAGGTAGATGTTGTTCGCGTCGTATTTCAGACCACCGGTATAGGTCTCTGCGCGATCGCCTTCACCGTAGTAGCCCGCAGCGTTCTGGTCAGCAGTACGTTTAGAACTGGTGACTGCCGTACCGATAGCGAAGCCTTCGCCCAGATCGTAGGTCAGAGAGCCGCCGTAGCCATCACCGTTCTGACGCAGCGCGTCACGACCGTTGTTGGTCTGGCCTTCGCCGCTTGGGCTGCCGTTTTTACCCTGGTACTGCAACGCGAAGTTCAGACCATCAACCAGACCGAAGAAGTCCTGGTTACGGTAGGTCGCGAAGCCGTTACCACGCTGCTGCATGAAGTTGTCAGAACCGTAGGTATCGCCGCCGAATTCCGGCAGAACGTCGGTCCATGAAGTCACATCGTAAACAACGCCGTAGTTACGACCGTAGTCGAATGAACCCGCATCCGCGAATTTCAGACCTGCGAACGCCACACGCGTCCATGAGTTGTTTTCGTTCTCACCAGAGTTACCCTGGATCTGGTATTCCCACTGGCCGTAACCGGTCAGCTGGTCGTTAACCTGAGTTTCGCCTTTGAAGCCCAGACGCATGTAGGTCTGGTCGCCGTCTGCACTGTCGTCATCAGAGAAATAGTGCAGACCATCCACTTTACCGTACAGATCTAATTTGTTGCCGTCTTTGTTATAAATTTCAGCCGCATTTGCTGCGCCTGCCACCAGCAGAGCTGGTACCAGGAGGGACAGTACTTTAACTTTCATTTTATTAACCCTCTGTTATATGCCTTATTATTTACCACTGCTTACTGGTCAACCCTCTTAACCAGTCGGCAAGTTCATTCTCCTCAAAAATGCAGAATAATCCAACAGGAATATGATACGAAAACTTTGAAGATGTTTCACTTTACCATCAACATGTTTCAATTTGTAAATTTGAAGGAACTTTTACAGAGCATAAATAGTTTAAAAATATAGCACGGATAATCAAAACAAAAATATATTCTATTTAATACAAGTGATTAGCTTAAAAAACAGTACAGCACTGAATGACAAAAAAATTCCCTTCAACACCACTAAAATAACTCTCGCTATCATCATTAACTTTATTTATTACCGTCATTCAGTTCTGAATGTCTGTTTATCCCTAATTGAACCGGATGCTTCGCATTCGGTTTTTTTTTACCTTTCTTTACGTCAGCCTACATTTTATGTGCTACCCCTCAGAAATGATAACGACTATTAACTAAATCCAGCATCCGGCTTTCGCTGAATTCTTTTTTATGCTATTGAAATTAATTTCTTGTTTATTCGTGCTATTTTCCTGCCGGTGCGATCGCGTATTTATACATTTCACGGGGTTTTGTACACCTTTCATCCGGGGACGTTGAAGCCGGTTACCCGGATAAAAAGTCAAGGTCATACCGTTAACGACGCTGGAAATTCAGTTATTACCCTTTATACTGCCCTATCCCATTACCGCGCGGCCATTACGGGTTAAACACATCGATGAGTCAGACTGAAACTACCGCCCCGAGCAAATTCTCCCTTCTACCGGGCAGCATCACCCGTTTCTTTCTTCTGTTGATCGTTGTGCTGTTAGTCACAATGGGGGTGATGGTTCAGAGCGCCGTTAATACCTGGCTTAAAGATAAAAGCTATCAAATCGTCGATATCACCCATGCGGTGCATAAGCGCATTGATACGTGGCGCTATGCGACCTGGCAAATCTACGACAATATCGCTGCCGCGCCTGCCACCTCGTCAGGCGAAGGGTTGCAGGAAACGCGCCTTAAGCAGGATGTGTATTACCTTGAAAAACCGCAGCGCAAGACGGAAGCCCTGATTTTCGGCTCGCACGACAGCGCAACGCTTGAGATGACGCAGCGGATCTCCTCCTATCTGGATACCCTGTGGGGCGCCGAGACCGTACCGTGGTCAATGTATTACCTGAACGGTCAGGACAACAGCATGATCCTGATCTCGACCCTGCCGCTTAAGGATCTCTCCTCCGGCTTTAAAGAGACCACCGTTGGCAGTATTGTGGATTCCCGTCGGGCAGAAATGCTGCAACAGGCCAACGCGCTGGACGAGCGAGAAAGTTTCTCGTCACTACGCCGTCTTGCCTGGCAGAATGGCCACTACTTTACGCTGCGAACCACCTTTAACCAGCCGGGCCATCTGGCGACCGTGGTTGCCTTCGACCTGCCGATTAACGATCTCATCCCACCGGATATGCCGCTGGACAGTTTCCGTCTGGAGCCAGACAACAGCACCCAAAATATGCGCACGCCGTCGGATAAAGAAGGCGCGGACAGCGTAGCGATCTCCTTTAATGGCTCAAAGATTGAGATTGCCTCATCGCTCAACTCAACCGGTATGCGTCTGGTGTGGCAGGTGCCGTTTGGCACCCTGATGCTTGATACTCTGCAAAACATTCTGCTGCCGCTGTTGCTGAATATTGGCCTGCTGGCGCTGGCGCTGTTTGGCTACAGCACCTTCCGTTTCCAGTCGGGCCGCCAGAGCGACTCGACGTCGGTATCAGCCGGGACCAGCAACGAGTTGCGCATTCTTCGTGCCCTGAATGAAGAGATTATTTCCGTGCTGCCGCTTGGGGTGCTCGTTCACGACCAGGAGGCTAACCGCACGGTAATGAGCAATAAAATTGCCGATCACCTTCTGCCGCATCTTAACCTGCAAAATATTACGGCCATGGCGGACCAGCACCAGGGCGTTATTCAGGCCACCGTTAATAATGAACTGTATGAGATCCGTCAGTTCCGCAGTCAGGTCGCCTCGCGCACGCAAATCTTCATCATTCGCGATCAGGATCGCGAAGTGCTGGTGAATAAAAAGCTCAAGCAGGCGCAAAGGCTGTACGAGAAAAACCAACATGGCCGCGCGGCGTTTATGCAAAATATTGGCGATGCCTTTAAACAACCGTTGAAGTCACTCGCCACGCAGATTGCTGATCTGAGCACGCCGGAAAGCCGACAGCTAAGCAGCCAGGCCGACTCCCTGGTTCGTCTGGTGGACGAAATCCAGCTTGCGAACATGCTGGAAAATGATATCTGGAAGGGCACCCCTACGCTCTTCTCCATCCAGGACCTGATTGATGAGGTGGTGCCGGAAGTCCTGCCGGTGATCAAGCGCAAGGGACTCCAGCTGCTGATCAACAACCATTTACCGGCCAACGACGAACGTCACGGCGATCGCGATGCCCTGCGTCGCATCCTGATGATGTTGATACAGTATGCCGTCACCACGACGCAGATCGGCAAGATCACCCTTGAAGTCAGCACCGATGAGTCCACCGACGATCGTCTGACGTTCCGCATTCTGGATACGGGCGAAGGCGTCACAGTGAGCGAAATTGATAACCTGCACTTCCCGTTCCTGAACGATACCCAGCGCGACCACTACGGTAAGGCGAATGCCCTCACCTTCTGGCTTTGCGATCAGCTGGCGCGTAAGCTGGGCGGTCATCTGAACATTAAGGCCCGCGAATCCCTCGGCACCCGCTACTCTTTACACGTGAAAATGGCGGCGAATCCCCAGGAAGAGGATGAAGAGCGTCTGCTGGACGATGTGGTGGTGATGGTGGATGTGACCTCCAGTGAGATCCGAAATATCGTCGTTCGTCAGTTGGAAAACTGGGGGGCGTCCTGCATTACCCCGGACGAAAGGCTCGCGAGTCAAGAATTTGATCTATTTTTAACTGATAATCCGTCTAATCTTACTGCCTCAGGCTTGCTTTTAAGCGATGATGAGCCAGGCGTGCGGAAAATCGGCCCTGGGCAGCTGCGCGTCAACTTTAATATGAGCAATGCAATGCAGGAAGCTGTATTACAACTGATTGAAGAGAATCTGGCGCAGGAAGAGATCCTGGAGTCACCGTTAGGCGGCGATGAAAATGCCGAACTCCATGCCAGCGGATATTATTCGCTCTTCGTTGATACAGTACCAGATGATGTTAAGCGGTTGTATACTGAGTCCGCTGCGCAGGATTTTGCAGCGCTGGCACAGACAGCACACCGGCTTAAAGGGGTGTTTGCCATGCTTAATCTGGTTCCCGGCAAGCAGTTATGTGAAACGCTGGAACATCTAATTCGTGAGAAAGATGCCTCTGGCATTGAAAAATACATCAGCGACATTGACGCTTACGTCAAGAGCTTGCTGTAGCAAGGTAGCCTTATACATGAACAATATGAACGTAATTATTGCCGATGACCATCCGATTGTACTGTTCGGTATTCGCAAATCACTTGAACAGATCGAGTGGGTGAATGTAGTCGGTGAATTTGAAGATTCCACAGCCCTCATTAACAACCTGCCTAAACTTGATGCGCACGTGCTCATTACCGATCTCTCCATGCCTGGAGATAAGTACGGTGATGGGATCACGCTCATCAAATACATTAAACGCCACTTCCCGGACATTTCGATCATTGTTCTGACCATGAACAATAACCCGGCGATCCTGAGCGCCGTTCTGGATCTCGATATTGAAGGGATTGTGCTGAAACAAGGCGCACCTACCGATCTGCCAAAAGCGTTGGCGGCGCTACAGAAAGGGAAAAAATTCACTCCTGAGAGCGTCTCACGCCTGCTTGAAAAAATCAGCGCGGGTGGTTATGGCGACAAGCGTCTCTCGCCTAAAGAGAGTGAAGTTCTGCGTCTGTTCGCTGAAGGTTTCCTGGTCACTGAAATCGCCAAAAAGCTGAACCGCAGTATTAAAACCATCAGTAGCCAGAAAAAATCCGCGATGATGAAGCTGGGTGTGGATAACGATATCGCCCTGCTGAACTATCTCTCTTCCGTGACGCTGAGCGCAACGGACAAAGATTGATCTTCGCTGTCTACGCCGGGTGGCGCTCGCGCTTACCCGGCCTACAGCCGCCGGAGAAATAAAAAAGGCCCTTTCGGGCCTTTTTTATTGTCTCGCTTTTCGTACCCGCTCCGCATACACGGACAGCGTCTGCTTCAGTACATCCAGCGTGACCGGCTTCGACAGGCAGCTGTCCATTCCTGACTCCAGACAGCGCTGCTTCTCCTCCGCCAGCGCGTTGGCTGTCACCCCGACCACCGGCAGCGTCAGCCCCAGCTGTCGGATACGCTGCGTCAGACGGTAGCCGTCCATGTTAGGCATGTTCACATCGCTGAGCACAATATCAATATGGTTCTTACTTAAGACATTCAGGGCATCCACGCCATCATTGGCCGTTTTACACTGATAGCCCAGAGAGCCAAGCTGATCTGCGAGCAGACGACGGTTAATTGGATGATCGTCGACGACCAGAATCATCATATCGTCGTTCACCGACGCCAGCTCATCAGGGGAAGCCAGCACGGTGGCGCCGTCGTTGTCCTCAAGCTGCACGCTGTAAATACGCGCCAGCAAGCCCAGCAGCTCGTGCGGTGTCGCCACGCTGTGCACCCATACCCCAGGCGAACGCTCAAGCGGAATACCGATATGACGGCGGCAGAACATCACTACGCCCCGCCCCGCCCACGCCTGCTCCGGCTCAACGTCGGTGATCAGCATGTCATCCGCGTCCGGCGTCTGGCCTTCGTAGCGTGAAACCCGCACGCCGCTGCTGGTCAGCATCGAGGTCAGGAAATCATGTAAGGAGGCGTTGTGCACCGCCAGCCAGCAGTGCTTATCGCTCAGCCCGTCGACGGTGGTTTTCGCCGGATAGTGCGCCGAATAGAGCGGAATACGAATGGTGAACTGGCTGCCCATGCCTGGCTCTGTATCGACGGAGATATCTCCATCCATCATACTGATAAGCTTCTCGCAAATCGCCAGACCTAGCCCGGTCCCCTGGAAATTACGCTGGACGCCGGTTCCCACCTGGAAGAACGGATCGAACAGGCGAACGACCTCTTTCGCCGGAATGCCAACACCCGTGTCGCGCACGCGAATGGTCAGGTACTCCCCTGCCCGACAGACGTGCAGCACAATACAGCCGATATCGGTGAATTTGATGGCGTTGCTCAGCAGGTTTGAGATGACCTGTTGCAGACGCATCGGATCGCCATGCAGCGTCAGCGGCACATCCGGCTCGATAAAGCAGTACAGCCCAAGCTGTTTACGCACCACCAGCGGCAGGTAGTTAGCGCAGATATGGTTCATCACTTCGCGCGGGGAGAACTCGCGCGGCTCTATTTTCAACTGCTCGGATTCAATTTTAGAGAAATCGAGAATATCGCTGATGATTTTCAGCAGCAGGCTGGACGAGTTGTTCATGGCCGTCACCAGCCGGTCGACCCCTTTCGGCAGCTCTTTGGTCTGGAGCAGGTCGAGGTTACCGATAATGCCGTACAGCGGCGTTCGCAGCTCATGGCTGACGGTCGCGAGGAACATCGATTTCGACTGACTGGCCTGCTCCGCCGCCTGCGCCATATCCTGCAATGACTCTTCCATTTTCACGCGCGCAGAGACGTCCACCAGCACGCAAATGGCCACGTTTTCATTGCGGTAGCGAGAATGGACGAAGCTGATTTGCAGGTTGGTGTGGGTGCTGGTCAGCACATCCACAAAGTTAACCTGCTGACCGCAGATGATCTGCGTTAACCGCTGGCGGTCTTCATGCGTGAGCATGTTCAGGTAGTTATGGGCAAGCTCGTTACTGAGGATATTTGTCCCGTCCTGAGTACGCAGGATGCAGATCCCCACCGGCGCCGAGGCGACAATTTTACGGTTAAACTGCTCATGCTCTTCCAGACGCTGAGCATCCGCTTCCGCCGGAATAAAGATCCGCCGCTCATACATTCTCGCCAGCATAAACAGCGCGACGCCTACCGCGATGTTCAGCAAAATGGCGTTAAGGATCAGGATGCGAATGCGCTCCAGGACCTTGTCCACCGGCAGCGAGTAGACAATGCTCAGCGACGATGGCGGTAAACTTTTCTTCAGCACCAGCTCGCGGAACCCGGAGGTATAGCCAAACCATGACCGCTCCTGCATCCAGCTGGGTTCCACCTTCAGGCGGTTTTCAGGCCCGGTAAGGGAGATGAGCGGATGGCCGTTTTCATCCAGAATGGTCACGCCCATCGGCAGACTGCCCGGCGTGAAGAAGTTTTCCATACGGATGGTTTGTTCAATCCCCAGCAGCGCTTGCAGGCGGTTTCCGAGGTAAACCGGAGTCAGGGCATAGAAATAGCCGACGCCCATGCGCGGCCCCTGGCTTATCCAGAAGATGTTGTTCCCGCGCTCTTCCTGAGGCGCATTGCGGTATTTCACTATACGCTCATGCAGACTTTTCAGCGCGTCTTCGCGTTCGACGGGCATATCCCGCAGGCCGAAATCCGCCATGCAGAGATTTTCGTTGCCAATCAGGTAGACACGGTTCAGATCGTAGGCGGCCGAGAAATTATCGCGCCAGTAGCGCATAAACCATGAGAGGGACTCCAGTGAACCACGCCAGGCTTTGCTCATGGCGGAACAATCGGAGTCCGGGAAGAGCGGTTCGAAATCAGGTACTTCGGTTTTTTCATCCCGACCGCGGATAGCAAGAATGCCGTTCTCCGCCGTGAGTCGATTCTCAGCAATATACTTAAGCTCTTTCATCACGTCAGACGTGCGCTGGATATAGCGCTGAGCCTGATCCGAGCTTAAGTTAAACTCCTGGCGGATCTCCGCTTCTTTCTGGTGTAACGCGTTAACGATGTAAAACACCGAGAGCAGTGCCACCAGCAACCATAGCAGTAGCGCAAGCGCCCGAAACAGATAGCGAGAGACTTTTAACGTGGTACGAAAGGAGACGAGGTATTTCAAAGGGGCGAGGCTCCGCCGTCGGGGTCAAAAAGAATGTGGTTAAGGTAGCGGTAAACGCGGCTTGTCGCAACGTTCACTTGTCTGCTTGCGCAAAACAAAAGGGCCGGAAACCGGCCCTTTATGCGTCAGGAGACGTTACTCGTCAGCGTCATCCGCTGCTTCATCATCGGTGTCCGCTTCCGGGGCGATTTCATCATCCCCTTCCGCAACGCTGCCGTCGATAGAGTCGAGCTCTTCGTCATCCACCGGCTCAGCAACGCGTTGCAGACCGACGACGTTTTCATCTTCCGCAGTGCGGATGAGGATAACGCCCTGGGTGTTACGACCCACCACGCTGATCTCAGACACGCGGGTACGCACCAGCGTACCGGCATCGGTGATCATCATGATCTGGTCCGCGTCGTCCACCTGCACCGCGCCAACAACGGAACCGTTGCGCTCGGTCACTTTGATGGAGATAACGCCCTGCGTGCCGCGTGACTTGGTCGGGTATTCGCTTTCCGCCGTACGTTTACCGTAGCCGTTCTGGGTGACGGTCAGGATTGCGCCTTCGCCACGAGGAACGATCAGGGAAACCACGCTGTCTTCACCCGCCAGCTTGATACCACGCACGCCGGTCGCCGTACGACCCATTGCGCGCACGGCGTTCTCTTTAAAGCGCACCACTTTACCGGCCGCAGAGAACAGCATGACTTCATCAGAACCGGAGGTCAGATCCACGCCGATCAGCTCATCGCCTTCGTTCAGGTTCACCGCGATGATCCCGGCAGAACGTGGACGGCTGAACTCGGTCAGCGCGGTTTTCTTCACGGTACCGCTCGCGGTCGCCATAAAGACGTTCACGCCCTCTTCGTACTCGCGTACCGGCAGAATAGCGGTGATACGTTCGTTCGCTTCCAGCGGCAGCAGATTGACGATAGGACGACCCCGCGCGCCACGGCTCGCTTCCGGCAGCTGATAGACTTTCATCCAGTACAGACGGCCCCGGCTGGAGAAGCAGAGGATCGTGTCGTGGGTGTTGGCCACCAGCAGACGGTCAATGAAGTCTTCTTCTTTAATACGCGCCGCAGATTTGCCTTTACCGCCACGACGCTGTGCTTCGTAGTCGGTCAACGGCTGATACTTCACGTAGCCCTGGTGAGACAGCGTCACTACCACGTCTTCGCGGTTGATCAGATCTTCAATGTTGATATCAGAGCTATTGGCTGTGATTTCGGTGCGACGCTCGTCGCCGAACTGATCGCGAACCAGCTCCAGCTCTTCACGGATCACTTCCATCAGGCGCTCTGCGCTACCCAGGATATGCAGCAGCTCGGCAATCTGCTCCAGCAGCTCTTTGTACTCGTCGAGCAGTTTTTCATGCTCAAGGCCGGTCAGTTTCTGCAAACGCAGATCCAGAATCGCCTGGGCCTGCTGTTCAGTCAGGTAGTACTGACCGTCACGCACGCCGAATTCCGGTTCCAGCCACTCAGGACGCGCAGCGTCATCACCGGCACGTTCCAGCATTGCCGCCACGTTGCCCAGATCCCATGGACGCGCAACCAGCGACGCCTTCGCTTCTGCCGGCGTCGGCGCACGGCGGATCAGCTCGATGATCGGGTCGATGTTCGCCAGCGCAACGGCCAGTGCTTCAAGGATATGGGCACGGTCGCGCGCTTTGCGCAGTTCGAAGATGGTACGACGGGTCACCACTTCACGGCGGTGACGCACGAACGCGCTCAGGATCTCTTTCAGGTTCATGATCTTCGGCTGGCCATGGTGCAGCGCAACCATGTTGATACCGAAGGAGACCTGAAGCTGAGTCTGGGAGTAAAGGTTGTTCAACACAACTTCACCCACCGCGTCGCGCTTGATTTCAATCACGATGCGCATACCGTCTTTATCAGACTCGTCACGCAGCGCGCTGATGCCTTCAACGCGTTTTTCTTTTACCAGCTCGGCGATTTTTTCAATCAGTCGCGCTTTGTTCACCTGATACGGGATCTCGTGAACAATAATGGTTTCACGGCCGGTTTTAGCGTCCGCTTCCACTTCGGCGCGGGCACGGATGTAAATCTTGCCGCGACCGGTGCGGTACGCTTCTTCAATACCGCGACGGCCATTGATGATTGCCGCCGTCGGGAAGTCCGGGCCCGGGATGTGTTCCATCAGCCCTTCAATGCTGATGTCTTCATCGTCAATGTAGGCCAGGCAGCCGTTAATCACTTCCGTGATATTGTGCGGTGGAATGTTGGTTGCCATACCGACGGCGATACCGGACGAACCGTTCACCAGCAGGTTTGGGATCTTCGTTGGCATAACGTCAGGAATTTTTTCCGTGCCGTCGTAGTTATCAACGAAATCAACCGTCTCTTTTTCCAGGTCAGCCATCAGCTCATGGGCAATCTTCGCCAGACGGATTTCCGTATAACGCATTGCCGCGGCGGAGTCGCCGTCGATAGAACCAAAGTTACCCTGACCATCTACCAGCATGTAACGCAGCGAGAAGGGCTGCGCCATACGGACAATGGTGTCGTACACCGCGGAATCACCATGAGGATGGTATTTACCGATTACGTCACCAACGACACGGGCAGATTTTTTGTAGGCTTTATTCCAGTCATTGCCCAATACGTTCATGGCGTATAGTACGCGACGGTGTACCGGCTTCAGGCCATCGCGGACGTCCGGCAGCGCACGGCCAACAATGACCGACATCGCATAGTCCAGATAGGAGCTTTTCAGCTCTTCCTCGATGTTAACCGGTGTAATTTCTCTCGCAAGGTCGCTCATCTAACCGCTATCCCTCTACTGTATCCCGGATTCAAAGGTCGCAAATTATAACACAGCCGCGGTGATACAGGTAAACCTATACGCTTTATTCACAGGGATTGCCTGATATACTCATTTGTCTTGCTAAATAAGGAGTAAAAGCGCCCATGAATGCCGAAAAATCCCCGGTGGCTCACAACGTTGACCACGAAGAGATTGCCAAATTTGAAGCGGTGGCGTCCCGCTGGTGGGATCTCGAAGGTGAGTTCAAACCTCTGCATCGTATTAACCCGCTGCGTCTGGGCTATATCGCGGAGCGTTCCGGCGGTCTGTTCGGTAAGAAAGTGCTCGACGTCGGCTGCGGCGGCGGCATCCTGGCGGAAAGTATGGCGCGTGAAGGGGCCACCGTCACCGGTCTGGACATGGGCTTCGAACCTCTACAGGTTGCGCGTCTTCATGCGCTGGAGTCCGGCGTACAGGTAGAATATGTCCAGGAAACCGTGGAAGAGCACGCGGCAAAACATGCGCACCAGTATGACGTGGTGACCTGCATGGAGATGCTGGAGCACGTTCCCGATCCGCAGTCGGTGGTCAGCGCCTGTGCAAAACTGGTGAAACCGGGTGGACAGGTCTTCTTCTCGACCATCAACCGCAACGGCAAAGCCTGGCTGATGGCCGTGGTAGGCGCGGAATACGTGCTGCGCATGGTGCCGAAAGGGACGCACGACGTGAAGAAGTTCATCAAGCCTGCCGAACTGCTGGGCTGGGTTGACCAGACATGGCTTAAGGAGCAGCACATGACGGGTCTGCACTACAATCCGCTGACGGATAAATTCAAACTTGCCCCAGGTGTGGATGTTAACTATATGTTGCACACAACCGCCAAAAACGACTAACGTCATCCGTTATTCTTATAATGATTGCGCGACATCATGTTGCGCAATTCTGACCTCCCGTTGAAGAAATCAGCACTCGATCAAATTTTGAATTTTTTTTCTTAATTATTGACATCTCTTCCAGGCCTTACGGCACGAGGACTTAGCCTTTTTTACCCTTTCACAACCTCAATTTAACGTCAAAATCAACCCTTGTGCTGAAAAGATTCGATACTAGAATACTCACCATATAGCGTTCTTCTTATCGCAAAACCCCTATATGTAGTATTTATCCACAGAGTTAGTCACAAGACGGTTCTGTGGATAAGCGGGGGATATTTTTTTATTTCACGGACAGGTAAAAACCCACATGAATCAGAGTCTGCTGGTGACAAAGCGCGACGGTACCACCGAGCGTATCAATCTGGACAAAATCCATCGAGTTCTCGACTGGGCAGCAGAAGGACTGAACAACGTATCTATCTCCCAGGTTGAACTGCGTTCTCACATTCAGTTCTACGACGGCATCAAAACGTCTGATATCCACGAAACCATTATCAAAGCCGCGGCAGATCTGATCTCCCGCGACGCACCGGATTATCAGTACCTCGCTGCGCGTCTGGCGATTTTCCACCTGCGTAAAAAAGCCTACGGCCAGTTCGAGCCGCCGAAGCTTTACGATCACGTAGTGAAAATGGTCGAGCTGGGCAAATACGACACGCATCTGCTGGAAGACTATACGGAAGAAGAGTTCGAGCAGATGAACGGGTTTATCGATCACTGGCGCGACATGAACTTCTCCTACGCGGCGGTGAAGCAGCTCGAAGGCAAATACCTGGTTCAGAACCGTGTGACGGGCGAAATCTACGAGAGCGCCCAGTTCCTCTATATTCTGGTGGCCGCCTGCCTGTTCTCTAATTACCCGCGTGAAACCCGTCTGGACTACGTGAAGCGTTTCTACGATGCGGTCTCTACGTTCAAGATTTCTCTGCCGACGCCAATCATGTCTGGCGTGCGTACCCCTACCCGTCAGTTCAGCTCCTGCGTACTGATCGAGTGTGGTGACAGCCTGGATTCCATCAACGCGACCTCCAGCGCCATCGTGAAATACGTCTCCCAGCGTGCCGGTATCGGCATCAACGCCGGCCGTATCCGTGCGCTGGGCAGCCCGATCCGCGGCGGTGAAGCGTTCCACACCGGCTGTATTCCGTTCTACAAGCACTTCCAGACGGCAGTAAAATCCTGCTCTCAGGGCGGCGTGCGTGGTGGTGCAGCGACCCTGTTCTACCCGATGTGGCACCTGGAAGTGGAAAGCCTGCTGGTTCTGAAGAACAACCGCGGCGTGGAAGGCAACCGCGTGCGTCACATGGACTACGGCGTGCAGATCAACAAGCTGATGTACACCCGTCTGCTGAAAGGGGAAGATATCACCCTGTTCAGCCCGTCCGACGTCCCGGGCCTGTACGATGCGTTCTTTGCCGATCAGGACGAGTTCGAACGTCTGTACACCAAATACGAAAAAGACGACAGCATCCGCAAGCAGCGCGTGAAGGCGGTAGACCTGTTCTCCCTGATGATGCAGGAACGTGCTTCTACCGGTCGTATCTACATCCAGAACGTGGACCACTGCAACACCCACAGCCCGTTTGACCCGGTGGTTGCCCCAGTGCGCCAGTCTAACCTGTGCCTCGAGATCGCCCTGCCGACCAAACCGCTGGAAGACGTGAACGACGAAAACGGTGAAATTGCGCTCTGTACGCTGTCTGCGTTCAACCTGGGTGCGATTAAGAGCCTGGACGAGCTGGAAGAGCTGGCCGTGCTGGCGGTTCGTGCGCTCGACGCCCTGCTGGATTACCAGGATTACCCAATCCCGGCGGCAAAACGCGGTGCAATGGGCCGTCGCACTTTAGGTATCGGCGTGATCAACTTCGCCTACTGGCTGGCGAAAAACGGCAAGCGTTACTCCGACGGCAGCGCCAACAATCTGACGCACCAGACGTTCGAAGCGATCCAATACTACCTGATGAAAGCCTCTAACGAGCTGGCGAAAGAGCAAGGCGCGTGCCCGTGGTTCAACGAAACCACCTACGCGAAAGGCATTCTGCCGATCGACACCTACAAAAAAGACCTGGATGCGATCGTCAGCGAGCCGCTGCACCTCGACTGGGAAGGCCTGCGCGAGTCCATTAAAACTCACGGCCTGCGTAACTCCACGCTCTCTGCCCTGATGCCGTCCGAGACCTCTTCGCAGATCTCCAACGCCACCAACGGTATTGAGCCACCGCGCGGCCACGTCAGCATCAAAGCGTCGAAAGACGGCGTGCTGCGTCAGGTGGTGCCGGATTACGAAACGCTGGGTGACAACTACGAGCTGCTGTGGGAAATGCCAAACAACGACGGCTATCTGCAACTGGTGGGTATCATGCAGAAGTTTATCGACCAGTCGATCTCTGCCAATACCAACTACGACCCGACGCGCTTCCCGTCTGGCAAGGTTCCGATGCAGCAACTGCTGAAAGACCTGCTCACCGCCTACAAATTTGGCGTGAAAACGCTGTACTATCACAATACCCGTGATGGTGCGGAAGACGCCCAGGACGACCTGGTGCCGTCAATTCAGGACGATGGCTGCGAAAGCGGCGCATGTAAGATCTAATAAATTCCCTCACCCTAACCCTCTCCCACAGGGAGAGGGAACTCTTTCCCCCTCTCCCTGTGGGAGAGGGCCGGGGTGAGGGGAAATAACACCACAGGACTCACCGCAATGGCATATACCACCTTTTCACAGACGAAAAACGACCAGCTCAAAGAGCCGATGTTCTTCGGCCAGCCGGTCAACGTGGCACGCTACGATCAGCAAAAATATGACATCTTCGAAAAGCTGATTGAAAAGCAACTCTCCTTCTTCTGGCGTCCGGAAGAAGTTGACGTTTCCCGCGACCGTATCGATTTCCAGGCGCTGCCGGAACACGAAAAGCACATCTTCCTCAGCAACCTGAAGTACCAGACGCTGCTGGACTCCATTCAGGGCCGTAGTCCGAACGTGGCGCTGCTGCCGCTGATCTCGATTCCTGAGCTGGAAACCTGGGTAGAAACCTGGGCGTTCTCCGAGACGATCCACTCCCGCTCTTACACCCACATCATCCGCAACATCGTGAACGATCCGGCGGTGGTGTTTGACGATATCGTCACCAACGAGCAGATCCAGAAGCGCGCGGAAGGCATTGCGCACTACTACGATGAGCTGATCGAGATGACCAGCTACTGGCATCTGCTGGGCGAAGGCACGCATAACGTGAACGGCAAAACCATTACCGTAAACCTGCGGGCCCTGAAAAAGCAGCTGTACCTGTGCCTGATGAGCGTTAACGCGCTGGAAGCGATCCGCTTCTACGTGAGCTTCGCCTGCTCCTTCGCCTTTGCCGAGCGCAAGCTGATGGAAGGCAACGCCAAAATCATCCGCCTGATCGCCCGTGACGAAGCCCTGCATCTGACCGGAACTCAGCACATGCTGAACCTGCTGCGCAGCGGCGCGGACGACCCGGAAATGGCTGCGATTGCCGAAGAGTGCAAGCAGGAATGCTATGACCTTTTCGTGCTGGCCGCCCAGCAGGAGAAAGAGTGGGCAGACTACCTGTTCCGCGACGGCTCCATGATTGGCCTGAACAAAGACATTCTGTGCCAGTACGTTGAGTACATCACCAACATCCGCATGCAGGCTGTGGGTCTCGATCTGCCGTTCCAGACGCGCTCTAACCCGATTCCGTGGATCAACACCTGGCTGGTGTCCGATAACGTGCAGGTTGCGCCGCAGGAAGTGGAAGTGAGTTCTTATCTGGTCGGTCAGATTGATTCTGAAGTCAACACCGACGACCTGAGCGATTTCCAGCTCTGATGAGCCGCGTAACGCTGAGCCTTTCTGGTACAGAGGTGTTGTGCCAGGAAGAGCACCCTTCTCTGCTGGTGGCGCTTGAAGCGCATCAGGTAGAAGTAGAGTACCAGTGTCGTGAAGGCTACTGCGGCTCCTGCCGCTGCCGTCTGGTCGCAGGCCAGGTAGACTGGCTGACCGAACCGCTGGCCTTTATCAGTGAAGGGGAAATTTTGCCCTGCTGCTGCCGGGCAAAAGGCGATATTGAGATCGAGATGTGATTGCCCTTGTCCCCTCTCCCTGTGGGAGAGGGTTAGGGTGAGGGCATCAGGCCGCAGAGCCTGATTGTCGGGTGGCGGCTTCGCCTTACCCGACCTACAAACCTACTTCCGGTGAATGAATTCGACCGCTTTATCCGGGAAATCCGTAAACAACCCGTCCACGCCCGCCTGGTTATACAGCACGTCGT
The DNA here is from genome assembly GCF_032389435.1 of Enterobacter sp. DTU_2021_1002640_1_SI_PRY_ASU_LCPMC_013. Taxonomy (NCBI): domain Bacteria; kingdom Pseudomonadati; phylum Pseudomonadota; class Gammaproteobacteria; order Enterobacterales; family Enterobacteriaceae; genus Enterobacter; species Enterobacter sp. DTU_2021_1002640_1_SI_PRY_ASU_LCPMC_013. The sequence goes on from NZ_CP135594.1 coordinate 3,349,686, forward strand.
AAAGCTGATTCACGTCCGTCGCATACTCCGGCAGCTGGTCTGCGCGTACGGTATACGGATGCACCTGCATCTTGCTCGCATGCGCCTCTTTCACCATCGCCGTCAGCTTCACGTGACCTGGCGTTGAGCCTTCCGCCACCAGCATGTGGTAATCCGGCCCGATGCCGTCGGCGTACTGCGCAATCTGCTTCATCGCGCCCGGCTTAAACATCCAGTCGTAGCTGTAGTTCACCCAGTTCCCGTCCGGCTGTTTTTCCTGGGTTTCATTCCAGTCGGTATACGCAATCAGCTGCACCAGATTGAGATCCATCCCCATTTTCGGCTCCAGCTCGGTTTTGATGCGCTTCAGTTCCGCGGCGTCGAAACATTGCAGGAAAACCTTATCCTGCTTGCTGGTGTAGCCGTACTTTTTCAGTACCTCCAGCGTCTTCGCGGCAATGTCCTTCCCTTCCTGATGGTGGAACCATGGCGCTTTGATTTCCGGGTAGATACCGATATTTTTGCCTGTCGAGTGGTTCAGCCCCTGAACAAACTCGATCTCCTCTTCGAAGGTGTGAATACGGAAGTCAGACTTGCCCATCGGGAAACGTCCCGGATAGACCTGTACCTTCTTACCGTTTTCAATCTCGAAGCCCTCGGTAAACTTCAGCGAGCGGACCTCCGCCAGCGTGAAGTCGATGGCGTAGTAGCGACCATCTTTACGGGCGCGATCCGGGAAACGCTCCGCCACGTCCGTCACGCGGTCAAGATAGTGGTCATGCAGAACGACCAGCTGGTCGTCCTTCGTCATCACCAGATCCTGCTCCAGATAATCCGCGCCCTGGGCATAGGCCATCGCTTTTGCCGGCAGCGTATGCTCCGGCAGATAACCGCTGGCGCCACGGTGGGCGATCACGATCTTATCCGCCGCCAGCGCGGAGCTTGTCATCAGGCCCGCCAGCAGCAGACCTGTCGCTAACTGAGTTAATTTCATCGCAATGCTCCTTATTGACGACGCGCCAGCACTTCGGCGTGGTGACGTTTTTCACCAATCATCACAACAACCAGCAGCAGAACAGCCAGCACGCTGCCGCCAATCATTACCATAAAGCCGCCGTCCCAGCCGAAGAAGTCGACGGTGTAACCGACGATGGCACTTGCCGCCACTGAACCGCCGAGGTAGCCAAACAGACCGGTAAAGCCTGCCGCCGTGCCTGCCGCTTTCTTCGGCGCCAGCTCCAGGGCATGCAGACCAATCAGCATCACCGGACCATAAATCAGGAAGCCGATGACGATCATACAGGCCATATCCACACCCGGATTACCCGGCGGGTTTAGCCAGTAAATGACCGTCGCGATGGTGACCAGCGTCATAAAGAACACGCCCGTCGCCCCACGGTTGCCCTTAAACACTTTGTCCGACATCCAGCCGCAGATCAGCGTGCCGGGAATGCCCGCGTATTCATACAGGAAATAGGCCCAGGAGGATTTATCCAGCGCGAAGTGCTTCACCTCTTTCAGGTAGGTTGGCGACCAGTCGAGGATGCCGTAACGCAGCAGGTAGACAAATACGTTCGCCACCGCGATGTACCACAGCAGCTTGTTTGGCAGCACATACTTCATGAAGATCTGCTTTGCCGTCAGCTCTTCTTCGTGCTTCTCGCTGTAATCATCCGGGTAGTCGTTTTTGTACTCTTCAATCGGCGGCAGGCCGCAGGACTGTGGGGTGTCGCGCATCAGAGCGAAGGCGATAATCGCCACCAGAATGGCGCCAAAGGCAGGCATGTAGAGCGCCGCGTGCCAGTCGTTGAACCAGGCCATCCCCAGCAGGAACAGCAGCGGCGGAAGCCCGCCCCCGACGTTATGCGCACAGTTCCAGACCGATACAATTCCACCACGCTCTTTCTGTGACCACCAGTGAACCATGGTGCGTCCGCATGGCGGCCATCCCATCCCCTGGAACCAGCCGCAGAGGAACAGCAGCACGAACATGATGGCAATGCTGGAGGTCGCCCACGGCACAAAGCCCATGAACAGCATCACCGCTGCCGCGAGGATCAGACCGGCGGGCAGGAACACGCGCGGATTCGAACGATCCGACACCGACCCCATAATGAACTTCGAAAAACCGTACGCGATGGAGATCCCCGACAGCGCAAATCCCAGATCGCCGCGAGAGAAGCCCTGCTCCACCAGGTACGGCATGGCGAGCGCAAAGTTTTTACGTACCAGATAGTACGCCGCATACCCGAAGAAGATCCCGAGGAAGATTTGCCAACGCAGACGGCGGTAGAGAGGATCAATCTCTGCCTCTGGCAGTCGCGCCCGATGTGGCGCAGGTTTAAAGATACTGAGCATAACAGCCTCCGTGGCCTTTCAAAAAATGACCGGGCATCTCGCGCCCGGCTACAGAGGCGGCGATGTTAAGAAATCACGGTGAATGTTACTGTGAATCAACGCACAGATTGTTACAGAAATATGACAGAATGCGCAAAAAAGCGCATGAAATCACGTTTCACTTTCGAATTTCGCGCGTTTATGTTCGAAATCAAACAAACCACACGATCAATGTGGCTAAATGCTAAAAAACGAACATAGAGGAAAGGCAATGACAATTCACGATCCACGCTTCAGCGATGTGATTATCATTGGCGGTGGCGCGACGGGCGCCGGCATCGCACGCGACTGCGCCCTGCGGGGATTGAGCGTCACGCTTCTGGAACGCCACGATATCGCCACCGGCGCGACGGGACGTAACCACGGTCTGTTGCACAGCGGCGCCCGCTATGCGGTCACTGACGCTGAGTCAGCGCGCGAGTGTATCGCTGAAAACCAGATCCTCAGGCGCATCGCCCGCCACTGCGTTGAACCGACCAACGGTCTTTTTATCACCCTTCCAGAAGATGACCTCGGCTTTCAGCAAACCTTTATCACCGCGTGCACGGCGGCAGGCATTCAGGCCGAGGCGATCGATCCTGCGCAGGCGCGCCGACTTGAACCCTCGGTAAACCCGGCGTTACTGGGCGCGGTAAAAGTACCGGACGGAACCGTTGATCCTTTCCGCCTGACCGCCGCCAATATGCTCGACGCGCGGGAACATGGCGCCCAGATCCTGACCGGGCATCACGTCACCGGGCTTATTCGTGAAGGTAATACCGTGCGCGGAGTGCGCGTGTTTGATGCGCAGTACAACGAACACCGCGAGCTGTATGCCGCCGTCGTGGTCAACGCGGCGGGGATCTGGGGCCAGCGCATCGCGGAATACGCGGACCTGTCGGTGCGCATGTTCCCGGCGAAAGGCTCGCTGCTGATCCTCGACCACCGCATCAATAACCATGTCATCAACCGCTGCCGTAAACCGTCTGACGCCGATATCCTCGTGCCGGGGGACACCATTTCGTTAATCGGCACGACCTCAATGCATGTGGACTACAGCGAAATTGATTACAACCGCGTTACCGCTGAAGAGGTGGATATCCTGCTGCGCGAAGGGGAAAAGCTGGCCCCGGTGATGGCGCAGACGCGTATTCTGCGTGCCTACGCGGGCGTGCGTCCCCTCGTCGCCAGCGATAACGATCCGAGCGGGCGTAACGTCAGCCGCGGCATCGTGCTGCTCGATCACGCCGAACGCGACGGCATGGACGGGTTTATCACCATTACCGGCGGCAAGCTGATGACCTACCGGCTGATGGCCCAGTGGGCCACCGATGCCATCTGCCGTAAGCTCGGCAACACCACGCCGTGCGTGACGGCGGAACAGGCTCTGCCCGGCTCGCAGCAATCGACAGAAAAAACGCTGCACAAGATCATTTCACTCCCTGCCCCGCTTCGCGGTTCGGCGATTTACCGCCACGGCGACCGCACCCCAACCTGGCTCGGTGAAGGGCGACTCAGCCGCAGCCTGGTGTGCGAATGCGAAGCCGTGACCGCAGGCGAGGTGCAGTATGCCGTGGAAAACCTGACGGTGAACAACCTGCTCGATTTACGCCGCCGCACGCGCGTCGGGATGGGCACCTGTCAGGGGGAGCTGTGCGCCTGCCGTGCCGCCGGGCTGCTGCAACGTTTTCACGCCACCACGTCAACCCAGTCGCTTGCCCAGCTCAGCGATTTTTTAAACGAGCGCTGGAAAGGCATTCAGCCCGTCGCCTGGGGCGATGCCCTGCGCGAAAGCGAGTTTACCCGCTGGGTCTATCAGGGGCTTTGCGGTCTGGAGAAGGAGCACAACCATGAAATTTGATACCGTGATTGTGGGTGGGGGGCTGGCGGGCCTGCTGTGCGGCCTCAAACTGACGCAGCGGGGTCTGCGCTGCGCCATTGTTACTCGCGGTCAGAGTGCCCTGCACTTCTCCTCCGGCTCGCTGGATTTACTGGGCGCGCTATCGTTCGCCGATCTGCCGCCTGAACATCCCTACCGCCTGACGGGCGCAGAGAATATGGCCCGCTTTGCCTGCGAAACCGAACACCTGCTCACCACCTGCGGCGCACGCATGCAGGGTGACGCCGAGCAAAATCATCAGCGCGTCACGCCGCTCGGCACCCTGCGCGCCGCCTGGCTTAGCCCGGAAGAGGTGCCTGTCGCCCCCATCGCTGCCGAGCGCGTGCGGGTGGTGGGGATCAGCGGCTTCCTCGATTTCCAGCCGCATCTGGCCGTCGCGTCTCTCAGACAGCAGGGTGTTCAGGTGGATACGGCGGAGATTGACCTCCCTGAACTCGACGTGCTGCGCGAAAACCCCAGCGAGTTTCGTGCGGTGAACATTGCCCGCCTGCTGGATAATGAAAGTTACTGGCCGCAGCTGTACGCGGCGCTTCAACCGCTCGGCGAGACCTGCGACGCCCTGTTTATGCCCGCCTGTTTTGGCTTAACGGACAACCGGCTCTGGCGCTGGCTCTCGGCGCGCCTGCCCTGTACGCTCGGTTTACTGCCGACGCTCCCCCCTTCCGTGCCCGGCATTCGTCTGCACACCCAGCTTCAGCGTCAGTTTGTTGCCCAGGGTGGCGTCTGGATGGCAGGCGACGAGGTGAAAAAAATCACCCTGGCTGAGGGCGCGGTAAGCGAAATCTGGACCCGCAACCACGGCGACATCCCGCTTCGCGCACGCTATACGGTGCTGGCAAGCGGCAGTTTCTTCAGTAACGGTCTGCTGAGCAGCCGGGATGGCGTGCGTGAGGCGATCCTCGGTCTGGACGTCCGGCAAAGCGCTTCCCGCGCGGACTGGTATCAAAGCGATTTCTTCACCCCGCAGCCCTGGCAGCAGTTCGGCGTGATCGTCGACAGCCAACTGCGCCCGCGGCTGGGCGGGGAACCGGTTGAAAATCTTTACGCCATCGGCTCGGTTCTGGGCGGGTACGATCCCGTGGCGCAGGGCTGCGGTGGCGGCGTCTGCGCCGTCACCGCGCTGTATGTCGCGGAGCAGATTATCCAGCGCAGGGAGGGAGCACAATGAACGACACCCGATTTGAAAGCTGTATCAAATGCACGGTCTGCACCACGGTTTGCCCGGTCAGCGGCGTCGATCCGCGCTATCCCGGCCCGAAACAGGCCGGTCCCGACGGGGAACGTCTGCGCCTGAAGGATGGCGCGCTCTACGACGAGGCGCTGAAATACTGCATCAACTGCAAACGCTGCGAAGTTGCCTGCCCGTCGGACGTGAAAATAGGCGATATCATCCAGCGCGCCCGCTACAGTACGCAAAAACCGACGCTGCGTGACGCGATACTGAGCCACACCGATCTGATGGGTAGCCTCTCGACGCCTTTCGCGCCGGTCGTCAATGCCGCCACCGCCCTGAAGCCGGTGCGCAGGCTGCTGGATGCGACGCTCAAAATCGACCATCACCGCAGTCTGCCGAAATATTCTCACGGCACCTTCCGCCGCTGGTATAAATCCGTGGCAGCAGAACAGGCGCAGTTCGCTGAGCAGGTCGCCTTCTTCCACGGCTGCTACGTGAACTACAACCATCCGCAGCTGGGGAAAGACCTGCTGAAAGTGCTGAACGCCATGGGAACGGGCGTTCAGCTGCTGAGCAAAGAAAAGTGCTGCGGCGTTCCGCTGATTGCCAACGGCTTCATCGACAAAGCGCGCAAGCAGGCGAGCAGCAACGTCACCTCTTTACGTGAGGCGATCGTCGACAAACGGATACCGGTACTGGCGACGTCGTCAACCTGTACCTTCACGCTGCGCGATGAATATCCGCATCTGCTGGAGGTGGATAACACCGGCCTGCGCGAGCACATTGAGCTGGCGACCCGTTTTCTCTGGCGCAAACTGGACAGCGGGCAGACGTTACCGCTGGGCAAATTGCCGCTGAAGGTGGTGTATCACACGCCATGTCATATGGAGAAGATGGGCTGGTCGATCTATACGCTTGAGCTGCTGCGGCTGATCCCCGGGCTGGAGCTGACGGTGCTGGACTCACGCTGCTGCGGCATCGCAGGCACGTACGGCTTCAAGCGTGAAAACTACCCAACGTCACAGGCCATTGGCGCGCCGCTGTTCCGGCAGATTGAAGAGAGCGCCGCAGATATCGTGGTGACGGACTGCGAAACCTGCAAGTGGCAGATCGAGATGTCCACCAGCAAACGCTGTGAACATCCCATTACCTTGCTGGCAAAAGCGCTGGCGTAACCGTTGCCGGGGACACGGCCCCGGCACACTCTCACTCCACGAACAGCGATTCGACGACGTTGATCCAGCCGTGCTCGCTGGCGACCTCTTTCCCGTTCAGCCAGCGGCGCAGCATGTTCAGCGCCATCATCGCGCACACCTCCTGACGCACGGCCAGGCTGTGGCGGGTAATGCTCATCCTGACCCGCAGGGCGTGCGTCCCTTCCGGCGTTGCCAGGGCAAAGTTGAGGTGCTCCTCATCCAGCCCGCCCACAAACAGCGCCAGCCCGGCGAAATGCTTCACTCTGCGCTCGGACGCCCAGCGCGCCGTCTGCGCCAGCGTCTCCTGCTGGAACGGCACCACTTCACTGGCCAGCAGCGGCGCACCCGCCCGGGTAAGCTGAAGCGCCAGAAGCCCACCGGTAAACTGCTCGCTTAACGTCACGCTCAGCTGGCGGGACTGCAAATGCGCTGCGATCTGCGCCGGCAGCCCTTCCGTTCCTTCGAAAATCAGGCTTTCCCCGGCGACGCGCTGCACTTCCGGCCACAGCGCCAGCATGGCGGCTTTCTCTGACGCCGGTCCGGTCAGCTTCAGTTCAATAATCGGCATGGAGGAGCGATAGCCCATCGACACGCCGGGAGGCAGTTGCAGGTGATCGAGGCTCTGGGCCAGATCGCTTTCCGAGCGACCAAAGGTGGTCAGACGCAGGCACAGCGGCGGTTCAGGCAGCGTGAAGCGCGCGCGCAGGCGCGGCAGGATCTGCTGCTCGACCATCACTTTAAATTCCGACGGCACGCCCGGGGTGAAGAACATCAGGCAGCGGTTCAGTTGAACGGCAAACCCGCAGGCGGTGCCAACCGGGTTATCAATCAGTTCCGCGCTGGCGGGAATTTCAGCCTGCTTGCGGTTGCTGGGGGCCATCACGCGGCCACGCCCGGAGAAAAAGCGCTCCATCTGCGCCAGCCACGCCTCGTGCAGGACCAGGCCTTCGCCTTTGGCCGTGGCAGCGGCCAGCGCGCTGAGATCGTCGCTGGTGGGTCCCAGCCCGCCGTTCACAATCAGCACATCGCAGCGTTCGCTGCGCTCGCGAAGAACGTTGACCAGCGACTCAAGATTGTCACCTACGGTGTTGCGGCGCGTTAACGGTAATCCTTGCTCAAAGAAGAGATCGGCGAGCCAGGCGGCATTGGTATCAATGATTTGCCCATGCAGCACTTCGTCGCCAGTGGATAACATTTCCACATTTATCATTGTGTTCTCCCATTTCAATGGTCAAAACACTATAGCGCAATCGAAGACCGTGGGAAGAGAGAAACTGGCGCGACTGAACGCCGCGCCGAGAGGATTAGAAACCGGCGCTAACGCCGACGTACGGACCGTCTGCCAGGGCGTTGTCGCGGTTGCCGTCTTTACCGGCCAGGTTCAGATAGCGATAGCCCGCTTCGATGGTGATCGGACGCATGATGGTCCAGCGCGCGCCGGCATTAGCTTCCTGATAGCTGTCGATACCGCTGGAGAGGGAATCCGGGGAGTAGTAGTACTCACCGAACAGGCCAAAGCTGTCGCCAATTTTCCACTGCAAGCCGCCACCCACTGCCGCCGCGTAGCCTTCGTCGCCGTCGTTCGGGTTGGTGTAAATGCCTTTACCGCCGACGGTCGCCAGGAAGGGACCCAACGGCACGTTGAAGCCGAGGCCCAGGCTTGCCGCATCCCCATCGTCGTCGTTGTGCGTCCAGCCGCCGGTCATTGCCAGGCCTGCGCTATCCGTGCCAAGACCAAAGCCCAGATGGGTATAATCTTGTCCCGCCGAGCCGTTGAAGGAAATTGCGTTTGCCGCTGCTGAAACAAACATCAGGCCGCTTAAGCCCATTAATGCCACTTTTTTCATTGTCGTGATCCCGCACAATTTATTCAGAGATGTCCAAAACCGCGAGATTTTAACCTGACTGCCTGTGTGATCAATGGACTCCGCGTGCGGCGGGCAATTAGTTTGTAACGATTTGATAATATCGGCATTTATACCAGCATCAGAAAGCGCATTTTCACGCTCAGCCCACCCAGATTTTCACTGGGCATTAGCTGAAGATGGCTGCGGTGCAGGCGGGCAATATCGTTAGCCAGCGCCAGGCCAATGCCGGACCCGGCGGCATCGCCCACGTTATCCAGCCGATGAAACGGCAGCATGGCCTGGGAGATCTGGTCTTCAGCAATACCCGGTCCGCTGTCCTCCACGCTCAGCTCAACGGCATCGTGGTCTGTGCGCAGGTACACCGTCACGACGCCCTGCTCCGGGGTGTATTTGATCGCGTTCTCCAGCAGGTTGGCGCAAAGTTCGCCCAGCAGCACGTCATCCCCCTCAATCATTACCGGCTGCTGTACGCCGTCATAACCGAGATCGATACCCTTGCTGCGCGCCTGCGCCAGCCGGGAAAAGCAGCAGTTTTGCACCACCTGTACCAGATCGACAGACGCAAACTGTCGCTCCCCCTGCTCTTTTCGCTTCACCGCCGAAAGCTGCAACAGCCTTTCCGTCAGCACGATGGTGTTATCCAGCGTGACGTTCATCGCCCGTAAGCTCTCCTGCCACAGGGCCGGATCGTTACGCGTCAGGGCAACCGATACCTGGGTTTTCAGCACCGCCAGCGGCGTTTTGAGCTGGTGTGAGGCGTCGGCATTAAAGCGCGCCTGCCGCGAAAGCACGCCACGTAACCTGTCGATATAGCGGTTAAATGCCACAATCAGCAGCCGCGTTTCCGACCAGGGCAGCAGCTCCGGCAGCGGGGCCAGCAGCCCGGGCTCACGGCGCACCATCAGCGAAGAGAGCTGCCGCATCGGGCGCAGCACGCGACGCAGCAGCCAGGCGGTCAGGACCAGCGTCAGCAGCACCAGCAGCCCCTGCGACACGAGCGAGGAAAACAGCAGCTGAGTGGCCAGATAGCGCCGCGACTGCAAGGTTTCGGCGACGTAGATCTCCGCCATCCCGAATACACTGTCCTCGTTAACCGGCTGGAGCAGCTTCGCCACGCGGATCGCCTGCCCGCGATACTCGGTATGATAAAACCACGCCAGCGCCGGATAGTGTGTAGTGCGCGACGTGGAGGGAGGCATATTCGGCAGATCGTCGTAGCCGGAGATCGTCCGCCCGTCAGGGTCCACGACCTTGTAATAGAGGCGATCGTTCATGTTCAGCTCGAAGCTGTCGAGCACGACCCAGGGCACGTTCACCTGGAGCTTGCCGTTGTGCACCACCAGCCGCTCTGACACCGTGCGCGCCGAGGATAACAGCGTGCGGTCATAGGCCTGCGTCGCCGCCTGTAACGCGCTAACGTAGCTGTTAAAGGCTGACAGCCCCCATAACAGCAGCAGCGGCAAACCCAGAAAAAGCAAAAGTTGCAGGTAAAGCGACTGCGGCTTAACCCACCTCATCGCCGCACTCCAGCACGTAGCCCAGCCCCCGGAGGGTGGTGATCCGCACCCCGCTGCCGGTCAGCTTCTTGCGCAGGCGGTGAATATAGAGATCGATGCTCTCGGGGCTGACGTCGTCGTTCAGGCTGAACACCTGGTCGAAAAGCTGTTGCCGGGAGACGGGACGGGTCCGGCGGTGCATCAGCACCTTCAGCAAAGAGAGTTCGCGCGGCGTGAGGGAAAGGGATTCATCGCGCAGCAGAAAAAAGCCTTCATCATCGTACTCCAGCTCTCCCAGCCGCTGGCGCTCCTGGGTTCGTCCTTCGCTGCGGCGCAGCAGCGCGCGCAGGCGGGCATCAAGCTCCTCCAGCTCGAACGGTTTCGGCAGGTAGTCATCCGCCCCGGCATTCAGCCCCTTCACCCTGTCTGCAACGTTGCTGCGGGCGGTAAGAAACAGCACCGGCAGCGTCTGCCCGCGCTTTCTCAGGCGATGCACCACCTCCAGCCCGTCGAAGCCGGGCATGCCGATATCAAGGATCGCGACGGCATAGTTTTCTCCCTGCAAAAGATGATCGGCCGCCCGTCCATCGTTAACGCAATCCACGGCAAATCCGTTTTGTACCAGCGCTTTTTCCAGCCAGTGAGCCAGCTCACGATTATCTTCCGCCAGTAAGAGACGCATATCACATCCTGTAAAGTTGGTGTCGCAGTGAAAGGGAAATGAAAGGTTATTGTTTTAACAATCACGCAACGGAACCGCTACAAGGTGGTTCACATAATCAGAAAAAATACACCCGTACCCGTACTCCCGGTTCTCCGGCGTGAGGATAAACGATGAAAAAACAATTACTTTCTACCCTTGCTGCAAGCGCATTGCTGTTGAGTGCCTCTGTCGTCCAGGCGCAGGACGCGCCATCCCGTACCGAATGTATCGCCCCGGCCAAACCCGGCGGCGGCTTCGACCTGACCTGTAAGCTGATTCAGGTCAGCCTGCTGGAGACGAAGGCCATTGAGAAACCGATGCGCGTTACCTACATGCCCGGCGGCGTGGGCGCGGTAGCCTATAACGCCATCGTCGCGCAGCGCCCCGCCGAAGCGGGCACCGTGGTGGCCTTCTCCGGCGGTTCGCTGCTGAACCTGTCGCAGGGGAAATTTGGTCGTTATGACGTGAATGACGTGCGCTGGCTCGCCACCGTAGGCACCGATTACGGCATGATCGCCGTGCGCGCGGACTCTCCGTGGAAATCCCTGAAAGATCTGCTGACCGCCATGGAAAAAGATCCGAACAGCGTGGTCATTGGCGCGGGCGCCTCTATCGGCAGCCAGGACTGGATGAAAGCCGCGCTGCTGGCGCAGCAGGCCAAAGTGGATCCGCACAAGATGCGTTACGTGGCCTTTGAAGGCGGCGGCGAGCCGGTGACGGCGCTGATGGGCAATCACGTCCAGGCGGTATCGGGCGATCTCAGCGAAATGGTGCCCTACCTGAGCGGGGATAAGATCCGCGTGCTGGCGGTCTTCTCGGAAAACCGTCTGCCGGGCCAGCTGGCAGACGTTCCAACCGCCAAAGAGCAGGGTTATAACCTGGTCTGGCCGATCATCCGCGGCTTCTTCGTCGGGCCAAAAGTGACCGACGCCGAGTACCAGTGGTGGGTGGATACCTTTGCAAAACTTCAGCAAACCGAGGAGTTCAAAAAACAACGCGATCTGCGCGGGCTGTTTGAGTTCAACCTGAACGGCAAGCAGCTGGACGAGTATGTCAAAAAACAGGTGAATGACTACCGCGATCAGGCGAAAGCCTTTGGTCTGGCGAAATAACCGGAGGCGCTATGAGCGATCGCATTTTTGCCGGGATTTGGCTGCTGCTCTGCATTGGCGGCATGTTCGTCGCCTGGCAGATCCACAGTGAATACAGCTATGAACCCGTGGGGCCACGCCCCTTCCCCGTCGGCATTGTCGGCCTGATGCTGCTCTGCTCGGTGGCGCTGCTGCTGCGCCATCCGGATACCGTGGAGTGGCCGCCACGCCGTACGCTGCAACGTCTGCTGGTAATGGTAATTGTTCTGCTGATGTATGCGTGGGGCTTTGAGTGGCTCGGCTTCCCGATTGCCACCGCCCTGCTGACGATGGTGATTGGCATACTGTTTAACGCCTCGCTGCCTGCGGCGGGGATCTCCGGGGTCGTACTGGGCATTTTACTCTGGTACGCCTTCGACCGCCTGCTGGACGTGACCCTGCCGCTCGGCGCATGGTTTAACTAACGGAGCACGCTATGGATACCTGGATCTATCTCTCTCAGGGGTTCGCGGTAGCGATGACCCCGGAAAACCTGGTGATCGCCCTGATCGGCTGTTTCGTCGGGACCATCGTCGGCCTGCTGCCGGGCCTTGGCCCTATCAACGGCGTGGCGATTTTACTGCCGCTGGCCTTTGCGCTACACCTGCCTGCGGAATCGGCGCTGATCCTGCTGGCGACGGTTTATATCGGCTGCGAATACGGGGGGCGTATTTCCTCGATTCTGCTTAACGTGCCCGGCGATGCCGCCGCCATTATGACCGCGCTGGATGGCTACCCGATGGCGCAGCAGGGGCGCGGCGGCGTGGCGCTCTCTATTTCTGCCGTCAGCTCGTTCTTTGGCTCCCTGATCGCCATTGGCGGCATCATCCTCTTCGCCCCGGCGCTGGCCCAGTGGTCGCTGGCGTTTGGACCGGCCGAGTATTTTGCCCTGATGGTGTTCGCCATCGCCTGTCTCGGCAGCATGATGGCGCAGAATCCGCTGAAGTCGTTTTTGTCTGCGTTGATTGGCCTCAGTCTGGCCACCGTCGGCGTGGATGCCAACACCGGGGTTTATCGTTTTACCTTCGACAGCGTTCATCTCTCCGACGGCGTGCAGTTTATCGTCGTGGTGATTGGTCTGTTCTCTGTCTCAGAAATCTTACTGATGCTGGAGCATACCAGCAGCGGGCAGACGCTGGTGCGTAAAACCGGACGTATGCTCTTTAATGCCAAAGAGGGGGCGCAGTGTGTGGGCGCCACCCTGCGTTCGTCGGTGATCGGTTTCTTCGTCGGCATTCTGCCCGGCGCGGGGGCTACTATCGCCAGCGCTATCACCTACATGACCGAGAAAAAGCTGAGCGGTAACAGCGACAGCTTCGGCAAAGGCGATATCCGCGGCGTGGCAGCGCCGGAGGCGGCGAATAACGCCTCGGCCTGCGGCTCGTTTATCCCGATGCTGACCCTCGGCGTGCCGGGCTCCGGCACCACGGCGGTAATGATGGGCGCGCTGACGCTCTATAACATCACCCCGGGTCCGGCGATGTTTACCGAGCAGCCCGATATCGTCTGGGGTTTAATTGCCGCCCTGCTGATCGCCAACGTGATGTTGCTGGTAATGAACATCCCGCTGATCGGCCTGTTCACCCGCATGCTGACCATTCCCCTGTGGTTCCTGGTCCCGGCCATCGCCGCCGTCTCTGCGGTTGGGGTGTACGCGGTGCACAGCACCACCTTCGACCTGGTGTTGATGGTGCTGCTCGGCGTGCTGGGCTACATTCTGCGCAAGATGCACTTCCCGATGTCGCCGCTGATTTTAGGGTTTGTGCTGGGGGAAATGCTGGAGCAGAACCTGCGCCGCGCCCTCTCCATCAGCAACGGCAACATGGGGATCCTGTGGGAGAGCAGCGTGACGAAGATCCTGCTGGCAATGGCGATTATGGTGATTGTCGTGCCGCCGGTGCTGCGCTGGGTCCGCCGACGCCAGCACAAACCGCAGCCGGATATCGGTTGATTAGCCCCTCAACAGGGCATTGACCCACTGCTTTAACGCCTGGCGGGAGATTTTAATCCCGCCATTTTTCAGTTCTGACGGCAGCGCCAGCCAGTGTACCGGCTGCTCAAAGCGCGCCAGCCTGCCCTGAACCCACTCCGGCAGCAGCGTGATATCCGTGCCCGGCTCGCATTCCACTACCGCCACCGGACGTTGCCCGTACTCGGCATCATCCAGCGGAACGACAAACGCCTGGCTTACCTGCGGATGCGTGGCGATAACGCGCTCCAGCGCTTCGGGCTGGATCCCTTCTCCACCGCTGAAAAAGAGATTGTCCATTCGGCCCAGAATGGTCAGGCGTCCGTCATGCCACTCGCCGCGATCGCGGGTGGCAAACCAGCCCTGCTTATTGACCAGCGGCAATAATGCGCCGTCTCGCCAGTAGCCCGCCGCCATGCTTTCCGCCCGGAGCCAGACTTCACCGTTCACCACCTGAACGTCTCTGCCCGGCAGCGCGCTGCCCACGTCCGGCGCGCCGTCGGCCTCTTTGGCGCAGACGGTGGAGGCGAACTCGGTCAGACCGTAGCCGCAGAACGTACGGATCCCCTGCTCGCGCGCCTGTTCGGTCAGCGCAACGGGGATTTCCGCCCCGCCGAGCAGCACGGCTTTCAGCGCGACGGGATGGTGTGAATTAAGCAGCCGCCACAGCTGCGTTGGCACCAGCGAGGCGTGGGTACAGCCCTGTAGCGCCTGCTCCAGCGGCTGTTTTTCACGCACGGTGAGACGGCCTCCGCCCTGCAACCAGCGCCACAAAATCCCCTGACCGGAGACGTGAAACAGCGGCAGAGAGAGCAGCCAGTCGTCGCTACCGCCGTAAGGCATCAGCGCCAGCACGCCCTTTGCGCTGGCAAGGTGGGCGGCACAGGTGTGCACCGCCGCTTTCGGCAAGCCGGTGGAGCCAGAGGTGAGCGTCATTGAGGCCAGCCGTTCTGCCCGCCACGTCACGCCGCCCTGCCTCTCGCCCTCTCTTAATACCAGCCCGGGCAGACCGTCATACTCACCGTTAAGCACCAGCGCAAAGCGCAGGGTCATCTGCGGCAGGAGGACGTCCAGCAGCGAACGGGGAAGCTGAGGGTTCACCGGCAAAATGCGGGCGCCGCACTGAAGCAGCGCCAGCCAGGCCAGCAGGGTCTGCGGATGGTTGTGGGCGAGCAGCATGACGCCGTCACCGTCCGTAACGCCCTGAGACTGAAAACCGGCTGCGAGACGATCGATACGCTCGCCCAGCTGAGACCAGCTGAGCGTTACATCGTCTAAACGCAGCGCGGGTTTATCGGCACGCCGGGTGCGCCAGTGCCGCCACGGCCAGTCGGTAAAACTCATCGCAGTGGCTCCAGCGCCCCGACGTCGAGGCACGGCAAGGTGCTGCCAGGCCACTGGCGAATCAGCTGGGCCTGCATCAGGTTTAGCGTATCGAGACCGGGAACGGTGTCCGGCGTTAACCATGCAGCGATGCGCGCCAGCTGCGTCAGCCCGAGGCTGGATTCGATGGATGAACTGATCACCGCCGTCAGCCCTGCGGCATGGGCCGCCGCAACCTGCTCGCGCACCTTGTCGAGGCTGCCGGTCAGCGTTGGCTTAATCACCACGGCCCTGACGCCCGGCTCGGCGGCAAACGCGAAATCGGCTTCGCGCAGGCTCTCATCCCAGGCAATGGCAATGCCGGTTTCCCGGGCAAAGGCGCGCGAGTCGTCGCGCGTTTTGCACGGCTCTTCGAGAAACGCTATGCGGCTGCGGTACGCCGGGTTGACGTACTTCGCAAACTGTTGCGCCCTGAGCGGCGTCCAGGCGCGGTTGGCGTCCAGGCGCAGGTGTAGATCGGGAATGGCTTCCAGTAACAGGTTAACCACCATTCCGTCGCGCACTGCTTCGTACAGGCCAACCTTTATTTTCGCCACCTTCTCGCCAGGCATCGCGGAAAGGAGCGCGAAAAGTTCATCCGGATCGCCGGTACAGAGCGGCGCGGCGCAATAGTTCGCCGCGTCTGGTAAACTGCCGTCCAGCTCTGCCAGCGCACAGCTGATGCCGAACGCGGCGGAAGGAACGTCCGGCAGCGCCGGATCTGCTCCCTCACGCCATTCGTACGTCCAGGCCATCAGCGCAGCCTGCGCCTCGTCCAGCGTTTCCAGGCTAAAACCCGGAAGCGGGGCGATTTCGCCCCACCCTTCCCGCTCGCCCTGCCGGAGATGCACGCAAAAGCCGTCACGGGTTTTTAACCGCCGTTCACGCAGCACCACGCCCGCGTCCATCGGTATCTGCCAGCGGTAAACCTGCGCGCAACGCATTACGGGTTCCGTTTGTATTTGCTGAAGTCCGGCTGGCGTTTTTCGTTGAACGCGTTGCGCCCTTCCTGACCCTCTTCGGTCATATAGAACAGCATGGTGGCGTTACCTGCCAGCTCCTGAAGGCCCGCCTGACCGTCACAGTCGGCGTTGAGGGCCGCTTTCAGGCAGCGCAGCGCCATTGGGCTGTTTTGCAGCATTTCGCGACACCAGCGCACGGTCTCTTTTTCCAGATCGGCGATCGGCACCACGGTGTTAACCAGCCCCATATCCAGCGCTTCCTGGGCGTTGTACTGACGGCACAGGAACCAGATTTCGCGGGCTTTTTTCTGACCGACAATGCGCGCCATATAGGACGCGCCCCAGCCGCCGTCGAAAGAGCCGACTTTCGGGCCAGTCTGACCGAAAATGGCATTTTCCGCCGCGATCGTCAGGTCACACATCATGTGCAGCACGTGACCGCCGCCGATGGAATACCCTGCCACCATCGCGACCACCGGTTTTGGACAGGTGCGGATCTGGCGCTGGAAATCCAGCACGTTCAGGTGGTGCGTGCCCGCATCATCCTGGTATCCGCCGTAGTCACCGCGGACTTTCTGATCGCCGCCGGAGCAGAAGGCTTTCTCCCCTTCCCCGGTGAGGATGATGACGCCGATAGTGTCGTCGTAGCGGGCATCCGCCAGCGCCTGGATCATCTCTTTTACGGTCAGCGGACGAAATGCGTTGCGCACCTGTGGACGGTTGATGGTGATTTTGGCGATACCATCGGCGGATTTGTGGTAACGAATGTCGGTGTAGCCTTCGGAGCAGTCCTGCCATTCAACCGGCGCGTAAAGCATGTGTTCATCAGGATAGATCATAGCGTGTCCTTTGTTCGATAACGCAGTATCTGAGCCAGACTCGCGGCAACCGCGTCCGGGTTGTCCCGGTGGGCGTTGTGTCCGGCGTGAGGGATAGCATGACGTGTGGCGTTAAGTTCAGCGGCGATGGCTGCAAACTTCCCGTCACGTTCGCCATAGAGATAGTCAAAAGAAAAATCACGCGCGATGAGCGCGGGACGTAAATCAGGCTGAACGGCAAGCGAGGTGGCCTCCAGCATCTCTGCCAGCCTCGGGCCGTTGTTCCGGCTGCGCAGCGCGATCAGCGCCCTGCGCTGATCATCCGTAAGTGAGGCAAAGACCGGCTGTTGATACCAGTCGGCAAAGACGGCCTCCAGCGGCTCACTGCGAAACCGTGACGCCCAGCGGCGGTCAGAGATCAGCCGGGCCTGGCGCGCATCGGCGTCTTGCAGGCCCGGGTGTCCACCTTCCACCATCAGCCCGTCCAACCCCGCAGGATGCTGACAGGCATGGAACATCGCAATGCGGCCGCCGAGGGAGTACCCCACTAGCCAGTATCTTAGTATGTTGTAACTAACAAGGGTATGCGAGAGCAACTCACTTACCTCTGCAAACCCCGTCACGCCCGTATCCGCTGAACCACCGTGCCCGGGCAGGTCAAGGTAGAGCCGGGGGTAGTCATGCAGCGACGCCCCGACAGCCTGCCACTCGCGACAGTCGCCGGAAAAACCGTGCAGGAAAACCAGCCAGGGGTAGCCTGGTTTTCCTGGCTGGGAGACGCCTGCGAGGATCACAGGTGACTCACCTGCGCAAGCAGATGTTGCAGCTTCTGCGCGCCGTCAGCATCGTTTACCACCAGCTCAATCAGCGTCGCGCCAGGCTGCCGCCAGGCGGTGTTCAGCGCCGTCTCCAGCGCGTCCCAGTTTTCCGGGCGATGGTACTTCAGGCTGAACATGGCGGCGGCGTGTTCGAACTGCACGTTTTGCGGCATCAGATAGAAGCGCTCACGCTCGCTTTGCGGCGTCGGCAGCAACGAGAAAATCTGCCCGCCGTTATTGTTCACAACAATCAGCACGAACGGGGCCGACGCCTGACGCAGGAGCGCCAGCGCATTGAGATCGTAGAGCGCTGAGAGATCCCCCACAATCGCCAGCGTGGATTTCGCGCTGGCCCGCTGTACGCCAGCGGAGGTGGAGATCAGGCCGTCAATGCCGCTCGCGCCCCGGTTGCTGTACACCGGATATCCCGCCGGCAGCTGCGAAAAGGCGTCAATCAGGCGCACCACCAGGCTGTTACCGACAAAAAGTTGTCCCTGTTCGGGAAGATATTTGCGGATACGGTGCGCCAGCCCGGCTTCACTGAACGCCTCGCACTGCGCTTTTGTGAGTTCCCACGCCTGACGTGACAGCGCCGGGATCTCCGCCGCCCAGGGTTTGCGTTTTTCCGCCGGATGCAATTCCAGCCAGCTGTCAATATCGCTCACCAGGCGGCGGCCGCGATGGTGCGCCGGGTCAAGGCGTCCTTCGAGCGGATCCACCAGCCAGTACTCTTCTGGGGTACAGGTGGCCTGCCACTGGAGCAGACGCTTCCCCGTCAGGCTCGATCCCAGCTGGACGACAATCTGCGCCTGCGCCAGCTCGGTAACCGCTTTCGCGTTACCCAGCCAGAGGTCGGCGCAGGGCAGCGGCTGGCCCGTCTGGGAAAGCACGTCACCAATCAGCGGCCAGCCAAGCGTTTGTGCCCACTCCGCCGCCAGCTTGCCTTCCGCCGCACTCATCCGCCCGGCAATCACCACGCCGCGCTTCTGGCGCCAGAAGAACCAGTCGCGCTGTTTTGCGCTTTCCAGATGCGTCTGCTCGCGCAGCCAGGGTTTTTCGCTCTCCCACCAGCCTCCCAGCTGCTGTTGCCAGACGAGGCCAGTATCGTTCATTTCACCGTACAGCGGCTCGGCAAACGGGCAGTTAATGTGCAGCCCGCCGCTGCGCAGTGCGTTCATGGCGTGGTCGAGGGTTGAGACCAGCCAGCTGGCGGGAATATCCTGGGTGGGGCGCGGCAACGAGACCGTCTGTGAAGGATGCGAGGCAAAAATGCCAGGCTGACGAATCGCCTGATTAGCACCGCAGTCAATAAGTTCCGGGGGACGGTCGGCAGTGATTAAAATCAGCTTTTCGCCGGTTAATCCCGCTTCTATCAGCGCCGGATAGAGGTTCGCCACCGCCGTGCCGGAGGTGACTATCACCGCCACGGGCGCTTTGCTGACTTTCGCCAGCCCGAGCGCCAGATGGCCCAGACCCCGCTCATCAAAATGGGTGTGGTGAATAAAAGCCCGGTTTTCCGCGGCAGCAAGGGTGAGCGGCGTGGAGCGAGAGCCCGGGGCAATACACACATGCCTGACACCATGACGGGTCAGGGCTTCAAGGATCACCGCCGCCCAGCGTCGGTTAAAAGAACTTACTGACATGAGATTGTCCAGTATCAAGAATGCGACACAGTATAAATAATAGAAAAAGTCAGAATTTTGATATGAATCGGGATTGCACGAATCAGTATTAATCCCTTAGGAGAAGGGAACGCAGCCCGGCGGCCTTGTTTTCGATCTCCTGCCACTCCTGCTCCGGATCGGAGCCGCTGACGATGCCCGCCCCCGCATAAAGACGCAGCGCAGCGTCGTGAACGCGGGCGGAGCGTAATGCCACACAGAATTCGCTTTGATCGCGCGATAAATAGCCCGCCGACCCGGCGTACCACTCCCGGTCAAACGGCTCCACTTTCGCAATAAATTCTCGCGCCGCCTGTCGCGGCAGCCCGGCCACCGCCGCCGTTGGTTGCAAAATATGCAGACACTGTTCGTCGTCAGGCTGTTTAAGTTCGGTCCAGATACAGCGGCGTAAATGCTGCACCTTGCGCAGACGCAGCACCTGCGCAGGCAGGATCTCCAGCGTCCGGGTATGGTGCTGAAGACGCTGGCAGATATCTTCCACCACCAGCATATTTTCCCGCTGATTTTTGTCGTCATTCATCAGCCAGTCGCCCAGACGCTGGGCCTGCTTATCGTCAGAATGGCTGGCGACGGTGCCTGCCAGCGCTTCAGTACGCAGCAGCGTGCCGCGTCGCCGCCACAGGCGCTCGGGCGTCGAGCCGAGGAACGCGTTGCTGGCGTCAAAGACCATACAAAAATGATAGCAGTTGAGGTTTAGCGCGCGGCTGGCAGCCATCAGCGCGATGGCGTTCACGGGCTGCTGGCACTGCACGTCTGTAGCACGTGCGAGGACCACTTTCTCAAAATCGCCGCGAGCAAGGGTATCCGTCGCCTGACGAATCAACGCCAGCCATTCCGGTTTTTCCGGATGATGGGTTTCCTGCACAATCTGCACGGACAACGGGCGGATCGGCGCGGCGTCGCGCAGGTTATCGACAAAATTCAGCGCCTCACGGGCATCTTCCCGCAGCGACGTTTCGCTCCACAGTTGCAGACGCAGCGTGGCGACCCCGCCAGACCGTCGCCAGAGAAGGCGCGGTAAAAACAGCTTGCCCTGCGCCGGGTTGAAGGCGTTCAGGCCGCAGATACGGGTGTCATTGGCTACGTCGTGGGTGTGCAAAAAACGCGAGGCCGAGGCCAGAGAATCAAAATGGGCGAGGCTTCCGAGCGCGGCAAGTTCTTCATCGCCGCTGCGCTGTTGCCAGTAAAACTGAGGATAGCATCGCTGCACACCCAGCCAGGCCAGCGGATCGAAGGCGTCGTTTAACGGGAAAGAGACATCGAAATGGCGTAAACCGGGTGTAGCAGGCAATGCTTGCGCAAGCTGAGTGCGCAGGCTTTGCAGCGCGAGGAAAATCGAGTGCACGCGAACCTCTCCCTGTTAAAGCCTTATATTATACGGGGTACTGACGATAAATAGCAGTACCCACGTGTAGGGAGTGGTTTACCGGCTTAACGACGGGCTAACAGCAGACCCAGCACCAGCCCTACGGCCGCACCGACCCCAATGCCCTGCCACGGTTTTTCATGCACATAATCGTCAGCACGATAAACCGCCTGCTTAGCGCGGTAGTAGTAATTGTCGGATGCGTTACTGACGCGGTTTTTCACGTCATGCAGCGCCTGCTCGGCGCGGGCTTTGAGCTCAATGTACTTCTGATCGGCAGGATCGCCTGAAGAGCGCAGCACTTCTTCCAGCGTTTCGCTCAGCAGCGTCAGGTCGTCGTCGACTCGGGTATCCCAGGATTGAAATGACATATTTTTCTCCATGTTAGTACACCAGTCCGGTAACTATAGACAAGGTCTTGCTATTGCGCCTGTTTCGCTTCGCGTGCCATGCCGATGTGTGGGATGCCGTCTTCGTCGTAAATGTCCGTGACCGGGGTAAAACCAAAATGACCATAGAATGATTGCAAATGCGCCTGCGCGCCCAGGTATAACGCCTTGTCCGGCCACTGTTTCTGGCATGCGTCCAGCGTTTTTTCCATCAGCTGATAGCCCAGCTTTTCACCGCGCGCGCGGCCGCTGATAATGACGCGGCCAATGACGACAGGGTCAAAATCCTCTTCGCTTTTCAGAATCCTCGCATACGCCACCAGCTCGTTATCGCGCCAGCCGAGGATGTGCCGGTTCTCGCCGACCAGGTCATCGCCGTCGATATCCTGATACGGGCAGGTTTGTTCAACCACAAAGACTTCGCAGCGCAGCTTGAGCAGGGCGTAGAGTGAATGCACGGTCAGTTCGCTGTGGTGTAGATCTTGCCACTGGATCATGTGTTTCTCCTTCCTGGGGTTCATCACGTTATACTAAACCCCTTCCCATTCGGCAAAGGGCTGATTGCGTTATGGAACTGATTTTTCTGGGTACGTCCGCCGGGGTGCCAACCCGCTCACGAAACGTGACGGCGATTCTGCTGGATCTTAAGCATCCTACCCGCGGTGGGCTGTGGCTGTTTGACTGCGGCGAGGGTACGCAACATCAGCTGCTGCATACCTCATACCACCCGGGGAAAGTGGATAAAATATTTATCACCCATCTGCACGGCGACCATCTGTTTGGCCTGCCGGGCCTGCTGTGCAGCCGTTCGATGGCCGGTAACGCTAACCCGCTGACCATTTATGGCCCCGCGGGTATTCAGGAATTCGTTGAAACCACGCTGCGCCTGAGCGGCTCATGGACCGATTATCCGCTGGAGGTGGTGGAGATCGGCGAAGGTCTGGTGTTCGATGACGGAGATTACCTGGTGCGCGCTTACCCGCTTAACCATCCGGTGGAATGCTACGGCTATCGCGTTGAGGAGCATGACAAGCCCGGGGCGCTGAACGCCGCCGCGTTGCAGGCCGATGGGGTGAAACCAGGCCCGCTGTTCCAGCGTCTGAAGCACGGCGAGATCGTCACGCTGGAAGACGGGCGCGTCATCAACGGTCAGGATTACCTCGCCCCACCGCAGCCGGGCAAAAAACTGGCTATTTTTGGGGATACCGCCCCCTGCCCTTCGGCGCTCAGGCTTGCCAGAGGTGTAGATGTGATGGTGCATGAGGCGACGCTGGAAGCGGCGATGGAAGAAAAAGCCAACAGCCGGGGGCACAGCTCTACGCGTCAGGCGGCGCAGCTGGCACGTGAGGCTGGCGTCCGGAAACTGATTGTTACTCACGTCAGCTCACGCTATGACGTCCGCGGCGCTGAAAGCCTGCTGGCAGAGTGCCGGGAAGTATTTCCGGCATGCGAGCTGGCGGAAGATTTTGCTCAGGTCAGCGTTTAGTCCTTCATTTTTCCCTCAGCGTGCCGATAACGATTAAAAGGCCAGCATTTCTCTTGAGGGTAGAATGGATAATTTCCAGAAAGATATTGATGACAGGGCAAACCTGACCCTGTCCAACCGTTTTGAACTGTTGCTGTTCCGTCTTGGCACCTCTCTGAACGAAAATAAATCCGAGCTGTTCGGCATCAACGTATTCAAATTGCGCGAAATTGTGCCGATGCCGACCTTCACCAAACCGGCGGGAATGAAGTCTCCGCTGATGGGGATGGTGAACATTCGTGACCAGGTGATCCCGGTGATCGATCTGGCCGCCGTCGCCGGCTGCAAACCAGCCACCGGGCTGAACATCCTGCTGATCACCGAATATGCCCGCAGCGTGCAGGCGTTTGCCGTAGAATCGGTGGAAAACATCATGCGTCTGGACTGGAAGCAGGTGCACGCCGCGGAAACCGCCGTCAGCGGTCGCTACATCACCAGCATTGCCTGTCTGGACGAGAAGACCGATACCAACGATCTGGCGATGGTGCTGGACGTGGAGCAGATCCTGTACGACATCACCCCGGCGAACCACGATCTGCACGCCACCCATCTGGAAACCACCAAATTCAACATCAAGCCTGGCTCTGTCGCGATTGTTGCAGAAGATTCAAAAGTAGCGCGCTCAATGCTGGAGAAGGGATTGCAGGCGATGGAGATCCCGGCCCAGCTGCATATCACCGGCAAAGACGCATGGGAGAAAATCACTCAGCTGGCCGCGCAGGCACAGGCCGAGGGCGTTCCCGTTACCGATAAGATTGCCCTGGTATTAACCGACCTCGAAATGCCGGAGATGGACGGATTTACGCTGACGCGCAAAATCAAATCCGACCCGGTACTGAAAGATATTCCGGTGGTGATCCATTCGTCTCTTTCCGGCAACGCGAACGAAGATCATATTCGCAAAGTGAAGGCGGACGGCTATGTGGCGAAGTTTGAGCTGAACGAGCTGGCGTCGGTAATTGAAGAGGTGCTGGACCGCTCGATGAAGAAGATTGAAGGGCCGCTTATAAGCAGGAAGCAGTTAGCTTAGTCGGGTGACGCTTCGCTTACCCGACCTACAAAACCCGTAGGCCCTGCAAGCGTAGCGCCGCTGGGCAATAAAAAAGGCAACTTTCGTTGCCTTTTTGCTTTCATCTTACATCAGCGGCATCGCGCGCTGCACAATCTCAATCAGCGGCTGCGGATAGATACCGAAGATCAGCACCAGCAGCGCGGAGATGAGAACCACAATCCCGCCGGCGCTGTACTGCCAGTTGGTTGGCGCATCGCGGTTGAGCTGCTGAGGCGCGCTCAGGTACAGGCTCACCGCTACGCGCAGGTAGTAGTAGAGACCAATCGCGGAGCCGATAACGACACCCGCCGTCAGCCACCACAGACCCGCCTGCACACCGACGGCCAGCACGTAGAACTTACCGATAAAGCCCAGCGTCATCGGGATACCCGCCAGAGAGAGCATCATCACGGTCATTACCGCAGACAGAATCGGACGGTGCCAGAACAGACCACGGTAGGAGAACAGGGAATCCGCATCCGGGCCACGGTACGGGCTGGACATCAGGCTCACCACGCCGAACGCGCCGAGGCTGCTGAACAGGTAACCGGCCAGATAGACACCCACGGTTTCCATCGACATCTCACCGCTTTGCAGCGCAATCAGCGCCACCAGCAGGTAACCCAGATGGGAGATAGAGGAGTAGCCCAGCAGACGCTTGATGTTGGTCTGGCTCAGCGCCATCAGGTTACCGAAGATGATGGAGACGAACGCGATGATGCCCAGCACCACGCGAACCGCTTCGCTGTCACCCACCGGGGCGTACAGGAACAGACGCATGACCACACCGAAGATAGCGATTTTGCTCGCCGTCGCCAGGAAGGTCGAGACCGGTGCAGGGGCGCCCTGGTATACGTCTGGCGTCCACAGGTGGAACGGAACCAGAGAGAGTTTAAAGCCAAGGCCAACAATCATCATGCCCAGACCCGCCAGCAGCAGCGGCTCATGCAGCATGCCGTCGCCGAGGCTCTTACCGAGCGCCATGAAGGAGAGGTTCCCCGTCTGTGCGTACAGCAGCGCGATACCGAACAGCAGGAACGACGACGCGGCAGCAGACAGGATCGTGTACTTGATACTCGCTTCCAGAGAGCGCTTCTGGCGGAAAGCGTAACCAATCAGGCCGAACAGCGGGAGTGAGATCAGCTCAATACCGAGGAACAGCGCGGCCAGGTGGTTCGCGTTCGCCAGCAGAATGCCGCCCAGTGCGGCAATCAGTACCAGCAGGTAAAACTCTTCTTTGTTGTCGTTGTACCCTTCAAGCCACGGGTACGCAAAGGTACAGGTTGCCAGGCTCGCCAGCAGCACCAGACCGGTGTAGAGCATGGCGTAACCGTCAACGCGCATCAGCGGCGTGACGTCCATCGCTCCCGCCTGGCCAACAAACCAGAGGGAAACTAACGCAGCGTTCAGACCCAGAACGGACAGGGTCGCATTCAGGAAGTGATTGCGTCGCCACGCAATGGAGAGCATCACAACCACCACCGTCAATCCGACGATCAGCAGCGGTAGCAGCGCGATCAGTTGTTGTGGAGTTATTGTCATGGCGAATTACGGCCTTGTAGTAGAAGCAGAATTAACAAACCACTGCTGGATATTACCCATCGCGGAGTGCGAGGTATCCAGAATCGGCTGCGGATAGAAGCCCAACAGCACCAGCAGTACGACCAGCAGCAGGATGATGAACAGCTCACGCAGCGACATCCCCGGCAGTTCTTGTGCAGCAATTTCACTCTTCGCTTTACCGAAGTAAGCGCGGTGCAGCATCGCCAGTGAGTAGACGGAAGCGAACACCAGACCAAAGGTGGAGATGACGGTGATCGTCGGTACCACGTTGAAGCTGCCGAACAGGATCATAAACTCGCCGACGAAGTTACCGGTGCCCGGCATACCCAGCGTCGCAACCGCAAAGAACATGGAGAGCGCTGGCAGCCATTTCATTTTGCCCCACAGGCCGCCCATCATGCGCATGTCGCGGGTGTGCAGACGTTCGTACAGCTGACCACACAGGATGAACAGACCGGCAGCGGAGAGACCGTGCGCAATCATCTGGATCACCGCGCCCTGGTACGCCAGCTGGCTGCCGGTGTAGATGGCAATCAGCACGAAACCCATGTGGGAAACGGAGGTGTAGGCAATCAGACGTTTGATGTCGTACTGCGTAAAGGCCATCCAGGCACCGTAGAAGATACCGATCACGCCAAGC
The DNA here is from genome assembly GCF_032389435.1 of Enterobacter sp. DTU_2021_1002640_1_SI_PRY_ASU_LCPMC_013. Taxonomy (NCBI): domain Bacteria; kingdom Pseudomonadati; phylum Pseudomonadota; class Gammaproteobacteria; order Enterobacterales; family Enterobacteriaceae; genus Enterobacter; species Enterobacter sp. DTU_2021_1002640_1_SI_PRY_ASU_LCPMC_013. The sequence goes on from NZ_CP135594.1 coordinate 3,375,653, forward strand.
CACATGGCAATCGGCGCGAACTCTGCGGAGGCGTTCGGGAACAGCGGCAGGGAGAAACGCAGCAGACCGTAGGCCGCCGTTTTCAGCAAGATACCCGCAAGGTCAACGGAACCCGCCGTTGGCGCCTGAGAGTGCGCGTCCGGCAGCCAGCCGTGCAGCGGTACGACCGGCATTTTCACCGCGAAGGCGATGAAGAAGCCGAGCATCAGCAGGTATTCCACGCCGTGGGACATCGGGGTCTTCAGCAGATCTTCATAGTTGAAGGTCCAGACGCCGGTAGCATTGTAATGCACGAATACCAGCGCCAGGATAGCAATCAACATCACCAGACCACTCGCCTGGGTGTAGATGAAGAACTTGGTGGCCGCCGTGATACGCGTTTTACCGTCGGATGCCTTGTGGCCCCACAGCGCGATCAGGAAGTACATCGGCACCAGCATCATCTCCCAGAAGAAGAAGAACAGGAACATGTCGATGGCAAGGAACACGCCGATAACGCCGCCCAGGATCCACATCAGGTTCAGGTGGAAGAAGCCCTGGTATTTTTCGATTTCTCGCCAGGAGCAGAGTACCGCCAGAACGCCGAGCAGACCGGTCAGCACCACCATCAGCAGCGACAGACCGTCAATCGCGAGGTGGATCGTAATACCGAAACGTGGGATCCACGGCAGAATGAACTCAGACTGCCACTGCGGAAGGCCCGCGGACTGGGTCAGTGAGTAGCCACCCTGCAACCAGAGTTGCAGACCAAGCGCGAGCGTCAATCCCATGGTGATCAGCGCGATCCAGCGCGGCATCTTCACGCCAAAGCGTTCAGTCTGCCAGCACAGGAAGCCGCCGATGAAGGGAATTAATATTAGCCAGGGTAGTAACATGGCGATTTACATTCCTTTTTAAGGCCCCCAGCAGGGGCCTGATTTTCAACGAATTCGAATAAAATTCACTTAACGATCAACGCAACACCATCAGCAGCGCCAGTACGACAACCGCACCGATGCTCATGGACGCCACATACCAGCGCAGATAACCGTTCTCGCTGAACAGCAGGCCTTTACCTGCAAAGCGAGAGAGGATCGCCGGGATATTCATCAGGCTGTTCAGTGGATCGCGCTTCAGCAGCCACGCAATGCCCAGGAACGGCTTCACGAAGATCATGTCGTACAGCCAGTCGAAGCCCCACGCGTTGTACCACCAGGTGCCCAGCAGACGGCCCGGCGCGCTGTTGGCAACGGCAGTCACCAGCGTGCGTTTGCCCAGCCACAGCCATGCGGCAATCAGGATGCCCGCGATAGCCACAACGCCGGAGGTGATTTCAAGCGTCAGAACGCGACCGTGCTCAAGCTCGGTTGTTGCCGGCAGTACGCCCTGCAACGGTGGCACAATCATCGCGCCAACGAAGGTGGACAGGACCAGCAGCACAATCAGCGGCAGGTGGTGGGTAATCCCCTTCCCTGCGTGAGCATGAATTTGTTCTTTACCGTGGAAGACGATGAAAATCATACGGAAGGTGTACAGGGAGGTCATAAACGCACCGACCAGACCCGCAACCATCAGATTGATATGACCATTCGCCATGGCGCCCGCCAGGATTTCGTCCTTACTGAAGAAGCCTGCGGTAATCAGCGGCAGTGCCGCCAGCGCCGCGCCGCCTACCAGGAAGCAGACATAAACCAGCGGGATGGACTTACGCAGTCCGCCCATTTTGAAGATGTTCTGCTCGTGGTGGCAGGCCAGGATCACCGAACCGGATGAGAGGAACAGCAGCGCTTTAAAGAACGCGTGCGTCATCAGGTGGAAAATGGCGGCGTCCCACGCCTGAACGCCCAGCGCCAGGAACATGTAACCAATCTGGCTCATGGTGGAGTACGCGAGCACGCGCTTGATGTCGGTCTGCACCAGCGCGGCAAAGCCTGCCAGCACCAGCGTAACCGCACCGACAATACCCACCAGATGCAGAATTTCCGGGGTCATCAGGAACAGGCCATGGGTACGCGCAATCAGGTAGACACCGGCGGTGACCATGGTCGCGGCGTGGATCAACGCGGAGACAGGGGTTGGACCCGCCATCGCGTCGGCCAGCCATGTCTGCAACGGCAGCTGCGCGGATTTACCCACAGCGCCACCCAGCAGCATCAGCGTTGCCCACCACAGCATGTTGTTGCCTGCTTCGAAGTGCGCCGGCGCCAGTTCCACCATTTCGCGGAAGTTTAGCGTGCCCAGTTCGTTGTAAAGAATGAACAGCGCGAAAGCGAGGAACACGTCACCCACACGGGTCACGACGAACGCTTTCATGGCCGCTGCGCCATTCTTCGGATCGGTGTAGTAGAAACCGATCAGCAGGTAAGAACACAGACCCACGCCTTCCCAGCCCAGATACATCAGCAGCAGGTTATCGGCCAGCACCAGAACCACCATGCTGGCGATAAACAGGTTGGTGTAGGCGAAGAAGCGGGAGTATCCCTCTTCACCGCGCATGTACCAGGAGGCGAACATGTGGATCAGGAAGCCGACGCCGGTGACCACGGAGAGCATGGTCAGAGACAGACCATCCAGCACCAGGTTGAAACCGATGTTGAAGTTACCGACCGACATCCAGTTCCACAGCGGTACGCTGTAGGCCTGACGTCCATTGTTAAAGAAGTCGATACCCGCATACGCCGTGACCAGCGCAGCCAGGCCGATAGAGCCAATGCCCACGGTGGCAGACAGATTCTCAGACCAGCGGCCGCGAGAAAACGCCAGCAGCACGAAGCCAATCAGCGGAAAAATAATGGTTAAGGCAAGCATGTTCATCCACGCAACTCACTTACTGAATCGATGTTCAGGTTCTGGCGGCGACGATGGAGCTGTAGCAACAGCGCCAGGCCAATACTCGCTTCAGCAGCCGCGAGGCTGATGGCGAGAATGTACATCACCTGACCATCGGTCTGGCCCCAGTAGCTGCCGGCGACCACAAAGGCCAGCGCGGAAGCGTTGATCATGATTTCCAGACCGATCAGCATAAACAGCAGATTGCGGCGGATAACCAGACCGGTTAAGCCCAGAACGAATAAAATCGCAGCGAGGATCAGTCCATGTGTTAAGGGGATCATGCGCGTTCCTCCGTTTTTCTTTTCGCGCGGTCGTCAGTGCGGTTGCTCAGCACCTCGCCGACACGCTCTTCGCGGCCAACGTGGAAGGCCACAACCAGACCCGCCAGCAGCAGCATTGAGGCCAGCTCAACCGCCAGAACGTACGGACCAAACAGGGTGATACCCACGGCTTTCGCGCTGATTGGCGTCCCGTCGATACCCTGGTCGTTGACGCCCAGAATGGCGTAAACAATCACCGCCAGCATGATGGCCGACAAAATTGCCGGACCAATCCACACCTGCGGTTTTAACCACTGACGTTCCTGCTCAATTTCAGAGCCGCCCAGGTTCAGCATCATCACCACGAACACAAACAGCACCATGATGGCCCCGGCGTAGACGATGATTTCCAGCGCACCAGCGAAGTGCGCGCCCAGCGCAAAGAACACCCCGGAAATAGCCAGCAGCGAAATGATTAAATACAGCAGCGCATGCACCGGATTGGTGTGCGTGATCACTCGCAGCGTAGCCAGGATGGCGATAAGGCCACAGATATAAAAAGCGAATTCCATTGCCCTCTCCTTACGGTAACAGGCTCTTGACGTCGATAGGCTTAGCTTCGTTCTCTGCTTCGCCTTTATCTTTGCCGTCGATTGCCATACCCGCCATCCGGTAGAAGTTATATTCCGGGTATTTGCCCGGACCGGAAATCAGCAGATCCTCTTTCTCGTACACCAGATCCTGACGCTTGTACTCACCCAGCTCGAAGTCTGGAGTCAGCTGAATCGCCGTGGTTGGGCACGCTTCTTCACACAGACCGCAGAAAATGCAGCGTGAGAAGTTGATGCGGAAGAACTCAGGGTACCAGCGGCCGTCTACCGTCTCTGCTTTTTGCAGAGAGATACAGCCCACCGGACACGCTACCGCACACAGGTTACAGGCAACGCAACGCTCGGAACCGTCCGGGTCGCGCGTCAGCACGATACGTCCACGGTAGCGCGGCGGCAGATATACCGGCTCTTCCGGGTACATCCGGGTTTCGCGTTTGGCAAACGCATGCAGGCCGATCATCCAGATACTGCGTACCTGAGTGCCGAAACCTACCAATAATTCTTTTAAGGTCATGATCTCAAAGCCCCTTATGGCTGCTGCCAGAGAATGACAGCCGCCGTTACCAACAAGTTGACGAGCGTCAGCGGCAGGCACACTTTCCAGCCGAAGGACATTACCTGGTCATAACGCGGACGCGGTAACGCTGCGCGAATCAAAATGAACATCATCATGAAGAACGCGGTTTTCAGCGCGAACCAGATGAACGGCGGTAAGAACGGGCCATGCCAGCCACCAAAGAACAGCGTTACCATCAACGCGGAAATGGTGACGATACCGATGTACTCGCCCACGAAGAACAGACCGAACTTCATACCGGAATATTCAATGTGGTAACCGTCGGCCAGTTCCTGTTCGGCTTCTGGCTGGTCAAACGGGTGACGGTGACACACCGCCACGCCCGCGATGGCAAAGGTAATAAACCCAAAGAACTGCGGGATAACGTTCCAGATGTCGGCCTGGTTGTTGACGATGTCGGTCATGTTAAATGAACCGGCCTGCGCCACCACACCCATCAGGGAAAGACCCAGGAACACTTCGTAGCTCAGCGTCTGCGCGGAAGCACGCATCGCACCCAGCAGCGAGTATTTGTTGTTACTGGACCAGCCTGCGAACAGCACCGCGTAAACCGCGAGGCCTGCCATCATCAGGAAGAACAGAATGCCGATGTTCAGGTCAGCCACCACCCAGGTCGGGCTGACCGGAACGATAGCAAACGCCAGCAGCAGCGAGGTGAAGGCAATCATCGGTGCCAGCGTAAAGATCACGCGGTCCGAGAAGCGCGGAACCCAGTCCTCTTTAAAGAACATCTTGATCATGTCCGCGACCAGCTGGAGTGAACCACCCCAGCCCACGCGGTTCGGTCCGTAACGGTTCTGGAACAGACCGAGCAGACGACGTTCACCAAAGCTCATGAACGCGCCGCAGGTGACAACCACCAGCAGAATCACAACCGCTTTCAGAATGCTCAGCAGGATGTCGATAAGATCCGGCGTTAACCAACTCATGCTTTTGCCTCCTGAAGGTTATCAAGATGCGCCCCCGCCAGGACCGGCGCGATGCCAGGCATACCCATCGGCAGACCCACCTGCCCTGCTGACAGGCGTTCAGAAATAATCAGCGGCAGGCTGATAGTCTGGCCGTCGTAGCTAAAGGCAATGTTCGCACCCGCGTTAACGCCAAGCTTCGCGGCATCCGCCGGGTTGAGCTTGATGTACGGCTGCGGCATACGCTGCTGGAATACCGGAGAACGCTGGGACATTTCGTCGCTACCGAACAGATGGTAGTACGGTGCAATACGCCAGTGACCTTCCTGCGCCTGGAAGCTCGCCGGAACGGTGGTGAAGAAGTCCAGACCGGTTTCGGAGGCTTCAATCAGACGCACGCCCGGATCGCCGTGGCGCAGGTGACCGCCCACTTCAGCCTGGAACTTGTTCCATGCCTGCGGGGAGTTCCAGCCCGGTGCCCATGCAAACGGGATTTGCGAACGCGGCGCAGACGGCTGGTTGTTCCCTTCCATCGAGAAGGCAAACATGGTGTCTTTATCCTGCGGCTGACGCGGTTCGTGCACGCTGATGTTGGCGCGCATCGCGGTACGACCGCTGTAGCGGTGCGGCTCACGCGCCAGTTTCTGGCCGCGAATGCGGAAGCTTGCGTCAGGCGCGGCGTCTTTAATGCCCGCCAGCTGAGGCAGTTTCTCAACAACCGCGTCAATAACGTGGTCGAGCTGCGTCCAGTCCACTTCACGGCTCTGCACGGTGCTGTGCAGAGAGTGCAGCCAGCGCCAGCTTTCCAGCATCACGGTGTTGCTGTCGTAGTAGGCCGGGTCATAAACCTGGAAGAAACGCTGGGCGCGGCCTTCGTTGTTGATCACCGTCCCGTCGCTTTCTGCGAAGCTTGCCGCAGAGAGCACGAGGTGCGCTTTGTCCATGATCGCGGTGCGCTGATGGTCGATAACCATCACCAGCGGCGCTCTGGAGAGCGCGGCGTCAACGCGAGCGGCAGAAGCATGGCGATGCAGGTCGTTTTCCAGCACCACAACGGCGTCAGCGGCACCGGATTCCAGTTCGCTTAACGCGTCTTCCAGCGAGCCGCCGCCAATCATACCCAGACCGATGCTGTTCACCGCACGGGCAATCATGGTGACACCGACGTCAGCGCCGCGGCCCTTCAGGGCTTTGGCAACGTTCGCTGCGGCCTGAATGATTTCAGCGCTACCGGCGTTGGTACCGGAAATGATCAGCGGTTTTTTCGCCCCCGCCAGCGCCTGAACAATCACGTCGACCTTGTTTTGCAGGTCGCGATCCAGTTCAACGGCCGGCGAGTTGCTGTCCAGCGCGTGGGCAATGGCAAAGCCGAGACGCGCCTGATCTTCAACCGGCGCGCAGTAGGTCCACGCGGCGATATCGTCCAGACGGGTGTTGTCGACGTTAGTCACAAACAGAGGATGCTTCGCGCGCTGACCGATGTTAAGGATGGCCGCAATCTGCCAGTCAGCCACTTTCTGCGCCGCTGCCATTTCACGTGCTTTGCCTTTCACCGCCTGACGAACCGCCAGAGCCGCGCGTGCGCCAGTCTGCGTCAGGTCTTCACCCAGCACCAGAACCGCATCATAAGATTCGATTTCGCGCAGCGCAGGCGTATGAATGCCGCCTTCACGCAGCACTTTCAGCACCAGCTGGAGACGTTCCTGCTCGCCCTGGGCGATACCGGTATAGAAGTTTTCCGCCCCAACCAGCTCGCGCAGCGCGAAGTTGCTTTCGATGCTGGCGCGCGGGGAACCGATGCCGATCACTTTCTTCGACTGACGCAGAATATCTGCCGCGCCCTGCATCGCCTGCTCAGCGTTGAGGGTAATGACGTCATCGCCACGGCGCTGTACCGGCTGACGCGGACGGTCTTTCAGGTTCACATAGCCATAGCCGAAACGACCGCGGTCGCAGAGGAAGTAGTGGTTAACGGTACCGTTGTAACGGTTTTCGATACGACGCAGTTCGCCGTAACGTTCACCCGGGCTGGTGTTACAGCCGAGGGAGCACTGCTGGCAGATGCTTGGCGCAAACTGCATGTCCCATTTACGGTTGTAACGTTCAGAGTGGGTTTTATCCGTGAATACGCCGGTCGGACAGATTTCTACCAGGTTACCGGAGAATTCGCTTTCCAGCGTACCGTCTTCCGGACGACCGAAGTAGACGTTGTCATGCGCGCCATATACGCCCAGATCCTGACCGTCTGCATAATCTTTGTAGTAACGCACGCAGCGGTAGCAGGCGATGCAGCGGTTCATTTCGTGAGAGATGAACGGCCCCAGATCCTGGTTACGGTGGGTACGCTTGGTAAAGCGATAGCGACGGAAGCTGTGACCGGTCATGACGGTCATATCCTGAAGGTGGCAGTTACCGCCCTCCTCACACACCGGACAGTCGTGCGGGTGGTTGGTCATCAACCACTCCACCACGCTTTCACGGAACTGTTTGGCTTCTTCGTCATCAATCGAAATAAAGGTGCCTTCGGCGGCTGGCGTCATACAGGACATCACCAGGCGACCACGCGTGTCTTCCGCGTTTTGATATTGCTTCACCGCACACTGGCGGCAAGCACCGACGCTGCCCAGCGCCGGATGCCAGCAAAAGTACGGAATATCGAGGCCAAGAGACAGACAAGCTTCCAGCAGGTTGTCCGCCCCGTTGACTTCGTATTCTTTGCCGTCTACATGAATCGTAGCCATTAGCATGCTTCCAGTTGGCTCGGCCGAAACCGAGCGTTAATCAAAATTCTGTTTTTACCAGCGCGCTTTCAGCAGGTTCGGCTGAATACCATTGATCGAATGGGTATTGCTGAACGGCTGCTTGATGCCTGCTTCGAATTCGTCGCGGAAATATTTAATCGCGCTTTGCAGCGGCTCGACGGCGCCCGGTGCGTGGGCACAGAAGGTTTTACCCGGCCCTAAGAATCGACACAGTTGCTCAAGTGTCTCGATATCGCCAGGCTGGCCTTCGCCACGTTCGATAGCACGCAGGATCTTCACGCTCCACGGCAGACCATCACGGCACGGTGTACACCAGCCGCAGGACTCGCGGGCGAAGAACTCTTCCAGGTTACGCACCAGGGATACCATGCCGATCTCGTGGTCGACGGCCATCGCCAGCGCGGTACCCAGACGGCTGCCTGCTTTACCAATGCTTTCGAACTCCATTGGCAGGTCAAGGTGGGCTTCGGTAAGGAAGTCCGTCCCTGCCCCACCCGGCTGCCAGGCTTTGAATTTCAGGCCATCGCGCATGCCGCCGGCGTAGTCTTCAAGAATTTCACGTGCGGTGGTGCCGAACGGCAGCTCCCAGACGCCAGGGTTCTTCACGCGACCGGAGAAGCCCATCAGCTTGGTACCGGCATCTTTGCTTGAGGAGATGCCCTGATACCACTCCACGCCGTTCGCGAGGATCGCCGGGACGTTGCACAGGGTTTCGACGTTGTTGACGCAGGTCGGTTTACCCCACACGCCGGAGCTTGCCGGGAACGGTGGCTTGGAGCGCGGGTTCGCGCGGCGGCCTTCCAGGGAGTTAATCAGCGCGGTTTCTTCACCGCAGATATAACGCCCGGCACCGGTGTGCACGAACAGCTCGAAGTCAAACCCAGTGCCCAGGATGTTTTTACCCAGCAGACCGGCTTCAGTGGCTTCGGCAATCGCGCGACGCAGGTTTTCAGCCGCTTCGATGTACTCACCGCGCAGGAAGATGTAGCCACGGTACGCTTTCAGCGCGAACGCGGAGATCAGCATGCCTTCCACCAGCAGGTGCGGCAGCTGTTCCATCAGCAGGCGGTCTTTATAGGTACCCGGCTCCATCTCATCGGCGTTACACAGCAGGTAACGGATGTTCATGGATTCATCTTTCGGCATCAGGCTCCACTTCAGACCGGTGGAGAAGCCCGCGCCGCCGCGGCCTTTCAGGCCAGACTCTTTCACCGCGTTAACGATGTCGTCCGGCGCCATGCCGCCAAGGGCTTTACGCGCGCCGGCATAGCCGTTTTTGCTCTGATATTCGTCGAGCCAGACCGGCTGTTTGTCATCACGCAGACGCCAGGTCAGCGGATGCGTCTCAGCAGTACGAATTACAGTTTTCATTTGTACTGCTCCAGCAGGTCAGGAATCGCTTCCGGCGTCAGATGGCTGTGAGTGTCCTCATCAATCATCATGGTCGGCCCCTTGTCGCAGTTACCCAGGCAGCAGGTTGGCAGCAGAGTAAAGCGTCCGTCGAAGGTGGTCTGGCCCGGCTTGATATTGAGTTTCTTCTCAATCGCAGCCTGAATGCCCTGATAACCGGTGATGTGGCAGACCACGCTGTCACAGTAGCGGATCACATGGCGGCCTACCGGCTGACGGAAGATCTGGCTGTAGAACGTGGCTACGCCTTCTACGTCACTTGCCGGAATGCCCAGCACTTTTGCGATCTCGTAGATCGCCCCATCCGGCACCCAACCACGCTGTTTCTGTACGATTTTCAGCGCTTCAATGGACGCCGCACGCGGGTCTTCGTAGTGGTGCATCTCGTGCTCAATGGCGGCACGCTCTGCTTCACTCAGCTCAAAAGCCTCGGTTTGTGGTTGTTGATTCTCGTGCATAATTAGCGGTCCACATCTGACATAACAAAATCGATACTACCCAGATACACAATCAGGTCGGAGACCAGACTGCCGCGAATGGCGGCCGGGATCTGCTGCAAGTGCGCGAAGCTTGGCGTACGCACGCGGGTGCGGTAGCTCATGGTGCTGCCGTCGCTGGTGAGGTAGTAGCTGTTGATACCCTTGGTCGCTTCAATCATCTGGAAGGATTCCTGTGCCGGCATGACCGGGCCCCAGGAAACTTGCAGGAAGTGGGTGATCAGGGTTTCGATATGTTGCAGCGTGCGCTCTTTCGGTGGCGGCGTCGTCAGCGGGTGATCCGCCTTGAACGGGCCTTCCGGCATGTTGTTGAGGCACTGCTCAAGGATGCGCAGGCTCTGGCGCAGCTCTTCCACTTTCAGCATCACGCGGGTGTAGCAGTCGGATACGCCGCCGCCAACCGGGACTTCAAAGTCGAAGTTCTCGTAACCAGAGTAAGGACGCGCTTTACGCACGTCGAAATCAATCCCGGTCGCACGCAGGCCAGCACCTGTGGTTCCCCACTCCAGCGCTTCTTTCGCGCCGTAGGCAGCAACGCCCTGGGAACGGCCTTTCAGGATGGAGTTACGCAGCGCGGCTTTCTCGTAAGACGCCAGACGTTTTGGCATCCAGTCGAGGAATTCACGCAGCAGACGGTCCCAGCCGCGCGGCAGATCGTGCGCCACACCGCCGATGCGGAACCAGGCCGGGTGCATACGGAAACCGGTAATCGCTTCCACCAGATCGTAGATTTTCTGACGGTCGGTAAAGGCGAAGAAGACCGGCGTCATCGCGCCGACGTCCTGAATGAACGTGGAGATGTACAGCAGGTGGCTGTTAATACGGAACAGTTCAGACAGCATCACGCGAATCACGTTAACGCGATCCGGGACGGTGATGCCTGCCAGCTTCTCAACGGCCAGCACGTATGGCATTTCGTTCACGCAGCCGCCGAGGTATTCGATACGGTCGGTGTACGGAATGTAGCTGTGCCAGGACTGACGCTCGCCCATCTTCTCGGCACCACGGTGGTGATAGCCGATGTCAGGCACGCAGTCGACAATCTCTTCGCCGTCAAGCTGAAGAATAATACGGAATGCACCGTGCGCAGACGGGTGGTTTGGACCGAGGTTGAGGAACATGAAGTCTTCGTTTTCGGTGCCGCGCTTCATGCCCCAGTCTTCCGGCTTGAAGGTCAGCGCTTCCATCTCCAGATCCTGCTTGGCTTTGGTCAGCTCAAACGGGTCAAATTCGGTGGCGCGTGCCGGGTAGTCTTTACGCAGCGGGTGGCCGGTCCAGGTCTGCGGCATCATGATGCGCGTCAGATGCGGGTGACCGTCGAAGGTCATGCCGAACATTTCCCAGGTTTCACGCTCGTACCAGTTGGCGTTCGGGAAAAGTTTGGTGATCGTCGGCAGATGCATGTCGTTTTCAGACAATGCCACCTTGAGCATGATATCCGCGTTGCGGTCTATTGAGATCAGGTGGTAGAAAACGGAAAAATCCGCAGCAGGGAGACCCTGGCGGTGCGTTCTCAGACGTTCGTCCATGCCGTGTAAGTCAAACAGCATGACGTAAGGTTTTGGCAATTTCTTGAGGAAATCGACAACTTCCAGTAATTGCTCACGCTTCACCCAAACAACGGGTACCCCGGTGCGGGTGGCCTGAACAGTAAAGGCATCCGGCCCAAAACGGTTGCGCAGTTCGCCAATGACGGGGTCATCGAGATGATCCCGGGTCTGCCAGGCGGCTTCTTGCGCGGTTAAGTCGGTCATATTGTTCACCATTGCAAATGGTCCGTGGTGACTGTTAAGCCTGGCTTCGCGCTATTTGAGTAGTGATATGCGAAGGTGTTCTCCAGGCCCACAGGCGCGAATTAAATTTCGTCAGGCGTACGCAGGTTGGTGACGGCAATACGTTCACCACGTTTACGCTCGCGCTCAGACTGCATGTTCGCGCGATAGACACCCTGATCGCCAACAACCCATGAAAGCGGGCGGCGTTCTTTACCAATTGACTCCTGGAGCAGCATCAGCGCCTGCATATAGGCCTCTGGACGCGGCGGGCAGCCCGGGATGTACACATCCACCGGAATGAACTTATCAACGCCCTGCACAACGGAATAAATGTCGTACATACCGCCGGAGTTTGCACATGCGCCCATGGAGATAACCCATTTTGGCTCCAGCATCTGGTCATAAAGACGCTGAATAACCGGTGCCATCTTGGTAAAGCAGGTCCCGGCCACCACCATCAGGTCAGCCTGACGTGGAGAAGCACGCAGTACCTCGGCCCCAAAACGCGCAACGTCATGCACCGCAGTGAATGACGTCACCATTTCAACGTAGCAGCAAGAAAGGCCAAAGTTGTATGGCCAGATGGAGTTCTTACGACCCCAGTTGACCATGTCGTGCATGGCATGTTCGAGCTTGCCCATGTACACGCTTTTGTTGACTTCTTGCTCCAGGGGGTCGGTTACGATCTCCTGTTTTTGCAGGGGGTAACGGTCATTCTCACCGTTAGGATCTATGCGGGTGAGCGTATAATCCATCTTATTGCCTCGCTGTTACTGCTGACGATTAGAGATACTGTTTTCCGGGTTGATGTGTTCACGGCGTGAACGCACAGGTGTCCAGTCCAGCGCGCCAATACGCACCAGATAAACCAGACCGGCCAGTAACACTAAAATGAAAATTGCGGCCTCGACAAAGCCCACCCAACCACTTTCGCGAATGGAGGTAGACCACGCGAAGAGGTAAAGCGCTTCCACGTCAAAAATGACGAAGAACATGGCTACCAGGTAGAACTTGGCAGACAGGCGTAAGCGAGCGGTACCTACTGAATCAATACCTGATTCGAAAGGTGTGTTTTTGTGCCTTGCGCGGGCGCGACCGCCCAGGAACCAGCCGCCGACTAACATCAGGCAGCACAGGCCAATGGCTACAATAAGAAAGATTGCGAATGCCCAGTGATGAGCGATGACTTCTGTGGATGTTGACATACTCATTGCTTACTCATCAAAAGTGATACCGACGACACTGCTCTTGCTGGCAGATGGGCATCACATCGATTCATGGGGAGGAACAAAATAACCTTACACTAACTGTCAGAAATGAGACATAGACAGCAAAATGATGGGGTTTTTTACTCCTTTCTATAACCTTTTGTCAACTTTAACAAAGGTTTCTTCACATTAAATTACAACGTGCGATTCTCATTAACATTTGGTGCCCTTTAACCCTGGTGGGTACATGACTTTCCGTCAAATGCATCTTGTTGAATCGTGTCCGTTTTGGAAGTAAAAAAAATAACCCTCCTATTTTGACAGGATTTGCCAACGATTCCTCCCCCCAAATGGGAGTATTTTCTTGATCTGAGACACGCTTTTGTTAATTCAATCAAAAAAACAGCAACATATTTCCTGTTTTTTTAACATCGGCGGGGTATGAGGTAAGTTAGAACAGGTATTGTTTACATCTTAACCAAAAACATTTTCTGCATTGATAAATAAGCGGTATTTGCTTTATCCCTGCTCCGTTCACGGTTATGAATAGCAAAAAAAACCACTCGCAGGAAAAAATCATGCGAGTGGCTCTTTTTTGCACTTACATTTTGTTACGAGAATTTTGAGGGAATGATCACTCAAAATCCCCTTCCACGATCAGGGAGTCGTCCCCTCCTTCGGGAGTAACAGGCGCGTACTGCCATGGATTGTGGTAGTTTTCCATTGCCTCGAACACCACTTTTGCCAGCTCGTTGTTGCTGGCGGCGTTATGGCACAGCAGGTACTCCGTATCCGGCAACGACGGGAGTCCCTCGGATTGACCCAGCACACGCAGATCGGGGCTCATCATCTCCACCGGACGGGCCGTTACGCCAAGCCCGGCCTTCACCGCCGCTCGCACTGCGGGCAAGGTTGACGCCACGTACGCCAGGCGCCATGGAATACCGGCTTCGTTGAGCGCAGCCAGCACCATATCGCGGAACGGACTCGGATCGTCCAGCAGGACCAGGGGTATCGGCTCACCTTTCTGCAATACATACTCTGCGGCACAGTACCAGTGCGTTGGAGAAGTACGCAGCGTCAGGCTGTCAAACTGGCCAGGTCGATGCGTGGTGACCACCAGGTCAACCTCGTTTTCTTTCAGCATCTCAACCATGAAGGCATTGCGTTTAACGCTAACGTCCAGGGCAAGCTTCGGATAAACCGAGCTAATTCGGTTGAGAAGGAAGGGTAAAATGGTATCTGCTGATTCATCTGACGCCCCTAATGTTAACACTCCCTGAAGGTTGCTAAACATTAATGACATACAGGCTTCATCATTAAAGCGCAGTATCTTTCTGGCATAACCCAGAAGCTGAATACCATGTTCTGTTAAAAGCTTATTACGTCCATGACGCGCAAAAAGCTCTTTACCAACCAGTTGTTCCAGCCGCTGCATTTGCTGACTCACGGCGGACTGGGTACGGCAAACGGCGGCAGCAGCTGCTGCAAAAGTGTTGAGATCGGCGACCGCAACAAACGTTCTCAGCAGATCGAGGTCGAGATTCATTATCGGACGATTTGCATTTATCATATCTTTTCACTTTCAGGTTGCTCGTGCGGAGCTGCCCGGGTTGAAGCTGTGTGTAACAGTTAAGCAATTCCTTCTGAAGAGTTTCCCTCGCATCCCGGCCCGGCAGACTGCCTGACAGATAGTTATTGTACTGCGGTATATCACCAGTCAGAAATCACGTTTCATGACGTTATTTTTATTCTCTTGCGTCCAGGATATTTCGTTGTTTGCAGGTCGATGTTAATACCATAAAGAGTAAGACATGTTTTCTGCCATCTATATCGCAGCGTTGGCAACGTAGCAAGATGTGACTTACCCAATCAGCCAGAGATAACTTTAACAATAACAATCGATTAATACAGGAAAGCAGTATCCGATATACGTAACAGGCCTATCGCTATGCTGCATTCCCGAAACACATCTTAACCCAAATCCACTATATTTATAAGTCTTATTGCAATATTAAGGATTTATCGCCAATGATAAGCAACTACACTCTTTTTATTAAAATTAACGAAAGTTGCATTTTCGTCGTTAATAATAAATAAAGTTTAATTTAGATTCAGGCCATTCATTAATAACCCTTAACATTAATTTCACATGAGTAACTTTTAACCTGGCTTTGCTAATATGGCAATCGGTATCTCAGCATTCAGGTTTTACGAATGGTCACTCAGAGGGACTAATGCATCAGCCCGAATCGTCTTTTTATTTATTCCAGAATAATATTCATCTTTATATGAAATTTTTAGCATAAACAACCCATCACCCCTCTTTATCACGATAAATTCAGGCACAAAATCACTCCGTCGTTAGAGTAAGCGATCACCGCGGCATTGCCCGGTTGGACGAAATCTTCTTCTGTGCGCCCTTCAAAACGAAGCGCGGTGGGAGTACATTGTTCCGTGCTCACTTCCACGGCAGGAAGTTGCAATAATAGCGAAAAGGTTAAAGGTTCATGTCCCCTATCGAAAAATCCAGCAAGCTCGACAACGTCTGTTACGACATCCGTGGCCCGGTACTCAAAGAGGCAAAACGCCTTGAAGAGGAAGGCAATAAGGTTCTGAAACTCAACATCGGCAACCCCGCGCCATTTGGTTTTGAAGCGCCGGATGAGATCCTGGTGGATGTGATCCGCAACCTGCCCACTGCACAAGGCTACTGCGATTCAAAAGGGCTTTATTCCGCCCGTAAAGCCATCATGCAGCACTATCAGGCTCGCGGTATGCGCGACGTCACCGTTGAAGATATCTACATTGGCAACGGTGTCTCGGAGCTGATCGTTCAGGCGATGCAGGCGCTCCTGAACAGCGGCGATGAAATGCTGGTTCCTGCCCCAGATTATCCGCTGTGGACGGCTGCGGTGTCCCTGTCCAGCGGTAAAGCGGTGCACTACCTGTGCGACGAATCCTCTGACTGGTTCCCGGATCTGGATGATATTCGCGCCAAAATTACCCCGCGCACCCGGGGTATCGTGATCATTAACCCGAATAACCCGACGGGTGCGGTCTATTCAAAAGAGCTGCTGATGGAGATCGTCGAGATCGCCCGCCAGCACAACCTGATCATCTTTGCCGACGAGATTTACGACAAGATCCTGTACGACGCGGCGCAGCACCACTCTATCGCCGCGCTGGCGCCCGATCTGCTGACGGTCACCTTTAACGGACTGTCTAAAACTTATCGCGTTGCCGGTTTCCGTCAGGGCTGGATGGTACTGAACGGTCCGAAAAAACATGCGAAAGGCTACATTGAAGGGCTGGAGATGCTGGCATCCATGCGTCTGTGCGCCAACGTACCGGCGCAACATGCGATCCAGACAGCACTCGGCGGCTATCAAAGCATCAGCGAGTTTATCGTTCCAGGCGGCCGCCTGTATGAACAGCGCAACCGTGCATGGGAATTGATTAATGATATTCCGGGCGTCTCCTGCGTGAAGCCTAACGGCGCTCTGTACATGTTCCCGAAAATCGACGCGAAGCGCTTCAATATTCACGACGACCAGAAAATGGTGCTCGACTTCCTGTTGCAGGAAAAAGTGCTGCTGGTTCAGGGGACGGCGTTTAACTGGCCGTGGCCGGATCACGTGCGTATCGTCACCCTGCCGCGCGAAGACGATCTCGAGATGGCCATCAGCCGCTTCGGGCGCTTCCTCTCCGGGTACCATCAGTAACGCTGACTTTCCGCCGGGTAGCGCTGCGCTTACCCGGCCTGCAACATCCGCAAATTTGCATCTTCCCTCCCCTCCCCGCACAATGAAGTCTGTCGCAGTGAAGACATAAGGTAACCTATGAGTCAGAGTCATTTCTTTGCCCACCTCTCCCGCCTGAAACTCATCAACCGCTGGCCGCTGATGCGCAACGTGCGTACTGAAAATGTGTCGGAGCACAGTTTGCAGGTTGCCATGGTCGCGCACGCGCTGGCCGCGATTAAAAACCGCAAATTCAACGGGCAGGTGAATGCCGAACGTATCGCCCTGCTGGCGATGTATCACGATGCATCTGAAGTGCTGACCGGTGATCTGCCTACGCCGGTGAAATATTTCAACTCGCAGATTGCCCAGGAATATAAGGCCATTGAGAAGATTGCCCAGCAGAAGCTGATCGACATGGTGCCTGAAGAGCTGCGCGATATCTTCGGGCCGCTGATCGACGAGCATCAGTATACGGAAGAGGAGAAATCCCTGGTTAAGCAGGCTGACGCGCTGTGCGCCTACCTGAAGTGTCTGGAAGAGCTGTCCGCCGGGAATAACGAGTTCCTGCTGGCGAAATCACGCCTGGAGAAGACGCTCGACTCCCGCCGTAGCGAAGAGATGGACTACTTTATGCGCGTGTTTGTGCCGAGCTTCCATTTGTCGCTGGATGAGATTAGCCAGGATTCGCCACTCTGATTTTCGCCCAGCGGCGCTGCGCTTGCAGGGCCTACGGGGTTGTAGGCCGGGTAAGGCGTAGCCGCCACCCGGCAAAATGCTCAGAACGGAAACAGGACCGGTATCAATACCACGCACACCACCATCACCAGGACGGTGAACGGCACACCCAGCTTCACGAAATCACTGAACCTATAATTCCCGGGCCCCAGCACCAGCGTATTGACCGGGGAAGAGACCGGCGTCATAAATGCCGCGGACGCCGCCATCGCAACCATCATCGCAAACGGATACGGCGAAACGCCCATCGATTTTGCCATCGCCAGCGCAATGGGCGCCATCAGCACCGCCGTTGCGGTATTGGAGATGAACAAACCAATGGTGGCGCACATGACGAACAGGCAAACCATCATCAGGTACGGACCATATCCCCCTCCCGCGTCCATTAAGCCTTTCACGATCAAATCCACCCCGCCGGTTTTCTGTAGCGCCAGGGCGAAGGGCATCATCCCGACGATGAGAATGATGCTCGGCCAGTGAATCGCTTTGTAAGCGCTTTCGGCGTCAATACAGCGGAATTTGCCCATTAACAGACAGGCGATTATCGCCGCCACCGGGTTAGGGATCTCGTCCGTCAGCATCAGCGCGACCATCAATACCAGGCAAAAAATCGCATGGGGCGCCTGGCTGTGCGCCGGTGATGCATCGTTCTCTTCAATCGGCATATTCAGCACCACAAAATCGCGGCCTTTCTGCCCGAGCTGGCTAATCAGTTTCCAGTTGCCGACCACGAGGAAGATATCCCCCAGCAGGATCGGCTCATCCACCACCGCCCCTTCAAGGGCTACGCCATCGCGCTTCAGGCCCACCACGTTGAGGCCATAGCGGGTACGAAAACCGATTTCACGCACGGTTTTGCCCAATAACTCCGATTCCGGGATCAGCGACACCTCGGCCATTCCCACATCCAGCGCCTGGTCAGAGAAATACTCGCCGCGCAGGACCATCGGCTCCAGCAGCTGCTCGCTACAAAACTCCCGCAGATCCACGTCTGCGGTGGACATATCAATCAGCAGGACGTCACGCGCGCGAAACTCTGACACCCCGTTCACGTTAACGATCACCCGACGAAAACGACGCCAGCGCTCAACCCCGATGACGTTCGCGCCATAGCGTTCGCGTAGCTTAAGGTCATCCAGCCGCTGCCCCACCATAGGCGACCCCGGGCGGATAGCCAGACGTCGGGCACGCCCGGTCAGACGATACTCTTTAATCAGATCGCGGAAAGAGCGCCGCTTCCAGCCCTCTTTGGCTTTATCCAGCTTCTCCCCTTTCAGCGCGAAACGGGTCAATAGCATATAGATAATGCCCATCACCAGTACCACCAGCCCGATCGGCGTAACGCTGAAAAAGCTAAACCCCTCAAGCCCCTCACGGATCAGTTCGCTGTTCACGACGAGGTTCGGCGGCGTCGCGACCAGCGTCATCATGCCGCTGATGAGCCCGGCGAAGCTCAACGGCATCATCAGCCGCGACGGGGAGATCTGCATCCTCATGCAGACGCTCAGCACGACCGGAATAAAGATGGCCACGACGCCCGTAGAGCTCATAAACGCGCCCAGCCCGGCGACCGTCAGCATCAGGTAAATCAGCATTTTGGTTTCGCTGCTGCCCGCCACCTTAACCAACCACGACCCCATCATCGTCGCCACGCCGGTGCGTACCAGCCCGTCGCCAATAATAAACAGGGCGGCAATCAAAATAACGTTGGGATCGCTAAACCCGGAAAAGGCTTCCGGCAGGGAAAGGGTACCGCTCAGAACGAATGCGACAATCACAAACAGGGCGACGGCATCCATGCGCACCTTGCCCGTGGCAAAAAGAATGATGGCGATTAACAGCAGGCTCAGGACCCAAATCAGTTCACCGTTCACAACATGTCCTTGTCAGTGGAGGAGAAGCAATTCTGCCATAAAAAAGCCCCGGTAATGCGGGGCTATATCATGGGATTACATTTTTAGCGAGACGGTTACAACTCCGTCTGACGCCTTCGAGACGTCGATGGCGGTCAGGGTGTTAAGCACGAAATCCGCCTCCTCCAGCCGGGGGGAACCCGCCGGGACGTTAACGGCAATGACGTGGCTTCCGGCGTTCAGCCCGGCCAGCACGCCTGCTGCCGCGTCTTCCACCACCACGCACTCCGCTGGCGCAAGGCCAAGCAGTTCAGCGCCGAGCAGAAACGCATCCGGTTCAGGCTTGCCGCGCTTCACGCGCTCAGCGGTAATGAAGACGTCCGGCGTCGGTAAACCAGCCGCCTTATGGCGGGCATGCGCGACGGGAACCGAGCCGGAGGTGACGATAGCCCACGGGATCTGCGCTTCATTCAGGTGCTCAAGCAGTTCACGCGCACCGGGCAGCGCGGTGATGCCCTCGGTATCGGTAGCTTCAATCTCCTCAAGATAGCGGAACTCCGCCTGAATCTCTTCCTCAGAACGTCCCGCCAGGAAGTGCCGCAATGAGGTAATGGCCTGTTTGCCATGGATGAAATTCAGTACGTCCTGATGGTCGATGCCGTGCCGGTCGGCCCAGTGGCACCACGAGCGCTCCACCACCGGTAGCGAATCCACCAGCGTACCGTCCAGATCAAACAGAAAACCTTTACACTGCACACACACCTCCGTCAGGCATTAATGATTTGTTGAATTTCGTTGCTGCTTAAATGGTACTGACGCGGACAGGCGTGCCACGCGCTCAGCATACGTTGATACTTATCCCACATCGGGGTCTGGGCGTTGAAGCCGTGCGTACCCGCATCAAAATGGGTGTAACGCCCTTCGGTATTCACCATAAAGCGTACATAGCTCAGATAGCGCGCTTCCGTCGCAGCATCAAAGCCCAGGAACGTCACGCGGCGCTCGTCAATGGTCTGCTGGTCCTTCAGATTGGTCCAGGACACATGCAGCGCATGGTACATCTCCATGATGTCGATAACGATACGGCAGGTTTCCTCTTTCAGTTCGCCAAATTCGCGATCCAGTTCGCGCATCTGCAAGCCAAAACCACGTTCAACAATGGTTTGCAGGCGGCTGTAGCGCGCAGCGTTATCGGGATCAAGCATAGTCATCATCTTGTACTGGTTAGACAAAATCAGACGTTGAGCATGGGTCATTTCCATCTTTCGACTCCTGTAGCGCATTGCACTGTAAAAAAAAGACACGGTAACTGATTGTTACTGTGCCTTCTTTTGGTCGTCGTTTCGATGATCAATCACAAGTCATCGAGGAATGTTTTATCAAGCTGTTTAAACGCACGCTTGAGGGTATCCGCCAGCGCCTGATAGTCTGGCTTGCCTTCAACCGGTGCCAGCGCCTGGCCCGCCTCCTCCAGTTTTCCACGCACTTCATAAAACCAGTGTAAAACAGAAGGCGGAAGTGGCGTGACGGAACGTTTGCCTAACCACCATAGCCCCTGCATCGGCAGGCTTAACGCAAAAAGCGCCGTCGCGACGGCAGGGCCAAGCTGTCCACCTAACGCTATCTGCCAGCACAGGGTAAAAACGGCAATCGGGGGCATAAAGCGAATCGCATAGCGCGTGGCGCGAATAGTGCGATTTTCAATAAACATGGGCGCGAGGCGCTTTTCCATCGGCCATGTCTTTGCGTAATGCTGTCCCCGACGAAACAGACTAAAAAAGTTCACGGACGGGATTTCGGGTGTCGACATGGCTGTACCTCAACTTCACATATAAAAATTAAAATTTTCGTGCAAAACCACAACAGGCTATGACAACGTTCAAAATATTTTGTCATCGCTACCCCGTATCGGGTATCCTGTGCCAGCCTGATAGGGCCGTAGACGATAAGCGTTAACTCGTCAAATTATCGCATATTATGCCATTGTCTGAAAAATGTTCAAAATGGCTTAAAATCATAGGTATTTCTTCCATCCTGCCAGAATGTTTGATTGGCATGATGTTAATCATAAATGTCTGGGTCAGCATGCGTTACGCTTTTAGACTCACTGACGTTTTTTTAGCCACGTATCAATAATAGGTACTTCCATGTCGAGTAAGTTAGTACTGGTTCTGAACTGCGGTAGCTCCTCACTGAAATTCGCCATCATCGATGCGCTCAACGGTGACGAGTACCTCTCTGGTTTGGCCGAATGTTTCCATCTGCCTGAAGCACGTATCAAGTGGAAGATGGACGGCAGCAAACAAGAAGCGGCTTTAGGTGCAGGCGCCGCTCACAGTGAAGCGCTGAACTTTATCGTTAACACTATTCTGGCACAAAAACCAGAACTGTCTGCTCAGCTGACCGCAATTGGTCACCGTATCGTCCACGGCGGCGAAAAATACACCAGTTCCGTGGTAATCGACGACTCCGTGATCCAGGGTATCAAAGACTCTGCGTCTTTCGCACCGCTGCATAACCCGGCTCACCTGATCGGTATCGCTGAAGCACTGAAATCCTTCCCGAGTCTGAAAGACAAAAACGTGGCCGTGTTTGATACCGCGTTCCATCAGACCATGCCGGAAGAGTCTTACCTCTATGCCCTGCCATACAGCCTGTACAAAGAGCACGGCGTCCGTCGTTACGGCGCACACGGCACCAGCCACTTCTATGTGACTCAGGAAGCCGCAAAAGTGCTGAACAAGCCGGTTGAAGAAGTCAACATCATCACCTGCCACCTGGGCAACGGTGGTTCTGTTTCCGCTATCCGCAACGGTAAGTGTGTTGACACCTCTATGGGTCTGACCCCGCTGGAAGGTCTGGTGATGGGTACCCGTTCCGGTGATATCGACCCGGCGATCATCTTCCACCTGCACGACACCCTGGGCATGAGCGTTGACGACATCAACAAAATGCTGACCAAAGAGTCTGGCCTGCTGGGCCTGACCGAGGTCACCAGCGACTGCCGTTACGTTGAAGACAACTACGCAGAAAAAGCTGACGCTAAACGTGCAATGGACGTTTATTGCCACCGTCTGGCGAAGTACATCGGTTCTTACACCGCGCTGATGGAAGGCCGTCTGGATGCTGTTATCTTCACCGGCGGTATCGGTGAGAACGCGGCAATGGTACGTGAACTGTCCCTGGGCAAACTGGGCGTTCTGGGCTTCGAAGTTGATCATGAGCGTAACCTGGCTGCCCGCTTCGGCAAGTCTGGCTTCATCAACAAAGAAGGCACCCGCCCTGCTATCGTTATTCCAACTAACGAAGAGCTGGTCATCGCGCAAGACGCGCACCGCCTGACTGCCTGATTCCACACCGCCAGCAATGCTGGCGGTGCTGTTTTGTAACCCGCCCAACGCGGCGGTAACGAAAGAGGATAAACCGTGTCCCGTACTATTATGCTGATCCCTACCGGAACCAGCGTCGGCCTGACCAGCGTCAGCCTCGGCGTGATCCGCGCTATGGAACGCAAAGGCGTTCGTCTGAGCGTCTTTAAGCCTATCGCCCAGCCACGTGCCGGTGGCGATGCGCCAGACCAGACCACCACCATCGTTCGCAAGAACTCCAATCTGCCAGCGGCTGAACCGCTGAAGATGAGCCACGTTGAATCTCTGCTCTCCAGCAACCAGAAAGACGTGCTGATGGAAGAGATCATTGCCAACTACCACGCAAACGCGCAGGACGCGGAAGTGGTGCTGGTTGAAGGCCTGGTCCCGACCCGTAAACACCAGTTTGCCCAGTCTCTGAACTTTGAAATCGCGAAAACCCTCAACGCAGAGATTGTTTTCGTGATGTCTCAGGGCACGGATACCCCAGAGCAGCTGAAAGAGCGTATCGAACTGACGCGCAGCAGCTTCGGCGGTGCGAAAAACACCAGCATCACCGGCGTGATTGTTAACAAGCTGAACGCGCCAGTAGATGAGCAGGGCCGTACGCGTCCTGACCTGTCCGAAATTTTTGACGACTCTTCCAAAGCGAAAGTCATCAAAGTTGACCCGGCTAAGTTGCAGGATTCCAGCCCGCTGCCAGTTCTGGGCGCGGTGCCATGGAGCTTCGATCTGATTGCCACCCGTGCAATTGATATGGCGCGTCACCTGAACGCCACCGTGATCAACGAAGGCGATATCAACACCCGCCGCGTGAAGTCCGTAACTTTCTGCGCACGCAGCATTCCACACATGCTGGAGCACTTCCGTGCAGGTTCCCTGCTGGTAACCTCCGCAGACCGTCCGGACGTGCTGGTTGCAGCCTGTCTGGCCGCGATGAACGGCGTGGAGATCGGCGCGATCCTGCTGACCGGTGCCTACGAGATGGACCCACGCGTAAGCAAGCTGTGCGAACGTGCGTTCGCCACTGGCCTGCCAGTCTTCATGGTGAACACCAACACCTGGCAGACCTCCCTGAGCCTGCAAAGCTTCAACCTCGAAGTGCCGGTTGATGACCACGAGCGTATCGAGAAAGTTCAGGAATACGTTGCGGGCTACATCAACGCAGACTGGATCGAATCCCTGACGGCGACCTCCGAGCGCAGCCGTCGTCTGTCTCCTCCAGCCTTCCGTTACCAGCTGACCGAGCTGGCGCGTAAAGCGGGCAAACGCGTGGTTCTGCCAGAAGGCGACGAACCACGTACCGTTAAAGCGGCAGCCATCTGTGCAGAACGCGGTATCGCGACCTGTGTGCTGCTGGGTAACCCGGATGAGATCAACCGCGTTGCGGCGTCTCAGGGCGTTGAGCTCGGCGCGGGCATCGAAATCGTTGATCCTGAGGTGGTCCGCGAAAGCTACGTTGCCCGTCTGGTTGAGCTGCGTAAGAACAAAGGCATGACCGAAGCCGTTGCGCGCGAGCAGCTGGAAGACAACGTGGTGCTGGGTACGCTGATGCTGGAGCAGGACGAAGTTGACGGTCTGGTTTCCGGTGCGGTTCACACCACCGCGAACACCATCCGTCCACCGTTGCAGCTGATCAAAACTGCACCGGGCAGCTCTCTGGTCTCCTCCGTGTTCTTCATGCTGCTGCCTGAACAGGTTTACGTTTACGGCGACTGCGCGATCAACCCGGACCCAACCGCAGAGCAGCTGGCAGAAATCGCTATCCAGTCTGCGGACTCCGCGATTGCCTTCGGTATCGAACCACGCGTCGCGATGCTCTCCTACTCCACCGGCACCTCTGGTGCAGGTAGTGACGTAGAGAAAGTCCGTGAAGCGACCCGCATTGCACAGGAAAAACGTCCGGATCTGATGATCGACGGCCCGCTCCAGTACGATGCCGCGGTAATGGCTGACGTGGCGAAATCCAAAGCGCCGAACTCGCCGGTTGCAGGTCGCGCTACCGTGTTCATCTTCCCGGATCTGAACACCGGTAACACCACCTATAAAGCGGTACAGCGTTCAGCAGACCTGATCTCCATCGGGCCAATGCTGCAAGGTATGCGCAAACCTGTGAACGACCTGTCCCGTGGTGCGCTGGTTGACGATATCGTCTACACCATCGCGCTGACGGCGATCCAGTCTTCGCAGCAGCAGTAAGCTAAAAAGCCCGGTGGCGCTAGCGCTTACCGGGCCTACGGTTTTGTAGGCCGGATAAGCGAAGCGCCATCCGGCAAGAGAGGCGACCACAAATGGTCGCCTTTTTTATTACAGCAGCTCCCGCGCCGCCGACACAATGTCATGTGCCGTCAGGCCATACTCCTTTTGCAAGAAGTCCTGCGTGCCCACCTGACCATATCGTTCCTTCACCCCCACCCGCCGCATAGGCACCGGACAGGTTTCCACCAGCACTTCCGCCACCGCCGACCCCAGCCCGTTGTGAATGCTGTGGTTTTCGCAGGTCACAATACGCCCGGTTTTCTCGGCATAGTTTTTCACCAGCATCCGATCGATGGGCTTCAGGGTAAACATGTCGATGACCGCTGCGCTTACCCCCTCCTGCTCCAGCTGGCGCGCCGCCTCCAGCGCTTCCGCCACCATAATGCCGTTAGCAATCAGGGTAATATCGGTTCCCTCGCGCAGCACGTTGCCCTTGCCGATGGTGAAGGTTGACCCCGGGGCATACACGCTCGGCGCCTGTTTACGGATGGTCCTTACCCAGTAAAAGCCTTCCAGGTCGATAAGCTGACGCAGCACATCTTCGAACATCACCGCATCGGTCACCTCCAGCACCACTGAATGCGCCAGACCGCGCACGATGCCCATATCCTCAAACGACATATGCGTCCCGCCGTTGTGACAGGCCGTCACGCCCGCATCCGAGGCAATCACCTTCACGTTATTGCGCTGGTAGTCCAGGGACATAAACAGCTGGTCAAAGCAGCGACGGCTGGCAAAAGCGGTAAAGGTATGAACGAACGGCTTACGTCCGGTGAGCGACAGCCCGGCGGCCGTCCCAATCACGTTGGCCTCCATAATGCCGCAGTTGATGACGTGCTGTGGGTAATCACGCGCTACGCCGTCCATCGCCATCGAACTCATCAGATCCGCTTCGAGCGCAATGATCTCGCTCCCGGCCTCAATCTGTTTTGCCACAAAACCCGCGTAGACCTTACGCATCTCAACGGCATCTTTCTGTCCTGTCGGTGCAACCTTAATCATGTGAAGCCTCCAGTTGGCGAATCGTCTCGTTAAGCGCCGCTTTGCTCTCCTCGGTTAATCGCAGGTGATGCGAGTTGCTGAGCTGTTCCAGGTATGGCACCCCCTGCCCTTTGATGCTGTCGAGGATCACCACCCGCGGACGCGCATCGGCCTCAGGGATCGGCGCGGTCACCTCCAGCAGCGCCGGAATGTCATCCCCTTTCACCGTCACCACGTCAAAACCAAAGGCGCGGAATTTGCCTTCCAGGTCGAAGGCGCTGATGATTTCGTCCAGCTCGCCGTCGAGCTGCTGTTTGTTCCAGTCCACGAATACCGTCAGGTTATTCAGTCGATGGTGAGCGATAAACTGGAAGGCTTCCCAGCACTGCCCTTCATTCAGTTCTCCGTCGCCAACGATGCAAAACACCCGGTTTGGCCTTCCTGCCAGCTTGTGCGACAGCGCCATGCCGCCAGCGATGGAGATCCCCTGCCCCAGTGAACCGGTGGTGGCATCCACGCCGCGTGTTTTCAGGCGATCCGGATGACTTGGCAGACGCGTCCCGTTCTGGTTCAGCGTGCTCAGCTCTTCAATCGGGAAGTAGCCCTTAATCGCCAGCGTGCTGTACAGCGCCGGCCCCGCATGGCCTTTCGACAGCACAAAGTAATCGCGCTCTGGCCAGTCCGGATCGGCCGGGTCAATTTTCATTACCGCGCCGTACAGAACGGCCAGCGTTTCAACGACTGACATGCTGCCGCCGTAGTGCCCAAAACCCAGCTGCGTAAGGGATTTCAGCGTCTCAAGGCGGATCTGACGCGCCAGTTCGGTTATTTCATTCTCATTCATGATTTGGCTCCGGGGTTTTCCTGCGCGTTACCGCTGGCAGGTTTGTTTTTAGCGAAGACGTTGTAGGCCACCAGCAGCGCGAACAACACAACAACCAGTCCGGTAATGGCAAGCGGCGACAGGAAGCGTGCCAGGTTGCCCAGCACAATCCCGACCGCACCAAAATCAGCGTCCGAGAAGGTCGTATTCGCAAAGCCAATTGCGCCCAGAACAGGCAGCAGCAGGACCGGCAGGAAGGTGATCAGCAGGCCGTTAGCAAACGCGCCAATCATCGCCCCGCGACGTCCGCCGGTGGCGTTACCAAACACGCCTGCTGTCGCACCGGTGAAGAAATGCGGCACAACGCCCGGGAGGATCAGCACCCAGCTAAACTGACCGCAGATGAACAACCCAACAATCCCGCCGAGGAAGCTAAACAGGAAGCCAATCAGCACCGCGTTTGGCGCATACGGGTAGACTACCGGGCAGTCCAGCGCAGGCCGCGCATTGGGCACCAGTTTTTCCGAGAAGCCGGTAAAGGCCGGGACGATTTCCGCCAGAATCAGGCGCACGCCCTGCAAGATGATGAACACGCCTGCCGCGAAGGTGATGGCCATAATGATGGCGTATACCAGGTAGTTTTGGCCGCCGCTGAAGGTGGCCTCCACGTACTCACGTCCGGCGCTCACCGCCATGATCAGGTAGATAATCATCATGGTCAGGGAGATGGAGATTGAACTGTCACGCAGGAAGCTAAGGTTCTTCGGCAGGTTCATCTCTTCGGTGGAGCGCGAGCCTTTCCCGACCTTGCTGCCAATCCAGCCGGACAGCACGTAGCCCAGCGTGCCGAAATGACCGAAGGCGATCTCATCGTTGCCGGTAATACGCTTCATATAGCGCTGCGCAATCGCCGGGAAGAAGGCCATAATCAGGCCGAGGATCAACGAACCGGTAAAGACCAGCCCGACCCCCTCGAAGCCTGCAACCGTCAGGATCACGCCGATCATGCATGCCATGTAGAAGGTGTGATGCCCGGTGAGGAAGATGTACTTCAGGCGGGTAAAGCGCGCAACAATAATATTCGCCACCATCCCGAAGGCCATAATGAGCGCGGTGGAAGCGCCATATTTTTCCAGGGCAATCGACACAATAGCTTCATTGTTGGGAATAATGCCCTGAATATTAAAGGCGTGCTCAAACATACCGCCGAGCGGATTTAAAGAGCCCACCAGCACAGTTGCGCCGCCGCCCAGTACAATAAAGCCGAGAATGGTTTTAATTGTGCCTTTTACCACATCCGAAAAGGCTTTTTTCTGCGCCACAAGACCAATCAGAGCAATTAACCCGACCAGCACTGAAGGGACTTTTAAAATATCAACAACGAAATTCAGCGTTTCAAGGATAAACATATCCACCTCGCCTTATCAGGATTATTGTCTTTCGAACCAGGCGCGCAGCTGCGCTTCGAGTTCGTTGATATCGATGATATTGTTGATTACCACCAGCTGGCTTTCCGGCACGCTGGCGCTGGCGGCAATGTCTTTCGCCATTACAAACAGGTCCGCCGCGCCCGGCGTGGCCGAGGAGAGATCGGAGTGTTCAACCTCGGCCTCAATTTCCAGTTTTTTGAGCACCTTTTTAATATTCATTTCGACCATAAAACTGCTGCCCAGGCCGGAGCCGCAAATAGCCATGATTTTCATTGTTATCCCCTTTTTTAAGTAGAGTACGTCCCATCACGCTGACGCGTAATGTTGAGATGAATCGGATTAAATAATTAAATCAAAAGCGATCGATAACGGTTTTTATCTCCTCCAGCGTATTCGCCCGATGTAATTCAGCCATATCTTCGTCGCTGGAAAATAATTCCGCCAAGGCTGAGATCATTTCGATATGGCTATGCTTGTCCGGTGCCGCCAGCATCACAATCACATCGACGGGGTCAAACTCACCGGCACCAAAAGAGACGCCCTGTTTTAGTTTTAATAATGACAGGCCAAGTCCTTTCGCCCCTTCTTCCGGTCGCGCATGTGGCATTGCCAGCCCTGGAGCCAGCACATAGTAGGGACCTAACGTCTGGTGCTGCTCGATGATAGCCGTGACATATTCCGGCGCAATGACCTGCAAATCCAGCAGCGGTTTCGCGCACAGTTCCAGCGCCTGGGGCCAGCTTTCAACGCTATCCTGTAGGATGATGGTTGTATCATATATCCACTTTTTGAGCATTTTTCACTCCCGCTAAAGACCAGACATGGGCAAACTCTATTCAACCCATCAATCAATGACTGCGATCGCGATCACAAAGATAGCGCTACCAACGACTAACATGCAGAACTGTGATAGCGCTATCAAATTGCTATCATGGTGCGAAATCACAGCAAAAAAAGGGATTTAAGGCGTATACTGCCTGTCACGTAAAATGAAGGATGAAACTGAATCGCGTCCTGTCAGCAGGAAGATGTATGTCTTTAACCCGAAAACGGCGCAGTACCGGAAAAGTAACGCTCGCGGATGTCGCACAGCTTGCCGGCGTAGGCACGATGACTGTTTCCCGTGCCCTCCGCACGCCCGAACAGGTTTCCGATAAACTGCGTGAAAAAATTGAAGCCGCGGTGCAGGAGCTGGGTTATATGCCCAATCTTGCCGCCAGCGCACTGGCATCGGCGTCGTCATGGACGATTGCGATGGTAGTTCCCAATCTTTCCGAAGCTGGCTGTTCCGAGATGTTCGCCGGGCTACAGCAGGTGCTCCAGCCAGCCGGATATCAGATCATGCTGGCGGAATCTCAGCATCGTCTTGAACAGGAAGAGAAACTGCTCGAAACGCTGCTGGCATCGAATATCGCCGCGGCGATACTGCTCAGCGTTGAGCACTCCGATACCGTACGCCACTGGCTAAAAAACGCCTCTATCCCGGTGATGGAAATGGGTGCAATGCGTGCCGATCCGATTGATATGAATATCGGGATTGATAACGTCGCCGCCATGTATGAGCTTACCGAGATGGTGATTCAGCGTGGCTACCAGAATATCGGCCTGCTGTGCGCTAACCAGGAGCAGTGGATTTTTCAGCAGCATTTGCAGGGCTGGTACAAGGCGATGCTGCGCCACCACCTGTCGCCGAACAGAGTGATTAATGCCGCCATGCCGCCGAACTTCTCCACCGGTGCGGCACAACTGCCAGAGTTCCTGCTGGCGTGGCCGGAACTGGATGCGCTGGTGTGCGTATCAGATGAACTGGCCTGCGGCGCGCTGTATGAGTGCCAGCGTCGGCGCATCAAAGTGCCGGACGATTTAGCGGTCGTGGGCTTTGGCGACAGCGACGTCAGCCGCGTCTGCCAGCCGCCGCTGACAACGATGGCAGTACCGCATCGCAAGATTGGGATTGAAGCCGGGAAAGCGTTACTGGAACGTCTGAATGACGGAGACTGGCGCGATCATAAACCCATCGCGTCCAGCCTGTGTCTGCGGGAAAGCTGTTAAGGCTTACTCAGCCTCTTCCTCTTTTTCTGCCTTATTTTCCGGTTTAGCGGATTCGTTTTTGGCGTTGCGGGTCATCCACAGCGCCAGTGCTTTAAGAGAATCCGGCGTGAACTCGTCGCAACGCGCGGTGATCTCTTCCGGCGTCATCCAGCACACTTCGCTCACTTCCTCTTCCTGCAAGGCGAAAGGTCCGTGGGAAACGCAGCTAAACAGCCCGCCCCAGACGCGACAATGCTCATCTTCGAAATAAAACTGTCCGTGCTCGGCAAACGGCACGCCAGCGATACCTAACTCTTCTTCCGCTTCACGACGCGCGGAATCCAGCAATACTTCATCGGCCTGCACGACGCCACCCGCTGTGGCATCCAGCATACCAGGAAGAAAATCTTTGGTGTCGGTGCGACGCTGGACCAGAATCTTGCCCATGCCGTCATGAACAACGATGTAAGTCGCGCGGTGACGCAGACGCTCCGCACGCATTTGTTCGCGGCTGGCCTGCGCGATCACTTCATTCTCTTCGCTGACAATGTCAACCCACTCAGTACTTGCCAAATGATTCTGCTCCACCATCGGGAAACCTTCTCGTCTAAGCGCTCTTTCGGCGCGTTTGCAGTTGTGGTGTAACTTACGGATTAATCGCTATCTGCGCAATAACTTGCTGATCATTAAGTGCGATAACGCTTAATGTCCCGTCTTCATACATGCCGTAGCTTGCCGGGTTGCCGCCTTTAGGAATGCTGACAGACCCGGGATTAAAGTGATAAAACGCCCCGCGTTTTTCCGCCACCGGAATATGAGTATGACCATAAACCAGGACATCGCCAGCGGCGAGTGACGGCAGGTTATCCGGGCCGAACAGGTGCCCGTGGGTCAGGAACAAACGGCTGTTTTCCATCAACACCTGTTGCCAGGGAGCGGTGATGGGAAAATTCAGCAGCATCTGGTCAACTTCGCTGTCACAGTTGCCGCGAACGGCGATAATGCGCGAGGCAAAATGATTAAGTTTTTCCGCCACCTGCGCGGGAGCGTAGCCTTCCGGCAACGCATTGCGTGGGCCGTGGTTTAACACGTCGCCCAGGATCACCAGCCATTGCGCTCCGCTTTGGGCGAACAGAGAAAGCACGCGTTCGGTCGCGGGCAGCGATCCATGAATATCCGACGCAAACATCAGTTTCATCAGTTACTCCTCAGGAATTCAGACTGCCCCTATCATACCTCAAGCGCCCCGTCTTATCAGCCCGCGCGCTTAGCAGAGAGTGCCAGATAGCGCTGTACCGACGCGCGTTGCCACTGGAATGTGGCGTAATCCACCAGCAGCTGTGGGACGTCATCGCCATTGAGGATCAAGCGATTGAGCATCAGCGCCAGATCGGTGTCGGCAATACACCACTCGCCAAACAGGTTGGGGTTACCCTGCGCCAGCAGCGATGAGGCAGTTTCGATCAGCTTCCGGGCGCTGGATAAGCCTTCCTCGCTGAGGGCGGGCTTTTTGACGCCAGCAAACACCACGTCCGTAGAGCGTTCTGTGCGAATCGGCACCAGGTCGCTACGCAGCCATGCCTGGATCTGGCGGGCGCGGGCGCGCTTTTGCAGATCGTGAGGATAGATGCGTTCCCACTCTGGCGGGGCAAAGCGGTCCTCAAGATACTCGTCAATCGCCGAGGATTCACTCAACTCAAAACCGTCGATCTCCAGCACAGGGACTCGGCGAGTGAGCGCGTAGCCCTGCCACTGGGGCTTCAGATGTTCGCCGCTGTCCAGGTCGACGGTTTTCAGACTAAAAGTAAGCCCCTTTTCTGCCAGCGCCACATAAACGCTCATGACATAAGGAGAAAAAAAGTTCGCATCGGACCACAACGTTATTACAGGCTGGCTCATAACATCCTCATCGGCTGATCGGTTTTCACTCAACATATAATCTCTTTGCCTCGCTGTCACTTGATGAAAACTCACGATTTACAACAAGCACCTATACTGATTTTTTATGGCAACACTATTCGCACTGACAGGAGTTGAGAATGATAGATCTCTATTATGCCCCCACCCCTAATGGCCATAAGATCACCCTCTTTCTCGAAGAAGCCGAAGTGGACTACCGGATCATTCGCGTGGATATCAGTAAAGGCGACCAGTTCCGCCCCGTTTTTCTGGCCATATCGCCCAACAATAAAATTCCGGCCATCATTGATAACCTGCCTTCTGACGGCGGCAAACCGTTAAGCCTGTTTGAGTCTGGAGAGATTTTGCTCTATCTGGCAGAGAAAACCGGCAAGCTCCTGAGCGGTGAATTGCGCGAGCGTCATCACACGCTGCAATGGTTATTCTGGCAGTCGAGCGGCCTGGGGCCAATGCTGGGGCAGAATCACCACTTTACCGCCTATGCGCCGCAGACGATCCCTTACGCCATTGAGCGATATCAGGTCGAAACCCAGCGCCTGTACGGGGTCCTGAACCGTCGGCTGGAAAAATCACCGTGGCTGGGAGGTGAGCATTACAGCATCGCAGATATCGCCTGCTGGCCGTGGATCAACACCCATGAACGCCACCGGATCGATCTGGCCACTTATCCGGCGGTGAACAACTGGTTTGAGCGCATCCGGACCCGCCCGGCAACCGAACGCGCCATGCAAAAAATCCATCAGATTTGAGCCTGCGCCCCGTTGGGTGCAGGTGTTCTCCTCATGTATGATGAGGTGAAAATACTGACACGGAGAAGACCTGCAATGTCCCAGCATGACGCTATTATTTGTATAAAAAACTTACGCTTACGCACGTTCATTGGTATCAAAGAGGAGGAGATCGCGAATCGCCAGGATATCGTGGTGAATGTGGTGATCCACTACCCGGCAGACAAGGCGCGCGCCAGCGAAGACATCAATGACGCGCTGAACTATCGCACGATCACCAAAAGCATCATCCAGTACGTTGAGAACAACCGTTTTGCGCTACTGGAAAAATTAACTCAGGATGTGCTCGACATCGCACGCGAACACCACTGGGTCACTTATGCTGAAGTGGAGATCGATAAACTTCACGCCCTGCGCTACGCCGACTCCGTCTCCATGACGTTAAGCTGGCAGCGCCAGGCGTAAACCTGGAGGTTGTATGAAGATCCTGCTCACCGGCGGTACGGGCCTGATTGGTCGCCATCTCATTCCACGTTTGCAGGCGTTGCATCACGACATTACCGTGGTCACGCGCAGCCCGGAGAAAGCGCGCCAGGTGCTGGGCGTCGGCGTTGAGATCTGGAAAGGCCTGGCGGAAAGGCAGGATCTGAACGGCTTTGACGCCGTCATCAACCTTGCTGGCGAACCTATCGCCGATAAACGCTGGACCGAAGAGCAAAAACAGCGTTTATGCAGCAGCCGCTGGAAC
The DNA here is from genome assembly GCF_032389435.1 of Enterobacter sp. DTU_2021_1002640_1_SI_PRY_ASU_LCPMC_013. Taxonomy (NCBI): domain Bacteria; kingdom Pseudomonadati; phylum Pseudomonadota; class Gammaproteobacteria; order Enterobacterales; family Enterobacteriaceae; genus Enterobacter; species Enterobacter sp. DTU_2021_1002640_1_SI_PRY_ASU_LCPMC_013. The sequence continues at coordinate 3,409,094 of NZ_CP135594.1, forward strand.
ATGACCGAAAGGCTGGTTGAGCTGATTCGCAGCAGCGAGACGCCGCCTTCGGTGCTGATTTCAGGTTCTGCTACAGGCTACTATGGCGATCTCGGTGAAGTGGTGGTGACCGAAGAGGAGCCGCCGCACAACGAGTTTACTCATAAACTCTGCGCCCAGTGGGAGCGCATCGCCTGCGCGGCGCAAAGCGATCGTACCCGCGTCTGCCTGCTGCGCACCGGCGTGGTACTTGCGCCGAAGGGCGGTATTCTCGGTAAAATGCTGCCGCCGTTTAAAATGGGGCTTGGCGGGCCCATCGGCAATGGTCGTCAGTATCTGGCGTGGATCCATATCGACGATATGGTCAACGGCATTCTCTGGCTGCTGGATAACGATCTGCGCGGGCCATTTAACATGGTATCCCCTTACCCCGTACGTCATGAACAATTTGCTCACGCCCTGGGGCATGCCCTGCATCGCCCGGCGGTGCTGCGCGTGCCTGCAACGGCGATTCGTCTGTTGATGGGTGAGTCTTCGGTGCTGGTGCTGGGCGGGCAACGCGCGCTGCCAAAACGGCTGGAAGCGGCCGGGTTCACGTTCCGCTGGTATGACCTGGAAGAGGCGCTGGGGGATGTGGTGCAGTGAATATGTTAGAGTTATACGCCATGTCTGGATGAGATGGCGTAACTATGGCAACCATTACCACAACCCGGCTTCACCTCACCCCTTTCGAACCTTCTGACTGGGCGTTCTTCCGCTCTCTGCGTGAAGACCCCGCCATCATGCGCTATATGGCCGCTATCACGCCGGAAAAAGAGACGCGCCGCGTATTTGCCGCGCGCCTGATGGCGGAGCATGTCTTTGTGATCCGTCTGCATAACGACGTTACGCCGCTCGGGGATATCGGCCTGCAAATCAGTGCGGCGAACCGTGAAGAGGCGGATATTGGCTACACGGTTGTGCCTGCCGCGCAGGGAAAAGGCATTGCCAGCGAAGCGCTGCGCGCGGTGTGTGAGTATGCATTTAACCAGACGGGCGTGAAGGCGATAAACGCGTACGTGCTGGCGGATAACGTTGGGTCGGTGCGGGTCCTTGAGAAAGCGGGTTTTGTGCGCACGCAGGTGCTGGAGAAGGCGTACGAGATTAACGGCGTACGGTATGACGACTGGGTGTATCGGCTGGAGTGTGGTGCGCGGGCGGCACTGCGTTTACGGGTTTTGTAGGCCCGGTAAGCGAAGCGCCACCGGGCAATTGGGCGGCTCTGCGGCCTGATGCCCTCACCCCGGCCCTCTCCCACAGGGAGAGGGAGAAAGACCAAACCTACTTCAACGAGCCTTTCAGGAACTGCTGCAACCGCGGGCTTTGCGGGTTCGCCAGCACCTCATCCGGATGACCCTGCTCTTCAATCTTGCCCTGATGCAGGAAGATAACGTGGTTAGAAACGTTACGGGCGAAGCCCATCTCGTGCGTCACCACCACCATCGTTTTGCCCTCTTCCGCCAGCTTTTGCATGATGCGCAGCACTTCGCCAACGAGTTCAGGATCCAGCGCGGAAGTCGGTTCGTCAAACAGCAACACTTCCGGCTCCATCGCCAGCGCACGGGCGATAGAAACACGCTGCTGCTGCCCCCCTGACAGGTGCACCGGATATTTGATCTGCTGCCGCTCGTCGATACCCACTTTCGCCAGGTATTTGACCGCACGCTCGCGGGCTTCCTGCTTGGTTAAGCCGAGCACCTGAACCGGCGCTTCCATCACGTTCTCCAGCACCGTCATGTGGCTCCAGAGGTTGAAGTGCTGGAACACCATCGTCAGGCGTGTACGCAGCAGGCGCAGCTGGTTTTTATCCGCCACTTTAAGCTGGCCGTCTTTATCACGGACCATGTTGATGTTCTGTCCGCTCACCACAATCGATCCTTCGCTCGGCTTTTCGAGGAAGTTGATGCAGCGCAGGAAGGTACTTTTACCCGAACCTGATGAGCCGATAATACTGATCACGTCGCCCGCGTTAGCCTCCAGCGACACCCCTTTCAGCACTTCATGTTCGCCGTAGCGCTTGTGCAAATCAATTACGTTTAATTTGTTCTCAGCCATCATAAATTCTCAGTGCGTCGACGGTTTTATATGCTGCAACCAGCGTTTTTCAGCCTTACGGAACAGGCTGATCAGGACGTAAGAAATGATCAAATAGAGCACTGCCGCAATGCCAAACGCCGTAAACGGCTGGTAGGTAGCAGAGTTAATATCGCGGGCAATCTTTAACAGATCCGGTACCGTGGCGGTAAACGCCAGTGCCGTCGAATGCAGCATTAAAATCACTTCGTTGCTGTAGGCCGGCAGCGCAATACGCAGCGCCGAAGGCAGAATAATACAGCGGTAGAGCTTCACGGACGAGAAGCCGTACGCGCGCGCCGCCTCGATCTCACCGTGCGGCACAGAACGGATGGCCCCGGCGAAGATCTCGGTGGTATAGGCGCAGGTATTGAGGGTCAGCGCCAGCACCGTACAGTTCAGACCGCTGCGGAAGAACGCGTTCAGCATCTCAGTGCCTTTCACGATCTCCAGCGTGTACATCCCGGAATAGAACACCAGCAGCTGCACGTACAGCGGCGTACCGCGAAACACGTAGGTGAACAGCCAGATAGGGAACTGGATAAATTTATTGTTCGACACGCGGCCAATGGCAAGAAACACCGCCAGAATGCCGCCCATTACCACCGAGGAGATCAGCAGCCACAGCGTGATGGCCACGCCAGTAAAGCGGTAACCATCCGTCCACAGCAGGGATTTCCAGTACTCCTGAATAATCTCAATCACAGGTCAGCCCTCTTCACACCCACGGAGTAGCGACGTTCGAGCAGAAGCAGCACACCATTGGAGACGGTCGTAAAGACCAGATAGATCACGCCGCAGACCACCGAAAAATAGAACGGTTCCCAGGTGCTTTTACCCGCCAGCTGCGTGGCCTTCACCACATCTTCCAGACCCAGCAGAGAGACCAGCGCCGTAGCCTTGAGAATAACCTGCCAGTTGTTACCGATGCCCGGCAGCGCGTAGCGCATCATGGCCGGGAACATGATCCGGCGAAACGTTTGTGAGGAGGTAAAACCGTAGGCGGTCGCCGCTTCAATATGCCCTTTCGGCACGGCCATGTAAGCGCCGCGGAAAGTCTCAGTGAAATAGGCACCGTAGATAAAACCAAGGGTAATAATACCGGCCACCATCGGGTCGATATCGATCTGCTCCATGCCGATGGCATCCGTCACGCCGTTAAGTGCGATTTGCAGGCCGTAAAAGATCAGCAGCATCAGCACCAGATCAGGCACGCCGCGAATCAGCGTGGTATAGCCTTCAAATATCAGCGCCAGCGGTCTGTTGGCGGATAATTTTGCCCCCGCGCCCGCCAGGCCTATCAGCACCGCCAGCACCACGGAGCTGATAGCCAGCTCAAGGGTGACAAGCGCGCCCTGTAAAATAACGCCAGAAAATCCGTACAGCATACCGCGTGCCCTGTCGTCTCGTGAGTGGTGGAACCGTGTCTTTTCCCCTCCCGCCACGGGAGGGGCCGCACGTTATCAGACGGGGCGATTAGCCGCCGTAAACATTAAAATCGAAGTACTTTTTAGCCAGCTTGTCATAGGTGCCGTCCGCGCGCATCTCGGCGAACGCTTTGTTCAGGGCTTCACGCAGTTCGTTGTCTTCTTTACGCAGGCCCATACCGGTACCGACGCCAAAGAGTTTTTCGTCCTTAATGGACGGACCGCCGAACTTGTAATCTTTACCCACAGGCTGTTTCAGGAAGCCTTCGCTTGCCGCCACTTCATCCTGGAATGCCGCGTCAATACGGCCTGCCGTGAGGTCTGCGTAGATGTTTTCCTGGCCCTGGTAAGAGACAATTTCAATCCCCTTTGGCGCCCAGTGCTCGTTGCCGTAGGTTTCCTGCGTCGTACCCTGCAACACGCCCACGCGTTTGCCTTTCAGAGATTCAAGGGTTGGCTGAATGTCAGAGGATTTCGCCACCACCAGACGTGAGTCCGCCGCATAGAGTTTGTCCGTGAAGGCAATCTCCTGCTGACGTTTTTCTGTGATGGACAGGGAGGACATGATCACGTCAATTTTCTTCGCTTTCAGGGACGGGATCAGCGCATCCAGCGGGTTTTCAACGTAGGTACATTGCACTTTAATGCGTTTGCACAGCTCGTTAGCCAGATCGATGTCAAAACCGACCAGTTCTCCCTTCGCATTCTTCGATTCGAAAGGTGCATAGGTTGGGTCAGTTCCAATACGAATTTTCTGCGGAATTGCTGCGAATGCCGCGGTGGCGCTGGAAAAAGCCAGTACCAGAGAAAGTGACAACACCAGTTTTTTCATATCTGTCCTCAACAAACTGTCTTAATACGAGATTTTTACGACGACGGGGTGTTGTTAATGTGCCATTAATCCCCTCATTCAGGCAAAGATTAATGCCTTTGAACGGGAATTTTTGCATTTTAAATGCTTAACTATGCACATAACGATCCAGTATGGTGCATGCATTGCACCATACTGGAACATAACCCCGCCGGGATGCACCACTTCAGTGCATCTCATTCAGGCATTAATCACCGTAGACGTTGAAATCGAAGTATTTCTTCGCCAGTTTGTCGTAGGTACCGTCTTTACGCAGCTCATTAAACGCTTTGTCGAAGGCGGCTTTCAGCTCGGTATCATCCTTACGCAGGCCAATACCGGTACCGTCGCCAAAGTATTTTTTGTCTTTTACCGACGGGCCGGCAAAGGCGTACTCTTTACCCGCAGGCTGTTTCAGGAAGCCTTCGCTCGCGGCGACTTCATCCTGAAACGCGGCATCCAGACGGCCTGCCGCCAGGTCAGAGTAGATCAGATCCTGGTTCTGGTAAGCCACAACATCGACGCCCTTCTCGCGCCAGTTAGCATTGGCGTAACCTTCCTGGGTCGAGCCCTGAAGCACGCCAACATGTTTGCCTTTCAACGAGTCGATGGTCGGCTGGATTGGCGAGCCTTTCGCGGCAATCAGACGTGAGTCGGCAGCGTAGAGCTTCTCAGAGAAGGCGATCTCCTGCTGACGTTTTTCCGTGATGGAGAGAGAAGAGATAATGGCATCAATTTTCTTGGCTTTCAGCGACGGGATCAGCGCGTCAAAGTCACTGCCCACCCATGTGCATTTCACTTCCATGCGTTTGCACATCTCATTTCCCAGATCGATATCAAACCCCACGAAGTCGCCTTTCGCATCCTTAGAAGAGAATGGCGCGTAGGTTGCGTCTGTACCGATACGAACTGTCTGTGGAAGCGCTGCATAGCTACTTGCTGCTGCACTCAAGCCCACGAGCAAAGACAGAGCCAGAACCGTCTTCTTCATACATTTACCCTCAAGAACCGTGATTTTATTATGGTTTATGTTGTGTGTTGTGTTGCAGGCTGTTCTTGCAGGTCTTATGCCACATTGTCGTCGGGTTAAAACTACGACGTTAAATATGTTAATAAAACGTTGCGATACTGCCTTAATGGTGAAAGATAGCAGGTCTGCCGAACGAACCGGAAAGAGAAAAAGGGAAAAAGCGAATTAAATGTCGAGGATATGATCGCGGTTGCAGTTTTGCCCTGAAACAGGGCAAATTGTCTTTTCATGCACCTTGTTCGTGCACAGCTTCACGCCCCCTGCCAGCGGGTAAAGAGATCTTCCGGCAGGTCGATATCGAACTGATCCAGTACGCGGTTAACGGTCTGGTTGATGACATCGTCCAGCGTTTGCGGACGATGATAGAACGCGGGGACCGGCGGCATAATCACGGCCCCCAGTTCGGCTGCCTGCGTCATTAAACGCAGATGTCCCAGGTGCAGCGGCGTTTCCCGCACGCAGAGCACCAGAGGACGACGCTCTTTCAGCACCACATCCGCTGCACGCGTCACCAGCGTGTCGGTATAGCTGTTTACAATGCCGGAAAGGGTTTTAATCGAACAGGGCAAAATAACCATGCCGGCCGTTTTAAACGAGCCCGAAGAGATGCTGGCGGCGATATCGCGGGCATCGTGGACAACGTCAGCCAGGGCCTGAACGTCGCGCAGAGAGAGATCGGTTTCAAGAGAGAGGGTCTGACGCGCCGCCTGGCTCATCACCAGATGGGTTTCTACGCCTGCAACGTCACGCAGCACCTGTAACAGCCGGACGCCATAAATCGCGCCGCTGGCACCGCTGATCCCTACAATGAGTCGTTTCATGATTTTCGCCCTTGCTGATTTCAGGGCAGACTGTGCAGGATTTTACGGGGAGTTGCAAGTGAGGGCGAGCGCCCTCACCTGCATACGCATCAACCTTCGTTGTGCATCTCTAAGCTTTCGAGATCGTTTTGCAGCTGGACGGCTTTCGCATCGTCGTTACGCAGCGAATCCAGATAGTCGAGATACTGCTGGTCAACGTCTTTCGTTACGTAGATCCCATTGAATACCGAGCATTCGAACTGCTGAATATCCGGGTTCTCGGCGCGCACCGCGTCGATCAAATCGTTCAGATCCTGGAAAATCAGGCCGTCGGCACCGATGATCTGCCGAATTTCGTCTACTTCACGACCGTGAGCAATCAGCTCGTTAGCGGTTGGCATATCAATGCCATACACGTTCGGGAAGCGAATTTCCGGCGCTGCGGAGGCGAGATACACTTTCTTCGCCCCGGCCTCACGCGCCATCTCAATGATCTGCTCAGACGTCGTGCCGCGCACAATGGAATCGTCCACCAGCAGCACGTTCTTGTCGCGGAACTCGGCACGGTTAGCGTTCAGCTTACGACGTACGGACTTACGACGCAGCTGCTGGCCCGGCATGATAAAGGTGCGGCCCACGTAGCGGTTTTTTACGAAGCCCTGACGGTACGGCTTGTCCAGAATACGGGCAATTTCCAGCGCGATATCACAGGAGGTTTCAGGGATTGGGATCACGACATCAATGTCGAGATCGTCCCACTCGCGGGCAATCTTCTCGCCCAGCTTCGTCCCCATGTTGACGCGCGCGCTGTAAACGGAAATCTTGTCGATGAACGAGTCCGGACGCGCGAAGTAAACGTATTCGAACAGGCACGGGTTGCTCACCGGGTTGTCGGCGCACTGACGGGTAAACAGCTGGCCCTTCTCAGTGATGTAGACCGCTTCGCCTGGCGCGACATCACGCAGGAATTCGAAGCCCAGAGTGTCCAGCGCCACGCTTTCGGAGGCAACCATGTACTCGGAACGGCCATCGCCGAGGTCACGTTTGCCGAGCACCAGCGGGCGAATGCCGTTTGGATCGCGGAAGGCCACCATGCCGTGACCGATGATCATCGCCACGCAAGCGTACGCGCCACGGATAAGGCGGTTAGTCGCGGCAACGGCGGCAAAAATGTTGTCTGCTTCCAGCGGATAATGGCGGAAGTTATCCAGTTCGCTGGCAAAGATATTGAGCAGGATTTCAGAATCAGAGGTGGTGTTAATGTGGCGACGTTTCTCTTCGAACAGCTTTTTACGCAGCTCGTGGGCGTTGGTCAGATTGCCATTGTGGGCAAGCGTGATGCCATACGGGGAGTTAACGTAAAAAGGCTGAGCCTCAGAGGCGCTGGAACTGCCAGCAGTAGGATAACGAACGTGACCGATCCCCATATTACCTTGCAGACGCTGCATATGGCGGGCTTCAAACACATCGTTTACCAGGCCATTCGCCTTGCGTAAACGGAAGCAGTTGTTTGCATCAATGGTGATGATACCCGCAGCATCCTGCCCACGGTGCTGAAGCACCGTTAACGCGTCATAAATCGACTGGTTTACCGGCATGAAACCGGCGATACCGACAATACCGCACATTCGTCTTTTCCTCGTTAAGCCACATCTCAGGGTTTATGCCCTGGGCAAGAAACTCGACGAGCTTTGCAGATAGTCAAAGAACCATCTGATAATGAAGCTGAACTCCGGAATGAGCTGCGATTTTTGCCAGTCTTCACTTTTGGAGAACCCGGTAAAGGTATCCAGGAAGAACAGGATCGCGGCCACAATAAGCACGCCTCGCAACGCGCCGAAACAGATGCCGAGTACCCTGTCCGTTCCTGACAGACCGGTTTTCTCGACCAGCTGACCTATCACGTAATTGACGATAGCGCCGACAATCAGCGTCGCGATAAACAGCACCGCGATGGCGATTCCGTTTCGGACCAGTTCATCTTCAAAGCCCGTGAACCAGACAGACAGGTAAGTGTAGTAATGACTGGCAACAAAGAAAGCACAACCCCAGGTTACCAGCGATAACGCTTCACGAACAAAGCCACGGATCAGGCTAACCAGACAGGAAAAACCAATCACCGCAATGATGGCGTAATCAATCCAGACCATATGTGTCCCACGATTAAACGCCCTGTCATCCAGTTCGGGGCGAATTCTAACAGAAAAAGAAAACGTTTGCGTAGGGATTTCCTTCCCACGCGTAAATAAAAAAGGCGCTGAAAAAATGCTCAACGCCACCGCACCTTTGACGTTTCTGTGAACGTCTGCCTCCCCCTCACCCCGGCCCTCGCCCCTTTGGGGAGAGGGTTAGGGTGAGGGGGTAATTTCTATCAGTTTGCGCTGTAGTTCATCACCACACCGCTCAGGCCGGAGATTTGCTTCAGCTCGCCAAGCGAACCTTTGAGCTTATCTTTAGACGCATCCGGCCCCACGAGGATACGGGTAATTTTACCCTGTACCGGCGTGGTGGGTGAAGTATAAACACGGTATCCCGCGCCGCGCAGTTTACTCACGATCTCATTGACCTTATCTGCATTTTTCAACGCACCGAGCTGAACGACATAGGCTTTACCCGTAGGGGCGGCCTCCTGCTGGGTCTGTTTGGCCGGTGGCGGCGTTTCCGTTGCCGCAGCCAGCTGCTCGTCGGCTTTGTCACGCTGCGGTTTAGGCTGCGTTTTCTCTACCGGCTTCGGTTTTTCAACCGGTTTGGGTTGCTCTACCGGTACAGGATCGATTTCAACGTTGTTATTCGCGGCCAGACGCGACGGATCAAGAGACGGCGCGGCTGCATCACCTGCGCGCACCTCTTCCGCTGCGCCTTCTGGCGGCTGGGCAGGCAGCGCCTGCGTTGCCGCTGGCAGCATATCGGGCTCGTCGCGATCGCCCGGTTTGGGTACCAGCGGAATGGCCGCAAATTCATCCTGGTAATGCTTTTTTTGCCCGTCGAGCAGTCCCGGGAGAATAATCACCCCGAGCGCGACCAGCACAATGGTTCCTGTTAAACGGTTCTGAAACTTACTCGCCACCGGTTCTCCCCGCGTCCATCACTTCCATGACATGTGCCACCGTGTGGAATGACCCACACACCAGCACGGTATCTTCTGGTTTAGCCTCTGCCATCGCGGCACGCCAGGCCGAAACCACACTGCTGTAGATTTCGCCTTTGCCGAGATGTTCCATCAACTGCTCAGCAGTCGCGCCGCGCGGCCCTTCCAGAGGAGCACAATACCAGCTATCGACCACACTCTCCATGCAGGCCAGCGTGCCGCCGATATCTTTATCATGAAGCATACCGATAACCGCCAGCACGCGCCCGGTTTTTGGTAACGATTTGAGACGTCCTGCGAGGTACGCCGCCGCATGCGGGTTATGTGCAACATCCAGAATCAGACGCGGTGACTCACTCACAATCTGAAAACGTCCCGGTAACAGTGCGTTCTGAATGCCATCGCGGATCGCCTGCTCGCTTACCGCTAATCCGCTGGCGCGCAGGGCTGCCAGCGCAGTCGCCGCGTTAGGCTGTGGCACCTGCGGCAGCGGCAGATTCTCCAGCACGCCCTGCGCATCGCTGAAGCGCCAGCCTTTGTCCTGCACCTCATACTGCCAGTCCACGCCGCGACGCAGCAGACGAGCGCCCTTCTCTTTCGCTACCTCAGCAATGGTGTGCGGCATGTCCGGTTCGCCTACCACGGCAGGCTTATTGGCCCGGAAAATACCGGCCTTCTCACGGCCAATGCTCTCGCGGTCCGGGCCCAGCCAGTCGGTGTGATCCAGCGCGATGCTGGTGACGACGGCGACATCCGCATCCACCATATTGGTGGCATCCAGACGCCCGCCCAACCCCACTTCCAGGATCACCACGTCCAGCTGCGCCTGCTTAAACAGCCACAGCGCCGACAGGGTGCCGTATTCGAAATAGGTTAATGAGGTTTCGCCGCGCGCCGCTTCGATAGCGGCAAACGACGCCGTATGGGCGGATTCCGCCAGCTCGGTGTTTTGCACGCGCACGCGCTCGGTATAGCGCACCAGATGCGGCGAGCTGTAAACGCCAACCTTGTACCCCGCCGCCATCAGGACAGATTCCAGCGTGCGGCAGGTGGTGCCTTTACCGTTAGTGCCGGCCACGGTAAATACGAAAGGCGCGGGTTTCAGCACGTCAAGACGCGCGGCAACCTGGCTTACGCGCTCAAGGCCCATATCGATAGTTTTACTGTGCAGGTTTTCCAGATAAGAAAGCCACGCGGCCAGGGGCGACGTGGCTTGAGGAATGCTTTTATTTTCCATGATGCCCGGTTGTCATTAACGGTTTAGAAAGCAAAAGGGCAGCGCCATTCGGCCCTGCCCTTTTCAGTTATCAGGCCTCGGGTTCCTGATCCGGTACCACCACGCCTTCGCGCGGCTCGTCCGGGTTCGGCGCCGGCAGATTCATCAGCTTCGCCAGGACGCTTGCCAGTTTCAGGCGCATTTCCGGACGGCGGACGATCATGTCGATGGCGCCTTTCTCAATGAGGAACTCACTGCGCTGGAAGCCCGGCGGCAGTTTCTCACGTACGGTCTGCTCGATAACGCGAGGACCCGCAAAGCCGATCAGCGCTTTTGGCTCAGCGATGTTCAGGTCGCCCAGCATCGCGAAGCTTGCAGAAACGCCGCCCATGGTTGGATCGGTCAGTACCGAGATGTACGGCAGACCGCGCTCCTGCATTTTCGCCAGCGCCGCAGAGGTTTTCGCCATCTGCATCAGGGACATCAGCGCTTCCTGCATACGTGCGCCACCGGAGGCGGAGAAGCAGATCAGCGGGCAGTTGTCTTCCAGCGCCTGCTCAACGGCACGCACGAAGCGCGCGCCAACCACAGAGCCCATTGAGCCGCCCATAAAGGAGAACTCAAACGCGGCGGCAACCACCGGCATCTCGTGCAGGGTGCCTTTCATGACGATCAGCGCATCTTTCTCGCCGGTCTCTTTCTGTGCAGAGGCCAGGCGATCTTTGTATTTTTTGGAGTCGCGGAACTTAAGCACATCTTTTGGCTCCAGTTCGCTGCCCAGTTCTACCAGAGAACCTTCGTCCAGCAGGCTATGCAGGCGGTTGCGCGCCGACATACGCATATGGTGGTCACACTTCGGACACACCTCAAGATTGCGTTCCAGCTCTGCGCGATACAGAACCTGGCCGCAGCTATCACACTTCGTCCATACCCCTTCAGGAATGCTCGCTTTACGCGTTGGGGTAATGTTGCTTTTAATTCGTTCAATCCAGCTCATTGATAACCTTTCTGCCTGAACCTGGTCGTATGCCAGTTTTGCTGTAAGAGGCGAATAATGCCATTTTTGCCTCCAACAGACCATGAATGTTGCACATTAAAACATAACAGCCCGAAACTTTGGATAAAAAAGTGGTCGAACCGCCAGCGTGCATTTACTTCGCTTGCTTTGCCGCCGCGCGTTTGTGACGGATAATTTCGATGACGCCAGGCAGTACGGAAAGCACAATAATCGCTACAATCAGTAACTTAAGGTTTTCCTGAACCACCGGCAGATCGCCAAACAGGTAGCCTGCATAGGTGAACAGCAGCACCCACAGCAGCGCGCCCACCACGTTGTACATGGCAAAATGACGATAGGACATGTGACCCATTCCCGCCACAAACGGTGCAAATGTACGCACAATAGGCACAAAACGGGCAAGGATTATGGTCTTACCGCCATGGCGCTCATAGAACGCATGGGTCTTATCTAAATAACTGCGGCGGAAAATCTTCGAGTCCGGATTACTGAACAACCGCTCGCCAAACACCCGCCCGATGGTGTAATTGACCGCATCACCAACAATCGCGGCGATGATCATCAGGACCACCATCAGATGGACATTCAGGTCATTCGTTGGCAGTGCGGATAACGCGCCCGCCACGAACAGCAGTGAATCTCCCGGCAGGAACGGCGTAACCACAAGGCCGGTTTCACAGAACAGAATGAGGAACAGAATGGCGTACACCCAGACGCCGTACTGCGCGACCAGCTCCGCCAGGTGAACATCAATATGCAGGATGAAATCAATCAGAAAACGTATTACGTCCATATTGTCTAAGCCCTAATTGCACCTTTGTTTAGTCCGCTAAAAACAGCGGGCCCATTGGCGGTTTTGGCAGGTCGAACCGGTCCGGATAATCCACCGAAACCAGATACAGCCCTTCCGCTTTCGCCGTTGCTGCCGCAAGCGTTCTGTCCTTCGCTGCCAGCAGTTCTGCAATCCAGCTCTCCGGCTGGTGTCCGGCGCCCACTTCCATCAGGCTGCCTACAATATTCCGCACCATATGATGTACAAAGGCATTGGCTTTGATATCCACCACCACATACGCGCCATAACGACTGACGTTAATGTGCATGACGTTACGCCACGGCGTACGGGACTGACACTGCACCGCACGAAACGACGTAAAATCATTCTCTCCAATCAGACACTGCGCCGCACGCTGCATACGTTCTGCATCCAGCGGTTCATAAAAATGCGTCACGCCCTGGCTTAACACCGCCGGGCGCAGGCGCTGGTTATAGATGACATAACGGTAGCGCCGCGCCGTCGCGCTGAAACGCGCGTGAAAATCATCCGGCACAGCTTTCACCCAACGCACGGCAATGTCACCAGGCAAATTCGCATTTACACCCAGCGTCCAGGCCGCGTCTTTGCGCACGGCGGTGGTGTCAAAATGCACCACCTGCCCCGTGCCGTGAACGCCGGCATCGGTGCGGCCCGCACAGAAGACGCTTATCGGTTCATTCGCCACCTGAGAGAGCGCTTTCTCCAGCTTCTCCTGGACGCTGCGCACCTCATTCTGCCGCTGCCAGCCATAGTATTTACTGCCATCGTATTCAATGCCGAGGGCAATTCTGTGGACCGGCTTTTGTTCCACATCTGACATCAGTACAGATACTCCTGCACCAGTTTTTCCGCGATTTTGACCGCCATCAGCGCGCCGCCAAAACGCACGTTGTCGGCAACGGACCAGAACTGCACCTGCTCCGGCATACCGTAATCGTTACGCACGCAGCCCACAGAGAGATGCGCGCTGCCGGTGGCGTCGCCCACCTGCGTCGGGAATTCGCTCTCTTCAGACAGGACAATGTCCTCACCGCGGCCAAACGCGTCGCGGGCTTCTTCAGCCGCCAGCGGACGCAGGGCTTCAAACCCGACCATCTGCGCGTGGCCGTAAAAGACCGGAGACTGCACGACATTCGCGGAGATCATCAGCCCGTCATCCTGCAAAATTTTGCGTGCTTCATCGACGATACGACGCTCTTCCCGCACCGAACCTTCACGATCCGGCAGAAGCGGCAGCATGTTGAACGCCAGCTGGCGGCCAAAGAAATCATCTTCGTCGATCGGAATACCGTTCAGCAGCTTCGCGCTCTGCCCTGCCAGTGCGTCTACGGCTTTTTTACCGTTAGCGGAGGCTGAAAGCAGGCTGGTCACGGAAATACGCGACAGGCCACCGTCGTCGATCAGCGGCTTCAGCGCGGTCAGCAGCTGGCTGGTGAGGCTGTTCGGTACTGCAATGATGTTGCGGTTGCGGTAGTCAGCCAGCACAAACGGGTTGACGTCCGGCACCACCAGCGGCACATCCGGCTCCAGGGAGAACAGGCCGCTCAGGTCGATCACCAGACAGCCTGAATTTGTCGCTTCTTCAATGTAAGACGCCGTGGCTTCCGCACCTGCGGCAAAAAACGCCAGCTGAGCCTGCGTCCAGTCAAACGCGGCGGCGTCCTGCACCATCACGGATTTCCCGCCGAAACGCAGATGTTCTCCTGCGCTGTCGGTACGCGCCAGTGCGTAAATCTCACCCACCGGGAACTGACGCTCAGCAAGGGTTTCAAGCAGGGCTTCGCCCACGGCGCCAGTGGCACCCAAAATGGCAATGTTCCAGCCTTCAGACATGGTGGTTTACTCCAGAAATAAAAAGCGTCCCTGCCGGAGCATCCGACAGGGAGCATTAAGAAGACATTAACGTGCCGGGTGGTGAACGGCGTTAAATCCCAGTTTATGCAGCAGCCCCGCCGCTGACGCGTCATCGCACATGACATACAGGGAAGACCACTCGCGGCGCTCAAGGTAATTTTTGCGCAGCTTGTCAAACTCACCCGGAATACCCGCCACTTTACGCAGCAGCGCGTCATCGCGGCGCACATCATACACCAAATGCACCAGTCTTTTCAGCGTTGCCTCATCCAGCGGGCCATGAAGGGTAATGCGGCCGAATTCCGGGGCGGGCAGCAGCGTATCCAGCGCCACCTGCTGCGGATGGCCGATAAAGGCGCTGTAAGCCTCAAACACCTGGGTTGTGCCACGCGCTTTGCCTTCAAGGGTATAACCCGCGATATGCGCGGTACCCACGTCCACCTTATTCAGCAATGCGACGTTGAGATCCGGCTCTGGCTCCCAGACGTCCAGCACGACGCTAAGATCTTGTCTTTCGTCGAGACATGTCAGCAGCGCCGCGTTATCCACCACTGGTCCCCGGCAGGCATTTATCAGAATAGTGCCAGCCTTCAGACGGCGGATCAGCTTTTCGTCGGACAGGTGCAGAGTCTTGTACGGCCCCTCTTTAAAGAGCGGCGTATGGAAGGTGATGACGTCGCACTCGTCGACCAGCTCATCCAGCGTGCGGAAGTCGCCTTCATCGCCGTTATCCTTACGCGGCGGATCGCACAGCAGGGTGCGGATACCCCAGGCTTCCAGACGCTTTTGCAGACGTCCGCCCACGTTGCCCACCCCCACAATCCCGACGGTGCGGTCTTTCAGCGCAAAACCATCGCGCTCGGCCAGCATCAATAGCGAGGAGAAAACATATTCCACGACGGCAATGGCGTTACAGCCTGGCGCCGCGGAAAAACCAATCCCCGCCTGCTTAAGCCACTGGTCATCCACATGATCGGTCCCGGCCGTTGCCGTCCCGACAAATTTTACCCCTTTGCCGGTGAGCAGCGCCTCATTTACTTTGGTCACCGAGCGCACCATCAGGGCGTCTGCATCGTCCAGTTCGCTGACCGGAATCGGGCGACCAGGGACAGCCTTAACCTCACCCAGGCGGCTGAACAGCTCACGGGCGTAAGGCATATTTTCATCAACGAGGATTTTCACGTCTGAGTACCTGTTTGAGAGGAAGTAAACCTGCCAAGTGTGCCATAATCTCGCCGCCGGGCATATATCTCCGCCCGGTTACGCAGAGTTTGACTTTAAGGATTTTTGACGATGCAGCCCATTTCAGGTACGCCTCCGCGCCCTCCGGGTGAAGGCCCCGTAACGCCCAACACGCCAGGCGAACAACCGCTCTCCACGCAGCAACGCACCGTACTGGAGCGTCTGATCACGCGTCTTATTGCGTTAACCTCACAGCAAAACGCAGAGGTATGGGCCGGCGTTAAGCACGATTTGGGCGTAAGAAACGATGCGCCGCTACAGTCGCGCCATTTCCCTGCCGCCGAACAAAACCTGAACCAGCGTCTTACAAGCGCACAGCAGCAACATACTACCCGCCAGATTATCTCGCAGCTGACCGAGCTGTTGGGCCAGGGGAATAATCGCCAGGCGGTGAGTGATTTTATCCGTCAACAGTACGGTCATACCGCCCTGAGCCAGCTTTCGCAAGAACAGCTGAAAACCGTGTTGACCCTGCTACAAAGCAATCAGCTTTCTATCCCGCAGCCGCAACAGCGCCCGTCTACAGAGCGGCCATTGCAGCCTGCGGAGCATAATACGCTCAAGCAGATGGTCACTAAGCTGGCTGCCGCTACCGGCGAACCCACAAAGCTTATCTGGCAATCCATGCTGGAACTTTCCGGTGTGAAAGCGGGCGAGATGATCCCGGCAAAACAGTTTACCCATCTGGTCACCTGGCTCCAGGCGCGTCAGACGCTCAGCACCCAGAGCGCCCCGACCCTGCACAGCGTACAGGCGGCGCTGAAACAACCGCTGGAACCGCACGAGTTCGATATGATTCGGGATTACGCTCAGCAGAGCTGGCAGGCTACGCCGCAAACGGTGCTGACCACCGCGCAGGTGCAGGATGTGCTCAATCAGATCTTCATTCGCCGCGCCGAGCGGGAAGGCGGCGTGCCGGAGGTAAGAAACATTCAGCCGATCTACAACCCGCTGTTTGCCCACGTAGTTGATACGTTCAAAACGCTTTCTGCCCGTCCGGGATTGATGTTTATCGCGTTGGTGATTGCGCTGGCGATTTTCTGGCTGGTTGCTTAAAACTGCCGGGTGGCGGCTTCGCCTTACCCGGCCTACGGTTCGCGCGGTTGTAGGCCCGGTAAGGCGAAGCCGCCACCGGGCAAAAACTACGACCTGCGAAACGCCATCAGCGTCACCACAATCCCCACCACCGCAGAAACTGCACCGGCCAGGAAGACGGACGGGTAGCCAAACGAGGTGGCTAACACCCCGGCCAGCGGCCCGGTGACCCCGTATGAGATATCCTGAAACGCCGCATAGCCGCCCAGCGCCGGGAAGATCAGCGAGCAGCCGCAGCCGGTTAACGCCGCACCCAGCAGCGCAACGGATGCAGAGGGCGCCTGCCAGAGCAGTACCAGACCCACGGTCTCAATGACAAGTGACGCCACGGCCACCTTCACGCCGCCAAAGCGATCCGGCATCCAGCCAAACAGCACGCGCATCAATACAAACGCGCCGCCAAAGGCCGTCAATGTAAAGCCCGCCATCACCCAGCCGCGGCTCATGAAATAGAGGGAGACAAAGGTACCAATAACCGCGAAGCCCACCCCCTGAAGCGCCAGCCCAAGCCCCGGCTGCCAGATTTGCCCCACCACGCTCCACAGCGAAGGACGCTCGCCTTTATGGGCGGGCACCTTACGCACCGAACCGTTAAACGCCCATGCCAGCAGCGGCAATACCATGGTGGTGCCTGCCAGCGCCGCAAAACCAAACTGGCTGTGGATCAGCAGCCCCAGCGGTGCTCCTGCCGCCAGCGCGCCGTAAATCGCCATCCCGTTCCAGGACATCACTTTTCCGGAACGCGCAGGCCCCACCAGCCCCATTCCCCAGGTCAGGGTGCCGGTCAGCAGCTGGCTTTCGCCAAAGCCGAGGATCAGACGCCCTGCCACCAGCAGCGCGAATTTATACCCTGCATCTATCGGCAACAGCGCCGCCAGCAGCCAGGCGCCCCCCGCCAGCCCGCAGGCAAACATGCCCTGCAACGCCGAGCGTTTTGCGCCGTGCTGATCCGCCAGGCGACCGGCGTAGCCCCGGGTTAATACCGTCGCTAAAAACTGAATGCCCACCGCAATGCCGACCATGGTGTTGCCATAGCCCAGCTCCTGGTGAACGAACAAGGGGATCACCGGCAGCGGCAGGCCAACGGTCATATAGGTCAGAAACACCGCAAAGGCGATGCGGAAAAGGGAAAGGTTCCCGGAAGGAGCGCTCTTCTCAGGGGTAACAGCCTTCATGCATAACTCCGTGTTCAGGCATAAAAAAAAGGAGCCGCGCGGCTCCCTTCTACTATACCTTCAAACGCTTACGCTTTCAGCTTACGCATCACCAGCGTGGCGTTGGTGCCGCCGAAACCGAAGCTGTTGGACATAACGGTCGTCAGCTCACGTTCGGTGGTTTCAGTCACGATGTTCAGGCCAGCCGCCTGCTCGTCCATCTCTTCGATGTTGATGCTTGGCGCGATAAAGCCGTTTTCCAGCATCAGCAGAGAGTAGATCGCTTCCTGCACGCCCGCCGCACCCAGAGAGTGACCGGTCATGGCTTTGGTTGCAGAGATAGCCGGGCTGTTGTCGCCGAACACTTCACGGATCGCACCCAGCTCTTTCACGTCGCCTACCGGCGTTGAGGTGCCGTGGGAGTTCAGGTAGTCGATTGGAGTATCAACACCGTGCATCGCCATCTTCATGCAGCGCACCGCGCCTTCACCGGATGGAGCAACCATGTCAGCGCCGTCAGACGTTGCGCCGTAGCCCACGATCTCAGCATAGATGTGCGCGCCACGCGCCAGCGCGTGTTCCAGCTCTTCAACCACAACCATACCGCCGCCGCCAGCGATAACAAAACCGTCGCGGTGTGCGTCATAAGTACGGGACGCTTTGTCTGGCGTTTCGTTGTATTTGGTGGACAGTGCGCCCATCGCGTCGAACTCACAGGCCATTTCCCAGCCCAGCTCTTCGCCGCCGCCAGCAAATACGATGTCCTGTTTGCCCAGCTGGATCTGCTCAACCGCATTACCGATACAGTGTGCGGAGGTCGCACATGCGGAGCTGATGGAGTAGTTCACACCGTGGATTTTGAACGGCGTTGCCAGGCACGCGGAAACCGCTGACCCCATGGCTTTGGTCACAACGTATGGACCGACCGCTTTCAGGCCGCGCGGGCTGCGCATGGCGTCAGCACCGAACACCTGAGCTTTAGAGGAACCGCCGGAGCCTGCAATCAGGCCCAC
The DNA here is from genome assembly GCF_032389435.1 of Enterobacter sp. DTU_2021_1002640_1_SI_PRY_ASU_LCPMC_013. Taxonomy (NCBI): domain Bacteria; kingdom Pseudomonadati; phylum Pseudomonadota; class Gammaproteobacteria; order Enterobacterales; family Enterobacteriaceae; genus Enterobacter; species Enterobacter sp. DTU_2021_1002640_1_SI_PRY_ASU_LCPMC_013. Next base: position 3,427,786 of record NZ_CP135594.1, read on the forward strand.
GCGTGGGTTGTTCTGGTAAGCGTCTTCGCTCAGACCAGAATCCTTGATAGCTTCCTGCATGGAAAGATAGGCGTAGATAGAGGCATCGTTCATGAAACGAACCACTTTACGGTCAATTAAACCGGTGGTGTCCAGTTTAACGTTACCCCATACGTGGCTACGCATTCCAGAATCTTTAAACTCTTCAGAGAAAGTGATCCCGGAGCGTCCTTCACGCAGAGATGCCAGGACTTCCTGCTGGTTATTACCGATGCTGGAAACGATGCCCAGGCCAGTAATCACTGCACGTTTCATTCAATACCTCTGTAAGTCGCACTATAAAAAGTTTCGAGTCGCACAATAGCGTACACTTGTACGCCGAACAAGTCCGATCAGCCATTTTCTGTGGAAATTTGCACCGATGGGCTCACATCGCTAAGATCGTGCCACTGCCTGTCGGACGAGTAACTTACGTGAAACAAAACGCCATACAACCTGCCAACCTCGAATTCAACGCTGAGGGTACACCTGTTTCCCGAGATTTTGATGACGTCTACTTTTCTAATGATAACGGACTGGAAGAGACGCGCTATGTCTTCCTCGAAGGAAATCATCTCAGCACCCGCTTCCCTGAGCATCCGCGCAGCCTGTTTGTCGTAGCGGAGAGCGGTTTCGGCACCGGGCTGAATTTTCTGACCCTCTGGCAGGCGTTCGACCAGTTTCGCGCTGCACACCCCGAGGCTACCTTACAAAGATTACATTTCATCAGTTTCGAAAAATTTCCGCTTACCGCGCACGATCTGCGGCTTGCCCATCAGCGCTGGCCGGAGCTTATCCACTGGGCGGAACAGCTTCAGGCCCAGTGGCCTCCGGCTATCGGTGGCTGTCATCGTCTGATTCTGGACGACGGACGCGTCACGCTCGACCTGTGGCTTGGCGACATTAATGACCTGACCGATAAGCTTGATGACTCAATGAATCAGAAGGTGGACGCCTGGTTCCTGGACGGTTTTGCGCCCGCCAAAAACCCGGACATGTGGAGCCCGCACCTGTTCAGCGCCATGGCACGTCTGGCACGCCCGGGCGCGACGCTTGCCACCTTCACCTCGGCGGGCTTTGTCCGACGTGGGTTGCAGGAGGCGGGGTTTACCATGCGGAAAACTAAAGGCTTTGGCCGCAAACGCGACATGCTGGTCGGGGTGATGGAACAGGATCTGGCGATCCCGGCGCAGGCCCCCTGGTTTGCCCGTCGCGCCAGCACCTCGCGTGAGGTCGCCATTGTGGGCGGGGGTATCGCCAGCGCCCTGCTCTCGCTGGCGCTGCTGCACCGTGGCTGGCAGGTGACGCTCTACTGCGCTGACGAGGCGCCGGCGACGGGCGCATCAGGCAACCGTCAGGGCGCGCTTTATCCCTTATTAAGTTCACACGATCCGGCACTGTTCCAGTTCTTCCCGGCGGCGTTTACGTTTGCTCGCCGCCTTTACGATAGCCTGCCGGTTGCGTTCGACCACGACTGGTGCGGCGTGACGCAGCTCGGCTGGGATGAGAAGAGCCAGCAGAAGATCACACAAATGCTGTCGCTGGGGCTGCCGGAGGACATCGCCCATGCAGTGACGGCACAGCTGGTTGCAGAGACCACTGGCGTCGACACCGGCTGCGGCGGTATTCAGTATCCACTCGGCGGCTGGCTGTGTCCGGCTGAACTGTCTTCTGCGGCGATAGCCCTCGGGCAGTCGCGTGGGTTGACAGTGCATTATGCCCATAAGGTTCAATCGCTAAGCCGCACTGCGCACTGGAAACTGCGTTTCGCTGACGGCAAAGAGGCCCAGCATGCCAGCGTTGTGCTGGCCAACGGGCATCATATCAGCCAGTTTACCCAGACAGCATCATTGCCGGTTTATCCAGTTGGCGGCCAGGTGAGCCATATCCCAACCACCCCCCAACTGAGCAAGCTGCGTCAGGTGCTGTGTTACGACGGCTACCTGACGCCGCAAAATCCGTCCAACGGCCATCACTGCATCGGTGCCAGCTACCATCGCGGTGAAACAGATATGCAGTACAGCGAAGCGGATCAGCAGCAAAACCGCCAGCGCCTGCTCGACTGTTTCCCGGATGCGTCGTGGGCAAAAGAGGTGAATGTCGGTGAGGGTCAGGCGCGCTGCGGCGTACGCTGCGCGACCCGCGATCACCTGCCGATGGCGGGAAACGTGCCGGACTATGACGCCACGCTTGAAGTCTATCAGGATCTTGCAGACAACAAAGAAACGGCGGTAAGCGCGCCCGTTCATCCCGAGCTGTTTATGCTGGGTGGCTTAGGCTCGCGGGGATTATGCTCCGCGCCGCTGCTGGCTGAAGCGTTAGCCGCGCAAATGAGCGACGAGCCGGTTCCGCTGGACAGGGTTACGCTCGCGGGGCTGAATCCAAACCGACTGTGGGTGCGGAAATTGCTGAAGGGGAAAATGGTCAAGTAGGGTGCGGTCTGGTGCCCTCACCCCGGCCCTCTCCCTGTGGGAGAGGGCGGTGATACACTTACTTCGCTTTCGCCTGCTGGAACAAATTGTCCCACATGCCCAGCACTAAAGACTGGTCGCGCGGAGAGAGTTCCCCGGCCAGAATGGCTTTTTCCAGGCTGCGAGTGACTTCCGCGTGAACGGCGTCGGCAGAGTGATCGTCCCCGGCTTCCAGCGCGGCTACCGCCAGCGTCAGGTGACCACGCAGATAACCGCTGGCGAACAGCTCATCATCACTGGCGTGTTCCACCATGTCATCAATTAACGCCAGAATGCGTGATTCAAATTCTGCGATCATCTTCTTTCCTCTGTTAAAGATCTTCCGGCCACGGGAAGCATTCCGCCGTGATCTCCGGCGTGTGGTAATAATTTTGTAAAGCCTCGATCAGGCGTGCCGGACGTGCCGGGATGCCTTTCTCAAGATATTCCATCACCTGCGCATGAACGCGGCGCTGGAAGACGATACGGTCTGGCTCGAAGTCGCCTTCGAGGTTGTCACAACTTACGTTGAACGGGAAACCCGCCGCTACGCAGAACAGCCATTCCAGCGCCTGAGGTTTCACCTCCACATCTTCGAACTGCCCCTGGGTGGCGGCGTCGCGCCCGTCCGGGCAGTACCAGTAACCAAAGTCCACCAGCTCGCGACGCGCTTTCCCGGCGATACACCAGTGCGAAATTTCGTGCAAACCGCTGGCGTAAAAGCCATGGGCAAAGATGATGCGGTTATACGGAACCTCGTCATCAGCAGGAAGATAGATCGGTTCGTCGTCGCCTTTAATCAGACGGGTATTAAAATCATCAGCGAAACAGCTATCGAAGATCTCAATCAGCTGTTCGTAGTTATGCGTACTGTTCATTAGTTCATCCCCAACCAGGTGAGGATCTCCTGTCCATGGCTGTCATAAAGAAGTTTGGCGCTCATCACCGCCGAGACGACAACAATCATCGGGCGGATCAGCTTTTGTCCTTTGCTTAATACCAGACGCGAGCCTGCGCGCGCGCCCAAAAACTGCCCTGCCATCATCACAAATCCGGTTGCCCAGATAACCTTGCCGCCAATGATAAACAGCAGCAGACCGCCAACGTTGGAGGTCGCGTTGAGGACTTTGGCGTGGGCGGTGGATTTGGCGAGGTTGAACCCGGCCAGCGTCACGAATGCCAGCGCATAAAACGAACCTGCCCCCGGGCCAAAGAAGCCATCGTAAAAACCGACGCAGCCACCGGCAATCAGCGCAAACGGCAGGCCGTGAAGACGACGCTGTCGATCTTCTTCCCCGAGCTTTGGCATCAGCAGGAAATAGAGGCCGATACAGATAACCAGCAGCGGCAGGATCTGGCGCAGAATGTCGGACTGTACGTGCTGGACCAGCAGCGCACCCGCCGTTGAGCCAATAAACGTCATCAGGATATTGAGCTTCTGATCGGCGAGATTCACCACTTTGCGCCGGATGAAATAGAGCGACGAGGAGAGCGAACCGCCGCATGCCTGGAGTTTGTTGGTGGCAAGCGCCTGGGCAGGGCTCATGCCTGCCGCCAGCAGCGCCGGAACGGTGAGCAACCCGCCGCCGCCCGCCAGGGCATCGATAAATCCGGCTAACATCGCAACAAAAAAGAGCACCGCCAGCAGCAGCGGTGACACCATGAACAGATCGACGAAATTATCCATTAAAGTACATGCTCATCCAGTAGCGCCTGGCAGGAAGGCGGCAACGGAGGCGGTGTCTTCTTCTCAGGCTTAGAGGTTCCAGGCTTGGCCGGTTCAAACCAGCTTTGCAGTTCGTAACCACAACCATCGCCAGGCGGTGGCAGCGGCTGATCTTCACATTCCAGGCTGTTCGCCGGACAGCGCAGGCGAACATGCATATGCGCCCGGTGCTGGAACCACGGGCGCACTTTACGCAACCAGTCGCGATCCGTTCCCGCATCCAGGCAAAGCTGCCGCTTGATGGCCGGATTAACAAAGATCCGCGTGACGTCGTTATCCTCTGCCGCCAGCTTAATCATGCTGGAAATTTCCGGCGACCAGCGCGAGGCGACGACCCGTTTACCGTCGGCCGAGACCAGATCCAGCGCCTGCGGTTTCAGCAGTTGCGCTGAGCTCCAGCGTGTTTTCGGCAATTGCAGGAAAATATCCACATCCAGTCCGGTCTGGTGGCTGGCGTGACCGCCGTTGAAGCGACCACCGGCAGGCATCCCCATATCGCCAATCAGCATCGTCCCCAGCCCCAGGTTATGCACCTGGTTACCAAGACGCTGAATAAACAGCAGCAGGTCAGGATGGCCGAAATAACGGCGCTGATCGGTACGCATCACCTGATAAGTGTCCGACTGCAACGGCAGCGCCTGCGCACCGACGATACACCCGTTGGAGAAAGCGCCAATGGACTGCGCGCTCCCCGCTACCGGGTGGGTGATTTTCTGCCACGGCGTAGCGGCCAGGCTTGCTCCACTGGCCAGCAGCGCCAGCAGAGCGATTGCGGTTTTTTTCATAGTTACCAGCGTGGAATGGTGGTCGTCACATCCGCATTCTGCGCGCGCTGGCGCAGGAAGTGATCCATCAGCACGATCGCCAGCATCGCTTCTGCGATCGGCACCGCGCGGATCCCCACGCACGGATCGTGACGCCCTTTGGTGATCATCTCAACTTCATCGCCAGCGCGGTTAATCGTGTGGCCCGGGACGGTAATGCTGGACGTTGGCTTCAGCGCGATATTGGCAATAATTTGCTGCCCACTGCTGATGCCGCCCAGAATGCCGCCCGCATGGTTACTCTGGAAACCCGCCTTCGTGATTTCGTCGCGGTTCTGGCTGCCGCGAAGCTTGACCACGTCAAAACCGTCGCCGATTTCGACGCCTTTCACCGCGTTGATGCTCATCAGCGCGTGGGCGATATCGGCGTCAAGGCGGTCAAATACCGGCTCGCCCCAGCCAGCCGGCACGCCGTCGGCCACCACGGTGACTTTCGCACCAATGGAGTCGCCCTCTTTTTTCAGGCCACGCATCAGCTCATCCAGCGCGTCCAGCTTGTCGGCATCGGCGCAGAAGAACGGGTTGAGCTCTACCTGATCCCAGTCTTTGATTGCCAGCGGAATGTCGCCCATCTGGGACAGACAGCCGCGGATAACGATGCCGAATTTCTGCTGGAGATATTTTTTGGCAATTGCCCCTGCCGCCACGCGCATCGCGGTTTCACGCGCGGAAGAACGCCCGCCGCCGCGATAGTCGCGAAAGCCATATTTTTGTTCGTAGGTATAGTCGGCGTGACCAGGACGGAAAACGTCCTTAATCGCGCCGTAGTCCTGAGAACGCTGATCGGTGTTTTCAATCAGCAGACCAATGCTGGTTCCTGTGGTACGGCCTTCAAATACGCCGGAGAGAATTTTGACCTGGTCCGGCTCGCGACGCTGCGTGGTGTAGCGAGAGGTACCCGGACGACGACGGTCAAGGTCATGCTGTAAATCGGCTTCGGTCAGTTCGATGCCTGGCGGGACGCCATCAACGATACAACCCAGTGCCAGACCGTGCGACTCGCCAAAGGTGGTCACACGGAATACCTGTCCAATACTGTTTCCTGCCATCACGGCTCCGATGTTGTTGTTTGTGTTTGAGCGTTGTGAAACGGGCCGAAGCCCGCTGGATTAATCTTTGTAAATGCTGAAGTATTCGCGTGCATCAAGCAGCTGCGCTTTGGTCAGCATAAAGACGCCGTCACCGCCGTTGTCGAACTCAAGCCAGGTGAACGGCACATCCGGGTACTGCTCTATCAGATGTACCATGCTGTTGCCCACTTCACAAATCAGAACGCCGTCGTCGGTCAGGTAATCCGGCGCGCACGCCAGGATGCGGCGGGTCAGCTTCAGCCCGTCAGAGCCTGACGCCAGGCCCAGCTCCGGCTCGTGACGGTACTCGTTCGGCAGGTCGGACATATCTTCTGCATCCACGTACGGCGGATTGGTGACGATCAGGTCGTATTGCAGCGTCGGCAGGTCGCGGAACAGGTCAGAGCGGATAGGCGTGACGTGATGAATCAGCCCGTGCTCTTCAATGTTGTGTTCGGTGACGGCCAGCGCGTCGGTGGAGATATCGACGGCGTCCACTTCCGCTTCCGGGAAGGCGTACGCGCAGGCAATGGCGATGCAGCCGCTGCCGGTGCACATATCAAGAATGTGCTGCGGCTGATGGTTAATCAGGCCGTCAAAATGGTTGTTGATCAGCTCGCCAATCGGCGAACGCGGCACCAGCACGCGCTCATCAACGTAGAATTCGTGGCCGCAGAACCAGGCTTTGTTGGTCAGGTAAGCAACCGGAATGCGCTCGTTCACGCGACGGATCACGCGCTCAACGATGCGGTGTTTTTCACTGGAGGTCAGGCGCGCGGTGCGCATGTCTTCCGGAATATCCAGCGGCAGGTAGAGAGACGGCAGCACCAGCTGCACGGCCTCATCCCATGGGTTATCCGTACCGTGGCCGTACCAGATATTGGCGGCGCTGAAGCGGCTAACCGACCAGCGCAACATGTCCTGTATGGTATGCAGCTCGTTTACTGCTTCATCGACAAAAATTTTATCCACTCTTTCCTCCAGGGCATGCTCGCATAATTTTCGGCGGCTAGTTTGCCATGAAGACGGCGATAAATCAGCAATGACGCGTACCGCTTGAGGTTAAAAAATGCGTTTAGTCGGGTACACTATCGGAAATACGAGATGAGAATGACGAATGAAAAAGAAAACATCGCTCAGCGAGGAGGATCAGGCTCTCTTCCGCCAGCTGATGACCGGGACGCGTCAAATCACGCACGACACCATTGTCCATCGCCCGCAGCGTAAAAAAGTCAGCGAGGTACCGGTCAAACGGTTGCTCCAGGAGCAGGCCGATAACAGCCACTATTTTTCAGATGAGTTTCAGCCGCTGCTAAATACCCAGGGTGCGGTGAAATACGTGCGCGAAGACGTCAGCCATTTTGAACTGAAAAAATTACGCCGGGGAGATTACTCGCCGGAGCTGTTCCTCGATCTGCATGGGTTGACCCAGATGCAGGCGAAACAGGAGCTGGGGGCGTTGATCGCGGCATGTCGTCGCGAGCATGTTTTTTGCGCCTGCGTGATGCACGGCCACGGCAAACATATTCTTAAGCAACAGACACCGCTGTGGCTGGCTCAGCATCCACACGTGATGGCTTTTCATCAGGCGCCAAAAGAGTACGGCGGAGATGCCGCATTGCTGGTATTGATTGAGGTGGAGGAGTGGCAGCCGCCAGAATTGCCCTGACAGGATGGCGGGAGGCACGCTGCACCCCGCCATATCGCACGTCACGTCAGATGGCTTTTGCCATCTTCAGGTTGCACGGACTCATTTGCCAGTTAAAGACCCCTTTGCCGGTTTCGTCGAGGGTGACGTTGGCAATGGCGGACGTTGTGAACATCGGTGGCGTTTCGCCCGGGCACAGCTCAGATACCAGATAGCCGACCAGCGGCAGGTGGGAAATGACCAGTGCGGAAGCGACACCTTCATTGCACAGCGCCTGAAGGTAAGCACTGACAAGGCCAACATCGCCACACGGCGTGAGTTCAGGGAGAACATCCACACTGGATGGCAGGTTCATACACTCCCCTACCACATCCAGCGTCTGTTCTGCCCGCAGGAACGGACTCACCAGAACGCGTTCAATGTCCACTTTTTGACCTTTAAGCCATGTCGCCATCTGACGGGATTCGTCGCAGCCACAGACGGTTAAAGGACGTACTGAGTCACTGGCGGCATCGAGTGCCGCGTCGCCGTGACGCATGATAAAAACTTGCATATTGCACCGCTTTTGTTAACCAGAATCACCGGCGTTAACTACCCGCGATTAATGCTCTGAGGTAGAAAACCCGATGGCCGGGCATTGTGCCTGATCCATTCGGTGAATGAAACGCTGTTTTTTACCTCAATGGCGTAAGTATAGTCAATCTCTGTTTACAATTTCGCCAGAACAGGTTCCATCACCTCAGGATTTACCCTTCTTTGACTTCAGTTTACGCAATCAGTTTCCCTTGCGGGCCAGAATGTCTGACCCCGTTCCGCCATCTGCAATAATTCGTCACAAGGTGTAAACCGTGGACCATATTGCGAGGCCAGACGTTGCAGGATCGCAACCACTTCACCCGCCCCGAGGGTATCCATATACCGGAACGGACCGCCAAGGAATGGCGGAAAACCGATACCAAACACGGCGCCGATGTCGCCGTCGCGCGCGCTTTTGATCACCTGCTCACCAAAGCAGCGCGCCGCTTCATTGAGCATCATCATCACGCAGCGCTCAGCACACTGAACCGCCGACAGTTTTCCCTGACCCGTGACAGGAATAAGCGCATAAACCGAAGGGTCGACCTGTTTCTTGCTTTTACGCCCTTTCGCGGCGTAAAGATAGAAACCACGTTCATTTTTTCTGCCTTTGCGATCGTCCTTCAAAATTGCGGAAACAAAGTTTGCAGGCGGCGCAAAACGATCGCCATAAGCCGCTTCCAGCACTGGGATAATTTTAGTCCCCGTATCAATTCCTACCTCATCCAAAAGTTGGATTGGGCCGACGGGGAATCCAAACTTCACCAGAGCGTCATCGACGTGCTCAATTTTCTCCCCTTCCGTCAGCAACCGCATCGCTTCGTTAATGTAAGGCGCCAGAATGCGGTTGACGTAGAAGCCGGCTTTGTCCGCGACCACAATCGGGGTTTTGCCCTGTTTTTTCGCCAGTTTCACCACGGTGGCAATAGTTTGCGGGCTGGTTGTGGCATGTGGAATAACCTCCACCAGCGGCATTTTTTCGACAGGGCTGAAATAGTGCAGCCCTATCACCTGCTCCGGGCGCACGGCTTTCGCCGCGATGTCGCCGATCGGCAAAGACGAGGTGTTTGACGCGAAAATGGTGTGCGGCGCGCAATGCTGTTCAACGTCCGCCACCATCTGCTGCTTAAGGGCCAGATCTTCGAACACGGCTTCAATCACCAGATCGCGGTGTGCAAACCCACTGTAGTCGGTGGCGCCAGTGATCATCGCGAGGGTTTTATCGCGCTCACTGGCCTTGATATGGCGGCGCTTCACTTTGCGATCAAGGTTCTGCCAGCTGTACTGCAACGCGTGGTTGATACCCTTAGGGTTGATATCTTTGATACGTACGGGCAATTTGCCTTTGCTGGCGGTGACAAATGCGATGCCGCCGCCCATCAGCCCACCACCCAGAACGCCAACGGCGCGCAGCGGAGCCGGTTCAGCTTCACTGCCCGGATCTTTTTTAACCTCCGTGCTGGCAAAGAAAATGCCGCGCAGCGCCTGCGATTGCGGCGTCATCGCCAGCTCGCCAAAGGCTTTCGCTTCCGCGGCATAACCGCTGCTGCTGCCCTGCGATAAACCGGTTTCAATCACCTTCAGAATGCGCGTCGCTGCCGGATAGTTCCCTTTGGTTTTTTGCTCGGTTTTTTTACCCACCATATTGAACAGCAGCGTGCGCCCCAGCGGCCCGGCGAGGATACGCTCGCGCACCGGCAGAGGGCGTTTCGCCTGACGACCTTTCAGCGCCCGCTCAACGGCGGCCTCAAGCAAGATGGCGTGCGGAACGACCTCATCAACCAGACCCGCCTTTAACGCCTGGCGGGCGCGCAGCTGTTTACCGGTTAAAATCATCTCCAGCGCCGTACTGACGCCCACCAGACGCGGCAGGCGCTGCGTGCCACCTGAACCGGGCAGCAATCCAAGCTGTACCTCCGGCAGTCCGAGTACGGTTTTCGCATCGTCGGTACAAATGCGGCTGTGACAGGCCAGCGCCAGCTCAAGCCCACCGCCCAGGCAGGCCCCGTGGATCGCAGCGACAACGGGTATCGACAGCGCATGGATCTCCGCCATTACCTGCTGCCCCTGACGCGCCAGGTCTTCTGCTTCCTGAGCGCTTTTCGCCCGGGCAATCATGTTGATATCGGCCCCGGCAATAAAGTTATCCGGCTTTGCCGAGATAAATACCAGGCCACGTATCGCTTTGTTTTCGCGGATCTGTCTGAGCATCGCACGCACCTGAACGCCGAACTCGGCCTTCAGGGTGTTCATCTTTTCGTCGGGTACATCAATGGTGATAACAGCCACGTTATCAAGGCGAACAGCCAGGTTAAATGCAGATGTCGTTTCCATTATTCAGCCTCCAGAACCATTGCTGCACCCAGGCCGCCCGCCGCACAGGCGGTAACGAGACCAAAACCGCCGCCGCGGCGACGCAGCTCGTGCAAAGTCTGGGTTATCATTCTCGCGCCGGTCGCCGCAAATGGATGGCCGTAGGCGATGGATCCGCCAAGCACGTTAAACTTACTCTGATCCACTTCGCCGGTCGCGTGGGCGCGGCCCAGTACATCGCGCGCGAAGCGCTCGCTTGCCAGCAGCTGAATGTTTGCCAGGGTTTGTGCGGCAAAGGCTTCGTGCATATCGATCAGGGTTAAGTCAGCCAGCGTCAACCCCGCACGCTCCAGCGCCAGCGGCGTGGACCAGGCCGGACCGAGCAGCATGTCCTGCCTGACATCAATGGCGGTAAAGGCGTAGCTACGCAAATAGCCCAGCGGTGTTATGCCAAGCTCTTTCGCCCGGGATTCCGTCATCAGGATCACGGCGGCGGCACCGTCCGTCAGTGGCGTACTGTTGGCCGCCGTAACGGTGCCATGTTTACGATCAAACGCCGGGCGCAGTTTTGCGTAATCCTCCAGCGTCGAGGTGCCACGGATATTGTTATCTTCCACCAGCGGTTCGCGGAAAGGCGGGATGTAAGCCGTCATCACCTCGTCGGCAAGTTTGCCTTCCGACCAGGCCTTCGCAGCGAGCTGATGCGAGCGATGCGCCAGTGCATCCTGCTGTTCGCGGGTAATACCGTAGGTTTTTGCCATCTGCTCGGCAGTGTCGCCCATACGCAGGCCGGTGGAGTATTCAGCAACGGCAGGTGGCACGGGCATGAGGTCGCGCAGACGTAAACGCGAGAAGAGTTTGAGCTTCGCACCGGTGGTCCGGGCTTTGTTGGCATCCACGAGGATGCGGGCCAGCTGTTTGCTAACACCGATGGGCAGCACGGATGAGGAATCCGCGCCGCCGGCGATCCCCGCGCGAATGGTCCCCGCCATCAGGCTTTCCGCCACGTTCGCCACCGCCTGGAAACTGGTGGCGCAGGCGCGGCTGACGCTGTATGCGTCGGTGTGAACATTCATGCCGGTGCCCAGCACGATTTCACGTGCGATATTGGGCGCTTCCGGCATTTGCACCACCTGGCCGAAAACCAGTTGCTCAATAACCTCTGGCGGGATCTCGCTGCGAGCCAGCATCTCCCCCACCACCATTTTTCCCAGTTCGACAGCCGGTATACCGTGAAACGCGGTTGCCTGACGCGCAAACGGCGTACGTAACCCGCTGACAATGGCAATGCGGTCACCGTGTCGGGTGATAAGCGGTAATGCCTGACTCATAACACTCCCCTGTAAAAAAATTTTCCGCACACATTAAGTGGTCTGACCTGATAATAGTCTTAACTATTTTTTTACATTGAGCCAATCGGGGAAGCCAAAAATTGCGAGCTAAGGCACAGAGAAGAAAAAGAAAATGCCCCTGCATGGCAGAGGCATTTGTGAGATTTGTTGCCGGGTTGCGGCGTTGCCTTAACCGGCCTACACGATCGTAGGCCCGTGCAAAAAGTATTAACGCAGGCCCAGCTGGAAGATCAGCGTTTCTGCTTCGCAGGCGAACACAAAGTCGATATCCAGCCGCACGCCGCCTTCCACTTCCGTGAAGGTGGATTTGATTTCACACGGATCGGATTCGACTTCACGCGCGCGCTGGCTCAGCGCGGCCAGCGTCTCTTCCGCTTCAGCGCGGTTAGGGAATACGCGGCTGTAAGAGGCGGTGCAATCGGTGTTGTCCATAATGGTGCCAACATCCATACAGCAGCAAACCGGGGTTTCATCAGCACTGCATTTACTCATAGCTCAATTTCCTCTGTATTCGCGCAGGGCGCGAGATAAACACGATGCGTCTATTTTACGCCCCCGAACGAGCCCCCTCCAGCCGTTAATGGCGCAAAATCGGATAAGTGAGCAATATCACACTAAAAAATGATCTAAAACAAAATTCCCCTTTTCAGAGGAATCGCACTGGTCACAATTTTGCCAACCAGATCTCGTTTCAAGAAACATATCTGAAAATATTAATAAACAAACTTGCAACATCCCAGCTGGTCAGACCTATACTCTCGCCACTGGTCTGATTTGTAAGTCATACCTCAGACCCTACACTTCGCGCTCCTGTTACGGTATGTAACAATTATTGAATAAAAATAACTCAATGAGGTTATGGTCATGAGCCAGAAAACCCTGTTCAAACAAACTGCTTTAGCAGTTGCAGTGGCAATCGTCTCAACGTCCGCCTGGTCAGCGGGCTTCCAGTTAAACGAATTTTCTTCCTCTGGCCTTGGCCGTGCGTATTCCGGGGAAGGTGCGATTGCCGATGACGCAGGCAACGCGAGTCGTAACCCGGCACTGATCATGATGTTTGATCGCCCTACCTTCTCTGCCGGTGCGGTTTACATCGATCCTGATGTCAATATTTCTGGCAAATCTCAGTTCACCGGCGCAGATCTGAAGGCGGATAACATTGCGCCGACCGCGTGGGTGCCTAACCTGCACTTTGTTGCGCCAATCAATGAACAGTTTGGTTGGGGTGCCTCTGTCACCTCTAACTATGGCCTGGCAACGGAATTCAATAACAACTATCCGGCCGGGGAATACGGCGGTAAAACCGACCTGACGACCCTGAACCTCAACCTGAGCGGCGCATATCGTCTGAACGATAACTGGAGCTTTGGTCTGGGCTTTGATGCTGTCTACGCCGATGCAAAAATCGAGCGTTACTCCGGGGAGCAAACTGCTGCGCTGCCAAAAAACAGCAATAAAATTGCCAGCCTGAAAGGTGATGAATGGGGTTACGGCTGGAACGCCGGTATCCTGTATGAACTGGATAAAAACAACCGCTGGGGTCTGACCTATCGCTCAGAAGTGAAAATTGATTTCGATGGCGATTACAAAAGCGGCATCCTGAGCCCAGTCAACGGTATGGTGCCAGGCGCAGGTACCACCATTCCATGGGGTACCTCGAATCAAACCGTACCGGGCTCACTGTCGCTGCATCTGCCAGAAATGTGGGAAGTGTCAGGTTATAACCGCGTTGCGCCGCAGTGGGCAATTCACTACAGCCTCGCGTATACCAGCTGGAGCCAGTTCGAGGAGCTTAAAGCCACCGGCAGCAACGGCCAGACGCTGTTCTATAAAGACGAAAGCTTCCACGATGCTTACCGTATCGCGCTTGGTACGACCTATTATATGGATGACAACTGGACGTTCCGTACCGGCGTGGCATTTGATGACAGCCCGGTACCGGCCGATAAACGTTCTATCTCCATTCCGGATCAGGACCGTTTCTGGGTGAGTGCGGGGGCAACCTACGCGTTCAACGAGAATGCCTCTATCGACGCGGGCGTGTCGTACATGCATGGCCAGAAGGTGACCTTCCAGGAAGGCCCATACGAGTTTACCTCTGAAGGTAAAGCCTGGCTGTTTGGTACCAACTTCAACTACGCGTTCTAATCCCAACACGATTAAAAAAGGTGAGCATTGCTCACCTTTTTTATTTATTCCGAATCGATATCTTTTAATTCGTTCTCAATGGCTTTCGCGTTCGGATTATCTTCCGGCTTCAGCTTACCGCCGTTGGCAATAAAGTCATGGTTCTGGAAGTAGGCCTCGCGGACCATGATGTACGGATCGGAAGACTGACGCAGCAGACCATCAGAATCCAGCAGTTGCGCACGCGTTTCAATTCCTTCCACGGTCCATTTACCAATCGACAGCGGCCAGGTGAGCCATGACAGTACAGGATACAGCGTATCCACCATGTCGCCGCCATCATCACGCACGGTAAAGCTGCCGTAGAATGGCAGGTGCACATACGGACCATAACCTACGCCATAATGACCCAGCGTGCTGCCGAAACGGTGCGGCTGTTCACGCTGTAATTTCGGGTTCGCCATGCCTGCGACATCAATTAAGCCGCCCATACCCAGCAGGGAGTTCAGGAAGAAGCGGGTGAAATGCACCATCCCCTGATACGGGTCGCCCTGGAGGAAGTAGTTCACCATAACCGCTGGCTCTTCCAGGTTACTGGTAAAGTTGCTCAGCCCGTTACGCGCCGGCTGCGGAACGTAGTCACGCCATGCCACGGCAACCGGACGAACCAGATATGGATCCAGCACATTATAGTTAAAGCTGTACATTGAACGGTTAAATCCTTCGAGAGGATCGGAGCGTCCCGTTTGCTCGCCAGAGCTGGCGCAGCCCACAAGCATTGTTACGCCCAGCGCAAGCGCCGACAGCCGAAGCTTCATAAATTTCTCCCTGTTCAATATGGCTATCGTTGAATGCCATCTGTGACGGAGCCTGTGATGCTCCGCCTGAAACGTGCAAGTGATTGTAACAGCACGCTTACCGATGTCTACGAGGACAATGACGACCCGCTCGCGTCATCACGCTAATTTCAGCATAGCCTGTCTTTCAGAATTCGTTTCGCTGGCAATTTTATATTGGCTTTGAAAGAGATGTCTCACCTTTATTGCCATTTTCAGCAATTTAAGAGCATCCCCACGGGGAAAGCGCTAAAAGCCGCTACGCTTAAATGAGCAATTACCCCGAAGGAGCTGTTATGAAAGACATTAGCGAAGAGAAAATTGGTGAAAGCAAAGAGGAGCTTGAGATTGAAAGTGAGGAGAAAGACCGGGGAGAAGAGATAGAAGTCGATGAAGATCGCCTGCCGTCGCGCGCCATGGCTATTCATGAGCATATTCGCCAGGACGGGGAAAAAGAGATGGAGCGCGACGCGATGGCCCTGCTGTGGTCAGCCATTGCAGCCGGTCTGTCGATGGGCGCCTCTCTGCTCGCCAAAGGGATATTTCACGTTCAGCTGGAAGGCGTGCCGGGCGGTTTTTTGCTGGAAAATTTAGGCTACACGTTCGGCTTTATTATCGTCATTATGGCGCGACAGCAGCTATTTACGGAGAATACCGTCACTGCCGTACTGCCCGTCATGCAAAATCCGACCCTCGGTAATTTCGGTTTACTGATGCGCCTGTGGAGCGTCGTGCTGCTGGGTAACCTGATCGGTACGGGCATAGCCGCCTGGGCGTTCGAGTATATGCCAATATTTGATGAACCGACCCGCGACGCATTTGTGAAAATTGGCATGGATGTGATGAAAAACACGCCGGTTGAAATGTTCTCTAATGCCATAATTTCCGGCTGGATCATCGCCACTATGGTCTGGATGTTCCCGTCAGCGGGCAGCGCGAAAATCGTGGTAATTATCCTGATGACCTGGCTTATCGCACTCGCCGATACCACACACATTGTTGTCGGAACCGTTGAAATCCTTTATCTGGTATTTAACGGCACACTCCACTGGAGTGACTTTTTCTGGCCGTTCGCCCTGCCAACCCTCGCAGGCAACATTTGTGGCGGGACCTTTATCTTTGCGCTGTTGAGCCATGCGCAAATCCGTAACGACATGTCCAACAAGCGTAAGGCCGAGCTTAAGGCTCAGGAAAAAAAGGATAAAACTGCTGAAAAATCGGCGTGAACGGTGACTCTTTGACCAGTCAGGCGGCAATGCGCTTAACGAAAAGTGTAAATAACGCTATACTCTTGCCGCTTCGTCCCCTTAGTTAAATGGATATAACGAGCCCCTCCTAAGGGCTAGTTGCAGGTTCGATTCCTGCAGGGGACACTTCTGTCTTTCCTTACGCCCCCTTCCAAAGCTCCACGCAGTTTCGGCCACGCCGTTTCGCGCCGTATAAGGCTTCATCCGCCGCCTGAAACAATCGCTCGTAATCGGGATGCCCGTTGAACATCGCAACGCCTATCGAGAGGGAGAGCGGGATAATATCGCCGGTTGGGGAGTTAACCTTGATTTTTTCCACCCGCCTGCGGATACGCTCGGCGATTCGCAGCGCGTCCACCTCTGAGATTTCCGTTAGCACAATCAAAAATTCATCGCCGCCGTAGCGAAAAACGTAATCACAGGTTCGCACGTTGTCGTAGAACGCGCCGGAGACTTTTCGCAGGATCTCGTCCCCGGTATTGTGCCCCCAGGTATCGTTGATTTGTTTAAATTTGTCGACGTCAATCAGCAGCGTCGAGAGCTTTATTCCCGCCCGGGTGGCGTGCAGGATTTCGCGTTTGAAGATGGTTGGCAGGAAACGGCGATTCAACAGGCGGGTCAGGACATCAACCCCCACCTCGTGTCGCGACACTTCGTCAAACAGTTCGCGCAAAAGCGTGATGATTTGCGAGAGGGTATTACGCATTCGCTGCAAGAATTTATCCCGCTGCGCTTTATCACTCAGACCCTGCCCTGCAAGACGGACCTCGTTAAAAAGGTCATCGAATTCCTGAATCAGACGAGAGATATGACCGGCCTCAGCGATGCCGCTGAAATAGTGCCGACCTTTATGGCTAAACCACAGTCCAAATTCAGACTGCCCCAGCGGCAGACTGTTGCCGATACTGGAATTAAGCGTGATCTTATACAGAAGCACCATTTCCCATGACAGCAGCGCCGCGGTCTGTCTCTCCTTCTCCTCTTCTGCGTTCTCCATTAAGGAAAAGATGCGATAATTTTCGTCCTCTTTCGCCGCATTGTTCTCGCTAAATACATAGGCCCGCGACATCACTTCCATGGCCAGATCGATACTGTTTATCGCGTAGTGATAAATATGCAGCTTCACCTCAGGCGAATGGGCGCTGGTAGTAATGACAGGTAACAGCAGCTTTTTCAGAACACGGAAGCCCATTTCAACTAAATCAACCGAAATACCAATACGGGCATGAACATCCGCAGCGCGCTGCTGCGCCCGCATCTGCTCTTCAACCTGCTCCACACGGCATGAAAGCACATCAATAAGCCAGCGACGAAGCGCCTCCTGAAGCTGCCTCTCCACCTGTTCGGTTGTCAGGAATTCAGCTGCCGATGGATCTGCCAGCACAACACAATAGAATTCAGCGACCAGGGGAGTTGCGTTGTCTCTGGCAAGCTCAGTCGCAAGCCGATGCACATCGGGATCGGTTTCATTAATCAGCTTCACCCACTCTTCTTTCACCGTTTGCAGGTAGGTTTCCATGGTCTGCACCTTCAGGAGACATGCGGGAACGCAGATTTAACAATAGCAAAATCAAACCACTCCGTAATTGCCGCTTTTTTCAACAAAAACGAGTGATGGCTCATAATGTATAACGGTGCTACATTATGCCGCCCACCCAAGTCAGCAATGGCCAGGCAACGTCGTAAAGAACGGTAAAGCCTGCAACCATGACCTCGTCCTACGGTCTTAATGGCACGTGGTATCGCGAAGTCTGCGCTACCTTAACAGGCTTTACAAAGGTTCCACTATTTTGTCTCAATCCAAATTTCAGCGGGCGTTTTTGCACCCGCGCTACTGGTTTACATGGTTCGGCCTTGGCGTACTTTGGCTGCTGGTTCAACTTCCATATCCCGTGATCCGTTTCCTGGGTTCTAAGCTCGGCAGCGCATCGCGTTACTTTCTTAAGCGTCGTGAATCCATTGCCCGAAAAAATCTCGAACTGTGCTTTCCGCATTACAATGCGCGGCAGCGCGAAACGCTGATTGCGGAAAACTTTAAATCTATCGGTATGGCGCTGCTTGAAACCGGTATGGCCTGGTTCTGGCCAGACGAGCGTGTCCGTAAATGGTTTGACGTGGAAGGCCTGGATAACCTGAAACGTGCCCAGATGCAAAACCGCGGCGTGATGGTTGTGGGTGTGCATTTTATGTCGCTTGAGCTGGGCGGCCGCGTTATGGGTCTTTGTCAGCCAATGATGGCAACCTATCGCCCGCATAACAGCGCGCTTATGGAATGGGTACAAACGCGGGGCCGCATGCGTTCAAATAAGGCGATGATCAGCCGTAACAATCTCCGCGGTATGGTTGGCGCCCTGAAAAAAGGTGAAGCCGTCTGGTTTGCCCCGGATCAGGACTACGGTCCTAAAGGCAGCAGTTTTGCCCCTTTCTTTGCGGTTAAAGATGTCGCTACGACGAACGGTACCTTTGTGATTTCACGTCTCTCAGGCGCCGCGATGTTGACGGTGACCATGGTCAGAAAAGCGGATAAGTCAGGCTATCGTCTGCATATCTCCCCAGAGATGGCGAACTATCCTGAAGATGAGAGTGAAGCCGCGACCTTTATCAATAAGGTGATTGAGTTTGAAATTATGCGTGCGCCTGAGCAGTATCTGTGGATGCACCGCCGCTTTAAAACCCGCCCCCTGGGCGAAGCCTCGCTCTATATCTGACCCCTTTCGAAGGTTAGTTTCGCTAAGAAACTAACCTTTTCAAACACCTGTAATCGCAGTGCGTAACGGCTTTTTTCGACCGTCGCTCAACAGGCATTTATTGCGTACCGAAATCAAACTGTCGCCGTTCCACGACACTCGTAAGTGTAGGAAATTATTTAAAAAAATGCCTCTTGTCACTCCTGAAATTTAGGCGTACATTAGCGCCGTCTGGCGACAGGAAAGCACAGAATTCAGAGCTGAAGTTAGCGACGTAACGGGATAATTCCGATTTCCCCTTTCGCATGATTTCAACTCTCTATACTCAGTTGGACTCTGTTTTTTTAATGCGTACCGGAAGATACGCGGAGCGATGAAACGTGAAATATTTCTTTATGGGCATTTCGGTTATTGTTTTAGTTTGGGCCGGAACGTTTGCTCTGATGATCTAGTTAAGAAAATGCAGTCAAAAAAACAGGCGCCGTTGGCGCCTGTTTTTTTGTTGTCCGTTACGACTCGGGTTGTTCCGCAACGCTCTTCGCTGCAAGCAGGTCATCCGCGCGGAACATGCTTTTAATGCCCCGCACTGCCTGACGGATACGGTCGCTGTTTTCAATCAGCGCGAAACGCACATGCGTGTCACCGTAGTCACCAAAGCCAATGCCTGGAGAGACGCAAACCTTCGCGTCCTGAAGCAGTTTTTTAGCAAATTCCAGAGAACCCATCGCCGCATACGGCTCAGGGATTTTCGCCCAGACGTACATAGAGGCTTTTGGCATTTCCACCATCCAGCCTGCTTCATGAAGCCCTTTTACCAGCACATCACGGCGGCGTTTGTACTGAGCGGCAATATCGAGCACGCATTGCTGATCCCCTTCCAGCGCCGCGATGGCCGCGACCTGTAACGGCGTAAAGGTGCCATAGTCATGGTAGCTTTTAATACGCGCCAGGGCGCTCACCAGCGTTTTGTTTCCCACCATAAAACCAATTCGCCAGCCCGCCATGTTGTAGCTTTTCGACAGGGTGAAAAACTCAACCGCCACATCACGGGCACCCGGCACCTGCATAATTGACGGCGCTTTCCAGCCATCATAAACGATATCGGCGTAGGCGAGATCGTGTACCACCAGCACGTCGTAACGCTTAGCCAGCGCGACCACTTTCTCGAAGAATTCGAGTTCAACGCATTGTGCTGTTGGGTTTGACGGGAAACCGAGGATCATCATTTTCGGCTTCGGATAGCTTTCACGAATCGCCCGTTCCAGCTCGTTAAAGAAGTCGACGCCTTCCACCAGCGGGACAGAACGCACCTGCGCGCCGGCAATCACCGCCCCATAGATGTGAATCGGGTAGCTTGGATTCGGCACCAGTACGGTATCGCCGTGATCCAGCGTCGCCAGCATCAGGTGGGCCAGCCCCTCTTTGGAGCCAATGGTCACAATCGCTTCACTTTCAGGATCGATATCGACCTGATAACGATCCTGATACCAGCGGGAGATCGCCCGACGTAAGCGTGGAATGCCGCGTGAGGTGGAATACCCATGGGTATCGGGACGCTGGGCAACCGTGCAGAGTTTCTCAACGATATGCGGCGGCGTTGGGCCGTCAGGGTTACCCATACTGAAATCGATAATGTCTTCGCCGCGCCGACGCGCAGCCATTTTCAGTTCAGCAGTGATATTGAAAACATAAGGGGGGAGACGATCGATACGCGTAAAACGGCGTTCAGGACTGAATTCAGCCATAGATTCCTCAGAGTCACGTTAGCGCCCGGACCGTCCGAGCGACGCTGCCACCCGTGTGGCGTGCTTAGAAAATAACCTGAAGAAAAAGACGCTGTCGAGAGGATAACGGCAAAACAATATTTTGCGCTAAAACGGGAATGCGATTGCAGTGAAAAGCGGAACTCTTATCGCGAACAGGCAGTTTTAAGCGCTACGATTTAACACAATATTTTCAGTATCGTTACCTGGCTTTTCTCCCCAAACGGAAAAGCACCGGCTTTCAGTCAAAAGCCAGCAATCCCCTTTGAGAATTATGGTTTTTCCCCATTTGATAAATCTGATGGATAGCTGGTCATCAGGCCCTATGTTTTCTATCATAGCTTTTTCCCGTTTTCCCAGGCCTGACCGTGCACGAAATCTTCAATATGCTCCTCGCGGTGTTCGACCGCGCGGCATTAATGCTGATCTGTCTCTTTTTCCTTATCCGCATCCGCTTGTTCCGCGAACTGTTGCATAAATCTGCCCATTCGCCAAAAGAGCTGCTGGCCGTCACGTTTATCTTTTCGATGTTTGCCCTGTTCAGCACCTGGTCCGGGGTGCCGGTAGAAGGCTCGCTGGTGAACGTGCGCATCATCGCCGTCATGTCGGGCGGGATCCTCTTTGGTCCCTGGGTAGGGATTATCACAGGTATCATCGCCGGCACCCATCGATACCTGATTGATATAGGCGGCGTGACGGCAGTCCCCTGCTTTATCACCAGCATTATTGCCGGGCTGCTCTCGGGCTGGATTAACCGCAAAATCCCGAAAAAGCAGCACTGGCGTGCAGGGATTATCGCGGGGATGGTCTGCGAAACGCTGACCATGATCCTGGTCATCGTCTGGGCGCCAACCGTTGCGCTGGGGCTGGATATCGTCTCGAAGATCGGTATTCCTATGATCCTCGGGAGCGTCTGTATCGGTTTTATCGTGCTGCTGGTGCAAAGCGTGGAGGGCGAAAAAGAGGCCAGCGCCGCGCGTCAGGCCAAGCTGGCGCTGGATATCGCCAACAAGACGCTGCCGCTTTTCCGACACGTTAACGCCGAATCTTTACGTCAGGTTTGCGATATCATCCGCCGTGATATTCACGCCGATGCGGTCGCCATCACCAATATTGACCACGTGCTGGCTTACGTTGGCGTCGGGGAGCGCAATTATCGCGACAGCGACGATACCATCAGCCCGACCACCAGACAGGCGATTAACTACGGAAAAATCATCATTAAAAACAATGATGAAGCCCACCGGACGCCAGAGATCCACTCAATGCTGGTGATCCCGCTGTGGGAAAAAGGCGTGGTCACGGGGACGCTGAAAATTTACTACTGCCATGCGCACCAAATCACCTCTTCGCTCCAGGAGATGGCGATTGGCCTGTCGCAGATTATCTCCACTCAACTTGAGGTTTCGCGTGCAGAGCAGCTGCGCGAGATGGCAAATAAGGCAGAGCTGCGCGCCCTGCAAAGCAAGATCAATCCCCATTTCCTGTTTAACGCGCTGAACGCTATCTCCTCTTCCATCCGTCTGAATCCGGATACCGCGCGGCAGCTGATATTTAATCTGTCGCGCTATCTGCGCTACAACATTGAGCTAAAAGACGACGAGCAGATCGACATCAAAAAAGAGCTGTATCAAATCAAGGATTACATCGCCATCGAGCAGGCACGCTTTGGCGATAAGCTCACGGTCATTTACGATATTGATGAAGAGGTCAGCTGCGTGATCCCAAGCCTGCTGATCCAGCCTCTGGTGGAAAACGCCATTGTTCACGGTATTCAGCCGTGTAAAGGCAAAGGCGTAGTAACGATTAGCGTGACGGAAAGCGGTAACCGCGTGCGCATCGCCGTGCGCGATACCGGGCACGGCATCGATCCGAAAGTCATCGAGCGCGTCAAATCAAACGAAATGCCAGGCAACAAGATCGGACTGCTGAATGTGCATCACCGGGTCAAACTGCTGTACGGTGACGGGCTGCATATTCACCGTCTTGAGCCGGGCACCGAAATTGCCTTTTATGTTCCGAATGAGCGAACGCCCGTGAATGCCCCGATATCCTTGTTGCCGTAGGCCGGAGTAACAGATGAAAGTCATCATCGTAGAAGATGAATTTCTGGCTCAACAGGAGTTGAGCTGGCTTATCAAAACCCACAGCCAGATGGAGATTGTTGGCTGTTTTGAGGATGGTCTGGACGTGCTGAAATTTTTACAGCATAACCGGGTCGACGCGATATTCCTCGATATTAATATTCCGTCGCTGGACGGCGTCCTGCTGGCGCAAAATATCAATCAGTTCGCCCACAAGCCGTTTATTGTGTTTGTCACCGCGTGGAAAGAGCATGCCGTGGAAGCCTTCGAGCTTGAGGCGTTTGACTATATTCTGAAGCCGTACCAGGAGTCGCGTATTATCAGCATGCTGCATAAGCTGGAAGCCGCGTGGCAGCAGCAAGCATTACCCGCCAGTGCCAGCCCGGTAGCGCGGGAAAACGACACGATTAATCTGGTGAAGGACGAACGGATCATCGTCACGCCTGTCGACGATATTTACTATGCCGAAGCGCATGAAAAAATGACGTTTGTCTATACGCGGCGTGAATCCTACGTCATGGCGATGAACATCACCGAATTCTGCAATAAACTCCCGGCCGCTCACTTCTTCCGCTGCCACCGCTCGTTCTGCGTCAACCTGAACAAGATCCGCGAAATCGAACCCTGGTTTAATAACACCTATATTTTGCGGCTGAAGGATCTGGATTTTCAGGTGCCGGTAAGCCGCAGCAGAGTGAAAGAGTTCCGCCAGCTCATGCACCTGTAGCGCGTTCCCTCTCCCGCAGGAGAGGGGAATGAGCATCAGAGGATCTGACCCAGTACCTGACGCAGATGCGCCCCGGAGCCCAGTAAGCCTGGGTTGTCGTGGACAATCAGGTAAACAGGAATGTCCTGGACATAGCTCCTGAAGCGGCCTTTGTCTTCGAAGCCGCCACGGAAGCCGGAGGCGGTAAAGAAATCGAGGAAGCGCGGCACGATCCCGCCCGCAATATAGACCCCGCCAAAGGTGCCAAGGTTCAGCGCCAGGTTGCCGCCAAAACGCCCCATGATGACGCAGAACAGCGACAAAGCACGGCGGCAGTCAATACAGCTGTCGGCCAGCGCGCGTTCGGTCACATCTTTAGGTTGCAGATTTTCAGGCAGACGACCGTCTGATTTTACAATCGCCCGATACAGGTTCACCAGGCCCGGGCCAGAAAGCACCCGCTCGGCCGACACGTGCCCAATCTCGGCGCGTAGCTCCTCCAGAATAATGCCCTCTTCTTCGCTGTTCGGCGCAAAATCCACGTGACCGCCCTCGCCCGGCAGGCTGACCCAGCGTTTGTCGACGTGGACCAGGTGCGCCACCCCCAGGCCGGTGCCTGCGCCGTAAACGGCAATCGGTTTGCCTTCAACCGGGGCCGTACCGCCGAACTGAATCAGATGCTCTGGTTTAAGCATTGGGATAGCCATGGAAACCGCAGTGAAGTCGTTGATAATTTCAAGGTGCGAGAAGCCGAGGTTTTTCCGCATTTCGGCAATTGAGAAGGCCCACGTGTGGTTGGTCATCGCCACCCAGTCGCCGGTGATCGGACAGGCAATAGCGATACAACCGTCTTCAACGCTCACTTTATGCTCTTCCAGATAGACGCGAACCACCGCTTCCAGGCTTGGGTAATCCAGCCCTGAATAGGTTTTCGCCTGAGAAATTTCACCGCTGTTCACATCGCACAGGGCAAGGCGCGCGTTGGTGCCGCCTACATCACCTACCAAAGCATACTTTGTCATTCTTCTACTGCTCCGCTAAAGTCAGAATAAATCTTTGGGACACTGTAAATTCAAGGCGTGATAACAACAACGACCAGAAGGTGACTGCCCATGGATTATCGATCTTCGTCACATTATAACTTTACCGTTTCAGCACCTTTTGCACTATTGCCACAATGCTGATTGTGCAAAGTAACGTTAAGCCGTTTTGTACAAGGAAATCATCATGCTCCATCCGCGAGCCAGAACCATGCTGTTATTGGCTGTCCCGGCGCTGATTATTGGCGTGGCGTCGAGCCTGGTGCTCATCGTCGTCATGAAAGTGGCGGCGGTGCTGCAAACGATTTTATGGACCGCGCTTCCGGTAAAA
Organism: Enterobacter sp. DTU_2021_1002640_1_SI_PRY_ASU_LCPMC_013; assembly: GCF_032389435.1. Classification (NCBI taxonomy): domain Bacteria; kingdom Pseudomonadati; phylum Pseudomonadota; class Gammaproteobacteria; order Enterobacterales; family Enterobacteriaceae; genus Enterobacter; species Enterobacter sp. DTU_2021_1002640_1_SI_PRY_ASU_LCPMC_013. Next base: position 3,452,584 of record NZ_CP135594.1, read on the forward strand.
CTCGGCATCAGCATTGACTCGCCGGGCTGGATCATGATGATGCTGACCCTGACCGGGATTGCCGTAGGGCTGGTGATCCGCTATAGCCCGGGTCATGCCGGGCCGGACCCGGCACTGGAACCCTTGATTGGCGCGCCTGTCTCTCCCTCTGCTCTGCCGGGGCTTATTATCGCGCTGATTATCGGTCTTGCGGGCGGCGTAAGCCTCGGGCCTGAACATCCCATTATGGCGGTTAATATCGCGCTGGCGGTCTTTCTGGGGGCGCGTCTTTTTCCGCGCGTTGGCGCGCTGGACTGGACGATCCTGGCGTCAGCAGGCACCATCGGGGCGCTGTTTGGCACTCCGGTCGCGGCTGCGCTCATTTTTTCGCAAACCCTCAGCAGTGATCATGAAGTACCGCTGTGGGATAAACTCTTCGCGCCGCTAATGGCCGCCGCTGCGGGAGCCCTCACCACCAGCCTGTTTTTCCATCCCCATTTTTCACTCACCATCCCCCACTACGGCCAGATGCAACTCACCGATATTTTCAGCGGTGCCGTCGTCGTCGCGATCGCCATTGCGCTGGGGATGGTCGCGGTGTGGTGTCTCCCTCGCCTGCATCGCCTGATGCACAGGCTGAAGCATCCGGTGCTGATTCTGGGCATGGGGGGTTTTATTCTGGGCGTTTTAGGCGCCATCGGCGGGACGGTTACGCTGTTTAAGGGTCTGGACGAGATGCAGCAGCTGGCCTTCAGCCAGGTCTTTAGCGTCTCCGATTATCTGCTGTTCGCGCTGGTAAAACTGGCGGCGCTGGTGGTCGCTGCGGCCTGTGGTTTCCGGGGAGGTCGTATCTTCCCGGCGGTATTTGTTGGCGTCGCGCTGGGGCTGATGCTGCATGAGCACGTTGACGCTGTCCCTGCGGCGATTACCGTCTCCTGTTCCATTCTGGGGCTGGTACTGGTGGTCACGCGCGATGCGTGGCTGAGCCTGTTTATGGCGGCCGTTGTCGTGCCGGATACCACGCTTCTGCCGCTGCTCTGTATCGTGATGTTGCCCGCCTGGCTCCTGCTGGCGGGCAAACCGATGCTGATGGGATGGCGAAACGACAGGTAATCAGGCGTTATTGCGCGCCTCCAGCGCTTTGGTCAGCGCGCTCAGCAGCGGCGGAATATCGGCTTTCGGCAGCATCACCTCGATCAGCGAAAGCCGCTCATGGTGTGCCACTTTATCCAGCACCTCCGCCAGCGCTTCCGCTTCGCTGACGCGCCAGCATTCTGCCTGAGGCGCCAGGCTCAGCGCCTGCGGGATCTGCGTCCAGTTCCAGAGGGCAATGTCGTTATAGCGCTGCTCCGGCCCGTGGATGGCCCTTTCCACCGTGTATCCTTCGTTGTTAAGCACCAGAATAATCGGGCGCTGCTTGTCGCGCAGCATCGATCCCAGCTCCTGAATGGTCAACTGCGCGGCGCCGTCACCCGTCAGGACAATCACGCGTCGGTTCGGACACGCCGTTTGCGCGCCAAACGCCGCCGCCAGCGTGTAGCCAATCGATCCCCACAGCGGCTGGACGATAAAGTTCACGTCCGCCGGTAAACGCAGATCGATAGCGCCGAAAGCAGACGTTCCCTGGTCAGCCAGAATAATGTCTCCGGGGCGGATAAACGTTTGCAGGGTACGCCAGAAGCTCTCCTGAGTCAGCGCCCCTTCGATAGTCGGGAACGAAAAGCCGCTGTGATCCAATGGCGCTCGCGTATCACGAACATAGGTTTTACACAGCGCTGTCAGCGTTTCAATGGCCTCCCTCATCGGGATACCCGTAAACCAGACGTCGCCGACGCGGGACGCGTGGGGCTGAACCTCTATCGTCTGGTCTGGCGTCAGCTGGTGGGTAAACCCGGCAGTGAGCGTATCGGTAAAGCGCGTGCCAATACACAGCACCGTATCAGCCCCCTCGATGGCCTCTTTGACCGGCGCGGCGCTCGCCGATCCGCTGTAGGTGCCGTAAAAACCGCTCTGTCGTTCGTCAAAAATGCCCTTGCCCATCAGCATGGTGGCGTGTGCCATCGGCACCTCTTTCACCCACGTCTGAAGGGCCGTGCGCAGACCATGGCGGAGTACGAGGAAGTCCGCTAACAGCGCGGTGCGTTTGCTCGTGGACAAGCGCTTTTCGGCAGCCTCACGGAACGCCTGCAAGCAGGCTGAATCAGCCGGTGCGGGGTTAACAGTGAGAGCGCTTACAGGGGGCGTAGCGGCTTTTTTCGCCACATCAGCGGGCAGCATCAGGTAGCCCGGACGGCGCTCCCGCAGCATAGTGGTCAGGACTCTGTCAATTTCATAGCAGGCGTTTTGTTCGGTAAGCACCGCCTGTGCTACGGTGATGGGTTCGCTCATATGATAGAAATGGCGGAACTCGCCGTCACCCAACGTATGGTGCAATAACTCTCCTCGCTGCTGCGCCGCCATACCCGGGGCCCCCACAATATGGAGGACGGGAACATGTTCAGCAAAGCTGCCCGCCACACCGTTCATGGCGCTTAACTCCCCAACGCCGAATGTCGTCAGGAGCGCGGCAAAGCCCTTACAGCGGGCATAGCCGTCTGCGGCGTAAGACGCGTTCAGTTCATTGGCACAGCCCACCCAGCAGATGTCCGGGCTGTCTATCACGTGATCGAGAAATTGCAGGTTATAGTCGCCTGGCACGCCAAACAGATGATCGGCACCACAATCTGTTAGTCGGTCCAGCAGGTAATCGGCGACGCAATAGGGGGTACGCATATTATAAGTGTCCTTCTGACGTTGACCTCACTCTGAGTATTAAATAAGCGTGAAGCGTGTCCAGAATTGGCGACAATCAGGGTCTGGAAAGAATGCTTTACGAAAAAAGCTGAGCTATGCTCATTTTCTTCAGGTTAGTGTAAACGTATACACTGATGTTTCTTTCCAGCGCCAGAGGTCTCGTCAATGGGTTATCAGCCTGACAAAAATCGTTATCAGACAATGCAATATCGCCGTTGTGGACAAAGCGGCCTTAAGCTTCCCGCCATCTCGCTGGGGCTTTGGCATAATTTTGGCGACGCGACGTTACTCGAAAACAGCCGTCAACTTTTACAGCGTGCTTTCGATTTGGGTATTACGCATTTTGACCTTGCCAATAATTACGGCCCGCCTCCTGGTTCGGCCGAACGTAATTTCGGGCGCATTTTGCAGGAGGATTTCCTGCCCTGGCGCGATGAGCTAATCATCTCCACCAAAGCGGGCTACACCATGTGGGACGGGCCTTACGGCGACTGGGGCTCACGTAAATATCTGATCGCCAGCCTGGACCAGAGCCTCAGGCGTATGGGGCTGGAGTATGTCGATATTTTCTATCACCACCGCCCGGATCCACAAACGCCGCTACGTGAAACCATGAAAGCGCTTGACCATGTGGTGCGTCAGGGCAAGGCGCTGTACATCGGTCTGTCCAACTACCCGGCAGAAGTGGCAAGGCAGGCGATTGAAATACTGGAGGATCTGGGCACGCCATGTCTGATCCACCAGCCGAAGTACTCCATGTTTGAACGTGCGCCTGAAGAGGGGTTGCTGGACGTGTTGCAGCATAAAGGGGTGGGATGTATCCCCTTCTCCCCCCTGGCGGGCGGACAGTTGACCGATCGCTATCTGAACGGTATCCCGGCGGATTCTCGCGCAGCAAGCGGCAGTAAGTTCCTTAACCCGGAGCAGATCACCGACAAAAAGCTGGAAAAGGTACGCAAGCTGAATGCGCTGGCGGAAAACCGGGGGCAAAAGCTATCGCAAATGGCACTGGCCTGGATCCTGCGCCACGATGCGGTGACATCCGTGCTCATCGGCGCAAGCAAGACCGGACAAATTGAAGATGCAGCAGGCGTGCTTGAGAATTGTCGGTTCACGGCAGAAGAGCTGAAGACGATAGATACGATCCTGTCCAGTTCAGATTAAAAACACTTTTAGCAAAAAGTGCTCTCGTTCCTGATTTAGGAGTTGAGGCGATGAAACGAATGTTTACCAACTCGTAAAATTGCGTTAACAGGTCGCACAGCGGCCCCGATCGTGAAGGAGAAGAGTATGTTCAGGTCACTGATTCTTGCAGCGGTATTACTGGCTTCGGCCCCGCTGGTCGCCAGTGCGGGCGAAATCACCCTGTTGCCATCGATTAAATTACAAATTGGCGATCGTGATGACTACGGCAGATATTGGGACGGTGGCTACTGGCGCGACCGTGACTACTGGCATCGCCATTATGAATGGCGTCAAAACCGCTGGTGGAAACACGATAACGGCTATCACCGTGGCTGGGATAAGCGTAAGGCTTACGAACGCGGCTACCGCGAAGGCTGGAACGATCGTGACGACCGCCGTGGCGGCTGGGGTCATGGAAAAGGCAGAGGCCACGGTCACGGCCATCACCATTAACAACAAAAAGGAGCCTTCCGGCTCCTTTTTCTTTTACAGGCCTGCGGCTGTGCCTATCAGCAACCACAAGTTTAACGCCACCACCACGACCACAATGGCCCACCCGGCGCGCTTCACCCACGTCGAATTCACCAGTTCGCCCATCAGCGATTTATTACTGGTGAAGATCAGCAGTGGCACCAGCGCCAGCGCAATCCCGAAACTTAGCAGTACCTGACTCATCACCAGAATGCGGGTCGGATCCAGCCCCATCAGGATCACAACAAAGGAAGGCAGCATCGTGACCGAGCGGCGAACCCACAGCGGAATATGGAAACGTACGAACCCCTGCATCACCACCTGCCCGGCCAGTGTCCCCACAACCGTAGATGAAAGACCCGCAGCAACCAGGCTTAAACCAAAAATAGTGGCAGCGGCATGACTCAGCAACGGCTCCAGCGTCAGATAAGCCTGGTCGAGATCGGCAACCCCGGTATGCCCGTTAAAGTGGAACGCGGCGGCGGCGGTCGCCATCATCGCCAGATTCACAAATCCGGCAATGGTCATCGCGATAGTCACATCCCATTTCGAGGCGGAGTAGCGCTCTTTACTCGTCCCGCCATGCAGATTCTGGGTTAATGAAGAGTGCAGATAAATGACGTGCGGCATGATGGTCGCCCCCAGCACCCCGGCAGCCAGAAAAACGGCTTCAGAAGTGGGTAACGACGGGATCACCATCCCTTTCGTCAGCTGCGCCAGATTCGGCTGGGAGAAAATCAGCTCAACAATATAGGCGGCAGCGACGAACAGCAGCAGGCCGCCGATGACTTTCTCCAGCGGTTTTTGTCCCCGCCGCTGGAGCATCAGAATCAGGAAAGTCGCGATACCGGTCAGCACGGCCCCCTGAAGCAGGGAGACGCCCAGGATAAGCTTAAAGCCGATCGCCGCCCCGATAAACTCGGCGAGATCGGTGGCCATGGCGATAATTTCCGCCTGAACCCAGTAAAACCAAACTGCCGGACGTGGATAATGATCGCGGATTTGCTCCGCCAGGTTTTTTCCGGTAGCAATACCCAGCTTCGCGGAGAGCATCTGAATCAGCATCGCCATCAGATTGGCCCATACCACAACCCACAGCAGTTTATAGCCGAAACTGGCCCCGGCCTGAATGTTGGTCGCAAAATTACCCGGATCGATGTAGCCAATCGCGGCAATGAATGCCGGTCCCATTAATGCGAACCGCAGCTTGCGTGCCGCTCTGCCGCTGCTACTCTCTACGCGACTATTCGTCATTTCTGCCTCTGGAAATATAGCCTTTGCTATGTTTTATGCTATCAAAATGAGAATGATTATCAAGTTCATTTGTAACGGTTAACATGATTTCTCTGATAGTCAGGAACGATAGACAGGCAGGTGGAGCAAGGTCACAGAATGTGAAAATGCGCAGACATTTGTGAAGCGTAGCACACAAACTTAACTTTTCACTCATTTACCTAACATAACAAAAATGTCTTGTTGATCACTATTTTTGAGACTCGTCACAGGATGTAACTATAGTGTGGGCTTGATCTCGTTTTCTTTGTGCTTGTTACATAGAATGTGCACGGAAATTAAACCTGCCTCATATTTGGAGCAAATATGGACCGCGTCCTTCATTTTGTCCTGGCACTCGTTGTCGTTACTGCACTTGCATTGCTGGTCAGCACAGACCGCAAAAAAATTCGTATTCGCTATGTTGTCCAACTGCTGGTCATTGAAGTTTTACTTGCGTGGTTCTTCCTGAACTCCAACGTAGGCCTGGGCTTCGTGAAAGGCTTCTCCGAAATGTTCGAAAAACTGCTCGGATTTGCCAACGAAGGGACAAACTTCGTCTTTGGCAGCATGAACGATCAGGGTCTGGCCTTCTTCTTCCTGAAGGTGCTCTGCCCTATCGTCTTCATCTCTGCCCTGATCGGTATCCTTCAGCACATCCGCGTTCTGCCGGTGGTTATCCGTGCGATCGGCTTCCTGTTATCGAAAGTTAACGGCATGGGCAAACTGGAATCCTTTAACGCAGTCAGCTCGCTGATTCTCGGTCAGTCTGAGAACTTCATTGCGTATAAAGATATTCTCGGCAAGATGTCCCGTAACCGCATGTACACCATGGCGGCAACCGCAATGTCTACCGTTTCCATGTCTATCGTGGGCGCGTATATGACCATGCTGGAACCAAAATACGTAGTTGCGGCGCTGGTTCTGAACATGTTCAGCACCTTTATCGTGCTTTCGCTGATTAACCCGTACCGCGTGGATGCCAGCGAAGAGAACATTCAGATGTCAAACCTGCACGAGGGACAGAGCTTCTTCGAAATGCTGGGTGAATACATTCTGGCGGGTTTCAAGGTTGCAATTATCGTCGCCGCGATGCTGATTGGCTTTATCGCGCTGATCGCTGCGCTGAACGCCCTGTTTGCGGCCGTACTCGGTATCTCCTTCCAGGGTATTCTGGGCTACATCTTCTACCCGATTGCCTGGGTGATGGGCGTGCCCGCTCACGAAGCGTTGCAGGTGGGCAGTATCATGGCAACGAAACTGGTTTCCAATGAGTTCGTGGCGATGATGGATCTCCAGAAGATTGCCAGCACACTCTCCCCTCGTGCGGAAGGGATCCTGTCCGTCTTCCTGGTCTCCTTCGCGAACTTCTCTTCCATCGGTATTATCGCTGGTGCGATTAAAGGCCTGAACGAAGAGCAAGGTAACGTCGTTTCTCGCTTTGGCCTGAAGCTGGTTTACGGTTCAACGCTGGTGAGCGTCCTGTCTGCCTCTATTGCAGCACTGGTTCTGTAATTCATACCGTGCAATAAAAACCGGGAGCCATCGCTCCCGGTTTTTTTTATGCCTCCAGCGCCGTCAGGGGCAGTGGTTTACCAATCAAATAGCCCTGCAAATAGTCCACGCCGAATCGCAGCAACATCTCGCGTTGTTCAGCCGATTCCACATATTCAGCCACCACACAAAGCGATTTCGTTTTGGCCATGTTGCAAATGGACTGCACGATCATCGCATCCATGCTGTCGGTGCAGATATCTTTCACGAAGCAGCCATCGATCTTTATAATATCGGCCTCCAGCCGCTTCAGGCGCTCAAAGTTGGCATAGCCGGTACCAAAGTCATCAATAGCAATGCGGAAGCCGTAATCCCGCAGCTGCTGGATATTGTTGATGCTGCTTCCCGAGTCAGAGAAAGCCTGTTCCTCGGTGATCTCAATGACGATATCTTGCGGCGCAATGGCGTAGCGTTCAAAAAGCGCGATGATCTCAGCCGCAATCTCATTTTGCATCAGCGTCAGCGGCATCAGATTAACGGAGAACCGCGTTCCGGCCCGTTCGGACGGATGGCTGCGCATCCACATCAGCAATTTTTCCACCACGTTCAGGTCAAATCGGTGGCTCAGGTTAAACTGAGCAATCAGTGGAATAAAGCGATCAGGCGTGATGATCTCCCCCTCGCTTTCAAGCCTTGAGAGGATTTCAAAGTACCCTTCCCCACGCGCGTTATGGATTGGCTGGGCGTAAAGGTGAAGCCCACCGATATCAAGGGCGCGTTTTATGCGGGCCAGCATCAGCACTCTGTCCGTCGTCTGACCGGAGACATCATCCAGACTGTTGGTTAACGCCAGGACGTTGTGCCCGGCACAGGACTGCTCGGAGAGCCAGCTCAGCTGACCCAGCGTGTGATGCAGGCTTTCTCCATCCGGCACTTCCCCCCAGGAGGCGCCAAACTCGATGTCGAGCTCAGTCTTGTTCCAGATAATCTTACGGCTGTTCAGATGATCAACCATATATTGCAGACGTTCAGCCGTGCCCGGACCCAGCAAGACCACTACCAGCTCACTGCCCGGCAACTGGAAGAGCTTCTCGTCTTTTTGCAATAACGGTTGCAGCGACGCGGTGATCATCTTTTTACAATGTACACGCATGAGGATGCCGTAGTGACGGCTCAGGAATTCGAGATTATCCAGGCGCAGGCAGCAGACTTTGGCCTCGGGATGGTGCTGTAAAAACACTTCCAGCGCACGAATGTTAGGCAGACCGGTGAGCGGATCGGTAAGCGCCCTCTCCTGCCACCCCTGTTTCAGCCATTCACTTTTCTGATAGATCCGCGACATGTAAAGCAGGCAGATGGCGAAAGAGATAAGCACCGACAGGATAAAGGAGAGCGAGTGGCCCGATTCAACGCCATTAAGAAAATTATAATTATAGGTCAACAGCATGAGCGCCGAGGCCGCCCAGAATAAAGAGATGAGCGCATAGCTCAGACGACCAATCCCCAGGGTAAAAAGAATGAAAACGATTGGCATCAAATAACCCGCAATAAACTGCGACTCAAAAGGCGCGCATAAAATAGCGATCATCGAGATCAACAGCATCAGCCACACAACGATAAATAACGCTTTTTTGTGACAAAAGAGGGGCTTCACGCTTCGCCGCCAGAATGTTCGGGCATAGCGAGGATTAATAATCATTCTTAACGGGTAATAGAACATCATGGTGAAAATCAGGGCGGCACAAATCAGACTCTGAATATCGATAACGTTATAAATTGCAGAGCCTTCGCCGAAATAGGAGGAGATTGTCACCGGGAAATCAAATAAATATCCCGCCAGATACATCGATAATTTGATGCCCACAGGCACCATAAATCCGAGCCAGAAAATACGTATGCCAATGTACTTATTCGGCATGCTGTGTCGCCAGCGCTTGCCCAGCACCAGACGGATGACGCCACAGGCGGCGAAGACGGTAAACGTCTGACAACATAATAATACGGCAGATTGTAGTGGCGCTAAATCAAGATTATAAATATTAGTAATACTAAAACTTAACAGCAAAGGAATGATTGCCCGCCGTCCAAATAACAACACGATGGCGAGCATGGCACTTAAGGGCAACCACGCCAGATAAACATCATTTTCGCTAACAATGGCCCGTGGAGAGATATAACGAGAAAAAGGAATCGCAATCAGGCTTAGCGCCAGGGCAATCATAAATATCTTTACATTATTGTAAATTTTTCTATTCATTAATCCGGATAATCTATTTTACCATCGTCTCATTGACCGCATGGATAATAGGTTTATTAATAACACGAATCAAGTTCAGGTCTATTTATAGACTTGTTTATTGATTTGGATTGAGGTGAGGTGTAGAAAACAACGTTAATTGCAACAAAAACAGTCTAAAATATTTTACAAGATATAAAAAAACCCCCGTCTTGCGACGAGGGTTTAAATTTTGGTGGAGCTAAGCGGGATCGAACCGCTGACCTCTTGCATGCCATGCAAGCGCTCTCCCAGCTGAGCTATAGCCCCACATGTTACTTTACCTACCGCACTCTGTTGGGTTCAGAGTTTGGTGGAGCTAAGCGGGATCGAACCGCTGACCTCCTGCATGCCATGCAGGCGCTCTCCCAGCTGAGCTATAGCCCCGTCGTAAAGCTGTCATGTTGACGGGCGGCATAATATGAATTCCGCCGCAGAGTGTCAACGGCAAATTCAGCCTCCGCCTTTCAATCGCCGAAAAATCATGCAAATGAATCACTTTGCGAGCCTGCTCGCAGCCAGGAGTTAAGCTTGTCACGTTTTCACGTAAAACGGTGCTATAAAATGAACCACTAATTAACCCCACAGATACTCAGGAAATTGTATGATCAAGGAACGAATGACGCCAGAAGAGTTAGCCCTGCTCACTGGCTATAGCCGACAGACCATCAATAAATGGGTACGCAAAGAGGGTTGGATTACATCGCCAAAGCCAGGCGTTCAGGGTGGCAAAGCGCGTCTGGTTCACGTCAATGAAAAAGTGCGCGACTTTATTCGCAGCGCGCGCAGGGCAACAGAGACGCCGGAACTGCCAGATAAGGCGTACCACGAGGGCTCGCTTCATGCCCTGCTCCTGACGCTGGCGAATGAAATGACGCCGGAAGAGCAAAAGCAGATGACATAGCTGTTACTGCGGGAAGGGATTACCGGCTTGTTACAACGTTTAGGGATTCGCGACCAACGCTGATATGAAAAGATTACGCAGCAAAATGACCACGGAAGAGCTGGCGGACAGTCTGGGCGTAGCCCGACAAACCGTTAATCGCTGGATACGACAGAAGGGATGGAAAACGGAGGGTATCAACGGTGTAAAAGGCGGAAGAGCGAGGGTGATATGTATTGATGCGCACGTTAAGGAGCACATCATTAGTCTTCCCGCCATTCGTAACCGTCGGGCTGTTTACCATGTGGCGGAAAGCCCTTCCCACTACGGCGTGGCAACCTCATCCAGCCTGCTTCCACAAATTATCGACTCGCTGGAAAACATGACGACTGTCGAACAGGAACGTTTGCACAAGTTGCTCGCTCGTGAAGGGTTGCAGGGTTTTCTCACGCGTCTTGGTATTGCTGAATAACAGGCATAAAAAAACGGCAGGTTACCCTGCCGTTTTTTGTATTACACGAGTATTACTGCTGGCTTTCACGCTCAGCAATAAAGCCCAGCGCTTTGTTGATACGCGCAACGCTACGTGATTTGCCGATGGCATGAACGGTCACGTCCAGCGCCGGAGACTGGCCTGCCCCCGTCACCGCAACGCGCAGCGGCATACCGACTTTACCCATGCCAATTTCCAGCTCATCAGCGGTAGCCTGAATCGCGTGGTGAACATTTTCCGCAGTCCATTCGGTAATGGCTTCGAGTTTATCACGCACCACTTCCAGCGGCTGACGCGCAACCGGACGCAGGTGTTTCTTGGCCGCGTCGGCGTCGAACGCGTCAAACTCTTCATAGAAGTAACGGCAGCTTTCAGCAATTTCTTTCAGCGTTTTGCAACGCTCGCCAAGCAGCTTCACCAGATCCGCCAGTTCAGGGCCCGTACGGGTATCGATGTTTGCCTGTTCAATGTGCCATTGCAGATAAGTCGCCACATATTCTGGCTGCATGGTATTGATGTAGTGATGGTTCAGCCACAGCAGTTTGTCAGTGTTGAACGCGCTGGCTGATTTGCTGACAGAGTTCAGAGAGAACAGCTCGATCATCTCTTCGCGGCTGAAGATCTCCTGGTCACCATGAGCCCAGCCCAGACGCACCAGGTAGTTCAGCAGCGCTTCCGGCAGATAGCCGTCATCACGGTACTGCATCACGCTCACCGCGCCATGACGTTTGGACAGCTTTTTACCGTCGTCACCGTTGATCATTGATACGTGCGCATACACCGGTACAGGCGCGTTCAGCGCTTTCAGAATGTTGATCTGACGTGGGGTGTTATTGATATGGTCTTCACCACGGATCACGTGAGTGATTTCCATATCCCAGTCGTCTACAACTACGCAGAAGTTATAGGTTGGCGATCCGTCAGTACGACGTATGATGAGGTCATCCAGCTCCTGGTTGCTGAATTCGATCGGGCCACGGATCTGGTCATCAAAGATAACAGAGCCATCCTGTGGGTTAGCAAAACGCACTACGCAAGGCTCATCCGCAGCATGCTCGCTGTGGTCATGGCGGCAACGACCGTCATAACGCGGTTTTTCGCCTTTTGCCATTTGCTCTTCACGCAGCGCATCCAGACGCTCCCTGGAGCAGTAGCACTTATAGGCCGTGCCTGCCACCAGCATCTCGTCAATTACGGCGTTATAGCGGTCAAAACGTTTGGTCTGGAAGTATGGGCCTTCGTCCCACGCCAGATTCAGCCAGTTCATCCCATCCATAATGGCTTCAATTGCTTCCGGCGTTGAGCGCTCCAGATCGGTGTCTTCAATACGCAGCACAAACTCACCGTTGTTGTGACGTGCGAAAAGCCAGGAGTAGAGAGCGGTACGTGCACCACCGACATGCAGATAGCCTGTCGGGCTCGGCGCGAAGCGAGTTTTGATTTTCATGAAATGGCCTTACGTTATAAAGATGCCGGTAATCGGCAAATTCCGGGAAGAAAACAATGGGCAATATTCTATCACTGTGGGCCGATTCCTCAATGTCGATCACTTTATCCGGTTCGAGATTGCTGTTTTTGTTTATAAATCATGCGCCACAGTCCGTTTTGCGATCGTTTTGACTAATTTTACGACGAACGAATAAAAACTTTAGAAAATGCGTTGACTCATTTTCAACTCTCCCTATAATGCGACTCCACACAGCGGGGGTGATTAGCTCAGTTGGTAGAGCATCTCCTTTACACGGAGGGGGTCGGCGGTTCGAGCCCGTCATCACCCACCATCTACTTCGGTAGACTCGCAGTGTAGATAAGCATTGAGATTGGGCGATTAGCTCAGTTGGTAGAGCATCTCCTTTACACGGAGGGGGTCGGCGGTTCGAGCCCGTCATCGCCCACCATTCTCACCTTATCGCAGCAGTTCCGAAATGGGCGATTAGCTCAGTTGGTAGAGCATCTCCTTTACACGGAGGGGGTCGGCGGTTCGAGCCCGTCATCGCCCACCATTTCGGGTCGTTAGCTCAGTTGGTAGAGCAGTTGACTTTTAATCAATTGGTCGCAGGTTCGAATCCTGCACGACCCACCAATGTAAAAAAGCGCCCTAAAGGCGCTTTTTTGCTATCTGCGATATAGCACATCTCCATTGCAGCCAGACCGCTTGTTTTACTCAAGCTCACGCCTTCTTTGCCGATACCTCTATTTTATGGCGAAAAGGATCTCAATATGACAACTCTTAAGCCCGTTTCTCTGTCGGCGATGGAAATCGGCAGCGTAGATAACAGCTCCGGCGGAAACGACATTGCTTCTCAAATCACCCGTCTGACCAAACAGATAACGAAAGTCACTCAGCAGCTCAAAGAAGTGGCCATGGGTGATGCCACAGCAGAAGAGAAGCAAAAGCAGCAGGAATTACTCGAATCTCAGCTGGCTATGTTGCAGGCACAACTGGCGCAATTGCAGCGTCAGCAGGCAGAAGAGGCGATGCCAAAACAGGAAAAAGGTCAGGCAGTCGCGGAAGGCATCAATAAGCCCTCCGCGGAGCATCAGATTAATATCTACATCTGATTATTGGTTTCGTTAAAAAGTGGATCGCGTGTGCGGGCCTCCATCAAACGTTCGGCCTGCATACGCACCACATCCCAGCAGGCATGCGCCGCGCCGGAAAGTGACCTGTTTTTACGGCGTACCAGCATCAGCTGGCGTTCGACACAGGGTACGAAACGCTTCACCGTTAAACGACTCCCCTGCGGCAGTGGCAGCGCCAGCGCCGGCAGAACGCTGATGCCAATTCCCGCTTCGACCATCGGGAAGAGCGTGGCAGGATGCCCGATCTCCTGCACAATGGTTGCCTTAACGCCCTGCGCGGCCAGAGCGGCATCTATCAGCGGACGGCTGCCTGATGCATAATCCTGTAACACCAGGTTCGCCCCCTGCAAGGCCTGCCAGGCCACCTGTGGCAGCGATGCCAGCGGATCATCATCGCGGCAGAGCAATAAAAAGGGCTCCGAGAGCACCACTTCACATTCCAGGTCGCTTACCGCTCCGGGATCAATAACGATGCCAAAATCCACATCCCCCTGACGGATACTCTCCAGTACCCACTGCTGCGGCCTGTCGTGCAAAACAAAATCGATATCCGGATAGCGGTGATTACTTTCAGCGATACACTGGGGAATAAGATGCGCTGAAATCGTCTGGCTCGCCGCCACTCTCACGGTACCGGAAAGCTGTTGTCCGAGCCGGCCAACATCCCTGAGCGTACTGTTCAGTTCATCCAGCAGCCTTTCCAGTCGCATTGCCAGCTGCTGTCCCGCTTCGGTGAGTACCACTTCTCGCGTCGTACGGTCGAGCAGCTTCACTCCCGTTTGCGTTTCAAGCTCCTTAACGCTATGGCTCACCGCCGACTGGCTGAGGCCAATGATCTCCCCTGCCCGGCTAAAGCTGCGGGCCTGCGCGACGGTGACGAAAACGCGAAGCTGACGTAACGAATAATTCATCTGTTTAATTCATGAATGGATGCAATAAATCAATTTTATTTCTCAAAGGGAAGAAAGCACAATAGCGGCATCTGTTTTCAGGAGTGATTATGAAACTTTTTCGTATCCTTGATCCGTTTACGCTGACCCTGATTGGTGTCGTCTTGCTGGCCTCGTTCTTCCCGGCGCGGGGCAGTTTCGTTCCGGTTATTGAAGGACTGACCACGGCAGCCATTGCCCTGCTGTTCTTTATGCATGGCGCCAAACTCTCACGGGAAGCCATTATTGCAGGCGGTAGCCACTGGCGACTGCACCTGTGGGTAATGTGCAGCACCTTTATCCTCTTCCCGGTTTTGGGCGTGCTGTTCGCCTGGTGGGCGCCGGTGAATGTCGATCCGGCGCTGTATACCGGTTTCCTTTATCTGTGCATTTTGCCGGCCACCGTGCAGTCCGCTATTGCCTTTACCTCGCTGGCGGGCGGTAACGTCGCGGCGGCGGTTTGTTCTGCTTCCGCTTCCAGCCTGCTGGGGATCTTTGTTTCACCGCTGCTGGTCGGTCTGCTGATGAATATGCACGGGGCGGAAGGTAATCTGGAGCAGGTGGGTAAAATTTGTCTGCAACTGCTGCTGCCGTTTGTGCTCGGACACTTATCCCGTCCCTGGATTGGGGCGTTTGTGGCAAAACATAAAAAATGGATCGGGAAAACGGACCAAAGCTCAATTCTGCTGGTGGTTTACACGGCCTTCAGCGAAGCCGTGGTGAACGGCATCTGGCACAGGGTGGGCGCTGGATCGCTGCTGTTTATTGTGGTGGTAAGCATCGTTTTGCTGGCCATTGTCATCGCGGTTAACGTCTTTGTGGCCCGCAAATGCGGCTTCAATAAGGCCGATGAAATCACCATTGTATTTTGCGGATCGAAAAAGAGCCTGGCCAACGGGATCCCGATGGCCAATATTCTGTTCCCGACGTCCGTCATTGGGATGATGGTGTTGCCGCTGATGATTTTCCATCAGATCCAGCTGATGGTGTGTGCGGTACTGGCGCGGCGTTACAAGGCGCAGACAGAAAAGCTGGCGCAGGAAGAGACCCGCGCCGCGAAAGTTTAAGGACGTTTCAGGGGCTGAACCAGCTGGGTCAGCCCCTCTGTTTTGATCAGTAACGTGATAGCCATCAGCTCGCCCAGACGCCCGGCGGGGAACTCATCCTTACGGGCAAACCACAGCAGATACTCTTCCGGTAAATCAATCAGCCTGCGACCCTTATATTTACCGAACGGCATCTCCGTATTGGCGATCTCAACGAGCTGCTCTTTTTCCACGTCACTCTCCTAACAGGCGCATCATTTCCGCTTCATCGATCACCTCGATGCCAAGCTCCTGCGCTTTTGCCAGCTTCGAACCGGCCGCTTCCCCGGCAATCACCAGGTCGGTTTTCTTCGATACGCTGCCCGCCACTTTTGCCCCCAGCGCCACCAGGCGCGCTTTCGCGTCATCGCGCGAGAGCTGGCTCAGGCTGCCGGTCAGCACCACCGTTTTACCGGCAAACGGGCTGTCGATCTCTTCGGCATTAACCACTACCGGTGCAGGCCAGTGAATGCCCTGTTCCAGTAATTTACCGATCACTTCACGGTTGCTCTCTTCGGCGAAGAAGTTGAAAACGTGGGTAGCGACCACAATGCCGACATCAGGGACTTTCTGTAGCTCGTCGATGGTGGCTTTCTCCAGCGCGTCCAGCGTGCCGAAATACGCCGCCAGCCCTGCCGCCGTCGCCTCTCCGACTTCACGAATGCCAAGCGCGTAAAGGAAACGGGCAAAGGTGGTGTTTTTGGCCGCCTCGAGCGCGTTGACGATGTTCTGGGCTGATTTCGGCCCCATACGATCAAGACCGGTCAGCTTACCTGCCGTCAGGGTAAAGAGGTCTGCTGGCGTATGGACATACTCTTTCTCAACTAACTGGTCGATGATCTTGTCACCCATTCCGTCGACGTCCATCGCCCGGCGGGAGACAAAGTGCTTCAGGGACTCTTTACGCTGCGCGCCGCAGATTAACCCGCCCGTACAGCGCGTTACCGCTTCACCTTCCACGCGCTCAACGTCCGAACCACATACCGGACAGTGGGCTGGAAACTCGATGGCACGGGTATCGGCAGGACGTTCAGACTCAACAACGTTAACCACCTGTGGGATCACGTCGCCCGCGCGGCGAATCACCACTTTGTCACCAATGCGCAGGCCCAGGCGGGCAATTTCATCGGCGTTATGCAGCGTGGCGTTACTTACCAGCACGCCAGCCACCTGCACAGGCTCCAGACGCGCCACAGGCGTAATCGCCCCCGTACGCCCTACCTGAAACTCCACGTCGCGAACGAAGGTCATCTGCTCCTGCGCCGGGAACTTAAAGGCTACCGCCCAGCGCGGCGCACGGGCCACAAATCCTAACTGTTCCTGCAACGCCAGCGAGTTAACCTTGATCACCACGCCATCAATATCAAACCCGAGTGTGGGACGATCTTCTTCAACCTTGTGATAGAACGCCAGCACCGCCTCCGGAGAGTCGCAGAGCTGCACGCGGTTGCTAACCGGTAACCCCCACTCTTTGAACTGCATTAAACGACCCAGGTGGGTATCTGGCAGGTCACCGCCTTCCAGGATCCCGACGCCGTAGCAGAAGAAAGTAAGCGGTCGCTTCGCGGTGATTCGCGGATCGAGCTGACGCAGCGAACCTGCCGCCGCGTTACGCGGGTTTGCAAACACTTTCCCACCGGTACGACGCGCTTCTTCGTTGATCTTCTCGAAGCCCGCCTGCGGAAGGAACACTTCCCCGCGCACTTCCAGGCGGGCGGGAATGTTATCGCCACGCAGTTTCAGCGGGATCGCACGAATAGTGCGCACATTAGTGGTGATGTCTTCCCCGGTAGTGCCGTCGCCGCGCGTTGCGGCACGCACCATCACGCCGTTCTCATAAAGAATGCTAACGGCCAGACCATCCAGCTTTAGCTCGCAGCACCAGCTCAGATTGTCGATGCTCTTCAGGCGATCCTGCACACGCTTGTTGAAAGCCAGAAAACTCTCTTCATCAAACACGTTATCCAGCGACAGCATCGGCACTTCATGGCGCACCTGGCTGAAAGCGCCCAGCGGTTCCGCGCCGACGCGCTGCGTTGGGGAATCGGGCGTAATCAGTTCGGGGTGCTGCGCTTCCAGCTCGCGCAGTTCACGCATCAGGCGGTCATATTCCGCATCCGGCACTTCCGGTGCGTCCATAACATGATAGAGATATTCATGATGGCGAAGCGTGGTTCGCAGTTCAGTAAGTTGTTGTTCGATTGAGTCCATATCGCACCATCAATGAGAAAAACCCCCGACAGGCGGGGGTTGAGGAGGAGGTGAAGTTAACGCGACGATTACGCGTTCGCTTCCTTAACTTCGCGTATGCGGTCCTGATACTCGCGCAGTTTCTGCGGCGTCATCATTCGACGCTGATCGTCGAGCACCACACCGCCCACTTCGTCGGCGATGTGCTGAGCGGACTGTAGCATCAGCTTAAAGTTTTGCAGCTCGTCACCGTAGGACGGCACCTGCATAAAGATCGTAACCCCCGGCGTGACGAAATCACCGGTCATTTCCGGGTCAAACGTGCCTGGATTGACCATATTGGCCAGGCTAAACAGCGCCGGACCGCTACCGTCAGGACTCAGGTGGCGATGGAAAATATTCATGTCGCCGAACTTGAAGCCTGCCTGTTGGATGCTGTTAAGCAGCACGTCACCGTTCAGATGGGTGCCATGATGAGCAGCCACGTTCATGATGATCACCGCTTCTTTACGCTGCGGCTTTTCAACAACCGGTTCTGGCTCTGCGACCGGCTCTGGCTCAACGCGCGGAGCGGGCTGTGGCGCAGGCGGTTCAGGCTGCGGCTGCGGTTGTTGTACCGGCTGCGGCTGCTGAACAGGCTGTGGCTGATGCACTGGCTGTGCAGGCTGTTGCACAGGTTGCGGCTGTACAGGCTGTGGCGCAACGGGCTGCTGTTGCACAGGCTGCTGCGGCGGATGACGAACAGGTTCTTCCACTGGCGGCGGCGCTGGCTGGCGCGGCTGGGCAGAGGCATACGGTGGTTGATACTGGTGCTGCGGAGCGCGGGGGGCTTCATGCTCTCCATGCGCTGCGCCGGGCGCAGTATTGACCCGATGAACACGAACTTCACCCACGCCGTCGTCGTCAGGACCGTCGATGTCGTCTTCAACGTCATCGTCGTCACGACTGGACTTCATGCGCTTCAGTGGACGATCGCGAAACATAGAGGAACGCTCTTTACGGCTGGTCCAGAAACCATGTACCAGTAAAGCGATTATGGCGATCGCGCCAACAATGATTAATATCAGACGCAAATCCTGCATCATTATATTCTCTGTTGTTCTAACACCTTGCCACCACGGCAAACATTTACTCACTAAGAGTATTTGCCGTTTACGTCAAGTGCAAGTGTATGCAGAGCATTCACAGCATAAAGATGAACTAAATCGTGCTTTTTGCTGGTTTTTCGAACATTTCCGAACTGGTCATTGGCCCGTAACTGGATAATATAGGCGGGCAATTCCACTGGTTGTGTAAAAAGGAGTACAGCCTGGTATGGTTTCAACATCTTCTTCTGCCCCACGCAGCGGGGTCTGGTACTTTTCTCAGGGCTGGAAACTGGTCTCCCTGCCGGGCATTCGACGCTTCGTTATTTTGCCGTTACTGATCAACATTATTCTGATGGGCGGGGCCTTCTGGTGGCTGTTCACCAGACTGGAAAGCTGGATCCCTTCCCTGATGAGCTATGTGCCGGACTGGTTACAGTGGCTAGACTACCTGCTCTGGCCGATTGCGGTTATCTCCGTGCTGCTGGTTTTCGGCTATTTCTTTTCGACGATAGCAAACTGGATAGCCGCGCCGTTCAACGGTCTGCTGGCCGAACAGCTGGAAGCGCGCCTGACCGGTGCGACGCCACCTGACACGGGCGTACTGGGGATCGTGAAAGATCTCCCCCGCATCATGAAGCGTGAATGGCAGAAGTTCGCCTGGTACCTGCCGCGGGCGATTGTGCTGCTTATTCTTTATTTTGTACCCGGGATTGGCCAGACGGTCGCGCCCGTGCTGTGGTTCCTGTTCAGCGCCTGGATGCTCGCTATCCAGTACTGTGATTATCCTTTCGATAACCACAAAGTGCCGTTTAAAGAGATGCGCACTGCCCTGCGCACTCAGAAGGTTGCCAACATGCAGTTTGGCGCGCTGACCAGCCTGTTCACCATGATCCCTTTCCTGAATTTGTTCATCATGCCCGTCGCCGTTTGCGGCGCGACGGCGATGTGGGTGGACTGCTACCGTGCTAAGCACGCGTTATGGAAGTAATGCAAAAATGTGTAAAAGAGGGGTGGCTTATGCCGCCCCTTATTCCATACTGATCCCCATTATTTCCTTGCAGCATATAGATATGCGATTTCCTTACTTCCCCATACCTGTTCAACAGGTATGCTGGGTCGGTATCCCAATTTCATACAGTTAAGGACAGGCCATGAGTAAGATTTATGAAGACAACTCGCTGACTATCGGTCATACGCCCCTGGTTCGACTGAACCGTATCGGTAATGGACGCATTCTGGCGAAGGTCGAATCTCGTAACCCAAGCTTCAGCGTTAAATGCCGTATCGGTGCGAATATGATTTGGGATGCTGAAAAGCGTGGCGTGCTGAAACCTGGCGTTGAGCTGGTTGAACCCACCAGCGGCAATACCGGTATCGCTCTGGCCTATGTTGCGGCAGCACGTGGCTATAAGCTGACGCTGACTATGCCTGAAACCATGAGCATTGAGCGTCGTAAGCTGCTGAAAGCGCTGGGTGCGAACCTGGTCCTGACCGAAGGCGCAAAAGGCATGAAGGGCGCGATTCAGAAGGCCGAAGAAATTGTTGCCAGCGATCCGGCAAAGTATCTGCTGCTCCAGCAGTTTAGCAACCCGGCCAACCCGGAAATTCATGAGAAAACCACCGGCCCGGAAATCTGGGAAGATACTGACGGTCAGGTTGATGTGTTTATCTCCGGCGTAGGCACCGGCGGTACGCTGACCGGTGTGTCTCGCTATATTAAAGGCACGAAAGGTAAAAAAGATCTGATTACCGTTGCCGTTGAGCCAACCGACTCACCGGTTATCGCTCAGGCGCTGGCAGGCGAAGAGATCAAACCTGGCCCTCACAAAATCCAGGGTATCGGCGCTGGCTTTATTCCAGGCAACCTGGATCTGAAGCTGATCGATAAAGTCGTCGCCATTACCAATGAAGAAGCCATCTCCACGGCGCGTCGCCTGATGGACGAGGAAGGCATTCTGGCGGGTATCTCTTCCGGTGCGGCAGTTGCGGCAGCCCTCAAACTGCTGGAAGATGAAACCTTTACCAATAAGAACATTGTGGTTATCCTGCCGTCTTCGGGTGAGCGTTACTTAAGCACAGCACTGTTTGCCGATCTCTTCACAGAGAAAGAACTGCAACAGTGATGCCAGCATGTTAAAAACGCGTAAAAAAGCACCTTTTCAGGTGCTTTTTTGTGGCCTGCTTCAAAGTTTTACCCCTCCTGGCATTGCTTCACCCCGTTGGGTCTGGTATTTAAACCAGCAATTATTTTGATGCGCGAAATTAATCGGTGAACGAAATAGCGCTGCTGAATCGATTTTATGATTTGGTTCAAGTCTTGCTTTCACTGCATAATGTTTAATGACGATTGAAACGTCAGCGCTAACTATACAGGCTAAAGTTAAGTCGCCAGGCTAGACTTTAGTTCCACAACACTAAACCTATAAGTTGGGGAAATACAATGTTCCAGCAAGAAGTTACCATTACCGCTCCGAACGGTCTGCACACCCGCCCTGCTGCTCAGTTTGTTAAAGAAGCGAAAGGCTTCACTTCTGAAATCACCGTGACTTCCAACGGCAAAAGCGCTAGCGCAAAAAGCCTGTTCAAGCTGCAAACTCTGGGCCTGACTCAGGGTACCGTTGTTACCATCTCCGCTGAAGGTGAAGACGAGCAGAAAGCAGTTGAGCATCTGGTTAAGCTGATGGCTGAACTCGAGTAAGTTTACCGGGTTCTTTTCAATATCAGTCACAAGTAAGGTAGGGTTATGATTTCAGGCATTTTAGCATCCCCGGGTATCGCTTTCGGCAAAGCATTGCTGCTGAAAGAAGACGAAATCGTCATTGACCGGAAAAAAATTTCTGCCGACAAGGTTGATCAGGAAGTTGAACGTTTTCTGAGCGGTCGTGCCAAGGCATCTGCGCAACTGGAAGCGATTAAAACTAAAGCTGGCGAAACTTTCGGTGAAGAAAAAGAAGCCATCTTCGAAGGGCACATTATGCTGCTCGAAGATGAGGAGCTGGAGCAGGAAATCATAGCCCTGATTAAAGATAAAGGCATGACGGCCGACGCGGCTGCGCATGAAGTTATCGAAGGTCAGGCATCTGCCCTGGAAGAGCTGGACGATGAATACCTGAAAGAACGTGCGGCTGACGTACGTGACATCGGTAAGCGCCTGCTGCGCAACATCCTGGGTCTGGCCATCATCGATCTGAGCGCGATTCAGGACGAAGTCATCCTGGTTGCCGCTGACCTGACCCCGTCTGAAACCGCACAGCTGAACCTGAACAAGGTGCTGGGTTTCATTACTGATGCAGGTGGACGTACCTCCCACACCTCAATCATGGCGCGTTCTCTGGAGCTGCCAGCCATTGTGGGTACCGGTAGCGTTACCTCCCAGGTGAAAAACGACGACTATCTGATTCTGGATGCCGTAAACAATGTGGTTTACGTCAACCCAACTAACGATGTGATCGAGCAGCTGCGTTCCGTTCAGGAGCAGGTTGCTACCGAGAAAGCGGAACTCGCTAAACTGAAAGATCTGCCAGCCATCACGCTGGACGGCCATCAGGTTGAAGTGTGCGCTAACATCGGTACCGTGCGTGACGTTGACGGCGCTGAGCGCAACGGCGCGGAAGGTGTAGGTCTGTATCGTACTGAATTCCTGTTCATGGATCGCGACGCTCTGCCAACGGAAGAAGAGCAGTTTGCAGCGTACAAAGCGGTTGCTGAAGCGTGCGGCTCGCAGGCAGTTATCGTCCGTACCATGGACATCGGTGGCGACAAAGAGCTGCCGTACATGAATTTCCCGAAAGAAGAGAACCCGTTCCTGGGCTGGCGTGCCGTGCGTATCGCAATGGATCGTAAAGAGATCCTGCGTGACCAGGTTCGCGCTATTCTGCGTGCCTCCGCTTTCGGTAAACTGCGCATCATGTTCCCGATGATCATCTCTGTTGAAGAAGTGCGTGCACTGAAGAAAGAGATCGAAATCTACAAACAGGAACTGCGCGACGAAGGTAAAGCATTTGACGAGTCCATTGAGATCGGCGTGATGGTGGAAACACCGGCAGCCGCGACCATTGCGCGTCATTTAGCCAAAGAAGTTGATTTCTTTAGTATCGGTACCAATGATTTAACGCAGTACACCCTGGCAGTTGACCGTGGTAATGATATGATTTCACATCTCTACCAGCCAATGTCACCGTCCGTACTGAATTTGATCAAGCAAGTTATTGATGCTTCTCATGCAGAAGGTAAATGGACTGGCATGTGTGGTGAGCTTGCAGGCGACGAACGTGCTACACTTCTGTTGCTGGGTATGGGTCTGGACGAATTCTCTATGAGCGCCATTTCCATCCCGCGCATTAAGAAGATTATCCGTAACACGAACTTCGAAGATGCGAAGGTGTTAGCAGAGCAGGCTCTTGCTCAACCGACAACGGACGAGTTAATGACGCTGGTTAACAAGTTCATTGAAGAAAAAACAATCTGCTAATCCACGAGATGCGGCCCAATTTACTGCTTAGGAGAAGATCATGGGTTTGTTCGATAAACTAAAATCTCTGGTTTCTGATGACAAGAAAGACTCCGGAACTATTGAGATTGTTGCTCCGCTCTCCGGCGAGATCGTCAACATCGAAGACGTGCCGGATGTAGTTTTTGCTGAGAAAATCGTTGGTGATGGCATTGCTATCAAACCAACTGGCAACAAAATGGTTGCTCCAGTTGACGGCACCATCGGTAAAATTTTTGAAACCAACCATGCGTTCTCTATCGAATCCGATAGCGGTATCGAACTGTTCGTTCACTTCGGTATCGACACCGTTGAACTGAAAGGCGAAGGCTTCAAACGTATCGCAGAAGAAGGCCAGCGTGTTAAAGTTGGCGACCCGGTAATTGAATTCGATCTGCCGCTGCTGGAAGAAAAAGCGAAGTCTACCCTGACTCCGGTTGTTATCTCCAACATGGACGAAATCAAAGAACTGATCAAACTGTCTGGCAGCGTCACCGTGGGTGAAACCCCGGTTATCCGCATCAAGAAGTAATTCTTGCCGCACAGAAAAATGGCGCCTTCGGGCGCCATTTTTGTTTATGCCGGCAGGATAAGCTCGTCATAGCCTTTCGACTGCGTATAGATCATAACGTCAGTCACCCGATCGCCCGCCATGCGAATGGCATCGGCAACGGTTTTCCCTCCCACAATGCCGCTGACCAGCTCCGAACAGAACAGATCGCCCGTTCCTTTCAGATCCGTCTCTACGCGCGGGTGCGCGCTTACGGTAACACCTTCTTCGCTCACCAGCACAACGTGGATATTCTGCGGATCGTCAGACACTGGCGCACTGGTGATCGCTACCCATTTCAGCGAGTCGGACAGCAGCCCCTGCGCGGCGGCAATGGCGCTCTCCGGCGTACGGCACGGTTTGCCGCTCAGCACTTCCAGTTCATACACGTTGGGCGTAATGCCCTGGGCCAGCGGGAGCAGATGCTCACGGTAGGCTTCAGGAATATCCGGCTTCACGTACATCCCGCTATCGATATCCCCAATTACCGGGTCGACCAGCACCAGCAGATCGGGATGTTGCACTTTGATTGCCTTCAGCCACTGCGCCAGCAGCGCGATCTGGCTGGCGCTGCCCATATAGCCGGTGGTGACCGCTTTAAGCTCGCGCAGGATCTCGCGCTCTTCCAGCGCCTTAAGGTAGCCGCTGAACCACTCGTCGGGGATCACCCCGCCGTAGAAGGTGTCGTAGTGCGGCGTATTGCTGAACAGCACCGTTGGCACGGCGGTAACGTTCAGCCGGTGGGTTCGAATATTCGGCACCGCGATGCTGTTTCCCACGCTGCCGTACACCACCTGCGACTGAACGGCGACAATATCGGTTTGCTGCGCCCGGGTGTTATCCCGGAATAAAATCATCTCCATGACGCTTAAATCCCCGCCCCCTGCGAATAACTCTCTTCACCAAAGACGCCGGTAGACAGATAACGGTCGCCGCGATCGCAAATAATCGCCACTACCACCGCTCCCGGCGTGGACTCAGCCACCCGGATCGCGCCCGCTACGGCACCGCCAGAGCTGACGCCGCAGAAGATACCTTCACGCACGGCCAGCTCACGCATGGTATTTTCCGCCTCGCGCTGATGAATATCCAGCACCTGGTCCACAAGCTGCGCATTAAAGATGCCCGGCATATACTCCGCCGGCCAGCGGCGGATGCCCGGAATACTGCTCCCCTCTTCCGGTTGCAGGCCGACAATCGTCACCGGCTTCTCCTGTTCGCGCAGAAAGCGTGACACACCGGTGATCGTGCCCGTGGTCCCCATGCTGGAGACAAAGTGGGTGATGCGCCCGTCGGTTTGCTGCCAGATTTCCGGGCCGGTGGTGGTGTAGTGCGCGTACGGGTTGTCCGGGTTGTTGAACTGGTCGAGAAGCTTGCCTTCCCCGCGCTCCGCCATCGCTAACGCTAAATCTCGCGCCCCTTCCATCCCCTGCTCTTTGCTCACCAGAATCAGCTCGGCTCCATAGGCACGCATGGCGGCCCGGCGCTCCTGGCTCATGTTATCCGGCATCAGCAGCTTCATGCGGTAGCCTTTCAGGGCGGCAATCATCGCCAGCGCGATACCGGTGTTACCGCTGGTGGCTTCGATCAGCACGTCGCCGGGCTTTATCTCGCCGCGCTTTTCGGCCTGAACAATCATCGACAGTGCCGCCCGGTCTTTCACCGATCCCGCCGGGTTATTGCCTTCGAGTTTGACCCAGATTTCGCTGCCGTTATCGGGCCCCATGCGCTGAAGCTTGACCAGAGGAGTGTTACCGATGGTGTGTTCGAGTGTATTCACGATTTTTACTCAATAAAAAAGCCGGGTGGCGCTTCGCTTACCCGGCCTACAAGACGCAGTGATAACTGTAGGCCCGGTCAGCGCAGCGCCACCGGGCGATAAACATCCTAATAACCTATCAGGCTGACTCCGCCAGAGCAATATCCTCGCGCGTTTCAATGCGCTCGTTACCGTGATAAATGCGCGCGTGTTGCAGACCCACAAAAAGGCGCTCCCCCCGGTGCGGCGGCTCGTCGTCACGCATAACCACGGTCAACGGCTCGGTGTACCAGCCCAGGGGCTGTACCACCAATTGGGTGTAGTGCCCTTTAGGGCTAGCTTCCAGCACCTGCACCGGAAGCGGTGAATCCAGGCTGGTACGGCGGCTGACGTCCACTTCCCACGGGCGCAGGAACAGATCGACCGGCCCCTGATGCGCAGAGGTATACCCCAGCGGCCAGCGGTGCGCGCCAACGTGGAACTGACCGCTGCGAATGGTGCCCTGAAGGCGGTTTACTTCCCCCATAAACTCCAGCACAAAGCGGGTCGCCGGTTCACGCCAGAGCTGCTCTGGCTCGTCAACCTGCTCAATGTTGCCCTGACTCATCACCACCACGCGATCGGCCACTTCCATCGCCTCTTCCTGATCGTGGGTCACGAAAACGCTGGTGAACTGGAGTTCCTCATGCAGCTGACGCAGCCAGCGGCGCAGCTCTTTTCGCACCTGCGCATCCAGCGCACCAAACGGTTCGTCCAGCAGCAGGATTTGCGGTTCAACGGCTAACGCACGCGCCAGCGCCACGCGCTGCTTCTGCCCGCCGGAAAGTTGAGCCGGGAAGCGGTCCGCCAGATGCGCAAGCTGCACCATCTCCAGCAGTTTGGTCACTTTCGCTTTGATGGCGGCGGCATCTGGACGTTCACGACGCGGCAGCACGGTCAGGCCAAACGCGATGTTGTCGAATACCGTCATGTGGCGGAACAGCGCATAATGCTGAAATACAAAGCCCACTTTACGGTCGCGGGCGTGCAGGCGGCTAACGTCCGTACCGTGGAAGCGAATATGTCCGCTGGTCTGGTGTTCAAGCCCGGCGATAATACGCAGCAGCGTGGTTTTACCGGAGCCAGACGGCCCCAGCAGCGCCACCATTTGTCCGGAAGGGATATCCAGCGAGATATCATTCAGCACCTGGGTGCGACCAAAAGACTTCTTAATATTGGCAATCTCAATGCTCATGATTTCCCTCCTGATGCTGACGTTTTTCCTGATTCTCTAAACGCCACTGCACCACACTCTTCAAAAACAGGGTCAAAATCGCCATCAGCGTCAGCAACGCTGCGGCAGTAAAGGAACCGACGGTGTTGTAGTCCTGTTCCAGTAATTCAATCTGTAACGGCAGCGACAGGGTTTCGCCGCGAATCGAGCCGGATACCACCGACACCGCGCCAAACTCACCGATCGCACGGGCGTTGGTCAGCACCACGCCGTAAAGCAGTGCCCAGCGGATATTAGGCAGCGTGACGCGGCGGAACATCTGCCAGCCGGAAGCGCCGAGCAGCACCGCGGCTTCATCTTCATGGCTGCCCTGGCTGAGCATCACCGGCACCAGCTCGCGCACCACGAACGGACAGGTGACAAAGACGGTCACCAGCACCATCCCCGGCCAGGCGAACATGATTTGCAGGTCGTGCTCATCCAGCCAGCCGCCCAGCGGGCCATTGGAGCCGTAGAAGAGCAGATAAACCAGACCCGCCACCACCGGAGACACCGCAAACGGGATATCCAGCAGGGTCAGCAGCAGCTGACGCCCCGGGAAGTTAAAGCGCGTTACCAGCCAGGCCAGCAATACGCCAAACACCAGATTCACCGGGACGGTGATCAGGGCAATCATCACCGTCAGCCAGATGGCGTGGAGCATGTCCGGATCGGCCAGGTTTTGCAGCGCGGGCATAATCCCTTTGCTGAAGGCCTGCACGAAGATGTACACCATCGGCACGACGAGAATGAATGCGGAGACCAGCACGCCGGTACCAATCAGAAACCATTTGCCCCAGTTGATGCGGGGCGCGTCATAGCGCTTCAATTGCGTAACTTCCGCCATCAGTGACCTACCACACGTCGACCAAAGCGACTTTGCAGAGTGTTAATCGAAAACAGTAGCAGCAGCGACGCGGCAAGGATCACCGAGGCAATCGCGCTCGCGGCCGGATAATCAAACTCCTGCAAACGGACAAAAATCATCAGGGAGGTCACTTCGGTTTTCCACGCGATGTTCCCGGCGATAAAAATGACCGCGCCAAATTCACCGAGGCTGCGGGTAAAGGAAAGCGCCACCCCCGCCAGCAAGGCCGGAGAAAGTTCCGGCAGCACAACCTTACGGAAACTCTGCCAGCGCGTGGCGCCCAGGGTCTCCGCAGCCTCTTCGTATTCGGGGCCTAACTCTTCCAGCACCGGCTGCACGGTACGTACCACAAACGGGATGCTGGTGAAGGCCATCGCCACCGCGATACCGATCCAGGTATAGGTCACTTTAATATCAAACTTCGCCAGCCATTCGCCGTAAAAGCCGTTCACGGAGAACAGCGACGCCAGCGTCAGACCGGCGACCGCCGTCGGCAGGGCAAACGGCAGATCCATCAGGGCGTCGAGCAGCGTGCGGCCCGGGAAGCGATAGCGGGTTAAGATCCATGCCATCAGCAGGCCAAACACGCCGTTAAAAATCGAGGCCACGAATGCAGACAGCAGCGTGACCTTGTAGGCCGCCACCACCTGCGGGTTGGTGACCACTTCCCAGTACTGGGACCAGCTCATCTCAGCGAGCTGCATCACCAGAGCGCTGAGCGGTAACAATAAAATCAGACAGACGAACAGCAGGCTGGTCCCGAGGCTTAAGGTAAAACCCGGCAGCACACGTCTTGTTGATCCTGCAAACATTACTTACGCCCCGCCGCCAGCAATTTGTCTAACTCACCGCCGCTGGCAAAATGCGTTTTCATCACCTCAGGCCAGGCGCCGAAATGATCTTCCACGCGGAACAGCTCGGTCTGCGGGAATTTGTCTTTCAGCTTGTTCATCACGTCCGGATTATTAACGCGGTAGTAATAGCCAGTAATCACCGTCTGCGCCTGCGGGCTGTACAGATAGTTGAGATAGGCTTT
Source organism: Enterobacter sp. DTU_2021_1002640_1_SI_PRY_ASU_LCPMC_013 (assembly GCF_032389435.1). Taxonomy (NCBI): domain Bacteria; kingdom Pseudomonadati; phylum Pseudomonadota; class Gammaproteobacteria; order Enterobacterales; family Enterobacteriaceae; genus Enterobacter; species Enterobacter sp. DTU_2021_1002640_1_SI_PRY_ASU_LCPMC_013. The sequence continues at coordinate 3,481,258 of NZ_CP135594.1, forward strand.
TGCCGCTTTCTCAGTGCCGTTGGCTTTGACGTTTTTATCCACCCACGCCACCGGGAACTCGGCCAGAACGTTGGTTTTCGGGATAACCACTTCGAAGCCCTGCGCTTCGTACTGTTTACGAATATTGTTCACTTCGGATTCAAAGCTGATCAGCACATCGCCCAGCCCGCGCTCGGCGAAAGTGGTGGTTGCGCCTCGGCCGCCGGTGTCAAACACTTCGACATTTTTCAGGAACTGGGTCATAAACTGTTCGGTTTTCGCTTTATCGTTACCGTCAGCTTTGTCCGCCGCGCCCCACGCCGCCAGATAGGTATAACGCGCGTTGCCGGAGGTTTTCGGATTCGGGAAAATCAGCTTGACGTCAGAACGCACCAGGTCGTTCCAGTCGTGAATGTTTTTCGGGTTGCCCTTGCGCACCAGGAAGCCCATGGTGGAGTAGAACGGCGAACTGTTGTTCGGCAGGCGGCTTTGCCAGTCCGCCGGGATCAGCTTGCCTTTGTCGTGCAGGATCTGCACGTCCGTGACCTGGTTGTAGGTCACCACATCCGCTTTCAGCCCCTGCAAAATGGCCAGCGCCTGCTTGGATGAGCCAGCGTGCGACTGTTTGATGGTCAGCTTGTCGCCGTTGTTCTCTTTCGCCCACTGCTGTTCAAATGCGGGATTAAGGGCGGCAAACAGCTCGCGCGAAACATCATAAGAACTGTTCAGCAACTCGGTTGCCTGCGCCTGCGCCACCAGCAGTAAACCTGCCAGTGCCAGCGATCCTTTTTTCAGTACAGTAACGGCCATTGCGCACCCTTATAAATGTGATGACTATCTTATAGTCATAATATTTATAACGGAGTCTAAAGGAGTAACGGTTTTATATACCGTTTGGTGATTTAGAAGCAGAAAAGGGAATAAGGGGTGCGGGAGAAATTGCCGGGTGGCGCTAACGCTTACCCGGCCTACGAATGGAGAGCGATTTACAGCGCCAGCAGGCGCTCAACGGACGGCGCAAAGTAGTAGCCGCCGGTCACCGGACGGGTGAAGCGCAGCATGGCGTCACGCTTGCCGTCGGTATCGCCAAACATGCTCAGCAGCTGCTGTTCGATGTTGTAGAGGCGCGCACAGTAAGCGCAGAAGTACAGGCCGTGCGTACCGCTCGCGGTGCCGTACGGCAGGCTCTGGCGAACAATCTTCAGCCCCTTACCGTCTTCTTTAAGGTCAACGCGGGTCAGGTGGGACGTGACCGGACGCGCATCGCCGTCAATCTCTTCATTGGCGTCTTTGGTGCGGCCAATCATCATCTCCTGGTCATGCACGCTCATGCGGTTGAGCTGCCTGAGGTTATGCTCCCAGCGCTGGACGAACACGTAGCTGCCGCCCGCGTCCACGCCATCCTTGATTACAGCCACCTCGCGACGCGTCTCTTCCCCGGCCGGGTTTTCGGTGCCGTCGACGAAGCCGCTCAAATCGCGCTCTTCCACCCAGCGGAAACCGTGGATCTCTTCCTGCACGTCGATGCTGTCACCAAAGGCCTCAATCGCTGCCTGAGCGACGGAGAAATTCACGTCATGGCGCAGGGAGAGGATATGGATCAGGACGTCATACTGGGTGGCGGGCGCAAGACCTTTGCCATAAGGAATAAAGTCTTTCAGCTCTTCTGCGCCTTCGCCGCCGCTCAGCTGACGCCAGACGGTGTTGCCAAAGGCAACCACCGCGCCCAGATGGGCTTCGGGGAATTTGGCCTGAAAGGTGGCCAGTTTATCAACGAAAATTTTGCTGGCCGCGCGCAGGGCATCCACGTCCCCTTTGACGTTGGCTTCAATCCAAATCGCCGCGCGGCAATGTTCTGGCAAAATGCCACTCTGAACCTGAGACATCGCTCCTCCTGAAAAAAAGATGCCACGACAGCGTGGCATTGATGGCGGCTATTATACCTGGATTTCAGCGAGGCGGCTTGCTCAGGCGCAAATTACTGCTTCCAGATAATTTTGCTCACTTTCCACTTTTTCAGGGTGTCGTCAGAGGGCATTAACCCTTCCGGACCGTTCCAGGTGCCGCTGAATACATAGCTAATGTGCTGGCTGCCGTCGGCCTTACACTCGACCGCCACGCTGTCATCCGACGGCACGCTGGCGCAGTGGCCAAACGCTTTCTGATAGAGTTCGCCAAACGGCGTACCTACCTTCACGCCACCTGAGGTCGGGATCTCTTCATCCATCACCGCAATGCGGTTGACCGTACCTTTATCGCCGTTGATGACCATCGCCACCTTGTCGTCTTTCAACGCTTCGAAATAGCGCACGATGTTGCCGTTCTCGGTTTTCATGCCGCTGCGCAGGCGATAATCACTGCCGATGGCCTCCTGAATGGCATCCTGATCCAGCGCCGTCGAGGCGGTGATTTTGCCCACGCCCTGCTCGGTCACTTCCGTTGAGGAGCCAAACCAGTTCCACGGATAGGCCGCAGACCAGTTGATGGATGAGAGCGTGGAACAGCCGGTTAACGCCAGCGGGAGAGCGCATAAAAGTAAACGCAGCGATTTCATTGAGACGTCCTTACGTAATAAATCAACGCTTGTTGGAGTGCAGTATCGGCAAAAAGTGCCGTTTTAATCTGACTCTTGCGTAAAACAGGCGCGTAAACGGGGATTCGTGACCAGCCACAGCAGCGCGACAATATCCGTCACCACCAGTGCAATCCCGATCCCGGAAAGCGGCTCGCCGTACAGCCAGAGCACGGGCTGCCAGACCAGGAGCACAACCTGCGCCAGAATCAACAGCCAGCGAAGCGCGCGCCAGAAGCGCGGGAGGAACTGCCGCCGACCGCTGCACAGGAACGCCAGCACCGCCGGTACACCGGGCAGTAACCCCAGCCAGAACGCATCGTGATCGGGATAAAAGAGATTCAGTAGCGTATCGCCCTGCCCGCGTGACGCGCTAGCCATCACGAACAGCACCCAGGTGCGGGCCTGCAACAGCAGAACGCACCAGAATAAAAAAGGCAGACGCAGACGACCGTGAACATCATAGTCGCCAGGGTGGAACTCAGTACTCTTCATCTTCGATCAGGCGCTTACCCAGCGTCAGTACATCCGCGTGCTCGTAGCCCAGACGTTCATACATGCCCAGCACCACGTCGTTATCTTCCCGCACCATAATCTGGATTTTCGGGCAGCCACGGGCGATCAGTTTCTTTTCCAGACGGTTAAGCAGCGCGTTGGCGATGCCGCGCGCGCGGTATTCCGGGTGCACGCCCAGATAGTAGGCCGACCCGCGGTGGCCGTCGTACCCGCCCATTACCGTCCCGACCACCTCGCCGTTGACCTCAGCGACCAGAAACAGACTGACGTCGTGATTCACCTTCCGTTCGATGTCCATTTCCGGATCGTTCCACGGACGCAGCAGATCGCAGCGCTCCCAAAGGGTGATCACCTCTTCGAAATCTTCCTGGCGAAAAACGCGTATCTCCATGGTATTAACCGCCTTTTCGGGTTTAAAAACAGTGATTATGGCGTGAACAGGGCATTTAGCCAATAACCGGGGAAAAACTCGCCAAAATTTGGCATAATGTCACTTTGTCACGTATTGAAATGAAAAGTAAAACAATTCTCAATAAGGAATGTCGTCACGCAAAACGCGATACGATATAACACCAGGACCCCAATTTTTACAATTCAGGCCGCATGAGCACATTCAAACCATTAAAAGCACTCACATCGCGTCGTCAGGTTCTCAAAGCGGGGCTGGCGGCCTTAACGTTAACAGGCATCGCAAAGCAGGCTCAGGCAAAAGAAGAGAGCTCGCTTAAAACCAGTAACGGACACAGCAAGCCGAAAACCAAAAAAGCCGGCGCAAAGCGTCTGGTCATGCTCGATCCGGGCCACGGCGGGATCGATACCGGCGCCATTGGCCGAAACGGGTCGAAAGAAAAACACGTCGTGCTGGCAATTGCAAAAAATGTGCGCGCAATTTTACGCAGCAACGGCATTGACGCCCGCCTGACGCGCACGGGCGACACGTTTATCCCGCTGTACGATCGCGTGGAAATTGCCCATAAGCACGGCGCCGACCTGTTTATGTCCATTCACGCGGATGGCTTCACAAACCCTTCCGCCGCAGGCGCATCGGTGTTCGCCCTCTCCAACCGTGGCGCCAGTAGCGCCATGGCAAAATACCTCTCCGATCGCGAAAACCGGGCGGATGAAGTGGCCGGGAAAAAAGCCACCGACAAAGACCATCTGTTGCAGCAGGTTCTGTTTGATCTGGTGCAGACCGATACCATCAAAAACAGCCTGACGCTCGGCTCGCATATCCTTAAACGGATTAAGCCCGTGCACCGTCTGCACAGTAAAAGCACCGAGCAGGCCGCGTTTGTGGTGCTGAAGTCCCCGTCCATTCCGTCCGTGCTGGTTGAAACCTCGTTCATAACCAACCCGGAAGAGGAGCGTTTACTCGGCACCACGGCGTTTCGTCAGAAGATCGCGAACGCTATCGCCTCCGGGGTTATCAGTTATTTCAACTGGTTCGATAATCAAAAAGCGCACTCCAGGAAACGTTGATGAAACCGAATGCACAGCTGGTCAAAACTTTCCTGATGCAGCTACAGGACGCGATTTGCCAGAAACTGGCCGCCGCAGACGGCGGTGAATTCCAGGAAGATGCCTGGCAGCGCGAAGCGGGCGGCGGTGGACGCAGCCGCGTGCTGCGTGACGGTGGCATTTTTGAACAGGCCGGGGTCAACTTCTCCCACGTCCACGGTGATGCAATGCCGGCGTCCGCCACGGCGCATCGGCCTGAACTGGCGGGCCGCAGCTTCGAGGCGATGGGCGTCTCGCTGGTGGTGCATCCGCATAACCCGTTTGTGCCAACCAGCCACGCCAACGTGCGCTTTTTCATCGCGGAAAAACCGGGGGCCGATCCGGTCTGGTGGTTTGGCGGCGGTTTCGACTTAACGCCTTACTATGGCTTCGAAGAGGACGCCGTGCACTGGCACACCACCGCGCGCGACCTCTGCCTGCCGTTTGGCGAAGACGTTTACCCGAAATACAAAAAGTGGTGCGATGATTATTTCTATCTGAAGCATCGCGACGAGCAACGCGGCATCGGCGGGCTGTTCTTTGACGATCTCAACACGCCGGATTTTGATACCGCGTTCAGCTTTATGCGCGCAGTGGGTGAAGGCTTTACCGATGCCTATCTACCGATTGTCGAACGCCGCAAAAACACCGACTACGGCGTTCGCGAGCGTGAGTTCCAGCTGTACCGCCGCGGGCGTTACGTGGAGTTTAACCTGGTATGGGATCGCGGGACGCTGTTTGGCCTGCAAACCGGTGGGCGCACGGAGTCCATTCTGATGTCGATGCCGCCGCTGGTGCGCTGGGAATACAGCTTTGAACCCAAAGAAGGCAGCCCGGAGGCTGCCTTGCGTGAGTTTATTCGGGTTCGGAACTGGGTGTAACCCCCTCACCCCTGCCCTCTCCCAAAGGGAGAGGGAGTATAAATTCCCTCTCTCTCCGGGAGAGGGTTAGGGTGAGGGTAAAAATTACAGCGGCTGCGTCTGTGCCTCAACCACCGCCAGCGCTACCATGTTGACGATACGACGCACGGAGGCAATCGGCGTTAACACATGTACCGGTTTTGACACCCCCATCAGCACTGGCCCTACGGTCACCCCTTCAGAACTCGACACGCGCAGCAGGTTATAGCTGATACGCGCCGCTTCTACGTTCGGCATAATCAGCACGTTCGCCGAGCCTTTCAGCGGGCTGTCCGGCATACGTTCATTACGAATGCTCTCCACCAGCGCGGCGTCGCCGTGCATCTCGCCGTCGATCATCAGTTCCGGCGCACGCTCGCGCACCAGGTCCAGCGTCTGGCGCATTTTGCACGCCGCCGCGGATTTGGATGACCCGAAGTTAGAATGCGACAGCAGCGCCACTTTCGGTTCGATACCAAAGCGGCGCACGGTTTCCGCCGCCATCACGGTGATTTCCGCCAGTTCGTCCGGGGAAGGATCGTCGTTGACGTAGGTATCGGCGATAAAGGTGTTCCCGCTTGGCAGCAGCAGCGCGTTCATTGCGCCGGCAGTATGGACACCCTCGCGATAGCCGAAGATCTCCTGCACCACGCTGAAATGCTCATGGTACTCGCCGATGGTGCCGCAGATCAGCGCATCCGCCTCACCGCGGTGAACCATGATCGCGCCGATCACCGTGGTGTTGCTGATCACCGCCCGCTGCGCCTGCTCCTGGGTGATCCCACGACGCTTCATGATCGAATAGTATTCGTTCCAGTACTCTTTGAAGCGCGGATCGGATTCGTTATTGACGATCTCAAAGTCCACGCCCGGCTTAATTTGCAGGCCCAGCTTCTGGATACGCATCTCGATCACGCTCGGACGACCAATCAGGATCGGTTTCGCCAACCCTAAGGTGATCAGCTCCTGCGTGGCATGCAGCACGCGCGCCTCTTCCCCTTCCGCCAGCACCACGCGCTTCGCGTCAGCGCGCGCCTGGGAGAAGATCGGCTTCATAAACAGGTTGGTTTTGTAGACGAACTCGGTGAGTTTATCGACGTAGGCATCGAAATCTTCAATCGGCCGCGTCGCCACGCCAGAGTCCATCGCCGCTTTGGCCACCGCTGGCGCGATCTTCACGATCAGACGCGGGTCAAATGGTTTAGGGATAATGTAGTCCGGGCCGAAGCTCAGATCCTGATCGCCGTAGGCGGAGGCCACCACTTCGCTCTGCTCGGCGTGCGCCAGCTCTGCGATAGCATGAACGGCGGCGAGCTTCATCTCTTCGTTGATTGCCGTAGCGCCGACGTCCAGCGCACCGCGGAAGATGAACGGGAAGCAGAGCACGTTGTTCACCTGGTTCGGGTAGTCCGAACGTCCGGTACAGATGATCGCGTCTTCACGCACTGCCTTCGCCAGCGGCGGCAGAATTTCCGGCTCCGGGTTCGCCAGGGCCAGGATCATTGGCGCGCGCGCCATCTTCTGCACCATCTCCTGGGTCAGTACTTTCGGGCCTGAACAGCCGAGGAAAATGTCGGCACCTTCAATGACGTCTTCTAGCGTGCGCTTGCCGTCGTCTTCCACCGCATAGGCCGCCTTGGTTTCCGCCATGTTTGGCTCGCGGTCTTTGTAAATCACGCCTTTGGAGTCGCAGACCACGATGTTGTGTTTCTGCATGCCCAGCGCCACCAGCAGGTTCATACAGGCGATGGCCGCGGCGCCAGCGCCGGAGACCACCATGCGCACGTCGGAGAGGTTTTTCTCCACCACACGCAGACCGTTCAGAATGGCGGCGGTACTGATAATCGCCGTGCCGTGCTGGTCGTCATGGAACACGGGAATGTTCATACGCTCGCGCAGCTTCTGCTCGATATAGAAACATTCCGGCGCTTTGATGTCTTCCAGGTTGATGCCGCCGAAGGTCGGCTCCAGCGCCGCCACCACGTTGATGAATTTATCCGGGTCCAGTTCGTCCACTTCGATATCGAAGACGTCGATACCGGCAAATTTCTTAAACAGAACGCCCTTCCCTTCCATCACCGGCTTACCGGCCAGCGCGCCAATGTTCCCTAACCCCAGTACCGCCGTACCGTTAGAGATAACGGCCACCAGGTTGCCACGGGCGGTGTATTTGTACGCCGCCAGCGGATCTTTTTCGATTTCAAGGCACGGGGCAGCTACGCCTGGCGAGTAGGCCAGCGCCAGATCGCGCTGGGTCGCCAGCGGTTTGGTCGGGGATACCTGGATTTTACCCGGAACAGGAAACTCGTGAAAATCGAGAGCGCTTTGTTTTAACTGATCATCCATCTTGTTATTCCTTTCACGTTTCGGTCAAAAAGGGTGATGTTGACGTTCCTATGCACACCCTGGTGTGCCGCATAGTATCGCCGCAGGCAGGCTCCTAAACTTTGAAGGCTGCCAAACTCTCACCATTGCAGAATAAAAATTGTTATCAATTTATAACAGCCATGTTACCCGTCTCAGACAGCAATGCCTCCCCCGTCTGCTATGCTTTTTTGTTAAGTCCATCATGATTTTCTCAGAAGTGTGACCTGACGCACTCGACTAACTCTTTTATTTCCAAGGAGTAATTATGAACCAGCTAGACGGCATCAAACAATTTACCACCGTGGTTGCAGACAGCGGCGACATCGAATCGATTCGTCACTACCAGCCGGAAGACGCGACCACCAACCCCTCGCTGCTGCTCAAGGCGGCTGGTCTTGCGCACTTTAGTCATCTGATTGATGACGCCCTTGCCTACGGCAAACAGCGCGGGAAAACGCAGGAGCAGCAGGTCGCCGAGGCCAGTGACAAGCTGGCGGTCAATATCGGTGCGGAAATTCTTAAAAGCATACCGGGACGCGTCTCCACCGAAGTGGATGCCCGCCTCTCATTCGACCAGGAAAAGAGCATTAGCAAGGCTCGCCGCCTGGTGGAACTCTACCAGGAGCAGGGGATCGATAAATCACGCATCCTGATCAAGCTTGCCTCCACCTGGGAAGGCATCCGCGCGGCGGAAGTGCTGGAGAAAGAGGGGATCAACTGTAACCTGACGCTGCTGTTCTCCTTCGCCCAGGCGCGTGCCTGCGCCGAAGCGGGCGTGTTCCTGATTTCACCGTTTGTCGGACGTATCTACGACTGGTATCAGGCGAAACAGCCGATGGATCCGTATGTGGTGGACGAAGATCCCGGCGTGAAATCGGTGCGTAATATCTACGATTATTACAAGCAGCACCGCTACGAGACCATCGTGATGGGGGCCAGCTTCCGCCGCACCGAGCAGATCCTCGCGCTCGCGGGCTGCGACCGGCTGACCATCTCCCCAGACCTGCTGAAGAAGCTTCAGGAGAGTGAAGAGACGGTGATCCGCAAGCTTGTGCCAACCTCCACCGTTCTGCCAAAACCAAAACCCATGACCGAAGCGGAATTCCGCTGGGAGCACAATCAGGACCCAATGGCCGTGGAAAAACTGGCGGACGGCATCCGTCAGTTCGCCGTCGACCAGCGCAAACTCGAAGATCTTCTCGCCGCCAAACTTTAACCTTGCCACGGAGTGAACTATGTCCCGTAAAGAGCTCGCCAACGCCATTCGCGCCCTCAGCATGGATGCCGTACAAAAAGCCAATTCCGGCCACCCTGGCGCCCCCATGGGTATGGCTGATATCGCCGAAGTGCTGTGGAACGACTTCCTGAAGCACAACCCTACCGATCCGACCTGGTACGACCGCGACCGTTTTATTCTTTCCAACGGGCACGCCTCGATGCTGCTCTACAGCCTGCTGCACCTTTCCGGCTACGATCTGCCGCTTGAGGAATTAAAAAACTTCCGCCAGCTGCACTCCAAAACGCCGGGCCACCCGGAGATCGGCTATACGCCGGGCGTTGAAACCACTACCGGCCCGCTGGGCCAGGGGCTGGCGAATGCGGTTGGCCTGGCGATTGCCGAACGTACGCTGGCCGCGCAGTTCAACCAGCCCGACCACGAGATTGTCGATCACTATACCTATGTCTTTATGGGCGACGGCTGTCTGATGGAGGGGATCTCTCACGAGGTCTGTTCTCTGGCGGGCACCCTGGGGCTGGGCAAGCTGATTGGCTTCTACGATCACAACGGTATCTCCATTGACGGGGAAACCGAGGGCTGGTTTACCGACGATACGGCGAAACGCTTTGAAGCCTATCACTGGCACGTGGTGCACGAGATCGACGGTCACGATCCAGAGGCGGTGAAAAAAGCGATTCAGGAAGCGCAGAGCGTGAAGGACAAACCGTCCCTGATCATCTGCCGCACCACCATCGGCTTCGGCTCGCCGAACAAAGCGGGCAAAGAGGAGGCGCACGGCGCGGCGCTGGGTGAAGAGGAAGTGGCGCTGACCCGCCAGAAACTGGGCTGGAAACACCCGGCCTTTGAGATCCCAAAAGAGATCTACAAGGCCTGGGATGCTCGCGAAACAGGTGAAAAAGCGCAGCAGGCCTGGAACGAGAAGTTTGCCGCCTACAAAAAAGCGTATCCGGAGCTGGCGGCTGAGTTTACCCGCCGCATGAGCGGCGGCCTGCCGGAAGACTGGGAAGAGAAAACTCATGCGCTGATTGAGAACCTGCAATCCAACCCGGCGAAAATTGCCACCCGTAAGGCATCACAAAACACCCTGAACGCGATTGGCCCAATCCTGCCCGAACTGCTGGGCGGCTCGGCGGATCTGGCGCCAAGTAACCTTACCATCTGGTCCGGCTCTAAATCCCTGAAGGAGGACATTGCCGGGAACTACATCCACTACGGCGTGCGCGAGTTTGGGATGACCGCCATTGCCAACGGCATCGCCCACCATGGCGGCTTCGTGCCGTACACCGCCACCTTCCTGATGTTTGTCGAATATGCCCGTAACGCGGCGCGTATGGCGGCCCTGATGAAGGCGCGGCAAATCATGGTGTACACCCACGACTCTATCGGGCTGGGTGAAGATGGGCCGACGCACCAGGCGGTAGAGCAGCTGGCGAGCCTGCGCTTAACACCAAACTTCAGCACCTGGCGTCCTTGCGATCAGGTGGAAGCGGCAGTGGGCTGGAAGCTGGCCGTAGAGCGTCATAACGGACCCACGGCGCTGATCCTGTCGCGCCAGAACCTGGCGCAGATCGAGCGCACGCCGGAGCAGGTGAAAAATATCGCCCGCGGCGGGTACATCCTGAAAGACAGCGGCGGTAAGCCAGACGTGATCCTGATCGCCACCGGTTCCGAGGTGGAAATCACAGTAAAAGCGGCGGAGAAACTGACCGCCGAGGGTCACGCGGTGCGCGTGGTTTCCCTGCCTTCAACGGATATCTTTGATGCCCAGGATGAGGCGTACCGCGAATCGGTGCTGCCTTCAAACGTCGCGGCGCGCGTGGCGGTTGAAGCTGGCATTGCCGACTACTGGTACAAATACGTGGGCCTGAAAGGGGCAATTGTCGGGATGCATGGTTACGGTGAATCCGCCCCGGCCGACAAGCTGTTCCCATATTTCGGCTTTACCGTTGAGAACGTGGTGGAGAAGGCGCTAAGCGTGCTGTAGTGCTTTTGCCGGGTGACGCTGTCGTTTACCCGGCCTGCGGTTCGAGGCTTTGTAGGCCGGGTAAGGCGTAGCCGCCACCCGGCTTTTTCACACCACTCTTACCCCTGCCGCCATCGCCCGCTCCGGCGTTAATAACACACTTTCTCGGGCGTCATCGGTTTCCGCGCAGAGCAACATGCATTCAGACGTTTCACCGCGCATTTTAGCCTTTGCCAGGTTACACAACACCACCACCGTTTTGCCCATCAGCTCCTCTTCCCGGTAATACGGCACCAGGCTGGTGACGGTTTGCAACGTTCTGTCTCCCACCTCTATCTGCGCAATATAGAGCTTGTCCGCATTGGCGTGACGTTTAACGTCAACAATCTTCCCCACGCGGATCTCGAGCTTTGCAAAATCATCGTATGCTACCGTTTCCACTTTTGCCTCCCTGGTAAAACTTTACTAAATACTAACACGGTAACTGGCGAGAGCAACAGGGATGTTATTTACTAAAAATTAATGCATGTCCGAACGCATCCTTTACAATAAGCTATCTCGTGGGGAATAAGGACAAACATGGCAACGCTGAAAGACATCGCGACGGAAGCTGGCGTCTCGCTGGCAACGGTATCCCGGGTTTTAAACGATGACCCGACGCTGAATGTGAAAGAAGAGACGAAACACCGCATTCTGGAGATTGCCGAGAAGCTGGAATACAAAAGCACGACCTCCCGTAAAATGCAGTCTGTCGCTGCCGGTCAGCAACATATTCTGGCGCTCTACAGCTACCAGCAGGAACTGGAGATCAACGACCCTTACTACCTTGCCATTCGCCACGGCATTGAGACGCAGTGCGAAAAACTGGGGGTCGAACTGAGTAACTGCTACGCTAATGCCACCCTGCCGGAGCTGAAAAAGCTCACCGGGGTGTTGATTGTAGGCAAACCCTCCCCTGCGCTTCGACGTGCGGCAATGTCGTTGACCGACAACGTCTGTTTTATCGACTTTCACGAGCCAGGCAGCGAGTACGATTCTGTCGATATTGACCTTTCGCGCATCAGCAAGCAGATCGTGGATTTCTTTATTGCTCAGGGAGTTAAGAGGATTGGCTTTATCGGCGGCGAAGATGAGCCAGGCAAGGCTGATATTCGGGAAGCCGCCTTCGTGGAGTACGGGCTCCTGAAAGGGGTGGTATCGGAACAGGACATCTGGCGCGGCGGTTTTTCCAGCTCGTCCGGTTATGAACTGGCAAAAACCATGCTGGCACAACAGAGCTGGCCTTCCGCCTTGTTCGTGGCCTCTGATTCCATCGCCATCGGGGTGTTACGCGCCATCCACGAAAAAGGGCTGGCGATCCCGGAAGATATTTCACTGATCAGCGTGAACGACATTCCAACCGCCCGCTTTACCTTCCCGCCTCTTTCCACCGTGCGCATTCACTCTGAAATGATGGGCAGCCAGGGCGTTAATCTGCTGCTGGAAAAGGCCCGCGATGGCCGCGCGCTACCGCTTCAGGTCTTCGTCCCGAGCGTACTGAAGCTGCGCGGCACCACCCGCTGATTTCCACCTGTTAACTCTCCCGCCGGGCACGCCCGGCTTTTTTAATTTCGTGATCGAGTTAAAGCAAATCGGTTTTACTGATTTTATTTAGTAAAATATTTACTAAAATCTCCAGCAATGATGTTTTACCCCTACAGGGAGATCACATGAATCGCTGGGAAAATATTCAACTCACGCATGAAAACCGGCTCCCGCCGCGTGCGTACTTCTTCTCTTATGACACCGTTTCCCGGGCGCGCACGTTTGCGCGTGAAGCCAGCAGCCACTTTCTGTCGCTAAGCGGAAAGTGGAACTTTCGCTTCTTCACGAACCCGCTGCTTGTCCCGGAAAACTTTACCTCAGAATACATGGCCGACTGGGGCGATATTACCGTGCCGGGCATGTGGCAGATGGAAGGTCACGGTCAGTTGCAGTACACCGACGAAGGCTTTCCTTTCCCGGTGGACGTACCATGGGTGCCGTCAGACAACCCGACCGGGGCATACCAGCGCTGGTTTACGCTTTCTGAAAGCTGGCAAGAGAAACAGACCCTTATCAAGTTTGACGGCGTCGAAACCTATTTCGAAGTCTACGTGAATGGCCGCTATATAGGCTTTAGCAAAGGCAGCCGACTGTCTGCCGAGTTTGATATCAGCGATGCGGTACACAGCGGGCAAAACCTGTTGTGCGTGCGGGTTATGCAGTGGGCAGATTCCACCTACATTGAGGATCAGGACATGTGGTGGACGGCGGGGATATTCCGCGACGTCTACCTGCTGGGAAAATCACTCACGCATGTCCGCGATTTCACGGTTAAAACCACCTTTGACGAGGCATACCGGGACGCCACCCTCTTCTGTCAGCTTGAGCTGGAAAACCTTGCTGCACGCCCTGGCTGTGTTCAACTGGATTATACCCTGTACGACGGCGAGACAGTGCTGCACCAGGGAACAACCGACAACCTGACCGTCAGCGAGCGTGCGGAAACCGCCTTCAGCATTGAGGTGAGGCATCCCCGCCAGTGGTCCGCTGAATCGCCGGATCTTTATCATCTGGTCATGACTTTAAAAGATAACCATGGCCAGACGCTGGAAATCATCCCGCAGCGCATCGGGTTTCGGGATATCAAGGTGAAAGACGGCCTGTTCTACGTTAACAACCGTTATCTGAAGCTGCACGGCGTCAATCGTCATGACAACGATCATCTGAGGGGCCGCGCGGTGGGGATGGATCGCGTGGAGCGCGACCTGATCCTGATGAAGCAACACAATATCAACTCGGTACGTACCGCCCACTACCCGAACGACCCGCGCTTTTACGAGCTTTGCGACCTGTACGGCCTGTTTGTGATGGCTGAAACGGATGTGGAATCTCACGGCTTCGCCAACGTCGGCGACCTGAGCCGCATTACGGACGATCCGGTGTGGGAGCCGGTCTACGTTGAGCGTATCGAACGCCATATTCACGCGCAGAAAAATCATCCGTCGATCATCATCTGGTCGCTCGGAAATGAGTCCGGCTACGGCTGTAACATCCGCGCGATGGCCCGTGCGGCAAAAGCGCTGGATGATACTCGCCTGCTTCACTACGAAGAAGATCGCGACGCCGAGGTGGTGGACATTATCTCCACCATGTATACCCGCGTACCGCTGATGAATCTGTTTGGCGAATACCCGCACGCCAAACCGCGCATTATCTGCGAATACGCCCATGCGATGGGCAACGGTCCCGGCGGGTTGACCGAGTATCAGGACGTGTTCGATCGCCACGACTGCATTCAGGGGCATTATGTCTGGGAGTGGTGCGACCACGGTATTCAGAAAACAGACGCCAGCGGCAATATCTGGTACGCCTATGGCGGCGACTTCGGTGATTACCCCAATAATTACAACTTCTGCCTCGACGGGCTGATCTACTCCGATCAAACGCCCGGGCCAGGTTTGCGTGAGTACAAGCAGGTGATCGCCCCGGTCAAACTGCGCTGGCAAAACAGTGAGCTGCACGTTGATAACCGCTTATGGTTCACCAGCCTGGATGATTACACCCTGCTCACGGAGGTGCGTGCGGAAGGTGAAACGCTGCACAGCGAGCCACTGAACATCACCGGGTTGGCCCCCAACAGCTCCCGCAGCGTCAGCCTGCACGTGCCGGAACTGGACGAGCGCGAAGCATTTCTGACTGTACGTATTATCAAAAACAGTCCCACGCGCTACAGCGAGGTCGGGCACGAGATCGCGGTGTATCAGTTCCCGTTAAAAGGCCGCACGGCACGCCCGACACCGTTTATCAACACCAGTGCCACTCCGCTGCATCTGGAGGAAGATCGCCTGAGCTGCACCGTGACCGGGCATAACTTCCGCGCGAGCTTCTCTAAAGTATCGGGAAAACTCAGCGCCTGGCAGGTGAACGGTGAGGAATACCTTACCCGTGAGCCAAAGATTAACTTCTTCAAGCCCATGATTGATAACCATAAGCAGGAGTATGAAGGGCTGTGGCAGCCGTATCATTTCCAGATCATGCAGGAGCATCTGCGCGGTTTCGAGGTTGAGCAGCATAACGATGCGATCATCGTCACCACCCGTACCCTGATTGCCCCGCCAGTGTTTGATTTTGGCATGCGCTGTACCTATCGCTGGCGCATCGCCGCCGACGGGCAGATCAACGTTGAGCTATGCGGTGAGCGCTACGGCGAGTACTCGCACATCATTCCGTGCATCGGCTTTACGCTTGGCATCAACGGCGGTTTCGATCAGGTGAGCTACTACGGGCGAGGGCCGGGTGAAAACTATCCGGACAGCCAGCAGGCCAGCACCATCGACCTGTGGCACACCACGGTTGATAAGATGTTTGAAAATTATCCGTTCCCTCAAAACAACGGCAACCGTCAGCAGGTGCGCTGGGCCTCCCTCGCGGATCGTCATGGCAGCGGCGTGCTGGTCGTACCGCAACAGCCTCTCCACTTCAGCGCCTGGCACTACACGGCTGAGAATATTCACGCCGCACAGCACTGCAACGAACTGCGCCGCTGCGATGACATCACGCTTAATCTTGACCACCAGGTGCTGGGCTTAGGCTCCAATTCCTGGGGAAGTGAGGTACTGGAGAGCTGGCGCGTCTGGTTCAGTCCGTTCCGCTACGGCTTCACATTGCTCCCGCTCAATGGCGGCCGCATCGCCTCGATGGCGCTGGCACGCCAGCAATTCGGCACCGGTTTCTTCTCCATGGATTTGCACAGCGAGGCAGACAAATGATCGTTCTTGAGAGCCTGGAACAGTTTCAACAGCATTACCGCACGGGTCGCAAATGGCAGCGCTGCTCAGAAGCCATTAACAATATCGATAATATCTCGCCCGGCGTAGCCCATTCGATTGGCGATTCGCTGGCCTACCGTGTGACCAATGATGCCAGCACCGACGCGCTGTTTGTCGGGCATCGCCGCTATTTCGAGGTGCATTACTACCTTCAGGGCGCGCAGAAAATTGAATATGCCGCCAAAGATGCGCTTCAGACAGTGGAGTGCTACCGCGATGAGACCGATCGAGAATACCTGAAAGGCGTGGGTACCACCGAACAGGTGCGCGAGGGGCAGATCGTAATTTGTGAGAACCATGAGGCGTATCGCTTTATCAGCGAGGAGCCGGTCAAAAAAGTCATTCTCAATGTGACCATCGAAGACGGTTATTTCCATAACAAATAAAAAAACGAGCGGTGCCAATGAAGCACCGCTAGCCTCTTACCCGGAGAAACGTTATGTCTGAAACCACCAAACGCAATACCATCGGCAAATTCGGCCTGCTGTCGCTGACCTTTGCCGCCGTGTTTAGTTTTAACAACGTGATCAATAATAATATCGAACTCGGACTTGCCTCCGCGCCGATGTTCTTTTTAGCAACCCTGTTCTATTTTATCCCGTTCTGCTTAATTATCGCTGAGTTTGTCTCGTTGAATAAAAACTCAGAAGCTGGAGTTTATGCCTGGGTAAAAAGTTCACTCGGCGGGCGCTGGGCATTTATTACCGCTTATACATACTGGTTCGTGAATTTATTCTTCTTCACCTCGTTATTACCGCGCGTCATTGCCTATGCCTCTTATGCCTTTCTTGGCTATGAGTACATTCTCACACCATTTGCCACAACGGTGCTAAGTATGGTGCTGTTCGCCTTCTCAACGTGGGTCTCCACCAACGGGGCGAAGATGCTGGGGCCAATTACGTCTGTAACCTCCACGCTGATGCTGCTGCTGACGCTCTCTTACATTCTGCTGGCGGGCGCGGCGCTAATGGGTGGGGTGCAGCCCGCTGATCCGATTACCGTCGACGCGATGATCCCGCATTTTAACTGGGCATTCCTCGGCATTACCACCTGGATATTTATGGCTGCCGGGGGCGCGGAATCCGTCGCGGTGTACGTAAACGATGTGAAAGGCGGTTCGAAATCTTTCGTTAAAGTGATCATCCTGGCGGGGATCTTTATCGGCGTGCTGTACTCCATCTCCTCGGTACTGATCAACGTCTTTATCAGCAGCAAAGCGTTGAAGTTTACCGGGGGTTCGGTGCAGGTGTTCCACGGTCTGGCGGTGTGGTTTGGCCTGCCGGAAGTGTTGATGAACCGTTTCGTCGGTCTGGTTTCCTTTACCGCCATGTTCGGCTCCCTGCTGATGTGGACGGCGACGCCGGTCAAAATCTTTTTCTCGGAGATCCCGACCGGCATTTTTGGTCCGAAAACCGTGGCGCTGAACGAAAACGGCGTACCGGCGCGCGCGGCCTGGATCCAGTATTTGATTGTGATCCCACTGATGATTATCCCGTCCATGGGCTCCAGTACCGCGCAGGAGCTGATGAACACCGTCATCAATATGACCGCTGCGGCCTCCATGTTACCGCCGCTGTTTATTATGCTGGCCTACCTCAACCTGCGTCGTAAGCTCGATCACCTGCCGCGCGATTTCAGGATGGGTTCACGAACCACGGGTATAACCATAGTGTCGATGCTGATTGTTATTTTCGCCATTGGTTTTGTGGCATCCACTTTCCCTACCGGTGCCAATATTCTGACAATTATTTTCTATAACGTCGGTGGCATTGTTTTATTCCTCGGATTTGCCTGGTGGAAATACAGCAAATACGTAAATGGATTATCAAAAGAACAACAAAAAATTGAAGCATCACCTGCCTCGAATATTAACTGAAATAAAAGGCATGGATTTTATCTCATTGGGATGAGTTTATGAAAAGTAAACAAAAAACATTGTGGGCACTCGCTGCCCTCTCTTTCTGCTGCCCTGCTATTGCCGCAGAAGATGCCCGGCCCGCTGAACATGACGATACCAAAACACCGGCAATAACCTCCCCGTCATTTCGTTTTTATGGCGAGATGGGCGTCGGTGGGTATATAGATTTAGAAGGTCAGGATAAACATAAATACAGCGACGGCACTTATATTGAGGGCGGTCTGGAGATGAAACAGGGGAACTGGTTCGGCCTGATTTACGGCGAAGGCTGGACCGTACAGGCGGATCATCAGGGCAACGCCTGGGTGCCCGATCACAGCTGGGGCGGGTTTGAAGGTGGGATTAACCGCTTCTACGGCGGTTACAAAACTGATAACGACACCGAGATCATGCTCAGCCTGCGCCAGGACTCGTCTCTCGATGACCTGCAATGGTGGGGCGATTTTACGCCGGATCTGGGTTATGTGATCCCCAACACCCGCGACATCTTGTACGCACTAAAGGTGCAAAACCTCTCCGGCAACCTGCGCTATAGCGTCACCGCCACGCCAGCGGGTCACCATGACGAAAGCAAGGCCTGGCTGCACTTCGGCAAATACGATCGTTATGACGACAAATATACCTATCCGGCAATGGCGAATGGCTATATTCAGTACGACATCATGAAAGATGTCACCTGGATGAACGGTCTTGAAATTACCGACGGCACAGGCCAGCTCTTTTTAACAGGCGTTTTGACACCCAACCTGGCGGCACGCGCGTGGCATCATACCGGACGGGCAGACGGACAGAACGTCTCCGGCACGGAGAGCGGATTTATGGTCAGCGCCATGGTGGAAGCCCTGAAAGGCGTTTATCTCTCCACTGCTTACAGCTACGCGAAACATCATCCGGACGATGCGGCTGAAGAAACTACCTCGTTTATGCAGTTCGGGATCTGGTACGAGTACGGCGGCGGGCGTTTTGCCACCGCTGCCGACAGCCGCTTCTATATGAAAAATGCCTCCGGCGACCCGAGCGATCAGGTCTTCCTGATGCAATACTTCTACTGGTAAAAAGGATCTACCACCATGAAATACGTCCTCACGCCGCTGGCCTGCGCGCTGGCGCTCAGTTTTTCGGCTCACGCCGCCACCGCAACTGACTTCAAAAACGTCATCAACCGTACCGGCGCGCCGCTCTTCATGCAGGATTTCGACTACGACGACCACCAGCGGTTTAATCCCTTTTTTGATATGGGTGCCTGGCATGGGCATTTGCTGCCGGACGGGCCGCAGACCCAGGGCGGATTTCCCGGCGTAGCGCTGCTCACCGAAGAGTACATCAACTTTATGGCGACGAATTTTGATCGCCTGTCCGTTTATCAGAACGGTAAAAAAGTGGATTTCACCCTTGAAGCCTACAGCCTCCCTGGCGCGTTGGTGCAGAAACTGAGCGCCAGGGATGTTCAGATCGTGATGACGCTGCGCTTTGCTTCTGCGCGTACTTCGCTGCTTGAAACCCGTATTACCAGCAAAACGCCGCTGGAGCTGGTGTGGGACGGCGAGCTGCTGGAAAAACTGGAGGCCAAAGAGGGCAAGCCGCGTTCGGATAAAACCATCGACAGCGCATATCCTGATTATCAGCGTAAAATTGTAGCCACGCGCGACGGCCTGAAGGTGACCTTCGGCAAGGTACGCTCTACCTGGGATCTGCTCACCTCCGGCAGTTCCGAATATCAGTTACACCGCTCTCTTCCTGCCGAGACCACCGTTGACGGACATCGCTTTACCAGCCGGGCACAGATTTCCGGCAGCACCACGCTGTACACTACCTACTCCCATCTGCTGAACGCCGATGACGTCGCGCGTGAACAGCCGCAGATCCGCGACATTCTGGCGCGTCCGGCCTACTTTATGGCCGCCTCGCAAGCGCGCTGGGAGAGGTATTTACAAAAAGGGTTAACCAACCCGCACGCGACTCCAGAACAAACGCGCGTGGCGGTGAAAGCCATCGAGACGTTGAACGGTAACTGGCGTTCGCCAGGCGGCGCGGTGCGTTTTAACACGGTGACGCCCTCCGTAACCGGACGCTGGTTCTCCGGCAACCAGACCTGGCCGTGGGACACCTGGAAACAGGCATTTGCCATGGCGCATTTCAACCCGGAGATCGCCAAAGAGAACATCCGCGCGGTCTTCTCCTGGCAGATCAAACCCGACGATCCGGTGCGCCCGCAGGATACCGGATTTGTGCCGGATTTAATCGCCTGGAACCTGAGCCCGGAACGAGGCGGCGACGGCGGTAACTGGAACGAGCGTAACACCAAGCCGAGCCTGGCGGCATGGTCGGTGATGGAGGTGTATAACACCACGCAGGATAAAGCCTGGCTTGCCGAGATGTATCCAAAACTGGTTGCCTATCACGACTGGTGGCTGCGTAACCGCGATCATAACGGCAACGGCGTGCCGGAGTACGGTGCGACGCGTGATAAGGCCCATAACACCGCTACCGGCGAGATGCTGTTCACGGTGAAAAAAGGTGATAAAGAAGAGTCGCTTTCCGGCCTGAATAACTACGCACGGATAATCGATAACGGCCAGTACGACAGCCTGGAGATCCCCGCGCAGGTGGCCGCCTCGTGGGAGTCCGGGCGCGATGATGCCGCCGTATTCGGATTTATCGATAAAGCGCAGCTGGATAAGTACGTTGAAAACGGCGGGAAACGCAGCGACTGGACGGTTAAATTTGCCGAAAACCGGAGTAAAAAAGGCGATCTGTTAGGGTATTCCTTATTACAGGAGTCCGTTGACCAGGCAAGCTATATGTACAGCGACAATCACTATCTGGCGCAGATGGCGAGCCTGCTGGGTAAAGAGCAGGAGGCCAGCCACTATCGCCAGCTGGCAGATAAGCTCGCAACCTATATCAACACCTGCATGTTCGATGCGAAAAGCGGGTTTTACTATGACATTCGTATTGAGGATAAGCCGCTGGCGAACGGCTGTGCGGGCAAACCTATCGTCGAGCGCGGTAAAGGGCCGGAAGGCTGGTCTCCGCTGTTTAACGGTGCCGCGACGCAGGAACATGCAGATGCCGTGGTCAAGGTGATGCTGGATCCGAAGGAGTTCAATACCTGGGTACCGCTCGGCACCGCCGCGCTGACAAACCCGGCGTTCGGCGCAGACATATACTGGCGCGGCCGGGTCTGGGTCGATCAGTTCTGGTTTGGACTAAAAGGCATGGAACGTTACGGCTATCGTGAGCAGGCGCAAACCCTCGCCGAAACCTTCTTTAAGCATGCGAAAGGGTTAACCTCGGACGGCCCGATTCAGGAGAACTATAACCCCCTGACCGGAGCACAGCAGGGCGCACCTAACTTCTCCTGGAGCGCGGCGCATTTGTATATGCTGTATAACGACTTTTTCCGTAAGAGCGATCGGTGATGCCCTCGTGCCCGGTGGCGGCTACGCCTTACCGGGCCTACGGTTCTAAAAAGTAGGCCGGGTAAGCGACAGCGCCACCCGGCAAAACCCTACCTTGTGATCCACAGCGTGGGCCAGGCATCTGGCCCATTCCAGTTATCACAGCTTGGCTCTTCCGCGTAGCGTACCAGGCGGAAGCGCTGGCCGTTAAAACGCCAGCGGGTCTGGATCCCACAGTCGCCAATCCCGCGTCCCAGCGCCAGCGTGGTCAGCTCGCGCGTTTTTTCGTCGAAGCTGGCATTCATCAGCTCCATGTCGCTACTCTGGCTGGAAGGGGTAAACGGCAGGCGCAATCTCACGCTCCTGGCCGAAAATGGTTTTTTACGCGACACCAGCCACGCCAGGTCGACGGTGTTGTACGCCCCCGCCTCACAGCTGATGATCATCAGCGCTTTGTCATCGGTCAGCGCGGTCACGCGCACTTCACGCCGGTTCGGATCGAGAGAGCACTGGCTGTGGTTCATGCGCCAGGTACCGTAATCCAGCAGATCGTTGAGTTCGTTATGCGTCAGCGGCGTTGGCGTGGGGTTCACCACCGCCACCTTTTTTAATGCCGGCGCAGGCGGCACGCTCAGCGGTGGACTATCCCCTTTTTTAATCCACGCCGTTTCACTTCCGACGCGTTTTTGCTGGGCATCGATAAACAGCAGCGCCGCTTTCAGACCGGCCAGAGAAATTGTCTGCTTCCCCCCGCGCAGGGTCAGCGCCTGCCCTTCCTGAATGGTTTTCAGAAACGTGGTGATGGTGGCCGTATCGTCTGTTTTAAGATGCCAGGGGGCTAACTGCCAGTGTTGCGACGTGAGTTTAAGCGGCACATTGTCGAGTAGCAGGCGCGGGGCGATGTCAGGCTCTTTCACCGGTGGCGCCGAAAGCCCGCCGAGATCGATGCGCAGGCTGGCGTCCGTTTTTGCCCCCGCACTGCGGCTCAGCGTCATGACCAGACCGCGATGCTCGCCGGTATTGCGCGCTACGCAGAAGTTCTGGTTATTGCAGGTCACCTGCCAGTCTGAAAAAGACTGCTGCGCAGGCGCAGCCCACACCAAAGGCGCGGGAAGCACGCAAATGAAGAAGAGAAGATAAACGCAGTAGCGCATGAACGGCACAGCCCCGGAAACGAATAGGTCAATCTGGGGCGTATCTTCGTGCCCAGGGCGGGCTGGCTCAATCGGATTTATCGGATAGATTTATCTGAAATACAACTTATCGCGCTTCCGCCGCCGCATTCATCAGCCCGCTGGTTTGCAGATACTGCAACAGGATCACCGCTTTACCGTCGCGGATCTCGCCGCGTTTCACCATGTCGACAGCCTGAGCGAAAGGCATTTCCAGCACTTCAATGTCTTCATCGTCCACGCCGCCGCCCCGGTGCGTGCGCTGAGCATCGGTATATTCCGCAATGAAGAAGTGAACCAGCTCGGTAACCCCGCCAGGGGACATAAACAGCTCAAAGACTTTCTGCACCGCACCCACTTCAAAACCCGTCTCCTCAATGGCTTCTTTGCGGATACACACTTCCGGCTCATCGTCATCAAGCAGACCTGCACAGGTTTCAATCAGACGTCCGTCCGCGTTGCCATTGACCCATGTCGCGATGCGAAACTGGCGGATCAGCACCACGCTTTGCTTTTCACGGTTATACAGCAGGATGGTTGCACCATTGCCCCGGTCGTAGACTTCGCGTTTATGGCGAATGACGTCCCCGTTCTTACGGGTGAGATCGTAAGTGATGTTACGCAGGACAAAGTAATTTTCAGAAAGGATTTTGTCTTTAATAACGGTAATGTTCAGGGACATACGGGCTCCACGGCAAAATGAGTCTGTTTATACTACGCCGTGAAGCCCGCTTTGTCGCCCGTCTGCATTAATGCATGTTGCGCGGCGGCACGCCAAGCCAGTCCATGATCCCCTGCCCGGCATGACGCCCTTCCGCCATCGCGGTGACCACCAGATCCGCACCGCGTACCGCATCACCGCCAGCAAAAATCTGCGGATTCGAGGTCTGGTAGCGATAACGGCTCTCCACGGAGGCCCTGATCCGCCCCCAGTCGTCGGTGTCGACGCCCTGCGCCTGAAGCCACGGCATGGCGTGCGGATTAAAACCAAACGCCATGATCACCGCATCCGCTGGCATGACAAACTCACTGCCCGCCACCGGGACAGGACGCCGCCGCCCCTGCGCATCCGGCTCGCCCAGCCTGGTGCGCAGCATCCGGATACCGTTAACCTTCCCGTCGGTATCCAGCGTGAGCTCAACCGGCTGGACATTAAATTCAAACGCTGCGCCCTCTTCTTTCGCGTTTTTAACCTCTTTCTTTGAGCCCGGCATGTTGGCCTCGTCCCGCCGATAGGCGCAGGTGACTTTCGCCGCGCCATGCCGCAGCGCGGTGCGCACGCAGTCCATCGCCGTATCGCCCCCGCCGAGCACCACCACGTTTAAACCCTGTGTGTCGATAAACGGTTCGTCTGCGGCAGGATCAAGGCCCATCACGTTCCGCGTGTTTGCCACTAAAAACGGCAGCGCGTCGTACACGCCCGGCGCGTCTTCGTGAGGGATACCCGCTTTCATGGAACGATAGGTCCCTACGCCGATGAACAGGGCATCGTAGTCGTTTTGCAGTTGGGCCATCGACACGTCTTTTCCCACCTCGCAGTTCAGCTCGAAGCGGATGCCCATCGCGCTGAATATCTCTCTGCGCCGCGCTAACAGGGATTTATCCAGCTTGAAGGCCGGAATACCAAAGGTCAGCAATCCGCCGATTTCCGGATGGCGGTCGTAGACCGTCACGCCGACGCCGCTGCGCACCAGCACGTCGGCGCAGGCCAGCCCTGCCGGACCGGCGCCGATGATGGCGACGCGCTTACCGACCGGCTTAACGTGGCTGACGTCCGGCGTCCAGCCCATCGCCAGCGCCCGATCCGAGATATACCGTTCGATATTACCGATGGTTACTGCCCCTGACGCATCCCGCAGGGTGCAGGCGCCTTCACATAATCGATCCTGTGGGCAGACGCGGCCGGTAATTTCCGGTAAACAGTTAGTCTGGTGAGAAAGCTCAGCCGCACCGACGATATCCCCCGCCCCGATCCGCTCAATCCACTGGGGAATGTGGTTATGCAGCGGGCAGGTCCACTCGCAAATGCTATGCTCGCCACATTTCAGGCACCGGGAAGCCTCGCGCTGCGCCTGTTCCGGGCGAAACGGCAGGTAGATCTCGTTAAAATGGTATGCGCGTGCTTCGGGGCTGAGCTTATCTGGCTCACCGCGCGCCGGGGTGTTTTGCATCTGTTGCCGTTTGGTTTGCGGAGGGACTGACTGAACCGCCTCGCTGTGCCACGGCAGCGCGTCCAGCCTTGCACTGCGCTGTCGGCGCTGTTTAACCAGCTTATCCAGCACGGCTGGGGTGGCGAGCGTAAGCACCTCCGCCGGGCAGTTTTCCACGCAGGCCGGGCCTTGCGGCCTTTCCAGGCAGAGGTCGCATTTGTGCGCCGAGGCCTTTACGATGTCGTTTTCCAGCGGGGCGATCAGCATGTCCATCATGCCAAACGGACAGGCCACCACGCAGGCTTTACAGCCAATGCATTTTTGTTGATTGACCTGTACGCTGTCGCTGTGTTGCGTGATGGCTCCGTTCGGGCAGCTTTGCGCGCAGGGCGCGTTTTCACAGTGGTGGCAGGTCACAGGGCTTTTTCGCAAGCCTGAGGTAAGGACCGTAATGCGGGGATGAAAATGTCGCTCGCTCAGCGCGTGCTGTTCCCCGTTGTGCGCCATCACACAGGCGACTTCGCAGGCGCGACAACCGATACACTGCTGAGCATTGGCCATAATAAAACGATTCATAACAACACCTGTTTTTGGTTCAATAACCTTATTTTTTCTATTGTTATCGTATTTACCCACAGCGGCATGGCGACGCAATGTTCAAATGCCCAGGAAGCCGAACTATTTCCAGTGAACCTGTGGCAGATCAATTTAATTCAGGAAGCTGATGAGTGACCGTTAAACGCCCCGTATCGGGAAGCCTGGCTCGGGCTTTCTTTTCGATGATTGTCTTGTCCGTTCTGATCAGCGCCATTGCGCTGGTCACACTCGCCAGCAGCCAGCGCGACGCCGAGGCGATTAACATCGCCGGCTCGCTGCGTATGCAGAGCTACCGCCTGGGCTACGAAATGCAGCGCGCCGGCCCATCGCTGGCAGAGCACCGCGCGGTCTGGCAAAAAACGCTGAGCGCGCCTGCGTTGCAGAAGCTAAACCGCTGGTATGTGCCAGAGGACGTCAAACAGCGTTACCAGCAGTTGCACCTTGGCTGGCAGGAGATGGACACGCGCATCGCCAGCGGCGATACCGGATGGTATCAGAACCACATAGAGGATTTCGTGGGCCGGATAGATGCCTTTGTGCTGGCGCTACAGCACTACACCGAACATAAAATTCAGCTGGTGATTTTCATGTCGCTGACGGGTGGCCTGGGCATCCTGCTGCTGGCGGTGGTGACCCTGCGGCGCATCCGCCGTCAGGTTGTGCTGCCGCTGAATAATCTGGTGGCGGCGAGCGAGCGTATCGAACAGGGGCAATTCGACACTCCCGCGCCGGATACTACGCTTCCCAACGAGCTGGGCCAGCTTTCCCTCGCCTTCAACCATATGTCGGCGGAATTACACACCCTGTACCGTTCACTTGAGCGCTCCGTTGCTGAAAAAACCCGCCACCTGAATGAAGCGCATCAGCAGCTCGAAATGCTGTTTAAATGCTCACAGGCGTTGAATACCGGGCAGATAGACAGCCACTGTTTCCGGCATATTTTGCAGATTGTGCATGACTATACGCAGATGAATTACCTGCAATTGCGCACCAGTGACGACTGGCAGCTTTACGAAGGACAGGAGTCCCCGGGCGAGAAAATGCACAATTTACCGGTGTTAATGCAGGACACCCTGTACGGCGAACTGCGCTGGCAAAGCGCGACCGGGGATGTTCCGCTGCCGCTCATGGAAAGCGTGGCGACGATGCTGGGCCGGGGGCTCTATTTTAATCAGGCGCAGAAACATTATCAGCAGCTGCTGCTGATGGAGGAGCGCGCCACCATCGCGCGCGAGCTGCATGATTCGCTGGCGCAGGTGCTCTCCTATTTGCGTATTCAGCTTACGCTACTGAAGCATGCCGTGCCAGGCGACAATGCCCCGGCGCAGGCTATCATCACGGACTTCTCCCGCGAGCTGAATAATGCCTGGCATCAGCTACGCGAGCTGCTCACCACCTTCCGCCTGACGCTCAATCACGCCAATCTTCCTGCCGCGCTACAGGAGTCTCTCGACGGGTTGCAAAGCCAGACCCGCGCGAAGCTGGTGCTCGACTGCCGTCTCTCATCGCTGGCGCTGGACGCACAAAAACAGGTGCACCTCTTACAGATTGTGCGTGAGGCAGTGCTGAATGCGATTAAACATGCCGACGCGAGCGAGATTGTGGTCAGCTGCGTCACCACCGCGGACGGTACTCACACGGTCACGATCCGCGACAACGGCATTGGTATCGGCGACGCCAGTGAACCGCCGGGGCATTACGGGCTGAATATCATGCGCGAACGCGCGGGACGGCTCGGCGGGACATTACACTTTTCTCAGCCGCCACAGGGCGGGACACAGGTCAGCGTAACGTTCCGGACGCCTGCGGCGCAGGCTGAAAAATAGCGAGAAAGAAGGCGCGCTGAAAAAAGCGCATGATAATTTACATTATCTCCTTTATTTCTCCACGTTTGACTTGGGCCTTACCGCTAAAGTTAGGCGGGCAATAAACAATAATGACGTGCAGCAAAACGAGGTCACACTTTAATGGCGAATTTTTTCATCGATCGCCCCATTTTTGCCTGGGTGCTTGCAATCCTGTTGTGTCTGACGGGTGTCCTGGCGATTACGTCCCTTCCTGTTGAGCAATACCCTGACCTCGCGCCCCCCAACGTGCGTATCACGGCGAACTACCCTGGCGCCTCGGCACAGACGCTGGAAAATACCGTCACCCAGGTTATCGAGCAGAACATGACGGGTCTCGATAACCTGATGTACATGTCCTCACAGAGCAGCGCCACGGGCCAGGCGACGGTAACCCTGAGCTTTACGGCGGGCACGGATCCGGATGAAGCGGTGCAGCAGGTGCAAAACCAGCTGCAATCGGCCCTGCGTAAACTGCCTCAGGCGGTGCAGAACCAGGGGGTGACCGTGCGTAAAACCGGTGACACCAATATTTTGACCATCGCGTTTGTTTCAACCGATGGCTCAATGGATAAGCAGGACATAGCGGACTACGTCGCCAGTAATATTCAGGACCCGCTCAGCCGTATCAACGGCGTGGGTGATATCGACGCCTACGGCTCGCAGTACTCCATGCGTATCTGGCTGGATCCCAACAAGCTGAACAGCGTGCAGATGACCGCCAAAGATGTCACCGACGCTATCGAATCGCAGAACGCCCAGATTGCCGTGGGGCAGCTCGGCGGTACGCCGTCCGTGGACAACCAGGCGCTTAACGCCACCATCAACTCCCAGTCGCTGCTCCAGACACCTGAACAGTTCCGCAATATCACGCTACGCGTGAATCAGGACGGTTCGGAAGTGCGTCTGGGGGATGTCGCCACCGTGGAGATGGGCGCGGAAAAATATGACTACCTGAGCCGCTTCAACGGCAATGCCGCGTCCGGGCTGGGGGTGAAACTGGCCTCCGGCGCCAACGAAATGGCGACCGCGCAGCGGGTGCTAGAGCGTCTGGATGAGCTGTCGCATTTCTTCCCGCACGGACTGGAGTACAAAGTCGCCTACGAAACCACCTCGTTCGTAAAAGCCTCCATCGAAGATGTGGTGAAAACCCTGCTCGAAGCTATCGCGCTGGTGTTCCTTGTGATGTACCTGTTCCTGCAAAACTTCCGCGCTACGCTGATCCCCACGATTGCGGTGCCGGTGGTGCTGCTGGGTACCTTTGCGGTGCTGTATGCCTTCGGTTACAGCATCAACACCCTGACCATGTTCGCCATGGTGCTGGCCATCGGCCTGCTGGTGGATGATGCCATCGTGGTGGTGGAAAACGTTGAGCGCATCATGAGCGAGGAAGGGCTTTCGCCCCGCGAGGCCACGCGCAAATCGATGGGACAGATTCAGGGCGCGCTGGTCGGTATCGCCATGGTGCTGTCGGCGGTATTTATCCCGATGGCGTTTTTTGGCGGCACCACGGGCGCGATTTATCGCCAGTTCTCGATCACCATCGTCTCTGCAATGGTGCTCTCCGTACTGGTGGCGATGATCCTTACCCCTGCCCTGTGCGCGACGCTGCTGAAACCGCTGCATAAGGGCGAACACCACGGTCAAAAAGGCTTCTTCGGCTGGTTTAACCGCATGTTTAACCGCAATGCGGCGCGCTATGAAGCGGGCGTGGGTAAAGTTCTGCACCGCAGCGTACGCTGGATGGTGGTTTATGTCCTGCTGCTCGGCGGCATGGTCTTCCTGTTCCTGCGGCTGCCAACCTCGTTCCTGCCGCTGGAAGATCGCGGCATGTTTATCACCTCCGTGCAGTTACCGAGCGGCTCGACCCAGCAGCAGACCCTGAAAGTGGTGCAGAAGGTTGAGAACTACTTCCATACTCAGGAGAAAGATAACGTGGTCTCCGTCTTCTCCACCGTCGGCTCTGGCCCTGGCGGTAACGGGCAGAACGTGGCGCGTATGTTTGTGCGCCTGAAAGACTGGGACCAGCGCGACAGCGATACCGGCTCCTCCTTTGCCATCATTGAGCGTGCAACCAAAGCGTTCAACAAAATCAAGGAAGCGCGCGTTTTCGCCAGCAGCCCCCCCGCCATCAGCGGCCTGGGCAGCTCAGCCGGGTTTGATATGGAGCTTCAGGATCACGCGGGTGCCGGGCATGACGCGTTGATGGCTGCTCGCGACAAGCTGCTGGAGCTGGCCGGGAAAGATCCGCAGCTTACCCGCGTTCGTCATAACGGTCTGGATGACAGCCCTCAGCTACAGGTGGATATTGACCAGCGTAAAGCGCAGGCGCTGGGCGTCTCCATCGACGACATTAACGACACCCTGCAAACGGCATGGGGCTCAAGCTACGTGAATGACTTTATGGATCGCGGCCGCGTGAAGAAGGTCTACGTTCAGTCTGCCGCCAAATACCGCATGCTGCCGGACGATATCAACCGCTGGTATGTGCGCAATAACACCGGCGGCATGGTGCCGTTCTCGGCGTTTGCGACGTCACGCTGGGAGACCGGTTCACCGCGTCTGGAGCGTTACAACGGCTATTCGGCGCTGGAGATTGTCGGTGAAGCCGCGCCGGGCGTCAGTACCGGTACCGCAATGGATATAATGGAAAAACTGGTTCAGCAGTTACCGACCGGCTTTGGCCTGGAGTGGACGGCGATGTCCTACCAGGAACGGCTTTCCGGCGCTCAGGCGCCTGCCTTGTATGCCCTTTCGCTGCTGGTGGTGTTCCTCTGTCTGGCGGCGCTGTATGAAAGCTGGTCAGTGCCGTTCTCGGTGATGCTGGTGGTGCCTCTCGGGGTCATCGGAGCGCTGCTGGCAACCTGGATGCGCGGCCTGGAAAATGATGTCTATTTCCAGGTCGGACTCCTCACCGTAATCGGATTGTCGGCGAAAAACGCCATTCTGATCGTCGAATTTGCCAATGAGATGAATGCCAAAGGTCACGAACTGATGGCCGCCACGCTGCACGCCTGTCGTCAGCGCCTGCGTCCGATCCTGATGACCTCTCTGGCGTTTGTATTTGGCGTCCTGCCGATGGCCACCAGCTCCGGCGCAGGCTCCAGCAGCCAGCACGCGGTGGGAACGGGCGTTATGGGGGGAATGATTTCGGCGACGATTCTGGCTATCTATTTCGTACCGCTGTTCTTTGTGCTGGTACGCCGTCGTTTCCCGCTGAAGGATAAGCCGGAATAACACGTTGAAATAAAAAAGGCGGCTTTACAGGCCGCCTTTTTATTGTGTGATTCTTTCACACTATGGTTATTTTAGTTAATTAAGTGCTCTTGCATTTCTTACCGGAAATTCATTTACGAAGCATGCCTTCGATAAAATCTTTCCAGTTCCCCAGTTCACGTTCAATCATAACAACCTCTCTTATTATTATGTGCATTCTACGAAAACGTATCATCATTGTGAAGCCACTTTAACCGATTGCTGTGATTGAGCCCCGCTGTGCTGGTAGGTTTAAGATCACTATGAGCGTTGTCGGGTAAATTTTATGTGACCTACAGCAATATTTTGAAATAGTCGGAAAAATGACAGCATTTTTAATTTCCCCCTGAGTTTATTGGCAATTTAAACAGGGTGGACAACTATGCTTAAAAGATGAAAGACTATTCAGCTTACAGCTGTTCGTTGAATTATGGAGAATTGTAAATCCCGAAAAATTCCGAATGTGTTATATTCCACTTAAGGATATATCTTCGAAAATATTGAACATTTAATCCACAAAAGAACAAAAGGATTCACTATGGTTGTGATGTATGGCATTAAGAATTGCGACACGATTAAAAAAGCCCGCCGCTGGCTGGAAGCACACAACATCGACTATCGCTTCCACGATTACCGTGCCGACGGGCTTGACCCCGCGTTTCTCCATTCCGCCATCAACGAACTGGGATGGGAAGCGCTACTGAATACCCGCGGGACCACCTGGCGAAAACTGGATGAATCTCTCCGGGCCACGATCAACGACGCCGACAGCGCAGCCAAACTGATGCTTGAAATGCCGGCAATCATCAAACGCCCATTGCTCTGCAAGCCAGGTCAGCCTATGCTGCTGGGTTTCAGTGAAACCCTTTATTCAGATTTATTCGTTGAGGTGTAGTCTATGTCATGCCCGGTCATTGAGCTGACTCAGCAGCTTATTCGCCGTCCTTCCCTTAGCCCGGACGACGCAGGTTGTCAGGCATTAATGATTGAGCGCCTGCGTGCCATCGGTTTTACCGTGGAGCACATGGATTTTGGCGATACGCAGAACTTCTGGGCATGGCGCGGTCAGGGAGAGACGCTGGCGTTTGCCGGACATACTGACGTAGTTCCCGCAGGCGACGCAGACCGCTGGATCAACCCGCCTTTTGAGCCGACCATCCGCGACGGCATGCTTTTCGGACGCGGCGCTGCGGACATGAAAGGTTCTCTGGCTGCGATGGTCGTGGCGGCAGAGCGTTTCGTCGCCCAGCATCCGAACCATAAAAACCGTCTTGCGTTTTTGATTACCTCCGATGAAGAAGCCAGCGCCCACAACGGCACCGTGAAGGTCGTTGAGGCGCTGATGGCGCGCAATGAACGTCTGGACTACTGTCTGGTGGGCGAACCGTCCAGCACCGAAGTGGTGGGCGATGTGGTGAAAAATGGCCGCCGTGGATCCCTGACCTGTAATTTGACTATTCATGGCGTGCAGGGCCACGTTGCCTATCCGCACCTGGCGGATAACCCGGTACACCGCGCCGCGCCGATGCTGAACGAACTGGTGGGCATTGAATGGGATAAAGGCAACGAATTTTTCCCGCCAACCAGCATGCAGATAGCCAACATCAAGGCTGGCACCGGCAGCAACAACGTCATTCCCGGCGATCTCTTCGTCCAGTTTAACTTCCGCTTCAGCACCGAACTGACCGACGAGATGATCAAAGCGCGCGTGATTGCGCTGCTCGAGAAATATCAGCTGCGCTATACCCTCGACTGGTGGCTGTCTGGCCAGCCGTTCCTGACGCAGCGCGGTAAACTGGTGGATGCGGTGGTGAACGCCATTGCGCACTATAATGAAATTAAGCCACAACTGCTGACAACGGGCGGCACGTCTGACGGACGCTTTATCGCCCGCATGGGCGCACAGGTTGTCGAACTGGGTCCGGTTAACGCGACGATTCACAAAATCAATGAATGCGTGAACGCTGCCGATTTACAACTGCTGGCCCGCATGTATCAACGTATTATGGAGCAGCTCGTCGCCTGACGGGTGCTTAAAGAGGATTAGCGAATGGACTGGCTTTCAAAGTACTGGTGGATTCTGGTGTTGGTATTTCTGGTAGGCGTGCTGCTTAACGTGATTAAAGATCTCAAGCGCGTTGACCACAAAAAGTTCCTTGCCAACAAACCGGATCTTCCGCCGCACCGTGATTTTAACGACAAGTGGGACGATGAAGACGACTGGCCGAAGAAGGACCAGAAGAAGTAATCGCTCTGTTTCCCCTCTCCCTAAAGAGAGGGGGACACCTCACATAAACTCGACGATATCATCGTCATTCGGCTTACCGCCGCTGAGCGCTTCATCAAAGTAGTGCTTCGGTACGGTATAACGCAGATGATCGAGCGCGAACTGCATGCTGCGATCGTCAATGGCATGCCCCAGATCGTCTACGATATCCAGCGTCACATCTCCGCCCTCGCGCATCAGCGTCTCCTGGGCAGCAACCGCATGCGAAAGCTCAATTACCCGGTCTTCCCCTCCATGAATGAGATGGATCGTGGTCTGCGTGGTCGCGCTTTGCGGTAACGTCGCAAAACGCCCGTTAAAGGCAATCACGCGGGACACCAGTCCGGGCTGCGCTTTTACGCTTTCCAGCGACATGATTGAGCCCTGAGAGAAGCCAATCAGCGCCGTTGCGTCGGCGCCTACGCCGCTCTGCTGCTGCCAGTAACGCACGGTATCGATAAAGGCTGGCATAGCGGCATCAATACGCGCCTGACGATTCTCCTCCGTCACGCCCTCGACGGAAAACCACTGCCGCCCGTCCGGACCGCACGGCTCCACGCCGCCGATGCTGACGATCAGCGCGTGTGGGAAAACGGGTGCAAACCAGCTGCCAATCTGTCCCATATTGACGGCATTGTCGCCCACGCCATGAAACAGAAGCAGGAGTTGTTTAGCAGGTGTATCCGGGCTTTGCACAACAAAATGGTCATGTTTCATGGCGATCTCCTTAATTGATAAGCAGGATTTTACGCCTCTGCGGGGTAATGACCATGCCACTTTACTGAAGAACTCATTGAAAAAATTGCCATTGCAAAATGTCGGCTTTCAGCTGCTGGCTACGGGAGTAATCAAGCCTTTCAAGCGCGTGAGCGGTTTCCTCGCGTAGCTTCGCCAGCAACGCTTTGCGCCCGAAATCGTGCGTATTCCCTTCCATTTTCCCCCGCAGTGCCGGGAGCGGCATGTCCACGGCTAACAACAACCGCGTCAGCGCCGCAACCGAAGTTGAAAACGCCCGGTGAGCAAAGGCAAACCCCGCCAGCTCCAGCCAGTCGTCACTATTAAGGGTAGCTTCCCATGCATCCGTCACCGGGATCTTTTCGCCATTCCAGGCCGACAGGACGCGCATATCACGACATAACCGCTGATGCGCCTGTTCGCAGAGCTGATGCCCCGCCTCGCTCAGCGGCAGCAACGCCATCGCCGTATAGCACCCGCTGCTGGCTTCCCGGTGGCTGCCCATTCGCACCAGCACAAACCCGCACTGCCGCCAGAAACGCCACAGCTCGTCGGTATAGCCAAAGCTGACCGAGAGATAATCTTCTCCGCTGGCACTGCGGATCAGCCGCTGGCCGATGCCTTCCCGCTGGCGATGGGGATGAACCGCAATGCGGCTGACGCGTCGGCCTTTCAGCGTCGCCGCGAGCGGCGAGCCGCCGTGCGCAGCCAGCGACTGCGCCACCAGATTTCCACGCGGCCGACGAAAGCCCGCCCAGACTGCGCGGCTAAGTTCAGGGGGTAATCCCCCCTCCTCCACCAGCCAGAGCGCGCCCGCGATCTCCGCGCCCGCCTGAGCAACAGCAAAGTGCTGGCCGGGGGCGTCCATCATCCGGCGTAAGTCGAGGGGTGACGTCCGGTAGTGCGCGGCGCAAAGCAGTTCATACACGCCTGCCCCGCGCGTCGGATCGCTCTCCCACATCCCGGGCTCCAGCGACGTTAAACGTACCTCGCCTTCCGGTTTGCGATCGATAAGCGCATCGTCGAACAGCAGCGCGTTCGCCACTATCCGCTCAAGGGGACATCCGGCAGCCCAGCGAACTGGCGTGGATAAGGTATAACGCCGCAGCCCGCTAAACCGGGCGCAGAACTTCAGCAGGAATCCCCTGCCCGTGCCTTCATAACCCTGCACCGTGGTGGTCAGCAACACGCGGGGAAAGCGCGACGCCAGCTTCTCCAGCAGCGGGCCGGGGATGGCGGCCGCCTCATCGACAATCAGCCAGTCAGCTTCTGTTGTGGAGGCCAGCAGCGCATCCGGGGCCATAAAGTGAAAATGTTCCCCGGCGAAACGCGCGATGACATCCGTCGCCCCTTTTGCCGGTGCCGTCACTACTGCACTCCCCTGAATGCCGTTGAGCAACATGCCCGCCAGGGCGGACTTTCCGCGTCCGCGCGGTGCCGTCACGGCGGCCACGCCCGCAGGCATGGTCAGAAGAGCGTCGAGGATCTCAGCTTGCTCGCGCTGCGGTTCACCGCTGGCAGGCTGCCAGGCGGGTAAATCTGGCGTAACGGGAAGGCACAGAGGACGATGTTGATGCCAGACGATGGCATCTGAATCGGCGGCAAGCGTCCGGCAAAAGTGGTGAACAAAGTGCGGGGTGGCGATCAGCTCGGCGCTGTCGCTCCAGCGTAGAGAATCCGCGTCGGGCCTGTTAGCCCAGACGGAGAACGGCGGCACCAGCAGCATCAGAAGGCTTCCGGCGCGCAGGGTCCCGCTGAGGGCGGCGAAGGCCGAGACGTCAAACCCGCGACGCGCGTCAAAAACGGCGTGCAGGTATTCACGTCCCAGCAGGCCGCTGATGGCCTTAGAGGGGTTTTCCTCCAGCCACAGCCAGTCTCCTGGTAACGTATCGCGCAGGATGGTCGCCTGGCTCAACGTCCACGCTTCATCGCCGCTGAGCACCACCAGCCGGCGGTGCCCGGTACGCTGAAGCTTGTTGACCAGCTGCTCAAACCCCAACATCACATAGCTTTGCCGAAGGTATTACACTGCGACGGGTTGCCGCTGTCGAAGCCACGCTTAAACCAGCTGTAGCGCTGCTCTGAGGTGCCATGGGTAAAGCTGTCCGGCACAACGCGGCCCTGGCTCTGCTGCTGCAAGCGATCGTCACCAATCGCCTGTGCGGCATTCAGGGCCTCTTCCAGATCGCCTGTTTCCAGCACGCCCTGCTGCTGCATGCTGTGTCCCCAGACGCCAGCGAAGCAGTCGGCCTGAAGCTCCATGCGTACGGACAGACGATTCACCTCCGCCTGAGAAGCATTCTGCTGCATCTGACGCACTTTAGGCTCAATGCCGAGGAGCTTCTGCACGTGGTGGCCGACTTCATGCGCGATCACGTAGCCCTGGGCAAAATCGCCGTCGGCGCCCAGCTTGCTTTTCATGTCGTCATAGAAGGAGAGATCGATATAGACGGTGCTGTCCGCCGGGCAGTAGAACGGCCCCATAACGGACTGCCCGGTGCCGCAGCCGGTGCGGGTTGCGCCCCGGTACATCACCAGTTTTGGCGGCTGATAAGTCCGCCCCATTTTCTCGAACTGCTGACCCCAGGTATCTTCGGTCGTCGCGAGAATAACGGAAGTAAATTTCGCCGCTTCATCTTCATTCGGGCTGATGGAGCGCTGAGAATACTGCTGCTGTTGCCCGGTTTCACCGGTCATCAAACCGGTCAGGTCGACGCCGTAGTAGCCCGCCACCAGCACGACGACCAGCAGAATAATGCCGCCCTTGCCGCTGGGTAACCGGAAACCTGGCCCGCCCATAGACGGACCACCGCCACCACTGCTGCGTCTGTCTTCTACGTTGTCACTTTCACGACGCCCTTGCCAGCGCATAAACACCTCGAACTATTCCATTTATAATAGCTATGATCGTAGGCGGTTAATGAAAGGATTACCATAGTAAACAAGGATAAGACGCCAAAGGATGCCAACATCCTTTGGCAAATGCGCAGTTTAGTCGAGCTTAACGCCTAAACGGTGAGCAACCGCTTCGTACGCTTCGACCACGCCACCCAGACTCTGGCGGAAACGGTCTTTGTCCATTTTATCCAGCGTCTCTTTGTCCCACAGGCGGCTGCCGTCCGGCGAGAATTCGTCGCCCAGCACCACTTCGCCCTTGTACAGACCGAACTCCAGCTTGAAGTCGACCAGGATCAGGCCCGCGTCATCAAAAAGCTTTTTCAGCACGTCGTTGGCTTTGTAGGTCAGTTCCTGCATGCGCGCCAGGTTCTCTTTGCTTACCCAGCCGAAGGTTTCGCAGTAGGATTCGTTGACCATCGGGTCGTGCATGGCGTCGTTTTTCAGGAACAGATCGAACAGCGGTGGATTCAGTTCGATACCCTCTTCAATGCCCAGACGCTTCACCAGGGAGCCTGCGGCACGGTTACGGATCACGCACTCAACCGGCACCATATCCAGTTTTTTTACCAGACATTCCGTATCGGACAGCAACGCTTCCATCTGAGTCGGGATACCGGCTTCGGCCAGTTTGGTCATAATGAAGTGGTTGAACTTGTTGTTCACCATGCCCTTACGATCGAACTGCTCAATGCGTGCGCCGTCTCCTGCTGACGTATCATTGCGGAATTCGAGCACCAACAGATCCGGGTTTTCCGTGCTGTATACGGTTTTCGCTTTGCCACGATACAACTCAGCTTGCTTCTGCATCTTCATTACTCCTGGTGTGATGATTTGTATTCAAAACTGGCCATATTATGCCACGCACACGTTTGCGTAGCACGAAAATAAAAAGGGCTGGATTAACCAGCCCTCACTATTATTTGCTGAATGCGGCCTGGAAGGCAGCGACCAGCGCATCGTTCTGCGCCTGGGTCAGCGTGTGTCCTTTCGGATCGATAAATTGCAGGCTGCTGCGGTTATCGAGGTCGCCAACCTGGATTTTGTAGTCACCGGAAGGCAGCTGTGGATCGCTTGCCCCCAGCTCCTGCCAGGCGCTATCAGACAGCGGCTTATAGGTCGCTGTGATGCTGCCCGTTGAACGGGTGCTGTCGGTCACCTTCATGCCCACTTTTTCAAGCGTTGCTGGCAGGCGCTGCCAGGTCTGATTAAACGGCGCACGCACCACCAGCATTGGCAGGCCGGTATCGTCTGCACCGCTCTGCACGTCAAACGTTGAACCGTTACGGTTCTGCGCGGCGTTTGCGGCATCGGTAGCGTTCTTATCCAGACCAGCGGCAATCACGTTCAGCATTTCAGTGCTGTAGCGCTGCATGGCGGCCGGATCGGCAACCGGTTTACCTGCCTGCTCAAGATTCAACAGCTTAACGGTAACCGCCTGCTGATAACCCTGCGGCTTAACGGAGACTTGATAACGACCACGATACTGCTGGTCTTCATCGAGACGGTTCCACTCAATCCAGTCGGTGGTTAAGGTCTGGCTGGCGTCGTCGCGTTTATCAATCGTATAGTTTTTCGACTGAATAACGCTCACAACCTGCGGCCACAGCGTGGTACCGCGTGCGCTTTCCACCAGCAGAGAGGCCGTATCACCGGTAAACTGCGTGCGCGCGCCACTCACCAGCGCCAGAGGCTGAGCCGGCGGACGAATATCAAGCGCTTTACCCACCAGGCCACTGCCGTTGGTAACCGGAATATTATAATCACCGTTCTGGATCGGCAGGATCATGCCGGCAGGCGCGTGAAGTTCAGCAAGCGGCGGCGCATCCAGATAGGATTCATCACCGCTCACCTGGCGCTTGTAGCGCGAGTCTGAACTACAGGCAGCGAGGAGCATAACAAGCGAAACACCCGCAACCTTCGCCAGGCGCGACTTCTGTACTGAATAAGCCATCAAATCTCCCTAAACTTTACAGCAAACCGGCATGCTTCAGCGCGCCAGCGACAATTTCACGACCGTGGTCGGTAATCGGTGTCATTGGCAGACGCAGCGTGTCGGTTGCTACAAGCCCCAACTCCTTACATGCCCATTTCACTGGGATCGGATTGGGTTCGACAAATAATTTATTGTGCAACGGCATCAGACGCTGATTAATCACGCGAGCTTCATCAAAGTGACCGGCTGCGGCCAGTTTGCACATGTCAGCCATATCACGCGCCGCCACGTTCGCCGTAACGGAAATCACGCCATTACCACCGAGCTGCATAAAGTCCAGCGCGGTCGCATCATCGCCGCTCAACAGGATAAAGTCGTCTGAAACCAGCTCTTTGATCTGATGAACGCGGCTTAAGTTCCCTGTCGCCTCTTTAATCCCGATAATATTTTTTACTTTCGAGAGACGGCCAACGGTTTCCGGCAGCATATCGCAACCGGTACGGGACGGCACATTATACAGAATTTGTGGCAAGTCAGTATGTTCAGCGATGGCTTTGAAATGCTGGAACAAACCTTCCTGAGTAGGACGGTTGTAATAAGGGGTCACCGTCAGGCAGCCGACAATGCCGCTGTCGTTAAAACGCTGAGTCAGGCTAATCGCTTCTGCCGTTGCGTTTGCGCCCGTACCCGCGATGACAGGAATACGCCCGTCCGCCAGTTCCAGGGTCAGCATCACAACGTCGCCGTGCTCTTCGTGGCTCAGCGTAGCGGATTCACCGGTAGTCCCTACCGAAACGATCGCCGAGGTTCCATTGGCGACATGGTAATCAATGAGCTTCTTCATGCTTGACCGGCAGACATTACCTTTTTCATCCATCGGTGTAACAAGCGCGACAATACTTCCCGTGAACATGAGCCATCCTCTGTGCGAACAAGAGCCTCAATGTTACGTTTGGAACTGTAATAAAAGCAAGCGACCTGAGGCTCTCAGGCGGTTGTATGCATGTTTTTTTTATGCTTTCCTTAGGAAGACTTAACCACGCAAAGGAAGAACAGGTTTGACAACCTCATCACAACATTACCTGGTTATCACTGCGCTGGGTGCTGACAGGCCGGGTATCGTGAATACCATCACTCGCCACGTGAGCAGCTGCGGCTGCAACATCGAAGATAGCCGGCTGGCTATGCTTGGCGAAGAGTTCACGTTCATCATGCTGCTTTCCGGAACATGGAATGCCATTACCCTCATCGAATCTACCCTGCCGCTGAAAGGCGCTGAGCTGGATTTACTGATTGTGATGAAGCGCACCACCGCGCGCCCGCGTCCGGCTTTGCCTGCCACGGTCTGGGTACAGGTTGAAGTGCCTGATTCACCTCATCTGATTGAACGTTTTACGGCGCTGTTTGACAGCCATCAGATGAACATTGCCGAACTGGTTTCCCGCACGCAGCCGGGCGATGAAAACGCAATCCCGACGCTGTTCATTCAAATTACCGCACACAGCCCTGCCTCGCAGGATGCGTCAAATATCGAGCAAGCGTTCAAAGCCCTCTGTACAGAATTACACGCGCAAGGCAGTATAAGCGTCGTCGATTATTCGCAGCACGAACAGGATGGAGTTGAGTAATGAACCCACTGAAAGCCGGTGATATCGCACCGAAATTTAGCTTACCGGATCAAGACGGCGAGCAAGTAAATTTGACCGACTTCCAGGGACAGCGTGTTCTGGTCTATTTCTACCCGAAAGCCATGACCCCGGGCTGTACCGTACAGGCCTGCGGTCTACGCGACAACATGGATGAGTTGAAGAAGGTCGGTGTGGAAGTGCTGGGCATCAGCACCGATAAGCCAGAGAAGCTGTCACGCTTTGCGGAAAAAGAGCTGCTGAACTTCACGCTGCTTTCCGATGAAGACCACCAGGTTTGCGAGCAGTTTGGCGTCTGGGGTGAGAAGTCCTTTATGGGCAAAACGTACGACGGTATTCACCGCATCAGCTTCCTGATTGACGCTGACGGTAACGTTGAGCACGTGTTTGATGATTTCAAAACCAGCAACCACCACGACGTGGTGTTGAAGTGGCTGAAAGAGAACGCGTGATAATTTTAGTGCCGGGTGGCGCTGCGCTTACCCGGCCTACAAGGTAAATGCAAAACGGTAGCATGCGCTACCGTTTTTAGTGTTTGCCCCCTCTCCCCGCGGGAGAGGGTTGGGGTGAGGGCATCAGCCCGCATTAACCTACTTCTCTTCCACCGCTGGCACATCCGGCCACGCGTGGACCACGGCTTTAATCAGCGTCGCCAGCGGAATGGCGAAGAATACCCCCCAGAATCCCCACAGCCCGCCGAAAATCACCACTGACAGGATAATAACCAGTGGATGCAGGTTAACTGCTTCTGAGAACAGCACCGGTACCAGCAGATTTCCGTCCAGTCCCTGAATAATCAGGTATACGGCGAAACAACTCCAGAACTCCGTACCCAGACCAAACTGGAACAGCGCCACCCCCACAACCGGAATGGTCACCACAAACGCGCCGATATACGGGATCAGAACCGAGAATCCGACCAGCACCGCCAGCAGCAGCGAGTAGTTCAGTCCGAAGATCACGAAGCCAATCCAGGTCGCCACGCCCACCACAATCATCTCCAGCACTTTGCCGCGAATGTAGTTGGTGATCTGCTGGTTCATCTCCTGCCAGACCTGACCGGCGAGACCGCGATTGCGCGGCAGCACGCGGCGTACCGCGTTCAGCATCTGCTCTTTATCTTTGACCAGGAAGAACACCATTAGCGGCACGAGAACAAGGTAAACCGCCAGCGTCAGCAGGCCTACCAGCGAGGCCAGAGAGTATTTCACCACCGAGTCACCCATGGTCATGATGCGGGCGCGCATGTTTTCGGCCATCGCATCGATGATCCCGGCGTCCATCAGCGCAGGATAGCGGCGCGGCAGCGTGGCGGCAAAATCAGACAGTTTATTCAGCATGCCGGGCATATCGCGGATCAGGTAGATCCCCTGTTGCCAGGCGATGGGCATCACCACGAAGGACATCAGCAGCAGAATGCCGACAAACAGCACCAGAACAATGCTGGTCGCCCAGCGGCGGGAACAGCCGATATGTTCCAGACGCGCGGTGGGCCACTCCAGCAGATACGCCAGCACAATCGCCACCAGTAGCGGTGCCAGCAGGCCACTAAAGAAGAACAGGATACCGAATCCGGCAACCAGAATGACCAGCAAAGCAATGGCTTCCGGGTCGCTAAACCGACGCCGATACCACTGCATTAACATTTCGAGCATACAACCCTTCCCTGAATCGAATGGCGGGAGTGAGACGGTGAATTGTATCTAACTGTCACAAAAAAGACTTTCCTTTTTGTTTCACTGTCAGGTTTCGCAAAACCCTGATGAATGGGATTTTCTTCATCTCTTAACACGGCTACACTCGCAGAGCAGCGGAGATGAACGTTATGCGGGTTCATCGGTCAAATTAGCACATCCAACATACAGGACAGTGGTTATGTTCAGGCAGTTGAGAAAAACACTGGTTGCGACACTGATTGCCGCCGTGACGGTGGGTCAGGTGTTGCCCGCTTTCGCTGACTCGTCCGATTCATTGCCGGACATGGGCACCACGGCAGGAAGCACGCTCTCCATCGGGCAGGAGATGCAGATGGGTGATTATTACGTACGCCAGTTGCGCGGCAGTGCTCCGCTGATTAACGACCCATTGCTGGTGCAATACATTAACGGCCTGGGGATGCGTCTGGTGGCGCACGCCGACTCGGTAAAAACGCCCTTCCACTTCTATTTAATCAATAACGACGAAATCAACGCCTTCGCTTTCTTTGGCGGGAACGTGGTACTGCATTCGGCGTTGTTCCGTTATTCCGATAACGAAAGCCAGCTGGCGTCCGTCATGGCGCACGAAATTTCGCACGTCACCCAGCGCCATCTGGCGCGTGCGATGGAAGATCAGAAGCGTAACGCCCCGCTAACCTGGGTGGGCGCGCTGGGCTCTATTCTGCTGGCGATGGCCAGCCCGCAGGCCGGGATGGCAGCGCTTACCGGGACGCTGGCGGGGACGCGTCAGGGGATGATCAGCTTTACCCAGCAGAATGAGCAGGAAGCAGACCGCATCGGCATTCAGGTTTTACAGCGTTCCGGCTTTGACCCGCAGGCCATGCCGAGCTTCCTGGAAAAGCTGCTCGACCAGGCACGCTACTCGTCGCGTCCCCCTGAAATTCTGTTGACCCACCCGCTGCCGGAAAGCCGCCTCTCGGATGCGCGTAACCGTGCCAACCAGATGCGTCCGGTCGTGGTGCAGTCTTCGCAGGATTTCTACATGGCCAAAGTGAGAACGCTTGGCATGTACAACTCCGGACGTAATCAGCTCACCAGCGATCTGCTGGACGCGCTGGCGAAAGGCAACGTGCGCGAGAAAAACGCAGCGCAGTATGGTCAGGCGCTCCAGGCGATGGAGGCCAGCAAGTACGATGAAGCGCGTAAAGCGCTACAGCCGCTGCTGGCGGCGGCGCCTGACAATCCGTGGTATCTCGACCTCGCCACCGATATCGATCTGGGGCAGAAAAAAGCGACCGATGCGATTAATCGCCTGAAAGGGGCGAAAGATCTTCGTAACAATCCAGTATTGCAGCTTAACCTGGCGAACGCCTACCTACAGGGCGGCCAGCCCGGCGAGGCGGTGACCATTCTGAACCGCTACACCTTTAACAATAAAGATGACCAGAACGGCTGGGAGCTGCTCGCCCAGGCCCAGGGGCAACTGGGTAACCGCGATCAGGAGCTGGCCGCGCGTGCGGAAGGTCTGGCGCTGGCGGGTCGCCTCGATCAGGCCATTTCCCTGCTGAGCAGCGCCAGCTCGCAGGTGAAGCTTGGCAGCCTGCAACAGGCCCGCTACGATGCGCGAATCGACCAGCTGCGCGGCCTGCAACAACGCTTTAAGCCGTACGAGAAGATGTAATAAAGGAGAAGTCATGACAGACGCGGTAAAAATCTACCATAACCCTCGCTGCTCCAAGAGCCGAGACACCCTCAGCCTGCTGAAGTCTAACGGCATCGAACCGGAAGTGGTGCTGTATCTGGAGACGCCGCCGGACGCGCAGACTATCCGCCAGCTGCTGAAGATGCTGAACATGGGCAGCGCACGCGACCTGATGCGTCAGAAAGAAGATCTGTATAAGTCGCTCAATCTGAACGATACCAGTCTCACTGAAGAACGGCTGATTCAGGCGATGGTCGACAATCCAAAGCTGATTGAGCGCCCGATTGTGGTGGCGAACGGCAAGGCGCGTATCGGCCGTCCGCCGGAAGACGTGCTCGGGATCGTCTAATCGTTACGCCGCAGCGCTTCCAGAAACGCCTGCGGCGTACGCTCTCCCAGCTTTTTCTGCGCTTTTCCCCGGTTGTAAAACTCACACAATTGGATCAACAGCTCTCCCATCGGTTCACTGTTCACCCGCGGAATGATTTCGCGTAACGGCACGGTGACCTGAAGGGCGAGATAATACTGTGAATGCACTTTTACGGTGACGTCATGCTCCGGCAAGTTCACTTCTAGCCCAAAAGTCTCAACAGATTGAATATCAGCCGGACAGGCAGCCAGCACCTCGTTCGTCCAGCGGGTCAGCAACTGCGGCGATACGCCAGCATAAAGCCGGGCGTAACACCAGCCGCTGACGGGTTCACGCGCCCAGAGCAGGTGTTGCTCGCCACCGTCGTCCATATGCAGCGACAGCGGCTGATGATGCAGGAGTAGCTTCTGCGGCATGATCCCGGCCTTCAGCGCCTTTTTGCCCTGCAACGACGCCCCCTTTTGTTTTACCGAAGCTGGTTTGAGGTAGCGGTTCAGGGTCGCGCGGGAAACGGCGATCCCGAGTCCGTCATTCACCAGCAGCAGCAGATCGTCCAGCGGTGCCCCGGTGATATCCCGCAGGGCATTTATCAGTGTCGCCTGCTCTTGTCTCAGCGCTTTGTGTATCACTTTTGGCGTGGTGTGGTTATCCGAAACCTGGTCGCGGTTGCGCCAGCGCCTGACGGTGGTGACCGAGATCCCCAGCTCAACGGCAAGTTCCCTGTCGCTTTTATCTGACTGCTGAAGATAACGACGGATACGCGGTGTGGTGGTGGCATTGGCATGCAGTTTGATTTCCATCGCGTCTCTCTCCGGA
This sequence comes from Enterobacter sp. DTU_2021_1002640_1_SI_PRY_ASU_LCPMC_013, assembly GCF_032389435.1. Classification (NCBI taxonomy): domain Bacteria; kingdom Pseudomonadati; phylum Pseudomonadota; class Gammaproteobacteria; order Enterobacterales; family Enterobacteriaceae; genus Enterobacter; species Enterobacter sp. DTU_2021_1002640_1_SI_PRY_ASU_LCPMC_013. The sequence continues at coordinate 3,525,505 of NZ_CP135594.1, forward strand.
ACTAATCTTATGAGATTTATATCAGAGCAGCGAATGCTTTGTGACCGATTTCACCTTTCGCTCGCCGCGCTTCACTGATAATCCACAGACATAACATAAACAACACCTCTCAATCTTGTACGGAGTTCACAATGAACAATGTTCTGGGATTTCTTGAAGCAAAACTGATGCCGCTGGCGGCGAAAACGGCCCAGCAGCGTCATCTTGGGGCCATTCGCGGCGCCTACGTGTCTTTCATGCCGTTTATTATCGTCGGCTCCATTCTGCTGGTGATCTCCTCCTTCCCGAATCAGGCCTATCAGCAGTTTATGTCTCAGGCCTTTGGTGAGAGCTGGAGTGCAATTATAGAGATCCCGTTTAACGCGGTGTTCTCAACCATGTCGCTGTTTATCAGCTTCCTGGTGGCCTACCGCCTGGCTGAGCATTATGGTGAGGACCGCATCTCCTGCGGCATCCTGGCGCTGGTCGCGTTTCTGATCCTGACGCCCTTTATCAAAGTGGCGGAAAACGGCGGCATTACCGTGATGCCGGTAGAGTGGATTGGCAGCAAAGGGCTGTTCGTGGCGATGATCGGTTCCCTGCTGTGGACGGAACTGTTCTGCTGGCTGAAGCGCAAAAAGCTGGTCATCAAAATGCCGGACGGCGTGCCTCCGGCGGTGCAGGAGTCGTTCGCGGCCCTGATCCCAGCCCTGCTGGTGATGATTCTGGTGCTGCTTATCCGCATCGTCTTTGAAAACACCCACTACCACACCATCCACCAGTTTATTTATGAAGTGGTTGCCACCCCGGTGCGCCACTACGGCACCTCTTATTTCGGGGCGCTGATGACCGTATTCAGCATCACCATTCTGTGGTCAGTGGGCATTAACTCCGGTTCGATGATCAACGGGATTATTCGCCCGCTGTGGATGGAGAACCAGACCGACAACATCGCCGCGATCCAGGCGGGAACGACGCCGCCGCACATCATCACCGAACAGTTTTTTGACATGATCTGGATGGGCGGCGCGGGCGCCACGCTGTCGCTGGTGATTGCGATGCTGATTTTCGCCCGCAGCAAAAACATGCGCGAAGTAGCGCGCCTCGGTGCGGGCGCGTCGGTGTTTAACATCAACGAACCGATCCTGTTTGGCCTGCCGGTGATCATGAACCCGATCATGCTCATCCCATTCAATCTGGTGCCGCTGGTGCTGGTCACCGTGCAGTATGCGGCGATGAAAATTGGTGCGGTCGCCGTCACCACCGGGGTGTTTATCCCCTGGACGCTGCCGCCGGTTATCAGCGGCTTTATCGTCACCGGGCACCTGAGCGGCAGCGTGATGCAGCTGATCAACCTGCTGATTGGCGCCATGCTGTACCTGCCTTTCATGCGTATCCTGGATAAACAGTACCGCGCCGCGGAGCTGACTACCGCTACGCAAACCGACACCACCCTTGCAAAACAGGAGTAAAGCATGTGGGGAATTATCGCAACCTGGCGAATGGCGCTTGAAGGCGTCACGGAGTCTGCGTCTGCGCTGGCTGCGGGCAAACCTGTCGCTCCGGCGGTGGTGGATGCCGTCGCCGCCGTCGAGGACTTTCCGTTTTATAAATCTGTCGGCTACGGCGGGCTGCCCACCGAAAACGGCGAGGTGGAGCTGGACGCGGCCTATATGGACGGCGACACGCTGGCGTTCGGCGCCGTGGGCAATCTGGTGGATATCGCCAACCCGGTGCGCGTGGCGCATGCGCTCAGCCGCCAGCGCTATAACAGCCTGCTGGTCGGCCAGGGCGCGCGCGAATGGGCGCTGAGCCAGGGCTTTGCCGACAAAACCATGCTCACGGATCGCGCCATGCAACACTACCGTAAGCGCTGCCGCGAAACGCTGGACAAGGGGTTAAGCCCCTACGACGGACATGACACCGTCGGCATCATCGGCCTCGATAAACAGGGCTCGATGAGCGTCGCCACTTCCACCAGCGGCCTGTTTATGAAAAAACGCGGTCGCCTCGGTGACTCACCCATCATCGGCTCCGGCTTTTACTGCGACAGCGAAACCGGCGCGGCCACCGCCACGGGCGTCGGTGAAGATCTGATGAAGGGCTGTACCAGCTACGAAATCGTTCGCCGGATGGCGCAAGGGATGACGCCGCAGCAGGCGGCGGATTCGGTGGTGTTCGAACTGGAAGACAAGCTGATGTCGCGCTTTGGCCGCGCGGGCGATCTCTCCGTGGTGTGCATGAACAGCAAAGGAGAATTTGGCGCCGCGACCAACATCAAAACCTTCTCGTTTGTGGTGGCGACGGCTCGCCAGCCCCTCACCGTTTTCCGTACTGAACGCCTGCGGGAGAAAACGCACTATCACGCGGTAGATGAGGAGTGGATGCAGGCCTATGCCGCGCGGATCCGCGCACCGATTGAGGAGTCATGATGATCACATACCAGTTTATCAACGCGCTTTCAGACGCGAAGCCGAACAGCCATTTGATTGCGCGCGCTGACAGTTCCCTGTTACCGAAAAGCGCTCTTGTCGCTGAAATGCGCCAGCAGAACACCGTCGCGGACGCGCGCTTTGGCTGCGCGCCGTTTGCCCGCATCACCCTGTTGCCGGATACGCTCTGGCATGACGCCCTGACCGAAGGGTTGCTCACCGCCCTGCGACCGCTGCTTGCCGCCCCCGCCAGCGCCGAACTCGTGCTGGACGTGACGGATATTGACGATGTGGTGCTGGCGCAGGTACTGCGTTATCTCTTTAATCAGACGCACAGGCTCAGTGACCTGAAGCTGAAGAAAACGGACGAAGCGCTGCGTCTTACCTGCATCACTGCCCTCTGCCTGCCGGAACAGCAGGCGAAACTGGAGACAACCTTCCGCCAGCAGCAGGCCATTGCGCTCGGCATGGTCGCGGCGCGACGTCTGGCGGATATACCGTCCGACCGCTGCACGCCGCAGTTTGTGGTGGAAGAGGCGCAAAAACTGTGTGCCGCCAGCCCTGCCCTGCGCTGCGAGGTGTTGGATGAAAAGCAAATTGTTGAGCAGGGGCTGGGGCTACTGCACGCCGTTGGCAAAGGGGCGACCTGCCCGCCGCGCCTGCTGGCTATTCACTATAACGGCGTGTCTGATGGCCCGGTGCGCTGCTACGTGGGAAAAGGCATTACCTTTGACACCGGCGGCCTGTGGCTGAAGGAAGGCGCGGGCATGTACACCATGAAATATGACATGTGCGGCGCGGCTAACGTGCTCGGGCTGATGCTGACCGTTGCGGAGCTGAAATTACCCGTGCGCATCATGGGCGTGCTGGCGCTGGCGGAAAACGCCATCGGCCCCGACGCCATGCAGCCCGGCACGGTGGCGATGGCCTGCAACGGCACCACCGTTGAAATCAACAATACCGATGCCGAGGGCCGGCTGGTGCTGGCAGACGCTATCGCCTGGGCGAGTCAGCGCCATCCACAGGCGCACTATATCATTGATATGGCGACCTTAACCGGAGCGGTGGTGAAAGCGCTGGGGTATGAGCTGAGCGGGTTGATGACCCAGGATGAGCCGCTGCGTCAGGCACTGACGTACGCAGGCAAACGGAGCGGCGACGAGGTGTGGTCCCTGCCGCTGGATGCGCGGCTAAGAAAGCAAACCGACAGCGCGATTGCCGATCTGTGCAACACGCCGACCAACAACGCGGCGATCAGCGCGTCGGCGGCGTGGCTGCTGCACCATTTCTGCCCGCCGACGATCCCGTGGGCGCATCTGGATATCAGCGGGACGGCGCTGTGGCGTGAAAGCGGACGAAGCGTGGCGTCGGGAAGACCGATTCCGCTTTTGGTTGAGCATCTGATGGAAGATTGTTAAGCCCGGTGGCGCTGCGCTTACCGGGCCTACAAAGCGTAATGGGTTTTCGTAGGCCGGGTAAGGCGCAGCCGCCACCCGGCAAAACTAGCTATCGTAGGCCCGGTAAGGCGCAGCCGCCACCGGGCGAGCAAATTCAAAGCTTGAGAATATCTTTCACAAACGGAATGGTCAGCTTGCGCTGGGCGGTGATGGAGGCGCGATCGAGCTGATCGAGCGTATCAAAGAGCGTGCGCATCTCCCGATCCAGACGCTTGAGCAGGAAGCGCCCTACGTCTTCCGGCAGTTCAAATCCGCGCAGTCTGGCGCGCAACTGAAGTGCCTGGAGTTTGTCTTCATCCGACAGCGGTTGCAGCTTATAGATTTGCCCCCAGTCCAGACGAGACGCCAGATCCGGCAGTCCCAGATTGAGCTGGCGCGGCGGACGATCGCCGGTGATCAGCAGCCGGGTTTTGCCCGACTCCAGAATGCGGTTGTAGAGGTTAAAGATCGCCATTTCCCACGGTTCGTCCCCCGCCACGCATTCGATATTATCGATGCAGACCAGGGAGAGATGTTCCATGCCCTCCAGCACCTCAGGTACAAACCAGGTGCGTTTATCCAGCGGCACATAGCCTACCGCGTCACCGCGCGCCGAAAGCTCCGCACAGGCGGCATGCAGCAGGTGGCTGCGTCCCGCGCCTTCGCGTGACCAGATATAGATGTATCCGCTGTGTTCCTGGCGCAGCACGTTTTGCAGTGCAGCCAGTAAAGAGGGGTTATCACCCGGCCAGAAACTCGCGAAAGTTTCGTCGTCAGGGAGATAAAGTGGCAGAGAGAGCTGTGCCGGTCCGTTCAGAAATACCTCAACCAGAGATCTTACATAAAATCGGAATGGAGTTTAACACGGAACCTGCAAGGAGAGAACCGGGCGATCCTTCGCCCGGCATGACAATCACTGTGACGCTTTTTCGCTTTCGTCCGCGTCCAGCACCACCTCTTCCGGGCGGATCACCGAGATCAGCTTGAAAATCAGGCTCAGGCCGACGCCGACGATGGTCGCCAGCGCCATACCCTTCAGCTCTGCCGCGCCGATGTGCACCTTCGCGCCGCTCACGCCGATAATCAGGATAACGGAGGTCAGGATCAGGTTCTGCGCCTTGCTGTAATCCACTTTGGATTCAATCAGCACGCGAATACCGGAGGCACCGATCACCCCGTACAGCAGCAGGGAAACGCCGCCCATCACCGGAACCGGGATAATCTGGATCGCCGCCGCCAGTTTACCAACGCAGGAGAGCAGAATGGCGATGATCGCCGCGCCGCCGATAACCCAGGTGCTGTAGACGCGGGTGATCGCCATTACGCCGATATTCTCACCGTAAGTCGTGTTTGGCGTGGAGCCGAAGAAACCAGAGATGATGGTGGAGAAACCGTTGGCAAACATGGAGCGATGCAGGCCCGGGTCGCGGATCAGGTCGCGCTTCACAATGTTCGCCGTCACCACCAGGTGGCCGACGTGCTCAGCAATCACCACCAGCGCGGCAGGCAGAATAGTGAAAATGGCGAACCATTCAAAGCGCGGGGTGTAGAAGGTTGGCAGCGCGAACCAGTGCGCCTCGGCAATCGGGGTGGTATCCACAACGCCCATCACGAAGGAGAGCGCGTAACCCGCCAGCACGCCGATCAGGATCGGGATAATCGCCATAAAGCCGCGGAACAGGACGGAACCGAATACCGTCACGCCCAGCGTCACCAGCGAAATAATAATGGTTTTAGAATCCGGTGACTGACCGTCCGCAGGCAGAAGCCCAGCCATGTTCGCCGCCACGCCCGCCAGCTCCAGGCCGATGACGGCAACGATGGCCCCCATTGCCGCAGGCGGGAACATCACGTCCAGCCAGCCGGTACCGGCTTTCTTCACAATGAAGGAGACCAGGCAGAACAGCACGCCGCACATGATAAAGCCGCCCAGCGCGACCTCATAACCCAGCGGCAGCAACAGCAGTACCGGGGAGATAAACGCGAAGCTCGACCCGAGATAGGCCGGGATTTTGCCTTTACAGATGAAGAGGTAAAGCAGCGTACCGATGCCGTTAAACAGCAGCACGGTAGCCGGGTTAATGTGAAACAGGATTGGCACCAGCACGGTTGCGCCAAACATGGCGAACAGGTGCTGCAAACTAAGCGGGATTGTCTGTAAAAGCGGCGGTCTTTCACTCACCCCGATAGCACGGCGCGTCATAGTGTTTTCCTCTGAGTGTCATTGTTGGTTTTTATTCAAAAAAAAGCCGACTATCAAAGTCGGCTTCTTTATCGTTATTCGATTATTTAGTACCAAAAATCTTATCGCCGGCATCGCCGAGCCCCGGGATGATGTACCCGTGCTCGTTCAGTCCCTGGTCGACAGACGCGGTATAGAGTTCAACGTCCGGGTGCGCTTTTTCCAGCGCCGCGATACCTTCCGGCGCCGCAACCAGCACCAGCACTTTGATGCTGCTGCATCCCGCTTTTTTCAGCAGGTCGATGGTGGCGATCATCGAACCGCCTGTCGCCAGCATCGGGTCAACCACCAGCGCCATACGCTCGTCGATGTTAGAGACCAGCTTCTGGAAGTACGGGACCGGCTCAAGCGTCTCTTCGTTACGGTAGATACCCACCACGCTGATACGCGCGCTTGGGACGTGCTCCAGCACGCCTTCCATCATGCCCAGACCCGCACGCAGGATTGGCACCACGGTAATTTTTTTACCTTTGATCTGCTCAACCTGCACCGGGCCGTTCCAGCCTTCGATGGTCACTTTTTCCGTTTCCAGATCAGAGGTCGCTTCGTAGGTCAGCAGGCTACCCACTTCAGAAGCCAGTTCGCGAAAACGCTTCGTGCTGATGTCATGCTCACGCATCAGGCCCAACTTGTGTTTAACGAGTGGGTGTTTCACTTCCACAATCTTCATTCTCTTTCTCCTCTGAGGTGGCATCCGCAAAAAAATCGCGGGATTATACCGCTTTTTTCGGATTAGGCCATACCCATCTTGCTTGACGTATATCAAGCAAAGTGATTTAGAGACAAAAAAACCGGAGGCGAAGCTCCGGCTTGGGTGCGGGTTCTGCCCGGTGGCGCTGCGCTTACGCGGGCCTACGTGTAGTGTAGGTCGGGTAAACGTTAGCGCCACCCGACAATTACAGGTTATCGCCGTTGCTGGCAATCACCTGCTTATACCAGTCGAACGATTTCTTCTTGCTGCGGTTCAGCGTGCCGTTACCTTCGTTATCTTTATCGACAAAGATAAAGCCGTAGCGTTTCTTCATCTCGCCGGTGCCGGCAGAGACCAGGTCGATACAGCCCCACGGGGTATAGCCCATCAGATCCACGCCGTCTTCCACCACCGCTTTTTTCATCTCGCGGATGTGTGCGGAAAGGTAGTCGATGCGGTACTGGTCGTTCACCGTGCCGTCGCTCTCCTGCACGTCGATCGCGCCAAAGCCGTTCTCAACGATAAACAGTGGCAGCTGATAGTGATCCCAGAACCAGTTGAGGGAGTAGCGCAGCCCGACAGGATCGATCTGCCAGCCCCAGTCCGATTTCTGCACGTACGGGTTAGAGACCAGGCTCTTACTTTCGTCGTAGTCCAGCTGCGGGTTGTCCGCCGTCGCCTTGGTAGCGAAAGACATGTAGTAGCTGAACCCGATGTAATCCACGCAGCCCTGCGTCAGCGCCACTTTATCTTCTTCGGTAATATCCAGCGCGAAGCCGCGACGTTCAAAGTAGTTGAGCAGGTGCTGCGGATACTTGCCGCGCACGTGAACGTCGGTGAACCAGTAGCGGCGATGCATGGCGTTCATCGCCATCATCATGTCGTCCGGGGCACAGGTCAGCGGATAGATGGGGCACATGGCAATCATGCAGCCGATTTGCAGTGACGGGTTAATCTCGCGCCCCGCCTTCACCGCCAGAGCACTGGCCACCAGCTCATAGTGCGCCGCCTGGAACATCACCGGCTCGCGATCTTCTCCCGGCGCATATTTCAGCCCGGAGTTGGTAAACGGCGCAAAGTCTTCGTGGAAGTTGGCCTGGTTGTTGATCTCGTTAAAGGTCATCCAGTACTTCACTTTATGCTGGTAGCGCTCAAAAACGACCTTCGCGAAGCGAACAAAGAAGTCGATCAGCTTACGGTTGCGCCAGCCGCCGTATTCCGTCACCAGGTGGAAAGGCATCTCGAAGTGGGAAAGCGTGATCACCGGCTCGATGCCGTGCTTCAGGCACTCGTCAAAAAGATCGTCATAGAATTTGAGTCCCGCTTCGTTCGGCTCCAGCTCGTCGCCTTTCGGGAAGATACGCGTCCAGGCGATGGAGGTGCGGAAGCATTTGAACCCCATCTCGGCAAAGAGTTTGATGTCTTCTTTATAGCGGTGATAGAAGTCGATGGCTTCGTGGTTTGGGTAATTTTTCCCCTCCATCACGCCGTTGGTGATTTCACGCGGTACCCCGTGGGCGCCTGCCGTCATGACATCGGCAACGCTCACGCCCTTGCCGCCCTCTTTCCAGCCGCCTTCGAGCTGGTGCGCCGCAACGGCCCCACCCCACAGAAAACCTGCTTTAAATCCTGACATTCGCTATCCCTCATTCTGCGTTATTTTCTGCAAAAACAGTTACAGAAACCGGTTTCAGTTTGATGATGTGCAAAGGGGATAGCCGTTGCAAGCAGATCGCCGAAACCGGTTTCATTTTCGTGAACAGAGTCAAGTTTGTTGCCCTGGACAGCCCGCACAGAAAAAAAGATCCTCGCGCCGAGAATAGGCTCGCAAACGTTTGCCTGGACTGTTAGAATTGCGCCGATTTTTCTTACTAGCTATGCAATCGCGTGGGGATTTAAGCCGTGACCAACAAAACTTCTCTCAGCTACAAAGATGCCGGTGTTGATATTGACGCAGGTAATGCGCTGGTTGACCGAATCAAAGGTGTGGTGAAAAAAACCCGCCGCCCGGAAGTGATGGGTGGCCTGGGTGGATTCGGCGCACTGTGCGCGCTGCCGCAAAAATATCGTGAACCTGTGCTGGTCTCGGGTACGGATGGTGTCGGTACAAAACTGCGCCTGGCGATGGATCTTAAGCGTCACGATACGATTGGTATCGATCTGGTGGCGATGTGCGTCAACGACCTGGTGGTACAGGGCGCCGAGCCGCTGTTCTTCCTCGATTACTACGCGACCGGCAAGCTGGACGTAGATACCGCAGCCAGCGTCATTAACGGTATCGCCGAAGGCTGCCTGCAATCCGGCTGTGCGCTGGTCGGCGGTGAAACCGCGGAAATGCCTGGCATGTATCACGGTGAAGATTATGACGTCGCAGGCTTCTGCGTCGGCGTGGTAGAAAAATCAGAAATTATCGACGGCAGCAAAGTGGCTGACGGCGATGTGCTGGTTGCGCTGGCCTCCAGCGGTCCGCACTCCAACGGCTACTCTCTGGTGCGTAAAATCCTCGAAGTGAGCGGTTGCGACCCGCTGACCACCGAGCTGGACGGCAAACCGCTGGCCGATCACCTGCTGGCCCCGACCCGCATCTACGTGAAAAACGTGCTGGAGCTGATTGAGAACGTTGACGTGCACGCCATCGCTCACCTCACCGGCGGCGGCTTCTGGGAAAACATTCCGCGCGTGCTGCCGGACAATACCCAGGCGGTGATCGACGCATCCTCATGGCAGTGGCCGTCCGTCTTCAGCTGGCTGCAAACCGCAGGCAACGTGAGCTCTCACGAAATGTACCGCACCTTTAACTGCGGCGTGGGCATGGTTATCGCCCTGCCCGCCAGCGAAGCGGATAAAGCGGTTAAGCTGCTGACAGAAAAAGGTGAAAACGCGTGGAAAATCGGTACGATTAAAGCTTCCGATTCCGAACAGCGTGTGGTCATTGAATGAAAAACATCGTGGTGCTCATTTCCGGCAACGGAAGCAATTTGCAGGCAATCATAGACGCCTGCAAACAGAAGAAAATCAATGGCACCATTCGGGCAGTATTCAGCAACAAGGCCGATGCATTCGGCCTTGAGCGCGCGCGGGAAGCGAACATTCCTGCGCACGCGCTGGAAGCCAGCCAGTTCGCCGGGCGTGAAGCCTTTGACCGTGAGCTGGTGCAGGAGATTGACGCCTACACGCCTGACGTGGTGGTGCTGGCAGGCTACATGCGCATCCTGAGCCCGGCTTTTGTTGCACACTACGCCGGACGACTGCTCAATATCCACCCTTCCCTGCTGCCAAAATACCCCGGTCTGCACACCCATCGTCAGGTGCTGGAGAACGGCGATGAGGAGCATGGTACCTCCGTGCATTTCGTCACCGACGAGCTGGACGGCGGTCCGGTCATTTTGCAGGCAAAAGTACCGGTCTTTGACGGCGACAACGAAGACGACGTGACCGAACGTGTGCAGACGCAGGAACACGCCATTTATCCGCTGGTGGTAAGCTGGTTTGTCGATGGACGTCTGGAGATGCGCAACGGCGCAGCCTGGCTGGACGGCGTGAAGTTGCCCCCGCAGGGTTATGCGGCTGAAGAGTAGTCTGTTTGAATTGCCCGGCGGCGCTTCGCTTGCACGGGCCTACGGTCCCGTAGGTCGTGGTAAGCGCAGCGCCACCCGACACCCCCTCCCCCAACCCTCTAAATTCCCCAACAAAAAAATAACTGTCATACTTTTCTGGCACTGTTGGACATATCGTGGAAATGCTCGCCATAATAAGGACGAGACGGATTTACCACGTCCTGTGATTGAACTGGAGTGTGAGCTGTAATGGGTCAGGAAAAGTTATACATCGAGAAAGAGCTAAGCTGGTTAGCATTCAACGAACGTGTACTTCAGGAAGCGGCCGATAAAAGCAACCCGCTGATTGAACGTATGCGTTTTTTAGGCATCTATTCCAACAATCTGGATGAGTTCTACAAGGTTCGCTTCGCCGAACTGAAACGCCGAATCATCATCAGCGAAGAACAGGGCTTAAACTCCCACTCGCGGCATCTGCTTGGAAAAATCCAGTCTCGCGTGATGAAGGCCGATCAGGAATTTGATGGCCTCTATAACGAGCTGCTGCTGGAAATGGCACGCAACCAAATCTTCCTGATCAACGAACGCCAGCTCTCCGCGAATCAGCAAAACTGGCTGCGCCACTATTTCAAACATTATCTGCGCCAGCACATTACCCCGATTCTGATCAACCGTGAAACCGATCTGGTGCAGTTCCTGAAAGATGATTACACCTATCTGGCGGTAGAAATCATTCGTGGTGAGACCATTAACTACGCGTTGCTGGAAATACCGTCTGATAAAGTCCCACGCTTTGTAAACCTGCCGCCGGAAACCCCGCGCCGGCGTAAGCCGATGATCCTGCTGGATAACATCCTGCGCTACTGCCTGGACGATATCTTCAAAGGCTTCTTCGATTATGACGCGCTCAACGCCTACTCGATGAAGATGACCCGTGACGCCGAGTACGATCTGGTGCATGAGATGGAGGCCAGCATGATGGAGCTGATGTCTTCCAGCCTCAAGCAGCGCCTGACGGCGGAGCCGGTGCGGTTTGTCTATCAACGCGATATGCCGGACGCGATGGTGGAGATGCTGCGCGATAAGCTGACCATCTCCCGCTACGACTCCATTATCCCCGGTGGGCGTTACCACAACTTTAAAGATTTCATTGGCTTCCCGAACGTCGGCAAGGCCAATCTGGTGAACAAACCGCTGCCGCGCCTGCGCCATATCTGGTTCGATAAGTTCCGCAACGGGTTCGACGCCATCCGCGAACGGGATGTGCTGCTCTACTATCCGTATCACACCTTTGAACACGTGCTGGAATTGCTGCGTCAGGCCTCGTTCGATCCGAACGTGCTGGCGATTAAAATCAACATTTATCGCGTGGCGAAAGATTCCCGCATCATCGATGCGATGATCCACGCGGCGCACAACGGCAAGAAAGTGACCGTGGTGGTTGAGCTCCAGGCTCGCTTCGACGAGGAGGCCAACATCCACTGGGCGCGCCGACTGACGGAAGCGGGCGTACACGTCATCTTCTCCGCACCGGGGCTGAAAATTCACGCCAAATTGTTCCTGATCTCCCGTAAGGAGGGCGACGACGTGGTGCGCTACGCCCATATCGGTACCGGGAACTTTAACGAGAAAACCGCGAGAATCTACACCGACTATTCGCTGCTGACTGCCGATGCCCGCATCACCAACGAAGTGCGTCGGGTGTTCAACTTCATTGAGAACCCGTACCGCCCGGTGAGCTTCGATTATCTGCTGGTGTCACCGCAGAACTCACGCCGCCTGCTGTACGATATGATCGACAAAGAGATTGCCAATGCGCAGAACGGCTTGTCGTCCGGCATCACGCTGAAGCTCAACAATCTGGTGGACAAAGGGCTGGTGGACCGCCTGTACGCGGCCTCCAGCTCCGGCGTTCCGGTAAATCTGCTCATTCGCGGCATGTGCTCGCTCATTCCGGAACTGGAAGGCATCAGCGACAATATCCGCGTGATCAGCATTGTGGATCGCTATCTTGAACACGATCGCGTCTATATTTTCGATAACGCCGGTGATAAGCGCGTATACCTCTCGTCCGCCGACTGGATGACGCGTAACATTGATTACCGTATTGAAGTGGCGGCACCGCTGCTGGATCCTCGCCTGAAGCAGCGTATCCTGGACATTATCGAGATCCTGTTCAGCGATACGGTGAAAGCACGTTATATCGACAAAGAACTCAGTAATCGCTATGTACCGCGCGGCAATCGCCGTAAAGTGCGCTCGCAGCTGGCGATTTACGATTACATTAAATCACTTGAGCAATCCGATTAACCTATGCCAATAAACGATAATACCCCACGCCCGCAGGAGTTCGCCGCGGTCGATCTTGGCTCAAACAGTTTCCATATGGTCATCGCCCGCGAGGTGGATGGCGCGATGCAGATCATCGGTCGTCTGAAGCAGCGTGTGCATCTGGCCGATGGTCTCGACGCGCGTAACATGCTGAGCGAAGAGGCCATGGAGCGCGGGCTGAACTGCCTGTCGCTGTTCGCAGAACGTCTGCAAGGCTTTTCGCCGTCCAGCGTCTGCATCGTCGGGACGCATACGCTACGCCAGGCGCTGAACGCGCCGGAGTTTCTTAAGCGTGCGGAAAAGGTTATCCCCTACCCGATTGAGATCATCTCCGGTAACGAAGAAGCACGCCTGATTTTTATGGGCGTGGAGCATACGCAGCCGGAAAAAGGCCGCAAGCTGGTGATTGATATCGGCGGTGGCTCCACGGAACTGGTGATTGGCGAAGATTTCGAGCCGCGTCTGGTGGAAAGCCGCCGTATGGGCTGCGTCAGCTTCGCGCAGATGTATTTCCCGGGCGGCGTCATCACCCGCGAAAACTTCCAGCGCGCGCGCATGGCCGCCGTACAAAAACTGGAAAATCTGGCCTGGCAATACCGTATTCAGGGCTGGAACGTGGCGCTGGGCGCATCGGGGTCGATTAAAGCGGCCCATGAAGTGCTGCTGGCAATGGGTGAAAAAGACGGGTTTATTACGCCTGAGCGCCTGGTGAAACTCACCGAAGAGGTGCTTAAGCATAAGAGCTTCGACGCCCTGAGTTTGCCGGGTCTGTCCGACGAACGTAAAGCCGTGTTCGTACCGGGGCTGGCGATCCTCTGCGGCGTGTTTGACGCGCTGGCGATCAAAGAGCTGCGCCTCTCTGACGGCGCCCTGCGTGAAGGCGTGCTGTATGAGATGGAAGGTCGTTTCCGTCATCAGGATATTCGCAGCCGCACCGCGCAGAGCCTGGCCAACCAGTACAACATCGACCGCGAACAGGCGAAACGGGTGCTGGAAACCACGGTTCAGATGTACGAGCAGTGGGAGGAGCAGAATCCGAAGCTGGCGCATCCGCAGCTGGCCGCGCTGTTGAAATGGGCCGCCATGTTGCACGAGGTGGGGCTGAACATTAACCACAGCGGAATGCATCGCCATTCAGCCTATATTCTGCAAAACAGCGATCTGCCTGGCTTCAACCAGGAGCAGCAAACCATGATGGCGACGCTGGTGCGCTATCACCGCAAAGCCATCAAGCTCGACGATCTGCCGCGCTTTACGTTATTTAAGAAAAAGCAGTTCCTGCCGCTCATTCAGCTGTTGCGCCTGGGCGTGTTGCTCAATAATCAGCGACAGGCAACCACCACGCCGCCGACGCTGAAGCTAAAAACGGATGACTATCACTGGACGCTGAGCTTCCCGAACGACTGGTTTAGCCAGAACGCGCTGGTGCTGCTGGATCTGGAAAAAGAGCAGCAGTACTGGGAAGCGGTCACCGGCTGGCTGTTGAAGATTGAAGAAGAGAGTTCTGAGGCGGCAGCGTAACGGCTCAGGCGCTCTCCTGAGAAGGCTGCGTGTCGAGCAACGTATCAAGCTCAGCCGGCAACCCAATCAAATAGCCCTGCACATAATCGATACCTAGCGCGTGCACCGCGCTACGTATCTCTTCCGTTTCCACATATTCCGCCACCACCAGCATTTTCTTCATCCGGGCCAGATGGCAAATGGAAGCCACAATCTGGTAATCCAGGCTGTTGCTGACAATATTGCGAATAAAGCCGCCGTCGATTTTGAGAATATCTGCGTCCACGCTTTTTAACCGCGCATAGCTGGCGTAGCCGGTGCCAAAATCATCAATGGCGATCCGGATGCCCATTTTTTGTAATTTCCTGAGGGTCGACGCCGCCATATCCGCATGACCAAAGGCGCTGCTTTCGGTCACTTCAAAGATCAGCTGCCACGCTTCAACGGCGTATTTGGCTAACAGGCGGCTCACTTCAAGCGGGAACTGCGCCCTGTAGGCGGTAGAAGGTGCGAGGTTGATCGCAAAGCGCTGGCCCGGCAAACGCTGGCGGTGCTGTGCCAGGAAACTCAACGTACGCTCCAGTACCCATAAATCAACACGCGACGATAAACCAAACTCCTGTGCTATGGGCAGGAACTGCTCGGGAAAGATCAGCGCCCCGTTATCATCACGCATTCGCAGCAGCACCTCGTGGTAACTATCGCCGCGCAGCCCGCGAACGGGCTGAACCAGCAGGGTAAAAGCGTCCTGCTCCAGCGCGGCCTGCAAACGACTCATCATCGCGACCTTATCTTTCAGGCTACGCTGCAAATGAACAGCCCCGCGCTGCTGAAGATTTTCCGGGTGGTTGGTAGAAAGGGAGAGATCGGCCACGATACCCAGTTCCCCCAGCACCAGATAGAGGTGATTGACGGGTGAGCGCACATAGCAATAGCTCACGCCGACCTGAGGCTGTACCGGCATACCATCCCAGACAAAAACGAACTGCTTGATATGCTCGTCCAGCGTCTCAATGCGCTGTTGATGCGACTCCGCCTCCAGACGCACCGCCATGTCATACCCGGTGAGGTGATAGACTCGCTCATTGGGCTGAAGGGTGCCGTTTATCCATTGCGCCAGCTGCTGTTTATACTGGATCCGCAGCATCACGCCGTAATTGCGTCCCAGCACCTCCAGCTCGGGCACGCGCAGTAAACAGAGCGCTGACCACGGATGACTGGCCAGCTCGCGCGAAAGCGCCCGCAGGTTGGGCATATGCACCACCGGATCGAGAAAAGCCTGACTGCGGGAGCGAATATTGATGGCCCGCTGGCGTGTCGCCAGCATCGACATGTACGTCACAACGAAGGAAAAGACCAGATAGCTGGATGAGGTGATCGCCAGCTGAATGCCATACCCCTCTTGCACCGGAATGTAGTGATAAAAAAAGTGAATCGACACCAGCAGGACCGGCGTCCAGATGAGTGACATCAGCTTGTAGCCAAAGCGCATCGCACCCCAGAGCATCACGGGCATCAGCAGGGACAAGGTGTAGTTGGTACTGAAAATGGAACTGTTTGCATTCATGGGCAGCAGCAGCATGACCAGCAACCCGCCCAGGGCTAAAAACCACACCACAAACTCAACGGCCGTCACCTTTTTGTCTATTTGCGCGCGGAGCTGGGACATCAGTCCCTTGATATAGCGCGGATGACGTATCAGGCGGATCAGCAGGTAGCTTAGCGGCACGCCCGTCAGCCCGCTCACCAGCAGCCCCTGATAGTTAATAAGGGTCCGAATATTGAGGGGATTCAGTCCTGCGAGGCTCTGGCGGCTCTCATAGACGCCGAGATAGACCGCAAACTGAAACAGCAGCAGAAATAGCGTTGCCGGGCAAAACACCTGCCAGAAAATACGCTGCCCCATCAGGCGTATGTCACCGTAAGCGGTCATATTACGCCGGGGCGCAAACACGCGATAACCGCCCCAGCTGAGCACCAGAGGAACGATAAAATGCAGAATGCCGGCCATGGCTTCAAATAACCCAACGGAGGGGTAATAACGTAAAAACAGCGACACCACCACCCCGGGGAGGGCTTCCAGGCCAAAGAATAACATCAGCGTCAGCAGAAAGGAGAGCGGGAGATAATAGAGCGCAACGATACCGTCGCCCAGCTGCGTTAAGGTATTAGCCACACTAAGCACCGGGAGTAACACGACGGGTAAAATAAGAGGAAGTGCCCACCAGCGGTCTTTATTTTGCTTCAGGATGTGGTGAATATTCATAGATGCTCGTTTACAACCCTTGCGCTCCTGAGGGTAAATGAAGACAGGCATCCAACCTGACGTACACGTTGCCTGGAAAATTCCTGGCAAGCACAGTGGAGGAGGGATTTTAAATATCAACGACGGGATGCGGTTGACCTAAATCAAATTAATTTATCTGAATAAACCTTTCTTACGTTTTTTTTGAGTATTTTTCCTGTAATTATCAATGCGATAAATAAAACTGTTGTTTTTAATAACATAAATTAATGTAAGCATTGACGCTATTTTACATTTCGCCGAATTGACCCTGACTTGCGGCTGTGCCTTAATAGCCGTATCGCCCAAAAGGGTATACTCAGGAAAAGAAAGTGAGTCAGGCTACGCGTATGCGAAAACGACATCGATTTAACACCCGGATGACCCGCATCATACTGCTCATCAGTTTCCTGTTTTTCTTTGGCCGCTTTGTTTATTCCTCCATTGGCGCCTGGTATCACCATCAGGACAAAATTCAGTCGCAGCAATCAGGTCTTGTGGTGGATTCGCCCGAGCGCTAAAGCGTGTTCGCTCCCGGCAGACAAACTGTATCGCACTGTATCCCGAGCGCTACGCTGACAAACCGGTACAAAACGCCCGCAAAAGCAAACATCCCCGATACATAAAAATGGTCTTCTGTGTCCCTCGCCATAATGAACTAATGAGGAGACACAGATGATTCGTCGATATTTCCTGCTCCCTGTATTTGTGTTGACGTCATTTGCTGGCGCACTGGCCGCACCGTTGGATGGCCTGAGCGCCGCTGATGTCAACGGTCCAGCCGCCGTCGCCCCGCCTGAACAACCCCAGCCGCGGGCAAAACTGATTGTCGATCCGCCGCTGGCGGGACCGCTAAGTAAAGGTGCGGTCTTTATTCAGTACCGTATCGAAAACCTGCGCATTGAACCTGTATTTGGACCCGACGCGCTGAAAGTCACTCCGCGTATCGGCCATATTCACGTTGTGGTGGATGACGCGCCCTGGCACTGGGCTGATACCAGCGGCGAGCCGGTGATCCTGGTCGGGCTGCCCGCAGGAAAGCACAAGGTGACGATCGTCGTTGCCGACCCGACGCATAAACCCATCGACCATAAAACCGTTGAATTCACCGTGCCGTCACACGCCGCGATCCATCACTTTTAAGGAGCCTGATATGAAAGTATTGTCTGTATTAACGGCGGCGCTACTGGCAATTTCCACCAGCGCGCTGGCCGGGACAAAAGCCAGCGTGGTGCTGGTGCATGGGGCGTTTGCCGACGGCAGCAGCTGGAATAAGGTGATTACCCGGCTACAAAAACACCATACCGAGGTTATCGCAGTTCAATTGCCCCTCACCTCGCTGAAAGATGATGTCGCCGCCACGCAGCGCGCTATCGCCCGGTCTCATGGGGATGTGGTACTGGTCGGGCACTCCTGGGGCGGGACGGTAATCAGCGAGGCGGGAAACAATGCCCGCGTGAAGTCACTGGTTTATGTCGCCGCTTTTGCGCCGGATTCCGGCCAGTCGACGGCAGACCTGGCAGACAGCTTCCCTGCTCCACCGGGGAGCGCCAGTCTCGCTAAAACCACAGAGGGGTATTTATATCTGCCGACAAAAGCGGTCAGCGAGAATTTTGCGCCTGACGTGAAGGACACCGAGCGCAATGTGATTGCCGCGACGCAGGGCCCCATTAAGGCCGATGCGTTTGGGGAGAAAATCGCGCATGCCGCCTGGCATGACAAACCGAGCTGGTATGTGGTCAGCAAAAATGACAGGATGATCGATCCTGAGCTTGAGCGTGCAATGGCGAAAAAAATCAACGCCAACACCACGGAGGTGACGGCAAGCCATGTATCGATGGTCAGCCAGCCGGACGTCGTTACCCGTACGATTGAACAGGCGTTATCGGGTCAACAGTGATAAAAAAAACCGCAGGATGAACGGTCCGACATCGGGCCACGCCATCCTGCGGGCTTTATGCACTTCCAGCTCCTGCAACGGGGTTATGTGCGGTTTTGTCACAAACGCGCCTTCCCCCTCACTGAACCATCAGAAGCTGTACGTCACCTTCAAACTTCCCCCAGGAAACGTTTTTCGCTGAACAATGGGGCTATCGCCAGCCTCTCCCGTCAGCTACGTAACCGGCAGGGTCAATCTGAGTACGTCAGCCGAAGGCGGTCTTATGGTGACCGTTGATTTCCCGAATCCGGCGTTCGCATGAACGTAAACGCGGCGCTACACGTCCTGACATGTGTCAGCACAGCGTTACTTCATGTATGCCGCAGATTGCTTCAATAAAATTACCGTATTTGTTATATTGTTACTTACTGATTATTCACCTCTGCGGTGCCAAAAAGAACAAGATTCACCGCAACCCAGGACAGAAAAATGTTAGATTACCGCTTCCCGACAGCTTTGCAGATGGTTCTCAGCGTAGCGATGGCGGAGCAATCGGGTGAACGTTCGACGAGTGCAATCCTGGCTTACGGCCTGGAAGCGAATCCGAGCTTTATCCGCAAATTAATGGTTCCTCTCGCCCGCGACGGCATTATCGTCTCGACGCTTGGCCGCAATGGCTCTATCCATCTTGGCCGCCCGGCGGAAGAGATTACCCTGCGTGATATCTACCTCTCCGTCACTGAAGATAAAAAGCTGTGGGCGTCCCGTCCTGACGTCCCGGCCCGCTGCGTGGTCAGCGCTAACGCCTGCTGGTACTTCAAATCAATCGCTGATGAGGCGGAGCAGGCTTCGTTAGCAGTTTTAGCGCGCCATACCGTCGCCAGCGCGCTGGAAGAGGTGAAAAAAGCCGATACCAGCGGGTGCGATCCGGTGCCGGAACTCTGTACGCAGCATAAAAAAGCGCCTTAATCTTTACCGATTGCGAAAAAAAGCCGCCTTCACAATGAAGGCGGCTTTTTGCTATCTGCTACGTCCTACGCAGGCAACACCTCTCTTTCCGCTTTGCCGCGCGTCACGAACTTACGCAGCGTCACATAAAAGACCGGCGTCAGGAACAGACCAAACAGCGTCACGCCCAGCATCCCGGCGAACACGGTGATCCCGGTGACGCCGCGCACTTCTGCCCCTGCCCCGTGACCAAGGATCAGTGGAATGGTCCCGGCAATAAAGGCGATAGAGGTCATTACAATCGGGCGTAAACGCAGGCGGCACGCTTCCAGCGCGGCCTCCATAATGCCTTTGCCCTGAATTTCCAGCTCCCGGGCAAACTCCACGATAAGAATCGCGTTTTTACAGGCCAGCCCCATCAGTACTACCAGCCCTACCTGCACGAACACGTTGTTATCGCCCCCAGTCAGCCAGACGCCGAACAGCGCGGAGAGCATCGTCATCGGCACGATGAGGATCACCGCCAGCGGCAGCGTCCAGCTTTCATACAGCGCCGCCAGCACCAGGAACGCCAGCAGCACCGCGACCGGGAAGACGATCAGCGCCGTGTTGCCCTGGGTGGCCTGCTGGAAGCTCAGGTCCGTCCATTCAATATTCATCCCATTCGGCAGGATCTGCTTAGACATACCGTCCAGCTGCGTCATCGCCTGCGCGGAAGAGAGCACGCGCGGGTCAGCATCACCAATCAGATCCGCCGCCGGGTAGCCGTTGTAGCGGATCACCGGGTCCGGACCGTAGGTGGTCGTGATTTTCACCATACTGCCAATCGGCACCATTTCACCCTGGCTATTACGGGTGCGTAAATTCGCGATATCTTCCACGCTGTCGCGGAACTGCCCGTCGGCCTGTGCCATTACGCGCCAGGTGCGACCGAACTGGTTGAAGTCATTCACATAAGACGAGCCCAGATAGGTTTGCAGCGTCCCGAAGAGATCGGTGAGCGACACGCCCTGCGCTTTCGCCTTATCACGGTCAACCTGCACATCCAGCTGCGGAACGTTAGCCTGGTAGGTTGAGATGGGAAAATGCATCCCCGGCGTCTGCATAATCGCCCCGGACATGGTGTTCACCGCGTTTTGCAGCGCGCCATAGCCCAGACCAGCGCGATCCTGAATGTACAGCGAATAGCCCGATCCCTGGCCCAGCCCTAAAATCGGCGGCGGCAGAATCGAGAAGCCAAAGCCCTGCTGGATTTGCGCGATTTTCGCGTTGATCTCCGCGTTTATTTCCGCCGCAGTATGTTTACGCTGGTCGAACGGCTTCAGGCCAAAGAAGACCGTCCCGGTGTTCGGCGTATTGGTGAACTGGAGCGCATTCAGGCCAGGAAACGCGACCGCATAATCCACGCCTTCGGTATTCATCCCGATTTCGCTCATCTTGCGGATCACCGCATCGGTGCGCGCCAGCGACGAGCCTTCCGGCATCTTCACGCCGCCAATCAGGTACAGCTTATCCTGCGTCGGAATAAACCCGCCGGGAACGACTTTAAACATCACGCCCGCAGCGCAAAGCAGCAGCAAATAAACCACAAACACCGCCCCGCGTCGGCCGAGCGTTTTGCCCACCAGCCCCTGATAGCCAGTCGAGCTGCGGTGGAAAAAGCGGTTAAACGGACGGAAAATCCAGCCGAACAGACGATCGATAAGCCGGGTCGGGAAATCTTTCGGGGCGCCATGCGGCTTCAACAGCAGCGCGGCCAGCGCTGGCGAGAGCGTCAGCGAGTTGATCGCGGAGATCACCGTGGAAATGGCTATCGTTACCGCAAACTGCTTGTAGAACTGACCGGTCACGCCGGAGAGGAACGCCATCGGAACGAATACCGCACACAGCACCAGCGCAATGGCGATAATCGGCCCGGATACTTCACGCATCGCCTGATGTGCTGCCGCAAGCGGGGCGAGCCCCTCTTCGATATTTCGTTCGACGTTTTCCACCACCACGATGGCATCGTCCACCACGATACCAATCGCCAGCACCAGCCCGAACAGACTCAGAGTATTCAGCGAAAAGCCCAGCAGGTAGAGAATACTGAACGTGCCCACTACCGATACCGGCACCGCAATCAGCGGGATTATCGACGCGCGCCAGGTTTGCAGGAACAGGATCACCACCAGCACAACCAGCACCACCGCTTCCAGCAGCGTTTGCACCACCGCGCGGATCGAGTCGCGTACAAACACCGTCGGGTCGTAAGGCGCCGCCCATTTCATATCGTCCGGGAATCGTGTGGACAGTTCGTCCATTTTGGCGCGCACCGCGTTAGACAGATCGATGGCGTTTGCCCCCGGCGACTGGAAGATACCAATCCCGACCGCGTCTTTATTGTTCAGCTGGGAGCGCAGCGCGTAGCTGCCGGAACCCATCTCGATACGCGCCACGTCGCGCAGTCGGACGACCGTACCATCCTGCGTGGTTTTCAGGACAATGTTGCCGAACTCGTCTTCGGTATGCAGGCGGCCCTGGGCGTTAATGGAGATCAGGAAATCGCTCTCTTTCGGCAGCGGCTCGGCGCCAAGCTGCCCGGCGGACACCTGCACGTTCTGCTCCTGCATCGCCGTGACCACGTCCGAAGCGGTCAGCCCGCGGGCCGCGACCTTGTTCGGGTCCAGCCAGACGCGCATCGCGTATTCGCCCGAGCCGAAAATCTGAATCTGCCCCACGCCGGGCAGACGCGCCAGCTCATCCTTCACCTTCAGCGTGGCGTAGTTACGCATATACAGTGAATCGTACTTACCGCCAGGCGAAAACAGATGCACCACCAGCGTCAGCGTTGGCGACTGTTTCTGAGTCGTGATGCCCAGACGCCGTACGTCTTCCGGCAGACGCGCTTCGGCCTGCGCGACGCGGTTTTGCACCTGAACCTGCGCCTGATCCGGGTCGGTGCCCGGGCGGAAGGTGACGGTAGTCACCAGCACGCCGTCGGAACCCGCGACGGATTTCATGTACATCATGTTTTCAACGCCGTTGATCGCCTCTTCCAGCGGCGTCGCCACGGTCTCAGCAATCACTTTCGGGTTGGCGCCCGGGTACTCGGCGCGCACCTGCACGCTTGGCGGCACGACGTCAGGGTATTCGCTCACCGGCAGCAGCGGGATGGCGATTAATCCTGTGATAAAAATCAGAATCGACAGTACGGCGGCAAAAATCGGCCTGTCGATGAAAAAACGGGAAAAGTCCATGGATTGGATTCTCAGGTAAGGGATCAGTTGAGGGCGGCGCTGGCGGTCATGGCAACGGTTTTCGCGTTAACCGGCATACCCGGCATAAACACTTTTTGTAAACCATCGACGATGACTTTATCCCCGGGATTCAGCCCCTGCTGTACGATACGTAAACCGTCGGCCAGACGCCCGGGCGTAATGTCGCGGCGCTGCGCTTTCCCGTCTTTATCCACGATATAGACATATTTACGATCCTGATCGGTCAGCACCGCCTTATCGTCAACAAGCGTGGCTTTAAATTCCGCACTGCCCGGCAGACGCACGCGGGCAAAGAGTCCAGGCGTGAACTGACGCTGTGAGTTATCCAGCAGCGCGCGCATGCGGATCGTTCCGGTACCCGGTGTGAGCTGGTTATCCAGGAAATCCACTTTGCCCTGATGGGGATAGCCCTCCTCGCCCGTCAGGCCAATCTCCACCGGCAGCGCCGCATGATCGCCGGACACCCGCTGCCCGCTGCGGGCCAGGTTCTGATAGTGAAGGTAGGTTGACTCGTCCACGTCGAAGTAGACATAAACCGTTTTCTGCGAGACCAGGGTGGTGAGCACGCTGGCGCTGTCGCCCGCCGTCACCAGGTTACCGCTGGTGATCAGCGCCCGGCTGGCGCGACCGTCGATAGGCGCGGTCACTTTGGTGAAGTCGAGGTTAAGTTGCGCAGCGTCTACCGCCGCCTGCGCGGCGCGAATATCGGCCTGCGCCTGGGTAGCGGCGGAACGGCGCTGCTCCCACTCTTCACGGGATACCACGTTGGTATTGACTAATTTATCGGTACGGTTAGCCTCGCTTCGCGCCAGGCTGGCCTGCGTTTTGGCTCTCGCCAGGTTCGCCTGCGCCTGCTCCAGCGCGGCGCGATAGGTTCGGTCATCAATCGTGAACAGCACCTCGCCCTTTTTCACCTCCTGGCCGTCGGTGTAATTCACTTTCTCAATGTAGCCGGAGACGCGCGGACGCAGCTGAACGCTTTCCACCGCTTCAATGCGACCGTTAAAGCTGTCCCACTGGCTAATGGATTTCACCACCACGTCAGCAGCGCTGACAACGGGCGCTTGCGGCGCGGCATTTTGCGCGACGCTGTCATCGCACCCGACGAGAAGCGCGGAGAGTAAAACCACCCCCATCGCGCTCAGATGAAAGTTACCCCAGGTTTTTTGCAGGCTCATTATTTTTATTCCGGTTATTGTAGCCGCCGGGCAAGACGCAGCGGGAGGCGCCGCGCCACTTCCTTTGTCCGGTAGCTGGCTGAAGGCCATTTGTGTCGTTCATCGCCACAAAACTGTAACAGTTGCGAATACACTATCGCGGCGATTGTAGGAAGGCGCTTAATTAAGTGCAAGAATAATTGTTGCACTTTATGTGCTATTTGCGGCGAAGATAAATCACGTGTTTTGAGAAGGGATTTAAATGCAACAATAAAACTTGCAATTAATGTAAAAACGGGTCACCTTTAATTGCAACAAACAAAGGTGCTTTTTAATACGTGGCGTAGGGGGAAGCAAAATGAACACGGGTGCATTTATTCACGATTTACTCGACTGGATCGACAACAACCTCGATAGCCGTCTGGACATTGAAACCGTCTCCAGGCGAGCCGGCTATTCGAAATGGCACCTCCAGCGGCTTTTCAAAGAACATACCGGCTCCCCTCTCGCCGAATATATTCGCGCGCAAAAGCTGCAAAAATCGGTTGAGCGCTTGGCCCACAGCGATGAACCGATTCTGAACGTGGCGATCGCGCTGGGCTTTGACTCTCAGCAGTCCTTCAACCGCAGCTTTAAGCGTCAGTATGGTCAGGCCCCCGGGGCATGGCGACGCAGTATCGGCTGCCGTGAATCGCGGCAGATGAGGCAGTAATTCACCACCGGGCCGGATATCGGCCAAAAAGAAAAACCCTCTGTAAACAGAGGGTTTTATCAGTCTTACCTGCTTATAACTTCGCAGGAAAGGTTATGGGCTTACTCCCACTCGATCGTCGCCGGTGGCTTGCCGCTGATGTCATACACCACGCGGGAAATGCCGTTCACTTCGTTGATGATGCGGTTAGACACGCGGCCTAAGAAGTCATACGGCAGGTGCGCCCAGTGCGCGGTCATGAAGTCGATGGTTTCCACCGCACGCAGGGAGACTACCCAGTCGTACTTACGGCCATCGCCCATCACGCCGACCGAGCGAACCGGCAGGAACACGGTGAACGCCTGGCTCACTTTGTTGTACAGGTCAGCTTTGTGCAGCTCTTCGATGAAGATCGCGTCCGCGCGACGCAGCAGGTCGCAGTACTCTTTCTTCACTTCGCCCAGCACGCGCACGCCCAGACCCGGGCCCGGGAACGGGTGACGGTAGAGCATGTCGTACGGCAGACCCAGCTCCAGGCCGATCTTACGCACTTCGTCTTTGAACAGCTCACGCAGCGGTTCAACCAGGCCCATCTTCATCTCTTTCGGCAGGCCGCCCACATTGTGGTGAGATTTGATGACGTGCGCTTTACCGGTGGCGGAGGCCGCAGACTCGATCACGTCAGGGTAGATGGTGCCCTGCGCCAGCCATTTCACATCTTCCAGCTTCAGCGCTTCTTCGTCGAACACTTCCACGAACACGCGACCGATGATTTTACGTTTCGCTTCCGGATCGTTCTCGCCTTTCAGCGCGTCCAGGAAGCGCTGCTCGCCTTCCACGTGAACGATGTTCAGACCGAAGTGGTCACCGAACATGTCCATTACCTGCCGGGCTTCGTTCAGACGCAGCAGACCGTTGTCCACGAAGACGCAGGTCAGGTTTTTACCGATGGCGCGGTGCAGCAGCATCGCGGTTACGGAGGAGTCCACGCCGCCGGAGAGGCCGAGGATTACTTTGTCATCACCAACCTGCTGGCGGATACGCTCCACGGCATCGTCGATGATTTTTGCCGGGGTCCACAGGGCTTCACACTGGCAGATGTCACGCACGAAGCGCTCCAGCATGCGCATACCCTGACGGGTGTGGGTCACTTCCGGGTGGAACTGCACGCCGTAGAAGCGTTTTTCTTCGTTCGCCATGATGGCGAACGGGCAGCTTTCAGTGCTGGCAACGGTCACGAAGTCGGACGGGATAGCGGTGACTTTGTCGCCGTGGCTCATCCACACGTCCAGCAGCGGTTTGCCGTCTGCGGTCAGGGAGTCTTCGATACCGCGCACCAGCGCGCTGTCGGTGACGACTTCAACCTGTGCGTAGCCGAACTCACGCTCGTTAGAGCCTTCTACGTGGCCGCCCAGCTGCATCGCCATGGTCTGCATGCCGTAGCAAACGCCGAACACCGGTACGCCCGCTTCGAACACGTACTGCGGCGCACGCGGGCTGTTCTCTTCGGTGGTGCTTTCCGGGCCGCCGGAAAGGATGATGCCGCTTGGATTGAACTCGCGAATCTGTGCTTCCGTGACATCCCACGCCCACAGTTCACAGTAAACGCCCAGCTCACGCACGCGGCGCGCCACCAGCTGAGTGTACTGAGAACCAAAGTCCAGGATGAGAATGCGATGTTTATGAATGTTTTCCGTCATTGACGCTAATTCCGAGGCAAGTGAAACAAAACAAAGCGCCCGGCATTGAGCCGGGCGCGGAAATTTATCAGGAGCCCAGACGGTAGTTCGGGGACTCTTTGGTGATCGTCACGTCGTGAACGTGGCTCTCCTGGATACCCGCACCGCTGATGCGTACGAATTCCGCTTTGGTACGCAGCAGGTCAATGGTACCACAGCCGGTCAGACCCATACAGGAGCGCAGGCCGCCCATCTGCTGGTGAATGATCTCTTTCAGGCGGCCTTTATACGCCACGCGGCCTTCAATACCTTCCGGCACCAGTTTGTCTGCGGCGTTATCGGTCTGGAAGTAACGGTCGGAGGAACCTTTGGACATCGCGCCCAGGGAGCCCATACCGCGGTAGGATTTATAAGAACGACCCTGGTAGAGTTCGATTTCACCCGGGGATTCTTCGGTACCGGCCAGCATAGAGCCCACCATCACGGCTGCTGCACCTGCGGCGATCGCTTTGGCAATGTCGCCAGAGAAGCGGATACCGCCGTCCGCGATGACCGGAATACCGGTACCTTCCAGCGCTTCAACCGCGTCAGAAACCGCCGTGATCTGCGGCACGCCTACGCCGGTGACGATACGGGTGGTACAGATAGAACCAGGGCCGATACCCACTTTCACCGCGCTGCAACCCGCTTCCGCCAGCGCGCGAGCGCCTGCGCCGGTTGCCACGTTACCGCCGATGATCTGGAGATCCGGGTATTTAGCACGGGTTTCACGAATACGTTGCAGAACGCCTTCGGAGTGGCCGTGGGAGGAGTCAATCAGCAGCACGTCAACGCCCGCAGCAACCAGCGCGTCAACGCGCTCTTCGTTACCCGCACCTGCGCCAACCGCAGCGCCGACGCGCAGACGGCCATGCTCGTCTTTACAGGCGTTCGGTTTACGTTCTGCTTTCTGGAAATCTTTAACGGTGATCATGCCGCGCAGGTGGAAGTTCGCGTCCACAACCAGCGCTTTCTCAACGCGTTTTTCGTGCATTTTCGCCAGCACCACGTCGCGTGTTTCGCCTTCACGCACGGTCACCAGACGCTCTTTTGGCGTCATGTAGACGCTGACAGGCTGGTTCAGGTCAGTCACGAAACGCACGTCACGACCGGTAATGATACCCACCAGTTCGTTGTCTTCAGTGACTACCGGATAGCCTGCAAAGCCGTTACGCTCGGTCAGGGCTTTCACTTCGTGCAGCGTGGTGGTTGGCAGAACGGTCTGAGGATCGGACACGATACCGGATTCATGCTTCTTCACGCGGCGAACTTCTTCCGCCTGACGCTCGATAGACATGTTTTTGTGGATAAAGCCAATGCCGCCTTCCTGTGCCAGGGCGATAGCCAGACGCGCTTCAGTCACGGTGTCCATTGCTGCGGAGAGCATAGGAATGTTCAGACGAATGGTTTTCGTCAACTGCGTGCTGAGGTCGGCAGTATTCGGCAGAACGGTGGAGTGAGCGGGAACGAGGAGGACGTCGTCAAACGTCAGTGCTTCTTTAGCGATACGTAGCATGGGCAATATCTCTGACCTGGGTGGTTAAATATTGCCGTGGCATTATACAGAGCGTAACCGATTGCATCCACACTTTTTTGAAAAAAATGCTTGCGCTCACCTCTCAGCAGGTTACTATCGACTGAATAACTTGCTGATTTAGAATTTGATCCCGCTCACATGTTATCCTCTCAATCCCCCTCAATTTATACTGTCAGCCGCCTTAATCAGACGGTACGTTTGCTGCTTGAGCAGGAAATGGGACAGGTCTGGATCAGCGGTGAAATCTCTAACTTCACGCAGCCTGCTTCCGGTCACTGGTACTTTACGCTGAAAGACGACACCGCTCAGGTGCGCTGCGCGATGTTCCGCAACAGCAACCGTCGCGTGACGTTCCGTCCTCAGCATGGCCAGCAGGTTCTGGTTCGCGCCAACATTACCCTGTATGAGCCGCGCGGCGATTATCAGATTATCGTCGAGAGCATGCAGCCCGCGGGCGAAGGCTTGCTGCAACAGAAGTACGAGCAGCTCAAAGCCATGCTTTCGGCTGAGGGATTGTTCGACCAGCAGTTTAAAAAGCCCCTGCCCTCACCCGCTCACTGCGTTGGGGTCATTACCTCGAAAACCGGTGCGGCCCTGCACGATATTTTGCACGTCCTGAAGCGCCGTGACCCTTCCCTGCCCGTCATTATTTACCCAACTGCCGTTCAGGGTGACGATGCGCCGGGGCAGATCGTGCGCGCGATTGAACTGGCAAATGCCCGTCAGGAGTGTGATGTCCTGATCGTCGGGCGCGGCGGCGGCTCGCTGGAAGACCTTTGGAGCTTTAACGACGAGCGCGTGGCGCGGGCAATCTTTGCCAGCCTTATCCCGGTGGTAAGCGCCGTCGGCCATGAAACGGATGTGACGATAGCGGATTTTGTCGCGGATTTACGCGCGCCAACGCCGTCCGCGGCGGCAGAGGTAGTCAGCCGTAACCAGCTGGAGCTGCTGCGTCAGATCCAGAACGGGCAGCAGCGCCTGGAGATGGCGATGGACTACTTCCTCGCCAACCGTACCCGCCGCTTTACCCAGCTTCACCATCGTCTGCAACAGCAGCATCCGCAATTGCGTCTGGCGCGTCAGCAAACCGTGCTGGAACGTCTGCGTCAGCGGATGAACTTCGCGCTGGATAACCAGCTTAAGCGTGCGGTATCTCGCCAGCAGCGCGTCACGCAGCGTCTGAACCAGCAAAACCCGCAGCCGAAGATTTATCGCGCACAAACGCGTATCCAGCAGCTTGAGTTCCGCCTCGCGGAAAATATCCGCTCACGCCTGAGCACCACGCGCGAGCGTTTCGGCAATGCGGTCACCCATCTGGAAGCCGTCAGCCCGCTCTCCACGCTGGCTCGCGGCTATAGTGTGACCACCGCGACGGACGGCAAAGTGCTGAAACAAACGAAACAGGTTAAAGCCGGGGATGTGCTCACCACCCGGCTTTCTGACGGCTGGGTCGAGAGTGAGGTGAAAGAGATCAAACCGGTGAAAAAAACGCGCCAGCGTAAAAGCGGATAAATCTTCGCCGGTTACAAACTATACTGCTGCTATTGCCTTTTTTAATAAGGAGAGCAGCATGCCCCATCTTCATAGCGTCATCCCTCCGTATATTCTTCGCCGTATTATCGAAAGCGGTTCTGAGCCGCAGCAGCGCTGCGCCCGTCAGACCTTGACCCACGTCCAGACGCTGATGGCCCATATGCCGGGCAAACCCGCCGCGCCGCATGTGAATAAAGCCGGTCAGCTTGAGCGTGACATCTACGATGCGAAACAGACCCAGGAGCTGCCGGGTACCCAGGTGCGCTATGAAGGCCAGCCCTCCAACGGCGATGTGGCGGTGGATGAAGCGTACGATTATCTGGGTATCACCCATGATTTCTTCTGGAAAGAATATCAGCGCAATTCGCTCGATAACAAAGGACTGATCCTCACCGGCACCGTGCACTATGGCCGGGAATATCAGAACGCCTTCTGGAACGGCCAGCAGATGGTCTTTGGCGATGGCGACGGGGAAATCTTCAACCGCTTCACCATTGCCATCGACGTGGTGGCGCATGAGCTGAGCCACGGCGTGACCGAGACCGAAGCCGGACTGATCTATTTTGAGCAGTCGGGCGCGCTGAACGAGTCCTTATCAGACGTGTTCGGCTCGCTGGTGAAGCAGTATCATCTGAAGCAAACCGCCGATAAAGCAGACTGGCTGATTGGTGAAGGGCTGCTGGCAGCGGGGATTAACGGCAAAGGGCTACGTTCCATGTCTGAACCCGGTACCGCCTACGACGATCCGCTGCTCGGCAAAGACCCGCAGCCCGCGCACATGAAAGATTTCATCAAAACGCGCGAGGATAACGGCGGCGTGCATCTTAACTCCGGCATCCCCAACCGCGCGTTTTACCTGGCCGCAACGGCGATTGGTGGCTACGCCTGGGAAAAAGCGGGTTATGCCTGGTACGACACGGTTTGCGATCGCAACCTGGCGCAGGATGCGGATTTTGACGCTTTCGCAAAACTGACGATAGCGCACGGCGAGAAACGATCCGGTAGCGACGTTGGGGCGGCCATTAAACAAGCCTGGGAACAGGTAGGAGTACTGTAAATGCAGGTTCCGGAACTGACGGATGACGCCGTGGTTGAGCTGGCCCGGGAAGGCGGCGTCGCCTTTATCCCTAAGCTGAGCGGCCAGCGCACCATTGCGCTCTCCTCGCTTAATGAGGCCCAGCGCCAGCGCCTGGTGAGCATTCTTGAGCAGGCTTTCCCGCGCGGCCAGCCGCCCGGGCAAGCCTCTTCCCCCGGCAGCGGTGACCAGCGCTATTTCCGCATCCAGATTATCTGGACCGGCCAAAATCAGGCGCACTACGCCGATATCATCGTGCTGGTACCCGAGCAGGAAGCACCTGAGTCGCTGGTGGAACTGTGGCAGAAAGGTGAAGGCTGCGTGTGCGATTAACCTTCAGCCCGAACAAACTCCACGCGTTTTTTAGAGATAAGACCGTGGCCGTTCTGGCAAAAATAGTCCACCGCACCGCAGGCTTTTAGTACCTGGAGTGGCTGATGACACTCCGGGCAGCGGGCTTCGAGCGCGATATCTTTATTACAACTTTCGCAGTGCGCTACCCCGTTCAGGGGCTCCAGCGGTGTCTGGCAATCCGGGCAGGTAATCGTCATGGTGACTCCTTCAAAGCGTTCAGGTCTGCGATAATTTTACCACGTCGCGTTCAGTGCGGGCCACGCAACTGTTGCTGTAAGGTTAGCAGCAGCGTCACCTCCTCGACCCTCCGGCGCGTCGTGCGGCTCACCTGGTGCGGATCCCGTTCAAAGAGACTTTTTGCCCCCAGAATATGCTCCGCAAGGCAATGCTCGTAGATCGTTCCGGGAATATGCCAGCGCTGAATTTCTTTACCCTTAATCAGCTCCAGCACATCTTCTGCGCCGCGTCGGTCGTGGCTGACGATACGCCCGTCGCGCAAATAGAAGCGTAATCCCTTTTGCCCGCCCGCAGGTCCCGCGTATTTGTTAAGCCAGATGTCCACCGGCACGCCGCTGATGCTTCCCTGCAAATGCGCCTCGCCTTCCGCCGTGGTCAGATCGCCCTTTGCGATATCGCGGCCCAGGCGGTCTTTTGCCGTCACCACCTGCAACGTCATATCGTCACTGCCGCCCAGGTAACGCACCGTTTCACGCAGCATCGCCAGCACGTGCGTACCGATATCCAGAATCACACCATCAGGATGGCAAAGCGTTCGCGCGTCTGGCTCGCCGGTGGCGAAGTTGAGCGCAATGGGCTCTCCTTCGGCGTTATACCCGCTTGGCTCCTGCAAAAAGCCTTCGATTTTGACGATGTCAAAAACATGAGCGACCAGTGATTGCTTTACGCTATCGAGACGCGCCATCCAGTGATCGAGCGCCAGCACGCGGTCGGCGGCTCCCGGTTGAGCCAGCAGCGCTTTCAGTTTTTCAATTTGGGGCAGCGTGGCGACAATCGGTTTTTCTACCACAATACGCGACGCGGGTGAGGCCAGCGCCTGCTCAAGTACCTCGAGATGGTACAGGGAGGAAGTGGTGATAAACAGGGTGTCCTGCGGGTGGGAAAGAAGTTCACCGAGCGACGCGCAACGTGTGACCCCTTCAGGCTGCTTCTCGGGGTGAAGATCAAAACCTAAACAGCGCGGAGTATCAGGAAAAAGATTTCGTATTGCCGGTAAGTAAGCCGTTTCAACCACAGCACCAAGCCCAACAAACCCTAACAGCATGTTCTTACCTCGTTAAGTCAATTGCCGGGGCATAACGCCACCCCGGCAAGGTCGAGGTTTATCAGGCGTTAGCGGCCGGTTTAGTCTGCGCATTTTCCAGCATGCGGCGCACCGGAACAATGAGGACGATCAGCACCGCAGCACAAATCAGCAGCGCAATGGAGCAACGGGCAAAGAGGTCTGGCAGCATATCCAGCTGGTCGGCCTTCACGTGACCACCAATCAGCCCCGCAGCCAGGTTACCCAGCGCACTGGCGCAGAACCACAGGCCCATCATCTGGCCGCGCATTCTCTCCGGCGCCAGCAGGGTCATGGTCGCCAGACCAATCGGGCTCAGGCACAGCTCGCCAAGGGTGAGCATCAGAATGCTGCCCACCAGCCAGAACGGCGACACGCCCGCCCCACCGTTGCTCAGCACGTTCTGCGCCGCCAGCATCATCAGGCCAAAGCCCGCCGCCGCGCACAGAATACCGATTACGAACTTGGTGATGCTGCTCGGACGAATGTTTTTGCTCGCCAGCTTCGGCCATGCCCAGCTAAATACCGGGGCCAGCAGAATGATGAACAGGGCATTAATCGACTGGAACCACACCGCCGGGATCTCAAAATCACCGATCATGCGGTTAGTGTAGTCGTTGGCGAACAGGTTGAAGGAGGTTGGCTTCTGCTCGAACGCGGACCAGAAGAACGCGGCGGAGACCAGCAGAATAAAGCACACCAGCAGCCTTGCGCGCTCTTTGCGATTCAGCCCGGCGAAGATGAACAGATAGATGAAGTAGAGCGCGACGGAGGCGGCAATCACATACACCAGCACGCTGGCGACCGCGACCGGATTAATCACAATCACGCCCTGGGCAATCAACGTTACGATGATTGCAACACCCACAGCCAGCGCCAGCAGCCAGGCACCCACGCCGTTACGTTTCACTACCGGACTGTTCCAGGTGGAGTCCAGACCGACTTCACTGTCGTAGCGCTTCATGGCCGGAACGGCAAACACGCGGAAGATAATCAGGGCGACCAGCATCCCGATACCACCGATACCAAAGCCCCAGTGCCAGCCGTGGGTTTTAATCAGCCAGCCGGAAATCAGAGGGGCAATGAACGAGCCCATGTTGATGCCCATATAGAACAGCGAGAAACCGCCGTCACGACGCGCATCGCCTTTTTTATACAGGGTGCCGACCATGACCGAGATACAGGTCTTGAACAGGCCGGAGCCGAGCACGATAAACATCAGGCCGATGAAGAACAGGTTGTCGCCCATGATGGCCGACAGGGCGATCGACAGGTGCCCGAGCGCAATCAAAATCGAACCGTACCAGACGGCCCGCTGCTGGCCGAGCCAGTTATCCGCCAGCCAGCCGCCCGGCAGCGCAGCGAGGTACATGGTGCCGGCAAAGATGCCGACAATCGCCGAGGCGTTTTCACGCGCCAGGCCCATCCCGCCGTCATAGACGGTGGCGGCCATAAACAGAATCAGTAGCGGGCGAATACCGTAAAACGAAAAACGCTCCCACATCTCGGTGAAGAACAGCGAACCGAGCGGATAAGGATGGCCGAAGAAGGTTCGGCTCTCTTTTTGATTAACAGAGGATTGCATAATTCTCCCGAAAAGGTATGTGTCGTGCTTGTAAACACCAGCATGTACGCCGAACGGTTACGTATCCGATCGATTTTTTACATGCGGCGAAATGTTGGTTAACCATTTGATAACCAGGCGCTAGTTTTGTCTAGTACCGAACCCTGGACTTTAAGACGAAAATTCGATGATTGTCTACTTTTTTGGATTTAAAGATGGTTAGGAGTGAATAGTGATTGACTTCACAGAGGGTTAGCCATTGCTGTGAAAGCGCGAAAAAAAACCGCAACAGACGCGGGTTATAGCGGGCTCAGCTAAGGTTTTTGCTTTGCTTAATGCGAAAGAATATTAAAGGCAAAAATTATTGTTTTATAAATCTTTTTCAATACAAATCAATCAATGTCTACACACCTGGGTACATCATTTTCATTGATACCCATCAAGAGAATTAATTTTCACACTTAAAACTATCGACCGATTCCACCAGCCAAGACGAAGGATCCTGGCTGGTGTTTTGTTGCGGTAAGTATCTCCGATGTTACCAGCGAAGTTCTGACGTTGGCATGAAGGTTACAGACCTCACGCTATCCGCTACGTCATAGCTAATCTGCATGCTTGTAGGATTTACATACCCTTTTGCCTCATAAAGATCCGTCCATCCAAAAGAACGCTTCATAATCACTTTAGGGGGAGTGCTTCTTAATGGCTCACCAATATTTTCATGTACCCATTTCCGGTTCATCTTTTTAACTAATGGCTCAGGCAGATTGTTTGGAAACACCCAATCGGCTTTGTCATCGTCCTGAATGGTTAAAGTCAGTGCCTTCAAAATCCGTCCTTCTCGCCAAAAAGATAAAAACACCCCTTCTTTGGACATATCGAGACTTAGAACAGGAGAGCCGGACGCACCTTTAGGAGGTGACTTGTATATGATTAATTCAGAATCAATCAGCTCTTTGTAACTTTTTCCTAACCCCTCAATTAGTGCATTAACGTTTATTGTCATTTGTATAATCCCTGTTCACTGTTCAGTCTGTGCATTTTCGCCCTCGCCGCCTCAATTTGACTTTCTGTTGCTCCATTTGCTTTTAGCGCTGGTTCGATAGCATCCAGGTTGCGATCAAGCGCCGTGCGCAAGTTTCTTGAATCGAGATCGATTTGTGCCGGAGTATTACGGCCTCCATACGTTTCACTTATTTTTTGATGCACTTCTTTAGGGATTACTATTGCTGCCACATCATCAGCTAATTTACTGATATCTTTTGGATCAACATCAGGATAAAGCGCCGTTAAATATGCTTCAACCGCCGCTCTTGACGGCATATGATCCGCCTCGTAAATCCCCTGCCGCGAACGGCGTTTAAAGTCACTGTATAGCTCGACCTCCAGAAACTCCACCGGTGGTTTGCTCAGGTAGATATAAATCGGCGGCAGGTCAGGAAACGGCAGGATCAGAATGTAATCCGCGAAACTCTTTTCCTCCGGTGCCGGGCTGGTGGTCGCCGTTATTCCGGTGTTATCCGGCAATGGGTCAACAACCACCGGGTTCGGCAGCACCGGCCGCGCCTGGTTGCCGGTATTCCATGGCGTTTTCTCGTCTGTCCGGTCAGGCGTCCACACGATGGTTATGTGCGGTTCTTCCTCCGTGGTGAATGTGTACGCCTGCGCCCTGCTGTCGAACTCCATTTTTCTGACGCGCACACTGTCCCGGCCAGGTGGCGTGTGCCATCCATGCGGCACCGGGTTCCCCCTGCCGTCGTTCTCCCACGTATAGCGAACACGGCTTGGGGCTTCACGCATCTGCTCCAGGCGCATACGGTCGATAAAGTCCTGTTCGCCGTCGTTCAGCCTGCCGGGCATCATTCCCACCAGCAGCCCGGCCACGGGCGCACCCGCTCCGGCTGCGGCCACCTCACCCAGCCCGGCAGCGCCACGCACCGCCCAGGTGCCGTAGGTCAGCGCCCTGCCGCTTATCAGCTCCAGCAGGCTTGCACCTGCCGTGGCCGTCTGCGCGCGTGCAGCAGCAGAAGCGGCAGCAACGGCCGCCTGATAATCCATTTCCTCATGGTTGCCGTTCCACCAGCGATAAAGGGCGCTGCGCTTTTTCGGTTTGGAGATGTCCTCTGGCTTTTTCTTTTTTGCGGTCTGTGCGTGCTGCGGAGCGTCTGAATCGGTTGCCGTTCCAGTTCCCTTACCCCTACGATTATCGCGCGTGCTCCATCGTCCATTGCGGCAATTTCTTCCGCTGTAAATGGCGACGCTTCCAGCCCTGCTAATATTTCTGGCGTTAATTTATTGGTATATTGCTGATTCATGTAAATTCCCTTAATTCCAGTTAATTAAAAATTCAAATAATCCTACTACGGATAAGGGTTTATCATTTTTACTCAGCATTTTTGGTTCATATCGAATAATAGAATATTTTCCTGACAATAAATAATTACGGTGAATATTGATGTGTGATTTCCAGCGGTATTTGAATTACGCTTTACGCTATTAATGATTGCGGCGTACCACTGCCGCTGCGTGCCTCCACCGCTTCTTTCGTTATAACCACGAAATAAAAATAGCTCCTGTTTTAACGGGCTAACTTAAATTAAGGGATTTTTTTCTGCCTGATTGCCATCGGAACATATTCATTTACAAGCACGTTGAATTAGCAGCGGCCCCATTTGGCGATGAGTTAGCGATGGCATAACTTACCGGCCATCTCGCAGCACAATAGTACCGGCCCCTGACCGTCAGCCAAGGCGTGCAGTTCATTCCATACATGCCGGACATCCAACTCCCGAAACCATCGAAGATGGCCGCGATTCGTTATGCTATCTCAGACAAAAAAAACCCGCATGGTTAGCGGGTTTCGGTAATGCATCAAACTTGGTGCGGCCTGATGAAAGTTATTTGCTTTTCTTAATGTGCTTAATCAAACGCTTACGCTTACGCATCTGGTTCGGCGTCAGGGTGTTGCGTTTATTCGCAAACGGGTTTTCCCCTTCCTTGAACTGAATACGGATAGGCGTACCCATCACGTCCAGCGACTTGCGGAAGTAGTTCATCAGGTAGCGTTTGTAGGAGTCCGGCAGATCCTTCACCTGGTTACCGTGGATCACTACGATAGGCGGGTTATACCCTCCGGCGTGAGCATATTTCAGCTTCACGCGACGACCGCGCACCAGCGGCGGTTGGTGGTCTTCAGCAGCCATGTTCATGATACGGGTCAGCATCGCCGTGCTCTGACGGCGGGTAGAGCTGTCATAGGCTTCACGAACGGATTCGAACAGGTTGCCAACACCACTCCCGTGCAGGGCAGAGATGAAGTGAACGCGGGCAAAGTCGATAAAGCCCAGACGGAAGTCCAGCGTCTCTTTCACCTGCTCGCGCACTTCATTGCTCAAACCGTCCCACTTGTTGACGACGATAACCAGTGAGCGCCCACTATTGAGGATAAAGCCGAGCAGAGAGAGGTCCTGATCGGAGATACCTTCACGTGCGTCGATGACCAGCAGCACCACGTTGGCGTCTTCAATCGCCTGAAGGGTTTTGATCACCGAGAATTTTTCCACCACATCGGTGATTTTCCCGCGCTTACGCACCCCTGCGGTGTCGATAAGTACGTACTCACGTTCATCGCGCTGCATTGGAATGTAAATGCTGTCACGCGTTGTGCCTGGCATGTCGTAAACCACCACGCGCTCTTCACCGAGAATACGGTTAGTAAGCGTAGACTTACCTACGTTTGGGCGACCCACGATAGCCAGCTTGATAGGCAGATCCTGCGGGTTGAAGTCGTCTTCCGGCTCTTCCTCGCCTTCCTCTCCGGCTTCAAACTGCGCCCAGTATTCAGCGTCCTCGTCCACCTCTTCCGGCGGGTTCACTTCATCTACCCACGGCAGCAGAACGGTTTCCAGCAGGCTGGTAACGCCACGACCATGCGAGGCCGCGATAGGATAAATATCGCCCAGGCCTAAAGACCAGAAATCCGCAACAGCCTGATCGGCATCGATGCCGTCAGTTTTGTTCGCCACCAGGAAGGTTGGCTTTTCGCGTGAACGCAGATGTTTAGCGATAGCAGAATCCGCGGGCATCAGGCCAGCGCGAGCATCCACCATAAACAGAACCACATCCGCTTCTTCGATAGCCAGCAGAGATTGCTCTGCCATGCGGGTTTCTACGCCGTCTTCCGTACCGTCAATACCCCCGGTATCGATACAGATGAACTCGCGTCCTTCCACCTCTGCACGACCGTACTTACGGTCACGCGTCAGCCCCGGGAAATCCGCAACCAGCGCATCACGGGTGCGTGTTAAACGGTTAAAAAGAGTGGATTTTCCAACGTTAGGGCGCCCGACAAGCGCGACCACAGGTACCATGTTTGAAGCCTCATAAAATTCAAAATAACGTCGCTTTCGCAGCGTTTTTAAAAATGTCAAAACGGCTCCTGAGTGAACAGGAGCCGTTTAGTATACTACAACCGCTGTGTAATTAACGCGTGATCGCGTACAGCGTGCCGTCTTTTGCCTGAATCAGCAGTTTGCCGTCAGCCACAACGGGCTCCGTCAGGAAGCCTGAGCTATCCACTTTCTGCTGTGCCACGAAGCGACCATTCTCTGGATCGATCCAGTGCATATAGCCTTCGCTGTCGCCCACCACCAGGCTGCCGTTATACAGTGCCGGTGCGGTCAGCAGACGGTACAGCAGATCGCTCTGCGTCCACAGCGTCACGCCACCTTCGGTGCTCAGCGCCAGCAGACGGTCGTTCTGATCCACCATATAAATACGGTTGCCGTCGACGATGAAATCGTTCACGGAACCCAGCTCACGTTTCCACATGATCTGGCCGCTACGCAGGTCCAGCGCCGTCAGGTTGCCGTTGTATGCCAGCGCGTAA
Organism: Enterobacter sp. DTU_2021_1002640_1_SI_PRY_ASU_LCPMC_013; assembly: GCF_032389435.1. Lineage (NCBI taxonomy): Bacteria > Pseudomonadati > Pseudomonadota > Gammaproteobacteria > Enterobacterales > Enterobacteriaceae > Enterobacter > Enterobacter sp. DTU_2021_1002640_1_SI_PRY_ASU_LCPMC_013. The sequence goes on from NZ_CP135594.1 coordinate 3,563,861, forward strand.
ACCACACCGTCGACGATAACTGGCGTGGTGTCCACGTCACTCAGACGGTCAATTTCAGTTGAACCGGTCGCCTGGGAAATACGCTGCTGCCAGATCATCTGGCCCTGCTGCATCAGTACCGCGCTGACACGGCCGTTGTCACCACCCACAATGGCGGCGCCAAAGGCGGTCGCCGGAGCAGATTCGCCACGCAGAGACAGCGCTGGCATATCCAGGTTAACCGTCCATTTTACCAGACCATCGGCTTCGTTCAGCGCCTGCAACTGGCCGTTGCTGGTATGGATCAGCACCAGGCCGTCGCTGACAACCGGACGCGACAAGGACTCACCGGCAACGGTGGTCTGCCATGCAACCGAACCGTCGCTGGCATTCAGCGCGTAAACCTGCGCTTTTTCGCTGCCCACATACACGTGACCGCCGGCAACGGTCAGGCCGCCAGAAAGCAGTGCAGGTTTACGGGAGAACCAGCCGTCTTTTTCCGCCAGGTTAATGGACCACACTTCTTTTCCGTCATCAGCGTTCAGCGCTTTAACGGTGCCTTTGCGATCGGCCGCATAGACAACGCCGTCAGCAAATGCCGGGTGCAGGTTGGAATAAAAATCGCCAATACCATCACCCACGGAGGTGTCCCAGGCGGTGGATGGGGTGAACTGGTTTTCAACCGTCGGCAGCGGGGACATTTTAACAACGTCTTCTTCGCCACTGAACAGTGAACAACCACTCAATAACGTAACAGAAAGCAGTCCTGGCAGAAGTAATTTACGCAATTGCATTGGGTCCCTCTCAGACGGACAAATTATTTATTTTCATCTGCATCATTTCGCTCAGCGCAGGTGAAGCTTTACTATCCACGCCAGCTTGCCACGCTTTACGCGCGCCCGCTTTATCACCTTTACTCAGCAGTGCTTCACCGCGAAGATCGGCAACAATAGCGGCAAAGCCTTCGCCTTTGATGGTATCAAGCGTTTTCAGCGCGTCGTCGGCTTTTTTCTGCTGAACCTGGATACGCGCCAGACGCAGATTGATCACCGCTTTCAGATTTTCGTCACTGGCAGCAGCAAGCCCCTGAGACAGTTGCGCAGCGGCTTTGTCCAGTTCGTTTTTATCAACATACTGCTGAGCCACTTCCAGCGCAGCCAGCGCGCCGTAGGTGTTTTTGTTGTCAGCGGCAAATTTCTCCGCAGCCGTCAACGTTTGCGGCTGATCGGCACGGATTGCGCTAACGGTATTTTCGTAGTTCAGGGACGAACCGCGAGCAGAGTCAGCCTGATGATTGTTCCAGTAACGCCAGCCTACCAGCGCACCAACACCTAAAATAACCCCTACAACCAGTGCCTTGCCGTTTTCAGCAAAGAAGCGCTTAACCGCATCAACCTGGTCGTGTTCGTTCTCGTAAATTTCCACGCAGTCCTTCTCCTTAGCCCAATAGAGTGCGCAAGTGCGCCGCAACGCCATCCTGCGTTACCGTAGTTTGCTCACCAGAGCGCAGGTCTTTGACTACCACTTCGCCGTTGGCCACTTCGGACTCACCCAGCACCAGTGCGATACTTGCGCCCCACTTATCGGCACGAGCAAACTGTTTTTTAAAGTTGCCGCCGCCGTGGTTGGTCATCAGCTTAACGTCCGGCAGCGCATCGCGCACGCGTTCGGCAAGCTGCATCGCCGCAGACTGCGTATCCGCACCTGAGGCCACCAGGTATATATCGACAACAGGATCGGCTTTAAATTCCGGATTAACTGCCTGAACCAGCAAAACAAGTCGCTCAAGGCCCATCGCGAAGCCTACAGCCGGTGCTGCACGACCACCCAGTTGCTCGACGAGTCCGTCATAACGACCGCCGGCACAGACGGTGCCCTGCGAACCGAGGCTGGTGGTGACCCACTCAAATACGGTGCGGTTATAGTAGTCCAGACCGCGCACCAGACGCTGGTTAACGGTATAAGCAATGCCCGCCGCTTCAAGCAGCTTGCACAGGCCGGCAAAGTGTTCGCGGGAATCCTCATCCAGGTAGTCACCCAGCGCTGGCGCATCGTTCAGCAGCGCCTGTACGTCAGGATTTTTGGAATCGAGTACGCGCAGCGGGTTGCTGTACATACGACGTTTACAGTCTTCGTCGAGCTTCTCTTTGTGCTGTTCCAGGAACGCCACCAGCGCATCACGATAGTTCGCACGCGCTTCCAGAGAACCGATAGAGTTCAGCTCCAGGGAAACGTGCTCAGAAATACCGAGCGCACGCCACCAGCGGGCAGTAAGCATAATCAGTTCAGCATCGATATCTGGTCCTTGCAGACCAAACACCTCCACGCCAAGCTGGTTGAACTGACGGTAGCGGCCTTTTTGCGGACGTTCGTGGCGGAACATCGGGCCGATATACCACAGGCGCTGCTCCTGATTGTACAGGAGACCATGTTCGATGCCGGCGCGTACGCAACCCGCCGTCCCCTCAGGACGCAGGGTCAGGCTGTCGCCGTTGCGGTCCTCAAAGGTGTACATCTCTTTTTCAACCACGTCGGTTACTTCGCCGATCGCGCGTTTGAATAACGGGGTCTGCTCTACAATCGGCAAACGGATTTCGCTGTAACCGTAGCTGCCGAGCACCTGTTTCAGTGTGCCTTCAATGCGCTGCCAGATGGCGGTTTCGCCAGGCAGATAATCGTTCATGCCGCGGATGGCTTGAATGTTTTTTGCCACGTTTATTCTCTTTCTATATACAAAAAAGAACCCAAAGAATGGGTTCAATCATACATGGGAAGCAGCCTGCTTCCCATCACGTTATTTTTCAACCTGCTGAACGCTGATGCGCTTCGCTTCGTCCATCATCGTCGCTTTCGCGCGAATCCGGGCTTCGAGCTGGTCGATCATATCACTATTATCCAGACGATCTTTACGAACGCCATCTTCATAGAGACCACTTTTCTTGTTACCTCCTGTCACGCCCAGCGTGGACACCAGCGCTTCACCCGGACCGTTCACCACGCAGCCGATGATGGAAACGTCCATTGGGGTGATGATGTCTTCCAGGCGCTGCTCCAGAGCATTCACGGTGCCGATAACGTCAAACTCCTGACGTGAACAGGTTGGGCAGGCAATGAAGTTGATCCCACGCGCGCGGATACGCAGTGATTTCAGGATGTCGAAACCGACTTTGATCTCTTCCACCGGATCGGCGGCCAGGGAGACGCGTAACGTGTCGCCGATGCCTTCAGAGAGCAGCAGGCCGAGACCAATCGCCGATTTTACCGAACCGCTGCGCAGACCGCCCGCCTCGGTGATCCCAAGGTGGAGCGGCTGATCGATCTGTTTTGCCAGCAGACGATACGATTCAACGGCCAGGAAGACGTCAGACGCTTTCACGCTCACTTTAAACTGATCGAAGTTAAGGCGATCCAGATGATCGACGTGACGCATTGCGGATTCGAGCAGCGCCTGCGGCGTCGGCTCACCGTACTTTTCCTGGAGATCTTTTTCCAGAGAGCCAGCGTTCACGCCGATACGGATTGGAATGTTTTTGTCGCGGGCGCAGTCAACCACCATGCGAATGCGCTCTTCGTTGCCGATGTTGCCTGGGTTAATACGCAGGCAATCGACACCATATTCAGCGACTTTCAGCGCGATACGGTAATCGAAGTGAATATCGGCAACCAGCGGAACGCTCACCTGCTGCTTGATCAGTTTGAACGCCTCGGCGGCATCCATGGTCGGTACAGAGACGCGAACAATGTCTGCGCCGACGCGTTCTAATGCTTTGATTTGATTGACCGTCGCTTCTACATCCGTAGTACGCGTATTGGTCATCGACTGGACGGCGATAGGCGCCCCATCGCCGACTGGCACGTTCCCAACGTAAATCCTTTTCGATTTTCTACGTTGAATAGGAGCCTGGTTATGCATGTAAAATCTCCCGCATTGCCCGTCTGTTACTGTGCTGCTGATTGTTCGGCATTAACGGTAAGACGCGCAACCTGGTTAGTTCTGATAAAACGGCTCAGATCGACAGGTTTTCCTTGATACTGGATCTGTACCGCTGCCGGTGCGCCGATTTTAAGCTTGTAAGGTGCCTGGCCCGTTAGATTTAACGTGCCATCTTTACGTTGCAGGCCGCTGAACAGCTTTTTACCTGTCGCGTCAGTCACTTCCAGCCAGCAATCCGCCGTGAAATTCATCACCAGCGCATTCGGGTCAACGGCAGGTGCCGCCGTACCCGCCGGGTCAGTTGGCAGTGACGCCGCGGTGTTATCTGCCGGTGCCGTTGCCGCAGGGGCGGTATCAACATTGGCCTGTGAAGGTGATACGACCGCGTTCTGATCCTGGGCCTGGGTGGCTGGCGCGGTATTCGCCGTCGCTTCTGGCGTCGTCGCTGGCTCGGTTGCAGGCGTGCTGCTTGCTGCCGCTTGAGGTTCGCTGGAGGTCGCAGCTCCTTCGGTGCTCAGCGGCACGCTTTGCGCGCCGTTATTACCAGACTGATTGAGCTCAGCGGAGGACTGATCGGCCATGGTGGTGATCTCTTCCTGCTGCGCTTTGTGGTTTTGCCACCACCATGCGCCCGTCAGGCCGACAACCACGAACAGGACCAGCCAGGTAAAGCTCATCAGCCAGCCATCGCGTTTTTTACGACGTTTACCCAGAGAGAAGCTCTGCATCGGCGCAACTTTTGCCGCACGCACAGGCGCCTGCTTCTCCATCATCGGCAGTAATTCGTCTTCAGGGATATGAACCAGTTTGGCGTAAGAACGGATATAACCGCGCAGAAATGTTGAAGCCAGATCGGCGGGTGCCTTATCTTCTTCAATATCGCGAACGGTGGAAACCTTCAGGCACAGGCGTTCTGCAACGGCTTGCTGGCTGAGTCCGAGTTGTTCACGGGCGTTGCGAAGACGAACGCCAGTGGAGAGTGCTGCATTTTGATCGTGAGTGGCTTCAGTATTCATTCGCTACAACTACTGGTACGTGAAAATAAGGGTTCAGGTGCCGGTGAGTCACAATGCCACCCGCACCGCGAAACTTTAGGTCAGTTAACCTGGAACAAACAGTATAAGACTGTCGGGCCGCAGATGACAGCGCTGGCAGGCCTTCACGCTAAACTGTTGTTACGTCGTTACATACTGCCCGAAAGTCGTATGAAACGCACCGTAATTATTAATCAGTCATAAGGATTGTGACTGAATATTCAGTAAATTAATGCTTCACGGCGCAAAAAACGCGCCGTGTCTGCATAATAATCAAACGGTTTTGACCGCGATTGACTCACCCTGCATGCGCTTACGCAGCGTACGTTTGGTACGGTCAATAACGTCACCCGCCAGCTGACCACAGGCTGCGTCGATATCATCGCCACGCGTTTTACGAACGATGGTGGTGAAACCATACTCCATCAGCACTTTTGAGAAGCGATCGATACGGCTGTTCGAGCTACGGCCATACGGCGCGCCCGGGAACGGGTTCCATGGGATCAGGTTGATCTTACATGGCGTATCTTTCAGCAGTTCAGCCAGCTCATGTGCATGTTCGGTACCGTCGTTAACATGATCCAGCATCACGTATTCAATGGTCACGCGGCCCTGGTTCGCGTTGGATTTCTCCAGGTAACGGCGCACGCCAGCCAGGAAGGTTTCGATATTGTACTTTTTGTTGATCGGCACAATTTCGTCACGGATGGCGTCGTTTGGCGCGTGAAGGGAGATGGCCAGCGCAACGTCAATCATGTCGCCCAGTTTGTCCAGCGCAGGCACAACGCCGGAAGTAGAGAGCGTAACGCGGCGCTTGGACAGACCAAAACCGAAATCGTCGAGCATAATTTCCATCGCCGGAACGACGTTGGTCAGGTTGAGCAGCGGTTCACCCATCCCCATCATCACCACGTTGGTGATTGGACGTGTACCGGTGACTTTCGCCGCGCCCACGATTTTCGCGGCACGCCAGACCTGGCCGATGATTTCCGACACGCGCAGGTTACGGTTAAAGCCCTGCTGCGCCGTAGAGCAGAATTTGCACTCCAGCGCACAGCCCACCTGAGAAGAGACGCACAGCGTGGCGCGATCGTCCTCCGGGATATACACGGTTTCAACGCGCTGATCGCCAACGGCAATGGCCCACTTGATGGTGCCATCTGAAGAGCGCTGCTCTTCCACCACTTCCGGTGCGCGGATTTCCGCCACTTCTTTAAGCTTATTGCGCAGCACTTTGTTGATGTCCGTCATGTCATCAAAGTTGTCGCTGCAATAGTGGTACATCCATTTCATGACCTGATCGGCACGAAACGGCTTCTCGCCCATCTCTTTAAAGAACTCGCGCATCTGCTGACGGTTCAGGTCCAGCAGGTTAATTTTTCCATTTTTATTGGGAACCGCAGGAATGGCGACTTCGGAGGTATTCACTAATTCAGACATAATTTTTTCCGGCCTCGTTGTTACACGTTGTGGCCCTTGGTGGGTTGAAAAGAAACGCCCCGGTAAGCAGTCTGCTCGTCCGGGGCGTTGCATTGTACAAAGTCTGGCGCAGGGATGCCACGTTTGCACGCGGCATTTACGAAATTATTAGCGAGTGCGCGGGCACACTTCGCCTTCAGCGAAGAAGAACGCGATTTCGCGCGCAGCAGATTCAACAGAGTCGGAACCGTGGGTGCCGTTCTCGGTGAAGCTGTCTGCGTAGTCGGCGCGCAGAGTACCTGCCAGCGCGTTGTCCGGGTTGGTTGCACCCAGCAGATCGCGGTGACGCTGTACCGCGTTTTCACCTTCCAGTACGGATACCACGATTGGGCCAGAGGTCATGAACTCGACCAGACCATCAAAGAATGGGCGACCTTCGTGCTCAGCGTAGAAACCGCGAGCCTGCTCAACGGTCAGGTGCAGCATTTTGGTGCCAACGATCTTAAACCCTGCTGATTCAAAGCGAGCGAAGATGCTGCCAATAACGTTTTTTGCCACCGCGTTTGGTTTGATGATGGAAAAAGTACGTTCAATAGCCATTGATAACCTCTGTAAAATGTTCTGTTGTTTTTGCATACCTGAGTATGGTGTGGCGCGGATTATAAAGAGCAATAGCGCCATTGCCTATGGTTATGCATAACATTTTTTTAAAATGAGACGAAGATTAGCAACAGCTCGTATTTCGCATACCGTGTTGATGATGAAAACAGAGCGGACACTGCTTTTCATCAGACGTAAATGACCAGAAATGACGGTGGCACGTCAGGCAAACGGCTTCATATGCCGGTATGGTCACGCTTTTCGTTGTTCCTTCTGTTTGCGTCACGTTTACCGCCGCATGCTGGCATACTGCTTCGCAGCCGCCGCACCCCGTACAGCGTCCGGTTTCCACGATCAGTTCAGCGTTCTCAAACCGAATCGCGTTTTCCGTACAACTTCGCCAGCACGCGCCGCACAGTATGCAGGATTTGGCATCGAGAGTTATCTCTGCCTCGCTAAACGCAGAAAACGCCCTGCGCAGTTCACGCTGACCGGGCACGACGCTACAGGCCCGGACATCCTCACGGGGAACGTGCATCAGCGCACGCCGGGCGGTATTAACCTCGTTGACGGGTATATGTTTAAACGCCCACGCCGCTTCACCGCGTCGACGAAGCGCCAGATTCAGCCGGGCAATCGCCAGCAACCAGTCAGGATTCTGCTCCGCGTCGATACTGATAAAACGAACGTGGTGCTGCGCGTGCCACAGCAGAAGCTCATTCACCCCTGGCGCACGGTCAGTAAACGGCCCAACAAGCGTATCGCCACACAGAAAGCGTTTTCGCGGCGTGATGCCGGTGATGGCCTCAGCGGGGCAGACGAACAGGCAGTCACCGCATTCAATACAGCGGCTGTCATCAACCGAGACGCCTGAGTCGGTAATAGAAAAAGTCTGCACAGGACAGACGTCCGCGCAGGTGAGGCAGGAGGCGTGGCGAAAACGGCGACGGACGCACGCATGCGTCACGTCCATCGCCGGGACAAAGGTCAATCCGCCCATCAGCCAATACTGAAGAAAACGAAGCGCAGCATCAGCTCACCGACAATCAGCAACGCGCTTCCCAGCAGCATGGGAGATCGCGCCGCTTTCAGACCGCCCGCAGCAAAGCACAGCATACCCGCAACGGATACGCACCAGCTCAGCAGATGCACGGTTCGCAGTTGCTCCAGCATCTGTAGCGGTGCGTGAGGGAACGTCACCACGGTGTTGTCCATAGCCGTAATATCTGCCAGCCAGACGGGCTGCATCACCAGACGCACAAGCACCAGCAGCGTGATAATGACAACCGCCGCACGCACGGTAGTCTGGGAACGCGTCCCAACGGCCATGCAGGCTGAACCGATAATCCCCACCGAACCGAAAAACAGCACCAGCGTGTTAACGTGCTGCCATGTCACCACGGATGCGTGCATGTAGATCTGCGCCATGCAGAACACATCGACTAAACCAACCAGACCTGCCACAACCAACAGTGGCTTCCAGCCTGGCTTTTTGACAAACATCAGCAGCGTTGCGAAGCCAAGTGCCGCAAGATAAAGACTGGCAAAGATAATCTCACGACTCAGCCAGGAGCTGGATACGTGGCGCAGCGCGTTAAGAGCATTAAGCGGATAGCCCATGTGCAGCGCGGAGGCGAGCAGCCCCAGGCTCGCCAGCACAAACGCTCCGGCTGCCGGCAGCAGCGCGCTGCGCTGCGTGCTTCCGAACGCCAGCCACAGCGTAACGCCAACCGATCCTTGCAGGAACAGCGTAAAAATCAGCAGCGGTAACTCATGCATGACGTTTCCCCTCTTTCTCTGCGCCCTGATGCGCTTTGATCACCAGGTTTGGTTTGGTGATGGAGGAATCAGGCAAGCCTTTCACATCACAGACCGCACCATACTTCGCCCGCAGTTCATCAATCGGCCCGAATTTAATCGCTTCGAGTGGACAGGTTGCCACACAGACGGGCTGCTCTCCCTTCGCCTGGAGATCCACGCAGAAATCACATTTGGACATCTGCCCGGTCTGCTCGTTGAGCTGTGGCGCGCCGTAAGGGCAAGACCATGCGCAGTAGCCGCAGCCGACGCACTTATCAGTATCAACGCGCACAATGCCGTCCCCCGGACGCTTATGCATCGCGGTGGTTGGACAGTTTTTGGTGCAGACAGGGTCTGCGCAGTGGTTACAGGAAATAGAGAGCGTGTAGGCAAAAACGTTGTTGCTGACGCCGCCCTGCCCGGTCGGGATAAAACTCCCGCCGTTGACTTCATAAACGCGACGGAAACGACGTCCGACCTCAAGGTTGTTTTTATCTTTGCACGCCACCTGGCATGCCTTGCAGCCCGAGCAGCGAGAAGAGTCGATATAAAAACCCAGCTGTTTGTCGCTCACCGGTGCGTAATGTTTAAACTGACTCATGCTTTAGCTACCTCCACCAGCATGGTTTGATGGGAATTCCCTTTCGCAAGCGCGGTAATACGGGCGGAACTGAGCACGTTCGCGCAGCCGCCTTTATCGATACCCTGCGCGTCCGGCTGCCACCAGGCGCCTGCCTGCATGGCCACCACGCCTGGAATGATGCGCGGCGTGACCTCCGCCGGGATCTCACAAATGCCGCGCGCGTTATGAATACGCACGGTATCCCCCTGCGCAATGCCGCGCTTTTGCGCATCCTGCGGGTTGATCCACAGCTTTTGCTGCTGCGCCTCAATTAACCACGGGTTGGCGTACTGGGTGGAGTTAGCGCGGTTTTTCCCTTTCCAGGTGATCAGCTGGAGCGGGAAGGTTTTCGCCAGCTCGTCTTCCGGCCCTTCATGGGCAGGCACGTAGTGCGACAGCGCCGGAATTTCCGGGTGCTGCATGTCGTACAGACGCTTCGAGAAGATCTCAATTTTACCGGACGGCGTCGGGAACGGATGATTCTGCGGATCGCGAATGTTGTCTTCAAAGGCAACGTACGGCGCGCTTTTGAAAAGATGCTGACGCGTCTTCTGTAGCGTCGCGAAGTCCGGCAGGTTTTCATCCGGCATGGACAGCCGCGTCTGCTCCCAGATGTGCTCAATCCACGCTTTTTCGTCACGGCCCTCGCTGAACGCTGGCTCGACGCCAAGCTTAGCAGCGACCTCCCGCAGCCAGTCGTAGTCTGAACGGCGTTCAAATTCAGGTTCAATCAGCTTTTCTGACAGGATCAGATAGCTTGCCGTGCCCCAGGTTTCGCCGATATTCCAGCGTTCCATGAAGCTGGTTTCCGGCAAAAGCAGGTCGGCGTATCTGGCGCTCGGCGTCATAAACAGATCGCTTGCGACGATAAACTCGATTTTCGACTCGTCTTCCAGGACACGGGTTGCCTGATGAAGGTCCGGGTTCTGGTTAGCCAGATAATTGCCCGCCAGCGAGAACAGGATGCGGATATTGCTGTCCAGCTTCTCAGCGTCTTTCAGGCCATCTTCCGCGGTTACCTTAGAAGCATCATCCGCGGCCTGCACCCAGTTCATGACCGAAATTTTGGCGTTGACCGGGTTCTCCGGCATCTCTGGCCCGGCCGCAAATTTGCGGTTTGCGCAGCCGCCATAGCCTGCTGCCCAGCCGCCTTTCACCCCGACGTTACCCGTTAGCGTGGCCAGTATTGTCGAGCCGCGCGCGGTGCGCTCGCCGCAGTTATGACGCTGCGGTCCCCAGCCCTGAATCAGCGCGGCGGGCTTGGTGGTTGCGTAGTCGCGCGCCAGCTGACGAATAGTTTGTGCAGGCACGTGGGTGATTTTCTCTGCCCACTCAGGCGTTTTCGCCACGCCATCCTTTGCACCGCTCAGGTAAGCCATCAGGGATTCATTGGCCGGAACGCCCTCTGGCATGGCGTCTTCGTCAAAGCCCAGGGTGTAGCGTTGAATAAAGTCGCGATCGTGCAGATTCTCCGTGACGATCACATACATCATCGCGTCCATCAGGGCGTTGTCTGTTGTGGGAAGCAGCGGGATCCACTGATCGGCAAGGGAGGAAACCGTATCGGAATAGCGTGGGTCGACAACAATGAAGCGCGTGCCGTTTTGCTTCATCTTCTGGTAGAAGTGGTTGCTGTGCCCGAAGATGGTTTCCGTCGGGTTATGCCCCCAGAGAATGACCAGTTTGGTGTCCAGTAGCGTGTCCAGAGAGCTGCCGCTGGCGGCGGTGCCATAGGTATACGGCGTTGCCGCCGCCGTGTTACCCATACTGACCGAGTGATAGCTTTCGAGATAGCCGCCGGTTAAGTTGAGCAGACGACGAACCATTTTATCGCCAGAAAAGGTCCCGCCGGACACCGCGGTGCCCACATGAACATAGCGTGACGCAGCACCGTATTTTTGCGTAATAGTTTTTAATTGATTCGCAATGAGGGTGGTGGCTTCATCCCAGGTAATACGCTCGAATTTTCCTTCGCCACGTTTACCTACGCGTTTCATTGGATATTTCAGTCGATCGGGGTGATAAACAAATTTCCGATAAGCCCGACCACGAACGCAGGCGCGCATTACTGGCATCTGCGGATCCAGCGCGTTATCCGGACGCGTTGAAATTCGGGTCACAACGCCATCACTGACGTGAGCACGAATATCACACTTCCCGCCGCAGTCAAACGTACTACAGGTTTGCACCACTTTTTCTTCAGGCGTAGCGTCTGATACCGCCGTGCCCTGTGCCTGTACTTTGCCGGTTTTGACGACAAACGGCAGGGCGGCGAGCGCTGACCCTGCCTGAATAAACTGACGCCGGGATATGGCGGGAATAAACCCCACTCCCTGATGTTTATTTTTTTTCATTGCTCGTTCCTTCAAATAAAAACGCATTCTCGTTTTTTTTCAGGAACGAATATTGATAATTATCAAGCTAACTCTTGAGGGGTAATACTTAGCGATCTAATTCAAAATTCACTGTCGCCGTTTGTCCTGTTTCATCTAATACAATTAATTGATATTTACCCGGCAAATATAATTGCAGTGAATAATTCTTCTGATGCCCGTCCAGCGGTTCGCCATTCAAAAACCACCATCGTTGTCCCTCCCCGCCGCTGGTTGAAACGTTGAGGGTCATATTTTTCTCACCCGGAAGACGTTTAATTACCGCCCCTTCTCTGACGCCTGACAACATCATCGGCGCCGCATTATGATTATCCAGCGGAGGGCAAATAGCTGAACGGGCGGGAAGACGAGCAGCCCGTTTTTCAGCAGCAGGCAGCCAGGGCTCCAGCGGTAGCGGCCAGACATCCAGCACTTTCTCTGTCGCATCAGGACAATCCGCCGCAACGCGTTTGCCTTCTTTATCCAGCCAGACCGGGAAACGGATCCCGCGAATACCTTCCTGTTCCGGCAGCAACAGCGTAGGCGGTTCACTGCCTTCCAGCAGCCAGGTTGACAGCCGACGCCGACAGTTTTCGCTCCCTTCAGGCAGGGACTGGCCCCCCGGCCAGCAAATCACGCCCCGTCCTACGCTTGCAGGACGCGGATCGCGCGGCAGGCGCGCTTCATCCACCATCGAGCGGGACTGAAGCATGTTATTGACCTGATTCAGGAGCGGTACCGCGCTGGCGAAACCAAACTGCCCGGCAACGGGCGTGCCGTCCGGGCGTCCGGTCCAGATTCCAATGACATACCGGGCATTCAGGCCGATGGCCCAGGCATCCCGGTAGCCATAGCTGGTGCCCGTTTTCCACGCCAGCGGCGCAACCTGGGGCAGCGCACTGTCCGGCAGGGGCTGTGCTTCATTAGCGAGAATGCGTCGAATGATCCACGCCGCCCCCTGCGACAGCAGCGGACGTTCGATCAGCGGATCGCCCGGCTGTAAACGCAGCCGGCCCGCCTTACCCTGACGCGCAAAGGCGCTATAGGCGGCAGCGATATCAGCCAGGCGTGCGCCTGCGCCCCCCAGGATCAGAGAGAGGTTGGGCTGTGCCCCCGCAGGCAGAATGAGCGGTAATCCCGCGTTGCTCAGCATTCCGGCAAAACGTTTTGGGCCGTACGCTTCCAGAACCTGCACCGCAGGCAGGTTGAGGGAACGCACCAGGGCTTCGCTCATACTGACTGGCCCATGGAAGCCGCTGTCAAAGTTGCCGGGACGATAATCCCCCGTTTTTCTTGGCACATCCTGTAATAACGAAGCGGGATGGATCAGACCATCGTCCAGCGCCATGCCATAGATGAATGGCTTGAGGACCGATCCCGGCGATCGGATCGCATTGACCATATCCACGTGGCTGAAACGGCTGTCATCATTGATATCTACCGAGCCTACCCAGCCACGCACTTTCATGGATGTATGATCCACGACGATCATCGCCAGTGAACTGCGGGCAGGCAGGCGTGATTTCCAGTTCATTGCCAGCTCTTCAAGCTGTCGTTGCAAAGCTGCATCCTGCGTGGTGACTATTTTTGTGTCACGACTTTTACTCAGCATCATGCGGGAAAAGAGCGGCGCCAGCTGCGGCATCTGCCGGGGAGCCAGCCAGACCGGCTCTTCACGGGACTCTGTGACCTGCTTCTCTGACCAGACGCCCTGAGTCAGCATTCGGTCGAGCACTTTGTTCCGCGCCGCTTCGGCACGTTCCGGCCAGCGATCCGGGCGCAGACGGCTGGGTGCCTGCGGCAGCACTGCCAGCAGCGCCGCGTCGGAATAGCTCAGCTGAGACGGCGGCTTTCCCAGGTAAGTCCAGCTTGCCGCGCCCACGCCCTGCAACGTGCCGCCAAACGGGGCACGGTTAAGATACAGCGTCAGGATTTCACGCTTGGAGAGATGCCACTCCAGCTGCATCGCCCGCCACAGCTGACGAATTTTACCGCCAAAGGTACGCGGATGCGGATCCAGCAGGCGCGCCACCTGCATGGTAAGCGTGCTCCCGCCGGAAACCACTCTCCCGGAGGTGAGATCCTGCCAGGCGGCACGCAGTACAGAAAGCGGATTGACGCCAGGGTGATCCCAGAACCAGCGATCTTCATACTGGATCAGCGCCTCAAGATAGCGTGGGGAAACCTCTTCAATGGTAACCGGATAGCGCCAGATGCCTTCGCTGTCGGCAAAACGCCACAGCGGAACACCCTGCTCATCCACCACCACTCGCGCTGGGTTGACCTCTTTCAGGGGCAACGGCCACACGCGGTCAGCGACGACAATCAGCCCCCCTGAAACGAGAAGCGCTCCCGCCAGCCACAGCCAGCGGGAGCGAATCAGGCGTGCTATCCGCATCTTACGGAACAACGATCAGCGGGCCACTGGCCGCCCCCGTTGCCCGCCACTGCGGAACGTACATGGACTCGACCATCGGAACAGGCACCTGGTAGGTTCCCGGCGTAACGGCACGGGCCAGGTAAACCAGCGTGACCGGCTGACCTTCATTGACCGGCACCGCGGCCACAAAGCGATCGTCGCGGAATTCCATGTGCTGAATATCAGACTGTTGCATCTGATTCAGCAGGTTTTGCACTTCACTGCCGCTGTCCTGCAAGCTGGCGCTGCTGCTCGCCAGATTCTGGTTTTCCAGCTCCAGACCTGCCGGGAGCAGATCCACCACCAGCGCATCCGGCACGTTCTGGCTGGCCTTCACCTCCAGCCACACCAGAACCAGCTCACCGCTCTTCAGAGAAGAGAGCGACTTGCTGCTGCCGTCTGTCGCCAGGATATGACGTTCAATCTGCAAGACATTAGAGGATGGCTGAGGCGCGTACTCCGGATAGCCAGTCGTGTCCAGTCGTACCCACAGCGGCGTAGTGCCGTTATTCGTCACCTGCAACGCACCAAGCTGGTCGCCGTTCAGGTTTTCTACCTGCGCTTTATCACTGCTCTGGGTCTGTTCAGAGAGGCTGGTCGTTGCCGTCCACGCGCCTGACAAGGTTTGCAGTGAACGTCCGGCCATGAATAGCGCATTGCTCTCCTGGGTAGACAGCCAGCGCTGGCTGAACGCGTCTTCAGATAACGCGTTCAGCAGCCTGTTTTGCGCATCCGGCAGCAGCTTGTACTCTTCCAGCAGGGAGAGCATCAGGGCATTATCACGCAGCTGGCTGCCGTAATCCGCCATCCAGTTTCGGCTGTCGTTACGGGGAGTTTTGAGAGCCAGATCCAGCGCCTGCTGGCTGCGCGGTGCATCCCCCATCAGTTTGAGTGCCATGCCCAGCTGCATCAACGGAAGCCCGGAAGCAGCCTGAGCGTGGCGCTCCCAGATTTCACGCAGCGCACCGAGCGGCGCTTTTTGCTGACGAGCCAGCACCAGCGAAGCGTACGCCTGAACAGCAAATTTGCTGGCCTGGGTGTCGTCGCTGTAGCGGATGGACATCATCCCCGGATCCTGTAAATAGCGCAACAGTCGGCTGTTGGCGTTATTCACTGCCTCGGCAGGCACGCTGTAACCCTGCTCCCCTGCCCGCACCAGGAAGTCCGTGACATAGGCGGTCAGCCAGTACTCTTCCGGGCCGTTTTTATCCCACAAGGCAAAACCGCCATCGTCACGCTGCATTTGCAGCAGACGGGAGATCCCGATATCAATGGCCGCACGGCGTTTATCGTCGGTATCGCCTTTAATACCCAGTGCCTTAAGTTGTGCCGCGTTGGTGTAAAGCGACGGGAACAGGCCGCTGGTGGTCTGCTCAAGACATCCGTATGGATAGGCCTGAAGTTCACGAATGTAGCGCGCCAGATTTAAAGGTGGTTTACCGCTGAGCAACAGCTGCCCCTGTAGCGTGGCAGGCGAGAAACCGTTGATATGCTGTGCTGGTGCACTCCAGGATTCGCCAGGGTTCAGCATCGTGCCCGTATTCACCGTTTGCGCCGGGAATGCGGGACGCACGCCAATTTTCCAGCTTTTCTGCTGCGGCGCAAACGTCTCACCAGGGAGCTGAAGCCCCGTCACCTGAGCAGTCACTTCACCATCACCATAGCCTTCCAGGGCGCGCACCGGAATAAACAGGGTGCTACGTGCGCCAGGCGGCAGCTTAACCGGCTCTGGCTGAGCGCCTTCGAGCGACAACTTACCGGTTGCGGTTAACGCAATGTTCAGCGTTTGCGGCTGGTCCGTCAGGTTAGTCAGGTCCAGCGTCAGGCGAGAGGTATCGCCACTTGCGAGGAATCGCGGCGTGTTAAGCTCGGTGATAATCGGAGCCGCCACAATGATTTTGCTTTCGCTGCTGCCGAAATCGTCTTCCGTCCAGGCCTGCGCCATCAGACGCAGTTCGCCGTTGAAATCGCCAATCGGCAGCGTGATGGTGCCTTCGCCGTTGGCATCAAGCGTAACCGGCTGCGCCTGCTGGGCAATTATGGTGACATGGTTCACCGGTGGCTTACCGCCGCGTTTCAGTTCATCGCCGTCTCCGCCAAAGCGCAGTGCGGCCAGACGTCCCTGACCTTCAATCACCTGGCCGTAAACATCATAGATGTCCGCGCCATAGCGCTTCTGACCGAAGAAAGCTTCCCACGGATCCGGCGTGACGTAGTCGGTAATGTTCAGCACGCCGCTATCGACAGCCGAGACCAGCACGTTCACCTTCTGTGGCACAGCCCCCTCTTTTACGCTGGCTTTCACTTTCACAGAAAGCGTCTGGTTCGGACGCATTTTTTGCGGGTTATCCAGTGCGATGGCCAGGCGACGATTTTCGTCCCCCATTGGCAGATGCAGCAGGCCAACCGCCCGTTTTGGCGTGGCGGATTTGGATTTATCGCCAGGACGAACCACCAGCGTGCTGAGGTAGAGATCGTGACGTTTCCAGTCCTTGTCCACCGGAATGGCGAGATCCAGACCGTTTGCTGGCACGTCGATCTCTTTCCACCACAGCGGTCCTTCGCTGGATTCAATCATTGCATAGCCCTTGCCTGCGGCCGGCGCTGCAATATGCAGGTTGATGGTATCGCCTGGCTGATAGGATGGCTTGTCCAGTTTCAGCGTCACACGATCCGGGCGAGCAGCGCCCGTGCCATCGCTGTTATCCTGCCAGCTGTACCCCGCCCAGAAGCGCACGCTGCTGACCATGTCATCAGGGGCTTTCACTTCCAGACGGTATGAGCCCCACTCCACCGGGAAGGTGACTTTACCGGTTTCATCGGCCTTGAGGTTTAGCTCCTGCTCGCCCTCAACCAGATCTTTTTGATCAAACTGAGACTGCCAGCCCTCACTCTCGGACCAGTTCCAGAAGTAGTCGCGACGCTCACGGATCAGACGCACCTGCAAACCAGATACCGCTTTTTTCGTCCCGCTGGCATCGGCATAGACGATGTCAAAGCTGGCGTTGCCGTTTTCATCGACAATCGGCTGATTGACGGTGGTATCGGTACGGTAGTCGTAAACGGCCTTGCTGGCGAACTGTGGGCGGATCCCCGGAAGTTCAGCCGCAGGCCAGATAGCCTGCTCGGCGCGTCGCGTTACCGGACGCCCACCTGATTCCAGCAGGCTGGCCTGCAAAATCAGTTGCAGCGGCGAGTGCGCCTCTTTCCACTGGCTTTCGGTGGTAACCTGCCCACGCCCCTGTTCGTCCAGCGTAAGCTGCACTTCATCCAGGCTGCGGCTCAGGTTCTCCTCGGCAATATCACCGAACTGGAAGCCAGGCAGCGCAGGCACCGCGTCACGTAGCGGACGCAGGAAAAGCTGGCCTTGCAGAGAATTGCCGTTAGCCGGCGCGCCATACAGGTAATAGCCAGCAACGTTAAAGTCGACATTATCCTGCGGGGAAACCGGCGTTTTTTGCCCGGTCAGATTCAGCGCCATACGCTCAGGCATAAAATCTTCGACGTGGAAATCCCACATGCGCTGCTGGTTATCGCCCGTATTAGCGCGAATATGCCACATGCCGGTCTGGGCGCCGCTATCGAGCGGATAGTTGAAGCGATAAAGGCCTTTCTCAGGTTGCACAACGACCGTACGCGCCACCTGTCCGTCCGGGCGCAGCACGTCAAGTTTTACCGGTTGATCGGGAAGCGGTTTGCCATCGCTGTCGCGAAGCAGGCCGTTCAGGATCACCGTTTCACCCGGACGATAAAGATCGCGCGGGCCAAACATAAAGAATTGTTTGCGGTAACCCGGGTTACCGGCGATATCAAACTCCGCCAGATCCAGCGCCGGAAGTTTGAGATCAAGAAGCGTGGTCTGTCCATCCTTACTGGCCAGGATCAGCGCGGCTTCTTTATCGGTTTCCAGTTTCGCATGACCATCGGCGTCGCTGTTCGCCTCGGCCAGGGTCTGCCCTTTATCGTTCAGAAGGGTAATGGCCACACCTGACTGCGCCGCACCGTTTTCAAGACTCTGGGTGAAGATGTCCAGGCGGTTATGATAACGGTGAGCGGACAGCCCAATATCACTTAAGGTAAAGAGCGTCGCGGCGTTACTGTAGTTATAGTGACCAGCCTGATTCATCACGGCGATATAGACGCCAGACTGCTGGAGCGGCTTAATATCTTTGAGCGGCAGGAGCAGTTTTTCACGCGTATTGCGCGCCGGGTTGAGGTCGAAACGGCCGGTGTAGACCAGTTCCGCCATCTTCAGCAGGTTGTCAGATTCCCAGTTGGTCAGCGAGTTACGGTACTCCCACTGGCTGACAAACGAGGCCAGCGACTCCGGCTTCACGCGATAGAAGTTCACGTCCACATTGTTGACGTTGAGCGCCATCACCGGCAACCCTTCCACCACCTTACCCGGCAGCAGCGATCCGCGGCTGGCGAATCCGACCATCGGTTCAACATCCCGGGTGGTGATCGCTTTTTCATAGTCGATGCCGAATGTCGCTTTGTTCAGCGCCAGCAAATTACGTTCGACGGTGACGACCAGATTACGATTCGGCTCCAGATGGCGCAGGCGCAGCTCTTTCAGATTGGGGGCCAGTTCCCAGGCGCCGTCCACTTTGCCGCTTTTTTTATCCACCACATGCACCGTTTTCGCAAAATCCTGGCTGGGATCCAGCGGTACAGAGAAGGTCAGAACCAGCGTCGCAGCGCCGTCGAGTTGCACTTCAGAGGCATCCAGCAGCGTCAACGCCTTGCCCTGACTCTGCGCGGCCAGCTTAGCCAGCTTTTCAGGATCCGGTTTTGCCGGGGTTTTCTGTTCTGATGCAGTAGACGCTGCGGGGGCAGCGGCCTGAGGTTTGTCGTCGCTGTTATCACAGCCGACAAGCGTAAAGGTGGTGAGCAGCGCGAGAGAGATCGCAGCTAAGCGAAACGGTTTCATCCTGTGTCCCTGGCCTGAGGGGCCTGTTGGTCATCGTCCGGATAAGTATTATCCGCAAGTTTCGTTAATACAAAAAGTCCAATTTTATAATCTGGAAATCACCTCGCAGAATGGCATCACGCAGCCAAACCGTGATGGAACGGCGATCACAGCGCATAACGTAACATGTTACCTTTCGCGTCATTTGTTTTTAAAACAAGAAGATAGCTGGATAAGCTCGCATCAGGCCTGCTAGTTTTATGACCATGACGCACCCCGAGTGCGCGGTTCAATAAGAGAGAAAGCCATGAAACGAGCCGTGAACGCCCTACAAAATTTCGGAAAATCATTGTACGGACCTGTACTTATCTTACCCATCGTCGGCCTGTTTATCGCCTTTGGGAATGTGCTGGGTAACGGCAATCTGGCCGAGTACCTGCCGTTTCTCGGCCACCCGCTGATCCAGAGTATCGGCCAGCTGATCGCCAAATCTGCCGTGTCGGTGCTGGTCAACCTGGCGCTGGTATTTGCCGTCGGGATCCCCATTGGACTGGCAACACGAGACAAAGGCTACGCGGCGTTGATTGGGCTGGTGACCTTTATCGTATTCATTAACGCGATGAACGTGACGTTACAGCTTCAGGGAGAACTGGCCCCTGCGGAACAGATGAAAGCCGCCGGACAAAGCATGGTGCTGGGCGTCCAGGTGCTGGAGATGGGCGTTTTCGCCGGGATCCTGACCGGGGCGCTCTCCGGTTATCTGTACAACAAATATTCCAGTGTCCAGTTTAACGGCGCGATGGCGATTTACTCCGGCCACTGCTTTGTCGCGATTGTGATGCTGCCTGTCTCTATGCTGCTCGGCGTGGTCATGAGCGAACTCTGGCCGTACGCACAGCATGGAATAAGCGCTCTGGCGCTGGCGATCAAAGGGTCCGGTCCGTTTGGCGTGGCGATCTACGGTTTCCTTGAACGCATTCTGGTGCCGACGGGCCTGCATCATCTGGTCTATACGCCGTTCCTGTATACCGAACTGGGCGGTACGCAGGAGGTGTGTGGCGCAACCTATCAGGGCGCGCGCAATATCTACTTCGCCGAGATGGCCTGCCCGGACGTGAAGCAGCTCAGCAGTACCGTGGTGTGGGATGCGCGCGGCATCAGCAAGATGTTCGGCCTTCCTGCCGCCGCGCTGGCGATGTACATGACCGCGAAGCCAGAGCGTAAAGCGATTGCGAAAGCGATTCTGATCCCGGCGGCGCTGACCTCGCTGCTGGTCGGCGTAACCGAGCCGATTGAATTCTCCTTCCTGTTCGTCGCCCCGCTGCTGTTCGTGGTGCATGCGGTGCTGACCGGCATCGGCATGATGCTGTTCTCGCTGTTTGGCGTTCACGCCATCGGCGCCAACGGGATTATCGATTTCATCCTCTACAACCTGCCGCTCGGCACGGAGAAGTCCAACTGGCCCATGTACATCGTGGTCGGGCTGATCATGTTCGCCCTTTATTTCGTGGTATTCCGCTTACTGATCCTGCGCTTCAACATGAAAACGCCGGGGCGTGAAGATGAGGACCAGGAGACACGCCTTTACAGCAAGCAGGAGTACCAGGCGAAGGGCAATAACGACGGGCTGGGCGAATCGATCGTCGTTGGTCTGGGCGGTCGGGAAAATATTGAGGTAGTGGATAACTGCTACACCCGCTTACGCGTTACGGTGAAGGACGTCGCCATCATCGACGAACCGCGCCTGAAAGCGACCGGCGCGAAAGGGATAATCAAACAAGGTAATAACGTTCAGGTGGTCTACGGGCTGCATGTCAAAAAAATGCGAGAAGCCGTTGAGACGTTTCTCTGAAAGGAGCTAAAGATGTTTACACCCCCATTTATTCTGTCGATTGCCGGCGGCGGTAGCACCTACACGCCAGGTATTGTGAAAAGCCTGATGGTACGTCTGCATGATTTCCCTCTGGCAGAGATCCGCCTGTATGACATTGACGAGGCGCGCCAGAACACCATTGCGCCCGTGGTGGAGAAGGTTATTCGAGACCACAGCCAGAGCATCAAATTCACCGTCACCAGCGATCCGGAAGTGGCCTTCAGCGGCGCGCATTTTGTTTTTGCCCAGATGCGCGTCGGACAGTACAAAATGCGCGAGCAGGATGAAAAGATCCCGCTGCGCCACGGGGTGGTCGGCCAGGAAACCTGCGGACCCGGCGGGCTGGCATATGGCCTGCGTACTATCCTGCCGATGGTAGAGCTGATCGATCGGGTGGAACGCTACGCGCACGAAAAGGCGTGGATCGTGAACTACTCCAACCCGGCGGCGATTGTCGCTGAGGGCGTGCGTCGCCTGCGCCCCAACGCCCGCGTGCTGAACATCTGCGATATGCCTGTCGCCGCGATGCGCAATATGGGCGCCATTCTGGGCGTGGATCGCCATAAACTCGAGGTGGACTATTTTGGCCTCAATCACTTTGGCTGGTTTACCCGCGTGCGGGTGGACGGCGAGGACAAGCTGCCGGAGCTGCGTAAACATATCGCGAAGTTTGGCCTGCTGACGGAAGATGCCGCGAAAACCGACCCGCAGCACTCGGATCCGTCGTGGGTGAAAACCTGGCGCAACATCAAGCCGATTATGGATAACTTCCCGGAGTACCTGCCGAACCCGTATCTACAGTACTACCTGATGCCTAACCAGATTGTGGAGCATCAGAACCCTGACTATACCCGCGCCAACGAAGTGATGAACGGGCGTGAGAAAAAGCTGTTTGCCGCCGCCGAAGAGTACCAGCGCAGCGGGATCTTACCGGACGCCTTCCACGTAGGTGTTCACGGCGAATTTATCGTCGATGTCGCCTGCTCGCTGGCGTTCAACCTGCGCCAACGCCATCTGGTGATGGTGGAAAACCGCGGGGCGATTACCAACTTACCGTACGATGCGGTGGTGGAAGTGCCTGCCTATATCACCTCCGAAGGGCCGGAGCCTGTCCGCGTGGGTCAGGTGCCGCTGTTCCACCAGACGCTCCTGCAACAGCAGCTGGCCTCTGAACAGCTGCTGGTTGAGGCAACCATCGAAGGCAGCTACGAGAAAGCGTTGCAGGCGTTCACTCTGAACCGCACCGTGCCGACCATGGAGCACGCGAAAGCGATTCTGGATGAGATGATCGAAGCCAACCGCGACTACTGGCCTGCGCTGCAAAAGGCCTGGCAGGACGGTGAAGCGGTGAAAAAATAGGGGCTTGCTCGCGAGTTGAACGTGGTTAGCTTGTCGGTGTCAGAAAAAACACCGACAATCCTTTTTTACGGAAAAGAATGGAGGCAACCATGTCCACCTCATATTTTGTCGCTGCCGACTGGCTGATTGAGCACGGCGACGACCCGGAAGTTCAGATTATCGACGCGCGCATGGCCCCTCCGGGCCAGGAGCATCGTGACGTTCCCGCTGAATACCGTGCAGGGCACCTGCCTGGCGCGGTATTTTTTGATATCGAAGCCCTCTCCGATCACACCTCTCCCCTGCCGCACATGCTGCCTCGCCCGGAAGCGTTTTCCGTGGCGATGCGCGAGCTGGGCATCAGCAAAGATAAACATCTTGTTGTTTACGATGAAGGTAATCTGTTTTCCGCGCCGCGAGCGTGGTGGATGCTGAAAAACTTCGGCGTGGAAAAGGTATCGATTCTGGCGGGCGGACTTGCAGGCTGGAAGCGCGACGAACTACCGCTTCAGCAGGGTGACGTCACGCTGCCGGAAGGGGAATTTGATGCCACGTTTGACGCTAACGTGGTCAAGCGCCTGACCGACGTGCTGGTCGTGAGCCACGAAAACACGGCGCAAATCGTCGATGCGCGTCCCGCTCCACGTTTCAACGCAGAAGCGGACGAGCCGCGTCCGGGACTGAAACGCGGACATATCCCGGGGGCGCTGAACGTACCGTGGGGCGATCTGGTGTTTGAAGGCGAGCTGAAAACCACCGATGAATTGCGTGCCATTTTTGAACGTCAGGGCGTGGATTTGCATCGTCCGGTTATTGCCAGCTGCGGCTCCGGCGTGACGGCCTGCGTGGTGATCCTGGCGCTGGCAACCCTTGGCGCGAATGACGTGACTCTGTACGACGGCGCCTGGAGTGAATGGGGTGCACGGGACGATCTGCCGGTTGAACCGGCGAAATAATGGATAACCGCCTGGCAACGCTGTTAACGCGCGGATCGTCGCTGACCCGCGCGGAGTATCGCGTCCTCGCCCACCTCACTGAGCATCCATTGCTGGTGGGCAACATCACGGTGCGCGAGCTGGCGCAGGCGACATTTGTCTCTACCGCGACGATTATGCGGCTGTGCCAGAAGCTGGGGTTTAGCGGCTTTAGCGAGTTTATCTGGCACTGCAAGCAGCTGCTTTCTGACACGCCGCATATCACCGTACAGCCTGAGCAACATGCGGAAATGCCCGCGCTTTTTACCCGGTTCGTTGCCAACTATCAGCTGACCTTCCAGTGGGTCACTCAGGACAAACGCCAGCAGTTTGCCAGCCTGCTGCGCCAGAAAGAGAGCTTCTTTCTCTACGGCGCCGGGTTTTCGTACCTTTTTGCCGAGTACCTGACCAAGAAGTTGCAGGTGCTGGGAAAAACGGCATTCATCTCCGGGCCCGGAGACAGCCGGAATATTTTTCTCAGCAACGCCGCGCGCTATCAGGTGTTTATTGCCGTTTCGCGCAGCGGCGAAACGGAGCAGGTACTGGATAAAGCGCGGATCGCCAAAAACGTCGGCATGACGATCGTCGCGTTTACCCGCGCGTCGGCCAATACGCTGGCGGGTATGGCGGACGTGCATTTTGCCCTCTATGACGAAGCGGTACATTTCGCCGCCGAAGCCGCAGGGGTGACGTCGTTTGAGTCGAATCTGGTGCTGCTGATGGATTTACTGCTGCTGGAAGCAACGGGGTGAAGGTCACCCCGCCGTAATCAGATAATGCGGTTGGTCTTGAGATCGCGCAGGAAGCCGCCCCAGCGACGCTCGTAGAACGGGGTGATGTGCTCGGTAATAAAGTGGCTGATCCCCTTCTCACCTTTCTTCACCTGACAGATATCAATCGGCTCATCGCCCGGCAGGGTGTCGGTTGCCACGCTTCCCGCTGCCTGGATGATCTCGTCGATATCGCCGTCGGCCTCAATCCCTATCAGCAGAACAGGCTTTTCGTCAGCGCTCTCTTTGATGGAGCAGAGAAACGCGCGTTTTACCGGCTTGATGGTTTTAAACAGCGTGGTCAGGGAGTCAATCATCTGCGCGGGCGGCTCGGCCACTTCAGAAAGCAGCAGCGTTTCGCCCCCTTCCAGCACCTCCTGAGTGCTGAGCGGGTTGCCCTCGTCACCAATCAGGTGGCTGATTTCGCGCGGAGTAAACTCTTTCCCGGTCGGCAGTTTGGCGTTGAGGAACAGCGTCTGCCCCAGGGTCATTTCGAACAACGTGCGCACCGGCATCACCACGAACGCCTGTTCGTCTTCTACCGCTTCCTGCAAGGCCTCGAGCGAAGTAAAGAACGGGATCACCGAGGTGCCGTCGTCTTTCTCCCAGTGCAGCAGATCCAGCGCGCTGTCTTCGACAACCTGCTCCCCTTCCGCCGCGGTGCCCGGCACCCAGACGGTAGATTCCAGCAGCGTGCGGAAAAAGGCCGGACGGTGGGCGGGTTCGGTCGCCGCCTGCTCCAGCAGGGTTTCTAATTCGTTTTTGGTTTCTGACATAGTTTGGCTACTTCAAAAAACGCCGGGTGGCGCTTCGCTGACCCGGCCTACAAAACCGTAGGCCCGTGCAAGCGCAGCGCCGCCGGGCAATACGATGACTCCGAAGGCGCG
Source organism: Enterobacter sp. DTU_2021_1002640_1_SI_PRY_ASU_LCPMC_013 (assembly GCF_032389435.1). Lineage (NCBI taxonomy): Bacteria > Pseudomonadati > Pseudomonadota > Gammaproteobacteria > Enterobacterales > Enterobacteriaceae > Enterobacter > Enterobacter sp. DTU_2021_1002640_1_SI_PRY_ASU_LCPMC_013. Next base: position 3,588,794 of record NZ_CP135594.1, read on the forward strand.
CGTAAGCGTAGCGCTACCCGGCAAAAAAGATCACTCAGCCGTCAGCAGGTTCGCCACGGTACGCACGCCCAGACCGGTCGCACCCGCAGACCACTGCTCAACCGCCGCTTTACGGTAGGTTGCGGAGCAGTCAATGTGCAGCCAGCCTTCATGGTAGTTCTCAACGAAGTGAGACAGGAAGCCTGCTGCGGTGCTTGCCCCCGCCGGGTACGCCGCGCTCGCGGTGTTGTTCAGCTCGGCGAAGTTGGACGGCAGCTGGCTGCGGTGGAACTCGGCCAGCGGCAGACGCCAGAACGGTTCGTTTTCCGCCGCCGCGCTGGCCAGCAGGCGAGCGGCCAGCTTGTCGTCGAAGCTGAACAGGGCGTGATAGTCGTTACCCAGCGCCGTTTTCGCCGCGCCGGTCAGGGTTGCCATGTCGATAATCAGCTCCGGCTTCTGCGCAGAGGCGTCGATCAGGCCATCGGCCAGCACCAGACGGCCTTCGGCGTCGGTGTTCATCACCTCAACGTTTTTACCGTTGCGGTAGCGAATGATGTCGCCCAGCTTGAAGGCGTTGCCGCTCACCATGTTGTCCGCGCAGCACAGGTAGAGCTTCACGCGCTTGTTCAGGCCACGGGTGATGGCGAACGCCAGCGCGCCGGTGATGGTTGCCGCGCCGCCCATGTCGGACTTCATGGAGTCCATGAACGCGCTCTGCTTCAGGCTGTAGCCGCCGGTGTCGAAGGTAATGCCTTTGCCCACCAGGCAGGCAAAGACCGGAGCTTCTTTATCGCCGGTTGGGTTGTAATCCAGCGCCAGCAGGACCGGAGGACGCTCTGAACCACGGCCCACGGTGTGGATGCCCATGTAGTTCTGCTCGCGCAGATCTTCACCTTTGGTGATGCGGTAAGACATCTTGTCGCCCGCCACGCCGCACAGCAGGTCAACCGCGCGCTGCGCCAGCTGCTCAGGGCCTAACTCTTCCGCCGGGGCGTTGATGGTGTCGCGCACCCAGTCGATGATCTTCAGGCGGCTTTCCAGCTCTTTCTGACCGGCTTCATCGAGGTTCGCCCACTCGATTTTGCGGGTGCCTTTCGGGCCTTTGTAGCCTGCCCAGAACGCCCAGCTGCGGTCGGTGTCCCAGCCTTCGCCTTCCAGAGACACATGCTTAATGCCCAGGCCGTCAATTTTACGCGCGGCGCGCTGGATCAGGCCCAAATCATCGTTGCCCGTCAGGTGCAGGGTAATACCGTCGTTGTTAATGCTGTAGGTGGCTTTTTCGCCCCAGCGTGCGTCGGCTGGCTGCGTGGAGAGCGTAATCTTCATCGCTTCGGTCATTTTATTTATCCTTATTAGCAACTAGCAAACGGGCCGCCTGAAGGCAGCCCGTTTATGTTATCTATTCTGCTTCATCTAACCAGACTAACAGAATCGCCTCCAGAATTTTTTCATTGGATGCGTTTGGATCGTCGTCAAAATCTTCCAGATCGCAAATCCACTGATGCATGTCTGTGAATCGTACGGTCTTCGGATCGAGATCCGGGTTCGCGTCGTAGAGCGCCTCGCCGATTTCACGGCTGTCTGTCCACTTCAGTCCCATATCAATGCTCGCGTGCGTGGTTGATGGTGTAACGTGGGAACTCCACGACCAGATCTTCATCGGTCACCGCGGCCTGGCAGCTTAAGCGACTGTCGGGCTCCAGACCCCATGCTTTGTCCAGCATGTCGTCTTCGTCTTCGGTGCTCTCTGCGAGAGAGTCGAAACCTTCACGCACGATGCAGTGGCACGTTGTGCAGGCACAGGATTTTTCACAGGCGTGTTCCACTTCGATACCTGCACGCAGGGCTACATCGAGAATAGTTTCACCGGTCTTCGCTTCCAGAACAGCGCCATCCGGACAGAGGTCCGCATGAGGCAAAATTACAATCTTTGGCATATTAAACCTCGTCCACGGACTGGCCTTTCAGCGCGACGCGGACAGATTTGTCCATGCGGCGAGCAGCGAAGTCCTGGGTTTGTTTATCAACGTTTTTAATGGCTTCTTCTATTGCGTCAGCGTCATTGCCTTCGGCGACTGCGCTTAAGCGCGCGGCAGCGTCGTCAATCACCTGGCGCTCAGCGGCGCTTAACAGCGCGGCATCGGCAGCGAGCGCGCCGTTCAGGCTTTCCAGCACGCGTGCGGCTTCCACTTTTTGTTCGGCCAGCATACGCGCCTTCACATCCTGCTCGGCGTAGCTCATTGAGTCCTGAATCATGGAGGCGATTTCGCCATCGGTCAGGCCGTAGGACGGCTTCACCTGGATGGACGATTCCACGCCGGTCGATTTTTCCATCGCCGTGACGCTCAGCAGGCCGTCCGCATCCACCTGGAAAGTGACGCGAATATGCGCCCCGCCCGCCGGCAACGCCGGAATTCCGCGCAGCGCAAAGCGCGCCAGAGAGCGGCAGTCCTGCACCAGCTCGCGCTCGCCCTGCATCACGTGGATGGACATCGCGGTCTGGCCGTCTTTGAAGGTAGTAAACTCCTGCGCGCGCGCCACCGGAATGGTGGTGTTACGCGGAATGACTTTCTCCACCAGGCCGCCCATGGTTTCTAAACCCAGAGACAGCGGGATGACGTCCAGCAGCAGCATTTCGCTGTCCGGCTTGTTGCCGACCAGGATATCGGCCTGGATAGCGGCGCCCACGGCAACCACTTTGTCCGGGTCGATAGACGTCAGCGGCGTGCGGCCAAAGAATTCGCCCACGCGTTCGCGCACCAGCGGCACGCGGGTTGAGCCGCCAACCATGACCACTTCCAGCACCTCGCTGGCCTCCACGCCCGCATCTTTCAATGCGCGACGGCAGGCCAGCAGGGTACGCTTAACCAGAGGCGCGATCAGTTCGCTGAACTGATTGCGGGTGATCTCACCCTGCCAGCCCGCAACGTTAACCGTGACCGACTGCGCGTCGCTCAGGGCGATTTTGGCGTCGATGGCCGCATCCAGCAGTTCACGCTGTACGCGCGCATCGCTGCGATCGCTGATGCCCGCCTGTTCGCGGATGTAATCCGCCAGCAGATGGTCGAAGTCATCGCCGCCGAGCGCGGAATCCCCGCCGGTCGCCAGCACTTCGAACACGCCGCGGCTCAGGCGCAGGATTGAAATATCAAACGTCCCGCCGCCGAGATCGTAAACCGCAATCACCCCTTCCTGACCGGAATCGAGGCCGTAGGCAATGGCCGCCGCCGTCGGTTCGTTCAGCAAACGCAGCACATGCAGGCCCGCCAGACGCGCGGCGTCTTTGGTGCCCTGACGCTGTGCATCGTCGAAGTAGGCCGGAACGGTGATTACCACGCCGTCGAGATCGCCGCCGAGTGTCGCCGTGGCGCGCGCCGCCAGCGCTTTGAGGATGTCAGCAGAAACGCGAATCGGGTTCAGCAGACCGGCAGACGTCGCGATCATCGGCAGGCCGTTTTCGCTGGCCTGTAGCTGATACGGCAGATGCGGGTAACGGGTCTGGATATCAGCCAGCGAGCGGCCCATCATGCGCTTAACCGAGCTGATGGTGTTGGCCGGATCGCGCGCGGCGTTGGTGCGGGCATCAAACCCGACCGCGTGACCCTGCTGCTGGTAGTGGACCACGGAAGGCAGCAGATGGCGGCCCTGCTCGTCAGCCAGCGTTTCCGCCTGGCCGCTGCGCACGGTCGCCACGAGGGAATTGGTGGTGCCCAGGTCAATACCGACGGCCAGACGACGCTGGTGCGGTGCGGCGCTTAAGCCTGGCTCACTAATTTGTAATAAGGCCATAATTGCTTCCGAAATTAAAAATCGAGCAGCTTTTCTTCGAGTTGTTCAGCACTGCTTCGCAGTTTATCGAGAAAACGGAGTTTGCGCACAGTGTCTGCCGCCACGTCCCAGGTCTCGTTGTTCAGTTGCTCCACCATCTGCTGATGGCGGGTATCGAACATGCCCTTTACGCGCGTGATAAAGCTTTCCAGGCGCGCTTCGTCTTTAGCCTGTTCAATTTCATCCAGCTCTTCGCGCAGCTCCAGCTGTTCCATCAGAAAGGCGGTGTCGCGCACGGTATGCTGTTCGCTCGCCAGATCGAAACCGTGGAGCGAGAGCAGATATTCTGCACGCGCCAGCGGATGACGCAGCGTTTGCCAGGCCTGGTTGATGGTTGCGGAGTGTGATACCGCAGCCAGCTGCTCTGCCTGCGTCCCGCTGGCGAATTTATCCGGATGGTACTGACGTTGGAGATCCTGAAAACGGACCGTCAGCGCCTGGAGATCGATCGGGTATTGAGCGGGTAGTCCGAAGAGAGTGAAGTAATCCATAACAATCTCAGGGGTAGCCTGTTAGAACAAACCCCACGCGTAGCAAAGCCACGGTGGGGTTTCGGATGACGCGCGGTTAAACGTGGAAGCTTTCGCCGCAACCACACTCGTCTTTGACGTTCGGATTCGTGAATTTGAACCCTTCGTTCAGGCCTTCTTTTACGAAGTCCAGCTGAGTGCCGTTGAGGAATTGCAGGCTTTTGCCATCGACCACCACCTTCACGCCCTTGTCTTCAAACACGGTGTCATCAGACGCCGGTTCGTCAACAAACTCCAGTACGTAAGCCATACCAGAACAGCCGGAGGTACGTACGCCCAGTCGCAGGCCAAAGCCTTTACCACGGTTCGCCAGAAAAGAGCTTACTCGCGCGGCAGCGCTGTCGCTAAGGGTAATCGACATACTCAAACCTCAATTATTTTGCTTCACGTTTGCTTTTGTAATCCGCAATGGCGGCTTTGATCGCGTCTTCTGCCAGAATAGAGCAGTGAATTTTCACCGGTGGCAGTTCGAGTTCTTCAGCAATATCCGTGTTCTTGATTGCCTGTGCTTCGTCCAGAGACTTGCCCTTCACCCATTCGGTGACCAGGGAGCTGGACGCGATAGCTGAACCGCAGCCGTAGGTCTTGAAGCGCGCGTCTTCAATGATACCTTCATTGTTGACTTTAATCTGCAACTTCATCACGTCGCCACACGCTGGCGCGCCAACCATACCGCTACCGACAGATTCATCGCTGTTGTCAAAAGAGCCAACGTTGCGCGGGTTCTCGTAATGATCGATAACTTTTTCGCTGTATGCCATGATTGAATTCTCCTTATGTACCGATTAGTGATGTGACCATTCAATGCTGTTCAGATCCACGCCCTGCTTGAACATTTCCCACAGTGGAGAAAGGTCGCGCAGACGGCCAATGGAGTTACGAACCAGTTTGATGGTGTAGTCAATCTCTTCTTCGGTAGTAAAACGACCTAAAGAGAAACGGATAGAGCTGTGTGCCAGCTCGTCAGTCATACCCAGCGCGCGCAGCACGTAGGATGGCTCCAGGCTTGCAGACGTACAGGCAGAACCGGAAGAAACGGCCAGGTCTTTCAGCGCCATGATCAGCGACTCGCCTTCAACATAGTTGAAGCTGACGTTGAGGATGTTTGGCGCGCCCTGCTCGAGATCGCCGTTCAGATACACTTCTTCCATATCTTTCACGCCGTCCCACAGACGGTTACGCAGCGTACGCAGGCGTGCCATCTCGGTTTCCATCTCTTCTTTCGCGATGCGATACGCTTCGCCCATGCCCACGATCTGGTGAACAGGTAGCGTACCGGAACGCATACCGCGCTCGTGACCACCGCCGTGCATCTGTGCTTCGATGCGGATACGTGGCTTACGACGAACGTACAGCGCGCCGATACCTTTCGGACCATAGATTTTGTGACCGGAGAAGGACATCAGGTCCACTTTCAGCTGGCTCAGGTCGATAGGCAGTTTGCCCACGCTCTGGGTCGCATCCACGTGGTAGATGATGCCGCGCGCACGGCACATTTCGCCGATGGTTGCGATGTCCTGCACAACGCCGATTTCGTTGTTAACGTGCATGATGGAAACCAGAATGGTGTCATCACGCATGGCCGCTTCGAGCTCTTTCAGGTCGATGATCCCGTTGCTCTGCGGCGCCAGGTAAGTCACTTCGAACCCTTCACGCTCCAGCTGACGGCAGGTGTCCAGCACGGCTTTGTGTTCGGTTTTGCTGGTGATAATGTGCTTGCCTTTTTTCTGATAAAAGTTGGCAGCACCTTTGATCGCCAGGTTGTCGGATTCGGTCGCGCCGGAGGTGAAAACAATTTCACGCGGGTCGGCACCGACCAGGTCAGCAATCTGATTACGGGCGATATCAACCGCCTCTTCAGCATGCCAGCCAAAACGGTGAGAACGGGAAGCTGGGTTACCAAAGTTTCCGTCCAGGGTCAGACACTGCATCATCTTCTCGGCAACACGCGGGTCCACCGGCGTGGTTGCGGAGTAGTCGAGATAAATCGGTAATTTCATTGCTCTATAAACTCCGTACATCGCTTCAATGCAAGGAATCAGGCAACCGGCTGGATGTACGACCGAGTACACGGGGCGAGCTAACGCCCCGGCCTGATTCTGAAATACTTATCTTTTTATTACGCGCGCAGTTTAACGTCGATTGCGTCTTGCGCGCGGGTGCTGCGTTGTGATTCATGGCTTTGCTGACGACCCGACACGTCCAGAACTTCCTGGTTATTCACCAGTTCACCCAGGGTGATGTTGTTCAGGAAGCCGGTCAGACGGTCGCTCAGATCGCGCCACAGCGCGTGGGTCAGGCACTTATCGCCGCCCTGGCAGCCGCCTTTACCCTGGCAACGGGTCGCGTCAACGGATTCGTCAACCGCGCTAATCACTTCGCCAACCGCTATACTGCCCGCGTCTTTACCCAGCAGATAACCGCCGCCCGGGCCACGAACGCTGGACACCAGTCCATTTTTACGCAGTCTGGAGAACAGCTGTTCCAGGTAAGAGAGGGAGATCCCTTGTCGTTCAGAAATATCAGCCAACGGAACCGGGCCCGCTTCGGAGTTGAGCGCAACGTCCAGCATCGCGGTCACGGCATAACGCCCTTTAGATGTCAGTCTCATGTCTTACTTAACCTCAAACTCGCCCCTGCCCGGGGTTTTTTATTGTAAAATGGGGGTATTGCATAGCAGGGCCAAGTCTGACATTCCTGACTAAATTGGTCAACTATTTACTTGACTGTTTTAGTCAGGTATTTAACCTTCTGTGCCGTTTTTTTTGTCGGGTGGCGCTTCGCTTACCCGGGCCTACGGGCTTTGTAGGCCGGGTAAGCGCAGCGCCACCCGGCGAACACACTGCACTACTCTTTATTCTTCTGCTCAATCGACGCCAGAATCCCGCGCAGGATGTTCAGCTCCTGGCTTTCCGGACGCGCGCGGGTGAACATACGGCGCAGCTTGTTCATCACCTGGCCCGGGTGGCCTTCACGGATAAAGCCGGTTGAGAGCAGCGTCTGCTCCAGATGACCGTAGAAGCGCTCGAGGTCGTCCACCAGCGGGTAGGCCGTCTCTTCTTTAGGTTCCACCGGTTTCTCCTGCGTCGCCAGCCATGCCATGCGCACTTCGTAGGCGATCACCTGCACCGCCATCGCCAGATTCAGCGAGCTGTATTCCGGGTTGGCGGCAATCGCCACATGATAGTGACACTTCTGTAATTCCTCGTTGGTCAGGCCAACGCGTTCACGGCCAAACACCAGCGCAACCGGCGCCTGTTCCGCTTCTGAGATGCTTTTCAGGCCGCATTCACGCGGGTCCAGCATCGGCCAGGGCAGCGTACGGGAGCGCGCGCTGGTCCCCACCACCAGGCTGCAACCGGCCAGGGCTTCATCCAGGGTGTCCACGATCTGCGCATTCCCGATCACGTCGCTGGCGCCGGCCGCCAGAGCAATAGCCTGAGAGTCTGGTTTCACCAGCGGATTCACCAGCCACAGGTTCGTTAAGCCCATGGTTTTCATAGCGCGGGCCACAGAGCCCATGTTGCCGGTGTGCGATGTTTCGACCAGCACGATTCGAATGTTTTGCAGCATAATTTTTAGATGTCTGGATTCAGTGTCTGAAGAATATTCGGGCATATTATCATAAACGAGAGACATAATCCGATCCCGCTGCTATACTCTGCGCCGATTTTCCTGTTCTTTAACATCCAGTGAGAGAGACCGATGCATCCGATGCTGACCATCGCCGTGCGCGCAGCGCGCAAGGCGGGTAATGTAATTGCCAAACACTACGAAACCCCAGACTCCGTAGAAACCAGCCAGAAAGGCAGCAATGATTTCGTGACGAACGTAGATAAAGCCGCAGAAGCGATTATTATCGAAACGATCCGCAAATCTTACCCGCAGCACACCATCATCACCGAAGAAAGCGGTGAACATGAAGGTACCGATCAGGATGTTCAATGGGTTATCGATCCACTGGATGGCACCACCAACTTCGTCAAACGCCTGCCACACTTCTCTGTGTCTATCGCAGTACGCATCAAAGGCCGTACTGAAGTCGCCGTTGTTTACGATCCAATGCGTAACGAACTGTTCACCGCGACCCGCGGTCAGGGCGCGCAGCTGAACGGCTACCGTCTGCGTTGCAGCAATGCACGCGATCTGGACGGCACGATTCTGGCGACCGGCTTCCCGTTCAAGGCGAAGCAGCACGCAACCACTTATATGAATATCCTGGGCAAGCTGTTCACCGAATGCGCGGACTTCCGTCGCACCGGCTCTGCTGCACTGGATCTGGCCTACGTCGCGACCGGCCGCGTTGACGGTTACTTTGAGCTGTCTCTGAAGCCGTGGGACTTCGCGGCGGGCGAGCTGATCGCACGTGAAGCTGGCGCGATTGTTTGCGACTTCACCGGCGGCCATAACTATATGTCTACCGGCAACATCGTTGCAGGTAACCCGCGCGTTGTTAAAGCCATGCTGGCAAACATGCGTGATGAACTGAGCGATGCGCTGAAGCGTTAATTCAGTCTGTTAAGCCCGGTGGCGCTACGCTTACCGGGCCTACAACACGCCTCAGATACGGCTAAAACGGCCGCAACCCCCTTCCCACCGGCACCGCACTCATCCACATTGTCACCGCCGCTACCAGCAGAATCACCCCACCCGCCAGTGCCAGCGTCGTCCAGCCAACCTGTCGCCACAATACCGGCGTTTTATTGCCGCTGAGTTTTACCGCCAGCTGACGGAAGCTGTGCACCAGCAGGGCTAACGAAGAGATCGTCAGAGACGTTCCCGCCGCCATCGCCAGCGCCGAGAGCATGCCCCAGCCAAATACGCCTGTCACTTTGCTGAACAACAGCACCATGATTGCGCCCGAGCATGGACGCATCCCCATTGAGAGAACAATCATCAGGCGCGCACGCCAGTCCTCACTGTTCTGTAATTGTTCCTGCGTCGGCAGATGCTGATGCCCGCACCCGCAGTTTTCATGGTGAACGTGATGCGGTGTAAAGGATTTGAATTTTGGTTTTCGCAGCAACGCGCGCAATTTTTTCAGCGCCCGCCAGCAGAGGATCAGCCCCAGCACGCCTACCAGCGCGTAACTCCCCTTCTCCAGCCAGAAGCTGCTCATATGCAGCTGGCGGGCCGGCAGCTGTAGCAGCGAAAGGACGACCACGACCAGCGCAATCGCCACTCCGCCCTGAAGTAAAGAAGAAGCCAGCGTCAGGCCGATACTCGATTTCAGCTTCGACGGATGCGTGGCAAGCCAGGTCGTGATGACGATTTTGCCGTGCCCCGGTCCCAGGGCATGCAGCACGCCATAGATAAAGCTGAACGCCAGAAGAGCGCCGCCCGCTTTGGTCGGATTTTCCGCCACGGCTTTCAGCAGACCGCTCATCTGCTGATTAACTTCCCGCTGCCAGAGGATGCTTTTCATCATCACCTGCGGCCATGCCTGCCACAGCCAGAGCGCGCCGCCAACCGATAACAACAAAAAGAGCGCCAGAGGCCAGAGGTGCAGCCAGCGACGCGGCTTACTGACGGGAGAGGAGATCACTGACATTGTAACGTCACCTCCTGCGCAAACTGTTTACCTAACTCCATGTCTTCGGGGGGCGCATCCTCTTTATCAAGAGAAACGGCAAAGTTCAGCATCTCTTCGCTGGGTTTCGGGGTGTGCACGGCAATTTTGCAGCTTTTTTGCAGCGCGTCCGGCAGCCGTACGTCGCTGTCATTGTCATAGCGCATATCGACATAGTAGGTTGGGTCAAACGTGGAAAACCTGTACTTCTGCCCGGCCAGCGGTTGAGGGTGCGCCAGCGGAAGGATAAAGGTCAGCACCGCCTGATGTCCGTCGCGGGTCATACCGTACACCGTGGGACGGTTGAGAAATTTCACCTTTTGTCCGTTGTGCCAGAACTCGGTGAAGTAGTGCTGACCCAGCACGTTGGCCATCACTTCCGCCGCCAGCTTTTTCCAGATCTCATCGCCAGGCTTTGCGTTTCCGGCATCGTACAGCAGGTCGGCGGAGGTGATTTCATCCATCGTCCAGCGCATTTTCAGGCCGCTGAGCTGCGTGCCGTCCGTCACCAGTTCGGTTTTCAGGCTGATAAAACTGTGAGGATGTGCGCCGGCGGCAAAAGTGAAAACCGCCAAAAATAACGCTACCGCGCTTTGTTTAACTATTTGCATCTGTTCCTCACGTCAAAAATTCTGTGATGTTCGCCAGCAATCCTGAGTGAAAGGCCTGCCGGTGCGCTTTTCAGCGCCCATCCTTTAGCTATTCTTATCAAACATTCACACTGGATACCCGACAGATGATGACGACGCTTGAAATTCCATCTGTGCTTTCCAGTTCGCAGCGCCGCTGCCAGGTGCTTTTGATGCTTTACCTGCCCGATGCTGCCGTCACCGCACAGAGCATAATCGCTGCCAACGGCGTGGACGACGTCATGGCACGGCAAGATATAGCCGAGACGCGCGATGAAATCCAGCGCTATCATCGGCTTGATATTGTCACGCACCATGATGGCTGCTACCGAATTGAGGGTACCGCCCTGAATCAACGTTTGTGCCTGCTGCACTGGCTGCGCAGGGCGCTCCGGCTGTGTCCACATTTTGTTGCCCAACAGTTTACCCCTGCCTTAAAAACCGCGCTTAAACAGCACGGCATTGCCCGCCCGCTTTATGACGATGCGAACCTTAGGGCGCTTATCAACTTTTGTGCGCGCAAGCTTCAGCGCCAGTTTGAGTCCCGCGACGTACAGTTTTTACAGCTTTATCTGCAATATTGTCTGATTCAGCATCATCTGGGCAATACGCCAGAGTTTTCGCCCGTTCAGCGCAGCTGGACGCAGTCCCGAGGGGAATACTTTACGGCGCAGGAAATTGTCCGCCACTGGAAACGGCGCGTCCCGCAGGGAACGCACAGCGATGAACAGCTGTTCCTGGCGCTGCTGTTTATGATGCTTCGCACACCAGACCCGGTGATGGATAAACACCAGCAGGATCAGCGCCTGCGTCGCGCCATCGTGCGTATGATTGCCCGTTTCCGGGCGCAAACCGGGATGAACTTCAGCGATGAGCAGGGGCTGACCGATCAGCTTTATATTCATCTGGCTCAGGCGCTGGACCGCTCCTTATTTGACATCGGCATCGACAACAGCCTGCCGGAAGAGATCCACCGTTTATACCCCCGGCTGCTGCGCACCACTAAAGAAGCGCTGTTTGAGCTGGAAGCCGAATTTGGTCTGCGATTCTCCGGTGAAGAGATGGCTCTGGTGGCGGTGATTTTTGGTGCCTGGCTGATGCAGGAGACCGACCTGCATGAAAAACAGGTGGTCCTGTTAACGGGGGAAGATAAAGCCTGCGAAGCGTTAATTGAGCAGCAGCTTCGCGAGCTGACGCTGCTGCCGCTCAATATTCGTTATCTTAGCCTGGAGGCGTTTAAGAAGGAGGGCGCCCCCCGCGAGGCGGCGCTGGTCATTACGCCTTATCCAACCGCCCTGCCGCTGTTCTCGCCGCCGCTCATTCATGCCGTTGAGGCCCTGAACACGCAGCAGCAGGAACATATTCGCGTTATGCTCGAATCATAGTTACGAGCGAGCAGCCACCTTTGGGCGGATGACGATGGCAGGTAAAGCGACCAGCGCCATCACCCAGAACACACCGTGCCCCAGGTGCTGATAGAGGAAACCGGCAAATACGGTCATCACCGCAATACTGCCGCCCATCGCCACCGCTGAATAGACCGCCTGAAGACGAATAACGTCCCCACCCTCTCGCGCCGCGATGTAGCGCATCGCCGCCAGATGGCACACGGTGAAGGTTCCGCAGTGCAGAATTTGCGCCACAATCAGCCACGGCAGCTCCGTCGTCCAGCCCATGATGCCCCAGCGCACCACGCCGCACACGGCGGAAAGCAGCAGCAGGTCACGCGCCCCGAAACGACTGAAAAGTTTTTGGCTCAGCGCGAAGATAATGACCTCCGCCACCACGCCGAGCGACCACAGGTAGCCTACCGCAGAAGCCGAGTAGCCCGCCCCCTGCCAGTAGATGGCGCTGAAGCCGTAATAGGCCGCATGTGCCCCCTGGAGCAGACAGACGCAGGCCAGGAAACGCCAGCTTTGCGCCACCAGCGAGCGCCAGGCGGGCCAGCCGGCGCTCTCCTGATGGCGGCTTTCGCCCTGCGGCATCACCGACGGACGCAGCAACATACCGAGCAGCATCGAGGCGATGCCGAGCGTTAACAGCGCCAGAATGGCACGATAGTCATAGAGGCTGACCAGTTTCCCGACCAGCGCAGAGCCGATCACGAAGGCAATCGATCCCCACAGGCGCACGCGGCCATAGTCCATGGTGATCTGCTTTTGCCAGGTGTTCGCCAGGGCATCCGTCAGCGGCACTAGCGGGGAGAAGAACAGATTAAAGCCAACCATTACCACCATCAGCCAGGCAAACTGATGGCTGACCCAGAAGCAGGCCGCAAAGACCAGCGTCAGCAGGGCCAGAATTCGCACCGCTTTAATCAGTAAGGAGGGATCGCTGACGCGGGGCGCAATCAGCAGGCTACCCAGGAAACGTGCCACCAGCCCCGCGCCCAGCAGGATGCCAATGGTCTCAGGCGTCAGACCAATTCCCTTGAGCCAGACGCTCCAGAAAGGCAAAAAAATACCGTAACTAAAGAAATAGGTGAAATAGCTGAGCGCCAGCCAGCGCGTGGAATGCAAGACCATGAATCCCTCCCGAAATGGAGGCGATAGTCTGGCGTTAATTCCTGACTTTAGCAAGTCGTTAGCGCGCTATAAATTAACGATAAATTAACATCATGGACAGCCGGTCGGCGTATGGCGAGAGCGGCAAAATTGTATTACGTTTAAAGAACATCGCCTGAAGAGGTCGTTTGCCATGAACAGCTTACGTTATTTCGATTTCGGCTCCTCTCGTTCTTTCCTGCTTTTAATTGCCCGCATTGCTATTGTGGTCCTGTTTATTATTTTCGGTTATCCCAAGCTGACGGGGTTTAGCGGCACCGTTCAGTATATGACGTCGCTCGGCGCCCCCATGCCCATGCTGGCCGCCATTGTTGCGGTGGTGATGGAAGTCCCCGCCGCGATTCTGATTGTGCTGGGCTTTTTCACCCGCCCCCTCGCGGTGATCTTTGTCTTCTATACGCTGGGAACAGCGGTGATTGGTCACCACTACTGGGATATGACGGGCGATGCGGTTCTGCCAAATATGATTAACTTCTACAAAAATGTGAGTATCGCTGGCGGCTTTATTTTACTGGCGATTACCGGGCCGGGGGCCATCTCCCTCGACCGACGTTAGCCCATAAAAAAAGGCCGCATGAGCGGCCTTTTTCAGTTCTGCGACGCAGAGAATTATGCGTACACTGGGAAGCGTGCGCAGATGTCCAGAACTTTACCTTTAACGCGCTCGATAACCGCGTCGTCATTGATGTTGTCCAGAACATCACACATCCAGCCCGCCAGCTCTTTCACTTCCGCTTCTTTGAAGCCACGGCGAGTCACTGCCGGAGAACCGATACGGATACCGGAGGTCACGAACGGGCTCTTCGGATCGTTTGGCACGCTGTTTTTGTTGACGGTAATGTTGGCGCGGCCGAGGGCTGCGTCAGCTTCTTTACCGGTCAGGTTCTTATCAACCAGGTCCAGCAGGAACAGGTGGTTTTCAGTCCCGCCAGAGACCACTTTGTAGCCACGGTTCAGGAACACTTCCACCATCGCTTTGGCGTTTTTAGCAACCTGCTGCTGATAAACCTTGAACTCTGGCTCCATCGCTTCTTTCAGCGCGACGGCTTTCGCGGCGATAACGTGCATCAGCGGGCCGCCCTGGGCGCTTGGGAACACGGCGGAGTTCAGCTTTTTGTACAGCTCTTCGTCACCGCCTTTCGCCAGGATCAGGCCACCGCGTGGACCCGCCAGGGTTTTGTGGGTGGTGGTGGTCACAACGTGCGCATGTGGAACCGGGTTCGGATAAACGCCTGCCGCAATCAGACCGGCAACGTGCGCCATGTCGACGAACAGGTACGCGCCGATGCTGTCAGCGATTTCACGCATTTTTGCCCAGTCAACGATGCCGGAGTAAGCAGAGAAACCACCGATGATCATCTTCGGCTTGTGCTCTTTGGCCTGCTTCGCCATGTCTTCGTAGTCAATTTTACCGGACTCATCAATACCGTAAGGGATGATGTTGTACAGTTTGCCAGAGAAGTTAACCGGGGAGCCGTGAGTCAGGTGGCCGCCCTGCGCCAGGTTCATACCCAGAACGGTATCGCCCGGCTGCAACAGCGCGGTGTAAACAGCGAAGTTAGCCTGAGAGCCAGAGTGCGGCTGGACGTTCGCGTAGTCAGCGCCAAAGAGTTCTTTCGCACGGTCAATCGCCAGCTGCTCAACGATATCAACGTATTCGCAACCGCCGTAGTAGCGCTTGCCCGGATAACCTTCAGCATATTTGTTGGTCAGCTGAGAACCCTGCGCCTGCATCACGCGCGGGCTGGTGTAGTTTTCGGAGGCGATCAGTTCGATGTGCTCTTCCTGACGTACTTTTTCCTGCTCCATAGCCTGCCACAGTTCGGCATCATAATCGGCAATGTTCATTTCACGCTTTAACATCCGCATCTCCTGACTCAGCTAACAAGTAAATTTTTGGCCTGAAAAGGCAGTCCTGTTGGACGACGGGCAACAGTATAACTGAATAGTTCTGCGATAACAGGTCTTGACAAACGAATTTACGCAAACGTTTACCTCCACGCCACGCAAGGGTTTGAGCAATAAAGCTCTCGCCATTTTCAACGGATTTCTTTTCAGCTTTGTGATGCATATTTTTCACGATGCAAAGAACCATTTACATTGCAGGGGTATTTTTATAAGATGCATATAAAATACATCATTAAAGTAACATCAGAAGGAAGCTGCTATGCTCGACGCCCAAACCATCGCTACCGTGAAAGCCACAATCCCCCTGCTGGTTGAAACGGGTCCTAAACTGACCGCCCATTTCTACGATCGCATGTTCGCGCATAACCCGGAGCTCAAAGAGATTTTCAACATGAGCAACCAGCGTAACGGCGATCAGCGCGAAGCGCTGTTTAACGCTATTGCCGCCTATGCCAGCAACATCGAAAACCTGCCGGCTCTGCTGCCTGCGGTGGAAAAAATCGCGCAGAAGCACACCAGCTTCCAGATCAAACCTGAGCAGTACAACATCGTCGGCCGTCACCTGCTGGCAACACTGGACGAAATGTTCAGCCCGGGCCAGGAAGTACTGGATGCCTGGGGTAAGGCCTATGGCGTACTGGCAAACGTATTCATCAACCGTGAAGCGCAGATCTACAGTGAAAACGCCAGCAAGAATGGCGGCTGGGAAGGCACGCGCGCCTTCCGCATCGTTGAGAAAACCCAGCGCAGCGCACTGATCACCAGCTTTGAGTTTGAGCCAGTGGACGGTCAGCCGGTTGCCGATTACCAGCCGGGCCAGTATCTGGGCGTCTGGCTGAAGCCTGAAGGCTTCCCGCACCAGGAGATTCGCCAGTACTCCCTGACCCGCAAGCCAGACGGCAAAGGCTATCGCATTGCGGTTAAACGTGAGGAAGGCGGTCAGGTATCCAACTGGCTGCATAACGAAGCCAGCGTGGGCGACGTGGTCCATCTGGCGGCACCGGCGGGCGATTTCTTTATGGCCGTTGAAACGAATACCCCGGTGACGCTGATCTCCGCAGGCGTAGGTCAGACGCCAATGCTGGCGATGCTGGATACGCTGGCGAAAGCAAACCACAGCGCGCAGGTTAACTGGTTCCACGCGGCAGAGAACGGTGATGTGCACGCCTTTGCGGATGAAGTCAAAGCGCTTGGAGCGACCCTGCCGCGTTTCACCGCGCATACCTGGTATCGCCTGCCGACGGAGGCAGACCGCGCAGCGACTCGTTTCGACAGCGAAGGCCTGATGAATTTAGGGCAGCATGAAGGGGCGTTCAGCGCACCGGGGATGCAGTTCTACGTTTGTGGGCCAGTAGCGTTTATGCAGTATGCCGCGAAGCAGCTGGTAGAGCTGGGCGTGAATAAAGACAACATTCATTACGAATGTTTCGGCCCGCATAAAGTGCTGTAATGCAAAAAGCCCCTCAACGAGGGGCTTTTTTTTCGCCGGGTGGCGGCTGCGCCTTACCCGGCCTACCAAATCTTTTTTAAATCGCCGCGTCGTCTTCTTCGCCAGTACGGATACGGATCACGCGCGCCACGTCAAAGACGAAGATTTTCCCGTCGCCAATTTTACCGGTCTGCGCCGTGCGGATGATGGTATCCACACAGGTATCGACGATATCATCGCTCACCACGATCTCGATTTTCACTTTCGGCAGAAAGTCCACCATGTACTCTGCGCCACGGTATAGCTCGGTGTGGCCCTTCTGACGACCAAAACCTTTCACTTCAGTTACGGTCATCCCGGTGATGCCTACTTCTGCCAGCGCTTCACGTACATCATCCAGTTTGAAAGGTTTAATAATCGCATCAATCTTTTTCATGGTGGGTCCTTAAACTCTTGCCAGTAAGCAGCCTCGTAATCGGTTGCTCACAGTATCATATTCAGGCGAATTTTGCGGTATTACTCTTTAAAATCGTTCGCTTCCAGCTCGTGGCGTGAGAGCAATTTATAAAACTCGGTACGGTTACGCCCGGCCATGCGCGCCGCGTGGGTCACGTTGCCTTTGGTGATTTGCAGCAGCTTACGCAGATAGTTCAGCTCGAACTGGTTTCGCGCTTCCGCAAACGTCGGTAAGGCCGTGTTTTCCCCCTCGAGCGCCTGCTCCACCAGCGCATCGCTGATCACCGGTGATGACGTCAGCGCCACGCACTGCTCAATCACGTTCACCAGCTGGCGTACGTTGCCCGGCCAGCTTGCGGTCATCAGGCGTTTCATCGCATCGGTGGAGAACGCGCGCACAAATGGTTTGTGGCGGTCAGCGGCCTGGCGCAAAAGGTGATTTGCCAGCAGCGGGATATCTTCCGCACGCTCGGCCAGCGCCGGGATTTTCAGGTTGACGACATTCAGTCGATAGTAAAGATCTTCACGGAACTCGTTGCGCGCCATCACCTTGGGTAAATCGCGATGGGTAGCGGAAATAATACGCACGTTGATATCGATATCGCGGTTGCTGCCAAGCGGACGCACTTTTCGCTCCTGCAACACGCGCAGCAGTTTGACCTGCAACGGCGCGGGCATATCGCCAATTTCATCAAGAAACAGCGTGCCCCCCTCAGCCGCCTGGAACAGCCCTTCACGGCTGCTCACCGCGCCGGTAAAGGCGCCGCGGGCATGGCCGAAGAGCTCAGACTCAAGCAGTTGTTCCGGCAGCGCGCCACAGTTGATGGCAATAAAGGCATTTTTACTGCGCGGGCTGGCGTTGTGGATCGCCTGGGCCAGGATCTCTTTCCCGGTCCCGCTCTGGCCGTTGATCAGCACGCTAACGTCGGATTGCGCCACCATCCGCGCCTGTTCCAGCAGGCGCAGCATCACAGGGCTACGCGTCACGATGGATTCACGCCAGGCGTCGTCGCCGGATGGCGCCGCATGCTCAAGGGCGCTGTCGATTGCTTTATAGAGGGCGTCTTTATCCACTGGTTTGGTGAGGAAGCTGAATACCCCCTGCTGCGTCGCGGCCACCGCATCAGGAATAGATCCGTGAGCGGTGAGGATAATCACCGGCATCCCGGGCTGCTGCTTCTGGATCTCCGTGAACAGTTGCAGGCCATCCATTTCATCCATGCGCAAATCACTGATCACCAGATCGATTTTCTCGCGGCTGAGCACTTTCAGCCCCTCCTGCCCGCTTTCAGCGGTGACCACGCTGTAGCCTTCGCTGACCAGACGCATCCCCAGCAGCTTTAACAGCCCGGGATCGTCGTCCACCAGTAACAGATGGGCAGGTTTACGGCTTGTCATGGCTTCACATCCTCTTGTTTCGGCGTCTCACTGTCTGGCGTCGTGCCAGAGTTGCCTTTCGACCCATCGGGCAGATAGCTGCCTGCCGGCTTACGCGTCGAGAGCTGTCTTTCGATATCGGTCAGATTTTCGAGCTTGCGGGTGGTGGTTTCCAGCTGCTCGCGCAGCGACTCCTGCTGCTGGCGAAGCGCATCAAGCTCGCTGTCGCTCGACTGCTGCAATTTACTGTAGCGGAAACGCTCTTCAGACAGCTGTAATTGCAGGGTTTGTCCATCCCGCCAGAGCTGATAGACCGGGCGAACCTGCGGGGGAATATTGATCACGTAAGTATCCAGCCGCGTCACGTTGGCGCGGCGTTCGACAGGCGTGATTCTGGCATCCGCCATCACGATCCCACGTTTAAACGCGTCCTGCCAGGTATCGTCCACCAGCATCGCCGCCTGGGCACGGGCCTCGGCGGGCGCCAGCCGCTGGGCGCAGTCTATTCCGCGCAGCCAGAACAGCGGATTGGATTCAACATCACGCCCCGACAGGTTCCAGATATCATCGCAACGTGTTGAAAGGAAATCGGCCAGCTGTTTTTGCGGCCATTTATCTTCCTGTTTGTGGCTAATTGCACTTTTCGGCGCATGGGTTACACAGCCGGCCAGCAGTAAGCAGGGCAGGCTCAGGCGCACATTTTTGCTGGAAAACACCGCGCGCAGTGCGCGGTAAAAGACGTGTGACATACTCACCAGGTTGTTATTCATTTCATTGATTTTTCCGGCTCAAGAGGCAGTTCGATACGAAAACAGACATCGGCGCGTTCATCACTCACGATGTTAAGCTCACCCTGCATGCGTCGTATGCAGTCGCGGGCAATACTCAGCCCCAGACCACTTCCTTTTACCGCACCTTTTCGCTGATGACTCCCCTGGAAGAAGGGCTCAAAGATCATCGTTTTTTCATCATCCGGAATCGGGCTTCCCGTATTCGCTACGTCAATAAATACCCGCGAACCGTTGTTATTGCTTCTGATATAAATGGTACCGGATTCAGTACCATAGTGCACCGCATTGGAATAAAGATTATCCAGTACGCTCATTAACAGCATCGGCTCTGCCAGGCAGGAAGGCGCATTGAGATCCACCTGGGTATGCATCATTTTAGCTCTTGCTGGCAGGCTATGGGCGGAGATCACCATGTCCACCAACGGTTCAATCTCAACGCTTTCAAGCACCACAGCACCATCCGCCAGCTTGCGGTTATAGTCCAGCAGTTGTTCAATAAGTTTTTGTAAATTGCGGCTACTGGCATCCAGAATCGCCACGATCTCTTTTTGCTCAGGGGTTAACGGCCCCGCTACTTCGTCTGCCAGCAGCTCCGTGCCTTCACGCATACTGGCCAGCGGTGTTTTGAGTTCGTGTGAGATATGGCGCAGGAACTGATGACGCTGCGATTCCAGCCACGCCAGGCGTTCAGAAAGCCAGATGATACGCTGACCGACCGAGCGCAGCTCGCGCGGGCCTTTAAAAACAACCGTATCCCCGAGAGATTTGCCCTCCCCCAGGCGGTTAATCATCCGCTGGATCCCCTTTACGGGGCCGATGATCATGCGGGTAAAGAGCAGTACCAGCCCAAGGCTGACGAGGAACAGCACCAGCGCCTGCCAGCCGAAGAACTGGCCGCGCTCGGCAATCTCCTGCTGGAGTTGCTGCCCACGGGAAAAGATAACCGTACGGGTGGACTGCACCATCTCCGTATTGGCGTTCGCGAAGGCTTCAAGTCGGGCGGCCGCGGCGGCATCAGGACCGCTGTTTTTGCACTGGAGCTGCGCCAGATCGTTCAGATCCTGACGCAGCGCCTGATAGAGTTTGTCATCCGGCAAGACCCCGGCATGGGCATCCAGCATTTCGCTGTAGCGTTTACGCTGGTTCTGATAGACCCTCTCCAGCGTGCGGTCGTCCAGCACGCAGTACTGGCGATAGCTACGCTCCATCTCCAGCGCGGCGTTGGTCATTGCCTCGCTACGGCGGGCATCAATAAGCGTGGTGCGGTTAGTCAGGGCCGCCTGGGCACTTAACGCATTCAGGCTTTGCCATGCCTGCCACGCCAGAACCAGCAAAGGTAGCAGGATCAGCAGGAAGGCCATCATAACGAGCTGTCGCAGGGAGCGAGGGAAAGCGGGCCAGCGTTTCAACACATTACTCTCATCATCCGGGTTTGAGGAGAGCGTAACTGAGTCTGCCCTTCAGATACAACAAAGCCGGGTAAAAACCCGGCTTTGTCATGGAATAAGGCGGTGCCTAACTCGACGTTTCGCCCTGGCCTGATAAAGCATTGCAATAATCAGTAGTTGGACGGCAGGCACCTTTTTGTGCGTCATTCGAAGTTTATGTAGCACGTCCCGAAGGGGCTGACATAAGAAGGTGAATGAGCCACTGGTTACTATTATGCAACGCGCGTGCCAGAATGCAAAAATTGATACTATCCTTATGATTAATAATCGTTTTATTATTAAAATGCATCGATTGTGAGGTGAATGATTTCCAGGCTAAGTGTCGCTATTAAGCAACACCTTAACGGGAACCCGTCCTGACATAGATAAATCAATAAGTTAAATGTCTCTTATTGGAGACACTTAACCCAGAGGATTGTCGCGATTTTGCGACAGAGACAAAAAAGCCCGGTGGCGCTCACGCTTACCGGGCCTACAGTCAGGGCGTTGAAACTTAACCCAGTTGTTTACGCGCGTTGCGGAAAATGCGCATCCACGGGCTGTCCTCGCCCCAGTTTTCCGGGTGCCAGGAGTTGCTCACGGTACGGAAGACACGCTCCGGGTGCGGCATCATGATCGTCACCCGACCGCTTTCGCTGGTGACGGCGGTAATGCCATTTGCCGAACCGTTCGGGTTAGCCGGATAGGTTTCGGTGACCTTGCCGAAGTTATCAACAAAGCGCAGCGCCACCAGTCCTTTGCTTTCAAGCTGAGCCAGGTGCGCCGCATCACGCACTTCAACCTGACCTTCACCGTGCGAAACCGCGATTGGCATCTGTGAACCGACCATTCCCTGCAACAGCAGAGACGGGCTTTGGGTCACTTCTACCAGGCTGAAGCGCGCTTCGAAGCGGTCAGACTGGTTACGCACAAAGCGCGGCCAGGCTTCGCTGCCCGGGATCAGCTCGCGCAGGTTAGACATCATCTGACAGCCGTTACACACGCCCAGCGCCAGCGTCTGCGGGCGGTGGAAGAAGGTTTCGAACTCGTCACGCACGCGGCTGTTGAACAGAATAGACTTCGCCCAGCCTTCGCCCGCGCCCAGCACGTCACCGTAGGAGAACCCCCCGCAGGCGACCAGCGCCTGGAAATCATCCAGCCCGGTACGCCCGGCCAGCAGGTCGCTCATGTGGACGTCGATGGCGTCAAAGCCCGCCCGGTGGAAGGCCGCCGCCATCTCAACGTGGGAGTTAACGCCCTGCTCGCGCAGCACGGCTACTTTCGGACGCGCACCGGTCGCAATGTACGGCGCGGCAATGTCTTCGTTAATGTCGAAGCTGAGCTTCACGTTCAGGCCAGGATCGTTGTCGTTCGCCTTCGCGTTGTGTTCCTGATCGGCGCATTCCGGATTGTCACGCAGGCGCTGCATCTGCCAGGTGGTTTCCGCCCACCACATACGCAGCGTGGTGCGGCTTTCGCTGAACACCGCGTGGCCGTCGGCTTCAATCACGAAGCGGTCGCCCTGCACCGCTTTACCGAGATAGTGTACGCAGTCTGCCAGACCGTGCTGCGCCAGAATCGCTTCCACCGCGTCGCGATCTGCGCCGCGTACCTGAATGACCGCGCCAAGCTCTTCGTTAAACAGCGCCGCCAGGCGGTCTTCGCCAAGCGTTGCAATGTTTGCTTCAACGCCGCAGTGACCGGTGAAGGCCATCTCTGCCAGCGTCACCAGCAGGCCACCATCGGAACGGTCGTGGTAGGCCAGCAGCTTACGCTGCGCCACCAGCGCCTGGATGGCATCGTAGAAGCCTTTCAGCTGGGCAACGTCGCGCACGTCGGCCGGCTTGTCGCCGAGCTGGCGATAAACCTGCGCCAGCGCGGTGGCGCCCAGCGCGTTGTGGCCTTTACCCAGGTCAATCAGCAGCAGGGCATTATCTTCGGTCGAAAGCTGCGGCGTAACGGTGTGACGCACATCTTCCACGCGGGCAAATGCGGTGATCACCAGCGACAGCGGAGAGGTCATCTCGCGCTGCTCGTTACCTTCCTGCCAGCGGGTTTTCATCGACATGGAGTCTTTACCCACCGGAATGGTCAGGCCGAGCGCAGGACACAGCTCTTCACCCACCGCTTTCACCGCTTCGTACAGGCCGGCATCTTCGCCCGGGTGACCGGCAGCGGCCATCCAGTTCGCGGAGAGCTTAATACGTTTGATATTGCCAATCTGCGTCGCGGCGATGTTGGTCAGCGCTTCACCGACCGCCAGACGGGCAGAAGCGGCGAAGTCCAGCAGCGCCACTGGCGTGCGTTCGCCCAGGGCCATCGCTTCGCCGTAGTAGCTGTCGAGGCTCGCGGTGGTCACGGCGCAGTTAGCGACCGGGATCTGCCACGGGCCGACCATCTGATCGCGCGACACCATACCGGTCACGGTACGGTCGCCGATGGTGACCAGGAAGGTTTTCTCTGCCACCGCCGGGAGGTGCAGTACGCGGTTCACCGCGTCAGCAATGGTAATATCCTGGCGATCCAGCGCTTTGCCCGCCGCTTTGCGAGTCTGCACGTCGCGGGTCATCTTCGGCGTTTTGCCGAGCAGCACGTCCAGCGGCAGATCGATCGGCTGGTTGTCAAAATGGGTGTCGCTTAAGGAAAGGTGCTGCTCTTCGGTCGCTTCACCGATGACCGCATACGGCGCGCGCTCGCGGCGGCACAGCTCGTCAAACAGCGGCAGCTGATCGGCGGCAACCGCCAGCACGTAGCGCTCCTGGGATTCGTTACACCAGATTTCCAGCGGGCTCATACCCGGCTCATCGCTCAGGATATCGCGCAGGTTGAAGCGTCCGCCGCGACCGCCGTCGCTCACCAGTTCAGGCATAGCGTTGGACAGGCCGCCCGCACCCACGTCGTGGATGAACAGAATCGGGTTGGCATCGCCCAGCTGCCAGCAGCGGTCGATCACTTCCTGACAACGGCGCTCCATTTCCGGGTTGTCGCGCTGCACGGATGCGAAGTCGAGATCCGCATCAGACTGGCCGGAAGCCATAGACGAGGCTGCCCCGCCGCCCAGACCGATGTTCATTGCCGGGCCGCCGAGCACGATCAGCTTCGCGCCGACGACGATCTCGCCTTTCTGCACATGATCGGCGCGAATGTTGCCGATCCCGCCCGCCAGCATGATCGGTTTGTGGTAGCCGCGCAGCTCTTCGCCGTTGTGGCTGTCCACTTTCTCTTCGTAGGTACGGAAGTAACCGTTCAGCGCCGGACGACCAAATTCGTTGTTGAACGCCGCGCCGCCCAGCGGGCCTTCGGTCATGATATCCAGCGCGGTGACAATGCGCTCTGGCTTGCCGAAGTCTTCTTCCCACGGCTGCTCAAAGCCCGGAATACGCAGGTTGGAAACGGAGAAACCGACCAGACCCGCTTTTGGTTTCGCGCCGCGACCGGTCGCACCTTCGTCACGGATTTCACCGCCGGAGCCGGTCGCTGCACCCGGCCACGGGGAGATCGCCGTCGGGTGGTTGTGGGTTTCCACTTTCATCAGGATATGCGCAGGCTCCTGATGGAAGTCATAGCGCCCTGCTTCGCGATCGGCGAAGAAGCGGCCCACCTCGGAACCTTCCATCACCGCGGCGTTGTCTTTATAGGCAGACAGCACGTGATCAGGGGTTTGCTCCATGGTGTTTTTGATCATTTTGAACAGCGACTTCGGCTGCTGTTCGCCGTCGATAATCCAGTCGGCGTTGAAAATCTTGTGGCGGCAGTGCTCGGAGTTGGCCTGCGCGAACATATACAGTTCGATGTCGTTCGGGTTGCGATTCAGCTTAACGAATGCATCCTGAAGGTAGTCGATTTCATCTTCTGCGAGCGCCAGGCCGAGACGCTGGTTGGCGTCAATGAGCGCCTGACGCCCCTGCCCCAGCAGATCCACGCTCTGTACCGGCGCAGGCTGATGGTGGGAGAACAGTTTCTGCGCATCATCCAGAGAGTCAAACACGCTCTCCATCATGCGGTCGTGCAGCTCTGCGGCAACCACCTGCCACTGCGCGTCGCTCAGGGTTGACGCTTCCACATAGTACGCCACGCCGCGCTCCAGACGGTTAATCTGGTTCAGGCCGCAGTTGTGAGCGATGTCGGTGGCTTTGGAAGACCAGGGGGAGATGGTGCCAGGGCGTGGCGTGGCGAGGATTAATTTGCCGGTCGGCGTATGGCTGCTCAGGCTTGGGCCATATTTAAGCAGGCGTTCCAGCTGTACGCGCTCCTCTGCATTCAGAGGGGCATTCAGGTCAGCAAAATGGACATACTCAGCGTAAATATTGCTTACCGGAAGGTCGGCCGCCTGAAAACGTGCCAGCAGTTTGTTAATACGGAAGGCAGACAGTGCAGGCGAACCACGCAGAATTTCCATCATAAGTCTCTCGTCTTCGAAGCGCCGGGGCGCTTACAGTGTGCGCAAGGGGGGAAAACGGGCGTCATTATAGAGAATCCTGAGCGCCGACGAAACCGTTTGCGTCGAAATAAAATCATCCTTTATGTTTAACAATAGATGTGACCTGTCTCTCTAATTGGTTGCCAACTGGCGCTACTTTGCGCAAAATGCCGCTCAATCAATGGCAAACTCTACTCTTAACATGACTACAGCACACTGAGGCAACCGGCGTCGCAGAGAATTAACTAATTGAAAAAATTAAAGATTAATTATCTGCTCATCGGCATTGTTACGTTGCTGCTGGCAGTGGCCCTCTGGCCGTCTATCCCCTGGTTCGGCAAGGCCGAAAACCGTATCGCCGCCATTCAGGAGCGGGGGGAGTTGCGCGTCAGTACCCTCTCCTCCCCGCTTATTTACGACGATATCAACGGTAAAACTATCGGTCTTGATTACGAACTGGCACAGCTGTTTGCGGACTATCTGGGCGTGAAGCTGAAAGTTACCGTGCGGCAGAACATCAACCAGCTGTTTGATGATTTGGACCATGACCGTGCCGATATTCTCGCCGCAGGTCTGGTGTACAACAGCGAACGCAGCAAAAACTATCAGCCGGGCCCGACCTATTACTCCGTGTCGCAGCAGGTGGTTTATCGTGTGGGTAGCCTGCGCCCACGCTCACTGGCCGACATCACCGACCAGCAATTGACCATTGCGCCAGGCCATGTGGTGATTGACGATCTGCGGGCGTTGAAAGAGAAAAAATACCCTGACCTCAGCTGGACGGTCGATCCTAAACTCGGCACGACCGAATTGCTGGAGCAGGTAAAAGATAAAAAACTGGCCTATACCATTGCTGATTCGGTGGCGATCAGCCTTTTCCAGCGCGTTCATCCTGAAATCGCCGTGGCGCTGGATGTGACCGACGAACAGCCGGTGACCTGGTTTACCCAGCTGGATGACGATCAAACCGTCTCTGCGGCTATGCTCGATTTCTTTAATTCCATCAATGAAGACGGCACCCTGGCGCGCCTGGAGGAGAAATATCTCGGTCACGGGGACGATTTTGATTACGTTGACACCCGCACCTTCCTGCGCGCGGTGGACAGCGTGCTGCCGGACCTGCAACCGCTGTTTGAGAAGTACGCCGAGGAGATTGACTGGAAGCTGCTGGCGGCAATTTCCTACCAGGAATCGCACTGGGATGCTCAGGCTACCTCCCCCACGGGCGTGCGCGGGTTGATGATGCTGACCAAAAATACCGCCCAGAGCCTCGGCATCAGCGACCGGACCGATGCGGAACAGAGCATCAGCGGCGGCGCGCAGTATTTACAGGATATGATGGCGAAAGTGCCGGAGACGGTCCCGGAAGGGGAGCGTATCTGGTTTGCGCTGGCCGCCTATAACATGGGTTATGCGCACATGCTCGACGCGCGGGCGCTGACGGCGAAAACCAAAGGTAACCCGGACAGCTGGTCAGATGTAAAACAACGCCTGCCGCTGCTTAGCCAGAAACAGTGGTACCAGAAGCTGACGTACGGCTATGCGCGCGGGCATGAAGCGTATGCCTACGTGGAAAATATTCGTAAGTATCAGATAAGCCTGGTGGGGTATCTGCTGGAGAAAGAAAAAGAGGCGGCCGAGGCGCAACAGCTGGCTGAAAGCTATCCGGTGGTCGCACCGGACGAGCTTAATCATCCTGCGGTTTCAATTCTGCCTTTTGTTGCTTTTTCTGCTGCCGACGCATTCGAAAAAAGTCACTTAACAGACCCGAACATTCTGGTGCAAGTACCCCGCCGATAGTTTTCACCTGGTGGTTCATCCCCGGATGCCCAAGTACGTCCATCAGTGAACCAGCAGCGCCCGTCTTTTCATCCCGCGCGCCAAACACCAGCGTACCGATTCGGCTGTGCACCATCGCCCCGGAGCACATTACGCACGGCTCAAGGGTGACATACAGGGTGGTATCAAGCAGACGATAGTTTTGCAGCACCAGTCCGCCCTGACGCAGCGCCATAATTTCAGCATGCGCGGTAGGATCGTGACGGCCAATCGGACGGTTCCACCCTTCCCCAATCACCTGATTGTTATGGACCAGAACCGCGCCCACGGGCACTTCGCCCTCTTCCCAGGCGCGCTGAGCCAGCGCCAGCGCATGGCGCATCCAGTATTCATGATTGTGTTCAGGGTTGGACAAGGGCTGATACTCCAGTCGAAAAGCGGGCGGCATTATACACAGCCGGTACAGATAAGACTATTCGAGTTGCTGAAGTTCGCCCAGAGGCGTGACGCGCCAGCGATGCTGGCAAAAATAGAGCAGCGGGTTGTCCTGCTTGCTGTCGCTGTAGCCGCTGTACAGACGCAGCGGCGTACCGATGCGTTTCTCCAGCTGCACTACTTTTTCATGTCCGAGGCAGCGCATAGTCAGCACCCAGCCGCCGTAGCCGCGCGCGATTTGTGTCGCGATAAGATTCACGCGCGGCAGCCAGGGCGTATCAAAATAGACATGCTCCACCAGCGTCTGCGGGGAGCCGGTAATCAGCCAGATATCGGCATCGTTGGCGTCGAGATAGCTGGTCAGGCGCGCCTGTACCACGGGAAACGCGGCGACGTGCCCGCGAAACCAGTGCGCAAAATCCTGTTCGAGCTGCTTAAGGCGCGCTTCGCTATGACCAAACGTGCATCCCCAGAGCAGCAGGCTCATCGGCCAGCGCGCTGCACGGCCTTTTACCAGCAGCGCGATGCCAATAACGGGTAACAGGGGTAATACCAGCAACGCGTTAAGGGGCTGGCGCCGCAGCAGGTAGCGCATAAAGGTGCCGAACATATCCTGCTGATGCAGCGTTCCATCCAGATCAAAAAAGACAACGCGACGCTCGTGACTGGCCAAACCTTACTCCTCTGGGTCGTTGAATCCTAACAGCCAGGTAAACAGGAACCCGGCGATCACCGCTACCAGATAGCCTAACAGATAGAGCATCACTTTTCCGGTTACGATGGTTAATGCCAGCGGTAAACCGGAGATCCCGAAGGTAATGACGGTCGCCACTTTCCAGTAGCTGATTAACGCCCCGCCCACCGCGCCACCGAGACAGGCGGCCAGGAACGGC
This sequence comes from Enterobacter sp. DTU_2021_1002640_1_SI_PRY_ASU_LCPMC_013, assembly GCF_032389435.1. Taxonomy (NCBI): domain Bacteria; kingdom Pseudomonadati; phylum Pseudomonadota; class Gammaproteobacteria; order Enterobacterales; family Enterobacteriaceae; genus Enterobacter; species Enterobacter sp. DTU_2021_1002640_1_SI_PRY_ASU_LCPMC_013. The sequence goes on from NZ_CP135594.1 coordinate 3,616,808, forward strand.
TTACCCAGCGGCAAGGTCACGCCGAAAATCAGCGGCTCGCCGATACCGAGTAACCCGACCGGCAGCGCCCCTTTAATAACCTTTTTCAGACGCGCGTTGCGGGTTTTCATCAGCACCGCGATGGCCGCGCCGACCTGCCCAACGCCCGCCATCGACAGGATCGGCAGCAGTGCGTTATAGCCGTGCGCCTGTACCAGTTCGACATGGATCGGCACCAGCCCCTGATGCAGACCGGTCAGCACTAACGGCAGGAAGGTCCCGGACAGCACGGCCCCCACCAGCAGCCCGCCGCGATCGATCGCCAGAGACGCGCCGTGGGCGATGGCTTCAGAGATCGCGCCGCCTAACGGTTGCAGCGCCACAATCGCCACGCTCCCGGTAATCAATGTGGTCAGCAGCGGGTTGAGGATCAGTTCAATCGAGCCGGGCAGCACCGCGCGCAGCTTTTTCTCGATCCAGCACATCAGAATGACCACCAGCAGCACGGCAATCACCCCACCGCGGCCTGGCTGAAGCGCCTCGCCAAACAGCGTAATCTGCGCCAGCTGCGGGCTGGAGAGGATACCCGCCATTACGCCGCCCATCGCCAGCGAGCCGCCGAACACTTTGGCCGTGTTTACCCCCACCAGAATGTTCATGATGGCAAACACCGCGCTGCCGAAAATCGCCAGAATACCCAGCAGGTTCGGATACTGGGTGGCGAAATTCCCGACAATATCCGGACGCTTGAGGATATTGATTATCCCGGTGATCAGCCCCGATGCGATAAACGCCGGGATCAGAGGAATAAAGACGTTTGCCAGCTGGCGCAGCGCATCGCTCATGGGGGCTTTGTATTTGGCTTTCGCCTGCGCTTTGGTGCGTTCCGCGTCGTCAAAGGCGGGAGCCGTTTCACTGCCCGTCATCAGGGCGCGCATGGCATCAACCACCTGCGCCGCTTTGCCCGGACCGACAATCAGCTGGTGCTGTTGCCCCTGTTTAACGTACCCGCTCACGCCGGGGAGCTGCTTTAGGCGCGTTAAATCAAGCTTTTCGTCGTTGTGCACCTCGACGCGTACACGCGTCATGCAGTTTTCCAGACGCTGAATATTTTTTTCCCCACCGATCCCAAGCAGGATGTCGCTGGCGAGCGCTGCTGTTTTGTCCATACACGCCTCTTATTGGTGTTCTAATGCCGCCCGTAAAAACCCGTGATGGGCTTCGAGCCTGGCTCTGGCCGCGGCTGCATCCAGCCCGGTTAATATCATCAGAATGGCGGGTTTAACGTCGTAATCGGTCTGTTTGAGTACCGCTTCCGCCTCTTCCCGACCTGCCCCTGTCGCCTCTATCACCATGCGGCAGGCTCTGTCCACCAGCTTGACGTTGGTGGCCTGCATATCCACCATCAGGTTTTGGTAGACCTTACCAAATTTCACCATCGCGCCGGTGGAGATCATATTGAGCACCAGCTTCTGCGCGGTTCCCGATTTCAGGCGCGTGGAGCCGGTGAGCGCTTCCGGCCCGACGACCGGAGAGATGGCAATGGCGGCCACCTGCGCAATCGGCGAACCCGGGTTACAAGAGATGGCCACCGTGGTACATCCCGTCTGTCTGGCGTATTCCAGCCCACCAATGACGTACGGCGTACGACCAGAAGCCGCCAGCCCGACGACCAGATCCTGCGCGGTCAGGTTCAGCGCCCTGAGATCGTCTTCCCCAAGCTGTTTATTGTCTTCTGCCCCTTCCACCGCTTTCAGCAGCGCGCCGGGGCCACCGGCAATCAGGCCAACGACCAGACCGTGCGGAACGCCAAAGGTCGGGGGACATTCTGAGGCATCCAGCACACCGAGGCGCCCACTGGTACCCGCCCCCATGTAAATAATGCGTCCTCCTGCTTTCAGAGCGTCGGCAGCGGCGTCTACGGCTTTCGCCACCTCGGGCAATGTCTCTTTGACTGCCAGCGCGACGAGGGTATCCTGTTGATTAAAGCGGTTTACCAGCTCCAGCGTGGACAGTGCATCAAGATCCATGGTTTGCGGGTTACGCGTTTCAGAAACAAGAGAGCCTAGATTCATGTTATTTACCTCTGGAATTTTTAATTCATAATAAACGCACTATAATGGAATATAAAATTCATTCAGGCGAGCAAAATTCGTATTTGCGCGGGTAATCACATTTTCGCCAGGAGACCGTATGAACTGTTTAATTCGTATTCGCCAGCGCTACGCAGGGTTTGCCCAGAGTGACAAAAAGCTGGCGGATTATTTACTTTCCCAGCCCGATCGCGCGCGACACCTCAGCTCCCAGCAGCTGGCAGGCGAAGCCGGGGTGAGCCAGTCGAGCGTGGTGAAATTTGCCCAGAAGATAGGCTATAAAGGCTTTCCGGCGCTAAAACTGGCGATCAGTGAAGCACTGGTAAGCAACCCTAATCCGCAGTCAATGCCGGTGCATAACCAGATCCGCGGCGACGATCCGATGCGTCTGGTCGGCGAAAAGCTGATCAAAGAGAACGTGGCGGCAATGCATGCCACGCTGGATGTGAACACGGAAGAGAAGCTGCTGGAAAGCGTAGCCATGCTTCGCGACGCGCGGCGTATTGTGTTGACCGGGATCGGCGCCTCCGGACTGGTTGCGCGTAACTTTGGCTGGAAGCTGACAAAAATCGGCTATAACGCCATCGTTGAACAGGATATGCACGCGCTGCTGGCGACCGTGCAGGCCATGGATCCTGACGATTTACTGCTGGCCATCTCCTATTCCGGCGAGCGCCGTGAAATTAATATGGCTACCGACGAAGCCCTGCGCGTAGGAGGAAAAATTCTGGCGATTACTGGCTTCAGCCCGAATGCGCTCCAGCAGCGGGCCACCCGCTGTCTGTATACCATCGCCGAGGAACAGGCCACTCGCAGTGCGGCGATTTCGTCGACGAGTGCGCAGATGATGCTGACGGACCTGCTGTTTATGGCGCTGGTTCAGCAGGATCTGGAGCGTGCGCCAGAGCGTATTCGTCACAGCGAAGAGCTGGTAAAAAAACTGGTCTGAACAACGAATGAGCGTATAATGCCCGCCCTGTTTGTGATGTTTCTGAGAATTTCCTGATGGCGCTGTTAATCACCAAAAAATGCATCAACTGCGATATGTGCGAACCCGAATGCCCGAACGAGGCGATTTCGATGGGCGACAGCATTTATGAGATTAACAGCGACCGCTGCACCGAATGCATCGGCCACTATGAGACGCCGACCTGCCAGAAGGTGTGCCCCATTCCCAATACGATCTTAAAAGATCCGGCACACGTCGAGAACGAAGAACAGCTGTGGGATAAGTTTGTCCTGATGCACCATGCGGACAAAATTTAACTCTCGATGATCACCGTCGCACAGGCGTAGTGGCGTTCATCTGCAAGCGTTACGTGCATGTGCGCCACGCCCAGCTTTTCCGCCAGCTTAAGCGCCTCGCCCCATAAACGCAGACGTGGCTTACCCAGCTCATCGTTAAACACTTCAAACTGGTTAAACGCCAGGCCGTTACGAATGCCCGTGCCGAACGCTTTCGCCGCCGCCTCTTTTACCGCGAAACGCTTTGCCAGAAAGCGCACCGGCTGTTGATGCGTCTCCCAGATAGCCCATTCGTTATCGCTCAGCACGCGTCTTGCGAGGCGATCGCCGCTCCGGGCGATCACCGCTTCAATGCGGGCTATTTCAACGATGTCGGTGCCTAAGCCCAGAATAGCCATTACTGACGCGCTTCCAGCATCAGACGCTTCATCTCGGAAACCGCTTCTTTCAGACCGCTCATCACCGCACGGCCAATAATAGCGTGGCCGATGTTCAGCTCGTGCATTTCCGGCAGGGCAGCGATGGCTTTTACGTTGTGATAGGTCAGGCCGTGTCCGGCGTTAACCTTCAGTCCCAGGCTCGCGGCGTAGGTTGCCGCTTTGGCGATTCGCTCCAGCTCTTTCGCCTGCGCTGCATCGTTTTCGGCATCGGCATAGCAGCCGGTGTGAATTTCAATATACGGCGCACCCACGTCGGCAGCGGCTTTAATCTGGGTGAAATCGGCGTCGATAAACAGAGAAACCAGGATACCGGCATCCGCCAGGCGTTTGCAGGCATCGCGCATTTTGTCGAGCTGCCCGGCCACATCCAGACCGCCTTCGGTGGTCACTTCCTGACGCTTTTCCGGAACCAGGCAGCAGAAATGCGGTTTGGTCTCGCAGGCAATCGCCAGCATCTCTTCGGTGACCGCCATCTCCAGATTCATGCGGGTGTCCAGCGTCTGACGCAGGATGCGCACGTCCCGGTCGGTGATGTGGCGACGATCTTCACGCAGGTGAACGGTAATGCCGTCGGCGCCAGCCTGTTCAGCGATAAACGCCGCCTGAACCGGATCGGGATACGCGGTACCGCGTGCATTACGTAACGTGGCGATGTGATCGATGTTGACGCCTAACAGTAATTCAGCCATGACAATCCTCGGTATTTTTGTTCATTTACCTTCTCCCTCTCCCTCCGGGAGAGGGCTGGGGTGAGGGGTAAAACATTAGCGTTTCGGCATAAACTGCCTGAATAATTCGCGGCTCTTTAAAGGTTTGCCCCCAAGATACGGCTTGAGCGCAATTCGGGTAAAGCGTTTTGCCGCACGCAGAGTGTCGGCGTCCGGGAACTCGCGTTCATACAGTGCTCTGAGCTGGCGCCCGGTAAAGGTGCTGTTATCGACGACGACACTGGCAATAAAGCCCTTTTCCTCACGATAGCGATAGGTCATGGTGTCTTCTACCTCGTCTCCGCTTCCCGCACAGTGCAGAAAATCGACGCCGTAACCAAGGTGCCCGAGCAGCGCCAGTTCGAAACGACGCAGAACAGGCTCAGGGGTGCCGGTTGCGCCAGCAAGTGCCTGAATACAGTGCAGGTAATCAAAGAAAAGTTCAGAGAAGCGGGTCTCATGTTCAAGAACCCGTGAGATGAGTTCGTTAACATACAAACCGCTGTAGAGCGTGATACCAGAAAGAGGAAGCGCCAGGGAGACGGCTTCAGCACTGCGCAGGGTTTTGACTTCCCCTCGCCCGCCAAAGCGGACCAGCAGCGGGGTGAAAGGCTGCAAGGCACCTTTCAGATTAGAACGTCTGGAACGTGCGCCTTTGGCAACAAGGCGCACGCGACCGGACTCTTCCGTGAAGACGTCCAGCATCAGGCTGGTTTCGCTCCAGGGACGACTATGCAGGACAAAGGCGCGCTGCCATCCATCCATATGCTCGTCGTCTTAGGTTACTGATCTTCGCCGTAACCGAGGCTGCGCAGCGCACGCTCATCATCGGCCCAGCCAGATTTCACTTTCACCCACAGTTCCAGGTGAACCGGTGCTTCAAACATGTCCTGCATGTCTTTACGGGCTTCGATTCCGATAGTTTTGATCTTGGCGCCTTTATTGCCGATCACCATCTTCTTCTGCCCTTCACGCTCAACGAGGATCAGACCGTTAATATCGTAGCCGCCACGCTCGTTGCTCTGGAAACGCTCGATCTCCACCGTCACAGAGTACGGCAGTTCAGCGCCCAGGAAACGCATCAGCTTCTCACGGATGATTTCAGACGCCATAAAACGCTGAGAGCGATCGGTGATGTAGTCTTCCGGGAAGTGATGAGTCGCTTCCGGCAGATGCTTGCGCACGATACCCGCGATGGTATCAACGTTCAGACCCGTTTCCGCAGACAGCGGGACGATGTCCAGGAAGTTCATCTGGCTGCCCAGCCATTGCAGGTGCGGCAGCAGATCGGCTTTTTCCTGCACGTTGTCCACTTTATTGACTGCGAGGATCACCGGCGTTTTGCCGTCGCGCAGCTTGTTCAGGACCATTTCGTCGTCCGGCGTCCAGCGGGTGCCTTCCACAACGAAAATCACCAGCTCTACGTCGCCAATGGAGCTGCTCGCCGCCTTGTTCATCAGACGGTTGATGGCGCGCTTCTCTTCCATGTGCAGGCCCGGTGTATCGACGTAGATCGCCTGATACGCGCCTTCAGTATGGATACCGACGATGCGGTGACGCGTGGTCTGCGCCTTACGCGAGGTGATAGAAATCTTCTGCCCAAGCAGATTATTCAGCAGGGTGGATTTGCCAACGTTCGGACGTCCGACGATGGCAATAAATCCGCAATAGGTTTTGTCGATGCTCATTCCAGCTCCAGCATTTTTAACGCCTGTTCGGCGGCAGCCTGTTCAGCCTTACGACGGCTTGAACCCGTGCCGACCACCGGTTCACTCAGGCCACTGACCTGGCAATGGATGGTAAATTCCTGATCGTGGGCTTCGCCACGCACCTGCACCACCAGATAGGATGGCAGCGGCAGATGACGACCCTGCAAATATTCTTGCAGACGCGTTTTAGGATCTTTTTGTTTATCGCCCGGGCTGATTTCGTCCAGGCGGGTCTGATACCAGTTAAGGATCAGCTTTTCTACGGTCTGGATATCGCTGTCCAGGAACACGCCACCGATCAATGCCTCGACCGTATCGGCAAGGATGGATTCACGACGGAAACCACCACTTTTCAGCTCACCTGGCCCCAGACGCAGGCATTCACCCAGCTCAAATTCGCGTGCGATTTCAGCGAGGGTATTGCCGCGCACCAGCGTGGCGCGCATGCGGCTCATATCACCTTCGTCCACACGCGGAAAACGATGATAAAGCGCATTTGCAATCACGAAACTTAAAATAGAGTCGCCTAAAAACTCGAGACGCTCATTATGTTTGCTGCTGGCACTGCGATGGGTTAATGCCTGTTGCAACAACTCCTGATGATGAAAAGTGTAGCCCAGCTTCCGTTGAAGCCGATTAATTACGATGGGGTTCATGCGATACCAATAAATGAATGCGTCAAAAATGCAGCACACGAAACCGACCTGAGAAAACCAACGCGGTTTCGTGTGCCGTGGCACCCTTGCAGGGCCAACCTTAAACTTCGGGGGAATATTCTATACACAACGACAGGGGATGTCGTTAGTTCAAAGAGATTTATCGCTGAAATAATTCACGTAGCGGCGAATAAAAGCCGCTACGTGTTATTTTTGGCGAAAATTAATGAATTCCGCCAATACGATTCAGGCGAACGCCGGTCGGCCACTCGCCTTCCTGCTTCTCAAAACTCATCCAGATAGCGGTTGCTTTACCGACCAGATTCGCTTCCGGCACAAAGCCCCAGTAACGGCTGTCCGCAGAGTTATCGCGGTTGTCACCCATCATGAAGTAGTGTCCCGGCGGCACAATCCAGGTCGCCAGCTGTTGGCCTGGCTGCTGGTAGTACATTGCCAGCTGATCCTGTGCGATGGGCACGGTCAGAATGCGGTGAGTAACATCGCCCAGCGTCTCTTTGCGTTCAACCAGACGAATGCCATTCTCTTTGGTTTCACCTTTTGGCACCTGGAAGAATCCGCTGGTCGCTTCACCGCCGTTACGGCGGGCGAAGGTCTGCACAAAATCAGCTGGCTCAACGTTGGAGTAAGTGACTGGCAGCGCATTTTCACATGCGGTGCCAGAGCTACAGCCTGGCTGAATGGTCACCTCTTTTGCCACCGGATCGTAGGTCACTTTATCGCCCGGCAGACCTACCGCGCGTTTAATATAATCCAGCCGCGGATCTTCCGGATATTTAAACACCACGATGTCGCCACGTTTCGGATGACCCGTTTCGATCAGCGTTTTCTGATAGATCGGATCTTTGATGCCATAGGCAAACTTCTCAACCAGAATGAAATCACCGATCAGCAGCGTTGGCATCATCGATCCTGACGGGATCTGGAAGGGTTCATAGATAAATGAACGCACCACCAGCACAATCGCCAGCACCGGGAATACCGATGCCCCTGTTTCCAGCCAGCCCGGTTTTGGGCCGACTTTTTTCAGGGTTTTCGCGTCAAGCGCATCGCCCGTGGCTGCCTGCGCGGCAGCCTGACGTTCACGGCGTTTTGGGGCGAAGATAAACTTATCCAGGCACCACAACAGACCTGTCACCAGGGTAGCGATGACCAGGATCAGGGCAAACATGTTCGCCATGCCAACTCCTTAAGGTTATTTACCGTTACCGTCTTTACCAACATGAAGGATGGCAAGGAATGCTTCCTGCGGCAGCTCAACGTTACCGACCTGCTTCATACGCTTCTTACCTTCTTTCTGCTTCTGCAACAGTTTTTTCTTACGGCTGACGTCGCCGCCGTAGCACTTAGCCAGAACGTTTTTACGCAGCTGCTTCACGGTTGAACGGGCAATGATGTGATTACCAATGGCCGCCTGAATCGCAATGTCAAACTGCTGACGCGGGATCAGATCTTTCATCTTCTCAACCAGCTCACGACCACGGTACGGGGCGTTATCGTTGTGGGTGATCAGCGCCAGCGCATCCACACGCTCACCGTTGATCAGCACGTCCACACGAACCATGTTCGAGGCCTGGAAGCGTTTGAAGTTGTAGTCCAGCGACGCATAGCCACGGGAGGTAGACTTCAGACGGTCGAAGAAGTCGAGCACCACTTCTGCCATCGGAATTTCATAGGTCAGCGCCACCTGGTTACCGTGGTAAACCATGTTGGTCTGCACGCCACGCTTCTCAATACACAGGGTGATCACGTTACCGAGGAACTCCTGCGGCAGCAGCATGTGACACTCTGCGATAGGCTCGCGCAGTTCCTGAATATTATTCAGCGGCGGGAGCTTGGACGGGCTGTCGACGTAGATCACCTCTTTCGAGGTGGTTTCTACTTCGTAGACAACCGTCGGGGCGGTGGTGATCAGATCCAGATCGTATTCACGCTCCAGACGTTCCTGAATGATCTCCATGTGCAGCAGACCGAGGAAGCCACAGCGGAAGCCGAAGCCCAGCGCCGTTGAGCTTTCTGGCTCGTAGAACAGGGAGGCATCGTTGAGGCTCAGCTTTCCGAGCGCATCGCGGAAGTTTTCGTAATCGTCAGAGCTGACCGGGAACAGACCCGCATAAACCTGTGGTTTCACCTTTTTGAAGCCTGGCAGCGCTTTATCTGCCGGGTTACGTGCGCCGGTCAGGGTATCGCCTACTGGCGCGCCGAGGATGTCTTTAATTGCACAGACCAGCCAGCCCACTTCGCCGCATTTCAGCTCGGTACGGTCAACCTGTTTTGGCGTGAAGATGCCCAGACGGTCAGCGTTGTAGACCTGGCCGGTGCTCATGACCTTGATTTTGTCGCCTTTACGCATGGTGCCGTTTTTAATACGCACCAGCGAGACAACGCCGAGGTAGTTATCAAACCAGGAGTCGATGATCAGCGCCTGTAGCGGCGCATCCGGGTCGCCTTCCGGCGGCGGAATATCACGCACCAGACGTTCCAGTACGTCCGGAACACCGACACCGGTTTTCGCCGAGCAGCGCACTGCATCGGTCGCATCAATACCGACGATGTCTTCAATCTCTTCCGCTACGCGCTCAGGATCGGCGGCTGGCAGGTCGATTTTATTCAGAACCGGCACCACTTCAAGATCCATTTCCATGGCGGTGTAGCAGTTTGCCAGCGTCTGGGCCTCTACGCCCTGCCCGGCATCCACCACCAGCAGCGCGCCTTCGCAGGCCGCCAGCGAGCGTGACACTTCATAAGAGAAGTCAACGTGCCCTGGGGTGTCGATAAAGTTCAGCTGATAGGTTTCACCATCGGAAGCTTTATAGTCGAGCGTCACGCTCTGCGCTTTGATGGTAATACCGCGTTCGCGTTCCAGGTCCATGGAGTCCAGAACCTGGGCTGCCATTTCACGATCAGACAGGCCACCGCAAATCTGGATAATACGGTCAGACAGCGTCGACTTACCGTGGTCAATGTGAGCAATGATCGAAAAGTTACGTATGTTCTTCATATAGTTAAATAATTATGCCTTACGAATTCCTGGAGGCCGCTGTTCTTAGCCTGACGTTTTTCAGTGCGAAAACGCAGCATTCTACACTACATCCTCGTCAGCTGGAAATGCACTTAGAGCCAGGTATAGCGCGAAGAGACGGCGTTTTCTTTATTGCGATGTAAATAATAATAAAGCCCGGCAGATTACCGGGCCTCAGAAGAGAGCGTCTCAACACGAAGTTGGTCGGGTGCCAGTGCAACGCTGAGGATGACGGGCTGCCACGCTTCCCGGGCGGCAAGCCTTGGGGAAACGCCTTTAGCAAGCCAGAACCCGCCCACGCCGCCCAACGCGGCCCCGCACATGGCGGCCAAATCTGTGCCAAACAGCATCTGGAAAACCCCGCCCATCACGAACAGACCTGCCAGCGGAGAAAGGTAAACCAGCATGGCGGAAGTGAGCAGGCTACCTTCAGCGATGCCCAGCTCCACTTTTTGCCCTGCCACCAGCGGCTGATCGCTCGGCACAGCAATAGTGTGCGACGTTTGCGGCCCCAGCTTATTCAACACGCGGCTGCCGCAACCGGCTCGCGAAGCGCAGCTGCTGCATGATGCTTTAACGTCACAGCTGACAAGCGCTACGCCATCCTGCCAGGATACGACTGTGGCCCACTCTTTAATCATTGCGCAGCCCTGAATTTAATGCTGTCTGAAATACGTTTTGCCGTTGGCGGCGGTAATTCACCAACAATGGTAATTTCCGCATTATCGCGCACCGTCGTGCTGACCGTCCGGCGACCGGTACGGAGCATCTGTTCGGAACTGTTCGCCGTAGCGCGATTAATATTCACCGAGAAGCTAAACAGCCCATCGGAATAGAGTCGCGACTCAACCGGAGTTTCGATGGTTGGGAGCTGGCGACGGCTGCTGGAAACTTCGCTGAACCCTTGCGGGATCCAGGATGGTACCCAGTTAAAATTGACAGAGTCGCCGGCAGGTACGGAAAGCAAAGGCGGCAGGCTGGCTTTGGCCAGATTCTGCATGCTGTTGCCAACCTGACTGTTCACATCGAAGGAGATCACGCGGAACTGCTCCAGCGTTTCACCGTCGCGATCGAGCAGATCAACGCGCATCGGCAGCTTCGTCTCTGCGTCAATCCAGACGATATAGCTGTAACGTGTCCCATCCCGCGCAACAACGCGGATCACTTCGCACAGCCTGTCGGCAATACGCGTTCGCCCCACCGAGATAAAATCATAGTAGGGGGCGAGACGTTTAAAATCGGTGTAAATGAGCGACGGCAGGGAATCAACGATGTAGTCACCATTGAGCGTAAACGGCTCAAGGCCTGGCTCGAAATAGCTGATTTCGTTCCCACGCTGGACCACTTCCCGACGCGGGCCATCCATCTGTAAAAGCTGGGCGAGCGGCTGGTTATCAAGGCGGGCGTGGCGATAGCGTAACGATTCGACACCCTGCTTATTGATGCTGATAAATGCCAACTCGTAATTGAGTGACTGGCTGGCCAGATTCATTTGCTGCAACAACGCCCCGGATGAAACATCAGCCGAGGCGTTAGCAGAGAAGAACAGGCTACCCGCCATCAAAGACATGGCGAACCAAAGTTGCTTCATTACTGCGATTGCGTTCCTAAAGTTTGGTTTCCTGGCACCTCCACAGCAGCCTGCTGGGTTTGGGCCTGCTCAAACTGAAGCTGCTCGGAGTGCAGACGACGCTGCAACTCGTAATCCTGCAACATCGCATTAATGCGACGACGCTGCTCCTGTACCTGCTGTTGCTGTCCGCCGCTTGCGGAGGCATCTGCCGGTACGCCCAGGCTAACCGGGCTGGCTTTACCCATCATCGGCAGCGTATTGAACACTGGCGCTTCAGGCTGCTGATTAGCTTCAGACTGAGTATTATAGTGCTGGACCCCAACGATAACTGCAAGCGATACGCACGCAGCGACCCCCATTTGGGTGAGCTGGCTGGCCCATGGACGCACCTTGTGCCAGAACGGCATTTTCTGCCATTGGTGAGGTGCAGGCTGCGCTTCAGGAATCAGCGGCGTGGTCTGATGAACAGGTTCGTTCTCAATGGCCGCCATAACGCGTGCTGAGATATCGAAATGGAGAACCTCGCTGGTATCACCGCGCAGAGAGTCGCGGATAAGATGATAGCTCTCCCAGGTCTGTTGCATTTCGGGAGAATGAGACAACTCATCGAGCAGCTCATTATCCAGCGTTTCACCATCCATTAAAGCGGAAAGTTTTTCTTTCTGCATGCCTAATACCTTTTCCAGTATCCCGCTATCGTCAACGCCTGATAAGCGGTTGAACTTTATTATCAATGGCTTCTCGCGCACGGAAAATTCGTGAACGAACCGTGCCGACCGGACAATCCATGATGGCGGCTATCTCTTCATAGCTTAGGCCATCCAGCTCCCGTAACGTAATTGCCATGCGTAAATCTTCCGGGAGCGACTCGATCGTGCGAAAAACGATTTGTCTCAGTTCTTCTGACAACATTAAGTTCTCAGGGTTCGAAATTTCTTTCAGCGCGCCGCCACTTTCGAAGTTTTCTGCGTCGATAGCGTCGACATCACTTGAAGGCGGACGACGGCCCTGAGCAACCAAATAATTCTTAGCCGTATTGACTGCAATACGATACAGCCAGGTATAAAAAGCACTATCCCCCCGGAATGAATCCAGCGCGCGATAGGCCTTAATAAAAGACTCTTGCACCACATCAGGAACATCGCCTGACGGTACATAGCGGGAAACCAGACTCGCTACCTTATGCTGGTAGCGCACCACCAGTAGGTTAAAAGCTTTCTGATCTCCCTTCTGGACCCGTTCAACCAGGACCTGGTCCGTTAACTGCTCGCTCATCCGAGGTAATGTCTCCCCAAACCAAATTCCACGCGTTATCGAAACGCCACTCTAACAACATTGCACTTTGAGCAAGCACCGAATTAGAGTGTCTGTTCTTCAATAAGTTCCGTAACGCCTTTGTTTTTGTTCATCGCGCCGCAGACCGTTCATTTTCTCTCATTATAAGTCTGTTCACGATACGCACCCGCTTTCTGACAAGAATCATCAACTTTATCGTCAGAAGAGTAACGCAACACAGGCTTTATTTCACCACAAAATCTGAAGCTAACGATCTGCTTCGCAAAATATTTCCGGCCATTTAGCGCAGATTTAACTTCTGGCCTTCCGTTTAGTCATTGCAACACACATCAAAAAAAACGTGCGATATCTCGCATCACAATGCTATTCTCCCCACATCATGTTTAGTAAATTAAACAAACATCATGAACACGACGCCTGAACTTCATTGTGATGTACTGATCATCGGCAGCGGTGCTGCCGGCCTCTCCCTCGCGCTGCGCCTGGCGGAACATCAGAACGTAATCGTGCTGAGTAAAGGGCCGATGAGCGAAGGTTCCACCTTCTATGCACAAGGCGGTATTGCCGCCGTGTTTGATGAAACGGATAGTATAGCCTCGCACGTAGAAGACACCCTGATTGCCGGTGCCGGGATCGTGGATGAGCATGCCGCAGAGTTTGTCGCCAGCAATGCCCGCCACTGCGTGCAATGGCTTATCGATCAGGGCGTGCTGTTTGATACGCAGGTTCAGCCTAATGGTGAAGAGAGCTATCACCTGACCCGTGAAGGCGGGCACAGCCACCGCCGTATTCTGCACGCTGCTGATGCAACCGGAAAAGCGGTTGAAACCACGCTGGTCAGCAAAGCCCTCAGCCATCCTAATATTCGGGTGCTGGAGCGCAGCAACGCCGTCGACCTGATTATTTCCGATAAGATTGGCCTGCCCGGCACGCGCCGTGTTGTCGGCGCATGGGTGTGGAATCGGAATAAAGAGAAGGTGGAAACCTGCCAGGCAAAAGCCGTTGTGCTGGCGACCGGCGGCGCCTCCAAGGTTTACCAGTACACGACTAACCCGGATATCGCCTCCGGAGACGGTATCGCCATGGCCTGGCGCGCAGGCTGCCGCGTGGCGAATATGGAGTTTAATCAGTTCCATCCTACCGCCCTGTTCCACCCGCAGGCACGTAACTTCCTGTTAACTGAAGCGTTGCGCGGCGAAGGCGCGTATCTGAAGCGTCCGGACGGTTCCCGGTTTATGCCGGACTTCGACCCCCGAGGTGAACTTGCCCCGCGGGATATCGTGGCCCGCGCCATTGACCACGAGATGAAGCGGCTTGGCGTCGACTGCATGTATCTGGACATTAGCCATAAACCGGCAGACTTTATTCGCCAGCACTTCCCTATGATTTATGAAAAGCTGCTGAGTCTGGGTATTGATTTAACCCGCGATCCGGTGCCGATTGTACCTGCCGCACACTATACCTGTGGCGGGGTGATGGTTGACGATCATGGTCGTACCGACGTGGATGGTTTGTATGCGATCGGCGAGGTCAGCTACACCGGCCTGCATGGTGCGAATCGCATGGCCTCAAACTCGCTGCTGGAGTGTCTGGTGTATGGGTGGTCGGCTGCGGAAGATATTAGTAAACGCATGCCCTATGCACGTCCGACAACACTCCTGCCGGCATGGGATGAAAGTCGGGTAGAAAACCCGGACGAACTGGTGGTTATCCAGCATAACTGGCACGAGCTGCGGCTTTTCATGTGGGATTATGTCGGGATTGTACGCACAACGAAGCGTCTGGAACGCGCGTTACGCCGCATCAAGATGTTGCAGCAGGAAATTGATGAATATTACGCCAACTTCCGCGTTTCTAATAATCTGCTGGAGCTGCGCAACCTTGTGCAGGTTGCCGAGTTGATTGTGCGCTGTGCGATGATGCGCAAAGAGAGCCGTGGCCTGCATTATACGCTGGACTATCCCGAACCGCTTGAAATGTCCGGCCCGTCGGTGTTGACGCCGCAGGTTCACATAAACAGATAAAAGGCCTGGGTCAGGGCAGTGTAATCTTCGGAATAACGCTGGTCTGGCCCACGAATGACCATCCTGTCGATAAAGCACTCCCCCTCTTTCGGCGAGAGCGCCAGCAACACGCGGTGCGGTAAGCGTCCTTCCGTATCCGAAATATCGGTACGAAGACGCAGATTCCAGCCGATCCCCCGTGCGATTTCAATGAAGGTATTACCCGTGCTTTCAGGCAAGACCACGCAGAAAAATCCCTCTTCCGAGATGAGCTCCGCCGCACTGGTCAGTAGCGCCTTGTGATCGAGCGAGCCGGTGTAACGTGCCTGCTCGCGTTCTGGCGTTCCACATTCCACGCCTGGCGTGAAATACGGCGGATTGCTGACAATCAAATCGTAACGCGCGGTTTGCTCCGGCGCCCAGGTCAGGACATCGGCGCATTCTACCCTGATGCGATCTGCCCACGGAGAGTCGGCAGCGTTTTCACTTGCCTGCCGGGCCGCCTGAGGATCAAGCTCAACGGCGTCGATCGTGACGTGTTCTTCCGTTCGCTGCGCCAGCATCAGCGCCTGAAGTCCGCTGCCCGTACCAATATCCAGAATGCGTTTTACACCTGCGACAGGCGCCCATGCCCCCAGTAAAATACCGTCTGTACCGACTTTCATCGCACAACGATCGTGCGCCACAAAAAACTGTTTAAACGTAAAACCATCGCGGCGCAACTGCGCTTTGAGTTGAGACATGTCAGGGCAACCTTCTGAGTGAAACTGGAGTAGCATAGGGGAAAGCGAAGTGGTCGAAAAGCGATATCCATACAAACAGATGAAGATTACAGCCGTAACGTCTATAATCAGCGCCCCACACAGAGGTAGAACATGACTGTAACGACTTTTTCCGAACTTGAACTCGATGAAAGCCTGCTCAATGCCCTTGAGAGCAAAGGCTTTACACGCCCGACCGCCATTCAGGCCGCGGCCATTCCGCCTGCGCTTGAGGGCCGCGATGTGCTCGGTTCTGCGCCAACCGGCACGGGGAAGACAGCAGCCTACTTGCTGCCTGTGTTGCAGCATTTGCTCGACTTTCCGCGTAAAAAATCAGGCCCGCCGCGCATTTTGATCCTGACCCCGACCCGTGAACTGGCGATGCAGGTTGCCGAACACGCGCGTGAGCTGGCGGCGAACACCCATCTGGATATCGCGACCATCACCGGCGGCGTAGCGTATATGAACCACGCCGAAGTGTTCAGCGAAAACCAGGATATCGTTGTCGCGACGACAGGCCGTCTGCTGCAATACATAAAAGAAGAGAACTTCGACTGCCGCGCGGTGGAAACGCTGATTCTCGATGAAGCTGACCGCATGCTGGACATGGGCTTTGCCCAGGATATCGAACACATCGCGGGTGAAACGCGCTGGCGTAATCAGACAATGCTGTTCTCGGCAACCCTTGAAGGGGATGCGATTAAAGATTTCGCCGAACGTCTGCTGGAAGATCCGGTGGAAGTGTCCGCTACGCCATCGACCCGTGAGCGTAAGAAGATCCACCAGTGGTACTACCGCGCAGATAACCTTGAGCATAAGGTTGAGTTGTTGAAACACCTGCTGAAGCAGGAAGAGGCAACCCGTACCATCGTCTTCGTACGCAAACGTGAGCGCGTGCATGAGCTGGCAGAAATGCTGCGCAACGCCGGCATTAACAACTGCTATCTCGAAGGTGAAATGGCGCAGGTTAAGCGTACTGAAGGGATCAAGCGCCTGACCGATGGCCGCGTGAATGTGCTGGTTGCCACCGACGTTGCCGCGCGCGGGATCGACATCCCGGACGTGAGCCACGTGATCAACTTTGATATGCCGCGCAGCGGTGATACTTACCTGCACCGTATTGGTCGTACCGGCCGTGCGGGCCGCAAAGGTATTGCTATCTCTCTGGTAGAAGCGCACGACCATTTGCTGCTACAGAAAATTGGCCGCTACGTTGAGGAGCCGCTGAAAGCTCGCGTGATTGACGGGCTTCGTCCGACCACACGTGCGCCGAGTGAAAAAATGACGGGCAAACCGTCCAAGAAAGCGCTCGCGAAACGTGCTGAGAGAAAAGAGAAAGAAAAAGAGAAGCCGCGCGTTAAACAGCGCCACCGCGATACCAAAAATATTGGTAAGCGCCGTAAGCCAAGCTCTGCTGCGCCAGAGACAAAAACGGAAGAGTAAAAAAAAGCCGGGATATTCCCGGCTTTTTTATTCCACCCCCGAAGCTGAAACCTTACAGGCTTTCAGTAAAGGTACGCGCGATAACGTCGCGCTGCTGTTCCGGGGTTAGAGAGTTGAAACGCACCGCATAGCCAGACACACGGATGGTCAGCTGCGGGTATTTTTCCGGGTGCTCAACGGCATCCATCAGCGTTTCGCGACGCAGGACGTTAACGTTCAGGTGCTGACCGCCTTCCACGCGTACTTCTGGTTGCACTTGCATTGGAATTTCACGGTATTCAATTTCGCCCAGTTTGCTCACCGGAACGATTTCGTCTTCCGCAAAACCTGCTTTCGCTACTACACAGCGCGCTTCGTTTTTCTCGCTGTCCAGCAGCCAGAAAGAGTTCAGCAGATCGTCATTTGCAGCTTTAGTAATCTGGATACCTGTAATCATGTGTTGCCTCCCTCAGGCTACATTAACTGATGCTGGCCTTTTGCGGCCAATTGGTAAAACCATTGTTTGTTGTGTGTATATATAACATTCAGACCCGGGTGATTTATTGAT
The DNA here is from genome assembly GCF_032389435.1 of Enterobacter sp. DTU_2021_1002640_1_SI_PRY_ASU_LCPMC_013. Taxonomy (NCBI): domain Bacteria; kingdom Pseudomonadati; phylum Pseudomonadota; class Gammaproteobacteria; order Enterobacterales; family Enterobacteriaceae; genus Enterobacter; species Enterobacter sp. DTU_2021_1002640_1_SI_PRY_ASU_LCPMC_013. Next base: position 3,634,300 of record NZ_CP135594.1, read on the forward strand.
TTAAATCAACAAAACCGCCAACCACACAAAGAGTGTGGTCTGTATTTTTTGTTTTAGATCAATTTTAAAGGTTTACCAATTCAACTTACTCTGCCTGGTTTTCAACATAAATTGAGTCACTTAGCCTGCTTTTCCGCGGGTAATTTTGCTCATTGGGGTTTAACAGGTAAGCTAGACACAGAATGAGATTCGCAGGAGAGCGAGATGACAACACCTTTAACCTGGCATGACGTGCTGGCAGAAGAGAAGCAGCAGCCCTATTTTATTAACACCCTCAGTACCGTTGCGGCTGAACGGCAGGCCGGCCAGACAATTTATCCGCCGCAGAAAGATGTGTTTAACGCCTTCCGCTACACCGAACTGAGTGATGTAAAGGTGGTTATCCTGGGGCAGGATCCGTACCACGGCCCCGGGCAGGCTCACGGACTGGCATTTTCCGTGCGTCCGGGCGTGGCCATCCCCCCTTCTCTGCTGAATATGTATAAAGAGCTGGAAGGAACGATTCCTGGTTTCACCCGCCCTAATCACGGTTATCTGGAAAGCTGGGCGCGCCAGGGCGTGCTGTTGCTGAATACCGTATTAACTGTCCGGGCGGGTCAGGCACACTCCCACGCCAGTCTGGGATGGGAAACCTTTACCGATAAGGTTATCAGCCTGATCAATGAGCATCGTGAAGGCGTCGTGTTTTTACTCTGGGGTTCGCATGCCCAAAAGAAAGGGGCGATTATCGATCGTCAGCGTCATCACGTGCTGAAGGCACCGCACCCGTCGCCGCTGTCTGCGCATCGCGGTTTCTTTGGCAGTAATCATTTTGTTCTGACGAATGAGTGGCTGGAAAAGCGTGGCGAAAAGCCGATTGACTGGATGCCTGTGTTACCGGCAGAGAGCGAGTAGGGTTTGAATGTGCCGGGTCAGGCCCGGCACATAAAAGGCTTATGCCTTGTTCTGACGCCACCATTCCGCCAGCAGCACGCCGGTCGCAACGGATACGTTCAGGCTTTCAACGTTGCCAGTGCCGTCGATAGAGACGCTCAGGTCAGCGCTGGAGAGTGCCGCATCAGACAGACCATCACGCTCCTGACCTAACACCAGCACCATTTTGCGCGGCAACGTCGCTTTAAACAGCGGCGTAGCGGCACGGCTTGAGGTGGTGACAATGGTGTAGCCCGCTTTACGGAACTGCTCCAGGGCTTCCAGCACGCTGTCGCCAGTGATCGGCTGAACATGCTCTGCACCGCCTTCCGCGGTACGGATTGCTGCACCGGATTCCAGCAGCGCGGCATCCTGCAACAGAACGCCTTTCACGCCAAAGTGCGCGCAGCTACGCATCATAGCGCCCAGGTTATGCGGGTTACCCACATCTTCCAGCGCCAGCACACAGTCATCGATATCCGCCTGGCTGACCCACTGCTGCACGGTAGTGCCGTTACGTTTTTTGATCAGGAAGCAGACGCCGCCGTGGTGTTCAGTCCCGGACGCTTTTGTCAGCTCGGCATCGTCAACCACGTGGTAGGCTTTGCGGTTCGCCGCCATCCAGCGCAGCGCTTCTTTAAAGCGCGGGGTCACGCTCTGAATAAACCATGCACGAACGATACACTCCGGGCGGCTCTGGAACAGGGCCTGACAGGCGTTCTCACCGTAGACACGGGTCTCTTCCGCACGCTGACGACGCAGCACTTCCGGATCGATAAAGCTTTTTCCGCTGATACCGCCGTGATCGGCTTTTTCGGTCGCCTCTTCACCGGGCGCGCGAGAAACGGTACGCCATGGCGATCCACCGTCACGGACAAAATCATCGCGTTTGCGATCGTCACGCTTACGGTCATCACGTTTGCGGTCATCGCCGCGGTTATTTCTGTCATCGCGGGCGGGGCGACGGCCACCGTCTGCACGAGAAGACGCCGGACGCCCGCCACCTTTTCCGGTACGCGGATTTTGGGTGCGTTTATCAGAGTCATCATCACTGCGGACATACATCACTTTGACCTTGCCGCTTTTGTTTTTCATTTCGTCGTTCATGCTTTTCTCCACCAGCGCTGCGCGAAGCGCGCAGATTACCCGATGTGCAAGCTCATAGCCATAATTTCGTACAAAAGCCTGTGACTATTGTTCCCATTGAATAAAACGCATTGTCGTTTCATACAAGCTCACTGATAATATGTAACATATCAGAAACATTATCGGCGTTCTGCCGTTGTTCCACGGCTCTATCAGAGGTTAGTTATGAATACCGTATGTGCCAACTGTCAGGCTGTAAACCGCATTCCGGACGACCGGATGGATGACGGTGCGAAATGCGGGCGTTGTGGCCACGAATTATTTGATGGCGATGTCATTAACGCGACGGGTGCTACGCTGGACAAACTCCTCAAGGACGATCTGCCTGTTGTGGTCGATTTCTGGGCACCGTGGTGCGGCCCCTGCCGTAACTTTGCGCCCATCTTCGAAGACGTGGCTGAAGAGCGCAGCGGGAAAATGCGTTTTGTCAAAGTGAATACCGAAGCGGAACGTGAACTCAGCGCCCGTTTTCGCATTCGCAGCATTCCAACCATTATGATTTTCAAAAATGGTGAAGTGATCGATATGCTCAATGGTGCAGTACCGAAAGCGCCTTTCGACAGCTGGTTAAACGAATCCCTGTAACATTCACGGGGCATATCTTGTGCCCCGTTCTCTCCTCTGCGAAAATGGGGTTTTTCCTGCCTTTTCGCCCATGACTGATAACGCTGTACTTCAATTACGCGCCGAGCGCCTTGCGCGCGCCACCCGCCCTTTTCTGGCCCGAGGCAATCGTATTCGCCGCTGCCAGCGCTGCCTTTTACCGCTGAAAGTGTGTCTGTGCGAAACGCTTGCACCGAGCGAGGCGAAAAGCCGCTTTTGTCTGGTCATGTTCGATACCGAACCGATGAAGCCCAGCAACACGGGGCGTTTGATCGCCGATATTCTGCCCAACACCGCAGCGTTTCAGTGGTCGCGCACTGAGCCACCTCAGGCTCTGCTCGACCTGGTGGCAAGCCCGGACTATCAGCCCATGGTCGTTTTCCCGGCATCATATGCAGGCGAACAACGTCAGGTGCTTACGGCGCCACCATCCGGTAAGCCGCCGCTGTTTATTATGCTCGACGGCACCTGGACCGAAGCGAGAAAGATGTTTCGCAAAAGCCCTTACCTTGATGCGCTGCCGGTGATTTCCGTCGATCTGTCGCGCGTTTCGGCCTATCGCTTGCGTGAAGCGCATGCCGACGGTCAATATTGCACCGCTGAAGTCGCTATTGCGCTACTGGATCTGGCGGGCGATACCCAGGCAGCCGGCGCGCTGGGCTCCCACTTCTCCTGCTTCCGTGAACGTTATCTTGCGGGAAAAACCGTTCATAAGGGTAGCGTCACAGCAACAGAGACAGAAAGCGTTTAAAATCATCAGGTCGCTTGCATTCACGGGAGGCCTGCATGAGCCAGAGAGGGTTAGAAGCGCTACTCCGTCCGAAATCCATTGCCGTTATTGGCGCCTCGATGAAACCGGACCGCGCAGGGTATCTGATGATGCGTAACCTGCTGGCTGGCGGGTTTAACGGCCCGGTCATGCCCGTTACGCCCGCTTATAAGGCGGTACAGGGGGTACTGGCGTGGCCGGATGTGCAGAGCCTGCCTTTCGTTCCCGACCTCGCCGTGCTCTGCACGCATGCGAAACGAAACCTCGAACTGCTTGAGTCGCTCGGTCAGAAAGGCTGTAAAACCTGCATTATTCTTTCCTCGCCTCCTGAACAGCAGCCCGAACTGCTAGCCTGCGCCAGCCGCTACCAGATGCGCATTCTTGGTCCAAACAGCCTCGGTCTGCTTGCGCCTTGGCAAGGGCTGAATGCCAGTTTTTCCCCGGTTCCGATCCGTAAAGGCAAACTGGCCTTTATTTCGCAGTCGGCTGCGGTATCCAATACCATCCTCGACTGGGCGCAGCAGCGTGAGATGGGCTTTTCCTACTTCATCGCTTTGGGCGACAGCCTGGACATTGACGTCGATGAGCTGCTGGATTTCCTGGCGCGTGACAGCAAAACCAGCGCTATCCTGCTCTACCTTGAACACCTGAGCGACGCCCGTCGTTTTGTGTCGGCGTCGCGTAGCGCATCGCGTAATAAACCGATACTGGTCATCAAAAGCGGGCGCAGCCCCGCGGCTCAGCGCCTGCTACATTCCCGTTCCGGGATGGATCCCGCATGGGATGCAGCGATCCAGCGCGCCGGTCTACTGCGGGTACAGGATACGCACGAGCTTTTTTCCGCCGTCGAAACGTTAAGCCACATGCGCCCCCTGCGCGGTGAAAAGCTGATGATTGTCAGCAACGGTGCCGCTCCCGCCGCCCTGGCGCTGGACGAGCTCTGGCTACGCAACGGCAAGCTGGCCACGCTGGGTGAAGAGACGCTACAGCGCCTGCGGGACGCGTTACCGGGAAGCGTTGTTCCCGATAATCCCCTCGATTTGCGCGATGATGCCAGCAGCGATCGTTACATTAAGGCGATCACGATTTTGCTGGATAGCCAGGACTTTGATGCGCTGATGATTATCCATTCGCCCAGCGCGGTTGCGCCAGGCAGCGAAAGTGCGCGAGCGCTGATTGAGGCGGTCCGAAACCATCCCCGCGGCAAATACGTTACACTGCTGACCAACTGGTGCGGCGAGTTCTCCTCGCAGGAGGCACGGCGTCTGTTTAGTGAAGCCGGGTTGCCAACCTACCGTACCCCGGAGGGCACCATTACCGCGTTTATGCATATGGTTGAATACCGCCGCAACCAGAAGCAGCTGCGTGAAACGCCTGCTCTGCCGGGCAATCTCACCGCAAATTCGGTGGATGTGCACAGGCTTTTGCAGCAGGCCATCGAAGAGGGCGCCACTTCTCTTGATACACATGAGGTGCAACCCATTCTTGGCAGCTATGGGATGCAAACCCTGCCCACCTGGATTGCCGGCGACAGCGCTGAGGCGGTACATATCGCTGAGCAGATTGGTTATCCGGTCGCGCTGAAGCTGCGCTCTCCCGATATTCCGCACAAATCGGATGTGCAGGGCGTCATGCTGTATCTGCGCACCGCGACAGAAGTGCAACAGGCCGCGGATGCCATTATCGATCGCGTAAAAATGACGTGGCCACAGGCCCGGATCCACGGCCTGCTGGTGCAGAGCATGGCCAACCGTGCGGGTGCGCAGGAGCTGCGCGTGGTTGTCGAACACGATCCGGTTTTTGGTCCGCTCATTATGCTGGGTGAAGGCGGCGTTGAGTGGCGGCCAGAAGAACAGGCGGTTGTCGCGCTTCCTCCTCTAAACATGAACCTGGCGCGTTATTTGATTATTCAGGCCATCAAAAGCAAAAAAATCCGCGGGAGAAGCGCTCTGCGGCCGCTTGATATCGCCGGGTTAAGCCAGTTTCTGGTGAAGGTCTCAAACCTCATTGTTGACTGTGCGGAGATCCAGCGCCTGGATATCCACCCCCTTCTTGCCTCCGGAAATGAATTTACCGCGCTGGACGTGACGCTGGATATTGCGCCCTTTATCGGTGATCGGGAAAGCCGTCTCGCCATTCGTCCTTATCCTCTTCATCTGGAAGAGTGGGTGGAGATGAAAAATGGGGAACGGGCGCTGTTTCGCCCTATCCTGCCGGAAGACGAGCCGCTGCTGCGGGCGTTCATCTCGCAGGTGACGAAGGAAGATTTGTACTATCGCTATTTCAGCGAAATCAATGAATTTACCCACGACGATTTAGCCAATATGACCCAGATCGACTACGATCGAGAAATGGCGATTGTGGCGGTCCGCCGTTCCGGAGCGGAAGAGGAGATCCTCGGCGTGACGCGTGCCATTTCCGACCCGGATAACGTGGATGCGGAGTTTGCCGTACTGGTGCGTTCCGATCTTAAGGGTTTGGGGTTGGGCAGACGGCTGCTCGAAAAACTTATTGGTTATACGCGCGATCACGGATTGTCACGCCTGAATGGCATTACTATGCCAAACAATCGGGGTATGGTGACCCTGGCGCGTAAGCTCGGTTTTGACGTTGATATCCAGCTGGATGAAGGCATTGTCTCTCTGTCCCTCAGCCTGATTTCGACGGATAAACAAGAGTAAGCTGCTGGAAATGTTACCCACTTTTCGCGGCACTGGGGTATCATTGTCCGCTTATGTTGTTTGCCTGGTACAGACAACCCTTCAATGAACAGAGAAGAAACGCACTGTGATGTTGTCAAAATTTAAGCGTAATAAACATCAACAACACCTTGCTCAACTACCGAAGATTTCTCAGTCAGTTGATGATGTAGAGTTCTTTTATGCTCCCGCTCATTTCCGGGAGACGCTTCTTGAAAAGATTGCCAGCGCTACGCGACGTATTTGCATTGTGGCGCTCTATCTTGAACAAGATGAAGGTGGGCGTGCGATCCTGAACGCGCTCTATGAAGCGAAACGTCAGCGTCCGGAACTGGATGTTCGCGTGCTGGTTGACTGGCACCGTGCTCAGCGCGGCCGTATTGGTGCGGCTGCCTCGAATACCAATGCTGACTGGTATTGCCGCACGGCCCAGGAAAATCCGGGTATTGATATCCCGGTGTATGGCGTACCGGTGAATACCCGTGAAGCGCTTGGCGTTCTTCATTTTAAAGGATTTATCATTGATGACAGCGTCCTTTATAGCGGTGCCAGCCTGAATGATGTGTATCTCCATCAGCTCGATAAATACCGTTACGATCGCTACCATCTGATCCGCAATCCGCAGATGGCCGACATCATGTTCAACTGGGTTGATAAAAACCTGGTTCATGGCCGGGGTGTGCACCGTCTTGACGATCCTCATCGTCCGAAAAGCCCGGAAATCAAAAACGACGTTCGCTCCTTCCGCCAGGAACTGCGCGATGCGGTTTATCGTTTTCAGGGGGATGCCAGTAATGAAGAACTGTCCGTTACGCCTCTGGTAGGCCTGGGAAAATCCAGCCTGCTGAACAAGACCATCTTCCATTTGATGCCGTGCGCGGAGCATAAGCTCACCATCTGTACCCCGTACTTCAACCTTCCCGCCGTTCTGGTGCGTAATATCATTCAGCTGCTGCGTGATGGTAAAAAGGTGGAAATTATTGTCGGGGATAAAACGGCAAATGACTTTTTCATTCCGGAAGATCAGCCTTTCAAGATCATCGGCGCACTGCCTTATCTCTATGAGATTAACCTGCGCCGCTTCCTGAGCCGTTTACAGTACTATGTGAACACGGACCAGCTAGTTGTGCGTCTCTGGAAAGATGAAGACAACAGCTATCACCTCAAAGGAATGTGGGTGGATGATGAGTGGATGCTGCTGACCGGTAATAATCTCAACCCACGCGCCTGGCGTCTGGATTTGGAAAACGCCATCCTTATTCACGATCCTCAGCATGCGTTAGCCGCGAAACGCGATCGTGAGCTGGAGCTTATACGCACGCATACCACCGTAGTTCGTCATTATCGCGATCTGCAAAGCATCGCTGATTATCCGGTGAAAGTTCGCAAGCTGATTCGCCGTCTACGTCGGATCCGTATCGACCGCCTCATCAGCCGCATTCTGTAATACACGAGCCCTGTCATCGACGGGGCTTTTTTATGGAGTCTGTTAATGCGTACGCCTTTCCTGATAATCCCTCTTTTCCTGACCGGTTGCAGCCATATGGCTAATGATAACTGGTCGGGTCAGGATAAAGCTCAACACTTTCTGGCGTCTGCAATGTTGTCCGCTGCGGGTAATGAATATGCGCTGCACCAGGGTTATAGCCGGGATCGAAGTGCCACAATGGGTCTGATGTTCTCCATCAGCCTGGGGGCATCAAAAGAACTTTGGGATAGCCGCCCCTCGGGAAGCGGCTGGAGCTGGAAAGATTTTGCCTGGGACGTAGCCGGGGCAACAACCGGCTACGCCGTCTGGCAGATGGCGCATTACTAAAGGCGGATACCTTTTCCTTTACGATGCAGCATCAGGGAGACAATAAACGCCAGCGCCCCCATGATGGTGACATACCAGAAAAAGGTCGATTCACTGCCCCATGACTTAAGGGATAGCGCGACATACTCTGCCGAACCGCCGAACAGGGCGTTAGCGACCGCATAAGAGAGGCCTACGCCCAGCGCCCTCACCTGTTCGGGAAACATTTCCGCTTTCAAAATGCCACTGATTGCCGTGTAAAAACTAATAATAATAAGTGCCACCATAATCAAAGCGAAAGCGGCATACGGAGAGGTTGTATGCTGTAGCGCCGTCAAAAGCGGAACAGTCCCCAGGGTGAGCATGCCACCAAAGATCAGCATGGAGGTGCGGCGACCTATTTTGTCCGACAGCGCGCCAACAATCGGCTGGATGAGCATAAAGACCAGTAACGCCATCGTCATGACGACACTCGCAACGTTAGCATGCATGCCCGTGGTGTTGACCAGATATTTTTGCATATAGGTGGTGAAGGTATAGAAGCTTAGCGAGCCTGCGGCGGTAAAGCCTAATACCATCAAAAACGCTTTGCGGTTTCGCCACAGCCCTTTCATCGAACCGGCTTCTTTCAGCGCCCTGACCTCCTGCTGGGAGGTTTCATCAAGCTGACGGCGTAACCACAGCGCCACAACCGCCAGGGCAGCCCCCAGGGCAAACGGGATGCGCCAGCCCCAGGCGCGTAAATCTTCATCGCTAAGGATTTGTTGAAGGATCACCACAACCAGTAACGCCAGCAGCTGACCGCCAATGAGGGTTACATACTGGAATGATGCATAGAAACCTTTGCGCCCTTCAACAGCTACTTCGCTCATGTACGTCGCGCTGGTGCCGTATTCGCCACCCACTGACAGCCCCTGGAACAGACGTGCCAGCAGCAGCAACGCCGGTGCCCATGTTCCGATTGTGTCATATCCGGGCAGGCAGGCAATCACCAGCGAGCCGACGCACATCATGCACACAGAGATGAGCATGGATGTCTTGCGCCCTTTCCTGTCCGCGATCCTGCCGAACAGCCATCCGCCAATGGGACGCATCAGGAATCCGGCGGCAAAAACGCCTGCGGTTTGCAGAAGCTGCGTTGTAGTGTTCCCTGACGGGAAGAAGATATGTGCAAAGTAGAGTGAACAAAATGAATAGACGTAAAAATCAAACCACTCTACAAGGTTCCCCGATGAAGCTCCAACGATTGCCCAAACCCGACGGCGAGTATCCTTGCCTGCTAAACTTGTGTTATCCGTATCTGCACTGGCTACGGTTTCTGTCATTTTAAAATCCCCTGTCTCACATTGCGGGCCATTGCCCACAAACAGTAAAACCGGATTTAAAACGAATCGTTAGGTAAATAAAATGTTTCCAATATGTTTCATTGGATTTTGTGAACTCGATCAGGTATCGAATTATTAGCGGACGTAGTAATTATCCCCACGCTTGCTGGTGAGCCTTTTTTCGCTGCAAATAATCTTCATCAGCACGAATTTTATCCCACCACGTTTTGAACACCGCAGCGGCTTCTGCTTTTACTGGATCGTGATCGAGGGGTTTGACCTGGCGCTTCTCATCATACTTTTTACCGCCTTTATGATTGGCGTATCGCCGGGCACGGGTGTATCCCATCTGTATGAATTTACGCGCCATATCCATGCCGACAAAATCGTTTTTCCTGCGGTATTCTTCAAAAAGGGCGTAGATCTCTTCTGCCGAACGCGCTGCGACTTCAGCATTTTTATAACGCCAGTGCGGCAGGATTTCGCTTTTATAAGGCTCGACCATCAATACGCCCTGCTCACCCCGGCCCACCTGATACCGTTCGGGATGTTCGCGAAAATTAATATTGGCAAAATCTTGTTGATAATCAAAGGGACGAGTCAAAGCGGCACCATTGTTAAAATTGTTTTAACAATTGTAGGCCGGATAAGTGGAAGCCGCCATCCGGCATGTTTTCCACGTACAAAGCAAAAAACCCCGCACCTTACGGTACGGGGTTCTTCTTAATTGATGCCTGGCAGTTCCCTACTCTCACATGGGGAGACCCCACACTACCATCGGCGCTACGGCGTTTCACTTCTGAGTTCGGCATGGGGTCAGGTGGGACCACCGCGCTAAAGCCGCCAGGCAAATTCTTGTGCTCTGTCCTGTGTCTTTCGCACTGATACTGCGTTGGCTGCTCTCGTAAAGTCAGTCACATACCTCAGTATGCTCCTTCCTTTCCTTCGTTTGCCGCCTTGTCTCAGCGCAAAATCCTTCGGACTCTGAATCTAAGCTGAAAATCGTGTCTGTCTCTTTCGCCAAAACACCTTCGGCGTTGTAAGGTTAAGCCTCACGGTTCATTAGTATCGGTTAGCTCAACGCATCGCTGCGCTTACACACCCGACCTATCAACGTCATAGTCTTTAACGTTCCTTCAGGAGACTTAAAGTCTCAGGGAGAACTCATCTCGGGGCAAGTTTCGTGCTTAGATGCTTTCAGCACTTATCTCTTCCGCATTTAGCTACCGGGCAGTGCCATTGGCATGACAACCCGAACACCAGTGATGCGTCCACTCCGGTCCTCTCGTACTAGGAGCAGCCCCCCTCAATTCTCCAGCGCCCACGGCAGATAGGGACCGAACTGTCTCACGACGTTCTAAACCCAGCTCGCGTACCACTTTAAATGGCGAACAGCCATACCCTTGGGACCTACTTCAGCCCCAGGATGTGATGAGCCGACATCGAGGTGCCAAACACCGCCGTCGATATGAACTCTTGGGCGGTATCAGCCTGTTATCCCCGGAGTACCTTTTATCCGTTGAGCGATGGCCCTTCCATTCAGAACCACCGGATCACTATGACCTGCTTTCGCACCTGCTCGCGCCGTCACGCTCGCAGTCAAGCTGGCTTATGCCATTGCACTAACCTCCTGATGTCCGACCAGGATTAGCCAACCTTCGTGCTCCTCCGTTACTCTTTGGGAGGAGACCGCCCCAGTCAAACTACCCACCAGACACTGTCCGCAACCCGGATTACGGGTCCACGTTAGAACACCAGCCATTAAAGGGTGGTATTTCAAGGTTGGCTCCACGCAGACTGGCGTCCACGCTTCAAAGCCTCCCACCTATCCTACACATCAAGGACCAGTGTTCAGTGTCAAGCTATAGTAAAGGTTCACGGGGTCTTTCCGTCTTGCCGCGGGTACACTGCATCTTCACAGCGAGTTCAATTTCACTGAGTCTCGGGTGGAGACAGCCTGGCCATCATTACGCCATTCGTGCAGGTCGGAACTTACCCGACAAGGAATTTCGCTACCTTAGGACCGTTATAGTTACGGCCGCCGTTTACCGGGGCTTCGATCAAGAGCTTCGCGTTGCCGCTAACCCCATCAATTAACCTTCCGGCACCGGGCAGGCGTCACACCGTATACGTCCACTTTCGTGTTTGCACAGTGCTGTGTTTTTAATAAACAGTTGCAGCCAGCTGGTATCTTCGACTGATTTCAGCTCCGCCCGCAGGGGCTTCACCTACATATCAGCGTGCCTTCTCCCGAAGTTACGGCACCATTTTGCCTAGTTCCTTCACCCGAGTTCTCTCAAGCGCCTTGGTATTCTCTACCTGACCACCTGTGTCGGTTTGGGGTACGATTTCGTGTTACCTGATGCTTAGAGGCTTTTCCTGGAAGCAGGGCATTTATCACTTCAGCACCGTAGTGCCTCGTCATCACACCTCAGCGTTAACAAGGAACCGGATTTACCTGGAACCTCCGCCTACATGCTTAAACCGGGACAACCGTCGCCCGGCTGACATAGCCTTCTCCGTCCCCCCTTCGCAGTAACACCAAGTACAGGAATATTAACCTGTTTCCCATCGACTACGCCTTTCGGCCTCGCCTTAGGGGTCGACTCACCCTGCCCCGATTAACGTTGGACAGGAACCCTTGGTCTTCCGGCGAGCGGGCTTTTCACCCGCTTTATCGTTACTTATGTCAGCATTCGCACTTCTGATACCTCCAGCATGCCTCACAGCACACCTTCAACGGCTTACAGAACGCTCCCCTACCCAACAACGCATAAGCGTCGCTGCCGCAGCTTCGGTGCATGGTTTAGCCCCGTTACATCTTCCGCGCAGGCCGACTCGACCAGTGAGCTATTACGCTTTCTTTAAATGATGGCTGCTTCTAAGCCAACATCCTGGCTGTCTGTGCCTTCCCACATCGTTTCCCACTTAACCATGACTTTGGGACCTTAGCTGGCGGTCTGGGTTGTTTCCCTCTTCACGACGGACGTTAGCACCCGCCGTGTGTCTCCCGTGATAACATTCTTCGGTATTCGTAGTTTGCATCGGGTTGGTAAGCCGGGATGGCCCCCTAGCCGAAACAGTGCTCTACCCCCGAAGATGAGTTCACGAGGCGCTACCTAAATAGCTTTCGGGGAGAACCAGCTATCTCCCGGTTTGATTGGCCTTTCACCCCCAGCCACAGGTCATCCGCTAATTTTTCAACATTAGTCGGTTCGGTCCTCCAGTTAGTGTTACCCAACCTTCAACCTGCCCATGGCTAGATCACCGGGTTTCGGGTCTATACCCTGCAACTTAACGCCCAGTTAAGACTCGGTTTCCCTTCGGCTCCCCTATACGGTTAACCTTGCTACAGAATATAAGTCGCTGACCCATTATACAAAAGGTACGCAGTCACCCCATAAAGAGGCTCCCACTGCTTGTACGTACACGGTTTCAGGTTCTTTTTCACTCCCCTCGCCGGGGTTCTTTTCGCCTTTCCCTCACGGTACTGGTTCACTATCGGTCAGTCAGGAGTATTTAGCCTTGGAGGATGGTCCCCCCATATTCAGACAGGATACCACGTGTCCCGCCCTACTCTTCGAGTTCACAGCAAGTGTGCTTTCGTGTACGGGACTATCACCCTGTACCGTCGGACTTTCCAGACCGTTCCACTAACACACAAGCTGATTCAGACTCCGGGCTGCTCCCCGTTCGCTCGCCGCTACTGGGGGAATCTCGGTTGATTTCTTTTCCTCGGGGTACTTAGATGTTTCAGTTCCCCCGGTTCGCCTCGTTAACCTATGTATTCAGTTAACGATAGTGCAACGGATTGCACTGGGTTTCCCCATTCGGACATCGCCGGGTCAAGGGTTCATATCACCTCGCCGGCGCTTTTCGCAGATTAGCACGTCCTTCATCGCCTCTGACTGCCAGGGCATCCACCGTGTACGCTTAGTCGCTTAACCTCACAACCCGAAGATGTTTCACTTCTGATTGCGAAAATTTGAGAGACTCGAACACACATGAGCTGTGTGTCGTTTCAATTTTCAGCTTGATCCAGATTTTTAAAGAGCAAATATCTCAAACATGACTCGCAAGTCAGTTTTGAGATATTAAGGCAGGTGACTTTCACTCACGAACCAGCAAGTGGCGTCCCCTAGGGGATTCGAACCCCTGTTACCGCCGTGAAAGGGCGGTGTCCTGGGCCTCTAGACGAAGGGGACGTACAGTCTCAATCGCAAGACGCCTTGCTATTTACTTTTCATCAGACAATCTGTGTGGACACTACAAAGGCAGGTTCTTTAAGGTAAGGAGGTGATCCAACCGCAGGTTCCCCTACGGTTACCTTGTTACGACTTCACCCCAGTCATGAATCACAAAGTGGTAAGCGCCCTCCCGAAGGTTAAGCTACCTACTTCTTTTGCAACCCACTCCCATGGTGTGACGGGCGGTGTGTACAAGGCCCGGGAACGTATTCACCGTGGCATTCTGATCCACGATTACTAGCGATTCCGACTTCATGGAGTCGAGTTGCAGACTCCAATCCGGACTACGACGCACTTTATGAGGTCCGCTTGCTCTCGCGAGGTCGCTTCTCTTTGTATGCGCCATTGTAGCACGTGTGTAGCCCTACTCGTAAGGGCCATGATGACTTGACGTCATCCCCACCTTCCTCCAGTTTATCACTGGCAGTCTCCTTTGAGTTCCCGGCCGGACCGCTGGCAACAAAGGATAAGGGTTGCGCTCGTTGCGGGACTTAACCCAACATTTCACAACACGAGCTGACGACAGCCATGCAGCACCTGTCTCAGAGTTCCCGAAGGCACCAAAGCATCTCTGCTAAGTTCTCTGGATGTCAAGAGTAGGTAAGGTTCTTCGCGTTGCATCGAATTAAACCACATGCTCCACCGCTTGTGCGGGCCCCCGTCAATTCATTTGAGTTTTAACCTTGCGGCCGTACTCCCCAGGCGGTCGACTTAACGCGTTAGCTCCGGAAGCCACGCCTCAAGGGCACAACCTCCAAGTCGACATCGTTTACGGCGTGGACTACCAGGGTATCTAATCCTGTTTGCTCCCCACGCTTTCGCACCTGAGCGTCAGTCTTTGTCCAGGGGGCCGCCTTCGCCACCGGTATTCCTCCAGATCTCTACGCATTTCACCGCTACACCTGGAATTCTACCCCCCTCTACAAGACTCTAGCCTGCCAGTTTCGAATGCAGTTCCCAGGTTGAGCCCGGGGATTTCACATCCGACTTGACAGACCGCCTGCGTGCGCTTTACGCCCAGTAATTCCGATTAACGCTTGCACCCTCCGTATTACCGCGGCTGCTGGCACGGAGTTAGCCGGTGCTTCTTCTGCGGGTAACGTCAATCGACAAGGTTATTAACCTTATCGCCTTCCTCCCCGCTGAAAGTACTTTACAACCCGAAGGCCTTCTTCATACACGCGGCATGGCTGCATCAGGCTTGCGCCCATTGTGCAATATTCCCCACTGCTGCCTCCCGTAGGAGTCTGGACCGTGTCTCAGTTCCAGTGTGGCTGGTCATCCTCTCAGACCAGCTAGGGATCGTCGCCTAGGTGAGCCGTTACCCCACCTACTAGCTAATCCCATCTGGGCACATCCGATGGCAAGAGGCCCGAAGGTCCCCCTCTTTGGTCTTGCGACGTTATGCGGTATTAGCTACCGTTTCCAGTAGTTATCCCCCTCCATCAGGCAGTTTCCCAGACATTACTCACCCGTCCGCCACTCGTCAGCGAAGCAGCAAGCTGCTTCCTGTTACCGTTCGACTTGCATGTGTTAGGCCTGCCGCCAGCGTTCAATCTGAGCCATGATCAAACTCTTCAATTTAAGTTTGATGCTCGTGAATTAAACTTCGTAATGAATTACGTGTTCACTCGTTGAGACTTGGTATTCATTTTTCGTCTTGCGACGTTAAGAATCCATGTCACTTTGAGTGCCCACACAGATTGTCTGATAAATTGTTAAAGAGCAGTGCCGCTTCGTTTTCGCTGCGGCGCGGGTGGTGCATATTACGCTTTCCCGCTTCAGAGTCAAGCGTTTGTTTTGCTTTTCTCTGCTGACCCGGCGGCTTGCGTGCCGTTGTTCCGTGTCAGTGGAGGCGCATTATAGGGAGTAATTCCGAACCTGCAAGGATAAAGTGAAAATTATTTACTGACCGCTCATTTTCCAGGCAAATCACATCCCAGACCTCAATTTTCGCCTGGTTTTTAAACAAAAACGAGCCGCAAGCGGCCCGTTTTTGCGTTTTGTGACTTACTGCACTGCCACAATGCGATCGTCGTTGGCTTCCAGACGAATAACTTTGCCCGGAACCAGCTCCCCAGAGAGGATTTGCTGTGCCAGCGGGTTTTCGATCTGCTGCTGGATAGCACGTTTTAACGGACGCGCACCATAAACAGGATCGTAACCATTCTCGCTCAGCAGTTTCAGCGCATCGTCGGAAATGTGGATTTCATACCCACGCTCTTCCAGACGTTTGTACAGACGCTGCAACTGGATCTGCGCAATCGACGCGATGTGTTTCTCGCCCAGCGGATGGAACACGACCACTTCATCAATACGGTTGATGAACTCCGGACGGAAGTTTTGGCTGACCACACCCAGCACAAGATCTTTCATATGGCTGTAATCCAGCTCACCGAAGCGTTCCTGAATCAAATCGGAACCCAGGTTCGAGGTCATGATCACCACCGTGTTACGGAAGTCGACCGTTCTTCCCTGCCCGTCCGTCAGACGCCCATCATCCAGCACCTGCAACAGAATGTTAAACACGTCAGGATGAGCCTTTTCCACTTCATCCAGCAGGATGACGGAATAAGGACGACGACGAACCGCTTCCGTCAGGTAACCGCCCTCTTCATAACCGACATATCCCGGAGGCGCACCGACCAGACGCGAGACGGAGTGTTTCTCCATAAACTCGGACATATCGATACGCACCATTGCGTCATCGCTGTCGAACATAAAGTTAGCCAGCGCTTTACACAGCTCGGTTTTACCGACACCGGTTGGCCCCAGGAAAAGGAACGAGCCGATTGGACGATTCGGATCGGACAGCCCCGCACGGCTACGACGAATGGCGTTAGATACCGCTTCGACCGCTTCGTTCTGTCCAATGACGCGCTGATGCAGATCCTGCTCCATACGCAGCAGTTTCTCACGTTCGCTTTCCATCATGCGAGCCACAGGAATGCCCGTCCAGCGCGCCAGCACTTCGGCAATCTCGGCATCCGTCACTTTATTACGCAACAGACGCATGGTTTTGCCTTCCGACTGCGTGGCGATCTCAAGCTGTTTTTCCAGCTCAGGGATCTTGCCGTACTGTAGCTCGGACATCCGCGCCAGATCTCCTACGCGACGGGCCTGCTCAATGGCAATTTTCGCCTGCTCCAGCTCCGCCTTGATTGTCTGGGTGCCAGAGAGGGAGGCTTTCTCAGCTTTCCACTCTTCTTCCAGCTCAGAATACTGACGCTCTTTCTCGTCCAGTTCTTCGTTAAGCATATCGAGGCGTTTCTTACTCGCTTCATCAGACTCTTTGTTCAGCGCCTGCTGTTCCAGCTTGAGCTGGATAATACGGCGATCGAGTCGGTCCAGCTCTTCCGGTTTCGAGTCAATCTGCATACGGATGCTGGACGCCGCTTCATCGATAAGGTCGATGGCTTTATCCGGCAACTGACGGTCGGCAATGTAACGATGCGAAAGCGTCGCCGCCGCAACGATGGCCGGGTCTGTGATCTGCACGTGATGGTGCAGCTCATAACGCTCTTTCAGACCACGCAAAATAGCGATGGTATCTTCAACGCTTGGTTCAGCGACAAACACCTTCTGGAAGCGACGCTCCAGCGCGGCATCTTTTTCAATGTATTGACGATACTCGTCCAGCGTAGTGGCGCCGACGCAGTGAAGTTCACCACGTGCCAGCGCAGGTTTCAGCATGTTCCCGGCATCCATTGCGCCGTCAGCTTTACCCGCCCCCACCATGGTGTGCAGTTCGTCGATAAACAGGATGACGTTACCTTCCTGTTTCGCCAGATCGTTCAGCACGCCTTTCAGACGCTCTTCAAATTCACCGCGGTATTTCGCCCCGGCCACCAGCGCGCCCATATCCAGCGCCAGTACGCGACGGCCTTTCAGCCCTTCGGGCACTTCGCCATTAACGATACGCTGCGCCAGCCCTTCAACGATGGCGGTTTTACCGACGCCAGGCTCACCAATCAGCACCGGGTTGTTTTTGGTACGACGTTGCAGTACCTGGATAGTCCGACGAATTTCTTCGTCACGGCCGATTACCGGGTCAAGTTTGCCCTGCTCGGCACGTTCGGTCAGGTCGACCGTAAATTTCTTCAAAGCCTGACGTTGGTCTTCGGCTCCCTGGTCGTTCACGCTTTCACCTCCGCGCATTTTCTCAATCGCCTGGGTCACATTAGCGGTGGTTGCACCGGCGGATTTCAGCAGGTCGGTTAAGGTACCGCGTGATTCAAGCGCCGCCAGAACAAACAGCTCTGACGAAATAAAGTTGTCCCCACGTTTTTGCGCCAGCTTGTCGCAAAGGTTCAGCACGCGCACCAGATCCTGCGACGGCTGCACGTCGCCGCCGGTACCTTCTACCTGCGGTAAACGGCTCAGCGCCTGATCGATGGCGGTGCGTAACTGGCCGGCATTAATGCCAGCGGACGTTAATAAAGGACGTACCGATCCCCCTTCCTGATTCAGCAAGGCGCTCATTAAATGAAGAGGTTCGATAAATTGGTTGTCGTGCCCCAGTGCAAGGGACTGGGCATCGGCGAGAGCAAGCTGGAATTTATTAGTAAGACGATCCAGACGCATAACTCCTCCCATAACAGGTCAAATTTGCTACTGGAGATTAAATGAGGTCATCCCTCAATTATTCAAGGTTAATAACCTGAATTATGTGAAAAGAAAACGGCGCGTACCGGATCGTCTTGATTCTTTAGGTTATATCAGCCAAATGAAACTTGCCATACGACCTGTCGTCTTGTCGCGGCGATAGGAGAAAAAATCACCCTTTTCGGTGAAGGTACAGCGATCTCCGCCGAAGATTTGGGTCACGCCGACGTTATTCAGGCGCTGGCGGGCAAGCTGGTAAATATCGGCCAGATATTTATCTCCGGAAGCCACAAACGCTTCGACCGCTTGCGGATCTTTTTCCATAAAGGCATCGCGCACTTCGGGCCCTACCTCAAACGCCTGCGGGCCAATCGCCGGGCCAAGCCAGGCGATGAGATTTGCAGAATCGTCATGGAAGCAGGCAACGGTCTCTTCCAGCACACCTTCGCACAGGCCTCGCCATCCGGCGTGGGCAGCAGCCACTTCAGTTCCTGCCTGATTGCAGAACAACACCGGCAGGCAATCAGCGGTCATCACCGCGCAAACCGTTCCCGGCGTATTGCTGTACGAAGCATCGGCGCGCTTAGACGCATAGGGCTCACCCGTCAGCTTCAGCACCGCTTTACCGTGCACCTGCTCAAGCCAGACCGGTTTTGAAGGAAGGTTTCCCGCAGCAAAGAGGCGTTTACGGTTCTCTTCAACGTGCTCCAGGTTATCGCCACAGTGCGCACCGAGGTTCAGAGACTCCCACGCGCCCTGGCTCACGCCACCGATACGGGTTGAACTACAGGCGGCCACGCCTTCAGGCAGTGGCCACTCCGGGACAATCAGTTTGGTCATAACCAGTCCACGTGATCCTTATGTTCTTCGAAATCTGCGCGCATCGCGTCGATAAGTTCCACCATATCCTGTGGGATCGGCGCATGCCATTCCATCTGAATTCCAGTAATTGGGTGGTAAAGACGCAGCATCGTCGCATGCAGCGCCTGGCGATCGAATTTACGCAGCACGGAGATGAATTCATCCGATGCGCCCTTTGGTGGACGCGGACGACCGCCGTAAACCGGGTCACCCACCAGCGGATGGGTAATATGCGCCATGTGCACGCGGATCTGGTGAGTACGCCCGGTTTCCAGACGCAGACGCAGGCGCGTATGAATACGGAAATGTTCCATGATGCGGTAGTGGGTTACCGCCGGTTTACCCATCGGGTGTACGGACATATGCGTACGCTTGGTTGGGTGACGGCTGATAGGCTCTTCCACCGTGCCGCCAGAGGTCATATGACCAATCGCCACCGCTTCATATTCACGGGTAATTTCGCGCAATTGCAAAGATTCCACCAGGCGAGTCTGAGCTGGGACCGTCTTCGCCACCACCATCAGACCCGTGGTGTCTTTATCCAGACGGTGAACGATACCGGCACGCGGTACGTCGGCTATCGGTGGATAATAATGAAGGAGAGCGTTAAGTACCGTACCGTCAGGATTGCCCGCGCCCGGATGAACAACAAAGTCGCGCGGCTTGTTGATGACCAGAATATCGTCATCTTCGTAGACGATATCCAGCGGGATATCCTGCGGCTCGAAGCGGACTTCCTCTTCGATTTCAGCATTGATGGCGACAGCTTCCCCACCAAACACTTTCTCTTTTGGTTTGTCCCAGATCTTGCCGTTTACCAGCACGCGCTGGTCAAGGATCCATTCTTTTATGCGTGAACGCGAATAATCAGGGAACAATTCGGCCAAAGCCTGATCTAAGCGTTGACCGAGCTGATTTTCGGAGACTGTTGCGGTGAGTTCTACTCGTTGTGCCATAAACTGCTTCTTCGTTTAACGTTGGGTTTTACGGCTTTGCCGTTTAATATAGTGTGCTATTGTAGCTGGTCTTAATCGGGAGCAGGAACTGAGTTTCTCCCGGACAAACATTTGAGGAAAGTCAAAACGTCATGACGCGCATGAAATATCTGGTGGCAGCGGCCACGTTGAGCCTGGCTTTGGTGGGCTGCTCCGGTTCGAATGAACAGGTCCCTGACAATCCGCCGAATGAAATCTATGCGACTGCACAACAAAAGTTGCAGGACGGTAACTGGAAACAAGCGATAACGCAACTGGAAGCGTTGGATAATCGCTATCCGTTTGGCCCGTATTCGCAGCAGGTACAGTTAGATCTTATCTACGCCTACTACAAAAATGCCGATCTGCCGCTGGCTCAGGCAACGATCGATCGTTTCATGCGTCTGAACCCTACCCATCCTAACATCGATTACGTGATGTACATGCGCGGCCTGACTAACATGGCGCTGGATGACAGTGCATTGCAGGGCTTCTTCGGGGTGGATCGTTCCGACCGTGACCCGCAACATGCGCGTGATGCTTTCAATGACTTCTCCAAACTGGTGCGTAGCTACCCGAACAGCCAGTACATTACCGATGCCACTAAGCGTCTGGTGTTCCTGAAAGATCGTCTGGCGAAATATGAGTACTCCGTTGCGGAATACTACACCCGCCGTGGCGCATGGGTTGCCGTGGTTAACCGTGTAGAAGGCATGCTGCGTGATTATCCGGATACCCAGGCCACGCGTGATGGCCTGAAGCTGATGGAAAATGCGTATCGCCAGATGCAGATGACGGCTCAGGCTGACAAAGTGGCGAAAATCATCGCCGCGAACAGCAGCAACACCTGATACCGCTACAACGCATAACGGCAGCCGCGGGCTGCCGTTTTTTTATTCTTTCACACTTACGCTGAAGCGGTTTAGCTTTAACACATCCATTCAACTATGACCGCAATTGTTGGCTTCGACAAGGTAAATCTCACCTCTTCCTGCCCTGCCTCACAAAAAAGATTCCCTGACAAAAACCGACAAAATAACGTGATCTAAATCACACATTTTGACATTAGGTCGGGTATGCTGGAATCACCAAGACGGAAAGACAAGAGGTAAAATTTATGACAATGAACATTACCAGTAAACAAATGGAAATTACTCCGGCAATCCGCCAGCACGTCGCAGACCGTCTCGCCAAACTGGATAAATGGCAAACACATTTGATTAATCCACATATCATCCTGTCCAAGGAGCCGCAGGGTTTCATCGCTGATGCAACTATCAATACTCCAAACGGCCATCTGGTCGCCAGCGCAAAACACGAGGATATGTACACCGCAATTAACGATTTGATCAACAAGCTGGAACGACAGCTCAATAAAGTGCAACACAAAGGTGAAGCACGTCGCGCCGCAACCTCGGTGAAAGACGCCAGCTTCGCGGAAGAAGTTGAAGAAGAGTAATCCTCTAAAATTGAGTGTACCGACAACGCGCCTTCGGGCGCGTTTTTTATTGACAGGATCAAAACAGTGCAGGTACTTTAACCCTATCAATTTCAGGATGACTTTATGAAACAGACGCCGTTTTTCTTCGCATTCTTTTTTACCTTCCCCTGACCGGGAGGCGTTTCGTCGTGTGATAAAGAATGCGAAGACGAACAACAAGGCCTCCCACACCGGGAGGCCTTTTTTATTGATAACGATAAAATGAGACAGACAACACTATGACACCGGAAAACCCGCTCCTGGATTTACGCGTAAAAATCAGTGCACTCGACGAAAAATTACTGGCCCTGCTGGCAGAACGCCGCGCGCTCGCCGTTGAAGTGGGCAAAGCCAAGCTCGAGTCCCATCGGCCGGTGCGCGATATCGATCGCGAACGTGATTTACTGGAACGGTTGATTCAACTCGGCAAAGCGCATCATCTGGATGCGCACTACATCACCCGCCTGTTCCAGCTCATCATCGAAGACTCCGTTCTGACGCAACAAGCCCTGCTCCAGCAGCATCTGAACAAAACCAACCCGCACTCTGCTCGTATCGCTTTCCTCGGCCCGAAAGGGTCCTATTCTCACCTGGCAGCTCGCCAGTACGCAGCCCGCCATTTCGAAGAGTTTATTGAGAGCGGCTGCGCGAAATTTGCAGACATCTTCAACCAGGTCGAAACCGGCCAGGCAGATTACGCCGTGGTGCCTATTGAGAACACCAGTTCCGGCGCCATCAACGATGTTTACGATCTGCTCCAGCACACCAGCCTGTCGTTAGTCGGCGAGTTGACTATCCCTATCGATCACTGTGTGCTGGTCTCTGGCTCAACCGATCTGAGTCAGATCGAAACGGTGTACAGCCACCCGCAGCCGTTCCAGCAGTGCAGCCAGTTCCTGAACCGTTATCCGCACTGGAAAATTGAATACACCGAAAGCACCTCGGCGGCGATGGAAAAAGTGGCGCAGGCAAACTCTTCTGCCATCGCGGCTCTCGGTAGCGAAGCGGGCGGCGCGCTGTATGGCTTACAGGTGCTGGAACGCAATCTGGCCAACCAGACGCAGAATATCACCCGTTTCGTGGTTCTGGCCCGCAAGGCCATCAACGTGTCGGACCAGGTCCCGGCGAAAACCACCCTGCTGATGGCGACCGGCCAGCAGGCGGGTGCGCTGGTTGAAGCGCTGCTGGTGCTGCGTAATCACAACCTGATCATGACGAAGCTGGAATCCCGCCCAATACATGGCAACCCGTGGGAAGAAATGTTTTATCTCGACGTTCAGGCCAACCTGGAGTCTGCGTCCATGCAGAAAGCCCTGCGCGAACTGGGCGAGATCACACGCTCCATGAAAGTGCTGGGCTGCTATCCGAGCGAAAACGTGGTCCCGGTCGATCCGGCTTAACGTTCGATAAAGCGGCTTTTCTTCATCCCTGCCACATTTACAGGCAGGGTGAAGATGGCACCGGAAAGCGGATATTTCGCCAGCTCCTCCGCCTCCATATTTTCCCGCGTGGTGGTGATAAACAGCGTTTTCATATCGTCGCCGCCAAAGCAGACCATTGTCGGGCAGCGTACCGGCAGCCGATACTCTTCCAGCTGTTCGCCTTGCGGTGAAAACCGTGCGATACGCCAGCCGTCAAACAGTGCGCTCCAGTAGCAGCCTTCCTCATCCATTGCCGCACCGTCGGGTATACCTTCTCCCTCGCTAAACCGGCGAAACTCTTCGCGCTTACCGGGTTCTCCCTGCTCATCAAGCGGCGTACGGTAGATCACGCCGTTCGGCGTATCAGAAGTAAACATCCACCGTTTATCAGGACTAAACGCTAAACCGTTATGCCCGTGAATATCGCACTGGATCACTTGCGGCGTCAGGTCGTTGTCGATACGCATCAGCATGGCGCCGTTATAATCTCCCGGCCCCCAGAACGTGCCCGCATAAAACCGTCCCTGATGATCGGTACCGCCATCGTTAAAGCGCGCAAGCTGCGGGTTGGACGGGTTATCGCAAACCTTACGCTGGAGCAGGCCGTGTTTATCGGTCAGCCAGATGGCGTTTCGCATCGCGACGATAAATCCGCCGCGTTCACGCAGGGCAAAACATCCAACTTCTTCATGGAATGAGAGCACCGAGTGTTCCGCGGTGGGCAGATGGTACCGATGGATCTCCCCTTCCAGGATATCCGCCCAGTAGAGCGCCTTCTCGTCTGCACTCCACGTCGGGCATTCGGGCAGATGCCCGGTATAGTTCAACAGCAGCTGCGGTTCAGCCATGACAGTTCCCCAAAATGAAAAAAGCCAGCAATGCTGGCTTTCAGTATATACATCATCGCATTACTGGCGACTGTCATTTGCCTGGCGCAACAGCGTGCGGCTTTCACTCTGGAATCGCGTGGCGTAATCACCGAACCAGTGCTCCACTTTACGGAAACTGTCGATAAAGGCTTGTTTATCGCCGTGTTCCAGCAAGGTGATCGCTTCGCCAAAACGCTGATAATAGCGCTTGATCAGCGCCAGATTATTTTCAGACGACATGATGATGTCGGCGTAAAGCTGCGGATCCTGGGCAAACAGTCGCCCGACCATCGCCAGCTCCAGACGATAGATTGGCGAGGAAAGCGCCAGCAATTGTTCAAGCTGAACGTTCTCTTCCGCCAGGTGCAGCCCATAGGCGAAGGTTGCAAAGTGGCGTAGCGCCTGAATAAACGCCATGTTCTGGTCATGCTCTACCGCGCTAATGCGGTGCAAACGTGCCCCCCAGACCTGGATCTGTTCCAGGAACCACTGGTAGGCTTCCGGCTGCCGTCCGTCACAGTAAACCACTACCTGCTTCGCCAGGCTTCCGCTGTCCGGGCCAAACATCGGGTGTAACCCAAGCACGGGGCCAGTGTGCGCCGCCAGCATTGCCTGTAGCGGACCATTTTTAACGGAGGCCAGGTCCACTAGAATGCAATCTTCCGGCAGCGGAGGAAGTTTCGCGATTATTTGCTCCGTCACATGGATCGGCACGCTGACGATAACCATTCCGGCGTCTTTCATCAGCTCCGGCGCGTGCGACCAGTCCTCTTTCTCCAGAATACGCACCTGATAGCCAGAAAGCGTCAGCATTTTCTCAAACAGACGCCCCATCTGCCCGCCACCACCGACGATAACCACCGGGCGCAGCGACGGACAGAGGCTTTTGAAGCCCTTGTCGTTTTCGCTGGAATAGGACTCCCGCATCACGCGACGCAGGACGTCCTCAATCAAATCAGGTGAAACGCCCAAGGCCTGCGCCTCTTTACGGCGGGAGGCTAGCATAGAGGCCTCACGCTCCGGAACGTAAATCGGCAGTCCGTATTTACTTTTAACCTCGCCGACCTCAGCAACCAGTGCCATGCGGCGCGCCAGAAGATCCAACAACGCCTTATCCACTTCATCAATTTGATCGCGTAATGCGGTCAATTCAGCAACCATAACTACCCTCTTATGCCAGACGCGTCGCCAGCTGGCCGTTCAAATCTTTGTGGATCTCACGCAGCAGCGCATCGGTGGTTTCCCAGCTAATGCAGGCATCGGTGACCGAGACGCCGGGCTTCATCGCGCTACGCGGCTGTTCCGATGACTGATTGCCTTCATGAATATTACTTTCAATCATCAGGCCGATAATTGAACGGTTGCCATCTTTAATCTGAGCAATCACAGATTCTGCAACCGCAGGCTGGCGACGGTAATCTTTATTCGAATTACCATGACTGCAATCTACCATCAGCGCCGGACGCAGTCCCGCCTGTTCCATCTCTTTTTCACACTGCGCGACATCCGCCGGGCTGTAGTTTGGCGCTTTACCACCGCGCAGGATCACATGCCCGTCCGGGTTGCCCTGCGTTTGCAGCAGGCATACCTGGCCCGCCTGGTTGATCCCGACAAAACGATGGGGCATGGCGGCGGCGCGCATGGCGTTAATCGCCGTGGCCAGGCTGCCGTCGGTACCGTTTTTAAAACCAACCGGCATAGACAGGCCAGACGCCATCTCGCGGTGGGTTTGTGACTCGGTGGTGCGCGCCCCAATCGCAGACCAGCTAAACAGATCGCCGAGGTACTGCGGGCTGTTCGGATCCAGCGCCTCGGTTGCCAGCGGCAGCCCCATGCTGACCAGCTCTACCAGCAGGCGACGCGCAATTTTCAGGCCGGCCTCCACATCAAACGAGCCATCCATGTGCGGATCGTTGATCAACCCTTTCCAGCCAACGGTCGTACGTGGCTTCTCAAAATAGACGCGCATCACCAGATAGAGGCTATCGCTGACCTCCTCCGCTAATGCTTTAAATCGACGAGCGTACTCAATGGCGGTTTCAGGATCGTGAATAGAGCAAGGACCACATACCACCAGCAGGCGCGGATCGCGGCCAGCGATAATGTCAGAAATGGTCTGGCGCGAGTGCTCAATCTGAGCTTCCTGCGCGACGCTTAGCGGGAATTCCGCCTTCAGTTGATCCGGGGTGATTAACACCTGTTCGTCAGTGATATGTACGTTGTTCAGCGCGTCTTTTTGCATGATTGCGATCCTGTCAAACTCGTTTGCGATAGTGGTTTTCCTCGAAGAGGTGACACAACGATATCACATTAAGTAAAGATTTCAATCCAAAATACGTACACATTACTTTACATCAACCCTTTAAGGCAAAAGTCATGGCCTAAAATCGTAAAGTTAAAATTACACACGCACGCCTGTAAGTCAGGCTATGCTCACAAAAAGGAGAATAGCCATGCGTTCAATTATTTTTATGTTGTTGTCGCTGATTTTGTCGGGTTGCCAGATCAATCCTTATACTTTTCAGCCTGACTGGACCAGCCCGGACTGGTTCACGGCCGGTAAAGAAGACGCTATGAATGGTGTTCCGGTTAAAGATAACCAGTCTCTGGCCGATAGTTTTAATGACCCTCAGGTTGATCGAGCGGAATATCTTCGTGGCTACGCTAACGGACAGAAAAAAATATGCGAAGAGGGCTTTATTCACGCCTGGGGATTAGCGGCCAAATCATTTCCTGCCAGCTGCGATGCAACTGAAAATGCAGTAAAACTGCATGAATCCTGGCAACAAGGATTGGATGAAAGTATGCGTTCCAGCAGGCTTAATTGAGCCTGCCTTAATTCCTCTGAATATAGCTCACTGTAAGATTTAGCTTAGGTCAAAACAGGGATATTTCTGACATAATGACGGCTTTGATAAACAATGGTATTCTGCCGACAATTCTTAAGGACATCTATTTCCGGGGCGGTTTGGCGGATTCTGATGAGAAATGCAATCTTGATCGCTTTGCTCCGACTCCCCCTGGTGCTAATACTGTTCATTTTAGTAGCCCCTGCAACGGCAGGCTCGTTCACGGAAACGGATAAATCAGTACGTTCGATTGTTTCTGGTATTGTGAGCTACACCCGATGGCCAGCACTGTCCGGCCAGCCTAAGCTCTGTATTTATGCCTCTTCCCATTACAGACAGGCGCTCAGCAGTGAAGATGAACACAACCCGTTGCCCTATAGTCCTGTCATTGTGCATAGCGATCGGGAAGCACTCGCAGCAAGGTGTGATGCCCTCTATTTCGGGAGCGAGTCGCCGGCAAAACAACAGGAAATAATAAATCAATATCAGGGCCAGGCGTTGCTATTAATGTCAGAACAAAATCCTGAATGCGTTATTGGCAGCGCATTTTGTCTGATAATAGAGCACAACCTCGTCAGGTTTTCCGTAAATCTGGATGCGCTGGCGCGCAGTGGCGTAAGAGTCAATCCGGATGTATTAATGCTCGCACGGAATAAGAAGCATGAATAAGGAAGTCGCACCAACACCGCGTCCGACATTTAAAAGAACGTTGCGACGAATCAGCATGATAAGCGTCATTATAACGATGACGTTTATATGGTTGCTGCTGTGTTTCGCTTCCGTGGTGACATTAAAGCAATACGCGCAAAAAAACCTCGAACTTACCGGCGCCACCATGAGCCACAGCCTTGAAGCCTCTCTGGTGTTCAACGATGCCGTGGCGGCAAATGAAACGCTGGCGACCCTCGGCAAGCAGGGGCAGTTCGCCGTGGCGGAAGTGCTTAACGCACATCATAAACGGTTTGCCTGGTGGTCCTGGAACCCGGCGGATAATACCGACACGCTGGGCGCGCTGGTCAACCGGTGGTTGTTCCCTGTTCCTGTCGCACAGCCCATCATTCATAACGGCAATGTGATTGGCGAAATTCGTCTGACCGCGCGAGACAGCCTGATTAGCCACTTTATCTGGCTCTCATTTGCGGTCCTCACCGGCTGCATTCTTTTTGCCTCTGCCGTCGCATTGACCATCACCCGCTCGCTACATCATGGCATGGTTGTTGAAATGCAAAACATCACTGACGTTGTGCATGACGTTCGCACTAACCGCAACTTCTCTCGCCGGGTAACGGAAGGCCGCATTGAAGAGTTCCACCAGTTTGGTGAAGACTTCAACAGCCTGCTGGATGAAATGGAAGAGTGGCAGCTCAAGCTACAGGCGAAAAACGCTCAACTGTTGCGTACCGCCATGCACGATCCGCTCACGGGGCTTGCAAACCGCGCCGCGTTTCGCAACAACATTGCGGCATTAATGAACGACGCTTCAGCAAAAACCAATTCTGCCCTGCTCTTCCTGGACGGTGATAACTTCAAGGTTATCAATGACACCTGGGGTCATGCCGCGGGTGACTGCGTACTGATCGAAGCCGCCAAAAGGATGGTCGAGTTTGGCGAAAAACGTCATCAGTCTTACCGTCTTGGCGGCGATGAATTTGCCATGATCCTTTACGGCGTCCACACCGCACGTGAGGTCGAATTTATTTGCGCTGCGCTGTCGCAGCAATTTATCCGTCCGTTTGATCTGCATAACGGGCACACAGCATCAATGTCCCTCAGCATTGGCTTTGCTCTGGCGTGGGAAAATGCCTCCGTTGAAGCATTACTGGAGCAAGCCGATCGCAATATGTATCTGGTCAAAAACCAGCGTTCGAAAACAATATCCTGAAAGGAAGACGATATGTTAAAGCGATACTTTGCGCCGTTAATACTGGCATCACTGGTAATGTCCGGATGCCAGTCATCCCCTGAAGGGAAATTCACGCCAGAGCAAATTGCGGCCATGAAATCCTACGGCTTTAACGAACTGAATGGCGACTGGTCTCTGGGCCTGTCGGATAAGATCCTGTTTGATAAAAATGACGCCAGGCTGCGCCCGGAAAGTGAAACGCAGATCCAGACTATGGCCTCACGCCTGGCGGCAACCGGTCTGAACCACGCCAGGATGGATGGCCATACGGATAACTATGGCGAAGAGAGCTACAACGAAGCGCTTTCGTTAAAACGTGCCAATGTTGTGGCGGATGCCTGGGCGAAGGGCGCGAACATCCCGTGCAGCAATCTCACTACGCGGGGCTTAGGCAAAAAATACCCTGTCAGCAGCAACCGCACTGCGCAGGGGCGCGCTGAAAATCGCCGGGTTGCGGTAGTCATCAGCACGCCTTAAGGCTATTTAACGGATGTTCCGGCGAGCGACACGCCTGAAACCGCTCGCCAGCGCAGCCAGTCAATCACAATAAAGACCGCCAGACTGACGCCCATTACCGGCAACGCCAGCCCCAGCAGGAGGCTTATCAGGAACGTCACTCCCCTTCCCCACAGCGGCAATGCCAGCCAGCTTTGACAGAGCGTCTTTACCGGGTTCGCGGCTGACGTTGCAGGGCGACGCATCCACCACATCCGGTATCCCCAGATAATTAACACACACAGCGCAACGCCAAACGCGATGAGCAGCAGCTGATTTGCCAGACCAAACAGGATCCCCATATGGAAATCCACGCCCCAGCGGGTGAGTTTAGCCATCAGCGGGAAATCCCCGAAGCGAGTGCTGTCCAGCACCTTCAGTGAGTGGGGATCCACGGCAACGGCATCAACCTGCGTAGGCCAGCGGCGATCGATTTCCGTCACCGTCCAGGCCTGGTCGACCCTGCTTGCCGGACGGATCTCAACGTTGTTCGCATCAATCCCTGACTGGCGGGCGACCTGCAATACGCTGTCAAAAAGCGACAGTTTGACTGGCATTTCAGGCATCGTCATTCCCCCGTGATGACCACGATGTTCGGCGTGTTCATCCCTCATTTCCGGCGCACCGGAAAGGGTGGTATTTACCTGCGGCGTCAGCCAGTTCATCTCTGCACGCAGCTTATCGACGTTGCCACCGGCCCATTGTGACCAGGTTAACCCGGTGACTGAGAACAGCAGCATTCCCGCCAGTAACGTCCAGCCTAAGATCACATGCAGGCGACGACGATTCTGGAAACGATTGTTAATACGGCGCTTCGGACGGGTGTAGAACCACAGCGCGATCCCGCCCAGGGCAGCAACCCACATCCACGAGGCGGCTAACTCGCTATAGAGGCGCCCGATGTTGCCCAGCATCAGCGAGGTATGCAGATAATCGATAGTCTGACGCAGCGGTAAAATCCCGCTGGTGCCGTACACGGTCATATCCCCTCGAATCTCAAGGCTGGTGGGATCAATAAAAATAGCCCGATGCTCGGAGGGACCCAGCGCCGGGTCGGCAAACATCACGCGGGTCGTTTCGCCCTCTTCCAGCCCCGGACGTACAGCATGTAAACGCAGCGCTGAACCCACGGCCTTTTCCGCCACGGCAATTTGTTCAGCAAGAGGCTGCGCCTCACCCACGGCATCCGTGTGGAGTGCATGATGGTACAGCGCCTTTTCAAGCTGCGGCGTGGCGACATACAGCGTTCCGGTCAGCGCTGCGAAGAAGATAAACGGACCGACAAACAGCCCGATATAGAAATGGAGGCGACGCAGCAGGTTTCCCCATGCCGCGCGCGGAGTGCAGGTAGTCATACTTTTCCTTTTTAAGGCAAAAAGTGAGTGATTTTGTTTTAAAGGGAGAAAGCAGACCGACGCGGCGGCGCGCGGGTATCGGGGTAAAGCCAGGGGAAAAAGTGCCAGTGGCTGACCGCCTGACGAGGCGGTTTCACGCGCAGCCGCTGCAACACCACGCTGAGCAGAACGATAAGCGCCAGCATCACGCCCGGCACATGCGCTAACAGCACGCAGTAGCCGCATGCTTCCGCATGGTCAACTGGCATAGAATGCGGCATATCACCATCATGCTCGTCCATCGACATCATGCTCATGTCATGGTGCATACCCGGCATGGCGCTCATGGGATCTTTTTGCAGCGAGACGGAGATCAGCGGCGCCACGACGATCAGCAGGATCGCAAACAGCGCGGTCAATGCCGCTGCGCGTTTCCAGTTACGCTGATGCAGTACGTTATCCACTTACCCTCCACCCAAGAGGTGAACATTGTAAATGATTTATGACGGAAGGGTTAACATGAGAGGTGCGATGGGATAAAAAAAGGGCCAGCCTTTCGGCCAGCCCTTTCTAACAGGATGTCGCTTAAGCGAATCTTAGTTCAGACGCTCTTTAATACGAGCAGACTTACCAGTACGCTCACGCAGGTAGTACAGTTTAGCTTTACGTACAGCACCACGACGTTTAACAGCAATGCTGTCAACTACCGGAGAGTGAGTCTGGAAGACACGCTCAACGCCTTCGCCGTTGGAAATTTTACGAACAGTGAATGCAGAGTGCAGACCGCGGTTACGAATAGCGATAACCACGCCCTCGAATGCCTGCAGACGTTTTTTGGAACCTTCAACAACCCATACTTTCACTTCCACGGTGTCACCTGGACGGAAGGAAGGTACGTCCTGCTTCATCTGCTCTTGTTCAAGTTGCTTAATAATGTTGCTCATAATTTAATCTCTTATCCTGGGTAAACTGATATTCGGGAGCGTATTACGCTTTCCCATCATGTTCATGCTGCTGGTGCGCGTGTTCAGTTTTGAACTCGGCCAGCAACTTTGCTTGCTCTTCAGTCAGAGCCAGGTTTTCCAGAAGTTCAGGTCTTCTAAGCCAGGTTCGGCCCAGCGACTGCTTCAAACGCCAGCGACGTATCTCGGCATGGTTTCCAGACAGTAACACTGCCGGGACTTCCATCCCTTCTAACACTTCAGGACGAGTATAGTGTGGACAGTCCAGCAACCCATCGGCAAAGGAATCTTCCGTTGCCGAAGCTTCATGGCCCAGAACCCCCGGAATAAACCGGGCGACGGAGTCAATCAGCGTCATTGCCGGTAACTCACCACCGCTGAGAACGTAATCGCCGATAGACCATTCTTCGTCAATCTCGGTTTGAATTACGCGCTCATCTATCCCTTCGTAGCGACCACAGACCAGAATCAGCTTTTGATTCGTCGCCAGTTCGCTCACGCCCGCTTGATCAAGCTTGCGTCCCTGAGGTGACAGATAAATCACCTTCGCGCCTTCACCTGCCGCGGCTTTTGCTGTGTGAATGGCGTCCCGTAAGGGTTGCACCATCATCAACATCCCCGGTCCGCCGCCGTAAGGACGATCGTCCACGGTACGGTGCCGGTCGTGCGTGAAGTCACGAGGACTCCAGCTCTGGATGCTCAGCAGGCCATTCTTTACTGCCCGGCCAGTTACCCCGTAATCGGTAATCGCGCGGAACATTTCAGGAAACAGGCTAATTATGCCAATCCACATAGCGCCGTCTTTTACCGTTTATCCGGAGAATTTAAAAACCAGGATCCCAATCTACTTCAATGGTTTGAGTAGTGAGATCGACTTTCTTGATAACCTGTCCATCGAGGAACGGAACCAACCGCTCCTTGATGCCAAATGCATCTTTCAGGTTTGCCTTAATGACGAGAACGTCATTTGACCCGGTTTCCATCATGTCGATGACTTTCCCCAGGCTGTAGCCTTCAGTGGTCACTACCTGGCAACCCATAAGGTCTTTCCAGTAGTAGTCACCCTCTTCCAGCTGTGGCAACTGCGACGAATCCACGACAATTTCACAATTAGTCAGCGCATTCGCGGCATCACG
The DNA here is from genome assembly GCF_032389435.1 of Enterobacter sp. DTU_2021_1002640_1_SI_PRY_ASU_LCPMC_013. Classification (NCBI taxonomy): domain Bacteria; kingdom Pseudomonadati; phylum Pseudomonadota; class Gammaproteobacteria; order Enterobacterales; family Enterobacteriaceae; genus Enterobacter; species Enterobacter sp. DTU_2021_1002640_1_SI_PRY_ASU_LCPMC_013. The sequence continues at coordinate 3,666,685 of NZ_CP135594.1, forward strand.
ATCGTCAATGCCTTTCAGCTTGATGATGATGTCCTGATTGTGGTGACGCCAGCTTTCCAGCTCGACCTCTTCCCACTTACCGGCTTTCTGGATAAACCAGGGCTGGTAATTAAAAATGCTATCAGCGTCTTCAGTGGAGGAAAACACTCTGAGCCAACCACGGATACCGTAGCAAGAACCCATTTTTCCCAATACGATCGGTTCAACAGGTGCTTTATTGCTCATCATGACCACCGTGACAGATTAAGCTGCTTTGTTTGCTGCTTTGATCAGCGTAGCAACGCGATCGGAAACAGTAGCGCCCTGGCCAACCCAGTGAGCGATACGATCCAGATCCAGACGGGTTTCTTCTTCTGCGCCAGCGGCCAGTGGGTTGAAGAAACCAACGCGCTCGATGAAGCGACCGTTGCGTGCATTACGGCTGTCAGTCACAACAACCTGGTAGAACGGACGCTTTTTAGCGCCGTGACGAGCTAAACGAATAGTTACCATAACATCCTCTTGTGTGAATAAAACAACCGGGCCCCATCGAGGAACGGAGCCCGGGTGTCATATTAAAAGCCCGAAAATTTTACTCATTTTCGGGCAAAAAGCAATCTCAAAAGCGATTAACGCCCAGGAAAACCGGGAGGCATCATGCCTTTCATGCCGCGCATCATCTTCGCCATGCCGCCTTTCTTCATTTTCTTCATCATGCGCTGCATGTCGTCGAACTGTTTCAGAAGGCGGTTAACGTCCTGCACCTGCATGCCGCAACCGGCTGCGATACGGCGTTTACGGGAACCTTTGATGATTTCTGGCTTCGCGCGCTCTTTCAGCGTCATCGAGTTGATGATGGCCTCCATACGCACCAGCACTTTGTCATCCATCTGGGATTTGACGTTGTCCGGGATCTGGCCCATGCCTGGCAGTTTGCCCATCAGGCTTGCCATGCCGCCCATGTTTTTCATCTGACGCAGCTGCTCAAGGAAGTCGGTCAGATCGAAACCGTCGCCCTTTTTCAGCTTGCTGGCGAGTTTTTCCGCCTGCGCGCGGTCAACCTTGCTTTCAATATCTTCGATCAGCGACAGCACGTCGCCCATGCCGAGGATACGGGAGGCAATACGATCCGGATGGAACGGCTCCAGCGCTTCGGTTTTCTCGCCCACGCCGAGGAACTTGATTGGCTTACCGGTGATATGACGAATAGACAGCGCCGCACCGCCGCGGGCATCGCCGTCCACTTTGGTCAGCACCACGCCGGTTAACGGCAGGGCTTCGTTAAACGCTTTTGCGGTGTTCGCCGCATCCTGACCGGTCATGGCGTCAACAACAAACAGGGTCTCTACCGGATTGATAGAGGCATGCACCTGCTTAATTTCGTCCATCATCGCTTCGTCAACGTGCAGACGACCGGCGGTATCCACCAGCAGCACGTCGTAGAATTTCAGCTTCGCCTCTTTCAGCGCCGCGTTAACGATATCGACAGGCTTCTGCGCCACGTCGGACGGGAAGAAGTCTACGCCAACCTGCTCGGCCAACGTTTCCAGCTGTTTGATCGCCGCCGGGCGATACACGTCCGCCGACACCACCAGCACCTTTTTCTTGTGCTTTTCGCGCAGGAATTTCCCCAGCTTACCGACGCTGGTGGTTTTACCCGCACCTTGCAGACCCGCCATCAGCACGACGGCCGGCGGCTGAGCCGCCAGGTTTAGCACCTGGTTCTCTTCGCCCATCGCCGAAACCAGTTCGTTACGGACGATTTTGACGAACTCCTGACCCGGAGTCAGGCTCTTGTTCACTTCATGGCCAACCGCTTTCTCTTTCACGCGGTTGATAAAATCACGCACGACCGGCAACGCGACGTCTGCTTCCAGCAGCGCCATGCGCACTTCGCGCAGCGTTTCCTTGATGTTCTCTTCGGTGAGGCGTCCACGGCCGCTGATGTTGCGCAGCGTGCGCGACAAACGATCGGTTAAATTATCAAACATTGTCTCTCGCCTGGGGTAGAAACGTTGGGTCGCTTAAGCGACACATACACAGAATTTTGCCGGAGTATAACATGAAGGCGCCTTTGTTGTTATGCAACGGTTGGAGCAGGCGTCACGTAACGTTATACTGCTTCTCTTTCTTATTAAGACAACTGTCGACGCCTATATGCCTGTTTTCGCACTGATCGCCCTTGTTGCCTACTCTGTCAGCCTCGCGCTGATCATTCCTGGCCTGCTGCAAAAAAACAGCGGCTGGCGGCGCATGGCTATTCTTTCGGCAGTGATCGCACTGATTAGCCATGCGTTTGCGCTGGAATCACGCATCATTCCCGGCGACGGCAGCGTGCAAAATCTGAGTGTACTGAACGTCGGCTCGCTGGTCAGCCTGATGATCTGTACGGTCATGACCATTGTCGCGTCTAAAAACCGTGGCTGGCTGCTGCTGCCGATAGTCTACGCCTTTGCGCTGATCAACCTGGCGTTAGCCACGTTCATGCCCAATGAGTTTATTACTCACCTGGAAGCCACGCCGGGGATGCTGGTGCATATTGGCCTGTCGCTGTTCTCCTACGCGACGCTGATCATCGCCGCCCTTTACGCCATGCAGCTCGCCTGGATTGACTACCAGCTGAAAAATAAAAAGCTGGCGTTTAACCATGAAATGCCGCCGCTGATGGTGATTGAGCGTAAGATGTTCCACATCACCCAGGTCGGTGTGGTTCTGCTGACACTGACGCTGTGCACGGGCTTGTTTTATATGAAGAACCTGTTCAGCGTGGAGAATATCGATAAAGCGGTCCTCTCCATCATCGCGTGGTTTGTCTATATTGTCCTGTTATGGGGCCATTATCATGAAGGCTGGCGCGGTCGCCGCGTGGTCTGGTTCAACGTAGCGGGTGCGGGCATTCTCACGCTTGCCTATTTTGGTAGCCGCTTCATACAGCAATTTGCTGGCTAAGTAACAAAAGGAGTTCCCCCTGGAACACATCTCTACCACCACGCTGATCGTCATTCTGGTCATCATGGTGGTCATCTCCGCTTATTTCTCTGGCTCTGAAACCGGCATGATGACGCTGAACCGCTACCGGTTACGTCATCGCGCCAAGCAGGGTAACCGTGCCGCGCGTCGTGTCGAAAAGCTTCTGCGTAAGCCGGACCGGCTGATTAGCCTGGTGCTTATCGGTAACAACCTGGTCAATATTCTCGCCTCTGCACTGGGCACCATCGTCGGGATGCGTCTGTACGGCAACGCAGGCGTGGCGATTGCCACAGGTGTGCTCACGTTTGTGGTGCTGGTGTTTGCGGAAGTGCTGCCCAAAACCATCGCCGCGCTTTACCCGGAAAAAGTCGCCTACCCGAGCAGCTTCCTGTTAGCACCGCTGCTTATTCTGATGATGCCGCTGGTCTGGCTGCTGAATATGGTGACACGGGTGCTGATGCGCATGGTGGGTATAAAGGCAGACGTCACCATTAGTAGCGCGCTCAGCAAAGACGAACTGCGTACCATCGTGAATGAATCCCGCTCGCAGATCTCCCGCCGCAATCAGGACATGCTCCTGTCGGTGCTGGATCTGGAAAAGGTCAGCGTTGACGACATAATGGTGCCGCGCAATGAAATCGTCGGGATTGATATCAACGACGACTGGAAGGCCATTGTCCGCCAGCTGACGCACTCCCCGCACGGGCGTATCGTCCTCTATCGCGATTCCCTCGACGATGCCATCAGCATGCTGCGCGTGCGCGAAGCCTATCGTCTGATGACTGAGAAAAACGAGTTCACCAAAGAGGTGATGCTGCGCGCCGCCGACGAAATTTACTACGTGCCGGAAGGCACCCCACTCAGCACGCAGCTGGTGAAGTTCCAGCGAAACAAGAAGAAAGTCGGCCTGGTGGTGGATGAATACGGCGACATACAGGGGCTGGTGACGGTCGAAGATATTCTGGAAGAGATTGTCGGCGACTTTACCACGTCGATGTCGCCTTCCCTTGCGGAAGAAGTCACCCCGCAAAACGACGGGTCAGTGCTTATCGACGGCAGCGCCAACATTCGTGAAATCAATAAAGCTTTCAACTGGCATTTGCCGGAAGACGAAGCGCGGACGATGAACGGAATGATCCTGGAAGCGCTGGAAGAGATCCCGGCGGCAGGCACGCGCGTGCGTATTGAACAGTATGATATTGATATTCTGGACGTTCAGGACAACATGATTAAGCAGGTGAAGGTCCTGCCCGTTAAACCTTTACGCGAAAGTATCGCCGAGTAATGTTGTAGGCCGGGTAAGGCGAAGCCGCCACCCGGCACTACGGGTCGGCAAATTACGCTTTCGCTTTCGCCACGGTCACCATCGCAGCGCGAATAGTACGACCGTTCAGGGTATACCCTTTCTGCATCACGCCCAGCACGTTACCCGCGGCAACGTCTTCGGATTCCACCATCGCAATGGCCTGGTGAACGTTTGGATCCAGCGGTACATCCGTATCGGCAATCACTTCAACACCGAACTTACGCACCACATCCAGCATGGATTTCAGCGTCAGCTCAATGCCTTCAATCATCGCCGCGTTATCCGGGTTAGCTTTATCCGCCACTTCCAGCGCGCGATCCAGGCTGTCGATCACCGGAAGCAGTTCGTTGACGAATTTCTCCAGCGCAAATTTGTGCGCCTTTTCAACGTCCAGCTCGGTACGACGGCGCAGGTTTTCCATTTCCGCTTTGATACGCAGTACGCCATCGCGTTCGCGATTCTGCGCTTCTACCAACTGAGCTTCCAGGTTGGCAATTTTTTCATCGCGCGGGTCCACCTGCTCAGCAGACGTGTCTGGCTCTACTGCCTCAACTTCATCGTGCTGTTCCGTGATAATTTCTTCAGGGGCTTGCCCCTCAGGCGTTTTCTGTTCTTTACTACTCATGAATTTCTCCGCGTTTTTCTGCATTCATCTCGCTAACTTCGCTTATTATGGGGATCAGTTTCCTGGATTCAAGGGAACAAGGCAGATTGTCATCATTCATCAGGCACAAGGACCTCCAGAAAATGAATAATCATTTCAGGTGTATTGGGATCGTCGGCCATCCGCGTCACCCTACCGCATTGACGACACATGAAATGTTGTATCGCTGGCTGTGTGGTAAAGGCTATGAAGTGATGGTCGAGCAGCAGATCGCCCAGGAGTTGCAGCTTAAAAGCGTCAGAACCGGCACGCTGGCGGAAATTGGCCAGCAGGCGGATCTCGCCGTGGTGGTCGGTGGCGACGGCAATATGCTGGGCGCGGCGCGAACGCTGGCTCGCTATGATATTAAGGTTATTGGTATTAACCGTGGCAATCTCGGTTTCCTGACCGACCTCGACCCGGACAATGCGCAGCAGCAGCTGGCGGACGTGCTGGAAGGCCACTATATCAGTGAAAAACGGTTTTTACTGGAAGCCCAGGTGTGTCAGCAGGACTGCCAGAAGCGCATCAGCACCGCCATTAACGAGGTGGTTCTCCATCCCGGTAAAGTGGCGCACATGATCGAGTTCGAAGTCTATATCGACGAAATATTCGCTTTCTCGCAGCGTTCTGACGGGCTGATTATTTCAACCCCGACGGGGTCAACTGCCTACTCGCTTTCAGCCGGAGGCCCAATCCTGACGCCATCGCTGGATGCCATTACTCTGGTGCCGATGTTCCCGCATACGCTCTCGGCGCGTCCGCTGGTGATCAACGGCGACAGTACCATCCGCCTGCGTTTTTCCCATCGCCGTAACGACCTGGAGATCAGCTGCGACAGTCAGATTGCGCTCCCCATTCAGGAAGGTGAAGATGTCCTCATTCGCCGCTGCGATTACCATCTGAACCTGATTCACCCGAAAGATTACAGCTATTTCAACACATTAAGCTCCAAGCTCGGCTGGTCAAAAAAATTGTTCTGATTTTGCATCCAGCACTTTACTGTATATAAAACCAGTTTATACTGTATACAAACACAGTTATGGTTTTTCATACAGGAAAACAATTATGCTGGCACAACTGACCATCAGCAACTTTGCCATTGTTCGTGAGCTTGAGATCGACTTCCATAGCGGAATGACGGCGATTACCGGTGAAACCGGTGCAGGTAAATCCATTGCCATTGATGCCCTCGGCTTGTGCCTCGGCGGTCGTGCAGAGGGGGATATGGTGCGCACAGGCGCCGCCCGTGCCGATCTCTGCGCCCGCTTCTCGTTGAAAGACACACCTGCCGCCCTGCGCTGGCTGGAAGCGAACCAGCTCGAAGACGGACGTGAGTGTTTACTTCGCCGCGTCATCAGCAGCGATGGCCGCTCCCGCGGTTTTATCAATGGTACAGCGGTTCCCCTCTCCCAGCTTCGCGAGCTGGGCCAGCTGCTCATCCAGATCCATGGTCAGCATGCGCACCAGCAGTTAATCAAACCCGAACAACAGAAAGCCCTGCTTGATGGCTACGCAGGTGAGTACGCGCTTACTCAACTCATGGCGGAGCACTATCGCCAGTGGCATCAAAGCTGCCGCGAACTTGCGCAGCATCAGCAGCAAAGCCAGGAGCGTACCGCGCGCGCCGAGCTGCTGGAATATCAGTTGAAAGAGCTGAACGAATTTAACCCACAGGTGGGTGAATTTGAGCAAATCGACGAAGAGTACAAGCGTCTGGCCAACAGCGGTCAGCTGCTTTCCACCAGCCAGACTGCCCTTAACATGCTGGCGGATGGCGAAGACGTGAATTTGCAGAGCCAGCTGTATAACGTGCGTCAGCTTGTGACCGAACTGACCGGCATGGACAATAAGCTTTCTGGCGTACTGGAAATGCTGGAAGAGGCCGCGATTCAGATTTCAGAAGCCGGGGATGAACTGCGCCACTACTGTGAACGTCTGGATCTCGACCCGAACCGTCTGTTCGAACTTGAGCAACGCATCTCCCGTCAGATTTCACTGGCGCGTAAGCATCACGTAACCCCGGAAGAGCTGCCGAATTACTATCAGTCTCTGCTGGAGGAACAGCAGCAGTTGGACGATCAGGCCGATTCCCTTGAAACCTTGTCTCTGGCGGTTAATCTGCATCATCAGCAGGCGCTGGAAACGGCGAAACGGCTGCACGACGTGCGGCAACACTATGCGCTGGAGCTTAGCCAGCACATTACCGACAGCATGCATACGCTGGCGATGCCGCATGGGGTGTTCACCATAGATGTTCGCTTTGAAGAGAATCACCTGACGGCGGAAGGCGCAGACCGCGTAGAATTCCGCGTCACCACCAACCCGGGCCAGCCTTTGCAGGCGATTTCGAAAGTGGCTTCCGGCGGTGAACTGTCGCGTATCGCCCTGGCCATTCAGGTAATTACCGCCCGTAAAATGGAAACCCCGGCGTTGATTTTCGATGAAGTGGATGTGGGTATCAGTGGCCCGACCGCGGCCGTTGTCGGCAAACTGCTGCGTCAGTTGGGTGAATCGACGCAGGTCATGTGTGTGACTCACCTGCCGCAGGTTGCCGGATGTGGTCATCACCACTTTATCGTCAGCAAGGAAACCGATGGCGAAATGACGGAAACGCATATGAAGCCGCTGGATAAACGCTCACGCTTGCAGGAGCTGGCACGCCTGCTCGGCGGCAGTGAAGTCACCCGCAATACGCTTGCGAATGCGAAAGAACTGCTGGCGGCATAAACTTTTTCGGGATCTCAGGGTCATACAGAACAACAAAAACGCCGCCAGACCGGTTTCAAAGTGGGGCAAGGTCTATTATCATCGGCATATTACATATGAGCCGCGTACTGCTCGGGCCCGAAAAGGAATCAAATCACTATGCGCTGTAAAACGCTGACCGCTGCCGCAGCGGTTCTTCTGATGTTGACCGCAGGCTGTTCCACTCTGGAGAAAGTGGTTTACCGTCCTGACATCAACCAGGGGAACTACCTTACCCCTAACGATGTGTCCAAAATCCGCGTGGGTATGACACAACAGCAGGTCGCTTATGCCCTGGGAACCCCGATGATGTCCGATCCGTTCGGCACAAACACCTGGTTCTATGTATTCCGCCAGCAGCCTGGTCATGAAGATGTGACCCAGCAAACCCTGACGCTGACCTTCAGCAGTGCCGGCGTGCTGACCAACATCGACAACAAGCCTGCCCTGACCAAATAATCAGGCGTCAGCAACGCAAAAAGGTGCTCAATGAGCACCTTTTTTGTATCTGAATTCTTACGCAGAATCGTAGCCCCGGTAAGCGAAGCGCCACCGGGGGAGAAAGCGCTACTTACCCGATTTCTCCGCTCGCTGACGGCGCAGCTCTTTCGGGTCAGCAATCAGCGGGCGATAAATCTCAACCCGATCGCCATCCTTCAGCGCATCAGCGAGCTTTACCGGACGGCTATAAATGCCGACTTTATTCTTCGCCAGGTCAATATCACGGCGAAGTTCAAGGATGCCGGAGGCCCGGATAGCCGCCTCAACGGTGGCGCCCTCTTCAAGCATTACGCGCTGCAAATACTGCTTCTCCGGCAGCGCATACACCACCTCAACAGCAATCTTATGCGACACTGTAAACCTCTTTGGCGCGGGTGGTGAACGCCTGAACCATATTCGAGGCCAGCTCTTTAAAGATACGGCCAAACGCCAGTTCGATCAGCTTATTGGTAAATTCAAAATCCAGATGAAACTCAATGCGGCAGGCGTCAGCGCTCAGCGGCGTAAACTTCCACCCCCCCATCAGTTTTTTAAACGGACCATCCACCAGATGCATCAAAATACTCTGATTGCTCGTCAGGGTATTGCGCGTGGTGAACGTTTTGCTGATCCCCGCTTTGGAGACATCCACGGCCGCAGTCATCTGCGTCGGGCCGGATTCCAGCACCCGGCTACCGGTGCATCCCGGAATAAATTCCGGATAGGACTGAACGTCGTTCACTAACTGATACATTTGTTCCGCGCTGTAGGGAACAAGCGCGGTACGGCTAATCTGAGGCATAGCATTTTCCATGGTCACACAACAGACAAATAATAACATTTATCACCTGTTAAAAAAACGCTAAGCCTTATCTCGTGCTAAGATAGCGCGTTAGACCTCACAGGACGCAATGAGGTGACTTTTTAAAATCAGATTACCGACGGCTTTACGACACTTATGACGAAGAAAAAAGCACATAAACCTGGTTCGGCGACCATTGCGCTTAACAAGCGTGCTCGCCACGAGTATTTCATCGAAGAAGAATTCGAGGCCGGCCTTGCGTTGCAGGGCTGGGAAGTAAAATCGCTGCGTGCCGGGAAAGCCAATATCGGCGACAGCTACGTGATCCTGAAAGACGGTGAGGCCTTCCTGTTCGGCGCGAACTTTACGCCGCTGACCGTCGCCTCTTCACATTACGTCTGCGATCCTACCCGCACCCGTAAGCTGCTGCTGAACAAGCGCGAACTGGAATCCCTCTACGGACGCATCAACCGCGAAGGCTTCACCGTGGTGGCGCTCTCTTTGTACTGGAAAAATGCCTGGTGCAAAGTGAAAATCGGCGTGGCGAAAGGTAAGAAACAGCACGACAAACGTACTGACCTGAAAGCACGCGAGTGGCAGCTCGACAAAGCACGTATCATGAAAAACGCAGGACGTTGATTCTGCGCACTTATTGTACTATTCAATAAGTTAGCGTTTCGGGCTGGTGTCGAGGAAGTAAAATCTGGTATACTGAGTTCAACACTATTGGGGCTGATTCTGGATTCGACGGGATTTGCGAAACCCAAGGTGCATGCCGAGGGGCGGTTTGCCTCGTTAAAAGCCGCAAAAAAATAGTCGCAAACGACGAAAACTACGCTTTAGCAGCTTAATAACCTGCTAAGAGCCCTCTCTCCCTAGCTTCCGCTCTTAAGACGGGGATCAAAGAGAGGTCAAACCCAAAAGAGATCGCGTGGAAACCCTGCCTGGGGTTGAAGCGTTAAAACTAATCAGGCTAGTTCGTCAGTGGCGTGTTTGTCCGCAGCTGGCGTGCGAATGTAAAGACAAACTAAGCATGTAGTACCGAGGATGTAGAAATTTCGGACGCGGGTTCAACTCCCGCCAGCTCCACCAAATAATGATCCGGATACGTCCGGTGAAGTACAGAAAGCCCGCATGGCACAAGCCCTTCGGGCTTTTTTGTGTCTGTCGTTGTCCGAGAACATCCGGCTAAATCCGGTGATTATTGGTATACGTTTAGGTATACGGTAGGATGTATACCTAAAAGCGTATACCAATTCATGAAGGAGCGGCCACAGTGGCACGGACAACACGCCCCCTGACCAACACCGAAGTTCTACGCGCTAAAGCGTTAGAGAAGGATCTAACGCTGCATGATGGCGATGGGCTTTTCCTGATAGTGAAAACCAGCGGGAAAAAGCTCTGGCGTTTCCGTTATCAACGCCCGGCAACAAAGCAGCGAACAATGATGGGGCTCGGTGCCTTCCCTGCACTTTCACTTGCTGATGCCCGAGGGTTAAGAGCTGATTACCTTGCCTTATTAGCCAACGGAATCGACCCGCAAATTCAAGCTGAAGTTGCAGAGGAACAGCAGCAGATCGCACTGGACAGTATTTTTTCAACGGTCGCCGCTAACTGGTTCCATCTTAAAAGCAAAAGCGTTACCCCTGATTACGCAAAAGACATTTGGCGCTCACTGGAGAAAGATATATTCCCTGCCATCGGAGAAATCCCCGTTCAGCAAATTAAAGCCCGGACACTGGTTGAAGCTCTTGAGCCAATCAAAGCTCGTGGGGCGCTTGAGACTGTACGCCGACTGGTGCAACGCATTAACGAGATAATGATTTATGCCGTAAACACGGGTCTGATTGATGCGAACCCAGCATCAGGAGTTGGGATGGCCTTTGAGAAGCCCAAAAAGCAAAATATGCTGACGCTGCGGCCAGAGGAATTGCCAAAGCTGATGCGTTCTCTAGTCATGTCGAATCTATCTGTTTCGACTCGCTGTCTAATTGAGTGGCAGCTCCTGACCCTTGTGCGTCCTTCTGAGGCTTCCGGAGCTCGGTGGGAAGAGATCGATCTTGATGCGAAGCTTTGGACGATTCCAGCCGAACGGATGAAGGCTAAACGAGAGCACATCGTACCTTTGTCTCCTCAAGCATTAGAAATTTTAGAAGTGATGAAGCCAATCAGTGCCCATCGAGAACATGTTTTTCCTAGCAGAAAAGACCCTAAGCTGCCAATGAATAGCCAGACTGCTAATGCTGCGCTGAAGAGAATTGGTTATGGTGGAAAGCTTGTTGCACATGGTTTACGTTCTATAGCCAGTACTGCCATGAATGAAGCAGGATTCAATGCTGATGTTATTGAGGCAGCACTAGCTCATAGTGATAAAGATGAAGTACGAAGAGCTTATAATCGCTCTATATATCTTCCGCAAAGAATAGAATTAATGAATTGGTGGGGTAATAAAGCATCCAGTCTTTAAGAAACTCGCCAGAATAAACTGGCGAGCCTTTCAATTATGTTAATCTATATACACATCCTGTGATTCATTTTCAAATACAACGCCCTCAGTGTACTCAGCATACTTTTGCTTTAAGAACTGTAGTCCATCTTCACGGTCATACGATATATTAAGCTGATTTTGTAGAAAACCTAATCTATGTTTGTTCTCTTGAATAAGTTGAGACCAAGTTTTTATCCAAATAGTCATTTCTTCAGCTTGATATATTGCACCTTCAGGAAGGTTTTTTTGTTTTAATTCTCTGAGAGCATAAGTTGTGAGCTCATTCGATATAACCCAGAAGTTCCACTTTGTTTTTAAACCATTAAATCTTGCGTCTTCAGCAACTGCATACGCATAGGATTTGACCTGTTCTATTTCTGATTGACCTATATTTACTTTAGGTGCCTTTAACTCGATAATAATATGCTCACGCTCATCCGGGTAATTTTTGCCTATACTTCTAGTAAGCATTAAATCAACAATACCTACACTACCATCTATCCTTGTTACTTTCTCATCAACTGGAATATCAATCCCTTGCTTTTCTAAATGTACTCTTAATACTTCAGTTAGTGACTTATCATTGACACTCAATGTAAAAGACTCACCAAAAAACCATGTATTATCCGCCATTATTTTATGAAGCTGACTTCTCTCTTTGAATACTTTTCTTGTATTCGGATGAAATAATACATTCTCAAGCCCAGATATGAACTTCAATCTATCAGTAATTATTTTGGAAACACTAATAACAGCTGACAATGAGGCATCCCTTAAGATCTCAGCCAATTCAGTTTGTTTTTCCTTAGGAAGCGAGAGAACCTCCTCCAATATAGTTCTCAAGTCATCAGGGCAACTCCCAACAATATGCTTGAGTAATTTAAACTGAAATTTCTTAAGTTTAAGATCGCCATTATCAAATTGTGGTATGTATTTTATAACATTGATGGCCATAATATCGAATACTTTTCTTTCAGCATCCTCAACAATATTTTCGGCCTTACCAACATACGGATAAACACCTTCATTTTTCCATTTATCAATTAACTCCCTTGACTTTTCATGATCTCTTTTCCGGAAGTGTTCCTTTATCAAACCTTCGACTTTATTTAATACAGGACTTAAAGAAGGCTCTAAATCCATGAGCGACAAAGTACCCTCATGGGAAAGTTTGGTCAAATGTGTAGACTTCAAATAAACAGAATAAGAATATGTACCAGTCCCTCTAATTTTCTTCTCATAACTTATTAAGGGAAAACCTTCTTTGTCGCATAAAAAAATCTCATTTTCTTTAGCTGACTTCCATTCAATAACTTGTAACTCATATGAATGTAATTCATCACAATAAACCACATCATCTAATTTATAGCTTGTATCAAATAAAATCTGTGCTGTTGGATCGATTTGTTCTCGATTTACAAATACTTTTACGGATGGGTATTTACTAAGATATAAAGCAAGTGTAGTGGAAAGAAACTCAGATAGTTTTTGAGGTGTCAAAGAGGTGAAGTTTTTCACCAATTCCAATATAGAAACAACTGTTCCTGATTTAACTTCACTTGATACTACCTTATCAGAAACTGAAATCTTTTTCTTATTATCAGCTATTCCTTTTATTTTATATTCATAATATACATCATCAAGTAAATAAGTAGTATCCCACTCAATATATCGACCTATTGAGAATGCCTTAAAACGTCCTTGCCCTTCTTTTCCGTGTAAAAAACGAGATTTTCTTTCTGATAAAACCTTGTCTTTTTTCCATGACCCGCCCAGTGAACTAAATAATTTTTCTGCATTCTCATAGGGAATACCATTACCATCATCCCTGATAAATATATGCGAGAGTCCTAATTCAGACTCTGTCAAATCAATATATACATTTTCAGCATCAGCATCTAAGGCATTCCATACCAACTCAGCGATTGCTTGTAATGCAGAAGATTTAGAAACCTTATCTAAATAATCTATCTGTACTTCTACATTAAATGATTTCTCTGCCATGTTAATCCCTTATTTTTTGTTAATGTTTTTAGCAGTTAAAAAATTAAATCAGCATAATAATTTCATCAGTACTTTAGATCACGTCAAATAATTAAGCCAGTATTTTTAGATAGCCATTCACAAAGCATAGTTTTTGACGATTGTTAGTCTGGAATTGATTCTTATTAGCTATAAACAATTGTTTTATCACTATTGAATTAGTGAGTTAAAAAGATATCACAACGTAGTTGTAAAATTAAAAGTATCTTTAACTTAGCGCGCAATGCTCTCCCCGCCACGCCTGCCCGCTTAAGGGGGCGCTTTTAATGCAGGTGCATGACCGACCTCAGGGCGCGCCAGTGCTGGCGCTGGCGGGGGGTTGAGTGTCGGTAAAACGCATGCAAAACCATGCACCTTATGCATGCATGGCTTTTATACGTAAAAATGGCGAGATTTTCGGTTTTTTTTTTACCGGGCTACTGCACGGCCAGTTCTGCACGGCGGCGGGTGTAATTCAGGTTCTGTGCGGGTGTGAATTTTTCACGATTATCATCGCGTGAAGCCGCGTCAGCCCTGAATCCGATGGCCGTTAAAATGTCATTATCCTGAACCGAATAATTGATTTTTTCACCGGCGGACAGCCAGAGCTGTAGCGCCTCGCGCAGATAATCGAGTGAGTGCTGCATAGCGCAGCGCTGAACGGCGGAATGTTGCCCGGAATAATTCATCAGTTCAGGGGCAAGGGCGGCGGCCAGCTCCGCGCCGTGCGCCTGCATAAAATCATTTAATCGGTCGCGGATGCTGATGCGCTGCGCCTCCTCATGCGAGCGGATGTAGCGACTGGCAGCCTGATTAATTTACCATTTTTTCACGTCAATAATTTCCCGCAGCGTTTGCAGGCTCCGGCCGCTGTGGCCGCCGCCGGCAAGCTGTTCGCGGTATGCCTGTTCGGCCTGCGTCAGTTCATCCCTGCGTTGCAGCCAGGTGGATTTATTTGCCTGACAGGCCTCAAAGGCTTCTGTAGCGTCAGTGTGGTCACGTATGTTTCTCCTGATGACTGGCCGTGCTTACGCACCGGCACGGTTAACGGTGGCCGCCGGTGCGGGTGCAGGGATGACCGGCTCTGTTGCCGGTGAACGAATAACACCGTCGATGGATTCAAGCGTGCGGAACGTGGCCGAGCACTCTATGTTCATGCACTGGTGATAGCGCTGTTTGACGTTATCGGACAGATACCGACTGGTGCGGGAATGCGCGCTGGTTTTGCAGAACGGACAGTGAAACACTGCTTACTCCTCCGCTTTTGTCTCGCCATTTTCAGCCAGCTTTCTGGCAAGCATCATCCTCTTCGCAGGGCTGCGTAACAGCTCCGTATCAACGTCAGTAATCTGCGGCCGGTGCATACCCGTCACGGAAAATACCGGCTCCTGATTCATATCGAAGCTGCCCTGACGACTTAGCGCATCGGCAGCTCGTCGATGGCCGCGGACTGCGGTGCGCTCTCCCCCTTCATTTCGAGAGCGCGAATGCGCAACAGGAAAGCGCGATCGAAAACACCGGAATCATCGGAATACGCATATGAAGGCTAACGGATACAGAAAGGTGCTCAGCCTGAAAATGTTCGGGCAGGGGCTGCCCATGATGCTGAAAGAGTACGGCCTGAATCATGAGAAGCGGAACATAAAGCAGGAGATACAGACCAACCCGTCACTGAAAGAAGAAAGCTACGACGACTGGCTGCCGACATGCGACGAGCCCGCAGCGACATAACCAACCTCAGACCAGCAACAGCCGTCTTTTTATCTCAGCTGAATATGATGAGTTCAAATAAATAAGAAAAGCCAGTAATTTACTCTTATCAACCGAAGAAAGTTTTGGCTATTATCGAGTCAGGATATGGAGGGATGGGATACTGTTATGGAAGAAGGTGGAATGGTCGTTGTTATGTCACCGGTACAGCTGGCGGCGGTGCTTTCAGATAAAAGCATTACAGAGGCGGAAACGCTGAGTAACCGACTGTTGGGGGGACTTGGCGTTTTACTCGGAGCGGTAGAAATGGCCGGTGCCACGGCACTATGTATCGCGCCAGAACCAACAGGACTAACGAAAGCGGGATGTGTGGTTGTTGGTGCACATAGTCTTGACGCTGTTCAAAGCGCAGCCAGACAGCTAATAACCGGTCGTGATACGCGCTCAGCCACCTGGCAAATTGCTGTAAGCGCGGCAAGAGAACTTGGTGCCGATGAAGACACCGCCCTCAATATCGGCATAACAGTTGATATAGCCGTTCCGCTTGGATTTGCAGCTGCTATTGGTGCCGTCCGTGTAGCTGCAATTAAAGCTGGTCGCATCAAATTGATCAAGCATGAATCAGTTACGGGTCTTAAACCCGGTGGCCATACACTCGCAAATCATGTCGGAAAAACTGACAGTGAGTTACTTGCCCGATTCGAGAAAAATAAGCGACTTGTTATGTCTTCAACGTTTAAAGACTTAAATGTTGCTGAAAATGTTATTTCGAGGGCGGTCTATCTTAACCGGGCAAATATCAAATCGTTACTCGGAGGTGGTAAAATTGGTGGACGCCTTACCATCAATTATCCTGCCGGTCAGGAGGTTGGGTATGGATTCACGCGAGGCAGCACACAGCGCATCAGCATGCGTGGAGTGAGGATTGTTATCGAATTGCAAGAATATAACGGAAAACCTTACTATATCCTTACAGCATTCCCGACCCCATAGGACAGGTGGATTATGCAAAGTTTCTATCATCTTGATCAGCTGATTCAGGGTTATTTCAATCAGGATCATGACCTCATAAATGAGGGAGAGGATACTATTGAAGGCACTGTTGAACTCTATAAAAAAACAGCTCCCGACTGGATGTTAAAAGAGTTAGCCGAAGAGGTCGATTCTTTCCTTGTGCTTTACGGAGACAGGCTGGATGAGGAGTTCAAAAGCCGGTATGGATTTGATTTTTCACCTGAGTTGTGGGATTCAACCCCATTCAATTTCCTGACGACTGTGCGCAAACTTGCCCTTTCTTCGAAGTAGCTACAGGCAGACAAACCCGCAGCGACTTAACCGACCTCAGACCGGCAACAGCCGGTCTTTTTCTTTCTAAACATAGCTAAGGGTGAACAGAGTGAACAGTTAAATGCGAAAAACCTTTTTCTTGATGTGATCCATTCAAAAAACAGGTTTCTTCACCGGTCCCGGCCTGACAGCACCACACTGTAAAAGTACGTTTTCTCCCCCCTTCCCATAAAGCACGTAACCCATTGATATAAAACCTTTAATACCTCATATATTTCCGTTTCCTTTTGTTTTGTCGAACGATCTGTGAACAACACCAAAACATTAACAACAAGGAAACAATAATATAACCACAGAGGTGACCTTATGCTCAATAAAGAACGGCATTATGCAATTTTGACCTGGCTTAACAGGTACGAACGGGCGACGGTGAATCAGCTTGCGAAAGTATTTAACGTCACCAGGGAAACGATTCGCAGCGACCTGAACTTATTAGCGCAGGAAGGCGGCATTGAGCGATGCCACGGTGGGGCAATTATCAAACGCCGTATTTTTCATACCCAATCAGTCAATAATTTAGATAGCAATATCATTCATTTTTTTGACTCCGCGCAGTCAAGAAAAACGATCAAATCCCGACATAAAGGGCGAAAGATGAAAGGTAAAGTCTGTATTCTGGGTTCATTCAACGTTGATATTATTGCTAATGTCGATCGTTTCCCGCAAAGCGGAGAATCTATTTTCTCCGAAAATACCATTATTGGACCCGGCGGCAAAGGCGCCAATCAGGCGCTGGCCGTAAGCAAATGCAATGTTAAAACCCATTTTGTCGGTAAGGTGGGTAACGATCAGTTTAGTCAGATGGCCTTTGAACATCTTTCATCTTCTGCTATCGACAGCTTCACGCTTTATCAGGATAAAGATCAGAAAACCGGCACCGCGCTTATTTATGTTTGTCAAAGTGATGGTGAAAATATGATTGCCATCAGCCCTGGGGCCAATCGGTCCATTACAGCCGATGAAGTTGAAGCGATTACCCCTGAAGTGAAAAACGCAGATATTTTTTTAACCCAGCTGGAAAATAATCTACCCGCTACCTTTCGGGCCATTGAAATTGCCCGCCGTAACGGGATTAAGGTGGTTTTGAACCCTGCCCCCTGGTCATCTGATGTGGTTAGCTGCCTGAAGAACGTGGACTTTCTGACCCCAAACGAGACTGAGGCCTCATTGCTGTCCGGCATTCATATCGTGGACCTTGCCAGCGCGAAGGAAGCCGCCAGAGCCATTAAAGCGAAAGGGGTAGGTCACGTCATCATCACCATGGGAGCGAAAGGCGCGCTTATTTATGACGGTGAGCAATTTATTCATATCCCGGCGCTGAAAGCCGTATGTGTGGATACCACCGGTGCTGGCGATGCCTTCAACGGCGCATTCGCCGCCGCGATGGCGAAAGGGGAATCCATTATTCAGGCAGCAAAATTTGCCTGTGCTTTCGCCTCTTTGGCCGTCGAAAAAGAAGGCGCATCAAATATGCCTGAATATAAAGATGTCCTGACCCGCCTCGCGCAATATAACGATAAAAACATTCTCACCGAGAAAATTTAACGCACGCATATTTCTGCAAACACAGATTATATTCACGACAACCATTTCAGTAATGGGAGTATGTCCGATGAAAGCCCTGACAGAATCTAAACCCGGCGGCGCGATACCGCAGGTAAATAACATGCCTCACCAGCAAACACTATCCCGCATGGCACGTTGCCGCCAGACGTTACGCCGGTGGTGGCCGTTCTACGTGATGGCCCTGCCTGGAGTTATCTATTTTTTTATCTGGCACTATTTACCCATTTGGGAAACCAAAATTGCGTTTGAGCAGTACCGTATTATCCCGCCGAATATCTGGGTCGGGATGCAGTATTTTGCCACGCTGATGTCATCCCCTGTTTTCTGGCAGGTGATACAGAACACCGTGATTATCGGCGCAATGAAGCTGATTTTTATTTTTCCGGTTCCCATTATCGTGGCGCTCTTGCTCAATGAAGTGCGCTCATCCGGTTACCGTAAATTTGTCCAGTCGGTGATTTATCTGCCGCATTATCTTTCCTGGGTGGTGATCGCCAGTATCGCGATTGCCACGCTCTCGCCGGTTGATGGCGCGGTTAACGACATCATTAAATCGATGGGCTACGATCCGATCCCCTTTATGACCGACAGCGGCTCTATCCGCTGGGTACTGGTGTTCACTGAAATGTGGCGCAGCGCGGGCTGGGACTCATTACTTTACATCGCGGCGATCCTCGCCATCGATCCACAGCTGTATGAAGCGGCGGAAATGGATGGTGCCGGGCGCTGGCGCAAAATCTGGCACATCACCCTGCCCGCTATCACCCCGACTATCGCCACACTGTTTATCCTCAACGTCGGGCTGTTCCTGAGCCAGGGTTTTGATCAGGTCTTCAACATGACCAACGACGTGGTGAACGGTCAGATAGACATCATCGACACCTACGTCTACCGCATGGGCCTGCGCACCGGGGAGTTCTCGCTGGCGACCGCCGCAGGGTTATTCAAAGGCGTGATCGGCATGGTCCTTATCGTGCTGGCACATAACGTTTCAAAACGCCTGACGGGTAAAGGAGTCTGGTAATGCGCATCTCATCACGAAGCACCCCTTTTGAGCGCATCGAATACGTGCTCATTCTCTCGGTACTGATGCTGCTGGTTGTCGTGACGCTACAACCGATCCTCAACCTGGTGGCGATATCCTTCTCCAGCCCGGCAAACGTGCCCGGCATGAGCGGCCTGGAAATTATTCCGCAGGGCTTTTCTCTGGACGTCTGGAAGCTGCTGCTGACCAACGAAGCCGTGCTGCGCGGGTTTGGCAATGCAATGCTGATTACCGTGGTGGGCACCATCATCAACGTAGTTTTCACCGTGCTGCTGGCCTGGGCGCTGGCGCAAAAACGCCTGCCGGGACGCCGCTGGCTGTTTATGTTTGTCCTGTTCACCATCGTCTTTGAGCCGGGCATCATCCCCGATTTTCTGGTGATGAAAAAGCTGGGGCTACTGAACAGCTACTGGTCCGTCATCCTGTATCGCGCCGTCTTCGCCTGGTACCTGATTATTCTGGTTCGCCTGTTCGAAGAGATCCCGGAGGAGCTGCTGGAAGCCGCGGAACTCGATGGCGCGAACCCGTTCCAGACGCTGTGGTACGTCATTATGCCGGTCGCCAAATCGTCCATTGCCATGATCACGTTATTTTACATGGTGCTGCACTGGAACGAGTTTTTCCGCGCCATGGTGTACCTCAACGACCCGGACAAATGGCCGTTGCAGGTGGTGCTGCGTCAGTTTGTCGTCGAGGGCGATAAGCTGGCGATGGTAGGCGTCGAAAGCATGTCGAACTACACCGATGCCAGCCAGATCAGCATTAAGGCGCTGAAAGCCGGGATGATCACCTTAACCATCGCCCCGCTGATTGCCATCTACCCGATTATTTTGCGCTTCTTCACCAAAGGGACCATGTCCGGCGCGGTGAAGGGTTAACAGGAGCGATGACGATGAAATTATTCACAGCAATCGCCTGCGGCCTGCTGTTATGCCAGGCCGTCTGGGCCGAGCCGGTCACTATCCGGATTGTGGAAAAAGATCTGCTGACCACCAACCGCGAAGATGTCGCGCATATTCAGTGAATCGAGCAGGCGCTGGCACGCCAGGGACACGATATCCACATTGAGATCGTCAACCTGTCGTCTTCCGGCTACTCCGACGTGCTGAACGTGATGCTGCTCTCCGCCACCATCCCTGACCTGATCTATTTCAACGGAAGCGACCAGAAGATGGTTGAACAGGGCATTCTTGAAGACTGGCGTCCGTGGATTGCGCAAACCCGCTATCTGAAAGAGGCGCTGTGGCCGCACAACCGGCTTCGCCTGCAAAACCATCCGACCCTGCTGTATGTCTTTCCCCTGCGCGCGCGCCAGCCGGTGATCCGTGAGGACTGGTTACAGAAGAGCGGATTCAGCGCATCACCCAAAACGCTGGCGGAGTACGTCACGCTGTTCAATGCGATCCACGCCGGCGACTACAACGGCGACGGTAAGACGGATAGCTGGGGGATCACCTCCGAGAAAGACCTGCGCGATCTCGACGGTTTTATGAACCCGGCGTTTGGCATTCACGCCACCTGGCTCAAGGACGACCAGGGCAAGCTGATCAACGCCCAGATAAGCCCGCAGGAGCGGAGCAAGCTGGAGTTCTACCATTCTCTGTATCAGAAAGGACTGCTCTCCTCCCAGTACATCACCACCAATTGGGAGCTAAAAGAAGATGAGTTTTATACCGGCAAGGTTGGCGTGGTATCCGTCTCATCGCCAGGCAACGTCGGCGTGTACCAGGAAAAGATGCGTCAGATCCATCCTGACGCCACCCTCACCCTGCTCGACCCACCCGAAGGCCCGGCAGGTAAAGGGCTGGCGGCGACAGATGTTTCCATGGAAACGCGCGGCTTTGCCATGTCCTCGCTCTCGAAACATAAAAAGGAAGTGATGATCCTGCTCGATTTTCTGGCAAGCCCGGAAGGGCAAATGATGGAGCAGATGGGCTTCGAGAACACGCACTACGTTCGTAAGGGCAACACGATAAACGTGACGCCAAAAATTAATGCCTGGTATCCGCGGTTTATCCAGGCCGCCAACTGGAAGCCGCCGGTGGAGTGGCGGACGCCCGCGATGCTGCGCTATATCGACAATTCACAACGTTATTTTACGGCGGATAACGCCTTTATCTTCCCGGCGTCGTTTGCCGCCGCCATCGACTCAACCAGCAGTATTTATAACCAGTGGGCGTACCAGTTTGTCTCTGGCAAAGCGTCATTTGATCAGTGGGATCAGTATGTCAGCGCCTGGAAAGCCGCAGGTGGAAACGCCATGACCGAATATGCAGAGGAAAAATTAAAATGACCGTTACTCAAGCCGCTGATTTATCGTTCACGTCCCGCATTCTGGGCATGCTGTATGGCGTGGCGTTCGGTGATGCCTTAGGCGGACCGGTTGAGAAACTCTCCGCCCGGCAAATCGCGGAGAAATATGGCCGCGTCACCTCCATCCACCAGCGCTGGCACCGGATGGACGAGCCGTCCGCACGGCGCAACAACCGCGTACGCGGCAACGGTATCATCACCGACGATACGCTGATGACACTCTGCCTGATGGAAGTTTACAGCGAGCTGGGCCGTCACGTTGATGCGTGGGATATGGGGGAGTCTTTTGTGCGGAAGATTGCCTGGGAACCGCGCTGGGTGCCGGAACTGGATCGGGAAGCGCTGGTTATTGAGCGCCTGTTTTATCCGGAAAAATGGATCTTCCATCGTCTGCAACTGGCCGCCTGCGATCCGCGCCAGGGCGGCGTGGGCAATATGGTGAACTGCGGCGCAGCCATGTATGCCGCCCCCATCGGAGCTATTAATGCCTGCAACCCTGAGGCAGCTTACCAGGAAGCCATTAATTTCACCCAGGGGCATCAGCAGAGCTATGGGCTGGAGGCCGCCGGGGTCTTCGCCGCCTGCGTTGCAGCGGCATTTATTCCTGGCATCACCATTGAGGCTATCACCAACATCGCATTGAAACTGGCTAAAGACGGCACCCGCCAGGCCATCGCGGCAACGCTTGAGGTCGCGCATCGCTACCGTGGAACCGCATGGGATTATCAACAGGTCGTTGACGCCCTGCACGATGCGCTTTTGCCCTTCTCACCGATGGGAGATGACCTGATGCACGGCCCGGAAAAAGCGGGCGTCCCGACCATGGCCTACCAGCCCTCGCGCCTGATGTCGATTGAGGAACTGCCAATGGCGCTGGCCTTCTGCCTGCTGCGCGAAGGCGAGTTTCGCGGGGCGGTGGAAGACGCCATCAATTCAGGCCGTGATACCGACTCTATCGGGGTGATGAGCGGCGCGATTTTAGGCGCGCTGCACGGGGAAGCCATTGTCGAACCTGAGGTGCTGGCGGGTATTGATAGCGCCAACCGCCTGGATCTGCGTACGGCCGCGCTGCGCTTCAGCGAATCAGCACAAAGCATTATCCAGCAGGATCTCGCTGCGGCGGCGCTTTACCGCCAGCACGTCATGCCATTATTGCAGCCAGGCCACACCGCCGGGCGAGGAGAGTAACATGAGCCAAATCGTTTTAAATAATCTCGGCAAATCCTACGGCAACGTCAGCATCATTAAAGGGATCTCGCTGAGCATTCACGAAGGCGAATTTATTGTACTGGTCGGCCCGTCCGGGTGTGGGAAATCCACCCTGCTGCGCATGATTGCGGGTCTGGAAGACATCACCTCCGGCGAACTGCTGATGCACGGCGAGGTGGTCAACACTCTGCCCGCCAAAAAACGCGATATCGCCATGGTGTTCCAGAGCTATGCGCTCTATCCACACATGAAGGTGCGGGACAACATGAGTTTTGCCCTGAAGCTTGCCAGCGTCTCAAAAGCGGAACGGATGGCGCGCGTGGAAGAGGCAGCGGAAATCCTCGGCCTGACGCATCTGCTCGATCGCCTCCCGCGGGATCTTTCCGGCGGCCAGCGTCAGCGCGTGGCGATGGGACGCGCGCTGGTGCGTGACCCGAAGGCCTTTTTGTTTGATGAACCGCTCTCCAACCTGGACGCCAAACTGCGCCATAAAATGCGCGGCGAAATTCGTAAGATCCACCAGCGGATGGGGCGCACCACCATCTACGTGACGCACGATCAGACGGAAGCGATGACCATGGCGGACAGGATTGTTGTGCTGAATGCCGGACATATTGAGCAGGTCGGCACCCCGGAAGAGCTGTACCGTAACCCGGATAACCTGTTTGTCGCGGGCTTTATCGGCACGCCGGAAATTAACACCCTTAAAGGCGTGATTCAGCACGGCGAGATTGTGCTCAACAACGGCTACCGCTTCCCCTGCCCCCTCCGCTCACATATTGAAGGGATGGAGATCATCTGCGCCACCCGACCGCACTATATCCGGCTCGGCGAGTCAGGGATGCCTGCGGAAATCGTGCTGATAGAAATGACCGGGGAAGGACAGGAGATCCGGGTGCGTATCAACGATCAGGAGCTGATCGTAGTGTCCCATGAAAAGCTGGATATTAACGTGGGTCAGAAGGTCTTCCTCACCGTAGACGCGGAAAAAATGTTCTTGTTTGATGCCCAGACCGGTAAGCGCCTGCGGTCATAGAATGCTTAATCAATCCCTCCTGCAATCGCAGGGGGATTTTATAATGGCGGTGGGTATATATCAGGCTAGGCCAGGCTAGTTTCCAGCATCGAATCCACCATATCCATCTCTTCACGGCTGAGCAGCATTTCGATATTGACCAGGATGATCATTCTGTTTTCCATCACGCCAAGCCCAAGAAGATAGCGGCTTGATAGCATGGACGCGAAGTCCGGCGTCGGTTTAATCTGATCCATGTCCATCGACAGCACGTCAACCACACCGTCTACCACGATTCCTACAACGCGATTATTGAGGTTAAGGATGATCACCACCGTACTGTCATCCTGCTGAACGTCAGGGAGACTGAAGCGCACGCGAAGGTCAACTATTGGCACTATCACACCGCGCAGGTTGGTCACGCCGGTGATAAAACCTGGCGCGTTCGGGATACGAGTAACGCTATCGCATCCACGTATCTCTTGTACCTTCAGAATGTCGATCCCATATTCTTCGTTACCGAGACGAAAAACCAGATACTCCTGCGCAATGGCGTCCGCGCCCGCAGGCTTTGTCGTTGTTTGGGTCATGCTGTTACTCCTTGCTTGCCGAACGTCGGCCTGACATGGTTTTCCTTTTGTCCGTTCATCGTCGACAGTTCAACCACGTCGAGGATTAGCGCAACGCTGCCATCACCGAGAATGGTCGCGGCTGAAACGCCCGGTACTTTGCGATAGTTCTGTTCGAGGTTTTTTACCACAACCTGTTGCTGACCAATGAGCTGATCGACCCACAGGGCGTAGCGGCATCCAGCGCTTTGGACGATCACCACAATGCCATCTTCAGGTGCGGTCTCGCCGGGCACCGATAGGCGCTGACGCAGCATCACCAGCGGAAGATATTCGCCACGAATTTGCAGCAGGCGTTCCTCCCCGACGAAGCGGCAGAGCATATCCTCGCCGGGCCTCAGCGATTCCATTACCGCGCCGAGCGGCAGAACATAGATCTCCTGTCCAACTTTCACCAGCATGCCATCAAGGATTGCCAGCGTCAGCGGCAGAATAATGCGTATCGTCGTGCCTTCTCCCGGCTTTGAAAGGACTTCGACATGGCCGCCCATGGCCATAATGTTACGACGGACCACGTCCATACCCACGCCGCGCCCGGAAACATCCGTCACGCTTTCTGCGGTGGAAAATCCCGCGGCGAAAATCAGCATCCATACGTCCTCATCGCTGAGGGTGTCGCTGATATTCATTCCCTGGGAGCGGGCTTTCGCGAGGATTTTCTCCCGGTTCAGTCCGGCACCATCATCAGTCACCTCAATGATGATATTGCCGCCATGATGTTCCGCCGAGAGGATAAGATTGCCCACTACCGACTTCCCCTTACGGGCACGTTCTTCTTTCTGCTCAATGCCGTGATCGAGACTGTTACGCACCAGATGAGTCAGTGGGTCGATAATGCGTTCGATCAGGCTCTTATCCAGCTCGGCCGAGCCGCCACGAAGAGTTAGCTCTACCTCTTTGTTCAGGCGTGAACCCAGATCGTGCACCAGCCGCGGGAAGCGGCTAAAAACATAATCCATTGGCATCATTCGAATTGACATGACTGATGACTGAAGCTCGCGTGTATTACGCTCCATTTGCGCCACGCAGCTGGAGAGCATATCGTAGCTTGCTGGATCAAGTTTTTTGGAAAGCTGAGATAGCATCGCCTGGGTGATGATGAGCTCACCCACCTGGTTAATGATCTGATCGACTTTACTGACCGCCACACGGATGCTGCCCGATTCCTGACTATTACTACGGGCTGGCACCGGCGCGGCAGGTCGTGAAGGCGGTTCTGAATGGTCCGCGACTACAGAAGCTTTGTCCGTAACAGGAGAAGTCACTTCAACCGACGCTGGTTGAACGACATGCTCGATAAGTATTTGCGACTCTTCAAGCACAAAACACAGCACCGCGGAGATATCGTCGGCAGAGGCGCTCGTGCGCAGCTGAACCACCATGCCATCATCAGCCTTCTCCGTAGCGACAATCTCTCCCATGTGGGATAACTCTTCCTGAAGCATTGCCCGCTCGCTTTCAGGAATTTTCTTCAACGTCACGCAGAGTAAAGGCTCACCATCAGCTGCCCCCTGCTGCGTCGCGGCTTTGTCTTGCAACTCGACTGCCGTCTGGGCATGTTTGTCTTCCAGAGCAATCTTGCGCAGGGCTTCACAAATATAGCGATAACTCGCTTCATCAGGTTCCTGCGAAGACTGATAGGCTTCCAGTTGCGCTTGCATAATGTCTTTACATTCCAGAAATAGATTAACGGTCGTTCGGTTAAGCGAGCGTTCTCCGGCTCGCACCTGGTCAAACAGGTTCTCAAGTAAATGCGTGGTCTCTTGCAGGGCATTAAAGCCAAAAGTCCCTGCCCCGCCTTTCAAAGAATGCGCTGCGCGAAAAATGGCATTTACCTGTTCAGGATTCGGCGATGCGGCATCAATCTCCAGCAAATGCTTCTCCATCTCGGCCAGCAGTTCTTCCGCTTCGGTAAAAAAGATCTCGGTGAAATCATTCATGTCCATCGCTATACCCCCTTACCTCCTGCTGCGTAGTGTTGTTCAGGACGTTTTCTGGGCGATGCATGCGCGTGTCTTCCAGACGGATATCCTGTTCTTTGGTTTTACTTAATACCAAAATGCTAATACGGCGATTCGCCGGACTTGAGGGATCACTGTTTTCTAAAGGCATACGGCTTCCCGTGCCGATCACGCGAAGAAAACGCTCATCGTCAAGACCTGCTTTAACCAGCACGCGGCGCGCGGCGTTGGCGCGTCCGGAAGAAAGTTCCCAGTTACTGTATCCGGAGGTGCCGCCCGCATAGGGAAGCGAGTCGGTATGGCCGGTGAGACTGATTTTATTGGGCAACTCCTGCAACAGCGGCACAAGCGCCTGCAAAATGCCGTTCATATAGGATTCCGGCAGCTCGCTGCCTACTCTAAACATCGGGCGATCCTGGCTGTCGGTGATCTGAATGAGCAGCCCGTCGTTGGTAAGACGCAGCATAATGTTGGATTTAAAGTTATTGAGCCGGGGATCGGTTTCGATCATCTGCTGCAATTTATCTCTGGCCTGTTTCAGGCTCTCCATCCAGCGCTGCCGCTCGCTCTGTACCCGCTTATGATTCGCCACTTCTCCGTCCTGCTTCATCAGATCGTCACCGCCGCCGGGGATGATGCTGTCGCTCAGGCTGGTTTTGTCGCCATTGGCCATAGATGGCTTAAGCGGCATGCGGAAGTAATCGGCGATCATCTCCCGCTGCACCGTGCTGGACTGAGAAATCAGCCACATTACCAGGAAGAACGCCATCATCGCGGTCATAAAATCGGCGTAGGCGATTTTCCACGTACCACCGTGATGAGCATGCTTTTTCTTCTTTCGCTTACGCGAAATGATTATCGGGGAATCGTTTTTCATGCCGTGGCATCCGCAGACTTAGACTTGAGGCTGGCGCTGGATTTCACTTCCCGCACATGCTCTTCAAGCTCCTCAAAGGAAGGCCGTTCGCTGGTAAAAATGGTTTTTCGGCCAAACTCCACGGCAATTTGTGGCGCATAGCCGTTTAGACTGGAGAGCAGCGTGACTTTTATACACTGAAGGATTTTGACCTGATCGGAACTCATCTGACGCAGCAGGGTTGCGAGCGGTAATACAAACCCGTAGGCAATCAAAATTCCGAGGAACGTGCCCACCAGCGCGTGGCCAATCAGCATTCCGAGCTCAGCTGCGGGTCGGTCCGCGGCACCGAGCGCGTTCACTACCCCCATGACGGCAGCCACAATACCAAAGGCCGGAAAGGCATCGCCGACGGTATTCAGACTGTGGGCCGGAACCTCAAGCTCCTCTTCGCAGGTTTCAATTTCCTCATCCATTAACGCTTCGATTTCATGCGAGTTCATACTTCCGCCAATCATCAGGCGGAAGTAATCGAGGATAAAGTTGCTTAACATCGGATCGCTCATCAGACGAGGATAAGCGCTGAAAATTTCGCTGCCCGCCGGATCTTCAATGTCTTTCTCAAGTGACATGAGTCCCTGAACACGACTTTTTGACAACAGCAAAAACATAAGCGCCATCAGGTCCATATAAACCGTTTTGTTGTAGCGTTTCCCCACGAACAGCTTCACGATAGCTTTACCCGTCGCCTTAAGGGATTTCATGTTATTACCAACAATAAAAGCGCCGACCCCGGCACCGCCGATAATTAACAATTCCAAAGGCTGGAACAGCGCGAGCAGATTACCACCAGACAGTACGAACCCACCAAATACGGTAGCAATAACAACAAGATAGCCAAAGATAACTAACACACTCTCTCCTTTTTACTCGCTGACCGATGTCGAGTGCCGTGGCATCGAATAAAACGCCATCCTGTGCATTGCCATCGAACATCCGTCAGGCTGTCATAATTTCCGGCGTGGCATAATTGCCTGCGATTCCGCTGAGGTTGACCTGCGATTTCTTAAATGCCCGCGAAGGAGGGCTACACAAACTACAGGTGAACGGGTTTTTGATGAATTCCGTCGTGACCACAAAACCACCGGAACAAACGCTACAGGCCTTACGGGAAATAATACCGCAGTCGATAAAGCGTAATAATGTCCAGGCACGCGTTAGCCCCAGGACAGGTTTATCGTCGCAGCAAGAACCACACTGCTCCAGATAAAGACGGTAGGTTTTCATCAATATTTCAATAGGACGCCCGCCCCCAGTTTTCTGAAGATAAAGGTAAATGTTATAGAACATGGAAGAGTGAATATTCTGCTCCCATGACATGAACCAGTCTTCAGAAAAAGGGAGCATCCCTTTTGGAGGCGGACAGCCGCGTAACTCTTTATACAAGCGCAGTAAACGCCGACGACTTAAAGAAGTTTCAGATTCCAGAACCTGCATTCTTGCCCCAAGGTTAATTAACCCCATGGCAATATTTACCTCTTCAATTTCTTGCAATAAACTTTTCTCGCACATTTTATGCCTCTCCCGTCACAGCAGCATCGGACTCGCTTAATGAATTAAGTAAGTTTGTCGATAAAATGATGCCGGTATGAATTTGCTGAAGAGCTTCAATACGCGAATCTTTCGTCAAATTTTCGATGACCACTTCGTCATCGACGCGTAAACGACAAATCAACTGATTGGTCGCAGCCAGTTTCATCAACTGTGGTAAAGACAACTCTTTTAAATTATCAATCGTGCCTTCGGATAAGCCGAGACGAAAACTGGCAGCAAACTTGTCCTGTCTGATCAGCTGCTGTGCCAGTAATAAATAAGAAAGATTAATATCGTGAATGTTTTGCAGATACTCGTCAAAATTGGACACAAAAAGCTCCCACTGTTTTTCAACCACAAACAAGGCTAAATAGTTAAGGCAAAATGTTTACCCGGTCGATGCAGAGAGTCTTTTGGCATTGATAATCGCTGAATTCAGTCAAGCTGATTCAATAAATTATCGAAAAGCTTTTCAATGCCAAAGGATGGCTACATCACAAATCTGACGAAATCATATTCATTAAGAATTTTCCTAGCAAGCTTTAAGAAAACAACGCGCACCAAAAAATTATCATAACTAAATGATTTACTTATAAAAACACGCATTGTTAAACATTCTTAATTATCACGCAACGTAATTAACTTTACTTAGGAAATATTGTTAATCTTGTTAATGTTATCGCTATGTTATTCTTTCCTTAACCGATCCATTCTGCTTCGTAAACGTTTTATCGCTAAACTGTGCAACTGGCTAACGCGCGTTTCTGTAACGCCCAAAATTAATCCAATCTCTTTCATGTTTAGATCCTGCTGATAATAAAACTGCAATATCTGCTGTTCACGCCTGGGGATCATTCGGATATGCTCAGCAATGTTGGCTATCAAATTTTCCTGAATGGCCTCATTTAACGGATTAAGCTGTGCATTTTCGCCGTCATTACTCTCCCAACTGTCAGAATAGTTTTCCTGAAGCTCATCAATAGAGTACATCTGGCTGCTATTATTATCAGCCAGCATTTGCTGAAATTCCTTTAGCGAAACGCCCATCCGTTCAGCAATATCAGCTTCGGTCGCTTCTCCCCCCTTTTCCTGTTCGATCTGCTGAATAAGTGACACAATTTCCCGCGAATGCGATCGCACGCGCCGTGGAACCCAATCACTTTCCCGAAGCTCATCCATTAATGCCCATTTCACACGCTGTGAGATCCAGGCATTAAGGGCCACCCCTTTTTTAGGGTCAAAGCTATCAATGGCACTCAAAAAACCCATGGAGCCCGCCTGAATGAGATCGTCTAATTCGACATTGGCAGGCAGTCTCTTATGCAAACGCAGCGCTTCTTGCCTGACGATAAAATGGTATTTTGACCACAATGCCGTTTTATTCTCCAGCCCTTCAGCTGTGTATATACCGTCCACGCATTTCTTCCACCTAATCTTCACATTCTCAATTATCAGTTGAAACCACATAATCAAAAAGTGCGATAAGCTTTTATAAAAATGCGCATTCTGTTAATTTAATCATCGCGCTGCCTGACAGGAATAATTGGCGGCACTATTGACGCCAATTATTCTCTTTCCGCAGATGTCAGAACGTTTCCCACTGCGCATTATCATTTTCAACGTGACGCAACGTCATTTTTTCCGACGCGGGCGTATGACGTTTTTCAACTTTTTCATCTCGCAGGGTAAACTGGGCAACAAGCTGCTCAAGCTCGTCCGACTGAGATTCCAGTTTGCCTGCCGCCATGGCCGCTTCTTCCACCATCGCCGCGTTCTGCTGAGTCACCAGATCCATCTCGTTCACGGCCTGCGAAATCTGATTGATACCCGCACTTTGCTCGTCAGAGGCCGAACTGATTTCGCCCATAATCTGCGTCACCTCAGCAACCGAAGTCACGATGTCCTGCATGACGCCGCTCGCCTGGCTTACCTGGCGCGAACCTGTATCAATATTGTTAACGCTGGTATTAATCAGCTGATTAATCTCTTTCGCTGCATCGGCGCTGCGCTTGGCGAGGTTACGCACTTCTTCCGCAACTACCGCAAAGCCACGCCCCTGCTCTCCCGCTCGAGCGGCTTCAACCGCTGCGTTCAAGGCCAGAATGTTGGTCTGATTGGCGATACTGTCGATGACGCCGTTAATATCAGCAATCTGACGGGAGCTTTCGGTAATCTGCGCCATGATAGCTTCCAGGTTTACCATCACCTCACCGCCATTTTGGGCATTCATGCTTGCCCCTTCTGCCAGACTGCGCGCCGCATGTGCGTTATCCGCATTCTGGCGTACGGTGGTTTTAATTTGCTCCATGCTGGCAGCCGTCTCCTGAAGGGCCGCAGCCTGTTCTTCGGTACGGGAGGAAAGGTCGCTGTTGCCCTGAGCAATCTCCTGGGCGTTAGAATGGATATTCACTACCCCTTCACGGATACCGGTAATGGTGTTGGTCAGGGAGACACGCATCTTCTCAAGCTCCCTGAGCATTTTGCCAATTTCGTTATCAGCGCCAGTCTCTATGGCATGACTCAGATCGCCTGCCGCTACGCGCTGAAGCATCTCAACGGTAGTTTCCATCCGGCGCACCAGCGCAATACGCAACCAGTAACGAACGGCTAACAATACGCAAATCGCGATAGCCATCATCACCACGCTTACCCAAATCATCATCTTGTAGCTGCTTTCAGCTACTGATACATATTCGTACCCCCGGTCAGATGAGATTTCTGAATACTTCTCAATTTTTTGACGCAGCTCGGTACGCAGTTCCATATCACCGTTCATCGAGCCCGGGTATCCTTCCGGTCGCTCAAGATAGCCGAGCTTGGTTTGGACGGTGTTATAAACCAGGTCAAATTTGGCGCGAAGCTCCTCAGCAGCCCTTGTCTCTGCCAGGCTGTTGAATTTCACCTGCGCGAAAGCATCCATCTCCTTGCGCGCCTCTTTCAGCAGGTTGTGGGTATGTTTGATCATCTCTGGCGACAGCGGTTTATGCAGCGA
Organism: Enterobacter sp. DTU_2021_1002640_1_SI_PRY_ASU_LCPMC_013; assembly: GCF_032389435.1. NCBI lineage: Bacteria > Pseudomonadati > Pseudomonadota > Gammaproteobacteria > Enterobacterales > Enterobacteriaceae > Enterobacter > Enterobacter sp. DTU_2021_1002640_1_SI_PRY_ASU_LCPMC_013. The sequence goes on from NZ_CP135594.1 coordinate 3,698,359, forward strand.
CGTCTGAAGCATCATCCCGTTCGTATTCGCCACCACCGAGTTAATGTTATATGCGGCGTTAGTCATGTAGGCGTTGCTGTCATTAACGTCCACAACGCGTTTAAAATTTTTATTAATCGTCACCGAGTTATAAACGGAAAAAGCCGTAACGCCAAACAGCATGCAAGAGATCATGCCGATAATCAGGCTGATTACGGTATAGATTTTAAGTTTATTTAACATAGGTCCTCATAAGCCGCACATAAATATGCGGCTAAAACTTTCAGAAATAAGATGGAAAGATAATGTTATTTATTAAATAAATTCATTTTTTGCATTGACTGAAATACCATCATGGATGCGTTCAGTGCAAATTCTGACATTTTAGAATCCATAATGAGCGAGGTCATCGTGCTATAGTCAGCGCCAATGGCCGTCTGAACCTTGGTTATGGTGTCGTTGATCATGACGTCGCCACTCATATCAAGCGCGTCCAGTTGCTGAAGGTTGGTCCCCAGTTCCGCCTGCGCCTTACCCAGACGATCGATGCCGCCGGAAACCGCTTCGCTGGCGGCGCTCAACGCAGCATTCAGCGCATCACGGTCGATGGGATCGCGAGAAAGTTCTTCTACCGCTTTATCAAGAACAGAGAATATATCCCCGAAAACATCGCTGCCCAGGTGGCCCGTCTGCATATCCGTACCATCGGCAACGGTTTGTCGACGAGCGGTATCACCGCCGACATAGTTACCCGCATCGTCAAACGGCGCCGTATCGCTTTTAAATCCGCCAAAAATATAGCGCCCGCTCCCGTCGCGATTATTCGCGAGATCCATCAGATTGCCGCGAATACCTTTAATCTCTGCACCCAGCGCCCGACGATCTTCATCAGAGTAGCTTTCCGTTTTCGCCGCTACGATTTTTTCGGTGAGGGTGGTGGTCAGCAAATTGCCCACACCGTTCAGGATATTATCTTCATGCTCAAGTGAACTCCGCACCGTTGAACGTACGTTGCTGTAAAGCTCAAGCTTCGCCAGTGCGTCCTGATAATTTACCGCATCGGTAGCGGACTTTGGATCATCCGAGGCTCGCAGCAACGATTTTCCAGCAGAGAGTTGAAGATAAATATTATTATTATCACTCACGCGCTTTGACATGCTCTCGGCGCTCTGTTTAAACATATACAGCGTACTTAATCGCATCGGATAGCTCCTTATTTAATCGAAAGCAGCGAATCAAACATGGTGGTTGCGGTCTGTAGAATTTGCGCATTGGCCTGGTAATATTGAATAAACATCTGCATATTGACGGTTTCTTCGTTCATATCCACACCTGAAAGCGCCTGCTTTGCATCATATTTAGTTTGCAGGTCGATCTCAGCCGAGGAAATGCCCGATTTTACCGCCCGCGCGTTAGAACCAATGGTCCCCACCAGGCTTGAATAAGCCTCCGTCAGCGTGCTGCCGCCAATCAGTTTCTCATTCTGGATCTTAAGCATCTCTTCCAGATTAAGATTATTTCCCACCCCGCCCCCGGAGGCATCCGCTGCGGCAAAATCCTGTGCGCTGTTGATCGCGCGGCCAATACCCTCCGCAGCCCCAGCCATAGGATTAAAGGAAAAACTGTCCCCGGCGCTTGCGGTCACACCGGAGAGATCAATCTCAATGCCGTCAAACTCTAGCGTGGCGGAACCGGCCGGCACCTGCTTCACCAGGCGTCCGTCCTCCCCCATTACGTTCCAGTTTGTTCCATCAAAGTCGATGCTGTAATTTTCAGATTTTACGTTGGTGTAGTCCGTCACGCTGATAGCGTCGAGCGTTCCCCCACCGGCATTGCCTGCATTTGCCACCGCCTTCATAGGTGGCAGAGAGAAAAGATCGCCCCCCGGCACACCCGCTGGCGTCTCACCCAAACGGTGCTGCTCGTTCATGCGGCTCGCCATCATAAAGGCGATCTGGTTTAGCTCGTTTTTAGCGATCTCAAGATCTTCGCTGCGGAACTTAAACAACCCGGCCAGGCGGCCTTTGGTAATGCTCGCTTCGTTAACTGGCGTGGTAGTGCCGTTGCTATCAACGTAAGAGACAACGATTCTGTCAGGATCGCTTTCAGACGCTGTGGCCTGTAGCTTGCTGGCGTTTTCGCCAAAGACAAGGGGGCGACCATCCTGAAGCGTTACGTCGACGCGGCCAGATACGCTATTCTCGGTTACATCAATACCGATCTGCTCACTCAGTTTTTCCAGTAATGCATCACGTTGATCCAGCAGGTCCGCAGGCGGCGTACCGTTCTGCGCCTGTACGCGTTCCAGCTGTTTATTCACTTCTGCCAGCTGGTCGCTGATGCTATTAATTTCTTTAACGCTGGTTTCGATATTGGTGTTGGTGCTCTTTTCCAGCGCGGTGAGGCGCTTGCCGCTGTCATTGAAGCGCTGGGTCAATACGCCGAGTGAGCTGAATACTGCGGAACGGGCCGGGCCGTCATCTGGGGTTGCGCTCAGCGTCGCCATCGACTTGAACAGGTTATTGATGGAGACAGAGACGTTGTCGGATTCATCGCCCAACATATTATCAATGTCGCTCAATTGCTCCATGCGGCCGTTAAGCGAGGCCCAGTTTGAGACGGAGCCGCGTAGCTGCTTGTTGGCAAAAGCATCGTAAGCGCGATCGACGCCAGTTACCGTCGCACCGTAGCCATAAAATCCGTTTCCCGTGGTCATGCCACCGAGCTCACCAATCACAAGGCTGCGGCGGCTATAGGTATCGCTCATGCCATTGGTCAGGTTGCTGCCTACCACACTAAGAGCGGATTGCGCTACGCTAAGGCCACTTTTCGCGAGACTAAAGAGGTTGTTCATAAGGCACCTGGATATTCCGTTATTTCCAGCCCGATATTCGGGCAGGGTCAAAATTATTGCTCTGCTTTATTCATCGGTGATTGCGAATTTATCTAAAAACTTTTTTAAAATATTTTCGCGAGGTCGTTTTTATAGGCTTCTACACCCTGCTTAATATCACCTTTTACTTTCTGAATAATGGTGATCAGTTTTTTCGCATAGGCAGGATCGGTTGCGTATCCCCCCGCCTGAAGCGCTTTGGCCGCCTGCTCCGGCGAACGGGAATGCGCAACGCCCGCATAGCGCGGGTTCTTAGTGAGTAGCTTCGTATAATCGGCGAGCGCATGTTCATAGGAATCGTAAACGCGAAACGAGGCCTTTATCTTTTGCTTCACGCCGTTGATGTATTCGGTGGTCATCACCTCTGTGGTCTTGCCTTGCCAGTCACCTCCGGCCTTAATACCGAACAGGTTATGGCTGGGGCGGCCGTCAGCGGTGGGGATTTCACGCTGCCCCCATCCTGACTCCAGCGCCGCCTGCGCGAGGATCAGTTGCGGATGAACCCCGCTCTGCCTGGCGGCGATCTGTGCTGGACGCAGCAGACGAGAAATAAAGGATTGAGCCCCCTGCGCTACTTTGCCGAAGGAGACCGACCCAGACGGCGCCAGCGGACCGGTGGCGGATCTGACGGAGGAGGAAAGTCCCGGCAAATTAAGCGGACCGCTGCCGGGCGTCGACACCGATGGGCTATCGATCTCCCCGCCTGACTGGCGCACAATCATATCCGCAAACCCAAGCTGTCCGCTCCCGGCAATATTTTGCGCCACCTGCTGGTCGTGCATCGCGGTAAACATATCGGTGGACTGGCTGTGCATGAGGTCATCTTTGATGGTGGCATCGCGCATGCTCTTCATCATCATCTGCACGAAGATCCCCTCCATCTGCTGCGCCGCCGCCCTGAGCGCCCCGGGTTCAGCGCGGCGTGCATCGCGCTTTAGCGCGTCGAGAGAGCGAACGTCAAAGGCTGGCTTATCCAGACGATCGAAAGCATTCATCACTCCACCTCCAGCTTCGCACGCAGGCAGCCTGCATTTTTCATTGACTGCAAAATGGACATCAGCTCATTTGGCGTCGCGCCAAGCGTATTGAGTGCCCTGATCACCGCGTTCAGATCCGTGCTGCTGCGCACGCTTTGCAGCGAGCCGCCGCGGTCGCGTACTGAGATATCGGTTTGTGGCACCACGACGGTCTGCCCTCCCCCGAGGGGAGTATCCGGCTGGCTCACAACATTATTCTGTGTAACCTCTACCGTCAGCGATCCATAAGCTACGGCACAGGCATCGAGGGAAACATGGCGGTTCATCACCACGGCGCCGGTACGAGAGTTAACAATGACCTTCGCATCCTGTATCCCCACCCGCAGCGGAATATCCTGGATATTGGCGAGGAAACGCACCCGGGAAGGACCATCCGGCGGTGCAAACAAACGTACAGTACGGGCATCTTCAGGGATTGCCGCCCCACCACTATAGCGACGATTAATCTCGTCGCTGATCTGCTGCGCCAGCGAGAAATCTGACTCGTTAAGCTGTAGGCGCAGCGTGTTTTGCGTGGCGAAGTCATTTGGGACTTCGCGTTCAACCGTCGCCCCACCGCTAATGCGACCGCCGTTAAGCTGGTTAACCTGCACGCGACTGCCGCCAGCCTGCGCGCCAGCCCCGGAGATCAGCACATTGCCCTGCGCCATCGCGTAGATCTGGTTGTCCGCCCCTTTAAGTGGCGTCATCAGCAGCGTACCGCCACGCAGGCTCTTCGCATTCCCCAGAGAAGAGACCACGATGTCGATCTTATCCCCTGAGCGGGCGAACGGCGGCAGTTCGGCCGTCACCATCACCGCGGCAATATTTTTCAGCTGCATGTTGGTGCCCGCCGGTACGGTGATCCCAAGCTGGGACAACATATTATTGAGGCTCTGGCCCGTAAACGGCGCCTGCATCGTCTGGTCGCCCGTGCCATCAAGCCCTACCACCAGCCCGTAGCCCATAAGCGAGTTGGAGCGCACCCCCTGCACCGTGGCCAGATCGCGAATTCGCTCGGCCTGCGCCGGCGTGTACAGCATCGGAATGCTGAGCAGCAGGCCGAGAAATAACAGAATGGATTTTGTATTCATCGTCGTATCAAAAAGGAGAAAGGTTCAGGAACAGGCGTTGCAGCCAGCCCATCGTCTGCGCTTCGTTGATGTAGCCGTTGCCGACATACTCAATGCGCGCATCCGCCACCTGAGTTGAGGGCACGGTGTTGGCCCCGCTGATGGTGCGAGGGTTCACCACACCCGAGAAGCGTATAAACTCGGTCCCCTGGTTTATGGCTATCTGCTTCTCACCGACCACCTGTAAATTGCCGTTCGGCAGGAGTTTATTTACCGTCACCGTGATGGTGCCGGTAAAGGTGTTGCGCGCTGCCGCCCCGCCCTTGCCGGAGAAGTCGCTTTTGCCCTCCGCGTTAAAGTCAGCTTTGCCGTTACCCAGCCAGCTGTTCGAGCTGCCCGGCATGGCCAGTAATCCCATTCCGGCCGATCCATTACGGTTGGCACTGGCGGAGGAGCTCTTGCTGGCGCTAACGTTTTCCTGAAGCAGGATCGTCAACGTGTCGCCCACGCTGCGCGGCTTGCGGTCTTCAAACATCGGCTGATAGCCATAGTTCATGGCCTGTCCTGCCTGGAACAGCGAGCCGCCGGTTGTGACCGGTGCCATCGGTAATGGTTCTGCCGACGTTGGTCCGTCCACGAGCGGTTTTTGCAAAATATGCGCGCAGCCGCTTAGCAGCAGCACGCCCGCCAGCAGTGCAGGACGCGATAGCCCTGTTGGACTGTATGTAAAAAGTGTTTTCATTTACGTGTCGATAAACCATCTATCCGCCCGAGCCTGCGCCCGGAGCGGTAAGAGAGAGGAAATTAAAGCTGGGTAAGCCTCTGCAACATCTGATCGGATGCAGAAACGGCCTTACTGTTGATCTCGTAGGCGCGCTGGACCTGGATCATATTGACCAGCTCCTCAGCCACGTTGACGTTAGACGTCTCAATGTACTTCTGCTTGAGCGTACCCGCATCTTCAAGGCCCGGATTCAGTTCATTCGGTGCGCCGGAGGATTGCGTTTCACGATAGAGGTTGCCGCCAATGCTTTCGAGACCGGCATCGTTGACAAAGGTCGCCAGGGTCAACTGCCCCACCTGCTGCGGCTGAGCCTGACCCGGGAGCGTCACGCTGACGATACCATCAGGGCTTATCTGCATCTCTTTGGCGTCCTGCGGTACTACGACGCCCGGCAGAATGGGATGGCCTTCTGCGTTTACCAACTGACCGTTTTCATTTTTATCGAAATGTCCGTCACGGGTGTACGCGGTGCTGCCGTCGGGCAACTGCACCTGGAAGAAGCCTTTGCCTTCGATAGCGACATCGGTATCGTTGCCGGTCATGTTCAGGCCGCCCTGAGTATGCACGCGCTGGGTAGAGACCGGACGCACGCCGGTACCCAGCTGGAGGCCGCTTGGCAGCGTTGTCTGTTCGGAAGCCTGTGCACCGGGCTGGCGCATGGTTTGATAAAGCAAATCCTGGAACACCGCTCGCTGGCGCTTAAAGCCGTTGGTATTGACGTTCGCCAGGTTGTTTGAAATCACGTCCATATTGGTCTGCTGTGCTTCCAGACCGGTTTTTGCGATCCATAATGACCGAATCATCTGTACTCCTTGCGCGGGTTAGCCCACGCTTAATAGCTGGTTGGCCTTTTGCGCGTTTTCATCCGCGGTGCGGATCACCTTCATGTTCATCTCGAAGCTGCGTGCGGTGGCGATCATCTCCGTCATGGCCTTCACCGGGCTCACGTTACTTCCCTCAAGGGATTCAGGACTCAGACGCATGGCGTCATCCTGGGGCAACGCATTGCCCGCCGCCGGGCGAAACAGCCCATCGTCGCCGTGGATCAGGGTGCTCATGGGAGCATTAACCATTTTCAGTCTTCCGACCGGCACGACGGCCGTTGGCTCATCACCCGCGCCAAGTGCAGAGACGGTACCGTCCTCCGCAATGGTGATCTGCGAATGGGGAGGAACCACCAGCGGTGCGCCATCGCCCATCAGCGGCTTCCCGCCAACCTGCAATGCGCCGTCCCGATCGATCTCAATGCCGCCGTTACGGGTGTACCCTTCACTACCGTCTGGCAAGGCTACCGCCAGCCAGCCGTTCTGCGGAAGTGCAACGTCGAGACTGCGTCCGGTGTGGGTAATCGGTCCCATGGTGTCGTCGTTATACGGCGTCGATTCCGCTACCAGCGCGCGAGTTTTCAGGGTCTGCCCCTCAACCGGCACAGCGCGAAACGCGGCCAGTTGAGCACGAAAGCCCGCCGTGGCGCTGTTAGCCATATTGTTCGACGTCACGGCCTGGCGGTTGAGCGCCGCGTTGGCAGCACTCAATGCGGTATATATTGCGCGATCCATCCGCCGCCCTTATCGCAGGTTAACCAGCGTCTGGAGTAGCTCAGACTGGGTTTTGATGGTTTGCGAATTCGACTGGTAGTTACGCTGGTAGACAATCATATTGACCATCTCCTGACCCAGATCGACGTTAGACTGCTCAAGCATATTCCCGTTAATCGTACCGAAGCTGCCGGAGCCGGAAGTACCAAGGAAAGGCTGGCCGGACTGCGGCGTTTCGCTCCAGACGTTATTACCTTCAGCCGCCAGCCCACCGCTGTTGGCGAAATCAGCCAGTACGATTTGTGCCACGGTCTGGCGCTGACCGTTACTGTAGGTCGCGACCACTTCTCCGCTGTCGCCAATAACAAAGCTCTGATATTTACCCGGGGCCTGACCGTCGATGGTGTCAACTTTCACGAGGCTATCGGTGGCCCGGCGGGTCAAGCTGGAAAGATCCATGTCGATACTCAGCGGCGCGGAGCCATTAAACGCGGCCCCGTTAATGGTCATTTTGGTACTGGCCATCGCCGCCGTGTCCATATTGCCGTTGCTATCGAACTTTAAATCCAGGGAGGTCACATCAGGCGTGCCGGGCGCGGTTTCATCGCGCGCGTAAGCTTTCCACTCGCCTGCCGCGGTCTGCACGAAGTAGACCTTTACGGTGTGTTTATTGCCCAGCGTGTCGGTCGCCTCAATCTGGCTCTGGTAGTTGTAGGTTTTCGGATCGCTATAATCGAACGAGTCGGTGATGATGGTGGTGTCATCTGACTTCAGGTTACCCGTAAGGGATCCGGCGGTGGACGCCGCGGGGGGCATGTCTTCCGTCGGTATACGAATGGGTCCTACCGGTGCGCCAGGGGCGATTGTCGGCGGCGTACCGGTCGCCTGGTAGCCGGTCAGGTACAATCCATTGGTGCTGTTGATGATATTGCCGTTCTGATCCTGCTTAAACTGGCCGTTACGTCCGTAATAGACGGCGCCACCTTCGCTCACCATGCGGAAAAATCCTTTTCCCTGTAAGCCCATATCCAGCGAGCTATTGCCCGCCGTGAGGCCACCGTCGCCGAAGTTCTGGGTCACGCCCGCAACCTGAACCCCGAGACCCGTCGTTCCGGCGAAGATGTCGGCGAAGGCCACGGAGCCTGCTTTAAAACCTGCTGTTTGGGAGTTGGCGATATTGTTTCCAACCACGTCCAGCGCTTTGGCGGCTGCATTTAGGCCGCTAAGACCTTGTGAAAAGCTCATATTGAAGTTCCAGAGAGTAAATTATTCGCTATTTTTGGATAACAACCACTTCGCCCATGGTGATGGAGTCATGATTGAGCAGGTGCAGTACCGCGCCGTAGGCCGTCATCGTGACGCCAGACACCTGCTCCTGAATCAGGCCGGATATTTCCGGGTTATCGCCTTCCGGATTTTTCGCCTCAAAGGAGAGCGTGTATTCCCTGTCCTGAGGCGGCCCCGGCTCCGGCTGGAAGTTTTCCAGATCGTCGAGGGTGTAAGTCTTCACACCGGATTTCACGTCCTTCAGCTGCGCCGTATAGGCATTGCCTTCATCATCCGTCAGCGTGACGGTGACCGTTTCTGCATCCCCCGATAACAGGAAACTAAAGCTGTCTGATGGCTTCTCCTCCCCGTCCAGTGGCTGCGTGGCGTCACCAAAGGCGACTTTCGGATCGCCCTTGATCAGTACCCCACGGCCAACCCAGGAGGCGGCGCTCATACTGCCCAACTGCGCCATAAGCGCCTGAACGTTGCCGACAGATGCGTTGAGTTTTTCCACTCCCGCGGCGGTATTGAACTGTGCCAGCTGGGAGGTCAGCTGGTTGTTATCCATCGGGTTAGTCGGGTCCTGGTTTTGCATCTGTGCAACCAGCAGCTTCATAAACTGCTCGGAGAGGTCGGCTGCACTGCTGCCCGTGCCGTAGGTGCTGGTATTGCCGCTGGTGTCGTTTACCGTTGAAACTGTCATATCCTGCCTTACTGACCGAGGGTTAAGGTTTTCTGCATCAGGGCCCTGGCGGAGTTCATCACCTCCACATTTGCCTGATAACTGCGTGAGGCGGAAATGGTATTGACCATCTCATTGACCACGTTGACGTTAGGCATGCGTACATATCCCTGTTCGTCCGCCAGCGGATTACCGGGCTCATAGACCAGGCGATCGGGCGCTGTACTTTCCACTACGTCGCTGACTCTGACGCCGCCGATGCCCTGGCCGGCAGAGGTGTCCGCTTCAAACATGACCTGACGGGCGCGGTAAGGCTGTCCGTCCGGTCCGGCAACGCTGTCTGCGTTCGCCATATTGCTGGCACTCACGTTGAGACGTTTTGACTGCGCGGCCATCGCCGAGCCTGAAATATCAAATACGCTAAATAACGACATTTATTTACCCCTGACTGACTACCGTCATCATTTTCTTAATATCTGCACCGAGGAATGTCAGGCTCGATTGATATTTCATGGCGTTATCCGCGAAATTAACTCGCTCGCGGTCCATATCCACGGTGTTACCATCAGCACTTGGTTGATCCGGTACGCGATATAGCAACTGAGCATCATCAAAAGGCATTTTTTTACCCTGCATATGCTTGCTGGACGTTAAAGCCATTGTGACAGGCCCTGATGCAGGTTTATTCCCTAACGCATTTTTAAGTTGCTGAGAAAAATCAATATCTCGCGCCTGATAGCCTGGCGTATCGGCATTCGCAATATTCGATGCCAGGACTTCCTGCCGACGCGAGAGCAGACCTAACGCTTGCTGTTGGAAGCGAAACGCATCGTCAAGTTTATTCATCATGCACTCTGGCCTCTGCCTTGCTTTATATAAACCGCGATAGTGTAGACAGCGCTGATGAAATATCACACTGCAAAGACCTGACAGAAATAGGCGCTATTAGCGAAATTAAGATAGATATTTAAAACATGCGGAACTGATTCATGAAAACGGCAGCAGAAGTGTCATTATTTAACGCAATAAAAGCGTTTCTATCACGTATATAATTTAGTCAGAATAAGCATACCCGTTTACTTTACTGGTTTTACAATAAGGCAACAAGATGAAGCTTCCATTATTACGCGTAACGCTGGTAACGCTCCTTTTCGCGAGCCCGCTGTATGCCAGCGTGCCATCCGCGACAACGGCGAAACTTCGATTAGTGCAGAAACTGGAGGCGCTGGTTAAGCTCACGGAAAATCCAGGCAATATCGTTCGTACCGTTACGCTGCTGGCCTCGCCCGGACAGCTATCAGCGGTGTGCGAAAATCCTGACCTGAGCCTGGCCGGGCATGATGACCGCCTCACCGGCAAACGCACCGCAGTGGCGCGCTGCGGCATGCGTAAGTTCTATCTGCCGTTTAGCATTAGCGCCCAGGGAACCTTCTGGGTCGCCAGTCATAGTCTGAAGGGCGGGGAAATTGTGCAGCAGGGCGATATTTCTCCCATGACCGGCAGCATAGACGATTTGCCCGTTGGGTTAATGTTTGAGGCGAGGGACATTGTCGGCCAACGCCTTTTGCGCCCCCTTTCCGCGGGCAAACCGGTGCTGCAAAACCAGCTGCGCCAGCAGTGGCGTCTTCGCGCCGGGCAGACGGTAGAGCTGGTCATGTCGGGACCGGGTTTCTTTATCCGCAGCCAGGGCAAAGCGCTAAACAACGCTGCGGTTGACGATACGCTGCGCGTGAAAACTACGGGTGGACGTAACGTTACGGGAAAAGTGGGTCGTGACGGAGCCGTGACAATTTTTTTAGAACAATAATTTTAGTTTTTTCGTGTATTTCCGAAGACTAGTGTATAGGCAAGAGCAGTAACCATTACTGGCGAGGATAAACATGAGCATCGAAAGCACCCAACCCACCGCACCGATTGGCAATCTGGCTGGCGGACAGGAACTGCGTACACGCGGCACTACTCAGGAAAATAGTGTCGCGACGGGCGAAGCGCGCGGAAACAAAACCGAAGTGACCCTGAGCGCGCTGACAAAAAAAATTCAGACCGATGACAGCCGTGACGTGGATTATGCACGGGTGGATAAAATCCGTGCCGCAATGGCCTCCGGGGAACTCACTATCGAGCCAGAGAAAATTGCTCAGGCGCTGGTGCGACACATTTTTGAGTATTAATAACGGCAGGATTTTTTAACATTATGGATAAGCTGTACCCGATACTGACGCAAATGAAAACGTCCCTGGACGAGCTGGAAGCCATCATGATTGAAGAGGTCAATCAGCTCAGCCGCGTACAAATAAATCCCGTTTCGCTACAGGTATTATCGGATAATAAAAGCCAATTGCTTTCGTCGATTCAGTACTATGATGAAATGCGTCTCCAGCAGGAACAGCTTTCCGCCCTTCAGGCGCCCTATCACCATAACAGCAGGCTGTTCACCAGCTGGAAGCTGATCAGAGAACGGGTGCAAAGCACCAAAACGCTGAACGCGCAGGTCGAAACGCTTCTGCAAAACCATATGAAGAAGAATCAATATATGCAGAAGGTGGTAGACCGCGTGGGTCACGCCAACACGCTCTACGGCCCCGCCGGGGAATCCAGCCAGGCACCTGCGGGTCGTAAATACAATATCAGCATCTGATTCGCCTCTTGCTTACCCGTAACCGAGCTCGCCCATGGCGGGCTTTTTTTACGCGCTAACGTCATCTTGCAGAGGGATTGAGGCGGGACACGCTCCCGCCTTCAGGGGCGGGAGCGTCAGACAGTGTGGTATGCCTGGGCAGACGCGTTTGATTTAAGTAGAGCAGAAATGTTATTGCTGAGATGACCTAGCCGGACAGACATCCGCTGGCGCAGACGTTCGTCCTGGGCAAGAAGCTGCGCAAGCTGTGCGCGGGCGTCTTCAGCAAGCGGCGAGAGATCGAACTCACAGAGCGCCTGCATACCCCGGGCGTAGGCTGCAACCTCTTCGGTAAAGCACTCCCACGCCTCCTCGTCTGCTAACTGCTGTAGACGTTCGTTACTCTGCAACATCAGGGTGATTTGCCGCGTGAGTTTATCAGCCATGCTTCACCTGACGCGCCTGTGGGTCGATGGCTTTCCACGTCTCGGCCATATCCACCATCAGTGAGATAAGATGCGGGAGCATTTCCCCGGACTTATTAAGGTTCGCTTCCAGCAGAGAGCGCGAAATATACTCGTACAGTCGCTCCAGATCGGCGGCAATCTGTCCTCCAACCTCATGGTTAAGCCCGGCGCGCAGGCCATTATCAATAATGTTGATTGCACGGGAGATCATCTCACCCCGGCGAGCGATGTTTCCAGACTGGAAGTAGATCTCGGCGCGACGCATGGCATTGATTGCTCCGTCGTAGAGCAAAACGATGAGCTGGTGCGGGGTGGCGCCAGCAATCTGGCTGTCCAGAGAGACGGAGGAATAGGCGCTGTTGCCCGTTTTGGTGTACATCTTCGGTTCCTGCCGGGCAGTTGGCCTGCCCGGATGCGTTAAGTTTAACCCATGATCCCAAGCAGCGCGGACTGAAGCTGCTGGCTCGTACTGTTCATTTGCGTCAGGGCCTGGTCGAGACGCTGGAATTCCTTACGGCTGCGGTCAAGGCTGTCCTGAATGCGTTCCTGCATGCGGGCAATCTGTTTTTCAACGCGGGTATTTTGTTCCTTTACCCCCTTGAGAGCGGTAGAGATCGCCCCTTCAACCTTCGGGATCGAATCGTTATCGCCCAGATAGGTGGTGAACACCTCCTCCATGCGATCCTTGATCCCGCCCGTTGAGCCGGTGCCTAAAAACAGAGCTTCCACTTCCTTTGGATTTTTCTTCAGCGCTTCGTCGAGCTTTTTATTGTCGATGGTGAGTGTGCCCAGGGTCCCGGTACGCTCCTCGCCGGGTTTGGTTTCGTTGAACTTCACCTCAATACCGAGCGCACCCAGAGATTTGTACAGATCGTCGGCATCGCCATAGCTCCCGGCGACAGCGGACTTCATCTGGCTGGTCAAACGGCGCAGGGTACCGTCACCGAAAAGCGCGCCGTTTGACGCATTGGCCTGCGGCAGTTCATCGCCGGTCGTCTTTTCCGGTTCGTTGTATGCACTGGCGCTGGATGCCGCGCTAAGATAGGCGTTATAGACATTCACAAACTCTTCAATCAGGCTTTTAACCTTAGAGGTATCGGCGGTGATCGACAGTGTTTCTGATTTCAGTTTTGATGCGTCGTCAGGATCTTTTTCTGAGACCTCGCGCAGATCGAGGGTGATCCCGTCAATGGCGTCAGAAATGGTATTGGAGCTGCGTTCAATCTTCGTACCATCAACGTAGACAATGGCATTCTGCGCCGGCGTAATCTCCCGGGCATTATCTGCCCCCGGCGTGACTGCCGGGTCGTAATCCAGCACTTTTGCCAGCTTACTGTCGCCGCTTACGCTGATGCTAATTTCGCCGTCTTCGCCGGTCTTTTTCGACGTCACGACCAGCTGATATTTGCCATCTTCGGCAGGCATTACCGTCGCGGTAACATCGCCATTTTTAGCATTAATTTTTTTAGCAATCTGTACCAGAGAGGTTTCATCATCTTTCAGCTCCACCTCCATCGGCTTGCCTTTGCCTGCGGTGATGGTCACCGTACGCGGACCGGCGCCGTCACCCAGCTGGGTGTCGTTCGCATTTTGCGGTGCCGTCCCCACTTTATTGGCTTTTGCTAACTGCTCAACCTGGACCGAGTAACTATTCGGGATCGCTCCCTTACCTGCCGTTGCGTTAAATGCCTTGTTGGTGCCAATGCTGACCCCGTTGAACCCTTCATCCTCCAGTTTTTTCAGCGCCGTTTTCACCGCATCCAGACTGCTGGAGATTTTACCCCAGGAGGAAGTTTGTCCTTCATAATTGCTCTGCTTCTGCAAATAGGGGTTTAATTTTTTATTCTCAGCTACCTGGAGCTGCGAAATCATACTTTCAATATCTAACCCGGAGCCGCCGAGGCCTGACATAGAGAACGAAGCCATGATTTGTATTCCTGTTACAGTGAAGATAGATATAGCGATATCATCGGGGTTTCGGCCATAAAGTTTAATTTTTTACAGTTCAGGCGACAACGAAACCACCACATTAATACACTCTTACACGCTTATCAGGCTATTGACTGTGGTAATCGGGAGAATTGCCATCACTTGTGAATGCTTTTCCTGGAATATAAAAAATTATGAAAAAATAATTTAGTCATTTCTTTTTCATCCGATTAATTCAGTATGCGCAACAGACATCGCATATTTAACTGGCGAATGCCGTCGTTACTTTATTTAAAAGGATATTGATATGGCCCAGGTCATTAATACTAACGCATTGAGCTTGATGGCTCAGAACAACCTGAACAAATCTCAGACTTCTCTGGGTACTGCAATTCAGCGTCTCTCTTCCGGTCTGCGTATCAACAGTGCGAAAGACGATGCAGCAGGTATGGCGATCTCTAACCGCTTCACCTCTTCTATCCGCGGCCTGACCCAGGCAGCACGTAACGCCAACGATGGTATCTCCCTGGCGCAGACCACCGAGGGCGCGCTGGAAGAAGTAACCGAGAACTTACAGCGTATCCGTGAACTGACCGTTCAGGCAAAAAACGGTACTAACTCCTCTGACGACCGTGACTCCATTAAAAAAGAGATCTCTGCACGTCTGGACGAAATCAAACGTATTTCTGAAACCACCAACTTCAACGGCGTTAACGTTCTCGATGGCTCCAAAGATAAACTGACCATCCAGATTGGCGACAAAGATGGCCAGACCATCGACATCGATCTGAAGAAACTGGACATCGACTCTCTGGGTCTGGACGGCTTCACTGCTGCATTCGATAAAATTGCCGGCTCTGCGGGCGCCACCAGCCAGTACACCAAGGCAGCCACTGCGAAAGCAGCGGGCGACGATACGGGTATCAGCACAGCTGCCGGTAACTGGAAAGTTGACGCAGCTGACATCACCGCAATTGAAACGGCAGTGGGCGCAGCAGCAGGCGACGTCGAGCTGTACGTAGCTGATGGTGAAGCTTTCGCTTACGATAAAACTGCCGACAAAATGTTTAAACTGGACACCTCTGCCATCACCTTCAAGGATGATGGTGCTGGCAATGCGATCATTGACGGTGCTGTACCTGCTGGCGCCGTAACGGAAGTCAACGCGCTGGATGCCGATATCCTGTTGAACGGTCCATCTACGCTGAGCGATGCCACTAAGCTGAAAGAAGGCGCGACCTTCAAAGCTCAGGATGGTTCTGAAGTGACGCTGGATCAGGCTAAACTGGACGAGATCTCCAACGCGGCCTTTGGCGCTGACGCTGCTGACAGCAACATGCAGCTGTTCTCCGTGAAAGACGGTGCAAACACCAAATACTTCGCGCAGAGCACCGACGCAAGCGGTAACACCGTGGTGAAAGAGCTGACCTTCGCAGATAACGCAACTGCCCCTACCGTCGCGGATGCAGGCGCAGCGAACTCAGCGTTCATCAACACCGCCGCTAACGCTGCCGCAGCCGACGACCTGCTGGGTAACCTGGATGCAGCCCTGACCGAAGTGACTAACTTCCAGGCTGACCTGGGTGCGATTCAGAACCGTTTCAGCTCTATCATCGCGAACCTGAACACCACTGTTATCAACACCACCGAAGCCCGCTCCCGTATCCAGGATGCTGACTTCTCCGTGGAAGTGTCCGCAATGAGCCGTTCTAACATCCTGCAACAGGCCGGCGTATCCGTTCTGAGCCAGGCTAACCAGGTACCTCAGAACGTTCTGAGCCTGCTGCGCTAATCCCGAAAAGCCTCAACATTTTACGCGTATTTATTGCGCGTTAGCCCTCCCTGTCGGAGGGCTTTTTTCGTTTTGAACCTCGCTAATCGTCCTCAATCCTTCTCCCCTGCCCTGACCGTCTGTCAGGCAAGTCACAACCAACCAAAAACATTACAAATAATATGGTTAAAAAGGTCTCGCAAAACAATATAAAAACGCGTTTATCCTATTTGGAGACAATCGGTAATCGACCATAAATAGCATGCGTAAAGGGCCATTGAATACGAAATGAAAGAACGAACGCATCTCGTTTATTTATTATGAACGCAACCTTCCGCTAAACAGCTCATCTCAACATTGTTTAAATGATATGACCAGTGAGATAAAATTAACCAACTCATTTATAGCGACTGCCGATATTTAATGTTAAAATCGTTTTCGCTGCACAGCGTGCAAAAGGAGAAATTCCCTCCTGTTACTTATACATTTTTAAGCGTTTAGCTTATCTAACTTGAGCAGTCAGCAAATGCCCGTCAGTCATTGCCCTTCACGTACTAAGCCTCAGAAAAATAGGAATATAAGCGTCACCCCACTGCTATCGTGCCGCCAGGTTCAGCGAGAGGAATCACCGCATGCGCATCAAAATGGGAGGGCATTTACTTTATTTATCACACAAATACGCCAACCGAGGCCTGGCCATTTTTAACATCGGCATTAATAACATTAATATCGTTGAAATTTACCTTTAGCGATCCGCGAATAGTTGCGATATAAGCCTTAGGTAGCCCGAAATTGTTGCGCATTGTTAACGAAAAGACTTTACCCAATTAACATAAATACCCATTCAATTCACCTTATCTTTCATTACGAAGTATCAAGATATTATGGTCAATTACATTGCGATTGGATCGTTAGTGACGCTGGATTTACACACGAGGTTACTAACACGAACGCGCGACGGCGAGTGCGTGACGCTGCCTGCCAGCGCCTGCCTCTGCCTTGCCGCCCTGGTGGAAGCGCAGGGACAAATTTTGTCTCAGGAACAGTTAATGGATATCGGCTGGCGTAGCGCTGGCGTTGAGGTCACGGATAATAGCGTGCGCGTTATGGTGAACAAGCTTCGACGAGCGCTGGCCTCGCTAGAGTTGCAGGATGCTATTGCGCTGGTTGCCGTAACGCGAAGCGGCTATCGCCTGATTATTCGTGAAGAGAGCCCGCCGGAACCCTCGGCTGAAAGCGTTGAGATCCTCCCCCCACCACAGCCGCCTGAAAGGCCGGTGGAGGCTACGCCTTCTCCCCCCTCCGCTACGCCAGCACCGCGTCGAAAAAGGCTTTTGCGAAGCGCTGCGTTCGCGGTCTGCGGCATGCTGATCGGTATTCTTATTGCCTTGTCCGTCAAAAATGCGTTTGTCCCCAGCCCGCAGAGCATCGAGTTTATCCTCTGGCAGGGAGAAGGGATCCCCCCCGGCCATATCGTGATGGTGCAAAAAAACCGAATAAGCCAAACAGAACTTATCCAGGCAACGCTGCACACCTATAGCGAATATGTGCTGGAAAGACGCGTCCATTACAGACCGGGTAAAATTTTATACATCACTACCGGCACAGGAAAGATAGATAAATATCAGGCAGTTATTGCCTGTCAAAAACCCATTCAGGAGCAAAAGAATGACTGTGAATCGTTCTATTTTCATCTTTATTAAACGCCCGCAGATCCTCTTTGCTGGCGGCCTGATGACAGGTTTAGCGTTAACAATCGGGTACACGATCGCCACGTCGCCGCTGAAACAGACGTGCTTTGCCCCAGCCTCGTTTTACACTATCAAGGACGAAAACAACGTGACGCTGGCGCGAGGAATTTATCGCTCATACCGCGATGGACTTCATGAGGGACACACGACCTATATCGGTAACATCCGCCATTTTCAGGACGGAAAACGCGTAGGGCAAGCTTCACCCGTACAGCGCAGCGTGAATTATACCATGTCCTTCTCCGGCAACCTGCTGCATCTGACGATGCTTAGCCACGCCCGTCGGCTGGGCGATCAAAGCAACGAAAAAGAGGTGACGGATTATATTTTTCCGCAGCTTAAGAGCGGCGAAACCTCCACCAGTTCCCTCTATTTGCTGGAAAACAGCATCCTGGCATCGGGAACGGAGACGGTAGTACGGATAGCCTGCACGAATTAAGCCCTCAAACCAGCGCCTGTAGTAACCCGCTCAGGATCTCGAAGCCGTGGCTCATAAGACGTTCAAAAAATGGAGCCAGCGTTTCGTCGATGAGCAACAGTGCCAGCATGCCAAAGGTCAGCGTGAGCGGGAACCCTACTACAAAGATCGAGAGCTGCGGGGTAAGTCGGTTTAGCAGCGCAAGCACCATGTTTATGCTCAGCAGCAGGGCTATCACCGGGAGGCCCAGGATCAGTCCCTGACTGAAGATGAGTCCGGCATGATTAACGAGGTAAAACATCCCCCCAGCATGCAGCGGTTCTGAGTTAATGGGGAGAGCCTCGAATGTCTCTGCAAGCAGCGAAAGCAACCACAGATGGCCGTTAAACACCAGAAAGAGCAGCATCGCCAGCATGTTTAGCAGGCGAGCGATCACCGGGCTGTTACCGCTGCCCGGGTCGAAGAAGGTGGCAAACGAGAGTCCCATCTGCATCCCAATGATCTCGCCCGCCAGGCGAACGGCGGCAAACAGCAGTTGCATCGTCAGCCCCATCGCGGCGCCGATGAGCACCTGCTTAGCCATCGTCCAGACGCCCGCCCAGGAGTAAAGTCCTATATCCGCGTCAGAAACCAGCCCGCCCAGCAGCAGCGCGAGGGTTAAGGCCAATGCCGCACGCAGGCGGGCGCTTATCGCTTTTTCGCTAAAGACTGGCGCAACATGCAGAAGCGCCGAGATACGCACCATGACCAGAAAGTAATGGCTTATCAGGGCGTAAAGCTGCTCAAGGGGAAGATTAAAAATCATTAGCCGATGGCGTAAGGAATGCTGGCGAACAACATGCGCGTGTATTCAATAAAGATTTTCATCATCCACGGACCGAGCAGTACGCCGACACCCACGATCATCAGGATTTTAGGGATAAAGGTCATGGTCATTTCGTTCACCTGCGTCGCGGCCTGAAGAATACTGATAATCAGACCGGTTGCCAGCGCGACCAGCAACAGCGGCCCCGCAATCATTAGCCCAACCTTGATAGCTTCCATGCCCAATACCATGACGCTTTCGGGGGTCATATCAGGCTCCTATGAGTAAAAGCTTTGTGCAAGCGAACCGACCAGCAGCTGCCAGCCATCCACGAGTACGAACAGCATCAGCTTAAAAGGCAGCGCAATTGTCGCTGGCGGAACCATCATCATCCCCAGCGCCATCAGAATGCTGGCCACCACCAAATCAATAATCAAAAACGGAATAAAGATGGTAAAACCAATCTGGAAGGCGGTTTTCAGCTCGCTGGTGACGAAGGAAGGCACCAGAATACTCAACGGCACGTCCTCCGGGCCGGTAAGGGTCGGCGTTTTAGCAATGCGGGCAAACATCGCCAGATCGGCTTCACGCGTCTGCTCAAGCATAAAGGCCCGCAGCGGTTTTACGCCTTCCTTCAGGGCCGTTTCCATGGTGATTTTATTGGCCTGCAACGGCTGCCATGCCTGTTCATAGATCTGGTTGAGCACTGGCGACATCACGAAAAAGGTCAAAAACAGGGCCAGTCCCACTAATACCTGATTTGGCGGTGCGGTCGGCGTACCAAGCGCGTTGCGCATCAATCCCAGCACGATAACGATACGCGTAAAGCCAGTCATCATCAGCAGTACCGCAGGGATGAACGTGAATCCACTGAGCAACAATAGCGTCTGGATGGGTAGCGTCCAGCCAGCGCTCCCCGGCGAACTGGCCAGCGTAATGTCGCCGTTAGCGGCGAGCGCAGAGGCGACGGGCAGCAGCAGACCAACCCCCGTCGCAGCACGGGCAATCAACAGACGGTTCATTTTTGCTCACCACCCGAACGGTATTTATGAAGAAAGTTATCCAGCATGGCGGGGAAAGCCGCTGAAGGAGTCGCCTGCTCAGGCACCTCTGGCCTAACCTGTACGGTAAGACAGCTAATGTGGGTTGGGGTAACACCCAGCACCAGACGCTGTTCGCCCACGTCAACCACCACCAGCCGTTCGCGCGAGCCGAGAGGTTTACTTGCCACCAGCGATACCGCAGCCTGGCTTTCGCGGGTGCAACGCGCCAACCCGCTGCGGCGAGCGATCCACGCCAGCAGTACCATCAGCATAATAATGAGCATGAGCGTACCGATAACCGATAGCGCGATTGCGCCGCCAGAGAGCACGTTCGTGCTCCCTGCGGCAAAAGGAGGTTGTGCTGCGTTCATTAGCGGCTCAGGCGATGCATTCGCTCGGATGGGGTAATGATATCGGTAATACGAATCCCGAATTTATCGGACACGACCACCACTTCGCCCTGGGCAATAAGGTAACCATTGATCAGAATATCAAGCGGCTCACCCGCCAGACCGTCAAGCGAAACCACCGAGCCCTGGCTTAAGCGCAGCAGCTCCTTGATAGTCATTTTTGTGCGGCCCAGCTCAACGGTCATTTTGACAGGGATATCCAGAATCAGGTTCATCTCTTCAGAAAACTGAGGAACCGCCGTTTGCTCTGTACTTCCCGCAGCGTTCTGCTCGTTCAGCGCCTCACCCCAAAGATTGTCCATAGACTTATCTTCAGATCCCGACGAGTTATTCATGTCGCTCATGGGGAAATCACTCCTTATTGAAAGATTTTAATGCTGGCTGATTCATCCGATCGACCTTCAGAGCATATTGATTATTTACAGAGCCATATTTCGCGGTAAATACCGGCACGCTGCCGACGTTCGCTTCTATAAACTCCTGCTTATCCAGTGGGATAATGTCGCCTTTTTTCATCTTCATGACGTTTGACAACCGCGTGTTGATGTCGGCAAATTGCGCCACCAGCTCCAGCTCGGTTTCACGCATCTGGCTTGCCAGCATGCTGCGCCACTCAGAATCCTCATGGCGCGAATTATCCATTGGCGGATTGCTTAACAGTTCACGCAGAGGCTCTATCGTGCTGAAGGGAATACAAATATTGAACTCCCCGCGATGCGAGCCGATTTCCACGGAGAAAGGCGTGGTGACAACAACATCGTTTGGTGAAGAGGTAATATTGGTAAATTTCACCTGTATCTCTGAACGGATGTATTCCGTCTTAATTTTATAAATAGAGCCCCAGGCAAACTCATACGCCTCGCGTGCCATTGTCAGCATACGGTGGATCACCCGCTGCTCGGTTGGGGTAAATTCCCGCCCGTCTGCCTTCGTCGGGAAACGCCCGTCTCCGCCGAACAGGTTATCCACGGCCATAAATACCAGACCGGAGGAGAATGCCATCAGCGCGGTCCCACGCAGGGGATTAAGGTGCAGCAGGTTCAGGTTAGTTGGCACCGGTAAATTGCGGGCAAACTCATGATACGGCTGGATCTTTATATTTCCCGCCGTAATATCTGAACTGCGGCGCAGCAGGTTAAATAGCCCCATCCTGAACTGACGGGCAAAGCGTTCGTTAATAATTTCCAGAGAATGAAGCCGCTCGCGAATCACGCGTCGCTGAGTATTTGGATCGTAAGGTTTTATCCCCGCATCTCCCATGCTTCCATGGAGGTCATCGGGACTCTCCGTATCAGCATTGAGCAGGCGATCGATCTCATCCTGTGATAAAAAACTATCAGCCATTGTGTTTACCGCAGAATAAATTCATTAATCAAAACGTCAGTGACGTTAATCTTTTTGTTGAACGCCAGCGGTTTTTTAAGCTCATTATTGATGTTGCTAATCAGCTGGCGTTTACCTTCATCCGTTGAGAGCGTTTCATACGTTTGCTGAGAAAGCAGCATAAACAATCGGCTGCGATATTCCGGCAGGAATTTCTCAAGCACCTGTACGGACGACGTATCGCCAAGTCGTACGGACAGACCAATGTAGAGCACGCGATCCGACTCGTGCTGCGTCGGGGTCAGGCTAACGGTAAAGGTATTCATCGACACGTATAACGGTTCAACTTGCTGTACCGCCGGGGCTTCGTGCTCACTTCTCGAATTGTTGTCCGTCTGCACGTGTGCATATTTCATCGACCAGAACAGATAGCCTGAAAAACCGCAGGCTGCGAGGGCAATCAGAAACATTAGTATTAACAGAAGCGAGCGCGACCCTCCGCGAGCCGCAGCATTTTTATTTTTGTTACCCATTACGTAAACCCAATAAAATAAGAGAGGCAGCAACCTGCCCCTCGATAAATACGGCGGACATTGTAGTCCATTTAATCAGCAGAATAATCAGGAGATAAAATTTCATTCCTGTCGGCAATTCAGCAATTCAGCAATTCAGCAATTCAGCAATTCAGCAATTCAGGCAAAAGTGTTAATGCCGTATATATTTCCTTGCGTCGATGTTAATAATTCCGCCACAGTGTCTTCATCCACGAACACGTTATCTGCGCCTTGAGCGGTATGCTGCTCTCCGGAAGGATGACGTCCCTGCTCGCCACCGCCAGTATGTGGTCGATCGGGGCTCACGCTCGCCTGGCCCAACTGAAGCCCGGTTTCCGCTAAAGCCGCCCGCAGGTGCGGTAGAGCAGTCTCCATCATCTGCCGCACCTGGGCATGTTCGCTGACGATATGGATCTGCGCCTGGTCCTGCTGCACGCGCAAAGAGATATGCAATGAGCCCAGCTCCTGAGGATGCAGGCGGATCTCCGCATTGTGCAAATTGTCGCGGCTGAACAGGGCAATATGTTGGCTCACCGACTGTTTCCATTCGGGCGACTCCAGCGGATAACGGACGTTGACCACCTGCTGTGAGACAGGCTGACTGACCAGTCGCGCCGTTGATGGCTCCATCACGACGCTCTGAACCGTGGGATCGCACGTAGCGTGCTGCGATGCGTCTCCCTGATGAGCCGTTAAGCCTGGCATCACGGCGCTGGCGTCCGGGGCTTTCCCCCCTAACGCCTGTGCCTGCATCTGGAGAGGGGTATCTTCGCGTCGGGCGGGCTTCAGCTTAATATCGTCAACAGGGATCGTTAAAGGCGCCTTTTCGCCAGCGACCTCTTCACGTGGCAGACTCGCATCAGCAAGGGTCGCAGCCTCTGTAGCGCCCCTCGCCTGGCGGGTGACTATCTGCTGAAGCTGCCATTGCGGGCTTTCATCACCGGGAGAGGCGCTGATTCTGACCTCCGCCAGCGTGTCGTCACTCTCCCCCGGCTCAGCTACCGGCGGCAAAACCGGCTGCGGGAGAGGGTATCCTTCATGACTCAACAGCTGCGCCGGAACGTCCAGCCCAGGTAACAACAGTCCCATCTGCGCCAACCTGTCGTCGAGCGTGAGAGCAAAATCCTCGCCGATGAGTTTTCCTTTGCCTGCTCTCGTCGGCGCTCCGCCGGACAGCAGAGCCGTAATATCAATATTCATAGCCTTTCTCTTTTCTGTCCGGCACGCTGGGCGAATTCGTCCATCATTTTTTGCTCCTGGCGGCTCTGTGCCATAGCCAGTGCCGCTTCGCGGCGATCGATGAGCGTCTCAAACGCATTAAGGCGCTGCTTTTTCTGTAGCCACTTCTCTTTGACCCGATCCACGGCTTGTTCGCAGGTGGAAACATGTGATTCGTGCTGCTTCACCACCTGGTTAAGTGACAAAATGAAAGACTGTTGATTAACCAGATCCGCCATCGACATACCGCTGCCCAGCAGGCCCTGACGCAAAGATTGCTGGTACTCGCGCTCATAGTGCTGAAGCTGTTCATGCTGGGCCACGGCTGCCATAAGCGTCTGCTGGACGCTGCCGAGGGCGCGAGTGGTCTCCGTAAGCTTTTCCTGAGCCATATCACGCAGCATGACCATTGGATTATTCACTTTCACGTTTTATCCCGCCTGTTCATCGATGTCAGGGAAAAGTTGGCTCAGTGCGGCAATAGCCTCGTCGTAACCGCTCCGCTCGTGTATTGCCTGATGCAGGAAGGCTTCCAGCGCAGGATACTGGTCTATCGCTCTGTCGAGCAGCGGATCGCTGCCCTTCACGTAAGCGCCTACGCTGACCAGATCCCGGTTACGCTGGTAGGTCGACAACAGCTGCTTAAAACGCTGAACCTTGCGGTACTGGACATGCGGAATTAGCTCCGTCATCGCGCGGCTAATAGAGGCTTCAATATCAATAGCAGGATAATGGCCCGCCTCAGCCAGGCGACGAGAAAGCACGATATGGCCATCGAGGATCGCGCGCGCCGAATCGGCGATCGGATCCTGCTGATCGTCCCCTTCGGTCAGAACCGTATAAAAGGCGGTTATCGATCCGCCGCCGCGCATACCGTTACCCGCACGCTCTACCAGTGCGGGCAGACGCGCGAAGACGGACGGTGGATAACCTTTCGTTGCCGGCGGTTCACCGATAGCCAGCGCCACTTCACGCTGCGCCATGGCATAGCGCGTAAGAGAGTCCATTATCAGCAGGACATTCATCCCACGATCGCGGTAATCCTCAGCAATTCGGGTGGCGTAAACCGCACCCTGCATACGCAGGATCGGTGAGACGTCAGCAGGTGCGGCGATCACGACCGCGCGTGATAGCCCCTCTTCGCCAAGAATGTTCTCGATAAAATCTTTTACTTCACGTCCGCGCTCGCCAATCAGCCCGACGACGATGACGTCGGCGGTGGTGAAACGAGCCATCATGCCGAGCAGCACCGACTTACCGACGCCCGAGCCGGCAAAAAGGCCCATACGCTGTCCCCTGCCAACCGTCAGCAGGCCATTTATTGCCCTCACGCCCACATCGAGCACGGACTTGATGGGATCGCGGTGAAGCGGGTTAAACGAGGGGGTAAACAGGCCGGCTACGGGTTTTCCCGCCGGTGGACTACCATCCAGGGGGCGGCCCTGAGCGTCAAGCACGCGCCCCAGCAGGTGTAACCCCACCGGCAGCTGTTTACCCGCTCCCTTATCGGCCTCTGGCGCGTACACGCGCGCGCCGGGAAGAATACCGTCAACATGTTCAAGCGGCATAAGATAGAGCGTCTGACCGTTAAACCCGACCACCTCACACTCGACCGGTAAAATAGCCTGTCCGGTCTGACGTTCAACAATGCACAACGCGCCTATCGGCAGCTTCAGGCCTACGGCCTCCATCACCAGCCCGGTAGCACGCGTCAGCTTGCCGTACTGACGAAAGCGTGGGAGCTCTCCGAGCTTCTCTTCCACCCGATCCATGACCGAGAGCCAGTTTTTTAACTGCTGGCTCATTGGGACAATTCCTCTCGGGCGAGCTGACAGAGAGACTGCCAGCGCGTTTCCATGGTGGCGTCATACTCCACGTCCGGCGTGACCACACGACATCCCCCTGCGGCCAATTGGGGATCGCTTTGTAAGGACCACCCCATTGAGGAGAGCGTCTCACCGATCGCCTGGGAGACCATGGGCAGATCCTGCGGGTTCACATGCAGTTCTGTCGGGCCGTTGAGCAGGGTATCCTGCTTCATTAACTGGCGGATCTGCGCAAGCAGAGCATGGTTATCCGCCACGCTCAGGGTGCCATACAGCTGCTGTACCGCCGTCAGCGCCAGCTGAACCAGACGTCCGGGAATAAGGCTATCGAGATTCGAAAGCGCAAGCTTGCACTGCGTCACCCATTCTCCAGCCTGGAGCAGTAAAGCCTGCCGTTCGTCACGGGCCTGTTCCAGCCCCTGCGCCAGACCCGCCTCACGCCCCTCCTTCAGCCCGGCCTCATAGCCTTCGCGACGGCCTTCCTCTTTTCCTTGCGCCAATCCCTGAGCAATACCCTGCTGCTCAGCCTGCTTACGCAGGCGTGCCAGCTCGGCCTTAAACTGCGCGTCAGAATGGCCGGTATCCTGCGTCTGCAACGGTACTTCAACCGTTTCGTTTAACAGATCCTCAGGCTGCCAGCTGCGCCACTGAGCGGCGCTATTGGCATCAAACGTAGGCATCGTCGCTGCCTCCAATGATGATTTCCCCTGTCTCCGCAAGGCGACGAACGATGTTCAGAATAGTCTTCTGCTCGGCTTCCACCTGTGACAAACGCACCGGGCCGCGCGATGCCAGATCTTCGGTCATCAGATCCGACTGACGGCGCGACATGTTACGGAAGAATTTGGCCCGCAGCGCTTCGTCTGCTCCTTTGAGGGCGATGATAAGGGTTTCACTTTCCACCTCCTGCAACAGACGCTGGATGCTGCGATCCTCGACATCCACCAGGTTTTCGAACAAGAACATTTCGTCGATAATTTTCTGTGCCAGCTCACTGTCGAAATCGCGAACCGCCTCAATGGCGGCCTCTTCCTGCTGGGATTTCATCAGGTTTAAAATCTCCGCAGCCGGGCGCACCCCACCCATTTTGCTGCGCTTAAGATTCTGACCGTGGAGCAGGCCGTTGAGTACCTCCGTCAGTTCCTGCAACGCGGCGGGCTGAACCCCGCCGAAGGTGGCGATACGCAGCATAATGTCGTTACGTTCACGATCGTCGAATTTGCTCAGGACGTCCGCCGCCTGGTTACGCTTTAAGTGGACCAGGATCGTGGCGATAATTTGCGGGTGTTCTTCACGAATCAGATCGAATACCGCCAGCGGATCCATAAAGTTGAGCGTTTCGATCCCGTTTCCACCCTGGTGGGTATCCAGCAAATCCTCAAGCAGCGTTGACGCACGCTCTTCACCCAGCGCCTTGACCAGCACGCTGCGCAGATACTCGTTCGTGTTAAGGCTCAGCGCGGCATACTCGCTTGAGTCATTTTTAAAGTCGCGCAGCACGGAGGCCATTTGATCGTGGGTAAACCCCGCCATGTTGACCATAGAACTGCTGATGGTCTTCACCTCATGCGCGTTTAGGTGCTTAAAGACTTCGGCGGCCAGGACGTCGCCCAGCGTCAACATAACGATGGCGCTTTTCTCTGCGGCATTCATGATTTGAGCTCCTGATTCATCCACTGACGAATAACCAGCGCAATAACCCGCGGCTCTTGTTCCGCCAGTTCGCGCAGCTGCTGACTGTTAAGTTCCGTATCCACACGCTGCTGAGCGCGGTCACGCGCATCCTTTTCGGACGCTTTCTTGCGGGCGGCCAGCTCTTCCTGACGCGCCTCTTTTTCCATTTCCATGCGGCGCAGGCTGGTTTCCTGATGGCGGATCCAGGCCGGATGAACAAGCTTACGCCACATAACCCAGGCGATAATCGCAATAACCAGATAACGCGCAATCGCCATCATCAACTGATAAAACTTATCCTGTTTCCAGAATGGCGGGAGTTCCTCTTCCTCAACCCCGTTAAACGGCGAGTTCAAAATATTGACGCTATCGCCGCGTGAGGCCGTATAGCCGACAGCCTCTTTAACCAGAGCATTAATACGGTTCAGTTCAGCCTCACTCAGCGGACCCGGCTTGCCCTCAGCGCCTTGCGGCAGATGGTTTATCACCACCGCGACTGAAAGACGATCGATGCGCCCCATGGCATTTTTAATGTGGGTTAGCGTGCGATCGACCTCAAAATTGGTGGTCTCATCGTTGTGATTGTTGTAGGGCTGTGAGCGGTCATTTCCGGTACCAGCGGTACTGGTTTGAGCGGCAGGCTTGTCAAGCGGCTGCGTAAGTGGCGCAGTGGCAGGCGCTGGCGGCTGATTCGTCAGCGCGCCCGGTACGCCGCCATTGCCGCGTCCGTTACCCTGCTCGGACTGGCTCGTCTGGCGGCTTCGAATCACCATTTTTTGCGGATCGGCGTTGGGCTGATACTGCTCCTGCGTCTGCTCCTGCTGGGTAAAATCAATCTGCGCCGTGACCTGGGCGCGAATATTTTTGCTGCCCACCAGCGGCGCCAGTATTCGCTGGATGCGCTGCTGGTAATCACTTTCGATCTCACTGGTGTACTTCAGCTGTGACGTTTGCAGGCCGCGCAAACCACTTTGGGTGAGCAGCTCACCCCGCTGATCGACGATAGTGACATTTTCTGCCGTCAGCCCCGTCACGGCGCTGGAAATCAGATGGGTAATGGCAATGACCTGTCCTTCATCCAGGGTACGCCC
Source organism: Enterobacter sp. DTU_2021_1002640_1_SI_PRY_ASU_LCPMC_013 (assembly GCF_032389435.1). Taxonomy (NCBI): domain Bacteria; kingdom Pseudomonadati; phylum Pseudomonadota; class Gammaproteobacteria; order Enterobacterales; family Enterobacteriaceae; genus Enterobacter; species Enterobacter sp. DTU_2021_1002640_1_SI_PRY_ASU_LCPMC_013. Next base: position 3,726,490 of record NZ_CP135594.1, read on the forward strand.
CTGAATCAGGTTGACGGTAACGGAAGCCGTTGGCTGTTTTTGCTCACGCACAAACATCGTCTGCTTGGGTGTGGCAAGATGAACGCGCGCCGATCTGATCGGCCCCAGGTTTTCAATAGTACGCGCCAGCTCTCCCTCAAGCGCCCGCTGATAATTAACCTGTTCGCTAAACTGGCTAATACCAAACTTTTCCTTATCCAGCAGTTCAAACCCTACGGAGCCGCCTTTTGGCAACCCCTGTTGGGCCAGCTTCATACGCACTTCATGGACCTGCCCTTCAGGAACCAGAATAGCGCCACCCGGCGCGTCGATGCGGTAAGGGACATTCATCTGCGACAGCTGGGCAACAATGGCCCCACCGTCTTCATCACTGATATTGCTAAACAACACGCGATAGCCTGGCTCTTTTGCCCAGAACATAAGCGCAATTAATACCGATACGGCAGCCGCGGCGCAAATGACCAGCGATAGCTTCGGGCTGGCGCGAAGCCATGACAGAGCCGATTTAATTCGGTCAGCCGGATTATTCGTTAAATCATTTAATGTGGCACTCATGCCGTGATCCTGTAAGAAATAGCACGCACAATAATGCGCGTCAGCGCCTGTGATATCGCAGGGCTGATAACGACGATTTCAAATTAAGAGAAATTTTCAGGCGGGCATTATCGTCTGAAAGGCCGATTTTTTAAGGATAAATAAGCTTAAAGTAATGTTCGCTTATTGGATTTTATGGCCATTTTGCCTACGTGTTAAACTATCAACGTTTAAAAGATATGTAATAAATGTGTGCTTTTCCCTTATTAATTCAGGAAGTCAACAATGTCAGCAACTTTAATGCGTGGCGTACTCGATCAAATTAACACTCAGTCACAGCAAATAGCCGGCATGAGCCGAAACCAGCCTGCCGCGCTGAAAAACACGCCGTCGTTCTCTGACATTTTATTCAACAGTATCAATGAAATTAATGAAACTCAGGTTAACGCGAAAGAAATGACGCAGCAGTGGATGTCTGGCAGTAGCGATATTGGATTAAATGACGTAATGCTGGCAATGCAGAAGTCCTCAATTTCTTTTAGCTTCGGTGTGCAAGCGCGCAATAAAATGCTCAGTGCCTACCAGGAAATCATGAATACCCCGGTATAAGGCCTCGCCCTGTCTATGAGTGAATTTAAAGACATTCCCGTGCGCTTATCGCCAAATAAGCTTACGTTATCCGATTCTGAATTACAGCGTATTGGGCAACTGATCTATCGCCGCGCCGGGATTGTAGTCAACGCACAAAAACGAGAGATGATTTTTAATCGTTTATCACGGCGGCTACGGGCGCTGGGGATTGACACATTTCTTGAGTACATCAGCATTCTGGAATCCCACAGCGAGCATCCGGAATGGCAGAACTTTGTCAACGCGCTGACAACCAATCTGACCTCTTTCTTTCGCGAAACCTACCACTTCCCGGTGCTCGCAGAACACGCCCGTCAGCGGCCCAACGGCTACCGCGTCTGGTGTACCGCCGCTTCCACCGGGGAAGAACCTTGCTCCATCGCCATGACGCTGGACGAGACTCTGGGGAGCGCGACGGGAGGGCCACGCGTCTGGGCCTCTGACATCGATACCGAGGTGCTGGCCAAAGCGGAGGCAGGGGTATACCGCATGTCCGACCTACACTCGCTGACCCTGGTGCAAAAACGCCACTATTTTTTGCGCGGCTCGGGTGAGAACAGCGATCGGGTGAAGGTAAAGCCAGAACTGCTGGCCGCTATTCACTATCAGCGGCTCAACTTGCTGGACAACAGCTGGCCGCTGCCCGGACCGTTTGACGCCATCTTTTGCCGCAACGTGATGATCTATTTCGATGCGCCGACACAGAAGCGTCTGCTTGAGCGCTTTGCCCGCATGCTGAAGCCAGACGGCCTGCTGTTTGTTGGTCACTCTGAACATTTTAATCATCCGCACATTCCACTCAGGCTTCGCGGCCAGTCGGTGTATGAACTTACGGAGGCCTTACGGTGAAACGGATACGGGTGCTGACAGTTGATGATTCTGCGCTCATGCGCAACATCCTGAGCGCAGTGATCAATCAACAGCCAGATATGGAGATGGTCGGCACCGCGCCAGACCCGCTGATCGCACGCGAGATGATTAAGCAGTTGAACCCCGACGTGCTGACGCTGGATATCGACATGCCGAAAATGGATGGGCTGGAGTTTCTCTCCCGTTTGATGCGCCTTCGTCCAATGCCGGTGGTGATGATCTCCTCGATGACCACCCGAGGCTCGAAGGCGACAATGGCCGCGCTGGAACACGGCGCCGTCGATTTTCTGGCCAAACCCGATCAGCGTATCGCCGGAAATCTGGAACTGTGGGGTGTGCAGGTCGCAGAGAAGATCCGCATTGCCGCGAAGGCAAAACTGGGACGTCAGGCTGAAGTGGCCTCGCCGATACTGCGGGGCATTACCGTGGATCCACAAAGCATTGTGGCGATTGGCTCCTCGACCGGCGGGACGGAGGCGCTGCGCCAGGTATTAACGCCGCTGCCAGCCAGCGTCCCCGGTATCGTCATCGCCCAGCATATGCCTGCCGGATTTACCCGCTCCTTCGCCCAGCGTCTTGATTCACTTTGCCAGATAAAGGTGCATGAAGCGGATGACGGCGATCCGGTACTTCCGGGTACGGCATTGATCGCCCCCGGCGACAAGCATATGGAGATCGTCCGTCACGGAAAAGGGTACGCCGTCAGGCTGACCGACGCGCCCCCCGTCAACCGTCATCGCCCGTCGGTAGACGTTCTCTTTAACTCCGTTGCACAGCTGGTGGGCGCACATGCCAGCGCCGCCATCCTTACCGGAATGGGAGCCGACGGCGCACGTGGGTTGCTGGCGTTGCGCGAGTCGGGCGCGTTTACCCTCGCTCAGAGCGAAGCGAGCTGCGTGGTGTTCGGTATGCCTCGCGAAGCGATTGCCCTTGGCGCTGCCCGAGAAATCGTCGATCTCAATAAAATTAGCCAGCGTCTGCTGGAAAGTTTCAGCCATAAACCACGACGTTCAGGAGAGAACACACATGTCGGATAAAAACCTGCGTTTTTTGGTGGTGGACGATTTTGCCACCATGAGACGTATCGTACGTAACCTGCTTCAGGATCTGGGCTATTCAAATATTGAAGAGGCGGAAGATGGCCAGGACGCGCTGAACAAGCTGCGCGCCGGTGAGTTTGATTTCGTTGTGAGCGACTGGAATATGCCCAACCTTGATGGCCTTGAGCTGCTGAAAACCATTCGCCTCGACCCGGCGATGTCAAAGCTGCCGGTACTGATGGTTACTGCGGAAGCAAAGCGCGAAAACATTATCGCCGCCGCGCAGGCGGGTGCCAACGGTTACATCGTTAAACCGTTTACTGCCGCCACGCTGGAAGAAAAGCTTGGCAAAATTTTTGAAAAACTCGGGTGAATACTATGACCACTCAGCCTGGCGAGATCGCGGAACCGCCAAAGGATCTCTTTTTGCGTATCGGTCAATTAACCCGGCTGCTGCGCGACAGTATGGCAAATCTTGGCCTGGAGCAGGCCATTAAAGAAGTCGCGGACGCGTTCCCCAACACGCGCGACCGTCTCAACTACGTTGTTGGCAAAACGTCTCAGGCCGCCGATCGCGCGCTGACGGCCGTCGAGGTGGCACGACCGCTCCAGGAAAGATTAGGTGAAAATGCCGGTAAGCTTACTGAACGGTGGGACGCCTGGTTTGAAGAGCCACAGCCGCTTGGCGAGGCGCGAGAACTGGTGAAAGAGACACGTACCTTTCTGCTGGACGTGCCGGCCACCGCTCAGCAAACCAACCAACAGCTCACCGAAATAATGATGGCGCAAGACTTCCAGGATCTCACCGGCCAGGTGCTGCAAAGCCTGATGCAGGTGATTCAGACCGTCGAAACCGAGCTGATCAGCGTGCTGGTTGAAAACATGCGCGAACGTGACGCGGGTATCGAACAGAGCGGTGACGCCCATCTCAAGAACGGCCCGCAGATTGATACCAGCGTCGCCGGGATTGTCGCCTCTCAGGAACAGGTGGATGACCTGCTGGAGTCGCTGGGCTTTTGATGACCCCAGGCCAACACTATGTCTGAAGAGAGCGAGAGCGACAAAACAGAAGACCCCACACCCCACCGAAAACAGAAAGCGCGGGAGGAAGGTCAGGTTCCGCGTTCGCGCGAGCTGACCACCCTTGCCATGCTTCTGGTGGGCTGGGGGCTTATCGTCGGCGCAGGTAGCCATCTGGCGACGCAGCTTGAATCTATTCTGCACAACGGGCTGACCTTTGATCGACTGCTGATCCGCGACCCGCAGAATATGTTACATCGTGCAGCCTCGCTGTTGAGCATGGCTTTTCTCGCCATTCTGCCCTTCGCCGGCGGGCTGTACGTGACCGCAATAACGGCACCGTCGATTATCGGCGGCCTGAACGCAAGCAGTAAGGCGCTAAAGGTTAATCTTAAAAAACTTAATCCCGTCACCGGTATCAAGCGTCTTTTCTCTGCCCAAATGGTATCAGAGATGATCAAAAGCATCCTCAAGGTGCTGTTGGCCGCCACGGGGGGAGGACTGTTTTTACTGCTCAATAAAAGCAGGTTCATCAATCTAATGTATGAACCGTTGGGCGGCGCGCTAAACGACATCAGCAACCTGCTGATTGGCTGCATGCTGTACGTGATTTTGTCACTGATCCCCATGGTGGCCTTCGACGTGATTTATCAGCTCTGGAGCAACTTTAAGAAGCTGAGAATGAGCCGCCAGGAGATAAAGGATGAATTTAAAAACCAGGAAGGTGACCCGCACATTAAGGGTCGCGTCAGGCAGATTCAGCGCCAGATGGCACAAAGCCGCATGATGGCCGAGGTGCCCACCGCCGATGTGGTCGTCAACAACCCGACCCACTATTCCGTGGCGCTGAAGTACCAGGAAGGCACCATGGGCGCACCGATCGTCGTCGCAAGCGGCAGTGGACTTATTGCCCTGCGCATCCGCGAGATGGCTGAAGAAAATCGGGTTCCGATGCTGGAAGCGCCACCGCTGGCGCGTGCGCTTTACCGGCACTGCGAGCCGGGTCAGCCGGTGCCCGGTGAATTATATAACGCTGTTGCCGAAGTCCTGGCCTGGGTATATAGCCTGCGCCGGTGGCGTAAAGGCTTTGGCTTGCGCCCAACAGAACCTAAAGATTTGCCGGTTCCCCCGGCGCTCGATTTTGCACAAGAGAGTAAAGAGTAATGGCTAATATCGCCACCAAATTACGTTTGCCCGGCATCAAGGAGACCCAGTGGCAGGTACTGGCCGGTCCAGTCCTGATCATGACGATCCTTGCGATGATGATCCTGCCGCTGCCAACCTTCGTGTTGGACTTGCTGTTTACCTTTAATATTGTACTGGCGATCATGATCCTTCTGGTCGCCATGTTTACCCAGAATACGCTGGAGTTTTCCGCCTTCCCGACGGTACTGCTCTTCTCAACGCTGCTTCGCCTGGCGCTAAACGTCGCCTCAACGCGCGTTATCCTGATGCACGGCCATAACGGCGCTGACGCCGCGGGCCAGGTCATCGAAGCGTTCGGCCACTTCCTGGTAGGCGGCAACTTTGCCATCGGCATTGTCGTTTTTATCATATTGATAATTATAAACTTTATGGTCATCACCAAGGGGGCCGGGCGTATTGCAGAAGTGGGCGCCCGCTTTACCCTTGACGGTATGCCCGGTAAACAAATGGCAATCGATGCCGACCTGAACGCCGGTCTGATCGGCGAGGAGGAGGCCAAACGCCGTCGAAAAGAGGTGACTCAGGAGGCAGATTTTTACGGCTCCATGGACGGTGCGAGCAAATTTGTGCGTGGCGATGCCATCGCAGGCCTGCTGATCATGGCAATAAACATTATCGGTGGCCTGATTATCGGCGTAATGCAGCATGATATGACCCTCAGCGCAGCGGGAGAAGCCTACACGCTGTTGACCATCGGTGATGGCCTGGTTGCGCAGATCCCTGGTCTTGTGATCTCCACCGCGGCAGGTGTCGTTGTAACGCGTGTGGTCAACGAGCAGGACGTAGGCGAGCAGATGGTCGGCCAGCTGTTTACCTCGCCTCGCGTGCTTGCCCTCTCTGCGGCCGTAATTGGTTTGCTGGGGCTAATCCCAGGCATGCCCAATCTGGTCTTTTTACTCTTTACCTCCTCACTATTAGGGATTGCATGGTGGTTGCGGGGCCAGGAAGGTAAGGCGAAAAAAACGGGCGCCGCCCCCTCCGCCCCTACCCGAGCTGAAGCCGACGTGGCGCAGGTTAATGAAGCGACATGGTCTGACGTGCAGATGGAAGATGTACTGGGGCTGGAGGTTGGCTATCGACTGATCCCTATGGTCGATCATGAACAGCAGGGCCAGCTGTTAACCCGCGTACGGGGTATTCGTAAGAAGTTCGCGCAGCAGATGGGCTTTCTGCCGCCAGCAGTTCACATTCGCGATAATCTCGACCTGCCGCCGACTCACTATCGTATTCTGCTAAAAGGGGTGACGATTGGTAAAGGCGAGGTCCAGCCCGATCGCTGGATGGCGATCGATCCAGGCTGTGCAGAGGGAGAAGTGCCCGGTACGCCCTGTAAAGAACCAACCTTTGGACTTCCCGCTCTATGGATCGATGAAGTCCATCGCGAGCTGGCGCAGACGCTGGGCTATACCGTAGTCGATCCGTGTTCCGTCGTCGCTACGCACCTGAACCACCTTATCAGCACCCACACGGACGAACTTTTCGGTCGCCAGGAGGCGCAGCAGCTGCTTGACCAGCTCACCAAACAGTCGCCGAAGCTGATAGAGGATTTGATCCCGGGGGTAATCAGCCTGACCACGCTGCACAAAGTACTGCAAAATCTGCTCTCCGAGCGCGTGCCGATCCGCGATATGCGGACCATCATCGACACGCTGGCTGAGTATGCCACTCCTCAGTCTGACGCTGACGAGCTGACGGCCCGCGTGCGCGCTCGCCTCTCCCGGGCGATTACGCAGCAGTGGTTCCCTGGCGACGACGATATCCAAATAATCGGCCTTGATATGTCACTTGAGCAGTTGCTGGTACAGGCAACCCAGAGCGGAAGCGCTATCGAGCCGGGAATTGCCGAGAATTTAATGAAACAGACCGAGCAGGCGTTGCAGCATCAGGAAGCGCTGGGTGCGCCGCCGGTTCTGCTGGTGAACCCGGCGCTGCGTTTGATGCTGTCCCGCTATCTTCGTCGCATCTTCCCTCAGCTTGCAGTGCTCTCCAGCCAGGAGATAAACACTCAGCGCAACGTGAGAATGACGTATCTCATTGGAGGTAAATCGTGATAAGAGCCGCCTTGCTTGTTCTGCTGCTTGCGCCACCGGCGTTTGCTGCGGACGGTTCATGGAGCAGCCATAGTTTTGGCGGCACGCTGTCGCGCGGCAAGCAGGTACTGAAAAGTCGTCCAGTTCAGCCCGCCGCGCCCCTTCCGAAAGGGGTTACGCCGACGCATCTGCTGTGGAAGATTACACCGGACGGCCCCACGCCGCCGGGCTTTCGCATTCGCGTCTGTAACAACCTGCGCTGTCTGATGCTCAGGGAACTGGCGGGCGAAATCCCGTTGCCAGCGGGTTTCCCGGCCGCGGGCCCCTTTCGCTTTGAGTATCAGTCGGTAGCGCGCGGCGAAATGACGCCGCCGCTGACAATACTGAAAAATGAAATCACAATAAGGTATCGCGGCAAGGGGCCATCGGCGCCTTAAGAGAGGTTCTGACAAACGGTACCGCTCTGGCGATATCCTGCCTTAAACCTCAGCACCTCATTTATCCCGCCCAGCGCCCCCTCACACGCCAGCGCCAGCGTCATCAGCATCGTCTCATCCTCCTGCGCCGATAACATCTCCATCCCTACCGGCAGCCCGATACGGCTTACGCCACAGGGCAACGTAATGGCAGGCAGGCCGCTGATGGCGGCCAGTTCCGGCGCGCAGCCTGGCGGCATCTTCGCCATACTTTCTGGTAATCGTTGTACGGTGGGATACACAAATCCGTCGATGCGCTGCACCTCCGCCACCTGGCAAAGGTTCTGCCGCAACAGGCGCTGAAAGCGACGCCCCGCCAGCCAGAGCGGGGTTTTCAGCGTGTTACTCGCCAGCATCTGACGTAGAAACGGCGCAAACTCTGGCAGGAAAGCGCCGGAGTCCACAATGCTTGTCAGTCCGGAGGGAGCGCCAGGCTGTTTGCTAAGCCAGTCGTCAATCGCCACGCGAAATTCATACAGACTGAGGCAGGTGGCCTGCCTCACCTCTTCAAGGAGGGGGAGTGAAACCTCCACCAGCGTCGCTCCGGCACGGCGCAACGTGTGCAGCGCCGACTGCCAGACCTCCAGCTGTACCTCATCCTCTCCCTGTAACGCGGTCACCACGCCAAAGCGAACGCCTTTCAGCGAACGCACAGGAAGCGCAACCGGCGGCAGGCCATGGATCACCGCATGCAGCAAGGCGGCATCCTCAACGCTATGTACCATTGGCCCAACGGTATCTTTGCTGGGCGAGAGCGGCGCCACGCCGTCCAGCTGTGAACGGCGAAAGGCAGGCCGTAGCCCCACCAGCCCGGTATAGCTACAGGGAATGCGGATAGAGCCGCCGGTATCGGTACCCAATGCGCCATCCGCCATTCCAGCCGCCACCGCCGCGGCGCATCCTCCGCTGGAACCTCCGGCGGTGAGTGTCGGGCAAAGTGGATTCGCCACATCACCCCCCAGCGAGCTACGCGAGCGCACATCGAACGCGAACTCGGACATATTGGCCCTGGCAAGAATAATCGCCCCCGCTCTGCGCAATCGCTGCACGACCCGAGCATCCGCTGTCGCGTTAAGTGAGGCCAGCGCACGGCAGCCAAGGGTGATCGGCATCGGCGCGCAGGCAATATTATCTTTGACGATCAGCGGCACGCCGTGCAGGGGGCCGATCGGCTCTCCACGCCGACGCTGCTGCTGATGCTGTTCCGCCTGAGACATGGCGTCAGGGTTAACCCCGAGGATCGCGTTGAGCGCCCGGTGCTGCTGTATGACGTCGAGACGGCGGGCAATTTCCTCCGGACAGTCGTCTGGCAGTATCAGGCGCTTCATAGTCTCAGGCTCCCCGTGCTGAAAACCGGGCAGAAGGCTGCCCGGGATACGTTTTAGTCCCGCATGCCGGTAGTAATGGCATCAATGTCCTGCGGACGCAGACGAATTTCCGCCGCCCGTCGGTGCCCCTGCATCCCCTCGGTACGGCTCTGGCGGATCGCCGGTTCTGCGATTGCCGGGATACCCTGCTCGTCAATCCACTGATGGGTACAGATTTTGACGTATGCCCCTACCCACAGACCGCCGGTATAGCGTGCCGCCGCCATCGTCGGTAACGTATGGTTGGTGCCGCAGCATTTATCGGAGAACACCACGCTGGCGTTCTGACCAATAAACAGCGAGCCATAGTTGCGGATCTTCGCTGCCGTCGCGTGCGGATCGCGGGTATGCACCTGCAAATGCTCCGTCGCCATATGGTCAGCAAACGCAATCAGCTGCGCTTCATCTTCGCAGAGCACAATTTCACCCTGCCGACGCCACGCCTCGCCCGCCGTGGCGGCCGTTGGCAGAGTCGCAAGCTGACGCTCAACCTCCGCCAGGGTACGCTCAGCGATATCCCGGCTGGTTGTCGCCAGCCCGACGCGGGTATGAATATCGTGCTCTGCCTGCGCCAGCATATCGGCGGCCAGAATGCGCGGATCGGCGCTGTCGTCGGCGATAGTGAAAATCTCGCTCGGCCCGGCGAGGGCATCAATGCCGACTCGACCAAACACCTGGCGTTTCGCTTCGTTAACGAAGGCGTTGCCTGGCCCAACGATTTTGTCCACCGACGGAATGCTCTCCGTTCCCCAGGCCATAGCCGCAATGGCCTGCGCGCCGCCAACTTTGAAAATGCGGTGCGCGCCCGCCAGATGGCAAACGGCAATCATCGCCGGATGGGCGCCCGGGGGCAGACAGGCGATAATCTGTTCACAGCCCGCCACCGTCGCAGGAACAATCGACATCACGGGTGCGGAGAGAATCGGATACCGCCCGCCCGGCACGTAGCAGCCCACCGTCTGCACCGGGATGATCCGGTGACCGAGATGCACGCCAGGCAGCGTCTCTACCTCCAGCGGCAGCATGGTCGCCAGCTGCGCCTGCGCAAAACGACGCACCTGATTAATGGCAAACTCACTGTCGCGGCGCGTCTGGGCATCCATCCCCTCCAGTGCTTCGGCAATCTCCTGCTCGCTCACCTCAAACTGCGCCGGTACGACATGATCAAACTGCTGCGAAAAGGCTCTTAGCGCTGTATCGCCCTCGGTTTTCACGCGCTCGATAATGGCGCTGACCTTCTCCGTCAGGGAACGATCGGCCTGCGCATCCTGCCCCTGCGGGCGCTTAATCCAGCTCACCTGATTTAACATTTACGCGTCCTCCATCTGGCCGAGTTTGATCTGCGCCAGCAGCGCCAGATGGTCATAAACCACCCACTCATCAACAATTTTTCCGTTGACGATGTGGTAGTGCGACATGCCCATCACGAACAGTCGTTCTCCGGTCGGCTTGCCGAGTTCACCGTAACCCAGGTGATGTCCTTCGATAATCCAGCGTACGGCCACTTTGACGCCGCCTTCATCGCACGGGTTGGAACAAATATGCTGCGGCAGCCACGCGCCGTCAGGGATCATCCCCACCAGCGCCAGCGTCTGATGGGTTACCGCCGCGGTGCCGTACAGCTCTTTCATCAGCGGACCGTGCCACTGTACGTTAGGCGCATACACTTCTTTGATCTTGCCAAACATCCGGCGGTTGTAGATCTCATGCAGCCAGCGCAGGCACTGCTCCTCCGTATCGGTGTGCGCAATGGAAACATCGCACTCCATCTCCGGCGGATATTGCCCCAGCATGCGGCCGTTTTCGCCGATGTCCATCACGCGGAAGCCTTTATCGAACTGCTCCTTTGCCATATTAAATGCGATTTGATCGGTATTCAGGCCAAGCTGTTTCATCAGTGACATATTGTCGCTGACTACCCACTCCCGATAAATTTTATTCTCGTGGATCATGCAATCCGCCACGGTACGCGTCACAAACGTACGGTTCGTCGGTTTGCCTAAATGGCTGTACTGTGTATGCCGCCCGCTTCCCGTCACCAGGTGAGAGGTATAAAAACCGTCAACATCATTTCCGTTCCAGATCACCTGGGTTGCCATTCCGCGCCGTTCCGGGAAGGCAATTAAGCGTTGCAGCGTATCCTGCACCACCTGTTCGCGGTTATAGAGTGTCCCCAGCGCGTTATACAGCACGCAGTTATGGGTATAGTGAGAATAAATTAAGCCAACATCGCGCTCGTCCCATATTTTATGGGTGCAGCGAACGATATAATCGACAATATCGGTATAGCAGTCATCAAAGCCGCGTAATGATTGCACGCGCGGTCTTTTTTCCGGTACCAGATCGACAAAATCACGACGCTCCACCTGTAATACAGGTTCCTCTTTCAGCGATTTCACGCTGCTTTTTTCGGGTACGGCTGGTGCTTTATTTGTTGCTTCGGTGGAAGACATATAAACTCCTGCTCTGTTTTCAGACAATAAGAACCCGCACCCGTAAGTGAGGGTGAATTAAACACGGTTATTTTTTGCAGCCGGAATAAGGGGGCTGCCGCCCCATTAATTAAATATTTGCGACCAAATCGCTAATTCATCGATCCCCAGATATTCACGGAAAATTAAACCATCACGTAATTCAAGCTGGCTGATACCGGTAATTGATATGGGTTTACGGGTCGGCGCACCAAATTTGCCGTAACCGTCATGCCAGGTTAACAACGACCAGCGCAATGAAAGTCGAATCGGCTCATTAGGATCTTTACGCACAATCAGGTGATGAAGCTGCGTTTCGCTGTCGGCAAATGAAGCGCGATAGCCGGAAAGCTGTGCGCCAATTTCCTGTTCGCCGGTGCAGAGGCAGTGCCCCGGCGCGTACAGCGTCGCCGCCGGGTGATAGAGACCGGGCACCACGCCGCTGTTACCGCCCGCCCACATCGTTAAGTAGCGCTCAACGACCCCGGCCAGCGCCCCTTCAACGTCGTCGCCCTCAGGCCCACCCGCCCAGCGGGCGTCAAGCGTCTCAGCAGACACAGATTCCAGCCCAAGCTGCTGGCGCATGGTCGCCAGGTTAAAAGCAAAGTCGCGGACATCCAGCCCCAGTTGCGCCACAATCGCGGCACGATCCTGAAGCAGCCACTCCTGGCGTACGGCACCATCAACACAGATGCGATCGGCCCAGGTGCGGACCCAGACATTTTTCCCGGTCGGCGGGCCAAAAAATCCCTCCCCCTGGTGCTGAATGCGGGCTACGGTACGCTGCGCCGCATAGTACTCGTCCCCCGGGTTCTGGCTGCACAGAATATCCTCCGTCAGCACCGCTCGCTGCGGGAAGCTGTGCATCGCCTCAAGCGTCAGGCGCATAAACTGGGAAAGCTCATGCAGCTGTTTTTCGGGGGTAGTGAAAACCACCGGCGTGGCGTAAAAATCTGCCAGCTGGCCGATATCTTTCTGCTCCCACACCACGTGCGTCAGCGTCAAAATGAACTGCTGGATAGAGTCGAATTGAGGGCTGAAGCCCCGCAATCTGGTCATGTGCGCTCCTTAGACTGGAATAGCGTTAAACCATTGGTTTCGATAACGCCGCTGCGTGGGCGACGCGCCGAGTGGCGTATCACCAGCGTACCGGGCACCGTAATCTGTTCAGGCTCTATGGTTCCGCTGTCAATTTGCTTCATTAACAGTTCCACCGTGGCATCCACCATCGCGCCGACCGGCTGCGACGCCGAGGTCAACGCATAAGAGGGCCAGCCGGAAGGGCCGATGTCGTCATACCCGACAACGGAGACCTCCTCCGGAATGCGCAAACCAAACTCATAGCGCGCCACATCCATTACCGTGACGGCCATATGATCGTTGGCGACAAAGACCGCATCCGGCGCTGGCGACGTCGAAAACAGGGTATAGGCTGCCCGGGTGGTTTGCTGAGCGTCGTAATTCCCGTGCACCACCCGGACATCGGTGATGCCATGTTCTTCCAGCGTGGAAATGAACCCGCGCTGGCGGGCGATATTGACCGGGGAATCGGCCACGCCGCCCACGTAGGCAAAACGCTTGTGCTCCCCCGCCAGCAGAAACTCGGCAATCTGCCGCGCGGCCGCTTCGTTATTACTGTTGACGCTGGAGGCCATGCCACTCTCTTCGCTGCGGTTAAAGAGCACTACCGGGATCCCGGCGGCAAGGCACTCCTCGGATAACTCCAGCGACAGCGTCACCGAGGCCAGCACAATGCCATCCACCCGGTACTGCATAATCTGGTCAAAAATACGGTCTACGTTACCTTCCCGGTCGCCAACGAACAGCAGCAGGTGATAGTTCAGCGTATCCAGCTTTTGCGCCAGCGCCTCCAGCACCTGCGAGTAAAAGGGGTTATCAAAGTAAGAAATGACGACACCGATAATGCGCGAACGAGCCGTGTTGAGCGAACGGGCGATCGCATTCGGGCGATAGCCCAGCTCGCGCGCTGCCTTCAGCACTTTTTCACGCGTTGCCGGTGAAATGCTGGCCCCCGGCGTGAACGTTCGCGAAACCGCAGATTGCGATACCCCCGCCAGCTGAGCGACCTGTTGGGATGTGACTGCTGCAAAAGTCTTACGTTTCATTACCCCTGATTCCTTATCAACGTCCTGCCCATTTGCGCGTGCTTCAAACGCCTCAGCAAGTGGGTGTTTTTTATACTTACACCACCTTTGCATGCGTATGCAACACAAAAAATTAAAATTCTCACAACAAGATCGAGATCACTTTACAAATGTGAAACCTTTTCGTAACTTCAAATCTTGAATACGTATGCAAAGAGTTTTCATACCGTCAATGGTACCGGAGAGAACAGGAGTCGCCCAAAGGATTGAACCGGTAAACGTCGTCCCTGACTGGTTATAACCCATTAATTCTTAAGAGGTTCAAAACCATGTTTCAAGCACTGTTACGCCGTCGGGAAGCCCGGCTCTTTTTCATCATCAGCATCCTGTTCTTTATCTGCATTCATAGCATTGATGCATTCCTGGCCCCCATGATGATCAACCAGGGCATTGAGCCACAGATCATGGGCATCATCATGGGCGCGTCCGGTCTGGCAACCCTTCTGATACGCTTCCCGTTAGGCATTATTTCCGACGTGGTTAAAAGCCGCAGGATCTTCATCCAGATTGGCCTGCTGCTGCCAATTATCGCCTGGCCGATTGCCTGGCTTGAACCCAACGCCATTACGCTGTATCTGGCGAAAGCGGCAGACGGTGTCACGGCGGCGACCTGGGTGCTGTACAACATCCTGTTCATGCGTTACTTCGGTCGCAACGAAGCGCCTGCCGCCGTCGCGCTGCTGGCGCTGGCAGGGCCCATCGGCGTGTTTCTCGGTAACTGTATTGGCGCGGTGCTGATTCACTATTTCGCCAATAACATCGCCTTTTTTGTCTCCTGCATCTCCGCCCTGGTGGCGTTATTCCTGACGACCCGCATTCAGGACGTGCACGACCCGGTTCAGGCCCCCACGCTTAAAGCCTGCATTACCGGCGCGCGCCAGCAGCTGGCCGACCGTTCCGTCTGGCTGATTGGCATCCTGGCGACCGTCGTCATTCTGGTGCCCTTCGCCACCCGCGACACGCTGACGCCGGTCTATGCCGAGCAGCTTGGCGCCCGGGCAGGGATCCTCGCGCTGCTGGGTAACATTCACCTTCTTTTTTACGGGCTGGCCATCGCCCTGTGCAGCTCGGTGTTTTATCAGCGCCTTGGGCTGGTAAAAACCGCCGTGCTCGGCATCGTTTTACAGGTGATCTCCACTTTCGGCATTCCCTTTACCAGCAATATCTATGTGATTTACCTGTGGCAGGCGCTGGCGGGGTTCTCGTTCGGTATGGCCTTTGCCGCATTCATGTCGCTCAGCGTAGTGAATACCTCGTCTGATGAACAATCCACGCGAATGGGACTATTCCAGACCATTTATTCCTGCGGCATGTTTGTCGGGCCGGTAATGATGGGCGTAATGATGCAACATATTAACCTGTCGTCCGGTTATATATTGATTGCCGCCCTTTCCGTTGTGGCCGCTATTGCCACGCCGCTGTCCGCTCGATGGGTATATGCCCGTAAAACGCAAACCTCAGCCCAATTATTAAAAAACGGTGCGTACGCTGCCGCGCCGGATCAATAACCCTTTCTGAAGTAAACACCCTTTCCCGGCTCGCCGGGAGGACAACTGACATCTGAAAAAGGTAAGGAGAAGCGAGTGTCCTGGAAATTAAAAACCGGTAAATCTACCGAAGAGCGCCAGCAAGCCAACCAGCAAATAAGAGAAACGGTTGAACAAATACTTGCGGATATTGAAAAACGCGGAAATAAAGCCATTCGCGAATTATCCATTAAATTCGATCGTTATGACCGTCAGGATTATCGTCTGACGTCCGCGGAGATTGACCGCTGCATAAAACAGTTAAGCCGCCAGGATATTCAGGATATTGAATTTGCCCAACAGCAGGTGGCGAATTTTGCCCGCGCGCAGAAAGAATGTCTGCGGGACCTGGAAATTGAAACGCGTCCCGGGGTGATCCTCGGACATAAAAATATTCCGATTAACGCCGTAGGATGTTACGTGCCTGGCGGAAAATATCCCCTGCTCGCCTCCGCGCACATGTCGATCATCACTGCCAGCGTGGCGGGGTGTTCAAGAATCATCAGCTGTGCCCCACCGTTTAACGGTCAGCCCGCCCCGGCGATTGTCGCGGCGCAAAAAATGGCTGGCGCAACGGAAATCTATGCCCTTGGCGGCATTCAGGCGATAGGCGCCATGGCGCTGGGCACGGACTCGCTGGCACCGGTCGACATGCTGGTCGGGCCCGGTAACGCCTTCGTCGCGGAGGCCAAACGCCAGCTGTTCGGCCGGGTAGGTATCGATCTGTTTGCCGGTCCGACGGAAACGCTGGTGATTGCCGATGACACTGTTGACGCGGAAATGTGCGCCACGGATCTGCTGGGCCAGGCCGAACACGGCGTCACCACCCCTGCCATCCTGCTGACGAACTCGCTTCAACTTGCCAAAGAGACGCTCAGCGAAGTGGAACGGCTGCTGGAAAAGCTCCCTACCGCCGACATTGCCCGCCAGTCGTGGCAGGACTACGGGGAAATCATCGTCTGCGACAGCCACGAAGAGATGCTGCTGGAGGCAGATCGTATCGCTTCCGAACATGTTCAGGTGATGACCGACCGGGACGACTGGTTCCTGGCTAACCTGACCAATTACGGCGCGCTGTTCCTTGGACCGCGTACTAACGTGGCCTACGGCGATAAGGTGATCGGCACCAACCACACCCTGCCCACGCAGAAAGCCGCACGTTATACCGGCGGCCTGTGGGTGGGCAAGTTCATGAAAACCTGCACCTTCCAGAAAGTCCTCAGCGACGAAGCCACCGCCGAAATCGGCAGCTATTGTTCCCGTCTGTCGCTGCTGGAAGGGTTCGCCGGACATGCCGAACAGGCCAATATTCGCGTGCGCCGTTATGGCCAGACGGAAGTTCCCTACGCCACACCGGCCCCGGTCAGGGAAAAGGTGTAAGCCATGACGCTTTTGCAAACGCCCTCTTTCACCCTGCACGGCAAACGCGCGCTGGTGACCGGCGGGTCAAGAGGGATTGGCTTCGCCGCCGCCGTCGCCCTCGCACAGGCGGGAGCAGAGGTATGGATCGCCGCCCGGGGCCGCGAGGCGCTGGCGCATGCCACAGGTCTGGCAGCGGAACACAGTCTCGCATTTCACCCGCTGGAACTGGATATTACCGACACTCAGGAGGTGGCGCGTGTGCTGGCGACGTTGCCCACGCCCGACATTCTGGTGAACAGTGCCGGGCTGGCCCGCCACCAGCCGTTTCTTGAGGTGAACGAGGAAAATTTCGATGCGGTGATGGCGCTTAACCTGCGCGCCACCTTTTTTATCAGCCAGCATGTGGCGCGCAGAATGCGGGCGGACGGTAAGGGGGGATCGATTATTCACATCTCATCGCAAATGGGACACGTTGGTGGCCCCGAGCGTAGCGTGTACTGTGCCTCCAAATTCGCGCTTGAAGGGTTAACCCGAACGATGGCGCTGGAGCTGGGCGATGCGGGGATCCGTGTCAATACGCTGTGCCCGACCTTCATTGAAACCGACCTGACGCGTTCGTCGCTCGCCGACCCGGCATTTCGCCGCTATGTGCTGGACAACATCAAACTGCGCCGGCCAGGCAGGCTGGAGGACATTATGGGGCCGGTGGTGTTCCTCGCCTCTGAGGCCGCCGGGCTGATCACCGACAGCGCCCTGATGGTTGACGGCGGCTGGACGGCTACGTGAGGGATGCAATGGAATATCCGCTACTAGACAATACCGATCTGCCGCTGGTGCTGCTTGGCGGCACGCTCTGTAACGCCCGGCTCTGGCAGCCCGTCATTGAACGGCTGAACGTCTCAGCGGTGCTGTGCATCACGCTGACGGGCGCAGAGTCCGCGCCGCAGGCGTCACGGCGGTTATTAAAGGTTCTGCCGCCGCACTTTCTGCTGGCAGGCTTTTCGCTCGGCGCGATTGTCGCGCTGCAAATGGCCGCCGACGCGCCAGAAAGAGTGAACGGGCTGACGCTGATTTCCGTTAATCCGTTGCCCGTTGCGCCAGACACCCTTGCTTCACGCCGGGAAGCGGTACACACCGCACAGGCGCGGGGCCTGGCCGACTGGCTGGTCTCGTCGCTGTGGCAGAGCTATGTCGCCCCGTCACGTCTGTCCGATCGGATCCTGCAAGAGACTATTTGCCGAATGGCGCAAGAGTGCGGCATTGAGACCTTTGCGGAGCAAACGGAAATGGCCATTCACCGGCAGGACAACCGGGCTGCGTTTAACGCCCTCTCCTGCCCCACATTACTTCTAAACGGCGCGCAGGACGTTATCTGCACGCCCCATCATCATCAGCTACTGGCAGCAGGCAACGCGAACGTGACCGGGCATACGGTGGAGGCTGGCGGGCATTTTATTCCGCTGGAAACCCCGGATGAGATCGCGCCGCTGCTGCGTCAGTGGATAACGGAGTGCATACAGTGCGCAAAAACAGTTTAAAGACCGCATTTCTGGAAAATACCCCGATCGTTAACGGCTGGCTGGCGATCCCGTCCGGGTATAGCGCGGAAATTATGGGCCATCAGGGTTACGACGCCGTCACCGTCGATTTGCAGCACGGCATGATTGATTTTGCCAGCGCGTTGTCGATGCTACAGGCGCTATCGAGCACGCCTGCCGTGCCGCTGGTGAGGGTGGCAGATAACGATCCGGCGCAAATCATGCGCGTATTAGACGCCGGCGCGTATGGCGTAATCTGTCCAATGATCTCCAGCGCGGAACAGGCTCGCCGTTTTGTCGCTGCCTGTCGCTATCCACCGCTGGGTGTTCGCTCCTTTGGTCCGGCCAGAGGTCTACTCTACGGCGGCAGTGATTATCCACAGCACGCTAACGACGAGATCCTGACGCTGGCAATGATCGAAACCCGCGAAGGGCTGGCGGATCTTGACGCCATCCTTGATACCGAAGGACTGGACGGTGTGTTTATTGGCCCCAACGATCTCTCGCTGACGCTGACCGGCAGCGCCAGCGCCGAATCCCAACATCCCGAAATGCTTGCTGCTATTGAGCGGGTGATTCACTGCTGCCGCCAGCAGCAGAAGATTGCCGGTATTTTCTGCACTTCCGGCGCGGCCGCCGCAGCGCGTATTGCGCAGGGTTTCCAGTTTGTTACCCCAGCAAACGACGTTATGCAGCTGGGTCGCGCCTCACGTGAAGCAATTGCTCTCGCCCGCGGCAACGCCATCCCTACCACCGGTGCATCCGGTTATTAAAAGGAGAAATGATGAAAACTATCCATCTTAGCCAGAGCCAGGCACGAACACGGTTAATCGCCCCCGACGATATGGTTTCCTGCAATCTTGCTTTTATTGATTGCAAGCTGCCCGGTTCGCATCTCAAACAAAACTATTCCTTCATCGGCCCGGGTGTAACTCAGTCCAGCGAGCAGATTGTTAATATCCCCGAGCCGCACGGCTTTAACATTGGCGCGGCGGCTATGCCGAAAGGGGTAACCAATAACCTGCATCTGCATTTCACCGCAGAAGTGTTCCTGATCCATGAAGGGACATGGCGTTTTCGCTGGGGCGCCAACGGCGAGCATGAAGCTGAATTTAGCGCGCCCACCATCCTCTCAATACCGACCTGGATCTTCCGCGGTTTCACCAACGTCAGTAAAGAAGATACCTGCGGCATGGTATTTACCGTGCTCGGCGGGGACAACACGGGCGGCATCATCTGGCACCCGTCAGTGCTGGCGGCCGCCAGCGAGTACGGTATGTATCTCAGCAAGGATAATATGCTGATTGCGCAGGAGGCAGGTGAGCCAACGCCCGATCCCGCCACGCTGCTGACGCCGCTGTCAGAGGAATATATTGCCGGTCTGCGTGACTACAGCGTTGAGGAGATGCGCCAGCGTGCGGTAACCGGCGATGATCGCTGCTGGTCAGCGCAGGGACTGCTGGACTCGGTGCTGCCGGGACACGGCGGCGAAATTGCGCCGGTTATCGGTTTCGGCATTTCACAGGATCGGGATTCCGCTCCCGCTATCCTGAGCCCGCACGGTTTTTCCGTCGAATGGCTGCGGCTTGCTGACGACCACATTGTCGGTCGCCATCTCTGCCCGGATATTCAGGTGATCATGGTCTTTAAAGGCCAGCTGGAGGTGACCTGGAACGAGGCGGGTAAGGAAGTCAGCATTATCGCCCCGGAACGTTCGGTGATCTCCATTCCGGCAAACAGCTGGCGCCGCTACCGCGCGGTTGATGGCAATGTGGAGTTTATTCTGACGACCCGGGGCGATCAGCGTAAGCGCCTGTACTGGGACGAAGCGATCCTGCACCAGGCGAGAGAACACAATCGCTGTCTCGATCCTGATGGCTACGTGGCGGATGCCGACATCCTGCCAGCCACGGCCCGTCGGGCCGGAGAAAAAGTAGAAAAAGTGCCAGCAGCCAACTGATTTTTACGGCTAAGTGGCGCAAAATAGGGGGGCAGGGATCGCCTGCACCATCATCAATAATGATGCACATAAAACGGATTGCATGATAAACATGGATGGAAAATCAAATGTACAGACCCATAGTCGTTATCCTCTTTATTCTTCTGACGCTCGCCGCACTGATTGAAATGGGGATTATCTCTTTCGGCTAAACCTCCCCCCTCAGAAAGGCCACATTTGCGGCCTTTTTATTTATGAAATATGTGAAGTCGACAGTTTATTTTTATGCGTAGCAGAATACAAACCCGAACCGAAAATATATTTTATTAATGCGATTCTTTGAAATATATCATACAGCAGATGATTTACGCTAACTTAAATAATAATTAAGCAGCCATTAATACTCTCTGAAATTATAAATAAAACCCGTGTATTCAGTATTATCCCCCTCTCATTTCTTCCACTACCCAATCCCGACCGCCTGTACGCCAACGCCTCTGTGGCGCGGCCCGCATAGCCAACAAAATATATTCGCGCTATCAATTAATTTCCTCTGCAATCACAGTGCAGGGTTTACAGACACTTAATTTGCACATTCAGATATTTATAGCTATATCATTTTTACAGCAAAATAAATAATACCTGCACAAATAATAAGGTTTATAAATTACGAAAATATAAATAAATAACAGTTACTCATGTAAATAATTAGCTTCGCCCTGATGTTGCCACGTTGATTGCTGGCGGGTCTCGGTCGCTCTAAAGAAAGCAACGGTAAATACTGTTTTATTCACAGTATTTTCGCCGGGAGCGCCCTCATCCCTTCAGAAAATATGGCCACGTCTGACACGCCGTAAACAATAACTCTGCTGGAGTAATAACTGTATGAGCCAAATATCTGTTATATCGAAACTAACTGGCGTGGAAACGACCACGGAGGGAACACAGGTAACACTCGGCCATTCGTCTATTGTTAAACTTAACGTGGATCGCGCCGATATCTCAGGTTACTCCCGCAGCGGAAACGATCTGGTGATTACCCTCCACTCGGGCGAAGTGATTACCCTTAAGAATTTCTACATCACCGACGCGCAGGGCGTGAGCCAGCTGGTGCTTGAGGAGAGCGACGGTGCGCTGTGGTGGATTGAAGATCCAACCGGTGCCGCCACCTATGAATCCATCGCCTCCACGGACGCCCTACTGGCGGCGTCAGGGAGTGATACCGGCGGCGCCGCAGCGTGGCCCTGGGTGCTGGGTGGCCTGGCCGTCGCAGGTGGGATTGCCATTGCGGCAGGAACCGGCGGTGGAGGTGGCGGGGATGACGATAACAACAGCCCGAATCCCGGCAATCCGGGAAATCCTTCCGAGCCAGATACCACGCCTCCGGATGCCCCCACCAATCTACAGGTCTCACCTGACGGCAAAACCGTCACCGGTACCGCTGAGCCGGGCAGCACGATTACCCTGAAA
Source organism: Enterobacter sp. DTU_2021_1002640_1_SI_PRY_ASU_LCPMC_013 (assembly GCF_032389435.1). NCBI lineage: Bacteria > Pseudomonadati > Pseudomonadota > Gammaproteobacteria > Enterobacterales > Enterobacteriaceae > Enterobacter > Enterobacter sp. DTU_2021_1002640_1_SI_PRY_ASU_LCPMC_013. The sequence continues at coordinate 3,748,134 of NZ_CP135594.1, forward strand.
GATGCCGATGGCAACACCATCGGAACGGGCAAGGCGGGTAGCGACGGGAAATTTACGATTGATCTCGGTACGCCACTCACCAACGGGGAACAGATCACCGCCACCGCCACCGATCCGTCCGGCAATACCAGCCAGGGCGGTCAGGTTACGGCACCGGATCTCACCGCGCCGGATGCCCCGGCCAATCTGGAGGTCTCTCCTGACGGCAAAACCGTCACCGGTACCGCTGAGCCGGGCAGCACCGTTACCCTGAAAGATGCCGATGGCAACACCATCGGAACGGGCAAAGCGGGCAGCGACGGGAAATTTACGATTGATCTCGGTACGCCGCTTACCAACGGAGAACAGATCACCGCTACCGCCACCGATCCGTCCGGCAATACCAGCCCGGGCGTTCAGGTCACGGCACCGGATTTAACCGCGCCGGATGCACCCGAGATTGTCACCGTCAATGATAACGTGGGCGCCGAAACAGGCCCGCTGAGCAACGGACAACGCACGGACGATGCGCGTCCGACGTTCAGCGGCATCAGTGAAGCCGGCACCGTCATTACCTTCTATGACAACGGGAAACCGATTGGCACCGCCACAGCCGATGCCACCGGGAAATGGAGCTTTACCCCGTCGACCAACCTGTCTGAAGGCAACCACGCCATTACCACCACCGCGACCGATGCCGCAGGCAATACCAGCCCGGCGTCCACGGCGGTAACCTTCGTGGTCGATACCGTCGCGCCTGGCGCGCCAGCGATCGTCAGCATCACCGATGATGTTGCGCCTGGCACCGGCACGCTCGGGAGTGGAAGCAGCACCAACGACCCGCGGCCACAGCTCACTGGCACGGCGGAAGCGGGCTCGACGGTCACCATCTATGATAACGGCATTGCCATTGGCACAGCGGTTGTGGGCAGTAACGGAAGCTGGAGCTTTACGCCGTCGGTGAATCTGAGCGAAGGCAGCCACCAGCTTACCGTGCGCGCCACCGACGTCGCCGGTAACACTGGCCCGGCCTCGCCGGTCTTTACCGTCACGGTAGATGTCACCGCGCCGCAAACGCCTTCCGGATTTATCATTAACGACGACACGGGCGTACTGAAAGGGGCGATCGGTGCCGGGCAGTTTACCGATGCCTCAGAGCCGCGCCTGACGGGCAGAGGCGAACCGGGCAGCACGATCACGGTTTACGATAACGGCGTTGTTATCGGCACCACCACCGTTCTGCCGAACGGTACCTGGAGCATCACGCCGACGAGTCCACTGGCAGAAGGCGCACACTCGATTACCCTGCGGGAAACTGATGCGGCAGGCAACCAGAGCGGTCTGTCTCAGCCGATCAACTTTACCGTCGATCTTACGCCGCCAGACATGCCGGTTGCGACGCTCAACTCCGCAGGCACCCAGATCACCGGTACCGCCGAGCCGGGCAGTAAAATCGTCATCACCAACAATGCCGGGCTGCAAATCGGGACCGCCACTGCCGACAGCAACGGCAACTATGTCGTCGACCTGAGCCCTGCGCAGACCAACGGCGAGATTATCTCCGTGGTCGCCTCCGATGCCGCAGGCAACCAGAGCTTACCGGCGCTGGTTAACGCAGCGGATATCACCCCGCCTGCCGCACCGGGCAACCTGGTGGTGGCGGAAGACGGGGCCAGCGTCAGCGGAACCGCCGAGCCAAACAGCACGATTATCATTAAAGCGCCGGACGGTACGATCATCGGCCAGGCCACCGCCGGCCCGGACGGCACCTTTACCATCCCGATTTCGCCAGCCCAGACCAACGGCGAAGCCCTTGAAGTGACGGCCACCGACGGCAGCGGCAACACCAGCCCGTCTGGCTTTGCCGACGCGCCAGACAGCACCCCACCGCTGGCGCCGGAAAACGTGGTGATCTCTGCCGACGGCACCACCGTAACCGGTACAGCCGAGCCGGGCAGTACCGTCACCATTCGTGAAAATGGCGTGAAGGTCGGGGAAGCGGTCGCCGACGATCAGGGGAATTTCAGCGTAGATCTGATCCCGCCGAAAGCCAACGGCGAAGCCCTGACCGCCGATGCCACTGATACCGCCGGAAACACCGGTCCGACCGCGCCGTTTGACGCGCCGGACATCACCGCGGCACAAATCCCGGTCATCACGGGCGTGGTGGATGATGCCCCCGGCGTCACCGGTCCTGTCAGCCAGAACGGTCTCACCAACGACAGCACGCCAACCATCAACGGAACGGGCGAGCCTGGCACCACCATCACCCTTTACAGCGGTACTACCGAAATTGGCACCGCAGTCGTGTCGGCGAACGGTCAGTGGTCCATCACGCTGGAAACCGCGCTACCGGACGGCGGGCACGTACTGACGGCGACGGCGGTTGACGCCAACAATAACCTCAGCGGGACATCGAACACCTGGAGCATCACGGTGGATACCGCCGCCCCAGGCGCGCCGGCCATTACGCAGGTCATTGATGACGTACCGGGCCGCACGGGTGCGCTCGACACCAATGAAACCACCAACGACACGCTCCCGACGCTGAACGGTACCGGCGAGCCGGGCTCAACCGTGACGATCCGTCTGGACGGACAGGATATTGGTACTGCCGTTGTCAACAGCGGTGGCGCATGGACCTTCACGCCCACCACCCCATTAGTGAACGGGCAGCATACGTTCACCGTCGTCGCGAGCGATGCGGCGGGCAACGCCAGCGCACCATCAGCTGGCTTTACCTTTACCGTCGATACGACTCCGCCACCGGCGGCCACCATTGACATCGTTTCCGATAACGTGGGGCCCGTGCAGCTTCCGCTTAACAGCGGGGACACCACCGACGACACGCTGCCGCAGTTGCAGGGAACCGCACCGGACGGCACCACCATCACGATCTATGACGGAACCACCCTGCTCGGCACGGCGGTGCTCGACGGCAGCGGCGGCTGGAGCTTCACGCCAACCACGCCGCTGACGGACGGCCCGCACTCGCTGACGGTCCACGCAACGGATGAGGCGGGTAACACCACCATTTCGCCGCCGTTTGAACTGGCGATCGACACGACAGCGCCTGCAACGCCGGATATTCCTGAGATCACCGTCAACCCGGACGGCGGCACGCCGGGGACGGCCCTGAATCCTGGGGAGACCACCCGGGATACCACGCCAACCCTGAGCGGCTCGGGCACGCCGGGCGATACCGTCAACATTTACGATGGCGACACCAAAATTGGTGAAGCCGAGATCGATGGCGACGGTAACTGGAGCTGGACACCCACCACTCCGCTGCCTGACGGCACCTACGATCTCTCCCTGACGGTGACCAACCAGGACAGCGCCGGGAACGAAAGCGCCCCGTCCACGCCGGTGACCATTACCATTGATACCGACGCGCCTGCCCAGCCGGGAACCCCAACGGTGACAGACAGCGTAAGCCAGATCACCGGTCCCGTGCTGGATGGCGAATCCACCAACGATCCGCGTCCGGTCCTGAGCGGCACCGGTACGCCGAATGACGTCATTACCATCTATGACCAGGTGGGTACAGGCGAGCCGCAGGCCGTGGGCAGCGTTACGGTGGACGGTAACGGTAACTGGAGCTGGCGTCCTGAGAGCAACATTGGCGAAGGGACGCATGAATACACGGCGACCGCCACCGATGAAGCCGGGAATGAATCTGTGCCATCAGCCGGTATCACGATAACGGTCGATACCCTCGCCCCGGACACCCCTGTTATTAGCGACATCGCCGGCGCGCAGAACGGCGGGTCCACTAACGACACCACACCGACCCTGAGCGGAACCGGCACCACCGGCGAGACGGTGATCATCTACAACAACGGCGTGGAAGTGGATCGCGTTGAAGTCGTCAATGGCGGATGGTCCTATACCCTGCCGACGCAGACCGACGGCCCGCTGAATATCACCGTCGCCGCGGTGGACGATGCCGGTAACGTTAGCCCGGTAAGCCCGGTCTTTACGGTGGAGGTTGATACGCAGGTGCCAACCGTGCCGCAAATTGACGCCGTCTCTGACAGCCAACTGACCAACAGCGTGCTTTACACCCGCGACGGTACGCCAACCCTCACCGGGATTGGCGAGCCGGGTTCGAGCGTCACCGTCTCCGTTGATGGTGTCGCCTCGCCGGTGGTCGTGGAGGTTCAGCCGAACGGGACATGGTCCTGGACCGCCGACCCTGCGCTGACCGAGGGGCCGCATACCTTCTCAGTGGCCGCGAGTGACGCGGCGGGGAATACCTCCGCCAGCTCCGGCGATCTCAGCGTGACGGTGGATACCCTGCCGCCTGCAACGCCAACTAATATCACCATTGCCGCGGAGGGCACCCCGCTGACCGGTACGGCGGATGACGGAACCACGGTGACGGTTCGTGACGCCAACGGCAATGTCATCGGGACCGGGGTCGCGACGGGAGGCACCTTCTCCATTGCCCTCTCCCCGGCCCAGTTGGATGCCGCGACGCTGACGCTGATCGCCACGGACCCCGCAGGCAATGCCAGCCCGTCAACCACCTTTGACGTGCCGGACTCTCCGCTCGAGCTGCCTGCGGTACCGGTGATTACGGCGATCAACGATGACGTCGATCCCGTCACGGGCGACGTGAAAGATAAAACCACCAATGACGTCACGCCTACCCTTACCGGCACCGCCGATCCGGGCAGCGTGATCGCCATTTATCAGGATGGGGCGCTGGTTCCGCTGACGAACGTTGTTGCGGATGATAACGGCAACTGGAGCTACACGCCGCTGTTGCCGCTGACGGAAGGGCCACACACCTTTGCCGTGACCGCCACGAATACCACCACCGGCGAGACCAGCGGACAGTCGCCGATCGCGACCGTCACCGTCGACCTTACCGCCCCGACAGCGCCAGCCATCGGTGCGGTGACTGATGACGTAGGTCCGATCACCGGCCCAATCGCCGACGGGCAGAGCACCAACGACAACCGTCCTACCCTGACCGGGACAGGCACGGCCGGGGACACCATTACCGTGTACAATAACGGCGACCCGCTGGGCACCGTTGTTGTCGGTCCGACCGGCACCTGGAGCTACACGCCGCCTGCGCTGGACGACGGCAGCCACACCCTGACCGTGACCGCCACCGACCCGGCGGGCAATGAGAGCACCCCGTCGGCCGGGATCACCATTGTGGTCGACACCGTCTCCACCACGCCGGTGATTACCAGCGTGACGGATAACGCAGGCAATGCGGCAACGCCTGTCCCAAGCGGCGATCCAACCAACGACACCACGCCAACCCTGACCGGTACCGCCGAGCCGAACAGCGTCGTCGCCATTTTTGATGGCGCCACGCAGATTGGTACGGCGGCGGCAGACGGTACCGGCGCCTGGACATTTACCCCTGAAACCGCCCTCGGGGAAGGAACGCATGACTTTACCGTCAGAGCGACGGATCCGCAGGGCAACGTCAGCCAGCCGTCCGGCGTCTGGAGCATCAATATCGATCTGACGGCGCCACAGGTGCCGACGATCGATACGGTCAGCGACAACGTCCCGGGAGGCGTAACCGGCCCGCTTACCGCCGGGCAGGTCACCAATGACACCACGCCAACCCTGAGCGGCACCGGCCAGGCGGGTACCACCATTCACGTTCTGAATAACGGCGTGGAGATTGGTACCACTACGGTCGACGGCAACGGTAACTGGTCCTTTACGCCGGATCCGGTTCTGACTGACGGGACGTATAACCTGCGCGTCAACGCCAGCGATGATGTCGGAAACGTCTCTGCCAACTCGCCAGTGTTCGCCTTTACGGTGGATACCACTGGCCCTGCGGCCCCGGTGGTCACCACGGTGATAGACGATGTCAGCCCGGGAACGGGAATCATCGCCAGCAACGGTTCCACCAACGACACCCGTCCAACCTTCAACGGTACGGGGGAAGTGGGCGCAACGGTGCACGTTATTGTCGATGATGTGGAAATCGGCACGGCGGTCGTCAACGCCCAGGGTAACTGGACCTTCACGCCGACCACCGCGCTGGGTGAAGGGCCGCATACCATTACCTTCAACGCCACCGATGCCGCAGGCAATACCGGGGTCACCTCGCCACCGTTCAACCTGACGGTGGATACGTCGGTGCCCGACGCACCGGTCTTTACCCCTGCCACCGACAATGCCGGTCCCGTGCTGGGCCCGGTCGCCTCGGGACAAAGCACAGACGACACCACGCCAACGCTGAACGGCACCGCGGCAGCCAACGCGACCATCACCATCTATGAGAATGGTCAGCAGGTGGGCACCGCCGTGGCTAATGCCAACGGCGTATGGAGCTTCACCACCGGCACGCTGGCAAACGGCAGCCACACCTGGACCGCCACGGCAACCGATGCCGCGGGCAACGTCAGTCCTGCCTCACCAGGCTTTACGCTGGTTGTGGATACGACTGCGCCTGCCGCGCCGGTTATCACCCAGGCGATTGACGATGTTGGCACCATCACCGGGGCGATTGGCTCCGGCCAGACCACGAACGATCCTCTCCCGCGCCTGGTGGGGACCAGCGAGCCGCTGGCCACCGTGAATATCTACGAAGGCACTACGCTGGTGGGCACCGGTACTGCCGATGCTAACGGCAACTGGACCGTTGATATCACCGTGCCGCTGGGCACCGGGTCACACACCTTTACCGCAGAAGCAACGGATCAGGCGGGGAACACCGGCGCGCCGTCCGCCGACTTCAGCCTGACCATTGACACCACGCCGCCAGCGCTACCGGTGCTGACCAGCATCACCGACGACGTCGGTAATGCTGCGACGCCTGTCGCCAACGGCGGGTTAACCAACGATGCACGTCCAACGCTCACCGGTACGGCAGAAGCCGGCGCGACGGTAACCATCTATGACAATGGGGTACAGATTGGCACCGCGGTCGCCACCGGCGGCGCGTGGAGCTTTACGCCGTCCACCCCGCTGGCTGACGGGCCGCATAATCTGACCTTCTCCGCCACCGACGCCGTGGGCAACGCCAGCGCACAGACCGGGGGTTACACCATCAATGTGGATGCCACCGCCCCTGTCGCACCGGCAATCACCTCGATTGTGGATGATGTGGGAACCGTCACCGGCCCTGTCACCGGCACCAACCCAACCAACGACACCCGTCCGACCTTAAACGGTACGGCGGAAGCCAATGCCACCGTACGTATTTACGACGGCACGACGCTGGTGGGAACCGTCACTGCCGATGCCAACGGCAACTGGACGCTGCCGCAAACCAGCACCACGCTGACCGAAGGCGCGCATAACTTCACCGCCACCGCCACCGATGCCGCGGGCAATACCAGCGCGCCATCGCCGATTATCACGATCAACGTTGACCTGACGCCGCCACCAGCCCCAACCGGGCTGGCGGTGATCACCAACGGGACGCAGGTTACCGGTACGGCGGAAGCGGGAAGTACCGTCACCATTACCAGCAGCACCGGAACCGTGCTTGGAACGGCCGTCGCGGACGGCAGCGGAAACTTCAGCGCCACCCTCATCCCTCCACAGACCGGCGGGGAGTCACTGATTGTCTTTGCTACCGATAAGGCCGGTAACGCAGGTATCACCACCTCCGTGATTGCCCCAATCACCACGATCCCGAACGCGCCGGTTATCGCTAACATCGACGATAACGTTGGCACGGTGACGGGCAACCTGACCAACGGGAAAACCACCGATGACACCACGCCAACCCTGAGCGGCACGGCGCAGCCAAACGCGACTATCACCCTCTATAACAATGGGGTGCTGATGGGCACGGTCACCGCGAACGCCAGCGGCAACTGGAGCTTCACCACGCCGGTGCTGAGCGAAGGGGCGCATGCCTTCACCGCCACGGCGAGCAACGGCTCGGGCACCAGCCCGATTTCCACCTCGACCACCGTCATTGTCGATCTCACTGCGCCAACGGCCCCGACCGGGACCTTCAACGCAGACGGCAGTGTACTGACCGGTAGCGCCGAAGCGGGCAGTACCGTCACCATCCGTCTGGCGGATAGCTCAACGGTCACCGCCACGGCAGACAGCAACGGCTCCTGGAGCTACACCTTCCTCAATAAACAGACGGAAGGCCAGACGCTGCAAATCACCGCCACCGACGCGGCAGGCAACGTCTCGCTGCCCGGCTCAGCCCTTGCGCCGGTGGTGCCGCTCTCAGCCAGCACCAACGTTGAAGAGCTGGCGCTGACAACCACCGCAACGGTGACCAACTCGCAGTACAGCGACTATGGTTTCCTGCTGGTGGGCGCCGTAGGTAATGTGCTGACGCTGCTCGGCAACGACACCGCGCAGGTAGGTTTCACCGTCGGCAGCGGCGGCAGTGCGGATATTGCCGTGAACGCCAACGCCACGGGGGCCGTACTCTCCCTGCTCAATACCCTTGAGCTGGTGGTACAGCGCTTTGACGCCGCCAACAACACCTGGACCACCGTGGTCGACACCGGACAGCCGCAGTTCGCTGACCTGCTGACCCTCGGTGCGACGGGGGTGTCGCTGAACCTGACCGGCCTGGCGGATGGTCAGTATCGCGTCCTGAGCTACAACACTAACCTGCTGGCAACCGGCTCTTACACCAGCCTCGATGTGGCGGTGAAAGAGACCAGCGCAGGCACCGTGTCCGGCGAGACCAGCGTTGTCGGGAACGTCATCACCGACGTGGATCCAACCGCAGGCAGCGACAACGCCCCGGCGGGCACCACCGTCACCGCGGTCACCAACGCCCAGGGCACCACCACCAGCGTCACGGCTGACGGCACGGTGATTCAGGGGCAGTACGGCACGCTGACCATCAACCTGGACGGCAGCTATACCTATAACCTGACCAACACCAGCGCCGCCGTCATTGGCCGCACGGAGAACTTTACCTACACCATCACCCACAACGGCACCAGCGCCTCGGCAAATCTGGTTCTGTCGCTGGGCGAAGGCACCAGCAGCAGCGGTATCGTGGCCGTGGACGATACCGCCTCGCTGACCTTCGATACCACCGTGGAGGCGATTAACAACGGCACCTCGTCGCAGGGCGGCTTTACCCTGGTGGGGATCAACCTTGGCAATACGCTGGGGCTGAACCTGCTGGACGATCTGGCCAACCCGATCATCTATAACGTGGAAGAAGGCACCACCCGCACCATGACCGTTCAGGCGTCCGTGGGCGGCGTGGCGCTGGCCTCGGTGTTCGACCTCTACATCTATAAGTTCAACAATGCGACGCAGACCTTCGAGCAGATGCGCGTTGAACCCGGCTGGCTGCGCGCGCCGCTGCTGGGCGGCACCTCCTCGCAGCTGACGCTGAATCTGCCCGCCGGCGAGTACCTGTTCCTGCTCAATACGGCGGCGGGGATCACCGCGCTGACGGCCTACACGCTGAACGTCTTGCAGGATCATGTCTACAGCGTGGCAAGCGTGAGCGAGAGCACAACCGGGGATGTACTGGCGGATGATATTGCGCCAGCGGGTACCGTAGTCTCCGACGTTAACGGCGTGGCGGTGAACAGCAGCGGTCTGACGGAGATCACCGGCGAGTACGGTACGCTGCGGATCAACGCGGCCGGAGAGTACACCTACACCCTGAACAGCGGGGTCGGGGCGGACCATATCAGCACGCCGGATACCTTCGTCTACACCATCACCGCGCCTGACGGCTCGAAAGACACGGCATCGCTGAACATCACCCCAACCGCGCGCCCAATGGATGCGGTAAACGATGTCAGCACCGCGATGGACGTCACGTCGGTTCACCATACGTCAACCTATACGGATACCTCCGTCGGCACCGCCAGCTGGACTACCGCCCTGTTGGGGTCAACGCAGGGCAGCGGAAGCGGGACCTTCGTGGTGGATGCAAACACCGCGCTGCATAACGCCTCGCTGCACTTTGACGTGGCCTCGCTGCTGGCACTGGGCGGGCTGACGGTGAACTGGTCAATCACTGACGGGACGAATGTGATTCGCAGCGGCTCCTTCAGCGGAGGCTCACTGCTGGGCGGCAGCATCGACGTTCCGCTGACCGGGCTGGATCTCAACGCCGGGACCTATACGCTGAACTTTACCGGCAGCGTACCGGGGCTGAGCGTGGGGAACATCACCATTACCCCAAGCGTAAACGGCACGACCTACTCCCTGTCGCAATTCGACGCGACGGGCACCCACACCGTTGACGGCAATATCTTCGACGGCACCGGCTCCGCAGGGGCGATGGACCAGCTGCACTCGGTTGATACCCGCGTGAGCATTACCGGCTACGACGGCGTTACCACCACGCTGGATCCGTACACCGGCAGCACGATGTCAAACATCACGGGCCACTACGGGACGCTGGCGATTGCCGCTGACGGCAGTTACACCTATACCCTTAACCCGGGGATCTCGCTCTCTACCATTACCAGCAAGGAGGTCTTTAACTACACCCTGACCGACGCCAGCGGCACCACGGATACCGCGTCGCTGACCATTGACATGGCGCCGAAATTTGTCAGTTCGGAGCATAACGATGTGATTAGCGGCACGGCCTACGGCGACACGCTGATTTATCAGGTGTTGAACAATACGGCGGGTAACGCTACCGCAGGTAACAGCACGGGCGACCACTGGACGAACTTCTCCCTCACGCAGGGAGACAAGATCGACATTGGCGATCTGCTGGTGGGCTGGAACGGTAGTGCGTCGACGCTGGGGAACTATGTGTCTGTTTCACAAAGCGGTAACAATACTGTGATCTCCATCGACCGTGACGGCACGGGAGCCGCCTACACTAAATCTGCGCTCGTTACGCTGGACAACGTTCAGACCACCTACGACGAGCTTGTAAACCAGCAACACATCATTACCTGATAGCACCTGCAAGAAATGACCCGGGCGCGCACAGCGCCCGGGCATAAACAAAAAAGCAGTACTTTTTTATTAGGGACAAGACATGGGAAAGAAGATGCCTTACTGGTGGCTCTCGTGCTGCCTGATATCTGTGCCCGCTATCGCGGCAAACCCTGCGGCGATGATTAATACCGGACAATTAAGCGAAACGCAGGAACTCCCCTCTTTAAATGGTCGCGTGGCGCCCGTAGCCAGCAAAGCCGCCCCCGGCACGCTACAGCTGAATGAAGCGGTTAACCGCGCCGTGACCTGGCATCCGGCCATCAGTGAAGCCGTCGGCAAACTTTATCAGCAGAGCGAAAATGTGGACGTCGCCAAATCGAAATATTATCCGCAAATTAACGCCGGCATGGATAACGGCTATAGCCACGACGGTGACGATAATGGCTTTACCCCTTCGCTGGTGCTTTCTCTTTCGCAAATGCTTTACGACTTCGGCAAAGTCGCAAGCCAGGTACGCGCGGAAAACGCGGGCGTCGCCCAGCAGCAGGCCAACGTGCTGGTGAGCATCGACACCATCGCCCACGATACCGCCATCGCCATGGTGCAGGTGCAGACCTGGCAGCAGATGGTCGAGACCGCCAAAGAACAGCTGGATGCCCTGTCCTCCATCGGCACCCTGACGAAACAACGTAATGATGAAGGCGCAACGTCACTCTCTGACGTGGTGCAGACCGACGCCCGCATCGAAGGGGCGCGTGCGCAGCTGATGCAGTATCAGGCCAGCCTCGACAGCTCGCGCGCCACGCTGATGAGCCTGCTGGGCTGGGACAGCCTGAACGCGGTCAGCAATGACTTTCCGCAGAGCCTGGCCCGCAGCTGCGACATCGCCGAGCCGGACGATCGTCTGGTGCCCTCGGTATTAGCGGCCTGGGCGCAGGCCAACGTCGCGCAGGCTAATCTCGACTATGCCAACGCGCAAATGACCCCTACCGTTTCGCTGGAGCCGGAAGTTCGTCACTACCTGAACGACCGCTACGCCGGCAACGAAACGCGGGACCGCACCCAGTACTCCGCGTGGGTAAAAGTGCAGATGCCGCTCTATCAGGGCGGCGGCCTAACCGCCCGGCGTAACGCCGCCGGACACGCGGTGGAATCCGCCCAGTCCACCATCCAGCGCACCCGTCTTGAGGTGCGGCAAAAACTGCTGGAAGCGCGCAGCCAGGTGATGAGCCTGATGAGCACGCTTCAGATCCAGGGCCGTCAGGAAGCGCTCAGCGCCCGTACCCGCGAGCTGTATCAGCAGCAGTATCTCGATCTCGGTTCCCGCCCGCTGCTCGACGTGCTCAACGCCGAGCAGGAGGTGTATCAGGCGCGCTTTACCCAACAGCAAACCGCCGGACAGATGCATCAGCTTCAGCTCAACTGTCTGTACAACACCGGGCGCCTGCGTCACGCGTTCGATCTTGAAAACCGCACCATCCAGACCGTGGAGATCCAGCCATGAAGCAACGCGATATTCCGCAGGGTGAAAATATGACGGATGGGGCGCTGGAGCAGTGGGCGCAGGCGTTTGGCTATGTGGCGACGCGCTATCGCGTTGCCTGTTCGCCAGGCTCGCTGATCGCCGGCGCGCCGTGGCTGAAAGGCAAACCGATGGTGCCCGCGCTGACGCAGCTCGCCCGTGAAGCCGGGCTGACATTCCAGCTGCTGACGGCCGATCAGCACGCTATCAACAGCTGGCGTCTGCCGGTGGTGGTTGAGCTGAACGACGGTAAAATCGGCGTGATCGACAATTTCGACGGCGAGGATACGCTTGAGGTCAGCTTTTTCGACGACAGCACGCACACCAACCGCCTGTCGATGAGCGCGATGCTGCCTGCCATCCGCCACGTCATCGCCCTGCGTCCGCTGGCGGCGCTGAAGGACAGCCGCGTGGATGCCTATATCTCCAAATACCGCCCGGACTGGCTCTACCGGCTGGTGATGCGCGACCTTCGCCCTTACAGCTGGGTGATGCTGGCGGCACTGTTCATTAACGTGCTCTCCCTCTCGGGCATCGTCTTTTCCATGCAGGTGTATGACCGGGTGATCCCCGCCCAGTCCTATCCGACGCTCTATGTGCTGACCATCGGGGTGCTGATCGCCACGCTGTTTGGCTTTGTGCTGCGCGTGGCGCGCGGACACATTATGGATCTGCTGGGTAAACGCTCGGATCTGCGCGTCTCGGATCGGGTGTTCGGCCACGCGCTGCGGCTGCGCCACAGCGCCATTCCGCGATCCACCGGCAGCTTTATCTCCCAGCTGCGCGAGCTGGAGCAGATCCGCGAGATGGTCACCTCCTCCACCATCTCCACCATCGTCGATCTGCCGTTTTTTATCCTGTTTGTGATTGTGCTGGCGATCATCGCCCCGCAGCTGGCGTGGATCGCCCCGGTGGCGGCGGTGATCATGGTTCTGCCCGGCCTGCTGCTGCAAAAGAAGCTGGCGGAGCTGGCGAAGCAGTCGGCGCATGAATCGACCCTGCGCAACGCGGTGCTGGTGGAGAGCGTGCAGGGGCTGGAGGACATCAAGCTGATGCAGGCGGAGAACCGCTTTTTGCAGCAGTGGAACAGCTATATCCAGATCACCGCCGAATCCGGCCTGCGCACCCGCGAGCTGACGCAGAACCTGATCAGCTGGGGGATGACCATTCAGAGCCTGGTGTATGCCGGGGTGATCGTGGTGGGCGCGCCGATGGTGATCGACGGCACCTTAACCACCGGTTCAGTGGTGGCCGCCTCAATGCTCGCCTCACGGATGATCGCCCCGATGGCGACGCTGTGCGGCGTGCTGGCCCGCTGGCAGCAGGTAAAGGCGGCCAAAGAGGGGCTGGACAGCATTATGCAGCTGCCGACCGAGAATCAGCGCGAAGAGACGCCGATCCGTCAGGACGTGCTGCGCGGACATTACCTGTTCGAGCAGGCGCAGTTCCGCTATCACCCGGAAGATCCGCGCATGGCGCTGCGCATTAACCGTCTGGAGATCAAAGCGGGCGAGAAAGTGGCGATCCTCGGGCGCAACGGCGCGGGCAAATCAACCCTGTTGCAGGCGATGGCAGGCGGGATGGATCTGGCGGGCGGTGAACTGCGGCTCGACAACCTCAGCCTGCCGCATCTGGACGTGGCTGACGTGCGGCGAAACGTTGGCTTTATGACCCAGAACGCCCGGCTGTTTTACGGCACCCTGCGCGAGAACATCACGCTCGGCATGCCACGCGCCACCGATAAAGAGATCTTCGAGGTGCTGGAGATGTGCGGCGCGGCCAGCTTTGTGCAGAAGCTGCCGAAGGGGCTGGATTACCCGATTATGGAGAACGGCGTCGGGCTGTCCGGCGGGCAGCGGCAGTCTGTTCTGCTGGCGCGGATGCTGCTGCGCGATCCGAATATCGTGCTGATGGACGAACCGACCGCCTCTCTTGATGAACATACCGAGCGGGAATTTATTCAGCGCCTCGGGGCGTGGCTTGGCAACCGTACGCTGATTGTCGCGACCCACCGCGTGCCGGTGCTGGAGCTGGTGGAGCGCGTGGTGGTACTCAAAGATGGCATGCTGGTGATGGACGCGCCAAAAGCCCAGGCGCTGAACAACAGCCGTATGCAGCAACAGCAGCAGGCAACCGGACGGGAGTGGAAAAATGAAAATCAGTCAGCGTGACGTTGCCGCAGTAGAAGATCTGGATAACGCGCTCGACTCAGAAAGCGGTTATACCGGTGCCCGGCGCATTGTTTTCTTCTCCCTGCTGATGTTTGTGGTGCTTGGCGTCTGGGCGTGGTTCGGGGTGCTGGACGAAGTCTCAACCGGTACCGGGAAAGTGATCCCCAGCTCACGCGAGCAGGTTTTGCAGTCGCTGGATGGGGGCATCCTCACCGAGCTGAACGTGCACGAAGGGGATCAGGTGCAGGCCGGACAGGTGCTGGCGCGGCTGGATCCTACCCGCTCGGAATCCAACGTCGGCGAAAGCGCGGCGCGTTACCGCGCGTCGCTGGCCTCCAGCGCGCGTCTGTATGCCGAGGTGAACGATCTGCCGCTCAAATTCCCGCCGTCCCTGGCGAAATGGACCGACCTGACCGCCGCTGAAACGCGGCTCTACAACTCGCGCCGCGCCCAGCTTGAGGATACCCAGCGGGAGTTGCGCGCCGCGTTAGATCTCGCGAACAAAGAGCTGGCGATCACCCAGCGGCTGGTGAAAACCGGGGCCGCCAGCCACGTGGAAGTGCTGCGCCTGCAACGGCAGAAAAGCGACCTGGAGCTGAAGCTCACCGACGTGCGTTCCCAGTATTACGTGCAGGCCCGTGAAGCGCTGTCGAAGGCCAACGCCGAGGTGGATATGGTGTCAGCGATCCTGAAAGGCCGCGAGGATTCCGTTACTCGTCTGACGGTGAAGTCTCCGGTGCGCGGGATCGTGAAAAACATCAAAGTGACAACGATTGGCGGTGTGATCCCGCCCAACGGTGAGCTGATGGAAATTGTGCCGGTGGACGATCACCTGCTGATTGAAACCCGCCTCTCGCCGCGGGATATCGCCTTTATCCACCCTAATCAGGAGGCGCTGGTGAAAATCACCGCCTACGATTACGCGATTTACGGTGGGCTACACGGGGTGGTGGAGACCATTTCGCCGGACACTATTCAGGACGAAGCGAAGCCGGAGGTGTTCTATTACCGGGTGTTTATCCGTACCAGCCAGGATTATCTGGTGAATAAGGCGGGCAGGCACTTCTCGATCGTGCCGGGGATGATAGCGACGGTGGATATCAAGACCGGGGAGAAAACGGTGCTGGATTATATGATCAAACCGTTTAACCGGGCGAAGGAGGCGCTGAGGGAGCGGTAGTCAAACGCCGGGTGGCGGCTGCGCCTTACCCGGCCTACATTCTCGCAGGCCCGCGCAAGCGCAGCGCCGCCGGGCATTAATCCGCACGCAAGACGTTGAATCCGCCTCGAAGAATTAACCTTTAGTCATGCATCACACTTCCCTTCAGCCATGACCAGGGTAATATTACTCGCAGACAAAACGCACTTGCGCACAGTGCAGGAGTGCATTACTATCCACTCAGCTTCAAGGACTGGAGCTTACCAGCATTATGATTAATCATTTTCGGGATCAATGGCTTGAGGATTTTTTTCTCTACGGGAGATCGAGCAATGTTATTCCTTTGAATCTGGAAACAGCGCTTGCAAGAAAGCTCGACATCATCAATGCGGCCATGTCGCACCTGGATTTACGATCGCCACCGGGCAATATGTATGAAGCATTGAGTCCTCCGTTGAAGGGATATTCCTCTATCCGGGTAAACAGACAATACAGGCTTTTATTTCGCTGGTCAGAGGGAAAAGCAGACGATCTCTATCTCTCTCCACACAAGTACACGCAACACAAGTGAGGCATAACCTATGACACTTGAACAGGCACTCCGCAAACCCACCACGCCGGGCGAGGTGTTGCAGTATGAGTATCTTGAACCGCTCAATCTGAAAATCAACGATCTGGCAGAGATGCTAAATGTACACCGCAATACCGTAAGCGCGTTGGTCAATAACAATCGCAAACTTACTGCCGATATGGCGATCAAACTGGCAAAAGCCTTTAATACCACTATTGAATTTTGGCTGAACTTACAGCTAAACGTTGATATCTGGGAAGCGCAATCTAACTCCCGCACGCAGGAGGAGTTAAGCCGGATAAAAACCGTTGCGGAAGTCATGGCGAAGCGAAAATCCGGCAAGCCAGACGTTACCCTGCACGGGAACAGCGCATAACGGCATCTGCCATTATGCGCATCCTGTTACAGGGAAATTTTGAGGCGTCGAACCGCTTCTTTAAGCTGCTCATCCGTTGGGGTAACGAAAGACATGCGCAGCGTGGTATGGTCCGGCTCGTTGCAGTAGAAGAACTCACCCGGCACAAACACGACGCCGTTGCTCAACGTTTTTTCCAGCCATTTCGTCGTATTGATGCCGTTGTTCATTTTCGCCCACAGGAACATGCCGCCCTTTGGCTTGTGGAACGACATCACATCGCCCAGCTCCGCTTCCAGTTCCGTTGCAAAGGTCTGGTATTTCTGGCGATAGGCTTCGCGGATCATTTTAATCTGATTCGTCAGACGACCGGTTTTCAGATACTCGTACGTCATCAGCTGCGACAGCGTGCTGGTGTGCAGATCGGTGGTTTGCTTGAGGTTCACCACCGCGCGCTTCAGCCACTCCGGCACCAGCACCCAGCCCACGCGGGTGCCCGGCGCGAGGATTTTAGAGAAGGTGGAGGTGTACACCACGTTATCCTCATTGCCGATATCTTTGGCATGAGCAATCAGCGGGCGGAACGCTTCGTCGGTGTAGTTGATCTCGCTGTACGGGTCGTCTTCGATAATCACGAAGTCATAGCGCTTCGATAATTCCACCAGCTGTTTACGACGCGCTTCGGAGAGCGTCACGCCGCCCGGGTTACCAAAGGTTGGCACGATATAAACCGCTTTGATGGTTTTGGTGGCTACCAGTGCTTCAAGTTCATCCACTTTCATGCCGTCGCCGTCGGTGCCAACGGATTCAAAATTCGCCTGCGCCAGGCCAAAGACCTGCAACGCGGCGAGGTAGGTAGGCCGCTCCACGACGACCGTATCGCCCGGGTTAATTAACGCCCGCGCCAGCACGTCAAGCGATTGTTGCGAGCCGGAAGTAATGACCACGTCATCGGCTTTACAGGCGATGCCGCGACCTTCACAGATGCGTTGGATCTCTTCGCGCAGCCCCGGGACGCCTTCCGTCAGGCCATACTGGAACGCTTCGCCAAAATGCTGAGACAGCACGGCATCAGCAGCGATTTTTAAACCCTCATGATCGAACAGGTCCGGATTTGGAATACCGCCACCCAGCGAAATCACGCCTGCCATTTTGCTATGTTTTAATAATTCACGGATGGCAGAGGATTGCAGGCCCTGCGCGCTGCTGGCGAGTTTGTTTGCAGACATTCTTTACTTACCTTCTTTTTTTATATTGTGCCCAATCTTAGCAGAATATGGGCACTAAATTCCGTTAGCTTAGGCAGCGGCCGCAAATCCTGACGCCACAGTAAATGCACCGGCCTCGGCGCGGGCGTAAACGCTTCCAGAACCCGAACCAGCCTGCCGCTCGCCAGCTCTTCCGCCACCAGCACTTCCGGTTGCAGCAGGAGTCCCGCCCCGGCTCGCGCCGCCATGCGTAAGCCGTAGCCGTCATTGCATCGTAAGACGGCATCACGCTTCCAGCGCACTTCGCCTTCCACTCCCGGCAGCCGCCACTCGTTACGCGCCGTCCAGACCGTGTGCGACAGGCACAGGTGATCCACCAGATCGGCTGGCGTTTGCGGCGTACCGTGACGCGCCAGATAATCCGGCGCGGCGCAGATCACCATGTTGTAGGGACACAGGTATTTCGCCACCAGATCCTCATTACGGATCTCACCGATACGAATGGCCAGATCGACCCCTTCCTCTACCAGATCCACCATTCGGTTGGTGAGATCCAGTTCGATGCGCACTTCCGGGTAACGCTGCAAAAACGTGGCCGTCAGAGGCGCGATAATGCAGCCGCCAAACGAGGTAGGCGCCGTCACGCGCAGGGTGCCGGCGGGCGTGGCTCGCAGGCGCTCAACCGCGTTTTCAGCAATCGAGACCTGCTCCAGCACGCGCCTGGCCTCTTCGAAATAAACGCGTCCGGCATCCGTCAGGCTCTGGCGACGGGTGTTGCGCTCCAGCAGCCGCGTACCGAGCTGCGATTCCAGCTGCGCAATATACTTCCCGACCATTACCGCCGACATCTCCAGCCGGGCCGCCGCGCCGGTAAAGCTGCCGCTTTCCACCACCGCGATGAACGTCTCCATGCCGCGAAGCTTATCCATATTACGAACCTCTGGTTAGCAATCTTCTAACATCAGCCCAGTTTATCTGAATTTTTATTTATTAAAGAATGAAGGCTCACAACATAAGGAGTCTGCTATGAAAATCGTCATTATTGGTGCCAGCGGTACGGTCGGTCATGCTGTGACAGAAGAGCTAAGCCGTCGTCACGAGGTGATCCGCGTGGGTCGCACGCAGGGCGACCATCAGGTAGATATCACCTCGCAGGCGAGCGTGCAGGCGCTGTTCAAAAAGATCGGTCCGGTGGATGCGATTGTCTCCGCCAGCGGAGGGTTGCACTTCGGCCCGCTCTCAACCATGACCGATGGCGAGTTCAACCAGGGTTTGCAGGATAAGCTGCTGGGGCAGGTTCGTCTGGCGCTGACCGGCCAGCACTACCTGAACGAAGGTGGCTCGATTACGCTGATAAGCGGGATTGTGGCGCACGAGCCGATTGCCCAGGGCGTGAATGCCACCACGGTTAACGCCGCGCTGGAAGGGTTTGTGCGCGCCGCGGCCTGTGAACTGCCGCGCGGTATTCGCATTAACCTGATCAGCCCGACGGTGCTGACCGAATCCGCCGAAGCGTACGACGGCTTCTTCCCGGGCTTTGAAAGCGTTCCCGCCGCGACCGTTGCGCAGGCTTACCGCCGCAGCGTCGAAGGGGTGCAGAGCGGGCGGGTGTATAAAGTCGGTTATTAAGCCTTACGGGCGGCGATCAGCACCAGCATCGGGCGCTCTGCCTCTTCTGCCAGCGCGGGCCAGGCGTCAATTTGCGCCTGCGTTGGTCCCCACTCATTGACTTCGCTTATTGTTAATCCGGCCTTGATCAGCGCGTTAAGCGTGGTGCCCAGCGTACGGTGGTATTTAATCACCCCGTCTGCCAGCCAGTTGCTGACGCGCTGGCTTTCGTCCTGATAATGGTTCACGCCCCAGAACCGCTCGCCGCTGTTGTCCGTCAGCCAGCCCTGACGGGAGGCGCAGGTGTAAATCGGGTGCTCCATAGAGAAGACCAGGCAACCGCCGGGTTTAAGCGCGCGCTGAACGTGGGCAAATAATGTGTTCAGTTCCGGCAGATAGTGCAGCGCCAGCGAGCTGTAGACCAGATCGAGGCTGTTTTCGTTGAGCTTGAGAGACTCCAGATCGCTACGCTGATAGTGAATCTGTGGATCGGCGGTGAGCTCCACTGCGCGAGCGAGCATCTTTTCGGAGATATCCACGCCCGTGACGTCAGACGCGCCCAGCTCACGCGCCGCGCGGCAGAACCAGCCATAGCCGCAGCCGAGATCGATAACCGATTTGCCGGTTAAATCCGGCAGCATCGCCCTGAGCGCAGGCCACTCCGGCGCGCCGTCCAGCCCCTGCACCGAGCGCGGAAGCTGAGCGTAGCCTTCGAAAAACGCCGGATTGTCGTAGATGTTTTGTGCCATGGCAGATCCCTCTTTAAGAATGTGCATAGCAGTATACTGCATTGTCGGGTGGCGGCTTCGCCTTACCCGACCTACAAAATCTCCGAACCGTAGGCCGGGTAAGCGCAGCGCCACCCGGCACCACATTAGCCCACAGAGCCCCAGACCAGATTCCCCTTATGGAACGTCGCGGTACGCGGAGAGATGCGTGCCACGGCCTCGGCGGAACAGGAGGCATCCACCAGCACAAAGCTGGCGTCATCCTGCGCTTTCGGCCACGCGCGCTCACCTTTGTCGTTCAGCGGCAGTACGTCGCCGGTGGCAATGCCCAGCGCGCGCGAAAGCGTCTGCTCATTCGGGCGAATATAGAGCTGTGCATAGAGGTTGGCTTTCTCCAGCATGTCCCCCAGACCGTACGGCGACCAGTGGTCGATCACGCTGTCGGTACCGGTCATGACAAACACGCCTTTATCACGCAACTGCTTCAGCGGCATGTGCAGAGTGCCAATCGGCACGGTGGAGGCGATGGTCACCTGTTGTGCCGCCATGCGGGTGGCGATCTCATCCACCTCTTGCTCGTTAAGCGTCGCCAGGGCGAAGGCGTGGCTGATGGTCAGCTTCCCCTTCAGCGCCGGCGTTTTCTCCACGGTTTGTACCATGTAGTTCACCGCCGCCACGCCCGCCGGGCTGGTTTCATGCAGATGGATATCCACCCCTTTGTCATAATCCAGCGCAATCTGGAACATGGTGTCGAGGGATTTCTCCATCGCGCCGTCGACGTTGGTCGGGTCCAGCCCGCCCACGTAATGCGCCCCCGCCTGCATCGCCTCGCGCATCAGCTTTTCAGAATGAGACAGCAGCAGGCCGTGCTGCGGGAAGGCAACGATTTCGCAGTCAAAGCCTGCGCCCCGGCGCGCCAGTACCGCCTGCAAATTTTCCAGGTTTTTCAGGCCGGAAACCGGCTCTATGTTGCAGTGGCTGCGGGCGATGGTTGACCCTTTGGACTGGAGCAGGTCGATCAGCTTTTCGGCGCGTTCTTGCGTGTAGGGCTGTAACTCCGGCAGCAGCTTCTGCTCAAGGCGGATCATGTCCTGAATGGTGGTGCCCGCCGGACGGTTCAGGGAGCGCCACGGGCCGCCGTAGAAGGTTTTATCCAGGTGAATGTGCATGTCGCGCATCGCCGGGAGCATCAGCTTTTTGCCCGCGTCGAAGTGCGGCAGGGTCGCGTCCGCGTGGCTGTTGTTGTCGCGCAGGGCGACGATTTTCCCGTCTTTGATTTCCAGCGTTTTCAGCTCGGTGCGGGTACTTGTCGCCACGCTGCCGTCGAAGTTAAACCCGGCTTCCAGCAGCACGTTGTCGAGATAGTAATGTTTCGCGGTGATGTTCATCGGTTTACCCGTCTCGCAGGTTGCCTTTGCAGAATCGGCAGCATACGCGACGGAACCCGTGGCGCCAAACAGCGCGCAGGCGGTAACCATTTTGCCGCTCTGGCTGATAAACTCGCGGCGGCTTTTATTCTCACTCATCTTATCTTCCTTCATTAATAATGTGGGTACCCGTTTCACCGCGCAGCGCCGCGGGCAGGCAGTCCGGCGAGGTAATGATTACCCTCCTGCCGCCATGGCGTAAAAATTCCAGCGAGGCGACGATTTTCGGCAACATGCTGCCAGCCGGAAAATGCCCTTCTTCCATGTAGCGCGTCATCTGCGCCACGTTCACCGTGCTCAGCGCCTGCTGGTTTGGCTTGCCGAAGTGGATGCACACTTTCTCCACGCCGGTGGTGATCACCAGCACGTCGGCGCGGATCTCGCGCGCCAGCAGCGCGGTGGAGAGATCTTTATCTATCACCGCGTCCACGCTCTGGTAATCGCCCTGTTCACTGCGCACCACAGGAATGCCTCCGCCCCCCGCGCCGATCACCACAAATCCTTTCTGCGTCAGCGCCTTAATAGCGTCTGCCTCAACGATGCGTCGCGGCTGCGGTGAAGCCACCACGCGGCGATAGCCCCGGCCTGAATCCTCAACAAAATGCCAGTCCGGGTGCGCAAGTTGCAGTTCGTCGCGCTGCGCCTCGCTGAAGAACGCGCCGATGGGTTTCGTCGGGTGCGTAAAACCAGGATCGTTTTTATCCACCTCCACCTGGGTGACGACCGTGACCGCTTTTTGTTCCCCGCGCGCCGCCAGGCGGTTGTTGAGCGCCTGCTGGATCAGGTAGCCGATCCCGCCCTGGGTATCCGCCACGCAGTTTGCCAGCGGGGTCAGCGGCAGCCCTTCCCGCTCGTGGGCGATTTCGGCGCGGCGCAGATCCAGCCCCACCTGGGGGCCATTGCCGTGGGTGAGCACGATGTCATAGTCCGAGGCCAGCATTTCGAGCACCGACTCTGCCACCGCTTTGACCGCCTGCGCCTGATGCTCAATCGACTGGCTGGCGTTGTCTTTGATAATGCTGTTGCCGCCGATGGCGACGACCATAAGCTCTTTCATTTTGTTTCCTTTAGAAGGTGCGTTCTGGTGCCCTCATCCCGGCCCTCTCCCACAGGGAGAGGGGGATTAACAGAGGTATCCAGCACATGCTTCACCACAAACATCCCGCCCATCATCAGGTAGGCCGTGACGAACATCAGGGAACTGCCCTCGGCAAAGCCCACCACCGGCGCGTGGATCACCCCAAACAGCGCCAGCAGCGCTCCACCGGCCGCCGCGACGGCCCCACGCAGCGGTTTGTTGAGGATGGCGAAGATGGCGATACAGCCCCAGAGCATGCTGGCGAGCGGCGCGCCGTTGCCTAGATGCATCAGCCCTTCGTAGTAGATCCCCTTGCTGTGCAGCACGTCGGTGCCGATTTTCGCCGCGCTGGTCCCCGCCGCGCTCATCACGCTGTTCATCATGGTCAGCGCCCAGTTGGCGATCCACGGGAACAGGCAGATGAAGATGACGGGCACCTCCACTTTCGGGGTCTCCCTCACCACCTGGTTGGCGGTGACGACGCCGATAAACACCAGAATCGGCACGATGGCGGTCATCGGTATGATGGCGAGCATAAAGGCCCCCAGCCCGAACAGCGGCACGATGAACATGGTCACGCCGGACGCCAGGGTGTAGCCGATGCTGGCGCCCATCGCTTTCCAGCCAGGATGGCCGACGTAGACCGTGACCGGGAACGGATTGCCCATCAGGCAGCCGAGCATCGAGGCCAGACCGTTCGCCAGCATTACCTTGCGGGTCGGGTATTCATCCCCCGCCGCGTGGGCGCTTTCGATGTTCTCCAGGTCAAAGATGTAGTTCGCCAGCCCCAGCGGTACGGCGGACGCCAGATACGGCAGCGCGTGCGGCAGTCCCTGCATGAAGCTGTCCACGTGCACTTCTGGCGGGTTAAAGCCGAATGATGACATGGACGTTTTAATGGCATCCGGGCTTTGCAGGCCGGAGATCCACGCAAGCAGAGTACCGGCAATTAACAGCAGCAGGCCGGTCGGGATTTTGGCGAAAATCGGCTTTTTACCGAACCAGTTAATGAAGATCAGCAGCAGGACGATAAACGACACGGTCGGCGCTTCGAACGCCTGCAACATCGGGTTCATCGCCAGCAGCAGCAGGCCAAGACCGGACAGGCACGACAGCAGCACGGTACGCGGGATCATCTTGCGGATGGTTTCCCCCAGGAAGGAACCGCCCGCGAGGATCATCGCTTCCACAAAGCACCACACCAGGCCAATCTGAATCGCGAAATCCGCATCGCCGGTTTGCTGGTAAACCGGCATTAAGACCAGGAAGGTCACGGTAAAAATCGACGGCGCGCTCGGGCCGGACGGCAGCGCGGTGACGTCCGTTCGTCCGGTGGCGCGCGCCATTTGCAGGCCAAACCACGTATAGCAAAGACTCGCCACCAGCACCGCCAGCCCGAAGGCTGGCGCGATGCGTCCATAAACAATCTCCTTCGGGATGCCGACGACAAAAATGAGCAGCCCCATCATGGTCAGCAAATTGGTCAGGTTGTTGGTCATCAACCCGAAATAAGCTGCCCAGTCACCTCTTTTCCACTCCAGTTTCATGTTTTTCATGGATGCATACCTTATAGAACGTAGCGATCGCGGAAGGTTAACAGCGCCTTTTCAAAACAGCTAAACGGCGGGTGAACAATGCCCGCCCCAATCATGCCGATCCCGGCGTCCTTGTGGGCAATGGCGGTATTAATGACCGGCAGAATGCCGCTGCCTGCGACCTTCGTGATGTCGATGGCGGTCGGGATGCCCATAAACGACAGCAGCGGAATGGTGACGTTCGGGTTTTCGCCGAGGGTGATTTCGCGCATCTTGCGAGAAAAATCGATGGCTTCCTCCACCGTGCCGCCCACCAGCGCAACGATGGCCGGGGCCGTCGCCATTGCAAAGCCGCCGATGCCGTAGGTTTCGGTAATCGCGCTGTCGCCGATATCCAGCCCGGAGTCTTCCGGCTTATAGCCCGCGAACATCGGGCCGATCACCTGCTGCGCCGGGCCGGTAAACCACTGCCCCGGCAGGCCGGAAACGCGCAGGCCGAACTCGTAGCCGTTGCGCGCCATGGTGGTGACGACGGTGCTGTACTCAATGCCGTGGGCGGCATCCAGCGCGGCCTTACACATCGCCATCCACGTCGGACCGGAGAAGTAGTCGCTGCTGGCGACAAACTCGAACACTTCACGCTGCTGCGCCACCGGATAGCCCGCCTGGATCAGCCCCGGCGTCAGCGCCTGAATAAGCAGCGTGGTGCCCGCGTTGTTGCGGTTGTGGCACTCGTCGCCCATGTGCAGCGCCTGGGCCAGCATCAGGCGCAGGTCGATTTCGCCGATAATCTTCATCGCGTCGCGCAGCATCGGGCCGAGCACGTCGCGCATCCAGTTCAGGCGCTCGATCACGCTCTGGTCGTTAGCCCCCATGCGCAGGATCTTCGCCATCTGCTCGCTGAGGTTGGTGAAGGCGCGGTTGCCGTAAGTTTTGTTCTCAACGATGTGCATAAACATCGACGCGGAGGTGACGCCCGCCATCGAGCCCACGCAGTCATGCTCGTGGCAAGGCGAGAACGTAATATCTCCGTTGGCGGCGATCCTTGCCGCATCGTCCAGATCCGTCGCCAGCCCTTCAAACACCAGCGCGCCGGTAACCGCGCCTTTCATCGCCCCGCACATGTTTTCCCAGGTAACAGGCGGACCGGCGTGCAGAATGGTGGTGCGGGTCATGCCCGGCACCACGTTGATCGCCTGGTCATAGCCCACCAGCACCGGATGGGACTGAATAATCCGCTCAAGGGCGATTTGGTTAGCGGCGGCGATCTTCTCCGCCAGCGGTTTTTCCGCCAGCCGATCCAGCGCGTCCACCACCTGCATATTGCCCTGCCCCGGCGGCGTCCAGTCGAGCTGGGTCACGGGAACGTGCTGTTTTTTGAGGTCGTCGCTGAACATCGCGATGCCGACGTTAATGACGTTCAGCGGCTGGTTGAATAAGGTCGTCATTATGCTCTCTCCCCTTTGCAGACAAATTCGCGTGCCAGTAATCCGGTATTGGTGCTGCTGCTGGCCCAGATGACGCCTGCGTCAGTCAGCAGCTGGCACTGCTGCGCCAGCGACTGCGGATCCTGATCGGTGCCGAGCACGTAGCCGAGAATTTCCAGCGGACGGTTGTCGGCTTTCGCGATCGCCTGTGCCTCTTCGATCGCCTCGATCATCACCCCCACCGGATCGTCATGCGCGCCAAAGCCAAGCACGAAATCCATCACGATCACCCCCACCTGCGGATCGCGCGCCTCCTGTAGCAGGCGGCTGATGCGGTTGGTCGGGTCGATCATCGGGTGTGGCTTGCCGTTGGTGAAGTCGTCGTCACCGAAATCAAGGAAGGTGTGGGCCTGGCTGACGCTGATGTCTTTCAGACGCCTGGCCGGATCCGGCTGGATGTTGCTGTAAACATCGTCAAATTTCTCCAGCGCGGCAAACATCGCTTCGTCGCACAGGGTGCCGCCGCAGAACAGGCCGCGAATGTACTTCTGTTGCGGCGTCAGGCGGGCGCGTACCTCTTCGATCAGCGGCCAGTTGAGCGGATGTAAATCCAGGGTGTCTTTTTTAATGCCGGTAAGCAGCACCGCTTTCAGGGCCGCCTCTTTGGTGCCACGAGCAAACTGCAAACCGTCTTCATCGGCTGGCGGTTCGTTGCGGCCCAGGAAGCACACAACCACAGGCTTGCGGCAGGCGCGTGCCCGGGCCAGTACTTTCACAGCCACCGCGGGTGCAGGCGGTTTGGAGATGAGCGCTATCACCCGGGTCGCGTCGTCCGCCTCCAGCATGTCGATGGCATCGAGCATCATCAAGCCGCCGATCTTCTCGCTGAGATCGCGTCCGCCGGTGCCAATCAGCTGCGACACGCCGCCGCCGAACTCGTGAATGCGCACGCTCAGCTCCTGGCTGCCGGTGCCGGAGGCGCCAACGATGCCAATCTGCCCGCGACGCACCGCGTTGGCGAAGCACAGCCCCGCGCCGTTGATAATGGCGGTGCCGCAGTCTGGCCCCATCATCAGCAGACCCTTTTCATGCGCCAGCTGCTTCAGCGCCAGCTCGTCGTCGAGCGATACGTTATCGGAGAACAGCATCACGTTAAGATCGTTTTCCAGCGCCTGGCGCGCTTCCCGTGCGGCGAAGGTGCCGTTGACGGAAATCACCGCAAGGTTGCTGTCCGGACGATGGGTTTTGGCGCTGGCAATCGTCGCGTAGCGTGCTTCATGGGAGCCAGTGCGCTCTTTACGCGTGAATAACGCTTCAATGGCGGCCAGGGTTTCCTCATTCGCCGCGTCGCCTTTAATAACGATCATCAGGTCGCCGTTTTTCGCGTCCGCTAATTCCGGCGTTAATAGCCCGAGGTTTTTTAATACCCCTTTGTTCATTTCCGTCGCCATCGCCACAAACGCCTGCTCGACGCCCGGCAATTTATTGGCTTTGGTGGAAACCGACATTAAGGAAACCGAATCGAAATACGTATTCTTTTTTATGACGATTTTGGTTGGCATTATTTTCACCTGTTTAAGATAAAAGGGGGCCGCCGTCGTGCTAAATGCACGTCGGTAACAATGCGTTTATTGATTAACGGCCAGCCAGGGGAAGGCTGACCGAATGCACTATGCGCCTGCCGCCAGCAGCAGGTCTGCGATCGCGTTGAAGCCTTTTTCCCGCGCCAGCTCGAGCGGGGTTTTGCCGTATTTATCGGTCATGTGCGGGTTCGCGCCGTGATCGAGCAGCAGCTTCACAATTTCCTGCTGCCTTGCGCCGCCGTCGTTTAATACGATGGCCTCCAGCAGCGGCGTCCAGCCGACAAAATTGGTGTGGTTGACGTTGATGTCGGTTTTTTCCAGCAGCTCACGCACGATTTCAACGTGCCCTTTTTCACTGGCAGGGGTAATGCCCACGCCGCCAAAGCGCGTCAGACGATCGAGATCCGGATTTGCCGGAAGGACAATGCGCAGCAGGGTTAAATCATTGGTCAGGCAGCCGATCAGGAAGGGGTTAAAACAGGTCTGGTCCTGTTTATCAATATCCGCCCCGGCGGCAATTAAAAACTCCACACAGGCGTAATGCTTTTTCAGGCTGGCAATAATAATGGCGGTTCTTTTCTGGCGGTTGGTCGCGTTAATATCAACGCCTTTCTCCAGGCAGGCTTTTAGCGCGTCGATATTGCCCTCTTCTGCCGCCAGCAGAAATTCTGTAACCAGTGCAGTTGCAGACATATTCAGACTTCCTATGTTTCACTTCTGATGACCTGAGAATAGCAACAGCCTGGTCATAAAAGAATCCGCTTAAAAATGATTCATCGACACGCAATTCATTGTTGAGTTAAATTCAACAGTCCGGGAGAAATGTGCGTCTGTGCAACCTTTTTCTTATGTTTTACCGCTTTTACGCGCTTCAGGCTGCATTATCCTTATGGCTGAAAAAGCCTTACACAGCGCGGTTCTACGTAAAAATCCAGAACTGTGATCGACATCAACTATGATGTAACGCCGCTGTTAAAATATGTTCAAAACTGATGGTCACCAGGAGCCACAATATGAATTCCATCTTTACCGAAGAGAATTTGCTGGCCTTCACCACCGCGGCACGTTTTGGCAGTTTTAGCAAAGCGGCTGCCGAGCTGGGCGTGACCACCTCCGCCATCAGTTACACCATCAAACGCATGGAGACCGGACTGGACGTGGTGCTGTTTGTACGCAACACGCGCAGCATTGAGCTGACCGAATCCGGTTTTTATTTTTATCGTAAAGCGACCGACCTGCTGAATGACTTTCATGCCATCAAGCGCGGGATTGATACCATTTCTCAGGGCATTGAGACGCGGGTGCGCATCTGCATAAATCAGCTTTTGTATACGCCACGCCATACCGCGCGTTTGCTCCAGGTGCTGAAAAAACAGTTTCCCACCTGCCAGATCACAGTGACGACCGAGGTGTATAACGGCGTCTGGGATTCCATCATTAATAATCAGGCCAATATCGCCATTGGCGCGCCGGATACGCTGCTGGACGGCGGCGGAATTGATTACACCGAGATAGGGGCGATCCGCTGGGTATTTGCCATCGCGCCCACGCATCCGCTGGCGTTCGCCCCGGAGCCCATTTCCGAAAGTCAGCTGCGTCTGTATCCCAATATCATGGTCGAGGACACCGCGCATACCATCAACAAGAAGGTGGGCTGGCTGCTTCACGGTCAGGAGGCGATTCTGGTGCCGGACTTCAACACGAAATGCCAGTGTCAGATCCTGGGGGAAGGTATTGGCTTTTTACCGGAATATATGACGCGTGAGGCGGTGGAGGAAGGGCTGCTGGTAACGCGGCGGATCAATAATCCACGTCAGGATTCGCGCATGCTGCTCGCCACGCAGCATGCGGCGACCGGTCAGGTCACGCGCTGGATCAAACAGCAGTTTGGCCCGGAAGGCGTGCTGACCCGGATCTACAGTGACTTACTGTGGCGTACCTAGCTCTTCGTCTGAACCCAAAACGCGTGGATAAGACCGGGGAAGTAGCCCAGGATGGTCAGAAGGATATTCAGAATAAACGCCCAGCCCAGCCCCTTGCCAAGCAGCACGCCCAGCGGCGGGAGAATAATCGTAAAAACAACGCGCCAAAAACCCATAAAAAACTCCGTGCAAGCTAACCAATTGAAAATTATAAAAGACACTTCTCTAAGCGTAGCCAGTTTACGGTTAACTGCCATGCGTCTCTCGCGCTTTTACCTGCCTTTACCCTCTTTACACTGGCTTAAACCCCCGCCTTAAATGCTCTACTGTTCTGAAATTGACCGTAAGGAAACGCAATGTCTCTTCCTCTTATTTCGCCGCAGCAGGCAAACGCGCTGATTGCTGAAAGTGATGCCGTGGAACCGACGTACCTGATAAGGAGTATCTGAAGGATTAGGCTGTACCCCGCCCCCGGACGTGGGCTATGGTGAAGATCATGACAATGATGAGGAGGTGCTATGTTTTCTGTCGGTGATTATGTCCAACCGCGTCAGGGCGGTCCGAAAC
The DNA here is from genome assembly GCF_032389435.1 of Enterobacter sp. DTU_2021_1002640_1_SI_PRY_ASU_LCPMC_013. Classification (NCBI taxonomy): domain Bacteria; kingdom Pseudomonadati; phylum Pseudomonadota; class Gammaproteobacteria; order Enterobacterales; family Enterobacteriaceae; genus Enterobacter; species Enterobacter sp. DTU_2021_1002640_1_SI_PRY_ASU_LCPMC_013. The sequence continues at coordinate 3,777,816 of NZ_CP135594.1, forward strand.
TGAAAGTGCTCGAAGTGAATGGTGAAAACATTGTGGCTGTGCAGGCCAGCAATGAGCAGGGCGAGAAATATCACCTGAAAGCGGCGGACGTGGTCCTGTACTCCGAAGACGGTGACTTTGGCGTCTGCTAAGTCAATAATCGGGCGGAATACACCGCCCGAATAATCATCAGATCAGGAAATCGTCCAGCGATTTACCGTTTGCCAGTGCGGTTGCAATTGGCTTTGGCGTACGCCCCTGGCCGGTCCAGGTTTTTTCTTCACCGTTCGCGTCAATAAAACGATATTTCGCCGCACGCGCTTTACGTTTTTTCGTCGGCTGACCCGCCTGCGCCAGATCACTGCCTAACAGATCGCTCGGAGAAATACCGTCAGCTTTCATCAGTTCCAGCAGAGCATTAATTTTATCCTGCTGTTCAGCGCGTTGACGCTCTAATTCAGCCTGCTCGCTGCGTTTTTCTTCAGTGACAATCCGGAATTTTTCCAGCACTTCTTCCAGAACATCCATGGATAATTCACGTGCCAGCGCCCGGAGGGTACGAATATTATTAAGATTCTGTAACGTTAAAGCCATAATAATGAAAAACCTTTCTTCGTGTGTATAACATAAATCAGACAACAGAATAATTGATTTTTGTTCTGATATCTACCCACCCTGACGTTTTGACATTATTGTAAATGTTTTAGAATATCCCGTTAATATAACCCCGAAATATATGTCTGTTTTAATGCGTAATATACCGCCCTTCCCCAGGCCAAAAACCCCTGTTTAAAACAGTTCAAAAAACCGCCTCCACTCTCCCACACAACAGAGGTTTCACACGCGCACTGATAAACTAATCCATTGATTTATTTTAATAAAATATGGACAAGGAGAGAAAATAACGAAGCGCGCAAAAAACGCACAACTTTAGAGAATTTTATGGCTAAAGCGCCAGTAAATAAAAATTAATCACTACTTGTTAGTTAAAAGCCAGAGAGATACGCTATACACTCATAACAAACCAACCTAAAGCACTAAAGGCCGCAGGTAAAACGCCACTTTTTTGTCCTGTTCGAGGAGTTCAGACATGTTCTCACCGCAGTCTCGCCTGCGCCATGCGGTAGCGGATACGTTCGCGATGGTCGTTTACTGTTCCGTCGTGAATATGCTGATTGAAATTTTCCTGTCGGGAATGTCCTTTGAGCAATCCCTCTCGTCGCGCCTGGTGGCCATTCCGGTGAATATCATGATTGCCTGGCCGTACGGCCTGTATCGCGATGCAGTGATGCGTTTAGCCCGGCGTATTAGCCCGGCGGGTTGGGTAAAAAACCTGGCGGACGTGCTGGCTTACGTAACGTTCCAGTCCCCTGTGTATGTGGTTATTTTGCTGACGGTGGGCGCAGACTGGCATCAAATCGCCGCTGCGGTAAGTTCAAATATCGTGGTATCCATGCTGATGGGTGCGGTGTACGGTTACTTTCTTGACTACTGCCGCCGCCTGTTTAAAGTCAGCCCTTATAGCCAGGCAAAAGCGTAAGGTAAGGCGACTGGCTCAGGCCAGTCGCAGAGTTATTGTACGTCGCCAAACAGCCCTTTCAGGAACCGCTCCAGCGCCATACGCGAGCTGAAACCGTGCGGAATACCATAATGTTCATGCGTCTCGCCGCCTAAATAGAGCGGAAATTGCTGATAATGATCGCAGGTTTTAATATCCGAGGCGGGCTCAGCAAATGACAGGCTTCTGTCTTTGAGTGTCGGGTGAATAATGAGAGCAGTACGCCCCATTCTTGCTTCACGGTTGACGTAAACATAATTCTCACCACGGCGATATCCGTACGCTTTTGATGTTACCTCATCCATGGTGAACCCTTCTTTTTCAAGAACGCGCGCCACCTCATCGGGTCGTAAATACATATCTTTTCCTCATTATCATTCCTGCCCGGCAACCTTACAGTATTCAGCATTAGCAGGGCTTTCAGAATATTCCATAAACTGCCCGATAAGCCGTGACTCGCTTCAGATATTACATTTCTGGACTAAACTAAACGGGAACACAAATTATGGAGGATCGTATGTTTAACAGACCGAACCGAAACGATATTAATGACGACACACAGGATATTCGTAACGATATCAGCCAATTAGCGGACACGCTGGAAGCCGTATTGAAATCCTGGGGCTCTGACGCGAAGGACGAAGCAGAAGCCGCGAAACGTAAGGCTCAGTCTCTGCTGCGTGAAACGCGGGCAAGGATGAATGGCCGCTCACGTACCACTCAGGCGGCCTGCGACATGGCCAGCTGCGCCACCACCTTCGTACGTGAAAAACCGCTTTGTACGCTGGGAACGATCGCGGCGGTCGGGATTTTTGTCGGCGCCCTGCTTAGCCTGCGTAAGTAAGCGCGCGTTCTCAGCCCCGGTCGCCTCAGGCGCCGGGGCTTTTCTTTGCCTGACAGCCTGAAAAACCCGCACAGCCCGCCCTGCCCCGCCAGGCTCATCATTGGGGCCTTATTAATCTTTATTTCCCATATCTTGTGTGGTTGAAACTTATCGCAACTACATCTAGTATTCCCTTTAGCAAGACACACACAACATGACGCGTTTACTCGCGCCGTTCTCTCATTCTAAATGGAAATACGAATCATGAGCATTATTATTTACACTCGTAACGATTGTGTTCAGTGCCACGCCACGAAACGGGCGATGGAGAGCCGCGGCGTGGCATTTGAGATGGTCAATATTGATCAGGTGCCCGACGCGGCAGACACCCTGCGGGCGCAGGGGTTTCGTCAGCTTCCGGTTGTCGTTGCCGGCGACACCAGCTGGTCTGGCTTCCGTCCGGACATGATCAACCGCCTTGCCGCTCAGGGCGTCAGTGCATGAGCACGCTGGTCTACTTTTCCAGCAGCTCGGAAAACACGCTTCGGTTTATGGAGCGTCTCGGGCTGCCCGCGATACGCATTCCGCTGAACGAGCGGGAGCGTATTCAGGTAGACGAACCCTACATTCTGGTGGTGCCCAGCTATGGCGGTGGCGGCACCGCAGGGGCTGTGCCTCGTCAGGTGATCCGCTTTCTGAACGATCCCCATAACCGGCAGCTGATTCGCGGCGTGATCGCCGCAGGCAATCGCAACTTCGGCGAGGCCTTTGCCCGCGCCGGGGATGTCATCTCTCAAAAATGCGGCGTGCCGTATCTCTATCGTTTTGAACTGATGGGGACACAGCAGGACGTAGAGAACGTGCGTAAAGGAGTGAACGAATTTTGGCAACGACAACCGCAGAACGCGTGATTCAGGCGACGCCGGATTACCACGCATTAAACGCCATGCTAAACCTCTATGACCGGGAGGGGCGCATTCAGTTTGGCAAAGATCATGAGGCGGTGGACGCCTTTTTTGCCGCTCACGTACGCCCGAACAGCGTCGTCTTTGGCAGCCAGCAGGAACGTCTCGACTGGCTGGTAAAAGAGGGTTATTACGAAGAGCGTGTCCTGACACGCTACGACCGCGCCTTCGTGGTGGCATTGTTTGAACGGGCGCACGCCAGCGGTTTTCGCTTCCAGACGTTTCTCGGCGCGTGGAAGTATTACACCAGCTACACCCTGAAAACCTTTGACGGCAAACGCTATTTAGAAAGCTTTGAAGATCGGGTGGTGATGGTGGTGCTGACGCTGGCGCAGGGCGATGAAGCGCTGGCCGAAAGACTCACGGAGGAGATCCTCTCCGGCCGCTTCCAGCCCGCCACGCCAACGTTCCTTAACTGCGGGAAAGCCCAGCGCGGCGAGCTGGTCTCCTGCTTCCTGTTGCGTATTGAAGACAATATGGAGTCGATTGGCCGTGCGGTGAATTCGGCGCTACAGCTTTCGAAACGCGGCGGCGGCGTGGCGTTTCTGCTTTCGAACCTGCGGGAAGCGGGCGCGCCGATTAAGCGCATCGAAAACCAGTCTTCCGGCGTCATCCCGGTGATGAAGATGCTGGAAGATGCCTTCTCATACGCCAACCAGCTTGGCGCACGTCAGGGCGCGGGCGCGGTTTATCTGCACGCGCACCACCCGGACATTCTGCGTTTTCTCGATACCAAACGTGAAAACGCCGACGAAAAGATCCGCATCAAAACCCTGTCGCTTGGCGTGGTGATCCCGGATATCACGTTTAAGCTGGCTAAAGAGAATGCCGACATGGCGCTCTTCTCACCGTATGACGTTGAGCGGATTTACGGCAAAGCCTTTGGCGACGTGGCGATAAGCGAGCTGTACGACGAGCTGGTGGCCGACGATCGCATTCGCAAAAAAACCATCAACGCCCGCGATTTCTTCCAGACGCTGGCTGAAATTCAGTTTGAGTCCGGCTATCCGTACATCATGTACGAGGACACGGTGAACCGCGCTAACCCGATTGCCGGGCGCATCAACATGAGCAATCTGTGCTCGGAGATTTTGCAGGTCAACAGCGCGTCCAGCTACGACGAAAACCTCGACTACGCGGACGTGGGCAAGGATATCTCCTGTAACCTCGGGTCGCTGAATATTGCCCATACCATGGATTCACCCGATTTTGGCCGCACGGTAGAGACCGCCATTCGCGGGCTGACGGCGGTATCGGACATGAGCCACATCCGCAGCGTACCGTCCATTGAGGCGGGCAACGCCGCGTCGCATGCCATCGGCCTTGGGCAGATGAACCTGCACGGCTATCTGGCGCGGGAGGGCATCGCCTACGGTAGCCCGGAAGGGCTGGATTTCACCAACCTTTATTTCTACACCATCACCTGGCATGCGCTGCATACCTCGATGATGCTGGCGCGCGAACGCCACCAGCGGTTCGCAGGCTTTGAGCAGTCCCGCTACGCCAGCGGAGAGTATTTCAGCCAGTATCTGGAAGGCGACTGGCAGCCGAAAACCGAAAAAGTACGCGCGCTGTTTGCCCGCGCTGGCATCACCCTGCCGACGCGTGAGATGTGGCAACAGCTGCGTGAAGAGGTGATGCGCTACGGCATTTATAACCAGAACCTTCAGGCGGTGCCGCCAACCGGCTCCATTTCCTATATCAATCACGCCACGTCGAGCATCCACCCCATCGTGTCGAAGATTGAAATCCGTAAGGAAGGCAAAACCGGGCGTGTCTACTACCCTGCCCCGTTTATGACCAACGAGAATCTGGCGCTGTACCAGGACGCCTATGAGATTGGCCCGGAAAAGATCATTGATACCTACGCCGAGGCGACTAAACATGTGGATCAGGGGCTGTCGCTGACGCTCTTCTTCCCGGACACCGCCACCACGCGGGATATCAACAAAGCGCAGATCTACGCCTGGAAGAAAGGCATCAAAACGCTGTACTACATTCGCCTGCGCCAGCTCGCGCTGGAAGGCACCGAAATTGAAGGCTGCGTGTCCTGCGCGCTGTAAGGAGAAAGGATGAAACTGTCACGCGTAAGTGCCGTTAACTGGAACAAAATTCAGGATGATAAAGACCTGGAGGTCTGGAACCGCCTGACCAGCAACTTCTGGCTGCCGGAAAAGGTCCCGCTCTCCAACGATATTCCGGCCTGGCAAACCCTGAGCCATGCCGAGCAGCAGCTGACAATCCGCGTCTTTACCGGCCTGACGCTGCTGGACACCATTCAGAATACCGTGGGTGCGCCCGCGCTGATGAGCGACGCGCTGACCCCGCACGAAGAGGCGGTAATGTCGAATATCAGCTTTATGGAGGCGGTCCATGCCCGCTCCTACAGCTCGATTTTCTCCACCCTGTGCCAGACCAGAGACGTGGACGCGGCCTACGCCTGGAGTGAAGAGAGCGCGTCATTGCAGCGCAAGGCAGATCTGGTGCTGGAATATTACCGGGCCGACGAGCCGCTGAAGAAGAAGATCGCCAGCGTGTTCCTGGAATCTTTCCTCTTCTATTCCGGCTTCTGGCTGCCTATGTACTGGTCGAGCCGGGGCAAGCTCACCAACACCGCCGATTTGATTCGCCTCATCATCCGCGATGAAGCGGTACACGGGTATTACATCGGCTATAAGTATCAGAAAGGGCTGGAGAAAGTCAGCGCGGAAAAACGCGAGGAACTCAAAGGTTTTGCCCTCGATTTACTGATGGATCTGTATGACAACGAGCTGAGCTATACCGAAGAGCTGTACGCCGGAACGGGCTGGGAAGAGGACGTAAAAGCCTTCCTCTGCTATAACGCCAACAAGGCGCTGATGAACCTGGGCTACGAAGCGTTATTCCCACCAGAAATGGCGGAGGTGAACCCGGCGATCCTCGCGGCGCTGTCGCCCAACGCCGATGAAAACCACGACTTCTTTTCCGGGTCCGGCTCGTCGTACGTGATGGGTAAAGCGGTGGAGACGCAAGACGAGGACTGGGATTTTTAATGAATGAATTAACGTTCATTAATTAACTCTGCATTTCATTATTTCCAGCCGAATATTCCACTACGTACTACACTGTAATTTCCCCGTCATATTCGCCTGAATCACACCGATTCAGGCGAAATTCTCCCATGCCACAGCAAAAAATTGAGAAAAATTCAAACCGCCCTCAGCCCTTTATTCATGGGAAATTCAGCCGTTTCGCTTGCAACAAAATTCCGGCCTCAGGCCGGACCAGGGTTGTCTCAGATTCTGAGTATGTTAGGGTAATGCCAGTTAACTATTTACCATGGTAATCATATCGACATAAACAAATAACAGGACACTCTCTATTGCATGGCAATTAAATTAGAAGTGAAAAATCTTTATAAAGTATTTGGCGAGCACCCGCAGCGTGCTTTCAAATATATTGAGAAAGGCCTTTCGAAAGAGCAAATTCTGGAAAAAACCGGGCTATCGCTTGGCGTTAAAGACGCCAGTCTGGCCATTGAAGAAGGCGAGATTTTTGTCATCATGGGATTATCCGGTTCGGGTAAATCCACTATGGTTCGCCTTCTCAATCGCCTGATTGAACCCACCCGCGGACAGGTGCTGATAGACGGCGTGGATATCGCCAGAATATCAGACGCAGATCTCCGTGAGGTGCGCAGAAAGAAAATTGCGATGGTGTTTCAGTCATTTGCACTGATGCCGCACATGACGGTACTCGATAATACCGCCTTTGGCATGGAATTAGCCGGTACGCCCGCTCAGGAACGTCAGGAAAAAGCCCTTGATGCACTGCGTCAGGTCGGGCTGGAAAATTATGCTCATGCGTATCCGGATGAACTTTCCGGCGGCATGCGCCAGCGCGTAGGATTAGCCCGCGCATTAGCCATTAATCCGGACATTTTATTAATGGACGAAGCCTTCTCTGCGCTCGATCCCTTAATTCGCACCGAGATGCAGGATGAGCTGGTAAAATTACAGGCCAAACATCAGCGCACCATTGTTTTTATTTCTCACGATCTGGATGAAGCCATGCGTATTGGCGACCGTATCGCCATTATGCAAAATGGTGAAGTGGTGCAGGTCGGCACACCGGATGAAATTCTCAATAATCCGGCGAATGATTATGTGCGCACCTTCTTCCGCGGCGTGGATATTAGCCACGTATTCAGTGCGAAAGATATTGCCCGTCGAACACCAAACGGCATTATTCGTAAAACGCCAGGTTTTGGCCCGCGCTCCGCGCTGAAGCTGTTGCAGGACGAAGACCGTGAATACGGTTATCTGGTTGAACGCGGCAATAAATTTGTCGGCGTGGTCTCCATTGACTCTCTGAAAACCGCCCTGAGCGAAAACCAGGGAATCGATGCGGCGTTGATTGACGCTCCGCTTGCCGTGGACGCCGAAACGCCGCTCAGCGAGTTGCTCTCTCACGTGGGTCAGGCGCCGTGCGCCGTGCCGGTCGTCGGTGAAGAACAACAGTACGTTGGCATCATCTCAAAACGGATGCTGCTACAGGCTTTAGATCGCGAGGGGACAAACAATGGCTGATCAATCAAACCCATGGGGCACCACTGAAGCAGCGGACAGCGCGGCGCAATCTGCCGATGCGTGGGGGTCGACGCCTGCGCCTGCCGATGGCGGCGGCGCGGCTGACTGGCTCAACAGCGCACCAGCGCCTGCCCCAGAGCATTTCAATATTATGGATCCGTTCCACAAGACGCTGATCCCGCTGGATAGCTGGGTAACGGAGGGGATCGACTGGGTCGTTACCCACTTCCGTCCGGTGTTCCAGGGGATCCGCATCCCGGTGGATTACATCCTGAACGGCTTCCAGCAGCTGATGCTGGGCATGCCCGCGCCGGTGGCGATTATCCTGTTCTCGCTGATCGCATGGCAGTTCGGCAGCGCGGGTATGGGGATCGCCACGCTCATCTCCCTGATTGCCATCGGCGCGATTGGCGCGTGGTCTCAGGCGATGATCACCCTGGCGCTGGTGCTGACCGCCCTGCTGTTTTGCGTGGTGATCGGCCTGCCGATGGGGATCTGGCTGGCGCGCAGCCCCCGGGCCGCGAAGATTATCCGCCCGCTGCTGGATGCGATGCAGACCACGCCAGCGTTCGTTTACCTGGTGCCTATCGTGATGCTGTTCGGCATCGGTAACGTACCGGGGGTGGTCGTGACCATTATCTTCGCCCTGCCACCGATTATTCGCCTGACCATTCTGGGCATTAACCAGGTGCCTGCGGATCTGATAGAGGCATCGCGCTCGTTCGGCGCCAGCCCGCGTCAGATGCTGTTTAAGGTTCAGCTTCCGCTGGCGATGCCGACCATTATGGCAGGTGTTAACCAGACGCTGATGCTGGCGCTGTCGATGGTGGTGATCGCCTCGATGATTGCCGTTGGCGGGTTAGGTCAGATGGTACTGCGCGGCATTGGCCGTCTCGATATGGGGCTGGCGACCGTCGGCGGCGTCGGGATTGTGATCCTCGCCATCATTCTTGACCGCCTGACCCAGGCTGTCGGTCGTGATTCACGTAGTCGCGGCAACCGTCGCTGGTACACCACCGGCCCTGTCGGGTTACTCACCCGCCCATTTACAAAATAAGGAACAACGATGCGACATAACGTACTTTTTGCCACAGCGTTTGCGACCCTTGTCTCCACCAGCGCAGTTGCCGCTGACCTGCCGGGCAAAGGCATTACCGTGCAGCCGGTGCAGAGCACCATTTCGGAAGAGTCCTTCCAGACCCAGATTGTCAGCCGTGCGCTGGAGAAACTGGGCTATACGGTGAATACCGCCAGCGAAGTGGATTACAACGTGGGCTATACCTCCATTGCCTCCGGTGACGCCACCTTTACCGCCGTGAACTGGCAGCCGCTGCACGACGACATGTATGCCGCCGCAGGCGGTGACAAGAAATTCTACCGCGAAGGCACCTTTGTGACCGGCGCTGCGCAGGGATATCTGATCGACAAGAAAACCGCCGATAAGTATCACATCACCAATATTGAACAGCTGAAAGATCCGAAGATTGCAAAACTGTTTGATACCAACGGTGACGGTAAAGCCGACATGATGGGCTGTTCGCCGGGCTGGGGCTGTGAAGCGGTGATTAACCACCAGAACAAAGCCTTCGATCTGGCGAAGACCGTCGACGTGAGCCACGGCAATTACTCTGCGATGATGGCCGACACCATCGCCCGCTTTAAAGAAGGCAAGCCGGTGATTTACTACACCTGGACGCCGTACTGGGTGAGCGACGTGCTGAAGCCGGGCAAAGACGTGGTTTGGTTGCAGGTGCCCTTCTCCTCCCTGCCGGGCGAGCAGAAAGATATCGACACCAAACTGCCAAACGGCATGAACTATGGCTTCCCGGTGAACACCATGCATATCGTGGCGAACAAAGCCTGGGCCGAGAAAAACCCGGCGGCGGCGAAGCTGTTCTCGGTGATGAAACTGCCGCTGGCAGACATTAACGCCCAGAACGCGATGATGCACGCGGGTAAATCATCCGAAGCTGATATCAAAGGCCACGTGGATGGCTGGATCAAAGCCCACCAGCAGCAGTTCGATGGCTGGGTGAAAGAGGCGCTTGAGGCGCAGAAGTAAAGTACTTTCCCCTCACCCTAACCCTCTCCCCAAAGGGGAGAGGGGACTTTATACACCCTCTCCCCTTTGGGGAGAGGGCCGGGGTGAGGGGATCAAACCACACCCAACCTTAACCGCACAATCCACCACGTAACAATTCCCCAACATTCACCATCATTGGTTATTATGTTTCCGGAAAAATAATCACTTAACTCACGATTCCTGAAACTAATGACAAAAACAACTCAAGGGCTTAGCCCCGCACTCATCCTTTTAATGTCCGTGGCAACGGGTCTGGCCGTCGCCAGCAACTATTACGCACAACCACTGCTCGACACCATCGCACGCGCCTTCGATCTTTCAGCCAGCTCCGCCGGGTTTATTGTCACCGCCGCACAGCTCGGCTATGCGGCCGGGCTGCTGTTCCTGGTGCCATTAGGCGATATGTTTGAGCGCCGGATGCTTATCGTCTCCATGACACTGCTGGCGGCGGGCGGGATGTTGATCACCGCCAGCAGCCAGTCGTTAACGATGATGATTATCGGCACCGCGCTGACGGGGCTGTTCTCGGTGGTGGCGCAAATTCTGGTTCCCCTCGCCGCGACGCTGGCTTCCCCGGAAAAACGCGGCAAAGTGGTCGGCACTATCATGAGCGGCCTGCTGCTGGGCATCCTGCTGGCGCGAACCGTTGCCGGGCTGCTGGCGAGCCTCGGCGGCTGGCGCACCGTTTACTGGGTGGCGAGCGTGCTGATGGTTATCATGGCGCTGGCTCTGTGGCGCGGCCTGCCAAGGGTGAAGCAGGAAAATCACCTGAACTATCCGCAGCTCCTCGCCTCCGTTTTCAGCCTCTTCACCCGGGATAAACTCCTGCGCACGCGCGCCGTTATGGGGTGTCTCACCTTCGCTAACTTCAGCATCTTATGGACGTCGATGGCGTTTCTGCTCGCCGCACCGCCGTTTAACTACTCAGAAGGCGTGATTGGCCTGTTCGGGCTGGCAGGCGCGGCTGGCGCACTGGGCGCGCGCCCGGCGGGTGGGCTGGCCGACAAAGGCAAATCTCATATGACCACCTCCGCAGGGCTGGTTTTACTCCTGCTCTCCTGGGCGGCCATCTGGTACGGACACGTCTCTGTGCTGGCGCTGATTGTCGGTATTCTGGTGCTCGACCTCACCGTGCAGGGTGTACATATCACCAACCAGACCGTGATTTACCGCGTGAAGCCGGATGCCCGTAACCGTCTGACGGCCGGGTACATGACCAGCTACTTTATCGGCGGCGCGGCGGGCTCGCTCATCTCAGCCTCCGCCTGGCAGCATGCGGGCTGGACGGGCGTGTGCGCCATCGGCGCCATCGTCGCGGCGATAAATCTGCTGGTATGGTGGCGCGGCTATCACCGTCAGGAAGCAATTCACTAAGTTTTACATTGCTTTGGGCCCCCTGGGGTGTAAAGGGGGCCTGCATCTGTTAAGGTAACGGTAATCATTTATCCCAGAAATTTTACTGTGGGTGACATATTTACTACCGGCATGAATAGTTCAGACCCCTGTCCTCACATCCCCTCTTTCGCGGGTACACACCCCACGCTCTCTGTGCTCACCGGGTCACGGATTTACCCGGCGCTTTCTGATGGTGACATACGTTTGGCGGATATAACCGCACAAATAATTCATTTACATTATTTGTCACTGTCGTTACTATATCGGCTGTAATTAATGAGGTTATGCCCAAAATGGATAGTTCGTTTACGCCCATTGAACAAATGCTTAAGTTCCGCGCCAGTCGTCATGAGGACTTCCCGTATCAGGAAATCCTGCTGACCCGCCTGTGCATGCACATGCAGGGTAAGCTGCTGGAAAATCGTAACAAGATGCTGAAAGCGCAGGGGATTAACGAGACGTTGTTTATGGCGTTGATTACGCTGGAGTCTCAGGAAAATCACAGCATTCAGCCGTCGGAACTGAGCTGCGCGCTGGGGTCATCCCGAACCAATGCGACCCGTATCGCGGATGAACTGGAAAAGCGCGGCTGGATTGAACGCCGTGAAAGCGATAACGATCGCCGCTGCCTGCATCTGCAACTGACTGAAAAAGGTCACGAATTCTTGCGCGAAGTGCTGCCACCGCAGCACAACTGCCTGCACCAGCTCTGGTCTGCCCTCAGCACCGCCGAGCGCGACCAGCTTGAGCACATCACTCGCAAGCTGCTCACCCGTCTGGATCAGATGGATGAAGACGGCGTCATCCTTGAGGCGCTGCGCTAACGCGACGATCCGCTCAACATTCCAGATTGCTAAAAAGAAAAACTGACAGGCCAGCACGTGAAACTGCTGGCCTTTCTGACAACAGGTCGGCTCAGCCGATGTGAAAATAAAAAGATCGTGGAGAACAACAATGAGCGCAAATGCGGAGAACACCCTCCCGCAGCAACCGGCCAACAAAAAGGGCAAACGTAAGAGCGCCCTTATTCTGCTGACCTTGCTCTTTATTATTATTGCCGTGGCATATGGGATCTATTGGTTTTTAGTCTTGCGTCATGTTGAACAGACAGACGATGCATACGTGGCAGGGAATCAGGTTCAAATCATGGCGCAGGTGTCAGGCAGCGTGACGAAAGTCTGGGCTGATAACACCGACTTTGTGAAAAAAGGCGATGTGCTGGTCACGCTCGATCCGACCGACGCCCAACAGGCGTTTGAAAAAGCACAAACGGCGCTGGCCTCCAGCGTTCGCCAGACCCGCCAGCTGATGATCAACAGCAAGCAGCTTCAGGCCAATATCGACGTGCAGAAAACGGCCCTGGCTCAGGCGCAGAGCGACCTCAATCGTCGTGTTCCTCTCGGCACCGCCAACCTGATTGGCCGTGAAGAGTTGCAGCACGCCCGCGACGCGGTGGCCAGCGCACAGGCGCAGCTGGACGTGGCGATCCAACAGTACAACGCTAATCAGGCGATGGTGCTGGGTACCTCTCTGGAAAACCAGCCGGCGGTGAAACAGGCGGCGACCGAAGTGCGTAACGCATGGCTTGCCCTGCAACGTACCAAAATCGTCAGCCCGATGACCGGCTACGTTTCCCGTCGTTCCGTACAGCCAGGGGCGCAGATTGGCACCACCACGCCGCTGATGGCGGTCGTTCCGGCGAACAATCTGTGGGTCGATGCGAACTTCAAAGAGACCCAGCTGGCGCATATGCGTATCGGCCAGACCGCGACCGTGGTCAGCGATATTTACGGCGATGACGTCAAGTACACCGGGAAAGTGGTCGGTCTGGACATGGGGACCGGCAGCGCGTTCAGCCTGCTGCCTGCACAGAACGCCACCGGCAACTGGATCAAAGTGGTACAGCGCTTGCCTGTGCGTATCGAGCTGGATCCTAAGCAGCTGGCAGACCATCCGCTGCGAATTGGCCTTTCCACGCTGGTGACGGTCGATACCGCCAACCGCGACGGTCAGATCCTCGCAAGCCAGGTGCGCAGTACGCCAGCTTATGAAAGTAACGCCCGTGAAATTAGCCTCGATCCGGTCAATAAGCTGATCGATGACATCGTGAAGGCAAACGCCGGTTAAGCCGAAGGTGAGCGTTATGCAACAGCAAAAGCCGCAAAAACCGCTGGAGGGGGCGCAGCTGGTCATTATGACCATTGCGCTGTCGCTGGCGACATTCATGCAGGTGCTGGACTCCACCATCGCAAACGTGGCGATCCCTACGATCGCCGGGAACCTTGGCTCATCGCTGAGCCAGGGGACCTGGGTCATTACCTCGTTCGGGGTGGCGAACGCCATCTCCATTCCCATCACCGGCTGGCTGGCGAAGCGCGTCGGTGAAGTGAAGCTGTTCCTCTGGTCGACGATCCTGTTCGTGCTGGCCTCCTGGGCCTGCGGCATGTCCAGCAGCCTGACGATGCTGATTTTCTTCCGCGTCATCCAGGGGATTGTCGCCGGGCCGTTGATTCCGCTGTCGCAGAGTTTGCTGCTGAACAACTATCCGCCCGCCAAGCGCTCCATCGCGCTCGCGCTGTGGTCGATGACGGTGATCGTCGCCCCAATTTGCGGGCCAATCCTCGGCGGCTATATCAGCGATAACTATCACTGGGGCTGGATCTTCTTCATCAACGTGCCCATCGGTGCGCTGGTGGTGCTGATGACGCTACAGTCTCTGCGTGGTCGCGAAACGCGGACCGAACAGCGGCGGATCGACGGCATCGGGCTGGCACTGCTGGTTGTCGGCATCGGCAGCCTGCAAATCATGCTCGACCGCGGCAAAGAGCTGGACTGGTTTGCCTCTACGGAAATCATTGTGCTGACGGTGGTCGCCGTGGTGGCCATCAGCTTCCTGATTGTCTGGGAGCTGACGGACGATAATCCGATAGTCGACCTCTCGCTGTTTAAATCGCGAAACTTCACCATCGGCTGCCTGTGTATCAGCCTCGCCTATATGCTCTACTTCGGCGCGATTGTTCTGCTGCCGCAGCTGTTGCAGGAGGTGTACGGCTATACCGCAACCTGGGCGGGGCTGGCCTCCGCGCCGGTGGGGTTAATTCCGGTTCTGCTGTCGCCGATTATTGGCCGTTTCGCCCATAAGCTCGACATGCGCAGGCTGGTGACGTTCAGCTTCATCATGTACGCCGTGTGCTTCTACTGGCGCGCGTATACGTTTGAACCGGGAATGGACTTTGGCGCCTCCGCGTGGCCGCAGTTTATTCAGGGCTTCGCCGTAGCGTGCTTCTTTATGCCGCTGACCACCATTACGCTTTCCGGCTTACCGCCTGAGCGGATGGCGGCGGCATCGAGCCTGTCGAACTTCACCCGTACGCTGGCGGGCTCCATCGGGACTTCGATCACCACCACGCTGTGGACCAACCGGGAATCGATGCACCATGCTCAACTCACCGAAGCGGTGAACCCGTTCAACCCTAACGCTCAGCAGATGTATAGCCAGCTTGAGGGGATGGGGATGACGGAGCAGCAGGCGTCCGGCTGGCTTGCCCAGCAGATCACCAACCAGGGGCTGATTATCTCGGCAAACGAGATTTTCTGGATATCGGCGGGGATCTTCATCGTCCTGCTGGGGCTGGTGTGGTTTGCCAAACCACCGTTTGGGGCCGGTAGCGGGGGCGGTGGGGCGCACTAGCCCTGTGCACGGGTTGCCGGGTGGCGGCTACGCCTTACCCGGCCTACGATCGTAGGCCCGGTAAGCGCAGCGCCACCGGGCAACAATCGCCCCCCTTGTCCAAAACGCGACAGCGATTGTCAGTTCCGATAAAGCAGCGCGCCTGAAATCGATTCACGATAGTGAAAAGACAACAGGAGCGCACCATGCTGAACACACCCGCCGACAAATACCAGCCTTACCCCACCCTTTCGTTGCCCGACCGCCGCTGGCCGGAGCAGATTATCACCCGCGCCCCGCGCTGGCTCTCGACCGACTTACGCGACGGTAACCAGGCGCTGGCCGAGCCGATGGACAGCGCGCGCAAGCTGCAATTCTGGGATCTTCTGCTGAGCTGCGGGTTTAAAGAAATCGAAGTCGCCTTCCCGTCCGCCTCGCAGACGGACTTCAATTTTGTGCGTCAGCTGATTGAGGAGAACCGCATCCCGGATGACGTCACCATTCAGGTGTTAACGCAGGCGCGGGACGATCTTATCCGTCGCACTTTCGACTCCCTGCGCGGCGCGAAGCAGGCCACCGTTCACCTGTATAACGCCACCGCCCCGCTGTTCCGCCGTCTGGTATTCGGCATGGAGAAAGCGCAAATCGTCGAGCTGGCGACGCGCGCGACGCGCCTGATTCGTCAGCTGTGTGAAGAGAACCCTGACACCCGCTGGCAGTACGAGTACTCCCCGGAAACCTTCTGCTTTACCGAACCGGAGTTTGCGCTGGAGATTTGTGAAGCCGTGGCGGAGATCTGGCAGCCGTGCGCGGCGCGTCCGATGATCCTCAACCTCCCTGCTACCGTCGAAGTGAGCACGCCGAACGTCTATGCCGACCAGATCGAGTATTTCTGCCGCCACTTCAGCCGCCGCAGTGACGTCTGTATCAGCGTGCACCCGCATAACGATCGCGGTACCGGCGTCGCCAGCGCAGAGCTGGCCGTCATGGCCGGGGCTGACCGCGTGGAGGGCTGCCTGTTTGGTAACGGTGAACGCACGGGCAACGTCTGCCTGGTGACGCTGGCGATGAACCTCTACAGCCAGGGCATTAGCCCGAATCTGGATTTCAGTGATATGAATCGGGTGGTTGAAACGGTAGAAACCTGCAACCAGCTGCCCGTCCATCCGCGCCATCCGTGGGCGGGTCGTCTGGCTTACACCGCCTTCTCCGGCTCGCACCAGGATGCCATCAAGAAAGGTTTCGATGCCCGTAAGCCTGGCGAACGCTGGGAGATGCCCTATCTGCCCGTCGACCCGCAGGATATTGGCTGTACCTATGAAGCGGTGATCCGCGTGAACAGCCAGTCAGGAAAAAGCGGAAGCGCCTGGCTTATTGAGCAAAACCACGGCCTGAAATTGCCTCGCGCCCTGCAACAGGATTTTAGCCAGCACGTGCAGCAGGAAACGGATAACCATGGAAAAGAGATGACGCAGAATGCGCTCTGGCAGCTGTTCCGCGCCCGCTACGGCCTGGTGGCGAGCCCGCCATTAGCGCTGCAATCGTACCGCAGCGACAGCCAGCAGGACGGCCAGCTGCGGCTGACGGCAAGCGTCGCCACGCAAGGGGGCACCCGCCATCTGGAAGGCCAGGGAAACGGTTTGCTCTCCGCCGCCGCTCACGGCTTAAGCCGCTGGATCAACGCACCGTTTGTGATCAAGGATTATCACGAACATACGTTAGGCGAACGCAGCGACAGCCGCTCGGTGGCCTATATCCGCTGCCTGTTCCAGGATGGGACCAGCCGCTGGGGCGTGGGCATCGACAGCGACGTGGCACGCGCGTCGATTCAGGCGCTTTTAAACGCGGTCAGTCGTTCCTGAAGTAATCGCTGGGTGAGAGACCCATTACCCGGCGAAACATTGCCGTAAAGGCGCTGTGGCTGCCATACCCCAGATCCAGCGCCACGCGTAATACCGGCTGGCCCTGTGCCAGCCGCACTAAGGCTTCCAGCAGTCGCGCCCTTCTCACCCACTCGCCGTAGCTCAGGCCTGTCTGCTGCTGAAAATGGCGGTTCAGCGTGCGTTCGCTCATCCCCACAATACCTGCGGCCTGGGCGCTGCTCCAGCTTTCTCCCGGGGCCATTCGAATCTTCTGGCAGAGGTGGCGCAGCGCTTCGCTTTCCGGCTCGGGCAGGTGAAACGGCAGTACCGGCATGAGGCGAATTTCATCGAGGATCAGCTCATAAACACGTTCATCGCGGCTTCCGGGTGCGTAAGATTCAGGAAGCGTAAGGGAGGTCAGGATCAGCTCGCGCAGCAGGGGCGAGATCTGCACGATCTGGCAGGTCGCCGGAAGATCGGCGCGCGCCAGCGGGTCGATAAACAGCGTGCGGGCAGCAACGTTGCCGGTGATGCGCAAGGCGTGCTGCGTACCCGCAGGTAGCCAGACGCCGCGACCGGGCGGCACCACCCAGCAGCCGGATGCGGTATCGACCCGCACGACGCTGGTGAGGCTGTGCAGGAGCTGCGCGCAGTCGTGCTGATGCCACGGCTCGCTGTCGCCATGAGCATAATCATGCGAAAACGGCACAAGCGGGCGATGGGTAAAGGAGAAGGTGGTGGTTGTCGTCATCAGGATTGTAGGCCCGGTCAGCGAAGCGCCACCGGGCATCCACAGGCACGATACTAAATGTGCAGTTCCTGAAGTTTTTCTTTTGGCAGGGCCAGCTCGTCATTGCTGTTTACACGAACATCACGTTCGATGATATGACGGGCAATCTCCTGAGCTTCTTCCAGAGAGTGCATCTGGTAAGTGCCGCACTGGTAAACGTTCAGCTCAGGGATCTGGTTCTGCTCTTTCACCTTCAGCACGTCTTCCATCGCCGCTTTCCACGCATCCGCGACGCGTTTCTCATCAGGCTGACCAATCAGGCTCATGTAGAAACCGGTGCGGCAGCCCATCGGAGAGATATCGATGATCTCCACGCCGTTGCCGTTCAGGTGGTCGCGCATGAATCCGGCGAACAGGTGTTCCAGCGTGTGAATGCCTTTCTCTGGCATCACTTCTTTATTGGGCACGCAGAAGCGCAGGTCGAAAACGGTGATCGTGTCGCCGTGCGGCGTGTTCATGGTCTTCGCCACGCGGACTGCTGGTGCTTCCATACGGGTATGGTCGACAGTAAAGCTATCTAATAACGGCATACGTCACCTCCGATAGTGATTTTTTTAAAATAAACTGAACTCTTCTACAGAATGCGCGTCTGAGTATATGAAAGACGCGCATTTGTTATCATCATCCCTGAATTCAGAGATGTATATTTTGGCCACAGCGATGTGGCCTTTTTCTTTTGGTTCAGACCTGCTTCGCCAGAAACGCCTCAAACGACTCCGTATCTGCCGCTTCGACCTCTTTCTGACGCACAACGGACGCATCACGCTCTGTCACAAAATCCGCTTCGCTCAGGATCTCTAACGGCTCCTGCATCAGCATCTCACGGTACTCCGCTGAGAGTGAACGCCCTGTGCCACCAATTCCCTGCTCAATCATAGAACGCAGAATACGTGCTGAGAATGTCAGTTCCGGGTTATCAAAGCTTTCAACCAGTTCGTCGCAGACTTTCTGGTAAGCTTCGCCGCCGTACACGCTGTCCAGCGTCTGGGCTACGCGCTTCAGGTCATGGAACAGATCCTTCCCTACCTTAGACAGTGGGAACTGAGCCGTTTCACAGCCAATACCTAACGTCAGACCCGGCTTGCGCCCTTCCAGAATCACGCGATTCCAGTTGGCACGGGTACACAGCAGTTCGTCGGAACTCATTTCCGGCGCATCCGCCAGTACGCACCAGACCATAAACAGGTCAAGGAAGCGAACCTGCTGTTCGTCAACGCCAATCGGTGAGAACGGGTTGATATCCAGCGAGCGCACTTCAATGTATTCAATCCCGCCGCGCTGAAGCGCATCTGACGGGGTTTCACCGCTGCGCGTTACGCGCTTCGGACGAATAGGCGCATACAGCTCGTTTTCAATCTGCAATACGTTGGTGTTAATTTGCAGGCGCTTACCGTCTTTTTCGAGGCCGATTTTTTCGTACTCTTCCGACGGGGTTTTTATCGCCCGCTTCAAGCCTGCCACATATTCGTGCAGATCGTTAAACGTAATTCCGAGATTGCTTTGCGATTTATTGGTATAGCCAAGGTCGCTCAGGCGCAGGGAGGTCGCATACGGCAGGTAATACATGCCACATTCGGTCTTCTCGAACGGCAGCGTGGTCGGTTTCCCTTGCAGGAACGAAGAACAGACGGCCGGTGACGCGCCGAACAGATACGGAATAACCCAGCCAAAACGGTAGTAGTTGCGGATCAGGCGGAAATAGCCCGCGGAGATCGCTTCTTTATCCGTTTCACCGCACTTCGCCTGCCAGAACGCCATCGGCAGAGAGAAATTGTAGTGCACGCCAGAGATCGTCTGCATCAGTGCGCCGTAGCGATTTTTCAGTCCTTCGCGATACAGCGTTTTCAGCCGACCAATATTCGAGGTGCCGTACTGCGCCAGCTCGATATCCTGCCCCTGCTCGATATAGCACGGCATGCTGAGCGGCCACATACGCTCGTCGCCGAGGTTGCGGGCGGTGAAGCGATGCACGTCGCGCATGATCGTCAGCATATGATCAATATCACCGTCTACTGGCGTGATGAACTCCAGCAGCGCTTCGGCGAAATCGGTTGTGATCCATTTATGTGTCAGCGCCGAGCCTAACGCCTTCGGGTGTCCCGTAGTCGCTAAGCTACCATCCGCATTTACGCGCAGCGTTTCGCGCTCAAGCCCACGCTGAATACCCTTCAGTGCCTGAGGGTGATTTTCCAGCCAGGCCAGCGCCTGTGATACGTCCGGGATCAATTTGACCTCCCGCCTGTCAAAAAATTGTCACTCAGCATAATTGTAATGGTTGACGATTGAAGGTCGCGAATTCATTCCACCAATTAGTGCCACCACGTCATACCCTGTAGTGTTACCCATGCCAGTAAAACATAGCGTAACGCCTTGCCAAGGCACAAAAAAAAGAGCACCGGTCCCCAGGAAATGCGCATCCATCCCGCCAGCAGACACAGTAAATCGCCTATTACAGGCATCCAGCTTAATAACAGCGTGGCAGCGCCATAGCGTTTTAGCCAGCCCACTGCCTTTTCCTGCCAGCGAGATTTTTCGCGTAGCGGAAAGAAACGTCCAAGAATAACGTTAGTCAGCCCTCCAAGGCTATTACCCATTGTTGCTATTAAGACCAGCAACCAGGGCTGACTTACGCCGGACAACAGCATCGCCACCAGCACCACTTCCGAATTCCCCGGTAAGAGGGTGGAGCTTAAAAAACTGCTGGCGAATAATGAAGCGAGTGACAGCGCGTCACTCACAGTAAGCGAACGTCCACCGCCGCCATTCCGGCATCACGCGCGGCCTGAATGCCAAAATCAGCATCTTCAAACACCACGCATTTTGCAGGTGGAACACCCATTAATTCTGCACAGAGCAGGAAGGTATCCGGTGCGGGTTTGTGATGTTTAACATGATCGGCAGCAACGACGGCAGAAAAATAGTGGCGCAGGCCAAGGTGGTTGAGCAGCGCTTCAGCAATCGCGCTCTCGCTGCCCGTACCGACAGACATAGGACGACGCCCGTGCCACTCCTTGACGACGTCAATGAGTGGTAAAGGCTGCACGGTGTCTAACAGTATGGCTTTTACCGCGTCGGTTTTTTCACGCGCGAGCTGATGCGGGTCGAGATCGGCCTGATTCAGCTCAATCACGGCCTGTGCGATACGCCAGGTGGGCGATCCGTTGAGGGCAATCATCGCCTGTAAATCAAAACGCATACCGTAACGGCCCAGGACTTCGGTCCAGGCCTGACGATGCGTGGGTTCGGTATCCAGGAGGGTGCCGTCCATGTCGAAGATCAAACCGTCATACTGTGCGTACATCGTGCTCTCGCTAAACGATTAACAAAGCATTACTTTATCGTAAAAGGGGATTTTTGTCGCTGACAGAGAGAGTGATTGCTGACGAAACGTCGAAGGAATAAACAAAGGGGGAGAATATGGTGCATCCGGGAGGATTCGAACCTCCGACCGCTCGGTTCGTAGCCGAGTACTCTATCCAGCTGAGCTACGGATGCATCGGGATTTACTGCTGTACTTCTCGATACTCATATCACTTCAAAAGCAATATGAATTAAAAAATGGTGCATCCGGGAGGATTCGAACCTCCGACCGCTCGGTTCGTAGCCGAGTACTCTATCCAGCTGAGCTACGGATGCATCGGGATTTACTGCTGTACTTCTCGATACTCATATCACTTCAAAAGCAATATGAAGTAAAAAATGGTGCATCCGGGAGGATTCGAACCTCCGACCGCTCGGTTCGTAGCCGAGTACTCTATCCAGCTGAGCTACGGATGCATCGGGATTTACTACTGTACTGCTCGATATTCATATCACTTCGAAAGCAATATGAAGTAATAGATGGTGCATCCGGGAGGATTCGAACCTCCGACCGCTCGGTTCGTAGCCGAGTACTCTATCCAGCTGAGCTACGGATGCAAAATGGCGGTGAGGCGGGGATTCGAACCCCGGATGCAGCTTTTGACCGCATACTCCCTTAGCAGGGGAGCGCCTTCAGCCTCTCGGCCACCTCACCACACAACGCCTCTTTCGAGTGCTTCGAGCAACTCGTTAAGAGCTTCTCGTCGCTGCGTGGCGCATATATTACTTTCTGGGACTTATAAGTCAAACAATTTTCCACATGCTTTTTTCGTTTGCACAATTCGCACCCAATTCGCATGTAAAAGCCGCAAAGAGAGTGTTTTATAAGCGGATTTTGCAGGCATCTTCACAGAATTGTGTTGAGAGAAGCGCGTCTTTTGGATGAGATAAGATTATGAGAGTGGTCAAAAACGAAGCGTTTGAAATAGAACGGTAACTTTATGCAGGAAAAATAGCAGGAGGGTTGCGTCCCGCCCGACAGCGAGACGCGACAATATCAGTAACTGGACTGCTGGGATTTTTCAGCCTGGATACGCTGGTAGATCTCTTCACGGTGGACAGATACTTCTTTAGGAGCGTTAACACCAATACGTACCTGGTTACCCTTTACCCCTAAAACTGTCACGGTGACCTCATCCCCAATCATGAGGGTCTCACCAACTCGACGAGTCAGAATCAGCATTCTTTGCTCCTTGAAAGATTAAAAGAGTCGGGTCTCTTGTATCCCGGCATTATCCATCATATAACGCCAAAAAGTAAGCGATGACAAACACGTAAAGTGTAAGCAGTCACGGCATCACATTCTGTTAAACGTAAGTTTAGCCGATATACACAAACTCAACCTGACTTTATCGTTATCGATAGCGCAGTGAGCAAGACGCCATAACGTTACCGCTATGGCGTCTGCTTGTGCTTTGTAGTTATTACAGTTTCGCGCTTACCCAGCTTTCAACGCTGGCTAATGCTGCGGGAAGTGCCGCCGCATCCGTACCACCGGCTTGCGCCATGTCCGGACGACCGCCACCTTTGCCACCCACCTGCTGGGCGACCATGCCAATCAGTTCCCCTGCTTTAACACGATCCGTCACATCCTTAGAGACGCCCGCAATCAGAGAAACCTTACCCTCTGCGACCGTTGCCAGCACGATAACCGTCGAACCAAGCTGGTTCTTCAGATCGTCGACCATGGTACGCAGCATCTTAGGCTCAACGCCCGCCAGATCGCTGACCAGCAGTTTGACGCCCTTAATGTCTACCGCTTTGCTGGAGAGGTTTGCGCTCTCCTGCGCCGCAGCCTGTTCTTTCAGCTGCTGAAGTTCTTTTTCCAGCTGACGGGTACGATCCAGCGCGACACGCACTTTTTCGCCCAGGTTCTGACTATCGCCTTTCAGCAGCTGCGCGATCTCGTGCAGCTGGTCGCTCTGCGCATGCAGGCTGGCAATCGCGCCTTCCCCGGTCACCGCCTCAATACGACGCACGCCTGCCGCCGTCCCCGACTCGGAAACGATGCGGAACAAGCCGATGTCACCGGTGCGGGATGCGTGAGTACCGCCACACAGTTCGGTAGAGAAGTCGCCCATGCTCAGCACGCGAACGCGGTCGTCATATTTCTCGCCAAACAGCGCCATCGCACCTTTCTTCTTCGCTGCCTCGAGATCCATGATGTGGGTTTCGATTGGCAGGTTACGGCGGATCTGGGCATTCACCAGGTCTTCCACCGCACGAATTTCAGACGGCTTCATCGCTTCAAAATGCGAGAAGTCGAAACGCAGCACTTTGTCATTAACCAGAGAACCTTTCTGTGCAACGTGCGTACCCAGCACTTCGCGCAGGGCTGCGTGCATCAGGTGGGTTGCCGAGTGGTTCAGACGAATGCGCGCGCGGCGAGCTTCGTCAACGTTGGCCTGAACGCCCTCGCCCACTTTCAGAGAGCCGGAAACCAGTTTGCCCTGGTGACCAATTGCCTGACCGTATTTCTGGGTATCGCTTACGCTGAAGCTGAAGCCATTGCCTTTCAGTTCGCCTTTATCGCCAACCTGGCCGCCCGATTCCGCATAGAACGGCGTTTTATCCAGGATAACAACCGCTTCCTGGCCCGCGCTAATGCTGTCTACGGCTTTACCGTCAACAAACAGCGCGGTCACGTTGCTGGTCAGGGCCAGCTCTTCGTAGCCTTTAAATTCAGACGCGCTATCAACGCGGATCATCGCGTTGTAGTCCGCGCCAAAACCGCTGGATTCACGCGCACGACGACGCTGCTCTTCCATTGCGGCTTCAAAGCCTGCTTCGTCAACTTTGATGTTGCGCTCGCGGCAAACGTCAGCCGTCAGGTCAACCGGGAAGCCGTAGGTGTCGTACAGGCGGAAAGCGGTTTCGCCATCCAGCGTGTCGCCCTTGAGTTTCGCCAGCTCGTCGTCCAGCAGCGCCAGACCGCGTTCCAGCGTACGGGCAAACTGCTCTTCTTCGGTTTTCAGAACCTGTTCAACCTGCGCCTGCTGGCGTTTCAGCTCATCGCCGGCAGAGCCCATTACGCCAATCAGTGGCCCAACGAGTTTATAGAAGAAGGTGTCCTTCGCGCCCAGCATGTTGCCATGGCGGATCGCACGACGAATGATACGACGCAGCACATAGCCACGGTTTTCATTCGACGGGGTAACGCCGTCAGCAATCAGGAACGCACAGGAACGAATATGGTCTGCGATAACGCGCAGTGATTTGTTGCTCAGATCGGTTGCGCCCGTTACCTCAGCAACGGCTTTGATCAGGGTGCTGAACAGGTCAATCTCATAGTTGGAGTTAACGTGTTGCAGAACGGCCGCGATACGCTCAAGGCCCATACCGGTATCTACGGACGGTTTTGGCAGCGGCTCCATGGTGCCGTCGGCCTGACGGTTGAACTGCATGAAGACGATGTTCCAGATCTCAATGTAGCGATCGCCATCTTCTTCCGCGCTTCCCGGAGGGCCACCCCAGATGTGGTCGCCATGATCGTAGAAGATCTCGGTGCACGGACCGCAAGGGCCGGTGTCGCCCATCTGCCAGAAGTTATCAGACGCGTAAGGCGCGCCTTTGTTGTCACCGATACGGATGATACGTTCGCGCGGGATACCCACTTCTTTTTCCCAGATGTCGAACGCTTCGTCATCGGTCTCATACACGGTCACCCACAGACGCTCTTTCGGCAGATTGAACCAGTTTTCACCGGTCAGCAGTTCCCACGCGTATTGAATGGCGTCGTGTTTGAAATAGTCGCCGAAGCTGAAGTTACCCAGCATTTCGAAGAAGGTGTGGTGGCGCGCGGTGTAACCGACGTTTTCCAGATCGTTGTGTTTACCGCCCGCACGCACGCAACGCTGTGAGGTTGTGGCGCGGGAATAATTACGCTTGTCGAGACCAAGGAACACATCCTTGAACTGGTTCATCCCGGCGTTGGTAAACAGCAGAGTCGGGTCATTGTTCGGTACCAGGGAGCTGCTGGCAACAACCTGGTGTCCCTTACTATGGAAAAAATCGAGAAACGCCTGACGGATCTCAGCGGTGCTCTTGCTCATAATTATCCTGAAATCAAGCTAACGAAATGTCGCAGCAGATCTGTATCTGTAAACAGTTGGACGGACCAGCTACTGGAAAAAGTGGGAATAAGATAAGTTTTCTTTAGTGGGAAGTAAAATCCCGCATGCGTTCAATCGGTAAAATTACGCCAGATATCCTGAATATCTTCCATCAGGAAGCCGCGGTAGAGCAAAAAGCGCTGGATTTTAACTTTTTCTGAAAATTCACGCGGCAGCGGCTCACCGTACTTTCGTACCGCCTGCTCACGCGCCAGTTCGCACCAGTCAATTTCACTTTCGCGCATGGCTTTTTCAATCGATTCACGGGCTACCCCTTTCTGGTTCAGCTCCTGGCGGATACGCGCTGGCCCATAGCCTTTACGACCACGGCTGGCAAGAAAGCGAGCGGCAAAACGGCCGTCATCCAGATAGTGATGCTCGTAGCACCAGGCAACCACGCGGTCATAATCTTCCGCGGTGGCATCAATGTCTTCCGGACCGTTTTTGCTCATGACGGGCGCTGACAGTTTCCGCCGCAGCTCCTGTTCGCTATGGTCACGCACGGCAAGAATACGCACGGCCCGATCCAGCAAGCGTGAGTAGGCTGGTCGGCGTGATGTCGGTTCACTCATAAAAAACCTGTCGATTCAGAAATGCAAAAAGGGCCGCATCAGCAGCCCTTCATTTTTATCCGAGAGGATTAAAAGTCTTCGTTGGTTTCTTCAGCATCCGCGCCGTCGACCACGAAATCAGGTTTAGAGTCCTGGTTGTTCAGCAGGAGTTCACGCACCTTCTTCTCAATCTCTTTCGCCGCCGCCGGGTTCTCTTTCAGCCAGGAGATAGCATTCGCTTTACCCTGACCAATCTTGTCACCGTTGTAGCTGTACCATGCGCCCGCTTTTTCAATCAGCTTCTCTTTCACGCCCAGGTCAACCAGCTCGCCGAGGAAGTTGATACCTTCGCCGTAGAGGATCTGGAACTCAGCCTGTTTGAACGGTGCTGCGATTTTGTTCTTCACAACCTTCACGCGGGTTTCGCTACCGACTACGTTATCCCCCTCTTTCACCGCACCGATACGGCGGATATCCAGACGGACAGAAGCGTAGAATTTCAGAGCGTTACCGCCGGTGGTGGTTTCCGGGTTACCGAACATTACACCAATTTTCATACGGATCTGGTTGATGAAGATCAGCAGCGTATTGGACTGCTTGAGGTTACCCGCCAGCTTACGCATCGCCTG
Source organism: Enterobacter sp. DTU_2021_1002640_1_SI_PRY_ASU_LCPMC_013 (assembly GCF_032389435.1). NCBI lineage: Bacteria > Pseudomonadati > Pseudomonadota > Gammaproteobacteria > Enterobacterales > Enterobacteriaceae > Enterobacter > Enterobacter sp. DTU_2021_1002640_1_SI_PRY_ASU_LCPMC_013. Next base: position 3,804,161 of record NZ_CP135594.1, read on the forward strand.
GCTCATCATACGTGCCGCGAGGCCCATGTGAGAGTCACCGATTTCACCTTCAATTTCCGCTTTTGGCGTCAGCGCCGCAACGGAGTCGACGATGATCACGTCAACCGCGCCTGAGCGCGCCAGCGCGTCACAAATTTCCAGTGCCTGCTCGCCGGTGTCCGGCTGGGAGCACAGCAGGTTGTCGATATCAACGCCCAGTTTACGGGCATAGACCGGGTCCAGCGCGTGCTCGGCATCGATAAACGCACAGGTTTTACCTTCGCGCTGTGCCGCCGCAACAACCTGCAACGTCAGGGTAGTTTTACCCGAGGATTCCGGACCGTAGATTTCTACGATACGGCCCATCGGCAAACCGCCAGCGCCCAGTGCGATATCAAGAGAAAGCGAACCAGTGGAGATAGTTTCCACATCCATGGAACGGTCTTCACCCAGGCGCATGATGGAGCCTTTACCGAATTGCTTTTCGATCTGGCCCAGTGCTGCCGCCAACGCTTTCTGTTTGTTTTCGTCGATAGCCATTATTACTCCTGTCATGCCGGGAGAAGCAACTGCGCTTCACCATGGACTTCTGTTCTGTTGAGGCAATTATACTGTATAGTCATACAGTATCAAGTATTTTGTAGAAATTGTTGCCAGAGCGTTTTTAACGCGTATTCCGTTGCCTGACGACGCACGCTTTCGCGGTCGCCGCTGAAGCATTCCCGGCGGGTGATCCCTTCACCTTTTGAGGTGGCAAAGCCAAACCAGACGGTGCCGACAGGCTTCACGTCGCTGCCGCCGTCCGGCCCCGCGATACCGCTGATGGAGATAGCGTAATCTGCGCGCGCCTCTTTCAGCGCGCCAATCGCCATCTCGATCACCACCGGCTCGCTGACCGCGCCATGCTGCTCAAGCGTGGCTTCACGCACGCCAATCATCTGCGCTTTAGCCTCGTTACTGTAGGTCACAAAGCCGCGTTCAAACCAGGCGGAACTGCCAGCAATATCGGTAATTGCTTTCGCCACCCAGCCGCCGGTGCAGGATTCTGCGGTCGTGAGAGTCGCGCCGCGCTGTTTCAGCGCCAGCCCCACCACTTCGCTTAGCTGCATCAATTCATGGTCAGTCATTCTCGCTCCAGGCCTTAGAAAAACATGCAGCACAAGATAGCACTTTCTCATCAAATATGGGGATGCGCGTCGGGTTTTACGAGGGGGCTTCAGAAAAAAGCCGATGCGGGCGCACCGGCCAGAGAGACGCTTATTTCATGCTGTTAGCGAGGGTGTCCACATTGTGGCGAAACGCCTTGACGTAGGTCTCCGCCACGCCGCCCTTCGCGGACAGCGCTTCCGGGTAAAGTTCACCACCCGGCTGGGCGCCCGTGGCGGTCGCAATCTGCTTCACCAGGCGAGGGTCAAGCTGGTTTTCCATAAACCAGGTTTTCACGCCGTCAGCTTTAATCTGATTGATGATCTCCGCTACCTGCGCCGCGCTGGCTTCACTCTCAGACGACAGCCCCTGCGGCGCCATAAACGTCACGCCGTAGGCGCGGCTGAAATAGCCGAAGGCGTCGTGGCTGGTCAGCACTTTGCGCTTCGCCTGTGGGATGTCGCTGAAACGCTTTTTAGCCCAACCGTCCAGCTGAGAGAGCTGCGCAATATAGGGTTTACCGGTAGCTTCAAGCGCCGCCGTATCTTCAGGATCGGCCTTCACCAGCCCTGAGAGAATATTTTGCGCATACAGCGCGCCGTTCGCCGCGCTGTTCCACGCGTGCGGATCGGTCACGGTTTTACCGTCCTCTTCCAGCGTGAGCGTTTTCACGCCGTCCGAAGCAACCACCAGTTGGCCTTTGAATCCGGAGGCTTTCACCAGACGGTCGAGCCAACCCTCCAGCCCCAGCCCATTGACCACCACCACGTCAGCTTTACTCAGCGCCGCGCTGTCTTTGGGCGAGGGTTCGAAAGTATGGGGATCACCGTCCGGCCCCACCAGCGTCGTCACCTTTACACGATCGCCGCCAACCTGCTGCGTGATGTCTCCCAGGATGGAAAAGCTGGTCACCACATTAAGCGTTTTCGCCATTACGCCGTGCGTCATCATGCCGAGCGCGAGCGCCACGGCTAACCCTGTACGTTTCATCGTTTCCCCTTGCGTTAAAAAAGCGCCCGCAGGCTATCCGCCAGCCTGCTGCGCGTGCCAAATAAAACTGAAATAAAGAACAATGCGCTGGCAGTCAGCACAATGGAGGGCCCGGCGGGCAGACTCACTGCCCAGGAAAGGCTTAAGCCCAGCCACGCGCAAAAAATACCGCTGATACCCGCCATCAAAAGTAACCCTGGCAATGTGCGCACCCAGCAGCGTGCCGCCACGGCGGGTAACATCATCAGCCCGACGGCCATCAGCGTGCCGAGCACCTGAAAACCGGCTACCAGGTTGAGCACCAGCAGCGCCAGAAACAGACCGTGTAACATCCCGGGCAGCCAGCGCGCGTTCACCTGCAACCACGCGGTATCAAACGCTTCGCTGACCAGCCCCCGATAAAAAATCGCCAGCGTGAGGAGCGTGAACATGCAAACGCCCGTCACGAACAGGGCTGACGCGCTATCCACGGCGAGAATGGAGCCAAACAGAAGATGAAGCAGATCGACATTTGAACCGCGCAGCGACACCAGCGTGACGCCCAGCGCCAGCGAGCCCAGGTAAAACCCCGCGAAGCTGGCATCCTCTTTAAGCGGCGTGCGGCGGCTGACCAGCCCGGCCACCAGCGCAACGGCGATCCCGGCAATAAACCCGCCGACAGTCATTGCCAGCAGCGACATCCCGCTGAGCAGATAGCCCACCGCGACACCCGGCAAAATGGCGTGAGAAAGGGCGTCCCCCATCAGGCTCATCCGACGCAGCTGAAGAAATACGCCCAGCGCAGTGGTGCTGACGGAGAGCGCCAGGCAAACCACCAGCGCGCGCCGCATAAAGCCGTACTCAATAAACGGCTGGAAGAAGAGATGCCAGATCATGCCACCCTCACCCGCTCGGTTTTCCAGTGCGGCGTATCAGCATCCAGCCGCAGCGTTTGTGGGAAGTGGCGCGAGACGCGTTCGCTGTCGTGCAGTACCGCCAGCAGGGTCTGCCCCTGCATATACATCTCCAGCATCAGATCCATCAGCACGTTGCAGGTCGCTTCATCGACGCCGGTGAAAGGCTCATCCAGCATCACCAGCGGCGCCTGCTGCACCAAAACGCGGGCAAACAGCATGCGCTGAAACTGGCCGCCGGAAAGTTCATCTATGGTAGAGAACGCCATGGACTCCAGCCCCACGCGCTCCAGCGCGCCAGCAATGCGCATGCGGGTATCCCGACGAAAACCGGCAAACAGTGAGATTGCTGGCCAGCAGCCCATACTCACCACGTCCTGCACGGTCAGAGGAAATTGCGCCTCCAGCGCGTGACGCTGCGCCAGCCAGCCCACCACCGGACGTCTCCCCTGCCAGCGAAACGTACCGCTGACGGGCGGAATAAAGCCGGCGAGCGTTTTCAGCAGCGTGGATTTGCCGCAGCCGTTGGCCCCGACGATAGCGGTCATGCTCCCGCGTTCAATCACGCCGGACAGCGCGCGCGTAACGGGCTGGCGATCGTAACCCGCCACCAGGTCGTTCATCACGATCATGGCAACGCCACCGCCCAGCGCACGGCCAGGCCGAGAAACAGAATGAGCACCAGCGCCAGCAGCAGCCGAACCGGGGATGAGAGAGAAAACAGGGACATGGAAATCTCAATTCAAAAATAATGTTATAACATAACAATAATGAAAGTCGATTAAGATGTAAACGGTGGGAGTGAAATGGGAGTGTGGCGAAATGTTTCTGCGGGAAGAAGGGTGCGCGCGGGTGCCCTCACCCCAGCCCTCTCCCACAGGGAGAGGGGGAATAAAGTGACTTACTGACTAAACGGTGACGCCGCCGGCACACGCGCCTGAGACACCGCCAGCCCCAGCTGCCACACCGCCATCGCATAGTGCGTGCTGTGGTTGTAGCGGGTAATGGTGTAGAAGTTCGGCAGCCCGAACCAGTACTGATAACCGGTTCCGACATCCAGGCGCAGCAGGCTCACCTGGTCAACATTGCCCAGCGGCTGCGACGGCGTTAAGCCTGCCGCAGCCAGCTGCGCCACGCTGTATTTGGTTTTAAATCCGTTTTCCAGACCAAACGCTTCGCCGTTCGCCTGTACCGCCACCTGGCCGCCCGGCGTCCAGCCATGCGCTTTGAAGTAGTTGGCCACGCTGCCAATGGCGTCTTCGGGATCCCACAGGTTGATGTGACCATCCCCGTTAAAATCTACCGCGTACTGCTTATAGGAGGACGGCATAAACTGGCCGTAGCCCATTGCCCCGGCGAACGACCCTTTCAGATCGAGCGGATCGTCCTGTTCGTCTCGCGCCATCAGCAGGAAGGTTTCCAGCTCGGAAGAGAAATACTCGGCGCGGCGCGGGTAGTTGAAGGAGAGCGTCGCCAGCGCATCAAGGATGCGGGTTTTACCCATAATGCGTCCCCAGCGGGTCTCGACCCCAATAATACCGACGATGATCTCCGGCGGCACGCCATAGACCTGCCACGCACGGTTCAGGGCGTCTTCATACTGATTCCAGAACACCACGCCATTCTGCACGTTGTCCGGGGTAATAAACTGTTTGCGATAGCGCAGCCACGCGCCGTTTGGCCCGGTCGGCACCTGGGCTGTCGGCGCCTGCCTGTCCATCAGGCGCAGCACATAGTCCAGACGCTTCGCCTGAGACAAAATGGCATGCAGCTGCTGGCGGTCAAAACCGTGCTTGCTCACCATTTTATCGATGAACTGTTCGGCCGCAGGGTTATTCGCGAAGTCGCCGCCCATCTGCATCATATTGTGCTGCGGCTCCAGCAGGAATCCTCCGGAAGGCGCGCCCGCCGTTGGCTGAGCGGCTTCGGTCTTGGGTTTGCTACTACAGGCGGACAGGAGAATAAGCGCAGGCAACAGCGCTGCATAACGACGCTTGAACATGTGGCATCCATTTAACGAGTTCGGTAAGAACCCAGTATGGTAAAGCATCCCCAACTCCTCAAGGAAGCGGTACGCACCTCCCCAACGCAAATCCGTGCTTTTTTCCACCAAAAATTATTCACCTCACCAATAAACTTTCAAAATAATACATTTTTCTTTCATTGTGAGATCTAATTAACACTTTAAAACCTTTCAAAGTGATTATTATTAGCCACAGATAGACAAAAACAAACGCCCTACAGGAGAGAAGAATGATAGAAACCATCACCCACGGCGCCGAGTGGTTCATCGGGCTGTTTCAGAAAGGCGGCGAGGTATTCACCGGCATGGTGACCGGGATCCTGCCCCTGCTGATCAGCCTGCTGGTGATCATGAACGCCCTGATTGACTTTATCGGCCAGCAGCGTATTGAACGCTTCGCCCAGCGCTGTGCCGGCAATCCGCTGTCCCGCTACCTGATCCTGCCCTTCATCGGCACCTTTGTGTTCTGCAACCCGATGACCTTAAGCCTCGGCCGCTTTATGCCAGAGAAGTACAAGCCGAGTTATTACGCCGCCGCCTCCTACAGCTGCCATTCAATGAACGGCCTGTTCCCGCACATTAACCCCGGCGAGCTGTTTGTTTACCTCGGGATTGCCAGCGGTCTCACTACGCTGGGACTGCCGCTCGGCCCGCTGGCGGTGAGCTATCTGCTGGTCGGCCTGGTGACCAACTTCTTCCGCGGCTGGGTAACGGACCTCACTACCGCCATTTTTGAGAAAAAAATGGGCATTCAGCTTGATGAGAAAGTCCAGCTTTCGGGAGCCACAGTATGAACCGGATCCGCATAGAGAAAGGCACGGGCGGCTGGGGCGGCCCGCTGGAGTTCGACGCCACCGAAGGCAAAAAGATCGTCTACATCACCGCGGGCACGCGCCCGGCGATCGTCGACACGCTGCGCGAGCTGACCGGCTGGGAAGCAGTCGACGGCTTCAAAGAGGGTGAGCCGCCGGAAGCGGAAATCGGCGTGGCGGTAATCGACTGCGGCGGCACGCTGCGCTGCGGCATCTACCCGAAGCGCCGCATTCCGACGGTGAATATTCACTCCACGGGCAAATCAGGCCCGCTGGCGCAGTACATCCTTGAGGACATTTATGTCTCGGGCGTGAAGGAGGACAACATCACGCTGGTAAATGGCACACCCGCGCCGCAAAAAGCAGCCCCGCGCGACTACGACACCAGCAAAAAAATCACCGAGCAGAGCGACGGCCTGCTGGCGAAGGTCGGGATGGGGATGGGGTCCGCCGTGGCGGTTCTGTTTCAGTCCGGGCGCGACACCATCGACACGGTGCTGAAAACCATTCTGCCGTTTATGGCGTTCGTCTCGGCGCTGATCGGCATCATCATGGCCTCCGGCCTCGGCGACTGGATTGCCCACGGCCTCGCCCCGCTCGCCAGCCACCCGCTCGGCCTGGTGACGCTGGCGCTGATCTGCTCCTTCCCGCTGCTGTCGCCGTTTCTTGGCCCGGGCGCGGTGATTGCCCAGGTCATCGGCGTGCTGATTGGCGTGCAGATTGGTCTGGGGAATATTCCCCCGCACCTCGCCCTGCCCGCCCTGTTTGCCATTAACGCTCAGGCGGCGTGCGACTTCATCCCCGTCGGGCTGTCGCTGGCGGAAGCGCGCCAGGAGACCGTGCGCGTGGGCGTCCCCTCCGTGCTGGTGAGCCGCTTCCTGACGGGCGCGCCAACGGTGCTAATTGCCTGGTTTGTCTCCGGCTTTATTTATCAATAAGAGGTTCCTGCCATGACCGTGATTTACCAGACCACCATTACCCGCATCGGCCAGAGCGCGGCCGATGCGCTGAGCGACCAGATGCTGATCACCTTCCGCGAAGGCGCCCCGGCAGATATCGAAGAGTTTTGCTTTATCCACTGCCACGGCGAGTTAAACGGCGAGCTGAAGGCCGGTGGCCAGCTGGAGCTGGGCAAGGCGCGCTATGCCGTAACCGCCGTCGGTGACGTCGCCGAGCAAAACCTGCGCGAGCTGGGGCACATCACCTTGCGTTTCGACGGCCAGCCGCGGGCGGAGTATCCCGGCACGGTTCACGTTGAGGGGCCGGTTCCGCAGGCTGTCACCCCAGGCTGCACGTTAAAATTTATTTCGTAATAAAGGAGAGACACATGAGTCAGGTTGCCGTTGTCATTGGTGGGGGACAAACCTTAGGCGAGTTCCTCTGCCATGGGCTTGCCGCAGAGGGCTACCGCGTGGCGGTCGTGGATATTCAGAGTGAGAAAGCCGCCCGCGTAGCGGACGCCATCAACACCGAATTTGGCGAAGGGATGGCGTATGGATTTGGCGCCGACGCCACCAGCGAGCAGAGCGTGATGGCGCTGGCCCGCGGCGTGGATGAGATTTTTGGTCGCACCGATCTGCTGGTCTACAGCGCGGGGATTGCGAAAGCGGCCTTTATCAGCGATTTCGAACTGGGGGATTTTGATCGCTCGTTGCAGGTGAATCTGGTGGGCTATTTCCTCTGCGCCCGCGAATTTTCCCGTCTGATGATCCGCGACGGTATTCAGGGTCGCATCATTCAGATCAACTCAAAATCGGGGAAAGTGGGCAGCAAGCACAACTCCGGCTACAGCGCGGCGAAGTTTGGCGGCGTCGGGCTGACGCAGTCTCTGGCGCTGGATCTGGCCGAATACGGCATAACCGTGCACGCGCTGATGCTAGGTAACCTGCTGAAATCCCCGATGTTCCAGTCCCTGCTGCCGCAGTATGCCGCCAAACTTGGCATCAAAGCGGAGGACGTCGAACAGTACTACATCGACAAAGTGCCGCTGAAGCGCGGGTGCGATTATCAGGACGTGCTGAACATGCTGCTGTTTTACGCCAGCCCGAAAGCCTCGTACTGCACCGGGCAGTCGATTAACGTCACCGGTGGGCAGGTGATGTTCTGAGTTCATTCCCCGGTGGCGCTGCGCTTACCTGGGCTACAATCCCCGTAGGCCGGGTAAGGCGCAGCCGCCACCCGGCAGTTAAGGAGCCGATATGGTCACCGCACTCATCACCGTCGCCGCCCTCGCCTGGCTTTGCCAGATGGCGTTTGGCGGCTGGCAAATCCATCAGTTTAACCGTGCCTTTGACGCCCTGTGCCAGAAAGGCCGCGTGGGCGTCGGGCGTTCCGGCGGACGCTTTAAACCGCGGGTTGTCGTCGCTATTGCGCTGGATGAAAACAATATGGTTTGCGATTCCCTCATCATGCGCGGCGTAACGGTGTTTGCCCGTCCGACCAAAATCCAGGCGATCGACGGCATTTCGCTGCATGAATTACAACCTGATGTGATCTTCCCCCATGATTCACTCTGTCAGAATGCACTATCATTAGCGCTCAATCTGAAACATGGATAATTTCGTTGTGAAAGTTATAAACTTGCGGAATTATCATTTCGCAACGTAAGGAACGAAGCGCCTATGAAACCACGTCAGCGGCAGGCGGCCATACTTGAGCATCTGCAAAAGCAGGGAAAGTGCTCGGTAGAGGATCTGGCCCACTACTTTGACACCACCGGCACGACAATACGCAAGGACCTGGTGTTGCTCGAAAACTCCGGCGCCGTCATTCGTACCTACGGCGGCGTGGTGCTCAATAAAGACGAAACCGACCCGCCTATCGACCACAAAACGCTGATCAATACCCACCAGAAAGCGCTGATTGCCGAAGCCGCCGTCAAATTTATCCAGGACGGCGATTCCATTATCCTCGACGCAGGCAGTACCGTCCTACAGATGATCCCGCTGCTCAGCCGCTTTAATAACATCACCGTGATGACCAACAGCCTGCACATCGTCAATGCCCTGTCAGAGTTCGACAGCGAGCAGACCATCCTGATGCCCGGCGGCACCTTCCGTAAAAAATCCGCGTCGTTTCACGGGCAGCTGGCGGAGAATGCCTTCGACCACTTCAGCTTCGATAAGCTGTTTATGGGCACGGACGGCATCGACCTCAACGCGGGCGTGACCACCTTCAACGAGGTGTTCAGCGTCAGCAAAGCGATGTGCAACGCCGCGCGGGAAGTGATTTTGATGGCGGACTCGTCGAAATTTGGCCGTAAAAGCCCCAACATTGTCTGTAGCCTTGAAAGCGTCGATAAGCTGATTACCGACGCAGGTATCGATCCGGCATTTAAAAAAGCGCTGGAAGCGAAGGGCATCGACGTGATCGTAACCGGAGAGAAAAATGAGTGATTTTCTGTTAAACGCAGGCCGTCAGACCCTGCTGCTGGAGCTACAGGAAGCCAGCCGCCTGCCGGAACGTCTGGGTGAGGATTTTGTTCGTGCAGCCAACACCATTATCCACTGCGAGGGCAAAGTGATCGTGGCGGGTATCGGTAAATCCGGTCATATCGGCAAGAAGATTGCCGCGACGCTTGCCAGCACCGGCACCCCGGCGTTCTTCGTGCATCCTGCCGAAGCGCTGCACGGCGATCTGGGGATGATCGAAAGCCGCGACGTGATGCTGTTTATCTCCTACTCCGGTTCAGCCAAAGAGCTGGATCTCATCATCCCTCGCCTGCAAGAAAAATCGGTGGCCCTGTTAGCGATGACCGGCAAATCCCGTTCGCCGCTGGCGCTGGCCGCGAAAGCAACGCTGGATATTTCCGTTGAGCGCGAAGCCTGTCCGATGCACCTGGCACCGACCTCCAGCACCGTCAACACGCTGATGATGGGCGACGCCCTGGCGATGGCGGTGATGCAGGCGCGCGGTTTTAATGAGGAAGATTTCGCCCGCTCCCATCCTGCGGGCGCGCTTGGGGCTCGTCTGCTCAACAAAGTTCACCACCTGATGCGCACGGACGATGCCATTCCTCAGGTCAAACTCGACACCAGCGTGATGGACGCCATGCTGGAGCTGAGCCGCACCGGGCTGGGGCTGGTTGCGGTATGCGACAATGACCGCCAGGTGAAGGGCGTCTTCACCGACGGCGACCTGCGCCGCTGGCTGGTGGGCGGCGGCAAGCTGGAGGCGCGGGTATCCGAAGCAATGACCCAGGGCGGGCTGACGCTGAATGCCGACAGCCGCGCGATTGAAGCCAAAGAGGTGCTGATGAAGCGCAAAATCACCGCCGCGCCGGTGGTGGACGAGCACGGCAGGCTGTGCGGCGCGATCAACCTGCAAGACTTCTACCAGGCGGGGATTATTTAACCCTTCAGCCCCAGACGTTTCGCCAGCCTGTGAAGGTTGGCGACGTCCATCTCCAGCGCCCGCGCGCACGCCGCCCAGCTGCGGTTATTCTGCTCCAGCGCGCGGGCGATCATCTGACGCTGGAACGCATCCGTCGCCTCGCGCAGGTTTTCGTTCACGCTCTCAGGTATCACCGGCTTCACGGGCGGCATCGTTTCCTCATGCAGCGCGAAATGGCGCGCATGAATAACCACTTCATCCCCCGAACGCGTTGCCCGCGCCAGCACCACCGCGCGGTGGATCGCATGTTCCAGCTCACGCACGTTACCCGGCCAGCCGTAGCTCAGCAGGTGCGTCCTCGCGCCGGGACTTAGCACCACGCGGGAAAGCCCCATTTTGAGCCGACACTGTTCGCAGAAAAAGCCCGCCAGCAGAACCACATCCTCGCCCCGCTCGCGCAGCGGCGGCACCGTGAGCGGGAACACGCTCAGACGGTGGAACAGATCGGCGCGGAAATTCCCCGCCAGCACCTCTTCGCGCAGATCGCGGTTCGTCGCCGCCAGCACGCGCACATCCACGCGTAAGCTGCGATCGTCTCCCACGCGTTGAATATCGCCATACTGCAACACCCGCAGCAGTTTGGCCTGGAGCGAAAGGGAGAGTTCGCCAATTTCATCGAGGAACAGCGTGCCGTTATCAGCCATTTCGAACTTGCCGCTGCGGTTGCTGATCGCCCCGGTAAAGGCCCCTTTGACGTGTCCGAACAGCTCGCTTTCCGCCACGCTTTCCGGCAACGCCGCGCAGTTGAGATAGACCAGCGGATTCACCGCACGGGGCGAGGCTTCGTGGATCGCTTTTGCCACCAGCTCTTTACCGGTGCCGGTCTCCCCGAAGATCAGCACGTTCAAATCAGACGCGGCGACAATCTCAATCTCTTTTTTGAGCTGCGCCATGCCCGGCGAAAGGCCGATCATTTCGGTGTGCGCCACCTGCTCAAACGCCGTCGGGCTACCCGGAAGAATATTCTGGCTCTCCAGCTGTTCTATCAGCAGGGCGTTGTTCAGCGCCCCGGCCGCCAGCGCGGCAATCAGCCGTAGCTCTTCGTCGCTGAAGGTATCGAACTGATCAGGCGACATGCCGTCGAGGGTTAACGCGCCAATCAGGTTCTGCCCGGCAAACAGCGGCAGGCCGATACAGGCGTGCACCTTCAGGCTCTCCTGTCCGGGGATCAGGCCGTCGTAAGGATCGGGCAGATCGCTGTCTGCCGGGAAACGCACCACGTCACCCGCGCGGGCGATGGTTTCCAGACGCGGGTGGCCCTCAAGGGTAAAGCGCCGCCCGAGTACGTCCTTCGCCAGACCGTCGATAGCCAGCGGAATAAACTGCCGCCCTTCGTAACGCAGCAGCGCCGACGCATCGCAATCCAGCACGTGGCGCAACGTGGAGATCAGCCGCTGAAAGCGGTCCTGATGACCAATACCGGTTTGCAGTTCTATGGCGATCTTCGCCAGCACATCTACGGAAAAGCTCATCTCTGCCTCACTGTCATTTTGACAATACATAGTGTCATATTGACAACTTTTAAGATAGTCAAAATGACTACCCACTAAAGAGCATCGAAACGAAAACACATTATTTTCAATAAGTTAAAAAGTTGGCACGCAACTTGATATATGACAGTCATCTTATTTGAAAACGCCGTATTAAGTTGAGGTTGCTATGTCTATTCTGGTTAAAAATAACATTCATTGGGTGGGTCAACGTGACTGGGAAGTACGTGATTTTCACGGGACGGAATACAAAACGCTGCGCGGCAGCAGCTACAACAGCTATCTCATTCGTGAAGGTAAAAACGTCCTGATCGATACCGTCGATCACAAATTCAGCCGCGAGTTCGTGCAGAATCTGCGCAGCGAAATCGATCTGAATGAGATCGACTACATTATCATCAACCACGCGGAAGAGGATCATGCCGGGGCGCTGACCGAGCTGATGTCCCACATTCCGGATACCCCGATCTACTGCACCACCAACGCCATTGACTCCATCAACGGCCACCACCACCATCCGGAGTGGAACTTCCACACCGTGAAAACCGGCGACACGCTGGATATCGGCAATGGCAAACAGCTGATCTTCGTGGAAACCCCAATGCTGCACTGGCCGGACAGCATGATGACCTACATGACCGGTGACGCGGTGCTGTTCAGTAACGACGCCTTCGGCCAGCACTACTGTGACGAACGTCTGTTCAACGACGAAGTGGATCAGACCGAGCTGTTCGAACAGTGCCAGCGCTACTACGCCAACATCCTGACCCCGTTCAGCCGTCTGGTCACGCCAAAAATCACCGAGATCCTCGGCTTCAACCTGCCGGTGGATATGATTGCCACCTCCCACGGCGTGGTATGGCGTGAAAATCCAACCCAGATTGTCGAACTGTACCTGAAGTGGGCGGCGGACTATCAGGAAGATCGCATCACCATCTTCTACGACACCATGTCCAACAACACCCGCATGATGGCGGACGCCATTGCCCAGGGCATCAACGAAGTTGACCCGAACGTGGCGGTGAAAATCTTCAACGTGGCGCGCAGCGATAAGAATGAGGTATTGACCAACGTCTTCCGCTCCAAAGGCGTGCTGGTGGGTACCTCCACCATGAATAACGTGATGATGCCGAAAATTGCCGGACTGGTGGAAGAGATGACCGGCCTGCGCTTTCGTAACAAACGCGCCAGCGCCTTTGGTTCACACGGCTGGAGCGGCGGCGCGGTAGACCGTCTCTCCACCCGTTTACAGGATGCCGGTTTTGAGATGTCCCTGAGCCTGAAGGCGAAATGGCGTCCGGATCTCGACGCGCTGGAAATCTGTCGTCAGCACGGTCGCGACATTGCCCGCCAGTGGGCGCTTGCGCCGCTGCCGGAAACCGCACCCGCCGCGGCGGTTACGCCGAAAGCTGTAGCAGAAGCCGCTCCTGCCGCTGCCGACCTTGGCCCTTGCATGCAGTGCAGCGTCTGCCAGTGGATTTACGATCCTGAGCTGGGCGAGCCGTTGCAGGATGTCGCGCCGGGTACGCCGTGGAGCGAGGTGCCGGACAACTTCCTCTGCCCGGAATGTTCCCTCGGGAAAGACGTCTTTGATGAACTGGCAACGGAGGCAAAATGAGCCACGGCATCGTCATTATCGGCTCGGGCTTTGCCGCCCGCCAGCTGGTGAAAAATATCCGCAAACAGGATGCTAACGTGCCGCTGACGGTGATCGCCGCCGACAGCATGGATGAGTACAACAAGCCTGATTTAAGCCACGTCATTAGCCAGAATCAGCGCGCCGACGATCTCACCCGCCAGACGGCGGGGGAGTTCGCAGAACAGTTTAACCTGCGTCTGTTTCCGTACACCTGGGTCACCGATATCGACGCCGACGCCCACGTGGTGAACGCGAAAGATAAAACCTGGCAGTACGACAAACTGGTGCTGGCGACGGGGGCATCGGCGTTTGTGCCGCCGGTTGAGGGCCGCGAGCTGATGGTCACGCTCAACAGCCAGCAGGAGTATCAGGCCAGCGAGACCCTGTTACGCGACGCCACGCGGGTGATGATTGTCGGCGGCGGACTGATTGGCACCGAGCTGGCGATGGACTTCTGCCGGGCGGGAAAATCCGTCACCCTGGTTGACCACGCGGCCAGCATTCTGTCAGCGCTGATGCCAGCAGAAGTAAGCAGTCGCTTACAGCATCGTCTGACCGACATGGGCGTGCATCTGCTGCTGAAATCGCAGTTACAGAGCCTAAGCAAAACCGAAACCGGCATTTGTGCGACGCTCGACCGCAACCGCAGCGTGGAAGTGGATGTGGTTATTGCGGCGACGGGGTTGCGCCCGGAAACCGCGCTGGCGCACCGCGCGGGCGCAGAGATCAATCGCGGCGTGAAGGTGGATAGCTACCTGCAAACCACCCGGCCGGACATTTATGCCCTGGGCGACTGCGCGGAAATTAACGGCCAGGTGCTGCCGTTCCTGCAACCGATTCAGTTAAGCGCCATGTTCCTGGCGAAAAACCTGCTCGGCGGCAACGCCCCGGTGAAATTACCCGCCATGCTGGTGAAGGTAAAAACGCCGGAACTACCGCTGCATCTCGCAGGTGAAACGCAGCGTCAGGATCTGGACTGGGAGATTGTCCTTTCGCCTCAGGGCATGGTGGCGCGCGGCACCGATACCGACGGTCAGATGCGCGCCTTTGTCGTCAGCGAAGACAGAATGAAGGAGGCCTTCGCGCTGCTGAAATCGCTACCAGCTTAACCCTCGTCATGCCGGGTGGCGCTCCGCTTACCCGGCCTACAGTACTGCCACGCTTACTTAACCTTTGGATTTTGTTGTCCACCGCCCCGATGTCCCGGGGCTTTTTTTATCGCTACACTTTCAGCGTCAGGAGCGCACCACCAGCGCGTCATAACCGCGCCAGCGATAGTTCGCCATCGAGATCAGCCAGCAGGCGACAAACAGCCCGACCACCACAAATCCGGCGTCGCCCAGGTTATCGTTCACCGCGCCAATCAGATCCCACACGCCGCCGCTGAGGGCGAACTTGTCCATCAGCAGACCCAGCGCTTCCAGGCCACCGATAAACAGCGCCACCACCACCGAAGTGCCGGTGATGGTCATGTTGTAGTAGAGCTTGCGCTGCGGCTTGTTAAACGCCCAGCCGTAGGCACCCACCATCAGCAGGTTATCGAGCGTATCCACCAGCGCCATGCCGCTGGCGAAGAGCGCCGGGAAGATCATGATCGACCACACCGACATCCCGCTGGAGGCGCTGGCGGCGGAGATCCCCAACACGCCGATTTCGGTGGCGGTGTCGAACCCCAGGCCGAACAGGAAACCGACCAGGTACATCTGCCAGCTTTTATTGACGAGGCGGAAGGTTTTGCCGAACAGCCAGTTCATGACGCCGCCCTGTGCAGGCAGCGTGATGTCGCCCTGCACGGGATTGCCGTGTTTCAGCGCCTGAAAACTGCGCCAGACGCCGCGCAGGATCACCATATTCACCAGCGCCATCGCCAGCAGGAAGGTGGCGGAGACGGCGGTGCCAATCAGGCTGCCGGTTTCGTGGAACCATGCCATGTTTTTCTGAAACGCCGTGGCGGTCGCGGCGATAGCAATGGAGGCCAGCACCACGATGGTGGAGTGTCCGAGGGAAAACCATGCGCCCACGCCGGACGGGCGCTTGCCCTGCTGCATCATTTTACGCGTCACGGTATCAATCGCGGCGATATGGTCGGCATCCACCGCATGACGCAGTCCGTAACACCAGGCCAGCAGGCTGGCCGCCATCAGCGCCGTACTGCCGCTAAAGGTGTGCCACGCCAGCCCCCAGGCCAGCAGGTTAGCCATCCCGAGAGCCAGCAGCAGGCACGCTGCACGAGGTTCATTGCGTAAAAGTCGTAACATTTTAAATCCCTTGTGAACATGATCGGGCGGCAGCAACCACCGCCTGCCCGAAGGAGATCGCTCCGTCGCCTGCGGGCAGGCGCGAAGGAAAAAGAAGCGTGAAATCAGAAAGGTAATGACGAAGGCGCGCGCGCAGCAGGCGGTTGTGAAGGACGCCTCCGCTGAAGCACACCGTCGTGAGCGACCGTCGGCGGGCATGCGTTGCCGCCAGTTCGCTCAGCCCTTTTGCCAGCGCATCGTGAAAAGCCCAGGCACGCTCGCCGGGTTCCGCCCGCCAGGTAAGCCACTGTTGCCAGAACAGCGCAAGGTTATCCGTCTGGAGCGTCACCGGATGATCAACCCCTGCGCAGCGTTCGGCCAGCTCCTCCAGCCGGCACGCGGCTTCGCCCTCATAGCGTTGCGTTTCAATGCCCAGCGCACAGGCCACGGCGTCGAACAGACGACCACAGGAGGAGGCCCGCGGCGCATTGATACCGCGCGACACAGCCGTTGCCAGCAGCGGCCAGTTTTGACGCTGTACCACCTCTGTTTCCGGGTACTGCTGCCAGTCAGGTACGAACGCCAGACAGTGGGCGAGCAAATTGCGCCACGGCTGTTTTGCCGCCAGATCGCCCCCCGGCAGCGCAACGGCTGGCAGACCGCCCAGCCGTTCGCAGTCGCGATAGTTCACCCGCAGGCACTCGCCGCCCCACAGCGCGCCGTTCTCGCCCATGCCGATCCCGTCCAGGGTCAGGGCAATAACATCCCCGCCGTCGAGCGGCCAGCCATTCTCCGCCAGACACGCTGCCGCATGCGCATGATGATGCAGCACGGTCTCAACGGGCAGCGCCTGCGCCCGGGCCCACAGTCGGGCGTGATAACCCGGATGGGCATCGCACACCACGCGCTCAGGCTGAAAGGCGTAGATGTCCTGCATCGTCGAGAGCGCACTGCGCCACTGCGCCTCTACCCCCTCGTCGCTCAGATCGCCAAAATGCTGGCTCAGCACCGCCTGGTTGCCACGCACCAGGCTGAAGGTGTTTTTCATCTCCGCGCCGGTGCATAACATGGGCGGGATGTCGCGGAATCCGGCGGGCAATGTGATGGCATCCGGCACAAAACCGCGTGCGCGACGCAGCATCGTGCCCTCCTGGTCCATCACTGAATCATCCATCCGTTGCAGGATGTCGCGGTTGTGCAGCAGGAAGCCGTCAGCGATGTCACTGAGTTCTTCCAGCGCCTGCTGGTTGCTTATGGCGGGTGGATGGCCGCTGAGGTTGCCGGAGGTCATCACCAGCGGGCGCTGGCAGTCCAGCATCAGCAAATGCTGGAGCGGGTTCGCAGGCAGCATCACGCCGACCGTATCCAGCCCCGGCGCAATCTCCTCAGGAAACGCAGGAAGGCAGGCTTTTGGCGTCAGCACAATCGGCGCAGCGGGTGAACGTAACAGCGTCTGGATGGCCTCCGGCAGATCGTCCGCATGCGGGATCATCACCGCCAGCGGCCTGGTCGGGCGCTGCTTGCGTGCCCGTAATTTCCGAACCGCCTGCGGGTTAAGCGCGTCGCAGACCAGGTGAAAACCGCCCAGCCCTTTGACCGCCACAATCCCGCCGCCTTCCAGCATCGCCACCGCCGCGCTTAACGCCGATTCGCGGGTGGCAGCAGCCTCCCCGGCTCGCCACTCCATCTGCGGTCCGCAATCCGGGCAGGCCACCGGCTGGGCGTGAAAACGCCGGTCAGCCGGGTTGAGGTACTCCGTTTCACAGGGCACACAGAGCGGGAATGGCGCCATTGACGTGGCCGGGCGGTCATAGGGCATGGCGCGGATAATGGTAAACCGCGGCCCGCAGTGGGTGCAGTTGATAAACGGGTAGCGGTAGCGACGTTCGCGGGGATCGCGCATCTCCGCCAGGCATGCGGGACAGGTGGCGGCATCCGGGACGATTTGCGTGTCCATCGCCCCGCTCTCGCTGTGGCGGATGACAAACTCGTCCGGCAGCGTCGTCCAGCTGAACGGCTGCGTTTCAATGCGATCGATGCGCGCCAGCGGTGGGCAGTCCTGGCGCAGTCTCGCGGTAAAGTCACCCCCACTGCCCGCGAGACGCACCAGGACACCCTCTCCGTCGTTGCAGACGTCGCCTGCCAGCCCCAGCTGGTGCGCAAGCTGCCAGACGAAGGGACGAAATCCTACCCCCTGCACCTTGCCGCGCACCCGAAGCTGTACGCCATTAACGCGCATTGCAGCTTAAAACAGCAGCGATGACGAGGTGTCGAACGCCGCGCGGCGGCGTTTTTCGGCACTCATCTGTTCGAGCTTGTCGCGATCGACGCAGACCAGCGCATGCGTCGGACAGGCTTCCATACACGCCGGACCGGCGTCGCGGTGGTAGCAGAGGTCACATTTATTGGCTTCGGCTTTCTCCGCGCGTACGCTCAGCCCGATACCGCTGTTGCGCACCACCGGGCGAACCACCACCTCCATCGCGCCATACGGACACGCCACCACACAGGTTTTGCACCCGATGCAGCGCTCCTGCATCACGTGCACGAAGCCTTTCTCGCGCTTAATCGCCCCGTTCGGACAGACGTTGGCGCACGGCGCGTCTTCGCACTGGCGACAGATAGCGGCGGTAGAAATATTCACGCCTTTAATGACGTGGATGCGCGGCAGGAAGGTATCAGGGGTGAGAGAGGCGCAATCCTGCTCTGCCTGATGGGACACCACGCACGCCACTTCACAGGTACGGCAACCAATGCATTTGCTGGCATCGGCCATAATAAAACGGTTCATCTGCTTCTCCGGCATAACTGTTATGCGCGAAGCTATTCATAAACCGTGCCAATATTTAATACATTGATTTTATAGGGAAATTTAAAAGAGAAGGATCTGTCATCGTCATTAGTGACGATGACAGATGTCGACGTCAGCGATGCGGGCCGTCAATGACGGAGTCGCGCAGGATAAGCTCGCCGGAAAAGGTTTGCTGAGGCTTAAACTCACCGCCGTCGAGCATGAAAATCATACGGCTGATGGTCTCCTGAATCATCTCCGTTACTGGAATACGCACGCTGGAGAGGGACGGCACGATATAGGGCGCGATTGCCACGTCGTCAAAGCCGATGACGGACACTGCGCCCGGCGTGGCGACGCCGCTCTCGTGCAGCTGCCTGATGGCGCCAATCGCCATATCGTCGTTACTCGCCACCAGCGCGGTAAACGTTTCGCCGCGGGTGAGCAACTGAGAGACCGCCGCCGCGCCGCTGGCCGGGTTCCACTTCCCTTCGGCGATCAGCGCGTCGCGAACTGCAATCCCGTGCTGCGCCAGCGCGTCCTTGTAGCCGGAAAGACGCTCCACCCCGGTGGGGGAATCCAGCGAACCGGTGATAAACGCAATCTCCCGGTGGCCTTTCTCAATCAGCTGCGATACCGCGTCCTGACACGACGCTTTATGATCGGACCAGACGCTGTGACTGCTGTTTTTCCGCAAACGGCGGTTGAGCACCATGATCGGCTGCTCGCATTTCTCAATGATCTCGTCCAGCGCTTCCACGCTCAGAAAACGCGGATAGATGATTACCGCGTCGCAGCGCATGTCGAGCAGGTACTGGATCGCCTCGCGCTCCTCTTCGGCGCTGTGCTTGCCGTCCGCCAGGATCAGCTGACGCCCCTTCTCTTCCGTCATCCGCGCGGCGTTAAACAGCAGCTCGCTAAAGTAGACCCCATGGTACAGGGTGTTCGTCACCACCAGCCCCAGAGTCTGGGTGCGTTTGGTCGCCAGGTTTCGCGCCAGCAGATTGGGGCGATACCCGCTCTCTTCGATGGCCTGAAAAACCCGGTCTTTCGTCTCCTGGCTGACGTAACCGTTCCCCGACAGTACCCGGGAGACCGTCGCTTTTGATACGCCTGCCCGCTTCGCCACTTCCAGCATCGTGGTCATATTATTATTCCGTCTGAACCTGATGGGCGCAGTGTACTGCACCGCAGAAAAATTGTCGCAGCGGCGTTATCACGCTTTTTACGGCCACGAGTGATCGTCATCACGAAACGAAAAAATGCATAAAAAGTGGTCTTGTTTCATTAAAAGAAACTCATGATGATTGTGTGAAACCGGTTTCCTACACTTCTCACAACGATAACAGGATCACATCCGATGGCAAAAAATTACGCTGCGCTGGCGACCGACGTCGTTAGCGCGCTGGGCGGCAAAGAGAACATCGTCGCCGTCACCCACTGTATGACGCGACTGCGCTTCGTCCTGAAAGACGAAAGTCTCACCGACGCCGCACGCCTGAAAAGCATCAGCGGCGTGCTCGGCGTGGTGCGCAACGACAACCAGTGTCAGGTGATCATCGGCAACACCGTGTCCCAGGCATACCGTGAAGTGGTGAGCCTGCTGCCCGCTAACCTGCAACCTGCCGTAGCGGAAGGTCCACAGAAGCTCACGCTGCGCCGCATTGGCGCCGGGATCCTCGACGCGCTGATCGGCACCATGTCTCCGCTGATCCCGGCGATCATCGGCGGGTCGATGGTCAAGCTGCTGGCGATGATCCTTGAGATGACCGGCGTGCTGGGCAAAGGCGACCCGACGCTGACGATCCTGACCGTTATCGGCGATGGCGCGTTCTTCTTCCTGCCGCTGATGGTGGCGGCGTCCGCGGCGGTGAAGTTCAAAACCAACATGTCCCTGGCAATCGCCATCGCGGGCGTTCTGGTTCACCCGAGCTTTATCGAGCTGATGGCGAAAGCCGCGCAGGGCGAGCACGTTGAGTTCGCCTTCATTCCGGTGAAGGCGGTGAAATACACCTACACGGTGATCCCCGCCCTGGTGATGACCTGGTGCCTGTCATACATCGAACGCTGGGTGGATCGCATTACCCCGGCGGTGACCAAAAACTTCCTCAAGCCGATGCTGATCGTGCTGATTGCCGCCCCGCTCGCCATCGTACTGATTGGCCCGCTCGGGATCTGGATCGGCAGCGCCATCTCCGCGCTGGTCTACACCATTCACGGCTATCTGGGCTGGCTCTCCGTTGCCATTATGGGCGCGCTGTGGCCGCTGCTGGTGATGACCGGGATGCACCGCGTGTTTACGCCGACCATCATCCAGACCATTGCCGAAACGGGCAGAGAAGGGATGGTGATGCCGTCGGAGATCGGCGCCAACCTGTCGCTCGGCGGTTCGTCGCTGGCGGTGGCGTGGAAAACCAAAAATCCGGAGCTGCGCCAGACGGCGCTGGCCGCGGCGGCCTCCGCCATCATGGCGGGGATCTCTGAACCGGCCCTGTACGGCGTAGCGGTACGCCTGAAGCGCCCGTTGATTGCGAGCCTGATCAGCGGCTTTATCTGCGGCGCGGTGGCGGGCATGGCAGGCCTTGCCAGCCATTCGATGGCGGCGCCGGGGCTGTTTACCAGCGTGCAGTTCTTCGACCCGGCCAACCCGATGACCATCGTTTGGGTGTTTGGCGTGATGGGTCTGGCGGTAGTGCTGTCGTTTGTGCTAACCCTGCTGTTAGGGTTTGAGGATATCCCGGTAGAAGACGACGCCGAAAAAGCACGCGCCCTGCAAACCGCACCGGTACAGAACAAAGCAGCAGAAGCATAAACTGAAAGCGAGGTAAGAATGTCTGTTTTTCCACAAGGATTTTTATGGGGCGGCGCGCTTGCCGCCAACCAGAGTGAAGGGGCTTACCGTGAAGGCGGCAAAGGACTGACCACGGTCGATATGATCCCCCACGGCGCAAACCGTCTGGCGGTAAAGGTCGGCAAAGAAAAACGGTTTTCGTTGCGGGACGACGAATTCTACCCGAGCCACGAGGCGATTGATTTTTACCATCGCTACAAAGAAGACATCGCCCTGATGGCGGAGATGGGCTTTACGGTGTTCCGCACCTCGATTGCCTGGAGCCGCCTCTACCCGAACGGCGATGAACCGCTGCCGAATCAGGAAGGCATTGCCTTCTACCGCGCGGTGTTCGAGGAGTGCAAAAAGTACAACATCGAGCCGCTGGTCACGCTCTGCCATTTCGACGTGCCGATGCACCTGGTGACGGAGTACGGCTCCTGGCGCAACCGCAGGATGGTTGATTTCTTCGCCCGCTACGCCCGCACCTGCTTTGAGGAATTTAACGGGCTGGTGAAATACTGGCTGACCTTCAACGAAATCAACATCATGCTGCACAGCCCGTTCTCCGGCGCGGGGCTGGTGTTCGAGGAAGGTGAAAACGAGGACCAGGTGAAGTACCAGGCCGCGCACCACGAGCTGGTGGCGAGCGCGCTGGCGACCAAAATCGCCCACGAGGTGAACCCGGAAAACCAGGTCGGTTGTATGCTGGCGGGCGGCAATTTTTACCCCTGGTCCTGCAAGCCGGAAGACGTGTGGATGGCGCTGGAGAAAGACCGCGAGAACCTGTTCTTTATCGACGTGCAGGCGCGCGGCAGCTATCCGGCCTACTCTGCCCGCGTGTTCCGCGAGAAAGGCGTGGTGATTGTGAAAGACCCGGGCGACGATGAACTGCTGAAAAACACCGTCGACTTTGTCTCGTTCAGCTATTACGCCTCGCGCTGCGCGTCGGCGGACATGAACGCGGGCAACACCAGCGCGGCGAACATCGTGAAGTCCCTGCGCAACCCGCACATTCAGGTGAGCGAGTGGGGCTGGGGCATTGATCCGCTCGGCCTGCGCATCACCATGAACATGATGTACGACCGCTACCAGAAGCCGCTGTTCCTGGTGGAAAACGGCCTTGGAGCGAAGGACGTCATTGATGAAAACGGCGAGATCAACGACGACTACCGCATCAGCTACCTGCGCGAGCATATCCGCGCAATGGGCGACGCGATTGAGGACGGCGTACCGCTGCTGGGCTACACCACCTGGGGCTGTATTGACCTGGTGTCAGCCTCAACGGGTGAGATGAGCAAGCGCTACGGGTTTGTGTACGTCGACCGGGACGACGCCGGCAACGGCACGCTGGACCGCAAGCGCAAGAAATCATTCTGGTGGTATAAGAAGGTGATTGCGAGTAACGGGGGGGATCTGGAGTAGCCTGTTGCCCTCACCCCAGCCCTCTCCCACAGGGAGAGGGGGATGGGTTTGGTAGGCCGGGTAAGGCGAAGCCGCCACCCGGCACTGCTCAGAGCTGAGAAAATCCCCCATCCCCAACCCACCCTGCAAGCCGTGAATACACCACGTCCACCGCCTCTTTCACCGGCGGCGTCATCGGGTAATAGAACCCGACAATGTCCGGCTGAATCCCCAAAAACAGCACCTCGCCCACGTCGTCTTTAATCTGATCGACCAGGTAGTTCAGCGGCATATTGTGCGTCGTCATCATAAACATTTCGGCGATGTCGTCCGGGTCAATCAGGCGGATCTCACCGGGGTTGAGCCCCATATCGGTGGCATCAACGATTAACAGCCTGTCCGGGCGCAGCTCGCGAATGGCCACCACGTCGTTTTCCGGCGCGCTGCCGCCGTCAATCACCACCCAGCTGCCCGGCGGGTTTGCGGCGCACAGTTCCGCCAGCAGCGGACCCGCGCCGTCGTCGCCCATCATGCTGTTGCCGACACACAGTAAAACGTCAGTCACGTAATCTCCTCACCATCAGGTAGATGGCGCTCTCCTGATGAATATCGTGGAGCATGCTGAGCAGCGTTTTGCTCCACGCCTGCTGCTCGGGGGTTTGCCTGCTCAGCGCCGCGTCAAAGGCGTTGGCGAGCATCGTGATGTGGTTGGCGTCGATAACGATCTCGCCGTACTTCGGCACGCCCTCCATTTTGCGCCGCGCCGTACTGCCCTCCTCCAGCGTGGCGATCCACGCCAGGTACTCGGGCCACGGGCAGCTCAGCGCCGCCTCCAGGCAGTCGATCACCCCGAGGTGGTGCCCAATCGCCAGACTGTAATAGACCACCTGCTGCGCCGCATCCGGCGTGGCATTGTTCTCATCAATAAACTTACGGCTCAGCTGGCTGAACACCACCGTTTCACTCATCGGATACGCGCCTCATCGACGATGCTGTTCAGGTTCGCCACGATCTCATTGAGACGCGGATCGTTTTCCGCTTCCAGCCAGCGCGCCACCTGATGGTCGCCCTGGCTCAGAAGGCGCAGATAATCGTCGGCAATCTGGCGGCCATAGCGATAGCCCGCCAGTTTCCGCGCCTTGCGGTCAACCTTCACCCGCAGCGGCTGCACCATGTCCGGGTGCAGAATGGCGGCAGGCTGGTTGTCCAGCTCGCCCGGCTCGCGGGCGTGGATTTTTTGCTCCAGCAGGCCGAGCGCCATGGCAAAACCGTACAGCGTCGCGGCAGGCGTTGGCGGACAGCCTGGAATGTAAACATCAACCGGCACGATTTTGTCGGTGCCGCCCCAGACGCAGTACAGGTCGTGGAAGATGCCGCCGCTGTTGCCGCAGGCACCGTACGAGATACAGATTTTCGGATCCGGCGCAGACTGCCAGGCGCGCAGCGCGGGCGAGCGCATGGCACGGGTCACTGCCCCGGTGAACAGCAGAATGTCCGCATGGCGCGGGGACGGCACCACCTTGATGCCGAAGCGCTCGGCGTCAAACAGCGGTGACAGGGTGGCGAAGATCTCGATCTCGCAGCCGTTGCAGCCGCCGCAGTCCACGCGGTAGACGTAGGCCGAGCGTTTGATTTTTTTCAGCAGCGACGCCTTCATGCTGGCGATGGATTCGTCCACCGTCATCGGCACAGGAATGCCGTTAGCATCGCGCGGGCCCAGTAGGTTTTCCATCAGCTGGCCTCTCTCATATGGCGGGTGATATCAATACGGTCGGACGGCAGCAGGCACTTCTGACGCTTGCACTCCGGGCAGGTTTCGAAGCTTTCACGGTGATGCTCCGCGCGGACGTCGCCGTTGTGCTTCAGCAGCGCGATGGCGTAGTCGATCTCTTTTTGCACGGCGAACGGACGCTTGCAGACGCGGCAGTTGCACAGCGCAAAGCGCGACTGCTGGAGGAAGTCCTCTTTTTTCCACACCGCCAGCTCGTACTCCTGAGACAGGCGAATGGCCACCGTCGGGCAGACCTCCTCGCAGCGGCCGCAGAAGATGCAGCGCCCGAGGTTAAACTGCCAGGCCAGCTCGCCGGTTTTCAGGTCCGTTTCCACCGTTAAGGCATTCGACGGGCAGGCGTTGACGCAGGCCGCGCAGCCGATGCACTGCTGCGGGTTGTGCTCCGGCTTGCCGCGAAAGTTTTTATCCACCGGGATCGGCTCCAGCGGATAACTGCTGGTCTGCGCGCCGGTTTTGATCACTTTTTTGATGAAGGTAAACATGGCGAATCCTTATTTCAGCGGCGAGTTCTTACGCTCGATGCTGTAGCGCTCAAGCTCTTTGTACGGCACCACCTGGCTTTTCTTCTTGCGCACGTCCACGACGGTCATGCGGTCGGTGCAGGAGTAGCACGGGTCGAGGCTGCCGATGATCAGCGGCGCGTCAGAGACCGTATTGCCGCGCAGCATGTAGCGCAGGGTTGGCCAGTTGGCGTAGGTCGCCGCGCGGCAGCGCCAGCGGTAGAGCTTCTGGTTGTCGCCGGTCATGCTCCAGTGGATGTCGTCCCCGCGCGGCGCTTCGGCAAAGCCGAGGGCAAAGCGGTTTGGAATGTAGGTGAAGCCTTCCACCATCAGCGGGCCGCCCGGCAGGTTATCGAGGCCGTAGTCGATCATGTTCAGCGCGGTGAATACCTCGTTGATGCGCACCTTCAGACGGGAGATGACGTCGCAGCCCTGCTCGCTGTGCACGGTCATCGGCAGCAGGCCGTAGCCGACGAACGGGTGATCGGCGCGGGTATCGCGGGCGTGGCCGCTGGCGCGCACCATCGGACCAACGTTACTGAAGTCGCGGGCGATTTCCGGGTCAAGACGACCAATCCCGACGGTGCGCTGCTCAATGTTTGGCGTGCTGAGCAGCATGTCCACCAGCTCCTGCACGTCCCGCCGCATCTGCTGCGCCAGCTGGCGGGTCTGGATCATGTCGTCTTTCAGCAGGTCGCGGCGGATCCCGCCGATCAGGTTCAGGCCGTAGGTTTTACGCGCCCCGGTAAGGATCTCCGCCATCTTCATCGACGCCTCGCGCACGCGGAAGAACTGCATAAACCCGGAGTCAAAGCCGACGAAGTGGCAGGCCAGGCCGAGGTTGAGCAGGTGCGAGTGCAGGCGCTCCACCTCCAGCAGAATGGCGCGGATCATCTGCGCGCGTTCCGGCACCACGATCCCCATGCCGTTTTCCACCGAGGTGGTGTAGGCGGTGCTGTGGGCAAAGCCGCAGATGCCGCACACGCGGTCAGAGAGGAACGTGACTTCGTTGTAGCCCATGCGGGTCTCCGCCAGCTTCTCCATGCCGCGGTGGACGTAGAACAGGCGGTAGTCGGCGTCGATAATGTTCTCGCCGTCGACGAACAGGCGGAAGTGGCCCGGTTCGTCGGAGGTAACGTGCAGCGGGCCAATCGGCACCACGTTATTCTTCTTGCTGCCCAGCTCGTTGATGAACTCGTAGGTTTCGCTGTCGGTGGTCGGGGCCGGGCGCTGGCGGTAGTCCATGCTGTCCTTGCGCAGCGGATAGAGTTCATCCGGCCAGTCGTCCGGCAGCACCAGGCGACGCTCGTCAGGCAGGCCAACCGGCACCAGACCATACATGTCGCGCACTTCGCGCTCGCCCCAGACGGCGGCAGGCACGCGCGCCGTGACGGAGGGGTATTCCGGTTTAGCCGGATCGACCTCTACGCGCACGGTGAGCCAGCACTTCTCCCCCTGCTCCATCGACATCACGTAGTACACCGCATAGTTGCCACACAGCTGACGCTCGTCGTTGCCGAACAGCACCGACAGCCAGCCGCCCTGCTGGTAATAGAGAAACTCCACCACTTCCGGCAGATAGTTCACCTTAATGGTGACGGTGATCTGGTCTTTGGTTTGCCAGGACTCCTCGAGCACCACGCCCGGGAAAGCCTGATGCAATGCGGCGAGATACTGCTGACCTTTCTTTTCTTCAGACATAAACACTCTCTTTAATCACGCCACCAGCAAGGAGACGAACGCTAAAAATGCAAAACCAAAACCGGCCCAGGTGATGCGTGACGTTTCGACAAAGCGCAGGCGCGCCATGCTGTTTTCAAACAGGGCAATCACCAGCACGCCAATAAGCAGCTTGAGCATAGCCACCACCACGGCCAGCAGCAGGCCGCCCGCAGAGAAGTGCGTCATCTGCCCCCACGGGAAGAAAACGCCGACGAACATCTGCAACACCACCAGCTGCTTGAGGCTGATGCCCCACTTCAGCACCGCAAAGCCGTAGCCGCTGTACTCGGTGAGCGGCCCCTCCTGTAATTCCTGCTCCGCTTCCGCGAGATCGAACGGCAGCTTGCCCATCTCGATAAAGGTGGCGAACGCGCAGGCGCAGAGCGCCAGCACCAGCGGGAGCGAACGTGAAACCGGCCAGTGGTAAACGGTGTCGGTGATGAAACTGATGTGGGTCGAGCCTGCAACCTGCGCGGCGACCCACAGCCCCAGCAGCAGAATTGGCTCAACCAGCACGCCGAGCATCGCCTCGCGGCTGGCGCCGATACCCGTAAACGGGCTGCCGGTATCCAGACCCGCAATCGCAAAGAAGAAACGCGCGATGGCGAAGAGGTAGATCAGCGTAATCAGATCGCCCAGCACCGGCAGCGGCGAGCCCACCGTCACCACCGGCAGCGCGGTGGCGATGGTCAGCATCACGCCCACCATCACAAACGGCGTCAGGCGGAACACCCAGCCTGCGGCGTCCGGCGCGACGCTCTGACGGGAAAGCAGTTTGAAGAGATCGCGGTACTCCTGGAGCACGCCAGGCCCGCGACGGTTGTGCAGCCGGGCGCGCGCCACGCGCGTGATGCCCGACAGCAGCGGCGCGGCGGCGAACAGCACCAGCGCCTGAAGAATTGCCAGTAACAGACTCATGTCAGGCTCCTCGTGAAATGACAATCACCACCAGCACCGCCAGCTCGATCAGCGCCAGGCGGCGGAACAGCACGGGCACAGCGGCACCCTGCCAGCCCGGCACCCAGCCCACCGGGTTCAGCCAGTGGCGCAGCTTCAGCACGGCGGCGAAGTTCTCCTTCACCGGCATAGCGAAACCGTGGGCGGTGATGACCATCGACTGCTCATGTTCGTAGCCGCAGGCCCACGCCGCGCCGCGCGAGCGGGAGGCGAGACGGTCGCGTCTGAAGAACAGCATCAGCACGAACGGCAGGAGCGGCGCGGCAATCAGCAGCAGCGCCATCATCGGCTGGGAAACGACGGTATGCGCCGTGACCAGCGGCAGCGGAATGGCGTGGCCCAGCTGCGGCAGCAACCACGGCGCGGCGACGCCGCCCGCGATGCAGCACAGCGCCAGTGCGACCACGCTTACGCCCATCAGTAGCGGTGCGCAGCAGGCGTTCTCAGCCTCACGCGTACGCGGTGCGCCCAGGAAGGTGACGCCGTAAACCTTCGCCATACACATCACCGCCAGCGCGCCGGTGATCGCCAGGCCCACCGCCAGCAGCGGGCCGAGTAAACGCCCGATAAACGCCTCGCTCTGGCCGAGGGCGAAGAAGGACTGATAAATCACCCACTCGCCGGCAAAGCCGTTCAGCGGCGGCAGCGCAGCCATCGCCATCAGCCCGACCAGCATCGCCAGCGAAATGACGGGCATTTTTTTGCCAATCCCGCCGAGCTTTTCAATATCGCGGTGCCCGGTGCGGAACCAGACGCTGCCCGCACCGAGGAACAGGGTGCTTTTAAACAGACTGTGGTTGATAAGGTGATACAGACCGCCAATAAACCCGGCGGCAATCAGCGCCGGCTGGTTGAGCGCCAGCCCGGTGACGCCCGCGCCCATGCCGAGCAGGATAATCCCGATGTTCTCCAGGGTGTGGTACGCCAGCAGACGCTGGATGTTGTGCTCCATCAGCGCGTACAGCCCGCCGACGAACGCGGTGATCATCCCCGCAATCAGCAGCGCCACGCCCCACCACAGCGGCGGCTGACCGCCCGTCAGGGTTATCATCAGGATGCCGAACAGACCGACCTTCATCACCACGGTGGAGAACAGCGCAGCGGCCGGGGCTGAGGCATTGGCATGCGCCTGCGGCACCCAGCCGTGCAGCGGGATAATCCCGGCCAGCAGGCCAAAACCGACTACGCCCAACAGCCAGACGTCGTTGCCCAGCGGCTGGCCGTTAAGCATGGCAAAATCCAGCGTGCCGAAACGCTGCCACACCAGCCAGCAGGCCAGCGCCAGCAGCAGCGTGCCGAGACGTCCGAGCGCAAACCACAGCTTTCCGGAGGCGCTGCATCCGGTCAGGAACACGCCGCACAGGGCCATGATTTCTGCCATCACCACCAGCGCGCCGAGGTTGCTGGCGATAACGGTACAGACCGCGGCGGCCATCAACAGGTTAACCAGCAGGCCGTTGGCTTTGGTGTGCTGATGTCGGTGCCAGTCGATATTAAACAGGCTGATAAACAGCCCGCACAGGCCAAAGGTTATCAGCCAGATGGCGTTCAGCGGCGTAAGCTCAACGGCGTGGTGAATCAGCGGGATGAGGGTGTCGACGGACTGGCCGTCGATCAGGACAACCCCGCCCGCCGCCAGCGTCATCAGGCTGCCGACCGCCCCGCCGATACCGGCGATCACGCCGCTCAGCGTTTTATGGAAGGAGAGGAGCAGCGCCAGGACAGCGGCGGCGGCAAACCAGGCCACACCGCTGGTCATCATAACTATCGCGTTCATTTCGCCCCCTCGTTAAGCGCCCGCAGCAGCGAAAGATCGCCGACGTCGGTATTGATGGTCAGCTCGCGCTTGCGTTTGCTGGTGCGAGCGATGTCGCGGATGTTGACCAGGACCAGCGCCCGGGTCGGGCAGGTCCGCACGCAGGCCGGACCCTGCTCATCGAAGCTGCACAGATCGCACTTCACCGCAACGGCGCGAATGCCCGGCACCCAGTCCAGCAGCGTACTCACGCGTGCCGGAGCCGGTGGCGCAGGCGGCGCTTTCGCAGTATTAGCATTCGCCGGAATATGCAGCGGACGGCTGCCTGAAAACTCAATGGCGCCGAACGGACAGGCGATGCCGCACAGCTTGCAGCTCACGCACAGGCTTTCGTTCAGCTGTACCGCGCCGTCAACGCGGGTGATGGCATTGACAGGACAGACGCCCGCGCACGGGGCGTCTTCACAGTGGTGACAGAGCTGCGGGGCAGACTCTTTCTCATTACGCATGACGCGCAGGCGCGGCATGGACTGTAGCCCGTGCAGGCGGTGCGTTTCCGAGCACGCCGCCTCACAGGTCCGACAGCCAATACAGACCGTCGAGTCAGCAATTACAAAACGGTTCACCGGGTCATCCTCTGGTGATGGTCATTTTTGACGAAAAAAACTGTCTTATCGACACTTCTCGACACTCGCTTTTCAGGCCACGTTCGCGGAGGATTTTCCGTCGATCAGCTGTTTCAGATTGACTGGCCTGTCATGCTCAACGGCGGCGTAGAGGCCGTCGTAAACCGGCGCGATTTTCTCCAGATAGTGCTCCAGCACCTGCTGGCGATCGCGGTTGCTGACGTGACCGTCCACCATGCCGTCCGCCATCAGCTGCGCCCGGGCGATGCAGTGCCTGTCGCCCTCTTTCGTCTCGACGTAGTACTCAATCGTGTGGCTGTTGAAGGTCTCCGCCAGGGTGACGTAAATCGTAAAGTGGCCGAACAGGACAAAACGCATATCCCCCTGCGCCGCACAGCTCATGGCGTGATGCAGATGGGCCTTCGACAGCGTGATCCCCTGGATCAGTGAATTGCAGTACAGGTGCCATTGCTCCTGGAGCTGCTGGTGACGTTGCGCGATGTAATCCGCTTTTTCGCTAATTTCCCAAATAGTCATAAAAGGTATCCGGTTAATGGAGTTAGCGGCTGTTAAGCAGATTTCGTGCCAGTTTTTAATTTGTTGATTTAAATGGATTTTAAAGAGATGCGCACTGTCACCGCCGCGGTGTCGACGTGTCATTTCGACAGCGTTGACATCGTCACGCCGTAACGCAAATCAAGCTGGCACCGTTATTGCATTGAAGGGGCAATTCATTAAGGAGGCGTCATGCACGAAATCACCCTCTGCCAGCGGGCACTGGAACTTATCGAACAGCAGGCAGTGCAAAACCACGCGAAACGCGTCACCGCCGTCTGGCTGAAGGTCGGGGCGTTTTCCTGCGTCGAGACCAGCGCCCTCACCTTCTGTTTTGAGCTGGTGTGCCGCGGCACGCTGGCGGAAGGCTGCGCGCTGCATATCGACGAGCAACAGGCAGAGTGCTGGTGCGAGCAGTGTCAGCAGTACGTCACGCTGCTGTCATCGAAGGTACAGCGCTGTCCGCAGTGCCAGAGCAGCGGGCTGCGCATCGTGGCGGATGACGGTATGCAGATCCAACGCCTCGAAATCGAGAAGGAGTAATGTATGTGTAGTACCTGCGGTTGCGCTGAAGGCAACCTGTATATAGAAGGGGATGAACACCGTCCCCACTCCGCGTTTCGCTCCGCGCCCTTTTCTCCTGCCCCGCGTCCCGCGGCGGCCCTGACCGGCATCACCTTTGCCCCGCAGCGTTCCGACGCGGGCGACCTGCATTACGGCCACGGCGAAGCGGGTACGCACGCGCCGGGCATCAGCCAGCGCCAGATGCTGGAGGTGGAGATCAACGTGCTGGACAAGAATAACCAGCTCGCCGCCCGCAATCGCGCCCGCTTTGCCGCGCGCGAACAGCTGGTGCTGAACCTGGTCTCCAGCCCCGGCTCCGGTAAAACCACGCTGCTGACCGAAACCCTTAAACGTCTGAACGAACACGTCTCCTGCGCCGTAATCGAAGGCGACCAGCAAACGGTAAACGACGCCGCGCGCATCCGCGAAACCGGTACGCCTGCGATTCAGGTCAACACCGGGAAAGGGTGCCACCTGGACGCGCAGATGATTGCCGACGCCGCCCCGCGCCTGCCGCTGGCGGATAACGGTATCCTGTTTATTGAAAACGTCGGCAACCTGGTCTGCCCGGCAAGCTTCGACCTCGGCGAGCGGCATAAAGTGGCGGTGCTCTCGGTGACCGAAGGGGAAGACAAGCCGCTTAAATATCCGCATATGTTTGCCGCCGCCTCCGTCATGCTGCTGAACAAGGTCGACCTGCTGCCGTACCTGAATTTCGACGTGGATAAGTGCCTGGCTTACGCCCGGGAAGTGAACCCGGACATTGAGATCCTGCTGGTTTCCGCCACGCGCGGCGACGGGATGGACGCCTGGCTGAACTGGCTGGAGAACGAACGATGTGCATAGGCGTCCCCGGACAAATTCATTCCATCGACGGCAATCAGGCCAAAGTGGAGGTCTGCGGCATCCTGCGCGATGTCGACCTGACGCTGGTAGGCAGCCACGATGAGACCGGCGCATCGCGTCTCGGCCAGTGGGTGCTGGTCCACGTGGGTTTTGCCATGAGCGTGATTAATGAGGAAGAAGCCCGCGACACGCTGGACGCGCTACAGAATATGTTCGATGTCGAGCCGGACGTGGGCGCCCTGTTGTATGGGGAGGAACATTAACACATGCGTTACGTTGATGAATATCGCGCGCCTGAGCAGGTGTTGCAGCTTATCGATCGCCTGAAGACCCGCGCCTCGCTGCTGGACTACACGAAAGAAAAACCGCTGCGGATCATGGAGGTGTGCGGCGGACACACCCACGCCATCTTTAAATTTGGTCTCGACCAGCTGCTGCCGGAGAGCATCGAGTTTATCCACGGCCCCGGCTGCCCGGTGTGCGTGCTGCCGATGGGGCGCATCGACAGCTGTCTCGACATCGCCAGCCGCACCGGTGTGATTTTTTGCACCTTTGGCGACGCCATGCGTGTACCGGGAAAAAATGGCTCGCTGCTCCAGGCGAAGGCGCGCGGCGCAGACGTGCGGATCGTCTACTCACCGATGGATGCCCTGACGCTGGCGATGGCTAATCCTGAGCGTAAGGTCGTCTTTTTCGGGCTGGGTTTTGAAACCACCATGCCCGCCACCGCCATTACCCTCCAGCAGGCGAAAGCCCGCAACGTCACTAACTTTTACTTTTTCTGCCAGCACATCACGCTTATTCCCACGCTGCGCAGCCTGCTTGAAGCGCCGGATAACGGTATCGACGCGTTTCTGGCGCCGGGCCACGTCAGCATGGTGATCGGCACAGAAGCCTACGGTTTTATCGCTGAACAGTACAATCGTCCGTTAGTGGTGGCTGGTTTCGAGCCACTTGATCTACTGCAAGGCGTGACCATGCTGGTTGAGCAGAAAATAGCGGCCCTGAGTGCGGTGGAAAATCAGTATCGTCGCGTGGTGCCCGATGCAGGTAACAGACGGGCACAGCAGGCCATAGCCGACGTGTTTAGCGTCGAAGGCGACAGCGAGTGGCGCGGACTGGGGCTGATTGCCGAATCCGGCGTGCACCTGACGCCCACGTATCGCGCCTTCGACGCCGAAGCGCATTTCCGCCCGCAGCCGCAGCAGGTGTGCGACGATCCCCGCGCCCGCTGTGGCGACGTACTCACCGGCAAATGCAAACCTCATCACTGCCCGTTATTTGGCAACGCCTGTAACCCGCAAACCGCGTTTGGCGCGCTGATGGTCTCTTCCGAAGGGGCATGCGCCGCGTGGTATCACTATCGCAACCAGGAGTGTGAAGCATGAACACGGTGGAAATGGCGCACGGAAGCGGTGGACAGGCAATGCAGCAGCTGATTAACCGGCTGTTTATGGAAGCCTTTAATAACCCCTGGCTCGCCGAGCAGGAAGATCAGGCGCGTATTGACCTCGCGGCCCTGACCGCCCACGGTGACAGGCTGGCGTTCTCTACCGACAGCTACGTGATTGACCCGCTGTTCTTCCCGGGAGGCGATATCGGCAAGCTCGCCGTCTGCGGCACGGCAAACGACGTCGCCGTCAGCGGCGCGATCCCCCGCTACCTCTCCTGCGGGTTTATCCTCGAAGAAGGGTTACCAATGGAGACGCTCACGGCGGTGGTCAACAGCATGGCGCACACCGCCCGCGAGGCGGGGATCGCCATCGTCACCGGGGATACCAAGGTGGTACAGCGCGGCGCGGCGGATAAGCTCTTCATCAACACCGCCGGGATGGGGGCGATCCCCGCCGACATTCACTGGAGCGCGCAGCAGCTTTGCGCAGGCGACGTGCTGATTGTCAGCGGCACGCTGGGCTGCCACGGGGCAACCATCCTGAACCTGCGCGAAGGCCTGGGGCTGGATGGCGAGCTGCGCAGTGACTGCGCGGTACTCACGCCGCTGATCCAGACGCTGCGCGACATGCCGGGCGTAAAAGCCCTGCGCGACGCCACGCGGGGCGGCGTGAATGCCGTGGTGCACGAGTTCGCGGCAAGCTGCGGCTGCGGGATTGAGCTGACCGAGCGCGGCCTGCCCGTTAAGCCCGCCGTGCGCGGGCTGTGCGAGCTATTAGGGCTAGACCCGCTTAACTTTGCCAATGAGGGCAAGCTGGTGATCGGCGTGGAACGCGCGGCGGCGGAAGCCGTACTTGCACAGCTGCGCGCACATCCTTTAGGGAAAGACGCGGCCATCATCGGCGACGTGGTTGAGCGCAAAGGGGTGCGCCTGACCGGGCTTTACGGCGTGAAGCGCACGCTGGATCTGCCGCACGCTGAACCGTTACCCCGAATTTGCTAGACCGCGCCAAAAGCGGTCAGCGCTGAATTTCTCTTTTTGCCAGTTTCTATTGGAAAGCAACAATGCCGTATACACCGATGAGCGATCTTGGACAGCAGGGCCTGTTTGACATCACGCGCACACTTTTACAACAGCCCGATCTCGGCGCGCTGAGCGATGCCCTGACGCGGCTGGTCAGGCAATCAGCGCTGGCGGACAGCGCCGCCATTGTGCTCTGGCATAGCGCAACCCACCGCGCGAGCTATTTCTCAACGCGTGATAACGGCAAAATCTTCGAATATGAAGATGAAACGTTTCTGGCCCACGGTCCGGTGCGGCGTATTCTCTCCCGCCCGGAAGCGCTGCACTGCAATTTTGACCAGTTTCGCCAGGCCTGGCCGAAGCTGGCAGAGAGCAATCTTTACCACCCGTTCGGCCACTACAGCATGCTGCCGCTGGCGGTGGAAGGGCAAATTTTTGGCGGCTGCGAGTTTATCCGCGATACCGACCAGCCCTGGAGCGAGGCGGAGTACGAACGCCTGCACACCTTTACCCAGATTGTGGCCGTTGTCGCGGAGCAGATCCAAAGCCGCGTCACCAATAACGTGGACTACGACCTGCTGAGCCGCGAGCGCGATAACTTCCGCATTCTGGTTGCCATCACCAACGCCGTGCTCTCCCGCCTGGACATGGATGAGCTGGTCAGCGAAGTGTCAAAAGAGATCCATCACTATTTTAAAATCGATGCCATCAGCATTGCGCTACGCGGCAACCGGAAAGGCAAGCTGAACATCTACTCCACCCACTACCTTGATGAAGCCAACCCGGCGCACGAGCAGAGCGAAGTGGACGAAGCGGGAACGCTGTCCGAGCGGGTATTTAAAAGCAAAGAGATCCTGCTGCTCAATCTCAATGAACAGGATCCGGTAGCCCCCTACGAGCGGATGTTGTTCAACACCTGGGGCAACAAGATCCAGACCCTGTGCCTGCTGCCGCTGATGTCCGGCAACACCATGCTCGGCGTGCTTAAACTGGCGCAGTGCGATGAGGCCGTATTTACCACCGCCAACCTGAAGCTGCTGCGCCAGATCGCCGAGCGTATCTCCATTGCGCTGGATAACGCCCTCGCCTATCAGGAGATCCACCGCCTGAAGGAGAGGCTGGTGGACGAAAACCTGGCGCTGACCGAGCAGCTCAACAACGTGGACAGCGAGTTTGGCGAAATCATCGGACGCAGCGATGCCATGTACAGCGTCCTTAAGCAGGTGGAAATGGTGGCGCAGAGCGACAGCACGGTGCTGATCCTCGGTGAAACCGGCACCGGGAAAGAGCTGATTGCCCGGGCGATCCACAACCTGAGCAACCGCAACAGCCGCCGGATGGTGAAGATGAACTGCGCGGCGATGCCTGCGGGCTTACTGGAAAGCGACCTGTTCGGCCACGAGCGCGGCGCCTTTACCGGCGCCAGCAGCCAGCGGCTGGGCCGTTTTGAACTGGCGGATAAAAGCTCGTTGTTCCTCGACGAAGTGGGCGATATGCCGCTGGAGCTTCAGCCCAAGCTGCTGCGCGTTTTGCAGGAGCAGGAGTTCGAGCGCCTCGGCAGCAACAAGCTGATCCAGACCGACGTGCGTCTGATTGCCGCCACCAATCGCGATCTGAAAAAAATGGTCGCCGACCGCGAGTTTCGCAGCGATCTTTACTATCGCCTGAACGTCTTCCCGATCTGCCTGCCGCCGCTGCGCGAGCGCCCGGAAGATATTCCGCTGCTGGTAAAAGCCTTTACCGCGAAGATTGCCCGCCGGATGGGGCGAAATATCGACAGTATTCCTGCCGAAACGCTACGCACACTCTCGGCGATGGAGTGGCCAGGGAACGTGCGCGAGCTGGAAAACGTCATTGAGCGCGCGGTCCTGCTGACGCGCGGGAACGTGCTCCAGCTCTCCCTGCCAGAGGTTACTCTCTCTGAAACGACCGTGACCGCAACCGAGCTTGCGAAAGAGGGAGAAGATGAATATCAGCTCATTATGCGAGTGCTGAAGGAGACCAACGGCGTGGTAGCCGGACCGAAAGGTGCGGCGCAACGGCTGGGGCTGAAGCGTACCACCCTGCTCTCGCGCATGAAGCGTCTGGGAATCGATAAAGAGAGTCTGAATTAACCCGTCATTCCGGCGACGTCGCCCTGCGCGTAATTTGTCGCCCACTGCGGCGCGGAGCCGGTTATTTTTTGGGCCGATACTTTTCGGGTAATTCCGGAACCGGACGGCGATCGTCGATCAGATGACGGATGGTCAGAATCGGATGGCGCCATAACATACGTGGCCCTGCCCAGCGCATGACCTGCTTCATCTCTTCCCGTCGGGCGGGCTGATAACAATGCACAGGGCACTGTTTGCAGGCAGGTTTTTCCTCACCAAACACGCATTTATCCAGCCGCTTATCGGCATAAGCCTTGAGCGCCGAATAGTGCCCCTCTTCTTTTATAGCGTGCGGACACCTGTTTTCGTACAGGGCGATCATTCTGGCGATCGTCTTTTTTTCTCGTGAAATACGTTTACCGGACATAACGTCGTCCTCAACAATAAAGTGCATTTATAATACCCTTTTATCCGCACATTTTCAGTCATTGCATTCCATTTTCTGAAGCGCCCTTCCAGAATTACCCCGCCCCCCGCTGCGTTTTACTGGTATTTTATACAGGCATAAATAACCACCTTTGACCGCATTCACCGGAGCGCTTATGCAAGAGATCGCGATCGCCAAACCCTATCGTCACTTGAAAGTGGGTTACTTCAGAAAACGTCATGAAGACCGTAAAACGAAAATTCCAAAACGCTACAGCGTACACGCAGCGCTGAGCCTGAAAGGCGACTGGCTTGAGCAAGCGGGATTTACCACCAACTCGCAGGTTCGGGTGGGCGTCGAGCACGGGAAAATCATCATTGAATTAATGGTGGAAGATGCCTCGTAAAGTCGTGACTTTTTTCTGCGCCGCACCTTTTTTTCATGCGACAATAGAAGGAACAATCGGCCATTGAGCCGCTCAAAGCGTAATATTTTCAAAGAAATGGATATCATAACTCCATGAGCACAATCGACAATTTCGACGCGCATACGCCAATGATGCAGCAGTACCTGAAGCTGAAAGCACAGCATCCGGAAATTTTGCTGTTTTACCGTATGGGCGATTTTTACGAGCTTTTTTATGACGATGCGAAACGTGCGTCTCAGCTGCTCGACATTTCCCTGACGAAACGTGGCGCGTCGGCAGGCGAGCCCATCCCGATGGCAGGTATCCCGCATCACGCGGTTGAAAACTATCTGGCGAAGCTGGTGAACCAGGGTGAGTCTGTCGCTATCTGCGAACAAATTGGCGACCCGGCCACGTCGAAAGGCCCCGTTGAGCGCAAGGTCGTACGCATCGTGACGCCGGGAACCATCAGCGATGAGGCCCTGCTTCAGGAGCGCCAGGATAACCTGCTGGCGGCGATCTGGCAGGACGGTAAAGGGTTTGGCTACGCCACGCTGGATATCAGCTCCGGTCGT
The DNA here is from genome assembly GCF_032389435.1 of Enterobacter sp. DTU_2021_1002640_1_SI_PRY_ASU_LCPMC_013. Classification (NCBI taxonomy): domain Bacteria; kingdom Pseudomonadati; phylum Pseudomonadota; class Gammaproteobacteria; order Enterobacterales; family Enterobacteriaceae; genus Enterobacter; species Enterobacter sp. DTU_2021_1002640_1_SI_PRY_ASU_LCPMC_013. Next base: position 3,842,022 of record NZ_CP135594.1, read on the forward strand.
TTTCGCCTGAGTGAACCGGCTGACCGTGAAACCATGGCGGCTGAACTACAGCGCACCAATCCGGCAGAACTGCTTTATGCAGAGGATTTCGCCGAGACGGCGCTGATTGAAGGTCGCCGCGGCCTGCGTCGTCGTCCACTGTGGGAGTTCGAAATTGATACCGCGCGCCAGCAGCTGAACCTGCAATTTGGCACGCGCGATTTGATTGGCTTTGGCGTAGAAAATGCCCCGCGCGGGCTGTGTGCCGCAGGCTGCCTGTTGCAGTACGTTAAGGATACGCAGCGTACCGCCCTGCCCCATATCCGTTCCATTACCATGGAGCGTCAGCAGGACAGCATCATCATGGATGCCGCCACCCGCCGCAACCTGGAGATCACTCAGAACCTCGCTGGCGGCATGGAAAATACGCTGGCGTCGGTTCTCGACAGCACGGTTACCCCCATGGGCAGCCGTATGCTCAAACGCTGGCTGCATATGCCGATCCGCAATACCGACACGCTGATCGGCCGCCAGCAAACCATTGCCGCATTGCAGGATCGTTACACCGACTTGCAGCCGGTGCTGCGTCAGGTGGGTGATCTTGAGCGTATCCTGGCGCGCCTGGCACTGCGCACCGCGCGTCCACGCGATCTTGCCCGTATGCGTCACGCGTTCCAGCAGTTGCCGGAACTGCGTGCTCAGCTGGGAGAGATCGACAGCGCGCCAGTGCAGAAGCTGCGCGAAACCATGGGCGAATTTACCGAGCTTCGCGAACTGCTGGAACGCGCCATCATTGATGCGCCGCCTGTTCTGGTGCGGGATGGCGGGGTTATTGCTCCGGGTTACAACGAAGAGCTGGACGAATGGCGTGCGCTGGCCGATGGCGCGACGGATTATCTGGATAAGCTGGAAATCCGCGAGCGTGAACGTCTGGGGCTCGACACCCTGAAAGTCGGCTACAACGCGGTACACGGTTACTATATCCAGATCAGCCGTGGGCAGAGCCACCTGGCACCTATTCACTACGTTCGCCGCCAGACGCTGAAAAATGCCGAGCGCTACATTATTCCCGAGCTGAAAGAGTACGAAGACAAAGTGCTCACGTCGAAAGGTAAAGCGCTGGCGCTGGAGAAACAGCTGTATGACGAGCTGTTCGACATCCTGATGCCGCACCTGGCTGACCTGCAACTGAGCGCCGCTGCGCTGGCCGAGCTGGATGTCCTGGTAAACCTGGCCGAGCGCGCCGATACGCTGAATTACACCTGTCCGACCTTTACTGACAAACCCGGCATTCGCATTACCGAAGGCCGCCACCCGGTGGTTGAGCAGGTGCTGAACGAACCGTTTATTGCCAACCCGTTGAACCTGTCACCGCAGCGAAGAATGCTGATCATTACCGGCCCCAACATGGGCGGTAAAAGCACCTATATGCGCCAGACAGCCCTTATCGCGCTGCTCGCCTACATCGGCAGCTTCGTTCCGGCGCAGAAGGTTGAGATTGGCCCTATCGACCGTATCTTCACCCGTGTGGGTGCGGCGGACGATCTGGCGAGCGGTCGCTCTACATTTATGGTCGAGATGACCGAAACCGCCAACATTCTGCATAACGCGACAGAGAACAGTCTGGTGTTGATGGACGAAGTAGGACGCGGTACCTCCACCTATGACGGCCTGTCCCTGGCCTGGGCGTGCGCGGAAAGTCTGGCAAATAGAATCAAGGCGCTGACGCTGTTCGCAACTCACTATTTCGAACTGACACAGCTGCCAGAGAAAATGGAAGGCGTGGCTAACGTCCACCTTGATGCGCTTGAGCACGGCGACACCATCGCCTTTATGCACACGGTGCAGGACGGCGCGGCAAGCAAGAGTTATGGCCTGGCCGTCGCGGCGCTGGCGGGCGTGCCGAAAGAGGTGATCAAGCGCGCGCGTCAGAAACTGCGTGAGCTGGAAAGTTTGTCACCGAATGCGGCGGCGACGCAGATAGATGGTACGCAGATGTCACTGCTGGCGGTCCCGGAAGAGACCTCTCCGGCCGTGGAAGCGCTGGAAAATCTCGACCCGGATTCCCTGACGCCGCGACAGGCGCTGGAGTGGATTTATCGGTTGAAGAGTCTGGTTTAGTTCTCTGCGGTCTTTTTTGCCGGGTGGCGGCTTCGCCTTACCCGGCCTACAAAACCCGTAGGCCCGGTAAGCGTAGCGCCACCGGGCAAAGGACCGCACAATATTATCGCCCGGTAAGCGCAGCCGCCACCGGGCTTTTTTTACAGCAGCGGCGGGATCGTCGGCACCTGCGGCGCCTCATCAATATCCTTCTGCGTCATGCGGAACGCTTCCGGGTAATGCTCGCGGCTGGTACGGCGCAGCGGTTCGGTATCGCGCCAGGTATACAGACAGTGCTGACACTGGTATACCGTCCAGACACCTTTCACCGGTGATGTTGCCATCACTTCAATATGTTCATCGGCACAACGTGGACAAATCATTTTTTCCTCCTTATTGACGTGCCGCCAGCATCGCGGTCAGTTTTTCGGCCCAGGCTTTGGTTTCAGGGAGATCCTGTACCGGCTGGCTGTAGTGACCACGGTTGTCCGGGGCAACAGGGGTGGTGGCATCAATGATCAACTTGTCAGTGATCCCCGCCGGGCTGGAGCCAGGGTCAAGCTCGAGCACAGACATATTCGGTAGCTGCACCAGATCGCCTGCCGGATTGACCTTCGATGACAGCGCCCACATCACCTGCGGCAGGTTAAACGGATCGACATCTTCATCCACCATAATCACCATCTTCACGTAACCCAGACCGTGTGGCGTGGTCATGGCGCGGAGCCCGACCGCACGGGCAAAACCGCCGTAACGCTTTTTAGTGGAGATAATCGCCAGCAGACCGTGGGTGTACATGGCGTTTACCGCCTGCACTTCCGGGAATTCAGCCTTCAGCTGTTGATAGAGCGGTACGCAGGTGGCGGGCCCCATCAGATAATCAATCTCGGTCCACGGCATGCCCAGGTAGAGAGATTCGAAAATCGGTTTAGTGCGGTAAGAAACTTTGTCGATACGCACAACCGTCATGTTGCGCCCGCCGGAGTAGTGACCGGTAAACTCACCGAAGGGCCCTTCAATTTCACGTTTCCGGCCTTCAATCACCCCTTCCAGGATCACTTCCGACCCCCACGGCACATCGAAACCGGTCAGCGGAGCCGTCGCAATCGGATACGGGCTTTCACGTAGCGCACCGGCCATCTCATACTCGGATTGATCGTATTTCAGCGGCGTGGCGCCCATCAGGGTGATGATCGGATCGTTACCCAGCGTAATGGCAATTGGCAGGTCTTCGCCGCGCTCTTCTGCCTTATGCAGATGCAACGCAATATCGTGCATCGGCACCGGTTGCAGGCCGAGCTTACGCTTGCCCTTCACTTCCATACGATAGATCCCGACGTTCTGCTTGCCAAAGTGATCGGGGTCGAGCGGATCGCGGGAGACAACGCATGCTTTATCGAGATAAAAGCCCCCGTCACCGTCGTTCAGGCGGAACAGCGGCAGAATGTCGAACAGGTTAATGTCTTCCCCGTCCACCGTGTTCTGCGCCCAGGCCGGGTTTGCACGACGCTCTGGCGCGACGGGAAATTTGTCCCAGCGACGAATAAACTCGTCGATCTGTTTTTTCACCGGTGTATTCGCCGGCAGCCCCATCGAAATAGCGTGGTTTTGCCACGAGCCGATAGTGTTCATCACCACACGGGCATCGGTGAAACCGCGAATATTATCGAACCACAGCGCAGGCGCGCCATCGCCAATGCGCCCGGTAGCGTTGGCGGCCGCCGCTAAATCCGGCTCAGCGTTTACCTCTTCCTCAATTTTCAGCAGCTGCCCTTGCTCATCGAGCGCCTGCAAGAAGCTTCTCAAATCATCAAATGCCATCTTTATTCTCCTGTGAAAAATGTTTCGCTGCCTGCAAACCTTCCCAGCGTCGGTCTTTTTTATGCTCCAGACCAAACTGGTCGAGAACGCGGGTCACGATATGCTGGGTAATGTCATCGGCGGTTTGCGGGTGGTTGTAGTACGCAGGCATAGGCGGCACCATCGCCACGCCCATGCGGGAAAGGGCAAGCATGTTCTCGAGATGGATGGTGCTGAGCGGCGTCTCACGGGGAACCAGCACCAGCTTGCGTCCCTCTTTCAGCACCACGTCTGCGGCACGCCCTACCAGCCCTTCGGCGTAGCCCGCGCGGATACCCGCCAGCGTTTTCATGCTGCACGGGATGACGATCATGCCGTCGGTGCGAAACGAGCCAGAGGAGATGGTGGCAGCCTGATCGGCCGGGCTATGGACGACATCCGCCAGTGCAGCAACGTCATGCGCAGTGAAGGGCGTTTCCAGCTCAATCGTGGTTTTTGCCCACTTCGACATCACCAGATGCGTTTCCACCTCCGGCATTTCCCGCAGCGCCTGCAACAACGCCACGCCTAATGGCGCACCCGTTGCGCCCGTCATTCCCACAATCAATCTCATTCAGCACCTCAATCAGTTTGTTCGTATACGAACATATTAATTAAACTACGCCTGCATCCTGCTGCTGACAAGATCGTTCGCATACGATCACACTAATCGCTAAAAAACTCTCGCGTTAAAATTCAGCCCGAGAGCGGCTATCATAGAGGGAGTATTTTTCCGTCGGAGTGTCCATGGAGTTAAGACAAGAAGCTTTCCACCTGCTACGTCAGCTTTTTCAACAGCATACCGCCCAGTGGCAGCACGCATTGCCCGAACTGACAAAGCCACAGTATGCGGTGATGCGGTCAATTGCTGAAAATCCTGGCATTGAGCAGGTTGCCCTGACTGAAGTCGCGGTGAGCACCAAAGCGACGCTGGCAGAAATGCTGAGCCGCATGGAAGCACGCGGCCTGGTCAGGCGCGAGCACGATCCGGCGGATAAGCGCCGTCGGTTTGTCTTTCTGACGGCCGAAGGTGAGGCCCTGCTTGAGAGCAGTAAACCGATTGGAAATGAGGTGGATGAGGCGTTTTTAGGGCGCCTTAACGGCGCGGAACGAGAGCAATTTTCAGCGCTCATTAAAAAGATGATGCAGGATTAAGTAACCCTGACGCGCATAAAATCAATAAATGTTCGCACTTTCGCGGGCACATGCCGGGCATCAGGATAAACGGCATAGATGCCCTGCTGAGCGAACGTGTACGCCGGTAACAGCGAGACCAGTTCCCCTGCATCCAGTGCGTTTCGCACCAGCCACTCCGGCAGCAGCGCCACTCCACATCCCGCGAGGGCAAAAGCCATCAGCGCCTGGGCGCTGTCTGCATACAGGCGCGGCGCTTTCTTGATCTCAAAGGAAACCGGATGCCGATCAACGCCTCTCACCTGCCAGCGCAGCGGCGAGGTTAAACGCTCGTGAATGATCCAGTCCGCTTCCGCCAGCTGTTCCAGCGACTCCACCCGATGATTTACCAGCCAACCCGGTGTCGCCACGGGCACTATATTAAAGGTGGTAATCAACGCGGCGTGGTAGCGCGAATCTGCAAGCGTGCCGAGCCGGATAGCGACATCGAAGCGCTCGGCGATAAGATCGGCATGTAAAGAGGACGAGACATGCCGCACGCGAAGGTCCGGGTGCAGCTGGCTAAATTCAGCCAGCAAAGGCGCCACAACCTGCGAGCCATATTCGGGCGTGGTGGTGATCCGCAGTTCTCCCGTCAGCCCGGCGTGGTTGGCGCGAACATCATCCTGCAATCGCTCTGCATCCCGTAACAGCATCACGCTTCGTTGATGAAAGAGCTTCCCCGCCTCGGTCAGCGTCAGGCGTCGGGTGGTTCGCAGCAACAGGGTGACGCCCAGCTCCTCTTCAAGCTGACGAATATGAAAGCTGACCACCGCTTTTGTCAGCCCCATCGCCTCCGCTGCGGCGGTGAAACTGCCGGTGTCAGCTACGGCGATAAACATCGCCGTACGCTGTAAATTAAGCATCGCTTGCCTGGTTAACTGTCAAAATAATGTTGACAGTATATCGTGCTTTGTCGCGTTTATCCGTAACGCGCGGGCCGATACGATACGCCACCTCACCGGAAGAACTTCCATGACGTATCGCAGCAAAATCGCCTTTCCGGCGATGGCTCGTGCTTTCAATACCACACCTTCCGCGCTTGCCTGGGTAAGTAACGGATACATTACCGGGCTGACGCTAGTCATCCCTTTCAGCAGCATCCTGACGCGCCGCGTCGGGCCGAAGCGCGTTATCCTGCTCTCACTGCTTCTCTTTAGCGCGGCCTCCGTTGCGGCGGGTCTCTCATCTTCGCTGGAAAGTCTGATTGCCTGGCGAGTCGTACAGGGCGCCGGAGGGGGGTTACTGATCCCGGTTGGTCAGGCGCTGAGCTTCATGCAGGATTATGTCGCGCCGCTGGCCGCCTGGCACTGGATGTTTGTTTTTGCCGCAGTCATCACCCTACTGCCCGTACTGTACGTCTACCGTCTTAACAACACGCAGTTACTTGCGCAACTGCAACAGGAGCAACCATGACCCATTACGAACAAGAGATCCTCGACATTCACGTCGCCCTTGAAAACTGGTTAGGTGCAGGCGAAGGCGATCGGGACGCCCTGCTCGCCCGTTTCCGTCCGGATTTTCTGATGGTTCCACCGAGTGGCAACCCTTTAGATCATCACGCGCTTGCCCAATTTTTATATGCACAGCGGGGAACCCGACCGGGGCTCAGGATCGACATTGATGCGTTAACAACGCTTCAGACATGGGACAACGGCGCAGTGCTCCATTACCGGGAGACGCAAACCCGGCCAGGCCAGCCCGTCAACGTGCGCTGGTCAACCGCAGTGCTTAATCAGGAAGGGGATAACATCACCTGGCGTTTGCTGCACGAAACGGCGCAGCCGTAAGGCATAAAAAAGGCCCGTCTCACGACGGGCCTTTTCTGACGAATGGTTGCTTACTCGCGGAACAGCGCTTCGATATTCAGACCTTGCCCTTGCAGGATTTCACGCAGGCGGCGTAGGCCTTCAACCTGAATCTGACGAACACGTTCACGGGTCAGGCCAATCTCACGGCCGACGTCTTCCAGTGTCGCAGCTTCATACCCCAGTAAACCGAAACGACGTGCCAGCACTTCACGCTGTTTGGCGTTCAGTTCGAACAGCCATTTGACGATGCTCTGTTTCATGTCATCGTCCTGCGTGGTGTCTTCCGGGCCGTTGTCTTTTTCATCGGCCAGGATGTCCAGCAGCGCTTTTTCGGAGTCGCCACCCAACGGGGTGTCAACCGAGGTAATGCGCTCGTTGAGACGCAGCATACGGCTTACGTCATCAACCGGTTTGTCGAGTTGCTCTGCAATTTCTTCCGCACTTGGCTCGTGGTCCAGTTTATGGGACAACTCGCGCGCCGTACGCAGATAAACATTCAACTCTTTGACGATGTGGATCGGCAGTCGAATCGTACGGGTCTGGTTCATAATAGCCCGTTCGATGGTCTGACGAATCCACCAGGTCGCGTAGGTTGAGAAACGGAACCCGCGTTCCGGGTCAAACTTCTCAACTGCGCGGATGAGACCTAAGTTGCCCTCTTCAATCAGATCCAGCAGAGCCAGACCACGATTACCGTAACGGCGGGCAATTTTCACGACCAGTCGCAGGTTACTTTCGATCATGCGACGACGCGAGGCAACATCACCACGCAAAGCACGACGTGCGAAATAGACTTCTTCTTCGGCCGTTAGCAGTGGGGAGTAACCAATCTCCCCAAGGTAAAGCTGAGTCGCGTCCAGCACACGCTGTGTGGCACCCTGCGATAACAGCTCTTCTTCAGCCAAATCGTTATCACTGGGTTCCTCTTCTACTAAGGCTTTTTCGTCAAAAGCCTCTGCTCCGTTCTCATCAAATTCCGCGTCTTCATTTAAATCATGAACTTTCAGCGTATTCTGACTCATAAGGTGGCTCCTACCCGTGATCCCTGGACGAGACACCCTGGCTGGCATGTCCCATCAATTTATCGCTGCGGTAAATATTGCAGCGGGTTTACGGATTTCCCCTTGTAACGAATTTCAAAATGCAAGCGTGTAGAACTGGTTCCGGTGCTACCCATGGTAGCGATTTTTTGCCCCGCCTTAACTTCTTGTTGTTCCCGGACCAGCATAGTGTCGTTATGGGCGTAGGCACTCAGGTAATCATCATTATGTTTGATGATAATAAGATTACCGTAACCGCGCAGTGCGTTACCGGCATAGACAACGCGCCCGTCTGCGGTCGCGATGATTGCCTGTCCTTTACTGCCTGCGATATCGATCCCTTTGTTGCCCCCCTCAGAGGTAGCAAAGTTCTCGATAATCTTGCCGTCAGTTGGCCAGCGCCAGGTGGTGATTGACGAGCTGGCATTCTGACTGCTTGCAGTCGGTACAGTAGAGCTAACCACAGGTGCCGTAGTCGGTGCTGTGACAACAGTCGCAGTACCTTTATTATTCGGCAACATTTTGTTAGCACTCTGATCACCTGAATCCTCAGAATACGTAATTACAGGTTGTGAAGCAACCACCGTGGTGGATTTTTGTGCAGGCTTAACGCTGTTATTTTGAGCCGTCACATCGGCCGCTGAAACCGTGTTGCCAGGCGTCAGTGGGGTACCCGTTGCATTGCCAACCTGAAGCGTTTGCCCGACTTCCAGACCATACGGGGCCTGGACGTTGTTTCGCTGTGCCAGATCGCGGAAATCGTTCCCGGTGATCCAGGCAATATAGAACAGCGTATCGCCGCGCTTCACGGTATAGGTGCTGCCGCCGGTATAGCTACCTTTCGGAATGTTCCCATACTTACGGTTATACACTATGCGGCCATTTTCGGTCTGAACAGGCTGATCCACTGGCTGAATCTGCGAAGGCTGCGTAACTGGACGCTGGACCGGCTGGATCTGCGGAGTTTGCTGCGCCGTGGACGTGCCCATTTTAGGCGGAGGGGTAATCAACATTCCGCTGGACGTGTTACCCGAGCCGCTGGTTCCATTGACGGAACTGACGGGCGCAGGTGCATTGTCAGAACTTGTACAGCCTGCCAGCCAGAGCGAAACCAGTGATAATGCCGCAACACGGCTGATGGTGAATTTTGGGCTTCCCGCGCTCATTTATCCCCCAGGAATGTGTTAACTACCAGTGACTTAAAAATAACCGTGATGGCACGAACCTATCGCGCCACACCATACGCTGAATTTGCCTCAATAACCCTGGAAAAATCCGAGTCTCAGGCCAGCTCGCCCTTAACCAGGGGCACAAAGCGCACGGCTTCCACGGTATCGATAATAAACTCGCCGCCGCGTCGACGAACGCGCTTTAAAAGCTGCTGCTCATCGCCGACGGGCAAAACTAGAATGCCGCCCTCGTCCAGCTGCGAGAGAAGTGCAGCGGGAATTTCAGGTGGCGCTGCCGTGACTATTATGGCGTCAAACGGGGCGCGAGCCTGCCAACCCTGCCATCCATCGCCGTGGCGTGTCGATACATTATGTAAATCAAGCTGTTTCAGACGACGGCGCGCCTGCCACTGCAAGCCTTTAATCCGTTCCACGGAACAGACATGGTGCACAAGGTGGGCCAGGATCGCGGTCTGATACCCTGAACCGGTGCCAATTTCCAGCACCCGGGAGTCTGGCGTTAACTCCAGAAGCTCCGTCATACGCGCCACCATGTAAGGCTGCGAAATCGTCTGGCCTTGCCCGATGGGCAGCGCCACGTTTTCCCACGCTTTGTGTTCAAACGCCTCATCTACAAACTTCTCACGGGGAACCTGGGCAAGCGCATCCAGCACCTGCTCGTTGGCGATCCCCTGTGCGCGTAATTGTTCCAGAAGAGTTTGTACACGTTTACTTACCATTGCGCGTTCACTCCGACCCGATCTAACCAGTCCGACACCACATCATGCGCGCTATAAGCGGTTAAATCTACGTGCAACGGCGTAACGGAAACGTAACCCTCATCCACCGCAGCGAAGTCGGTGTCTGGCCCGGCATCGCATTTATCTCCCGGCGGGCCGATCCAGTACAGGGTATTGCCGCGCGGATCCTGCTGGGGAATAACCTGATCGGCCGGATGGCGACTGCCGCAGCGCGTCACGCGGATCCCTCTAATCTCGTCCAGCGGGAGATCCGGCACGTTAATATTGAGGATACGTCCGGTACGCAGCGGCTCGCGGCCAAGCGCACGGAGAATGGAGCAGGTCACCGCGGCGGCAGTGTCATAGTGGGTGTGGCCGTTTAACGAGACCGCCAGCGCCGGGAAACCCAGGTGACGCCCCTCCATCGCCGCGGCCACGGTGCCGGAGTAAATCACATCATCGCCAAGATTCGGCCCGGCATTGATGCCGGAGACCACAACATCCGGCCGCGGGCGCATCAGCGCATTTACGCCCAGAAACACGCAGTCGGTCGGCGTCCCCATCTGGACGGCAATATCGCCATTCTCAAAGGTAAAGGTGCGAAGTGAAGACTCCAGCGTCAATGAGTTAGACGCGCCACTGCGGTTACGATCGGGAGCCACGACCTGCACATCCGCAAATTCGCGGAGGTGTTTCGCCAGCGTCTGAATACCTGGCGCATGGATCCCGTCATCGTTACTCAGCAATATTCGCATAATCACCCGACGTGTTGATAAGTTCCCTGACAACACTGGTGGCAAAGCTACCTGCCGGCAGCCAGAAGCGTAACTCGACGGTTACGTCATCCCACCAGTTCCAGCTCAGCTGTTGCGGGTAGAGGAGCATCGCACGGCGCGCCGCCTCGACTTTTTCCCGCACCAGCAATGATTGTAATTCTGGCGCATCCGCCACCGCTGACTGCTCAGCGGCCAGCGCCTCGCCCTGGGTTCCCCAGTCGCCTGAGCCCGGCAAGGCGGCGGTAATCATCAGCGCTTTAGCGTCCACGCGCGACTGGGCATCGGCCATCTCATCGGCCGTTGCCACAAACCAGCTTCCGCGTCCCGCTAATTGTAGCGCATCGCCGACAACAACTTGATTCGCGTCCGGTTTTTTCAGCCGTTCGCTCACAATCTGATTAAACAACGCACTGCGGGCTGCCGACAACCAAAAACTGCGTTTATTCCTGTCGCGTACCGGCGCACTGCTTTGCGCCCAGCGCAGCGCGCCCAGCAGGTTGCTGCCACCAATGCCAAAGCGCTGTGCGCCAAAATAGTTTGGCACGCCGCGTTCGGTAATGGCCTTCAGGCGTTTTTCAACGTCATCGCGGTCGGTCACTTCACGCAGCACCAGCGTGAAATCGTTGCCTTTCAACGCTCCCGGACGCAATTTGCGTTTGTGGCGGGCATACTCCAGTACCTTACAGCCCTCAAGCTCAAATTTGCTTAAATCGGGCATGGCATTGCCGGGCACGCGGGCGCAAAGCCACTGTTCGGTCACGGCATGTTTATCTTTTTGACCGGCAAAGCTCACCTCACGGGCGTGAATTTTGAGGAATTTTGCCAGCGCGTCCGCCACGAAGCGGGTGTTGCAGCCGTTTTTCAGAATGCGCACCAGGATGTGCTCGCCTTCGCCGTCCGGCTCAAAACCCAGATCTTCCACTACCACGAAATCTTCAGGGTTGGCTTTCAGCAGACCCTTGCCCTGCGGTTTACCGTGCAGATACGTCAGGTTGTCGAAATCCGTCATTTGACCGCCTTCACCAGCAGCGCCACGGCTTCACAGGCAATGCCTTCGCCACGACCGGTAAAGCCCAGCTTCTCCGTGGTGGTCGCTTTGACGTTGACGTCGTCCATATGGCAGCCCAGATCTTCAGCGATAAACACGCGCATCTGAGGGATGTGCGGCAGCATCTTCGGTGCCTGAGCAATGATCGTCACATCAACGTTGCCGAGGGTGTAGCCTTTGGCCTGAATACGACGCCAGGCTTCGCGCAGCAGTTCGCGGCTGTCTGCGCCCTTAAAAGCAGGATCGGTGTCCGGGAACAGTTTGCCAATGTCGCCCAGCGCGGCGGCACCCAGCAGCGCGTCGGTCAGCGCATGCAGCGCCACGTCGCCATCAGAATGCGCCAGCAGACCTTTTTCGTAAGGAATGCGCACGCCGCCAATGATAATTGGGCCAACGCCGCCAAAGGCGTGTACATCAAAACCGTGTCCAATACGCATTATGCCTTCTCCTGAGGGGTCGTACGGGTAAGATAAAATTCCGCGAGCTGTAAGTCTTCCGGGCGCGTCACTTTTATATTATCAGCGCGCCCTTCAACAAGCGTTGGGTGGAAACCGCAATACTCCAGCGCCGAGGCTTCGTCCGTAATGGTCGCACCTTCTTTAAGCGCACGCGTTAAGCAGTCGTGGAGTAATTCGCGGGGAAAAAATTGTGGCGTCAGCGCGTGCCATAAATCCACGCGCTCGACGGTGTGGGCAATCGCCGGTTTACCCGGTTCGGCACGCTTCATGGTGTCACGCACCGGGGCGGCCAGAATGCCGCCCACGTTACTGGTTTCACTCAGGGCCAGCAGACGTGACAGATCGTCGTGATGCAGACAGGGACGCGCGGCATCGTGCACCAGCACCCACTGCGCGTTCCCGGCAGCCTGAATGCCCGCCAGAACAGAGTCGGCCCGCTCGGCGCCGCCGTCAACAACGGTAATCTGAGGATGATGTGCCAGCGGGAGCTGCGCAAAACGCGCATCGCCGGGGCTGATGGCAATAACCACGCGTTTCACCCGGGCATGCGCCAGCAGCGCTGCCACGGCGTGCTCGAGGATCGTTTTATCACCAATTGAGAGGTACTGCTTGGGACACTCTGTCTGCATGCGCCGGCCAAAACCTGCGGCCGGCACCACGGCACAGACGTCCGAAAAAGTTGCTGCCATGTCGTAATCCTGGGCCTGATTATCGATTGTTTTGTGCGGAGCCCTGATTGCGTTTAGACGCATCCGGAACCAGGCGATAAAACGTTTCGCCCGGCTTAGTCATACTGAGTTCATTGCGTGCGCGCTCCTCAATCGCCTCCTGGCCGCCATTGAGGTCATCAATTTCAGCAAAAAGTTGATCGTTACGTGCTTTAAGTTTGGCGTTTGTAGCCTGCTGTGCCGCGACGTCATCGCTCACCCGGCTGTAGTCGTGCAGTCCGTTTTTGCCGAACCACAGTGAATATTGCAGCCAGACCAGCAAAGCCAGCAACAGCAGCGTTAGTTTACCCATCCTGCCCCCTGAAAAAACGGCATCATCATCCCATAACTTTCCGCTGGACTCTACTGCGGGGTTTTAATTATGCCGTAAGTTAGCCCATCAGCCATAAAAACAGCAGGCCAAAGATGACCACAACGGTGGCGATAGTGATGAACGTACTATACAGGAGCTTGCCGTTGAAAAGGGAGTGCAGCGCCACGCCCACAACTACCGCAACGGGCATCAGCGCCAGAAAGAAAGGCCAGGTATAGAGGAAGAAAAAGAGGGTGTTACCACCGTAGATCAAAAACGGGATACCCAGCGCCAGTAACCACGACGCGAAGCCGACTATCGCCCCAGGGAAGGACCAGGTCGTCTCGTCGTCGGTCGTTAACGGTTCCGACCCGGTGGTAATCATGTAGTTTTCACTGTTGCGCATAGCTAATCCTGTGACCGTGACTCATCGCTCGGGAAGACAGCTCCCGAACGATACCGTCTCAGGATCTGATAATATCGTCCCGTCTGAGCAGGTCTAATAATTGGCTTACTAAATTTGTTACCAATTGTTGGCCTTCCAGATGAATCTCAGGGGATTCAGGCGCTTCGTAAACCGAGTCAATACCGGTGAAGTTTCGCAGCTCTCCCGCGCGGGCTTTTTTGTACAGCCCTTTTGGATCGCGCGCTTCGCAGATTGCCAGCGGGGTATCCACAAACACTTCAATAAAGCGATTCTGCCCCACGCGCTCACGCACCATCTGACGTTCGGCGCGGTGCGGTGAGATAAACGCCGTTAGCACCACCAGCCCGGCATCCGCCATCAGGCTGGCGACTTCCCCTACCCGACGAATGTTCTCTTTACGGTCTTCATCGCTGAACCCTAAATCGCTGCACAGGCCGTGACGCACGTTGTCGCCGTCCAGCAGGTAGGTGCTCACCCCCTGCTGATGCAGCGCCTCTTCCAGTGCGCCTGCCACCGTGGATTTACCGGAGCCAGACAGCCCGGTAAACCACAGCACAACCCCACGGTGACCGTGGAGCTGTTCGCGCTGGGCGACGGTGACCGGATGAGGATGCCAGACGACGTTCTCATCATGGGCGGCCATCACTTGCCTCCCAGCAGATCGCGTGCGCCCCAGTGCGGGAAGTGCTTACGCACCAGCGCGTTCAGTTCCAGCTCGAAGGCGCTGAACTCAGACGTCACGCTCGCCTGTGCGTCAGGCTCGCGGACCATGCCGGCACCGACGGTGACGTTGGTCAGGCGGTCAATGAAGATCAGCCCGCCCGTCACCGGATTCTGCTGATACGGATCCAGCACCAGCGGCTCGTCGAAGGTCAGATCCACCAGGCCGATGCCGTTCAGCGGCAGCTCGCTCACGTCACGGTGGGTCAGGTTGTTGATGTCCACCTGGAACTGAATGCCGTCCACGCGGGCGCGGGTTTTCTTGCCGGCGATTTTAATGTCATAGCTCTGGCCTGCGGTCAGCGGCTGTTCGGCCATCCACACTACATCCACGGATGCGCCCTGCACCGCCGCCAGCGTTTCCTGCGCGTCGACCAGCAGGTCGCCGCGGCTGATATCAATTTCGTCTTTCAGTACCAGGGTTACCGCTTCACCTGCCCCGGCTTCGTCCAGATCGCCATCAAAGGTGACGATACGGGCGATGGTCGATTCCACGCCGGATGGCAGCACCTTGACGCGCTGACCCACCTTCACGGAGCCTGAAGCGAGAGTACCGGAGAAGCCGCGGAAATCGAGGTTCGGACGGTTCACGTACTGCACCGGGAAGCGCATCGGCTGGGTATCGACCACGCGCTGAATTTCAACGGTTTCCAGCACTTCCAGCAGCGTCGGGCCGCTGTACCACGGCATGTTCGCGCTCTGAGAGGCGACGTTATCCCCTTCCAGCGCCGACAGCGGCACAAAGCGAATATCGAGGTTGCCCGGCAGCTGTTCAGCAAAGGTCAGGTAGCTCTGGCGGATCTCGTCGAAACGCGCTTCGCTGTAGCCCACCAGATCCATTTTGTTCACCGCCACCACCAGATGCTTGATCCCCAGCAGCGTAGAGATAAAGCTGTGACGACGAGTCTGATCCAGCACACCTTTACGGGCGTCGATCAGCAGGATCGCCAGGTCACAGGTGGACGCGCCGGTCGCCATGTTACGGGTGTACTGCTCGTGCCCCGGGGTGTCGGCGATAATAAATTTGCGCTTTTCGGTAGAGAAGTAGCGATAGGCGACATCAATGGTAATGCCCTGCTCGCGCTCCGCCTGCAAGCCGTCCACCAGCAGCGCCAGGTCGAGTTTTTCGCCCTGGGTGCCGTGGCGTTTGCTGTCATTGTGCAGGGAAGAGAGCTGATCTTCGTAGATCTGGCGCGTGTCGTGCAGCAGACGACCAATCAGGGTACTTTTCCCGTCATCCACGCTGCCGCAGGTCAGGAAACGCAGCAGGCTTTTGTACTGTTGGGCGTGCAGATAAGCTTCTACGCCGCCTTCATCGGCAATTTGTTGGGCAATAGTCGTATTCATGGCGGCTCCTTAGAAATAACCCTGACGTTTCTTCAGCTCCATGGAGCCTGCCTGGTCGCGGTCAATCACGCGGCCCTGTCGCTCACTGGTGGTCGACACCAGCATCTCCTCGATGATCTCGGGCAGCGTCTGCGCACTGGATTCCACCGCGCCGGTCAACGGCCAGCAGCCGAGAGTACGGAAACGGACCATCTGTTTTTTGATCACTTCGCCCGGCTGTAAATCAATGCGATCGTCGTCGATCATCATCAGCATGCCGTCGCGCTCCAGCACCGGGCGCTCGGCCGCCAGATACAGCGGAACGATCTCAATATTTTCCAGATAGATGTACTGCCAGATATCCAGCTCGGTCCAGTTGGAGAGCGGGAAGACGCGAATGCTTTCGCCCTTGTTGATCTGGCCGTTGTAGTTGTGCCACAGCTCCGGACGCTGGTTTTTCGGGTCCCAGCGGTGGAAGCGGTCGCGGAAAGAGTAGATACGCTCTTTGGCGCGGGATTTCTCTTCGTCACGTCGCGCGCCGCCGAAGGCCGCATCAAAACCGTATTTATTCAGCGCCTGCTTCAGCCCTTCGGTTTTCATGATGTCGGTATGCTTGGCGCTGCCGTGCACGAACGGGTTGATGCCCATCGCCACCCCTTCCGGGTTTTTGTGCACCAGCAGCTCGCAGCCGTAGGCTTTGGCGGTACGGTCACGAAACTCGTACATCTCGCGGAATTTCCAGCCGGTATCCACGTGTAACAGCGGGAACGGCAGCGTACCCGGATAAAACGCTTTACGCGCCAGGTGCAGCATGACGCTGGAATCTTTACCGATGGAGTACATCATCACCGGGTTAGAAAACTCGGCGGCCACTTCGCGGATAATGTGGATACTTTCCGCTTCGAGCTGCCGCAGGTGAGTAAGTCGTTTTTGGTCCATAACCGTTCCTTAAGCCAAATTTATAACAGAAGCGCCAAAGCCTTCTGTGTCGGTTGTGTGTTGGAACCAGGCGAGCGTGCTGTGCAGCTGCACCACTTCTCCCACCACGATCAGGGCGGGCATTGGGGCGTCTTTCGCCAGGGTTGCAAGGTCTTGTAAGGTGCCGATGGCGACATGCTGATCGACGCGTGTCCCGCGGGAGATCACCGCTACCGGCGTCGTCGCATCGCGACCGTGCTGAATAAGCTGTTCGCTGATGTCAGCCGCTTTCATCGTGCCCATATAAATCGCCAGCGTTTGTCGGCTCTGGGCGAGATGCGACCAGTCAAACGGCGTGCTGTCGGCTTTATAGTGCCCGGTCACAAAGGTCACGCTCTGGGCGTAATCGCGATGGGTCAGCGGAATACCGGCGTAGGCCGTGACGGCAGACGCCGCCGTAATGCCGGGAACCACCTGGAACGGGACGCCCGCTTCGGCTGCCGCCTGCAACTCCTCGCCACCACGACCGAAGATAAACGGGTCGCCCCCTTTCAGGCGCACCACGGTCTTGCCCGCTTTCGCGGCGGCAATCAGCATCTGGTTGGTGTCGTGCTGGGGCACGGAGTGCTCGCCGGCACGTTTGCCGACGCAAATTTGCTCCGCGTCACGGCGGATCAGCTCGCGAATACCGTCGGTGACCAGGTGGTCATAGAACACGACATCCGCATCCTGAAGAACCTGGAGGCCACGCAGCGTGAGCAGCCCGGCATCGCCCGGCCCGGCGCCCACCAGAATGATCTCCCCGCCCGTACTGCCGGGGTTATCCAGTTCGTCTTCGAGAATTTTTTGCGCCGCCGTCTCGTTACCGGCCTGCATCAGGCTGGCAAAGCGGCCGCGAAACACACGCTCCCAGAAGCGACGGCGTTCCGTCACGCTGGTCAGACGCGTTTTCAGGTGGTTGCGCCAGTAGCTGGCCTTCTCCGCCATGCGTCCGAGGCTGGTCGGCAGCAGCGCTTCGATTTTTTCTCTCAGCACGCGCGCCAGCACCGGGGCGGTGCCGCCGGAGGAGATCGCCACCAGCAGCGGCGAGCGGTCGACAATCGACGGGAAGATAAATGAACATAACGGCTGGTCGTCTACCACGTTCACCAGACGGTGACAGGCCTGGGCTGCGTCGGAGATGCGGCGGTTGAGCGCCCGATCTTCGGTTGCCGCAATCACCAGCACCACGCTGTCGATCTGAGACTCTTCAAAATCCGCCTCTGCAACAATCTGCACCTGCGCCCCGGCGCGTTGCAGGAAGGCGATTTTGCGATCGGCAATTTCACCTGTCCCGACAACCAGTACCGGTCGGTCTTTTAAGGTGGCAAAAAGGGGGAGATAGTCCACAGGCAACAACTCACTAACAACCACGAATAAAGGGACTATAGGGGGCGGCTTAGATCGAATGAAATTACGAATTGGAATGAGTAGTTACTCAATGGAATAACGCCGTGGAAAAGCAAATATCAAAAAGTGCTTAACACGCGAAATTTCGGGCATTTAGGAGCAATTCAAATTGTGTCTACCCGATCACAGTTTCATACTATGCGGGTTAAAATTTTGCTCTGTTTTTAAGGACTCACTATGTTTTCCGCAATGCGCCACCGATTCGTTGCCCTGGCGCTCGGCGTTTGCTTTATCCTTCCGGCTCAGGCAAAAAATCAATCTTACGGTGAAATAGCCAGTATGCAGGCGCGGCATATTGCGACGGTCTTTCCGGGCCGTATGACCGGAACCCCAGCCGAGATGCTCTCGGCAGACTATATCCGTCAGCAGTTTGCGGATATGGGCTATGAGAGCGACATTCGCGCTTTCCACAGCCGCTACATCTATACCACACGCAATAAAACGCAAAACTGGCATAACGTAACCGGCAGCACGGTCATTGCCGCGCACGAAGGAAAGGCGGCTGAGCAGATTATTATTATGGCGCACCTTGATACCTACACGCCGTTGAGCGACGCCGATGTCGATAATAACCTCGGCGGGCTGACGCTTCAGGGACTGGATGACAATGCGGCGGGGCTGGGCGTGATGCTTGAGCTGGCCGAACGCCTGAAGAATATTCCGACGAAATACAGCATTCGCTTTGTTGCGACCAGCGGCGAAGAAGAAGGAAAACTCGGCGCTGAGAATCTCCTTAAGCGCATGAGCGCTGAGGAGAAGAAAAATACGTTGCTGGTGATTAACCTCGATAATCTGATCGTGGGGGATAAGCTCTATTTTAATAGCGGACAGAGCACGCCGAGCAGCGTACGTAAACTCACCCGCGACCGCGCGCTGGCGCTTGCCCGCACGCATGGCGTCTATGCCGCGACAAATCCGGGCGGTAACCCGCAGTATCCTAAAGGCACAGGCTGCTGTAATGACGGTGAAGTGTTTGATAAGGCGGGCATTCCGGTGCTGTACGTCGAGGCGACGAACTGGGCGCTGGGCAAAAAAGATGGCTATCAGCAGCGCAGCAAATCGAAAGCCTTTCCGGACGGGACCAGCTGGCATGATGTGCGGCTGGATAATCAGCAGCACATTGATAAAGCGCTGCCGCAGCGGATTGAGCACCGCAGCCGGGATGTCGTGAAAGTGATGCTGCCGCTGGTGAAGGAGCTGGCGAAAGCGGGGAAAGCCTGAGGCAATTAAGCCCGGTGGCGCTGCGCTTACCGGGCCTACAACGGCACGAAACGTAGGCCCGGTAAGGCGTAGCCGCCACCGGGCGAAACGACATTACCCTTCGTGCAGCCCGCACTCGCGCTTCAGCCCAAAGAATCGCGTCTCTTCTTCCGCCATTCCCGGTTCCCATTTACGCGTGGTGTGGGTGTCGCCTACCGACAGGTAGCCTTGATCCCACAGCGGATGGTACTTCAGCCCGTGCTTTTGCAGATACTGGTACACCGTGCGGTTATCCCAGTCGATGATCGGCAGCACTTTGAACACGCCGCGCTGCACCGCCAGCACCGGCAGCGTTGCCCGGCTCCCGGACTGCTCGCGGCGCAGGCCCGCGAACCAGGTCTGAGCGTTCAGCTCTTTCAGCGCCCGGTTCATCGGCTCGACCTTGTTGATCTCATTGTATTTCTCAATGCCCTCAACGCCCTGTTCCCACAGCTTGCCGTAGCGCGCCTCCTGCCAGGCCGCGCTTTCCGTCGCGCGGTAAACTTTGAGGTTCAGCTTGAGCTTGTCCGTCAGCTCGTCAATAAACTGGTAGGTCTCCGGGAACAGATAGCCGGTATCGGTGAGGATCACCGGTATGTCCGGGCGGATCCGATTCACCAGGTGCAGGCTGACCGCCGCCTGGATGCCAAAGCTTGACGACAGCACATAGTCACCCGGCAGGTTTTCCAGCGCCCACGCCACGCGCCCTTCGGCGTCGAGTTTTTCCAGCTGGGCGTTGGTTTCTGCCAGGGCCAGAATGCGTTCGACTTTTGGCTGGTCATTAAGGGCGTTTAGATCGAGTACGGACATAAGAACCTCGTTTGCCTGTTTTGCCGGGCGGCACTGCGTTTGCCCGGCCTACAAAAGCGGTGAAACCGCCGGGATGTTACTCCCAGAAATCCCTTGCGGGATCGAGCACCGGGCGAATGATGCCCGCACGTACCGTAAAGTCGCCGAAGCCTTCATCCGCTTCGCGCTCTTTCGCCCAGCGTCCGATAAGCACGTCGAGGGAATCGAGAATTTCCGGCTCGGTGATGTTCTCGCGGAACATACGCGGAATACGCGTCCCGATACGGTTACCGCCCAGGTGCAGGTTATAGCGACCCGGCGCTTTCCCTACCAGACCGAGTTCGGCCAGCATCGCGCGACCGCAGCCGTTCGGGCAACCCGTCACGCGCATAACAATATGCTCGTCCGGAATACCGTGTTTTTCCAGAATCGCTTCCACTTTATCAGTGAAGGACGGCAGGAAACGCTCCGCTTCGGCCATCGCCAGCGGACAGGTCGGGAACGACACGCAGGCCATCGAGTTTTCGCGCTGCGGTTTGACTGCATTCATCAGCCCATGATCGCGCGCCAGCTTCTCGATTTTAGCCTTCTGGCTTTCCGGCACGCCGGCAATAATCAGGTTCTGGTTGGCGGTAATGCGGAACTCGCCTTTATGGATCTTAGCAATTTCCAGCAGACCGGTTTTCAGCGGGCGGCCCGGATAATCCAGAATACGACCGTTTTCAATAAACAGCGTCAGGTGCCATTTATTATCGATACCTTTCACCCAGCCAATGCGATCGCCGCGACCGGTGAATTCGTAAGGGCGGATCGGCTCAAACTTGATCCCCGCGCGACGCTCCACTTCTTCTTTGAACGTCTCGACGCCTACACGCTCCAGGGTGTATTTGGTTTTCGCGTTTTTACGGTCGGTACGGTTGCCCCAGTCGCGCTGGGTAGTAACCACCGCCTCAGCCACGGCCAGCGTGTGCTCCAGCGGCAGGAAGCCGAACTCGCTCGCGGTGCGGGCGTAGGTTTTCTTGTTCCCATGCTCAATGGACAAACCGCCGCCCACCAGCAGGTTAAAGCCGACCAGCTTGCCATTTTCGGCAATCGCCACGAAGTTCATGTCGTTGGCGTGCAGGTCGATATCGTTCTGCGGCGGGATAACCACCGTGGTCTTGAATTTGCGCGGCAGGTAGGTCTGACCGAGGATCGGCTCTTCGTCCGTGGTCGCGACTTTCTCCTGATCGAGCCAGATTTCCGCATAGGCACGCGTGCGTGGCAGCAGGTGCTCGGAGATCTTCTTCGCCCACTCGTACGCTTCGGCGTGCAGCTCGGACTCATACGGGTTCGAGGTGCAAAGCACGTTACGGTTCATGTCGTTGGCGGTCGCCAGCGCGTCCAGCCCCACGGAGTGCAGCATCTGGTGCACCGGCTTGACGTTCTTCTTCAGAATGCCGTGAAACTGGAAGGTCTGACGGTTGGTCAGACGGATGCTGCCGTAAATCGTGTTTTCACCGGCAAACTTGTCGATCGCCTGCCACTGTTTGGTGGTGATCACCCCGCCCGGCAGGCGGCAGCGCAGCAGCATCGCATGACGCGGCTCCAGCTTCTGTTCGGCACGTTCGGCGCGGATATCGCGGTCGTCCTGCTGGTACATACCGTGGAAACGGATCAGTAGGAAGTTGTCGCCTTTGAAACCGCCGGTCAGGCCGTCATTTAAATCTTCGGCAATGGTACCGCGCAGGTAGTTGCTCTCTACCTTCATGCGCTCGGCATCAGACAGTTTGCCTTCGACCACCAGTGGGCCAGGATGTTTTTCGCTCATTAGTAGACATCTCGCTGATAACGGCGCTCTACGCGCAGCTCACTTAAAAATTCATCCGCCGTTTCGGCATCCATACCGCCGAATTCGGCAATCACTTCCAGCAGTGCCTGCTCAACGTCTTTCGCCATGCGATTGGCGTCGCCGCAGACATAAATGTGGGCGCCGTCATTGATCCAGCGCCACAGCTCTGCGCCCTGTTCGCGCAGTTTGTCTTGTACGTATACTTTTTCTTTCTGATCGCGGGACCAGGCCAGATCGATGCGGGTCAGCACGCCCTCTTTGACGTAGCGCTGCCATTCAACCTGGTAGAGGAAATCTTCAGTAAAATGCGGGTTGCCGAAGAACAGCCAGTTTTTACCCGGTGCCTCGTCCGCTGCACGCTGCTGCATAAAGGCGCGGAACGGTGCGATGCCGGTGCCCGGGCCAATCATGATCACCGGTGTTTCCGGGTTCGCCGGCAGACGGAAGTTGTCATTGTGTTCGATAAAGACGCGCACCTCGCCCTCTTCTTCCACGCGGTCGGCTAGGAAGCCCGACGCCCCACCCGCCCGCGCGCGGCCTTCGATGTCGTAACGCACCACGCCAACGGTGATGTGGACTTCGTTTTCCACTTCCGCCTGCGAGGAGGCGATGGAGTAAAGACGCGGCGTCAGCGGACGCAGCAGGCCGATCAGCGCGTCGGCATCCAGCTGTGCCGGGGAGAAACGCACCATGTCGACAATCGGCGTCGTCGCGGCGTAATGCTGTAACTTCACTTTGTCCCCCACCAGCGGCAGAAGGGACTCGCTGCGCGTTAAGGTGGCGTAGTTTTCAACGATATTGGCGGTGTTCACCGTCAGCTCGAAATGCCACTGAAGCGCCTCAGAGAGCGGTAAGGTTTTACCTTCCACCTGGACCGGCTCCGTGCCTTTCAGCCACAGCAGCTCGACCAGCTCTTTCACCAGCGCCGGATCGTTCTGATACCAGACGCCCAGCGCATCGCCAGGCTGATAACGCAGGCCGGAGTCACCGAGGTCGATTTCGATATGGCGCACGTCTTTTTCCGAATCACGGCCCGTGATTTTCTGGTTTACCGACAGGCTCGCCGTCAGCGGCGCCTCTTTCGTGTAAGGGCTGGTGTGGATTTCGTTGACGGTGCCCGCTGCGGTAACGGCGGCTTGCGCTGGCGTCTCTTTCGGGACGCGGGCCTTCAGCACCTCAACGATGCGCGTCCGCCATTCGGCGGCGGCGGCCTGGTATTCAACATCAGCGTCTACGCGATCCAGCAGGCGCTCTGCACCCAGCTCCGCCAGCTTGCTGTCGAAGTCTTTACCGGACTGGCAGAAAAATTCATAGGATGTATCACCGAGGCCGAAGACGGCAAAGGCGGTGCCCTCCAGCCTGGGCGCTTTTTTCGAGAACAGGAACTTATGCAGCGCGACGGCTTCTTCCGCAGGCTCACCTTCCCCCTGCGTTGACGCCACCACCACCAGCAGTTTTTCTGACGCGATCTGTTTGAATTTATAATCCCCGGCGTTGACCAGGTTAACGTTCAGCTTCGCGGCGAGCAGGTCATCACGCAGCGCTTCGGCCACACGACGGGCATTCCCCGTTTGCGAAGCGGAGATAAGCGTGATGGCAGGAATTTCAACGGCCGTTGGCGGGACGCCAGCCACAGCACCCGGCTGCTGATTGAGCATTCCCCAGAAATAGCCGGAGACCCAGGCGAGCTGGGTGGGTGAAAAATCGGAAGTCGCGGCCTGGAGGCGCGCCAGTTGCTCCGGGTTAAGGGGAAGCAAATTTGAAGGTGGGGCCTGTGTTGTCATGCGTCGTTATGTTCCAGTAGCAAAGCGGACTTTAAGCGAATAAATCCAAACTGAAGATAAGGTTAACGGCGGGGATAATAACAATTAAAGAAGGGATGGAAATAATAAATAACCAAATGGACTAACCTGTTTTAGTTATCGTTCTTAACGATAAAAGCGATTAAATAACTATCTGAAATAAAACAATAAAGTCCGATAAACACCATGAATACGAGGCGGTGACCGTTCAGAGCCGTTTTAGTTAATGATAAAAATTGTGCTTTCCGGTACTATGCGGCGGTTTTTTCCGCATTCCTGAGAGCTATGATGTCCACCACACTGTTTAAAGATTTCACCTTCGAAGCCGCACACCACCTTCCACACGTTCCTGCCGGGCACAAATGTGGCCGCCTGCATGGACACTCGTTTATGGTGCGTCTTGAAATCACCGGTGAAGTCGATCCCCATACGGGCTGGATCATGGACTTTGCCGAACTGAAGGCTGCGTTTAAGCCGACCTACGATCGTCTCGATCACTACTACCTGAATGATATTCCGGGCCTTGAAAACCCGACCAGCGAAGTGCTGGCGAAATGGATTTGGGATCAGATGAAACCGCTGGTGCCGCTGCTGAGCGCGGTGATGATCAAAGAGACCTGCACGGCAGGCTGCGTCTACCGCGGGGAGTGAATCTCCTCCGTTGCGGTCTCACGAGGCACGAGCGGCGTAAACTCGTAGAGCACCAGCGCATTACTCTCCAGTGATTCACTCAGTTGCCAGCCGTCATAAAGGCGTTCATCGCGTACGGAAAGCGTTGGACGCGCTTTATGCGCTATCCAGCGCCACATCTCTTCATCAGGGCCGCTTTCGCTGCCAACCCCTTCAAGTAACGGATAGAGCGCGCCGTTGTGCTGATCAAACAGATGACATTTAATTCGCCATTTACCGCGCATTCCCTTCAGGTGTAAATGATACTGCTGGCGAAAACGCTGGATGAATGCTTCTTCACTGGAAAGGAGCGGATTAAAAACCACCACATTACGCAGCAACAGCTGATAACCATGGCGATGGCGCGTAAGCAGGACACGCTTATCATTAACCAGCACCTCGCCCCGCAGACGTTGCCAGAGCCAGAGTACCCAATAAACCGGACGCGGCAGACCATGGTTATACTGTAGCGCCAGGCTTGAGGTATCGATGGTGTTGTTCGCACGGGCTTCTCCCTGAAGGCCTGAATTGAGCCAGAATCCCGCCAGCCAGACCTGCTCCGAAAGTCCGAGCAGGTTCTGCATCAGCAACGCCCCACGAAAAAACCAGCCGTTTGTCGCCCGCGTGTTGCCGGTGAGGGTATTCCAGGAGAGAAGCCAGACGGGAAGCGAACATTTACGCAAGCGAAGGGCAGCGAGGATCTGGCGGACCTTCAGTATCGGATAATTTTCCGTTGAGGAGAGAGGGGTTGCCTCCAGCTGCGCGGGATCGAGAAGCTCATTGGCATCGGCCGAACAGGCAAGAAAATCGGCCTGCATCAGGATGGCTGAACTGAACAGGGTATCGTCGCTTACGCCCGCGCTGACGGGGGCAAATCGGTGCCATAAACCAAACTTTGCCTGCGGAAGATAAGTTCGTATTGCCTTTTGCTGGGCCAGCCAGACCTGCTCCCGGGTCTCCTCACTTGCCTGTGTTGACCAGTGCATGACGAAGTGCCAGCCTGCGGTGATCTCTGGCGAAAAATGATTAACCGACTGTTGTAAAAAACGGGTAAGAAGATCGCGACGGGTCGTTACGCCGGTGTGCAGTAGCACCGTCCACTGCTTTTTTGCCAGCCAGGTGAAGAGCTGATGCAGATTGTACCAGCAGGCGTAGCCCGCCATCTGGGGGTCATCCCACCCGGTGGCAAACAGACGACTGCTGAGAAAAGGCTCGGCGATATCAATCCCCTCAATGGGAATGGCCTCATTTATCGCCTCCAGATTTTGTCGAACGTCCTCACGCAGCAAATCGTCGAGCTCACGCAGGGTAATGACCACCCGCATACGGCGCAGCGAGGCAGAAAGAGGATTAAGCTGCTCAAGATCCAGGCTCTGCTCCTGCTGCGGATGAACGATGAGCGGCGAGGCTCCCCAACCGCGCGCCACCGGTTCATTGAGCAGGCTAAACAGCTTGTCCACGGCGACCGGATAGCGCTGCTCACGCCTGTCCGTCCGAATACGTGCCGCCTCCGGGTGCTGGCGCCGGGCCTTACGAAACTCACCCGGAGACATATTGTGAACACGCCTGAACCGATCGCTCATCATACGCGTGCTGGCGAAACCCTGCTCAAGCGCAATCTGGTGCAGCGGTCGGTTCGTCAGCCGGAGAGCGTCGGCCGCCTTTTCCAGCCGCAGGTGGGTGATGTACTGCATGAAACTGATCCCCACCTCCTTGCGAAAGAGACGAGAGAGCCAGGCTTCAGAGACATATTCACTCGCGGCGATTTCCGCAAGCGTAATACGGCGGGAATAACTGGCATTGATCCGCTCTATCACCCGGGCGATGCGTTTGCTGTGCGCTGATGAAAGTTCCCGGGACAGCATACGGGCGGGCTGTTGAAAGCGGCTGGTCAGCAAGAGCAATATCTCGCTCAGCCAGCGGTACGCCTCCAGCCGGTAGCGGTGCGGGTCGTTGATGAGGGTGACCACAAGAAGCTGGCGCAGCAGATCGCGAAGCGCATCGCATTGGGGCCAGACGCCTCCGGCTTCTGCCGGTACAGCATAATCATGGGCAAAAAAATCATTGCAGAGCTGGATGACCCAGCGCCCGGAAAGGGTTACGCGCAGGGTGACATTTGCCGTTTCGCTCGTGAACTGCCAGCGCCGATGACGGTTGATGATAGCAAGGGTATTGGCCTCCAGGATGTCATGTCCCACATCGGTGTTCAGCTCTGCCCGCCCTTCCAGCACCCAGAGCAACGTTAGCGTATCGCCTTCATCCTCCACGCAGTGGCGAATGTCCTGAATCTCTATCCAAAATTCATCTCCCCGTTGCGCCATCTTACCCCTCACCAAAGACAAAAAATGACCTGATCTTTTTTGTCATAACTGAATTGTATGAAAAACAATCAAAATAAAGCCGTCGCTTTACAACAAAAAAATGCATTTTCAGGCGGGACGATCGTCATAGACTCGAAATTATCATCGTTTGGCAGAAAAAGGATAACAAAAATGACACATCCAATTATCGAAGCTCTGCGTGGCAACGAAGCTAGGTTCACTGAATTACGTCGCTATTTTCATCAGCATCCTGAAATTGGTTTTGAGGAGCACAACACGAGCGATCGCGTTGCAGCGCTGCTTCAGGAATGGGGATATGAGGTTCATCGCGGCCTGGCGAAAACCGGTGTGGTCGGCACACTGAAGGTGGGTAACGGGCATAAACGCCTGGGCCTGCGCGCCGATATGGATGCGCTGCCAATGCAGGAAAACAACGGCAAGGCGTGGAGCAGTACCGTTGAGGGTAAATTCCACGGCTGCGGTCATGACGGCCACACCACAACGCTCCTGTATGCAGCGGAGTACCTGGCACGCACCCGCAATTTTAACGGCACGCTGCACCTTAT
Organism: Enterobacter sp. DTU_2021_1002640_1_SI_PRY_ASU_LCPMC_013; assembly: GCF_032389435.1. Classification (NCBI taxonomy): domain Bacteria; kingdom Pseudomonadati; phylum Pseudomonadota; class Gammaproteobacteria; order Enterobacterales; family Enterobacteriaceae; genus Enterobacter; species Enterobacter sp. DTU_2021_1002640_1_SI_PRY_ASU_LCPMC_013. The sequence continues at coordinate 3,869,232 of NZ_CP135594.1, forward strand.
TTTTCAGCCCGCGGAAGAACTTCTGTATGGCGGACGCGTTATGGTAGAGGACGGTTTGTTTGACCTGTTCCCCTGCGACCACATCTTCGGTCTGCACAATATGCCGTCACAGCCCCTCGGAAAAATTGGTCTGCGCGATGGCGCCATGATGGCCTCTTCCGACACCCTTCATATTGAGGTTAACGGCGTGGGGGGGCACGGCGCGGTGCCAGAACATACCGTTGACGCCACCCTGGTTGCCTGCCATATCACTATCGCTTTGCAGTCGATTGTTTCGCGCAACATTACCCCCTTCCAGCCAGCCGTCGTTACCGTAGGCAGCATTCAGGCCGGGCACGCTCCCAACATTATCAACGACAAGGTATTGATGAAACTTACCGTTCGCACGCTGGATGAACGCGTGCGACAAACCGTGCTACAGCGTATCCATAATATCGCCGTTGCACAGGCGGAAAGTTTCAATGCGACGGCCACCATTCGACACATTAACGGCAGCCCGGTGCTGAAAAACAATCCGCAAGCCAACGAGATGGTGCGCAGCGTCGCCACCGATCTGTTCGGTCAGGATGCCGTCGCGGAGGTCAATGCGTTTATGGGCAGCGAGGACTTTGCTTTCATGCTCGAGAAAAATCCCAATGGCTGCTATTTCACGCTTGGCGCCGGGGATGAGCCTGACCGCTGCATGGTACATAACCCGGGCTACGACTTTAACGACAACATTCTCCTCACCGGCGCGGCGCTGTGGGCCGCACTGACCGAACACTATCTGCGCTGATTCGCACCTTCCCGGGAGGGCTGCACTATGAGTACCGTTTCCCTGACAGGCGCATCCGCCTACGCCGGTAACGATCGGCTGCTGGCGGGTATCGTCATGAGCGTTCTGACATTCTGGCTGTTTGCCCAGTCGGTTATCAACGTGGTTCCGGCCATGCAGAATAGCCTCGATATTGCCCTCGAAACCCTTACGCTGGCCGTCAGCCTGAGCGCGTTGTTCAGCGGCTGTTTTGTCGTCGCCTGCGGTGGGTTTGCCGATAAGTTTGGGCGCATGCGCCTGACCATGATTGGCCTGATCCTGAGCATGATCGGGAGTGGTCTGCTGTTCATTTCATGGGAGCCCATCCTGTTTCTGTTGGGAAGAGCGATACAGGGGCTATCAGCGGCGTGCATCATGCCCGCCACGCTGGCGCTGATTAAGACCTGGTATGAAGGTAAAGCACGCCAGCGCGCAATCAGTTTCTGGGTTATCGGTTCATGGGGCGGGAGTGGCCTGAGCTCGTTTGTGGGAGGTGCCATTGCCACCACGCTGGGCTGGCGCTGGATTTTTATTCTGTCGATGGTGGTGGCTCTGGCCGCGCTATTGCTTATCCGCGCCACGCCGGAAAGCCGCAGCCCTGATGCGTGTCGACACAAACTGGATATCAGCGGCCTGGTGAGTTTTGTCCTTATGCTGGTGCTGTTCAATCTGTTTATCAGCAAAGGACACCGCTGGGGCTGGAGCAGCAGTTTATCGCTTCTTGTACTGTGTGGAGCCGTGATTGCACTGATGTGCTTTATCGTTACCGGGCGGCGGAAAGGCGATGCGGCGCTGATCGATTTCGCCCTGTTTAAAAACCGGGCCTATAGCGCCTCGGTATTCTCAAATTTCCTGCTCAACGGCTGCATTGGCACCATGATGATCGCCAGCATCTGGTTGCAGCAGGGCCATCATCTGTCACCGCTACAGACCGGCATGATGACGCTGGGGTATCTGGTTACCGTACTGGCGATGATCCGGGTGGGTGAAAAACTGCTTCAGCGCTATGGCGCCAGGCTGCCGATGATGACCGGCCCGCTGCTGACCGCAACAGGTATTTCGCTGATTTCATGCACCTTCTTAAGCAAAGAGGTCTACATTGTTACCGTTTTTCTGAGCAATATTTTATTCGGGCTGGGGCTCGGATGTTACGCCACGCCCTCAACGGACACGGCGGTAATGAATGCCCCTGAAAACAAAGTGGGGGTGGCTTCAGGGATCTATAAGATGGGCAGTTCCCTGGGCGGCGCAATGGGGATCGCGGTCACCGCATCGCTGTACGCGCTATGGCTGCCGATGGGAACGGCCAGTGCCGCGCAGTATGCCTTGCTTTTCAACAGTGCGATTTGCCTTGGGTCGGCAGTCGTGACCTGGGCTTTACTGCCAACAACAAAAGCCCCGCGTTAAGCGGGGCCACAAAAGTATCAGGCAATGTTCAGATATTTGTGCGTCTGCATCGACAGCCGCCAGTTGCGGGCGATACAGGTTTCAATGCACAGACGGGTCGCATCGTCTTTCTGGCTGATAGGCTGTAGCGCGATCACGCGCTGCTTTTCGTCCGTCAGCGTCGCCAGCAGTTCATCCAGCGCTTCGATGTCACGCACGCGCCCCACCGGATGTTTGATCTCATCAGCACGCTCAAGCGCCTGCGACAGTACGTCATACCCACCACGCATATTCACTTTCGGTGAAACCGTTACCCACGTTGAATGGGAGCAGCGCACTTCATGGGTGCCGCTGGTTTCGATCTGACAGCTATAGCCGTTCTTCTCGAGCAGTTCGGTGAGCGGCATCAGATCGTGAATGCAGGGTTCCCCACCGGTGATCACCACGTGCCGCGCCGTCCAGCCCTGACGACCAATAATGGCAAGCAGATCTTCCGCGCTGCCCGCGCCCCATTTATCGCTCTCTTTGGTTTTCGCCAGAATGCTGAACAGCGACACTTCCCGATCTGCGAGTTTATCCCACGTATGTTTGGTATCACACCAGGCGCAGCCAACCGGGCATCCCTGTAAACGAATAAAAATAGCGGGAACGCCGGTAAAGTAACCCTCGCCTTGCAGGGTCTGGAACATCTCGTTAATCGGGTACTGCATAGTCAACTCTGTTAAGGGGATAAACGATAAGTATCGCAGATCCCCGTCAGATGATCATGCTCCATCGGTGCTTTGCGCGCCAATTGCCGCCATAAACCGTTCCGTAATTTGCTGCGGTCGGGTGATCGCCCCGCCGACGACAACCGTGTGCGCCCCCAGCGCCAGACACCTGGCCGCGCGTTCAGGCGTATCCACGTTACCTTCGGCAATCACGGGGATCGTGACGGCAGACAGCACCTCTTTCAAAAACGCGCAGTCATTTTCCGGTAGCGAATGGCCCGCGGTCTCCGCCGTATAACCGTAAAGGGTGGTTCCGACGCAATCAAACCCCAGCGCCTGCGCGGCCACAGCCTCCTGCACGGTGGCAATATCCGCCATCAGCAGCAGCGAAGGGTAACGAGCGCGGATCTGCGCGATCAGCATGTCCAGCGATCCGCCACCGGGCCGTTTCCGGGCGGTCGCATCCAGCGCAACGATCTCCGGGGCGACCGCCATCAGCTCATCCACTTCTTTGAGCGTTGCGGTGATGAACACCTCGCTGTCCGGATAGTCTCGTTTGATGATGCCGATTACCGGCAGTGAGACCAGCCCTTTGATAGCCTCAATATCCACCACGCTATTGGCGCGGATCGCAGCGGCACCGCCCTGGGCCGCCGCCAGCGCCATTCGCGACATAATAAACGGGCTGTGCAACGGTTCGTTTTCCAGCGCCTGGCAGGAGACGACCAGTTTTCCTTTCAGGTTATCCAGTACAGTTTTCATTACGATAAGATCTCTTCTACTTCGTTTTTGATAATGGTGACGTGCGGTCCATAGATGACCTGGACACCGTTGCCGCGGACGATTACGCCGCGGGCGCCGGTCGCTTTCAGTGCAGATTCATTGACTTTGCTACCGTCTTTCACCGTGACGCGAAGGCGCGTGGCGCAGCAGTCAACGTCATCCAGATTGTCTTTTCCTCCCAGCCCGGCGATCACCGCCGCGGCGCGCTCGCTTTGCGGCAGGGTAGCCTCGTCAGCCAACGCCTCCTTTTCACGGCCCGGCGTGGCAAAATCAAAACGTTTGATCAGATAGCGGAAGGTACAGTAGTAAAGGAAGAACCACGGTACGCCCACCAGCGGGACGAACATCCAGTTAGTTTTCGCTTCCCCCTGCAAAATGCCGAACAGCACGAAATCAATAAACCCGCCGGAGAATGTTTGTCCGATGGTGATGTGCAGCATGTGCGCGAGCATGAACGCCAGCCCGTCAAACAGCGCATGAATGACGTACAGCACCGGGGCAATAAACAGGAATGAGAACTCTATGGGCTCGGTAATTCCCGTCAGGAATGAGGTTAACGCCGCAGAGAGCAGCAGCCCGGCAACCCGCTTTTTGTTCTCCGGCCTGGCCGTGTGGTACATCGCAAGGCAGGCGCCGAGCAGACCAAACATCATGGTAATAAAGCGCCCGGACATGAAGCGCGACGTGCCCTCATAGAAATGCTGCGTGTTCGGGTCGGCGAGCTGGGCGAAGAAGATCCGCTGCGTGCCCTCAACCAGGTGACCGTTAACAATTTCACTGCCGCCAAGCGCGGTGGTCCAGAACGGAAGATAGAAGATGTGGTGCAAACCAAACGGGCCAAGCATGCGCAGGATGAAGCCGTACAGCAAAGTCCCCAGATAGCCGGTGGCATCCACCAGCCCGCCGAGGCCAAAGATCAGCTTCTGAAAATGCGGCCAGACCACGGTCATCAGCGCGCCGACGAGTATCGCCGCCAGTGAGCTGATAATGGGAACGAAGCGTGAGCCGCCAAAAAAGCCCAGGAATTGCGGAAGCGCGATTTTATTAAACCGATGATGCAGTGCGCAGGTCACCAGCCCAATAACTACCCCACCAAACACGCCCGTTTCAAGCGTCTGAATACCCAGCGTCATGCCCTGCCCTACGGCGCCCGGGTTCTCATGCGCCAGTTTTCCGGTCAGGATCAGCAGCGCATTGATAGTGGCATTCATCACCAGATAAGCGAGCAACGCCGCCAGCCCTGCCGTGCCTTTATCATTTTTCGCCAGCCCAACGGCGACCCCAACAGCAAACAGTACCGACAGGTTTGCAAACACAATCGAGCCTGCGCTGCTCATGATGGTAAAGATGGCCTGTAGCCAGCCAACGTCTAAAAATGGATACGCAGTAAGCGTATTTGGATTCGATAGCGCCCCGCCGATCCCCAGCAACAGACCTGCTGCGGGCAGTATGGCGATGGGTAACATAAAGGATTTGCCGAAGCGCTGCGCTTTTTCAAACCATCCGCCGGAAGACGCTCCGCTGAACATTTGCATCATTTTTTTATCCCCCTGGTTATTGATGAAAATTTTTACCACATATATTTTTAATTGTGAAAATTACCACCAAAAACCAGGACGCCGATCATACTTTTTCGAAATGACTGGCATCTCTCCCCCGCTTTCCGCCACACTAGTTGGCAGAGAAACGCATTAAGGATCTAGCATGTCGGACCATGAAAACCTGCTGCTGAAGCTACGCCAGGAGGCTTCCGGGTACAGCCCAACGCAACAAAAACTGGGGGAGTTTGTCCTCAACGATCCTGCCAGGGTGCTCTACCTGACGATCACCGAGCTGGCGCGTGAAAGCGGCACCAGCGAGGCCAGCGTCACACGCCTTTGCCGCACGCTGGGCTGTAAGGGATATAACGAATTTAAAATGGCGCTTGCGCTGGATATTCAGCAGGGTTTGCCGGAGCGTCAGGCAGGAGATGCGATAGATAACGTGGTGGATGAGTCTGTCCAGGCGCTGCAAGATACCGCAAAACTCCTCGACCGGGCCCAGCTTGAACAGGCGACACTGGCCCTTCATCTGGCGCAGTCAGTGCAAATTTACGGAGTGGCAGCCAGCGCAATTCTGGGGGAGTATTTGCATTACAAGCTGCTGCGACTCGGCAAACCTGCACAGCTGTTTAGCGATATGCATCGCGCCGCCATGAATGCGACGACGCTCTCGAAAGAGACGCTGGTGGTGGCCATCTCAAGTTCCGGCTCTACACGGGATCTGCTTCACGTGGTGAAACTCGCACGCAAGCGGGGCGTTAAGGTACTGGCGCTCAGCAATACGCCTCGCAGCCCGCTGGCCTCCCTGAGCGATTTACAGCTGGTTGCAGCTAAGCCAGAGGGACCGCTGAGCGCGGGTGCGCTCAACGCCAAGGTTGGCGTGATGCTGCTGGTTGAACTGCTAACCACTTCCCTTATTGCAGTAGACAGCCATTACGGTGACGTCAGTCAGCAAACGGCAAGCGCCACGTTGCCGCTTCTGCTATAGAAAACAAAAAACCCGCCGAAGCGGGTTTTTTCATAAGAACGAAGGTTCGGGCTTATGCCTGGCCTTTGATCTCTTTACGACCGTTGTAAGGTGCTTTTTCGCCCAGCGCTTCTTCGATACGAATCAGCTGGTTGTATTTAGCAACACGGTCAGAACGGCTCATAGAACCGGTTTTGATCTGGCCAGCAGCGGTACCAACAGCCAGGTCAGCGATGGTAGCGTCTTCAGTTTCGCCAGAACGGTGAGAGATAACCGCGGTGTAGCCAGCGTCTTTCGCCATTTTGATCGCAGCCAGCGTTTCGGTCAGAGAACCGATCTGGTTGAATTTGATCAGGATGGAGTTAACGATGCCTTTCTCGATGCCTTCTTTCAGGATCTTGGTGTTGGTTACGAACAGATCGTCACCAACCAGCTGGATTTTGTCGCCCAGTACTTTGGTCTGGTATGCGAAACCATCCCAGTCAGACTCGTCCAGACCGTCTTCGATAGACACGATTGGGTACTGTTTGGTCAGGTCTTCCAGGAAGTGGGTGAACTCTTCAGAGGTGAACGCTTTGTTGCCTTCGCCAGCCAGAACGTATTTACCGTCTTTGTAGAATTCAGACGCTGCACAGTCCATCGCCAGGGTGATGTCTTTGCCCAGCTCGTAGCCTGCTGCTTTAACCGCTTCAGCGATAACAGCCAGTGCTTCTGCGTTAGAACCCAGGTTTGGCGCGTAGCCGCCTTCGTCACCCACAGCCGTGTTCATGCCTTTAGCTTTCAGAACTTTAGCCAGGTTGTGGAACACTTCAGAACCCATACGTACCGCTTCTTTCAGGGTTTTCGCGCCAACTGGCTGAATCATGAATTCCTGAATATCAACGTTGTTGTCTGCGTGCTCACCACCGTTGATGATGTTCATCATTGGTACAGGCATGGAGTATTTGCCTGGGGTGCCGTTCAGTTCAGCGATGTGCTCGAACAGTGGCATGCCTTTAGCTGCCGCTGCCGCTTTGGCGTTCGCCAGGGAAACCGCCAGGATTGCGTTCGCACCGAAGTTAGATTTGTTTTCAGTACCGTCCAGATCGATCATGATCTTGTCGATGCCAGCCTGATCTTTAGCATCTTTGCCAACGATAGCCTGAGCAATAGGACCGTTAACAGCGCCAACCGCTTTCAGTACGCCTTTGCCCATGAAACGGGATTTGTCGCCATCACGCAGTTCCAGCGCTTCGCGGGAACCTGTAGAAGCACCTGATGGAGCCGCTGCCATACCGACGAAACCACCTTCCAGATGAACTTCAGCTTCAACGGTCGGGTTACCACGGGAGTCGATGATTTCACGACCGATGACTTTAACGATTTTGGACATTAGATTTTCCTCAGTACAAGTTAAACTAAAACTCCAGACAAACAACGCGTACCAAAGGTACGCGTTGCCGTTCTAACTTTTTTTACTTCGCCTGACGCTTCTGGTACTCGCTGGCGGCTTTCACGAAGCCTGCAAACAGCGGATGCCCGTCACGCGGCGTTGAAGTAAATTCCGGGTGGAATTGGCAGGCCACGAACCACGGATGGTTAGGCACTTCGATGATCTCGACTAACTGATCATCCCCGGAACGGCCCGCAACACGCAGACCCGCAGCTTCAATTTGTTTCAACAACATGTTGTTGACTTCATAGCGGTGACGATGGCGCTCGGTGATGACCGGCTCGCCGTACAGCTTGCGTACCACGCTATCGTCGGACAGCTGGCAGGCCTGTGCGCCAAGACGCATGGTGCCACCCAGATCGCTCTTCTCGGTACGGACTTCGACGTTACCGTCTTCGTCGCGCCATTCCGTAATCAGCGCCACAACAGGGTACTTACAGTCTGGCACAAATTCCGTAGAGTTCGCGTTTTCCATTCCCGCTACGTTGCGCGCAAATTCAATCAGCGCAACCTGCATACCCAGGCAGATACCGAGGTATGGAATATTGTTTTCACGCGCATAGCGTGCAGTGGCGATCTTGCCTTCAACACCACGGTAGCCGAAGCCGCCAGGGATGAGAATCGCATCCAGATCTTTAAGAATTTCAACGCCGCGCGTCTCCACATCCTGCGAATCAATCAGCTTGATGTTCACAGAGACGCGATTCTTCAGACCACCGTGTTTCAGCGCTTCGATAACTGACTTATAGGCATCTGGCAGTTCGATGTACTTGCCGACCATACCGATAGTCACTTCGCCGCCCGGATTGGCTTCTTCGTAAATCACCTGCTCCCATTCAGACAGGTTAGCTTCCGGACAGTTCAAGCTGAATCGTTTACAAATATAATCGTCCAGACCCTGTGATTTCAACAGGCCCGGGATTTTATAAATGGAATCGACATCTTTCATTGAAATAACGGCTTTTTCAGGCACGTTACAGAACAATGCAATTTTCGCGCGTTCGTTCGCCGGAATCGCGCGATCGGAACGGCAAACCAGGATGTCAGGCTGAATACCGATGGAGAGTAGCTCTTTAACAGAGTGCTGAGTCGGTTTGGTTTTCACTTCACCTGCTGCCGCCATGTAAGGCACCAGCGTCAGGTGCATGAACAGCGCGTGCTCACGACCAATATCTACCGCCAGCTGACGAATCGCTTCGAGGAACGGCAGGGATTCGATATCCCCTACGGTACCGCCGATTTCAACCAGCACAACGTCATGCCCTTCGCCACCGGCAAGGACACGCTCTTTAATGGCGTTAGTGATGTGTGGGATGACCTGCACGGTCGCGCCCAGGTAGTCACCACGGCGCTCTTTACGCAGAACGTCAGAGTAGATACGGCCAGTCGTAAAGTTGTTACGACGGGTCATTTTGGTACGGATGAAACGCTCGTAGTGGCCAAGATCCAGATCGGTTTCAGCGCCGTCTTCAGTAACGAACACTTCCCCGTGTTGGGTTGGGCTCATGGTGCCAGGATCGACGTTGATGTACGGATCCAGTTTCATCATGGTCACATTGAGGCCACGGGCTTCAAGAATGGCTGCGAGGGAGGCTGCGGCAATGCCTTTACCCAGAGAGGATACGACCCCGCCGGTCACAAAAATATAGTTCGTTGTCATGCTGAACCTGAGAAGTTAGGGTGAAACGATGGAATAACCAGGACGGGAAAGTAGTATACCCGAACACGACGAGCGCCACAAACTTTCATTCTCCGTCTCCACTCCAGGCCATGACAAACATAAGGAGTGAGAAAATAGCCCCTTTTGGGTAAATGTTTTTGACGCAAATCAAGCGCTTGTCATTTAAAAAATCACACAAATTGCGCTTGATCGCAAAATCTCGTTAGAGATCATGTTCCTGGCGTTTTACTTCCTGCCAGACTTCTTCCATCGCGTCGAGGTCAATCCCGCTCATTTCCAGGCCGCGCGAGGCCACAATCCGCTCAACTTCGCGAAAGCGTCGTTCGAATTTAATGTTCGCTTTTTGCAGGGCGGTTTCCGCTTTTACACCGAGGTGGCGCGAAAGGTTGACGGTCGCAAACAGCAGATCGCCCATCTCCTCTTCCAGCTTTGCTTCATCCACAACGGCCTGCTGCGCTTCATGCATCACTTCGTCGATCTCTTCGTGCACTTTTTCCAGCACCGGGCCGAGAGAGGTCCAGTCAAACCCTACCGCCGAGCAGCGCTTTTGAATTTTGTGCGCGCGCATCAGCGCGGGAAGGTTCAGGGGAATGTCGTCCAGCGCCGAGTGCTGGGATTTTTCAGCGCGTTCGGCGCTTTTGATCTGCTCCCAGCGCGCCAGCACTTCCGCACTGTTGCCTGCGGAGGCATCGCCAAAAATATGCGGATGACGACGCTCCAGCTTGTCGCTGATAGCGGCGCAGATATCGTCAAAGTTAAAGCGCCCCTCTTCCTGCGCCATCTGCGCGTAGAACACAACCTGAAACAGCAGGTCGCCCAGCTCACCGCGCAGGTCGTCGAAATCTTCGCGCGAAATCGCGTCCAGCACTTCGTAGGTCTCTTCCAGCGTGTAAGGCGCAATGGTGGCGAAAGTCTGCTCTTTATCCCACGGGCAGCCGTTTTCCGGGTCGCGCAGGCGTTTCATGATGCCAAGCAGGCGGTCGATTTGAGTCATAACAGATTCCATTAAATGCCTGAGCCGGGTGGCGGCGTTGCCTTACCCGGCCTACAGAAGAGGATGTTTAGCCGCCGTGCAGACGACGCGCGTCAATCACATCCGGCACCTGGTTCAGTTTGCCGAGTACGCGGCCCAGCACCTGAAGGTTATAGATTTCGATAGTCATATCGATGGTGGCAAGCTGCTCGCGGGTATCGCTGCGGCTGGCAACGCCCAGCACGTTGACCTTCTCGTTGGCGAGAATGGTGGTGATGTCGCGCAGCAGGCCGCTGCGGTCGTTGGCAGTGACGCGCACCACCAGCGAGTAACCCGCCGAGTAGCTCTCCCCCCAGACGGCTTCCACGATACGTTCCGGCGCATGCGATTGCAGCTCTGCAAGCTGATCGCAGTCGGAGCGGTGAATCGAGATCCCACGCCCCTGGGTGATAAAGCCGACAATATCGTCTCCCGGGATCGGCTGGCAGCAGCGGGCAATATGGTGCATGAGGTTACCCACCCCTTCAACCACCACGCGGCCATTGTCCTTGCTGCGCTGCTGCGGAGCGTAGGTTTTCTGCTGGAGCTGTTTCAGCGCCGCCGCATCCTGCTCCGCTGCGCTTGGCTTGTTGAACTGCGCTTGCAGGAAGTTCACCATCTGGTTCAGGCGGATATCGCCGCCACCAATCGCCGCTAACAGTTCGTCGAGCTCGTTGAAGTTGTAGCGCGGCAGCAGGAATTTCTCCGCCTCTTTCAGGCTTATCCCGATATGTTCCAGCTCGTCGTCCAGGATCTGACGACCGGCAAGGATGTTCTTGTCACGATCCTGCTTGCGGAACCAGGCGTGGATTTTAGAGCGCCCACGGCTGGTGGTAACGTAACCGAGGTTCGGATTCAGCCAGTCGCGGCTTGGGTTTGGCTGCTTCTGGGTGATGATTTCAATCTGATCGCCCATCTGGAGCTGGTAGGTAAACGGTACGATACGTCCGCCGATCTTCGCCCCGATGCAACGGTGTCCCACATCGCTGTGGATGTGGTAGGCGAAATCGAGCGGCGTGGAGCCTGCCGGCAAATCAACAACATCCCCTTTCGGGGTAAAGACGTAGACGCGATCGTCGAAGACCTGACTGCGCACTTCGTCGAGCATTTCGCCGGAGTCGGCCATCTCTTCCTGCCACGCAATCAGCTTACGCAGCCAGGCGATACGGTCCTCGTGACCGGAGCGACCGCCGCCGGAGGTACCCTCTTTGTATTTCCAGTGCGCCGCCACGCCCAGCTCGGCGTCTTCGTGCATCTGTTTGGTACGGATCTGAATTTCCACCGTTTTGCCGCCAGGGCCGAGCACCACGGTATGAATAGACTGATAGCCGTTTGGTTTGGGGTTGGCGACGTAGTCATCGAACTCATCCGGCAGATGGCGGAAGTGAGTATGCACTATCCCCAGCGCGGCATAGCAGTCCTGGAGACGCTCCGCCACGATACGTACGGCGCGCACGTCAAACAGCTCGTCAAAGGCGAGATGTTTCTTCTGCATTTTGCGCCAGATGCTGTAGATGTGCTTTGGACGCCCGTAGACCTCGGCGCGCACATTCTCCTCTTTCATCGACTGGCGCAGCCCGCTGACAAATTCCTCGATATAGTGCTCGCGGTCAATGCGGCGTTCGTGCAGCAATTTTGCAATGCGTTTGTATTCCGCCGGATGCAGATAGCGGAAGCAGTAATCTTCCAGCTCCCACTTCAGTTGCCCGATACCGAGACGGTTCGCCAGCGGCGCATAGATATTCGTACACTCTTTAGCGGCCAGGACGCGCTCGTCTTCCGGCGCATCCTTCACTTCACGCAGATGGGCAACCCGTTCGGCCAGCTTGATCACCACGCAGCGGAAATCATCTACCATCGCCAGCAGCATGCGACGGACGTTATCCACCTGCTCGGAAGAGACAGAGTCCGTTTGCGCGGCTTTAAGCTGACGAATGGCTGCCATGTCACGCACGCCGTGGATAAGCGCCACGACGGACTGGCCGACGCTTTCACGCAGGACGTCTTCCGTCACCACGTCGGCGTCCGCCAGGGGGAACAGCAGTGCGGCCTGTAGCGTTTCGATATCCATGTTCAGCATGGAGAGAATTTCAACCATCTCCACGCCGCGCCACAACAGCAGTTCAGCGTCCGGATGCCCCTGCGTTGTGCGTAAACAATAGGCCCAGGTTTCGGTTAAGCGTTCACACGACTGCTGGCTGGAAATCCCCAGACTTGCGATCCATTTTTGAGGGTCAAACTCACCAGCTTTATTTAAATGTGCACTTCTTACCGCAACCATCGTCCTCTCCTTTAGGGACAAGGGCCTGTCGAAGTCGACAAGCCAAACTCATTAGATGTGCTCGAACAACACCATCGATTCCAGATGACCAGTGTGCGGGAACATGTCCAGCATTGCCAGACGTCGAATCTGGTAACCCCCGCTCAATAATGCTTCGCTGTCACGGGCAAGCGTCGCCGGGTTACAGGAAACATAGACCACGCGTTCAGGCGCGAGTTTAATTATATGCTGCATCACGCCCGGCGCACCTGCGCGCGCCGGGTCGAGCAGGATCTTATCAAAGCCCTGCTTAGCCCACGGTTGCTGAGTAACATCATCCTCAAGATTTTGATGAAAGAATGTCACATTTTGCAAGCCGTTCTGTTGGGCGTTTTCCTGGCCTTTCACCACCAGCGCCTCAACGCCTTCCACCCCGACCACGCTTGCTGCTTTGCGGGCCAGCGGCAGGGTAAAGTTCCCCATACCGCAGAACAGATCGAGCACCCGGTCAGTGGGCTGTACGTCCAGCCACGCCAGCGCGTTCGCCACCATCTGCTGGTTCACGCCGTCGTTAACCTGGATAAAATCCCGCGGGCTGAACGTTAAGCGTAGCCCGTCTGACGCATACCAGGGCGCTTCTCCGCTGACCTGCTCAAGTATCTCGCTTTGCGGCGCGAGGAAAAGCGCAAGCTCATGAGAATGCGAAAAGCGTTCCAGTTTTTCGCGATCCGCCTTTGACAGCGGCGCGGTGTGGCGCAGTACCATCAGCGGGCCACTGTTGGCCAGCACCAGTTCGACATGGCCCAGCGAACGCACGCCATCCAGCGATGCAAGACAGTGGTGCACGTCCGGGAGCAACGCCTCAAGATGGGGCACCAAAACAGGGCACTGCGTGACAGAGACGATATCGCTGGAGCCGGCTTTGCGAAAACCCATCTCCAGCCGCTCGGTTTTGGACTGGTAGCTGAGGCTCAGGCGAGCGCGGCGACGGTAGCCCCAGGGCCGATCGGCAATGATGTCATTCACGTCGTGTCCGACCAGGCGGGCCAGCGCGCTGCTTTTACTTTTTTGCTGTAATTCTGTGCTGGCATGCTGTTGCTGGCAGCCACCGCAGACGCCAAAATGGGGGCAGCGAGGCATCACGCGCTCCGGGCTATCATTAAGACGGCGCTTGACCTGACCGCGCGCATACTGACGTTTGTCTTCCGTCAGCGTAATATCTGCGCGTTCTCCTGGCAGCAAACCTGTGATAAACAGTGTCTTACCCTTGTGACGCGCCACCCCCTGTCCAAAAGGATCGAGGTCCGTGGCTTCAACAGTTATGATCTGACGCGTCGTCACGCGTCGTTTTGCAGAGTAGAATTGCGCCATCGCCGAGATTGTTCTCAAATAAACATAATTAGCCTGATTGTCCCATAACGGAACTCCATGACCAACTACAGCCTGCGCGCGCGCATGATGATTTTGATCCTCGCTCCTACCGTTCTCATCGGTTTGCTGCTGAGCATTTTCTTTGTGGTGCATCGCTATAACGATTTGCAGAGACAGCTTGAAGATGCCGGGGCCAGCATTATCGAACCGCTGGCCGTCTCCAGCGAGTACGGTATGAACCTGCAAAACCGTGAATCCATTGGTCAGTTAATCAGCGTGCTGCACCGCCGTCATTCAGAGATTGTGCGCGCCATTTCCGTTTACGATGAGCATAACCGTCTGTTCGTCACCTCGAATTTCCATCTGGATCCCACGTCGCTGAAAATCCCGGATGGTACCCCCTTCCCGCGTCATCTTACGGTGTTGCGGCGCGGCGATATCATGATCCTGCGCACGCCGATTATCTCCGAAAGCTATTCACCCGATGAATCCGCCCAGTCCGATGCGAAGTCCAGCAATAATATGCTGGGATATGTGGCGCTGGAGCTGGATCTCAAGTCGGTGCGGCTCCAGCAGTACAAAGAAATATTCATCTCCGGCGTGATGATGCTGTTCTGTATCGGCATCGCGCTGATCTTCGGCTGGCGGCTGATGCGCGACGTCACGGGGCCTATCCGCAACATGGTGAATACCGTTGACCGCATCCGCCGGGGTCAGCTCGACAGCCGCGTGGAAGGCTTTATGCTCGGCGAGCTGGATATGTTGAAAAACGGCATCAACTCAATGGCGATGTCGCTGGCGGCTTATCACGAAGAGATGCAGCACAACGTTGACCAGGCCACCTCTGACCTGCGCGAAACGCTGGAGCAGATGGAGATCCAGAACGTGGAGCTGGATCTGGCGAAAAAACGTGCGCAGGAGGCGGCACGTATTAAGTCTGAGTTCCTGGCGAACATGTCGCACGAGCTGCGCACGCCGCTGAACGGGGTGATTGGCTTCACCCGTCTGACGCTCAAAAGCGAGCTGAACCCGACCCAGCGTGACCATCTGCATACCATTGAACGCTCAGCCAACAACCTGCTGACCATTATTAACGACGTACTGGACTTCTCGAAGCTGGAAGCGGGCAAGCTGATTCTGGAGAGTATTCCCTTCCCGCTGCGCAGCACGCTGGATGACGTGGTCACGCTTCTTGCCCACTCATCGCATGATAAAGGTCTGGAACTGACGCTCAATATTAAAAATGATGTGCCGGATAACGTCATTGGCGACCCGCTGCGCCTGCAACAGGTCATTACCAATCTGGTGGGCAACGCGATTAAGTTCACCGAGAGCGGCAACATCGATATTCTGGTCGAAAAAAGGGCGCTCAGTAATAACAAAGTCCAGATTGAAGTGCAGATCCGGGATACCGGAATTGGTATTCCGGAGCGCGATCAGACGCGTCTGTTCCAGGCTTTCCGCCAGGCCGATGCGAGCATTTCCCGTCGTCACGGCGGAACGGGCCTGGGGCTGGTGATCACCCAAAAGCTGGTGAAAGAGATGGGAGGCGATATCTCCTTCCACAGCCAGCCTAACCGGGGCTCAACCTTCTGGTTCCATATCAACCTTGATCTTAACCCGAACGTGCAGACCGACGGCCCGGTCACCGGCTGCCTGAAAGGGATGCGTCTGGCCTATGTGGAACCGAATGCCGCGGCGGCGCAGTGTACGCTGGATGTATTAAGCAGCACGCCGCTGGAGGTCATCTACAGCCCGACCTTCTCCGCGCTGGCGAACGATCATTACGATATCCTGTTGTTGGGGATTCCGGTGACGTTTACCGGAGAACTGACCATGCAGCAGGAACGCCTGGCGAAGGCGGCCTCAATGACGGACTACCTGCTGCTGGCGCTGCCGTGCCACGCCCAAATCAACGCCGAAGAGCTGAAAAACGACGGAGCGGCGGCGTGTCTGCTGAAACCCCTCACCGCCACACGACTGTTACCTGCGTTGACCGAATATTGCCGTCTGACGCATCAGTCCCTGCCGCTGGAAAACGACGAACATAAGCTGCCGATGACGGTGATGGCCGTGGACGACAACCCGGCGAACCTGAAGCTGATTGGCGTGCTGCTTGAGGATCAGGTTCAGCATGTTGAGCTGTGTACCAGCGGCGCCGAAGCCGTGGAACAAGCCAAACAGATGCAGTTCGACCTGATCCTGATGGATATTCAGATGCCGGGCATGGACGGCATCCGCGCCTGCGAGTTGATTCGCCAGCTTCCGCACCAGCAGCAGACGCCGGTGATTGCCGTGACGGCGCACGCGATGGCGGGGCAAAAGGAGAAACTGCTGGGTGCGGGCATGAACGATTATCTGGCGAAACCGATCGACGAAGAGAAGCTGCACAGCCTGCTGCTGCGCTACAAGCCGGGGCACATTGGCGGGACATACACCATTACAGCTGAATCGCCGGAGATCAGCATTAACCAGAATGCCACGTTTGACTGGCAACTGGCGCTGCGCCAGGCGGCGGGCAAACCCGATCTGGCCCGCGATATGCTGCAAATGCTGGTGGACTTCCTGCCTGAGATCCGTAACAAGGTTGAAGAACAGCTGGTGGGTGAAAACCCCGAAGGACTGCTGGAAGCCATTCATAAACTGCATGGCAGCTGCGGCTACAGCGGCGTACCGCGGTTGAAAAATCTCTGCCAGTTGCTTGAACAGCAGCTCCGCGCGGGTACGCCAGAATCCGATCTCGAACCGGAGTTCCTGGAGCTGCTGGACGAGATGGACAACGTGACGCGGGAAGCAATGAAGGTGTTGGGGAGCTAAGACCAAAGCCCGGTGGCGCTTCGCTTACCGGGCCTACAGGAGCACGAACGTTAACGCGACATCCCCTGCCCCATCTTTATCACCGCCGCAATATTCCTTGCGGCCAACTGTACATTCTGTTGCGCATTTTCCAGCGCATCCTCCAGCGAGCAGATGGTGTAGATCACGCTGAATACGGCATCCAGTCCATGCTCATGCACCACGCCAACATCCGCCGTCAGGCTGCCGGCAATGCCGATAACTGGCTTGTTATAGCGTTTCGCGACTCTCGCCACGCCAACGGGCACTTTGCCGTGGATCGTCTGGCTGTCGATACGCCCTTCGCCCGTGATCACCAGATCGGCGTCCGCGACCTGTTCATCAAGATGCAGGGCATCGGTGACAATCTCAATCCCCTGACGGAGCTGTGCGCCGCAAAATGCATACAGCGCCGCCCCCATTCCGCCAGCCGCACCGCCGCCCGCCAGGTTTAAGACGTCAATATCCAGATCCCGGGCGATAATTTTTGCGTAATGCGCCAGCGCGTTGTCCAGCGTCCTGACCATCTCCGGTGTCGCCCCTTTCTGCGGACCAAATACCGCAGAAGCGCCAGCTTCGCCGATCAGGGGGTTGGTCACATCGCAGGCCACTTCAATTCGACAGTCTGCCAGCCGCTTATCCAGCCCGCTAAGATCGATATGCGCAAGGCTTGCCAGTTCGCCGCCGCCCGGCCCTACGGGCTGCGCTTTCGCATCCAGCAGTTTTACGCCCAGCGCCTGCACCATGCCTGCGCCACCGTCATTGGTCGCGCTGCCTCCAATGCCAATAATGATATGCTTAACGCCCGCATCCAGCGCATGGCGGATCAGTTCCCCGGTTCCCCAGGAGGTGGTGATTAACGGGTTACGCTTTGCCGGAGCAACAAGCTCCAGACCGCTCGCTGCCGCCATCTCGATAAAGGCGCTTTTCCCGTCTCCGGATAACCCGAAAAACCCTTCCACGCGTTCACCCAAAGGCCCGGTAACGGGAACATGGACAAGACGCCCATGCGTGGCTGCCACCATCGCTTCCACCGTCCCTTCGCCACCATCGGCAACCGGTAATTTGACATAGTCCGCTGACGGGAAAATGTCGCGAAAACCGACCTCTATCGCTGTCGCCACCTCCAGCGCGCTCAAGCTTTCCTTATACGAGTCCGGAGCGATAACAATTTTCATAAGCCATCCTTACGCATGTTAGTTACGTTAAGCATACACCACGTAAGGGACCACTCATGGGAGCGGTCCCAATGCGCTTATCGTACCATGCACGGACGTTTATTGTCGAATGTCCACTCTGGGATCAGGTATTGCATCGCCAGCGCGTCATCACGCGCCCCCAGGCCGTGTTTCTGGTATAGCTCATGCGCTTTCATGACCTGGTCCATATCCAGCTCAACGCCCAGACCCGGCGTAGCAGGAA
The DNA here is from genome assembly GCF_032389435.1 of Enterobacter sp. DTU_2021_1002640_1_SI_PRY_ASU_LCPMC_013. Classification (NCBI taxonomy): domain Bacteria; kingdom Pseudomonadati; phylum Pseudomonadota; class Gammaproteobacteria; order Enterobacterales; family Enterobacteriaceae; genus Enterobacter; species Enterobacter sp. DTU_2021_1002640_1_SI_PRY_ASU_LCPMC_013. The sequence goes on from NZ_CP135594.1 coordinate 3,887,425, forward strand.
CCTGCACCATACCGCCTTTGATTTCAAACGGCTGTTTGGTCAGGCGCTGGTTGCCCTCCTGCCAGATCCAGTGGGTGTCGATGGCGGTAATGTTGCCCGGCGCGGCAGCCGCCACGTGGGTGAACATCGCCAGCGAAATGTCGAAGTGGTTGTTGGAGTGCGAGCCCCAGGTCAGGCCGAACTCATGGCACATCTGCGCCACGCGAACCGAGCCCTGCATCGTCCAGAAGTGCGGGTCTGCCAGCGGAATGTCCACCGATTGCAGCGAGAGCGTGTGCCCCATCTGACGCCAGTCGGTCGCGATCATGTTGGTGGCGGTTGGCAGCCCGGTGGCGCGACGGAACTCCGCCATCACTTCACGTCCGGAGAACCCCTGTTCTGCACCGCACGGATCTTCCGCATAGGCCAGCACGCCTTTAAGCTGCTTACCGATTTTTATCGCCTCATCAAGCGACCAGGCACCGTTCGGATCCAGCGTGACGCGCGCCTGCGGGAAGCGCTTCGCCAGCGCGGCGATCGCCTCTGCTTCTTCTTCACCCGCCAGTACACCGCCTTTCAGCTTGAAGTCATTAAAGCCATATTTTTCATACGCGGCTTCCGCCAGGCGCACCACCGCGTCCGGGGTCATCGCTTCATCGTGACGCACACGATACCAGTCGCATTTTTCGTCCGGCTGGCTCTGGTACGGCAGCGGGGTGAGTTTGCGGTTGCCGATAAAGAACAGGTAGCCGAGCATTTCCACTTCGCTGCGCTGTTGGCCGTCGCCCAGCAGGGAGGCGACATTGACGCCAAGATGCTGGCCCAGCAGATCCAGCATCGCGGCTTCAATGCCCGTGACCACATGGATAGTGGTGCGCAGATCAAACGTTTGCAGACCACGGCCACCCGCATCACGATCGGCAAAGGTCGTACGCACGCGAGTCAGCACATTTTTGTACTCGCCCAGCGTTTTACCCACCACCAGCGGAATGGCGTCCTCCAGCGTTTTACGGATCTTCTCCCCGCCCGGGATTTCACCGACACCGGTATGCCCTGAGTTGTCCTTGATCACCACAATATTACGGGTGAAGAACGGCGCATGGGCGCCGCTCAGGTTCATCAGCATGCTGTCATGTCCCGCGACAGGAATGATCTGCATGGAGGTGACTACAGGGGTAGAAAATGTGCTCATCGTTCGATCCTTTTATCAGTGACGTCCAAATACAGGGCGCTTACGGTCAAATGTCCAGCCGGGGATAAGGTACTGCATCGGGCCTGCGTCGTTGCGCGCGCCGCCCGGCAGTTTTTTATACGCTTCATGCGCCTTGTGGATCTGATCCCAGTCAAGCTCTACGCCCAGCCCCGGCGCATCCGGTACGGCAATTGTGCCGTTTTTGATTTCAAGTGGATTTTTGGTCAGGCGCGCTTCGCCTTCCTGCCAGATCCAGTGCGTATCGATGGCGGTCGGGTTGCCCGGCGCCGCCGCGCCAACGTGGGTAAACATCGCCAGCGAAATGTCGAAATGGTTATTGGAGTGGCAGCCCCAGGTGAGCCCCCAGTCATCGCACAGCTGCGCCACGCGCACCGCGCCGGAAAGGGTCCAGAAGTGCGGGTCCGCCAGTGGTATGTCCACCGCATTCAGCATCACCGCATGGCCCATTTCACGCCAGTTGGTGGCGATCATGTTGGTCGCAACCGGCAGCCCGGTAGCGCGGCGGAATTCGGCCATCACCTCGCGGCCAGAAAATCCCTGCTCGGCGCCGCACGGATCTTCCGCGTAGGTCAGCACGTCGCCCAGCCCTTTGCACAGCGTGATAGCTTCATCCAGCAGCCAGGCGCCGTTCGGATCGACGGTGATGCGTGCCTCCGGGAAGCGTTTTTTCAACGCGCGCACGCTGTCAATCTCCTGCTCGCCGGGCAGAACGCCGCCTTTCAGCTTGAAGTCTTTGAAGCCGTAGCGATCCTGCGCCGCCTCTGCAAGGCGTGCCACCGCCTCGCCAGAGAGCGCCTCCTGATGACGCAGGTGATACCACTCGTGGCTGCCCGGCGAGCGTTCCAGATACGGCAGATCGGTTTTCGTCCGGTCGCCAACGTAGAACAGATAGCCCAGCACCGTTACCGCATTACGCTGTTTGCCTGGCCCCAGCAGTTCGCAGACCGGCACGTTCAGCGCCTTGCCCAGTAAATCGAGGAGAGCCGCCTCCAGCGCCGCCACCGCGTTAACGCGCAGTTCAAACGTCCAGGCGCCTTTGCCGAAGGTATCAAAATCCGCCGACTGGTTACCCTTATGCACCCGCTGAACCACCTTGTTCAGGCGGGCGACCTCCTGCCCAACCACCTGCGGGATGGCGTCGACCAGCGTCTGGTAAATCACCTCTCCGCCAGGCGCTTCACCGACGCCGGTATTCCCTGCGCTGTCGGTCAGCACCACAATGTTGCGGGTGAACCAGGCGTTATGCGCGCCACCAATGTTGAGCAGCATGCTGTCCTGCCCCGCCACCGGAATGACCTTCATCTCCGTCACGATCGGGCTTGATTGCGTTGTCATCATCCGCGCTCCCCAACAGGTTTCAGTTCGATTCGTTTGATGTCACCCACCAGCACCAGATAACTGAGTACCGCCACCAGCGCATGGACGCCTACATAAATCAGCGCGCCGTTGAAGGAGCCAGTGGTGCCGACGATGTAACCGATAGCGATTGGGGTGACAATGCCGGAAATGTTGCCAAACATGTTGAACAGACCACCGCTCAGGCCGCTGATCTCTTTCGGCGCGGTATCTGCCATCACCGCCCAGCCCAGTGCGCCAATGCCTTTACCGAAGAAGGCCATCGCCATAAAGCCGATAATCATCCACTCCGCGCTGACGTAGTTACAGAACACCATGGTCATGGAGAGCAGCATGCCGAGTACGATTGGCGTTTTACGCGCAATATTCAGCGAACCGGTACGACGCATCAGCCAGTCGGAGATGACCCCGCCAAGCACCCCACCCACGAAGCCGCAGATGGCCGGGACGGAGGCGACAAACCCCGCCTTCAGAATCGACATCCCGCGCGCCTGTACCAGGTAAACCGGGAACCAGGTGATAAAGAAGTAAGTTAAGGCGTTAATGCAGTACTGGCCGAGATAGATACCGATCATCATCCGTGAGCCGACGAGCTGTTTGATCTGCCCCCATTTCTGGCTGAACGGAACTTTAGCTTTCTGGGTTTTCTGATCCATGTTGATCAGCGCCCCACCTTCAGCAATGTAGTCCAGCTCTTTCTTGTTCACGCCCGGATGCTGGTTTGGTTCGTGGATCACTTTCAGCCAGATGAAGCTGATGACGATCCCCAGCCCGCCCATGAAGAAGAAGACGTGCGACCAGCCCACTTCGTGCGTCAGCCAGCCCATGATTGGCGCGAAAATAACCGTCGCAAAGTATTGCGCCGAGTTAAAGATGGCTACCGCCGTTCCCCTCTCCTGCGCCGGGAACCAGGCGGCCACAATACGGCTGTTGCCAGGGAATGATGGCGCTTCCGCTAAGCCCACCAGGAAGCGGAGGGTAAAGAGCGCAATGATAATGCCGAAGCCGCTGAAGATATCCACGAAGCCCTGTAACAGGGTAAACATCGACCAGATGAAAATGGACCAGAAATAGACCCGTTTTGAACCAAAGCGGTCCAGCAGCCAGCCGCCAGGGATTTGGCCGATTACGTAGGCCCATGAAAATGCGGAGAAAACATAACCCATACCTACCGGATCAAGTCCGATGTCCTTTGCCATCTCAGAGCCGGCAATGGATAACGTGGCACGGTCGCCGTAGTTGAAAGAGGTGACGATAAACAGCATCACCACTATCCAGTAGCGGGCGTTGGTGCGCTTCTCAGCGCTGCTCGCCGCGTGGCTTAATGTACTCATTGTTGCACTCCTGAAACATAGCTTTCGCCTGGTTCATTCTGTACAGCACCTGTAGGGTAATCAGAATGAGAGATTTGTGTTTGGTTTTGGTACGGCCAGAAGCCGTTTTATAGTGACGGGAAAAGTATATGAAGGAGTGCCTCTTCACCTCACCGTGCAAAAACACAGTATTGAAGGGCGTGAGGGAGGTTGTTTAGGGCATAAGCCCAGAGGAGTGGAAGGTGGTTCACGGAAATGGCGTTTGGGGCGGGGTGTAATGCCGGGTGGCGGCTACGCCTGACCCGGCCTGGCATTGGTATAGCGCAGGGTTATTTAAGCAGCGTTGCCCAGTGCTCGACCCACGGGTTTGACTCGCTTTCTGGCTCAGGGTGTTCACCCGCATCAATCAGCAACATCTCTCCGACGCGCTGAGCGCTCTGTTCCTGCAACAGCGCGTCGAACTGTTTACCGCCGCCGCAGAAATTAGCGTAAGAGCTATCGCCGAGGGCGATGATGCCATAGTGAACATCTGGCTGATAGCCGAGCTGGTCTTTAATGCCCTGGAAAAGCGGGACGATGCTGTCCGGCAGATCGCCCTGCCCGGTGGTGGAGGTCACCACCAGAATGTATTTATCTTTATACTTTTCCCAGTCCGCCAGCTCCGGATCTTCATAGACCGTTGCTTTATGGCCCCGGTTTACGAGGATTGCTTCCGCTTCCTCCGCCACCAGCAGCGAGTTGCCGTACATCGTGCCGACAAAAATGCCTACTTCAGCCATGCTTTGCTCCCGTAATTATTGCGCTTGCTGTTCATCCTGAACGTTGCCTGCGGCAAACTCAACCCTTTCATTTTCGGGGAGTTGTCCCAGCCAGCCAAACTGTGACAACGCCTGCATCCAGACCTCGTCCAGCCCCGCGCGAATAGTCAGCGGTTCGCCGGTAAACGGGTGCGTCAGGCGTAGCTCGCTGGCGTGCAGCATCAGCCGGTTACAGCCAAAGTGCTCGGCCGCGCTGCGGTTCTGGCGCAGATCGCCGTGCTTGCTGTCGCCGATAATCGGGTGGCGCAGATGTGCAAGGTGGCGGCGAAGCTGGTGCTTGCGCCCGGTTTTGGGCAAAAGCTCAACCAGACTGTATCGCGTGGTCGGAAATTTGCTGGTCGCCACCGGCAGTTCTGTGGTCGCCATACCGCGATAGTCGGTCACCGCAGGCTGCGGGCCTTTATCTTCGCGGGCAAATTTATCGGCGATTTTATCCAGTTCCTCCACCAGCGGATAATCAAGCGTGGCGGAATCCGTCAGCCAGCCACGCACGATGGCGTGGTAGCGCTTTTGCATCTGGTGGTGCTCAAACTGCTGCGAAAGCAGTCGACCCGCCTCACTGGAAAGCCCCATCAGCAGAACGCCAGAGGTTGGCCGATCCAGACGATGGGCAGTAAAGACGTGCTGACCGATCTGATCGCGCACGGTTTGCATGACCACGACTTTCTCATCGCGATCGAGCCAGCTACGGTGCACCAGCCAGCCGGACGGTTTATTCACCGCCACTAACCACTCATCCTGATAAAGGATCTCAAGCGTCATGCATCGTCACCGGAGAAAAGCGCATCCAGCTTTTCCAGCTCCACCAGCATCATGGCACGCGCCGGGTGGGTCGCTTCCAGCGCCATTTCGTAATAGGGAGAGACGGCAAAAGACGCGGGCAACGCGTGGCCACCTTCCAGCAGCGCGTGCATACGCGGAATTAAAACCCACTGGAGCCACTCGAAGGGGGCCAGCGTATCCAGACAAAACGGTTGGGTGCTGGCGAACGCGTCTGGCTGCGGCGCATTATCCTGCCACAGCTGATGCTGGCGCATAAGGGCTTCGATGGCGTGCAACTGCGCACGAACGCTGTCGTGATGCGTCATAGTAACCTCAACTGAAAAACGGAATGGCGCGAAGCATAGCATTGCGGAAGACAGAAATAAAAAAAGGGAGCACTGTAAAAACAGTGCTCCCGGTTCGTTTCGCAGCATTCCAGCTACAATACGTGCTCCCTGCTCATCCGTGACAACTTTTCCTGATGCCCGAAGGCCTGGTCATCCCTTTACCTTTTGCTTCCTGCTCACATCGTCCTGATGTGTAGGTTTCATCCTGAAACGTCCTGGCCATCCTGACCCACCGACCATCCTGACCGGCTCTCGTTCTCCTTCCTGGAGGTGTCCCTTACGCATCCTGCGTGATCCACTTTGCTTCATCCTGAAGCCTTCCTGCGGCGTCATCCTGACGTGTCCCTGGTAAGAAACGCCATCATCCTGATGTTCGTTTCTCGTGTCGGCATCCTGTCGACACAGATAGAATCCGCTATTCTGCTTCGTCTTACAACCCACCTTGTAAGCAATGTAAGCCAGGCGAAACGGGGGATTTCCTTTCAGAAAAACACTAACCTGTTGAAAGAAAAGTTAATATTAATCTGAAATTCCTAAGGCAACGCTAACTGTTTCGGCGATGTCTCACAGAGCGTGTAAGAGATCTCTCACACGTCCAGTAGCATCATGGATTACAGAAGCGGCTCAATTTGGGTAAGAAAATCCGCAAGTGAAGGCGCGAGAACGTCGCGATTGCGGGTGCCGAGCGTCTCTTTGATGACCTCACCAGACAGGTTGCAGACAGAAATGACGTCCAGTTCACTGTCGAGTGTCGCAATAAAAAGAGTCGGAGAGAGCTTAAGGCGTTTTTGCGTGACCAGGTGACCAATGAGGTTTTCCTGAACGCGTTGCAGATCGTCTTCGCTCCAGGTTTGCAGCAGCGTCAACGGCTGTCCTGCAAAACATGCAGTCATATCCCCGGCAAACTGCGTGGTATAAAATGCATGAAGCGCAGGTTGTATCACAATGTCCATCGCGCGTTCAACCGCATTTACATTCTGCTCGCCCGTGAACGGTTTCGGTTGCCAGATAACGTAATCATCCTGCGAAGCGATAATGCACGGTGACGGCACGCCATATAAGTCAGTACTTTGCGGCCACGTCCCCCGCTTTTCATGCCAGGCATCGCAATAGCGGGTCGTGAAGGACGTCAGGGCATTTGCAGTTTCGATATCCACCGATTTCTCTCTTCTTGTAAGACAGGATAAACTCAGCCCATAAGTGTACCTGTAAAGTGGCTATGAAACATGTCTTACGAAAATCATCAGGCGTTAACGGGCTTAACGCTGGGTAAATCGACCGATTACCGCGACACCTACGATGCAAGCCTGTTGCAGGGCGTGCCGCGCAGTCTGAACCGCGATCCGCTCGGGCTGCACGCTGACGCGCTGCCGTTTGTCGGCGGCGACATCTGGACGCTGTACGAACTCTCCTGGCTGAATGCGCGCGGTCTGCCGCAGGTGGCCGTGGGCCACGTCGAGCTGGATTACGCCAGCGTAAACCTGGTCGAATCCAAGAGCTTTAAGCTCTATCTCAACAGCTTTAACCAGACCAAATTCAACAGCTGGGACGAGGTACAACAGACGCTTGAACGTGATTTAAGCGCGTGCGCGCAGGGCAACGTAACCGTCTCGTTATACCGTCTGCATGAGCTGGAAGGACAGCCCATTGCCCATTTCCACGGCACCTGCATCGACGATCAGGACATTGAGGTGGAAAGCTATGAATTTAGCACCGACTACCTGGAAAACGCGGCGGGCGGAAAAGTGGTCAGCGAGACGCTGGTCAGCCATCTGCTGAAATCCAACTGCCTTATCACCCATCAGCCGGACTGGGGCTCGGTACAGATCCAGTACCGCGGCCCGCAGATTGACCGTGAAAAGCTGCTGCGTTACCTGGTGTCATTCCGTCATCACAACGAATTTCACGAGCAGTGCGTGGAGCGCATCTTCAACGACATCCAGCGTTTCTGCCAGCCCGAAAAGCTGAGCGTTTATGCCCGCTACACCCGTCGCGGCGGTTTGGATATCAATCCGTGGCGCACCAATACCGATTTTGTGCCTGCCACCGGACGGCTGGTGCGCCAGTAAGATAAATATTTTCACAATATGCGGGCGGTATTCCGCCCGAAGTGTTGTGAAACGTCATAAGCCAGGGCTATTGTAATCAACAGGGAAAGACGATAATCGTCCCATAAGGAGCTCACTTGATTACACATATTAGCCCGCTTGGCTCTATGGATATGTTGTCGCAGCTGGAAGTGGACATGCTTAAACGCACCGCCAGTAGCGACCTTTATCAACTGTTTCGTAACTGTTCACTTGCCGTACTGAACTCCGGAAGCCTGACCGACAACAGTAAAGAGCTGCTGTCCCGCTTCGAAAGTTTTGATATCAACGTGCTGCGCCGCGAGCGCGGGGTGAAGCTGGAAGTGATCAACCCGCCGGAAGACGCTTTTGTCGACGGGCGTATTATTCGCTCACTTCAGGCCAACCTGTTTGCCGTGCTGCGCGACATTCTGTTTGTTAACGGACAGATCAGCAACGCCGGACGTTTCCAGCATCTTGACCTGGAAAGTTCCGTTCATATCACTAACCTGGTCTTCTCTATTCTGCGTAACGCCCGCGCCCTGCACGTGGGCGAAGCGCCGAACATGGTCGTCTGCTGGGGTGGTCACTCTATTAACGAAACCGAATACCTGTATGCCCGCCGCGTGGGGACGCAGCTCGGCCTGCGCGAACTGAATATCTGTACCGGTTGCGGTCCTGGCGCGATGGAAGCACCAATGAAAGGCGCGGCAGTAGGTCACGCGCAGCAACGCTATAAAGAAGGCCGTTTTATCGGCATGACCGAGCCGTCGATCATCGCCGCTGAGCCGCCTAACCCGCTGGTTAACGAACTGATTATTATGCCGGATATCGAAAAACGTCTTGAGGCGTTTGTCCGTATCGCGCACGGCATTATTATCTTCCCGGGCGGCGTAGGTACGGCGGAAGAGCTGCTTTATCTGCTCGGGATCCTGATGAACCCGGCCAACAAAGATCAGGTTCTGCCGCTGATCCTGACCGGCCCGAAAGAGAGCGCCGACTACTTCCGCGTGCTGGACGAGTTTATCGTGCATACGCTGGGCGAAGACGCGCGCCGTCACTACCGCATTATTATTGACGATGCCGCAGAAGTGGCCCGTCAGATGAAAAAAGCAATGCCGCTGGTGAAAGAGAATCGTCGTGATACCGGGGATGCCTACAGCTTTAACTGGTCCATCCGTATCGCACCGGATCTTCAGATCCCCTTCGAGCCGTCGCATGAGAACATGGCGAACCTCAAACTCTATCCGGATCAGCCGGTGGAAGTGCTGGCTGCCGACCTGCGTCGCGCCTTCTCTGGCATCGTGGCGGGGAACGTGAAAGAGGTGGGGATACGCGCAATTGAAGAGTTTGGCCCGTATAAGATCCACGGTGATCCGGAGATGATGCGCCGCATGGATGATATGTTGCAGGGCTTTGTCGCTCAGCACCGCATGAAGCTTCCAGGCTCTGCCTATATTCCGTGTTACGAAATCATCAAGTAAAGCGACATTCCTCTCCTCTCAAGCCGGATCGTCATCCGGCTTTTTTATTCGTGTTGCAATTCATAGCGATCTTCAATGTTATTAACAAATCTGACGCCTGCGCAAACGATTACCTCGTTTTTGAAACCGTAAATAATCAGTCTTAATCGAAATTACCCGCCAGAAAATCCTAAAATCCCATTTCTTTACAGCGAAAGACACCTATCTCGCGGGTCGACCTTTTCGAAAACATGTCGTTAATGGTAGCCTTCGCGCCCGTAAATTCTCTTTGATGTTTTTTTAACAGATAAATGGTCTAAAGATACCCACATCACAAGTGGATTATTGCATTTGGGATCGCGATCACTGATAGATTCATAACTAGAATGTATCTTTCCGCCCGCCAATAGTTACGGGCAAAAATTATTAAAAAACCGTCACTGAACGAATTTCATATTACCGTCAGGCGCTTTTTCATCGGATTTGACTAAAAACCTGACAATTTGCTTCCTCCAGGAGATACAGATGGAAACCACTCAAACCAGCACCGTTGCTTCGATTGAATCCCGAAGCGGTTGGCGCAAAACGGATACCATGTGGATGCTTGGCCTGTACGGCACAGCAATCGGCGCTGGTGTACTGTTCCTTCCTATCAACGCAGGTGTCGGCGGTATGATCCCGCTGATCATCATGGCCCTCATTGCCTTCCCGATGACCTTCTTTGCGCACCGAGGCCTGACCCGCTTCGTGCTGTCCGGTAAAAACCCGGGCGAAGACATCACTGAAGTCGTCGAAGAACACTTCGGCGTCGGCGCAGGTAAGCTGATTACCCTGCTCTACTTCTTCGCGATTTACCCGATTCTGCTGGTGTACAGCGTTGCTATCACCAACACCGTAGAAAGCTTTATGATGCACCAGCTTCAGATGACCCCGCCGCCGCGTGCGATTCTGTCCCTGATCCTGATCGTCGGTATGATGACCATCGTGCGCTTCGGCGAGCAGATGATTGTGAAAGCGATGAGCGTGCTGGTGTTCCCGTTTGTTGCGGCTCTGATGGTGCTGGCTCTGTACCTGATCCCACAGTGGAACGGCGCTGCGCTGGAAACCCTGTCTCTGAGCAGCGCATCCACGACCGGCAACGGTCTGCTGCTGACCCTGTGGCTGGCGATCCCGGTGATGGTGTTCTCCTTCAACCACTCGCCAATCATCTCTTCCTTCGCAGTAGCGAAGCGTGAAGAGTACGGCAATGGCGCAGAGAAGAAGTGCTCCAGCATCCTGGCTCGCGCGCACATCATGATGGTACTGACCGTAATGTTCTTCGTGTTCAGCTGCGTGCTGAGCCTCTCCCCGGCGGATCTGGCGGCGGCGAAAGAGCAGAACATCTCTATTCTGTCTTACCTGGCAAACCACTTTAACGCACCGCTGATTGCGTGGATGGCGCCGATCATCGCAATTATCGCCATCACCAAATCCTTCCTGGGCCACTACCTGGGCGCACGTGAAGGCTTCAACGGCATGGTGATTAAATCTCTGCGTGGTAAAGGCAAGACCATTGAAATCAACCGTCTGAACAAAATCACTGCGCTGTTCATGCTGGTGACCACCTGGGCGGTAGCCACCCTGAACCCAAGCATTCTGGGCATGATTGAAACCCTGGGCGGCCCGATTATCGCGATGATCCTGTTCCTGATGCCGATGTACGCGATTCAGAAAGTGCCTGCGATGCGTAAATACAGCGGCCATATCAGCAACGTGTTCGTTGTTGTGATGGGCCTGATTGCCATCTCCGCTATTTTCTACTCGCTGTTCAGCTAATACCTCCTGCGCCGTCTGCGGACGGCGCACTTCTCCCCTCTGACTGAAGCAATGGACGCATCATGATTAGCGTATTCGATATCTTCAAAATCGGTATTGGTCCTTCCAGCTCTCACACCGTCGGACCAATGAAAGCCGGTAAACAATTCACGGATGACTTGATTGCACGCGGCATTTTGCACGACATCACCCGCGTGGTTGTCGATGTATATGGTTCCCTTTCCCTGACCGGTAAAGGCCACCATACCGATATTGCCATTATCATGGGGCTGGCGGGTAATCTGCCGGATACCGTTGATATTGATGCAATACCTGGCTTTATCCAGGACGTGAACACCCACGGTCGTTTGCTGCTGGCGAACGGCGAGCATGAGGTTGAATTCCCGGTTGATCACTGCATGAATTTCCATGCGGATAACCTGTCGCTGCACGAAAACGGCATGCGCATTACCGCGCTGGCCGGCGACAAAGCGGTTTACAGCCAGACGTATTACTCCATCGGCGGCGGGTTTATCGTCGACGAGGACCATTTTGGTCAAAGCACCAATTCTGCCGTTGATGTGCCGTACCCTTACAAAAACGCGGCCGACTTACAGCGTCACTGCCAGGAGACAGGGCTTTCTCTCTCCGGCCTGATGATGAAAAACGAGCTGGCCCTGCACAGCAAAGAGGAGCTGGAACAGCACTTCGCTAACGTCTGGGAAGTGATGCGCAGCGGCATTGAGCGCGGGATCACCACCGAAGGCGTGCTGCCGGGTAAACTGCGTGTTCCGCGTCGTGCGGCTGCGCTGCGCCGCATGCTGGTCAGCACCGACAAAACCACCACCGACCCGATGGCCGTCGTCGACTGGATCAACATGTTCGCGCTGGCGGTGAACGAAGAGAACGCCGCGGGTGGCCGCGTCGTCACCGCGCCAACCAACGGGGCGTGCGGAATTGTTCCGGCGGTTCTGGCGTATTACGACAAGTTTATCCGTGAAGTGAATGCAAACTCACTCGCGCGGTATATGCTGGTCGCCAGTGCGATTGGCTCACTGTACAAGATGAACGCCTCGATTTCCGGCGCGGAAGTGGGCTGTCAGGGTGAAGTGGGCGTCGCCTGCTCTATGGCGGCGGCGGGTCTGGCCGAACTACTGGGCGCAAGTCCTGCGCAGGTTTGTATTGCGGCGGAAATCGGCATGGAACATAACCTGGGGCTGACCTGCGATCCGGTCGGCGGACAGGTCCAGGTGCCATGCATCGAGCGTAACGCCATCGCCTCTGTGAAAGCGGTGAACGCGGCCCGTATGGCGCTGCGTCGTACCAGCGAACCGCGCGTCTGCCTCGACAAGGTTATCGAAACCATGTACGAAACCGGTAAAGATATGAACGCCAAATACCGCGAAACCTCCCGCGGTGGCCTGGCGATGAAGATCGTCACCTGCGATTAAGCCTCTCAGGAAGCCTCGTTTTGCGAGGCTTCTTCCTGTTTTCCCCACCATTCATAGTTTCATGCTGCGCTCAGTGTTACCCTTCACCCATTAGACAGAAGGGAGATTATCTGTGGCCGTTCATTTGCTTATCGTCGATGCACTTAACCTGATTCGCCGTATTCATGCGGTACAGGGCACCCCCTGCAAGGACACCTGTTTACACGCGCTGGAGCAGCTCATTCGCCATAGCGAACCCACCCACGCTGTTGCCGTATTCGACGATGAAGCACGCAATACCGGCTGGCGGCACCAGCGCCTGCCGGACTACAAAGCCGGACGTGCGCCGATGCCGGACGATCTGCACGCAGAAATGCCCGCTATCCGCGCGGCCTTTGAGCAGCGCGGCGTTCCGTGCTGGGGCGCCCACGGTAATGAGGCTGACGATTTAGCCGCAACGCTGGCGGTTAAAGTCGCGAGCGCCGGGCATCAGGCAACTATCGTTTCAACCGACAAAGGCTACTGCCAGCTGCTCTCACCAACGATCCGCATCCGGGACTACTTTCAAAAACGCTGGCTGGACGCGCCATTCATTGCCAGCGAGTTTGGCGTATCGCCTGAGCAACTGCCGGATTACTGGGGGCTGGCGGGGATCAGCAGCTCTAAAGTGCCGGGTGTCGCCGGTATTGGACCCAAAAGCGCCGCACAGTTGCTGACGGAGTTTCAGAGTCTGGAAGGAATTTACGCCAGGCTTGATGAAGTGCCGGAAAAATGGCGCAAAAAGCTGGAGGCGCATAAAGAGATGGCGTTTATCTGCCGGGAGGTGGCGACGCTACAGACGGATTTACAGCTGGACGGGAATTTACAGCAGTTAAGGTTAGAACGTTAAAACAACTACACGATTTTGTAGGCCCGGTAAACGCAGCGCCACCGGGCGTTACAAACGTTATCGTTCGTCGCGACGCCCACCCACGGCCGCCCACCAGCGACGGATATGGACCGTCACTTCTTCGCGGTCGTGATAAAGCTGGCGCGCCTGGATTTCCGCGTTAATCCCGTGTTCGTCCAGCTGCTGCTGAATATAAGCCAGGTTCTGCGACACCTCTTCGTAGCGCTTTTTCATCGGCAGCTTGAGGTTGAAAATCGTCTCACGACACCAGCCGTTCACCAGCCAGGAGGCCATCAGCGCCGCGACTTTCGCCGGTTTTTCTACCATGTCGCACACCATCCAGGAGATGTTGTTGCGGTTCGGGCGATAGCGGAAGCCGTCCTCACGCAGCCAGGTGACCTGCCCGGTATCCATCAGGCTTTGCGCCATCGGGCCGTTATCCACAGACGAAACCCACATATTGCGTTTCACCAGCTGATAGGTCCAGCCGCCCGGGCACGCGCCAAGGTCGACGGCATACATGCCGTTTGCCAGACGTTCGTCCCACTCGTCCGCCGGGATAAAGACGTGAAACGCCTCTTCCAGCTTCAGGGTTGAACGGCTCGGCGCGTCTGCCGGGAAGCGCAGACGCGGGATCCCCATAAAGAACGGCGAATTATTGGTGGTATACGAGTAGCCGGCGTAGCAACATCCTGGCGCAATAAAGAAGATATGCACGACCGGGCGCTTTGGCGTTTCGTAGTTTGTCAGCACACCCGCATCACGCAGCGCCGCGCGCAGCGGCACGGTGAACTTACGGCAGAACTTCATCAGCTCTTTGCTTTCGTTGGTGTCGGCCACTTCCACGCGCAAATCGCCGCCCTTCTCCACCACGCCCTGCAACAGGCCAACAATCGGCGTGATGCGATCTTCCGGCGGAAGATCTTTCAGCAGTTCGCCCGCGACAAACATCTGACGGGCGAAAATCAATGAGCTGAACGGCAGTTCGCGCGCCAGCTTGTCGGCATCATCAGGCTGATAGCATTCAAATACCACATAGCCCGCGTTCTCTTTGACGCGAGCGAATCCGAAGACTTCACGCTTCGCCGCTTTATCGGTGATTTCCGCGGCGCACTCTTTCTCAAACCCCGGGCGACAATATAAAACAACCTTATTCATGAACAACGCCCTTGCGTTTCAGACGGATAGCTCCGATAAACATTAACACCCAACCCGCCAGGAAGCTGACGCCGCCGACAGGTGTAACAAACGCCCACAGGCGTAAATGCGACAGCGCCAGACAGTAAAGACTGCCGCTGAACAGTACGGTACCCAGCGCCAGAAAGACGCTGCTCCAGTAAAACCAGATGCTGATGCGGCGCTGCATCGCCACCGCCAGCCCAAAAATTGCCAGCGTGTGGAACGCCTGATATTCAAGGCCGGTCTGGATCCAACCCATCTCCACAACGCCCAGAGATTTGCTTAAGACATGCGCGCCAAACGCGCCCAGAGCTACAAAAATAAAGCCACTCACCGCGGCGAAAATCAGCATGAATCGGCTGGTCATGTTTAAGTCCTGAATTGATGCGTGCCCGACACACAAACGTTATTGTTCATACCTGAAGCGGAATTTTTCTTGCTCGCTTGCCGCTTTCGCCAGTATCCACTGCCGGAAAGCGGCTATTTTACCCAGTTCTGCCTGACTGTCATGGCAAACCAGATAAAATGCATTCTTGCTGACCAGTACATCGTTAAATGGGCAAACCAGACGGCCTGCCTCAATTTCGGACTGCGCCATAACGTTGTTTGCCAACGCCACGCCCTGCCCGTGAATGGCAGCCTGTAGCACCATCGCGCTGTGGCTAAAAATGGGCCCCTGCTGCACGTTTATATGATTAAGACCTAACTGGCGGGTATAAGTTTGCCAGTCGCGACGCGAAGCATCGTGCAAAAGCGTATGTTGCGCCAGATCGGCGGGCGTTTTGAGCGCTTTATCCCCCGTCAGCAGCAGCGGTGAACAGACCGGCAACAGATATTCTGCGTATAATTTTTCCACACGCAAGCCCGGCCAGTTACCTCGACCGTAAAAAATCGCTACGTCCACATCATCTGCCAGCTTGTCTTCCTGACGGTCCACCGCCTGGATTCGGACATCGATTCCCGGATAAGTTGAGTTAAAGCTTGAGAGTCGCGGCACCAGCCACTGAATGGCAAAACTGGGCAATAAACTCACAGTCAGAGCGCCTTTTGCGCTCCGGGCCTGAAGCTTGCGAGTGGCTTCCGTCAGCTGGGAAAAAATCTCTTTAATATCCTGAAAATAGCTCTGCCCCTCTTCGGTCAACAGCAACGAACGGTTGCGTCGACGGAACAGCTTAAGCCCCAGAAAATCCTCCAGAGACTTGATTTGATGACTTACTGCGGCCTGTGTCACAAAAAGCTCATCGGCTGCGCGGGTGAAGCTGAGGTGGCGTGCTGCTGCATCAAAAACACGTAATGCATTTAGGGGTGGCAATCGCTTGGACATGGTTATCTGGCTTAGATGTTAACGAGATTTAACATATAGGAAACAACGTTTAACCTATTAGTTTTTTTTATCTGAGCCATTATAATTTGTCCGTTGAGGAACTACCAGCAAATACCTATAGTGGCGGCACTTCCTGAGCCGGAACGAAAAGCTTTTTTTGGAATGCGTGTTCTGAAGGGCTTTTGGCTTACGGTTGTGATGTTGTGTTGTTGTGTTTGCAATTGGTCTGCGATTCAGACCACGGTAGCAACGCTACCAATTTTTCACTTCCTGTACATTTACCCTGTCTGTCCATAGTGATTAATGTAGCACCGCCAACTTGCGGTGCTTTTTTTTTTCGCTTATCTAACTGTTAATGCTCGATTTCCTTCATCTCTTTCACATCACTGCGGTTGATCTGCTGTTTGTTCCCGTTAGCATCTTTGTATGAAATCATCCCGGTATCATTATCGGTTGTCGGTTTCCCTTCAGAGACGATAGATCGACCATCGTTGGTATGCATTACGTAGTTATTACCAGAACAGGCGCTCAGGGCAAAGGTCAACGCACAGGCAGAAATGATTGCAGCTGTCTTTTTCATGATTATCTCCTTTAGCAATTAATGCTATTCAAACCTCGATTTATAACAGGCTAAAACATCCGCCTAACACTATTTAGCATAACCTGCTTTTTCAGACTCGCCAGGATAAGCAGACAAATCTGATAGATATCAACTTCCTTGCCCTGCCGATGAATTTGCGCGACGATCGTAGAATCGATATGAGGAATTCCATGAACGCTTTCAGTCCTGCGCAGTTTCGCGCACAGTTTCCTGCGCTGGCCGATGCCGGCATTTATCTTGATAGCGCCGCCACGGCCCTTAAACCGCAGGCGGTGATTGAGGCAACCCGCCAGTTTTACAGCCTGAGCGCCGGGAACGTGCACCGCAGCCAGTATGCCGACGCGCAGCGCTTAACGGCGCAATACGAAGCCGCACGGGATCAGGTCGCGCGCCTGATCAATGCTGACAGCGGTAAGAACATCGTCTGGACGCGGGGCACCACCGAGGCCATTAACATGGTGGCGCAATGTTACGCGCGTCCGCTGTTGCAGCCCGGGGATGAGATCATCGTCAGCGAGGCGGAACACCACGCCAACCTGGTACCCTGGCTGATGGTGGCCGAACAAACCGGGGCACAGGTTGTAAAGCTCCCGTTGGGTGCGGACTTCCTGCCTGACGTGGCGCGTCTGCCTGAGCTGATTACGCCGCGCAGCCGTATTCTGGCGCTGGGGCAGATGTCCAACGTCACCGGCGGCTGCCCGGATCTGGCGCGTGCCATTGAGATTGCCCATGCCAGCGGCGTGGTGGTGATGGTCGACGGTGCGCAGGGTGTGGTGCATTTTCCGGCTGACGTTCAGGCGCTGGATATCGACTTCTATGCCTTCTCAGGACACAAATTGTACGGGCCAACCGGTATCGGCGCGCTGTACGGCAAAGCTGAACTGCTGGCCCGGATGACGCCGTGGCTCGGCGGCGGCAAGATGATTACCGAAGTCACCTTCGACGGTTTTAAAACGCAGGATGTACCCTACCGCCTGGAAGCCGGTACCCCAAACGTGGCCGGGGTTATCGGTCTGAGCGCAGCGCTCGAATGGCTGGCAGAAACGGACGTGGTTCAGGCTGAAAGCTGGAGCCGGGGTCTGGCGACGCTGGCGGAAGAAGAACTGAAAAAACGTCCGGGTTTTCGCTCGTTCCGCGTCCAGGACTCCAGCCTGCTCGCCTTTGATTTCGCGGGCGTGCACCATAGCGACATGGTGACGTTGCTTGCCGGATATGGCATTGCCATGCGTGCCGGACAGCACTGCGCCCAGCCGCTGCTGGCGGCTATTGGCGTGAGCGGTACCCTGCGCGCCTCGTTTGCACCGTACAATACAAAAAGCGACGTCGATGCGCTGGTTTCCGCCGTCGACCGCGCCCTGGAATTACTGGTGGATTAATGACAAGTTCAGCTTTAGCCGGACACCCGTTCGGCACCGTTATTACTGAAGAGACGTTAAAACAGACCTTCGTCCCGCTCACGCAGTGGGAAGATAAATATCGTCAGCTGATCCTGCTGGGCAAACAGTTGCCCACGCTGTCAGACGAGCTGAAATCACAGGCGAAGGAGATCGCAGGCTGCGAGAACCGCGTCTGGCTTGGGTTTAGCGTATCCGGTGAGAAACTGCATTTCTTCGGCGACAGCGAGGGACGCATTGTTCGCGGTCTGCTGGCGGTGCTGTTGACCGCAATCGAAGGGAAAAGCGCCGCAGAGCTGCTGGCGCATTCTCCGCTGGCGCTGTTTGATGAGCTGGGACTTCGCGCGCAGCTTAGCGCCTCACGCGGTCAGGGACTGATTGCGCTAAACGACGCGGTGCTGGATGCCGCCCGTCAGACTCAGGTCTGACGTTCCGCCTTCGCCATCATCTTCTTCAGGGCGTGAGAGACCGCCACAAAGCCGAAGGTGGCGGTCACCATGGTGGCCGCTCCAAACCCTGAGGCACAATCCATCCGCTTTGGCCCTTCCGCCGTGCTTTTCATTGCACAGACCGAACCATCCGCCTGCGGATAAACCAGCGCTTCTGTCGAGAACACACAGTCCACGCCCAGCTTGCCTTTGCTATTTTTCACCACGTTGAAGTCGCTTTTTAAGCGCTCGCGCAGCTTAGCGGCCAGCGGATCCTGAATGGTCTTCGCCAGATCCGCCACCTGGATCTGCGTCGGATCAATTTGTCCACCCGCGCCGCCCGTTGTCACCAGCGGCACCTTGTAACGACGACAGTAAGCGATCAGCGCCGCTTTTGGCCGCACGCTGTCGATGGCATCAATCACATAGCTGTAGCCTTTGCTCATGTACTCCGCGACGTTATCTGCCGTCACAAAGTCGTCGATCACCGTCACCCTACACTCCGGGTTGATGAGACGAATACGCTCCGCCATCACCTCGGACTTCGCCAGACCGACGTTATCACGCAGGGCGTGGATCTGACGGTTAGTGTTAGTGACGCAGACGTCATCCATATCAATCAACGTAATTGCGCCAATGCCGGTTCTCGCCAGCGCTTCTGCCGCCCACGAACCCACACCACCAATGCCCACCACGCAGACATGCGCATCCGCGAACAGTTGCAGGGCTTTTTCACCATATAACCGTGCCGTGCCGCCGAAACGCTGGCGCCAGGCATCGCTGATTACCACAGACATAAAACCTCAGATGTAAAAAGGGTGAGGTATTCCTCACCCTGAACCGTAATCCGTCTTGCCCTCAGAATACCACAATCAGCCGCTGAATACGTTTCCGGTACCCGGCGCTGCCTTCAGCACCCACACGCGTCCGTAGTGGTTATACCAGCCTGCACGATGGCCGGCATCCGGGCCGATGCCCTGATAAATGTCGAAGTGCTGGCCTTTGATCGCCCCACCCACGTCCAGCGCCACCATCAGGCGTAATTCATACTTGCCGTTGAATTTGCCGTTGTTGTCGAGGAGTGGAACTTCCGCCAGCAGCGTAGTACCTGCCGGGATAATCGAACGATCCGATGCTACAGAAGCGCGGCCAATCAGCGGGACGGCGCTCGCCCCTTTCACCGGCGCAAAGTTCTGCGGTTTGAAGAAGACAAACGATGGGTTCTGCTCAAGCAGCTCACGCACTTCCGCTTCGCTGTGTTTTTCGCCCCACTCGCGGATCGCCTGCATCGACATATCTTCTCGTTTCACTTCGCCACGGTCGATGAGCACCTTACCGATGCTGCGATAGGCATGGCCATTTTTCCCGGCGTAGCTAAAGAAGTTCAGCGGCGAGCCGTCGCCAAAATCAATATAGCCGCTGCCCTGCACGTCCATAATGAAGTTGTCCATCAGCGAGTTGCTGTAGGCCAGCACGTAATTTTCGCTCAGCGCGCCAGCGTAGATCTCGGCGCGGGACGGCAGACGACCGCGTTTCGGCGGCATACGGTAAATGGGATACTGGAACTCGCCCTGGCGTGTGTGGCGCGCCTGGACAACCGGAGTGTAGTAACCGGTAAACTGGACGTTACCGTAGTTATCCGCCCCCTCCATCTGCCAGGCATCGATACCAAACTGGCGCATATTGCGGGTATCACCGCCTGCACGCAGCCAGTCCTGCACGGCGCTATAGACATTGTTCTGCGAACCGTATAAACGCGGAGAAGCAGTGCGGATCTGGTAAACCTGCTCGGAGAAGTCTCCGGCATTGATCGGAGCGCCCACGGCGTCTGGCTGGTTAACTAAAGAGAAAGGCTGGGATAACTTCCCGTCTTTATACTGTTGACCGCGATCGGTCGGTTTGGAAGAGCAGGCCGCAAGAATCGCCACCATTGCGCCTGTCATCAGATACTTCGCCCAACGTCCTTTCATTATATCTCGTCTTTTAGTTGCCCAATTCCGCGAGATGAAGATAACAAACCCACCGTGTTAATGAAATGCAATCGCCTTCCCTTTGGCAAATTCTGCACAAAAAATAGTCCAAAGTGGCTTTTGCCGTTCATTTTGCATACAAAATAATGAATTATGTGAAAAAGGGGTTGCATCACAAACCTATCCGAGTATAGTGCGCTTCCACGGACGCGGGGTGGAGCAGCCTGGTAGCTCGTCGGGCTCATAACCCGAAGGTCGTCGGTTCAAATCCGGCCCCCGCAACCAATTAAAATTTGATGAAGTATCTTCTACGACTGTAGAAAGACGGACGCGGGGTGGAGCAGCCTGGTAGCTCGTCGGGCTCATAACCCGAAGGTCGTCGGTTCAAATCCGGCCCCCGCAACCAATCAAATTTGAAGAAGTAAGTTTCTACAAGTGTAGAAAGACGGACGCGGGGTGGAGCAGCCTGGTAGCTCGTCGGGCTCATAACCCGAAGGTCGTCGGTTCAAATCCGGCCCCCGCAACCAACACTTCTTAAAACAATAAACACCCTGAAGGGTGTTTTTTTGTATCTGGCGTTTGTGAAAATGCCGGGCATGATACCCGGCTTAATGCCCTACCCCCGCCGCGCCAGCGTTTCCCCGTCTGAGAAGTAGGCCCGGATCCCCGCCAGAATCGACTCCGCCACTTCCTGCTGGAATTTAGCCGTCTTGAGCTTACGTTCCTCTTCCACGTTACTGATAAACGCGGTTTCGACCAGAATGGATGGAATATCTGGCGCTTTCAGTACCGCAAATCCGGCCTGCTCGACGCTGTTTTTGTGCAGCTTGTTGACCCGGCCCAGCTTGCCCAGCACCGCTTTACCAAACTTCAGGCTGTCGGTAATGGTCAGCGACTGCACCATATCAAACATCGTATGGTCGACGTAACGGTCGCCACTTTTGCTCACGCCACCAATTAAATCCGAGGCGTTCTGCGTGTCCGCCAGGTATCTCGCGGCGGTACTGGTCGCCCCTTTCGTTGACAGGGCAAACACTGAAGATCCACTCGGCTGGCGGCTGGTGAAGGCATCCGCGTGAATAGAGACAAACAGATCCGCGCGCTGCTTTTGCGCTTTTGCCACGCGGACCTTCAGCGGGATAAAGACATCTTCGTTACGCGTCATGTAGGCGCGCATATTGCCCTCTTTGTCGATCAAGGCCTTCAGACGACGGGCAATTTGCAGCACCACATCTTTTTCGCGGGTGCGATATTTCCCGACGGCGCCGGAATCTTCTCCGCCGTGGCCAGGATCGAGCATGATCACAATCGGGCGATCGCGCCCCGCCTTGCCCGGCTGTGGGCCACTTTGCGCTGGCGGAACCTGGCTGTCGAGATCGCCTTTGTTGTAATCCTCAAGTAATGCCAGGAGCGGATCCTGAATATCCGTCGCATTCGCCGGATAGAGATCCATCACCAGACGCTCCTTAAAGGCGGCTACAGGCGCAAGGGCAAAGAGCTGAGGTTTCACGTTCTGCTTCAGCTCAAACACCATGCGCACGGTTTGCGGATCGAACTGCCCGACGCGCGCCGATTTAATAAACGGATCGTCGCCACGGATCTGAGCTGCCATGCCTTTAAGCACGGAGTTGAGGTTCACACCTTCGAGATCAACCACCACACGTTCAGGATTGCTGAGGGCAAATTGCTTGTATTTCAGCACGCGATTGGACTCGACCGTCACGCGCGTATAGGTCGACGACGGCCAGACGCGCACCGCGACTACCTGGCTTGTGGCGGCAAGACCCACCTGGCTGACGCTAAGCAACCACATCGCCCCGGCCCCTTTTAACAGGCGGCGGCGGCTTATTGCTGAATTGGATCCCGACATGCTTCTCCCGAGCAAGAAATCTGATTGATGAACAAAACGCCCAAATTGACCGAAAACTTTAACGAATGACGCATAAACTGTCATCTATAAAAGGGTAAACAATCATACGTTAACGCACGGATTACTTATTATTTTCTGTGGGTCGCAGAAAATTTAGGCTTGCACACGCGGCCACAATCGAATAAAAATACAGAAATTACGAATAAACATTCACTAAGGGTTGTGTCATGGTTAAGGAACGTAGAACCGAACTGGTCCAGGGATTCCGCCATTCTGTTCCCTATATCAACACCCATCGGGGAAAAACGTTTGTCACCATGCTTGGCGGCGAAGCCATTGAGCATGAAAACTTTTCCAGCATCGTCAATGATATCGGCCTGCTGCACAGCCTCGGCATCCGTCTGGTGGTGGTGTATGGCGCACGTCCGCAAATTGAAGCCAACCTGGCCGCCCATCACCATGAGCCGATCTACCACAAACACACGCGCGTGACGGATGCGAAAACCCTCGAGCTGGTCAAACAGGCGGCGGGTCTGTTGCAGCTCGATATCACCGCCCGCCTGTCGATGAGTCTGAACAATACGCCGTTGCAGGGCGCGCACATCAACGTGGTGAGCGGCAACTTTATCATCGCTCAGCCGCTCGGCGTGGACGATGGCGTGGACTACTGCCACAGCGGCCGCATCCGCCGTATTGATGAAGAAGCCATTCACCGCCAGTTAGACAATGGCGCGATCGTTCTGATGGGCCCTGTTGCCGTCTCCGTAACGGGTGAAAGTTTTAATCTGACCTCAGAAGAGATTGCCACCCAGCTGGCCATCAAGCTGAAAGCGGAAAAAATGATCGGCTTTTGCTCCTCACAGGGTGTCGTGAACGATGAGGGCGTGATTGTGCCAGAACTTTTTCCGAATGAAGCCCAGGCGCGCGTCGAAGCGCTGGAAGCAGAAGGCGATTACTATTCCGGTACCGTGCGTTTTCTGCGCGGCGCCGTTAAAGCGTGCCGTAGCGGGGTGCGCCGCAGCCACCTGATCAGCTATCAGGAAGACGGCGCGCTGTTGCAGGAGCTGTTCTCCCGGGACGGGATCGGTACGCAGATCGTCATGGAGAGCGCCGAGCAGATCCGCCGTGCCACCATCAACGATATCGGCGGCATTCTGGAGCTGATCCGTCCGCTGGAACAACAGGGCATTCTGGTTCGCCGCTCCCGCGAACAGCTGGAGATGGAGATCGACAAGTTCACCATCATTCAGCGCGATAACCTGACCATAGCCTGTGCGGCGCTTTATCCGTTCCCGGAAGAGCAGATTGGCGAAATGGCGTGCGTCGCCGTGCATCCTGATTACCGTAGCTCCTCACGGGGGGAACTGCTGCTTGAACGCGTGGCGGCACAGGCGCGCCAGATGGGTCTGAGCAAGCTGTTCGTGCTTACCACGCGCAGCATTCACTGGTTCCAGGAGCGCGGCTTCACGCCGGTGGATATTGATTCCCTGCCGGAAAGTAAGAAAGAGATGTACAACTACCAGCGCCGCTCGAAGGTGTTAATGGCGGACCTGGGATAACAATCACCCTCTCCTGCTGGAGAGGGCGTTCACTCAGACAGATTCAAAAATCGCGCTTAATCCGCTTCTGCGCTCGGTACGGGTGGCAATCGCCTGACCCAGCACGCGCTCATCCGCATACAGCGACAGACGCTGGCGCGCACGGGTAATGGCGGTGTAGACCAGCTCGCGGGTCACTACCGGCGACAGCTGTGTCGGCAGGATCAGCGCCGCATGGTTGAACTCGGAGCCCTGAGATTTATGTACCGTCATCGCCCATGCCGTTTCATGCTCTGGCAGGCGGCTGGGCTGGACGGACTTCACGCTACCGTCCGGTAGCTGGAACCAGACGCGCAGACCGTTGCCGCGATCGAGCGCAATGCCGATATCCCCGTTGAACAGCCCCAGCGCACTGTCGTTGCGGGAGATCATCACTGGCCGGCCCTCATACCATCGCGAATGCAGCTGACGGTTAATTTTGCGCTTCTGCACCAGCAACTGCTCCAGCCTGTCGTTCAGGCCCGCGACGCCAAACGGCCCTTCCCGCAATGCGCACAGAAGCTGGTATTCGCCAAATGCGGCGATGACCTGCCCGGGCTGACTGCGCTGCTGCACGCAGCTCAGAAAATGCTGGTATCCCTGGAGAGCCTCCTCAAGCATAGCCTGATACTCTTCCCCGCTTTGCAGCGATTTCTTTTCAATGTCAGTGAAGGAACCGTCAAACACCGTGCGCGTGGCGTGCCTGTCGCCACGGTTGACCGCCGCAGCCAGCTGGCCGATGCCGGAGTCGCTACCGAAACGGTAGCTTCTTTGCAGCAGGCACAGGCTGTCACGCAGTGCGCCCGCGATCGGCGTGTGATCGGGTTCAAGCGAGCAACCGGTCAGACGGGCGAGCTCCTGCGCCCGCGCGGCGGTATAACCGTAACTGGCGTAGGTACAGATATCTCCCAGCACCGCCCCGGCTTCTACAGAGGCGAGCTGATCGCGATCGCCCAGGAAAACCACGCGCGCATGGGGTGGTAGCGCATCGATCAGGCGCGACATCATGGTCAGGTCGATCATGGAGGCTTCATCCACCACCAGCACGTCCAGATGCAGCGGATTGCCCGCATGGTAGCGCAGCCGCTGGCTACCCGGCTGCGCGCCGAGCAGACGGTGCAGAGTACTTGCTTCACCCGGGAAAAGCGCAAGCTGCTCCTGGGTGAGCGGCAGCCGTTGCATCGCCCCGCCCAGTGATTCGGTCAGACGCGCCGCGGCCTTCCCGGTGGGCGCCGCCAGACGAATACGGCATCGCTGCTCGCCTGAAAGCTCTATCAGAGCTGCCAGCAGCTTTGCGACGGTCGTTGTTTTCCCGGTTCCCGGGCCGCCGGATATCACCGAGATCCGCCGCGTCAGGGCGACGGCTGCCGCCACTTTCTGCCAGTCTGTGGCCTCACCGGAGTCAAACAGCCTGTCCAGCGTCTGGCGAAGCTGTGCTTCGTCGCAGGGAAGCGGCGCATTGGTCTCACTAAAGAAACGCGCTACCGTCAGTTCGTTTCGCCACAGGCGGTTCAGGTATAAGCGCTCCCCCGTCAGGATCAGCGGTGCCTGGTTGTCTCCCGGCCCGACGGCTGACGATTCACGCAAGATTTTCTGCCAGTCCACCTTATCTCCCAGC
This sequence comes from Enterobacter sp. DTU_2021_1002640_1_SI_PRY_ASU_LCPMC_013, assembly GCF_032389435.1. NCBI lineage: Bacteria > Pseudomonadati > Pseudomonadota > Gammaproteobacteria > Enterobacterales > Enterobacteriaceae > Enterobacter > Enterobacter sp. DTU_2021_1002640_1_SI_PRY_ASU_LCPMC_013. The sequence continues at coordinate 3,912,816 of NZ_CP135594.1, forward strand.
AGCGCAAAGCAGGACTGGAGGACAGGCGGCATTTTCTCGTCAACCACCAGACGCGAGAGCGGCAGACACACATGCCCCTCTCCGGCATCTTTACTCAACAGGGCAGCGGCAAGCATCACGGCGGGCTGGTCAGCGGCAATCATCATGGCAAACTGAACGTCCAGCTGACGCAGCATGCGTTGCTCTACCGCATCCAGCAATAAGTCCTGCATCGTCATGCCATCTCCTCCGTGTTTGCTGCAAACAGGTTATCCATTTTATTAATCAATTCCGCATCCGGACGAGTGCTGAAGATCCCGGAGCGCGGATCGGCAGCATCAACCCCGCGCAGGAACAGATAGATGACACCGCCAAAATGATCGTCGTAGCGATAATCCGCAATACGGTGGCGCAAATAGCGGTGCAGCGCCAGGGTATAGAGCTGATATTGCAGATCGTAGCGATGCATTTGCATGGCTGCCGCCATCGCCTGCTGGGTATAGGCTTCGCTGTTCTCGCCCAGCCAGTTCGATTTGTAATCCAGCAGGTAGTACCGTCCTTCGTGACGGAAGACCAGGTCGATAAACCCTTTCAGCATGCCCTGCACCTGACGGAAGTTCAGCGGCGGGCAACCGGCTGACAGCGGATCGTACTGACGGATGAGCGCATCGAGCGCGTCGGCCTTAAGCGGGCCTGCGACGGGCAGATAAAACTCCATCTCAACCTGCTTATTTTTGGCCGTTAACTGGCGAAGAGAGAAGCCCTGCGTCGTCAGCGGCGCCTGCAAAATGGCGTTGATCCAGTCAGTGAGAACGGGCTGCCAGTGCGCGTCATAGCCTCCGCTCTGCAACATCTTCAGCACCCACTCCTCACTGACAGGCTGGGTGAAATCAAGCTCTTCAAAGAGGCTGTGCAAAAAGGTGCCCGGCGACGCGCCGCGTGGGAACTGATGTGGAGTTAACGTCGGTTCAACCGGAACATCGCCCACCCCTGCGGCATCCACGTCCAGCTTCGGCATGAGATCCTGCGCAATACTTTGCCCGTGCTGTTGCAGGCCAGAATAGCTGGTGACGCGCCAGTCGTCGGCAAGCACCCGTGTGATCTGGCGCGCGTTAAGATCGGTCGCGGGCTCTTGCGCCATTTCCCAGCGGCTGTTGTCTGGCAGAGAAGGGATATGGAGGGCGATATCGTCTCCGCAAAGCGACTCAATACAGAGGCGCAACCCCGCCGCATCTTTCGGCTCACCACGCTGAACAAGCCGCCCTAAGGCGCTTAAATGGAAATCGCTCTCCCCTGTTTTCTCCCCGCGACGGCGGAAAACCGGCGCGACGCCCAGGCTGCAATGCCAGACAGAACGGGTCAGCGCCACGTAAAGCAGGCGCAAATCCTCCGCCAGACGCTCCGCTTCCGCCAGCTCAACGCTGGTTTCCGCCTTGCTGAGATCGAGCACCGCATCGAAAGTCTCGCGGTCATGATAATAGGCCTGATCCTGAACGCGGTAGTTCGCGATAAAGGGCAGCCAGACCAGCGGATACTCAAGACCTTTCGATTTGTGAATGGTGACGATTTGCACCAGATGCTTATCGCTCTCAAGACGCATCTGCTGGCTTGAGGCGTTACTGTTTGGATCCGCGATTTGCTGCGCCAGCCAGCGCACGAGGGCATGTTCACTTTCAAGCTGGGTGCCGGCTTCCTGCAACAGTTCGCTGATGTGTAAAATATCGGTAATACGCCTTTCACCGCCGGATGACGCCAGCATATTTTCGGCAATCTGACGCCGCGTCATCAATTCGCGCAGCATCGCCATGACGCCGCGTTTTTGCCAGCGTTCACGGTAATGGACAAACTCTTCCACCACTGTATCCCATGCGTTTTCGTCATGGTTGAGCTCATCAATATCGCGCGCGTTCAACCCCAGCATAGAGCTGGCCAGCGCGCTTCGAAGCGTATTTTCGCGCTCCGGGGCCAGCACCGCCTGAAGCAGCCAGAGCATTTCCTGGGCTTCCAGCGTGTCGAACACGCTGTCGCGGTTAGAAAGATACACTGACGGAATATCCAGCAACGTTAGCGCATCGCGGATTAACGCCGCTTCCTGACGACTGCGCACCAGCACGGTAATATCAGAGGCTTTAACAGGATTCGCCTGTTCCCCCTTCCACAGCAGCGCCTCGCCGCGCGCGCCTGCGCTCAGCCAGTCACGGATTTGCGCGGCGCAGTGCTGCGCCATCGCCGCCTGATAGTCGGCAACCCCATAGCCTTCCCCTTCCAGCAGCCAGAAGGTCATGGCGGGTTGCACCGCGCCACTGACTTCGAAGCGCAGGGATGCGTTTTTTGGGGCGGATTTCACTGGCAGGAAAGGGATTTCATTGAACATGAACGCCGTCTCCATACGGCTGAACAGCGCATTGACGCTCTCAACCATCCCCGGCGCGGAACGCCAGTTAGTGTCTAACGTGTAATGCGCGACAACCTCACTACGGGCTTTCATATAGGTGAAGATATCTGCCCCACGGAAGGCGTAAATCGCCTGTTTAGGGTCGCCAATCAACAACAGAGCAGTGTCGGGCTGCTGTCGCCAGATGCGGCGAAAAATGCGGTACTGCTGAGGGTCGGTGTCCTGAAATTCGTCAATCATCGCCACCGGAAAACGGGTACGGATCGCGCTGGCGAGCGCTTCACCATTCTCGCTGGACAGCGCCTCGTCCAGGCGGCTCAGCATGTCATCAAACCCCAGCTCACCCCGGCGACGTTTTTCGCGCGCGACGGCCTGGCGGATCTCCGTCATGGCGCGGGTGATCATCAGGTCATTGAGCGTTAATGGCTCCGCAAGCAGCGCATCAATCGCCACAAACAGGGGATGCTCAGGCACAATACCGTCGGCTTTGGTTCGCTCGGTCAAAAAGCGCTGCGAAAACTTTTCCAGTGCGTCCGGAAGCTGGTAGCCCCGCGTCTCCTCCTGGGCCCAGGCGCTGATCTTTTCGATCCACTTCCCCTGGTTCCCACGGTTGAACTTGCGTCTGTCGATGCCTGAGTTTTCGATGATTGCATCAATTTCACCGACCGACTCATTCCACTTCTGCTTAAGCGCCGCAATTTTGGCGACGATCTTTTCATGGCGCGAGGCCAGCGTTTCATCGGCAGGCGGCGGAGATTTAATGACCGGCGCTTCGCCTTGCAGGTAACGGTCGATGGCGCGAAGAAGCTCTTCCGGACCTTTCCACAGGGCGTGAACCGCTTCGGCAATGTCGCGCTGCAATGGATAACAGTGACGACGCCAGAAATCCGCACAGGCCTGATAGCGAAGCTCGGATTCATCTTCAATAAGCTGCTGCTCAAAGAGCATGCCGGATTCAAACGCATTCAGGCTCAGCATGCGCTGACAAAAACCGTGAATGGTGAAGACGGACGCTTCATCCATTTGCCGCTCGGCCAGCAGCAGCCATTGCGCAGCCTGTTGCTTATCCGCAATCTCGTCCAGCAGGCTCGCGTAGAGGGGGTTATCCGTCGTCTGACGCAAACAGGCGATGCGCAGCTCATGAATGTTGCTGCGAATACGGCCACGCAGCTCGGCAGTGGCCGCTTCGGTGAAGGTTACCACCAGCAGCTCTTCCACGCTTAACGGGCGCGAAAAAGCGGCGTTGCCGCCGAGCCCCAACAGCAAACGCAGATAGAGCGCGGCGATGGTATAGGTTTTTCCCGTTCCCGCTGAGGCTTCAATCAGTCGCTCACCCTGTAGAGGTAAACTTAGGGGATCAAGCGGCTCAGCGGTATGGGTCATTCTTTCTTACTCCAGGGCATAGTTTGTTGCAGCGCGCTGACGCTCTTCCAGACGGTCCACTCTTTTGATTTTACGTAGTCCGTTTTCCCGTTCTGGCTGCCAGAAACCTGAGACAGGATGGCCATACCCTGCGGTTTTACTACCGCCTGATGGAAGAAATCGGCAACCTTTTGTGGCGTCAGCTGTTTTATTTCGGCCACTATTTTATCACGCGAATCAAATTTCATATTACCGCGATCAAAATCTTTGCTCAGCTGCGAGGCCTCTTCACCCAGCGTCTGCGGCGGCTGCATCACCTGGGCGATAACCGCCTGCTGGATTTGGGCAAACTCTTCCGGCTTCATGGCGCGCAGTTTTGCTTCCGCCTGCGGGAAGAACGCCTGATAACGCTGCCACAGGTAAGCGGGTTGCTTGTCGCTGCTTTGCAGAAGGAAGCCCAGCCCCCACTGACGGCCCACATTCATAGAGAAAGCGAATACCGCATAGCCCAGCTGCTCTTCGGTGCGCAGCTGGTTGTAAAACCACGGCTGAATAATTTGACCGAGAACCGCACTCTGGGCAGAGCTGGTAAATTCGTCATAACCGACAGGGACAAACACCGCGGCCAGCGCGGAATCCGTGCTGCTTCCCGCTTTTTCGAAGATCACGTTCTGCTTTTTCTCTACCAGCACATCCTGGTTACGGCACCACTCATCGCCTTTTGAACCCAGTTGCGCACGGACGTTTTGCGCCAGCGTTTTAGCCTGATCTTCGCTCATATTCCCTACAACCAGGAACTCCGGACGGGTATTGGTTTTCAGCGCATCACGGTAAGCCAGCACCTCTTTTAAGGTGACTGAGGGCAATAACGCGCGGCGATCTTCGCGCTGGAAGTACGGAATTTGCGACAGCATCTGTGCTGGCATAATCGCCTGATCGTAGGCTTTACCCTTCTCGGCAGAATCCATCATCTGGGCATACCAGGACTTAGCCTGCTCGAGCTGTTCTTCCGTAGGCGTATAGCTGAAATAACCGTCCAGCAGCGCCTGGAACAGCTGCGGCAAACGCTGGGTATAGCCGTTGGCATTCACCATCAGGCCGTTATTGGCATTGGTGGAGAAACTGATACCACCAACGGCAGCCTGGTTGCTGAGCTGATCGAGAGCAATACCGGCCAGATAATCGTTAAGCGCAAACAGCACCTGGTTTCTGGCGCTGTCCATTGCTTTGGGGTTACGCAGCACCACGCTAACATCCGCTTTTGGCTCGTCGGCGAAATAGCGGCTTGGGGTGTAGACCACGCGCAGCGTCGGCTCATCAACAATCAGCTCCGGGTGCGGATACGCCTTTGCGGGTTTGATCAGCGAGAAATCGTCCGGGATGTAGGGGTTAAGCTCCGGTAACTTCAGCGCAATTTCCCCCGCCTTTTTCTGCCAGCCCGCGAAGGTCTGTTCGCTGATTTTTTCAACCTGATACGGGGCATCAACGAAATAGGCCATTTTGTTATGCGGTTCGTTCGGGCTGATATACCAGACGCGGGCATTCTGCGGAGTCATCATCGCCAGACGCGCTTTGAGCGCTCCAGCGTCATACTGGTCGGCAATATTTACCGCATCCAGCGTATGTTCCACCGGCACGCGGATCATGGTATCTGCCAGCCACTCAACGTAGTCCATATCACGCGTGATAGAGGGATAGCGGAAATCGAGATCCAGCACGTGCGCCAGCTCGTCAAAGTAGCGTTTATCGACCCCTTTGTCGCGCAGCAGAGAGAGGTAACTGAAAATGGCCGCAACGACGTCGTCCCGGTGAGCCAGCCCTTTATCGGTCAGCGTCGCGGAGATGGCCAGCACGCCGCTATTCCCATTTACAACGGGATCGGAGTCAGCGCGAATACCTTCCACCAGCCCCTGCTTTTGCAGCCAGTCGGAGAGGGTACCCGGGCTGCGGTTGCCGATAAGATACGTCACCAGCTCGTCGGTTTTGCTGCGGAACTGCGCCGTGTTGTTATCAATACGGAATTCAACGCGTAACACCTTGCGCGGCAAGGCCGGCACATAGTGAATAACAATGCCTTTTTGCGCGTCCGTGACAACCGGCACGTTAATCTGCGGCAGATCGATATTTTTATTTGGCACCCTGCCGTAGGTCTGCGCGGCCATGTTTGCCAGCGTCGGCAACGGTTTATTGCTGTAGATAACCGCTTTCATCAGATTGGCGGAATAGTATTTTTCACGAAACGCATGCAGCGCATCGAGCACCGGGCTACCGGGCTTGTCGCTCAGCGTTTCAAGGTTGCCGCCTGAGAAGCGCGAACCCGGGTGCGCCGGATTGATGGTTTCAGCGCTAACCTGCGCCATGCGCATACCGTCTCGCGTGCGCGCCATCGTCAGTTCGGCGTTCACGGCATTACGTTCACGGTCAGCGTATTTTTTATCCAGCAGCGGTGCGGCGATGGCATCCGCCAGACGGTCCACCGCCCCATCAAGCGCATCATTTTCCACTTCCAGGTAAAACGCGGTGCGATACGGCGCGGTACTGGCGTTGTGGCTGCCGCCATGCATTTTCAGAAATTCGGACAGGCTGTCAGGCTGTGGGTATTTTTTAGAGCCCATTAGCGTCATGTGCTCAAGGTAGTGAGCCAGTCCAGGATGGGCGTCAGGATCTTCCAGCGAACCCACCGGCACAACCAGCGCGGAGAGCGATTTCACCGCCTGAGGATCGGAAACCAGCAGCACGGTCATCCCGTTATCAAGACGAATCGCCTGATACTCACGGGTGTCCTTATCGCTCTTACGAATTGTTTCCTTGACAGGTTGCCAACCGGAATCGGCCTGAGTGACGGGAGCCCAAAGGGCGATAAACAAAACAAACGCTTTGAACAAGGTGCTGCCTGGCATTACGACCTCTTTATCACGGCTACATCATTAACAACGTGCGTGCTGGACACGCCAGCATCTCTTTCTTTGGGTACATCAGTCCGTGATAAGTGGTGCATCATAAATGAACACCTCATACTGCGCAATTTTTATACAGCACTCAGGACTGATTAAATTTGAACAACGGTAACAGGTAGCGTTGCGCCTCCTGGGTGATAATGTCGAAATATTCTGGCTCCAGCGTTCGCCATAAACGTTGATACCAGACATCGTCACCTTCGCCACGTACCATCATGTTCCCTTCGTAGGCCTGCAAAAACTTGCTGCGCGCTTTCTGGAGCGAAGCCTCATCCGTTAACATGGCATCATTCTGCGCGTCGTAACAGGCTTTTATCCACGCCCCCCCACTTTCAGGCAGCAAAAGCAGAGGTTTGTTCATGCCCTGACGGTAACCTTCAATATAAAGCGACAGATACGTCAACGCCTGCTCAGGCTCCATCGGCGGGAAACGCCATTCGCCGTCCTTACGTACAAACAACCGGCTTTCACCTTCGTGACCACTCGCACTGTAGACAAGATGTTCGAGCCAGAGTTGCAGGCCATGTGAAACGCTGAGCATGGATGGCCGCCAGCGCAGCAGCCCGTCAGACTGCACGTGCGTGAGCCAGCCGCTGAGGTGCATACCGTTACAATCGAGATCGATTTCAATGCTGCTCGCCGGCTGCCGACACGCGATAACGCGGTCAGCAAGCGCTCGCATCTCCTCGCACTGGGCATCCCAGACGATTTCGCCGAATGCACCATACGGAAGTAATCCCGACGCCCTGTAACGTCGGAACAGTTTACTGGCGTCTTCTTCGTCAACCAGCGCATTCAGAAGCTGGGAATTAAGCTTAAAACGCTCCAGCCCATCAAGAATAAACGGTTCCGCATCGGGGATTTCGCTCTCTTCAGAGCGGAAATTCACCTGCAAGCGTTGCTGGAAAAAAGCCCGGACCGGGTGCGCCCAAAAACGCTGTAGCTGCTCAAACGAGAGGGTATCTATGACGCGCGGCTCGAGCGTCTGAATAAAATCGGTTTGCGGCGTCCCCGCTTTCTTCGCGGCGGGAAGCCACTCGCGGGCGTAGCTTTGCAGTTCATCAGGAACGTAATTGACAGGATCAAACGGCATACGGCTATGGTGACAGGTGATATGCGCTATCACCCGACGTTCGCTTTCGTCGCAGTTGCAGGCTTCATCGCCCGGCAGATAGTGACTCTGTCCGATGTAATCCACCAGCTCCTGCACCAGCACAGACGGGAAACGCTCGCTGTTGTCCTGAATTGAACGACCGATATAGCTGATATACAGCCTGCTTTGCGCAGACATCAGCGCCTCAAGAAAGAGATAACGGTCATCATCGCGGCGGCTGCGGTCGCCCCGCTTCGGTTGTGCGCTCATGAGATCAAAACCCAGAGGTGGAAGCGCACGCGGATAAATACCGTCGTTCATGCCAAGCAGACAGACCACTTTGAACGGGATTGAACGCATTGGCATCAGGGTACAAATATTCACCGGCCCCGCAAGGAAGCGCTGGCTGATGCGCTCCTGATCGAGACGTTGCGTCAGCTCATCACGCAGAAGCGAAAGGGGAACGGCCTCGTGATAGTGCGAATCAACCCCCTCATCAACGATGGCCTGCCACTGCTTCTCAATAAGCGCCATAGCGGCTTCAGTTTCGCTATCCGGCAGGAAGAAATCATTCAGCATTTCACGGCAAACTGGCAGCCACTCTTCGAGCGGGCGGGGCTGCATCAACGCACGGCGCCAGCGGTTGAGCTGCATCAGCAACGAGGCTAAGTGACCAACCAGTTCTGCGATTAACCCACTGGACTCATCGTACGGCAGCACGTCATTCCATTCGCCGTGGATGCTCTCCATCGCATACCCCAGCAGCATACGCGTCAGGCCAAACTGCCAGGTATGCTGCCCGGTTGCAGGCAGTTCGAACTCCTGGACGTTATCATCGTCGATACCCCAGCGGACACCAGATTCGTTGACCCACTGGCGCAGATAGCGCAACCCCTCTTCGTTAATGTTGAAACGTGCGGCCAGAACAGGCACATCCAGCAGTGCCAGCACATCCTCAGAGATAAACCGGCTATCAGGCAGCGAAAGCAGGCTGATAAAGGCCTGTAGCGCCGGGTGTGACTGACGAGCGCGACGGTCAGAGATTGCGTAGGGCAGATAGCGGTCGCCCGTTGCGCTGCCAAATACCGCCTGAATAAACGGGCTGTAGCTGTCGATATCCGCCACCATCACCACGATATCGCGTGGTGTCAGGGTTGGATCGTCCTGTAACATGGCCAGCAGGCGGTCATGAAGAATTTCAACTTCACGCTGTGGGCTGTGGCAAACGTGGATCGCGATACTGCGATCGTCAGGATCCAGTTTTCGCTTCTTATCGCTTCGCGCAAACTCTTCGGCAGTGATCCCGGCAACGGCACGGTTTTCTAAATCCAGAATATCAAGCTGAATATTGTGCAGCAGGCTGTCCGGCGTAATATCCGCAAATGCATCCACATCCCCTTCTCCCGAAGAGGTGATATCTGAAAGCAGATAAATATAGTCGCGTCCGAGCTTGCCCCACGAGGCAAGCAGCGGGTTCGGCAGGTTCTGAATCCCCTCTTCATCAAAAAGCTGCGCCGCGTTTTCACTGTCTTTAAACAGCGGCACGGCGCGCTCTTCAAAGAGGCGTTTTCTCTGACGGGTAACCAGCCGTGAAAGCCAGCGCGGATCCTGAATATCCCCCCAATAGTGCCGACACGGGTTGGTAAAGAGGATATGGATATCAGTGTGCTTACCGAGCGCTTTTAGCGCGTTCAGGTAGACAGGCGGCAACGCGGAGATACCGCAAATGAACACGCGTGACGGCAAACGGGCTGGCCGTTCTGCGCTGTTCTCGAGTATTGAGATAAAGCGATCGTACAAGTTAGCACGGTGCCACTTAGGCTGACCGAGTTTTCCGGTATGCTCGACCAGCGCTTTCCAGAGCGGCGCCTGCCAGATTTGCGCTTCCGGTAACCCATCGACTAATTCTCCCGCTTCCCAGCGAATCAGCCATTCTGCACGGTAAACCAGATACTGGTCATAGAGGTCGGCAGTACGTGAGGCCAGCTGGAAAAGTTTACGCTTGTCGGTGTCGTCATTCAGATAGTGCCGCAGCATGGCAAACTCATCATGCGCCAGCATGTCCGGCAGCAGCGTCATCAGTTTCCAGGCCATACTTTGTTTGTTGAAGGCGCTCTGCTCAGGAATATCCGGCAGGACGCGAACAAACATCTCCCAGATAAAGCTCGCGGGCAGCGGAAAATCGATGTTGGCCGCAATGCCAAATTTCTGCGAAAGGGACATTTGCAGCCACTGCGCCATACCGGTGCTCTGCACCAGCACCATTTCTGGCTCAAACGGATCGTCAAGACGCTCTTGCTCAACGATATACTCCATCAGTGCTTCCAGCACATCCAGACGATTTGAGTGGTAAACCCTTAGCATAAACGCTCCCGACTAGCGGCTAACCGGGCAATGCAGACGCGTCAACGCGCCCTGCCGCCCCATAGGAGAAATAAGTGTGACCGTGATGCTGACACATCCGGACTGTGTTGTCTGCCCCCGACTGACCTGCCAGCCCGGCGGGAGCGTTAATGTTGAGATCTGCGACTGATTCCACGCATGATGCCATAGCTGACGATACTGGCTAAGCGCCGCATACCGGGCTGCCAGCGCGCGATGATAGCCGGATAACGCCATCACAACCACAACCAGCAACATCATTGCCAGCAAAACCTCAACCATGCTAAATCCTTTTTGTCTGCTCAGGGTAACTGACATAGCGTACTTTCCTTAAGGGGGCAGAAATCACTCCAGCCGTGGGCGGAAAAGCGTATCTGCCCCTCCGAGATGTCCCCGCCTCGCCATAGCAATAGATTGTCATTGCCGGCAATAAGCAACACACGCGCCCCAAACAGCCTTATACAGACCCGCAAACGTTGTGTCTGTTTGCACTGAACCTCTGGCTGTAAAACCCATTCCTGAACGCGCCCCCACTCCAGTGCAGATTGCACGGCAGCCTGCTGGCGAACAGACAAACTCTCGCCACTCACCAGCGTGCTAAAGGTTTGCAGCTGCTGATTTAATCCGGTGAGGATCAGCGTGCCGAGCACCAGCAACAGCAGGACCAGCGCCAGCGATGACATGCCCCGCTGACGATTCACAGATTAAACCCCGTTACGGTATGGCAAGCCGAAAAGGGTGCGGTCAGTTCACCTTTACGGCGGGCACGCAGCTCGATACTGATGACCGGCGCAAAGCCATCATGATCGGTTTTAGTGACCATAAATTGCTCTATCAGGACCCGATCCGGGTCGGTGAGCTTATCCCATCCCTTACCGTCACAGGATGTGGCGCCCCGTAGCGTTTCAAGCGATCCGGACTCAAGCCGGAATCCCGTACTGTCGTTTTCTGACGCGGTGCTATCCCACTGGCCGTTGCTGTTCGCATCCCATAGCACAATCGCACATCGTCCTTGCCTGCCGATGATCATCCCCTGCCCCTGGCAATGCCCTGCACAATATCCTGCCCTCTGAAACTGTTTACCGATCGCGAACAGACGTTGCCAGACCTCATCCTCCAGCTCCTGCTGTCCGGATTGCAGTAAAACACCCCGCTGTAGCCCCGGTAAAAAACGTGACGTGCTGAGTAACAGAATGCTGCTTATCGTCATCGCAATAAGCACTTCCAGCAGGGAAAACCCTTTTCGATTTACTGGCATGCACCTTCTCCTGCGGCATTACACAGCCTGATACGTCCGCCATTTGAGACAATAACCCACCACCCACCAGCGCGGCTCTGCACGCGGATATGTCCGGCCCATGCGGTATCCCTTAAACCGTAAAATCCCAGCGCAGGAGTTATGTCGCTTATCGTGACCTCGGGCCACATCGGCTTCATCACGAACGGTCCGCCGCTGTCACAACCGGTCACCGCTGAACTGGCCAGACACTCCTTTTCACCGTCGTTATGCAGCGCGATCCTGTGCTCGCTGTTGTGACGGTTGGCGTCATTGCGCAAAAACACCAGGTAATCCCGCACCTGGCAGGCGGTTTGCCAAAGCCGCTGCCGCTGCTGCCAGCGGTCCCAGCCATAGAGCCCTGTGGCGCTGAGGATCACTGTCAGCGAAACGGCGATAAGGGTTTCGATAAGCGTAAAGCCTTGTTCGTTTTTCATGGCAGGAGTGTGGTGGAATAGCAGAAACGGTGCGAGCGTCAAACCAGAACTTTACGAGCCGCTTTCCGGAGATTTTCACCCGTTGCAACGCGTTGCATCATCTCTGGAAACAGGCTCGAAAAACAAAACGGGCGTGAAAAAAAACCGGCGCTAAAGAGCACCGGTTGTGTCAGGATTTGCCGTATCAGATGGCGACAGGAGCTTTAATGCCGGGATGCGGGTCGTAACCCTCAATCTCGAAATCATCAAAACGGTAATCGAAGATCGATTCCGGTTTACGTTTGATCACCAGCTTCGGCAATGCACGCGGTTCGCGCGTCAGCTGGAGATGCGTCTGTTCCATATGATTGCTGTAGAGGTGGGTATCACCGCCCGTCCAGACAAAATCGCCCACTTCAAGATCGCACTGCTGCGCCATCATGTGCACCAACAGCGCGTAGCTGGCGATGTTAAACGGCAGGCCGAGGAATACGTCGCAGGAGCGTTGATAGAGCTGGCAGGAGAGCTTGCCGTCCGCCACGTAGAACTGGAAAAACGCGTGGCAAGGCGCGAGCGCCATTTTATCCAGTTCACCCACGTTCCAGGCAGAAACAATAATACGGCGCGAGTCCGGGTCATTTTTCAGCTGGTTCATGACGGTCGTGATCTGGTCAATATGGCGGCCGTCCGGGGTAGGCCACGCGCGCCATTGCTTGCCGTATACCGGGCCCAGGTCGCCGTTCTCATCTGCCCACTCGTCCCAGATGGAGACATTGTTTTCATGCAGATAAGCAACGTTGGTATCGCCTTGCAGGAACCAGAGCAGTTCATGAATGATCGAGCGCAGATGGCAGCGCTTCGTTGTCACCAGAGGAAAGCCTTCTTGCAGATTGAAGCGCATCTGGTGGCCAAAAATGGAGAGCGTACCGGTGCCGGTGCGGTCGTTTTTCGGCGTGCCCTCGTCGAGCACTTTTTTCATCAATTCAAGATACTGTTTCATGATTCCTCAGGAAAGTTGTTGCTGTGGACGACGACGATACGCCCAAATCATCATAATGGCACCCGCGACAATCATCGGGATGGAGAGGATCTGCCCCATGCTGATGTACTGTACCCATTCCCCGGTAAACTGCGCATCCGGCTGGCGGAAGAACTCGACGATGATACGAAACGCGCCGTAGCCAATCAGGAACAGACCAGAGACAGCCCCCATTGGGCGCGGTTTGCGGATATACAGATTCAGGATGATGAACAGCACCACGCCTTCCAGCGCCAGCTCATAGAGCTGTGACATATGGCGCGGCAGAACGCCGTAGGTATCGAAAATGGACTGCCACTCAGGATGCGAAGGCAGCAGCGCGATATCCTCCGCGCGGGAGCCCGGGAACAGCATGGTAAACGGCACGCTCGGATCGACACGCCCCCACAGTTCACCGTTGATGAAGTTGCCCAGACGCCCTGCGCCCAGCCCAAACGGGATTAACGGCGCAATAAAATCAGCCACCTGGAAGAAGTTCCGTTTGGTCCGTCTGGCGAAGATCACCATGACCAGGATCACACCAATCAACCCGCCGTGGAAAGACATGCCGCCGTCCCAGACGCGGAACAGATAGAGCGGGTCGTTCAGGAATACCGGGAAATTATAGAACAGGACATAACCGATGCGACCGCCCAGGAACACGCCGAGGAAGCCGGCATAAAGCAGGTTTTCCACTTCGTTCTTCGTCCAGCCGCTGCCCGGACGACTGGCGCGACGGCCAGCAAGCCACATGGCAAAGACGAAGCCCACCAGGTACATCAGACCGTACCAGTGCAGCGCTACAGGTCCTATTGAGAAAATAACCGGATCGAATTCCGGAAAATGCAGATAACCACTGTTCATCTGTCACCACAAGATGTTGTTATTCCGCTGAAAGTGGACAGCGGGTGAATTGCATTCCCGCCGTTGGCAGGTGCTCCAAAGTTGCGAATCATAGCATAAGGCAGGCGCGGAGGATGCGCCTGAGATGTAAAAGATGTGTATAGGGTTTCATGCGCGCTGTTCCCCCTCGCCCCATCCCTGTCCCTCAAGGGAGAGGGGGTCGTCGGAGCCGTCATTATTTTGTGGGGATCAGCGGCCGCCGCGGATCAAACCGCCCATGCCGCGTCGCTCCATAAACGCAGCCACCTGATGGCGCACTTCGGCTGCCAGCTGTGCTTCCAGGCTACGCGCGGCCAGTTCGCGCGCCTCATCTTGTTCGATGTGACGTAACAGGTATTTCACACGCGCAACGGAACGTCCGTTCATTGACAGGTGACGGAAACCGAGACCAATCAGGATCGCCACGCACATCGGATCGCCGGCCATTTCACCGCACAGGCGCAGGTCGATATTATGCTGCTCGGCTTCGCGGGCGATCATCGCCAGGGCACGAAGCATCGCCGGATGCAGGCTATCGTAGATGCTGGCAACGCGCGTATTGTTGCGATCGACCGCCAGAATGTATTGCGTTAAGTCGTTGGTGCCAACGGAGATAAAATCAACGCGGGTCGCCAGCTGCGGCAACATAAAGACCATCGAAGGCACTTCAAGCATCACGCCAATACGGGGTTTAGGGATCGCATAGCCGATCATCTCTTCCACTTCGCGCCCTGCACGTTCTATCAACCGCCGCGCTTCGTCGATCTCGTCAATACTGGTGACCATCGGCAGCAAAATGCTGAGATTCCCCGTGGCCGCGTTGGCACGCAGCATCGCACGAACCTGGATAAGGAAGATTTCCGGCTGATCGAGGGTTATGCGGATCCCACGCCAGCCGAGGCAGGGATTCTCTTCACTGATAGGCATATAGGGCAGTTGCTTATCCGCGCCGACGTCCAGGGTGCGCAACGTGACGGGTTTGTCGTTAAACATCTGCAACATGCCCTGATACTGCGCCACCTGCTCCTCTTCTGACGGGAAGCCGCTTTGCAGCATAAACGGTATTTCGGTGCGGTAGAGGCCGATGCCATCGATGCGGCTGCCGAGCTTCTCTTCATGCTCGGGGCTTAAGCCAGCATTGAGCATCACCTTCACCCGCTCACCGCTCTTGAGCTGCGCGGGCAGGTTGACGTCATCTTCCGCCAGCTTGCTTAATTCATTCTCTTCGCTGATAAGACGCTGGTACTCCTGAAGGAGAACCGGCTCAGGATCCACCAGCAACTCACCGCGATATCCGTCCACCACCAGCGTACGGCGATGCAGTACGGAGGGCTGAATATCCGCCCCCATCACGGTCGGAATACCGAGCGCGCGCACCATAATGGCGGCATGGGAGTTAGCTGCGCCATCGCGCACCACCACGCCCGCCAGCCTGTCCTGCGGTAATTCCGCCAGCGTCGTCGCCGAGAGTTCATCGGCCACCAGCACAAACCGGCTCGGCCAGGCATTCGCCCCCTGAATAGTATCATCAAGGTGGAACAGCAGACGTTGCCCAAGCGCGCGTAAATCGCCGGCGCGCTCTTTCAGATAACCGTCAGTCAGCACCGCAAACTGCTCGGCAAATTTTTCAATGACCTTTTTAACCGCCCACTCTGCCACCGAACCTTTATCGACCTCGGCAAATAACTCACGACGCAAACGCGCATCGGAAAGCAGGTGTGAGTAGAGATCGAAAATAGCCGCCGTCTCTTTTTGCGCGCCAGCGGCAAAGCGTTTGCTGTAGCGACGAAACTCATTCGCCGCTTCTTCCAGCGCAGCGGTAAGCCGTTCGCGCTCAAGCGCTTCATCCAGCGTAGAAGCTTCGTAGACCTGCTCCATCAGGGGGAGCGTGGCATCCATCCAGCCTTCGGCAATCGCGACGCCCGGCGAGGCCGGAAGCGCGCGGATGCGGGTATGACGATACTGCCCAAAAAGGGCTGCCAGCTGAGACTGGGAGAGGATCGCAGCCATCTGCGTTGCCAGCGTGACGAGGAAAGACTCCTCGCTTTCGTCGTACTGCCGCAACTCTCGTTGCTGGACAACAAGCACGCCAAGCAGTTGACGGCGCTGAATAATCGGCACGCCAAGGAAAGCGCGGAACCGCTCCTCTTTGACGGAAGGGATATATTTGAAGCTGGGGTGTTTTTGCGCGTCGGCAAGGTTGATTGGCTCCGCCAGTCGCCCGACCAGGCCAACAATACCTTCATCAAACGCGAGCGTGACGGTGCGTCCCCGTGGTTTTTTTAAACCGCGGGTTGCCATCAGGTAGTAGCAACGTCGGTCATGGTCGGCCAGGTAGACCGAACAGACCTCGGTTTCCATCGCAAGACAGATGTCCGTCACCAGAATATTCAGCGCCTCGTTGAGGCGAGGCGCACTGGCAACCTTTTCAACTATTTCTCGCAAGCGGGTGAGCATGATTTGCGTAGCTTAACCTCTTTTACGTCGCCAGGCAGGTGCGCTCTGTGGCTTCGGAGGCGTCTCCTGAAGCTGCATCACGACACTTGCGAACTCTTTCATCACCCTACGATATACATCGCGCTTAAATGACACGACCTGACGAACCGGATACCAGTAGCTTACCCAGCGCCAGCCATCAAACTCTGGCGTGCTGCTGGTTTGCATATTGATATCTGAATCGTTGCCCACCAACTGCAAAAGAAACCACTTCTGTTTCTGGCCGATACAAACCGGCTTTGTGTCCCAACGCACCAAACGTTTCGGTAACTTGTAACGCAACCAGTTGCGGGTCGAAGCCAGGATGCGAACATCTTTTCGGCTTAAACCAACCTCTTCAAACAGCTCCCGGTACATCGCTTGTTCTGGGGACTCTCCGGGATTGATCCCGCCTTGCGGGAACTGCCAGGAGTGCTGACCATATCGCCGGGCCCACATCACCTGGCCCTGACGATTACAAATTACTATTCCTACGTTTGGGCGGTAGCCATCGTCATCAATCACCGGACTACCCCAAACTAAATCTGATATATGAATGATTGTTTCACACTACAGGGAGGCGGTAAACCACTCTCTTACAGGCCTGCAACCTAATAACATTTGAATAACTCACAATTTAGGGAGGAGTTATAAACAGATACGGGCAACAGAGACCGTTTTTATTCACCTTTTCTGTGGATATAGTTGTGAAGAAGTGCGGAATTACCGATGAACAACCTTGTAACCCGACGAGTCGCCAAGTTACCCCGCTTAGAATAAATCATTTAAATTCATATGATTATATTGAAATTAAGGGTATCCAGGGCGATAAACGTGACGATCGTCACATCAAAGATCCTCCTGCTGATGAAAGATCGAACAGCGTCGGTTTTATCCACAGTTTGTGCCAATAAGTTAGGCACAATTTGTGTGAAAATTCGATTTTCATCGCACGTCAAGGCTGTAAATTGAAACAGTAGTGGCAGTTATTCCCAGTTATCCCATTTTTCTGTGGATAACATGGTGTAAGATCCTGTTTATTGTCAGTGACCAGAATTGCACAACCTGTTTTACAGCCGCCGCGCGACGGATTATATTCTAAAAAAGATGATATAAATCATCAACATGGAATAGGCACGCAGAAAAAGGTAAACTCTGTCCACAAGGGATAAAATATCAGCTCATTTTTTAATCAAAAGGTCGTTAGCATGCATTCTCTCGCCCCACTGCTCTCTCCTCCCGTCAGTGAAGCCCAGTTGCTCCAGCAGGCACAACGTCTGGCAGGCTATTCACTGGGCGAGCTGGCCGTGATGGCGGGGTTGACGATACCCAACGATCTGAAGCGTGATAAAGGCTGGATCGGCGTGTTGCTGGAGCGCTGGCTGGGCGCAAGCGCGGGCAGTAAACCCGAGCAAGATTTTGCGGCGCTGGGGGTGGAACTGAAGACGATCCCCATCGATAGCCAGGGGCGGCCGCTGGAAACCACCTTTGTCTGCGTTGCGCCGCTCACGGGTAACAGCGGAGTGACCTGGGAAACCAGCCATGTCAGGCATAAGCTGAAGCGGGTTTTGTGGGTACCCGTTGAGGGCGACAGGCAGATCCCGCTGGCTGAGCGTCGCGTTGGCGCCCCGCTGCTCTGGAGCCCGAATGATGAAGAGGAGAGACAGCTTTCCCAGGACTGGGAAGAGCTGATGGACATGATTGTGCTGGGACAGGTTGAGCGGATCACCGCCCGGCATGGCGAAGTGCTGCAACTTCGTCCCAAAGCCGCCAACAGCAAAGCGCTCACTGAAGCGGTAGGTGCGCAGGGCGAACCGATCCTGACGCTGCCGCGCGGTTTCTATCTTAAAAAGAATTTCACCGGGGCGCTGCTGGCACGCCACTTCCTGTTGAAAACATAGTTTTTTACCAATTTTGCGCTCCGGCTAACATATTCTCCTCCTTTTTAAGATTTCCCCCCTTTCACCTGTCGTAATATCAGGTTATTACTACACTATGATTTGATACGAGCCAGGTGAGGATGAGAACGATGAAAAAATGGGCAGTAATTATCTCAGCAGTCGGTTTAGCGTTTGCGGTATCGGGTTGCAGCAGCGACTATGTCATGTCAACGAAAGATGGTCGTATGATCCTGACCGATGGCAAACCCGAAGTCGACGACGATACCGGTCTGGTGAGTTACCGCGATCGCGAAGGCAATCAAATGCAGATTAATCGCGACGAAGTCTCCCAGATCATCGAGCGTTAAACAGATAAAGGTCAGTAGCTTGCTGGCCTTTTTGATTTTTTCCTTCCCCTTTTGCCTTCCCTCTGCCATGTTTATATTCCTTTGTCGGGAGGTTCCTGACGCAGTCTGTATGTCAAAAAAAGGAAACCGGCTATGCATTATCACCGTATCCCCCACAGCGCTCTGGAGATCAGCCAACTGGGGTTGGGCACCATGACATTTGGTGAACAAAACAGCGAAGCCGATGCCCATGCACAACTCGATTACGCCGTCAGCCAGGGCATTAACCTGATTGACGTTGCGGAGATGTACCCCGTTCCTCCCCGCCCGGAAACACAAGGTCTTACTGAAACGTATGTCGGCAACTGGCTGGCGAAACGCGGCAATCGCGAAAAGCTGGTCATCGCCTCCAAAGTCAGCGGCCCTTCCCGTAATAACGATGCCGGGATCCGCCCTAACCAGATCCTCGATCGCAAGAATATCCGTGCCGCGCTGGATGCCAGCCTTAAGCGCCTGCAAACCGACTATCTCGATCTTTATCAGGTGCACTGGCCGCAGCGTCCGACGAACTGCTTCGGTAAGCTTGGCTACACCTGGAACGAAAGTGCTCCGGCCGTTACCCTGCTGGAAACGCTGGAAGCGCTCACGGAGTGCCAGCGGGCGGGTAAGATCCGCTACATCGGCGTTTCCAACGAGACGGCGTTTGGCGTGATGCGCTATCTGCATCTGGCTGATAAACACGACCTGCCGCGCATAGTGACCATTCAGAACCCGTACAGCCTGCTGAACCGCAGTTATGAAGTAGGTCTGGCGGAGGTGACGCAGTACGAAGAGGTGGAGCTGCTCGCCTACTCTTGCCTGGGCTTCGGTACCCTGACGGGCAAATACCTGAACGGCGCGAAACCGGCTGGCGCGCGTAACACCCTTTTCAGCCGCTTCACCCGCTATAGCGGCGAGCAGACGCAAAAAGCCGTTGCGGCCTACGTGGATATCGCGAAACGCCACGGACTCGATCCGGCGCAGATGGCGCTGGCCTTCGTGCGTCGTCAGCCGTTTGTGGCGAGTACCCTGCTCGGCGCAACGACGATGGATCAGTTGAAAACCAATATTGAGAGTTTCCATCTGAACCTGAGTGAAGAGGTATTAGCGGAGATTGAAGCGGTGCATCAGGTTTATACCTACCCGGCACCGTAATAAAAGCAAAACGGCAACGTGCGTTGCCGTTTTTAGGGTTTTCACCCTCTCCCCGTGGGAGAGGGCCGGGGTGAGGGCATCAGGCCGCACAATTCAACGACGACGCTGCCAGACCCACAGCCCGCTAATCGCCAGCGCGAACAGCGCGCCGAATCCCACCCCGATTGCCACGACCGGCGCACCTGCTTTTACCGCCAGCGAGTAAATCCCCAGCATCAGTAACATCGCCATGTTTTCACCAAGATTTTGCACCGCAATGGCGTTACCCGCCCCAACGGTCTGCTTGCCGCGCTCCTGCAACAGCGCGTTTAGCGGCACCACAAAGAAACCGCCTAACATGCCGATCAGCAACAGCAGGGCATAGGCAGGCAATATGGCATATTGCAGGGAGAAGAACAGAACGCCGACGCCAATCAGGATCCCCGCAGGCATGCAGCGTGCGACGGTTTCCAGCGTCACCAGTTTTGCCGCAGCCCCGGCCCCGACAACAATCCCGACGGCGACCATTGCATTCAGGTAAGTCGGCGTGGCGTTGTCAGTAATACCCAGCGCCACCGGCACCCACAGCACCAGCAGGAAACGCAGCGTAACGCCGGCCCCCCAGAACATGCTGGTGCCCATCAGCGAGAAGCGTGTTTCACCGTTACGCCACAGTACGCGGCAGGCGTTGAAGAAGCTGCCGGTCATTGGCCCGAAGCGCCAGGATTGCCCCGGACGCGCCACGGCCAGTTTGGGGATAAACAGGTTGGCGATCACCGCGCCACCGTACATCAGGGCGCAGATGCCAAGCGCGGCGAGCACATGCCAGTCTGCCAGTACGCCACCCGCCACCGAACCCAGCAGAATAGCCGCAATGGTGGAGGACTCCATCAGGCCGTTGGCCTTCACCAGCTTATCACCGGTGGTGAGCTCACCCAGAATACCGTACTTCGCCGGGGAGTAGGCTGCCGCACCAATGCCCACCAGCGTGTAGCCGACAAACGGGTTGATACCAAAGCAGATACTTGCCGCGCCCAGAAGCTTAAGGCTGTTGGCAAACATCATGACCCGACCTTTCGGGAAGCTGTCCGCCACCTGGCCGACAAACGGCGCAAATACGATGTAAGCACCCACAAACACCATCTGTAGGATCGGCTGGCTCCAGTCGGGATAAAACTCAGCTTTCAGCAATGCCAGCGTGGCAAACAGCAACGCGTTATCGCCGAACGCGGAAAGAAACTGGGCGGCGATAACCGCCATCATGCCTTTCGACCAGATTGAAGTGTTAGTGTGCACTGACTCACGCATTTTGCTGTTCTGCCTCTTCAACCATGCCCTTCAGGGTCACGAAATCGGGTTTACCGCTGCCCAGCACCGGTAACTGTTTGAGGTAACGAATATCGCGGGGGACCGCCAGCTCAGGGATACCGTGTTCGCGTGCATACCTGAGCAGCGCGTCACGCTTCAGTTCACCGTCTGTCGTGAAGAGCACCAGCGCCTCGCCTTTACTGGCATCACTTTTCACCACGGTCGCATGCATTTTCTCCGCCGAGACGGCGGTCGCCAGCGTTTCGACCATTTCAAGAGAGACCATTTCCCCGGCGATTTTGGCGAAGCGTTTTGCACGTCCCTGGATCTGCACGAAGCCCTGATCGTCGAAGCGCACGATATCGCCCGTGTCGTACCAGCCCGTTTCAACCTCGCCATTGACGTTCTCGGCCGTCGGCGCCTCAAGCACGCCCGGGTTTTCCACACGCAGATAGCCGTTCATGACGTTCGGCCCTTTCAGCTGAAGACGTCCGCCGTCTTCAATACCCGGCACCGCCAGCAGACGTGCGTCCAGCCCCGGCAGAATGCGGCCAACCGTTCCCGGTTTTGCCGCCATCGGAACGTTGATGGAGACCACCGGCGCGCACTCCGTCACGCCATAGCCTTCCAGAATGCGCAGGCCAAACTTGTCCTGCCAGATCTGGCGCGTGCTGTCCTGGAGTTTTTCCGCGCCCGCCACCACGTAGCGTACGCGGAAGAAATCATACGGGTTGGCGAAGCGCGCGTAGTTACCGAGGAAGGTGGACGTCCCGAACAGCACCGTGCAGTTACGGTCATAAACCAGTTCCGGCACAATGCGGTAGTGCAGCGGGCTTGGGTAGAGGAACACCTCGGCACCGGTCAGCAGCGGCGTAAAGAGACCCACGGTCAGACCAAATGAGTGGAACAGCGGCAGCGCTGACATAAAGCGATCGTTGGCGGTAAAGTCAGCAATAGTTTTAATCTGTTCGACGTTCGCCAGAATGCTTTTGTGGCTGTGAACCACACCTTTCGGGTTACCTTCAGAGCCAGAGGTAAAGAGGATAATGGCATCATCCTCCGGCTGCTGCTTAACCTGCGCCAGACGCGGCATCAACAGGTGCGCGAAAATCCACAGCTTGTCGGCGGTCGTGACGTCTGCTTTCAGATCTTCCAGGAACACCCAGCGCACCTGCGTCAGCTGTTCCGGCAGGTGCCACAGCTTGCCTTTATCCAGGAACTGGCGGGAGGTAAAGATGGTGTTGATTTGTGCTGCGGTAATCGCGCTGGAGAGCCCTTTCACGCCCGCCGTGTAGTTCATCATCGCCGGAATGCGGCCCCGGGAGACGGCACCAAAGATTACCGCCGCGCTGATACCCGCGTTTGGCAGCATCAGGCCGATCTTTTCGCCCTGTTTGCTGTACTTTTCCAGAATACGCCCGACAAACAGCGTTTTGGTCAACAGCTTACGGTAGGTATCCGGCGTAAAATTGATGTCTTCGATGCAGTTTTTCTTCGCACCGTAGCGATACTGCGCCGACAGCAACGATTCATACAGCGTTTCGCGCGGGCGAACGGCCATGCGCGCTTCCATCATAATCTGGTGCAGCATTTCCCCGGCGA
Source organism: Enterobacter sp. DTU_2021_1002640_1_SI_PRY_ASU_LCPMC_013 (assembly GCF_032389435.1). Classification (NCBI taxonomy): domain Bacteria; kingdom Pseudomonadati; phylum Pseudomonadota; class Gammaproteobacteria; order Enterobacterales; family Enterobacteriaceae; genus Enterobacter; species Enterobacter sp. DTU_2021_1002640_1_SI_PRY_ASU_LCPMC_013. The sequence goes on from NZ_CP135594.1 coordinate 3,935,361, forward strand.
TTTTTCGGCGGTCGCGCGCACGCGGCGCCTCGGGCATCGGCAGTGACGTCGGCGGTAATATATGCAGCGTAATTTTCGGGAACAGACGCTGCTTCACCAGCCCTTTCAGACGGCTGAAAAAGGTCAGCTCAGCCCCGTCGATGCGTAGCGGCACGACGGTGGCCTGAGACTTCGCCGCGACAAAACCGGCCCCGTCGTAAATTTTCATCAGGGAGCCCGTCACTGAAATACGCCCTTCCGGGAAGATAACCACCGGGCGCCCCTGCCCAACCAGACGCACCAGATGCTTAATCATCATCGGTTTGGTTGGGTCGAGCGGGACAAAATCAATCAGCGGTTTGAGCCAGCGCATGTACCATTTTTCACTGATGGAGCTGTACACCGCGAAGACGGGCCGCACGGGCAAAAACAGCGCCAGCAATACGCCATCAAGAAAAGAGACGTGATTCGGTGTGATAAGCACACGCTCGCCATAGAGTGCCTGCGTATCGCCAGTCACGCGGATGCGAAACAGGACACGAAACAGTGTGCGGAAGAACCCAAAAAGCATTTCAACTCCCTTTGCCAGCCAGTGTGAAAGGTATAAATGGTGGCAGATTACACGAGAAGTAGTGAGGGAGCGATAGCAAAAACAGAGGCGAAAAAAAACCTGCGCATCCGCGCAGGTTGGTGCAAGAGAAGAGTACGAAAACGTACCAGGAATTCTCACCAATCAATACCTCTGGGATCTTGATTGTGGCCTCCGGCGACAGGCTTCGCCAGCGGGAAAACGCAAGGGAATGAGCCGAAGTGCAACCAAGTGTGAATATTCTCTTTTGCTGTTACAGGTTGAACTTACAGGCAAAAAAAACCTGCGTAAAACGCAGGTTGGTGTAAATCGTGTTAATCAACCGAAGTTGATTCCACCTATCAATACCTCTGGGATCTCGACTCTAGCAATTCACAACGCATCGTTGCTAACGGACAATCGCAACAGCCTGAGGCAAAGTGTAACTAAAGGTTCAGATTGACATTATTCAGACATGACTGGCCGTGTAACGATTACACCGCGAGGGATGTTCTGCTTCACGTTTGCAGTGGACGCTCACCCGCTCCCCTTGAATGCGCGCCGCTTTTCCGCAACACTAGTTAGTGTGTAAACGCTTACCCCTATAAGAAGGTATTGAATGGCGACAATTAAGGATGTGGCTCGTCTGGCCGGTGTTTCCGTCGCGACCGTCTCCCGCGTGATCAACAACTCCCCTAAAGCGAGTGATGCATCGCGCCAGGCCGTGCAGGACGCCATGGAAAACCTGAATTATCACCCTAACGCCAACGCGCGCGCCCTTGCCCAGCAGTCGACAGAAACCATCGGGCTGGTGGTCGGGGATGTATCCGATCCGTTTTTCGGTGCAATGGTCAAAGCCGTAGAACAAGTCTCTTATCACACCGGAAATTTCCTGCTGATTGGTAATGGCTACCACAATGAACAGAAAGAGCGCCAGGCCATTGAGCAGCTGATCCGTCATCGCTGTGCGGCGCTGGTGGTCCATGCAAAAATGATCCCCGACGCCGAGCTGATCCATCTGATGAAACAGATGCCGGGGATGGTGATTATCAACCGTATTATTCCCGGTTTTGAAACCCGCTGCGTGGCGCTCGACGACCGTTACGGCGCATGGCTCGCAACCCGTCATCTGATCCAGCAGGGCCATACCCGAATTGGTTATCTGTGCTCCAACCACCCAATTTCCGATGCGGAAGATCGCCTTCAGGGCTATTACGACGCGCTGCGCGAAGCCGGTCTGCCGTGCAACGATCGTCTTGTGGCGTACGGAGAACCGGATGAGAGTGGCGGCGAGCAGGCGATGACGGAGCTGCTGGGCCGCGGGCGGAATTTCACCGCCGTGGCCAGCTATAACGACTCCATGGCCGCCGGCGCAATGGGCGTGCTGAATGATAACGGGATTGACGTCCCGGCAGAAATTTCGCTGATTGGCTTTGATGATGTGCTGGTGTCGCGCTACGTGCGCCCTCGCCTGACCACCGTGCGCTACCCGATTGTGACCATGGCAACGCAGGCGGCAGAACTGGCGTTAGCGCTGGCCGAGCATCGCCCGCCACCGGAAATTACCCACCTGTTCAGCCCAACCTTAGTGCGCCGTCACTCGGTGGTATCGCCCGCGGAAGCCGTGAGCGAACAGCGATAGAGATGGACGGTTTTATCCGGGTATTCCAGCGCATCGCCGATGTAGTGCCAGCCGTAACGTTCGTAGAAGTCGCGGCAGGCAGACCAGAGATGAAGCTCGTGATACCCGGCGCGTCGCGCGTAGCCGATAACATGCTGCTGAAGTTTTCCCGCCAGCCCGTTTCCCCGGGCGGCTTCATCGACATACAGCGCAGCCAGCCAGGGGTGGAGATCCTGCCGGGAAATTAAATCGCAACGCCACAACCCAACGGTGCCCAGCAGCTGGTCATCCTCAACGGCAATAAAGGTGAGCGGTAACTCGCCCGGCGTCAGGCTGTGCTCAACAATGCTCTGGAAAAAGGCTCGCGGCATACCTTCACCAAACGCGTTCCAGATCCAGTCGATCACCCGCGGTGTAAACTGCGGCGCAGCGTAAAGCGGCAGTATATTCACACCAGCTTCCCCTGGAAAAGGGGGACCGATTCAAAGAGATAGCCGTCAAAATCGGGCGCGTCTTCGTCTGACAGCTCAAGCAGGCTCTTTTTGACGTTTTCAAGATGCTGGAACATTGCCTGCCACGCCCCCATCACGTCGCGGCGGCGGAGCGCAGCGAGAATGGTTTGCCTGTCGCCGAGCCATTTCAGCCGCCAGGCGCGGCTGGCGATGTGGCCATTAAACTGCTGCCACAGCGGGCTGCTGTCCATGTGATGCCAGACGCTTTCAACGGTCGCCAGCAGCATCTGGTTTTGTGTGGCCCCCGCCAGCACCAGGTGAAACATTTTGTTGTTGTCCTGGCTGCGATCGTCGGCGGCAATCGCCCGTTGCTCCTGCTCGATGATGCGGCGCAGGTTGTCGATATCCGCCCGCGTCGCCATTTTTGCGGCAAAGGCGGCAATGTTGCTTTCAAGCAGCTGACGCGCCTGAAGAATTTCAAACGGACCCACGTCACTGTTCAGAAAACGCTCTTCCTCGTTTTCATGCTCCTCCGGAATGCGCATCACGTACACGCCAGACCCCTGGCGAATATCCACCGTCCCCTGTAGCTCAAGCATCAGCAGCGCCTCGCGCACGATAGTGCGGCTCACGCCATACGTCTCGGCGATGTTGCGCTCCGGCGGCAGACGCGATCCCACGGGATAATGCCCCTGGATAATCTGCGCCCGTAAATCCTCGCCAATCTCCTGGTACTGTTTTTTTTCCGGCAGGATGACAGCCTTATCCACGTTTTCACCTGTGTTTTTCAGTTAATGCGCGGGCCGGACGTCCTCCCGGCCAGTTTGTGCGCTATTTTACCAGAAGGCTTACTTCCATTCATCGTCAACGCTGAGGGTTAGCACGCGCTCGTCGCGCAGCTGGCGAAACCAGGATGCCGATTTCTTTGCCCGCCGTGCGCGATGGTTTTCAAGGTCGATCTCAATAAGCCCGTAGCGGTTTTTAAACGCGTTCATCGGGGAGACGTTGTCGGTGAAGGCCCACAGCATATAGCCGTGGCAGTTAGCCCCCGCCTCCCGCGCCAGCAGCGTGTAATAAAGATGTTCGCTGAGAAACGCAATGCGGTATGCGTCATCGATAATGCCGTCGCGATTGCGAAACTGCGCTTCGTTCTCCACGCCCATCCCGCTTTCCGCTACAAACCAGTCAATGTTGCGATAGTCGTTTTTAATCCGCATCGCCATGTCGTAAATAATGCGCGGGAAGATCTCCCAGCCGCGGGAGGTGTTCATCCTCCGCCCCGGCAGCTCGAACGGCTCGTAGTAGTACGCCGGGTGGAACGGCGTCTCCGGGTGCCAGGCGCGGGACGGGGCTTTGACGCGATGCGGGTAATAGAGGTTAATGCCCAGCTCGTCGACGGTGTTGTCGGCAATCAGCGCCAGCTCGTCAGCCGTGTAATCCCACTGCACCTGATGCTTCGCCAGTAGGGTAAAAAGCGCCTGCGGATAGCGCCCGTGCACCAGCGGGTCAAGAAAGACGCGGTTATAGAACAGATCGTACATCTCTGCCGCCCGCACGTCATGCGGCGCGCGCGAGCGCGGATAGGTCACTTCCGGGTTAAGAATACAGCCCACCGAGCCGTCATACCCTTTCTCGCGAAACAGCTTCACCACTTTCGCCGTCGCCAGCACCTTATGGTGGTTCCACTGCATCCAGGTGCTGGTGTTCTGCTCATAGGGCCAGCGCAGCGCGTCGAGGTAGACGCGCGTCTGGACCACAATCGGCTCGTTGAAGGTAAACCAGCGGGTGACTTTGCCGTGAAAGCGCTCAAACACCTTTTCCGCATAGCGAACGAACAGCTCGACGACGTGCTTCGACGCCCAGCCGCCGTAGGTCTCCAGCAGCACGCCCGGCAATTCGTAGTGTTCCAGGCAGATCATCGGCTCAATGCCCTGACGGTGCATTTCATCGAACAGCGCGTCGTAATAGGCGGCGTACTCTTCATCTACGGTGGCGTTTTCATAGTCGGTCAAAAAGCGCGACCAGTTGATCGAGGTGCGATAGTGCGTCAGTCCCGCCTGCTTCATCAGCGCCACGTCTTCGCGAAAGCGATTGATAAAGTCGGTTGCCACCGCCGGGCCGTAGCCGTTGTGCCAGACGTGACGATCGTTCTTGTACCAGAGATCGATCCACGAATCCTGCCCCGGCTTTTTGCCGCTCCAGCCCTCGGTCTGCCAGGCCGATGCCGCCGCGCCCAGCATAAAATCTGGCGGTATGGTTATCTGTTTTATGCTCATCCTGTCCTCATGCGTTATCGGTGGCTTGTTGCAGTGCGGCCTGATCTGCGCGGCGTGAGGCAATTTTCACAAACGGCAGATAGATAATCACCGCGGTCACGATGCAGATAAACTGGGTGATCACCGCCCCCATGGAGCCCGCGGTTGACAGCCAGGCGTTGATCAGCGGCGGCGTGGTCCAGGGCACCATCACCACGGCTTTCCCGGCAAATCCGGTCACGGTGGCAAAGTAGCCAATCGAGCCCGTCACCAGCGGCGTGATGATGAACGGGATAGCCAGGATCGGGTTGAGCATGACTGGCATCCCGAAGATCACCGGCTCGTTGATGTTAAAAATACCCGGGCCGATGGAGAGCTTAGCGATCTCCTTCATCTCTTTACGTTTGGTGGCAATCATGACGGCTATCAGCAGGCCGATGGTCAGGCCGGAGCCGCCGATGCTCATATAGACGTCCCAGAACGGCATGGTGATGATGTTTGGCACCTCTTTGCCCTGCTCGAACGCGCTCATGTTGACAGTGATCGCCCCCAGCAGCAGCGGCTCGCGGATCGGCTTGATCATCTGGTTGCCGTGAATACCAATCACCCAGAACAGCTGGGCGACAAACATCAGCAGCAGGATCCCCGGCAGGCTTTGCACCACGCGCTCCAGCGGCTGTTGCACCACCTGGTAAACCGCGTCGTAGAGATACATTCCGGTAACCCGATGAAACACGAAGCCAAAGGTGGCGATGGCGGTGGTGGTGATAATGGCCGGGATCAGCGCAGAGAACGACGCGGCGACGTTCGGCGGCACCGTGTCCGGCATCCTGATTTTCAGCCCCTTGCGGTTTTCCAGCCAGCAGTAAATCTCCACTGACAGGATGGCGATAAACATGCCGAGGAACAGGCTGCGGGTATCCGAGAACTGGCGCAGCAGCACGTCTTTCACCACGTGCATCTCGCCGTCCACCAGCATTTCCACCGTGGTCGGCGTCACGCAGATAAAGCAGATCACCGCCAGCAGGCCGGGGAACAGGGACTTAATGCCGTTAATACGCCCCAGCTCAATGCCGATTAAAAACACCGCGCCGATGTTGAGAAAGTTGAGCGTGGCATAGTTGAGCGCGCTGGTGATCGGCTTTAACGCCGCCAGAAACGACAGCGACTGAAAGCTCGCCAGGCCGTTTTTCGGATCCAGCACCATATTGGAGATCAGTACCGAGAACGCCCCCACAATGATGACCGGCATTAAGGTAATAAACGCAGACTTAATCGCCTGGATATAGCGATAGCTGTTGAAGGTGGTGGCAAAACTGCCCAGAGCGTCGATCAGTTTTTCCTGAAATGCCATAGGGTAATACCTCAGTAAAAGGGCTTTTATTGAATAAGATGGACAGCCGGATACTATTGGTATGCCAAAAATAGCGTCCACAGGCGCTTTGTTCTGTGATTAAGCTCTCAATGAGGTAAGAGGTATTCCAGATTGCGATTTATCACCATTTTGGCATGCCAATGACAGGCATTTATCCCGCGGGCGAGGATCGTTACCGAAAAGCGTGATCGTTATGGGGTTTTGCCCTTCCCACGTCGCTTATGCGCCGGATGGTCTGTGTTAAACTGCAAACCATTACGTGGAAACAGGAATTTCGAATGGCAACAATGCTGGATGTCTCACTGCGTGCGGGCGTGTCGAAGGCCACCGTTTCGCGCGTGCTGAACGGCACAGGTCAGGTTAAAGAGAGCACGCGTCAGCAGGTATTTCGCGCGATGGAGGAGCTGGGCTATCGTCCGAACTTTCTCGCGCGTTCGCTGGCTAACCAGACCAGCAACAGCATTGGTCTGGTCGTCTCGACGTTCGACGGTTTTTACTTTGGTCGTTTGCTACAGCAGGCGTCACGGCAGACCGAAAAGCACGGAAAACAGCTGATTGTTACCGACGGTCACGACGCCCCTGAGCAGGAAGAACAGGCGGTCCAGATGCTCGCCGATCGCAAGTGCGACGCCATCGTGCTGTATACGCGTTACATGAGCGAAAAGACGATCCTGAAGCTGATCAACAGCGTGCAGACGCCGCTGGTGATCATTAACCGTGAAGTGAGCCAGGCGGCGGATCGCTGCGTCTTCTTTGAACAGCAGGACGCAGCCTTCAAAGCGGTGGATTACCTGATAAGCCAGGGCCACCGGGAGATCGCCTGTATCACCGTCCCGATCCACACGCCAACGGGTAAAGCGCGACTGATGGGCTACCGTAAGGCGCTGGAGAAGCACGGTATTCGTCTCGACGAGCGGCGGATTAAATACGGCGATGCAGGCATGACGCGGGGTTACGAGCTGTGCAAGGAGCTGATTGCGGAAAAGACATCGTTCAGCGCCCTGTTTGCCTGTAACGATGATATGGCCCTGGGCGCCTCCAAAGCATTACACCAGGCCGGGCTGAAGATCCCGCAGGATATTTCGCTGTTTGGTTTTGACGATGCCCCCAGCGCAAAGTGGCTGGAGCCTGCCCTGTCGTCGGTGTATCTGCCGATCGACAACATGATCGTCACGGCGATCGACCAGGCGATCCGGCTGGCAAAAAACCAGCCGGTTGAAGCGATCCCGCCGTTCACCGGCACCCTGGTGTTACGCGATTCGGTGACAACAGGGCCCTGGTTTAATCAGACCAGCTCTAACGCCAGCAGCTCCTGAATGGTCTGGCGACGGCGAATCAGCCGCGCCACGCCGTTATCAAACAATACTTCCGGCAGCAGCGGGCGGCTATTGTAGTTGGAAGACATAGACGCCCCGTACGCACCGGTATCATGCAGCACCAGATAATCTCCCGGTTTTACCTCTGGCAGCGAACGGGTTTCGACTTTCCCGCCTTCCTGCTGAGTAAAGACGTCACCGGATTCACACAGCGGGCCGGCAACAACGGTCTCGATGCGCGGGGCGTTAACCAGATCGCGGCCATCGGCGGCAAGTGCGGTGATGTGATGATAGCTGCCGTACATGGACGGGCGCATCAGATCGTTGAAGCCAGCATCAATCAGCACAAAGTGACGGCTTCCCATCTCCTTCACGCTCCGCACCTGCGCCACCAGCACGCCGGCCTCGGCAACCAGGAAACGACCCGGCTCAATCTCCAGCTTCACCGCATGGCCCAGATGGGCGGAGATGCTGTCACGCGCGGCGCTCCACAGGCCGTAATAGTGATCCGTGTCGATCGCCTCTTCCCCTTCGCGGTAAGGAATCGAAAGCCCTCCCCCGGCGGAGATCGCCTCCAGATCCTGACCAAAATCGATAACCTGACGCACCATGGCGCCACAGACCTGCTCAAGATGGCCGTAATCCACGCCGGACCCGATATGCATGTGAATGCCCAGCAGCTTGAGGTTGTAGCGTTGTAAAACCTCCAGCGCCGCAGGCATATCGGCATACCAGATCCCGTGCTTGCTGTTTTCGCCCCCGGTGTTGGTTTTCTGACTGTGACCGTGACCAAAGCCCGGGTTGATGCGCAGCCAGACGCGATGGCCAGGAGAGACCTGCCCAAGCTGTTCCAGCATATCCACCGAACCGGCATTGACCGGGATTTGCAGCTCGTGCACGCGCGCCAGCGTGGCGTCGTCAATCAGGTCAGCGGTGAAGACGATCGCGTCGCTGTCGGCTTTCGGATCAAACCCGGCCGCCAGCGCACGTTCGATTTCACCCAGCGATACGGAGTCAACCTTCACGCCCTGCTCGCGCATCAGGCGCAGAATATGAATATTGGAGCAGGCCTTCTGCGCAAAACGCACCACGTCAAACTGATGCAGCGCGGCGATCTTCTCGCGGACAATCTGCGCATCGTAGACCCACACCGGGCAGCCGAATTCGGCAGGCAAGCGCAGCAGGTTATCGGCGTTTAAATCGGTCTCAGTCTGGTTGAGTGGGCGTGGCATGGTCGTCTCCGGAAATCTGTTTTTTATCATTACGCCATAGCCTGGAGAGAATAAAAAATATCGTTTTATCGTGAGTCTATGCAAAAATGATATGGACTACGCTCAGCCATCAGGTGCCCTATGCCCGCCGTTAACCTACGCCATATCGAGATTTTTCATGCGGTAATGACCACCGGCAATCTCACTGAAGCCGCGCACATGCTGCACACCTCGCAGCCGACGGTCAGCCGCGAGCTGGCGCGTTTTGAGAAAGTGCTGGGGCTGAAGCTGTTTGAACGCGCCCGCGGCAGGCTGCATCCAACGGTGCAGGGTTTACGCCTGTTTGAGGAGGTTCAGCGCTCCTGGTACGGGCTGGACAGGATCGTGAGCGCGGCAGAGAGCCTGAGGGAGTTCCGCCAGGGCGAGCTGTCCATCGTCTGCCTGCCGGTCTTTTCCCAGTCATTCCTGCCGGTACTGTTACAGCCGTTTCTGGCCCGCTATCCGGAGGTCAGCCTGACCATCGTGCCGCAGGAGTCGCCGCTGCTGGAGGAGTGGCTTTCGGCCCAGCGCCACGATCTGGGTCTGACCGAAACCCTCGTCACGCCAGCGGGAACGGAACGCACGGAGCTGCTGTCGCTGGATGAGGTCTGCGTGCTACCTGCCAGCCACCCGCTTGCCCCCAAAGCGGAGCTGACGCCGGCGGATTTTCACGGTGAGAACTATATCAGCCTGTCGCAGACCGACAGCTACCGGCAGCTTCTGGATGGCCTGTTTGCCGAACATCAGGTGAAGCGGCGGATGGTGATGGAAACGCACAGTGCGGCGTCTATTTGCGCGATGGTGCGCGCGGGCGTGGGTATTTCGGTGGTGAACCCGCTCACGGCCATGGACTACGCCAGCAGCGGCGTGGTTCTGCGCCGTTTTAGCGTTTCCGTTCCCTTTACCGTGAGCCTGATCCGCCCGCTGCACCGGCCCGCCTCAGCGCTGGTTGATGCCTTTAGTGAACACCTGATTGCGCACGCGCGTCAGGTGGCGCTTCGCTTACCTGACCTGCAAAAACCACTATGACAGCATGAACTCCACCGCATCCGCGGCATGGATGGCGGCGGTATCGAAGACCGTTATCGGGCTTTGGTCTGCCGGCACCAGCAGGCCAATTTCGGTACAGCCGAAGATAACCCCTTCCGCCCCCTGCTGCGCCAGTTTCTCAATCACGCTGACGTACCATGCGCGCGACGTTTCGCTGAAGGTGCCCAGACACAGCTCATCAAAAATAATCTGGTTAATGCGCGCCCGGTCAGCCTCTTCAGGGATCAGGCTTTCAATCCCGAACTGGCTGTTCAGCCGCCCGCGGTAAAAATCCTGCTCCATGGTGTAGCGCGTCCCCAGCAGCGCCACGCGCGTCATGCCGGCGGCACGTATGGCACGCCCGGTGGCATCCGCGATATGTAAGAACGGCAGCGAACAGCGGTCTTCAATGTGCGACGCCACCTTATGCATGGTGTTGGTACACAGCAGAATACCCTGCGCGCCCGCACGCTCCAGCCCGAGCGCGGCGTCCGCCAGCATCTGCCCGGCTTTGTCCCACTCCCCGCTCGACTGGCAGGCTTCTATTTCATGGAAATCCACGCTGTGCAGCAGCAGGCTGGCCGAATGCAGACCGCCCAGACGCTGTTTGACACCTTCATTAATCAGGCGGTAGTACGGGATCGTTGATTCCCAGCTCATGCCCCCTAACAGACCGATCGTTTTCATCTTTCCTCCTGTGCGTTTCACCCAGTGAAGCAAACTTGTGATCGCCTTTCCAGTTATTTGGCTAAACGTTTCCTTTTCGCCGCGGGTGAGATAAATTAATTGAAACAATGTTTCATTACATAACAGGGCGAAAATATGTTTATTTTCCATAAAGAGACCACGCTTGAGGATCTGGGCAACGGCGTGACGCGTCGTATTCTGGCGCACGACGGCAGGATGATGGCGGTGGAAGTGAATTTCGAGCAAGGCGCGATTGGCCCGATGCATAACCATCCGCATGAGCAGCTCACCTACGTTCTCTCGGGGGAATTTGAGTTCACCATTGGCGAGGAGAAGCATGTGGTGATGGCGGGCGACACCCTCTATAAAGCGCCGCACGTGATGCACGGCTGCGTTTGCCTGAAACCCGGCACCCTGCTGGATACCTTTACGCCGGTTCGCGAAGATTTCCTGAAATAAAAAAAGGCGCTCAGTTGAGCACCTTTTTTGATGTTATTCCGTAACCGGCTCAGGAAGTTGTTCCGGCAGCGGGTTGCGGGTGCTCATTGCCTCGCGCAGCAGCACGCTGCCACAGGCGAACAGTCCACCCAGAATACACGCCAGCAGCACGATCAGGGCTTTGCCCGGGCCATCTTTTTTCACCGGCATAGAAGGTGAAAGCTGGTATTTGAACGGCTCCAGGCTCACATCTTCGAAGGAAAGTTTTTGCAGCTGTGCCAGATAGTATTCGCGGTTCTGGAAATCGGCGTTCAGCTCAGAAACGTCCTTCAGATTTTTTTCAATCTGCAATTTCTGCGCAATCCCGTCCGCACCGAGGGCGACGGAATAATCCGGATCGTCTTTCACCGCCTGTCCATTGCTGTAGACCGGCTTTTTGATCCCTGCCGCGTTCGCCACTTCCAGCGAGTAGTTCAGGCGTTGCAGGTTGGTATTATGGATATTTGTCAGACGGACCCGATCCAGCTCCAGCTGCTGCTGAACCGTTTTGGTTCTCAGGATCAGCTGATCGCGAATGTTTTGCATGGTCTCCTGCTCGACGATGCGGGAGATGTACTGAATGTAACCATTCAACACTTTCTGCGCGTCCTCTGCCGTTGGGGCAGTGAAGCTTAACGTCCAGGAGAGGTACGGTGCTTTATCGGCATTTTTTTCCTGCGTGTTATCAACGGCTTTCATCTTTTCGGCAATATTGACCACCGCGCGGTGCAGCTCCAGCGGGTCAACCTGAGCGCCATCGAGCTGAGCCATCACGTAAGGTGAGCTCTTCATGTACTCTTCAAGCAGAGACTGGGACTGAAACTTTTTGATAAACAGATTAAACACATCCGCACGGGTAATTTTCACGTCGACATCAAGCACCTGGAGCGCCACCATCATCTGGCGTAGCGAACTCCACTGCGTCTGTTCCGCGGGCGTAATGACCGCTTTACTGGTCCATTTTTGCGGTATCAGAAAGGCGATTGCCAGGCCGACCAGTGCAAATGCAAAGACAATAGTGATGATGCGTTTTTTTGCTGCCAGCAGGACGTCCAGCAGACCCAGAAGATCTATTTCTTTAGCGCTGACCGCCGGGGGAGCATAGTGAGGAAAGTTGAGATCCGTATGTTTTTTGAAATCCATCGCTGACATAACTGTTCTTCTTTTAAGGATGCAGTGAAATTCTGCCTGACTGGTTCCGGTGTAACAAATCATACAAGAATGTAAGAATTATCTGAATGACGAATTGGTACATCTGTAGACCTGCTATCAGATCTGGTAGTTAGCCACGCTGCGTGACTATTCTTATTCCCGCTCCCTTTTTGCTTCGTTATCTCTTCCTCATGGCCGGCGGCAAAGCTTCGTGAAAAGTCAAAAATGCCACCTCCCTCACTATATTGAAACAGCGTTTCGACGCCGATCACATTTCCACCATTAAGCGAATGACGCAGAAATAAATCGCAATAATATAAAATAAAACGATGTTTTAGTATCCAAGAACGCCGGTTCAGCTCTTTTGAAACCAGAAGCGCTTACAGCACAAAGAAAGACAAAAAAGCGTTAAAAAACAAACGTAGATTTCGCCGTTGCCAGACGTTGCACCCTGAATTTCAGCTCTCATGCCGCGCATCGCAGGCCTGGGAAAATGTAACAAAGCAGATTTCGTATTAAACCATTGATTGCCAGGTAGGTATGTATGAATGAAAACAAGCTGCTGGGGCTCGCATGGATATCACCCTACATCATCGGGCTGATACTCTTTACGGCATTCCCCTTCGTCTCATCGTTTTTCCTCAGCTTTACGGATTACGATTTGATGAGTCCGCCGGTGTTTAACGGCATTGAAAACTATCGCTACATGTTTACCGAAGACACGCTCTTCTGGAAATCCATGGGCGTAACCTTTGCCTATGTATTTTTAACCATCCCGTTAAAGCTCGCCTTTGCATTAGGAATTGCCTTTGTCCTGAACTTTAAATTACGCGGCATCGGCTTTTTCCGAACGGCCTACTATATTCCGTCGATCCTCGGCAGCTCCGTCGCCATTGCCGTATTGTGGCGCGCCTTATTTGCCATTGATGGTCTGCTGAACAGCTTTATCGGTGTATTTGGCTTTGATTCGGTGAACTGGCTGGGCGAGCCGTCGCTGGCGCTGATGTCCGTTACCCTGCTGCGCGTCTGGCAGTTCGGTTCCGCGATGGTCATCTTCCTGGCCGCGCTGCAAAACGTACCGCAGTCCCAGTATGAAGCGGCAATGATCGATGGCGCATCGAAATGGCAGATGTTCATGAAGGTGACCGTGCCGCTGATTACGCCGGTGATCTTCTTCAACTTCATCATGCAGACCACGCAGGCGTTCCAGGAATTTACCGGGCCGTACGTCATTACCGGCGGCGGGCCAACCTATTCGACCTATCTGTTCTCGCTCTACATCTACGACACCGCGTTTAAGTATTTCGATATGGGCTATGGCGCGGCGCTGGCGTGGATCCTGTTCCTGGTGGTGGCCGTCTTCGCCGGTATCGCCTTTAAGTCGTCGAAATACTGGGTGTTTTACTCAGCCGATAAAGGAGGCAAAAATGGCTGATATTCAACAACTCTCCACGGCAAGAAGCGTCGCCGAACGCGAAGTGGCCCGCACGCTGCGCAGAGAGAAAATCAACGCCTCCGTTCGCTATGTGATCCTGCTGGTTGTCGGCCTGCTGATGCTTTACCCGCTGGTGTGGATGTTCTCCGCGTCGTTCAAACCGAACCACGAGATCTTCACCACCCTGAGCCTGTGGCCAGCCCACGCCACCTGGGATGGTTTCGTGAACGGCTGGAAAACCGGCACCGAGTACAACTTCGGCCATTACATGCTGAATACCTTTAAGTATGTGATCCCGAAAGTGATCCTGACCATTATCTCCTCCACCATCGTGGCGTACGGCTTTGCCCGCTTCGAGATCCCGTGGAAGAAGTTCTGGTTCGCCACGCTCATCACTACCATGCTGCTGCCCAGCACCGTGCTGCTGATCCCGCAGTACCTCATGTTCCGTGAAATGGGCATGCTCAACAGCTATATGCCGCTGTACCTGCCGCTGGCCTTCGCCACTCAGGGGTTCTTCGTCTTCATGCTGATCCAGTTCCTGCGCGGCGTCCCGCGAGACATGGAAGAGGCGGCGCAGATTGACGGCTGTAACTCCTTCCAGGTGCTGTGGTACGTGGTGGTACCGATCCTGAAACCGGCCATTATCTCCGTCGCCCTGTTCCAGTTCATGTGGTCCATGAACGACTTTATCGGGCCGCTGATTTACGTCTACAGCGTGGATAAATACCCCATCGCACTGGCGCTGAAAATGTCCATCGACGTCACCGAAGGCGCGCCGTGGAACGAAATTCTGGCAATGGCGAGCATCTCCATTCTGCCATCCATCATTGTCTTCTTCCTGGCACAGCGCTACTTCGTACAGGGCGTCACCAGCAGCGGAATTAAAGGTTAAGAGGGAAATACCATGGCTGAAGTTATTTTCAACAAGCTGGAAAAGGTCTACTCCAACGGCTTTAAAGCGGTACACGCTATCGATCTTAAAATTGCTGAAGGGGAATTCATGGTGATTGTCGGGCCGTCCGGCTGCGCCAAATCCACGACCCTGCGCATGCTGGCGGGGCTGGAAACCATCAGCGGCGGCGAGGTGCGCATCGGCGACAAGATCGTGAACAACCTCGCGCCGAAGGAGCGCGGTATTGCAATGGTGTTCCAGAACTACGCCCTCTATCCGCACATGACGGTGCGCGAGAATCTGGCCTTTGGTCTCAAGCTGAGCAAACTGCCGAAAGATCAGATTGAGTCTCAGGTGAATGAAGCCGCCAAAATTCTTGAGCTGGAAGAGCTGCTCGACCGCCTGCCGCGCCAGCTTTCCGGCGGCCAGGCGCAGCGCGTGGCGGTAGGCCGTGCGATTGTGAAAAAACCGGATGTGTTCCTGTTCGATGAGCCGCTTTCAAACCTCGACGCCAAACTGCGCGCTTCGATGCGTATCCGTATTTCTGACCTGCACAAGCAGCTGAAGAAGTCAGGAAAACCGGCGACCACCGTTTACGTGACCCACGACCAGACCGAAGCGATGACCATGGGCGACCGCATCTGCGTGATGAGGCTCGGCCATATCATGCAGGTGGACACGCCGGACAACCTCTACCACAAGCCGAAGAACATGTTCGTGGCGGGCTTTATCGGCGCGCCGGAGATGAATATACGCAAAAGCGTGCTGGTCGAAAAAGCGGGCCAGCTGCACATCGCCATTGGCGATGAAACCATGCCGCTGAACGCGGAGAAGCAGGAGAAAGTCGCGGCTTACGCGGGTCAGGAGATCTTCTACGGCGTGCGCCCGGAATTTGTGTCGCTCTCTGATGAGCCCTTCCCGAATGGCGGCTGTAGCGGGGAGATGGTGCGCGTGGAGAACATGGGCCACGAATTCTTTGTGTACCTGAAGGTCGCGGACTACGAACTGACCGCCCGAATCCCGTCCGATGAAGCTAAGCCAATGATTGATAAAGGGCTTCATCGTAAGGTGTATTTCACGTTTGAGATGAACAAGTGTCATATTTTTGACGCAAAAACTGAACAGAACCTCTCTCTCTGATGGAGTGATAAAAATGAAAAAAGTGCTTTTAAGTGCAGCAATCTCCGCGACCCTGGGCCTTACCGCTTTGCCATCGATGGCGCAGAATGTGGATTTACGGATGTCCTGGTGGGGCGGCAATGGCCGTCACCAGGTCACTCTGAAAGCGCTGGAAGAGTTCCATAAGCAGAACCCGGACATCAACGTAAAAGCGGAATACACCGGCTGGGACGGTCACCTCTCCCGTCTGACCACCCAGATTGCGGGCGGCACCGAGCCGGACGTGATGCAGACCAACTGGAACTGGCTGCCGATCTTCTCCAAAACCGGTGACGGCTTCTACGATCTGAACAAGATGAAGGACGTGATCGACCTGTCGCAGTTCGATCCCAAAGAGCTGCAAACCACCACCGTGGACGGCAAGCTGAACGGCATTCCGATCTCGGTGACGGCGCGCGTGTTCTACTTCAATGACGAAACCTGGAAAAAAGCGGGTATTGCGTACCCGAAAACCTGGGACGAGCTGATGGCGGCCGGTAAAACCTTCGAGAGCAAGCTCGGCAAGCAATACTATCCGGTGATCCTGGAGCACCAGGATACGCTGGCGCTGCTGAATTCGTACATGATCCAGAAGTACAACATTCCTGCGGTGGATGAGAAAACCAAAAAGTTCAGCTACACAAAGGAACAGTGGGTGGAGTTTTTCCAGACCTACAAAAAGCTGATCGACAGCCACGTCATGCCGGACACCAAATACTATGCCTCGTTCGGTAAGAGCAACATGTATGAGATGAAGCCGTGGATCCAGGGTGAATGGGGCGGCACCTACATGTGGAACTCCACCATCAACAAATATTCCGACAACCTGAAGCCACCGGCGAAACTGGAGCTGGGCAGCTACCCAATGCTGCCGGGCGCCACCGACGCGGGTCTGTTCTTCAAACCGGCGCAGATGCTGTCGATTGGTAAGACGACCAAAAACCCGGAAGCGGCAGCGAAGCTGATTAACTTCCTGCTCAACAGCAAAGAAGGGGTCGATACGCTGGGTCTTGAGCGCGGCGTGCCGTTGAGCAAAGTGGCGGTGCAGTATCTGACCGAAGACGGCACCATTAAAGAGGACGATCCATCCGTGGCGGGCCTGCGCCTGGCGCAGTCGCTGCCGGCGAAACTCACCGTCTCGCCATACTTTGACGACCCACAGATTGTGGCGCAGTTCGGTACCTCTTTGCAGTATATCGACTACGGGCAGAAAACCGTGGAAGAGACGGCCGCTGACTTCCAGCGTCAGGCGGAGCGTATTTTGAGACGTGCGATGCGGTAAACACAAAGCCGGGTGGCGGCTACGCCTTACCCGGCCTACAGGCTATCGTAGGCCCGGTAAGCGAAGCGCCACCGGGCAATGACATTACACGCCGATATTACGTAGTTTCTCCCCTCTCATCAGCTTGCGTTCAATATGCTCCAGGGTCACGCCTTTGGTTTCCGGAATCAGCCAGAAGGTCACGCCGATAAACGCCACGTTCAGCACCGTATAGAGCCAGAAGGTGCCTGCCGCGCCAATCGCATCCAGCAGCGTCAGGAAGGTCGCGCCAATAATCATGTTCGACACCCAGTTGGTGGTGGTGGAACAGGTGATACCAAAGTCACGGCATTTCAGCGGCTGAATTTCAGAGCACAGGATCCACACCACCGGCGCGGCACTCATCGCGTAACCGGCGATGCACATCATGGTCATGCCGACGGAGAGCCAGGAGAGGCCGCTTGACGCCGTGCCGTTATCGAACTGCATCAGGCAGTAGCCGAGTATTAAGGTGCCGAGCGCCATCACGCTAAAGCCAATTTTCAGGGCCGGTTTACGTCCGGCCTTATCAACGGTGAAGACCGCGATAAAGGTGGCGAACATAAAGGTCAGCCCCACCACCAGCGTGGCGATCATCTGCTGTTCGGTGGTGGTAAAACCGGCCATTTTAAAGATGCGTGGGGCGTAATACATGATGATGTTCATCCCCGTGAACTGCTGCATTGCCTGTAACAGCATGCCGAGGAACACCGCGCGGCGCACGTTGCGGTTCGCCTTAAACAGGGACCAGCCGCCCTGCTTCAGCTTCAGGCTTTCGCGGATTTCGTTCAGCTCTTCACGCGCTTTTTCAGACGTGTCGCGCAGCATGCGCAGCACCTCTTCCGCCTCCACGTGACGCCCTTTTTGCGCCAGCCAGCGCGGGCTGTTCGGCAGGAAAATGACTAACACAATCAGCAGCACCGCAGGCAGCGCCAGCACGCCAAGCATTGCCCGCCAGTTGCCGCTGTAGCTGAAGTATGTATCCGACAGGAACGCCAGCACGATACCGAGCGTCACCATCAGCTGGTACATGCTGATCATCTTCCCGCGCACGTTTTCGCTCGCCATTTCGGAGAGGTAAAGCGGCGCGGTGTAGGACGCGATACCCACCGCCACGCCCAGCAGCACGCGGGAGAGCAGCAGCACTTCAACGTTGGTGGCAAACGCCGAGCCAAGGGAACCGGCAACAAACAGGATCGCCCCGACCATCAGGCTGTATTTGCGCCCGAGACGGAACGACAGCCAGCCGTTAAACAGTGCGCCGATGGCCGCACCCAGCATCATGCTGCTCACCACCCACTCTTGCAGGCGGTTGCTTAACGTAAAGTGGTCGGTAATAAAGGGCAGTGCGCCAGCGATAACGCCGATATCCAGACCAAACAGCAAACCGGCCACGGCTGCCGCAATAGAGACGAACTGATTCATGCGTCGGGTATCGCGCAACGCGGCGGGCATCAGGGTAGAGTCATTTATAGATGTCATATTTTTCCTGCCTCAACAGCAAAATTCGTTAAGTGAAATTACGAGATACCGGAAGAAAGTGTCAGGCCGGAACTGGTGAAGATATGGATTATTTCGCTACGACATACCGATCTGTGATGGACATTACAATTTCAAATCAGGGTGGTTTAACCTTATTTTTTATTAATTATTTAATATTTAAGCAATAAATGTGTGATACCTGTCATTCATTCCTTTTCAGTATGGATTTTTCATCTTTAAGGATATGGATAAAGCCAATTTTGGCGCAAAAAAAACCTCCACCCGAGGGCAGAGGTTCTTTATTCGGGGTGAATTATCGTGCCAGCCAGCCGCCGTCAACGGCAACGGTGTAGCCGTTAATATAATCCGAAGCCGGGGACGCCAGGAACACAACCGGGCCCATCAGATCGCTCGGCAGACCCCAGCGACCCGCTGGAATACGCTCCAGGATTGCCGCGCTGCGCTCTTCATCCGCACGCAGCTGCTGGGTATTGTTGGTGGCCATGTAGCCCGGCGCAATCGCGTTGACGTTGATGTTGTGCTGCGCCCACTCGTTCGCCAGCAGACGGGTCACGCCCATCACGGCACTCTTCGATGCGGTGTAAGACGGCACGCGGATGCCGCCCTGGAAAGAGAGCATGGAGGCAATATTGATGATCTTGCCCCCTTTCCCCTGGGCGATGAAGTGCTTCGCAGCCGCCTGGGACATAAAGAACACGCTCTTGATGTTCAGGTTCATCACGTCGTCCCAGTCCGTTTCGCTGAAGTTAATCGCGTCTTCACGACGGATGAGGCCGGCGTTGTTGACCAGAATATCGATATGCCCAAACTCCGCCACCGCGCGATCCAGCAGCTCAGGGATCGCATCGATTTTGCGCAGGTCCGCGGTCAGGCTCAGGAAACGGCGGCCCAGTGCGGTAACGCGCTCGATGGTTTCCGTTGGCTCAACGATGTTAATCCCGACGATATCGCAGCCCGCTTCAGCCAGACCTAACGCCATACCCTGCCCCAGCCCGGTGTCACAACCGGAAACCACAGCCACTTTACCTTGCAGAGAAAATGCATCCAGAATCATGTTTATTCCTTAATCGTTCAGCGCCTGTCAGCAACAGGCAGATATATACTTAACTGCCTGCGACTAGCGCAGATCCTTAACAGCGACGTGGTCCATGTCATCGAAGACCTGGTTTTCACCGACCATACCCCAGATAAAGGTATAGGCTTTCGTTCCCACACCAGAGTGGATGGACCAGCTCGGCGAAATGACCGCCTGCTCATTGTGCATAACGATATGGCGCGTCTCCTGCGGCTGCCCCATCATGTGGAACACGCAGGCGTCTTCATCCATGTTGAAATAGAAGTAGACCTCCATGCGGCGCTCGTGGGTATGGCACGGCATGGTGTTCCAAAGGTTGCCTGGCGCAAGCTCGGTCAGCCCCATGCTGAGCTGACAGGTTTCCAGCACATCCGGCACAAAGTACTTGTTGATAGTGCGACGGTTGCTGGTGAGGTTATCGCCAAGGGTCACCGGGGCAACATCCGCTGGCGTGACTTTTTTGGTGGGGTAAGTCGTATGAGCCGGGGCGCAGTTGTAGTAAAACTTCGCCGGTTTGCTGCCATCAATGCTGGCGAACACCACTTCTTTCGCCCCTTTGCCGACGTACAGCGCGTCGCGGTGACCAATTTCGTAGCACTGGCCATCAACGGTAATGGTGCCCGGCCCGCCGATGTTAATCACGCCCAGTTCACGGCGTTCGAGGAAGTAGCTCACGCCCAGCTGTTTGCCCACTTCACCGCCCACGGAGACGGTTTTCGCCACCGGCATAATCCCGCCCACAATAATGCGGTCAATATGGCTGTAGACCATGGTGTACTTGTCGGCTTCGAACACTTGCTCAACTAAAAACTCACTGCGCAGCCCCTGAGTATCCAGCGTTTTAGCGTGCGCACTGTGGATGCTTTGTCTGACGTCCACGTAAACCTCCAGAATTGATCGTGCCCGAAGGCAAAGATAATTAACGAAACAACGTTCCGTTTTCGTGATGAACACATATTATCCCCTGACCACGGGGTTTTCAATTGCATTTAAAACAACGTTTCATTTTTTCTGCTTGTTTATGCCAGAAATGGTGTTTCGATCACGATAAATCTTTTAGACCCTCATTCTGGTTAATGAAACTGAGAAAGTGCGCTGTCAATCACACATAATGAAACAACGTTTTGATAATTTATCACCTAGTTTTCAACCTACATTACGCGTTCAAAGGAGTGCATTATGGCTAAAGGTATGCGGGTCAAGCTGAACTATGAGGTCAGCCGCGATCCGGATACAGGCGTGGAAGTCACCCGCCTGACCCCACCGGAAGTAACCTGTCATCGCAACTACTTTTACCAGAAGTGCTTCTTTAACGATGGCAGCCACCTGCTGTTCGCCGGGGAGTTCGACGGTCACTGGAACTATTACCTGTTGGATCTGAAAAACGCCGAAGCGGTACAGTTGACCGAAGGCGCGGGCGATAACACCTTTGGCGGGTTCCTCTCTCCGGACGATAAATCCCTCTACTATGTGAAGAACGATCGCACCCTGCTGGAGGTGGATTTACAGACGCTGGCAGAGCGCGAAGTGTACCGCGTCCCGGAAGAGTGGGTCGGCTACGGCACCTGGGTCGCGAACAGCGACTGCACCAAACTGGTGGGTATTGAGATTGCCAGACGCGACTGGACGCCACTCAACGACTGGAAAATTTTCCACGACTTCTTCCACAAAGGGCCGCACTGCCGCCTGCTGCGCGTTGATCTGAAAACGGGTGAAAGCACCACCATTCATGACGAGAAGATCTGGCTGGGACATCCGATATATCGCCCGTTCGATGACAATACCGTGGCCTTCTGTCATGAAGGGCCGCACGACCTGGTCGACGCCCGCATGTGGCTGGTGAACGAAGATGGCAGCAACGTGCGGAAAGTGAAAACGCACGCGGAAGGTGAAAGCTGTACACATGAATTTTGGGTGCCGGACGGGTCCGCGCTGATCTACGTTTCTTACCTGAAAGGTCAGCAAGGGCGCACCATCTCCCGCTTCAACCCGGACACCGGCGTGAATGAAGCGGTAATGAACATGCCCGCCTGTTCGCACCTGATGAGCAACGTCGACGGCACCCTGCTGGTTGGCGACGGCTCCGGTACGCCTGTCGATGTGAAAGACACCGGCGGCTACACCATTGATAACGATCCTTATCTGTATGCCTTTGACGTGGCGAAGAAAGCCTGTTACCGCATCGCCCGTCATGACACCTCATGGGCTACGGTGGCGAACAGCCGCCAGGTAACCCACCCGCATCCGTCCTTCACGCCGGACGAAAAAGCGGTGCTGTACAGTTCCGATAAAGACGGCAAACCGGCCCTCTATATCGCGAAACTCCCTGAGCAACCTGAAATGTTGCATGCCTGACTTGAGTTAGTGTTTCTGTAACTGGCCTTGCCCTCCGATTCGGAGGGCTTTTTTTTGGGTGATTGCGCGACATACGAAACGACGGAGTGGAAGGAAGGTGTAGGCCGGGTAAGCGAAGCACCACCCGGCAGTTTTAGCGAAGAAGATAAATTATCAGAAGGAGTACGCCACGCCTAAACGGAAACGGGTCTGGCGTTCGTCCGTGTCTTTAACCCCCACGTTGCCCACCTCCACATATGGCGCCCAGTTTTTATCCCATTTGTAGGCCAGCTTGGCGTTATATTCGTTGGAATAATCTTTATTGTTATTTCGGGCCACGCCTTCAGAACTTTTCGCGTAAACATAGTTCAGCTCGGTACGCCAGTCACCTAATACCCAACCGACCCACGCATCGCCACGGTTAACTTTATCGTCGTCCTTATTTGAGCTTGACGGGTAGCGGGTATATTCGTAACGGTAACGCGCAGCCACGTAGAAGCCATTATCGAAGCTATATTGCACATGCAGATTCGGTTTATAAATGGTGCGACTGTCTGTGCTTTCAATCGTAAACGCAGGGGTCAGGGCGATATTGTCTGTCGCTTTCCAGCGCCAGCTAATCTGATCTTCGTGACCGTTCCCCACTACATCCGCGAATGGCTGATCTGCCTTGTCCCCGCCTGATTTCCACTTCGCCTCGACTGAAAAACCAAAGCCATTATCAAAGCGGTGCGAGACGGCAACACGGTCGGCATTCGAGCCGCTGTCAATATATTCGTGACGCAGATCGACGGTAACGGCGCTAGCCGCAAAAGAGGCACTAATAAGGGAAGCAAGGAGCAGAGATTTCTTAAACATGAAAAAACCCTCAATTAAAATAACGTTTCGTTTTTATGAAACTTGAGTTTATTTTTTATGCACCGTTATTTTAGTGACAAGGATCGAAATTATTTGTTTCATTTTTTTTGGCAAAGATTGACGTGAACCCCATCAACAAAAAAAGGGTATTAACCGTAAATTTCAGGCGTGAGATCACATTAAGCACTTCACAAAGCAAATAATTAACCGCGCAATAATTATTGCGGGCTTCAGAAAGAACGCATAAGTGTTAAAAAAGGATTCTGCGGACACAAAAAAACCTCCCGTGGGAGGTTTTCTGTGCGCAGAGGGAGAAATTACCGTTCGATAGCCAGGGCCACCCCCTGCCCCCCGCCAATACAGAGCGTTGCGATCCCTTTTCGGGCGTTACGCTTTTTCATTTCGTGGACCAGCGACACCAGAATGCGGCAGCCGGAGGCGCCAATGGGATGGCCCAGCGCGATGGCTCCGCCGTTGACGTTGACCCGCAGCGGATCCCATTCCAGCATTTTCCCGACCGAGATCGCCTGTGCAGCAAAAGCTTCGTTGACCTCAATCAGATCCACATCGTTCAGCTCCCAGCCCGCCCGCTCCAGGCAGCGGCGCGTGGCATAGACCGGGGCGATCCCCATTAACGCGGGATCAACGCCCACGCTGGCAAACGCTTTGATCCGCGCCAGCACCGGCAGCGCCAGCTCCTGGGCTTTGCTTTCACTCATCATCATCACCGCCGCCGCACCGTCGTTAATGGATGAGGCGTTGCCTGCCGTTACGGAACCGAGCATTTCAAAGGCCGGATCGAGTTTTGCCAGCCCTTCTGCGCTGGCATCGGTGCGCGGCTGCTCGTCGGTATCGACGATGAGCGCTTCACCGTTCTGGCGCTGGGTACTGACCGGGACAATTTCATCGCGAAAACGCCCGGAGTCGATCGCTGCACGCGCTTTTTGCTGTGAGCTGAGGGCATATGCATCCTGAAGCTCGCGGCTGATACCGTATTCCCGCGCCAGGTTTTCCGCCGTTACGCCCATATGGTAGTCGTTGAAGGCGTCCCACAGCCCGTCGTGAACCAGGCTGTCAAGCAGCTGACTGTTCCCGAGCTGCGCGCCGGTCCGGCTGTCGGTCAGGACATGCGGGGCGCGGCTCATATTCTCCTGCCCGCCGGCAATGACCACATCCGCTTCACCACACTGGATGGCCTGCGTTGCAAGATGGAGCGCTTTCAAACCTGAACCACAGACGTCGTTAATGGTAATTGCCGAAACGGTATTAGGCAGTCCGCCCTTCAGCGCCGCCTGACGCGCAGGGTTTTGTCCCGCGCCAGCGGTCAGCACCTGGCCCAGGATCACCTCATCAATTTCATGTGCGGCAATCCCGCTGCGTTCCACCAGCGCTCTTACCACCACGCTGCCAAGATCAACCGCAGAGTGACGCGCAAGCGCTCCCTGAAAACAGCCGATAGCCGTACGTAACGCACCCACTATAACGACATCTTTCATCACGACCTCTGTGCAAAATGACATGACGATAGTAGAGGATTGTTATCAACAATTGACGCAAATGTTTAAAATTAGTGAGTTTAGTCACAGGATTATCGTGCGTCCTGCAAGTACTGGCGCAGCCAGCTTCCGGCGACGCCGGGCGGGGTTCGTTTGTTCCATACCAGATCGATGGCAATCGACCTCGGCCAGCCCGGCACGTTCAGCTGCACCAGCGATTTCGACGCGGCAAATTCGTCGACCAGCGCGCAGGGTAACGCGCACCAGCCAAAGCCCTGTACCGCCATGCTCAGCAGTAACAGATAATTCGGCGCAGACCAGACCGGCCCGCGCGAAAGGGGCGCTTCCCGTTCAAGATAGGTGCTCAACCGCAGCTCGCGCCAGCCATGCAGCTCGTCCGCCTGCGTCTCATGTTGCCCTGCCAGAGGATGTCCGGCAGAAACGTAGATGGCCATCCGCGTCTGCATAGGCAGACGGGTCGCGCCAATATCGGTCGGGTAGCTGTCGCGCGCTTCCGTCAGGCCAATTTGCGCCCGCTCCTTTTGCAGCAGATCG
Source organism: Enterobacter sp. DTU_2021_1002640_1_SI_PRY_ASU_LCPMC_013 (assembly GCF_032389435.1). Taxonomy (NCBI): domain Bacteria; kingdom Pseudomonadati; phylum Pseudomonadota; class Gammaproteobacteria; order Enterobacterales; family Enterobacteriaceae; genus Enterobacter; species Enterobacter sp. DTU_2021_1002640_1_SI_PRY_ASU_LCPMC_013. Next base: position 3,960,131 of record NZ_CP135594.1, read on the forward strand.
ATCACGTCCTCCTCTTCTCCAATCAGGCACTCAAATTCCGTGTGCGGAAAACGCTGGTCGAACTGGCTCATCATCTCTTCCAGCACGGCCGGGTTAAGCGTATCGGAGAGAACAAAGGTAAAACGCGCCTCCGTTTGCGCGGTTAAAGATACGGCCAGCTCATCCAGGCGCGCGCTGGCGGCGAGTATCGACTGGACATAGCCCAGCACCTGTTCACCCTGGGCGGTTAATACCGGATGACGCGCCGAGCGATCGAACAGCTCAAAGCCAAGGTCAGCTTCAAGGTTGGCAATGGAGGTGCTGATGGTGGACTGGCTTTTACGCAGCCGCCGTGCCGCAGCAGAAAACGAACCTGCGGCGACAGTTTCAACAAACGCGGTCAGTGCTTCGGGAGAGTAACGCATGATGTATCTACTTTATCGATGGATACCATCTTTTATATATCACCTTAAACGATAAGAATAGGCGGCATCAACGCCCATACTGGCGTCTATATGAGGTAAATATGCAACATCAGGATGCACTTCAACGTAAATTGCCGGAGCGGATCTTCCATGCCGTCTGTTTTGAAGGCATTGCCACGGCGATCCTCGCCCCGACGGCCGCGTGGCTAATGCAGCGCTCGGTGGTTGAAATGGGGGGTCTTACCATTATTCTGGCGACCACGGCAATGCTCTGGAACATTATCTATAACTTTGGCTTCGACCGTTTCTGGCCCGTCCAGCGGGTGAAGCGCACGGCGAAAGTGCGCGCCCTGCATGCCCTGGGTTTTGAATGCGGCTTTATTGTGATTGGCGTAACCATCGTTGCCGCCGTGCTGGGCGTGACGCTGCTCCAGGCTTTTACCCTGGAAATTGGTTTCTTTCTGTTCTTCCTGCCGTACACCATGCTCTACAACTGGGCGTACGACACCCTGCGGGAGAAAATCATCAAGCGCCGCCAGCAACGACGCGCCCTGGCAAGCGAATAACCTTCCGGCCGGAGACCTGCTCCGGCCCGCCCCCTGCGAAGCAACGGCGACCTCAACGCATAATTATGGTAAATTGCACTCCTTTTTGTTCGTTTTATAGTTGATACGTTGCTCTAATGTCGAAAATTTGGTCAAAAGAAGAGACTCTCTGGAGTTTCGCCCTCTACGGCACTGCCGTGGGCGCAGGAACCCTGTTCTTGCCCATTCAGCTCGGCTCTGCTGGCGCGATTGTCCTGCTGATCACCGCCCTTGTGGCGTATCCCTTAACCTACTGGCCGCATAAAGCGCTGGCGCAATTTATTCTGTCGTCGAAGACGAAAGGCAACGAAGGGATCACCGGTGCCGTTTCCCATTACTACGGCAAAAAGATCGGCAACCTGATCACCACGCTCTATTTTGTGGCCTTCTTTGTGGTAGTTCTGATTTACGCGGTGGCGATAACCAACTCACTCACTGAACAGCTGGCGAAACGGATGACGGTGGATACCGGCATGCGGATGCTGGTGAGCTTTGGCGTGGTGCTGATTTTGAATCTGATCTTCCTGATGGGCCGGCACATCACCATTAAGGTGATGGGTTTCCTTGTCTTTCCGCTGATCGCCTATTTTCTGTTTGTCTCGCTGTATCTGACGGGCAGCTGGCAGCCGTCGCTGCTGACCAGCCAGATGGCCTTCGACCAGCATACGCTGCACCAGGTATGGATTTCGATCCCGGTAATGGTTTTCGCTTTTAGCCATACTCCGATCATCTCGACCTTCGCCGTAGACCGTCGCGAGAAATACGGTGAAGAGGCGATGGGTAAATGCAAAAAAATCATGAAAGTGGCGTACCTGATCATCTGCCTCAGCGTGCTGTTCTTTGTGTTCAGTTGCCTGCTTTCGATTCCACCGTCGTATATCGTGGCGGCAAAAGAGGAAGGGGTGACGATCCTGTCCGCGCTGTCGATGATGCCTTCCTCCCCGGCATGGCTGGGCATTTCCGGCATTATCGTGGCGATTATTGCGATGTCGAAATCGTTCCTCGGCACCTATTTTGGCGTGATTGAAGGGGCAACGGAAATTGTGAAATCGTCGCTGAATCAGGTGGGTGTGAAGAAAAGCCGCGCCTTTAACCGCGCGATTTCGATTCTCGGCGTGTCGCTGATTACCTTTGCGGTCTGCTGCATCAACCCGAATGCGATCTCAATGATTTATGCCATCAGCGGTCCGCTTATCGCCATGATCCTGTTCATCATGCCGACGCTGTCGACGTATCTGATCCCGTCATTAAAACCGTACCGCTCCATCGGTAACCTGCTGACGCTGATTGTGGGTGTGCTGTGTGTGTCGGTGATGTTTGTGGGTTGAGTATGCTGCCCGGCGCAATGCCGGGCATCTGTTTTACGCCCGAATATCGTCATACTCCCGCGTATTATCAAACTCATGCTTCGCAAATGGACACAGCGGGATAATTTTACGATTCTCACCGCGCATCTTCTCTACCACCTTCGCCACCAGCTGTTTACCCACACCCTGCCCTTTCAGGCTCGGATCCACATCGGTGTGCTCAATGATGCTCAGATGCTCGCCGGTCGGGACAAAGACGATCTCCGCTACCTGATTGCCTTCGGCGTCGTTGACGTAAAACTTGTTATGGCCTTCAAGAATTTCCATGGTTCCTCACTTATTTTTGGCGGTACTTCAGCGCGCCGCTCGGGCAGGTATCAATTACGCGCATAGCCGTTTCTGCATCTACTTCATCCGGCGCGATCCACGGTTTACGCTTCAGATCGAACAGCTTCGCGCTGCCGCGCACGCAGTTGCCCGAGTGTTTGCAGATCCCGGTGTTGAAGTAGACATCGATTTTCTCACCGGTATAGGCCCGGTACCCCGCATCCAGTAGCTCCTGATCCATGACATTGCCTCTGTAATTATTGTGGTGACAAAAGAAGCATACCCTCACCCGATCCACCTGACCACGTCAAAAACGAGGTTTAGCCACACTCTTTTCAGCGCATGACTTCGTCACGTTCATAGGATTATTCCGAATACAAGAAGACCCGTTGCGAAGATATATTTTTGCGCTGTGTCAATTCTTGTAATAATTCCCGCCACGTTCACATTAGGATTATTAGCTAAGCGCAATCTTAACCTCCGGTTTTATTTTCATCTAACTGATGGATTTCCCATTCGTTTTTAAAACTCGTAACGAAGCGGTATTTCTTCATTCCCTGCAAAATTACCGTAAAACAACCCAGACAAGAAATTTGACTCTTCTCACATAACGACTAATGTTAATTTCTGAACGACAACTGATACGAATTACTTATCGTATCTCCTGACATAAACGCAACATGAGGGTTGATATATGGCAGAGCAACATCGTGGTGGTTCCGGTAATTTCGCTGAAGACCGTGAAAAGGCATCAGAAGCTGGACGTAAAGGCGGCCAGCACAGCGGCGGTAATTTCAAAAACGATCCGCAACGCGCATCTGAAGCGGGTAAGAAAGGGGGACAGAGCAGTCACGGCGGAGGCCGTAAATCTGATAACTCCTGATCTTATTTAAAGCTCTTATAAATATACCGAGAGTATGCTGCGGGCCCGTCGGCTCGCAGTACCTTCCCTTTATTTCACTGGAGCGAAAATATGAATATGAAAACTGTTGAAGATGTATTTATTCACCTGTTATCCGACACCTACAGCGCTGAGAAGCAGCTGACCCGCGCGCTAAGCAAATTAGCTCGCGCCGCATCCAGCGAGAAGCTGAGTGCCGCGTTCACGGCTCACCTCGAAGAGACGCAGGGACAGATCGAACGTATCGATCAGATTATTGAGCAGGAATCCGGCCTCAAACTGAAGCGCATGAAATGCGTTGCGATGGAAGGCTTAATTGAAGAAGCCAACGAAGTTATTGAGAGCACTGAGAAAAATGAAGTGCGTGACGCTGCATTAATTGCCGCAGCTCAGAAAGTTGAACATTACGAAATTGCCAGCTACGGCACCCTGGCCACCCTGGCTGAACAATTAGGCTATAAAAAAGCCGTTAAACTTCTTGCCGAAACGCTGGAAGAAGAAAAAGAAACCGATCTCAAATTAACCGATCTGGCTGTCGGTAATATTAATCAAAAAGCCCAGAAAGGATAATTAATATCTGATGAGCATCAGCACCAAAAATTAACCAGAAAATAAATCACAGGAGTTAATTATGAATCATGTAGAACACTACCATGATTGGCTACGCGATGCCCATGCGATGGAAAAGCAAGCCGAATCCATGCTGGAATCAATGGCCAGCCGTATTGATAATTATCCCGACTTACGTGCACGAATTGAACAACACGTTAATGAAACTAAACACCAAATTACCGTGCTGGAAGAAATTCTCGACCGCAATGATATTTCCCGTTCGGTCATAAAAGATTCCATGAGCAAAATGGCGGCGCTCGGCCAGTCCATTGGCGGCATGTTCCCTTCCGACGAAATTGTTAAAGGCTCCATCAGCGGCTACGTTTTTGAGCAGTTTGAAATTGCCTGCTACACCTCTCTGCTGGCTGCGGCCAAACAAGCAGGCGATACCGCCTCCATTCCAGCCCTTGAATCCATTCTGGAAGAAGAGCGCCAGATGGCAGACTGGCTGCTCCAGCATATTCCACAAACGACGGAACAGTTCCTGCTGCGCTCCGACGCGGACGGCGTTGAAGCGAAAAAATAACGAAATAGGGAGAATGTATGTTTCGACACGTAAAACAGCTGCAATACACGGTACGCGTAGCCGAACCGAATCCGGGCCTGGCCAATCTTCTGCTTGAGCAGTTTGGCGGGCCACAGGGCGAACTTGCCGCGGCATGTCGTTACTTTACGCAAGGATTAAGCGACGACGATCCCGGTCGTAAAGATATGCTGATGGATATCGCGACCGAGGAGTTAAGTCACCTGGAAATTATCGGCACCCTGGTGGGTATGCTCAATAAGGGTGCGAAAGGCGAACTGGCGGAAGGCGTTGAAAATGAAGCGGAACTGTACCGCTCCATGTCCGAGAACGGCAACGACAGTCATATCACCTCCCTGCTCTACGGCGGCGGTACTCCGCTTACTAACTCCGCAGGCGTACCGTGGACGGCGGCGTACGTGGATACCATTGGCGAACCGACCGCGGATCTGCGCTCTAACATAGCGGCCGAGGCGCGCGCCAAAATTATCTACGAACGGCTTATTAACGTAACGGACGATCCGGGTGTTAAAGATGCGCTGGCGTTTTTAATGACGCGTGAGGCAGCACACCAGCTCTCGTTTGAGAAGGCGCTCCAGTCGATTCGTAACAATTTCCCACCGGGTAAATTGCCGCCAATCGAAGAGTACACCAACAAGTACTACAATATGTCTGAGGGGGGAGAAGTTCGCGGCAGCTGGAACAGCGATAAGCACTTCGACTACGTGGAATCTCCTCAGCCAGCGGTCGATGGCGGCGACGGCGGCGCAAGCGTAACGCTCACTACAGAGCAGGAAACGCTGGTCAAAGCGATGTGCGCACGCACGAAATCCGACCCCAATGCCGATCCGCTTACCGGTGCCGAGCTTGGTGCAGGTAAGAAAAAACCGTAACCGGTTTTGCCAGGCAGCCTGAGGCTGTCTGGCAATGCCTTGTGCGCTATCAGTTCCAGAGGTACGGAGCATGTTCGAGCTTGATGCGTTTCATCTGGCCAGGATACAGTTCGCCTTTACCGTCTCTTTTCATATTCTCTTCCCGGCGATCACCATCGGGCTTGCGAGCTATCTGGTGGTTCTCGAAGGCATGTGGCTTCGCACCAAAAATGATGTCTGGCGCTCGCTATACCATTTCTGGCTGAAAATTTTCGCCGTCAACTTTGGTATGGGCGTGGTTTCCGGGCTGGTCATGGCTTACCAGTTTGGGACTAACTGGAGCGGCTTTTCCCAGTTCGCAGGCAGCATAACCGGCCCTCTGCTCACCTATGAAGTACTAACCGCCTTCTTCCTGGAAGCTGGTTTCTTAGGCGTGATGCTGTTCGGCTGGAACAAGGTCGGCCCCGGCCTGCACTTCTTTGCCACCTGCATGGTGGCGCTGGGCACGCTGATGTCCACCTTCTGGATCCTCGCCTCCAACAGCTGGATGCACACCCCGCAGGGCTTCAGTATTCAGAACGGTCAGGTCATTCCCGAAGACTGGCTGGCCATTATCTTTAACCCCTCATTCCCTTACCGCCTGATCCATATGTCCATCGCCGCCTTCCTGTGCAGCGCCTTGTTTGTGGGCGCATCCGGGGCATGGCATCTGCTGCGCGGTAACGATACGCCCGCTATTCGCACAATGTTCTCCATGGCCATGTGGATGGCGCTGCTGGTCGCGCCCATTCAGGCCGTGGTTGGGGATATGCACGGCCTGAATACGCTTGAGCACCAGCCTGCCAAAATCGCCGCGATTGAAGGCCACTGGGAAAACCCGCCCGGCGAGGCCACCCCGCTGCTGCTGTTTGGCGTACCGGATATGGAAGAGGAGCGCACCAAATACGGGCTTGAAATTCCCGCGCTCGGCAGCCTGATCCTGACGCACAGCCTGGATAAACAGGTCCCGGCGCTGAAGGATTTCCCGAAAGAGGACCGCCCTAACTCGCTCATCGTCTTCTGGTCCTTCCGCATTATGGTCGGCATGGGGCTGCTGATGGTTACCCTTGGCGTGCTGAGCGTCTGGCTGCGCTATCGCCGTCGACTCTATCACTCGCGGCCATTCCACTGGTTTGCCCTCTGTATGGGGCCTGCCGGACTGCTCGCGCTGCTCGCCGGGTGGGTCACCACCGAAGTGGGCCGCCAGCCGTGGGTCGTTTACGGCTATCTGCGCACGATAGATGCGGTGTCTCTGCACAGCACGTTGCAGATGAGCATCAGCCTGCTGGCCTTTATCGTGGTCTACTGTTCGGTGTTTGGCGTGGGTTATGTGTATCTCGCCCGGTTGATTAAGAAAGGACCGCAGCCTGTGGGCACGCTAACGTCTAATACCTCGGGCACCCCTGCCCGTCCGCTGTCCGCCGCCGAGTCCGTTCCGGAAGAGGAGAAGATCTGATGGGCGTCGATATCCCGGTCATCTGGTTTGCCATTATTGTCTTCGCCACGCTGATGTACATCATCATGGACGGTTTCGATCTCGGTATCGGCATGCTGTTCAGCTTTGTGGGCGATGCCAAAGAGCGCGACGTGATGGTGAACAGCGTCGCCCCGGTCTGGGACGGAAATGAAACCTGGCTGGTTCTCGGCGGTGCAGGGTTGTTCGGCGCGTTTCCGCTGGCCTACGCAGTGATTATCGATGCCCTGACCATCCCGCTGACGGCCATGCTGATCGGGCTTATTTTCCGCGGGGTGGCGTTTGAGTTTCGCTTTAAGGCGACCCCTTCACACCGCATATTCTGGGACTACTCCTTTGCCGGCGGTTCCCTGCTGGCAACCTTCAGCCAGGGGATCGTGGTTGGCGCGATGATCAACGGCTTTGACGTGGAAGGGCGTCGCTTTGTGGGCTCCTCGCTGGACTGGTTCACCCCGTTTAATCTGTTCTGCGGGCTGGGCTTAATTGTCGCCTATACCCTGCTGGCTACCACGTGGCTGATCATGAAAAGTGAAGGCGCGCTGCAAAACCGGATGCGCGAGCTGACCCGCCACGTGCTGCTGGCGCTGATTGCCGTTATTGCGGTGGTAAGTATCTGGACCCCGCTCGGCTGGCAGTTTGTCGCCGAGCGCTGGTTTACTCTGCCTAACTTCTTCTGGTTCCTGCCAGTTCCGGTTCTGGTCGCGGTATTCAGCCTGTGGATCTGGCGGCTGACGCGCAATCCTGACAGCCATGCCCGTCCGTTCCTGTTAACGCTGGGCCTGATCTTCCTCGGCTTTAGCGGCCTGGGCATCAGCCTGTGGCCACACATTATTCCGCCGCACATCACCCTGTGGGAAGCCGCCGCGCCGCCTGCCAGCCAGCTGTTTATGCTGATTGGTACGCTGTTAATCATCCCGGTGATCCTGGTTTATACCGCCTGGAGCTATTACGTCTTCCGGGGCAAAGTGTCTGATACCGAAGGTTATCATTAAGGATTGCTATGGCAGGCTGGCATACACGCGCCATTATTTACCAGATTGATACCGCCCTGTTCTACGATCTTAACGGCGATGGCTGTGGCGACATCGCCGGAATCACCGCGAAGCTGCGCTACATCCGCCGGATGGGCGCGACGGTTATCTGGATCACCCCGTTTTACCTCACGCCTTTTCTCGATGAAGGCTATGACGTGAGCGACCATTTGCAGGTCGATCCCCGCTTCGGCAAGCTCAACGATATTATCGCCTTTATTGAACAGGCGCGGGAGCTGGGGATGCAGGTCATTATTGAGCTGCTGATCCAGCATACCTCGGATGCGCATCCCTGGTTTCAACAGGCCCGCCGCAACCCTCAGTCACCCTACCGGGACTATTACCTGTGGTCCGACACCGACGACGACGATACGCCGCCGATGTTCCCCGGCGTGGAGAAGAGCGTCTGGACATGGGACGACGAGGCGGGGCAATACTACCGGCATATGTTTTATCACCACGAGCCGGATCTCAATCTGGCCTCCCCTGCGGTGCTAAAGGAGATTGAGAACATCATCATCTTCTGGCTAAAGCTCGGGGTGTCGGGCTTTCGCCTGGATGCGGCATCGCACCTGACAAAACAGGCCGGACGTGGGGATGAAAAACGCGGCCTGTGGATCCTGGAGCATCTGCGCCGTCTTATCGGGCAGCGTAACCCGGACGCGATCCTGCTCGGCGAAGTCGACGTGGAGGTCGAGGCCTACAAAGATTATTTTGGTCAGAACGACCGGCTCAACCTGGTGCTGAATTTCTGGCTCAATAAGTACTTTTACGTCAGCCTGGCAGAGAAGAGCGCACGACCGCTGCGCAACGCGGTGAAGAAGATGATTGTGCCGCCGGACTCCTGCTGCTTCGCCAACTGGCTGCGCAATCATGATGAGCTGGATCTGGAAGGGATAGGTAAAAAAGCGAAGCAGACCGTCATCGATACCTTTGCCCCTGACGAAGAGATGAGTGTGTATCAGCGAGGTATCCGCCGCCGTCTGGCGCCGATGCTTAATGGCGATCGAAAGCGGCTGGCCTTTTGCCATGCGGTCTTGTTTTCGCTGCCGGGCGTACCGGTCATGCGCTACGGGGATGAGATTGGCATGGGGGATGATTTGGATCTGGAGGAGCGTTACGCCGTACGCACCCCGATGCAGTGGGCCGGATCGCAAGGCGGCGGTTTCTCAGATGCCGACCCGGAAACTTTTGTCGCCCCGATGATTGACCACGGCCCGTACCGCTATCAAAAAATCAACGTGGCGGATTCGCTGTTGCACCGCAACTCACTCCTGCACTGCATTATCGATATCGCCAATACGCGCTCGGAGTTCCCTGAGATCGGCGTCGCACCGTTTCGTCTTATTAATATCGACAGCGATGCGGTGCTGGGGATCTATTACGAAACCGACACGCGCAGCATTCTGACCTTCGTTAACTTCAGCGATAAGCCCGTTAATTTTACCGCCAGAGGGATCCGGCATGCGACCTGGACCGCCTGCCTGGCGGACAAACGTTACGACGACGCGCTGGTGTGCGGCAAAACCGTCGCGCTTAACCTCAGCGGCTATGGCTACCGCTGGTTCTGGACCGATCGTACCGCACTGCGCTGATTATCGTCTCCGCGAGAGCAGCAGACGGGCCACGATCGCGCCCGTGACGGCAAGGGAGCCGAGCAGCACTTTCCCCGGCATGCCGGAGGTGACGCTGATAGCGCGCTCTTTTGCTTCGTCGGTGAAGTGCCCGTGGATTTTATGCAGGTCGTTAACCGGCTGATCCAGATAGTCCTGACGGTCATCCGCATTTAACGTATCGGTCATCTGCCCTTCCCAGGCCTTTTTAACCATCAGCCGATCCAGAAAGCCGGGGAAAAGAAATTGCCCGACAATCGACTGGACGGTGCTGCTGCCCACCCACAGTTCCCGCACCGGTTTCTGCGCCACCTTAAAAATAGCGCTGGCAGCTACTTCCGGCTGAAAAACGGGAGGAACCGGGCGCATGCCCAGGCAAATTTATTCCTCGCCCACTCGAACTGCGGCGTATTGAGGCCCGGCATCTGTACCATTGCGATCTGCACCCGGCTGTTTTCATGCATCAGTTCGGTGCGCACGGCATCGGTAAATCCGCGGATCGCGGCTTTCGCCCCGCAGTAGGCTGACTGCAAGGGAATGGAACGGTAGGCCAGCGCGGAGCCAACCTGAATAATCGTTCCGCGATCGCGTGGGGTCATTAACTCCAGCGCGGCGCGGGTGCCGTTAACATAGCCCAGATAGGTCACCTCGGTGACGCGGCGAAACTCGTCAGGCGACATGGTGCGAAACGGCGCCAGCATCCCGCCCATGGCGTTATTCACCCACACATCGATGGCCCCAAGCCGGTATTCAATCTCGTTAGCAGCCTCGGTCACCGCCTTGCTGTCGGCCACGTCGGCCTGAACGGCACGGGCGTTGATCCCAAAACGGCGCAACTCCTCTTCTGTGGAGCGCAGGCTCTGCTCGTCGCGGGCAATGATGCCCACATCGTAGCCCGCTTTGGCAAAGTGCAGCGCCGTGGCTTTCCCCACGCCCGCCGTACCGCCGGTAATAACGATCACAGCCATAGCCTTTCCCCTTGTTTCAGACGTTATCCCAGCCGGAGAGTATTTCGATCAGTTCAGACAGGGAATAACGCACCGCTTTATCCACCACATCCTGACATTCACCGGAAAACAGCACGGTGCGGGTTTCCGTCTTTCCGCGAATATTCCAGCCGAAGCAGACCGTACCGGCTGCGGTGCCATCGTCTCCGCCTTCCGGTCCCGCATAGCCGCTGATGGCAAGGCCGATATCCGCCTCGGCAATTTCGCGAATTTTAGCGGCCATCTCGGTCACCGTTTGTTCACTGACGGCGGTGAAGCGCTCAATGGTTTCGTGCCGCACGCCGAGGATCCTCTCCTTCGCCGCATCGCTGAACACCACCATGCCAACGTCATAAAATTCCGCCGTGTTCTCTTCGGCACAAAGCGCAACCGCGAGATTGCCACCGGTACAGGACTCTGCGGTGGTTAACCGCAAACCTCTGTCCGTAAGCTGAGTGGCGAGCTTTTTCGTCAGCTCGCTGATGGTGCTGTTGCTGTCGTGAATAAGGTTGCTCATCGCGTTGCCCTTAATTTTCGTCAGGAATAATAGAAATATGACCATTACGCTCAAGAATAGCGTATTTAATCTCCTTCAATTCTGTAATACCGTGATTCTGGCGGGCTGATACCAATATATCATCACAGGATACATCGACCTTTTTCAGTTTATCGGCAAGGGGAACACCGTTCTCCACCAATATCACCGGCGTGCCATCAAGAATATTCTCAACAGTGGAAAAATATTTTTTCAGCAGGCCAAAAATAATATCCACAACCACCAGCGTCGTTATTGTAATCATTGCTCCGGTGACGGAGAAATCTTCGCCAAGCAGCGCCTGTTGTGTCGCCTCACTGATAATTAAGAGCAAAATAAGGTCAAAACTGGTCATTTGTAGCAGAGCGCGTCGCCCGGCAACTTTAAACACAATGACCAGAAACAGGTAAATTGCCAGGGCACGAAAAACCATGTCCATATTTGACTCCTAGGGGTAAATAAACTGCCAGAAACGGATATCTGGCTCGTTGTTTACGCGGATGCTGTTTGTCCACTTCCCTGCTTTTGACGGCGTGATGAATAACAAAACGGTAAATTTATCGGTCTGTTGTAAACGATCGTAGACGAGAAACAGGGTATTCCCCCGGCTGTACATGCTGTCCGGCTGTGGCCAGACGCTGCCGGGCTCATATGCGTCGCTGCTTTCGCTGGTCATGCTGAGGGTATATTTCCCCTCAGACGTCACCGGAAACGTCAGTGCCATCCGCGATTCGGTCTGGCGGCGACCGAAGCGCTCATAGCTCAGGGTCAGGGATTTTGCTTCGTTTGTTTTCTCCACGTCGCTGACCGCGCCGCTGGAAAACAGGCCGGCTATCGCGGCCACGATAATAGCTAACAGCACAATAAAACCCACCTGGCGAAATGCATACTCAAACGTCAGTAAACGGCTACTCTCTTTTATCCCAGGCACTTTTTCATTTTTTGGTTCCATGGCTGTGGTCACCGTTTCGCTTAATTGCCGAAATTTATGATTTTCCTGTGCAAATGCTTTTAAGACTTATCACATTTGCCACATAAAGGAATAGCAACAATACTTAATAAGTCAAGACATCCAAAATGAAGGATATCAGATGAAATTATCAGTGATTTCAGCCTTGTTTATATTAATTATCCCTACTGCATGGGCAGATAATAACGGCGGGTTACAAAAGGGTGATGCGCCGCCACCGCCGCATGCGCTGGACAGCGGTTATCGTGGTACCGATGATGCGCGCATTATGACCATTACTCAGGCGAAAGAGATGCATGATGGCGCCTCTATTTCACTGCGCGGCAATCTTATTGATGGCAATGGCGATAAATACCTATTCCAGGATAAAACCGGTAAAATCGACGTTATTGTCCCGAAAGCCGTATTTGACGGCAGAACCGTGGAACCTGACAACATGATCAGTATTAGCGGCTCGCTCGATAAAAAATCATCCCCACCCGTAGTGCGGGTCAGCCACTTGCAAAAATAATTCAGCGAAGCGTTAACGCTGTAACTATCCATCAAATCTCACCCTTAACAAGGAGTTAGCTATGAGTGATAATGAACAACGTACGAACGCTTACCCAACGCCACCTTTCCCGGAGCAGCCTCAGACGCCACCGGGCCTGGCCTCTGAGATGGAACCCGTACCCGACCACGGTGAGAAGAGCTACAAAGGGCATGGTCGTCTTGCCGGTAAGAAGGCGCTAATTACCGGGGGCGATTCCGGCATAGGACGCGCGGTAGCCATTGCCTATGCCCGCGAAGGGGCAGATGTCGCGATTAACTATTTGCCGGAAGAGGAAGAAGACGCAGCGGAAGTCATCGCCCTGATTAAAGCGGAAGGACGAAATGCCGTCGCGCTTCCGGGCGATGTGCGGGACGAAACTTTTTGTCAGAACCTGGTGGAGCAGGCCGTCTCAAAACTGGGCGGGCTGGATATCCTGGTGAATAATGCAGGCCGCCAGCAGTACCGTGAGTCGCTGGAAGAACTGACCACGGAAGATTTTGACGCGACCTTTAAGACCAACGTCTATGCGCCTTTCTGGATCACAAAGGCGGCGTTGCGCCATATGAAAGCCCCTGCTTCCATCATTAACACCTCCTCCGTTCAGGCGGTTAAACCGAGCGCCGTACTGCTTGACTATGCGCAGACCAAAGCCTGTCTCGCGGTGTTCACCAAAGCGCTGGCGAAACAGCTGGGACCGAAGGGGATCCGCGTGAACGCGGTAGCGCCGGGACCTTACTGGACCGTGCTTCAGCCCAGCGGTGGGCAGCCACAGGAAAAAGTGAAACATTTTGGCGAGAGTACCCCTCTGGGACGCCCGGGACAGCCCGTGGAGATCGCACCGCTGTATGTCACCCTGGCCTCGGATGAGTGTTCATACACCTCCGGGCAGGTGTGGTGTTCAGACGGCGGGGATGGCGTCATCTAACAAAAAGGCTGCGAAAGCAGCCTTTTTTAGATTTAAGGAGCAATAACAGTAAATCTTAAACAGCACACCATTCCCCATGCCACCCGCTTTACTCGCCAACTCCATCATTTAGTCGTTAATATAGAACCAGATATCACGAAGGCTTTTCTTGTACCTAAAGAAATAACGTTTATAAATAAGTTTAACCTTTGATCGCTGCGGCCTTAAGGGATAATGCTGATTCCAGTTATTTCCCCGGAGTGATTCGATGAAGAGCCTGCCGTTCTTTTTCGCTGTATTAACCCTAGCACATTAACAGCCTGTAGTTCTCCTCAACCAGACAATGTTGAAAAAATTAATCATCTGCAAATTCCACTGGTGTTGCCGGGGGAAAAAGCGCCGCAGGTACAGATATCGCATATCGCGTCTCTTTATCAGGAAAATAAACAGCAGGTCGAGACCTTAACGCGCAGCGTAAAATCACAGTATCTACAGGGCACCTCCGCAAAAGAAATTTTTGTTGCGGACAGTGCCGTTCAACGCGTCTATGCCTCACTGACCAAACTGGAACAGTTAGATATGGTTAATCAGCAATACCTGAAAGATAATAATGTCACGGGTCTGCAAAATATTCATATCATTCTTGAACCGTTATTCACCAGCTGAAAATAAAAAACCCGGCAACATAAGCAGCCGGGTTTTTATTAATGGGCATATTACGGGCATCAGTCGTACTGACCAAAGCGATAGCTAAGCCCTGCGGTGACGGAACTCAGGTCGCTGCTCACGCCGATCTGGTTAACATTGCCCACGTTGCTTACCCACTGATACTCCAGGCGGCCCGCCCAGTTTTTATTGAAAGCGTATTCAGTACCCACGGTTGCAAGCGGGCGCACACCTGTTTCAAAGCGATTGTGACCACTTACATCGGATTCAGCACAAGCCGACACGGCCGTAAATATCCCAGTCATTGGTCAGGGCATAACTGGCCTTCAGAGACATTTGCAGGCCCTGCGTCTTCATTTGCGCCCCGGCGCCATGCTGACCTTTAATCTGCATGTTGCCTAAAAAATCATAACCGCCTTCTACCGCAAGCCATGGGGTAATCTGGTAACCCTTATAAACACCCCCGCCGACATTATCATGGTCAAAATCGAAGTGATCGGAATGCGTGTTCTCAAACGCTTTTGCACCCCCTATTGGTATCAAAATAGTGAGACCAGCCGAATTTCGCCCCGCTATACCAGGTGCCCGCATCAGCGGTGGCGAACGCGGAAGTGGCGGTAAATGCATTAGCCATAATCAATGCGATAACTGTCTTTTTCATAAATATACCGTTTACTTGATAAAGTTAAATCTGAGAAAGCAAACGATATAGAAATTTAACGGCAGCGTTAATTCCATTTCTGTTTAACTTTAAACTTCCGCTAGAATGATTCGGGTAAATATCTGACGTCAAGCGCGGTATCTTCAGTGCCGGCTTCATAAAAACAGAGGGCGCTGGCATGGGCGCTGGAGGCGGCAAATAATCCCGCGCACAGGAGGAGTCGTGTTTTCATCTGCGATCCGGGAAATAAAAAATTTGCCGACAGATATAACAGGGGGAATGGCTTGCATAAAAAGAAAGCGGGTTTAATTTTAAATTATGCGCGGTTCAGCCCCTCTTAATATCTATGACAATTCTGCGACGTCAGGAATAAGGCGCCGCTACGTCCTGCACCTGTAATACGCTCAGGTACAGGACGATAAAATCCAGCAACTTTTGTTCAGGTTTATCCGCCCTTACTTATAATTCTCCAGATTGGTTTCCGGGCCCGTTCTGGCAATTTCCTGAGCTTTGCCGAAACTTTCAATCAGGCATTTATATTCCGGACAGACATGCTCTGCCAGGATCTCGGCAAAGCGAGAACCTTCCGCGCGGTTCCAGGTTCTCATTAATTCAGCGACAATGGCAAACGTATCGGTAGGGATCGCCCCCGCCTGAGCCACGCGCGCGATGGTGGTATCGGTCGCGATTTTGGACCAGTTCCCCGAGGCATCCACAACACAGTAAACCTTATACCCCTCCTGGACAGCGCTAACCGCAGGGAACGCCATGCAGACGCTGGTGAGCGTGCCGGCAATAATCAGGGTCTTTCTGCCCGTCTTTTCCACTTCCTTCACAAACGCCGGATTATCCCAGGTATTAATCTGCCCGGTACGCGGAACATACACGGCATGGGGTGCATATTTGTGAATTTCCGGGATGAGCGGGCCATTGGGACCGTCAGGAACAGAGGCCGTGGTGATCACCGGGATATTTAAAAGCGTGGCAACCCTGGCAATCGCTGTCACATAGTTACGAAGGTCTGGTACAGGCACATCACGTACCGTGTTGAATAAGCCACTCTGATGGTCGATGAGTAAAATTACAGCGTCATCAGTATCAATCATACCGTTTGTAGCAGCCATATTTCTTTCCTCATGATTTCTTTTACATTGCCGTCAACTCTCCCGGCTCCGCGATTTTACATGCACCTGGTCAGGGTATAATGCATTGATAAATCATAATGAATAGTAGTCCGATCCGGTCTGAATACCGCATCATTTCAGGACAATTTCTGGCACGGTACGCTGAGCCATCGACGCTGACGGAAAGTCCTCGTGAGGAGAAGAGATCTTTACAATGCCGTTATGCGGCCATTCGTATTCGTTTGGCTGAAGGCAAGCGTTACTCCTCACAGGGATCCCCCTTGTCCTCCCGCATAGATTCAATAAACTCCCGTTGCTCCTCTGTGAGTTCAAGCTCATCCAGCAAGCGATCTAACTCTTCTTCAGGTGATTCCTTTTGGTTCTTTCTCTTCCCGGTAGCCATACTCACCCTTGAGTTATTAGGATTAATCTCAGGGTATCCAGGGTACAGGAAATGTGCAACTTAGCGTGTTATGCCATGGGTGATTCGTTGTTTAGCAGAGGAGGAGCGGACGCAGAACGGAAAAACACTTTGCACGTATCAACCTGCTCACCTGGTAACCAGCGTTCAGCGTTATCCCTATGCGAAAACATTCGATACAGAGGATTCATCGGAAAAACTAGTTGATTGAGGTATTCAACCGTAAAGAAGCCAGGCCCCACATTACCTGAAACCATAATTAATCAGCAGTATTGGCTTATTTATTTTGCACCAATTCACAACGATCCCATTGTTCAGTGCTTCTTGCGATGCGGTCACTAATTGCAAAGTTCTTCAGCGACGGATCATAAGCATAAACTTTGCTTTTATCATCTGCCATCATCAATATCCCCTTAGTTTTCAGCTTTGGCGTGAGCAGGTATGTACCGTCCAGACGGTTTGCTTTGAAGCTATCAACATACAACGTTACCTCAGCCTTACCCAGCACACGCAATGCGCCTATTCTCCCATTCTGTACCGCAGCAATAGCATACTGACAGAGATAAGTTTTCGCAGTTGACGCCGTGTTTTTTCCGCCCCCCTTAGCTGATGGGGAATGTGAAGAAGATTTCGTGGTTGAACTATGAAAAGAAGATGACGGGTAAGAGTAGGAATAATTTTTATATGTAGATGCGGAGCTTGATCCAATCCGGCACGTTTTTCCAACCGCAATGCATGAATTACCGCATGGAATCCCTTTCTTACAGTTCTTTGCGTATGCAGAAGACGACAATCCAGCTAACAGAAATATGCCAATGGTTATCCTAACCAACGAAGACCAGCCCATAAACCACCCTTCTTTTAAGATTTTCCTCCCATGATACCATACTCAAATCAAGGCAATTGAGACCAATAAGCCCGTTGGTGGTAAGACAACGTGCGGAGCCGTTAGGCGACTTCAGCAGGGGTTATGTCAGACAGTGAAGTTTATCAGGATGACCATGTATCCGAAGGAGCGAGGCCGAACCGCTGGCAGAGCCTGCATATCGTTTTTAGGTACGAACACCGCCATAAAACCTGTTTATTCCCTGCAATGTCATCTCGACGTGTGGCATGTGGGAGCATCGGCAAAAAATGCGCTTCACTGTAAGGTTATGAGAATCAATGCCCGGATCAGGCTTTGCGTTCACGTTATGCTATCGCGGTGTGAGGTTGGAACTGCCGCCGTCGAATAGTTATACTCTTACTTCCATAGTAACTATCCGTGACAACTAACAGTGTACCTATTGTTGGTACTTTGTCGTTCAATGATAGAACGATCACGACAACTTATGTTATGTAACTTGTTGAAAGAAAAGCGAGATTTATCGAAGTTTTGCCACAAGGGGAGAAGTCTGGAGCGGGCGAAGGGAATCGAACCCTCGTATAGAGCTTGGGAAGCTCTCGTTCTACCATTGAACTACGCCCGCTTTGAGGTGCGTAAGGCATTATAGACCTTACGCCTCTTCATACAAGCCTTTACCCCACTAAGTGGCGATTAAATAATCACTTAGCACTTCGGCTTACTGCCCTGCGCCGGAAGATAACGCTGCGGATCGATGGCCGTGGCCTTATAGCGGATCTGGAAGTGCAGCTTCACCGTATCCGTCCCGGTACTGCCCATGGTCGCAATCTTCTGCCCCGCCTTCACGTTCTGCCCGTTATTGACCAACATCGTGTCGTTATGCGCATACGCCGTAATGTAGTCCTCACCATGCTTAATCATGATCAGGTTACCGTATCCACGAAGCTGGTTACCGACATAGACCACCTTCCCGGCCCCTGAAGCGTAAACCGGAGTGCCGCGTGCAGCAGCGATATCAATACCTTTATTGCCACCTTCCGAGAGCGAGTACGGCGCAACCACTTTTCCGCTTGCAGGCCAGATCCAGCAGCGCTGACCAACCGGCGGCCAGGATGATTTAGGCACCTGATAGGATGGTGTGACTTTGGCTGTTTTACGCGTTGAGGACTTTTTCCCTGAGGAGGAACCGCCGTTAACCTTGAGCTTCTGCCCTACCTCAATAGTATACGGTGGAGAGATGTTATTCAGGCGCGCCAGCTCCTTCACGCTGGTTCCCGTGGCGCGTGAGATGCGGTAGAGCGTGTCCCCGCGCTTAACGGTATAGACTGCACCGGAATAACTGCCCATATCCGAAGATTTACTCCCCGAGCATCCTGCTACAAGTAGCGTCAGCGTCAGGCAGAAAACGGCAATGATCGGGTTTCTCGTCAGGCTTCCTGCAAACAAAACAGCTCCTCGGTCAGCGTGAATGGCGCACTATGATAGCAGCCCAAACTGATGCGGGTCATGCCCTTTTCCGCTCTGTGGGCCAAACCGTTCGCATAAGAATGCAGTATAATAATTCCGCTGATGGTGCTGAACCATTAAGCATTTTGGCACTGGAGCATCAATGAGTATTCAAGAACACGTTATTTTGGTAAATGACCAGGGAAAAGTGATTGGCACTCAGGAGAAGTACGCCGCGCACACGTCACACACCCCGCTACACCTGGCCTTCTCTTCATGGCTGTTTAACGCTAACGGAGAATGTCTGATCACCCGGCGCGCCTTAAGTAAAAAAGCCTGGCCCGGCGTATGGACCAACTCCGTTTGCGGTCATCCACAGGCCGACGAAGCGACAGAGCAGGCGATTATCCGCCGCTGCCGCTTTGAAGTCGGCGCCGAAATCACAGACATCACCCCCATTGCCCCGGAGTTCCGCTACCGTGAAGCCGACCCGTCAGGGATCGTTGAAAACGAAATCTGCCCGGTCTATGCCGCCCGCGTAACGAATACCCTCGCCATCAATGACGATGAAGTGATGGAGTATCAGTGGGTGGAGCTGGACGCGCTATTCCGCGCGCTGGACGCCACACCGTGGGCATTTAGCCCGTGGATGGTGCAGGAAGCGAACACCGCGCGTGAAAAACTCAGCGCCTTCGCGGCGCAATAAAAAAGCCCCTGCGATAAACGCACGGGGCTTTTTTACGTCTTAACGGCTTATTTCACCGGACGCATCGCCGGGAACAGGATCACGTCGCGGATGGTGTGGCTGTTGGTGAACAGCATCACCATACGGTCGATACCAATACCCAGGCCAGCCGTCGGCGGCAGGCCGTGCTCCAGCGCGGTCACGTAGTCTTCGTCGAAGAACATCGCTTCGTCGTCGCCTGCCGCTTTCGCGTTAACCTGATCCTGGAAGCGCTGCGCCTGATCTTCTGCATCGTTCAGCTCGCTAAAGCCGTTACCGATCTCGCGGCCACCGATGAAGAATTCGAAGCGGTCAGTGATTTCCGGGTTCTCGTCATTACGACGCGCCAGCGGAGACACTTCCGCCGGGTATTCAGTGATGAAGGTCGGCTGAATCAGGTGCGCTTCGGCCACTTCCTCGAAGATCTCGGTCACGATACGGCCCAGACCCCAGCTCTTCTCAACCTTGATACCGATGCTTTCAGCGATCGCTTTCGCAGAGTCGAAGTTGTCCAGATCCGCCATGTTGGTTTCCGGACGGTATTTCTTGATCGCTTCGCGCATGGTCAGTTTTTCGAACGGCTTGCCGAAGTCGAACACCTCTTCACCGTAAGGCACCTGGGTGGTGCCCAGAATGTCCTGCGCCAGGGTGCGGAACAGGGATTCAGTCAGCTCGATCAGATCTTTGTAATCCGCATACGCCATATAGAGTTCCATCATGGTGAACTCTGGGTTATGACGTACGGAGATACCTTCGTTACGGAAGTTACGGTTGATCTCAAACACACGGTCGAAACCGCCGACCACCAGACGCTTCAGATACAGTTCCGGCGCGATACGCAGGTACATGTCCAGGTCCAGGGCGTTGTGATGGGTGATGAACGGACGGGCAGAGGCACCGCCTGGGATCACCTGCATCATCGGGGTTTCTACTTCCATAAAGTCGCGGTTAACCATGAACTGGCGAATACCGGCCATGATCTGGGAGCGAATTTTGAAGGTCTTACGGGATTCATCGTTAGAGATGAGATCCAGGTAACGCTGACGATAGCGCGCTTCCTGATCCTGCAAACCGTGGAACTTGTCCGGCAGCGGGCGCAGGGCTTTGGTCAGCAGACGCAGTTCGGTGCAGTGGATAGACAGTTCACCGGTCTTGGTTTTGAACAGTTTACCTTTAGCGCCCAGGATATCGCCGAGGTCCCACTTTTTGAACTGCTCGTTGTAGATGCCTTCCGGCAGGTCGTCACGAGAGACGTACAGCTGAATGCGGCCGCCAACGTCCTGTAAGGTCACGAAGGACGCTTTACCCATGATACGACGGGTCATCATGCGGCCCGCCACGGACACTTCAACGTTCAGCGCTTCCAGCTCTTCGTTCTCTTTACCGTCGAAGTCTGCGTGCAGTTGGTCTGAGGTGTGGTCACGACGAAAATCGTTCGGGAACGGCACGCCCTGCTCGCGCAGCGCTGCCAGCTTCTCGCGGCGGGTTTTCAGTTCGTTGTTAAGATCGACTACCGCGTCAGCGCCCTGTGCTTGTTGTTCAGACATGTTGGTTCCTCATAACCCTGCTTTCAAACTTGCTTCGATAAATTGGTCCAGGCTGCCGTCCAGCACCGCCTGCGTGTTGCGGGTTTCAACCCCGGTACGCAGGTCTTTGATGCGGGAGTCATCAAGGACGTAAGAACGGATCTGGCTGCCCCAGCCGATATCGGACTTGTTGTCTTCCATCGCCTGCTTCTCAGCATTTTTCTTCTGCATCTCCAGCTCATAAAGCTTCGCTTTCATCTGCTTCATGGCCTGGTCTTTGTTCTTATGCTGGGAACGGTCGTTCTGGCACTGTGTTACCAGCCCGGTTGGAATGTGGGTAATACGCACCGCAGATTCCGTACGGTTAACATGCTGACCACCCGCGCCGGATGCGCGGTAAACGTCGATACGCAGGTCCGCCGGGTTGATGTCGATATCGATATCTTCATCCACTTCCGGGTAGACAAACGCGGAGCTGAAGGAGGTGTGACGACGGCCGCCGGAATCGAACGGGCTCTTACGCACCAGGCGGTGAACGCCGGTCTCGGTACGCAGCCAGCCGTAAGCGTAATCGCCAATAATCTTGATGGTGACGGATTTGATACCCGCCACTTCACCTTCGGACTCTTCGATAATCTCGGTTTTGAAACCGCGCGCTTCCGCCCAGCGCAGGTACATGCGCATCAGCATGCTCGCCCAGTCCTGCGCTTCGGTACCGCCAGAACCTGCCTGAATATCGAGATAGCAGTCAGCACTATCGTATTCGCCGGAGAACATGCGACGGAATTCCAGCTGCGCCAGCTTCTCTTCCAGCACGTTGAGCTCTGCCACGGCTTCGTTAAAGGTTTCTTCGTCGTCGGCTTCGACAGCCAGCTCCAGCAGCCCAGAAACATCTTCCAGACCCTGCGCCATTTGATCCAGCGTATCTACGATGGCTTCGAGGGAGGAACGCTCTTTACCCAGCGCCTGAGCGCGCTCAGGTTCGTTCCAGACGTCCGGCTGTTCCAGCTCGGCGTTTACTTCTTCGAGACGCTCTTTCTTGGCATCGTAGTCAAAGATACCCCCTAAGAACGTCAGAGCGCTCCGTGAGGTCCTGAATGCGGTTTTTTACCGGATTAATTTCAAACATGGTCTGTTTTCTTTTATGAGCTTGTCAAAATGCGGTGATAAGAGCGGGATTGTACCGAATCCACGCCCTTTTTTATAGAGATTACTGACGCTAAATTGGCCAGATATTGTCGATGATGATCTGAAGGGAGCGGTTACCGCGGAACTCGTTAATATCCAGCTTATAGGCCAGCTCAACCTCGCGCACGCCGTTGTCCGGCCAGATGGAGGTATCAACGTTAAAGGCGATGCCGTCGAGCAGCGGTCCGCCGCCGACCGGTTCCACCATCACTTTGAGATGGCGTTCGCCCACGATGCGCTGTTGCAGCAAACGAAAACGTCCGTCGAAAAGCGGCTCCGGGAACATCTGCCCCCACGGGCCGGCATCGCGCAGCATCTGCGCCACCTCCATGGTCATTTCAGCCGGTGAAAGCTCACCGTCAGAAACCACTTCACCCTGCAACAGAGCCGGATCGATCCACTCGGTGACCAGTTCGCCAAACAGACGCTGGAATTCGTCGAACTTCGCCTCTTCCAGCGACAGGCCTGCCGCCATCGCGTGACCGCCGAACTTAATCATCAGGTTCGGATGCAGCGTATCCAGACGCTCCAGCGCATCGCGCATATGCAGACCCTGAATGGAACGACCGGAGCCTTTCAGCGTGCCGTCCCCGGCGGGGGCGAACGCGATCACCGGGCGGTGGAAACGCTCTTTAATGCGCGACGCCAGAATGCCCACCACGCCCTGGTGCCATTCGGGGTGATACATCGCCAGCCCGCCCGGCAGGGTGTCGCCGCTGCGCTCCAGCTTTTCGCACAGGGTCAGCGCTTCGGCCTGCATGCCCTGCTCAATCTCTTTACGGGTCTGGTTGAGTGCGTCCAGCTCACTGGCCAGCACGCGCGCTTCGCCGATGTTGTCGCACAGCAGCAGCGCAACGCCAACCGACATATCATCCAGCCGCCCCGCCGCGTTCAGGCGCGGGCCGAGGGCAAAGCCTAAATCGCTTGCCGCAAGCTTCAGCGGATCGCGGTTGGCAATTTCCAGCAGCGCCTTAATCCCCGGACGGCATTTACCTGCCCGAATGCGGCTTAAGCCCTGCCAGGTGAGAATACGGTTATTGGTATCGAGCGGCACCACGTCCGCCACGGTTCCCAGCGCCACCAGATCGAGATACTCCGCGAGGTTCGGCACGGCAATCCCGCGCGATTCGAACCAGCCCTTATCTCGCAGCAACGTGCGTAACGCCAGCATCAGATAAAACGCCACCCCTACTCCGGCCAGCGATTTCGACGGGAAATCGCAGTCGCGCAGGTTCGGGTTAATGATGGCTTCGGCGGCAGGCAGGGTTTCTCCTGGCAGGTGGTGATCGGTGACCAGTACCGGGATCCCCAGCGCATGGGCATGATCGACCCCCGCATGAGAAGAGATCCCGTTATCCACGGTCATGATCATCTGTGCGCCACGGGCATGGGCCTGATCGACCACTTCCGGGCTGAGGCCGTAGCCGTCTTCAAACCGGTTCGGCACCAGGTAAGTCACGTTATCGCAGCCCAGCGCACGCAGGCTGAGCACGCTCAGCGCGGTACTGGTTGCGCCGTCGGCATCGAAATCGCCCACCACGACAATCCGCGTGCCTTCCCGGAACGCGTCGTAGAGCATTTCAGTCGCTTTTTCGATGCCACTCAGCGCTTGCCAGGGCAGCATGCCTTTGACGCTGCGCTCAAGATCGCTTGCCGTACGCACGCCACGGCTGGCGTACAGCCGCTTTAACAGCAGCGGAAGCGTGTCTGGTAAATCCGCGGTTTCACCCGCATCGCGGCGGCGCAGTTTTATCGGGGCTTTCACGCGAATTATTTACCACCCATCTGTTTCTGGTGCTCGTCGAGGAACGCTTTCATCTCTTTTGGCCCCTGGTAGCCCGGCACCACGTAGCCGTTGCTCAGCACAATGGCTGGCGTACCGCTCACGCCAAACTGTACGCCCAGCGCGTAGTGGTTAGCGATGTCGATATCGCAGGACGCGGGCTTCACGCCTTTGCCGTTCATCGCGTCATCAAAGGCCTTGTTGCGGTCTTTCGCACACCAGATCGCTTTCATATCCTGCTCAGGCTGGCTCTGCACGCCGGCGCGTGGGAAAGCCAGGTAACGCACGGTAATGCCCAGCGCGTTGTAGTCTTTCATCTCTTCATGCAGCTTGTGGCAGTAGCCGCAGGTGATGTCGGTGAAGACGGTAATAACGTGCTTTTCCTGCGCCGCCTTGTAGACAATCATCTCTTTTTCGAGCGCGTTCAGGTTTTTCATCAGCAGCTGGTTAGTGACGTTCACCGGCTGCGCGCCGCTCACGTCGTACATAGGCCCCTGAATGATGTGTTTGCCGTCTTCGGTCACGTACAGCACGCCGCTGTTGGTCAGCACCGTTTTCATGCCAGCCACCGGCGCTGGCTGGATCTCGCTGCTGGCGACGCCGAGTTTCGTCAGAGACTGTTTAATGGCGGCATCGTCCGCATGGGCAAAACCGGAAACCGAAGCTGCCAGCAGGGTGAACAGCGCTAAAGACTTTTTCATATTTGTTCCTGTAACAATTCGTCGGCACTCACGCGCGAGGGTGGTGCTGTTGGTGTAGCTGCCGCAGGCGTTCCGTCGCGACATGGGTGTATATTTGCGTCGTTGAAAGATCGCTGTGTCCAAGCAACATCTGCACCACGCGTAAATCAGCGCCGTGGTTTAACAGATGCGTCGCGAAGGCGTGACGCAAAACGTGCGGCGACAGCTTCTCACTGTCAATACCCGCCAGTGTGGCGTAATGTTTAATGCGATGCCAGAACGTTTGTCGCGTCATCTGCTGCGCGCGCTGGCTCGGGAACAATACATCTATGGAGACGCCGTTCAGCAGCCACGGGCGCCCGTGTTCCAGATACGTCTCCAGCCAGTAGACCGCCTCTTCACCCAGCGGCACCAGCCGTTCTTTGTTCCCTTTACCGATAACGCGCACCACGCCCTGACGCAGGCTGATATCGCTCATCGTCAGGCCCACCAGCTCGGAAACGCGCAAACCCGTGGCATACAATAGTTCAAGCATGGCTTTATCGCGTAACTCCAGCGGAAGGTCAACTGCGGGCGACTGTAATAATCTCTCAACTTGTGCTTCGCTGAGATCTTTTGGCAGCCGCTGAGGCAGTTTAGGCGATGCCAGCAGTGCGCTGGGGTCATCCGCGCGGATCTTCTCGCGGTACAGGTGCTGGAACAGGCGGCGCATGGCGCTCAGCAGACGTGCGGAGCTGGTGGCTTTGTACCCCCCTTCCATCCGCTCAGCCAGTAACCCTTGCAGGTCATCGCTTTGCGCGCTTTCAAGCGTCAGCCCACGATGCGCCAGCCACTCGACCAGCAGCGTGAGATCCCGACGATAGGCGCTGAGCGTATTTTCAGCGAGGTTTTTCTCCAGCCACAGCGCGTCGAGAAACTGTTCGATGAGTGCGAGATCCTTTTCCACATCAGCCCCTTTGGTTCTGCAATCTGGCCATTATGCCTGAATGCCATCGGTTTCTGGTACACTACGCGCAAAGTCATAGCAAGAATTGAGATAGTTACGCGATGAATATTGGTCTGTTCTATGGTTCCAGCACCTGCTACACCGAAATGGCGGCGGAGAAAATTCGTGACATCATTGGCCCGGAACTGGTGACGCTGCATAACCTGAAAGATGACGCGGTTGCCTTGATGGAGCAGTACGATGTGCTCATTCTGGGTATCCCTACCTGGGACTTTGGTGAGATTCAGGAAGACTGGGAAGCCATCTGGGATCAGCTCGATTCAGTCAATTTTGAAGGCAAAATCATTGCGATGTACGGCATGGGCGACCAGTTGGGCTACGGGGAGTGGTTCCTTGACGCACTCGGCATGCTGCACGACAAACTGGCGCCAAAGGGCGCGACCTTTATCGGCTACTGGCCTACGGAAGGCTATGAGTTCACCAGTCAAAAACCGATTATTGCCGACGGTCAGCTGTTTGTCGGGCTCGCGCTGGATGAAACCAACCAGTACGATCTTAGCGACGAGCGCCTCCAGAGCTGGTGCGAGCAGATTCTGGGTGAGATGGCCGAGCAATTCAGCTGATTTACTCCTGCGTCGGCTGTTGCACGATCAACCGGCGCAGATCTCGCCACTCCGCGGGATCCATACTGTCTGCGGCCAGCCACAGGTGCTGGCGACGGTTATCCTCGACCCGACGCAGCCGTAGCATCATCCCGGTGTTAAGCATCCACGGCGTCCCCATCATCTCCCACTCTTTTCCCTGCCAGCGCAGGCGAGAATCCATCAGCAGCTTAATTTCACCCTGACGGGCGTTGATTCGACGCTGGCTGCGCACGCTGTCAAACACCACAAACGACAGCAATAGCAACCACAGAGGGGTATAGCTAAGCGGCCACGGCACCAATAACACCAGTGCCGCCACCAGCCCGTGGAGCAGTAAGGACATCCACTGTGAGCGCCACGAGACGCGAAGATCAGATTGCCACAGGACCACGTTCCTGATTCCGTGTTTGAATTAATTGCACCATCCGTTGCAACTCGGTGTCGGCGGGCTTGCCGTGATTCATCAGCCAGTTGAATAAATCCGGATCGTCAGACTCAAGCAGACGGACAAACAGGCGCTTATCGTCATCGCTTAAGCTGTCGTACTCATACTCGAAGAAAGGCATGATGGAGATATCAAGTTCACGCATGCCGCGACGGCACGCCCAGTGAATACGGGCCTTGTTGTTAATATCCATGTTCTGTTTCCTGCATTACGTTTGGCACAGTCGGTATCCCGTTTGGTATTCATTATTGCTCTCCGGGAACACCTGCTAGTGTAACGTGTTTTTGACCGTTTCTTTACTGGAATATTGCGAACCTCGAGCAGGCTCCCTGAATAATCCTTATAAAGACAGCGGATTACACTATTTTGCGTAGCGCCACGCATAACCGCGTAATGGCACGAATGGCCTGCTGAAAGCGCTTGCATTGAATACAGTCTCTTTTACCATTAGGTATTATCAAAGCGTTAAGCAATTCAGGACATCACTATGGCATTTACACCATTTTCTCCTCGCCAGCCCGCCGCCTCTGCGCGTCTGCCGCTGACGCTGATTACTCTTGATGACTGGGCACTGGCGACACTGACCGGTGCGGACAGTGAAAAATACCTGCAAGGCCAGGTCACGGCGGACGTGGCGCAGTTGACTGAGCACCAGCATCTGCTGGCCGCGCATTGCGATCCAAAAGGCAAAATGTGGAGCAACCTGCGTCTGTTCCGCCGTCAGGACGGATTCGCCTTTATTGAGCGCCGCAGCCTGCGGGACGCCCAGCTTAAAGAGCTGAAAAAATACGCGGTCTTTTCTAAAGTCACCATCGCCCCGGACGATGAACACGTTCTGCTGGGGGTCGCGGGTTTCCAGGCGCGTGCAGCGCTGAAAAACCTGTTTGCCCAGCTGCCGGATGCGGAAAAACAGCTGGTCAGCGAGGGAGCGACCTCCATTCTGTGGTTCGAACACCCGGCGGAGCGCTTCCTGCTGGTAACCGACGAAGCAACGGCGGAACGCGTCACTGACGCCCTGCGCGGTGAAGCACAGCTCAACAACAGCCAGCAGTGGCTGGCGCTGAACATCGAAGCGGGCCTGCCGGTGATTGACGCGGCAAACAGCGCGCAGTTTATCCCGCAGGCGACAAACATCCAGGCGCTGGGTGGTATCAGCTTTAAGAAGGGCTGCTACACCGGTCAGGAAATGGTGGCGCGTGCGAAA
Source organism: Enterobacter sp. DTU_2021_1002640_1_SI_PRY_ASU_LCPMC_013 (assembly GCF_032389435.1). NCBI lineage: Bacteria > Pseudomonadati > Pseudomonadota > Gammaproteobacteria > Enterobacterales > Enterobacteriaceae > Enterobacter > Enterobacter sp. DTU_2021_1002640_1_SI_PRY_ASU_LCPMC_013. Next base: position 3,988,047 of record NZ_CP135594.1, read on the forward strand.
TTCCGCGGCGCGAACAAACGCGCCCTGTGGACGCTGGCTGGTCACGCCAGCCGTGTGCCGGAAGCGGGTGAAGATCTTGAGATGAAGATGGGCGAAAACTGGCGCCGTACCGGCACCGTGTTAGCCGCCGTCCAGCTCGATGATGGCCGCCTGCTGGTGCAGGTTGTCATGAATAATGATATGGAGCCCGACAGCGTGTTCCGCGTGCGGGATGATGCAAACACGCTCAGCATTGAGCCGCTGCCGTATTCTCTGGAAGATTGATGCTGTATCGCCCGGTGGCGCTGCGCTTACCGGGCCTACGGTGTTGATATTCTCCCTCTCCCTGTGGGAGAGGGTCGGGGTGAGGGCATCAGACCGCACCTTACAAAAAAACTACACCTGCCCAACATACAGATAAATTGCCAGGAAGTGGCACACGCTGCCGCCCAGCACAAACCCGTGCCAGATGGCATGGTTGTACGGAATACGCTTGCAGACGTAGAAAATCACGCCCAGCGAGTAGACCACCCCGCCCACCGCCAGAAGCGTCACGCCCCCCACCGCCAGCTTAATGGCTAACTGATACACCACAATCAGCGACAGCCAGCCCATTGTCAGATAGGTAACCAGCGACAACACTTTAAACCGGTGCGCAATGGTCAGCTTAAACAGGATCCCCAGCAGCGCCAGGCTCCAGATCACAATCATCAGGCCACGCGACAGCGGTGAGTTGAGCCCCACCAGCAAAAACGGCGTATAGGTACCCGCAATAAGAAGATAGATAGCGCAGTGGTCAAATTTCTTGAGCCATATCTTCGCCCGTTGATGCGGAATAGCGTGATACAGCGTTGAGGCCAGGAAAAGCAGGATCATACTCCCGCCATACAGACTGTAGCTGGTAATGGCCATCGCGCTGGCGTTGGTATCCACTGCCTGTACCAGCAATAACACTAAGCCGACAATCCCAAAAACCAGGCCAATGCCGTGGCTTATACTGTTGGCTACTTCCTCAGCCAGCGAATATCCCTGTGCGATTAATGGTCTGCTCACCATACTTAACTCCGGGAAAACAAAAGATGATTATTCATCGCCAGCCTATGCTAACTGAGAATGATTCCAGTGAACACCTGTTAGCTAAAATAAATCTACATTCAAGATTTATCCTTATAAATCAGCATAATGTAAAAACAATCCACCGCACAGGTGTAAATGATTTCATTAACATCTAAGTAATCAAGGAGATAAATCCGTCTCCCGCCCTTCGTCATCATGGTATGCTTCAGGAATAGTGTCCGACAGCGAGTTTAGCCATTGTGAGTATGTTCAGCCATTCCGCCATTGCCAGCCTCAACAATCTGGAAATGATGGTCTACAACTATGTCATTAAGAACCGCGATAAAGTGATGTACATGACCATCCGCGAGCTGGCGGATGCGGCGGGCGTTTCCACTACCACTATCCTGCGCTTCTGCCGCAAGCTCAACTGCGATGGTTACTCGGAATTTCGGGTGCGCTTTAAACTCTATCTGGAGCAGAACGAGCCGCAGCAGGCGAATTTTGGTGCCAGTGAAATCATCAGCTTCTTTAAAAGCGTAAATAACGAAGAGTTTGATGCGCTATTAGATAACGCGGTCGATATTATTTTATCATCTGAACGAATTATTTTTGTCGGTGCGGGCACCTCCGGATCGCTGGCAAAATATGGCGCACGTTTCTTTTCAAATATCGGGAAATTCAGTAACCATATCGACGATCCTTATTTCCCGGTCACTAACGACATGGCTAAAAATGCGCTGGCTATTGTACTCTCCGTCTCCGGCGAAACCGAGGAGATCCTGCGCTTCGCCAGCCAGTTCAGCCTGCACCACTGCAAGGTGCTCTCAGTCACCAGCCACGAACATTCACGTCTCGCAAAGCTGGCGGACTTTAACCTCTCCTGGCATGTCCCGCAAACTCGCATTGGCGGCGTTTACGATATCACCACGCAAATTCCCGTCATCTATATTCTGGAATCATTAGGCCGGAAACTGGCGAAGAAATTAACAGAATAAAACATCCTGTTTTTTTGATGTGACAAATTACAATTTCCGCAAAATGTTATATCGTGACATTTAATTCCGCTTTGCTAGACTCGAAATCAATAAGTCCTGAATTGAGAATAGCAAAGATGAAAAAACTCACCTTACCGAAAGATTTTTTATGGGGCGGCGCGGTGGCGGCGCACCAGGTTGAAGGCGGCTGGAACAAAGGCGGCAAAGGGCCAAGCATCTGCGACGTGCTCACCGGCGGCGCACACGGCGTTCCGCGAGAAATCACGCAGGAAGTGATTGAAGGCAAATATTACCCGAACCACGAAGCCGTCGACTTCTACGGCCATTACAAAGAAGACATCAGGCTGTTTGCCGAGATGGGCTTCAAATGTTTCCGTACCTCCATCGCCTGGACGCGCATCTTCCCGAAAGGCGACGAAACTCAGCCAAACGAAGAGGGGCTGAAGTTTTACGACGACATGTTCGATGAACTGCTGAAGTACAACATCGAGCCGGTTATCACCCTCTCCCACTTTGAAATGCCGCTGCACCTCGTTCAGGAATATGGCGGATGGACCAACCGTAAAGTGGTCGATTTCTTTGTGCGCTTCTCGGAAGTGGTATTTGAGCGCTACAAAAATAAGGTCAAATACTGGATGACCTTCAACGAAATCAACAATCAGCGCAACTGGCGTGCGCCGCTGTTCGGCTACTGCTGCTCTGGCGTGGTCTATACCGAGCACGACAACCCGGAAGAGACCATGTACCAGGTGCTGCATCACCAGTTCGTGGCCAGCGCGCTGGCGGTGAAAGCCGCACGCCGCATTAACCCGGAAATGAAAGTCGGCTGCATGCTGGCGATGGTGGCGCTCTATCCGTACTCCTGCAAGCCAGAAGATGTCATGTTCGCTCAGGAATCCATGCGCGAGCGCTACGTCTTTACCGACGTACAGCTGCGCGGCTACTACCCGTCTTACGTGCTGAACGAGTGGGAACGCCGTGGCTTCTCCATCAAAATGGAAGCGGGCGACGAGCAGATCCTGCGTGAAGGCACCTGCGATTACTTAGGTTTCAGCTACTACATGACCAACGCGGTTAAAGCGGAAGGCGGTACCGGTGACGCCATTTCCGGCTTCGAGGGCAGCGTGCCGAACCCACACGTCAAGGCGTCCGACTGGGGCTGGCAGATTGATCCGGTAGGCCTGCGCTATTCGCTGTGTGAACTGTACGAACGTTATCAGAAGCCGCTGTTTATCGTGGAAAATGGTTTCGGCGCCTACGACACCGTGGAAGAGGACGGCAGCATCAACGATGACTATCGCATCGACTACCTGCGCGCCCACGTGGAAGAGATGATGAAGGCGGTGACCTGGGATGGCGTGGATCTGATGGGCTACACGCCGTGGGGCTGCATCGACTGCGTCTCCTTCACCACCGGCCAGTACAGTAAGCGCTACGGCTTTATCTATGTCAACAAGCACGACGACGGTACCGGTGACATGTCCCGCTCCCGTAAGAAGAGCTTCGAGTGGTATAAAACCGTCATTGCCAGCAACGGCGAAACGCTGTAATGGCTCGCCCTCTCTGCAAGCGGAGAGGGCAAACCGCTTATCTTCCAGACACTTCTTTACAGCTTTTGCGTTGCCAAAATATGTTCGCCCGATAATATAGGCGTCCTGAATATTTGAGGCGAACATGATTAAGCGACAACGCAACGCTATCCTGCTTGTAGCCCTGGCCTGCCTGGTGGTGCTGATATGCACCGCCCAGCGGATGGCCGGGATGCACGCGCTTGTCATGAACGTCACCGCCACGAGCCAGTCTGTCCAGCAGGGGCAGGAGAGTGCCGACGCACCGGTAACCCCGTGTGAGCTTAGCGCCAAGTCGCTGATGTCGGTCCCGCCTGTTTTGTTTGAAGGTACCCTGATTGCCGTCACCCTGCTGCTGGCGTTGCTGGCAGCCAGTCCACCGCGCCGCGAACGGCAGTGGCCTCCCCGCGTTATCTCCCCGCCCCGGTTAAGGGTGCATCTGCGATTATGCGTCTTCCGTGAATGAGCCTTCGCCTGTTACTTCAGGTTAATTCATCATTTACGGAGAAAATTTATGTTTACTGTATTCAGGCGACTGCTGGTCTGCCTGCTTTGGCTATGGCTGCCCCTCAGCCAGGCTGCCGACAGCGGCTGGCTGCGCGCCGCCGATAATCAGCACGCCAGCGTCAGGCTGCGTGCGCAAACCGAAAGCAACGGCGAAACCCGCCTGCTGCTGGACGTCGCCCTGCAAAAAGGCTGGAAAACCTACTGGCGCTCGCCGGGCGAAGGCGGCGTCGCACCCGCGATTAAATGGCATCAGCCCGTCGAGGCGATCTGGCGCTGGCCTGTGCCGCAGCGTTTCGACGTCGCGGGCATCACCACTCAGGGCTACCACGGCGATGTCAGCTTTCCCATCACCCTGCGGGGCGACGTCCCGAAGATCCTGAGCGGCGTGCTGACGCTCTCCACCTGTAGCAACGTCTGTATTCTTACCGACTACCCGTTTTCGCTGAACATGACCGCATCCGCAGGCGCCGGTTTTGATTACGATTTCAGTCGGGCCATGGGCACCCTTCCGCTCAGCGGCGGGTTAACCTCAACGCTTAACGCCACCTATGCCCCCGGCAAGCTGACCGTAACGGCGCAGCGTGACGCAGGCTGGCAGGCGCCGTCCCTGTTTATCGACGGTATGGATGATGTTGATTTCGGCAAACCGGCCCTCACCGTGCGCGGTGATTCGCTGGTCGCCACCGTGCCCGTGACGGACAGCTGGGGCGAGGCCGCACCTAACCTCAGCGGCAAAACCCTGTCGCTGGTTCTGGCCGATAGCGGGCAGGCGCAGGAGTCCAGCCTGAGCATTCAGCCGGGGAACGCCACGCCGACGCTCTCGTTAGGCTGGGTGCTGCTGATGGCGCTGGCGGGCGGTCTGATCCTTAACGTCATGCCCTGCGTACTGCCCGTGCTGGCCATGAAGCTAGGCACGCTGATGCAAACCGAACGGCAGGCGCGGGGTCAGGTACGCCGACAGTTTCTTGCGTCGGTAGCCGGGATCGTGATCTCGTTCCTCGCGCTGGCGCTGATGATGACGGTTTTACGCTTAGGCAATCAGGCACTCGGCTGGGGGATCCAGTTCCAGAACCCGTGGTTTATTGGTGCGATGGCGCTGGTGATGGTGCTTTTCAGCGCCAGCCTGCTGGGGTTGTTTGAAATCCGTCTCCCTTCCGGCGCCAGCACCTTCCTCGCCACGCGCGGAGGCAACGGGCTTGCGGGTCATTTCTGGCAAGGCGCGTTTGCCACGCTGCTGGCGACGCCCTGCACCGCGCCGTTCCTGGGTACGGCGGTCTCGGTCGCGCTGGCGGCGCCGCTTCCCCTGCTGTGGGGGATCTTCCTGGCGATGGGTATCGGCATGAGCCTGCCGTGGCTGCTGGTGGCGGCCTGGCCGGGGCTGGCCCAGCGGTTGCCGCGTCCGGGACGCTGGATGAACGTCGTACGCGTAGTGCTGGGGATGATGATGCTCGGCTCATCGCTGTGGCTGCTGAGCCTGCTGACGGTGCACATTGGCAGCCTGCCCGTCATCACGCTGGGCGTGCTCCTGATCCTTACGCTGCTGCTGGTCACCGCCTGGCGCTACCGCTGGCAAACGGCACTGCGCGCCGGGGTATTAGCTGTAGTGGTGGCCGGGGCGGTCGCGTTTGTATCCGGTTCCGGCGGCGAGGGTTCCCGCCGCGATCGTATTCACTGGCAGCCGCTCAGCGAGCAGGCCATTGCCCGCGCGCTGGCGGAGAACAAACGGGTGTTCGTCGACGTGACCGCCGACTGGTGCGTGACCTGTAAAGCCAATAAATACAACGTGCTGCTGCGCGACGACGTGCAGGATGCGCTCTCCGCCCCGGACGTTGTCGCCCTGCGCGGCGACTGGAGCCGCCCCTCAGATACCATCAGCCAGTTCTTAACCACGCGCGGCAGCGCCGCCGTGCCGTTTAACCAGATCTACGGACCGGGATTACCGCAGGGCCACGTGCTGCCTGCGTTGTTAAGCCGCGAAGCGGTGCTGAGCAACCTGTCCGATGCAAAAGGAAAATAACATGAGAGCCTTCGTTGCCTTACTTCTGCTGTCGTTATCAACGTTCGGTTTCGCCGCACCTTCTGATGACGCTTCCAGCGACCAGCTGGCAAAACTGCTGTTTAACGACCCTAACAGCCCGCGAACCGGCGCGACATCGCCGAAGCTGACCATCGTCTCCTTCACTGACTACAACTGCCCGTATTGCAAGCAGTTCGACCCAATGCTTGAGAAAATCGTGCAGGAAAATCCCGACGTGCAGCTCATCGTCAAACTGCTGCCGTTCAAGGGACAAAGCTCGGTAAATGCCGCGAAAGCGGCACTCTCAACGTGGCAGCAGGCGCCGGATAAATTCTGGGCGCTGCACCAGCGGCTGATGATGAAAAAGGGCTATCACGATGACGCCAGCATCGCCGCCGCGAAGGCAAAGACCGGAACGGACAGCATTAAAACGGATGATAAAACCATGGACAGCCTAAAGATGAACCTCATCCTGGCGCAGGTGCTGAATATTCAGGGTACCCCGGCGACCATTATCGGCGACCAGATGGTGGCGGGCGCAATTCCGTATGACGACCTGGAGGGGCTGGTCAAAGAACAGCTGGCAAACGCCCGTGGCAAGTAAGCTTCCGCGCCTGCTGCGCGAGCTGGGCGTGTGGCTGCTGATTGGCGTAGCCGTGAGCCTGGCGGTGGACTATTTCCGCCAGCCCGCGCTGCCGCAGAATTTCTCCGCGACGGCACTGCACACCCTCGACGGTCAGCCCGTCGATCTTATCGCCATGAGTAAGGAGCGACCGCTGCTGGTCTACGTCTGGGCGACATGGTGCGGCGTCTGCCGCTACACCACGCCGTCGGTGGCGGCGCTTGCCGCGGACGGGGGTAACGTGATGTCGGTTGCGCTGCGCTCGGGCGATAACGCGACGCTCGAAACCTGGATGAGGAAGAAGAAGGCGACGATGCCCACGGTCAATGACGCCAGCGGAGAACTGGCGCGTGAGTGGGACGTTAAGGTTACGCCAACGCTGGTGGTGATCTCTCACGGTGAAGTGAAGTCGATCACCACCGGCTGGACCAGCGGCTGGGGAATGCGCCTGCGGCTGTGGCTGGCGTCGTAGCGTTACTTCCCGCCAGCCAGCTCCAGGAAGCTACCGGTGACATAGGAGGCTTTGTCGCTCAGCAGCCAGACAATGGCCTGGGCGACCTCCTCCGGCTGACCGCCACGCTGCATCGGTAACATCGACTTCACCCGATCCACACGCCCCGGCTCGCCGCCGGAGGCGTGAATATCGGTATAAATCAGGCCTGGCCGCACGCAGTTAACGCGAATGCCCTGCGCCGCCACCTCCAGCGCGAGGCCGGTGGTCAGGGAATCCACCGCCCCTTTTGAGGCGGCATAATCCACATATTCCCCCGGCGCGCCCAGCCGTGATGCCGCCGAGGAGACATTCACAATCGCGCCGCCCTTGCCGCCGTGTTTATGCGACATGCGCTTAACCGCTTCACGGCAGCAGAGAAAATAGCCGGTGACGTTGGTAGCCAGCACGCGGTTAATACGTTCAGCGGAGAGGTTTTCGATGGTGGATTGTTCAAACAAAATCCCGGCGTTGTTCACCAGCGCGGCGAGCGGCTCACCTTCGCGATCGATGCTGTCGAACATCGCCATCACCTGCGCTTCATCGCTGATGTCCGCGCGTACGGCAAAGGCTTTACCGCCCGCGTCCACGATCTGATTAATGACGTCCGTCGCGGCTTTGATGTTGTGATGAAAATTCACCGCAACGGTGTAGCCTTCGCTTGCCAGCTGTAGCGCGGTGGCTTTACCAATACCCCGGCTGGCGCCGGTGACCAGTGCAATTGCCATTCTTTTCTCCCAATAAAAAAGCCGGGTGGCGGCTTCGCCTTACCCGGCCTACGTTACTACAGGAACAACGTTACTGGTATTCGCTCATCGGCACGCAGGAGCAGAACAGGTTACGGTCGCCGTAAACATCATCAAGACGTTTCACGGTTGGCCAGTATTTGTTTGCCACACCTGCCGGGAAGACAGCCAGCTCGCGGGTATAACCGTGGTTCCACTCTGCCACCAGTTCGTTCTGTTTATGCGGCGCGTTCACCAGCGGGTTATCTTCCAGCGTCCACTCCCCGCCTTTCACGCGGTCGATTTCGCTGCGGATCGCCAGCATGGCGTCGATAAAGCGATCCAGCTCCACCTTGCTTTCAGATTCAGTCGGCTCAACCATCAGCGTACCCGCTACCGGGAACGACATGGTTGGCGCGTGGAAGCCGTAGTCGATCAGACGCTTGGCGATATCCAGCTCGCTGATGCCCGTCTCTTCTTTCAGAGAACGAATATCGAGGATGCATTCGTGCGCCACGCGACCGTCGCGACCGGTATAGAGCACCGGATAGGCGTCCTTCAGACGCGTTGCGATGTAGTTGGCGTTGAGGATCGCCACCTGGCTGGCCTGCTTCAGCCCTTCCGCGCCCATCATGCGGATGTACATCCAGCTGATTGGCAGGATAGAGGCGCTGCCGAACGGTGCCGCGGAGACCGCGCCCTGACGGGTCAGCATGCCTTCAATCTGCACCACGCTGTGGCCCGGCACAAACGGTGCCAGGTGCGCTTTCACGCCGATAGGACCCATCCCCGGGCCGCCACCGCCGTGCGGAATGCAGAACGTTTTATGCAGGTTCAGGTGCGACACATCCGCGCCAATAAAGCCCGGAGAGGTGATGCCCACCTGGGCGTTCATGTTTGCGCCGTCGAGGTAAACCTGGCCGCCGAACTGATGCACCACTTCACACACTTCACGGATAGTTTCTTCGTACACGCCGTGGGTGGACGGGTATGTCACCATGATGCAGGAGAGTTTGTCGCCCGCCTGCTCGGCTTTGGCGCGCAGGTCGGCCAGATCGATGTTGCCGTTTTTGTCGCACGCCACAACCACCACTTCCATTCCTGCCATCTGGGCAGAAGCCGGGTTGGTACCGTGGGCAGAGCTTGGGATCAGGCAGATATCACGGTGGCCTTCATTGCGGCTTTCGTGATAGTGACGGATCGCCAGCAGACCAGCGTATTCACCCTGCGCACCGGAGTTCGGCTGCATGCAGAGCGCGTCGTACCCGGTCAGCTTCACCAGCCAGTCGGAGAGCTGGTTGATCATCATGTGATAACCTTCCGCCTGCTCAGCCGGGCAGAACGGGTGTAGCTCAGAGAATTCAGGCCAAGTAATTGGGATCATCTCAGCCGCGGCGTTCAGCTTCATGGTGCAGGAGCCCAGCGGGATCATCGCCTGGTTCAGCGCCAGATCTTTACGTTCCAGAGAGTGCATGTAACGCATCATCTCGGTTTCGCTGTGATAGCGGTTGAACACCGGGTGAGTCAGGATCGCGTCGTCGCGCAGCATGCTTTCCTGAATGGAGCGGCTGTCGAGCGCAACCTCTTTGTCGAGCGTATCAACGTCCAGACCGTGTGCGTCACCCAGCAATACGTTGAACAGGGTCAGGATATCGTCACGGGTGGTGCTTTCGTCCAGCGTAATGCCGACCGCATTGTGAATGTCGCTGCGCAGGTTGATTTGCGCTGCCTCGGCGCGCGCCAGCACGGCCGCTTTGTCTGCCACCTCGACGCACAGGGTATCGAAATAGTGTTCATGACGCAGTCTGAGACCTTTCTGTTGCAGACCGCAGGCCAGGATATCGGCCAGACGGTGGATGCGGCTGGCAATACGTTTCAGGCCAGCCGGACCGTGGAACACCGCGTACAGGCTGGCAATGTTAGCCAGCAGCACCTGCGAGGTACAGATGTTGGAGTTCGCTTTCTCGCGGCGGATATGCTGCTCGCGGGTCTGCATCGCCATGCGCAGCGCGGTGTTACCGGCGGCATCTTTCGATACGCCGATAATACGGCCTGGCATGGAACGTTTAAATTCATCTTTCGCGCCAAAGAACGCCGCGTGCGGGCCGCCGTAGCCCATCGGCACGCCGAAACGCTGAGCTGAGCCGAAGACAATATCCGCGCCCTGTTTGCCTGGCGCCGTCAGCAGCACCAGCGCCATAAAATCAGCGGCGACGCTAACAATAACCTTACGGGATTTCAGTTCGGCGATCAGTGCGCCGTAGTCGTGCACTTCCCCGGTGGTGCCCACCTGCTGCAACAGCACGCCGAAGACGTCCTGGTGATCCAGCACTTTTTCAGCGTCGTCGACAATCACCTCAAAGCCGAAGGTTTCCGCACGGGTGCGCACCACGTCCAGCGTCTGGGGATGCACGTCCGCCGCCACGAAGAAGCGGTTGGCGTTTTTCAGCTTGCTCACGCGCTTCGCCATCGCCATCGCTTCGGCGGCGGCGGTCGCTTCATCCAGCAGCGAGGCAGAGGCGATATCCATACCGGTCAGATCCAGCGTCACCTGCTGGAAGTTCAGCAGCGCTTCCAGACGGCCCTGGGAGACTTCTGGCTGATACGGGGTGTAAGCGGTGTACCAGCCCGGATTTTCCAGCATATTACGCAGGATCACCGGCGGTAACTGCACGTTGGTGTAGCCCATGCCAATGTAAGACTTATAGCGCTTGTTAAGGCCGGCGATGGCCTTCAGCTCCGCCAGCGCGGCGAACTCCGTCGTGGACTCGCCTACCCGCGGCGGCGTAGCAAGCTGGATGTCTTTTGGCACGATCTGGCCGATCAGTGCGTTTAATGAATCCGCGCCAACTGTCTTCAGCATCTCCTGCTGTTGCTGAGCATCCGGCCCAATGTGACGTTCAATGAAGGCGCCACGGTTTTCAAGCTGGCTTAAAGTCTGTGTCATGAGCGATGGTTCCTGAAACGTGCAGTGAATGTGTTTTCTCCCTCTCCCCAAAGGGGAGAGGGAAATGGCTTATTCGTCTTCCAGTAGTGCTTCGTACGCGGTCGCATCCAGCAGCGCGGCAACCTGCGCTTCGTCGCTGGCTTTGATCTTGAAGATCCAGCCGCCTTCATACGGTTCGCTGTTGACCAGCTCCGGGGAGTCGCTCAGCGCGTCGTTCACTGCAACAATTTCACCGCTCACCGGGGCGTAGATGTCAGAGGCCGCTTTAACGGATTCCGCCACCGCACAGTCGTCGCCTGCGCTCACGGTTGCGCCCACTTCCGGCAGGTCAACAAACACCATGTCGCCCAGCAGCTCCTGCGCGTGCTCGGTGATCCCAACGGTGTAAGTGCCGTCCGCCTCTTTGCGCAGCCACTCGTGTTCTTTGCTGTATTTCAGTTCTGCTGGCACATTGCTCATTGAAGTTCTCCTGATAAAAATAGTTAGGCGACCGGCTTACCGGCGCGAACAAAAATCGGTTTGGTCACGTTGACCGGCATTTCGCGGTTGCGGATCTGCACCACCGCCGTTTCGCCAATCCCCGCCGGCACGCGTGCCAGGGCAATACTGTAGCCGAGCGTCGGGGAGAACGTTCCGCTGGTGATCACGCCTTCGCGATGATTGCCATCGGCATCGGTGAAGCGTACAGGCAGCTCGCCGCGCAGAACGCCTTTTTCTTTCATCACCAGGCCTACCAGCTGTTCAGTGCCCTTCTCGCGCTGCATCTCCAGAGCTTCACGACCAATAAAATCACGGTCAGCCGGTTCCCACGCAATGGTCCAGCCCATGTTGGCCGCCAGCGGAGAGACGCCTTCGTCCATCTCCTGACCGTAGAGGTTCATCCCCGCTTCCAGACGCAGCGTATCGCGCGCGCCCAGGCCCGCAGGCTTCACGCCCGCCTCCACCAGCGCACGCCAGAAATCAGCGGCCTTCTCGTTTGGCATGGCAATTTCGTAGCCCGCTTCACCGGTGTAGCCGGTGGTGGCGATAAACAGATCCCCCGCCTGCACGCCGAAGAATGGCTTCATGCCTTCGGTGGCTTTGCGCTGCTCGTCGCTGAACAGAGAGGCGGCTTTCGCCTGGGCGTTTGGCCCCTGCACCGCAATCAGCGACAGATCGTCACGAACGGTGATGTCTATGGCGTAAGGTTCAGCGTGTTGGGAAATCCAGGAGAGGTCTTTTTCGCGGGTGGCGGAGTTTACAACGAGGCGGAAGAAATCTTCGGTGAAGTAGTAGACGATGAGGTCGTCAATCACGCCGCCAGAGGCATTGAGCATGCCGGTATAGAGCGCTTTGCCCGGCGTCTTCAGTTTGGCGACGTCATTTGCCAGCAGATAACGCAAAAACTCCCGGGTGCGGCTACCGCGCAGGTCGACAATCGTCATATGAGACACGTCGAACATACCGGCATCGGTGCGCACCGCGTGGTGCTCATCAATCTGCGAGCCGTAGTGCAGCGGCATCATCCAGCCGTGGAAGTCCACCATGCGGGCGCCGCACAACACGTGCTGTTCGTACAAAGGAGTCTGTTGAGCCATCTTTTCCTCGTTGAAAAATTCACCGTGAAACCCGGTGTCGGCCTCGCGATCGGGGGCCGACGCAAACGTTCTCTTTTACCTGAACTTACCACCGAAACCGGCGGTTAACCATAAGGTAAAACGGGTCATCACATTAGCTTATGACCAAAAATCGCTGAAAAGCCTACAGAGTTATTCACTGGGAAAATGCGATTAAACCCGCATAAAATTAACAATGATCTAACAGAATTTAGCAGATGGTGATATTTCGTGCGGAAAAACGGGCCGAATTTCCGTAACATAAAAATAGTAAGATTAGATTTTCTAATGCGAAAAATGACGTGAAATTAGATTATTTCAAACGAGGAAATTTCCCCGGCGCGGAGGCCGGGAAAATAAAGTGTGACGGGGATCGAGATTAACGTAACCAGTCGGGAAGATCGTTGAGGCCCATTGCCTGACGAAGAAGCTGCGGTTTTACGCCGGGAAGGGTGTCGGCCAGCTTGAGGCCAATATCGCGCAGCAGTTTTTTCGCAGGATTCGCTCCGGCAAACAGCTCGCGGAAGCCCTGCATACCCGCCAGCATCATCGCCGCACTGTGTTTGCGGCTGCGCTCGTAGCGACGCAGATACAGATGCTGACCAATATCTTTGCCTTCCCGATGCAGGCGACGCAGCTCTTCAACCAGCTCAGCCGCGTCCATAAAGCCGAGGTTCACCCCCTGCCCGGCCAGCGGATGAATGGTATGCGCCGCATCCCCCACCAGCGCCAGACGGTGCGCGGCAAACTGACGCGCGTAGCGACCGGTTAACGGAAACGTCTGGCGTTCGCTTTCAAGCATGCACAGGCCCAGACGGTTATCAAACGCCACGCATAGCGCCTGACTGAAGGCATCCGGCGTCGCCTCCTGCATCTGCTGCGCTTTCTCCGGCTCTAAGGACCAGACGATGGAGCAGAGATGCGGATCGGCAAGCGGCAGGAAGGCCAGAATGCCGTCATTATGGAAAATCTGGCGCGCCACGCCGCCGTGCGGCTCTTCGGTGCGGATTGTGGCCACCAACGCGTGATGGCGGTAATCCCAGAAGGTCAGCGGAATATCCGCTTTGTTACGCAGCCAGGAATTGGCGCCGTCGGCCCCCACCACCAGACGCGCGGTCAGCATGTCGCCACTTTCAAGAGTGATAAACGCGTCGTTTTCGCCCCACGCCACCTGCTGGAGTTTCGCCGGTGCGATCAGCGTGACGTCGCTGCACTGCTGTGCTTTCTGCCACAGCGCGTGGTGGATCACCGCGTTTTCAACGATGTGTCCAAGGTGGCTGTAACCCATGCTTTCATCGTCAAACGCGATATGGCCGAAGCTGTCTTTATCCCACACTTCCATGCCATGGTAACAGCTGGCACGCAGCGCCACGATTTCAGACCAGACGCCAAGGTGCGTCAGTAGCTTTTCGCTGGCGGCATTGATCGCCGAGACGCGCAGCTCCGGCGGTGCATCCTGCGCCACAGGCTGCGGCGCTTTTTGCTCAAGCACGGCCACGCGCAGGCCGCTGCCCTGTAAACCACAGGCCAGCGCCAGTCCTACCATTCCGCCGCCCACAATGGCGACATCAACATTTTGCACGGTCAATACTCCTTAACGCGCGACCCAACCCAGGGTCCGCTGCGCCAGCACGTCACGTGCCGGAATGAACATTTCCATCGCCATCAGCCCAAGGTTGCGACCCGCAACCAGCGGTGCCCAGCGATTGGCAAACAGGTGGACTAAACCGTCGGTGACACCAATGGTCGCCGCTTTGTCCGCCTGGCGTCGTTTCTGGTAATGGCTCAGCACCGAGTATGCGCCACAATCCTGTTGTTCGCTCCACGTCCGGGCCAGGAGCTCTGCCAGGCTTATCACGTCACGGAGGCCAAGGTTGAAGCCTTGCCCGGCGATGGGGTGCAGCGTCTGCGCGGCGTTGCCGACCAGGGCGACGCGATGGGAGACAGTCTGCGATGCGGTCGTCAGCGCGAGCGGATAGGCCACGCGTTTTCCGGCATGGGTGATGCGCCCAAGCCGCCAGCCGAAGGCTTTTTGCAGCTCGGAACAAAAACGTTCGTCGGACCAGGAGAGAACCTCATCGGCCCGATCCTGCGCATGGCACCATACCAGCGAGCAACGCCCGTTCGACATCGGCAGCATGGCCAGCGGGCCGTGTTCCGTGAAGCGCTCAAATGCCCTGCCGTTATGCGCGCCAGCCGTAGAGACGTTAGCGATGACCGCCGCCTGCCCATAGGGTTCAGAGCGCCATTCGACGCCGCACTGCGTGGCGATCGCGGAGCGTGAACCATCTGCCGCCACCAGCAGTTGCCCCTCCAGCGTGGTGCCGTTGTCCAGCGTCACGCTGACGGCCTCGTCACGACGGCTAAAGCTGGCGACGCGCGCCGGACAGTGCAGCGTGACGCCAGGCGCGTCCTGTAACAGACGGAACAGCCGCAGCCCTACGTCATGCAGCTCGACAACCTGCCCCAGCGCCTCGATCCGGTAATCGTGGGCATCCAGCGTCACAAACCCTGCATGCCCGCGATCGCTGACGTGAACGGTGCCGATCGCCGTCGCGCAATCCGCTATCGCCTGCCAGATCCCAATACGCGCAAGCTGCTGACAGGTTCCCTGCGCCAGCGCGATAGCGCGGGCGTCGAAACCGGGATGATCGGCCGCCTGCGGCGCGACCGCCTCAACGAGATGCACCGGAAGCTGGCCCTGGGTTAACTGCGAAATAGCCAGCGCCAGAGTAGCGCCGGTCATGCCTCCGCCAACGATGATTACGCTCATTCGCGTGCCGCCGCCATCAGCGCCTCGATGTCGTCGGCTTTTTTCACCACGGTCGCGGTCAGGTTTTCGTTACCGGTTTCGGTGATGACGATGTCATCTTCAATACGAATGCCGATCCCGCGGTACTGTTCCGGCACGTCGGCATCCGGCGCGATGTACAGCCCCGGCTCAACGGTCAGCACCATGCCTGGCTCCAGCACGCGCGAACGTTCCGGACCGTATGCCCCGACGTCATGCACATCCAGCCCCAGCCAGTGGCTCAGGCCGTGCATAAAGTACGGACGATGGGCGTTTTCGGTTATAAGGGTGTCCACATCGCCTTTCAGAATGCCGAGCTTCACCAGCCCGGTAATCATGATGCGCACCACCTCGCCCGTAACCTCCTGTATGGAGGTGCCAGGGCGGAACAGCGTCAGCGCGGTCTCCAGAGACTCAAGCACGATGTCATAGATTTCACGCTGCGCGGTGGTGAATTTACCGTTCACCGGGAAGGTACGGGTGATGTCGCCCGCGTAACCCTGATATTCACAGCCAGCGTCAATCAGCACCAGATCGCCGTCGCGCAGTTCACTTTCGTTTTCGGTGTAGTGCAGAATGCAGCCATTTTCCCCGCCGCCTACGATGGTGTTATAGGACGGGAAGCGCGCGCCGTGACGGTTAAATTCATGGTGAATTTCCCCTTCAAGCTGGTACTCGAACATACCGGGACGGCACTTTTCCATGGCGCGGGTATGCGCCAGGGCGCTGATTTCGCCCGCGCGGCGCATCACGTTCAGCTCTTCTTCAGACTTGAACAGGCGCATCTCATGCACCATCGGTCGCCAGTCCGTCAGGGTGGCGGGTGCAGACAAATTCTGACGTGAGCCTTTACGCAGCTTATCCAGCGCGGTGAAAACAATGTCATCCGCATACGCGTATTCGCCCTGGGCGTGATAGAGCACGTCCAGACCGTTCAGCAGTTGGTAGAGCTGCTGGTTGATTTCGCTGTAGGCCAGCGCGCGGTCCACGCCCAGTTTTTCTGGCGCCGCCTCCTGCCCTAAGCGGCGACCAAACCAGATTTCCGCGGTCAGATCGCGCACGCGGTTAAAAATCACGCTGTGGTTGTGGGTGTCATTGCTTTTAATCAGCACCAGTACCGCTTCCGGCTCGTTAAACCCGGTGAAGTACCAGAAATCACTGCTCTGGCGATAGGGGTATTCGCTGTCGGCGCTGCGCGTCACTTCCGGCGCGGCGAAAATCAGGGCAGCGCTTCCCGGCTGCATTTTTGCCAGCAGCGCCTGACGACGGCGAGAATACTCTTGACTGGAGATAACCATGACACCCTCCTGTGCGTTATTTTTCTTAGTGTAATGTTGGCTTGCGAACTTCCGGCGCGGTCGGCTGCGAGCGCGTAAAATTGTCGTGGCACAGCAGAGACGCCACGCGCACGTACTCGATAATCTCTTCGAGAGACATCTCCAGCTCTTCCTGGTCTTCGTCTTCATCGTAGCCGAGCTGGGCGATGTTGCGCAGATCGTCGATCGCTTCACCCGCTTCGCCGGTCACTTTATCCAGTTTAGGCTGGGTTACGCCCAGGCCAAGCAGATAGTGGTTTACCCAACCCGCGAGCGCATCAGCGCGATCGAAGACGCTGACATCGTCGCCTTCAGGCAGATAAAGCTGAAAAAGAAAGCCATCGTCTTCCAGGGAATCGCTGGTTGCGGCGTGCATTTTACGCAGCGCTTCCGCCAGTTCGTGGCCAAACGCCAGCCCTTCGTTGGTGAGGTCGTGGATCAGCGGCTGCCATGAGCTGTCGCTGTTTCCGCCGCACAGTATGCCGCTGATCAGACCGTGCATTTCGGCAGGGGTCAGACCGACTCCCTGCTGGTTCAGTAACTGGTTTAAATCCTTGTAACCAGGCATTTCGTTCTGTATAGACATACGCATTCGTCATCAAAGGGAGGATATTCATGATATGCTACCACTTTGGACCCTGGTGATACCAGAAAAGGGCTTGTATCTTCACATCAGGGTAGCTATAGTGTCGCCCCTTCGCAGCCCCCGGGGCAGTATGCGAAGGCAGCGCAGTCAATCAGCAGGAAGGTGGCATGTCTGCACAACCCGTCGATCTCCAGATTTTTGGCCGTTCACTGCGAGTGAATTGTCCGCCTGAACAAAGGGATGCCTTGAATCAGGCTGCGGACGATTTGAATCAGCGGTTGCAAGATCTAAAAGAACGCACTAGAGTCACAAATACTGAGCAGCTGGTTTTCATCGCCGCGTTGAACATCAGCTATGAACTGACTCAGGAAAAAGCGAAGACCCGCGATTACGCGGCAAGCATGGAGCAGCGCATTAAAATGCTCCAGCAGACCATAGAACAGGCATTGCTTGATCAAGGTCGCAGTCCCGAAAGACCGGGACCAAAGTTTGAATAACACTTCTCAGTTGACTATGGTAGAGTAACTGTGAAGACAAAATTTCTCTGAGATGTTCGCAAGCGGGCCAGTCCCCTGAGCCGATATTTCATACCACAAGAATGTGGCGCTCCATGGTTGGTGAGCATGCTCGGTTCGTCCGAGAAGCCTTAAAACTATGACGACACATTCACCTTGAACCAAGGGTTCAAGGGTTACAGCCTGCGGCGGCATCTCGGAGATTCCCTCTCTTTTCTTCTACCGACTACCATGACTCAACTCCCTGAAGTTTCTGCTTCACGCCAGGACATCCGTCAGCTTATTCGCCAGCGTCGTCGCGCCCTAAGCGCCGAGCAACAGGCACAGTTTGCTCAGCAGGCCGCCGCCCGCATGATGGCCTATCCGCCTGTGGTGATGGCAAACACCGTCGCCCTGTTTCTCTCGTTTGATGGTGAGCTGGATACCCAACCGCTTATCGACCAGCTCTGGCGCGCCGGGAAAAAAGTTTACCTGCCGGTGCTGCATCCTTTTAGCCCGGGCAATCTGCTGTTTCTGCACTACCATCCGCACAGCGAGCTGGTGGTAAATCGTCTGAAAATCACCGAACCGAAACTCGACGTGCGCGACGTGCTGCCGCTTTCCGAGCTGGATGTACTGATTACACCGCTGGTGGCATTTGATGAACAGGGCCAGCGTTTAGGCATGGGCGGGGGATTCTATGACAGGACGCTACAAAACTGGCAGCAGTACGGGTTGCAGCCGGTGGGCTATGCGCATGATTGTCAGGGCGTGGAGGCATTACCCGTAGAAAAATGGGATGTGCCGTTACCGGCGGTAGTGACGCCCAGTAAAACCTGGACCTGGTAGAACAAAGCCGGGTGGCGGCTACGCCTTACCCGGCCTACATAAATCCTCGAACATCGTAGGTCGGATAAGCGTAAGCGCCACCCGACACCACAAACCGCACGAACATTGTAGGTCGGGTAAGGCGCAGCCGCCACCCGACGCCACAGACCGCACGAACATTGTAGGTCGGGTAAGCGTAAGCGCCACCCGACACGCAGACCGCACGAACATTGTAGGTCGGGTAAGCGTAGCGCCACCCGACGCCACAAACTGCACCATCAGTACAACAGGCGCGCGCGAATCGTCCCCGGAATGGCCTTCATGCTCTGCAATGCTTTCTCGGCGATGTCTTCATCCGCTTCGATATCAATCACCACATAACCCATCTGCGAGTTAGTTTGCAGATACTGCGCGGCAATGTTAACACCCTGCTCAGCAAAGATCTGGTTGATGGCGGTCAGCACGCCAGGACGGTTTTCGTGGATGTGCAGCAGACGACGCCCACCGTGCAGCGGCAGAGACACCTCCGGGAAGTTCACCGCAGAGAGCGTTGAACCGTTGTCGGAATATTTGCTCAGCTTACCCGCCACTTCCAGGCCGATATTCTCCTGCGCTTCCTGAGTAGAACCGCCGATGTGCGGCGTCAGGATCACGTTGTCGAACTCGCACAGCGGAGAGGTGAACGGATCGCTGTTGGTGGCCGGTTCCGTCGGGAATACGTCAATCGCCGCACCCGCCAGATGTTTACGCTTCAGCGCGTCGCACAGCGCAGGAATGTCAACCACCGTACCGCGCGCGGCGTTGATCAGCAGAGAGCCCGGCTTCATCAGCGCCAGCTCTTCCGCCCCCATCATGTTTTTGGTGGACGCATTTTCCGGCACGTGCAGGCTGACCACGTCGCTCATGTTCAGCAGATCAGAGAGATGCTGCACCTGCGTCGCGTTACCCAGCGGCAGCTTGCTTTCGATATCGTAGAAAAACACGTGCATGCCGAGGGATTCCGCCAGAATACCGAGCTGCGTACCAATGTGGCCGTAACCGATAATCCCGAGCTTTTTACCACGCGCTTCGTAGGAGCCCGCGGCCAGCTTATTCCACACGCCGCGGTGCGCTTTAGCGTTAGCTTCCGGAATGCCGCGAAGGAGCAGCAGCAGCTCGCCAATCACCAGCTCCGCCACGGAACGGGTGTTAGAGAACGGCGCGTTAAAGACCGGGATACCGCGTTTTGCGGCGGCATTCAGATCAACCTGGTTGGTGCCGATGCAGAAACAGCCAATCGCCACCAGCTTTTCCGCCGCAGCAATAACGTCTTCAGTCAGTTGGGTACGGGATCGCAGGCCAATGAAATGGGCATCACGGATGGACGCTTTCAGCTCTTCAGTGTCCAGCGCGCCTTTGTGAAATTCGATGTTGGTGTAGCCTGCTGCGCGAAGGCTATCGAGCGCTTTCTGGTGCACGCCTTCAACCAGCAGGAATTTAATCTTGTCTTTCTCCAGTGATACCTTTGCCATTTACCCGACCCTGTTTTTATCTGAACTGATGTTGTGCTGGATATAAATCCCGTGCAGCCAACATATCAAAAAAAACTATTGCAGCAATATGAACGTTTGCGTCGGCACTCTGAAGAAAAGTCATACAGAGCAAAATGGCAGAGGAAAATGCTGCGGAAAATTACGAACGTGGCAGGATCGGCAAAAGAGGCGGAAAAACGTGACACAAGTCACCGAATTTAGCTTTTCAAAAATTTTTTAGCGGGGGGAGCGCTCCCCCCGTCAGATCATTTTACGATGGTTTTTACACCGTCAGCCGTGCCGATCAGCGCCACGTCCGCGCCACGGTTGGCAAATAACCCTACGGTAACGACGCCTGGAATGCCGTTGATCGCATTTTCCAGCGCAATGGCATCGAGGATCTCAAGGCCGTGAACGTCGAGGATCACGTTGCCGTTGTCGGTCACCACACCCTGACGGTATTCCGGACGACCACCCAGCTTCACCAGTTGACGTGCCACGGCGCTGCGCGCCATCGGGATCACTTCGACCGGCAGCGGGAAATTCCCCAGAATGTCGACCTGCTTGGAGGCGTCCGCGATGCAGATGAACTTATCCGCCACGGAAGCGATGATCTTCTCGCGGGTCAGCGCCGCGCCACCGCCTTTGATCATCTGCATATGGCCGTTGATTTCATCCGCGCCATCAACGTAAATGCCCAGACGGTCCACTTCGTTGAGGTCGAAAACGGTGATGCCGAGGCTTTTCAGCTTTTCCGTGGAAGCATCGGAGCTGGAAACCGCGCCCTCGATCTGCCCCTTCATCGTGCCCAGCGCATCGATAAAGTGCGCCGCCGTCGACCCCGTACCAACACCGACAATGGTACCCGGCTGTACGTACTGGAGAGCGGCCCATCCTACTGCTTTTTTCAGTTCATCCTGCGTCATGATCGTTTTGCCTGTGGTGTGAAAACTCAGGGCGCATTATAGAACACGTCGAATGGATTTCGTCTGCCACGAAGGGAAAATTGTGTCATAGTGCAGATTAAGCAAAATTAAGGAGTCAGCCAGAGCAATGAAACGTCCGGACTACAGAACACTACAGGCACTTGATGCAGTTATTCGTGAACGCGGTTTTGAGCGCGCGGCGCAAAAGCTGTGCATCACCCAGTCCGCCGTATCACAGCGTATCAAACAGCTTGAAAACATGTTCGGGCAGCCGCTGCTGGTGCGTACCGTACCGCCGCGTCCGACGGAGCAAGGACAAAAGCTCCTCGCCCTGCTGCGGCAAGTTGAACTGCTGGAAGATGAGTGGCTGGGCGATGAACAGACCGGCTCCACGCCGCTGCTGCTGTCGCTGGCGGTGAACGCCGACAGTCTGGCGACCTGGCTGCTGCCGGCCCTTGCGCCGGTGCTGGCCGACTCCCCTATCCGCCTGAATCTCCAGGTTGAAGACGAAACCCGCACCCAGGAGCGCCTGCGTCGCGGCGAAGTGGTTGGTGCGGTCAGTATTCAGCCTCAGGCGTTGCCAAGCTGTCTGGTGGATCAGCTGGGCGCGCTGGATTACCTGTTTGTCGGTTCAAAAGCCTTTGCCGAGCGCTACTTCCCGAACGGTGTGACCCGCGCCGCGCTGCTGAAAGCGCCTGCCGTCGCGTTCGACCATCTGGACGATATGCATCAGGCCTTCCTGCAACAAAACTTCGATCTGCCGCCGGGCAGCGTGCCGTGTCATATCGTTAACTCGTCCGAGGCCTTTGTGCAGCTCGCGCGTCAGGGAACCACCTGCTGCATGATCCCGCATTTGCAGATTGAGAAAGAGTTGAAAAGCGGTGAGCTGATTGATTTAACCCCGGGGCTGTATCAGCGCCGGATGCTGTACTGGCACCGTTTTGCGCCGGAAAGCCGCATGATGCGCAACGTCACTGACGCGCTGCTGGCATTTGGGCATAAGGTTTTGAGGCAGGATTAAAAAGAAAAGCCGGGTGGCGGTTACGCCTTACCCGGCCTACGGGTTACTGAGCTGGCTTTTCAGTCGGTTCCAGCTGGAACACCACATCAACCTGATCGTCGAACTGAATGGTTGGCTGCTCGTAGGTTTCCTGAGCAGAAACCGGCGCGGCGTCCGCCTTCATCATCCGAACCATCGGGCTTGGCTGGTAGTTTGAAACGTGGTAGCGCACGCTGTAAACCGGACCGAGCTTGCTCTTAAAGCCGGATGCCAGCTGCTGCGCCTGATGAATGGCATCATCAATCGCCGCTTTACGCGCTTCGTCTTTATATTTCTCCGGTTGCGCAACGCCCAGCGAGACGGAACGAATTTCGTTCAGCCCAGCCTTCAGCGCACCATCCAGCAATCCGTTGAGCTTATCAAGCTGGCGTACAGTCACTTCCACAGTACGCACGGCGCGATAGCCTTTCAGGATGCTTTTGCCGTTCTGGTAGTCGTAATCCGGTTGGGTACGCAGGTTCGCAGAGCTGATGTCTTTTTTCGCGACACCGTTCTGTTCCAGGAAAGAGAGGTATTGCGCAACACGATCGTCTGCCTGTTTCTTGGCGGAAGCAGCATCTTTCGCCGCCACGTTCACTTCAATTGCCAGGGTTGCAACATCCGGTACCGCATCCACGCTTGCCGTGCCTGAAGTGACAATGTGCGGGCCGTTTGGCAGTTCATTCGCCTGCACCGACACCGCACCTAAACTTACTAATGCCGCCAGGGCCATCACCTTAAACTTCACTGTCATTCCTCCATGTTGCGAAGAGTGCCCCATCAACAGGGCTCATGCCAGCAAGCTTAGCGGGTCTTGTTCAGATGTCCATAAGACAACGCTTAGTTGAACAATCCCTGTACGTGATGAATCCCCTCTTTCGCCAGCTGGAAGGCAATAAACCACATCACTAGTCCCACCAGCGTGTTAATGATGCGCTGCGCTCTGGCAGTCCGCAGCCGTGGTGCCAGCCACGCCGCCAGGATCGCAAGACCGAAGAACCAGAGGAAGGAGGCGCTGACCGTACCGAGCGCAAACCAGCGTTTCGGCTCAACGTCCAGCTGTCCGCCCAGGCTGCCCAGCACCACGAACGTATCAAGATAAACGTGCGGGTTAAGCCACGTCACGGCGAGCATGGTGACGATAATCTTCCAGCGCCCCTGCCTCATCACTTCGGCGCTTGCCAGCTCAAGATTGCTGCTCATGGCCGTTTTCAGGGCGCCAAACCCGTACCACAGCAGAAACGATACGCCGCCCCAGGTAACCAGCGCCAGCAGCCACGGCGACTGCATCAGCAAGGCGCTGCCGCCAAAAATCCCGGCGCAAATCAGTAGCAAATCGCTCACCGCGCACAGCAGGGCAATCATCAGATGATACTGGCGGCGAATGCCCTGGTTCATCACGAACGCATTTTGTGGACCAAGGGGAAGGATCATGGCCGCACCTAATGCAAGCCCTTGAAAATAGTAAGTTAACATTGATAACTCTCAGGCAGTTTTCTCTACGTGCAGACTATACTGCGTGACCACCATTAGATAAAATTTAAAATTTTAATGATTGATTAGAATCACTAATAAAACCCTGCTGTATACAATATTAAGATTTTATAAAACCTGCCCTCTCGCGACCCGGCGTATGCTGTATTGCCCCAGGCCGAAAAATTCTCACAGGAAATCATATGAAACATCAAGGCGTTGCAATGGTCATCTCCGCCATATTTGCGCTCTTAACGGCATTTCCGGCCATAGCGAGTGCAGAAAAGATACTTCGCTACACGGACCACGAACCGTACGGCAATATGCGTACGCAATTTATCAAAAACGTTTTCTTTAGTGAGATTGAAAAAGAATCGCAAGGCCGCCTGAAAATTGAAGCCCACTGGAAAGGTGATATATCAAGTAGTTACAATGCGCTAAGTACGCTTGGCCAGGGCACCAGAGCTGATATTGGCATCGTTGTCCCTGAATATACGACGGAGCAACTGCCGCTTCATCAAATATTCAAAAGCTTTCCCCTGGGGCCTGCAAACGGCGAGGCCCAGGTGCGCTTCTTTCATCGCGTGTTCCAGCAATACCCACAGTTTGCCCGCGAGCTTGGGCAGAATAACCTGGTGAATTTGCAGTTCTTCCTGGGTTATCCGGTCGGGTTCTTTACCCGTCAGCCAGACGTTAAGCTGAAGCAGCTAGAGGGAACAAAATGGCGAACCGCCAGCTTCTGGCACCAGTCATTTTTGCGCAATGCTGGCGGAGCTACCCTGGCAATGCCCTGGAATGACAAGATTACCGACGCGTTGCGCACGGGACAGTTGAATGGCCTTATGGTGAATCTCGACAGCGGAGATGACATACATGCGCAGCGCGCGGCGCCCTACATTCATTATTCTCCTGCGCTCTGGCTGGGGCATGTCTACCTTCTGGTTATAAATAAGGACACCTTAAACGCACTGGACGAGCGGGATCGTCTTGCTATTCGTCGTGCAGCCGAAACCACGGAGAAACAACTCGGTGCGGCGTTGGACAGCGGGCTGGCTTCTCTCACCACGCGTCTGGAAAACGAAGGCGCTAAGCTTCATCTTCTGAGCCGTGATGAGCAATTGGAATGGCAGAAAGCAACGCGATATCAAGAGGTTCAGGAGGAATGGGTACGGCAACAGGAAAGTAAGGGTAATACGGACGCAGGCAAATTGATGCATGAGCTACGTTTATTGCTGGAGGCTAACGCCCGGCAAAAGCGATAGGCTCAACGCCCGCATACAATGCGGGCGTTGTCTGAACTGACGGGCGTTAGTCAGCTTCTTTCACTTTTTTGAAGTTCACATCCATCTGCGGATAAGGGAAGCTGATACCGTTGGCGTCAAAGTCACGCTTGATGCGTTCCAGCACGTCCCAGTAAACGTTTTGCAGATCGCCACTTTTACTCCAGATGCGCACCACAAAATTAATGGATGACGCGCCCAGCTCGTTCAGGCGAACGGTCATTTCACGATCTTTAAGAATGCGGTCATCTGATTCGATGATATCGGTAATCAGCTTTTTCACCAGCTCAGTATCTGAATCATAGCCAACCCCGATAATGAGTTCATTACGGCGAACCGGCTCACGAGAGAAGTTAGTAATGTTGCCATCAATCACTTTCTTGTTTGGCACAATGACGATTTTGCCGTCTGCCGAACGCAGCGTGGTGGAGAAAATCTGCACGTTCAGCACGGTGCCCGCAGTGCCACCGAGATCAACATACTCTCCGGCACGGAAAGGACGGAACGTCACTAACAGTACGCCAGCCGCAAGGTTAGCCAGCGAGCCCTGAAGAGCGAGACCTACGGCCAGACCAGCGGCACCAAGTACAGCAATGACCGAAGCGGTCTGTACACCGACCCGCCCCATTGCCGCAATGAGGGTAAACGCAATAATCCCGTAACGCACCAGCGCAGAAAGGAAATCAGCAACGGTTGCATCGATATGACGGGATAGCATTACGCGATTAACGCCCCTGGAAACCGTACGGGCAATAATCATCCCCACGACAATGATGGCAATTGCTGCCGCAATATTCACAGCGTAACTAATCAGGAGCGCCTGGTTGCGCACCAGCCAGGAGCCAGCGTTATTGATGCTATCTACAACACCGAGATCTTCCATTTATCTTTCCTTATGCTCATAAAAACCACAAAATCTATCCCACACGGAGACAGGCAGGTCAGTAAAGGGTAAACAAAAAGCCATGATATTGCCAAACAGATCACAAAAACAGAGGCATCAGGCTATTGAAAAGGCATAAAAAAAGGCCCGCGTTTGCGGACCTTTCTGAGGCGTTTAGCAGCTCAAATTACAGAACGTCAACCGCGTTCAGTTCTTTGAATGCCTGCTCCAGACGAGTAATCATAGAAGTCTGGGCAGCGCGCAGCCATACGCGTGGATCGTAGTATTTCTTATTCGGCTGGTCTTCGCCTTTCGGGTTGCCCAGCTGACCTTGCAGGTAAGCTTCGTTGGTTTTGTAGTATTGCAGGATACCGTCCCAGGTTGCCCATTGGGTGTCGGTATCGATGTTCATTTTCACTACGCCATAGCTTACGGAGTCTTTGATTTCCTGAGCAGAAGAACCGGAACCGCCGTGGAAGACGAAGTTCAGGCTGTTGTGCGGCAGGTTGTGTTTTTTGGACACATATTCCTGAGAATCACGCAGGATGGTCGGGGTCAGAACCACGTTACCTGGTTTGTATACGCCGTGTACGTTACCGAAGGACGCTGCGATGGTGAAGCGTGGGCTGATTTTGCTCAGCTCGGTGTAAGCGTAATCAACGTCTTCTGGCTGAGTGTACAGAGCAGAAGCGTCCATGTGGCTGTTGTCCACACCGTCTTCTTCACCGCCGGTGCAACCCAGTTCGATTTCCAGGGTCATGCCCATTTTGGACATACGCGCCAGGTACTTAGAGCAGATCTCGATGTTTTCTTCCAGAGACTCTTCGGACAGGTCGATCATGTGAGAAGAGAACAGTGGCTTACCGGTTGCTGCGAAGTGTTTTTCACCTGCGTCCAGCAGACCGTCGATCCACGGCAGCAGTTTTTTCGCGCAGTGGTCAGTGTGCAGGATAACCGGAACACCGTAGTGCTCAGCCATCTGGTGAACGTGATGTGCGCCAGAGATAGCACCCAGGATAGCAGCGCCCTGAGGAACGTCAGTTTTCACGCCTTTACCTGCGATGAACGCAGCGCCGCCGTTAGAGAACTGAACGATAACCGGTGCTTTAACTTTTGCAGCGGTTTCCAGTACGGCGTTGATGGAGTCGGTACCTACGCAGTTAACTGCTGGCAGAGCGAAGTTGTTTTCTTTAGCTACCTGGAACACTTTCTGTACGTCATCACCAGTGATAACGCCAGGTTTTACGAAATCAAAAATTTTAGACATGTTGCTTAGTCCTGTATCTTCGGCCGTTAGAAAAGGTGCGAGCTCTGATAAGCGCGCTGAAAATTGGGCAGGTTTCCCTGCCCCTGAATGGCTTACTTCTTAGCGCGCTCTTCGAGCATTGCTACTGCTGGCAGGACTTTACCTTCCACGAATTCGAGGAATGCGCCGCCACCAGTGGAGATGTAGGAGATCTTGTCAGCGATACCGAACAGATCGATAGCTGCCAGGGTGTCACCACCGCCTGCGATAGAGAACGCTTCGCTGTCTGCGATAGCATTAGCCACGATCTCAGTCCCTTTGCGGAAGTTCGGGAATTCGAACACGCCGACAGGACCGTTCCACAGGATAGTTTTTGCGTTTTTCAGGATTTCAGCCAGTTTCTGTGCAGAAACGTCGCCCAGGTCCAGAATTTGCTCTTCATCTTTGATGTCGTTAACAGACTTCAGGGTTGCAGTAGCAGTTTCGGAGAACTCGGTAGCTACACGAACGTCAGTTGGAACCGGGATATCACAGGTGCTCAGCAGACGTTTGGCTTCGTCAACCAGATCCGCTTCGTACAGGGATTTACCCACGTTATGGCCTTGCGCAGCAACGAAGGTATTCGCGATACCACCACCAACGATCAGCTGGTCAGCGATTTTGGACAGGGAATCCAGTACGGTCAGTTTGGTAGACACTTTAGAACCACCAACGATAGCGACCATTGGACGAGCAGGTTCTTTCAGAGCTTTACCCAGCGCTTCCAGTTCGTCAGCCAGCAGCGGACCTGCACAGGCGACGTCTGCGAATTTACCGATACCGTGGGTAGATGCCTGCGCACGGTGAGCCGTACCGAATGCATCCATCACGAATACGTCGCACAGCGCAGCGTATTTTTTGGACAGGGTTTCGTCGTCTTTCTTTTCGCCTTTGTTGAAGCGAACGTTTTCCAGAACAACCAGCTCACCTTCGGCAATTTCCACGCCGTCCAGGTAATCTTTCACCAGGCGAACCGGGCTGGACAGTTTGTCTTTCAGGTAATTAACAACCGGCAGCAGAGAGAACTCTTCGTTGTACTCGCCTTCAGTTGGACGGCCCAGGTGGGAGGTGACCATCACTTTAGCGCCCTGCTTCAGAGCCAGTTCAATGGTTGGCAGAGATGCACGGATACGCGCGTCGCTGGTCACTTTGCCATCTTTAACCGGTACGTTCAGATCGGCACGGATGAAAACGCGTTTACCTGCCAGATCCAGATCGGTCATCTTAATTACAGACATGGTGAATCCTCTCGTTGATTCTTAAAGTTTTGCAAGCGCAAGGTGCGCTCTACCTGAAACCTTTTGCGGCCATGGCTAACGTGGTGTCGAGCATTCGGTTAGCAAAGCCCCATTCGTTATCACACCAGACCAGCGTCTTGATAAGGTGCGCACCACTGACTCGCGTCTGCGTGCCATCCACGATGGCGCTGTGCGGGTCGTGGTTAAAATCTACTGAGACCAACGGTAATTCCGTATAGTCAACTATACCATGAAATGCTCCCTGTGCCGCTTTTTGCAGCAACAGGTTGACTTCACAGGCTTTTACCGGTTTTTTCACCGTCACGCTAAGATCGATTGCGGTGACGTTTATCGTCGGCACGCGCACGGCAATCGCTTCGAAACGGTCGTTAAACTGCGGGAAAATACGGGTGATCCCGGCGGCCAGTTTCGTATCAACCGGAATGATGGACTGGCTCGCCGCGCGAGTGCGTCGTAAATCCGGATGGTAGGCGTCGATTACCTGCTGATCGTGCATGGCGGAATGAATCGTGGTCACGGTGCCGGATTCAATGCCATACGCATCGTCTAACAGTTTAATGACCGGAATAATGCAGTTGGTGGTGCAGGAGGCGTTTGAGACAATGCGGTGTTCAGCTTGCAGCTCATGCTGGTTGACGCCAAACACGACGGTGGCGTCGAGGTCGTGACTGCCGGGATGGGAGAACAGCACTTTTTTCGCGCCAGCATTCAGATGCGCTTCGCCATGTTCACGGTTACCGTACACGCCGGTACAGTCCAGCACCACATCCACACCCAGTTCGCGCCAGGGCAGCCCTTCAATACTGTTCTCATGCAGCACGCGGATGGCATCGTCACCGACGAACAGCTGTTCCCTTTCCTGGCGAACGTCCCAGGCAAAGCGACCGTGGCTGGTGTCATATTTCAACAAATGCGCCATGCCCGCAGCATCCGCCAGTTCATTGATTGCCACCACGATGATTTCCGCACGACGCCCGGATTCATATAAAGCACGAACCACGTTGCGTCCGATGCGACCGAAGCCATTAATCGCTACGCGTACGGTCATAGATCTCCTGCAAAGCTATCCCTGAGTTTGAGGTGGCTGAAAGAGTAATCCAGCGACGCCCGAAGGGGAATCCTTGCTGTCACAAACTGCGATTGATTGGTCAATTGTCGAACATTTAATCGACTGAAACGCTTCAGCAAGAATAAGCGAATCGGGGAATAAAAGGAATCTCTGTCCAGATTAAGAGCGATTTTATCTGATCTCCATCACATTTTTCCGGAATAATCCCTTTTCATCCCGCCACGTAAAAACGCGGCGGGTCGACCGGAGCCCCCGCTGAAAGCCGCTGAGGATCAGACGAGTCGGTATTCGCCATTTGCCGACATCATCAGTTCCACATTGGCAGGACGGCTGTGACGCAAAACACGCTCCACGTTTGGCCCGTCGGTGCGGGCATAAAACGCGTCGGCATCGGCCTGAGAGAGCCCCCCGGCCAGCTTACGTCCCACCAGGCGCGTGCGTAACGCTTCAGCAGGCGCGCGAATAAACAATGAAAAATCACAGTATTCCACCAGCGCTCGCCATCGTTCATCATCGAGCAGTAACCAGTTACCCTCAACAATCACGATGGGTGCCGTTACCACGATCGCCCCTTCGACAGGGTCGTGCGTTTGCCGGTCATACTGCGGCCAGGTACCGTCGCCCTCTTTTATCTGCCGCAGATGTTGCGCCAGCCTGTCGACATCAAAGGTCTCCGGGGCGCCTTTGTACGCGCGCAGGTTATGCGCTTCCAGCCAGACGTTGTAGTGATGAAATCCATCCATCGGCAACGTCTGAATCGGAGCGAGCCCCTCCGTCTGACGAGAGAGATATTCCCAGAAGGCGGTCAGCGTGGACTTGCCCGTACCGGGCGGGGCGCTGAGAAAAACAATCGTACGTCTGCTGGCGCTGGCGAAATGCCGTTTCGCCAGTTGCCGCAGCAAAGGCTTATGAACATTTTCAATTTCGTCGTCAGGATAATGTGCTTCTACATATAGCCCATTGACCGTTAGCCCAATTTTCACGGCGTAAGTTCCTTTAAAATTGTCGTTACCGCCAGGGTGAGCGCCGTCTTGATCATTGCGGTAAAGCGAACCTCAGACCATGCGGCAAAGTCAGCAAATTTCATCGACTCCAGCGCGCTGAATAACGTCGCGTTACGGGTGATGCAATTAACGTTGCTGATAAAATCCCAGGTGATGTCATCGGCGAAGCCAGGGATCGTATCCTGCTCGTTCAGATACTGATAAAACTGCGAAAAATGCGTTATGTCGGCGTAGAGCCATTTTTCCATTTTCCCCAGCGCATAGATCAGGCGTAACGCCACATCGATGTCATCAAGCGGCCCACTCCGGGCGAGTAACGGCTTCACTGCATATTCCACGATCTCTTCATCGTTATCGACAAACAGCGACGGCAGAAAACATTTAATGCCCTGGAGTAAAAAAGACTGTGCCGTCGTCATAAATGCGAGGAGGTTATTCTGAGCATCCAGTTGCTCAAGCACATCGTCTTCTGTCAGTGTCGTCATTTGTATCTCGATAAATCACCGTGAATGCAGAGAGTCTATTATATTACACGTTCGATCTGCGCCGCCGATCAGTAAAGTTTGCGTGCGCACACCCTTCGCAACCTGTTGAATACCTTTAACCAGTTCGCCGCCCGTCACGCCCGTCGCGCTGAACAGGATGTCATTGCCCTTTACCAGTTCGCTAAGGGTATAGATACGATTGACTTCCACCTTCATCTCCGCACAGCGACGGTGCTCCTGCACGGCGACCCGACGGTTCTCAGGACTCTCCCCTTTCGCTTCACAAAAATCGATCAGCTCCGCCTGCATATCGCCACCCAGCGCTTTCACCGCGCAGGCGGAGATCACCCCTTCCGGCGCGCCGCCTGTGGTGTACATCAGATCATAGGGATTATCCTGTAAGCAGGTCAGAACGCTGGCAGCGACGTCGCCATCGGGCAGCGCAAACACTTTCACGCCCAGCCGCGTCGCCTCAGCAATTGCATTTTGCAGGCGCGGTTTGTCCAGCGTCACCATCCGCAGATGCTCCAGCGGCTTGCCCAGCGCCCGGGCAACGTTGCGAAGATTCTCTGCCAGCGGGAGAGCGAGGCTGATTGCCCCGGCTGCCGCTGCGTTAACCACCAGTTTTTTCATGTACATATCAGGGGCATGAAACAGGCTGCCCTCAGGCGCAAACGCCATCACAGCCAGCGCATTGCTTTGCCCCATCGCCACCATGCGGGTTCCCTCGATGGGATCGACGGCAATATCCACCGCCGGGCCGACGCCGCTGCCGATCTCCTCGCCAATCCACAGCATTGGCGCATGGTCAATCTCACCTTCGCCGATAACGATACGCCCGCGAATCGCTATCGCGTTTAGCGCCTCACGCATGGCGGTTACCGCCAGCCCGTCGATTCGGTTTTTATCGCCGCACCCGGTTTGCGGCCAGGCGGCCAGCGCCGCCTGTTCGGTCACGCGAAAGAGCGGCCACGCCAGAGACATCATGCCTCAGCCTCCCCAATATCCACCCCAAACTGCGCCAGAAGATAGCGCTCTGCTTTTTCATTCCAGATGCCTTGAGTCTCTTCCACAAGCCTTGCCAGCTCCCGGAAAAGCGGGTCGGTTTTACCCTTTTCGGCAAAATCGGCAATGGCCGTTAACGGCATGGTGACACCGTTATAGATAAGCTTCTTGCCACCAGGAATGTCCGGCAGATTGAGCACCGTATGCGGCACCGCATCAAGGCCGCCGATGTGGGTCACCATAAACGACGGCTGGAGCTGACCCGTTGCACTCAGCGCAATCGCCTCTTTCATGTCTTCCGTCGAACCGCCGGAGGTGCCCACCACGTGGGTACTGTTGTAATGGACGTTGTAAAAATTAAATGGCACCTTGAAATTGCTGTCCGTTGGTCCGGCGAAGAAATTCAGGCACCCGTCCTCGGCGAGAAGATCGTCTGCCAGTTCAATGACCGCCGGAACCGCGGCATAGACAAACACGTCGTCAAAGCCTGCATTGTCAGTTAATGCGCGTAACGTAGCGGCAGGGTTCTCCAGTTCGGAGGTATTGACATAGATAAGCTCAATACCCTTTTGTGCCACCAGCGCAACCGGCAGTAATTTTTTTGCCTGCGCGAGGCGGGCCTCATCAATATCCACCACCACAACGCGCGACGGCTGAATCCCGCCGTTAATCGCATAATCAATAGCGCCAATTCCCATCGGCCCGGCGCAGGCCAGAAGCGCAATATTACCTCCCGGCTTCACACCCATCCGGTGCTCATAGACATATTGCGTCGTATGATAATTGGCGTTATACGCGCCGATAATGCAGCACATGGGTTCCGCCAGCGAAGCCGCCGCAAAATAGGAGCCGTGATAAGGTAAAACGCACCCCAGTTTAATCGCGACTTCTGGAATAATCATATACGTCGCATTGCCGCCAAAATATTCATAGCTGTAGCCAGCAGAATAACCGGTCGGTAATCCCATTGCCGGTTGTAAAACAAAGCGCTGACCTTTTTTATATTTTCCGGTCAGATTTTTCCCGACCTCAACAATCACCCCGGCGCATTCATGTCCGGTGATGACCGGATGTTTTTCCAGATCGTCCGGCACACGTTTATGTTCACTGCCTAATTTCGCTGCCTTCCAGGTTGATAAACAAACGCTGTCAGAAATTACGCTCACCAGCAGTTCATTGTCGCTTATTTCGGGCAGTTCAAATTCACGGATACGAACATCCTGCTTGCCATAAATGGCAGCCACTTTCGTTTTCATAATGACTCCAGGAACCAGATAGATTAATTCGCCGTTAAATGCTTAAAGAGATCGTCAAGCTGCGGATCGCCGAGATAGTTTTTTATCAGCACTAACGGTTTGTCACTGACCCGTTTAGCGCGCCCTTCCAGGCTGGCATGGGTAACAATAATGTCCGCATCGTCAGGCACATTTTCGATGGCGTAATGTTTTACGTCGATATCTCGCCCGGCCTTTTCCAGACGTTTCCGGAATGTCGTCGCGCCCATGGCGCTGGAGCCCATTCCGGCATCGCAGACAAAAGCGATGCGCTTAATATCCCGATAAGAAAACTTGCCTTCCTGCTTCATGGCTTTTACGGCTTTGGCAGAATCATTGAAAGTATCTTCCGTTTCAGCTTCATGACTTTTATCCATTTTTAAGATCAGGGAGGTGACTGCAAAAGAGACCAGCGTGCCTGCCGTTACGCCAGCAATCGTTGCGAGAAAAGCACCCTTAGGCGTTAACGCGAGATAGGCGAAAATCGAACCCGGACTTGGGCCAGCCACCAGACCACCGCCCAACATATTAAATATCCACGTTCCGCTCATGCCGCCAGCGATCATCGCAATCAGCGTCAGCGGTTTCATCAGTACGTAAGGGAAATAGAGCTCGTGAATGCCGCCCAGGAAGTGAATAATCATCGCGCCAGGGGCTGATTTCTTTGCCATCCCTTTGCCAAAAAAAGTAAAAGCCAGCAGCAGACCTAATCCCGGCCCGGGGTTGGAGGCCACCATAAAGAAGATGGATTTACCCGTTTCGGAAGCCTGCTGCATTCCCAGCGGATAATAAACACCCTGATCGATAGCGTTATTTAAAAACAGGATTTTTGCCGGTTCGTTAATCAGCGACAGCAGCGGCAAATAGCCCGCATGCACCAGTGCTTCAATACATTCTTTGATAAAGTTATTGGCAATTAACACCGCAGGGCCGATCACTTCAAATCCCAGCAGGCAGAGGAGCATGCCCGCAATACCCAGCGAGAAGTTGTTGATGACCATCTCAAAACCAGCGGGAATGCGTTTATCCAGCAGCCGATCGATGTGCTTAATCACCAGACCGCCAAGTGGCCCCATGATCATTGAGCCGAGGAACATAGGAATATCCGCGCCGATAATCACGCCGATAGTGCCGATCCCCCCCATCACCGCCCCACGTTTGCCGCCAACCAGGTGTCCACCGGTAGAGCCAATCATCACCGGCAATAAATAGGTGATCATCGGACCGACAATTTTGGCAAAATGCTTATTTGGCATCCAGCCGGTTGGAATAAATAATGCGGTAATAAATCCCCAGGCAATAAAAGCGCCAATATTCGGGATGACCATTGCAGTCAAAAAGCCCCCAAAAGCCTGGACCTTTGCACGAGCAGACTTGTGTTCCATAATAATGTCCTGTAAAGGAGAGAATAATTATGCGCGAGCGATAATATCCGCCAACTGCTTTTCTGACTTAGCGGTTAACAACGCCGACAGTTTATTTTCTTCACATAATAATTCGCTTAATGCCTGGATAGCGCCGATATGTGAATCCGCATCCGCCGCCGATAAACCAATGAGTAATTTCACGGGCTCATCGTCGTCGGCAAACTGCACTTCCTGTTTAAGAAGCGTTAATGACATACCTGTTTTTAAGGCACCGCACTCCGGACGGGCATGAGGCATCGCTACACCCGGAGCGAGAATGTAATAAGGACCATTAGTAAGCGTCGAGGTTTTAATTGCTTCAATATAACCAGCGTCAATATAATGATTTTGCAGCAAAGACGACATGGACAAATCAATGGCTTCCTGCCAGTCCTTTGCTGCGGATTTTATTGATATTGAGGATTCAGGGAAATAATCAATTAACCGCATATATCATCCTTATTTTATTTTTAGGGTACAACGTATCGCTAAAAACAAAATACGCCTGCGGTAAAATGAAATCAAACGGGGAGAAAATAGCGAGAGTGTCAGACTGTATTTTAATAAAACGAACAAAAACAAATCGTTAAAAACGAAAAATAAAAAAGCAAGTCTATATATGTGATACCCATTGCAAATTACACACATCACGACTTTACGTATTCGTGATATAAATCACCAAATATGTATTGTTATAACCAAAAAAAATACCAAAGAAATAAAAAACGGGCCGCCTGAGCGACCCGTTCTGCCTCATTGAGAGGTTTACAGCAGTTCTTTCGCCTTAGCGACAACGTTCTCAACGGTGAAGCCAAACTCTTCAAACAGCTGTTCAGCCGGCGCAGACTCACCGAACGTGGTCATACCGACGATAGCACCGTTCAGGCCAACGTATTTGTACCAGTAGTCAGCAATACCCGCCTCCACTGCCACGCGAGCGGAGACCGCTTTAGGCAGTACGGATTCGCGGTACGCGGCATCCTGCTTGTCGAACGCATCGGTAGACGGCATGGAGACCACGCGCGCTTTCACGCCTTCGGCAGTCAGTTTTTCCCATGCGGCAACGGCCAGTTCAACTTCAGAACCGGTAGCGATGAAGATCAGCTCAGGCTGGCCTGCGCAATCTTTCAGCACGTAACCACCGCGCGCGATGTTTGCCAGCTGCTCTGGGGTACGCTCCTGCTGCGCCAGGTTCTGACGGGAGAGGATCAGCGCGGTCGGGCCATCATGACGCTCAACGCCGTATTTCCACGCCACCGCAGATTCAACCTGGTCACATGGACGCCATGTGCTCATGTTCGGGGTCACGCGCAGAGAAGCCACCTGCTCTACTGGCTGGTGGGTAGGACCGTCTTCGCCCAGACCGATGGAGTCGTGGGTGTAGACCATCACCTGACGCTGTTTCATCAGCGCAGCCATACGCACGGCGTTACGTGCATATTCCACAAACATCAGGAAGGTAGAGGTGTACGGCAGGAAGCCACCGTGCAGAGCGATACCGTTGGCAATCGCGGTCATCCCGAATTCACGTACACCGTAATGGATGTAGTTACCGGCAGTATCTTCGTTGATTGGCTTAGATCCGGACCACAGGGTCAGGTTTGATGGCGCCAGGTCAGCGGAGCCGCCGAGGAACTCTGGAAGCAGAGGGCCAAACGCTTCGATCGCATTCTGAGATGCTTTACGGCTGGCGATCTTGGCTGGGTTCGCCTGCAACTTCGCGATGAACTCGTTCGCTTTCGCGTCGAAGTCAGACGGCATGTCGCCTTTCATACGACGGGTGAATTCAGCCGCTTCCTGAGGGAAGGCTTTCGCGTATGCCGCGAACTTCTCGTTCCAGGCCGCTTCTTTCGCCTGGCCCACTTCTTTCGCATCCCACTGAGCGTAGATTTCAGACGGGATTTCGAAGGCAGGGTGTTTCCAGCCAAGCGCTTCACGGGTCAGTGCAATTTCCGCGTCGCCCAGCGGTGCGCCGTGGGAGTCGTGAGTGCCCGCTTTGTTCGGAGAACCGAAGCCGATGATGGTTTTGCACATCAGCAGGGACGGTTTGTCGGTCACGGCGCGCGCTTCTTCTACGGCACGTTTAATCGAGTCAGCATCGTGGCCATCAACGCCGCGCACAACGTGCCAGCCGTAGGCTTCGAAACGTGCGGCGGTGTCGTCAGTGAACCAGCCTTCAACATGACCGTCGATGGAGATGCCGTTGTCGTCGTAGAACGCAACCAGTTTACCCAGCTTCAGGGTGCCTGCCAGGGAGCACACTTCGTGAGAAATGCCCTCCATCATGCAGCCGTCGCCCAGGAAGGCGTAGGTGAAGTGGTCAACGATGTCGTGGCCAGGACGGTTAAACTGCGCCGCCAGGGTCTTCTCTGCAATCGCCATCCCTACGGCGTTAGCGATGCCCTGACCTAGCGGACCGGTAGTGGTTTCAACGCCAGCGGTGTAGCCCACTTCCGGGTGACCTGGAGTTTTGGAGTGCAGCTGACGGAAGTTTTTCAGCTCTTCGATTGGCAGATCGTAGCCAGTGAGGTGCAGCAGGCTGTAGATCAGCATAGAGCCGTGGCCGTTAGACAGCACGAAACGGTCGCGGTCTGCCCATGCCGGGTTCTGCGGGTTGTGGTTAAGGAAATCACGCCACAGGACTTCGGCGATGTCAGCCATGCCCATAGGGGCGCCCGGGTGGCCGGATTTGGCTTTCTGTACTGCGTCCATGCTCAGCGCACGAATAGCATTAGCAAGCTCTTTACGTGAGGACATTTTAACTCCAGATCGGACTGTTAAAGGCCATGCCCTTGACGACAGCGCGTTTTGGGCTACGCCGGAAAAAAGTGCCAACAATGTAACCCAAGCCGCAAGTCATGTACATGGAGCATTCTTTTGCGTGTTAAGAAATCTCTGGATCATGCTCGCATGTTGCGCAATCTGCTCGCCCGCCCCTGTCGATATTCCTTATACTTAGCCTCACCGGCTTCGCTGACGGTGCACTTTTCGGATTTTATTCAGATTAACGAGTACGGAAGCAACATAATGAAAATGCGTGCAATAGTGCTGGCCCTGGGTACAACGCTCCTGCTGAGCGGCTGCCAAAATATGGATTCTAACGGTCTGATGTCGTCAGGGGCCGAGGCCTTCCAGGCGTATTCCCTGAGCGATGAGCAGGTTAAAACGCTGAGCGACCAGGCCTGTAAAGATATGGATGCAAAAGCCACCCTCGCCCCGGCTAACAGTACCTATACGCAGCGTCTGAATAAGATTGCTTCCGCCCTGGGCGACAACATCAACGGCCAGCCGGTGAACTACAAAGTCTACGTGGCGAAAGACGTGAACGCCTTCGCGATGGCAAACGGCTGTATCCGCGTATACAGCGGGCTGATGGACATGATGACCGACAACGAAGTCGAAGCGGTGATCGGCCACGAAATGGGCCACGTTGCACTGGGTCACGTGAAGAAAGGCATGCAGGTTGCGCTGGGTACTAACGCCGTTCGTGCGGCGGCGGCCTCCGCGGGCGGCATCGTCGGCAGCCTGTCTCAGTCTCAGATTGGCGACATGGGCGAGAAGCTGGTCAACTCGCAGTTCTCCCAGCGCCAGGAGTCCGAGGCGGACGACTACTCCTACGATCTGTTGCGCAAACGCGGCATCAATCCATCAGGTTTAGCCACCAGCTTCGAAAAACTGGCCAAGCTGGAAGAGGGCCGTCAAAGCTCCATGTTTGACGATCACCCGGCCTCGGTTGAGCGCGCGCAGCATATTCGCGACCGTATGGCGGCAGACGGAATTAAATAATTTCAGAAGGAGGCAGTTTTGCCTCCTTTTTATTTCGCATGAATTGTTAACTTAAAAGCACGTATCGATAAAACCCCTGAAAGCCCCGCCAACTCTGCCCTGTCACACTGAAATGTCTGGTCACATAATTATTGCAAAGGTAATTTTTTCCGGTAATTATCTCTTTCGCAGTTATTTAAATTAATATATCCAGACAGAGACGTTCCCTCCGTGAAAAAAGAATTATCATTAATTGCTTTAAGTTTATTTGCCGCATTACCTGCCGCCGCAAGCCAGCAATCCGACAGCAAGGGTTTTATTGACGACAGCCATCTGGATCTGTTTTTACGCAATGCGTATATCAGCCGCGACTACCACCAGGGCCAGCAGGACAAAGCCGAATGGGGTCAGGGGATCATCGCCACGTTTGCATCCGGCTATACCGAAGGGCTCGTGGGCTTTGGTGTGGACGGTATTGCTCAATACGGCGTGCGCCTGGACGGCGGCCGTGGAAAAAGCGGCGCAGGCGGCATCGACTTCTTTAAACAGGAAGATGATGGCCGGGCAAAATCCGATCTGGCAAAGTTTGGCGCAACCGCCAAAATGCGCATCTCGAATACCGTACTGAGCTACGGGAATCAGCGCCCTGAGCTGCCCATCGTGAATGCCGACAGCTCCCGCCTGCTGTTTGAAAGCTACACCGGCGCCATGCTGACCTCGAAAGAGATTGACGGTCTGGAAGTCAACGCCGGTTACTTCACCGACGAGCAGCGTAAAAGCGATGACCGCCACGACAGCGGACTGAAGAGCCTCTCCTTCGGCGGTGCGAGCTATCAGTTTAACGACCAGTTCAGCGGCGCGCTGTACGCCTCTCATAACGAAGAGGTGATGAACAAGCAGTACCTGGGCATGAACTTCAAACAGCCGTTCAGTACCGGGCAGCAGCTGGTGCTCGACTTCAACGGCTATAACTCCCGTCTCGACCAGGATTACGCGGACAGCCTCGACACGGGCCGCAGCAACACCATCTGGAGCCTGGCGGCGAGCTATATCTGGGACATTCACACGTTCAAAGTGGCGTACCAGCAGAGCAGCGGCAGTACCGGCTACAACTACGGCGGCTATCGCGACAAAGGCGGCGTGGGTGACGGCGGTAACACCATCTGGCTGGCGAACTCCTACTGGTCTGATTTCAACGGCGAAGATGAACGTTCCTGGCAGGCATCCTACGGTCTGGACTTTGGCGGCCTTGGCTTACCGGGCCTGAGCTGGACCACCGCCTACGTGCGCGGCGATAACATCAAAACCTCTGAAACCAGCAATGGCAAAGAGCACGAGTGGTTTAACCAGATCCAGTACCAGGTGCAGGATGGCCCGGCGAAAGATCTGAAGCTGAAGCTGCGCTACTCCGTACTGCGCGTCTCCAGCAACGCC
The DNA here is from genome assembly GCF_032389435.1 of Enterobacter sp. DTU_2021_1002640_1_SI_PRY_ASU_LCPMC_013. Taxonomy (NCBI): domain Bacteria; kingdom Pseudomonadati; phylum Pseudomonadota; class Gammaproteobacteria; order Enterobacterales; family Enterobacteriaceae; genus Enterobacter; species Enterobacter sp. DTU_2021_1002640_1_SI_PRY_ASU_LCPMC_013. Next base: position 4,027,664 of record NZ_CP135594.1, read on the forward strand.
AGCGAGTACAACGTGGGCGGGGACGAGATCCGCGCCTACGTGGAATACCCGTTTAACGTGTTCTGATGAAAAAAGCCGGGTGGCGGCTTCGCCTTACCCGGCCTACCGTTTTCTCCCTCTCCCTGTGGGAGAGGGTTGGGATCAGGGGAAACAGCTAGTAAAGCGTCTTCTGCGGCGGCCCCGCAAACTTAAGGGCGCCAATCTGCCCCATCCGCACTTCCACAACCGACGGCCCCGGCATCGCCAGCGCTTCCGTCATCACCGCATCAAAATCCTCTGCCCGCTCAACGCTCCAGGCCTGTAGGCCAATCGCCTGCGCCAGCAGGGTAAAGTCCGGCGTATGCAGCGCGTTATAATACTGACGCCCGCCAAAATATTTATCCTGAATACCGCGCATCACCCCGTAGCCCCCGTCGTTCATGACCAGCAGCGTCACGTTGGCTTTCTCCTGCGCCAGCGTCGCCAGCTCGCCTAAATTCAGACTCAGGCCGCCGTCGCCCACCAGCCCCACCACCTTGCGCTGCGGGTTGGCAATCGCGGTGCCGATAGCCATCGGCAGGCCCATGCCAATCGCCCCGGCGAGAGAGTGAATGTTCATTAGCGGACCGTTGGCGCGGAACAGGCGGCTACCCCACAGGCTGCCGGACACGGTGATATCGCGCACCAGCAGGCCATCTCTCGGCAGGGCTTTTTCTATGGCGTCGTTAAGCTTCGCATAGGCGCCGCACTGCTCGCGCAACCCCTGCTCAGCTTGCCCGACCGCCTGCTGCACCTGCATATCCCACTGGGGACTGCCCCACTCGCGGCCCTGCACTTTTGCAGCCAGCGCGCCAAGCACCGCTGAACAATCGGCTACCAGCGTGTTATCCATCAGATAGTTACGGCTTGCTGCCGCCGGGTCGATATCGATCTGCACCCGCGGGGAAGGCAGCTCAAGCGTCCAGGATCGGGTTTCGTTGCTGCGCAGGCGAGAACCGGCCACCAGCGTAAAATCACACTGCGCAATCAGCGCCTCAACCGACGGCGAGTTGTGGAACGCGCGAAGGCTGGCGCGGTGGCTGTCCGGCAGCACGCCGCGCGCGTGGGTGCTGGAAATCACGGTGATGCCCGCATCCGCCAGCGTGTTAACCGCCTCAGCGCTGCCCAGCGCCCCGCCCCCCAGCCACAGCAGCGGCTGTTTCGCCTGTTTGAGCTGCGCCCACAGCGCGTCAACCATTCCGGTATCCACGGCTGGAACCGATGCCGGTTTAACCGGTTTAGTCACCAGCGACAGCGGAATTTTGGCGCCCTGAATATCAATCGGGATTTCCACCGAGACCGGTCCGCACGGCGGGGTCTGCGCGTCCTGGATAGCTTTATGCAGAATCGCTATCGCCTGATTCGCATTGCTGATGCGGTACGCCCGTTTTGAGCTGGCCTTCAGGAAGGTCAGCTGGTCACGGGTTTCATGGATAAACCCGGTGTCGGCGTCCAGCCAGGCTTTCTCAACCTGCCCGGTTAAATGCAGCAGCGGCGTGCAGGCATTCATGGCTTCCACCAGCGCGCCTACCGCATTACCCGCCCCCGCGCCGGTGCTGGTCAGCGCCACGCCGAGGCCGGAAAAGCGCCCGTGGGCATCGGCCATGGTGACGGAACCGGCTTCACCGCGCGCAGGCACAAAGCGGATATTGCCCCGCTGCCCAACCGCATCCGCGATCGGCAGGTTGTGAATAGAGATGACGCCGTAGATGGCCTCAACCTGATACTGCTCCAGCGTTCTGGCGATGGCGTCGCCGACGGTTATCATTTCGCTCATTGCTCACCCTTTCTCAGTCGCACCAGTGGTTGACGCTGTTACCCGTCGCCAGATAAATGCTCTTTTGTTGCATCCAGGCTTTCAGCCCCTGGATACCCTTCTCGCGGCCCAGACCGCTCTCTTTAAAGCCCCCGAACGGGGTCGAAATCGCAAAGACTTTGTAGGTGTTGATCCACACCGTGCCTGCCTCCAGCTGCTCGCTGAGACGCAGGGCGCGCCCGGTATCGCGCGTCCAGATCCCCGCCGCCAGGCCGTAAACCGAGTCGTTCGCCTCGCGGATAAGCGTGGCTTCATCGCCAAACGACATCGCCACCAGCACCGGGCCGAAGATCTCTTCCTGACAGGCGCGGGCGCTGTTGCTCAGCCCTTCGATAATCGTGGGCAGGAAAAAGCTGCCGTTTGCCAGAGCGGGATCGGCGGGTATCTCACCGCCGCACAGCACGCGGCCCCCTTCACGCTTCGCCAGCTCGACGTACTCGATCACGCTCTGGCGATGTTTTTCGCCGATCAGCGGTCCTACATGGACGCCGTCGGTAAACGGATGTCCGACGCGCAGCCCGCGAGTTAATTCCAGCAGCCTCGCCATCAGCGGGGCGTAAATGCTCTCGTGGATAAACAGCCGCGACCCGGCGATACACGCCTGCCCCGCCGAGCTGAAAATGCCATAGCAGATCCCGCGTGCGGCCTGTTCGATATCAGCATCCTCCAGCACGATGGTCGGCGATTTGCCGCCCAGCTCCAGCGAGGCCGGGATCAGTTTTTCCGCCGCCACGTGCGCCAGATGACGGCCCGTGGTGGTTCCACCGGTAAAGGAAATTTTGCGCACGCGAGGATGGCGCGCCAGCGCATCGCCAATCACCGACCCTTTGCCCGGCAACACGCTCAGCAGCCCGGCGGGCAGCCCGGCCTGTTCAAAAATCCGCGCCAGCTCCAGCGCCATCAGCAGCGTGGCTTCGGCGGGCTTGAGGATCACCGCGTTCCCGGCGGCAATCGCCGGTGCGACCTTCTGCATTTCGCTGGCAATCGGCGAGTTCCACGGCGTGATGGCCGCCACCACGCCAAGGGGCTCATAGCGGCTCAGCGTCAGCAGATCCGGCTGGCGCGGCGTCGGAAGTTCCCCTTCCAGCAGCTCGCAGGCGGCGGCAAAGTAGCGCGCCGTTCCCGCCGCGCTCATCACCAGCCCGCGCGCTTCCGCCAGCGGCTTGCCGTTATCACGGCTCTGCATCTGCGCCAGCGCATCGACGCGGGATTCAATGAGATTGGCAACCTTATGCAGGATCTTCGCGCGCATATGCGGCAGGCTGTTACGCCATGCGGGATCGCGCCAGGCGCGCTCTCCGGCGTCTACCGCCTCCTCCAGGTCATCCAGACTGGCGGCGTTCAGCGTCGCGTTGATCGACCCGTCTGCCGGGAAGTGGCTCTGCATCGGGTTGCCGCCGCCGTGTCGCCACTGGCCGCCGATAAAAATCTTCAGATCGTCCATCGTCTCTCCTCAGCTCAGGGCCAGCTCGCGGCAGGCGCGCACCGCGCTCAGTGCCGCCAGGGTGGAGGTTTTAGGATTAGAAGCCAGCGGCAGTCCGCTCAGCTCCAGATGAAACTCGCCGAACAATCCTTCCACATGGAGCGTGTGGATGTTACGTTTCGTTGCCGGGTCAACCATCAGCTGCACGCGGGTGTCGTCCATCCCGACGCCGCCGAGCGCCACGGTCGCCGCCACGTTGGCGTTCGCCGGGAACAGCCGCGCCGCCTCGCGGGCGCTGCCTTCAAAAAAGACCTTTTCCTCTGACACCGCATTCAGATCGATAAGCTGCTCGGCATAGCTGCCGCGCCAGCTGGCCGGGCTTTTGCGCGACTGATAGGTAACGCGCTCAAGGCCGCCCTCTTTCGCCGCCGCCAGCCCGTCGATACCGGCCACCGCACCGGAAAGCAGGGTGAGTTTTCCGCCCGCAGCGAGCAGACGCTGCTCCAGCGCGCTGTCCGCCAGCGCGCCGGTGGAAATGACGGCCAGATGCCAGCCGCGACGCAGGATCTCTTCCCCGTACTGGGCCACCGCCTGCTGGCTGGCGCATTCCAGCACCAGATCCGGCGTTTGTGCGCACGCCATCGGCGACGTCAGCGCCTCAACCGCATCGCCAAACTGGTCGTGAATGGCGGCATGGTGAGACGCGCGCGCCACGATCCAGCCGATAGCCACGCCGGCGGGCAGGCGCTCAATCACCGCCTGCGCCATGGCGCCAAAACCAATCAACATTACCTTTTTCATGATGTGTCCTTACAGATGGCGGCAGAAGCCGCCGGAAACGTCCAGCGCCGCGCCGGTGGTAAACGAGGCCAGCGGCGAAGCGAGGAACAGCAGCGCCTGCGCGGGCTCCTGCGGCTTGCCGAGGCGCGCCATCGGAATGCCGCGCTTGCGCGCGATATCCGCCGTCCACTCCGGCCAGCTCTGGCTTTTGTCCGCCCGGTGTTCAAAGCGGCGCTGCCACTGGCCGGATTCCACCATGCCGAGCAGAATGGAATTGACGCGAATACCTTTGCCCACCAGCTCTTTCGACAGCGTCAGCGTCATGTTCAGCAGCGCGGCACGAGCGGCAGAGGTGGCGATCATGTGCTCCTCCGGCTGTAGCGCCAGCAGGGAGTTCACGCAGGTAACAGAGGCAATGTCGGACTGCTCCAGCAGAGGCTGAAACGCCTGCACCGGGTTAATCACCCCGAACAGTTTGAGTTCGGCTTCGTGCAGCCACGCCTCGCGCGGGGTGTCATGGAAGTGCGCCACGTAGCCCTGCCCGGCGTTGTTAATCAGCATATCCGCCGCGCCAAAGCGCGCCTGCACCGCATCCGCGAAGGCCTGAACTTCGTCGGCGTTCAGCACGTCGCAGCGGTAAGCAAAAATCTCCCCGTGAGGAAATTCGTTTTGCAGCGTCGCATGGGCGCTGGCGAGCCGGTCCGGGTCACGGCCGCAGAAGGCGACTTTCGCCCCTTCACCCAGCAGCAGGCGCAGCGTTTCAAAGCCAATGCCGGAAGAACCGCCGGTAACGACCGCTACGCGCCCGTCAATTTGTGCATTCATCGCGCACCTCTTCGTTAATGCGTAAAAGCTGTTGGTTGAAAAACGCGTCGTTATCGAGATAGCTGGCGTGCCCGGCCTGCGGAATGGCGATAAACGGCATGCCGTAGCGCAGCGCCAGACCCTGAACCAGTTCCGGCTGGGTGATGGCATCCTGCTCGCCGCACCAGACTTCAAACGTGCCGGAGTAGCGTTTAAGCCAGCCGTGAATGTCGTCATGTGCCAGCATCCATGCGGCAGCGAGGTAGCCTTCCGGGCGCAGCGCCCGCATGCCCGCCGCGACGACGGCGATATCTTCCGCGCGCGCGCCGGGGCGCAGCAGCTTCGCGGCGCGGGTCTGGGCGAGGATGTCGCCGCCGAGCGCTATCTGCTGCTCGCGGCTGCGCCAGACCTGCTCGCGCTGCTCCGGCGCGGCATTGCCGTACCCCTGCGCGGCGTCGGCCAGCACCAGATGAATGACGCGATCCGGGAACTTTGCCGCAAAGGCGCTGGCCACCAGCGCCCCCAGGGAATGGCCGACCAGCACTGCCTGCCAGACACCGGCGCGATCCAGCATCGCCGCCAGCGCGTCGGCGTAATCCCCCGCGTTTGCCCGCGCTACGGCCAGCATCGGGCTTTCGCCGTAACCGGGCATGTCCCACGCCAGCACGCGAAAGCCGTTCAGCGCCATCTGCTTGTGCCAGGAGGCTGCGCCGGAGCTGATCCCGTGCAGCAGCATCAGCGGGATGCCGCTTCCCTGTTCACGAAAACCCGTCATCATGCCCCCCTTAGTTCCGCTTCACTTTGGAAAGCGGATGATCGGCGGGGTAGGTCGGGATTTCCGGCTTGTTGGTCCCCAGCATGACGCACATCAGCGCTTCTTCTTCGCCGTGGTTAAACAGGCCGCGATAGATGCCCGGCGGAACGGAGATCAGGTCACGCTCACGCAGCACGGTTTCTGTGTAGTTGTCGCCGTCCTGGATCATCAGCGTGATCTGCCCCTTGAGCATGAAGAACACCTCTTCCACGTCGTCGTGCAGGTGCAGCGGTCCTTCGCACTTCGACGGCAGCACCATGGTGGAGAAGGTAAAATGGTCCGCCTGCACGGTGTTGGTGTCGTTCGCGACGCCCGTTGCGCCGGTGCCGATGTAGCGCATCTGCGCCCGGCGGTATTTCTGGTCAAAATCGGCCTGGAACTTCAGCGCGTTCCAGTCGTATTTACGGCCTTCGAAGCGCGCGATGCGCGACTCGACCCACTCTTCCATCGTCAGATGGTCAGGTTTGATGCCCGTTTTGTTGGTTACGGTTGAATCAGTCATGACACTCTCCTCAGTAACGTCTCAGCAGCGGCAGTAACAGGACGCAGCCCACCGCCGCCATCACCGCCAGAAAAATCAGCCCGGAATCCATGCTGTGGGTGAAGGCGATAAGCGCGCCCATCACCGCCGGCGACAGCGCGCCCGCAAAGTTTCCCAGCCCGTTGAAGATACCGCCCGCCGTGGCGCTCACCCGGGGATGGGTGGCCTTCGCCAGCAGGGCGAAAATGTTGGGTGCGCCGGTGCCCCACATAAAGGTGCTAAAGCTCATCGCCGCGATGATGGTCAGCGGGGTGTCGAGATGCATCACCGCCGTCAGCCCAACGGCCGCCCCCGCCATGGAGATAAAGCAGGCCGCCGCGCGCTTATCGACCCTGTCCGAGAGCCACGCGCCAATGACCTCGCCCGCCAGCATGGCGATGAACGGCATCGACGACAGCCAGCCTGCATGCTCCAGATGAATGCCTTTGCCCTTAATCAGGTAGCCCGGCAGCCAGCCGTTGATGCCCCACAGGTAGGTCAGGAAAGCGATATTAAAGATGCAGATGATCCAGAAGTGCGGGCTGACGAACAGCTCACGCCGCGCCGCGCGCCGCTCGTCCCGGGACGCCTGCGAGGTGCCGGGTTTTGCCTCCAGGCGGATCCCGCGCAGACCAATGCGCACAAAGATAAGCACCGGCACGGTAAGCATGGCCATCACAAAGAAAGTGCTCTGCCAGCCAAAGGTGTTCAGCAGCCAGAGGGAAAGCGGGAAACCAATCGCCGCGCCCACCGGGGTCCCCAGCAGCCACAGCATGGTGGCGCGTGCCTGTAAATGCTGCGGGAAGTTGTGACGTACGATGGCGAAGGCCAGCGGGAACAGCGGTCCTTCCGCCACGCCCAGCAGAATACGCAGGACGATCATCAGCGTGTAGTTATGGGTAAAGCCCATCGCCACCATCAGCACGCACCACACCGCCATCATCCCGGTGAGCAGTCGCAGCGGCGCGATTTTGTCGCCTAAACCGCTCAAAAACACCGATGAGAAGCCGTAGCTCAGCAGGAAGGCGCTCATCAAAATGCCGAGGCGCGTGGTGTCGAAATCAATGCCCATCGCCTGCTGGAAATGGGTATCAGAAAAGAGCGCCGCGATGCTGATTTTGTCGAAAAACGCCAGCAGCACGCAGGCCAGCAGCGACAGCGGGATGGCCCAGCGCACCGCTTTTTCAGGCGTGCGGGTTCCCTCACCGCTTGCCTCAACGGGCGCGGTGTTGGTCTCTAATGTGGTCATCTCTCCCCCTACGGGTGCGGTTTAGCTATCGCAGTGACATCAGTGAAAAGGTCGGGTCGGCGAGCGGGACGTCGGACAGATCCCGCCCCGCCGCCATCCAGCGCTTCGCCAGCTTGACGGTACGCGCATCGTCGAACGCCACCAGCTGCGTCAGCCGCCCGTTGTCGTCCAGCGAGAAGTACAGCGCCTCTTCACGCACGACCGTTCTGCTGCCTGGCTGCGGAATGCCGAGGATCTGAATGTTGTGCTGGTATTGATCCGACCACAGCCACGGCGCGTCGTCGTAGCCTGGCGCATCGGGGTTGAGCATCGCTTTCGCCGTCGCCACCGCCTGATTCTGGGCGAAGGCCCAGGACTGGATGCACAAGCCGTAGTGATGGTGCTGGGCGACATCTCCTGCGGCAAAGATGAATGGATCCGAGGTGCGTCCCTGGGCATCCACCACGATCCCATGCCCGGTTTTCAGCCCCGCATCAAGCGCCAGCTCCAGATTGAGATCGACGCCGATCCCCACCACGACCGCATCAAAGGTTTCACGCTGGCCGTCGCAGTGGATGACCGGCAGGCCGCCGTCGTCCTCCAGCTCCAGCGCGCCGCAGCCGGTACGGATCTCCACCCCCTGCTCGCGGTGGATGGCCTCCAGGCGCTGCGACACCTCGCCGCTCACCGAGCGCATGCACAGCGCAGGCTGCTGCTCGAACAGGGTGACCGCCACGCCGCTTTTACGCGCCGAGGCAGCAATCTCCATTCCGATCCAGCCGCCGCCGACAATCGCCAGTTTTTTACTTTCCGCCAGACGACTTTTCAGCCGCTGCGCGTCCTGCCAGTGGCGCAGGGTATAGACCTGCGGATGGCTGGCCCACGCCTGCGAAGGCAGGCGCGCCCGACCGCCAGTAGCGATTAAAAGGATGTTGTAACTAAGCTGCTCGCCGTTGCTAAGAACGACTTTTTTCTCATCGCGATCGACAGATTCAGCGCGCAGCGGCCGGTACCAGGTCAGGTTCAGCGCCTGCTGCACCTCGTCGCTAAACAGCCTTGGGAGCCCCGCGTCCGGCTCCAGCAAAGACGCTTTCGACAGCGGCGGGCGCTCGTAGAAATCCCACTCTTCTTCCGCTACCACGCAAATCTCGCCGTCGAAACCCTCATCGCGCAGGGTTTTCGCCGCCCAGCCGCCCGCCTGGCCGCCGCCGATAATGACAATGCGCGACGTCATACCGCCTCCGGCTTTTTCTGCTGACGGCGCGTGTCGTGGTCAATCCCGCCTTCCACCGCCCACTCGGTAAAGGAGACCAGCGAATGCTCCAGCTCACGCGGCTGCCAGTTTTCCGTCAGATAATCATCGTTGGTGTAATACTCAAACGCCCCGCCGGTCGGGCTGTTGACGTACCAGAAGTACGCCGACGACACCGGATGACGGCCCGGCCCGATAAAGGTGCTCCAGTCATGTTTATTCATCGCGATACCGCCGCCGATCACCTCGTGGATGTCGCGCACGGTGAAGGCCACGTGGTTGAGGCCGCGCTTGCGGTTCGGCAGTTGCAGCAGGAACAGGTTGTGATGGCCGCCGCGCACGCCGCAGCGCAGGAACACGGCGCGGTTGATATAGCGGTCCGAGACCTGGAAGCCGAGCACCTCGCGGTAGAATTTCTCCACTGCCGCCAGCTCTTCCACGAAGAACACCACATGCCCCACGTTGATCGGCTGGGCGCGATCGTAAACCGGGCTGGGGGTGTCGATACGGCGGGCATCGCCCCACTGGTTAATCGGCTCGACGTTCAGCTCCACGTCAGTTTGCTGGGTCACCTGCACGCGCAGCGTCATGCCGTTCGGGTCCAGGCACTCCAGCGCGTCGCCCACTTCACGAAAACCTGGCTGTTGCGCCAGCTTCGGGCGCAGCGCGTCCAGATCAGACTGGCTGGCAACCGCCCAGGTCATGCGGCGCAGGGTGTTGCCCGCTTCAAACGCGGGCGGCAGGTCGGGGCTGTCGATCGGGTTAAGCTCCACGCGCGCGCCGCTCAGGGTGGTGAAACGCTGGCCGCTGGCATCGCCCGTCAGGCCAAAATCACGCATAAATTTGGCGCAGTGCGTCAGGTCTTCCACACCAAATTCCAGCTTTTCAATTCCGGTTACACTCATCGTTCGTTGCCTCATCTGGCCCAGATTGGGCGTAAAACATGCCCGACGCAGTCAAGCGCCTGACGTTAACTCACTGATTTAACTGGCCTGTGACAAATACCCTAAGAAGCCAGAAATTTTATCCGCCGCGAGGCGAACCTCGTTTTGCAGGCGCTCGCGGTCGCTCTGCGGGATCTCCTCCGACGGCACCAGAATGCTGACCACCGCCGCCACGCGGCCGCTTCGGTCATACACCGGGTAGACGATGGAGGAGATGCCGTGGCGGAAGAAGGATTCGCCGATGACATACCCGCGGGCTTTGTCCTGCTGCACCATCTGCCACAGGGCTTCGCGGTCGTGAAGCTGCCCCGGCGTGTTGCCCGGCAGACGCTCATGCGGGAACAGCTGTTCGAAATCAGCGCGGGAAATATCGGTCAACAGCATGCGGCCGAGCGAGGTGCAGTGCACCGGCAGGCGGGTACCAATGCTGACCTGGTTGATGCGCGACCCGGCGGCGCTGACGCGGGCGATGTAGATAATGTCGCGCCCGTCGCGGATCGCCAGGTGGCTGCTGCACTGGCTCACGTCGCGCAGTTGCTCGATCACCGGCTGACCGACCTGCGCCACGTCAAGCGAGGCGATGTACTCAAAGCCCAGGCGCAGCACGTTCATGCCCAGCGAGAAGGTATTGGTGCGCGCGTTGCGCTCCAGAAAGCCCATGTACTCCAGCGTCTGTACCACGCGATAGGCGGTGGCCTTCGGCATATCCACCAGCCGGTGCAGTTCGGCAAAGGTCAGATCGCGATGCTGCTCGCCAAAGGCCAACAGCAGCTGTAAACCGCGCTCCAGCCCCGGCACCAGATACTTCACTTCCCGATCGTTTGCCATCATCGCCCTACCTCAATTAAAGACAAAACCGCCGTTGACCGGGATCAGCTGTCCGGTGATGAACCGCGACAGATCGCTTAACAGCCAGACCACGCTGCCGGTGACGTCTTCCGGCTGCTGCGCCCCCGCGAGCGCGCGGCCGTTTTCGTAGAGCTGATGCCGCTCGGCCGGCACATATTCGGTTGCCTCGACGCGGGTCAGGCCCGGCGCGATGGCGTTGATTCGTATGCGCTTTTCACCCAGCTCGCGCGCCATTGAACGCGTCATGGCAATGACGGCCCCCTTGCTGGCGACGTAGGCCATCAGGCGCGGCGCGCCCCACAGCGCGGTGTCGGACGCGACGTTCACAATGCCTGCCCCTTCGCGCAGCAGCGGCACGGCGGCGCGCGTCACCAGCCAGGTGCCTTTGACATTGACGCTCATCACCCGATCCCAGAGATCCGGATCGTAATCGAGCATGTTTTTGCCGCCCACACCCGTCGCCATCGCCGCGTTGTTCACCAGGCCGTCAATCTGCCCTTGCTCGCCAATGGCGCTGAACACCTGGTCGATAGAGTGCTGATCGGCCAGATCGATAACGTGCGATTCGATCGCATAGCCCTGCTCGAGTAGCCGGTGGGCGCTCTCGGCCAGCTCGCCTTTGAGGATGTCGCACATCACCACCGCCGCGCCCTGCTCCGCGCAGGCTTTGGCAAAGTGGTAGCCCAGCCCGCGCGCGGCGCCGGTCACCACGATGCGCTTTCCGCTCAGCAGCCCGTTCATCAGGCGGCTCCCTGCTGTGCTTCACGCATCGCCAGTTGCTCTTTGGCGGCCTTTTGCATCATGCGGCGCAGGCGCGAGAGGCCAACGTCGTGCTGATACAGGTACTCATGATCGCGCGCGTTTGGCGCCAGGCTCTCCAGCACCACGCGGTCCTGCTCCAGCACTTCCCAGTGCAGTTTTTCCAGACGGTTGCGGTACATGAAGCGCCACATATCGCGCTGCCAGCCCTGCACGCGGCGGATGCGCCAGAAGAAGACGCGGCAGTTGTCGTTATCTTCCGGCACCACCATGCCGACGATAAAGAAGTGGCCGCCCGGTCCGAAGCGCTTCTTGTACGGAATGGAGAGGCGCATCCAGCAGGTGCCGCTGTTGCCCAGCTCCACCCAGTCAAAATTGACGCCGCTCTGCCCTTTTTTCTCGAAAATAAAGCCGGTTTTGGTCGGCTGGAGCACCATGTCGGCCTTGCGATCCCCTTCCGCCATCGAGTGCGACGAGGAGTGCAGATAGGTGCCGTGCATCGGGTCCATCACGTTTTCCAGCGCGTACTGGTAATTGCATTTCCACGCGGCGGTGCAGAGGAAGTTGCTGAAGTTTTCCGTGTCGGCGAGTTCATCCGGGAAGGTCAGTTCGTCCGGCCGCTGGTCCGCGGTGACGCCAAACCACAGGAAGATGGCGCCGTGCGCCTCCTGCACGTTATAGCTGCGCACGCACTGCTGGCCGACCAGCGGACATTTATCCACGGCGGGCACGTCTTTCACTTCGCCGTTGCCCGCCACCTCAACGCCGTGATACCAGCAGGCAATGCGGTCCCCGAGGTTCCAGCCCATCGACAGGCGCGCGCCGCGATGCGGACAGCGGTCCTCCAGCGCCTGAACCTGGCCATCTTTATTGCGCCAGACCACAATCTGCTCGCCCAGGCGGGTGATGCCCACCGGCGCAGACTGCACTTCCCAGCTCGCCAGCACCGGATACCAGAGGCCGCGCAGGCCTTTATCAAGATAGTTTTGTACGGTCGTCATCGCGTTGCCCTCAGTAGCCGTTAACCTGTAAGAATGCCTGGAAGCTGGCGTCGCTCCACGGCTCGCCCTGCTGGTCGTGCATACGCACCGCGTTCAGCCCGCTTACCAGCTCCGGCAAGGTTTCAACGCCCTGCTCGAAGAGATCTTCCAGCGTCGCAATCAGCTTCACTTCCCAGCTTTCCGGCTCGCGGCTGCGGGTTTGCCAGATCAGGTTGGTGTAATCGCCTGGCTTATGAATGGCACCGTTACCGCCCTCTGCCGGTGGGGTAAACTGGCGGCTTTCCGGCAGCGCCGGGTTGTAGTTCAGGGTGTCGCTCATGCCACGGTCTCCTCGACGAAGGTAATCTGGATTTGATTTTCAAAGACCCGAACCGGGTAGCGGTTGAGGTTGCGACCACCGGGGCCGTGCAGGCACTGGCCAGTTTTGACGTCGAACACCGCCTCGTGCAGCGGGCATTCCACCTTGCCGTCTTCCACGAAGCCCTGACTCAGCAGGGCATAGGCGTGCGGGCATACGTCCTCCAGCGCGTAATATTCACCGTCGATCAGGTAAACGCCGATCTCTTTACCGTCGACGTTGCCGCTAAAAGGGAAATCTTCCTGTACTTGCTCTGCGTCACATACGCCTATCCAGCTCATCACGATCCTCCAGGCTTTTGTTTCATATATGAAACTCTGTTTCTTATTTAATACGGTCAATATAAAAGCGATGAATGTTTCGTCAAGCGACAATGTGACGAATTTGTTAATTGATCGGCGATTAATTAACTAAGTGTGCAAGGGATCACGAAAAAATGCAGCGATATGAAATTTTCATTATTGCAGCGTGAGAAATAGGTTTTTTTAATGGTCTCTTATTTTCAATAAAACAGATTGACTTCTTTTCTTTTTGCTCTCTAAAAATAAATGAACGTTACCTCTATCGCGTTTCACCTGTGAAACTTATTTTTTATTTATCTTTATTAAACAAAGAGTTTCACAGGTGAATCATTTTAGCTCCGTGACAATCACATTGATGAAAAATATAAGTTACAAAAAACGTAAGGCGGACATGATGACGGCAAGATGGCAAGGCACGATTGCGCTTTTATTACTCATTATTATTTCCTACGTCGATCGGGTAAATATCTCGGTAATGATTTTAAACCCGGAATTTGCCGAACATTTTCAGTTAAATGAAAACAGAATGTTACAGGGCCTGCTCATGACCTGCTTTCTTCTGGGTTATGGGTTTTCCGCTTTATTATTAACGCCAGTTATTGAAAGCAAACTTCATTATCGGCAGGGATTATTAAGCAGCATTGCGATTTGGGCCGCGGTCTGCGCGGCTTCACCTTTGCTCGGCTCGCTGACGGGAATGCTCTTCGCCCGCGTGATTCTGGGGATCGCGGAGGGACCGCTTTTTTCACTGAAAACGCGCTTTATCAGCGATAACTTTAGCGCGCAAGAGATCGGCAAACCCAACGCCGTGACCGCGCTGGGCGTCTCGCTCGGGCTGGCCGTGGGCTTTCCGCTGGTGACCTGGCTGATGTCGCATCTGGGCTGGGCCGGGTCGTTTTATGCACTGGCGGCAATCAACCTTCTCCTCGGCGGCGGCTTAATCTGGCGTTTTCTGCCCGCGCCGCGCAAGCTCCCGACCACGAAAAAGCCGGGGTTTGTCCACACCTTCACGCTGGCCTGGCAGACGCCGCTGCTGGGCTGGATCCTGCTGGTTGAAATCGCCACCCTGAGCTATCTCTGGGGGAGCAGCGCCTGGTTACCCGCATGGCTGCGTGACGAGCACCACTTCTCGCTGCATGCCACGGGCTGGCTTGCGGCGATCCCCTTCCTGCTCAGCCTGGGGTCAAAGTTTCTGGGTGGCGTGCTGCTCGACAAAATGCGGCCGGAACAGGCGCCGGTACTGTTTGTGGTGGGCGGTACGTTGACGGCGCTGTCCGTGGTCGCGCTGATGCTCAGCCATCAGCCTGCCTGGCTGGCGCTGTTTATGCTTTCGGCTAACGTCTTCTGGGGGCTACAGGGGGCGGCTATTCCGGCGGTGATCCAGCATCACGCCGCGCGGGAAGCGGTGGGCAGCGCTTACGGCATAATCAATGGGATCGGCAATATCTGCGCGGCGTTTATTCCGCTGCTGATGGGGATGGTGATGAGATCGGTGGGGTCGGTCAGTTCAGGCTTTTCGGTGCTGGTCGTCTCGCAGGTTGTCACCCTGCTTGCCGGGGGAATTTTGCTGCTGCGCATGCGGCGCGCAGCAGCAATCAGCGCGTAAGGCTTATTCGCCTTTTTTCGCCGCCTGGATGTAGAGCATTTCCAGCGCCAGGGTCGCCGCGGCCAGCGCGGTGATCTCGGACTGGTCATAGGCCGGAGCTACTTCCACCACGTCCATCCCGACGATGTTCAGATCCTTCAGGCCGCGCACCAGCTTGATGGCGCGGTCTGATGTCAGGCCGCCGATCACCGGCGTACCGGTACCCGGTGCGAATGCCGGATCCAGGCAGTCGATATCGAAGGTCAGATAGACAGGCATGTCGCCGACGATCTGCTTAACCTGAGCCAGAATATCGTCCACGCCGCGATCGTTCACCTGGCCCGCGTCGAGTACGGTGAAGCCGTTGTCTTTGTCGAACTCGGTGCGGATGCCGATCTGCACGGAGTGGTTCGGATCGATCAGGCCTTCTTTCGGCGCGGTATAGAACATGGTGCCGTGGTCGAATTCACAGCCGTTCGCGTAGGTGTCGGTGTGCGCATCGAAGTGCACCAGCGCCATTTTACCGAAGTGCTTCGCGTGGGCGCGCAGCAGCGGCAGGGTCACGAAGTGGTCACCGCCGAAGGAGAGCATGCGTTTACCGGCCGCCAGCAGTTTCTCGGCGTGCGCCTGCAATTTTTCGCTCATCTCACGCGCGTCGCCGAAGGCGTACACCAGATCGCCGCAGTCCACCACGTTCAGGCGCTCGCGCATGTCGAAGTTCCACGGGAAGCGGTTGTGCTCCCAGGCCAGGTTAGTGGAAACCTGACGGATCGCCGCCGGGCCATGACGTCCACCCGCGCGACCGGACGTTGCCATGTCGAACGGTACGCCGGTGATCACCCAGTCCGCATCGCTGTCGTACGGCTGGAAGTTCATCGGAAGGCGTAAAAAACCAAACGCGTTAGATACCAGAGAGTTATCGTACTGATGACCTAAAGTGCTCATGTCCTGACCTCTTATAAAGTCGATACATTAAAAACAGATGAAAAAAAATCCCCTCCGCGTCGTTAAACCCGACGAGGAAGGGATTGATTCGTAAATCGCATATTGGGGCGAATTATCGCCGTTAATTCATACGGGTTCAAGTGAGTATAGCATTCTGCCGGATGGCGGCTTCGCCTTCTCCGGCCTACATTCGTAGGCCCGGTAAGTGCAGCGCCACCGGGCATCGGCGGCACAGCGGCCTGCCCTCACCCCGACCCTCTCCCTCAAGGGAGAGGGAGGTTTTCTTACTCGTCTTCCAGGTAGGTGTACCCGTACAGACCCGCTTCAAACTCTTCCAGGAACTGCTGCTGCAAGGCATCGTCCAGACCGGTGTTTTTCACCTGATCGCGGAACTGGGTGAGCAGTTTTTTCGGATCGAGCTGAACGTATTCGAGCATGTCCGCCACTGTGTCCCCTTCGTCGGACAGCTCAACCTCCACGCTGCCGTCAGGGAAGACAAACACGTCAACCGCTTCGGTATCACCGAACAGGTTGTGCATGTTGCCGAGGATCTCCTGATACGCACCCACCATAAAGAAGCCCAGCATTGGCGGGTTCTCCGGATCGTACTCCGGCATTGGCATCGTCGTTGCGATACCGTCGCCGTCGACGTAGTGGTCAATTGCGCCGTCGGAGTCACAGGTGATGTCCAGCAGCACGGCGCGGCGTTCCGGGGCGTGGTTCAGCCCTTCCAGCGGCAGAACCGGGAACAGCTGGTCGATACCCCAGGCATCCGGCATCGACTGGAACAGGGAGAAGTTGACGTACATTTTGTCCGCCATACGCTCCTGCAACTCGTCGATAATTGGACGGTGCGCGCGGTTGCTCGGGTCGAGCTGTTTCTGCACTTCGTGGCACATATTCAGGTAGAGCTGCTCGGCCCACGCGCGCTCTTGCAGGCTGAAGGTGCCTGACGAGTAGCCGACGTGAATATCGTGCAGGTCCATCTGGCTGTCGTGCAGCCATTCGCGCAGGGAACGACGCGTGCCCGGCTCGTGCATCTCCTGCCAGGTTTCCCACATGCTTTGCAGGGAACGTGGGGCATCGTCTGCCGGAGGCGTGGCTTCGGTGATTTCGCTACGCTCAACGCCGATGATGTTAGAGACCAGCACCGTATGGTGCGCGGTGACCGCGCGGCCGGATTCGGTGATCACCGTCGGGTGCGGCAGGCCGTGCTCTTCGCAGGCATCGCCAATCGCCCATATGATGTTGTTGGCATATTCGTTCAGGCCATAGTTTACCGAGCAGTCAGACTGCGAGCGGGTCCCTTCGTAGTCCACGCCCAGGCCGCCGCCCACGTCAAAGCACTGAATATTCACGCCGAGCTTATGCAGCTCAACGTAGAAACGCGCGGATTCACGCACACCAGTGGCGATGTCGCGAATATTGGCCATCTGCGAGCCGAGGTGGAAGTGCAGCAGCTGAATGCTGTCCAGACGACCGCGCTCGCGCAGAATTTCCACCAGCTGAAGCACCTGGTTCGCCGCGAGGCCGAACTTGGATTTTTCACCGCCGGAAGACTGCCATTTACCGGAACCCTGCGACGCCAGTCGCGCACGCACGCCAAGGCGTGGGATCACGTTCAGACGCTCGGCCTCTTCCAGCACGATCGCGATTTCGGTCATCTTCTCGATCACCAGATAGACCTTGTGGCCCATCTTCTCGCCAATCAGCGCCAGACGAATGTATTCGCGGTCTTTATAGCCGTTACAGACGATCACCGACCGGGTCATGCCCGCGTGCGCCAGAACCGCCATCAGCTCCGCTTTAGAGCCTGCTTCCAGGCCCAGCGGCTCGCCGGAGTGGATCAGGGACTCAATCACGCGACGGTGCTGATTGACCTTGATCGGGTAAACGAGGAAATAGTCGCCGTTATAACCATACGATTCCCGCGCGCGTTTGAACGCGGCATTAATAGAACGCAGGCGATGTTGCAGGATCTGCGGGAAGCAGAACAGTGCAGGCAAGCGCTGACCCTGCGCTTCACGGGTTTTCACCAGTTTAGCGAGATCCACGCGCGCTTCCGGGACGTCCGGATCCGGGCAGACACTGATGTGGCCCAGCTCGTTAACGTCGTAGTAGTTATTGCCCCACCAGGCAATATTGTAAGTGCGCAGCATCTTGCTGGCTTCCTGGGAGCTCATCGCAACCTCCTGCATAGAACGTAGTACACCCTGTTCGCCTGCTGACGAAGGCGAAAGCGAAGACATGTCGTCAGACATAGCGAACCTCAACTCTTTGTATTAAGTGTAAAACAGTTGACTACTATCGCAGCGTTATACGGCGATAACAACCCATTAACGGCTCCATTTCCCAGCAGAGTATGCTGAAATCCAGACCGTGCGACCGGTTTCTTATTCATATCATTGTAAAACACGTATCCGAACTCTGTATGACAAGGTTCGGCGAAACCACGAGAAAACTCCTGTATTAACAAGAGCGCCCTTGTTCAGTTTTCACAAAGCGTGACCGGCTCTGGAATCCTGAGAAGCACCGAGATGGGTATAACATCGGCAGGTGTTTAGACCAGAAGTGCGGGTGGGAATCAAATGCGCGCCAGAACGGCTGCGCTGAATGAGCGGAAAACGATGGTTCATTATCTCGTATCACCTCCACGGCCGCCTCTGCTGAAACGGACCACAAGCCAAAGCTAAAAGTTCACTGCTTAACCCGGCTGGAAGTGGCGACACGATGTATTCATCGAGCGCTTATTTTATATGAGCCGCGCGCCGCGTTTTATACCGAGAAGGTCGCTAAAAAGCAAAACAAAAATGCGCAGGTTGCCAGCGTCGTCAGGAAAAATTTCCAGCCGTGTTTTCAACGCAGTGAGAGGTGAGTCAAAAAAAACTGGAAATCGGGTGAAGAAGTGACCTAAAATAGACGTCCAGATGTTAATCCATCCATACCGATTAACACTCAGACTGCCAGTGTCAAAATCCTGTAGGCCTTGGTAGAATTATCTCCTATGGCTATTCCACACAGCAGCTTGAGCTAACCAAATTCCTCTTAGGTGAAATAAAACATGGCAAAACACCTGTTTACGTCCGAGTCCGTATCAGAAGGACATCCTGATAAAATTGCTGACCAAATCTCCGATGCGGTGCTGGATGCGATCCTCGCGCAGGACCCAAAGGCGCGCGTAGCGTGTGAAACCTATGTCAAAACCGGCATGGTTCTGGTTGGCGGTGAGATCACCACCAGCGCATGGGTTGATATCGAAGAGATCACCCGTAACACGGTGCGTGAGATTGGCTATGTACATTCTGATATGGGCTTTGATGCCAACTCCTGCGCCGTACTGAGCGCGATTGGCAAACAGTCTCCGGATATCAACCAGGGCGTTGACCGTGCCGATCCGCTGGAACAGGGCGCGGGTGACCAGGGCCTGATGTTCGGCTACGCAACCAACGAAACCGACGTGCTGATGCCAGCGCCGGTAACCTACGCCCATCGTCTGGTGCAGCGTCAGGCTGAAGTGCGTAAAAACGGCACCCTGCCGTGGCTGCGTCCGGATGCGAAAAGCCAGGTGACCTTCCAGTATGACGACGGGAAAATCGTCGGTATCGATGCAGTGGTTCTTTCCACGCAGCATGCTGAAGAGATTGACCAGAAATCCCTGCAAGAAGCGGTGATGGAAGAGATCATCAAGCCGGTTCTGCCAACTGAATGGCTGAGCTCTGCGACCAAATTCTTCATCAACCCAACCGGACGCTTTGTTATCGGCGGCCCAATGGGTGACTGCGGTCTGACCGGTCGTAAAATCATCGTAGATACCTACGGCGGCATGGCACGTCACGGCGGCGGCGCATTCTCCGGTAAAGATCCGTCTAAAGTTGACCGTTCTGCGGCGTACGCTGCACGTTATGTGGCGAAAAACATCGTTGCTGCCGGTCTGGCTGACCGCTGTGAAATTCAGGTTTCCTACGCCATCGGCGTGGCTGAGCCAACCTCCATCATGGTGGAAACCTTCGGTACTGAAAAAGTGCCTTCTGAACAGCTGACCCTGCTGGTGCGTGAGTTCTTCGACCTGCGTCCATACGGTCTGATTCAGATGCTGGATCTGCTGCACCCAATCTACCAGGAAACCGCAGCGTACGGTCACTTTGGTCGCGAACATTTCCCATGGGAAAAAACCGACAAAGCTGCCCTGCTGCGTGATGCTGCCGGTCTGAAATAATCGACTGCCAGCAGCTTAAACAGGCCAGCCTTTGTGCTGGCCTTTTTTATGTCGGATGGCGGCTATGCCTTACCCGACCTACGGGTAGTGAGTTTTTGTAGGCCGGGTAAGGCGCAGCCGCCACCCGGCAATGTTTGGAACCGTTTACACCTCACTCTCTATACCCCGCTTTCAGAATATTCTCTTTGCATGATCGCATTTCTTCTGCTGTTACATTCCCTTTCAGTTAAGTCTGAAATTTGTGCAAACGCGATGCACATCAATTAATTTACCTCTATATTTTCAAAGCTTTAATTATTTTTACGGTTACAAGCTAGTGTAACCGATTACACCGTTGTGATTTGACTCACATATTTTTATGAGCCGCTCACCTACTCTTAATATCGTAAAAACTGATAACCCAACTGGAGGGCATAATGCCTGACAATAATAAACAGGGGCGTACGTCCAATAAGGCAATGACGTTCTTCGTCTGCTTCCTCGCCGCTCTGGCAGGATTACTCTTTGGCCTGGATATTGGCGTAATTGCCGGTGCATTACCTTTCATCACCGATGAGTTCCAGATTAGCGCACACACTCAGGAATGGGTGGTTAGCTCCATGATGTTCGGTGCCGCCGTCGGCGCGGTCGGTAGCGGCTGGCTCTCCTTTAAGCTCGGGCGTAAAAAGAGCCTGATGATCGGCGCGATCCTGTTCGTTGCCGGCTCACTGTTCTCTGCCGCTGCGCCTAACGTTGAAGTGCTGATCATCTCCCGCGTGCTGCTCGGTCTGGCAGTGGGCGTGGCGTCTTATACTGCCCCGCTGTACCTGTCTGAAATCGCTCCGGAAAAAATCCGCGGCAGCATGATTTCCATGTATCAGCTGATGATCACCATCGGTATTCTGGGGGCTTATCTCTCGGATACCGCATTCAGCTACAGCGGCGCATGGCGCTGGATGCTGGGGGTAATCATCATTCCAGCCATCCTGCTGCTGATTGGCGTCTTCTTCCTGCCGGACAGTCCGCGCTGGTTCGCCGCCAAACGCCGCTTCCATGATGCCGAACGCGTGCTCTTACGCCTGCGTGATACCAGCGCCGAAGCCAAAAACGAGCTCGAAGAGATCCGCGAAAGCCTGAAGGTCAAACAGTCCGGCTGGGCGCTGTTCAAAGAGAACAGCAACTTCCGCCGCGCGGTGTTCCTCGGTGTGCTGTTACAGATCATGCAACAGTTCACCGGGATGAACGTCATCATGTATTACGCGCCGAAAATCTTCGAACTGGCGGGCTACACCAACACCACCGAGCAGATGTGGGGCACCGTGATCGTCGGCCTGACCAACGTGCTGGCGACCTTTATCGCTATCGGTCTGGTGGACCGCTGGGGACGTAAGCCAACCCTGACGCTGGGCTTCCTGGTGATGGCCGTCGGGATGGGCGTGCTGGGTACCATGATGCACATGGGCATTCATTCCCCAACGGCACAGTACTTCGCCGTGGCGATGCTGCTGATGTTTATCATTGGGTTTGCGATGAGCGCCGGTCCGCTGATTTGGGTGCTGTGCTCTGAGATCCAGCCGTTGAAAGGGCGTGATTTTGGCATCACCTGCTCTACCGCAACCAACTGGATTGCCAACATGATCGTCGGCGCAACGTTCCTGACCATGCTCAATACCCTGGGTAACGCCAATACCTTCTGGGTCTACGCCGGTCTGAACCTGTTCTTTATCGTTCTCACTATCTGGCTGGTTCCTGAAACCAAACATGTTTCACTGGAACACATTGAACGTAACCTGATGAAAGGTCGTCCTCTGCGCGAAATCGGCGCACACGACTGATCCTCCTGCGGGAGGCGCCTCTTGCGCCTCCCCGCTTCCCGCTTTATGCTCTGCCCCTATGAAAGCTCCCCGTCTCCCCATCGCCATTCAGCAAGCCGTCATGCGCAGCCTGCGGGAAAAACTCGCCCAGGCCAACCTGAAGCTCGGCCGCAATTATCCTGAACCGAAGCTGGTCTATCAGCAGCGTGGCACCGCGGCAGGCACAGCCTGGCTGGAGTCGTATGAGATCCGCCTGAATCCGGTGCTGATGATGGAAAACCAGCAGGCGTTTATCGACGAAGTCGTCCCGCACGAGCTGGCGCACCTGCTGGTGTGGAAACACTTTGGCCGCGTCGCGCCGCACGGCAAAGAGTGGAAGTGGATGATGGAGGCGGTGCTCGGGGTTCCGGCCCGCCGCACCCATCAGTTCGAGCTGGAATCGGTACGCCGCAATACCTTCCCCTACCGCTGCCAGTGTCAGCAGCACCAGCTTACCGTCCGCCGTCACAACCGTGTGGTGCGCGGCGAGGCGACCTATCGCTGCGTTAAATGCGGCGAACCTCTGGTTGCGGAATAATCACTCGAACTTTCAGGAACTTTCCTGATCTGACTGATTGCATACGGGAACAACATTCGTTACGTTGCGGGCTCGTTTTGACACGGAGTGTAAGATGTCCCGTAATGTTTCTCTCGCGGTCGCTTTTCTGGCGACAGCGCTCTCCGGCCATGCTCTGGCCGACGGTATTCACAGTTTCTCTCAGGCAAAAACCGCGGGCGTAAAGATTAACGCCGACGTACCGGGTGATTTCTACTGCGGCTGTAAAATTAACTGGCAGGGTAAGAAAGGGGTCGTGGATCTGGGATCCTGCGGCTATAAGGTGCGCAAGAACGAGAATCGCGCCAGCCGAATCGAATGGGAACACGTTGTTCCGGCCTGGCAGTTTGGCCACCAGCGCCAGTGCTGGCAGGACGGTGGACGTAAAAATTGCGCAAAAGATCCGGTCTACCGCCAGATGGAAAGCGATATGCACAACCTGCAACCCGCCGTGGGTGAGGTCAATGGCGACCGCGGAAACTTCATGTACAGCCAGTGGAACGGTGGCGAAGGCCAGTACGGTCAGTGCGCCATGAAGGTCGATTTCAAAGAGAAAGTCGCCGAACCACCTGCCCGCGCACGCGGCAGCATCGCCCGCACTTATTTCTATATGCGCGACCGCTACGATCTCAATCTTTCCCGCCAGCAGACGCAGCTCTTCAATGCCTGGGACAAGCTCTACCCGGTGACGGACTGGGAATGCCAGCGCGACGAACGTATCGCCAAAGTCCAGGGGAATCACAACCCTTACGTCCAGCGGGCTTGCCAGGCGCAAAAGAGCTAACCTACACTACGGCAATTCGCTTATATCGCATGACACATGGAATTTCTGACTATGCGCATCCCTCGCATCTATCACCCTGAACTGATTACCCCAGGCGGCGAAATCGCCCTGTCTGATGATGCCGCAAACCATGTAGGTCGCGTGCTGCGCATGGGGGCAGGCCAGGCGATTCAGCTCTTTGACGGCTCTAATCAGGTTTTCGACGCTGAAATTACGCGCGCCGATAAAAAAAGCGTGCACGTGAAGGTGCTGCGTGGCGACGTGGACGACCGGGAATCCCCGCTGCACATTCACCTGGGCCAGGTGATGTCACGTGGGGAAAAGATGGAGTTCACCATTCAGAAATCCATTGAACTGGGTGTAAGCCTCATTACGCCACTTTTTTCTGAGCGCTGCGGCGTTAAACTGGATGCGGAACGTCTGAACAAAAAGATCCAGCAGTGGCAAAAAATTGCCATTGCGGCCTGCGAACAGAGCGGCCGCAACCGTATCCCGGAGATCCGCCCGGCGATGGATCTGGAGGACTGGTGTGCAGAAGAGGAAAGCGGGCTTAAGCTCAATCTTCATCCGCGCGCCAGCGCCAGCATCAATACGCTGCCGCTGCCCGTTGAGCGTGTACGCCTGCTCATTGGCCCGGAAGGCGGCCTGTCGGCTGACGAAATTGCCATGACGGCGCGTTACCAGTTTACTGATATTCTGTTGGGACCTCGCGTTCTGCGCACTGAGACAACGGCACTCACCGCCATTACCGCGCTACAGGTGCGATTTGGCGATCTGGGTTGAAGCAAAGCCTGACCCATAACCGGAGAAGAAGATGATTAAGCTCGGCATCGTGATGGACCCCATCGCAAACATTAACATCAAGAAAGACTCCAGCTTCGCTATGCTGCTGGAAGCGCAGCGTCGCGGCTATGAACTCCACTATATGGAGATGAACGATCTTTACCTGATCAACGGTGAAGCCCGCGCACGCACCCGCATCGTTAACGTCGAGCAGAACTACGAAAAATGGTACGAATTCGGCACCGAACAGGATATTGCCCTGGCCGACCTTAACGTGATCCTGATGCGTAAAGATCCGCCGTTCGACACCGAATACATTTATGCCACCTATATCCTTGAGCGTGCCGAAGAGAAAGGAACGCTGATCGTCAACAAGCCGCAGAGCCTGCGCGACTGCAACGAGAAGCTCTATACCGCATGGTTCTCTGACCTGACGCCGGAAACGCTCGTCACCCGCAGCAAAACGCAGCTGAAAGAATTCTGGCAGAAGCACGGCGACATCATCATGAAGCCGCTGGACGGCATGGGCGGCGCGTCGATCTTCCGCGTGAAAGAGGGCGACCCGAACATTGGCGTGATTGCCGAAACGCTGACCGAGCTGGGAACCCGCTACTGCATGGCGCAGAACTATCTGCCGGCCATTAAAGACGGCGACAAGCGTGTGCTGGTCGTAGACGGCGAGCCGGTGCCTTACTGCCTGGCGCGTATCCCGCAGGGAGGGGAAACCCGTGGCAACCTGGCGGCCGGCGGCCGTGGCGAACCGCGTCCGTTAAGCGAAAGCGACTGGGAAATTGCCCGCCGCGTCGGCCCTACGCTAAAAGCCAAAGGCCTGATCTTCGTCGGCCTCGATATCATCGGCGATCGCCTGACCGAAGTGAACGTCACCAGCCCGACCTGCATTCGTGAAATCGAAGCGGAATTCCCGATCTCGATCTCCGGAATGCTGATGGACGCTATCGAAAAACGTTTACAGAAATAACCTGTGACAGCGCCTGTGTTTATCCCCATACTGGGCGCTGTCGCTTTTTAAACCAGGAAACAGTACCTCTGACAATGAATTTACAGCATCACTTTCTTATTGCCATGCCTGCTCTCCAGGATCCGATTTTCCGCCGCTCCGTGGTCTATATTTGCGAATACAACGAAGACGGCGCGATGGGGATTATCATCAATAAGCCGCTGGAAAACCTCCAGGTGGAAGGCATTCTGGACAAGCTGAAAATCCCTGCTGAAGCGCGGCTACCGGAAATCCGTCTCGATAAACCGGTGATGCTCGGCGGCCCGCTTGCAGAAGATCGTGGCTTTATCCTGCATACCCCGCCGGTTTTCTCGTCCAGCATTCGTATCTCCGATAACACCGTCGTCACCACCTCTCGCGACGTGCTTGAAACGCTGGGCACTTCCAGTCAGCCTTCTGAGGTGCTGGTTGCGCTCGGCTACGCCTCCTGGGAAAAAGGGCAGCTGGAACAAGAAATTCTGGACAACGCCTGGCTGACAGCCCCTGCGGATATGAATATCCTGTTTAAAACCCCTATTGCCGATCGCTGGCGTGACGCGGCAAAACTGATTGGCATTGATATTCTGACCATGCCTGGCGTTGCGGGGCACGCGTAATGAGCGGCACCCTTCTCGCCTTCGACTTCGGCACCAAAAGCATCGGCGTCGCTGTGGGTCAACGGATCACCGGCACCGCTCGCCCGCTCACGGCGCTGAAAGCTAACGACGGCACGCCGGACTGGAACCTTATTGAGCGCTTGCTCAAAGAGTGGCAGCCGGACGACGTGATTGTCGGCCTGCCGCTAAACATGGACGGCACCGAGCAACCGCTTACCGCCCGCGCGCGCAAGTTCGCGAACAAAATCCATGGCCGCTTTGGCGTCTCCGTTAAGCTGCACGATGAACGTTTGAGCACCGTCGAGGCACGCGCTGGCCTGTTCGAACACGGTGGCTTCCGGGCGCTGAACAAAGGCAGCGTGGATTCAGCTTCAGCCGTCATTATCCTCGAAAGCTATTTCGAACAGGGTTACTGAGCGCCGGGGCTACAGCCGCCCCTGCGCCCGTCGCTCCGCCAGACTCTGCTCAAAGTTCTGCATTCCCGCCTGCTGCCCCGTTTGAATAATGCCCGGCAGTTGCCAGGTTTTGCCTTCGCGGATCAGATTTGCCGCCGCCGAGGTATTCACCAGTAGCTCATACAGCGCCACGCGCCCACCCTGGACATCCTGACGTAGCTTCTGCGCCAGGACCGCACGCAGGCTTCCCGCCAGCTGATTACGCACCGGATCTTTCTCCTGCGCCGGAAAGGTGTCGACCAGGCGCTCGATCGCCTGCGCCGCACCGCGCGTGTGCAGCGTGGCCAACACCAGATGGCCGGTTTCCGCCGCCGTCAGCGCCAGGCGTATCGTCTCGCTGTCACGCAGCTCACCAAGCAGAATCACATCCGGATCTTCACGCAGCGCGCTGCGCAGCGCCTCGGAAAAGGACGGGCTGTGCTGGCCTATCTCCCGCTGCTGGATCAGGCAACGTTCGCTCTGGAACATAAACTCCACCGGATCTTCCAGGGTCAGAATATGCCCGTCCGTCTGGTGATTGAGGAAATCGACCATCGCGGCCAGGGTGGTCGATTTCCCGCTGCCGGTGGCGCCGGTGACCAGAATCAGGCCATTGTCATTGGACAGCAGCTCCGGGATCGCTCGCGGCACACCTAACGCAGAGAGCTGCGGGCACGTCAGCGGCAACAGCCGCAGCGCAATCGAAACGCCGAGCATATGCTTAAACGCACTGCCGCGCAGCCGCTGACGGCCTGCGAGGGTAACGGCAAAATCCACCTGCCCGTTTGCCCACCATGCGCCCTGCTGTTCGTCGTTGAGCCACGCTTTTAATAACGCCTCCACATCCGGGGGCGGAAACGGCGCAGGTTCAAGACGGCCTGACCTGCGCCAGCGCGGTGGCGAATCACTGCACAGGTGTAGATCGGAGACGTTATGCTTTACACTAAGGGCCACAATTTCTTCCACATCCATAGACTACTCCTCGGAAAATGAACGACATTGCGCATAACCTGGCACAGGTCCGGGACAAAATCTCAGCCGCGGCAACGCGTTGCGGCCGTGCTCCAGAAGAAATTACGTTGCTTGCAGTCAGCAAAACTAAGCCTGCGAGCGCCATCGCAGAAGCGATAGCCGCCGGTCATCGTGCCTTTGGTGAAAACTATGTGCAGGAAGGCGTGGATAAAATTCGCGCTTTCCGGGAACGGGGAAATACAGACCTGCAATGGCACTTTATCGGTCCGCTACAGTCGAACAAAAGCCGTCTGGTAGCAGAGCACTTTGACTGGTGCCACACCATCGATCGTCTGCGCATCGCTACCCGTCTGAGCGACCAGCGCCCTATGGAGATGCCAGCGCTTAACGTGCTGATTCAAATCAACATCAGCGATGAAAACAGCAAGTCCGGCATTACGCTGGGCGAACTGGATGCACTGGCGGCGGACGTGGCGGCGCTGCCGCGCATAACCCTGCGCGGGCTGATGGCTATCCCGGCGCCAGAGTCAAGTTATGAAAGGCAGTTTGCCGTGGCACAGCAAATGGCTGTAGCATTTGAGGCGCTTAAGGCGCGCTATGACACGGTAGACACGCTTTCTCTGGGCATGTCGGACGATATGGAAGCCGCCATCGCGGCAGGCAGCACCATGGTGCGCATCGGCACAGCAATTTTCGGTGCGCGCGATTACCCCCAATAATAAGGAAACCTGAGGAACGCCATGAAGACGTTGACTTTCCTGCTTTCAACGGTCATTGAACTGTATACGATGGCGCTGCTGTTGCGCGTCTGGATGCAGTGGGCCCGTTGTGATTTTTACAATCCATTCTCACAATTTATCGTGAAAATCACGCAGCCCGTTGTGGGGCCGCTTCGCCGCGTCATTCCGGCAATGGGGCCAATTGACAGTTCATCTCTGCTGATGGCGTTTATTCTGAGCGTTATCAAAGCGATCGTGCTGTTTATGGTCATCACTTTCCAGCCGATTATCTGGATTTCAGCCGTTCTGATCCTGGTTAAAACCGTCGGCTCGCTGATCTTCTGGGTCCTGCTGGTGATGGCGATCATGAGCTGGGTAAGCCGGGGCCGTAGCCCGGTGGAGTACGCGTTGATTCAGCTGACTGAACCGTTGCTGCGTCCGATTCGTAGCCTGCTGCCTGCAATGGGCGGAATCGACTTCTCCCCGATGCTTCTCGTTCTGCTGCTGTACGTGCTGAATATGGGTATCGCGGAACTGTTACAGGCGACGGGTAATATGCTGCTGCCGGGGCTGTGGATGGCGTTATGAGTGCAGTTAGCTCCTGCGCCGACGGGCTGGTTTTACGGCTGTACATTCAGCCGAAAGCCAGCCGCGACAGTATTGTTGGGCTGCATGGCGACGAGCTAAAAGTCGCCATCACTGCCCCGCCGGTTGACGGCCAGGCGAATGCGCATCTGACCAAATATCTGGCTAAACAGTTTCGCGTCGCTAAAAGCCAGGTCATCATTGAGAAAGGTGAACTTGGCCGGCATAAACAGGTAAAAATCCTTAACCCGCAATCTATCCCGACGGAAGTCGCGGCTCTGAAAGAACAGGACTAAACCATGCAGAAAGTTGTTCTCGCCACCGGTAACGCCGGTAAAGTGCGCGAGCTGGCCTCGCTATTAAATGATTTTGGGCTGGACGTGGTGGCTCAGACCGAGCTGGGCGTGGACTCCGCCGAAGAGACCGGCCTGACGTTTATCGAAAACGCCATTCTAAAAGCGCGCCATGCGGCGCAGATCACCGGACTGCCCGCGATAGCCGATGACTCCGGTCTGGCCGTGGATTTTCTGGGCGGTGCGCCGGGGATTTACTCCGCCCGCTATTCCGGGGTGGACGCCACCGACCAGCAGAATCTGGAAAAGCTGCTTGTGGCCCTGAAAGACGTCCCTGACGAACAGCGTACCGCGCAGTTCCACTGCGTGCTGGTCTACATGCGTCACGCGGAAGATCCCACGCCGATTGTCTGTCACGGCAGCTGGCCGGGCGTGATCACCCGTGAAGCGGCGGGCAACGGCGGCTTTGGTTACGACCCGATTTTCTTTGTCCCGACCGAGGGAAAAACCGCTGCGGAACTCACCCGCGAAGAGAAAAGCGCGATCTCCCACCGTGGACGCGCCCTGAAACTGTTACTGGAAGCACTGCGTAATGGCTAATTTGCCGCCTCTGAGTCTTTATATTCACATCCCATGGTGCGTGCAGAAATGCCCGTACTGCGATTTCAACTCGCACGCGCTGAAGGGCGAAGTGCCGCACGATGATTACGTCGCGCATCTGCTGGCCGATCTGGATGCCGATGTACCGTACGCGCAGGGACGTGAAGTGAAGACCATTTTTATTGGTGGCGGTACGCCAAGCCTTCTTTCAGGCCCGGCGATGCAGACGCTGCTGGATGGCGTGCGCGCACGCCTGAACCTGGCAGTGGATGCTGAAATTACGATGGAAGCCAACCCCGGTACCGTTGAGGCCGACCGTTTTGTCGAGTATCAGCGTGCGGGCGTGAACCGTATCTCTATCGGCGTGCAGAGCTTTAGCGAGCCAAAGCTGAAGCGTCTGGGGCGTATCCACGGCCCGGAAGAGGCAAAGCGCGCGGCAAACCTGGCAACGGGGCTTGGGCTGCGCAGCTTTAACCTCGACCTGATGCACGGCCTGCCGGATCAGTCGCTCGAAGAAGCGCTGGACGATTTGCGTCAGGCGATTGAACTGAATCCGCCGCATCTGTCGTGGTATCAGCTGACCATTGAGCCGAACACCCTGTTTGGTTCCCGTCCTCCGGTGCTGCCGGACGATGACGCGCTGTGGGATATCTTCGAGCAGGGCCACCAGCTTTTGACCGCGGCGGGGTATCAGCAATACGAAACGTCGGCGTATGCGAAGCCGGGCTATCAGTGTCAGCACAATCTGAACTACTGGCGTTTTGGTGATTATCTGGGAATTGGCTGCGGCGCACATGGCAAAGTGACCTTCCCGGACGGACGCATTCTGCGTACCGCCAAAACGCGTCACCCGCGCGGGTATATGGAAGGCCGCTACCTGGAGCGTCAGCACGACGTCGAGGCGGCGGATAAGCCGTTTGAGTTCTTTATGAACCGCTTCCGTCTGCTGGAAGCCGCACCGCGCGCGGAATTTACGCGTTATACCGGGCTGCCGGAGTCAGTGATTCGTCCGCAGATTGACGAGGCGCTGGCGCAGGGGTATCTGACCGAGTGTGATGAGTCCTGGCAGATCACCGAGCACGGCAAGCTGTTCTTAAACTCCCTTCTTGAGCTGTTCCTCGCTGAAAATCCTGAAGGCTGATTCAGAATTTTACATCCCGTTCTGCTGGCTGAGGGAAAGGCTGGCAGAGTGTGGGGATGGAAAAATCAAAACAACTCCGCAAACAAATGACACCCGAAGAAGTACGCCTCTGGTATTTGCTCAGAGGTCGTCGTTTCTTCGGGTATAAGTTTCGTCGTCAGATGCCGGTTGGGCCGTATATCGTGGATTTTGCCTGCTTTAAGGCGAAGCTGATTATTGAGCTGGACGGTGGGCAACATCAGGATGAGGAGAACTATGATTCACGTCGTACCGCGTTTTTGAATACGAACGGATGGGAAGTCGTACGGTTCTGGAATAATGAATTCAGGACTAATGAGGAGCAGGTGCTGATGGCTATTTTGCAACGATTGCAATGCCTGATGCCCTCACCCTAACCCTCTCCCACAGGGAGAGGGAACTGGTTACTCCCTCTCCCTGTGGGAGAGGGCCGGGGTGAGGGGTCCTGCGCGCAGAGGAGTTACTTCAGCGTCCCCACCAGCGCCTTCCGGCTGTCTTCCAGAGACACCACGCGTTTACACACGTCTTTGCCGAACTGCTGGAAATCGGCTTCCTGATTCTTCCACTCGTTCTGAATCGAGGTTTGCAGTCCGCCCAGGCTACCCAGTACACCCTGCAACGGATTACCGCCACCCTTCAGCACCGCTTTGGCGCCCATCTCGTTGATGCTGTCCTGGAGAATGCCGCCCATCGCCTGGTTCACCAGCTGCTGACCGTCGGCACGCACCTGATCGATCGCCTTATAGTGGAACGTCAGGCCATCAGAGCGCGTCTCGATAATACGGTTCATCTGCTCTTTCAGCTGTTTATCCAGCTTCGTCAGGCGGGTGCGCATATTGCTGCTCTCCCCCACCTCTTTGGTGATGATTTTATCCAGCGCCACGCGGCTTTTCTCGACGCGGGTCAGCGCGCCATCGTTGATCCAGGGCAGCGCGGTACGCAACTCGGCCTGGTAGTCCATCGCCTGCTCGCGCTGGGCGGCCGTCAGGTTTTGCGGTTTGCCGTTAAAGGTCACGTTGCCATCCGGCGTAATCACCAGATTGCCATTCTCGCCCTTAACCTGCACGGTTTGCGGACTCAGCACCACGTCATCACGCGGGGTGACGCTACATTTATACTCCGCATGGGCGGTGGATCCGATTGCCAGTAAAGCAACAGCCAGCAACGTTTTGCGCATCTTTAACACTCCCTCAGACAAAATGGGCCAGCTAATGCTGGCCCCGTTCTTGCTTTATTAGTCCCACCAAACGTCGAAAAGTTCGCTGACGCGGACATCTTCCATTTTGTGGTCTTCAAGCCATTTGCGTACCAGCGCCTGATGCTCTTCGGTGCATTTCCCCACTTCCTGGGTGCAAATCAGACCTTCCCACGCCAGATAGCCGCTACCGTCGAAGGCCAGCTTGTTTGGCTCGATCACCTCGTTGATGAACGCATCAACGTCCTGGTCGATCTGTTCGACGCTGGTGCCTTCCGGGAAGCGCCAGGCAACGGAGAAACCCACTTCCTGGAATTCTTCGATGTGCATCTTTTTACGCAGACGACGGCTACGATTCTTTGCCATTATTTCACCCTCTCGAACATTAAGTCCCATACGCCGTGACCAAGACGATGGCCACGCTGTTCAAATTTTGTCACCGGACGTGAATCCGGACGCGGTACGTAGTCGTTGCTTTCAGACTGATTTTTATACCCGTCCAGGGACGACATCACTTCAAGCATATGTTCCGCATAAGGTTCCCAGTCGGTCGCCATGTGGAAAACGCCGCCCAGCTTGAGCTTACTTTTCACCAGCTCGGCAAACGGCGCCTGAACGATACGGCGTTTATTATGACGCGCTTTGTGCCATGGGTCAGGGAAAAAGAGCTGAACCATGTTCAAAGAATTGTCAGGAATCATTTTGTGCAGCACTTCCACCGCGTCGTGACACATGACGCGCAGGTTCTCAACGCCCTCTTCGTGGGCCGTTGCCAGGCACGCGCCGACGCCCGGCGAGTGTACTTCGATACCGAGGAAGTTCTGCTCCGGGCGCGCTTTCGCCATAGTCACCAGCGAGGTGCCCATGCCAAAACCAATCTCCAGCGTCACTGGCGCGTCGCGGCCAAACAGGTCGGTGAAGTCGAGCGGTTGCTCGCTGAACTCAACGCCCATCACCGGCCAGTAGTTGTCCAGCGCGTGTTGCTGCCCTT
The DNA here is from genome assembly GCF_032389435.1 of Enterobacter sp. DTU_2021_1002640_1_SI_PRY_ASU_LCPMC_013. Classification (NCBI taxonomy): domain Bacteria; kingdom Pseudomonadati; phylum Pseudomonadota; class Gammaproteobacteria; order Enterobacterales; family Enterobacteriaceae; genus Enterobacter; species Enterobacter sp. DTU_2021_1002640_1_SI_PRY_ASU_LCPMC_013. The sequence continues at coordinate 4,059,795 of NZ_CP135594.1, forward strand.
TTGTCAGGCGCCCCTGACGGCGGACAAAGCTGCGAATACGGCGCAGCGGGCGACCGTTTTCATCAAATTCCGGTGAAATGACGTCGTTTTTCATAAAAGAGTTGTCTGCTTGTGAGAATGTTCGGGAAACGGGCATTATCCAAAGTTAAGGCTTCTATGCAAGCATGGGAAAGATCCGGTTTACAGCAGATTGACGCTGTGCTGCAATCTGCGTCCCTGATTAAGCGAATCGATGACCATGCAAGCCTCTCAATTTTCAGCCCAGGTGCTGGACTGGTACGACAAATACGGGCGTAAAACCCTGCCCTGGCAAATTGAAAAAACGCCGTACAAAGTATGGCTCTCCGAGGTGATGTTGCAACAAACGCAGGTCGCGACGGTCATTCCTTACTTCGAGCGTTTTATGGCGCGCTTCCCGACAATCACCGATCTGGCCAACGCGCCGCTGGACGAGGTACTGCACCTGTGGACAGGCCTGGGCTATTACGCCCGCGCGCGCAATCTGCACAAAGCCGCACAGCAGGTCGCCACCCGCCACAACGGTAAATTCCCGGAGACCTTTGACGAGGTGGCGGATTTGCCCGGCGTCGGGCGTTCAACCGCAGGCGCAATCCTCTCCCTCTCTTTAGGCAAACATTTCCCTATTCTCGACGGCAACGTCAAGCGCGTGCTCGCACGCTGCTACGCCATAGATGGCTGGCCGGGCAAGAAAGAGGTTGAGAAACGCCTGTGGGAGATCAGTGAAGCGGTCACTCCGGCGAAAGGGGTGGAGCGTTTTAACCAGGCGATGATGGATCTGGGCGCGATGGTCTGCACCCGTTCAAAACCGAAGTGCGAACTTTGCCCGGTAAACAACCTCTGCGTGGCGTATGCGAACCACACCTGGGCGCAGTATCCGGGGAAAAAACCGAAGCAGACGCTGCCTGAACGCACCGGGTACATGCTGCTGATGCAGCATGGCGACGAGGTGTTTCTCGCTCAGCGCCCGCCGAGTGGCCTGTGGGGTGGTCTATACTGCTTCCCACAGTTTGAGGATGAAGCCTCGCTTCGGGCATGGCTTGAACAGCGCGGCATTGCGGCCGATACCCTGACGCAACTCAACGCGTTCCGTCATACCTTCAGCCATTTCCATCTGGATATTGTGCCGATGTGGCTTCCCGTGTCCTCATTCACGTCGTGCATGGATGAAGGCAACGCTCTCTGGTATAACTTAGCGCAACCGCCATCAGTCGGGCTGGCGGCTCCCGTGGAGCGCCTGTTACAGCAATTACGTGTCGGTGCAATGGTTTAGCATCGGCAAGACAAAGAGGAATGAGTATGGCCAGAACCATTTTTTGTACTTTCCTACAGCGCGACGCTGAAGGCCAGGATTTCCAGCTCTACCCGGGCGACCTGGGTAAGCGCATTTACAACGAGATCTCCAAAGAAGCCTGGGGACAGTGGCAGAAGAAGCAGACCATGCTGATCAACGAGAAAAAGCTCAGCATGATGAACCCGGAACATCGCAAACTGCTGGAGCAGGAGATGGTGAACTTCCTGTTCGAGGGTAAAGACGTCCACATCGAAGGCTATACACCACCGGAAAAATAATAACGCGCAGCTGCTGCCCGGCGGCGCTGCGCTTGCACGGGCCTACGGTTTTGTAGGCCGGGTAAGCGCAGCGCCACCCGGCAACAGCAACCCCAAAGCAAACACAACACGCACTCCCGGAATGATGAAAAAACTTTTAGCGCTAGCCCTTGTTGCGCCGTTGCTTGTGTCTTGTTCTTCCAAAAAAGGCGATGAATACAACGAAGCCTGGGTCAAGGACACCAACGGTTTTGACATTTTGATGGGGCAGTTTGCCCACAACATCGAGAACATATGGGGATTTAACGAAGTTCTTATTGCCGGACCGAAGGACTACGTTAAGTACACCGACGCCTATCAGACCCGTAGCCACATCAACTTCGATGACGGTACGATTACGGTTGAAACCATCGCAGGGACTGAACCTGCGGCGCATTTACGTCAGGCCATCATCAAAACCCTGCTGATGGGCGACGATCCGGGGTCTATCGACCTCTACTCTGATGCCGATGACATCACCATCTCCAAAGAGCCGTTTCTGTATGGCCAGGTCGTTGACCAGACCGGTCAGCCGATCCGCTGGGAAGGCCGCGCCACGAAATTTGCCGACTACCTGCTGCAAACGCGCCTGAAAAGCCGCACCAACGGCCTGAAAGTGATCTACAGCGTCACCATCAACCTGGTGCCGAACCACCTCGACAAGCGTGCGCATAAGTATCTGGGCATGGTGCGTCAGGCGTCGCGTAAGTATGGCGTGGATGAGTCGCTGATCCTGGCGATTATGCAGACCGAGTCCTCGTTCAACCCCTACGCGGTAAGCCGTTCCGACGCGCTGGGGCTGATGCAGGTTGTACAGCACAGCGCCGGTAAAGACGTGTTCCGCGCACAGGGGAAATCCGGCACGCCGAGCCGCAGCTACCTGTTCGATCCGCAAAGCAACATTGATACCGGTACGGCCTACCTGGCGATGCTGAACAATGTCTACCTGGGCGGGATTGATAACCCAACCTCACGCCGCTATGCGGTGATCACCGCCTATAACGGTGGCGCGGGCAGCGTGCTGCGCGTCTTCTCAAATGACAAAGTGCAGGCCGCGAACATCATCAACAGCATGGCGCCGGGGGATGTCTACTCAACCCTCACCACCCGCCACCCGTCTGCGGAATCACGCCGCTATCTGTATAAGGTGAATACGGCGCAGAAGAACTACCGTCGCCGCTAAAAAGCTACCCCTCACCCTGCCCTCTCCCAGAGGGAGAGGGTATTCAAGTTCCCTCTCCCTCTGGGAGAGGGTTAGGGTGAGGGGACATCAGACCGCACCCATCTCATCCCACCCATACGAAAATGCTATTTGCATCACAATCCAGACTGCAAATTAATGTGGATTGCATTTTTTTGCGGGAGGTAACAAAACATATCGTTGCCAACTGATAGAATTGCATCAAATAACAACCCTGAATGTTCCCAAAACAACATATCTCCCGCTCACTTGTGAGGAAAGTAACATGAACCTTAAGCTGCAGCTTAAAATCTTGTCGTTTCTGCAGTTCTGCCTGTGGGGTAGCTGGCTGACTACACTCGGCTCCTATATGTTTGTGACGCTCAAGTTCGATGGTGCGTCGATCGGTGCCGTTTACAGCTCGCTGGGTATTGCGGCTGTCTTCATGCCAACGCTGCTCGGTATCGTGGCGGATAAATGGCTAAGCGCGAAATGGCTGTATATGCTTTGCCACCTGGTGGGTGCGGGGACGCTGTTTATGGCGGCCGAAGTGACCACGCCGGGGGCGATGTTCATGGTGATCCTGCTTAACTCGCTGGCCTATATGCCAACGCTTGGCCTGATCAACACCATCTCCTACTATCGCCTGAAATCTGCCGGTCTGGATATCGTCACCGACTTCCCGCCAATCCGTATCTGGGGCACCATCGGCTTTATCATGGCGATGTGGGGCGTGAGCTTCGCGGGCTTCGAGCTGAGCCATATGCAGCTCTACATCGGCGCGGCGCTCTCCGTACTGCTGGCGCTGTTCACCCTGACACTGCCCACTATTCCGGTATCTAATCAGCAGAAAAACCAGAGCTGGAGCACCATGCTTGGCCTGGACGCCTTCGCACTGTTTAAAAACAAACGCATGGCGATCTTCTTTATCTTCTCCATGCTGCTGGGCGCGGAACTGCAAATCACCAACATGTTCGGTAATACCTTCCTGCACAGCTTCGATAACGATCCGCTGTTTGCAGGGAGCTTTATCGTCGAACACGCGTCGGTGATGATGTCCATCTCGCAGATCTCCGAGACGCTGTTCATCCTGACCATCCCGTTCTTCCTGAGCCGCTACGGTATCAAGAACGTCATGCTGATCAGTATCGCCGCCTGGATGTTGCGCTTCGGTCTGTTCGCCTATGGCGACCCGAGCGCGTTCGGCACCGTGCTGCTGGTTCTGTCGATGATTGTTTATGGCTGTGCCTTCGACTTCTTCAACATCTCCGGCTCGGTGTTTGTGGAAAAAGAGGTGAAGCCTGAAATCCGCGCCAGTGCGCAGGGCATGTTCCTGATGATGACCAACGGCTTCGGCTGTATTCTGGGCGGCGTGGTGAGCGGCAAAGTGGTTGAGATGTATACCACTAACGGCATCACCAACTGGCAACCAGTGTGGCTGATCTTCGCCGGGTACTCGCTGGTGCTGTTCTTCGCGTTCATCGCGCTGTTCAAGTACAAGCACGTGCGCGAGCCGCACGGTGCGCAGCCGATCGCGCATTGATTGTTGTGCCCGGTGGCGCTGCGCTTACCGGGCCTACAAAACCAGACCGTAGGCCGGGTAAGGCGTAGCCGCCACCCGGCTATTTTATTCCAGAAAGCACCCACCCCACCGACAGCAAATCCGCGCTGCCGCCCGGGCTCAGATTGCGTTCAATCAATGCCTTATCCATCTTCAGCAACGCCTCGCAGTCCCAGCCGTTAGCCAGTAATTCCCGCGCGTAGCCCTGAACGTAGCGCAGCCCCTCAATGCCGCCGCGCGAAACGAGATTGCTGTCCTGATTTACCGCCATCAGGCGCAACAGCAGGCCGTGAAGCGACTGACCATTCCACGCATCCAAAGCCTTACGCACCGTGGCAAAGCCGCTTTCTGCCTCGCCACGCGCGCCGGTTAAACCGTACAGCTGAAACTGCCGCTCCCCCGCCGTTGCCTGCCCGCTGCGTCCGGCCAGCTCCCTCGCCACCAGCCCGCGACAGATGTTACTTACCTCACAACAGAGGCTATCCGCAGAGATATTTTTCACCCGCCCGGCGGTGAAGCAGAGCAAACCGAGGGCAAAAATACCGCCCTTGTGGGTATTTACCCCGCCCGTGGCGGCGTACATTGCCTGCTCGCAGGCCATTCCCATCGGACGAAGAATCCGCAACTGCCGATCGGCAGGTTTGGCCGCATGTACTTCACCCAGTTCCGTAAACCGGGCAAACCACGGCGTAATCGCCATAATGCTGCGGACAAACAAGGCATGATCCATATCGCGATGGGAGCCGTTATTGAGCCTGTCCACCAGCCCCGGTTTTGGCGTCAGCTCCAGCTCCTGCCACAGCGCATCTGCGGCAAGCGCAGGGAGATCAACCGGGCGCGGTTCAGTCGCGAGCAAACCAGTCATCGATCATCTTCTCCACGCGGGAAACCACCTGCTCAGCGGGGTGATTGCGCGAACGGGAACAGGCATGAGCGGGCTCGTCACAGATCAGGCAGCGTCTGAGATTCGCCCCCAGCGACTGACGCCCGACGTGGCCGTTTTCAGGGCAGATCACATCCAGATCCCACAGCCTGCCGAGTGGGTGCGTCTGCTCCAGTTCTGCACAGTGCGCCTTAATTTCCGCCGCCGGATGCGCGATGCACCACAAGGCTTCAGGTCCGGTGGGTAGCCACAGCACCTTACGGTCCAGCACCTGCCAGCGGTTTTCCCACAGCAGCTGGTCGCACATTTGCAGCGCCACGCCCATGGTGTTGCGATAGCGAAGGCTGTCTTTGATTTCCCCGGGCGTAACCAGCGTGAGGGAGATCACCGGTTGTTGATAGTGCGCAAGCATGTCAGCCTGGCGCGCTGCGCGGCGCTCTTTCGCCGCCAGCAGTTCGTCCAGGCTGACACCCGTCCGCACGGGTGTCGCAATAGTCACACTTCCTCCTTTACCTGTCGAACGGTGTCGATCACGCTGCCGTCGCGGTAGCGGATCACCCCGACGATTTTGTCGGTGAACTCAATCGGTTTCGGTACGCCTGTCAACGAAATCGCTCGCTCATACAGCGCGTTGATATCTACAACCTTCAGCCCTGCTTCCATAAGTCGTTCGCGGATCTCCGGGCGCGCCGGGTTGACCGCAATACCGTGGTCGGTGACCAGCACGTCAATGCTCTCCCCCGGTGTGAGGCGGGTGGTAACGCGCTTCACGACAGTCGGGATGCGGCTTCGCAGCAGCGGCGCGACCACAATGGTCAGGTTGGCTGCCGCCGCCACGTCGCAGTGTCCGCCGGATGCGCCACGCATCACGCCATCGGAGCCGGTGATGACATTGACGTTAAAGTCGACGTCGATTTCCAGGGCGCTGAGGATCACCACGTCGAGCTGGTCGCAGCTTGCCGCCTTGCTGCCGGGGTTGGCGTAGACGTTGGTGGAGATCTCCACGTGGTTCGGGTTGCGCGCCAGCGAGGCCGCTGCCTGGCCGTCAAAGCACTGGGTGTCGAGCAGCTTTTCGATGAGCCCCTTCTCGTGCAGATCCACCAGGCTGCCGGTGATGCCGCCAAGGGCGAAGCGCGCCTTCACGCCGCCGCGCTCCATCTTCTCTTCCATAAAACGGGTGCAGGCGGTGGCCGCTGCGCCGGAGCCGGTCTGCATCGAGAAGCCTGGTTTGAAATAGCCAGAGTGTTCAATCACGTCCGCCGCGTAGCGGGCGATCATCAGCTCGCGCGGGTTGCTGGTGACGCGCGCCGCGCCGACGCTGATTTTCGCCGGGTCGCCCACGCTCTCCACCTGCACGATGTAGTCCACCTGATCCTGCACCAGGCTGGCGGGCATATTGGGGAATGGCACCAGCGCTTCGGTCAGCAGCACCACCTTACGGGCAAAGTGCGCGTCCACCATGGCGTAGCCCAGCGAACCGCAGCACGATTTTCCGTGCGTGCCGTTGGCGTTGCCAAACTCATCGCTGCACGGCACGCCAAGAAATGCCACGTCGATGCTCAGTTCGCCGTCCTGGAGCAGCTTCACGCGCCCGCCGTGGGAGTGAATTTGTACCGGCTCGTCCATTAGCCCGTGGGAGATGGCATCCGCCAGCCTGCCGCGCATGCCGGAGGTGTAAATCCGGGTGATGACGCCACTCTCGATATGCTCGATCAGCGCGTCATTGCAGGTCATCAGCGAGCTGGAAGCCAGGGTCAGATTTTTGAAGCCCATCCGCGCCAGCAGCGCCACGATGGTGTTGATCACCCGGTCGCCTTCGCGAAAGGCATGGTGGAAGGAGATGGTCATCCCGTCCTGCAAGCCGCTGCGCTTAACCGCCTCTTCAATTGAGGCACAGAGCTTGCGGCTGTGCTTCGCCTCGCTGTCCGCCAGCCACGGCGTCGCGCTGTGGGCGGTATCAAAGGGTTTCAGATCCCGCAGATGGGGGAAATTTACATGGAGAAGTTCTGTCTGATTCATTATGTCATCCTTACCGACGCACGCCAGAGGCCGCCGCGCGCTCCAGCACCACCTGCGCGTGGTTAATAATCGGTGCATCCACCATTTTGCCGTTGAGCGACACCACGCCCAGGCCGTTACGCTCGCCCTCTTCTGCCGCCTCAATCACCCTTTTGGCGTGATCCACCTCTTCCTGAGTCGGGGCGTAGGCGTTGTGCAGCAGGTCTATCTGGCGCGGGTTAATCAGCGATTTGCCGTTGAAGCCCATCTTGCGGATCAGGTCGACCTCGCGCAGGAACCCGGCTTCGTCGTTAACGTCGGACCACACCACGTCGAAGGCGTCGATACCGGCGGCGCGTGCGGCGTGCAGCACGGCGCAGCGGGCATAGAACAGCTCGGTGCCGTCGCCGCGCTCGGTCTGCATGTCCATCACGTAGTCAAAGGCGGCCAGCGCGATGCCGATCAGGCGCGGGGAGCTGCGGGCAATCGCCACGGCGTTGATGACGCCAATGGCCGATTCAATCGCCGCCATCACGCGGGTGGAACCCACCTCACGCCCGCACTCCTGCTCGATACGCTCGAGGTGGCCTTCCAGCTCGTAAATATCGTCCGGGGTGTCGGTTTTCGGCAGGCGAATCACGTCCACGCCCGCGCGCACGGCGGCCTCCAGATCCAGCAGGCCAAACGGCGTGCTCAGCGGGTTAATGCGCACCACGGTTTCGATATCCTGATACATCGGGTGCTGCAACGCGTGGAACACCAGCATGCGTGCGGTGTCTTTCTCGCGCAGGGCCACGGCGTCCTCAAGGTCAAACATGATGGAGTCGGGGCGGTAGATAAAGGCGGTAGAGAGCATGGCGGCATTGGCGCCTGGCAGGAACAGCATACTGCGGCGGAGTTTGCTCATTTCAGCGCCCCCCAGTTGATGGCCTGTTCATCGGCGGCACGCAGAAGCGCGCTTTGCAGGCGAGCGCGGATCACACAGTCCAGCGCCCCTTTATCTTCAATAATGATTAATCCCTGGTGCACGTTCATGGCGCGCAATGTGTCGTTGACCACCTGGCGTATCTGCTCGCCAAACTGCTTAATCACTTCACTGTGGATGACAATCTCCAGCTCACCGTGAGCGGGGGCGATTTTCACCATCAGGTCGCTGGACTCCTGCGTTCCGGCCAGCGCCTCCCTTACAATATTCATGATAAATTCCTGATAGTTATGCGACTTCCGCACTCGCACGATAATGTGCTTCGAGGTGCGCGAAGGTGGAGTCCGGGACAATCTCCCGGATCCGGGAAAACTGCTGTGTCTTGAGTAAACGGCGCACTTCCGAGGCCGAAATGGCGTTGCCGGTGGCTTTGATGCGCGGCATCTCCACCACGTCGATGTGTGAGGCCAGCAGGTCGTGCAGCGTCTGGTTATACTGCCGGGTGATGTCGCAGAACGGCTCCGAGCCGATGAAGCGGTGCGTGATGCCCAGCGCCGGGGCGATATAGTCCCGGAAGATCAGCACGTCGATCTCGCTCCACGCCTGCTGCACTTTGCCGGTCTCCTTCAGGAAGTAGGCCGGGAAGGTGGCGCGGGAGATGATGTACTGCGAGCCTTCATGCACCACCACGTTCGGCAGATGCGCCACGCCCGCACGCACCATCTCAATGCGCGCGCTGAACGGGAAGAACGAGGCGTCTTCACGCACCACAAACAGATGCAGGGCATCGCACTGCGCCGCCGCCTGCTCCACCAGATGACGATGGCCGAGGGTGAACGGATTGGCGTTCATCACGATCGCGCCAGTTTTCTCCCCGTCCTTTCGCATCCGGCTTAAGGTACGGCAGTAGCGCGCAATCCCCTGCGGGGTGTTCTCCATCAGCACCGCGTTGTTCCCGCTCTGGGCAATCGGCCAAAAACCGCTGCGGCCAAAGCGCTCCTTATTGCACGGACGGGTGCAGAGGAAGAGGTGAAAATGGCCGCGCTCCAGCGCCGCGTTTTCCACCTCTGCAAGCAGACGCGCGCTGAGGTTTTCCCCACGAAGCTGCTCGTTGACCGCCACGCATTTGATGACGTTGGCAGCCAGCCCGGCGCAACCCACCAGCTGCGCGCCGGACCAGGCTTCGACAAACAGCGTGATGTCGTTGTCCAGGCCAAGGCCGCTGTCTGCCAGCAGGTAGCGGATCTGGCTTAAGCGTTCCGGGTGTTTCGCCACAACGGTATGCCGAAAATCAATGGGTTGCGATTGCATGCTGCCGCCTTACTCAGTGCGCTGCCGCGAGCCCGACGGCTGGCGCTTCCACGATCACGTTGCTCAGATGACCGATATGCTCGATCTCCACCTCAATGCGATCCCCCTCCTTCATAAACAGCGGCGGGTTGCGCTTTTTACCCACGCCGCCAGGCGAGCCGGTGATGATCACGTCGCCCGGGCTGAGACGGGTGAAGGTGCTGATGTACTCGATCAGCTCCGCCACCTTGTGGATCATGCTGCTGGTGTTGTCTTCCTGCACCATGCGGCCGTTCAGCCAGGTGCGGATCGCCAGGCTGTGCGGGTCCGGGATCTCATCCGCCGTCGCCATCCACGGGCCGAACGCCCCGGTCTGGCGCCAGTTTTTCCCGGCGGTGAACCAGGTGTGCTGCCAGTCGCGGGCGGAGCCGTCCATGTAACAGCTGTAGCCCGCCACGTGGCGCAGGGCGTCGTCGCGGCTGATGTTCTCCCCGCCTTTGCCGATGATCACCGCCAGCTCGCCTTCGTAGTCGAACTCGCTGGAGTGGCGCGGCTTCAGCACCGGCTCGTTGTGGCCGGTCTGTGAATCCGGGAAGCGCACAAACAGCGTCGGGGCCGGGTTGTGCTGGTCAAACTCCTTGCGCTTGTCGGCATAGTTCATGCCCACGCAGAGGATTTTTTCCGGCTGGACAATCACCGGTAAGAAGGTGATGGCATTCAGCGGTACATCCACCGCGTCGTTCAGAAAACGGGTGGCCTGCGCCAGCCCGTTCCCCTGCAACAGCGCTTTAAGGTCGCCATAGCGGTCGCCCAGGCGGCGGCCCAAATCAATCACGCCTTCGGCCTGTACGATGCCGTAGCTGCGTTTTCCCTGGTATAAAAAGCTTGCGAGTTTCATTGTTCTTTCCTGAAAACTTAAACGAGGAAGTTGCCCAGAATCAGCAGTGAGACAGACACGTTAATCGCGCCGCCGATACGGGTAGCAATCTGGGCGAATGGCATCAGGCTCATGCGGTTGCCTGCGGTCAGGATCGCCACGTCACCGGTGCCGCCCTGCCCGCTCTGACAGCAGGAGACGATGGCGACATCAATCGGGTGCATACCAATCTTTTTGCCAACGAAGAATCCGGTCGCCACCAGCGCGGAAACGGTGCTGACAATCACCAGCAGGTTGCTGACGGTGAACGCCGCCACCAGTTCATGCCATGGGGTAATCGCCACGCCGACAGCGAAGAGGATTGGGTAGGTCACGGAGGTCTGGAAGAATTTGTACACCACCTGGGAACCCTCCAGCAGACGCGGAGAGGCGCCGTTGCAGAGCTTCACCAGCACTGCCATAAACAACATGCCCACCGGCGCTGGCAGACCAATCAGCTTGTGGCCGAGCATGCCCAGCATGTACAGCAGCACCGCCAGCAGCGCGCCCGAGGCGATGGTCGTCACGTCCGCTTTGCCGGAGAACGCAGGTTGGGAAACAGTGGCATCAGCGTTGGCGCGATTCGGCATCAGCTGGCCTTCACCGGTCAGGTGCGGGTAGCGTTTCCCGAGCTGGTTGAGGCAGCCGGAGATAATGATCGCCGTCAGGCCGCCGAGCATCACCATCGGCAGCACGCGGCCGAGCGCCACGCCCTGATCCATATGCAGCAGGGTGGCATAGCCGATAGAGAGCGGGATCGCCCCTTCCCCGACGCCGCCCGCCATGATCGGCAGAATGATAAAGAAGAAGATCTGGAACGGCTCGAGGCCCAGCGCCAGCCCAACACCCATGCCGACAATCATGCCGACGATTTCACCGCACAGCATCGGGAAGAAGATGCGCAGGAAGCCCTGGATCAGCACGGTGCTGTTCATACTCATGATGCTGCCGACGATAATGCAGCAGATATAGAGGTAGAGAATATTGGTGGATTTATAGAATTTGGTCGTGGACTCAACCACCACGTCCGGCAGCAGGCCGTAATAGACCAGCGCGGAAGGGATAAAGGTGGCGCAAATTGCCGCCGCACCGAGCTTGCCGACAATCGGCAGGCGTTTGCCGAATTCACCGCAGGCAAAGCCGAAGAAGGCCAGCGTGGCCACCATGACCACAATGTCGCTCGGCAGTTTTCCGCCCAGGCAATCAATCGCAATCAGCGCGCCCGCCAGAACGAACAGCGGCAGAGGAATAATGCCGATTTTCCAGGTATCCATAATATGCCACCAGCGCTCTTTGAGCGATGGCCGCTGAATATCAATCGGGTCGTGGGTAACAGAGAATGAATCGTCAGTTGTGCTCATAATAAGCCCCTTAGTTATTTTGTGCGTTCAGCTTAGAGTCACAAAGGCTTACTTTATGTGAGGGATGGCATATTAAAAGCGAAGTTTTAATGGACGCTATGGTTTTAATGGTTTCTTTTATTTAATGTGATTTACGCCTTATTTATTGCCGTGGTTTTTATGGTTTCTTTTCTTAACTGAACAAAGAAATAACATTTATTCATTTAACCTTAAGAGGATGAGACTTTCGGAAAAATCTTTTACAGGCTGCGCTGTGCAAGGGATCACAAGTTTTCGGCAAAGCGGGCATCCTGGCCTTAAAAGATGATATATTCAGCCGACCTGTTGATATCTCGCGTGATAGTTATGAAAGTATCGTTTCAGATCAAGCTGTTTATTTCGCTGGTCGCCTTTTTCTCAGTGCTGTTCGCATTACTGGGCGGATATTATTATGTCGATGTCGGCAGGCAGCTTTATCAGGAAATGAGCGCGCGCGCAAAAATACAGGCCGAAGAAATTGCGCTTATTCCTACCCTGCGAAAAGAAGTCGAACAAAAGGATATCCTGGGTATCCATGACTTTATGCAGAAAATAGCCGCCCGCAGCGACGCCAGTTTTATTGTGATTGGTGACAATAAGGGGCTGCATCTTTTCCACTCCGTGTTTGCCGACCGGGTAGGCAAAACGCTGGTTGGCGGAGATAACGACGAGGTATTACACGGTAAAAGCACCATCACCATCCGCAAGGGCGGGTTAGGCATTTCGCTGCGCAGCAAAGCGCCCATTTTTAATGATGCCGGGCAGGTGGTGGGGATTGTTTCGGTAGGCTATCTCACGAGCTATCTGGACACCATCACCGTCAACAAGGTGGTTAATATCCTGATTGCCGCCGTGCTGCTGCTTATCGCCCTGTTTATTTTCTCCTGGTTCTTCACCCGCAGCATCAAGAAGCAGATATTCTCTCTGGAGCCGCGCGAAATCGGCCTGCTGGTGCGCCAGCAAAAGGCGATGATGGAATCCATTTATGAAGGGGTGATTGCCATCGACGACGATCTCCGCATTGAGGTGATCAACCAGGCGGCGCGTAAATTATTAGGCTTACGCCAGCCCGCCCGCGAACTGCGAGGTCAACTCATCAGCCAGGTGATCGCGCCCGTCCCGTTCTTCAACGCGCAAACCATGCTTGCGAAAGACACCCACGATGAGATCTGTCGCTTTAACGATCTCACGGTCATTGCCAGCCGGGTGCGGATCATGCTGGAAGATGCGTTGCAGGGCTGGGTGATCACCTTTCGCGATCGCAACGAGATCGACTCGCTCAGCGCCCAGCTCAGCCAGGTGAAGCGCTATGTTGATAACCTGCGCATCATGCGCCATGAACAGCTGAACCGCATGACTACGCTGTCCGGCCTGCTGCATATGGGCCGTTATGACGAAGCGATTCGCTACATACAGGCGCAGTCGGAACACGCTCAGGAGCTGCTGGACTTTATCTCGTCCCGTTTTAGCTCTCCGACGCTGTGTGGTTTGCTGCTTGGAAAGGCCGCCCGCGCGCGTGAAAAAGGCGTTGAGCTGAGTTTCGACCCGGCCTGCCGGGTGGATAAACCGTTCCTGCCGCTGCTCGAATCGGAACTTATCTCGATCATCGGGAACTTGCTGGATAACGCCATTGAAGCGACCCAGCGTGCACCGCTCCCGCATGCCCCGGTGGACGTGCTGATTAAGCTGAACGAGCAGGAACTGATTATTGAAGTCGCCGACCAGGGCGTCGGCATCACACCGGAGATCCGCGACCGGATCTTTGAGCGCGGCATCACCACCAAAACGCGCGGCGATCATGGTATTGGCCTGTATCTGATTGAAAGCTATGTCACACAGGCTGGCGGTGCAATTGAAGTTGCCGATAACACCCCACGCGGTGCCATTTTCTCACTGTTTATTCCCGCCACGGGAACGGCCCGGCACCCCGTACAGGAACTGGAAGATACCGACTATGCAACATGAACTTATCGACGTACTGATTGTTGAAGACGAGAACGAACTGGCGCAACTGCACGCGGAGCTTATCGGTAAACATCCGCGCCTGAGGCTGGTGGGGATTGCCGCGTCGCTGGCCGACGCGCAGGTACAACTGGAGAGCAAACAGCCGAAGCTGATGCTGCTGGATAACTACCTGCCGGACGGCAAAGGCATCACCCTTATCAGCAACCCGATGCTCACCCGCGCCAACTGCTCGGTGATTTTCATCACCGCCGCCAGCGATATGGACACCTGTAGCCAGGCAATTCGTAACGGCGCGTTCGACTACATCCTCAAGCCGGTTTCCTGGAAGCGCCTGAGCCAGTCGCTGGAACGTTTTGTGCAGTTTGCCGAACAGCAGCGCGTCTGGAAGATTGTCGACCAGCAGAACGTGGATTCACTCTATCAATTGCAGGCGAAAAACTATCGCCTGGACAACGGCAGCAAAGGGATAGAGGAGAACACGCTGGCGCGGGTGCAAATGCTGTTTAACAACAAGGCGGCGCACTGTTTTACGGTGGATGAGGTGGTGAGCGAGACGGGCCTGAGTAAAACCACCACCCGGCGCTATCTGGAACACTGCGTGGAGGTGGGCTTTCTGACAGTGGAGATGCTGTACGGGAAGATTGGGCATCCGAGAAGGATGTACCGCCGCGCAGATGCCTGACGCAGTATTGTAGGCCCGGTAAGCTTGCGCCACCGGGCAACTCGCCGGGTGGCGCTAAGGCTTACCCGGCCTACGTTCAGACATTCAATACGTATCCATACAGCCGCTTAATCCCGTCCGCATCTTTCTCGCTGTAAACGCCCTGCAACTCTGGCGAGAAACCCGGCAGCATATTAATGCCCTCTTCCAGCGCCAGGAAATAGCGCTGTACTGCTCCACCCCAGACTTCCCCGGGCACCACACACAGCACGCCCGGCGGGTATGGCAGCGCACCTTCGGCGGCAATGCGTCCTTCGGCGTCACGAATACGCACCAGTTCGACGTTCCCGCGAATGTACTCCTGGTTGGCATCCTGCGGGTTCATCACCACGGCAGGCAGGCTCTCCTGACGGAACATCGCCTTCTGTAAATCCTTCACGTTAAAGCTGACGTAGAGGTCGTGCATCTCCTGGCACAGCTGACGGATCGTGTAGTCGCGGTAACGCACCGGGTATTTCTGATAGATAGTCGGAAGCACATCCGCGAGCGGCGTGTCGTCTTCAATATGCTGTTCAAACTGCCCCAGCATCGCCACCAGCTGCATTAGCTTCTCCGCGCTCTCGGCTGGCGTCAGCAGGAACAGGATGGAGTTGAGATCGCACTTCTCCGGCACAATGCCGTTCTCGCGCAGGTAGTGGGCGAGAATGGTCGCAGGAATGCCGAAATCGGTATAGTGACCTGTTTCAGCATCAATGCCCGGCGTGGTCAGCAGCAGCTTGCACGGATCGACGAAATACTGCTCGCGGGCATAGCCTTCAAAACCGTGCCATTTTGCACCCGGTTCAAAACTAAAGAAGCGACGCTCGCTGGCGATAGCCTGTGTGGGGTGATCCTGCCATGGCCGCCCCGCCACCACCGGCGGGATAAACGGTTTGATCATATTGCAGTTGGCGATGATGGCCTTGCGTGCTTCAATGCCCAGCTCGACGCACTCCGCCCACAGCCTGCGTCCGCTCTCGCCCTCGTGGATCTTGGCGTTCACGTCCAGCGCAGCAAACAGCGGGTAAAACGGGCTGGTGGAGGCATGCAGCATGAACGCATTGTTCAACCGCTTGTGCGGGCAGAAGCGCGACTGACCGCGAATATGGTTATCCTTTTTATGGATCTGCGACGTTTGCGAGAACCCGGCCTGCTGCTTGTGGACCGACTGGGTCACGAAAATTCCCGGATCGTTCTCGTTCAGTTCCAGCAGAAGCGGAGACGTTTCCGCCATCATCGGGATAAATTGCTCGTAGCCGACCCAGGCGGAGTCAAAGAGGATGTAGTCGCAAAGGTGGCCGATCTTGTCGATCACCTGACGGGCGTTGTAGATTGTGCCATCGTAGGTGCCGAGCTGAATGATCGCCAGACGGAACGGGCGCGCCTCGGCGGCTTTCTGCGGCGCGACGTCACGGATCAGCTCCCGCAGCCAGGCCTCATCAAAGCAGTGTTCATCAATCCCGCCGATAAAACCAAACGGATTACGGGCTGCCTCGAGATAGACAGGCGTTGCCCCGGCCTGGATCAGCGCTCCATGATGGTTGGACTTGTGGTTGTTACGATCGAACAGCACCAGATCGCCACGGGTCAGCAGCGCATTGGTCACCACTTTATTGGCCGCCGACGTGCCGTTCAGCACGAAGTAGGTTTTATCCGCGTTGAACACTTTCGCCGCGAACTTTTGCGCGTGCTTGGCGGAGCCTTCGTGGATCAGCAGATCGCCCAGCTTAACGTCGGCGTTGCACATGTCGGCGCGAAAAACGTTCTCACCGAAGAAATCATAGAACTGCCGCCCCGCCGGGTGTTTTTTGAAAAAGGCACCGTGCTGGTGACCCGGACAGGCAAAGGTGCTGTTTCCCATCGCCACATACTGGCTCAGGGTGTCAAAAAAGGGTGGCAGCAGGTTCTCTTCATACCGGCAGGCGGCAGATTCCAGTTCCAGCAATTCCTGTGCTTTACCCGAGATGATCGCCGTGACACCCTCTGGTACCTCTCCTGGCTCTGTTGAGAACAAAAATACCGGTAACTGAAAGCCCGTACGCTTCAGCAACGCGAGAATGCCGCTGTAGCTTTCAACAACCGTAATGACGACTGCCGCCACATCGGTAAAATCGGTGTTATCCAGCATAACTTTTTCGCGATGCGTAGAAACTTTGGATACCAGCTCACGGCTGACGGCAATTTTCATGGTTTTCATAAGCGCAAATACCCTCACCGAACGGTGAGACAGGAAGGAGAAAATTCGCGCAATCATGTCACCTTTTATTTTCAGGTGCAAGAAGGAATCAGTATGCGTTACGCCTCCCAAAGCTAAGCGTAATCAGGGACAAACGTGCCATAATCATGCAATGCCAGTGCTTAAATAACAGGAGTTAAACGTGGTAATTGGACCCTTTATCAATGCGGGAGCCGTATTGCTGGGCGGCGTGCTTGGGGCAGTATTAAGTCAGCGCTTGCCGGAGCGTATCCGCGTCTCCATGCCCTCTATTTTTGGCCTGGCGTCGTTAGGGATTGGTATCCTTTTAGTGGTAAAATGCGCCAACCTGCCGGTGATGGTACTGGCGACGCTGCTCGGCGCGCTCATCGGCGAGTTTTGCTATCTGGAAAAAGGCATTAATCACGCGGTAGGCAAAGCCAAAAATCTGATTGCCCGACCGGGCAAGGCAAAGCACGGCACGCACGAGTCGTTTATTCAGAACTACGTTGCGATCATTATTCTGTTCTGCGCCAGCGGCACGGGGATATTCGGTTCAATGCAGGAAGGGATGACCGGCGATCCCAGCATATTGATTGCGAAAGCGTTTCTGGATTTCTTTACTGCCACCATTTTTGCCACCACCCTCGGCATCGCCGTCGCCGCGATTTGTGTGCCGATGTTGCTTATTCAGCTGGCGCTGGCCACCTGCGCCACGCTGATCCTGCCGCTGACAACGCCAGCGATGATGGCAGACTTTACCGCCGTCGGCGGCCTGTTGCTGCTGGCGACAGGGCTGCGCATCTGTGGCATTAAGATGTTTGCAGTGGTGAATATGCTCCCCGCCCTGCTGCTTGCGATGCCGCTTTCCGCGCTCTGGACGCGCTTTTTCGCTTAAGTTTGCGACGAAATGGTGAGAGAGTGTGCAGTCTGCACCGAAAGCAACAAATTTCGTTGACGCCGGAAGGAGGATCGGGTTTAATGCGCCCCGTTGCCCGGATAGCTCAGTCGGTAGAGCAGGGGATTGAAAATCCCCGTGTCCTTGGTTCGATTCCGAGTCCGGGCACCACCTTTCCTTTTTTTATGCTTACTTATAAATCCCCATGTGTTTGTAATCCAATGAGTTAGCGTAAAATCTTTCCTGATCCGTTTTGGTGTATCCCTGTGTATCCGGAAAATTGTGGGTCAGATTGAGGGTTCATTCAGTTCGATGAACGGAGAGACCCTCATGTTGACTAACAGTAAATCCGCGCTGCGAACCCCCTCGAAAAGTCTTATAAACTCACCGATACACAAGGTCTGTACCTGACGGTATCTGCCAGCGGCTCTAAGCTGTGGTATTTGCGCTACCGTTTTGACGGTAAAGAAAACCGCCTGGCCTTCGTCCCCTATCCGCAGGTTACGCTGGCGGAAGCCCGCGAAAAGCGAGATGCGGCGCGTAAGCTGCTGGTATCGGGCGTTTGCCTCTCCCTGCCCCGCAAGGCGAGAACTGACCCGTCTGGCGCTGGAGCTGAATCTGCACGTCTTTTTGCGCTCCAGCGAGCTACGTCTCGCCCGCTGGGATGAGTTCAATCTGAAGCCCGTATCTGGACGGTGCCTGCACAGCGGGAAGCGGTTAAGGGAGTGAGATTTTCATCGCGTGGCGCGTTCCATGAACAAGCTGATGAGTGAAAACACCATCAAAAAGGCGCTGTGGGTAGTTGGCTACGACACCAAAACCGAGGCTTGCGGTCACGGTTTCAGAACAGTGGGCCTGTAGCGCCCTGAACGAGTCCGCATGGTCAAAGGATGCCATTGATTAACCACAAGGAGCGCAACGGCGTGCGGGCGGCGTACGAGCATAAGGCGGAGCATCTGGAGGCGCGTATGGAGATGATGCAGTGGTGGTCGGATTATCTGGACGTGAACCGCGAGAGATACATTGCCCCGTATATTTATGCGGGGCGGCATAAGGCAGCCTGAGCCTGCCGGATGACGGCGTATCTGTCGCTGAGTACCCGGTACTGCTGCCTGCCCGCATTCAGCCATCATCTGCCATCCCACCGACTGATAACCCCGTCACCCTCCATCTCCCGGCGACTGCCGTATCGACTACCTTCCCACACGACTTGCTGACGTTCTCCATGCGCTTAAACATGCTGACGCCTGAACGCCTCTTCCTCTTCCGCCAGTCCGTTGATATGCGCTGCGGCATTGATGTATTTTGGGTGTCACGAAGGATGGGGTACATATCAACATTCTCCATTAGCTGTGAAAATATCTCAATATCTGATAATCCAGATCCCTGGTTATTTCGTGTTATATAACTTTCCGTGCTTACTTAATGTGCTTGTTATATGTATTCCTGGAAATGTTGCCGCTATTTAATTACCTTCGCGAAAGGTATTTCATGACTTAATAAACTTTATGCAGGCCAGAACTTAAATAATAACGTTGATTTGAACAGGTCATAAATAATCTTCATTAACATATATTTTAGCCTGCGAGTGGTCTTTATAAATCATTACCCAAAAGTTTGTCTGGTTTGATTATACTGTTTTATTTATTGTAACTATATTACCAACTAAATCATTCATGGGGGTGATTGAATTTATTTTTTAATATTGTAGGGAAATAAAGGTATAATGACTGTCCAATTTGGTAGTTTCGATACTATATAATATGACGATAGGGACTCACTGATGAATATGAAGCCACTGCCAGGTATAATTTGTATCCTTTTACTGGCCGGATGCACAAAATTATCATCTATTGATGGCAGGAAAACCGGAGCGGCTACACCACGCATGGATGCGATTTCCACTCCCATATCACAGCTTACTGACCGGGATGTTTTTGGTGATGAGCTGACGCTGGATATTACGGAAGAAGATATTGAGAATGCGGTGGAGGAAGCCTCGAATGGGTTTGAGATCCCGCAAAATTCTGCCATTATTCTGGTGGAATCGGGATCACGTGCACCTGATGTTATCATGCAGAAAGAAATGCAGCGATATTACCGGGTTTCCACTTTCTCCGGTATTCCTGTCGCCAGGAAAAAAAGGGCGGTTAAACCAGCAACGCCTGCAAAGGAAACAGACAGCGACACGGAAAATTTTTCAGACAGCAAAAACGGCGTGATCAATGCCAATTATATGCAGGCGCTGCGATACATCGGTGCAAAAGGAAGGCAAAAAAACATTGTGGTTTACTGGAGCGAACTTGAAGCCGGGAAATATAATGCGGCCATAAAAGAGGTGGTCTGGAAAAAGTATACAGGCGGGAATGTTTCCGGATCATCGCTGCGCTATCTGATCCGGTTTGCTCTGGTGGATGTTGCGACCGGGGAGTGGGCAACGTACTCGCCGGCTAATACAGAATTGATGGCTGTTCCGTTGACCGGAAAAACAGACAATAAAAAAGATATGACAGAACAGCAAATTGCAGATCTGAAAGAGAAAACCTGCAAAATGGTGGTTGAGGATCTGGTCAATCGGTACAGCAATAAAATCTGACGGATACGGCCTGTGTCGTTCAGGAATATCTGCCGCCGATGATTTGCGGTGGCAGGCAGCGGTATGAATATTTTCTCGTATCCGGCTTAACTTTTTTCCCTGAACAGAAACCGTGCCAGTGGCCACGCCGCAGACGAGCGCGAACGCGGTAAAGTTGCCTGCATCCAACTTGCGAATCTGCATACGTATCGATAACCCGCACGAACGCGGGAGAACATCTGTTTCCAGAAACTCTAAAACTTCATAATTCCAGTCGGTATGATGGTTCCGGGCCAAACCGCTGACTTGATATTTTTTTAGAGGGTTCAAGACCTAAAATATCAGGCACAGAGACAAAAAAGTCTGGCATTGCGGGCAGTGCATAACGGGTTCTTTATAGCAGTTAAGCAATCAGTAGCCGTAATAATAAAATGCTTCAGCCGAACGTTCACAGCATGAGCATTTCCCCTGAACTTTTTCTGGTGACGGCATATAAGGGATAACTATACCGGTTAATGATTTATAAACAAGCTCAATAGAATTGATTATCACAACCACCTTTGTTTTCAATTAATAAATAAAATCACACAACACCCACATCAGTAAAAATATAATTCCCCCAATAAAAAACATCATCTCAATACATACAAACCAGTTTCATCTTACGAGCAGAACTGATGGCTTTGTGAAACACGCCATATATAAACAATAAAAAAAAGAATCACAAAACCAATCATATCACCGAGCAGTTAGCTTATGATTAGCTGGAGATTTAATTCGGTCTGATAAGCATATTATTATCTTTGTTGGGCTGGTAAAAATAACCAGAGCCAGAAAATAAAAACATCCGATAATAATTACCACCTGAGTCAACGGACATATATATATCTTTTCTTATACATTTTGATTCTGATTTTATATCAGGGAAACAATAAAATTCATCCTCAGCATCATAGGGTGATAATTTTTGATAACCATCACCAAAATTCCATATGTATACAGAAAAACCATTTTCAGGGAGATTGTATTTTTCCAGGATTTTCCTTTCATTTTCTCTCCACCAATTCAGTTTCCCTCTGTCTGTAATAGGGAAGTGTCTGGCGAGAATGTTAAGTTGTTCACCCGGTTCGTAATGGATGTCCACGATCTCTACTGGCCTACCTGACCATAAGTATATAACAATAGAAGAAAATAATATGACGGCAGTCACAATATGAATGGATTTTTTAGTTATTATCCATGACACAATCACATTCCTCATGCAGAATATCGGACTAACTATATTAAAAAAATATCTCACAAGCAGTATATGTACTGTCAGGAATAATACCCTCTAATACCTGATATTTTTACGGTAGCATTTATCTCTGTAATAAATGGTTTAAAAGCATAGTTCTCTTTCTCATAATGTTGAAGTACAAACCAAATTTTAAAGACATCCCAATGGCTATAAAGCCAATGAGTGATATCATTACTGTCAAGACCAAAGTGATCCTGCATCCTGTAATGTATGGTTGCTTCGTAGGTATTCTTAACCACCTTCAGCGATGTTAACGTAATGTGGGTAGCATACATATCGTGGACAGATAATCCCAGCCCATTTATTTTATCCTGGTTCCTGTCAAACTTAGGCAACACTTTATTTTTAATACCGCTTGTCAATTTTGACCTATGGGATTCAGGATATCCTCCAGCATCAAAATCAATATTTTGATCCAGTACACTCTTTATTGACAGATAGGTACTGTTTACTGATTTATCATTCTCAATTTGTTCTTTAGCAGCCAGATCCAGATCTTTACTTGTAAAGACTCCCGAAGTTCTGTTCTGTAGATGATCAACCATTGCAAGGAATACACTGCGATACCCCATGAATGTAAGTTTCGCACTCTCCAGTCTGAAATCGCTGAACAAATTACTGACGACTTCAGCATCAGAAAGAGGTTGAGGAAATTGTGTTACTCCAGGTATAAAAAATTGATTCCGCCAGGGATCAATGGTATCTGATACCTGCTCCAGATGATAATCATTGCGCAATTGCTGTTCTGTTAAATCACCATATTTCATATCCTCAGCCGATTCATCATCCATAAGATGTTTGGTTTTAAATATCATAGTGGGGAACTTCAGTAATGGAACTTTCATAGTATTGCCTTTTTATCCTAAAACGCATCTTCTGTTAAATAAATATCTTCCATGAATAATCTATTAAATTATCTACAGTACACAGTGAGTGGACCGAAGGTCCCCCCTTCACCTCCAGGCTCCGCGCCCCCTTCACCAGGCTTATATGGTCCCCCGTCGTGCTCTGCTCCTGCCTGCCCTCCACAGTCACCTTTCCGTCATGGTTGCTGTCCATAGCGTCCATCAGTTCCCGGTAAAAGGGCGGTACATCATGTCGCCGCTGCGGTTTCCTCCAGCGGCTGAAAACCCAGCTTCTGAAAATCGTACTATCCGGCCTCTGCCAAATTCTTCTCCGGCAGCCAGCCGCGCCCGTGATGTTAAACCACCACTGCCTTAATTCATCCGTCACCGACAAGGTGGTTTCCCGCGAGAGGACGCACTGAGCACCCAGAGTGGCTGACGTGGCGGTAAAAGTCTCCTGCCCATCTGACGTCAGACGGGTGTATAATATTTTTCCTTTCGGGGACAGAACCATCCGTTTTTCTCCCGTCTGTACTGAGTTAAAAACACCTTTCACTTTCGCCTTCAACATCGATGCGGGCATCAGCACCTGTATTTCACCGTACTGCTCATCTTTCATTTTTCCGCCTTTCAGCAGATACACCAGCCCGAACGTTGTCAGATATCATTTACTAACAACCTAGTGCATTATTTGTGTCACATTCAAGCTTCTTTGCCAAATCAGAAAGCCTATCCACTTTATAATCCTTGCAATCATATACATATTCTTTTTTTGTTCTCATATCAATCACGCTAACCCCGCGCGCACTATTACCATTGTCGTAATTACTAAAAACCGCATATTTATATCCACTCTGAACGAAGCTGATACTCAGATAATCAGTTTGAAACCTAGAGTAATGGTTATATAAAAATTCTGAATGTATGGATTCTTCTGAAATATATTGAAACTTATTGCCATGATGACTATTCATTTCATAAATCAATCGTTCACCAACAGCAGTTAATGACGCAGTACCTTTTGACGTATTACATGAAAAATAGCTATCCGTTGCCCAAAGGATAGAGGGTGACCATAATAATGTTATTAAAATTAGTGCCTTATCTATATATCTCATAATTAACCCTCATTCTTTCGTCATATCCATCCTGATTTGGTCCATTATAAATTAAGGCAAAGTTAAGCCAATCCTTATTTCTAATGGCGCGTAACAATTTAGAATTAGATTTAATGAAGTTGACAAATGCCACCAGATGATTCTTCTCTGACTCTGAAATCGACCTCACAAACTCCTCGGGTGAAGAATACCCGGCAGCCTCATAATTTGAAGCCAGTATCTGAAATTTTCCCCAGGATGCTGACTTAAGGGCTGCTTGCTTATCTAAAGCATATGCTCGAAGTAATTTGGGATATTGTTCCGATATCCTTCCATAACCACCAGAGCGTCTGTTAGAAATATCAGAGTGAGAATCATATACCCCATTTGTAATTTTATGAAAATGATGTCTTTCAAAAAGAATCGCTGGAACATAATCGTCT
The DNA here is from genome assembly GCF_032389435.1 of Enterobacter sp. DTU_2021_1002640_1_SI_PRY_ASU_LCPMC_013. Lineage (NCBI taxonomy): Bacteria > Pseudomonadati > Pseudomonadota > Gammaproteobacteria > Enterobacterales > Enterobacteriaceae > Enterobacter > Enterobacter sp. DTU_2021_1002640_1_SI_PRY_ASU_LCPMC_013. The sequence continues at coordinate 4,083,552 of NZ_CP135594.1, forward strand.
TTTTGTTCAAATTTAAAATAACTTCCTGAATTACCGGTTTCAGTTTTTGCGACAGCCTTGATTGCTGCTACTTCGCATTCTAAGATCTTAGCAGCATTTTCGAAGTCTGCGTCATCAATGATTTCGCCGTTATAAAACCGCAAAAAGACTAATGGAGCGAGTTCATTATCTACGGGAGTTTTTGGGTAGTTGCTATCATTAATCCCATCCAAAAAGACAACCGGATGAAAATGCCACACCGGCTCATCATTACTGAAGGGCGACACCCCGCTCATCCACTCCAGATCGGTCTGCCACTTCTCACAGTATGCCACTTCCTCTGCGTCCAGATCCTTATAAAATCCTTCCCACCGCCCCGTCGTGCGGCCGCCGTACCACTCGCTGTGGTGTCTGACCACCAGCCGGTTCACCACATTCCTCACCAGTGGGTCCCGCACCACCAGTGCCTGGCGGATTTCCTCTTCCGTCACCTTTCCGTCATGGTTGACGTCCATTTTCGCTATCAGCTCCCGGTAAAAGGGCGGCACCTGTTCGTACCATTCATCTCCCTGCTCCGCTGCACGACTAACTGAATCAAAGGCTTCCGGCACCCACCCTTCATAAGGGCTTTTCGTCATATCGCCGCTGCTGCTTTCCTCCAGCGGCTGAAAACCCAGCTTCAGAAAATCGTACTGTCCGGCCTCTGCCAAATTCTTCTCCGGCAGCCAGCCGCTGCCCGTGATGTTAAACCACCACTGCTTCGTTTCATCCGTCACCGGCGTTGTGGCCTCTCGCGGGAGAACGCGCTGAGCATCCAGAATGGCCGGCGTGGCGGCAAATGTCGCCTGCCCGTCTGTCGTCCGGCGGGTGTACAGTACTTTGCCTTTCGGGGCCAGCACCGTTCGTTTATCGCCCTTCACCCCTGCCGGATTGCCTAAAAATGCCGGCATCTTCGGGTCCGCACTTAGTACCTCAAGATGGACAAACCACTCGCGCTCAACCTGACCACCCTCACTGCCGGGATATTCCTCACGTCCCATAAATCCTGCTGGCGTTCCGGCGCTGACCTTCCATTCTTCCGTTTCCCCTCCCATCTGCACCGAGTCAAAAATGCCATTTTTCTTCGCATTCTGCATCCACGTAGGCATCAGCGCCTGTATTTCGCCATCCGGCTCCATCAGTTCCGGGTCCAGCGTTACCCAGTACTCTTCATCTCCCATCTTTTCGCCGGTCAACAGGCGAACCAGGCCGAATGTCATCAGAGTCGACTGCCTCCCTTTCGTCACGTAAAAACGTCCGGTACGCGATGACACAAAGCGATCTCCCGCTTTCAGACTTTTACGGGTCTTTGGCGGTGCCTGATACGTTACAGGATCGCCACTCTCCTGGCCGTCCGGAAGGCCATTTATCCCGTCGGCGTATGTACGCAGCAGTATCCCGCTGTGTCCGACCCTGACTTTATAGCAGGGGGAGGCCGGATAATCTTTCACCGGTGCCAGATGCATATACAAGCTGTAGAATTCCAGCCAGCTTTTTTCTTTTTGCGGGTCTGGCTGACACAGTGATTTCACCAGAACAAACGTGCTGCTGTAACGCAGTTCCTGCCCTTTATAGGGGCCTTTCAGGTAGTCATTGTTTATCCGGTATGCCGCAATGGTGCCATCAGCCATAAACTGAAGGGGAACCGGTTTGCCGGAGCTGAGCGTAGCCGGAGTCAGGGCAGAATAAGGATTAGACACGTCACTGATATGTACTGCGCCGTGCCACAGCCCGTTTCCTCCCAGCAGCCAGGTGCCGTGTGCCTCCCCGTCAACCAGCCGCATTATTTCCGCCAGGGAACGAAACTCTTTTCCGTCTTTATCCCTGACGGGGTAACTGATTTTCATGGTATATCCTTATCGGGAAAATATTCTCTGCCAGCAATGACGGCAGGCAGAAAAATTAATCAGGAAATAATTTTGTCACAACCCGAGAACCCAGCTCTTCTTTAGTGAAGGAGATTTCGGTTTCACCACCGTCAAACTGTTGCGTAACAACAAGATTATCTGGCCCATTCCATTTGTAGATAACACTAATGCATCCACCGTCGCATTGAACAGAAAAATCCTTATTTGAGACAATTTTTTCCTGGAGATATTTAGCACTATCATCCGCTAATTCTTCCCTATACTCTCGATAAGTATTTATGAGGTTCATATGTTTATAAAAGCACTCACGAGAAGTATTATAATTATCAGGATCATGTTCAGTTTGCTTACAAACCTTCGACGATCCTGTTGTTTTTTTACCTACAATGATGCTTTTTTCAACTTTTTTCTTTTCATGAAATTTTAATGCTTCCTGATTATTAAAATAAAATATAGCAAGATCGTTATAAAAAAATACCATCTCATCGTCTAAGACTACAAACTCAGAAAATGGAAAATCGCACTTTTCGGCTGGGTTTACCGGAGTGATATCTAAAAATTCATTCGGTATCTTAATGTTATAGCCAGCGAAAAAAACCTCATAAAAACTTACTGTTTTAGAATTCATCCAGAATGATAAAGGTGTATTTCGTTGCGGCGCGTATTTGTATGTAAAAGATCAGTTCCCGTCGTCTCTGCAAAAAACAGAGAAATCGCACATACATCATAAGATGTTCACATCACGCCTGTTTCATATTATCCGGATATACTAATCACGGCAGATAGTGGTCAGCATTTGGATCACTACCAACATCGACTTCACATTTGCCAGAAAATAATTTTATGAAAGTATTTGCTTTAAAATTATATGCCGTATTAGCGCATCTACTTTCATTCACCTTTCCATTTTCTGGAATATTTTGCCCTCTAACCCATAGCATACTACTTTTACCATAAAACTCTATATCAAATAAATCAGGAGAAGGTGTTCCATTATCAATGGTGGAATAATATTTTGTACTCCCATTGAAATATGGCAACTCTGAGACCACTTCTCCATTTAGTTTATCAATAACCCACCCACATACCCATCCATCGTTACCGCATTCTTCAGGCAATTCTCCTTTTTTGCTAATATAAATGACATAGTGACCAGAAAAATTAACTGGTCTCAAAAGTGCGTTTTGAATTACCCCCTTCCATTTCGAAGAATAGTTTTCCTGCTGATTAGAAAGGTTTATTTTTTTCGTAAAAGAGTCAAAAAATAGATTTACTGGATAGTCTGAAAATTGAGGCGTATTATTCTCGGCAGCAAATATCGGAAAAACAAAAATAGAAAAAACAGATGACATTGTTTTATTTACCTTCATTTTTTGACTCCTCCAACACTTTAACCATATCATCCGGAGTAATATGCGATCTATTTATTCCATCACCTGAATAATAAGACATTCCTTCAATAGTAGCATATCTTCTTTTATGTATTCTGTTTCCATTAGTATCTGTTTTAACAGAACCATCAGGGTTTGTCTCAAACTCCGTTTTTGATCGACTAATTTCTTTACCTTGACGAACTCCCGCTGAGGCAAATTCTTTCGCCCAATCATAGATGGCATCTTCAACATTACCACCTCCTTCAAGGTAATTAATTATCGCTGGTCGCTTTATTTTAATTAAATATTCTTCGAATATTTTATCTTGTATTTCCTCATTATAAAGAACATTAACATCTAGGCCAAGTACTCTTACAGCTTCCTTTAGAGTTACTGGCACAATCTGAAATCGCCCAGTAGCAAATAAGCCATTCGAGGTAAGATCCGCTTGAGAAGTCATAACATCCTGAATAGTCATACTGGTTAAATTAGTATTGAAATGTGCTCTATACGTCACATGCACATTAAAAGCCGTATAATCATTTTGGGATTCTACGCTACCAAGTAAATCAGCAAATGAGCTATGCGCCCAACCACGATACTTAGTATATATTGCATCCAAAAACACAACCGGATGAAAATGCCACACCGGCTCACCATTATTAAAGGGCGATACCTCACTCATCCACTCCAGATCGGTCTGCCACTTCTCACAGTATGCCACTTCCTCTGCGTCCAGCTCCTTATAGAAGCCTTCCCACCGCCCCGTTGTGCGCCCGCCGTACCACTCGCTGTGGTGTCTGACCACCAGCCGGTTCACCACATTCCTCACCAGCGGGTCCCGCACCACCAGTGCCTGGCGGATCTCCTCTTCCGTCACCTTTCCGTCATGGTTGACGTCCATTTCCGCTATCAGGTCACGGTAAAAGGGCGGCACCTGTTCATACCATTCATCGCCCTGCTCTGCCGCAAGGCTTACTGCTCCAAACGCTTCCGGCACCCACCCTTCATATGGACTCTTTGTCATATCGCCGCTGCTGTTTTCCTCCAGCGGCTGAAAACCCAGCTTCAGAAAATCGTACTGTCCGGCCTCTGCCAAATCCTTCTCCGGCAGCCAGCCGCTGCCCGTGATGTTAAACCACCACTGCTTCGCTTCATCCGTCACCGGCGTTGTGGCCTCCCGCGGGAGAACGCGCTGAGCATCCAGGATGGCCGGCGTGGCGGTAAATGTCGCCTGCCCGTCTGTCGTCCGGCGGGTGTACAGTACTTTGCCTTTCGGGGCCAGAACCGTCCGTTTTTCGCCCTTCACCCCTGCCGGATTGCCTAAAAACGCCGGCATCTTCGGGTCCGTACTCAGTACCTCAAGATGGACAAACCATTCGCGCTCAGCCTGACCACCCTCACTGCCGGGGTAGTCCTCACACCCCATAAAGCCGACCGGCGTTCCGGCGCTGACCTTCCATTCTTCGGTTTCCCCTCCCGGCTGCACCTGGTCAAAAAGCCCCTTCGCTTTCACCTTCTGCATCCAGGCGGGCATCAGCGCCTGTATTTCGCCATCCGGCTCCATCAGCTCCGGGTCCAGCGTCACCCAGTACTGCTCATTTCCTGCCGCTTCTCCTTTCAGCAGACGCACCAGCCCGAACGTGGTCAGGATTGCCTCATGGTTTTTTATCACATAAAAACGCCCGGTGCGCGATAACACAACGCGGTCTCCTGCGCCGAGACTTTTACCGGCCGCCGGGGGAGCCTGGTACACCCGGGTATCCCCGCTCTCCTGACCGTCCGGAAGTCCATATTCCTCCTCCCTGTACTGGCGCAGCCGTATCCCGCTGTGTCCGGCCCTGACCTTATAGCAGGGGGAGACCGGATAATCCATCACCGGGGCCAGATGCATATACAGACTGTAAAATTCCAGCCAGCTTTCCTGTTTTTGCGGGTCCGGCTGACACAGTGATTTCACCAGCACAAACGTGCTGCTGTAACGCAGTTCCTGCCCTTTCCAGTGAGCTTTCAGGTAGTCATTGTTTATCCGGTATGCCGCAATGGTGCCGTCAGCCATAAACTGAAGGGGAACCGGTTTGCCGGAGCTGAGCGTAGCCGGAGTCAGGGCAGAAAAAGGATTAGACACGTCACTGATATGTACTGCACCGTGCCACAGTCCGTTTCCTCCCAGTAGCCAGGTGCCGTGTGCCTCCCCGTCAACCAGCCGCATTATTTCCGCCAGGGAACGAAACTCTTTTCCGTCTTTATCCCTGACGGGGTAACAGATATTCATTTTTCCACCAACTACACTGGTACTCTGCGATCCGTCACCAAGGGCATTTTTATGTCGATAAAAAACACATGCAGGCTTTGCTTTTCGGTAATCGCCACCAGGGTAATAACCATTATTTTGTTTAAAATCTTACACCCATTGCTGCCCATTAAACATGGCCATATGTCCATAAGGGTGATCTCTTGTTATTTCGCCTTCTGGAAAATCATCTTTCCTAATCCCTTGAATAATTACCACATCACCCGAAATAAAACTACTCTCAAACGAGATAACCTGAAATCCTCTATGCAGCAATGCATCGCCATAATCTTTTGCACCCTCTATTGAAGGCCATGGGTTGATATCTCCCCCGGCACTGATTGCGTTTTTAACATACCTCGCGCAATATCCAACAGATCCCTGTTCTGCATGACTATTTAAATGTTCGATGGCCTTATTCACGTCCCACATGATATACCCTCACACCCAAAATTTTTTAGCTAACTGGCTGTACAGAATTAATCTTCCAGCAAGACTCATGATTAAGTTCTATTTTGTATTTATTCAATAATTCTTTCTCACCTAAAGAAAGCTGTACTTCAGATTGATTAAGTGTCTGCTTAATTACTTTGGCATTAATATGCGTAAGCCACGATTCAAAAAAATCCTGTGCATGAGTAAAATAGTCATAATCAATTTCACCATGCAATTGCTTTTTTTTCAGTTCACTGAGTAAAGATGAACTAACCCACTTGTTTATTCTGGCATTATCGCCGTTATAATTTTGTGTTAGAGGGTACTTCTCATCCTTAATTTCATTGAGATACCATCTATAAAAGTAGAGAACTGTTTCCTGCGGTGATGAGCATTCAATCTCCCCTGCTATGACTTTACTCAGAGGAATAAATAGCAATAAAACCATCAATAAAAAAAATTTCAGGCTAATCTTTCTCATAAATGTCCCCTGACAATTGAGTCTTATCCTGGATCCAATATATTTTCCCATCAATAAGCCATATTATCTCACCCAGAGAGCTGAACTTGTTTCCGCCTTTAACCCTGAAGGGTAACTAATTCTCATAATCAGTCCTTATCGTGAAAATATTCTCCGGAGTTGCGGCGGTACCGGAATGCTCGACTGGCTCAACACCCGTACCGGCAATATCCTGCGCCAGCAACTGTCATTCTCTGATACAGATCTGCCGTTACTGTACCGCGCAGAGCGGGCGTTACAGCTTATCTGCGACAAACTTCAGCAGGTAGATTTGAAACAGCCGCCACGCGTGGAAAACCTGCTTTATTTTGTGCAGAACACGCGAAAACGGCTGGAGCCGCCGCAGAAAAGCAGCGTGAATACGCCGTCACAAACCACGGTCAGAACACTGGTTTATGCGCCGGAAAGCGCACTGCCCGCGACGCCAGAGGCTCTCCTGCCCGTACCTGATTTACCGGAAATGAAGGTCAGGGTTCAGCACGGTGCCAGCCCTGAAACAAAGCCTATTACGGGCCGCAATGTAAAATCATTTCTGGCGGGTGTTGCCTGTACCGCCGCCGTCGCAGCCGTTCTCTGGTGGTGGCGGGTATACCCGATGCAGCAGCAACTGGCGCAGGTAACAGATACCGCGCAAGGCGCGGCAACGGCCTGGCTGGCCTCCCCTGATCTGGGTAGCTACGGGCAACGGCTGTTACCGCTTCCTGATGTTCCGCCATTGCAACTGCTGGAGACGGGTATGCAGATGATGCGAACAGCAGACAGTCGCTGGCCCGAGAGTCTGCAACAGCAGCAGGCAACGGCTCGGTGGAACGCTGTTCTGCACACGCGGGCGCAGAACAGCCCGAATATGAAAGGCTGGAAACAGGCGCGGGAAAATTTACGGGATTTCGCCGACCTGATGCTGAAAAAAGAAACTGAAAAGCAAGGTTTTACCCTCTCATATATCAAAACAGTGACATGGCAGGCGGAGCGGTTATTGAATCAGGCAACGCCGCTGGAATATCTGCTGACGCAGTACCAGGATGCCCGCGCCCGCAAGCAAAACACTGAAGCTCTGGAAAAAGAGATCAATGAACGGCTGGACGGCGTGTTAAGCCGTTGGCTGCTGCTGCACCTCACAACGCCGGATTCGGCAATGGATAGTGAAGCCGGGCAACCGGTATCCACTAATAATTAAGGTACAAGGAGAACAACAATGGCCAATCTCGTTTATCTGACACTAAACGGAGACATACAGGGAATGATTTCAGCTGGGTGCTCGTCAATGCAGTCCATTGGCAACAAAGCCCAGCTCGCGCATCTGGATGAGATCATGGTCACATCGTTAAGCCACGGTCTGAGCCGCGATCAAAACGTCAATCATCAGATGCTGACCATCATTAAACCCGTGGATAAATCCTCGCCTCTGCTGGGTAAGGCGATTTCGGATAATGAGTGTCTGACCTGTGTTTTTACTTTTTACCGTACCAACCGTTTTGGCATAAATGAACTGTACTACAAGCTCAAACTGACTAATGCCCGAATATCGAATATCAGTCTGAACGTTCCCCATACCATTACCGACAGTGGAGGGCAGCCAGAAGAGTCAATCTCGTTTAGCTATGAAAGCATTAACTGGGAACACTGTATCGCTGGCACCAGCGCTTACAGTCTGTGGAGTGAACGGCTTTTTTAAAGAAGAGATATACGGGGGATGAGCGTTCTGACTTCCAGTCTGTTGTCTATCGCAGATACTTTTTGCAAAAAATATCCACAGCCCTGGAAAAAATTGAATATGTCCGATTAACGAAAGGTTATAGGCTGCCCCGGAAGTTTCCTGACTGGTTGTAATGATGTTTTCTGCCACAAACCTGCTGGGTGGTATTATTTATGGACAAACGACATCGCTCATTCATACCTGGTTTGTACCGGGCTATCCAGCGATTTTCTTTCCTGGCGACCTGACGTTACAGCAAAGGGATTTAAACCCCTCATCCGGCGCTCCTGCGAGCGTTGATGGAAACACCTGTATCTGACACCCTTACCGTAGATGTTCTGCTGCATTTGCCGGGGTGGTATGTTTATGATGCGCAACGATTTACGTGATTCGTTAACACGGCGAATTAAATCTGGTTAAGCCTGTATGTTGTGGGTTCCAGAAAATCAAAACCAGCAGACAGGAGTACCGCACTCAAGTCCCTACAGTGCGCTTAATTCCGTACACCTGTCCTGATTGATGTTGTGTACAAGAGGCTGGTTCAACGACTTTTATCCCTTCGCTATCAGATAGTGGCAAGAACCAAACCCACATCTGACGAAGTACAAAATAGCTGGCAAATAATGTGAATTGCCTGCAATGCTGTAAGGGATCGTTTCGTGGTGGTCTGCCTGGTGGTCTTGAAAATAGCCAAAGATAGTTTTATTATTTAAAACAGTTCATTAGCTCAAAAGACTGCGCCGAGTCCGGCACCAAATTTCATATTAACGGACCTCCACGGAGGTCCGTTTTTGCATTCTGAGCCCGCCAGAATCAACACTTCTGCATTCCCTTAACGACACCCTGACCGCTGCGTCAGCAGCGCATAAAGTTTAGCCGGCTCCAGAGGCTTGCGAAGCACCAGGTACCCCTTCTGCTCCGCCTCCAGCAGAACCGGTGAATTAAATTCGCCGCTGACTATCGCGCCGCTCATATCTGCGTCAACTCTGTTAACGCCAATCTGCGCTGGTCGTTCTGAATTATTTCCATTAAAAGAACCCGCCCTCGTGGCGGGTTTCTGCTTTTGGCTTCTGACGAAGCTAGGGATCGTTCCCAACCGCGTCCAGCAGTTTGTTTTTAAAGATAAACAAACACGCCTCGTTGAAGTTCCCTGCCCCTAACCGCTCCGACAGCACCGTTCGCTTGCGATAGAGGCTTTTAACCGACATATTCAGCTTATCTGCAATCTCTTCCATTGACCTCCCTGCCTTCAGCAACCGGATCATTATCGCTTCGTGTCGACTCAGCCGTAAGTTAAGCAGCCATTTGGTTGTCAGACGCCTGCCTTTCATATCAAGCACCAGATTGAATAACGACGCCATATCCGGAGCCGTAAGCGACGTGTTCATAAACAGCTTCATACTGAGAAGATCCTCCTCTCGAGGACGCATATCCAGCATAACGCAGCAGATCGTTTTTCTCGTTCTGGCCGGATGGCGTATCAGGTAATCATATAAACGGAGCGGCGTACGGCTATCAATCAGTACAGTATATTCATTTGCGTCGGTATCAAATATGTTTCTGTCTATCGAACTGAGGCAAATTATATCCGGGAAAAATAGCCGCATCCCCCTGACAAGGAAACAATCCTGAGTCACTAACACTATTGAAGTCGCCACTAACCATCCCTTTTAGATTAAAGCAAGCCCGCCTCTTAAGAAACAAGAACGCTTTCGTTTATAGCGTTTTACATTAACGGCAAATGTTTTCTGGCTTTGATCATCCCTCAATATGACATTGGTGAGCTAGACTTTTTGTAGACTATCACTCAATGCCTGGCGTTAATTATAAATAAAAAAGAATTTCAGAAAAGTCACTTCTCTGAACATTAAGAATTTTTGTCATGAAACTTCCCAAACATGCACCAGAAAGTACTTTAATTAACTCAGCAGAACTTCATTTCTAATATAAAAAAACAGGAAGCAGCAAAAGAAAAAACATTTAATATCAATCAGTTAAAAAGAGAAATCCTGCACTGAATTATCTAAAAAACTTACTTCTTCCAGAATTATCTCAAAACCTCCCAGCCGCTTTTCAACTTATTTATCCCCCAACATATCGGGTGTACATTAAGCCCAATCAGACCACTGAGATGAGGGCTCATAATTACCTTTAAGTAAGTACCCCATAACGTAGCATCATTCAGATTTAATGTTCTCCTTTATGCCCTTTAACACAGAGTTAAAAGGCGGCCGTGTTATGCAATGGATTCACGATAAACAAATGGCAAATAGATATGGAAAGATCGCTTAGCTTCACTACGTTATTCTTTTATCGCACCACAATATTATTGCTCCTGCTTTTACTCTTTCCTGTTCTGGTTCAGGCTGATGAATCCGTTTATGAGCATCAGATACAACAGGCACGTAACGGTAATTACGCTCTGTTTCTTGATTACCTACAGCGCTATGAGCAACAGCATGCTTTAACACCCGGACAGGTTGCGGACTGGTTACAGGTAGCCTCCTGGGCAGGACGCGATGATGAGGTTATCCGGGTCTGGCAGCGTTATGGTATTTGTATGCCGCTGCCCGCTCGCGCCATCGCTGCTGTCGCCCAGTCCAGAAGAAACCAAAAAGCCTGGCCATCCGCCTTATCGCTGTGGAAAGAGGCGCTCAGCCTTGCGCCAGATAACGACGATTACCGCATCGGCTATGTTAAGACCCTGGCCGATGCCCGCAGAGATCGCCTCGCGCTTTCGGAAGCCCGGCGGCTGGTTAAGGACAGTCCTTCTCCCGCGCACCTTGAGACGCTCTCCTATGTCTGGATGCGCCAGGGTAAAAACGGGGACCGGCTGCTGGCGGACATGCGCGCACTGAACGCCGCACCCGGGAATAATGCCCTTCTTCGCGAGACGATCGATGCGTTAACGGAAAACCGGGTGAGCACGCCCGCACTCTGGCTGTCGCAAAGCGCGGCGATGTCTCCCGCGGAGCGCCGCCGCCTTGAGCGTAACGCCGCGGCTGAAAGGGTACGCCTGGCGGATGTGCCTGGCAGAACGGAGAAAGAGCGCCTGCGGCTGGCACAAAACGCGTTAGATCGCTATCACGCCCTGCTTTCCCGCTGGCAAAACGAACCGCAGGCGGCTGAAGACGTCGTCCTTGCACGTATCGATCGGCTTGGCGCCCTGTATGCGCAGGGTAATTACCGGCAGGTCATTAGCGAATATGAGGCGCTGACGGCCGAACAGCATCCGGTACCGGACTGGGCCATCGGCTGGGTGATCTCGGCATATTTGCAGGAGAAAAATGCCGTCGCCGCCTTCTCGCTTGTGCAACGCTATCCACACTACGCCTCCGATCCGCAGGATGAGGAGCATGCGCTTTTCTACGCCTGGCTGGATACGGGGCAGTATCAGACCGCCCGCCGCTACGTTGAGCGCGAGACCCGCAGCGTTCCCTGGACCCGCTACGATTTCGGATCCCCGACCGCTCAGCCGAACGATCGGTGGCTCACCGGACAGTCTCTCAAACTTAACTATTTGCTGGCGACCAACGCCCTGCCGGAGGCCGAAAAGCTGTCGTATCGTCTGGCATCAACGGCGCCGGGAAATCAGGGGTTACAGATTGATTATGCCGCCCTGCTTCAGGCCAGAGGCCTGCCGCGCGCGGCCGAGCAAAAGCTTAAACGAGCAGAGGCGCTTGAACCCGCGAATCTGGAGCTTGAAAAACAGCAGGCTTACGTCGCAATGGACCTTCAGGAGTGGCGCCAGATGGATTTACTGGCTGCTGACGTGATTGCTCGCGCCCCCGCCGATCGCAGCGCCCGTCGCCTGGACAGGCTCAGAGCGGTCCACCACATGTCTGAGCTGCGTCTGAACGCGGGTAAAGGATTGCACTCAGATAACCCCGTCAGCGGTAGCCACGATATGAGCTGGGACTCCACGCTCTATGGCCCGCCCGTGGCGGATAACTGGCGGCTGTTTGCCGGCGCCCGCTATGCCCAGGGGAATTTCGACGAAGGTAAAGGCATCAGCCGCCACCTGCTGGGCGGCGTTGAGTGGTGCCCCCGAGACCTCACGCTCGAAGCCGAGCTCTCCAGCAACCGCTATCACGGTACAAACAGGCCGGGCGCACGGCTCTCAACAACCTACAGCCTGAGTGATCACTGGCAGGTCAGCGGTAACCTCGAACGCTTGTCACGCGCCACACCCTTACGGGCATTACGCAATGGGATCAGCGCCAACCGGGGTGAAGGGGGGGTGCGCTGGTATCAAAACGAGCGACGTGAATACCAGTTCAACGCCGCCGTCAGCCGCTTCTCAGACCACAACCGCCGTCAGGAATACACCCTCTCTGGGAAAGAGCGTCTCTGGCAGACCCCGACCCTGACGCTGGATCTCGAACCGGGGATCGCCGCCAGTAAAAACAGCCTGCGGAATACGCTCTATTACAACCCGGCACGGGATCTGTCCGTGACGGCTGCCCTGTCCGTTGACCATGAGATGTACCGCCACTACGACACCCTCTGGAGCCAGCAGTTCGTGGCAGGAGGGGGCAGCTACTGGCAGAAAAATCAGTCCGCGGGTGCCGTTACCCTGCTGGGTTACGGGCAACGCATCCAGTGGAACAACGTTGTCGATACTGGCGTGATGCTGAACTGGGATAAGCGCCCTTACGACGGCAAACGCGAGAGCAATCTCTCCGTCACGTTAGATGCGACTTTACGCTTTTAAGGATGAATATGCTGAACACACGTTTTTCTGTAAGCCTGATCGTCATCGGCTGGCTCTGCCTCAGCGCGAGCCTCTGCGCGCAGCCGCTCTCCTTTATGGCCCCTGAAGAGAGGCCGCAGCTGGAGGCCAGCAAACCGTGGCCGGAGAATCAGTTTCTGGTCCTGGCCTACCACGACGTCGAAGATGATGCCGCCGATCAGCGCTACCTCTCCGTTCGCACCAGCGCGTTAAACGAGCAGATAAGCTGGCTTTTGCACAACGGCTATCACGCCATCAGCGTGCAGGACATTCTGGATGCGCATGAAGGGAAAAAAGCGCTGCCGCCGAAAGCCGTTTTGCTCAGCTTTGACGACGGCTACAGCAGCTTTTACACCCGGGTCTGGCCTCTGCTTCAGGCCTGGAACGTTCCTGCGCTGTGGGCGCCGGTGGGCAGTTGGGTGGATACGCCGGCAAATCAAAAAGTTAACTTCGGCGGTCTGATGACGCCCCGCGATCGCTTTGCCACCTGGGATATGGTACGAGAGCTCAGCCAGTCCCCGCTGATTGAGATTGGCTCGCATACCTGGGCCTCGCATTACGGCATTCCGGCCAACCCGCAGGGAAGCCGTGAACCCGCCATCGCCAACCGTTTTTTCGATAACGCGACGGGGCATTACGAAACCGATGAACACTTCAACCAGCGGATCGCCGCAGACGTACGGAAAGTCACCGATAAAATCACCCAGGTGACGGGAAAAGCGCCGCGTGCCTGGGTGTGGCCCTATGGGGCTGCCAACGGTACGTCGCTCGCTATCGCCCAAAAACAGGGCTATCAGTTGGCCTTTACCCTGGAAGACGGGCTGGGAAACGTGCGCGACCTCGGCAACATCCCGCGCCTGCTGATCGCCGGAAATCCGTCGATAAAAACCTTTGCCAACACGGTTAGCCGCGTTCAGGAGTTTGACCCGGTGCGCGTCATGCATGTCGATCTCGATTACGTCTACGATCCCGATCCGGCCCAGCAGACGAAAAACATCAACAAACTCGTCCAGCGGGTCTACGACATGAAAATCAGCCATGTGTTTCTCCAGGCGTTTTCGGATCCGCGGGGCGACGGCAGGATCGATGCGCTCTATTTCCCCAACCGTCGGCTCCCGGTCCGGGCCGATCTCTTTAATTTTGTCGCCTGGCAGCTACAAACCCGCGCGGGAGTGAAAGTCTTCGCGTGGATGCCGGTTCTCTCTTTCGATCTCAGTCCAGCCTTGCCGCGCGTGCAGCGCCGGGATCGTCAAACGGGAGAGTTGACCGTGGCCGCCGAGCCCTATATCAGGCTCTCCCCCTGGAGTCCGCAGGTTCGCCAGCAGGTGACGGAGATCTATGAAGATCTGGCCCGCTATGCCAGCTTCAATGGCATCTTATTTCATGATGACGCGGTGCTGACGGACGTTGACGATGCCGGACAGGACACGACCCGACAGAAGAGTCAGCGACTTATCGGCTTTACCCGCACCCTGAGCCAGGCGGTGAAAAACATCCGTGGCCCACAGATCAAAACCGCGCGGAACATGTTCGCGCTGCCCATTATCGAGCCGGAAAGCGAGGCATGGTTTGCGCAAAATATCGATGATTTTCTGGCGGCCTACGACTGGACGGTGCCGATGGCAATGCCGCTGATGGAGTCCGTCCCGGCAGAAGAGAGCAATGCCTGGCTGACGCGTTTAGTCAAAGCCGTCGCCGCACGCCCCGGCGCGCTGAATAAAACGATTTTTGAGCTACAGGCCAGGGACTGGGCACAGAAACCGCAGCGTGCCGTAGCCGATGAACGTCTGATGGAGTGGATGCGGGTGCTCCAGCTGAACGGCATCAAAAATTACGGTTATTACCCCGACGACTTCCTCAACAACCAACCTGATATCTCACGTATCAGACCTGAATTTTCTTCGTACTGGTATCCTGACAATGACTGATCGCATTATCGCCTTCTCTATTTTGTGTCTGGTATTCGGGTTGCCGTTAGGCGTAGCCGCGCTGTTTACCGGCGAACTGATTCTGGACTTTGTCTTTTTCTGGCCGCTGTTTATGTCCGTGCTCTGGGTAACCGGCGGCCTCTATTTCTGGTTTCAGCTTGAACGGCACTGGTCGTGGGATAACGCAACACCCGCCCCCGCCTTAGCCGGTGAGCCGTTAATCTCGATTCTTATTCCCTGCTTCAATGAGGAACGCAACGCACGGGAGACCATTAGCGCCGCGCTGGGTCAGCGGTACTGGAATGTGGAAGTTATCGCCATCAACGACGGTTCTTCTGATAACACGGCGGAGGTACTGCAACAGCTGGCGCGAGAGCAACCGCGCCTGCGGGTGATTAATCTCGCGGAGAACCAGGGGAAAGCCGTGGCGCTCAAGGCCGGCGCTGCGGCGGCCCGGGGCGATTTGCTGGTCTGCATTGACGGCGACGCCCTGCTCGACCGCGACACCGCGGCGTATCTGGTGGCACCGCTGATTCAGTATCCCCACGTTGGGGCCGTCACCGGGAATCCGCGTATTCGCACGCGCTCAACGCTGATTGGCCGTATTCAGGTGGGCGAGTTTTCTTCCATTATTGGCCTCATCAAGCGAACGCAGCGGATCTATGGCCGGGTCTTTACCGTCTCCGGCGTCATCGCCGCCTTTCGCCGACAGGCGCTGGCGGATGTCGGGTACTGGAGCCCGGACATGATCACAGAGGATATCGACATAAGCTGGAAGCTTCAGCTTCGCCACTGGGATATCTTTTTTGAGCCGCGGGCACTGTGCTGGATCCTGATGCCGGAGACGCTAAAGGGGCTGTGGAAACAGCGTCTGCGCTGGGCGCAGGGGGGTGCAGAGGTGTTTCTGGTTAACCTGCGCAAGATGGCCCGCTGGGAGCATCATCGCATGTGGCCCCTGTTTCTTGAGTACGCGCTATCAACGCTGTGGGCGTTTGCCTATGGGGCGACCGTAGTGTTGTTCATTCTCAGCCATATTATCCCTCTTCCCGCGAACCTGGCCGTTGCGAGCCTGTTTCCCCCGGCGTTTACCGGGCTGCTGCTGGGCGTGATGTGCCTGCTGCAATTCCTCGTCAGTTTGTATATCGAGCGGCGCTACGAGCGGAAAGTGGCAGGCTCGCTGTTCTGGGTAATCTGGTTCCCGATGGTGTACTGGATGATTGGCCTGTTTACCACCCTCGTGGCATTTCCGAAAGTCATGCTTAAACGCAAACGCGCCCGCGCGCGCTGGATCAGTCCGGACCGGGGTAAAGGGAGCATTCAATGAACGAGAATACGTTAATTTTGACTGAACATCGGCTGGCACCGCGTCTTTTCGATGCCGCATTAACGCTGATAGCCTGGGGAGGATTCCTGTTTTTTCTGTACGCCAGGCTGTGGATGCAGTTAACCGAGGAGGGCGATCACCGCTGGAGCGTGATTATCGCCTCTTTTAATACGGTGCTGGTCTATCTGCTGATTGCCGCGTTCAACGGCTGGCTGCTGATCCTGTGGTATCAGTACAATCGCCGCCGCGCGCATGTGAGGCGGCGTCATCCGGAAATGTTGCGCCATGACGAGCTTGCCCAAAGTTTTAACGTCACGCCGCAAATTATGTCCGAGATGAGCCAGTACAACCTGCTGACGGTTTACCATGACCAGATTGGCCGGATCATTGATTTGAAGATCAGCGAGCAGCAGGAAGAGGAAGAGCAGTAATGAAACGCCCCCGCAACATGCCCTGCGGGGGCGTTTTTATAACAGGGAGACGTTATTTATCTTTCACCACAATCAGCGGTTCAATATCGCTCTCTTTCTTCACCACCAGCGAGTCATCCCCGCGCAGACAGGTTCCGCCATAGTTCCCGCCCACGGTAAAAGTGCAGACCTGAATGTATCTGCCGTCAACTTTCGGCAGGCACCATAGCTGCTGGTAGATATTTTTACGGTCGGCAAACTTGCCGCTGGACTGGTCCAGCAGTTCGTCCTGGGCGCCGATCAGATCGATATTGCTCCCGCAGCGTCCGGCGATCGGTTTAACGGCATAACCGGTCCGTTTGAGCAGATCGTTGACCTCAAAATCGGTATCCAGCAGGTAACGGTGGTTCGGGAACAGCTGCCACAGCACCGGCAGGATCGCCTTGTTACCTGGGATCACCGTCCACAGCGGTTCAAAGACCAGCACTTCCGGGCGCAGCAGGACGTCAATCAGGCGCACTTCACCTTGCGGGTGACCGGTGCGGATAGGCACGGCGGCGTACTCGGTTTCGCTCACCTCGCGGATCTGCTCAATCGCCGTTTCCCACGCCCAGGTTTTCCATACGCAGTTGACGTGACGGCCTTCATCATCAATCAGTTGCCCGGCGGCATCCCAGCTCAGCGCCCCCAGTCCATGCAGGATTTTGGTTTCAAACCCGGCCTGGATCAGCGAGCGCTGAATAAAGAGCGCGTGGTAATCCTCTTCGATATCGTTGTCCTGCATGATATGGACGAACGGCCGCGCGTGGCTGTGCTTCCATGCGCCGGTCAGCTCCTCCAGCAAGCCTTCCGCCGGATTGTGGCCGGTGCCGCGATAGCCGTTTTTCACCCACTCTTCAAGAATGAGCCCGCCCTCGGTATGGCAGGAGGCGGAATCCGCGTTGTACTCGTAAACCTTGATGCCGCGTTCATCCATGCAGAAATCCATACGACCGGTGATCATATGGTGACGACGCCACTGCCAGGAGAGGCGCAGACGCGGCCAGAGAATTTTCGGGATGTCGAAAAGCGCTAGTAAGCTGTCGTCTTTCAGCACCTTGTCGGTGGCATGAAGGTACATCAGATGCAGTTCGTTGGTGGCTTTGATCAGCTCCTGCTCGGCGCTTTCGGTAATGGTAAAGTACTGGCAGGGATCGTTGTTAATAACGTGGCCGTTGGCGCGAACGTACGCCTGTTGCAGGGCGTCGTTTTCATTGAGCCATTTTCCGTCGAACTGACGGTTGTTCTTCAACCGCGCGCCGCTGATTTTCAGCAGCTTACCGTCGATCTCCGGCTGAGGAATACTGTGTTCCGTCTCCTCCGTCTGGATCATCCAGCCGAGGATCTCGGTATCGTTGAACGTGTCATGAAGCGTATAGCAACCATCCTCCACGCTCAGACGAAGCTCGCGCGTCCACTGCTGCCCCATCGGCAGCGGGGAGTGAATAACGTTCTGCTCGGCAATGCGCACTCTGTCATCCAGCAGCTGGGTAATGACGGCGACGTGGCCGGTCTCATGAAACTCACCGCCCTTTTGCCAGATGAGCAGCGCACCGGCCTGCGGCGCGCGTTTTGAGCCATTAGCAAAGGCCTGTAGCGGCAAAATATTGTCGTTTACCACCTGGCGCAAAAAACGCAGGGAGAAGATCTCCCACGCCATCCCGACGTCGGTAAAAACAAACCCGTGATTGAGAAACAGGAAACGGCGCGCAAACTCAACGCACTGCCATTTATGGCCCATGTATTCGTTGCCGATATAGCTGCGGAATTCCGCGTCTTCCGGATAGTGACGCGGATCGAGACTGCCGTAATTTGAAGAGTAAATCGCCACGCCACCCGGCGCATAACCTAATAACGTCCCGAAGGGTGCGTCACTGCTTAACGTTCCTTTACGCATGTGTCCAACCTAAAACAGGCAGGCGGCAATTTTTTTGTGGGGTTGTCGTCGTCTGCACGTTGTAATTAACTGACAGAGGTGGCGTTATCATACACCCGCCCTGCCCATTACGCTCGCATCGTTAAACGGTTCCTGCATCTCCTGCTACACTGCCTCAACACAACACCAAAAAGGCAGGCCAACATGTCAGATAACACCTATCAGCCACCGAAAGTGTGGGAATGGAAACAGAATAACGGCGGCGCGTTCGCCAATATCAACCGTCCCGTCTCGGGCGCGACGCACGAGAAAGAGCTACCTGTGGGCGCGCACCCGCTCCAGCTGTACTCTCTCGGTACGCCGAATGGACAGAAAGTTACCATCATGCTGGAAGAGCTGCTGGCGCTGGGCGTGACGGGCGCGGAATACGACGCATGGTTGATCCGCATTGGTGAGGGCGATCAGTTCTCCAGCGGTTTTGTCGACGTGAACCCGAACTCGAAGATCCCGGCCCTGCGTGACCACTCCACCACCCCGCCGACGCGCGTCTTTGAATCCGGCAATATCCTGCTCTACCTGGCCGAGAAATTTGGTCACTTCCTGCCAAAAGATCCGGCAGGACGAACGGAAACCCTGAACTGGCTGTTCTGGTTACAGGGCGCGGCCCCGTTCCTCGGCGGCGGTTTTGGCCACTTCTATAACTACGCACCAGTGAAGATTGAGTACGCTATCGATCGCTTCACCATGGAAGCTAAACGCCTGTTCGACGTGCTGGACAAACAGTTGGCGCGCGGTCGTTACGTAGCGGGTGAGGAATATACCATTGCGGATATGGCAGTCTGGCCATGGTTTGGCTGCGTGGCGCTGGGCAGCGTGTATAACGCCGCCGAGTTCCTGGATGCCGGGAAGTACACCAACGTGCAGCGCTGGGCAAAAGATGTGGCGAATCGTCCGGCTGTTAAACGCGGGCGCATTGTTAACCGTACCAACGGCGAGCTGAACGAGCAGTTACATGAGCGTCATTCAGCAAGCGACTTCGATACCCAGACGGAAGATAAACGTCAGGGTTGATCCATGACCGGGCGGTTCGCCGCCCTTCTTCCGCGATGAGAAAAATGCGTCAGCACGCGTGCGCAAGGAGCCTCGTATGTCAGACCAGACGCTAAAAGCGACCCGACAGCAGAGTCTTATCACCTTGCTGAGTAAAAGCGACTGGCTGACTACCGATGTGCTGGCTGAAAAGCTCTCCGTCAGCAAAGAGACCATCCGCCGGGATCTGAAGTCGTTGCAGCAGCAGGGGAAGCTTCTGCGCCAGCACGGGCGCGCGCGTCTGATTCATCCGGACAGCCGCGACAGCGGTGAACCCTTTGGCGCACGCCTGAAAAGCCATTATGCCGACAAAGCCGATATTGCCCGCCACGCGCTGGGCTGGATCAGCGAAGGGATGACCATCGCCCTCGACGCCAGCTCAACCTGCTTTCATCTGGCGCGCCAGTTGCCGGACATCGACCTCACCGTATTTACCAACAGTCTGCCTATCTGCCACGAGATGGCAAAGCGCGAGCGGATCACGCTTATCTGCTCCGGCGGAACGCTTGAGCGTAAGTATCGCTGCTATGTTAACCCGGCGCTGGTGACGCAGCTAAAAGGGCTGGAGATCGATCTGTTCATCTTCTCGTGTGAAGGGGTCGATGAGCATGGCGTCCTTTGGGATCCGTCCGAGCACAACGCGGGCTTTAAGGCGCTGCTGTTAAACCGCGCCAGCCAGTCGCTGCTGCTGATCGACAAAAGTAAATTTATGCGGGCAAGTGAAGTGAAAATTGGTCAGCTGTCGCAGGTGACACAGATTATTCAGAGCGATAAACGTCAGGCCGCCAGAGACGGCCTGACACGAGAGGTTACGCGGTGAGACGGAATTTCTGCACTGAGCGCTGGAGTTCTTCGGTCTGCCGTTCAAGTGCGGCGGCGGCGGCGGAAACCTGCTCCACCAGCGAGGCGTTCTGCTGGGTCACGCCGTCCATCTGCGTGATGGCAACGCCGACCTGAGAAATACCTTTGCTCTGCTCCTCTGACGCGGTGGCGATCTGCTTCATAATGACGGTCACTTCCGTCACGTCGCGCAGGATCGCTTCCATCGTGGTACCGGTATCGTTCACCAGCTGCGCCCCCTGCTCCACGCGGGCAACGGAATCTGCAATCAGCCCTTCGATCTCTTTTGCCGCATTCGCGCTGCGGCTGGCCAGATTACGCACCTCACCCGCCACGACCGCAAAGCCCCGCCCCTGCTCCCCGGCCCGGGCCGCTTCCACCGCGGCGTTCAGCGCCAGAATATTGGTCTGGAAGGCGATGCTGTTGATGACGGTAGTGATTTCAGCGATTTTTTTCGAGCTGTCCGAAATGCCGCTCATGGTTGTGACCACATCTTCCACCAGCGAGCCGCCGCGGCTGGCCGTACTGGAGGCGACATCCGCAAGCTGGCTGGCCTGGCGCGCGCTTTCGGCGTTCAGCTTCACCGTTGCGGTTAGCTGCTCCATGCTGGCCGCGGTCTCTTCCAGCGCGGCGGCCTGCTCTTCGGTACGCGAAGAGAGATCGTTATTCCCGCTGGAGATCTCCGTTGCCCCGCGCCAGATATTCTCGCTGCCGGAACGAATCGTGCTGACCGCTTCCCGCAGGCTGTCCTGCATGGCGCTCAGCAGCGGCACCAGTTGCCCCACGCAGTTGCGGCCAAAGGATTCAATCGGCTGGCTGAGATCGCCCTGCGCAATCTGGCGGAACTGCTGACGGATACGATCCAGCGGTTTTACCAGTATCGCCACCAGGTAGCGGTCGGTGAACAGCAGGATCAACAGACCCACGATCGTGGCGGTGATAATCACCGTCCGGGTCATGCTGGTGAGGCCGTCGACCACCACGCGCGTGCTGTCGAGCGCCTTCGACGCGGTGTTGTTAAAGTTCTCAGCCGCTGCCCCGAATGCACGGCTTAGCGGCGGCGTGACGTTGTTGGCATGCTGACGATAGCCTTCGAGCGTCGCCTGCTTCGCCTGCGCCATCTGCGGCGTCACGCCACGATCGAGCAGCGCCTGCCAGGTGGAAATCACCTGCGCAGACACCTTTTCATCCATCGGGCCCGGAGAGATAGCTTTCATCTCTGCCAGCTTTTTACTCATGTTATCCAGCGCCTGCTGAGCAGGAGCCAGGTCCGGCGTGCCGCCCGCCGCTTTAACTTCCATCGCCCGGCTCAGGCGGGTGACGAAACGGAAATACTGATCGTTGCCCTGGCTCAGCACCGTCATTTGCCGGACCAGCTGGCGGTCAACATCATTACCATCAGAAACACGAGACAGAGACCAGGTGCTGTAAAGCCCCACGCCTGCCCACATGACACAAAAGATCCCCAGTATCGTCAGCATGACGAAACGGATGGTGAAATTACGAAGCATCTTCATTGAGTATTCCTTGCCGTGAGGGTGAATTCGCCCAGAGGCGAGTACTACCCTCTTTATCGGCAGATACCGCAGAAAATATACTTTTTTGTTATCGAGTCGGCATAGAATGAAAACGTTGTTTCGAAAATTCACCGACAAGAAAGGAGACATCATGTCCTGGCACCCTTACACCGGCCGATACGAAAACATGCAGTACCGATACTGCGGCAAAAGCGGCCTGCGCTTACCGGCACTGTCGCTGGGCCTGTGGCACAGCTTCGGTCACGTTCAGCCGCTCGATTCCCAGCGCGCGCTGCTGCGTAAGGCCTTCGATCTCGGTATTACCCACTTTGACCTTGCCAACAACTACGGCCCCCCACCAGGCAGCGCTGAAGAGAATTTTGGCCGTCTGCTGCGGGAGGATTTTGCCGGGTATCGTGACGAGCTGATCATCTCCACCAAAGCGGGCTACGACATGTGGCCAGGGCCGTATGGTTCGGGCGGTTCACGTAAATACCTGCTCGCCAGCCTCGACCAGAGCCTGAAACGCATGGGTGTGGAGTATGTGGATATTTTCTATTCTCACCGCGTAGACGAAAACACGCCGATGGAAGAGACCGCCTCCGCGCTGGCGCACGCGGTGCAGAGCGGAAAAGCGCTGTACGTCGGCATTTCGTCCTACTCCACGGAACGCACGGCGGTAATGGCCGAATTGCTGCGCGAGTGGAAGATCCCGCTTTTGATCCACCAGCCGTCTTACAACCTGCTTAACCGCTGGGTCGACAAGACCGGCCTGCTGGACGCGCTGGAGAAAAACGGAACGGGCTGTATCGCCTTTACCCCGCTGGCACAGGGCCTGCTCACCGGAAAATACCTGAACGGTATTCCGGACGGTTCACGTATGCAACGCGAAGGGAAAAAAGTGCGCGGCCTGACGGAGAAAATGCTGACGGAAGCCAACCTGAGCAGCCTTCGTTTGCTGAACGAGATGGCGCACGCGCGCGGGCAGACGATGGCGCAGATGGCGCTAAGCTGGCTGTTGAAAGATGAGCGTGTAACGTCGGTGCTGATTGGCGCGAGCCGCCCGGAGCAGCTGGAAGAGAACGTTCAGGCGCTGAATAACCTGCGCTTTAGCGAAGATGAACTGACGCGGATTGACCAGCACGTTGCGGATGGTGAGCTGAATTTGTGGCAGGCGTCGTCGGATAAATAAATAGTGCGGTCCGATGCTTTCGCCCCTCACCCTAACCCTCTCCCCTCTGGGGAGAGGGCAGGGTGAGGGGCATGGTGAATTTATTTCTTACTGATCTTATCCAGATACCCCATCACAAACGCCGACAGCACAAACGTCAGGTGGATAATCACATACCACATCAGCTTATTATCCGGGACGTTTTTCGCGTCCATAAAGACGCGTAACAGGTGTATAGACGAAATCGCCACAATCGACGCCGCGACTTTATTCTTCAGCGATGAGGCATCCATTTTCCCCAGCCAGTTGAGCTTTTCTTTGTGCTCGGCGATATCAAGCTGAGAGACGAAATTCTCATAACCGGAGAACATCACCATCACCAGTAATCCCCCCACCAGCGTCATATCCACCAGCGACAGCAGAACCAGAATCAAATCGGCTTCTGCCACGGAGAAAATGTTTGGCAGGACATGAAATATCTCCTGGAAGAACTTGATCGTCAGGGCGACCAGCGCCAGGGAGAGACCAAAATAGACGGGTGCGAGCAGCCAGCGAGAGGCATACATTGCGTTTTCAAAGAAGCGTTCCATAAAATCCTGTCTGCAAACGAAACCAGCGCTCAGTATATCCCAACTATACCTCGTTGGGATCCACATCCGGACGCGCATACTCCGGCCAGACCAGCGCGACCAGTTCCGGGTAGGCTTCCAGGCTAAACTCGCGAAAACACTGGCGCAGATTTAATACGTCTAAATCGGAGTACGACACCTTCTCGCCATTCAGACAGCGCTTTTTGATATTGTCGTAATATTTATAAACCGCCGAATTAAGGTCGCTACAACGGCGCTGCGCGTCGAACAGGCCGGGCGTATCATTAATTTCAACCATTTTCATTCGCTTAATTGTCGCATGGAGAAAATCGATATATTCGTGATTTACCCGCCAGTACCAGACCGGCGTCACGGCGTTCATCAATACGGAGAAATGATCTTCCCCCTCCTCTTTCGACATCAATTCAGGCTGCGGCGGTTCACTGACGTCTTTTGACGCTTTCGGTTTATTTAACTCTTGCATCAATAAAAGCACGCCAGCGGTCAGTAATAGTAACGTTATGACCGTAAAGAAAATGCTGTTCATGGGTAGGCTCCATTTTTTTTGATTTTAAAATTGCCTCATGTTATTGTCAACGAATCTCACCCTTTTTCCACCCCCACCTTTTTTGAAATTAAAGGAAATTAAAATGCTGCCCGACAATCTTGTCCCGGCAAAGTACCACATTACGCCTGTGGAACAGCCTTCGACGGAAGCAGATAAAGAGGCGAATTTCACTCAAGGAAAAAGAAAACTCTCCGACTATGAAGCCGACATATTAATTGGTGTTTCACGCACCGGCAAATCCCGTAATATGGTGCTGGAAGAGCACGATCGCCATTTAAAAGAGCGTTTATTTCGCGCCATCAAGATTGAAGCCTTAGTTCATCTACTAAATGATTTACAGGCCGAAGGGGAAATAGACGCCCAGACGCTAAGTCAAATAATGACCGAGAAAACGCAGCAAATAAATGAGGCCGGCAATGAAATTTGGCTTAATTTAATTACGCGTGAAAAAAACAATCCCATTTTTTATAACCTGGGGGAAGATTAACGTGAATGGTGACAGCGGTAATAACGTTTATTTGACTTTAGATGATAAGAAAAGCGATGAATTTATCTTAAAGCAGAATCTCGACGCCCTGAAAAAGATAAAAAATGACGAGATGACGCGAATTACGCAGGATTTGGTTTCGATTCCGGCCACGCTGGTGCGCCTGAAATGGCAGAATCGTCGGGAGATTTACGCCTTGCAGGCCAAGGAGGAGATTTACGGCGCGGTGATGAACGCCATTATTGAACAGCGCCCTGAGCTTAAAGAGAAGATCCTCGGGCGACTGGAGGCGAACTATCAGTACCTGCTGGCACGCGAGACAGCCACCCTGCGCCTGACCCGTAAACTCTCGGAAGGTCATTACCGAACTTCAAACGTGACCTGTGTAGCGCTTGATGAAGAGGCGCCGACGGCGCCTTCAGTGTGAGTCAACAATGATTGTTGCGGAATGCAGGCCGGGTAAGGCGACGCCGCCACCCGGCAGGGAAGGCTGCAAAAGCTTTCGTTTTACTTCGCGGCCGCTTTCTCTTCGCCGACCAGACCAATCTTCAGGTATCCCGCCTGATGCAGCGTGTCCATTACCTTCATCATGGTTTCATAATCGACGGTTTTATCCGCGCGGAAGAAGACGGTGGTGTCTTTCTTGCCGCCGGTAAGCTGGTCCAGCGCCGGAATAACCGAGGCATCCGTTACCGGATCGTTGCCCAGGAACATGGACTTATCGGCCTTCACGGACAGGTAAATAGGCTTTTCCGGACGCGGCTGCGGCTGGCTGGAGGACGCAGGCAGATTCACCTTCACGTCCACCGTCGCCAGCGGTGCGGCAACCATAAAGATAATCAGCAGAACCAGCATGACGTCGATAAACGGCGTCACGTTGATCTCATGCATTTCACCGTTATCGTCCAGATTTTCATTAAGACGCATTGCCATACAATCAACCTACGCGCAGTTTGGACGCCGCATGTACCGGTTTAACGGCGCTGGCGTTCAGGTCCAGATCGCGGCTTTGCAGCAGCAGAACCTGCGCGGCAACGTCACCCAGTGTGGCTTTGTAACTGCCAATCATGCGCGCGAAGATGTTATAGATAACAACCGCCGGGATAGCGGCAACCAGACCGATAGCCGTGGCCAGCAGCGCTTCTGCGATACCCGGCGCCACGACCGCAAGGTTAGTGGTCTGCGTCTGGGCGATACCGATAAAGCTGTTCATGATGCCCCAGACGGTACCGAACAGGCCGACGAACGGGGAGATGGCGCCGATAGTCGCCAGGTAGCCGTTACCGCGGCCCATATGACGACCCACGGCCGCAACGCGACGCTCCAGACGGAAGCCGGTACGCTCTTTAATGCCTTCGTTATCTTCACTGCCTGCGGAGAGTTCCAGCTCGTTCTGCGCTTCGTTCACTAACAGGGTAGTCAGGCTTTTCGCATGGAAGGATGAGGTGATATCAGAAGCCTGATCCAGAGAGCGGGCTTCCGCCAGCTGCTTCTGCTCACGCTTGAGGCGGCGTTTTTGTGAAAGAAGCTCGGCGCTCTTGCTGAAGAAGATAGCCCAGGTGATCACGGACGCCAGAATCAGGCCGATCATCACAATCTTAACTACGATGTCAGCATGTTGATACATGCCCCAAACGGAGAGATCCGTCTGCATCAAATTATTACCCACTCTGTATCTCCAGGACGCAAATCACAAAATCTGAACGTAATAATATCAAAACGTCGTCGAATTGATAGTAGTTCTCATTAGTATTTACATAGTGCCGTAATTTTCGCTCACTTTCCTTGCGCTTACGCAGTAAAAATTTCTTATGCGAATTTTTGATAATATTTTCTGCTTATTCGATAAGCATCCGGATGCACATTCTGACAATCGTGGTAGTCTGGACGTCCAGACGTATAAAAATAGGGTTAGCGAACATGACTAAAAAGCAGCTTGAGACCACGCTGGTGCAGGCAGGACGCAGTAAAAAATACACTCAGGGCTCGGTCAACAGCGTGATCCAGCGCGCCTCCTCGCTGGTGTTTGATACCGTTGAAGATAAAAAAATCGCTACGCGTAATCGCGCGAAGGGTGGGCTGTTTTACGGTCGTCGTGGCACGTTAACCCATTTCTCGTTGCAGGAAGCCATGTGCGAACTGGAGGGCGGCGCGGGCTGCGCGCTGTTCCCGTGCGGCGCGGCGGCGGTCGCCAATACCATTCTGGCGTTTGTGGAACAGGGTGACCATGTCCTGATGACCAATACCGCCTACGAGCCAAGCCAGGACTTCTGCACCAAAATACTCAGCAAGCTCGGCGTCACCACCAGCTGGTTCGATCCGCTGATTGGGGCCGGTATTGCCGCGCTTATTCAGCCCAACACGCGCGTTGTGTTCCTGGAATCTCCCGGCTCCATCACCATGGAAGTGCATGACGTCCCGGCCATCGTGAAGGCGGTGCGCAGCATAGCGCCGGAAGCGATCATCATGATCGACAACACCTGGGCGGCAGGTGTGCTGTTTAAAGCCCTGGAATTTGACATCGATATCTCCATTCAGGCGGCGACCAAATACCTGATTGGCCATTCCGACGGCATGATCGGTACGGCGGTGTCTAACGCCCGCTGCTGGGATCAATTGCGTGAAAACGCCTACCTGATGGGCCAGATGGTGGATGCCGATACCGCCTACATGACCAGCCGGGGCATCCGTACGCTCGGCGTGCGTCTGCGTCAGCATCACGAAAGCAGCCTGCAAATTGCACAGTGGCTGGCGCTGCATCCGCAGGTGGAGCGCGTTAACCATCCGGCGCTGCCGGGCAGCAAGGGCCACGAATACTGGCAACGTGACTTTACGGGCAGCAGCGGGTTGTTCTCATTTGTTCTTAAAAAGCGCCTGAATGACGCCGAACTGGCAAGCTATCTGGATAACTTTACCCTCTTCAGCATGGCCTATTCATGGGGTGGGTTTGAATCGCTGATCCTGCCCAACCAGCCGGAGCAGATTGCGGCCCTGCGCCCGGGCGGCGAGGTGGACTTCGAGGGGACCTTAATCCGCCTGCATATCGGGCTGGAAAATGTGGACGATTTAATTGCGGATTTATCGGCAGGATTTGAGCGCATCGTGTAAAGTGCTGGCTGAAATGTACTCCCCGGACGCTATTCTGAACATCGCAAGCAGAAAAGTCTGTATGAGATGCGCCTGCGATCAACCCCGACAGGCAAAATTGGGAGTACAATAGCGTTATATCTGCTGTTCCACAGGAAAGTCCATGGCTGTTATTCAAAATATCATCACGGCGCTCTGGCAACACGATTTTGCCGCGCTGGCGGACCCGCATGTCGTCGGGATTGTCTATTTCGTGATGTTCGCGACGCTGTTTCTGGAAAATGGATTACTGCCAGCCTCATTTTTACCCGGTGACAGCCTGCTCCTGCTCGCAGGGGCGTTAATCGGCAAGGGCGTGATGGACTTCGCACCGACAATGGTGATCCTCACCTCTGCGGCCAGTCTCGGCTGTTGGCTGAGCTACCTGCAAGGGCGCTGGCTTGGAAACACTCGCGTGGTGAAAGGCTGGCTGGCGCAGCTGCCGCATAAATATCACCAGCGCGCGACCTGCATGTTTGACCGTCACGGCCTGCTGGCGTTACTTGCCGGGCGTTTTCTGGCGTTTGTTCGTACCCTGTTGCCTACCATGGCGGGTATTTCAGGCCTCTCTAACCGCCGCTTCCAGTTCTTCAACTGGCTGAGCGCCCTGCTCTGGGTAGGCGTGGTCACCACGCTCGGCTACGCGCTGAATATGATCCCCTTTGTTAAGCGCCATGAAGACCAGGTGATGACCTTCCTGATGATCCTGCCGATTTTCCTGCTGGTTGCAGGGCTGGTGGGTACCATTGCGGTGGTGATTAAGAAAAAGTATTGCAGCGCATAAATAAAAGCCGGGTGGCGCTACCGCTTACCCGGCCTCCATTTCCCCTCAGGCTCCCTGCATGGTTCTTATACGTGACGCATCTTCCCCCGGCGTGACGCCGAAGTAGCGCTTAAACTCCCGACTAAACTGCGACGCGCTTTCATACCCGACCCGCATCGCCGCGGCGCTGGCCTTCATGCCATCGTGGATCATCAGCATCCGCGCCTTATGCAGACGGTAGGTTTTAAGGTACTGCAACGGCGACGTGCTGGTGACAGATTTAAAGTTATGGTGAAACGCCGAGACGCTCATATTGGCTTCCGCCGCCAGCTGGTCAACGCTGAGGTTTTCCGTGTACTGGCTCTCGATGCGCTTCAGCACGCGGCTAATCAGGCTGAAGTGCGTTTGCCGGCTTACCAGCGCCAGCAGTGCCCCGCCGCCCGGTCCCAGCAGCACATGGTAAAGAATTTCGCGGATAATCTGCTTTCCGAGAATACGCGCATCCAGCGGCCTTTCCATCACGTCTAACAGGCGTTCAATCGCGCAGAGAATTTCCTCCGACAGGGTCGCGGAGTTGATACCGCTTGCCGCCATTGACGGCCGGAAAAGTTCGTCCTCCCCAATCTCCATCAGCAGCTCCTGCAACTGGAGGATGTCGACGTTGACGCGGATCCCGGCCAGCGGTACCTCCTCTGTCGCGAAAGTTTCACATTCGAAGGGTAAAGGTACTGTCAGAAGCAGATATTCATTGGTGTCGTAACGGAACACGCGCTCATTGATATAGCCAATCTTATGGCCAGAAAAGAGAAACACGATGCCGGGCTGATACATCACCGGGGTGCGCGTCCCGGGCTGGGTACCGTAGAGCAATCGGATATCCGGCAGCAGCTCAGCCGAATCATTTCCGTTATCTATCAGTCTTTTAATCTGCGACGTTAGCTGGCGGCAGATGGCATCACGGTTCATTTTCAGTTACTCCGGGTACGGTTTCCGACGCTGACAGTGTGCGCATTTTCTTACCGTTTCTCCAGCACGCTGTAGAAATGGGCAAGACATCGGCAGGAATGTGCATTGAGAGGATAGCGCCTGCCCGCCACAATGAGCAGCATCAGGTTGCCTTCTGCGCCACCACGATTTTTTACCCACTACAGGGAACAAGCCATGAACAACTTTAATCTTCATACCCCAACCCGCATTCTGTTTGGTAAAAACGCTATCGCTGACCTGCGCGCGCAAATCCCGACGGACGCCCGCGTCCTGATTACCTACGGCGGCGGCAGCGTGAAAAAAACCGGCGTACTGGATCAGGTGTACAGCGCTCTGGAAGGTCTGGACGTGCGCGAGTTCGGCGGTATCGAGCCTAACCCGTCTTATGAAACGCTGATGAACGCGGTAAAAATCGCCCGTGAGGAGCAAATCACCTTCCTGCTGGCTGTGGGCGGCGGTTCCGTGCTGGACGGCACCAAATTCATCGCGGCGGCGGCCCATTACGCTGACGGCATCGACCCGTGGCATATTCTGGAAACGGGCGGCAGCGACATCAGCAGTGCGATCCCGATGGGCTCCGTGCTGACGCTGCCGGCCACCGGATCAGAGTCCAACAAAGGCGCGGTCATCTCTCGTAAAACCACCGGTGACAAGCAGGCCTTTATGAACGAACACGTTCAGCCCGTGTTCGCGATCCTCGATCCGGTTTACACCTATACCCTGCCTGCGCGTCAGGTGGCGAACGGCGTGGTCGACGCCTTTGTTCACACCGTTGAGCAGTACGTTACTTACCCGGTAAACGCCAAAATTCAGGATCGTTTCGCGGAAGGCATTCTGCTGACGCTGATTGAAGAAGGTCCAAAAGCGCTGAAAGAGCCTGAAAATTACGACGTGCGTGCCAACGTGATGTGGGCTGCCACCCAGGCGCTGAACGGCCTGATCGGCGCAGGCGTGCCGCAGGACTGGGCTACTCATATGCTCGGTCACGAGCTAACGGCGATGCACGGCCTGGATCACGCCCAGACGCTGGCGGTGGTTCTGCCTGCGCTGTGGAACGAAAAACGTGACGCTAAACGCGCCAAACTGCTCCAGTACGCCGAACGCGTGTGGAACATCACCGACGGTTCCGACGATGCGCGTATCGATGCCGCGATTGAAGCCACCCGTCACTTCTTTGAAAGCCTGGGCGTGCCAACGCGTCTCTCTGGCTACGGCCTGGACGGCAGCTCCATCCCTGCCCTGCTGGCGAAACTGGAAGCACACGGTATGACGCAGATCGGCGAGCATGGCGACATCACCCTGGACGTCAGCCGTCGTATTTACGAAGCGGCACGCTAAGCGTTTTTAGGATCCTGACTTTCGTTTTTTGACATTTCGTCCAGACTTAATGCACATCACATCGTCGGAGGTTCCCTCCGGCGATGAGCACCTGAAGGAGGAAAAATGGCAAACCAAACCGTAATCAAGCTACAGGACGGCAACGTGATGCCCCAGCTGGGGCTAGGTGTATGGAAAGCCGGTAACGACGAGGTCGTCTCCGCCATTCATAAAGCCCTGGAAGTCGGCTATCGGTCCATCGATACCGCCGCCGCCTATAAAAACGAGGACGGCGTGGGAAAAGCGCTTGCCAGCGCCGGCGTTCCCCGGGATGAGCTTTTCATCACCACCAAGCTGTGGAACGACGATCAAAAGCGTCCCCGCGAAGCGTTGCAGGAGAGTCTGGAGAAACTCCAGCTCGATTTCGTCGATCTTTATCTCATGCACTGGCCGGTGCCGGCTATCGACCATTATGTTGATGCCTGGAAGGGGATGATTGAACTGCAAAAAGAGGGGCTGATAAAAAGCATCGGCGTCTGTAATTTCCAGGTTCATCATCTGCAACGCCTGATTGATGAAACGGGCGTCGCGCCGGTAATTAACCAGATTGAGCTGCACCCGCTGATGCAGCAGCGCCAGCTTCATTCATGGAACGCCACGCACAAGATCCAGACCGAATCCTGGAGCCCATTGGCCCAGGGCGGCGAAGGGGTGTTTGACCAGAAAATCATCCGTGAACTGGCGGATAAGTACGGTAAAACCCCGGCGCAGATCGTCATTCGCTGGCATCTGGATAGCGGTCTGGTGGTGATCCCGAAATCGGTCACGCCATCGCGTATCGCCGAGAACTTCGACGTCTGGGATTTCCGCCTGGATAAAGACGAGCTGGGTGAAATTGCGAAGCTGGATCAGGGCAAACGGCTTGGGCCGGACCCGGATCAGTTTGGCGGGTGATCCCCTCACCCTGCCCTCTCCCCGGAGGGGAGAGGGTTAGACCTGTAGGCCCGGTAAGCGCAGCGCCATCGGGCATTGTTACAGGTTTAACCGGTCTTACGTTTTACGTTCTTCTTCGTTCCCGCAACACCGTTCGAACGCTGATGCGCAATAGGCGTGTGCTTGGTCAGCGCCGGGCGCGTGTTGCGGTTCTGGCGGCGCGCTTCGCGCATCTCTTCCAGCGTTGGCGCAGGCACCAGGCAATCACGACGCGAGCCGATCAGGTGCTTTTTCCCCATCTCTTCCAGCGCCTGACGGATCAGCGGCCAGTTTTTCGGATCGTGATAGCGCAGCAGCGCTTTATGCAGACGGCGCTGTTTATCCCCTTTCGGCACCACCACGTCTTCGCTCTTATAACCAATCTTACTCAGCGGGTTTTTGCCGGTGTAATACATGGTCGTCGAGTTGGCGAGCGGCGACGGGTAGAAGTTCTGCACCTGATCCAGACGGAATCGACGCTGCTTCAGCCACAGCGCCAGATTCACCATGTCTTCAGCACGGGTGCCGGGGTGTGCGGAGATGAAGTATGGGATCAGATACTGCTCTTTCCCCGCCTGTTTTGAATAGGTATCAAACAGCTGTTTAAAGCGGTCATAGCTGCCCATGCCTGGCTTCATCATTTTGGACAGCGGGCCTTCTTCGGTGTGCTCCGGGGCGATCTTCAGATAACCGCCAACGTGGTGCGTCGCCAGCTCTTTGATGTAGCGCGGATCTTCCACCGCAATGTCGTAACGCACGCCGGAGGCGATCAGGATCTTCTTGATGCCTTTCAGGTCACGGGCGCGACGGTAAAGATTGATAGTCGGCTCGTGGTTGGTGTCCATATGCTCGCAAATGCTCGGATAGACGCAGGAGAGACGACGGCAGGTCTGCTCGGCGCGCGGCGATTTACAGCGCAGCATGTACATGTTGGCCGTTGGACCACCCAGATCGGAGATCACGCCGGTAAAGCCCGGCACCGTGTCGCGAATCGCTTCGATCTCGTTAACAATCGACTCTTCGGAACGGCTCTGAATAATACGGCCTTCATGTTCGGTGATCGAACAGAAGGAGCACCCGCCGAAGCAGCCGCGCATGATGTTGACCGAGAAACGAATCATCTCGTACGCCGGAATACGGCTGTTGCCATATGACGGATGCGGCACACGCTTGTACGGCAGAGCAAAGACGCTGTCCATCTCTTCGGTAGAGAGCGGGATCGCTGGCGGGTTAACCCAGATATAGCGCTCGCCGTGCTTTTGCATCAGCGCTCGCGCGCAGCCGGGGTTGGTTTCATGGTGTAAGATGCGCGACGCGTGGGCGTAGAGTACTTTATCGCTTTTTACTTTTTCGTAAGACGGCAGCAGCACATAGGTTTTTTCCCACGGCTTCGGACGCGGCGGCTGCACCACCACGGCCTTTGCTTCCGCTTTCTTCGGCTCAACCGGTTTGTTATCCGCGCACGGTAGATCGTCACCGTACGGATGTGGGATAGGGTCGATTTTGCCCGGCATATCGATAATGCGGGAATCCACCCCACTCCAGCCCGGCAGCGCCTCTTTCACCATGATCGCGGTGTTGCGTACGTCGCGGATCTCGCTGACCGCTTCACCCTGCGCCAGGCGATGCGCCACTTCCACCAGCGGACGCTCGCCGTTGCCGAAGATCAGCATGTCGGCTTTCGAATCCACCAGCACCGAACGGCGCACGGTATCAGACCAGTAGTCGTAGTGTGCGGTGCGGCGCAGGCTCGCCTCGATGCCGCCCAGGATCACCGGCACGTCTTTCCATGCTTCTTTGCATCGCTGGGTGTAGACGAGGGTCGCGCGATCGGGACGTTTACCCGCCACGTTGTCAGCCGTGTAAGCGTCGTCATGGCGCAGCTTACGGTCGGCGGTATAGCGGTTGATCATCGAGTCCATGTTGCCCGCGGTCACGCCGAAAAACAGGTTAGGCTTGCCCAGACGCATAAAGTCGTCTTTGCTGTTCCAGTCAGGCTGGGAGATGATCCCCACGCGGAAGCCCTGGGCTTCAAGCATACGGCCACAGATCGCCATGCCAAAGCTCGGGTGATCGACATACGCATCGCCCGTTACCAGAATGATATCGCAGCTGTCCCAGCCCAGTTGATCCATCTCTTCCCGGGACATCGGCAGGAACGGCGCCGGTCCAAAGCAGGCTGCCCAGTACTGGGGCCAGGAGAAGAGGTCGCGATCCGGCTGGATCAGGGAAATAGCGCTCATAATGCTTCCGAATAAAAAATAGACAAAAGGAGCGGGATTATACGCTGGTTTACCGGGGGAAATGAAGGGGTATTGTGCGGGCTGTTGCCCTCACCCCAACCCTCTCCCACAGGGAGAGGGAGAAAGCGTTTTATGGTGCCGGATTCACCAGCATCTGCCCTACCGATCCCCTGTCCATCATCTCCAGCGTCTGGCTGTGGAACAGGAACGGGAAGTGCGGCCAGGAAGGCTGGCCGTAGTAGACGAGCAGTTCGACCTGGCCATCCACCCAGACGGTATCTTTCCAGCCCCTGTCTTCCGGGAACGGCATCGCCCCGTTGACGTTGCGGATCAGGAATGACACCCCTTCAATATGGAACGACTGCGGCATCTCCGAGCGGACGGTCCAGCGCTCCCATGTTCCCTGTTGGGCGGTGATATCAATGCGGTTTACGTCCCACAGCGCACCGTTGATGCCCGGATCGTCGCCAAGGCTGATATCGCGACTGCGTACTGCCGGGCCGGTCACAATCTCCTGCGGCAGCAGGCGCATCGGCAGACTGTCGGTCACCAGCGGCAACAGGCCGGTCGGGCGCAGCGTGAGCACCAGCGTGGAGACCAGCACGCTCGACGGTTCAAAGAAGCCACGAATACGGTCAACAATACTTGCCGCTTCGCCGCAGGTCACGGACACTTCATCCCCGTTGGTCATATCCACGAGGATCTCACGACGTTCGCCCGGTGCGAGCGCCAGCTGTTTTACCGACACCGGCGCAGGTAATAACCCCTGATCGCCTGAAATCACGTGCAGCGCGCGGCCGTCGCTCATCTGCAACTGGTAGCGGCGCGAGTTAGAGGCATTCAGCAGACGCAGGCGCACCCAGCCACGAGACACTTCAACATACGGGCTTTGCGCGCCGTTAACCAGCAGCGTATCGCCGACAAAACCACCGC
Organism: Enterobacter sp. DTU_2021_1002640_1_SI_PRY_ASU_LCPMC_013; assembly: GCF_032389435.1. Taxonomy (NCBI): domain Bacteria; kingdom Pseudomonadati; phylum Pseudomonadota; class Gammaproteobacteria; order Enterobacterales; family Enterobacteriaceae; genus Enterobacter; species Enterobacter sp. DTU_2021_1002640_1_SI_PRY_ASU_LCPMC_013. Next base: position 4,118,667 of record NZ_CP135594.1, read on the forward strand.
TGCCCGGCTCGCTGTACTCCGGCGTGCCGAAGTTATCCAGCCGCTTGTCCTGAATAATGATCGGGAAATCATCAACGCCGTAGTGATTCGGGATCGGCAGCGTTTTGCTGACCTCATCTTCAATCAGCCACATTCCGGCCAGGCCGTTGTAGACCTGCTGGGCGGTGCGGTTCGGGGTGTTGGCGTGATACCACAATGTCGCCGCGCTCTGACGAATCGGGAGGACGGGCGCCCAGTCGGCATTCGGCGACATCATGCGTGCCGCGCCGCCAATCAGCGGCCCCGGCACCTGCAAACCACTGACGGTCATCGCGACATTTTCCGTCGTACGGTTACTGTAGATGAGCTTAACGTCATCGCCATTCCACACGCGAATGGTCGGCCCGAGGTAGCGTCCGTTAATGCCCCATACCTGCGCGCGCGTTCCCTGGGTAAAGGACCAGTGGCTACGCTGAAGCGTGAGGAATAGCGGCTGCCCGCGACGGGATTCAATCAACGGCGGAATAGGCAGCGGCTGTTGCTGCCCGGCGGCGCTGGCTGTCCGCGGCATCGCACCCGCACAAAGGGCGATACCCGAAGCCTGAATAAACTGACGCCGACTGAGTGACATATAAGCTCCATCTGAAACGACTAACAACGCGGGAATTCGTTTTCCCTTACACGACACCGGGTCAAATCTTACCGGCGGCTTCTCGCTCTGCAACTTCTTTATCGAGCTGCGCAATATGCTGAGCCATCAGCTCGCGGCAGTGCGTGGCCAGCTCGCGCACCTGGTCTTTACCGTATTTTGAGGTATCTACCGGCGGCAGCATTTCGACAATGACCAGTCCGTTATTCAGACGGTTAAGATTAATCTTATTCGATGTATTGGAAACACACACGGGAATAATTGGAACGCCTGCCGCAATTGCAGCATGAAACGCGCCGGTCTTGAACGGCAGCAGGCCGCGACCACGGCTGCGCGTCCCTTCCGGGAACATCCAGATGGAAATCCGGCGCTTTTTAAACTGATCCACCACTTCCGCAATGGTGCCATGCGCTTTGGCGCGGTTGTTACGGTCAATCAGTAAGTTACCGGTGAGCCAGTACAGCTGACCGAAAAACGGGATCCACAGCAGGCTTTTTTTACCCACGGTTACGGTCGGCGGAAGAACAATATTTGAGGCCGTCACCATATCGTAGTTGTTCTGATGGTTAGCGATATAGATGGCGTTACCGAAATTCTCCGCCCCTTCAGGCAGACGCTTTTCAACCTTCAGGCCAAACAGCGGCGCAAGACGACCAAACATGTGGCCAAACGTCGCGACATGCTTTGGGTTACGCGGGCTGAACAGGCAATAAATCGATCCGAAAATACAGACCAGAATGCAATAAATAACGGTAAGAATGAGACGAACAATGTATAGCATAGCGACCTCTGAAGCCCTGACAGCTGACAATTATACTTCACCTGTGGCCAGGTAAGGACTTTATTACGAGCGCGTATTGTTAATCGCAACGCACGAATTAACAACGTTTTTACGGGAAATTTTATGGTAATTCCCCCTCCGGAAAGAGGGGGGATGAAACAGGTTACTCTTCGCTGTCGTCCGCTTTGCTGCGCGCCGGCGAGTCGATCTCCACGCGGTCGATTCGCTGGAGGCCGCGCATCAGTGAGCCGCGACGTCCACGCTCACCCACCACCTTCTGCAACTCTTCCGGACGCAGTTTGATTTTACGCTTGCCGACATGAATGGTCAGCGTGCTCTGCGGCGGCAGCAGGAAGAGATGCGCGAGGCCATCGACGCCTTTTGCCGCTTCCGCTGACGGGATACTGATGATCTTGTTGCCCTTCCCTTTCGACAGCTCCGGCAGATCGCTGACCGGGAACATCAGCATGCGTCCGGCAGCGGTGATCGCCAGCAGCATGTCGCTTTCGTTCTCGATGATCAGCGGCGGCATGACGTGTGCGTTATCCGGCAGGCTAATCAGCGCCTTACCAGCACGGTTACGCGACACCAGATCGTTGAAGGTACAGATAAAGCCGTAGCCCGCATCAGACGCCATCAGCAGTTTTTGATCGTCGGCCTCCATCAGCATATGGTCCACCGTGGCGCCCGGCGGCAGCGTCAGCTTGCCGGTTAGCGGTTCGCCCTGGCCGCGCGCAGACGGCAGCGTGATCGGGTCGATGGCGTAGCTGCGGCCCGTGGAGTCGATGAACGCCACCGGCTGGTTACTCTTGCCCTTCACCGCCGCCTTGAAGCTGTCACCGGATTTGTAGCTCAGACCCGGCGCGTCGATATCGTGGCCTTTGGCGCTACGTACCCAGCCGCTCTGGGAAAGCACGATGGTCACCGGCTCGGAAGGCAGCATGTCGTGCTCGTTCATCGCCTTCGCCTCTTCGCGCTCGTGCAGCGGAGAACGACGGTCGTCGCCAAAGGCGTCGGCATCGGCCTGCAACTCTTTCTTCAGCAGGGTGTTCATCTTGCGCTCGGACGCCAGAATCGCCTGAAGCTGATCGCGCTCTTTTTCCAGCTCGTTCTGCTCGCCGCGGATCTTCATCTCTTCCAGTCTGGCGAGATGGCGCAATTTCAGTTCGAGGATCGCTTCGGCCTGGGTTTCGCTGATGCCAAAGCGCGACATCAGGGCAGGCTTAGGTTCGTCCTCGGTACGAATGATCTCGATCACTTCGTCAATGTTGAGGAACGCCACCAGTAAACCTTCGAGGATATGCAGGCGCTTAAGCACTTTTTCCAGACGATGGTTCAGACGACGGCGCACCGTATCGCGGCGGAAGGCCAGCCATTCGGTGAGGATCTCCAGCAGGTTTTTCACCGCCGGACGACCGTCCAGACCAATCATGTTCAGGTTGATGCGGTAGCTTTTTTCCAGATCGGTAGTGGCGAACAGGTGGTTCATCACCTGCTCCATGTCCACGCGGTTAGAGCGCGGCACGATCACCAGACGGGTCGGGTTTTCGTGGTCCGATTCGTCGCGCAGGTCGTCCACCATCGGCAGCTTTTTATTGCGCATCTGGGAGGCGATCTGCTCCAGCACCTTCGCACCGGACACCTGGTGCGGCAGCGCGGTGATCACCACGGCCCCGTCTTCTTTGGTCCACACCGCGCGCATGCGCACGGAGCCACGGCCGTTCTGGTAAATTTTGCGGATTTCCGCACGCGAGGTGATGATCTCGGCTTCGGTCGGATAGTCCGGCCCCTGCACAATATCCAGCAGATCGTCCAGCGAGGTTTTCGGCTGCTCAATCAGGGTGATGGCGGCTTTTGCCACTTCACGCAGGTTGTGCGGCGGAATGTCCGTCGCCATGCCCACGGCGATACCGGTCGTGCCGTTCAGCAGGATGTTCGGCAGACGCGCAGGCAGCATCTTCGGCTCCTGCATCGTACCGTCGAAGTTTGGCACCCAGTCGACCGTCCCCTGCCCCAGCTCGCCCAACAGCACTTCGGCATATTTAGACAGGCGGGATTCGGTATAACGCATTGCCGCGAAGGATTTCGGATCGTCCGGCGCCCCCCAGTTCCCCTGGCCATCCACCAGCGGATAGCGATAAGAGAACGGCTGGGCCATCAGCACCATCGCTTCATAGCAGGCGCTGTCGCCGTGCGGATGGTATTTACCCAGCACGTCGCCGACGGTACGGGCGGATTTCTTAAACTTGGCGGTAGCATTCAGCCCCAGTTCGGACATCGCATAGACGATGCGGCGCTGAACGGGCTTAAGGCCATCCCCGATAAACGGCAACGCCCTGTCCATGATGACGTACATGGAGTAGTTCAGGTAGGCGTTTTCCGTGAATTCATGTAGCGCGAGGCGCTCTGCCATATCGCTCATTACGTGTGATTCCTCAACTCAGAAACCGATGGGTTTCAGGCAATATTGCCGCAGATACTACCTCATCTGGCGAGTTGAGTCACAAAGAAAAAGGGCCGCATAAGCGGCCCTTTCCGGGTTATTTGTTCAGCTTGATAACCTGCTTCACGTCGATTTCAAACTCGTTCCAGTCTTTATCGATTTTACCCTGGAGTTCGACTTTATCCTGGGGCGTCACCGTCACGCCGTTCCAGCGCTTGTGGTCGATCTCCACCACCACCGTGCCGCTCTCATCGCGGAAGGTGTAACGGTCATCGGACAGGCGCTCGGTAATGTTCCCGCGCAGCTTCACCCAGGCATCGTCCTTCAGGTCTTTCACTTTAGCCGCGGTGGTGAGGTTGGCGTTGTTATCGACAAAGCCACCCTGCTGGGTTTGCGTCTGGTTCTGTGTCGCAGATGGGCCAGAGAAGCCACCCTGTGCAGCAAAGACAGGGGCCGTGGTCATCATCATGATGGCAGCAATTGCAGCGAATTTTTTCATCTTTATCTCTCCCTTTAATGTCGTTTCACAATCCATTAAACAGGGTAAACCTTAACAACTTCTTAAGGGGAAAATTTATTTATTTTTACTGTACAGCAGGCGCTTGCAGAAGGTTTACTGACGGCATCAAGGAGGAAATATGCGCATTTTACTGGTAGAAGACGACAGGCTCATCGGCGACGGCATCAAAGCGGGCTTAAGCAAAATGGGCTTTAACGTGGACTGGTTTACCGACGGTAAAACCGGGCAGTCGGCCCTGTACACCGCGCCGTATGATGCCGTGGTGCTGGACCTGACGCTGCCAGAAATCGACGGGCTTGAGATCCTGCGCGCCTGGCGCGAAAGCGGTAAGAGCGAACCGGTGCTGATCCTGACCGCGCGGGATGCGCTGAATCAGCGCGTCGAAGGGTTACGCCTGGGGGCGGATGATTACCTGTGTAAGCCGTTCGCGCTGATTGAAGTGGCGGCCCGCCTTGAAGCGCTGGTGCGCCGCAGTCACGGGCAGGCGCGCAGCGAGCTGCGTCACGGCAAGGTCACGCTCGATCCGGCAAGCCTTGTCGCCACGCTGGAGGGCGAAACGCTGGTGCTCAAACCCAAAGAGTTCGCCCTGCTGGAGCTGCTGATGCGCAACGCGGGCCGCGTGCTGCCGCGCAAGACCATCGAGGAGAAACTCTACAACTGGGATGATGACGTCTCCAGCAACGCCGTCGAAGTCCACGTTCATCATTTACGCCGCAAGCTCGGCAGCGAATTTATCCGCACCGTGCACGGCATCGGTTATACCCTGGGTGACGCATGAAACTGACCCAACGCCTGAGCCTGAAGCTGCGCCTGACGCTCCTCTTTTTGCTGCTGTCCCTGGCGGCCTGGTTTGCCGCAAGCGTGGTGGCCTGGCACCAGACGACCGACAAGCTCGATAAGCTGTTCGATACCCAGCAGATGCTGTTTGCCAAACGGCTGCTGACGATGGACGTGGACGAACTTCGCGCCCCGGAACGCATGCGCGAGGTACCGAAAAAAGCCAAACACGGCCATCTGGACGACGATGCGCTGGCCTTCGCAATCTTCACCGCCGACGGCAGCATGGTGCTTAACGACGGCGAAAACGGGCGCGACATACCTTACCTCTACCGCCGGGACGGGTTTGATGACGGTCGGTTGCAGGATGACAACGACGAATGGCGTTTCCTGTGGCTGACTTCTCCGGACGGGAAATACCGCGTGGTGGTTGGCCAGGAGTGGGAGTACCGACAGGATATGGCGCTGGACGTGGTCAGCTCGCAGCTGACGCCGTGGCTGGTGGCGCTGCCCGTCATGCTTTTGTTGCTGATTGTTCTGCTGAGCCGGGAACTGAAACCGCTGAAAAATCTGGCGCGGACCCTGCGCTCGCGCTCGCCGGATGCGACCGATACGCTGCCCACCCACGGCGTGCCGACGGAGGTTCGCCCGCTGCTTGATGCGCTTAACCATCTTTTCGCCCGTACGCAGGAGATGATGGCCCGCGAGCGCCGCTTCACCTCGGATGCCGCCCATGAGTTGCGCAGCCCGCTGGCCGCGCTGAAGGTGCAAACCGACGTGGCGCAGCTTTCCCTTGACGATCCCGGGGCGCAGTCTAAAGCGCTGGGGCAGCTGCATGCGGGCATCGACCGCGCCTCCCGGCTGGTGGACCAGCTTCTCACCCTGTCGCGCCTGGATTCACTGGATAATCTTGATGACGTCGAACCCGTGATGATGGCCGATTTGCTGCAATCCGCGGTGCTGGATATCTGGCATCCGGCGCAGCAGGCGGGCATTGATATTCGGCTCAACGTCAACGCGCCCGAGGTGATGCGTCACGGACAGCCGCTACTGCTGAGCCTTCTGGCGCGTAACCTGCTGGACAACGCCGTTCGTTACAGCCCGCGCGGCAGCGTGGTGGACGTGACGCTGCATACCCAAAGCTTTACCGTGCGCGACAACGGCCCGGGCATTTCTTCCGATGCGCTGGCGCGTCTCGGCGAGCGCTTTTATCGTCCACCGGGCCAGGACGCCACCGGCAGCGGTCTGGGGTTGTCTATCGTCAAGCGTATCGCGACGTTACATGGGATGAGCGTCTCGCTGGGCAATGCGCCGGAAGGGGGCTTTGAGGTGACCGTCAGCTGGTAGCCATTATTGCGCTGAGCGCAAAAGACTTTGCACATTTTGCTTATTTTTCCGCTCCGTCCTCGCGCGTAGAATACCCGGCATACTCTCAGCATCGAGGACAAATAATGAGCAATATTCTGATTATCAACGGCGCGAAAGAATTTGCGCACTCTAAAGGCCAGCTCAATGACACCCTGACCGAGGTCGCGGATGGTTTCCTGCGCGACGCCGGACATGATGTTAAGGTCGTGCGCGCGGACAGCGATTACGACGTGAAGGCCGAAGTGCAGAACTTCCTGTGGGCCGACGTGGTTATCTGGCAGATGCCGGGCTGGTGGATGGGCGCACCGTGGACCGTGAAAAAATACATGGACGATGTGTTTACCGAAGGTCACGGTTCGCTGTATGCCAGCGACGGCCGCACCCGCTCAGACGCGTCTAAAAAATACGGTTCCGGCGGCCTGATTCAGGGCAAGAAATACATGCTCTCCCTGACCTGGAATGCCCCGCTAGAAGCGTTCACTGAGCAAGATCAGTTCTTCGAAGGCGTGGGCGTAGACGGCGCGTATCTGCCGTTCCACAAGGCGAATCAGTTCCTGGGTATGGAGCCGCTGCCGACCTTTATCGTCAACGACGTGATTAAAATGCCGGACGTCCCGCGCTATATCGCAGAATATCGCAAGCATCTCGCGGAAATTTTTGCTTAACTGGTAGCCTGGAATTAGAAGGAGTTAATTATGCTTACCGTTATTGCTGAAATCCGTACGCGTCCTGGCCAACATCACCGCCAGGCGGTACTGGATGAGTTCGCGAAGATCATCCCGACCGTACTGAAAGAAGAAGGCTGCCACGGCTACGCGCCGATGGTGGACGCCGCCACCAGCGCAAGCTTCCAGGCGACCGCGCCAGACTCAATCATCATGGTTGAGCAGTGGGAAACCGTCGCGCACCTTGAAGCGCATTTGCAGACTCCGCACATGAAAGCGTGGAGTGAGGCGGTAAAAGGTGACGTGCTGGATACCCATATCCGAATTCTGGAACAAGGGGTTTAAGGTTCGTGGAATTTGCCGGGTGGCACTGCGTTTACCCGGCCTACAAAACCTGACTCGTAGGCCCGGTAAGCGCTAGCGCCACCGGGCTTTTTGTATCATCTTAATACTCAACTGCTATGCTTATTCTGACTTCATTGTTAACAGGAGGATGGAATGGGACTTTTTAACTTCGTAAAAGAAGCAGGCGAAAAGCTGTGGGATAACCTGACCGATCATAAAGGTCAGGGCGACAAAATCACCGAGCACCTGAAAAAGCTGAATATTCCTGGCGCGGATAACGTCCAGGTCACCGTTACCGACGGCAAGGCCAGCGTGACGGGCGACGGGCTGACGCAGGAGCAGAAAGAAAAAATCCAGGTCGCCGTCGGCAACATCGCGGGCGTCAGCGAAGTGGAGAACAATATCACCGCGACAGATGCCAAAGATGAAGCCACCTACTATACGGTGAAATCCGGCGATACCCTGAGCGCAATCTCTAAAACCGTGTACGGCGATGCCAACCAGTACAATAAGATTTTTGAGGCTAACCGCCCAATGCTCTCCAGCCCGGATAAGATCTATCCCGGTCAGACGCTGCGTATTCCGAAAGCGTGATCGATAAGTCGGGGGTTACCCCCCGACTGTTTTTACCAGTACAGTTTCCAGCTCTGCGTAAAACGCACCAGTGCCTCAACGTAGAAGTAATCGCCCCAGCTCGCGCACTCATCCACGCCTTTATTGCTCGCCAGGTGATACACCGAGTGCTTAAGCAGCCCGTTGCCCTTCTCTTCTTTGCCCATCAGATAGTGCTTTGTTAGCGAGGACATAATCCCTTTCGCCCATTCGAGGTAACGTTCGCGATCCGGATCTGTGACCGGCAGATGTTTCACCAGCTCCAGCAGTCCACACACCGCAATTGCCGCCGAGGAAGAATCACGCAGTGCGTCGGTGCCCACCAGCGCCAGATCCCAGTGGCAGACGTAGTCTTCCGGCAGGCGATTGAGGAAGTAGTTCGCCAGCCGTTTTGACAGGGCGATCATCGTTTCGTCGCCGGTATAGATATAGCTCAGCAGGAAACCGTAAATGCCCCAAGCCTGCCCGCGCGACCAGCAGGAGTCGTCGGCGTAGCCCTGCTGGGTGTTGCCGTAGCGCGGTGCGCCGGTTGCCACATCCATATAGTAGGTGTGGAAGGTGGAGGCATCGTCACGAATGAGGTATGTCGCGGCCTGCATGACGTGCGCTTTTGCGGCGTCGGCAAAGCGCGGATCGCCCGTCTGCTCCGTTGCCCAGTAGAGCAGCGGCAGGTTCATGTTGCAGTCGATGATCATCCGCCCGGCCTGCTCCGGATCGGAGAGATCGCCCCACGCCTGGATGATTTTCGCCTTCTCGTGGAAGCGTTCCAGCAGGGCTTCCGCCGCCAGCAGCGAGAAGCCGCGCGCCTCGCGGTTTCCGGTCAGCCGCCACGCGGCTACGCAGGAGAGCGTGTAGAGGAAGCCTAAATCGTGGGTGTTGGTGTCGTTGCGCCCGGCGATGCGCAGGCCAAACGAGCGCACGTGTTTTTCCGCCATCGCGCGGAATTTTTCCTCGCCGCTCATCTCCCATGCCAGCCACAGCTGCCCGGTCCAGAAGCTGGTGGTCCACTCCACGTTGTCAGTCAGCGGATAAAAACCGTTCTGGCAGGTTTCCGCCGGGAATTTGTCGCCGAACTCCGTTAAATGACGGCTAATCAGGTCAAGAACGTGGCTGCGCGCCGAATTCAGTTCATCGCTGAATGCGCGGGAGTCAACGGGCGCAGCGATAACAGGCAGACGTTCTTCTTTGATACGACTTAACATATTTCGGTTCCTTCTTTGACGGCGTAATTTATCGAGTTGACGTTTCTGCTACGTTCAGCGCACGAGCCCCGCGCCATTTGCTCTGACAGGCGGATAACGTAAAAGCAGAAATAAGGGTAAAGGTCAGCGCCGTTGCGCCCATGATGATATAGGTGTGCTCAAAGCCAATACGGTCATACATATAGCCGGCAGGGGAAGAGACCACCACGTTGCCAACGTAGAGCATCGCCTGATAGCCGAGTAAATACATGGTGGCATTGACGCGCTTGTCGAAATGCTCGGCGATATATTTAAATACCGACACCAGCAGGAGACAAATTTCCAGACCGTACAGCGGCTTAAGCACTGAAATTAACAGGTGTGAATCACACATGCCGGAAATAATCAGACGCGCCCCAACCACCAGCCCGACAATTAACAGCCCGCGTTTGGCGCCAATAAAGTTCACAAACAGCGGGACCACCATATACATGACAAATTCCATGCCCGACTGTACGGTCCCGAGATAGCCGAATACGGCGTTGCCCTCATGAATATCATCGAAGAAGGTGACGAAATAGCGCGAGAATTGCTGCTCGGCGATAAACATCATCCACGCCACGCCCGCCACGTACAGGCAGAAGGCCCAGAATTTGCGGTTACGCAGCAGGGCGTAAACGTCAGACGGGGCTATTTTCTCTTTCGTCAGCACCTCGCCTGCGTGAGCGGAGTTAGTGTTCACTTTCAGGCTCAGCAGGACAATCAGCATCACCACCGACGCCACGCTGCCGAGAATAAAGTTATACGCCGGTGAGAGGTTGAACAGCAGGCCGGAGAAAGATGACGCCACCGCCCAGCCGAGCGATCCCCACATACGGATCTGCCCGAACTCCATGCCATTCAAACGGCTAAAGCGGTCGGAATAGGATTCACACGCCGCCACGCCCGCGTACCAGGCAAAGCTTAAATAGAGCGCGCCGATAATAATCCCCAGCAGGGTATTAGACATTAACAGCGGCTGGTAAACATAAATAAAGAATGGCGCCATCAGGGCCGACATGATCACCACAAAATAGAGCAGATATTTGCTCATGCCGATCTTATCGAGAATATAGCCGTAGATCGGCTTGAGAATAACGGAGAATATCCCGTTCACCGCAAAGACGGTTCCTATCACCGATCCGCTCAGGTTGGCTTTCTGACCGAGCCAGATTGCCAGCAGACCAATACTGGCAGACCAGGTAAAGAAATAGAGAAAGATAAAGCTGCTGATTTTGTAATATTCAGTTCTGTTGGTTGTCGATGTGCTTTTCATATCATCCTCGCCGGGGTGTAGGGCCAGATTTTTATAATGTGAACGACAGCTTACGTTCGCTTCCGGGTTCGCTAATCACGACCTGGTTGTGGGTTATATTCAGCTGCGGCGTCGCCGCAGCGGGCTGTTTTCCGCCAGCCAGAACGGCGCAACAGAGCCAGCTTTCCCCTTGCGGGAGGTCAGCTTTTAACAGCGGAATGGAGGCGCACTCCGCAAACATAATGCTGCTGTTCGGCGGCGTGACGATGCTGTCTGGCTGGCGCTGAATGATCGGCGAAAGATCGACAATGACGCTGCTGCCGTTTTCAGCCGACAGATAACAACCGCGTTCGCGCACCTGGTGGGCGGTTTTCATCACCGCAAAGCCGCCCTCGACGGTTTGCAGAGTGCGCGCGCTGTTGATACGGTGCAGGCGCAGGTGCCACTCCCCGAACGGGATCTGCCAGGTCGCAATCTGCACGTCGCGCCACGGCGACCAGCGCGAGAAAATGTAATTTTCATCCACCCGAACCTCGTCGCACTCGCGACGACCGCGGAAATAGTCATCTCCGTCCGCCAGCAGCAGCATGGAATCGCAGGCGGCATGCTTCAGGCCAAAACGCCCGCGCTCAAGGGTGAATCCGAAGCGGCTGGAGTAGGCAAATTTGGTGTATTTCGCTTCGGTGTTGACGTAGTTGTTCAGCTCCAGCTGACCGGCGGTGAGCATGACGACGTGCTGCGAATCTTTCGAATGCATCAGGATCTGCTGCGCATGCGGAATCACATGTTTTTCAGCAAGCGCGGGCAGCGGTTGTTCTTCCGCCTGCCAGAACGGGTGTGCTTCCGGCAGCGCCAGGATCAGATAGGTTTTCAGCGCCCAGTACGGTGAACCGGGGGAGTTGTAATCCTCGCACATCGCCAGGTTCGGATACGCAAACCCCAGGGTAAGAATACCGTCGCGATCGACAATCGACTGCTGCTGCCACCAGCGCAGATGCCGCAGCACAATGCCCTTCATGATGCCCGGGGTGAAGACGTCCAGCTGAGAAAAGGCCACCGCGCTCCAGAAGGCAACCATGGCAAAGCGGTAGGTCAGGCTGCGGCCAAACGGCACCGAGGCGCCATCGGCGGCGGACCAGTAGATAAAGTCTTTCGCGAACAGACGCGAGCGCTCGCGCAGCACCTTCGCCCTCGCCTCGTCGTCACTCAGCGTGGCGTAAATCAGGCCGTAGAAATGGAAAGCCATGGAGATGTAGTAATCTTTCGGGCGGCCGGGACCGTCGGAATACCAGCCGTCGCCGAGGTAGTAGGCGTCCATCAGCGCAAAGCGGTGGTCAATGGCAGCCCGATCGTACGGCAGGCCGGCGCGCTTAAAGCCGAGCTGGACCATAATGGCAAAATAGTTCCAGTTGCTGTCCGGCATCTGCGCGTCGGTGATTTGGTTGAGCCACGCGTGCAGGTTCATCACCTCGCGCCCGGTAAAGTGCGCGGTGAGTTTATCCCCCAGCAGAGCGAGCCCCAGACCGTAGGCCGCCATCTCCACCAGACGCTGATCGTACGGGCCGGTTTCACCCCAGTAGCCGCTGCTTTGCGGGTCGGTACCAAGCTTAATGGCAGTAAGGTACTTCTCGCTGAACGGCGTGCTTTCGCCGGACGCCATCAGCGGAAACAGCCCCCAAAGCGCGCGAGAAAGTCCCTCCATCTGCGCAATATCCGCTGTGTAATGGGCGCAGGTGTCGCCCAGCGGGAATCGTGAACGGTTCGCCGGAAATTGCGTGTCCAGCGCCTGTAAAAGTGCATTCAACGACGCCACTACCTCCTGGCGTGAAGACAACGGATTTGATTTTTCTTTGTTTGCCGCCCACATCGGTTCGCCCTCGTAATCAACTGCGGCAAAGCATAGTGAATCCGCAAGGGGCAGAAATGTTAGCCATGTCACAGGCATGAACGATGAATAAACCTCCAGTTGAGAAAATTTAAAAAGGTGGTTTATAAAGACGATCAGACGGGAAAAAGTTGAGTTTTATTGCACTATGCGCGACACGCCGACATCCGACCTTCTGGAACTGATCGCCCTGAATGATACCGTGGCCTCGTTCAGCCGCCTGTTTGCCAATACGGTGCGCTACCATCACTGGCATCAGTGTCTGGAGATCCTCTATGTTGAAGAGGGCTTTGGCGTGGCGATTGTCGATAATCGTCACTACACCATGCGCCCCGGACGACTGTTTTTCTTCCCGCCTTTTACGCTGCACAAGGTCATGGTGGACGAACAGGCGGAGGCAATTTACCGCCGCACCATTATTCATCTCGACCAGCACGCGGTGCTGAAGATCCTGCGGGATTTTCCCCAGACCCGGCAGCGCCTGGAGCGGCTGTCACGCCGTGGCGGCGAAGCGTGGGTCGCCGATTTAGCCCACTGTCACCACCATATCGACCATCTGTTTAGCTGCTATAAACCGCCGATGAACGGCGAGAGCATCGCCAGCCTGCTGATCGGCCTGTTCGCGATGCTCCCCGACGATCGCGACGGTGAGCCGGGCAACAGCCAAGGGATCGCCAGCCAGGTAATGTTCTGGCTCGACGAGCATTATCAGGAGAAATTTCGTCTGGACGCGCTGGCCGAAGAGCTGGGTAAATCACGCAGTTACGTATCGCGAAGATTCCATGCGGAAACGGGCGAAAAAATTCACGACTACCTGAACACGCTAAGGTTGCGTAAGGCGTGCGAGTGTTTACTCCACACGGATTCGAGCGTGCGTGACATTGCCACACAGGCGGGATTTTCCGACGTGACGTGGTTTATCAGCGCGTTTAAAAAGGGGATTGGCGAGACGCCGTTGCAGTACAGGAAGAACCATCGTGCGGTTTGACGCCCTCACCCCAGCCCTCTTCCACGGGGAGAGGGGGAAGATCAACCGCTCTTTTTCCCCGGCTTTAATCCGCGGTGTAACTCGTTGATGCGCTTCATCGACTTGATGGTGCGCTGCGGCTCGGTGGAGGCGACGGACAGAATAATCATCTCCAGGCACAGCAGTACCGTGCCGTGCAGCGGGATTTTGCCCTTCTCGCCGCCGCGCGGGACGTGGATCACTACGCTTGCCTCTTTGCTAAAGCGCGAGTCCGTGGCGTTGGTCAGCAAAATGGTGGGAATACCCAGGCGCTTCGCTTCGCGCAGCGTGGTCTGCCCCTCCCGGTGCGCGGATTTTTGCGCCATCATTACCAGCACGTCACCGCGCTGTAGGGCAATCAGCTGTTCGGCGAGGCCAATACCGGTGCGGTTGAGCGGGATCGCAGGCAGGCCTATACGGCTAAACAGTCGCGAGGTGTACTCAGCCAGAATGCCGGATGCGCCAATGCCAAAAATAGCGACCTGTCTCGCCTGCGCCAGCAGTGACACGGCCTGCGCCATCGCGTAGCGGTTGCCCGGTTCGGACAACACCGCGCAGGTGTGCTGATGGCCTTCCAGCACAAAATCGATGCTCGCGTCGACGTCGCTGGTAAGCGTGTTTACCGTGGTGGACATCTTCTCGCTGGAGGTGACCACCGGGCCAAACCACTGCTCCAGGGTCTGCTTGAGATCCCGCAGCCCACCAAACCCAAGCGCCTGAATGGCACGCACCACGGTGGCGTCCGAGGTGTGTAGCACAGCGGCAATCTCCATTGCCGTCTGCTCCATAACCGCTTCACGATTTTCATTGATATAGCTCGCCACCTGCAGCAGACGCGGCGTCAGCTGGTGCGCCCGCGAGCGGAGGCGGTCGCCGTAGACATCAATTTTTCGGATCATCGTGCGGCCTCCGGCAGCGGACGGCCCGCTATCTGCGACTGCACCTGCGCGGCCATCAGCCCCAGCGAGGCAAATGAATTTGAGATCGCTTCCTCGCGGGAGATGAGCACGTAATGCCCGGTTCGGCAGGCGTTGAGAAACTGGCACCAGCCCGGCATCACCGCATCCATCGCCGCCAGCTCGTCCTGCGGTTTCCCGCCGGTGTCCCCGCGCCAGGTGGCAAAGACAAAATCAGCATCCAGCTCCGGCAGGCGCTCGGCGCTGACGTCGATGCGCCCGCCCTCAGGGATGCTCTCAATCAGCGGCGGGAACCTGAACCCTGCGTCGCGCAGCACGCGCCCAAGCGAGTGGTAGCTGTGCATGGCGTTGATTTTTCCCTGATTGGCCTGAATCACCGAGACGGTCAGCTTGCTCGTATCGATGGTCGCCTTTAGCGCCTCGATCTGCTCCTGATAGCGACGCTCCAGAATCTTCAGCCGCGCCTTTGTCCCGGTAAGCTGCGCCAGCTTGCGGTAGATCTCCGGCGCGCCGCCGTCGAGGTGATCGATACTCACCGTCGGGGCAATTTTTTCCAGCTGTTCGACCGGCGTGTTGCGGGTCGGCTCGGTGATGATAAGATCCGGCTTCGCCGCGGCGATGGCTTCAATATCGATATCCGCGGTGCCGATGAATTTGATGTCGGAATTATCAAAATCGATGCCCGTCAGCATGCCGCTGGAGCGCAGAAAATGGCTGCCGTCCGGTCGGGTGCGGCCATGGCTGGCGATCGGCGGCACGCCAAGCTCAATCAGCGGAATGGTGATATCCAGATCGTGCAGAGAGACGATCCGCTTCGGGTTAACCGGCACCACCACGTTGCGGTTCAGGTCGTCAGTAAACGTCTGCGTCGGCTCTGCCGCCCCTACGGCAAAACCCACCAGCACCAGCATTGCAAAAAATACGCGCATTTCTATCCCCTAAAATCGATCCCGACGCTGCCAGAGCAGCAGCAGGAAAAACGGTCCGCCAATCAGTGAAATGACAATTCCCGCCGGCAGCTGCAACGGGAGAAATGCCAGCCGCCCGACGTTATCCGCCAGCAGCACCAGCAGCGCGCCCAGTACGGCACTTCCCGTCAGCAGTGCCGTTTGCCCTCCGCGCAGCAGCAGGCGCGCCATGTGCGGGGCAATCAGCCCGACAAAGCCGATACTCCCCACGCAGGAGACGCAGGCCGCGGTGAGCACCATGGGGGCAAACACGCGCAGCAGCGCGAGGCGTGAAGTCCGCACGCCCAGCCCCGTCGCAGTGTGGTTGCCGAGCAAGGCTACGTCTGCGGCGCGTGCGGTAAAGAGCAGCAGCGCAAACGCTGGCACTGTCCAGGCAGCAGCGATGCTGACCAGCGTCCAGCTTGCTGCATGCAGGCTCCCCGCCAGCCACAGCATCGCCGTCTGGACGTCGCGCACGTCGGCGGTCGTCATAAAGACCCCCATCGCGGCGGCAAACGCCCATGACACGCCGATGCCGATCAGGATGAATCGCGGGCGCGAGATATCACGCGCCAGCGCCACTACCAGCAGCGCGGTCAGCAGCCCACCGGCCATGCCGATAAGTGGACGCCAGTACGGCCCCAATCCCGGAAACTGAAAAATCAGCAGCAGCACCGCCGCGCTACAGCCCTCTTTCACGCCGATAAGACCGGGGTCAGCAAGGCCGTTGCGGGTAATGGACTGCATGGCCGCCCCCGCCATGCCGAGCATCGCGCCGCACAGCACCGCCATCAGCAGGCGCGGCAGGCGGATATCCATCACAATGTAATGCGCATCCGCCGTCAGACGTTCAGGATAAAACAGCGCACGTCCGATGGCGGAAGCAGGAATGGGCAGCGAACCGTGCGTCAGGCCAAAACTTAGCAGCAGGAGAGCGGCAAGCGATAATACGGCCAGATACAGCAGCGCTCTCGGGCGAACCAGCGCCGAGAAGGAGAAAAATCGTACTGCCCTCAATCCAGCCCGGTTCATTTGAACATCCTTGACGCCATAAGGATAAAGACCGGCGCGCCGACTAGCGCAGTCATCACGCCGGTTGCCAGCTCATACGGCGTAAACAGCGTACGGGCGGCGATATCCGCCATCAGCAGAACCAGCGCCCCGCAGAGGGCTGAAAGCGGCACCATCACGCGCAGGTCCACCGATACCAGACGGCGAATCAGCTGCGGCACCACGAGTCCGATAAACCCGATCGGTCCGGCAACTGAAACCGCCGCGCCGCACAGCAGGGCGATGGCCAGCAGCGCGAGCAGGCGCGTTTTCAGCAGCGACACGCCAAGCCCCTGCGCCATTCTCTCGCCCAGCGCCAGCATGTTCAGCGACGGCGACAGCCAGAACGCCAGCGCAAAACCCACGGCAGCGGCCCCCGCGGCGCTAGCGATCGTCTCGCCGATGACTCCCGCCACATCCCCCGTAAGCCAGGTCCGCATGGCCAGCAGCGTCTGTTCATCCAGAATCAACACCGTAGCGGTTATCGATGAGGCAAATGCCGACATTGCCACGCCGCACAGCGTGACCTTCATCGGCGTGAGACCGGTACGCCCGGATGAGGAGAACGTTAGCACCAGCAAAAAGAGCGCGGCGGCGCCAGCTGCGGCTATCAGAGGGCGGCCAAACGGCAGCGACAGCCCGAGGGCACTCGTCAGCACCACCGCCAGCGCCGCCCCTGCATTCAGCCCCAGGATATGCGGCTCGCCGAGCGGGTTGCGGATCACTGATTGCAGCAGCACGCCCGCGACGCCGAGCGCCGCGCCCGCCACCAGGGCGGCGCACAGCCGCATCAAGCGCAGCCTGACGATCACGCTATGCTCAAAATTGCGCGGGTCGAAGTGGAAAAATGCGTCTACTACCGTCCGGGGGGCGATAACGCGCGCCCCGATGCTCAGGTGCGCAATCGCGCCTGCCAGAAGCAGCAGCGTAAAGAGAATAAAGGCCACAGATGTGCGCATCATGGTTTGTCGTCAGCCTGACGGAACGGCATAAAGAACGGCTTGCCGGTCAGCGGGTTAACCGACATATGCACGTCGACGTCAAACACCGCTTTGATCAGCTCCGGCGTGCAGGCGTCGCCCTCATGCAGTACCCCCTCAACCTTTCCCTGACGTAAAAAGACCAGCGAATCACCGTAATTCACGGCGAAGTTGAGATCGTGCAGAACCACCACCACGGTGCGCCCGTGCCGGCGCGTCAGCGTGTGCAGCAGTTCGAGGATCTCCACCTGGTAGCGAAGATCGAGGTACGTCGTGGGTTCATCCAGCAGGATATAGGGCGTTTGCTGCGCCAGCACCATGGCGATCCAGCAGCGCTGGCGCTGGCCGCCGGACAGGCTTTCAACCAGATGATGGGCAAACTCTGCCGTTCCGGTCAGGCGTAACGCCTCTTCCACGGCCCGCTCGTCTTCCTCGCTCCACTGGCGCATCACGTTCTGCCAGGGGAAACGTCCGCGCGAGACCAGCTCAAATACGGTTAACCCTTCTGGAAGCAGCGGAGACTGCGGCAGGATCCCGAGCTGGCGGGCGACCGCTTTGGTTGGCTGCGAGTGGATGGCTTTGCCGTCCAGCACCGCGCTGCCGCCGAGCGGCTGAAGCAGCCGTGCGAGGGTACTTAACAGCGTCGATTTTCCGCAGCCGTTTGCGCCCACCAGAACAGTCATTTTCTGCTGGGGGATCGCAAGGGAGATATCATCAACGATGATTTTTTTCTGGTAACCCGCGGAGAGGTTCTCAAGAACCAGTCCCGGCTTTTTGATGTAGTGAGCCACGTGAACGCCAACGTAAGAAAAAAAACCAACAAATAAAAATAAAACTCATTCTCTTTTGTGAGTTTGCCGCCGCTCCATGTAGTAGTCAAGCGAAGATATACCCTGTAAATCCCAGGGATAATTGAGCGTCACCGCACAAATTAAAATTCATTTTTATTAATTATTTTCAATATTTTAAAGAAGAAAGCGAAGCGTGTTAGCCAGAGAGAAACATCTGTAGCGAAATTTTTATTTATTCCATTTACTACTACATGCCCTCATGTTTGAATGATTCTCAATTACAAGTCCGATGCCGTAGAGGCTAACGGACAGAGCGTAAGGGCAATGACTCACACATTCTTCCGCGAGCATTTCATCGCAGGATATTTTGGGAAAACAGATGTAATGGCTAAGTTCACACCTTCATTCGCCGAGGTAAAAGGGCGCGCGCTCTTTTCACTCCTGTTCATGGCGCCTCTGGTGCACGCAGCAGCAAAAGACGGTGAGACGCTTACCGTCACTGCCGATCCTTCCGCTTCCACCGACGCCACCAGCGGCTATCAGCCCCTGAACACCTCCACCGCCACGCTGACCAACATGCCGATGCTGGACATCCCGCAGGTGGTCAATACCGTCAGCGATAAAGTGCTGGAAGACCAAAACGCGACCACGCTAGACGAGGCGCTGTATAACGTCAGCAACGTGGTGCAGACCAACACCCTGGGCGGCACGCAGGATGCCTTCGTGCGCCGTGGCTTCGGCGCAAACCGCGATGGCTCGATCATGACCAACGGCCTGCGCACCGTGCTGCCGCGCAGCTTCAATGCCGCAACCGAGCGCGTGGAGGTGCTAAAAGGCCCGGCCTCGACCCTTTACGGTATTCTCGACCCCGGCGGCCTGATTAACGTGGTGACCAAACGCCCGGAGAAAACCTTCGGCGGCTCGATTTCTGCCACATCAACCAGCTTTGGCGGCGGTAGCGGACAGTTTGACATCACCGGTCCAATTGAAGGTACGCGTCTGGCCTATCGCCTGACGGGGGAGTATCAGGACGAGGATTACTGGCGTAATTTCGGCACCGAACGCAGCACCTTTATCGCCCCGTCTTTGACCTGGTTCGGCGATGATGCCACCGTGACCGTGCTCTATTCGCATCGCGACTATAAAACGCCGTTCGATCGCGGAACGATCTTCGATCTCAACACCAAAAAGGCCGTCGACGTCGATCGCAAAACCCGCTTTGATGAGCCGTTTAACGTGACCGACGGCCAGTCCGACCTCGCTCAGCTTAACGCGGAGTATCGGCTCAACAGCCAGTGGACCGCGAAGTTCGACTACAGCTACAGCCAGGATAAGTACAGCGATAACCAGGCTCGCGTGATGGCCTACGATTCAAAAACCGGCAACCTGACCCGCCGCGTGGATGCGACCCAGGGTTCGACCCAGCGTATGCACACAACGCGGGCAGATTTGCAGGGGAACGTGGACATCGCGGGCTTTTACAATGAGATCCTGACCGGCGTGTCGTATGAGAATTACGATCTGCTGCGTACGGACATGATCCGTTGTAAGAACGTTAAGGATTTCAATATTTACAACCCGAGCTACGGCAGCCTCGGCAAGTGCACCACCGTCTCGGCAGCCGACAGCGATCAAACCATCAAGCAGGAGAGCTACTCCGCCTACGCGCAGGACGCGCTGTACCTGACCGATAAGTGGATCGCCGTTGCCGGACTGCGCTACCAGTATTACACCCAGTACGCGGGCAAAGGCCGTCCGTTTAACGTCAACACCGACAGCCGCGACGACCAGTGGACGCCGAAGCTGGGCCTGGTTTACAAGCTCACGCCGGCAGTCTCCCTGTTTGCCAACTATTCCCAGACGTTTATGCCGCAGTCGTCCATTGCGAGCTACATCGGCGACCTGCCGCCGGAAACGTCGAACGCGTATGAAATAGGCGCTAAATTCGACCTGTTCGACGGCATTACCGCCAACATCGCGCTGTTTGATATCCACAAGCGCAACGTGCTGTACACCGAGAGCATCGGTGATGAAACCGTCGCCAAAACCGCGGGCCGCGTGCGCTCGCAGGGTGTCGAAGTGGATCTCGCCGGATCGCTGACCGAGAACACCAACATTATCGCCAGCTACGGCTATACCGATGCGAAGGTGCTGGAAGACCCGGACTACGCGGGCAAACCGCTGCCGAACGTACCGCGCCATACCGGCTCCCTGTTCCTGACGTACGATATTCACAATGCGTTTGCCGGGAATACGCTGACAATTGGCGGCGGCGGGCACGGCGTGAGCCGCCGCTCAGCGACTAACGGTGCGGATTATTATCTGCCGGGCTATTTCGTGGCGGATGCATTTGCGGCGTACAAAATGAAGCTGCAATATCCGGTGACGCTACAGGTGAACGTGAAGAATCTGTTCGATAAGACCTACTACACGTCGTCGATTGCGACCAACAACCTGGGCAACCAGATTGGC
Source organism: Enterobacter sp. DTU_2021_1002640_1_SI_PRY_ASU_LCPMC_013 (assembly GCF_032389435.1). Taxonomy (NCBI): domain Bacteria; kingdom Pseudomonadati; phylum Pseudomonadota; class Gammaproteobacteria; order Enterobacterales; family Enterobacteriaceae; genus Enterobacter; species Enterobacter sp. DTU_2021_1002640_1_SI_PRY_ASU_LCPMC_013. Next base: position 4,139,329 of record NZ_CP135594.1, read on the forward strand.
GACCCGCGTGAAGTGCAGTTTACGGTGAAGATGGAGTTTTGACGTAAAAAAGCCCGGTGGCGCTAACGCTTACCGGGCCTACGATCCTAACCCCCTCCCTGTGGGAGAGGGTTAGGGTGAGGGGACATCAGGCCTCAATATCCGCCATATCGCCTTTCTCCTGTAGCCAGTTACGCCGGTCTTCAGAACGTTTCTTGGCCAGCAGCATGTCCATCACGGCGTTGGTTTGCTGTTCGTCTTCATCGCTGATGGTCAGCTGCACCAGACGGCGGGTGTTCGGATCCAGCGTGGTTTCACGCAGCTGCATCGGGTTCATCTCGCCCAGCCCTTTAAAGCGCTGAACGTTCGGTTTGCCCTTCTTGCGTTTGAGCTGCTCCAACACGCCCGCTTTCTCTTCTTCCGTCAGCGCATAGTAGACTTCTTTGCCAAGGTCGATACGGTACAGCGGCGGCAGCGCCACGTGGACGTGACCGTTTTTCACCAGCGTGCGGAAGTGCTTCACGAACAGCGCACAGAGCAGCGTGGCGATGTGCAGACCATCGGAGTCCGCATCCGCGAGGATACAGATCTTGCCGTAGCGCAGCTGGCTCAGATCGTCGCTGTCCGGATCGATGCCGATCGCCACGGAGATGTCGTGTACTTCCTGCGAGGCCAGCACTTCATCAGACGAGACCTCCCAGGTGTTGAGGATCTTACCCTTGAGCGGCATGATCGCCTGATATTCACGATCGCGCGCCTGCTTGGCCGATCCGCCTGCCGAGTCCCCTTCCACCAGGAACAGCTCGGTGCGGTTGAGATCCTGGGCGGTACAGTCCGCCAGCTTGCCCGGCAGCGCGGGGCCGCTGGTCAGCTTTTTACGCACCACTTTCTTCGCCGCGCGCAGGCGACGCTGGGCGCTGGAGATGGCCATTTCAGCCAGCATTTCTGCGGCCTGAACGTTCTGGTTCAGCCACAGGGTAAACGCATCTTTCACCACGCCGGAGACGAACGCCGCACACTGGCGTGACGACAGGCGCTCTTTAGTCTGACCGGCAAACTGCGGATCCTGCATCTTCACTGAGAGCACGTAGGCGCAGCGGTCCCAGATATCTTCTGCGGAAAGCTTCACGCCGCGCGGCAGAATGTTGCGGTATTCGCAGAACTCGCGCATCGCATCCAGCAGCCCCTGACGCAGGCCGTTGACGTGCGTCCCGCCGAGCAGCGTTGGGATCAGGTTGACGTAGCTTTCCGTCAGCAGCTCACCGCCTTCCGGCAGCCACAGCAGCGCCCAGTCCACCGCTTCGGTGTCACCTTCGAAATTCCCGACGAACGGTTTTTCCGGCAGGGTCGGCAGGCCGTTAACCGCTTCGCACAGGTAGTCGTTCAGACCCTTTTCGTAGCGCCAGCTCTGTTCGGTGTTGTTTACGTGATCTTTAAAGGTGATTTCCACGCCCGGGCACAGCACCGCTTTGGCTTTCAGCAGGTGCGTCAGGCGAGAAACGGAAAAGCGTGGGCTGTCGAAGAAGCTTTCGTCAGGCCAGAAATGGACGCTGGTGCCGGTGTTGCGTTTACCGCACGTCCCGACGACCTGCAAATCCTGCACTTTTTCGCCGTTTTCAAACGCGATGTTATACACCTGGCCATCGCGACGAACGTTCACTTCCACGCGCTTTGACAGGGCGTTAACCACGGAGATCCCCACGCCGTGCAAGCCGCCGGAGAACTGGTAGTTTTTGTTGGAGAACTTACCGCCCGCGTGCAGACGACAGAGGATCAGCTCAACGGCGGGAACACCCTCTTCCGGGTGGATATCTACCGGCATGCCGCGGCCGTCGTCGATAACTTCCAGCGACTGATCGGCGTGCAGGATAACGTCCACGCGTCTGGCATGGCCTGCCAGCGCTTCGTCCACACTGTTATCAATTACTTCCTGGCCCAGGTGGTTTGGGCGCGTCGTATCGGTGTACATCCCCGGGCGGCGGCGAACCGGCTCAAGCCCGGTGAGTACCTCAATGGCATCAGCGTTATAGGTTTGCGTCATGATTTAAGCTAGCAATTCGCATTGATTGTCAGTGGCTGTGCAGTCCAAGAAAATCGACAATCTGGGTGAAATGATCTTCAAAGCCCGTGAAAGCATGGTTACCGCCCTCTTCTACAGTCTGGCGGCAGGATGCGTAATACGCCACTGCCTGGCGGTAATCCAGCACTTCATCTCCCGTCTGTTGCAGCAGCCAGATAAGATCGGGCGCTTCAAGCGGGTCGACCTGCATAACTTTGAGATCGTAAATATGGCGTGACTCTAGCACATATTGTTGGCCGGTGTAGGGGTTCTCGTTTTCGCCAAGAAAGTCCCTTAACAGCTCAAATGGCCGGACCGCCGGGTTGACGACGACAGCGGGTAACATAAAGCACTGCGACAGCCAGGTGGCGTAGTAGCCGCCGAGCGACGACCCGACAACGCCAAACGATTCGCCGCCGTGTTCAAGCACGATCGATTCCAGCATCTCTGCCGCATCCGCCGGATAAGGGGGCAACTGCGGAATAATCATCTCCACGTGGGGATGATTCGCGCTCAGCCACTGGCGAAGCTGCGTCGCTTTCGCCGATCGCGGTGAGCTGTTAAACCCATGCAGATAGAGAAGCGTCGACATCAATAGCCTTCCGAAGCGGTATCCGGGCGGAATTGAGCCCCGGTCAGACGGCAAACTTCGGTGGTCAGCGAGCCATCGGCATGCAGCTCCAGCCAGCGCCAGCCCGGTGCGATGGTATCCAGCGTAAAGTTGGCGCAGTGCGGCTTAAACTGCACGCAGGTAGAGGGCGTCGCGAGCAGGCGGCGACCATTCCAGTCGAGATCCTGTTCCTGGTGAATGTGCCCGCACAGCAAATTTTTCACGCGCGGAAATTTCGCCAGTACGCCGTCCAGCGCCGCAGAGTTGCGTAAGCTGTGCTGATCGAGCCAGCTACAGCCCGCCGGCAGCGGGTGATGATGCAGCAACAGCAGCGTATTGCGATTCGGTTCGGCGGCCAGTTTTGTCTCCAGCCAGTCAAGCTGATAGTCGCTCAACTCACCGTGCGGAACGCCAAACACCTGACTGTCGAGGAGCAGAATTTGCCACTGGTCCCCCGCAAAGACACATTTTGCCGGTGAAATCCCCGCCTCCTGAAGCGAACTGTACATAGCGGGTTGAAAATCGTGATTGCCCGGTAGCCAGACGCAAGGCACGCTAAAGCTCGCAATCCCTTCAGCAAAATGCTGATAGGCTGCGGAGGATTGATCCTGCGCCAGATCGCCCGTCGCGACGATCAGATCGCATGGCCGCTTTTCAGCATGGATCGCGTCAAGAACCGCCTGATAACTCTCCCAGGTGTTCACGCCCAGAAGCGTCTCATGCTTTTCGGCAAAAAGGTGGGTGTCGGTGATTTGTAATATCCTGACTGGCGCCCCACCAGCAACAGTCAGGTTCAACAGGCTTTCCAAATGGTGTCCTTAGGTAGGTTTATGACGCTAACAAACCGGAATCGCCATTGCTCCATGTGCTAAACAATATCTTAGCCAGTCGGCTAAAAACTGGTTAATTTGATGCTTTTCGTCGCGTTGATGCAACTTTTTATTCGGGTAATCATACCGCGCTTTAAAGCGAAAGATCTGCTGGCTTGAACACACTTCAGCGACCATCGCGTCATGATAAAGACGTACCGTCATCGACGGCAGGCTCCAGTAGCTGATGCTCGGCGCCGTTTGCTCAATCTCCACCAGCGTAGTGTAGCGCGTTGATTCTGTTATCGTTAACCGATACTGCGCGTTGCTCACCTGATAGCTCACCGTTTCGCCGGGCGCATCGTTTCGCGGCAGCAGGCGGCGCAGCTGGGCGAAATTGGTTTCGCACAGGCGCATCATTTCTGGGAAGTCAGGTGTATAACGCTTCATTTTTTCCACTCGTGTCGTAATGTCTGATAATGCAGCTGTAGCCATTGCAGGGCGATGACAGACGCTGCGTTGTCGATTAAACCCTCTTCTACCCACTGGTAAGCCTGCTCCCGACTCACCACATGAACCCGAATATCTTCGTTTTCATCTGCCAGACCGTGGATCCCTTCCGCTGTCTTGGCGTCCACTTCGCCCACCATAATAGATGAACGTTCCGTTGTCCCACCCGGGCTTGCCAGGTAGCTCAACACCGGTTTCGTCCGGCCGATCGCCAGGCCCGCCTCTTCCAGCGCCTCACGGCGAGCGACGTCTTCGACCGACTCACCTTCTTCGATCATCCCGGCCACCATCTCCAGCAACCACGGCGTATCGCTGGTATCATAAGCCGCAATACGCACCTGTTCGACCAGCACCACTTCATCACGCACTGGGTCATAGGGTAGCAACACAGCCGCATGCCCGCGCTCAAAAATTTCGCGTTTGATTTCACCGCTCATCTCACCGTTAAACAGACGATGCCTGAAACGGTAAAGTTCCATTGAAAAAAAACCGCTATAAAGCGTTTCTCGTGCAATAATTTCTACATCGTTTTTGGCGAAGGTGACAGGCACGTTTTCTGGTTTTTGCATCGGTCGAGTCCTGGTAGCAATGGTGATGAAATTGTGAATTTCAAGGCTGTTTGGCTGCCGTTTGTATGGCTATATGGTAGATTGGAGCAAATTACCGCCAGATGGCACGTTACGCCAACCTTTTGGTGTGGATGATTCTGTTAGAATCGGCAATTATTTTTAATTAGATCAGCGCTAATACTGCTTCACAACAAGGAATGCAAATGAAGAAATTGCTCCCCATCCTTATCGGCCTGAGCCTGACGGGCTTCAGTGCAATGAGCCAGGCAGAAAACCTGTTACAGGTCTACCAGCAGGCACGTCTGGGCAACCCTGATTTACGTAAATCAGCGGCCGATCGTGATGCTGCGTTTGAAAAGATTAACGAAGCACGTAGTCCACTGCTGCCGCAGTTAGGCTTAGGTGCAGATTATACCTACACTAACGGTTTTCGCGATAACAATGGCATCGATTCGAATGCCACCAGCGCCTCTTTACAGCTTACACAAACCCTGTTCGACATGTCCAAATGGCGGGAACTGAGCTTGCAGGAAAAGAGCGCCGGCATTCAGGATGTCACCTATCAAACCGATCAGCAGACGCTGATCCTGAATACCGCGACCGCCTATTTCCAGGTTCTGAGCGCGATTGACGCCCTCTCCTACACCGAAGCGCAGAAACAGGCGGTTTACCGTCAGTTAGATCAAACCACCCAGCGTTTTAACGTGGGCCTGGTCGCCATTACTGACGTGCAGAACGCCCGTTCACAGTACGATACCGTACTGGCTAACGAAGTGACCGCACGTAACAACCTCGACAATGCCCTGGAAGCACTGCGTCAGGTCACCGGTAACTACTATCCTGAGCTGGCCTCTCTGAACGTGGACAGTTTCAAAACGGACAAACCGCAGGCGGTTAACGCCCTGCTGAAAGAAGCGGAAAACCGCAACCTGACCTTGTTGCAGGCTCGCCTGAGCCAGGATCTGGCGCGCGAACAGATCCGTCTTGCACAGGATGGTCACCTGCCAACTCTGAGCCTGAGCGCCTCTACCGGCGTATCGGACACCAGCTACAGCGGGTCTAAAACGACCTCTCAGGCCTATGACGACAGCAACGTTGGCCAGAACAAAGTGGGTCTCAGCTTCTCTCTGCCGCTGTACCAGGGCGGGATGGTTAACTCTCAGGTTAAACAGGCGCAGTACAACTTTGTGGGCGCCAGCGAGCAGCTGGAAAGCGCACACCGCAACGTGGTGCAGACCGTGCGTTCTTCCTACAACAACGTAAATGCCTCTATCAGCAGCATCAACGCCTATAAACAGGCCGTCGTCTCTGCCCAGAGCTCACTGGATGCGAACGAAGCGGGTTACTCCGTAGGTACGCGTACCATCGTGGACGTGTTAGACGCAACGACCACGCTGTATAACGCGAAACAGCAGCTCTCCAGCGCACGTTATCAGTATCTGATTAACCAGCTGAACATCAAGCAGGCGCTGGGTACGCTGAACGAGCAGGATCTGCAAATGCTGAACAGCACGCTAGGCAAACCGGTCCCTACGTCGCCTGACAGCGTCGCGCCGGAAAATCCACAGCAGGATGCCGCCGTTGATAATTTCACCCCTAACAGCAGCGCCCCGCTTGCGCAGCCAGCGGCAGCGCGTAGCACCGCACCTGCCAGCAGCGGTACGAATCCGTTCCGTCATTAAGCCTTGCCCGATGGCGCTGAGCTTATCGGGCCTACTTAATCGTAGGCCGGGTAAGCACAGCGCCACCCGGCGCAAAATCACACCTGAACGTAAGCCAACGTAAAGATCCCCCGCATTTCGCCCCTCTTCGCTTCATTTTCAACCACTCATCCTCTATCCTGAGCGTTATTACCACTGGGTCCTGGAAGACAAATATGAAACGGACAAAAACGATGAATCACGCGTCGTTCCGCAAAAGCTGGAACGCACGCCACCTGACACCTGTCGCGCTGGCGGTCACCGCCGTCTTTATGCTGGCAGGCTGTGAGCAAAACGACGAAACGGTTTCGCTGTATCAAAACGCCGACGACTGCGCGAGCGCAACCGGTAAAGCCGCTGAGTGTACGACGGCCTATAACAACGCCCTCAAAGAAGCGGAACGTACCGCGCCGAAATATGCCTCTCGCGAAGACTGTGTAGCCGAATTCGGTGAAGGCCAGTGCCAGCAGGCACCTGCTCAGGCGGGTATGGCACCGGAAAACCAGGCGCAGGCACAGTCCAGCGGCAGCTTCTGGATGCCGCTGATGGCGGGTTATATGATGGGCCGTTTGATGAGCGGCGGTGCGGGCTACCAGCAGCAGCCGCTGTTTAGCTCCAAAAACCCGAACAGCCCGGCCTACGGTAAATACACCGATGCCACCGGCAAGGGTTACGGTGCTGCAACGCCAGGCCGTACGATGACCGTACCGAAAACCGCAATGGCGCCGAAACCAGCCACCACCAGCACCATTACCCGTGGCGGCTTTGGTGAGTCTGTTGCCAAACAAACCACCATGCAGCGTAGTGCGACCGGCTCCTCAACTCGCTCAATGGGCGGCTGATCATGGAACGAGTCAGTATTGTTGAGCGCCCGGACTGGCGCGAAAAAGCCACCGAATACGGTTTCAACTTTCACACCATGTACGGCGAGCCGTACTGGTGTGAAGATGCTTACTATAAGCTCACGCTCGCTCAGGTCGAAAAGCTTGAAGAGGTAACCGCAGAGCTGCACCAGATGTGCCTGAAGGTAGTAGAAAAAGTCATCGACAGCGATGAGCTGATGACCAAATTCCGCATTCCGAAGCACACCTGGAGTTTTGTTCGTCAGTCCTGGAAAACGAACCAGCCTTCGCTCTACTCTCGCCTCGATCTGGCATGGGATGGTGTGGGTGAACCGAAGCTTTTAGAAAACAACGCGGATACGCCAACCTCCCTGTACGAAGCCGCGTTCTTCCAGTGGATCTGGCTGGAAGATCAGGCGAATGCCGGAAACTTGCCCGAAGGCAGCGACCAGTTCAACAGCCTTCAGGAAAAGCTGATTGAGCGTTTCGTCGAACTGCGTGAACAGCACGGTTTCAACCTGTTGCACCTCGCCTGCTGCCGCGATACCGAAGAAGATCGCGGTACGGTTCAGTATTTGCAGGACTGCGCAGCCGAAGCGGAAGTGGCGACGGAATTCCTCTATATCGAAGATATCGGTTTAGGTGAAAAAGGTCAGTTTACGGACATGCAGGATCAGGTCATCAGCAACCTGTTCAAGCTCTATCCGTGGGAATACATGCTGCGGGAAATGTTCTCTACCAAACTGGAAGACGCCGGCGTGCGCTGGCTGGAACCGGCCTGGAAGAGCATTATCTCCAATAAAGCCCTGCTGCCGATGCTGTGGGAGATGTTCCCGAATCACCCGAACCTGCTGCCTGCTTACTTTGCTGAAGATGATTTCCCACCGATGGAGAAATACGTCGTTAAGCCAATCTTCTCCCGTGAAGGGGCAAACGTCTCGATTATCGAAAACGGTAAAACGCTGGAAGCGGTTGAAGGGCCGTACGGTGAAGAAGGGATGATCGTCCAGGCGTTTTATCAACTGCCGAATTTTGGCGACAGCTATACGTTGATCGGCAGCTGGCTTATTAACGATCAGCCTGCCGGGATTGGCATTCGCGAAGATCGCGCGCTGATTACGCAGGATCTGTCGCGTTTCTACCCGCATATTTTCGTCGAGTAAGACTTGCCCGGTGGCGCTACGCTTACCGGGCCTACGCTCAATATGTAGGTCGGGTAAGGCGAGCCGCCACCCGACATGTTTTTACCCCACCTGCACCGACAGCATACTCAAGCTCCCCATCTCAATACCGTCGACCGGGATTGTAATAACCTCCTGACCATCCCACGCGCCTAATACATACAGCAATGGCAAGAAGTGTTCCGGCGTCGGGTTAGAGAGCGAACCGCCGTCATAATCCAGATAGTTCACCAAAGGGTGTCGTTCGGCCGGCCCTTGCCAGGTCAGGTTGTCTTTTACATAGTCATTAAAGGCTGTTGCCCAAGGGTACGGCGTATTTTCACCGTGCCAGCGTACCGTACGCAGATTGTGTACCACGTTGCCACTGGCAATCAGCATGATGCCTTCATCACGAAGCGAAGCCAGCTTACGCCCCATCTCCATGTGCCAGGCAGCCGGTTTGGTGCTGTCGATACTCAGTTGCACCATCGGGATATCGGCATCCGGATACATTTTGATCAACACCCCCCATGAGCCGTGGTCAAAGCCCCAGGCTTCTTTGTCCAGCGCAACCGGAACAGGGGCGAGCAGATCAACGAGCCGCTGCGCCAGCTCGGGGGAGCCCGGAGCAGGATAATGCGTGTCATACAGCGCCTGCGGAAAGCCGCCAAAATCATGAATCGTTTTTGGCGCTTCCATAGCCGTCACACCGGTACCCCGGGTAAACCAGTGCGCAGAGACCACCACAATTGCCTTCGGACGCGGTAACGTCTCACCCAGCTGACGCCAGGCACGGGTATAGACGTTATCTTCCAGGACGTTCATTGGGCTGCCATGGCCTAAAAACAGTGCTGGCATACGAGAAGAAGACATGGTGATATCCTTAGAGAAGGTGTCAATGTGATGGGCCTACATTACGCGCATTCAGGTGAAGATGAACGCAGATAACCGTGAAGATCATCATCAGGAAATTTGAATGTCAGATATCGCTTAAGGAGAATGCATGTCAGTACCGTTGATTTTGACCTTACTCGCGGGCGCCGCAACCTTTATCGGTGCGTTCCTCGGGGTACTCGGGCAAAAACCCTCTAATCGCCTTCTGGCCTTCTCGCTGGGTTTCGCCGCCGGGATCATGCTGCTTATCTCGCTGATGGAGATGCTGCCCGCCGCGCTTCACACCGAAGGTATGTCGCCTGTTCTGGGCTATGGCATGTTTATCATTGGACTGCTGGGTTATTTTGCGCTCGACCGTATTCTTCCTCACGCGCACCCGCAGGATTTAATGCAAAAAAGCGTTACCCCCATCCCGGGCAATATCAAACGCACGGCCATTCTGCTGACGCTGGGTATCAGCCTGCATAACTTTCCGGAAGGTATCGCCACCTATGTCACGGCCAGCAGCAACCTGGAAATGGGTTTTGGTGTGGCGCTGGCCGTGGCTTTGCACAATATTCCTGAAGGACTTGCCGTTGCCGGGCCCGTTTATGCCGCCACGGGTTCAAAACGTACGGCTGTCTTTTGGGCGGGTATCTCCGGGATGGCTGAAATTCTCGGCGGCGTGCTGGCGTGGCTGATCCTCGGTAGCCTCGTCTCCCCGATTGTGATGGCTGCGATTATGGCTGCCGTGGCCGGGATTATGGTCGCGCTCTCTGTCGATGAGCTGATGCCGCTGGCGAAAGAGATCGATCCCAACAATAACCCAAGCTACGGCGTGCTGTGCGGAATGTCGGTGATGGGGTTGAGTCTGGTTCTACTACAAATTGCAGGTATCGGTTAACCAGAAATACACCTTTGTGTTCATCACGCAAAGGTGTATTTCTTTGTGTAAGGCTCAACCAGTAGTACGTGAGATTGATATTCTTCATTTATTATTTTAATTTTAGCATTAACGTTATTTATAAAACTTAACAAATTTATATTCACACCAACCATAGCCTCTACCGCTTCCAAAATCTCTTGATTAAATAACATCATCCGCAACCCGATCTATCTCTCATTAATCTTTATCAACGTGTAGTTTAAATGAGAAAATTCTCAACATACACAAATATACTGAGTTCACCACCCGCAACATTCATCATCAAAATGGATATGATGAAATTTATTAAAAACATGTTTTAGATTATCTAACATAAAAAATCGGCGTTTTATTGATAGACTCGCTGTCGCAATACGAAAGTGACGATTCAATGTTTATAGCGACTCGCACTGCGAGCACTTCATTATTAATGAAATGTGAAGTTTTACCTATTATAAAGGATTATAGTTCATGTTTAACAAAAAAATGTTAGCTGTAGTTACCACTGCGCTTTTGTCTGGCGCCGCTTTCAACGCATCTGCTGCAGATGCAGGCCATGGTAAAATTGCCTTTGAAGGCATCGTTATCAGCGCTCCATGCTCTATCGCTCCGGGCGATGAAAACCAGACAATCAATCTTGGTGAAGTTGCTGACTCAGCCCTGAATGGCGGCAAATACTCGCTCCCAGTGGATGTTCAAATTCATCTTCAGGATTGCACCCTGACTGACGGGACCACCTCCATTACCAAAGCTAATGTCACCTTCACTTCCGCTAATGCAGATGCCACCACCAACCTTCTGAAAAATACAGCTGAAGGCAACTACGGTAGTGCTACAAACGTTGGCGTACGCTTGCTGACCGAAGGTCGAGAGAACGTTGAGATGGGCGTGAAACAGCCTGTAGATTTAGTTGCTGATAATTCCTACCAGGTGCTGAACTTCAAAGCCCGTATGGAATCCCCAACCAAAACTGCAACAGCGGGTAACGTGACGACTGACGTTAACTACGTCTTGAGCTACGAATAACCAATTAATTATTGCTTAAGGGATATTCAAGCCGATGAGGGAATCATCGGCTTTTTGAACTCATCTTCTTAGAAAGGGATTTCATGTATATGATTAAACGGATTGAATTAAACAAACTCGCCCTTTTTATTAAGAACATACTTCATCCAGTCCTGTTTACAGCGGTATTGTTCACTCCAGCCTATGCGGTTGAATTCAATACGGACATGATAGATGCAGAAGACAAAACAAACATCGACCTCAGCCAATTTGAGAAAAAGGGATATATCCCCGCGGGGCAGTATATCGCTAAAGTTGAAATCAACAAGAAAAAATTGCCTGACATCCATTCATTTGAATGGATAAAAGCAAACAACGAAAGTGGTACAGAAGTCTGCCTGTCAAAAGATGACCTGACAACATTTGGATTCGCAGAAGAATTTACCCAACAGTTAGGCACGATTAATAAACAAGGTTGCGTTGATCTTAGAGGTAAACCTGAATTCGCTGTACGTCTCGACAGAGCTGAAATGGTGGTATCCATTACGGCCCCCCAGGCATGGATGAAATATCAGGCGCAAAATTGGACTCCCCCAGAATTCTGGGATAACGGTGTCGCAGGTTTCATTTTCGATTACAACCTGTATGCCAGCCAGTACGATCCCGACAGTGGAGAAAAAAGTCAGGATCTCAGCTCCTATGGCACGCTTGGCTTTAATCTTGGTGCCTGGCGTTTGCGTTCAGATTATCAATACGATCACTCATATGAAAATGGAAAATCCGTAGGTACCACCAGTAACCTGGATCGGACCTATCTTTTCAGACCGATTCCATCTATATCCTCGAAACTTATCGTGGGTCAGTACGATCTGAATTCAGACATTTTCGATACTTTTCACTTCACGGGGGCATCGCTCGAAAGTGACGAAAACATGCTGCCGCCAGATCTGCAGGGTTATGCGCCACAAATAACAGGTATCGCTCAGACTAATGCTAAAGTCACAGTGACGCAAAATGGACGCATGATCTACCAGACGACTGTCGCACCAGGTCCGTTCAATATTACCGATATTGGTGACACATTCCAGGGTCAGCTTGATGTTACCGTTGAAGAAGAAGACGGACGCAAAAGCAGTTTCCAGGTGGGGGCGTCGTCAATACCCTTTCTGACCCGCAAAGGTCAGATCCGTTATAAAACCTCTACCGGAAAACCAACATCCGTGGGCCATACGGACGTAAACAATCCACTGTTCTGGACGGGAGAATTATCCTGGGGATGGACGGGTGATACGTCACTCTACGGAGGTGCCTTGCTTACTGCCGATGATTATCAGGCCATGACGGCCGGGATAGGTTTTAACCTGAACAGTTTCGGCTCACTTTCCTTCGACGTCACGCGCGCAGATGCAACGTTGCACAATCAGGACAACGAGGGCAAGCAAAGTGGCTATAGCTATCGCGTAAACTACGCCAAACGTTTTGAAGAAACGGGCAGCCAGGTCACATTCGCTGGTTATCGTTTCTCTGATAAAGAATATGTCACCATGAGTGAATATTTGACGGCACGCAGTGGGGACGATTCAAGCAGCAATGAGAAGGAGAGTTATGTCCTCTCATTTAACCAGTATATTGAATCTCTGGCGATTAACACTTATACCAACCTGACCCGCAACACATACTGGGATGAAAGCTCTAGTACCAACTACACATTTTCTATTAGTCGTAACTTCGATATTGGAAGCTTCAAGGGTGTTTCATCTTCACTGTCTATTGGCAAAACTCGCTGGGATGATAAAGAAGAAACGCAGTACTATCTTTCATTTACGATCCCACTTGAACAGAGCCGCAGCCTCTCTCTGAGCATGCAGAAAAATGGCAGCGACAGTACCTCCCAGATGGTGTCCTACTATGACTCCTCCGATAGAAATAATACCTGGAACGTCTCTGCCTCTGGCGATGAAAGCGACTTCCGTAAGGCTGAGCCTGCTATTCGCGGTAATTATCAACACTATTCGCCTTATGGCCGACTGAATATTAACGGCAGCGTCCAGCCGAATACCTACAATTCAATCACAGCCGGATGGAATGGCTCATTTACGGCTACTCGCTATGGCATGGCATTGCACGATTACAGTAATGGCAATAATTCACGCATGATGGTCGATACCGATGGTATTGCGGGTGTACCACTAAGCGACAATAGAACAGTGACAAATGCCATGGGCATTGCCGTAACTAATTCAGTGAGTGATTACACAACGTCCACCGTACGTATTGATAGCAATAAATTACCTGATGGTGTTGATATTGATAATTCTGTCATAAATACCACCCTTACAGAAGGTGCAATTGGCTACGCCAAACTAAATGCGACGAAAGGATATCAAATTCTTGGCGTCATCCGACTAGCTAATGGGCATTATCCTCCATTGGGCGTCAATGTTATTGATGTCGGTAGTGGTCGCAACGCCGGTTTGGTAGCCGAAGAAGGTTATGTCTATCTTAGTGGCCTTCAGGAAAACAGCACGTTGCGCCTGACCTGGGAGGGAAACAGCTGCGAGATAACACCACCAAACGAAAGCAAGACCGAAGGCAACTCCATTATTATGCCATGTAAAAACTTACATTAATTCAGGATGAATATGATGAAACCCACTTTGTTTGTAAAAGGACTTATCGCTATTTTCAGCATGTGCTCGTTAGCACATGCGACAGTATCACCTGACAGAACACGAATTATCTTTAATCAGACGGATAAAATCGTATCAATTAAATTGAAGAACCAAAGCAAAGTGCTTCCCTACCTGGCCCAATCATGGATTGAGGACAAAGAGGGTAAGAAGACACGCGAATTCCTTACACCGCTCCCACCGTTGCTTCGTCTCGAGGCGGGTGAGCAAAGTCAGATCCGTATCATTGGTCAGCCAAAGCTGACACAGCTTCCATCTGACAGAGAATCGCTTTTTTATTACAACATTCGAGAGATTCCACCGCGTTCAGAGCAAGCGAATATTCTGCAACTTGCGATGCAGAGCCGCCTGAAGGTGTTCTGGCGACCAAAAAGCATTGTGCTCAAAGAGGGCCAGGCCGTTCCGATGGATAAAGTCGAAGTATCACTCACGGCTATGGGTTTAACGATTAAAAATGGAACCCCTTACCATATCACCGTGGGTTATATCGGTACTGATGGAAAAACACTTTTACCAGGTGCAAAAGGATTTATGATCGATCCTTTCTCTCAGAACAATTCAGAGTTAAAAGCGTTACCAGCAAAATTCCAGATTGGCTATATAGGGGACTATGGCGGTTTGAATATGTTTAGCGTGAGCTGTACATCTGTGCAACTCGTTTGCCATAGTGAACCCGCGAAGAAGGGATGAAAATGAAAAAAACGTACCTACTTTTTGGCATTATTCTTTTTATCAGTTCATTTTCATCCTGGGCTGTTGACTGCTACCAAAATAATAAAGGTGGTGCCACAACCTATACCGCTAATCTTCCAAGTTTTACCGTCCCTTCAAATGCAGTTCTCGGAAGCAAAATATGGGAAAGCTCTGACGTCAATATTACGGTGTACTGCGACAACGCGCCAGGCTGGACAAAAACGGTTCAGACTGAAGACATTTTTGCCTGGATAAAACTATCCAAGGTCAACAGCGCAGATGTTATTAACAATCCCTATTTTACCTTTGGTGTTAGCTACAATGGTGTTGACCATGAAATGACGGATGAAGGAATTGATACTGGGGCTTGTCTGGATAAATATGAAGAATATTATGATGGTATCTGGCACAATCCCGTCTGTAATGGGTCAACCTTGCAAAAGAGCATCACTTTTCCTGCACGCTTTAGATTATATGTAAAGTTAAAAGCCTTCCCTAACGATCCAGATACCGTTTATAATTTCGGCAGTATTAACGTACTGCAGTTTGATGGTGAAGGCGGTGCCAACCTTGCCAAAAATGCAAAGAATTTGCGGTATAACATCGATGGACTCGATCATGTTCATTTTCTGGATTGTAGCGTAGATATTAAAATTTTCCCGGAAAATCAGACCGTTGATTTTGGTCAGGTGAATAATATCGACGTGGTAAACCAGAAAAAAAACTTCAGTGTGTCGACTATACGAGACGCAACGGCGGCATGCTCACAACAGTTTGATGTGACGATGAGTTTTAATACAGATGATTTATATGACACCAGTCGCATCGATATGGGTAATGGCTTATTAATGCAGATCCGTGATGAAGCATTAGGCCAGGATATTTTAATGAATACCTATTATCCCTTTGCAACCTATTATCCAAACAGCGGGACTTCCACTATAACCCATAATTATATGGCTAAGCTGACGCAAAACCCGAACAGAGAGATTACAGTAGGTCCCTTTAGCAAGGACATTATCCTCAAGATAAACTATGAATAATCAAATACAAAAAAGCCGGGTTTCCCCGGCTTTTTCACATCAACTCTTTTAGCTGGCTTTGCGCTCGTGCGCCTGGCGGTATTCGACCAAATCTTCAATCGTCACGACCGGCATGTTGTGCAGACGCGCAAAGGTAACGCACTCCGGCGCGCGCGCCATAGTGCCATCATCGTTGGTCAGTTCACACAGTACGCCTGCAGGTTTGAAGCCTGCCAGCGTCACCAGATCGATCGTCGCTTCGGTGTGACCGCCACGGGTTAGCACGCCGCCCGCCTGCGCACGCAGTGGGAAGACGTGGCCAGGACGGTGCAGGTCGGAAGGTTTCGCACCATCGGCAATCGCTGCACGCACGGTGGTTAGACGGTCAGCCGCAGACACGCCGGTGGTCACGCCGTGCGCCGCTTCAATGGTCACGGTGAAGCCGGTGCCAAAGGCGCTGGTGTTGTTCTCAACCATCATCGGCAGATCGAGCTGCTTGCGACGGTCTTCGTTAATACACAGGCATACGATGCCGCTGCCGTGACGGATGGTCAGCGCCATCTGCTCAACGGTCATGTTTTCGGCGGCGAAAATCATATCGCCTTCGTTTTCACGGTTTTCATCGTCGAGCACCATTACGCCGCGGCCTTCGCGCAGTGCATCAAGTGCATGTTCAACACGTTCAGTTGAAGTGCCAAAAGAGGAAAGTAGCGTCTGATTCATGGTAAAAAAACCTCATTAACATTATGGTTACCAGAATCAGGGCAGTCTTAGGAGCGCCGTATAAGCGGCAAAAAGATAACGTGAGCGGGCCAAGCCCGACTGGATCGTTACTCTCTCCCATCCGGACTCTAACCGTCGGCCCCGGAATTACACCGGATCTGCTGACCTTTGAGAATTCACCCAAAGCGCTCGCGGGCTTTCAGCGTTCAGCTGATTTACCGCCGGTGGGGAATTTCGCCCCGCCCTGAGAATAAGCGAGATAACTATAACGCTATTGATTACCCTGGGCAATGCATAAGCTTCAAACAATTTTGTTTAACCCACGGCATGACGCGCTACAATAGGCACTAACACCTTTTCATCAAGGGAAACGACAATGATTGACCCAAAGAAAATTGAGCAGATCGCGCGTCAGGTTCATGAGTCCATGCCGAAAGGTATTCGTGAGTTTGGTGATGACGTTGAGAAGAAAATCCGCCAGACGTTGCAGGCACAGTTGGTTCGCCTTGATTTAGTCAGCCGCGAAGAGTTTGATGTGCAGACTCAGGTGCTGCTGCGCACCCGCGAGAAGCTGGCGCTGCTGGAACAGCGTCTGAGCGAGCTGGAGAGCCGCAATGCGCCGGAAGAAGTGAAGCCAGCGCCAGCTATTCCACCGGTGGATGACCAGGCATAAGTGCGGCCTGATGCCCTCACCCCAGCCCTCTCCCACAGGGAGAGGGTGAAAAACGAACGGGCCAACTGGCCCGTTTTTTACTGACTGTCTTTCTGGATCTTCTTAATGATGTTGGTGGTTGAACACCCGTCCTCAAAGTTGAGCACCATCACTTCACCACCATTTGCCCAGACCTCTTCGCTACCTGCGATTTGCTCTGGTTTGTAATCACCGCCCTTCACCAGCAGATCAGGCAGAATTCCGGCAATCAGGCGCTGCGGGGTGTCTTCTTCAAATGAGACCACCCAGTCCACCGCTTCCAGCGCGCCGAGCACTATCATGCGCTGCTCCAGCGGGTTCACCGGACGCGTTTCACCCTTCAGACGTTTGGTTGAGGCATCGCTGTTGACCGCCACAATCAGGCGATCGCCCAGCTTACGCGCATTCGCCAGATACGAGACATGACCCGCATGCAGGATGTCGAACACGCCGTTAGTCATCACCACTTTTTCACCGCGTTTGCGCGCGGCAGCAACGGCCACTTTCAGTTCCTCTTCGGTCATGACGCCAAAGCCGGTATCCGCGCGCCCACGCACCGCGTTTTCCAGCTCGACTGGCGAAACGGTGGAGGTCCCGAGTTTACCGACGACCACGCCCGCCGCGGCGTTCGCGAAGTAGCATGCTTCTTCCAGGGAGTTACCCGCCGCCAGCGTCGCCGCCAGCACGCCAATCACCGTATCACCGGCACCGGTCACGTCGTACACTTCCTGCGCCTGGGTTGGCATATGCAGCGGCGCCTTGCCCGGTTGCAGCAGCGTCATGCCCTGTTCGGAACGGGTCACCAGCAGCGCAGACAGCTCGAAATCAGCGATGATTTTCATGCCGCGCTCAACCAGCTCTTCTTCAGTTTTGCACTTGCCCGCCACCGCTTCGAATTCAGAGAGGTTTGGCGTCAGCAGGGTTGCGCCGCGATAACGCTCGAAATCGGTGCCTTTCGGATCGATCAGCACCGGTACGCTGGCTTTACGCGCCAGCTGGATCATGGTCTGCACGCTCGCCAGCGCGCCTTTGGCATAATCAGACAGCACCAGCGCGCCGATATTGCCCAGCGCCTGGCTAATACGCTCGTGTAGCGGCTCAGGATCAACGCCTTCGAATCCTTCTTCGAAATCGAGGCGGATCAGCTGCTGGTTACGCGACAGGACGCGAAGCTTGGTGATGGTTGGGTGGGTCGGAACAGAAACGAAGTCGCACTTCACGTTCACGTCCGCCAGCGACTGACTCAGGGCACGCGCCGCATCGTCAATGCCGGTCAGGCCTACCAGACGCGAATGCGCGCCCAGCGAGGCTATGTTCATCGCCACGTTTGCCGCGCCGCCTGGACGCTCTTCAATGGTGTCGACCTTAACTACCGGCACCGGCGCTTCCGGAGAGATACGGCTGGTCGGCCCATACCAGTAGCGATCCAGCATCACATCACCGACAACCATAACTCCAGCACGTTCAAACTCTGGCAGTGTTACTTTCATTCCTGACTCCAGAAAGATTCACAATTTGCGCGCGATAATATCACACTTGTTTTGTTACGCACGGTTCCACCAGCCACTTCTGCCAGCTTGTGGTCACCTGCGCGCGTTCATCGGTGAAACAGTCCAGCGCCACATGGCCCGGCTGTTCCTGTAAGGCCAGATGGTGCAACTCATCACGCAACGTGGTGTAGGCGCGGGTTAATGCCTGCGCCTCCTGCTCATCCATAATGTCGTTCTGTGCCAGCAGTTCCAGTATGCGCACGTTATCCGACCAGCGGGTCAGCTTCGGCTTATCGTGCGCGTGCAGCAGCACCAGGTACTGAGTGATAAACTCGATATCGGTAATGCCGCCTTCATCGGCTTTAATATCAAAGCGATCGCGATGTTTGTTGCCAAGGTGCGCGCGCATCTTCTCCCGCATTTCCCGCACTTCGGTTTGCAGCGTACTGCCCTCGCGCGGGGTCGTCATGACCGCCTTGCGGATCGCATCAAACTGCGTTTTGAGCTGCGGATCGCCGTATACCACGCGGGCGCGCACCAGCGCCTGATGCTCCCACGTCCAGGCTTCGTTCTTCTGATAGTCGGCGAAAGCCTCCGTCGAGGTGACCAGCATGCCTGCCGCGCCGGACGGGCGCAGACGCGCATCCACTTCATACAGAATGCCGGATGAGGTGCGGGTGCTGAACAGGTGCATAATGCGCTGGGCCAGACGCAGGTAGAACTGCCGCCCGTCAATCTCACGTTCGCCGTCGGTCATGACGTCTGCCGGACAGTCGTGGAGGAAAATCAGATCCAGATCGGAGCTGTAGCCCAGCTCCCAGCCGCCCAGCTTGCCGTAACCCACCACCGCAAAACCGCGGCCTTCGCGCTCTGCAAGGTGTTTCGGCTGCCCGTAGCGGGACACCATCTGCACCCACGCCTGATGGACAACCGCGTCGATGATCGCTTCCGCCAGCCAGGTTAAGTGATCGCTCACTTTCATTACCGGCAGGGTGCCGGCGATATCTGCCGCCGCCACGCGCAGCATCTGCGCCTGCTTAAACTGACGCAGCGCCTCAAGCTGTTGCTCTTCGTCCTCTTCCGGTACGCGCAGCAGATACTGACGCAGCTCGTCGCGGTAGGCATCCGTCGCCGTCGGCTGATACAGCGTATTCGGGTCGAGCAGTTCGTCCAGCAGCAGCGGATAACGCGCCAGCTTGTTCGCCACCATCGGCGAGGCGGCGCAGAGAGAAATCAGGTGCTTCAGCGCGCCGGGAAACTCGCTTAACAGTTCGAGGTAAGTGGTACGCGTGACGATCCCGCTCAGCAGCGGCATCATGCGCGACAGCGGCACCGGCGCATCCTCGCGGGAGCAGACATCGCTCAGCAGATGCGGCATCAGATGATCCAGCACCTGACGACCGCGTGGGCCAATGGCGCGTTTGTTCAGTTCGAAGCGGAAATCGGCAATCAGCGCCACCACGCGATGGCGGGCATCGTCGCTTAAGTGCGCCAGCACCGGCGTGGTGTCATCTTCCTGGAGCGCGTCCTGCCACAGCTCGCGCCAGTGCTCGGAGAGCGCATCGTCCTGCGATTCACTTTCGTCGTCGCCGATCAGATCGTTAAAGATGCGGCGCACGCCCGCCATATGCGCTTCCAGCCGTTGCGTCAGCGCCGCCCAGTCATCCACCCGCATCCCCCAGGCCAGACGCGCCCGGTTCAGCTCGTCGCCCGGTAACGTCTGGGTCTGTTCGTCGTTGATACTTTGCAGCAAATTTTCCAGACGACGCAGGAAGAGATAAGAGTCACGCAGCGTTTGCGCATCGCCTTCCGGCAGCAGATGCAGCTGCTCGATAGCGCTCAGCGTCGGCAGCAGCGAGCGGGATTGCAGAGAAGGTTCACGCCCACCGCGTATCAGCTGGAAGACCTGGACGATAAATTCGATCTCACGAATACCGCCCGCGCCGAGCTTGATGTTGTCCTTCAGGCCACGGCGACGCACCTCGCGGGCAATCATCCCTTTCATATTTCGCAGGGACTGGATCACGCTGAAGTCGATGTAGCGGCGGAACACAAACGGGCGCAGCATGGCGCGCAGCTCGTTGGCCCAGGCATCGTCGCTGTCGCCCATGATCCGCGCTTTGACCATCGCGTAACGCTCCCAGTCGCGACCCTGCTCCTGGTAATAATCTTCCAGCGCGGCAAAGCTCAGCACCAGCGGACCGCTGTCGCCAAACGGACGCAGACGCATGTCCACGCGGTAGACAAAACCATCCTGCGTGGGCTGATCCAGTGCCTTAATCAGCCGCTGCCCCAGGCGAGTAAAGAACTGGGCGTTGTCCAGCTCGCGACGACCGCCGCGCGTGGAGCCGTTCTCCGGCCAGGCAAAAATCAGGTCGATGTCTGAGGAGAAATTAAGCTCGCAGCCGCCCAGCTTGCCCATCCCCAGAATCAACAGCGGTTGCGGAACCCCGGCTTCGCTGCACGGCGTGCCCCACTCTTTACAGCAGGCGGCGTAGAGCCAGTCCCGCGCGGCGACAATCAACGTCTGCGCCAGCTCGCTCAACTGCTGCAAAGTGCTCTCTTCGCTCACCAGCTCCAGCGCCTGCGCCCAGGCAATGCGTACCATTACCCGGCGGCGGAACTGACGCAGTACGCGCATCAGCGTGGCTTCGTCTGCCACCTCTGCCAGCGCGGTTTGCAGCCAGCCAGCATAATGCCGCCACTCGTCAGCCTGCGGCGGCGCGCTTTCCAGCTCTGCCAGCCAGTCCGGGTTGGCGCTGACGCTCTCCTGCACAAAATCACTGAACGTGAGCACGCTTTTCGCCTGCTCGCTTAACGATGACGCGGGTAACGACTCAGGCAGGCGTTCGCAAACGGTCTGCCAGTGCTGCTGTAACTGCGAAGAAAGCGGCATATCAGGGGTTCCTTGCCAGAATTAACGTTTTCCGCTGTGCAGCCAGTACGGATCCTGCGAAATGGCCTCGTTGCGGAAATGCTCGATCTCGATCTGCTGACGGGTCTCGATGGCATGCTTCAGCCCCTGCCAGTTCTCCAGCCAGGCCTGCGCCTTAACGCCCTCATACGCACCTGACAGCAGCAACATGCTGTCGATGTTACGCGCCAGGCGGGGAAGCTGATCGCCATACTGGTCGCCCAGCGGATGCGCAAAGGTGGTTCTCAGCTCGGCCGCGTGACGGGAGAGGTGGATATCCGCAAAACGTTTGAAGTTTTCCGCGATTTTGGTCTGCCCTTTCGCATCGAGGAAAATACGCCAGCCACGCGTCACCAAAAACTCGGTCAGCGCCAGTTTCGCGCTGGCGTTTTGCGGGCTGTAGATCGCCGTTTGTGCCGACACGTCGGAAAGCATCAGCGTTTCGGTTTGAGTGAGCAAATCACGTAAGTGAGTGCTGGCTTTACGCGGTACAATGCCGCCAAAGAGCGTCAGGGTATGACGCACCAGCCCCATAGCGGCCAGCACCTGTTTTTTGGCATTTTTCACGTTACGCGCCCACAGCTCCTCGTGGTACTGCCACTGAGAGAGCGCCAGCTCCAGCGCCGCTTCCATGCCCTGCTCAACGGAGGCTTTCGGCACAACGCGCAGAATCGGGGTTTCTCGCAGCACGCGCGGCGCATTCCCGGCGGCCAGGTGATAGCCGCGTGCCGCTTTACTCAGGCTGCCCTGACGCAGCCCAGGCTGGTTCACCAGCTTGTGCGCCAGCTTCAGCACGTCGCTCGCCTCGCCTTCCAGCAGTTCGAGTTCCAATTCGCAGATCGGCTCCTGCTCTTCACCCGCCTTAATTTCACCCCGATCAAACGCGATCTCAATGCGGCTCTTGCCTTCCGTCACCAGCCATTTTTCGCGCCAGAAATCGGTGCTGAACAGCGGTTGCGCCTCTGCCGACAGCGTTGCGGGCAGCGTCCCTTCCGGCCACACTTCCGCCGGAAAACGATCCAGCTCAAGTTCTGGCTTACTGATGTCGATATTGTATTCCGGACGCTGGTGCAAACCGCCCACCACGCGACCGGCGATTTTCATCGTCATCTCGTAGCGCCCGTTCGCACCCCGGATGCGCAGGCCCATATCGTGGTTGCGCAGCCAGTTGTCCGGCGTTTCGTAATAGATGTTGAGCAGCTGTACGGGTTCATGGTGCTCGCCGGACAGCGTATTCAGATGCTGGCGGAGCGCGTCAGCGCTGTCTTTTTCGACGATAAACTTTAATTCGATCTCTTGTGCCATAGCCTTGTACTTTTGCGTGCGTCACAGACGCGTCGATGAAGGCGAACTTCCTCGCCATTTGTTTGTCAGTACATAGTATTTTGCGCCAAATTGCCACGCAATGAGCAATTTGACGGGCGTAAAAGTTTAAAGCGGTGGAAATCATGACACAGATGATTCCGATTGATGATGAATCCTTTGCGTAGCGACACTGATACCACTACTATCGTTCCACTTTTTATGAAAATAACGACTGATATGCTTAAATTACGCCTGATTGGACTTACTTTACTCGCTTTTAGCGCCGCAACCGCGGTCCACGCTGAAGAGAAACGTTACGTTTCTGATGAACTGAATACCTGGGTACGCAGCGGCCCTGGAGACAATTATCGCCTCGTGGGTACGGTAAATGCCGGCGAGGAAGTGACTCTGCTGCAAACCAATGCAGACACCAATTACGGTCAGGTTCGTGACAGCTCTGGCCGCACCTCATGGATCCCGCTGAAAGAGCTGAGCACGGTGCCAAGCCTGCGCACCCGCGTGCCGGACCTGGAAAATCAGGTGAAAACCCTGACCGATAAGCTGAACAACATTGACGGCACCTGGAACCAGCGCACCGCAGAGATGCAGCAGAAAGTGGCGCAAAGCGACAGCGTGATCGCCGGTCTGAAAGATGAAAATCAGAAGCTGAAAAATGAGCTCATCGTCGCGCAGAAGAAAGTGAACGCCGCGAATCTACAGCTGGATGACAAACAACGCACCATCATCATGCAGTGGTTTATGTATGGCGGCGGGGTGCTTGGCGTCGGTCTGGTGCTGGGTCTGGTGCTTCCTCACCTTATCCCGAGCCGTAAACGTAAAGACCGCTGGATGAACTAACTCGTCTTCTCTGCCACACTTACGTATCATCTTGCGAAAAGAGAAAACGGGAGTGTTGGCGTGAAGAGTTATCTGGTCGGTGGTGCGGTACGTGATGCGTTATTAGGTCTGCCGGTCAAAGATAAAGACTGGGTCGTGGTCGGTGCCACGCCCGAAGCGATGATTGACGCGGGCTACCAGCAGGTAGGCCGCGATTTTCCTGTGTTCCTCCATCCGAAAAGCCGGGAAGAGTACGCCCTGGCGCGTACCGAACGGAAATCCGGTTCCGGTTATACCGGCTTCACCTGCTATGCCGCGCCGGATGTGACGCTGGAGCAGGACTTACTGCGCCGCGATCTCACCATTAATGCCCTGGCGCAGGACGAAAAAGGCCATATTATCGACGTCTACGGCGGCCAGAACGATCTGCGCGACCGTCTTTTACGCCATATTTCCCCCGCCTTTTCTGAAGATCCGTTACGCGTACTGCGCGTGGCGCGT
The DNA here is from genome assembly GCF_032389435.1 of Enterobacter sp. DTU_2021_1002640_1_SI_PRY_ASU_LCPMC_013. NCBI lineage: Bacteria > Pseudomonadati > Pseudomonadota > Gammaproteobacteria > Enterobacterales > Enterobacteriaceae > Enterobacter > Enterobacter sp. DTU_2021_1002640_1_SI_PRY_ASU_LCPMC_013. The sequence continues at coordinate 4,163,236 of NZ_CP135594.1, forward strand.
TTTGCCGCCCGTTATGCCCATCTCAGCTTCCGCATCGCCGACGAGACGATGGCGCTGATGACGGCCATGACCGACGCGGGCGAGCTGGAACATCTGACGCCAGAACGCGTCTGGAAAGAGACCGAAAACGCCCTGACTACCCGTAATCCGCAGGTCTTTTTCCAGGTACTGCGCGACTGCGGGGCGCTGAAAGTGCTATTCCCGGAAATAGATGCGCTGTTTGGCGTGCCCGCCCCGGCGAAATGGCACCCGGAAATTGATACCGGCATTCACACCCTGATGACGCTAAGCATGGCCGCGATGCTCAGTCCTGAAGTGGACGTGCGCTTTTCCACCCTCTGCCATGACCTCGGCAAAGGGTTAACGCCAAAGGAGTTGTGGCCACGCCATCACGGGCACGGTCCGGCTGGCGTGAAGCTGGTTGAAGGGCTTTGCCAGCGCCTGCGCGTGCCGAATGACATTCGCGATCTGGCAAAACTGGTGGCCGAGTTCCACGACCTGATCCACACCTTCCCGATCCTGAAACCCGCCACCATCGTCAGGCTGTTCGATAACATCGACGCCTGGCGCAAGCCGCAGCGCGTGGAGCAAATTGCGCTTACCAGCGAAGCCGACGTGCGCGGCCGCACCGGGTTTGAAGCGTCCGATTATCCGCAGGGTCGTTTGCTGCGTGAGGCGTGGGACGTAGCGAAAGCGGTGCCAACGAAAGAGGTGGTGGAGGCAGGGTTTAAAGGCCCGGCGATCCGCGAAGAGCTGACGAAGCGGCGGATTGATGCAGTTGCAGCGTGGAAGGAAAAACGTTGCCCTCAGCCGAAAGACTGAGGGCGGTCGGTCATCAGAAGAAGACCACGTACACGGCAGCCGCGACGATAAAGCGGTAGATCGCGAACGGAATAAACGAAATACGCTTAATCAGTTGCAGGAAGGTTTTGATGGCGATCAAAGCCACAATAAAGGCGGTGATAAAGCCCACGGCGAACATCGGAATGTCACCCACGGTCAGGAAGCCGATGCTTTTGTAGAGATCCAGCGCGGTGGCGCCCATCATCATTGGCACCGCCAGCAGGAACGAGAACTCAGACGCCGCGTAACGGCTCACGCCCATCAGCATCCCGCCGGAAATGGTTGCCCCTGAACGGGAGAAGCCCGGCCACAGCGCCAGACACTGGAAGCAGCCAATCATAAACGCCTGGCGATACGTCATATCATCCAGACCTTCCGCACGCGGGGTTTTTGGCTTCAGCACTTCGGCGGCAATCAGCAGGAAGCCACCGACAACCAGCGCGTACATCACGTTAATCGGGTTGAAGAGCGATTTAATGGTGTCGTGGAACACCAGCCCCAGCACCACCGCCGGGATCATCCCGAGCAGAATATGAATCAGCGTCAGGCGCCCTTTGCCCTCTCCTTCACGCTGCGGCAAACGCCCGAAGTGGATGCCGATCAGTCCGAACAGACGACGCCAGAACATCACGACTACCGCCAGGATAGAGCCCAGCTGGATCACCACCTCAAACGTCTTTGCGGTATCGCCTTCAAAGCCCAGGAGATGGCCAACGATAATCATATGGCCCGTACTGGACACCGGCAAAAACTCCGTCAATCCTTCGACCACACCCAGTATTGCCGCCACCAGCAGCGAGTGCATATCGCTCATCTATAAACCCCTAAAAAGATATAAAAAAACGGTGTCCCACGCGGACAACCGTGAAAGATACAGCTTTAAGACCGATATAACCTAAAATGGTTTAGCTATTATGACGTTAAATCTTTCCTTTCAGATTTGTGCCACGCTCGATAATCACGCCCACATTGGCGGCGCGCGCCACCGCTCCCGGCTTGCTTAGCTTAATGCGCACCCATGGGGAGTTAAATCTGCTCAGCAGCAGGTCTGCTACCTCTTCCGCCACCCGTTCTACCAGCGCAAAACGTTGCCCTTCCACATGGGCGATGACCGTTTCACTGATGTCGGCGTAGCTCAGACAGTCATTCACATCATCGCTTTTTGCTGACTTACGGTTGTCCCAGCCCATTTCGATATCGAACACCAGTTTCTGCTCGATGGTCTGTTCCCAGTCGTAAACACCAATTGTGGTGATTACCGAAAGTTGCTCTATAAATACAATATCCATCACGACCTGCCTGCTTTTTGGCTAAACCGGATACCACTTCCGGCGAATTATGCGTATTATCCACAGATGCTGAGAATACAGATACATTTTCAAAACGGAACAGCGTTATGAGTGCAATCGCGCCTGGAATGATTATCCTCGCCTACCTTTGCGGCTCAATCTCCAGCGCCATTCTGGTCTGCCGCATCGCCGGGTTGCCTGACCCGCGTGAAAGTGGTTCCGGGAATCCGGGGGCGACCAATGTACTACGAATTGGCGGCAAGGGAGCAGCCGTAGCGGTTTTGATTTTTGATGTTCTGAAAGGAATGCTTCCCGTCTGGGGCGCGTATGCGCTCGGCGTCACACCCTTCTGGCTGGGGCTGATTGCCATCGCCGCCTGCGTCGGCCACATCTGGCCCGTTTTCTTTGGTTTTAAAGGCGGTAAAGGCGTTGCCACCGCGTTTGGCGCGATTGCGCCGATCGGCTGGGATCTCACCGGCGTGATGGCGGGCACCTGGCTGCTGACCATCCTGCTGAGCGGTTATTCGTCGCTGGGCGCCATCGTCAGCGCACTGATCGCCCCGTTTTATGTCTGGTGGTTTAAACCGCAGTTTACCTTCCCGGTGTCGATGCTCTCGTGTCTGATCCTGTTGCGCCACCACGACAACATTCAGCGCCTGTGGCGGCGTAAGGAAACCAAGATCTGGACGAAGCTCAGGCGTAAAAAGAAAGACGCTCAGTAAACCGTTCGTTATGCCTTATAACCAAATGTGATTTTTGTCACCTTCTGCCTGTGGTAACTGTTAGAGACACAACACAACCACACAAAAAGAAAATGGCAGAAATCACAGATTCAACTCCCCTTCCAACGGCAGGAAACACCCCGGATGGCGACATCAAGTGGGTGCGTAGCGCATCGGACGTTTCACGTCTCGTTAATGACGGCTCTCAGGGCCGGGCCAATGCCCGCATCGTGGTCGGTATCGCACTCGGGGGAATTTTCCTCGATGCCTACGATCTCGGCGCGCTGGCATTCGGCATCAAAGACATCACCCGCGAATTTAACCTGACGCCCGCCGGTACCGGCATGGTGGCCTCGGCGATTACCTTTGGTGCGATTGTCGGGGCGCTGCTCGGCGGCTATCTTACGGATAAAATCGGGCGCTACCGCGTCTTTATGGCCGACATGGTATTCTTTGTCGTTGCCGCTATCGCCTGTGCGCTGGCCCCGAACGAATATGTGCTGGCGGGCGCGCGCTTTGTGATGGGTCTTGGCGTTGGGATCGACCTTCCCGTCGCGATGGCGTTTCTCAGCGAGTTCGCCAGGCTGAAAGGCCCGGGGAATAAAGCCTCCAGCGTCGCAATGTGGTGCCCCACCTGGTACGCGGCCATCAGCATCTCTTATCTTCTGGTGCTCTTCTTTTACGCCGTGCTGCCGGAAAGCCACAGCGACTGGCTCTGGCGTCTAATCCTTGGCTTTGGCGCGGTGCCCGCGCTGGTGATTATCGCCATCCGCAGCCGCTATATGAGCGAATCCCCGGTCTGGGCGGCGAATCAGGGCAATCTGAAGGAGGCGGCGTCCATCCTGCGGCAGTCTTACAATATTAATGCCCACGTACCGCAGGATGCGCTCGACCAGCCCGCGCCTGTCGTGAACAAGGCAAAATGGTCGAACTACCTGAACCTGTTCCGCGGTATCTATCTGCGGCGTACCACGCTCGCCACGCTGCTGTCAGTGGTCTCCTCGTTCGCCTATAACGCAGTAGCCTTTGGCCTTCCGGTGATCATCTCCAGCTTCTTTGTGCAGTCGATGCTGACCACCATTCTGATCTCGCTGGCGCTTAACCTGCTGTTCGCCTTTGTCGGCGGGCTGCTGGCGGTGCGCTATGTTCCGCGCTTCGGCGCATGGCGGATGTCTCTGGCGGGTTATGCGTGCCAGCTTGCGGCACTGCTCGGCCTGGCGTTGATTGGCCGGCCTGACGGGGCCACGGAAGGCGTGTTCGCCGTCGCGATGCTGGCGCTGTTCCTGTTTGGTCAGGGTTTTGGTCCAGGTGCGCATACCATGACGTTTGCCTCCCTGAGCTACCCGACCTCGCTGCGCGGCGTGGGCGTGGGGCTTAACCAGACGCTGATGCGCAGCAGTTCAACGCTGTCACTGTTTCTGTTCCCGCTGCTGGTCGCCTCGCTGGATACCGCCGTGTTCTGGGTGATTGCGCTGGCGCCGTTTATCGGTCTGGCGTCGCTGCTGGCGATCCGCTGGGAGCCGTCGGGGTATGATGTGGATGCAGAGGATTATCGCTAGCCTTTCTTGCCGGGTGGCGCTGCGCTTACCCGGCCTACATTACTGAAACCGGCTCACATGAGCCGGTTTTTTTATCCATAAGCGACTCATATGACAGCCTTCATTTCCGCCAGGGCATACTGAAACGTACCCCGATAGTGTGGAAATGGAAGCACCATGTTAGCAACTCAGGTCACTGATAATTCATACAAAGGCTGGCAGGCCTCGCTTGCCCTCCAGTTTTGTCATACCCCTGAGAAAACCCTCCTCCATTCCGCGCGTCACAGCGGGCCGCTCACCGTTCAGCGTCCGTTTTATCCCGAAGGGGAAACCTGCCACCTTTACCTGCTGCACCCGCCAGGCGGAATTGTGGGCGGAGATACGCTGGATATTTCCGTGCGGCTCGACGCCAAAAGCCATGCCCTCATCACCATGCCCGGCGCCAGTAAGTTCTATCGCAGCAACGGCCCGCTGGCCTGCCTCAGTCAGCATTTTTACCTCGACGAAGAGGCCACGCTGGAGTGGCTGCCGCAGGACACCATTATTTTCCCCGGCGCTAACGCCGCGCTGCGTTCCGTCTTTCACCTGCACGCCACCAGCACGCTGCTGGCGTGGGAACTGTACTGTCTGGGCCGTCCGGTGATAAACGAAACCTTCAGCCACGGCACGCTGGAGAACCGCCTTGAGGTGTGGGTGGATGGCGAGCCGCGTCTGATTGAGCGACTGCATCTCAGCGGTGGCGATCTGACGCCCGTCGCGGACCATCCGTGGGTCGGCACGCTGCTGTTCTATCCGGCCCGGGAAGCACTTCTCGACGCGGTGCGTGCGCTTCTCGCCCCGCTGGAAAACGTTGGCGGGGCGACGCTCACCGACGATCTGCTGTCGGTGCGTTTTCTCTCCCACGACAACCTGATTTGTCAGCGGGTGATGCGCGATATCTGGCAGTCGCTTCGCCCGCTTTTAACTCCCAAAACCGCCTGTTCGCCGCGCATCTGGCAGACATAAGAGAAACGCTATGGAACTGACTCCCAGAGAAAAAGACAAGCTGTTGCTGTTCACCGCCGCGCTGGTTGCCGAACGCCGCCTCGCGCGCGGGGTAAAGCTCAACTACCCGGAATCGGTCGCGCTGATCAGCGCCTTTATTATGGAAGGCGCGCGCGATGGCGAAACCGTCGCCTCGCTGATGGAAGCCGGCCGCCACGTCCTGACGCGCGATCAGGTGATGGAAGGCGTGCCGGAGATGATCCCGGATATCCAGGTGGAAGCCACCTTTCCGGACGGATCCAAGCTCGTCACCGTCCACAACCCGATCGTGTAAGGAGCGCGTGATGATCCCAGGCGAATACCGGATCCAGTCCGGCAACATTGCTCTCAACGTCGGGCGCGAAACCCGAAGTGTGATCGTGGAAAACCACGGCGACAGGCCGATCCAGGTCGGATCGCACTACCACTTTTACGAGGTCAACCCGGCGCTGAAGTTCGCTCGCGAGGCCACCCGAGGTTACCGGCTGAACATCCCGGCCGGCACTGCCGTGCGCTTCGAGCCCGGCCAGAAGCGGGAAGTGACGCTGGTGCAGGTGACGGGCGCACAGCGCATTTTCGGCTTTCGCGGCGAGGTCATGGGCGAGGTGAAACATGGCTGAGATTTCACGCCAGGCGTATGCCGATATGTTCGGCCCCACTACCGGGGATAAAGTGCGGCTGGCCGACAGCGAGCTGTGGATCGAAGTGGAAGACGATCTCACGATCTACGGCGAAGAGGTTAAATTCGGCGGCGGAAAAGTGATCCGCGACGGCATGGGACAGGGGCAGATGACCGCCGACGACTGCGTGGATCTGGTGCTCACCAACGCGCTGATCGTCGATCACTGGGGGATCGTGAAAGCGGATATCGGCGTAAAAGATGGGCGGATCTTCGCCGTCGGCAAAGCCGGAAACCCGGACATTCAGCCCGACGTGACGATCCCGATTGGCGCGGCAACGGAGGTGATCGCCGCCGAAGGGAAGATTGTCACCGCCGGCGGGATTGACACCCACATCCACTGGATCTGCCCGCAGCAGGCGGAAGAGGCGCTGGTCTCCGGCGTCACGACGATGATCGGCGGCGGTACCGGACCGGCGGCAGGCACCAACGCCACCACCTGCACGCCGGGGCCGTGGTATATCGCCCGCATGTTGCAGGCCGCCGATACGCTGCCGGTGAATATCGGTCTGCTCGGCAAGGGTAATGGCTCGAACCCGGACGCGCTGCGCGAGCAAATCGCGGCGGGCGCGATCGGGCTGAAAATCCACGAAGACTGGGGCGCGACGCCAGCGGCCATCAACTGCTCGCTGGAGGTCGCTGAAGAGATGGATATTCAGGTGGCGCTGCACAGCGACACGCTGAACGAGTCCGGTTTTGTCGAAGACACGCTGGCCGCCATCGCCGGGCGCACCATCCACACCTTCCACACCGAAGGGGCGGGCGGCGGCCATGCGCCGGATATCATCACCGCCTGCGCGCACCCGAATATTCTGCCCTCCTCCACCAACCCGACGCTGCCCTACACGGTCAACACCATCGACGAGCACCTGGACATGCTGATGGTTTGCCATCACCTCGACCCAGATATCGCCGAGGACGTGGCGTTTGCCGAATCCCGCATTCGCCGGGAGACCATCGCCGCCGAAGACGTGCTGCACGATATCGGCGCGTTCTCGCTCACCTCGTCAGATTCACAGGCAATGGGCCGCGTGGGGGAAGTGATTATCCGCACCTGGCAGGTGGCGCACCGCATGAAGGTGCAGCGCGGCGCACTGCCGGAAGAGACCGGCGATAACGATAACTTCCGCGTAAAGCGCTATATCGCCAAATACACCATCAACCCGGCACTGACCCACGGCATCGCCCATGAAGTGGGATCGATTGAGGCGGGCAAGCTGGCGGATCTGGTAGTCTGGTCCCCCGCCTTCTTTGGCGTCAAACCCGCCACCATCGTCAAAGGCGGGATGATCGCCTGCGCGCCGATGGGCGACATCAACGCCTCGATCCCCACGCCGCAGCCGGTACATTACCGCCCGATGTTTGGTGCCCTTGGTGCCGCACGCCACGCCACGCGGCTGACGTTTGTCTCTCAGGCTGCTGATGCCAGCGGCATTCCGCAACGGCTCGGACTGCAAAGCGCCACCGCGGTGGTGAGAGGCTGCCGGTCGGTGAAAAAGGCCGACATGATCCACAACGATTTACAGCCGAATATCACCGTTGACGCGCAAACCTATGAGGTACGCGTCGACGGCGAATTGATCACCAGCGAACCGGCAGAGGTTTTGCCGATGGCGCAACGCTATTTTCTGTTTTGAGGAGTCATGATGATCTATTTAACCCAACGCCTGGACCATGCGCATCCGATTACCGCCAGCGTCACGCTACCGATTGATGTGCGGGTAAAAAGCCGCGCCCGCGTGGCGCTGAACGACGGCCGCGAAGCCGGGCTAATGCTGCCGCGCGGCCTGCTGCTGCGCGGGGGCGACCTGCTGACTACCGACGATGGCAGCGAGGTGATCGAAGTGATCGCCGCCCCGGAGTCGGTTTCCGTGGTGCGCTGCGCCGACCCGTTCCTGCTCGCCCGCGCCTGTTATCACCTGGGCAATCGTCACGTACCGCTGCAAATAATGCCTGGCGAACTGCGCTACCACCACGACCACGTCCTCGACGATATGCTGCGTCAGTTCGGGCTGGAGGTGACCTTCGCCAGCCTGCCATTTGAACCAGAAGCGGGCGCTTACACCAGCGATGCCCACAGCCATAGCCACTCTCACGCTCATTCACATTAAGGACTCATCATGCGCAAGTACTTACCGCTGTTACTGCTGGCCTTTTCCGTTCCCGCGCTCGCACATCCCGGCCACGGGACCGACAGCTTCCAGGCCGGATTTCTCCATCCGCTGACCGGGCTGGATCACCTGCTGATGCTGACGGGGGCTGGCGTGCTCTCCGCCCTGAGCGGCCGCAAGCTGCTGTTGCCGTTAGCGACGCTCGGCATGATGCTTGCTGGTGCCGTTGCGGGCAGCCTGCTCGGCGGCTTTAGCGGCATGGAGATGCTGATTATCGCCTCGCTGGCGGTCTGCGGCGTGATGATGTTTAAGACTGAAAATCGCCTGCTGCTGGCGGTGCCGGCCCTGGCGATGTTCCACGGCTGGGCGCACGGCGTGGAGATGTCCGGCCACAGCTTCTGGCTCTTCACGAGCGGGTTTATGTTAGCCAGCGCCACGGTGCTGTGTGCCAGCTTCGCGGCAGGGCTGCTGCTGCGCCGTCACGACGGCCTGCGTAAAACCTTCGGCGGCGGGCTGATCGTCTCCGCCCTGCTGGCGCTGATGAGCTGATGGAGCACGCCCGCCAGCGGCTGCGCCTGATGCAGCTCTCCAGCAGTAGCCTGCCGGTCGGATCGTTTACCTGGTCGCAGGGGCTGGAGTGGGCCGTTGAGGCCGGGTGGGTCACGGACGCTGAGGCCTTCAGGCGCTGGCAGATCCAGCAGATGGAGCAGAGCTTTTTCTGCGTCGACCTGCCGCTGTTTATCCGCCTGTATCGTGCCTGCGAGAAGCAGGACGTCGCGACAGCAAAACGCTGGACGGCATACCTGCTCGCCTGTCGGGAAACGCGCGAGCTGCGCGATGAAGAACGCAACCGTGGGGCGGCCTTTACGCGCCTGATTAAAAGCTGGGAACCCGCCTGCCCGCCAGAATGGCTGCCGCTGTTTATGCAGAGCCAGCTCGGCGGCATGGCCTGGCTCGGCGTGCGCTGGGGCATTAGCGCGCGCGAGCTGGCGCTGGGCCTCGGCTACAGCTGGATGGAGAGCGCGGTCATGGCGGGCGTCAAGCTGGTGCCGTTTGGGCAGCAGGCCGCGCAGCAGCTGATTATCGAACTGAGCGACCACTACGCCGCTGGCTTTGAACAGGCATTTTTACGTAGCGACGACGCGCTGGGGGCAGCAACGCCGCTGTCCGCCATCGCCTCCGCGCGACACGAAACCCAATATTCACGACTATTCCGTTCCTGAGGAGTCAACATGGCTGATTACAAACATCCCCTGCGCGTGGGCGTGGGCGGCCCGGTAGGGTCGGGCAAAACCGCCCTGCTGGAAGCGCTCTGCAAGGCGATGCGCGACACCTATCATCTTGCGGTGGTGACCAACGATATCTACACCAAAGAGGATCAGCGCATCCTGACCGAGGCGGGTGCGCTGGAGCCAGAGCGCATCGTGGGGGTGGAAACGGGCGGCTGTCCGCACACCGCCATCCGCGAAGACGCATCAATGAACCTGGCGGCGGTGGAAGCACTCAGCGAGAAGTTCGGCAATCTGGATCTGATCTTCGTGGAAAGCGGCGGGGATAACCTGAGCGCGACCTTCAGCCCGGAGCTGGCGGACCTCACCATCTACGTCATCGACGTGGCCGAAGGGGAAAAAATCCCGCGCAAGGGCGGGCCGGGGATCACCAAATCCGATTTTCTGGTGATCAACAAAACCGACCTCGCGCCGTACGTCGGTGCGTCGCTGGAGGTAATGGAGCGCGACACTCATCGCATGCGCGGCGAGCGTCCGTGGACGTTTACCAACCTGAAGGCGGGCGACGGTTTAGCGACGATTATTGCGTTTCTGGAAGAGAAAGGAATGCTGCGGATCTGAAAAAAGGCCTGGCATAACGCCAGGCCGTGATTGTTATTTGCAGCTGTTATTGGAAGACCCTTGTTCGCGCCATGCGCCCCACTGGCCGCCGGTTCCCGGCGTTTCTTGCCCCGGGTTGACATACCACTGGTTGAGCCAAACTTTACCGTTGTAAGACACTTTGGTGCATCGGGTTGGATAGGCAATTTTGGCGTTATAGGCCGGTGCCGCAGGATTTATCGGTGTGTCATCTTTTGCCGGGGTGTCATCCTTAGCCGGTACCGCCGGTTTACTGACGGTGATGGTCATGCTGTCCGTCGCGGTTCGCCCATCCGCGCCGGTCGTCGTCAGCGTAAAGGTCGCTTCACCCTCGCTGTTGGCAGGAATGACGGCATAGGCATGCGCGCTGTCCACGCTCTTCACCAGCGTGCCGTTCAGTGTCGCCTCCAGCGAGAAGGTTTCTGCCCCTTTCGTCACACGCCAGTTATACGATTTGGCATTCAGGCTCTTACTGCCGTCCAGCGCGTAGGTGATCACCCCCGTGGTCGGAGAAACCAGAGCGTAATCTGCGCCTGCCACAGCCGTTGGAGCCGGCGCGACAGGCGTGCTACCGTCTTTGAGCGCCATAATACGGGCCACCGCACGCTCCATGTCAGGTTGAGTACCCACTTTTGCCGAATCTCCGTTGGCCAGTGGCGTTCCGGTCTCCGCCAGAATCTGACGCATCTGCCGCGGTGTCACGGTAATACCGTTGGCTTTGGCGATGCCTGACAGGCTGGCTACCACACCCGCAATAATCGGGTTTGAGGAAGAAGTTCCGGCAAACGTCGCGGTATAAGAATCGTTAACGCCGCCATTTTTATAGAGATCGCCATAACCTGTGCTCACTACGTCCCAGCAGCCCCATGCAGAGCTGGTGACGCGCGAACCATAGGTGCTGAACGAGGCTTTTTTACCGTCCTTTGCACAAAACGCACCCGCCAGGATAGCCCCGGAGTCCCGCACGTTCACGTCAAACTCACCCTGGAAGCCAGGGCTATCCAGGTTGACGTTCCCGTTACCTGCCGCCTCAATAACGTGAACGCCTTTATCCGTCAGCGCCTTAATCACATCGTAATAGGCGGGCTCGGACTCCATTGCCACCCAGCAATCCTTCTGACAACCCGCTGGATAACCGCCCGCTACGTGTACCCCGATCTGCACCACATCGCCAGCTTTTAGCAACGGAATTAAATTATAGAGGTTATTATGCGCTGAGGCCGCGTACCCCAGTCGGCTTTTCCAGCTTATCCCTCGAATACCGGTGCCAATATCTTTCGCTGTCATAATCCCGACGGAAGCGGTGTCATGATCTTGCTTTTCAACATAGGTTGTCTTTCCAGAGCTGAGACTCATTGGCGGTAAGTTGAGGTGGTGGGTATTCCAGGGATAAATCTCCGTTGAAATAATCGTCACCCCTTCACCCGCACTGCCTGCATAGTGATCAACGCTTTCGCGGTTTACGCCCCCCATATAATAACCGGCGCGCTTAACATCAGGAGCTTTGAGATAATCCTGCTTATTGCGAAAATCCGGAACGGCAGCAGACGTTAAATTATTATTTACCGAAGATTTAACCTGAGGCGTAAGGGCGTTTTCATCCAGCGACACCGGTTCGGCCTCCGGATAAACAAACTCAACGTTCTGATTCTGCTCCAGCTCAGTAATAATATGGTTAATGTAGGTTTTATCCTGACGTTTATCTTGCGGTAACGCGATACGCAGATAACGGTCAAAGCCATAGCGTTTATTGAGTTCCGTTAACTCGGATGACTGATTTGAACTCCGCAAATTAGTCGGCCGAAACATATTTGTGGTGATAAGGGAAGGATCATTCAGGGTAATTTTATTGTTTGTCGCTTTTAGCAAACCTGTAGTGGGTTTTAGCTTGAGTACAATTGCTGTGTAGGTCGCATTGTCATGTGCAAACTCATTTTGCACCTGATTTTCTGCCGTAGCGGAAAATGAAATTGCTGCACAAATAAAAAGGGACAAGGTACTTTTTTTCATGGTAATCACGGTTCCTTTGTGAATCGACATTTCTCCTTTTTCAGTATCTGTGATACATGCACCGTGATGAATAAGAACTTCCTAATCTGGGGGAACGATCTTTCTATAATTGAATAAGAAAAATCCATATCTCATTTCTTTATATTTCGCAACACGAGGATACACCTGGATACAAAAGCCGTAAAGATTAAGCATAATGAAATAATCAATATCCGCCGCCGTTAAAAATACTCTCATTGTTACTGCTATTTTACCGCAGCCTGGATTTTAATAACGATATATCTTGCGAGGGATTCCAACCCCGCCATTATCATGTAAGGGTTAATACGACGCATCATTATGGACATTAAAATCGTTATCGCTGAAGAATCCTCGTTGATTCGCCGCGGCTTATCCTCAATGATGCAAGCGCTCTCGTTACCCGCCTCAGGCATGAATAAGAGATGTGTTTTGACCGGTGAAGCAGCCTCTTCCGCAGAACTTCTGTCGCTTCTTGGCCAGCATAACCCCGATATCGTTATCCTCAGCTATTCACTGACAACCAGGGTTAATCGCTCTCCTCTCACGGGTATGGACGGTCTGAAGCTGTTGAGATGGCTCCATCAGACTTATCCTACGCTCAGCATTATCCTGATCTCGCCCTATGCAAACGCCATGTTGATTCGTCAGGCGCTAAAGGAAGGCGTCAGATCGTATTTGTCGCGGGATATCAACGAGAAAACCTTAAGCCAGGCGATTGCTACAGTTCTTAAAGGTGAGATCTATATCGAAAGCCAGCTGGTAAATATACTTTTTCGTCATGAGATGACAGATATAGAGAAACTCTCGCCGCGGGAAATCGATGTGCTGCGTCTGATATGTAACGGATTAAATTTGAAGGAGATTGCACAACATATGCACCTGAGCATCAAAACAGTCAGTGCGCATAAGATCCGGGCGATGGAAAAGCTGGATGTGCAAAACGACTGCCAGCTTTACTCTCTGATCATCAAGAACCAGATGTTCGACATCAGAATATAAAACTCCCCCGCCGCGACGACGGGAGAGCCGTTCACGCCTCAGGCAGTTCCGCCAGCGGCCAGCGCGGACGCACAGACACGCTCAGGTCAGCCGTTGCGCCGGCGTTCAGACGCACCATCCCGGCGTAGGCGATCATCGCCCCGTTATCGGTACAGAACTCCGGACGCGCATAGAACACTTCCCCGCGACGCTTTTGCATCATCTCAGCAAGCTTCGCGCGCAGCGTGCGGTTAGCGCTGACGCCACCGGCCATCACCAGGCGCTTAAAGCCGGTCTGATCCAGCGCGCGCTTGCACTTGATCATCAGCGTATCCACCACCGCGTCTTCGAACGCACGGGCGATATCGGCACGGGTCTGCTCACTGTCGTCATTATTGCGGATGGTGTTCGCCGCGAAGGTTTTCAGGCCAGAGAAACTGAAGTCCAGCCCCGGACGGTCGGTCATCGGCCGCGGGAAGACAAAGCGCCCTTCCGTTCCCTGCGACGCCATTTTGGACAGCATCGGGCCGCCCGGGTAATCCAGCCCCAGCAGCTTGGCGGTTTTATCGAAGGCTTCACCGGCAGCATCGTCGATCGACTCGCCCAACAGCTCGTACTTGCCAATGCCCGTTACGCTAATCAGCTGGGTATGCCCACCGGAAACCAGCAGCGCCACAAACGGGAACTCTGGCGGATTGTCTTCCAGCATCGGCGCCAGAAGGTGCCCTTCCATATGGTGAACCGGAATGGCCGGAACATCCCACGCGAAGGCCAGCGAACGCCCTACCGTTGCGCCGACCAGCAGCGCGCCGACCAGGCCCGGCCCTGCGGTATAGGCCACGGCATCAATATCTTTTGCACTCAACCCGGCCTCTTTCAGCGCCGCCTGAATCAGCGGAACCGTTTTACGCACGTGGTCACGAGAGGCCAGTTCAGGCACGACGCCGCCGTAGTCAGCGTGCAATTTCACCTGACTATACAGCTGATTGGCCAGAAGCCCTTTTTCGTCGTCGTAAATCGCGATGCCGGTTTCATCGCAGGATGTTTCAATACCCAGTACACGCATGACTTGTTTTACCTCGTTTCAATACCGCGCAGTGTAGAGCCTGGGCGGATTGTTGTAAAACTTTGTTCGCCCCAGGAAGAAGCCTCGTGTATACTCCTCACCCTTATTAAAGTCCCTTTCAAAATCGCATCGGTGCTTTACAAAGCAGCAGCATTTGCAGTAAAATTCCGCACCATTTTGAAATAAGCTGGCGTTGATGCCAGCGGCAAACCGAATTTATTAAAGGTGAGAGTTACATGCCGGTAATTAAAGTACGTGAAAACGAGCCGTTCGACGTAGCACTGCGTCGCTTCAAACGTTCATGCGAGAAAGCAGGTGTTCTGGCTGAAGTTCGTCGTCGTGAGTTTTATGAAAAACCAACGACCGAACGTAAGCGCGCTAAAGCTTCCGCTGTGAAACGTCACGCGAAGAAACTGGCTCGCGAAAACGCACGCCGTACTCGTCTGTACTAATCTGTTGAGGGCCACAGCCCTCAATTGACAGACAGAGTTGTAGTCGTAAGGCCGTGCTTCCGGAAGGAATGCGCGGCTTGTTTTCGTTTATAAGTCGCTTAAATTTTTGGGGCATATGGCCGGAAGAATCCCACGCGTTTTCATCAATGACCTGCTTGCCAGAACCGACATCGTCGATCTCATCGACGCGCGGGTGAAGCTAAAAAAGCAGGGCAAGAACTACCATGCGTGCTGTCCGTTCCATAACGAAAAAACCCCCTCTTTCACCGTAAACGGTGAAAAACAGTTCTACCATTGCTTCGGCTGTGGCGCACACGGTAATGCCGTCGATTTTTTGATGAACTACGACAAGCTCGAGTTCGTTGAAACCGTCGAAGAGCTGGCGGCGATGCATAACCTTGAAGTGCCGTATGAAGCAGGCAGTGGGCCAAGTCAGATCGAGCGCCATCAGCGGCAAACGCTGTACCAACTGATGGATGGCCTGAATTCGTTTTACCAACAGTCTCTTAAGCACTCTGCGGCTGAGCCTGCGCGTCAGTATCTGAACAAGCGCGGACTGAGTGACGATGTGATTGCGCGTTTCGCTATTGGTTACGCCCCGCCCGGCTGGGACAACGTGTTAAAGCGTTTTGGCGGCAATAGCGAAGATCGTAAATCCCTCATCGACGCAGGCATGCTGGTCACCAACGACCAGGGACGAAGCTACGACCGCTTCCGTGAACGGGTGATGTTCCCGATCCGCGACAAGCGTGGCCGGGTGATAGGTTTTGGTGGTCGCGTGCTGGGTGATGCCCTGCCGAAATACCTTAACTCCCCGGAAACCGATATTTTCCATAAGGGCCGCCAGCTTTACGGTCTTTATGAGGCACAGCAGGATAATGCGGAACCTCCGCGTCTTCTGGTCGTCGAAGGCTATATGGATGTTGTTGCGCTGGCGCAGTACGACATTAACTATGCCGTTGCGTCGCTGGGAACGTCCACCACGGCGGACCATATCCAGCTGCTGTTCCGCGTCACCAACAACGTGATTTGCTGTTACGACGGTGACCGCGCAGGACGCGACGCCGCCTGGCGAGCGCTGGAAACCGCGTTGCCGTATATGACCGACGGGCGTCAGCTACGCTTTATGTTCCTGCCCGACGGTGAAGACCCGGATACGCTGGTGCGTAAAGAGGGCAAAGCGGCGTTTGAAGCGCGGATGGAGCAGGCTCAGCCGCTCTCCACGTTTCTGTTTAACAGCCTGATGCCGCAGGTTGATTTGAGTACCCCTGACGGGCGCGCGCAGCTCAGCACGCTGGCGCTGCCGTTAATCAGCCAGGTGCCCGGCGAAACGCTGCGCATCTATCTGCGTCAGGAGTTAGGCAACAAGCTCGGCATTCTGGATGACAGCCAGCTTGAACGTTTAATGCCGAAACAGGCTGAAAACGGCACGGTACGCCCCGCGCCTCAGCTAAAACGCACAACCATGCGTATACTGATAGGGTTGCTGGTGCAAAACCCCGAACTTGCTCCGCAAGTGCCGTCGCTGGCGGGTTTGAACCACGAAAAATTGCCCGGGCTTGGCTTATTTTCAGAATTGGTCAACACTTGTTTGTCTCAGCCAGGTCTGACCACCGGACAACTTTTAGAGCATTATCGCGGCACAAAAGAGGCCGCTACCCTTGAAAAACTGTCGATGTGGGACGATATAGCAGATAAGGATATCGCAGAAAAAACGTTCACCGACTCGCTCAACCATATGTTTGATTCGATGCTTGAGTTGCGCCAGGAAGAGTTGATAGCTCGCGAGCGCACCCATGGCCTGAGCAGCGAAGAACGCCGGGAGCTCTGGATGATTAACCAGGAACTGGCGAAGAAATAAAAAATTTAACGGCTTAAGTGCCGAATATCGATCGGGAAGCCCCCGGCAGCCGCACTGAGAGGCAGCGGCAAAAATATAAGTACGCCCTCGCTTTAAAGGTTGGCAGCCCATCGCCGACACCAATCAAACGAATTAAGTGTGGATACCGTCTTATGGAGCAAAACCCGCAGTCACAGCTGAAACTTCTTGTCCAACGCGGTAAGGAGCAAGGCTATCTGACCTATGCCGAGGTCAATGACCATCTGCCGGAAGATATCGTCGATTCAGATCAGATCGAAGATATCATCCAAATGATCAATGACATGGGCATTCAGGTGATGGAAGAAGCACCGGATGCCGATGATCTGTTGCTGGCTGAAACCTCCAACAACACTGACGAAGATGCGGAAGAAGCTGCTGCACAGGTCCTGTCCAGCGTGGAATCTGAAATCGGGCGTACCACTGACCCGGTCCGTATGTACATGCGCGAAATGGGTACCGTTGAACTGTTGACCCGCGAAGGCGAAATTGACATCGCAAAACGCATCGAAGACGGGATCAACCAGGTTCAGTGCTCTGTTGCCGAATACCCGGAAGCGATTACCTATCTGCTGGAGCAGTACGATCGCGTCGAAGCGGAAGAAGCGCGTCTGTCCGATCTGATCACTGGCTTTGTCGACCCGAACGCTGAAGAAGATATGGCGCCAACCGCCACTCACGTCGGTTCTGAGCTGTCTCAGGAAGAGATGGATGACGACGAAGACGAAGATGAACAAGAAGAGGACGACAGCAGCGACGATGACAACAGCATCGACCCTGAACTGGCGCGTGAGAAGTTTGCCGAGCTGCGTACCCAGTACGAAGTGACGCGTGACACCATCAAAGCGAAAGGCCGCAGCCATGCCGCCGCTCAGGAAGAGATCCTGAAGCTGTCTGAAGTGTTCAAACAGTTCCGCCTGGTGCCAAAACAGTTCGACTACCTGGTGAACAGCATGCGCGTGATGATGGATCGCGTACGTACCCAGGAACGTATCATCATGAAGCTGTGCGTTGAACAGTGCAAAATGCCGAAGAAGAACTTCATTACCCTCTTCACCGGCAATGAAACCAGCGAAACCTGGTTCAACGCCGCTATCGCGATGAACAAGCCGTGGTCTGAAAAGCTGCACGACGTGAAAGAAGACGTACAGCGCGGCCTGCAAAAACTGCATCAGATTGAAGAAGAGACCGGCCTGACCATCGAGCAGGTGAAGGACATCAACCGTCGTATGTCCATTGGTGAAGCGAAAGCCCGCCGTGCGAAGAAAGAGATGGTTGAAGCGAACTTACGTCTGGTTATCTCTATCGCCAAGAAATACACCAACCGTGGCCTGCAATTCCTGGATCTGATTCAGGAAGGTAACATCGGTCTGATGAAAGCGGTAGATAAGTTTGAATACCGTCGTGGTTACAAGTTCTCCACCTATGCTACCTGGTGGATCCGTCAGGCGATCACCCGCTCTATCGCAGACCAGGCGCGTACCATCCGTATTCCGGTGCATATGATTGAGACCATCAACAAACTCAACCGTATCTCTCGCCAGATGTTGCAGGAGATGGGTCGCGAGCCGACGCCGGAAGAGCTGGCTGAACGCATGCTGATGCCGGAAGACAAGATCCGTAAAGTGCTGAAAATCGCTAAAGAGCCAATCTCCATGGAAACGCCAATCGGTGATGATGAAGATTCGCATCTGGGTGATTTCATCGAGGATACCACCCTCGAGCTGCCGCTGGACTCTGCCACCACCGAGAGCCTGCGTGCCGCTACGCACGACGTGCTGGCTGGCCTGACAGCCCGTGAAGCCAAAGTGCTGCGTATGCGTTTCGGTATCGACATGAACACCGACCACACGCTGGAAGAAGTGGGTAAACAGTTTGACGTGACCCGCGAACGTATCCGTCAGATCGAAGCGAAGGCGCTGCGTAAGCTGCGCCATCCGAGCCGCTCTGAAGTACTGCGTAGCTTCCTGGACGATTAATCGGCCCTGAAATGAAAAAGCTCCCAATCGGGAGCTTTTTTTTTGTTTATTCCCTCTCCCTGTGGGAGAGGGTCAGGGTGAGGGCATCAGGCCGCAGAGGAGCTAAAGCCCCCTCACCACCAGCGCCTCATCCAGTTCCCGATACGCCTCCACCAGCTTGTCCAGCGTCGCCCTGTTCAGCCCACTCGGGTTCGGCAACACCCAAACCTGCGTTACGCCAATGGTAATGTTCTGCTTACCCCACCTGGCACCGCGCTGGCTGAACGCCTGCTCGTAGGCCTGCTTGCCGAGGATCGCCAGCGCCGCGGGCTGATAGTCTTCAATTTTCGCGATCAGCTCACGTCCGCCAGCGCGCAGCTCATGCAGATTCACTTCGCTTGCCTGTACCGTGGGTCGCTCGACCAGCATGGTGATGCCACAGCGCGTATCCAGCAGCTGCTGCTCTTCTTCCGGCTTAAGCTGTTTGTCGGTAAAACCGGCCTGGTGGATCACCTTCCAGAAGCGATTTCCCGGATGAGCAAAGTGAAAACCGGTGTGCGCCGATGACTTACCCGGATTGATACCGCAGAACACCACCCGCAGGCCAGGGGCCAGAATATCGTTGATCATCTCTACTCCTGTCTATGCATCTTAAGGTAAGTATAAAGGATTGATTATGCGTTGTTTATAAAAACAGCAGGCAGGTGTGAATGGCTGGATTGCTGAGGGGAGTTACTTTATAATTCACCGCCACGGCCCCTTAGCTCAGTGGTTAGAGCAGGCGACTCATAATCGCTTGGTCGCTGGTTCAAGTCCAGCAGGGGCCACCAAATTTTATCATTAAAATCATATAGTTAAGCCACTCGATTGAGTGGCTTTTTTGTAAGTAATCCACCACACGTAGCCCGGCCTGCCGCTTCCCCTCACAAACCCTAAAAACTAAAGAAATCCCCCATCGCGCCGATCATCATCCGTGTGTATTATTTCCTGTAGCTTTTACAACAACTAACCTTAACTCAAATACTTAAGCGCCAGAGCGAAAGGCATCATGAGCACACCGATCAAACGGCTAGAAATCATTAAAAATGCCATTGAGCTGGAAGATGACGACATCATCCGGAGCCAGCTGAAGCGTCTCAAAGAGGAAGCCTTTGACGATGAACTCCTGTCCATCGTCGCGGCGCTTGAGCAGAAAAATTATACCGCAGCCCTTCGCGCTATCACCGCCTGGCTGCAAAGCCAGCGCGCCGTTACCCCGTGGCGTGACCCACAGCTGGCGGCCAGCAAGCTGGAGCTGAAAGCCCTGGAAGAGCGTCTGCGCGATCTGATTGATCGCCGTAACGCCCGGGTACAGCAGCTTGATGAATTCAACGATCTCTATTTCTCCCGCCTCGGGCCGTTGATGCAGCAGATCCTCGCCCTGCGTAAAACGCTGGCGGAGCTTAACCTGCGTCGTCAGCAGGCGGAGACGCGTCGTCGGGAAGAGGATTACCGCCGCTGCCAGGACTATATGGCGCAGGCCGTAGAGGTTTTGTCAACGCTCACCCGGCGCTGGCGAGATCTGCCTGCGGATTCCGTTCAGGCGGCAGAGGCGCGCAAACATCTTCAGCAGCAAAGCAATCTGATTGCCAACCTGCTGGCCGAAGCAATGGAGCTGGAGACCGGTTTAACGCGTGAAGAAGAGCCGGCACGTCAGGCGCGCGATGAGGCCAACGAAGAGTACAAGAAGTATCGCGAACAGCATCATGATGCCGAAGTTCGCCTGCGTAAAGGCAAGGATCTCTCTGAAGAGGATCGGAACGAGCTGAAGCGGCTCTGGCGTCAGGCGAGCAAGCTATGCCACCCGGATCTGGTTGCCGATGATTTAAAAGAGGAAGCCAACAGGATGATGGTGCAACTCAACCAGGCCAAACAGCGCGGCGACGTGAAGGCCATTCGCTCGCTGGTCGCCCGTCTGCAACAAGGATTCGAACCGATGATGGCAAGCGACAGGCTGAACGACCTGGAACGTATTCGTAAAAAGATGGCGCAGGTGCGTGAGCAAATCGACACCCTGGTGAACGAGCTGGCAGAGCTGGAGAAGGAAGAGTCCTGGCTGCTCGTCTCGTCGCTCAGCAATATGGAAGCCTACTTTGCCCAGCAGGAGAAAGCGCTGAAAGAGGTATGCGCCTCGCTCGAACATCAGGTGAGCGAAGCGCAGCTGGATCCCGCGGCCTGATTATTTAGCGTGCCAGTATGCGCTGGCACGCACCAGCTGTGGGTCAATTGCGTCGGTTTCAAACTGACGGCTCAGGCGTTTCACCACCTTCCCCTCTCCGGTCAGCCAGATAAAGTAATCCTCTTCCGGTACGGCCAGCGCTGCAAGATGGTCGGCCACCGCCTGCTCGTTGTGGCCGATAACCCAGGTGATGTTGAACCCGCTCAGGTGCGCCAGATAGTCCTGGTACGCCGCATCGCCCACGGTGACGATGGCGTGGATCGCCGGGCGAACAGGCAGTTTTGCGATGCCTTCTAAACGGCGGCGCAGCGCGGGCATCCCCGACTCGTCGCACACGTACAGCTGCCAGGTGTAATCTTCCGGCACCACCAGCGAACCGCGCGGCCCGCCGATGGTCAGCTTGTCGCCCACCTTAGCCTCTACCGCCCAGTTGCTGGCAATGCCGCCATCATGAACGAAGAAATCGAGCGCCAGCTCATGTTTTTCGTCATCGTACAGCGGGGTATAGTCACGCGCCTGCGGACGCGCGCCGTCGCCCCAGTCGATGCCTTCATCGGTCACCACAGGCGGCACGAAAGTGGTGCCCGGTGCCGGGAAAAAGACTTTGGTATGGTCGTCAAAGCCGCGAGAGCTAAAGCCCTCCAGCGCCTCGCCGCCTAGCACAATGCGCTGAAATCCTGCGCTGACTCGCTCAGTGCGCAGCACGTTCAGCTCACGAAAACGCAGGTCATTGCGGACACGTTGAGGGTAACGGGTAGATGCCATGTTGATGCCCTTCTCAGGTGAATACGATATATCGGAATGAATTTTTAATGATAATGATTGCTATTAACTAAGAAATCAAGATTTTTTAGATTGCATCTGAATATATCTTAGATATAGTTTAGATATATCAAATTAAGGAAAAAACATGCGACACGAACACGACGGCGGCGGACGCCGGCCACGATTTTTTGGCCATGGCGATTTGCGGCTGGTGATCCTGGATATCCTGACCCGTAACGCGAGCCATGGTTACGAGCTGATCAAAGAGATCGAGAACCTGACGCAGGGACATTACACGCCTAGCCCTGGCGTGATCTATCCGACGCTGGATTACTTGCAGGATCAGGCGCTTATCACCATTACCGAAGAAGAGAACGGCCGTAAGCGGATTGCGATTAACGCCGCCGGAGAACAGTGGCTGAATGACAACCGGGAACAGCTGGAGCAGATCCAGACGCGTATCAAGGCGCGCTCCGTCGGTTTCCAGCTGCGCAAAAACCCGCAGATGAAGCGGGCGCTGGATAACTTCAAAGCGGTTCTGGATCTGAAGGTTAATCAGGGAGAGCTCAGCGACGCGCAGTTGAAACAGATTATCGGCGTGATTGACCGCGCGGCACTGGAGATCTCCCAGCTGGATTAAGCCAGCACGCCGTCGCTCACGCGGAACACCCGGACCAGCTCTTTCAGGTGCATCGCCTGTTCGTTAAGGGATGCCGCCGCCGCAACGGACTCCTCCACCAGCGCGGAGTTCTGCTGGGTGGTGGCGTCTATCAGGCCAATCGCGCTGTTGATCTGCGAGATGCCTTCCGTCTGTTCGTGGCTGGCCTGGCGAATCTCACGCAGGATTACGTCCATCTCCTCTACGTTGCCGACCATGCCGTTGATAAGCCCGCTGGCCTTCTCCACAAGGTTCATGCCGTCCTGCGTCTGGCTTGTGGAGCTTTCAATCAGCTGGCGGATCTCACTCGCAGATGTTGCACTTTTCTGCGCTAGCTGGCGTACCTCGCCCGCCACCACCGCAAAGCCACGACCATGCTCACCCGCGCGCGCCGCTTCGACCGCCGCGTTCAGCGCCAGAATGTTAGTCTGGAAGGCAATGGCGTCGATCAGGTCGATAATGTCGGACATCCTGTTCGATGTTTCGTTAATCAGGCGCATCTTGCTGGTGACCTGCTTCATCATCTCGCCGTTGTTTTTGACCACGGCAGCCGCATCGGCAGACAGGTTCGTCGCTTCTCCGGTGTGGGACGCGGTATTCTTCACCGTAGCGGTGATCTGCTCCATCGAGGCGGCCGTTTGTTCAACGGAACTGGCCTGCTCCTCCGTGCGGGCAGCCAGATCCTGGTTGCCCGCGACAATCTGCGCGGCGGCGCTGGAGATGTTTTCCGATCCGGTTTGCACCTGCTGCACAATCTCCAGCAGGCGCGTTTTCATCTCCATCAGTGCGGTGAGTAGCAGTCCGGTTTCATCTTTACCGTGCGAGGTAATGCTGCCGGTGAGATCGCCATCGGCAATGGCCTCCGCAAAATTCACCGCGTCGTTCAGCGGTCGGGTAATGGATCGCACAATGAACCAGCCAGTCAGGCTGGCTGCCGCGACGCTGAAAAGCGTAATCAGGACCAGCAGGAGACGATTGGTGCGGAAATCGCCTTCCACCTGCTCGCCCGCACTCTGCATTTCATGGTCCTGGATCGCAATCAGCGCCTGCACTTTCGCTTTGTAGGACTGTTGCAGATTCAGGGTGTTGGTCATCATTTCGTTTATCGCGCCCGCACGGTCGTTATTCTGCACGGCCTGCAAAATGCGGTAGCGCGAGTCAAGATATTGCTGGCGTACGCCGTGGATATCGGCCAGCACCTGTTGGGATTTTTTATCCTTGAGAGCGTTATCCAGCTCGCTCAGGATTGAGGAGATGCGCTCGCTGATCGCCTTCAGACGCTGCTCTGATTGCGCCGTGTACGTTCCCTGTTCGTCCAGCAGCATGAGCTGCTGCGTGCTTATAAATTCCTGGAAGTTGTCGATTAACTGGTTCGCTTTTACCGTCGTTGGATAGTCGCTGGTAAGGATGGTTTGCATTCCATTGTTTGCCCGATTCAGGCTCATCAGAGACAAGCTTGCGCTGACGACCATCAGGACAATAAATAATCCAAACGCCAGAAATAATTTCGTGCCGATCTTTACGTCATGTATGAACATATTTACCCCATCGATGTGATTATTTCTCAGACGATCGCTGTTATCGACAGGAAACACGCTAACTTTATGACTTTGATCGTTTTTTTATTTTTCACTCTCAATGAATCTGGATCGTAACAATTAAAAACCGGGCGCTTTTTTTAGTTACTTAATATTTCATTAACAACATAACTTATTCTGAAAAACAAAAAAACCGTTTACCCAGGAGGAATAAACGGCTTTATCGAAGCATGCATTTCTTAATGCAGCACGGTAACCGCATCTTCAAGGCGTCCGGCCCGGTGCTTAACCATCGCGGAAATCTGCGCGCTCTCTTCGACCAGGTCAGCATTTTTCTGCGTAATGCCGTCCAGCTCTGCCACGGCACGGGTCAGCTCTGTCAGGCCTGTCGCCTGCTCTGAGGTGGCGTGGCTGATCTGCGCGATAAGCTGCGTGACGTTTTTCACCTGCTCGACAATATCATCCATAGTACGTCCCGCGGCGTGAACCTGATCGGCGCCCGACTGCACTTTGCTGGCGCTGGCGTCGATCAGCTTGCGAATATCGTTAGCCGCGTTCGCGCTGCGGCTGGCAAGATGACGCACTTCGCCCGCCACCACCGCAAAGCCTTTACCCTGCTCGCCGGCGCGTGCCGCCTCAACCGCGGCGTTCAGCGCCAGAATATTGGTCTGGAAGGCGATGTCATTGATAAGCGAGGTAATAGAGCCAATGCGCTGGGTACTGTCGGCAATGTCATCCATGGTTTTCACCACGGTCTGCATCACGGTGCCCCCCTGCGTGGCCGCGCTGCTGGCGGCCATCGATAGCTTGTCGACTTCGGCTGCGGTCTCAGAGTTACTCTGCACCGACGCCGCCATCTGGTTCATTGTTGCCACGGTCTGCTGCACGTTAGCCACGGTCTGGCGCGTGCGGTCGTTGAGATCTTCATTGCCCTGCGCCAGCCTGTCGCTGCCGTCGCGCACGCTCACCACCTGGCTGGAGACGTCGTTGATCAGCCAGCGGCACATCAGCCCCAGCTGTCCGACGGCCCGCAGCGTCAGCCCCAGTTCATCGCTGCGGTTAAGATGCTGCACGCTGTTACGCTCTCCGGTAGCGACCCTGAGCGCCTGCCGTGCGACGTTTTCCACCGGGCGGACAATCTGTTGCTCAAACACCAGGGTGCCAAGCAGCATCACCACGGCTGCCGCCGCCAGCGAAGCCCAGCCCGCGGCACTGGCAACCAGCGTTGCGGCCATCACCGCGAAAAGTACCGCCATTACGCTACGCACGCGCCAGCGCAGCGGCATCGCCGGTAATTTGCCGAGCCAGCCTTTGCGTACCACCAGCCCTTTATGAATGCGTTTTTTGCAGCGTCCTTCGTTGAGCGCCTTATAAAGCGGCTCCACCGCGGCGACCTCGTCCTGCGTGGCGCGGGTACGAATGGACATATAGCCCGTCATCTGGCCGTTACGCACCATTGGTACCGCATTGGCACGTACCCAATAGTGATCGCCATTTTTACGTCGGTTTTTGACAATCCCGCTCCAGGGTTCGCCCTTTTGCAGCGTGTACCACATGTCGGCAAAAGCCGCTTTCGGCATATCCGGATGACGCACAATGTTGTGCGGTTGCCCGAGCAGCTCCTGGAGCGTAAAGCCGCTCACTTGCACAAAGGTGTCGTTAGTGTGGGTCATGTGGCTGTGGAGGTCGGTGGTCGACATAAGCGTGGTGTCATCGTCCAGCGGATATTCATTCTGGGTGACATAGTCAGGAGAGGACATAGTGAGCATCCCTTGCAGGTTATTTGAATGTTAATTTTGTGGCTTATGTTTTTTCGGCGATAAAAAATTTATCTTTAGTTGTTAAATATGATTGAGATCGCAAATCTCGGTTAAACCGCACTTTTCGTACGTTTTTCTAATTAATTGATTTAAAATACTTTCGGCATGAAACTACCTACAAAGCATGATACCCCGGCGCACACTTAAGGCGCATTCCCTGCCCTGGAGCAGTGCAATTGACGAAACCCAATCCCCGGCTCGTTATCCCTTATCCCGTGCGGCGCGCGATGGCATGATTAAATATTGTGCAACTTTGATTTCACCTGGCGTTTATCCCGATTTTTGTTAAGGCATCTGAGGTGGCGTAATCCCTGCAATACTTAACTCAGTATCATGTGATACGCGATCCCCGGGAGCATATTTTGAACAGGTTACCTTCCAGCGCCTCGGCTCTTGCCTGTACCGCGCACGCACTGAATCTCATCGAGAAGCGAACGCTTGATCATGAGGAGATGAAACAACTTAACCGTGAGGTCATTGATTACTTTAAGGAGCATGTGAATCCAGGTTTTCTGGAGTATCGCAAATCTGTTACCGCCGGCGGGGATTACGGAGCCGTAGAGTGGCAAGCGGGCAGTCTGAATACGCTTGTCGACACCCAGGGACAGGAGTTTATCGATTGCCTGGGTGGTTTTGGTATTTTCAACGTGGGGCACCGTAATCCAGTTGTGGTTTCCGCCGTACAGAATCAACTTGCGAAACAACCTCTCCATAGCCAGGAACTGCTCGATCCGCTTCGCGCCATGCTCGCGAAAACGCTGGCAGCCTTAACGCCCGGTAAGCTGAAATACAGCTTCTTCAGCAACAGCGGCACCGAATCGGTCGAAGCGGCGCTCAAGCTCGCTAAGGCGTACCAGTCACCGCGCGGGAAATTCACCTTTATCGCCACCAGCGGCGCGTTCCACGGGAAATCCCTGGGTGCTCTGTCGGCGACCGCTAAATCTACCTTCCGCAAGCCGTTTATGCCGCTGCTGCCGGGCTTCCGCCACGTGCCGTTTGGCGACATCAACGCCATGCGCACCGTGCTGAGTGAATGCCGTAAAACCGGCGACGACGTGGCGGCGGTGATCCTGGAGCCGATTCAGGGTGAAGGCGGCGTGATCCTGCCGCCGCAGGGCTATCTGCCCGCCGTGCGTCAGCTGTGCGATGAGTTTGGCGCGCTGCTGATCTTCGACGAAGTGCAGACCGGGATGGGGCGCACCGGCAAGATGTTCGCCTGCGAGCATGAGAACGTTCAGCCGGACATTTTGTGCCTGGCGAAAGCGCTCGGTGGCGGCGTGATGCCGATTGGCGCAACGGTCGCCACTGAGGAGGTCTTCTCGGTGCTGTTCGATAACCCGTTCTTACACACCACCACCTTTGGCGGTAACCCGCTGGCCTGTGCGGCGGCGCTGGCCACCATCAACGTGCTGCTGGAGCAAAACCTGCCCGCGCAAGCGGAGCAGAAAGGCGACATGCTGCTGGACGGCTTCCGTCAGCTGGGCCGGGAATATCCGGATCTGGTACAGGATGCGCGCGGGAAAGGGATGCTGATGGCGATTGAGTTCGTTGATAACGAAACCGGTTATAGCTTCGCAAGCGAGATGTTCCGCCAGCGGGTACTGGTGGCGGGAACGCTTAACAACTCGAAAACCATCCGCATTGAGCCACCGTTGACGCTTACCATTGAGCAGTGTGAGCAGGTGCTGAAGGCGGCGCGTAAAGCGCTGGCGGCGCTGCGGGTAAGCGTGGAAGAGGCGTAAAAAACGCCGGGTGGCGCTACGCTTACCCGGCCTGCAAAATACTGCATACGTAGGCCCGGTAAGCGTAGCGCCACCGGGCTGCTTTTTATCGGTGGAACTCCGCTACCGTCATGGTAAAGCGCAGCACTTTTTCTCCCTCATTGGCATAGCCGTGCGCGGCTTCCGTTTTCGCCACCGCCGACGCCCCGGCAGCCACCTGCGTTACCGTCTCGTCCACCGTCAGGGTTAACATGCCTTCGTTCACGTGCAGCAGCTCAAAGGTTCCCGCCGGATGTCCCGGAGAGGTGAAAGTCTCTCCCGGATGCATCTCCCACTGCCACAGCTCAATCATGTCCGGGCCTGCGGTGCCTGCCAGCAATCTGGCATAACCGCCCTGTGCGCCCTGCCACAGAACCGGGATCGCCTCTTCCTGAATAATGTGTACCTGCGGCTCGCTGGAGACGTTAACGATGTCTGCCACCGAGACGCCAAGCGCGGCGGCCAGTTTGCACAGAATGGCAATGCTGGGGTTGGCAGCCCCTTTTTCGATCTCCACCAGCATGCCTTTGCTGACGCTGGCGCGGCGGGAAAGCTCGTCCAGCGACAGCTTTTTCTCTTTCCGCCAGCTGCGGATACGGTTCGCCACGGCCAGGCTTACCTGGGCAACATCGGCGCCCGCATCGGTCATTATATTGACTTTATCAGTCATTGGTCACTACCATGGTATAAAACAGTCAATACAGGATTATTTATGTCTCTTCTAACACCGTCAATAGATTCGCGACTTGTCGGGATCGCGCCCGGCTTTCGGGCACTGAGCATTCTGGTTGAAGCTGCCCCGATTACCCAACCGGAGGTTGCGCCCGCTGCGCTGGCGCAGGCCTGCCAGCAGATGCTCAATGATGATGTGCCCTGGGCAGAAAATCATCTCGCCGCCTGGGATGAGGTGTTTAAAGCCTTTGGTGCAAAACCCAAACGTACGCCCTGCTCGGCCTCGGCCCTGCGCAAGCGCGTGATGAGAGACGGTTCGCTGCCGCCGCTCGACCCGGTGGTGGATGTCTATAATGCCATCAGTATCCGCTACGCTATTCCGGTAGGGGGAGAAAATCTGGCGGCTTACTCGGGAGCGCCGCGCCTGACGCTGGCCGACGGCAGCGAGCCGTTTGATACCTTTAAAGAAGGTGAGCCGGTTGTAGAAAATCCGGAGCCAGGCGAAGTTATCTGGCGTGACGATCTCGGCGTCACCTGCCGCCGCTGGAACTGGCGACAGGGGGTACGCACGCGTCTGGACAGCCAGGCGCAATCCATGTGGTTTATTCTCGAAAGCCTGCCGTCGATGCCGCTGGCGGCATTACAGGAAGCTGGCGATGAGCTGGTGAGCAATCTGCAAAAGCTGATGCCGGGCGCGACGGCGCGTATTCAGTTGCTGGAGCTGGCGTGAACAACGCCGGGTGGCGCTTCGCTTACCCGGCCTACAAATACTGCATATGTAGGCCCGGTAAGCGCAGCGCCACCGGGCAAACATCGCACCATCCCCCGTAGGCCCGGTAAGCGCAGCGCCACCGGGCAAACACCGCACCATCCCCCGTAGGCCCGGTAAGCGCAGCGCCACCGGGCAAAGCCGCTACTCCGGCAACAACCCCACAAAACAGCGTTTTTTGCGCGGCTCTGACATCAGCTCTTCAAGCTTATCTACGCACGCCAGATAGTGTGGCGTTTGCTTATGCGCCAGCACCGCCGCTTCGTCTTTATAGGCTTCGTAGATAAAGAAGCGGGTTTTCACCCGCGGGTCCTGCAAGACATCAAAGCGCAGGTTTCCCGGCTCCTTGATGGCCCCCTCGTGGTTGGCGCGAAATACCTCCAGAAACTCGTCCACCCGCTCGGGTTTAATATTAATCTCAACCAGCGTCACGTTCATTTTGCTTCTCCCTGTTTCTCTTCCTGCCAGAACTGGAACGCCTCCCGGGCGCTCATGTTCTCGTGAACGACTTTCTTCACCGCCTTCAGCATGGCGAGTGGCGCGCTGGACTGGAAGATGTTGCGCCCCATGTCCACGCCGGATGCGCCCTGGTCAATCGCCCGCCAGCACATCTCCAGCGCCTCGTGCTCCGGCAGCTTTTTGCCCCCGGCGATAACAATCGGCACCGGGCAGCTGGCGGTCACTTTTTCAAAGCCCTCGTCCACGTAGTAGGTTTTGACGAACTGCGCTCCCATTTCGGCGGCGATGCGGCTGGCAAGCGAGAAATAGCGCGCGTCACGCGCCATCTCTTTCCCCACGCCCGTCACCGCCAGCGTCGGCATGCCGTAGCGCGCCCCCGCATCCACCAGCTTGATGATGTTGTTGATCGACTGATGCTCAAACGGGCTTCCGATATACACCTGCGCCGCCACCGCGCAGACGTTCAGGCGCAGCGCGTCCTCCATCGCCACTGCCACGCACTCGTTGGACAGCTCGCCCAGAATCGAGTTACCGCCGGAGGCGCGCAGCACCACCGGTTTGTTCGTGGCGGCTGGCACCTGGCTCCTGAGGATGCCGCGGGTGCACATCAGCACGTCGGTTTCACCAAACAGCGGCGCGATGGAGAGATCGATACGCTCAAGGCCGGTGGTCGGCCCCTGAAAGTAGCCGTGGTCAAAGGCCAGCATCACCGTGCGGTTGCTCTGTGGGTTGAAGATGCGCGCAAGCCTCGACTGCATTCCCCAGTCCATCGAGCCGCAGCCCTTCAGGGTGTACGGCACATTCTGCTGCGGCGTGCCGATGCCAAAATCCTTGCCGTCTTTGATGTCATCTAAATCAGCCATTTGCTCCCCCGTCAGAAATCGTATTTGTTGATGTTCTCTTTGGTGAACACCACCCGCTCCGGCAGCAGCACGATGCCGTTGCCCTTCGCCTCATACTGGTAGCCCTGCACGCTGTTCGGCTCGACCTTCAGCGTCCCGATATCTTTCACGTCGACGCTGTCGCCAGGGTTAAGATCGCCTTTTTTCAGTAAACGATCGGCGACATTGACCGCAATTTTGCCCTGTTGCACCACATCCCACAGGCCGAAGGCTTTCACCGTGCCGCGCTCAACGTACGGGCGCATCACGTTCGGCGTGCTGAAGCCGACAATCGCCACCCCTTCCCGTTTCAGGTTTTCCGCCGCCTGTGCCGCGGCTGGCAGGGCGTTGGCGTCCGGGGCGATGATCGCATCCAGATCCGGATAGGCTTTTAAGATCCCTTCGGCGGTTTGCAGAGATTTGGTGGCGTCGTTATAGCCAAACTGGGTCGTCACGATCTGCCACTGAGGATGATCTTTCTCGATTTTGGCCTTCGCCTCTTTCACCCACTGGTTCTGGTCGGTAACGGTCGGGCTGGAGTAGAAGAACGCCACTTTCGCGTTCGGTTTGGTGACCTGCTTGCCCGCCATGTCCACCAGCAGGCCGCCGAGCTGTTCCGGCGTGCCCTGGTTGATATAGATGCTGCGGCACTCCGGTTTGGTGTCGGAGTCCCAGGTCAGGACCTTCACGCCGCGCTGCATCGCGCGCTTCAGCGCCGGGCAGAGACCGTCCGGCGACACGGCAGAGACGATGATGGCGTTATAGCCCTGGTTGACGAAGTTATTGATGAGCTGCACCTGGCCGGAGACGCTCGGCTCGGTCGGGCCGTCGTAGGTCACGTCCACGCCAAGATCTTTCCCCGCCTCTTTCGCGCCGTTGCCGCCGCTGGTGAAGAATCCCACGCCTACCAGTTTCGGGATAAAGGCAATGCGGTCCGCCGCTTGCGCCGAAGCGAAGCTGAGGGCCATTGCCAGGACGAATAGTTTTGTTTTCATCTTATGCTCCGGATAGTTTTCTGAAGAGAGAACGCACCCATTCGCGGTGCAGACTCAGCGAACGTCCCATCACCACCACAACCAGCAGCGCCCCTGACAGCGCGCTTGACACCTGGTTGGGGATGCCAACCATCTGTAAACCCTGTTGCAGGTACCCCACCAGCAGCGCCGCCAGCGCCGTACCGACAACCGAACCTGACCCGCCGTAGATATTCGCCCCGCCGAGCACGGCGGCGGTGAGCGCGGGCATGAGTAAATCGCGCCCCAGATCCGATCGCGCGGAACCGAAATAGGAAACCATCACCAGCGCGGCAATCGCCGAGGCCACCCCCACCAGGCCGTACAGCGCGTACGGCATGCCGTTGACCGACAGCGCCGCATAGCGCGCCGCGCGCGGGTTCTGCCCAATCAAAAACAGATGCCGACCAAAGCGCCCGCGGTGGGTAATCAGCCAGAAGAAAGCGGTAATCACCGCGAACAGCACCAGCGGGATCGGCAGGCCCACCACCGTGAGGTTAGCGAAGGCGGTAAAGCTATCCGGGAAGCCGCCTATCCCCTCGTAGCCCGTCGCCCCCGCCATGCCGGAGAGCAGCAGCGCCCCGCCGCCGTAGAGGTAGAGCGTGCCGAGGGTAATGACCAGTGGGCTGATGCCGGTGTAGTGGATCAGCGCCGCATTTACCAGCCCGCACAGCAGGCCGAGCAGCAGCGTCAGAGGGATGGCAACCGCCATCGGCCACCCTGCCTGCATCATCACCCCCAGCGCGATGGCGCACAGGCCGATGGTTGAGCCGAGGGAAATATCGATCCCGCCGCTGATAATCACAAGCGTAAGCGGCAGCGCCACGATGCCAATGCAGATAAAGTCGCTGGTGCTGAACAGCAGCATGTTGATATCAAGCATGCGCGGGTTGATGGCGCCGAAGAGCAGGATCTCCAGCACCAGTAAAATCAGCAGCGCGCTTTCCCAGTTAAGCCTCATTTACGCCACCTCTTTTTTGCGTTTAGGGAACGGGGTAACGTGCTTTCCCCCTTTGTTACCCGGCTGGAAACGGCTGTATTTCAGCGCCCGCTGATGCCGTGAGAGCGCCTGACGCAGCCGCCCGTCGAGCACCAGCACGCCCAGCAGCACCAGCCCGGCGATAAAGTCGTTCCACCACGCCGGGAGTCTGAACAGCACCAGCACGGTATCGATTTGGGTGAGGAAGAACGCGCCGAGGAAGGCGCCGACCAGCGTGCCGGTGCCGCCCAGCAGCGAGATGCCCCCCAGCACGCAGGCGGCGATGGCTTTCATCTCCAGCCCGCTGCCGGTCTGGTTGGGTACAAAGCCAATCTGCGCGGCAAACACAATTCCGGCGCAGGCCGCCAGCATGCCGTTGAGTGTAAAGGCGATCATGCGGGTGCGGTTCACCGCCACGCCCAGCTGGCGCGCGGCGGCGAGGTTATCCCCCACGGCGTAAAAATCACGTCCAAAGGCGGTGCGCGACAGCGTCCACGCGCCTGTGGCCGCGATAATCAACACCAGCATGCCGAGCGGCGAAATGTCGATGGCGGCGGGCTCAGAGAGAGATTTCAGCCCCGGCGGCAGCCCTTCTATCCACTTCCCGCCGGTCCACAGCAGCATCGCCCCACGATACAGCCCCAGCGTGCCGAGGGTGGCGACAATCGCCGGAATGCGCAGGCCCACCACCAGAAAACCGTTGAACGCCCCCGCCAGCGCGCCGAGCGACAGCGCGAAGAGAATGGAAACGGGCAGGCTGTAGCCGCCGTTCAGCGCCACGCCGACGGCAATAGCGGAAAGCCCGACGGTGGAGCCGACGGAGACGTCAATATTGCGGGTCAGCATCACCAGCGCCGCGCCGATAGCCAGCAGGATCAGGATCTGCGAGCTGGCGAAGATCATCCCCAGCGTCTGTAAGCTCAGGTAGGACGGGTTCAGCGCCACCAGCACCGCGAACAGCGCCAGAATGGCGAGAAACGCGCTCAGCTCGCGGTTTTTCAGTAAGATCTTCATGATTGCCCTCCAAACGCCAGCGCCATCATCCGGTCGAGGGTGACGGCGTGGCGCGGCAGCTCGCCGCTGAGCACGCCCTGATGCATTACCAGCACCCGATCCGCAAGGCCGGGAAACTCATCGAGATCGCTTGAGATCATCAGCACCGCCACGTTTTGCGCCGCCACGCTTTTCAGCAGCTGATAAATATCGGCGCGCGCCGATACGTCCACGCCGCGCGTCGGTTCATCGACGATCAGCAGCAGCGGATTGGCCTCCAGACAGCGCGCCAGCAGCACCTTCTGCTGATTACCACCGGAGAGCGTGCGCACGGTTTGATCCGCATGGTTGAGCTTGATCCCCAGCGCCCGGTGATAGCGTTCCACTACCGCAGACTCCCGCTTTCGCTGCTGCCAGAGCGACGGCTCGTTCAGCGCCACGGTGTTCCAGCGGATCGGCGCGTCGAGAAACAGGCCGGACACCTGCCTGTCTTCCGGCAGATAGACCAGCCCTTTTTGCAGGCGTGAACTGACCGGATCGGCGGTGATCTCATGGCTCTCCAGCCACACCCGCCCGCCGCGAACCGGACGCAGGCCGTAGAGCGTTTCGGCAAACTCGGTGCGCCCGGACCCCACCAGCCCGGCCAGGCCGACGATCTCCCCGGCGTAAATCTCAAGGCTGAGATCGATAAAACCCTCCCCGGTGAGCGCTTCCACGCGCAGCACGGGAAAATCCTGCGCCTGGGTGCGGCGGTTGCCCGGCAGCGCCAACCACAGCTTTTGCGTATCGCTCAGGGATGCTTCCCGGCTTACCGGCGTCATGGCGGCGATCAGGGCGTTATCGTCAAAATGCGCAGTTTCGCCGCTGAGCACCACCGCGCCGTCGCGCATCACTGAGACGTGACTCGCCAGCTGTCGAATCTCCGGCAGCTTATGCGAGATAAAAACAATCCCGACGCCAAGATCCTGCAAGGCGCGGATCTGGCGAAACAGCCGTTCGGTTTCACCGGGCGTCAGCGAGGCCGTGGGTTCATCAAGGATCAGAATTCTGGCGTTGCGCATCAGCCCGCGCAGGATCTCCACCATCTGCTGGTCCGCCACCTCGAGGGTGCTGGCGGTAGCGTCGAGGTTAAGCTGGCATTGCAGCTGTCGGAGTTTTTCCGCCAGGCGTTTTTCCCGATCGCGCTCTCGCGGCAGACGAAACAGGATGTTTTCCCGCACCGTCAGGTTGGGGAACAGCAGCGGCTCCTGCGGCACCAGATAAATGCCTAACCTGTGCGCCTGCGCCGGGGTAAGCCGTGCAAAAGACTCACCTGCAACCGAAAGTTCACCGCTATCCGGGGTTTCTACCCCGGCGATGATCTTCATCAGCGTCGATTTTCCCGCGCCGTTACCGCCCATCAGCGCATGCACCTGCCCCGCAAGCAGCGTGAAATCAATGCCTTTTAAGACCGGTACGCCTGAAAACTGCTTGCTGATATCACGCGCGTCGAGAAGTGGTGTCATCATCGCTCCGCTATTGAACAAATGATTTTTAGATTTAATAATGTTCAAAAGCGTAGACGGTGAACTATATTTACAACCGTGCAGGGATCACAGTTTTATCGATTGAGATTCAGATAAAGCGGAAACGATCGAAAAGATCCGTTTTGTCGCGTGGCTCACATTTTCACGTCGCACCATCACGAACATATGATCTAAATTTTTATAAGAGTTCAATTATGAGCGATAAACGCACTGCGGAAGAAGGACGGTTTGCCGGGCTGGCACTGGCGGAAGAGGAGCTGGTGGCGCGCGTGGCCTGGTGCTACTACCACGACGGGCTGACCCAGAACGACATCGGCGAACGGCTCGGGCTGCCGCGTCTGAAGATCTCCCGCCTGCTGGAGAAAGGCCGTCAGTCCGGGGTGATCCGCGTGCAGATCAACTCCCGCTACGAGGGCTGCCTGGCGCTGGAAACCGAGCTGCAACAACGATTTGGCCTGAAGCTGGTGCGCGTGATGCCCGCCCTGAATACGCCGCCGATGAACGTGCGGCTGGGCATTGGCGCGGCGCAGTCGCTGATGGGCGTGCTGGAGCCCGGCCAGCTGTTAGCGGTGGGCTTCGGTGAAACCACCATGAGCAGTCTGCAACACTTAAGCGGCTTTATCAGCTCGCAGCAGATCCGCCTGGTGACGCTCTCCGGCGGCGTCGGGCCGTATATGACCGGTATCGGCCAGCTGGATGCAGCCTGTAGCGTCAGCATGATCCCCGCCCCGCTTCGCGTGTCATCCGCTGAAGTCGCCGGGATCTTAAAGCGCGAAACCAGCGTGCGGGACGTGATCCTCGCCGCCACCGCGGCTGACGTGGCGGTGGTCGGGATTGGCTCGGTAAACCAGCGCCGTGACGCGACGATACTGCGCTCCGGCTATATCAGCGAAGGTGAACAGCTGATGTACGCCCGTAAAGGCGCGGTGGGCGATATCCTTGGCTATTTCCTCAATGCCGAAGGGGAATGCGTTGAGGAGCTGGAGATCCACAAAGAATTACTGGGCGTCACGCTCGATGAACTGGCGCAGCTGCCCACCATCGTAGGCGTGGCCGGAGGGGAAGAGAAAGCCGATGCGATTTATGCCGCACTGAAAGGTCGCCGTATTAATGGCCTGGTGACGGAAGAGACGACAGCCCGCGCGGTGCTGGCTCTGGCCGGATAAGAGCAGCCCTGCGCCTGACACGAGGCAAGCTCATGAGTTACCTTTTAGCGTTAGATGCAGGGACAGGCAGCGTTCGCGCCGTGATTTTTGATTTACAGGGCAACCAGATTGCCGTTGGCCAGGCCGAGTGGAAGCACCTGAGCGTGGAGAACGTGCCGGGCTCGATGGAGTTCGACCTCGACACCAACTGGCGGCTGGCCTGCCGGTGTATTCATCAGGCGCTGGAGCGCGCACGGCTTAGCGCGGCGGATATTCAGTCCGTCGCCTGCTGCTCGATGCGCGAAGGGATTGTGCTGTACGACCGCAACGGCGAGGCTATCTGGGCCTGCGCCAACGTCGACGCCCGCGCCAGCCGCGAGGTGGCTGAACTCAAAGAGATACACGACTACCGGTTTGAATCCGAAGTGTATGATGTTTCCGGCCAGACGCTTGCCCTCAGCGCCATGCCGCGCCTGCTGTGGCTGGCGCACCATCGTCCGGATATTTATCGTAAAGCCGCCACCATCACCATGATCAGCGACTGGCTGGCGGCGAAGCTCTCCGGTGAGCTGGCGGTCGATCCGTCCAATGCGGGCACCACCGGCATGCTGGATCTCTTCTCCCGCGACTGGCGTCCGGCGCTGCTCGACATGGCCGGGCTGCGCGCCGATATTCTCTCTCCGGTGAAAGAGACCGGCACCGTGCTGGGCGCTGTCACCAAAGAGGCCGCGCAGCAGAGCGGCCTGCGCGAAGGCACACCGGTGGTGATGGGCGGCGGCGACGTGCAGCTGGGCTGTCTGGGGCTGGGCGTGGTCCGCGCCGGACAAACGGCGGTTCTCGGCGGCACCTTCTGGCAGCAGGTGGTGAATCTGCCGCAGGTGCGCACCGACCCTGAGATAAACATCCGCGTAAACCCGCACGTCATCCCCGGCATGGCGCAGGCGGAGTCGATCAGCTTCTTTACCGGGCTAACCATGCGCTGGTTCCGCGACGCCTTCTGCGCCGAAGAGAAGCTGATTGCCGAACGAATGGGAATGGACACCTACTCCCTGCTCGAAGAGATGGCGAGCCGCGTCCCGGCGGGCTCCCACGGCGTGATGCCGATCTTCTCCGACGCGATGCATTTTAAGCAGTGGTATCACGCCGCGCCGTCGTTTATTAACCTCTCCATCGACCCGGAAAAGTGCAATAAAGCGACGCTGTTCCGCGCCCTGGAAGAGAACGCGGCCATCGTCTCGGCCTGCAACCTGGCGCAGATTTCGCGCTTCTCCGGCGTGACGTTTGAGAGCCTGGTGTTTGCGGGCGGCGGGGCCAAAGGCGCCTTGTGGAGCCAGATTTTAAGCGACGTTACCGGGCTGCCGGTACGCGTGCCGGAAGTCAAAGAGGCAACGGCGCTCGGCTGTGCCATTGCCGCAGGAGCTGGCGCGGGGTTGTTTGCGGATATGGCTTCAACGGGCGAGCGGCTGGTGAAGTGGAGCCGCGAGTTCACGCCGAACTCGCAGCACCGCGAGCTGTACGACGGCATGATGCAGAAATGGCAGGCGGTCTACGCCGACCAGCTTGGGCTGGTGGACAGCGGGCTGACGACGTCGATGTGGCAGGCACCGGGGTTAGTGCGCTCTGTTAGCCCCTAAAAACATGCCGGATGGCGCTGCGCTTATCCGGCCTACGGGAGGAGGATCGACTTGTATCTTAGCTTCTGTTGTTAACTCATACTTGAGATTACCTCCCTAAAGGAAAAACCGTGAATAACGATCGGAATATTCATCAATGCATATCTAGTCTTTCGACCGAGAGCCTAATGCCGGGATAGATTCTTAACGAAAAAATAATCGATTAAGGCTCTCCCCTAAACGATCATCTAAATCATCAAAGTAGTTTTCATAATTGCTTTTCTTAATTCCACCATCCATAGCCTGCACATAGATCCCACCAAAAGTATGAATATAGAATATCGAAACACCATCCTGGGCACGTTCAACATTCACTTGTAGATTTTTATCCACGCAACGAAAATCGCTCTCAACACAAGAGAAACAATAATAATCATCAACCCAATGACTATTTACATTTTTTATACCACCAACGGCTTCCATTATCGTAATTTGGTTAAAATTATTCATAGAAATAAAGTAACGACTCTCAAGCATTTTTTTATTATCATTAAACCAACTAATTTTATCTCGATCTGTTAACGGTAGATGATCGACCGCTATCACATACTTCCCTGGAAAAACAGTCTCAACAAATAATACGTTGACTTTTTGCAAGGTCCATAGATTATATAAAGAGACCGAGAAATATAATATTGCGAGAGGTTTTTTCAAATAAATAAGTAACCTCATATATATTAACCGATACGCAATACAGAATTAAAGTCGGTGAAAAAAGGTTTAAATGCAAAATTTTTGTGCCGCTGTAAAAAGAACCATACCCTGAAGAATCGAAATTGGCTATATATTTTACTATTAATATCCTTAACATCAAGACCGAAATGATCCTGGGCCTGAAAGTAAAGAGTTGCACTCCATCCAAAAGCATATTTATTTAAATCTAACAAACTTATATTTTGTGCTGAAATATCATGAACACTGATACCAAGCCCATTTACCCTATCCTCTACCGAATTAAATTTAGTTAATCGTGAACTATATAACGCCCCCTTCAATTCATATAAAAGTGATTCAAATGAAATTTTTTTAGTATTAAAAGTGAAGTATCTATGCAAAACATCTTTTATTTTAAAAATAGGACTTTCGTGATTGAATTTGTTTATCCTATCATGAAAGGCTGAGTTCAACCGTTCACTGTAAAAAAAACCACCATTCCCATATCTAAAATGATCAATCATTTCCCCAATTACCATTTTATACTCACCCTGAAATGAAAAAACGGTTGAAAGTTGTTTCATCTCAGTGAATAAAATATCGACGCATTCTTCGTGCGATATATTCATACTGGGTAGGTTTGGCCTAAAAAAGCTATCGAGGGGGTATGTGTTTGAGAAGTCATAACGCACTAGCCGGTAGGGATCTACTTTCGAAGATACATCCCTAAGACCAAGCGATTGCAGTTCCTGCTCGCCCATGTCACCACACTGCATATCGTCAGCATTCATGTCATTGAAAGGTTTGATCGTTTCAAAGAGGGTATAGGGAAGATACATTGAAGGGATAAGAGAATTAACCATTTCCTATTTCCATTGTGAATAATCAATAACTTATAAAAATCACCTCCTGAAGTTAGGATAAAAACCACACAAAAAAAAGGATTAATATCACATTCCGCAATTTTCCAACTCAGTTAATATCTTTGAATCCCATCACAATCACCACACTCCCCTTTTCCCTTTTCCTCGCGACTGGCTAAATTAGTAACTCATCCGACCACATAACAATAATTTTACATTGGAAGAGAGTATGAGCCGCTACCCGTCGTTATTCGCCCCTCTCGATCTGGGGTTCACCACCCTCAAAAACCGCGTGCTGATGGGCTCGATGCACACCGGGCTGGAGGAGCGTCCGGACGGGGCTGAACGTCTGGCAGCCTTCTATGCCGAGCGCGCGCGCCACGGAGTGGCGCTGATTGTCACCGGCGGCGTCGCCCCTGCCCCTTCCGGGGTGACGATGGAGGGCGGCGCGGTGCTGAACGATGCGTCACAGCTTGCGCATCACCGGATTGTGACCGACGCGGTACATAAAGAAGGCGGCAAAATTGCCCTGCAGATCCTGCACACTGGCCGCTACAGCTATCAACCGAATCTGGTCGCGCCGTCGGCCATTCAGGCACCCATTAACCGTTTTAAGCCGCATGCCTTGAGCCACGACGAGATCCTGGCGCTGATTGACGACTTCGCCCGCTGCGCCGCGCTGGCGCGTGAAGCGGGCTACGATGGCGTCGAGGTAATGGGTTCCGAAGGGTATCTGATCAACGAATTCCTCGCCGCCCGCACCAACCAGCGCGAGGATGAATGGGGCGGCGACTATGCCCGCCGCATGCGCTTTGCCGTGGAGGTGGTGCGCGCGGTACGCGAACGTGCGGGCGCGGATTTTATCATCATCTTCCGCCTGTCAATGCTTGACCTGGTGGAGGGCGGCGGCACGTTCGACGAAACCGTGCAGTTGGCGCAGGCGATTGAAACCGCTGGCGCCACCATCATCAACACCGGGATTGGCTGGCACGAAGCGCGCATCCCGACCATCGCCACGCCGGTGCCGCGCGCGGCGTTCAGCTGGGTAACGCGCAAGCTGAAAGGCAAAGTCTCCGTTCCACTGGTCACCACCAACCGCATTAACGATCCGCAGGTGGCGGAGGATGTGATCTCACGCGGCGATGCCGATATGGTATCGATGGCGCGCCCGTTCCTTGCGGATGCCGAGCTGCTGTCCAAGGCGCAGAGCGGCCGGGCGGATGAGATCAACACCTGCATCGGTTGTAACCAGGCTTGTCTGGATCAGATCTTCGTCGGCAAGGTCACCTCCTGCCTCGTCAACCCGCGCGCTTGCCACGAAACCAAAATGCCGGTCGTTCCGGCGGTCAATAAAAAACGTCTGGCCGTGGTGGGCGCGGGTCCGGCGGGGCTGGCGTTTGCGGTCAATGCCGCCTCGCGCGGGCACAGCGTGACGCTGTTTGACGCGCTGGCGGAAATCGGCGGGCAGTTTACTATTGCCAGACAGATCCCCGGCAAAGAGGAGTTCTACGAAACGCTGCGCTATTACCGCCGGATGATCGAGGTGACGGGCGTCGATCTGCGGCTTAAACAGTTTGTCAGCGCGGCGGATCTGATCGGTTTCGACGAGGTGATCCTCGCGAGTGGGATCGCCCCGCGCACGCCTGCGATCGAAGGCATCGATCATCCGAAGGTATTGAGCTATCTGGATGTATTAAGGGACAAAGCGCCGGTTGGCGAGAAGGTGGCGATCATCGGCTGCGGCGGGATCGGTTTTGATACCGCGATGTATTTAAGCCAGCCAGGCGAAGCCACCAGCCAGAACATCGCTGAGTTCTGCGTGGAATGGGGCATTGATACCAGTCTCAGTCAGTCCGGCGGTTTACGCCCGGAAGGTCCGCAACTGCCGAAAAGCCCGCGTCAGATTGTGATGCTCCAGCGTAAAGCCAGCAAGCCGGGTGAAGGGCTGGGGAAAACCACGGGCTGGATCCACCGCGCCACCCTGCTCTCGCGCGGGGTGAAGATGATCCCCGGGGTGAGCTACCAGAAGATCGACGACGACGGACTGCACGTGCTGATCGGCGGCGAACCGCAGCTGCTGCGCGTGGATCATGTGATTTTGTGCGCCGGGCAGGAGCCGAAGCGGGATCTGGCGGATCCGCTGCGTGAGGCGGGGAAAACGGTGCATTTGATCGGCGGGTGCGATGTGGCGATGGAGCTGGATGCGCGGCGGGCAATTGCGCAGGGGACGAAATTAGCGCTGGAGATCTAGAGCATTGCCGGGCGGCGCTGCGCTTGCCCGGCCTACGGGTTCGAGGCCATTGTAGGCCCGGTAAGCGAAGCGCCACCGGGCATCAGGCCGCACATACCCAATCTTACCGACGACGCCCCAGCTTCACCGATTTCAGCACCACGAATTTGTTATTGGTGGCAATGGTGACGCAGTTGCCGAAAATCTTCTTCAGCTTGTGGAAGTAGTCCAGGTGGCGGTTGGCCACGATATACAGCTCGCCGTTGATTTTCAGGCAGCGGCGCGCGTGATGGAACATCTCCCACGCGACGTTATCCGTCAGGGCGTGCTTCTGGTGGAACGGCGGGTTACAGAACACCGCGTTGAAGCGGAAAGGCTCCACGCCCGACAGCGCGTTGTTGATCATAAACTCGCAGCGATCCAGCGCTTCAGGCAGGTTGGTTGCCACGTTCAGACGGCTGGACGCCACCGCCATTGGCGATTCGTCGCTGAACACCACGCTGGCCTCCGGGTTCTTCGCCAGCAGCGTCAGGCCAATCACGCCGTTACCGCAGCCGAGATCAACGATTTCCCCTTCCAGGTTTTCCGGCAGATGTTCCATAAAGAAGCGTGCGCCGATATCCAGACCGGTACGGGAGAAAACGTTCGCGTGGTTGTGGATAGTCCAGTCGGTACCTTCCAGTTTCCAGCTCAGCGTTTCTGGCGCGTCGGCCAGCGCCGGTGCGCTGAAGGTACAGTTGATCAGGCGCGCTTTTTTCCAGGCAAGCGTAGTGGTGGTCGGGCCGAGCACTTTCTCGAACAATTCCAGCGTCGAGGTGTGAATATCGCGCGCTTTGGCACCCGCGATAATACGCGTATCCGGCGTCACGACCTTACGCAGCGCGCGAAGCTGCTGCTCCAGCAGCGCCATGGTTTTGGGCACTTTAATCAGCACCACGCCCGGCGCCTGCGGGTAGTCCGCGGTGCTGTCGAGGAACTTCACGCTGGATTCTTCGATATCGTTGTGACGCAGGTTTTCACGCGTCGCCAGCTCGCTTAAGTAAGAATCGCCGATACTGTAAGGCGCATGTTCCGCCAGCGCGCAGGCCAGCGCGCCAAACGCGTCA
The DNA here is from genome assembly GCF_032389435.1 of Enterobacter sp. DTU_2021_1002640_1_SI_PRY_ASU_LCPMC_013. Taxonomy (NCBI): domain Bacteria; kingdom Pseudomonadati; phylum Pseudomonadota; class Gammaproteobacteria; order Enterobacterales; family Enterobacteriaceae; genus Enterobacter; species Enterobacter sp. DTU_2021_1002640_1_SI_PRY_ASU_LCPMC_013. The sequence continues at coordinate 4,205,395 of NZ_CP135594.1, forward strand.
TTCAGGATCAGAACCGGGCCGCTGATTTCAGTCCCATCCAACTGTTGCAGCAGATATTCATCCGCCGCTTCCCACGCCTGAAGCGGGTTAACGTCGTCCGTTTCCGGGAAACGTTTAAGGTTGAGTGAACGGAAACCGTTGTCTAAGTGGCTCATCGGCCCTCCTGAATGGTAAAATTTGGCGTATCCCTGAAAAGGGTGCGTGAGTATACCCGTTTTCATACTATTTTGGGGTTTTGATGAACCAGCTGACTTATCTCCAGGGCTATCCGGAGCATTTACTTTCCCAGGTTCGTGACCTGATTGCCGCGGGAAAACTCGGCGCGGTGCTGGAAAAACGCTACCCGGGCACGCATGATTTCGCGACTGACAAAGCCCTCTGGCAGTATACGCAGGATCTGAAAAACCAGTATCTTAAGAGCGCCCCGCCGATCAACAAGGTGATGTACGACAATAAGATCCACGTGCTGAAAAACGCGCTCGGCCTGCATACCGCCATCTCCCGCGTACAGGGCGGCAAGCTGAAGGCCAAAGCGGAGATCCGCGTCGCGACCGTCTTTCGCAATGCGCCGGAAGCCTTTCTGCGGATGATCGTGGTGCACGAGCTGGCGCACCTGAAAGAGAAAGAGCACGACAAAGCGTTCTACTCCCTGTGCTGCCATATGGAGCCGCAGTACCACCAGCTGGAGTTTGATACCCGTTTGTGGCTGACGCATTTATCGTTAAAGAGTAATGCGCAGTAGCGCACGCGAAATGTCATGATGACGTGCTACAGTGGCTTTAGGTTCCCTGCTACGGAGTACGTAAACGTTTATGATACGTTTCGCAGTCATTGGGACGAACTGGATCACGCGCCAGTTCGTCGACGCCGCCCACGAAACCGGCAAATATAAGCTCACCGCAGTCTATTCCCGCAGCCTTGAGCAGGCGCAGAGTTTTGCGAATGACTACCTGGTTGAACATCTGTTCACCTCGCTCGATGAGATGGCGCAAAGCGACGCCATTGACGCGGTCTATATCGCCAGCCCGAATTCTCTGCACTTCCCGCAAACGAAGCTGTTCCTCAGCCACAAAAAGCATGTGATCTGCGAGAAGCCGCTGGCCTCGAATATTGAGGAAGTGGAAGCCGCCATTGCGCTTGCCCGCGAAAACCAGGTGGTACTGTTTGAAGCGTTCAAAACCGCCAGCCTGCCGAACTTCCTGCTGTTGCAGCAATCGCTGCCGAAAATTGGCAAAGTGCGTAAAGCCTTTATCAACTACTGCCAGTATTCCTCGCGCTACCAGCGATACCTGGACGGCGAAAACCCGAACACCTTTAACCCGACCTTCTCTAACGGCTCGATTATGGATATCGGTTTTTACTGCCTGGCCTCTGCGGTCGCCCTGTGGGGTGAACCGCACGGCGTAACCGCCACCGCCAGCCTGCTGGAGAGCGGCGTGGATGCACACGGCGTTGTGGTGCTGGACTACGGTGATTTTAGCGTGACGTTGCAGCACTCGAAGGTCAGTGACTCCGTACTGCCAAGCGAAATTCAGGGCGAAGACGGCTCGCTGGTGATCGAAAAAATCTCCGAATGCCAGAAGCTAAGCATCGTTCCCCGCGGCGGCAAAGCGCAGGAGCTGACGCAGCCTCAGCATATTAACACTATGCTCTATGAGGCAGAGGTCTTCGCCCGTCTGGTAGAAGACAACGAAGTGAACCACCCGGGGCTGGCGATCAGCCGCACCACGGCGAAGCTGCAAACGGAGATCCGCCGACAGACTGGCGTGATCTTCCCCGCAGACGGCGTGAATGTGGAAGCCGTCGCGTAAAACTGTGTAATGAAATCGTGCAGACCATTGACGAAACCGATGGTCTGACATAATTTGTTACCTGCAAAGGGGAGTAACTTCTTCGCCGGTGGATCGTCATTACGATGCGTGCAAAACCGCATCCGGTCGCCGGGCAACCTTCGTGGTTGTAAGTGAGACCTTGCCGGAAGGCGAGGTCTATGCATAAAAAGCTAACGGCTATCGTCTTCTGACCATAGCCGTTTTTGTTTTTTATGTGTAAGGAAAATAGTATGCATTCTGTCGGCACTCCAATGCTGTGGGGCGGATTCGCGGTTGTCGTGCTCATCATGCTGGCAATCGACCTCTTTTTGCAGGGTCGTCGCGGCGAGCACGGCATGAGCGTCAAGCAAGCCGCCGTCTGGTCGCTGGTATGGGTTACCCTCTCACTCCTCTTCTGCGCCGCCTTCTGGTGGTATCTGGCCTCAACCGAAGGCCGCGCGGTGGCCGATCCTCAGGCACTCGCCTTCCTCACCGGCTATCTGATTGAAAAAGCGCTGGCGGTTGATAACGTCTTCGTCTGGCTGATGCTGTTCAGCTACTTCGCCGTGCCTGCGGCTCTGCAACGCCGCGTGCTGGTGTACGGCGTGCTGGGCGCTATTGTCCTGCGTACCATCATGATCTTCGCCGGTAGCTGGCTGATTACCCAGTTCGAATGGCTGCTGTATGTATTTGGTGCGTTCCTGCTGTTTACCGGGGTCAAAATGGCGCTGGCAAAAGAAGACGATACCGGTATCGGTGATAAGCCGCTGGTGAAGTGGATCCGGGGTCATCTGCGCATGACGGACAAGATCGAGAGCGAGCATTTCTTCGTGCGTAAGAACGGTCTGCTGTTCGCCACCCCGCTGCTGCTGGTGCTGATTCTGGTCGAACTGAGCGACGTGATTTTCGCGGTGGACAGTATCCCGGCTATCTTCGCGGTCACTACCGACCCGTTCATCGTGCTGACCTCGAACCTGTTCGCCATCCTCGGCCTGCGTGCGATGTACTTCCTGCTGGCGGGTGCGGCAGAGCGCTTCTCAATGCTGAAGTACGGTCTGTCGGTGATTCTGGTGTTTATCGGTATCAAGATGCTGATCGTCGATTTCTACCATATTCCGATCGCCATTTCGCTCGGCGTGGTGTTTGGCATTCTGCTGGTGACGCTGATTATCAATACCTGGGTTAACCGCCAGCACGATAAGAAGCAGCAGGCTTAGTGCAACGTTCGGTGCGGGCTGATGCCCTCACCCCAACCCTCTCCCACAGGGAGAGGGTGAAAAGCGCAGCGCCACCCGGCACTTTCGTTAAACAATAGTTAAAAAACATGACGCAACACGTAAAATCCAGCATTTTACGCTTCCCTCCGTACGCGCTTTCCCTATACTCGACCAGGCAAACATTTACTTACATCCGGACATAAATGTGACCTAGAGCACATCCGGGATGGAACGCAATTTCACTTAAGGAATCTCCATGACCCCATCACTATCTGGTCTGTTGGCGCGTTTGTCGCGCGGCAGCCTCGTTAAGCAAATACTGGTTGGCCTGGTGCTCGGCGTCGCGCTGGCACTGATCTCAAAACCTGCCGCCGAGGCCACCGGCCTGCTCGGCACGCTGTTCGTTGGTGCCCTGAAAGCAGTCGCGCCGGTTCTGGTTCTGACGCTGGTGATGGCTTCAATCGCCAACCATCAGCAAGGGCAGAAAACCAATATCCGCCCGATTCTGTGGATGTACCTGCTGGGTACGTTCTCCGCCGCGCTGACTGCAGTCGTAGTGAGCTTTATCTTCCCTTCCACGCTGCAGCTGACTACCGGCGCAACCGACATTACGCCGCCCGCGGGTATTGTTGAGGTGGTGCACGGCCTGCTGATGAGTATTGTGGCAAACCCGATTCATGCGCTGATTAACGCAAACTACATTGGCATTCTGGTGTGGGCGGTTGGCCTTGGTTTTGCCCTGCGCCATAGCAATGACACGACTAAAAACCTGATCACCGACGTTTCTAACGCCGTGACCTTTATTGTGACGGTGGTGATCCGCTTCGCACCGATTGGTATTTTTGGTCTGGTCGCATCGACGCTGGCAACAACAGGTTTTGGCGCATTGTGGGGCTATGCTCAACTGCTGCTGGTGCTGATCGGCTGTATGGCCGTTGTAGCGCTGGTGATTAACCCGCTGCTGGTGTTCCTGCAGACCCGTCGTAACCCGTACCCGCTGGTGCTGATGTGCCTGCGCGAAAGCGGCGTGACCGCCTTCTTCACCCGCAGTTCGGCGGCGAATATTCCGGTCAATATGTCGCTGTGTGAGAAACTGAACCTGGATCGCGATACGTACTCCGTATCGATCCCGCTGGGCGCAACCGTCAATATGGCAGGGGCGGCAATTACCATCACGGTGCTGACGCTGGCTGCGGTCAATACGCTGGGTATTCCCGTGGATCTGCCAACGGCGCTGCTGCTAAGCGTGGTTGCTGCGCTCTGCGCCTGCGGCGCATCCGGCGTAGCGGGCGGCTCCCTGCTGCTGATCCCGCTGGCGTGCAATATGTTCGGCATCCCGAACGAGATCGCCATGCAGGTGGTGGCGGTAGGCTTTATTATTGGCGTATTGCAGGACTCCTGCGAGACGGCGATCAACTCCTCCACTGACGTGATGTTCACCGCCGCCGTGTGCCAGGCGGAAGACGCGCGTTTGGCGAAGAACGCCGTGCGAGGTTAACAGCAAAACGGCAACCCTGAGGTTGCCGTTTTTAGTGTTTGTACCCTCTCCCCGTGGGAGAGGGCCAGGGTGAGGGCATCAGGCCGCACCGATTAAAGCGTCACACCACTCTTAAAGATCGCCAGCTCGCGGAAGTCGTTCTTCTCGTTGCAGGTCTGCCTGCCGCTGGCAAATTCCACAATCGTGTCCACGAATTCGCTCAGCAGCTGCGGCATCGCTTTGCCGTGGATCAGCTGGCCGGCATCAAAGTCGATCCAGTGTTTTTTCTTCGCCGCCAGCTCGCTGTTAGTGGCGATTTTCACCGTTGGCACAAATCCGCCGTACGGCGTGCCGCGCCCGGTACTGAACAGCACCATGTGACAGCCCGCTCCCGCCAGCGCACTGGTGGCGACCGCATCGTTGCCCGGTGCGCTCAGCAGGTTCAGACCGTGCGTTTTCAGCCGTTCACCGTAGCGCAGCACGTCCACTACCTGGCTGGCGCCCGCTTTCTGGGTGCAGCCCAGGGATTTCTCTTCCAGCGTGGTGATCCCGCCCGCCTTGTTACCCGGCGACGGGTTCTCATAAATCGGCTGGTTATGGGCGATGAAGTACTGTTTGAAATCGTTGACCATGGTGACGGTCTTCTCAAAGGTCTCTTCGTCGCGGCAGTGGCTCATCAGAATGCGCTCTGCGCCGAACATCTCCGGCACTTCGGTCAGCACCGTGGTGCCGCCGTTGGCGATGACGTAATCTGAGAAGCGGCCCAGCATCGGGTTAGCGGTAATGCCGGAAAGCCCGTCAGATCCGCCGCACTCCAGGCCAAACTTCAGTTCACTCAGCTTGCCCGGCTCGCGCTTGTCGTGACGCATCACCTCATACAGCTGGTGCAGCTGTTCAACGCCCGCTTCCACTTCGTCGTCCTGGTGCTGACACACCATAAAGTGCACGCGCTCAGGATCGAACTCGCCCAGCGTGTCGCGGAAGGCGTCGACCTGATTGTTTTCACAGCCGAGGCCAATCACCAGCACCGCCCCTGCGTTCGGGTGGCGCACCATATTTTGCAGCATGGTGCGGGTATTGATGTGGTCGTCGCCCAGCTGGGAACAACCGTAGGTATGGCTGAACAGATGCACGCCGTCGGTGCCTTCAGCATTGTTGGTCTCTTTCAGGAAACGCGTCTGAATTTGACGCGCGATCCCGTTCACGCAGCCAACGGTCGGGAGGATCCACAGCTCGTTGCGGATCCCCACCTCGCCGCTGGCGCGGCGGTAGATCTGAACGTCACGATCCGCCGGCTGATCGGCTTCCGCCTGGAAATCAGGTTGATAGCTGTACTCATCCAGATCGCTGAGATTGGTGCGGGTATTGTGGGAATGAATGTACTCACCCGGCGCAATATCCGCCAGCGCATGGCCGATGGGCAAGCCGTACTTCACCACGTTCTCCCCTTTCGCAATGGGGATCAGGGCAAATTTATGTCCACGTCCAATGGCCTGGCGTAACGTGACGGACTGGTTATCGAAAGTGACTTCCGTCCCTTCGGCCAGATCCGCCAGCGCGACGGCAACGTTATCCAGCGAATGGATTTTGATGTATTGCATATCAACCTCGAACGGCCTTAGTTCAGTTCAATGGCGAAGTAGTCACGCGCATTGTTAAAGCAGATGTTTCTCACCATTTCGCCCAGCAGCTGGATATCCGCTGGCGCTTCGCCCGCGTGCACCCAGCGGCCAATCATCTGGCACAGAATGCGGCGGAAATATTCATGGCGGGTATAGGAGAGGAAACTGCGGCTGTCGGTCAGCATGCCAACGAAGCGGCTCAGCAGGCCGAGCTGCGCTAGCTGCGTCATCTGACGCTCCATGCCGTCTTTCTGATCGTTAAACCACCAGCCGGAACCGAACTGCATCTTGCCCGGCATCCCTTCGCCCTGGAAGTTGCCGATCATAGTGCCCAGCACTTCGTTATCGCGCGGGTTCAGGCAGTACAGAATGGTTTTTGGCAGCAGGTTTTGCTCGTTCTGTTTGCTCAGCAGTTTTGACAGCTCTTCCGCCATCGGACGGTCGTTGATGGAGTCAAAGCCTACGTCCGCGCCCAGCAGTTTGAACTGACGCTGGTTGTTATTACGCAGCGCGCCGATGTGATACTGCTGAACCCAGCCGCGACGGGCATATTCCGCACCGAGGAACACCAGCACCGCGGTTTTAAACTGCGCCACTTCGTGGTCACTCAGGGCTTCGCCGGAGAGACGACGCGCCAGAATACTGTCCAGCTCAGCTTCACTGGATTCCGCGAACAGCACTACGTCCAGCGCGTGGTCAGACACTTTACAGCCGTGTGCGGCAAAGTGATCCAGACGTTTGGTCAGCGCGGTTTGCAGATCGTCAAAGCGACGAATGTCGGTATCCGAAACTTCCGCCAGCTTCGCCATGTAGTCGTTAAAGGTCGGCAGCTCGATGTTGAAGGCTTTATCCGGGCGCCAGCTTGGCAGCACTTTGATGTCAAACGTGCTGTCCTTCGCGACAACCGCGTGATGTTCCAGAGAGTCGACCGGATCGTCGGTGGTGCCCACCATCTTCACGTTCATCTGCTGCATGATGCCGCGCGCCGAGAAGCTATCCTGCGCCAGCAGTTCGTTGCACTGATCCCAGATTTCATCCGCCGTGGCGGGAGAGAGCAGCTTGCCGGTGATACCAAACGGACGACGCAGTTCGAGGTGCGTCCAGTGGTATAACGGGTTACCGATGGTGTGAGGAACGGTAGCGGCCCAGGCGTCAAACTTCTCGCGATCGGTCGCGTCGCCGGTACACAGGCGCTCGGCCACGCCGTTGGTGCGCATTGCGCGCCACTTATAGTGGTCACCCTTCAGCCAGATATCATACAGGTTTTTGAAACGGTAATTTTCGGCAACCTGCTGCGGCGGTAAATGGCAGTGGTAGTCGAAAATCGGCTGGTCTTTTGCGTAGTCGTGGTACAGGCGGCGAGCAAATTCGGTATCTAGCAGAAAATCGTCGGTCATAAACGGTGTCATTATCGTCTTCCTCATTACGGGAGCGTCAGAAAGCTTATGTTCAGATGCTGCAAAGTTATCACACCAATTTCCAGAGTCCGACGTTTTTTTCGTGAGTTAGATCAATAAACGTCGACAAATAAATTACCCTCAAAGGGGTAAACCCTCTCGCAGACCGCGCCAGTTCTGGCTTTGCGCGCGCCGCATAATGTCCCTACAAAGATTCACACTTTTGTGATGTCACTCACCTTTTAAAGTTGTATGACAAGTTATCTTTTCGCCGTCGCAAACTATAAGCCGACGGAATGCATTACCGGTGTTTGAGACATCGGATTTAACGGTACGGAAGCCGACTTAGCACGATTACTTATGGCAAGGTTCGGGCCGTTCCGGGACAGGTTCCCGGTTACGCCCCTCCCGTTACAGAACAACTCCCGGCAACGGTTGAGTTGTTGCCGTGTCCCGACACGGAAATAACATAACGATGAGGTTTTACATGCGTAAAATTAAAGGGTTACGTTGGTACATGATCGCACTGGTGACGCTGGGCACCGTGCTGGGCTACCTGACACGTAACACCGTGGCAGCAGCGGCGCCAACGTTGATGGAAGAGTTACATATCTCCACGCAGCAATACTCTTACATCATTGCGGCTTACTCTGCCGCTTACACCGTAATGCAGCCTGTTGCAGGTTATGTTCTTGATATTCTGGGTACAAAAATTGGTTATGCCTTCTTCGCTGTAGCCTGGGCCGTCTTCTGTGGAGCGACCGCGCTGGCCGGCAGCTGGGGCGGACTGGCGCTGGCGCGTGGTGCGGTAGGTGCTGCCGAAGCGGCGATGATCCCCGCGGGTCTGAAAGCCAGCTCTGAATGGTTCCCGGCAAAAGAGCGTTCAATCGCTGTCGGTTACTTCAACGTAGGCTCCTCCATCGGGGCGATGATTGCTCCGCCACTGGTGGTGTGGGCGATTGTTATGCACAGCTGGCAGATGGCGTTCATCATCTCCGGTGTGCTGAGCTTTGCCTGGGCCATGGCGTGGCTGATCTTCTATAAACACCCGCGCGATCAGAAAAAGCTGTCTGACGAAGAACGTGACTACATTATTAATGGTCAGGAATCTCAGCATCAGACCGACAACGGCAAAAAGATGTCCGTCTGGCAGATCCTGGGCACCCGTCAGTTCTGGGGTATCGCCCTGCCACGCTTCCTGGCAGAACCGGCCTGGGGTACGTTTAACGCCTGGATCCCGCTGTTCATGTTTAAAGTTTACGGCTTTAACCTGAAAGAGATCGCGATGTTCGCCTGGATGCCAATGCTGTTTGCTGACCTGGGCTGTATCGTCGGCGGCTACCTGCCACCGCTGTTCCAGCGCTGGTTTGGCGTGAACCTGATTGTGTCCCGTAAGATGGTGGTCACCATGGGCGCCCTGCTGATGATCGGTCCGGGCATGATCGGCCTGTTCACCAGCCCTTACGTGGCTATCGCCCTGCTGTGTATCGGGGGCTTTGCTCACCAGTCTCTGTCCGGTGCGCTGATTACGCTTTCTTCCGACGTGTTTGGTCGTAACGAAGTCGCCACCGCCAACGGCCTGACCGGGATGGCCGCCTGGACCGCAAGTACCCTGTTTGCGCTGGTGGTCGGCGCGCTGGCGGATACGATTGGTTTCAGCCCGCTGTTCGCGGTACTGGCTGTCTTCGACCTGATGGGTGCGGTGGTTATCTGGACGGTGCTGAAGAGCAAATCCGCCGATGAACTGGCGAAAGAGTCCCTTGGGGGACCGGCGACGCAGAGTTAGCGTTGTTGTGCCGGGTGCCGGCTCCGCCTTACCCGGCCTACAAAACCCAATAAAATCGTAGGCCGGGTAAGCGCAGCGCCACCCGGCCAAATCTTCTCAAAAGCCGCCTCCGGGCGGCTTTTTTCATGGCGAAATATGGAGAGTGGCACGCAAAAGTGGTATAACAAATCATTCGCCGTACCCTGCCTGGAGCGCATATGGAAATCACCGAATCACGTCGTTTATATCAACAACTTGCCGCCGAGCTGAAAGATCGCATCGAGCAAGGGGTCTATCTTGTCGGTGATAAACTTCCCGCTGAGCGTTTCATTGCGGATGAAAAAAGCGTCAGCCGCACGGTGGTCCGCGAAGCCATCATCATGCTGGAAGTGGAAGGGTATGTTGAGGTACGCAAAGGTTCCGGCATTCATGTGATTTCCAGCCAGGCGAAACACTCCCCCACCCCGGACGAAAGTCTGGAGTTTGCCAGCTACGGTCCGTTTGAGCTTCTCCAGGCTCGCCAGCTGATTGAAAGCAACATTGCGGAATTTGCTGCGACGCAGGTGACCAAGCAGGACATCATGAAGCTGATGGAAATCCAGGATCATGCGCGTAAAGAAAAATGTTTCCGCGATTCCGAATGGGACCTGCAATTCCACGTCCAGGTCGCCCTTGCCACTCAGAACACGGCGCTGGCGGCAATCGTTGAAAAAATGTGGACTCAGCGCGTTCACAACCCGTACTGGAAGAAATTGCACGATCACATTGATTCCCGCACGGTAGACAACTGGTGTGACGACCACGACCAGATTCTTAAGGCTCTGATTCGTAAAGATCCGCATGCGGCGAAACTGGCAATGTGGCAGCACCTGGAGAACACTAAACAGATGCTGTTTAATGAAACAAGTGATGACTTTGAATTTAACGCTGACCGCTATCTTTTTGCCGATAATCCGGTCGTTCACCTCGATACCGCGACCAATCTCGCAAAATAAGCTCCCGAACTGCTGGCAGGCGCACCGCCGCGCCTTCCGGCCAGACAGGGTAAGAAAACCTCTATAGTGTCAGCCTTTGTAAAATTTCTCGCTCCCCTCCGTGGCTTACGCCAAAATCGTGTTTCCCCTCAAATTCTGTGACGCAGAACGTCGGGCTTTGTTACAATTGGATTCACTTCGTTATTTTGTAAGTTAGTGCTTGCTAACCAGCCAATTAACAGGGAACAGTGTTGGCCACACATCAATGTGTCCGCGAGCGACCATAATGAAATCATAACAATGTCGCCGTGCTGTTTTCCCGAATGACAGGCGTGACGTTAACCGATTTCCAGGAACACTGAATGGAACTTTTGACCCAACTACTGAACGCCCTCTGGGCTCAGGATTTCGAAACGCTGGCCAACCCGTCCATGATTGGCATGCTCTACTTTGTGTTATTTATGATCCTGTTCCTTGAGAACGGTCTGCTGCCTGCTGCCTTTTTACCCGGCGACAGCCTGCTGGTGCTGGTCGGGGTGCTCTGTGCAAAAGGGGCGATGGCTTTCCCGCAAACGGTCCTGCTTTTGACCATTGCCGCCAGCCTGGGCTGCTGGGTGAGTTACATTCAGGGGCGATGGCTGGGTAACACGCGAATCGTTCAGAACTGGCTTTCGCACCTTCCGGCCCATTACCACCAGCGAGCGCACCACCTTTTCCATAAGCATGGGCTTTCCGCCTTACTGATCGGCCGCTTTATCGCATTCGTACGCACCCTGCTGCCCACCATTGCGGGCTTGTCCGGCCTGAGCAGTACGCGCTTCCAGTTCTTTAACTGGATGAGCGGCTTGCTGTGGGTGCTGATCCTGACCACGCTCGGCTACGCGCTGGGTAAAACGCCGGTCTTTATGAAATATGAAGATCAGCTGATGTCTTGCCTGATGCTGCTGCCCGTCGTTCTGCTGGTGTTTGGCCTGGTCGGGTCCCTGGTCGTACTGTGGAAGAAGAAATACGGAGCCAGGGGTTAACGATGGTTATCTCCCCGCTCGCGCTGCGCCGCTTCTCTTACGCTATCGTCGCGCTGATGATGTTCAGCGCTCTTATCCTGCTGTGGTCTGCGCTACAGCATCAGGAGTCGACGCTGGCTATCCGTCCTGTGAGCCAGGGAACCAGCGTGCCGGATGGTTTTTCCATCTGGCATCATCTGGACGCAAACGGGATCCGCTTTAAGAGCATCACGCCGCAAGACGATGTGCTGCTGATAAAATTTGACTCCAGTGCGCAAAGCGCCGCGGCGAAAGCCGTGCTGGACCGCACGCTGCCGCAGGGTTACATCATTGCGCAACAGGATGATGACAGCCACGTAGCCTCCTGGATGTCACGGTTACGCGACACGTCGCATCGATTTGGTTAACGACTAAGATTCCGAATATTTTCACCTACTTTGGTGAAACTCCCGTTTACTTACTATGCTTAAGTACGCGGAGCACCCCTCAGATGTTCTCCGCATAGTTCTGGAACACGGCTTACGCCGTAACACAATGGAAGGTTTCTATAATGAAATACCGCATCACCCTGGCTCTGGCCCTTTTTTCTTTAAGCACAGCTTCCTTCGCTATGTCTCTTTGTCAGGAGAAAGAACAGGATATCCAACGCGAAATCAGTTATGCCGAAAAGCATAACAATCAGCACCGGATCGACGGGCTGAAAAAAGCGTTGAGCGAAGTGAAAGACAACTGTACGGACAGCAAGCTGCGTGCCGATCATCAGGAAAAAATCGCTGAACAGAAGGACGAGATAGCCGAGCGCCGTCAAGACCTACAGGAAGCGAAAGAGAAAGGTGATGCGGAAAAAATTGCCAAGCGCGAGAGGAAGTTGCAAGAGGCGCAGGACGAACTGAAAGCGCTGGAAGCTCGCGATTATTGAGTTAACGGAAATCTCAACAGGAGAGAATCATGTCAAAAGATACAACTTCAGAAAATCTGCGCGCTGAACTGAAATCCCTGGCGGACACGCTGGAAGAGGTGCTGAACTCTTCTGCGGATAAATCGAAAGAAGAAGTAAGCAAACTGCGCAGCAAAGCGGAGCAGGCACTGAAAGAGAGCCGTTACCGTCTGGGTGAAACCGGTGATGCGCTGGCGAAACAGACCCGCGAAGCGGCAGCGCGCGCAGACGAATATGTACGTGATAATCCATGGACGGGTGTGGGTATTGGCGCCGCAGTGGGTGTGGTGCTGGGTGTCCTGCTGACGCGTCGTTGATTATGGACGATCCACGTCACGCACAAGGGCCTGCTAAAAACGTCCTCGGCATCGGCCAGCGTATTCTTACGACGCTGGTCGGGATTGCCGAAACGCGCGTCCGGCTTGCGGTAGTGGAGCTGGAGGAGGAGAAAGCGAATCTCTTCCAGATGCTGCTCATGCTTGGGCTTACGATGCTCTTTGCCGCGTTTGGTCTGATGAGCCTGATGGTGTTAATCATCTGGGCTATCGATCCACAGTATCGTCTGAACGCGATGATTGCGACTACCGTGGTTCTGCTGGTGGCGGCGCTGATAGGCGGTATCTGGACCCTGCATAAAGCGCGCACGTCGACCTTCCTGCGCCATACGCGCCAGGAGCTGGCCAACGACCGCGCCCTGCTGGAGGATGATAAGTCGTGAGCGACAAAGCCGAACGTCAAAAGCGGAAAGCGTATCTGTTGAGCCAAATTCAGCAGCAGCGGCTGGATTTGTCTGCCAGCCGTCGAGACTGGGTTGAAGCCACGCATCGGTTTGACCGTGGCTGGAACACGGTTCTGAGCCTGCGCTCATGGGCGCTGGTCGGCAGCAGCGTGATGGCGATCTGGTCGGTTCGGCATCCTAACATGCTGATCCGCTGGGCACGCCGCGGCTTTGGCGCCTGGAGCGCCTGGCGTCTGGTGAAAACCACGCTGCGACAGCAGCAGTTGCGCTAGCCTTCTTGCCGGGTGACGGCTACGCCTTACCCGGCAAAACCCCCTCCCTTACTCAATATCTTTGAAGAAGATTAACAGTTTTCCTTGCTAACATTTGCCATCCGCCCCGTTTACACTCCTCTCCATCGACAGCAAAGACGCGGTATCTACCCGAATTTGCACGCAAATAACGTTTAGCCGCTGATGTGGTTTCCTGGAGAGTAAAATGAAAAAATTAGAAGATGTTGGTGTACTGGTAGCGCGTATTCTGATGCCTGTTCTGTTCATCACCGCAGGCTGGGGCAAAATTACCGGCTATGCGGGCACTCAGCAGTATATGGAAGCGATGGGCGTGCCGGGGTTCCTGCTGCCACTGACCATTCTGCTTGAGTTCGGCGGCGGCCTGGCAGTGCTGTTCGGTTTCCTGACCCGCACCACGGCGCTGTTCACCGCAGGCTTTACCCTGCTGACCGCGTTCATCTTCCACAGCAACTTTGCGGAAGGCGTGAACTCCCTGATGTTCATGAAAAACCTGACCATCGCGGGCGGCTTCCTGCTGCTGGCTATCACGGGTCCGGGCGCCTACAGCATCGACCGTCTTCTGAATAAGAAGTGGTAAGCAGGCTATACTGATTACATTCAAAGCGAGGAGAAATCTCCTCGCTTTTGCTATCTGACGGAGGAGTAAAAAATGGGACAACTCGTAGACGGCGTCTGGCAGGATGTCTGGTATGACACCAAATCCACCGGTGGACGCTTTAAGCGCTCTGTTTCGGCCTTCCGTAACTGGCTGACCGCCGACGGCGCACCCGGCCCGAGTGGCGAAGGGGGCTTTGCGGCGGAAAAAGATCGTTATCATCTGTATGTTTCTCTCGCCTGTCCGTGGGCGCACCGCACGCTGATTGTGCGCAAACTTAAAGGTCTCGAATCGTTAATTCCGGTTTCGGTGGTCAACCCGCTGATGCTGGAAAACGGCTGGACGTTCGACAGTGGCTTCCCGGCCGCGACGGGTGATGAGCTTTATCATCACGATTTCCTGTATCAGCTCTATCTGCGCGCCGATCCGCACTACACCGGACGCGTAACGGTGCCTGTGCTGTGGGACAAGAAAAACCAGACGATCGTCAGCAATGAATCCGCTGAAATCATTCGCATGTTCAATACCGCGTTTGACGCTCACGGTGCACGCGCCGGGGATTACTACCCGGTTGAGCTGCGCGAGAAAATTGACGAGCTGAACGGCTGGATCTACGACAACGTCAACAACGGCGTCTACAAAGCGGGCTTTGCCACCAGTCAGGAAGCGTACGACGAAGCGGTCGGCAACGTGTTTGGATCCCTGGAGCGCCTGGAGCAGATCCTCGGCCAGCATCGTTATTTAGCGGGCGATCGCCTCACCGAAGCAGACATCCGCCTGTGGACGACGCTGATCCGCTTTGATCCGGTATATGTCACCCACTTCAAGTGCGACAAGCATCGCATCAGTGATTACCTGAACCTGCACGGTTTCCTGCGCGACATCTATCAGATGCCGGGGATTGCGGAGACGGTCAATTTTGACCATATTCGCACCCACTATTTCCGCAGTCATAAGACCATCAACCCAACGGGCATTATCTCCATTGGCCCGTGGCAGGACCTGGATGAACCGCACGGGCGCGACGTGCGTTTCGGATAATTATTTAGGGAATCAATTGATTCCCTTTTTTAATTCACAGCATACATCTATCCTTACCTCGATCGCTTAGAAAACAAGTGATTGACTGATTAAGAGGCAAGGAAAAATGGACTGGTATTTAAAAGTACTGCGCAACTACGTTGGATTTGGTGGCCGTGCCCGCCGTAAAGAGTACTGGATGTTCGTTCTGGTGAACTTCGTCCTGATTATGGTGCTGGGCATTGTGGACAAGATCCTCGGCTGGGAACGCGAGGGGGGTGAAGGCATTCTCACCACCATTTATGGTGTGTTAGTTCTGCTGCCTTCATGGGCCGTACTGTTTCGTCGTCTCCACGACACCGATCGTTCGGCGTGGTGGCTGCTGTTGCTGTTGATCCCGCTTATCGGCTGGATCGTGATTTTGATTTTCAACTGTCAGAGCGGGACGCCGGGCGAAAACCGCTTTGGTCCGGATCCTAAGGCAAGCGCGTAAATTCTGCCCGGTGGCGCTTACGCTTACCGGGCCTACGCTTATTTGTTGTGGTGGGCAAAGAGCTTTGGAATTTCACGCAAACACCACGATTTGGCTTCGCCCATGCTGTCGCGACGCCACGCCATAATGATATCCACTTCGCTGGTGTATTCCGGGCTGACGACGCGCAGCCGCCCTTCTGCAATGTCCTTTTCGACAAACGGGTACGGCATAGTCGCCACGCCCAGCCCCGCCAGGAGCGCCTGTCGCTTATCTTCCAGCGACGTTACCGTCAGTCGCGGCTGTTTATCCAGCAACTGTACCGTTAACACCGGGCGCTCTCGGGCGGTATCCGCGACCGCCACGCCGCGGTATTTCACGCGCGTGACCTCAGAGAGCGGCTCCGGCTCCTGATGGATAGGGTGATCCGGGGCGGCGACGTAGACGTTCATCACGCTGTACAGTTTGCGCGAATTGATTTCTGACGATGAGCGGAAATGCATGTCCGGCGCAATCACGATATCCGCCCTGCCCGTCTCAAGACGCTCCCACGCCCCGGCCAGCACCTCGGTGATGATCGACAGCTGGGTATTGGCTTTCGCGGCCAGTCTGTCCACCAGCGGGAACAGCGCCTCGGTGGGCACCAGCGCTTCGGTCACCAGCGTCAGATGGGTTTCCCAGCCGCGGGCCAGCGCTTCGGCATCGGTCGTCAGCTTATCCGCCGCTTCCAGCAATACGCGGCCGCGCTCCAGCAGCATCCGCCCAACGTTGGTGAATTTTGTTCGATGACCGGAGCGATCGAAGAGCACAACATCCAGCTCCTCTTCCAGCTTTTGCATGGTGTAGCTCAGCGCAGACGGAACGCGCCCCAGTTCATCTGCCGCCGCGGCAAAGCTGCCGCGCCTGTCAATCGCGTCCATGACGCGAAGCGCCTCAAGCGTCAATGCTCTCTCTTTAGCCATCTCGTTCTCATTCAGGAAATTTGAACATACCAGGCAGAATATCTGGCTAACAATGCAGCGTCCATACCTTTACCATTGATTTAGTGTAAAGAGAGGTCAAGTTTATGATTACGACAAGAACAGCGAAACAGTGCGGACAAGCCGATTTCGGTTGGTTGCAGGCCCGCTACACCTTTTCCTTTGGACACTACTTTGACCCTAAACTCCTCGGTTACGCTTCACTGCGCGTATTGAATCAGGAAGTGCTCGCCCCGGGCGCGTCCTTCCAGCCGCGCACGTACCCTAAAGTCGATATCCTGAACCTGATCCTGGAAGGCGAGGCAGAATACCGCGATAGCGAGGGCAATCATGTCCAGGCGAAGGCTGGCGAGGCGCTGTTAATTTCCACGCAGCCAGGTATTAGCTACAGCGAGCATAACCTCAGCAAAGATAAAACGCTGACCCGCATGCAGCTGTGGCTGGATGCCTGTCCGGAGCGGGAAAATCCGCTGGTGCAAAAAATCGATCTGAAGGGCGGTAAACAGCAGCTGATTGCCTCGCCAGACGGCAGCAAAGGCAGCTTGCAGTTGCGCCAGCAGGTGTGGCTGCACCATATCGAACTGAAAAAAGGTGAACAGGCGAGCTTCCAGCTTCATGGCCCGCGTGCCTATTTGCAGTCCATTCACGGAACGGTGCATGCGGTCACGCATACGGAAGAGAAAGAAGCGCTCACCTGCGGTGACGGGGCGTTTATTCGTGACGAAGCGAATATCACCCTGGTTGCCGATACGCCGCTGCGCGCGCTGCTGATTGATTTGCCGGTGTAAAGAACGCTACCCGCCCCTCACCCTGGCCCTCTCCCCAAAGGGGAGAGGGAACGATCGAGCCCCTCGCCCCTCTGGGGAGAGGGGTTGGGGTGAGGGGAAATTTTTACACCTTACTCGCCATAATCTCAATGATCTGCCGGTCCGTCGCCTGCATTGAGCGGCACGCCAGGGCGCACAGGTTAGAGATAGACTGTTCCACGTCGTGCGCCACAATCCCCTCGTTACCCGTCACCGCAGTATCATCCAGCGCCATCATCACGGCTTTCCAGGCGCTGGTGACGCTGGTCGAGACCTTCATTGCGCAGCTGTTAGAGGCCCCATCGCAGATCATCCCGCTCACGTCGCCGATCATACTGCCGATCGCCATGGCAATGGTCTGGTAAGATCCGCCCATCAGCCACGCCATCCCCGCCGCTGCCCCCATTCCGGCCGTTGTCGCCGCGCACAACGCGGACAAGCGCGGAAGCTGGTAGTGGATATAGATAGCCGACAGATGCGAGAGCATCAGCGCCCGCGCCAGCCGTTCGTCATCGGCCTGAACGTGCTCAGCCACCACCACTACCGGCATGGTGGCGGTGATGCCCTGATTCCCGGAACCCGAGTTGCTCATCGCCGGCAGCGTCGCGCCTCCCATGCGGGCATCCGAGGCTGCGCTGGTGCGGATAATAATGTCTGAACCCAGATCCTGCGCCATCCAGCCGCGTGCGCGCTGTTTATTGAGCGTCGCGCCAATATGCAGCCCCCAGTTGCCACGCAAACCTTCGCGGGAGAGCGCATCGTTCAGCCGCCCCGCATCGAGGATAAAGCGGATCGCGTCAAACGGCACCTGCTCTACAAACTCAAGGATCTGCGACAGCGTGGTGGTCGAGAGTACCGCCAGCGGATCGTCGTTGTTCTGGCTCTGACGATCGTCAAGCCTGAAGCGCGTTTCGCCCTGACAAACTACCTCCACCACGCGAGTGTGCCCGCCAGCGATGGTCACCATCGCCGAGGATTCACCGACGTAAACGCAGGCGCGTGAATAGAGGATCTCCTCGCACGGCTCCTGCAATTTAACCTGCACCAGACCCGCGTTCAGCAGTGCTTTGGCGCGCGTTAGCGCCTCGGCCGACGCGTCTTTCAACACCTCCAGCCCGGCGTGTGCATTACCGCCTGTCGCCCCCAGCGCGGCCGCGATGGGTAAACCGACCATACCGGTGCCGGGCACCGTTACGCCAAGCCCGTTTTTCATCAGGTTCGGCGATACCCACGCCTCGATACGCGTCACCTCACCGTCAAGCTGTCCGGCAGCCATCGCGCACGCCAGCGCCAGCGAGACGGGTTCGGTACAGCCCAGCGCAGGCTTTACCTCTTCCTGCACAGCGCGAATAAAATGGTTCCATAAAGGATTAATTTGCTCAGACATCGTTACGACCTTATTTAACCTCATGAGAAGGCGAGGAAAGGAGAAACACAAAGCAGCAGCCCGGTAATCACAATAATCACCAGCGATACGCCTTTATATTTATGAAGTGCGGGCACTTTGTAGACCAGCCACGCCGGAATTAAGCAACCCACCATCCCGAAAATAGGGCTACAGATGGAGGTGAAGCTCAGCACCGGCGCGTTTAACACAATCGCGCTCCAGGCAAGCAGGATAGCGAACAGCATAATCCCGCGCTGGACGGTGCTTTCATTGATTTTCTCCGCCGGCATTTTGCGGCGCAGGATGTTCATCACGATGCCCTGCGTCGCCTCACGAAAGCCGAGATAGACGCCAAAGAACGCGGTCATCACGGCAAAAATGTTGAGGATCACGCTGACGATTTTGACCCAGCCCGCACCGTCACCGCTGATGAACTGTGCTGCGATTGCCAGGGCGGAAATATTCTGCTCGTAGGCTTTTACCGCCTCGTCGTGCCCCATCGCCAGCGTAAAGGAGACCGCGTAGAAAAAGACCGTCACAAACAGCACGCCAAAAGCGATATTCATTGCCCGCAGCGCCTTATGACGCGCCACCTCTACGGATTTTTCCCGTGAACGATAGGAAATCACCATCGGGCTCAATGTCTGAATAAACAGAATGGAGGTTAAGGTGAAAGGCAGCGTAATAATGGCATTTTTAATCAGCAGGCCCATCGGCGGCAGCATACCGACGTTGGCTAAATGCCAGAGGCCAATCATCGAAAGCCCCAGCGCCGCAACCACAAATAATTTGGTCAGCACCATCAGGCTGGAGACTTTAAACAGCAGTTTTTCACCGCGCGACGAAATGGCGACCAGAATGCAGATCAGGAATAAGCCGTAGAACGGATTTTCCGACAGCAAACCGTCGGTTACGCCGAAGGTGTGCAGGTAGGATGCGCTGTCGTTGGTGATAGCCGTGGAATAGACAAACATCCAGATCACCAGCATCACGAAATAAAGCGCACCCAATAAGATGCCCCAGTTTTTACCTAAATAACCGCTAATGACGCTCGGGTAATCTTTGCATTCCGGTGATTCCGCCAGCGTATTAATAAACAGGCGCTGGAACAGGTACATAGCCGGATAACCAATTATCGACGAGAGTAAAAACACCCACAGCCCCATTAATCCAACCTGCACAGGAAGAAAAACGATGCCCGCGCCGATAGCCATCCCGATACTCATGATGACCCAGCCCGTATCGGTGCTGTCGAACTTGATCGCCTCTCGCCATTCGCTTTCGCTCATTCCCGCCCGCCTTGCCGCAGGGGAATCACTCACAATCACACTGCTGTTTGTTGCCATATTCATTGGGCACTCGCTTATTTTGTAGGGTAACTGGTTGTTTTTATAAGGTTCCGATCGCCAGCGATTGCGAGTCAGAGGGTGCAGGTGTGAGTTATTGATATGGGAAGATCATATCCGGAGCGCGAGAGAAAAAAGTCACAACTTTTATAGGGATTTTCTAAAGCGAGAGAATAATATTACTTCGGATAGCAGAAAGGAGAGTAAGTTTTCTAAAATTGACGGCGTTCACAAAATTAAAAGCCTCCTCATTTGAGGAGGCTGAAGATGAAGCCTGTATTACATCGCCTGCGTAAACGTCCTCGAAATCACGTCCTGCTGCTGCTCGCGCGTCAGGGCGTTAAACCGCACCGCATAGCCTGAAACGCGGATCGTCAGGTTCGGATAGTTCTCCGGATGGGCAATGGCATCCAGCAGCATCTCCCGGTTCATCACGTTGACGTTCAGGTGTTGCCCGCCCTCAATGGTCGCTTCGTGGTGGAAGTATCCGTCCAGCAGCCCGACAAGGTTGGTTTTGCGCACCGGTTCGTCCTTGCCCAGTGCCTGCGGCACGATGGAGAAGGTGTAGGAGATCCCGTCTTTGGCATAGGTGAACGGCAGCTTGGCGACCGAGGTTAACGACGCCACCGCCCCTTTTCTGTCGCGCCCGTGCATCGGGTTGGCGCCAGGCGCAAACGGCGTGCCGCCGCGACGTCCGTCCGGCGTGTTGCCGGTCTTCTGCCCGTAAACCACGTTGGAGGTGATGGTCAGGATCGACTGCGTCGGTACCGCGTTGCGGTACGTCGGCAGCGCCTGGATTTTCTTCATAAAGCGCTCAACCAGATCGCAGGCGATACTGTCCACGCGATCGTCGTTGTTGCCGTACTGCGGATAGTCGCCTTCGATGACGAAATCGATCGCCAGACCAGTGTGGTCGCGCACCGGTTTTACCGTGGCGTATTTGATGGCCGACAGGGAATCCGCCGCCACCGACAGCCCGGCAATGCCGCAGGCCATGGTGCGGTAGACGTCCCGGTCGTGCAGCGCCATCAGCGAGGCTTCGTAGCTGTATTTATCATGCATATAGTGAATGAGATTCAGCGCGCTGATGTACTGCACCGCCAGCCAGTCCATGAAGTGATCGAGGCTCGCCATTACGGTGTCGTAATCCAGTACCTCATCCAGCAGCGGCTCGGTTTTCGGCCCCACCTGGATCTTCAGCTTCTCATCCACCCCGCCGTTGATTGCATACAGCAGCGTTTTCGCCAGGTTGGCGCGTGCGCCGAAGAACTGCATCTGCTTGCCGATCACCATCGGGCTGACGCAGCAGGCAATGGCGTAGTCGTCGCTGTTGAAGTCGGCGCGCATCAGATCGTCGTTCTCGTATTGCAGCGAGGAGGTGACGATCGACACCTGCGCGGCGTATTTCTTGAACGCGATCGGCAGTTGTTCGGACCAGAGGATCGTCAGGTTTGGCTCCGGCGCAGGCCCCATGGTGTGCAGGGTATGCAGGTAGCGGAAGCTGTTTTTGGTCACCAGCGTACGGCCATCCAGCCCCATGCCGCCAATCACTTCCGTGGCCCAGATCGGATCGCCGGAGAAGAGCGTGTCGAACTCCGGCGTGCGCAGGAAGCGTACCATGCGGATCTTCATGATGAAGTGGTCGATCAGCTCCTGGGCCTGCACCTCATTCAGCCTTCCTGCCTGCATGTCGCGTTCAATGTAGATATCAAGGAACGAGGCCGTGCGCCCCAGCGACATCGCCCCGCCGTTCTGGGATTTCACTGCGGCAAGGTAGGCAAAGTAGACCCACTGCACCGCTTCCTGCGCATTCATCGCCGGACGTGAAATATCAAAGCCATAGTTCGCCGCCATCTGCTGGATCTGGAGCAACGCACGTTTATGCTCCGCCAGCTCCTCGCGCAGGCGGATCGTGGCCTCCAGATCTTCTCCGCGCTCCAGTTTCCCCTGGAGATCGGCGAACTGAAGTTCACGCTCGCGCACCAGATAGCTGATGCCGTACAGCGCCACGCGACGGTAGTCGCCGATGATGCGTCCGCGCCCGTAGCCGTCCGGCAGACCGGTCAGCACCCCCGATTTGCGGCAGCGCATCATCTCCGGGGAGTAAACGTCAAACACGCCCTGGTTGTGGGTTTTGCGCAGGTCTGTGAAGAGATATTCAAACTGCGGATCCATCTCGCGACCGTAGGCTTCGAACGAGCTGCGGATCATGTTGATCCCGCCGTACGGATGCAGGGCGCGCTTGAGCGGCTTGTCGGTTTGCAGGCCAACGATCGTCTCCAGCTCCTGATCAATATAGCCCGGCCCGTGCGCGGTAATAGTAGTGGCGATGTTGGTGTCAAAATCCACCGGGGCGTGAGTAGCATTCTCCTGACGAATGCCGACCATCACCTTCTGCCACAGCGCCGTCGTTGCTGGCGTCGCCTGCGCGAGGAAAGCTTCATCGCCTTCATAAGGGGTGTAGTTATGCTGAATAAAATCGCGCACGTTAATGGCGTTTTTCCATTCTTCACCGCGAAACCCGGCCCATGCGTCGCTGTAAGGCGCGACGCCCGTATCGATTGTTACTTTCATCAGATTCTCGCTTTATCAGGCGTAAGCCGCAGCCGGAGTAACCTTCCCAAGACGGAGGGCATCCAGTGCGATCATTTTTTCTTCATTGGTAGGGATCACCGCGCAGGCCGCGCGGGACGACTCGGTAGAGATCACGCGCTCGCCCGCGCTGCCCGGCAGGGCATTTTTGGACTCGTCGAGGATGATGCCAAACACCTTAAGATGCTCCACCACCAGCGCGCGGATAAGCACGGAGTTCTCACCGATCCCGCCGGTAAACACCACGCCATCCAGACGGTGCAGGGACGCGGCATGACCGGCGATATGTCGCGCAATCCGGTGGACAAAGGTCTTTATTGCCAGCCGCGCCCGCTCGTTGCCGTCATGCCAGGCTTTCTCCAGCGCGCGCAAATCGGAGGAGATGCCAGAGATCCCCAGCAGCCCGGACTCTTTGTTGACCACGCGCTCCAGATCCTCGAACGACTGGCCGGTCTGCCGGGCAATCCACGCCATCGCGCCAAAATCCACGTCGCCGCAGCGCGTGCCCATCACCAGTCCTTCAAGCGGCGTCATCCCCATGGACGTGTCCACGCTTACGCCGTTACGCACCGCGCAGATGGACGCCCCGTTGCCGAGATGGGCAATCACCAGGCCGCTGTCATCGGGAGAGAGCCCGAGAAGCGCGTGCGCCTGCGCCGACACGTAGCGGTGAGAGGTGCCGTGGAAACCGTAGCGGCGCACGCCCAGCTCTTCAAAATAGCGGTACGGCAAGCCGTACAGATACGCCTGCGGCGCCATGGTCTGGTGGAAGCTGGTATCAAATACCGCCACCTGCTGCACGCCGGGGAACAGGCGCCCGGCGGCTTCCACGCCGCTCAGGTTGGCGTAGTTATGCAGCGGCGCCAGCGGGGAGACCTCGCGGATCTGCGCCATCACCTCTTCCGTGATCAGGGTCGACTCGCTGAAGAGGTCGCCGCCGTGGGCAATGCGATGGCCAATCAAGGCCACGCTGCCCATCAGGTTGCGTTTCTCCAGCTCCAGGGCGATGGCGGCCAGCGCCCCTTCGTAGTCCTGGTGAGCCAGTCTGACCGGCTCACCCCCATTCACGGAAATAAAGGCTTTTTCTGTGTTGATGCCGTCCGCAATGCCCGTCATCAGGGCATCGCAGCCTGCGGCGTCCAGCACCGAGAACTTAACAGAGGACGATCCGCAGTTAATGACCAGTACTACCGGAAACTCAATCATGGTATGGCTCCGCTCTTCCTGAGCTTTGGTTTAAAACAGTTTGTACACGATGTTCAGAATGGTCAGCAGGCCGACCACGGTTACGAAGATGTTCTCGGTCCGGCCTTTATATTTCGCCAGCGCAGGCGCCTTGCGGATGGCGTACATCGGCAGCAGGCACAGCAGAGAGGCGATAATTGGCGCGCCCATGGCTTCAATAAGGTCCAGGATGTTCGGGTTGGCGTAGGCCACAATCCAGGTGGAGCCCATGATGAAGACCATGCTGATGGTGTTCAGCTTGCCCACGGAGACTTTCTTCTTGTCGCCCTTGTAACCGAACTTGAGGATCAGACCGTTCAGCCCCTCCAGCGTGCCCAGATAGTGGCCGAAGAAGGATTTAAAGATAGCGACCAGCGCGATGATGGAGGCGCCGTATTCCAGCACCGTGGCGAACGTGGTTTTACTGCCTGACATCGACGCGAAGTGGTTCGCCAGGTAAGAGAGCACCGGAATGTTCTGCGCTTTGGCGTCCGCCATGTTCTGCGGAGAGAGCGTAAACAGGCAGCTAAAGGCGAAGAACATCACCACCGCCACCATCAGCAGGCTGGCGCGACCAATGATTTTGGAACATTTCTGCTCGGTAAACTCTTTCCCGAACTCCGGTTCGTACTCTTCGCGCTTGGAGACCACAAACGAGGAGACGATAGGCGAGAAGTTGAAGGAGAAGACCATGATGGAGATCCCCAGCCACACCGTGACCAGAATGCCGTCATGACCGGTGAAGGCGATATCGCTCAGGTTAACCTGGTCGATCACCGCCGAGTTCCAGTACGGGATCAGCGAGAGAGAAATCAACACCAGGCTGGCGATGAACGGGAACACCAGATAGCTCATCACCTTCACCATCAGGTCTTTACCGAACCAGATAACAAAGGCCATCAGCAGCAGCAGGAACAGCGCCACCACGCCGCGGTTCAGGGCGGGCATCTGGAGCTGGTTTTCCCAGAAGGTCATAAAGGTGTTGGTAATGGTGACGCCGTAAATCCACAGCAGCGGGCAAATGGCAAAGAAGTAGAGGAAGGTGATCACCACCCCGCCGGTCTTACCAAAATGCTCCTCCACCGTTTCGGTGATGTTGCCGGAGACGTTACTGCCGGACAAACACAGACGCGCCAGCGCGCGGTGGCAGTAAAACGCAATCGGGAACGCGAGTACCAGCATCAGCAGGATAGGGATCAGGCCGCCAAAGCCTGCGCGGATGGGGAAGAACAGCACGCCTGCGCCAATGGCGGTACCAAACAGGCCGAGCGTCCAGGTGGTATCCGATTTACGCCAGGTGGACGTTTTTGTCTGGCCAACGATAATGCTTTCTGTGTTGCTCATAAGTCATCCTTTATGCGTCAACGAAGCCGGTAATTTGGGAAACACGGGAGAGATCGATATTGCCGCCGGAAATAATGCAGACGGTTTTTCGGCCCTGAATATAGTGGTCCAGCTTGCCGCTTAATAACGCCGCGCACGCCAGCGCACCGGCACCTTCCGTGACCACTTTATTTCGCTGAATAAGCGCGATCATGCTGTTGCGAATCTCGTCTTCACTGACCAGCACAATGTCATCGACTAATTCACGAACGATTTCGAAGGTTAAATTACCTGGGCGAGACACGTCGCAGCCGTCAGCTAATGTGCCGGTAACACGATGACTGGTTATTTCTCCGGCCTGATACGATGCCGCCATTCCGTGCACATTTTCAGACTGCACGCCGATAATATTGATAGTTGGGTTGATGGATTTAATTGCTGTCGCAATACCGGCAATTAAACCGCCGCCGCCGATGGGGACAATCACGTTATCCACGTCATATAAATCTTCGAGGATTTCCAGGCCGATTGTGCCCTGGCCGGCAATGACTTTCGGATCGTCGTAAGGCGGGATAAATATGCGCCCTTCCATCTCGACGATTTCGCTCACTTTGGCGATGGTGTCGTTAAAGTTCTCGCCGTGCAGCACCACTTCGGCGGAGTAGTCGCGCGTGGCGGCAACCTTGGATTTCGGCGCGCCCATCGGCATGACCACTTTGCCGTCGATGCCGAGCATGGCGCAGGAGAGAGAGACCCCCTGCGCGTGGTTCCCTGCGGAACAGGCCACCACGCCCTTGCGTTTTTCCGCATCAGTCAGCGAGCTTAATTTATTAAATGCCCCACGTATTTTAAACGAACCGGTACGCTGCATATTTTCAAATTTCAGGAATATCTCACCCTTACACCGTTCGCTCAGATAATTCGAGCGCGGCATACCGGTTTTATAGATCTTTCCCGCCAGTCTTTTTCTGGCGTCCTGAATATCTTCAATGGTCACCGGGAGATCGTAAGTAATGTGCATAATATCCTCGTTATAATAATTCATTGTTTTCAGGCAAAGTCAGGGTATCAGAGCGTTAAAAAGCGTCGCTCCGGGTGTTTTAAATCATCATTATTTCTATCGTCGTTTTTCGATATTCATCGACGAATATTGTTTTGCCAGTTCAACTAATACTGACGCCGATTTTTTAATACTGTAATTTTTTGACCACACGGCGGCATAACGCGCCACGGGTAATTCATCTTCCACCGGCAGAACAATAAACTGGTCCGAGCCGAATGGCGCAATCATGTCACGGGGGATCACCGTCAGGTAATCGGCATTGAGGACAAGGTTATAGATGGTGACGACGGAATCGGTCTGGACGATGTTTTCAATGCTGATGTGGTTGTCTTGCAGGGTGGTCAGGAGTTCGTTGTAGTAGCCCATATCGGTTTGCGGCATCACCCACTGCTCGTGCGTGAGCGATGCCAGTCTGGTCGGGCCGGTGCACGTTCGTGATTTACTCGCCACCAGCACAAACTCGGATTCAAACAGTGGCTCAACGTGAAGATCCTGAAGCTGCATCCCGTCGCTCAGCGTGCCGATGGCGAAATCCAGCCGGCCATCGCGAATGGCGGGCAGGAATGAAGAGAGCTGCGCTTCATACATTGAGACGCGCGCTTTCGGGAACACTTCCTTGAATTTTTTGATCATCCCGGACAGGAAGGTGAAGCCAATCAGCGACGGATAGCCAAAAGAGACGTCCATGACGGTACTGAAACTGAGGCTGTTGATCTCGCTCACCATGTTTTTCATTTCGCGGGTGATCGACTCAGCGTAGGACAGCAGCACCTGACCGGCGGCAGTGAGTTTTACGCCGGTGTTCTTACGCACCATCACTTCCACCCCAAAGTAGGATTCGATGTCGCTGATGATTTTGCTGACGGCAGGTTGCGTCAGCCCCAGTTGTCTTGCAGCAGAACCTATGGAGCCACTTTTGATGACTTCCTGAAATACCACGAGGTGCTGTGTTTTCGGTAGAATAATAGTATTCATAATATTCTGCGCTTATTTCCCTATGACGCAGCGGATTCTACCCAATATTGTTTCAGGGGGTATGTGCTGTTACTCACAATTTGCCAGGACGCTCTGTTTTCAATCGCACCCTAAATCTATTTATGTCTTTAAAAATCAAGTGCTTATCACAATAAAAATACGCATTTACGCTGATATTGATCAATAAAAAACGCGGTAATAAATTTATTTTATGGCAATAACCAGCGTGAATTTTTTTGCCTTAAAAATATTAATAAAGGCTATCTTTCAGGCAATTAAAGGTTAATAAAACACCATTATTCCTTTAAAACATTTTTGTGGTTTATCAACTTTACCAGGAATATTTATTCACTTTCCGGTTAAAGAGTGGGATATATCACACATTCACCAGAAGAATGTTTTTAGATTCAATATTAAATTATCAAATGAATAACATTCGGCATCACTGACTAAACATTTACAACATCTTCTCAACACTAAAATTTTCTAATTTTATAGCGTTAAATTTTGTGATTACGATCATGCGCAGCAGATGAGAGGAACACACAGTCAGGCAAATAGTGAAATGTGCTTAGCGTCGCAAAATTGAGAATTGATGTCGTTTGGCGCTTCGCTTACCCGGCCTGCAACCTTCAGAAAACAAAAACCCCGCCGAAGCGGGGTTTCGTAAGAAGTTGAAGCTGACCGATAAGCCGGGTTCTGTCGTGGACAGTCATTCATCTAGGCCAGCAATCGCTCACTGGCTCAAGCAGCCTACCCGGGTTCAGTACGGGCCGTACCATGTGAACCCCTATTTGGCCTTGCTCCGGGTGGAGTTTACCGTGCCACGGACTGTTACCAGCCGCGCGGTGCGCTCTTACCGCACCCTTTCACCCTTACCTGATCCCGCTTGCGCGGGCCATCGGCGGTTTGCTCTCTGTTGCACTGGTCGTGGGTTTCCCCCCCAGGCGTTACCTGGCACCCTGCCCTGTGGAGCCCGGACTTTCCTCCCCTCCGCCCGTCTCCCCCGAAAGGGACGACGACGAAGCGGCGACTGTCTGGTCAGCTTCGGCGCGCAGTATAGAGGGTTTGCGCGCCGCTGTCACCCCTGGCTACGCATGCCTACCTGCAATGTGGCCGCGATATTCCGCGAGGCGCGGTAAATGTTGTCATATGCTCCCTGGAACGCCTCTTCCAGTGAACCGATACTGGTCAGTACGCTGAACACCGCGTCGATGCCGTACTGATGCACCACACCCACATCCTGCGTCAGACTTCCGGCAATCCCGATCACCGGCTTATGGTATTTTTTGGCGACGCTCGCCACGCCGACGGGCACTTTGCCATTAATGCTCTGGCTGTCGATGCGCCCTTCCCCGGTCAGCACCCACGTGCAATCGTGAATATGTTCTTCAAGATTGAGCGCCTGAGTGACAATCTCGATGCCGCTTTTCAGCTCAGCGCCCAGGAAGGCCATCAGCGCCGCGCCCATGCCGCCCGCGGCGCCAGCCCCCGGAACCCGGTTGACGTCAATGCGCAGTGATTTTTTGATCACCCCGGCGTAGTGGCCAAGATTGGCGTCGAGTTCGAGGATCATCTCCTCCGTGGCGCCTTTTTGCGGGCCAAAGATACGCGACGCGCCGCTTTCACCCACCAGCGGATTCGTCACGTCACAGGCGACGCGGATTGCGCATCCCTGAAGACGCGGATCGAGATCGGAAATATCAATCCGGTTAAGCGCCATCAGGCTGCCGCCGCCGTAGCCGATCTCCGTCCCGTTCGCATCCGTAAACTTCGCACCCAGCGCCTGCATCATACCCGCGCCCCCATCGTTGGTTGCGCTCCCGCCGATACCGATAATGATGTTGCGCGCGCCTTTATCCAGCGCACTGAGGATCAGCTCCCCCGTCCCGCGCGACGTCGTGACGAGCGGGTTACGCTGCGCGGGAGGAACAAGCACCAGGCCGCTGGCGGCGGCCATCTCGATAAACGCGGTGGCACCGTCGCCCGAGATCCCCCAACTGGCCTTCACCTTTTCCCCTAACGGGCCGGTGACGACAGCCTGCTGCCAGGTGCCCTGCGTCGCGGCGATCATCGCTTCAACCGTACCTTCTCCGCCGTCAGCAACGGGAACAGACACGTAATGAGCGTCGGGGAAAATTTCCCGAAATCCTTTTTCTATCGCCTGCGCCACCTCGGTGGCAGACAGGCTTTCTTTATAAGAGTCTGGCGCGATTACGATTTTCATAGTTGTATGCCTGAGCCGTAGGCCCGGTAAGCGTAACGCCACCGGGCAGGACGTCATTAGCGAGCAATTTCAACCTTCGCCAGTTTTTCGTAATAGCACGCTAACGCGCTGTGATCGGCGGTGCCCAGACCGTCCGCGCGCAGCGCCTGCATCATCTCCATGACGGCGGCAGTCAGCGGCAGCTGCGCGCCCACGCCGTGGGAGGTATCCAGCGCATTCGCCAGATCCTTAATGTGCAGATCGATGCGGAAGCCCGGCCTGAAGTTACGATCCATCACCATCGGCGCCTTGGCATCCAGCACGGTGCTGCCCGCCAGACCACCGCGAATGGCCTGATAGACCAGATCCGGATTAACGCCCGCTTTGGTGGCCAGCGTCAGCGCTTCGGACATGGCCGCGATGTTCAACGCCACAATCACCTGGTTTGCCAGCTTGGTGACGTTGCCTGCGCCAATTTCACCGGTGTGCACCACGGAGCCAGCCATGGCTTTCATCAGGTCGTAGTATTTGTCAAACACGGCTTTATCGCCCCCCACCATCACCGACAAGGTGCCGTCGATGGCTTTCGGTTCGCCGCCGCTGACTGGCGCATCCAGCATCTCCACACCTTTCGCTTTCAGCGCCTCGCTGATTTCGCGGCTTGCCAGCGGTGCGATAGAACTCATGTCGATCACCACCAGACCCGGCTTCGCGCCGTCGATAATGCCGTTCTCACCCAGCGCCACCTCTTTCACGTGCGGGGAGTTTGGCAGCATGGTGATAATCACGTCGCACTGCTCAGCAATCGCTTTTGCGGTTGTCGCCGTTTCTGCGCCAGCCGCAATCACCTCTGCCACCGCGTCTGAATTACGATCTAAAACCACCAGTGAGTAACCTGCTTTGATGAGGTTTTTGCTCATTGGTTTGCCCATGATACCCAGGCCAATAAAACCCACTTTCAGCGTCATAATCTGTTTCCTCAATGATGGTTATTTTTTAAAAGCGTCCGCTAATTTCTGCGTGGCGGCGCGGAATACGCCGAGATCGCTGCCGACGGCGACAAACGTTGCGCCCCACTCCAGGTAGCGGCGGGCATCGGCTTCCACTGGCGCCAGAATGCCGCACGGTTTACCGTGCGCTTTGGCACGGGCAAAAATGTGCTGAATTGCGCGCTGCACGTCCGGATGGCTGGCGTTGCCCAGATGACCAAAGGCGGCCGCCAGATCGCTCGGGCCGACGAAAATGCCGTCTACCCCCTCCGTCGCGGCAATAGCGTCGACGTTATCGACCCCCTGCTGGCTCTCGATCTGAACCAGAATGGTGATGTTCTTGTTGGACTGAGCGAAATAGTCCGGCACGGTGCCAAACATGTTGGCGCGGTGCGAGACGGACACGCCGCGGATCCCTTCCGGTGGATAGCGGGTCGCCGCCACGGCCAGCACCGCTTCTTCTTCCGTTTCAACAAACGGGATCAGGAAGTTGTAGAAGCCGATATCCAGCAGACGCTTGATGATCACCGGCTCGTTGGTGGGCACACGCACCACCGGCGCGCTGTGGCTGCCTTTCAGCGCCATCAGCTGCGGAATAAACGTGTTGATATCGTTTGGCGCATGTTCGCCGTCCAGCACCAGCCAGTCGAACCCGGCCAGGCCCAGCACTTCGGTGCTGATGGGGTTGGCCAGCGCAGACCAGCAGCCAATCTGAATCTGGTGCGCCGCGAGGGCCGCTTTAAATTTATTCGGGAAGATGTCGTTACTCATTACTTATACCTTTTTTAATTCCGCAGTTTTAGCCAGTAGCTTTTCTTATTTATTCCGACTCAGCGTCAGCGTTATATTTATTTTCCTGACTGAATTTTGGCGTTATAAAATCGTCATTCAGTATAATCGTCACCACCCGGCAGCACATTGTCTCAATGCTCAATTATCCAACGGGAGTAGCACGCTATTTTGAGCATATGCCCAACACAGTGGGCGCTGATGCACAGAATCAACGATTAGTGGTTCGGGAGCGATCGCGATCACATTCTCACCTTTCCTCTCCTGGCATTCTTTATTTCCTCAATAAGAAACAATTAACCATCTGGCTATATTTAGTATCAGATATTTTGCTGGAGAAGAGTGAACAATGGCCGATATTGAAATTCGACAGGCGTCGCCGACGGCGTTCTATATAAAAGTGCACGATACCGATAACGTGGCGATTATTGTCAACGACAATGGCTTAAAAGCTGGCACCCGCTTTCCGGATGGCCTGGAGCTGATTGAGCACATTCCGCAGGGGCATAAAGTCGCACTGGTCGATATCCCGGCTCACGGTGAAATCGTGCGCTACGGCGAAGTCATCGGCTATGCGGTGCGCGCTATTCCGCAGGGTAGCTGGATTGAGGAGTCGCTGGTTGAGCTGCCCACCGCCCCACCGCTGGAGACGTTGCCGCTGGCTACCCGCGTCCCTGAGGCGTTGCCTCCGCTGGAGGGTTATACCTTCGAAGGTTACCGCAACGCGGATGGCAGCGTGGGAACCAAAAACCTGCTTGGCATCACCACCAGCGTGCATTGCGTGGCGGGCGTAGTGGATTACGTGGTGAAAATTATTGAGCGCGATCTGTTGCCGAAATACCCCAACGTTGACGGCGTGGTGGGTCTTAACCACCTGTACGGCTGCGGCGTGGCGATCAACGCGCCCGCAGCGGTCGTGCCGATCCGCACGATTCACAATATCGCCCTTAACCCTAACTTTGGCGGTGAGGTCATGGTGATTGGTCTCGGCTGTGAAAAATTGCAGCCAGAACGCCTGTTGCAGGGTACGGAGGATGTGAAAGCCATTCCGGTTGACGATGCCAGTGTTGTGCGTCTTCAGGATGAACACCATGTCGGCTTCAGATCGATGGTCGACGACATTTTACAGGTGGCAGAGCGCCATCTGGAGAAGCTGAACAAACGCCAGCGTGAAACCTGCCCGGCCTCTGAACTGGTCGTTGGGACACAGTGTGGCGGCAGCGATGCGTTTTCCGGCGTCACCGCCAACCCGGCAGTCGGTTATGCCTCCGATCTGTTCGTGCGCTGCGGCGCCACGGTGATGTTCTCCGAAGTCACCGAAGTACGTGATGCTATCCACCTGCTCACGCCGCGCGCCGTCAACGAAGAGGTGGGCAAACGCCTGCTGGAGGAGATGGCCTGGTACGATAACTATCTCGACATGGGCAAAACCGACCGCAGCGCCAACCCGTCTCCGGGTAACAAGAAAGGCGGCCTGGCGAACGTGGTGGAAAAGGCCCTCGGGTCGATTGCCAAATCCGGCCAGAGCGCGATTGTGGAAGTGCTCTCACCTGGCCAGCGACCAACCAAACGCGGTCTGATCTACGCGGCAACGCCTGCCAGTGATTTCGTTTGCGGCACCCAGCAGGTGGCGTCCGGCATTACGGTACAGGTCTTTACCACCGGACGCGGCACGCCGTACGGCCTGATGGCGGTACCGGTGATCAAAATGGCGACCCGCACCGAGCTGGCAAATCGCTGGTATGACTTAATGGATATCAACGCGGGCACCATCGCCACCGGGGAAGAGAGTATTGAAGAGGTGGGCTGGAAGCTGTTCCACTTCATTCTGGATGTGGCAAGCGGGCGGAAGAAAACCTTCTCCGATCAATGGGGATTGCATAACTCGCTGGCGGTGTTTAACCCGGCGCCGGTGACCTGATGGCCCCTCACCCAGCCCTCTCCCCACCGGGGAGAGGGTAAAAAACCGCACCGGGCAGTCCCCTCTCCCCTATGGGGCTGAGGGTTCCCCACAAAATAATGCCTGCACAGACGGCCCCCTCTCCCTTGAGGGAGAGGGCTGGGGTGAGGGGGAACATACGGCTCTGGTGGTCATTCCGTTCACGTTATGTTCCTTGCTACTCTGTCACGACATGACCGGTGAACGTGCCAGGGTGGCTCAGTCGCCACCACCCTGGCGACCCGGGCTTCCGGCGGTAAATCGCCGCTTCGCGGTGCCTTCGGCTTATTCCTTCCGGCTTATCGGGGACGGGCGGAGGTAACATCCCTGTAAAGCCCGCCCTCTCGGCGCATCCCTGCGCCTCGCCCCGGCCTCCAGGAAACGCCTCAGCGATTTACAGCCGGACCGAGGCATCGCTGAAAGCCCTCAGTTATTCTGAGGCAACGTTATCGCTTTTGCTTTCAAATTACTGGGGAACCCTCTCCCTATGGGGAGAGGGTTAGGGTGAGGGGAAAAGCCTCTTTAGACCAGCACCACATCGATCCCGCTTTTGCGTAATCCTTCAAGGCTTTCCGCCGGAATGCCTTCATCAACGATAATCATGTCGATCCGCTGAGTATCAATGATTTTATGCAGGCTTGAACGATTAAACTTGCTGGAGTCAGTGACAACGATAATACGCTCCGCCACCTCGCACATTTTGCGGTTCAGACGGGCTTCATCCTCGTTGTGCGTACTTACCCCCCGGTCGAGATCGATGGCATCGACGCCCAGGAACAGCAGGTCAAAATGGTAATTCTGTAAGGACTGCTCCGCCTGGTCGCCGTAGAAGGACTGCGACTGACGGCGCAAGTGCCCGCCGGTCATCAGCAGCTCCACGCCCTCCGCTTCCAGCAGCGCGTTTGCCACGTTCATCCCGTTGGTCATGGCAATGACATCGGTGTGCTGGCGCAGCATGCGGGCAATTTCAAAGGTTGTGGTGCCGGAGTCCAGAATAATGCGGTGACCCGGCTTCACCAGTTCAGCCGCCGCCTGCGCGATGCTGCGCTTCACTGCCGTATTAAGGGAACTTTTGTCCTCAACGGACGGCTCCACGCCGGGGGCATTGCCTTCGCAAATCAGCGCGCCGCCGTAAGCGCGAACGGCAATCCCCTGCTTTTCCAGAAAGGCCAGATCGTTACGGATCGTCACCGTCGACACGCCGAATAAAAGAGAAAGATCGTTAACCTGCACGCTTCCCTGCGCCCGCAACCGCTGAATGATCTGCTCTCGCCTTTCACTGGTGCCGGTGATGCGCTTCTCTGCGGATGAATCGGTGCTGCTCATACGAGCTCCTTAGTAAATACACTTTCGTTTCATTTCGTTTTGCTTATTAACGCCTTTCTTTTGAGGGAATGCAAGCCCTGTATGGTGTGCGGACGCAAGCTTAATCGCCGCTGAAACCTTTCATTATGTTTCTTTTGTGAAACAGATCGGAAAACTATTATCTTTCGTTTTATTTTTACCTCACCATAATGCAGTATCAAATGAAACAAAACGAAAGATGAATACCAACACCATCCGAAATGGAGAGGAAAGTGAAACATCTGACAGAAATGGTGGAACAACATAAACGGGGGAATACAAACGGGATTTATGCCGTCTGTTCCGCACATCCACTGGTACTTGAAGCTGCACTACGTTACGCCCATTCACAACAGACGCCCCTGCTGATAGAAGCCACCTCAAACCAGGTGGATCAGTTTGGCGGTTATACCGGTATGACGCCCGCCGATTTTTATGGGTTTGTCTGCAAGCTGGCGGGATCTCTTGGTTTCCCCACCTTGCAGCTGATCCTTGGCGGCGATCATTTAGGTCCAAACCGCTGGCAAAACCTGCCGGCTTCGCAGGCGATGGCGAACGCCGACGATCTGATCAGAAGCTACGTGGCGGCCGGATTTAAAAAAATTCACCTCGATTGCAGCATGTCCTGCGAAGACGACCCGGTTCCGTTAACCGATGCAATCGTTGCCGGGCGTGCCGCTCGGCTGGCTAAAATTGCCGAAACCACCTGTCTCGAGCAATTTGGCGTAGCCGATCTGGTCTACGTTATCGGCACGGAAGTTCCGGTTCCCGGTGGGGCACACGAGACGCTGACCGAGCTTGAGGTCACCACGCCAGAGGCGGCACGCGCCACGCTTGAGGCACACCGCCACGCATTCGAGAAGGAAGGGTTAAGCGACATCTGGCCGCGCATTATTGGCCTGGTGGTTCAGCCTGGCGTTGAGTTCGACCATGCGCAGGTTTGTGACTATCAACCGCATAAAGCCGTCGCGCTGAGCGAGATGGTTGAAGCCTACGACACGCTTGTATTTGAAGCACACTCTACCGATTACCAGACGCCGCAGGCGCTGCGCCAGTTGGTGAAAGATCACTTCGCCATTCTGAAAGTCGGCCCTGCGCTAACCTTCGCGCTGCGCGAAGCGCTGTTCTCACTGGCAGCAATTGAAGAAGAGCTGCTGCCGGCAAAAGCCTGCTCAGGGCTGCGTCACGTCCTGGAAAACGTGATGCTCGATCGCCCGGAATACTGGCAAAGCCACTATCACGGCGACGGCAATGCCCGTCGCCTGGCGCGCGGTTACAGCTATTCCGACCGCGTGCGCTATTACTGGCCAGACAGCCAGATTGACGACGCCTTTGAGCGGCTGGTACGCAACCTGGCGGATGAACCGATCCCGCTGCCGCTGATCAGCCAGTATCTGCCGTTGCAGTACAGCAAAGTTCGCGATGGCGCTCTCAGGTCCACACCACGGGAACTCATCCTCGACCACATTCAGGACATACTCCAGCAGTACCATGCCGCCTGCGAAGGCGTAACGACTCAACACGCATAATTAAAAAGAGGAAAACGCTATGCCAAACATTGTCTTATGCCGCATTGATGAACGCCTGATCCACGGTCAGGTGGGCGTACAGTGGGTGGGGTTTGCGGGGGCGAACCTGGTGCTGGTGGCAAATGACGAGGTTGCAGACGATCCGGTTCAGCAAAACCTGATGGAGATGGTGCTTGCGGAAGGCATCGCCGTGCGTTTCTGGTCCCTGCAAAAAGTGATCGACAACATTCATCGCGCCGCCGACCGGCAGAAAATTCTGCTGGTCTGTAAAACACCGGCTGATTTTTTAACGCTGGTCGAGGGCGGCGTGCCCATCACCCGTATTAACGTCGGAAATATGCATTACGCCAGTGGCAAACAGCAAATTGCCAAAACGGTATCTGTAGACGCGAACGATATCGCCGCGTTTAACGGCCTGAAGGCGGCCGGAGTGGAATGCTTCGTTCAGGGCGTTCCAACAGAGACTGCTTTGGATCTCTTTAAACTGCTCTGAGGGATTCACAATGGAAATCAGTCTGTTGCAGGCTTTCGCGCTGGGGCTTCTCGCCTTTATAGCGGGCCTGGATATGTTTAACGGCTTAACACACATGCACCGTCCGGTGGTGCTCGGGCCACTGGTTGGCCTGATTCTGGGCGATTTGCACACCGGAATTCTGACCGGCGGTACGTTAGAACTGGTCTGGATGGGACTCGCGCCGCTGGCGGGCGCGCAGCCGCCAAACGTGATTATCGGCACCATCGTTGGCACCACATTTGCCATTACTACAGGCGTGAAGCCGGATGTCGCCGTTGGGGTCGCCGTGCCGTTTGCCGTGGCGGTTCAGATGGGGATCACCTTCCTCTTCTCGGTGATGTCCGGCGTGATGTCCCGTTGCGATCGCATGGCGGCTAACGCAGACACCCGTGGTATTGAACGGGTCAACTATCTGGCACTGCTGGCGCTCGGCGTCTTCTACTTCCTGTGTGCATTTCTGCCCATCTACTTCGGGGCTGAACATGCGAAAACCGCCATTGACGTGCTGCCGGAACGTCTGATCGACGGTCTCGGCGTCGCGGGCGGCATCATGCCAGCGATCGGCTTCGCCGTGCTGCTGAAGATCATGATGAAAAACGTTTACATCCCTTACTTCATTATCGGCTTTGTCGCCGCGGCCTGGCTGAAACTCCCGGTGCTGGCGATTGCCGCGGCTGCGCTGGCGATGGCGCTGATCGACCTGCTGCGCAAATCGCCTGAACCCACGGCGCCTGCGGCCCAGAAAGAGGAATTTGAAGATGGCATCTAATCACACCACCCTGCCGGGCGTGTCTGAAAGTGAAGAGACACTGCTGACCGGCGTGAATGAAAACGTCTACGAAGACCAGAGTATTGGCGCTGAGCTAACGAAAAAGGATATTAACCGTGTCGCCTGGCGTTCCATGCTGCTACAGGCCTCGTTTAACTACGAGCGTATGCAGGCCTCCGGCTGGCTGTATGGGCTACTGCCCGCGCTAAAAAAGATCCACACCAATAAGCGGGACCTGGCGCGCGCCATGAAAGGCCATATGGGCTTCTTTAACACCCACCCGTTCCTGGTGACCTTCGTCATCGGCATTATTCTGGCAATGGAGCGTTCCAAGCAGGATGTGAACAGCATCCAGAGCACTAAAATTGCCGTCGGCGCACCGCTCGGTGGCATTGGTGACGCCATGTTCTGGCTGACCCTGCTGCCCATCTGCGGGGGGATTGGCGCCAGCCTGGCGCTACAGGGATCCATTCTTGGCGCGGTGGTCTTTATCGTGCTGTTTAACGTGGTGCATCTCGGCCTGCGTTTTGGTCTGGCGCACTATGCCTACCGAATGGGTGTCGCCGCGATCCCGCTGATCAAGGCCAACACCAAAAAGGTTGGTCATGCTGCGTCCATTGTCGGGATGACAGTGATTGGTGCGCTGGTGGCAACCTATGTGCGCCTGAATACCACACTCGAGATTAAAGCCGGGGATGCGGTCGTCAAACTGCAAACCGATGTGATCGACAAACTGATGCCCGCCTTTCTGCCGCTGGCCTACACCCTGACCATGTTCTGGCTGGTACGCCGTGGCTGGAGCCCGCTGCGCCTGATTGGTATCACCGTGGTGCTGGGCGTTGTCGGTAAATTCTGTCACTTCCTGTAATAAGCAAAGAGGTTGCGATGTTAGGCATTATTTTGACGGGTCACGGCGGTTTTGCCAGCGGGCTGGAACAGGCGATGAAGCAAATCCTCGGCGAACAGCCGCAGTTTATCGCCATCGATTTTCCGGAAAGCTCCACCACTGCGCGGCTGACCGGGCAGCTTGAGCAGGCAGTGAATGAACTGGATGCAGAGCACGATATCGTGTTTCTCACCGATCTTCTCGGCGGTACGCCGTTTCGTGTGGCCTCTACCCTCGCGATGCAGCGCCCCGGCAGCGAAGTGATCACCGGCACCAATCTCCAGCTTTTGCTGGAGATGGTTCTGGAGCGCGACGGGTTAAGCAGTGAAGCCTTTCGTTTGCAGGCGCTGGAGTGCGGCCATCGCGGCCTGACCAGCCTGGTGGATGAACTTGCACGCTGTCGCGAGGAAGCGCCCGCCGAGGAAGGGATATGAGGCAGCTGCTGCGCGCGCGTCGTCTGCTTACCGGGCAGGGCTGGCTGGATGACCATCAGCTGCGTATGGATAGAGGCGTCATCACCGCCATCGAGCCGATTCCGGCAGGGGTTAATACCCGCGAGGCAGACCTGCTTTGCCCGGCATACATTGATATCC
Organism: Enterobacter sp. DTU_2021_1002640_1_SI_PRY_ASU_LCPMC_013; assembly: GCF_032389435.1. Taxonomy (NCBI): domain Bacteria; kingdom Pseudomonadati; phylum Pseudomonadota; class Gammaproteobacteria; order Enterobacterales; family Enterobacteriaceae; genus Enterobacter; species Enterobacter sp. DTU_2021_1002640_1_SI_PRY_ASU_LCPMC_013. Next base: position 4,243,972 of record NZ_CP135594.1, read on the forward strand.
ACGTCCACGGCGGCGCGGGTGTGGATGTGATGGATGATGCGCCCGACGTGCTGGACCGGTTAGCCGTGCACAAAGCGCGTGAAGGCGTGGGGGCGTTTCTGCCTACCACCGTCACCGCTCCGCTGGAGGCGATCCATGGCGCGTTACGGCGCATTGCCCGTCGCTGTCATGCCGGTGGCCCCGGCGCGCAGATCCTGGGCAGCTATCTGGAAGGCCCGTACTTTACGCCGCAGAACAAAGGGGCGCACCCGCCAGAACTGTTTCGCGAACTGGATCTCGCGGAACTTGATGAGCTGATTGCGGTTTCGCAGAACACGCTGCGGGTGGTGGCGCTTGCTCCGGAAAAAGTGGATGCCCTGAAGGCGATCCATCACCTCAAGCAAAAAGGGATACGCGTCATGCTGGGCCACAGCGCCGCTACATACGCGCAAACCCTGGCCGCATTTGATGCAGGCGCAGCCGGGCTGGTGCACTGCTACAACGGCATGACGGGGTTACATCACCGGGAGCCCGGCATGGTTGGCGCCGGGCTTACGGACCCACGCGCGTGGCTGGAGCTTATTGCCGACGGGCATCACGTTCATCCTGGAGCCATGCGGCTATGTTGTGGCTGCGCGAAGGATCGTACGGTGCTGATTACCGATGCCATGCAGGCGGCGGGTATGCCTGATGGGCGCTATACGTTGTGTGGTGAAAATGTCGAGATGCAGGGCGGCGTTGTCCGCACGGCCTCAGGCGGGCTGGCGGGCAGCACGCTCGCGCTGGATGCCGCCGTGCGGAATATGGTGGAGCATACGGGGATCGCCCCAGAAAACGCAATCCATATGGCCTCGCTGCATCCCGCCCGTCTGCTCGGTATGGATCACCTGCTGGGAACGTTAGCGCCAGGCAAACGCGCCAATGTTCTTGCGCTGGATGCGGGTTTACACCTCCGGCAGATCTGGATCCAGGGTCAGGCTCTTTCCCTGTAGCCCCTTCACAGTGTGCCCTGTTGGCCTTACGGAAGACGATCGTAAGGCCTTTCTTTTCCTTTCCTTGACCTTTACCTTTCCTTTCGCGATCACACTTTTCGTTTTATTTCTTTTTCGCCATTGAACTTTCGATTTCTTTTCTATAGATTTTCTTTAACTGCTAAAGTGAACAAGTGAAACGAAACGAAAGATAGCGACACATTTGCCAGCGTCTGATGTGGAATTCACACGACTAAGGACTGAGTTATGCCACAAACCACTATCGCCACCACCGGCACCTGGACCGAAAAAGAGATCCGCCAGCAGCCAGCCAGCTGGCTTCGCTCGCTCAACAATATTGATAATCTGCGCGCGTCGATCGACAGTTTTCTGACGCCACTGTTGCGCAAACCCGATCTGCGGATCGTTCTGACCGGCGCGGGTACGTCTGCTTTTATCGGCGACATCATTGCGCCATGGCTTGCCAGCCACACGGGGAAAAACATCACCGCGATACCTACGACCGATCTGGTCACCAACCCGATGGATTATTTCAGCCCTTCGCACCCGCTGCTGCTGGTCTCTTTCGCCCGTTCTGGCAATAGCCCGGAGAGCGTCGCCGCCGTTGAGCTGGCGAATCAGTTTGTACCGGAGTGCTACCACCTGTCGATCACCTGTAATGAAGCGGGCAGCCTGTACCAGAATGCCGTCGACAGCGATAACGCGTGCGCCTTGCTCATGCCAGCCGAAACGCACGATCGCGGGTTCGCGATGACAAGCAGCATCACCACCATGATGGCGAGCTGCCTGGCGGTATTCGCACCGGAAACGATCAACAGCAAAACGTTCCGCGACGTGTCCGATCGCTGTCAGGCGATCCTCACATCGCTTGGCGATTTCAGTCCCGGCGTCTTTGGTAACGAACCGTGGAAACGCATTGTTTATCTGGGCAGCGGTGGATTACAGGGCGCCGCACGGGAGTCTGCGCTGAAGGTGCTGGAGCTGACCGCCGGCAAGCTGGCGGCATTCTACGATTCGCCAACAGGTTTCCGTCATGGGCCTAAGTCGCTGGTGGACAACGAAACGCTGGTCGTCGTGTTTGTCTCCAGCCATCCGTACACACGTCAGTACGATCTGGATCTGCTCGCCGAATTGCGACGCGATCGTCAGGCCATGCGCGTGGTAGCCATTGCAGCCGAAACGGATCCGGTCATTGAAGCTGGCCCGCATATCCTGCTGCCGCCTTCCCGTTCATTTAACGATATGGAGCAGGCGTTCTGCTTCCTGATGTACGCCCAGGTCTTCGCACTGACCCAGTCTCTGCACGTTGGCAATACGCCGGATACGCCATCCGCCAGCGGTACGGTTAACCGTGTGGTCCAGGGCGTCGTTATTCATCCGTGGCAGGCTTAAGAGGACAGGCTCATGAGTATTATTTCTACTAAATATCTTTTGCAGGACGCACAGGCGAAGGGCTATGCCGTTCCGGCCTTTAACATCCATAACGCCGAGACGATCCAGGCGATCCTCGAAGTCTGTAGCGAAATGCGATCGCCGGTGATCCTCGCGGGTACGCCGGGGACGTTTAAACATATTGCGCTGGAAGAGATCTACGCCTTGTGCAGCGCATATTCCCTTACTTATGACATGCCGCTGGCGCTACACCTCGATCACCACGAATCGCTGGACGACATTCGCCGCAAAGTCCATGCCGGCGTACGTAGCGCAATGATCGACGGTAGCCATTACCCCTTCGAACAAAACGTCAAGCTGGTGAAATCGGTCGTCGATTTCTGCCACCTCAACGACTGTAGCGTCGAGGCCGAACTGGGCCGACTGGGCGGAGTTGAAGATGACATGAGCGTCGACGCCGAAAGCGCGTTCCTGACCGACCCGCAGGAAGCAAAACGCTTTGTCGAAATGACAGGCGTGGACAGCCTCGCCGTTGCCATCGGTACCGCGCACGGTCTTTATACCAAACGCCCAAAAATCGACTTCCAGCGGCTGGCCGAGATCCGCGAGGTAGTGACAGTGCCGCTGGTGCTGCACGGTGCGAGCGATGTGCCGGATGAGGATGTGCGCCGCACCATTGAGCTGGGCGTCTGCAAAGTTAACGTCGCAACAGAGCTGAAAATCGCCTTCTCTGACGCAGTCAAAGCCTGGTTTGCCGAGAACCCACAGGGCAACGATCCGCGCTTCTACATGCGCGTCGGCATGGATGCCATGAAAGAGGTGGTCAGAAGCAAAATCACCGTTTGCGGCTCGGAGAACCGGCTGCTGCTTGCGGCTGAAGCCTGAACCCATCGCGCATAACGTTAGTACTTAAAAAAATAACTATAAGCCTCGCAAATATGAAGGCGCGTCCTTAAGCCGGACAGCGCCTTCCATTATCCTAAAAATCCGAGGAGTCCCTACATGACACAGGAAAAGTCGTTTAAATCGAAAGCGTGGGAGTTTTTCCAGAGCCTGGGAAAGACGTTTATGTTCCCGGTCTCACTGTTGGCCTTTATGGGGTTGTTGTTAGGTATCGGTAGTTCTGTCACCAGCCCTTCCACCATCAAAAGTTTTCCCTTTCTGGGCGGCGAGTTAACGCAGCTCACCTTTGGTTTTATCGCCATGGTCGGCGGCTTTGCTTTTACCTATCTGCCGCTGATGTTTGCCATGGCGATCCCGATGGGCCTTGCCAGACGTAATAAAGCGGTAGGCGCTTTTGCCGGATTCGTTGGCTACATGCTGATGAACATGAGCATCAACTACTACCTGACCGCCACCCACCAGCTTGCGGATGCCGCCACCATGAGACAGGTGGGACAATCCATCGTGCTTGGCATTCAAACGCTGGAGATGGGCGTGCTCGGCGGCATTGTGGTAGGGGTGATCACCTACTTCCTGCACGAACGCTTCCAGGACACGGTGCTGCACGACGCGTTTGCCTTCTTTAGCGGCATTCGTTTTGTACCGATTGTTACCGCCCTCACCCTGTCGCTGGTCGGCTTGTTTATCCCCCTGCTGTGGGAATATGTGGCAATGGGCATTGCCGGGATTGGTCATATCATCCAGAGCACCAGCGTCTTTGGGCCGTTCCTGTATGGCGTGGGCGTGCTGCTGCTCAAACCTTTTGGCCTGCACCACATTCTGCTGGCAATGGTGCGCTTCACCCCGGCGGGCGGCATTGAGATGGTTAACGGCCAGGAAGTGGCCGGTGCGCTGAACATTTTCTACGCCGAGCTGAAAGCTGGCCTGCCGTTTAGCCCGCACGTTACGGCATTTTTATCGCAAGGGTTTATGCCGACCTTTATCTTCGGCCTGCCTGCCGTGGCTTACGCTATCTACCGCACCGCGCGCCCGGAAAACCGTCCGGTGATTAAAGGGCTGCTGCTTTCAGGCGTGCTGGTTTCAGTTGTCACGGGTATTTCAGAGCCGATTGAGTTCCTGTTCCTGTTTATTGCCCCTGTGCTTTACGCGTTTCATATCGTTATGTCTGGCCTGGCGCTGATGGTGATGGCGCTGCTCGGCGTCACCATTGGCAACACCGACGGCGGCATTCTGGATCTGCTGATCTTCGGCGTCATGCAGGGGATGTCGACCAAATGGTATCTGCTGTTCCCGGTGGGTATTGCCTGGTTTGTTATCTACTTCTTCGTCTTCCGCTGGTACATCCTCAGGCACGATATTAAAACGCCGGGCCGTGAGGTTGACGCGCAGGGTGCGCTCCAGGCGGTGGAAGCCAATACCCGGGCACGTGGAAAATCGAAATACGATCATGGGCTTATTCTTCGCGCGCTTGGCGGTAAAGAGAATATTGAGTCGCTCGACAACTGCATTACCCGCTTACGTCTGGTGGTGAAAGATATGGGGCTTATCGACCAGCAGGCGCTGAAGGCCGCGGGCGCCTTGTCAGTAGTGGTGCTTGATGCCCACAGCGTTCAGGTGATCATCGGTCCGCAGGTGCAGAGCGTCAAATCCGGCATTGAAGCCTTAATTTAACAGGGGGACGTTGTGTTTGATTTCGACAGAATCATTGAGCGTAAAAGCGATAAATGCCGTAAATGGGATCATACGTTTGTGTGCTCGCGTTTCGGTGATGTCCCGGAGGGATTTATCCCGCTGTGGATAGCAGATATGGATTTCACCTCGCCACCCGCTGTGATTGAAGGCTTCCAGCGCATCGTGGAGCATGGCACCTTCGGTTACACCTGGTGCTTCGACGAATTCTACGATGCGGTCATCGCCTTCCAGCGTAGCCGTCATCAGGTTGAGGTGCATAAGTCATGGATCACCCTGACCTACGGCACCGTTTCCACGCTGCACTATACGGTTCAGGCGTTCTGCAAACCCGGCGACTGCGTGATGATGAATACCCCGGTGTATGACCCGTTTGCGATGGCGACACAGCGACAGGGCGTGCGGGTGCTTGCAAATCCGCTGAGCGTGAAGGAAAACCGCTATCAGCTGGATTTTAATCTGATTGAAGTTCAGCTCAAAACTCACCGTCCAAAACTGTGGTTCTTCTGCTCGCCGCATAACCCTTCGGGCCGAATCTGGCGCGCGGATGAGATACGTCAGGTGTCCGATCTCTGTAAGCGCTACGGCACGATTCTGGTGGTTGATGAGGTTCACGCCGAGCACATTCTGGACGGTACATTCGTCAGTTGTCTGACTTCGGGCTGTGCCGCCCAGGACAACCTGATTGTGCTGACCTCCCCCAATAAAGCCTTCAACCTTGGCGGGCTAAAAACATCCTACTCAATGATTCCAGACGATTCGCTGCGCCAGCGTTTCCGCCAGCAGCTGGAGAAGAACTCCATTACCTCGCCCAATATCTTCGGCGTGTGGGGAATTATTCTGGCTTATCAGCAAGGTCTGCCATGGCTCGACGCGCTGAATGGTTATCTGCGCGGCAATGCCCGCTACCTTGCGGATGCCATCCAGACCCATTTCCCTGCATGGAAGATGATGAACCCGGAGTCGTCGTATCTCGCCTGGATAGACGTCAGTGCGGACGATCGCAGTGCGACGGCGCTAACTCAACATTTCGCAAAACAGGCTGGCGTGGTCATTGAAGATGGCAGCCACTACGTACAAAACGGCGAAAACTACCTGCGTATTAACTTCGGCACCCAGCGCTACTGGCTGGAACAGTCCATCAACCGAATGCTGAAGCATTACTGATAAGGATCTTACCCCGATGAAAAAAATGCTCACTCTCTCGCTGCTGACTCTCTGTGTTTCTCATGGTGCGGCAGCAGCAAACTACGCGCTCAGTAACGACAATATTGCCCTTTCGTTTGATGATGCAAACGCAACGGTAGTGGTAACGGACAGCAAAGCTAACCATCCGCTCACGCCCCAGGAGTTGTTCTTTCTGACGCTACCGGATGAAACAAAAATCCACACCGCTGATTTCAAAATCAAGCACGTCGAAAAGCAGGACAATGCGATAGTCATCGACTTTACGCATCCGGATTTTAACGTAACGGTGAAACTGAACCTGGTGAAGGGAAAATACGCCAGCATCGGCCACACCATCGCCGCCGTCGGGCAGCCCCGGGACGTAGCGAAAATTACCTTCTTCCCGACGAAGAAGCAGTCTCAGGCACCTTACGTTGACGGGGCGATTAACAGCTCGCCAATCGTGGCCGACTCGTTCTTCATCCTGCCAGACAAACCGATTGTGAATACTTACGCTTATGAAGCCACCACGAACCTCAACGTGGAGCTGAAAACGCCAATTCTGCCTGAGACACCGGTTAGTTTTACCACCTGGTTCGGCACTTTCCCGGAAACTAATCAGCTGCGCCGCAGCGTAAACCAGTTTATCGATGCCGTGCGTCCGCGGCCTTATAAGCCTTATCTGCACTACAACAGCTGGATGGACATCGGCTTCTTTACCCCTTACTCCGAGCAGGATGTCATTGGGCGGATGGACGAATGGAATAAAGAATTTATTGCCGGACGCGGGGTGGCGCTGGACGCGTTCCTGCTGGACGATGGCTGGGACGATCGCACCGGACGCTGGCTGTTTGGCCCGGCATTCAGCAACGGTTTTGGCAAAGTCAGGGAAAAAGCCGACAGCCTGCATAGCTCGGTTGGGCTGTGGCTTTCTCCGTGGGGCGGATACAACAAGCCGCGCGATATTCGCGTCTCGCATGCAAAAGAGTATGGTTTCGAAACCGTAGACGGCAAGCTGGCGCTGTCGGGGCCGAACTACTTTAAAAACTTTAACGATCAGATCATTAAGCTGATCAAAAACGAGCACATTACCTCGTTCAAGCTCGACGGAATGGGTAACGCCAATTCGCATATCAAGGGCAGCCCATTTGCATCGGATTTTGACGCGTCCATTGCCCTGCTGCACAACATGCGCAGCGCAAACCCGAACCTGTTTATCAACCTGACCACCGGGACCGACGCCAGCCCGTCCTGGCTGTTCTATGCTGATTCAATCTGGCGTCAGGGCGATGATATCAACCTGTACGGCCCCGGCACGCCAGTGCAGCAGTGGATGACCTACCGCGATGCCGAAACCTGGCGATCCATCGTGCGTAAAGGTCCGCTGTTCCCGCTGAACTCACTGATGTACCACGGGATCGTCAGCGCAGAGAACGCTTACTATGGACTCGAGAAAGTGCAAACAGACAGCGATTTTGCCGATCAGGTCTGGAGCTACTTCGCAACCGGAACTCAGCTTCAGGAGCTGTACATCACGCCGTCCATGCTGAATAAGGCGAAGTGGGATACCCTGGCGCAGGCGGCAAAATGGTCGCGTGAGAATGCCAGCGTGCTGGTGGATACTCACTGGATTGGCGGTGACCCAACTTCGCTTGAGGTTTACGGCTGGGCCTCATGGAGTAAAGACAAAGCGATTTTTGGCTTACGCAACCCATCGGATAAGCCGCAACGTTACTTCCTGGATTTAACCAAAGATTTTGAGATCCCGGCAGGAGAGCGTTCGCAGTTTACCCTGAAAGCCGTGTACGGCAGTAATTCGACCGTACCAGAGGAGTATAAAAACGCTGTGGTGATTACGCTGCAACCGCTGGAAACGCTGGTGTTTGAGGCGATGCCGGGGAAATAAAAAAAAGTACAGCTGGCAGGTTAAGCCATGACCTGCCAGCTTCCCCCTTTCCTTGCCCCCAGGCGTTTTAATTTACCTTTTGTTTGCAAAGAACGGAGATAACGTTCCGCGGTGCGGGAAGTCACGCCCAATACAGAGGCCAACATCACCGCAGTCATTTGCGGTTGAACGGTAAGCAGTTCAAGGATAGTGTGTTCCTTTTCCGACAACTTTTCCGACATTTTTTCCGACATGGCGGATGTCATATTGATGCCTTCCCGCAAAGCTTCGGCCAAATTTTGCAACATAAACGCCACGAATGCCGTGCAATCACTGGCCCGATCACATTTTCCTAAAATCTGATAATAGCGCGCTTGCTGGAAGTGAATGAGTGTTTCAACGGGCAGCCATGCAAGTTCTGCACGCCACTGGCTTAAGATCAACGTTTGCCACAGCCGCCCCATGCGGCCATTTCCATCCGAAAAGGGATGAATAAATTCAAACTCGTAGTGAAATACCGAACTGGCAATCAGCGGGTGAAGATCGGTTTGCTTAAGCCAGGAAAGAAGATCGCCGATGAGGCGGTTCATCTGTGAGGCTGGCGGAGCCATGTGAACTAACTGGTTTCCACGGTACACCCCTACGTCCCCATTTCTGAGCTTTCCGGGATGATCGACCAGACCCATCATTAATAATCGGTGTGCACTGAGTAAGTCATTGAGCTTCCAGGGCTTCCATTCGGGCAATTTCTCATATGCCAGGATAGCATTGCGTACTTCCTGAATATCTTTTTCAGGTGCAAGCACGCGTTTGCCATCCATAATTGCCGTCACCTGCCCTGTCGTCAGCGAGTTGTGCTCAATGGCTAGCGATGCCTGAATGGTTCGAATACGATTCTCTTTACGCAGGAGTGGCGAAGTTCTGCCTGAATGTGCAGCCCAATGCCCCAATAGTTCACCAATCTCAACCACCTGATTGAGGATAAAGGGTGTGATGGTGAAAGGAGGCTGATAGCGGCTCATTTGGCTTACTCCCCCTGCTGCTCCAGCGCATATTTATACAGCGCATTTTTCTTCACGCCGTGGATCTCCGCCGCCAGCGCCGCCGCTTTTTTCAATGGGAGTTCAGTCTGTAGCAGAGCCAGCGTACGCAGCGCATCGGCAGGCAGAGCGTCTTCCTGCGCTTTGTGGCCTTCAACAATCAGCACCATTTCGCCCTTGCGGCGGTTTTCATCCTCTTTCACCCACGCCAGCAGTTCGCCAACCGGCGCACCGTGAATGGTTTCCCACGTTTTGGTCAGCTCGCGCGCCAGTACCACATAGCGGGCTTCGCCCCAGACGGTCACCATATCTTCCAGGCTTTCCAGCAGACGGTGGGTTGATTCGTAGAAGATCAACGTACGCGGTTCAGCTTCCAGATCCTTTAACACATCGCGACGGCCTTTGGATTTAGCAGGCAGGAAGCCTTCGTAGCAGAAACGATCGGACGGCAGACCCGCAGCGCTTAACGCCGCAATCGCCGCGCACGGCCCCGGCAGCGGCACAACGCGGATGCCTGCTTCCCGGCAGGTGCGTACCAGATGGTAGCCCGGATCGTTGATCAGCGGCGTTCCCGCATCGGAGACCAGCGCGATGTTCTGCCCTTCTTTAAGCTTCGCCACCAGCGTTTCGGCTTTTTGTTGCTCATTGTGATCGTGCAGGGCAAACAAACGGGCGTTGATGGCAAAGTGTTGTAGCAGTAAACCGGTATGACGGGTGTCTTCAGCAGCAATTAAATCAACAGCTTGCAATACGGTAAGCGCACGTTGGGTAATATCAGACAAATTCCCGATAGGAGTAGGTACAATATAAAGCTGGCCTTGAGAATTATCTGCCGTTTCGTGTTGTTTCATTGTTTCGTCCGTATTGCCGATTTAATATTGAGCATTGCGTAAAAAAATCACTGGATACAGTATGGTACCGTTAACGTTTCTTCGAAAAAAAGCCGCGCACAGCGTGCCCCTCCTGCTGGCAGCCCTGATCTTTACCGGCTGCGGCACCCAGGCACCTGACCAGAGCACTGCTCATATGCAGGGATCCGCTCAGGCTGATTCTGGCTTTTATCTGCAACAAATGTCGCAGAGTACAAATGATACCAGGATCAACTGGCAATTACTCGCCATTCGTGCACTGCTGAAAGAAGGGAAAACCCAGCAGGCCGCCGAGCTGTTCAGCCAGCTGCCGCAGGATCTTAACGACACTCAGCGCCATGAGCAGACGCTGCTGTCGGCAGAACTGAAGGTCGCGCAAAAAGATTACGACGGCGCGAAGAAGATCCTCGGCACCATCGATCTCAGCACGCTGGATAAAAACCAGCAGGCCCGTTTCTGGCAGGCCGGTATCACCGCTGAGCAGGGTCGCCCTTCCCTGACGCTACTCCGCGCGCTGATTGCCCAGGAGCCTCTGCTCGCGGGTGCGGACAAGCAGAAAAATATTGACGCAACCTGGCAGGCGCTCGCCTCCATGACCCAGGATCAGGCCAAAGCGCTGGTAATCAACGCCGATGAAAATGTCCTGCAAGGCTGGCTGGATCTGCAACAGATGTGGTTCAACAACCGCAGCGAACCGAACATGCTGAAAGCCGGCATTACCGACTGGCAAAAGCGTTACCCGCAAAACCCGGGAGCGAAAATGCTGCCAACGCAGCTGGTGAACGTGCAAAACTTTAAGCCCGCCTCCACCAGCAAAATTGCTCTGCTGCTGCCGTTAAACGGTCAGGCTGCGGTGTTTGGTCGCGCCATTCAGCAAGGTTTTGAAGCCGCGAAAAACGGCACCACCGCCGTCAGCGGCAGCGCGGTTCCGGCGCAGGCTGCACAGGCGGCGAATGTGAATGACGTTGTCAGCCCGTCCGCCGCCGAAACCAGCGACCTGACCACCGCGCAAACCCCTGCGCAGGGCACCATGCAGAATCCGGTTACCGCCCCAACGACGCAGCCTGCTACCCCAGCGCCTGCGGCAACACAGGCCCCGGCTGAAACACCGGCGCCCGCGACGGCAGAACAACCTCAGCCGCAAACCGCGCAGCCGGAACAGCAGCCAGCAACCCAGCCGCAGGCTGTGGCCACCACCAGCGCTAATCCTGGTGCAGAGTTGAAAATCTACGACACCAGCGCCCAGCCGCTTGACCAGGTGCTGGCGCAGGTTCAGCAGGACGGGGCCAGCATCGTTGTCGGCCCGCTGTTGAAAAACAACGTGGAAGCGCTGATGAAGAGCAACACCACGCTGAACGTGCTGGCGCTTAACCAGCCTGAGCAGGTTCAGAACCGCGCCAATATCTGTTACTTCGCCCTCTCTCCGGAGGATGAAGCCCGCGATGCGGCCCGCCATATTCACGAGCAGGGCAAGCAGGCGCCGCTGCTGCTGATCCCACGCAGCACGCTGGGCGATCGCGTTGCCAACGCGTTTGCGCAAGAGTGGCAGACCCTTGGCGGTGGCGTGGTGTTGCAGCAGAAATTTGGCTCAGCTTCCGAACTGAGAGCGGGCGTGAACGGCGGGGCAGGTATTGCCCTCAACGGTAGCCCGGTATCCGCCAGCCTGCCGCAGCAGCAGAGCGTCACCATCGGCGGTCTGACGATCCCGGCACCACCTACCGACGCGCAAATCAGCGGCGGCGGTAAAGTGGATTCGGCGTACATCGTCGCTACGCCGGAAGAGATCGCCTTTATCAAACCGATGATCGCCATGCGTAACGGCAGCCAGAGCGGTGCAACGCTCTACGCCAGCTCACGCAGCGCACAGGGTACCGCAGGCCCGGATTTCCGTCTGGAAATGGAAGGACTGCAATACAGCGAGATCCCCATGCTGGCAGGCAGCAACCCGCAGTTGATGCAGCAGGCGCTGGGCGCGGTGCGCAATGACTATTCCCTGGCGCGTCTGTACGCGATGGGCGTCGATGCCTGGGCGCTGGCAAACCACTTCACCCAGATGCGTCAGGTACCGGGCTTCGAGCTTAACGGGAATACCGGCGATCTGACCGCCGATCAGGATTGTGTGATTAACAGGAAGTTATCATGGCTCAAATACCAGCAGGGGCAGATTGTCCCGGCCAGTTAAGCCGTAAACAGACCGGCGACGCGTGGGAGTTAAAGGCGCGTCGCTGGCTTGAAGGCAAAGGACTGCGCTTTGTCGCCGCCAACGTTCGCGGGCGCGGCGGCGAGATTGACCTGATCATGAAAGACGGTCAGACCATCGTGTTTGTTGAAGTTCGCTTCCGACAGTCGTCCCGTTTTGGCGGTGCTGCCGCCAGCGTGACGCTCGCCAAACAACAAAAATTATTACAGACTGCCCACTTGTGGCTTGCCCGCCATAATGGGAGTTTTGATACTGTGGATTGCCGTTTCGATGTGGTAGCCTTCACCGGAAATGCGATCGACTGGCTTAAAAACGCGTTTGGCGAAGACGCATAAATAAGATTTTAAAGGGATACCGTGCTCGAACGAATTAAAGTGTGCTTCACAGAAAGCATTCAAACGCAGATTGCCGCGGCGGAAGCCCTTCCGGACGCGATCTCGCGTGCAGCGATGACGCTGGTTCAGTCGCTGCTCAACGGCAACAAAATCCTCTGTTGTGGCAATGGCACGTCCGCCGCCAACGCACAGCATTTTGCTGCCAGCATGATCAATCGCTTCGAAACCGAGCGCCCGAGTTTACCTGCCATTGCACTAAACACCGATAACGTGGTCTTAACTGCGATTGCCAACGATCGTCTGCATGACGAAATCTACGCCAAGCAGGTGCGCGCCTTAGGCCATGCCGGAGACGTGCTGCTGGCGATCTCCACGCGCGGTAACAGCCGGGATATCGTTAAAGCGGTTGAAGCGGCAGTGACCCGGGATATGACGATTGTCGCCCTGACCGGTTACGACGGCGGTGAGCTGGCTGGCCTGCTGGGGCCGCAGGATGTGGAGATCCGCATTCCTTCGCACCGTAGCGCCCGCATCCAGGAGATGCATATGCTCACGGTGAACTGCTTATGCGATCTGATCGATAACACGCTTTTCCCTCACCAGGATGATTAAGGAGTTCTCATGAAGGTTTTATCGGCCCTTGCAGTCGTGATGTCTGCATTACTGCTTCAGGGATGCATCGCTGCCGCTGTAGTCGGCACCGCAGCGGTCGGCACCAAAGCAGCGACCGATCCGCGCACCGTTGGGACGCAGGTGGATGACGGTACGCTTGAGCTGCGCGTAAACAGTGCGCTGTCGAAAGACGAGCAGATCAAGAAGGAAGCACGCATCAACGTGACGGCTTATCAGGGCAAAGTGCTGCTGGCAGGCCAGGCACCAAATCCTGAACTCGCCTCGCGCGCCAAACAGATTGCGATGGGTGTGGAAGGTACGGCGGAAGTGTTTAACGAGATCCGCCAGGGCCAGCCGATTGGTCTCGGCACCGCGTCATCTGATACCTGGATCACCACCAAAGTGCGTTCCCAGCTGCTGGGTACCGACCAGGTGAAATCCTCAAACGTGAAAGTGACCACGGAGAACGGCGAAGTGTTCCTGCTGGGTCTGGTGACGGAACGTGAAGGGAAAGCGGCGGCGGATATCGCCAGCCGGGTGAGCGGCGTGAAACACGTCACCACCGCCTTTACTTACATTAAGTAATTACCACCTGACTACAGGCCCGGTAAGCGCTAGCGCCACCGGGCTTTTTTCACACAAGCGCCATACTCCCCACAATAACTCCGCTCAACGCCACCAGCCCCGCAGTCAGCCACAGCGCTTTCGCCGGGAATGACTTACGCAGCATGATAAGCGACGGCAGGCTCACCGCCGGCAGCGTGATGAGCAGCGCCAGCGCCGGTGCGGTCCCCATACCAGCCATCATCATGGTCTGAATAATCGGGATCTCCGCCGCGGTTGGGATCACAAACAGGCACCCGGCCACCGCCATCGCAATCACCCACATCAGCGTGTTGTCGATAGCGCCATCCGCATGCGGGAACAGCCAGACGCGCGCCGCCCCCAGCACCAGTACGGCCAGGATATAGACCGGAATGGTGCTCCAGAAAAGCTGCCACAGCGCTTTGCCCCAGCGAGCAAAGAAATTGCCCTGCGGCTCGCTGACGTCCAGCTCAACGGAGGCAGGCCCGGCCTCGTTGTCTTTCACCAGGTGCTGCACCAGCGTAGCGACAAGCACCACCGTCAGCAGGCCAGCCGCCAGACGGATAAACGCGAAATGCCAGCCGAGAACGAAGCCCATAAACACCAGCGTTGCCGGGTTCAGCAGGGGGTTACCCATCCAGAAGGCAAGCGCGCCGCCCATCGACACGCGCTGTCGGCGCATACCCGCCGCCACCGGTGCGGCGCAGCAGGAGCACATCATGCCCGGCAGGGAGAAAATCGTCCCCAGCAGCGTGCCCTTCAAGCGCGGCTGTCCCAGGGTTTTCACCAGCCAGTTACGCGGGATAAGTACCTGAATCAGCGAGCCCAGCAATACGCCCAATACCGCCGCTTTCCAGACGGCAAGAAAATAGACCATGGCGTAATCCCACGCCGCGCGTAGCGGGCTGGAATCGGCCTGCGCGAGAATCGATTTACCGATGCTGTGGGTGTCGGCGGCGGTGAAGGCTTTACCGTAGTACGGCTGCCATTTCACATACCAGAGGCCAATGATGACCACGAGAAAGAAGAGTGCGGGCTTCCACCACTGAACAGGTGTTGCCGCCTGAGATGAAGACTGACCAGTCATACCATTCCCCGGAAGGTGTTATTTAATAAGCCGAGGAAGTTTACGCCTCGCCCTGCGCGATTTCACGCAGTTTTGCCGAAGGGATAATATTAACCCCCTCCTGCGACGGAGCCAGCGCCTCTTTTAGCATCGCCAGCGCGACATCCCGCGCCTCGATGGACTTCCAGTTACCCGGCAGAATGCGAAACAGCGGAGCGAAAATAGACTCGTTAAAACGACGTTCGTCACGGTGCCCCATCAGCATGGAAGGCCGCGCGATGGTCAGGCGCTCCCATTTCTGCGCGATTAACGCCTCTTCCATTTTGCCCTTCACCTGGTTGTAAAAAAACGGCGAGCCTGCGTTCGCGCCGTGCGCGCTGACCACCAGGAAATGTTTTGCGCCCAGCTTTTTCGCCGTCAGGGCGGTATCCACCACCAGTGTGTAATCCGCATGGACAAAAGCTTCTTTACTGCCCGCTTCCCGTCGGGTGGTACCAAGGCAGCAAAAGGCGATATCAATGGGATCCTGCACCTGCGCCAGCGCGTCGGTGAGCTGTGGATCGTGCGGGTTATAGACGCCGGTGATATCCAACAGCGGGCGACGCGTCGGGGCGGCGATATAATTGATATGCCGATCCTGGATCAGCAGCCGCAGCAGATGTCCACCCACCAGCCCGGTTGCGCCGGTAATCAGTACCTGACTCATCTTATCCCCTTTACAGAATTGTCCGTTTGCGTTCTGGGCCTGCTCTACCACACTTAAAAGTCTGTTACCGGTAAGTATTTACCACAAACGGGAAAAAAACAGTCTGAAGCGAAAACAACGGAGGAAGCATGGGTAAAAAAATCGCAGTCTTGATTACCGACGAGTTTGAAGATTCAGAATTTACGTCGCCAGCAGAGGCATTCCGCAAGGCGGGCCACGAGGTGGTCACCATCGAGAAAGAAGCGGGTAAAACCGTGAAGGGCCATAAGGGCGAAGCCAGCGTGACCATTGACGAATCCATTGATAACGTCAGCCCGTCGGATTTCGACGCCCTGCTGTTACCGGGCGGTCATTCACCGGATTCCCTGCGCGGAGACGAGCGTTTCGTCACCTTTACCCGTGACTTCGTCGGCACCGGTAAACCGGTATTTGCCATTTGCCACGGTCCGCAGCTGCTGATCAGCGCCGAGGTGGTACGCGGGCGTAAGCTCACCGCGGTGAAGCCGATCGTTATCGATCTGAAAAACGCGGGAGCCGAGTTCTACGATCAGGAAGTGGTGAACGATAACGATCAGCTGATCACCAGCCGTACACCGGACGATCTGCCGGCGTTTAACCGTGAAGCGCTACGCCTGCTCGGCGCGTAACCAGTGCAGCTTCTTGCCAAAGCCCAGGGTGTTGTCGGTAAATTTCAGCTCATCAAGGCGGATTTCCCACACCGGGGCTTTTAGCGCCGCGGCCACCGGGAAGCGGCGCGTATAGCGTTTACGTTGCGCGTCGCTCTCCTCACCTTCCAGGCGACGAATTTCGCCTTTAAACTGGACCCCGCGGATCAGCGCAACGGTTTTAGGCTGACCGTTTACCGTGCCCGCCACTTTTGCCCGCTGGCCCGTCATCTGCGCATGCCGCGTTTTATCTTCGCTCATCACGTAAAAGGCCACGCGCTCGGGATCGTAGTAATAAAAGGCATTTGCGCACCACATCTCCTCGTCTTTACAGACGCACCAGGTCACGACATGCTGCTTTGCCAGCCAGCGGTTAATGGCGGCCAGTGTTTCCATTTTCGCTCTCTCTCATGCTATGGTGCGTTCACCTTAACATACTGAATCTGTTTACCGTGTGCTGGTTTCTCTATCTTGTCCGAACCGCTGATAACGCACTCTACACCGGGATCACTACCGATGTGGCACGGCGTTTTTTACAACATCAAACGGGGAAAGGGGCGAAGGCACTGCGGGGGAAAGGTGAACTTCAGTTAGCGTTTTCAGCCGCCGTGGGCGACCGATCCCTGGCGCTCAGGCTGGAATACCGCATCAAGCAGCTGACGAAGCGCCAGAAAGAGCGTCTCGTCAACGGGGACGGCTCTTTCGAGGCGCTACGCGAAAGCCTGCTTAAAAACGATTGAAATGATCGTGATACTCCACCAGACCGGTAACGCCGTCGAGCGCATCATCCGCCAGAGGATGCACCAGGAAAGATGTTTCCGTGCCCGGCCAGTGGCAGCGCAGATCGTATCTGGACGCTGGCTTAAAACCTAAACGTTCGTAGAACGCCGGATCGCCCAGAACGACGACAGCGGCATAGCCAAATTCATTCAGTGAATCCAGCCCTTCATAGACCAGCTGGCGCGCCAGGCCCTGGCCACGGTAGTTTTCATCCACCGCCAGCGGCGCCATGCCGACCCACTGTAACTCTTCACCCTGCACAATCACCGGGCTGAAGGCCACGTAGCCGACCACCTGCCCTTCATCGTCGGTGGCAACCAGGCCCAGCGTAATCAGGCCATCTTCGCGAAGATCGTGAACCAGTTGGGCTTCGGCGTCGCCTGCAAAAGAGCGGCGTAACAACGCATCGATACCCGGCGCATCAATCCCAATTTCGACTCGAATCAGCATGGCTCACCTACTGAAGTGTGTTTACTGTCCGGCGGGGTTTTTAGCCCGGCCTCAACGAAATCTGCCATTTGCATCAACATCATACGCAGCGCTTTCGGCATCTGCTCCAGCTCAATGGCATCCATTAAATTTTTGACGTACAGACCGAGCTCCGTATCGCCTTCAATCACCAGACGACGCTGGAAGAAGAGGGTGTCCGGATCCTGTTTGCGCGCGGCGATCATCAGCAGATCGCTGGCATCCGCGCTAAAGCTGACATCCGCCTCGGCGGTTTCACGGACGATCAGCCGATCGTTCTCAACGGAAGTAAACCAGCGCAACCCGATATCGCGCACTTCAATCTTTAACCAGCGGCCTTCCAGAAACTCCAGCTCACCGTCCTGTAGCGCCTGGCGGAACTGCCAGCTCAGTACCTGTTCCAGCACCTGGCGTTTAAGCGCGAACGGCGCCAGTTTTACCGGCACGCTCAACATTGATGGACCAAATTGTACGAGACGTGAACGCAGTTTATCCAGCACGAGCTTTACTCCCTGATAGCTATAGTCCTGCTATTTTGCCATATCCCGACAAGAAGATAGCGGCGTAAATCAACAAACCGTTGTCCGGTATACCTCATTATTGGTGCCATCAATACGCCATTAGCTGCCTTAAATCAAAAATTGTCGCGTATGGGTTAATTAAAATCCCAGCTCGTTAACATTTTTTACGATCCCTGCGATCGACAACATCGGGATAAATTATGGAGCTGCTCTGCCCTGCCGGAAACCTTCCGGCGCTTAAGGCGGCCATCGAAAATGGGGCCGATGCGGTCTATATCGGGCTGAAAGATGATACCAACGCCCGCCATTTTGCGGGTCTTAACTTTACGGAGAAAAAGCTTCAGGAAGCCGTTAACTTCGTTCACCAGCACCGGCGCAAACTGCACATCGCCATCAATACCTTTGCCCATCCTGATGGCTATGCCCGCTGGCAGCGCGCTGTGGATATGGCGGCCCAGCTGGGCGCCGATGCGCTGATCCTGGCCGACCTCGCCATGCTTGAGTATGCGGCAGAACGTTATCCGCATATTGAGCGCCACGTCTCTGTTCAGGCATCGGCCACCAATGAAGAGGCAGTGCGTTTTTATCATCGACACTTTGACGTAGCCCGCGTGGTGCTGCCGCGCGTGCTCTCTATTCATCAGGTTAAGCAACTGGCGCGCGTCACGCCAGTGCCGCTGGAGGTTTTTGCCTTCGGCAGCCTGTGCATCATGGCCGAAGGCCGCTGCTATCTTTCCTCGTATTTGACCGGCGAATCGCCAAATACCGTCGGCGCCTGCTCGCCTGCCCGCTTCGTTCGCTGGCAGCAAACGCCGCAGGGACTGGAGTCACGCCTGAATGACGTGTTAATTGACCGCTATCAGGACGGTGAAAACGCGGGTTACCCGACGCTGTGCAAAGGCCGTTATCTGGTGGACGGCGAGCGCTACCACGCACTGGAGGAACCCACCAGCCTCAACACGCTGGAATTGCTGCCGGAACTGCTGGCCGCCAATATTGCCTCAGTGAAAATCGAA
Organism: Enterobacter sp. DTU_2021_1002640_1_SI_PRY_ASU_LCPMC_013; assembly: GCF_032389435.1. Taxonomy (NCBI): domain Bacteria; kingdom Pseudomonadati; phylum Pseudomonadota; class Gammaproteobacteria; order Enterobacterales; family Enterobacteriaceae; genus Enterobacter; species Enterobacter sp. DTU_2021_1002640_1_SI_PRY_ASU_LCPMC_013. Next base: position 4,262,842 of record NZ_CP135594.1, read on the forward strand.
GGCCGCCAGCGCAGCCCGGCCTACGTGAGCCAGGTAGCGAAGGTGTGGCGTCAGGCCATCGACCGCTGCATGGCGGACCCGCAAAACTACGCCCCGCAGCCGGCATGGATGGAGACGCTCGGCGCGATGTCCGAAGGCACCCAAACCACGCTCGGCGCGTATCACCGTAAATGGCAGTGAGATAATCATGAAATATTCATTAGGGCCGGTGCTTTACTACTGGCCAAAAGAGACGCTGGAAGATTTTTACCAGCAGGCGGCTAACAGCAGCGCCGATGTGATTTACCTCGGCGAAGCGGTGTGCAGCAAGCGCCGCGCCACCAAAGTGGGCGACTGGCTGGATATGGCGAAAAACCTGGCCGGCAGCGGCAAGCAGGTGGTGCTCTCGACGCTGGCGCTGGTACAGGCGTCCTCTGAACTGGGCGAGCTGAAGCGCTACGTCGAAAACGGTGAGTTCCTGCTGGAGGCGAGCGACCTGGGCGTGGTAAACCTGTGCGCCGAGCGTAAGCTACCCTTTGTCGCCGGACATGCCCTGAACTGCTATAACGCCGTAACCCTGCGCCTGCTGCTCAAACAGGGGATGACCCGCTGGTGCATGCCAGTAGAGCTCTCCCGCGACTGGCTGGCCAACCTGCTGAATCAGTGCGAAGAGCTGGGCATTCGCAACAAGTTTGAAGTGGAAGTCCTGAGCTATGGCCATCTGCCGCTGGCCTACTCTGCCCGCTGCTTCACCGCACGTTCCGAAGATCGCCCGAAAGACGAGTGCGAAACCTGCTGCATTAAGTACCCGAACGGACGCAGCATGCTGTCGCAGGAGAACCAGCAGGTATTTGTCCTCAACGGCATTCAGACCATGAGCGGTTACGTCTATAACCTCGGCAACGAACTGGCGTCAATGAACGGGCTGGTGGATATGGTGCGTCTTTCGCCGCTTGATACCGGCGTTTTCGCCATGCTGGACGCCTTCCGCGCCAACGAAAACGGCGCCTCGCCGCTGCCGCTGACGGCAAACAGCAACTGCAACGGTTACTGGCGACGTCTCGCCGGGCTGGAATTGCAGGCGTAAAAAAAGGCTCACTTTGTTAACAACGGTTATCATTTTTTAATGCAGTATTAAAGATTGACCGTCGACAAAGTGAGCTGTTATGACTGACAAAACCATTCCGTTTTCGGTGCTGGATCTGGCACCGATCCCACAAGGCTCCTCGGCCAGAGAAGCCTTCACGCACTCTCTCGATCTCGCTCAGCTGGCTGAAAAGCGCGGCTACCACCGCTACTGGCTGGCGGAGCACCACAACATGGTGGGCATCGCCAGCGCCGCCACCTCGGTGCTGATTGGCTATCTGGCGGCAAACACCACCACCCTGCACCTGGGCTCCGGCGGTGTGATGCTGCCGAACCACGCCCCGCTGGTGATTGCCGAGCAGTTTGGCACCCTGAATACCCTTTATCCGGGCCGTATCGATTTGGGGCTTGGCCGCGCGCCGGGCAGTGACCAGCCGACCATGCGCGCCCTGCGCCGCCATATGAGCGGCGATATCGACAACTTCCCGCGCGATGTGGCCGAGCTGGTGGACTGGTTTGACGCGCGGGATCCGAACCCGCACGTGCGTCCTGTGCCGGGGTACGGAGAAAAGATCCCGGTATGGCTATTAGGCTCAAGCCTGTATAGCGCCCAGCTCGCCGCACAGCTGGGGCTGCCGCTCGCGTTCGCCTCACACTTCGCGCCGGATATGCTGCATCAGGCACTGCATCTTTATCGTACGCACTTCAAACCGTCTGAACGTCTGGAGAAGCCGTATGCGATGGTGTGTATCAATATCATTGCCGCCGACAGCAACCGCGACGCGGAATTCCTGTTTACCTCTATGCAGCAGGCGTTTGTGAAGCTGCGTCGCGGCGAGACGGGCCAGCTGCCGCCGCCGGTAGAGAATATGCATCAGCTGTGGTCGGCCTCCGAGCAGTATGGCGTGCAGCAGGCTCTGAGTATGTCGCTGGTGGGTGATAAGGCGAAAGTGCGTCACGGGCTGGAGGCGGTGCTGCGTGAAACCCAGGCGGATGAGATTATGGTTAACGGCCAGATTTTCGATCACCAGGCGCGTCTGCACTCGTTTGAGCTGGCGATGCAGGTGAAAGAGGAGCTGGTGGGGTAGTTTTTTGCTTTGCCCGGTGGCGCTTCGCTTACCGGGCCTACATTCTTTTCTCCCTCTCCCATGGGGAGAGGGCCGGGGTGAGGGGTTCAGACCGCACGTTTTACTGATACACAGGCAACAGATTAAAACTCGACAGCACGTGCACCACCGCATTGCCGATACCAAATACCAGAATCAGCGCAATCATCGGTTTTCCGCCCCAGACGCGGAATTTCGGGCTGCCGAAGCGCTTACGTGATTTGCGCGCCAGCAGCGCCGGTACAATCGCCGCCCAGATGGTGGCCGCCAGTCCTGCATAGCCGATGGCGTACAGGAAACCGTTCGGCCACAGCAGGCCGCCCACAATCGGCGGCAGGAAGGTCAACAGCGCCGTTTTGAAGCGCCCCATCGCAGAGTCATCAAAACCAAACAGATCCGCCAGGTAGTCAAACAGGCCCAGCGTCACGCCGAGGAATGAGCTCGCCACCGCAAAGTTCGAGAAGACCACCAGAAGCAGATCCAGGCTGCGGCTGTTCAGCACGCCGCTCAGCGCCTGTACCAGCACATCAATGTTACCGCCCTTCTGCGCAATGCCGATAAATTCCGGACGCGGGATGTTACCCATCGTCCCCAGCAGCCAGATCACATACAGCCCCAGCGCCAGCAGCGTGCCGTAAACCAGGCATTTCACGATGGTGCGCGGATCCTTGCCGTAGTACTTCATCAGGCTCGGTACGTTGCCGTGGTAGCCGAACGACGCCAGACAGAATGGCAGCGTCATCAGCAGGTACGGCGTGTAGGAGGTGTTCACTTCCGCAACGTTAAACAGCGTCGCTGGCGTGACGTGACCCAGCAGGCTGCCGAAGGTCAGGAAGAAGGTGATAACCTTTGCGCCCAGCACGATCGCCGTCATTCGGCTCACCGCTTTGGTACTTAACCAGACGATAAACGCCACAGCCAGCGCAAAGCACAGCCCCGCCAGACGCGCCGGTACGTTCAGCGACATCTCAGAAAAGGTGTGATGCAGAATCGAGCCGCTCGCTGAAATGTACGCGTAGGTGAGGATATAGAGAACAAACGCGATAGAAATCCCATTCACCAGGTTCCAGCCTTTGCCCAGCAGATCTTTGGTGATGGTGTCGAAGCTGGAGCCAATGCGGTAGTTCAGGTTTGCTTCGAGGATCATCAGCCCGGAATGGAGCATGCAGAACCAGGTGAAAACCAGCGCCGCCAGCGACCAGAAGAACCACGCACCGGACATGACCACAGGCAGGGAAAACATCCCGGCACCAATGATGGTTCCGCCGATGATCACCACGCCGCCAAGCAGCGAAGGTGACGTTTGGGTGGTGGTTAGTGTTGCCATGCGGCCTTATCTCCAGTGAAAAATGTGGTTCTGCATTTTAGTGTGTTGCACTGTACCAGTACAAGAGTACAAAAGGAATAAAAAAAGCCCCGATAGCAACTATCGGGGCTGTATATTTTACTTTACGTCAGAAGCGAAAGGCTTACGCGTCACCGAAACGACGACGGCTGGCACCTTCTTCACGGCGTGGACCACGGTTTTCGCGGCGCTCACCGGAGAAACGACGGCCTTCACCACCGCGACCTTCGCTGCGACCGCCTTCACGACGCTCGCCACCGAAACCGCGACCACCGCCACGACGTTCGCCGCCACGGTCAGGACGTGGCTGTGCATCGCCCAGCAGCTGCATGTTCATCGGCTTGTTCAGGATGCGGGTGCGAGTAAAGTGTTGCAGTACTTCGCCCGGCATGCCTTTTGGCAGCTCGATGGTGGAGTGGGAACCGAACAGCTTGATGTTACCGATGTAACGGCTGCTGATGTCGCCTTCGTTAGCGATCGCGCCAACGATGTGACGAACTTCAACACCATCATCACGACCCACTTCAATGCGATACAGTTCCATTTCGCCAGCGTCACGACGCTCGCGACGTGGACGGTCTTCACCACCACGCTCTGGACGGTCACCGCGTGGACCACGGTCGTTACGGTCGCCACGACGTTCGAAACGATCGTCACGGTCACGGAACTCACGCTTAGGACGCATCGGCGCATCAGGCGGCACGATCAGGCTACGTTCGCCCTGCGCCATTTTCAGCAGTGCTGCGGCCAGGGTTTCCATGTCCAGCTCTTCGCCTTCAGCGACAGGCTGGATCTGGGACAGCAGCGCACGGTACTGATCCAGATCGCTGCTTTCCAGCTGCTGCTGTACTTTCGCGGCGAATTTTTCCAGGCGGCGTTTGCCCAGCAGTTCTGCGTTTGGCAGCTCGGCTTCTGGAATGGTCAGCTTCATGGTGCGTTCAATGTTACGCAGCAGACGACGCTCGCGGTTCTCAACGAACAGCAGCGCACGACCCGCGCGACCCGCACGACCGGTACGGCCGATACGGTGAACGTAAGACTCGGAGTCCATTGGGATATCGTAGTTTACAACCAGGCTGATACGCTCAACGTCCAGGCCACGTGCTGCCACGTCGGTTGCAATCAGGATATCCAGACGACCGTCTTTCAGACGCTCCAGAGTCTGCTCACGCAGGGCCTGGTTCATGTCGCCGTTCAGCGCTGCGCTGTTGTAGCCGCTACGCTCCAGGGCTTCAGCCACTTCCAGGGTCGCGTTTTTGGTACGAACGAAGATGATCGCCGCATCAAAATCTTCTGCTTCCAGGAAACGCACCAGCGCTTCGTTTTTGCGCATGCCGTACACAGACCAGTAGCTCTGGCTGATGTCCGGGCGAGTGGTCACGCTGGACTGAATGCGCACTTCCTGCGGCTCTTTCATGAAGCGGCGGGTAATGCGACGGATCGCTTCTGGCATGGTTGCAGAGAACAGAGCGGTCTGATGACCTTCCGGGATCTGCGCCATGATGGTTTCTACGTCTTCGATGAAGCCCATACGCAGCATTTCATCGGCTTCGTCCAGTACCAGACCGCTCAGTTTAGAGAGGTCCAGGGTACCGCGCTTCAGGTGATCCAGCAGACGGCCCGGCGTACCGACAACAATCTGTGGACCCTGGCGCAGGGCGCGTAACTGCACGTCATAACGCTGGCCGCCGTACAGGGCTACCACGTTTACGCCGCGCATATGTTTAGAGAATTCCGTCATAGCTTCAGCAACCTGAACAGCCAGTTCACGGGTTGGAGCCAGGACGAGGATCTGCGGCGCGCGCAGGTCCGGATCAATGTTGTTCAGCAGCGGCAGCGAGAATGCTGCGGTTTTACCGCTACCAGTCTGGGCCATGCCCAGCACGTCACGACCAGAAAGCAGGTGTGGGATACACTCAGCCTGGATCGGAGATGGTTTTTCGTAACCCAGATCGTTAAGGGCTTCAAGGATAGGAGCCTTCAGGCCCAGATCTGCAAAAGTGGTTTCGAATTCAGCCATGTAGTACAAGTGCCTCGATATTAATGGCGGCCAGTCTACTTAGCTCATCGTGAAAATGATTAGCAATTTTCATTGAAAAGTGTGAACCGGCTCAAATTAGGTGTATTGACGAACAACAACGCCCTCACCAGTGAAGGTGATGGCAATCAAAAGATTACGGGCTGATGTTTATGTCGTCAGCTATTGCTGGTCCGATTCTGCCAGGTCGTCTTGCTCCTGGCCCAAGAGCGATAATTCCAACAATGCATAACGGTGCTCAACGAAGTTATGTACGTTGTTAGCAACCGCTAATTTGAACAGTGCCGTAGCGCTGTCCATATCCCCCAGACTTAGGTAGTACTTACCTAAATAGAAGTTGGTTTCACTGAGATGCTCAGCGAGCGAGGTGTTATCCGTTGCGTCCGCCTTGAGGCGTTCCATCAGCGTTGCTTCGCTAATGTTGCCCAGGTAGAACTCGACAATGTTCCATCCCCACTGTTCCTTGTCCGATTTATCGAAGCGCTGTTTCAGTGCTTCTTTGGCCTGCTTCTCATCGAGCTTCTGCTCAACAATGTAAAGCCACAGGCTGCGGAAAGGATCATTAGGATCGTCTTGATAAAACGCCAGCAGATCATCTTGCGCTAACTTATCACGACCGCCGTAATACAATGCGATACCGCGATTCAAGTGCGCGTAGTTGTAAGTTGGATCAAGCTCAAGTACAGAATCAAACGCTTCATAGGCAGCATCAAAATTGCCTGCCTGCGTTAAATAAATGCCTAAGTAATTGAATACTTCAGGCATATCAGGTCGAATCGCCAGCGCTTGTGAAAAATCATTTCGCGCTAGTGCCCTCAGACCGAGACTATCATACAACACTCCGCGCTCATATAAAAGCTGTGCGCGTTCGTCATCGGTTAAAGCCCGACTGGCAAGTATTTGTTCCATGCGTGCCAGAATGACTTCCTGCTGCAAAGTCGGTTGCAATGGCACTGCGAGGACTTCGCTCTTACGCCAGGCAGAGTTGCTGCATCCTGCCAGCGTTAAAGCTGTCGCAACGAAACACCAGCGCAAAAAAGGCTTCATTTCCCACTCCCGAAGACAACTATTGATGAACGTCCTGTCCCCCGGCGGCTTAACAAGGCGTCCTGCCTGATAATAAGCCCTCCGCCTGCGCGGAGGGCAAATGGCAACCTTACTCGCCTTGCTGTTCAGCAGCCGGGGCTTCCGGTGCCGCAGCAGGCTGAGACTGCTCGGTTGCTTCTTTAATGCTCAGACGGATACGGCCCTGGCGGTCAACTTCCAGAACTTTCACCGGTACTTCCTGACCCATTTGCAGGTAATCGGTCACTTTCTCAACGCGCTTGTCAGCGATCTGAGAGATGTGTACCAGACCTTCTTTACCGCCACCGATGGCAACGAATGCGCCAAAGTCAACGATACGGGTCACTTTACCATTGTAGATACGGCCCACTTCGATTTCTGCCGTGATCTCTTCGATACGACGGATAGCGTATTTCGCTTTCTCGCCGTCGGTTGCTGCAATTTTCACAGTACCGTCATCTTCGATTTCGATGGTGGTGCCCGTTTCTTCGGTCAGTGCACGGATAACAGAACCGCCCTTACCGATAACATCTTTGATCTTGTCTGGATTGATCTTGATGGTGTGGATACGTGGAGCGAACTGAGAAATATCACCACGCGGCGCATTAATCGCCTGTTCCATCACGCCCAGGATGTGCAGACGCGCACCTTTAGCCTGGTTCAGAGCAACCTGCATGATCTCTTTGGTGATACCTTCAATTTTGATATCCATCTGCAAGGCAGAGATACCGTCACGGGAACCCGCTACTTTGAAGTCCATATCGCCCAGGTGGTCTTCGTCGCCCAGAATGTCAGACAGAACAACGTAGTTGTCGCCTTCTTTCACCAGACCCATTGCGATACCCGCAACGGCGGCTTTAATTGGCACGCCTGCATCCATCAGCGCCAGAGAGGCACCACACACGGAAGCCATAGAAGAGGAACCGTTGGATTCGGTGATTTCAGACACCACACGTACGGTGTACGGGAATTTGTCTGCTTCTGGCATCACTGCCAGCACGCCGCGCTTCGCCAGACGACCGTGACCAATTTCACGACGCTTCGGTGAGCCAACCATACCGGTTTCGCCCACAGAGTACGGAGGGAAGTTGTAGTGGAACAGGAAGCTGTCAGTACGCTCGCCCATCAGTTCGTCGATGATCTGTGCGTCACGTGCGGTACCCAGGGTCGCGGTTACCAGCGCCTGCGTTTCACCACGGGTGAACAGCGCAGAACCGTGAGTACGTGGCAGTACGCCAGTACGCACGTCCAGACCACGGATCATGTCTTTTTCACGGCCATCGATACGCGGCTCGCCTGCCAGGACGCGGCTACGAACAACGTTTTTCTCGATGGCGTGCAGGATTTCGCCAATCTCGTTAGCGTCCAGCGTTTCGTCTTCGGCAACCAGGGTCGCGGTCACTTCAGATTTGATCACATCAACCTGAGCATAGCGCTCCTGTTTGTCGGTGATGCGGTATGCGTCGCTCAGACGAGATTCTGCCAGTGCAGCAACGCGTGCGTTCAGCGCCTCGTTCACCGCTTCTGGCTGCCAGTCCCAACGTGGTTTACCGGCTTCTTTCACCAGGTCGTTGATGTTCTGAATAACGATCTGCTGCTGCTCGTGGCCAAATACCACAGCGCCCAGCATCTGATCTTCGCTCAGCAGTTCAGCTTCGGATTCAACCATCAGAACCGCTGCTTCAGTACCGGCAACAACCAGGTCCAGCTTACTCTCTTTCAGCTCTTCCTGAGTTGGGTTCAGTACGTACTGGTCGTTGATGTAGCCAACGCGCGCGGAACCGATTGGGCCATTGAATGGAATACCAGACAGTGACAGGGCCGCAGATGCGCCGATCATAGCAACGATGTCCGGGTTAACCTGTGGGTTAACGGAAACAACGGTCGCAATAACCTGAACTTCGTTTACGAAGCCTTCCGGGAACAGCGGACGAACCGGGCGGTCAATCAGACGCGCGATCAGGGTTTCGCCTTCGCTTGGACGGCCTTCACGACGGAAGAAGCCACCCGGGATTTTACCGGCAGCGTAGGTACGCTCCTGGTAGTTAACGGTCAGTGGGAAGAAGTCCTGACCTGGTTTAGCTTTTTTCTGGCCAACTACGGTAACGAATACAGCGGTGTCATCCATGCTTACCATAACGGCAGCAGTAGCCTGACGCGCCATCATGCCGGTTTCCAGCGTGACGGTATGCTGACCATACTGGAATTTACGAACGATCGGATTCAGCAAAATTCTGTCCTTTCTTAAATGTTTGAAAGCACACCTCAGGTGTGCTGACGATTTAACCCGACCTTCTTCGCATCCTCGCGACTAATGACAACCGACACCCCCATGGGTGAAGCCTCTCATTAGCCGCGCGAACCTCTGCAATGAAGATCATTTATAGCAACAATACAATAGTTTCCATTGAATTGCTGCCGTCTGGTTGAAAAAAGGGGCCATCAGGCCCCCTTTTCTGAAACTCGCAAGAATTAGCGACGCAGGCCCAGACGCTCGATCAGCGCGGTGTAGCGTGCAACATCTTTACGCTTCAGGTAGTCGAGCAGTTTACGACGCTGAGAAACCATACGCAGCAGACCACGACGGCTGTGGTGATCTTTTTTGTGCTCTGCAAAGTGACCTTGCAGGTGGTTAATCTGTGCAGTCAGCAGTGCAACCTGAACTTCGGTAGAACCGCTGTCGTTAGTACCACGACCAAACTCAGAAACGATTTTAGCTTTAGCTTCAACGCTTAGAGACATTTTCAAACTCCAAAGTATAAAGAATGTAAGGATGCCGATCTCTAATTCAGCTATCCCATGTACGCCCCGCAGATTGTTAAACAATTTACCAGGCGTTAAGCGGCGATATTCTACTCGTCTCCCCTGCTTATCGCAAGGTGAGGCGTTATCACCGTCACGCTTCGACCGGATATTCGACGACCAGACGACGCGGCGCCACACGCCCTTCGCCGTCCATTTCGCCCATACCGATGAATTTCCCTTCGTCACCTTCCGTCACGCGTACCAGGCCCTCAAGCGGCGCCCCCGATGTGCGAACCGGGTTTCCGTTCTTAAAGTAAACGGACGATGTTAAAGGAAGATTAACAACCGGGAAGTCCACTGCCGGACTGTCCATTGGCATCAGCAGCGGGTCCAGCAGATCGGCTGGCGCAACGCCCTGCGCTTGCGCCTGTTCAACCAGGGCGTGCAGATGCTCAAGCGTCACCATGCGTTCGACCGGATATTTGCTGACCGCCAGACGACGCAGATAAATCACATGCGCGCCGCAGCCCAGCTTTTCACCGAGGTCATCAATGATGGTGCGAATGTAGGTCCCTTTCGAACAGTGTACTTCCAGCTCGAGTTCATCACCTTCGTGGCGAATGAACAGCAGCTCATACACGGTAATCGGACGAGCTTCGCGCGGAACCTCAATGCCCTGACGCGCATATTCGTAGAGCTTTTTGCCCTGATATTTCAGCGCCGAATACATCGACGGCACCTGTAGCGTATCACCACGGAAGCTGTCCAGCGCCGCATCAAGTTGCTCCGCGCTGAAGGTCACCGGGCGCTCTTCCACCACCAGGCCATCTGCATCGGAGGTATCCGTGCGCTGGCCCAGTTTGGCAATCACGCGGTAGCGCTTATCCGAATCCAGCAGGTACTGGGAAAACTTTGTCGCTTCCCCCAGGCAGATCGGCAGCATGCCGGTTGCCAGCGGATCCAGCGCGCCAGTGTGTCCTGCACGGTTGGCGTTATAAATACGCTTCACTTTTTGCAGCACGTCGTTGCTGGATGCGCCCTGTGGTTTATCCAGCAACAGCACGCCATGCACGTCACGACCGCGACGACGAGGACGACTCATCAGTCCTCCTTGCTGTCGTCCGCCGGGTTAACACGACGCTCATCGTCATGTTTCACCACGCTGGTCACCAGGTTGGACATACGCATACCTTCAACCAGCGAGTTGTCGTAGAAGAAGGTCAGCTCTGGCACGATACGCAGGCGCATTGCTTTGCCAAGCAGAGAGCGGATGAAACCAGAGGCTTCCTGCAACGCTTTAATGCCGTTCTTCACGGCGTCTTCATCCTGGTCATTCAGGAAAGTAACAAACACTTTGGCGTACGCCAGGTCGCGGGACATTTCCACGCCCGACACGGTGGTCATCATACCCACGCGTGGATCTTTGATTTCACGTTGCAGAATGAGAGCGATCTCTTTCTGCATCTCCTGCGCGACGCGCTGTGGGCGACCAAATTCTTTCGCCATAATAAATTCTCCAGACAAAAAAGGGGCTTAAGCCCCTTTTTAAAATTACTGCCGGGTGGCGCTTCGCTTACCCGGCCTACGCTAATTACTCTTCAGTTGACGAAGATTACGCGATGGTACGCTGAATTTCGATGATCTCGAACACTTCGATCATATCGCCAACGCGAACGTCGTTGTAGTTCTTCACGCCGATACCACATTCCATGCCGTTACGGACTTCGTTAACGTCATCTTTGAAGCGGCGCAGGGATTCCAGCTCACCTTCGTAGATAACCACGTTGTCACGCAGTACGCGGATTGGGTTGTGACGCTTGATGGTCCCTTCGGTAACCATACAGCCCGCGATCGCACCGAATTTCGGTGATTTGAACACGTCACGTACTTCAGCCAGACCGATGATCTGCTGTTTCAGCTCAGGAGACAGCATGCCGCTCATCGCTGCTTTCACTTCGTCAATCAGGTTATAGATGACGGAGTAGTAACGCAGATCCAGGCTTTCAGCATCAATCACTTTACGCGCAGATGCGTCAGCACGAACGTTGAAGCCAACCAGGATCGCGTTGGACGCTGCTGCCAGGGTTGCGTCGGTTTCGGTGATACCACCTACGCCAGAACCGATGATCTTCACTTTCACTTCGTCGGTAGACAGTTTCAGCAAGGAGTCGGAGATCGCTTCCACAGAACCCTGAACGTCCGCTTTCAGAACGATGTTCACTTCGTGAACTTCGCCTTCGGTCATGTTGGCGAACATGTTCTCGAGTTTAGATTTCTGCTGACGAGCCAGCTTCACTTCACGGAATTTACCCTGACGATACAGAGCGACTTCACGCGCTTTCTTCTCGTCACGTACCACGGTGACTTCGTCACCGGCAGCCGGAACACCGGACAGGCCGAGAATTTCCACTGGAATGGACGGACCCGCTTCCAGCACTTCCTGACCCAGTTCGTTACGCATCGCACGAACGCGACCGTATTCGAAACCACACAGAACGATGTCGCCCTTGTGCAGAGTACCTTCGCGAACCAGAACGGTTGCAACCGGACCACGACCTTTATCCAGGAAGGATTCGATTACCGCGCCGCTCGCCATACCTTTACGAACCGCTTTCAGCTCCAGAACTTCAGCCTGAAGCAGGATAGCGTTCAGCAGGTCGTCGATACCGGTACCTGCTTTTGCTGATACAGGGATGAACTGCGCTTCACCGCCCCACTCTTCCGGCATAACGCCGTACTGGGACAGTTCGTTCTTCACGCGATCCATATCGGCTTCTGGCTTATCGATTTTGTTAACTGCGACAACCAGAGGCACCTGCGCCGCTTTCGCGTGCTGGATAGCTTCAATGGTCTGTGGCATCACGCCATCGTCGGCAGCAACAACCAGAACAACGATATCCGTTGCCTGAGCACCACGAGCACGCATTGAGGTAAACGCTGCGTGGCCTGGGGTATCCAGGAAGGTGATCATGCCGTTTTCGGTTTCTACGTGGTAAGCACCGATGTGCTGGGTAATACCACCCGCTTCGCCGGAGGCAACCTTAGTAGAACGAATGTAGTCAAGCAGAGAGGTTTTACCGTGGTCAACGTGACCCATGATGGTCACGACCGGTGCGCGCGGTTCAGCCGCTGCGCCCGTATCACGGTCGCTCATTACTGCTTCTTCCAGCTCGTTTTCACGACGCAGGATAACTTTGTGACCCATCTCTTCGGCAACCAGCTGTGCGGTTTCCTGGTCGATGACCTGGTTGATGGTGGCCATTGCGCCCAGTTTCATCATCGCTTTGATGACCTGAGAGCCTTTCACCGCCATCTTGTTAGCCAGTTCGCCAACGGTGATGGTTTCGCCGATCACAACGTCACGGTTAACGGCCTGAGCAGGCTTCTGGAAGCCCTGCTGGAGAGCGGAACCTTTACGCTTGCCGCCTTTACCGCCGCGAACCGCTGCACGCGCTTCTTCACGGTCAGCTTTTGATTCAGCGTGTTTGTTACCTTTTTTCGCAGGACGCGCAGCTTTTGCACTGCGAGTACGGCCACGACCACCTTCAACTTCGCGGTCGTTGTCGTCTTCTGCCTGACGCGCATGCTGAGACGTGGTGACGTGATAATCGCTGGTATCTTCAGTTGGTTCAGCGGTATTCACACCGTTCTTCTCGTTTTCTTCTGCCATGCGACGCGCTTCTTCGGCGACGCGGCGAGCTTCTTCTTCAAGCTTGCGGCGGGCTTCTTCTTCCGCTTTACGCTTCAGCTCGGCAGCTTCATTTTCACGGCGGGCTTTTTCAGCCTGGGCAGTTTTGGTCATTTCGTCGGTCTGTTGATTGCTCACTTTGTCTTTTTCCGCAGCGTCACGCTTCGCTTTTTCACCGGCGTCGCGTTTCGCTTTTTCTGCGGCCTCACGTTCAGCTTTTAATTCTGCTTCACGTTTGGCAGTGGCTTCTGCCTCACGCTGAGCTTGTTCTTCCGCTTCACGCTGTGCCTGCTCTTCCGCGGCAAGGCGTTCTGCCTCTTGCGGATCACGTTTTACAAAGGTGCGCGTCTTGCGGACTTCAATTTGTACCGACTTGCTTTTGCCACCGGTACCAGGGATGTTCAACGTGCTACGCGTTTTACGCTGTAGCGTTAACTTGTCAGGCGTAGAGCCGTGTTCACGGTTCAGGTGCGCTAACAAGGTTTGTTTTTCTTGCGCGGTCACCGAGTCATCAGCGGACTTCGGGATCCCTGCATCAGCAAATTGCTGTACCAGGCGGTCCACGGAGGTCTGAATCTCAGCAGCCAGCGATTTTACAGTTACATCAGTCATGCTGTTCCTTCCTGCTACAGTTTATTACGCTTCGTCGCCGAACCAGCAAATATTACGTGCGGCCATGATGAGTTCGCCGGCTTTCTCGTCGGTTAAACCTTCGATATCGGCCAGGTCATCAACGCCTTGCTCAGCGAGATCTTCCAGCGTACAAACACCACGGGCAGCCAGCTTGAACGCAATCGCACGATCAAGACCTTCCAGATTCAGCAGGTCATCAGCCGGCTTCTTATCGCCAAGGCTTTCTTCCTGAGCCAGCGCCAGGGTGGTCAGTGCGTTTTTAGCGCGTTCACGCAGGGCTTCAACGGTTGGTTCATCCAGACCGTCAATTTCCAGCAGCTCTTTCATTGGCACGTAGGCCAGTTCTTCCAGCGTAGAGAAACCTTCTTCAACCAGCACAGTGGCGAAGTCTTCGTCAATGTCCAGGTATTTGGTGAAGGTATCGATCGCCGCGTGGGCTTCAGCCTGATGCTTGGCCTGAAGGTCATCAACGGTCATCACGTTGAGTTCCCAGCCGCTCAGCTGTGACGCCAGACGTACGTTCTGACCATTACGGCCAATCGCCTGCGCCAGGTTGCCCGCTTCTACAGCGATATCCATGGTGTGTTTGTCTTCGTCAACAACGATAGACGCCACATCAGCCGGTGCCATTGCGTTGATCACGAACTGCGCCGGGTTATCGTCCCACAGAACGATATCAATGCGCTCGCCGCCCAGTTCGGTAGAAACCGCCTGAACACGTGCGCCACGCATACCGACGCAAGCACCGACCGGGTCGATACGCTTGTCGTTGGTTTTCACCGCAATTTTCGCACGGGAACCCGGATCGCGGGCCGCCGCTTTGATTTCGATAACTTCTTCGCCGATTTCCGGCACTTCGATACGGAACAGTTCAACCAGCATTTCTGGTTTAGAACGCGTCACGAACAGCTGTGCACCACGCGCTTCAGGACGTACGGCATACAGCACACCACGAATACGGTCGCCTGGGCGGAAGTTTTCACGCGGCAGCATGTCTTCACGCAGGATCACGGCTTCAGCGTTACCCGGCAGCCCTTCGGATTTGATCTCCAGAGAGATGTTGTCGCGGTTCACTTTCTTCACCACACCGGTGATGATTTCGCCTTCCTGATCGCGGAACTGATCGACAACCAGCGCGCGCTCGGCTTCGCGAACTTTCTGCACGATAACCTGCTTCGCGGTCTGGGTGGTGATACGGTCGAAGGTAACAGATTCAATCTGATCTTCAACGTAGTCACCCACGTTCAGACTTTCGTCTTCAAAACGTGCCGCTTCCAGCGTGATCTCTTTGGTCGGTTGGGTCACTTCTTCTACGATTACCCAACGACGGAATGTATCGAAGTCACCGCTTTTACGATCGATTTCTACGCGAACATCGATCTCTTGTTCGTATTTTTTCTTGGTTGCTGTAGCCAGTGCACTTTCCAGCGCTTCGAAAATCTTCTCACGCGGCAGTGATTTCTCGTTGGAGACGGCTTCAACAACAGCCAAAATTTCTTTGTTCATCGCGGGCTTTTCACCTCAATCCAGACTGTTAAAAGTGGGGAACCAGGTTCGCCTTCTGGATATTACTCAGCGCGAACACTTCATCTTTGCCTTCGACTGTCACCGTGATCATTTCACCATCAACGGCTTTGATAATTCCCTGCCATTTACGGCGGTTCTGTACGGCCATACGCAGAACGAGAGCCACTTCTTCACCGGTAAAGCGCACATAGTGCTCGGCCGTGAACATCGGACGATCGAGGCCAGGTGAGGAAACTTCCAGGTTGTACGCAACGGTAATCGGATCTTCAACATCAAGAACCGCACTCACCTGGTGGCTGACATCAGCACAATCATCAACATTGATGCCATCTTCACTATCAATATAGATGCGCAGTGTGGATGTACGGCCGCGAACGAATTCGATGCCGACCAGTTCGTAGCCCAGTGCTTCGACCGGCGCAGTAATCATCTCTGTTAATTTTTGCTCTAATGTGGACAAGCCCACCCCCAAGACATAAAAAAAGGGCGTAAAGCCCAGTTATTCTGTAGTCAGATAACAAAAAACCCCGATAAATCGGGGCTTTAGATAACTGAACCCTATAGCCACAACTGTGGCCTGGAGCACTCTCCGAAAGCATTTTTTCAAATCCAGCTACGAAGGCTCTAAGTCTTCACAGTATATTTGAAAAAGAACTTTATGGGAAAGTGGTTGCGGGGGCCGGATTTGAACCGACGACCTTCGGGTTATGAGCCCGACGAGCTACCAGGCTGCTCCACCCCGCGCCTGAAACGTGGCAAATTCTACGCGTTTTGGACAGAATTTGCAAATAATGCTGGGATTTGGTACCGAAGACGGGACGTAAAATCGGCGTTCAGTATATTGATAGTTGACCCCACCTGTCAACCCAACTTCAGCCAGGGCAATAAAAGGGAAATTTTTACAAAAAACGCACACGTCTCTTTCGGTCGTCGATAAAAGATGATTAAATGAATACTCACTTATTTTGCATAAACATGCATCGAGAGCGAAAGCGGTCTCTAATCAGTCAATCAAGCAGGGTTTTATTATATGACGACGATTCTCAAGCATCTCCCGGTAGGACAACGTATTGGCATCGCTTTTTCTGGCGGCCTGGATACCAGCGCTGCACTGCTGTGGATGCGCCAGAAGGGAGCGGTTCCTTATGCATATACTGCGAACCTGGGTCAGCCGGACGAGGAAGATTATGACGCGATCCCTCGTCGTGCCATGGAATATGGCGCAGAGAACGCACGTCTGATCGACTGCCGTAAGCAGCTGGTTGCCGAAGGGATTGCCGCGATCCAGTGCGGTGCTTTCCATAATACGACCGGCGGCCTGACCTATTTCAATACCACCCCGCTGGGTCGTGCCGTCACCGGCACTATGCTGGTCGCCGCCATGAAAGAAGATGGCGTGAACATCTGGGGGGACGGTAGCACCTATAAAGGCAACGATATTGAACGTTTCTATCGTTATGGCCTGCTGACCAACGCCGAGTTGCAGATCTACAAACCGTGGCTGGATACCGACTTCATCGACGAGCTGGGTGGCCGTCATGAAATGTCTGAGTTTATGATTGCCTGCGGCTTTGACTACAAGATGTCCGTTGAGAAAGCCTACTCAACCGATTCCAACATGCTGGGTGCGACGCACGAAGCGAAAGACCTGGAATTCCTGAACTCCAGCGTAAAAATTGTTAACCCGATCATGGGCGTGAAGTTCTGGGATGAGAACGTGAAGATCCCGGCGGAAGAAGTGACCGTGCGTTTCGAACGTGGTCATCCGGTTGCCCTGAACGGTAAAACCTTCTCCGACGATGTTGAACTGATGCTGGAAGCAAACCGCATCGGCGGTCGTCACGGTCTGGGTATGAGCGATCAGATCGAAAACCGTATCATCGAAGCGAAAAGCCGTGGCATTTACGAAGCGCCGGGGATGGCGCTGCTGCACATCGCTTACGAGCGTCTGCTGACCGGTATTCACAACGAAGACACCATCGAGCAGTATCACTCTCATGGCCGTCAGCTGGGCAAACTGCTGTATCAGGGTCGCTGGTTTGATCCACAGGCGCTGATGCTGCGTGACGCCCTGCAACGTTGGGTGGCAAGCGCAATCACCGGCGAAGTGACGCTGGAACTGCGTCGCGGCAATGATTACTCCATCCTCAATACCGTGTCTGACAACCTGACCTATAAAGCAGAGCGTCTGACCATGGAGAAAGGTGAGTCAGTGTTCTCTCCGGACGATCGTATTGGCCAGCTGACCATGCGTAACCTGGACATCACCGATACCCGTGAGAAGCTGTTCAACTATGTTGAGAATGGCCTGCTCTCCGCCAGTTCCGGTAATGGCCTCCCTCAGGTTGAGAACCTGGAACACAGCGATAAGAAATAATCGACAGCAAGTCATGCAAAAGGCGCCCATTGGGCGCCTTTTTTGTGGTCTTCGTAGGCCCGGTAAGCGCAGCGCCACCGGGCAAAACGGCGGGTGGCGCTGCGCTTACCCGCCCTACAAAAGATCGGATACACAGAATGTACAGACGAAAAAAAAGACGTCTTGCGACGTCTTTCTTCTGGAATATTGGTACCGAGGATGGGACTCGAACCCACAAGCCCGTTAGGGCACTACCACCTCAAGGTAGCGTGTCTACCAATTCCACCACCTCGGTACGGAATACTTACTGCGGGATATCGCTGGTTGGCTTAGCCGGTGCAGCTGGCTGAGTTTGCTCAGTTTTTGCTGGCGCGCTCAGATTTTCCCACTCGCTTCCTTTACTGGTCTTGTTGCTGTTGATATTGCCCAGCACCAGACTGATGATGAAGAACAGCGTAGCCAGAATCGCCGTCGTACGGGTCATGAAGTTCGCAGAACCACTTGAACCGAACAGCGTACCGGAAGCGCCTGCTCCGAAGGAGGCTCCCATATCAGCGCCTTTACCTTGCTGTAGCATAATCAGCGCTACGAGAGCGATGGCTACAATAAGGAAAATAACTAAAAGAGCTTCGTACATAATCAACCTGTTCCTTGCGGATTTGCCGCATACCAATGCTTCGACCAATTAGCAGGATTTTGTTTCCCACTGAAGCGGGTGTGAATACTAACCAAAGCGAATCACCTTCGCAAGGGCATTTTCGAGGCATTGTATCAACTGCGGAAAAAAACAGCAAAAAGCCATTCATTGCTTAAAACAAAGGCGGCAAACGCCGCCTTTTTAAACACTTATTCTGAAAGATTATGCAGCTTTGACTGCATCCGCAATGCGGTGCGCAAATTCAGTTACCTGCGCTTCGTCTTCGCCTTCCACCATCACGCGGATCAGCGGCTCGGTACCCGACTTACGCAGCAGGACGCGCCCACGGCTGCCAAGAGTCGCTTCCACGTCTGCCATCACCGCTTTCACGTTATCATTTTCCAGCGGGTCGCCTTTACCCGCGGTGAAACGCACATTGACCAGAATCTGCGGGAACATTTTCATGCCGCTGCACAGATCGTGCAGGCTCATATGGTTACGCGCCATCGCGGCAACAACCTGAAGCGCCGCCACAATACCGTCACCGGTGGTGGTTTTATCGAGCAGGATCACGTGGCCGGAGTTTTCCGCGCCAATACGCCAGCCTTTCTCCTGGAGTTTTTCCAGCACGTAGCGGTCACCCACTTTCGCACGAACAAACGGGATGCCCAGCTGTTTCAACGCCAGTTCCAGGCCCATATTGCTCATCAGCGTGCCCACCGCGCCACCGCGCAGTTGCCCCTGACGCAGGCCTTCACGGGCAATGATGTAGAGGATCTGATCGCCATCGACCTTGTTACCTTCGTGGTCAACCATGATCACACGGTCACCATCGCCATCCAGGGCAATACCCAGATCGGCCTTTTCAGCCAGCACACGCGCCTGCAAGGCACGCACGTCTGTCGCGCCGACTTCTTCGTTGATGTTCAGACCGTCCGGCTCGCAGCCGATAGTGATCACTTTGGCACCCAGCTCGCGGAACACATTCGGCGCAATGTGGTAAGTCGCACCGTTGGCACAGTCCACCACAATTTTGAGGTGTGCCAGGCTCAGCTCATTCGGGAAAGTGCCTTTGCAGAATTCAATGTAGCGGCCTGCGGCATCGACAATACGGTTTGCTTTACCCAGCTCAGCGGAGTCAACACAGGTGATCTCTTTTTCCATTTCCGCTTCAATCGCCTCTTCCACGTCATCCGGCAGTTTGGTGCCGTCGATGGAGAAGAATTTGATACCGTTGTCATAGAACGGGTTATGGGAAGCGGAAATGACGATCCCCGCTTCCGCACGGAAGGTGCGGGTCAGATAGGCAACAGCAGGGGTCGGCATTGGCCCCGTAAAGGAAGCTGAAAGCCCCGCCGCCGCCAGCCCGGCTTCCAGCGCGGACTCCAGCATATAACCCGAAATACGGGTATCTTTCCCAATAATGATCTTACGGGAGCCATGACGCGCCAGCACTTTCCCCGCTGCCCAGCCCAGCTTCAGGACAAAGTCAGGGGTAATTGGCGCATCGCCTACGCGCCCACGGATGCCATCGGTACCAAAATATTTACGATTACTCATAGCGTTTGTTTTCCTTCGCTGCCAGTGTGGCTTCCACCACACGCATGGCTTCTACTGTTTCTTTTACGTCATGGACGCGAATGATGTGTGCACCTTGCATCGCGGCAATCACCGCGCAGGCCAGACTGCCGCTCAGACGTTCGCTCGGCCCGACATTCAACAACTGACCAATCATCGATTTTCTCGACATTCCCACCAGCAGTGGCAGGCCGAACTGATGAAACTCTGATAAGCGCGCAAGCAACGCGTAATTGTGTGAGAGATTTTTACCGAAACCGAAGCCCGGGTCGAGCAGCAATTTCTCTTTTGCGATACCCGCACGTTCACAGCGTTCGATATGCTCAATAAAGAAGCGGGTGACGTCGGCAAACACATCTTCATATTTTGGCGCCTCCTGCATTGTCTTAGGCTGACCCTGCATATGCATCAGACACACCGGTAGCCCGGTTTCTGCGGCGGCTTCAATCGCTCCCGGCTCGGTCAGCGAGCGGATATCATTGATAATGTGAGCGCCCACTCTCGCCACTTCACGGATCACTTCGGGTTTGGAGGTATCAACGGAGATCCACACTTCAAAGCGCCGGGCGATAGCCTCCACCACCGGCACCACGCGCGCCAGCTCTTCTTCCACCGAAACCTCCGCCGCGCCAGGCCGCGTTGACTCCCCTCCAACGTCAATGATGGTGGCACCCGCGTTAATCATTAAATTCGCGTGTTTAACCGCGTCGATAAGCGAATTATGCGTGCCGCCGTCAGAGAAGGAATCAGGCGTGACATTCAGGATCCCCATCACATGGGGATGTGAAAGGTCGAGATGCGAGTCCTGGGCGAATAGTTTCATGGTGAAGTCCCTGGGATTAATGTGGTTAAACAGATAAGAAAAACCCCGGAGCAAGCTCCAGGGTTTGAGATAAAGACAAACGCTTCAACAGCAGTGACTTACTTGTCGCCCAACTGCTCTGACATGGTGTTGCCCGGGTTTGGCGTACGCGGTTCATCGACCGGACGCGGCGCACGCGGGGTGCCATTGTTGTCAGAATTGTTAGACGCGCCTGGGTCTTCCCAGCCTGCCGGCGGACGCACTTCGCGGCGCGCCATCAGGTCGTCAATCTGCGGTGCATCGATGGTCTCATATTTCATGAGCGCATCTTTCATCGAATGCAGGATGTCCATATTGTCGTTCAGGATCTGACGGGCGCGAGCGTAGTTACGTTCAATCAGCGCTTTCACTTCCTGGTCGATGATACGTGCCGTTTCATCGGACATATGTTTCGCTTTTGCCACAGAGCGGCCCAGGAATACTTCGCCCTCTTCCTCTGCATACAGCAGCGGACCGAGTTTGTCGGAGAAGCCCCACTGAGTCACCATGTTACGCGCCAGGTTTGTCGCCACTTTAATATCGTTCGACGCACCGGTGGAAACATGTTCCGCACCGTAGATAATCTCTTCAGCCAGACGACCGCCGTACAGGGTTGAAATCTGGCTTTCCAGCTTCTGACGGCTGGCGCTGATCGCGTCGCCTTCAGGCAGGAAGAAGGTCACACCCAGCGCACGACCGCGCGGAATAATCGTCACCTTGTGTACGGGATCGTGTTCCGGCACCAGACGACCGATAATCGCGTGGCCCGCTTCGTGATATGCCGTGGACTCTTTCTGCGCTTCCGTCATCACCATGGAGCGACGTTCCGCACCCATCATGATTTTGTCTTTCGCTTTCTCGAATTCCACCATGGACACCACGCGCTTGTTACCGCGAGCGGCAAACAGTGCTGCTTCGTTGACCAGGTTAGCCAGATCCGCACCGGAGAAGCCTGGAGTACCACGCGCGATGATTGCCGCGTCGATATCTGGCGCCAGCGGTACGCGTCGCATATGCACTTTCAGAATCTGTTCACGACCGCGAACATCCGGCAGACCGACCACAACCTGACGGTCAAAACGGCCTGGACGCAGCAGCGCAGGGTCGAGTACGTCCGGACGGTTAGTTGCCGCGATAACGATGATACCTTCGTTACCTTCGAAGCCGTCCATCTCAACCAGCATCTGGTTCAGCGTCTGCTCACGTTCATCGTGACCACCACCCAGGCCTGCGCCACGCTGGCGGCCTACGGCGTCGATTTCATCGATGAAGATGATGCACGGTGCTGCCTTCTTAGCCTGCTCGAACATGTCACGCACACGAGATGCACCGACACCCACGAACATTTCAACGAAGTCAGAACCTGAAATAGTAAAGAACGGCACCTTCGCTTCACCCGCGATGGCTTTTGCCAGCAGGGTTTTACCGGTACCCGGAGGGCCGACCATCAGGACGCCTTTCGGGATCTTACCGCCCAGTTTCTGGAAACGGCTCGGCTCGCGCAGGTATTCAACCAGTTCACCCACCTCTTCTTTTGCTTCGTCACAACCTGCTACGTCAGCAAACGTGGTCTTGATCTGGTCTTCCGTCAGCATACGCGCCTTGCTCTTACCGAACGACATGGCACCTTTGCCACCACCGCCCTGCATCTGGCGCATAAAGAAGATCCAGACGCCGATAAGAAGCAGCATCGGGAACCAGGAAATGAAGATAGAAGCCAGCAGGCTTGGTTCTTCCGGCGGCTCGCCTACCACTTTGACGTTTTTGGTCAGAAGGTTATCAAGCAGCTTAGGATCGTTCACCGGGATGTAAGTCGTGTAACGGTTACTATCTTTCTTGGTAACGTTGATCTCACGTCCGTTGATACGCGCTTCGCGAACCTGGTCCTGATTGACCTCTTGCAGGAAGGTAGAATAATCCACCTTGCGGCCATTCGACTCGCTGGGCCCAAAGCTCTGGAATACTGACATCAGCACAACGGCAATGACCAGCCAGAGTATTAGGTTTTTCGCCATGTCACTCAAGGGATTAACCTCATATTACAACTGTGTTAAAAACAGCGTCAGGATACTCTATATCCAGTTTCATTCAAACTTTCGCCTGAAATCTACCGGTTATCATTTTCGCCCGGTCGCTACAATATACACTTCACGGGAACGGGCCCGGGAAGAGTCCGGCTTACGAACTTTGACCTTCGCAAACAGGGAGCGAATTTCCTTAAGATACTCCTCGAAACCTTCGCCCTGAAACACCTTCACAACAAAACTACCACCAGGCGCTAGTACATCACGACACATTTCTAACGCTAGTTCCACCAGATACATGGCGCGGGGGATATCCACCGCCGGTGTTCCACACATATTTGGCGCCATATCCGACATGACAACCTGGACCTTACTGTCACCTACACGATCAAGTAGCGCTTTAAGCACTAATTCATCACGAAAGTCGCCCTGAAGGAAGTCGACACCGACGATGGGATCCATTGGTAAAAGATCGCATGCGATGATTCGGCCCGTTCCGCCGATCTGCGTAACCGCATACTGGGACCATCCGCCAGGTGCCGCACCGAGGTCGACCACCGTCATTCCCGGTTTAAAAAGTTTGTCACTTTGCTGTATTTCATCAAGTTTAAACCAGGCGCGGGAACGCAACCCCTTTTTCTGCGCCTGTTGAACATATTTATCGCTAAAGTGTTCCTGAAGCCAGCGGCTGGAGCTGGCAGAACGCTTTTTACCTGTCATTTAACATTTCCGTCCTGGTTCATCGTTGCTTGCCTGTGACGTAAATTTCTACGCAGCTATTTGGCGATATTAGGGAGATGGCGGTAGAATGAACCGTTTTCAATCCCAACGTAAGCAAAAATATACGATGAATCTGAGTACTAAACAAAAACAGCACCTTAAAGGTCTGGCACATCCGCTCAAGCCTGTAGTGATGCTTGGCAACAATGGTTTGACCGAAGGGGTGCTTGCCGAGATTGAACAAGCGCTGGAACACCACGAGCTGATCAAGGTGAAAATCGCCTCTGAAGACAGAGACACTAAAAACCTGATCGTGGAAGCCATCGTGCGCGAAACCGGCGCCTGTAATGTACAGGTCATCGGTAAAACGCTGGTGCTCTATCGCCCATCAAAAGAGCGCAAAATCTCGCTGCCACGTTAAGGATATCCTGAATCGAACACATTTTCTGTGTGAAACGAGGGATTTCTTTCAGCAGGCGAGCAAAATGCCATGCTCCTTGAGTTGATAAAAGGCCGCTATGCGGCCTTTTTCTTTTCTTTACAATGTATCAACATCTTAGTAGAGAAGCGAATTACAGGTATTCAACCTTAATAATTTCGTATTCCACTTCACCCCCAGGGGTGCGGATGGTGACCACATCGTCCTGCTCTTTGCCAATCAGGCCACGAGCAATCGGCGAGTTCACCGAAATCAGGTTCTGTTTGAAGTCCGCTTCATCATCACCCACGATGCGATAGGTCTGCTCTTCGTCGTTGTCCAGATTCAGGACGCTGACGGTAGAGCCGAAGATAACACGGCCATTATTTGGCATTTTGGTGATATCGATAACCTGCGCGTTAGACAGTTTCGCCTCGATATCCTTAATGCGCCCCTCACAGAAACCCTGCTGCTCACGCGCCGCGTGGTATTCAGCATTCTCTTTCAGGTCGCCATGCTCACGCGCTTCCGCGATAGCGGCGATGATTTCAGGGCGACGCACGGATTTGAGAAAATCCAGCTCTTCGCGCAGTTTTTCGGCACCACGTAAGGTCATCGGAATAGCTTGCATTTGTTATACCTCTTAAACATTCCTGTTGGGAGCAGTGTTCCCTGCTCCAGCCCACCTGAACAGGCCAGAAGCAAAAAGAAAACCGACCCGGGAGCAACGCCCCAGGTCAGCAGCAATTTTTCAATTTGATACGCATTTTACCGCGAAGTTCACTATGGGTCATCGTTTACTTTACAGTGCCATGCACCGTAGTATGACGGTTTGTTTTCGGGTTGTTAGCGCGAGATTATGCGATTTTCCAGTTTTATCATCGGATTGACTACCAGTATAACGTTCACCGTTCAGGCCGCGAATGTTGATGAGTACATTAATCAACTGCCCGCCGGCGCGAACCTTGCCCTGATGGTGCAGAAGGTTGGCGCGCAGGCTCCCGAGATTGACTATCACAGTCAACAGATGGCGCTGCCTGCCAGTACCCAGAAGGTGATCACTGCCCTCGCCGCCCTGCTCCAGCTCGGGCCTGACTTCCGTTTTACTACCACCCTTGAAACCAGAGGTAACGTTGAGGGTGGCGAACTGAAAGGCGATCTTATCGCCCGTTTTGGTGGCGATCCCACCTTTAAGCGCCAGGATGTCCGCAATATGGTGGCGGTACTGAAAAAATCCGGCGTAACAAAAATTGATGGCAACGTGCTGATCGACACCTCCATTTTCGCCAGCCACGATAAAGCGCCTGGCTGGCCGTGGAACGACATGACACAGTGTTTTAGCGCCCCGCCAGCCGCCGCCATCGTTGACCGTAACTGCTTCTCCGTATCGCTTTACAGCGCGCCAAAACCAAATGACTTAGCTTTTATCCGCGTGGCCTCATACTACCCGGTCACGATGTTCAGCCAGGTGCGGACGCTGGCGAAAGGCTCCCCGGAGGCGCAGTATTGCGAGCTGGACGTGGTACCGGGCGATCTCAATCGCTATACGCTCACCGGCTGCCTGACCCAGCGGGCCGATCCCCTCCCGCTGGCCTTCGCCATTCAGGATGGCGCGGGCTATGCCGGTGCCATTTTTAAAGATGAACTGAAGCAGGCGGGCATAACCTACACCGGAACGCTGCTGCGCCAGACGCAGGTGAATGAACCAGGCACGGTGATCGCCAGCAAACAGTCCGCGCCACTGCATGATTTGCTTAAGATTATGCTGAAAAAGTCGGATAACATGATTGCCGACACGGTGTTCCGCATGATTGGGCACGCGCGCTTTGGTGTGCCGGGCACCTGGCGGGCCGGTTCTGATGCCGTACGTCAGATCCTGCGCCAGCAGGCGGGTATCGATCTGGGCAATACGATCGCCGTTGATGGTTCCGGTTTATCGCGTCATAACCTGATCTCGCCGGCCACCATGATGCAGGTGTTGCAGTACATTGCTCAGCATGACGCTGAGCTAAACTTTATTACGATGCTGCCGCTTGCCGGACACGACGGCTCTCTTCAGTACCGCGCGGGCCTTCACGCTGCGGGCGTGGATGGCAAAGTGTCAGCCAAAACGGGTTCCCTGCAAGGCGTTTACAACCTTGCCGGTTTTATCACGACCGCCAGCGGACAACGCATGGCATTTGTGCAGTATCTTTCCGGCTATGCCGTCGAACCGGCTGACCAGCGCAATCGCCGTATTCCACTGGTGCGTTTCGAAAGCAGGCTCTATAAGGACATCTACCAGAATAACTAGCGATGAAACTACTGATAGTTGAAGACGATCTGTTATTGCAGGAAGGGTTAGCGCTGGCGCTGGGGAATGAAGGCTACGCCCTGGATTGTGCCACCACGGCCGCTGAAGCAGATGCCCTGATCCAGAGCGGTGAATACAGCCTGGTGATCCTGGATTTAGGGCTGCCGGATAAAGACGGCGCGACGCTGCTCTGCCAGTGGCGTCGTCGCGGGGTGGAGAATCCCGTATTGATTCTCACCGCCCGCGATGCCATTGAAGACAGAATTAACGGGCTGGATTCTGGCGCTGACGATTATCTGGTAAAACCCTTCGCCCTTGCCGAGTTACAGGCTCGCGTACGGGCGTTGATCCGCCGCTATCAGGGCCACAGCGACAACCTGCTGACGGACGGAGATATCACCCTCAATCTGCAAACTCAGCAGGTGCTGCGCCAGTCTCAGCCTGTGGAAGTGACGCCTAAAGAGTTCGCTCTGCTGACGCGCCTGATCATGCGCAGCGGGCAGACCGTGCACCGTGAAACGCTGCAACAGGACATCTACTCCTGGCAGGACGATCCAGGATCAAACACGCTTGAAGTTCACATTCATAATCTGCGCCGCAAGCTCGGTAAAGATCGCATCAAAACCGTACGCGGCGTGGGTTACCGTCTGGAGAGCCAGAAATGAACAGTATGCGCCGGCGATTAATGGTGTTGCTGGCGGTTATTCTGCTATTTTTTCAACTCATTAGCGTTGTCTGGCTGTGGCATGAGAGCCGCGAGCAGATCGGTTTTCTGGTGAACGAAACGTTGTCCGCTAAAGCACGCAACAACCATGTCGAAAAAGAGATCCGCGAAGCCATTGCCTCCCTGCTGGTCCCTTCTCTGGTGATGGTCGGTTTTACCCTGCTCTTCTCATTCTGGGCAGTCACCTGGATCACCCGACCACTCAACAAACTTCGCGCCAGCCTTGCGAACCGTTCGGCGGATAATCTGACTCCCCTGCCGATGTATTCTGATATGGAAGAGATAGGCGCTGTGACCACATCGCTCAATCAACTCCTCGCCCGGCTGGACCACACTATTCAACAGGAACGCCTGTTTACCGCCGATGCGGCACACGAGTTACGTACGCCGCTTGCGGGGATCAGGCTCCATCTGGAACTGATGGCTCAGTCCGGTTCCCCGCAGGCCACGCCACTGATAAGCCGTATCGATCAGTTGATGCACACGGTGGAACAGCTGCTGATGCTGGCGCGTGCCGGGCAGGCAATGGCCAGCGGTCATTACGATACCGTGAACTGGACAGAGACGATCATTGCTCCGCTCAGCCTGGAGCATGAAGCCAAAGAGCATACGGTAATATGGCCGGCCCACAGCGCGATGACGGTACAGGGGGACGCCGTCCTGTTACGTCTGATGCTAAGGAACCTTCTGGAGAATGCCGCCCGCTACAGCCCGGCAGGCACAACCATTGAAGTGGCATTAACAGCGACGGAGGGCGGTACCCGGGTGAGCGTAATCGATCAGGGGCCGGGTATTGATGAGGCGCACCGCCAGTCGATCACCGAACCTTTCCGACGTCTCGACCAGCGCTACGGCGGCAGCGGCCTTGGGCTGAGCATCGTACAGCGTATCGTACAGCTCCATCATGGCCATTTAACGCTGGAGAACGGCGCTGAGGGCGGCCTCATCGCCAGCTGTTGGTTACCGGCGAAAATAGGATAAAAAAAAGCCCCGTTAAGGGGCTTTATACAGGGGTTAGTGCTTGTAGATGAACTCGACGCCTTCTTCGTCGTCTTCATCCCAGTCATCGTCCCAGTCTTCATCATCTTCTTCCGCTTCCAGCTCTTCGAGCTGCTGGCGGTGGTAGTCATCCCACATGAATTCGACTTTTTCAGGCTGTTTCGCCTCTTCTGCCTGAACAACCGGATTCTCGATGATAAAGGTCATCACATCCCAGCAGAGATCTTTCACGCCAACCTGGCTGGCGGCAGAGATCAGATAGTACTTATCTTCCCAACCCATCGCTTCGGCAATCGCTTTAGCTTTCGCTTCAGCTTCCGCTTTGTCCATCAGGTCGATCTTGTTGAATACCAGCCAGCGCGGTTTTTGCGCCAGTTTTTCACTGTATTTCTCCAGCTCGCCGATAATAATACGGGCGTTTTCAACCGGATCGGAACCGTCGATTGGATCGATGTCGATGAGGTGCAACAGTACGCGACAACGCTCAAGGTGCTTCAGGAAGCGAATACCCAGACCGGCGCCTTCTGCTGCCCCTTCAATCAGACCCGGGATGTCAGCGACCACAAAGCTCTTCTCGTTATCCATACGGACAACGCCCAGGCTCGGCACCAGCGTCGTAAACGGATAATCCGCTACTTTGGGTTTCGCCGCAGAGACCGCACGGATAAACGTCGATTTACCGGCGTTTGGCATACCCAGCATCCCCACATCCGCCAGCAGCATCAGTTCCAGTTGCAGGTCGCGCTTATCACCCGGGGTACCCATGGTTTTCTGACGCGGGGTACGGTTAACGGAAGATTTGAAACGGCTGTTACCCAGACCGTGCCAGCCGCCTTTCGCCACCATCAGGCGCTGACCGTGTTTGGTCATATCACCCATGGTTTCGCCCGTGCCCTGATCGATGACACGCGTACCCACCGGCACTTTGATCGTCACGTCTTTACCGCGTTTACCGGTACAGTCGCGGCTCTGGCCGTTCTGGCCACGCTCGGCGCGGAAAGATTTTTCGAAACGGTAGTCGATCAGCGTGTTGAGGTTTTCATCCGCCTCCAGCCACACGTCGCCACCGTCCCCACCGTCACCGCCGTCAGGACCGCCACGAGGAATATATTTTTCACGGCGGAAGCTTACACAACCGTTACCGCCATCACCTGCCACGACCAGAATCGTCGCTTCATCAACAAACTTCATTTTACTCTCCGTAACTCATTCGCCTGAGCGGGGGACTATTACAACCGCTTCATTTTTGCGCCAACGCCCCCAGAGACGATGACCAATGGCGGAATACATCGCGCCCGCAACCACGACAAACGCACCGAGATAACCCAACAGGTTGAGCATCGGCTTGACGAAGACATCGGGCCAGGCCATTGATAACAAATCTGAAAATAACAGCGTAAACAGCGGGGTAAGCGTGATTAAGGCGCTCACCTGTGCTGCCTGCCAGCGCGCCATGGCTTCAGCCAGAGCGCCATAACCGACCAGCGTATTCAGCCCACAAAAAATGAGGCACGCCAGTTGCCAGTCGCTGAGCTGGGTAATTACACCCGGCTTCGCTAAAGGCAATAATGCCAGTGTACATAAAGTGTACAGCAAAAAGAGGATCTGCTGTGAGGCAAGACGGCGCAATAACACCTTTTGCGCGACGCCATAACTCACCCAGACCGTTGCTGCACCCACCCCAAAAATGACACCCCAGGTGTAATCCGTCAGGCGGGTAAAAATCTCAATCAGGCTGGTGTTAAAGAACATCACCAGCCCGCAAAGCAGCATGCTTGCCCCGATGATCTGCGTACCGCGCATCTTCTCCTTGAGGATGAATACGCTGGCGACCATCATGCCGACCGGTGAAAGCTGACCAATCACCTGCGACGCTGTAGGGCTAAGATATTGCAGGGAAGAGCTGAACAGAATGAAGTTACCGAACAGACCACCCGTCGCGATAGCCAGTAACACCAGCCAACGCGGTTTTCGGAAGATGCGCAGCGGTGGCAGCTTACCTTTGACGGCCAGAATGGCGCCCAGGCCTATGCTTGCCATCAGGAAGCGATAAAACACCACCGTCGGTGGCTCCATGACTTCCAGTACCTGCTTCATTGCAATTGGCAGCGCACCCCAGCACATTGCGGTAGTGAGCGCCAAAAGAATACCCATGCCGGCCTGCTGCTTCATGCCCGTTTTCCCTACAGAAAATTTTCCGGGTTTCCAATGTAAAAAGCCCCGCAACACGTTGCGGGGCTTTAATCCGTTACCGGACCGAGAAAACCTTACTCAGCAACGATGCTGATGTATTTACGGTTGTTCGGGCCTTTAACTTCAAATTTCACTTTACCGTCTGCTTTAGCAAACAGAGTGTGGTCACGACCGCAACCTACGTTGGTACCCGCGTGGAACTTGGTGCCACGCTGACGAACGATGATGCTACCCGCCAGAACGGATTCGCCACCGAAACGCTTAACGCCCAGGCGTTTAGCTTCTGAATCGCGACCGTTACGTGTGGAGCCGCCAGCCTTTTTATGTGCCATTTAAATCTCTCCTCAGGTCTTAGGCGCTGATGCCAGTAATTTTCACATCAGTGAACCACTGACGGTGGCCCTGCTGCTTACGATAGTGTTTACGACGACGAAACTTAACGATTTTAACTTTCTCGCCACGACCGTGAGCAACAACTTCAGCTTTGATAACGCCGCCATCAACGAAAGGAACGCCGATTTTGACTTCTTCACCGTTTGCGATCATCAGAACTTCAGCGAACTCAACAGATTCGCCAGTTGCGATGTCCAGCTTTTCCAGGCGAACGGTCTGACCTTCGCTTACTCGGTGTTGTTTACCACCACTTTGGAAAACCGCGTACATATAAACTCCGCTTCCGCGCACATCCTCGTATGATTCAGAGTGCGCTATAAATATTCACAATAGGGCGCGAATATTACGCAAAACGCGAGCCTTTGACAAGTGCTACCATCAATACATGAAGAAAAAAAACACAACACGTACGGTAACGTTTATCTGAGCCGTTTTTTCAGTACAATCAGCAATACTATTTATAAACCGAAACCCTTTGTGTACCCATCTCGTGTGGGATAAACAGGATAAAAAGCCCGGCTTTTGCGATGAATTTAGAAAAAATCAATGAGTTAACCGCGCAAGATATGGCGGGTGTGAATGCAGCAATCCTGGAGCAACTCAACTCTGACGTTCAGCTGATCAATCAGTTGGGCTATTACATCGTCAGCGGCGGCGGTAAACGTATTCGTCCGATGATTGCCATTCTGGCCGCACGCGCGGTTGGCTATCAGGGAAATGCCCACGTCACGATCGCGGCGCTGATCGAATTTATCCACACCGCCACACTGCTTCACGACGATGTTGTGGATGAATCAGATATGCGTCGTGGTAAAGCCACCGCCAACGCCGCGTTTGGTAATGCGGCAAGCGTTCTGGTAGGCGATTTTATCTATACCCGAGCCTTCCAGATGATGACCAGCCTTGGCTCGCTGAAGGTGCTGGAAGTGATGTCAGAAGCCGTGAACGTTATCGCTGAAGGTGAAGTCCTACAGCTGATGAACGTCAACGACCCGGACATCACCGAAGAAAACTATATGCGGGTGATTTACAGCAAGACCGCACGTCTGTTCGAAGCCGCCGCGCAATGCTCCGGCATTCTGGCAGGCTGTAGCGAAGCTCAGGAAAAGGGCCTTCAGGACTATGGCCGTTACCTCGGCACCGCGTTCCAGCTGATTGATGATTTGCTGGACTACAGCGCGGATGGCGAAACGCTCGGTAAAAACGTCGGCGATGACCTGAACGAAGGCAAGCCAACGCTGCCGCTGCTCCACGCGATGCGCAATGGCACACCAGAGCAGGCGAAAATGATCCGGGAGGCTATCGAGCAGGGAAATGGACGCCATCTTCTGGAACCGGTACTGGAAACAATGGCTATCTGCGGCTCCCTGGAATGGACGCGTCAGCGCGCTGAAGAAGAAGCGGACAAAGCCATCGCCGCCATTCAGGTCATTCCCGACAGCCCATGGCGTGATGCGCTAATCGGCCTCGCGCACATCGCCGTCCAGCGCGACCGTTAATCCCCTCCTCATCTCCCTGCGCTCTCGCAGGGAGATTCCAGTACGCACCAATAAATTACATTTCCGCGTAAGCCCATCGGGTTACAGGCCGCATGTATAAAGCCGTGCCTTATTCTGAATATTGCTTCTCGTAACATGAACTTTTTAGAACGCATGTTCGAAGTGAGTATAGTAATGCTGTCTTTTCACACGAAACGACGTGGACGATAACGAACACAAGGACAGCATTATGGATACAAAATTCATCGACTGGCATTCTGCTGACATTATTGCGGCACTGCGTAAAAAAGGAACATCGCTGGCTGCCGAATCACGTCGTAATGGGCTGAGCTCGTCGACGCTGGCAAACGCACTGACCCGCCCATGGCCGAAGGGGGAACTGATTATCGCGACGGCGCTGGATACGCATCCGTGGGTGATATGGCCGTCACGCTACCACGATCCCATTACCCATGAATTTATCGACAGAACGCGCATGATGCGCCAGAGCAAAACGAAGAAAGGGCATCAGGACTGATGCACCAGGATTGACAGGAACAGCAATCCCCCGGCCAGTTCTGGCAGGGGGGTGCCGGAACGATTACTCGCCCTTCACACGCTCGATATTTGCACCCAGCGCGCGCAGTTTGTCCTCAATACGCTCGTAACCACGATCGATGTGGTAGATACGATCGACAACGGTAGTCCCTTCCGCAATACAACCTGCCAGTACGAGGCTCGCAGACGCGCGCAGATCGGTCGCCATCACCTGCGCACCGGACAGTTTTTCAACGCCGTGGCAAATTACCGTGTTGCTTTCAATCTCAGCATGCGCACCCATACGGATCAGTTCCGGTACGTGCATGAAACGGTTTTCGAAGATAGTTTCCGTGATGAAGCCCGTGCCTTCGGCCACCAGGTTCAACAGCGTAAACTGTGCCTGCATATCCGTCGGGAATGCCGGATGTGGCGCAGTACGCACGTTAACGGCTTTAGGCCGCTGCCCGTGCATATCGAGGCTGATCCAGTCTTCGCCGATTTCAATGTCCGCACCCGCATCGCGCAGTTTCGCCAGCACCGCATCCAGGGTATCCGGCTGGGCGTTACGGCAGACAATCTTACCGCCAGAAATGGCCGCGGCCACCAGGAAAGTACCGGTTTCGATACGATCTGGCAGTACGCGATACACACCACCACCCAGACGTTCAACGCCTTCGATGGTGATACGGTCTGTGCCCTGCCCGCTGATCTTCGCCCCCAGCGCGACCAGGAAGTTCGCGGTATCCACGATCTCCGGCTCACGGGCGGCGTTTTCGATGATGGTAGTGCCTTCTGCCAGCGTAGCAGCCGACATGATGGTGACCGTTGCGCCCACGCTCACTTTGTCCATGACAATGTGCGCGCCTTTCAGACGACCATTGACGGACGCTTTAACGTAACCCTCTTCCAGCTTGATCTCCGCGCCGAGTTTTTCCAGGCCGAAGATATGCAGGTCAACGGGACGCGCGCCGATAGCGCATCCGCCCGGCAGTGAAACCTGTCCCTGACCGAAACGCGCCACCAGCGGACCAAGCGCCCAGATGGAAGCACGCATGGTTTTCACCAGCTCATACGGCGCTGAGAAGTTGTTCACGTTGCTGGCATCGATCCAGACGGAACCGTTACGCTCCACTTTGGTGCCCAACTGGCCGAGCAACTTCATGGTCGTGTCGATATCTTTCAGCTTCGGTACGTTCTGGATCTCTACCGGCTCTTCTGCGAGCAGCGCAGCGAAAAGAATGGGCAGCGCGGCGTTTTTAGCGCCAGAAATTGTGACTTCGCCCTGGAGACGCGTGGGTCCCTGTACACGAAATTTATCCATCGTTTGCTCTCTTATAAATTCAACCGTGCTGCGGGCGTTTCGCCCTCAGCTCAAAAACCGTTTAGTTTGCGATCGCGTGCCCACTCCTGTGGGGTGAACGCTTTAATCGACAGGGCGTGGATGCGGTTATCCGCAATGTATTCCATCAGCGGCGCGTACACAGCCTGCTGTTTCTTCACGCGACTCATTCCGTCGAACATCTCACCCACAGCAATAACCTGGAAGTGACTGCCATCGCCAGAGACGTGGGCTTCCTGAAGGGAGAGTGCATTCATCAGCACAGTCTGGATTTCATTATTTTCCATGGGGTCTACATCATCTGATAGTGAAAACAAGCTCAACATCTTAGAGCAAAGTGGCGCGGTCTTAAACAAGCAAAAAGCCCCGACGCGTAAACTGTCGGGGCTTTCAGAAGTAACGTACTGAAAAAATTAGCGAGGTAATACGTCTTCGGGCAAATTGTAAAGCTGTGCAAGGGTAATCACGTTATCGCTTACCCCCGTCAGGGTAACGCGACTCCCCTGCTTTTTGCCCGTGGCCACCAGGTGCGCCAGCAGGGCGATACCGGCGGTATCTACCCGCGTAACGCCATGGAGATCAATCAGCGTCACGCCCTGCATCGCGTTATGGCGAGCGTCCCACAGCGGGTTAAGCAGATCCTGATCCAGCTCTCCCGTCAGCGTCAACGTCTCGCCGTCACGCGCCCAGCTAAGCTGCTGTGACATTACTTCTTCTCGTCCAGGGTAATTTTCTGACGAGAAATGGACTGAAGCTGAGCCGTCAGGCCGTCGATGCCTTTAGTGCGCAGCAGATCGCTCCACTCGTTCTGTTTAGTGGTGATCATGCTGACGCCTTCAGCGATCATGTCGTACGCCTGCCAGTTTCCGGTCTGGCTGTTTTTACGCCACTGGAAGTCCAGACGAACCGGTGGACGACCGTTTGGATCGATAATCGTCACGCGAATAGGAATGATAGTGGCATCGCCCAGCGGCTGTTCAGGGGCAATCTGATAGGTCTGCCCGTGGTACATCGCCAGCGCCTGGCCGTAAGCCTGTTTCAGGTATTCACGGAACGCCGCAAAGTAAGCCTCGCGCTGTGCCGGGGTCGCGTCTTTGTAGTAACGGCCCAGCACCAGTGCGCCCGCATACTTGATCTGCACATACGGCAGCAGTTCCTGATCCACCACATCACGCAGATAATCAGGGTTAGAACGGATTTTTGGCTGTTCGTTTTTAAGACGGTCGAAGGTTTTCTTCGCGGCCTCATCCATCAGTTTGTACGGGTTACTCTGATCCGCAGCGTGCGCCGCGGTAAGAGGGGCAATGACCAGCATGGCAACCATTAACAGTCGTTTAAACATGAATGACTTCTCCTGAAATTAATTCGTCGCGCCTGGCGTCGGTTCGACGTTGGTGTGGTCTTCACTCTGCGCAGGGGCATCGTCAGACTTTTTATCATCCCCTTTACTGTTGTAAAGGAACTGACCAATCATATCTTCCAGCACCATCGCTGACTTGGTATCCTGGATTACGCTACCGTCTTTAAGGATAGTCGTTCCCAGCTCAGGATCTTCAAAACCAACGTTAAGGGCCAGATATTGCTCCCCCAGCAGGCCAGAGGTGCGGATAGAAAGCGAGCTGGTGTCCGGAATGTGGTTATAGCGCTCTTCGATATCCATCGCGACGCGCGGCAGATAGGTTTTCTCATCAAGCGTAATGTCAGCGACACGTCCGATAACGACGCCACCAATACGCACCGGTGAGCGCGCTTTCAGGCCGCCGATGTTATCGAAAGTCGCGTAGACACGATACGTCGGCTCGGCGCGAACAGAGGTGATGTCCGCCGCTCGCAGGCAGATGAACAGCGCGGCCAGCAGCGCCAGAAGCAGAAACACGCCAACCCAAATTTCATTTTTTCTCGTTTGCATGAACTCAATTCCCAAACATCAGTGCGGTGAGCACAAAATCCAGACCTAAAACGGCCAGCGACGAATGTACGACAGTACGCGTCGTTGCACGGCTAATGCCCGCCGACGTCGGAATGGCATCGTAACCATTAAACAACGCAATCCAGGTAACCGTCACAGCGAAAACCACGCTCTTGATCAGACAGTTCACCAGATCCATCCGCAGATCGATGGCGTCCTGCATGGCAGACCAGAAGAATCCGGCATCAATGCCTTTCCAGTTAACGCCAACCAGCGCGCCTCCCCAGATACCTACCGCCACAAAGAGGATAGTCAGTAACGGCAAGGAGATAACCCCGGCCCAGAAGCGCGGCGAGATCACCCGGCGCAGCGGATCGACCGCCATCATCTCCATACTGGAGAGCTGCTCGGTGGCGCGCATCAGGCCAATTTCCGCCGTCAACGCTGACCCGGCACGCCCGGCGAACAGCAGCGCGGCAACCACCGGCCCGAGTTCACGCAGCAGCGAGAGCGCCACCAGCATGCCAAGGCTGGTTTCCGCGCTGTAGGTTGTCAGCACCAGATACCCCTGCAACCCCAGCACCATGCCAATAAACAGACCCGACACGATGATGATAAGCATCGACAGCACGCCGACGTTATAAAGCTGCCGCACCAGTAACGGCGCATGCTTGCGGAACTCCGGTTTGCCGACCAGCGCGTTGAACAACATTAATCCGGCACGCCCGAACGTACTGATGGTTTTTAGGCCACGGTGTCCAAGACCCGCCAACGCATTTAACAGCATGAGTGGCTTAACTCCCTATTCCGAGTAAATCGTCATGATAGTCGCCCGCCGGATAGCGGAAAGGCACCGGCCCATCTGCGATACCGTCCAGGAACTGCCGCACGCGCGGATCGCCATTCTCCTGCAACGCCTGCGCGCTGCCGTGGGCGACGATCTTTTTGTCAGCCACAATATAGGCGTAATCAGCGATACTCAGCACTTCCGGCACGTCGTGGGAAACCACCACGCAGGTGACGCCAAGGGCGCTGTTCAGCTCCGAAATTAACTTCACCAGCACGCCCATGGTGATGGGGTCCTGCCCGACGAACGGTTCATCGAACATGATTAAATCGGGTTCCAGGGCAATAGCACGCGCCAGCGCGGCGCGGCGCGCCATCCCACCCGAGAGTTCGGACGGCATGAGTTTCGCAGCCCCCCGCAGCCCCACGGCTTCAAGCTTCATCATCACCGTACTGTGCAACAGCTCAGGAGGAAGATGGGTGTGCTCACGCAACGGATAGGCCACGTTGTCAAAAACGTTCATATCCGTGAACAGCGCGCCCGACTGAAAGAGCATGCTCATCCGTTTGCGAACCGTGTAGAGGCGCGAGCGAGACATCGCCGGGACGTTTTCGCCGTCGAAGAGAATTTCGCCGCTGTCAGGGGGGATTTGCCCGCCGATAAGACGCAGCAACGTGGTTTTACCGATCCCTGACGGCCCCATGATGGCGGTGATTTTACCGCGCGGCACGGTCAGCGAAATATCATCAAATATTAACCGGTTGCCGCGAGAAAAACTGACGCCCCGGACATCGACTATATTCGCCATCGTTTGGCTCATTTATGGTTCCTTACTTACCTTGCTTCACGGCTGGCATGAAGCGTAAATCAGCCCTAAACCCCGCATTTTTACAGAATATTCACTATTGGGGTTAGCGAAAGCTGGCATTTGTTTTACTTTTCCGGCGCATAAAGTCAAAATTAGGAATTCGTTACGTCTCAGACTTCATCTGGCGCCAACATTCGTGCGCAGTGGACCAGCGAGTATACCTGAAGAAAGGACTTTTGATGCTTTTAGCAACAGCACTGTTAATAATTGGTTTACTGTTGGTGGTCTACAGTGCTGACCGTTTGGTCTTTGCCGCATCCATTCTCTGTCGACTCATTGGCATGCCGCCCATCATTATCGGCATGACGGTGGTCAGTGTAGGCACATCGCTTCCTGAAATCATCGTTTCTGTTTCAGCCTCGCTGCATGGGCAGGTCGACCTCGCTATCGGCACCGCGATTGGCTCTAACATCGTCAATATCTTACTGATTTTAGGCTTAGCCGCATTACTGCATCCATTTCGCGTGCATTCTGATGTTTTGCGCCGGGAATTGCCGTTAATGTTAGTCGTCAGTCTGCTGGCAGGCTACGTACTTTATGACGGGGTGCTGAGCGTCGGTGACGGTATATTCCTGCTCGCCCTGGCCGTGATCTGGTTGCTTTACAGCGTGAAGATCGCACGTCTGGCGGAAAAACAGGGTAACGATAGCCTCACGCGTGAGCATCTCGCCGAGCTGCCCCGGGAAGGGACCTTACCCGTCGCCCTGCTGTGGCTGGGCGTCGCGCTAATCATCATGCCAATGGCCACGCGGATGGTGGTCGATAACGCGACGGTGCTGGCGAACGCGTTTGCGATGAGCGAACTGACAATCGGTCTGACGGTAATCGCCATCGGCACCAGCCTGCCAGAGCTGGCCACCGCCATCGCCGGGGCGCGTAAAGGGGAAGATGATATCGCCATCGGCAATATCATTGGCTCGAATATTTTCAATATCGCAATCGTGACAGGGCTGCCGGCGCTAATCTCGCCGGGGCCGTTTAACCCTATGGTTTTCACGCGCGATTACGGTGTGATGCTGCTGGTCAGCGTGATTTTCGCCCTGCTCTGCTGGCGGCGAAAAGAGCAGATCGGCAAAGGCGCAGGCGCGCTGCTGACGGGTGGATTTATCGTATGGCTGGCGATGCTGTACTGGCTTTCGCCTCTTCTCTCTGGGTAAACGGAAACGCATTATGTCGCAAATAGAATTGCAGCCGGGTTTTGACTTTCAGAAAGCAGGCAAAGACGTTCTGGAGATTGAACGTGAAGGTCTGGCGCAGTTAGATCAGTACATTAATCAGGATTTTAGTCTGGCCTGTGAGAAGATGTTCTACTGTGCCGGCAAAGTCGTGGTGATGGGGATGGGCAAATCCGGCCATATCGGACGCAAAATGGCGGCGACCTTTGCCAGTACCGGCACGTCGTCATTCTTCGTTCATCCCGGTGAAGCCGCGCACGGTGACCTCGGCATGGTTACGCCGCAGGACGTGGTTATTGCGCTGTCCAACTCCGGGGAATCGAATGAAATCCTGGCGTTGATCCCGGTGCTGAAGCGCCTGCACGTACCGCTGATTTGCATGACCAGCCGACCGGAAAGCAGCATGGCGCGTGCGGCGGATATTCACCTGTGCGTGAAGGTGCCTAAAGAAGCCTGTCCGCTGGGGCTGGCGCCGACCTCCAGCACAACCGCCGCGCTGGTGATGGGCGATGCCCTTGCCGTTGCGCTGCTGGAAGCCCGCGGTTTTACGCCTGAAGATTTCGCCCTGTCTCACCCCGGCGGCGCGCTCGGGCGCAAACTGCTGCTGCGGGTTAACGATATTATGCACACCGGGGATGAGATCCCGCACGTGAGCAAAGAGGCCTCTTTGCGCGACGCGTTACTGGAGATCACCCGTAAAAACCTGGGCATGACGGTTATCTGCGACGATCTGATGAAGATTCAGGGCATTTTCACCGACGGCGACCTGCGCCGGGTATTCGATATGGGTGTGGATGTCCGAACGCTGGGCATTGCTGATGTGATGACGCCAGGCGGGATCCGCGTCCGTCCGGGCACGCTGGCGGTAGATGTGCTGAACCTGATGCAGTCCCGTCATATTACCTCAGTGATGGTTGCCGATGGCGACCAACTGCTGGGTGTGGTACATATGCATGATCTGCTGCGCGCTGGCGTAGTGTAATGAAGGATAAGACAATGAGTAATGCGGGTGCATCCCTTGCAACCTGTTATGGCCCGGTGAGCGCCCACATGATGGCAAAGGCGGAAAATATCCGCCTGCTGATCCTCGATGTGGATGGTGTGCTCTCCGACGGTCTGATTTATATGGGCAATAACGGCGAAGAGCTGAAAGCCTTTAACGTTCGCGACGGTTACGGTATCCGCTGTGCGCTCACGTCCGGAATTGAAGTTGCAATCATCACCGGGCGGAAAGCTAAACTGGTAGAAGATCGGTGTGAAACGCTGGGCATTACCCATCTGTATCAGGGGCAGTCTGATAAGATGGTAGCTTTCCGGGATCTGCTGGGAAAACTGGCCATTGCACCAGAGAATGTGGCATACGTCGGGGATGATTTAATCGACTGGCCAGTGATGGCGGAGGTGGGTCTGAGCATCGCCGTGGCTGACGCGCACCCGCTGCTGATCCCGCGTGCTGATTACGTTACCCATATTCACGGTGGCCGCGGCGCCGTCCGTGAAGTCTGCGATCTGCTTCTGCTGTCGCAGGGCAAGCTTGATGAGGCGAAAGGGCAATCGATATGAGTAAAACCAGACGTTGGGTTATCATTCTGCTTGCGCTTGTCGCCCTGGTACTGATTGGCGTCAACCTCGCTGACCGCGATGATACGCAAGCGGAAGTGGTTAACACGAGCGACCCGACCTATAAAAGCGATCACAGCGACACCGTGGTCTATAGCCCGGAAGGCGCGCTGAACTATCGCCTCGTTGCTCAGCATGTAGAATATTTTTCAGATGACGGTACCTCGTGGTTTACCCAACCGGTCATGACCACCTTTGATACGGACAAAGTGCCGACGTGGTCTATCAAGTCTGACCGGGCAAAACTGACAAATGACCGTATGCTTTACCTGTATGGTCACGTTGAAGTCAACGCCCTGACCGCTGACGCGCAACTGCGAAAAATTACGACGGATAACGCCCAGATCAACCTGGTCACCCAGGATGTCACGTCGCAGGATCTAGTCACCCTGTATGGCACAACATTTAATTCCAGCGGTTTAAGAATGCGCGGGAACTTACGCAGCAAAAACGCCGAGCTGATTGAAAAGGTTAGAACCTCCTATGAAATTCAAAACAAACAAACTCAGCCTTAAAGTTGTTATCGCCAGCGCGCTGCTGGCGGCCAGTCTTCCCGCGCTTGCTGTGACTGGCGACACCGAACAGCCGATTCATATTGAATCCGATACCCAGTCTCTGGATATGCAGGGTAACGTCGTCACCTTTACCGGCAACGTCGTCATGACCCAGGGCACAATTAAAATCAACGCCGACAAAGTGGTCGTTACCCGTCCGGGCGGCGAGCAGGGCAAAGAGATTATCGATGGTTATGGCAACCCGGCCACCTTCTACCAGATGCAGGACAACGGCAAGCCGGTGAAAGGTCATGCCTCGCATATGCATTATGAACTGGCGAAGGATCTGGTCATCCTGACCGGTAATGCTTACCTGGAACAGCTGGACAGCAATATCAAAGGCGACAAGATCACCTATCTGGTGAAAGAGCAGAAAATGCAGGCCTCCAGCGAAAAAGGCAAACGCGTCACGACCGTGCTTGTGCCTTCGCAGTTGCAGGACAAGAACAACGGTCAGGCTCCGGCACAAAAAAAGAGTAACTAATTCGTTATGGCAACTTTAACTGCAAAAAACCTCGCGAAAGCGTATAAGGGCCGCCGCGTCGTCGAAGATGTCAGTCTGACCGTCAACTCCGGCGAAATCGTGGGTTTGCTTGGCCCTAACGGGGCGGGTAAAACCACGACCTTCTACATGGTGGTGGGCATCGTCCCGCGTGACGCCGGCAACATCATCATCGATGATGAAGATATCAGCCTGCTGCCGCTTCATGCCCGCGCGCGTCGTGGCATCGGCTATCTGCCGCAGGAAGCGTCTATCTTCCGCCGCTTAAGCGTGTTCGACAACCTGATGGCCGTGCTCCAGATCCGTGACGATCTGACCAGCGAGCAGCGCACTGACCGTGCGAACGAGCTGATGGAAGAGTTTCATATTGAACATCTGCGTGACAGCCTCGGTCAGGCGCTGTCCGGTGGTGAACGTCGCCGCGTTGAGATTGCGCGCGCGCTGGCAGCAAACCCAAAATTCATCCTGCTGGATGAACCGTTTGCGGGCGTTGACCCCATCTCCGTTATCGATATCAAACGTATCATTGAGCACCTGCGCGACAGCGGGCTTGGCGTACTGATCACGGACCACAACGTTCGTGAAACGCTGGCCGTGTGTGAGCGCGCCTACATAGTGAGCCAGGGCCATCTGATTGCCCACGGTACGCCGCAGCAAATCCTCGAAGATGAGCATGTTAAGCGCGTGTACCTTGGGGAAGACTTTAGACTCTGATAGGGTAGAGGTTAAGTCACGCCGAACCGGAGAAAAACGCTCTGAACATGAAGCAAGGTTTGCAATTACGGCTCAGCCAGCAACTGGCCATGACGCCGCAGCTACAGCAGGCAATCCGTCTGTTGCAGCTGTCCACGTTAGAACTCCAGCAGGAGCTCCAGCAGGCGCTGGACAGCAATCCGCTGCTGGAGCAAACCGATCTTCATGACGAGGTAGACGCCCAGCAGACGCAGGACACAGAAACGCTCGACTCCGTAGATGCGCTTGAACAGAAAGAGATGCCGGACGAACTGCCGCTGGATGCCAGCTGGGACGAAATCTACACCGCGGGTACCCCTTCCGGGACGCGCGCAGACTACCAGGACGATGAACTCCCGGTCTACCAGGGCGAAACCACCCAGTCGCTTCAGGACTACCTGATGTGGCAGGTAGAGCTGACCCCTTTCTCCGATACCGATCGCGCCATTGCCACCTCGATTGTCGATGCCGTTGACGACACGGGCTATTTGACCGTGACGCTGGACGAGATTCTGGAAAGCATCGGCGATGACGAGATTGAACTGGAAGAGATCGAAGCCGTTCTGAAACGCGTTCAGCGTTTCGACCCGATAGGTGTCGCCGCGAAAGATCTGCGCGACTGCCTTCTGATCCAGCTTTCGCAGTTTGCCAAAGAGACACCGTGGATTGACGAAGCCCGGCTCATCATCAGCGATCATCTGGATCTGCTGGCGAATCACGACTTCCGCACCCTGATGCGCGTCACACGCCTGAAAGAAGAGGTGCTGAAGGAAGCGGTGAATCTGATCCAGTCGCTCGATCCGCGTCCGGGGCAGTCGATCCAGACCAGCGAACCGGAATATGTCATCCCCGATGTGCTGGTGAGAAAACACAATGGCCGCTGGGTCGTTGAACTGAACGCCGACAGCATTCCTCGCCTGCAAATCAACCAGCAATACGCCTCCATGTGCACCAGCGCCCGTAATGACGCTGATAATCAATACATTCGCAGCAACCTTCAGGAAGCACGCTGGTTGATCAAGAGCCTGGAGAGCCGTAATGACACGCTGCTGCGCGTCAGCCGCTGTATTGTCGAACAGCAGCAGGCGTTCTTTGAGCAGGGCGAAGAGTTTATGAAACCGATGGTGCTGGCAGACATCGCCCAGGCCGTCGAGATGCATGAATCAACCATTTCTCGCGTGACCACGCAGAAGTATCTGCACAGCCCACGCGGTATTTTTGAGCTTAAGTATTTCTTCTCCAGCCACGTGAACACCGAAGGCGGCGGCGAAGCCTCGTCAACGGCTATTCGCGCACTGGTGAAGAAGTTGATCGCCGCGGAGAACCCCGCGAAGCCACTCAGTGACAGTAAGTTAACCACCATGCTGTCCGATCAGGGTATTATGGTGGCACGTCGTAC
Organism: Enterobacter sp. DTU_2021_1002640_1_SI_PRY_ASU_LCPMC_013; assembly: GCF_032389435.1. Classification (NCBI taxonomy): domain Bacteria; kingdom Pseudomonadati; phylum Pseudomonadota; class Gammaproteobacteria; order Enterobacterales; family Enterobacteriaceae; genus Enterobacter; species Enterobacter sp. DTU_2021_1002640_1_SI_PRY_ASU_LCPMC_013. The sequence goes on from NZ_CP135594.1 coordinate 4,306,133, forward strand.
TGTCGCGAAGTATCGAGAGTCTTTATCCATTCCGCCGTCTAACCAGCGTAAACAACTGGTTTGACACAACCGATAAGGAAGACACTATGCAGCTCAATATCACCGGACATAACGTCGAGATTACTGAGGCTTTACGCGATTTTGTAAACACTAAGTTTGCGAAACTCGAGCAGTATTTCGAGAGGATCAACCAGGTCTATGTTGTGTTGAAAGTGGAGAAAGTGACGCATATCTCGGATGCGACCCTGCACGTCAACGGAGGGGAACTCCATGCCAGTGCGGAAGGGCAAGACATGTACGCGGCTATCGACGGCTTGATTGATAAGCTTGCGAGACAGCTCAATAAACATAAAGATAAACTGAAACAACACTAATTGTCCGGGCAGTTAACGGGTGCAGGACGGCCTGTTGTGAAACACAACAGGCCATTTGTACAGTTAGCGCTTAGGTGAAATTATGATAAACAACGATTCCGCTCTTCAACTGAGCAATGTCCTTAACCAGGATTGTACCCGCAGTGGCGTTCACTGCCAGAGCAAAAAACGTGCGCTGGAAATCATCAGTGAGCTGGCCGCAAAACAGCTGGGTCTGCCGCCGCAGATCGTGTTTGAAGCCATTCTGACCCGTGAAAAAATGGGCAGTACCGGCATCGGCAATGGCATTGCGATCCCGCATGGCAAGCTGGAAGAAGATACGCTGCGTGCCGTGGGGGTGTTTGTGCAACTGGAAACGCCTATCGCTTTTGACGCCATTGATAACCAGCCTGTGGATCTGCTCTTCGCGCTGCTGGTTCCTGCCGATCAGACCAAAACCCACCTGCACACGCTGTCGCTGGTTGCCAAACGCCTGGCGGATAAAACCATTTGTCGTCGACTGCGCTCAGCCCAAAGTGATGAAGAGCTTTATCAAATTATCACTGAAGCAGAAGGCAATCAGGATGAGGCATAATCGGGAAGGGGCCTTCAGAACGGCTGCCCTGAGGAGAAACGGAACATGGTGCTGATGATCGTCAGCGGTCGTTCGGGGTCCGGGAAGTCCGTGGCCCTGCGTGCGCTGGAAGACATGGGATTTTACTGTGTAGATAACCTGCCGGTAGTGTTGTTACCCGATCTGGCGCGGACGCTGGCGGACAGGCAAATCTCTGCCGCCGTCAGTATTGACGTGCGTAACATGCCGGAATCGCCGGAAATCTTCGAGCAGGCAATGAACAGCCTGCCGGAATGCTTCTCACCTCAGCTCTTGTTCCTGGACGCTGACCGCAACACGCTGATCCGCCGTTACAGCGATACACGTCGTTTGCATCCGCTCTCCAGTAAAAATCTTTCGCTGGAAAGCGCCATCGATAAAGAGAGCGATCTGCTTGAGCCGCTGCGTTCCCGGGCTGACCTGATTGTCGACACTTCCGAAATGTCCGTCCACGAGCTGGCGGAAATGCTGCGTACGCGCTTACTCGGCAAGCGCGAGCGTGAACTGACGATGGTGTTTGAATCCTTCGGCTTTAAGCACGGCATACCTATCGATGCGGATTACGTTTTTGATGTGCGTTTCCTGCCGAACCCACACTGGGATCCGAAACTGCGTCCGATGACCGGTCTGGATAAGCCGGTGGCGGCGTTCCTCGACCGACACACAGAAGTACACAATTTTATCTACCAGACGCGAAGCTACCTTGAGCTATGGTTACCTATGCTGGAAACAAACAATCGCAGCTACCTGACGGTGGCGATTGGCTGTACCGGCGGTAAACATCGTTCGGTCTACATTGCCGAACAGCTGGCCGATTACTTCCGCTCACGCGGGAAGAACGTTCAGTCCCGTCATCGCACGCTGGAAAAACGCAAAACATGACCGTAAAACAGACCGTCGAAATCACCAACAAGCTGGGCATGCATGCGCGCCCGGCGATGAAGCTGTTTGAACTGATGCAGGGTTTTGATGCTGAGGTACTTCTGCGCAACGACGAAGGAACCGAGGCAGAAGCCAACAGCGTGATTGCGCTGCTGATGCTGGATTCTGCCAAAGGCCGCCAGATTGAAGTTGAAGCCACCGGCCCGCAGGAAGAAGAAGCGCTGGCGGCAGTGATTGCCCTGTTCAACGCCGGGTTTGACGAAGACTAACGTTCGCCATGTCGGCGGGTAGCGCTGCGCTTACCCGCCCTACCTAAGATTATTTCGCTCCATAAACCCTTCCCCACCCAGCTGGCGCATCTGACGCATAATCCACGCCTGGCGGCTTCGCACATAGCCTGACGGGGCGCTGGCATTAAAACGCAGCGGGTTCGGCAGCACGGCGGCAAGCAGTGCCGCTTCGGACATAGTCAGCCTGCTGGCGGGCTTGCCAAAATAGCGCTGCGATGCCGCTTCGACACCAAACACGCCGTCACCAAATTCCGCGATATTCAGGTAGACGGTTAAAATGCGTTTTTTGCTCCACACCGTCTCGACGCCCAGCGTCAGCCCGGCCTCCAGCCCTTTTCTCACCCAGCTGCGGCCGTCCCATAAGAACAGGTTTTTTACCGTCTGCTGAGAAAGCGTCGATGCGCCGCGGACGCGGTTTTCATGACGTTCATTATGATCCAGCGCCTTCTCGATAGCCGCCACGTCAAAACCCCAGTGCTCCGGGAATTTCTGATCTTCTGCCGCAATGACCGCCAGCCCCATCCACGGCGAGATTGCATCCATGCTGACCCAGTCAGAATGGGCAACATAGCCAAAATTCCCAGAGAGCCAGGCGCTAATCTGCCGCTCTGCCATCACGGCCGAGAACGGGACGGGCAGGATGCTGAACAGCGCAATACCGCCGCCCCAGAACACAGCCAGGACCAGCACAATACGCAGCAGGATCCGTTTTAACCACCCGCTGGGGGAGAATTTACGACTCATTCGGTCAGGACCAGCACTCTGTCCACCAGCTTTTCAATGCCTGCGGCAGCCTCGGCGATGTTCTGCGCCAGCATATACGCTGGCGTGGTGATGATCTTGTTGTCCTCATCCACCACAATGTCGTCTACCGGACATGGCACGTGTTCGCCGCCCATATCCTCGACAATCTCAGCGGTATCAATGTCGGTTCCGATCGTGAGCCGCAGCGGGAAATCAAAAATCTTCGGCAGCATGGCCGGCGCAATGCAGATAAAGCCCTGCGGCTTACCTGCTGCATGCATCGCCAGCGATAGCGCTTTCAAATCGGGATCGACATGACACGCCGCGCCTTCCGTTGCAAACGTGCTCAGGTTTTTTGCCGCGCCAAAACCGCCCGGCACGATGAGCGCATCAAGCTCAGCGGCATCGGCCTGTGCCAGCGGGTGAATATCGCCGCGCACAATACGCGCCGCTTCAATCAGCACGTTACGGCTTTCCGCCATTGGCTCGCCGGTAAGATGATTAATCACGTCTGCCTGGGTTTTATCCGGAGCGAAGCAAATAACATCTGCTCCCTGGCGCGATAATGCCAGCAGCGTTAATACGGTTTCATGTATCTCTGAACCATCGTAAACACCACATCCGCTCAGCACGACACCAATCTTTTTCATTCTGACGATCCTTCTATGCAACTCGCTGAAGCACATTAAAAATTCTGATTAAAACGCTATGCTTCACACATTTCACTGATTCATGTAACAAACTGTTTAAGATTTGCTATCTTATCTGCGTGCGGCCTCAATTTTCAGGCGGCGTCCATGCGAAAACAACCCATAAAAATCAGGCGCAGCCACGATTTCCCTGGTGTTGGCGCAGTATTCGCGCACCCCGGTATAGCCGGGGTCATTTTTTTCTGGCATCCACCCAGGCTTTCAGCACTGCCACATCGTTTTGCCACTCTTGTTTCATCTCTTCGACCCAATCACCTACGTTATCTTCCCAGGCAGGTAAATCAGGAGACTGAATCTGTTGGCCCAGCTGCTGGAGATGGCGTAACCCGACAGATCCTGCCGCGCCTTTGATTTTATGTCCCTCTTCGACGATGCCCTTCTGGTCACGCGCCGTCAGGTTGGATTCGAGCACGTTCAGATAGCCCGGCATCATTTTTTCGAACACGGCGAGGCCATCGGTGATCAGTTTTGGTCCCACCAGATCGATATACTGCTCCAGCATGGCGGTATCCAGTATCGTTTGGGCTTTAGCGCTATCAACAGACGTCATGGTGCTCTCCTCTTCATCACAGGTATCCCAGAACTTCTTGATCATCGCCGTCAGGGCGGGTACCGCCAGCGGCTTGCTGAGCACATCGTCCATACCGGCCTCGAGATACTCTTTTTTATCTTTCAACACGTTTGCGGTCAACGCCACCAGCGGCGGCAGCTCGTCAGGAGCATATTTACGCGTCAGCTCGCGGGAGATATCCAGCCCGGTCATGTCCGGTAGCTGAATATCGAGCAGCACCAGGTCATACTCGCCCGGCGTGAACATCTCCAGCGCGGCTTTGCCGGTCATCGCCACATCCACGCTATTGCCGAGTTTTTCCAGTACCGACCGGGCGACAATGACGTTCAGCTCAATATCTTCCACCAGCAGGACGTGCAGGGCTGGCAGCGGCATATCGTCGTTCTCAAACGTATCTTCCACCTCTTCCGCCACGGCAGGCGCGTGGACGGTAAGCGTAAAGGTGGAGCCTTTACCCGGCTGGCTGGCAACGGTGATATCCCCGCCCATACTTTTCGCCAGACGTTTCGACACCGCCAGTCCAATGCCCGTACCGGTCGCCGGTTTACCGCCGTGGCTGTCTTTAACCTGATAATACATGGCGAAGATCTTATCCTGCTCTTCCTGAGGAATGCCGATACCCGAGTCCTCAACTTCAAAGTGCAGCATGTCGCCTTCGTCATAGCGAATGCGCACCGCAACCTGCCCCTTCTGGGTAAACTTCACGGCGTTGCTGATGAGGTTCCACAGGATCTGCCGCAGACGTGTGCCGTCCGTCACCACTTTGTGCGGCAACGGCAGCGTTGGCTCCATCACAAAGCTCAACCCTTTTTGCTGAGCCTGTAAACCTGACAGGTTTTCCAGGTCCGCGAGGAAGCCGGTAAAATCAACCGGCTGGTTGTCGAGCTGAACTTTACGGCGCTCCATCTTATCCATGTCGATAATATCATTGAAGATATTACCCAGCGTGACCGCCGAGACGTGGATCGTTTTCAGGTATTTTTCCTGCTCGCTGGTCAGCTCGGTATCCAGCAGAATGCGGCTCAGCCCGACAATGCCATTCAGCGGGGTGCGCAGTTCATGGCTGATGGTGGAGATGAAGGTGGTTTTATCCCGGCTGGCGCGCTCCAGCGCATCCTGATAGCGCTTACGCTCGGTGATATCACGGCCAAAGCCCATCAGACCATGACGTTTCCCCACCCGGTCGTAATAAGGCACTTTGCGGATCTCAAAGCAGGCTTTGCGCCCGTCAGGATAGTCCAGCCACTGCTCATAGGTCAGCGAAACGTTATGGCGGAAGACCTTTTCATCCGTCTCCATCACTTTTGCTGCCGCCTCTTCGGAATAGACATCCTGAGGTTTCAGGTGGATCAGCTGCTTTTCGCTTTTTCCGGTCAACAGTTCCATGGCCCGGTTACAGCCGGAGAACTCTTTATCTTCATTACGGTAGAACACAAGATCCGGCGACGCATCGAGGAACGAGCGCAGGAAAGAGGATTGCTGTTCAAGCTGGATCTGCGTCACTTCACGCTCTTTCATCTCAACTTTTAGCTGCTCAAGCGTGGTCTGACGCTCGGCTTCCGCCTTCTCACGGTCTGAAATTTCCTGATTCAGCTGGGCAATGTTGTCCTTGAGCTGGACGTTGAGTTTGAGATCGCGCTCGCGCATCTCTTCCAGCTTATCCACCAGTTTCGATAAACGCTGTCGGGACTCTTCCAGCTGCTCAACCACCACGGAGAGAAAATAGACCGCCCATGGGGTAATCAGCAGGCCAAAGAAAATAGAGCGGATCACGTCGATGCTCTCGACCTGACCATGCAGAACCATGGTCACGGCCATTTGCACGACGATGGCCAGAACGACCAGCGCCAGCGCCAGCAGCATGGAAAAACGCACCAGCCCGAGCTTCATCATCAGGTCGACGTAGTACTGGGCCAGCATTCGAATTTGCTTCATAGAGGATCCCTTCACGACTTTATCGCTCAATAATACTCAAATTCACGGCGAGGCGTTGAAGGTTGTGAGAAAAAGTGCGGGGTGAAACAGGAGATTAGCCTCGCCCCCGGGCAACCGGGAGCGAGGAAGAAGGTTTATCAGGAGCGTTTTAGCAGCATCCAGAGGCTGATCAGGAAGAAACTGGCGCTCGGCAAAAGTGCGCCGATAATTGGCGGAATGCCATACACCAGCGTCAGCGGACCGAAAATCTGATCGAGGACGTAGAACACAAAACCAAAGCTGATACCGGTTACCACGCGAACCCCCATCGGCACGCTACGCAGCGGTCCAAAGATGAACGATAGCGCCATCAGCATCATCACGGCCACGGACAGCGGCTGGAAGATTTTGCTCCACATGTTGAGCTGGTAACGCCCCGCATCCTGTCCGCTCGATTTCAGATACTTCACGTAATTATGCAGACCGCTGATGGAGAGCGCATCGGGATCGAGCGCTACCACCCCAAGCTTGTCCGGCGTCAGGTTGGTTTTCCAGGTACCGCTAACGGTCTGCGAACCGGTGATCTGTTTCGGGTTCGTCAGGTCAGATTCATCAACCTGGGATAACCGCCACAGCTTGTTGTTCGCATCAAATTTAGCGGAGGCGGCATAACGCACCGACTGTAAACGACGATCGTTATTGAAGGCATAGATACTCACGCCGCCCAGTTCATCGTCCCCTTTCACGCGTTCGATATAGACAAAGTTCTGACCATCTTTCGCCCATAATCCCTGCTGCGTGGAGAGCAGTGAACCGCCGTACATAGCCTGAGCACGGTAGTTACGCGCCATCTGTTCACCCTGCGGCGCGACCCATTCGCCAATCGCCATGGTCAACAGCACCAGCGGGATCGCGGTTTTCATCACCGACAGCGCAACCTGCATACGGGTAAAACCCGATGCCTGCATCACCACCAGCTCGCTACGCTGAGCCAGCATCCCCAGACCCAGCAGCGCCCCCAACAGGGCCGCCATCGGGAAGAAGATCTGCACATCTTTTGGTACGCTGAGCAGGGTATACATCCCGGCGCCCAACGCGTCGTAACTCCCCTGCCCAGCTTTTTTCAGCTGGTCGACAAATTTGATAATGCCCGAGAGCGACACCAGCATGAACAGGGTCATCATGATGGTGGTGAAAATCGTTTTACCGATATAGCGGTCAAGTACGCCAAACGCCTGCATTAGATGGCTCCTTTACGCGTAAACCGGGCACGAAGACGACGCACAGGCACCGTGTCCCACAAGTTGAGTCCGACTGCCAGCAGCAGATACAAACCATTCACGACCCAGGTCCAGATCATCGGGTCAATTTTTCCTTTCCCGCCGTTAGACTTGATTGAGGTTTGCAGCAGGAAGAACACCAGATACAGCAGCATCGCTGGCAGCATCGACAGCACGCGGCCCTGGCGCGGGTTTACCACGCTCAGCGGAACCACCATCAGCGCCATCATAAATACGGTGAATACCAGCGTGATACGCCAGTGCAGTTCAGCACGCGCACGATCGGTATCGGTATTCATTAAGGTGCGCATATCCATCTGCTCAGTATCCGTGGGATCGAGCGCGACGGCCTGATGACCAATGATGGCCTGGTAGTTCTGGAAATCGGTAATACGAAAGTCGCGCAGCATAGCCGTACCTTCGAAACGCGTTCCTTTGTTCAGCGTGACAACCTGAGAGCCGTCTTTACGCTGCGACAGCTGACCGGAGTCCGCCACCACCACAGAAGGCCGAGCGTTACCTTTCGGGCGCAGTTGAGCAAGAAACACGTCATTGAAGCGGTTGCCATCGACGCTTTCGATAAACAGCACGGAGTTACCGTCGGTCGCCTGCTGGAACTGCCCCTGCGCCAGCGCCGCCAGCCCTGGGTTAGCTTTTGCTTCCGCCAGCACCTCATCCTGATGACGAGAGGAGGTCGGCCCCGCCCACATGACGTTAACCGCGGCAACAATGCCCGTAAACAGCGCCAGCACCATGGCTGCTTTTACCAGTACGGCTTTACTGAGGCCGCAGGCATGCATCACGGTGATTTCACTTTCGGTATAGAGCTTACCCAGGGTCATCAGCAGACCAAGGAACAGGCTTAACGGCAGGATAAGCTGCGCCATTTCCGGCACGCCAAGCCCGAGCAGGGAAAGCACCAGATTCGTTGGGATTTCGCCATCAACCGCCGCGCCGAGGATCCTGACCAGCTTCTGACAGAAAAAGATCAGAAGGAGGATAAAGAGGATCGCCAGTTGGCTCTTCAGCGTCTCCCGAACCAGATATCTTATGATTATCACTTTAAATACGCCCGTTAAAACTCGTCTTATGCAGGAATTTAGCTTGTTTCATGGCTTAAACGTCATTTATTCTCTTGAGTCGTCGAAATCATCGCTAAGATTAAAAAACCCGGCGGATTCGCGCTTCATGACATTTATTGACGTGTCGAAACCGTAGTAACGTAAGATTAACACGAAGTCACCACAACGGCGGACATGAGTTACGAAAGGTTTCAATTCTATCCGTAGCCGCCGCCGTTGTCTTTAAGATTCAGGAGCGTAGTGCATGGAGTTCAGTGTAAAAAGCGGTAGCCCGGAGAAACAGCGGAGTGCCTGCATCGTTGTGGGCGTCTTTGAACCACGCCGACTCTCCCCGATCGCCGAGCAACTCGATAAAATCAGCGACGGTTATATCAGCGCCCTGCTGCGCCGTGGCGAACTGGAAGGCAAACCAGGGCAGACCTTGTTGCTGCACCATGTTCCGAACGTCCTGTCCGAGCGTATTCTGCTGATTGGCTGTGGTAAAGAACGTGAGCTTGATGAGCGCCAGTACAAGCAGGTTATTCAGAAAACCATTAATACACTGAATGATACTGGTTCGATGGAAGCCGTCTGCTTCCTGACGGAGCTGCACGTTAAGGGCCGCAACACGTACTGGAAAGTGCGCCAGGCCGTCGAAACCGCAAAAGAGAGCCTCTACAGCTTTGATCAGCTGAAAACCACCAAAAGCGAGCCGCGTCGCCCGCTGCGTAAAATGGTCTTTAACGTGCCGACCCGTCGCGAGCTGACCAGCGGCGAGCGCGCCATTCAGCACGGTCTGGCCATTGCCGCCGGTATTAAAGCGGCAAAAGATCTTGGCAATATGCCGCCAAACATCTGTAACGCCGCGTACCTGGCGTCTCAGGCGCGCCAGCTGGCTGACGCCTACAGCAAGAACGTCATCACCCGCGTTATCGGCGAACAGCAGATGAAAGAGCTGGGGATGCACTCTTATCTGGCGGTCGGTAACGGCTCCCAGAACGAATCCCTGATGTCGGTCATTGAGTACAAGGGCAATCCGTCAGAAGATGCGCGTCCCATCGTGCTCGTCGGTAAAGGGCTGACCTTCGACTCCGGCGGTATCTCCATCAAGCCTTCAGAAGGCATGGATGAGATGAAATACGACATGTGCGGCGCGGCGGCGGTTTACGGCGTCATGCGCATGGTCGCGGAACTTCAGTTGCCCATCAACGTGATCGGCGTGCTGGCGGGCTGCGAAAACATGCCTGGCGGCCGCGCTTATCGTCCGGGTGATGTGCTGACCACCATGTCCGGCCAGACCGTTGAGGTGCTGAACACCGACGCCGAAGGCCGTCTGGTGCTGTGTGACGTGCTGACCTACGTTGAGCGTTTCGAACCTGAAGCGGTTATCGACGTGGCTACCCTGACCGGCGCCTGCGTGATCGCGCTGGGCCATCACATCACCGGCCTGATGTCGAACCACAACCCGCTGGCGCATGAGCTGATCGGCGCGTCCGAGCAGGCCGGCGACCGCGCGTGGCGTCTGCCGCTGGGGGACGAGTTCCAGGAACAGCTGGAGTCTAACTTCGCAGACATGGCGAACATCGGCGGTCGTCCTGGCGGAGCTATTACCGCGGGCTGCTTCCTGGCGCGCTTTACCCGCAAGTACAACTGGGCGCACCTGGACATCGCGGGGACCGCATGGCGCTCCGGTAAAGCCAAAGGCGCGACCGGACGTCCGGTGGCGCTGCTGTCGCAGTTTCTGCTCAATCGTGCGGGTTTTAACGGCGACGAGTGATGTAAAACGCCGGGTGGCGGCTACGCCTTACCCGGCCTACACGCCACTCAACCGTAGGCCGGGTAAGCGAAGCGCCACCCGGCTTTGCATTTAAATCCACGACAAGAAGCCCCATATATTATGAAGAATGCAACGTTCTACCTTCTGGACAATGACACCCATCAGGATGGCCTCAGCGCCGTTGAACAGCTGGTGTGTGAAATTGCCGCAGAACGTTGGCGCGCAGGTAAACGCGTCCTGATTGCCTGTGAAGATGAGCAGCAGGCGATTCGCCTGGATGAAGCGCTATGGGCGCGCCCGCCGGAGAGTTTTGTTCCGCATAACCTGTCGGGCGAAGGTCCACGCGGCGGGGCACCGGTGGAGATTGCCTGGCCGCAAAAACGCAACAGCAGCGCGCGCGACATTCTCATTAGCCTGCGGACAGACTTTGCAGATTTTGCCACCGCTTTCACAGAAGTGGTAGACTTTGTCCCTTACGAAGAATCCTTGAAACAACTGGCGCGCGAACGCTACAAAGCGTACCGCCTGGCCGGTTTTAACCTGAATACGGCAATCTGGAAATAATGGAAAAGACATATAACCCACGCGATATCGAACAGCCGCTTTACGAGCACTGGGAACAGCAGGGCTATTTCAAGCCTAACGGCGACGAAAGCAAAGAGTCCTTCTGCATCATGATCCCGCCGCCGAACGTCACCGGCAGTTTGCATATGGGGCATGCTTTCCAGCAGACCATCATGGATACCATGATCCGCTACCAGCGCATGCAGGGCAAAAATACCCTGTGGCAGGCGGGGACTGACCACGCGGGTATCGCGACCCAGATGGTGGTTGAGCGTAAAATTGCCGCTGAAGAGGGTAAAACCCGCCACGACTACGGTCGCGACGCGTTCATCGACAAAATCTGGCAGTGGAAGGCAGAATCCGGCGGCACCATTACCCGTCAGATGCGCCGTCTCGGCAACTCCGTAGACTGGGAGCGCGAGCGCTTCACCATGGATGAAGGCCTGTCCAACGCCGTGAAAGAAGTCTTTGTGCGCCTGTACAAAGAAGACCTGATTTACCGCGGCAAGCGCCTGGTCAACTGGGACCCGAAACTGCGCACCGCCATCTCTGACCTGGAAGTGGAAAACCGCGAGTCTAAAGGCTCCATGTGGCACATCCGCTATCCGCTGGCCGACGGCGCAAAAACCGCCGACGGTAAAGATTACCTGGTGGTGGCGACCACCCGTCCGGAAACCCTGCTGGGCGATACCGGCGTGGCCGTTAACCCGGAAGATCCGCGTTATAAAGATCTGATCGGCAAATTCGTGGTGCTGCCGCTGGTGAACCGCCGTATTCCGATTGTGGGCGACGAACACGCCGACATGGAAAAAGGCACCGGCTGCGTGAAAATCACCCCGGCGCATGACTTCAACGACTATGAAGTCGGTCGTCGTCATCAACTTCCGATGATTAACATTCTGACCTTCGACGGCGATATCCGCGAAAGCGCAAAAGTGTATGACACCAAAGGCAACGAATCCGACGTTTATTCCAGCGACATCCCGGCTGAGTTCCAGAAGCTGGAGCGCTTTGCCGCGCGTAAAGCCATCGTAGCCGCCGTTGACGCACTCGGCCTGCTGGAAGAGATTAAACCTCACGATCTGACCGTGCCGTACGGCGACCGTGGCGGCGTGGTTATCGAGCCAATGCTGACCGACCAGTGGTACGTGCGTGCCGACGTGCTGGCGAAACCGGCTGTGGAAGCGGTTGAGAACGGCAGCATTCAGTTCGTGCCGAAGCAGTACGAAAACATGTACTTCTCCTGGATGCGCGATATTCAGGACTGGTGTATTTCCCGTCAGCTGTGGTGGGGTCACCGTATCCCGGCGTGGTACGACAACGAAGGCAATGTCTACGTTGGCCGCACCGAAGAGGAAGTACGTCAGGAAAACAACCTGGGCGTTGACGTTGCCCTGCGCCAGGACGAAGACGTGCTGGATACCTGGTTCTCCTCCGCACTGTGGACCTTCTCTACCCTCGGCTGGCCGGAAAACACCGACGCGCTGCGTCAGTTCCATCCAACCAGCGTGATGGTATCCGGCTTCGACATCATCTTCTTCTGGATCGCCCGCATGATCATGATGACCATGCACTTCATCAAAGACGAAGACGGCAAGCCGCAGGTTCCGTTCCATACCGTCTACATGACCGGCCTGATCCGCGACGACGAAGGCCAGAAGATGTCCAAATCCAAGGGTAACGTTATCGACCCGCTGGATATGGTGGACGGTATCTCTCTGGAAGAGCTGCTGGAAAAACGTACCGGCAACATGATGCAGCCGCAGCTGGCGGAGAAAATCCGCAAGCGTACCGAGAAGCAGTTCCCGAACGGGATCGAATCTCACGGTACCGACGCCCTGCGCTTCACCCTGGCGGCGCTGGCCTCCACCGGTCGTGACATCAACTGGGATATGAAGCGTCTGGAAGGTTACCGTAACTTCTGTAACAAGCTGTGGAACGCCAGCCGCTTCGTGCTGATGAACACCGAAGATCAGGATTGCGGCTTTAACGGCGGCGAAATGACCCTGTCTCTGGCAGACCGCTGGATCCTGGCGGAATTTAACCAGACGGTGAAAGCATTCCGCGACGCGCTGGACAGCTACCGCTTCGACATCGCGGCAGGCATCCTGTACGAATTCACCTGGAACCAGTTCTGCGACTGGTACCTGGAGCTGGCGAAGCCGGTCATGAACGGCGGTTCTGAAGCGGAACTGCGCGGCACGCGTAATACGCTGGTTACCGTTCTGGAAGGTCTGCTGCGCCTTGCGCACCCGATCATTCCGTTCATCACCGAAACCATCTGGCAGCGCGTGAAGGTGATTGCCGGTATTAATGCCGATACCATCATGCTCCAGCCGTTCCCGGCATTCGACGCCGCGAAAGTGGATGAAGCCGCGTCTGCGGATACCGAGTGGCTGAAGCAGGCGATCGTTGCGGTACGTAACATCCGCGCGGAAATGAACATCGCTCCGGGTAAACCACTGGAGCTGCTGCTGCGCGGTTGCAGCGAAGCTGCCGTTCGTCGCGTCACCGAGAACAACACCTTCCTGAAAACCATGGCGCGTCTGGAAAGCATCACCGTGCTGCCTGCCGATGACAAAGGTCCGGTTTCCGTGACCAAAATCATCGACGGCGCGGAGCTGCTGATCCCGATGGCGGGCCTGATCGACAAAGATGCGGAGCTGGCGCGTCTGGCGAAAGAAGTGGCGAAAGTCGACGTGGAAATTGGCAAAATCGAAAGCAAACTGGCGAACGAGGGCTTTGTGGCCCGCGCGCCGGAAGCGGTCATCGCCAAAGAGCGTGAGCGTCTGGTTGCCTTCGCCGATGCGAAGACCAAACTGATCGAGCAGCAGGCGGTTATCGCGGCGCTGTAATATCATGAAAACACCGGAGACTCTCTCCGGTGTTTTCTTTTATAACGCATTTTTTATTCGCACCAACTTCCCGTCCGGCATGGTTATCCAGTAATACTCACTCTTGCTGAAGGAGAATTTTTCATAGTAACCTTGCTCATAATCCACGCTCATAAGCATATTTTTCTCAACACAATGTTTTTCTGTTTCCTTTATCGGAGGCAGGCAATACATATCGCCACCCCCTGAGCTTGCAAAATCAGTAAAGCCATCACCGATATCCCAAAAGGTAATGTTATAGCCATCGGATGATGGTATGTGATAAAGGTTTTTCAGTTCTTCTTTATGATCCAGATACCAATGAATACGTCCCCACTCCGTTAAAGCCAGATGGTCTACCAGGATTCCATAGGCCTCAAATTTTCTGTCTTTGCTGGCAAACTCCTTGAGGACAAATCCGGGATCATACTCAGCATGGCTACCGGCGCGGATGATAGTCACTGGTCGTTGAGTCCAGAGTAAATAGCAGGTTATCAACAGCACCAGGCTAAGAAAAGCCGCTTTACGTTTCCGATGATTCTGCATCAAACGCCACCGTTTATATGAATATAAGCTCTAAAATTTGTCATGAAGGGTTTAAATGCATAATCGCGATGTCGTTGCAAAAAAAACCAAATGCGGAAGAAGCGAAAGTTCTTATAGAAGTCATTTGTAATATCTTCCGTCCCAAGACCAAAATGATCCTGTCCGGTAAATAACAGCACCCCCTCCCAGGATACAGCATTGCGATGGAAACTTTCCAGGCTGACTTTCTGGGCATAAATATCATGTACGCTTATTCCCAACCCATTAAACCTATCGATGAAACGGTTAAATTTTGGCAGCCTGACGTTTCTAGTGATGTGTCCGCTTAAAGCCGTAAGAAAATTAAAATCAATCCCTATCTGCTGTTTCAGATAGAAACGTTCATTTATCTCCGTCTGAATGTAATGCAACAAATGATTTGTTTCTGTACCTCTAATCACTTCTGCATATGCTCTACTCAGACGCTCACTGTGCCATGATCCTCCATTACCGTAATGAAAATGATTAATCAACTCACCTATAAGCGGGGCGTACGGCCCGTGAGCAAATTGTGTCGAGAGTTCTATCATCTCATCAAACATAATCTCAGCGCAGCGCTGATGGCTAAGTGACACACCCTGCGGTTTCCGTAGGCCGAAGTCCGCCACCCGAGGACTATAGAAATTATTCGCATTGAATTGCAAACACCTGAACGGGTCTACCCGCGCAGAAATGTCCTCAAGTCCTAATAACTGGAAATCCCTATCGACTAAATCTCCACACTGCATATCATCTACATAATAGTTTTCAAAACGATGGAACGTGGAAAAAACTTCACACGGCAAAGACATTGATAAAAGCGTATCTATATTCATAATTCATCATCCTGATAAATAATAACAGCGCACTTCACAACAACAGAAAATAATATAACTTTGAAAAAGAGAACATGAGCGAAATGGTATAAACACCATGTGGATGATGAAAATTCTTCCCTGTCATTATCTCTGCCTTGCATGATTGTAAAGAGGGTGGTATCAAATATCACTATGATGAATTTTTATTGATTGAGTAACAAAATGAGCTCCACGCAGTCCCTCCCTACACTCCGCCGGATATCCGCCAGCGACAACCCGGCTATCGCCGCCGTTATCCGCACGGTTTCTGCCGAATATGGCCTGACCGCCGACAAAGGCTACACCGTGGCCGACCCAAATCTGGACGAACTTTTTCAGCTGTACAGCCAGCCGGGCCATGCCTACTGGGTCATTGAACAGGACGGCCAGGTCGTGGGCGGCGGCGGCATTGCCCCACTGCTTTGCAGCGAGCCGGATATCTGTGAACTTCAGAAAATGTATTTCCTGCCAACGATACGCGGACAAGGCCTGGCGAAAAAGCTAGCGCTGGTCGCCCTTGAACATGCACGCTCACAGGGCTTTAAACGTTGCTACCTTGAAACCACCGCTTTCCTTAAAGAGGCCATTGGCCTGTATGAACATCTCGGCTTTGAGCATATCGATGCGCCACTGGGCTGCACGGGCCACGTGGACTGCGAAGTCAGGATGCTGAAAAATCTGTAAGTTTTGTTCCTGCCGTCTTCTGTTAAGCGTCTGTAAACTGAATGCTCTACACTCACAGTTCACACCAAAACAGGGGAAATGCGATGTCGAAGATAAAAAGCTACGCCGCACCGCAGGCGGGTGCAGAACTTGAGCTGTACGAGTACGATGCGGGCGAACTAAAAGCGGAAGACGTCGAAGTACAGGTTGATTACTGCGGGATCTGCCACTCAGATCTCTCGATGATTGACAATGAATGGGGCTTCTCCAGCTATCCGCTGGTGGCCGGGCACGAAGTCATTGGCCACGTCGTGGCGCTCGGCAGCGCCGCGCAGGACAAAGGGCTGAAAGTGGGCCAGCGCGTGGGTATCGGCTGGACGGCACGCAGCTGCGGCCACTGCGACGCCTGTATCAGCGGCAACCAGATCAACTGCCTTGAGGGCGCAACGCCGACCATCCTGAACAAGGGCGGTTTCGCCGATAAGCTGCGCGCCGACTGGCAATGGGTTATCCCGCTGCCGGACAGCATTGATATCGAATCCGCAGGTCCGCTGCTGTGTGGCGGTATCACCGTCTTTAAACCGCTGCTGATGCATCACGTCACCGCCACCAGCCGCGTGGGCGTGATCGGGATTGGCGGTCTGGGCCATATCGCCATCAAGCTGCTGCACGCGATGGGCTGTGAAGTGACGGCGTTCAGCTCTAACCCGGCGAAAGAGCAGGAAGTGCTGGCGATGGGTGCGGATAAAGTGGTAAACAGTCGCGATCCCCAGGCGCTCACCGCTCTGGCAGGCCAGTTTGACCTGATCATCAACACCGTGAACGTCGATCTCGACTGGCAGCCGTACTTTGAAGCCCTGGCCTACGGCGGTAACTTCCACACCGTGGGTGCGGTGATGAAGCCACTGCCGGTTCCGGCGTTTACCCTGATCGGCGGCGATCGCAGCATATCCGGCTCTGCTACCGGCACGCCATATGAGTTACGCAAGCTGATGAAGTTTGCCGGACGCACAAAAGTGGCACCCACCACCGAGCTGTACCCGATGTCAAAAATCAACGAAGCTATCCAGCACGTGCGCGACGGCAAAGCCCGCTACCGCGTAGTGTTGAAAGCGGATTTTTGATGTGACATTGCCGGGGAATGTGCGGCCTGATGCCCTCACCCAACCCTCTCCCACAGAGAGAGGGCGCAAGCACTAAAAACGGTAACGGTTGTTACCGTTTTGCATCTACCATGGTCTTAAATACTTCCGCCACCGCGACCGCCCCCGGATCCATCACCCCGTCCAGATTCTCTTTATTCACATACGACGAGCGTCCCGCGCCGGCTTTCGCCATTTTCGCCGTTGCTTCGGCGCCCTGCTGTGCGGCCTGCGCTGCCGCCTGAATATTGCCTTTCTGTAACGCCTCCAGCGCCGGTTGCAGGGCATCGATCAGCGTACGATCGCCGAGATCTGCACCGCCATACTGCTTCATCTGCGCCAGTCCGCTCAGCAATGCTTCAGCTAGCGGCAGTCCATCATGAAGCTTTTGTCCTGCCGCCGTGAAGAAGATCGACATCAGCACCCCACTCGATCCGCCCATTACCGTTGCCAGCCGCTCGCCTACCAGCAGGAGTAATGTCGGCACGTCGTTAAGGGGCAGGTTGTTCTCCTCAAGTCGCTGCGCAATATCCCGCGCCCCTTGCGCAAAGGTGGAGCCCGTATCGCCATCGCCTACTTTGGCATCCAGCGCGTTAAGGCGATTTTCCAGCTGGATCAATGTTTTCGTTACCGAGGCGACGGCCTCGCTCACCTGCGGATTGTCCGACGGGGTATATTCCACGCGATCATGAAGGGCGCTATGGGGGACGGTACGCAGGGGCGCGAACGCGACGGGCTTCTGCCAGCCCAGCGTCTCGACCTCGGCGTGAATCGCCTTCTCGAAGAAATCGTTGAGCTTTAACAGCGTTAGCGAAAAGCCTTTCATATCCAGCGCACTCATCAGCGGCGCCGGGCCAATCAGATACGCAATGTTCTCTTTCAACGCCGAATGCGCCAGCTCTTTGGTGAGCAGAGCCATCTCCAGCGCTGACACGCCGCCGAGGTTGTTGATCAGCACCGCAAAGCGCCCGTCACCCGCCTGGGCTTTTAGCGGCGTCACCAGCGTATCGATAATCGCTCTGCTGTTTTGCGTATCCACCACCGATGCCCCCGGCTCGCCGTGAATCCCCAGCCCCAGCTCCACGTGGCCTTGCCTGATGCGCCCTTCTTCATCATCGCTACCCGGCAGGTTACAGGTTTGCATCGCAACCCCCAGGCTCCAGAGGTTATCGCAGGCCTGTTGTGCAATATCCCGCACGTCGTTTAGCGATTTCCCCTGTTCTGCCGCATATCCCGCAATCTTATGCACCAGCGCCGTTCCCGCGATACCACGCGGCTGCTTGTTATCCGGTAGGGCGATATCATCCGCCACGATAACCATCTCGACCTTCAGGCCGTAGCGTTTGGCTTTTTCCGCCGCCAGGCCAAAGTTAAGCCGGTCACCGGTGTAGTTTTTCACAATCAGCAGGCAGCCACGATCGCCCGTCACCGCCACAATGGCATTGAGGACCGCATCCACGCTTGGGGAAGCGAACAGATCGCCACATACCGCTGCGGTAAGCATGCCTTTACCGACGAACCCGGCATGTGCCGGTTCATGGCCGGAGCCGCCACCGGAGATCACCGCCACGCGGCTTTTATCCCAGTCGCCGCGAGCCACCACGCGGATGGCCGGATCGATATCCAGTTTGACGAGATTACCGTGCGGCGCGGAGAGAAGTATGCCTTCAATGGCATCGTTGACAAGCTGTTTGCGGTCGTTAAAAAAGAATCTGGACATAGTTTCCCAAAATTTTGTTTACCGTATGCAAAAGCATAGTCCGCACTGGATAATGCGCCGCAAAGTGAGGAATTTACGCAGACATTTTGCCGTCAGGTTGCCTATACTCCACCCAGGACTACGAGAGGACGTGCATCATGAGTACACCATTGTTAATCGCCAGGACGCTGGAAAAAGAGCTGTTTTTACTGCCCGCGATGGCGAACCGTCATGGCCTGATCACCGGCGCGACCGGGACGGGGAAAACCGTTACCCTGCAAAAGCTGGCTGAGTCGTTGTCAGAGACTGGCGTGCCGGTTTTTATGGCTGACGTGAAGGGCGATTTAACCGGGGTGGCTCAGGAAGGTGCAGCGTCAGAAAAACTGCTTGAGCGCCTGAAAAGTATCGGCATCACGGACTGGACGCCGCACGGTAATCCGGTGGTGGCCTGGGATATCTTCGGCGAAAAAGGGCATCCGGTGCGTGCCACCGTCTCCGACCTCGGCCCGCTGCTGCTGGCCCGTCTGCTTAACCTCAACGACGTGCAGTCCGGGGTACTGAACATTATCTTCCGTATCGCCGACGATCAGGGGCTACTGCTGCTCGACTTCAAAGATCTGCGCGCCATCACCCAGTACATTGGCGATAACGCCAAATCCTTCCAGAACCAGTACGGCAATATCAGCAGCGCCTCGGTGGGCGCCATTCAGCGCGGGCTCCTGACGCTGGAGCAACAGGGTGCCGAACACTTCTTCGGCGAGCCAATGCTGGATATCAAAGACTGGATGCGTACCGACAGCAGCGGCAAAGGCATCATCAACATTCTGAGCGCAGAGAAGCTCTACCAGATGCCGAAGCTTTACGCCGCCAGCCTGCTGTGGATGCTCTCTGAACTGTACGAACAACTGCCGGAAGCAGGCGATCTGGAAAAACCCAAACTGGTGTTCTTCTTTGACGAAGCGCATCTGTTGTTTAACGACGCGCCGCAGGTGCTGCTGGATAAAATTGAACAGGTTATCCGCCTGATCCGCTCCAAAGGCGTCGGGGTCTGGTTTGTGTCGCAAAACCCGTCGGATATTCCGGACAACGTACTGGGGCAGTTGGGTAACCGCGTGCAGCACGCCCTGCGCGCCTTTACCCCGAAAGATCAGAAAGCGGTGAAAGCCGCGGCGCAAACCATGCGCGCCAATCCGGCCTTTGATACCGAAACCGCCATTCAGGCGCTGGGTACCGGTGAAGCGCTGATTTCGTTCCTCGATGCAAAAGGCAGCCCGACAGTTGTCGAGCGTGCGATGGTGATTGCGCCCTGCTCGCGCATGGGGCCGGTAACGGACGATGAACGCAACGGCCTGATTAATCACTCCCCGGTGTACGGGAAGTATGAAGACGAGGTGGATCGCGAATCCGCGTTCGAGATGCTGCAAAAAGGGGTGCAGGCGACTGCCGAATCGCAGGATGCCCCTGCCGCAAAAGGGCAATCTGTTGCCGTGGACGACGGCATTCTCGGCGGGCTGAAAGATATTCTGTTCGGTAGCACCGGGCCACGCGGCGGCAAACGCGATGGCGTGGTTCAGACCATGGCAAAAAGCGCGACGCGTCAGATTACCAACCAGATAGTACGCGGCATGCTGGGAAGTCTGCTAGGCGGCCGTCGCCGGTAGCGGGGGAACCCACGGGCGGCCAAGCGCCGACCCCTGTACGCCGTTCTCCTGTAGATAGCGGTCGATTTCCAGCATCCCCATCCAGCGGTTCTCACACCAGAGCGGTGCCAGAAGCGTTGGGCGGCGGGCGCTGGCCGAGATGCGGTGGTAAACAATCTCCGGAGGCGTGTGGCGAATCATCTCCCCCGCCGTCACCGTATAGTCGTCGAGTTCGATACCACTTAACCGCCCCGCTTCCCAGGCTTTCGCCATTATGCTGCCCTTCACGATATGCAGCGGATGCAGCTTAATGCCATCCACGCCGGTCTCGACGACTTTTTCCAGCGTTTCCAGCCCGTGCTGCTGCCCTTCTCCTGGCAAGCCGACAATCAGATGCGAGCAGACTTTTAATCCACGCTCACGGGCGAGACGCGTGGTGCGCTGGTAGCAGGCGAAATCATGCCCGCGATTGATACGGTGCAGGGTTTTGTCATGCGCGGTCTGCAAGCCCAGCTCCAGCCAGATCTCGTAGCCCTTCTCTTTGTACTCACTAAGTAAATCCAGCACGGCCTCCGGCACGCAGTCCGGACGCGTCCCCACGCACAGCCCGACAATGTTCGCTTGAGCAACCGCCTGCTGATACATCGAGCGCAGCACCTGCACCTCAGCCCACGTGCTGGTGTAGGCCTGGAAATAGGCCAGATACTGCTTCGCGCGATTCACCAGACTCGCCTGATGGGCGAGCTGTTCAGCGATAGATTTATGCTGCTGGGCCTCGTCAGCAAACGAGGCCACGTTACAGAAAGTGCAGCCACCACGCCCGATGGTGCCATCGCGGTTCGGGCAGCTAAAGCCGCCGTGCAGCGTCAGTTTGTGAACCTTTTGCCCATAGCGCTGCAAAAGATCCCCACCAAACATATTGACTAATTTCTGTAACTGCATAATCTGATAGACCGTCCCGAAGAAAGGGGACAAGCCTGCCATTTTTAGCCTCTGTCGGCGATGACCTGGATCAATCGCCCTGGACGGCCTTTATCTGTTTGAATAAATAATCACGATTACCGAGATTTCATTCACCCTGTACGTAATTACTTTTCCTTATGTTCTGATGGTTTTTTTCATTTATAGCGCCAGGACTGAAAAACAGTGATTTTATGCGGGTTTGAATGCAACACCAGATTAATATTCTGCTATAAATCTGCATTTCAGCACGCTGCATCGATAATACCGCTTTCATATAGTGAGTCAGATCACACTCCCCTGCACCTCCCCGGTGCTTTAAGTGGTTGTAAAAATAGTTAAATACATATTAAAAACAAAAAGATAACTACGCTTTAGCACATTTTTGTATAAATAAGATTGCCATTTGACCTGTGTACCAATTCCCGATAAGTTGGAAATCCGCTGGAAGCTTTCTGGATGAGCGGCCTGCTCATCATATTTATGCAGTAATTGAGATTCCCTCTGAAGCAAGTCCTCAAACTTGTTTACCTGCGCGAAAGGATGAAAAAGAGGGCGAATGCGAGGTCCGCGTATGAAACGCTAACCCCGTCGCCATGCTCTTTCTGCGCCTGTGCGCCACGGTAAAGTTCAGTGGGAAGCCCGACGAGCCTGGGGAGGTTCACTGATATGTTGTACGATAAATCCCTTGAGAAGGATAACTGTGGTTTCGGCCTGATCGCCCACATAGAAGGCGAACCTAGCCACAAGGTAGTGCGTACTGCTATTCACGCACTGGCCCGTATGCAGCACCGTGGCGCCATCCTTGCCGATGGTAAAACCGGCGACGGTTGCGGCCTGCTGCTGCAAAAACCGGATCGTTTCTTCCGTATCGTAGCGGAAGAGCGCGGCTGGCGTTTAGCCAAAAACTACGCTGTCGGTATGCTGTTCCTGAATCAGGATCCTGAAAAAGCTGCCGCCTCACGCCGCATCGTTGAAGAAGAACTTCAGCGTGAAACCCTGTCGATCGTCGGCTGGCGCGATGTGCCAACCAACGAAGGGGTGCTCGGTGAAATCGCCCTCTCCTCGCTGCCTCGTATTGAACAGATTTTTGTCAATGCGCCTGCGGGCTGGCGTCCGCGTGATATGGAACGCCGTCTGTTTATCGCCCGCCGCCGCATTGAAAAACGTCTTCTGGATGATAAAGAGTTCTACGTCTGTAGCCTCTCTAACCTTGTGAACATCTATAAAGGTCTGTGTATGCCGGCTGACCTGCCGCGCTTCTACCTGGACCTGGCGGACCTGCGTCTGGAATCGGCCATTTGCCTGTTCCACCAGCGCTTCTCCACCAACACCGTTCCACGCTGGCCGCTGGCGCAGCCGTTCCGCTACCTGGCGCATAACGGCGAGATCAACACCATCACCGGCAACCGCCAGTGGGCCCGCGCCCGTACCTATAAATTCCAGACACCGCTGATCCCGGACCTGCACGATGCCGCGCCGTTCGTGAACGAAACCGGCTCGGACTCCAGCTCCATGGATAACATGCTGGAACTGCTGCTGGCGGGCGGGATGGACATCGTGCGCGCCATGCGTCTGCTCGTGCCACCGGCCTGGCAGAACAACCCGGATATGGACCCTGAGCTGCGCGCGTTCTTCGACTTTAACTCCATGCACATGGAGCCGTGGGACGGCCCGGCGGGCATCGTTATGTCCGACGGTCGTTTTGCCGCCTGTAACCTGGACCGTAACGGTCTGCGTCCGGCACGCTACGTCATTACCAAAGACAAGCTCATCACCTGTGCCTCTGAAGTCGGGATCTGGGATTACCAGCCTGACGAAGTGGTCGAGAAAGGCCGCGTCGGTCCGGGCGAGCTGATGGTGATCGACACCCGCGGTGGGCGTATTCTGCATTCCGCCGAAACCGACAACGATCTGAAGAGCCGCCATCCGTACAAAGAGTGGATGGAGAAAAACGTGCGTCGTCTGGTGCCGTTTGAAGATCTGTCGGACGAAGAAGTGGGCAGCCGCGAGCTGGACGATGACACCCTCGCGAGCTTCCAGAAGCAGTTTAACTACAGCGCGGAAGAGCTGGACTCGGTTATCCGCGTGCTCGGTGAAAACGGTCAGGAAGCGGTCGGCTCAATGGGTGACGATACCCCGTTCGCCGTGCTCTCCAGCCAGCCACGCATTATTTACGACTATTTCCGTCAACAGTTTGCGCAGGTCACCAACCCGCCAATCGATCCGCTGCGCGAAGCACACGTCATGTCGCTGGCCACCAGCATTGGCCGTGAGATGAACGTATTCTGTGAAGCCGAAGGCCAGGCGCACCGTCTGACCTTTAAATCACCGATCCTGCTGTACTCCGATTTCAAACAGCTCACCACCATGACCGAGGAGCACTATCGCGCCGACACGCTCGATATCACCTTCGACGTGACCGAAACGAGCCTCGAAGAGACGGTGAACGCGCTGTGCGATAAAGCCGAGCAGATGGTGCGTAACGGCACCGTTCTGCTGGTGCTGTCTGACCGCAACATCGCGAAAAACCGTCTGCCAGTGCCTGCACCCATGGCGGTGGGGGCTATCCAGACGCGTCTGGTGGACAAGAGCCTGCGCTGCGATGCCAACATCATCGTTGAAACCGCGAGCGCGCGCGACCCGCACCACTTTGCGGTGCTGTTAGGCTTTGGCGCCACGGCAATCTACCCGTATCTGGCCTACGAAACGCTGGCCCGCCTGGTGGATACCCGCGCGATCGACAAAGACTACCGTGCTGTGATGCTGAACTACCGTAACGGCATCAACAAAGGTCTGTACAAAATCATGTCCAAAATGGGCATCTCGACCATCGCCTCTTACCGCTGCTCGAAGCTGTTTGAAGCGGTCGGCCTGCATGACGACGTTGCCAACCTCTGCTTCCAGGGCGTGATCAGCCGTATCGGCGGCGCCGGTTTTGCTGACTTCCAGCAGGATCTGGTGAACCTGTCGAAGCGCGCCTGGCTGGCACGTAAGCCGCTGGAACAGGGCGGTCTGCTGAAATATGTCCACGGGGGTGAGTATCACGCTTATAACCCGGACGTGGTGCGCACGCTGCAACAGGCGGTGCAGAGCGGCGAGTACAGCGATTATCAGCAGTATGCAGAGCTGGTGAACAACCGTCCGGCAGCGACGCTGCGCGATCTCATTGCCCTCAATCCAGGTGATGAAGCGGTCAGCATTGACGAGGTTGAGCCCGCGTCTGAGCTGTTCAAACGTTTCGACACCGCGGCGATGTCTATCGGCGCGCTGAGCCCGGAAGCCCACGAAGCGCTGGCGGAAGCCATGAACAGCATCGGCGGCAACTCCAACTCCGGCGAAGGCGGTGAAGATCCGGCCCGCTATGGCACCAATAAAGTGTCCCGTATTAAGCAGGTGGCGTCCGGTCGCTTTGGCGTAACGCCTGCGTACCTGGTTAACGCCGACGTGATTCAGATTAAAGTCGCGCAGGGTGCGAAACCGGGTGAAGGCGGTCAGCTGCCGGGTGATAAAGTCACCCCGTACATCGCCAAACTGCGCTATTCGGTGCCGGGCGTAACGCTGATCTCCCCGCCGCCGCACCACGATATTTACTCTATCGAGGACCTGGCGCAGCTGATTTTTGACCTGAAGCAGGTCAACCCGAAGGCAATGATCTCCGTGAAGCTGGTTTCCGAACCGGGCGTTGGCACCATTGCCACCGGCGTGGCGAAAGCCTATGCGGATCTGATCACCATCGCCGGTTACGACGGCGGCACCGGCGCAAGCCCGCTCTCCTCCGTGAAATACGCGGGTTGTCCGTGGGAGCTCGGCCTGGTGGAAACCCAGCAGGCGCTGGTCGCTAACGGCCTGCGTCACAAGATCCGTTTGCAGGTGGACGGCGGACTGAAAACCGGCCTCGACATCATCAAAGCGGCGATTCTGGGAGCGGAAAGCTTCGGCTTTGGTACCGGCCCGATGGTTGCGCTCGGCTGTAAATACCTGCGTATTTGCCACCTGAACAACTGTGCAACGGGCGTTGCTACCCAGGACGAAAAGCTGCGTAAGAATCACTACCACGGCCTGCCGTTCAAAGTGACCAACTACTTTGACTTCATCGCCCGTGAAACCCGCGAGCTGATGGCGCAGCTGGGCGTTAAGCGTCTGGTAGACCTGATTGGCCGTACCGACCTGCTGAAGGAGCTTGAGGGCTTCACGGCCAAGCAGCAGAAGCTGGAGCTGTCTAAGCTGCTGGAAACCGCTCAGCCGCATCCTGGCAAAGCGGTTTACTGTACCGAGAACAACCCGCCGTTCGACAACGGCGTGCTGAACGCACAGCTGCTGCAACAGGCGAAGCCGTATGTGGATGAGAAGCAGAGCAAAACGTTCTGGTTCGATATCCGCAACACCGACCGTTCCGTGGGTGCGTCCCTCTCCGGTTACATCGCGCAAACGCACGGTGACCAGGGTCTGGCGTCGGATCCGATTACCGCGCACTTCAGCGGTACCGCGGGTCAGAGCTTCGGCGTGTGGAACGCAGGCGGGGTTGAGTTATACCTGACCGGCGATGCCAACGACTACGTCGGAAAAGGCATGGCGGGCGGTCTGCTGGCGGTGCGCCCTCCGGTTGGTTCAGCCTTCCGTAGCCATGAAGCGAGCATCATCGGCAATACCTGTCTGTACGGCGCAACTGGCGGTCGTCTGTTTGCCGCGGGCCGTGCGGGCGAACGTTTTGCGGTGCGTAACTCCGGCGCCATCACCGTGGTGGAAGGCATCGGCGATAACGGCTGTGAATACATGACGGGCGGAATTGTGTGCGTCCTGGGTAAAACCGGCGTGAACTTTGGCGCGGGCATGACGGGCGGTTTTGCCTATGTCCTGGATGAAGACGGTGAGTTCCGCAAACGCGTGAACCCGGAGCTGGTGGAAGTGCTGGACGTTGATACGCTGGCCATCCACGAAGAACACCTGCGCGGTTTAATTACCGAACACGTGCAGCATACCGGTTCTTCGCGCGGCGAAGAGATCCTGGCCAACTGGCCGGCGTTCTCTGCGAAATTCGCGCTGGTGAAGCCGAAGTCCAGCGATGTTAAAGCCCTGTTGGGTCACCGTAGTCGTAGCGCAGCAGAGCTGCGCGTGCAGGCGCAGTAAGGAATTCAGATGAGCCAGAACGTTTACCAGTTTATCGACCTTCAGCGTGTTGATCCGCCAAAGAAACCGCTGAAGATCCGTAAAATTGAATTTGTTGAAATCTATGAGCCGTTTTCAGAAGGCCAGGCCAAAGCACAGGCAGACCGCTGCCTGTCCTGCGGTAACCCTTACTGCGAATGGAAGTGTCCGGTCCATAACTACATCCCGAACTGGCTGAAGCTGGCCAACGAAGGGCGTATTTTTGAAGCCGCCGAGCTGTCTCATCAGACCAACACCCTGCCGGAAGTGTGCGGCCGCGTGTGCCCTCAGGATCGTCTGTGTGAAGGCTCCTGTACGCTGAACGACGAGTTTGGCGCGGTAACCATCGGCAACATCGAACGCTATATCAACGATAAAGCGTTCGAGATGGGCTGGCGCCCGGATATGACCGGTGTGCGTCAAACCGACAAGCGCGTAGCGATTATCGGCGCGGGCCCGGCAGGCCTGGCCTGTGCGGACGTGCTGACCCGTAACGGCGTGAAGGCGGTGGTCTTTGATCGCCACCCGGAGATTGGCGGCCTGCTGACCTTCGGTATCCCGGCCTTTAAGCTGGAAAAAGAGGTGATGACCCGCCGCCGCGAAATCTTCACCGGCATGGGCATTGAGTTCAAACTCAACACCGAAGTGGGCCGCGACGTGCAGCTCGACGACCTGCTGAAAGATTACGACGCCGTGTTCCTGGGCGTGGGCACTTATCAGTCCATGCGCGGTGGTCTGGAGAACGAAGATGCGCCAGGCGTGTACGACGCGCTGCCGTTCCTGATTGCGAATACCAAACAGCTAATGGGCTACGGCGAGACCGCCGATGAGCCGTTCGTCAGCATGGAAGGCAAACGCGTGGTGGTGCTGGGCGGCGGTGATACCGCGATGGACTGCGTGCGTACCTCCATTCGCCAGAATGCGGCGCATGTCATCTGTGCCTACCGTCGTGACGAAGAGAACATGCCGGGCTCTAAGCGCGAAGTGAAAAACGCACGTGAAGAGGGCGCCGAGTTCCAGTTCAACATCCAGCCTCTGGGTATTGAAGTGAATGCCAACGGTAAAGTGAGCGGCGTGAAGATGGCGCGCACGGAGATGGGTGCGCCAGATGCGAAAGGCCGTCGTCGCGCGGAGATCGTGGCCGGTTCTGAACACGTGATCCCGGCTGACGCCGTGGTGATGGCGTTTGGTTTCCGTCCTCACAGTATGGAGTGGCTGGCGAAGCACAGCGTAGAGCTGGACTCTCAGGGTCGCATAATTGCGCCAGAAGGCAGCGATAACGCGTTCCAGACCAGCAACCCGAAAATCTTCGCCGGTGGCGACATCGTTCGCGGCTCTGACCTGGTGGTCACGGCGATTGCCGAAGGCCGTAAAGCGGCTGACGGGATCATGAACTTCCTGGAAGTGTAAGAGACAAGCCGGATGGACATCCCATCCGGCTTTTTTATGCGGTTAACAGGCTGGCCCGGACTTTCACCACGGCTTTTTTAATTTCCCCCTCCGATTCAACAAGACATCCCGGCTTATGCGGCTCACCCGGCATAAAGACCACGAACATACCAGGCTTTAATACAATGGATTGTTCATCATTGATGTGGCGGCAAAGCTGATAATCTTCTGCGCTATGCATTTCTTCACACGCCCGCGCGGACCCCATAACCCCAAAAAAGATGCGTTCTTCTCCAGCGAGCAGAAGCTGAATATCAATATACTGTGCGTGCAGTTCCGCCTTTTTCTGCTTCGGCTCTTGCGTGGCAAACTGCATCACGTTCATAAAGATATCCGTGCCCTGGAGTTCATAATGACCAGGGCGTTTCTCTTCTGGCCGTGCCGCCACGGCCAGCGTGAGGGCATTGATCAGAACCCCGGTCAGGCCAGATGTCGCCAGCGACTGCAACTCTCCCAGCATCATAACGCGTCTCCATGTGCTAACAACGCCGCACCTAACAGCCCGGCATCGTGGCGATAGTGTGCAGGCCGAAGTGCGGCCTGATAGACGGCGGGCTCCCGCGACAGATACGCCTCCACGAGCCCCAGATACCCCTCTGCCAGCCCCACGCTGCCTCCAATAACTACAATCTGGCAATCAGTCACGGCTTTGACATCGGCAATAAGACGCGCCAGCGTCTGCGCTGAACGCGCAATCAGCGCCTGTGCCTGTGGATTACCTTGCGCTGCAAGGCTGAATATCGCTTTCGAATCCAGCCCGGACAATACGCCTTCTGCCTGAGCAGCGATGCCGCGCCCCGAGGCGATAGCCTCAACGCACCCTCTTCGCCCGCAGCCACAACGCGGACCGGCGGGATCGGCCAGCGTGTGACCCAGATGTCCAGCCAGACCGCCGCTGCCCGTTTGCAGTGTTCGATTGAGGACCACGCCACCACCGACACCGGTTGAGACGGTCAGAAAGACCATATCGTCATCATCCGGCAAGGCGCAGAACTCAGCCCAGGCGGCGGCCTGCGCGTCGTTGATCGCCATCACCGGCAGATCGGTTATTCCCGAGAGAAATTCCACCAGTGGAAATTCCGCCAGCCCGCCCAGATTAGACGGATTAATGGAGGTCAAAATACCGTTGTGAATGATCCCGGTTGATGCCACCGCGACCCGCGTTGCCTGCGCCGTAAAGGGTGCAATCAGCGTTTGTAGCGCAGCCTGCAACGCCTCCGGCGTCTGGCTGGCAGGCGTCTGACACTCGCGACGGGCAGTAATGGTCTGCCCCTCCACGCACGCAGCCGCGAGTTTGGTGCCGCCAATATCAATAGCCAGGGTTGTCATTTCACCGCCTCGCGCTGCTGTCTTCTGGTTTAGCAATGACATCAGCTTATCCTTTGTGTTTGATCAGACCGCTTTTACTGGCACCAAAAGGGAGTGCGCCACTCAGCGGTTTACCGTCAATAGCATCATGCGTACGCAGGGCTTCTGGCCTGATCCAGCGCTGAACGCGGGAGGGCATATCCAGACCAATAAGCAAGATCACCACAAACGTCAGGCCAAAGGAGAGCGACCCCAGGGCCGTGCCCAGCGCCATATCCTGCGACAGCAGCGCGCCAATCACCGGGGCAATCGCGCCGCCCAACGCGCCAACGTTGTAGGTAAAGCCCAGACCCGCCGCACGCTGGTCGGTATCGAAATAGCCGCCGATGAGTTTGGGTAAGATCCCGGAGATCCCCTGCCCCAGCATCTGCTGGAAAAAGAGTAACAAGCCCAACCCCCAGACATTGGCGCCGCCAATCGCAAAGACGGGAACAATCAGGAGCTGTGAGGCCAACAGGCTACAGACATAGGCCTTGCGGGTGCCAAGCCAGTCACCGAGAAAACCACCTACGCAGCAGCCTACCGCCGCGCCGAAGCCGCTAAAGAACAGCACCTTCGCCACCGTTGACGGATCATAGGCCAGGTCGGTTTTCAGATAAGTGGGTAATAGCGCCTGAATCGGCCAGGAGTAGAGAAAGGCGAAGAGCACGACAACCATCAACGTGACGCCCGTCGGCCAGCGTTTGCCGCTGCTTTGCACCATAAAGCTGATAAAGACGATGGCGCACAGCAGGCCGAGAATAACGACCAGCCCCGCGTTGTTGAGTTCGCCTGCAAAACAGAACCACAGCGCCGTACCGGCAAACAGCGTCATCGCCATATTCATGACGCGGTATTTGCCGCGATACAGAATATCAACCATGGTGCGCACCGGGGCTTTGCCTTCGTGCTTCGCTTTCCAGTCCTCAGCTTCCGGAATATTTTTCCGCAGCCACAGGGCAAAGACGATGGGCAGAATGCCGATAAAGAACAGCGCCCGCCAGCCCCAGACGGGCACGACAAGGCTGTAGACCTGGGCCGCAACCACGGCGCCGACGGAGAAACCGGAAATCAGAAAACCACTCGCCTTGTTGCGCAAGTGCTTTGGCCAGCTTTCAATCACATAGGTTGCGCTGGAGCCATATTCCCCCGCCATCCCCATGCCTATCACCATGCGGGCGATAAACAGGGTGACGTAACCCGGCGCAAAACCGCAGGCCAGCGTACCGCAGGAAAAGAGCACGATGCTGGTGATCATCGCCAGCTTGCGGCCATAGCGATCGCCCATGGCGCCCAGCAGCAGGCCGCCGAACCAGCGCGATATAAAGGCCGCCGAAATCAAGCTCGCCGCTTCCACTGTCGTCAGGGCAAACTCGCTTTTTATTTCTGTCAGGACTAAGGCTATCAATACAAAATCGAAGCCATCAAGCAGATATCCCAGCCAGGCGGCGGAGAAGGCGCGCCACTGAGGACGGGTAAGATGGCGGTACCACGGGATGCTTTGGGTAGACTTACTCATTTCACTCTCCCGACGATTTCTCTGTCGTTTTGCCGGATGACGGCTGCGCCCCCGGCGATGTGTTAGCGTTTTTCCGCCATTAGCTGCTCCGCCAGCGCTTTCAGCGCTGGCACGAATTTTTCATCCACAGGGGCAAACGGCTTACGGCACAGCGGCACGGATACCACGTCCATATAGTGCAGAACCGTTTTCAGACCACGGAACACCCCGGCTTTAATCAGCAGATCGATCACCGTGTTGCATTCGCTTTGCAGGCGCTGTGCGGTGGCGTTATCCCCTTCACGAACCGCTTTAGCGATCGCCTGGTAGCGCCAGCCCATAATGTTGTAGGTGCTGCCGATCCCCCCGTCCGCGCCGGCCAGCAGGCCGGAGGCGAAGATCTCGTCATAGCCGTTGTAGAGCACCAGATCCGGATGTTCGCGACGGATCTGCTCCATCTGGAAGAGATCGCCGGAGGTTTGCTTCAGCGCGCCGACGCCGGGCAGCGTTACCAGCGTGTTGATCTGATCCAGGCTTAACTTCACGCCGCTTAACGCCGGGATGTTATAGACCACCATCGGCAGACCATCCGCCGAATCAATAATTGCACGGTAATGATCGCAATGTTCTTCAAAGCTAAAGGGATAGTAAAACGGTGTGACGGCGGATACAGCGTCAAAACCGACGCGGGCGGCGGCCATGGCTAACTGCTGGCTTTCCGCCGTGCTGACGCAGCCAACATGGGCGATGAGCGTGATTTTCCCCTTCGCCTCTTCCGCCACAATCTCCATCACCTGCTCCCGTTCCGAAAGGCTCTGTACAAAGGCCTCTCCCGTTGAACCGCCGACGTACAGCCCATCGATACCCTGTTCAATATTGAACCGCACCAGACGGCGCAGGCTTTCTTTATCCAGCATCTGCTCAGAGTTAAACGGGGTCAGGAGTGCGGCCATTACGCCGCGTAATTGCGTTGCCATAGTTACCTCAATCGATCGTGTGTTTGTTATAACGACATACCTTTATACCTGTTATACCAGATCAATTAAGCAGCAGTAGAATACAGAACGCTTATATTGCGATCTGCTTCACTAAAGGATCGTTATTTTTTGGCTTTTGAATGCTGGCCGAAAGCGTGCCAGGTGGCGGAGACGCTGTTAAGGTGAGTTTGCAACGCCCGATCCGCTTCATCGGGATCGCGGCGGCGGATCGCATCCACAATTGCGATATGCTGGCGATAGCTGACTTCATTATGCTGATAAAGCTCTGCGTCCGGCACTTTAGGACGCGCCGCAATTAACCAGTCAAGCAGCGCAACGTGGATCGCATTGAAGATCGGATTGCCGGGGATCTCCGCCAGCACGCGGTGAAAATCGACATCGGAACGAATAAATAGCGTGTTGTCATCCAGGGACTGGCTGTTGATCTCCAGGGCTTTTGTGAGCTGCGCAATCTGATCGTCAGTGGCATATTCTGCGGCATAACGAACAAGGCTGGATTCAAAGAACAGGCGAAGCTGCTCGAAATGGGCAATACCGCCGGGCTGGGTCAGAAAGTCTTTCGCCATTCCCGACAATTCACTGATGATGGTATCGGCAGACGGCATGGTTACGCGGGCACGTTCACCGTTGTTAATCTGCACCAGCCCTTTACGCTTTAGCGCCGCCAGCGCTTCGCGCACCGAGGGGCGACCCACGTTGAAGAACTCCATCAGTTCGCGCTCGGAGGGTAACTGCTCTCCCTGGGCAAATTCCTTCCGACGGATCATCTGCTCCAGCTCTTCTTCCACCATATCAGACAGTTTTTTGCGCGCCAGCGGCCGACGGCGCAGGCTGCGACCAATGGTTTCATCAGAGTTTTCAGCTTTAAGATCAGTCGGTTTCATTGCAGTCCGGTGCCATTGAAGGAAAACAGTTCATCATAACACAGGAAATTAGAGGGGGCGAAAAGGGACCGAAAGCAAAACAGGCCCGTCGGGCCTGTTTGTTTATTTCACAACGCGCAGTGCGGGACGACCACCACGTGGTGGTGGCTCGTCATCCGGATCGGTGTCGTCATTATGATCGGGTTTATCGCCATCGATGACAGACATTACCGTGTCGCTTTCGCGTTCATCGGATGCCTCATCATCATTCAGGCTGGCAACCTCTTCATCATAAGCCGCTTCCGGCTCAAACATGGTGCCCGCACCGTTTTCACGGGCGTAGATAGCCAGCACAGCTGCCAGCGGCACGGAAACCTGACGCGGCACGCCGCCGAAGCGCGCATTAAAGCGCACTTCGTCGTTCGCCAGCTCCAG
This sequence comes from Enterobacter sp. DTU_2021_1002640_1_SI_PRY_ASU_LCPMC_013, assembly GCF_032389435.1. NCBI lineage: Bacteria > Pseudomonadati > Pseudomonadota > Gammaproteobacteria > Enterobacterales > Enterobacteriaceae > Enterobacter > Enterobacter sp. DTU_2021_1002640_1_SI_PRY_ASU_LCPMC_013. The sequence goes on from NZ_CP135594.1 coordinate 4,339,028, forward strand.
GTTACCCACTGCGCGTGGCGCAATATTCAGTACAATCTGCCCGTCGCGCGCGTATTCCATTGGAACCAGCACGCCCGGCAACGTCACATCCACAACCAGGTGCGGCGTGAGCTGGTTATCCAGCAGCCATTCATAGAAGGCGCGCAGCAGATACGGACGGCGTGGTGAAAGTTGTGACATTTCCACAGTCATTAGCCTCGGCCGAGACGCATTTCACGTTCCGGTTCAGTTAAGGATGCCAGGAAAGAGTCGCGCTCAAAGACGCGAGTCATGTAGCCTTTCAGCTCTTTCGCGCCAGGGCCGCTGAACTCTACGCCCAGGGTTGGCAGACGCCACAGCAACGGAGCCAGGTAGCAATCCACCAGGCTGAACTCGTCGCTCAGGAAGAAAGGCTTTTGACCAAATACCGGCGCAATCGCCAGCAGCTCTTCACGCAGCTGTTTACGTGCAGCATCCGCTTCAGAAGAGGAACCGTTGACGATAACGTTCATCAGCGAGTACCAGTCTTTCTCGATACGCTGCATGTACAGGCGGCTTTCACCACGCGCAACAGGATAAACAGGCATCAGCGGCGGATGCGGGAAACGCTCATCCAGGTATTCCATAATGATACGGGATTCCCACAGGGTCAGCTCGCGATCCACCAGCGTCGGTACGCTTTGGCTCGGGTTGAGATCGATCAGATCCTGAGGCGGGTTATCCTTTTCCACATGCTCGATCTCAAAACTGACACCCTTCTCGGCCAGCACGATACGAACCTGATGGCTATAAATGTCAGTAGGACCAGAAAACAGCGTCATTACCGAACGTTTGTTGGCAGCGACAGCCATGAAAACCTCCAGGTATATTCAGAATTTTTACTGCTACCAGCCCAACGGGGCCAGCCAGATGATGTATCGCCCATCCCAGAGAAGACACATTGTTCAAGAATCGAACAAAAATCGAGTATTCACCGATATTTGGGCAGAAAATTGGATGATAGTTTACCAGATTTTGATGGCTTTGTGGTGAGGGGATTCCGGAAATGTGGAAAAAGAGAAGATATATGAAATGTTACTGTGGATAACCTGCGCATTATCCATAAAAAAACCCGCCGAAGCGGGTTTTTCGCCAATCGTTCTGCGTAAGCAGAATGGATTAACGTTTGGAGAACTGTGGACGACGACGTGCTTTACGCAGACCCACTTTCTTACGTTCAACCTGACGAGCGTCACGAGTAACGAAGCCAGCTTTACGCAGTTCAGAACGCAGGGATTCGTCGTACTCCATCAGCGCGCGGGTGATACCGTGACGGATCGCACCTGCCTGACCGGAGATACCACCACCTTTAACGGTGATGTACAGATCCAGTTTTTCTACCATATCAACCAGTTCCAGCGGCTGGCGAACTACCATGCGGGCAGTTTCGCGACCGAAGTATTGTTCCAGAGAACGCTGGTTGATTACGATTTTACCACTGCCCGGTTTGATGAAAACGCGAGCTGCGGAACTTTTGCGGCGACCAGTGCCGTAGTATTGATTTTCAGCCATTGCCTATAATCCCGATTAGATGTCAAGAACTTGCGGTTGCTGTGCCGCGTGGTTGTGCTCGTTGCCTGCGTAAACTTTCAGTTTACGGAACATAGCACGACCCAGCGGGCCTTTTGGCAGCATGCCTTTAACCGCGATTTCAATCACACGCTCAGGACGGCGGGCAATCATCTCTTCAAAGGTCGCTTCTTTGATACCACCGATGTGGCCGGTGTGGTGGTAGTACATTTTGTCAGTACGCTTGTTGCCGGTAACAGCAACTTTGTCAGCGTTCAGAACGATGATGTAATCACCGGTATCAACGTGCGGAGTGTATTCCGCTTTATGCTTACCGCGCAGGCGACGAGCCAGTTCAGTAGCCAGACGGCCCAGAGTTTTACCGGTCGCGTCAACAACATACCAGTCGCGCTGTACGGTTTCTGGTTTAGCTGTAAAAGTTTTCATTAAAAGCTTACCCAAATAATAAGTTACACGTTGGTGAACACCCAAACGTTTAGTCAGTTGAGGTTCACACGACAAAGTCCGGCAAACCTACCCCTTCGAATAGCACATGCCGACACATAGAAAGTTTCGGGAAAAAAACCTTCTCGTAACGTGGGGTCGCAAGATTATAGAGAAGTTGAGGTCAAAGATCGACCCTTAAATGTGATTTGGAATGGGTTTTTCGGGGTCAGGTATTGTGCGGTCTGGTGCCCTCACCCCCAGCCCCTCTCCCACGGGGAGAGGGGAGCATTTATTACGGCATATGCTCACGCTTGAGGTACTCTTCGCTCTGCATCTCTTGCAGGCGCGACAGGCAGCGCTGGAACTCAAACTTCAGGCGCTCGCCCTGATAAACCTCATATAAAGGCACCTCGGCGCTGACCACCAGCTTAACGTGGCGCTCGTAAAACTCATCTACCAGCGCGATGAAGCGGCGCGCTTCGCTCTCCATGAGTGGGGTCATAACGGGCACATCCCACAACATAACGGTATGGAACAGACGCGAAAGTGCAATGTAGTCATGCTGGCTGCGGGCGTCCACGCAGAGCGTTGCAAACGAGACGGCCAGCGTCTGGTTTTCTACGCCAAGCGTAGGCAACGGACGATGATTAATCTCCAGCGCTGGCGCGTTATCCCGCGGCGCTCCCGCCAGCGCCAGCCACAGTTTATCCATCTCGCGGGCTGTGTCGGCGTTCAACGGCGAAAGCCACAGGTGTGCCTGCGTTAATGTGCGCAGTCGATAATCGACGCCGGCATCGACGTTCATGATGTCGCAGTGCTGTTTGATAGCATCAATGGCCGGCAGGAAACGCGCCCGCTGGAGACCATTGCGATAAAGCTCATCCGGCGGGATATTGGAGGTCGCCACCAGAGTGATCCCACGCGCAAACAGCGCTTTCATGAGGCCCCCCAACAGCATGGCATCCGTAATATCGGAAACAAAGAACTCGTCGAAGCAGAGCACGTCCGTTTCCGCCTTAAAGCGATCGGCCACAATGTCCAGCGGGTCGGTTTCGCCCTGGAGCGCCGTCAGCTCTTCATGGACCCGCAGCATAAAACGGTGAAAGTGCAGGCGCTGCTTACGCGTGCCGGGCAGGCTCTGGTAGAACATGTCCATCAGCCAGGTCTTACCCCGCCCAACGCCGCCCCACATATATAAGCCACGAACCGGTGCGTTCACCGTGGGCTCTTTTTTGCCCAGTAAACGGCCGAATGCCGCCTTCAGCCCACTGCTCTGCACCGCATCGGCGGGTTTCGCCAGAAGTTCCTGATAAATCGTGTCCAGGCGGTTAACCGCTTCACGCTGGACATCATCCGGCTGGTGTGTGCCCTCGCTCAGGGCCAGTTGGTAACGCGATGAAGGGGACAGGTTTTGCATGATGTTGTTGTTATTCCTTTAGTTAAACCTCACCAGCGCGCGTGGCTGATGAAAAAAAGGCCGTTCTACACTACGCGATGATACGTCAGGATTCCACTTCTGCGGAAATAGCGGTTATAGTGGCATAATCAGGCACAGGCAGGAGCCGAGCCAACACCCTACGGAACAACAAGACAACGGGAGAAGTTCATGACCTGGGAATATGCGCTAATCGGTTTAGTCGTCGGCATCATCATTGGTGCTGTGGCCATGCGTTTCGGTAACCGCAAATTGCGTCAGCAGCAGTCACTGCAATACGAACTGGAAAAGAACAAAGCCGAACTGGAAGAATATCGCGAAGAGCTGGTCAGCCACTTTGCCCGTAGCGCTGAGCTGCTGGACAACATGGCGACAGATTATCGCCAGCTCTACCAGCACATGGCGAAAAGCTCCAGCAGCCTGCTGCCGGAAATGACCGCGGAGACCAACCCCTTCCGCAATCGTCTGGCTGATTCTGAAGCCGGTAACGATCAGGCTCCGGTTCAGATGCCACGCGACTATTCAGACGGCGCGTCCGGCCTGCTGCGCGGTGGCGTAAAACGCGATTAATCGCACAACCTGAATAAATTTTACGGGCGCACCTTATGCGCCCGTCCTTTCTTCCCGTCCCCAGCTATTATTTAGTCAAACACCTCATTGTTCAGCGGTTGAAAATTCAATAACATCAAGATGTTTTTGGGGCCGTTCTTTTTCATTCCAGGATACGAGAGTCAGCATCAATGAAGAAAAAAAACCAGCTGTTGAGCGCCTTAGCGTTAAGTGTCGGGTTATCTCTCTCGGCGTCCTTCCCCGCCAGTGCGGCACTGCCTTCGCAGGTGCCTGGACAAGAAGCCATTCCCAGCCTTGCGCCGATGCTTGAAAAAGTCCTGCCTGCGGTAGTCAGCGTTCAGGTGGAAGGGACGGCACGCCAAAGCCAGCGTATTCCTGAAGAGCTGAAGAAATATTTTGGCGAAGACGCGCCGGATCAGCAGGCTCAGCCGTTTGAAGGCCTGGGCTCAGGGGTGATTATCGACGCGGCTAAGGGCTATATCCTGACCAATAACCACGTGATCAGCCAGGCCGATAAAATCAGCGTTCAGCTGAACGATGGTCGGGAGTTTGACGCCAAACTGATCGGCGGTGACGATCAGAGTGATATCGCCCTGCTACAGGTGCAAAACCCCAGCAACCTGACCCAGATCGCCATTGCAGATTCCGATAAGCTGCGCGTCGGTGATTTTGCCGTCGCGGTCGGTAACCCGTTCGGTTTAGGCCAGACCGCCACCTCCGGGATTGTCTCCGCCCTGGGGCGCAGCGGCCTGAATCTCGAAGGGCTGGAAAACTTCATCCAGACCGATGCCTCCATCAACCGGGGCAACTCCGGCGGTGCGCTGCTTAATCTGAACGGTGAGCTGATCGGCATCAACACCGCTATCCTCGCGCCAGGCGGCGGCAGCATCGGGATTGGTTTTGCCATTCCGAGTAACATGGCGAAAACCCTGTCTCAACAGCTGATTCAGTTTGGCGAGGTTAAGCGCGGTCTGCTGGGCATCAAAGGCATGGAGATGAGCGCCGATATCGCCAAAGCCTTTAAGCTCAACGTCCAGCGCGGGGCGTTTGTCAGCGAAGTGCTGCCCAACTCAGGCTCTGCGAAAGCGGGCGTGAAATCCGGCGACATTATTGTCAGCCTGAACGATAAACCGCTGAGCAGCTTCGCTGAATTACGATCACGTATTGCCACCACGGAGCCGGGCGCTAAAGTGAAGCTGGGCCTGATCCGCGAGGGCAAACCACTGACCGTGGAAGTGACGCTGGACAAGAGCACCTCCTCTTCCGCCAGCGCAGAACAGATCTCCCCGGCTCTACAGGGCGCTACGCTGAGCGACGGTCAGCTTAAAAACGGCACGAAAGGCATTACCGTCACTACCGTTGAGAAGAGCAGCCCGGCCGCGCAGGCAGGTTTACATCAGGACGACGTGATCGTGGGCGTGAACCGCACTCGCGTGCAGTCTATTGCCGAAATGCGTAAGGTGCTGGAGAGTAAACCGGCGGTCATTGCCCTGCAAATTATCCGTGGCAACGACACCCTCTACATTTTACTGCGTTAACCATTTGCGACTCCGGACATCGCCGCTGCGTGTGATGTCCGGATAACTCATGTTATGCTGCAAACCGTTCCTTTTTTAACGACACACGCATCATGCTTTTAAAGCTCTTTCGTTCAATTGTCATTGGTTTGATCGTTGCCGGTCTGCTGCTGGTGGCTATGCCATCTTTACGCCAGTTCAACAAACTGTCGGCTCCTCAGTTCGACAGCACGGATGAAACGCCTGCGACGTACAATCAGGCGGTACGCCGTGCCGCCCCCGCCGTGGTTAACGTCTATAACCGCGGGCTTAACAGTTCCGCTCATAACCAGCTGGAGATCCGCACGCTCGGTTCCGGTGTGATCATGGATGACCGGGGCTACATCATCACCAATAAACACGTCATTAACGATGCCGACCAGATTATCGTCGCCTTACAGGATGGCCGCGTGTTTGAAGCCCTGCTGGTGGGGTCGGACAGCCTGACCGATCTGGCGGTGCTGAAGATCAACGCCACGGGCGGTCTGCCGACTATCCCGATTAATCGCAAACGCACGCCGCACATCGGCGATGTGGTGCTGGCGATCGGTAACCCGTACAACCTGGGCCAGACCATCACTCAGGGGATCATCAGCGCGACCGGTCGAATCGGCCTGAACCCGTCAGGGCGGCAGAACTTCCTGCAAACCGATGCCTCAATCAACCACGGTAACTCCGGCGGTGCTCTGGTGAACTCTCTGGGCGAACTGATGGGCATTAACACCCTCTCATTCGACAAGAGCAACGACGGAGAAACGCCGGAAGGGATTGGCTTTGCCATTCCGTTCCAGCTGGCGACCAAGATCATGGACAAGCTAATCCGTGATGGCCGCGTGATCCGTGGCTACATCGGTATTGGCGGGCGTGAAATCGCGCCGATGCATACGCAGGGCGGTGGTATCGATCAGATCCAGGGGATTGTGGTCAACGAAGTGGCGCCTGGCGGCCCGGCGGCCAACGCAGGTATCCAGGTGAACGACGTTATCCTTTCCGTCAACGGTACGCCAGCGGTCTCTGCGCTGGAAACCATGGACCAGGTGGCTGAGATTCGCCCGGGCTCCATCATCCCTGTTGAAGTCATGCGTAATGACAAGAAGCTGACGATTCAGGTCACCATCCAGGAATACCCGGCCACTAACTGACGGGCATAAAAAAACGGAGCTTAACGCTCCGTTTTTTTTACCGGGATAAGATCACTTGTTAACGAATTCTTCGCCCAGCGTAATGTCTTTCTTCAGCGTATCCAGCATGCCTTCCATCGCGTTTTGCTCAAACGCGCTCAGCGTGCCGATAGACTTACGCTCTTCAACACCGTTTTTACCCAGCAGCAGCGGCTGAGAGAAGAAGCGCGCGTGTTCACCGTCGCCTTCAACATAGGCGCATTCAACAACGCCTTTTTCGCCCTGCAACGCGCGAACCAGAGACAGGCCGAAGCGTGCCGCCGCCTGGCCCATAGACAGGGTTGCAGAACCGCCACCCGCCTTCGCTTCCACCACTTCGGTGCCTGCGTTCTGAATACGTTTGGTCAGGTCAGCCACTTCCTGCTCGGTGAAGCTCACGCCCGGGATCTGCGACAGCAGAGGCAGGATGGTCACGCCAGAGTGACCGCCGATAACCGGCACTTCCACTTCCGTTGGCTGCTTGCCTTTCAGCTCAGCCACGAAGGTATTGGAGCGGATGATATCCAGCGTAGTTACGCCGAACAGTTTGTTCTTGTCGTAAACGCCCGCTTTCTTCAGCACTTCTGCTGCGATAGCAACGGTGGTGTTCACCGGGTTGGTGATGATCCCGATGCACGCTTTCGGGCAGGTTTCAGCGATCTGCTGAACCAGGTTTTTCACGATGCCCGCGTTGACGTTGAACAGGTCTGAACGATCCATACCCGGTTTACGCGCAACACCCGCGGAGATCAGCACCACGTCGGCACCCTGCAACGCAGGACGCGCATCTTCACCGGAGAAGCCTTTGATTTTCACAGCTGTCGGGATGTGGCTCAGGTCAACCGCCACACCTGGGGTTACCGGAGCAATATCGTACAGGGAGAGTTCTGAGCCTGAAGGCAGTTGGGTTTTCAGTAGTAGGGCAAGCGCCTGGCCGATACCACCAGCAGCGCCGAGGACTGCGACTTTCATCCTAAACTCCTTATTATGGTTAACTTAAGTATCTGTAACTCCGTTGCGGCGACCATAATTCAGCACGTCATTAATTACAATTTTCATCGCTAAAGAATTTGAGGTCGCACGTCTTTCGCCTTCACCTGAATACTATCGGGATGTAGGCAACAACGAATTAAGAGGGGGTTACAATACACCCTGCCACGCCACCAAAACAACATCATTTTGATAACATTTAATTTACTTTTAAGCTTATTTGCGCGGCGTGACCCAGGCATGTTTTCCGATAACGAAATCTGATAAAATCTCTCCCTTTCATAACATTATTTCAGCCTGGTGCCAGGTAGATAATTTGCATAAAAATTCATCCACATGCATAATAATGTTGTTTCTATCGTCATATTCCGGGTGACTTATGCGAAGCTCGTCTAAGCAAGAAGAATTAGTGAAGGCGTTTAAAGCGCTACTCAAAGAAGAGAAATTCAGTTCTCAGGGAGAAATTGTTCAGGCGTTGCAGGAACAAGGCTTCGACAACATCAACCAGTCGAAGGTCTCTCGCATGTTAACCAAGTTTGGTGCGGTGCGTACGCGCAACGCCAAAATGGAAATGGTTTATTGCCTGCCTGCTGAACTTGGCGTGCCAACGACCTCCAGCCCGCTGAAAAACCTGGTTCTGGACATCGACTATAACGATGCCGTGGTTGTGATCCACACCAGCCCGGGCGCAGCCCAGCTGATTGCCCGCCTGCTGGACTCGCTGGGTAAAGCAGAGGGGATCCTCGGGACCATCGCCGGCGATGACACCATTTTTACCACCCCGGCAAATGGTTTCTCGGTGAAAGACCTCTACGAAGCGATTCTGGTCCTGTTCGAACAGGAGCTGTAATTGTCTGCCCCGTAGCGCCTGGCTGCGGGGATCATTCTGCTGTTGCCGCGTTTTACCCTGCTTTTCTCTACCTGCTACTTTTGCAAATAGTGCTTTTTACCGCCTATTAACATTCATTCAGTGAATGATCTGCCGCAAAATCGCACAAAAAATCAAATTGCCCTATCCCTTTGATTTATACAAGAAAAAACTAAAAACCTCGCATTGTGACGCCCTTTTTTATGCATTCTCGTTATAAAAAATGAATTTTTTAACGCGTAATAACAGACGAAACCATTAGTCTGGTATTAATTTTTTGCGTGATTAGTGTATACTTGATTTTGTGATGAGGGTCACAGAACAAAGACCCCAGTAAAATAATTGACGAGGTAAATAATCATGAAAATTAAAACCACTGTAGCTGCCCTGAGCGTACTGTCAGTCCTGTCATTCGGTGCGTTTGCAGCCGACACCATTAATGCTGAACAGGCACAATCCCGTCAGGCTATCGGTACTGTTTCTGTTGGCGCCATCGGTACGTCTCCGATGGACATGCACGAAATGCTGAACAAAAAAGCGGAAGAACAGGGTGCGTCATCCTATCGCATCATCGAAGCGCGCAGTGGCGACCACTGGCACGCTACCGCAGAACTGTACAAATAAACCCTCGTCGTATCTCATCATACGACTTGCCCCTGACCTCCCGGTCAGGGGCTTTTTTATCACTGGCGCACGTTGAAACGCAGTTGCCCTTCCAGCTCCTCCTCCGCTTCATCAAACAATAAAATCAGTGCGCCAAAGCGTCTGCGTAGTTTTTCAGGCAGATGGGTAAATTCGATTTCCAGCGGTAACGGCAGACGATCGCCGGTAACCACATCCCACAGCATATCAAGATTGCTTACGCTGCCCCGCTCCAGGTCGAACGCCCGAATAAACTCGCGATAGAAGTCTTCCTGACTCTCAATTTCGTCAAAATCAAAGGTATAAATTTTCATTGCCAACCACCCGGTACAGGCGGGCGGCAAATGCCGCCCTGTCTATTATAATCCCCCGATATGCAGGGTTTTGACTTCCAGAAACTCCTCCAGCCCCAGCACGGACCCTTCGCGGCCCAGCCCGGACTCTTTTACGCCCCCAAACGGACCCAGCTCGGTCGAGACCGCACATTCGTTAATTCCGATCATGCCGCTCTCAATGGCCTGCGAGACGCGGAACACGCGCGAGAGATTCTGGGTATAAAAGTAGGCTGCCAGCCCGTAAGGCGTGTTGTTAGCGCGCATAACCACTTCGTCTTCCGACGTGAAGCGGAAGCAGGCGGCAACGGGACCAAAGGTCTCCTCTTCTGCCAGCTTCATGCCTTCATGGCAGTCACCGAGTACGGTTGGCATCCAGAAGTTGCCGCCAAGTTCGTGCGGTTTACCCCCAGCCAGCACCGTGGCCCCCTTCGCTACCGCATCTTCGACATGCTCTCGGACTTTCTCGACAGCCGAAGGCTCAATCAGCGGGCCGACAACGACGCCCTCGTCCAGACCGTTACCCACCTTCAGCGCCTTCACCGCATCGGCAAGTTGATTGACAAACTTGTCATAGACCGTCTCCTGAATATAGAAACGGTTTACGCTGACGCAGACCTGCCCGGCGTTACGGAACTTATTGGCGATCGCGCCTTTGACGGCGGCCTCAATATCCGCGTCCTCGAAAACGATATATGGCGCATTACCGCCCAGCTCCATCGATACCTTTTTCATGGTCTCTGCGGAATTGCGAACCAGCGTTTTCCCGACGGCGGTTGATCCGGTAAACGAGATTTTGCGCACGTCATGGCTGGCCATAATGGCGTCACTAATTTCTGAGGTGCTCCCCGCGACCGCATTCAGCACACCATCCGGCACACCGGCCTGCTTCGCCAGCGTCAGCAGCGCAAAGGCGCTCAGCGGCGTGTTGTTTGCAGGCTTGATGACGCCGGTACATCCTGCTGCCAGCGCCGGGCCGAGCTTACGGGTGAGCATGGCCATCGGGAAATTCCATGGCGTGATAGCAGCAACCACCCCGACAGGTTCACGAGTGGCCAGAATACGGGAGCCGGGTTTAACCGGAGGAATGATTTCACCGTTGGCGCGCTTGGCCTGCTCGGCAAACCACTGAATGAAGCTGGCAGCGTAGTCCACCTCACCCTCAGCCTCTTTCAGCGGCTTGCCCTGCTCGGTAGTCATCAGCCGCCCGAGCCAGCTTTTGTTCTCGATAATCAGTTCATACCAGCGATAGAGGATCGCGGAACGCTCTTTTGCCGTTTTTGCGCGCCATGCGGGAAAGGCCTTCGTCGCGGCCGCAATGGCCTCTTCGGTTTCGGCTTTCCCTGCTTTCGCCACTTTCGCGACCACCTCGCCCGTGGCCGGGTTTAGCACATCAAACGTGGTGTCGAGTGTTTTCCAGATACCGTTAACCAGATACCCGGTCTGAAAAAGAATACTGTCCTGAAGAGCCTGGGTTGTCATGTGTCCTCCCTTCCTGAATGTTTGAACCTGCAAGAATAAGTATAGCCACAAAAAAACCGACGCTTTTGGCGTCGGTTTTCTCTTCGTTAGCTGTCTGTCAGCGCATTCTGGTAGCGGTGCAGCATAAACACCAGCCGCTCTACCGGCTCGGTAACCTGCGGCGGCGCTTCCCAGATCCGCAGTTTCTCCTGGTAGATATCCAGTTCCTCCAGCAGTTGCTTAAAGTAGCGGCGACGTTTGTCATCACTCGATGCCGATATCACATGGTCCGCCGTTCGCCGTAGCTGGCGGTGGTAGGCGGACAAATCGTCGTTGATCGGCACTGGCGCGTTCCGCAGACGCTGGTGCGCGATAATCATGGTTAACGCCAGGCGGAAGCGGGCGACATCGCCCGGGAATTTATTCAGCAACAGGAACAGCTGCTGATAGAGCGCCGGCAGGTGGTTCTCCTTGCGCCGCGCGGTGTTGGTGGTTAAGGACGATACGGCGGCCGACACAAACTGATTCAGCAGCACGCGTCCTGTCCGCGCCTGAGAGTTATCCCGCACCAGCAGGATCACCATCATCGCCAGGAAACAGCCCACCAGCTGACCTAATGCGCTATCCAGGAACTGGCTGAAATGGAAAGTCATGGGGTTATCCAGCACGATGATGTTAATCGTGCTCGCCAGCGCACCCAACGATCCCAGACGGCGTTTTTGTACCTCAATTCCGATAAAGAACGCCATCACCGCCAGGCTGATGCAGAGCAAAAGCATGCTTTGCTGCGTCGAGGGGATAATCACCAGGAAGTAGAGCGCGCCAATGGGTAACGCCGCAATGGTGCCGTACAGAAAATCGATAGCGACCATGCGCGGGTTGGGCAGACGCATCGCCAGCGCGGTGACGACGGCAATCATCACCATCGCGCCGCTGCCGGACGTCCAGCCGGTCCACAGCCAGAACAGCGTGCCGAGTATACAGGCCAGGGTGGTACGCCAGAAGTTAACCATCGCATGGTGGCGCTCGGCGGACTCCGGTTTGATCACCACTTCGCCCTGTAACACCTCTTCTTCCGCCGCACTGATTTTGGTGTTGCTAATCACGCCGCGTTTCAGGAGCAGGTAACGCGTTGCGGCGCCAACCCAGGTATAAATGGTGACTGGCGTATCCCGTTCTCCTGTCCAGGCAATCACACGACGCATGCGTTTGAGCTGTCGATGCACGTCCTGCACCGTCTCCACGGGCTCATCAAACAGTTCGCGGAAAGTATCCGTTACCACTTCGGGGCGGGTGTTCTGAATCAGGTAGGTTTCACACGCCTGGGTGATCAGCGTTAGCGAGACGGTATTGATCGCTTTCAGACGACGATTGGCCCGCTCCCAGCGGGAAGACTCCATGTTGAGATTACTGCGCATCCCTTCCAGCGCCTGCGTGCGGCGCACCAGCGCGCTCCAGGCCTTGTCGACCTCTTCGCTGTCGCCGTGCTTAATGCACAGCTGCATAAGCTGGTACTGAGCAACAATCAGCGCGTCCAGCTCACGATCGACTTCCTGCTTGATGGATCGCGGAGAGAAGAGCAGATCTGCGACAATCGCGCAGACGATACCAATGACAATCTCGCTACAACGTTCGACGGCGAACTGCGGAGCAAGCAGCGGTTCACTCTGAATGGTGATGATAATAATCAGCGCGGTATATCCCGCCAGGCCCCAGGCGTACGAGTTCTCCACCTTCACCAGCGAAGAGACCCAGGTGCAAAAACCTGCCCAGATACAGCACACAATCAGCATCAGCAGCGGCGTGCGGATCATCAGGATGATAATGGTCAGAGCGGCGATACAGCCGATAAAGGTGCCGATAATACGCAGCATCCCGCGATAGCGAATTGCCCCGGAGTAAGGTTCGCCACCCGCCGCGAAGGCAGGACCGGCGGCGACGATCGCGGCGGTCAGAACGGCCCAGCGCGGTGTTTCAAGCTGGAAATGGAAGCCAACAAACAGCGCCAGCACAATGGCGCATGCCAGCTTCACGGCGAAGCGGATATGCTGGCTGGCGATGGAAAAAATGCCCATAGCGATCAACCAAACTCGCGCAGGCGATGGGCGATTTGACGGAAGATAGAATCCTGGCTGGCATCACGGTCTTTTTCACCTGTGATCACCACCGTCGCGGTGGTGCCTGCGGGCCAGAGGTTGCTCTGCTGCTCATCCAGACGAATGCGTACCGGTACGCGCTGCGCCAGGCGAACCCACTCGAGGTTAGAATCGACGGTCGCCATCCCTTTTGTATCATTGGTACTGCTGGAGTTGGTCACCCCCGCGGCCACGCTGTCCACGGTTCCCTTCAGGACCCGGTTGCTGCCGAGCGGCGTGATTTCGGCGCGATAGCCCGGACGCACGCCTTCCAGCTTGGTCTCTTCCATATAGGCGAGGACGTAGAAGGAGTTCTGTTTCACCAGCGCCACGGCAGTTGAGCCGCGCGTGATAAACTCACCCGCATAGACGTTGAGGTTGGTCACCCAGCCATCGGACGGCGCGCGGATAACGGTACGTTCCAGATCGAGCTTCGCCAGATCGCGCGTCGCCTGCGCTTTTGCCAGCTGATGCAGCACGGTTTGCAGCACGTTATTAGACTGGTCAATCTCTTCCCGGGACATAGCCTGGATGCCCAGCTTGTTACGGCGACCTGCTTCACGGCGTTTTTCAGCGGCCAGCGCGTTGTAATACGCCACGTCGGCTTCCGCTTCTTCCAGCGCTTTTTGATAGCGCGGCTGGTCGATGGTGAACAGCACCTGATCTTTTTTCACCAGTTGGTTATCGTGGACGTTGACCGCCGTAATGAGACCGGCGACATCGGGCGCTATCGCGACCACCTCCGCGCTGAAACGCGCATCGCGCGTCCACGGGGATTCGGTGTAATAAACCCAGGCGCGAAAAATAGCGATGAACGCCAGGATGACCAGCGCCATAGTGATGGCAGTGCGGGAGATTTTTCTTGTTAGCGTTTTCACATCAACCTCAGACAAACATGCGCGATATTAAATAGAACAGGCAGCAATACAGCGCGGTATTGAACAATGCAGGATGCCAGACGAAATCATAAATCCCGGTAGGGACCAGCACCTTGCGCACCAGCCAGAAGATCGCCAGTGATAAAAGAAGCTCGAAAAATATCGGTGGGAACGACAAACCGAACACCACGATAACGGGAAACAGACTCATGTTGACCTTGATTAAAGAGAGTGCAGGTTACTGGATTTTTAAGCTCGCGCCGCCGCAGGAGAGCAAGAATTGCCGGGCGAGAGTGGCGCAGCCGTTATGTAATTAATAATATATTAACGTAACTGTTATGCTGTTATCTATCATATGTGATCTAAATCACTTTTAAGCCAGAGTGAATAATGGAACGTCTAAAACGCATGTCCGTCTTTGCGAAAGTGGTTGAGCAAGGCTCTTTTACCGCCGCAGCACGTCAGCTACAAATGAGCGTCTCATCCATTAGCCAGACAGTGTCAAAACTGGAAGATGAGCTCCAGGTGAAGCTGCTCAACCGCAGCACCCGCAGCATTGGGCTGACGGAAGCGGGTAAAATTTACTATCAGGGCTGCCGTCGAATGCTGCATGAGGTGCAGGATGTTCACGAGCAGCTTTATGCCTTTAACAACACGCCTATCGGCACGCTGCGTATCGGTTGTTCTTCAACTATGGCACAAAATGTTCTCGCTGCCATGACGGCGGAAATGCTTAAAGAGTATCCCGGTTTAACCGTTAATCTGGTTACGGGCATTCCGGCACCGGACCTGATTGCCGATGGGTTAGACGTGGTGATCCGCGTTGGCGCGTTGCAGGACTCGAGCCTGTTCTCGCGTCGACTGGGCAGCATGCCGATGGTGGTCTGCGCTTCGAAAAGCTATCTGGCACAGTATGGCGTGCCGGAAAAACCTGCCGACCTGAGCAACCACTCGTGGCTGGAATACAGCGTTCGGCCAGATAACGAATTTGAACTGATCGCGCCGGAAGGGCTTTCCACTAAACTGCTGCCTGAAGGCCGCTTCGTCACCAACGATCCGATGACGATCTCCCGCTGGCTGGTCGCCGGGGCCGGGATCGCTTACGTGCCGCTGATGTGGGTGATCAATGAGATCAACAGCGGCGTACTGGAGATCCTCTTCCCGCGTTACCAGTCCGATCCGCGCCCGGTGTACGCGCTCTATACTGAAAAGGACAAGCTGCCGCTGAAGGTGCAGGTCTGTATTAACTATCTGACGGACTATTTTGTGGAAGTGGCGGAGCTGTTTCAGGGCATGCGAGGCAGAAGGAAGGAGTAATAAAGTAATCGCTATAATCATATCTGGCATGAATATTCCCCGGATGGCACTCACATTCATCCAGGAATATTTCCGCCCTCCTCTCAGGAATGGCTAATTGACACTCCCGCCACCCGCCATTTACCTTATAAGCAGTCTGAACATCAGACTGTTATATATTTGTTACCAATATGAATAATAAAATGTATTTCGCAGGATGACGTTAAACAAGGAAAAGAGATGAATATATTCGAACAAACACCGCCTTCACGCAGGCGCTATGGACTCGCCGCGTTCATCGGTTTAATTGCAGGGATCGTCTCCGCTTTTGTCAAATGGGGAGCCGAAGTGCCACTTCCGCCACGCAGTCCCACCGATTTATTCACCGGCGCATGCGGACCTGAGCAATTAATAAGAGCCGCAAGCCAGATTGACTGCTCCCGCAATTTTTTAAACCCTCCCTATGTATTTTTACGCGACTGGCTGGGCGTTGCTGATCCTAACGCAGCCGTTTATACATTTGCCGGACATATATTTAACTGGGTCGGTGTGACCCATATTATTTTCTCAATCGTCTTCGCTGTGGGGTATTGCGTTGTTGCGGAAGTCTTTCCGAAAATTAAACTCTGGCAGGGTTTGCTGGCGGGTGCGTTAGCCCAGCTTTTTGTGCATATGATCTCCTTCCCGCTGATGGGTCTGACGCCACCGCTGCTTGAGTTGCCGTGGTATGAACACGTGTCAGAGATCGTGGGGCATCTGGTCTGGTTCTGGTCGATCGAAATCATTCGTCGTGACTTGCGTAACCGCATTACTCACGAGCCTGATCCAGAGATACCGCTGGGTAACTTACGTTAAAAAAAAGGCGCTACATCTGTAGCGCCTTTTTTAAGCATCCTAAGATCAGGCCGTGCCGCCCACCGTCAGATTATCCACTTTCAGCGTAGGCTGACCGACGCCCACAGGCAGGCTCTGGCCCTCTTTGCCGCAAACGCCCACGCCGTTATCCAGTTTCAGGTCGTTACCGACCATGGAAATCTGCTGCATGGCCTCAATGCCGGAGCCAATCAGGGTTGCGCCCTTCACCGCTTTGGTCACTTTGCCCTTCTCAATCAGATACGCCTCTGAGGTAGAGAAGACAAATTTGCCGGAGGTGATATCCACCTGACCGCCGCCAAAGTTTGGCGCGAAGATACCGTAATCAACGGATTCGATAATCTCCTGCGGCGTGGACTGGCCCGGCAGCATGTAAGTGTTGGTCATGCGCGGCATCGGCAGATGTGCGTAGGATTCACGACGGCCGTTACCCGTCGGCGCAACGCCCATCAGGCGCGCGTTAAGCTTGTCCTGCATGTAGCCTTTCAGTACGCCGTTTTCGATCAGCACGTTGTACTGACCCGGCGTACCTTCATCGTCGATAGAAATCGAGCCGCGGCGGTCGAGCATGGTGCCATCATCCACCACGGTACAAAGCTCGGAGGAGACAAGCTGCCCCATCTGACCGCTGAATACGGACGTCCCGCGACGGTTGAAATCACCTTCCAGGCCGTGACCGACCGCTTCGTGCAGCAGCACGCCCGGCCAGCCTGCGCCCAGTACCACCGGCAACGTACCGGCGGGTGCAGCCACGGCAGACAGGTTGACCAGCGCCATGCGCACGGCTTCTTTTGCCCAAGCATCCGCGCGGGCTTCGCCGTCGACATCACCCAGGAACCAGTCATAACCAAAACGACCGCCGCCACCGCTGGAGCCGCGCTCGCGCTTGCCGTCGTCTTCAACCTGCACGCTGATAGAGAGACGCACCAGCGGGCGAACATCCGCCGCCAGGGTACCGTCCGTCGCCGCCACCAGGATCAGTTCATAAACACCGGTCAGGCTGGCAGAGACTTCCTGCACGCGTTTATCCGCCGCGCGAGCCACTTTGTCCACGCGACGAAGGATGTCCAGCTTCTCTTCGCGGCTCATGCTTTGCAGCGGGTCAATGCTGGTATAGAGCGCAGCGTGCTGCACTTCACCCAGCGTTTTCACCCGTCCGTCGCCCGTATCGCGCACAATGGTTCGCGCCGCCTGCGCGCTCTGCTCCAGCGCGGCCAGGCTTATCTGGTCTGCATAGGCAAAACCGGTTTTTTCGCCGCTGACGGCGCGCACGCCGACGCCCTGGTCAATGTTATAAGAGCCATCTTTAATGATGCTGTCTTCTAAAACCCAGGATTCGTGATAGCTCGACTGGAAATAGAGATCGCCGTAGTCGAGGCGGCGTTCGGTCAGTTGACCAAGAATGGAGAACAGGTCCTGATGGCTCAGGCCGTTCGCTGCGAGCAAATGTTCACTTACCAGGTTCAGACTCATCTATTGCTACTCGTTCGTTGCCGCCCGTGGCGGTATAAAGATCGTATTTATTGAGAGTGAGGCAATTACCTGCCCACGTCAAATCATTGCTGTGCTTCTTTGCGCGGCTGGCGCAGCACCTCATTAATCTGTGGTTTATCAACCGGCCCGGTAATGCGATAGCGCAGAATCGAGACTTTGCTCCAGAGCGGTCCCAGCACTTTACTGGCCGCAAACACCGCCGCCCCGACGATCGGATTGACCACAAAGGCTGCCGCAACGCCCACGCTTGCGGAAATCTCCGGCGCCACCACGGCTTCCATATCCAGCTCGCGGCGCACGAGATCCACTGACCCTTTCATCGCGATATCCGCTTCCAGGCCGTCCACCAGCGTGTCGTCGGTGTGCAGAACGCCATCTTTGATCCACGCCGTGCTGCGAATGGAATCGTAGTAGAAACCTTCGCTGAAGGTGTCGCTAAAGTCGAAGCGCAGCTTGCGCAGCAGCGCGTCAAAACTCAGCAGACGCAGGATCTGCCCGGCGCGCCCCGTGCTCACATCGGCAATCTCACCCTTACCGAAGTTGGTTTTCAGGATGCCGTTAAGCGAAGCTTCATCGGGTGTCCATGGCGCTGCGCGCCAGTGCAGATCGTAATTCACATCGAAGGACGATCCGCGAAGCGGCGTGCTAATGCCGAAGAAGTTAGCTGCGGCGTCCAGCTTGTTGCCTTTAATATCGCCTTTCAGCGAGGTGCGCTGTTCACCCGGTTTGTTCACCCATTCGCCAGCGGCAGTCATGCGGCCAAAGCCGGTATCCACCAGCCCACCAGAGAGGCTCAGCGTATTGCCCTGAATAGCAAAATCACCGTCGATACGGCCATATTTTTGCCCCCACAGCCAGCACTCCGCACAGCGCAACTGGAGATCGGGCCAGCCGCTGAAATCCACGCGCGACCTCCCACTGCCACTGACAGGAGAAGCGCTTGTCGACTCTGCTTTAGACGCCGTAAAGGTCGGATTGTAATAGAGGTAACGGATAGCCGCCTGCCATGGCGCGTGATCGCGCATGGTCAACGAACCGTTGATCTCACGCCCCTGCGCCTCGACCTTTGAGCCGTTTACCGTCGGCCGGGAGACAATACTCAGGTTGTTCCACTGCTGCCCGCCCAGCGTCAGCGCAGGCGTGCGCAAGGTAATGGACTGTGGGAACTGCGCCGTTTGGTCGACGTTTTGCCCGACACCTTTCTGGAACAGTGCCAGCCACTCTGCGCCATCCATCGGCGGGAGATTCAGTTCAACGCCCGCCAGCTCCGGCAGCGGCGGCGTGGTACGGCTGTCCGTCGTCCAGATCGCTCTGTCCAGCGTCAGCTTGCGGTTAAGCAGCCAGCGGCTGTTGAAGTGGTTTGTTCCACCAGCGTTTCCGGTTAAATCGAAGCTGTTAAGGTTGCCCGCAACCTTAACATTGACGGGCAATGCTTCACCGCTTTTCTTATTCAGCGGCGCGGGAAGTTGGCTGCTGAGGTTTTTCAGATCGCCCGTAATGTCGACGTTATAGCGCGCACCGGCATGATAAGGCAGGTCGATGGCGACCTTGCCATTCCATGACACCGCGCCGTCCACCGCATTCTCAATCGGCTTCGGCAGAACATCCATGCGTGACGGCTGCCAGTTCGCGTCCATATTGACCGCCACCTGGTAGGCTTTATCGCCCTCGGTGGTGGAGAAATCGATATTGACGGGTTGATTGAACCAGGTCGCTTTCAGCGGCTCACTTTTCAGCGTGCCGTTAACAAAGCTGAACTGACCGCTGAGGTTTTTCAGCGTGCTGTCCAGCGGCTTGATATAGAGGCTGTTGTTATTAAGGCTAACGTCGCCTTTGGCGGTGGTCATTTCACCGTCCAGCGGGATATCCAGATGTAAGCGAGCATTCACATCGCCATCTAACTGCAACTGCTGAAGGGTGGCTGCCAGGGAGTCATTCAGCGGCGTATCTTCAAAGTACGGGCCAACCGCTTTACCTGGCCCCTTAATATCCGCATCAATCAGCAGTTTCTCTTTGGAGTAATCCGGGATGTTTGCCGTCAGGTTGCTTGCCGTTACGCCGCCCAGCGCAACGCTGTCCGTCTTCATCCACAGGCCGTCATTCAGGAAGTTGAGTTCAATATCCAGATTCTTCAGCGCCGGCCAGTCCGGCTGGAAGGCATAGGTGGCGTTGCGTAGAGGCACCAGAACCTGGAACTGGCCTTCGTTGTGCTTATACGGGAACAGGTGCGGGTTGCCGCCGTAGACCAGCGTGGCGTTATCCGCCTGGCCGCCCTGAATAGCGCCGCTGAGATAGTCCACCAGCGCTTTCCCCATCAGGTTTTCCGGGAAGTAGCGCCACGCCTGCGAACCGTCATCCGTGCTGATGCCCGCCAGAATACCCAACCACGGCTCATCGCCTTCAGGCTGTAGATAACGGAAATTACCGCGGGCATGTACCGCTTTGGCTTTCACATCGATATCGCGGCCATCGAGCTGAAAACCTTTGTCATTCTTCAGCCAGTTGAGGGTGGCATTTCCCTTTTCGATCTCCAGTGGCGCACGGAAGACCGTTTCGTACGGCATTTTCGCGTCCTGCATTTCTGCCGTCAGCCTGCCGTTTTCCACGCTTCCTTCCAGTTTACCGCTGAAGTGCTCGGCACCCGGCAGCAGTTTCCACTGTTTCCATGCGAGATTTTTCCATGCCGCCTGAAAACGCGTCTTTTCCGTAGCCTGGAGCGGAATATCCAGCGCCAGCCGGTTTATCTGCCCGCTCGGCTGCGTCGCCAGCCAGATTTCGCCCAGCTCCGGGGAGAGTTTTGCGGCCATTGAACGCAGCCCTTCGATCGCCGTCAGATCCAGGTTACTGGCGCGGATACGCAGCTCGTCGCTGCGTTTACCGTTTATCCCGCCGACGTCCTGCTCCGGCATCCACGCCAGCGTCAGCGCGCCGCGCGGCCAGGGTTTGTTATCCATGGAGATGCGCGTATCCGGAATAGCGAACTGCCAGCCGCCTTTATCCTGCGTCACGTGTGCGGTGAGGTTATCGACGGAAAGTTGATGCTGATGGTTTTCCCCTTTCCAGCTCGCGCCCCCCTGCTTAAGCCAGATATCGCCGCTGGCGAACGTCCCGTTCGTCAGGGTCATCCAGCCTTCCAGGCTGAAGCGCGCGGTCTCCAGCTGCATGTTCTGCTGTAGCCACTCACCGAGCCATGGCTTCACGTCCACGTCGTCCGCCTGTAGCCACACCCTGCCGTTGTTCAGCAAGCCATTGTCGTCACGCAGATCCATCCGCACCTGCATAACGCCGTGCTGCCCGTTCAGGCTGGAGAGATTCACCTGCCCCTCGGCGCGGTGGCGATCTTTCCCGTTTAACCAGGTCAGCTGTGGGATCGCCAGCTCAGCGCGCTGGCCGGAAAGAGTAATAAAGCTCACTTCGCTGTCGCGCAGATCGAAATGATCGAACTGCCGCAGGAACAGATCGCTGATACGGCTGGTTTCCAGCCCCCGATCGCTGTCGCCGCTTCGCAGCGGCGTGTTAGTCATCAGCTGAAGTTGCCAGAAGGTGAGATCGCGAAACTGCCAGCGCAGATGCAGCAGGCTTTGCCAGATATCCAGCGCCAGGGTGACGCGTTTGATTTTGAGGTGGCCGCCATCTTTCAGGCCGGCGCTGATATCCCGGGCATCTAGCGTCGGGCCAAAGTTCTGCCAGCTTGCCTCGATATGACTCACGTCCACCGGCAGGCCGGTGGCGGATTCGATTTTTGCCAGGATCTGCGGACGCCAGCTGTCCAGATGCGGCAAGGCGAGACGCAGCCCGCTCACGAGCAACGCGACAATCACGACCAGCGTTGCCCCTGTAAGCAGTAAAATCCCCGGCAATCGCCTCACGCGTCTCTCCTTGTCAGCCTTAAATCTCGCAGCGAACTGCGTTTACATCATGACGACGTCAAACTGCTCCTGGTTATAGAGCGGCTCAATTTGTACTTTTACCTGTTTGCCGACAAAGATTTCCACTTCTGCCAGCGCGTGCGACTCTTCCCCTTTCAGGGCCTCCGCCACCGCAGGGGAAGCATAGACCAGAAAACGGTCTGAGTCGTAGGCATGATGGACACGGACAATCTCACGCATGATCTCGTAGCAGACCGTCTCCACCGTCTTTACCGTTCCGCGTCCATGGCAGGTTGGACACTCATTACACAGGACATGTTCCACGCTTTCGCGGGTCCGTTTCCGGGTCATTTCCACCAGACCGAGCTGCGAGAAGCCATTGATGCTGGTTTTCACGCGGTCCTTACTCAGCGCCTGCTCCAGTGAGTGCAGCACGCGACGGCGGTGATCTTCATTGTTCATATCGATAAAGTCGATGATGATAATGCCGCCGAGATTACGCAGGCGAAGCTGGCGCGCGATGGCCTGCGTCGCTTCTATGTTGGTGTTGAAGATGGTGTCATCGAGGTTGCGATGGCCGACAAACGCGCCGGTGTTGATGTCGACGGTGGTCATCGCTTCGGTTTGATCGATGATCAGATAGCCACCCGATTTCAGCTCAACCTTACGCTCCAGCGCACGCTGGATTTCGTTTTCAACGTCATAGAGGTCAAATATTGGCTGGCGTCCGGTGTAATGCTCCAGCAGACCCGGCATTTCCGGGATATACTCGGCGGTGAACTCCAGTAAGGCTTCGTACGTCAGACGGGAGTCCACGCGGATGCGGTCAAGCTGGGCGTCGGCGAAATCACGTAATACGCGCTGAGCGAGCGCCAGCTCACCGTACAGCCGGTAGCGGGTCTGGTTGCGTTTTTTACGCTCCATCACTTTGGTCCAGACGCGCTTCAGATAGGCCGCATCCGAGGCCAGATCTTCTTCGCTGATCCCTTCCGCCGCGGTACGGATAATAAACCCGCCCTGCTCGTCGCAGTAGGCGCTGACCACCTTTTTCAGGCGCTCACGCTCGCTTTCGCTCTCAATGCGCTGTGACACGCCGACGTGCGACGCCCCCGGCATAAAGACCAGATAGCGTGAAGGCAGGGTGATGTCGGTGGTCAGACGCGCGCCTTTGGTGCCAAGCGGATCTTTTACCACCTGTACCATCAGATCCTGGCCCTGACGCACCAGCTCAGAGATGTCGCGCACGGCAAATTGCTTTTGCTCTTCGCCTGCCACACATTCGGTGTGCGGCATGATATCGGAGGCATGTAAAAACGCCGCCTTATCGAGCCCAATATCTACAAAAGCCGCCTGCATACCCGGCAGGACACGACTGACACGACCTTTGTAGATATTGCCTACGATTCCGCGTCGCGCTTCACGCTCAATATGAATTTCCTGGAGAATGCCACCATCAATGTAGGCCACACGGGTTTCCGATGGCGTTACGTTTACCAACAATTCAGCCGTCATAATTATCCCTTCCCTCACGCAGTGAGTTAAAATTGCTCAGCAACTCATACGTTTCCACCAGCGGTAAGCCGACTACGGCGTGATAGCTGCCATTTATCTTCCTGACAAAACAGCCACCCAACCCTTGAATACCGTATGCACCTGCTTTATCCATAGGTTCACCGCTGGCGATATAGCCGGCGATCTCCTCGTCGGTGAGGACTCTGAACGTCACTTCCGTTACCACAAGGCAATCCAGAACGTACTGGCTATCAGCCAGCGCTACCGCCGTCATCACCTGATGGGTTTGTCCGGACATATTACGCAGCATCCGCGCCGCATGGTCTGCGTCGCGAGGTTTCTCAAGCACCTCACCATTGAGAATGACGATGGTATCCGCACCCAGCACCGGTAAGTCACGCGGCACGCATGCCACGCCCGCCTGCGCTTTTTCACGCGCCAGACGAGAGACATACTGCTGAGCGCTTTCACCCTCAGCGCGTTTTTCTTCGATACCGGTAACGATGCGTTCGAAGGAGACACCCAACTGCGCGAGCAGTTCCTGGCGACGCGGAGAACCGGAGGCAAGATACAAAGACGTCATAGAAACCTTTTATTGCACGGCAAACTGCTGACGAATTTTACGCATCAGCAGGAACAGCCACGGCCAGAGCACACCGTTTACTACACTACTCCAGAACACTTCCGGTCGGAAAGAGACGTTGATCACTAAAAACTCTGCCCAGAAAACAACGATATCCGCAGCGAGCGACAACAACATCACTACCAGCGCCTGTTGCCAGAGCGCAAGGTTACGAAAGAGCTGGAATTTGAGTGCGACGAGATACGCAATAATGCTCATGGATAAGGCGCGGACGCCAAGCGTAGAGCCACTGATAAGATCCAGTATGGCACCCATCACAAAACCTGTGCCGACATTTACGCGGTGCGGCAGGGCAAGGATCCAGTAGAGCAAAATGAGCAATACCCAGTTTGGCCGGAAAACAAGAATGTCGTCCGGCCAGGGCATAATTTGCAGCAACAGTGCAACGAGGAATGAGAGCCAGATTACCCAGCGCCCCTGGCTACGATAACTGGCCACTACTGCCCTCCACCCGAGACTTGCGGCGGTGGCGGCGCATCCGGCAGCGGCTGCGTTAACCCCGTCGCCGGAGCCGGTACGGGTGCAGGTGGTCCCATCGCATCCGGCGCAGGCAGCACCTGCGGCATCATCTGCATCAGGCGTTCGTTGGCCACGCGATGCACATCTTCCGGGGTCATCGGGTTAGCGCCGTTACGATCGGCGCCCCACAGCAGCAACAGGTAGCGCAAACGCTGCAAGCCGGCCGTTGGACGCGCCTGAATCACGGTGTAGGCACGCTGAGTGTCGAGCTTCACGGAAGAGACAACCGCAACCGGGTAGCCCTCAGGGAAACGACCGCCCAGACCGGACGTCACCAGCACGTCGCCCACGCGGATATCCGTGTTGGCAGGCAGGTGTTCCAGTTGCAGATCGTCCGTGCAGCCATTACCGGCGGCAATCACGCGAATATCGTTACGCAGCACCTGAATCGGCAATGCATGGGTGGCATCGCAAATCAGCAACACGCGGCTGGTCAGTTTGGCAACCGCCACAACCTGGCCCACGACGCCCTTATCGCTGATGACAGGCTGACCTTCGTATACGCCGTTCACGCTGCCTTTATCAATCACCACCTGATCGCTGTACGGATCGTTTACGGTGGAGATCACCTGGGTGACCATTTTCTGTTCATCCTGGCGCAGCGGCGAGCCAAGCAGTTCGCGCAGACGGGCGTTTTCCTGCTTATATTGCCCCAGCATCAGCAGCTCGCTATTTTTCAGCAGCAGTTCCTGGCGTAACGCACGGTTTTCGAGTTCGAGCTGGTCACGCGATGAGAGCGTTTGCGACACGGAGTCGAGCAGTTCACGGGGACCATTTGAAATAAAGTAGAAAGGACTGACGGCGGTATCCATGTACGTTCGGATCTGGCTGAACGTACCGAGGCGGCTATCGGCAATAATGACCCCGAGCGCAACCAGAACCGCCAGGATCAGGCGAAACTGTAGCGACGGGCCACGGCTAAAAATTGGCTTCATAGGCTATGCGTATTCTCGCGTCAGAGAGAAAGGGTAGCGAATTGCTACCCTCTCACACCCGACTACTCTTCGCTAAACAAGTCGCCGCCGTGCATGTCGATCATTTCCAGCGCCTTGCCACCACCACGGGCGACGCAAGTCAGTGGATCTTCTGCAACTACGACAGGAATACCTGTCTCTTCCATTAACAGGCGGTCGAGGTTACGCAGCAGCGCACCACCACCGGTCAGAACCATACCGCGCTCGGAGATATCGGAGGCCAGCTCTGGCGGGCACTGTTCCAGCGCAACCATCACCGCGCTCACGATGCCGGTCAGCGGCTCCTGCAACGCTTCCAGGATTTCGTTGGAGTTCAGGGTGAATCCGCGTGGCACGCCTTCCGCCAGGTTACGACCGCGAACTTCGATCTCGCGTACTTCATCACCCGGATAGGCAGAACCGATTTCATGCTTGATGCGCTCTGCGGTTGCTTCACCGATCAGAGAGCCGTAGTTACGGCGAACGTAATTGATGATGGCTTCGTCGAAACGGTCGCCGCCGATACGCACGGAAGAGGAGTAGACCACACCGTTCAGGGAGATAACGGCCACTTCAGTGGTACCGCCACCGATATCCACCACCATAGAACCGGTAGCTTCAGAAACCGGCAGACCCGCACCAATTGCCGCAGCCATCGGTTCTTCAATCAGGAACACTTCACGCGCACCTGCGCCCTGAGCGGATTCACGGATCGCACGACGTTCAACCTGGGTCGCGCCAACCGGCACACACACCAGCACGCGCGGGCTTGGGCGCATGAAGCTGTTGCTGTGAACCTGCTTGATGAAGTGCTGAAGCATTTTTTCGGTCACGAAGAAGTCAGCAATAACGCCGTCTTTCATAGGGCGGATCGCGGCGATGTTGCCCGGCGTACGGCCCAGCATCTGCTTCGCATCATGACCTACTGCGGCCACGCTTTTTGGCGAGCCGGCACGATCCTGACGAATGGCCACAACGGAAGGCTCATTCAATACGATGCCTTGTCCTTTTACATAAATAAGGGTATTCGCGGTACCCAGGTCAATGGACAGGTCATTGGAAAACATGCCACGAAATTTTTTCAACATACTAAGGGATAATCCTGAAAGCTGGGGCGGAAAACAAAATCCGCTTACTTTACCAACCACACGCAGCAGCGACAAGGCGCAAAAATCGTCTGCTACGGTGAAAATTAGTGCAGCACGTTTCCTTTGTTACAAATTCATCCCCTGAATCCCTCAGGGCTGAGTAAACAGCAGCGTCCCTCACTTTCACTTGTAACCCACTAAAGGTCGTTCACTGGCTTTTATGCTCGTCTTACTCAAAGCTACAGGCGCGATATTCTACGTGAAAACAAAGTAAACGGCAGGTCAAACAGAGTATCTTTGCAAATATTTTTTCACATTGGTGTCAAGCGGCTGAGAGGCGGCAAAAAAATCCCCCTGACCGCCCGTCACGCCGCGCTCTGTCAACATCTGCCATTCACTACGTGAACGTACGCCTGTGGCAAATACTTGCGTTTGCGTTCCTTTGCACGCTTCCACCAGGCTTTGTACCAGCAGCTGGTTTTCCGTGCGTTTTTCAATATTCCTTACCAGACCCGGATGCAGCTTCAATAATTCAACATCCAGCTCTTTGATCCAGCGGGTGCTCACCAGCGTCAAACCCGCCTGGGTTACCGCCACGCGAGCCCCAAGCGCATTGATTAAACGCACTACCGGGCGCAACCGGCTGATGTGTTGACCTACATCTGCCTCTGCAAGTTCAAAAATAATGCGTTTGCGTTGCGATTTTTCGCATTGCATTAACGTGTCACGTAACCAGCGCTGGAAACGCGGACGGATCAGCGATTCGACGGTCACCTGTAAAGCCAGATTTTCTTCAGGCCAGTACGATAAAAACGGAATGAGACGGGTGATTTGCTGACGGTCATACTCTTCGGACAATCCGAATTGCAACACCATGGGCAGATATTCCGCGGAGATAACCTCTTCAGTGCCATCAAAAATACGGCACATCAGCTCACGATGATGAACATGACCATTCTTCATGACCGCCGGTTTTTGATAGATGCGCGGTCCGCCCCGGCTCAGCATCTGTTCAATCAGGGTTCGCCAGCGCACGTTGCCGCGCCCTTTCTCCGGCAGCGTATCATCATAGACCGCCCAGCCGTTCGCCCCCTGCAATACGGCGTTACGCGTGGCCGCTTCCGCATGTTCCATCACCTGCTCCGTCGACTGACCGCCGCGCCAGGCACAGATGCCCATATGCACCATATCGTCTCTGTCGAGCATTTTGCTCTGGGGCAGCGCATCGACGGCTTTCAGCAGCTGACTGGCGATACTCTCGGACTCCTTTAAGGTGCGATGCGGCAGCAAGACGGCAAAGTCGCTGCGGTGGTAGCGTGCCAGTAACGCGCCGGGGTAGCGCATAATAAAGGTGGACAGCAGGTTAATCAGCGTGAAGAGGTTCTCTTCCGCCACGCGCTGGCCCCAGGTATCACGGAGCAGATCGAAGTCGGGCAGGCGAATCATCATTACCACGCCATGCGTACCCACCTTTTCGGGGTCATCAAGAAGCGTAGCCAGCTGATTATCAAAGAAGAGACGGTTGTTGAGGCCCGTTTTGTTATCCTGCGCGGCGTAAGAGCGAATCAACGTGTCCATACGGCTACGCTGATCGCTGGCAAACTGGATTTCAGAGAGCAGCACGTCCAGGGCGCTACTGGTGCGTGATGGCCATTCATAAACCGATCCCCGCACCTGCGGACCCCGTTCGCCATTCAGTATCCGCACGGAGCGTGTTTCCAGCAGTTCCTGGCCGGAAAGTTGACGACGCTGCCAGCGAACGGCGAGGAAAATCAGCAGTACGATAAAGGCAACGGCGATGGTTAAGGGCGCGGTGGTCATAAGCGAGCGTAAATAGTTGCTCATCGGATCCTGGTACATCAGATGAATTGTCATACCCGGATGTTTAAGTGAATTAACCGTGACGTCCCGATACTGATCTACCGTGCCGGCAGGACGATAGCTGCCCTGGCGGGTATGGCTGAAAACGGTCTGCTTCCCCTGTTTAATGTCGATCTGCACGATATCCACAGGCACCATTAACTCATCCAGCTCACGCGAAAGCGCCGGGAAGGAGGTTGCAATCAGGCGAGTGTCGATAACCGATGCAACCGATTCAACCCGGTTAACCAGCTTATCCTGGATGGCATTGTAAAAGCTCAGCGAGCAGCCGATTAGCGTGACAAATATGGTCAGCCCCGTCAGCAAGGTGATAAAAGCTGAGAACTTCGTCGTTAATCGCATCCTTGAGATTACTCCGTGGGTTGAAGGGGGGTGCAAGTGAGCACTAACTTGCATTTCAAATGCGGCATACTACCAAACCTGGCGTATCTGGCAATTTATTGCGTTAAATCGGCACTGCGTTTCATTGAGCGAGTATAGTCATCAGAACATATTTTCCCATCATCAAACCTAGTGAGGACCCAGTATGCAGGCTTTGATCTTAGAACAGCAGGACGGCAAAACCGTTGCCTCAGTGCAAGCCATCGAGGAGAGCCGCCTGCCGGAGGGCGACGTGACCGTAGATATCGACTGGTCCAGCCTGAACTATAAGGATGCACTGGCCATTACGGGAAAAGGTAAAATCATCCGAAATTTCCCGATGGTGCCAGGAATCGACTTTGCAGGCCGCGTACATACCAGTGAAGATCCACGTTTTCACGCCGGACAGCAGGTGCTGCTCACCGGCTGGGGCGTAGGTGAAAACCACTGGGGCGGACTGGCAGCGCAGGCGCGCGTAAAAGGTGACTGGCTGGTCCCGATGCCGAAAGGCCTGGACGGTCGTAAGGCGATGATCATCGGCACGGCAGGTTTCACCGCCATGCTGTGCGTGATGGCGCTGGAAGAGGCCGGGATCCGCCCTGACTCTGGCGAAATTGTCGTCACCGGCGCCAGCGGCGGCGTGGGCAGCACGGCCGTCACGCTGCTGCACAAGTTGGGGTATCAGGTCGCCGCTGTCTCAGGCCGCGAAAGTACGCATGATTATCTACGTCAATTGGGCGCAAGCCGCATTCTGAGCCGCGATGAATTCGCCGAGACCCGCCCGCTGGAAAAACAGGTCTGGGCTGGCGCAGTAGATACCGTCGGCGACAAAGTGCTGGCGAAGGTGCTGGCGCAAATGAATTACGGCGGCTGCGTGGCGGCCTGTGGTCTGGCGGGCGGTTTTGCCCTGCCGACGACGGTGATGCCATTTATTCTGCGTAATGTGCGTCTTCAGGGTGTCGATTCGGTCATGACCCCAGCCGAGCGGCGGGCTGAGGCCTGGGAACGTCTGGTGCAGGATCTGCCAGCCTCATTCTTTGACCAGAGCGCCACTGAGATTACCCTGAGCCAGGCGCCAGAGTTCGCCAATAAAATCATGGACAACCAGTTCCACGGTCGTGCGCTGGTTAAAATCGCCTAATCTTCAAATTTTCGTGACATATTCGCGCTAACCCTCCTCCTCCGTCATGCTTAGAAAAACGCCTGACGGAGGATGCCATGAAAACCCGAAAACTGACGGAAGCCGACGTAACGTCTGAATCTGTCTTTATGCTACAGCGCCGCCAGATCCTGAAAATGCTTGGCATCAGCGCCACCGCCCTGACGCTCACCCCTGCGGCCCATGCCGATCTGCTCGACTGGTTTAAGGGCAACGATCGCCCGAAAGCCCCCTCCGGCGCACCGCTTAACTTCACCAAACCGGCGCAGTGGCAGAATAAACTGGCGCTGACGCCGGAAGATAAAGTCACCGGCTATAACAACTTCTATGAGTTTGGTCTCGATAAGGCCGATCCTGCCGCCAACGCCGGGAGCATGAAAACCGATCCCTGGACGCTGAAGATAGATGGCGAGGTGGCAAAACCGCTGACGCTGGATCATCATGACCTCACCACCCGCTTCCCACTTGAAGAACGCATTTACCGTATGCGCTGTGTGGAAGCCTGGTCGATGGTGGTGCCGTGGGTAGGTTTCCCTTTGCACAAACTGCTGGCGCTGGTTGAGCCCACCAGCAACGCGAAGTATGTTTCCTTCCAGACGCGCTACGCCCCGGATGAGATGCCAGGCCAGAAGGATCGGTTTATCGGCGGCGGGCTGGAGTATCCCTACGTTGAAGGTTTACGTCTCGACGAAGCCATGCATCCGCTTACGCTGCTTACCGTTGGGGTTTACGGCAAAGCGCTGCCGCCGCAAAACGGGGCGCCCATTCGCCTGACCGTACCGTGGAAATATGGTTTCAAGGGCATCAAATCGATCGTCAGCATTAAGCTCACCCGTGAACGCCCCCCCACCACCTGGAACCTGGCAGCGCCTGACGAGTATGGTTTTTTTGCCAATGTTAACCCGCACGTTGACCATCCGCGCTGGTCGCAGGCGACGGAACGTTTTATCGGCTCCGGCGGCGCGCTGGATGTTAAACGCCAGCCAACGCTGCTGTTTAACGGCTATGCGGATGAGGTGGCATCCCTCTACCGTGGTCTGAACTTACGGGAGAACTTCTAAGTGCGTTTAACGGCAAAGCAGATAACCTGGCTGAAGGTACTCCTGCATTTAGCCGGATTGCTCCCCTTTATCTGGCTCTTCTGGGCAGCCAGCCAGGGACAGTTCAGTGCCGATCCGGCGAAAGATATTCAGCATTTTACGGGTCGGATGGCTCTGAAATTTTTGCTGGCGACCTTGCTCGTCTCACCGCTGGCGCGCTACGCTAAACAGCCATTATTGATACGCATCCGTCGGCTTTTAGGGCTATGGTGTTTTGCCTGGGCGACGCTGCATCTCACCAGCTACGCCCTGCTGGAACTGGGCATTAACAACCTGGCACTCCTTGGCAGCGAACTGGTGACGCGTCCCTATCTGACGCTGGGTATCGTAAGCTGGCTGGTTTTACTGGCGCTGACGCTGACATCCACGCAGTATGCGCAGCGAAAACTGGGTCGACGCTGGCAACTGCTGCACAACTTCGTCTATCTTGTCGCGATCCTCGCCCCTATTCATTACCTGTGGTCGGTGAAGATTTTATCCCCTCAGCCGGTCATCTACGCCCTGCTGGCCCTGGCCCTTTTAGCGTGGCGTTACAAGAAGTTCCGCCAGTGGTTGCGATAGTTCACGAAACTGTGCGTTTTCCCGCAGATTATTTATCAACCGCGAATCTTTTTCGGATAGCGGTTGATAATCTTCCCTGATAAGACCAGTATTTAGCTGCCAAATGCTACGAAATCGTTATAATGTGCGACTTCGGTTTTCCGGACAGGGGTTTTAGGCCTCTGAAAGGGTGACAATTGCGCTTTGAGGGTATATGTTGTTTTTTACCCGAAAATCGCAGGAGATAGCGGCACAATGGCTGACAAATTCCAAATTTTAGTATTGAACGGTCCGAACCTGAACATGCTCGGCACCCGTGAGCCAGAGAAGTACGGCACGCTGACATTGAGCGAAATTGTTAACCGTCTGAGTACGGAAGCAGCCTCGCTGAATGTGGATTTGGACCATTTTCAGTCAAACGCGGAGTACGCAATCATCGACCGTATTCATCAGGCTAAAGACACTGTGGACTATATCCTGATCAATCCGGCCGCGTTTACGCACACCAGTGTTGCTATACGCGACGCACTGCTCGCGGTGAGTATCCCGTTTATCGAGATCCACCTGAGTAACGTGCACGCCCGAGAGCCGTTCCGCCACCATTCCTACCTGTCAGATATCGCCGCTGGCGTGATTTGTGGGCTGGGTGCAGACGGCTATTCATACGCTTTACAGACAGCGGTAAAACGCTTGTCACAATCACACTAAACAAGAGTACGGAACCCACTCATGGATATTCGTAAGATTAAAAAACTGATCGAGCTGGTTGAAGAATCAGGCATCTCCGAACTGGAAATTTCTGAAGGCGAAGAGTCTGTACGCATCAGCCGTGCAGCCCCGGCCGCTAGCTTCCCGGTAATGCAGCAAGCTTACGCTGCGCCAGTGCAGCAGCCTGCGCTCTCCGCAGCCGTTGCGCCAGTGGCAGCAGAAGCGGCACCTGCGGCTGC
Source organism: Enterobacter sp. DTU_2021_1002640_1_SI_PRY_ASU_LCPMC_013 (assembly GCF_032389435.1). Classification (NCBI taxonomy): domain Bacteria; kingdom Pseudomonadati; phylum Pseudomonadota; class Gammaproteobacteria; order Enterobacterales; family Enterobacteriaceae; genus Enterobacter; species Enterobacter sp. DTU_2021_1002640_1_SI_PRY_ASU_LCPMC_013. The sequence goes on from NZ_CP135594.1 coordinate 4,371,263, forward strand.
AACAGAAATCAGTGGTCACATCGTACGTTCCCCAATGGTTGGTACTTTCTACCGCACCCCGAGCCCGGACGCGAAGGCGTTCATCGAAGTGGGTCAGAAAGTCAACGTAGGCGATACCCTGTGCATCGTTGAAGCCATGAAAATGATGAACCAGATCGAAGCAGACAAATCAGGTACTGTGAAAGCGATCCTGGTCGAAAGTGGTCAGCCGGTAGAATTTGACGAGCCGCTGGTCGTCATCGAGTAACGAGGCGAACATGCTGGATAAAATTGTTATCGCCAACCGTGGCGAGATTGCACTGCGTATTCTTCGTGCCTGTAAAGAACTGGGCATCAAGACCGTGGCCGTGCACTCAAGCGCGGATCGCGATTTAAAACACGTATTGCTGGCGGATGAGACGGTCTGTATCGGTCCGGCTCCGTCCGTAAAAAGCTATCTGAACATCCCGGCGATCATCAGCGCCGCCGAAATCACTGGCGCGGTCGCGATTCACCCGGGTTATGGTTTCCTCTCTGAGAACGCCAACTTTGCTGAGCAGGTTGAACGCTCTGGCTTTATCTTCATTGGCCCGAAAGCCGACACCATTCGCCTGATGGGTGACAAAGTGTCTGCCATCACCGCGATGAAAAAAGCCGGCGTGCCAACCGTACCGGGCTCTGACGGCCCGCTGACCGACGATATGGATGCTAACCGCGCCCATGCTAAACGCATTGGTTACCCGGTGATCATCAAAGCGTCCGGCGGCGGCGGCGGTCGCGGTATGCGCGTTGTACGCAGCGATGCTGAACTGGCGCAGTCCATCTCCATGACCAAAGCGGAAGCGAAAGCGGCTTTCAGCAATGACATGGTGTACATGGAAAAATACCTGGAAAACCCACGCCACATCGAAATTCAGGTGCTGGCTGACGGTCAGGGTAACGCGATCTATCTGGCAGAACGTGACTGCTCCATGCAGCGTCGTCACCAGAAAGTGGTCGAAGAAGCGCCAGCGCCGGGCATTACGCCTGAACTGCGTCGCTACATCGGCGAGCGTTGCGCTAAAGCGTGTGTCGATATCGGCTATCGCGGGGCGGGTACCTTTGAGTTCCTGTTCGAAAACGGCGAGTTCTACTTCATCGAGATGAACACCCGTATTCAGGTTGAACACCCGGTTACCGAAATGATCACCGGCGTTGACCTGATCAAAGAACAGCTGCGTATCGCAGCCGGTCAGCCGCTGTCCATCAAACAGGAAGAAGTTGTGGTTAAAGGCCATGCGGTAGAGTGCCGTATCAACGCCGAAGACCCGAACACCTTCCTGCCAAGCCCGGGTAAAATCACGCGTTTCCACGCGCCGGGTGGCTTTGGTGTGCGCTGGGAGTCCCATATCTACGCCGGTTACACCGTACCGCCGTATTATGACTCAATGATCGGTAAGCTGATCTGCTACGGCGAAAACCGTGACGTGGCCATTGCCCGCATGAAGAACGCCCTTCAGGAGCTGATCATCGACGGGATCAAAACCAACGTTGATCTCCAGATGCGCATTATGAGCGACGAGCACTTCCAGAATGGTGGGACTAACATCCACTACCTGGAGAAAAAACTCGGTCTGAACGAGAAGTAAGAGACCAGTGTTGCTAAAAGGCCGGATTATCCGGCCTTTTTTATTTCTGGGGATCGCTAAGCCCCATCATGTACAATCCCCGCTTTCTTCATCCACAAGGGACAAAAAATGGACAAACGTTTTGTTCAGGCCCATAAAGAAGCGCGCTGGGCGCTGTGGCTGACCCTTCTCTATCTCGCCTCGTGGTTAGTAACTGCTTACTTACCTGATTCGGCGATTGGCATTACCGGCCTCCCGCACTGGTTTGAAATGGCCTGCCTGCTGCTGCCGCTGGTGTTTATCCTGCTGTGCTGGGCGATGGTGAAATTCATCTATCGCGATATTTCACTGGAGGACGATGATGCAGCTTGAAGTCATTCTGCCCCTTATCGCTTACCTGTTCCTGGTGTTTGGCCTGTCGGTTTATGCGATGCGTAAACGTTCGACCGGCACCTTTCTGAACGAGTATTTCCTCGGGAGCCGCTCAATGGGTGGCGTCGTGCTGGCCATGACGCTGACCGCCACGTACATCAGCGCCAGCTCGTTTATCGGTGGCCCCGGCGCCGCTTATAAGTACGGGCTGGGCTGGGTACTGCTGGCCATGATCCAGCTGCCTGCCATCTGGCTCTCTCTGGGCATACTGGGTAAAAAGTTTGCCATTCTGGCCCGTCGCTACAATGCCGTAACGCTGAACGATATGCTGTTTGCCCGCTATCAGAGTCGCTTGCTGGTATGGCTGGCAAGCCTGAGCCTGCTGGTGGCGTTTATTGGCGCAATGACGGTGCAGTTTATCGGCGGGGCGCGACTGCTGGAGACGGCAGCCGGGATCCCCTATGAGACGGGCCTGGTCATTTTCGGTGTGAGTATCGCGCTGTATACCGCATTTGGCGGGTTCCGCGCCAGCGTACTCAACGACACGATGCAGGGGATGGTGATGCTCATTGGCACCCTCGTTCTGCTGGTGGGTATCGTGCATGCCGCAGGGGGCCTGAGCCATGCGGTTGAAACCCTGGAAGCGATCGATCCGAAACTGGTCTCACCGCAGGGGGCGGATGACATCCTCTCTCCAACCTTTATGACCTCGTTCTGGGTACTGGTGTGCTTTGGCGTGATTGGCCTGCCGCATACCGCCGTGCGCTGCATCTCATATAAAGACAGCAAAGCGGTGCACCGCGGGATCATTATCGGGACAATTGTGGTGGCGATCCTGATGTTCGGTATGCACCTGGCGGGTGCGCTGGGACGCGCGGTGATCCCTGACCTTACCGTACCGGATCTGGTCATTCCAACCCTGATGGTGAAAGTGCTTCCGCCGTTTGCCGCCGGGATTTTCCTCGCCGCACCCATGGCGGCCATTATGTCGACCATCAACGCTCAGTTGCTGCAAAGTTCCGCTACGATCATTAAAGATCTCTATCTGAATTTGCGCCCTGAACAGGTCGAAAATGAGCGACGCCTCAAGCGCATGTCGGCGGTGATTACCCTGGTGCTGGGGGCGTTGCTGCTGCTGGCCGCGTGGCGTCCACCGGAGATGATCATCTGGTTGAACCTGCTCGCCTTTGGTGGGCTGGAGGCCGTTTTCCTGTGGCCGCTGGTGCTGGGGCTCTACTGGGAACGCGCGAATGCCGCGGGTGCATTAAGCGGCATGATTGTCGGGGGCGTCCTGTATGCTGTTCTCGCCACGTTTAAAATTCAGTATCTGGGCTTCCATCCGATCGTGCCTTCGTTACTGTTAAGTTTACTGGCGTTTGTGGTGGGAAACCGTTTTGGTCGACCGGTGCCACAAACTGTCCTGATTTCTACTGACAAATAAAGAGTTTTGCCATGCCGTGGATCCAATTAAAACTGAACACAACCGGCGCGAACGCCGAAGAACTGAGTGATGCGCTGATGGAGGCCGGTTCGGTCTCGATCACCTTCCAGGACACGCATGACACGCCGGTCTTTGAGCCGCTGCCGGGCGAAACGCGCCTGTGGGGCGATACGGACGTTATCGGCCTGTTCGATGCAGAAACCGACATGAAAGAGGTCGTGGCGATTCTGGAAAACCATCCGCTGCTGGGCGTAGGTTTCGCGCATAAAATTGAACAGCTGGAAGACAAAGACTGGGAACGCGAGTGGATGGACAACTTCCATCCGATGCAGTTTGGTCAGCGTCTGTGGATCTGCCCAAGCTGGCGTGAAGTTCCCGATAAAAACGCCGTCAACGTGATGCTGGATCCGGGTCTGGCGTTCGGCACCGGCACCCACCCGACAACCTCCCTGTGCCTGCAATGGCTGGATGGCCTGGATCTGGAAGGCAAAACCGTGATCGACTTCGGCTGCGGATCCGGGATCCTTGCTATCGCGGCGCTGAAACTGGGCGCCGCCAAAGCCATCGGGATCGACATCGATCCGCAGGCGATTCAGGCCAGCCGTGATAACGCCGAGCGTAATGGCGTTTCCGATCGCCTTGAACTGTATCTGCCCGATGCACAGCCAGAGGCGATGAAAGCCGATGTGGTGGTCGCGAATATCCTGGCTGGCCCGTTACGCGAGCTGTCGCCGTTAATCAGCGTGCTGCCGGTTGAAGGCGGTCTGCTGGGCCTGTCCGGTATCCTTGCCAGCCAGGCAGACAGCGTCTGTGAAGCCTACGCCGATCTCTTCGCGCTCGACCCGGTGGTCGAGAAAGAAGAGTGGTGTCGCATCACCGGTCGTAAAAAATAAGCGTTTGGCGTGGTCGTCTGACCACGCCTTTTCCCTTCGGTTTTTTCTCCCGCCTTCTTCCTTTCTTCGATAAAATAACCGCACAAATCATAATGTTACTCATTGATTTGGATAATAAAATTCACAGGAAGAATATGATGAAACACATTTCAGGCAAGGCAGCGCTGCTGGCGCTGAGCATGATTTCGGCTACGGCTTACGCATCACACTGGAGTTATCAGGGAGAAGGCGCACCGGAACACTGGGGCGAACTGGACGAGGCGTACAAGACGTGTAAAAGCGGAATGTATCAGTCGCCGGTCAACATAGATAACACGGTCAAAGCCCACATCTCTCCGCTGGAAACGCACTATATCGACGGCCCGGTCATTCTGACAAACAACGGCCATACTATCCAGGCAAGTGAAAATGCCGATACACGCGACAGCATCACGCTTGATAAACAGCGCTGGACGTTACAGCAGTTCCATTTCCATGCGCCATCCGAAAACACGGTGCACGGTAAAAAATACGCAATGGAAATGCATCTGGTCCATAAAAACGCTGACGGCGAACTGACGGTCGTTGCCGTTATGTTCGATCAGGGCGCGGCAAACACTGAACTGGATAAACTCTGGGGCGTGATGCCTGGACAGGTTGACCAGAACGTCACGATTAAGCCAACCCTCGATATGAATAAATTACTGCCCACGGATAAAACCTACTGGCGTTTTAGCGGCTCTCTGACCACGCCACCGTGTTCAGAAGGGGTGACATGGCTGGTGCTCAAGCACCCGCTGACCGTCTCTGCTGAACAGCTGCAAAAATTCACTCACACCATGCACCATGAAAACAGCCGCCCGGTTCAACCGCTTCATGGCCGTCTGGTTGTTGAATAAGTCGATTTTTTTACGCTGATATCCTGTGCTGAAATGCGACGCAGATCGCAAAGAAGCGCCATAATCTGCTGCTTATAGCAGCAGATTATCCCGGACAATTGATTCATTTATTCAGAAATGATGAGAAGTTACGGGAAATTGTAAGCGCCCACAAAATGTTCATTTATTCATAACACAATGATTTAAATAGCGAATAATCTTATCCAAAAAGAATGACTGGCGATTCCTTGATCTACAACAGAGGATTGTTCAAAGTTTGGCCTTTCATCTCGTGCAAAAAATGCGTAATATACGCCGCCTTGCAGTCACAGTATGGTCATTTCTTAACTCATGCGCATCGGACACCACCAGCTCAGAAATCGCCTGATCGCAGCCCCAATGGCAGGTATTACCGACCGGCCGTTCAGGACGCTGTGTTATGAGATGGGAGCAGGCCTGACCGTTTCCGAGATGATGTCGTCTAACCCGCAGGTTTGGGAAAGCGATAAGTCCCGCCTACGGATGGTGCACATTGATGAACCAGGTATCCGCACCGTGCAAATTGCCGGAAGCGTGCCTGAAGAGATGGCAGATGCCGCGCGTATTAACGTGGAAAGTGGCGCCCAGATTATTGATATCAATATGGGTTGCCCGGCCAAAAAGGTGAATCGCAAGCTTGCAGGTTCAGCCCTTCTGCAATACCCCGACCAGGTGAAGTCAATCCTGACGGCGGTTGTCAGCGCAGTGGACGTTCCTGTTACGTTGAAGATTCGCACGGGTTGGTCGCCGGAACACCGTAACTGCGTAGAGATTGCCCAACTGGCCGAAGACTGTGGCATTCAGGCCCTGACCATTCATGGACGCACTCGCGCCTGTTTGTTCAACGGTGAAGCTGAATACGACAGCATTCGGGCAGTTAAGCAGAAAGTTTCCATTCCGGTTATCGCGAATGGCGACATTACTGACCCGCTTAAAGCCAGAGCTGTGCTCGACTATACGGGAGCTGATGCTCTGATGATAGGACGTGCCGCTCAGGGAAGACCCTGGATCTTTCGGGAAATCCAGCATTATCTGGACACTGGGGAGCTGCTTGCCCCACTGCCTCTGGCAGAGGTCAAGCGCTTGCTTTGTTCGCATGTTCGGGAACTGCATGACCACTACGGCCAGGCAAAAGGGTACCGAATTGCGCGTAAACACGTCTCCTGGTATCTCCAGGAGCACGCTCCAAATGACCAGTTTCGGCGCACATTCAACGCCATTGAGGATGCCAGCGAACAGCTGGAGGCGTTGGAGGCATACTTCGAAAATCTTGCGTAATGAAATAAAGAGCTGACAGAACTATGTTCGAACAACGCGTAAATTCTGACGTACTGACCGTTTCTACCGTTAACTCTCAGGATCAGGTGACTCAAAAGCCCCTGCGTGACTCGGTTAAACAGGCACTGAAGAACTATTTTGCTCAACTGAACGGTCAGGATGTTAATGACCTGTATGAGCTGGTACTGGCTGAAGTTGAACAGCCACTGTTGGACATGGTGATGCAATACACCCGTGGTAATCAAACCCGCGCTGCCCTGATGATGGGCATCAACCGTGGTACCCTGCGTAAGAAACTGAAAAAATACGGCATGAACTAATTTCGATTAGCTAACTGCTTGTTTAAAAAGGCGCTCTTCGGCATGGGGAAGCGCCTTTTTTATCGTCCGGACGGGCAACCGTCAATGCTTTGTAAACCTTCTCTTTCCCCACTTTTCAACGCCCGCTTTTCGTGTATATTTCCAGCAACTTACAGGCTCTCTTTTCACGGAATGACACATGATTCGTAAATACTGGTGGCTGGTCGTTTTTGCTGTCTCTGTTTTCATTTTTGATGCGCTGCTGATGCAGTGGATTGAACTGATGAGCACCGAAACCGATAAATGTCGCAATATGAATTCCGTGAACCCGCTTAAACTGGTCAACTGCTCAGAGCTGGACTAACCGCTTCCATCCTGTCCCCCCCTGTTATCACTCAATAAAAACAGGGATTTAAATCACTTTTCGTCATTTCCTGACGATGATAATGTCTGTGCCCTTTCCAACCGCTCTTGCTTAACGTCTCACAACGAGTGAACAGACCATGCTGGTTAGCCAATACAACCAAATCCTCGTAGTCATCTCCTTTGTTGTTGCCATTCTTGCCGCCTATACCGCGCTGAATATGGCTGCGCGCGTTGCCGGAAGCCAGGGCGTCGCTGCACGCGTCTGGCTGACAGGTGGCGGTGTTTCGATAAGGATTGGCGTGTGGGCGATGCATTTCATCGGTATGCTGGCGATGGATCTTTCCATGAGCATGAGTTACAACGCGGCCCTGACCGTGCTTTCGATGGTTATCGCCATTAGCTCGTCAATGTTTGCCCTGTGGCTCGTTAGCGGCGAGCAGCTACGTTTGCGCCGGCTGCTGCCTGGCGCCGTCGTGATGGGAACGGGCATTGTTGCCATGCACTACACCGGTATGGCTGCCCTGGAGGTCACACCGGGTATTGTCTGGGATAAAACGTGGGTGGCTATCTCTGTGGTCATAGCCCTTGCCGCTTCACTGGCCGCCCTTTGGCTGACGTTCCGTTTACGTCAGGAAGCCGCACGAATGGCGTTGATGCGGCTGGGGGCGGCGATCACCATGGGCATCGCTATCGCTGGCATGCATTACGCCGGCATGGAAGCAGCACAATTTCCAATGTCGACGATGGTCCACCATCATGGCATTAACGGGAGCTGGCTGGCGATACTGGTTAGCGTGGTCGCGCTCGCTATTCTGGGGATTACGCTGCTGGTGTCGATGTTCGATGCCCGCCTTCAGGCTCGTACCTCGCTGCTGGCCTCATCACTGGCAGAAGCTAATCGTGAACTCGCACAGCTGGCGTTACATGATACGCTGACGCGATTACCCAATCGTATTCTGCTTGAGGATCGCCTCGATCAGGCCATCAGCAAGGCCGATCGCGAAGGAAGCCCTTTCGCGCTGATGTTTATGGATCTTGATGGCTTTAAAACCGTCAACGATGCCTATGGTCATGATGTCGGTGACAAGCTTCTGGTTGCGGTGACTCAGCGTTTGCTGTTGCAGTTGAAAGGTCAGTATACGCTGGCGCGTATCGGTGGGGATGAATTCGTCCTGCTGGCCGAAACCGCCACTCCGGATGATGCTGCCTCACTGGCAAATTCACTGGTGCGCGTCATTGATAGCCCGTTCCATCTCGATCCTTATGAACTGATGGTCACCCTGAGCATTGGCATTGCGCTCTATCCACACGATGGCAAAACCGATCGTGAACTGATGTTTAACGCTGATGCTGCGATGTACCACACGAAACATATGGGTCGTAACGGCTATCACTTCTTCCAGCCGTCAATGAATACGCTGGCGCAGACGCATCTTCATCTGATGAATGATCTGTGGCAAGCCATCGACCGTAATGAGTTACGCCTGCTTTATCAACCTAAATTCCACGCTCCTGCCGGGCCAGTCCTCGGGTTCGAAGCGCTGTTACGCTGGCAGCATCCCAAACAGGGGTTACTCTCCCCTGACCTGTTTCTACCGCTGGCAGAGAAAACGGGGCTGATTATTCCGATTGGAAACTGGGTAATCGACGAGGCCTGCCGCCAGCTGCATGAATGGCATCTTCAGGGCCACACGGACTGGTCAATGGCGGTGAATCTTTCTACATTGCAGTTCGAACAGCCGTCGGTGGTTAAAACAGTTCTCGATTGTCTGACGCGCCATAGCGTACCGCCCGGCATGTTGATCCTGGAGGTGACCGAAACCACGGCAATGAACAATCCGGACGAAAGCGTTCGTGTCCTGACAGCGCTGACGGATGCGGGAGTAAAAGCCTCGATAGACGATTTTGGCACCGGTTACTCAAGCCTTCTGTATCTTAAGCGACTCCCCGCCTGCGAGTTGAAAATCGATCGTGCTTTTGTGAAAGAGTTAAGTGGTGAGAGCGAAGATGCGACGATTGTCTCGGCGATTGTCGCCCTGGCAAAAACGCTGAATCTGAAGGTCGTGGCGGAAGGGGTCGAAACCGCAGCGCAGCAAACCTTTCTGACAGAACTGGGATGCAATACGCTACAGGGTTACCTGCTGGGCAAACCGATTACCGCGCAAGCTATTATGGAACAGTGCCAGCACGGGGAGATGTCGCCACCCCGGACGCGGTCATGAGGCTGTATCGTAAACCACTGGTGCCACTCGGGTGATATTTAGTGTCGCCAGAATATTATCCACCAGCGCCGGTGCTTGTTTGTACAGATTAAAATTGTTGCTATCCATTAACCAGTTTTTAATGACACCGCTAAAAAAGGCGTGGAAAACAATCAGCGCCAGTTCAATATTGGTTTGCGAAGAGATAACGTTACGAGCAATGCATCGCTTTAGCGTCTTGCGAAGATAATCATCGTTTAAACCGATCCGCTTGCGTATTTCACATTCTGAAATCACATCGTCATGAAATTCACACTTATGATACAAAATTTGTAAAAGCGCATATTGCCGCGGCTCGCTCGCAATATATTGTAGTGCGACAATAAATTGTTCACGAAGCATTAACAAAGGGTCGTCATTTTCGGAAAGTATTAACCTGTCACGAATCATCTCACGCATCGGCAATTGCTGATCCCATATTGCATTAAATATTTCCGCTTTACTCGAGAAATGCCAGTAAACCGCCCCGCGAGTGAGTTGAGCAGCATCGGCGATGTCGGTAAGCGTGGTGCTGGACACGCCACGCGTCGCGAATAGCCCGATAGCGGCTTCAATCAGCTGCTGGCGGGTCTTTTGAGCCTCTTCTTTTTTTTTGCGCACCATAACCTGCTACTCATTACTCATAAAATTGATACGTTATCAAAGGATATTGCCGTGGTCGTGTAGTCAAAGTATTAACCAAAACCCGTGTTAATTTTGCACAAAAAAAGTCAATTCATTTAATTTATAATTCACGTGAATAAATCGAATACATAAAATTCATAAAATATATGAATAGCATTCACCGAAAACATTTCGTTGATTATCCTGACAGAAAAAGAATACCGAATGCACTGTGTCAGATTCCGATTTTTACTTTTAAAAGCTCCATCAGCACTTATAAATTAAAAAACATTAAACACCCTCATTATTATACGCGGCTACATTTCTATTTTTGCCTCACACCCTTTCACCGATTCATGGCAAATATCGGCTCAAGGGTAGTTTAAGGAACAGTAATGACGAATCACTTCAGATGCTTACCCTTATCCGGTTTCATTGTCTGTGCCGCGCTGCTCACCGGGTGCGATGGGCAAGAAAACCCACAGCAGCATGCGCAAGCTCCTCAGGTCAGTGTTCATATTGTTAAAAGCGCGCCACTGGCCGTAACGACAGAATTGCCCGGCAGAACTGACGCGTATCGTGTTGCGGAGGTTCGTCCTCAGGTAAGTGGTATCATTCTGCACCGTAATTTTACCGAAGGCAGCGACGTTAAAGCGGGTGAATCCCTTTATCAAATCGATCCGGCCACCTATCAGGCAGCCTACGACAATGCGAAAGGTGAACTGGTAAAAGCACAGGCGGCGGCGAATATCGCCCATCTGACGGTGAAACGTTACGTTCCGCTGGTTGGTACGCAATATGTGAGCAAGCAGGAGTACGATCAGGCGGTGGCAACTGCCCAGCAGGCGGATGCGAGCGTGGTTGCCGCGAAGGCTGGCGTTGAAAGCGCGCGGATCAACCTGGCCTATACGAAAGTCACATCCCCAATCAACGGGCGTATAGGTAAATCCAGCGTCACCGAAGGGGCGTTAGTCACTAATGGCCAGGCAACTGCACTGGCGACGGTTCAGCAACTCGATCCCATTTATGTCGATGTGACGCAATCCAGCAGCGATTTTATGCGCCTGAAGCAGCAGACGAGCCTGCAAAAGGGAGACACCAGCAGCGTCGAGTTGCTGATGGAAAATGGCCAGCCTTATCCGCTGAAAGGAACGCTCCAGTTCTCTGATGTCACGGTAGATGAAAGTACCGGCTCAATCACCCTTCGCGCCCTCTTCCCTAACCCACAGCATATGCTGTTACCGGGTATGTTTGTCCGTGCGCGCATCGATGAAGGTACGCAACCTGATGCCATACTGGTTCCCCAGCAGGGGGTAACCCGTACACCACGCGGAGATGCCACCGTGCTTGTGGTAAATGAGAAAAACCAGGTGGAATCACGCACTGTCGTTGCACCGCAGGCGATTGGCGATCGCTGGCTGATCACGGAAGGCCTCAAAAACGGCGACCGCGTCATTATCAGCGGCCTGCAAAAAGTTCGCCCTGGCGTCACCGTCGTGGCTATTCCTGATACCGCAGCGACTCCAGCCAGTTAAGGAATAACGACATGGCTAATTTCTTTATTCAACGGCCTGTTTTCGCCTGGGTACTCGCCATCATTCTGATGATTGCGGGCGGGCTGGCCATTTTAAAACTACCGGTCGCGCAATATCCGACCATTGCGCCGCCGGCGGTTGCGGTGACAGCAACCTACCCGGGCGCTGATGCCCAGACGGTACAGGACACCGTCACTCAGGTTATCGAACAGAACATGAACGGTATCGATAATTTGATGTACATGTCGTCCACCAGTGATTCCGCTGGTAACGTCACCATTACGCTGACGTTCGAGTCGGGTACAGATCCTGATATTGCGCAGGTGCAGGTTCAGAACAAACTCCAGCTCGCCATGCCGCTGCTGCCACAAGAAGTGCAGCAGCAGGGGATCGGCGTGGAGAAATCCAGCAGCAGCTTCCTGCTGGTTGCAGGCTTTGTGTCGGACAATAAAAACCTCACGCAGGATGATATCTCCGACTATGTCGCTTCTAACGTAAAAGATGCGATCAGCCGTACTTCCGGCGTCGGTGACGTGCAGCTGTTCGGTGCCCAGTATGCAATGCGCATCTGGCTGGACAGCAACGCGATGAACAAATATCAGCTCACGCCGCTGGATATCATTAACCAGCTAAAAACGCAGAACGACCAGATTGCTGCGGGCCAGTTGGGCGGTACACCGTCCGTACCTGGGCAGCAACTGAACGCCTCAATTATTGCTCAAACGCGTCTGAAATCGCCGGAGGAGTTTGGTCGTGTGACGCTGAAGGTGAACCAGGACGGTTCGATGGTCCAGCTGAAAGATGTGGCCCGCATTGAGCTGGGTGGCGAAAACTACAATATGGTCACCAAAATCAATGGCCAGGCAGCAACGGGGCTGGGGATCAAGCTGGCGACTGGCGCAAACGCGCTGGATACCGCTGCCGCCATCAAGAGTAAACTGGCGCAGTTGCAGCCCTTCTTCCCTCAGGGCCTGAAAGTCGTGTATCCGTACGACACCACACCTTTCGTGAAGATCTCAATCCATGAAGTGGTGAAGACGCTGTTTGAAGCGATTGTCCTCGTGTTCCTGGTGATGTACCTGTTCCTGCAAAACCTGCGGGCAACGCTTATTCCCACTATCGCCGTGCCAGTGGTATTACTGGGCACCTTTGCGGTACTGGCTGCGTTCGGGTTCTCCATTAACACCCTGACGATGTTCGGGATGGTATTGGCGATAGGTCTGCTCGTCGATGACGCCATCGTTGTGGTCGAGAACGTAGAACGCGTCATGGTTGAGGACAAGCTGCCGCCAAAAGAGGCAACGCAGAAGTCGATGGAGCAAATCCAGGGCGCCCTGGTGGGCATTGCCATGGTGCTTTCGGCGGTATTTATCCCGATGGCATTCTTTGGTGGTTCAACCGGGGCTATCTATCGCCAGTTCTCGCTGACCATTGTCTCCGCGATGGCCTTGTCGGTACTGGTGGCGTTGATATTAACGCCTGCTCTTTGTGCAACGCTGCTCAAACCGGTTTCCAGCGAACATCATGAAAAGAAAGGTGGTTTCTTCGGCTGGTTTAACGCGCTCTTTGATAAAAGTGTGGAGCATTACAGCAACAGCGTGAGCGGCATTTTACGTAAGACCGGCCGCTATCTGCTGGTTTACGTCATCATCGTCGGCGGCATGGCAGTTCTGTTCCTGCGCCTGCCTTCCTCCTTCCTGCCGGAAGAGGATCAGGGGGTATTTATGACGATGGTTCAGTTGCCGGCAGGGGCGACGCAGATGCGTACCCAGCAGGTACTCGATCAGGTTCAGGATTATTACCTGACGAAAGAGAAAGCGAACGTTGAATCGGTCTTTACCGTAAACGGGTTTAGCTTTAGCGGACAGGGGCAGAACTCCGGTATCGCTTTCGTCAGCCTGAAGCCATGGGAAGAACGTCCGGGCAAGGAAAACGGCGTTGAGGCGATTGTCAGCCGCGCGACGAAAGCGTTCAGCCAGATCAAAGACGGTCTTGTATTTCCGTTTAACCTGCCTGCCATTATTGAACTGGGTACCGCAACAGGCTTTGACTTTGAATTGATTGACCAGGCAAACCTGGGGCATACGCAGTTAACCCAGGCGCGTAACCAGCTGCTAGGCATGGTGAGAGAACATCCTGACTTACTGGTTCGCGTGCGTCCTAATGGACTGGAAGATACGCCACAGTTCAAGCTGGACGTCGATCAGGAGAAGGCACAGGCGCTGGGTGTGAGCGTGTCTGACGTCAATCAGACGATTTCAACAGCGCTGGGTGGCACCTATGTGAACGACTTTATCGATCACGGACGGGTGAAAAAAGTTTATGTCCAGGCTGATGCTCGCTTCCGTATGCTACCAGGAGACATTAACGGCCTGTATGTGCGTAGCGCTAACGGCGAAATGGTGCCTTTCTCTGCCTTTAGCAGCTCTCACTGGGTGTACGGTTCACCGCGTCTGGAACGTTACAATGGGATGCCGTCAATGGAGATCCTCGGTGAGTCTGCCCCTGGCAAAAGTACCGGTGAGGCAATGGCGTTGATGGAAAGCCTTGCGTCAAAACTGCCTTCCGGCATCGGCTACGACTGGACGGGGATGTCTTATCAGGAACGACTTTCCGGGAATCAGGCTCCGGCGCTGTACGCCATCTCACTGATTGTGGTGTTCCTGTGTCTGGCGGCCCTCTATGAAAGTTGGTCAATTCCCTTCTCGGTCATGCTGGTTGTGCCGCTGGGGGTGATCGGCGCGCTTCTGGCTGCATCAATGCGAGGGCTGAACAATGACGTTTACTTCCAGGTTGGTCTGCTTACGACAATTGGTTTATCAGCCAAGAACGCCATACTGATCGTTGAGTTCGCCAAGGATCTCATGGATAAAGAAGGCAAAGGGATTATCGAAGCCACGCTTGAAGCCTCGCGTATGCGTCTGCGTCCTATCCTGATGACTTCTCTGGCATTCATCCTTGGTGTTATGCCTCTGGTCATCAGCAGCGGTGCTGGTAGTGGGGCACAAAATGCGGTCGGGACGGGCGTGATGGGCGGGATGCTGTCAGCCACCCTGTTGGCCATTTTCTTTGTTCCTGTTTTCTTTGTGGTTGTCCGGAGACGGTTTACAAAGCACAAGGATTAATGAAAATCATAAAGGCACCTCTGGTGCCTTTTTTATTTCCTGAAAACAATGTAAAAACACATCCCCTCTTCACATTTCCTCCATTAATAATCAGTGCCCGCGCTTTTTTCTTCATAATTTTTACAATCCACACAAATTGAGATTATTCCCCGTGCTGCATGGTATTAGTGCGGTGGTAAAATAATCATCAGTTCGTTAATTGCTGTATCGGCTCTTTAGCGAATAAGCGATCATATTGAGGTAACATCATGAAAAGATTCCTTTCCGTTGCACTTCTCGCTGCGCTGCTTGCTGGTTGCGCGCACGACTCTCCATGTGTACCGGTATACGACGATCAGGGGCGACTGGTTCACACCAATACCTGTATGAAGGGCACTACCCAGGATAACTGGGAAACAGCAGGTGCGATTGCTGGTGGCGCCGCGGCAATCGCTGGCCTGACACTCGGTATTGTCGCCCTGACTAAATAAGGCTTCTAAAAGCGCGGCCATCGCCGCGCTTTTATTTTTCCCTGATATAAGGAACATATATTCCTCATCACGAATAGCATCAGATATTAATTAAATTCAATACGCTACCTTACTCCCCGCTATACCCCATACCTGTACATAACATTTAATTGATTTAACGCTGCTGCGAGCCAGCATAATGCATTCCACAACTTCAGTTTCAGTAGGGTAAAACGCTTTAATACGTCCGTAAGGTATTAATGGCGACAGCAGGAATATCGAATGAGCGAATTGGTTTGGCTGGAGCGATAACGCAAAAAGGCCATCCTTTCGGATGGCCTTTCTACTTGTTTGATGTCTGGCAGTTCCCTACTCTCACATGGGGAGACCCCACACTACCATCGGCGCTACGGCGTTTCACTTCTGAGTTCGGCATGGGGTCAGGTGGGACCACCGCGCTAAAGCCGCCAGACAAATTCTTTTACTTCTTGCCGAACTTTAACCTAAGTATAAAGTGGTGCTGATACCCAGAGTCGAACTGGGGACCTCACCCTTACCAAGGGTGCGCTCTACCAACTGAGCCATATCAGCACGCTAAATTTGATGCCTGGCAGTTCCCTACTCTCACATGGGGAGACCCCACACTACCATCGGCGCTACGGCGTTTCACTTCTGAGTTCGGCATGGGGTCAGGTGGGACCACCGCGCTACAGCCGCCAGGCAAATTCTGTTAATCTGTATCAGGCTGAAAATCTTCTGTCTCTTCGCCAAAACACCTTCGGCGTTGTAAGGTTAAGCCTCACGGTTCATTAGTATCGGTTAGCTCAACGCATCGCTGCGCTTACACACCCGACCTATCAACGTCGTCGTCTTCAACGTTCCTTCAGGAGACTTAAAGTCTCAGGGAGAACTCATCTCGGGGCAAGTTTCGTGCTTAGATGCTTTCAGCACTTATCTCTTCCGCATTTAGCTACCGGGCAGTGCCATTGGCATGACAACCCGAACACCAGTGATGCGTCCACTCCGGTCCTCTCGTACTAGGAGCAGCCCCCCTCAATTCTCCAGCGCCCACGGCAGATAGGGACCGAACTGTCTCACGACGTTCTAAACCCAGCTCGCGTACCACTTTAAATGGCGAACAGCCATACCCTTGGGACCTACTTCAGCCCCAGGATGTGATGAGCCGACATCGAGGTGCCAAACACCGCCGTCGATATGAACTCTTGGGCGGTATCAGCCTGTTATCCCCGGAGTACCTTTTATCCGTTGAGCGATGGCCCTTCCATTCAGAACCACCGGATCACTATGACCTGCTTTCGCACCTGCTCGCGCCGTCACGCTCGCAGTCAAGCTGGCTTATGCCATTGCACTAACCTCCTGATGTCCGACCAGGATTAGCCAACCTTCGTGCTCCTCCGTTACTCTTTGGGAGGAGACCGCCCCAGTCAAACTACCCACCAGACACTGTCCGCAACCCGGATTACGGGTCCACGTTAGAACACCAGCCATTAAAGGGTGGTATTTCAAGGTTGGCTCCACGCAGACTGGCGTCCACGCTTCAAAGCCTCCCACCTATCCTACACATCAAGGACCAGTGTTCAGTGTCAAGCTATAGTAAAGGTTCACGGGGTCTTTCCGTCTTGCCGCGGGTACACTGCATCTTCACAGCGAGTTCAATTTCACTGAGTCTCGGGTGGAGACAGCCTGGCCATCATTACGCCATTCGTGCAGGTCGGAACTTACCCGACAAGGAATTTCGCTACCTTAGGACCGTTATAGTTACGGCCGCCGTTTACCGGGGCTTCGATCAAGAGCTTCGCGTTGCCGCTAACCCCATCAATTAACCTTCCGGCACCGGGCAGGCGTCACACCGTATACGTCCACTTTCGTGTTTGCACAGTGCTGTGTTTTTAATAAACAGTTGCAGCCAGCTGGTATCTTCGACTGATTTCAGCTCCGCCCGCAGGGGCTTCACCTACATATCAGCGTGCCTTCTCCCGAAGTTACGGCACCATTTTGCCTAGTTCCTTCACCCGAGTTCTCTCAAGCGCCTTGGTATTCTCTACCTGACCACCTGTGTCGGTTTGGGGTACGATTTCGTGTTACCTGATGCTTAGAGGCTTTTCCTGGAAGCAGGGCATTTATCACTTCAGCACCGTAGTGCCTCGTCATCACACCTCAGCGTTAACAAGGAACCGGATTTACCTGGAACCTCCGCCTACATGCTTAAACCGGGACAACCGTCGCCCGGCTGACATAGCCTTCTCCGTCCCCCCTTCGCAGTAACACCAAGTACAGGAATATTAACCTGTTTCCCATCGACTACGCCTTTCGGCCTCGCCTTAGGGGTCGACTCACCCTGCCCCGATTAACGTTGGACAGGAACCCTTGGTCTTCCGGCGAGCGGGCTTTTCACCCGCTTTATCGTTACTTATGTCAGCATTCGCACTTCTGATACCTCCAGCATGCCTCACAGCACACCTTCAACGGCTTACAGAACGCTCCCCTACCCAACAACGCATAAGCGTCGCTGCCGCAGCTTCGGTGCATGGTTTAGCCCCGTTACATCTTCCGCGCAGGCCGACTCGACCAGTGAGCTATTACGCTTTCTTTAAATGATGGCTGCTTCTAAGCCAACATCCTGGCTGTCTGTGCCTTCCCACATCGTTTCCCACTTAACCATGACTTTGGGACCTTAGCTGGCGGTCTGGGTTGTTTCCCTCTTCACGACGGACGTTAGCACCCGCCGTGTGTCTCCCGTGATAACATTCTTCGGTATTCGTAGTTTGCATCGGGTTGGTAAGCCGGGATGGCCCCCTAGCCGAAACAGTGCTCTACCCCCGAAGATGAGTTCACGAGGCGCTACCTAAATAGCTTTCGGGGAGAACCAGCTATCTCCCGGTTTGATTGGCCTTTCACCCCCAGCCACAGGTCATCCGCTAATTTTTCAACATTAGTCGGTTCGGTCCTCCAGTTAGTGTTACCCAACCTTCAACCTGCCCATGGCTAGATCACCGGGTTTCGGGTCTATACCCTGCAACTTAACGCCCAGTTAAGACTCGGTTTCCCTTCGGCTCCCCTATACGGTTAACCTTGCTACAGAATATAAGTCGCTGACCCATTATACAAAAGGTACGCAGTCACCCCATAAAGAGGCTCCCACTGCTTGTACGTACACGGTTTCAGGTTCTTTTTCACTCCCCTCGCCGGGGTTCTTTTCGCCTTTCCCTCACGGTACTGGTTCACTATCGGTCAGTCAGGAGTATTTAGCCTTGGAGGATGGTCCCCCCATATTCAGACAGGATACCACGTGTCCCGCCCTACTCTTCGAGTTCACAGCAAGTGTGCTTTCGTGTACGGGACTATCACCCTGTACCGTCGGACTTTCCAGACCGTTCCACTAACACACAAGCTGATTCAGACTCCGGGCTGCTCCCCGTTCGCTCGCCGCTACTGGGGGAATCTCGGTTGATTTCTTTTCCTCGGGGTACTTAGATGTTTCAGTTCCCCCGGTTCGCCTCGTTAACCTATGTATTCAGTTAACGATAGTGCAACGGATTGCACTGGGTTTCCCCATTCGGACATCGCCGGGTCAAGGGTTCATATCACCTCGCCGGCGCTTTTCGCAGATTAGCACGTCCTTCATCGCCTCTGACTGCCAGGGCATCCACCGTGTACGCTTAGTCGCTTAACCTCACAACCCGAAGATGTTTCACTTCTGATTGCGAAAATTTGAGAGACTCGAACACACATGAGCTGTGTGTCGTTTCAATTTTCAGCTTGATCCAGATTTTTAAAGAGCAAATATCTCAAACATGACTCGCAAGTCAGTTTTGAGATATTAAGGCAGGTGACTTTCACTCACGAACCAGCAAGTGGCGTCCCCTAGGGGATTCGAACCCCTGTTACCGCCGTGAAAGGGCGGTGTCCTGGGCCTCTAGACGAAGGGGACGTACAGTCTCAATCGCAAGACGCCTTGCTATTTACTTTTCATCAGACAATCTGTGTGGACACTACAAAGGCAGGTTCTTTAAGGTAAGGAGGTGATCCAACCGCAGGTTCCCCTACGGTTACCTTGTTACGACTTCACCCCAGTCATGAATCACAAAGTGGTAAGCGCCCTCCCGAAGGTTAAGCTACCTACTTCTTTTGCAACCCACTCCCATGGTGTGACGGGCGGTGTGTACAAGGCCCGGGAACGTATTCACCGTGGCATTCTGATCCACGATTACTAGCGATTCCGACTTCATGGAGTCGAGTTGCAGACTCCAATCCGGACTACGACGCACTTTATGAGGTCCGCTTGCTCTCGCGAGGTCGCTTCTCTTTGTATGCGCCATTGTAGCACGTGTGTAGCCCTACTCGTAAGGGCCATGATGACTTGACGTCATCCCCACCTTCCTCCAGTTTATCACTGGCAGTCTCCTTTGAGTTCCCGGCCGGACCGCTGGCAACAAAGGATAAGGGTTGCGCTCGTTGCGGGACTTAACCCAACATTTCACAACACGAGCTGACGACAGCCATGCAGCACCTGTCTCAGAGTTCCCGAAGGCACCAAAGCATCTCTGCTAAGTTCTCTGGATGTCAAGAGTAGGTAAGGTTCTTCGCGTTGCATCGAATTAAACCACATGCTCCACCGCTTGTGCGGGCCCCCGTCAATTCATTTGAGTTTTAACCTTGCGGCCGTACTCCCCAGGCGGTCGACTTAACGCGTTAGCTCCGGAAGCCACGCCTCAAGGGCACAACCTCCAAGTCGACATCGTTTACGGCGTGGACTACCAGGGTATCTAATCCTGTTTGCTCCCCACGCTTTCGCACCTGAGCGTCAGTCTTTGTCCAGGGGGCCGCCTTCGCCACCGGTATTCCTCCAGATCTCTACGCATTTCACCGCTACACCTGGAATTCTACCCCCCTCTACAAGACTCTAGCCTGCCAGTTTCGAATGCAGTTCCCAGGTTGAGCCCGGGGATTTCACATCCGACTTGACAGACCGCCTGCGTGCGCTTTACGCCCAGTAATTCCGATTAACGCTTGCACCCTCCGTATTACCGCGGCTGCTGGCACGGAGTTAGCCGGTGCTTCTTCTGCGGGTAACGTCAATCGACAAGGTTATTAACCTTATCGCCTTCCTCCCCGCTGAAAGTACTTTACAACCCGAAGGCCTTCTTCATACACGCGGCATGGCTGCATCAGGCTTGCGCCCATTGTGCAATATTCCCCACTGCTGCCTCCCGTAGGAGTCTGGACCGTGTCTCAGTTCCAGTGTGGCTGGTCATCCTCTCAGACCAGCTAGGGATCGTCGCCTAGGTGAGCCGTTACCCCACCTACTAGCTAATCCCATCTGGGCACATCCGATGGCAAGAGGCCCGAAGGTCCCCCTCTTTGGTCTTGCGACGTTATGCGGTATTAGCTACCGTTTCCAGTAGTTATCCCCCTCCATCAGGCAGTTTCCCAGACATTACTCACCCGTCCGCCACTCGTCAGCAAAGCAGCAAGCTGCTTCCTGTTACCGTTCGACTTGCATGTGTTAGGCCTGCCGCCAGCGTTCAATCTGAGCCATGATCAAACTCTTCAATTTAAGTTTGATGCTCGTGAATTAAACTTCGTAATGAATTACGTATGTTCACTCAGAGACTTGGTATTCATTTAGTGTCCGAAGACATTAAGAATCCATGTCACTTTGAGTGCCCACACAGATTGTCTGATAAATTGTTAAAGAGCAGTGCAACGCGGCTTTCGCTCACCGTTGCGAGGTGGCGTATATTACGCTTTCCTCTTTCAGAGTCAACCCGTTATTTCAGGATTTTTTCTCTTCAACCGACCGGGTTATCTGTGAAGTGATTCACATCTGCCGTGTCGATGGAGGCGCATTATAGGGATCCCAGTTTTTAGCACAAGTATTTTTTAGATCTTTTTTTCCAACTGATGATTTTCCGTGCTTTTCGCTGAAAACCCAGCCGATCCGCTTAAAAATTGACGCATTTTGCCTTGCCTCGATCCAGGAATACGATCAAAGTCTTCTTTAATAGCGCTCATCTGTATCGAGGTAGATATGTTTGCAGTATTACGTCCTTATAAAGATCTGTTCCCCCAAAAAGGCGATCGCGTGATGATCGATGCCAGCAGCGTGGTCATTGGTGATGTTCGCATGGCCGATGATGTCAGCATCTGGCCACTCGTCGCGATCCGGGGCGATGTTAACTACGTTGCAATCGGTGCACGCACCAATATTCAGGACGGCAGCGTGCTGCATGTGACTCATAAGTCATCTTATAACCCTGAGGGCAATCCGCTCATCATTGGGGAAGATGTTACCGTCGGTCATAAAGTGATGCTCCACGGCTGCACAATCGGTAACAGGGTTCTCGTTGGGATGGGATCGATCTTGCTGGATGGCGTCATAGTAGAAGATGACGTAATGATTGGCGCAGGAAGCCTTGTTCCGCAAAACAAACGCCTGGAAAGTGGCTATCTCTATCTAGGCAGTCCGGTTAAACAGATCCGCCCCCTAAAAGAAGCGGAGATCGAAGGATTGAAATACTCAGCGAACAATTACGTTAAATGGAAGAATGACTATCTGGATCAGGATAACCAGACCCAGCCCTGATCGTCTTCCTGCTGATCGCGGATCAAATCGCTGGCTTCCTCTTCCAGATCCCAGCGATTTTCGCAAAAGACCGTTAACGGATCTGAACCACCAAAGCGTTGAAGCAACGTCTCCCCTTTAATCGCACAGGTGAGCTGCATTCCATGCACCAACACCGGGGAACAAACCGCTTGCTTATTTTCATCCCAGATTTCTCTGTCGGGAAAATGAATCGCCTGATTCATGCCATCAGTTCCTGTTTCAGCTTTTCGATCACCGGTTCTACAGCAGGTAACACGCCATGCCAGAGTAGCACCGCATGAGCCGCCTGCCCCACCAGCATGCCCAGACCATCAGCCACGTGTTTTGCCCCCTGTTGTTCGCACCAGGTCAGAAATGGTGTTTTCCCTTTTTGATAAAACATGTCATAGGCGTAGATGTGGGAATGAACCAGGGATGCAGGAATCGCCGGGATCTCTCCATTAATACCGCTTGAGGTGGCATTAATCACAAGATCAAATTCGTGACCCGCGAGATCGTCAAGTGCTACCGCAGTCACGCTGCCTGTGTGTGCGAACAACGCCGCCAGCTCTTCTGCTCTGGAGAAAGTACGGTTGGTGATTGTCACCGCACAATCCAGCGAAAGAAGAGGAAGCAATACGCCGCGCGACGCGCCACCCGCGCCGATCAGCAGGATCCGAAAGCCTGGTTTAATAAACGACAGTCGCTCCAGATCGCTGAGTAAACCTATGCCATCGGTGTTATCGCCAAGAAGGCGACCATCTTCAAGCCGCTTAAGGGTATTGACGGCGCCAGCGAGCGAGGCACGCTCGGTCAGCTCATCCGCGCGCCCGAAAGCCTCTTCTTTAAAAGGCACCGTGACGTTCGCACCTTTACCACCCGCATCAAAAAAGCTATTCAGCGTCGGTATAAATGCATCAACAGGCGCAAGAACCCGACCATACGGGTGATCTATCTGCAATTGCTCTGCAAACAGCTGATGGATCAGAGGCGACTTGCTGTGCGCGATCGGGTTACCAAAAACAGCATAGGTTTCCATAACATTATCCCTGGCGAAAACGTTCGCCGGTCAAGGCATCGCGAATTTCTGACGGGTTAAGACGACCCCCGGTTTCACCCACAGCTACAGGGAAATCATTCCCGAACTGCGCCAGAACTTCTTCTGTTGTCCGACAAGGGGGAAGCCCGGTCAGGTTGGCGCTGGTTGAAACCAGGGGTTTACCAAATGCCTGGCATAACTCCACCACCAAGGGATGGTCGGTAACGCGTACCGCGAGTGAATCGAAACGCCCGGTTAACCAGCGCGGCGTTGTCGGTTGTGCAGGGAAAACAAACGTCACGGGACCAGGCCACGCAGAGAAAATGGTTTCCCGCTGTGCAGGCGTCAGCATGGAATCATCAATATAAGGCTTAAGCTGCTCATAGTTCGCAGCGATCAAAATCAATCCTTTTTCGACAGGCCGCTGTTTTAGCGCCAGCAGACGGTTAACGGCGACTTCGCTGTCAGGATCGCACCCGACCCCGAAAACGGCTTCTGTTGGATAGGCGATGACTTCTTCTTTTTTCAGGATGTCCACCGCCTGCGCGATGGAGCCTGATGGCAGGTTATTATTCACTGATTTGATCCGCCGAAACCGGCTTTCCACATTGTTTACTGGCGCAAAAGCGTTTCAAGCCTTGCGCGGTTTTCTTTTCTATAAGTAACGGATAATCGCAATGAGGGCAGACGCCCGCTACTGGTTTGAAATTGATAACGAACTGGCATTCAGGATAGCGATCGCACGAATGGAAGGTCTTGCCATAACGAGAGCGGCGCTGCACCAATTGACCACGCTGGCACTGAGGGCAGGCAATTGCCGTTTCATCTGGTTTATCAATTTGTTCCGTATGTTCACATTCCGGATAGCGGCTGCATCCGATAAACATCCCGAACCGCCCCTGCCGCAGCGCCAGTTCGCCGCCACAGAGTGGACAAAGCTGTCCCTCCAGAATTTTGACGATATGTCCGTCCGCCTGGCTTTTCAGGGGACGGACATAATCACATTCCGGATAGTGTGAACAACCGAGAAACGGACCGTGTTTCCCGGACCGAATAACAAGTTCAGCCCCACACTGTGGGCAGGGCTCGTTTTTATGCACCGTGAAGAGTGCTGATTTGGCCATAACAACTCTTGTTGCTGCACATAGAATTAATGCAGCATACCTTCATTCACTTCAAAGAGTAATTCTTCCATTTGCTGATAGGCATTTTCACAGCCTGGGATGTTGAACAGAACCATCAGGATCACCCATTTGAGATCTTCCAGTTCAAACTCAGCAGTATCCAACGCCATGACGCGCTCTATCACCATCTCTCTCGTTTCGAGGTTTAGCACCTGAATCTGCTCGAGGAATAAAATGAATCCCCGGCAGCTGGCATCCAGCCTTTCACACTCTTCAGCTGTATAGATGCGCACAGACAATGGGTCAGAAGCAAGCTGCATCGGTTCGGCGAGGCCGTCCTGATAATCAGCCAACTTATCCAGCCACATCAACGCATTATAAATATCTTCCCGCTCAAAACCTGCGTCGGTCAGATCCCGTGTTAATTTGTCCTGATCCACCTGCATTTCTGCTTCGTTGTGGATGTAAGTCTCAAACAAATACATCAGTACGTCGAACATGGCATGCCCTCCTTAATCGGACATAGCCGCCGGGTACAGCTGCGATCCACCCTGCTAACTCCAGTTCGAGTAGCTGTGCTACCGTTACTGGCACAGGTTGGCCGGCACGTTCAGCGACAACGTCAACAGGTGTTACCTCATCTCCTACGTTAGCCAGGAGCTTGGGAAATGGCAATGCTACTGCCTCCTGATCCGATGAAATATGTCGCTTTTGGAGATCATCCTGCAACCAATGCAATCCATACTGCAAATTTTCCAGGATATCCTCTTTACAGGTCACCAGCGTCGCCCCCTGTTTTATCAGCCAGTGAGGGCCTTCGCAGCCAGGGTTCCCCAACGGGCCGGGTAGCGCAAAAACTTCACGCCCCTGCTCCAGTGCGCACCTTGCGGTAACCAGCGATCCACTCCGAATCGCAGCTTCGACCACCAGCACGCCCTGGCTTAACCCGCTGATGATCCGGTTACGCCGGGGAAAGTTACCCGGTCTGGGCGATGTCGAAAGTGAAAACTCAGACACTATCGCCCCCTCTGAAGCGATAAGTTGCTCAGCCAGAATGTGATGACGACGCGGATAGAAACTAAAAAGACCATTGCCAAGCACGGCGACACTTCGCCCTTTTGCTGACAACGCCGCATGATGTGCCACACCATCGATGCCGCAAGCCAGGCCACTGGTGATCGTAAAGCCACACTGGGACAGCTGTTCACTCAGCATTTTCCCCCAACGCTCGCCATACCACGAGGGCGCACGGCTGCCCACAACCGCAAGCTGCATGCTATTAAGCACGTCAACGCGGCCTCGCACAAATAGCGCCCCGGGAAAATCAGGTATAGAACGTAACAATGGCGGAAAGCGAGGATCATCCGCTGTGAGAAGGTGGTTGTCGGTGTGTTCCAGCCATTCCAGACTACGTTCAAGCTCACTCTCACTGAACGAAAAAAACTTTACGGCATGTTTGGGCGAAAGCCCTGACGCGTTGACAGCTTCAGCATCGACGGTTGCCTGGCGAAGCAGCCTCTGCGCAATCTCCAGCATCGCGTCACCGTATAACGACCCGATGTTTATAAGCCGTAACCATATCTCTGTGGACGTCATCCTTTTCCCTGCCATAAGCAGCCTCAGCAATCTTTGCGATTGGTCACTGATGCTGTCAATCGACCGGGGATTTGTCTAGAATAGAAGTAATATTCTTATCAACTCCTGAACACGACTCTGGAAATTTATGGCAGTTTTGCAAGTGTTACATATTCCTGACGAGCGCCTTCGCATCGTCGCGGAACCGGTTAAAGAAGTGAATGCAGAAATTCAGCGTATCGTCGATGATATGTTCGATACCATGTACGCTGAAGAAGGCATTGGCCTTGCCGCGACCCAGGTAGACATTCACAAACGTATTATTGTGATCGACGTTTCTGAAAATCGTGATGAGCGCCTGGTGCTGATCAACCCTGAGATGCTGGAAAAAAGCGGCGAAACAGGTATTGAGGAAGGCTGTCTGTCTATCCCTGAACAGCGCGCTTTGGTGCCACGTGCCGAAAAAGTTAAAATCCGCGCACTGGATCGTGACGGCAATCCGTTTGAGCTGGAAGCCGACGATCTGCTGGCGATTTGCATTCAGCATGAGATGGATCACCTGGTCGGTAAGCTGTTTATCGATTACCTCTCACCGCTGAAGCAACAGCGTATTCGTCAGAAAGTTGAGAAACTGGATCGTTTACGTTCTCGCGCTTAACGCCCCCCGGATACAAGGAATAACGTGTCTACATCACTACGTATAATCTTCGCGGGTACCCCTGATTTTGCGGCGCGTCATCTCGACGCGCTGCTATCGTCTGGTCATCAGATTGTTGGCGTATTTACTCAGCCTGATCGTCCGGCTGGCCGCGGTAAAAAATTGATGCCTGGCCCGGTTAAAGTGCTGGCAGAAACGCATGGTTTGCCGGTTTTCCAGCCTGCATCATTACGACCTCAGGAAAACCAGCAGTTAGTGGCAGACCTGAACGCTGACGTGATGGTAGTTGTGGCTTACGGCCTCATTCTGCCGAAAGCGGTACTCGATATGCCCCGCCTGGGCTGTGTTAACGTTCATGGTTCCTTGCTCCCACGCTGGCGTGGTGCAGCCCCTATTCAGCGCGCTCTGTGGGCAGGCGATGCTGAAACTGGCGTGACAATCATGAAGATGGACGTAGGTTTAGACACGGGCGACATGCTGTATAAACTGGCGTGTCCCATTACCGCAGAAGATACCAGCGCCACGCTGTATGACAAGCTGGCGGATCTCGGTCCGCAGGGGCTGATTGAGACGTTGCAACAGCTTGCTGACAATACAGCGATACCTGAAGTGCAGGATGAGGCACAGGTGACCTATGCTGAAAAACTGAGTAAAGAAGAAGCCCGGATCGACTGGTCCCTGTCAGCAGCTCAACTCGAACGCTGTATCCGCGCCTTTAATCCATGGCCGATGAGCTGGTTGATGCTTGATGAGCAGCCAGTGAAAGTCTGGAAAGCTTCAGTTATTAACGGCAATACTTCGGCAGAGCCCGGTACGATTATCGACGCCAGCAAAAACGGTATCCAGGTTGCGACCGGAGAAGGGATCCTGAATCTTGAATCGCTGCAACCGGCCGGTAAAAAGGCAATGAGCGCGCAGGATCTATTAAATTCCCGTCGTGAATGGTTCATCCCTGGCAATCGCCTTGCCTGAACAAATTTACTCTTAAGGCCCGGTGTTTCCGGGCATTTTTATTTTTACGGTTATGAAAAGACAAAATCTACGCACTATGGCGGCTCAGGCCGTTGAGCAGGTTATCGAGCAGAGCCAGTCACTGAGTAATGTCCTGCCTCCACTGCAACAAAAGGTTTCCGATAAAGACAAAGCACTGCTTCAGGAGCTGTGCTTTGGCGTGCTGCGCACCCTCTCTCAGCTTGAATGGTTAATTAATAAGCTGATGTCACGCCCGATGAGCGGCAAGCAGCGTACCGTGCATTATTTGATCATGGTCGGTTTCTACCAGCTTCTTCATACCCGCATTCCACCTCATGCTGCGCTGGCTGAGACAGTGGAGGGTGCCGTTGCGATTAAACGTCCTCAACTGAAAGGGTTGATTAACGGCGTGCTGCGTCAGTTCCAGCGTCAGCAGGACGAACTGCTGGCAGAATTTGCGCAAAGCGAAGCGCGCTTCCTGCACCCTGAATGGCTGCTGAATCGCCTTAAAAAAGCCTATCCACAGCAATGGCAAGACATTGCTGATGCCAATAACCAACGTCCGCCGATGTGGTTACGCGTCAATCGTAACCATCATACCCGCGACGCATGGCTGGCCCTGCTGGAAGAGGCCGGAATGAGCGGCTTCACACACGCTGCTTATCCTGATGCGGTTCGTTTAGCCTCCCCTGCACCGGTACATGCATTACCCGGTTTTGAAGAGGGCTGGGTAACGGTACAGGACGCATCCGCTCAGGGCTGCATGACCTGGCTTGAACCGAAAGACGGGGAGCAGATCCTTGATCTCTGTGCCGCGCCAGGGGGGAAAACAACGCATATTCTGGAAGTGGCGCCGCAGGCCAGCGTGATGGCCGTGGATGTTGATGAGCAGCGTCTTTCACGCGTCTATGACAACCTCAAGCGTCTGGGTATGAAAGCACAGGTTAAGCAAGGCGATGGACGTAAACCCGCAGACTGGTGTGGTGATACCCGGTTCGATCGCATTTTGCTGGACGCCCCCTGCTCAGCAACCGGCGTGATTCGTCGTCATCCCGATATCAAATGGCTGCGTCGCGATCGTGATATTAAGGAGCTTGCCCAGTTGCAATCCGAAATTCTGGATGCCATCTGGCCGCATCTCAAACCCGGCGGAACCCTGGTGTATGCAACCTGCTCTGTTCTCCCGGAAGAGAACAGTCAGCAAATTGCGGCTTTCCTGAAACGCACCCCGGACGCTACGCTGCATGATACGGGAACACCTGAGCACCCGGGTCTGCAAAACCTGCCGGGCACAGAAGAGGGTGATGGTTTCTTTTACGCTAAGCTAATCAAAGAGTGATGTTGAGAACAGGTCACGAAAGATGAAAATTATCATTCTGGGCGCAGGGCAAGTTGGCGGAACGCTGGCGGAAAATCTCGTGGGCGAAAACAACGATATCACCATTGTGGATACCAATGGCGATCGCCTGCGCGTTTTGCAGGACAAGTTTGATCTTCGTGTTGTACAGGGGCACGGCTCTCACCCACGTGTGCTTCGGGAGGCGGGCGCGGACGATGCCGACATGCTGGTTGCAGTAACCAGTTCTGATGAAACCAACATGGTTGCATGTCAGGTGGCCTACTCGCTTTTCAACACACCGAACCGCATCGCCCGCATTCGCTCCCCGGACTATGTCCGGGATGCGGAAAAGCTGTTTAATTCCGAAGCAGTACCTATCGACCATCTTATTGCCCCTGAACAGCTGGTTATCGACAGTATTTATCGTCTGATTGAGTACCCGGGCGCGTTGCAGGTTGTGAACTTTGCGGAAGGAAAAGTAAGCCTGGCGGTCGTGAAGGCGTACTACGGCGGCCCGCTGATCGGTAATGCCCTGTCGACAATGCGCGAGCATATGCCACATATCGATACGCGTGTTGCGGCGATTTTCCGTCACGACAGACCTATTCGTCCGCAAGGGTCCACCATTGTCGAAGCCGGGGATGAAGTCTTCTTTATTGCGGCTTCTCAGCATATCCGTGCGGTGATGAGTGAACTTCAGCGTCTCGAAAAACCATATAAACGTATTATGCTGGTTGGCGGTGGTAATATTGGCGCAGGTCTGGCGAGACGGCTGGAAAAAGACTACAGCGTGAAGCTGATCGAACGAGATCAACAGCGCGCGTCGGAGCTGGCTGAAAAGCTTCAGAATACTATCGTGTTTTATGGCGATGCTTCGGATCAGGAATTGCTGGCCGAAGAGCATATCGATCAGGTTGATCTTTTTATTGCCGTCACCAACGACGACGAAGCGAATATTATGTCCGCCATGCTCGCTAAACGTATGGGGGCGAAAAAAGTAATGGTGCTTATCCAGCGTAAGGCTTATGTCGACCTGGTACAGGGTAGCGTAATTGATATTGCTATTTCGCCTCAGCAAGCCACCATTTCTGCCCTGCTAAGCCATGTACGTAAAGCGGATATTGTCGGCGTGTCGTCTCTTCGTCGTGGTGTTGCTGAAGCCATTGAAGCCGTCGCTCATGGGGATGAAACGACGTCGCGCGTTGTTGGTCGCGCGATCGACGAAATTAAACTTCCACCAGGCACCATTATCGGCGCCGTAGTGCGAGGTAACGATGTCATGATCGCCAATGATAATTTACGTATTGAGCAGGGTGACCACGTTATTATGTTCCTGACCGATAAAAAATTTATTACCGACGTCGAGCGTTTATTCCAGCCAAGCCCGTTCTTCCTGTAATGATTTGGGTGCTCAGACGAGAGCACCCAAATATTAACCTTCTAATTTTCATGCCTTTTATTTTTCATAACGATTATTTATCCCCAATGGCAATTAGCTAATCATTTGTTAAACTTATAGGCGTCAGCTGGCACAAGGAGAACATAATGAGTTTTATTAAAGAGTTTCGCGAATTTGCGATGCGCGGGAATGTGGTGGATTTGGCTGTGGGTGTCATTATTGGTGCGGCGTTCGGTAAGATCGTTTCATCATTAGTCGCCGACATTATTATGCCGCCGTTAGGACTGTTGATTGGAGGCATTGATTTCAAACAGTTCGCCTTCACCCTTCGGGAGGCTCAGGGCGATATCCCTGCGGTTGTAATGCACTATGGCGTATTCATTCAGAACGTATTTGATTTCGTGATCGTGGCATTTGCCATTTTCATGGCGATCAAACTTATCAACAGACTTAACCGTAAAAAAGAAGAACCGGCTGCTGCCCCGCCAGCACCAACTAAAGAAGAAGTCTTACTGACTGAAATTCGCGATCTGTTAAAAGAGCAGAATAACCGCGTTTAATCAGGCAACAGAAAGGCCAGTGGTAAAAAAGCGATTAGCTTGCTTGCCACTGGCCTCCCAGTTACCCCGTTGTGCATGTTTACCTTTACGTAAATAACTCCCTTTTCCTTTCTTGTTCTTCTCAACTCGCTGTCTGAAAAGCGGGTCGTGAAGCAATGCCTCAATGGCGTTATCCTTAATTTGTCCCTTCGTATGCTGATAGCGGCTCATCATTTCTCCTGAGCATAGTTAATGTCGGCGGGAGTCTAGTCCTTGGCTGATAGAAAATCAACAACCCTGAGTTTCACTACTGGCGCCCTGTTCAAGAGCTTCCAGTATTGAGCAATAAACACTGCTATGAGCGGTACCGCAGCACGCGTCATTTAACCTTTGCAGAGATCGCTGCATGGCTTGCAGCTCCTGAATGCGTCCTTCAACTTCATCCAGCCGGGCCTGAACGATGCTTTTAGATTCCTGACACGTATGATGTTCAGGATCGATACGGATCGACAGCAGTTCACGGATCGACTCCAGCGTGAAGCCGAGTTGCCGTGCATAGCGGATAAAACGAAGGCGTTGCAGGTCGTTATCCGTATAAAGGCGAAATCCACCTTCCGTTCTGACCTCATGATCGATCATCTGCTGCTTTTCGTAGTAGCGGATAGTATCCGGCGTTACGTTAGCAAGCTTTGCAAGTTCACCTATGCGGTACATGGCTACTCCTCGTTTATTTTTTGCATTAACCTTTCACTGAACTCACCATGCAAAAAGTCAGTATTCATTCCCGTCTGGCGCAGTTTTAGCTCAATGAGCGCCAACCGACGACTGATTTCTGAGTACCGCGGGTCATTCTTATGAATGCCTTTAAGCAGATCGGCAAGCTCGACGGCTTCATTGCGATGCTGAAGTTCAGGAGGTAAACAACCTGCGTTTTTCAGTAAGCGATAACCGGCCCGTAATTCAGGGGGAATGTGTGAATCATCGTCCAGCACCAGTGGCTCACCGCTACCCGGAAGATTTTCGAACTCGCCTTTGTTTTGGGCATCGCAAATATGGCGTTCAGCCCACTGATCGAGCAACCACATAATGAACTCCAGGGGATGAGCAGAAAAGATACAGACATTGTAGATAAGTGGAGATTTTGCGGATATAAAAAAACCCGCCGAGGCGGGTTTTTTTACGTTACTACAGATTACTCTGCAGCAGCTTCTGCTTTCTCTGAACGATCAACCAGCTCGATGTAAGCCATCGGCGCGTTGTCGCCTGCACGGAAGCCACACTTCAGAATGCGAGTGTAACCACCGGCACGGCTCGCGAAACGCGGGCCCAGTTCGTTAAACAGTTTTGCCACGATCTCGTTATCACGAGTACGGGCGAATGCCAGACGACGATTAGCAACGCTGTCAGTCTTGGCAAGAGTAATCAGCGGCTCAACTACGCGACGCAGCTCTTTCGCTTTAGGCAGGGTCGTCTTGATGATTTCATGACGAACCAGTGAACCTGCCATGTTGCGGAACATAGCCTGGCGATGGCTGCTGTTGCGGTTCAGTTGACGACCACTCTTACGATGGCGCATGACCTTATCCTTCTCAGTAAAACCTTAACCTGTGATCCGGTTACTCGTCAGCAATGCTTGCCGGTGGCCAGTTTTCCAGGCGCATGCCCAGAGACAGACCACGTGAAGCCAGCACGTCTTTAATCTCGGTAAGAGATTTTTTACCCAGGTTCGGCGTTTTCAGCAACTCAACCTCGGTACGCTGTACCAGATCACCGATATAGTGGATAGCTTCTGCCTTGAGGCAGTTAGCAGAGCGGACAGTCAATTCCAGATCGTCAACAGGGCGCAGCAGGATCGGATCGAATTCTGGTTTCTCTTCTTTCACTTCCGGCTGACGTACATCACGTAAGTCAACGAAAGCTTCCAGTTGTTCTGCCAGGATGGTTGCCGCACGACGAATCGCCTCTTCAGGATCGATTGTGCCATTGGTTTCCATTTCGATGACCAGCTTGTCCAGGTCGGTACGCTGTTCTACACGCGCTGCTTCAACATTGTAGGCAATACGCTCTACAGGGCTGTAGCATGCGTCGACCAGCAGACGGCCGATTGGGCGCTCATCTTCTTCCGAATGAATTCGGGCAGAAGCCGGCACATAACCACGACCGCGCTGAACTTTGATACGCATGCTAATCGCTGCGTTCTCATCGGTCAGGTGGCAGATCACGTGCTGCGGCTTGACGATTTCAACATCACCGTCGTGGGTGATGTCGGCTGCAGTCACAGGGCCAATGCCAGATTTATTCAGAGTAAGAATAACTTCATCTTTACCCTGAACTCTCACCGCCAGCCCTTTCAGGTTGAGCAGGATTTCAAGGATATCTTCCTGAACGCCTTCTTTGGTGCTGTACTCATGAAGTACACCATCAATCTCAACCTCGGTCACCGCGCAACCCGGCATCGATGAGAGCAGAATACGGCGCAGTGCGTTACCCAGAGTATGGCCAAAGCCACGCTCTAAAGGCTCAAGGGTCACCTTGGCGTGCGTCGAACTCACTTGCTCGATATCTACCAGGCGCGGTTTTAGAAACTCTGTCACAGAACCCTGCATTGTGTCCTCTCTTTGGTACTAAGCTTTACTTGGAGTAAAGCTCGACGATCAGGTGTTCGTTAATGTCCGCAGACAGATCAGAACGTTCTGGCTGACGCTTGAACGTACCTTCCATCTTGCCAGCATCAACTTCCAGCCAGGTTGGCTTTTCACGCTGCTCAGCCAGCTCCAGAGCGGCTTTCACGCGAGATTGCTTTTTCGCTTTCTCACGGATGCTAACAACGTCATTCGCTTTAACCTGATAAGAAGCGATGTTAACAACACGACCGTTTACCATGATTGCTTTATGGCTAACCAGCTGGCGTGATTCAGCACGAGTCGCGCCGAAGCCCATACGGTATACAACGTTGTCCAGACGACCTTCCAGCAGAGCCAGCAGGTTTTCACCTGTGTTGCCTTTCAGACGTGCTGCTTCTTTATAGTAGTTACGGAACTGACGCTCCAGCACACCGTAGATACGGCGAACTTTTTGCTTTTCACGCAACTGCACACCATAGTCAGACAGACGCGGTTTACGCGCACCGTGCTGGCCAGGAGCTTGTTCAATTTTACACTTGGTATCGATCGCGCGAACGCCAGACTTAAGGAATAAGTCGGTGCCCTCACGACGGCTCAGCTTGAGCTTAGGACCCAAATATCTTGCCATTTTCTATCTCCAACTAACCTAAAAAACGAGCGTTATACGCGACGTTTTTTCGGCGGACGACAACCGTTATGAGGGATCGGAGTCACATCAGTAATATTCGTGATGCGGAAACCAGCGGCGTTCAGAGCGCGAACAGTAGATTCACGACCCGGACCCGGACCTTTAACCATAACTTCCAGATTCTTGATGCCGTATTCTTTTACGGCTTCAGCGCAACGCTCTGCTGCAACCTGAGCTGCGAACGGAGTGGATTTGCGAGAACCACGGAAACCGGAACCACCGGCTGTTGCCCAACCCAATGCGTTACCCTGACGATCAGTAATAGTAACGATGGTGTTGTTGAAAGAAGCATGGATATGAGCCACGCCGTCAGAGACTTGTTTTCTTACACGTTTACGTGCACGAACTGGTGCCTTTGCCATTATTCAATCACCCCGATTATTTCTTGATCGGTTTGCGCGGACCCTTACGGGTACGTGCGTTGGTCTTAGTACGCTGACCGCGCACTGGCAGACCACGACGATGACGCAAACCGCGATAGCAACCAAGATCCATCAGGCGCTTGATGCTCATGCTGATTTCACGGCGCAGATCACCTTCAACGACAAATTTGGCAACTTCGTCACGCAGCGTGTCGATTTGTTCTTCAGACAGCTCACTGATCTTAACATCTTCAGCGATACCCGCTGCAGCCAGAATGGCTTTAGAACGGGTCTTGCCGACGCCATAGATCGAAGTTAATGCGATCACAGCATGTTTCTGATCAGGAATGTTAATGCCTGCTATACGGGCCACTATGCACTCCTACTATTTAATATGTACGCACCATGCTGAAAAGCCCGTTTTCAGGATACTCAAATGGAAACGTACAGACATACAAAAGATTGGCTGGCTAATCTAGCCAGCTCAACCCAACTTTGCAAGAAAAATATGCGAAATAATCAGCCTTGGCGCTGTTTATGCTTCGGCTCGGCACTGCAAATCACACGGATGACACCATCACGCTTAACGATTTTGCAGTTACGGCATAATTTCTTGACGGAAGCACGAACTTTCATTTTTACTCTCCGTAACTTCTCAGGCGACCAGTTAGCGGCCGTAGCCTTTCAGGTTCGCCTTCTTCAATGCAGACTCATACTGACTGGACATCATCAGAGTTTGCACTTGAGCCATAAAGTCCATAATCACGACAACAACGATAAGCAGTGAGGTCCCACCGAAGTAGAACGGTACTTTCATTGCATCACGCATGAACTCCGGGATCAGGCAGATAAAAGTAATATAAAGCGCACCAACCAAAGTCAGGCGAGTCATTACTTTATCGATATACTTCGCCGTTTGCTCTCCCGGACGAATTCCTGGTACAAATGCACCGGACTTCTTCAGGTTATCTGCTGTTTCACGCGGGTTGAAGACCAACGCCGTGTAGAAGAAACAGAAGAAGATGATCGCAGACGCATAGAGTAACACATAAAGTGGTTGCCCAGGCTGCAAATACAGCGAAATTGTTGTCAGCCAGTTCCAACCAGTACCGCCCCCGAACCATGACGCGATGGTTGCCGGGAACAGAATAATACTGGAAGCGAAGATAGCCGGGATAACCCCCGCCATATTCACTTTCAGCGGTAAATGTGTGCTCTGTGCAGCATAGACACGACGACCCTGCTGACGTTTAGCGTAGTTCACCACAATGCGGCGTTGACCACGTTCAACGAAGACAACAAAGAACGTCACTGCAAATACTAATACTGCAACCAACAGCAACAGGAGGAAGTGCAGGTCGCCTTGACGCGCTTGCTCGATAGTATGGGCGATGGCCGGCGGGAGACCCGCAACGATACCGGCGAAGATAATGATTGAGATACCGTTACCGATACCTCGTTCAGTAATCTGTTCGCCGAGCCACATCAGGAACATGGTCCCTGTGACCAGACTTACAACAGCGGTGAAATAGAATGCAAAGCCTGGGTTTAATACCAGGCCCTGCATACCAGGCATATTCGGAAGACCGGTAGCAATACCGATCGACTGGAATATTGCCAGCACCAGAGTGCCGTAACGGGTGTACTGGCTAATCTTACGACGTCCAGACTCCCCTTCTTTCTTCAACTCTGCCAGGGCCGGATGAACGACCGTCAGCAGCTGGATAATAATCGATGCCGAAATATACGGCATAATACCCAGTGCGAAAATAGAAGCACGGCTGAGAGCACCACCAGAGAACATGTTGAACATTTCAATGATGGTGCCTCGCTGTTGCTCAAGCAGTTTGGCAAGTACAGCGGCATCAATACCAGGGATCGGAATAAAAGAGCCAATACGGAACACAATCAGCGCGCCGATTACAAACAGCAGTCTGCGTTTCAGCTCGCCAAATCCACCTTTGGCACTTTGAAAATCTAATCCCGGTTGCTTAGCCATCTGCTACTTATTCCTCAATTTTACCGCCAGCAGCTTCGATAGCAGCACGAGCACCTTTAGTAACACGCAGGCCACGAACAGTTACCGGAGTAGAGACTTCACCAGCCAGGATCACTTTCGCGAACTCGATCTGGATACCGATAATGTTAGCCGCTTTCAGCGTGTTCAGGTCTACAACGCCGCCTTCAACTTTCGCCAGGTCAGACAGACGGATTTCCGCTGTGATCGCTGCTTTGCGAGAGGTGAAGCCGAACTTCGGCAGACGACGGTACAGTGGCATCTGGCCACCCTCGAAACCGCGACGTACGCCACCGCCAGAACGAGAGTTCTGACCTTTGTGACCACGACCACCGGTTTTGCCGAGGCCAGAACCGATACCACGACCCAGGCGTTTACCCGCCTTTTTAGAGCCTTCGGCCGGAGACAGAGTATTTAAACGCATCTCTTACTCCTCAACTTTAACCATGAAGTAAACCGCGTTGACCATACCACGAACAGCAGGAGTATCCTCGCGCTCAACGGTATGACCAATACGACGCAGACCCAGGCCAAGCAGCGTTGCCTTGTGTTTCGGCAGACGACCGATT
Organism: Enterobacter sp. DTU_2021_1002640_1_SI_PRY_ASU_LCPMC_013; assembly: GCF_032389435.1. Lineage (NCBI taxonomy): Bacteria > Pseudomonadati > Pseudomonadota > Gammaproteobacteria > Enterobacterales > Enterobacteriaceae > Enterobacter > Enterobacter sp. DTU_2021_1002640_1_SI_PRY_ASU_LCPMC_013. Next base: position 4,407,879 of record NZ_CP135594.1, read on the forward strand.
GCACTGCGGGTTTGAGTGATTTTAATAGTCTTTGCCATGGTCAATTACCCCAGAATTTCTTCAACGGATTTACCACGCTTGGCAGCGACCATTTCTGGAGAATTCATATTTTCCAGGCCATCAATAGTTGCACGAACCACGTTGATCGGGTTGGTGGAACCATATGCTTTAGCCAGAACGTTATGAACTCCAGCAACTTCCAGAACGGCGCGCATTGCACCACCGGCGATGATACCGGTACCTTCGGAAGCTGGCTGCATGAATACACGAGAACCCGTGTGAACACCTTTAACTGGGTGTTGCAGGGTACCGTTGTTCAGCGCGACGTTAATCATATTGCGACGGGCTTTTTCCATCGCTTTCTGGATCGCTGCTGGAACTTCACGCGCTTTACCGTAACCAAAACCAACGCGACCGTTACCATCACCCACTACAGTCAGAGCTGTGAAGGAGAAAATACGACCACCTTTAACGGTTTTAGATACGCGGTTTACCGCGATCAGCTTTTCCTGCAGTTCGCCAGCCTGTTTTTCGATGTGAGCCATCTTACACCTCTACCTTAGAACTGAAGGCCAGCTTCACGGGCAGCATCTGCCAGTGCCTGGACACGACCATGATATTGGAACCCGGAACGGTCAAAGGAAACATTGCTGATGCCTTTTTCCAGAGCGCGTTCAGCGACAGCTTTACCTACAGCTGCTGCGGCGTCTTTGTTACCGGTATACTTCAATTGTTCTGAGATAGCTTTTTCTACAGTAGAAGCAGCTACCAGAACTTCAGAACCGTTCGGTGCAATTACCTGTGCGTAAATATGACGCGGGGTACGATGTACCACCAGGCGAGTTGCACCCAGCTCTTTGAGCTTGCGGCGTGCGCGGGTCGCACGACGGATACGAGCAGATTTCTTATCCATAGTGTTACCTTACTTCTTCTTAGCCTCTTTGGTACGCACGACTTCGTCGGCGTAACGAACACCCTTGCCTTTATAAGGCTCAGGACGACGGTAGGCGCGCAGATCTGCTGCAACCTGACCGATCAGCTGTTTATCAGCGCCTTTCAGCACGATTTCAGTCTGAGTCGGGCATTCTGCAGTGATACCGGCCGGCAGCGGATGCTCAACAGGGTGTGAGAAGCCCAGAGACAGGCCTACTGCATTCCCTTTGATAGCTGCACGATAACCTACACCAACCAGCTGAAGCTTTTTAGTGAAGCCTTCGGTAACACCAACAACCATTGAGTTCAGCAGGGCACGCGCGGTACCAGCCTGAGCCCATCCATCCACGAAACCATCACGTGGACCGAAGGTCAGAGCGTTATCTGCATGTTTAACTTCAACAGCATTGTTGAGGGTACGAGTCAGCTCGCCGTTTTTACCTTTGATCGTAATAACCTGACCGTCGATTTTTACATCAACGCCGGCAGGAATAACGACCGGTGCTTTAGCAACACGAGACATTCTTTCCTCCGATTAGGCTACGTAGCAGATAATTTCGCCACCAAGACCAGCCTGGCGCGCTGCACGATCAGTCATAACACCTTTAGAGGTAGAAACAACTGCGATACCAAGACCAGCCATTACTTTTGGCAGCTCATCTTTTTTCTTATAGATGCGCAGGCCTGGGCGGCTGACACGCTGAATGCTTTCTACAACAGCTTTACCCTGGAAATACTTGAGAGTAAGTTCCAGTTCCGGCTTGGTGTCGCCTTCAACTTTAAAATCTTCGATAAAACCTTCTTCCTTCAGCACGTTGGCAATTGCCACTTTCAGCTTGGCGGAAGGCATGGTGACCGCAACTTTGTTCGCGGCCTGACCGTTACGGATACGGGTCAGCATATCCGCGATCGGATCTTGCATGCTCATCTGTCTTTACTCCCGTGATTCAATTGGTAATTACCAGCTAGCCTTTTTCAAGCCTGGCACTTCACCGCGCATGGCGGCTTCACGCAGTTTGATACGGCTCAACCCAAACTTGCCCACATAACCATGTGGACGACCTGTTTGACGACAGCGGTTACGCTGACGAGACGGGCTGGAATCACGCGGCAGAGACTGCAGCTTGAGAACCGCATTCCAACGATCTTCGTCGGAAGCGTTCACATCAGAAATGATCGCTTTCAGTTCAGCGCGTTTAGCGAAGAATTTATCAGCTAAAGCTACGCGCTTTACTTCGCGTGCTTTCATTGATTGCTTAGCCATTCAGTAACCCTACCTTACTTGCGGAACGGGAAGTCAAAGGCAGCCAGCAGAGCACGGCCTTCTTCATCAGATTTCGCAGTAGTGGTAATGGTAATATCCAAACCACGCACGCGGTCGACTTTATCGTAGTCGATTTCTGGGAAGATGATCTGCTCACGGACACCCATGCTGTAGTTACCACGACCGTCGAAAGACTTAGCGGACAAGCCACGGAAGTCACGGATACGTGGAACAGCAATAGTGATCAGGCGCTCAAGGAACTCCCACATGCGTTCGCCACGCAGAGTTACTTTACAGCCGATCGGATAGCCCTGACGGATTTTGAAGCCTGCAACAGATTTGCGTGCTTTGGTGATCAGCGGTTTTTGACCGGAGATTGCTGTCAGGTCAGCTGCTGCGTTATCCAGCAGTTTCTTGTCAGCGATCGCTTCACCAACACCCATGTTCAGGGTGATCTTCTCGACCCGAGGGACTTGCATGACAGAATTGTAGTTAAACTCAGTCATGAGTTTGTTAACTACTTCGTCTTTGTAGTAATCATGCAGTTTCGCCATCGTACTACTCCAAATTACTTGATAGTTTCGCTGTTAGATTTGAAGAAACGGACTTTTTTACCGTCTTCGAATCTAAAGCCTACACGGTCAGCCTTACCGGTAGCCGCATTGAAGATTGCAACGTTAGAAACCTGAATAGCAGCTTCTTTTTCAACGATGCCGCCTGGTTGGTTCAGGGCCGGAACCGGCTTCTGATGTTTCTTAACCAGGTTAATACCTTCAACGACAAGTTTGCCGGAAGACAGAACATTTTTTACTTTACCGCGTTTACCTTTATCTTTACCGGTTAACACGATAACTTCGTCATCACGACGGATTTTCGCTGCCATGATTCGCTCCTTAGAGTACTTCTGGTGCCAGAGAGATAATTTTCATGAACTTCTCAGTACGAAGTTCACGAGTTACCGGCCCAAAGATACGCGTGCCGATAGGCTGCTCGCTGTTATTGTTTAAAATAACGCATGCATTACCATCGAAGCGAATGACAGAACCGTCAGGGCGACGAACACCCTTCTTGGTGCGCACCACTACCGCCTTCAGCACATCACCTTTTTTGACCTTACCACGTGGAATTGCTTCCTTGATGGTGATCTTGATGATGTCGCCTACGCCTGCGTAGCGACGGTGCGAGCCACCCAGAACCTTGATACACATTACGCGACGTGCACCGGAGTTGTCGGCGACGTTCAGCATAGTCTGTTCTTGGATCATTTTAGTGCTCCGCTAATGTCAACTACTACCTGAGACTCTAAAATCAGAGCCGTTAAAAAGCCCCATATCGAGGGCGCGGCATTATAACACCGCTTCTGCAATATGGGTAGAAAAAATAAACGGCTCATCGCTGAGCCGTTTATTCGTATTGAGAATGCGTACTCTATTACAGAACCGCTTTCTCTACAACGCGAACCAGCGTCCAGGACTTAGTCTTGGACAGTGGACGGCATTCACGGATTTCCACCTTGTCGCCGATACCACATTCGTTGTTCTCGTCATGTACGTGCAGTTTGGTCGTACGCTTGATGAATTTACCGTAGATCGGGTGTTTCACAAAACGTTCGATAGCTACAACAATGGATTTCTCCATTTTATCGCTAACAACGCGACCTTGCAGAGTACGGATTTTATCGGTCATTACGCACCCGCCTTCTGAGTCAGTAAAGTCTTAACGCGCGCAACATTGCGACGCACTTGCTTCAGCAGGTGAGTCTGTTGCAGCTGGCCACTTGCAGCCTGCATACGCAGGTTGAACTGCTCACGCAGCAGGTTCAGCAGCTCAGCGTTCAGCTCTTCAACGCTTTTTTCACGCAGCTCTTTTGCTTTCATTACATCACCGTCTTAGTTACAAAGGTGGTTTTGATAGGCAGTTTCGCTGCTGCCAGGCCGAAGGCTTCACGGGCCAGCTCTTCCGGAACACCGTCCATTTCATAAAGGACTTTGCCCGGTTGGATCAAGGCAACCCAGTACTCCACGTTACCTTTACCTTTACCCATACGAACTTCCAGTGGCTTCTCGGTGATCGGTTTGTCCGGGAATACACGGATCCAGATCTTACCTTGACGCTTAACTGCACGGGTCATTGCACGACGTGCTGCTTCGATCTGACGTGCAGTCAGACGACCACGGCCAACAGCTTTCAGACCGAAAGTGCCGAAGCTAACATCCGTACCCTGCGCCAGACCACGGTTGCGGCCTTTGTGCACTTTACGGAATTTTGTACGCTTTGGTTGTAACATCAGCGACGCTCCTTATTTACGGCCTTTACGCTGCTGCTTTTTAGGTTGAGCAGCCGGTTTTTCCGGTTGTTCAACAGCAGCCATACCACCCAGGATCTCACCTTTGAAGATCCATACCTTAACGCCGATTACACCGTAAGTGGTGTGCGCTTCAGAGGTGTTGTAGTCGATGTCAGCACGCAGAGTGTGCAGCGGTACGCGACCTTCGCGGTACCATTCGGTACGTGCGATTTCCGCGCCGCCCAGACGGCCGCTAACTTCAACTTTGATACCTTTAGCGCCCAGACGCATTGCGTTCTGTACAGCACGCTTCATAGCACGACGGAACATAACACGACGTTCCAGCTGAGAAGTGATGCTGTCAGCAACCAATTTAGCGTCCAGTTCAGGCTTACGAACTTCAGCGATATTGATCTGTGCAGGAACGCCAGCGATATCCGCTACGACCTTGCGCAGTTTTTCTACGTCTTCGCCTTTCTTACCGATAACGATGCCAGGGCGAGCAGTGTGAATAGTCACACGGATGCTCTTAGCTGGACGCTCGATAACGATACGAGATACAGACGCTTTAGCCAGTTCCTTAGTCAGGTACTGACGTACTTTAAAATCGCTGTCCAGGTTGTCAGCGAATTCTTTGGTGTTCGCAAACCAGGTAGAGTTCCATGGTTTTACAATACCCAGGCGAATACCATTAGGATGTACTTTCTGACCCATTGCTAGTCTCCAGAGTCTCAGCGATCGGACACAACCACAGTAATGTGGCTGGTGCGCTTCAGGATGCGATCTGCACGACCTTTCGCACGCGGCATAATGCGCTTCATGCTTGGGCCTTCATCTACGAAAATTTTCGCGACTTTCAGATCGTCGATGTCAGCGCCATCGTTGTGTTCAGCGTTAGCAATGGCAGATTCCAGTACTTTCTTGACCAATACCGCAGCTTTCTTGTTGGTATAGGTCAGGATGTCCAGGGCCTGCGACACTTTCTTACCGCGAATCAGGTCAGCAACAAGGCGAACCTTCTGTGCAGAAGAACGAGCATGGCGATGTTGAGCTAAAGTTTCCATCTCTTCCTCCTACCTTATTTCTTCTTCGCTTTTTTATCAGCAGCGTGGCCGCGATAAGTACGAGTCGGTGCGAATTCACCCAGTTTGTGACCAACCATTTCGTCGGTAACAAAGACTGGAACGTGCTGACGACCATTATGGACAGCGATGGTCAAACCGATCATGTTAGGAAAGATCGTTGAACGACGGGACCAAGTGCGCAGGGGCTTCTTGTCTCCGCTTTCCACCGCTTTCTCTACCTTCTTCAGCAAGTGCAGGTCAATAAAAGGACCTTTCTTGAGAGAACGTGGCATGGCTTATCCTCTAAAATTATTTGCTACGGCGACGTACGATAAATTTATCAGTACGCTTGTTGCTGCGGGTCTTCTTACCTTTGGTCTGAACGCCCCACGGAGTTACCGGGTGCTTACCAAAGTTACGACCTTCACCACCACCATGTGGGTGGTCGACTGGGTTCATCGCAGTACCGCGAACGGTAGGACGAACACCACGCCAGCGTGCAGCACCAGCTTTACCCAGAACGCGCAGCATATGCTCAGCATTGCCAACTTCGCCCAGAGTAGCGCGGCAGTCTGCTTCGACTTTACGCATTTCACCAGAACGCAGACGCAGGGTGACATAAGCACCGTCACGCGCAACGATCTGAACGTAAGTACCCGCGGAACGCGCCAGCTGACCGCCTTTACCTGGTTTCATTTCTACGTTATGAACGGTAGAACCAACCGGGATATTGCGCATCGGCAGGGTGTTGCCTGCTTTGATTGCAGCATCAACGCCAGACTGAATCTGGTCGCCAGCTTTCAGGCCTTTAGGGGCCAGGATGTAACGGCGTTCGCCATCTTTGTACAGAACCAGCGCGATGTTCGCGGAACGGTTCGGATCGTACTCAAGACGCTCAACAACTGCTGGGATACCGTCTTTGTTGCGTTTGAAGTCAACAATACGATAAGCCTGCTTGTGGCCACCACCGATGTGACGAGTGGTGATACGGCCATTGTTGTTACGACCACCGGATTTGCTGTTTTTTTCCAGCAACGGAGCAAAAGGTTTGCCCTTGTGCAGCTCAGGGTTAACCACTTTAACTACGTGGCGACGACCCGGAGATGTCGGTTTACATTTAACAACTGCCATTGTATTACTCCTCCGACTTACTCAGCGCCGCCAACGAAGTCCAGGTTCTGGCCTTCTTTCAGGGTGACGTAAGCTTTTTTCCAGTCGCTACGACGACCGATACGCTGTCCGTGACGTTTAACTTTCCCTTTAACTACCAGGGTGTTAACGACTTCGACTTCGACTTCAAACAGTTTCTGCACAGCAGCTTTGATCTCTGCTTTGGTCGCGTCTTTAGCAACTTTGAGAACGATGGTGTTTGTTTTTTCCATCGCAGTAGACGCTTTTTCAGAAACGTGCGGTGCGCGCAGCACCTTCAGCAGACGTTCTTCACGAATCATGCCAGCATCTCCTCAACTTGCTTAACAGCATCAGCAGTCATTACGACTTTGTCGAAGGCGATCAGGCTAACCGGGTCGATACCAGTCGCGTCGCGTACGTCAACCTTGTGCAGGTTACGCGCGGCCAGGAACAGGTTCTCGTCCAGCTCACCGGTGATGATCAGCACATCTTCCAGAGCCATGTCTTTCAGTTTCTGTGCCAGCAGCTTAGTTTTAGGCGCTTCAACAGAGAACTTCTCGACAACGATCAGACGATCCTGACGTACCAGTTCGGACAGAATGCTTTTCAGCGCGCCGCGGTACATCTTTTTGTTAACTTTTTGACTGTGGTCCTGTGGACGCGCAGCGAAGGTCACGCCACCTGAACGCCAGATCGGGCTCTTGATAGAACCTGAACGCGCACGGCCGGTACCTTTCTGGCGCCATGGCTTTTTGCCTGAACCAGTTACTTCAGCACGAGTCTTCTGAGCACGAGTACCCTGACGAGCACCAGCTGCATAAGCAACAACAACCTGGTGAACCAGCGCTTCGTTGAAATCACGACCGAAGGTAGTTTCGGAAACAGTCAGCGCGCTCTGCGCGTCTTTCAATACTAATTCCATTGCTATCCCCTTACGCCTTCACAGCTGGTTTAACGATCAGGTCGCTACCGGTTGCACCCGGGACCGCACCTTTAACCAGCAGCAGGTTGCGCTCAGCGTCAACACGTACTACGTCCAGGCTCTGAACGGTTACACGTTCGTTGCCCAGCTGACCTGCCATTTTCTTGCCTTTGAACACTTTGCCCGGAGTCTGGTTCTGACCGATAGAACCCGGAACGCGGTGAGACAAGGAGTTACCGTGAGTAGCGTCCTGGGTACGGAAGTTCCAGCGCTTAACGGTACCAGCAAAACCTTTACCTTTAGAGGTACCGGTTACGTCAACTTTTTTAACGTCAGCAAACAGCTCAACGCTAATGTCCTGACCTACGGTGAACTCTTCGCCTTCAGCAAGACGGAATTCCCACAGACCACGGCCAGCTTCAACGCCAGCTTTAGCGAAGTGACCCGCTTCTGGTTTGGTTACACGGTTAGCTTTTTTAGCACCAGTGGTAACCTGAATAGCGCGGTAGCCATCGTTAGCCAGATCTTTAACCTGAGTAACGCGGTTTGCTTCAACTTCGATTACGGTTACTGGGATAGAAACGCCATCTTCAGTGAAGATGCGGGTCATACCCACTTTTTTACCGACTAAACCAATCATTGTTTCAACCTCTCAATCGCTCGATGACCTGATTAACCCAGGCTGATCTGCACGTCTACACCGGCAGCCAGATCCAGACGCATCAGAGCATCAACGGTTTTCTCAGTTGGCTCAACGATGTCAACCAGACGCTTGTGAGTGCGGATTTCGTACTGATCACGCGCATCTTTGTTAACGTGCGGAGAGATCAGAACGGTAAAGCGCTCTTTGCGGGTCGGCAGCGGGATCGGACCACGGACTTGCGCACCAGTGCGCTTAGCAGTCTCGACGATTTCCGCGGTTGATTGATCGATCAGACGATGATCAAACGCTTTAAGGCGGATACGGATTCTTTGGTTCTGCATGAGACCAGAGCTCCAATTATTTTATAAACGAAAATGATTACTCCTCAAACCCATTACGATTGATGGGAGAGTGTAACCGTTCTTACGTAGCTCCCCAATTGGGAGCATTGTTGAGTAACAAAGTGAGCTACTCTGGTTCAGATTGAACCCGCCGTCAATTACGACAAGCCCGCGCATTATACGTAAATCAGAGAAAGACGCAAGTGCCGTTTAGAAATTAAGCGCCAAAGACGTACTATACGTAAGGCCGCGCAATTTTTTATGCAAAGTATCCCTTCTCAAATCTTTGTATGAAGCCGCTACGCAATTGCTGTTTTTACACATTGCCGGGCATGCAGATTATTACGAGTATGCGCTCAAACCATTTTGAGGCTCTCGCTATGCTACTGTCCCTCCCCTTTCTGTTGATCTATTTTGCGTTATCGGCCTTGCTTGTTCGCACCGATATCCGCACGGGGCTTCTTCCCGATAAATTTCTTTGCCCGCTGCTATGGACGGGCCTGCTCTACCAGCTTTGTCTCCATCCTGATTTTTTGCCGAGCGCGGTAGTGGGTGCGATGACAGGATATGCCGGATTCGCCATTATCTATTGGGGATACCGGCTCATCTGCCGACGTGAAGGGATGGGATATGGCGACATAAAATATCTGGCGGCGCTGGGGGCATGGCATGGCTGGTGTGTACTACCAATACTGGCATTAGTGGCCGCGTTAATGGCTCTGCTGTATCTGGTTGCTTTCTCGTTGTTTACCCCTGATAAGCAGGCATTAAAAAACCCACTGCCTTTTGGGCCATTTCTGGCGGCAGCGGGTTTATGCGTTGGCTGGGAAAGCCTGATTAACTTTCCACTTTGATCTGAGACTGAAGGTAGTTCTGTAGGCCAATTTTGCTAATGAGATCCAGTTCGGTCTCAAGCCAGTCGATGTGCCCTTCTTCATCGGCCAGGATCTGGATCATCATATCGCGGCTGACGTAGTCATGTACGCTGTCCGCATAGGCAATGGCTTCACGCAGATCTTTTGCACCCTCCAGCTCCAGCCGGAGATCAGAACGCAGCATCTCTTCGACATCTTCTCCGATGCCCAGTTTTCCGAGATCCTGTAGGTTAGGAATGCCTTCGAGGAATAAAATACGCTCAATGTATTTATCGGCGTGTTTCATTTCATCAATGGACTCATGGTATTCAACATCGTTGAGGCGAGTCAGTCCCCAGTTTTTAAACATTCTTGCATGGAGAAAATACTGATTGATTGCGACAAGCTCATTTCCCAATAATTTATTGAGATAACTTATGATTTTAACATCACCTTTCATTATATAGTCCCTCCGCTTCCACTCATTGAAGCGTAGATCGGGCTACGGGGATGTCAAAAAAAAGATAGAGGCTTACGCGATCTCTTTGAATTCCGGGATCTGCATCAGTTCGTCCTGCATGATCTCACGCGCTGCGCGAACGCATTTACCGCATTGATTTCCCACCGGAACAAACTTGCGAAGCTGCTGGAAAGATTGTGGTTGAAACTGGCGAACGGCCTGACGAATTTTTTTGTCGCTTACACCATTACATAAACAAACGTACATAAAGACTCCCGTTCAAAATATGCGCAAAGTGTAAGTGAGAATGGTTATGATTACAATAGCGCGGGCGTCGGAATACGTGGCGGGAGAAAGCAAAAAATGCGAATTTTTATGACAATGCCCCAACGGCAGAAAACAAAAAAGGACGCCGGAGCGTCCTTTTTATTTCAGGGATAATTAATTAGCCCAGAACTTTAGCAACAACGCCCGCGCCAACGGTACGGCCGCCTTCACGGATTGCGAAACGCAGACCGTCGTCCATCGCGATTGGGTGGATCAGCGTCACAACCATCTTGATGTTGTCGCCTGGCATTACCATCTCTACGCCTTCTGGCAGTTCGATGGTACCGGTCACGTCAGTTGTACGGAAGTAGAACTGTGGACGGTAGCCTTTGAAGAACGGAGTATGACGGCCGCCTTCGTCTTTGGACAGAATGTACACTTCAGATTCGAACTTGGTGTGTGGCTTGATTGAGCCTGGCTTCGCCAGAACCTGACCACGTTCGATTTCTTCACGTTTGATACCACGCAGCAGAACACCAACGTTCTCACCAGCACGGCCTTCGTCCAGCAGTTTGCGGAACATTTCAACGCCAGTACAGGTAGACTTCGCAGTCTCTTTGATACCAACGATTTCAACTTCTTCACCAACTTTGATGATACCGCGCTCTACACGACCGGTAACAACGGTACCACGACCGGAGATGGAGAATACGTCTTCGATTGGCAGCAGGAATGGCTTGTCAATCGCACGCTCTGGTTCTGGGATGTAAGAATCCAGGTAGCCAGCCAGTTCGATGATTTTCTCTTCCCACTCTGCTTCGCCTTCCAGCGCTTTCAGCGCGGAACCACGAACGATTGGAGTGTCGTCGCCTGGGAAATCGTACTGAGACAGCAGTTCACGAACTTCCATCTCTACCAGTTCCAGCAGCTCTTCGTCATCAACCATGTCACATTTGTTCAGGAACACGATGATGAAAGGAACGCCTACCTGACGACCCAGCAGGATGTGCTCACGAGTCTGAGGCATAGGGCCGTCAGTCGCAGCAACAACCAGGATCGCGCCGTCCATCTGCGCAGCACCGGTGATCATGTTTTTAACATAGTCGGCGTGGCCTGGGCAGTCTACGTGTGCGTAGTGGCGAGTCGGGGTGTCATACTCAACGTGAGAGGTGTTGATGGTGATACCACGAGCTTTTTCTTCTGGTGCGTTATCGATCTGGTCGAAAGCACGAGCAGCACCGCCGTAGGTTTTAGCCAGTACGGTGGTGATTGCAGCAGTCAGGGTAGTTTTACCATGGTCAACGTGGCCGATAGTACCAACGTTGACGTGCGGTTTTGTACGTTCAAATTTTTCTTTAGACACGGCTATATTCCTTACTATAGTGCTCTCCCCTTCGGAGAGAGCACGGGACTTAGGTTTTAATCCTGTGGATTACTTACCACGGGCTTCGATAACGGCCTGAGCAACGTTGTTCGGCGCATCATCATACTTCAGGAATTCCATAGTGTATGATGCACGACCTTTGGTCAGAGAACGCAGCTGAGTTGCATATCCGAACATTTCAGACAGCGGAACTTCAGCGTGGATCTTAACGCCAGTTACTTCGGATTCCTGACCACGCAGCATACCGCGACGACGGCTCAAGTCACCGATAACGTCACCGGTGTTCTCTTCAGGAGTTTCTACTTCAACCTTCATGATCGGCTCAAGCAGAACTGGTTTTGCTTTCTTAAAGCCTTCTTTAAAGGCAATAGACGCAGCCAGTTTAAACGCCAGTTCAGAGGAGTCAACGTCGTGGTAAGAACCGAAGTGCAGACGAACACCCATGTCTACAACCGGGTAACCAGCCAGAGGACCAGCTTTCAGCTGCTCCTGGATGCCTTTATCAACGGCAGGGATGTATTCGCCAGGAATTACACCACCTTTGATGTCGTTGATGAACTCGTAACCTTTAGGGTTAGAGCCCGGCTCCAGTGGGTACATGTCGATCACAACGTGACCGTACTGACCGCGACCACCAGACTGCTTAGCGTGTTTACCTTCAACATCGGTAACTTTCGCGCGAATCGCTTCGCGGTAAGCAACCTGAGGTTTACCCACGTTCGCTTCAACGTTGAATTCACGCTTCATACGGTCAACGATGATGTCCAGGTGCAGTTCACCCATACCAGCGATGATGGTCTGGTTAGATTCTTCATCAGTCCATACGCGGAATGATGGGTCTTCTTTCGCCAGACGGCCCAGAGCCAGACCCATTTTTTCCTGGTCAGCTTTGGTTTTTGGTTCAACTGCGATGGAGATTACCGGCTCAGGGAATTCCATACGCTCCAGAATGATCGGGTGATCCGGGTCACACAGGGTGTCACCAGTGGTCACGTCTTTCAGACCGATAGCAGCAGCGATGTCGCCCGCACGAACTTCTTTGATCTCTTCACGTTTGTTAGCGTGCATCTGTACGATACGGCCAAAACGTTCACGCGCCGCTTTCACGGAGTTCAGGATGGTGTCACCGGAGTTAACCACACCAGAGTAAACGCGGAAGAAGGTCAGGTTACCCACGAATGGGTCGGTAGCAATTTTGAACGCCAGTGCAGAGAACGGCTCGTCATCACTTGCGTGACGCTCAGCCGGAGTATCTTTACCGTCGTCCAGGATGCCGTTGATCGCAGGAACGTCAACCGGGGATGGCAGGTAGTCAACTACCGCATCCAGCATCGCCTGAACACCTTTGTTCTTGAACGCAGAACCACAGGTTACCAGGATGATTTCGTTGTTCAGAACGCGCTGACGCAGAGCAGATTTGATCTCTTGCTCAGACAGTTCTTCACCACCCAGGTATTTCTCCATCAGCTCTTCAGAAGCTTCTGCTGCGGATTCGATCAGGTTCTGGTGCCATTCGTCAGCCAGGTCCTGCATCTCTGCCGGGATATCTTCGTATTCGAAGGTAACGCCCGCATCTGCTTCGTTCCAGTTGATGGCTTTCATTTTCACCAGGTCGATAACGCCGGTGAAACCTTCTTCAGCACCAATTGCCAGCTGAAGCGGAACAGGGTTCGCGCCCAGACGGGTTTTGATCTGGCCAACAACTTTCAGGAAGTTAGCACCCATACGGTCCATTTTGTTAACGAACGCGATGCGTGGAACTTTATATTTGTTTGCCTGACGCCATACGGTTTCAGACTGTGGCTGAACACCACCAACTGCGCAATAAACCATTACCGCGCCGTCAAGAACACGCATGGAACGTTCTACTTCGATGGTGAAGTCAACGTGCCCTGGGGTGTCGATGATGTTTACGCGATGCGGTTCGTACTGCTTAGCCATACCTGACCAGAATGCAGTAGTCGCTGCGGAGGTGATAGTAATACCACGCTCCTGCTCCTGTTCCATCCAGTCCATGGTGGCTGCGCCGTCATGAACTTCACCGATTTTATGGTTTACACCGGTGTAGAACAGAATACGTTCGGTAGTAGTGGTTTTACCGGCGTCGATGTGCGCACTGATACCGATGTTACGGTAGCGTGCGATGGGTGTTGTACGAGCCATTTGATTCCTCGTTTATATCTTTAGGCGTTCAGTTAAGTTACCCAGAGCGGGCGGCTTCTCTGAAGCGCCCGCCTGGTGACTACGACTCCGAAGGGATTACCAACGGTAGTGTGCGAACGCCTTGTTGGCTTCTGCCATACGGTGAACGTCTTCACGTTTCTTAACTGCGGTACCTTTGTTTTCCGCAGCATCAGAAAGTTCGTTCGCCAGACGCAGAGCCATGGATTTATCACCGCGTTTACGAGCAGCTTCAACGATCCAACGCATTGCCAGAGCATTACGACGAACCGGACGAACTTCAACTGGAACCTGATAAGTAGAACCACCAACGCGGCGAGACTTAACTTCTACAGTCGGGCGCACGTTGTCGAGAGCGACTTCGAAGGCTTCCAGTTCATTTTTACCAGAACGCTGAGCCAGGGTCTCCAGCGCGCTGTATACGATTGCTTCTGCGGTAGATTTTTTACCATCTACCATCAGGATATTTACAAATTTTGCCAGCAGTTCTGATCCGAATTTCGGATCTGGAAGAATTTTACGCTGACCAATGACGCGACGACGTGGCATGGGATTACTCCGTTGTTAATTCAGGATTGTCCAAAACTCTACGAGTTTAGTTTGACATTAAGATAAATCAGTTTGGCCTTACTTAACGGAGAACCATTAAGCCTTAGGACGCTTCACGCCGTACTTGGAGCGAGCCTGCTTACGGTCTTTAACACCTGAGCAGTCCAGCGCACCACGAACGGTGTGGTAACGAACACCCGGAAGGTCTTTAACACGACCGCCACGGATCAGGATCACGGAGTGCTCCTGAAGGTTGTGACCTTCACCACCGATGTAGGAAGTCACTTCGAAACCGTTAGTCAAACGCACACGGCATACTTTACGCAGTGCGGAGTTTGGTTTTTTAGGAGTGGTGGTATATACACGAGTACATACGCCACGTTTCTGCGGGCAGGCTTCCAGCGCAGGCACGTTGCTTTTTGCAACTTTGCGTGCACGTGGTTTGCGTACCAGCTGGTTAACTGTTGCCATTAAATAGCTCCTGGTTTTAGCTTTTGCTTCGTAAACACGTAATAAAACGACCTCATACAATATGAGGACGCGAAATTTTAGGGCTACGTCGAAAAGGTGTCAAGAAATATACAGCGATCTCAAATCACCAGTTCATTTGACTGGCGTGCGTCACAGTAAGATTGACGAAATCAGTATAGCCAACCACGTCAATTTTGGCTGAAATTTGACCAGAAAGACCCCGCGCATCCAGATCCTCTTTCAGCGCAGAGACTGTTATGGGGGCATTAGCGAGGATTTCAACAAAACGGCTGCCTTCAAGCGCCGCAAGCACGCCATCCTGAATCAGCAGCAGATCATCACCTTCGCGCAGCATGCTCAGTAACGTGTCGATATCGCATTGCCACGGTGAACGGCTCAGGGTATGGAGCATGACAGCCTCAGAAAGTCAGAACGGTATCGTAGTGAGAGAGTTGTTCGCGCAGCGCAGCAGATGTCAGGATCGTCACGTCCAGCACGAACGGTGTTTTCTCGTTTAACCCACGCGCGGCCAGCGAGTCGGCGCACACATAGAAGGTTTCAATGTCATAGAGCGGCAGAACTTTGAAGGTCGCAATGTAGTCGCGCGCAAGAATGGCCTGCGGTTGTTGGCCTGCCAGAAGCTGGAATACGCCATCGCCTAAAAAGAAGACGCCGATATCTTCGGTTAAAGCCGATGTCGCGAGCAATGCATCCAGCCCTTCCCGGCCTGAAGCGCTGCCATGCGGCGCAGAAGTAAAAACAAACGCTACGCGCTTCATCAAAATTGCACCACTCTGTCGCAGGTCAACGCCGCCTGTGCCAGGGCACCCAGTCCGCTGAGCGAAAAGCCCGGTTGCAGGTTAGCCCCCGCCAGACCAAGGCGTTCGGCTTCGGTCGCATTCGTCACGCCGCGACGCAGTGCCGCCGCGACGCAGATATGCAGGTCAACGCCCTGCGTTTCGTTTAATTTTTGCCAGGCGCGCACGAGGTCAAACTCATCGCTCGCCGGAGACGTAAACTGGTTCGCGTTATATACGCCTTCGCGATAAAAGAAGACGCTTGCCAGTTCATGACCGGCATCAAGCAGCGCATGGGCAAACTGTAGCGCGCTGCTGGCCTGCTGGGTACCGTACGCCGGGCCCGTCACCATTAACGCAAAACGCATTACTTGTCTTGTCCCAGGAAGTCGCCGCTTTTGAACTGGCGAATATAGAGGTAAACCGTGTGTTTGGAGATATTCAGGCGATCGGCCACCTGGTTGATGGCATCTTTGATATCAAAAATCCCTTTCTCATAGAGGTTCAGGACGATCTGACGATTCTTGGCGTTGTTGGATACGTTGCGATCGGCATTCACCTCTTCAATGGTGAACTCCAGCGTCTGGGTCACGAGATCCTCAACCGAAGAAGCAAAGTTCACCGATGAGCCCACGTCCGGCGTTTCGGGCGGGATGAAGGTGCTCATGATTTGCGAGAATGGCACATCAAGGTTCATGTTGATGCACAGCAAACCGATTACCCGGTGTTCGCGATTTCGAATCGCGATCGTTTCTGATTTCATCAGCACGCCACTTTTGGCGCGGGTGAAATAGCATTTTGAGACGCTGCTGTCCGCGCCGGTCATGTCATGCAACATACGCAATGCAAGGTCGGTGATTGGCGAACCAATTTTACGGCCAGTGTGCTCACCATTCGCAATGCGGATAGCGGAACACTTAAGATCTTGCAGGGAATGCAATACGATTTCGCAGTGGGAACCAATGAGCATCGCTAACCCGTCCACTACCGCTTCGTAGGATTTCAGAATATCGAAGTCGGTCTGGTCAAATGGACGTTGATCCAGCAAATCAAGTTCACTGGTTTCGTTGGTTAAAAGCGACCTGGACATGAAAAAAACACTCCTTTTCAGGAGCCTGTCGTTAGGTTTTCAGGGCAGGCTCATTATCTACACGGACAACTAAATTAATACAGCGTGTATAACGCTTTCCAGTGTTAATTATATCTGCCCCACAATAAAAAAACCGCCGCCTGTAAAGGCGGCGGTTTTTTTCAGGATTACTTCTTAGCTGCTGCGGCTTTGTCGTCAGCCGGTGCGTCTGTTTTCGCATCCGCTTTCGGCGCCGGTTTGATGTCCAGCAGTTCTACATCAAATACCAGCGTGGAGTTAGCCGGGATACCCGGAACGCCGGTTTTGCCGTAAGCCAGATCCGGTGGGATGACCAGCTTGATTTTACCGCCTTTCTTGATGTTCTTCAGGCCTTCGGTCCAGCCCGGGATCACACCATCCAGACGGAAGGAGAGAGGCTCACCGCGGGTATAAGAGTTATCGAACTCTTTACCGTCGATCAGCGTACCTTTGTAGTTCACCACAACGGTGTCGCTGTCTTTAGGCGCGTCGCCGGTACCTTCTTTCTCAACTTTATAGATCAGGCCAGTAGAAGAGGTTTTAACGCCTTTCTCTTTAGCGAACTTGTCGCGGTAGGCTTTGCCTTTCGCTTCGTTATCTTTAGCGTCTGCTTCCATCTTGGTCTGAGCGGCGCCTTTCACGCGCGCTTCAAACGCTTGCAGAGTCTGCTCGATTTCCTGGTCAGACAGTTTGCTCTTGTCTGCGAACGCATCCTGAACCCCTGCGATCAGCTGGTTTTTGTCCAGTTTGATGCCCAGTTTCTCTTGTTCTTTCAGAGAGTTTTCCATGTAACGACCCAGAGACGCGCCAAGTGCGTAGGCGGATTTCTGGTCGTCATTTTTGAATGCCGCTTTGCTGTCTGTAGTCGCAGCAGGCTTCGCAGCAGTATCAGCAGCGAAAGACAGCGGCGCATTGAGCGCTACAGCCATAGTGGTCGCCAGCAGCGTAACTTTAAACAGTGATTTCATCCATATCTCCAGGACCTGAGGTCTCTCACCCCAGTGTTAAACGTAAATGAGTGACGTACTATAAAACGTTGTGGAAGAAATCTACAGACAGACTCCCCCGAATGTCGCTTCTTTTCAGACTATTTTTGTTTAAATAAGTTTCTTGTCAGGGAGATGGATACTGTACTTAAGGAAAAAGTCAGCTAAACTTCGCCGCCGCTGGTCCATTATGGCGAATGAGAGATAAACGAGGTGAATGATGAAGGATACAACGATCGAAGCGAGACTGGCTGAGCTGGAAAGCCGCCTGGCTTTTCAGGACATCACCATCGAAGAACTGAACCAGACCGTGACGGCCCATGAGCTTGAAATGGCAAAACTGCGCGATCACATGCGCCTGCTGACGGAAAAGCTGAAGGCCACGCAGCCGTCAAACATTGCCTCTCAGTCAGAAGAGACGCCACCACCTCATTATTGAGGCGTAAAAAAAGCGGGATTATCCCGCTTTTTTATTTTCCGGAGTACGGAATCAGTGGCAACCGCAGCCGCCGTTACCGCAACCACCTTTACCGTGGCCGTGGTCATGACCATGGTCGTGGCCGTGACCACCGCAGCAGCCGTCGTGGCCGTGATCGTGGTCATGGTCGTGACCGTGCGCACCGTGAACGTGGCCATGAGCCAGCTCTTCTTCGGTCGCTTCACGGATCGCAACAACTTCTACGTTGAACTTCAGGTTCTGACCCGCCAGCATGTGGTTGCCGTCAACCACAACGTGGTCGTCTTCCACTTCAGTGATTTCAACCGGAACCGGACCCTGGTCAGTTTCCGCCAGGAAGCGCATGCCAACCTGCAACTCGTCGACGCCCATGAATACGTCTTTAGGAACGCGCTGAACCAGGTTGTCATCATACTGACCGTAAGCGTCGTTCGCGCCTACAGCAACGTCGAATTTGTCGCCAACTTCATGGCCTTCCAGCGCCGTTTCCAGGCCGGAAATCAGGGAACCGTGACCATGCAGGTAGTCCAGCGGCGCACTCACCGGAGACTCATCAACCAACACACCGTCTTCTGTACGTACCTGATAGGCCAGGCTGACCACCAGGTCTTTTGCTACTTTCATGATATCTCCTGAGCGTGGGAAAATTGCTGGCGCAGATTGTAGCGGAAATCTGCACCCGTGTACCCTTAAGCTTAAAAAAACTCAGAGCATATCGCTAGTCTGGATGAAAAATGCCGATCACTTGCTCTTCTTTGCGAACGTGATCGCGGGCTTCTTTGTCGGCCTCACGCATCTGGTGACCGCACTTAACACATTCAACGATATCGATATTATTTTCACGCCACATGGCCAGCGTATCTTGCGCCTGGCAGGAAGGGCATTTTGCGCCCGCGATAAAGCGTTTACGTACAGCCATCTTTCGTTACCCTTTATTCAAATTCATCCCAGCCGTCGAGCTGGCGTCGTTCCTGTTGCATCTCACGCTGGAAGATCTCCTCCAGTTCACGACGCGCTTCCCGCACGCGGGAGATCTGCGCCGTGTCGCTGTGCACGGGCATCAGTTCACGCAGCATTCGCATATCCAGCCGACGGAAATGCATCTGGGCGCGTTGCGCCTGGTGAGGATGCATGCCCAGCGAAACCAGCGCCTTGCGTCCCAGCTCCAGCGCGCTGGAGAAGGTTTCGCGGGAGAAGTGTTTCACACCCGCCTGCAAAAGTTCGTGAGCCTCCACACGTCCACGCGCACGCGCCAGAATATGCAGATGCGGGAAATGCTGCTGGCACAGCTCCACCAGCTTCATCGTGTCTTCCGGATCGTTGCAGGTGATGACGATGGACTCCGCAGCCTCTGCCCCCGCCGAGCGCAACAGCTCAAGCTGTGTCGCATCGCCGTAGTACACCTTATAACCATATTTGCGCATCAGGTTGACGGCGCTGATATCGCGCTCCAGCACCGTGATGCGCATTTTGTTCGCCATCAACAGGCGACCAATCACCTGTCCGAAGCGACCAAAGCCCACGACGATCACCTGCGGTTTATCATCTTCCACCCACGGCGCTTCGTCTTCATCGTCTGCGGGATTCAGGCGGCGCGACAGCAGTTTGTCCACCAGCTTCATCAGCAGTGGCGTGGTCATCATCGACAGCGTGACCGTCACCAGCAGCAGCGCCATCTGGTCATCTTTGAACAGCTTCTGAGACGACGCCGTGGAAAACAGCACAAACGCAAATTCTCCACCCTGGCTTAACACGCTGGAAAACTGCATTCTTTCCGAACTGCGCAGCCCGTAAATCCTCGCGAGGAGATACAGCACCAGCGTTTTGACCGCCACCAGCACGGCGACACTCGCAATAACCCACAGCAGATGGGTATAGAGCACGCCAAGATTAAGCGCCATACCCACCGAGATAAAGAACAGCCCTAGCAGCAGCCCCTTAAACGGATCGATGGCGGTCTCCAGCTCGTGGCGGTACTCGCTTTCCGCAAGCAGCACCCCGGCGATAAACGTCCCAAGCGCCATCGACAGCCCCAGCGCATCCATAAACAGCGCTGAGCCAAGCACCAGCAGCAGCGTTGCGGCGGTGAATACCTCGCGCACGCCGGATGCGGCAATAAACCGGAACACCGGACGCAGTAAAAACCGTCCGCCGATCAGCATCCCCGCGAAGGCCAGCACCTTCATGGAGATCTTCATCCAGTCGAAATGATCGTCTCCGGAGCCCGCCAGCAGCGGCACCAGCGCCAGCGCCGGGATCACCGCTAAATCCTGGAACAGCAGCACCGAAAAACCCAGCTGCCCCGCCTCGTTGCGGTTCATCCCTTTGTCGCGCATCAGCTGAAGCGCCATCGCCGTCGACGACATCGCAAGACCGATCCCGCCAATCACCGCGGCCTGCCAGGAAAACTGCGTCAACATCAGCAGTCCCGCGAGAATGGCCGCGCTGAGTAACACCTGCGCCGCCCCGACGCCAAAAATAGATTGCCGCAGTTGCCACAGCTTGGCGGGGTTCAGCTCCAGCCCGATGATAAACATCAGGAAGACCACGCCCAGCTCGGAGAAGTGGAGAATTTCATCCACATCGCTAATAAACCCAAGCCCCCAGGGGCCAATGGCGATCCCCGCCAGCAAATAGCCCAGCACCGCGCCAATGCCGAGACGCGCGGCAAGCGGGACCGCGACGACGGCGGCAAACAAAAACAGCACCCCGGCAAGGAGTAAATTCGAACCGTCCATTAGCGTCCTCCCGCCGGAATCGGTGACGCCAGCCATTCGCCATAGGCCCTGGCATGGCTCGCCAGCGCTTTCGGATCCTGCCGCCGTGCCCAGTAGATAATAATCGGGCTCATCCAGTGCATACGGCACATCGCCGCCGTCAGCTCAAACGGCCGCAGAATGTCGCTCATGGGGTAACGGTTCAGCCCGTCGTGACGGTAAGCGCTTTCCGGCTCACCGGTGGTAATGACACTCCGCCAGTACTTTCCCGCCAGCTGGTTGCCCCCCACCCCGCTGGAGAAGCCCCGGCTCAGCACGCGGTCCAGCCACTCTTTGAGCAGCGCCGGACAGCTGTAGGTATAAAGCGGATGCTGGAACACAATCACGTCGTGCTGACGCAGCAGTTCCTGCTCGTAAGGGATATCGATAAAAAAATCAGGATAGTGCGCGTAGAGATCGTGCACCGTTACGTTACTGAGCTGTGTGGCCGGCTTAAGCAGCACCCGGTTCGCCACCGAGTCCTGTGATTCCGGATGGGCATACAGCAGCAGCACTTTCGCTGTCTGAGACATCACTCCCCTCCCGGTTCTGTTTTTGTGTATTGTTGTCGTTTTGGGCTACCATGGCGGCCCGGTGGGGAAAATGGCCCACACCTTACATTATCATAATGACAAATTAACATAGTCGGAACATACGGCGCTTCTATGATTGTTTTCTCCTCGTTACAAATTCGTCGCGGCGTGCGCGTCCTGCTGGATAACGCGACTGCTACCATCAACCCGGGCCAGAAAGTGGGGCTGGTCGGCAAAAACGGCTGCGGTAAATCCACCCTGCTGGCGCTGCTGAAAAACGAGATAAGCGCGGATGGCGGTAACTTTACCTTCCCGGGCAACTGGCAGCTCGCCTGGGTGAACCAGGAGACGCCCGCGCTGAGCGAACCCGCGCTCGACTATGTTATCGACGGCGATCGTGAATACCGCAAGCTCGAAGCGGAGCTCAACGCCGCCAACGAACGTAACGACGGCCACGCCATCGCCACCGTCCACGGCAAGCTGGACGCCATCGATGCCTGGACCATTCGCTCCCGCGCCTCCAGCCTGCTGCACGGTCTGGGCTTCAGCAACGAACAGCTTGAACGCCCGGTGAGCGATTTCTCGGGCGGCTGGCGCATGCGCCTTAACCTGGCGCAGGCACTGATCTGCCGCTCCGACCTTTTGCTGCTCGATGAACCAACCAACCACCTCGATCTTGATGCGGTTATTTGGCTGGAGAAGTGGCTCAAGAGCTATCAGGGCACTCTGATTCTGATCTCCCACGATCGCGACTTCCTCGATCCGGTGGTGGATAAAATCATTCATATCGAACAGCAAAGCATGTTCGAATACACCGGCAACTACAGCTCTTTCGAGCGCCAGCGCGCAACGCGCCTTGCCCAGCAGCAGGCGATGT
Source organism: Enterobacter sp. DTU_2021_1002640_1_SI_PRY_ASU_LCPMC_013 (assembly GCF_032389435.1). Taxonomy (NCBI): domain Bacteria; kingdom Pseudomonadati; phylum Pseudomonadota; class Gammaproteobacteria; order Enterobacterales; family Enterobacteriaceae; genus Enterobacter; species Enterobacter sp. DTU_2021_1002640_1_SI_PRY_ASU_LCPMC_013. The sequence continues at coordinate 4,430,144 of NZ_CP135594.1, forward strand.
ATGAAAGCCAGCAGCAGCGCGTGGCGCACCTGCAAAGCTTTGTGGATCGCTTCAAGGCCAAGGCGTCAAAAGCCAAGCAGGCGCAGAGCCGCATCAAGATGCTGGAACGCATGGAGATGATCGCCCCGGCGCACGTGGATAACCCGTTCCACTTCAGCTTCCGCGAGCCGGAAAGCCTGCCAAACCCGCTCCTGAAGATGGAAAAAGTGAGCGCGGGCTATGGCGATCGCATTATTCTCGACTCTATCAAGCTCAACCTGGTGCCAGGTTCACGCATTGGTCTGCTGGGACGTAACGGCGCCGGTAAATCGACGCTGATCAAGCTGCTGGCGGGCGAGCTTAACCCGGTCAGCGGAGAAATCGGCCTGGCGAAGGGCATCAAGCTGGGCTACTTCGCCCAGCACCAGCTGGAATTTTTACGCGCGGATGAATCGCCGATTCAGCACCTGGCCCGTCTGGCGCCGCAGGAGATGGAGCAGAAACTGCGCGACTACCTCGGCGGCTTTGGCTTCCAGGGCGATAAGGTCACCGAAAACACCGAGCGCTTCTCCGGCGGCGAAAAAGCGCGTCTGGTGCTGGCGCTGATCGTCTGGCAGCGCCCGAACCTGCTGCTGCTCGATGAACCGACCAACCACCTCGATCTCGACATGCGTCAGGCGCTGACCGAAGCGCTAATCGAGTTCGAAGGCGCGCTGGTTGTCGTCTCGCACGACCGCCACCTGATTCGCTCCACCACCGACGATCTCTATCTGGTGCACGGAGGCAAAGTGGAGCCGTTCGACGGCGATCTGGAAGATTACCAGCAGTGGCTGACGGACGTGCAGAAGCAGGAAAACCAACCGGAAGAGTCAGCGAAAGACAACGCCAACAGCGCCCAGGCGCGTAAAGACCAGAAGCGCCGTGAAGCGGAACTGCGCACCCAGACGCAGCCGCTGCGTAAAGAGATTGCCCGTCTCGAAAAAGAGATGGAAAAGCTCAACGCCACGCTTGCTGCCGTCGAAGAGAAGCTGGGCGACAGCGAACTGTACGATCAGAGCCGCAAAGCGGAGCTGACGGACTGTCTGCAAACTCAGGCGAAAACCAAATCCAGCCTCGAAGAGTGCGAAATGGCATGGCTGGACGCGCAGGAACAGCTGGAAGCGATGCTGCAAGCCGACTAACACGCCGGGAGGGTTATGGGCTTCGATACCACGAGCGAGATTACATTCCGTAAGCTCAGCATCTTCATGACGTTCATGGAGAAGGGCAATATCGCACGTACCGCCGAAACGCTCGGCCTGAGCGGTGTCAGCGTGCACCGCGCGCTGCATACCCTCGAAGAGAACGTCCGCTGCCCGCTCTTTGCTCACAAAGGGCGTAACCTGATTGCCCTCCCCTCCGCGTGGACGCTGCTGGAGTATTGTCAGGAGGTGATGCAGGTGATGGAGCGCGGGCTGGAAGAGTCGCGCAAGATCGCCGGTATCGGCCAGGGACGGTTGCGCGTCGGCACGCTCTACTCGCTGACGCTGGAAACTGTGCCGCGCCTGATAATGGGCATGAAGCTGCGCCGTCCGGATCTGGAGATGGATCTGACGATGGGCTCGAACGAAACCCTACTCCATATGCTGGATGAGGGATCGCTGGATGCGATTTTAATCTCTATTTCCGAAAGCGATATCGACCGTAACAGCCTCGAAGTGCTTCCTCTGTTCCATGACGATATTTTCCTTGCCGCACCGGCCTCTGCCACGCTGAATACCAGCGGCCCCGCCGATCTGCGTGATTATAAAGATCAGAAGTTTGTCGCCCTCGCGGAAGGGTTCGCCACTTACGCCGGGTTTCAGGAAGCGTTTCATATCGCCGGTTTCGAGCCGGAGATTGTGACGCGCGTGAACGATATCTTCTCGATGCTGAGTCTGGTGCAGGCGGGGGTCGGGTTTACGCTGATGCCGGGCAGGATGAAGAAGGTCTACGAGAATTCGGTGCAGCTACTGAAGCTGGCGGAGCCGTACCAGATGCAGCAGCTGATTGCGATCGTCTTTGCCCGCAACCGCGAGCAGGATCCGAGCCTGCGGGCATTGGCCGCGGAAGGGCGGATGTATGCCAGAAGTTTGCAGGACGGAGCCTGAGGCCTTGCCGGGTGGCGACGCGTTGCGTCTTACCCGGCCTACAAAATAATACAACCGAACCCGTAGGCCCGGTAAGGCGCAGCCGCCACCGGGCAAAAAAACTCATGCACGAAGCCGACCCGCCAGATGTACCGCCACGTCTACCCCGCTGCGCTCCAGCGAAATGGATTCGCCTTCCCACGCCGCCTGCCGCGTCAGACAGGTCAGGATGCCCCCTGGCGGCATCTCAATCGCCAGCCGCGCTTCACGCTCATTAGCGGAAATCACCGCCTCCTGCCAGCGCACGGTTCGCGCCATATTCATCGCCAGATCGTCGGCAATTTTCTCCGGCTGCCAGAGCACGCGTCCGGTACTGCCGCTCAGGTACGCACAGCGCGGACGTGAAAGCGTGACCGAATTAAATGCTGCCACCAGCTTCTGCGCCGGTTCCGCCAGCAGTTCACAGTGCGACGGTACGCTCACCGCCAGCCGCTTAGCCTTGCTCGCGCCTTTTGCCAGGGCGCGCTCCGCCACCTGCGCCATGCCGTCATCGGTTCCGGCAATCACGATCTGCGTTTCGGCGTTCAGGTTAGCAATATAGGTTCCTGTCCCCTGAATCAGGTTTTCCACCTGGGGCAGGGTCAACCCCATAATCGCCGTCAGGCCGTAACCGTGCGGGTAAGCCTGCTCCATCAGATCGCCGCGCAACGCCACCAGCTTCAGCGCGTCCGTAAAGTCCAGCGCACCGGCGATAACCGCCGCAGGATAAGCGCCAATGGACAGCCCGCTGACGATATCCGGCGACACGCCGCGACGTTCCAGCTCGCGCGCCCACGCCACGCCGGCAATCAACAGCGAAAGCTGAACCGCACGGGTGTGGGTTAACGAGCATGCGCTGTCCAGGGTATCGACTTCCGCCCCCAGCACAGCACGGGCCTGCTCCAGCTCCGTTCCCGGCAGGTTTTGCAGCATACCTTCATGCTGTGTGCCCTGCCCCGGAAAGGTAAACAGTATTTTCATTACTCCTCCCTGTGCCATGGATCCGCCACCAGGCGCGGTCCACATTGCGTTTTTAGCAGCGTTTTGCCGTCGCGTAACCATTCCGCCAGCGCGAATCCGCCCTCGGGCGTGTCCACCTGCGTATCCGCCCGGCACAACGCACGGCTGAGCTGAGCCTGCCAGCCAGTAAACGCCTCAGGGGAAACGGCACGCGGGGCGCGGATGAGCAGATCGAGATCGCTGTCGGCGTGGATCACCGGAATGCCGGTCGCCAGCGCGTAACCCGTACTGCCGGTTATCCCCCACGTCCACGGCCACGACTGCTGCGCAAGCTGAAGCGCCACCTGAACCGGCGGCTGAGTGATAAACGGCGAACGCAGCAGGTCGGCGGCAACGCTCAAATCTTCGGGCGACACCACGCGCAACACGTTCTCAGGCTTCACCCATCCGGCCGCCCGCTGGTCGCGGCGCAATCCGCGCACGCCAACGGGAATACGGCCTTCATTATCAACATCACGCCGCACCACTACCGGTAGTCCGGCATGCCAGGCCGCGTCCACCCAGGATTCGGTAATCCCTTCCAGGGCGTCGCGCGCGGTAAGCCAGATGAGGTCGTGTGGGCGTAATGTTGTGGTCATGATTACATTCCTGAAGTCAGCGAGATAAACAGCGGCAGCGACAGGATACACAGTACGGAGCTCAACAGCAGCACGGCTTCAGCATCCGGCGACTGCACGCCAAAGCGGTTACCGAACACCACGCCAAAGAAGCCCGCGGACAGCGCAATCATCAGGATGGCGGTGATCGCCACAGAACCGTGCAGACCGAAGATTAAAACGATACCCCAGGCGATCGCTGGCTGGATCAGCAGCTTGGCGATAGTGGAAGTGATCACCATGGTGTTGATCTGAAGTTTACGCGCGGAGAGGATCACCCCGGTCAGGAACAGCGCCGCAGCGGTCGCAGACAGTCCCAGCGGTTTAATCGCCGCCAGTACCAGCTCCGGCATTTTGATGCCGATAGCGGACAGGATCACACCCAGCAGCGGGCCCATCACGATCGGTTTTTTAATGGAACGCCACATAAGCACCGGCAGCATGGAAAGCGTTGAACCCGAGTTATTGCCTTCGGCGCGGGCTTTCTCACGCTCCAGAATCAGCAGGCAGAACGGGGTCATCAACACTGAACCACAGGCGATGGAGACCGCCACGGACAGTGAGGTTGAAGGGCCTTCGCCTAGCACGCTGCCCAGAATCGGCAGGCCAAGCGCCGCGTAGTTTGGCAGGGCGACGGTAAGCGTCAGCACGGCCGCATCCTGCGGGGATTTTTTAAACACTTTCGTCGCGAGGAAGTAGATGACCGCATAGGTGATCCACATCGCCAGGGTGAGCACCAGGATCAGCGGCGACTGCGCCACGATGCCGGTCCACGGGGTTTGCACGGTGGCGCTGAACAGCGCAGCCGGGAGTGCAAAATCCATCACGAAGATATTCAGCAGGGAAACATTTTTGTTATCGACCATCTTTGCCTTACCGGCCCAGAATCCCAGCAGCATGATGACGAAAATCGGTGCAAGAGCATGAACAATTACGTAAGTCATAAATCACCTGTAGTAAAAAAGTTTAAGCACTGGCGCGATGTTTATTATTTTCAGGATGCAGGTTCCCGCGTGGACGAAACGGGCGCGCCCACGGGGTGATGCATCTGGCAGGTCTCTTTTTACTTACCAGCTGGCTCGCATACGTTCACGTACGAGCGCCGAGCTGCGGCGGTTGTCAGCACCCAGACGGTTTTTCAACGTGGTCTCCTGACGAGCGTCGCTGATGGCCTGTTGCAGGGTGGTTTTCACCCGCGTCAGATCGCTTTCGGTAGGGGCATCCGGATTGCTGATATCCAGCAGGTCGGAAAGCAGCCCCAGCGTGGCGTAGTTGCTGATGTCATACGCCATTGGCGGAATGGTTGCAGCCAGTTTTTCCAGCGCCTCAACGGTACGCAGCGTAATGCGCGCCGCAGACTCTTTGCCCATGGCATGGATCAGCACGCCTTTATCGTTGAAGGCAATCAGACGGTTAGCCTGGTAGCCGTGCGCCAGAAACGCGCCGGACATGGCCTTACCGACGATAAGACCAATCACCGGATGACCCGCCAGCCGCGCATTAGCGTAGGCGGCAGCGGCGCCGGCCAGCGCCTGGTGGATACCAAACGCCTCTTCGCGACGGCCATAGGCCTGGCTTGGGACGTCGATTACCGCCACAATCGGGCGCTTCACGGCTTTATCTGCGTCGGCGGCGACGGTTTCGCTGACCACTTTTGCCAGCGTCCATCCTTCCAGCAGGCCGACTTCACCCTGCGCCGCGCGCGGGAAGTGGTTGTTGGCGTCCGGCACCACGGCGACAAAACGCACCGTTTCACCGTTTAGCTCGCCGTCTGCGGCCTGCACGGACGGGCATAACCCCTCCAGACGTTTCGCGTTCGGGGCCAGAGTTTCCAGCCAGAGTTCGCCACGGCTAATTGCGTTAGTCATCATTTCACCTCCCGGGCAAAAAGCGCTTTAATCTGTTCGGCATCGGCCTGTTTGCGGGTGTCGAAATTCGTCAGACGGTTCAGGTAATCGTCGTAGTTATCGGTGCGATGTTTCGCCGGTACGCCTTTGGCGATGGCTTCGTTCATCGCGGCTTTCACCGCGTTCACGCCGTCGCCCACCAGCGCGTCCACCAGCCCGCTTTCAAAGCGTACTTCGCCGCCGGTCATGCTCCAGATAAACGGACGGTCGCGGGAGTCATACTCTTCAATGCCCGCTTCCTGCTCGATAACCTGCGGACCGTTGAGGCCGAGCCGCGCTTCGCGGGTCACAATCAGGTAGCTGCACAGCGCCGCGGCGATAGACATCCCACCGAAGCAGCCCACGGTCCCGGCGACAATCCCGACGACCGGAGTATAGCGACGCAGGTCAACGATCGCGGCGTGGATATCGGCAATCGCCGCCAGGCCGAGGTTGGCTTCCTGCAAACGTACGCCGCCGGTTTCGAGGCACAGCACCGCCTGAGTCGGAATGCCGTTGCGGTTATCTTCCGCCGCCAGCTCCAGCGCTGCCGCCATTTTGGCGCCGGACACTTCGCCCATGCTGCCGCCCTGGAAGGTGCCTTCAATCGCCACCACCACCGCAGGCTGGCCGTTGATGGTCCCTTTCGTGACCACCATGCCGTCATCGGCCTGAGGAACAATCCCCTGTGGCCCAAGCCACGGAGAGATAATGCCTTCAAACGGATCCAGCAGTTCGCGGTAGCTGCCGTCGTCGAGCAGCGCCTGCGCACGCTGGCGCGCTTTTAATTCGATAAAGCTGCTGTCATCACGCATGGTTCACCCCTTCAAAAACCTGTTCGATACGAATGCGTGCCACGCCCGGCGTCGCGCCGAAGTCGTGGATGGTCAGCTTACCTGCGGGCAGGCTGCTGACGGTTTGCAGGCGGTTGAACAATGCCTCCCAGCGCCCGCGGCTGTTGTCGACGGAGGTGGTGATATCAATGGTTAAGGTCTGGCCCGGTTCGGCGGTGAAAAGCACCTCCATATCCCCGGAACCGACGACCCCTGCCAGCGCCCTGCCGCTTACTTCGCGGCTGGCGGGCACGGTCAATGTGATTTTTTCCATAACATCCTCTTAATGCTTTGAATAGGGCGTTTCGGCGCGGTCAAGAAACAGCGTGGCGGCAAGCAGGTCTGCGGCTCCGCCCGGCGAGGCGTTAAGCGCCAGCATCTGACGGTCTAACCGCGCCAGCGCCTGCTGCCCGGCGAGGGTTGCGCATCCTCCGGCGTTCAGCACCGCACGGGCGCCGTTCTGCATGGCGTCCAGCCCCTCCATGCCGGCGCGCGACAGCACGCAGGTGTCGGTGAGCGAGGTCATGATCGCCATCAGCGCGTCGAGTCTGGCCTGCGTTTCGCTGCTGCCGTTGAGACGGCTGAGGCGAAGCTGCGGCAGCGCGCGCTGCATGATGTGCGGAAACGCCTGCTGAGCCTCTTCACGCGCGCCCGGCACACGGTAGCGGTGCGTAACGCGTAACCCCTTGCTGAACACTTTCGGCGCCGCGTCATCCGGCAGCTTCGCCAGCTGAGCGGCGGTGTTCGCGACGGTTTGCGCCCGGGCATCGCCGCCCAGCATCGCCACCGCGCTCACCAGCAATCCCAGCGCCCAGATCGCGCCACGGTGCGTGTTCACGCCGTCGGTAGCGGCCATCATCTGCCGTTCACCTTCGCGACCAAGGCGGCCAACGGTTTGCCTGAGGGCAATATCCGCCGGACGCTGCCAGCTCTGCTGCGCCAGCGCCTGAAACGTGGGGGTCAGGCTGTGAGCGGAGCGCTCCATCAGCGCAAGCGATAAATCGTGGTGCGCGCCGTTCCCCCGGCTGTCCACCAGACCGGGCTTCGGGCTTAAACGTGCTTCGTCAATCAGACACTGCGTGGCGGTTCGCGCCAGCCATTCGGCACCGCCTTCAACCTGGATCTGGGGCAGAAGTTTCATTACCAGCTCCGGAATTTCGCAGGTGGGTTGTAAAGACCGCCGGACCATTCCACCAGGTCCGCGACGCTACCGGCCGCCAGCAGCGAACGGGTGGCATCGGTGCGGCGAATGCCCATATCTTCCGGATACACAACCTTGCCGCTCTGGCGCAGTTCCGCCACGCGTTTGGCGTCAACGCCCAGACCGATATCGGTGATACCCGCCACGGCGGCGACCATGGCACGACGCTCTTCAAGATCTTTCGCCCGGTAGAGGTAAGCAATCCCCTCTTCCGTCAGCACGTGGGTGACGTCATCGCCGTAAATCATGACCGGCGCCAGCGGCATACCGGAGGCTTTCGCGACCTCAACGGCGTCGAGTTTTTCCACGAAGGTTGGCTTCACGCCCGCCTGGAAGGTTTCCACCATCTGCACAACCAGCTTTTTACCGCGCTGCATCGGGTCAGGCTCGGTGATCATGTTCAGCCAGGCCGGTGTGGCGTGGCGACGACCGTGCGGATCGTGGCCCATGTTTGGCGCGCCGCCGAAGCCGGAAAGACGGCCGCGGGTCACGGTTGAGGAGTTAGCGTAACCGTCGACCTGTAGCGTGGAGCCGATAAACATATCGACCGCGTACTGACCAGCCAGCTGGCAGAAGGCGCGGTTAGAACGCATGGAGCCATCGGCACCGGTAAAGAACACGTCCGGGCGGGCGCGGATATACTCTTCCATTCCCAGCTCGCCGCCGAAGCAGTGGACGCTCTCCACCCAGCCGCTTTCGATGGCCGGGATCAGCGTTGGATGCGGGTTCAGGGTCCAGTGTTTACAGATTTTGCCTTTGAGTCCGAGCTGTTCGCCGTAGGTTGGCAGCAGCAGCTCGATCGCTGCGGTGTTAAAGCCAATCCCGTGGTTCAGGGACTGCACCTGGTGTTCAGCATAGATGCCTTTAATCGCCATCATCGCCATCAGGATATGTTCCTGTTTGATCAGGCGCGGGTCGCGGGTGAAGAGCGGTTCGATAAAGAACGGCTTATCGGCAACCACCACAAAATCAATCCACGAGCCCGGAATATCCACACGCGGCAGGTCGCACTCGTCGTCCACCAGCTCGTTCACCTGCGCGATGACGATGCCGTCGTGGAACGCGGCGGCTTCCACCAGCGCCGGAGTATCTTCGGTACTCGCCCCGGTATAGAGGTTGCCTTTGCGGTCCGCTTTAAAACCGGCAATCAGCGCCACGTTTGGCGATAGGTCGACGTATAAACGTGAGTAGAGTTCGATGTAGGTGTGAATCGCCCCGATTTCGAGCTGACCATCCTCCAGCAGTTGGGAGATTCGCAGGCTTTGCGTACCGGAGAAGGAGAAGTCCAGCTTGCGGGCGATGCCTTTCTCAAAGATGTCCAGATGTTCGCTGCGGCCCACGCTCGGCATGATCATATGCAGATCGTGCACGATTTGCGGGTTCACTTCCGCCAGTGAACGGGAAAGGAAATCCGCCTGCTTCTGGTTGTTGCCTTCCAGAACGACTTTGTCGCCTGGTGCGATCAGTTTTTCCAGCATGGCGACAAGATCGCCGGTTGGCAGTACCTTGCCCTGCACCGGTACGGACGCCAGACGACGCGCTTTCTCACTGCGTCGGGTGTTCCATTGCCGGGTGGGTGTTTGCCCAGATAACATTATTAACCTCCTGATTCAGCACATCATTCTGATTTGCTTAACGTTGAGTAAAGTGTGCGCTCTGGTGAGAAAGGCATCAATTAAGCGTAGAGCCAAATCATTAGCCTGAGAGTAATAATCAAGGTAAATATTTGTGATCGGGATCAGTTCATGTTTCGGAAAAACGGGCTAAACGGGGTACAATTCGGAAGGTATAGTTAATTTCTGACAAGAATCAGCATCGCCCTTATGACCCAAATCATTCCCTCAGACTTCGACATTGCAGCCGAAGAGAGCGCAGAGTTCGTGCCCATGCGCGGTGTGGCTAACCCTCACCTGCAAACCATGCTGCCGCGCCTGATCCGCCGCAAGGTACAGTTCACCCCGCACTGGCAACGGCTGGATTTGCCGGACGGCGATTTTTTGGATCTCGCCTGGAGCGAAGATCCGGATCGGGCCAGACATAAACCCCGTCTGGTGGTGTTTCACGGTCTGGAAGGCAGCCTGCACAGCCCTTACGCACACGGTCTCATTGAGGCGGCGAAAGCCCGCGGCTGGCTTGGGGTAGTGATGCATTTTCGCGGATGCAGCGGCGAGCCTAATCGTCAGAAACGTATTTATCACTCGGGTGAAACCGAGGACGGTACCTGGTTCCTGCGCTGGCTAAGAGACAATTTCGGCGAGGCGCCAACGGCAGCGGTGGGGTATTCGCTGGGCGGCAATATGCTGGCCTGCCTGCTGGCGAAGGAGAGCGACGCCGTACCGCTGGATGCGGCGGTGATCGTCTCTGCGCCCTTTATGCTGGAGCAGTGCAGCTATCATATGGAAAAGGGGTTTTCGCGAGTGTACCAGCGCTACCTGCTCAACCTGCTGAAAGCCAACGCCGCGCGCAAGCTGAAGGCCTATCCGGATACGCTGCCTGTGACGCTGCAACAGCTCAAACGCGTGAAGCGCCTGCGCGAGTTTGATGATTTGATCACCTCGAAAATTCACGGCTTTGCCGATGCGATTGACTATTACCGTCAGTGCAGCGCCATGCCTTTACTGAACCAAATCACGAAACCTACGCTGATTATCCACGCCAAAGATGATCCGTTTATGGATCACCACTCGATTCCGGAGCCCGATCATCTGCCGGCCAACGTGGAGTATCAGCTCACCCAATTCGGCGGACACGTCGGCTTTGTTAGCGGCACGCTGCGTCGGCCCAAAATGTGGCTTGAGACGCGAATTCCCGACTGGTTAACGGCTTATCTGGACGGTAAATAATGATTATTCCCTGGCAGGATCTCTCTCCCGACACGCTCGATAATCTGATTGAAAGCTTTGTCTTGCGCGAAGGCACCGATTATGGTGAACATGAACGTTCGCTTGAACAAAAGGTCAACGATGTTAAGCGCCAGCTTAAAAGCGGCGACGTGGTGCTGGTATGGTCCGAACTGCATGAGACGGTCAATATCATGCCCCGCAACGCGTTTCACGGCTGATCTTTACACTTTTCCAGTCAGGGAGTTGCTATGTCTGCCAGACATCCGGTTATTGCCGTTACGGGTTCGAGTGGGGCGGGAACCACTACCACCAGCCTCGCCTTCCGCAAGATCTTCGCCCAGCTTAACTTACGGGCGGCAGAGGTAGAAGGCGACAGCTTTCACCGCTACACGCGCCCGGAGATGGATATGGCCATCCGCAAAGCGCGCGATCTGGGTAAACACATCAGCTACTTCGGCCCGGAGGCGAATGACTTCGGCCTGCTTGAGCAAACCTTCCGTGAATACGGGCAAAGCGGTACCGGGCAGTCCCGCAGGTATCTCCACACCTACGATGAAGCCGTGCCCTGGAACCAGGTCCCCGGCACGTTCACGCCCTGGCAGCCGCTGCCGGAACCGACTGACGTTCTGTTTTACGAAGGTTTGCACGGCGGCGTGGTGACGCCTCAGCACGACGTGGCGCGCCACGTGGATTTGCTGGTGGGGGTGGTGCCGATTGTTAACCTTGAGTGGATCCAGAAGCTGACGCGTGACATGAGCGAGCGCGGCCATTCGCGAGAGGCGGTCATGGACTCGGTGGTGCGCTCCATGGAAGATTACATCAACTTCCTGACGCCGCAGTTCTCCCGAACCCACATTAACTTCCAGCGCGTCCCCACCGTGGACACCTCCAACCCGTTCGCGGCAAAAAGCATCCCTTCCCTGGACGAGAGCTTTGTGGTGATCCACTTCCGCAACCTGGAAGGCATTGATTACCCCTGGCTGCTGGCGATGCTACAGGGTTCGTTTATTTCGCACATGAATACGTTAGTGGTGCCCGGGGGAAAAATGGGGCTGGCAATGGAGCTGATCATGACACCGCTGGTGCAGCGGCTGATGGAAGGAAAGCAGATCGCGTGAATTGTTTTGCCCGGTGGCGCTGCGCTTACCGGGCCTACGGGCGTGCTTTTGTAGGGCGGGTCAGCGAAGCGCCACCCGCCAAAAAATTAAGCCGCGATCACTTCATACGAATGGGTGATTTTTACCGCTTTCTCCAGCATTAACGCCACAGAGCAGTATTTCTCCGCAGACAGGTCAACCGCACGCGAGACCGCCGCATCCTTCAGTTCTTTGCCAGTGACGATAAAGTGCAGATTAATATGCGTGAACAGGCGGGGCGCCTCCTCGCGACGTTCTGACGTCAGCTTCACTTCACAATCGGTCACGTCATGACGGCCTTTTTGCAGGATCGACAACACGTCGATCGCACTGCATCCGCCCGCCGCCATCAGCACCATTTCCATTGGGCTTGGCGCTTTATCGCCGGAGTTGCCATCCATCAAAACCTGGTGCCCGGAAGCAGACTCGCCCAGGAACGTTAACCCTTCAACCCATTTCACACGCGCTTGCATATTCACTCACTCCAACGTTGCATTTTTTATGACAGATTACGTGTACGTTACATTTCTCGCAACGGAAGGCGACCTGCGTCATGCTGAAGCGAGACACCAGGAGACACGCGGCGAAAGCTATGCTAAAACACTCTGGATGCTACAGTAATACATTGACGTTACACATGTATGCAGAGGACATCAAACTTTACTGGCTGCGAAACGTTACGACAGCCGACTTCCCAGGTATGGGTAAGAATTCGATTGCAACCCCAGAGTCCGGATGCATCTTATGACTCTGGTGACAGCTTATAACAGAGGATAACAGCGCATGGTGCTTGGCAAACCGCAAACAGACCCGACTCTCGAATGGTTCTTGTCTCATTGCCACATTCATAAGTACCCATCAAAGAGCACGCTGATTCACCAGGGTGAAAAAGCGGAAACGTTGTATTACATCGTTAAAGGCTCGGTGGCCGTGCTGATCAAAGATGAAGAAGGGAAAGAGATGATCCTTTCTTATCTGAACCAGGGCGATTTTATCGGTGAACTGGGCCTGTTTGAAGAAGGCCAGGAACGTAGCGCCTGGGTTCGTGCAAAAACAGCATGTGAAGTGGCTGAAATTTCTTACAAGAAATTCCGTCAGCTGATTCAGGTCAACCCTGACATCCTGATGCGTCTTTCTTCCCAGATGGCACGCCGTCTGCAAGTGACCTCTGAGAAGGTGGGTAACCTCGCCTTCCTGGACGTGACCGGTCGTATCGCGCAGACGCTGTTGAACCTGGCGAAACAGCCAGACGCCATGACCCACCCTGACGGTATGCAAATTAAAATTACCCGTCAGGAAATCGGTCAGATCGTCGGCTGCTCCCGTGAAACAGTGGGCCGTATCCTGAAGATGCTGGAAGACCAGAACCTGATCTCTGCCCACGGTAAAACTATCGTGGTCTACGGAACCCGTTAATTTCGGTCAAACGGCGTGCCGCCGCAGGGTGGCACGCCGTTTTTGTCTCTACTCCTCATGTGGCGCAGGCTGATCTATCACCCGGAAGTTAACTACGCACTACGACAAACGCTGGTGTTGTGTCTTCCCGTGGCCGTGGGCCTGATCCTCGGACATCTTCAGCAAGGCCTGCTGTTTTCCCTCGTGCCCGCCTGCTGCAACATTGCCGGTCTGGATACGCCGCATAAACGCTTTTTTAAACGTCTGATTATTGGCGGCTGCCTGTTTGCCGGCTGTAGCCTTGCCGTACAACTCTTACTGGCCCGCGACATTCCTCTGCCGCTGATCCTGACCGTGCTGGCGATGACGCTCGGCGTCACCGCCGAAATCAGCTCGCTGCACGCCCGGCTGCTTCCCGCGTCGCTGATTGCCGCCATCTTCACCTTAAGCCTTGCGGGCAATATGCCGGTGTGGGAGCCATTGCTGATCTACGCCCTCGGCACGCTGTGGTACGGGCTGTTTAACTGGTTCTGGTTCTGGCTGTGGCGGGAACAGCCGCTGCGCGAATCCCTGAGCCTGCTCTACGTGCAGCTTGCTGAATACTGCGAAGCAAAATACACCCTGCTCACTCAACATACCGACCCGGAAAAATCCCTGCCGCCGCTGCTGGCGCGCCAGCAAAAAGTGGTGGATCTGATCAGCCAGTGCTATCAGCAGTTGCACATGCTTGCCGCCAACAAAAATCATGAATACAAGCGGCTGCTGCGAACCTTCCAGGTCGGGCTGGATTTGCAGGAGCATATCTCCGTCAGCCTTCATAATCCGGAAGAGGTGCAAAAGCTGGTGGAGCGCAGCCATGCGGAAGCGGTGATCCGCTGGAACGCGCAGACCGTCGCGGCGCGCCTGCGTGTGCTGGCTGACGATATCCTCTATCACCGCTACCCGACGCGCTTTAACATGGACAAACAGCTCGGCGCGCTGGAAAAGATTGCGCGTCAGCACGCGGATAACCCGGTCGGGCAATTTGCTGCCTGGCATTTCAGCCGCATCGCCCGGGTGTTGCGCACCCAGCGCCCGCTTTATGCCCGGGACCTGATGGCCGATAAGCAAAAACGGCTGCCGCTGCTGCCCGCGCTCAAAAGCTATCTTTCACTGAAATCTTCCGCCCTGCGCAATGCCGCGCGGATCAGTGTGATGCTGAGCATCGCCAGCCTGATGGGAATGGCCCTGCACCTGCCGAAACCCTACTGGATCTTAATGACCGTGCTGTTTGTCACCCAGAACGGCTATGGCGCCACGCGGGTGCGCATTCTGCACCGGGCGGGCGGTACGATGGCGGGGCTGATTATCGCGGGCGTGACGCTGCACTTCCACGTGCCGGAAGGCTACACCCTGGCCGGTATGCTGGCGATCACGCTGGTGAGCTACCTGATCATCCGCAAAAACTACGGCTGGGCGATGGTGGGCTTTACGGTGACGGCGGTGTATACCCTGCAACTGCTCACGCTTAACGGGGAACAGTTTATTATTGCCCGGCTGGTCGATACGCTAATTGGCTGCCTGATCGCCTTTGGCGGCATGGTCTGGTTGTGGCCGCAGTGGCAGAGCGGGCTGCTGAGGCAGAACGCCCACGACGCGCTCGAAGCTGACCAGCAGGCCATTCGTCTTATTCTGAGCGATGACCCGCAGCCCTCTCCGCTGGCCTACGAGCGCATGAAGGTCAACCAGGCGCATAACGCCCTGTTCAACTCCCTTAACCAGGCCATGCAGGAGCCGGGCTTTAACGCGCACTATCTGGCTGACATGAAGCTGTGGGTCACGCACAGCCAGTTTATCGTCGAGCACATCAATGCCATGACGACGCTGGCGCGGGAGCACACGATGCTGACGCCGGATCTGGCGCAGCGCTATTTGCAGTCGTGTGAAATTGCGTTGCAGCGCTGTCAGCAGCGTCTGGAGTATGACGCGCCGGGCGAGTCAGGGGATTCGAACATTCTGGAAGCGCCGGAGACGCTGACCCACGGGCCGATGAGCACCCTTGAGCAGCATTTACAGCGCGTTCTCGGGCACCTGAACACCATGCACACCATTTCGTCGGTGGCATGGCGTCAGCGCCCGCATCACGGGATTTGGTTAACGCGCCGGTTAAAACGAACCGCGTATTAGCCGCTGACGATCTTCGCGACCGCCGCGGCAAAACGGGTTAATCCGTCTTCGATGTCTTTGTCTTCCACCACCAGCGATGGCGCAAAGCGCATCACGTCCGGCCCGGCGTTGAGCACCATGACGCCTTCGTGCGCGGCGGCGTGCAGGAAATCGCGCGCGCGGCCTTTGTACTGCGGCTTCAGTTCGGCGCCGATCAGCAGCCCCATCCCGCGGATGTCGCTGAAGACATCATATTCATCGTTAATCTGCTGTAGATGTTTCACGAACAGCTCACGCTTCGCGCTAACGCCGTTCAGCACCTCCGGGGTGTTAATGATATCGAACGCCGCACCCGCCACGGCGCACGCCAGCGGATTACCGCCGTAGGTGGAGCCGTGTGAGCCCACATGAAATGCGGAAGCGATATCCTGGGTGGTGAGCACCGCACTGACCGGGAAACCGCCGCCGAGCGCTTTCGCGCTGGTCAGAATATCCGGCGTTACGCCGTAGTGCATATAAGCAAACAGGTCTCCGGTACGCCCCATCCCACACTGCACTTCATCAAACACCAGCAGCGCCTGGTGCTCGTCGCACAGCTCGCGCAGCCCTTGCAGAAATTCCGGGGTGGCCGCCGTGACGCCGCCTTCCCCCTGAATGGGCTCGACCACCACGGCACAGGTGTGATCGTCCATCACCGCTTTCACGGCGTGCAGATCGTTAAACGGCACGTGGATGATATCCGCAGGTTTCGGACCAAAGCCGTCGGAATACTTCGGCTGGCCGCCAACGGAAACGGTAAAGAAGGAGCGTCCGTGGAAGGCGTTATGGAAGGCGATGATTTTGGTTTTGTACGGGCTATGACGCGTGGTTGCGTAGTAGCGCGCCAGCTTAAAGGCGGTTTCGTTGGCTTCGGTGCCGGAGTTCATAAACAGCACGCGTTCGGCGAAGGTGGCATCGATGATCTTACGCCCCAGACGCAGCGCCGGTTCGTTGGTGAACACGTTGCTCGTGTGCCACAGCGTTTCGCCCTGCGTTTTCAGCGCGTCCACCAGCGCAGGATGGCAATGGCCCAGCGCCGTCACCGCAATACCGCCTGCGAAATCAACATACTCGTTGCCCTGCTGATCCCAGACGCGGCTGCCTCTCCCTTTCACCGGGATAAACTCAGCCGGTGCATAAATCGGCAGGATCACTTCATCGAATGTCGCGCGGGTAATTGCTGGTTGTTCAGTTGCCATGTCATGACCATCCATTTTTATGTCACATTGATTGTGAAAATATAATCAAAAAATATGCATAAAAAATCACAACAAGGCAACAGATATTCAGCGATTAAGGAAATTGGCCAGCAGCGCGTGCCCCTGTTCGCTGAGAATGCTTTCCGGGTGGAACTGCACGCCTTCCAGATCGTACTCACGGTGACGAATGCCCATGATCTCCTGCGTCTCGCTCCAGGCGGTGACCTCAAAGCAGGCCGGCAGGGTCGGCGGATCAATGATCAGAGAATGGTAGCGCGTCACGGTTAACGGATTGTTTAGCCCCAGGAATACGCCGGTACCGGTGTGCGTGACCGGAGAGGTTTTGCCGTGCATGACTTTCGCGGCACGGACAATGGTGGCGCCAAAGACCTGCGCAATGGCCTGATGACCCAGGCAGACGCCCAGAATCGGCAGTTTGCCCGCATAATGGCGGATCGCCTCCAGCGAGATACCAGACTCCGAAGGGGTACACGGCCCCGGCGAAATCACGATTTTCTGGGGCGCCAGCGCGTCAATGTCAGCCAGCGCGATCTCATCGTTACGGCGGACAACCACCTCTGCCCCCAGCTCACAAAAATACTGGTAAAGGTTCCAGGTAAAGGAATCGTAGTTATCAATCAGCAGAATCATGGCGGCTCCTGAAAAAATGGCCGCCCTATTTTACGCAGATTCCCGCGCTTCGCTCACAACTTTGGCAAAGATGGCGTTCAGGGCGGTCAAATCCCCCATTGCCCCGCTCTGATTGGCGGCTGCCCAGTCGTTCGGGTCGATCCCCTGCCAGTTCAGCACATAGCCCGCATGAATAGCCAGTTGTTCAAAGAAGATCCGCTGGGCCACGCCATTACCGCTTATAAACGGATGTAGCATGTTGATTTCACAGTAGTAATGACTGATTCTGTCTGTAAACTCTTCTTTCTGAAGGCCCACCAGATATTTATCACTTTCCAGCGAAGCCATCAGCTCATTACCCACTTTCTCGATGTACTCGAAATGGCAAAAAGGAATGTCGCCCTTAGAAATATCGGCGGTGCGCAGCTCGCCCGCGCCTTTCATTTCGTTGCGGAATAAATGGCGGTGAATAAGACACAGATGGGGTAAACCCGGTGCGGAAGGCCCCAGTTCCAGCGTCTCGATATCGGGTTCAGCGGGACCCTTACCTTTTTCAAGGAGGCAGCTGGCCTGAAAATTGACCTTACGTTGTTGCTCCCAGAGACGGGATTTTTGCTTGTCGGTGAGTTTTTTCACTACGCCTCCCTGAATAGTCCGTTTGCCACAAGTATAAGCAGCAAAACGCGCTTTCGCAGGGAGGGTGGAAAGACACGGGCAAGATGTGCCCGTGTGGGGGAACGATTACGGCAGCACTTTCGCGGAGAGAATGACGACTGGCTTAGACGGCACATTCTGGTATGGACCGACATCGTGAGTCTGAACCTGAGAGATCTTATCCGCAACGTCCATGCCTTTCACCACTTTGCCAAACACCGCGTAGCCAAAGTCGCGCTGACCGTGGTCCAGGAAGGCGTTATCAGCCACGTTGAGGAAGAACTGGCTGGTGGCACTGTCTTTGTCCGCCGTACGCGCCATGGAGATGGTGCCGCGCTTGTTCAGCAGGCCGTTGTCTGCTTCATTTTTGATGGGCGGGTTGGGCTGTTTCTGCTGCATCTGCTCGTTAAAACCGCCACCCTGAATCATAAAGCCCGGGATCACGCGGTGAAACGTGGTGTTGTTATAAAAACCGCTGTTCACGTAGTCGAGGAAGTTTTTCACCGAAACAGGGGCTTTCTGGCTATCCAGCTCCAGCTCAATATTCCCCGCAGAGGTAGTCAGCAGGACGTGGGGGTCTCCTTTGGCTGCCAGCGCAGCAGGGGAAACGGCAGAAAGAGCAAACACAGCTGCGACAGCCGCCAGTGTTGATTTGAGCATGAGAATTCCTTAACAAAGCGCAGTATAAAAAGCGAATGGCTTGATTCTAAAGAGCAGTATGAACCCAGACCAGTCTTTTACCTAATTTTACCAAATTGAAACAATTATTACCGCGCAAACGATTGTTCACCCCGCAACGTAATGTGATCTACATCACGTTAAAACCTGCAATTGTGCTCAAAATTTTCTGAAAAGATTTAATTAGATCACTTTCGCGACTAAAATCTGCCCGCTCAAACGCAGTCATTGCGTTTTTCTTTACTTTTAACAGGCCAGACATGACTAACAGCAATCGCATCAAGCTCACATGGATCAGCTTCTTCTCTTACGCCCTGACCGGCGCGTTGGTGATCGTCACCGGGATGGTGATGGGAAATATCGCAGACTACTTCCAGCTGCCCGTTTCCAGCATGAGTAACACCTTCACCTTCCTGAACGCGGGGATCCTGATCTCTATTTTCCTTAATGCCTGGCTGATGGAAATCGTGCCGCTGAAAACGCAGCTGCGTTTCGGCTTCGTGCTGATGGTTGCCGCCGTGGCGGGCCTGATGCTGAGCCACAGCATCGCCCTCTTCTCTGCCGCCATGTTCGTGCTGGGCCTGGTGAGCGGGATCACCATGTCGATCGGTACATTCCTGATTACGCACATGTATGAAGGCCGCCAGCGCGGCGCGCGTCTGCTGTTCACCGACTCCTTCTTCAGCATGGCCGGGATGATTTTCCCGATGGTCGCCGCGTATCTTCTGGCGCGCAGCATTGAGTGGTACTGGGTGTACGCCTGCATTGGTCTGGTTTATGTCGCGATCTTTGTTCTCACCTTCGGCTGCGAGTTCCCGGTGCTGGGCAAAAAAGCGCAGACTACGTCCGAGCCGGTTGCGAAAGAAAAATGGGGTATCGGCGTACTGTTCCTCTCCATCGCCGCGCTGTGTTACATCCTCGGTCAGCTGGGCTTTATCTCCTGGGTTCCTGAATACGCGAAAGGTCTGGGCATGAGCCTGAACGATGCGGGTAAACTGGTGAGCGATTTCTGGATGTCTTACATGTTCGGCATGTGGGCGTTTAGCTTTATCCTGCGCTTCTTCGACCTGCAACGGATCCTGACCGTTCTGGCGGGTCTGGCAACCGTGCTGATGTATCTGTTCATCAACGGTTCCCCGGAGCATATGCCGTGGTTCATCCTGACCCTGGGCTTCTTCTCCAGCGCGATTTATACCTCGATCATCACCCTTGGCTCTCTTCAGACCAAAGTGGCCTCGCCAAAGCTGGTGAACTTCGTGCTGACCTGCGGCACCATCGGCACCATGCTGACCTTCGTGGTCACGGGCCCGATTGTTGCGCACAGCGGCCCGCTGGCGGCGCTGCATACCGCTAACGGTCTGTACGCCGTGGTGTTCATCATGTGCTTCGTGCTGGGCTTTGTGACCCGTCACCGTCAACACAACCCGGCAACAGCTACCCACTAATCGCCGTAACCCCTTTGCGTACTGCAAAGGGGTTTTCCCCTGCTCACCCGCCCTGCCCGCCGATGGGTAAAAAACCCCACTATATTTGTGCAAAAAATAAGCAAGCACAAAAATCAAACAATATCCGTCACTTATAAAAATCCTGACAAATCATAGATATACCCACTAAGGGGTAGGTGAAGGCGTATTTGATTTGCATCAATAAGTGCCCCTGCTGAATCGTTAAGGTAGGCAGTAATAGAAAAGAAATCGAGGCAAAAATGAGCAAAGTCAGACTCGCTATCATCGGTAACGGCATGGTCGGCCACCGCTTTATTGAGGATCTTCTCGATAAAGCCGATGCTGAGCAGTTCGATATTACCGTGTTCTGTGAAGAACCCCGCAAGGCGTACGACCGTGTGCACTTGTCTTCCTACTTCTCTCACCATACCGCCGAAGAGCTCTCTCTTGTGCGTGAAGGGTTCTACGAGAAGCATGGCGTAAAAGTGCTGGTGGGCGAACGCGCTATCACCATCAACCGTCAGGAGAAAGTGATCCACTCCAGCGCCGGACGTACGGTTTTTTACGATAAGCTGATCATGGCGACGGGCTCGTATCCGTGGATCCCGCCTATTAAAGGGTCGGAAACCCAGGATTGCTTCGTTTACCGTACCATTGAAGACCTCAACGCCATTGAATCCTGCGCACGTCGAAGCAAACGCGGCGCGGTTGTCGGCGGTGGTCTGCTGGGTCTGGAAGCGGCAGGCGCACTGAAAAACCTCGGCGTTGAAACCCACGTCATCGAATTTGCCCCGATGCTGATGGCGGAACAACTGGACCATATGGGTGGCGACCAGCTACGCCGTAAAATCGAAAGCATGGGCGTGAAGGTTCACACCAGCAAGAACACCAAAGAGATCGTGCAGGAAGGCACCGAAGCGCGTAAAACCATGCGCTTTGCCGACGGCAGCGAGCTGGAAGTGGATTTCATCGTCTTCTCCACCGGTATTCGCCCGCGCGACAAGCTGGCCACCCAGTGCGGTCTGGCCGTTGCGCAGCGCGGCGGGATCATGATCAACGATACCTGCCAGACCTCCGATCCGGATATCTACGCCATCGGCGAATGCGCCAGCTGGAATAACCGCGTATACGGTCTGGTTGCACCAGGGTACAAAATGGCGCAGGTCGCCGTTGACCATATCCTCGGCAGCGAAAACGCCTTCACCGGCGCAGACATGAGCGCCAAGCTGAAACTGCTGGGCGTGGACGTGGGCGGTATTGGTGATGCGCATGGCCGCACCCCGAACTCCCGCAGCTATGTTTATCTGGACGAAAGCAAAGAAGTCTACAAACGTCTCATCGTCAGCCAGGACAACAAAACCCTGCTAGGTGCAGTGCTGGTGGGCGATACCAGTGACTTCGGCAACCTGCTCCAGCTGGTGCTGAACGCCATTGAGCTGCCGGAGAACCCGGACGCGCTGATCCTCCCGGCGCACGCCTCCAGCGGTAAGCCGTCCATCGGCGTGGATAAACTGCCGGACAGCGCGCAGATTTGCTCCTGCTTCGACGTGACCAAAGGCATGCTGATCTCCGCCATTAACAAAGGCTGCCACACCGTGGCGGCGCTGAAGGCGGAAACCAAAGCCGGGACCGGCTGCGGCGGCTGTATTCCTCTGGTCACTCAGGTGCTGAACGCCGAGCTGGCAAAACAGGGCATTGAAGTGAACAACAACCTGTGCGAGCACTTCGCTTACTCTCGCCAGGAGCTGTATCACCTGATCCGCGTGGAAGGCATTAAGTCCTTCGACGAACTGCTGGAGAAACACGGCCAGGGCTATGGCTGTGAAGTATGTAAGCCTACCGTCGGTTCCCTGCTGGCGTCCTGCTGGAACGAATATGTGCTCAAACCAGAACACACTCCGCTTCAGGACACCAACGATAACTTCCTGGCCAATATTCAGAAAGACGGGACTTACTCGGTGATCCCGCGTTCTGCCGGAGGGGAAATCACCCCGGAAGGGCTGGTCGCCGTGGGTCGTATCGCCCGTGAGTTTAACCTGTACACCAAAATCACCGGCTCCCAGCGTATCGGCCTGTTCGGTGCGCAGAAAGATGACCTGCCGGAAATCTGGCGTCAGCTGATTGAAGCGGGCTTTGAAACCGGTCACGCGTACGCCAAGGCGCTGCGCATGGCGAAAACCTGCGTGGGCAGCACCTGGTGCCGCTACGGCGTGGGCGACAGCGTGGGCTTCGGCGTAGAGCTGGAAAACCGCTACAAAGGCATCCGTACGCCGCACAAAATGAAGTTCGGCGTCTCAGGGTGTACCCGTGAATGTGCAGAAGCACAGGGTAAAGACGTGGGTATCATTGCCACCGAGAAAGGCTGGAACCTGTACGTGTGCGGTAACGGCGGGATGAAACCTCGCCACGCGGATCTGCTGGCCGCCGATCTCGATCGCGATACGCTGATCAAATACCTCGACCGCTTCATGATGTTCTACATTCGTACCGCCGATAAGCTGACCCGTACCGCGTCCTGGCTGGATAATCTCGAAGGCGGCATCGACTACCTGAAGTCGGTCATCATCGACGACAAGCTGGGTCTGAATGAACAGCTGGAATCCGAGATGACTCGCCTGCGCGAGGCGGTGATCTGCGAGTGGACCGAAACCGTGAACACGCCAGCGGCGCAGACGCGCTTCAAACACTTTATCAACAGCACCCAGCGCGACCCGAACGTGCAGGTGGTGCCGGAGCGCGAACAGCACCGTCCAGCGACCCCGTATGAACGTATTCCGGTGATGCTGGTGGAGGAAAACGCATGAGCCAGTGGGTAAACATCTGCAACATTAACGACATTCTGCCAGCAACCGGCGTCTGTGCCCTGCTGGGCAACGAGCAGGTGGCGATTTTCCGCCCTCGCCACGATGAACAGGTCTATGCCATCAGCAATATCGACCCGTTCTTCGAGGCCAGCGTGCTCTCCCGCGGTCTGATTGCGGAGCACCAGGGCGAGCTGTGGGTTGCCAGCCCACTGAAAAAGCAGCGCTTCCGCTTAACCGACGGACTCTGCATGGAAGATGAAAGCTTCTCGGTCAAACACTACGACGTCCGCGTGAAGGACGGCGAGGTGCAGCTGAAAGCGTAACCTCTCGCCTTTTCAATAGGAAAGGCTTATGACCCCTTATGGGTAACGGCAGGAAAAACCGTATGTTCTGTACGATTCCTGCTGTTATCCTGACGTCAATTCTTCCCCCGCCATGAATGCTGTGAGGTAACGTCGTGGATCACCTGCCGATTTTTTGTCAATTACGCAACCGCGACTGCCTGCTCGTGGGCGGCGGCGATGTGGCTGAACGCAAGGCACGCCTGTTGTTAGAGGCGGGTGCCCGGCTGACCGTCAACGCCCTCACTTTTGCCCCACAGTTTGACGTCTGGGCGCAGGAAGGGATGCTCACCCAGGTGCAGGGCGAATTTGATGAATCCCTGCTGGATACCTGCTGGCTGACCATCGCCGCAACGGATAACGATGACGTTAACCAGCGCGTCAGCGACGCCTGCGAAGCGCGCCGCATCTTCTGTAACGTTGTGGATGCGCCGAAAGAGGCGAGCTTTATCATGCCGTCGATTATTGACCGTTCACCGCTGATGATTGCGGTGTCGTCCGGCGGGCGCTCGCCCGTTCTTGCCCGTCTGCTGCGGGAAAAACTGGAAGCCGTGCTGCCGCAGCATCTTGGTCAGATTGCCCAATACGCCGGGGAGCTGCGCTCCCGCGTGAAGCAAACCTTCGCAACCGTGGGCGAACGCCGTCGCTTCTGGGAGAAGTTCTTTGTCAACGACAGGCTGGCGCAGTCCCTTGCCAATCAGGACACCAAAGCCGTTGAAGAGACGACCGAACAGCTCCTGAGCGAGCCGCTGGACCATCGCGGTGAAGTGGTGCTGGTGGGCGCAGGTCCCGGCGATGCGGGCCTGCTGACGCTGAAGGGTCTCCAGCAGATCCAGCAGGCGGACATCGTGGTGTATGACCGTCTGGTCTCTGATGACATCATGAATCTGGTGCGCCGCGATGCTGACCGCGTGTTCGTCGGCAAACGGGCAGGTTATCACTGCGTGCCGCAGGAGGAGATCAATCAGATCCTGCTGCGGGAAGCGCAAAAAGGAAAGCGCGTGGTGCGCCTGAAGGGTGGCGATCCGTTTATCTTTGGTCGTGGCGGCGAAGAGCTGGAAACCCTGTGCAACGCGGGTATTCCGTTCTCCGTGGTGCCGGGCATTACGGCGGCGTCCGGCTGTTCTGCCTATTCCGGCATTCCGTTAACCCATCGCGACTATGCCCAGAGCGTGCGCCTGGTGACGGGCCACCTGAAAACCGGCAGCGAACTGGACTGGCATAATCTGGCCGCTGAAAAGCAGACGCTGGTGTTCTATATGGGGCTAAATCAGGCAGCCACGATCCAGGCGAAACTGCTGGAGCACGGCATGGAAGCAGATATGCCGGTCGCGCTGGTGGAAAACGGCACCGCCATTACGCAGCGCGTGGTCGATGGCGTGCTGACGCAGCTGGGCGAGCTGGCGCAGCAGGTTGAAAGCCCGGTGCTGATCGTGGTGGGTCGCGTGGTAGCCCTGCGCGAAAAACTGAACTGGTTCTCCAGCCACTAACGCATAATCTCTCCCGGGAGTAGTCTTTAAGCGGACTACTCCCTTCTTACCTCAGTCGATAACATACCGCCCGCATAATGGAACTTTTCCATTTATTCCCTCGTGTTACATCCAATTTTCGATTTATTGACAAGGAATGCGTATGTTCAAACTGGCAAAAGCTGCCGTTCTGGTCGGCCTGTTATCAACTCTGACGGCCTGCACCGGTCACGTTCAAAATACTAAAAATAATTGCAGCTACGATTACCTGCTTCACCCGGCGATCTCCATTTCGAAGATCATCGGCGGTTGCGGCCCGGCGGCACAGCAGTAAGCGTTTTTCAGGCGTAAAAAAACCGGGGATGTCCCGGTTTTTTTGTTTCGTCAGTTTTGTCGGGTGGCGGCTCCGCCTTACCCGACCTGCACGGTCCCGTAGGCCGGGTAAGCGTAAGCGCCACCCGACAAAGCGGCTTAAGGTTTCGCCACAAACCCAATCGCGTCGTACACCGCTTTCAGAGTTTCGGAGGCGCGCGCGCTGGCTTTTTCCGCGCCCTCTTTCATCACTTTTTGCAGGAAAGCTTCGTCGTTACGGTAACGGTGATAGCGCTCCTGCAACTCGGTCAGCATGCCGGAAACGGCGTCTGCCACTTCGCCTTTCAGGTGGCCGTACATCTTGCCTTCAAAGTGTTTTTCCAGCTCAGGGATGCTCTGTCCGGTCACACCGGAGAGAATGTCCAGCAGGTTAGACACGCCCGCTTTGTTCTGCACGTCGTAGCGCACCACTGGCGGCTCGTCGGAGTCGGTCACCGCACGCTTGAGCTTTTTCACCACCGATTTCGGATCTTCCAGCAGGCCGATAACGTTGTTGCGGTTATCGTCAGACTTGGACATCTTTTTGGTCGGCTCCAGCAGCGACATCACGCGCGCACCGGATTTCGGAATAAACGGCTCAGGCACTTTGAACACGTCACCGTAAAGCGCATTGAAGCGCTGGGCAATATCGCGGCTCAGCTCCAGGTGCTGCTTCTGGTCTTCACCCACCGGCACCTGGTTGGTCTGGTACAGCAGAATGTCGGCCGCCATCAGCACCGGATAATCAAACAGACCGGCGTTGATGTTTTCAGAGTAGCGCGCAGACTTATCCTTGAACTGGGTCATGCGGCTCAGCTCGCCGAAATAGGTGTAGCAGTTCAGCGCCCAGCCCAGCTGCGCGTGCTCTGGGACGTGAGACTGAACGAAAATGGTGCTCTTCTCTGGATCGATACCGCACGCCAGGTACAGCGCCAGCGTATCGAGCGTTGC
Source organism: Enterobacter sp. DTU_2021_1002640_1_SI_PRY_ASU_LCPMC_013 (assembly GCF_032389435.1). Classification (NCBI taxonomy): domain Bacteria; kingdom Pseudomonadati; phylum Pseudomonadota; class Gammaproteobacteria; order Enterobacterales; family Enterobacteriaceae; genus Enterobacter; species Enterobacter sp. DTU_2021_1002640_1_SI_PRY_ASU_LCPMC_013. The sequence goes on from NZ_CP135594.1 coordinate 4,455,886, forward strand.
TTTGCGCAGCTTCTCGGGATCCTGACGCGCGGTGATAGCATGCAAATCCACGATGCAGTAAATGCAGTGGTAGTCATCCTGCATGCTCACCCACTGACGTAACGCACCCATGTAGTTACCAATGGTCAGTTCACCTGAAGGCTGTGCGCCACTAAAAACGATGGGCTTAGTCATTATTCAATTCCTGATGTTCACTGTGCGAGAGCCCGAGTGCGGGCAACAAATCTTTGAAGTGGTCGAACACAACGTCCGGTTCACTCAGCGTAATGGCTTCACCGTAGTTGTAGCCGTAGGTCAACCCAACCGACGGGCAACCTGCCGCTCTGGCAGCCAGAATATCATTGCGGGAATCCCCGACAAAGAGCAGCTCCTCAGGCGCTAAGGATAATTTTCCTGCCACCAGCAATAGCGGTTCCGGATGCGGCTTTTTATTCTGCACGTCATCGCCGCCCACAATTACGGAGAAGTATTTCGCGATATCCAGCGCTTCCAGCAGAGGCGCAACGAACGGTGTCGGCTTGTTAGTCACCAGCCCCAGCGGGATGCCTTTTGCATGTAGCGCGCTCAGCGTTTCAGCGACATCCGGGAACAGGAAGCTGCCCTCTTCGACGGTCTCTTCGTAGAAACGGTCGAACAGTTTGCGCAGAATACGCTGCTGCTCCTCCTGGGGAATATCCGCGTGGTCAACACTCGGTTTCCCTTGCGCGGAACGCTGAGAGGCACGCTCCTGACGAGCCCAGGTCAGCGCGCGCTCCATCAGCACGTCTGCACCGTTACCAATCCACGTCACGACGCGCTCTTCGCCTGCAACGGGGAGTTCAAGGGCATACAGCGCCTGATCGACGGCGCGGGTTAATCCTGGCGCGCTGTCGACCAGCGTGCCGTCGAGGTCAAATGCTACACCCCGAATAGCCTGCAATTTATCCATGACTTACCTTCGCCAGTTCACGGCGCATTTCATCAATGACTTTTTTGTAATCCGGTTGATCGAAGATGGCGGAGCCTGCGACGAACATATCCGCTCCTGCCGCCGCAATCTCACCGATGTTATTGACCTTCACGCCGCCGTCCACTTCCAGACGAATATCATAGCCAGACTCATCAATACGGCGGCGCACTTCACGCAGTTTGTCGAGGGTCTGAGGGATAAATGACTGACCACCAAAGCCCGGGTTGACGGACATCAGCAGGATCACGTCCAGCTTGTCCATCACGTAGTCGAGATAGCTCAGCGGGGTCGCCGGGTTAAAGACCAGTCCCGCCTTACAGCCGTTCTCTTTGATCAGCTGTAGCGTGCGGTCAACGTGTTCGGAGGCTTCCGGGTGGAAAGTGATGATGCTGGCACCCGCCGCGGCGAAATCAGGCACGATGCGGTCAACCGGTTTCACCATCAGATGCACGTCAATGGGCGCGGTGATCCCGTAGTTACGCAGTGCTTTAAGCACCATCGGACCGATGGTCAGGTTGGGAACGTAGTGGTTATCCATAACGTCGAAATGGACGACATCCGCGCCAGCCGCGAGAGCTTTGGCAGTGTCTTCACCCAGGCGGGCAAAATCGGCCGACAGAATTGAGGGGGCAATCAAAAACTGTTTCATCCGCATCTCCTTGAAATGTGTTTACCGGCGGGCAAAGGCTCAGGGTCGATAAAGCGCCAGAAGTTCGTCCACCTTTTTACGTGTGCCGCCGTTGCTGCTAATGCTACGCCGCACTTTTACCTGAAAATGCTTCGCGGCTTTGTACCATTCGCGCGTATCAGGCGTGTCGTGATTCGAAATTAACACCGGAATTCTTTTGCTGACCAGCTTTTCCGCCATCTCAGCCAGACGAGCCTGCTCGGCCGGGCTGAAGCTATTAGTGTGGTAGGCGGTGAAATTTGCCGTGGCAGACAGCGGCGCGTAAGGCGGGTCGCAGTAGACCACCGAGTTTACGCCCGCCAGATCCATGCACTCTTCATAGGAGAGACAGTAGAACTCGGCATTCTGCGCTTTTTCAGCAAAGTGATACAGTTCGTCCTGTGGGAAATAGGGACGCTTATAGCGGCCAAACGGCACGTTAAACTCGCCACGCAGATTATACCGGCACAGACCGTTGTAGCCATGGCGGTTGAGATAAAGAAACAACAGCGCGCGACGGAACGGGTCCTGGCTTTGATTAAACTCAGCGCGGAACTGATAGTAGACGTCCGGGTTGTTGTTCTCTGGCGTAAACAGCTTCCGCGCCTCTTCCACATACTCATCGGTACGCAGTTTGACGATGTTATAGAGGCTGATAAGGTCGCTGTTGATATCCGCCAGGATATAACGAGAAAAATCGGTATTCAGGAACACCGATCCAGCACCCACGAAAGGCTCGATAAGACACTCGCCTTTCGGCAGGTGCTTTTTAATATCGTCGAGCAGGGGGTATTTCCCCCCTGCCCATTTCAGAAAAGCGCGATTTTTTTTCATGCTGACTAACTGATTACACCTTCTCCGGCTGTGGAGAAAGCTCCGACAGCATCCTGCGCTTTAAACATTACTTCAGATCGGCCTGCACCTGATGAATCGGCTTCGCCCACGGGTTTTTCGCCTGCACGTCGGCTGGCAGCGTGGAAACGGCACGTTTTGCTTCATCTTTGGAAGCATAAATACCACTCACCAGCACATACCACGGTTGACCGTTACGGGTCGTCTGATAAACCACGTAGTTTTTCAGATTCGATTTCTTCGCCCAGGCGTTGAGGTTGTCATAGTTAGACGAACTGCTCAGCTGAAGGGTGTAGTTGCTGGAAGAGGCCGACTGCAAAGAACCCACGTTGCCCGTCGTTTTACCTGATGCAGCGCCCGTTTTGGCTGCGGGAGCCGCAGTTGTTGTTGCAGAAGGTGTTGTTGCAGCAGGCGCGGTTGTGGTCGCCGTTGCTTTCGGTGCAGTGGTTGCCGCAGGCGTTGGCGCTTTAACCGGCTGGCTCACCGCAGGTTTTGTCTGCGCTGGCGCTTTCGTTTCTGGCGCTTTTGCCACGGTCTGCGGTTTCGTCTCACGCTTCGGCTCAATCACAGCCTGCTTACGCTCCTGGCGTGGCGCAGTCTGCGTCTGGCGCGGTTTGGTTTCCGTTGTCGCCGTTTGCTGCTGGGCATTGCTGCCATGAACTGGCGCAACGGTGGCTGGTTCAGTTGGCAGCGTGGAGTTCACCACGGCAGCGTTAACCTGCTCCTGATTCTGCGGCTGCATCAGCGCGTTATTCAGATCGCCCTGAACTTCAACACGCTGCTGGCCTTCAGGCGTCGCAGGCGCCTGGCCCTGAGTCGGGGTCGCAGAGACAGGCGGCAGAGAGATATCCTGACCAGCGCTGGTGTTACCTGCGGTCTGCTCTGCGGAAGTGGTGCCCGGCGCAGGCTGAGCGCCATTCGCCTGGTTGCTCGCATCGTTACCAGACAGGTCGATGCTCTTCTCGGCAGACGCCGTCTGCTCGGTAGAATTGGTAGAAGGTGCTTTTAGCGCGGACCCAATGCCGACAATCAGCAAGACCAGCACCAGAACGCCAAGGCCCATCATGATGTACTGACGGGAGGCCGGTTTTGCCGCTACCGCTTTTTTACGTTTGCGCGGACGACGTTCAACAGGCTGTTCATCCATTAACTCTTCTTCGGATTCATACTCCTCGTCTTCACGCTCATTTCGCGCGTTACGGCTACGCGAAGGGCGACGATCGTCTGCATCCAGTTCGACATCGTCAAAATTGATCTGCGGCTCGTTATCACGTTCTGAAGATTGACGAGAACGACCAGTACGACGATCGCTGGGATCGGGTTTCAGCTCGTCTTCTGGTTTGAATTCATCCATTTAACACCCCACTCAAAGGCTTCTGCCAACGACTCTGCATTTACCTGAAGCTAAAACGACCACCTGTTACAGCGGTCTGACCTTTCTAGTTGTTACGCCTGCTGACAATCAGCAATAGCGCCAAGTACGACTTCGTGCGGCACTCCGCCGCGCACTTCACTTTTCCCTATTGCAAGCGGGAGTACCAGACGCATCTCACCTGCCAATACTTTTTTATCGCGCATCATGTGAGGAAGGTACGCCTGCGCAGACATTTCCTGCGGACCACTCATCGGCAAGCCAGCACGTTTAAGCAACGCGATGATACGTGCTGTCTCTTCCGGCCTGAACTGCCCCAGACGTTCAGAGACCCGCGCCGCCATAACCATTCCGGCAGCGACAGCTTCACCGTGAAGCCAGTTACCGTAGCCCATTTCGGCTTCGATCGCATGACCAAACGTATGCCCCAGATTCAGTAAAGCACGTAAGCCGGTTTCACGCTCATCTGCGGCAACGACTTCTGCTTTCAGCTCACAACAACGGCGAATACAGTAGGCCATTGCCTGCCCGTCGAGGCGCAGCAGCGCATCCATATTCTCTTCCAGCCAGGTGAAGAACTCCCCGTCAAGAATAATGCCGTATTTGATCACTTCTGCAAGGCCGGACGCCAGTTCGCGCGCTGGCAAGGTTTTCAGACAGTCGAGATCCACCACCACCGAGGCAGGCTGGTAGAACGCGCCAATCATGTTTTTGCCGAGCGGATGGTTAACCGCCGTTTTACCGCCCACAGAAGAATCGACCTGTGAGAGCAACGTGGTTGGAATTTGAATAAAGCGCACGCCGCGCTGATAGCTGGCGGCTGCAAAACCGGTCAGATCGCCCACAACGCCGCCGCCCAGGGCAAGCAATGTTGTATCACGACCGTGCGGTTTTTGCAGAAGTGCGGTAAAGACGGTATCCAGTACCGTCAGGCTTTTGTACTGCTCGCCATCGGGCAGAATCACACTGTCGACCTTCACGCCCGCCTGCTCAAGCAGGTGACGTACACGGTCGAGATAAAGCGGAGCCAGCGTCTCGTTGGTGACCAGCATCGCCTGATCACCCGCTTTCAGTGGTAAGAAGGAAGCTGGATCGTTAAACAAACCAGCCGCGATGGTGATAGGGTAACTACGTTCCCCGAGAGTAACTGTAATCCTCTCCATGACGCGACATCCACCTTAAATGCTTTTACCCGCAGGCGAGTGTATATAAAGCCAGAATCAGTTGCTTTCCAGCATATGAATAATCTGGTTTGCAACCACTTTAGCGCTTTGATCGTCAGTACGAATGGTCACATCAGCAATCTCTTCGTACAGAGGATTGCGTTCATCGGCCAAAGCTTCCAGAACTTCACGTGGCGGTGTTTCAACCTGCAACAACGGGCGCTTTTTATCACGCTGCGTGCGTGCCAGCTGTTTTTCGATGGTCGTCTCAAGATAGACCACTACGCCACGGGCGGAGAGACGGTTGCGGGTTTCGCGAGATTTTACAGAGCCGCCGCCAGTTGCCAGCACAATGCCCTGTTTTTCCGTGAGTTCGTTGATCACTTTTTCTTCTCGGTCACGGAAACCTTCTTCGCCTTCTACGTCGAAGACCCAGCCCACATCCGCTCCGGTTCGTTTCTCAATCTCTTGATCAGAATCGTAAAATTCCATATTGAGTTGTTGAGCTAACTGACGCCCAATAGTGCTTTTGCCGGCACCCATAGGCCCAACCAGAAAGATATTGCGTTTCTCTGCCATTTTTTCGGTACTACTAAGACTATTCGTTAATGGTAATCCCCGCTGCGCAGACACCCGGCGTAGCAGGACATGAACTGAAACCTCATTTGCAATAGAGCGAGAGTCAGACGAAAAATTATCTCAATACTCCGGCTTGTTTGGCAACTGATTAAATCACCGTTCCCGGCGCATAAGGAAATAAGACGTAAGTCCAACTCAAATCGGTACTCCTTGTATGCTAATTCATGCCCCACGTCAAACATCTGCAACAAACTGAATGCAAAATCATTGCGGGGATCGTTACCCATTACTGAATACTGACCAGACGTGGCGTGATAAACACCACTAACTCGCGCCGTTCGTTATCTTTTCCATCATGGCGGAACAGCTGACCCAGCCACGGAATGTTGCCCAGCACGGGCACGCTGTCGCGTCCGGTTTTATTCTTTTGCGAAAAGATCCCGCCCAGCGCGAGCGTTTCCCCACTTTTTACCTCAACCTGCGTTTCGATCTCCTGCTTATCGATCGCCAGCGTTTCGCCGTCTGCCTGTTGCAGCACCTGGCCAGGCATATTTTCACTGATATGCAATTTCAGGCGCACGCGGCCGCCCGGCAGGACCACTGGCGTGACCTCCATGCCTAACACAGCCTCTTTAAATTCAACGGATGTCGCCCCGCTCTCGCCGCTGGAAACCTGATACGGAATTTCGCTGCCCTGCTTGATGCTGGCCGGCTGCATGTGCGACGCCAGCAGCCGCGGGCTGGCGATGATATCCACCTGCTGCTTTTGCTCAAGCGCCGACAACTCAAGATCCAGCATCCTGCCGTTGATGCGCCCGATGTTAAACCCTGCGTGGGTGGTTGCACTGGCCACCGACAGATCCGCCCCCAGCGTCGTGACCTGACCCACCTTACCGGCCTCCGTTGCGTCAGCGAGGTTCCATTTCACCCCCAGTTCACGCAGGCTTTTTTCACTGATGGTCACAATCTGCGCCGCCAGTTCCACCTGCTCGACGGGCAAATCCATCTGCACAGCCCAGCGCTGGAGCATATCCACCACCGTCTGGTTATCCCTGACCAGAAAACGGTTGGTGCGCTTGTCGACGGAGAGACTGCCTTTCGGGCTTAAGAGCTTTTCCGCCGCTTTTTGCAATTCGGCCGCATCCGCATAAGCAAACGGAATGCTGTGAGAGTGCAGCGGGGCGTCGAGCAGACGCTGGGCCCGCTCCTGCTCTTTACGCGTCTGTTGCTCCCGTTGCCAGGCCGCCGTATGCACATAAAAAATGCCGCCTTCTTCCCGCAATACCAGCCCGGCGCTGTTCACTACCGTCTGAAGCGCCTGCCTCCAGGGCACCCGCGTTAAATTCAGCGAAAGCGAACCGCTGACATCCGGCGACACCACCAGATTGCGATCCTCCTGCGCTACCAACGCCTGTAATATCTGCACCACCGGGACATCATCCACCAGCAGGGTGACCGGTTTTGGCGTCGCGGCCCACAGAGGCTGGCTGATTGCCACCAGTAACAGCCCTATCCTTATCTTCACTTTTTTTCGTTCCTTCTCGTTGCCATGTCCATCGCTTCGGCTCGCACATGTCGCCGACATCAACGGTCAGTTGTTGTTTATCTATTGCGCTCACCCGCCAGCCTGTCGGTAACCACATCTGCGTTTTTACCCGGTGCCAGCGTTTCTGCCCGTCCTGTATAAGGCCGATATCCCTGCTGCCGCTGACTACCCCCTGATACCGCCACTGGCTGAGCTGCCCGGCTGCGCAACGCTCTTCCGGCACAGAGAAGGGATCCCGCATTCCGGTCAGGAAAAGCGGAGAAAGCAGGATCAGCAAACGGGCTTTACTGCGCATGACCGATCTCCAGTTGCAGGCTGAGGCGTAGGCGTTTGCCCTGTGGGGTGATGGAAAACGCACTCACCCGCGCGTTCTCAAGCGCCAGCCGGGAAAAGAGCGCCGGAACCGCGCCCCAGGAGGCATCCAGCGCCAGCTCTCCCCCACGCTGCTGCGGCTTCCAGTACACCAGCCTTGCGCCCTCACGCTGAAAAGCCAGGGGAGAAAAGGGCTGCGAGGGCGTCACTTGCGTAACCACTACTCGCCGTCCGGCCTCTGGCCACAGCGAGGCGTTGATTCGCTTCGCACTGATGGCCTGCGCCTGAATATCGGCGTAACGCAGAGCAGCGGGCCTGAGCAGCAGTCCCCAAATTGCCCACGCAACAAGCCCCGATGCGATCAACCAGCAAAGGACGCGCCGGGAAGGACGTGCATCAGTCCAGCGTTGATACCAGATACCCACCGGCTACCTCCGGCTATGCAGTTGAAAAGAGAACATCCATCGCCCCTGGCTATCCTGTTGCAGTTCGCCTGCCGGTCCGGGGTTAAATCCCGCCACCCTTTTCAGGGCATCGGTCATGGCGGAGAGCGCTGGCAGTGAGGTGGTATAGCCGGTCAGGGTCAGCGAGGGTGGCTGATAACGCAGCGCCGTCAGCCACGCCTGCCGGGGCATTGCGCTGGCAAGGGACTCCAGCGCAGGTTGCCATGCCGGATCAGACGGCGGCGAGGGGGTTTTCTGCCCCGCTGACTGCGGCTGACGGGCTCTCAATACTTTCTGCACCGCACGTGTCCCCGCCAGTTCGCTCTGCAACGCCTGTAACGCGAGAGACTGCGTCGCCCGCAGGCTTACGCCTCCCGCCAGCATCACCAGCAATGAGGCGGCAAAGAGCAGCCCCCAGAAACGCAGGCGCTGATTACGTTGCTGTCGACGCCAGGGTAAAAGATTGGGCATGCTCATTACGGCGCCTCGCTCATGGCCAGCGCCAGGGCGACGGTGTAATCAGCACCGCATTCCGGCAACGGCGGCTGGCACAGCGTCACCGCTTCCCAGGGATCGCGGGCAGCATCAAACACGGCGATATCAGAAGGAGAAAGCGCAAGCAGCGCCGCCAGTTCATTCACCGTCGCCGCTTCTGTGGTATAGCGCCGCCCCCACTGGTGACGCATCGCCCATAGCCACTGGTGTTGATCTCTCCAGGCGACGCACCGGGCGGGGGCAACAGCAGAGATAAGATTAGCCAGCGCGCCGGCATCCGGGGCGATTGCTGCCAGACGCAAACGCAGCGCGTTCGCCAGCGTCAACAGGGTATCGACCTCTCTGTTTTGCGCTGCGGTAACCTGAAAAGTGTTGCTGAACGTATCCTGCGTGTAGTCAAAACAGAGCGTATCGGCGGGCATCTCCAGCTCACGCGCTAATGCGGCGCCTACCCAGGTGAGCTGTTCGCTGTCACGCAAGGTAACGGATGGACGGGGCAACGCGCGTTGCAGAAAGCGCGTCGCCGGAAATGAGAGAAATACCCGATGCGAGTGCGGCAATGTTTTCCGCCAGCCACGTAATGCGTTAACCAGCTGTTCTGGCTTAAGTATTTTGCCTTCCCCGATAACGCCGTCCGGCAGCGGCACCGCCCACCAGCGCCGTAAACGCCATCCGGCCCGCTCTCTGGTCAGCGCTACCGCAACCACCTTATCCTGTTGAATATGAACGCCTGTTTGCCACGTTTTAAAAGCCATGCTTCACGATCTCCTTATCGCCCGTCGGAGTGACGGCTATATCAATGAATCAGGCTTGCCTTTATACTACCGCGCGATTGTTTAGAAACTGCCCAGGCTAAACCAAATGGGAAATCTCCGGTGAAGTTCGTAAAGTATTTATTGATCCTTGCAGTCTGTTGCATTCTGCTGGGAGCAGGCTCGATTATTGGTTTGTACAAATATGTCGAGCCGCAACTCCCTGATGTCGCCACGCTTCGTGATGTGCGGCTTCAGATCCCTATGCAGGTCTATAGCGCCGATGGTGAACTGATGGCGCAATACGGCGAGAAACGTCGTATCCCTCTGACCTTAAATCAAATTCCACCCGTGATGGTGAAGGCTTTTATCGCCACCGAGGACAGCCGTTTTTACGAGCACCACGGTGTCGATCCGGTCGGTATTTTCCGTGCGGCAAGCGTGGCGCTGTTCTCCGGTCATGCCTCTCAGGGGGCAAGTACCATTACCCAGCAGCTGGCGCGTAACTTCTTCCTCAGCCCGGAAAAGACGCTGATGCGTAAGATCAAAGAGGTGTTCCTCGCGATCCGCATTGAGCAACTGCTGAGCAAAGACGAGATCCTTGAGCTTTACCTCAACAAGATCTATCTGGGCTACCGCGCCTATGGCGTAGGGGCTGCGGCTCAGGTCTATTTTGGTAAGCCGATCGATCAGCTCACGCTGAGCGAAATGGCGACCATTGCCGGCCTGCCAAAAGCGCCATCCACGTTTAACCCGCTCTACTCGCTGGACCGCGCCACCGCGCGCCGTAACGTGGTGCTGTCGCGTATGTTGAGCGAAGGCTACATCAGCCAGTCTGAGTACGATAAGGCGCGCAGCGACGTTATTGACGCCAATTACCATGCGCCGGAAATCGCCTTCTCTGCACCGTATCTTACTGAAATGGTTCGCCAGGAGATGGTGAGTCGCTACGGTGATAAAGCGTATGAAGATGGTTATCGCGTCTATACCACCGTGACACGCAAGGTGCAGCAGGCTGCCCAGCAGGCGGTGCGTAATAACGTGATGGATTACGATATGCGTCACGGCTATCGCGGCCCGTCCAACGTGCTGTGGAAAGTGGGTGAAGGCGCATGGGACAGTAAAAAAATCACGGATTCCCTGAAAGCGCTGCCGACCTATGGCCCGCTGCGTCCGGCGGTCGTCACCCAGGCCGATCCACAGGAAGCAGTGGCGATGATGGCCGATGGCACATCCGTTTCGCTGCGCATGGAAGGTATCCGCTGGGCGCGTCCGTACCGTTCTGACACCCTTCAGGGACCTACGCCACGTAAAGTGACCGATGTCGTACAAACCGGACAACAAATCTGGGTGCGCCAGGTAGGCGATGCCTGGTGGCTGGCGCAGGTGCCGGACGTAAACTCTGCGCTGGTCTCCATCAATCCGCAGAACGGCGCCGTGATGGCGTTGGTTGGCGGGTTCGATTTCAACCAGAGCAAATTTAACCGCGCGACCCAGGCGCTGCGTCAGGTTGGTTCGAACATCAAACCGTTCCTGTATACCGCGGCGATGGATAAGGGGTTGACTCTCGCCAGCATTCTCAACGACGTGCCAATTTCCCGCTGGGATGCCGGTGCGGGCTCTGACTGGCAGCCGAAGAACTCTCCGGCGCAATACGCTGGCCCTATCCGTCTGCGTCAGGGCCTTGGCCAGTCGAAGAACGTGGTCATGGTTCGCGCGATGCGTGCGATGGGCGTTGATTACGCGGCAGAGTATCTGCAACGCTTCGGCTTCCCGGCGCAAAACATCGTTCATACTGAATCTCTGGCGCTCGGCTCCGCGTCCTTTACGCCGCTCCAGGTCGCGCGAGGCTACTCGGTGATGGCGAACGGCGGCTTCCTGGTCGATCCGTATTTCATCAGCAAAATAGAGAACGATCAGGGCGGCGTACTGTTTGAAGCGAAACCGAAAATTGCCTGCCCTGAATGCGATATTCCGGTGATTTACGGCGACACGCCAAAATCCAATGTCCTGGAAAACAAGGATATGGAAGATGTGGCGATCTCTCAGGAACGTCAGAATCTGGCGGTGCCGCAGCCCCAGCTGGAACAGGCCAATCAGGCGCTGGTCGCCCAGAGTGGCGCGCAGGAGTATGCCCCGCACGTGATCAGCACGCCGCTGTCGTTCCTGATTAAGAGCGCACTGAACACCAACATCTTTGGTGAACCGGGCTGGCAAGGCACCGGCTGGCGAGCGGGCCGCGATTTGCAGCGCCACGACATCGGCGGCAAAACCGGGACAACCAACAGTTCAAAAGATGCCTGGTTCTCAGGTTATGGCCCGGGGGTTGTCACCTCCGTCTGGATTGGTTTTGACGATCACCGCCGCGATCTGGGGCGCACGACCGCCTCTGGCGCGATTAAAGATCAGATTTCCGGTTACGAAGGCGGCGCGAAGAGTGCGCAACCTGCCTGGGATGCATACATGAAAGCCGTTCTCGAGGGCGTACCAGAGCAGCCGCTAACGCCTCCGCCGGGCGTGGTGACGGTGAATATCGACCGCAGTACCGGACAGCTCGCGAATGGCGGTAACAGCCGTGCCGAGTATTTCATCGAGGGCACTCAGCCAACCACGCAGGCAGTGCATGAGGTGGGTACGGAATTGATTGATAACGGCGAAACGCACGAGCTGTTCTGACGCCAACAAAAAAGCCGGGTGGCGACTTCGCCTGACCCGGCCTACAACGTCAATGCAAAACGGCAACCTTCGGTTGCCGTTTTTAATGGTGGCGCTACAAACGCCCCTGCCCCTTGAGCCATTCCCGCACCAGGAACAACGCGCTCACGTTGCGCGCCTCGTTAAAGTCAGGATCTTCCAGCAAATCCATCAGATGAGCCAGCGGCCAGCGAACCTGCGGCAGCGGTTCCGGCTCATCTCCTTCCAGCGATTCAGGATAGAGATCTTCCGCGACAACGATGTTCATTTTGCTGGAGAAATAGGACGGCGCCATGCTCAGCTTTTTCAGGAACGTCAGCTCTTTCGCGCCAAAACCGACCTCTTCTTTCAGCTCCCGGTTTGCCGCTTCAAACACCGTTTCGCCCGGGTCGATCAGTCCTTTGGAGAAGCCCAGCTCGTAGGATTCTGTGCCCACGGCGTATTCACGAATGAGGATCAGGTGCTCGTCGACGATGGGCACAATCATCACCGCTTCACGCGAGGAGGGGCGCATACGCTCATAAACACGACGCACACCGTTGCTGAACTCCAGATCCACGCTTTCGACATTAAACAGACGCGATTTCGCGACGGTTTCAACATTCAGAATGGTGGGCTTTTGTAAGGGTTTGGTCATCTTGACGGGTCTTTGCTGGGTGAACTGGCTTTATTGTGCGATACGCCGCACGGTTTCGGCAATGTCAATTGCTCTTTATTTACATTTATGCAACGTAACTGTAGGCGATTCTCATTTCAAAACAAATGTCAAGAGGTTGAAATGTTTCCAGGAATTTGCTGATATCGCGCCGGAACAGGCTTTGTTATCATTACTGGTCACTGGGATGCGCGTCAACATGCTCAAGTTAGACTCCATACTTGCCGATAGCCGACCACAGAATCTCATTCATTGTACAAAAGGTGCGACTGACAACACCTGTAAGAAGATAAGTAAGATGGGGAAAGCATGAGCACCATTTTGATTTTTCTCGCTGCTGTGCTGGCCTGCGCGTCGATTGCGGTGTGGGTATTCAGGCGCCGCGTACATCGCCGTTATCGGCTGCCCTTTTTGAACGCGTTTGCCGGGGCAAACACGCGCAAGCTTTCGCCAGAGGAACGCAGCACCGTTGAGCAGTATCTCGACACGCTGAACCGATCCCGGCTTTCGCCTGGCCCTACCGGCGCCAGCGCCGCCCCCGTATCGCTCAACCTGAACGCCCAAAGCGACACCGTTCTGTGCGTGACGCGCTCCATTACCCGCTACGGCATTACAACCGACGATCCCAACAAGTGGCGTTACTATCTCGACTCTGTTGAAGTGCACCTGCCTCCCTTCTGGGAGCAATATATCAACGACGAAAACAGCGTCGAGCTCATCCATACCGATACGCTGCCGCTGGTTATCTCCCTGAATGGTCATACTCTGAGCGAATATGTTCAGGAAGCGCCACGCTTTGCGCTGGAACGCGCAAGCGGAACGCAGGCCTCTATTCGCGGTGAAGAGACAGAGCAGATTGAACTACTGAACATCCGCCAGGAGACGCATGAAGAGTACGTCCTGAGCCGCCCGGATGGCATTCGCGAAGCGGTGCTGATTGTCGCCTCGTTCCTGCTCTTTTTCATCTGCCTGCTGACGCCGGACGTGTTTGTTCCGTGGCTCGCGGGTGGCGCAGTACTGCTTCTGGCCGCCGGGCTGTGGGGCATATTTGCCCCGCCGGCAAAAACGTCATTACGCGAAATTCACTGCCTGCGCGGAACCCCAAAACGCTGGGGACTGTTCGGTGAGAACGATCAGGAACATATCAACAATATCTCGCTCGGGATCATCGATCTTATCTATCCGCGCCACTGGCAGCCGTGGATTGCGCAGGACCTTGGCCACAAAACGGATATTGATATCTATCTTGACCGCCACGTTGTACGCCAGGGGCGCTACTTATCCCTGCACGACGAAGTGAAAAACTTCCCGCTTCAGCACTGGCTCCGCAGCGCGGTGATTGCCGGTGGCGCCGCGTTAATCTTCGTCATGCTGCTGCTCTTCGTGCCGCTGGATATGCCGATTAAATTTACCCTGTCGTGGATCAAAGGGGCGCAAACTGTGGAAGCCACCAGCGTACAGCAGCTCGAAGAAGCGGGTGTACGCGTGGGGGATACGTTGCGCCTCAAAGGCACCGGGATGTGTAATATCCACACGCCGGGCGCCTGGAACACGCGCCAGAACTCGCCGTTCGCGCCGTTCGACTGCTCTCAGATCATCTGGAATGACGCCTCTCCGCTGCCGCTGCCGGAATCGGATGTGGTCAATAAGGCCACTGCGCTCACCCAGACGATTAATCGCCAGCTCCATCCCAAACCGGATGATGATTCTCGCGTCAGCCCTGCCCTGCGTTCGGCTATTCAGAAGTCGGGCATGGTACTGCTGGATGACTTTGGCGAAATCGTCCTGAAAACAGAGGATCTCTGTTCCGCCCAGGATGACTGTATCCGGCTCAAGAACGCGCTGGTCAACCTCGGCAACAGCAAAGACTGGGACGCGCTGGTGAAACGCGCCGAAGCGGGACGCCTGGACGGAGTGAACGTGCTTCTGCGTCCGGTCAGCGCCGAGTCGCTGGATAACCTGGTGGCGACCTCTACCGCCCCCTTCGTGATGCGTGAAACCACCCGTGCCGCCCAGGCGCTTAACAGCCCGGCGCCCGGCGGTTTTGTGATTGCCAGCGATGAAGGCAGCGACCTGGTGGATCAACCTTATCCGCAGGTTTCGCTCTATGACTATCCTGCCCAGGAGCAGTGGAGCGAATTCCAGCGTCTGGCGCAGATGCTGATGCAGACGCCATTCAGCGCGGAAGGGATCGTCACCACCCTCTTTACCGACGCCAACGGCACGCGTCATATTGGCCTGCACCGTATGCCGGATAGCGCTGGCCTGTGGCGCTATATAGGGACATCCCTGCTGCTGATTGCAATGCTGGCGTGCATTGTCTGGAACGGTTATCAGGCCGTACGCCGCTATCAGCGTTCCCGCACTCGGCTGGCAGAAATCCAGGCCTACTACGAAAATTGCCTGAACCCGAAACTGATCTCCTCTTCCGAGAGCCTGATCGGATAACGTCCCTGCGCGACAAGTTGTGCTACCCTGTCGCGCACGTTTCTTCTGGCTGGAGTTCCCCCTTATGCATCTTAATATCGACTGGCAGGCGGTCGATACCGTCCTGCTTGATATGGACGGCACGCTGCTTGATCTCGCCTTTGATAACTATTTCTGGCAAAAGCTGGTCCCGGAAACATACGGTGAACAGCAGGGGATCTCCCCGGCGGAAGCGCAGGAATTCATTCGTTCGCAATATAGCGCGGTGCAGCATACGCTAAACTGGTACTGTCTTGACTACTGGAGCGAGCGACTCGGTTTGGATATTTGTGCCATGACCACCGCCCAGGGCGCACGCGCCGTACTGCGCGACGATACGGTCCCGTTCCTGGATGCGCTGAAAGCCTGCGGTAAGCGCCGCATTTTGCTGACGAATGCGCATCCCCATAATCTGGCCGTGAAGCTGGAACATACCGGTCTTGCTTCACACCTTGATTTATTGCTTTCCACCCACACATTTGGTTATCCGAAAGAGGATCAGCGGTTGTGGCATGCTGTGGTGGAAGAGACCGGTTTACAGCCGGAACGCACGCTGTTTATTGACGACAGCGAGCCGATTCTGGATTCTGCGGCCGCTTTTGGCATTCGCTATTGTCTGGGCGTGACCAATCCGGATTCCGGCCTGGCTGAAAAAAGCTATCTGCGACATCCGGGGCTGAACGACTATCGCCGGATGATCCCCTCACTCACCGTGAAGGAGACGCCATGAAAGAAAAACCCTCTGATGGGGTAAGACTGGATAAATGGCTGTGGGCCGCCCGTTTTTACAAAACGCGCGCCCTTGCCCGTGAAATGGTTGATGGCGGAAAGGTGCATTACAACGGTCAGCGCAGCAAACCGAGCAAGCTGGTTGAACTGAATGCCACGTTAACGCTTCGCCAGGGCAACGATGAGAAAACGGTGGTGGTGAAAGCCATTACCGAGCAGCGGCGGCCCGCAACCGAAGCCGTTTTGCTGTATGAAGAGACGGCCGAAAGCATAGAGAAGCGCGAGAAAACCGCGCTGGCGCGCAAGATGAATGCGCTGACCATGCCTCACCCGGACCGGCGACCGGATAAAAAAGAGCGCCGCGATCTGATGAAATTTAAACACGGTGAGAGCGAGTAACCCTCACCTGCACGAGAGATGAAAATGGCCCAACACGACCAATTACACCGCTATCTGTTTGAACAATTCGCCGTGCGCGGCGAGCTGGTCACCGTATCCGAAACCTGGAAACAGATTCTGGAAAACCACAACTACCCGCTGCCGGTGAAAACCCTGTTGGGCGAACTGCTGGTTGCCACCAGCCTGCTGACCGCCACGCTGAAGTTCGCTGGCGATATTACCGTTCAGTTGCAGGGTGATGGCCCGATGTCGCTGGCGGTGATCAACGGCAATAACCAGCAGCAGATGCGCGGCGTGGCGCGCATTCAGGGCGATATTCCTGAAAATGCGGATCTGAAAACGCTGGTCGGAAATGGCTACCTGGTTATCACGATCTCGCCTGAAGAGGGTGAGCGCTATCAGGGCGTTGTCGGTCTGGAAGGCGACACGCTTGCCGCCTGCCTGGAAGATTACTTCATGCGTTCCGAACAGCTGCCAACCCGCCTGTTCATCCGCACCGGTGAAGTGGATGGTCAGCCTGCTGCCGGTGGTATGCTGCTTCAGGTTCTGCCTGCGCAGGATGCGCAGACCAATGATTTCGAGCATCTGGCAACGCTGACGGAAACCATCAAAGCGGAAGAGCTGTTCACCCTGTCGGCGACCGACGTGCTGTGGCGTCTGTACCACGAAGAAGAAGTGACGGTTTACGATCCGCAGGATGTGGAATTTAAGTGCACCTGCTCTCGCGAGCGTTGTGCTGGCGCCCTGAAAACGCTGCCGGATGAAGAGATCGACAGCATCATGGCGGAAGACGGTGAGATCGATATGCACTGTGATTACTGCGGTACGCACTACGTGTTCAATTCCATGGATATCGCGGAGATCCGCAATAACGCCTCTCCGGCGGACCCGCAGGTTCACTAAACCTCTTTCCCCTCCCCCTCTCCCCAACGGGGAGGGGGAACTTGAACACCCTCATCCCTGTGGGGTGAGGGGTAAAAACGCCACCCAAGCTGAATCGTTTTCCCAATGTAACCCTTACGTAATTTTCTTACATGTATGCGATTACATTCACATTCTTCTGGATAAATTCACCAGAGATTAACCTTTTAAGAACATTTTCCCCATCCAAAAAGCGATTCCTGCGATAATCTGCCCGCCCTGTGACTGGAGTCGCAGCGTTTTCCGTTAGTAAGGGTTTTGACCAGATACGTAAATCTATGAGCCCCGTCGCGGTTAACATCCCCAGAAAAACCCTACAATTTTAGGCAGTACATATTGGCTAAGGAGCAGTGATATGCGTGTTAATGGTTTAACCCCGCAAGATCTCAAGGCTTATGGTATTCACGACGTCCAGGAAGTGGTCTACAACCCCGATTACGATACGCTGTATCAGGAAGAGCTCAATCCGGCACTGGAAGGATACGAGCGCGGTGTGTTGACGAACCTGGGTGCTATCGCCGTCGATACGGGTATTTTTACCGGTCGTTCGCCTAAAGATAAGTATATCGTCCGAGACGACACCACCCGCGATACGCTGTGGTGGGCTGATAAGGGCAAAGGGAAGAACGATAACAAACCGCTCTCCCCGGAAACCTGGCAGCATCTGAAAGGACTTGTCACCCATCAGCTTTCCGGCAAGCGTCTGTTTATTATTGATGCGTTCTGCGGCGCTAACGCCGACACCCGTCTCTCCGTACGGTTCATTACTGAAGTGGCCTGGCAGGCGCATTTCGTGAAGAACATGTTCATTCGTCCGACCGATGAAGAACTGCAAGACTTCACCCCTGACTTTATCGTGATGAACGGCGCGAAATGCACCAACCCGCAGTGGAAAGAGCAGGGTCTGAACTCCGAAAACTTCATCGCCTTCAACCTGACCGAGCGTATCCAGCTGATCGGCGGTACCTGGTACGGCGGCGAAATGAAGAAAGGGATGTTCTCAGTCATGAACTACCTGCTGCCGCTGCGCGGTATCGCCTCCATGCACTGCTCGGCGAACGTCGGGGAAAAAGGCGATGTAGCAGTGTTCTTCGGCCTTTCCGGCACCGGTAAAACAACGCTGTCCACCGATCCAAAACGTCGTCTGATTGGCGACGATGAACACGGCTGGGATGATGACGGCGTGTTTAACTTTGAAGGCGGCTGCTACGCGAAGACCATTCGCCTGTCGGAAGAGGCAGAGCCGGATATCTACCACGCGATTCGCCGCGATGCGCTGCTGGAAAACGTCACCGTGCGTGCCGATGGTTCTATCGACTTCGACGATGCCTCGAAAACGGAAAACACCCGCGTCTCTTACCCGATCTACCACATCGAGAACATCGTCAAGCCGGTATCGAAGGCGGGTCATGCCACGAAGGTGATTTTCCTGACCGCGGATGCGTTCGGCGTGCTGCCACCGGTTTCCCGCCTGACCGCCAGCCAGACGCAGTACCATTTCCTCTCCGGCTTTACCGCTAAACTGGCGGGTACCGAGCGCGGTGTGACCGAGCCAACCCCAACCTTCTCCGCCTGCTTCGGCGCGGCGTTCCTGTCGCTGCACCCAACGCAGTACGCGGAAGTGCTGGTGAAACGCATGCAGGCATCCGGCGCCCAGGCGTACCTGGTGAACACCGGCTGGAACGGTACGGGCAAACGTATCTCCATCAAAGATACACGCGCCATCATCGACGCGATTCTGGATGGTTCGCTGGATAACGCTGAGACCTTTACGCTGCCGATGTTCGATCTGGCGATCCCAACAGCGCTGCCGGGCGTGGATACGCGTATCCTGGATCCGCGTAACACCTACGGTTCACCGGAACAGTGGCGTGAGAAGGCTGAATCGCTGGCGAAACTGTTTATCGAAAACTTCGAGAAGTATACCGACACCCCGGCCGGTGCTGCGCTGGTGAGTGCGGGACCAAGGTAAAAGCAAAAAGGCAACGAAAGTTGCCTTTTTTAATGTTTTCTCCCTCTCCCCGTGGGAGAGGGCCGGGGTGAGGGCATCAGGCCCCCCCTTTTTTAACTCTCTTTCACCTGCCCCCGTAAAACCGGCACCGGTAACCACGCACGAATGCTCAAACCGCCCCGCTCGCTGGTGCCAATTTCCAGCAGTCCGTTATGGTTATCAACAATACGCTGCACAATCGCCAGGCCTAAGCCGGTTCCGCTGGTGCTGCGCGCGCTGTCGCCGCGCACGAACGGCTGGAACAGGTGCTTACGCTGCTCAGGCTTGATGCCCGGGCCATCGTCTTCCACCTGGAACCAGGCGCGGTTGAGTTCCGTACCGCTGCTGACTTTGATCCAGCCGTTGCCGTACCGCGCCGCGTTGACTACCATATTCGCCACCGCGCGTTTAATGGAGAGCGGGTGCATACGTACCTGAATCTCGCCTGCCTGAAGGTCGGTCGCAATTTCACGTTCGTAGCCGCTTTCGGCGGCAACCACTTCGCCCAGAACCGCATTCAGATCCGCCATCTCCATCGGCATCTCCTGCCCGGTGCGCAGGTAGTCGATAAACTGCTCGATGATGGCGTTACACTCTTCGATATCCTTGTTGATGGACTCTGCAAGATAACCATCCTGCTCGCCCATCATCTCTGTTGCCAGCCGGATACGCGTCAGCGGGGTGCGAAGGTCATGGCTGACTCCCGCCATCAGCAGCGTACGGTCGTCCGCCAGCTGTTTAACGCCTGCCGCCATGTGGTTAAACGCACGCGTTACCGAGCGCACTTCCGATGCGCCATACTCGCGCAGCGGCGGAGGGATAATACCTTTACCGACCTGCAATGCCGCATGCTCCAGATCGACCAGCGGTCGGTTCTGGATACGAATAAACAGCCATGCGCCGCCGATGGCCAGCAGCATGATCGCCAGGGTGTATCGGAACAGCGGCGAGAAGTCGCCCTGATGAATCTCGGTGAGCGGAACGCGCACCCAGATGTTGGGTGACAGCCAGGTTTTCAGCCAGACAACCGGCGAGCTTTTATTGACCTCAACGCGCACTTCCGTCGGGCCGCCAAGCTGCTGCGCCATCTGCTGGCTAAGGAATTCATAGTGCTGCGCCCAGCGCAGGCCGGCATCTTCCGCCGCTTCGTTCGAGTAGAGAGAAATGCCCAGCTCACGGTAGATTTCCCGACGGAACGCCGGGGGAACAACCAACTGCGTGCCGTCCTCCAGTTGCAGTTTGTCGGTCATCAGCATACGCACTTCGTATGCCAGCACCTTATTAAACTGCTGAAGGCTCGGCAGGATTGCAAAGTTCAGCACCACCAGGTAGGTCGTCACCAGGCTGACAAACAGCAGGGTGACGATCAATAACAGCGTGCGGGCAAACGAACTTCGCGGCGAGAAGCGCATTCGCCTCATGCTTTAGAGCCGTCCGGGACAAACACGTAGCCCAGACCCCACACGGTCTGAATATAACGAGGATGCGCCGGATCTTCTTCCACCATACGGCGCAGACGAGAGATCTGCACGTCGATAGAACGCTCCATCGCGGAGTATTCACGACCACGCGCCAGGTTCATCAGCTTGTCACGGGAGAGCGGCTCACGTGGGTGGCTGACCAGCGCTTTCAGCACCGCGAACTCACCGCTGGTGAGCGGCATTGGCTCATCTTCACGGAACATTTCACGGGTGCCGAGGTTCAGCTTGAACTTACCGAATGCAATGACGGCCTCTTCCTGAGATGGCGCGCCCGGCAGCTCGTTCGCCTGACGACGCAGCACGGCGCGAATACGCGCCAGCAGTTCACGCGGGTTGAACGGCTTTGGAATGTAGTCATCAGCGCCAATCTCAAGGCCGACAATGCGGTCGACTTCTTCACCCTTCGCCGTCACCATGATGATCGGCATCGGGTTGCTCTGGCTGCGCAGACGGCGGCAAATAGAGAGCCCATCTTCGCCAGGCAGCATCAGGTCCAACACCATCAGGTGGAAGGATTCACGCGTCAGCAGACGATCCATCTGTTCCGCGTTCGCGACGCTACGAACCTGGAAGCCCTGCTCGGTCAGATAACGTTCCAGCAGCGCACGCAGGCGCATGTCGTCATCTACGACCAGAATTTTGTAGTTCTCTTGCATTGTGTGTACTCCCAAAGGTTCGGATAAGCCTGGAACAGCGTATTCTAAAAAAGTGCACGGGTTCGACCAGCAAATTCTGGTATAAATTCTAGACGAAATTGTTACAAAGCATATTTAACAGCAGCTTATCTGTTCATTTCATCACATAAATCATTATTAATCTTGTCTGTTACACTGTGCGCTACGTATTGTGCGCAAAGACAGTTAACCGGCATTAAAGGCTGCACCATGAAAACGCCTCTGATCACCCGTGAAGGGTACGAGAAACTCAAAAAAGAGATGGATTACCTGTGGCGCGAAGAGCGTCCGGAAGTGACCAAAAAAGTCACCTGGGCAGCAAGCCTGGGCGACCGCAGCGAGAATGCGGACTACCAGTACAATAAAAAGCGGCTGCGCGAAATCGATCGCCGGGTACGCTACCTGACGAAGTGCCTCGAGAATCTCAAAATTGTCGATTACTCCCCGCAGCAGGAAGGTAAAGTCTTCTTCGGCGCGTGGGTCGAAATTGAAAACGACAGCGGCGACACCCTGCGTTTTCGTATCGTCGGCTACGATGAAATTTTCGGTCGTAAGGATTACATTTCTATCGACTCACCCATGGCCCGCGCCCTGCTGAAAAAAGAGGTAGGCGATTTAGCCGTTGTCCAGACGCCTGCGGGTGAAGCAAGCTGGTACGTCAACGAAATCGAGTATGTTAAATAGTCCGAGAGCGCCCTCCCCGGCTGGCATTTTTTGGTGTCAGCCCGTATAACTATCCCCCTGATTTTCGATCCACAAGATGAACTGACCATGATGAAAGAGTCGCTCTGCCGCATTATTGCGGGTGAACTTCAGGCCAGAGCCGAACAGGTAGAAGCTGCCGTTCGCCTGCTTGATGAAGGGAACACCGTGCCGTTTATTGCACGTTATCGTAAGGAAGTCACCGGCGGTCTGGATGACACGCAGCTGCGAAACCTGGAGACCCGTCTGGGCTATCTGCGCGAGCTGGAAGACCGACGTCAGGCGATCCTCAAATCTATCGGCGAGCAGGGCAAGCTGACCAGTGACCTGGAAAAAGCCATTAACGGTACCCTGAGTAAAACCGAGCTCGAAGACCTCTATCTGCCGTACAAACCGAAGCGCCGCACGCGCGGGCAGATTGCGATCGAAGCCGGCCTTGAGCCACTGGCCGATCTGCTGTGGAACGAGCCGTCTCACGATCCGGAAACCGAAGCCGCCAAATTTATCGACGCCGATAAAGGCGTAGCGGACACCAAAGCCGCGCTGGACGGCGCGCGCTATATTCTGATGGAGCGCTTCGCCGAAGACGCGGCGCTGCTGGCCAAAGTGCGTGATTACCTGTGGAAGAACGCGCATATCGTCTCCACCGTGGTGTCCGGCAAAGAGGAAGAAGGCGCGAAATTCCGCGACTACTTCGATCACCACGAACCCATTTCTACCGCGCCGTCTCACCGCGCGCTGGCGATGTTCCGCGGCCGTAACGAAGGCGTGCTGCAACTCTCCCTGAATGCCGATCCACAGTTTGACGAGCCGCCAAAAGAGAGCCACTGCGAGCAGATCATTATCGATCATCTCGGCCTGCGCCTGAACAACGCCCCGGCGGACAGCTGGCGCAAAGGCGTGGTGAGCTGGACCTGGCGCATCAAGGTGCTGATGCACCTCGAAACCGAGCTGATGGGCACCGTGCGCGAGCGCGCCGAAGACGAAGCGATCAACGTCTTCGCCCGTAACCTGCACGACCTGCTGATGGCGGCGCCAGCTGGCCTGCGCGCCACCATGGGTCTCGATCCGGGTCTGCGTACCGGCGTGAAGGTGGCCGTGGTTGACGGCACCGGCAAGCTTGTCGCCACCGACACCATTTACCCGCACACCGGTCAGGCAGCGAAAGCGGCTGTCGTCGTCGCCGCGCTGTGCGAGAAGTACAACGTTGAGCTGGTTGCCATCGGTAACGGTACGGCGTCCCGAGAAACTGAACGTTTCTATCTCGACGTGCAGAAGCAGTTCCCGAAAGTGACGGCGCAGAAAGTGATCGTCAGTGAAGCGGGGGCATCTGTCTATTCCGCCTCGGAACTGGCAGCGCAGGAGTTCCCGGATCTGGACGTTTCCCTGCGCGGCGCGGTCTCTATCGCCCGTCGTTTGCAGGATCCGCTGGCGGAGCTGGTGAAGATTGACCCGAAATCCATCGGCGTGGGCCAGTATCAGCACGACGTGAGCCAGACGCAGCTGGCGCGCAAGCTGGATGCGGTAGTGGAAGACTGTGTTAACGCCGTCGGCGTGGACCTGAACACCGCTTCCGTTCCCCTGCTGACCCGCGTGGCGGGCCTGACCCGTATGATGGCGCAGAATATCGTCGCCTGGCGTGATGAGAACGGTCAGTTCCAGAACCGCCAGCAGTTGCTGAAGGTGAGCCGTCTGGGGCCGAAAGCATTTGAGCAGTGCGCGGGCTTCCTGCGCATCAACCACGGCGATAACCCGCTGGATGCCTCTACCGTTCACCCGGAAGCGTACCCTGTTGTTGAGCGCATCCTGGCCGCCACCCGGCAAGCGCTGAAAGACCTGATGGGCGACAGCAGCGCGCTGCGTAACCTGAAAGCGGTGGATTTCACCGACGAACAGTTCGGCGTGCCGACGGTGACCGACATCATCAAAGAGCTGGAAAAACCGGGCCGCGATCCGCGTCCTGAGTTTAAAACCGCGACCTTTGCTGAGGGCGTAGAAACCATGAACGACCTGCTGCCGGGCATGGTGCTGGAGGGGGCGGTAACCAACGTCACCAACTTTGGCGCATTTGTGGATATCGGCGTGCATCAGGATGGTCTGGTGCATATCTCTTCCCTCGCCGACAAGTTCGTTGAAGATCCGCACACCGTGGTCAAAGCGGGCGACATCGTGAAGGTGAAAGTGCTCGAAGTGGATCTCCAGCGCAAGCGTATTGCCCTGACCATGCGTCTGGACGAGCAGCCGGGCGACACTAACGCGCGCCGTGGCGGTAATGGCGGTGGCCGTGAACAGCAGCGTCCGGCAGCGAAAGCCGCGAAGCCACGCGGACGTGACGCACAGCCGGCGGGCAACAGCGCGATGATGGATGCGCTGGCAGCGGCGATGGGTAAGAAACGCTAATGCTGTAAATGCCCGGTGGCGCGACGCTTACCGGGCCTACGGTTTTGTAGGCCGGGCAAACGCAGTGCCGCCCGGCAAGCAGGCCGCAGGGAATTAAAATAAATATGTTGTATCCATATTTAAACCAAGAATTATCACCTCATTAACAAATAGCCTTCTTTTTATTTTCACCTCAATTTCGCAAATATTGAGCAAGGTCAAGCAGACCGCAAATTAATACGATTAACAACATCCCGTCACATTTTTATTATTGCTGATAAAAACTATTCTCATTATCATCGCAGTGTAGATTATTTAACCTATCGTGGAATCAGGCGCTATGCAATTCACTCCAGACAGTGCGTGGAAAATTATCGGTTTTACCCGTGAGATAAGCCCGGCCTATCGGCAGAAGCTCCTGTCACTGGGCATGCTACCCGGCTCATCATTCCAGGTTGTGCGCGTTGCGCCGTTGGGCGATCCAGTTCATATCGAAACCCGACGCGTTAATCTGGTTCTGCGTAAAAAAGATCTCGCATTAATTGAAATTGAATCTTTATCCCGTTAACAAGCCAGCGGTTTCAGTGAGTCTACTACAATGAAAAAATTAACTATTGGCTTAATTGGCAATCCTAATTCCGGCAAGACAACCTTATTTAATCAGTTAACTGGCGCACGCCAGCGTGTGGGAAATTGGGCAGGCGTGACGGTTGAACGCAAAGAAGGCCAGTTCACCACGACAGATAATCAGGTCACACTGGTTGATTTACCGGGGACCTATTCCCTCACCACGATTTCATCCCAGACCTCTCTCGATGAGCAAATTGCCTGCCACTATATTCTGAGCGGCGACGCGGATCTGCTTATCAACGTGGTGGATGCCTCTAACCTCGAACGAAATCTGTATCTCACGTTACAGCTGCTGGAGCTGGGTATTCCCTGCATCGTGGCGCTTAACATGCTCGACATCGCGGAGAAGCAAAAGCTGCGCATCGACGTCGATGCCCTCTCCGCCCGTCTGGGCTGCCCGGTGGTTCCGCTGGTTTCCACCCGCGCTCGCGGCATTGACGCCCTGAAGCTGGCGATTGACCGCCACACGGGCAATGCCGACGTCGAACTGGTGCACTACGCCCAGCCGCTGCTGCGCGAAGCCGGGCAGCTGGCGCAGGAGATGGATAACAGCATGCCCGCCAGACAACGTCAGTGGCTTGGCCTGCAAATGCTGGAAGGCGATATCTACAGCCGCGCCTACGCAGGCGATGCGGCGGATAAGCTGGATGTCGCACAGGCTCGCCTGAGCGACGAGCTGGATGACCCGGCCCTGCACATTGCGGATGCGCGCTATCAGGCCATCGCCGCTATCTGTGACGTGGTCAGCAATGCATTAACCGCTGAACCCAGCCGCTTCACCGCCGCCGTGGATAAGATTGTGCTCAACCGCTTCCTCGGTTTACCGATCTTTTTACTGGTGATGTATGTGATGTTCCTGCTCGCCATTAACATCGGCGGTGCATTACAACCTATCTTTGATGGCGGCTCTGTCGCTATCTTCGTGCACGGTATTCAGTGGCTGGGCTACACCCTCCACTTCCCGGAATGGTTGACCATCTTCCTTGCGCAGGGGATCGGCGGCGGGATCAATACAGTCCTGCCGCTGGTGCCGCAGATCGGCATGATGTACCTGTTCCTCTCCTTCCTTGAGGATTCCGGTTACATGGCGCGCGCCGCCTTCGTGATGGACCGCCTGATGCAGGCGCTGGGGCTGCCGGGCAAATCCTTCGTGCCGCTGATTGTCGGCTTTGGCTGTAACGTGCCGTCAGTCATGGGCGCGCGTACGCTGGATGCCCCGCGCGAACGCCTGATGACCATCATGATGGCGCCGTTCATGTCCTGCGGCGCGCGGCTGGCGATCTTCGCGGTCTTTGCCGCGGCGTTCTTTGGTCAGGAAGGAGCGCTGGCCGTCTTCTCCCTGTATGTGCTGGGTATCGTGATGGCTATTCTCACCGGCCTGATGCTGAAGCACACCATCATGCGTGGCGAAGCGTCGCCGTTCGTGATGGAACTGCCGGTTTATCACGTTCCGCATCTGAAAAGCCTGATTATTCAGACATGGCAGCGCCTGAAGGGCTTCGTTCTGCGCGCCGGTAAGGTGATTGTGGTGGTCAGCATTTTCCTGAGCGCCCTGAACAGCTTCACTCTGAGCGGCCAGGCCGCGGACAACATTAATGACTCTGCCCTGGCCTCCGTCAGCCGGATCATTACGCCGGTCTTCAAACCGATTGGCGTTCAGAAAGACAACTGGCAGGCAACCGTGGGCCTGTTCACCGGCGCGATGGCAAAAGAGGTGGTTGTCGGCACCCTGAACACGCTTTACACCGCGGAAAACATCCAGGAAGAGGAGTTTAATCCGGCAGCGTTCAACCTCGGCGATGAACTGCTTGGCGCGGTGGAAGAAACCTGGCAGAGCCTGAAAGACACCTTCAGCCTGAGCGTACTGGCGAACCCGATTGAAGCCAGCAAAGGCGACGGCGAAATGGCGACCGGAGCAATGGGCGTGATGGGCCAGAAATTTGGCAGCGCGTCGGCGGCCTACAGCTACCTGATCTTCGTCCTGCTCTATATTCCGTGCATCTCGGTCATGGGCGCCATTGCCCGTGAGTCCAGCCGTGGCTGGATGGGCTTCTCCATTCTGTGGGGGCTGAACATTGCCTACTCGCTGGCGACCGTGTTTTATCAGGCCGTCAATTATAGCCAGCATCCGCGCTACAGCCTGGTCTGTATCCTCGCGGTGATCCTGTTTAACGTGATGGTGATTGGCCTGCTGCGCCGGGCGCGTAGCCGCGTTGACGTTAACCTGCTGGCGACGCGTAAAACCCCGACAACCTGCTGTAGTAGCCCTGCGGGCGACTGTCACTGAGGGAAAAAAACATGGCATCGTTGATTCAGGTTCGTGACTTACTGGCGTTACAGGGACGAATGGAGGCGAAGCAGCTCAGCCTCAGCCTGCATACGCCGCAGCCGATGATCGATGCCATGCTGGAAAGGCTGGAGGCCATGGGGAAAGCCGTGCGCATTCAGGAAGAGCCGGACGGTTGTCTGTCCGGCAGTTGTAAGAGTTGTCCTGAAGGTAAAGCCTGTCTCAGGGAGTGGTGGACGCTTCGCTGATAAAACCGGACAGCGCCGAACAAAACTCAGCAGGATGAGAGATGAACGGCGCATGTGCCGCTTTGGCAACCACCATTGATTTACTCTCCGGCCACAGCGCATCCAGCAGCGGAACCACCTTGCGCGGAACCAGTCCATCCAGATAGCCATAAATACGCAGATGCGGCACCGTTAACGACGCCAGCGGCTCGCGCAGATCGGCCGTTTTCAGGATTTCCAGCCCTCCGTTCAGCACCTCAACCTCCGGCATCGGCAGAGAAAGCACCGTCTGCTTCAGCGTCCGCGCATCCTGACGGGCGGTTTCTGTTCCCATCGTCTGTAATGCCAGGAAACGCTCCACCGTCCGCTGGAAGTCTTCGCTCAGCTGATGCTGGAACCCGGCCAGCACCTCAGGTTTGATGCCCGGCCACGCCTCGCGGGCGCTGAAACAGGGTGATGAGGCCACGGTCACCAGCGCCTGGACCCGTTCAGGATGGCGCAGCGCAATCTGGCTTGCCACCAGCCCGCCCAGGCTCCAGCCGAGCCAGACGGCTTTTTGCGGCGTCGCTTCCAGAACCTGCTCCGCCATGTCGTCGAGCGTCATCGCGCCGTAGCCGTGGCTGCGGCCATAGCCCGGTAGATCCACCAGGTGTACCGTGAATTGCGAGGCCAGTTCCTCACTTATGCAACGCCACACTTCGGCGTTCAGTCCCCATCCGTGCAGCAGCACAAGATGACAATTTCCCGTCCCAACGGTCTGCCACCACAGCGTCTTCATCAGTTAACGTTCTCTTTTTTCACATGGAGGTTGCGTATGCTAACAGTGCCCGGCTTGTGCTGGCTATGCCGAATGCCACTTGCGATGAGCGCGTGGGGCGTCTGTTCCGTTTGCACGCGAGCGCTGGGTTACCTGAAGGGCTGTCCGCAATGCGGCTTGCCTGCCGTAAGCCAGACGCTCCCCTGCGGCCGTTGCCTGAAAAAAGCGCCGCCGTGGAGCGCGCTGGTGGCGGTGGATGATTACGTTTTGCCGCTGAGTCGTCTGGTTCATCAGTTTAAGTTTTCCAGCCAGACTGCACTGGCGCAGCCCCTGGCACGCCTGTTGTTACTGGCGGTATTACAGGCGCGAAGAACGCGCGGGCTGCCGCCGGTCGACACGCTTGTGAACGTGCCACTGTTTCAGCGTCGGCACTGGCGGCGGGGATACAATCAGAGCGACCTGCTGTGCCGTCCGCTCGCCCAATGGCTGGGTTGCCGGTACCCAGCCTCTGCGCTGAAACGTACTCATGCCACTGCCGTTCAGCACCGGCTCAACGCCCGGTCGCGCAAAAGGAACCTGAAAAACGCCTTTCGCCTTGAATTGCCGGTCAACGGCCTCCATATCGCGATTGTGGATGATGTCGTCACCACGGGCAGTACCGTGGCTGAACTTTCCCGACTGCTTTTGCAAAGCGGCGCCGCGTCAGTTCAGGTATGGTGTCTGTGCCGTACCTTGTAGCCCTTCTTCAATGGGCGTATGATTATACCCAGGTAATTTAGTCAACTATTAGGCCAAAGCTATGATCCGTATTTCCGATTCTGCACAAGCGCACTTTGCCAAACTGCTGGCAAATCAGGAAGAAGGGACGCAGATCCGCGTGTTTGTGATCAATCCAGGCACTCCGAATGCAGAATGTGGTGTCTCTTATTGTCCTCCGGATGCTGTGGAAGCAACTGACACTGCCCTTAAATTTGAACAGCTCACCGCGTACGTTGATGAGCTGAGCGCGCCGTATCTTGAAGATGCGGAGATTGATTTCGTCACTGACCAGCTGGGTTCTCAGCTGACGCTGAAGGCGCCAAACGCGAAGATGCGTAAAGTTTCTGACGATGCCCCGCTGATGGAGCGTGTGGAATATCTGCTGCAATCGCAGATCAACCCGCAGCTGGCCGGCCACGGGGGACGTGTTTCCCTGATGGAAATCACCGAAGATGGTCTGGCGATCCTGCAATTCGGCGGCGGCTGTAACGGCTGCTCCATGGTTGATGTAACCCTGAAAGAAGGGATCGAGAAGCAGCTGCTGAACGAATTCCCGGAACTGAAAGGCGTGCGCGATCTGACCGAGCACCAGCGCGGCGAGCACTCTTACTACTGATTCAGTACCCGTCTGTATTGCCCGGTGGCGCTGCACTTACCGGGCCTACAAAAACAGTGCGGTCTGATGCCCTCACCCCGGCCCTCTCCCACGGGAGAGGGTGAAAACATTAAAAACGGTAACCTCAGGGTTACCGTTTTGCGTTTACCTCTCCCTCTGTATGTTGACCTGCGTCTCATAATTTAAATTTTACCTGCCTGGGTGATTCTCAATCACCGCATGTTACCCGTATCATTCTCGTGGGCACTCAACACCCTTATAACAGCCGACTAAACTTAACGTTTTCGCAGGCATCAGTATGAGTGCCGTTAACACTCTGTTCCCAGTTGGGACAACCGGAATTTGTCGTTGAAACAATGACGTTACCCATAACAATTCAAAGGCCAGGTCAATCATGCCATTAGTCATCGTCGCTATCGGTGTTGTGTTATTACTGCTCTTGATGATCCGCTTCAAAATGAACGGATTTATCGCTCTGGTTCTGGTGGCACTTGCAGTCGGTCTGATGCAGGGAATGCCGCTGGTTAAAGTTATCAGCTCCATTAAAGCCGGTGTCGGCGGTACGCTCGGCAGCCTGGCGCTGATCATGGGCTTCGGCGCCATGCTCGGTAAAATGCTCGCGGACTGCGGTGGCGCACAGCGTATTGCCACCACGCTGATCGACAAATTTGGTAAGAAGAACATTCAATGGGCGGTGGTGTTAACCGGTTTTACCGTCGGTTTCGCGCTGTTCTATGAAGTGGGCTTCGTGCTGATGCTGCCGCTGGTGTTCACCATCGCCGCTGCCGCCAACATCCCGCTGCTGTTCGTGGGTGTGCCGATGGCTGCGGCGCTGTCCGTCACCCACGGTTTCCTGCCGCCGCATCCGGGCCCAACGGCTATCGCCACCATCTTCCATGCCGATATGGGTAAAACCCTGCTGTTCGGTACGATTCTGGCAATCCCAACCGTGATTCTGGCAGGCCCGGTGTATGCGCGCTTCCTGAAAGGCATTGATAAGCCTATCCCGGAAGGGCTGTACAGCGCCAAAACCTTTACTGAAGAAGAGATGCCAGGCTTTGGCGTCAGCGTCTGGACCTCACTGGTACCGGTGATCCTGATGGCGATGCGTGCCATAGCAGAGATGGTTCTGCCGAAAGGTCACGCGTTCCTGTCCGTTGCGGAGTTCCTGGGCGACCCGGTGATGGCGACGCTGATTGCGGTCCTGATCGCCATGTTCACCTTCGGTCTTAACCGTGGCCGTTCCATGGATCAGATCAACGACACGCTGACTTCTTCCATCAAAATCATTGCCATGATGCTGCTGATCATCGGCGGTGGCGGCGCGTTCAAGCAGGTGCTGGTCGACAGCGGCGTGGATAAATACATCGCGGCCATGATGCATGAAACCAACGTCTCCCCGCTGCTGATGGCATGGTCTATTGCCGCGGTGTTGCGTATCGCGCTGGGCTCTGCGACCGTTGCGGCGATTACCGCGGGCGGTATCGTTGCGCCGCTGATTGCGACCACGGGCGTCAGCCCTGAGCTGATGGTTATCGCGGTTGGTTCCGGTAGCGTGATTTTCTCCCACGTGAACGATCCGGGCTTCTGGCTGTTCAAGGAGTACTTCAACCTGACCATCGGTGAAACCATCAAGTCCTGGTCCGCGCTGGAAACCATTATTTCGGTGTGCGGTCTGGTCGGGGTGCTGCTGTTGAATATGGTGGTTTGATGTAAAAAAGCCGGGTGGCGCTAACGCTTACCCGGCCTACATTCTATTCCCCCTCCCCCTGGGAGAGGGTTAGGGTGAGGGTGAAACTACCGCTTCTTACCCACCGCTCTTCTGCGCTTGTCCAAATCCTTAATCAACCTGTTCACCCCGTCATCGGCAAACATCGCTTCAAGCGTTGTGGACAGCTTGCGGCGCCAGTTTTTGTACTGATAGCTGGTGCCGGGGATGTTTACCGGCTCCGCCATATCAATCCAGTCTTCCGGTTGCAGACCGAGCAACGCGCTGTTGCTGTCGGCAATATAGCGCTGTAAGCCACGGTTAAGCGTTGGCGTCATCGACATCAGCGACGCCTTATGCCCGGCGCGCTTCGGCAGACAGCCATGCTTATGCAGCGCATCCAGCAACCCCTGCTTCGCCAGCTCGCGATCCTGATACAGCCCACGCAGAACCTCTTCATCCGGGTAGAGACCCAGCGTTTTGCCGAGCGTCAGGTCGCCGCTTTCCCAGTAGCCTCTGAGCGTAGGAAGATCATGCGTCGTCGCGACTGCCATTGACTGTTCAGGGTACGCTTTCGGCGCGCGGAAGGTTTTCTCATGGTCGTTTTCAAAATAGAGCACTTTGTAGGAGTAAACCCCGCTGTCGCGGAGCTTGCTGACAATTTCCACCGGCACGGTACCGAGATCTTCGCCAATCACCATGCACTGATGACGTTTACTCTCCAGCGCGAGGATTGAGAGCAGGTCGTCCACCGGATACTGCACGTACGCCCCGTGGTCAGCCGTTTCACCGTACGGGATCCACCACAGGCGCAGCACGGACATCACGTGGTCGATACGCAACGCACCGCAGTTCTGCATGTTAGCGCGCAGCAGGTCGATAAACGGCTCGTAGGCACGCGCCGCCATCACGTGCGGATCCATCGGCGGTAAGCCCCAGTTCTGACCGAGCGGGCCCAGAATATCCGGCGGCGCCCCCACAGAAGCTTTCAGGCAGTAAAGTTCACGGTCACACCAGGTTTCCGCCCCGCCTTCCGCCACGCCGACAGCCAGATCGCGATACAACCCGATCAGCATGTTATAGCCCTGGCTCACCTGCCAGCAGGCGGCAAACTGGCTGTACGCCAGCCACTGCAACCAGAGATAGAAATCCACCTCGTCGGCATGCGTCTCACAGAATGCCTTCACTTCCGGGGTATCAACGGACTGATAGGCTTCCGGCCACACCGGCCAGCCCCAGCGCATCTCGTCCTCCTGAACCTGATACGCATGCAGCGCATCAAACGCTGCCTGCCAGTAAAGGCTCTCACCTTCCTGCATCACAAACTGGCGGAAGGCTGCCATCTGCTCGTCGTCACGCTTCGCAAAGCCCTTCCAGGCCAGACGCAGAGCCGCCATTTTCAGCGCGGTAACGGAGGCGTAATCAACCCAGTCCGCATCGCGGGCCTGTTTCAGCAGCTGTTGCGTGGTCTCAAGCTTCCACCACGCCTGCGCCTCTTTGCTGTTTTTGAAATCGTCTAACGCGTTAACGTCGATGTAAATCACGTTCAGCCAGCGACGGGAAGACGGGCTGTACGGGCTGGCGCTTTCCGGATTCGCCGGATAGAGGGCGTGGATCGGGTTGAGGCCGATGAACGCGCCGCCGCGCTCACCAACAGATGCCAGCATCTTTTTCAGGTCGCCAAAATCGCCAATGCCCCAGTTGCTGTCCGAACGCAGGGTATAGAGCTGCACGCAGGCGCCCCACAGCTTTTTGCCTTCACGCAGCGCCTGCGGCTCATAGCAGCGCTTTGGCGCCACAATCACCCGACAGTGAAAACGCTGGTCGTCCCGGGTAAGCGTAAGCGTGTGGTAGCCCTCCGGCAGCTTCGCCGGAAGGTTGAGGGTTTTGCCGCCGGTGGCATGGCCTTTGTGCTGATGCCCCTCTTCGGTAGTGAGCAGCCAGCTGAACTCGCCGCGCCCTTCCACCGCCAGCGGCATCTTTTTGCCCGCGGTAAAGACCTTGACGTTCGGCACCGGCGCACCCGACGCTTTCGCGTCGGTTTTGTGCATGGCATCCAGCAAACGTCTTTTGGTGTCCGCACCAATAGACTGCGGTTTGCCGTGCGCATTGATGTAACTGAGGCTAATTCTCGCCGCCTGCGCGGCACTGTCCAGACGTTTACTCTCCATCGCGCTTCCTTAGCGTTTTGCCTGCCAGATACGAGCCTGATAATCACGGATTGAGCGGTCAGAGCTGAACATACCGCAGCGCGCGGTGTTCAGGATACACGCGCGGGTCCAGGCATCCTGGTCGCGATACAGCACGTCGACCTGCTTCTGCGCTTCAACGTAAGCCGAGAAGTCAGCCATCACCAGGTACGGGTCGCCGCCCTGTTTGTCCATGCTGTGCAGCATCTGGTCAAACGCGTGCTTGTCGCCGTCGCTGTACTTCCCGCTTTCCAGCTCTTTGAGCACCGCATCCAGCACTTTATCTTTTTTACGCCATTTCACCGGGTCGTACCCTTTGGCTTTGATGGCTTTCACTTCTTCAACAGTATGGCCGAAGATAAAGATGTTCTCTTCGTCGACCTTCTCGGCGATTTCGACGTTCGCACCGTCCAGCGTGCCGACGGTCAGCGCGCCGTTCAGGGCCAGCTTCATGTTGCCGGTACCGGACGCTTCTTTACCGGCGGTAGAGATCTGCTCGGAAATATCCGCCGCCGGGATCAGCATTTCAGCCGCAGAAACGCAGTAGTCCGGCAGGAACACCACCTTCAGCTTGTCGCCCACTTTCGGATCGCTGTTGATCGCCGCCGCCACTTTATTAATGGCAAGGATAATGTTTTTCGCCAGGTAGTAGCCCGGCGCCGCTTTCGCACCGAACAGGAACACGCGCGGGACGCGGTCGGCCTGCGGGTTCTCGCGGATCTCTTTGTACAGCGCCAGAATGTGCAGCAGGTTCAGGTGCTGACGTTTGTACTCGTGCAGTCGTTTGATCTGGATATCGAAAATCGCATTCGGGTTAATCTCAATTCCGGTGCGCATTTTCACAAACTCGGCCAGACGAACCTTGTTCTCCAGCTTAATGGCGCGGTACTGCTCGCGGAACTTCGCGTTGTCGGCCTGTTTTTCCAGGTTGATGAGCTGGTCCAGGTCGTTGGCCCACTCTTTCTTCAGGGTCTTGTCCAGCAGGCCGGCCAGCAGCGGGTTGCACTGCTTAATCCAGCGACGCGGCGTGATGCCGTTGGTCACGTTATGGAATTTGGTCGGCCACAGCTGGTGGTATTCCGGGAAGAGATCTTTCACCACCAGATCCGAGTGCAGCGCGGCCACGCCGTTCACCGCAAAGCCGCTGACCACGCACATGTTCGCCATGCGCACCTGCTTGTCGTGCACAACGGCCAGCTTCGCCCAGACGGCCTTATCGCCCGGCCAGGTTTTCTCCACCAGCGTTTTGAACTGGTCGTTAATCTTGTTGATGATCTGCATATGGCGCGGCAGCAGCGTTTTCACCAGCTTCTCATCCCAGCACTCGAGCGCTTCCGGCATCAGGGTGTGGTTGGTGTAGGCGAAGGTGCGGCTGGTGATGGCCCAGGCGTTGTCCCAGCTCAGTTGATGCTCGTCGATCAGCACGCGCAGCAGCTCCGGGATGGCAATGGTCGGATGCGTGTCGTTAAGCTGAATAACTTCGAAGTCCGGCAGCTGAGCCAGCTTGCGGCCCGCCAGGTGGTGGCGACGCAGAATATCCGCCACGGAGCAGGCGCACTGGAAGTACTGCTGCATCAGACGCAGCTTTTTACCCGCCAGATGATTATCGTTCGGGTAGAGGACTTTGGTCAGCTTCTCGGCGTCGATCCCCTGCTGCTCGGCGCGCAGGAAATCACCGTCGTTGAATTTGGTCAGGTTAAACGGATGCGCGTGCTTCGCCTGCCACAGGCGCAGCGGCTGCGCCACGCCGTTACGGTAGCCGAGTACCGGCAGGTCCCAGGCTTCACCGGTAATGGTGAACGCCGGTTCCCAGAGTCCCTGCTTCGTGACTTTCCCGCCAATCCCGACCTGCACATCCAGCTGCGCGTTGTGGCGGAACCACGGATAGGTATTGCGGTGCCAGTCATCCGGCGCTTCCATCTGATGGCCGTCGGCAAATGACTGACGGAACAGGCCGTACTGATAGTTCAGGCCATAGCCAATCGCCGACTGGCCCACGGTTGCCATGGAATCCAGGAAACAGGCTGCCAGACGTCCCAGACCGCCGTTACCCAGCGCCGGATCAATCTCTTCTTCCAGCAGATCGGTCAGGTTGATGTCGTGTTCTTTCAGCACGTCACCGACCTCCTGATACCAGCCAAGGTTCAGCAGATTGTTACCCGTCAGACGGCCAATCAGGAACTCCATTGAAATGTAGTTGACGTGACGCTGGCCTTTCACGGGCTTCGTCACAGGCTGAGCGTCCAGCTGCTCTGCGAGCGCCCCGCTCACCGCCTGCCACCACTGGTGAGGCGTCATTTCGTTTGCAGCATGAAGGCCAAAACGCTGCCACTGACGCGTCAGGGCAGCCTGAAATTGAGCTTTGTTGAAAGTAGGCTGTGACATAGGGAATCGGCATCCTGTAGAGAGTAAAAACATTTAGCGCTAGTGTGCCTGGCTCATTGCGCCTCTTCCTCCTCCTGTCGGGGATTAGACAGGGAGGAGTAGCGGGGATGAGCATAAAAGTGTGATCGAGGCCACTGTGTGAGTGTGCGCTTCGCTGAAAAAGCGATCCCGGAAGAGCGTCAAAGAAATGAAATGCAGTTTCGGAGGAATTAATCATCGCTGAAATGATTACTTACGTAGAATAATATTTCCGCGCGTCGCGATTATTCAGCACCCCTATTAAGCCGATGCAACTTTCCCCGAAGTTAATTAACTTCAGCGTCATTATCTCTTTCTGAAACCAGTTTCAGCGCAACCGCGACTTATGCACACAAGCCAGAAGCAGCGCGGCATCCAGCCATTTACGGAAAGTTCCATCAGTGATGAGAATGTTTTGTGACAGAGTGCAAATTCAGAGCCTCCAAACCCAGACATAACTTGCAATAGTTCCTCTATTGGCCGAACTTATAGATATTAATTACGAAGCGCAAAAAAAATAAATTCTCTCGTTCCCCACAGTGAAGTGAAAACTATGTTGATTCCGTCCAAATTAAGTCGCCCGGTTCGTCTTGACCATACTGTGGTCCGCGAGCGCCTGCTGGCTAAACTTTCCGGTGCGCATAATTTCCGACTGGCGCTGGTTACGAGTCCTGCGGGTTATGGAAAAACAACGCTCATTTCGCAATGGGCGGCAGGTAAAAGCGATCTTGGCTGGTACTCCCTGGATGAAGGGGATAACCAGCAGGAGCGTTTTGCCAGCTATTTAATTGCCGCGATTCAGCAGGCAACCAACGGACACTGCGTCACCAGCGAGGTGATGGTGCAAAAGCGCCAGTACGCCAGCCTGTCCTCTCTTTTCTCCCAGTTGTTTATCGAGCTGGCCGAATGGCATCGCCCGCTGTATGTGGTGATTGATGATTATCATCTGATCACCAACCCGGTTATTCACGAGTCCATGCGTTTCTTCCTGCGCCATCAGCCGGAAAACCTGACGCTGGTTGTCCTGTCGCGTAACCTTCCGCAGTTGGGCATTGCCAACCTGCGCGTGCGCGATCAGCTGCTGGAAATCGGCAGTCAGCAGCTGGCCTTTACCCATCAGGAAGCGAAGCAGTTCTTTGACTGCCGCCTGACGTCTCCGATTGAGGCGTCGGAAAGCAGCCGCCTGTGCGATGACGTTGCCGGCTGGGCCACGGCGCTTCAGCTGATTGCCCTCTCCGCGCGGCAAAACAACAGCCCGACGCATCAGTCCGCACGCCGCCTGGCGGGCATCAACGCCAGCCACCTGTCGGATTATCTGGTGGATGAGGTACTCGACAGCGTTGACCTCTCCACCCGCCATTTCCTGCTGAAAAGCTCCCTGCTGCGTTCCATGAACGATGCGCTGATTGTGCGCGTCACCGGCATTGAAAACGGGCAGCTTCAGCTCGAAGAGATTGAACGTCAGGGTCTGTTCCTGACGCGCATGGACGATCCCGGCGAATGGTTTAGCTACCATCCGCTGTTTGGCAGCTTCCTGCGCCAGCGTTGCCAGTGGGAACTGGCCGCAGAGCTGCCTGACATTCACCGCGCCGCCGCCGAAAGCTGGATGGCGCAAGGTTTTCCGAGCGAGGCTATCCACCATGCGCTGGCCGCCGGGGATGCCGGTATGCTGCGCGATATTCTGCTCAACCACGCGTGGGGACTGTTCAACCACAGTGAACTGACGCTGCTGGAAGAGTCGTTAAAAGCGCTGCCGTGGGAAAGCCTGCTGGAGAATCCGCGTCTGGTGCTGCTCCAGGCCTGGCTGATGCAGAGCCAGCATCGCTACAGCGAAGTGAACACCCTGCTGGCGCGCGCCGAGCAGGAGATGGAAAGCGAGATGGATACCACCCTGCATGGCGAATTTAACGCCCTGCGTGCGCAGGTGGCGATTAACGACGGTGACCCTGAGGAAGCCGAACGGCTGGCGATGGTCGCGCTGGATGAGCTGCCGCTGGCGAATTTTTACAGCCGTATTGTGGCCACCTCGGTACACGGCGAAGTGCTGCACTGTAAGGGCGATCTCACGCGTTCGCTTTCACTCATGCAGCAAACCGAACAGATGGCGCGCCGCCACGATGTCTGGCATTACGCCCTCTGGAGCCTGATCCAGCAAAGCGAGATTTTATTTGCTCAGGGGTTCCTGCAAGCCGCCTGGGAAAACCAGGAGAAAGCGTTCCAGCTGATCCGTGAACAGCATCTGGAACAGCTGCCGATGCACGAGTTCCTGTTGCGTATTCGCGCTCAGCTGCTGTGGGCATGGTCGCGTCTGGATGAAGCAGAAAGCAGCGCCCGCCAGGGTCTGAATGTCCTTTCGAGCTTCCAGCCGCAGCAGCAGCTCCAGTGTCTGGCTCTGCTGGTGCAGTGCTCGCTGGCGCGCGGCGACCTGGATAATGCCCGCAACCATCTTAACCGCCTGGAAAACCTGCTCGGCAACGGGCAGTACCATAGCGACTGGGTATCCAACGCCGATAAGGTGCGGGTGATTTACTGGCAGATGACCGGCGATAAAAAGTCCGCCGCCAACTGGCTGCGTCATACGCCTAAACCGGAATTTGCCAATAACCACTTCCTGCAAAGCCAGTGGCGCAACATCGCCCGCGTGCAGATCCTGCTGGGTGACTTTGAGCCTGCCGAGATTGTGCTGGAAGAGTTAAACGAAAACGCCCGCAGCCTGCGCCTGATGAGCGATTTAAACCGCAACCTGCTGCTGTTAAACCAGCTTTACTGGCAGGCGGGACGTAAAAACGATGCCCAGCGCGTACTGCTGGAAGCGTTGCAGCTGGCGAACCGCACCGGGTTTATCAGCCACTTTGTGATTGAGGGTGAAGTGATGGCCCAGCAGCTGCGCCAGCTGATTCAGCTCAACACACTGCCAGAACTCGATCAGCATCGCGCCCAGCGCATTCTGCGCGAGATTAACCAGCACCACCGCCACAAGTTTGCGCACTTCGATGAGAACTTTGTTGAACGTCTGCTGAACCATCCGGAAGTGCCGGAGCTTATCCGCACCAGCCCGCTCACCCAGCGTGAATGGCAGGTGCTGGGGCTGATCTATTCCGGCTACAGCAACGAGCAGATTGCCGGTGAGCTGGCGGTGGCGGCGACCACCATCAAAACGCACATTCGCAATCTGTATCAGAAGCTGGGCGTAGCGCATCGACAGGATGCGGTGCAGCATGCGCAGCAGCTGTTGAAGATGATGGGATATGGAGTGTAATTCCTCTGCGGTCTGATGCCCTCACCCCGGCCCTCTCCCACAGGGAGAGGGAGAAAATTTTGTAGGTCGGGTAAGCGCAGCGCCATCCGACACAACTGCTAGCACAATTCCAGCTGCAAATTGTTATCCTTAATTACCTGCATCACGCCCGCCGGCGGCATTACGTCGGTGTAAACCGCATCCACCATGCTGATGCTGCCCATGTTGACCATCGCGTTACGGCCAAATTTGGAGTGGTCCACCACCAGCATCACGTGACGTGAGTTTTCAATGATCGCGCGCTTGGTGCGCACCTCGTGGTAATCAAACTCCAGCAGCGAGCCGTCGCTGTCGATGCCGCTGATCCCCAGAATGCCGAAGTCGAGGCGGAACTGAGAGATAAAATCGAGCGTCGCTTCGCCGATGATGCCCCCGTCGCGGCTGCGCAGTTCGCCGCCCGCGAGGATGATGCGGAAATCGTCTTTCTGCATCAACGTGTTGGCCACGTTCAGGTTGTTGGTCACCACGCGCAGGTTCTCGTGGTTCAGCAGCGCATGGGCGACCGCCTCCGGAGTGGTGCCGATATCAATAAACAGCGTCGCGCCGTTCGGGATCTGGCTCGCCACTTTACGGGCGATACGCTCTTTCTCTGCCGTTTGCGTCGCCTTACGGTCATGCCATGAGGTGTTCACCGAGCTGGACGGCAGCGCGGCGCCGCCGTGGTGACGCAGAATACGGTTCTGATCGGCCAGGTCGTTGAGGTCACGACGGATGGTTTGCGGGCTGACGGCAAACTGCTCCACCAGCTCTTCAGTACTGACGTATCCCTGTTTTTTTACCAGTTCGATAATGGCGTCATGACGTTGTGTTTGTTTCATGAAATATCCCTGGGAATTATGTTCGTTTTCGCGCATGGAGCGTATCGGCCAGCGCCATCGCCAGCCCGACCGCCAGGCCGGTAACGTGCGCACCATTGGCGATAGACATACCAAACAGATCAAACCATCCGGCAATAAGCCATATTAACGCAAAGGTTATTAATCCACGTTGTAAATAGATGCCGCTATCCGGGTCGCGCTCGCCTCTGAGCCAGGCGTAACCCATCAGGGCGTACACCACGCCGGATAACCCGCCAAACCATGGACCGCTGAATTTGTGCTGCACGTAGCCGCTTAACAGGGCGCTGATAAGGGTGATCACAATCAGCTTGCCGCTGCCGAGTCGCTTCTCCACCGCCCCGCCGAGATACCACCACCACAGCAGGTTAAAGAGGATATGCATCACCGAGAAGTGCATCAGCGCATGCGTGAAGTAGCGCCAGACGTCAAATTGCAGGGAGGGATCGTACGGCCATGCGAGGGCAATCATCACGCTCTGGTCGCCCACCACGCTCATAATAATGAAGACGATGATGCAGGCTGCCATCAAAAGCAGCGTAAACGGCCCTGCGCGCTCGCGGAGGGTGGCGAGAAACGGAAAACGTTGATAGTGCAGGCCACTGCCGGTCTGGCCGGATTGCCAGCTTGCCGCCAGATAACGCGGGTCGCCCGGGTTTTCCAGAAAACGCGCCAGCTCGTCGTTCACTCGGCCGGCCTGGCTTTCGTCTGCCAGCCAGACATCCGTCTGTGTATGCTGCTGAATAGTCAGGATAATGCCCTGCGTCGCCATATAGTCGACAAACGCCTGGGCGACGCGCGGGTTGCTAAAAGAGGTGATCATCAACATGGGCAGCGGTCGCTTATTTCCACACAAAAGGGGACAGTATAGCGGGATCAGCGCTCAAACGCGTATTCAACTTCTGCCGGGAAATGACGATGCCAGGCATCGAAGCCGCCATCGACGCTGTACACCGCGTCGTAACCCTGCTGGAGCAGATACTGCGCCGCGCCTTTACTGCTGTTGCCGTGATAGCACATCACCATCACCGGGGTATCGAAGTCGTTATCGCGCATAAACGCGCCCAGCGTGTCGTTGGTGAGATGGAATGCGCCCGGCGTGTGGCCCATCGCAAAGCTCTGCGGATCGCGGATATCCACCAGCACCGCTTGTCCCTGGTGCATCTTCTGATGGGCTTCTTCTACGTTAATACATTCAAACTGATCCATGGTGTTCTCATCTTATATTCAGGTGTGGTGCGGTTTTCCCTCACCCCAGCCCTCTCCCGGAGGGAGAGGGAAACGGATCACCCTCTCCCCGTGGGAGAGGGCTGGGGTGAGGGCATCAGACCGCACTATTTTACCGCGTAGTGTACGTCCTGGCGGCGGGTAAACGCCATTATGTTATCCATATCACTCTAAATTGTTTTTTTGATGTTACCAAAGGCGCGTTCCTTTGCTATTATGAGCGATATCGAACATTTTTGAGCTTTAACGAAAGTGCATGAGGGTGTTATGGAAACCAAAGATCTGATTGTGATAGGCGGTGGCATCAACGGTGCCGGTATTGCGGTTGATGCCGCAGGACGCGGTTTATCCGTGCTGATGCTGGAAGCTAACGATCTCGCCTGCGCGACGTCGTCCGCCAGCTCCAAGCTGATCCACGGTGGCCTGCGCTACCTGGAACACTACGAATTCCGCCTGGTCAGCGAAGCGCTGGCCGAACGCGAAGTACTGCTGAAAATGGCTCCGCATCTGGCGATCCCGATGCGCTTCCGCCTGCCTCATCGCCCGCACCTGCGTCCAGCGTGGATGATCCGCATTGGTCTGTTTATGTACGATCATCTGGGTAAACGCACCAGCCTGCCGGGTTCGACCGGTTTGCGTTTTGGCTCAGAGTCGGTCCTTAAGCCTGAAATCGTGCGCGGTTTCGAATATTCCGACTGCTGGGTGGACGATGCGCGTCTGGTACTGGCTAACGCGCAGATGGTCGAGAAGAAAGGCGGCGAGGTGAAAACCCGTACCCGCGCGACCGCCGCACGCCGCGAAAACGGCCTGTGGATTGTGGAAGCGGAAGACGTGGATACCGGTGAGAAGTTTAGCTGGAAAGCGCGCGGCCTGGTGAATGCCACCGGCCCGTGGGTAAAACAGTTCTTCGATGACGGTATGCACCTGCCTTCTCCGTACGGCATCCGCCTGATCAAGGGCAGCCACATTGTGGTGCCGCGCGTGCATACCCAGAAACAGGCTTATATCCTGCAAAATGAAGACAAGCGCATTGTGTTTGTGATCCCGTGGATGGACGAGTTCTCCATCATCGGCACCACCGACGTGGAGTACAAAGGCGATCCGAAAAACGTTGAGATCGACGAGAGTGAAGTCAGCTACCTGTTGAAAGTGTACAACGCGCACTTTAAGAAACAGCTGGCGCGCGATGACGTGGTCTGGACCTACTCCGGCGTGCGTCCGCTGTGTGATGACGAGTCTGACTCACCGCAGGCCATCACCCGTGACTATACGCTTGATATTCATGACGTGGACGGTCAGGCGCCCCTGCTGTCGGTATTTGGCGGTAAGCTCACCACCTACCGTAAACTGGCGGAGCACGCGCTGGAGAAACTGGCGCCGTATTACAAAGGCATCGGCCCGGCGTGGACGAAAGGCGCCGTGCTGCCTGGCGGCGATATCGGCGATAACCGCGACGATTACGCCGCGAAGCTGCGTCGCCGCTTCCCGTTCATTACCGAAGGAATGGCGCGCCACTATGCCCGTACCTACGGCAGCAACACCGAACTGTTCCTCGGCGAGGCGAAAGAGATTGCCGATCTGGGCGAGCATTTTGGCCATGAGCTGTACGAAGCGGAACTGCGCTACCTGGTGGAACACGAGTGGGTGCGCCGTCTGGACGATGCTATCTGGCGTCGTACTAAAGAAGGGATGTGGCTGAATGCCGAGCAGCAGTCTCGCGTGGCGCAATGGTTGCAACAACATGCGGGAAAGCGTGAATTGTCGTTGGCGTCGTAATTGAAAAAAAGCCGGGTGGCGGCTCCGCCTTACCCGGCCTACTCGATCCCGTAGGCCCGGTAAGCGCAGCGCCACCGGGCTTTGTTTTTACAACCGCACCGGATCAATATGCCAGATATTCTCGGCATACTCTTTGATGGTCCTGTCCGACGAGAAGTATCCCATGTTGGCGATGTTATGCATCGCGGCGCTGGTCCACTTCTCCTGCTGACGGTACAGTTCGTCCACCTTATCCTGACAATCCACGTAGCTGCGGTAATCCGCCAGCACCTGATAGTGATCGCCAAAGTTAATCAGCGAGTCCACCAGATCGCGATAGCGTCCGGGCTCCTCAGGGTTAAACACGCCGGTGGCGATTTGCGTCAGCACCTGGCGTAACTCTTCATCCTCTTCATAATACTCACGCGGCGAGTAGCCCTGCTTGCGCAGCGCCTCCACCTCTTCCGCCGTATTCCCGAAAATAAAGATATTCTCCGCGCCCACATGCTCCAGCATTTCGACATTTGCGCCGTCCAGCGTGCCGATAGTCAGCGCGCCGTTCAGGGCAAACTTCATGTTACTGGTGCCGGATGCTTCCGTCCCCGCCGTGGAAATCTGCTCAGAGAGATCCGCCGCCGGAATAATCAGCTGCGCCAGGCTTACGCTGTAGTTCGGGATAAACACGACCTTCAGCTTATCGCCAATGTCCGGATCGTGATTCACCACCTTCGCCACATCGTTGATGAGATGAATGATGTGCTTCGCCATGTAGTACGCGGACGCCGCCTTACCGGCAAAGATTTTCACGCGCGGCACCCACTCCGCCGTCGGGTCAGCCTTAATGCGGTTGTAGTGGGTAATAACGTGCAGGACATTCATCAGCTGACGCTTGTACTCGTGGATACGTTTGATCTGCACGTCGAACAGCGCTTTCGGGTTCGCCACCACGTTCAGATGCATCGCCAGCCAGACCGCCAGACGCTTCTTGTTCAGCAGCTTGGCTTCCCGTACCGCTTTATTCACCGTCGGGAAATCAATGTGCTGCTCCAGCTCGCTCAACTGGCTCAAATCGGTGCGCCAGGTGCGGCCAATGTTCTCATCCAGAACGTCGGAGAGCGGCTGGTTCGCCAGCGCCAGCCAGCGGCGCGGGGTGACGCCGTTGGTCACGTTGCAGAAACGCGTCGGGAAGATCTTCGCGAAGTCCGCAAACAGGGACTGCACCATCAGGTTCGAGTGCAGCTCTGACACGCCGTTCACCTTGTGGCTGATCACCACCGCCAGCCAGGCCATGCGTACGCGACGCCCGTTGGATTCATCAATGATCGAGGCGCGGCTCAGCAGACCGGTATCGTTCG
Organism: Enterobacter sp. DTU_2021_1002640_1_SI_PRY_ASU_LCPMC_013; assembly: GCF_032389435.1. NCBI lineage: Bacteria > Pseudomonadati > Pseudomonadota > Gammaproteobacteria > Enterobacterales > Enterobacteriaceae > Enterobacter > Enterobacter sp. DTU_2021_1002640_1_SI_PRY_ASU_LCPMC_013. The sequence continues at coordinate 4,500,153 of NZ_CP135594.1, forward strand.
GGTACTGCTCCTGCAAGGTCTTGAGGAAGTAGTCGTTGATCTCGAAGATGATTTGCAGATGGCGCGGCAGAATTTTGCCGAGCATATCCACCGGCCACGTCTCCAGCGCTTCACTCATCAGCGTATGGTTGGTGTACGAGAACACCTGGCAGGTTACTTCAAACGCGTCATCCCAGCTGAACTTATGCTCGTCAATCAGCAGGCGCATCAGCTCAGGGATCGACAGCACCGGATGGGTATCGTTAAGGTGAATGGCGGTTTTTTCCGCCAGATTCGCATAGGTTTTGTGCAGCTGATAGTGACGGCTAAGGATATCCTGAATCGTTGCCGAGACGAGGAAATACTCCTGACGCAGGCGCAGCTCGCGGCCTGAGTAGGTCGAGTCATCCGGATACAGGACGCGTGACACATTCTCGGAGTGGTTTTTATCTTCCACCGCCGCGAAGTAGTCACCCTGGTTGAATTTACCCAGGTTGATCTCGCTACTGGCCTGCGCGTTCCACAGGCGCAGCGTATTGGTCGCATCGGTGTCGTAGCCGGGGATGATCTGGTCATAGGCCACGGCGAGGATCTCCTCGGTTTCCACCCAGCGGGATTTTTTCCCTTCCTGCTGAATACGCCCGCCAAAACGCACCTTGTAGCGCGTGTTGTGGCGCTTGAACTCCCACGGGTTACCGTACTCCAGCCAGTAGTCTGGAGACTCTTTCTGACGACCATCCACGATGTTCTGCTTGAACATACCGTAGTCGTAGCGAATACCGTAGCCGCGCCCCGGCAGCGCCAGCGTCGCCAGTGAATCGAGGAAACAGGCGGCAAGACGCCCGAGACCACCGTTACCCAGCCCCGGGTCGTTCTCTTCGTCAATCAGCTCTTCTAAATCCAGCCCCATCTCTTCCAGTGCGTTTTTGACGTCGTCATAAATCCCGAGCGATAACAGCGCATTGGAGAGGGTGCGACCAATCAGAAACTCCATCGACAGGTAATACACCTGTCGCGTCTCCTGCGAAAGCTGGGCGCGGTTGGAGCGCAGCCAGCGTTCGACCATACGGTCACGCACCGCAAACAGCGTGGCGTTCAGCCACTCATGTTTGTTGGCAATAACGGGATCTTTCCCAATGGTAAACATCAGCTTATAGGCGATGGAGTGTTTCAACGCCTCAACGCTGAGCGTGGGGGAAGAGTAGCTAAATGGAGCATTCATATCAGTAACTTCGCCTCGTTACATCAAGCGTTGATAAAGGTCGCGGTAGGACTGCGCCGCAACGTGCCAGCCAAAGTCCATGGACATCGCCTGACGTTGTACGTAACGCCACAGGGATGGACGGGACCACAAGACGAAAGCACGCCGGATCGCCCGAAGCAGCGACCAGGCATTACTGTCCTCGAAAACAAACCCGCTGGCGATACCGTCCGCCAGGTTTTCCAGGGAGCTGTCAGACACCGTATCCGCCAGCCCGCCCGTGCGGCGTACCAGCGGCAACGTGCCGTATTTCAGACCATAGAGCTGCGTCAGGCCGCAGGGCTCGAAGCGGCTCGGCACCAGAATCACGTCCGCGCCGCCCATGATGCGGTGCGAGAACGCTTCGTGATAGCCAATCTGCACGCCCACCTGCCCCGGATGTTCCGCCGCGGCCGCGAGGAAACCTTCCTGCAATACCGGGTCGCCCGCGCCGAGCAGCGCCAGCTGGCCGCCCTGCTCCAGTAATCCCGGCAGCGCTTCCAGCACCAGATCCAGCCCTTTCTGGCTGGTCAGGCGGCTGACCACCGCAAACAGCGGCACCTTGTCGTTGACCTTCAGCCCCATCGCAATCTGTAGCTGGCGCTTGTTCTCCGCTTTGTCCTCCACGGAGTCGCGACCATAGCGCGCCGCCAGCAGGAGGTCCGTTTCCGGATTCCAGATCTGTTCATCCACGCCGTTCAGAATGCCCGACAGGCGACCTTCACGGTGGCGCTGTTGCAGCAGCCCTTCCATACCGTAACCGAACTCCGGCTGGGTAATTTCCCGCGCGTAGGTTGGGCTGACCGCCGTGATGTGGTCGGCGTAGTACAGACCCGCCTTCAGGAACGAAATCTGTCCGTTAAACTCCAGTCCGTGCATGTTAAAGAACGACCATGGCAGATCGATGTCATTCATATGATGCGCGTAATACATGCCCTGATACGCCAGGTTGTGCACCGTAAACACCGATTTGGCCGGGTGCCCCTTCGCCGCCAGATACGCAGGAGCCAGCCCCGCATGCCAGTCATGCGCGTGCACCACGTTCGGACGCCAGAACGGATCCAGTCCGACGGCCATTTCCGCCCCCACCCAGCCGAGCAGGGCAAAGCGCATCACGTTATCGGTATAGGCGTACAGGTTGGTATCATGATACGGGCTGCCGGGTCGATCGTATAAATGCGGGGCATCAATCAGGTAAATCCCTACGCCATTGTAATGTCCAAACAGCAGGGTGATACGTCCCGCGAAGGTCTCGCGACGGGTAACAACCTTTGCATCGGGAATACCGCGCCGGATATCCGGAAAAGCGGGCAACAACACGCGGGTATCCACCCCTCCGGCGATTTGCGCCGCTGGTAATGCACCAAGAACATCCGCCAGGCCGCCCGTTTTTAACAACGGGAACATCTCAGAACATACGTGTAAAACCTGCATCATCGCTCCTGTTTGATTTGCAGCTTCCGCAACATTTCCCGTGTTACTAACACGATCCCCTCTTCCGAACGGTAGAAACGACGCGCATCTTCTTCCGCGTTTTCCCCAATCACCATCCCTTCGGGAATGATGCAGGCACGATCGATAACGCAGCGACGCAGACGACATGAGCGTCCTACCCAGACATCCGGCAGCAGAACTGCCGAATCGATATTACAGAATGAGTTTATACGCACGCGCGGGAACAGCACGGACTGCACCACCACCGAACCGGAGATAATGCACCCGCCAGAGACCAGCGAGTTGAGCGTCATGCCGTGGCTGCCGGAGCGATCCTGAACGAACTTCGCCGGCGGCAACGATTCCATATGCGTGCGAATCGGCCAGTTCTGGTCGTACATATCCAGCTCAGGCGTGACGGACGCCAGGTCGAGGTTGGCTTTCCAGTAGGCTTCCAGCGTACCGACGTCGCGCCAGTAAGGTTCCGCATTCGGGTCTGACTGCACGCAGGACAGCGGGAAGGGATGTGCATACGCCATGCCAGCTTTGGTGATTTTCGGGATAATGTCTTTACCGAAGTCGTGGCTGGAGTTTTCGTCTTTGTCGTCCTCTTCCAGCAGTTCATAAAGATAATCGGCATCAAAGACATAGATCCCCATGCTGGCGAGCGATTTGGTGTCGTCGCCCGGCATGGTTGGCGGGTTCGCCGGTTTTTCGACAAAGTCGATAATCTTGTCATCGCCATCTACATGCATCACGCCAAACGCGGTTGCTTCCGCAACAGGCACCGGCAGACACGCCACGGTGCAGCGCGCCCCTTTTTCGACGTGATCGATCAGCATGTGGGAGTAATCTTGCTTGTAGATGTGGTCCCCGGCGAGGATAACGATGTATTCCGCGCTGTAGCGACGAATGATGTCGAGGTTCTGGGTCACGGCATCCGCCGTGCCGCGGTACCAGTTCTCCCCATGAACGCGCTGCTGCGCCGGGAGCAGATCGACAAATTCGTTCATCTCTTCGCTGAAGAATGACCAGCCGCGCTGAATGTGCTGCACCAGCGTGTGCGACTGATACTGGGTAATGACGCCAATACGGCGAATGCCTGAGTTCAGGCAGTTGGAAAGTGCAAAATCGATAATACGGAACTTACCACCAAAGTGAACGGCCGGTTTGGCGCGCTTGATGGTCAAATCTTTCAGACGGGTACCACGCCCGCCCGCGAGTATCAGGGCAACTGTTTTTAATGGTAGCTGGCGCGCCAACATTAACGGATCGTTCTTCTCTAATCTAACCATGACTAACTCCTTTTTTATCATCTTTGGAATACGCACACTCCGTGCGCAGGCCCGTGCCAGACAGCCATAACAACCGGATTATCCGCTCCGGCAAAGGGAGGAATGGCTCGCCATTCCCCGTCAGGTAAAACAATCTCTGCGACGTCATCCGTCGCGTTCAGCGTCACCAGCCACGTATCCGAAAGCAGGATTTGCAGACAGGGTATGCCGTGTTGCCACTCTTGCGCGCTTAACGGTTGCGCGTCTTTATTCAGCCAGCGAACGTTTCCGTCGCCCTCTTCCCACCAGCGGTCGGCGGTGAGCGCGGGGATGCGCTGGCGAAGATGGATCAGCGCCGCGGTGAAATGGGTCAGCCCGCTGTTCGCTTCTCCCCAGTCGAGCCAGGTCAGGGTGTTGTCCTGGCAATAGGCGTTGTTGTTGCCGTGCTGGCTGTGGCCGTGCTCATCGCCCGCCAGCAGCATCGGCGTGCCCTGCGACAACAAAAGCGTCGTCAGCAGCGCATGAACGCTGGCGCGTCGCCGCTCGATCACATCCAGACTTCCGCCTAACCCTTCTATACCATGGTTGAAGCTATGGTTATTGTTAGTCCCATCGCGATTCTCCTCGCCGTTTGCCTCATTGTGTTTCTGATTGAAACAAACGCAGTCGCGCAGCGTAAAACCGTCGTGTGCCGTCAGCAGGTTAATGGTGGCCGACGGACGTTTGCCGTCACGCTTGAAGAGATCGCTGGAGCCGGCAAAGCGACCGGCAAACTCCCCCAGCGACAGATCGCGCGTCAGCCAGAAGCGGCGGATGGCATCGCGGAAGTGGTCGTTCCACTCGGCAAACAGCGGCGGGAAATTCCCCACCTGATAACCGCCCTCTCCGATGTCCCAGGGCTCCGCGATCAGCTTAACCTTTGAGAGCACCGGGCAGTTTTTGATGGCCTCAAACAGCGGCGCCTGCTGGCTGAACGCCGGGGTGCGCCCCATCACCGGCGCCAGGTCGAAGCGAAAACCGTCCACGTGGAACGTCTCAACCCAGTATTTCAGGCACTCGTACGCGTAATGCGTAACGGCCGGATGACTGAGGTTGAGGGTGTTACCGCACCCGGTCCAGTTCTCGTAATCGCCGTCGTCCCTGATCCAATAATAGCTACGGTTATCGATTCCGCGCTGTGAGAGCGTCGGGCCGTCAAGATCGCTTTCCGCACTGTGGTTCAGCACCACGTCCAGAATGACCTCGATACCCGCCGCGTGAAGCGCCTTCACCGCATCGCGAAACTCATCCCGTGCCTTCTCCGGCTGCACCGCGTAGCGCGGGTCGAGGGCGAACATCGCCAGCGGGTTGTAGCCCCAGTAGTTGCTTAACCCAAGACGCTGTAGCCGCGGCTCGCTGGCGAAATGCGCCACGGGCAACAGCTCCAGCGCGGTGATCCCTAAGTGCTTCAGGTACGCGACCATCGTCGGATGCCCAAGCGCTTTGTAGGTGCCGCGCATCTCTTTAGGGATTGACGGGTGCAGATACGTCAGCCCTTTGACGTGGGCTTCATAAATAACGGTGTTGCCCCACGGCGTGCGCGGCGGGGCATCGTCTTCCCAGTCGTAGAGATCGTGCACCACCACGCTTTTGGGCGCGACGGGCGCGCTGTCGCGGTGGTCAGGTTCGCCGTAGCCAACGTGGAACAGCGAGTCATCTTTAAACTCACCGTCCACGCGGTGCGCGCACGGGTCAATCAGCAGCTTCGCCGGGTTAAACCAGTGCCCCTGAGAGGGCTCCCAGGGGCCGTGTACGCGAAAACCGTAGTGCATCCCCGGCCGTCCTCCGGCCAGGTAGCCATGCCAGGTATCCCCCGTGCGCGCCGGTAAATCGTAACGGTGCTCGTTACCTTCCCCGTCAAACACACAGAGTTCCACCCGCTCCGCATGGGCGGAAAAGAGCGTGAAGTTCACCCCCTTTCCGTCAAAACTCGCCCCGAGCGGTTCGGGTTTACCTGCCGTAAGCTGCGTCATTCACCCTCCCGCACCAGCCAGATTGTGCCAAGCGGCGGCAGCGTCAGGCTCAGGGAGTTCGGACGGCCGTGGCTTTCAATGGCATCGCTCTGCACCAGACCACCGTTACCGGCGTTGCTGCCGTGGTAGTGCATGGAGTCGGTATTGAGAATTTCGCGCCATTTGCCCGGCTGGTTAATGCCGAAGCGGTAGTGTTCGCGCGGCACCGGCGTGAAGTTGCTGGCGACGATGATCTCGTTACCCGCCTTGTCGCGGCGCACAAAGACAAACACCGAGCGCTCGTGGTCGTCCACCACCAGCCACTCAAAGCCGTACGGATCGAAGTCCAGCTCGTGCAGCGCTTTGTGGTGGCGATAAGTCAGGTTCAGGTCACGGACCAGACGCTGTACGCCGTGGTGCCAGTTGTCCGCACCTTCCAGCAGATGCCAGTCAAGGCTGGTATCGTGGTTCCATTCGCGGCCCTGAGCGAACTCGTTACCCATAAACAGCAGCTTTTTACCCGGAAAAGCAAACAGCCAGCCGTAGTAAGCGCGCAGGTTGGCAAACTTCTGCCACGCCTCCCCCGGCATGCGGTCGAGAATGGATTTCTTGCCGTGCACCACTTCATCGTGCGACAGCGGCAGCATGAAGTTTTCGGTGTAGTTATAGAGCAACCCGAAGGTGAGCTTATCGTGGTGATACTGACGATAAACCGGGTCGAGCTTCATGTAGTCGAGCGTGTCGTGCATCCAGCCGAGGTTCCATTTGTACCAGAAGCCCAGACCACCCATTGCCGGTGGACGGGAAACGCCCGGGAAGTCGGTGGACTCTTCCGCCATGGTCACGGCGCCTTCCACCTGCTCGCCGATAATGCGGTTGGTGTTGCGCAGAAACTCAATCGCTTCGAGGTTTTCACGGCCACCATACTCGTTCGGGATCCACTCCCCCTCTTTGCGGCTGTAGTCGCGGTAGATCATCGACGCCACCGCATCCACGCGCAGGGCATCAATGCCGAAGCGTTCGATCCAGTACAGCGCGTTCCCGACCAGGTAGTTCGATACTTCACGGCGACCGTAGTTGTAGATCAGCGTGTTCCAGTCCTGGTGATAGCCTTCGCGCGGGTCGCTGTGCTCGTACAGCTTTGTGCCGTCGAACTCTGCCAGCGCAAAATCATCCGACGGGAAGTGGCCCGGCACCCAGTCGAGGATCACGTTCAGCCCGGCGGCGTGCGCGGCATCGATGAAATAGCGGAAGTCATCGCGCGTGCCGAAGCGGCGCGTGGGCGCATACAGCCCGGTTGGCTGATAGCCCCAGCTGCCGTCAAATGGGTGTTCGTTGATCGGCAGCAGCTCCAGATGGGTAAAGCCCATCCATTTGGCGTACGGCACCAGCTGGTCCGCCAGCTCGCGATAGCTCAGCCAGAAGTTGTTATCGGTGTGGCGACGCCACGAGCCGAGATGCACTTCATAGACGGAGATTGGCGCATCAAAGCGGTTGGCCTGCTTGCGCTCCTCGCTCTGGACAACCTTCTCCGGCAGGCCGCAAATCAGCGAGGCGGTATTCGGGCGTAGCTCTGCCTCAAAGGCGTACGGGTCGGATTTAATGCGCAGCTTGCCGTTGGCATCGATCATCTCGAATTTGTAGAGCTGACCGTTGTGCGCGCCGGGGATAAACAGCTCCCAGATGCCGGTTTCCCGGCGCAGGCGCATGGGGTGACGACGACCGTCCCAGTAGTTGAACTGCCCGACGACGGAGACGCGCTGGGCGTTTGGCGCCCATACGGCAAAACGCGTGCCGGTGATACCGTCCATGGTATCCGCATGGGCACCCAGCGTTTCGTAGGGGCGTAAATGGGTCCCTTCGGACAGCAGCCAGGCGTCCATCTCTTTTAAGAGCGGGCCGAAGCTATAGGGATCGTCAATCAGGTTTTGCTGACCGTGCCAGATAACGGCAAGCTGATAACGAAAAGGATTTTTACGGCGGGGCATGACGCCCGAGAAGAAGCCACGCGAGTCGAGGCATTCCAGATTACCCACCTTGCGGCCGGTTTTGGGTTCGATAACCCACACTTCTGTTGCATCCGGTAACAGCGCCCGAACTTCCAGTCCGGCCTCTGTACGGTGCATCCCTAGCACAGAAAAGGGGTCGGCAAAGTGACCCGCAATAAGCGCATTAATCACGTCTCTCGAAATACGATCGGACATGGTGTTCATCCTGTTTTTTTATGTCGCCCTTTTTACGCGCTCCGGGACGACTTTTAATGTGACCTAAACGGTGCAGTTAATCCTCTCTGCTCCGCCCTACCCTCAGGTGAGAAATAAATCTTCCTTAAAGCATAGCCAACGTCGTGGGTCCTCCTGATAAAAAATAAGACATCTGCGTTTTACTCCATGTAGTACGCAAAAAAAGGGGGTGACAATCACCCCCCGTGTTTAACAAATTATTACGCCAGCTGGCGCAGCATGCGGCGCAGAGGCTCGGCTGCACCCCACAGTAGCTGATCGCCAACGGTGAACGCGGAGAGGTACTCCGGCCCCATGTTCAGCTTGCGCAGACGGCCAACCGGGGTGGTCAGCGTGCCGGTAACGGCTGCCGGGGTCAGTTCGCGCATGGTGATATCGCGATCGTTTGGCACCACTTTCGCCCACGGGTTGTGTGCGGCCAGCAGCTCTTCCACGGTCGGAATAGACACATCTTTTTTCAGTTTAATGGTAAAGGCCTGGCTGTGGCAGCGCAGCGCGCCGATACGCACGCACAGACCGTCAACCGGAATGGTGTTCGCGGTGCCGAGGATTTTGTTGGTCTCAGCCTGGCCCTTCCACTCTTCGCGGGTCTGGCCGTTATCCAGCTGTTTGTCGATCCACGGGATCAGGCCACCGGCCAGCGGTACGCCAAAGTTATCCACCGGCAGCTCGCCGCTGCGGGTGAGCTGAGTGACTTTACGCTCGATATCGAGAATCGCGGACGCCGGGTCTGCCAGCTCGGCAGCGACGCTCTGGTGCAGCTGGCCCATCTGGGTCAGCAGCTCACGCATATGACGCGCGCCGCCGCCGGAGGCCGCCTGGTAGGTCGCCACGGAGACCCACTCCACCAGATCCTGTGCGAACAGGCCGCCGAGGGACATCAGCATCAGGCTGACGGTGCAGTTACCGCCAACAAAGGTTTTCACGCCGTTGTTCAGGCCGTCGGTGATGACGCCCTGGTTAACCGGGTCAAGAATAATGATCGCATCGTCTTTCATGCGAAGCGAAGAGGCCGCATCAATCCAGTAGCCCTGCCAGCCGCTTTCACGCAGCTTCGGATAGATTTCGTTGGTATAATCGCCGCCCTGGCAGGTCACAATAATGTCGAGTGCCTTCAGCGCTTCCAGATCGTAAGCATCCTGCAACGTGCCTGTGGTACCCCCAAAGGACGGTGCAGCCTGGCCGAGCTGGGAAGTGGAGAAGAAGACCGGGCGGATGGCGTCGAAATCGCGCTCTTCAACCATGCGTTGCATGAGTACAGAGCCGACCATACCGCGCCAGCCGATAAAACCAACGTTTTTCATAGCATTTTTTTCCTGCAAGGGGTGTGTGCTGATTGTGCAAGCCAGTATTGAACTGGGATATGCTTCACATTACAAAATGCTGCCAAAGTCGCAAGCGAAATTAATCGATGATTGCCCGGCAATCAGAAAAAGTGCTAATCATCGCAATGACCACAATAAGTATCAGGGATAATTTAAGATGAGTGAAATCATTTCCGCAGCGGTTTTATTGATCCTGATTATGGATCCGCTCGGTAATCTGCCGATCTTCATGTCGGTGCTGAAGCACACCGAGCCGAAGCGCCGCCGGGCGATCATGATCCGCGAGCTGCTCATCGCCCTGCTGGTGATGTTTATCTTCCTGTTCGCCGGTGAAAAAATCCTCGCTTTCCTGAACTTACGCGCCGAAACGGTCTCCATTTCCGGCGGGATAATTTTGTTCCTGATTGCCATTAAGATGATTTTCCCGAGCGCGGAGGGCAGCAGCAGCGGCCTGCCTGCGGGTGAAGAGCCGTTTATCGTGCCGCTGGCAATTCCGCTGGTCGCCGGGCCAACGATTCTGGCGACGCTGATGCTGCTGTCGCATCAGTATCCGAATCAGATGAGCCATCTGGTGATTGCCCTGCTGATCGCCTGGGGCGGGACATTTATTATCCTGTTGCAGTCGTCGCTGTTCCTGCGCCTGCTGGGTGAGAAAGGGGTAAACGCCCTGGAGCGCCTGATGGGGCTGATTCTGGTGATGATGGCAACGCAGATGTTCCTGGACGGGATCCGGGCGTGGATGAAAGGGTGAAGATGTAAAAAAGCCGGGTGGTGCTTGCGCTTACCCGGCCTACGGGACCTGAGTTTTTTGTAGGTCGGGTAAGGCGAAGCCGCCACCCGACAATATACGCCCTCTGCGGCCTAATGCCCTCACCCCAGCCCTCTCCCACGGGGAGAGGGAGAAAACCGGGATTAGCTCAGCAGCGTAAACGCAATCATCCCGACAACCGCACCCGTCGTGCCGAGGATGGTTTCCATCAGCGTCCAGGTTTTCAGGGTTTGCGCTTCGGTCGCGCCGGTAAATTTACCGAACAGCCAGAAGCCCGCGTCGTTCACGTGAGAAACCACAATCGAGCCACCCGCGATACAGATAGAGAGCGCCGCCATCTGCGCGCCGGAGTAGTTCAGCTGTTCAATCACCGGCATCACCAGACCCACGGCGGTTAAGCACGCTACGGTCGCGGAGCCCTGAATGATACGCACCGCCGCGGCCAGCACGAAACAGGTGACTGCAATCGGCAGCCCCATTCCGGTCAGCGCTTCGCCCAGCGCCGGACCAACGCCGGAATCCACCAGCACCTGCTTGAACACGCCGCCCGCCCCGATCACCAGCAGGATAATCCCCGCCGGTTGCAGCGCGGCACCACAGATCTCCATCACGCGGTCTTTCGGCATGCCCTGACGCATCGCCAGGCCGTAAATTGCTACCAGACACGCCACCAGGATCGCGGTGAACGGATGACCAATAAATTCGAACCATTCGTAAGCGGTTGACCCCACCGGCACAAAGCGCGCAGCGATGGTTTTCAGGCCCACCAGCACCAGCGGGAGCAGGATCAGCGACAGGCTGAAGCCGAAGGACGGCATTTTGCCCTCGCCCAGGTGCGGCTCGGAGATGTCATCCGGAATGTGCAGCTCAACGTAACGGCTGATGAAGTTGCCCCACAGCGGACCGGCGATAATCATCCCCGGAATTGCCGCGCACAGGCCAATCAGGATCATCCAGCCAAAGTCAGCATGCATCTGGGAGGCCAGCAGCATCGGCGCAGGCCCCGGCAGCAGGAACGCCGCCGCAGCCGCCACGCCCGCAAACAGCGGAATGACCAGCTTCACGAGGTTGGTACCAGTATGCCGCGCCATGGAGAACGCCACGCTAATCAGCAGCACCACCGCCACTTCAAAGAACAGCGGCAGCGCGCAAATCAGACCGGCCAGGCCAATCGCGTAGTGCGCACGGCTGTGCCCGAAGGATTTCAGCATCTTGACCGCAATCTGATCGACCGCGCCCGTCTCGTGCAAAATCTTGCCAAACATCGCGCCCAGCGCCACCACAATGGCCAGGAAGCCGAGCGTGCCGCCCATCCCTTTTTCCATCGTCGCCGCGATTTTGTCGAGCGGCATGCCGGAAAAGAGACCGGCACCAATAGAAACCACCATCAAAGCCACGAAGGCGTGCATACGTGCCTTCATCACTAAAAACAGCAGCAGCAATACGGAACCCACTGCTGTCAAAACTAGCGTTAATGTACTCAAAACTTACTGCCTTTTATTAATAACCTCGATGGTGCTGGCAACAACACCTTCCAGCGGCTGATCGATATCAACCACTAAGACATCCTGTTCGTCAGCTCCCGGCTCCTGCAACGCTTCGAACTGCGTTACCAGCATCTGGGTTTTGAAGAAGTGGCCTTTACGCGCCTTCAGGCGGCTTTCAATCACCCCGAAATCACCTTTCAGGTAGATGAAAGAGAGGTTCGGGTTGCCGTCGCGCAGCAGGTCGCGATAGGTTTTTTTCAGCGCGGAACAGACGATCAGGGAGACTTTATTGGTGCGCTGCATCGCGAACGCGGCGTCATTCAGCGCCTGCAACCATGGTTTGCGGTCGTCGTCGTTCAGCGGCTCGCCGGAAGCCATTTTCATGATGTTGCTGCGCGGATGGAGGAAGTCACCATCAAGAAACGCAGCCTGGAGTTGATGCGCCACTTCGCTCGCCACGGCAGATTTACCGCTACCGGACACGCCCATCAGGACGTAAACGTGGTGATCGTGATTAGTCGTGCTCAAAGGGTGTCCCTCAGTCAATTGTTACGGGTAACAGTTATCGGTAACATTGTCCTGCCGGGGCATAAGAGAAGCAATATCCAAACGTGCGCGAAGTGAATAAGTGTGAGCTACTTCAAATTTGTCGGATTAAATAGATCCACCCGGTGACAAGGTGAAACCTAAATCTAACATTTTCGGGGTAACTGCCTCACCACGAATGCGCGCCAGCAGGCGCTCTGCGCCAATGCGGCCCATGCGTTCACGCGGGGTCAGGACGCTCGCCAGACGCGGCTCCATCACCTGGCCAATGTCGTGGCCGTGGAAGCCGGCAATCGCCATATCATCCGGGATTTTTAAACCCAGACGCTGGCACTCAAACGCGGCGCCGACCGCAAGGTCATCGTTGGTGCAGAAAATACCGTCCAGTTGCGGATACTCGCGTCGCGCCTGACGCATCAGCTCAATACCCGACGTGTAAGAAGAAGATTGCTCCACCATCACGCTGTACGGGGTTAAACCGGCGTCGAGCATCGCCTGCTCGTATCCCTTCTGTTTGATGATAGTACGTTCATCCAGACGCGCACCCAGATAGGCCACATGGCGATGACCGCGGGCGATGATCGCCGCCGTCATCTGACGCGCCGCTTCAAAGTTATCGAACCCCACGGCGATGTCGAGGCACGGCGACTGGCTGTCCATCAGTTCCACCACCGGAATGCCTGCCACTTCAATCATTTTCAGCGTGCGCGGGGTGTGAGTACGTTCCGTTAAAATCAGGCCGTCAATGTTCCAGGAAAGCATCGATTCAAGACGTTCCTCTTCCAGTTCCGGCTTGTACCCGTAGTGGGCGAGCATGGTCTGATAGCCAAACGCATCGGTGACGCTTTCAATGCCACGCAGCACTTCGGCGAATACCTGGTTGGTTAAGGAAGGAAGCAGGACGCCCACCGCACGGCTGGTTGCATTGGAGAGAATATCGGGCGCGCGGTTGGGGATATAACCCAGTTCATCAAGGGCGGCGGCAATCTTGCCACGCAACGCCACGGAAACCTGTTCCGGGTTACGTAAAAAACGGCTGACCGTCATTTTGGTCACACCGACGCGATCGGCGACATCCTGAAGTACGGGGCGTTTCTTTTTCATCGTCCTGAGAAATCTTGAAGTGAGAGATTTGCTCAGTTTATCACGGACAAAGCTCAACCTTCCCCGTTTAAAGGGAAGGTTGAGAAATTATTTAGACTGGCGGCAGGTCAAACAGCAGAATTTCACTTTCGCTGTCGGCATGCACGGAGAGCGCCTGCTCATCCCAGACTGCCAGGCCATCGGCGGTTGTCGCTTTGGTGCCGTTGATGGACACTTCACCTTTCACCACCTGGATCCACACGCGGCGGTTAGCGGCAATCTGGTGTACAGACTGTTCATCTTTCGCCAGCGCCCAGCGGTACAGCTCCATATCCTGATGCACTTTCAGGGAACCTTCACGCGCATCCGGGGACAGCACCAGCTGTTTGCCCTGTTTCGCGTCGAAGCGGCGCTGCTCGTAGCGTGGCGTGATGCCGGTCTCTTCTGGAATGATCCAGATTTGATACAGGTGCAGTTTTTCCGTTTTGCTCGGGTTGTACTCAGAGTGACGCACCCCGGTACCCGCGCTCATAATCTGGAACTCGCCCGCCGGAACCTGCTCTTTGTTGCCCATGCTGTCCTGGTGCTCAACCGCCCCTTCCAGCACATAGGTCAGGATTTCCATGTCTTTGTGCGGGTGGGTACCGAAGCCCTGGCCTGCATCAATCACGTCGTCGTTAATCACGCGCAGTGCGGAGAAGCCCATAAAGTTCGGGTCGTAGTAGTCGGCAAACGAGAATGAATGCCATGAGTCCAGCCAGCCATGATTCGCGTGACCACGTTCGTTTGCTTTGCGTAAGTAGATCATTGTTTTTCACCCTCAGTTCGTTTCGATGGAGTAAGTGTGGACGCAAACCGCCGGGGATCATAGAGGGTGAAAATTGACTCCTCTGTTCAAAAATTATGAACAAGCGCAGAGGAGCCTGTTTTGCTTATTTCGCAAGGGTTACCGTGGCAGGAGAAGCCTGCTCGAAGGCGCGCTCAAGGATTTCCAGGTTGGTCAGAACGTCAGATTCCTTGACATAATTCGGCGCGCCGGTGGTGAGGGTGTCATACAGCGCATCGTATACGCGTCCATAGTCGCCCGTTTCCGGCTTCAGCTCTTCCCTGACCGTCAGGCCCTCGTCGTTCACGTACTCCAGCACGCCCACGGAATCATCTGCCGCAAAGCCCGGTTCGCCCGGCATGATGTTAGCCTTCAGGCTGGTCTCCTGCTGGTCAATACCGTACTTGATAAAGGAGCCTTTCTTGCCGTGAACGATAAATTTCGGGTAGTCGATTTTCACCAGATGGCTGGTTTTTACGATGGCTTTCAGGTCGCCGTAGAACAGCTGCGCTTCAAAGGTATCGTCCGGGTTGGCCTTATTGCGCAGGCTGCGGATGTCATACGCCACGTGGTCCGGGCGGCCAAACAGGGAGATGATCTGGTCCATGGTGTGCACGCCGAGACCGTAGAAAGATCCGTCCTGCGGCAGTCCGGGCTGGGTTTCCGCCACCGGGCGGTAGTAATCGAAGTGGCTTTCGATTTCCACGATCTCACCGAGTTTGCCGCTTTCAATTGCCTTTTTTGCCGTCAGGAAGCAGCTGTCAAAGCGACGGTTCTGGTACGGCGTGACGGTCAGCCCTTTGCTTTTCGCCAGCGCGAACAGCTCCTTCGCTTCGGCGATGGTCGGGGTGAACGGTTTTTCCACCAGCACGTTTTTACCTGCTTCCAGCGCGCGTTTCGCGTAGTCAAAGTGGCTGTCGGCGTGGGTACAGACCACCACCAGCTTCACCTGCGGGTCGTTAAGCACCTCATCAAGATCGCTGGTGAAATGAATATGGGAATACTGCGGAGACTGCTCTTCTGGCTTCGCGCGGCGGCGATAGATATGGGCCACGTGCCAGGTCTCTTTTCGGTTAAGAACATACGGAAGGTGGTAACGCGTGGTGCTTTTGCCAAATCCAATAAATGCACAATGTAGTGTCATGGCTCAGTCCTTTTGGAAGGTTACTGAGTCTAACCATAACAAAAAAAAAGCCAGCGAGAAGCTGGCTAAAGTAATACTGGAAGCAATGTGAGCAATGTCGTGCTTTCAGGTTCCCGTAGGAGGTCTTCCTGAATGCAGAGCAATAATAATCATTCTCATTCGCACTTGTCCAACACTTTTTGCAAAAAATAGCGATTGACTCAACTTTTAAAGTCACTGATGTTGGAGGGGACTTTTAACTGACTGAGGAACAAGGAATGAGTGAGATAGTGATACGCCACGCTGAACCGAAAGATTACGACGCCATTCGTCAGATCCACGCCCAGCCGGAGGTGTACCACAACACGCTACAGGTTCCTCATCCTTCAATGGAAATGTGGCAAATGCGGCTAGGCGAACAGCCGGGCATTAAACAG
This sequence comes from Enterobacter sp. DTU_2021_1002640_1_SI_PRY_ASU_LCPMC_013, assembly GCF_032389435.1. NCBI lineage: Bacteria > Pseudomonadati > Pseudomonadota > Gammaproteobacteria > Enterobacterales > Enterobacteriaceae > Enterobacter > Enterobacter sp. DTU_2021_1002640_1_SI_PRY_ASU_LCPMC_013. Next base: position 4,515,910 of record NZ_CP135594.1, read on the forward strand.
CTGGTTGCCTGCATTGATGATATCGTGGTCGGCCACCTCACCATTGATGTCGCCCAGCGACCACGCCGCAGCCACGTTGCCGATTTCGGTATCTGCGTTGGCGCGCAGTGGCATAACCGCGGCGTGGCCAGCGCGCTGATTCGCACCATGATCGATATGTGCGACAACTGGCTGCGCGTCGACCGCATCGAGTTAACGGTGTTTGTGGATAACGAACCGGCAATCGCGGTGTACAAAAAGCACGGGTTTGAGATTGAAGGCACCGGCAGGCGCTACGCCCTGCGCAACGGCGAGTATGTGGATGCGTATTATATGGCGAGGATGAAGTAGTGAGTTGCCGGGTGGCGGCTTCGCCTTACCGGGCCTACGTTCGTGCCATTGTAGGCCCGGTAAGCGCAGCGCCACCGGGCAACAAAATCAATACCCCGCCGTTAAATCATCCACCGAACGCGGGTCCGATGCGCCAAACAGCGCGCCGTCCGGCCCGACCATAATGCTCTGGGTGCTGCCCATCGCCTCCTTCACCGCCACCTTCTGGCCGCGCTGCTCAAGCAGCTTGAGGGTGTCCGGGCTAAAGCCCTTCTCCACGCGCAGCTCGTCCGGCAGCCACTGGTGGTGGAAACGCGGCGCATTGGTCGCTTCGGCGACGTTCATCCCAAAGTCGATACTGTTCACCACCATTTGCAGCACGGTTGTGATAATCCGGCTCCCGCCAGGGCTGCCGGTCACCAGCCAGGTTTTGCCGTCTTTCACCACGATGGTGGGCGACATGGACGACAGCGGGCGCTTCTTCGGCCCGACCGCATTCGCATCGCCGCCGACCAGGCCGTAGACGTTCGGCACGCCCGGCTTGGCAGAAAAATCATCCATCTCGTTGTTCAGCAAAATACCGCTGTTGCCCGCCACAATCCCGGTGCCGAAAGTGGTGTTAAGCGTGTACGTCACCGCCACCGCGTTACCGTCTTTATCTACCACCGAGAAGTGGGTGGTCTGGTTACTTTCATACGGCGCCAGCTTGCCCGGGCGGATCTCGCTCGACGGCTTAGCCTTATTGATGTCGATCTCGTCGGCAATCGATTTGGCATAGGCTTTGTTGGTCAGCGCCTGCCACGGCACCTTCACGAAGTCCGGATCGCCAAGGTATTCCGAGCGGTCAGCGTAGGCGCGCTTCTCCGCCTCCGCCATCACCTGCATGGCATCGGCGCTACCGAAGCCGAACTTGTGCATATCGAAGTTTTCCAGAATATTGAGGATCTGCACGATGTGAATGCCCCCGGAGGACGGCGGCGGCATGGAGAAGACCTCGTAGCCGCGATAGGTGCCGCTGATCGGCTCGCGCTCCACCGCCTTATATTCCGCCAGATCCGCTTTGGTGATCAGCCCGCCGTTCTTCTGCATCTCATCGGCAATCTGATCGGCAATCGGCCCCTTATAGAAGGCGTCCGGACCGTTTTCGGCAATCAGTTCGAGACTTTTTGCGAGGTTCTTCTGCACCAGCTTATCGCCCTTTTTCAGCGGCTCGCCGTCTTTCCAGAAGATAGCCTTGCTGTTCTCATGATTGGGAATAACTTCGCTGCCGTAGGTTTTGAGGTCGTCCGCCAGCGCGTCGTTGACGACGAAGCCGTCGCGCGCCAGCTTGATGGCAGGCTGCACCACTTTATTCAGCGGCAGCGTGCCGTATTTTTCCAGCGCCAGCGAGAAGCCCGCAACGGTGCCCGGCGTGCCGGAGGCAAGGTGCGAGGTCAGAGACTTTTTACTGTCCGGATTGCCCTGATCGTCGAGGAACATATCGCGGGAAGCCTGGTTCGGCGCCATCTCACGGAAGTCGATGGCCGTGGTTTTACCGTCTTTGGTGCGCAGCATCATAAACCCGCCGCCGCCCAGGTTCCCCGCCTGTGGATGCGTCACCGCCAGCGCATATCCCACCGCGACCGCCGCATCCACCGCGTTACCGCCCTGCTTAAGAATATCGACGCCCACCTGCGTTGCCAGCGCGTCAACCGAGGCCACCATGCCGTGCGTCGCCCGTACGGGGTGAAAAACATCCTCCTCCACGCCGTAAGAGACCGGAGGAGCGGCGGGCGGGTTGGCCGCCACGGTAAATGTGCCGCCTGCCATCAGCGCAGCGATGGCGACCCAGCGCAAAAAGGTTGGTTTCATCATTATTGTTCTCCAGGTGAAGGGGCCCATATTCCCCGCTTAAGCCTGGTTCACAACTCTTAAAAAATCATCGTTATGCCGGAATCAGGGTAAACTTAAGAGAAGCCTCAAAGGAGGAGATAACCATGAAACGATTACTGATCCTGACCGCGCTGCTTCCGTTCGCCGCGCTCGCACAGCCAATCAACACCCTGAACAACCCGAACCAGCCGGGCTACGTCATTCCGAGCCAGCAGCGTATGCAGACGGAGATGATGAGCCAGCAACAGCAGCAGAAAGGGATGCTCAATCAGCAGTTAAAAACGCAGACCCAGGTGCAGCAGCAGCACCTGCAAAACCAGATGAATACCAACACCCAGCGCGTGCAGCAGGGCCAGATGCGGGAGCAGCCGCTGCCAAACTCAAACGGTGGGATGTTAGGGGGCGGGGTGTCGCAAAGCAGCGGTCAGCAGCACATGCTGCCGACCCAGCAGAACGGCAGTATGCTTAATAAATAAAGTTCGGCCCAATCTGGTCAATCGCATCGGTACAGATGCTGTCCACGCCCCAGCGCAGCAGCTCGGCTGCACGCTGGGGTTTATTGACGGTATACACCAGGATATGCAGACCGGCCTCCTTCAACAGCGTCACGCGCGCTTCATCCAGCAGCTTATGGTTGAGGTGGATCGACACGCAGCCTAAGAAGGTCGTCAGCGCGCGCCAGTCTTCTCGCCACTCATCCAGCAGCAGCCCGCGCGGCAACTCCGGTACGGCAGCCTGTGCGGCTTCCAGCGCGTCGATGTCAAACGACGACAACAGCGGCGGGGTCATCCCTTCCCACAGTTCGCGCGCGGCGAGGGCAATCACTTTACCCGTCAGCGGCCCGGTGCCGGTGGTCGGTTTGATTTCGATGTTGGCCATCATGCCGTGTTGACGACAGCGGTCCGCCACTTCCGCCAGCAGCGGCAGCGGTTCGCCTTTAAATTCGCCGCTGTACCAGCTTCCGGCGTCCACCTTCAGCAGGTCACGCCACGGTAGTTCACCTGCCACGCCCCAGCCGTTGCTGGTGCGTTCGAGATTGTCGTCGTGCAGCAGGAAAATTTCGCCGTCATTCGACAGCTTCGCGTCGAATTCGATCATCGTGTGGCCGTAGCGCGCGCCAACGTCAATTGCCGCCAGGGTGTTTTCCGGCGCCAGCTTACCGCCGCCCCGGTGGGCGACGATGTGGGGGTAAGGCCAGTTGCTCATACTCGTTGTCCTGTTTCACCGTCAAATAAGTGCAGGTGATTTTCCGGCATATGCAGCCACAGCGTGCTGCCTGCCTTCGGGCGCTCCTGATGCGGCAGGCGCACCACCAGCTTTTGCTCGCCCCAGCGCCCGTGCGCCAGGTTGTCTGCGCCCAGCATCTCCAGCGTATCCATCACCAGCGGCACGCCGCCGTCCGCCTGAGACGTCAAACCAATATGCTCCGGGCGGATACCGAGCGTCATCTTACGCCCGGCGTAGCCACGATAGTACCAGTTGATCGGCAACGCCATCCCGCTTTCCAGCTCGAAGTGGGTTCCCGCCGCATTGATCCGCCCGTCCAGCAGGTTCATCGCCGGGCTGCCGATAAAGCTCGCCACAAAACGGCTGGCCGGTTTTTCGTAGACCTCCACCGGGGTGCCAATCTGCTCGGCGATGCCTTTGTTCATCACCATCACGCGCTGGGCGAGGGTCATGGCTTCAACCTGATCGTGAGTCACATAGAGGGACGTGGTTTTCAGGCGGCGATGCAGCTGCTGTAGCTCAAGGCGCATCTGCACGCGCAGTTTGGCGTCGAGGTTTGACAGCGGTTCGTCGAACAGGAATACCGCCGGGTCGCGCACGATGGCGCGCCCCATCGCCACGCGCTGACGCTGGCCGCCGGAGAGCTCGCGCGGGCGGCGCTTAAGCAGGCCGTCAAGTTCCAGAATGCGCGCGGCTTCTTTTACGCGCTCGTCGATATGACCTTTGCCCATACCGCGAATTTTCAGCCCCCAGGCCATGTTCTCTTCCACGCTCATGTGCGGATAGAGGGCATAGTTCTGGAACACCATCGCGATGCCGCGATCTTTGGGCTCCATCTCGGTGACGCGCTGGCGGTCAATCCAGATATCCCCGGACGTTACGCGCTCCAGCCCGGCCACCATACGCAGCAGGGTGGATTTTCCGCAGCCGGACGGGCCGACCATCACGATAAATTCCCCGTCCGCCACGTCAAGCGTCAGCGGCTGAATGACCTGGGTTTTACCGTCCCAGCTTTTGGTTACTGCCTGTAATTTTAAACCTGCCATCTTATTTCTCGCTATCGACCAGGCCGCGGACAAACGCGCGCTGCATGGCTAAAACAATGACTACGGGTGGGATAAGGGTGAGCAGCATCGCCGCCATCACCTGGTTCCAGAGGGTGGTGCCTTCGCCGGTGGCGATCATGCCTTTGATGCCTGCCACGGCGGTGCCGAGGTTGACGTCCTGAACGATCAGCAGCGGCCACAGGTACTGGTTCCAGCCGTAGATAAAGGTGATCACAAACAGCGCCGCGAGGTTGGTTTTCGACAGCGGCAGCACGATGTCGCGGAAGAAGCGCATCGGCGAGGCCCCGTCGATGCGCGCGGCTTCAATCAACTCATCCGGCAGGGTCATAAAGAACTGGCGGAACAGGAAGGTGGCGGTCGCCGAGGCCATCAGCGGCAGGGTTAAGCCCGCGTAGCTGTCGAGCATCTTCAGGTTGGCGATCACTTCCACCGTCGGGAAGATACGCACCTCTACCGGCAGCATCAGGGTGATGAAAATCATCCAGAAAAACAGGTTACGCAGCGGAAAGCGGAACCAGACGATGGCGAACGCTGAGAGCATCGACACCGTAATTTTGCCGACGGTGATGCCAAATGCCATGATGAAGCTGTTGAGCATCATCAGCCAGAACGGCGCGCTGTTAGCGCCCACGCCCTGGGTCCAGATAGTTTTCATGTTCTCGAACAGATGCCCGCCTGGGATCAGCGTCATCGGGGTGTCGAACACCGCTTTGGTGTCCAGCGTGGCGGCGACGAAGGCCACGTACAGTGGGAACAGGATGACGATAATCCCTAAAATCAGCATGGTATGGCTGAAAATCGTCAGCCCGCGACGGTTCTCAATCATTGGTAGCGCACCTTACTTTCGACATAGCGGAACTGCACCACCGTGAGGATGATGACGAGGAACATCAGCACCACGGACTGCGCGGCAGAGGCGGAGAGATCAAGCCCGGCAAAGCCTTCGCGGTAGATCTTGTAAATCAGCGTGGTGGTCGCCTGCACCGGACCGCCCGCGGTGGCGGCGTCGATCACCGGGAAGGTGTCGAAGAAGGCGTACACGAGGTTCACCACCAGCAGGAAAAAACTCACCGGGGCGATCAGCGGCAGCGACAGGCGGAAGAAGCGGCGCACCGGCCCTGCGCCGTCGATGGCGGCGGCCTCCACCAGCGAACGCGGGATAGACTGTAGCGCGGCAAAGAAAAACAGGAAGTTATAGCTGATCTGCTTCCACACCGAGGCGAACACCACCAGGAACATCGCCTGCCCGCTGTTCTGGGCGTGGTTCCAGTCGTAGCCAAATTCGCCCAGGAAGTGGGTAATCAGCCCGCGCCCTGGGTTAAACAGGAAGATCCACAGCACGGCGGCCACGGCAGGAGCCACGGCGTAGGGCAGCAGCATCAGGGTCTGATACAGACGGCTGCCGCGCACCACGTAATCCACCAGCGCGGCGAAAAACAGCGAGGCTAAAAGGCCGCTGACGGTCACCAGGGCGCTGAATTTGATCGTCGTCCAGAAGGAGTCCAGGTAGTAGCTGTCGTGGAACAGCGCGGTAAAGTTGTCCAGCCCGACAAACTGGCTGGAAAGCCCGAACGGATCGACGCTTTGTACCGAGTACCACAGCGCTTCGCCCGCAGGCCAGATAAAGAAGATAACGGTGATGACCAGCTGCGGTGCGACCAACAGGTACGGCAGCCAGCGTGAACGGAACACCGGACGGGATGAGGACATAGGTTAGCTCAAGTTGGTTTCCCCTCACCCCCGCCCTCTCCCAAAGGGAGAGGGGGTATACTTTCCCTCTCCCTTTGGGAGAGGGTTAGGGTGAGGGGTAAGGTTTTAATTACGATTTGGTCGACTGCTCAAAGCGGCGCAGCAGCTGATTCCCGCGCTCTACCGCAGCGTCCAGCGCCTGCTGTGGCGTTTTCTTCCCGGTCCACACGCTTTCCAGCTCTTCATCGACGATGGTGCGGATCTGCGGCATGTTGCCCAGACGCAGGCCTTTGGTGAACGGCAACGGCGGCTTGTTCAGCATCTGGCGCGTCGCGATGTCCGCCCCTGGGTTCTTGCTGTAGAAGCCCTGCTCGCGGGTCAGGTCGTACGCGGCTTTGGTGATCGGCAGATAGCCGGTCTTCTGGTGCCACTCGGCCGCGTTTTCCGGCTTCGCCAGGAAGTCGAGGAACTCGGCCACGCCTTTGTAGGTGCCTTTGTCCTTGCCCTGCATCACCCACAGGCTCGCCCCGCCGATGATGGCGTTCTGCGGCGCGCCCTTCACGTCGGCGTCATACGGCATCATGCCCACGCCGTAGTTAAATTTGGCGTAGTGGCGGATATCCGCCAGCGAGCCGGACGAGGCGGTGGTAATGGCACAGTCGCCGTTGTAGAACTTCTCGGTGGATTCGTCTTTACGCCCGAAGTAGCTGAAGTCGCCCTTCTTGTTGAGTGCTTCCAGCAGCGCGATGTGCTTCACCTGCTCCGGCTTGTTGAACTCCAGCACCGCGTCGGTACCGTCGAAGCCGTTATTTTGGGTGGCAACCGGCAGCCCGTGCCAGGCGCTGAAGTTTTCAATCTGGATCCAGCCCTGCCAGCCGCTGGCGTAGCCGCACTTCATCCCCGCCGCTTTCAGCTTCGCGGTGTACTCCGCCAGATCCTGCCAGGTTTTTGGCGGCTGCTCCGGATCTAAACCGGCTTTTTTGAAGGCGTCTTTGTTGTAATACAGCACCGGCGTGGAGCTGTTAAACGGCTGGGACAGCAGATGGCCGGTTCTGGAATCGGTGTAGTAACCGGAAACGGTCGGCACGAACTGTGATTCGTCGAAGTTGATGCCCGCATCTTTGAACACTTCGTAGACCGGCTTGATGGCTTTAGAGGCCATCATGGTGGCGGTACCCACTTCATAAACCTGTAACAGGGCAGGCGCGTTGCCGGTACGGAAGGCGGCGATGCCCGCGCTCAGGCTCTGCTCGTAGTTGCCTTTGTACACCGGCACAATTTTGTAATCCGGGTGGGTGTCGTTGAAACGCTGCGCCAGGGAGTCAACCTCTTTACCCAACTCCCCTTCCATGGAATGCCAGAACGGAATGGTGGTCACAGCCATTGCGTTCGTCGCAAAAGCCAGACCCAGTGCCAGACCCAAAGCTGTGTGTCGTAACGATGTCATTGTCATCTCTCTTATTGTGCCGGATGCGCGATATCACGCGTTTTATGCTCGCGAGGTAACATGACATGCTCGAATGACAGAAAAATAACTGTTTGTTTACAGATAAGTGACAGCCAGGCGTCAGGGGGATGATGGTTGTGTGAAGGGGTTGGGTGCGGTCTGGTGCCCTCACCCCGGCCCTCTCCCACAGGGAGAGGGAGAAAAGCGATCGGTTCCCTCTCCCTTGAGGGAGAGGGTTAGGGTGAGGGGGAAATGCGATTAACCGCCTAAATACGCGCTCCGCACCGCCTCGTTCGCCAGCAGCGCGTCACCGGTATCGGAGAGCACCACGCGGCCGTTCTCCAGCACGTAGCCACGGTCGGCGAGCTTCAGCGCCTGGTTGGCGTTCTGCTCGACGAGGAAGATGGTCATCCCCTCTTTACGCAGCTGTTCGATGGTGTCGAAAATCTGCTGGATGATGATCGGCGCCAGGCCGAGCGACGGCTCGTCCAGCAGCAGCAGGCGCGGCTGGCTCATCAGCGCGCGGCCAATCGCCAGCATCTGTTGCTCCCCGCCGGACATGGTGCCCGCTCGCTGAATACGACGCTCCCACAGGCGCGGGAAGAGTTCGTACACCCACTTGATGCGGGTCTGGAATTCATCCCGATGGGCGAAGAAACCGCCCATCGCCAGGTTCTCTTCCACCGTCATGCGGGAGAATACGCGGCGCCCTTCCGGGACAATCGCCACCGCTTCACGCATGATCTTAGCCGTCTGCCAGTCGGTAATATCTTTGCCGTCAAACACAATCCGCCCGCTGGTGGCGCGCGGGTCGCCGCACAGGGTGCCGAGCAGCGTGGTTTTACCCGCGCCGTTGGCGCCAATCAGGGTGACGATTTCGCCCTGATTGATGTGCAGGCTGACGTCGTGCAGCGCCTGGATCTTGCCGTAGTGCGCGTTGACCTTGTCGAACGTTAACATCGCTTTTTCCATCTTATGCCTCACCAAGGTATGCGCGGATCACGTCCGGGTTGTTGCGGATCTCTTCCGGCGTGCCGTTTGCCAGCGGCGTGCCCTGGTTTACCACGTAGATACGGTCCGAAATGCCCATCACCAGCTTCATGTCATGCTCAATCAGCAGGATGGTGGTGTCGTGATGGTCGCGCAGCTCGGCAATCAGCTCGTCCAGCTCTTTGGTCTCTTTCGGATTGAGACCTGCCGCTGGTTCGTCGAGCATCAGGATCTCCGGCTGGGTCACCATACAGCGCACGATCTCAAGGCGACGCTGATCCCCGTAAGCGAGGTTGCTCGCCTGACGGTTAGCGTGCTGGAGCAGGCCGATACGGTCGAGCCAGGTCGCGGCGCGGTCGAGCGCCTCCTCCTGCGTGCGGCGAAAGGCCGGGGTTTTCAGCAGGCCGGAGAAGAGGCCGGTTTTCAGCTGCTGATGCTGTGCCACCAGCAGGTTCTCAATCACCGTCATCTCGCGGAACAGACGCACGTGCTGGAAGGTACGCACCACGCCCATGCGGGCAATCTGCTGGCCCGGCAGCCCTTCCAGGTGCTGGTCACGCAGCATGATGGTGCCGCCCGTCGGCTTATAGAAGCCGGTCAGGCAGTTGAAGACCGTGGTTTTCCCCGCGCCGTTCGGGCCAATCAGGGAGACGATCTCTTTCTTATGCAGATCCAGATTTACGTTGTTGACCGCCAGCAGGCCGCCAAAACGCATCATCAGGCCGTTAACGGATAATAAAGGCTTCATGCCTGCTCTCCTTTCGCCTGTGTGCGTTTCAGCTTCAGCTGTGGACGGGTCATCGGCAGCAGACCCTGCGGACGCCAGATCATCATCAGCACCATCAAACCACCCAGCATTAACATGCTGTATTCGTTAAAGTCGCGCATCAGCTCGCGGGAGACCACCAGCAGGATAGCCGCGAGGATCACGGCGAACTGCGAGCCCATTCCGCCGAGCACCACAATCGCCAGCACAAAGGCGGATTCGGCAAAGGTGAACGATTCCGGGCTGACGAAGCCCTGACGCGCGGCAAACAGCGTTCCGGCGAAACCGGCAAACGCGGCGCTGATGGTAAACGCGGTCAGCTTGATGCGGGTCGGGTTCAGGCCCAGCGAGCGGCAGGCAATTTCATCTTCGCGCAGCGCTTCCCACGCGCGGCCGAGGGGCATGCGCAGCAGACGGTTGATCACAAACAGGGTAATCACCACCAGCAGCAGCGCCACCAGATAGAGCCAGATCACGCGGTCGGACGGGTCGTACTTGATGCCAAAGAAGTTGCTGAAGGTGTCCCAACCGCCTTCGCGGGCGGTACGGCTGAACTCCAGGCCGAAGAAGGTCGGTTTCGGGATCTGGCTGATGCCGTTCGGGCCGCCGGTCACTTCGGTATTGTTGAGCAGCAGAATACGGACGATTTCGCCGAAGCCTAAGGTCACAATCGCCAGATAGTCACCGCGCAGGCGCAGCACCGGGAAGCCGAGCAGGAAGCCCGCCGCGGCAGAGACCAGCCCCGCCAGCGGCAGACAGGTCCAGAAGCCGAGGCCGTAATAGTGGTTCAGCAGCGCGAAGGTGTACGCGCCGATGGCGTAGAAGCCGCCGTAGCCCAGCACCAGCAGGCCAGACAGCCCCACCACCACGTTCAGACCGAGCCCCAGAATCACGTAGATCATGGTCAGGGTGGCAATATCCACCGTCCCACGCGATACCATGAACGGCCACGCCACGGCAGCCACCAGCAGCGCCACAAGGAACAGCTTCTGTTTCACCGTTGTACCGTCGATCGCCGGCAGGACGAATTTCGGCCCGGAGACGTTTTTCAGCGTCTTCTGGAACAGCGGACGCAACAGCTGGAACAGGAACACCACAGCAGTGCCGATAAACACCCACTGCCAGCGGATGTCGGGAGCGGTATCCACCACCAGCTTCGTGCCGTCCAGTCCTAACTGGACGCCCATAAAGACGCCCGCCAGGACGAAGAACATGGCGGCAGAGAGCAGCGCCATCGCAAAATGCATCGGTTTCATACTTTCTCTACCTCCGGACGGCCCAGAATACCGGTAGGCATTACCAGCAGAACCAGAATCAGCAGGGCAAACGACACCACATCTTTATATTCGGTGCTCAGGTACGCCGAGGAGAGCGCTTCGGCCACGCCCAGGATCAGGCCGCCGATCATCGCGCCCGGAATGCTGCCGATGCCGCCCAGTACCGCCGCGGTGAAGGCTTTCATCCCGGCCATAAAGCCGATGTACGGGTTGATTACGCCGTAGAACTGGCCGAGCAACACGCCAGCCACCGCCGCCATCGCTGCGCCGATCACGAAGGTCAGGGCAATCACGCGGTCGGTGTTAATCCCGAGCAGGCTCGCCATCTTCAGATCTTCCGCGCAGGCGCGGCAGGCGCGTCCCATGCGGGAGTAGCGGATGAACAGGGTCAGGGCCAGCATGGCAATAAAGGTCACAACCCAGATAACCAGCTGCATGGTGGTGATGGTGGCAGAGAAGTTTTCGCTGGCCCCCACAATCCACTGGCCGTTAAACAGGCTTGGCAGCGCTACGTCGCGTGAACCTTCGGTCAGGCTGACGTAGTTTTGCAGGAAAATGGACATACCGATGGCGGAGATCAGCGCGATCAGGCGTTTGGAGCTGCGCACCGGCCGGTAGGCCACCCGTTCAATACTCCAGCCGTAGGCGCTGGCAATCACAATCGCGCCGACAAACCCGGCGGCGACCAGCAGCCAGCTGCTGTCGATGCCCATCATCATCAGCGCGGCGATAATCATAAAGGAGACGTAGCTACCGATCATGTACACCTCGCCGTGGGCGAAGTTGATCATGCCGATAATGCCGTAAACCATCGTGTAGCCGATGGCGATCAGCGCGTAGGTGCTTCCCAGCGTGACGCCGTTAAACATCTGCTGCAAGAAGTAGAGAAACTGCTCGGACATAAGAAAACCTTTTTATACCCGCCCGGTGAGCCGGGCGGTGGGATGATTATTTGGCGACCGAGGAAGACCCGTCGGCGTGCCACTTAAAGACACCAAACTCAAATCCCTTCAGATCGCCTTTCTCATCCCAGTTCAGCGGCCCAATCACGGTGTTCGCCCCGTGTGCTTTTAAATCTTTCACCAGATCCAGCGGCTCTTTACTGCCGGTACGGTCCAGCGCGGTGGCCAGAGACTGCACGGCCGCGTAGGTGATCCAGACGTACGGACCGCTCGGATCTTTCTTCTGCGCCTTGAGCGCATCCACGATAGCCTTATTCGCCGGATCCTGGTCATAGCGTTTTGGCATCGTCACCAGCATGCCTTCGGCAGAATCGCCCGCGATGTTGGACAGGGAGGCATTACCGACGCCCTCAGGCCCCATAAACTGGGTTTTCAGGCCGGTGGCGCGCGCCTGGCGCAGCATCTGCCCCATTTCCGGGTAGTAGCCGCCGTAGTAAACGAAGTCGATATTCTCTTTTTGCAGGCGGGCGATCAGCGCGGAGAAGTCTTTTTCACCGGCGGTAATGCCGTCGAAGAAGACGATGTTCGCGCCGCCTTTTTTCAGGCCATCCTGCACGGAACGCGCCAGGCCTTCGCCGTACTGCTGCTTGTCATGGATGATGGCGATACGCTGCGGCTTAACGGTTTCGAGGATATATTTGGCGGCGGTTGGCCCCTGAGAGGAGTCCAGACCGGCGGTACGCATGATGTGCTGGTAGCCGCGCTGGGTCAGTTCCGGGTTGGTGGCACCCGGGGTGATCATCAGAATGCCTTCGTCTTCGTAGATATCAGACGCAGGCTGCGTGGAGGAAGAACACAGGTGCCCGATGACGTACTGGATACCGTCGTTAACGATTTTATTGGCGACCGCGACGGCCTGTTTAGGATCGCAGGCGTCGTCATACTCCACGCCTACCAGCTTGTCGCCTTTGATGCCGCCTTTGGCGTTGATATCTTTGATGGCCTGACGCGCGCCGTTGAACTCCATGTCACCCCACTGGGCAACAGGGCCGGACATCGCCCCCACTACCGCAACTTTAATGTCGTCTGCCATAGCGGCATGCGAGATCGACAGTGCGACCATCCCCGCGATTAACGTCTTCGCGTTCCTTTTCATCTCTGAATCCCCATTCGTGATGTCATGTTTATATTTTGTTTTATTATGGTTAAAAAGCATTCTGTACTTTTTATGAACAACGCTATTTTTACCAGTGCCTTTAATGGTTTAGCGCAGTTTTTTGTCAAAAACCAGACTAAAATCTCTATTTTTCAGGCGATTAAGCAAAGATAATATTCTGAAATCAGGCGGAGATAAACAAATAAAAGCGCGGTTTGCAGCATAAAATAACGGTACAAAGCGCCGAATAAATCACTGCCCTTCAGGTTAAAATTCTGCTTATTTTTCGATCCATGTGTTTTCAAACTGCCCATCGCGCTGCCAAAAAACTAATCACCTGGTAAATGGGAAGAAAAAGAGAAAGCGCCTGAGCAAATAAATTGAGTACACTGGCCCTACTCTTTTTGATTTGGACAAGCAGCTAATGAAACTGACTATCGTGCGTCTGGTGACCTTTAGCGACCAGGATCATATCGACCTGGGCAAGATCTGGCCGGAATATTCCCCTTCATCGCTGGCCGTCGATGAAAACCACCGCATCTATGCCGCGCGTTTTAATGAACGTCTGCTGGCCGCCGTCCGCGTAACGCTGAGCGGCACGGAAGGGGCGCTGGACTCCCTGCGCGTGCGCGACGTGACCCGTCGTCGCGGGGTCGGGCAGTATTTGATTGAAGAGGTGATCCGCGAAAACCCGAGCGTAACCTCCTGGTGGATGGCCGACGTGGGCGTAGAGGATCGCGGCGTGATGGCGGCGTTTATGCAGGCGTTAGGGTTTACGGCGCAGGCGAACGGATGGGAGAAGCGCTAAAAGAGAGCCGGGGGCGGCTGCGAGGTGCTCATTGTAGGCCCGGTAAGCGAAGCGCCACCGGGCAAAAGAGGGCTAAGCGGGCTGATGCCCTCACCCCGGCCCTCTCCCACGGGGAGAGGGAGAAAACATCAAAAAAGGCAACTTGCGTTGCCTTTTTGCGTTTATTTTGCGTCAGTCGCCGTGCCGTTGGCATGCCAGTCAAACACGCCGAACTCGAAGCCCTTCAAATCGCCCTTCTCATCCCAGGACAGCGGCCCCATCACGGTTTCCACCGAGTTCGCTTTCAGCCAGGTGGCAATCTCCGCCGGATCGGCTGACTGGTTCAGGCCCGCTTGCAGAGACTGCAACGCTGCGTAGGTGGTCCAGACGAACGCACCGCTTGGATCCTGTTTCTTCGCCTTGATGGCATCGACAACAGGTTTGTTCGCAGGCACCTGGTCGTAGTTCTTCGGCTTGGTCACCAGCAGCCCTTCAGCGGATTCACCCGCGATATTAGACAGGGAAACGTTCGCGACACCTTCTGGCCCCATGAACTGCGTCTTCAGACCCGCCGCACGTGCCTGGCGCAGGATCTGCCCCATTTCCGGGTGGTAGCCGCCGTAGTAAACGAAATCGATATTTTCTTTCTTCAGACGCGCGACCAGGGTCGAGAAGTCTTTCTCACCGGCGGTGATACCGTCAAAGAACACCACGTTGGCGTTCGCTTTTTTCAGGTTATCCTGCACCGCACGGGCCAGGCCTTCGCCGTACTGCTGTTTGTCATGAACAATCGCGATGCGCTGTGGCTTCACTTTTTCCACGATGTATTTCGCGGCGGTTGGCCCCTGATCGGAGTCCAGACCGGTGGTACGCAGGATCAGCTTATAGCCGCGCGCGGTCAGCTCTGGCGCCGTCGCGGCCGGCGTGATCATCAGAATGCCTTCGTCTTCGTAGATGTCAGACGCGGGCTGGGTGGAAGAGGAGCACAGGTGACCAATAACGTATTTGATCCCGTCGTTTACCACTTTGTTCGCCACCGCGACCGCCTGTTTCGGGTCACAGGCATCGTCATATTTTACGATTTGCAGCTTTTCGCCCTTGATGCCGCCCTTGGCATTAATGTCTGCAACCGCCTGTTCCGCGCCGGTAAATTCCTGGTCGCCATACTGTGCTACCGGACCGGACATCGCGCCCACCACGGCCACTTTAATATCGGCCTGCGCCATAGTGCTGAATGCCAACGCGATACATCCTGCCAGTAACGCTTTACCCTTCATGTTCATCCTGAGATTCCCCATTATTATGGTTATAACGATTGTTGTGATGTTGTTGTGTAGCGCTTTATTTCAGTTATAGGCGTGCTGTTCGCGCTTTTTCAGCATACTCTGCTAAAACATACCCCATTTTTATGATTTTGGAATAGCTAATTTGAAATGTATATATGCTAAGCCCGACAGAGATTTCCGTCGGGCTTCTGGCTTTAACGAGTCAGCGCCGCAGAGATAATGTCCAGTGCCTTGCGGAACTGAACCTCAGGGATGGTGAGCGGATACAGGAAGCGGATGACGTTGCCATAGACGCCGCAGCTCAGCAGCAACAGCCCTTCCTGCAATGCACACGCTTGTACTTCACGGGTGAACTCCGGTGACGGCTGTCCGGTTTGCGGATCGGTAAATTCCACCGCCACCATCGAGCCCTGCCCACGGATATCGGCGATATACGGACAGCCATCCTTCGCTTTATTCAGCACCTCGACCAGATGATGCCCGAGATGCGCCGCGCGGGTGCAGAGATCGTCCTCGTCAATCACGTCCAGCACCGCATGGGCCGCCGCAATCGCCAGCGGGTTACCCGCGTAGGTTCCGCCCAGCCCGCCCGGGGCGGGCGCATCCATCACCTCCGCCCGGCCAGAGACGGCAGAGAGCGGCATCCCACCCGCCAGGCTTTTCGCCATGGTGATCAGGTCCGGCTTCACGCAGTGGTTTTCCATTGAGAAGAGTTTGCCGGTACGCGCGAAGCCGGTTTGTACTTCGTCGGCAATCAGCAAAATTCCGTGGGTATCGCACAGAGCACGCAGCGCCTGCATAAAATCAGCGGGCGCGACGTTGAACCCGCCCTCGCCCTGAACCGGTTCAATAATGATTGCCGCCACCTGATCGGGCGCGATATCGGCTTTGAAGATGCGCTCCAGGCTTTTTAGCGCTTCGGCGGTACTAACCCCGTGCAGGCTGTTGGGGAATTGCGCGTGGTACACCGAGCCGGGGAACGGGCCGAAGCCGAGCTTATAGGGCGCCACTTTGCCGGTCATCGCCATGGTCATAAAGGTACGGCCGTGGAACGCGCCGCCGAAGGTGATAAGGCCGGGACGTCTGGTGTACGCGCGGGCGATTTTCACCGCGTTTTCGACCGCTTCCGCCCCCGTTGAGAAGAAGGCGGTTTTGGCTGGCCCCTCTATGGGTACGCGCTGGTTGATGCGCTCGGCAAGCGCCACATAACCTTCATAGGGGACGATTTGATAAGCGGTATGGGTAAAGGCGTGAAGCTGTTTTTCGATGGCGGCGATAACTTTAGGATGGCGATGCCCGGTATTCAGCACGGCGATCCCGGCGGCAAAATCAATATACTCGTTACCTTCCACGTCCCACACCGTGGCGTTTTCGGCTTTATCGGCATAGAAGTTACACATGACGCCGATACCGCGCGGCGTCGCCTGTAAACGCCGGTCGTTCAGTTCGTTATTTTTCACCCTGTCACCCTCTGAAAGTCGCCTGCTTAGCGCATCAGTAAGTGTTTGCCAGGGGGAAGAAATTCGCCAGAGCGGGCGCTAAAAAAACAGAACCCCCGAATTTGCATTCGAGGGTTTTTATCCTTCATATTTCAAGCCGCAGGTGCGTTGGCTGCTCTCGTTCACCCGAATCACTTACTGATGTAAGCTCATCGGGATTCACTCGTTTGCCGCCTTCCCGCAGCCTGAACTATTTCGGCTAAAGGTGTACTTCGCGGAAATTACGCTTCGATAGCGGCGCGAAGTTTTTTCATGGCGTTCTTTTCAAGCTGACGCACACGTTCAGCGGAGACGCCGTAGCGGTCAGCCAGTTCCTGCAACGTGGACTTGTTATCTTCGTCCAGCCAGCGGGCACGGATGATATCCTGGCTACGCTCGTCGAGGCCTTCCATCGCGAAGGTCAGCTTGTTCGCCGCCTGGTCTTCCCAGTTATCCTCTTCAATGCCGTCAGCAAAGTTAGAGGTTTTATCCTGTAGATACAGAACCGGGGCCATCGGCTGGCTGTCGGACGCGTCATCGTCGGCAGACATATCAAACGTCATGTCCTGTGCGGCCATACGGGATTCCATCTCGCGGACGTCTTTGCTGGAAACGCCCAGCTCGCGCGCCACCATTTCCACTTCATCCTGATTGAACCAGCCCAGACGCTGCTTGGTTTTACGCAGGTTGAAGAACAGTTTGCGCTGCGCTTTCGTCGTGGCGACTTTCACAATACGCCAGTTACGCAGGACGTATTCGTGAATTTCCGCTTTGATCCAGTGCACGGCGAAGGAGACGAGTCGCACACCCACTTCCGGGTTAAAGCGACGTACCGCCTTCATCAGGCCAATGTTACCCTCCTGAATCAGGTCCGCCTGCGGCAGGCCGTAGCCCGCATAATTACGAGCAACGTGAACAACAAAGCGCAGGTGAGACAGGATCAGCGTTTTAGCTGCTTCCAGATCGCCCTGGTAATGCAGCTTTTCAGCAAGCTCCTTTTCTTCCTCAGCCGTTAACATCGGCCAGGTGTTCGCAGCCCGGATGTAAGATTCCAGGTTACCAACAGGGGCTAAAGCTAAAGTTTGCATTTCTTTGGTCATTCATTCCTCTCAATGTTTCTTCTGGTCCAGGTTGTCCCCGTCAGGCAACAACCATGCCAAAGCGTTTGAGCAACGAGATTAGCATTCACTCTTTTATCAGACAGTGATTTTATCCACAAGTTCCAGGTGCAACAGTGAATAAATTACGCACAAAATGTGACATGAAGATGATTACAGGGGAAGAGACAACAGGGACGCTTTCCCTGCAAGCGAACATCTCGGTGCAGGGAAAGATTATATCACGCTTTTATTAGTCGGGAGTAAAGTGGCGTAAATGTTGAACCGTTGCCAGCCATGCCGCCACCCAGCCGATCATGGAGCACACCAGCAGCAACAGCAGGCACTCATCGAACCCTAAGCCACTGATATCAAACTTAGTTCCGAAAACCTGCGCCACTTCAGTCACGGCAGACGACAGCCGCATCACCAAAATTTCTGACAATATCAATGAAAGAAATGCACCAGAAAAACCTAATAACGCGCCGCCGTAAAGGAACGGGCGGAGGATGAAACCATCCGTTGCGCCAATCAGTTTCTGCACGTTGATGGTATCGCGACGGGCGAAGATGCTCAGGCGCACGCTATTACCGATGACGAGGAACACCGCCGCCACCATCAGCACGCCGATCATCGCCGACACGCGTCCTACCAGCCCGGTCAGGGCGGCAAGACGGGCAAACCAGCTGTCGTCCATGCGCACTTCATCAATCCCGTTAATGCGGGTAATGCGGTCACGCAGGGTGTTGAGCGAATCCGTGCCCTGGAAATCGAGTTTCGGGATCACCACCGCCACCGCGGGCAGCGGGTTCTCTTCAAGCATATCCAGCGCGCCGCCGAATCCGGACCAGTTGCGGAACTCACCCAGCGCTTCATCGCGGGAAAGATAGTTCACCTTCTCCACGCCCTGCTCGGCCTGAATCTGCCCCACCACCTGAGCCGCCGCGTTATCGTCGAGGGCTTTATCCAGATAAACGGTGATCTGCGGCGACGGATAGTACTGGGACGCCGCCTGGTTTACGTTTTTGTAAACCATGTAGCAGACGCTGGGCAGCGTCAGGGAGATGGCAATCACCATCACCGTCAGGAACGTCGCCAGCGGTTTGCTTTTCAGATCCTGCAACGCGCCCTGGAAGGCGTACCGCACCTGCTCGTTAAAGACGTTGGTTTTGCGGGAGTTCGGTTTCGGTGCCGCTTTGGCACGCTTAGGCGCATTGCGATTGCCGTCCCCGCCGCCCTGAGGCTTGCGGAAACGGTCAAACCGGTTGCTGAACTGCCGAATCTGGTTCATTGCATCACGCTTATTCACCGTGGCCTCCGTGCAAATGCCCGTCGCTCAGGGTCAGCATGCGGTACGAACGGCGGGAGATCAGCCCCATGTCGTGCGTCGCCATCAGTACCGTGACCCCCACGCGGTTAAATTCCTCAAACAGACGCAGGATCCCTTCAGAGAGGGCATCGTCCAGGT
The DNA here is from genome assembly GCF_032389435.1 of Enterobacter sp. DTU_2021_1002640_1_SI_PRY_ASU_LCPMC_013. NCBI lineage: Bacteria > Pseudomonadati > Pseudomonadota > Gammaproteobacteria > Enterobacterales > Enterobacteriaceae > Enterobacter > Enterobacter sp. DTU_2021_1002640_1_SI_PRY_ASU_LCPMC_013. Next base: position 4,534,728 of record NZ_CP135594.1, read on the forward strand.
TACCGGTCGGTTCATCCGCCAGCAAAACGGCAGGCTTGTTCACTACCGCGCGGGCGATACCCACGCGCTGCTGCTCACCGCCGGAGAGCTGGATCGGGAAGTTCTTCGCTTTGTCCAGCAGCCCGACCTTATCCAGCGCCGCCGAAACGCGACGGCGGATATCATCGTAACTGGCGCCAGCAATAATCAGCGGGATCGCGACGTTATCGAAAACCGTGCGATCCATCAGCAGGTGGTGATCCTGGAAAATCATGCCAATCTGACGACGCAGGAACGGCACTTCACGGTTCTTAAGACGGCTAATTTCATGGCCGCTGAACCAGATTTTCCCGGCGCTTGGCCGCTCGATCCCACAGATCAGCTTGAGCAGGGTACTTTTCCCCGCGCCGGAATGGCCGGTCAGGAATGCCATCTCGCCTGGCTGGAGGTGGAATGTCACCCCCTGTAGCGCTTGTCTCCCGCCGAGATAGGCCTTGCTGACGTGTTCAAAGCGAATCATTGTTAGTCCTCTCGGGCAAATAGTGCCTCAATAAAGTCGTCCGCTTTAAACGGACGTAAATCCTCAATACGCTCGCCCACACCGATGTAACGGATAGGAATGCCGAACTGGTCGGCCACGGAGAAGATCACCCCGCCTTTCGCGGTACCGTCCAGCTTGGTCAGCGCGATCCCGGTCAGTCCTACCGCTTCATGGAACAGTTTCGCCTGGCTGATGGCGTTCTGTCCGGTGCTGGCGTCGATAGTCAGCATAATTTCATGCGGTGCATCTTCGTCCAGCTTCTTCATGACGCGAACGATTTTCTTCAGCTCTTCCATCAGGTGCGATTTGTTCTGCAAACGCCCTGCGGTATCCGCAATCAGCACGTCCACGTTACGCGACTTCGCCGCCTGGATGGCATCGAAAATCACGGACGCGGAATCCGCGCCGGTGTGCTGGGCAATGACCGGTATATTGTTGCGCTGGCCCCACACCTGAAGCTGTTCCACCGCTGCCGCACGGAAGGTATCGCCCGCCGCCAGCATCACCGATTTGCCCTGCTGCTCAAACTGGCGCGCCAGCTTGCCGATGGTGGTGGTTTTGCCCACGCCGTTGACGCCAACCATCAGGATAACAAACGGCATTTTGCCTTCAATATTAAGCGGTTCGTCAACTTTTGCGAGAATTTCACCCATCTCGTCTTTCAGCAGGCCGTACAGCGCCTCGGCGTCACGCAGCTGTTTGCGGCTCGCCCCTTCGGTCAGGTTGGCGATGATCTTCCGGGTGGTTTCCACGCCCACGTCCGCAATCAGCAGCTGCTCTTCCAGCTCCTCAAACAGATCGTCGTCGATCTTTTTGCCGCGGAACAGACTGATAAATCCGGAACCTAAGTTTTCTTTGGTTTTGAGCAGGCTGCGCTTCAGGCGCGCGAAGAAACCTTCTTTGGTCGGTTTTTCCTGCTCCTGAACGATCTCTTCTTCGGCCTGCTCTTCCACCGGCACGACGATGACCGCTTCTTCAGCCGCTTCCGCCGCCAGCGCCTGGGCTTCCAGCTCTTCGTCGGTCAACTCTGGCTCAAGGGCCGCTTCTTCTTCCACCGCCTCAACAATTTCAACGGTTTCCGCTTCGGCCTGCCACTCTTCGGCAGAAACCTCTTCAGCTTTCACCTCTTCCGGCAGCGGCAGCTCTTCGTGTTCGATAGTGGCCTGCGGCGCTTCGTTAAGGGTTTCAACGATAACCGGCTCTGGTTTTTCGCTCTCCTGAACCTGTTCAGTAACCTCAACCACCTCTTCGGCAAAGGATTCAATCTCTTCTTTGCTGTGGGCTGGCTCTTCCGCTTCGACAACCGCAGCGGTTTCGACAGGCGTTTCAGGCTGTGACGGCTCTTCTACAACCTGCTGTTCTTCGGTTTTCTGTTCTGTTTCTTGCTCTTTTTCACCGAAACCCAACCAGGAAAAGAAGCCACGTTTTTTTTGTTTTGCCATCTGCGACTACACTCCTCGCGGCGCTATATACAGGGAAGCTAAAAAAATGATGAAATAGTCTAACACTTTACTTAATTGACATCACCGCCCGCAATCGCAGGGCAATGGTTAACAGAGCTTTCCTGAGATGAAGAAACCCACCCGCGCCCCGGCCGGTCAAATTCGCATTATCGGCGGACAGTGGCGAGGCCGGAAATTACCGGTGCCGGACAGCCCCGGTTTACGCCCCACCACGGACCGCGTTCGCGAGACGCTGTTTAACTGGCTCGCCCCGTCTATGGTAGACGCCAACTGCCTGGACTGCTTCGCCGGAAGCGGTGCATTGGGGCTGGAAGCGCTGTCGCGTTATGCCGCCAGCGCCACGCTGCTGGAGATGGAGCGCGGCGTCGCGCAGACGTTGCAGCAAAATCTGGCTACGCTGAAGGCAACCAACGCGAAAGTGGTGAATACCAACACGCTGAGCTTCCTCGCCCAACAGGGGACACCCTTCAACGTGGTGTTTGTTGACCCGCCGTTCCGTAAAGGGCTGCTGGAAGAGACATTATCGTTGCTGGAAAAAAATGGCTGGCTGGCAGACGACGCGCTGATTTACGTTGAAAGCGAAGTGGAAAATGGCCTGCCGCCCGTTCCCGTTCACTGGGATCTACACCGCGAGAAGGTCGCCGGCCAGGTGGCTTATCGTCTGTATCACCGTCAGGCACAAGGAGGATCCGATGCCAGTACTGATTAACGTAGGGCGCGTACTGATGCTGGGCGTCTGGGCATTTTTGATTTTGAATCTGGTGCACCCGTTCCCGCGTCCGCTGAATATCTTTATTAACGTGGCGCTGATTTTTACCGCGTTCATGCATGCCTTGCAGATGGTGATGCTGAAAAACGGTCTGCCGAAAGATGGCCCACCGATGACCGGCTGGCAGCAGCTGCGGGTGTTTATTTTCGGCGTGTTTGAGCTGCTGGTGTGGATGAAGAAGTTTAAGGCGCAGGTGAAGAAGTAAGGTGCGCTATTGCCCGGTGGCGCGCAGCGAGCCGGGCCTACGTAACACCATCACTGTGACGATACGCCGTCCAGCTGGTCATTCAGTTTTTTGATATCTCTGGCTCTTGTTTTAAGCAGGTATTTCACCTGCGTGCAAATCTCTTCCGTTTTGGTGTAATACGTTCCCGAAAAGGGCCCTGGACGTTCACATAAGACATAGTTGGTTCCCAGGGGATAAAATATGACGATAAACGAGAGTAGCATGCCAATAATGAATACTACACCGAAATAGTGATAAGCAAGGGTTATTCCTTTCGCCAGGAGCTTGGGAGCCTGAAGGTTTTTCGTAAAAAACACAAATACAAACACAAATGCAAAATAACAAAGAGCAGGAATGAATAGCATGCCAATAAAGGAGCCCCAAAAATAATAAACAATGCTTCTTGATTCAACCAAATCAATGACATCAGGCATACTCGTATAGTAAGCCAACCATATAAACCCACAATAGAAAGTAATAACCAGAAATAAAAAACATCTTTTTTTTATGTTATCAAAACTAATTTTAACGCCCATATCAGTAATTCCCATGGGAAAATGAATTTCCATATACCGAGTTTCGAGCGTTCCATGCTGCGATTTTTTGCTGCCCTTGCAGCGCATAAGCAATAATTACACCTAATGCAACCACACAGACTATTTGTCCCCAAACCGGAACAGCTGCACTCGCTATAAATGGTGATATAGCCAACGAGGAAATACTCCAAACCAATCTCGAAACAAAAATACCCACAATCACTTTCGCCACATCCATCGTCACATTCCCCCTCACTGCGTCGATACGCCGTCCAGCTGGTCATTCAGTTTTTTGATATCTCTGGCTCTTGTTTTAAGCAAGTATTTTACCTGCGTGCAAATCTCTTCCGTTTTGGTGTAATACGTTCCCGAAAAGGGCCCTGGACGTTCACATAAGACATAGTTGGTTCCCAGGGGATAAAATATGACGATAAACGAGAGAATGTTGCCAATAACAAATCCTGCCCCCATAACGTGAAAGCCAATGGTAATTCCTTTAGCAACAAACTTGGGTGGCCGCATTTTTTTCGTAAAGGTCACGTATGCAATAACTAAAACAAAACAACAAGAAACCGGAAAAACAAACAATACAAAAAACGATCCCCATAAAAAATAAACAATACTTCTTAATTGAATGAGTTCGACTATGGCTGGCACGCTCGCTTCATAACAACCCCAAGTGATACCACTAAATAAGATCAAGCAAAAAAAACAACCACATCGTGTCTTTATTTTATCGAGATTGATGTTAATGCTCATATCAGTAATCCCCCCGGTAAAATGAACTTCCATATACCGAGTTTCGGGCGTTCCACTCTGCAATTTTCTGCTGCTCTTTCAGCCCCTTTCTCAGGCAATCTATAAGTTCATTTGATAATTTGTACTTTTTATCGATAACATTCAATGCAGAAGCAATAATTATACCTAATGCAACTATACAAACTATTTGCCCCCATACAGGAACAGCCGCACTCGCTACAAATGTTGATACGAACCACACAGCCCCCCTTCCAGCCAATCTCGAAACAAAAACCCCCACAATAACTTTCGCCACATCCATCGTCACATTCCCCAGGAATGCGGCGACGTCATGGTCAGATTTGAAGATCAACTCAACCAACCGCCAGCATGCGGAAAACCAGATGCAGAATCGGGCTCCTGACATAATGCCGTTTTGAAACCCGACGCTACCAATGCCAACCTCAAGCACTTTGGGATGATTAATCCGGTAACGGGTTCCGTTAAGAATGCGTCGCAGAGAAGGGTAGCCCGTAATCTTCACATACATTTTTCCCTGATAAGCATACTGCGTTGCTTTGATCCCAAGACCTTTTAAAGTAAAAACAATCTTTCCGGCCTGCTGATAAGAAAATAGCTTCGACAGATTCTTAGTCGCAGAAACCGTCTCTTTGATGTTACCGGCATAGGTAGTAGAAAAGCCAACAGGCTGACTACCTAACAAATCGTCAATCACACCCTGCGCCTCGTCAGGCGTGAGCAGCATAATGTGGTTGGCATTGTTGCCCAGGCTATTTTTCAGCTGCTTGATTTCATTTTCGAAACGCAAATTACGCTGCCAGTTATTTCCTCTGAGAATATCTTCACGATGATCCCCTATCCAGTCATTATAACCTTCCATCATGGGTCCTTAAAAAATTCGCTCATCCCAGATACTGTAGGCGCTGGTTCCAGCAATACGATGCTCCCAGGCAATAGATTCGTATGACAATTCGATCATTTCTTCTGGCTGACCCGCACTGTCATCAATGGTATGCGGCACCTGTAGATGGAAGCTGGATATTCTGGCATTAATCAGTTTTAGTGAGTAATAGCATTCGTTTAAACCAGTCTGACTGGTGCGATAAAAGCTAAATTCACAGCTTAGCGTTTCATTGTCAGTAATGGTTTTCCCCAACAACGGCGAGGATTTATCCACAGGTTTAATAAACGTCAAACACTGATGATTTACGTTTTGCGCCCGACTCATTCCATGATTAATTGCCATGACCATAATCTGATCTCGATGGGCAGGCTGTGATTTATTCCCTATTGAATCTATCGAAGCACATCCAGCAGAAATCATTCCCTGCGATTGTCCCTTCAACGTCAACCACATTGTATTCGCCATCTAAATACCTTATCCATTTGAATTATAAATTTATATATTCATACAATAACAATGATAAGATCATATTAAGAAATGCTGGGTAAGATAGTGATGCAAACGATATTTTAAGTCACTAATGGGAATATAAAACAGAATATTTTTTATAAAACATAAACCACAATTATATTTACTCCACGCTATATATATCTATTGAATTTACGATCGGCACTGGTAAGAAGACTCAGCGCCGATCAACAGATTACTGCTCCGCCATGAACCCTTCAAACCGCGACCCTTTGTAGCTCAGCGTGCCTTTCTCCCCCACCGTCAGCTGGTGGTACTGCTGCGCCTCCAGGCGGAAGGTCATCTCCAGCCCGCCGGTTTCCGGCTTAAAGCTCGCTTCATAGCGCATCGTTGTGCCCGCTGGCGTCACCTGCTGCTGGCGGGAGCGGCGGTCGTTAAGCGGCTTCTCACGCTTGTTCGTCACCACCACGCGCTTTTGCATCAGCGGCGCGGCGTCATTGTCGGCCTTCTCACGGCGCTGCTGCACGAAGCGAAACGAGGCGGCAATGACGATAATCGCCACCACGATAATGAAAAACAGCGGCATCTTGTTCATTGAAAAATCCCATCAGATTATGCGGAATTCAGGATACCTCGCCTGCCCCGGCATTGCCAAACGCCCGCTCGCGTCACTACACTGGATCAGGAACTGATCATTCAGCCTCAACAGTTACAGGGAGTTAATATGCTTTGGTCATTTATCGCTGTCTGTTTTTCCGCATGGCTTTACGTCGATGCGTCTTACCGTGGCCCAGCCTGGCAGCGCTGGTTGTTTAAACCCGTCACGCTATTACTCCTGCTGTTGCTTGCCTGGCAGGCCCCGATGTTTAACGCCGTTAGCTATCTTGTCCTCGCGGGGCTGTGTGCTTCCCTGATTGGCGATGCCTTAACCCTGCTGCCGCGCCAGCGCCTGCTGTACGCCGTGGGGGCGTTCTTCCTGTCGCATCTGCTCTATACCATCTACTTTGCCAGCCAGATGACGCTCTCCTTCTTCTGGCCGCTGCCGCTGGTGCTGCTGGTGATTGGCGCCCTGCTGATCGCGGTGATCTGGTCGCGTCTGGAAGAGATGCGTCTCCCGGTCTGTACGTTTATCGCCATGACGCTGGTGATGGTGTGGCTGGCGGGCGAGCTGTGGTTCTTCCGTCCGACCGCTCCGGCAATGTCTGCGTTCTTTGGTGCCGCACTGTTGCTGTTGGGTAATATCGTCTGGCTGGGCAGCCACTATCGCCGCCGCTTCCGTGCGGATAATGCGATTTCCGCCGCCTGTTACTTTGCCGGACACTTCCTGATTGTGCGTTCGCTGTATATCTAAATAACGCTTGACTCTGGAGTCGACTCCAGAGTGTATGCTGCGGTTAATGAGAAAATTATCATTACCGGAGACTGCCATGTCGACTCCAGAAATACCTAAAAAAGTTCCCCAATTCTCGGCACTTAAGCTCAGCCCGGTTCCGCCAAAAGAGGACTGCTGCTGCGAGGGCGCGTGCGAAACCCGGACCGAAGCGCTGCCTGAAAACGGCAATCACTATAGCTGGGTGGTCAACGGCATGGACTGCGCGGCCTGCGCCCGCAAAGTGGAAAATGCGGTGAAGCAGGTGCCGGGTGTGAAACACGTTCAGGTGCTGTTCGCTACCGAAAAGCTGCTGGTCAGCGCCGAAAACGACGTCAGCAGACAGGTTGAAGCCGCCGTCAGCAAAGCGGGTTATACCCTGCGCAGCGAAACGGCGCCCGCAGAAAAAACGTCCCCGCTAAAAGAAAATCTGCCGCTCATTACCCTCATCATCATGATGGCCCTGAGCTGGGGGCTGGAGCAAATCAACCACCCGTTCGGCAACCTGGCGTTTATCGCCACCACGCTGGTTGGCCTGTTCCCGATTGCGCGTCAGGCGCTGCGTCTGATGAGAAGCGGCAGCTGGTTTGCCATCGAAACGCTGATGAGCGTGGCGGCTATCGGGGCGCTGTTTATTGGCGCGACGGCGGAAGCGGCGATGGTGCTGCTGCTGTTCTTAATCGGCGAACGCCTTGAAGGCTGGGCGGCGAGCCGGGCGCGCAAAGGGGTGAGCGCGCTGATGGCGCTGAAGCCGGAAACCGCCACGCGCGTGATAAACGGTACTCGTGAAACGGTCGCCATCAACACCCTGCGCCCGGGCGACGTGATTGAAGTGCCCGCAGGCGGACGTCTGCCAGCCGATGGGACCCTCATTACCGCCACCGCGAGCTTTGACGAAAGCGCCCTGACCGGGGAATCCATCCCGGTAGCGCGCGCGGCAGGTGAAAAGGTACCTGCGGGCGCCACCAGCGTCGACCGACTGGTGCTGCTGACGGTCCTTTCCGAACCGGGCGACAGCGCCATCGACCGCATCCTCAGGCTGATAGAAGAAGCCGAGGAGCGCCGCGCGCCGGTAGAACGCTTTATCGATCGCTTCAGCCGGATTTACACCCCCGCCATCATGCTGGTGGCGCTGCTGGTCACCGTCGTGCCGCCGCTGTTCTTCGGCGCGCCGTGGGAGGGCTGGATTTACAAAGGGCTGACGCTGCTGCTGATCGGCTGTCCGTGTGCGCTGGTGATCTCCACCCCGGCTGCGATTACCTCAGGGCTGGCGGCGGCGGCACGTCGCGGGGCGTTGATTAAGGGCGGCGCGGCGCTGGAACAGCTGAGCCAGATTCAGCACATCGCCTTCGATAAAACCGGCACGCTGACGGTTGGCAAGCCGCAGGTGACCGGCGTGTATCCGCAGGACATCAGTGAAGACGAGTTGCTTATACTGGCCGCCGCCGTTGAACAGGGCTCCACCCACCCTCTGGCGCAGGCGATTGTGCGTGAAGCGAAGGGGCGCGGGCTGAACATCCCTCCGGCAACGGCCCAGCGAGCGCTGGTTGGGTCAGGGATTGAGGCTGTGGTCGAAGGCAAAAAAGTCCTGATCGCCGCGGCAGGCGCGTTCCCGAATCCACAGGTTGAGGCATTAGAGCAGGCCGGGCAGACGGTTGTTGCCGTGATGCAGGACGGTGTGCCGATGGGCATGCTGGCGCTGCGCGACACCCTGCGTGACGATGCGAAAGACGCCGTCGACGCGCTGCACAAGCTGGGGGTACAGGGCGTGATCCTGACCGGTGATAACCCGCGCGCGGCGGCGGCGATTGCTGGCGAGCTGGGGCTGGAGTTTAAGGCCGGATTGTTGCCTGCGGATAAAGTCAGCGCGGTAACCGAGCTGAACGGTCATGCCCCGCTGGCGATGGTCGGGGACGGGATAAACGATGCCCCGGCAATGAAGGCTTCCACCATCGGCATTGCGATGGGCAGCGGCACCGACGTGGCGCTGGAGACCGCCGACGCGGCGCTGACGCACAACCGCCTGACCGGGCTGGCGCAGATGATAGATCTTGCGCGGGCGACGCGCGCCAATATTCGGCAGAACATCGGCATTGCGCTGGGTCTGAAGGGGATTTTCCTGGTCACCACGCTGCTCGGCATGACCGGATTGTGGCTGGCGGTACTGGCGGATACGGGGGCGACGGTGCTGGTTACGGCGAACGCGTTGCGGCTGTTGCGCCGTCGGTAAAAACGCCCGGTGGCGGCTACGCCTTACCGGGCCTACAACATCTCCGAACCGTAACCGTAGGCCGGGTAAGGCGTAGCCGCCACCCGGCATAAAACGGCGTCACTGCATCCCTAACACCCCCGGCAGCCACAATGATATCGCCGGGATGTACGTCACCATCCCCAGCACCACCAGCAACATACCGTAAAACGGCAGCATCGCCCGCACTACGGTTTCAATTTTCTGCTTGCTCACCGCGCTCGCCACGAACAGCACCGACCCGACCGGCGGCGTGATAAGCCCAATCCCCAGATTCACCATCATGATCATCCCGAAATGCACCGGGTCGATCCCCAGCGAGTTGGTCACCGGCAGCAGCACCGGGGTCAGGATCAGGATGATCGGCGCCATGTCCATCAACGTGCCAATCAGCAGCAGCATGACGTTGAGGTACATCAGGATCACGTACTTGTTATCGGAGAGCGAGGTGAAGAACTCGGTGATGCGCGTCGGCAGCTGCATATAGGTCATCACTGCGCCAAACGCCGCGGCAAAGCCGATCAAAATCATCACGATGGTGACCGTTTTGACCGTCCGGCACATCAGCTTCGGCAGTTCGCTCCATTTGTAATCACGGTAGATGAACATGGTGACGAAGAACGCCCACAGACAGGCCACGGCAGCAGATTCGGTTGCGGTGAATATCCCGGACAATATCCCGCCGAGGATAATCACTACCGTCATCAGCCCCCACAGGGCATCAAGTAAAATCTTCACCGCCTGCTTAAACGGGATTTTCTCACCCTTCGGGTAACCGCGCTTGTGGGCGAATCCGAGACAGAGGATCATCAGGCACAGCCCCAGCAGCAGCCCCGGCAGCACGCCCGCGATAAACAGCGTGGCGATGGAGACCGTTCCCCCTGCCGCCAGGGAATAAATCACCGAGTTGTGGCTGGGCGGGATCAGGATCGCCTGCACCGACCCGCTGGCCGTCACCGCCGCCGCGTATTCGCGCGGATAGCCCTTCTTCTCCATCTCCGGGATCATCACGCTGCCGATGGAGGCCGTATCCGCCACCGACGAGCCGGAAATTGCGCCGAAGAACGTTGACGCAACGATATTCACCAGCGACAGCCCGCCGCGAATAAAGCCGACAAACACGTAGGCAAAGTTCACCAGCCGTCGGGCGATGCCCCCTTCCGCCATGATCGCCCCGGCGAGGATGAAGAACGGGATCGCCAGCAGGGTAAACTTGTTCACCCCGCTGGTGATCTGGATCATCAGCGCCTCGAGCGGCAAATCAATCCACAGCGCGCCCGCCACGGCGCTTAAGCCCACGGCAAAGGCCACCGGCATACCCAGCGCCAGCAAAATGGCGAGGGTGAATAACAACACGAAAGCATCCATTGTTCACCCCTTAGCTGTGGTTGCCGATGAGCACGACGGGACGGTTTTCCTGCGAGCCAAACAGCAGGCGTTCAATCACAAACAGGATCAGAATGGCCGACCCGACGGGCAGCGGCAGATAGCTTTCGCCGGACGTCAGAAGCGGGAACTCCGCGACGGGCTGTTCCCAGAGGTCGACGCACAGCCAGAGGCTGTACCAGAACATCAGCGCGGAGATCAGCAGCATCAGCAGATCGACCACGCGAGCACAGAGGTTTTTCAGCATGTCGGGCAGACGGTCGGTGAGCATGTTTACCGCGATGTGCGATCCGGCGCGATACCCCACCGCCGCGCCGATAAAGGTAAAGGTCACCATGCAGATAATGGCGATCGGCTCCGGCCAGGATTCCCCGCGGTTAAGCACGTAGCGCGAGAAGATGCCAATCGGGATCGCTATCGTCATGACCAGCAGCGAGACGCCCGCCACGGTCATGGCGAGCAGGTACAGACGGTCCATCCACTTCAGGTAGAGTTCGGACATACGTACTCCGGTTTACTGGACGTCAGCGATGGCTTTCATCAGATCCTGATGCTTGTCGCCATACTGGGCGCGCACCGGCTCCGTAGCCTTGATAAACACCGTTTTGTCGATGTCGTGGAACTGCACCCCGCCCGCTTTCATTTTTGCCAGCGCCTGGTCGTTGTAGGCATTCCACAGCTTACGCTGCTCGAACTGCGCCTCGCGGGCCAGAGTCAGGACCTTTTGCTGCTCGTCGGCGCTGAGCTTGTCCCATTTCACTTTTGAATAGAGGAGCATTTCGGGGGTGATAAAGTGGCCGCTCAGGGTGTAGTTTTTGGCAACCGGCATGTAGTTGTGTGCGATAAAGGTCGGCGGGTTATTCTCCGCGCCGTCAATCACGCCGGTTTGCATGCCGCTGTAAACCTCGCTCACGCCCATCGCCACCGAGTTTGCCCCCATGTCTTTCAGCGTGGCGAGGGCTACCGGGCTACCCTGCACGCGGATTTTCTTCCCTTTCAGATCGTCCGGTTTGACGATTGGCTCTTTGGTGATCAGGTTACGGGTACCGGAATCCATCCAGCCGAGGAACACCAGGCGAGATTTCGGGTTGGCGGTGAGTTTGTCGCCAATCTGCTTGCCAATATCGCCGTCGATCACCCTGTGCATGTGGTCTTCATCACGGAACACGTAGGGCAGCGTAAAAACTTCGATATCCGGCAGGATGGCGGCAACAGGCGCCATCGAGACGCGGATCATGTCGATTGCCCCCATCTGCGCCTGCTCAATCATCTGCTTTTCATCCCCGAGCACGCCGCCGGGGAAGACCTTGATCTCCAGCTTGCCGTCGGTTTGTTGTTTGAGCTTTTCACCCATGTGCTGCACCGCCACCACGTTCGGGTAGCCTTCGGGGTGGACATCCGCCGCTTTAATGGTTTGGGCGGAAACGGAGCAGGCAAAAGCAGACAGACACAGAGCGGCCAGTAACGGCTTGAGGGTCGTTTTCATTGAGTCAACTCCAGGGTAGTGAGATAAGCGTTAAAACGATGTTTTAGTTTTTGACGCTTAAAAATTAGACTACGGCTGGAAAAGGGAGGGTGAAGCGCCTCACAAAAAGCGCGAAATTTTGAAACGATGGTTTAGAACGGTTTTCTCCCTCTCCCCGTGGGAGAGGGTTCCCCAGTAATTTGAAAGCAAAAGCGATAACGTTGCCTCAGAATAACTGAGGGCTTTCAGCGATGCCTCGGTCCGGCTGTAAATCGCTGAGGCGTTTCCTGTAGGCCGGGGCGAGGCGCAGGGATGCGCCGAGAGGGCGGGCTTTACAGGGATGTTACCTCCGCCCGTCCCCGATAAGCCGGAAGGAATAAGCCGAAGGTACCGCGAAGCGGCGATTTTCCGCCGGGAGCCCGGGTCGCCAGGGTGGTGGCGACTGAGCCACCCTGGCACGTTCACCGGTCATGTCGTGACAGAGTAGCAAGGAACATAACGTGAACGGAATGACCACCAGAGCCGTATGTTCCCCCTCACCCCAGCCCTCTCCCTCAAGGGAGAGGGGGCCGTCTGTGCAGGCATTATTTTGTGGGGAACCCTCAGCCCCGTGGGAGAGGGTCAGGGTGAGGACATCAGGCCGCACTTACCCCTTACGAATCAAATACCGGTACGGCAAGGTCTCGGTTTGCTGCGCCACCAGTTCATGTTCCATAAAGGTACAAAAGCCGGGGATATCACGGGTGGTAGCCGGGTCATCGGCGACGATCAGCAGCGTTTCGCCACTCTGCATGTTACGGACGGTTTTACGCACCATCATTACCGGCTCCGGGCAACGAAGGCCCTGAGCATCAAGCGTGTGGTCTGGGCTGGAAAACAGGTCGGTCATTTTCTTCTCATTCAGGTAAAAACGGCTGTAGTTTACGCCCCGCTATCGCCAATGCAAACCAGGTTAACGATTGCGTGAAAATTAGCCATTGCAAAGTATCGTCAAAGCAGTATCATGCGGCGGCTTTATTGGGTTCCCTCACCCCAAATATTAATCAAAAAGGTACAATATGAACTCCTTTACACAATCGCAGCGCGTCAAGGCGTTGTTCTGGCTTTCGCTATTTCATCTGCTGGTGATCATCTCCAGTAACTATCTGGTACAGCTGCCCATCTCCATTTTTGGTTTCCATACCACCTGGGGCGCGTTCAGTTTCCCGTTTATTTTCCTTGCGACGGATTTAACCGTGCGTATTTTTGGCGCACCGCTGGCGCGGCGGATTATTTTTGCGGTGATGATCCCGGCACTGTTTGTCTCCTACGCCATCTCCTCGCTGTTTTACATGGGCAGCTGGCAGGGCTTCGAAGCGCTGACGCACTTCAACCTGTTCGTCGCGCGTATTGCCACCGCCAGCTTTATGGCTTATGCCCTGGGGCAGATCCTCGATGTCCACGTGTTTAACCGCCTGCGTCAAAACCATCGCTGGTGGATGGCACCAACGGCCTCCACGCTGTTCGGTAACGTGAGCGATACGCTGGCCTTCTTCTTCATCGCCTTCTGGCGCAGCCCGGACGCCTTCATGGCAGAACACTGGATGGAAATTGCTCTGGTGGACTACGCCTTTAAGGTGCTTATCAGCCTGGTTTTCTTCCTGCCGATGTACGGCGTACTGTTGAATATGCTGCTGAAAAGGCTGGCAGATAAATCTGAAATCTCCGCATTGCAGGCAGGTTAAGGGTTCGCTTTATCAGTTGTGATAAGATGAACGAATGAGCCGTTATGGCCGTTTATCGAAAGGAAGAAGTCAATGCGCAATCTGGTTAAATATGTCGGGATTGGCCTGCTGGTTGTTGGCCTTGCAGCCTGTGATAACAGCGACACCAAAACGCCTGCTCAGGGCGCGTCAGCAGAAAGCAACGCCACCGGTCAGCCGGTGAGCCTGATGGATGGCAAACTCAGTTTCTCTCTGCCTGCGGACATGACCGACCAGAGCGGTAAGCTGGGCACCCAGGCGAACAATATGCACGTCTATTCCGATGCCACCGGCCAAAAAGCGGTGATTGTGATCGTCGGTGACGATACCAGCGAAGATCTGGGCGTGCTGGCCAAACGCCTGGAAGATCAGCAGCGCAGCCGCGACCCGCAGCTTCAGGTGGTCACCAACAAGTCTGTTGAACTGAAAGGCCACACGCTGCAACAGCTGGACAGCATCATCTCTGCCAAAGGCCAGACCGCGTACTCCTCCGTGGTGCTCGGCAAGGTGGACAATAAACTGCTGACCATGCAGATCACCCTGCCGGCAGACAATCAGCAGAAAGCGCAGACCGCCGCTGAAAACATCATTAACACCCTTGTGATCCAGTAATCGTTCACCAGGATGCCGTGGCCTCCGTCGCTTGCGCCGGGGGCCATTTTTTTGCCACGACTTTCAGACTAACACGCCAGACGAAGCCCATCCGGCGCACTACAATTAACACGCCCCCCGGAAAAAGGAATTCTTATGACTGCCAGCCCGCCCGACAAAGCCGGACTTCATATTTTATTAAAACTTGCCTGTCTGGTGGTTATCCTTGCGGGTATCCACGCGGCGGCGGATATCATTGTTCAGCTTCTGCTGGCGCTGTTTTTCGCCATTGTGCTCAACCCACTAGTGACATGGTTTTTACGCCGGGGCATCAGCCGCCCGGTCGCGATTACCATCGTGGTGATGGTGATGCTGGTTGTCCTGACGGCGCTGTTCGGCGTGCTCGCCGCCTCGCTGAGCGAATTTTCCACCATGCTGCCGCAGTACAATAAAGAGCTGACGCGCAAGCTGGTCGATCTTCAGCGCACGTTGCCGTTCGTGAATCTGCATATCTCACCGGAACGGATGCTGCGTCGGATGGATTCCGAGAAGGTGATGACCTACGCCACCACGTTGATGACCGGGCTTTCCGGGGCAATGGCCAGCATTCTGCTGCTGGTGATGACGGTGGTGTTTATGCTGTTCGAAGTGCGCCACGTGCCGTATAAACTGCGTTTTGCCCTGAACAATCCTCAGATCCACATTGCCGGCTTGCACCGCGCGCTGAAGGGCGTATCCAAGTATCTGGCGCTGAAAACGCTGTTAAGCCTGTGGACCGGCGTGATCGTCTGGCTGGGGCTGGTACTGCTGGACGTGCAGTTCGCGCTGATGTGGGGCGTGCTGGCGTTTTTACTGAACTACGTACCCAATATCGGCGCGGTGCTTTCCGCCGTTCCGCCGATGATCCAGGCGTTCCTGTTTAACGGTTTTTATGAGTGCATGCTGGTAGGAGCGCTGTTCCTTGTCGTGCATATGGTGCTGGGTAACATTCTCGAGCCGCGCATGATGGGCCACCGTCTGGGCATGTCGACGATGGTGGTGTTTTTATCGTTACTGATCTGGGGATGGCTGCTGGGTCCGGTGGGCATGCTGCTCTCCGTGCCGCTCACCAGCGTCTGTAAAATCTGGATGGAAACCACGAAAGGAGGCAGTAAACTCGCCATTCTTCTGGGTCCGGGTCGGCCAAAAAGCCGTTTGCCGGGATAACCGGGTGGAAAGGGTCAAAAGTGACGTTTATTCGCCAGCGCGACGACAACATTGTACGATGTGCGCAGCAAATCGCGCTGGCGAAGAAAAAGTCACAGAAACAGGTTTATCGCGGACGCGCGTAGATGAAATTTACACTTACCCTTATCGACTGGCAGGCAAGAGCGCCAGGACTCAGCGATGCCGACGAATGGCAGGCATGGTCACGCCGGTCTGACGCCATCGATCCCGCTGCACCGCTGGCGAAACTGACCGATCTGCCGATGATGACCGCCCGCCGCCTGAATTCAGGCAGCAGGCTGGCCGTCGATCTTGGCCTGATGATGCTGCGCAAACACCGCATCGATGCCGTCGTCTACAGCAGCCGTCATGGGGAGCTGGAGCGCAATTTCCGTATTCTCCAGGCCCTGGCGGCAGAACAGCCCGTTTCCCCCACCGATTTTGCCATGTCGGTACACAACTCGGCGGTCGGCAATCTCACTATCGCCGCGCGTCAGCCTGTTGTCTCTTCGTCGGTTTCCGCCGGTATGGATACCTTCCAGCAGAGCTTGTGCGACGTGCTGAGCCTGCTGCATGCGGGCTACTCCCGCGTGTTGCTGGTGGATTTCGACGGTCTGCTGCCTGATTTTTATCACGCCGGGCTGCCGCCGCAGATGCCCGTCTGGCCCTACGCGCTGGCGCTGGTGATTGAGGCGGGAAATACGCTCAGCTGTGAAACGCACGTCAACCGCACGCCTGAAGAGCCCGCGCTGCCGCAAAGCCTCCAGTTCCTGCGCCATTACCTGCGGGACGAGCGCCAGTTTACCCTGCCGGGCGAGCGCCTGCTGTGGCAATGGACGCGCCAATGAGAGGGTTACGTTCCCGCCTCGATCGGATATGGCGGATGCTGATGACCGGATTGTGCTTCGTCCTGTTCGGCCTCGGCGGGCTGACGCTGTCGCTGGTGTGGTTTAACCTGCTGCTGATTTTCCAGCGCGACCGCACTCAACGTCGCCGCCTGGCACGCCGCACTATTTCTGCCAGTTTTCGCCTGTTCCTCGCGGTGGTACGCGGTGCAGGGGTACTGGATTACCGTTTCAACAACCTGGACGTTCTGCGCGCCGAGCGGGGCTGTCTGGTGATTGCGAATCATCCCTCGCTGCTGGACTACGTTCTGCTGGCGTCGGTGATGAACGAAACCGACTGTCTGGTGAAAAGCGCGTTGCTGCGTAACCCGTTCGTCAGCGGCGTGATCCGCGCGGCTGACTATCTGATTAACAGCGAAGCCGACACGCTGCTTGCCGCAAGCCAGCTGCGTCTGGCCCAGGGCGACACCCTGCTTATCTTCCCTGAAGGCACCCGCACCCGGGTGGGGGAAGCCATGACCCTGCAACGTGGGGCGGCGAATATCGCCGTTCGCTGCAACAGCGCCGTGCGCGTGGTGGTGATCCACTGTAGTGAACGGATGCTGGATAAACAGAGCAGCTGGTATAACGTGCCCCCCAACAAACCTGTTTTCACCGTGGATGTTCGCGAACGCATCAACATTCATGATTTTTATGATGCGAGTCAGCACGAACCCGCGCTGGCAGCAAGGCAGTTAAACCGGCATATGCAGCATCAGTTAACAACCGGTCTTCAATCTTTGTCAGGAACGAAAGATGCAAGCGCTCTATCTTGAAATTAAGAATCTCATTATCTCTACGCTGAATCTGGAAGAACTTACCCCAGAGGATATTGATACAGACGCCGCGCTCTTTGGCGACGGCCTCGGTCTGGACTCAATCGACGCCCTTGAGCTGGGTCTGGCGGTAAAAAATCAGTACGGCGTAGTGCTTTCTGCCGAAAGTGACGAGATGCGTCAGCACTTCTATTCCGTTGCCACGCTCGCGGCTTTTATCCATCAACAACGCGCCTGAGAATGACCGCTATGACAGAACAACAAACGATTTATCAGGAAGTCTCTGCGCTTCTTATTACGCTGTTTGAAATCGCCCCGGAGGATATTACCCCTGAGGCACGTCTTTACGAGGATCTGGATCTCGACAGCATTGATGCCGTCGATATGGTGGTGCACCTGCAAAAGAAAACGGGCCATAAAATCAAGCCCGAAACCTTCAAAGCGGTGCGCACGGTGCAGGACGTCGTGGACGTTGTGGAACAGCTTCAGCGCGACGCGTAACGTGCGTTCGATTCCAGTTCTTCCCGCCCTGACGGGGCTGATGCTGCTGGCATGGCCGTTTTTGATCGGCTTCGGGCTGGCGAATAATAGCCTGCACGGGATACTGCCCGTGATGGCGCTGGTGCTGCTGTTGCGCGTCTGCCAGGCCCGTCGGCAGGGCGGCCCCCTGCGTTATCTGTTCGTGAGCGTAGCGCTGGCTGGCATAGCGCTTTGCGCGGCGAGCTACGTCCTGCACGCGCACCAGTGGGTGCTGTTATATCCGGTGGTGGTGAATCTGGTGATGCTGGTGGTGTTTGGCGGTTCGCTGTGGACGGCAATGCCTGTTGTTGAACGGCTGGCGCGCCTGCGTGAACCGGATCTCTCCCCCGTCGGGGTACGTTACACGCGCCGGGTTACCCAGGTCTGGTGCGGCTTTTTTATTATCAACGGGGCGATCGCGCTGTTTACCGTATTACACGCCGATATCCGTCTGTGGACGCTGTGGAATGGGATGATTGCCTATCTCCTGATGGGCACGCTGATGGCTGGCGAGTGGCTGGTGCGACAACGGGTGATTAAAAACGATGCTTAACCCTCTTCCGCTTAGCCAGTGGCTCAGTGCGCCCCGCCCTGACGACTCCCCTGTCGCCTGGCAGGACGACCGCCTCTGGACGCTTGGCGATCTGCGCCACGACGTCACTCAGCTGGTCGACACGCTGCGTCGTGAAGATGGCGAACGCTGGGCGTTGTGCATCGAAAACGGTTATCTGTTTATTGTCGCGCTGCTGGCGACGCTGCATGCGGGTAAAACGCCGGTCCTCCCCGGGCACAGCCGGGCGGCGCAGCTTAACGAACAGCGGGCGCTGTTCAGCGGCGTCCTGAGCGACACCACGCTCGATTTTCAGGGGCGACAGCTGCGGGTGGCTTCCGCGCAGCGGGCAGGCCATCCCTTTTCACCGCTGCCAGCCATCGGTGAGATGCGCACGATCGAGCTTTACACCTCCGGCTCGACCGGCTCGCCGCAGCGGGTAAGTAAGCCGGTGGTCAGCCTTGATCGTGAGGCTCGTCTGCTGGCGGCGCATTTTGGCGAGCGTCTGGCGGGCTGTCACGTCGTGGCTTCCGTGGTGCTGCACCACCTGTATGGCCTGACGTTTCGTGTTGTCTTACCCATGGCGCTCGGCCTGCCGCTGCATGCCAGCCTGCTCAACTATGCCGAGCAGCTCTCTGCCCTTCCCGACGATAAACGCTACCTTTTCATCAGCAGTCCGGCGTTTCTCAAGCGGCTGGACGCGTCGCTGACGCCGCCCCCCGTCAACCTGCTCGTCTCCGCCGGCGGCGCACTGCCCTGGCTGGAGGTCGCCGCGGTTCAGGCCTGGCTCAACGTCTGGCCGGATGAAATATACGGCAGCACGGAAACGGGCGTAATGGCCTGGCGCTACCGTCAGGAGGAAAGCACGCGCTGGCAGCCTTTTCCCGGCGTGGCGTTTCACGGCGATCGCGTGATATCGCCGCTGATCCCCAAGGCGGAGGGAATCGTGCTGGATGATATCCTGCACTTCACGGCTGACGGGCAGTTCAGCCTCGTCGGGCGTCGTGGTCGGGTGGTCAAAATTGAAGATAAGCGCATTTCACTCGATGACATTGAGCACCGCCTGCTGGCGCTGGACGGCATCCGCGAGGCCGCCGCGCTGACGGTGACGCGCGGCGGGCGTCAGGGCATTGGCGTATTGCTGGTGCTGAATGAAGCGGTGCGTCAGCAACACGAACAGAGCAAAACAGCGCAGGAGCTCGCCTGGCGACGCGCCCTTCGCCCCTGGCTTGAACCGGTTGCCGTACCGCGCTACTGGCGGATCGTTGATGAAATCCCGGTCAACAGCATGAACAAGCGCGTGACTGCGCAGCTACAGGAGTTGTTTCATGAAGATCCCTGAAATCGGGCGCCTCCAGCCCGATCCACAGCATCTGGAGATAACCTTTTATCTTGATCCTGACCTGCTCTGGTTTAAGGGACATTTCGCCGTACAGCCGCTGCTGCCGGGCGTGGCGCAGCTCGACTGGGTGATGCATTACGCCGCCGCGCTGGCGTCGGGCTACCGTTTTCACAGTATTCAGAACGTGAAGTTCGCCGCCCCGCTGTTGCCGGAGAACACGGTCACGCTGCTCCTTGCCTGGCAGCCTGAACGCCAGATGTTGACCTTTAGCTACCAGCGCCATGCGGGTAACGAGCGCCACACCGCCAGCAGCGGGAAGATTCGCTTATGTCAGTAACCTTCCGTCCCTGCGTGCTGATCCCCTGCTACAACCACGGGGCGATGATGGCTTCGGTGCTGGCGCGCCTGGCGCCTTTCGAACTGCCCTGTCTGGTGGTGGACGACGGCAGCGATGAAACCACGCGCCGCACGCTTGAAGCGCTGGCGGCGGATCGTCCGCAGGTTACGCTGCTGCGGCTGGCCGAAAACAGCGGCAAAGGCGCGGCGGTGATGCAGGGGCTGAAAGCCTGCGCCGATCGCGGCTTCACCCACGCCGTTCAGGTGGACGCTGACGGCCAGCACGCTATCGAGGACATTCCCAAACTGCTGGCGCTGGCCGGGCGTCATCCCGATGCGCTCATTTCCGGGCAGCCCGTTTACGATGACTCAATCCCCCGTTCGCGCCTGTACGGGCGCTGGATAACGCACGTCTGGGTCTGGATTGAAACCCTCTCCCTGCAACTGAAAGACAGCATGTGCGGGTTTCGCGTTTACCCGATAGCCCCGGTTCTGCGCCTTGCAGCAACCACGCCGCTCGGCAGGCGAATGGATTTTGATACCGAAGTGATGGTGCGCCTCTACTGGCAGGGCAACACCAGCTATTTTCTGCCCACCCGCGTGACCTATCCGCCGGACGGGGTATCCCATTTCGATGCCCTGAAAGACAACGTGCGCATCTCGTTGATGCATACCCGTCTGTTTCTTGGCATGCTGCCGCGCATTCCTTCCCTGCTGATGCGTCGCCGCTCGCAGCACTGGGCGCAGCAGCAGGAGGTGAAAGGATTATGGGGCATGCGCCTGATGCTGTGCGTCTGGCAGCTGCTGGGGCGAAAGGCGTTTACCGCCCTGCTGTGGCCGGTTACCGCCGTCTACTGGCTGACCGCCCGCTCTGCGCGTCAGGCGTCGCAGCAGTGGCTGGCGCAGGTTAAAACGGTGATGGCACAGCGGCAAATGCCGCAACCCGCACGGCTTAACAGTTTTTCCCACTTCCTGCGCTTCGGTCATGCCATGCTGAATAAAGTGGCCAGCTGGCGCGGCGAAATGAAACTCCATCGCGATCTGGTCTTTGCGCCAGGCGCGCAGGAGGCGCTGGGGCTCGACGATCCTCAGGGCAAACTGCTGCTCGCGTCGCATCTTGGCGATGTGGAAGCCTGCCGGGCGCTGGCCCAGCGCGAAGGGGCGAAAACCATCAACGCGCTGGTCTTCAGCGACAACGCCAGACGCTTTAAGCAGGTGATGGAGGAGATGGCACCGCAGGCGGGCATTCACCTGATGCCGGTCACCGACATTGGCCCGGAGACTGCGATCCTCATTAAAGAGAAGCTGGATCGCGGCGAATGGGTGGCGATCGTGGGCGATCGCATCGCCGTCACCCCGCAGCGCGGCGGTAGCTGGCGGGTGATATGGAGCGAATTTATGGGCCAGCCCGCGCCGTTCCCGCAGGGGCCATTTATCCTGGCGTCCATTTTGCGCTGCCCGGTGGTGCTGATTTTTGCCCTCTGCCAGCAGGGAAAGCTGACTCTGCACTGCGAGCCGTTTGCCGACCCGCTGCTGCTGCCGCGCGGCGAACGCCAGCAGGCGCTACAGCAGACCGTCGACCGCTATGCGCAGCGGCTGGAGCATTACGCGCTCTTGTCGCCGCTCGACTGGTTTAATTTTTTCGATTTCTGGCAGCTGCCAGAGGTCAACGAGAAGGAGTAAAGGGTGCTGACCGATCCCCGCTTTACGGCTGAAGTTGAAATCACCGTTCCGTTCCACGATGTCGATATGATGGGCGTGGTGTGGCACGGCAACTACTTCCGCTACTTTGAGATTGCCCGCGAAGCGCTGCTCAACCAGTTTGATTACGGCTATCGCCAGATGAAAGCGTCCGGCTACGTCTGGCCGGTGGTGGATACCCGGGTGAAATACCGCGACGCGGTGACCTTCGAGCAGCGCATTCGCGTCCGCGCCCACATTGAAGAGGTTGAAAACCGTCTGCGCATCGCCTATCAAATCTTCGACGCGCAAACCGGGAAACGCACCACCACCGGCTACACCATTCAGGTGGCGGTGGAAGAAGCAAGCCGGGAGATGTGCTTTGTCAGCCCGGCCATTCTGTTCGAACGCATGGGGATCGCGCCATGAAATGGATAACGCTACTCGCGCTGCTGGTAAGCCCGCAGGTGAACGCGATCACGCTGGATGAACTGCAACAGCGGTTTGCGGAGCAACCAGTGGTACGCGCACACTTCGAACAGATCCGCACGATCAAGGATATGCCTCAGCCCCTGCGCTCGCAGGGGGAGATGCTGATCGCCCGTGACAATGGCCTGCTGTGGGATCAAAAAGCGCCGTTCCCGATGACGCTGCTGCTGGATGACAAACGGATGGTGCAGATCGTCAACGGTCAGTCGCCGCAGACCATTACCGCCGACACTAACCCGCAGATGTTCCAGTTCAACCATCTGCTGCGGGCGCTGTTCCAGGCCGACCGCAAGGTGCTGGAAGAGAACTTCCGCGTCGATTTCAAAGATCTGGGTGAAGGCCGCTGGTCACTGGTGCTGACGCCCGTCACCACGCCGCTGGACAAGATTTTCTCCACCCTTGATTTGAAGGGCGCGATCTATCTGGAATCCATTCGCCTGAACGATAAGCAGGGCGACACGACGGATATCGCCCTCTCCCGCCACCAACTGACGCCCGCCCGCCTGACCGATGCAGAACGCCAGCGCTTTGCCGCACCGTAACGCCCTGCGCCCGGCGCTGCTGTGGGCCGCGGTATGCCTGATCCTGCTGGGCGTGCTGCTGTCGCTGCTGCCCGGCGCGCGGCTGAACAGCAGCGTGCTCGCCATGCTGCCGAAACAGACGCTCGGCGCGATCCCTCCCGCTCTCAACGACGGATTTATGCAGCGCCTCGACCGCCAGCTCATCTGGCTGGTCAGCCCCGGCAAACAGCCGGACCCGCGCGTGGCGCAGCAGTGGTTAACCCTGCTGCAACGCAGCCAGGCGCTGAGTGTCGTAAAAGGTCCGCTGGATGCCGCCGGGCAACAGGCCTGGGGAGATTTCTTCTGGCAACACCGCAATGGCCTGGTCGATCCGGCCACCCGCGCCCGCCTGCAAAACGGCGGTCAAGCACAGGCCCAGTGGATCCTGTCCCAGCTCTACTCCGCCTTTTCCGGCGTGAGCGGCAAGGAGCTGCAAAACGATCCGCTGATGCTGATGCGCGGCGCGCAGCTCGCGCTGGCGAAAAACAGCCAGAAGATGCAGCTGATGGACGGCTGGCTGGTGACAAAAGATGCGGCCGGGAACTACTGGTATCTGCTGCACGGCGAGCTGGCGGGCTCATCGTTTGATATGCAGCAAACCCACCAGCTGGTGACCACCCTTAACGCGTTGCAGCAGACGCTGAAAAGCCAGTATCCACAGGCGCAGCTGCTCTCGCGCGGGACGGTGTTCTACAGCGATTACGCCAGCCAGCAGGCTAAAAACGATATTTCCACGCTTGGCGTCGCCACGGTGCTCGGGGTGATCCTGCTGATTGTGTCGGTGTTTCGCTCCGTGCGTCCGCTGCTGCTGAGCCTGCTCTCCATTGCCATCGGCGCGCTGGCGGGGACGGTCGTGACGCTGCTGCTGTTCGGTGAACTGCACCTGATGACGCTGGTGATGAGCATGAGCATCATCGGCATCTCGGCGGACTATACGATTTACTACCTCACGGAGCGGATGGTGCACGGCGCGGAACACTCGCCCTGGCAAAGCCTGGCGAAAGTACGTAACGCGCTGCTGCTGGCGCTGCTGACCACCGTCGTGGCGTATCTCTTCATGATGCTGGCCCCCTTCCCCGGCATTCGTCAGATGGCGGTGTTCGCCGCCGCAGGGCTGAGCGCCTCGTGCCTGACGGTAATGTTCTGGCATCCGTGGCTGTGCCGGGGCATGCCGGTCCGCCCGGTCCCCCTGAGAGGGATGATGCAGCGCTGGCTGAACGCCTGGCGCGACGGTAAAGCCCTCTCTGTCGGGCTGCCGGTAGCGCTGGCGCTGCTCTCCGCCATCGGGATCGCCAGCCTGCGGGTGGATGACGATATCGCCCGGCTTCAGGCGCTGCCGCAGGACATTCTGGCGCAGGAAAAAACCATCACCGCCCTGACCGGGCAAAATGTCGATCAGAAGTGGTTCGTGGTGTACGGCGCGTCGGCTCAGGAAACGCTGGAGCGGCTGGAGGCGTTTACCCCGGCGCTGGCGCTGGCGCAAAAAGCCGGTGAATTAACCCGCTGGCGCACCCTGCCGCTGAACTCGCTGGCGCGGCAGAACAGCGATCTGCATCTTCTGCGTAACGCCGCGCCGACGGTGATGAAAATGCTGCAAAGCACGGGGCTGAACGCCGTCCCACCGAACCTGAACGCCATGCCTGTCAGCGTGGAAGCGTGGCTCGCCAGCCCGGCCAGCGAGGGCTGGCGTTTGCTGTGGCTGACGCTGCCGGACGGCAAAAGCGGTGTGCTGGTCCCGGTCGATGGCGTCAGAAACAGCGCCGCGCTCGGTGAGCTGGCCGCCCGCCATCCCGGGATCGTCTGGGTTGACCGTAAGGCCAGCTTCGACAGCCTGTTTGCGCTCTACCGCTCGCTGCTGACGGGGCTGCTGGGCGTGGCGCTGGCGGTGATTGCCTGCGGCGCGATGCTACGCCTCGGCTGGCGAAAAGGGCTGGTGGCGCTGGTGCCGTCCGTGCTGTCGCTGGCCGGTGGGCTGGCGGCGCTGGCCGTGACGGGCCATCCGGTGAACCTGTTTTCCCTGCTGGCGCTGGTGCTGGTCCTCGGCATTGGCATCAACTACACGCTGTTTTTCAGCAACCCGCGCGGCACGCCGCTGACCTCCATGCTGGCGATTACCCTCGCCATGATGACTACCCTGCTGACGCTGGGGATGCTGGTGTTCAGCACCACTCAGGCCATCAGCAGCTTTGGCATTGTGCTGGTGAGCGGTATCTTCACCGCGTTCCTGCTCGCCCCGCTGGCGATGCCGTCTAACAAAGAGAACTTACCATGACCCGTTTCATTCGCCTGGCGGCAGTGATGATGGCCCTGTTGCTGGCGGGGTGTAGCCATACGACGAACCGCGATGACGCGCGCCCTCAGGCCTGGCTCCAGCCCGGCACCCGCGTCACGCTGCCCCCGCCGGGCATCACGCCTGCCATCCGCGCGCAGCAGTTGCTTACCGGCAGTTTTAAAGGCCAGACCCAGTCGCTGCTGGTGATGCTGAACGCCGATGGAAATAAAGTGACGCTTGCCGGCCTCTCCTCCGTCGGGATCCGCCTGTTCCTCGCCACCTACGACAACACCGGGATCCACACCGAGCAGTCGGTTGTGATGCCGCAGCTGCCGCCCGCCAGCCAGGTGCTGGCCGACGTGATGCTGAGCCACTGGCCGCTCAGCGCCTGGCAGCCGCAGTTGCCGAAAGGCTGGACGCTGAACGATACTGACACCAGACGCGAACTGCGCAACCCCGATGGCAAACTGGTCACGGAAATTGTCTACCTGAACCGTAACGGCAGGCGCGAACCGATTAGCATTGTGCAGCACGCTTTTCACTACCACATCACCATTCAATATCTGGGTGACTGAGATGATTTACCTTTCTGCCGTTGGCATGGTCAACGCGCTCGGCAACTCGGCTGATGAAATAGCGGCGAACCTGATCGCTGGTGTGGCCCCCGGGATGCGCCAGCGTGCAGGCTGGCTACAGGGCTTACCCGAGGCCGTGCTGGGGGGCGTGGAGGGTGAACTTCCCCCTGTCCCCGAGTCTTTTTCTGCGCATCGCAGCCGCAACAACCAGCTGCTGCTGGCGGCGCTGGCGCAAATCCGGCCCGCGGTCGATGCGGCCATTGCGCGCGTGGGGCGCGACCGCGTGGCGGTTGTGCTGGGCACCAGCACCTCCGGGCTGGACGAGGGTGATGAGTACGTGCGCCGCGCGCAGAACGGCGAGAGCAGCCCGCAGTGGCAATATCCGCAGCAGGAGCTGGGCGATCCGTCGCGCTTTCTCGCCCGCTGGCTTGCGCTGGACGGCCCGGCGTATACCATCTCAACCGCCTGCTCCTCCAGCGCGCGGGCGATCGTCAGCGGTCGTCGTCTGATTGACGCCGGGCTGGTGGACGTCGCCATCGTCGGCGGGGCCGACAGCCTGAGCCGCATGCCGGTCAACGGCTTCAACAGCCTGGAGTCCTTCTCCCCAACCCTGTGCGAACCGTTTGGCCGCCACCGTCGGGGGATCACCATTGGCGAAGCGGCGGCACTGATGGTGCTGACCCGCGAGCCGGGCGAGGTTGCGCTCCTGGGCGCGGGGGAATCCAGCGATGCGTACCATATTTCCGCCCCGCATCCGCAGGGCGAAGGGGCGATCCGCGCCATCAACCAGGCGCTGAACGAGGCGGGCATGACGGCGGCGGACGTCGGCTATATCAACCTGCACGGCACCGCTACGCCGCTGAACGATCGCATTGAGGCGCAGGTGATCCACGATCTCTTTGGCGACCGCGTGCCGTGCAGCTCCACGAAACATCTTACCGGCCACACGCTGGGCGCAGCGGGGATCACCGAGGCCGCCCTGAGCTGGCTGATCCTGACCCGAGACCTGCCGCTGCCGCCGCAGGATTTTTCCCGCTACGCGCCAGACGACACCCTGCCCGCCTTCGGCCTGCTGCACCAGAGCGCACCGCTGAATAAACCGGCGATCCTGTCAAACTCCTTCGCGTTTGGCGGCAACAACGCCAGCCTTCTGCTGGGGAGGGTATGATGCGCTACTTACCTCCCGGGGATTATCTTCCTCACGACACGCCGATGCTGCTGCTTGAGAGCGTGGAAAGCGTCACCGATGACCGCGCCGTTTGCAGCGTGACGGTGAACGATCGGGGCGTTCTGGCTCCGTTCCTGGACGCGGACGGCAACCTGCCTGGCTGGTTTGCGCTGGAGCTGATGGCCCAGACCGTGGGCGTCTGGTCTGAATGGCACCGGATGCAAAAAGGGCTGCCGCACTGTGCGCTGGGCATGGTGCTGGGCGCGCGCGAGCTGGTGTGCGACGCAGGGCATTTTGCCGCAGGCAGCACGCTGATCATCACCATCGAACGTCTGATGCAGGATGAACGCTTTGGCAGCTTCGAGTGCACCATTCGTGCGGATAGTGTCTCCCTCGCCACGGGCCGCGTGAACACCTTCCAGCCGAGCGAGGATGAATTAACCACACTTTTCAACCAGGGAACACCATCATGAGATCCGTACTGGTCACTGGCGCCAGCAAAGGCATTGGCCGCGCTATCGCCCTTCAGCTTGCGGCGGACGGTTTCACCGTCGGCGTGCATTACCATCGTGATGAAGCGGGCGCGCAGGAGACGCTGGAAGCGATTGTCCAGGCAGGCGGCGCGGGCCGTTTACTCACCTTCGACGCGAGCAACCGCGAGCAGTGCCGCACGGTGCTGGAACAGGAGATCGCTGACCACGGCGCGTGGTATGGCGTGGTCAGTAACGCCGGTATTACCCGCGACGGTGCTTTTCCGGCGCTCAGCGACGATGACTGGGACAGCGTGATCCACACCAATCTCGACAGTTTTTATAACGTCATTCATCCCTGCATTATGCCGATGATCGGCACCCGCAAGGGCGGGCGGATTATCACCCTGTCGTCGGTTTCTGGTCTGATGGGCAACCGCGGGCAGGTGAACTACAGCGCGGCGAAAGCCGGGATCATCGGCGCCACCAAAGCGCTCGCCACCGAGCTGGCAAAACGCAAAATCACCGTCAACTGCATCGCGCCGGGGCTGATCGATACCGGCATGATCGAGATGGACGAAGCCGCGCTGCACGCGGCGATGTCGATGATCCCGATGCAGCGTATGGGACAGGCTGAGGAGGTCGCCGGGCTGGCGAGTTACCTGATGTCGGATAAAGCAGGCTATGTGACGCGTCAGGTGATTTCGATTAACGGAGGCATGCTATGACCCGCCGGGTAGTGATTACGGGCATGGGCGGCGTCACCGCGTTCGGCGAGGACTGGCCGACCATCTCGCGCCGTCTGCGCGAGTATGAAAATGCGGTGCGTACCATGACGGAGTGGCAGGCGTATGACGGCCTGCAAACCCTGCTCGCCGCGCCGATTGAAGACTTCACTCTCCCCGCTCACTATACCCGTAAGCGCATTCGCGCCATGGGCCGGGTGTCGCTGCTCTCTACCCGCGCCACCGAGCTGGCGCTGGAGCAGGCGGGACTGATCGACGACGCGGTGCTGACCAACGGTCAGACCGGCATCGCCTACGGCTCGTCGACCGGCAGCACCGGGCCGGTCAGCGAGTTCGCCTCCATGCTCACCGAAAAGCACACCCACAACATCACCGGCACCACCTACGTGCAGATGATGCCGCACACCACGGCGGTGAATACCGGGCTGTTCTTTGGCCTGCGCGGACGGGTGATCCCCACCTCGAGCGCCTGTACCTCTGGCAGCCAGGCGATTGGCTACGCCTGGGAAGCGATTCGTCACGGCTACCAGACGGTGATGGTGGCAGGCGGCGCGGAAGAGCTGTGCCCGTCGGAAGCGGCGGTTTTCGATACCCTGTTTGCCACCAGCCAGCGTAACGACGCGCCAAAAACCACGCCGTCGCCGTTTGACGTTCAGCGCGATGGCCTGGTGATTGGCGAAGGGGCGGGCACGCTGGTGCTGGAAGCGCTGGATCACGCCAGAGCGCGCGGGGCGACAATCTATGGCGAGATCGTGGGCTTTGCCACCAACTGCGATGCGGCGCACATCACCCAGCCCCAGCGTGAAACCATGCAGGTGTGTATGGCGCAGTCGCTGGCGATGGCGGGCCTTGGTCCTCAGGAGATTGGCTACATTTCTGCCCACGGCACGGCAACCGATCGCGGAGATATCGCCGAGAGTCAGGCGACCGCCGCCATTTTCGGCGACAGCGTGCCCATCTCATCCTTAAAGAGTTATTTCGGTCATACCCTGGGCGCCTGCGGCGCGCTGGAAGCCTTGCTGAGTCTGCACATGATGCGGGAGGGCTGGTTCACACCGACGCTCAATTTAAGACAACCGGATGAGCAATGCGGCGCTTTAGATTATATTATGGGGGAAACCCGCCCGATTGATTGCGAATTTATTCAGAGCAATAACTTTGCCTTTGGCGGCATCAATACCTCGATAATCATTAAACGCTGGGCGTAACTATGTACCAGTTTGTACTGGGAAAGATCTCCACCCTTAGCGCGGACCCGCTGGCGTCAACGCTCGCAGACATGGCACCTCAGGGTGCACGACACGCTTCCTGGCTTGCAGGCCGGACGCTGCTCGCCAGAACCTTATCCCCCTCACCGCTTCCCGAGATAATTTACGGCGAGCAGGGAAAACCGGCCTTCGCTAACGGCCATCCTCTGTGGTTTAACCTGAGCCACAGCGGGGACGACATTGCCCTGCTGATGAGCGATGAAGGTGAAGTGGGCTGCGATATCGAAGTGATCCGCCCGCGGGAGAACTGGCAGGCGCTGGCGAATGCCGTTTTCAGCCTCACCGAACATGACGAGCTGGAACGTGAAGCGCCGGAAGAGCAGCTTTCCGCATTCTGGCGCATCTGGACGCGCAAAGAGGCAATCGTCAAACAGCGTGGCGGCAGCGCGTGGCAGATTGTCAGCATTGACAGCACCGCCCAGTCCCTCCCGGTCAGTCAGCTACGCTTCGGCTCGCTGAGCCTGGCGGTCTGTACCCCTACGCCTTTCACCTTAACGGCGGAAGCGGTTACTTACTCCGGTATCTCTGCGGCATAAAAATGACCAGCACGCCGAGTATAATCAAGCCGATGCCCGCCAGCCCGCGCCAGGAAAAGTGTTCTCCCCAGCCGGGCAGTAAAATTGCAGCACTCCACACCAGGATGTAACTGAGGCTCAGCAAGGCATACGCTTTGCTGAGCGCCATACGATGCAATGCCAGATACCAGCAGCCCATTGAGGCGCAATAGCCTGTCAGCCCCAGCATCAGCGCGCCTGTACCGGGGGCTATATGCCAGAGGGCAGCCCAGAAAGCGTCGCTCATCGGGGGCAGCGTCACCATCGCATGACGCAGCAGCAGCTGCGCCACGCTGACTAACACTACGCTGCATAACGCCCAACACGCACCGTTCACAGGCTTCCTCCCAGCAAAATAACCCCGACGATAATCAACCCGACGCCCAGCCAGTGACGTAGCGGGACAGGCTCATGCCAGACGATTTTTGCCGCCAGCGTTACCCAGACAAAGTTAAGGCTCAGCATGGGGTACGCCACCCCGACGGGCAGATGCTGCAATACCACCAGCCAGGCAACCATCCCGCCCCCCAGCATCAGCAGGGCCAGCCCAAGCCACAGGGCGACCTGCTGACCGCCGCCTGCCCGGGTCGCCTGTTTCTGGCACAGTTGACCTGCGCAGCTCAACAGGCTTGCCAGCACCAGCCAGATCCAGGCCATCACTGCGGCAGATATTGCAGGTAAGCCAGACGCCCCTGAATCGTCAGGTTGTCCGGTTTTGGCAGCCCGGCGCGGGCCAGGTCGTCGTTTTTCGACAACAGGATCACCAGCGACACCGGTCCCTGCTGACGATGCGCTTCAAGCCAGTGCGCGATATCATCTTTGCTCACAAAACGCCCCTTAGCGTCCGGATAATCCAGGCCGTATTTCAGCTCGCCGCTCTGCCCATACAAAATGATGTCATTACGCTGAAGCTCCCACGCCAGCCCGGCGGCTATACCAACGTTGTTCGCCAGGACGAATTTACTCATCTGTAATGGCTCGCGAACGGAATCCACCAGCGACTGCGGCTGTTTGGAATCCACTACCCGGTCCGGGATCGCAAAACCCACCAGCAGCGCCAGTCCGGCAGGGCAAAGCGCCGCCAGCCACCAGCGCTGCGGATTTTTAAGGGTAAACCAGCCCACCGAGGCCCAGATAAGAAAAGCCACTACCGCACAGAAGAGTTTGTACATCTCGACCGATGTCCACGGCGAGACCACCAGCGCCGCCAGCGTGCCAAGCACGCCAAACGCGATATTGATCCCACCGTTAATACGTAACGCTTTTTCGGCGACGGTGCAGGCGTAGCGCGCCATCAGGATCGCCAGCGGCGCAAAGCACGGCAGGATATAGGTCGGCAGCTTGCCTTTGGCGATGCTGAAGAACAGCAGCGGCATCACGATCCAGCCCAGCAGATAAAGCCCCGCCCTCTCGTTTTCTCTGTCTCGCCATCCCAGGCGTAGCGCGCCCGGCAGCATCGCCAGCCACGGCAGACTTCCCGCGATGAGGAACGGCAGATAGTACCAGAACGGCGCTTTATGCTGGGCATCGCTCCGGGCAAAGCGCTGGATATGCTCCACCCAGAAGAAGTAACGCCAGAAATCGGGTTCACGCTGAGCGATTGCCAGCCCCCAGGGCAGGACGATAAGTACGCAGCTGAGGATCGCCAGCCAGCCGAAAACCAGCACCTCCTTCCAGCGTCGTTGCGCAATCACCCACGGCAGCACGCCAATCACCGGTACCGCCAGCGCCAGGAAGCCTTTGGTCATGACGCCCATGCCGCAGGCCAGCCCCAGCAGAATGTAGCCCCCCGCTTTTCCGGCTATCGTTTTCGCCTGCGAAGCCAGCCAGAAGCTGCACATAGCCGCCACCAGCCAGAGGGTGATAATGGGATCCAGCACGGCGTAGGTGCCGATGCCATAGACCAGGAACAGGGTTAAGAAGATCAGGCCGGAGAAGATCGCCACCCGCTTATCCTGCCAGAGACGCCAGGCCAGCCAGATCACCAGCAGCGCCGTCAGCCCGGTGCAGAATATCGCCCCCGCGCGAACGGCAAAATTGGTGTGTCCAAATAGCCATTGCCCGATGCTGTTCACCCAGTAACCGGCAATGGGTTTTTCAAAGTAACGCAGCCCGAGGAAATGCGGGACCACCCAATCGCCGGAGGCCAGCATTTCGCGGCTGATTTCCGCATAGCGCGTCTCATCTGGCTGCCATAACAGGCGAAGGTTGACCGGAAGGAGGTAGTAAACGACAAACAGGGCGAGAAGCGTCAGGCCATAGCGGGCTGTTTTCATAGTGCCGGGCTCACGGTTTGTTGATAGCCAAGCCAGCCTTCCCGGCCAGCCATTTCACGACGGACGATTTTTCCCAGGGGCAGCGTGCCAGGATCGTCCGGCAACAGCTGGCTTAACGGGCAGAACTGAATGCCCTCCTGCGCCGCCAGCGCAAGCAACGCGTCGAAATCCTGCTGATACGCAATGCCTTCCACTTCGGCATGGATGGTATAAACCGGCGTACCGGCATCGCGGTGCATCGCATCCAGAATGTAACGGTTAAACCTGTCGGCACTCACCTCGCGCCCGACCACTTCATCCCACGTCGGAAGGGTGACCGGAATCTGCACCGTGCCGGTTCGGTTTTCCCCCAGCAGCGGTAAAAACGGTCCGGTGCCCCGGCAATCGCTGTTGTAGCGAAAGGCAAAGTGTTCTTTGGCCTTCACCACGCGCTGGTCGGCCCGCCATCCCGCCACGGCGGAACAGCGCACAGGCTGGCCGGTAATGGCTTCCAGCTCCAGCACGCCGCGCTCAACCTCACGCGCCAGGCGGGGGATATCCCACACGCCCGCCCAGGCCTGCCAGGCATGGTGATCCCAGGCGTGCAGCCCCACTTCATGATGCTGCGCGGCCTTGCAGATGATCGCTTCATTTTCCGCGCCGATGCGCCTGCCGGGCCATGCGGTTCCGGCCAGCAGGATATCCCAGCCGTAGAGCGATGCCGCGCGCGAGCGCAGCATTTTGTACAGAAAGGCCGGTTTAATCAGGCGCCACAGGTGACGCCCCATATTGTCAGGCCCGACGCTGAAGAAAAGCGTCGCGCGCACGTTGTGCTTGCTCAGCAGCTCCAGCAGCCGCGGCACGCCCTCGCGCGTGTCGCGAAAGGTGTCGACGTCAATGCGTAAACCGACCTTTTTCATGATGCCTGTTCCGACAGCTCCACGGTGCGCAGGAAGAAGTCGAGCGTTTCATCAATGGTCTGCTCCATCTTCACCGTCGGCGTCCAGTTCAGGCAGCGCTTCGCATTGCGGATGCTCGGCTTGCGGTGTTCAACGTCCTGATAACCCTTGCCGTAGTAGCTGCTGCTCTCCACTTCGCGGAAACCGGCAAACGGCGGGAACTGGCTGCGCAGCGGGTGACGTTCAAAGCTTGCCAGCAGCATTTCCGCCAGCTCGCGGATGCTCGCTTCGTTGTCCGGATTACCGATGTTGATGATCTCCCCGTTACAGCGGCCGTCTTTGTTTTCGATGATGCGGAACAGCGCTTCAATACCGTCGCTGATATCGGTGAAGCAGCGTTTCTGTTTGCCACCTTCAATCAGCTTAATGGGCGAACCTTCCACCAGGTTGAGGATCAGCTGGGTGATGGCGCGGGAGCTGCCGATACGCGCGGCGTTCAGGTTGTCCAGGCGCGGCCCCATCCAGTTAAACGGGCGGAACAGGGTAAAGCGTAGCCCCTCTTTCTCACCGTATGCCCAGATCACGCGGTCCAGCAGCTGTTTAGAGACGGAGTAGATCCAGCGCTGCTTGTTAATCGGCCCGACCACCAGACTGGAGGTGTCTTCATCGAAGTTATTGTCGGTACACATGCCGTACACTTCCGACGTCGACGGGAAGATGATGCGCTTATCGTATTTCACGCAGTCGCGGATAATCTTCAGGTTCTCTTCGAAATCGAGTTCGAACACGCGCAGCGGGTTACGGGTGTATTCAATCGGGGTGGCAATCGCCACCAGCGGCAGCACTACGTCACATTTTTTGATGTGGTACTCGATCCATTCGGAATGGATGCTGATGTCCCCTTCAACGAAGTGGAAACGGGGATTAGTGAGGAATCGACCGATCGCATCGGATCCGATATCGAGACCGTAGATCTCGTAATTGTCGTCTTCCAGCAGCCGTTCGGTCAGATGGTTACCGATAAACCCGTTTACGCCGAGGATTAAGACGCGCGTGCGGCGTTTGATCGCCACCACCGGCGCGCTGGTGATCAGCGCCCCCGCCACCAGACCAAGAGACTGCGCCAGCTGCGCCCCCTGCACGTACAGCCCGTTGTCCGTTTGTCCGGTGACGATCTCCAGCGCCTGCTCGCCGCAGCTCACAATCAGCGGAGAGACCGAGATGACGGTGCCCGGTTTTGCCGCCGGAATGTCGTCACGCACGCGGGATTTCCAGACGATAAATTTACTGACTCCGGCGAAGCTGTACGCGCCCGGCCACGGGTCGGTCACGGCGCGCACCAGGTTATGCAGCTGACGCGCCGGTTTCGCCCAGTCCAGTCGCCCGTCCTCCGGCGTGCGGCGACCAAAACTGCTTGCCTTGCTTTCGTCCTGCGCGGTTTCGGTAAAAGTCCCCTGACGGATCGTCGGCAGCGCGTCGCGAAGCAGGCTTTGCGCGGCGATGCAGAGCTTGTGGTGCAGCTCCAGCGCCGTCTCATCAGCGCCAATGCCCACTTTCAGCTGTGCCACGATACCGCCCGCATCGGCACGGCGTACCATTTTGTGCAGCGTTACGCCGGTTTCTGTTTCACCGTTAACCAGCGCCCAGTTCAGCGGCGCACGGCCACGGTAGGCTGGCAGCAGCGAGCCGTGCAGGTTAAATGCGCCTTTTGTCGCCACGCTCAGGATGTCGTCGCAAAGCAGATTGCGGTAGTAGAAAGAGAAAATCACGTCCGGCGCAAGCTTCTGAATACGATCCACCCACAGCGGATGGTTCACATCGTCCGGGGCGTAAACCGGAATACCGTGTTCAGCCGCAATACGCGCCACCGAGCCGAAGAAGTGGTTTTCCCCGGCAACATCCGGATGGGTGAAGATGGCGGTAATGTCGAAGCCTGCGTCCAGCAAGGCTTGCGTGCCCGTGCACCCCATATCGTGATAGGCAAAGACGACGGTTTTCATGGGTGGTTTTCCTCTTGAGATGCCAGGTGCTCCTGACGGACAACACGTTGAATAAAATAGCGCGGACGCGCGCGAACATCGTTGTAAATACGGCCAATGTACTCACCCAGCAGACCCATACCGATGAACTGGGCGCCAATGAACGTGAACAGCACGGCAAACAGCATAAAGACCCCTTCCGCCGCCCACTGGGGACCAAAGACCAGCCGCAGAACGACCAGCAGAACGGAAAGCGCAAACCCGGCCAGCGCGATAACGCTGCCGAACACGCTCAACAGGCGCAGTGGCGTGGTGGTCAGGCAGGTGATCAGGTCGTACATCAGGTTGATCAGACGCATAAAGCTGTACTTTGACTCCCCATGCTCGCGCTCGGCGTGCAGCACCGGGATCTCCGTCGCTTTACGGGCAAAGGTGTTCGCCAGAATAGGAATGAAGGTGCTGCGCTCGTGGCAGTGCAGCATGGCGTCGACGATGTGGCGGCGATAGGCGCGCAGCATGCAGCCGTAGTCGCCCATCGCTTTGCCGGTGGTGCGCTGGATCAGACGGTTGATGGTGCGAGACGCCAGCTTGCGGAACAGGCTGTCCTGGCGGTTTTGCCGCACGGTGCCGACCACGTCGTAACCTTCGTCGGCTTTGGCGACCAGACGCGGGATCTCTTCCGGCGGGTTTTGCAGATCAGCATCCAGGGTAATCACCAGATCGCCCGTAACGTGGCTGAACCCGGCCATAATTGCCGAGTGCTGGCCGTAGTTACGGTTGAGCAGTACGGCAACAATGTGGCTGCCCTCCGCCTGCGCGGCGTCGGTCAGCATCCGCGCGGAGTCGTCGCTGCTGCCGTCGTCCACCAGCAGAATTTCATAAGCTTTGCCGAGCGTCTCGCAGGCGGCAGTCGTGCGGCGGATCAGTTCCGGCAGGCTCTCCTGCTCGTTATAGACCGGGATCACCACGGAAACTTTTTGCACGGGCGGCGCACTGAACATATCAATGTCCTGCAAGCTGATGGAGCGCGGTAATGACGCGGGTTGTGTCGTCATGGGTCATGTCCGGGAAAAGAGGGAGAGAACAAATACGCGCGCTGTTCCATTCAGAGTTCGGAAGCGACACATCAGGGAAACGCTCGCGGTAGTATTTTTGCGTATGTGCCGCACGGAAATGCAGGCCCGTACCGATGCCCTGCTCCTTCAGCGCGGCCATCAGGGCATCACGCGAGAGGCCGCACCGGGCCTCATCCACGCGAATGATAAACAGGTGCCAGGCGTGCAGATGCGGCCAGGACGGAATGCGCAGCGGCTGGAAAGGGGTATCCGAGAGTTCAAGCAGGTAGCGGTCGGCAATGTCGCGACGGCGCCTGTTGGCTTCGCCCAGCTTGCCGAGCTGCACCAGCGCCAGCGCGGCGTTGATATCCGCGAGGTTGTATTTAAAACCCGGGGTGATGACCTCGGCCTGCGGCGCGCGGCCATGGGTCTGGCGGTCATAGGCATCAACGCCCAGACCGTGGAACTTAAGGCTACGGATGTTTTGCGCCAGCTGCTCGTCATCCGTCACCACCAGCCCACCTTCGGCGCAGGTCATGTTTTTGATGGCGTGGAAGGAGAATATTGCGGTGCCCCGCCAGCCTACATGACGGCTGTGGTAGTACGTTCCGGCGGCATGGGCCGCGTCTTCAATGACAGGAATACCGTGACGTTCACCGACGGCGCGGATGGCGTCAATATCGCACGGC
Organism: Enterobacter sp. DTU_2021_1002640_1_SI_PRY_ASU_LCPMC_013; assembly: GCF_032389435.1. Classification (NCBI taxonomy): domain Bacteria; kingdom Pseudomonadati; phylum Pseudomonadota; class Gammaproteobacteria; order Enterobacterales; family Enterobacteriaceae; genus Enterobacter; species Enterobacter sp. DTU_2021_1002640_1_SI_PRY_ASU_LCPMC_013. The sequence goes on from NZ_CP135594.1 coordinate 4,571,446, forward strand.
GCACCCGCATAATGAACCGGCACAATGGCTTTGGTTCGAGGCGTAACGGCGGCCTCGACCGCTTCAGGCGTCACCATCAGCGTGTCTCTGTCGACGTCGATCATCACCGGTATGGCACCCAGCAGCACGATCATATTCAGCGTCGATACCCAGGTCAGGGAGGGCGTAATCACCTCATCGCCGGGACCAATCCCCATCGCCATCAGGGTGACGTGCATCCCCGCCGTGGCAGAGGAGACGGCAATCGCATGACGGTTTCCCGTCAGCGTACAGAACGCCTCTTCAAGCATCTGATTTTTCGGCCCGGTGGTGATCCAGCCGGAGGTTACTACCTCCTGTACCGCGGCGATTTCCTCCGCGCCCATTGAGGGCCGGGAAAAAGGCAAAAAATCACGCATTATTAATTTCCTTGAGTTATGCATGGCAACTTTTTGATATTAACCAAATGCCGATGCGTTTATTTCAACGAACCATAAACTCATCTCAAGGTAACGTTCATTTCTTAGGGAAAAATTAAGATGGTGATAAAAAGGAGGAGTGAATTGATATAAATTTATTATTAAACAATAGGTTAAGTAATTATGAATTATTTATTATGTGATTCCGCTCACCGTATTAGAGTCAATTATCTAAACCAAACATCAACAAATAAAAAAATCCCCGACCATTTCCAATAAATATGAAATGAGTCGGGAACTTTTCTTTTTAGTTAATTGTCGCGCTTATTTTAAATTATCAGGAAAGTTTTTTGGCAACTCGCTGGCCGCGCACGCAATAACGCTATCGTCATTCGCACCGCAGTCGCGCACGAAGGTGATGGTGGCAAATTCATCAATCACTTCGGTTGGATACGCTGGCCCGGCATCACGGTAGCTATTCATCAGTGGAATGTGATCGTTCTGGAAGCAGACGGTTTTTTCCGGATTATTCATGATCCAGCGCGGGAAGAAGATGGTGCCGTGGAACAGGCTGTCGCCCAGGTTCACGATCAGGCTCACGTCGGTACCGGTTGGCTCCGTCCAGGAAATTTTATAGATGCTCTCCCCAACACGAACAATGTAGGCCTGCTGATCTTTCACCCAACGGTTGCCCACCAGACCGCTGTGAATACGGTAGTCCAGGGTGTTTTCGTTTTTAACGTAAATTTCGTAATTCCAGCCATTATCGTAGGTATATACAAGATGTTTGCCGACAAAGCCGCTTAAATCATGTTTATCGAAGGTGCTCATACGATGTCTCCTTTGTTTTGATGAGACGATCGTACCCCTTCAAAAAATGAATGAATAACGCTATGTTTGAATCAAATTCATCCAAAATTTAGATTAATTATGCACAAGACGACGCTCGAACAGTGGGCCTTGCTGGAGAGAGTCATCGAGGCTGGCAGCTTCGCTAAGGCGGCGGAAGAGACCCACCGCAGCCAGTCCTCGGTCAGCTATAACCTGTCGCTGTTGCAGGAGCGGCTGGGCGTGGCGCTCCTGATGACAGAGGGACGGCGTGCCGTGCTGACCCCGGCGGGTGAGCTGTTGCTGAATCAGGTTAAACCGCTGCTGAAAGCCTTCGCCTATGTTGAAACGCGCGCTGCGACCCTGCGCAGCGGGATGCGAACCCGTATCGATTTGATGGTAGACAGTATTTTTCCGCGCAGCCGGCTGTTCGCGATTTTGCGCCAGTTTCAGCAGCTGTACCCGCAAACGCAGGTGCGGCTTACCGAGGTGCTGGAAAACAGCCGCGCAGATGCGCTTAATGATGAAGCCGACGTGATGGTCTTAACCCGCCGCCAGGACATTACCGGCCTGGGCGAATGGCTGATGAATATCGATTTTGTTGCCGTCGCGCATCACGCTCACCCGCTGTTTGCGCTGGATACACCGCTTAACGACGAGATGCTACGACCGTGGCCGCGCATTCAGATCGCAGACAGCCAGCCCACCGCTCACCCCACCGGGGAGTCGTGGACCTTCTCCACCATCGATGCCGCGATCGAAGCGGTGATGTATCAGGTTGGATACGGCTGGTTACCGGAAGAACGCATTCAGACCCCGCTCCAGCAGGGCATCCTTAAAACGCTGCCGCTCAGCCACGGCGTACGTCGCGCCACGCCGCTGCACCTCATCGTCAAACGCTCCCTCAGCCCGCTGGACGAGCAGGTTGAGACGCTGTTGCGCCTTTTTAAACAGGAGCCGTCATCGTCAACTGCTACGCTTTAAGTTTTGAACCATAAGATGACAAGGAGCGAATGATGAAAATTGATTTAACGGGGAAAGTAGCGCTGGTGACCGCGTCCACCGGCGGTATTGGGTTTGCCATCGCCCGCGGGCTGGCGGAGAGCGGTGCGGAAGTGATCGTGAACGGGCGCAGCGTCGACTCGGTGAACAAAGGCATTCAGGCGCTACAGCAGGTGGTGCCGGGCGTACAGGTCCGTGCCGCCATAGCCGATCTAAGCTCGCAGGAGGGCGTTGACGAACTGCTCAGGGTCGCCTCGCACGTCGATATTCTGGTGAATAACGCCGGGATCTATGGCCAGCAGGATTTTTATTCCACCGACGACGAGACCTGGGAACGCTACTGGCAGACCAACGTGATGTCCGGCGTGCGCCTCTCCCGTGCCCTGCTGCCAGGCATGGTACAAAAGGGCTGGGGTCGGGTAGTGTTTATCTCGTCAGAATCGGCCTGCAATATTCCTGCGGATATGATCCACTATGGCGTGACAAAAACCGCCCAGCTCTCGCTGGCGCGCGGTCTGGCGAAGTTCGTGGCAGGCAGCGGCGTGACGGTGAACAGCGTGCTGCCGGGCCCGACAATGTCGGACGGTTTTGCCGCGATGATGAAAGACGAGATCGAAAGAACCGGTAAATCGCTGGAACAGCTGGCGAAAGAGTTCGTGATGGCGAATCGCCCCAGCTCGGTGATCCAGCGCGCCGCCACGGTGGAAGAAGTGGCAAATATGGTGGTATATGTCTGTTCCATGCAGGCCTCCGCGACTTCCGGCGCGGCGCTGCGCGTTGACGGCGGCGTGGTGGATGACATTGTTTGACCCGTCAGGCCACAGGTTCAGGAAAAAATGCGACCTGATATAAGGACTGTGAAGGTAAAGCAGGTAAACTAGTGAACAGAATGTGTATTTCAGCTAAGACGTATTTATGACCAATATGATTGCCGACGAAGCCGTGGCGAAGTCCAGCGTGCTCTCTGTCTTTGACTTTGATGGTACGTTGACGCACCACGACAGTTTTATCCCGTTCCTGCGCTTTGCCTTTGGCAAGCGCTACTTTGCTGGCCGACTGGTGCGCATGGCCCTGCCTACGCTGCACTGTGTGCGCCGAAAGCTGACGCGAGATGAGCTGAAAGAGGTGTTGATCAAAACCTTCCTGACGGGGGTGGATGAGCACTGGTTACGTCAGCAGGCGGAAGCCTTCTGTGAAAAATACTGGAACAAGCTGATGCGCCCGGAAGGTGTGCTGGCCGTCGCCAACGAGGTCAATTCCGGTGCGGAAGTGACGATTTGCTCTGCTTCCCCGGCGCTGGTATTGCAGCCGTGGGCCGATAAGCTCGGCATTAAGCTGATTGGCACGCAGCTGGAAGTGAAAGACGGCAAGCTGACCGGGCGGATCACCGGCCACAACTGCCGTTGTGCCCAGAAGGTGGCGAGGCTGGAGAAGGTGTATGGGGATTTGAACGCGTATCACCTGCGCGCCTGGGGCGACACGCGTGGCGACCACGAGTTGCTGGCGGCGGCGCAGGATCCGCACTGGCGGCATTTTCATCATCCGAGCAAGCGCCGAAATTCACCAATTAAGGGTTAGGTGCGGCCCGGTGCCCTCACCCCGGCCCTCTCCCACAGGGAGAGGGAGAAAAGCGGTACATCAGGCCTCACGTTTTCCCGGGAACATCACGCTCGCAATAATCCCCAGCGCCAGTACCCCCAGCACCACAAACAGGCTTGCCGTGGCGCCGATGTTATAACCGTGATGCCAGAAGTGGTCGGTCGCATTCAGCCCCAGCTTGAACGCCACGAAGAACAGCAGTAACACCACCGCTTTCTCCAGATGCACCAGATACTGCTTCAGCGCTTCCAGCACGAAGTAGAGGGTACGCAGGCCGAGGATCGCGAACATCATTGCGCTGTAGATAATCAGCGGCTCACGGCTGACGGCAATGATTGCGGGTACGGAATCGAAGGCGAACATCACGTCGGACAGCTCCACCACCGCGACGCAGAGCAGCAGCGGCGTCGCGTAGCGCTTCGCCTTCTTCACGCGGCCTACCATCACATCCTTGTTTTCAGGTTTCTCCAGTTCGGCATCCACCTCTTTCTGGGTCAGGATAAACGCATGGCTGCTGATTTTTGGCCACACCGGGTAGAAGCGTTTCACCAGGCGGTACGCCAGATGGTTGGAGTAATCTTCTACTTCATCGCTCTCTTCATTGCGTTTCAGCATCATCACCGCCGTCCAGCCGACGACCAGCGCAAAAATGACCTCAACATACGGTCCCAGGCTCAGCAGGCTGGTGCCAATGGCAACAAAAATACCGCGGAACACAATCGCCCCGAGTACGCCCCAGTAGAGCACGCGGTGACGATATCTATCCGGCACGCCAAACCAGGCGAAGATCGCCATCATCACAAACAGGTTGTCGACGGAGAGCACCTCTTCCAGCGCATAGCCGGTCAGGAACAGACTGGCCATCTCCGCGCCGTGGTGCACGTATAAGAATCCGGCGAAGGCCATCGCCATCATGACCCAGAAGATGGACCACATGACCGCGCTTTTCAGCGAGATCGGTTTATCGTGACGGTGCATGAAGAGGTCGATAAACATCGCCCCAACGGCCATCACCACGAAGACAACAACGGTTTCCGTCGGGAAACCGAGATGAGCAGCAGACATAGACAACCCTTTTAAGAAGACAAAACACCATGCACACAATAAAAAGCGTGGACCCGATAAGGACGCAGCACGCTAAAAAAATAAATATTAACCGTTCTTTTCAGCGAGTGCCTGCGCGCATGCCCAGGCACTGGCCCACGCCCACTGGAAGTTATACCCGCCGAGCCAGCCGGTCACGTCCATCACTTCACCAATGAAATAAAGACCCGGCACGTTGCGGGCTTCCATCGTGCGGGATGAGAGTTCGTTTGTATCCACGCCGCCCAGCGTCACTTCCGCCGTGCGGTAGCCTTCGGTGCCGTTTGGCTGTACGCGCCAGTTCGTCAGCGTCTCCACCAGCGTTTCCTGCTCGCGGCTGTTGAGCTGCTTGAGCGCGACATCCGGAATTTGCCCTAACACCTGCAAGCACTCCACGAGACGCTTCGGCAGCTGCATCGCCAGGGTATTTTTCAGGCTTTGATTCGGGTGCGCAGCGCGTTGCTCGTTAAGGAAGGCGTCCAGATCGCAGTCCGGCACCAGGTTTACGGAGACAAACTCCCCCGGCTGCCAGTAGCTGGAGATCTGCAATACCGCCGGGCCCGAGAGTCCGCGATGGGTAAAGAGCAGATTTTCGCGGAACACCGTGCCGTCTTCGGCCGTAATGACCGACGGCACAGACACGCCGGAGAGCGTCTGAAGCTGTTCCAGCAGCGGCTTATGCAGCGTGAACGGTACCAGCCCGGCGCGGGTGGGCAGTACCTTCAGGCCAAACTGCTCGGCAATTTTATAGCCGAACGGTGAGGCGCCCAGACCCGGCATCGAGAGGCCGCCGCTGGCGATCACCAGGTTATCGGCGCTGACGGTTTCACCGTTGAGTTGCAGCGTGTAGCCCTGCTCGTCACGGGCGACGTCCAGCACTTCGGTGCGCAGGCGCATAACTACGCCGCCTTTCTCGCACTCGGCCACCAGCATATCGACAATTTGCTGCGCGGAGTCGTCGCAGAACAGCTGCCCCAGCGTCTTCTCATGCCACGCGATACCGTGTTTACCCACCAGTTCGATAAAATCCCACTGGGTGTAGCGCGCCAGCGCAGATTTGCAAAAATGACGGTTCTGGCTCAAATAGGCAGCAGGCTCGACATAAAGATTAGTAAAGTTGCATCGCCCGCCGCCAGACATCAGGATCTTGCGGCCAGGCTTTTTTCCGTTATCCAGCAGCAGCACGCGACGACCCGCTTGTCCGGCCATCGCCGCACAAAACATACCCGCCGCACCGGCGCCAATTACTACGGCATCAAACCTTTCCACGTCAAAATCCTCTTCGTTAACTGCCGCGGATTGTAAAGTTTCCTCAGTGGTCGCACCAGCGTAAAAAGATATTACAAAGCCATTTCATTGATATTTAAAGATTATCCTTTCAGGCACATTTCCCAAATCAGGTGGTATGTCAAAAAAAGTCTATATTTCACTTTGCCCGTTGCGCATTTGTCCTGGATAATGCGCCGCGTTCATGTCCTCAAAATGGCGTAACGTCCTATGCTACATTTGTTTGCCGGCCTGGATTTACATACCGGGCTTTTATTATTGCTTGCTCTGGTTTTTGTGCTGTTTTACGAAGCGATCAACGGCTTCCACGACACTGCAAACGCAGTAGCAACGGTTATCTACACTCGCGCAATGCGATCGCAGCTTGCGGTCGTGATGGCGGCGGTATTTAACTTTTTTGGTGTCCTCCTGGGCGGACTGAGCGTTGCGTATGCCATTGTGCATATGCTGCCAACGGATCTGCTGCTTAACGTGAGTTCCGGTCATGGCCTGGCCATGGTGTTCTCAATGCTGCTTGCTGCGATTATCTGGAACCTCGGTACCTGGTATTTCGGCCTGCCGGCATCCAGCTCTCACACCCTCATCGGCGCGATTATCGGTATCGGGTTAACCAATGCCCTGATGACCGGGACCTCCGTCGTTGATGCGCTGAATATCCCGAAAGTTCTCGGTATTTTCGGCTCTCTGATCATCTCCCCTATCGTCGGTCTGGTGGTGGCGGGTGGCTTGATTTTCATCCTGCGTCGCTACTGGAGCAACACGAAAAAACGTGCGCGTATCCACCTGACGCCAGCAGAGCGTGAGAAGAAAGACGGCAAGAAAAAGCCGCCGTTCTGGACGCGTATCGCGCTGATCATTTCCGCTATTGGCGTCGCCTTCTCTCATGGCGCGAACGATGGTCAGAAAGGTATCGGCCTGGTGATGCTGGTTCTGATTGGCGTCGCACCGGCGGGCTTCGTGGTTAACATGAACGCCTCCGGTTACGAAATCACCCGTACCCGTGATGCGGTAAACAACGTTGAGACTTACTTCCAGCAGCATCCTGATTTGCTGAAGAAAGCGACCGGCGTGGACCAGCTGATTCCTTCTCCGGAGTCAGGCGCAACGACGGCACCGGGCGAGTTCCATTGCCATCCGGCAAACGCGATTAACGCGCTGGAACGTGCGAAAGGCATGCTGGCCGATATCGAAAGCTATGACAAACTGGCTGTTGAACAGCGTGGTCAACTGCGTCGCATCATGCTCTGTATCTCCGACGTGACCGATAAAGTCGCGAAGCTGCCAGAGGTTAATGCTGACGACCAACGTCTGCTGAAGAAACTGAAAGGCGATATGCTCAACACCATTGAGTACGCGCCAATCTGGATCATCATGGCGGTCGCACTGGCGCTGGGTATCGGTACGATGATTGGCTGGCGTCGTGTGGCGACCACCATCGGTGAGAAGATCGGTAAGAAAGGCATGACCTATGCGCAGGGTATGTCCGCGCAGATGACGGCAGCGGTATCTATCGGTCTGGCGAGCTACACCGGTATGCCAGTCTCCACCACCCACGTACTCTCTTCGTCCGTGGCAGGTACCATGATTGTTGACGGCGGCGGTTTGCAGCGTAAAACCGTGACCAACATCCTGATGGCCTGGGTGTTCACCCTCCCGGCGTCCATCCTGCTGTCTGGCGGTCTGTACTGGATTTCGCTGAAGCTGATTTAATCGGCTGAAGGCGACAAAAAAGCGGGTCAGGAAACTGGCCCGCTTTTTTTATGCTCAGTGCCAAATCATCAGCGCAATCATACTCACCACAACCAGGCCACACAGGGCGCTGGTCAAAATGAACTGACGACGCAGGCGCTCGCAGCGACGGATAAACTCTTCATCGTGGTGATCGCGGTAGCGTTGGTAGTAGATATACCCCACCAGACGCATCTGCTTGCTGGGCTGTCCGTGCGAGGTGAAGAACCCTCCACCGTCCACATACTGATAAAGCAACGGATCGCAACAACGAAGTACCACTAACAGCGCACGTAACGATGAGAAGTAGCGCGCCATATTCACTATGCAAACCACGCATAACGCCCAAAACAATGCGACGGTGCTAATCATACATCCTCCCCGGCGTCCGCCCACGAAGCAAGGCTCCTGAGCTACCGCACCCCAATGCCCTGACAGACAGTTCAGTGAAAGAATGACCAAAAGTCGATCCGGTTCGCGTTTTAATATCCGAACGGCTCATTAAATAGTGTAGGAGATCCGTTAATTTTTTTGCCACAAGGTTAATCGTTATCAACACCAAAGCTTGAAAAATATGTTTAACTGGGCCGTAATGAAAGCATCAGACGACGGCTTTCCCATTTAGTCATCGATAACTTAAGGAAGGAGTAACACTATGGCTTACAAACACATTCTCATCGCGGTAGACCTCTCCCCGGAGAGTAAAGTGCTGGTTGATAAAGCAGTATCCATGGCACGTCCCTACAACGCGAAAGTTTCGCTGATTCACGTTGATGTGAATTACTCCGACCTCTACACCGGTCTGATCGACGTGAATCTCGGCGATATGCAGAAACGCATCTCCGAAGAGACTCACCACGCGCTGAGCGAGCTTTCTACCAACGCGGGCTATCCAATCACTGAAACCTTAAGCGGTAGCGGCGATCTGGGCCAGGTGCTGGTTGATGCGATTAAGAAATACGATATGGACCTGGTGGTATGCGGTCATCACCAGGACTTCTGGAGCAAGCTGATGTCTTCCGCGCGCCAGCTGATTAACACCGTACACGTGGATATGCTGATTGTTCCACTGCGTGACGAAGAAGACGAGTAAGTGCAAAAAAGCCCGGTGGCGCTAACGCTTACCGGGCCTACAAGGTAAAAGCAAAACGGCAACACGGTTGCCGTTTTTAATGTTTGTTCCCTCTCCCTGTGGGAGAGGGTTAGGGTGAGGGCATCAGCCCGCACTATTCCGGCGTTCCCGAATAAATATCAAATCGGTGTCCTTTGGTGGTCACCGCGTTAGTGGTCGCAACGTCCGCCAGCGGCGGCGCATAGTCCGGCCGCTTCACCACCACCCGCTTCGTCGCCAGCTGACGAGCCGGCTCCAGCAGGCCATCGGCATCTAAATCTGGCCCCACCAGAGACTGAAACACCCGCATCTCTTTCTTAACCAGCGCGCTTTTCTGCTTATGCGGGAACATGGGGTCGAGATAGACCACCTGCGGGCGCGGGGTGATATCGGTCAGCGCCGTCAGGCTGGAGGCATGAATAAGTTGCAAACGTTCCTGTAACCACGGGCCGATTTCCGGGTCCGCGTAGCCCCGCGTCAGCCCGTCGTCGAGCAGCGCGGCGACAACCGGATTACGCTCCAGCATCCGCACCCGACAGCCGACAGACGCCAGCACAAAGGCATCGCGCCCCAGCCCCGCCGTGGCATCCACCACGTCCGGCAGATAGCTGCCTTTAATGCCGACCGCTTTGGCCACCGCTTCACCGCGACCGCCGCCAAACTTACGCCGGTGCGCCATCGCGCCGCCGACAAAATCGACAAAAATCCCGCCAAGCTTTGGCTCATCGCGTTTGCGCAGCTCCAGATGTTCCGGCGTCATCACCAGCGCCATCAGGTTGTCTTCATCATGTTCCAGCCCCCAGCGGGCCGCCAGAACAGATAAGGCGCCGTCCCCGGCGCCTGTTTCATCTACTAAGCAGATCTTCACGTAGCAATCAGCCTTTGATTCCGTAATGCTCCAGCATCGCATCCAGCTGCGGCTCGCGGCCACGGAAGCGTTTGAACAGCTCCATAGGCTCTTCTGAACCGCCGCGCGTCAGGATGTTATCAAGGAACGACTGACCGGTTTCGCGGTTGAAAATCCCCTCTTCTTCGAAGCGCGAGAAGGCATCTGCCGCCAGCACGTCGGCCCACAGGTAGCTGTAGTAGCCTGCGGCGTACCCGCCTGCGAAGATATGGCTGAACGCGTGCGGGAAGCGTCCCCAGGTCGGGCCTGGAATAACCGCGACCTGCTTTTTAATCTCAGCCAGGGTTTCGAGGATTTTCGCCCCCTGCTCCGGGCTGAACTCGGCGTGCAGGCGGAAGTCGAACAGGCCGAACTCCAGCTGACGCAGGATGAACATCGCCGCCTGGTAGTTTTTCGCCGCCAGCATTTTATCCAGCAGTTCTTTCGGCAGCGGTTCGCCCGTTTCGTAATGGCCGGAGATAAATGCCAGCGCGTCCGGCTCCCAGCACCAGTTTTCCATAAACTGGCTTGGCAGCTCGACCGCATCCCATGGCACACCGCTGATACCGGCGACGCCAGCGGTTTCGATGCGGGTCAGCATGTGGTGCAGGCCGTGACCGAACTCGTGGAACAGGGTGATCACTTCATCGTGGGTAAACAGCGCAGGTTTGCCGCTCACCGGGCGGTTGAAGTTACAGGTCAGGTAGGCGACCGGTTTTTGCAGGGAACCATCCGCTTTACGCATCTGGCCCACGCAGTCGTCCATCCACGCCCCGCCACGTTTGTTTTCACGCGCGTAAAGATCCAGATAGAAGCTGCCGCGCAGCTCGTTTTTCTCGTCATACAGCTCGAAGAAGCGCACGTCCGGATGCCAGACGTCGATGTCGGTACGCTCTTTCGCGGTAATGCCGTAGATGCGTTTCACCACCTCGAACAGGCCGTTAACGGCTTTGTTTTCCGGGAAGTACGGACGCAGCTGTTCGTCGCTGATGCTGTAGAGGTGCTGTTTCTGTTTTTCGCTGTAGTACGCGATATCCCACGGCTGAAGCTCGTCCACGCCGAACTCCGCTTTCGCAAAGGCGCGCAGCTGAACCAGTTCTTTTTCACCCTGAGGACGGGCGCGTTTCGCCAGATCGGTCAGGAAGTCGAGCACCTGCTGTGGGTTCTCAGCCATTTTGGTGGCGAGGGATTTATCCGCGTAGCTGTCGAAGCCCAGCAGCTGTGCCAGCTCGTGGCGCAGAGCGAGGATCTCCGCCATCACCGGGCTGTTGTCCCACTTACCGGCATTCGGCCCCTGATCGGAGGCGCGGGTGCTGTAGGCGCGGTACATCTCTTCGCGCAGGGCCTGGTTGTCGCAGTAGGTCATCACCGGCAGATAGCTTGGGATATCCAGCGTTAACAGGAAGCCTTCCTGCTCTTTCGCTTCGGCCTGGGCTTTTGCCGCCGCCAGCGCGCTTTCCGGCATACCCGCCAGTTCAGATTCATCGGTAATCAGCTTCGTCCAGCCCATGGTGGCGTCGAGGACGTTGTTGCTGTACTGGTTGCCCAGCTCGGACAGGCGCGCGGCGATTTCGCCGTAGCGGACCTGTTTTTCTTTTGGCAGGCCAATCCCGGACAGTTCGAAATCACGCAGGGCGTTATCGACCGATTTTTTCTGCGCCGTGTTCAGTTCGGCATAGTGGTCGCCGTCGCGCAGGTCGCGGTAGGCTTTGTAGAGCCCCTCATGCTGACCGACCCAGGTGCTGTACTCAGAGAGCAGCGGCAGGGTCTGTTCGTAGGCTTCACGCAGCTCCGGGCTGTTTTTCACCGAGTTCAGGTGACTCACCGGGGAGAAAATACGCCCCAGCACGTCGTCCACTTCGGCCAGCGGCTGACACAGATTTTCCCAGGTGTACGGCGCGCCCTGCGCGACCACGCTTTCTACCGCCGCACGGCAGTTGTTCAGCGACTGGGTAACGGCCGGAACCACATGCTCAGGGAGGATTTTAGAAAACGGTGGCAACGAAAAAGGCGTCAGTAATGGATTGGTCATAAACGCTGTCCTGTTGAAATAGATGAATGAAGCGCGCATCCGGCGCTGTGCATATTGTTCAGTAATGGGGTTAAGTGTAGAGGATTTCAATGCCGAAGGTTGTCGAAAAACGCCCGGTGGCGCTGCGCTTACCGGGCCTGCGGGTAATCTGTGCCGTTCTGCTGTAAACTGTGGCAAATCGTCAATTCAGCGGAATATCATTACCCATGCTCAGTTATCGCCACAGCTTCCACGCAGGCAACCACGCCGACGTCCTCAAACACACCGTTCAGAGCCTGATCATCGAATCGCTTAAAGAAAAGGATAAACCGTTCCTTTATCTGGACACCCACGCGGGCGCGGGCCGTTATCAGCTGAGCGGCGAGCATGCCGAGCGTACCGGTGAATATCTGGAAGGGATTGCGCGTATCTGGCAGCAGGACGATCTGCCTGCCGAGCTGGAGCCGTACATTGGCGTGGTGAATCACTTCAACCGCAACGGCCAGCTGCGTTACTACCCGGGTTCACCACTGATTGCCCGCCAGCTGCTGCGTGAGCAGGACAGCCTTCAGCTGACCGAGCTGCACCCGAGCGACTTCCCGCTGCTGCGTTCTGAGTTTCAGAAAGATAACCGCGCCCGCGTGGACAAAGCCGATGGCTACCAGCAGCTGAAAGCCAAACTGCCGCCGGTTTCCCGTCGCGGCCTGGTGCTGATCGACCCGCCGTACGAAATCAAAACCGACTATCAGGCGGTGGTGACCGGCATTAACGAAGGTTACAAACGCTTTGCGACCGGCACCTATGCCCTGTGGTATCCGGTAGTGCTGCGCGCGCAAATTAAACGCATGATCAAAGACCTCGAAGCGACCGGCATTCGTAAAATCCTGCAAATTGAGCTGGCGGTGCGCCCTGACAGCGACCAGCGCGGCATGACCGCGTCCGGCATGATCGTCATTAACCCGCCGTGGAAGCTCGAAGGACAGATGAACAACGTGCTGCCGTGGCTGCACAAAACGCTGGTGCCAGCCGGTACGGGTCACGCCACCGTGAGCTGGATCGTGCCGGAGTAATCGCAGCCATCGGTGGAAACTATTGATTTCAGGTATACAATCGCGGCAATTCACGATTAAGGACAACGCTATGACTAAGCATTATGACTACATCGCAATCGGCGGCGGCAGCGGCGGCATCGCCTCCATCAACCGTGCGGCCATGTACGGCCAGAAGTGTGCGCTGATTGAAGCCAAAGAACTCGGCGGCACCTGCGTGAACGTGGGTTGTGTACCGAAGAAAGTGATGTGGCATGCCGCGCAAATCCGTGAAGCTATCCATATGTATGGCCCGGACTACGGCTTTGACACCACCATCAACCACTTCGACTGGGATAAACTGATCGCCAGCCGTACCGCCTACATCGACCGTATTCACACCTCGTACGATAACGTGCTGGGCAAGAATAACGTCGACGTGATCCGCGGCTTCGCCCGTTTCGTGGATGCGAAGACGATCGAAGTGAACGGCGAGACGATCACCGCCGATCACATCCTGATCGCCACCGGCGGCCGTCCGAGCCACCCGAACATTCCGGGCGCGGAATACGGTATCGACTCCGACGGTTTCTTCGAGCTGCCTGCTCTGCCAGAACGCGTTGCCATTGTGGGCGCAGGTTACATCGCGGTTGAGCTGGCCGGCGTGATTAACGGCCTGGGAGCGGAAGCGCACCTGTTCGTGCGTAAACACGCGCCGCTACGCAGCTTTGACCCGCTGATCGTCGACACGCTGGTCGAGGTGATGAACGCCGAAGGCCCAACCCTGCACACCAACGCCGTGCCAAAAGCGGTGGTGAAAAATGCGGACGGTAGCCTGACTCTGGAACTGGAAGATGGCCGTAGCCAGACCGTTGATTGCCTGATCTGGGCGATTGGTCGTGAACCGGCCACCGACAACTTCAACCTGGCCGCAACCGGGGTGAAAACCAATGAAAAAGGCTACATTGTCGTTGATAAGTTCCAGAACACCAGCGTACCGGGCATTTATGCCGTCGGTGATAACACCGGCGCCGTAGAGCTGACGCCGGTTGCCGTGGCGGCGGGGCGTCGTCTTTCCGAGCGTCTGTTTAATAACAAGCCGGACGAACATCTGGACTACAGCAACATCCCGACCGTGGTCTTCAGCCACCCGCCAATCGGTACCGTCGGCTTAACCGAGCCGCAGGCGCGTGAGCAGTACGGCGATGACCAGGTGAAAGTGTATAAATCGGCGTTTACCGCGATGTATACCGCGGTCACCTCGCACCGTCAGCCATGCCGCATGAAGCTGGTGTGCGTGGGCCCGGAGGAGAAGATCGTCGGCATCCACGGCATTGGTTTCGGCATGGACGAGATCCTGCAAGGCTTCGCGGTGGCGCTGAAGATGGGCGCAACGAAGAAAGACTTCGATAACACCGTGGCGATCCACCCGACTGCGGCGGAAGAGTTTGTGACTATGCGCTGATCCGTCTGATCCGCAACAAAACCGGCCAGCTGGCCGGTTTTTTTATGCCCTGGGCAGGTAAACCCAACGGCTGTACAAACGGTAACAAAATAACCCGCTACCCGGGGTGGAATTAACTAATCTTAGAAAGCGCTACGCGTTCGCCTGTTACTACGGAAAAAGATTAGAGATATGAAAATGCACGTAAAGATCACCGCAAAACTGATGGCCAAAATGCACCTTGTTCTCGCGCTGGTTTGGGCGATACTGACTATTCCTACCCTGCTGTGGTGGAAAAACAGCATTCTGTGGGTGTCGTTAATGAGCATTTACGCCATCGTGATTTCCCATCTGGCTGCGTACAGCGCCGCCCATGCGGAAAAAGCGGCCAGCAAAGCGATGGATAAAAGCGAAGGCGCCAGCCAGAAAGCCAATCAAACCGCCAACAGCCTTCAGGGCAATGCGCGTCAGGCGCATTAATCCCTGCGTATATGCAGAATACCGAATGCTCTGAATTTTATTCCTGCTCTGTTTCCAAAGATTCTGTTTTAATGATTTCATAATCAAAGGGATATCTGACTTTCAGCGTGTTTAAATCCATTTTGAAAGCGTGATCTACCGCACACTTCGCACCGCATTAACCGAAGCGAATGTCTACGCTTAAAAGATAGCCGGGAAAAACCCGTATTGGTTACGACAAAAACCGGAGGTCCTGAACACCATGTTCAACCAGAAACTACAGACTGCCGAGGATATCGAGTTCGACATTGCAGAAGAGCTGCGCTACGAAACCGATCCCTGTGAGTTAAAACTGGATGAGATGATCGAGGCAGAGCCGGAACCGGAAATGATTGAAGGGCTGCCGGCGTCCGATGCCCTTACGCCCGCAGACCGCTACCTTGAACTGTTTGAACACGTCCAGTCGTCGCGGCTTTTTGCGGACAGCAAAACCTTTCCCGACTGCGCGCCGAAGATGGATCCGCTGGATATTTTGATCCGCTATCGCAAGGTGCGTCGTCACCGTGATTTTGACCTGGCGCGCTTTGTGGAGAATCACTTCTGGCTGCCGGAGGACTACAGCAAAGAGTACGTCTCTGACCCCGGCCTGTCTCTGAAAGAACATATTGATAATCTGTGGCCGGTGCTGACGCGCGAGCCGCAGGATCACATCCCGTGGTCGTCGCTGCTGGCGCTGCCGCAGGCCTATATTGTGCCCGGCGGACGATTCAGCGAGACCTATTACTGGGACTCTTACTTCTCCATGCTGGGGCTGGCTGAAAGCGGTCGTAACGATCTGCTGAAATGTATGGCCGATAACTTCGCCTGGCTGATTGAGCGCTACGGCCATATCCCGAACGGCAACCGTACCTACTATCTCAGCCGCTCCCAGCCGCCCGTTTTTGCCCTGATGGTGGAGCTGTTTGAAGAGGACGGCGTGCGCGGGGCGAAGCGCTATCTTGAGCATCTTAAGATGGAGTACGCCTTCTGGATGGACGGGGCGGAATCGCTGCTGCTCAACCAGGCCTATCGCAGTGCGGTACGCATGCCGGATGGCTCATTGCTCAACCGCTACTGGGACGATCGCGACACGCCGCGAGATGAATCGTGGATTGAGGATGTGGAAACCGCCCGTCATTCCGGTCGTCCGCCGAACGAGGTGTATCGCGACCTGCGCGCCGGGGCAGCCTCAGGATGGGATTACTCATCCCGCTGGCTGCGCGATCCTGCGCGGCTGGCCAGCATCCGCACGACACAATTTATCCCCATTGATTTGAACGCATTCCTGTTCAAACTGGAGAGCGCTATCGCCAATATCTCCGCGTCGAAAGGGGATAAAGAGACGGCTGATCTGTTCCGCCAGAAAGCCAGCGACCGGCGCGCGGCGGTGAACCGCTATCTGTGGGACGAAGAGAACGGCTGTTATCGTGATTACGACTGGCGGCGTGAAGCCCTGGCGCTGTTCTCTGCGGCCAGCATTGTGCCGCTGTATGTGGGCATGGCGACGCATGAGCAGGCTGAACGGCTGTCCGATGCCGTTAAAGCCCGTCTGCTCACGCCGGGCGGTATTCTCGCCACCGAATATGAAACCGGGGAGCAGTGGGATAAGCCGAACGGCTGGGCGCCGCTCCAGTGGATGGCGATCCAGGGGTTCAAGCAGTACGGCAACGACTCGCTGGGAGATGAGATCGCCTGGAGCTGGCTGCACACGGTGAACCATTACTACAAAACCCATCATAAGCTGATTGAGAAGTACCACATCGCCAGCAGCACGCCACGCGAAGGTGGCGGGGGTGAGTATCCGTTGCAGGATGGCTTCGGCTGGACGAATGGCGTGGTGCGGCGGTTGATTGGGCTGTATGGGGAGCCCTGAGCCTCGCCCCTCACCCTGACCCTCTCCCCTGAGGGGAGAGGGGACTTAACGGTGCGGCCTTTTCTCCCTCGCCCCGTTGGGGAGAGGGCCGGGGTGAGGGGGAAAAATAATCAGCGGATCACCTCATAAATGGCAGTCTGGATGGACTGCCATTTTTTTGTGCTGGCATCGGGCTGCGTCTTCGCGCGGCGCGTTGCCATATCGGCGTCGTGCTGCTGGCGTTTCACCACCGCGGGAACGGTACAGAATGCTTTCAGGTACTGCTTACGCATAGGCGTCAGCGATTCGCCGTTCGCCATCGCATGGCTAAGCGTATTAATAAAGCGTCGGCAGGGCTTTTGCTCTGTCATTTGCAGGCGGTAGCGCAACATTACTTCCAGTACATCGTCGTAGCCTGCCGACAACGCCTCCTCCGTCCATGACATTTTCCAGTCCATCCCGCCCTGCAAAAACAGGAGCGCCACGCGGGTGTCATTGCGATTGATGGCCGAGCGGAAATTATTCTCATCCCAGGTAACACCCATGCGGGTTAACGTCTCGCGTGAGGAAGGCGTTTCGCGCATCTCCTGCACCTGCGCGGGAGATGCCGTACTGGCCACAGCCGGCTGCGGTTTACTGCTGGTCACCAGCCAGAATCCCCCCACGACAATCGCGATAACCATCACGCCAACCGCTCCCCACAGCACGCCGGAAATCAGCTGTTCGCGCTGCTCTGGCGTACGCGTGGCGCGCTGAGTCGGTTTTTCAATACTGTCGCGCACTTCAAAAAGATCGCCGCCTGTGGTGCGGTCCATTTTTTGCGCCTTTTCCCAGAACGCGTGCAGCTCGCTTTCGTCCACCGCCATCAGCGCCGCCGGGTTAACGCGTGTCCGCCCTTCCTCAAACGCGCGCTGAACGGAGCGGGTGATCTGCGTGTAATAGCAGTCGAGCAGCTGGATTTGCGCCCCGCTTAACGGCTGCTGCACGGTGATGCTGTTGCGGATTTGTCGAATATCTTCGAGGAAGGTTTGCAGGGTTTTGCGGGGCTCTACCAGCAGCGTCAGCATGTCCGGAGCGTTAAACAGCGGCGCGTAGTAGCGGCTAAATTCTTTTTTATCCACCAGCATCTGGGCCAGTTCGCTGAACAACATGCCGCTCAGAACATCATTAATCTCACCGTTTTTCAGCCAGCGACGCACGCGTTCAGCGTTAAACAAGGTCTTAAGATGATTATTCAGCCGCACCGGATCGGGCCACGCCTGCTGTATCAGCCCTTTAATCATCAGCTCAATGGCACGCACCTGTTTCTGCGCCTGAAGCTGGCTCTCCTTCTCTGGCACCCTCCCGGTATCGTAGGCCAGGAGGGGCTGTTGCAGACGCAGATATTCAAGGGAGGTGACGAAGCGCATCGCCGCAATCAGCTGATTTTCGCTGACATCCTGCCCGCTTTCATACTGGGGAACACGCTGCTGAAGCAAGCGTAATTGCAGCGTAAAGGCCGTCATTTCCGCATCATTCAGATTCAGCTTCCTGGCTACGGCGCCCCACCCGCCCAGCCCCAGGCGGGCACTATCCAGTTGCTCCAGAAACCAGCGTGGATCTTTTCCTTCAGAAACATGTACATTCAACAGAAGTAAAATTTCAACAGACGCCTGACGGATCGCCGCCAGACAGTGTTCAAACTGTTCGCGGGTATGATGCGATGAGCTAATCATCATTGTTTTCCTTGAGAGACAATGAGTACCGCTAAAGCGGCATTAAAAGTCGTTTTTCTTTTTATTTATATGAGGTTAAACATACCTGACTTTCTGTTGAAATAAAGTGACAACCTTATAATCATTTGCAATGTCTCCGGAGGATCGTCATGCCCGCCTTAACCACCGCGCGTCTCACCTGCTCGCCGCTGCAAGAGCAAGACTGGTCCTTTTTTCTGTCGCTACAGCAAAATCCTGAGGTAATGCGTTTTGTCGCCCCTGCGCGTAGCGAGGCGGACATTCGGGAAGCCTTTGAGGCTCGTCTGTTGCCGTGGACGCCGGGAAGCTCGCACTGGCTCTGCCTTGTGGTGCGTGAGACGGCCAGCCAGACGCCGCTGGGCGTAACTGGCTATGTGCACCGGGAAGCAGATTGTGCTGAAGTCGGTTTTCTCTTTGCGCCCTCTGCGCAGGGGAAAGGTTACGGCTTTGAATCTCTGCGGGCTGTGTGTGATTTCGCGCTGACTCAGGGTAATATCCGTCGGCTCACCGCCACCGTGACGGTGGGAAATATCGCCTCAAGGCGACTGCTGGAAAAAACAGGTTTTCAACTGGAAGGTGAGTTGCGTGAGAGTTATTTCCTTTCAGGGCAATGGCATAACGACTGGCTATTCGGTTTACTGAAAAAGGAATTCCCGTTCAGTTAAACCTGATTAATAGCCATTTGGCGGATATTTCCCCGGCGGCGTTTCCTCTATAGTCGCGCCACTAAGAGGAAACGCTTATGACGGGTTATGCAATGCAGATATCTTCTGCTGCAATCGCATTAATTAAAAAACAACAGGGTCTTTCCCTGGAGAAATACCGTGACGAAAAGGGTATATGGGTTATTGGTTATGGTCACGTGATTCGCCAGTGGGAAAAATTTAACAGTCTCATCACGCCGATTGAGGCGGAGAATTTGCTTTTTAATGATATTCAATTATGTGAGGCGCTGCTGCGGGAAATGAACAAACGCCCATTAACCCAACAGCAGCATGACGCCCTGATATTAACCCTCTTCAGTTTTGGGGAAGAGTCCCCTCTGCCTGAGAAGATCCTTCAGGCCGTCGCCCGGGTGTAGTACATCGCGGCCTGCGTCCGGTTTTTGACATCAAGACGCCGGAAAAGCGTCTCAAGATGGGCTTTTACCGTTGCCGCACTGATGTTGAGATTACGACCAATCTCTTTATTGGACTCTCCGGCCGCCAGTAACTTCAATACCTCACGCTGGCGCTCGCTTAACACTGCCAGTTCATCCTGAGAGGAGTGCTGCTTCAGCCACTCGCCGGGAAAACAGACCATTCCACGCGATACGGAATCCAGCACTGCGGAAAAGCGTTCGGGATTCGCATTGCGGGGAATTATCGCCACCACGTTGCGCTGAAACATTTGCTCAACCCAACGTCGCTCTTTTTTCGTTAACACCAACACCACGCGCGACGCTGGAAAACGATCCATAATCTCTTCCAGTAAAGCCACACCATTATCACGAATTAAATACCCATCTATCATGACGATAGCGGAGGGTGACGCGGATAATTGCGCCCATAATTCATCAGTCTGACGAGCCCCTGTCATCTCTATTTTCGGAATTAACTTCTGCAAACTGTACATCGCTCCATGAATAAATAATGACTGCCTGTCAAACATGATTACTCGCATCGTTTTACTCCTCTGAGAATAGCGAAGGGGGATTCTACAGAGGCATTTTTTAAGAAAAAACTCAATGAATGGAGAGGTTACAAATCACCCTGCTCTCTTTATATCTTCCAGCATTTAGACATAACTGTTTTAAGGATTTCCTTAAGAGGGTTCCCTCCCCCTTAAGACTGAACATTACAGGAACATACCGCCTGAAACTTCAATACGTTGCGCATTCATCCAGCCCAGTTTGTCACTGAGCAACGCCGCAATGGCGTCACCAATATCATCGGGCAGGCCCACGCGTCCCAGCGCCGTCTGCGAGGCCAGCAGCTGGTTAAGCTCCGCATTATCCCGCACGCGTCCGCCCCCAAAGTCGGTTTCAATCGCGCCGGGCGCGATGATATTGACGGAAATTCCGCGCGCGCCAAGCTCTTTTGCCTGATAGCGGGTCAGCACTTCCATCGCCCCTTTCATTGCCGCGTAGGTGCCTGAACCGGGCTGAGTAAAACGGGCCAGTCCGCTGGAGACGTTCAGGATCCGCCCTCCGTCTTTTATGAGCGGCAGCAGCTGTTGCGTGAGGAAAAACGGCCCTTTGAAGTGAATGTTCAGCGCATCATCAAACTGCGCCTCGGTCGTCTCGGTATAGGGTGCGTATAACCCTGTACCTGCGTTGTTCACTAAATAGTCAAAGGTGTCACGTTGCCAGACGTGTTTGAGGGTATCCTTCACCTGCTGAGCAAAGCGCGAAAAGCTTGCCATATCGCCGACGTTAAGCTGCAATGCTGCCGCTTTTCCACCTGTTCCCTCGATTTCGCGCACAACTTCCTGCGCCTCCTGCTGGCTGTTGTTCCATGTCAGGATGATGCCTGTCCCTTCCGCGGCCAGCTTCAAAACGGCATTTTTACCCAGGCCGCGGCTACCGCCCGTCACTAAAGCAATACGTTCACTCATAATTCACCTCGTTTCGGCTGTGATGAAGATTGAGAAAGAGCTTATTAGATGGTAGAAGATCAATAAATAGTGCCTTCAGCGCTTCACTGTTTCATTCATAACAACAATGACCAACATCTATGGATAAAATACACGCAATGCAGCTTTTCCTTCGGGTCGCGGAACTGGAAAGTTTTTCCCGCGCGGCGGAGACGTTAAGCCTGCCGAAGGGGAGCGTATCGCGACAGATCCAGGCACTGGAAAACGCGCTGGGCACGCAGCTGCTGCACCGCACTACCCGCCGCGTCAGCCTGACGCAGGACGGCATGGTTTATTACGAGCGCGCTAAAGATCTGCTGATGAATCTGGACGAACTGGACGGCATGTTTCTGCACGACCCTTCAACCATCAGCGGTCGGCTACGTGTGGATATGCCCGTTGCCATTGCGCGAAATGTAGTCATTCCGAAACTGCCTGCATTTTTACAACAGTTTCCCGGCATTGAGCTGGAGCTGAGTAGCAGCGATCGTCTGGTCGATGTCATCCGCGAAGGATTTGACTGCGTGGTTCGTGTGGGAAACTTAAAGGACTCCGGGCTTATCGCCCGCCCGCTTGGGAAACTCTCGGTGATTAACTGCGCCAGCCCGGATTATCTGACGCGATTCGGCTACCCTGAGACGCTGGACGATTTGGCTTCGCATGCCCTCATCCACTACTCCGCCACGCTGGGCACGCGTCCGCAGGGTTTTGAGTATTACAACGGCAGCGCGACCCAGTGGGTAAAAACGGGAGGCGTATTGACGGTTAACAGCACTGAAACCTACCAGGCCGCCTGTATCGCCGGGCTTGGCATTATTCAGGTTCCGCGCGTCGGGGTGCGTGATGCCCTGCGCACGAAAAAACTCGTTGAGATCCTGCCGCAATACCGGGCTGAACCGATGCCCGTCTCCCTCATTTATCCCCACCGCCGTAACCTCTCCCGCCGGGTGCATGTATTTATGGAGTGGCTTACCGCACTCACAAAAGGTTACGTCGACTAGTCACAAGCTATAATTCAGTAACATCCAGCTCAACGAAAAGGAAAATGCGCGTGACGCCGGAAAATAACCCGCAACGACCGACTCAACATTTAGATTATGAACCCATCAAAAAGATGGATAACGAACCTGAAGCGCCGAAAGAGCCTGGAACGGCCAGCAAAGCGCTGGGCACCGTGACCGGCATAGCCGAAAAAATTCAGCAGATACCCGCGATTGCTCACCTGATACGCGCCGCTGAGCGCTTTAACGACCGCATGGGAAATCAGTTTGGCGCGGCGATTACCTATTTCTCGTTCCTGTCGATGATCCCCATCCTGATGGTGTCATTTGCCGCCGCCGGTTTTGTGCTGGCGTCTCACCCGACGCTGTTGCAGGACATCTTCAATAAGATCCTGACCAACGTCAGCGACCAGACGCTCGCCGCAACGCTCAAAAGCACCATCAACACCGCCGTGCAGCAGCGTACCACCGTGGGTATCGTCGGGTTGCTGATTGCGCTCTATTCCGGGGTGAACTGGATGGGCAACCTGCGTGAGGCTATTCGCGCCCAGTCGCGTGACGTCTGGGAGCGTAGACCGCAGGATCAGGAGAAGATATGGGTGAAGTATCTGCGCGACTTTATTTCGCTGATTGGGCTGCTGGTGGCGCTGGTCATTACGCTCTCCATCACCTCGGTCGCCGGTTCCGCGCAGCAGATGATTATCTCCGCGCTGTACCTGGATTACATTGAATGGCTGAAACCGGCCTGGCGCGGCATTGGGCTGGCCATTTCTATCTTTGCTAACTACCTTCTGTTCTTCTGGATCTTCTGGCGTTTGCCCCGCCATCGTCCGCGCAAGAAGGCGCTGATGCGCGGGACATTGATTGCCGCCATTGGTTTTGAGGTGATCAAGATTGTGATGACCTATACGCTGCCGTCGCTGGTGAAGTCTCCCTCCGGCGCGGCCTTTGGTTCGGTGCTGGGGCTGATGGCTTTCTTCTATTTCTTCGCTCGCCTGACGCTGTTCTGCGCCGCGTGGATCGCCACGGCAGAGTATAAAGATGACCCGCGCATGCCGGGTAAAACCCACCGCTGATATCATGTCGGGCTGATATTTCAGCCCGATTCGCCATTTCAGCATATAAATCCAGGCCGTAACTTTTATTTAACGCAAAACCAGTTTTAATGACTGATATTTGAAAAGTGTGAAGCATTTCATAGAAGTGTTTCCGCTGGTCTGAAAATTATCCGCTTTTTGTTGCTTTTATGACCACACCACGCCTTTGTTACAGATTGAAATGTCGCTTTTGCTATGCCTAATATGGCCCTTCGTTCGTCCAAAAATAAGAAAATATTATGCAAGCAACAGCCACCACACTTAACGAAGGGGCGGAACACGTTCCGGTCAACTCGCGCAATAAAGTCGTCGTCGCATCGCTGATTGGCACCGCCATTGAGTTCTTCGACTTTTATATTTACGCCACCGCTGCGGTCATTGTCTTTCCGCATATTTTCTTCCCTCAGGGCGACCCGACGGCAGCCACGCTACAGTCTTTAGCCACCTTTGCTATCGCCTTCGTTGCGCGTCCGATTGGTTCAGCGGTCTTTGGGCATTTTGGCGATCGCGTCGGCCGTAAAGTGACGCTGGTTGCCTCGCTGCTGACGATGGGGATCTCCACCGTCGCCATCGGCCTGCTGCCGACCTATGAAACTATTGGCATTCTGGCGCCTGTGCTGCTGGCGCTGGCGCGCTTTGGGCAGGGTCTGGGGCTGGGCGGGGAATGGGGCGGCGCGGCACTGCTGGCGACCGAAAACGCCCCGGCGCGCAAACGTGCCCTGTATGGCTCTTTCCCGCAGCTGGGCGCACCGATTGGGTTCTTCTTTGCTAACGGCACCTTCCTGCTCCTCTCCTGGCTGCTGACTGATGAACAGTTCATGAACTGGGGCTGGCGTATTCCATTCGTCTTCTCTGCCGTGCTGGTGCTGATTGGCCTGTACGTTCGCGTGTCGCTGCACGAGACGCCGGTCTTCGCTAAAGTCGCCGCGGCGAAAAAGCAGGTTAAAGTTCCGCTGGGGACGCTGCTGACCAAACACCTCCGCGTGACCGTGCTGGGCACGTTCATCATGCTGGCGACCTACACGCTGTTCTACATCATGACCGTTTACTCCATGACCTTCAGTACCGCCGCCGCGCCGGTCGGCCTGGGCCTGCCGCGTAACGAAGTGCTGTGGATGCTGATGATGGCGGTCATCGGATTTGGCGTGATGGTGCCCATCGCGGGCCTGCTGGCGGATAAATTTGGCCGTCGTTCAAGCATGATCGTCATCACCTCGCTGATTATTCTGTTCGCGCTGTTTGTCTTCCCGCCGCTGCTGGGTTCAGGTAGCCCTGCGCTGGTGATGGCGTATCTGCTGATTGGCCTGAGCCTGATGGGGCTGACCTTTGGCCCAATGGGCGCGCTGCTGCCGGAGCTGTTCCCGACTGAAGTGCGTTACACCGGCGCGTCGTTCTCCTATAACGTTTCGTCGATTCTGGGCGCCTCGGTGGCCCCGTATATCGCCACCTGGCTTCAGGCGAACTATGGCCTGTTCTATGTGGGTGTCTATCTGGCGGCAATGGCAGCGTTGACACTGATTGCGCTGCTGCTGACGCACGAGACGAAGCATCAGGCGCTGTAAGTGAATGCCGGGTGGCGGCTACGCCTTACCCGGCCTACGATTCAGCCCTCACCCACAGGGCTGAGGGCTCCCCACAAAATAATGCCTGCACAGACGGCCCCCTCTCCCTTGAGGGAGAGGGCTGGGGTGAGGGGGAACATACGGCTCAGGTGGTCATTCCGTTCACTTTATGTTCCTTGCTACTCTGTCACGACATGAGCGGTGAACGTGCCAGGGTGGCTCAGTCGCCACCACCCTGGCGACCCGGGCTTCCGGCGGAAAATCGCCGCTTCGCGGTGCCTTCGGCTTATTCCTTCCGGCTTATCGGGGACGGGCGGAGGTAACATCCCTGTAAAGCCCGCCCTCTCGGCGCATCCCTGCGCCTCGCCCCGGCCTACAGGAAACGCCTCAGCGATTTACAGCCGGACCGAGGCATCGCTGAAAGCCCTCAGTTATTCTGAGGCAACGTTATAGCTTGCTTTCAAATTACTGGAGCCCCCTCTCCCCACAGGGAGAGGGAGAAACGGGACTACTTCTTCATCTGCGACAAAATCGTCCGACACTGATTCGCTTCGCCTTCTGACGGCGAAATCAACGCCAGCAGCGCCGCCGCAGGGGTGACCAGCGTAGCGAGCGCGGCGGCGACCGCACCACGCGCAATCAACGGCCCGGCCTTCACGCCCGCCTGAGGATCTTTGAAGGTTCCGCGAACGTACAGCGGCGAGCGCAGGGTGATGATACGAATGCCTTTACTTTCCGGATCGATGGTTAAATCCAGCTGCTCGGACGCCATGCTGGCGGTACCGGTGACGTTGATAACCGCGTTTTCCGTGTCGAAGGCGAAGATCTGCGGACGCGCCACGCCGTTGACCAGATCCAGATTTGCCGCCGCGCAGTTAACGCGCACTTCGTCGTCACCGAAGATTTGCCCGATGATAAAGTTCCCGACGTTCAGCCCCAGGATCTCCATCAGGTTACGGCTCACCAGGCCGTCGTTCATCAGCAGCTTCAGGTTGCCGTTTCCGCTGCCCAGCAGCGCCGCTACCGAGTTACCCGTGCCGCGAATATCCGCGTCGCCGTTCATCTCACCGAGGGTTTTCTGCATCAGCTCCACGTCCGGCATCAGCTCTTTCAGCTTCAGCCGACGCGCCTGGATCTCCGCCCTTCCCTGCATTGGCTTTTTATCCCCCTCCAGGTGGATATTCGATGAGATGGTTCCCCCGGCCATGCCAAACTTCAGCGGTTGCAGGCGCAGGTCGGCGTTTTTCAGGATGATATGGGTCGAGAGGTTGCTCAGCGGCAGCGTGCTGCCATGCTCAATTTTACGTCCTTTGAAGCGTACATCCGCATCCATCACGTCCCATTTGTCGGTTTCGAAGCGGTCATAGGGCAGCACTTTACCCGCAGGCTGAACGTCCTTTTTAACCTCTTTAGACTTCGTGCCTTTGCCCGAATCTACGCCAATCAGCGGACCAAGATCGGCCAGACGCAGCTGGCGGGATTCAACGTCCCCCTCCAGTTTCGGGCGCGGTTTACCGGTGGTGTAGGTCAGCGTGCCGTGGATATCGCTGTCGCCGATGCGCCCGTTAAAATTCCGGTAGTCAAAGACGGACGATTTTTCGGTGTTGATTTTGGCAACCAGGCGCCCGTCCGTTTCAAACGGCGGGGTATCCGGCAGCAGCACGCCGGTCAAATCGTACAGTTCACCCAGCGAATCCCCGGCAAACTTAAGCTGGAGGTCGACGCCGCCCATGTTCATCGGGTCGTTAACCGTGCCCACGAACGCCACGCGGGTGTTGCCCGAGCGGAAATCCGCCTGCACCGGGAACGGCGTGCCCTCACTCCTGAGCGCCAGCATGCCGCCGATTTTGCCTTTACCGGTCAGCGGCTGGCCGTTGTAGCGCCCTTTCGCCGTCAGGCCGAAGACGTAATCGCCCGCTTTGCTGTCATCGCCTTTGGCTTTACTGCCCGTCACTTCGCTAAACGGCAGCGGCTTACCCAGCGGATCGACGAGGATCTCCACGTCAGCCTTACTCACCTTATCGTCAATGGCGATCCTCCCCCGATCGAACAGAATATTGTCGAGGCGGAAAGACCACGAAGAGGGCTGCGCATTCTGATCTTTATCGCCGCTGCTGGCGAGATCGAACGTCCAGTTGTTGTTTTTCTCTGACAGGCGAATCAGCCGCGCGTCGGGCTGCTGAAGTTTGATCCACGGCAGATACACCGTTTTGGTTAACAGGGCTAACGGCGCCAGCGTGGCTTCCACGCGCGGCAGGTGGATCATGGTCACTTCGGGGATGTCCGGCGGGTTGCCGAGAATGATGTCGTCGGCGTGAACGTGCGGCCATGGCACCCAGCTTCGCCAGCCGGTTTCCTCTTTCTGGCGCTCCCACACGACACCCAAATCGCCACGTATTGCGAAGGGGCGGTTTAGCTCGGTTGAGACTTTCTGGTTGATGGTCGGTTTGAGCCGGTTCCAGTCAAACGTGGCGATAATGGTGATTAAGACCACGATCAGCAACAAGAAAATCCCTGCTGTCCAGGAAATCACCCTGGTTGTTTTTGTCATTGTTGTCCCCTTTCCTGATGAACTTGCCTCTAAAACTATAGTTCAGACAAAGGGAAGCGGGCAGATCAGAGGGTGGTTATCACCTTTTCCAGGGTATCCATGGGGACAGGACGAGAGAGGAAATAACCCTGTGCCGCCGCTGCCGGGGAATTTTGCACGTCGCGCCACTCCTCCAGCGTCTCTACGCCTTCCACAATGACGCCCTGGCAATAGCGGTTCATCAGTTGCAGGAGCATCGTAAACAGGTTCCGTCCCTCCGGCGTCTGGCGCAGCATGATAAACAGATCGCGGGCCACTTTGATGTAGTCATAACGCACTTCGCTCAGGGCGGAGAAGTTGGCCATACCGGTACCGAAATCATCCAGCCACAGCGGGCCAAACTCACACATCGAGGCAAACGAGGAATCCTGCGGCAGCTGAACATGTTCCACCAGCTCGAAGCGCATCCACGGCAAGGTGGCAATCAGCGCCTGCAACGTCGCGTTCTGACGTAACGCCATCAGGGTTGGGCCATCCACGTTCACCGACGCCAGAATACCGTGCTGCTCGAAGAACGCCTGCTTCGTCGCCAGCATTCTCAGCTGCTCTTCCAGCACGTCGATACGCTGACGCACGGCAACCTCCGCAAAATAGCGGTCCGGTGCAATACGCTGTGAAGGATTCGATGGATGAGTGACGACCGTTAACACCTCAATCGCCATTAACCGACCGTCGGTACGGTAGATGGGCTGATAGGTGTACGCTCGCTCACATTGCAGCCAGTAGCGATGCTCCTGCAAGTTCTCAATACTTGCCTCAGGCGTAGTGCTCAGCCGCTGGATAACCTGCTCTGACTTCATTTCGGATGTCCTGTTGTATGGGATAGCCTTTCTGGACTCGTCACTGAGTTATCGGCCCGCCAGGTGAGAACTTTATGTTCAATTCACCGGGAAAATGAAATTAAGATGACAGAAATATGCCGGAATACGCGCTGGCTCAAAAAAAAATAATGGAACGTCGTTTTAATATAGTTGACCATAAAAAACACACAGCGCACACTACCCTTAATTACTTTGTTCAGGTTCACGACTATGTCTAAAAAAATTGCCGTGATTGGCGAATGCATGATTGAGCTGTCCCAGAAAGGCGCGGAAGTCAGCCGCGGTTTTGGTGGCGATACATTGAACACCTCCGTTTACATTGCCCGTCAGGTCGCCCCCGACGCGCTGAGCGTGAGCTACGTTACCGCGCTGGGAACGGACAGCTTCAGCCAGCAGATGCTGGAAGCCTGGCAGGGTGAAAACGTTGGGACCTCGCTGATCCAGCGAATGGAAAACCGCCTGCCGGGTTTGTACTACATCGAAACCGACAGCACCGGCGAGCGCACCTTCTATTACTGGCGTAATGAAGCGGCCGCCAAATTCTGGCTGGAAAGCGAGGCCGCCGCTGCCATTTGCGAAGAACTGGCGACCTTCGATTATCTCTACCTTAGCGGGATCAGCCTGGCGATCCTGAGCCAGGAGAGCCGTGAAAAGCTGCTGTCACTGCTGCGCGAATGCCGTGCCAATGGCGGTAAGGTGATTTTCGATAACAACTACCGTCCGCGTTTGTGGGCCAGCCGCGAAGAGACGCAGCAGGTCTACCAGCAGATGCTCGAATGCACCGATATCGCCTTCCTGACGCTGGATGATGAAGATGCTCTGTGGGGCGAAAAACCGGTTGATGAGGTCATTGCCCGGACGCAGGCTGCCGGGGTCAGCGAAGTGGTGATCAAGCGCGGGGCGGAGTCTTGCCTGGTGGCGGTTGCAGGTGAAGCCGTGACAGAGGTGCCGGCGGTGAAGCTGGCGAAAGAGAAAGTAATCGATACCACTGCGGCGGGAGATTCTTTCAGCGCGGGGTATCTGGCGGTACGTCTGACGGGGGGTACGCCGGAAGCGGCGGCGCAGCGCGGTCATTTGACGGCCAGCACGGTGATTCAGTATCGCGGAGCGATTATTCCGCGCGAGGCGATGCCTGCTTAAGGACTGTGCGGGCTGATGCCCGCACCCTAACCCTCTCCCTCAGGGAGAGGGAACTCAGGAGCTTACTGACCCTGCGGAATATCGCTCGCATCCTGGTGTAAATCATCGGCTGCCGTTTGCGCTGGCTGCGGCGACGTCGCCATGATGGCGTTCCAGGTGGCCTTCAACTCTTTCATGTCATATTCCGGCTCACCTTTCGGCTGCAACAGAATCAACGCCATATCCTGCGACAGCTGCTGACGCAGATCCTGATTCAACATCTCCACAGTCAAACCGTTCAGGAAGTCCTGACGCAGTTTCTGATACTGCTCCGGCGCGATATCCACCACCTGATTCTGCAAGGAGCGAATGCGCTGGCTGATTAATATATCGGTATCGGCGCGGGCATAGGTGGCGAACAGTTTCTGCAATTCGAGGGTTTTCTGCGCCACCAGCGCGTTAAACTCCTCTTCAGACAGGCCCTCTTTCCGCACTTTAGCCAGCTCTTTCGCCACCACGCCGAGATTGGCATTCAGCTTATCGCCCGGCGATTCCACGTTAATGGCGCACTGGGCGCGCTGGAACAGCACTCGGCAGTCAAAGCCCAGGCCAATATCTTTCACGTTGTTCTTGCTGAGCGTCTGCTGAACGTGCCAGAACAGCGCTTCACGCGCGAGATCCGCACGCCAGTAACGCAACAGCGCAGAAGACTCGCGGATCGGCTGCCAGGCCGTATCCCACATCATTGAAAGACGATCCTGACGCACGGTATCCGTCATGATGCTGACCGTCTCGGGACGCAGCGGGGACAAGGTAGGAACAGGGGCGGGCGTTTCACGCTTCCCTTTCAGATCGCCAAATGCTTTGTTGATCTGTTCTATCACCGCACGGCTGTCCACATTGCCCACCACAATCAGGGTCATGGCATCCGGGGTATACCACTGCTGGTAGAAAGATTTCACCTGCGCGGCATCAACCGGCTGTTTCAGCGGCTCTGCCGGGTCGTGGCCAAGCAGCGTTGACCCTTTCAGGCGGTAGCGCCACCAGCCTTCTTTGGTATCCGTCGGCCAGGTCGCCACCATGTCGCTGTTGCTCAACGCATAGTTAACGGTCTCAGGCGTAATCGCCAGTTTGCCGGTGGCATCCGAAAGATAGGTCAGCGCTTCTTTAAGCAGATCGTTACGGTTGTTGGGCAGGCTCAGGTTAAACATGGTGTAGTCATAGGAGACCACAGCCGGGGGCAGCGGGCGTTTCGGATCGATGGCCTGTTGCCATAAAGAACGCACCTGAACCGCCTGCAAACTGCCGCTCTGGGTGAGCGCCAGCCGAGGAATAAAGTGGCTTAAGCCGGTCTGCTGGGTGCTTTCAGTAAGGGAGCCGGTATTCACAGAAAGACGGATTTCAATGCGATCGCTCGGACGTTGCGGAGTGGATAATACCTGCCACTGGAAACCGTTCGCCAGTGTTCCCTGTTGCCAGGCCGGGTCTGGCTGGAGCGCATCTGCCTGCACATAACTGGCTGCTGCCATCATCAGCAAACCGCCGGTTAAGAGTCGAATTTTTGTGCCCTGCATGTGAACCCCTGATCAACATTCCTGGTTAAAGAGAGTGTCTCGCGACGTGAGCACTCAAAGATGACGATGAAAACCTTCCGATTAGACAGCGTGTTCGGCTAAACGTCACGGGCGGAAGTGAAATATACCCAAAAAAAATCTTGTCGAATTATGACAGGTATGAACGGTTATTATGCGCAGGTGCCCGCATCCCCACAAGGGAATACGGGCATTTATGAGGGATTAAGAGGATAAACCGGGGGTTTTGTCCTCAGATGTGCGGTTATTCAGCGTATCGTTAAGCTTCTTGTGATCCAGCTCTTTCACCCACTTCGCCACCACAATCGTCGCCACGCCATTGCCGACCAGGTTGGTTAACGCACGGGCTTCAGACATAAAGCGGTCAATACCGAGGATCAGGGCCAGGCCCGCCACCGGCAGATGGCCCACCGCCGAAATGGTGGCCGCCAGCACGATAAATCCGCTGCCCGTTACGCCCGCCGCCCCTTTTGAAGAGAGCAGAAGCACCACCAGCAGCGTAATCTGATGGAAGATATCCATGTGGCTGTTAGTGGCCTGGGCAATAAAGACCGCCGCCATCGTCAGGTATATCGAGGTGCCGTCCAGGTTAAAGGAGTAGCCCGTAGGAATAACCAGCCCCACCACTGACTTACGGCAGCCCAGCTTTTCCATTTTATCGAGCATACGCGGCAGCGCGGACTCCGAAGAGGATGTGCCGAGGACAATCAGCAGCTCTTCACGAATGTAACGGATAAATTTGAAGATGCTGAAGCCGGTCGCACGGGCGATGGAGCCGAGCACCACCACCACAAACAGAATACAGGTGATGTAGAAACAGACGATCAGCTGGCCAAGCTGTACCAGCGTGCCGACGCCATATTTCCCGATGGTGAAGGCCATCGCGCCAAAGGCGCCAATCGGGGCCAGACGCATGATCATGTTGATGATGCCGAAGATCACCTGCGAGAAGCTTTCAATGACGTTAAAAATCAGCTGGCCTTTGCTGCCAAGACGGTGCAGGGCAAAGCCAAAAAGCACGGCAAACAGCAGCACCTGGAGGATGTTTCCGCTGGCGAACGCGCCAATCACGCTGCTCGGGATCACGTCCAGCAGGAAGGCAACAATCCCCTGATCTTTCGCCTGTTCAGCGTAAACCGCCACCGCTTTCGCATCCAGCGTGGCCGGGTCGACGTTCATGCCCGCGCCAGGCTGTACCACGTTGACAATTATCAGGCCGATAATCAGCGCGATGGTACTGACAATCTCGAAGTACAGCAGGGCAACCGCCCCCGTACGCCCGACCGCCTTCATGCTTTCCATGCCAGCGATACCGGTCACCACGGTACAGAAAATGACCGGCGCGATGATCATTTTGATGAGCTTAACGAACGCGTCGCCAAGCGGTTTCATCTGCGCGCCCAGCTCCGGGTAGTAGTGACCGAGCAGAATACCGAT
Organism: Enterobacter sp. DTU_2021_1002640_1_SI_PRY_ASU_LCPMC_013; assembly: GCF_032389435.1. Lineage (NCBI taxonomy): Bacteria > Pseudomonadati > Pseudomonadota > Gammaproteobacteria > Enterobacterales > Enterobacteriaceae > Enterobacter > Enterobacter sp. DTU_2021_1002640_1_SI_PRY_ASU_LCPMC_013. Next base: position 4,603,766 of record NZ_CP135594.1, read on the forward strand.
GGCGATGGCTGTCAGGACCTGGAAGTAAAGACTTTTGAAGAGTGAGGTTTTCATAGGGTGTCCCTGGAAAGAAAAACTACAGGCTTTGTAAGGTTATGGTTAACCTGCGGCTTTAAAATAACACCCACATAACAGGACAGAAATAAACGGGGTTCAAATTTGAAACACAAATGTTAAGAACTTTGAGCTGGCTCGCACAAGCCAGCAACAAAATTACACTTTTGCGTTATTGCCAGCGTCGGCGAGATAGCGTTGCTCAAAGATATCCGTCGGTACGGCGCGGTCAAACAGGAAGCCCTGTCCGCTCTCCACGCCCGCCGCAGCCAGCCAATCACGCTGGGCGTCGGTTTCAATACCCTCGGCAATGACGTGCAGATTCAGGCTGTGCGCCATCTGAATAATGGCCTGTACCAGGCTGCAATCCTCCGGCAGCCCTTCCACAAAGGTTTTGTCGATTTTCAGGACGTCCACCGGCAACGTTTTCATGTGCTGGAGCTGACGCAGGCCGGAATACCCCATACCGAAATCGTCCAGCGCAATGCGGATCCCGGCATTACGCAGCGGTTTCAGAATGGCGACAGCATCGTCAGGATTGTCGATACAACGGCTCTCGGTGACTTCCAGGATCAACGTGTGGGGCTGGATGCGGTAGCGGTGGATCAACTCGAGCATCTCCGGCACCATGGTCGGGTGCATCAGCTGTAGCGCAGAGAGATTCACCGACAGCGGCAGCGTGATGCCCCGTTGTTGCCAGGCCGCAAGCTGGCGGCAAGACTCTTCCAGCACCCAGTAGCCGACGGTGACCATCAGGCCGCAGGACTCGATACGTTCGATCATCCCCTCAGGCAGCTCCCACGTGCCGTCCGGCTGTTGCATACGCAGCAACGCTTCGGCGCTGGTCACTTCCCCCGTGCGCAAATTGACCTGCGGCTGTAGCCAGAGCGCAAACTGGCGGTTGTCCATCGCCGTCAGAATGTCGCTCTCTTCCGTCAGGCGCTGCTGGGCTTTTTCCATCTGCTCCGGATCAAAGAACTGGATCTGGTTTTTGCCTTTCCGGCGCGCGGTGAACGCGGCCGAGAAGGCCCGACGATAAAGCTGCTCGGCGGTCAGCCCCCCGTAGTACATCGCAATACCGATGCTGGCGCTCGGGCGAAGCTGGATACCCTGAATGGGCAGCCGCTCATTAATGACAGTGAGTACTTGCTGACCTAGCGTAATGGCGTGCCACGGCTCTTTAACACCGTGCGCGATCACCACCAGGTCATAACCGCTGACCTGGGTGAGCACCATGCGCGGCGCCAGAACGGATTTCACCTTTTCCACCAGCGTCAGCAACAGCATCTCGCGCTGGCTCTCTTTCAGCACGCCCGCCGTGTCCTGCAAGGTTTCGCAGGCAATCACCATCAGCGCGGTGGTCTGCTGGCGGGCGACGGTCTGCTCCAGCAAGGCCATTAAAAACGCTTTGTTTGGCAGATCGGATACCGGAAAACGGGTGGCGTTGCTACTGAGCTCTTCCTGCTGACGCAGGACACGCTGCTGGTTGATATTGTAACTCCGGACCAGCATGCCAATTTCATCGTCGTGATGCAGGCGCGGCAAGGGAAGCTGATGCCCCATGTGCTCCTGTGGAGAGAGGTCGTTCAGCTCCCGGGCTATGCGGCGCAACGGATGCACAATTAACCGGTTGATACACCACGTCAGCGCCACGCTCAGCATTAGTGTCAAAAGTAAGTAAGTAGTCACTAACGTAGCAACCCAACTCATGACGAATTTATACATGCGGTACGAGTCGGCCTGTAGCACCAGGTAGGCCAGCGGCTGCGGGTTAGCCGGTCTTTCCAGGGAATAGAGAGGCAGGGAAATTTGCACCGGCAGTTCAAACAGGCGCATCACCATCATCGGGACGGGACGCTCCGGGATAAAACTCATCCGCAGCGCCTGGAACTGGTTCGGCAGCACGACATCCGCGCGGCTCACGATACCGGCGGGCTGAATGCGCTTCAGGATGGATTCCGCCTCGGGGATATCCCCTTTCAGGATCGAGGCTGACAGGGGTTCCCGCACCGAGCGGGCAATACTTTCCAGTTGCGAAGCCGTGTTATAGCGATTCTGCTGTACGGAGTGAAACAGCAAAATGACGCAGAAGATGAAGACAAACAGCATTGTGACGGCAGACACCATCGCCATCTGTTTGATCGTTAAGGAACGGCTGACACGCAAAATGACTCTCCACAAAACTCGAAGCGCAGGGCGCACCAGGGTGTAAACCTGGTGCGCCCGAGTATACCCGATAGCTGCACTTTTAAGAGAGACTTACAATTAGATTAAGAAAAAATCCGATCACCAGTCTGCATAAGGCACCAGCGGTTCCGGTGGTAAGTCCATATCACCCTGCCAGCCCGCGGCAGAATACCGAACGTAGAGCAGCGCATGGCTCGGGGTATAGTCTTTTGCTTCCTGAATATCGACGCCCAGTCCGACAAACCAGTTGGACGTCACGCGGCGTTCAACAATCGCCCTTGCGGTATAACCCGTGCCTGACGAGCTACTTCCGGTTTCCATTACACCTTTATCGGTATAACGGCCTGGCTCATTGTCCGGGATCAGTCCCTGTAACGGATAACGCATCACATCTTTTGTTTTTGAATGAGACCAGGAGACAGAGCCGCCCAGCTCCCATGACCAGTTCTCTGTGCGTTTACGCCAGTTCACCGGTAAGGCGAACGACACATACTCCTGGGGACTGTAGTAACCGCCCTGGCCCAGCGAATAGCCACTTAAATCCTTATCGTAATGCCAGAGCATGTTGGACACGCCCACCGTCAGGCGTTCGTTGTTCTGATTGATGAGCTTGTAGTAATAGCCGGTCATCCAGCGGACGCGCCAGTTATCTTCGACATTCTTCCCGGTGAGGCTGTCGGCACTCAGGCTTGACCAGATCCCGTTAGCTTCGCCTTTGTCGTAGCTCATGCTCACGCCGCCACCGGTGGCACGCACGCCGCCCCAGGTGGTGTCGGTATTGGGATCTTTTTGCCCGGCGAAGGCCAGCACCGAGCTGGAAATCGGACGGCGATGGGCGTTCAGGGTGTAGCCAATCGGCCCTAAATCGTTGCTATAGCTCAGGCTGCCCACCACATCGACCACGTCGAAGCCCATCGGCGTTGTACCGATATCCCACGCCCAGGTTTTGTTCTGCCAGCCGACGGCCACGCTGGCGCCGTTGGCCGACTGGTTCGTGCTGCCGTGACATGGCGTTTCGGCGCAGGTACCCCATGTCGGATCGTAGGTTCCGTTATCGGTGTCAAAGGAACCGGCGTTCATATTGACCAGATCGCTACGGAAGAACATACGTCCGTCCGACAGCGGCGCATCAACCTGGAGCATGGTGGTGTGCGCTTTCAGGTCGGAATAGCCTCCCGTGCCGCTGGAGCCCCAGTAGTCGTGTTGCAGCGTGACGTTCAGATCCTGCTGACGATAAAGATCGCCTGCATCGCTGCGCACGCCGCGCTTCAGCCAGTCATCTTTCTCATCGTTACGCGTGAGCCGCGTAAAGCTGTCGTTATCGGTCGGACGGGTCGTTGTGATGCCCGATGAGACCATCGCATCTTTCCAGGTGTCCAGCGCCTGCTGAGGCTGACCATTTTGTGCCTGGAAACGGGCGGCATCGCGCATCACCAGCGCACTTTCCATCGAAGGCGGCTGCGATTTGGCCTGCGCAAGAATGGCGTTGAAGGTCTTTTCTGCCGCGGCATGATCACCCAGGTCAGCCTGCGCCATGGCAAGCCGGCGCTGCATATTGATGGAGAGCGGTTCGCCGTTCTGTGCCGCGGGCAGTTTCGCCAGCGCCGCGCGCGCCGCGTCCTTGTTGTCCTGGGCAAGATAGACCTCGGTCAGGCCGAGGATCGCGTCTTCGTTCTGCGGTTCGCGTTGCAGGACGGTGTTGTAGGCGGTTTTCGCGGCCTCATGATCGCCACGCTGTTCAGCCCAGTCCGCCAGCGTCAGGTCAATACGGGTGGACGGAGGCTGCTGGCGAAGCAACGTTTCCGCCTCCTGCTCTTTTCCACTGTCGCGCAGGCGATTGGCGGTTTCCAGCACCTGGTTACTTTGCAGGCGGTCCGCCAGCGCCTGAATGTTGCCGTTCCACTTGTCGCGCGGCAGCGTGTTCAGATGCGCCAGCGCCGCCCGATCCTGATCGTTACCGGACAGGTACAGCCCGCTGGCGTAAACCTGATCCGGATCGCCCGGTTTCTGGCTTGCCAGCTGACGCATCAGGTTATCCGCCTGGCTGCGCTGACCCGCGCTATACAGATCGCGTGACAGTCGGTAGGTGATCCACACGTCGCCCGGGGAAAGCGCAAGGCGTCGGCGCTGAATTTCTGCGGCCTGCGCATATTTCCCCTCGCTTTCCAGCTGTTCGGCCTGGGCTGACAGCTGCTCGTTCGTCAGGCTACGTTCAATATCATCAATGCTGCGGCGCTGGCTGGCAGAGAGCGACTGAATAAACTGCGTCGCCTTCTCCGGAGACTGCGCACGATAAATATTGGCGAGACCGCGTACCGCGTTGCTGTTGCCGCTGTCCATCCGCAACGCCTGGCGGTAATAGCGCTCGGCCGCGTCATTATCTTTGCGCGCCGCCGCCGCATCACCGAGGCCCAGAACCGCGTAGCTGTCGGTATTGTCGATATTGCGCGCCTGCTGGTAATAGCGTTCGGCCTGGGCCGTATTATTGGCTTTCAGGGCGTTATCCCCCTGCTGGATCAGCAGCCAGTATCGGTTGACCTTCAGCAGGCTGTCCCATTTGCCCCGGTTATCGCTCTGCGGATCGAGGGCGATCGCCTTTTCAAACTGCGCAACCGCACGCGCGCGATCGCCTTTCTGAGAATAGGCCTGCCCCAGCGCGCCTACGGCTTCACTGTCGGCGTGGTTAGCGCTGACTGCTTTTTGCAACTCCGTTACCGCTTTACTGCCCTGCCCGGCATCCACTGCGGCTAACCCTTCGGCTTTGGCGCGGAACGCCGGATCGGCGAGCTGTTTTTGCTGCGCTTCAAGCTGGGCGCGCGCTGCCGTCACGTTATCGCCATCGCTGAACACGCTCAGGTATTGTTGCAGCGCGGTAACGCTGGCGCTGCTGGCCGGCTGATCTTTGATCTGCTGGTACCACATGTCCGACGCCTGACTGCGGCCATTGTTCGATTTGGCCATCTCCTGTAACACCGCAAACCCTTCATCACGCCGTCCGCTCTGGAACAGAAGCTGTGCCAGCGAGGACTGTAGCGGGACGTTGCCCGGACTGCTGGCGTTTATTTTCTTAAGCTGATTAATGGCCAGGTTGCGGCGGGCTGGCTCTTTCGCCACCACGTTCCAGTACTCCGTCGCGATGTCGCCACTGGGCGGCTTACCGTCAAACAGTTTGTCATACGCGGCAATGGCTTCCTGGGTGTGCCCGGTGGTGGCAAGCAGGCGAGCCTGCTGGAGGGCCTGGCGACCATCCGGCGTGGAGAGCAGCATGGTAGTACGGGAGGACTGATAGGCACTGGAATCGGGCGCCATTCCTTTCAGGCGATCCAGCTCTTTTTGCGCGCCCGCCGTATCGCCCTGTCGTAACAGGTAGCGGAAGCGCGCGGCAATCACGTCCGGGTTGTTGGGGTCGATCAGCTCAAGGCGATAGAGCGACTGGCGCACTAAATCCTCACGCTGGGTGGATTCCCCCAGACGGACCTGTTCCAGCAGCTGTCTCTGCTGCGGGGAGTTGGCGGCCTGGGCCAGGGGCATTAGCGCCAGGCCAAGCGATAAGGTGAGTAGATTCAGTGTGAACGTGCGCATTCCTGGCCCCAGTCCGGTAGTAATTCACCTTGCACGGTGAAACGAAAACGATGCTGATCCCACCCTTGTCCAAAGAGGGTCAGAACGTAGCTGTAATAAGCATTGTTATCGGGAAAACGATCGGCGACGTGCTGGCGTTGCACCGCTTGCGCGTCCCGGTTTTGTAAAAACGGAAGGAGGGAGGCAGAAAACCCTACCGGCCCATCTCCGGTGCGTTTCCCGGTCGCGACGTCCACTTTCTCCGGCGGCAAGCCTTGTTTGATTGTGGTGGTCGCCATGGGCTTGAAACGCGCCAGTAGCCGGGCTTTCTGCGGATCGTTATCGTTCATCATCCCTACCCACAGATAGACGCGAATCGCATCGTAGCTGCCGATCAGGGATGCATCCTGCGACAGCTGCCAGCCGCCCTTTTTCTGGTATTTCACCCAGTTCGGGGAAAATCCTTTAGGCGCGGTCTCCAGCAGCAGACGCAGGTTGGTTTCACGGAGCGTCGTCCACGGCGCGCCAAAACGGGTGAAATAGCTCGCAAGCTGCGGCGGCAGGTAGCTGGGGTTGAAGCGCCAGACACTCTCTTCGGCAAAACCGACTTTACCCGGCAGCAGCATAGAACCCAGCCCCGGCACCTTCACCACTTCCTCACTGGCAATGCGCGTCAACAGCGCCTTACCCGTGCGCGTGTAATCGGGATTTTTCCACAGCCGCCCGGCTTCCAGCAGCGACCAGGCAATCCAGATATCGGCATCAGACGCGGAGTTAGGGTCGATAACCGCCCAGGTTTCGTCGTCCTTTTTCCCCCACAGCCAGGCCGGGAGATGTTGGGTTAAATCTCCCTCGGCAAGGTTATCGCGCGTCCATGCCAGCAGCAGATCGAACGCCTTGCGATCGTTTGCCGCGAGGGCAAAGAACAGTCCGTAGCTTTGCCCTTCGGAGGTGGTGATTTTGCGCGCGTCACTGGGATCAATGACGCGTCCACTTTCGCTCATATAATCCTGCTTGAACGTCTCCCAGGCAGGCCAGCGACAGGCGGCGTGAAGATTCGCCGCCGCCAGCATCAACGCTGCGACTACACACCCGCGAAAGATTTTCATCACCGCTTACTCATGGTCCGGGTTAAGACGACGACGGCTGATGATTCGCAGCAGACGCCACAGTACCCACGCCAGCAGTACAACGCTGAGCGCAGCCAGCACGGCCAGCAGCACCGGGTGGTTAGACAGGGCGTACCACAGGCGTTCGAACCACGGCAGATGACCGACGTAGTAGACATCCCCCACGCGCAGGCTGTTTACCCCCGACTCACGGATCACCGAGACGGAACCGAACATTGCCGCCCGTTTACCGCTGTCGTTCATGGCCGTGTTGAGTAGCTCATACCCGCGCGGGCTGTCCGCCAGCAGGGCGATAACGCTGCGCTGGTCGTTATACGGCGACTGGAAGCCGACAATCGCGGCCATCGGACCCGTTGAGCTTACGGTCGTCCTGATATTGGCCTGACGATCGCCGCTGTCCGGCATGATGCTCGGGAACTCGGTCTGACGCAGCGGCGTGTTAACCCACGACTGAGCCGCCTGCACCAGCAGATCGACGCGCTTCTCGTCTTTCAGCTTGTCCGGAATGTTGCCGATGACCATGATATCGGCATCTTTGTTCTGGATCTGGCTCCCGTCATCCGTCACCGTCACGTTGATCGCCGGCAAGCCGGTTTGCGCCCCGACGGTGCCCATGGTGTCCAGCAGCGTGGTAACCTGGCCTTCGTTGGCCGCTTTTGGCATCACGACAATCGATTCAGAGAGGTCTGCCATGCGGCTGAACGGGAAGCTGGCGTTAGCAAAGGCACGCAGATCCGGCATCGCAATAAAGTGGTAATACTTCGAGAAGTCGATCGTGGAATCATCGCCAATCACCACGTGGTTTTGCACCGGCTGGAAGGTAATACAGTTTTCCACCGATCCACCCGGCATGGGGTTCATATACTGGAAGTTAAACCGCAGCTGGTTCACCGCACCGAGCTTCAGCGCCGGGATCGACACATCGGTTTTGCCATCCAGCAGCCCCTGTAATACAGGCAGACGAAGCATCAACCGGTTTGTCTCCTGGCTGCTGGTCAGGCTGAACGATTGCAGGAACTGATTGTTGAGGCTGATATCCATGCGCGAGCTGTCTTTGGTCGCCGGCGCGGTGTAACGGTAGTTCAGATTGATATCAATGCCGTTGGTGCGCAGCAGATAGAGATCCGGCGGCAGGTTCAGCGACAGGCTGACAGGAGAAGGTTCAAGCCCGGTTGACTGCAATTGCTCTTCATAGGTTTTCAGTTCGCCAAAGGTGATGGCCCGGTCGGTACGTACCCAGTTCGGCGCATCATAAGGCTTACGTGCCAGCAGCGGTTTCACCTCGTCCACCACAACGCTGTTACCGCGGAACAGGATATTCCCCTGCGCAATGCCTTTCGCCGCCTGCACCAGATCTTTGTCATCACGGCCGAAGATCACCAACAGCTTCACGTACGGATTGTCCGGATGGCTGATCATCTCGATGGTGGGCGCTTTCACCTCCGGATGGTCACGCAGGAAAGCCGGACGTTTGGCGTTGGTGGCAAACACGATCGCATTTTTGTCCGGCATTTTGTCGTACATGACCGGGAAACTTTGACCACGCCAGCCGGAGCGGGAACCAAACCAGGATGCCACGATAGAGGCCGCCAGCTGTTCGGTCACATCGGGAGAGCCGGCAAAGACCATCGGCAGGTTCAGCGGACGGTTATCACGCGGGTCGAAGAACGGCACCGGGAAGGCGGAGAGATCGTTTTTCAACGCCAGCGGCTGATAGGTCATCTGAAGCGAAGAGTTACGCCCGACATCCAGCCACAGGGTGCTGCTGGCCGGGTTTTCACAGACATCGCGGTAGTGGCCGACAAACTCCAGACGCACGCGGTTAAAGTCGGTGATAAACAGCGGATTAATCGGCACCTGAGCCAGGGTTTTCTTACCGAGTTGCTCTTTGGTGACGGGCAGGACGTCCATCAGCTCGTCATTCAGATAGACCTTAAGCTGGGACTGCACCGGCAACAGCGACGGCGATGGGGTGTATTCCAGGTTGAGCATCGCTTTCGACACAACTTCATCGCTGCGCATACCGAATTCGATACCGCCATTTGGGTTGATGCCGCGCAGAACCATGCTGCCCGGAGGAGGCGCGATCTGGGCGAACGTCAGCTTAACGTCACGCGACGGCGTATTTTCAGCAACCACCGGCGCACTGGCTCCCGGCACGCCAGGCATGACCTGCCCAACCACCGGGTTGTCGGCGGGCAGCGTATTCCCCGTCGTCGGCTGATTCGGGACGACGTTTTCCGTCTGCCCCGGCGCGGCCGTCACAACCGGATCGGTCGCTTGCGCGACGACAGGCACCGTTGGCGCGGGCGTGGCCGCTGCGTTATCAGGCGCTGCGTTAGCCACTGTTGCAGGGAGCGCACTCATCCCCATTGCCACTGCACATAACCAGGAAAGTTTTGTTTTCATCGCGTTATCATCATTGTTGAGCCATAACCGGGTCCGCCTGCTTCGCTTCATCTCGCTCAGGTCGACGCGGAATGAACGACACGACCCAGGAAACCAGTGAAGTAAGTGACCGGAAAATTAATTTCACCGACGACGGGGCAAATTCTGCAAGGTGACGATAGCCACGGAACCCCAGCTTAAGAATATCCAGCAGGCTTTCCAGAGGCTTATCCTCAGGGAAGCTGTCCTGCCAGAGAGCCCACGTATCCGCGCGGGCAAACGTACACTGCACAAAATCAATGTGTTGCTTTTTGGTCAGCGGCATCAGTTGCAGACCCACTTCATTTCCTCTCACACGCACCACCTGCGTCGGGAAGACATACTCCTGCTGGCCGCGCTTAAGCAGTAGGTTGACCTTCTGCCCCTCCAGCACCTTCGCCTGACCGTTGATCTTGATACCCAGACCGCCATCCGAAAAGTCATGTACGGTACAGGAGAAGAGATGTCCATCGTCGCGGGCAATGGCCGCTGGCATGCTGATTTCGACGCGATGCGCGCGGCGAACCTGTTTGCTCTCCACCGATACCGCCACCGCGCCACCGAGGATAATCAGGTTATAAAACACCCACGCCATACTCACGAAGACCGTCAGAATTTCGTTTTCCGGGCCGTAGAAGTAGCGCCAGATCCCAACAATCACGCCCACAATATTCAGCAGCACCAGGAAGATATAGGGCCGGGAGATCACCCAGTCGACATACTCCTCTTCCACCAGCCCGCCCTTCGCGGTGACGTTGAATTTCCCTTTATGCGGGTTAATCAGCGCCACCATGGTTGGCGGCGCGATGTACCAGGCCAGCACCGTTTCGTAAATTTCACTCCAGAAGGAGTGGCGATATTTCCCCTGAATCTTCGAGTTCGTCAGGCTGGCGTGGATCATGTGCGGCAGAACGAACAAGGCAATCATCAGCGCAGGCGCATAGATGATGTAAGCGTGAAGGAGCAGGAACGCCAGCGGCGCAGTGAGGAAGATAAGCCGTGGAATACCGGACAGGAAGTGGAACATGGCGTTGACGTAGCACAGCCGTTGCGCCAGCTTCAGCCCTTTACCCATCAGTGGGTTATCGAGCCTGAAAATTTGCACCATGCCGCGGGCCCAGCGAATACGCTGGCCGATGTGCGCCGACAGGGATTCCGTGGCCAGCCCCGCCGCCTGAGGAATACGCATGTAGGCGGAGGTATAGCCAAGACGGTGCAGACGCAGCGAGGTGTGCGCATCTTCCGTGACCGTCTCGACGGCGATCCCGCCAATTTCATCCAGCGGTTTCCGGCGGATAACCGCACAGGAGCCGCAGAAGAACGTTGCGTCCCACATGTCGTTCCCGTCCTGCACGAGTCCATAGAACAGCGTGCCCTCGTTCGGGGTTTTACGAAAACGGCCGAGGTTACGTTCAAACGGGTCCGGCGAGAAGAAGTGGTGCGGCGTCTGCATCATCGCCAGCTCTTTCTCCTTCAGGAACCAGCCCATGGTCATTTGCAGGAACGAGCGCGTTGGCACGTGGTCGCAGTCGAAAATAGAGACGAACTCCCCTTTGGCATATTTCAGCGCATTGTTGATGTTACCGGCTTTCGCGTGTTCATGCGTGGTACGGGCGATGTACTCTACCCCCACTTCGTCCGCGAACTGGCGGAACTCGGCACGGCCACCGTCATCGAGGATCCAGATTTTGATTTTATCCTTCGGCCAGTCGATACCCAGCGCGGCGTAAATGGTGTTTTTTACCACCGACAGGTCTTCGTTGTAGGTCGGCACGAAGAGGTCCACCGTAGGCCACTGGGTCGTGTCTTTTGGCAGCGGCACCGGCTGTCTATTTAGCGGCCAGATAACCTGGAAGTAACCCAGCACCAGCACGATCCAGGCGTAAGTCTCAGCAAACAGCAGGACTAAGCCGCACACCAGGCTGACCGGATCGTCCCAGTTCAGGGTTGAGGTATATCGCCACCAGATGTAGCGGCAGGAAACGGTCAGCGATAGCACAATCAGCATCAGGGCAGAAAAACGCCCTGGTATGCGCCGCACCAGCAGCGCCACGCCCCACAGCAGGATCAGGAAGGTGAACTGCGCCAGCGGGTTGAAGGGCTGGGTAATACAGACCAGCGCAAGAATCAGCGAGAACACCACAACCACGCCGAGAATAAAACGCCGCAAGCCCGGGTGTAGGTGCCCGAGCTCTTTGTGGTTATCTAAATGACCCGTTTTGTCGCCCACCCGGTCAGGTAGCCGGTCAAGCCACTGGTGGTAGTGTTCACGCAGGTTCTGCACACGATCGAAGCTGCGCCAGCGGGACGTTTTTTTCTCCGCGCCCGTTGAGGTCGTTAGTAGCCAGATGGACTGAATAGCGTAGCGCGCGGGATCCAGCGGACGCGGCTTGTCAGGGTTGATATGCGGATAGAGTTCACCGTGGCGCGCACGAATGCGTTGCCAGCGGGGATGTTCGAGGGGGATGAACATCCACGCCAGAATCATCCACAAACAGCCCAGCGCAGCGCTCAGCGACGAGGCGCCGTGATGACGGTAATGGCGGTAGCGTTCACTTAAGCGCGAACTGACCGGCGGAATGAGCAGCCAGTTAGTCAGGCGGCTCATACTGAACTCCCGGCAGGCTCCGGCCGTTTAGCAAAGTGCAACAGACACCAGTTGGCCAGCGTCAGGATCTCTTCCGCCGCCAGTGAATCGCTACGGTACTCCCCGAGAGGTTGTTTGGACGCGAGGCACTCCGCCATCGCTTCGTCACGATGGATCACCATCGGCAACAGGCGGCGCTGACTCTGGAGCCAGACCTGGTAGAGATCGTCCTGGATCTGGCTGCCAATGCGCAGATCATTGATCAGAATATGGGCATTGGCAGGCATCGGCTGCTGATGCAGACGGATATGACAATTCGCATCTACGTTCGCGATGGAGAGCACATGGTCGCACTGCGCCAGCAGCTGGCGGGTCAGCGACGCGGCACCGTGCGGCAGGTCCAGTAGGATCCACTGATAGTGCCCGCTCTCTTTCAGGCTCTGCAATGCGGTGATGAAGCGAGAGAACAGGCGCTGGTACGCGGCTTCATTCCCGCGCTCGGTTTCGGTCAATTGACCAAAGGGAAGCAAATCGAGCTGGGAGGTATAACGCAAACCCGCATCCCGCCAGTCTTTATCGTCCAGAAGCGCGCGTCCCCAGCCGTTTGCATGCGTAAAGTCGACATTGAATGACATGCGCAGCAAATTATCGGAACAGGCATCAATGACCAGTACCGATTCACCTAATACCTGCAATGACCACGCCAGCGCCGCGGTAACGGAAGTTGTACCCACCCCACCACGGACGCCCTGTAATCCTAGTACAGCCATCAATGGCTTCCTTATTGTTGTTGGGCAAACTCAGCTAATAACGGCCAACGTTTAATAGCCGCCGCCAACTGTTCACGCTGGGAAATATCGGTGTAATCTATTTCAGGCAAAGAAAAAGCCTGCGTGAGTGCCAAAAAATCGTTCTGGAATGTGTAACCCAGACTTGAGTCGACTGGGGTTGCGGGTTCGTTATTTTGCATTCTTTTTTCATCCCTTTGAGTAAAATCATAAGATTCAGATGCAGCGAGGCGTCCTGCCATTAAATTTCATTTACATGCTAAATCTGATGTTCTTTAATTTCAATGTTAGGTTTATTTCTACGCTTTCGCTAGTAAACTGAGAGACATAGAAATTCGACGAAAAGAGGGACACCGTGGACTCCATATTTTCTATTGGCATCCAGTCATTATGGGACGAATTGCGCCACATGCCAGTCGGAGGAGTCTGGTGGGTTAATACGGATCGTAATGAAGATGCCATCAGTCTGGTAAACCAGACGATAGCGGCGCAGGGGAAGGATTCCCGCGTGGCCGTCATTACGATGGGCGAAGAGCCGAAGTCAATCATCAGACTCGACAGTGACCGTGGACCCCAGACAGTACGATTATTTTCCATGCCTGCGGAGGCTGACAGTCTATACTTTTTACCCCACGATATTCAGTGTTCTATTGTTCCTGAACACTATTTACTGATTCTAAAATGCTCTAATGATGGCCTGCAAAATATACCGTCTGAAAAGCTTCTGAAATGGCTGGGAAGAATCAACAGATGGGCAAAAAATCAAAATTGCACCTTATTGGTTGTTAACCCAGGCAGTAATAATGACAAGCTTTTTTCACTTTTAATGAGTGAATACCGTTCTCTCTATGGCCTGGCCAGTATTCGGGTCCAGACCGACAGCCATCTTTACGACGTGGCTTTCTGGTGCAATGAAAAAGGGGTGAGCTCCCGACAACAACTTACCCTCAAACAAGTCGGGGATGAGTGGCATCTTGCTCAACAGGAAGAGACGGTAGTTCAGCCACGCAGTGATGAAAAACGTGTTCTGAGCCATATTGCGGTACTGGAAGGTGCGCCTGCACTGTCTGAGCACTGGTCACTGTTCGATACCAATGAAGCCTTATTTGATGAGGCGCGCACCACGCAGGCGGCGACTATTATCTTCTCGTTGATCCAGAATAACCAAATCGAAACGCTGGCAAGGCACATTCACACATTACGTCGCCAGCGCGGCAGCGCGTTAAAAATTGTAGTGCGTGAAAATAATACCAGCCTGCGCGCCACCGATGAGCGCTTATTACTGGGCTGCGGCGCGAATATGGTCATTCCGTGGAATGCTCCCCTGTCGCGCTGTCTGACGCTGATCGAAAGCATCCAGGGCCAGCAGTTTAATCGACATGTTCCGGAAGATATCAGCACCCTGCTTTCAATGACGCAGCCGATGAAACTACGCGGCTACCAGAAATGGGACACCTTCTGCGATGCGGTAGGCAACATGATGAGCAATACGCTGTTACCGGCAGATGGAAAAGGGGTGATGGTTGCCCTGCGCCCCGTGCCGGGTATTCGTATTGAGCAGGCGCTCACTCTGTGCCGCCCTAACCGTATCGGGGACATCATGACCATTGGCGATAACCGCCTGGTACTGTTCCTCTCCTTCTGCCGGGTGAACGATCTGGATACTGCGCTTAACCATATCTTTCCGCTTCCTACTGCGGATATCTTCTCGAACCGCATGGTCTGGTTTGAAGATAACCTGATCGCCGCTGAGCTTGTCCAGATGCGTGCCCTGCCACCTGAAAAGTGGACCAAACCGTTGCCTGTCACAAGCAGTGCAAAACCGGTTCTGAACGCGAAACATGACGGGCATGTCTGGCGACGGGTACCTGAGCCGCTACGCTTACTGGATGAGAACAAGGAGAGCGCGCCATTATGAATATCAGCGATATCATCCAACTGGTTGTTCTGTGCGCGCTGATTTTTTTGCCGCTTGGCTACTATGCACGCCATTCCCTGCGCCGTATTCGCGATACGGTCAGATTACTGTTCGTCAAACCTCGCTATATTAAACCCGCCGGAACACTGACTCGCGCTCCGAACGTCAAGGCAAACCGAAAACATGACTAATTCTACCTATACCTCTTCGGCGCCCTCGCCACTCTGGCAATACTGGCGCGGCCTGTCCGGCTGGAATTTCTACTTTCTGGTGAAGTTTGGTCTGCTGTGGGCAGGCTATCTTAATTTCCACCCTCTGCTTAACCTGGTGTTTATGGCATTCCTGCTGATGCCAATCCCGAACCTCAGGCTGCACCGTATACGTCACTGGGTCGCTATCCCCATCGGTTTCGCCCTGTTCTGGCATGATACCTGGCTGCCCGGCCCTGAAAGCATCATGAGCCAGGGCTCCCAGGTCGCAGGTTTCAGTGCGGACTATATGCTCGATCTGGTTGAGCGCTTTATTAACTGGCAGATGATTGGCGCGGTATTTGTCCTGCTGGTCGCCTGGCTGTTCCTGTCTCAGTGGATCCGGGTGACGGTGTTTGTCGTCGCGATTATGATCTGGCTTAACGTCCTGACGCTGACGGGCCCGAGCTTCTCGCTGTGGCCAGCCGGTCAGCCGACGACAACCGTGACCACCACGGGCGGTTCCGCCGCCGCGACCGTTGCGACAGCAGGGGATACGCCTGTGGTTGGGGATATTCCTGCGCAGACTGCACCGCCGACATCCACTAACCTGAACGCGTGGCTCTCCAGTTTTTACGCTGCGGAAGATAAGCGTCAGACGAAATTCCCGGACGCGCTGCCTGCCGATGCTCAGCCGTTTGAGCTGCTGGTCATTAACATCTGTTCTCTGTCCTGGGCTGACGTTGACGCGGCTGGTTTGATGTCGCACCCGCTGTGGTCGCATTTCGATATTCAGTTTAAGGACTTCAACTCGGCCACGTCGTACAGCGGCCCGGCGGCTATCCGCCTGCTGCGCGCCAGCTGCGGACAGCCTTCGCATAAGAACCTCTACCAGCCGGCAGCTAACCAGTGTTATCTGTTTGATAACCTCGCAAAACTGGGCTTTACCCAGCACCTGATGATGGGCCATAACGGTCAGTTCGGTAACTTCCTGAAAGAAGTGCGTGAACAGGGTGGCATGCAGGCCCCGCTGATGGACCAGAAAGGGCTGCCGGTAACGTTGCTGGGCTTTGATGGCTCGCCGGTGTATGACGATACCGCCGTGCTTCAGCGCTGGTTAGATACCGTCGGCAAAGAGGAAAGGACACGTAGTGCGACGTTCTATAACACGCTGCCGCTGCACGACGGGAACCATTATCCCGGCGTGAGTAAAACGGCCGATTATAAGGCCCGTGCTCAGAAGTTCTTTGACGAGCTGAACGCGTTCTTCAACGAGCTGGAAAAATCAGGTCGCAAAGTGATGGTGGTGGTGGTACCAGAACACGGAGGGGCGCTGAAAGGCGACAGGATGCAGGTGTCTGGTCTGCGCGATATCCCAAGCCCGTCCATCACTAACGTTCCGGCCGGGATTAAGTTCTTTGGCATGAAGGCGCCGCATCAGGGAGCGCCCATTGAAATCACCCAGCCAAGCAGCTATCTGGCTATCTCGGAACTGGTTGCTCGCGCTGTAGACGGTAAGCTGTTTGTGGAAGATAGCGTGAACTGGGATCAGCTCACCAGCGGGCTGCCGCAGACGGCGGAGGTATCGGAAAACGCCAATGCGGTGGTGATCCAGTATCAGAATAAGCCTTATGTCCGACTGAATGCCGGGGATTGGGTGCCGTATCCGCAGTGATGACCTGCTACACCCTCTCCCCTGTGGGGAGAGGGTTACTCCGCACTTCGTAACGAAATTTCACCGCCCACCCAGGGCTTAATCACGCCATCCTGTTCAAGAAGCAACGCGCCCTGCGCGTCAATGCCGCGTGATGTGCCGTAAATCTCTTTATCCCCAATCAGCAGCTTCACCGGTCGGTTAATAAAGTTATCCAGCTTTTCCCAGCGGGACAGGAATGGCGCTAACCCCTCTTGTTCAAAGAGCGTCAGCGAACTACGCAACTCATTGATCATGCGGACGGCAAGCGTATTGCGATCGATGGTGATCCCCGCTTCCTGCAAGTTGGTCCAGGCCTGGTTCACGACATCGTTCTGCACGTTTCGCATCACCATGTTCAGTCCCGCCCCAATGACGATCTGTGCGGCATCGCCTGTTTTTCCCGTCAGTTCAACCAGGATCCCCGCCAGCTTTCGATCGTTGAGATACAGATCGTTGGGCCATTTTACCCGCACCTGATCGGCACCCAGATCGTGCAGCACCTCTGCCATCACAATGCCGATGACCAGGCTCAGCCCGATGGCCGCAGCTGGCCCCTGTTCAAGCCGCCAGTACATGGAAAGGTAGAGGTTGGCGCCAAATGGTGAGAACCACTTACGCCCCCGGCGGCCACGTCCTGCCTGTTGGTACTCGGCAACGCAGGCATCACCGGATTTCAGCTCGCTCAGGCGATCCAGCAGATACTGGTTCGTCGAATCAATGACCGGCAATACCGCGACGTTACCGTGCCCAATCTGGCTGCGGATGACCTCTTCATTCAGTAACTGGATCGGTTCCGGCAGGCTGTAGCCTTTTCCCGGCACCGTAAACACATCCACGCCCCAGTCGCGGAGCGTTTGAATATGCTTATTGATCGCAGCACGGCTCATGCCCAGCTGTTCGCCCAGCTGCTCGCCAGAATGAAACTCGCCATCGGCAAGGATACCGATGAGAGTTAACGGGATAGTATTGTCCTTCACGCAATGGTCTCCACGGCATTCACTTCGCCCGTTCGGCCAATAAAGCGAACTTCAGGCTCCAGCCAGACGTTGAATTTTTCGCCCACGCGCTGGCGAACATGATGCGCCAGGTTGACGACATCCTCACTTGTCGCGTTGGACTGGTTGATCAGTACCAGCGCCTGCTGACGATGAACAGCAGCGCCACCAAGAGTCGTACCTTTTAATTCACACTGATCGATAAGCCAGCCTGCGGCCAGCTTCACGCTACCATCCGCCTGAGGATAATGCGGGGCCGTTGGCCAGCCGGCGAGAAACGCTTTTGCATTTTCGCTGCTGATCACCGGGTTTTTGAAGAAACTACCCGCATTTCCGTTTACTTTCGGGTCCGGGAGCTTGGTCATTCGCATGTGGCATACGGAATCAAATACCTCACGCGGTGTGACGGTAGCCGGGTCGAGACGGGTCAGATCGCCGTAAGTCAGAACGGGTTTCCAGGCTTTCGCCAGGCGCAGGCCAACGGCCACAATGACGAAACGATCCTGATAGTCGTGCTTGAAAATGCTGTCGCGATAGCCAAAGCGGCACTGCTCTGCGGTCAGGCGCTTCGCCGTTCCGGTCGCGAGTTCGATGCAGTCGACATATTCGCAGACGTGTTTCAGTTCGATGCCGTAGGCACCGATGTTTTGAATAGGAGATGATCCTGCACAGCCCGGGATCATGGCCAGGTTTTCCAGCCCTGGCATCCCTTTTTCAAGGGTATATTGCACCAGATGGTGCCAGTTCTCGCCAGCACCCACGTGTAAATGCCAGCTTTCAGCGCTCTCTTTACGCTCAATCCCCATGATGCGATTGACGATTACCGTCCCCACAAAATCATCGAGAAACAGGACATTACTTCCTTCGCCCAGAATAAGTACGGGTTCACCGTTTTCTGTTGCGTTTTGCCATGCATTCAGCAACTGCTGAGCACTCTCGGCACGTACAATTTGATTAGCATTCCGTTGAATACCAAAGGTATTCCAGGGCTTAAGGGAGTGATTCATAGACGCTATCCTGATGCAAAAACCGGGATAGTTTACCGTATATATGGGGGGATAGGTGATTTGTTTATGGAAAGGAAGCAGGTGCAGAAACGCAAAAAGGCCATCCTTCCGGATGGCCTCTTCACTTGTTTGATGCCTGGCAGTTCCCTACTCTCACATGGGGAGACCCCACACTACCATCGGCGCTACGGCGTTTCACTTCTGAGTTCGGCATGGGGTCAGGTGGGACCACCGCGCTAAAGCCGCCAGGCAAATTCTTGTGCTCTGTCCTGTGTCTTTCGCACTGATACTGCGTTGGCTGCTTTCGTAAAGTCAGTCACATACCTCAGTATGCTCCTTCCTTTCCTTCGTTTGCCGCCTTGTCTCAGCGCAAAATCCTTCGGACTCTGAATCTAAGCTGAAAATCGTGTCTGTCTCTTTCGCCAAAACACCTTCGGCGTTGTAAGGTTAAGCCTCACGGTTCATTAGTATCGGTTAGCTCAACGCATCGCTGCGCTTACACACCCGACCTATCAACGTCATAGTCTTTAACGTTCCTTCAGGAGACTTAAAGTCTCAGGGAGAACTCATCTCGGGGCAAGTTTCGTGCTTAGATGCTTTCAGCACTTATCTCTTCCGCATTTAGCTACCGGGCAGTGCCATTGGCATGACAACCCGAACACCAGTGATGCGTCCACTCCGGTCCTCTCGTACTAGGAGCAGCCCCCCTCAATTCTCCAGCGCCCACGGCAGATAGGGACCGAACTGTCTCACGACGTTCTAAACCCAGCTCGCGTACCACTTTAAATGGCGAACAGCCATACCCTTGGGACCTACTTCAGCCCCAGGATGTGATGAGCCGACATCGAGGTGCCAAACACCGCCGTCGATATGAACTCTTGGGCGGTATCAGCCTGTTATCCCCGGAGTACCTTTTATCCGTTGAGCGATGGCCCTTCCATTCAGAACCACCGGATCACTATGACCTGCTTTCGCACCTGCTCGCGCCGTCACGCTCGCAGTCAAGCTGGCTTATGCCATTGCACTAACCTCCTGATGTCCGACCAGGATTAGCCAACCTTCGTGCTCCTCCGTTACTCTTTGGGAGGAGACCGCCCCAGTCAAACTACCCACCAGACACTGTCCGCAACCCGGATTACGGGTCCACGTTAGAACACCAGCCATTAAAGGGTGGTATTTCAAGGTTGGCTCCACGCAGACTGGCGTCCACGCTTCAAAGCCTCCCACCTATCCTACACATCAAGGACCAGTGTTCAGTGTCAAGCTATAGTAAAGGTTCACGGGGTCTTTCCGTCTTGCCGCGGGTACACTGCATCTTCACAGCGAGTTCAATTTCACTGAGTCTCGGGTGGAGACAGCCTGGCCATCATTACGCCATTCGTGCAGGTCGGAACTTACCCGACAAGGAATTTCGCTACCTTAGGACCGTTATAGTTACGGCCGCCGTTTACCGGGGCTTCGATCAAGAGCTTCGCGTTGCCGCTAACCCCATCAATTAACCTTCCGGCACCGGGCAGGCGTCACACCGTATACGTCCACTTTCGTGTTTGCACAGTGCTGTGTTTTTAATAAACAGTTGCAGCCAGCTGGTATCTTCGACTGATTTCAGCTCCGCCCGCAGGGGCTTCACCTACATATCAGCGTGCCTTCTCCCGAAGTTACGGCACCATTTTGCCTAGTTCCTTCACCCGAGTTCTCTCAAGCGCCTTGGTATTCTCTACCTGACCACCTGTGTCGGTTTGGGGTACGATTTCGTGTTACCTGATGCTTAGAGGCTTTTCCTGGAAGCAGGGCATTTATCACTTCAGCACCGTAGTGCCTCGTCATCACACCTCAGCGTTAATAAGGTACCGGATTTACCTGGAACCTCCGCCTACATGCTTAAACCGGGACAACCGTCGCCCGGCTGACATAGCCTTCTCCGTCCCCCCTTCGCAGTAACACCAAGTACAGGAATATTAACCTGTTTCCCATCGACTACGCCTTTCGGCCTCGCCTTAGGGGTCGACTCACCCTGCCCCGATTAACGTTGGACAGGAACCCTTGGTCTTCCGGCGAGCGGGCTTTTCACCCGCTTTATCGTTACTTATGTCAGCATTCGCACTTCTGATACCTCCAGCATGCCTCACAGCACACCTTCAACGGCTTACAGAACGCTCCCCTACCCAACAACGCATAAGCGTCGCTGCCGCAGCTTCGGTGCATGGTTTAGCCCCGTTACATCTTCCGCGCAGGCCGACTCGACCAGTGAGCTATTACGCTTTCTTTAAATGATGGCTGCTTCTAAGCCAACATCCTGGCTGTCTGTGCCTTCCCACATCGTTTCCCACTTAACCATGACTTTGGGACCTTAGCTGGCGGTCTGGGTTGTTTCCCTCTTCACGACGGACGTTAGCACCCGCCGTGTGTCTCCCGTGATAACATTCTTCGGTATTCGTAGTTTGCATCGGGTTGGTAAGCCGGGATGGCCCCCTAGCCGAAACAGTGCTCTACCCCCGAAGATGAGTTCACGAGGCGCTACCTAAATAGCTTTCGGGGAGAACCAGCTATCTCCCGGTTTGATTGGCCTTTCACCCCCAGCCACAGGTCATCCGCTAATTTTTCAACATTAGTCGGTTCGGTCCTCCAGTTAGTGTTACCCAACCTTCAACCTGCCCATGGCTAGATCACCGGGTTTCGGGTCTATACCCTGCAACTTAACGCCCAGTTAAGACTCGGTTTCCCTTCGGCTCCCCTATACGGTTAACCTTGCTACAGAATATAAGTCGCTGACCCATTATACAAAAGGTACGCAGTCACCCCATAAAGAGGCTCCCACTGCTTGTACGTACACGGTTTCAGGTTCTTTTTCACTCCCCTCGCCGGGGTTCTTTTCGCCTTTCCCTCACGGTACTGGTTCACTATCGGTCAGTCAGGAGTATTTAGCCTTGGAGGATGGTCCCCCCATATTCAGACAGGATACCACGTGTCCCGCCCTACTCTTCGAGTTCACAGCATGTGTGCTTTCGTGTACGGGACTATCACCCTGTACCGTCGGACTTTCCAGACCGTTCCACTAACACACAAGCTGATTCAGACTCCGGGCTGCTCCCCGTTCGCTCGCCGCTACTGGGGGAATCTCGGTTGATTTCTTTTCCTCGGGGTACTTAGATGTTTCAGTTCCCCCGGTTCGCCTCGTTAACCTATGTATTCAGTTAACGATAGTGCAACGGATTGCACTGGGTTTCCCCATTCGGACATCGCCGGGTCAAGGGTTCATATCACCTCGCCGGCGCTTTTCGCAGATTAGCACGTCCTTCATCGCCTCTGACTGCCAGGGCATCCACCGTGTACGCTTAGTCGCTTAACCTCACAACCCGAAGATGTTTCACTTCTGATTGCGAAAATTTGAGAGACTCGAACACACATGAGCTGTGTGTCGTTTCAATTTTCAGCTTGATCCAGATTTTTAAAGAGCAAAACTTCGCAGTGCACCTTTTCAGGTTCACTCTGAAGTTTTCTTGTGTTCGCAGTAAAAGATGGTGGAGCTATGCGGGATCGAACCGCAGACCTCCTGCGTGCAAGGCAGGCGCTCTCCCAGCTGAGCTATAGCCCCATCGTTTACAACCTCTTCAAATTTGCGAAGCAAATTTGGTAGGCCTGAGTGGACTTGAACCACCGACCTCACCCTTATCAGGGGTGCGCTCTAACCACCTGAGCTACAAGCCTGTAGAGGTTTTTTACTGCTGTTTTTCATCAGACAATCTGTGTGAGCACTACAAAGGCAGGTTCTTTAAGGTAAGGAGGTGATCCAACCGCAGGTTCCCCTACGGTTACCTTGTTACGACTTCACCCCAGTCATGAATCACAAAGTGGTAAGCGCCCTCCCGAAGGTTAAGCTACCTACTTCTTTTGCAACCCACTCCCATGGTGTGACGGGCGGTGTGTACAAGGCCCGGGAACGTATTCACCGTGGCATTCTGATCCACGATTACTAGCGATTCCGACTTCATGGAGTCGAGTTGCAGACTCCAATCCGGACTACGACGCACTTTATGAGGTCCGCTTGCTCTCGCGAGGTCGCTTCTCTTTGTATGCGCCATTGTAGCACGTGTGTAGCCCTACTCGTAAGGGCCATGATGACTTGACGTCATCCCCACCTTCCTCCAGTTTATCACTGGCAGTCTCCTTTGAGTTCCCGGCCGGACCGCTGGCAACAAAGGATAAGGGTTGCGCTCGTTGCGGGACTTAACCCAACATTTCACAACACGAGCTGACGACAGCCATGCAGCACCTGTCTCAGAGTTCCCGAAGGCACCAAAGCATCTCTGCTAAGTTCTCTGGATGTCAAGAGTAGGTAAGGTTCTTCGCGTTGCATCGAATTAAACCACATGCTCCACCGCTTGTGCGGGCCCCCGTCAATTCATTTGAGTTTTAACCTTGCGGCCGTACTCCCCAGGCGGTCGACTTAACGCGTTAGCTCCGGAAGCCACGCCTCAAGGGCACAACCTCCAAGTCGACATCGTTTACGGCGTGGACTACCAGGGTATCTAATCCTGTTTGCTCCCCACGCTTTCGCACCTGAGCGTCAGTCTTTGTCCAGGGGGCCGCCTTCGCCACCGGTATTCCTCCAGATCTCTACGCATTTCACCGCTACACCTGGAATTCTACCCCCCTCTACAAGACTCTAGCCTGCCAGTTTCGAATGCAGTTCCCAGGTTGAGCCCGGGGATTTCACATCCGACTTGACAGACCGCCTGCGTGCGCTTTACGCCCAGTAATTCCGATTAACGCTTGCACCCTCCGTATTACCGCGGCTGCTGGCACGGAGTTAGCCGGTGCTTCTTCTGCGGGTAACGTCAATCGACAAGGTTATTAACCTTATCGCCTTCCTCCCCGCTGAAAGTACTTTACAACCCGAAGGCCTTCTTCATACACGCGGCATGGCTGCATCAGGCTTGCGCCCATTGTGCAATATTCCCCACTGCTGCCTCCCGTAGGAGTCTGGACCGTGTCTCAGTTCCAGTGTGGCTGGTCATCCTCTCAGACCAGCTAGGGATCGTCGCCTAGGTGAGCCGTTACCCCACCTACTAGCTAATCCCATCTGGGCACATCCGATGGCAAGAGGCCCGAAGGTCCCCCTCTTTGGTCTTGCGACGTTATGCGGTATTAGCTACCGTTTCCAGTAGTTATCCCCCTCCATCAGGCAGTTTCCCAGACATTACTCACCCGTCCGCCACTCGTCAGCAAAGCAGCAAGCTGCTTCCTGTTACCGTTCGACTTGCATGTGTTAGGCCTGCCGCCAGCGTTCAATCTGAGCCATGATCAAACTCTTCAATTTAAGTTTGATGCTCGTGAATTAAACTTCGTAATGAATTACGTATGTTCACTCAGAGACTTGGTATTCATTTAGTGTCCGAAGACATTAAGAATCCATGTCACTTTGAGTGCCCACACAGATTGTCTGATAAATTGTTAAAGAGCAGTGCCGCTTCGTTTTCGCTGCGGCGCGGGGTGTGCATATTACGCTTTCCCGCTTCAGAGTCAAGCGTTTGTTTTGCTTTTCTCTGCTGACCCGGCGGCTTGCGTGCCGTTGTTCCGTGTCAGTGGAGGCGCATTATAGGGAGTTCTTCTGAAGTGACAAGCACTAAATACAAAAAACTTTTCGTTCGCTCACTTTTCAAACTCAACGCTTATTTATCCCGCGCATCGTCCGTTAAACGCGCAATTTCACGGGCAAAACTGGCGACCTGGGCCCAGTCGGTATAAACCACTTCTTTACGCGTATCCGTTTCCCCGCCCGTCATTTTCATGATCAGGCGGATCATAAAGCGGTCATACCAGCGGTAACGCGGGTAACGCAGCGCGCCAGCAAAGACAGAACAGATATTGGGCTGCCATGGCGAACTCAGCAAAAACTTGCGCGTATAGCTGTTGGTCTGCGGCGTACGCTTCTCCGCTTTACGGGCAACCAGGTTGACCGAGTAAAACGCGCCAGGCAGTTGAGCGAGCTCCGCCGTATGCTTTTTCACAAAGCGATCCAGCGCCGGATGGAAATGGCCGTAACGAATTGAAGCGCCAATGACCACGCGGTCGTAATCCTGCCAGGCAATCTGCTCTGTGCGATTCAGGTTCACCACATCAGAATAAATGCCCAGCTCTTTGAGTTCAGAAGCCAGATATGAAGCAATCTCACGCGTTTGTCCGTCACGCGTTGAGAAAAGAATTAACGTTTTCACCAATGTCTCCTTACTCACGCCAGAATGTTGGGGTAAACAGCACCAGCAGCGTAAAGACCTCAAGACGCCCAAACAGCATATTGGCGATTAAGATCCACTTCGCCACCGGGTTCATACTGGCGAAGTTATCCGCCACGACGCCCAGCCCCGGCCCCAGGTTGTTTAACGTTGCCACCACAGAGGCGAAGGCAGAGAAATCATCCACGCCCGTGGCGATAATCGCCAGCATACTAACAATAAAGACCAGCGCATAAGCGGAGAAGAATCCCCACACCGCTTCGAGGATGCGCTCCGGCAGCGCGCGGTTCCCCAGCTTAATACTGTAAACCGCATTCGGGTGGACCAGACGTTTAAGCTCACGGTTCCCCTGCTTGAACAGCAGCAGGATGCGGATCACCTTCAGACCGCCGCCCGTTGACCCGGCGCAACCGCCGATAAACGCAGAGCACAACAGCAGCACCGGCAGGAACAGTGGCCAACGCGCAATACTGTCCGTGGTGAAACCGGCGGTTGTCGCCATCGATACCACCTGGAAGAAGGCCTGGTTCAGGGTCGTGACCGCCGAGTTATAAACATCGTGGAACCACAGTACCAGGGTACAGATAACCACCAGGGTCAGCTGGACGCCAATAAACATCCGGAATTCCGGGTCGCGCCAGTACACCTTCAGGCTCCGTCCGCTAAGCAACGAGAAGTGTAGACCGTAGTTACAGCCTGAGATCAGCAAAAAGATGGCAATGATGGTATTGATTGTCGGGCTGTCGAAGTAGCCGACGCTGGCATCGTGGGTGGAGAACCCGCCGATAGCAATAGTCGCAAAGCTGTGCCCGATGGCATCAAACGCAGGCATCCCGGCAAACCACAGCGCCAGCGCGCAGGCCACCGTCAGCAGGACATAGATAAGCCACAGGGTTTTCGCCGTCTCCGCAATACGCGGGCGCATCTTGTTATCTTTCAGCGGGCCGGGCATCTCCGCCCGGTAAAGCTGCATCCCCCCGACGCCCAGAATCGGCAGGATAGCCACCGCCAGGACGATGATCCCCATACCGCCGAACCACTGGAGCATCTGCCGGTAAAAGAGAATCGCATGCGGGAGCGAATCCAGCCCCACAAGCGTGGTGGCGCCGGTGGTCGTTAATCCGGAGAACGATTCAAAAAACGCATCCGTGACGGTGAGATTCGGTTGTTCGGAGAAGATAAACGGCAGCGCACCCACGCTTCCCAGTACCGTCCAGAACAGGACCACAATCAGAAACCCCTCCCGTGATTTCAGTTCACCTTTCTCACGGCGGTTTGGCCACCACAGCAGGGAGCCAATCGTCAGCGCGACAAAAAAGGTTTGCGTAAATGCACGCCCCGCGCCGTCCCGGTAGATGAGCGCCACCAGTCCGGGAATGATCATTGTCCCGGAGAAAAGTATGACCAGCAATCCAACGATTCGGGTAATGGCACGAAAATGCATCTCTGCCGCTTCCTTAGGTATTCAAAATTGTGAGGTGGGGATTATTCTTCAATCGGCAGTAATTGCAATGAACCGCGACTAAAATCAGCGAGTTTTGCTGAAAAAGCAGCCAGTTCCGCCTGAGGAAGCGCCACGCGTAATTGCACCATTGCCTGATAATCACTGTGTGCGATGACACCGTTAAACTGTTTAAGCAGTGCTTCGATACCCGATAGCTGGGCGTAATCGCATAACAAAGTATATTCCGTAAGTGGCGTTTTGCGGGTTGTTATCAGCAGATTAAGCGCCTGCTGGACACCACCTCCGTAGGCTTTAACCAGCCCTCCGGTGCCTAACAAAATGCCCCCGTAGTAGCGGACAACAACGGCGGTGATTTCACCCACGCCGCTGCCCATCAACTGGGATAGCATCGGTTTTCCGGCCGTACCCGCCGGTTCACCGTCGTCAGAAAACCCGAGCTGCTGTGAGTCGTCTGGCGGCCCTGCGACCCACGCCACACAGTGATGGCGGGCATCGGGGTGCTGCGCGCGGACGGACTCGACGAACGCCTTCGCCGCCTCCACGCCGTCGGTATGCGCCAGCAGCGTGATAAAGCGGCTTTTCTTGATTTCCTCAACAAAGGTGACCGGCTCGGCCGGTATCAGCCAGCTTTCCATCAGGCCAGCTTCAGATCTCGCGTCATGTTCTCAATGCTGTTCTCGTGAATAACCACGTTATCCTCGATACGAATGCCGCCATACGGCTTCAGCGCTTCAATTTTCTCCCAGTTGAAGTGCTTGCTGAATTGCCCTTCGCGCCACGGCGCCAGCAGGGATTCAATAAAGTAGATGCCCGGCTCGATGGTCAATACCATACGCGGCGCCAGAACGCGGGTGCAGCGCAGATAAGGATATTTAGACGGTGCCGCCAGGTGCGTACCGGTATCATCCTGCATAAAGCCCGCGACGTCATGAACCTGCAAACCCAGCGGGTGACCGATACCATGCGGCATAAATGGCCCGGTCAGATCGTTCTCAACCATCGCCTCTTCGCTCATGTCTTTGACAATCTGATGATTACGCAGCAGTTTAGCGATGCGCTGATGGAACTGGATGTGATAATCCACGTAGCTGGTTCCGGCCTTCATGGTGCCAATCAGCGCCAGCTGTTCGTCGTTCACGTCTTTGATCAATTGCGCAAAATCGGTGTCCGCATTCGCCGCCCAGGTACGGGTCAGGTCTGCCGCATAACCATTGTACTCAGCCCCCGCGTCCAGCAGGAAGCTGCGCATCTCAGCCGGAACCTGATGATCCAGTTTGGTGTAGTGCAGAACCGAGGCATGTTCATTCAGCGCCACGATGTTGCTGTACGGCACGTCGGTATCGCGGTGGCCGGTCGCCGTCAGGTAGGCCTGATTAATATCGAACTCGCTCATACCGGACTGGAACGCTTCGTGCGCCGCACGGTGGCCATTCACCGCCGTTTTTTGCGCTTCACGCATGCAGTAAAGTTCGTAGTCGGTCTTGTAGGCGCGATAGTAGTGCAGATAATCCAGCACGCCTTTCGGGTTGAGTTTATCTGCCGGAATATCCAGACCCAGCGCACGCTCAGGAACCGGACCAATGTAGCCGATGTTGCCGCGCGCCGCTGGCAGCTGGCTGCCAATGCCGTCTGCTTTTGGCAGCGCAATCACGTCAATTTCTTCGGTCCAGAATGAGGTCGGCAGCGGCTCAACGTTGTGCCAGTAATCGACCGGCAGGTAGAACCACAGTTTCGGCTTGTTCACGCCATCCACCAGCAGCCAGCAATTTGGAACCTGCGTGACAGGCACCCAGGCTTTAAACTGCGGGTTAACCTTGAAGGGATAAGCATGGTCATCAAGAAAAGTATTCATCAGCTCGCCGGAGTGGATCAGCAGGGCATCCAGCTTGAAGCGGGCCAGTACATCGCGGGTACGTTCCTGTAGGGTAACGATATGATTTTTATAAAGCGAAGCCAGTGAGTCCATCATTCTTCCTTTCGTTTTTTTGACCTCAAGTCATCGCATCTTAGCACACCTCACTGCGGCTGCGTGATTTCCACCGACCGTGATCAGCGCAGCAATTTCTTAATGACTAATTTGCATTTTATTAACATAAATTCCACACTCCGTTTCATCTGGTATGACCAGATCCAATTGCTGGATTCAGGAGACCGACATGCTCTACAAAGGCGACACCCTGTACGTAGACTGGCTGGAAGATGGCATTGCCGAACTGGTGTTCGATGCCCCCGGCTCAGTGAACAAGCTTGATACCGCGACGGTGGCCAGTCTTGGCCAGGCGCTGGATGTACTTGAAAAGCAATCAGATTTAAAAGGGCTGCTGCTGCGCTCCAACAAAGCGGCCTTTATCGTTGGCGCGGATATCACCGAATTCCTGTCGCTGTTCCTGGTGCCCGAAGAACAGCTGAGCCAGTGGCTGCACTTCGCGAACAGCGTCTTTAATCGTCTGGAAGATCTGCCTGTCCCGACCCTTTCCGCCGTTAACGGTTACGCGCTGGGCGGCGGCTGTGAATGTGTATTAGCCACCGATTACCGTCTCGCCACGCCGGACCTGCGTATCGGCCTGCCGGAAACCAAGCTGGGCATCATGCCGGGCTTTGGCGGTTCCGTGCGTATGCCGCGCATGCTGGGTGCCGACAGCGCGCTGGAAATCATTGCCGCAGGTAAAGATGTGGGCGCGGAACAGGCACAGAAAATCGGCCTGGTGGACGGCGTGGTTAAGCCTGAAAAACTGGTTGAAGGCGCTGTCGCCATTCTGCGTCAGGCGATTAACGGCGATCTCGACTGGAAAGCCAAACGTCAGCCAAAGCTGGAGCCATTAAAGCTCAGCAAAATTGAAGCCACCATGAGCTTCACCATCGCCAAAGGCATGGTGATGCAGACGGCGGGTAAACACTACCCGGCGCCGATCACGGCGGTGAAAACCATTGAAGCGGCAGCCCGTCTGGGCCGTGATGACGCTCTGAAGCTTGAAAACCAGAGCTTTGTCCCGCTGGCGCACACCAACGAAGCCCGCGCGCTGGTTGGTATCTTCCTTAACGATCAGTTCGTGAAAGGCAAAGCCAAACAACTCACCAAAAACGTTGAAACGCCAAAACACGCGGCGGTACTCGGCGCGGGCATTATGGGGGGCGGCATCGCCTATCAGTCTGCCTGGAAAGGCGTGCCGGTGGTGATGAAGGACATCAACGAGAAATCCCTGACGTTGGGCATGACCGAAGCGGCCAAGCTGCTGAATAAACAGCTTGAGCGCGGCAAAATTGATGGTCTGAAGCTTGCAGGCGTGATCTCCACCATCCAGCCAGTGCTGGAATACAGCGGTTTCGACCGTGTGGACGTGGTGGTTGAAGCGGTCGTCGAGAACCCGAAAGTGAAAAAAGCGGTGCTGGCCGAAACCGAAGACAAGGTGCGTCCGAAAACCGTGCTGGCCTCTAATACCTCCACCATTCCTATCAGCGAACTGGCGAGCGTGCTGAAGCGTCCGGAAAACTTCTGCGGGATGCACTTCTTTAACCCGGTGCATCGCATGCCGCTGGTTGAAGTAATCCGAGGGGAAAAAACCTCCGACGAAACCATCGCCAAAGTGGTGGCGTGGGCGAGCAAGATGGGCAAAACGCCGATCGTGGTTAACGACTGCCCGGGCTTCTTCGTTAACCGCGTGCTGTTCCCTTACTTCGCCGGCTTCAGCCAGCTGCTGCGCGACGGCGCAGACTTCCGCAAAATCGACAAGGTGATGGAAAAACAGTTCGGCTGGCCGATGGGCCCGGCGTATCTGCTGGACGTTGTCGGCATCGACACTGCCCATCACGCGCAGGCGGTGATGGCGACGGGCTTCCCGCAGCGCATGCAGAAAGATTATCGCGACGCCATTGACGCCCTGTTCGACGCCAACCGCTTTGGTCAGAAAAACGGTCTGGGCTTCTGGCGCTATAAAGAAGACAGCAAAGGCAAACCGAAAAAAGAAGAAGATCCGGCGGTGGATGGCCTGCTGGCCGACGTCAGTCAGCCAAAACGCGACTTCACCGACGATGAGATCATCGCCCGGATGATGATCCCAATGGTCAACGAAGTGGTGCGCTGCCTCGAAGAAGGCATTATCGCCAGCCCGGCAGAAGCGGATATGGCGCTGGTGTACGGCCTCGGCTTCCCTCCGTTCCACGGCGGCGCGTTCCGCTGGCTGGATACGCTCGGCAGCGCCCGCTATCTCGATATGGCTCAGCAGTACCAGCACCTCGGCCCGCTTTATGAGGTGCCGGAAGGGCTGCGTAACAAAGCGCGCCATAACGAACCCTACTACCCAGCAGTTGAGCCAGCCCGTCCGGTTGGCGAACTGAAAACGGCTTAAGGAGTCACAATGGAAAAGGTTGTCATTGTTGATGCGATTCGTACCCCGATGGGCCGTTCAAAAGGCGGTGCGTTCCGTAACGTGCGCGCGGAAGACCTCTCCGCGCATCTGATGCGTAGCCTGCTGGCGCGTAACCCGGCGCTGGACCCAGCAGCGCTGGACGATATCTACTGGGGCTGCGTGCAGCAGACGCTGGAGCAGGGCTTCAACATTGCCCGTAACGCGTCCCTGCTGGCGGAGATCCCGCATTCGGTTCCGGCCGTCACCGTCAACCGTCTTTGCGGTTCGTCGATGCAGGCGCTGCACGACGCGGCGCGGATGATCATGACCGGCGATGCGCAGGCCTGTCTGGTGGGCGGCGTGGAGCACATGGGCCACGTGCCGATGAGCCACGGGGTCGATTTCCATCCTGGCATGAGCCGCAACGTGGCGAAAGCCGCCGGTATGATGGGCCTGACCGCCGAGATGCTCTCCCGTCTGCACGGCATCAGCCGTGAGATGCAGGATGCGTTTGCCGCACGCTCGCATGCCCGCGCCTGGGCCGCCACGCAGTCTGGTGCCTTTAAGAATGAGATCATCCCAACCGGCGGTCACGACGCAGACGGCGTACTGAAGCAGTTCAGCTACGACGAAGTTATCCGCCCGGAAACCACGGTCGAAGCGCTTTCTACCCTGCGTCCGGCATTTGATCCGGTCACCGGCACGGTAACGGCGGGCACCTCGTCTGCCCTGTCCGACGGTGCCGCCGCGATGCTGGTGATGAGCGAAAGCCGCGCCCGCGAATTAGGCCTGACGCCACGCGCCCGCGTGCGTTCGATGGCGGTCGTGGGCTGCGATCCTTCCATCATGGGCTACGGCCCGGTTCCGGCATCAAAACTGGCGCTGAAAAAAGCGGGGCTGAGCGCAAGTGATATCGATCTCTTTGAGATGAACGAAGCGTTCGCCGCGCAGATCCTGCCGTGCATTAAAGATCTGGGGCTGATGGATCAGATCGACGAGAAGATTAACCTCAATGGCGGCGCGATCGCCCTCGGTCACCCGCTGGGCTGCTCCGGGGCGCGTATCAGTACCACGCTGATTAACCTGATGGAACGCAAAGATGCCCAGTTCGGACTGGCAACGATGTGTATCGGGTTGGGTCAGGGGATCGCGACGGTGTTTGAGAGGGTGTAAATAAGGAAAAGTATCTCAAAGCCAATGACGTCAGAACAAGGCGGCAAGCGAGCGAATCCCGATGAGCTTACATTAGTAAGTGATTCGGGTGAACGAGCGCAGCCAACGCAGTTATGGCGCCATTGGCGAAGAGAGACAGTTTAGTTGCCGTTCTTCCCGCCTGTCAGGGGCGGGTTTTTTACGTTATTGCAGCAGCGAAATATCCGCCACGCGCAGGAACAGCTCACGCAGTTTCTCAAGCATCGAGAGACGGTTAATCCGCAGCTCTTTATCTTCCACGTTCACCATCACCTTCTCGAAGAAGGCGTCGATGACGTCACGCAGCTCCGCCAGCTCCACCAGCGCTTCCTGGTAGCGACCTTCCGCAAAATACGGCTCCAGCTTGTCGCGCAGCACCACAACCTGCATCGCCAGAGAAATCTCTTCCGGCTCTTTCAGGGTTGCAGCGTTGACGCGCTCGTTCAGCGTTTCGTCGGATTTCGCGAGGATGTTGGATACACGCTTGTTGGCCGCGGCCAGCGCAGACGCCGCTTCCAGCGTACGGAAGTGGGATACCGCTTTCATACGCGCATCGAAATCTGCCGGACGGGTCGGACGACGCGCCAGCACCGCCTGAATGGTATCAACGGAGTAACCTTCGTCCTGATACCACGCGCGGAAACGACCGAGCATAAAGTCGATAACATCATCCACAACCTTCGCGTTGGTCAGCTTATCGCCGTACAGACGTACCGCTTCTTCGGTCAGCGTTTGCAGATCGAGGTTAAGGTTCTTCTCTACGATGATTCGCAGCACGCCCAGCGCAGCACGACGCAGCGCGAACGGGTCTTTATCGCCTTTCGGATGCTGACCGATACCGAAGATACCCGCCAGGGTGTCCATCTTATCGGCAATCGCCACGGCGCAGGCAACCGGGTTAGACGGCAGATCGTCACCGGCAAAGCGCGGCTGATACTGCTCGTTCAGGGCTACCGCCACGTCTTCCGCTTCGCCATCGTGACGCGCGTAGTGCATACCCATCACGCCCTGAGTGTCGGTAAATTCGAACACCATGTTGGTCATCAGGTCGCACTTGGAGAGCAGGCCCGCACGGGTAGCGTGGTTAACGTCGGCGCCAATTTCACGGGCAATCCAGCCGGACAGCTCCGCGATACGGTCGGTCTTGTCGCGTAGCGTACCCAGCTGCTGCTGGAACAGTACGGTTTGCAGACGCGGCAGGTTGTCTTCCAGACGTTTTTTACGGTCGGTGTTGAAGAAGAACTCGGCATCCGCCAGACGCGGACGCACCACTTTCTCGTTACCGGAGATAATCTGGCTCGGATCTTTCGATTCGATGTTCGCCACGAAGATGAAGTTTGGCAGCAGCTTGCCGTCGTTGGCGTAAACCGGGAAGTACTTCTGGTCACCCTTCATGGTGTAAACCAGCGCTTCTGCCGGAACGGCCAGGAATTTCTCTTCGAATTTCGCGGTCAGTACAACCGGCCATTCGACCAGCGAAGTCACCTCTTCCAGCAGGCTGTCGCTCAGATCGGCATTACCGCCAATTTTGCGCGCCGCGTCTTCTGCGTCCGCTTTGATTTTGGCTTTACGCTGTTCGTAGTCAGCAATGACCTTGCCGCGCTCCAGCAGGATCTGCGGGTACTGGTCAGCATTGTCGATAGTGAACTCCGACTCGCCCATAAAGCGATGGCCGCGGATCACGCGATCGGACGCCACGCCCAGAATGGTCGCCGGGATAACGGTATCGCCCAGCAGCAGGGTCACGGTGTGAACCGGACGCACAAAGTGTACGTCGGACGCGCCCCAGCGCATCAGCTTAGGAATCGGCAATTTTGCCAGCGAGGTCGCGATCATGTCAGGCAGCAGCGCTTCGGCGCTTTCGCCTTTCACATGGGCACGGTACAGCAGCCATTCACCTTTGTCGGTGGTCAGACGCTCAGCCTGATCAACGGTGATGCCGCAGCCGCGCGCCCAGCCTTCTGCCGCTTTGCTCGGCTTGCCTTCCGCGTCGAACGCCTGAGCAATGGCCGGGCCACGTTTTTCAACTTCACGATCCGGCTGGGACGCCGCCAGGTTTGCCACTTTCAGCGCCAGACGACGCGGCGCAGCAAACCACTCAATTTTACCGTGCGCCAGGCCAGCGTTATCCAGCTCAGCAGTGACGTTCGCAGCGAAAGATTCAGCCAGGCTGCGCAGGGCTTTTGGTGGCAGCTCTTCAGTGCCGATTTCCACCAGGAAAGTTTTCTCAGACATGGCCGCCTCTTATTTGTTTCGGTTGCACATCGGGAAGCCAAGGGCTTCACGGGACGCGTAGTAAGCTTCTGCAACGGCTTTGGTCAGGGTACGAATACGCAGAATGTAGCGCTGACGTTCAGTCACGGAGATCGCTTTGCGGGCATCCAGCAGGTTGAAGCTGTGGGCAGCCTTCAGAATACGCTCGTAGGCAGGCAGCGGCAGCGGAGTCTCCAGCGCCAGCAGCTGCTGGGCTTCTTTCTCGTACTGCTCGAAGCAGGTGAACAGGAAGTCCACGTCCGCGTATTCGAAGTTATAGGTGGATTGCTCCACTTCGTTCTGATGGAACACGTCGCCGTAGGTGGTTTTACCCAGCGGGCCGTCGCTCCATACCAGGTCGTAAACGCTGTCTACGCCCTGAATGTACATGGCCAGACGTTCCAGACCATAGGTGATTTCGCCGGTAATCGGTTTACATTCCAGACCGCCAACCTGCTGGAAGTAGGTGAACTGGGTCACTTCCATCCCGTTCAGCCACACTTCCCAACCCAGACCCCAGGCACCCAGCGTTGGGTTTTCCCAGTTATCTTCCACGAAACGAATGTCGTGAATGGTTGGATCCATACCCAGCTCTTTCAGTGACCCGAGGTACAGTTCCTGAATGTTGTCGGGTGATGGCTTAATCACCACCTGGAACTGATAGTAATGCTGCAAACGGTTCGGGTTTTCACCATAACGGCCATCGGTCGGACGACGGGATGGCTGCACATAGGCGGTCGCCATTGGCTCTGGCCCTAACGCACGCAGGCTGGTCATCGGGTGTGAGGTGCCTGCGCCAACTTCCATGTCCAAAGGTTGAACAATGGTGCAGCCCTGACGAGCCCAGTAATCCTGTAAGGTCAGGATCAGGCCCTGGAAGGTCTTGGTATCAAACTTTTGCATAGTATTTCGTGCTGGATACGTGTGGTTTTAAATGGAAGGGATCAGTATACCCGCTGGCTGCAAGATATACAGTACGAAACGGGGTTGTTTAGGGAAAATTGGGGAATAAGCCCTACAGCCAGAACCTGCGAAGGCTCTGGTTGCTGCTTATACGAGCAATTTAACGCATTGAGAGATGTAAAAACTGGCCGTCTGCATCAAAAGAGCAGACAAAGCCCTCTTTACGCGCCGTATAGCCTTTCAGTTCATAGCTGCCCTGAAAGCGCTCGAAGCCGTTTATATGAATTTTCTGTGCTTCGGAATTATAGCGGTGAGCCGCCTGATCCCTGCACAGCTGTTCCATATTCAGGGAACGCTCCGGGCTCATTTTCCCCTGCTGCGCTTTTTGGACAGGTATCTCCTCAGAAGCACTGCATCCTGTTAATAAGAGCAGCAGAAAGAGTGACACCCCACGCTTCATCATCATTTTTATTACCGCCCTGGTCAGTGGCTGTTATTTTTAGTAGCAACACGTTTATAGATTAAAGTCCGTCATTCTGCGAATCTCGCCAGCTCCCTACAAGTTAGCCTGGCTAAACTCAGAATTTTCCAAGGGAAAAGTTTTACACAATCGCAGTCACACTTTTTTTATCAGGAATACAGAGGAACTGATGCAGTCAAAAATTAACTGGATTGATAACCTGCGGGGAATAGCCTGTCTGATGGTGGTGATGATCCACACAACGACCTGGTATGTCACGAACGCGCACAGTATCAGCCCTGTTAACTGGGATGTCGCCAATATTCTGAACTCGGCCTCCCGCGTGAGCGTCCCGCTGTTCTTTATGATTTCCGGTTTTCTCTTTTTTGGCGAGCGTAGCGCGCAGCCGAGACATTTCATCCGTATTGTCTCCTGTCTGCTGTTTTACAGCGCCATTTCGCTGCTCTATATCGTCCTGTTCACTTCAATTAACGCTGAACGTTCCCTGCTCAACTTGTTGCAAAAACCAGTGTTCTATCATCTGTGGTTTTTCTTCGCGATAATGGTTATCTATCTGGTTTCGCCGTTAATTCAGGTAAAAAACGTCAGCGGTAAAATGCTGCTGGCCCTGATGGTAATAATCGGGATCGTGGCCAACCCGAATACCGTTTCACAGAAAATTGATGGCTTTGAATGGCTGCCCGTTAACCTTTATATCACCGGGGATACGTTTTATTACGTGCTGTACGGCATGCTGGGGCGCGCCATTGGCATGATGGAGACGCAAAAGCGAGGAATAAACTGGCTATGCGCGGCCGCGTTTCTCGTCGGTGTGTTTATTATCTCTCGCGGGACGCTGCATGAGCTGCAATGGCGCGGCAACTTTGCCGATACCTGGTATCTCTACTGCGGGCCGATGGTCTTTATCTGCGCGATCTCTCTGCTGACGCTGGTTAAAAACACCCTGAATGCCCGCCCGCTTCCGGTGCTGGGGTTTATCTCTCGCCACTCGCTGGGCATTTACGGTTTTCACGCGCTGGTGATCCACGCCCTGCGCACCCGCGGCGTTGAGCTTAAAAGCTGGCCGGTGCTGGATATTGTCTGGATATTTACCGTTACGCTGGTTGTCAGCCTGCTGCTGTCAATGTTGCTGCAAAGAATCGATACGCGCAGGTTTGTAAGCTAACCCGGTTGAAGGCTGGTAGGCCGGGTAAGCGTTAGCGCCACCCGGCTCCTGTTTATGACATTAGCGGCAAAAGCTGCTGATAGATTTTGCGGAACACGTCTCGTCTTTCAGCATAGCGAGCATGATTTTTCGCATCAGGACGATGCTGCCGTTCAAGCGGCAGCTGCGGCAAAAGCTGGTGCAGTGGTTTATCCGGGTTCAGCGCAATTTGCGCCAGCCGTGCCGCACCGAGCGCCGGGCCGACATCGCCTCCCGTACGATAGTCCAGCTGCAACCCGCTGATATCGGAAAGCATTTGCCGCCAGTAGCTGCTTCGTGCACCGCCGCCAATTAACGTAATGCTGGATGGCGTCAGTCCACAGTCATGCACGACATCCATTCCGTCCGCCAGAGCATAGCCAACGCCTTCAAGCACCGCGCGCGCAAGCTCTGCCGGGCCGTGCTGATGGGTAAGACCGAAGAACACCCCTTTCGCTTCCGGGTTGTTATGCGGCGTCCGCTCGCCGGAAAGGTACGGTAAAAACCAAACCGCACCGGCATTATCATCTGCCTGCTGTGCCGCTGTGATAAGCGCCGGGACGTCCGCCATTCCGGTTAGCTTTGCCGCCCAGTCGAGGCAGGAAGCCGCGCTCAGCATCACCGACATCAAATGCCATTTACCCGGCAACGCGTGGCAGAAGCTGTGTACGGCGCTTCCAGGGTTGCTACGATACCCGTCACTGACGGCAAAATAGACGCCGGAGGTACCGAGTGAGAGCATGGCCTGCCCTGCCTCGACCATCCCCACGCCGACCGCACCCGCCGCATTATCGCCGCCGCCGGCAACGACAGGTACGGCTGGCATGTTCCAGCGTTCAGCAACAGAAGGCTGTAAAGCCCCCGTGATTTCACTGCCTTCAAACAGCGCAGGCATATGGTCGCGCGTCAGCTGGCAGGCATCCAGCATCGCCTCGCTCCAGTCCCGTTTCGCCACGTCGAGCCACATCGTGCCCGCGGCGTCAGACATGTCGCTGGCAAAATCCCCCGTCATGCGAAAACGCAGGTAGTCTTTCGGCAACAGAACCTTCGCCACCTGACGAAAAATCTCAGGCTCATGGCGCTGCACCCACAGGAGTTTTGGCGCGGTAAAACCGGGCATCATCAGGTTGCCCGTAATTTCACGGGATGCAGGCACACGCTCCTCAAGGATCGCGCACTCTTCCGCACAGCGGCCATCGTTCCAGAGAATAGCCGGGCGCAGAACGCGATGCTGACTATCCAGCAACGTTGCGCCATGCATTTGCCCGGCAATGCCCAGCGCTTTCACGTCGCGCAGGCTATGCTG
Organism: Enterobacter sp. DTU_2021_1002640_1_SI_PRY_ASU_LCPMC_013; assembly: GCF_032389435.1. Classification (NCBI taxonomy): domain Bacteria; kingdom Pseudomonadati; phylum Pseudomonadota; class Gammaproteobacteria; order Enterobacterales; family Enterobacteriaceae; genus Enterobacter; species Enterobacter sp. DTU_2021_1002640_1_SI_PRY_ASU_LCPMC_013. The sequence goes on from NZ_CP135594.1 coordinate 4,641,668, forward strand.
CTCGCCTAAGGCTTTCATCGCACGCTCTGTCGCCTGCCACCACTGCTCCGGATCTTGTTCCGACCAAAGCGGATACGGACGTGAAACCTGCAACTTTTCAGTCTGCGTGGCTAATACATCGCCCTGCTCGCTTAACAGGATGGCTTTCACCCCCGACGTGCCAAGATCGATCCCGATATACATGTGGTGGCTCCTTTGACGAAAATGCCCGGTGGCGCTGCGCTTACCGGGCCTGGATGCTGTTATTTATCGAACAGGTAGTGATTGACCAGGTTTTCCAGCAGCTCCTGATGGCCGCTCTGATGCTGCGGCGCAAGCTGATGCTGTTCAGCGTACTTCGCGATCTCCGCAAGCGATAACTGACCTTTCAAAATTTGCTGGCCCAGCTCACTGTTCCAGCCGCTGTAGCGCTTCGCCACGCGCTTATCCAGCTCACCGTCTTCAATCATACGGGCCGCTACTTTCAGCGCCAGCGCCATGGTGTCCATCGCGCCAATATGCCCGTAGAACAGATCGTATTTGTCGGTGCTCTGGCGACGCACTTTGGCGTCGAAGTTCAGGCCGCCGGTGGTGAAACCGCCCGCTTTGATGATCTCGTACATCACCAGCGCATTCTCTTCCACGCTGTTCGGGAACTGGTCGGTATCCCAGCCCAGCTGTGGATCACCACGGTTAGCATCGACAGAGCCGAAGATGCCCAGCGCAATCGCAGAGGCAATTTCGTGATGGAACGAGTGGCCCGCCAGGGTAGCGTGGTTAGCCTCAATATTCACTTTGATCTCTTTTTCCAGACCAAACTGCTTCAGGAAGCCATACACGGTGGCGACATCATAATCATACTGATGCTTGGTTGGCTCCTGTGGTTTTGGCTCAATCAGCAGCGTGCCGCGGAAACCGATTTTGTGTTTGTGGTCCACAACCATCTGCATAAAGCGACCAATCTGCTCACGCTCCTGACGCAGGTCGGTATTCAGCAGCGTTTCATAGCCTTCACGACCGCCCCAGAGTACATAGTTCTCACCGCCCAGCTGATGCGTGGCGTTCATCGCGGTCACGACCTGGGTTGCCGCCCAGCTGAAGACTTCCGGGTCCGGGTTGGTTGCCGCACCCGCGCCATAGCGAGGATTGGTAAAGCAGTTAGCCGTACCCCAGAGCAGCTTCACGCCGCTTTGCTGCTGTTTTTCAGCCAGTACGTCGACCATCTGCGCGAAATTGTTCAGATACTCTTTCAGCGATGCCCCTTCCGGCGACACGTCCACATCGTGGAAACAGTAGTACGGCACGTTCAGCTTATGGAAGAACTCGAACGCGACGTCGGCTTTACGCTTCGCCAGCTCAATGGCCTCGCCCGGCTGTTGCCATGGACGGTCAAAAGAGCCCACGCCGAACATATCGGCACCGTTCCAGCAGAAGGTGTGCCAGTAGCAGGCGGCAAAGCGCAAGTGATCTTCCATGCGCTTACCCAGCACCAGCTCATCCGGGTTGTAGTGACGAAATGCTAAAGGATTGGTCGTTTTCGTGCCTTCGAAACGAACGCGATCGAGTTGGTCGAAATAAGCTTGCATATTGAGCTCCATAATCAGGGTATGCGGCGTGGTCTTGCTTCTGGAGTAATAGTGAATAGACATTGGAGGTTGCTCAATTACGTTATTTCACACTGCTATTGAGATAATGCGCAATTGTGCGCTGGCTCGCAAAATAATGCGCAGACAAACTATTTTTCGGCGCGCATTCCAGAATCAAATGTAATTAATAGGTTACGCTTTTTAAAATCCGATCGCGGTCATAAATTCAGAAATAAACCAAATATCGTAATGAGAAGATAAAAATCTGTAATTGCCAGCAGGCCTTTCCACGTTAAAAATTTGCTGCGTCTCAGCAGTGAACGTTTCTTTTATCTCAGCTACACATACCCCTACAAAAAGGCCTAATAATTATGAAGATAAAGAACCTGACCCTAACGCTCTGCACTACTCTCCTGCTTGCAAGCTTTGCCGGACATGCCAAAGAGGTCAAAATCGGCATGGCGATTGATGACTTACGACTGGAGCGCTGGCAAAAAGATCGCGATATATTTGTTAAAAAAGCGGAATCTCTCGGCGCGGAGGTGTTCGTTCAGTCCGCTAACGGCAACGAAGAGACGCAAATGTCGCAAATCGAGAATATGATCAACCGTGGCGTCGATGTGCTGGTCATTATCCCGTATAACGGCCAGGTATTAAGCAACGTGGTGAAAGAAGCGAAACAGGAAGGGATAAAAGTCCTGGCTTATGACCGCATGATTAATAATGCCGATATTGATTATTATATTTCGTTCGACAATGAAAAGGTGGGCGAATTACAGGCTAAAAGCCTGGTCGCAAAAGTGCCTCAGGGTAATTATTTCCTGATGGGCGGCTCGCCTGTGGATAACAACGCCAAACTGTTCCGCCAGGGACAAATGAAAGTGCTGAAGCCGTATATCGACGAGGGCAAAATTAAAGTCGTCGGCGACCAGTGGGCTGACGGCTGGTTACCGGAAAACGCGCTGAAAATTATGGAAAACGCGTTGACCGCAAATAACAACAAAATCGATGCGGTGGTGGCCTCTAACGATGCCACTGCGGGTGGCGCCATTCAGGCGCTGAGCGCGCAGGGACTGGCCGGGAAAGTCGCTATTTCCGGACAGGACGCCGACCTTGCGGGTGTAAAACGCATCATCGCGGGTACCCAGACCATGACGGTGTATAAGCCCATTACCGAGCTTGCTAATACGGCCGCCGAAATTGCCGTTGAGCTGGGCAATGGCCAGCAACCTAAAGCAGACGCGACGTTAAATAACGGCCTGAAAGACGTACCTGCTCGCCTGCTTACCCCTATCGAAGTCAACAAAGAGAATATTGACGCCACCGTGGTGAAAGACGGTTTCCATAAGAAGAGTGAACTGTAATCCAGCGCAGCCCCTGCCCGGCAGGGGCGCATTGACCTGCCCTGTTCATCTGTTGGGCTATGCGGAGCAGTTATGTCTTATTTACTTGAAATGAAAAGCATCACCAAAGCCTTCGGAGCGGTGAAAGCAGTCGATAACGTAAGCCTGCGGCTGAATCCCGGCGAAGTGATGTCGCTGTGCGGCGAAAATGGCTCGGGAAAATCCACGCTGATGAAAGTGTTGTGCGGGATCTACCCGCACGGCAGCTACGAGGGCGAAATTGTTTTTGCCGGTGAGGTGCTCCAGGCCACGCACATTCGCGATACCGAACGTAAAGGCATCGCTATCATTCACCAGGAGCTGGCGCTGGTGAAGCACCTTACCGTGCTGGAAAATATCTTTCTCGGTGCCGAACTCTCACGCCACGGCGTACTGGATTACGACACCATGACGCTGCGCTGCGAAAAACTGCTGGCTCAGGTGAGCCTGGCTATCTCACCGGATACGCGCGTGGGCGACTTAGGTTTAGGCCAGCAGCAGCTGGTCGAGATCGCCAAGGCGCTGAACAAACAGGTGCGCCTGCTGATCCTCGACGAACCAACCGCCTCACTCACCGAACAGGAAACCGCCGTACTGCTCAATATCATCCGCGATCTGCAAAACCACGGTATCGCCTGCATCTATATTTCGCACAAGCTCAATGAGGTGAAAGCCATTTCCGACACCATCTGCGTCATCCGCGACGGGCAGCACATCGGCACGCGTGAAGCAGAAGGCATGAGCGAGGATGACATCATCACCATGATGGTGGGTCGCGAACTCACCGCGCTGTATCCCAACGAACCGCACACCATCGGCGAAGAGCTCCTGCGCGTGGAAAACCTGACGGCGTGGCATCCCGTTAACCGCCATATCAAGCGCGTGGATAACCTCTCCTTCTCGCTGCACCGCGGCGAAATTCTCGGCATTGCGGGTTTAGTGGGTGCGGGAAGAACCGAGGCCGTGCAGTGTCTCTTTGGCGTCTGGCCGGGGCGCTGGGAAGGCAAAATTTATATCGACGGTCAGCCGGTAAAAATCGACAACTGCCAGCAGGCTATTGCTAAGGGCATTGCCATGGTGCCAGAAGATCGCAAAAAAGACGGCATCGTGCCGGTAATGGCGGTGGGAAAAAATATCACGCTGGCGGCGCTCAGCCAGTTTTCCGGCGCGCTGAGCAGCCTGGATGATGCCGCAGAACAGCAGTGTATTCTCCAGTCGCTTGCCCGGCTTAAGGTGAAAACCTCCTCGCCGGAGCTGGCGATAGGACGCCTGAGCGGCGGCAACCAGCAGAAAGCGATTCTGGCGCGCTGCCTGCTGCTTAATCCGCGCATTTTAATTCTGGACGAACCCACCCGCGGGATCGATATCGGCGCGAAGTATGAAATCTACAAGCTGATCAACCAGCTTGTGCAGCAAGGGATTGCCGTCATTGTTATCTCGTCCGAATTGCCTGAAGTGCTGGGGCTGAGCGACCGCGTGCTGGTCATGCATGAAGGGAAACTCAAAGCCAACCTGAACAACCAGAACCTGACGCAAGAGCAGGTGATGGAAGCTGCCTTAAGGAGCGAACGCCATGTCGAAAAGCAACCCGTCTGATATCAAAGTCGCTGTTCCGACGCCCGGTGCGTTCGCAGGACTTAAATCGCTGAATCTGCAAGTTTTTGTAATGATTGCCGCCATTATCGTGATCATGTTGTTCTTTACCTGGATGACCGATGGCTCCTATTTGAGCGCACGTAACGTCTCTAACCTGCTGCGTCAGACCGCCATCACCGGGATCCTGGCGGTGGGGATGGTCTTTGTGATTATCTCAGCGGAAATTGACCTGTCGGTAGGGTCGATGATGGGTCTGCTCGGCGGCGTGGCGGCAATTTTTGACGTCTGGCTCGGCTGGCCGCTGCCGCTGACGATTGCGGTCACGCTGGTGCTGGGTCTGCTGCTGGGGGCGTGGAATGGCTGGTGGGTGGCCTACCGTAAAGTCCCGTCGTTTATCGTCACCTTAGCGGGGATGCTGGCCTTCCGCGGCATTCTGATTGGGATCACCAACGGCACCACCGTCTCCCCGACCAGCGCCTCGATGTCCCAGATTGGCCAAAGCTACCTCTCTGATGGCGTCGGTTTTACGATCGGCGTGGTTGGGCTGATGGCGTTTGTCGCGTGGCAATGGCGAGGACGTATGCGTCGCCAGGCGCTGGGGCTGGCCTCGCCTGCCTCAACCTCGGTTGTCGGCCGTCAGGCGCTTACTGCGGTGATTGTGCTGGGGGCCATCTGGCTGTTAAACGATTATCGCGGCGTCCCAACGCCCGTTCTGCTGCTGGCGCTGTTGCTGTTAGGTGGGATGTTTATGGCCACACGTACCGCATTCGGTCGCCGTATTTATGCCATCGGCGGCAATCTGGAAGCCGCGCGTTTATCTGGTATCAACGTAGAACGCACCAAACTCGCCGTCTTTGCCATCAACGGCCTGATGGTGGCCATCGCGGGGCTGATCCTCAGTTCGCGACTGGGGGCGGGCTCCCCGTCTGCGGGTAATATTGCCGAGCTGGACGCCATCGCCGCCTGCGTGATTGGCGGGACCAGCCTCGCCGGGGGCATTGGCAGCGTGGCGGGAGCGGTGATGGGCGCATTTATTATGGCTTCGCTGGATAACGGGATGAGTATGATGGACGTGCCGACGTTTTGGCAGTATATCGTCAAGGGTGCCATTCTTTTGCTGGCAGTCTGGATGGACTCTGCCACCAAGCGGCGCGCCTGATAACACTATCGTGACTAATTTGGGAAATGAGCCATGTTTGAAAAGCGTCACCGCATTACGTTGTTATTCAATGCCAACAAAGCCTATGACCGGCAGGTGGTTGAAGGGGTTGGCGAATATTTGCAGGCGTCGCAATCCGAATGGGATATTTTCATCGAAGAAGATTTTCGTACCCGTCTGGAGAACATCAAAGACTGGCTGGGAGACGGGGTCATCGCTGACTTTGACGACCCCGTGATTGAACAGTTGCTGAGTGGCGTCGACGTGCCTATCGTGGGCGTTGGCGGCTCTTACCATACACCGGAACATTACCCCCCCGTTCACTATATCGCCACGGATAACCATGCTCTGGTCGAGACCGCCTTCCTCCATTTAAAGGAGAAAGGCGTACATCGTTTTGCGTTTTACGGATTGCCCGCCACCAGCGGAAAGCGCTGGGCGATGGAGCGTGAATATGCCTTCTGCCAGCTGGTTGCCCAGGAGAAATATCGCGGCGTCGTTTATCAGGGGCTGGAAACCGCGCCAGAAAACTGGCAGCACGCACAAAATCGCCTGGCTGACTGGCTGCAAACTCTGCCACCCCAGACAGGGATTATCGCCGTGACGGACGCCCGCGCCCGCCACGTATTACAGGTGTGCGAACATTTGCATATTCCGGTGCCTGAAAAGCTGTGCGTGATTGGTATTGATAACGAAGAGCTTACGCGCTATCTGTCGCGCGTGGCGCTCTCATCCGTGGCTCAGGGTACCCGTCAGATGGGCTATCAGGCCGCAAAGCTGCTGCACAGACTGTTAGCCAACGAATCCCTGCCGCTCCAGCGTCTGCTGGTTCCGCCCGTTCGCGTGGTCGAGCGTCGCTCAACTGACTACCGCTCCTTAAACGATCCGGCCGTGATTCAGGCGATGCACTACATTCGCAATCATGCCTGCAAAGGGATTAAGGTCGATCAGGTGCTCGATTCGGTCGGCATTTCACGTTCGAATCTGGAGAAGCGGTTCAAAGAGGAAGTCGGTGAGACGATTCACGCCGTGATCCATGCGGAAAAGCTGGAGAAAGCGCGCAGTCTGCTGATCTCCACCTCGCTGTCGATCAACGAGATTTCACAGATGTGCGGCTATCCGTCGCTTCAGTATTTCTATTCGGTGTTCAGAAAAGAGTATGACACCACGCCGAAGGAGTACCGGGAACGGTACAGTGAAGTCCTGCTCTAGAAAAAAGAACGCCTTCCAGTGGAAGGCGTTTTTCATTACATATGTGCGGCAATCAGACGCTGGTTATCCTGGTACATGGAGAACAGGTAATTGTTATAACGCTGTCCCTGAGTGGAATAACCTTTCAGCTTGTGGATCATCGCCGTAGCCGTTACTTCCTGATCCGCCTTACGCAGCTGAGCGCGTGACTTACGGAACGAGGAGTAGGCCGGGTGGGTGTTCAGGTTCACCACATAGGCATTCACGGAATCTTTCACCGATTCAAACTGTGAATAGCCCTTCACCTTGCCGGGTGCATTAGTACAACGACCTTTTGCGCATTTCATGCCAAACAGATTGTTGTTGTTGCGTGCCAGCTTCGAGGTGCCCCAACCGCTTTCGGCGGCGGCCATTGTCGCGACCATACTGCCTGGAATAATGTCCACACGCTCTAACAGAGTGTTCCACGGCACACGACGCGTGTTCCCGCTCCACTTCACTTTATAGCGTTTGGCGATGTCTTTCAGGCGAGTGCGCTCAGACGGCGACCAGCGGCTATCGTACTGTTTGGAGATCAGCCAGTTACGATCCGCAGTAATCGCGGCATTTTGACTTTTAATGTAAGGCATTACCGTCCGGAGAAACGCTTTTTTCCTTGGTGTCCCGGAAGGGTATTTTCGCAAATCAGGAAGTGAACTACTCTTTGCACTATTGCGAGAATACTCTTGTTTACTGCTAACCTTACTGCTTGTCGTCTTTATTACGTGGGCTTTCTTACTCGTTGTATCCGCGTGCGTCTTTGCAAGCACCTCACCTGAAAATGCCATGGTGAGTAACATGAGTATCGCGGCCCCATATCGTCGAATGGGAGTCGATATCATTAGGTCTCCTGGTCGGATATAAACATTCCAACACCTTATTTTCTTCAAAAATTTGAGAGCGGAATCTCAAATCATACCAAAAATAGTCCTCAAGAGCACGTATACAAATAGTCCAATTCCGAAACTATGTCATCCGGAACATGCTCATTAAATCACCAGCACTGGAAAAATGTGCGCGATATCGCAGATAACTGCCTAATTTTGCGCGGGATCACTCATCCCTTCGCGTCCTCCTGGCAGAAAGCCTCAGAGGAGGAGTTTTTCCCCTGAGCCGAGTGGCACACTGGTCAAAAATGCCGCGACAGGAAAATGGAATGAAACGCACTGCATTAGCTGTTCTGATGTTACCCGCATTCGCGCATGCCGACTGGTCATCGCCGGGATTTAACGCGTTTAGCGCTGAAGGTACCGGCGTCTTTACCAGCCAGGCAACGCTTGCGAAGGGTACCCGCCCGCTGACGTTGAGTCTTGATAACGCGTGCTGGCAGCCGACAGGTGCCATTAAGCTCAACGAGATGCTGTCGCTCAAACCCTGCGAAGGGACCCCACCGCAGTGGCGGTTATTCCGTGACGGCGTTTATCAGATGCGTATTGATACGCGCTCGGGAACGCCGACGCTGATGTTGACGGTACAAAGTGCGGCGCCACAGCCTGTCGCAAACGTTACCCGCCAGTGCCCGAAGTGGGACGGCAAACCGCTCACGATCGATGTCGTTAACACCTTTCCGGAAGGCACGGTGGTGCGTGATTTTTACAGCAAACAGACCGCGACCGTTCAAAACGGCAAAGTAATTCTTCAGCCAGCCGCCAACAGCAATGGCCTGCTGCTGCTTGAGCGCGCCGAGACGGACAAACCCGCGCCATTCAGCTGGCAAAACGCCACCGTCTATTTCGTGCTGACCGATCGCTTCGTAAATGGCGACCCCACCAACGACAACAGCTATGGCCGCCATAAAGACGGTATGCAGGAGATTGGTACTTTCCACGGCGGCGATCTGAAAGGGCTTACCAGCAAACTGGATTACCTTCAGCAACTGGGCGTGAATGCGCTCTGGATAAGCTCACCGCTGGAGCAAATCCACGGCTGGGTTGGCGGCGGCACCAAAGGGGATTTCCCCCACTACGCCTATCACGGCTATTACACTCAGGACTGGACGAAACTCGACGCCAACATGGGCAGCGAAGATGATTTACGCCAGCTTGTCGACGACGCGCACAGGCGCGGTATCCGCGTCCTGTTTGACATTGTCATGAACCACGCGGGTTATGCGACGCTTGCAGATATGCAGGAGTATCAGTTTGGCGCGCTCTATTTGCAGGGCGATGAGCTGAAAAAAACCCTCGGCGAGCGCTGGACTGACTGGAAGCCAGGCGCGGGTCAAAGCTGGCACAGCTTCAACGATTACATCAACTTCAGTGACAAAGCCGCATGGGAAAAATGGTGGGGTAAAAAATGGATCCGTACCGATATCGGTGATTATGACAACCCGGGCTTTGACGATCTGACCATGTCGCTGGCCTTTCTGCCGGATCTGAAAACGGAATCTAAGATCCCGTCAGGTTTGCCGAACTTTTATCAACACAAGCCCGACACCAACGCGAAAGTGATGACGAATTTCACGCCGCGAGATTACCTGACCCACTGGCTCAGCCAGTGGGTACGTGACTACGGCATCGACGGCTTCCGGGTCGATACCGCTAAGCACGTTGAGCCTGAAGCCTGGCAGCAACTGAAAAACCAGGCCAGCCAGGCGCTGGCCGCGTGGAAAGCCGCCAACCCGGACAAAAAACTCGACAATGCGCCATTCTGGATGACCGGTGAATCCTGGGGCCACGGCGTGATGCAGAGCGATTATTACCGCCACGGCTTCGATGCGATGATCAACTTTGACTATCAGGAGCAGGCGGCGAAAGCGGTGGACTGTCTGGCCGATATGGATTTGACCTGGCAGCAAATGGCAGAAAAGCTGCAAAGTTTTAATGTGCTGAGCTATCTCTCCTCCCATGATACGCGTCTGTTCCGTGAAGGGGGCCAGCGCGCCGCTGAGTTACTGCTGCTGGCACCGGGAAGCGTCCAGATCTATTACGGCGATGAATCAGAGCGTCCATTCGGCCCGACGGGCTCCGATCCGCTACAGGGAACCCGTTCGGATATGAACTGGCAGGACGTCACGGGTAAACAGGCGTTAACTGTCGCCCACTGGCAGCTTCTGGGGCAGTTCCGCGCCCGTCATCCGGCGGTGGGTGAAGGCAAGCAAACCACGCTGTCAGTGAAAGAGGGCTACGGTTTTGTGCGCGAGCACAAGGGCGATAAGGTGATGGTGGTGTGGGCGGGTAATCAATAGACCCCCTCATCCTAACCCTCTCCCCAGGGGCTGAGGGATCCCCAGTAATTTGAAAGCAAAAGCTATAACGTTGCCTCAGAATAACTGAGGGCTTTCAGCGATGCCTCGGTCCGGCTGTAAATCGCTGAGGCGTTTCCTGTAGGCCGGGGCGAGGCGCAGGGATGCGCCGAGAGGGCGGGCTTTACAGGGATGTTACCTCCGCCCGTCCCCGATAAGCCGGAAGGAATAAGCCGAAGGCACCGCGAAGCGGCGATTTACCGCCGGAAGCCCGGGTCGCCAGGGTGGTGGCGACTGAGCCACCCTGGCACGTTCACCGGTTATATCGTGACAGAGTAGCAAGGAACATAACGTGAACGGAATGACCACCAGAGCCGTATGTTCCCCCTCACCCCAGCCCTCTCCCTCAAGGGAGAGGGGGCCGTCTGTGCAGGCATTATTTTGTGGGGAACTCTCAGCCCCAGGGGGAGAGGGCCGGGGTGAGGGGCATTCACCAGAACAATTCACCACACAAATACAAACCTACCACATAAAACAACAAATCCGACCACATTCGCCGATTTGCACCAACACGGTGCTGGCGTTATGGTTACTGCCTTTCATATTAAGCCCGACAGATCACCTGCTATGACGTTTTCACTATTCGGCGACAAATTTACCCGCCATTCAGGCATTACCCGCCTGATGGAGGACCTCAACGACGGGCTGCGCACCCCAGGCGCTATCATGCTTGGTGGCGGAAACCCGGCTCAAATTCCGGAGATGAACACCTACTTCCAGACGCTGCTGGCAGAGATGCTGGAAAACGGTAAAGCAACCGATGCGCTATGTAATTACGACGGCCCTCAGGGTAAAACAGAACTACTGACGCTTCTGGCGGCAATGCTGCGGGAAGCGCTGGGTTGGGATATCGAACCACAGAATATTGCACTGACAAACGGCAGTCAGAGCGCGTTTTTCTACTTATTCAATCTGTTCGCCGGACGCCGCGCCGACGGCACCACGAAAAAAGTGCTGTTCCCGCTGGCACCGGAGTATATCGGCTATGCCGATGCCGGCCTCGAAGAAGACCTGTTTGTTTCCGCACGTCCGAATATCGAGTTGCTGCCAGAGGGCCAGTTCAAATATCACGTCGATTTTGAACATCTGCATATCGGTGAAGAGACGGGCATGATCTGCGTATCACGTCCCACCAACCCGACGGGCAACGTGATCACCGACGACGAGCTGATGAAGCTGGATGCGCTGGCGAATCAGCACGGCATCCCGCTGGTTATCGATAACGCCTATGGCGTACCGTTCCCGGGGATCATCTTCAGCGAAGCGCGTCCGCTATGGAACCCGAATATCATCCTCTGCATGAGCCTCTCCAAGCTGGGCCTGCCGGGCAGCCGCTGCGGCATTATCATTGCTAACGAGAAAATCATCACCGCCATTACCAACATGAACGGCATTATTAGCCTTTCTCCTGGCGGCATCGGCCCGGCGATGATGTGCGAGATGATCAGGCGTAACGACCTGCTGCGCCTGTCGAATGAGGTGATTAAGCCGTTTTACTCTCAGCGCGTTCAGGAAACTATTGCCATCCTTCGCCGCTACTTACCGGAAGAACGCTGCCTGATCCATAAACCGGAAGGGGCAATTTTCCTGTGGCTGTGGTTTAAGGATCTGCCCATTACGACAGAGCTGCTTTATCAGCGTCTGAAAAAACGTGGCGTACTGATGGTGCCAGGGGATTACTTCTTCCCGGGGCTGGATAAGCCGTGGCCGCACACGCACCAGTGCATGCGCATGAACTACGTCCCGGACCCGGAAAAAATCGAAGCGGGTGTGAAAATTCTCGCCGAAGAGATTGAGAACGCCTGGCGCGAGGCCGGTTAATAAAACCTCAGGCCAGATTACGCAGCCGTTCCGCGCGTAATCTGGTGGGGTCTATGCAGCGCAGCGCGTGGGTGGGACAGGCTTCGACGCAGGCGGGACCGCCCTCGCGATGCGCGCACAAATCACATTTCAGCGCCTGAACGCGATCTTCCACGACCCGAACCTGCATTGCCCCGAACGGGCACGCCACCATACAGCTTTTGCAGCCGATACAGCGAGCCTGCTCAACGAGCCAGGCTCCCGCAGCACGGTGAATGGCCCCCGTCGGGCAGACATTCGCGCAGGGCGCATCTTCACACTGGTGGCAGCCCACGGCCGTGGTGAAGGTACCCCCCTTAACCACGCGGATCCGTGACGTAAGCGCTTCTGGCGTGGCGCTGCTTTGATGCGACATCATGCACGCCACCTCACAGGTGCGGCACCCGATACATTTTTCTGGATCCGTCAGAATAAATCGGTTCATCAGTTACGCCTCGCGCACGTTAAACCCCAGTTCTTTCGAGATAGCTTCCGCCGTGTCACGCAGCGGTTTTAGCAAGTTTTTCTCACCCACCTGCTTCATGCGCGACGTCGACAGCGAAATGGAGATGGCATAGGGCACGCGCCCGTGAATATCAAAGACCGGCACGGCGATACATGACACACCCAGTTCGTTCTCTTCTTTATCCATCGCCATACTGTGATCGCGAATTTCCGCCAGCTCATCATACATCGCGCTCAGTTCGGTGATGGTGTTGCGGGTCAAAGGTTGGATCTGTTCCTGGTGGCTTTCCCAGTAGCTCGCCACGTAATCCTGATGGCCAAACGCCATATAGATTTTGCCCATCGCAGAACAATAGAGCGGCATATGCTGGCCGATATATGCGCGCGTGCGCAGCATACCGGTTGTCGGCTCAAGCTTATAAATCAGGATCGCGTGATCATCTTCACGGCTGGAGAAGTTGACCGTTTCGCCGGTGGCAATGTTCAGCGCCTCGAGGTGCGGCGCCGCCACGTGAATAATATTGAGCGATGAAAGCGCCTTTTGCCCGACGGCGATAAATTTGGTGGTCAGACGATAGCTCCCTGCCGCCGGCGCCGGCGTCACGTACCCGCACGACTGCAACCCCTGCAATAACCGGTGCACGGTGCTTTTATTCAGCCCCGCCAGTTCTGATAAATGCGCAAGCGGACACCCGTTCGGATAGTTACTGAGGATTTCAATCAGCATCAGGCCGCGAAACAAGCTCTGGCTACCTGCTGGCCTCTCTTTTTCTTGCGTCATTTCGCTCTCTTTTATGCTCATCAAATGGCTCCTGTTTATCGCGCCCTGATGGTAGCGCAAAGTGTGGTTTAGTTCACGATCTCAACAGAAAAAACACAACCATTTGATTTTAATCGATTTTGAAAAACGTGAATGTCGTTGATCTGACAAAATTTGATCGTTATATTTGAAATCAGATTTCGTATAGTGAAATTTAGCGATAAAAAAGCACTCGCACTTGCCCCTAAAAAAACAGGAGAACAGGGATGAAAGTGACCTTCGAAGAGTTGAAAGCGGCGTTCAATCGGGTTCTGCTCGATCGCGGTGTAAAAGCGGATACCGCAGACGCCTGCGCCGAGATGTTCGCCCGCACCACGGAGTCCGGCGTTTATTCACACGGCGTCAACCGCTTCCCGCGATTTATTCAGCAGCTTGACGCAGGCGACATCATCCCTGACGCCCAGCCGAAACGCGTAACGACATTAGGTGCCATCGAACAGTGGGATGCCCAGCGTTCCATCGGCAACCTGACGGCGAAGAAGATGATGGACCGTGCTACCGAGCTGGCGTCCGATCACGGGATCGGCCTGGTGGCGCTGCGTAACGCTAACCACTGGATGCGCGGCGGCAGCTACGGCTGGCAGGCGGCGGAGAAAGGCTATATCGGCATCTGCTGGACCAACTCTATTGCCGTGATGCCCGCGTGGGGATCAAAAGAATGCTGCATCGGCACAAACCCGCTGATCGTCGCTATCCCGTCGAATCCAATCACCATGGTCGATATGTCGATGTCGATGTTCTCCTACGGCATGCTGGAGGTGAATCGCCTGGCCGGACGCGAATTACCGGTCGACGGCGGCTTTGACGATGAAGGCAATCTGACCAGAGAGCCGGGCGTGATTGAGAAAAACCGTCGCATTCTGCCCATGGGCTACTGGAAAGGTTCCGGCTTATCGATTGTGCTCGACATGATCGCCACCCTGCTCTCTGACGGCGCGTCCGTCGCGGAAGTGACCCAGGACAACAGCGACGAATACGGCGTATCGCAGATCTTTATCGCCATCGAAGTGGATCGCCTGATCGACGGTCCAACCCGCGATGCCAAACTACAGCGCATCATGGACTTCATCACCACCGCAGAACGCGCTGATGAAAATGTCGCCGTCCGTCTGCCAGGCCATGAGTTCACACGCCTGCTGGAGGAGAATCGCCGCAACGGCATCACGGTTGACGACAGCGTGTGGGCGAAAATCCAGTCTCTGTAAGGAGTGGGTCATGATATTCGGACATATTGCACAGCCAAATCCATGTCGCCTGCCGCTGGCGATAGAAAAGGCGCTAAATTTTCTGCGTACCACGGATTTCACCACCCTGGCGCCGGGCGTGATCGAAATTGAAGGCCGCAACATTTTTGCCCAGGTTCTCGACCTCACCACAAAGGAACAACACGAGAACCGCCCTGAAGTACATCGCCGCTATCTGGATATCCAGTTTCTGGCCTGGGGCGAAGAAAAAATCGGTATTGCTATTGATACCGGGAATAACAAAATCAGCGAATCATTGCTGGAGCAACGGGATATTATTTTTTATCACGACAGCGAACATGAGTCATTTATAGAAATGATACCTGGCAGTTACGCCATATTTTTCCCGCAGGATGTTCACCGTCCTGCCTGTATTAAAAACAAGGGATCCGCAATTCGTAAAATTGTGGTGAAAGTGGCCATCAGCGAATTAGATTAATTTTCTGATAAATACAGGAATGCGAAATGACCAACACCGGTTTTATTATTGGTGCGTACCCCTGCGCACCCTCATTTCACCAGAAAGGGGAGCAGGAAGAACACGCCTTCTGGCGGGAACTTTCCGACACGCCAAATATTCGCGGGCTGGAACAACCTTGCCTTGAAAATCTCCATCCGTTTGGTGATGAATGGCTGTTTCGTCATACGCCGGGCGACTGGCAGATCGTTGTCACAGCCGTTATGGAAACCATGCGCCGCCGCGGCAGCAACGGCGCGTTTGGCCTGGCGTCCGCGGACGAAGAACAGCGCAAAGCGTGTATTGAATATTACCGCCATCTGCATCAAAAGATTGATGCCGTTAATACCCGCTTTCCCGGGAAAGTGATCGCTCTGGAAATGCAGGCCGCACCGCAGGCGGGTAATGATTCTGTCGAGCAAGCGACAGAAGCATTCTCCCGCTCAGTACGGGAAATCGCGAGCTGGGACTGGGGCTGCGATCTGGTGCTGGAACACTGTGATGCGATGAATGGCCCGGCGCCGCGTAAAGGGTTCTTGCCCTTAGAGCAGGTGCTGGAGGTAGTGAAAGAGACCGATATCAGCGTCTGTATCAACTGGGCACGTTCGGCCATCGAAGGTCGCAACACCGCCCTTCCGCTGGAACATGTTCAGGCGGCACTCGCTGCCGGGAAGCTGGGGGCGCTGATGTTTTCGGGCACGACCCCTCACGGTGAGTATGGAGAATGGCAGGATCTGCATGCGCCGTTTTCTTCGTTCTGCGCCGACAGTCTCATGTCCACTGAACATGTAAAAACGCTGTTTACTGCGGCGAGCGCCGCAACATTGAAATTCTCCGGTATTAAATTACTGGAAATAAATGCTAATGCTGACGTCAGCCATCGCATCGCTATTTTGCGCGACGGCATTAGCGCTATGAATAAAGCGTCACAATAAAAATAAAGAATACATTTTCCGGTTACCTTCACTGAGATATTAACTATGAATATTTCTTCTAATGCTCTACACGCGGACATTCCGCGCCAGCGCTGGCTAAGGATCATTCCCCCTATTCTTATCGCCTGCATTATTTCCTATATGGACCGCGTAAATATAGCTTTTGCGATGCCCGGCGGTATGGATGAAGAGCTGGGCATTTCCGCCACGATGGCGGGCCTGGCGGGGGGGATCTTTTTTATCGGCTATTTGTTCCTGCAAGTTCCCGGCGGCAAAATTGCCGTGCACGGCAGCGGTAAGAAGTTTATCGGCTGGTCGCTGGTTGCCTGGGCGGTGATCTCGGTTCTGACCGGGCTTGTGACCAACCAGTATCAGCTGCTGGTGCTGCGCTTCTTACTCGGCGTGGCGGAAGGTGGGATGCTGCCCGTTGTGCTCACGATGATCAGTAACTGGTTCCCGGATGCCGAGCGCGGCCGCGCCAACGCGATTGTGATCATGTTCGTGCCCATCGCCGGGATCATCACCGCCCCGCTGTCGGGCTGGATTATTACCGCTCTCGACTGGCGCTGGCTGTTCATTATTGAAGGTCTGATGTCCGTTGTTGTGCTGGTGCTGTGGGCGTTCACCGTCTACGACCGGCCGCAGGAAGCACGCTGGATCTCTGAGGCCGAGAAAAACTACCTGGTACAAACCCTGGCGGCAGAGCAGCAGGCCATTGCGGGTAAAGAGGTGAAAAACGCCTCGCTCAGCGCGGTGCTGTCTGACAAAACCATGTGGCAACTGATCGCCCTCAACTTCTTCTACCAGACCGGCATTTACGGTTACACCCTCTGGCTGCCCACCATTCTGAAGGAGCTGACGCACACCAGCATCGGCCAGGTGGGAATGCTCGCCATTCTGCCTTACATCGGCGCCATTGCCGGCATGTTCCTGTTCTCTACGCTCTCTGACCGCACCGGCAAGCGCAAGCTGTTTGTCTCCCTGCCATTGATTGGCTTTGCGCTCTGCATGTTCCTCTCCGTGGCGCTGAAAGAGCACACCTGGCTGGCCTATGCCGCGCTGGTGGGCTGTGGCTTCTTCCTGCAATCCGCAGCGGGGGTGTTCTGGACCATCCCGGCGCGTCTGTTCAGCGCTGAGATGGCGGGTGGCGCTCGCGGCGTGATTAATGCCCTGGGCAACCTCGGCGGGTTCTGCGGTCCTTATGCGGTAGGCGTACTGATCACCCTGTACAGCAAAGACGCAGGCGTTTACTGCCTGGCAGTTTCGCTGGCGCTGGCATCGCTGCTGGCCCTGCTGTTACCGGCGAAATGCGATGCCGGAGCAGAGCCTAATCCCACGGTAACTCCACATAAACGTGCGGTCTGAGGCCCTCATCTGACCCACTAAACCAAACCGTAGGCCGGGTAAGCGAAGCGCCACCCGGCAATTAAGCGAGAAGAAGATGAGTGAAAAAGAGCCCTTCTGGCTGGGTATCGATTGTGGCGGTACTTATCTGAAAGCCGGTTTATACAACAGCCAGGGCAAAGAAGTCTGTATTGAACGCCGCTCAGTGGCCACGCTCAGCCCCCGCGCCGGCTACGCCGAGCGGGATATGCACCAGCTCTGGCAGCACTGCCACAAAACCGTCGCCCTGCTGCTCAAAAATTCAGGCGCTGACGGCGGTCAGATCAAAGGCGTTGGCATTTCAGCACAGGGCAAGGGGCTGTTTCTGCTCGATAAACAGGATCGCCCCCTGGGTAACGCCATACTCTCCTCCGATCGCCGTGCGCTGGAGATCGTGCAACGCTGGCAGCAGGACGGTATACCCGAAAAGCTCTATCCGCATACTCGCCAGACGCTGTGGACGGGGCATCCGGCCTCACTCCTGCGCTGGGTTAAAGAGAACGAGCCGCAGCGGTATCAGCAAATCGGCAGCGTGATGATGGCGCACGATTACCTGCGCTGGTGTCTGACCGGAGTCAAAGGCTGCGAAGAGAGCAACATCTCGGAATCCAATCTCTACAACATGAATACCGGGCAGTACGATCCGCAGCTCACGCGCTGGCTCGGCATCAGCGACATTGACGGTGCCCTGCCGCCTATTATCGGTTCAGCAGAAATTTGCGGGGAAATCACCGCTCAGGCAGCCGCACTGACCGGTCTCACGGCGGGTACTCCCGTCGTTGGTGGACTGTTTGATGTGGTTTCCACCGCGATCTGCGCCGGGCTGCATGACGAACATACGCTGAATGCCGTAATGGGGACCTGGGCCGTAACCAGTGGGATTGCCCACGGCATCCGCGACAACGAGCCTTTCCCCTACGTCTATGGCCGCTACGTCCATCCGCAGCAGTTCATCGTTCATGAAGCCAGCCCCACGTCGTCCGGCAACCTGGAATGGCTGACGGCCCAATGGGGCGATATGTCATTCGATGAGATTAACCACGCCGTGGCCAGCCTGCCAAAAGCTGAAAGCGATGTGTTCTTCCTGCCTTTCCTCTACGGCAGCAACGCCGGGCTGGAGATGACCAGCGGCTTCTATGGCTTGCAGGCGCTGCATACCCGCGCGCACCTCCTCCAGGCGGTTTATGAAGGGGTGGTATTCAGCCACATGACCCACCTCAACCGTATGCTCGAACGCTTTCCCCACGTGCAGGCCTTGCGTGTGACGGGCGGCCCAACCCATTCGGACGTGTGGATGCAGATGCTCGCAGACGTCAGCGGCCTGGCGATTGAACTCCCGCAGGTGGAAGAGACCGGCTGTTCCGGTGCGGCGCTGGCCGCGCTCGTCGGTACAGGCCTTTATCCCGATTTTTACGCCGCTCAGCGCGCCCTCAGGCATGACATCCGGATGATTGAACCTGACATGCGTGCCCATGCCGCCTACCAGCGCAAATATCACCGTTACCAGCTACTGATTTCAGCATTACAGGGCTATCACGCCCGTGTTAAGGAGTACGACCTATGAGCCGACCATTATTGCAGCTGGCGCTCGACCACACTTCGCTTCAGGCCGCACAGCGCGATGTCGCGACGCTTTCCGATCACGTCGACATCGTCGAAGCCGGCACCATCCTGTGCCTGACCGAAGGGCTAAACGCCGTTCGCGCCCTGCGCGCGCAGTGTCCGGATAAAATTATCGTGGCGGACTGGAAAGTCGCCGATGCCGGAGAAACGCTGGCTGAGCAGGCGTTTGGCGCAGGCGCAAACTGGATGACCATCATCTGTGCCGCCCCGCTGGCCACCGTTGAACGTGGCCACGAGGTCGCACTGCGCGGCGGCGGCGAGATCCAGATGGAGCTGTTTGGCAACTGGACGCTGGACGACGCGCGCGCGTGGCACCGCATCGGGGTGAAGCAGGCGATTTACCACCGCGGGCGCGACGCACAGGCCAGCGGCCAGCAGTGGGGCGAGGCGGATCTCAGCAAAATGAAGGCGCTGTCCGATATCGGTTTGCAGCTTTCTATAACTGGCGGTATCACCCCTGCTGACCTGTCGCTGTTTAAGCAGATCAACGTCAAAGCCTTCATTGCCGGGCGCGCGTTGGCAGGCGCCGATAATCCGCCGCAGGTGGCACAGGCATTCCATTCGCAAATCCGCGACATCTGGGGAGAGTAACCATGCGTCAGCATCCGTTAGGCATTTACGAAAAAGCGCTGCCAAAAGAGCTCTCCTGGCCGGAGCGCCTGGTTCTGGCAAAAAGCTGCGGCTTCGATTTTGTGGAGATGTCGGTGGATGAGACCGACGAGCGTTTATCGCGCCTTGAATGGAGTACCACGCAGCGCGCCTCTCTTGTGGAAGCGATGCTGGAGACCGGCGTGGCCATCCCGTCGATGTGCTTGTCTGCCCATCGTCGCTTCCCGTTTGGCAGCCGCGATGAAATCGTGCGCGAACGCGCCCGCGAGATCATGACCAAAGCCATCCGGCTGGCCCGTGATTTGGGTATTCGCACCATCCAGCTTGCGGGTTATGACGTGTACTACGAGGAGCACGACGAGGGCACGCAACAGCGCTTTGCCGAAGGGCTGGCGTGGGCCGTAGAGCAGGCTGCCGCCGCGCAGGTAATGCTGGCGGTAGAGATCATGGACACTGCGTTTATGAACTCCATCAGCAAGTGGAAAAAGTGGGACGACATGCTCGCCTCGCCGTGGTTCAGCGTTTACCCGGACGTCGGCAACCTGAGCGCGTGGGGCAACGACGTCACCGCCGAGCTGACGCTGGGCATTGACCGCATCGCCGCTATCCACCTGAAAGACACCCGGCCCGTGACCGAGCAAAGCCCCGGACAGTTCCGCGATGTGCCCTTTGGCGAGGGCTGCGTCGATTTCGTTGGCGTGTTTAACACGCTGAATCAACTTAATTATCGCGGCGCATTTCTGATTGAAATGTGGACCGAGAAAGCCAAAGAGCCGGTGCTGGAGATCATCCAGGCGCGCCGCTGGATTGAAGCCCGAATGCAGGAAGGAGGCATGACATGTTAGAACAACTCAAAGCCGAGGTGCTGGCGGCAAATCTCGCCCTGCCCGCCCACCAGCTGGTGACGTTCACCTGGGGCAACGTCAGCGCGGTTGACCGTGACAGCGGCATGATGGTGATCAAACCATCCGGCGTGGAGTACGACGTGATGACCGCAGAAGATATGGTGGTGGTAAATATCGCCACGGGTAAAGTGGTCGAGGGGAGTAAAAAGCCCTCCTCCGACACCCCGACCCATCTCGCGCTGTATCGTCGTTACCCGGAAATTGGCGGCATTGTGCATACCCATTCCCGCCACGCCACCATCTGGTCGCAGGCGGGGCAGGATTTACCCGCGTGGGGAACGACGCACGCGGACTATTTCTACGGTGCGATCCCCTGCACGCGGCTGATGACCCCGGCTGAAATCGCGGGTGAATATGAATACCAGACGGGGGAAGCCATTATCAAAACCTTCGAGGAGCGCGACATAAGCCCGATGCAGGTCCCGGCGGTGCTGGTTCATTCTCACGGCCCGTTTGCCTGGGGCAAAGACGCTGCCGATGCGGTACACAATGCCGTGGTGCTGGAAGAGTGCGCCTATATGGGGCTTTTCTCGCGCCAGCTTGCACCTCAGCTTCCGGTTATGCAGCAGGAATTGCTGGATAAGCATTACCTGCGCAAGCATGGCGCAAATGCCTATTACGGCCAGTGATCATCCGGAATTAATATGCTCTTTACAGTACCGCCGTTTCCAGACGGCGGGCGTTAACCCGGTATGTTTTGAGAATATTTGCCGGAAATAACCCACGTCATTAAAACCGCACCGGGCGGCCACTTCAGTTAATGAGGCCGCATCGTTCAGCAGCAGTTTTTCAGCGGCCCTGACGCGCTGGCGGTGAATTGCCTCCGTCAGGGTTAAATGAAACGTCCGACGAAATACTCGCCCCAGGTAATCTGCGTTGCAGTGCAGCTCTTTTGCCAGCTGCGAAGTGGACAGGGGCAAATGAAAGTGCGTGCGGATAAGCTGCTTGGCCTTCCACGCCATTGCTGCGCCCGCATCATCCGCTTTATCTTCATATCCCGGCGAGAGCGATATCTGCTGCAAAATTAACAGCAAAATTATCTCCAGCGCCTGGCTACGCTGTAATTTTTCCTGCTCGCTTAAAAACTGACGGAATAACGCAATAACATATTGCGGATCCCGCACGCTACAGTGTTGCTCAATCGACAGCGGCGTCGCGCCTGGCAACACCGGCAAGCGTTCATCCACCTCAAAATGCAGCCAGTAAAATTTGAGATCGCCCGGAAAATCTTCCACGCCGACATGCCGCCGCTTCGGCCAAAGTAACAAACTCTCGCCAGCGTTTACCTCAAACAGCGTATTTTCCTCCTGGATCGTTAATGTCCCTTTTTCGACAAAAATTATCTCCCACGAAGATAATTTTCGTGCGGGATGACGGCCCACGCCCCGGGAGATAAATAACCCGCCATTTTGAACTCTAATCGGAAGTGCTATGGATAATTCAAGCATGGATATTCATTTTTCCGCTTTTTTGGTGGCTAATATTGTCTTTATCCCTTGATTATTAATAAATATCAGCAGAACAGCTCGATCAAACTCACAGTTTTACCATCAGGTCGGAATCGTCACCTTTTTATACTTTTCCCTTCCCTTGTTGGTCTGCCCGTTGAATGCAGAATAAATGGGGTACCTTGCACAAATACGATAAAAAATCGTTTATCGAGGAGTTACCCCATGACTTCCACACCGATTACAGACGCAGAAGTTGCAAAACAGGCAGCCGATGACCGGCTGTCAGTCCGCGAGAAAATTGGCTACGGCCTGGGCGACGCGGGCGGCACGGTAATTACCTGCCTGATCATGAACTTTCTGACCTTTTTCTATACCGATGTATTTGGCCTGACGCCCGCGCTGGTGGGCACGCTGTTTATTGCCCTTCGGGTATTTGACGCGATTTCCGATCCGGTGATGGGCGTGATTGCCGACCGCACGCAGAGCCGCTGGGGGCGTTTTCGTCCCTGGCAGCTGTGGGTCGCGCTTCCCATCGGGATCGTCGGCGTGCTGACCTTCACCGTCCCGGACGCCAGCATGGGCGTGAAAATCGCCTGGGCGTTCGGCACCTATCTGTTGCTTTCAGTGGGCTATACCGCCATCAACGTGCCATATTGCGCGCTGATCAACACCATGACCACCCGCCACAACGAGGTTATATCCTGCCAGTCCTGGCGCTTCGTACTGTGCGGCGTGGCGGGCTTTCTGGTCTCCGTTGGCCTGCCGTGGCTGGTGTCAGAGCTGGGACAGGGCAATACCGCCCGGGGTTATCAGCTGGGCGTCGGCGTGCTGTGCACCATCGCCGTGGTGATGTTCCTGTGCTGCTTCTTCTGGGTGCGCGAGCGCGTCCCGCTTGCGCTGATGGGTAAATTCACCCTGCGCGAGCACCTGGCGGGCCTGCGGAAAAACGATCAGCTGCTGCTGATGCTGGTGATGTCGTTTCTGCTGATCAACGTCTTCAACATTCGCGGCGGCGGATACATGTACTTCATCACCTACGTGCTTCAGGGCAGCACGGCGTACACCTCGCTGTTTTTCACCATGGTGACCTTTGCCGCTATTCTGGGCGCGGTGATCGTCAGTCCGCTGTCGCGGCGGATTGATACCGTCAAACTCTACTACTACACCAACCTGATACTCGCTGCGCTTGCGGTGGGAATGTGGTTCCTGCCGGGTGGCCCGGCGCACCAGACGCTCTGGCTGATCGTGATTTTAAGTAACGGCGTGATCCTGGGCTTCACCCTGCCGCTGCACTTCTCGCTGATGGCCTTTGCCGATGACTACGGC
Organism: Enterobacter sp. DTU_2021_1002640_1_SI_PRY_ASU_LCPMC_013; assembly: GCF_032389435.1. Taxonomy (NCBI): domain Bacteria; kingdom Pseudomonadati; phylum Pseudomonadota; class Gammaproteobacteria; order Enterobacterales; family Enterobacteriaceae; genus Enterobacter; species Enterobacter sp. DTU_2021_1002640_1_SI_PRY_ASU_LCPMC_013. Next base: position 4,664,901 of record NZ_CP135594.1, read on the forward strand.
GAATGGAAAACCGGCGTGCGCTCATCGGGGATGAACTTCGCCTTCAATCTGTTTTTCATCAAGCTCGCGTGGGCATCCAGCGCTGGGATCATCAGCCTGGTGTTTATTGCCGTGGCCTATCAGCCAGGCGCAGGTAACCAGACACCCGCCTCATTGCAGGGCATCACCGCCATGGAGACGCTGCTTCCTGCCCTTTTCCACCTGCTGCTGGCGGTCGCTATCCGCTGGTGCAGGCTTAACAATCCCGTGATGTCGCGCATTGCCACCGATTTGCGCCAGCGTCATGTACAGTCCTGAGGAGAACGATATGACCATAATGGAAGCCGACCTGCATCAGCTGAAAATCAACGACCCGTTTCTTGGTCAGTACCAACGGCTAGTCCGCGATGTGGTGATCCCCTACCAGTGGGATGCGCTTAACGATCGCGTGGCGGAGGCCGAACCCAGCCACGCCATCGCCAACTTCCGCATTGCGGCCGGTCTGGAACAGGGGGAGTTCTACGGGATGGTCTTTCAGGACAGCGACGTGGCGAAATGGCTCGAAGCCGTGGCGTGGTCGCTGTGCCAGAAGCCGGATGCTGAACTGGAAAAAACCGCCGACGAGGTGATCGAGCTGGTCGCAGCGGCGCAGTGCGAAGATGGCTATCTCAATACCTATTTCACGGTGAAAGCACCGGCCGAGCGCTGGACCAATCTGGCCGAATGCCACGAACTGTACTGCGCCGGACATATGATTGAAGCGGGCGTGGCGTATTTCCAGGGAACCGGAAAACGCCGCCTGCTGGACGTGGTGTGCAGGCTGGCGGATCATATCGACAGCGTGTTTGGCCCGGGCGAAAACCAGCTGCACGGTTACCCTGGCCACCCGGAAATCGAGCTGGCGCTGATGCGGCTGTACGACGTCACGCAGGAGCAACGCTATCTCAATCTGGTGAAATACTTTATTGAGGAACGCGGCGCGCAGCCTCACTTCTACGATATCGAATACGAGAAGCGCGGCAGAACGTCATACTGGAACACCTATGGCCCGGCGTGGATGGTCAAGGACAAAGCCTACAGCCAGGCGCATCTGCCCCTTGCGGAACAACAAACGGCCATCGGCCACGCCGTGCGTTTTGTCTATCTGATGGCGGGCATGGCACATCTGGCGCGCCTGAGCAGCGACGAGGGGAAACGTCAGGATTGCCTGCGGCTGTGGAACAACATGGCACAGCGCCAGCTGTACATCACCGGCGGGATTGGCTCCCAAAGCAGCGGCGAGGCGTTCAGCAGCGATTACGATCTGCCCAACGATACGGTCTACGCCGAAAGCTGCGCCTCCATCGGCCTGATGATGTTTGCCCGCCGGATGCTGGAGATGGAGGCGGACGGCCACTACGCCGACGTGATGGAGCGCGCGCTGTACAACACGGTGCTGGGCGGCATGGCGCTGGACGGTAAGCATTTCTTTTATGTGAATCCGCTGGAAGTGCACCCGAAAACCCTGGCCTTTAACCATATCTATGACCACGTCAAACCGGTGCGCCAGCGCTGGTTCGGCTGCGCCTGTTGCCCGCCGAATATTGCGCGCGTGCTGACCTCGCTGGGGCACTACATTTATACCGTTCGCCCGGACGCGCTGTTGATCAACCTGTACGTGGGGAACGACGTCGCCATTCCGGTTGGGGATAACATCCTCCAGCTGCGGATTAGCGGGAACTATCCGTGGCATGAGCAGGTGAAAATCGAGATTACCTCACCAGTTCCGGTGACTCACACGCTGGCCCTGAGGCTGCCGGACTGGTGTGCGGAACCGGCTGTTTCGCTCAATGGTCAGGCCATTACAGGCGAGGTCTCCCGTGGATACTTATACCTCAACCGAAGCTGGCAGGAAGGCGACACGCTGACGCTGACGTTACCGATGCCGGTCCGCCGCGTGTACGGCAACCCGCAGGTGCGCCAGCAGGCGGGGAAAGTCGCATTGCAGCGTGGACCGCTGGTTTACTGCCTGGAAGAAGCCGATAACGGCGCAAATCTGCATAACCTTTCTTTGCCCCAGGACAGCGCGTTTCGGGTTTTCGAAGGCAAAGGCATTTTCGCGCACAAGATGCTGATACAGGCGGAAGGGATCGGGTGTCAGGCGAAGGGCACTGATGCCCTGTGGCAGTACGACCACTCGCCGGTAGAACGTCAGCCCCGGACGCTGACCTTTATTCCGTGGTTCAGCTGGGCAAACCGGGGAGAAGGGGAAATGCGGATATGGGTGGATGAAAGCTGAATAACTGCGGCCTGTTGCCCTCACCCCAGCCCTCTCCCACGGGAGAGGGTGAATGCTACGGCAGTACGCGACGTGCTGCCTCGGCCAGGAATGCGCTTCGATTGCCGAATTGAGGATGCTCGCTGACAAAGGAGTCAATCTTCACCAGCAAACGTCGAGGCATCGTGATGTTTATGCGTTCGGCTCTGCCGTCGAATTGCTTCATATTAATATCCACCAGCAACCATTGCCCGCCTGTGAAGTCGTCAGGATGATTTTCAAGGTGCACTTCGACATTACCCGGAAGTGGCAATGCTTCATCCATTTCAAACAGCGCTTCGAGGTGCGCCGTGAGCGCATCACGTGCATCCTGAAAAGCATCATCAAGTGAATCCCCCGCAAAAAAACATCCCGGAACGTCAGGGAAGAAACCGCTGGCGCTACCGTCGGAATCAGAATGAATGTAAGCCGGATAAAACATAACTTCTCCTGATATCAGTGTTTAATGCCCGCCTGTCGCCAGATCTGTGCGAGAGTGCCCGGTTTAATGTCCTTTTTAGGATGCGGAACGGTTACCAACCCTTTTTGCACTGGATGGCGAAACTGATGATGGCTTCCCTTCGTTCTTACACATTTCCAGCCATGGCTAACCAGAACAGCAATGATATCCGCACTTTTCACATCCCAACCCTTCCCTGATTATACACATGATACACACCACCACTACTGGATTGAATGACATTAGCGCATTAAAAAAGGCAGTGCAGCCAGGCTTTGTCGAAACAGGAAGAGGCGTCGAGAAAAGAAGAAGGAGGCATGTCATGTTGCAGATAAAAATGCGGACACTCTCGTAGGCCGGGTAAGGCGAAGCCGCCACCCGGCTTTAACCCGGCTCAGGTCACCCTACCCGGGACGACCTGAGCCCGGAGATTAAAACAGCCCCAGCGGTTTATCGGAGTAGCTGACCAACAGACATTTCGTTTGCTGGTAGTGCTCCAGCATCATCTTATGGGTTTCACGCCCGATGCCCGACTGCTTGTAGCCGCCAAACGCCGCATGAGCCGGATAGGCGTGATAGCAGTTTGTCCATACGCGTCCGGCCTGAATGCCGCGGCCCATTTTATAGGCCAGATTACCGTTACGACTCCAGACGCCCGCCCCCAGGCCATACTGCGTGTCGTTGGCGAGCTCCAGCGCCTCGTCCATGGTTTTAAACGTGGTGACGGCCAGCACCGGTCCAAAAATTTCCTCCTGGAAAACGCGCATGTTGTTCTTACCGAACAGGATGGTCGGCTCAAGGTAGTAACCCTCCTGCAAATCGCCGCCCAGCACCTTACGACGACCGCCGGTCAACACATCGGCCCCCTCTTTTTTGCCGATATCAATATAGTTGAGGATGGTTTCCAGCTGGCCATGCGATACCTGCGCTCCCATCTGGGTGACGTTATCCAGCGGATTACCGCTGCGAATCGACTCCACGCGCCGGATCGCCCGCTCCATAAAGCGCTCATAAATGGATTCCTGCACCAGCGCGCGGCTCGGACAGGTGCAGACTTCACCCTGGTTGAACGCGAACAGCGCAAACCCTTCCAGCGCTTTGTCGAAGAAGGCGTCCTCTTCATCCATCACGTCGGCAAAGAAGATGTTCGGCGATTTCCCGCCCAGCTCCAGGGTGACCGGAATGATGTTCTGGGTCGCGTACTGCATGATCTGCTGACCCACTTCCGTTGAGCCGGTAAACGCCACTTTAGCAATACGCTTTGAAGTAGCCAGATATTCGCCGATCTCTCCCCCGGCCCCGTTGACCACGTTAATGACCCCCGGCGGCAACAGGTCGCCAATCACCTCCATCAGCAGCAGTACCGAAAGCGGCGTTAAGCGTGCAGGTTTCAGCACAACGCAGTTACCCGCCGCCAGCGCGGGCGCCATTTTCCAGCTCGCCATCAGCAGCGGGAAGTTCCACGGAATAATTTGCCCCACCACGCCGAGCGGCTCGTGGAAGTGATACGCCACGGTATCTTTGTCAACTTCACTTATTCCCCCCTCCTGGGCACGAATGCAGGACGCAAAATAGCGGAAATGGTCGATCGCCAGCGGCACGTCCGCCGCCATGGTTTCCCGGATCGGCTTGCCGTTGTCCCACGTTTCCGCCGTTGCCAGCAGCTCCAGATTCTGCTCCATCCGATCGGCGATTTTGAACAAAATGGCCGCTCTGTCCTGAACGGACGTTTGCCCCCACTTATCTTTCGCCTTATGCGCCGCATCCAGCGCTAAATCGATATCCCGCTTGCCCGAACTGGCAATTTCACACAGCGGCTGGCCGGTAACGGGCGTCAGGTTGGAATAGTATTCACCGTCGACGGGCGCCACCCAGTCGCCGCCGATAAAGTTGTCATAGCGGGGCTTCAGCTTAAGAGGAAAACCATACTCGCCTGGCTGGATACGCGATGAGGGAGGATTGTTTGTCATGACCGTCTCCTTGCAGTAGGTGTACAACAAGGGTAGTTCCGGCTGGTGATTTTCTCGCCAGTCGGTAACGGGTTTACGAGCCGTATCACGGATTACCGTACTTTACGTTTCGTTTCTGCCGCCGGAGCCATACTTAATAGCTCAGGGGCTCATGAGGAACGATGCAATGCAGCTATTTATCGGCTTTGACGTGGGCGGAACCCACATCAAACACGGCGTGATCAACGAAAACGGCGAAGAACTGACATCCGATGAATATGATACGCCTGACGATGAAAGCACCTTCAAACAGAAGTGGAAAACGGTGGTGGATAAGTACCGCCAGGAGCATGAGATCGTCGGCATCGGCGTGAGTTTTCCGGGCCACATCAATCACCATACCGGCGAAGCGGCCAAGGCCGGGGCGCTGGATTACCTTGACGGTGAAAACCTGTGCGAGTTTTTCGCACAGCTGACCGATCTTCCCGTAACAACCGAAAATGACGCCAACTGCGCGGCGCTGGGCGAACGCTGGCAGGGCGCCGGTAAGGACTATGAGCATTTTGTCTGCATCACCATCGGCACCGGCATCGGCGGCGGTATCGTCATGGAGGGCGATCTCTACCGTGGGTCGCACTACCGGGCGGGTGAGTTTGGCGTGCTGCCCGTTGGCAACAACGGCGAGCCGATGCACGAAGTGGCGTCCGCCAGCGGCCTGATGAAAGCCTGCCGCCGCGCGCTGGCCGTGTCGGAAGATGAGATGCCTGATGGTGAGGAGCTGTTTAGACGCATGGACAGCGACGTGCATCTGCGTGAGGCCATAGAAGAGTGGGCGCATTTCCTCTCGCGGGGCATCTACAGCGTGATCTCCATGTTTGATCCGCAGGCGGTGCTGATTGGCGGCGGCATTAGCGAGCAGGAGAAAATCTATCTCCTGCTGGATAAATACCTACAGCGATTCGAGGAGTGGGAAGCGCTCCGGGTGCCCATCCTTCCCTGCGAGCTGGGTAACCAGGCGGGAAGGCTGGGCGCGGTCTGGCTGGCTAAGCAGAAGCAGGCGCGCAGCGCTTAACGCTTAGGGAAATAACTGCGCGTCGCGTAGCACATGGTCATTGCCACGACGACGCGTAAACCCGATGCGGTTGAAATACTCCAGGATCTGAATCGCCAGTTTGCGTCCCACGTTCAGCCGATCGCGGAAGTCTGCGGCGCAGGTTGATCCGCGCGCCTGATCCAGCTCCCGGATCAGGTTCGCAAACGCCACGATCCGATCGTTGCGGTAATAACGATCTTTCACGATCGCCACAATCATCCCCTGCTGCGCCGCATGGCGCAGTACCTGACGCATCAGCTGCTCATCGGTATTGGTTTCACGCGCCAGATCGCGCACCCACCACGGTTCATCGCCAAACAGCGCCGCCACTTTTTGCCAGACCGCGTCCTGCTCAGCGGTAAAACCGGCCTTGTGCTCCGGCAGGTGCAGCCAGCCGTGATGACTTGCAATCACGCCGCTTTCACGCATGTTTTCAATCAGCAACAGCACCAGCGCGTCGTCTTCCATGGGCAACGCCATGCGCCGCAGACGTTCACGGCCCGGGCCGGGCTCATCCTGATGCTGTTCATGGTAGGTCGCCAGCGTGCTCAGCACTTTGCGCTGCCAGCGCGCCGCCACCGGCGCGTTCAGCAGGCTGTTGCCGGCCTGAATAAAACCTGGCTCCTGCGTCAGAAGACGCAATCCTTCGCCGCTGAGCTGGCGCGCCCAGGCGAACGCCGCCAGATCCACCGCACCACGCTCAAGGTGGATATCTAACGCAGACTTATCATCGCGGGCCTGGGCCAGTGCGGCCAGCCACTGTAAATACTCGGGCTTACGCTTGCCGCGACGGGGCGGATCCAGCATGACCACGCGCGCGCCCGCCAGCGTTTCCCGCGCCGAAATATCGCGCAGAACCAGACGGTCGTTATCCGCCAGCCAGAGCGGGGAGTCGAACACCAGTTCGGCGAGATCGTTTTCCAGCAGCGACACGCGTCCGGTGATGTGGCTGGCCGCGTGGTGGATATGCAGCGGCTGCCACTGGGTCAGCGGCGTGTGGGTCTGGAGTGAAACGATGATCCGTTCAGAAGGCTCCGGCGGCGCGTCGGCCAGCAGCCAGTCGCCGCGGTTAAGCTGGTCTTTTTCGGCATCACCGACAATATTCAGGGCGATACGCTGCCCGGCATGGGCCTGTTCCACCGGCTGGTTTTGCGCGTGAAGCCCGCGCACGCGCATCGGTTTGTTCACGCCCGTCAGCCACAGGGTGTCGCCCACGTTCACTTCGCCGCTCAGCGCGGTACCGGTCACCACCAGCCCAGCCCCTTTCACGGTAAACGCCCTGTCGATCGCCAGACGGAAGCGGTGATGGCTGGCCTGTTTACGAGACGGGATCTGCTGCAAATGGTCACGAAGAGCGTCGATACCGCGGCCTTCTGTCGCCACTGTGACAAACAGTGCGGCATCCTTAAAACCGTATTCACTCAGCGCCGTCAGCACCTCTTCACGCACCTCGTCGATACGCGCCTCATCCACACGGTCCGCTTTGGTGAGGGCGACGGTCAACTGCGGGTTTCCCGTCAGCTGGAGGATCGCCAGATGCTCGCGCGTTTGCGCCATCACCCCGTCATCGCACGCGACCACCAGCAGGGCGTGATCGATCCCGCCCACGCCCGCGAGCATATTGGAAAGAAACTTCTCGTGGCCGGGCACGTCGATAAAGCCCAGCACGCGACCGTCGGGCTTCGGCCAGTAGGCGTAACCCAGGTCAATGGTCATGCCGCGCTTTTTCTCTTCCGGCAGGCGATCGGCATTCACGCCCGTAATGGCCTGCAATAACGTGGTTTTGCCGTGGTCAACATGACCGGCGGTGGCAATAATCATTTCAACATCATCTCCAGAAACCGCACTTCATCTTCCAGACAGCGTAAATCCAGCCACATGCGCCCGTCACCGATCCGGCCAATCACCGGCGTCGGTAATGCGCGCCAGCGCGCCGACAGCGCCTCAAGCTGGCTTCCGCGTCCGTCGCGCGGGGTGAACGTCAGCGCTTCGCTCGGTAACCTGTCCACCGGCAGCGAGCCGCTGCCAATTTGCGACAGGCAAGGCTCTATACGAACGTCAAACTCAGGGTAATGAGGAGCAACCTGCGGCAGTAGCGCTTCCGCCTGCGCGCGAATGGAGGCCGCATCACGGCTCAGCAAACGCAACGTGGGCAGGCGGTCAGCCAGTTTCTCCGGGTGGAGATAGAGCCGCAGCGTGGCTTCCAGCGCGGCCAGCGTCATTTTATCGGCACGCAGGGCGCGCTTCAGCGGGTGCTGCTGTAGCTGCGCAATCAGCTCGCGCCTGCCGACGATAATCCCCGCCTGCGGCCCGCCCAGCAATTTATCACCGGAGAAACTGACCAGGCTTACGCCCGCGGCAACCATTTCCTGCACCATGGGCTCTTTCGGCAGACCGTACTGGCGCATATCCACCAGCGACCCGCTGCCGAGATCGGCAATCACCGGCACGTTTAGCTCGCGCCCGATGGCGGCCAGTTCGGCCTCTTCCACCGTTTTGGTGAAACCCTCAATGTGGTAATTGCTGGTATGCACTTTCATCAGCAGGGCGGTGTTTTCATTCACCGCCGCGCGATAATCTTTTGCATGGGTACGGTTAGTTGTGCCCACTTCATGCAGCGTGCAGCCCGCCTGGCGCATGACGTCCGGAATACGAAACGCCCCGCCGATCTCCACCAGCTCGCCGCGAGAGACGACAACCTCTTTTCCGCTCGCGGTGGCCGCCAGCATTAACAGCACCGCCGCCGCGTTGTTATTCACAATGCAGGCATCTTCCGCGCCGGTGATCTGGCAGAGAAGATCCGCCAGTGCGCGATCGCGATGCCCACGCCCGGCGCCGTCCAGATCGTACTCCAGCGTCACCGGCGAGCGCATGGCACGGGTGACGGCCTCTGTTGCCTCTTCGGCCTGCTGTGCCCGGCCCAGATTGGTGTGCAGAACCGTGCCTGTCAGGTTAATAACCGGGCGCAACGCGCTTTGCCCGTGCTTGCTCAGCCTGCGTTCAACTTCCTGCTCCCACGCCACGCACCAGCCGGGTAGCGCGTTCTCAGCCTGAATATGGCGACGCGCATCGTCCTGAAGCTGGCGTAGCATGTCGACCGTTGCAGTATGGCCAAACTGCTCCAGCACCGCAGTGATGCGCGGGTCACGAAGCAGACGATCGGTAGCGGGGATCTGGCTGTAGAGGGAATGATGAGTAGTCATGAATGCGCCTGGCGAGTAAATATCTTCCCCCCTCCCGACGGGAGAGGGAGTTAACATGTGGGGGGATTGTACCGCCTCCCGCCAGGAAGTGTTATAACCCGCATCAAGCCTTTGGTGGTTCAGTCCGGGCAAAACTTTCGCGCTGGAAGAGCGTTTCCGCCAGTTTGACCAGCAGCGGACGATCCACGCACCAGCCCGGCGAGACGCGGCGGAAATTGAGGTAACCAATGGCGCAGGCGATGGCGATCGTCGCCAGATTCAGGCTATCGCTCTGAATTTTCCCGTCGCGGATCAGCTGTTCGCACATATCCAGGCTGCGGCTGATTTTTTCGCGCTGGCGCAGCAGTTCATTTTCTGACTGCTGGGCGGCGGGCCTTGCCTGCTCGCGTACGGACGTCAATGCCGCATCCATAATGCCATCCGCCAGGGCTTCAATTTGCTTCATCGCCAGCGCTGCTTTTGGATCCGCCGGCAGCATGGCTGGCGCAACGCCAAGCAGCTCGATGTACTCCGCAATGATCGGGGAATCAAACCAGTAGTCGCCCTCGTCCGTTACCAGCGCCGGGACTTTCCCCAGCGGGTTGTACTGCGCAACGCCGTTCTCTGCGTTGTAGGGCTGTTCATTCACGAATTCAAATTCAATCCCTTTCTCCAGGAGGAGAATCGAAATCTTACGCACGAAAGGACTGGTATAACTGCCGATGAGTTTCATTGCTTATCCTTAATGCCCATAAAGAGGTCAGTATGGATCAAGCCGTGGAAAAAGGCAGGTATGCGTATCGCATTCCTGCCCTCAAACGCTTAGTGGTCGAGGTAAAGATAGTGCATCCAGCTGGTCATACGCAGCAGCACTTTACGCATCACCGAGACGTGGGCGAAGTGGTCGGAATAGACGGCGACCTGGGCATAGATGCCGTCAGGCAGCGCATCAACATCCGCGTTCGGTTCCAGTTCGATAAGCGCCTGCACTCCGTCCGTTCCCGGCGCCACCGTCAGCGACTGTAACGCCCCCTGTGCCTGATAGGTTCCTCCCGGCACCACCGGCAGGATGCTGGTGAGTTTACCGGAAAACACCTGGCCCGGCAGCGCGTTGAACACCACTTCCGCTTCGTCGCCAGGCTTTAGACGCAGTAATGAGTTCTGGCGAAACTGAGCGATAATCTGGCGTTTCTGCTCAGGAATAAACACCATCACCGGACGCAGCGGCAGCGCGGCGGCGTAGGTTCCCGGGCGGATAAGGACCTGCGTGACGTAGCCATTGCCTGGCGCGCGGACCACCGTCTGTTCCAGGTTATAGGTGGCCTCGGCCAGCTGCGCCCGAAGCGAAGCAATTTGCGACTGCTCGCCGTTGACCATACTGTCTAACTGACTCTGGATCTGAGTCTGTTCAGCAACCGAGCCTTTTACCAGCGCATCCTGCGCCAGATAGTTCTGCCGTGCGTTATCAATATCGCTTTCAGAGAACGGATTGACCTTCGCCCGGCTGCCTTTGACATAGCGCTGATAATCTTTATACAGCCGGTCACGTTCAGCAGAAACGCGGGTCGTGTTGGCCTGCGCTTCAGAGTGCTGGGCTTTCAGTACGTCAATATTGTGTGTGGCGGTGACCAGATCGGCTTTCAACCTGTCGACGCGCGCCTGATACTTACCCGGATCGAGTTTAAATAACATTTCGCCCTTTTTAATGAGCTGATTATTTTTATCGGTCACTTCACTGACCACACCGGTGACCTGCGGCGTAATTGGGATTGAAATAACCGCTTTTTGCGCCGTAAAGGTGTAGGGATGGTTATAGTTCATTAACAGGATTAGCCCCGCTACAATAAATATCCCGCCTAATGACGCGGTGGCAAGCGTCCACTGGTTTACCGGAATACGGAATATTTTGAAAATAGCCCAGGCAAAGGCCACATAGGTCAGAATAATCAACAGATCCATGATTATCGCTCCAGCGCGTTTTTATCGGCCACGGGCTGCACGGCGGCGAGCTTTTGCTCAAGCTCGGTGACGCGTCTCGCAAGCGCATCAACATCAGAAGGTCGGTCTGACGGCTGCATGTGGTTTTGCATACCCCAGCCGCGATCTTCGCGGTACAGCGTGGCCCAAATCCACAGGAAGGGCCAGATGGCATGGAGCGTAAACAGGCTGATCCAGCCTGCCGTATGGATAGCATCCGCATGGGGGTGATTACGCTTTTTCGCCATATTGTAAGGAATATCATGAATGGCAATGATCCCGTAGAACAGAACCAGGAACACGAAAATTAATACGCCCAGCGCGAAATAGTTGAGAAACATAGTCTCCTCGCTTACATAATATCAACTCATTAAATGAATAAATCGGTACGCAACCTGTTAATTAATTTATTTTTAAACAAACAGGCGGCGACTATTATTTCAGAGCCGGGGAGTATCTTTTTTTATAATAACTGCATGCAAGTTTATAAACGTGTCAAAATATAACCCGGATAATAATATATTCACTCTTACGATATGAGCGTAATCCAGGTTTTCGCTTTTCGCCATACAACATTATGACGCATTCGGCTTAGCTATTAATGTTGCTTTTTTACAGTGCGCCACGCTATTGCGAGCAGAAAATGGCTGCGCTCGCAGCGGGACGAATCGGAATAAAAATATTTTGTGAATCAAATCACAATTTGAAAACAAACAGCCTACTTAACATTGTGATATAAATCACAAAACACCGCCCATTTTGGCGTAACTTTGAGCGATGTATTTTTTTTACACACTCATTTTGTGATAGCGATCACTTCATTAATATCCTCACCCCCTACATTCATGTGATTCAGATCACACAAAATTTCGCTATCTGGACAGTTGAACGATTCAGTGCCAGATTTCACAGCATCAGAACAGGGCCCGGCTACCTCTGCCGCCGCACATTAACGATAAACCTCGGGCCACAAGCCTAAGCGTAAACATAAGAAGGGGTGTTTTATGTCATCCGATTTCAAGATCAAAGTGCAAAGCTTTGGTCGTTTCCTCAGCAACATGGTGATGCCAAATATCGGCGCGTTTATCGCGTGGGGTATTATCACCGCATTATTTATTCCGACAGGGTGGTTGCCTAACGAAACGCTGGCAAAACTTGTTGGCCCAATGATTACCTATCTCCTGCCACTGCTCATCGGTTATACCGGTGGTCGTCTGGTGGGCGGTGACCGCGGTGGCGTCGTGGGTGCCATCACAACCATGGGGGTGATTGTCGGTGCGGATATGCCGATGTTCCTCGGTGCGATGATTGCCGGTCCTCTGGGCGGCTGGGCGATCAAGAAATTTGACGTCTGGGTTGATGGCAAGATCAAATCCGGCTTCGAAATGCTGGTGAACAACTTCTCTGCGGGCATCATCGGGATGATCCTCGCGATTCTGGCGTTCCTCGGCATTGGCCCGGCGGTTGAAGTGCTGTCCAAGCTGCTGGCCGCGGGCGTTAACTTCATGGTGGCGCACGACATGCTGCCGCTGGCGTCTATCTTCGTTGAACCAGCGAAAATCCTGTTCCTGAACAACGCCATCAACCACGGTATCTTCTCACCGCTGGGTATTCAGCAGTCACACGATCTCGGCAAGTCCATCTTCTTCCTGATTGAAGCGAACCCGGGTCCAGGTATGGGCGTTCTGCTGGCGTACATGTTCTTTGGTCGCGGCAGCGCGAAACAGTCTGCTGGCGGCGCGGCGATCATTCACTTCCTGGGCGGTATTCACGAAATTTACTTCCCGTATGTGCTGATGAACCCACGTCTGATCCTGGCCGTTATCCTTGGCGGTATGACCGGCGTGTTCACCCTGAGCGTACTGGGCGGTGGTCTGGTGTCTCCGGCTTCTCCAGGCTCTATCCTGGCGGTGCTGGCGATGACCCCGAAAGGCGCCTACTTCGCGAACATCGCGGCGATCTGTGCGGCCATGGCGGTCTCCTTCGTGGCCTCCGCTATCCTGCTGAAAACCAGCAAGGTGAAAGAAGACGACGATATCGAAGCGGCAACCCGTCGTATGCATGACATGAAAGCCGAATCCAAAGGCGCAACACCGCTGACGGCGGGTGATGTCTCTAACGACCTGAGCCACGTGCGCAAAATTATCGTGGCTTGTGATGCCGGTATGGGCTCCAGCGCAATGGGTGCGGGCGTACTGCGGAAGAAAGTGCAGGATGCGGGTCTGACCAACATCTCCGTCACCAACAGCGCGATTAACAGCCTGCCGCCGGACGTTGACCTGGTGATCACGCACCGCGATCTGACCGAACGCGCTATGCGTCAGGTACCGCAGGCGCAGCACATTTCCCTGACCAACTTCCTCGACAGCGGCCTGTACGCCAGCCTGACCGAACGCCTGGTGGCGGCGCAGCGCCATGAAGATAACGAAGTGAAAGTGCGTACCAGCCTGCAAGACAGCTTCGACGAGAGCAACGCGCATCTGTTCAAACTGGGCGCTGAAAACATCTTCCTTGGCCGCACGGCGACCAATAAAGAAGAGGCCATTCGCTTCGCCGGTGAGCAGCTGGTGAAAGGCGGCTACGTTCAGCCTGAGTACGTTGAGGCGATGCTGGAACGCGAAAAGCTGACCCCAACCTACCTGGGTGAATCCATCGCGGTTCCGCACGGTACGGTGGAAGCCAAAGACCGCGTGCTGAAAACCGGCGTGGTGTTCTGTCAGTATCCTGATGGCGTGCGCTTCGGTGAAGAAGAGGACGACATCGCCCGTCTGGTGATTGGTATCGCCGCTCGCAACAACGAGCATATCCAGGTGATTACCAGCCTGACCAACGCGCTGGATGACGAAACGGTTATTGAGCGTCTGGCCAACACCACCAGCGTTGAAGAAGTTCTGGCATTGCTGAACAAGTAACAGCGTCTCTTCCCTCTCCCCCCGGGGAGAGGGCTAGGGTGAGGGGAAAACGTTCCTCACCCCAGCCCTCTCGGGTAAAAACATTGATGAAGGTTAACACTATGAAAGCATTACATTTTGGCGCAGGTAATATCGGTCGTGGCTTTATCGGTAAACTGCTGGCAGACGCGGGCATTACCCTGACATTCGCCGATGTGAATCAGGTGGTTCTGGATGCCCTGAATGCCCGTCATAGCTATCAGGTTCACGTGGTGGGTGAAAACGAACAGGTTGAAACGGTCTCTGGCGTCAACGCGGTAAGCAGCATTGGCGACGACGTGATTGACCTCATCGCGAGCGTTGATCTGGTCACCACCGCCGTGGGTCCGGTGGTGCTTGAGCGTATCGCCCCGGCGGTTGCGAAAGGCCTGGCGAGGCGTAAAGCACAGGGCGTTGAAACACCGCTGAACATCATCGCCTGTGAAAACATGGTGCGCGGCACCACGCAGCTGAAAGGCCACGTTCTTGCGGCCGTCGCCGACGAAGATAAAGCCTGGGTTGAAGCGCACGTGGGTTTTGTGGATTCCGCCGTGGATCGCATCGTTCCGCCGTCAGCATCCGCCACCAACGACCCGCTGGAAGTGACCGTGGAAACCTTCAGCGAGTGGATCGTTGATAAAACCCTGTTTAAGGGCGCGCTGCCGACCATTCCGGGAATGGAATTAACCGATAACCTGATGGCATTTGTCGAACGTAAACTCTTCACGCTGAACACCGGGCATGCTATAACCGCGTACCTCGGAAAATTGGCCGGTCATCAGACGATTCGTGACGCGATCCTCGATGAGAACATCCGTGCGGTGGTCAAAGGGGCAATGGAAGAGAGCGGCGCGGTGCTGATCAAACGCTACGGTTTTGATGCTGATAAACACGCGGCATACATCCAGAAAATCCTCGGTCGTTTTGAAAACCCGTATCTGAAAGATGACGTTGAGCGCGTGGGTCGTCAGCCGCTGCGTAAACTGAGCGCGGGCGACCGCCTGATTAAACCGCTGCTGGGCACGCTGGAATACGGCCTGCCGCACGCTAACCTGGTGAAGGGCATCGCTGCCGCCATGCACTACCGCAGCGAGCAGGACCCGCAGGCGATTGAGCTGGCTCAGCTGATTGATGACAAAGGCGCGCAGGCTGCGCTGGCGCAGATCTCCGGTCTGGATGCCAACAGTGACGTAGTTGCGGAGGCGGTCAGCGCATACAACGCAACCAAATGATGCAGAGTCCGGCGCAGGTTAGCCTGCGCCCGAATAACAGATTGTCAGATATGCAGGCAATAATGGAACAAACCCAGGCCTTTGAAAATCGTGTGCTTGAGCGTCTGAATGCTGGCAAAACCGTACGAAGTTTCCTGATTGCCGCCGTCGAGCTGTTAACCGAGGCGGTGAACATTCTGGTGCTTCAGGTGTTTCGCAAAGACGACTACGCGGTAAAGTATGCTGTAGAACCGTTACTGGACGGAGACGGACCGCTGGGCGATTTATCGGTACGGCTGAAGCTGATTTACGGTCTTGGCGTGCTGAACCGCCAGGAGTATGAAGACGCCGAGCTGTTAATGGCGCTGCGCGAAGAGCTCAATCATGACGGTAATGAGTACACCTTTACCGATGATGAGATACTGGGGCCCTTCGGCGAACTGCACTGCGTATCCGCGCTTCCTCCCGCACCTCAGTTTGATAACAGCGACCCTGAGCTGTACGCGATGCAAAAGCTGCGTTATCAACAGGTTGTGCGCTCCACCATGGTGCTTTCCCTGACTGAGCTGATTTCTAAAATCAGCTTAAAAAAAGCGTTTCAGAAGTAAGCCCGCACACATTGGTGTATCCTTCCCTGTAAATTCCCCGTTTTCAGAGTTATTTGTCATGAAAGAAGTCGAAAAGAACGAAATTAAACGCCTGAGCGACCGTCTGGATCTGATCCGCCATCAGATGGCTGGCCTCTCCCTGGTCGATTCCGCCGAGAAATATGCCGAGCTGGAAAAAGAGTCCGTGAAGCTGGAGGCGGAAATTGAACGCCTGCGCGAAGTGAAAGGCCAGAAGCTGAGTAAAGAAGCGCAGAAGCTGATGAACATGCCGCATCGCCGCGCGATCACCAAAAAAGAGCAGGCCGACATGGGCAAGCTGAAGAAAAGCGTCCGTGGCCTGGTGGTGGTGCACCCGATGACTGAGCTTGGTCGCGAAATGGGCCTGAAAGAGATGACGGGTTTTTGTAAGACCGCGTTCTGATACTTAATTTAAGTTAAATTAAATACAAACCAGCCCAATAGATTCACCAAAAGAATGTATTGGGTTTTTTTATTACCTAAAAGTACCGGACTGCTGCCCGAAAATGTAAAGAAGTAATAGTAAACTCTGCGGGTTCACAATTGTCATTGTTAAGAGTAAAGTGGACATTCATTTCTTTCGATCTAACTAATACACACGGCACGCCATTGAAATATAATATATTTTCTTTGGCTTGATGGTATGTCATTGCATTAGGTTATAAATTTTATGAATTCTACTGAGAGCTCAACCTTTCAAAACAGCGCCCTTTCTTTAGAACAAAAACTTGAAAAAGCCAGGGCTGAACTTCTGGACTTAGGGGCAAGGAACCGCTTACTCAACATTCCACGATCGAAGAATACGCGTTTCCTGGAAGTGATTGATGAGCGTTCCGAACTGGTTTACAAACTTCTGTTTAATGAAAAAAAGACGTTCACATTTTTACATGGTAAATCAGGAAAAGAAGACGACCTGGAGAGAGAAGATAGTCTTTCAGAGGAAAAATCTTTTATTTATCAATTCGATGAGACAGACGCCGAAATAAAATCGCAGCATCTTGATACTAAACTACAGACTCGTTTGACACCTAAAGGGTTGCAGACTCGATTACTCGATTTGTATCACGACGCCAAAACGCTTGAAGAAGAGCAAGGAGCAAACATTCTTTTCCTGGCATTGGGCACGTTGAAGTGGGTGGATCCCGCGAATAAAGAGAATATCCGTTATGCCCCGTTGATACTGGTGCCAGTCAGTCTGGAACGCGGTAGTGCTGGAGAAAGATTTAAACTAAAAGCGCGTTCAGAAGACATAATCCCTAACCTTTCTCTAGAAGCCTTCCTTGAACGCGTGCACCAGATCACATTACCTGTAATGCAATCTGACGATGATGAAATTAACATAAGTGGTTACTTTGACTCTGTACAGCAAGCAATAGCATTGAAATCAGATTGGGAAGTTATACCCAACGACATTATCCTTGGTTTGTTCTCATTTTCTAAATTTTTGATGTATCGAGATCTCGATCCTGCAAACTGGCCCAATGAAGAAGCTATTACATCAAAATATCTTATTCGTGCGCTGATGGAAGAAGGGTTCGATGAAAGTGATGGACTTCTCTCAGAAGATAGCTCTATAGACCCCATCATCACGCCAAAAGATATGCTTCATATAATGGATAGCGACAGTTCTCAAACGCTCGCAATTCATGAAGTAAGAAGAGGTAGAAACCTTGTTATACAAGGGCCACCGGGGACGGGTAAGTCGCAAACGATAGCCAATATCATTGCATCTGCCATCGCAGATGGAAAAACGGTGCTTTTCGTTGCAGAAAAAATGGCAGCTCTTGAAGTGGTCAAGCGGCGTCTCGACCAAACAGGAGTGGGTGATGCCTGTTTAGAACTGCACAGCAATAAGGCCAATAAACGAATTTTACTCGAAGAGTTGAAACGAGTATGGGATTTAGGTTCACCCCGCGGCGAATTTCCTGATGAATTGATTGAGAATTTAACTGAAGCCCGGGATTCTCTCAATGCCCACCCAGCGCGCCTCCATAAAGTCTACACACCTTCAGGTTTGACCCCCTACCAGGTCATTGGGCAATTGGTAAGATTGCGTCAAAATGGGCAAACACCTACAGACTTCTTTCTTTATGGCTTCGATGAATGGAGCAATAACGATCTGATAAAACGACTGGTTCTCGTTAAAGAGCTTACTGAGCGAATTGAAGATATTGGGCTACCCCATAATCACCCGTGGAATGGCGTAAAACGAGAATCCGTTTTGCCTGGTGAACTCGATCGCCTAATGCCAAAAATCACTATGTTGTTGCACAAAGCACATGACTTTCAAAATAGTATAGTGGCTCTGGCTGCACGAGTTGGGATAACACCTGTACCCGTACATTTCAAAGAGGCAGACAAAATTGTTCAGATTGCTAACCTCATAAATCAGGCGCCTGAGTTTGAGGAAGCAGCATTAGTAAATCCTGTCTGGTCTAACTCTCTAAACGAAATAAAAAGTCTAATTGAACAAGGTGAAACGTATCAGGATAATCTCCAGGAAATCAAAGAACTGCTTCATGACGGTCAGTTTGATACCCCTCTCCTTGAATTTCGGGATGAGTTACAAACAATCCCGGAGGATCTTTTGCCAGATGCCTTCTCAGCCGCAAAAGCATTGCTACCGCTATTACCCCAAATTCAGTTAACAGTGGCCCATCTGACGAAAGAGCTAGGCACTGAATCTCCTTATCGTTCATCTCATGAAATTAAAAATCTGATAGAACTCAGCATACGTGTGGCGGATGCCCCCGATGCGAGCCCACAAGCTTTTATTGCTTCTGTGTGGGAACATGGTGTCGAACAAGCAAGGGAGTTGGTCAATTCGATCGCTGATTTATATTCTTTACGTCAGAAAATTGATCCACTTGTATCAGAGACCATTTGGGGTACCGACCTTACACAACTTCGTCATAACCTCGCGATACATACTGGGATATTCAAAATTTTGAACAGCGAATGGCGCCGTTCACGTGCACTTGCCCGCTCTCTCATTCGAGATACAAATCAACCTATTCAGCAGCAAATTGAGCTTTTGGATAATGTTATTCAGGCGCAAATACTAAGAAAAAATATCGCCAACGCTAGCGAGTTTGGTAATAGTGCGTTTGGCTCACACTGGCGTGGTGAAAACAGTGACAGCAGTGCTTTGAAAGCATTAGTAGAATGGATGGCAACGCTTAAAGATGTTGGTTCAGAAGCGCGTATACTTGCGAGCCAACTGTCTGATCGTGAAACTTTGAGGCACCTTAGCCAGAAACTGGAGCAGCTTCTTAATCAAACCGGCATCGAACTGAAGCAACTTTGGAAAGCGTTTGGCGCAGGTGCAGAATCCTGGTTTGATAATCATTATTCTATTAAGCGTGTTCCATTAAGCTATGTTGAAGCTCTGGCGCAAAAACTCCGTCGTATAGATTCAACATCACATCAGGTCTTTAAAGAACCGGCAGATCGCCCCGGAGAACGCCTGACGCTGGTTAAGAAGATTATCGCACTGCAATATCAAAAGAAGGTCATTGAATCTCAATCCGAATTGGGAAGTGCAGCATTCGGTAGTGCATGGCTGGACACACAGTCAAACTGGCATAATCTCTTTAGAGATTATACATGGATGGAAAAACACAGTGATTTACGCTTCATCTGCGCAACCATAAACAATCGCGATGAGTTACTGAATTCTGCTAAACAACTTTCAGCGACACGTGTCTCTATCATTGACGAACTTGAAAACCTGGCCAACGAACTCGAATCGTCTACCGATGATCTCTTCCATTTAGATAATCAACTTTTACCTATCGATAGCGTCCTGAGCAAACTAACCTCCTGGACTGAAAATGCCGAACAATTGTCTAAATGGGTTGCCTGGCAACACCGACGTAACCAGGCGAATAACCAGGGGCTGTCAGAAGTTGTAGAACGGCTTGAGGATGGGCGCTTACCATTATCCAATTGTTATAGCTCGGTCGAATATACTTATTATGAATCGCTGTTCAGTTTAATGGCTAAAGAGTCACCTTCCCTTTCCCGCTTCGATGGCGATCTTCATAACCGAAAAGTTCAGTTCTTTGCCGAAATGGATTTACGACGTATAAAAAGCTCAAGTATTGAGGTTGCCCGAGCACACCATCGCCGTATTCCTTCAAAAATCGGAGCGGCCGGTCCCGTTGGAGTCCTGCGCGCTGAAATGGCCAGGAAAAGAGGCCATATGCCTATTCGCCAATTGATGCTTAAAGCGGGCCCAGCAATTCAGGCAATCAAACCGGTCATGATGATGAGCCCGCTTTCTGTCGCACAATTCTTGATACCTGGTAAGCAAAAATTTGATTTGCTTGTAATGGATGAAGCCAGCCAGATTCAGCCTGTCGATGCCATAGGTGCAATTGCTCGGTGTCAGCAAGTTGTTGTTGTTGGCGACGAAAGACAATTACCGCCAACCAGTTTCTTCTCTCGCATGACTGAAGCCAGTAACGATGATGGAGATGAAGATTCGACGCAAGTAGCAGATATCGAAAGCATACTTGGACTGTTTGTGGCCAGAGGCTTGCCACAAAGAATGCTTCGCTGGCATTACCGCAGTCGACATCAGTCGCTTATTGCGGTTTCTAATAGTCAGTTCTATGAAAATAAACTGTTTATCGTCCCAAGCCCATATACCGAAGAGGCTGGTATGGGCTTGCGATTCCATTATGTAGAAAACGGTGTTTTCGAATCAGGTGCAGGTAATGCCAATCCTATTGAGGCGAAAAGGATTGCTACCGCCATTCTTGAGCATGTACAGCAGAATCCTGAATTGTCATTGGGAGTCGCAACATTTTCCGTTTCACAACGTAAGGCTATTCAGGATGAATTAGAGGTTCTTCGTCGTTTAAATCCACAATATGAAGATTTCTTTAATTCTCATCCTGGCGAGCCATTCTTCATTAAAAACCTGGAAAACATTCAAGGTGACGAACGTGATGTCATCATGATCTCAGTAGGATATGCGCGTAATAAACAAGGCTATCTGGCAATGCGATTCGGCCCTCTGGGTTCGCAAGGTGGTGAGCGACGGCTTAATGTGCTGATTAGCCGTGCAAAACGCCGATGTGAAGTTTTTGCATCAATCACTGATGAAGATATTGACCTTGAGCGCGCGAAAGGTGCTGGTGTATTGGCGTTCAAGCTCTTCCTGCGATATGCCCGCACAGGACGTTTATCAATGTCCACATCTTCCGGGCGCCCTATGGATAGCGTATTTGAAGAACAAGTCGCCTCAGCACTTCAGAACCGAGGCTATCAGGTGCATCCACAAGTTGGAATCGCTGGTTTCTTTATCGATCTGGCGATCGCCGATCCTGAACTGCCCGGGCGATATCTGCTGGGTATTGAATGCGATGGCAGTGCTTATCATTCCTCTCGCTCTGCGCGAGAACGCGATCGTTTGCGCCAGGCAGTTCTTGAAGATCATGGCTGGATCATACACCGTATCTGGAGTACTGACTGGTTCCAAAGACCTGAAGAGCAACTGCAAAGAGTTATTAATGCTATTGAGAATGCAAAATCAGAGCTGAATAGCAGAGCAGAACATAACGCAGGTCGTTCTCGAGCCGTTCCTGTAGATATCGTTACCGTTGAACGAGAAGATATTATTGAGGTAGGTTTAGATCGAGCCGGCTCCGCAAACGATCAGTCTGTCAATTACGAAGAGGCAAAGATTGATGCTCAACTTTCGTATGCTTTACATGAAACACCAACTGGTATTCTCGCTGACATGATTGAAAAAATTGTCTTCACAGAATCACCTATTCACATGAACGAAGTCATTACCCGCCTTCGTACTGCATGGGGATTACAACGGGCAGGAGCAAGGATAGAAAGCGTTGTCAGCCAGGCCGCTCAAATTGCTTGTATGAAAGGTAAAATCTACGAAGAAAATGGATTTTTCTATCATAAGGAAGTAATGATTCTACTTCGAAACAGGCAGAACGTGATATCTACGGGTTTACGTAAACCTGAATTGATTGCACCTAAAGAAATCGCTTCTGGAGCAATGCAAATTGTCAGGGCTAGCTTGGGCGCAACAGAGGATGAAATCATTACAGCTGTGTCGAGAATGCTTGGTTTTAAATCAACCAGCAGTGTTCTGAAGAGAGTCATCTCCGATACTATTGAGCAACAAATTAAAGATAAGTACCTCAAGCAACATGATGGTCTTATTTTGATTGATGAGCCTCACGTTGATAGCATCAGAAATGTTGTTTAATTCATCCTTATGTATTTAACCCTTTCCTAGAGGCTCACCATTACTAGGCGATCGCCGCGAAATGGGCCTGAAAGAGATGACGGGGTTTTGTAAGACCGCGTTCTGATCGTCCTCCCCTGCCGCTGCGGCAGGGGAAACTCAGTTGTAAATCAGGTTAAACGTCGCCATCGCATCCGCTTTTCCCGCCGTCACGTTCTCTTCCGTCTGAAGGTAATGCGCATCAAACCAGAAGGTTTGCGTCTGGTTATCCCCCACTTGCCCAAATGCTGACACCTGTGGGGTGTTCCACGGTACCACCTGCCCCTGAACCGAACCGGTATTGTCACCGTAAAGCAGTTCGATCCCGACACCGCTGGCGCTATCCTCCTGCTTCGTCAATGCCAGCGCCCGATCGTTGCCCGGCGTGGTATCGCCAAAGAAACCCATCTTCACCGCCGTGTTATTTTCGCAGGTCACCGGAATGCTGAAGCGTCCGCCTCCGGCGCGGGAGCCTATGCCATGAAATTCACGCTGGCTCACGCTCCCCATGGGAACAAGAATGCTGCGAGAGCCCACTGAACAGCTGGTACGCCTGACGGTGAAGCTGGCGAGATGGATCTGTACCGGTGTCGCCACGTTGGTGGCGCTGGCTTGATTTTCTCCCGCCTGCAATATCAGCGATCCGACATTTTGCTCCTGGGAATTGGCGTTATCGTCAGGCATGGCGCTGGTCGTTGGAATTTTGTAAAACACCACCCAGAACTGCATTTTATACATTGAGGCGCTGGCAAAGGCGGGGTTTTGCGATGCGTCGCAAATGCGCCGGGACTCATTGCCATTCACCTGACTTGTGCCGTCAATATAGCGTACCGCATCGGCGCCGCAGTACTGCTGTTCCCGGAACCCCAGTGCGTAGCCGATGCCGTCGATCTGAGTTTTATAGACGTGACGTGACGCACCGTCTTCACCAACCACGGTGCCGACGGGGTTATCCACGTCGACAAAGCCGATACTACGCCAGGCATCATTCCCGCCATCACAGCTGTAGAAATCCGCCCCGGTAGACTGTATCGGCGCAGATATCGGCGTCCAGTCCGCCGTGCCGGGCGCATACCCTATGGCGTAGGGCACCTGAACGACCCACTGATCGCGCGTGGTGCGGCAAGATGAGGTCTGAGCATGGGCATGAAAACTCAGCATGCCAAAAAGCGAAAGAAGGCTCAGGTAGAAAAACCAGTGAATAAAACGACGCATGATATTCCTCTAATGGCACTCAACGGATAGCGTGGCGATACCGGGGGCCATATGAGCTTTCCCCAGTCTGAAAGGTGTCTGGCATTGCTGCTGCTCCCCGTCCTGATACCAGCTGACGCGCAGGGTGCCGCGCTCTGGTACCCCGCTCAGGTAGGCCTGACCGCCGTCAGCGACCATGCTTCGGTTTGCAGAATGGCGGTTCTGCTCCACCACTTCAGCCTGCGCGCCAAACGGCAACGGTTCGCCGTGGTAGCGCAGGGAAAACAGAACGCGATAACCAATATGGGTTTTGTAATTGGCCAGCACCACCGCGCCGCTGGTGGGAATGAGCGTCAGACCGCTCTGCTCAACGTCGACGTTCTCCCCCAGCGTCGCCGTATCAAGACTGACGGTATTTTTGCGATACGCCGAGAGCGTTGGCATGACCGCATAGCCGCGGCTGTCGGTATGGATCCCGTTGTAGCCCTCCGGCTCAACGTTTGCCGCACCGGGCACGCGTAGCAGGGCGACGGTATCGCCCAGCGGCTGGCTAAGCGTGACGCCATACTGCGTGGCGATAACGCCTCCGGCGAGTCCGAGACTCGCGTTGCTACCGCTTCGGCTGTGGTCATAACCGAGACTGACGTTGCCATAGCCACCGTTGTATTGCAGCGCCAGGCTGGTACTGTCGGCTTGTCCCCCGCTGGCCTTACTCTGCTGAACGCTGTAATTAAGGTTGCGATTCGCCAGCGCGCTGCCGTTGAGTGACACCTGCTGCGTGGTCATCCCACGATTGTTGTGGTTGATGAAGTAACTGACCGAGCTGTCCGGTAACCAGTGACCAAGCGGAACATTGACGTTAAACGACACGGTACGATCGGGATGCTGCTCAAGCGCTGAGTCGGTGTAGTCATACCCCGCGCCCCAGGTAATGCCTCGCCAGCTGGTGTACCAGCCAATGTGGATGGTTTTATCCTGCCCGGACGTATGCCAGTAATCCTGCATCCATGCCGAGACGCTGAGGCTGCCGAACTGACCCAGCGTCTGTGAGAAGGTGACCTGCGAGCGGCTACGGCGATTATTGAGTTGCAGCTGTTGGCTGTCAGACTGATTCAGTTCACTGAATTCATAGTAATTGCGCAAGGCATAGCGATAAC
Source organism: Enterobacter sp. DTU_2021_1002640_1_SI_PRY_ASU_LCPMC_013 (assembly GCF_032389435.1). NCBI lineage: Bacteria > Pseudomonadati > Pseudomonadota > Gammaproteobacteria > Enterobacterales > Enterobacteriaceae > Enterobacter > Enterobacter sp. DTU_2021_1002640_1_SI_PRY_ASU_LCPMC_013. Next base: position 4,689,214 of record NZ_CP135594.1, read on the forward strand.
TCGCCAGGTTGAAGGCGGTGCCGGTAGCGCTGAAATCTTTCTGATACTGAATGCGCCACGCCTGCCCCATCGCGCTTTTGCCATTGGGTAAACGGCTTTTTGCCAGCGTATCGTCAATGCCCAGCGAGCCAAATGCGCCAAACCCTCAGCCTACGCCAATTGCACCGGCCTGATAGTTGCTCGCCGTACGAAAGCCGCCATACACCGTCATCCTCGAGAGCAGGCCGTAGAAGAAAGCGCCTTCAACAAACTCAGGTGAACGCGCATCGCCGGAGCCGGAGTGAAATCGTCCGGCGTTGAGGCTGTATTTCAGGCTGCCCAGGCGTCGCATAAACGGCACCGCAGAATAGGGTTGGGTAAAGACGCGCGTTGAGCCGTCACTTTCCGTGACCGTCACCTGTAGATCGCCACTTTGTGCGCCGGGGAACAGATCGTTAATGATAAATGGCCCGGCGGCCACCCAGGTTTCATAGATCACATAGCCATTTTGCGAAACGGAGACTTTAGCGAAGCTGTGTGCGACGCCGCGGATGGTTGGTGCGAAGCCGCGCTGGCTGTCGGGCAACATGCTTTCGCTTGATGTGAGCTGTACCCCGCGAAACGCCACGCTATCGAAGACGTCACCTGCGGTCCAGGCATCGCCGATCCGTAGCTGGCTGTTAAGACGGCGAATATCCCGGGTCAGCCAGCTACTTTGCGACTGAAAATGGTCGCCGCCCGCGTCGCTGTGGCTCCAGGCGGAGGTGTTGCGCAACCGCCACGCCCCCAGATTGATACCGTTACGCAGGCTCAGATAGCTGGATGTCGTGACGCCACGCTGATGATGTGCCTGGCCGCCCGACAGACTGTAATCAGTAAATGCCGCCGGGATACCATCGTCCCACTGCGACTGCGGCACGTAGCCACGGCTGCGGTGTTTCATCGCCGCCTGCGGCAGGCTGAGAAAGAGACGCTGCTGGTTGAAATCATAAGAGGTTCGCGCTGCCGGAATAAAATCCGCGAGGTGCGTGAACGTTTCTCCCTCCCGCAACCGGGAGAATGCAGGAATGGCCCTGACATTCACCCCAAGCGCTTCCAGCAGTGATACGCTAAAAACGGGTTGCAGGCCGCCTTTCTCATTGACGAAGGTGATCTCCTGATGCCGCTCCTCGCGTCCGTTAATTTCCAGCGTCACGAGCCAGGTGCCTGGCATTTGCCCGCCCTTTTCAGAGAAATAGTGCAGATCCGCCGTTTTCTGTTCGGTAGAGGAAAGCTCCAGCGCGGCGGGATCAAAGTAATCCTCAGCCATCCCCGCGCGGCTGAAGCTAAGCAGCAACACCGAAAGCGGCGCATAACGAAACAGGCGAAAAGGCATGGTCTTAAAGAGGCTGGGTGTGGGTGGCGGTGATGGCACCAAAATCATTAATAGCCGACCAGCTTACGCCCCCGGAGGCGGACACAGGCCATTCGCGGGTTTCCCCTGGACCGATCATGCCCGGCTGCTCAATTTTATGCCCGCCAACGGTCAGCCGATAAAAAGAGACGTAGTATGGCGTCGGGTTGGCGGCCTTAAGCCCTTTTCCCGTCCGCGAAAACGTTATTTTCTGCCAGGCAGTGGCAGCGTCCCCTTTAAGGTTGTCCGGGCGGTAGAAAATTTTAAATTTCGATTTAACGTTAACTTGTAATTCGTTGCTGCTCTCTTTTGGCTTTGGCGCAATCGCTTTAATATCGAGCCAGAATACAGATTCACGATCTGTGGGCAGCGGTGCGCCGGTATATTGAATACGCAGCGTGTTGGTCTGCTCCGGATCAAGTCTGAACAGAGGTGGTGTGACAATAAATGGCGCAGCGTTATTTTTACCCTGTCCATCCCCTTCAACCCACGACTGAATAAGATAGGGAACCGCACTTTCCATATTAGAAACAGAAAATGCCACCTCCTTGCTGTGTTGTGGGTATACGATCCGTGTTCCCCCCATTACAACGCCCGCGGAAACTGACGCAGAACTAACCATTAATGCAGTGAGCATAATATACGATAAACGTTTCATCATTATTATCTCTGGAGGTGGCTGACAGTGAAATCAGTTATAAACCATCAGGAAGTTGGAAACGGCATTGACGTCGCCCGCGTTAATTTCCGACCCGTCTTTGTCGAGAGAGGCATAAAACGTTAATTCAGCGTTGCCTTCAGCATCCGGTGCGGTTGTTTCAGATACCGTACCCGGTTTAATCGCGGTGCTGCGATCGCTGTTATAAAGCTTCACGCCGACGCCCGTCGCCATACCTTCGCCTGGCGTAACCTGTAGCAGTGTGTCATTCACCGTATCTTTGGTTCCGTCAAACAGTACCGCAACCGATTCAACCGTCTCCGGGCAGTTCTCTACGTTGATTTTGAACTCACGCGGCGTCGTTTCGCTGTGATCGTCGAAGTAGCTTTTCGCCCACGCGCCGAGGTCTACCGTTTTGCTTTTTGACGCAGGGGTAATATCACAGGAAATAAGGGTGATTTTCCCGGTAAAGTTGATCACGCCGCCTGTGCTCTGCGAGCCAGCTCCTGTATCCAGGGAAGCATTAACGCCAGAATCACTGCTTGCCAGTACTGATTGAGAAGATAACAGCAGCCCCGCCGCGGCAATCGCCAGCGCCACATTTTTGATTTTCATTTGGAACACTTTCCCCTCTGTAAATTAAACAGATATAGACTTGTTGTACCAGGTACAATAACCGCTATAAGGATTTAAAAACGCCACCAAAAGGGTTTTAGCAGAATGGGTGACGCGACCTTATAGAATAAAGCAGGGTCCATCCCATGGTGATAATCCGTATATTTTCAGAAGGCCATACACAGATATCCTGCAACTGAGGAAATGACTTCTGGCCGAAAATAACACTGAATACGTTGTGGTTAGTAATAAATTTAATATCTTCTGTAACGTTGCTTCTGAATAAATAGTAAATCATATGCCTTTTAACGTCTACGTATTGAAAAGCAATACGCCGCGTCTGTAAACACTCTGGAATTAACACTCAGCTAACAAATTTAACCCCTTTCGATTGCCCTGATAATTATTAATTTGCTTTTAATACCGTAACTAAATTACAAGAGAGCCAACTGATCATTGTTTGATCAATTTATTTCAGAATATTATTAGCCAAAAAATGTTACTTCAGCAAAAAATTCTTGCCCTTTATCCTGAAAAATCACGGTTAAACAGGATATTTCTTTATCGATCAGCAATTGATCGTTTGTAATACACTGTTAAAATCTATATGTGAAATTTACCTTAATTAAAATTTTTTGCTACAGCTTAGATTTCGCATTTTTAACCAAAAAAATTTTATTTATAGCAAATAAATCACTCTGCTCACATATATACAGCTTTTCAAAAACACAAATAAAGCAAACAAACCTCATTCAATTCACGTAATATTATCACCTCCCCATTTTATTCAACATCTTTTACGCGTCGTATCTGCTCAAAAACGAATGTAATGCTCTCCACCTGACTACCGCTCTCAACGCACACGGTGAGTTAATTTTGCGGGTTTGGTCCTACCAATCATGCGCAAAGCTATCCATCGTTCACAGTTTTGATGCTCCACTTCACAAAACCATTGCCGAATAGCAACACTTGGTTAACCATTTATTGCCATTAACCCTACATCACAATATTGGATGGACCACTTTTACACTAAGTGTGACGCTGAGATGAGCAGAGACTCACCCGACGAACACCTGTGTGGTCCTCAGGAGACCTGCATGAGCCTCTGGCAACAAAACTACGATCCGGCCGGGAATATCTGGCTGTCGAGCCTGATCGCATCGCTACCGATCCTGTTCTTCTTCTTTGCGCTAATTAAACTCAAGCTGAAGGGCTACCTTGCCGCAACGTACACCGTTGCCATCGCCCTGCTGGTGGCGCTTTTCTTCTATAAAATGCCGGTCGATCGCGCGCTGGCCTCCGTGGTGTATGGTTTCTTCTACGGCCTGTGGCCGATTGCGTGGATCATCATCGCCGCCGTCTTTGTCTACAAAATCTCGGTCAAAACCGGGCAGTTCGATATTATTCGCTCGTCGATTCTCTCTATTACACCGGACCAGCGTTTACAGATGCTGATTGTCGGTTTCTCCTTCGGGGCGTTCCTTGAAGGGGCGGCAGGATTTGGCGCGCCGGTGGCGATCACCGCCGCTCTGCTGGTCGGGCTGGGCTTTAATCCGCTGTATGCCGCTGGCCTGTGCCTGATTGTGAACACCGCCCCGGTAGCGTTTGGCGCGATGGGCATTCCGATTCTGGTGGCGGGCCAGGTGACCGGGCTGGACAGCTTCGAGATCGGCCAGATGGTGGGTCGCCAGCTGCCGTTCCTGACCATTATCGTGCTGTTCTGGATCATGGCGATTATGGACGGCTGGCGCGGCGTGAAGGAGACCTGGCCTGCGGTGATGGTAGCGGGCGGTTCGTTCGCCATTGCCCAGTATCTCAGCTCCAACTTCCTCGGCCCGGAACTGCCGGACATCATCTCTTCCCTGGTGTCGCTGGTCTGCCTGACGCTGTTCCTGAAACGCTGGCAGCCGGTACGTATCTTCCGCTTTGCTGACATGGGCGCATCGCACGTGGATCAGACGCTGGCGCGCACCGGCTATACCGCCGGACAGATTGTGCGCGCATGGTCACCGTTCCTGTTCCTGACCGCCACCGTGACGCTGTGGAGCATTCCGCCGTTTAAAGCCCTGTTCGCCCCGGGCGGCGCGCTGTACGACATGGTGATTAATATCTCCGTGCCGTTCCTCGACAAAATGGTCGCCCGTATGCCGCCGGTGGTGCACGACGCCACGCCATATGCGGCAGTGTTTAAGTTCGACTGGTTCTCAGCCACCGGCACGGCCATCCTGTTTGCCGCTATCCTTTCCGTAGTGTGGCTGCGCATGAAGCCTGCCGCCGCGGTGCAGACCTTTGCGGCGACGATTAAAGAGCTGATGCTGCCGATTTACTCCATCGGCATGGTGCTGGCGTTCGCGTTTATTTCGAACTACTCCGGCCTGTCGTCGACGCTGGCGTTAGCGCTGGCGCATACCGGCCACGCGTTTACCTTCTTCTCGCCGTTCCTCGGCTGGCTGGGGGTGTTCCTGACCGGTTCAGATACGTCATCTAACGCCCTGTTTGCCGCCCTACAGGCCACGGCTGCGCAGCAGATTGGCGTCTCGGACGTGCTGCTGGTCGCCGCGAACACCACCGGCGGCGTGACCGGGAAGATGATCTCGCCGCAGTCCATCGCCATTGCCTGTGCCGCGGTGGGGCTGGTAGGCAAAGAGTCGGATCTGTTCCGCTTTACCGTTAAACACAGCCTGATATTTACCTGCATGGTGGGCGTGATCACCACATTGCAGGCCTATGTCTTAACCTGGATGATTCCATGATAGTGATGCCCAGACGCCTGTCCGACGAGATTGCCACTCGCGTACGGGCGCTGATAGAAGAACAACAGCTGGAAGCGGGCATGAGATTGCCCGCCGAGCGTCAGCTTGCCGCTCAGCTTGGCGTGTCGCGCAACTCACTGCGCGAGGCGCTGGCGACGCTGGTTAGTGAAGGGGTGCTGCTGAGCCGTCGCGGCGGCGGCACCTTCGTGCGCTGGCAGCATGACGACTGGTCCGAACAAAACATCGTGCAGCCGCTGAAGACGCTGATGGAAAACGACCCGGACTACAGCTTCGACATCCTCGAAGCGCGTCACGCCATCGAAACCAGTACAGCGTGGCACGCGGCGATGCGGGCAACCGACGCCGACAAAGAGAAGCTCAAAGCCTGTTTTGAAGCCACGCAAAGCAGCGACCCGGACATCGCCTCCCAGGCGGACGTGCGGTTCCATCTGGCGATTGCCGAGGCCTCGCACAACGTGGTGCTGCTGCAAACCATGCGCGGGTTCTTCGACCTGCTGCAATCCTCCGTGAAGCAGAGCCGCCAGCGCATGTATCTGGTCCCGCCGGTGTTTGCTCAGCTGACCGAACAGCACGAGGCGGTGCTCAACGCCATTCTGGCCGGTGATGCCGAGGCCGCGCGCAAGGCGATGATGGCGCATCTCGGCTTTGTGCATACCACCATTAAACGATTCGATGAAGATCAGGCCCGACAGGCGCGTATTACCCGTCTGCCTGGCGAGAGTGATATTTCCAGGGAGAACAAAGCATGATTATTTCAGCAGCCAGTGATTATCGCGCCGCGGCGCAGCGCATTTTGCCCCCGTTCCTGTTCCACTACATTGACGGCGGGGCGTATGCCGAATACACCCTGCGCCGCAACGTGGAAGACCTGTCGGAGGTGGCCCTGCGCCAGCGCGTGCTGAAGAATATGTCTGACCTGAGCCTTGAGACGAAGCTGTTTAACGAAACGCTCTCCATGCCGGTAGCGCTCGCACCTGTCGGTTTATGCGGCATGTATGCCCGTCGCGGTGAAGTGCAGGCCGCCGCCGCCGCAGATGCCAAAGGCATTCCGTTTACCCTTTCCACCGTGTCCGTCTGCCCGATTGAAGAAGTCGCCCCGACCATCAAGCGCCCGATGTGGTTCCAGCTGTACGTCCTGCGCGATCGCGGTTTTATGCGCAACGCACTGGAGCGCGCCAAAGCGGCGGGCTGCTCAACGCTGGTCTTTACCGTCGACATGCCGACCCCCGGCGCGCGCTACCGCGACGCCCACTCCGGCATGAGCGGCCCTAACGCGGCCCTGCGCCGTTACTGGCAGGCGGTGACGCACCCGCAGTGGGCGTGGGATGTGGGCGTGAACGGCCGTCCGCACGATCTGGGCAATATTTCGGCCTACCTGGGTAAACCGACCGGGCTGGAAGATTACATCGGCTGGCTGGCGAGCAATTTCGATCCATCTATCTCATGGAAAGACCTGGAGTGGATCCGCGAATTCTGGGACGGCCCGATGGTGATCAAAGGGATCCTCGACCCGGAAGATGCCCGCGACGCGGTACGTTTTGGCGCCGATGGGATCGTTGTCTCTAACCATGGTGGCCGCCAGCTTGACGGGGTGCTCTCCTCCGCCCGCGCCCTGCCGGCCATTGCCGATGCGGTGAAAGGCGATATTGCGATCCTGGCCGACAGCGGCATCCGTAACGGGCTGGACGTGGTGCGCATGATCGCCCTGGGCGCGGACAGCGTGCTGCTGGGCCGTGCTTACCTGTACGCGCTGGCCACCAGCGGCCAGGCGGGCGTGGCGAATCTGCTGAACCTGATCGAGAAAGAGATGAAGGTGGCGATGACGCTGACCGGTGCGAAAACAATCGGTGAAATCAGCAAAGACTCGCTGGTGCAGGAGCTCAGTAAGCTGCCTGCGGCGCTGGCCCCTCTTTCTCAGGGAAACGCGGCCTGATCTCCCCCGGTTAGCCTCCCCTTCTTCCGCGCCCGACTTCCCCCTCGGGCGCTTTTTTTGTCGAAAATAACACCTGCGTAACATTCTGGATAAGAAAATTTGACATCCACCTGCCGTCCGCAATTGTATAGACAAGCAAATACAAGAACACAAAAACAACATCAGATCGGAGTGGAGCGTATGGCGTATTCAGGTAAGGTGGATATTCAGCAGGTGATCGATGAAAGTCCTTTTTCAGGGTTTCACTGGCTTCTTATTGTGCTGGGCTTTCTGGTGCTGGCGATCGATGGGTTTGATACCGCAGCGATGGGTTACATTGCGCCTACGCTGTCGACAGAGTGGGGAATACATAAACAGGATCTGGGGCCGGTGCTGAGTGCGGCGCTGCTGGGGCTGTCGCTGGGAGCCCTTATTGCAGGTCCGGTATCGGACCGGATGGGACGCAAGCGCGTGCTGGTCTTTTCGTGTCTGTTCTTCGGCCTGGCGAGCCTGGGCACGGCCTGGGCGCAAAGTCTGAATACCCTGACGCTATGGCGATTTCTGACAGGCCTCGGCCTCGGCGCTGCCATGCCTAACGCCATCACGCTGATCTCAGAGTTTGCCCCCCAGCGCTGCCGCGCCATGGCAATTAACACCATGTACTGCGGCTTTCCGCTGGGTGCGGCGGGCGGCGGGGCGATCTCGTCCTGGCTTATCCCTCACCATGGCTGGCGAAGCGTGCTGCTGACCGGCGCGATTGCGCCGCTGATTTTAACGGTGCTGCTGGCGCTGCTGTTGCCGGAGTCGGTGAAGTTTCTGGTGCAGCGCGGGAAAGACGTCGCCCAGGTTCGCCGCATCGCCAGCCGGTTCGCCCGCAGCACGCTGGATAGCGTCACGGGCTTTTTCCTCGCGGAGGAGAAAGTCGCGTCGAAAAAAGGCAGCGTGTCGCAGCTGTTTTCCATGCCCTGGCTGCCCGGCACCCTGATGCTGTGGGTCACCTATTTTATGGGGCTGGTGATTTATTACGTCCTGCTGAGCTGGATGCCAACGCTGATGCAGGGGATGGGATATGCGCTGGCGGAATCCGCCTGGCTTACCTCGCTGTTCACCTTCGGCGGCACCGCTGGCATTTTGCTCGCGGGCTGGATGATGGATCGCTGGGAAGCGCACAAGGTGGTCGCGTGTGGTTTCGTGCTGACGATGGGCCTGATTCTTTTACTCGGCATTGAGCATAACCATATCGCCCTGTTTGGCGGGTTAATTTTCCTGATGGGGATCGCGATGAACGGCGCGCAGTCGGGCATGCAGACCCTGGCCGCCACCTTTTACCCTACCGAGTGCCGAGCGACGGGTATCGCCTGGATGCAGGGGATCGGCCGCTTCGGCGGCGTGGCGGGCACCATGACCAGCGCCCAGCTTCTTTCCATGCAGTGGCAGGCGGACAGTATTTTAATGATCCTCAGCGTACCTGCTCTCGTGGCTGCGGCGGCAACCGTCTACAAAATGCTGTATAGCCGCGCGCAGGAGCCGGGCGTCGCCTAGTCCCTCTCTTTTCTGCTATTCTGCCCCCGCAATTAAGGGGGCAGCATGCTTAACATCGTCTTATTCGAACCAGAAATTCCGCCGAACACCGGCAATATTATCCGCCTGTGCGCCAACACCGGTTTTCGTCTGCACATTATTGAGCCGATGGGCTTTACGTGGGACGACAAACGTCTGCGCCGCGCGGGGCTGGACTACCATGAGTTTACCGCCGTCGTTCGTCATCACGATTACGCCGCGTTTCTGGGATCCGAAAAACCACAGCGCATGTTCGCCCTGACCACCAAAGGTACGCCAGCGCACAGCGCCGTAAGCTATCAGGACGGGGATTATCTGATGTTTGGTCCGGAAACCCGCGGCCTGCCGGCCACCATTCTGGATGCCCTGCCCGCTGAGCAGAAAATTCGTATTCCGATGATGCCGGACAGCCGCAGCATGAACCTGTCGAATGCGGTGTCGGTGGTGGTGTATGAGGCGTGGCGCCAGCTGGGTTATCCCGGCGCGATATTGCGTAGCTAAAACAGTTCGGGTGGCTTACGCCACCCGATTCGTCGTGTTTAGCCTGCTACCGCGATACGTTTCATATCGGTCATGTAGCCACGCAGTTTCTGGCCCACTTTCTCGATTTCGTGGCTGCGAATCGCTTCGTTGACGTCACGCAGCTGCGCGTTATCAACCGCTCCTTCCGCAATCGCCTGGCCCAGATCGCCCGCTTGCAGGGTGGTCATGAACTCTTTCAGCAGCGGTACGCAGGCGTAAGAGAACAGGTAGTTACCGTACTCGGCAGTATCGGAGATCACCACGTTCATCTCATACAGACGTTTACGAGCGATGGTGTTTGCGATCAGCGGCAGCTCGTGCAGCGATTCGTAGTACGCAGATTCTTCAATGATGCCCGAATCCACCATGGTTTCGAACGCCAGCTCAACGCCCGCTTTCACCATCGCGATCATAAGGACGCCTTTATCGAAGTACTCCTGCTCGGTGATCTTGCCGTCATACTGTGGTGCGGTTTCGAACGCGGTTTTACCGGTCTCTTCGCGCCAGGTCAGCAGTTTCTTATCGTCATTCGCCCAGTCCGCCATCATGCCGGAAGAGAACTCGCCGGAGATAATGTCGTCCATATGTTTCTGGAACAGCGGCGCCATGATGGTTTTCAGCTGTTCAGAGAGTGCGAACGCGCGCAGTTTTGCCGGGTTGGACAGTCGGTCCATCATCAGCGTAATGCCGCCCTGCTTCAGCGCTTCGGTGATGGTTTCCCAGCCGAACTGAATCAGTTTTTCCGCGTATGCCGGATCGGTGCCTTCTTCCACCAGCTTGTCGAAGCACAGCAGAGAGCCGGCCTGGAGCATGCCGCACAGGATGGTCTGCTCGCCCATCAGGTCAGATTTCACTTCCGCAACGAAGGAAGATTCCAGCACGCCCGCACGATGGCCGCCAGTGGCCGCAGCCCAGGCTTTGGCAATCGCCATGCCTTCGCCTTTCGGATCGTTTTCCGGGTGAACGGCGATCAGCGTCGGTACGCCGAAGCCACGTTTGTACTCTTCGCGCACTTCGGTGCCCGGACACTTCGGTGCCACCATCACTACGGTGATGTCTTTACGGATCTGCTCGCCCACTTCAACGATGTTGAAGCCGTGGGAGTAACCCAGCGCGGCGCCATCTTTCATCAGCGGCTGTACGGAACGCACAACGTCAGAGTGCTGCTTGTCTGGCGTCAGGTTAACCACCAGATCCGCCTGCGGGATCAGCTCTTCGTAGGTGCCCACTTTGAAGCCGTTTTCGGTCGCTTTACGCCAGGAAGCACGCTTCTCAGCAATCGCTTCTTTGCGCAGGGCGTAGGAGATATCCAGCCCGGAGTCACGCATGTTCAGGCCCTGGTTCAGACCCTGTGCGCCACAGCCGACAATGACCACTTTTTTACCCTGAAGGTAGCTCGCGCCATCAGCAAATTCATCGCGCGCCATGAAGCGGCATTTGCCCAGCTGCGCCAGCTGCTGGCGCAAGTTCAGTGTATTAAAGTAGTTAGCCATGGGTGATACCTCGTGATGTTGTGTGTCTTATTGTTCGGTTCGCGTTTCAGCGAGAATGTACCCACATTACAACAGGAAATTTATTGCGGAAATTGATATATTCACAACGTCACATTGCAATTTATGCAATGTAAAAAGAGGGAGTGGAATCGGTGGATTTACGCGATCTGAAAATGTTCCTGCACCTGGCGGAAAGCCGTCACTTTGGCCGTAGCGCCCGGGCGATGCACGTCAGCCCCTCCACGCTGTCGCGCCAGATCCAGCGCCTTGAGGAAGACCTCGGCCAGCCGCTGTTCGTGCGCGATAACCGCACCGTCACCCTCACGGAAGCAGGTGAAGAGCTGCGCATCTTTGCCCAGCAAACCTTGTTACAGTATCAGCAGTTGCGGCACACCATCGACCAGCAGGGGCCGTCGCTTTCCGGCGAGCTGCATATTTTCTGTTCCGTGACCGCTGCCTACAGCCATCTTCCCCCCATTCTCGACCGCTTCCGCGCGGAACATCCGTCGGTTGAAATTAAGCTCACCACCGGCGATGCCGCCGACGCGATGGAAAAAGTGGTTACGGGCGAAGCGGATCTGGCGATTGCCGGAAAACCTGAAACGCTGCCGGGGGCGGTGGCGTTCTCGATGCTGGAGAATCTGGCGGTAGTGCTGATTGCCCCGGCGCTGCCCTGCCCGGTGCGCAACCAGGTTTCGGTGGAGAAACCGGACTGGTCCACGGTGCCGTTTATCATGGCCGATCAGGGGCCGGTGCGCCGCCGCATTGAGCTGTGGTTCCGCCGCCAGAAGATCAGTAACCCGTCGATTTACGCCACGGTCGGCGGCCATGAGGCGATGGTATCGATGGTGGCGCTCGGCTGCGGCGTAGCGCTGCTGCCGGAAGTGGTGCTGGAAAACAGCCCAGAGCCGGTGCGCAATCGCGTGATGATTTTAGAACGCAGCGATGAGAAAACGCCGTTCGAGCTCGGCGTGTGCGCACAAAAAAAGCGGCTGCATGAGCCGCTTATTGATGCGTTCTGGACGATATTGCCGAACCATTAAAGCCGGGTGGCGCTGCGCTTACCCGGCCTACACGCAGTTCAAACCTTAGCCCGCCAGGAAGAAACGGAACGCCGGGTTGTGGGTTTCGTCGTGACACTCATAGCCCAGCTCGTTCAGCCGCGTTTCGAAATCCGGCTCGTGCTCGCCCAGTTCGAACGCCGCCAGCACGCGGCCGTAGTCGGTGCCGTGGCTGCGGTAGTGGAACAGGGAAATGTTCCAGTGTGTTCCAAGAGTATGCAGGAACTTGAGCAGCGCGCCCGGCGATTCCGGGAACTCGAAGCTGAACAGGCGTTCCTTGAGCGGCTTGGATGGACGGCCGCCGACCATGTAACGCACGTGCAGCTTCGCCATCTCGTCGTCGGAGAGATCGACCACGCTGTAGCCGCCGTCATGCAGCAGGCTGAGGATCTCTTTGCGCTCCTCCACGCCACGGCTCAGACGCACGCCGACAAAAATGCACGCATCTTTGGCATCGGCAAAGCGGTAGTTGAACTCCGTTACCGAGCGGCCGCCCAGCAGCTGACAGAACTTCAGGAAGCTGCCCTTCTCTTCCGGAATGGTCACCGCCAGCAGCGCTTCACGCTGCTCACCCAGCTCACAGCGCTCGGAAACGTAGCGCAGACCGTGGAAGTTCACGTTGGCACCGGAAAGCACGTGCGCCAGACGCTCGCCGCGAATATTGTGCTGGGCGATGTATTTTTTCATTCCCGCCAGCGCCAGCGCGCCGGATGGTTCCGCCACCGCACGCACATCCTCGAAGAGATCTTTCATCGCCGCGCAGATAGCGTCGCTGTCGACGGTGACGATATCGTCGAGATACTCCTGGCACAGGCGGAACGTTTCGTCGCCAATGCGCTTCACCGCCACGCCCTCGGCGAACAGCCCGACGCGCGGCAGATCTACCGGATGTCCGGCGTCCAGCGCCGCCTTCAGGCAGGCAGAGTCTTCCGCTTCAACCGCAATCACTTTGATCTGCGGCATCAGCTGTTTGATCAGCACCGCCACACCTGCGGCTAAGCCGCCGCCGCCCACCGGGACGAAAACGCGGTCGAGATGGGCATCCTGCTGCAACAGTTCCAGCGCCAGCGTACCCTGCCCGGCAATCACCATCGGGTGATCGAACGGCGGCACCCAGGTGAAGCCCTGCTGCTGCGCCAGCTCAATCGCTTTGGCTTTGGCTTCGTCAAAGTTAGCGCCGTGAAGCAGCACTTCTCCGCCGAACCCGCGCACCGCGTCAACCTTGATATCCGCAGTGGCAACCGGCATCACGATCAGCGCCTTCAGCCCCAGACGCGCCGAGGAGAACGCCACGCCCTGCGCGTGATTGCCCGCCGAGGCGGTAATCACCCCGCGCGCTTTCTGCTCGTCCGTCAGCCCGGCCATCATCGCGTAGGCGCCGCGCAGCTTGAAGCTGTGCACCGGCTGCCTGTCTTCACGCTTCACCAGAATGACGTTGTCGAGACGCGAAGAGAGTTTGTCCATTTTTTGCAGGGGCGTGACCTGCACCGCTTCATAGACCGGCGCGCGTAGCACCGCTCTCAGGTATTCCGCCCCCTCCGGGGCGGCGGATAAGGGTTGTGACTCGGCCATCATTAGCCCCCAAGTTTAGATTTATCGCGCACCGCGCCTTTATCTGCACTGGTGGCAAGGCTCGCATAGGCGCGCAGGGCGAAGGAGACTTCACGCTGACGATCTTTCGGCGTCCAGGCTTTGTCGCCGCGCGCTTCCTGCGCTTCACGACGGGCCGCTATTTCCTGGTCGCTCAGCTTCAACTGAATACCACGATTCGGAATGTCGATTTCGATCAGGTCGCCATTTTCGATGATGGCGATGTTGCCGCCGCTTGCCGCTTCTGGCGAGACGTGGCCGATGGAGAGACCGGAGGTCCCGCCGGAGAAACGACCGTCGGTGATCAGCGCGCAGGCTTTACCGAGGCCCATCGATTTCAGGAAGGTGGTCGGGTAGAGCATCTCCTGCATGCCCGGACCGCCTTTCGGCCCTTCGTAGCGGATGACAACCACGTCGCCTTCCACCACTTTGCCGCCGAGGATAGCATCTACCGCTTCGTCCTGGCTTTCATACACTTTTGCCGGGCCGGTAAATTTCAGGATGCTGTCGTCCACGCCTGCGGTTTTCACAATGCAGCCATTTTCCGCGAAGTTACCGTACAGCACGGCCAGACCGCCGTCTTTGCTGTAGGCATGTTCCAGCGAGCGAATGCAGCCTTCGGCGCGATCGTCATCCAGCGTGTCCCAGCGGCAATCCTGCGAGAACGCCTGGGTGGTACGGATGCCCGCCGGACCGGCGCGATACATGTTTTTCACCGCGTCGTCTTTGGTCAGCATCACGTCGTACTGCTCCAGCGACTCCGGCAGCGACAGGCCGAGCACGTTTTTCACGCCGCGGTTCAGCAGCCCGGCGCGATCCAGCTCGCCGAGAATACCAATCACGCCACCCGCACGGTGGACATCTTCCATGTGGTACTTCTGGGTACTCGGCGCGACTTTACACAGCTGCGGCACTTTGCGGGAGAGCTTGTCGATGTCGCTCATGGTGAAGTCGATTTCAGCTTCCTGCGCGGCGGCCAGCAGGTGCAGAACGGTGTTGGTGGAACCGCCCATGGCGATATCCAGCGTCATGGCGTTTTCGAACGCCGCTTTGCTGGCGATGTTGCGCGGCAGCGCGCTGGCGTCGTCCTGCTCATAGTAGCGTTTGGTCAGCTCAACGATGCGCTTGCCCGCGTTAAGGAACAGCTGTTTACGGTCGGCGTGGGTCGCCAGCAGCGAGCCGTTGCCCGGCTGCGAAAGGCCCAGCGCTTCGGTCAGGCAGTTCATGGAGTTGGCGGTGAACATCCCGGAACAGGAGCCGCAGGTCGGGCACGCGGAGCGTTCCACCTGGTCGCTCTGCTCGTCAGTGACTTTCGGATCCGCGCCCTGGATCATCGCATCGACCAGGTCGAGCTTGATGATTTTGTCGGAAAGCTTGGTTTTCCCCGCTTCCATTGGGCCACCGGAGACGAAGATCACCGGAATGTTCAGGCGCAGGGAGGCCATCAGCATCCCCGGGGTGATTTTGTCGCAGTTGGAGATACAGACCATCGCATCGGCGCAGTGGGCATTAACCATGTACTCCACCGAGTCGGCGATCAGCTCACGCGACGGCAGTGAATAGAGCATTCCCCCGTGGCCCATTGCGATACCGTCATCCACCGCAATGGTGTTGAACTCTTTCGCCACGCCGCCGGAGGCTTCGATTTGCTCGGCAACCAGCTTACCGAGGTCGCGCAGGTGCACGTGGCCCGGCACAAACTGGGTGAAGGAGTTCACCACGGCGATAATTGGCTTGCCGAAATCGGTGTCGGTCATTCCGGTGGCGCGCCACAGTGCGCGGGCACCCGCCATATTACGGCCGTGGGTGGTGGTGGCTGAACGATACTTAGGCATGCTTTATTTACTCCCGTCTGACTATTTAATGGGACGGTGCGTGCCGTCCCAAATTTATATTTAGTGATTAACCTGATCCAACCAGCCGTATTTGTCTTCTGTTTCGCCGGTGAAGAGGCCGAAGAAGGCTTGCTGAATGCGTTTGGTGACCGGGCCACAGCGGCCTTCGCCCACCTGAATGCCATCGACGCTACGCACCGGCGTAATTTCAGCCGCGGTACCGGACATGAACACTTCGTCAGCCAGGTACAGGGATTCGCGGGACAGTACCTGCTCGCGCACTTCGATACCCAGATCTTTTGCCAGCTTGATGATGGCGTCGCGGGTGATGCCCGGCAGCGCGGACGAGGTGAACGGCGGGGTGAACAGAATGCCGTCTTTCACTTCAAACAGGTTTTCACCCGCGCCTTCGGAGATGTAGCCATTCACATCCAGCGCGATACCTTCCTGATAGCCGTGACGGCGCGCTTCGCTGCCGACCAGCAGTGAGGAAAGGTAGTTACCGCCCGCTTTAGCCGCAGTCGGGATAGTGTTTGGCGCCACGCGGTTCCAGGAAGAAACCATTGCGTCGATCCCCTGATCCAGCGCTTCCGCGCCCAGGTAGGCGCCCCACGGGAACGCGGCAATGATCACATCGGTGTTATAGCCGGCGGGCGGGTTCACGCCCATGCCAACGTCGCCCACGAACACCAGCGGACGAATATAGGCGCTGGTCAGTTTGTTCTGGCGAATCACCTCGCGGCAGGCTTCCATCAGCTCATCAACGCTTTGGGAGACCGGGAAACGATAAATTTTGGCTGAGTCATGCAGACGCTGCATGTGTTCGCGATGGCGGAACACCACTGGCCCTTTGTGAGAATCGTAGCAACGGATCCCTTCAAACACGGAGGTGCCGTAGTGCAGCGCGTGGGACATCACGTGAACTTTCGCGTCTTCCCAGCGAACCATCTCACCATTGAACCAAATGTAATCAGCTTTTTTTGTCGTCATTTTTTCGTCCTGTCACGCTTAAGCGCGGATTTGTTGTGATGTGGTTGTGCTCTGGCAGATGGCAACATGGGCAACGTCTACCAGTTTTGATAACTGACTAAACAGTAAGTCGACCGGCCGCGGGCTGGCAACGGTTAATTCGATACTGATGTTCTGCGCGTCGGTGGCCGTTTCCATATTCATAGAGCAAATCTGAAAGCCACGGTGGCGAACCACGCGCAATACGCGTTCTAACGTTTCCGGGTTGAAGCGAGCCTGCACGGCGACCTGATGTTGCATCATGATAATTTCTCCAGCATTTGTGAGTTACTGGCACCGGGCGGTACCAACGGCCAGACGTTCTCAAGCTCGTCGATTGAGACATGAAGCAGGTATGGCCCTTCGCTTGACAGCATGGTGTCGAGTGCCGCTTCAACCTGGTCTTTACGGGTGATGTGCTGGCCAGGAATGCCGAAGGCGCTGGCCAGGGTGAGGAAATCGGGGTTATCGGTCAGGGTCGTTTCGCTGTAACGCTCCTGGAAGAACAGCTGCTGCCACTGGCGAACCATGCCTAAACGCTGGTTATCGAGCAAGACGATCTTCAGCGGTAACTGCTTACGCTTCACGGTGCCGAGCTCCTGGACGTTCATCATGAAGGAGCCGTCACCGGAGATACAGATAACGGTATCGTTCGGGCGGGCAACCTGTGCGCCCACGGCAGCGGGCAGGCCGAAGCCCATCGTGCCTAAGCCGCTCGAGGTGATGAAGTTCTCCGGGCGGGTGTAGGTCATGTGCTGGGCTGACCACATCTGATGCTGGCCGACATCCGTCGTCACCACGCTGTCTGCGGGTTTACGGTCTGACAGCTGTTTCAACAGCAGCGGCGCATAGATGGCGTCGCCTGGGTGATCGTAACGCCACGCGTGTTCAGTACGCATATCAGCGGTGTGCTGACGCCATGGTTTGATATCCAGCGGCTGCTCCAGCGCCGGTAACAGCGCGTTAAGATCGCCCTGCAACGCGACATGCGCCTGACGCAGTTTGTTCATCTCCGCCGGGTCGATGTCCATATGGATCACTTTGGCGTTCGGCGCGAAGGTATTCAGCTTGCCGGTAACGCGGTCGTCAAAACGTGCGCCGACGGCGATAAGCAAGTCGCATTCCTGCACCGCCAGGTTTGCCGCTTTGGTACCATGCATCCCCAGCATGCCGAGGTAGTACGGGTAATCCGCCTCTACCGCACCGAGACCTTTCAGCGTGCAGGTGGCGGGCATTTGCGTGGTCGCAATGAACGCGCGAAGCGCCGGAACAGCCTGCGCCATGCCCACGCCGCCGCCTACGTACAGCATCGGTTGTTTGGCCTGCGCCATCATCTGACGCGCCTCTTCCACCTCTGCATGCGGGAACACATTATCGCTTTTCACGGTAGAGAAATGCGGCTCCAGATCGCCGAGTGCAACCTGGATATCTTTCGGGATATCAACCAGAACCGGGCCAGGACGACCAGAGCTGGCAACCTCGAACGCTTCGGCCATCACACGCGGCAACTCTTCGAGAGACTGAACGAGGAAGCTGTGTTTGGTGCAGGCCAGCGATAAACCGAGCACATCCACTTCCTGGAAGGCATCGGTGCCGATGAACGGAGAGGCCACCTGGCCGGTGATCGCCACCACGGGTACGGAATCGAGCAGCGCGTCAGCCAGGCCGGTGATCAGGTTCGTTGCGCCCGGACCTGAGGTGGCCATACAGACGCCGGTTTTACCGGTCGCACGGGCATAACCAATGGCGGCCATCGCTGCGCCCTGCTCGTGTCGGCACAAGAGGTGTTCCACGCCGCCGCCATACAGTGCATCGTAAATCGGCATAATTGCGCCACCCGGATAACCGAATACGGTTTCGACTCCCTGCGCGCGCAACGCATGTACTACCCATTGTGCCCCATTCATAGTTAGTTCCCCGTCATAAATCTGGAGAAACAGAATTTTGTGCTAGTCGTCATTCTCTGCTCCTCATTTAAGTTTTTTAGTCATAAAAAAACCCCCGGACCTTTCGGTGCGGGGGTCTTAGTTCGTTAAGGCTTGATTTCTAAGCCTTTCCTCGTCCAAGTGCAGCCCCGCACGGTGGGATAATAATCACCACCACGCTAATCACGACCAGGCTAATCACTCGTAGAAGGGCTGTCATTTTCAGTTCTTTTTGCATCTTGTTCGAAGGAATACCTAAAGAGTTACCACAGATATTTCATCTGACACAAGATTTTTTTATGACCTATATCTGTAGCATGCGAACTATTTCTTTCAAAATCGTTGTTTTATATAGGGAAAAAATAGAAATGAAGATTTTTCATTTTTTTGTCCTGTTTCATCAGGCAAGGCGCGCATGATTTCTTTTCTGCGAGGCCGATTCCACCGACATGTAAGGATTACATTTTGCCGCTAAAAGGCTGGAACGAGCGCCGTAATTCAGTGAATTAGTGTTAAACAGGAAAAAATGATGCTGGCATAGTCACCGCCAAGGAGGGCTTATGTCACTGTCAGTTGTTTATACACGCGCGGCCATCGGCGTGAAGGCACCGCTTATTTCTGTAGAGGTTCATTTAAGTAATGGACTGCCCGGGCTGACGCTGGTTGGCTTACCAGAAACGACCGTTAAAGAGGCGAGGGATCGCGTGCGCAGCGCAATTATTAATAGCGGTTATGCTTTTCCGGCGAAGAAGATCACCATTAACCTTGCGCCCGCCGATTTGCCAAAGGAGGGAGGGCGATATGATTTACCTATTGCTATAGCGCTTCTCGCAGCTTCTGAACAGCTCAATACGCCAGGGCTAAGCACGTGTGAGTTCGTGGGTGAATTAGCGCTTACAGGCGCGTTAAGAGGCGTTCCCGGAGCAATCTCGGGTGCGCTTGAAGCCATACGCGCGGGAAGACAAATCATTGTGGCCAATGAAAATGCCTCTGAAGTAAGCCTTATCGCCGAAAAGGGGTGTCTTGTCGCAGGACATTTGCAAGAGGTTTGCGCCTGGCTGGAAGGCCGACACGAGCTTGCCGAGCCGCAGGAGAATGACGAGGTGACGCCAGCTTCGCCCGAGGATCTCAGCGATATTATGGGTCAGGAACAGGGTAAGCGGGCGTTAGAGATAACGGCCGCGGGTGGGCATAACCTGTTACTGATAGGTCCGCCAGGCACGGGGAAAACGATGCTGGCGAGCAGATTGAGCGGCCTGTTGCCCCCCCTCAATAATCACGAAGCGCTGGAAAGCGCCGCGATATTTAGCCTGGTCAGTTCTACGTCGCTGTATAAACAGTGGCGCCGCCGTCCTTTCCGCTCTCCACATCACAGTGCGTCTCTTACCGCGATGGTGGGCGGGGGCTCGATCCCCGGACCGGGTGAAATCTCACTGGCGCACAACGGCATTTTGTTTCTGGATGAATTGCCAGAGTTTGAACGCCGCGTGCTGGATGCATTGCGGGAGCCGATTGAATCCGGCGAAATCCATTTGTCTCGTACACGGGCCAAAATAAGCTACCCTGCGCAGTTTCAGCTGGTCGCGGCGATGAACCCTAGTCCTACGGGTCATTATCAGGGCAATCATAATCGCTGTACGCCGGAGCAGACGCTGCGCTATCTGAGTAAGCTGTCTGGCCCCTTCCTCGACCGTTTTGATTTATCTCTCGAGATCCCCCTGCCCCCGCCCGGTCTGCTGAGGCAAACCGGTATTAGGGGCGAAAGCTCAGCAACTGTGCGTGAACGGGTTATTGCGGCGCAGGCGCGGCAGTATGCTCGTCAGAACAGGCTGAATGCCCGGCTGGATAACAGCGGGATCCGACAGTTTTGTTCTCTCAACGCTGAAGATGCAGGCTGGCTGGAAGAGACACTGACGCGGTTTGGGCTATCCATTCGCGCGTGGCAGCGTTTGTTGAAAGTAGCGCGCACGGTCGCCGACGTGGAGGGCTGCCCCGGAATAGAGAGGCGGCATTTGCAGGAGGCATTAAGTTACCGTGCGATCGATCGGCTGCTGTTGCATCTGCAAAAAATGCTGGCGTAAAAAAAGGGGCCGTAGCCCCTTCTCTTCTTAATCGTCAGACTCGGTGTAGTCTTCTGCACCTTCCATCTGCGGCTTACCGCCAGACAGCGTATGGAAACGCTTAGGACGCTTAATGCGAGCCATATACTTGATCCATACACGTTCTGCATCAGACTGCGGCTCACGCTCACCACGGCAAACAGAGACAAACTGTTTTTCATCTTCGGTTGCCGGTTCACGTTTACCCAGATCCAGCTCGTTAAAGGCATAACCATGGCGCTCAAGAAGTTGAGCTTCTTTGATAGTGAAATCGCCGTGACGAGAGAACCCGCGCGGGTAATGTTTATTGTCGAAAAAACGATTAGTCGTCGTAAAGCTTTCCGCCATCCTACACGCTCCTAATTCTTTGGCCGAGCTATTTATGGCGCGGAGTATTAGTTACGCTTGACAGAGTGTAAAACAAAACATTTAAATCATAACGACAAATAATTTTGTGGAGAAAGATGTGGATACGGAATTGCTAAAAACTTTCCTCGAAGTGAGCAGAACGCGACACTTTGGGCGAGCAGCTGAAGCCCTCTACCTGACGCAGTCAGCAGTCAGTTTTCGTATTCGACAGCTGGAAAATCAACTGGGTGTGAACCTTTTTACCCGCCATCGCAACAATATTCGTTTAACTCCGGCTGGTGAAAAGTTGTTGCCTTATGCAGAAACCCTGATGAATACCTGGCAGGCAGCGCGAAAGGAGGTTGCGCACACCTCCCGGCATAATGAATTCTCGATCGGTGCCAGCGCATCGCTATGGGAATGCATGCTCAGCCAATGGCTTATGCGGCTATATCGCACACACAACCATCTGCAATTTGAGGCGAGGATTGCGCAACGTCAGTCGCTGGTTAAGCAACTCCACGAGCGGCAGCTTGATCTGCTGATCACCACAGAAGCACCCAAGATGGACGAATTTAGCAGCCAGATTGTTGGACAATTTAGCCTGGCGCTCTATGCATCGGAGCCTGCAATGATGAAGGCCGGCCTGAATTATTTACGCCTGGAATGGGGGCCTGATTTTCAGCAGCACGAGACGGGGTTAATTGCCAGCGATGATATCCCGCAGCTCACGACAAGCTCTGCGGAGATCGCATGCCAGCATCTTCCCGCATTGAAAGGCTGTACCTGGTTACCTGTTCGCTGGGCGGATAATAAACCCGCACTCCATGTTGTCACCGATTCGACAACGCTCTCCAGGCCGCTGTATGCCATTTGGCTGCAAAACAGCGATAAGCAGTCGCAGATAAAAGATCTGTTAAAAACCAGCATACTGGATTAACGCAAAAGCCTGCGGAAACGCAGGCTGCTTATTCTTCAGGAAGGTGTTGAGCTGTTTTGCAGGCAAAAAAAATCCTTTGCCGAAGCAAAGGATTCTATATGGCAGGGGCGGAGAGACTCGAACTCGCGACACCCGGTTTTGGAGACCGGTGCTCTACCAACTGAGCTACGCCCCTAAAGTTTTTGCCATTAAGCCTGCCGAAAGGGCAGGCTTAATGTCTTAATAAGTGGCGGAACGGACGGGACTCGAACCCGCGACCCCCTGCGTGACAGGCAGGTATTCTAACCGACTGAACTACCGCTCCACCGAATACTTCTGTAACCACCGGATTAATGCACCGGCTTACTACTTAATTTGATGCCTGGCAGTTCCCTACTCTCACATGGGGAGACCCCACACTACCATCGGCGCTACGGCGTTTCACTTCTGAGTTCGGCATGGGGTCAGGTGGGACCACCGCGCTAAAGCCGCCAGGCAAATTCTGTTAATCTGTATCAGGCTGAAAATCTTCTGTCTCTTCGCCAAAACACCTTCGGCGTTGTAAGGTTAAGCCTCACGGTTCATTAGTATCGGTTAGCTCAACGCATCGCTGCGCTTACACACCCGACCTATCAACGTCGTCGTCTTCAACGTTCCTTCAGGAGACTTAAAGTCTCAGGGAGAACTCATCTCGGGGCAAGTTTCGTGCTTAGATGCTTTCAGCACTTATCTCTTCCGCATTTAGCTACCGGGCAGTGCCATTGGCATGACAACCCGAACACCAGTGATGCGTCCACTCCGGTCCTCTCGTACTAGGAGCAGCCCCCCTCAATTCTCCAGCGCCCACGGCAGATAGGGACCGAACTGTCTCACGACGTTCTAAACCCAGCTCGCGTACCACTTTAAATGGCGAACAGCCATACCCTTGGGACCTACTTCAGCCCCAGGATGTGATGAGCCGACATCGAGGTGCCAAACACCGCCGTCGATATGAACTCTTGGGCGGTATCAGCCTGTTATCCCCGGAGTACCTTTTATCCGTTGAGCGATGGCCCTTCCATTCAGAACCACCGGATCACTATGACCTGCTTTCGCACCTGCTCGCGCCGTCACGCTCGCAGTCAAGCTGGCTTATGCCATTGCACTAACCTCCTGATGTCCGACCAGGATTAGCCAACCTTCGTGCTCCTCCGTTACTCTTTGGGAGGAGACCGCCCCAGTCAAACTACCCACCAGACACTGTCCGCAACCCGGATTACGGGTCCACGTTAGAACACCAGCCATTAAAGGGTGGTATTTCAAGGTTGGCTCCACGCAGACTGGCGTCCACGCTTCAAAGCCTCCCACCTATCCTACACATCAAGGACCAGTGTTCAGTGTCAAGCTATAGTAAAGGTTCACGGGGTCTTTCCGTCTTGCCGCGGGTACACTGCATCTTCACAGCGAGTTCAATTTCACTGAGTCTCGGGTGGAGACAGCCTGGCCATCATTACGCCATTCGTGCAGGTCGGAACTTACCCGACAAGGAATTTCGCTACCTTAGGACCGTTATAGTTACGGCCGCCGTTTACCGGGGCTTCGATCAAGAGCTTCGCGTTGCCGCTAACCCCATCAATTAACCTTCCGGCACCGGGCAGGCGTCACACCGTATACGTCCACTTTCGTGTTTGCACAGTGCTGTGTTTTTAATAAACAGTTGCAGCCAGCTGGTATCTTCGACTGATTTCAGCTCCGCCCGCAGGGGCTTCACCTACATATCAGCGTGCCTTCTCCCGAAGTTACGGCACCATTTTGCCTAGTTCCTTCACCCGAGTTCTCTCAAGCGCCTTGGTATTCTCTACCTGACCACCTGTGTCGGTTTGGGGTACGATTTCGTGTTACCTGATGCTTAGAGGCTTTTCCTGGAAGCAGGGCATTTATCACTTCAGCACCGTAGTGCCTCGTCATCACACCTCAGCGTTAATAAGGTACCGGATTTACCTGGAACCTCCGCCTACATGCTTAAACCGGGACAACCGTCGCCCGGCTGACATAGCCTTCTCCGTCCCCCCTTCGCAGTAACACCAAGTACAGGAATATTAACCTGTTTCCCATCGACTACGCCTTTCGGCCTCGCCTTAGGGGTCGACTCACCCTGCCCCGATTAACGTTGGACAGGAACCCTTGGTCTTCCGGCGAGCGGGCTTTTCACCCGCTTTATCGTTACTTATGTCAGCATTCGCACTTCTGATACCTCCAGCATGCCTCACAGCACACCTTCAACGGCTTACAGAACGCTCCCCTACCCAACAACGCATAAGCGTCGCTGCCGCAGCTTCGGTGCATGGTTTAGCCCCGTTACATCTTCCGCGCAGGCCGACTCGACCAGTGAGCTATTACGCTTTCTTTAAATGATGGCTGCTTCTAAGCCAACATCCTGGCTGTCTGTGCCTTCCCACATCGTTTCCCACTTAACCATGACTTTGGGACCTTAGCTGGCGGTCTGGGTTGTTTCCCTCTTCACGACGGACGTTAGCACCCGCCGTGTGTCTCCCGTGATAACATTCTTCGGTATTCGTAGTTTGCATCGGGTTGGTAAGCCGGGATGGCCCCCTAGCCGAAACAGTGCTCTACCCCCGAAGATGAGTTCACGAGGCGCTACCTAAATAGCTTTCGGGGAGAACCAGCTATCTCCCGGTTTGATTGGCCTTTCACCCCCAGCCACAGGTCATCCGCTAATTTTTCAACATTAGTCGGTTCGGTCCTCCAGTTAGTGTTACCCAACCTTCAACCTGCCCATGGCTAGATCACCGGGTTTCGGGTCTATACCCTGCAACTTAACGCCCAGTTAAGACTCGGTTTCCCTTCGGCTCCCCTATACGGTTAACCTTGCTACAGAATATAAGTCGCTGACCCATTATACAAAAGGTACGCAGTCACCCCATAAAGAGGCTCCCACTGCTTGTACGTACACGGTTTCAGGTTCTTTTTCACTCCCCTCGCCGGGGTTCTTTTCGCCTTTCCCTCACGGTACTGGTTCACTATCGGTCAGTCAGGAGTATTTAGCCTTGGAGGATGGTCCCCCCATATTCAGACAGGATACCACGTGTCCCGCCCTACTCTTCGAGTTCACAGCATGTGTGCTTTCGTGTACGGGACTATCACCCTGTACCGTCGGACTTTCCAGACCGTTCCACTAACACACAAGCTGATTCAGACTCCGGGCTGCTCCCCGTTCGCTCGCCGCTACTGGGGGAATCTCGGTTGATTTCTTTTCCTCGGGGTACTTAGATGTTTCAGTTCCCCCGGTTCGCCTCGTTAACCTATGTATTCAGTTAACGATAGTGCAACGGATTGCACTGGGTTTCCCCATTCGGACATCGCCGGGTCAAGGGTTCATATCACCTCGCCGGCGCTTTTCGCAGATTAGCACGTCCTTCATCGCCTCTGACTGCCAGGGCATCCACCGTGTACGCTTAGTCGCTTAACCTCACAACCCGAAGATGTTTCTTTCGATTCATCATCGACTTGCGAAAATTTGAGAGACTCGAACACACATGAGCTGTGTGTCGTTTCAATTTTCAGCTTGATCCAGATTTTTAAAGAGCAAAACTTCGCAGTGCACCTTTTCAGGTTCACTCTGAAGTTTTCTTGTGTTCGCAGTAAAAGATGGTGGAGCTATGCGGGATCGAACCGCAGACCTCCTGCGTGCAAGGCAGGCGCTCTCCCAGCTGAGCTATAGCCCCATCGTTTACAACCTCTTCAAATTTGCGAAGCAAATTTGGTAGGCCTGAGTGGACTTGAACCACCGACCTCACCCTTATCAGGGGTGCGCTCTAACCACCTGAGCTACAAGCCTGTAGAGGTTTTTTACTGCTGTTTTTCATCAGACAATCTGTGTGAGCACTACAAAGGCAGGTTCTTTAAGGTAAGGAGGTGATCCAACCGCAGGTTCCCCTACGGTTACCTTGTTACGACTTCACCCCAGTCATGAATCACAAAGTGGTAAGCGCCCTCCCGAAGGTTAAGCTACCTACTTCTTTTGCAACCCACTCCCATGGTGTGACGGGCGGTGTGTACAAGGCCCGGGAACGTATTCACCGTGGCATTCTGATCCACGATTACTAGCGATTCCGACTTCATGGAGTCGAGTTGCAGACTCCAATCCGGACTACGACGCACTTTATGAGGTCCGCTTGCTCTCGCGAGGTCGCTTCTCTTTGTATGCGCCATTGTAGCACGTGTGTAGCCCTACTCGTAAGGGCCATGATGACTTGACGTCATCCCCACCTTCCTCCAGTTTATCACTGGCAGTCTCCTTTGAGTTCCCGGCCGGACCGCTGGCAACAAAGGATAAGGGTTGCGCTCGTTGCGGGACTTAACCCAACATTTCACAACACGAGCTGACGACAGCCATGCAGCACCTGTCTCAGAGTTCCCGAAGGCACCAAAGCATCTCTGCTAAGTTCTCTGGATGTCAAGAGTAGGTAAGGTTCTTCGCGTTGCATCGAATTAAACCACATGCTCCACCGCTTGTGCGGGCCCCCGTCAATTCATTTGAGTTTTAACCTTGCGGCCGTACTCCCCAGGCGGTCGACTTAACGCGTTAGCTCCGGAAGCCACGCCTCAAGGGCACAACCTCCAAGTCGACATCGTTTACGGCGTGGACTACCAGGGTATCTAATCCTGTTTGCTCCCCACGCTTTCGCACCTGAGCGTCAGTCTTTGTCCAGGGGGCCGCCTTCGCCACCGGTATTCCTCCAGATCTCTACGCATTTCACCGCTACACCTGGAATTCTACCCCCCTCTACAAGACTCTAGCCTGCCAGTTTCGAATGCAGTTCCCAGGTTGAGCCCGGGGATTTCACATCCGACTTGACAGACCGCCTGCGTGCGCTTTACGCCCAGTAATTCCGATTAACGCTTGCACCCTCCGTATTACCGCGGCTGCTGGCACGGAGTTAGCCGGTGCTTCTTCTGCGGGTAACGTCAATCGACAAGGTTATTAACCTTATCGCCTTCCTCCCCGCTGAAAGTACTTTACAACCCGAAGGCCTTCTTCATACACGCGGCATGGCTGCATCAGGCTTGCGCCCATTGTGCAATATTCCCCACTGCTGCCTCCCGTAGGAGTCTGGACCGTGTCTCAGTTCCAGTGTGGCTGGTCATCCTCTCAGACCAGCTAGGGATCGTCGCCTAGGTGAGCCGTTACCCCACCTACTAGCTAATCCCATCTGGGCACATCCGATGGCAAGAGGCCCGAAGGTCCCCCTCTTTGGTCTTGCGACGTTATGCGGTATTAGCTACCGTTTCCAGTAGTTATCCCCCTCCATCAGGCAGTTTCCCAGACATTACTCACCCGTCCGCCACTCGTCAGCAAAGCAGCAAGCTGCTTCCTGTTACCGTTCGACTTGCATGTGTTAGGCCTGCCGCCAGCGTTCAATCTGAGCCATGATCAAACTCTTCAATTTAAGTTTGATGCTCGTGAATTAAACTTCGTAATGAATTACGTGTTCACTCAGAGACTTGGTATTCATTTTTCGTCTTGCGACGTTAAGAATCCATGTCACTTTGAGTGCCCACACAGATTGTCTGATAAATTGTTAAAGAGCAGTTGCAACGCGGCTTTCAGCTCATCGTTGCGAGGTCCCGTATATTACGTTTTCCTCATTCAGAGTCAAGCAATTATTTTCACTTTTCTCTGTTGGCGTTCATCTCTGAACCCCGCTGTCCCGGCGGCTTGTAAGCCGTTGTTCCGTGTCAGTGGAGGCGCATTATAGGGAGTTCTCCGACGTTGACAACCCCTCTTTGAAAAAAAACGTTCAACCGTCTCTTTTTTGCTCAAAACCGTGCTACAGCGCCAGTTTTTCGAGCGTTTCGAAGCCATAACGACGTAAAACGGGCAAAAGTTGTTCGGTTTCTTTTGTTATCGCCATACAGAAAGCGATGTTCGCATCCGCTGATTTCGCATCCGGCGCCTCGTGTTCCAGCAGCCAGGCCGTCCGACGCGCAATTGCAGCACCGGAATCCACCAGCCGGGTCCCTTCAGGCAGAACCTTTAACAGCTCTTCCTGTAATAGCGGGAAATGGGTGCAGCCGAGAACAACCGTATCCGGTGGTTCCTGCATCCGCAGCCATGGACGCAGAATACGGCGCAGCTCTTCAAGCGATACCGTCTCGCCGTGCAGTTTTGCTTCCGCCATTTCCACCAGCTCCGCGGAGCCGAGCATGGCGATCTGGCATTCATTGGCAAAGCGCTCTATAAGCTCACGCGTATAAGGACGTTTTACCGTACCGCGCGTAGCCAGCAACCCCACAATGCCGTTCGCCGTCAGACGCGCCGCAGGTTTGATTGCCGGAACAACGCCCACAACCGGGAACGGGAATTTTTCGCGCAGGGCAGGAAGAGAGACCGTGCTTGCCGTATTACAGGCAATGACCGCCAGCGCCAGGGGATAACGCTTTTGTACCGCGGTGACGATTTCAACCACACGTTCAACAATAAAGTCTTCACTCTTTTCCCCATACGGGAACGCGACGTTATCGAAGGCGTAGATGTAATGGAGATCCGGCAGGAGCTGCCGAATCTCATCATAGACCGACAGCCCACCGACGCCGGAATCAAACACCAGCACGGTGGGACGCGGATCAGAAGGTGTAGCTGCCAGACAAGGTGTATTCCCGTCCTGCAGTTTGGTAGCCATAAACTGTCTCGTAATCTTTATCGAACAGGTTGGCTATTTTACCACGAACTGTGAGATGAGAGGTGACAGGATATGAAACCGCGACGTCCCACAGGCTGACGCCGCCCATTTTCACGCGTTCTGTGGCGTAGGTATTCGGATCAACGGCAACGTCATAGCGAGTGCCCAGATAACGGTACGCCAGATTCCAGTCGAGATCCCACACCTGCCAGTCAAGCTGATACTTAACCTGTTGCTTTGAGCGACGAGCCAGGACTTCGTTAGTTTTCGCATTACGCGGGTCGACGTAGTCGTAAGAAATCTGATGCCCTACCGGGCCAGTGTCGAACTGGGCCGTCGCCTCGATTCCTTTAATACGGGCTTCATCGACGTTGTAATAACGGTAAGTCCGCGGGTCGCTATTAATGAGGTTATCGATATCATTACGATAGCCCGTCACACGCCAGTTTACCGGCCCAGTCAGACCTTCAAAGCCACCTTCCCACTGCTTACTCTCTTCTGGCTTCAGATCCGGATTACCGTAATCTTTACTGTGGATCTGGCTCATGGTCGGTGCTTTATACGCTGTACCGTAAGAACCGATGATGCGATACCCCTCGATGAACTCCCATGCGGCGCTGGTCTGCCAGGTGGCGTGATTGCCAAAATTAGAGTTATCGTCATTACGCGCCGCCGCTTCCAGCGTCACGCTGTTGAACTGCTGCATCGCCGAAAGGAACACGCCGGTATTACGTTGTTCGTAACCTTTTTCCAGATAGCCCGTACCCGCCTGGGTTTTCTGCTTCTGCCAGTCCAGACCCGCGCCGATATTGCCGTGACCCACTTCAACCGTATTCAGCCACTGGGTGGTGTACTGCTTCACGTCATCCATGGTTGCGGAGTCAGCGTAGCGGCCTTTTTTCGGATCATAGTTCTGATCTTTGCTACGGCCATACCCTGCCACCAGCTGTGACTGGAAAATACCCTGGTTATAGCGCAACCCGGTGTCCCAATTCTGGCTGTAAACCTGACGCGTGTCCGGCCGCCCATCAATGCCGGTCGCACCATAGTGATCGTAACCGTCATACGCGGAGCGGTTATCGTAGCCAAAGCCACGGAAGAACCCACTGACGCTGTCGGTAAACTGCTGCTCCACCGAGCCAAATAGCGATTTACTCATAAAACCATCGCGGTCTGGCTGGCGCGGGGCATCTTTTGCAGCAATATCAAAACCACGGGTATAGGTATAATCACCGGCCATGGTGATTTTGGTTTTATCGAACACCTGCTGGAAGGCACCGTTATAGTTTTGATACCCCTTTGAACCGACACCCGCAGAAATTTCCGCACCCGGCTTGTCGCGCCCGGTAATGATGTTAATCACACCGCCAATCGCGTCGGAGCCATACAGCGCCGAACGTGGGCCGCGAATGTACTCAATACGCTGAATCAGCGACGTCGGAATTTGGCTTAAATCGGGAACATTGCTGATCCCGGCATTATTCAGGGGGATACCATCAATCAGTACCAGAACATGGCGGGATTCCGTACCGCGAATAAACGTTGAAGAGGTTGACCCCATCCCGCCGCTTTGTGCGATGTCCACACCCGGCAGGCGTGACATGATTTCCACAACACTCGTTGCCTGCCAGCGTTCAATATCCTCACGGGTCACGACGGAGGTCGGAGCCAGAACGGTTTTTGCTGGTTGTTCGAAACGGTTTGCTGTCACCACCAACGAGTCGGCGCTTTCCTGCGCCCAGCCCGAAAATGCCGTGACGGAAAACGCCGTCAACAGCGATACTTTTTTAATCATTGTTAAAGCATCCACAATATAAGAAGGATGCCGCAGGCCTCATCGATAGCACGCGATGATGAAACCAAATGCGACGTGATCCCGGCAGGTCTTCGGGCTGGGTGGCGTTATACGGATGAAGACTTCCCATTTTCACAGTGTCTACAACTCTCATCCCGCCAGTCTTTACCGCTGCGCGTCAGCTCCAGATTTGCACTGGATTCCCTTTTCACTCTCAGGAGACCGGAAACAGAATGCTACAATTAGACACGTATAGATGTCCAGATAGCTATTAGCCATTAAATCTGGACATCCACTGCACAATCCCTACAATCCCCGCGTAATTCTTTATCACTCAGGACGCATCATGACCCCCGAACACCTCCCGACAGAACAGTACGACGCACAGCTGGCAGAAAAAGTTGTCCGCCTGCAAAGTATGATGACGCCTTTCAACGCGCCGGTTCCCGAGGTGTTTCGTTCTCCGGTCAGCCACTACCGTATGCGCGCTGAGTTCCGCATCTGGCACGATGGCGATGACCTGTACCACATCATTTTCGATCAGCAGACGAAATCCCGCATTCGCGTAGACAGTTTTCCGGCGGCGAGTGAGCTCATCAACCAGCTGATGACGCTAATGATCGACGGTGTACGCAATAATCCGGTGCTGCGCAACAAGCTGTTCCAGATTGACTACCTGACCACCCAAAGCAATCAGGCCATTGTCTCTCTGCTCTATCACAAAGCGCTGACCGACGAGTGGCGCGAGCAGGCAGAAGCCCTGCGCGATGCGCTGCGCGCGCAGAACATCAACGTGCACCTGATTGGCCGCGCGACCAAAACCAAAATCATGCTGGACCAGGATTACATCGACGAGCGTCTGCCGGTGGCAGGTAAAGAGATGATTTACCGTCAGGTGGAGAACAGCTTCACCCAGCCGAATGCCGCCATGAACGTGCAGATGCTGGAGTGGGCGTTGAACGCGACGGAAGGGTCGACGGGCGATCTGCTGGAGCTCTACTGCGGTAACGGCAACTTCTCGCTGGCGCTGGCGCGTAATTTCGAGCGCGTGCTGGCGACGGAAATCGCCAAACCGTCGGTGGCCGCCGCGCAGTACAACATCGCCGCTAACCATATTGATAACGTACAAATTATTCGTATGGCGGCAGAAGAATTTACCCAGGCGATGAACGGCGTACGCGAGTTTAACCGCCTGCAAGGGATTGATTTGAAGAGCTACCAGTGTGAGACAATTTTTGTCGACCCGCCGCGCAGTGGCCTGGACAGCGAAACCGAGAAGATGGTGCAGGCGTACCCGCGTA
Source organism: Enterobacter sp. DTU_2021_1002640_1_SI_PRY_ASU_LCPMC_013 (assembly GCF_032389435.1). Lineage (NCBI taxonomy): Bacteria > Pseudomonadati > Pseudomonadota > Gammaproteobacteria > Enterobacterales > Enterobacteriaceae > Enterobacter > Enterobacter sp. DTU_2021_1002640_1_SI_PRY_ASU_LCPMC_013. The sequence continues at coordinate 4,720,684 of NZ_CP135594.1, forward strand.
TTTTGTACATCTCCTGTAACCCGGAGACGCTGTGCAAGAATCTGGAAACATTAAGCCAGACGCACAAGGTTGAACGTCTGGCGCTGTTCGATCAGTTCCCGTATACGCACCATATGGAGTGCGGCGTTTTACTTACCGCACGGTGATCTGTAGGCCGGATAAGCGTAGCGCCATCCGGCGTTTTTGGCAGGTGGCGCTACGCTTACCTGCCCTACAAATAATTCATTACTCCGGCAACTGGCTCTTGCGGCTACGCATGCGCGAGCCAATCCAGAACACCAGCGCCACAGACAGTACCGCAGGCAGGAAGTTAGAGCCAATATCCGGATACTCTGCACGCACCACGGTGCTGTACAGCAGTACACCCAGAATAAAACAGGCTGCGGCCAGTCCCGGTAACCCAACCGGCATCGTGCGGTTCAGATAGCGTTGATGCAGGCAGTACACCGTCAGCACCAGCGCGATAATCGGGAAAATCGAGAACGGTACAATTGAGCTAAAAACCGCCGCAAACGTACCATTAATGGATAAGCCAGCGATCAATGCCAGCAACAGCGTTCCTTTATCCTGACCTGACTGTTTCATTACTCACCTTCACTCATCGTTTTGATGTGCCAACTTCTCTTGTTCACGGCGATACCAGTAGTACGCACCTTTAGAAATCATCCGCAGCTGCAATACCAGTCGCTCTTCGAGTTGCTTACGTTGTTCAATGCTGACATCCAGCGCTTCGGCACCCGCGCTGAAAACAATCGTCACCATCGCCTCGGCCTGTGCTTCAGTAAACGCACGCGGCATATGGTTTTCGAGTTCAAGATAGTCGGCAAGTTCCGCGATGAAATGCTGAATTTCACGCGCGACGGCGGCACGAAACGCGGCTGACGTTCCGGAACGCTCACGCAACAGCAGGCGAAACGCGTTAGGGTTATTGCCGATAAATTCCATAAATGTCGACACGGAGGTGCGGATCACGCTACCGCCCTTGGCGATACGCTGACGCGCCTGACGCATAAGCTGACGCAGCATCAAACCGCTCTCGTCGACCATGGTCAGGCCCAGTTCATCCACATCACGGAAATGACGATAGAAGGACGTCGGCGCAATCCCGGCCTCGCGCGCCACTTCACGCAGGCTCAAACTGGCAAAACTCCGCTCAGCACTCAGTTGACTGAATGCGGCTTCCACCAGCGAACGCCGGGTTTTCTCTTTTTGTTGTGCTCTTACGCCCATCACGATAGTTGAATCCTTCCAAAGGCCCGTTGGCACTATACCAGAGAATAAAATTAATCTGTTTACCTGGCTTTGTGAATGATTGTTTACGGGCGGTTTGTGCTCCACTGCCCGAAAAAAGCACAACGATAATTGGGTTACCCTGGCAATGATGTTATGATTCTGTTGCTTTTATGTATAAGAACAGGTAAGCCTTGCCATGCCACATTCCTACGATTACGACGCAATAGTTATTGGTTCCGGCCCCGGCGGCGAAGGTGCTGCTATGGGTCTGGTAAAACAGGGAGCCAGAGTAGCGGTTATTGAGCGCTACCATAATGTCGGCGGCGGTTGCACCCACTGGGGCACCATCCCTTCGAAAGCCCTCCGCCACGCCGTTAGCCGCATTATCGAATTTAACCAGAACCCACTTTACAGCGACCACTCCCGACTTCTTCGTTCCTCCTTTGCCGATATCCTGAATCACGCAGACACGGTCATTAACCAGCAGACGCGCATGCGTCAGGGTTTCTATGAGCGCAACCACTGTGAAATTCTGCAAGGGAACGCGCATTTTGTGGATGAGCACACCCTGGCGCTGGAGTGCCACGACGGTTCGGTTGAGACGCTCACCGCTGAAAAATTTGTGATCGCCTGCGGCTCCCGTCCTTACCATCCGGCAGACGTGGATTTCTCGCACCCGCGCATTTACGACAGCGACTCCATCCTCAGCCTGCACCACGAGCCACGCCATGTGATCATCTACGGTGCGGGGGTGATTGGCTGTGAATATGCATCGATCTTCCGGGGAATGGAGGTCAAAGTTGACCTGATTAACACCCGCGACCGCCTGCTGGCGTTCCTCGATCAGGAGATGTCAGACTCTCTCTCCTACCACTTCTGGAACAGCGGCGTGGTGATTCGCCACAACGAAGAGTACGAGAAAATCGAAGGCTGCGACGACGGTGTGATCATGCACCTGAAATCTGGTAAGAAGCTGAAGGCAGACTGCCTGCTGTACGCCAACGGCCGTACCGGCAACACCGATTCATTGCAGCTGGAGAATATCGGGCTTGAAACCGACAGCCGCGGTCAGCTCAAGGTCAACAGCATGTACCAGACTGCGCTGCCGCACGTTTACGCGGTGGGCGACGTGATTGGTTACCCAAGCCTGGCCTCCGCCGCTTACGATCAGGGCCGCATCGCCGCACAGGCGCTGGTGAAAGGTGAAGCGACGGCGCATCTGATTGAAGATATCCCGACGGGCATCTACACCATTCCGGAAATCAGTTCTGTCGGCAAAACCGAGCAGCAGCTGACAGCCATGAAGGTGCCTTACGAGGTGGGTCGTGCCCAGTTTAAACATCTGGCGCGGGCGCAAATCGTGGGAATGAGCGTGGGTACGCTGAAGATCCTGTTCCATCGCGAGACGAAAGAGATCCTCGGTATTCACTGCTTCGGTGAACGCGCGGCGGAAATCATTCATATCGGCCAGGCGATCATGGAGCAAAAAGGTGGTGGCAACACCATTGAGTACTTCGTTAACACCACCTTTAACTACCCGACCATGGCGGAAGCCTATCGGGTAGCTGCGCTGAACGGCTTAAACCGCCTGTTTTAACGCGCTGTCGAAATGGCCATCCATCGCACCCCGGATGGCCTCTGCCAGCTGCTCATAGCGGCTGCGCAGCGGTGACCCCGGACGATAAACCAGACCAATGGTGCGACGCGGCTCCGGCTTAATACAGGGCAGATAGACCACGCCATCACGTTTACGCTCGTGCGGCACCGCCAGCGCCGGCAGCAGCGTAATACCGCTTCCCGCCGCCACCATATTACGCAGCGTTTCCAGGCTGGTTGCGCGGAAATGGGTATCTTCATCGGCACCCGCTTCGAAGCAGAAGCCCATCGCCTGATCGCGCAGACAGTGGCCGTCTTCCAGCATCAGCAGTTTTTCACCGGCCAGATCGGCCATCGGCACGCGATCGCGGTTCGCCCACGGGTGATCTTCATAGATCGCCAGCATCATCGGCTCATCGAACAGCGGTACTTCAATAAACGCTTCACTCTCTTTGACCAGCGCCAGGATCGCGCAGTCGAGCTTGCCGCTGTCCAGCTGCGCCAGCAGCTGATGGGTTTGCGCTTCATGCAGGTACATTTCGAGTTTCGGGAACGTCTGGTGCAGCATCGGAATGATTTGCGGCAACAGGTACGGGCCAACGGTTGGGATCAGGCCAATATGCAGCGGGCCGGACATCGCTTCCCCCTGCTGGCTTGCCATTTCCTTGAGCACTTTGACCTCGCGCAGTACGGTGCGCGCCTGATCCACCAGCAGAAGACCTGCCTGCGTGAACAGTACCTTACGACTGGTGCGCTCCAGCAGCATCACGCCCAGCTCATCTTCCAGCTTGCGGATCTGACCGCTCAGCGTTGGCTGGCTGACGTGGCAGGAGTCTGCCGCGCGGCGAAAATGGCGGTGCTCGGCTAACGCTACCAGGTATTCAAGATCACGAATATTCATTATTCATCCTCCGTCGCCACGATAGTTCATGGCGATAGATAGCATAGCAACGAACGATTATCCCTATCAAGCATTCTGTTGAATAATACATCACATAGACGAGGCGGCACGTGTTTGACCCTTGACGTCCCCGCACCGTCAGCGAGTTTCTCTCAAAACTCGAACAACTAAAGCCAACGTGAACTTTTGCGGACCCCGTGGTCCGCTTTTTTTTGCGTAAAAAAAAGCCCAGCACTAAGCCAGGCTACGTTTTTCCCTCACCCTACCCCTCTCCCGGGGGGAGAGGGAACCGATCGAGCCCCTCTCCTCGTGGGAGAGGGGTTGGGGTGAGGGCATCACACCGCAATATTGTCAAACCAACCGGTTTTTCGCATCCGCAATCGCCTGCGCTACCTGCTTCGGCGACACGCCACCTTTCGCTGCACGCTTATCCAGGCAGGATTGCAGGGCCAGAATCGGGTAGACATCATCCCCGATAACCGCGCTGAATTTTTGCAGGTCGGCAAGCGCCAGCTCTTCAAGGGCTTTACCCTGACGAATCGCTTCCACCACTGCTTCACCCACAATATGGTGCGCCTCGCGGAACGGTACGCCTTTCGCCACCAGGTAGTCCGCCAGCTCGGTAGAGTTAGCATACCCCTGCTGCGCCGCTTCCTGGCAGCGCGGACGTTTCACCTGAATGCCGTCCAGCACCAGCGCGCCCATATGCAGACAGTCCAGCCAGGTGTCGAGCGCGTCGAATAGCCCCTCTTTGTCTTCCTGCATGTCTTTGTTGTACGCCAGCGGCAGCCCTTTCAGGGTCATCATCATACCGGTTAGCGCGCCCTGCACGCGGCCACACTTACCGCGGATCAGCTCCAGCGCATCCGGGTTTTTCTTCTGCGGCATCAGGGAGGAGCCGGACGTCACGCGGTCGGACAGCTCTACAAAGCCCGCTTCGCCAGAGTTAAAGAAGATCAGGTCTTCGGCAAAGCGCGACAGGTGCACCATCCCGATAGAGGCATTCGAGAGCAGCTCCAGCACGTGGTCACGGTCAGAGACGCTGTCCAGGCTGTTGCGGGTGGCGGAGGCAAAGCCCAGCCAGCCTGCCAGCTGCTCACGGTCGATTTCATACGCCGTACCGGCCAGCGCGCCGCTGCCCAGCGGGCTGACGTCCAGACGCTTTAAGGTATCCTGTAAACGGCTCTCATCACGCGCCAGCATCTCAACGTAGGCCAGACACCAGTGTGCGAACGTCACCGGCTGCGCGCGTTGCAGGTGGGTATAACCCGGCATCACCGCATCCTGATTGCGCTGCGCGGTGTCCACCAGTGCGCTCTGCAACTGACGATTCGCCGCCAGCAGTTCGCCGATGGTCTCTTTGCACCACAGCTTCAGGTCGGTCGCCACCTGGTCATTACGGCTACGCCCGGTATGGAGCTTTTTACCCAACTGGCCGACTTTGTCGATCAGTTTGCCTTCCACCCAGCTGTGAATATCTTCGGCATCGCTCTGGAGGATTTGCTCCGGATCCAGACGCACCTCTTCCAGCAGGTTGTTCAGCGCCTCTTCCAGCTGCTGCTGTTCGTCTGCGGTCAGCACGCCAACGGTCACCAGCGCTTTGGACCAGGCCACAGAGCCGACAATATCCTGTTCGGCCAGGCGGTAGTCGAAGCGCAAAGAGTCGTTGAACTGTTTGAACCGCTGATCCGCTGCCTGTGTAAAACGCCCACCCCAAAGTGCCATAACGAATTTCCTTAATGATGATATTTTTGCCCGGTGGCGCTGCGCTTACCGGGCCTACAAAATTCACGTAGGCCGGATAAGCGAAGCGCCATCCGGCACAGAATCTTAAGCCAGAATACGCGTGCCAATCGGCGTGCCGTTAAACAGCGCCGGAAGCTGCTCTGCGTGACGCCAGGAGGCGATATCCACCGGGCGGCCCAGCGTGCGGGCCGCATCCAGCGCGGCGTTAACTTTAACGATCATGCCGTCGGTGATAATGCCCTGATCGATCAGCTGCTCGGCTTTTGCGGCGGTCATTTCCGCAATGCGCTGGCCTTTGCCGTCCAGAATGCCGCTCACGTCGGAGAGCAGGATCAGGTCTGCGCCCAGCGTTGCCGCCAGCGCCGTCGCCGCCTGGTCCGCATTGACGTTCATCAGTTCGCCCTCTTCGGTCACGCCGATTGAGCTCACCACCGGCAGGAAACCGCCTTCCAGCAGGGTGTTAATCAGCTCAGGCGAACCTGGCTGCGCCAGTCCAACATGGCCAAGCTCTTCGTCGAGCTGGGTCACTTTTACGCTATCGCCATCGCCCAGAAAGAGGCCAACGGAGGCGATATGGTGTTTCTTCGCCCACGCCAGCAGCGTTTTGTTCGCCGTTCCCGCCAGCGCGCCGGTAATGATGTCAATCTGATCCGCTGGCGTCACGCGCAGGCCATTTTTCTTTTTCACCGGCAGGTTGAGCCCTTTCATCAGCTCATCCACCACGCAGCCGCCGCCGTGCACAATCACCAGCGGACGTTGGTGTGATTCGCGATAGTTCACCAGTGCGGTAAACAGGCGCTCCAGCGCTTCTTCGCTGTCCAGCAGTACACCACCGAGTTTGATAATTAATGGATTCATCATCACACCTTAAATAAGAGCCTGCGTTTCAGGGAAGCCGAAACGAATATTTGCACACTGCATTGCCTGTGCGGCAGCGCCTTTGAGTAAGTTATCTTCTGCGGCGACCACAATCAGATGCTCGCCCTGCACGGCAAAGCCGATGTCGCAGAACGGCAGGCCAACCACGTTTTTCAACGCCGGCACGCCTTTGTCATACAGGCGAACCAGCGGTTTATCCGCATACGCCTGCGTGAAGACCTCGCTCACCTGTTCTTTGGTCACACCCGGCTTCAGGCGGCAGGTAATGGTTTCGAGGATCCCACGCGGGAAGCTGCCGAGGTGCGGGGTGAAAATCACGTCCGCGCCCAGATGGGTGGTGATTTCAGGGTGATGACGGTGATTAAACACGCCATACGGCTGAAGGCTCACTTCGCAGAAGCTGTTGGAGATCGCCGCTTTGCGCCCGGCGCCGCTCACGCCACTGGTGGCGTTGATCACCGGCCACTGATGCAGATCCAGCAGACCGGCGTCGATCAGCGGCTTCAGGGAAAGCTGCGCCGCCGTCGGGTAGCAGCCCGGCACGGCAATCAGATCCGCTTCTTTCAGTTTGTCAGCGCTCCACTCCGCCAGGCCGTACACCGCTTTTTCGAGCAGATCCGGGTGCTGATGGGTGAAACCATAATATTTTTCGTAGAACGCGCTGTCGTTAACGCGAAACGCGCCGGAGAGATCAAAGACCACGCAGCCGGCCGCTAAAAATTGCGGTGCCAGGTCGTGGCTAACTTCATGCGCCGTGGCTAAAAACACAACGTCAACGCCGTCGATGAACTCGCTGATGTCAGACATGGGCTGCAAAGGCAAATCAACCACGCCCTTAAGCTGTGGATGCAAATCGGAAATTAACTTTCCGGCATCATTGCTTTGCGCTGACACGGTCAAAGCGGTTATGGTCATATGAGGGTGGCGATTTACGTAGCTTACAAGCTCTGCGCCCGCATAACCGCTAGCGCCTACAATCAGCGTATTCAACATCGGGTTCCTTTATGCTCAACGATAATGTATTTTTATTCACATTTATTGCATGAATATTGATACTATCACGACCTAAGGTGTGTCAACAATGAAAATGAACTTACCGCCATTTATCGAGATTTACCGCGCCCTGATTGCCACACCCTCCATCAGCGCGACGGAAGAAGCCCTGGATCAGAGCAATGAGTCTTTAATCAATCTGCTGGCGGGTTGGTTTAGCGATCTTGGGTTTAACGTTGAGGTTCAGCCCGTCCCCGGAACACGCCACAAATTTAACCTGCTCGCCAGTACCGGACATGGCGCGGGCGGCCTGCTGCTGGCTGGCCACACTGACACCGTGCCGTTTGATGATGGCCGCTGGACGCGCGATCCGTTCACGCTGACCGAACATGACAACAAACTCTACGGTTTGGGCACCGCCGACATGAAAGGCTTTTTCGCCTTTATCCTCGACGCGCTGCGTGACGTGGACGTGACAACCCTGAAAAAGCCGCTCTACATTCTGGCGACCGCCGATGAAGAGACCAGCATGGCGGGCGCACGTTATTTCTCTGAAAACACATCGATTCGTCCTGACTGCGCGATCATCGGCGAACCGACCTCTCTGCAACCGATTCGGGCGCACAAAGGCCATATTTCTACCGCGGTGCGCGTGCTCGGACAGTCCGGCCACTCCAGCGATCCGGCGCGCGGCGTGAACGCCATCGAGCTGATGCATGACGCGATTGGCCGCATCATGGCCCTGCGCGACGATCTGAAAGAGCGCTATCACTACGAGGCGTTCACCGTGCCTTACCCAACGCTTAACCTCGGCAGCCTGCACGGTGGTGATGCGTCCAACCGTATCTGCGCCTGCTGCGAACTGCATATGGATATCCGTCCTCTACCGGGCATGACGCTGAGCGATCTCGACGGCCTGCTGAATGAAGCGCTGGCCCCGGTCAGCGAGCGCTGGCCGGGCCGTCTGACGGTCTCCGAACTGCATCCGCCGATTCCAGGCTACGAATGCCCGCCTGACCACCAGCTGGTTCAGGTGGTGGAAAAACTGCTCGGCGAGAAAACCGACGTGGTGAACTACTGCACCGAAGCGCCGTTTATTCAAACGCTGTGCCCGACGCTGGTTCTGGGCCCTGGCTCCATCAACCAGGCCCACCAGCCGGACGAATATCTCGAAACCCGCTTCATCAAGCCCACTCGCGAACTCATTACCCAGGTTGTGCATCACTTCTGCTGGCATTAAAAACGCACCGAACAGTCCCCTCTCCCTGTGGGAGAGGGTTAGGGTGAGGGCAACAAATCGCATGATCTTCGTCACATTCCCATAAGCATCTCTTATCTGACGCAATACGAATTAAATTTCGTAAATTCCCCACATTTATTCGTTTGCTGAACCGTTTTCGCAGCAATTGACGACGGGGGTTTTACGTGGCTTTATAAAGGGAGATGACAAAATAATGTCCAGAAGATTTTCGCATGGGCATAAACAAAAATGATGGGGTGACTGGGTTTTTATGAACGAACAATATTCCGCGTTGCGTAGTAATGTCAGTATGCTCGGCAAAGTGCTTGGAGATACCATCAAAGACGCACTGGGGGAGAACATCCTCGACCGCGTTGAAACCATCCGCAAGCTGTCCAAATCTTCCCGCGCCGGTAACGAGGCCAATCGTCAGGAGCTGCTCACCACCTTGCAGAACCTCTCTAACGATGAGCTGCTGCCCGTTGCCCGCGCCTTCAGCCAGTTTCTGAACCTGGCAAACACCGCTGAGCAATACCACAGCATTTCGCCAAAAGGCGAAGCGGCCAGCAACCCGGAAGTCATTGCCCGCACCCTTCGTAAACTTAAAGACCAGCCTGACCTCAACGAAGCGACCATCAAAAAAGCGGTGGAATCCCTTTCGCTGGAGCTGGTGCTGACCGCACACCCAACCGAAATCACCCGTCGTACGCTGATCCACAAAATGGTGGAAGTGAACAACTGTCTGAAGCAACTGGATAACAAAGACATTGCCGACTACGAACGTAACCAGCTTATGCGCCGTCTGCGCCAGCTGATTGCCCAGTCCTGGCACACGGATGAAATTCGTAAGCATCGCCCAAGCCCGGTAGACGAAGCCAAATGGGGCTTTGCGGTGGTGGAAAACAGCCTGTGGGAAGGGGTCCCCAACTACCTGCGCGAGCTGAACGAACAGCTGGAAGAGAACCTGGGCTACCGCCTGCCGGTTGATTTTGTTCCGGTGCGCTTTACCTCCTGGATGGGCGGCGACCGCGACGGCAACCCGAACGTGACGGCGGAAATCACCCGCCACGTCCTGCTGCTGAGCCGCTGGAAAGCGACCGACCTGTTCCTGAAAGATATTCAGGTGCTGATCTCCGAGCTGTCGATGGTGGAAGCCACGCCGGAACTGCGCGCGCTGGCCGGTGAAGAAGGCGCCAGCGAACCGTACCGTTTCCTGATGAAAAAACTGCGCGGTCAGCTGATGGCCACTCAGGCCTGGCTGGAAGCGCGCCTTAAAGGCCAGCGCCTGCCGAAGCCGGAAGGTCTGCTGAGCCAGAACGAACAGCTCTGGGAGCCGCTGTACGCCTGCTATAAATCGCTCCAGGCCTGTGGGATGGGCATCATTGCCAACGGCGAACTGCTCGACACCCTGCGCCGCGTGAAGTGTTTCGGCGTGCCGCTGGTGCGTATCGACGTTCGTCAGGAAAGTACCCGTCATACCGAAGCACTGGGCGAGCTGACCCGCTACCTCGGCATCGGCGACTATGAAAGCTGGTCAGAAGCCGACAAACAGGCGTTCCTGATCCGCGAGCTGAACTCCAAGCGCCCGCTGCTGCCGCGCAACTGGGAGCCAAGCAACGACACCCGCGAAGTGCTCAACACCTGTAAAGCGATCGTGGATGCGCCGAAAGGATCGGTGGCCGCCTATGTGATCTCCATGGCGAAGACCCCGTCCGACGTGCTGGGCGTTCACCTTCTGCTGAAAGAAGCGGGCATTGACTATGCTCTGCCAGTGGCCCCGCTGTTTGAGACCCTCGACGACCTGAACAACGCTAACGACGTGATGACCCAGTTGCTGAACATCGACTGGTATCGCGGCTTTATTCAGGGCAAACAGATGGTGATGATTGGCTATTCCGACTCCGCGAAAGATGCGGGCGTGATGGCAGCCTCCTGGGCGCAATATCAGGCGCAGGATGCGCTAATCAAAACCTGCGAAAAAGCCGGTATTGAACTGACCCTGTTCCACGGACGCGGCGGCTCCATTGGTCGTGGCGGTGCGCCTGCACACGCAGCGCTGCTCTCTCAACCACCAGGAAGCCTGAGAGGCGGCCTGCGCGTGACCGAGCAGGGCGAGATGATCCGCTTCAAGTACGGCCTGCCGGAAGTGACCATCAGCAGCCTGTCGCTCTATACCAGTGCGATCCTGGAAGCCAACCTGCTGCCGCCGCCGGAGCCAAAAGAGTCCTGGTGCCGGATCATGGACGAGCTGTCTGACATCTCCTGCGACCTCTATCGCGGCTACGTGCGTGAAAACAAAGACTTTGTGCCTTACTTCCGCTCAGCAACGCCTGAGCAGGAGCTGGGTAAACTGCCGCTGGGTTCGCGCCCGGCCAAGCGTCGCCCGACCGGCGGCGTTGAATCCCTGCGCGCCATTCCGTGGATCTTCGCCTGGACGCAAAACCGTCTGATGCTGCCGGCCTGGCTGGGTGCCGGTGCGGCGCTGCAAAAAGTGGTGGAAGACGGAAAGCAGAGCGAACTGGAAACCATGTGCCGCGACTGGCCGTTCTTCTCTACCCGTCTGGGCATGCTGGAGATGGTCTTCTCGAAAGCCGACCTGTGGCTGGCGGAATACTACGATCAGCGTCTGGTGAAACCAGAGCTGTGGGCGCTGGGTAAAGAGCTGCGCGAGCTGCTTGAAGGCGATATTAAAGTGGTGCTGGATATCGCTAATGACTCCCACCTGATGGAAGACCTGCCGTGGATCGCCGAGTCTATCCAGCTGCGTAACATCTACACCGACCCGCTGAACGTTTTACAGGCTGAACTGCTGCACCGTTCGCGTCTGGCGGAGGAGGAAGGTAAAGAGCCGGATCCGCGCGTTGAACAGGCGCTGATGGTAACGATAGCAGGCGTTGCGGCAGGTATGCGCAACACCGGTTAATGCTCAGTGCCCGGCAGCGCTACGCTTGCCGGGCACTTCTCGATCTTCCCCCTTCCCTGATCTCCCCCTCAATCTTTGCCACCGGTAAGGCAATCACGTTTCCCTTAGACGTAGCGCAACAAATGACCGGCACGCCGGGAGTAGAGTCACTCTTAGTGCAGTTCGAACAGGACAGAATTTACCTCAAACACTAAGGGAGTAATGTTATGGACCGTGTCATTCAATCCCCGGGAAAATACATCCAGGGTGCAGATGTTCTCACTCGCCTCGGCGACTACCTGAAGCCGCTGGCAAATCGCTGGCTGGTGGTGGGCGATAAATTTGTGCTGGGTTTTGCTGAAGAAACCCTGCGCCAGAGTTTTAAAAAAGCCGGACTCCATGCCGAAATTGCACCATTTGGTGGCGAATGTTCGCAAAATGAAATCGATCGCCTAAAAAAGCTGGCCGACAGCGCTGACTGTCTGGCGGTGCTGGGTATCGGCGGCGGAAAAACGCTGGATACTGCCAAAGCGCTGGCCCACTTTATGGACGTGCCGGTGGCCATTGCCCCGACCATTGCCTCCGCCGATGCGCCGTGCAGCGCCCTTTCCGTGATTTATACCGACAGCGGCGAGTTCGATCGCTACCTGATGCTGCCGCACAACCCGAACATGGTGATTGTCGATACCAAAGTGGTGGCGGGCGCACCTGCGCGCCTGCTGGCCGCCGGGATTGGCGATGCCCTGGCAACCTGGTTTGAAGCGCGTGCCTGCTCACGTAGCGGCGCGACCACCATGGCGGGCGGCAAGTGCACGCAGGCAGCGTTAGCGCTGGCAGAGCTGTGCTACAACACGCTGATTGAAGAGGGCGAAAAAGCGATGCTGGCGGCGGAACAGCACGTGGTCACACCGGCGCTGGAACGCATTATCGAAGCCAACACCTATCTCAGCGGCGTGGGCTTTGAAAGCGGCGGGCTGGCGGCGGCGCATGCCATTCACAACGGCATGACGGCGGTGCCGGATGCGCATCATTTCTACCATGGTGAAAAGGTCGCGTTCGGCACGCTGACGCAACTGGTACTGGAGAACGCGCCGGTTGAAGAAATTGAGACCGTCGCCGCGCTTTGCCACAGCGTTGGGCTGCCGATCACGCTGGCGCAGCTGAATATCAAAGAGGATATTCCGGCCAAAATGCGGCTGATCGCGGAGGCGTCCTGTGCCGAAGGGGAAACCATTCACAACATGCCTGGCGGCGTAACGCCGGATCAGGTCTATGCGGCGCTGCTGGTGGCGGACCAGTACGGACAGCGATTCTTGCAGGAGTGGGAGTAACGAAAAAAGCCGGGTGGCGCTGCGCTTACCCGGCCTACATGGCACTTTAATTTGTAGGCCGGGTAAGGCGTAGCCGCCACCCGGCACATGGGTTACTTCACATCAAACCGGTCCAAATCCATCACTCGCGCCCACGCGGCAACAAAATCACGGACGAACTTCTCGTGTGCATCACTGCTGGCGTAAACTTCGGCCAGCGCACGCAGGACGGCGTTTGAACCGAAGACCAGATCGGCGCGGGTCGCGGTGTATTTCACTTCCCCGCTTGCACGATCGCTACCGGCAAACAGCTCGTTTGAGTCGTCGGTCGCTTTCCACTGGGTGTTCATATCCAGCAGATTAACGAAGAAGTCGTTGCTCAGCACGCCCTCGCGGTTGGTAAACACGCCATTCTTGCTGCCATCGAAGTTTGCACCCAGTACGCGCAAACCGCCGATCAGCACCGTCAGTTCCGGCGCGGTCAGGGTCAGCTGCTGGGCTTTGTCGATCAGCAGCGACTCCGTGGTGGACACATCCACCTGTGCGCGATAGTTACGGAAACCGTCGGCAACCGGTTCGAGCAGGTTGAACATCTCGATATCCGTCTGGTCCTGACGCGCATCCACGCGGCCTGGGGTAAACGGTACGTTAACGTAAACGCCAGCCGCTTTCGCCGCCTGCTCAACGCCCACAACACCCGCCAGCACGATGATATCCGCCAGAGAGGCTTTATTAGTGGTGCGCTGAATAGCTTCGAGAGCCGGTAACGCCCGCACCGCCGCGGCGTTCACATCCCAGTCGCGCTGAGGCGCCAGCGCCAGACGCGCACCGTTAGCGCCGCCACGCTTGTCGCCGCCACGGAAGGTCGATGCCGACGCCCAGGCTACGGAAACCAGCTCACTTACGGAGAGACCAGAGGCCGCGATTTCCGCTTTCAGGCTTTCAATATCTTCCTGCGTCGGATAGAACACCGGCTGAGGCAGCGGATCCTGCCAAATCAGATCTTCCTTCGGTACTTCCGGGCCGATGTACCGTGCTTTTGGCCCCATATCGCGGTGGGTCAGCTTGAACCACGCGCGCGCAAAGGCTTCGTTGAAGGCCTGCGGATCGTTCAGGAAGCGACGGGAAATTTTCTCGAATTCCGGATCAAAACGCAGCGTCAGGTCGGTGACCAGCATGGTTGGCTTGCGTTTTTTCGACGGGTCGAACGGGTCAGGCATAATTTCCGGCGCATCCACGGCTTCGAACTGAATTGCGCCCGCCGGGCTACGCGTCTGCACCCATTCGTATTTGAACAGGTTCTCGAAGAAGTAGTTGCTCCACTGGGTCGGGGTTTGAGACCAGATAACTTCCAGCCCGGAGGTGATGGCGTCAGCGCCAATACCGGTGCCGTGCGTGCTGGCCCAGCCCAGGCCCTGCGCTTCAATCGGCGACGCTTCCGGGTCAGTGCCCACGTGCGTGGCTTCACCTGCGCCGTGCGTTTTACCGAGCGTATGGCCGCCCGCAATCAGCGCGACGGTCTCTTCGTCATTCATGCCCATGTTGCCAAAGGTAGCGCGGATCGCCGCCGCCGCAGATAGCGGTTCACCGCTGGCGTTCGGCCCTTCCGGGTTAACGTAAATCAGGCCCATTTCAGTGGCCGCAAGCGGGCGCTTCGCCAGCGCTTCCGGGTCACGGTGGGTCAGCCAGGCTTTTTCATCGCCCCAGTTCACGTCCAGATCCGGTTCCCAGACGTCTTCACGCCCGGCACCGAAACCAAAGGTGCGGAAGCCGGAGTTCTCCAGCGCCACGTTACCCGCGAGGATAAAGAGGTCAGCCCAGGAGATTTTTTGTCCGTATTTTTGCTTAATTGGCCACAGCAGGCGGCGAGCCTTATCCAGGCTGACGTTATCCGGCCAGGAGTTCAGCGGTGCAAAGCGTTGCTGACCGCGTCCGGCGCCGCCGCGACCGTCAACGGAGCGATAGGTACCCGCACCGTGCCAGGCCATACGGATAAACAGGCCCGCATAGCTGCCCCAGTCGGCAGGCCACCACGGTTGTGAGTCGGTTAACAGTGCTTTGAGATCGCCCTTAAGGGCGGAATAGTCGAGCTTGCTGAATTCTTTGCGGTAGTCGAAGTCTTCACCCAGAGGGTTAGAACGGCTGGAGTGTTGATTAAGTAGATCGATGCGAAGTTGTTTAGGCCACCATTCTTTGCTGCCGGTACCTGCACCCGCGCTATGATCGACGCCGCCCTGGTGGAACGGACATTTGCCGGCGGATGCCGCGTTATTGGTCTCGTCTGACATGCTCATCGCTATGCTCCCTTTACAGTGTTACCGTTACGATATACACCACTAGCGATAAGAGATAGTTGAATTAATCCACAGATTCGATAGCTAATACCTTTTAACTCTCCGTTCGATTAAAAAACCCTCACTTTATGAGGGTTTTTTACTTTACAGCGCCGGGCGAACACCGAGCGTATGGCAAATGGCGTAGCTCATTTCCGCGCGGTTCAGGGTATAGAAATGGAAATCTTTCACCCCTTCGCGACTTAAAATCTTCACCATGTCCATCGCAATATTGGCCCCCACCAGCTTACGGGTTTCCGGATCGTCGTCCAGCCCTTCGTACATTTTGGACATCCACAGCGGAATGCGCACGTTGGTCATATCAGCGAATTTCTTCGCCTGTTTGAAGTTCGAGACCGGCAGAATGCCAGGAATGATTTCGACATCAATACCCGCCGAGACGCAGCGGTCGCGAAAGCGCAGGTAGCTTTCCACGTCAAAGAAGAACTGAGTAATCGCGCGGTTAGCACCGGCCTCCACTTTACGCTTCAGGTTGAGCAGATCCGCCTGGGCGCTTTTGGCTTCCGGGTGAACTTCAGGGTAGGCGGCCACGGAGATATCAAAGTCGGCAACGTCTTTCAGCAGCCCGACCAGATCGGTGGCATACATCTCCGGCTTGCCGCTGCCTGGCGGGAGGTCGCCGCGCAGGGCCACAATGTGGCGAATGCCGTTATTCCAGTAGTCCTGGGCAATGGCGCGTAGTTCATCACGGGTGG
This sequence comes from Enterobacter sp. DTU_2021_1002640_1_SI_PRY_ASU_LCPMC_013, assembly GCF_032389435.1. NCBI lineage: Bacteria > Pseudomonadati > Pseudomonadota > Gammaproteobacteria > Enterobacterales > Enterobacteriaceae > Enterobacter > Enterobacter sp. DTU_2021_1002640_1_SI_PRY_ASU_LCPMC_013. The sequence continues at coordinate 4,736,533 of NZ_CP135594.1, forward strand.
CGTCGATACAGGTCAGGTGCGGTGCCGCTTCCAGACCGGTTCGATCTTTAATGCCCTTAATGATGCTGTGCGTGCGGTCACGCTCACCGGAGTTGGCGCCGTAGGTCACAGAGACGAACTTCGGCTTGAGGCTGCTCAGGCGATCGATAGAGCTCCACAGGGTTTGCTCCATTTCACTGGTGCGCGGCGGGAAAAATTCAAAAGAGACGTTAATCTGGCCGTTTACTTCGGCCAGGCTCTGATTCAGGGCTTCCCGCTGGTTGGCGTGAAAAAAGCTCATACCTTACCTCTATCTTTCGCGTGTCGTTGTTTGTTGTGTTGTGAACTTCTATACGTTTAGACGTCCAGATGTAAAAATGACGGAAAAGCGGGATGACGTCAACAGAAATAATCAACATTAACGGTGAGGTTTGTTCAGGGAAGATGAAGGGCGCTCATGATGGGGGTGAGTGCGGTCTGCTGCCCTCACCCTAACCCTCTCCCACGGGGAGAGGGAACAAGCGAAATTACAGCAGCTTAGCCAGACGATTAATATCAGACTGAATGGCTCCGGCGGTGACATCGCGTCCCGCGCCCGGGCCACGGATCACCAGCGGGTTATCGCGATACCAGCGGCTTTCGATGGCGAAGACGTTGTCGCACGGCAGGAGCGCCGCCAGCGGATGTTCAGGGCGCACCGCCTCCACGCCCACGCGCGCTTTACCGTTCGCCTCGAAACGCGCCACGTAACGCAGCACCAGGCCCATCTCGTTAGCCGCTTCCAGACGTTGCACCATCTGCTCGTTCAGCTCGTCACCGTTCTCGAAGAAGTGATCGACGGACCCCTCCTCGCAGCCCGCAGGCACCAGAGACTCAACGCGTACCTGACCCGGCTCAATGTCGTAGCCGGCTTCACGCGCCAGGATCACCAGCTTACGCATCACATCTTTACCGGCAAGGTCAACGCGCGGATCCGGCTCGGTTAAGCCCTGCTGCCACGCCTGATCCACCAGGTCGGTGAACGGAACGGTGCCGTCAAACTGCAAAAACAGCCAGGAGAGCGTGCCGGAGAAGATCCCGCTCAGCGCCAGAATGCTGTCGCCGCTTTCAATCAGGTCGCGCACGGTATGGTTCACCGGCAGGCCCGCGCCAACGGTGGCGTTATACAGCCAGTGACGGCCCGTTTTTTCGAATGCGTCATGGATCTGACGGTATTTATCAGTGCTGCTCGCGCCCGCCAGTTTGTTGGCGCTGATGACGTGGAAACCGTGGCTGGCGAAATCCAGATACTGATCGGCCAGCTGTTCGCTGGCAGTCACGTCCAGCACCACCAGATCGTCGTACGGGTGCGCGCGCATCCACAGGAACAGCGACTCTTCATCCTGCTCAACCGCTTCATCGTTAAAGAAGGCCAGCGCCCGGCTGGCGTCCAGCCCTTCGTAGTTCAGCAGGCTGCGGCGGCTGTCCACCACCCCTGCCAGAATAAATTCAAACCCGGTACGCGCCGAAAGCGTCACCTGCTCGCGGGCGAACAGCTCCAGCCAGCGGGAACCGATGTTCCCTTTCCCGAACAGCACCAGGCCGATGCGTTTTTCCGCGCGGAACAGGGAGGTGTGCAGACCCTGAATCAGGCTTTCGGTTGGCCCTTTACGCAGCACGGCAACCAGACTGATGCCCTCTTCCGACTGCCAGGTGAACTCCACCGGCTGACCTTTCAGCTGCTGCCAGAAGCGGTGGCAGTGGAGCGGGTTACGGGTGACGCCCGCACCCACCATCGCCACCAGCGCCAGCCCCTGACGCAGGCGAAGCTCGCCCGGCAGGCCCGCTTCATCCAGAATTTTCAGGGCGCTGTCCACCACTTCAGCGGTATAGCAGAACTGCAACAGCTGACGATCGTTATGTACGCCAACGGCCAGCGGACGCACCTGGGCACGTTTCAGGATGGTGTCGATATCTTTGTGTGCCAGTTTGAAATCCTGGCCCGCAGGCACCTGGAACTCAATCAGGCAGATGTCATCATGGCTGGTGACAATGCGCGCGCCCGTACCGGATGCCAGCACGCGTTCAATGCGGGTGGAACCCTGATCCGGCGTGTAGCTACAGCGTAGTTGCAGGTCGATGTCGCTGCCGGAAACCGGCTGTAGCGTGCGCGCGTGCAGCACCGGGGCCGCCAGACGCGCCAGTTCGCTCGCTTCGTCGAGACGCAGCAGCGGCAGCAGGCAGGCATCTTTTACTTTGCGCGGGTCCGCGCTGTAGACACCGGCCACGTCGCTCCAGATGGTGACGCGGGACACGCCCGCCAGGGCGCCAATCTGCGTAGCCGAGTAGTCAGAGCCGTTACGGCCCAGCAGAACGGTTTCGCCCGCATTGCTGCGACTGATAAAACCGGTGACGACAATACGTTTACCAGGATGTTGCACCAGCAGCTGTTGCAGCAGCGGGTAAGACAACCCTTCGTCCACCTGCGGCTGTGCGGCGCGTTCGGCACGCAGGAAATCACGCGCGTCGAGCCAGGCGGCTTCCACACCAAGATGTTGCAGCACGGCGGCCATCAGGCGCGCAGACCATACTTCACCGTGGCCAACCACTTCCGCATACACTGCATCAGTAATGCCGCTGTCCAGCAGAGCGGCCAGACGCTCAAGGTCGTGCGTAAAAGCGCTAATCAGCCCGTCCGCCACGTCCGCAGGCAGCAAACCGGCAATCAGTTCACTCTGGTAACGACGTAAGGACTGTTGCACCTGATGCGCAGAGAGGCGATCGGTCTGGCTCAGTTTCAGCCAGCTAATCAACTGATTGGTGGTGCTGCCCGCCGCAGAGACAACCATCATGTCCCCCGGCTGTGAATACTCGGTCATGATCCCTGCGACACGCAGATAACATTTCACATCAGCAAGACTACTACCACCAAACTTGTGCAGCTGACGACCCTTCGTCCCTGCCTGCGCTATCACACTCATGATTACCCCTTGGCTGCGACCCGGAAGCCATTTTCCAGATCGGCAATTAAATCTTCAGAATCTTCAATACCGGTCGAGATACGCAGCAGCGTCTCGGAAATCCCGGCGGCGGCACGTGCTTCGGGTGCCATACCTGCGTGCGTCATGGTTGCGGCGTGGGAGATCAAGCTTTCTACTCCCCCTAAGGATTCCGCCAGCGTAAACAATGACAACCCGCTCAGGAAGCGACGCAGCGTTTGCTCGTCACCGTCCAGTTCAAAACTTAACATTGCGCCAAATCCTTTCTGTTGGCGCGCGGCAATCTCGTGCCCCTGATTTTCCGGCAGCGACGGGTGATAAAGCTTCTTCACCAGCGGCTGGGTTTTCAGGAAATCCACGATCGCCTGAGCATTGCGTTGCGCCACGTCCATACGCGGCGACAGCGTGCGAATGCCGCGTAACAGCAGATAGCTGTCGAAGGCCCCGGCGGTGACGCCAATGTTATTCGCCCACCATGCCAGTTCGGTGACAACGTCAGGATCTTTGGCAATCACCACGCCCGCGACCACGTCAGAATGGCCGTTCAGATATTTTGTGCATGAATGCAATACCAGATCGGCACCCAGTGCGAGTGGGTTCTGAAGGGCCGGACTGAGGAACGTATTATCCACTACACTTATCGCTCCCGCATCCCTTGCGAGCTGACAAATTTTCGCAATATCGACTACGCGCAACAATGGATTGCTTGGACTTTCCACCAGCACCAGCTTCGGCTGCTCGGCAAGCGCCTGTTTCAGCGCCTGTTCGTCGTTTTGATCGACAAACAGCACACGGTAGCAGCCACGTTTCGCCAGGCTATCAAACAGACGATAGCTGCCGCCATAACAGTCGTGCGGCGCCACCAGCAGATCGCCAGGTTTCAGGAACACCGTAGTCACCAGGTGAATGGCAGACATGCCGGTATTGGTTAATACCGCACCCGCGCCGCCTTCCAGTTCCGCCAGCGCGCGCTGGGTGACGTCACGCGTAGGATTGCCGCGACGCGAGTAGTCATGCGCGCGGGGTTCATTAAATCCGGTGAAATTATAGGTGCTGGAGAGATGAATTGGCGGGACAACGCAGCCGTACTGCTCGTCATCATTCAATCCGCTACGCACTGCGATGGTGGCCTGTTTACGCGTCATGGTGAGGCTTCCTGGCGAATGAGGTGAAAAGTCAGGCACCAGAGTAAACATTGAAAGTATGGACGTCAATACATCTGGACATCTAAACTTCTTTGCGTATAGATTGAGCAATGTGCAAATAGCCGTTAAAATTATATGCTTTAGGACACGCTACAGCGGCAATATCCGTGCCTCGGTATCGTCTCTACGGTAAACTACGCAAGATTACGGTTCAAAACTGATGGTTACCGGTTTTGCACCTTTAGATTAATGACTGAGAGGATTAAAGGTATCTCATGGCTGAATGGAGCGGCGAATATATCAGCCCATACGCTGAGCACGGTAAGAAGAGTGAGCAAGTCAAGAAAATCACGGTGTCCATTCCTCTGAAGGTGTTGAAGATCCTCACCGATGAACGTACGCGTCGTCAGGTGAACAACCTGCGTCACGCCACCAACAGCGAACTGCTGTGCGAAGCGTTCCTGCATGCGTTTACCGGCCAACCGTTGCCGAACGATGACGATCTGCGCAAAGAGCGCAGTGACGAAATTCCAGAAGAGGCGAAGGTGATCATGCGTGAACTGGGTATCGACCCGGATACGTGGGAATACTGATAAGCGGATACAAAAAAGGCACCTTGCGGTGCCTTTTTTTCGGGAAACTTATTTAGCGCCCGGGATGCTGAAACGCTTGTTGAAGCGGTCAACACGGCCACCGGTTGCAACATCACGCTGCTTACCAGTGTAGAACGGGTGGCATTTGCCGCACACGTCCAGGTTCAGATCGTGACCCACGGTAGAGCGGATCTGGATAGAGTTACCGCAAGAGCAGTTTGCAGTAATCATTTCGTATTTCGGGTGAATATCTTTTTTCATGGGAGAACCTCAGTTAAGGCCGCGTCGCTCTTCCAGCCCTAACGCCAGACACCACGCGATGTTGAATGTAAGTTCTTTGGCGTAAAATACACCAAAGGCGGCGAATCATACAGAATTTGACCAACGTATGCAAACTGATCCGCACGCCGCTTTCACTAATGTGTATACTAACGCGCCACTTTTCAAGTCAGGAAGATTCGATGCCCGTCGCTCACGTTGCCCTGCCCGTTCCGCTTCCCCGCACCTTTGACTACCTGCTGCCCGACAGCATGAGCGCCAAAGCGGGCTGTCGCGTGACCGTGCCGTTTGGCAAACAGCAGCGCGTGGGGATCGTGGTGTCCGTCAGCGAACACAGCGAACTGCCGCTTAACGAGCTGAAATCGGTTGTTGAGGTGCTGGACAGCGAGCCGGTTTACTCCACCAGCACCTGGCGACTGCTGCTGTGGGCGGCAGATTATTATCATCATCCGATTGGCGACGTGCTGTTCCATGCCCTGCCCATTATGCTGCGCCAGGGCAAGAGCGCCAGCCACGCACCAATGTGGTACTGGTTTGCCACCGAGCAGGGCCAGGCTGTGGACATTAACAGCCTGAAGCGCTCGCAGAAACAGCAGCAGGCGCTGGCCGCGCTGCGCCAGGGAAAAATCTGGCGCCATCAGGTCGACGAGCTTGAGGTAAGCGAAACCGCGTTGCAGGCATTAAGGAAGAAAGGGTTGAGCGAGCTGGCCAGTGAAGCACCTGCCCTTCACGACTGGCGCGACGGCTTTTCCGTCTCGGGCGATCGCCTGCGTCTGAATACCGAGCAGGCCACCGCCGTAGGCGCGATTCACAGCGCCGCCGACCATTTTTCCGCCTGGCTGCTGGCGGGCGTCACCGGCTCCGGTAAAACCGAAGTATATCTGAGCGTGCTGGAAAACGTGCTCGCGCAGGGCAAACAGGCGCTGGTGATGGTGCCAGAAATCGGCCTGACGCCGCAAACCATCGCGCGTTTTCGTGAACGCTTTAATGCGCCCGTTGAGGTCCTACACTCCGGCCTGAACGACAGCGAGCGCCTCAGCGCCTGGCTGAAAGCGAAAAACGGCGAAGCGGCGATTGTGATCGGCACCCGTTCATCGCTGTTTACGCCGTTTAAAAATCTCGGCGTTATCGTGATCGATGAAGAGCATGACAGCTCCTATAAACAGCAGGAAGGCTGGCGCTATCACGCCCGCGACTTAGCCGTGTACCGCGCCCACAGCGAGCAAATCCCCATTATTCTTGGGTCCGCCACCCCCGCGCTTGAAACGCTGCACAACGTTCGCCAGCGTAAATACCACATGCTGCGCCTGACGCGCCGCGCGGGAAATGCCCGCCCGGCCATTCAGCATGTGCTGGATTTGAAAGGCCAGCAGGTGCAAGCCGGGTTAGCGCCTGCGCTGATTAGCCGCATGCGCCAGCATTTGCAGGCGGGCAACCAGGTGATCCTGTTCCTGAACCGCCGCGGCTTCGCGCCTGCGCTGCTGTGCCACGACTGCGGCTGGATCGCGGAGTGCCCGCGCTGCGATCACTACTACACCTTCCACCAGGCTCAGCGCCATTTACGCTGCCACCACTGCGACAGCCAGCGTCCGGTCCCCCGTCAATGCCCGTCCTGCGGCTCAACGCACATCGTGCCGGTCGGTCTGGGAACGGAACAGCTTGAACAGGCGCTCGCGCCCTTCTTCCCGGACGTACCCATCTCCCGTATCGACAGGGATACCACCAGCCGTAAAGGGGCGCTGGAGCAGCAGCTTGCGGAAGTACATCGCGGCGGCGCGCGCATCCTGATTGGTACTCAGATGCTGGCGAAAGGGCACCACTTCCCGGACGTGACGCTGGTCGCCCTGCTGGACGTCGACGGCGCGCTGTTCTCCGCGGATTTTCGCTCCGCCGAGCGTTTCGCCCAGCTTTATACCCAGGTTGCCGGTCGCGCTGGTCGAGCGGGTAAGCAGGGCGAGGTGGTGCTGCAAACGCACCACCCTGAACATCCGCTGCTGCAAACTCTGCTGCACAAAGGCTATGACGCCTTCGCGGACCAGGCACTGGCCGAACGTCAGACGATGCAGCTTCCCCCATGGACCAGCCACGTTATCATCCGTGCGGAAGATCATAATAACCAGCAGGCTCCGCTGTTCCTGCAACAGCTGAGAAACCTCCTGCAAGCCAGCCCGCTGGTGGATAATCAGCTGTGGATTTTAGGCCCGGTACCCGCGCTCGCCCCGAAACGCGGGGGCCGTTTCCGCTGGCAACTCTTACTTCAGCACCCCTCGCGTATCCGTTTACAGCAGATCGTCAGCGGCACGCTGGCGCTGATCAATACCCTACCGGAAGCGCGAAAAGTGAAGTGGGTTCTTGACGTCGATCCGATTGAAGGCTGAAGACGGATCGAAAAATTTAATGCGCCTCACACTTTTTATGAAAATTCTGTAACCGATTCCATTAACTATCTGTAAAAATGGTGCTGTCCGCAGTTCGGTGTTCAGGCGAGGAGAAGACGTTGAAGTCCAGGAAAGAGGTTGCCTCGGCGACCATGAAAGACGTTGCCGAGAAAGCACAAGTCTCAACAGCAACCGTGTCCCGCGCATTGATGAACCCTGACAAAGTCTCCCAGGCGACCCGAAACCGGGTTGAAAAGGCGGCGCTTGAGGTCGGTTATTTCCCGCAAGCCATGGGGCGCAACGTTAAACGCAACGAATCCCGCACCATCCTGGTGATCGTGCCGGATATCTGCGATCCCTTCTTCAGCGAAATCATCCGCGGCATTGAGGTCACGGCCGCCGCCCAGGGCTATCTGGTGCTGATTGGCGATTGTGCTCACCAGAACCAGCAGGAAAAAACGTTCATCGACCTGATCATCACCAAGCAGATTGATGGCATGCTGCTGCTTGGCTCACGCCTGCCGTTTGATGCCAGCATTGAAGAACAGCGCAATTTACCGCCGATGGTCATGGCGAACGAATTCGCGCCGGAGCTGGAGCTGCCAACCGTTCATATCGATAACCTCACCGCCGCATTCAACGCCGTGAACTATCTTCAGGAACTGGGGCATAAGCGTATCGGCTGTATCGCCGGACCAGAAGAGATGCCGCTGTGTCATTACCGCTTGCAGGGCTACGTTCAGGCGCTGCGCCGTACCGGGGCTATCGTCGATCCGCACTACATTGCGCGCGGTGATTTCACCTTTGAAGCGGGCGGGCAGGCGCTGGAAAAATTGCTGGCCTTGCCAGAACCGCCCACCGCGGTCTTCTGCCACAGCGACGTGATGGCGCTGGGGGCGTTATCCTACGCCAAACGTCACGGCCTGCGCGTGCCGCAGGACCTGTCGATAATCGGTTTTGATAATATTTCACTCTCGGAGTTTTGCGATCCGCCGCTTTCGACCGTTGCACAGCCGCGGTATGACATCGGCCGTGAAGCGATGCTGCTTTTGCTGGATCAACTGCACGGTCAATCAGTTAGCAGTGGGTCACGACTACTGGATTGTGAGCTGATTGTGCGCGGCTCTACCCAGGCATTAACTTAAAGTAAATACCTTTCGACACCCTTATCTGGTCAAAGCCCCGTCGCTTAAGTAACATGGCGGGCTGACGAACGAATAAATACAGCGAAACGATAGTGGCACAACGAGATTATGTACGTCGCGGCCAGCCGGCACCTTCGCGACGCAAAAAGAGTAGTTCAAAAAGCAAGCAACGCAGCCTGTCTGCTGTCTCCCCAGCTATGGTCGCCATTGCTGCGGCTGTGCTGGTGGCCTTTATTGGCGGCCTCTACTTCATTACGCATCATAAAAAAGAAGAGTCTGAAGCCCTTCAGGGTAACAAGGTCGTCGGCAACGGCCTGCCGCCGAAGCCTGAAGAGCGCTGGCGCTACATTAAAGAGCTGGAAAGCCGCCAGCCTGGCGTACGTGCGCCTACCGAGCCTTCTGCCGGGGGTGAAGTAAAGAATGCCGATCAGCTGACGGACGAACAGCGTCAATTGCTCGCTCAGATGCAGGCGGACATGCGCCAGCAGCCTACGCAGCTGAACGAAGTACCGTGGAACGAACAAACCCCGGCGCAGCGTCAGCAAACCTTGCAGCGCCAGCGTCAGGCTCAGCAGCAAACGCAACAGCAGCAGTGGACGCAGACGCAGCCGGTACAGCAGCCGCGTACACAACCGCAGCAGCAGACGCGTACCGTACAAACTCAGCCTGTCCAGCAGCAACCGAAGGCGCAGCCGCAGAAGCAAACGGCACAGCCGTATCAGGATCTGTTGCAGACGCCTGCGCATACCACTGCGCAACAGCCAAAAACGCAGCAGGCTGCGCCGGTCACCAAAGAGACCGAGGCACCGAAGCAGACGGCTGAGAAAAAAGATGAACGCCGCTGGATGGTTCAGTGCGGTTCGTTTAAAGGCGCCGAACAGGCAGAAACTGTGCGTGCTCAGCTGGCATTTGAAGGATTTGACTCACGCATTACCACCAACAACGGCTGGAATCGCGTAGTGATTGGACCGGTCAAAGGCAAAGAAAACGCAGACGGCACCATTTCCCGTTTGAAAGTGGCTGGCCACACAAACTGCATTCGACTCGCCTCCGGGGGTTGAAACCCCCAAAATCCCCCCCATCTATCATTTAATTCAGCCCTGAGCACAGGCTCAGGGCTTCTGTTTCCCGAATCTGTAACCAGGGGGTCTGCTCGTGACAACAATAGTAAGTGTACGCCGTAACGGCCAGGTGGTAATTGCCGGTGATGGCCAGGCCACGCTGGGTAATACCGTCATGAAAGGCAACGTGAAGAAAGTACGTCGTCTTTATAACGACAAAGTGATCGCCGGTTTCGCAGGCGGCACGGCTGATGCCTTCACGCTGTTTGAACTGTTTGAACGCAAACTGGAAATGCATCAGGGTCATCTGGTGAAAGCCGCCGTTGAGCTGGCAAAAGACTGGCGTACCGACCGCATGCTGCGCAAGCTCGAAGCGCTGCTGGCCGTGGCTGACGAAAACGCCTCGCTGATCATCACCGGTAACGGCGACGTGGTTCAGCCTGAAAACGACCTGATTGCCATCGGCTCTGGCGGCCCGTACGCCCAGGCCGCAGCCCGTGCGCTGTTGGAAAATACCGACATGAACGCGCGCGATATCGCGGTGAAAGCGTTGGATATTGCAGGTGATATCTGCATCTATACCAACCACAATCACACCATCGAAGAATTACCGTCTAAAGCGTAAGGATCGCCCATGTCTGAAATGACCCCACGCGAAATTGTCAGCGAACTGAACAAACACATTATCGGCCAGGACGACGCCAAGCGCTCCGTGGCTATCGCACTGCGTAACCGCTGGCGTCGCATGCAGCTCGACGAAGAGCTTCGCCACGAAGTAACGCCAAAAAATATTCTGATGATCGGCCCGACCGGTGTGGGTAAAACCGAAATCGCCCGTCGTCTGGCCAAACTGGCTAACGCGCCGTTCATCAAAGTTGAAGCCACCAAGTTCACCGAAGTGGGCTATGTGGGTAAAGAAGTGGACTCCATCATCCGCGACCTGACCGACTCGGCGATTAAGATGGTGCGTGTCCAGGCAATTGAGAAAAACCGCTATCGCGCCGAAGAGATGGCCGAAGAGCGTATTCTCGACGTGCTGATCCCACCGGCAAAAAACAACTGGGGACAGGCTGAACAGCAGCCTGAACCTTCTGCTGCGCGTCAGGCATTCCGCAAAAAACTGCGCGAAGGCGAGCTGGACGACAAAGAGATTGAGATCGATCTCGCTGCCGCGCCAATGGGCGTGGAAATTATGGCGCCTCCGGGCATGGAAGAGATGACCAGCCAGTTGCAGTCCATGTTCCAGAACCTGGGCGGACAGAAGCAGAAAGCGCGTAAGCTGAAAATCAAAGACGCGATGAAGCTGCTGATTGAAGAAGAAGCCGCGAAGCTGGTTAACCCGGAAGAGCTGAAACAGGATGCTATCGACGCGGTTGAGCAGCACGGAATCGTGTTTATCGACGAAATCGACAAGATCTGTAAGCGCGGCAACGCGTCCGGCCCGGATGTCTCACGCGAAGGCGTTCAGCGCGACCTGCTGCCGCTGGTGGAAGGTTGCACCGTCTCCACCAAGCACGGCATGGTTAAAACTGACCACATTCTGTTTATCGCCTCCGGTGCGTTCCAGATTGCCAGCCCGTCTGACCTGATCCCGGAACTTCAGGGACGTCTGCCAATCCGCGTCGAGTTGCAGGCGCTGACCACCGAAGATTTCGAACGTATCCTGACTGAGCCAAACGCTTCTGTGACCGTACAGTACAAAGCGCTGATGGCGACCGAAGGCGTGAACATTGAATTTACCGATGACGGTATCAAGCGCATCGCCCAGGCCGCGTGGCAGGTCAACGAAACCACCGAGAACATCGGTGCGCGTCGTCTGCACACCGTGCTGGAACGCCTGATGGAAGACATCTCTTATGATGCGAGCGACCTTAACGGTCAAAGCATTACCATTGACGCAGACTATGTGGGCAAACACCTGGATGCGTTAGTGGCAGATGAAGATCTGAGCCGTTTTATTCTATAATCGCGTTCAATGCATTTTCATCACTGTTGATGGGGGCTATGGCCCCCATTTTTATTGGCTAAATAACTATGACTGATATCAGCCGTACACAGGCGTGGCTCGAAAGTCTGCGCCCTAAAACGCTTCCTCTGGCTTTTGCCGCCATTATCGTCGGTACCACGCTTGCCTGGTGGCAGGGTCATTTCGATCCGCTGGTAGCAGGTCTGGCGCTTGTCACCGCCGGGCTGCTGCAAATCCTCTCTAATCTCGCCAATGATTACGGCGATGCGGTAAAAGGCAGCGACAAGCCTGACCGCATCGGGCCGCTGCGCGGGATGCAAAAAGGGGTGATTACCCAGGCACAGATGAAACGGGCGCTGATTATCACCGTGGTGTTGATTTGCCTGTCCGGGCTGGCGCTGGTGACGGTCGCCTCGAAAACCACCAGTGATTTCATTGGCTTCCTGGTGCTGGGCTTGCTCGCCATTATTGCAGCCATTACCTATACCGTCGGGACGCGTCCTTACGGGTATATTGGTCTGGGCGACATCTCCGTGCTGGTGTTCTTCGGCTGGCTGAGCGTGATGGGAAGCTGGTACTTACAGGCGCACACGGTGATCCCTGCCCTGTTCCTGCCGGCGACCGCCTGTGGTCTGCTGGCGACGGCGGTGCTGAATATCAATAATCTGCGCGACATCGATAGCGACCGCGAGAACGGTAAAAACACGCTGGCCGTGCGTCTGGGTCCGGTGAATGCACGCCGCTATCACGCCTGCCTGCTCATCGGCGCGCTGGTCTGCCTGGCGCTGTTCAATCTGATTTCGCTGCACAGCCTCTGGGGCTGGCTGTTTGTGCTCGCCGCACCGCTGCTGATTAAGCAGGCCCGCTACGTCATGCGTGAACTCAGCCCGGCCGCCATGCCACCGATGCTGGAACGTACGGTAAAAGGCGCGTTACTGACTAACCTGCTGTTCGTCATCGGGATTGTCTTAAGCCAGACGCTGAGTTAGCTGACAAATATCAATTAACAATTGATGATTTTGCCAACAACGCATTTCGCACGATATACTGAACACATTCGCAGCAACAGAGCGTTAAACCTATGAAATACGATACCTCCGAGCTTTGTGACATCTACCAGGAAGATGTCAACGTCGTTGAACCCCTGTTCTCCAACTTTGGTGGACGGTCGTCGTTTGGCGGACAAATCATCACGGTGAAATGTTTCGAGGACAACGGGTTGCTGTACGATCTGCTCGAAGAGAACGGTCGTGGTCGCGTCCTGCTGGTGGATGGTGGCGGTTCAGTTCGCCGTGCACTGATCGATGCGGACCTCGCCCGCCTTGCGGTGCAAAACGAGTGGGAAGGGATTGTGGTCTACGGTTCCGTGCGTCAGGTGGACGATCTCGAAGACCTGGATATCGGGATTCAGGCCATCGCGGCCATACCGGTAGGCGCAGCGGGCGACGGCATCGGCGAAAGCGACGTGCGCGTCAATTTCGGCGGCGTGACCTTCTTCTCGGGTGACCACCTTTATGCTGACAATACCGGCATTATCCTTTCCGAGGATGCGCTGGACATTGAGTAGTTAATCGGTGAGTAAAATTCATAATAAAACCGCCAACAGCAATGTGGCGGTTTTTTTGTCCCTCGGGATTCGCGGTCCGTTGGGTGATATTGCAACCTTTAACCAGGATTTTTATCTTACCCTGATTCATTCCTCAGGTAACCCCTGTCGACCCTTTATAAATTCCTAATTATGTGTGGAAACCTTAACTCCGCAGCTGTTGCTCATTATGATGCTGTGTCCCTTTCCGCCATCTCGCAAATGGGCATCGGTCCAGGGAAAGGTGTATTCACAACCGTAAAGCAACCTTTAACCGGGCTTGTGTCCACCGACTTATCACCGGTGGTGAACGGTGGAGCGGTAAGCAGCAGGGACCGCATAATGAAACGCTATTTATGTATCGCGTTCATTGTCGCCAGCGTACTCGTGGTAAAGAGCGATGAACCTGTTGGGTTTGTTGCTTTTGCTACGACAGCGCAGGACAAGTAGCGTTAAGGCCGCCCAGGGCGGCCTTTTTTATGGTTTGATGTCGGTTAGCGAAAACCATAAAAAAGCCGGGTGGCGGCTTCGCCTTACCCGGCCTGTTCAATGCATTCCCTAAGGAAATCAAACTTCTTCCATACGTCCCAGCAGCGCCTGCAAGCGTTCCTGCCAGCCGTTCTGCTGTTCGCGCAGCTGGTTGTTTTCGCGCTCCAGTTCTTCACGGCTGTGTTGAGCATTCTGAACTTCCTGTGACAGGGAGTTGTTTTTTTCTTTCAGCTCTTCAATTTCCATTTGCAGCAGCGTGATGGTGTCAATCGCCTGCTGTACTTTCGATTCCAGTTTCTCAAACACTTCTAAAGACATGATCCTACCTCTCCTGAATTGCAAGGCGACGCTTTAACGTAAACGCGCACAACATATGTTCCGATTGTATGGAGCGCCGTCGCCCCTGTCCAGCGGCATGCCACGCAGATCGCGGTTTGCAACACTTTTCGGCCTCGTCCTGGTGCGTTCGCCGCATATACCCCTAAGTTGTTAACCCATAAGTTAAAGAAATGATTCAGCCCATAATCATTATCTGATGCAAAAACGCGCTTTATGGCGCGAAAACGCTCATTTTATTGACGCAGACCACACATTTAGATTTCGATATTTCTCGTTTGTGCTCGTTAACGATAAATTAACACTATGTCTACAGGGCATCGTGACTGTCACGGGCGGTCACGCAAACAATAAACATTACTCTTTTGCAGGATTCCGATTATGAGTCAGACATCAACCTTAAAAGGCCAGTGTATTGCCGAGTTCCTGGGTACCGGGTTGTTGATATTCTTCGGAGTAGGCTGTGTCGCAGCACTGAAAGTGGCGGGTGCCAGTTTTGGTCAGTGGGAAATCAGTATTATCTGGGGTCTGGGCGTGGCGATGGCCATCTACCTGACCGCAGGGGTTTCCGGTGCACATCTTAACCCGGCGGTGACCATCGCGTTGTGGCTATTCGCGTGTTTTGACGGACGCAAAGTTGTTCCTTTCATCATTTCGCAATTTGCCGGCGCCTTTTGCGCAGCGGCGTTAGTTTACGGGCTTTATTACAATCTTTTCATCGACTTCGAACAGACGCATCATATGGTGCGTGGCAGTGTCGAAAGTCTGGATCTGGCAGGCATTTTCTCAACGTATCCGAATCCGCATATCAATTTTGTGCAGGCGTTCGCGGTTGAGATGGTGATTACCGCTATTCTGATGGGCGTCATCATGGCGCTGGGCGACGATGGAAACGGCATTCCGCGCGGCCCGCTGGCGCCACTTTTGATTGGCCTTCTGATTGCGGTAATTGGCGCATCCATGGGTCCGCTGACCGGCTTTGCGATGAATCCGGCGCGTGACCTGGGTCCAAAAACCTTCGCCTTCTTTGCGGGATGGGGCGATGTCGCCTTCACGGGCGGTAAAGACATTCCTTACTTCCTGGTTCCGCTGTTCGGGCCAATCGTAGGGGCGGCGCTGGGCGCATTCGGCTATCGCAAATTAATTGGTCGCCACTTACCGTGCGACACTTGTGTGGAAGAGGAGAAAGAGACGGCTTCCACCACACAACAAAAAGCTTCGCTGTAATCTGACTACGGGACACATACCATGACCGAAAAAAAATATATCGTTGCGCTCGACCAGGGCACCACCAGCTCCCGCGCTGTCGTAATGGATCATGACGCGAACATTGTCAGCGTGTCTCAACGCGAATTTGAGCAAATTTACCCGCGTCCAGGCTGGGTAGAACACGACCCGATGGAGATCTGGGCGTCGCAAAGCTCCACGCTGGTGGAAGTGCTGGCGAAAGCCGACATCAGTTCTGACCAGATTGCCGCTATCGGTATCACCAACCAGCGTGAAACGACTGTGGTCTGGGAGCGCGAAACCGGTAAGCCCATCTACAACGCCATTGTCTGGCAGTGCCGTCGTACGTCAGAGATCTGCGAACAGTTGAAGCGCGAAGGAATGGAAGAGTACGTGCGCAGCGCCACCGGCCTGGTGGTTGACCCCTATTTCTCCGGCACCAAAGTGAAGTGGATCCTCGACCACGTGGAAGGTTCACGCGAGCGCGCACGACGTGGCGAGCTACTGTTCGGCACCGTCGATACCTGGCTTATCTGGAAGATGACTCAGGGACGCGTTCACGTCACCGACTACACCAACGCCTCGCGCACCATGCTGTTCAACATCAACACCCTGGAGTGGGATGACAAGATGCTGGACGCGCTGGACATTCCGCGCGCCATGCTGCCAGAAGTCCGTAAGTCTTCAGAAGTGTACGGCCAGACCAACATTGGCGGTAAAGGTGGCACCCGTATTCCTATCGCCGGTATCGCCGGTGACCAGCAGGCGGCCCTGTTCGGCCAGCTGTGCGTCAAGGAAGGGATGGCGAAGAACACCTACGGCACCGGTTGTTTTATGCTGATGAACACCGGCGAGAAAGCGGTGAAATCAGAAAACGGTCTGCTGACCACCATCGCCTGCGGCCCGCGCGGCGAAGTGAACTATGCCCTGGAAGGCGCGGTATTCATGGCGGGTGCCTCCATTCAGTGGCTGCGCGACGAGATGAAGCTGATCAGCGACGCGTTTGACTCCGAATACTTCGCGACCAAAGTGAAAGACACCAACGGCGTGTACGTGGTGCCAGCGTTCACCGGTCTGGGCGCACCGTACTGGGATCCGTATGCCCGCGGCGCGATTTTCGGCCTGACGCGCGGCGTGAACTCAAACCACATCATTCGCGCGACGCTGGAATCCATCGCCTACCAGACGCGCGACGTGCTGGAAGCGATGCAGGCGGACTCCGGCATTCGTCTGCACGCCCTGCGCGTGGACGGCGGTGCGGTAGCCAACAACTTCCTGATGCAGTTCCAGTCCGACATTCTGGGCACCCGCGTTGAACGTCCTGAGGTGCGAGAAGTGACGGCGCTGGGCGCGGCGTATCTGGCAGGTCTGGCGGTTGGCTTCTGGCAAAACCTCGACGAGCTTCAGGAAAAAGCGGTTATCGAACGCGAATTCCGTCCTGGCATCGAAACCACCGAGCGCAACTACCGCTACAGCGGCTGGAAGAAAGCGGTGAAACGTGCCCTGGCGTGGGAAGAGCACGACGAGTAAGACAACCCCCCCTCACCCTAACCCTCTCCCCAAAGGGGCGAGGGAACTTAAAACACCCTCTCCCCTTTGGGGAGAGGGGCTCAGACCGCACCACCCCGCACCCTCCCCACTCTGTGATAAACTTCGTGCAATTCCTTTTGATTGTACGAGTACCTCATGAAACGTGAACTTGCTATCGAGTTTTCCCGCGTCACCGAAGCTGCCGCCCTCGCAGGCTACAAGTGGCTGGGCCGTGGCGACAAAAATACTGCAGACGGTGCAGCCGTCCACGCCATGCGCATTGTGCTTAATCAGGTCAATATCGATGGCACTATCGTCATTGGCGAAGGCGAAATCGACGAAGCGCCGATGCTCTACATCGGTGAAAAAGTCGGTACCGGTAAAGGCGATGCCGTGGATATCGCGGTCGACCCTATCGAAGGCACCCGCATGACGGCGATGGGCCAGGCCAACGCGCTGGCGGTACTGGCGGTGGGCGATAAGGGCTGCTTCCTCAACGCCCCCGATATGTATATGGAAAAACTGATCGTCGGTCCTGGCGCTAAAGGCGCTATCGACCTTAGCCTGCCGCTGGACGCCAACCTGCGCAATATCGCTGCGGCGCTGGGTAAAGCGCTCAGCGAACTCACCGTGACCATTCTGGCGAAACCGCGCCACGACGCCACCATTGCGTACCTGCAAGCGCTCGGCGTACGCGTGTTTGCTATTCCGGATGGCGACGTTGCCGCCTCTATTCTGACCTGCATGCCTGACAGCGAAGTCGACGTGCTTTACGGCATCGGCGGCGCGCCGGAGGGTGTGGTCTCTGCGGCAGTGATCCGCGCGCTGGACGGCGATATGCAGGCGCGTCTGCTGCCACGCCATGAGGTCAAAGGCGACAGCGACGAGAACCTTCGCATCGGTGCAGACGAACTGGCGCGCTGCGCGGCGATGGGCATCGAGGCCAATAAAGTGCTCGCGCTGAACGAGATGGCCCGCAGCGATAACGTGGTCTTCTCCGCAACCGGCATCACCAAAGGCGATCTGCTGGACGGCATCACCCGCAAGGGCAACATGGCCACCACTGAAACCCTGCTGATCCGTGGTAAATCCCGCACCATTCGTCGCATTAAGTCCATTCATTATCTCGATCGTAAAGATCCGGACGTACAGACGCACATTCTGTAAAACCGTTTGATCGATAGAGCTTTCCGGCCCGAATGGGCTGGAAATGTTTCCCGCAAGTACGGAAGATAGAAGAGAGAAACAGCACAGGAGAAGATCATGGCGGACTGGGTAACAGGTAAAGTCACAAAGGTACAGTTCTGGACCGATGCGCTATTTAGCCTCACGCTGCACGCTCCCGTTCATCCGTTTACTGCCGGGCAGTTTGCCAAGCTCGGGTTGGATATCGACGGTGAACGCGTACAGCGCGCCTACTCTTACGTTAATGCGCCTGATAACCCGGACCTTGAGTTCTATCTGGTCACCGTCCCGGACGGTAAGCTCAGCCCACGCCTCGCCGCGCTGAAACCGGGCGATGAAGTGCAGATTGTCTCCGACGCGGCGGGGTTCTTCGTGCTGGATGAAATCCCCGACTGTGACACGCTCTGGATGCTGGCGACCGGCACGGCCATCGGCCCGTATCTTTCCATTCTGCAATACGGCAAAGATCTGGAGCGCTTTAAAAATATCGTGCTGGTTCACGCCGCGCGCTACGCCGCAGACCTGAGCTATTTGCCGCAGATGCAGGCGCTGGAACAGCGATATGGCGGGAAGTTAAAAATTCAGACGGTGGTCAGCCGCGAAACCGCAGCCGGCTCGTTAACCGGTCGCGTTCCGGCGTTGATTGAAAGCGGCGCGCTGGAAGAAGCGGTGGGTTTACCGATGAATACCGAAACCAGCCATGTGATGCTGTGCGGTAACCCGCAGATGGTACGCGATACGCAGCAGTTGCTGAAGGATACCCGGCAGATGACGAAGCACCTTCGCCGCCGGCCGGGCCACATGACCGCCGAACACTACTGGTGATCAGCGGTACTTCACCTCAAGGGTATCTTTTCCATATTTGTTCTCGCTCTGGGTGCCGATAAACGCGCCCAGTTCGACAACCATCATTACAAAGATAACCGTCGGCAGCAGTCTGCCCACCACCCATGGGAGGATTGAGGGCAGCATTGACCAGTTCCCTGCCACCAGCATCCACGCCAGAATAATCAGGAAAGCCCATGCGCCGGAGCGGCCACGATCGTGCAGACGTTTCACCACCACGGCGGCGGTTGGCCACAGTAAACAGACCAGCGCAAATGCCGCCGTTTGCGTGTTCAGCCATGCGTTGTAGGCAACAAAAAACAGAAGCAGCATGGCGACAACCCACGTTGCAATCCAGATCCAGAAGTCACGGCGTCCAATACGCCCTTTGAATGAAAACAGCCACTGCTGTATGGTCATGTAAGGTTCCTTATTATTGTTTAGCCCGCATTTTACCCTGGAGTTGTGACCTTTTGACAAGCCGACCAGATATCGTTTTAATCATGGGCAATGACGGCCAGGGGCAATGTTGATGAAAAGTTCGGCACACTCTCTTTATTTGTGTTTAGCGATGCTGAGCGCCAGTTTTTCCCTGTACGCCGCGGAAACGGCTTCCCCGGTCACCGCCCCCTATCTTCTGGCGGGCGCCCCCTCTTTCGATCAATCTATCAGCCAGTTCCGCGAAGCCTTCAACAAAGAAAACCCCTCACTTCCGCTGGGAGAGTTCCGTGCGATTGACAGCGCCCGCGATACGTCGACCCTGACCCGCGCGGCCAGCAAAATTAACGAGAATCTGTATGCCTCTACCGCCCTTGAGCGCGGAACGTTAAAAATCAAAAGTATGCAGATCACCTGGCTGCCGATTCAGGGGCCAGAGCAGAAAGCGGCGAAAGCGAAAGCGCTGGAGTACATGAGCGCTATTCTGCGCGCCTTTACCCCCACCTTCACGAGAGCGCAAAGCCAGCAAAAGCTGCAAAAACTGCTTACCGCCGGGAAAAACAAACGCTATTACGCCGATACGGAAGGTGCCGTTCGCTATGTCGTCGCAGATAACGGCGAAAAGGGGCTGACCTTCGCGGTTGAACCGATTAAGCTGGCTCTATCAGACGCACTCGAGGGGGCGAATTAATGACAAAAAGCAAAGCCTTTCGAGGGAAAATCTCTATACTGATTCACAGACCATGCTGCCCGACAGGGCGGCCATATTCCTTAATTCGCTTATTGAGCGTGGAGAATTGAAATGCGACATCCTTTAGTGATGGGTAACTGGAAACTGAACGGCAGCCGCCACATGGTAAACGAACTGGTTGCTAACCTGCGTAAAGAGCTGGCTGGCGTGACCGGCTGCGCGGTTGCTATCGCTCCGCCGGATATGTACCTGGATCTGGCTAAACGTGCCGCTGACGGCAGCCACATCATTCTGGGCGCGCAGAACGTTGACGTTAACCTGTCTGGCGCGTTCACCGGTGAAACCTCCGCTGAAATGCTGAAAGATATCGGCGCGAAATACATCATCATCGGCCACTCCGAGCGTCGCACCTATCACAAAGAATCCGATGAGTTCATCGCGAAGAAATTCGCTGTGCTGAAAGAGCAGGGTCTGATCCCGGTTCTGTGCATCGGTGAAACCGAAGCAGAAAACGAAGCAGGCAAAACCGAAGAAGTGTGCGCACGTCAGATCGACGCTGTGCTGAAAACCCAGGGCGCGGCAGCGTTCGAAGGCGCGGTTATCGCTTACGAGCCAGTCTGGGCGATCGGTACCGGCAAATCTGCAACTCCAGCGCAGGCACAGGCGGTGCACAAGTTCATTCGTGACCACATTGCAAAAGCAGACGCGAAAGTGGCTGAGCAGGTCATCATCCAGTACGGCGGTTCCGTTAACGCATCAAACGCAGCTGAGCTGTTCACCCAGCCAGACATCGATGGCGCACTGGTTGGCGGCGCATCCCTGAAAGCAGACGCTTTCGCGGTGATCGTTAAAGCGGCAGAAGCGGCTAAGCAGGCGTAATTGCCTTTGTGGCGGGTGGCGCTTCGCTAACCCGCCCTACAAACGACCTAACACGCTAAACCACAAATAATCCAGCGGCAGCAGCACCAGATACGTCGCAATCGCCAGCGCCAGACAGAGCAGCATTCCCGCCTTCGCAGGCACTTTCCCTAAGCCCATCGCCACCACAATCGGCGACGCCTGATACGGCAGCAGCGGCGTGGAATACCCCAGCACCTGAATCATGATCACCGACAGCAGCGGGAAGCCGGTCGCGTCGGAGAAGCTCTGCGCCAGCGTGGTGTACAGCGCAGGAACGCCGTTGGCGGTCATAATGAAGTTGAGCGCCGTGGTGATCCCCGTCAGCGCCAGGAAGCTGGTAAACGGGCGGTCTGCATCCAGCGGCATGATATGGAGCAACGCCTCGCCTACGGCCGCACCGATACCGGTCTGCGTCACCGTAATGGCCAGCCCGAGTATACCCGCGACGTAAATACAGGTGCGCATATTCACCCCCGCAGAAAACTCCTCCCCGGTGATAAAACCGATGCGCGGCAGCATAACGATGACCGAGGCCGCCAGCCCCGTCCACGCTGGCCCAACGCCATGCCAGCTCTCCGTCACCCACATCGTCAACACCACCGCCAGTAGCCAGGCGAGTCGTTTTTCGTCACGCCCCATCGGTTCCGATGGCGCGAGATCCTTCGCCGGTTTCGGGTTACCGGGGAACAGCCAGCAGATCAGGCCAATCAGAATCAGGCCTTTGAGAATACCCAGCACCGGGGTGTGCAGCAGCAGATACGGGACATAGTTGAGGTGGATACCGTATGAGCCTTCCGCCGCGCCGCTCATCACCAGGTTTGGCACGTTGGCGGGCAAAATAGTGGCCGAGAGCTGGAAGGTGCCAAACCCGACCGCCAGCGCCAGGCCAAACCAGGCCCGCGAGCCATCAGGAATGCCGGCCCGCTTCGCCATCGCGGCGACAATCGGCATCAGCAGCGCAATACGTCCCATGTTCGACGGCATCACGAATGCCAGGGCATAGCTCAGCAGCACAACGCTCGCCACCATCAGCACCCAGGAGTCGGTAAG
Organism: Enterobacter sp. DTU_2021_1002640_1_SI_PRY_ASU_LCPMC_013; assembly: GCF_032389435.1. Taxonomy (NCBI): domain Bacteria; kingdom Pseudomonadati; phylum Pseudomonadota; class Gammaproteobacteria; order Enterobacterales; family Enterobacteriaceae; genus Enterobacter; species Enterobacter sp. DTU_2021_1002640_1_SI_PRY_ASU_LCPMC_013. Next base: position 4,758,313 of record NZ_CP135594.1, read on the forward strand.
CTTTGCCGACAGCGCCCGGGCGGCCCTGTCCGCCAGGCCAGTTTTCCGAATCGCCACACCCAGCACAAAGCCGCTGAACACCAGCCAGAAGGCAGACGAGGCGAAGCCGCCGAAGATCACTTCCGGCGGGGCGATTCTGGCGGTCATCGCCGCCGTGAAAAACAGCAGCGCGGTGATAAATTCCGGCAACAGCGACGTCGCCCACAGCACGATGGTGACGCCGACGATCAGCGAGGGAAGCAGCAGAGGATGCGTTAACCAGAGCGACATACCTGTCTCCTGTAGAATTTTTCAGCAAGTCTACGGCGACAGGCAGGGCGAGTAAACGCTATTTATGGTGGGGTCACTTCAGGATATCGCATTGATGATCCTGCAATTCCTCAGCCGACGCGCGGTTAAAGGTAAGCAGGTTACGCTCTGTCGCCAGCAATACAAACGAGCCGTCCGACTGCTGCGCCATCGCCAGCGCGAAGCGTCCCATATGATCGCGGGCTTCCGGCAGCTCTTCCGCCAGCATCATAAACGGGCTGCGCTGCACCAGTTCGTTCTCCGTCACCCGACGGGCAAGGTATTCATGCCCTTCCAGCCCGCCCGGAAGCGGTAACCACTGGGTGCTGATTTGCCCCTGCGACGCGTTCAGCTTCTCGCGCACGTCTGGGCGCAGACAGGAGATGTGGATATGAAAATGGTTTTGCGTGCGCCCGGTCGGGGAGTTGATGGTCAGCGAAACGGCGCTGTCAGGCACGTCGGCCCCCCGTTTCATGCTCATAAAATGACGAGACTGCCATGCCAGCCAGAAGAAATTCGGTGTCTGCGGCTCAGTCAGCAGCGGGCTTTCGGTGCCGTTGATACGGTACGTGGGCATCAGCAGGTATTGCAGCGGCCCGTTGCGGTCCTTGAACACCACGTAGCCCGCATCTGGCTTCACCTGCGCACACGGTGCCGGGTTACGGTTATGCAGCTGGTTGGGCACACACTGGTCGAGAACGATATGACGCAACGCATTCGGATTACCCGCTTTCATCCAGTACACGCCGCCTGCGGCAAGGGCGATAACGATCAGAATCAGTAAGATAATTTTTTTCACAACGCGTTCCCTGTTTTCAATAGAGGCAAAAGAGTAACGCAAAATGATGACCAAATAAAAAACCCGGCGGATTTCTCACACCGGGTTACCGTGTCGTTCTTTGTAAAACGCTTAGCGCTTGCTGATCTGGTCGAAGGTGCCGCCGTTAGAGAAGTGCTCTTTCTGCGCTTTGGTCCAGCCGCCAAAAACCTCATCAATAGTGAACAGCTTCAGTTTCGGGAAGGCGTTTTCGTATTTCTTCGCGACGGCCTCATCGCGCGGGCGGTAGAAGTTTTTCGCCGCAATTTCCTGCCCTTCCGGTGAGTAAAGGTACTTCAGGTAGGCTTCCGCCACCGCTTTGGTACCCTTCTTATCAACAACCTTATCGACGACAGAGACGGTCGGCTCAGCCAGGATCGATTCGCTCGGGGTGACGATCTCGAACTTGTCTTTACCCAGCTCGTTGGTCGCCAGCAGGGCTTCGTTTTCCCATGCGATCAACACGTCGCCAATGCCGCGCTCGACGAAGGTGTTGGTTGCGCCGCGCGCGCCGGAGTCCAGCACTTCGACGTTTTTAAACAGTGCTTTGACGAAGTCCTGTGCTTTGGCCTGATCGCCGTTGTTGTGGTGCAGCGCGTAGCCCCAGGCTGCCAGATAGTTCCAGCGTGCGCCGCCGGAGCTTTTTGGGTTCGGGGTAATGACAGACACGCCTGGCTTAATCAGGTCGTTCCAGTCCTTAATCTGTTTCGGGTTGCCTTTACGCACCAGGAAGACAATGGTCGAGGTGTATGGCGCAGAGTTGTCCGGCAGACGCTTGATCCAGTTTTTGTCGATACGGCCACGCTCCGCGATCGCGTCCACGTCATAAGCCAGCGCCAGGGTAACCACATCGGCTTCAATACCGTTGATCACCGATGTCGCCTGCTTACCGGAACCGCCGTGAGACTGGCGAACCACCACGTTATCGCCGGTTTCCTGTTTCCAGTGCGCCGCGAAAGCTTTGTTGTACTGGTCGTACAGTTCACGCGTCGGATCGTACGACACGTTCAGTAACTGAATGTCCTTTGCCAGAACGCTGGTCGATGCCAGCAGTAATGTTAACCCCACGCCCCATTTATTCATCGCCCAGCTCTCTTGTGTAGTGTTTTGATGAATGCAGCGTGCCAGAAAGCTAACCGATGATTAAAGAATAAAAAAAGATTGGCTATAACGAAGGAGAATATAAGAAGTGGATAAGCGGCCTGATGCCCTCACCCCAACCCTCTCCCACGGGAGAGGGCGCAACCATAAAAAACGGTAACCCAAGGGTTACCGTTTTGCATTTACCTTGCCGCCACCCGGCGCAATACAGACGCCGATCAGTACAGTTTTTTCGCGCAGTCCAGCCAGTCACCTTTGAACGGACGCTTCATGTTTTCAATGGCGTCGATGATGTCATGGTGAACCAGTTTCTCGTTCTGAATACCGACGCAGCGGCCGCCGTGTCCCTGAAGCAGTAGCTCGATCGCGTACGCGCCCATGCGGGACGCCAGGATACGGTCGTACGGGCCTGGGGAACCACCACGCTGAATGTGGCCCAGAACGGTCGCGCGGGTTTCGCGTTTGGTTTCGGTTTCGATGTACTTCGCCAGCTCGTCAACGTCACAGATGTGCTCGGTGATAGCAACGATGGCGTGTTTTTTACCTTTCGCGATACCGGCTTTGATTTCAGCGACCAGATCTTCACGGCTAAATTCCACTTCCGGCACCACCACGAACTCACAGCCACCGGCAATTGCCGCCGCCAGAGTCAGGTCACCGCAGTAACGGCCCATTACTTCAACAATAGAAATACGCTGGTGAGAGGAAGAGGTGTCACGCAGGCGGTCAATCGCTTCCACAACGGTACCCAGCGCGGTGAAGTAACCGATGGTGTAGTCGGTGCCTTTGATGTCATTGTCGATGGTGCCAGGCAGGCCGATGCACGGGAAGCCCATTTCAGTCAGACGTTTTGCACCCATGTAGGAGCCGTCGCCGCCGATAACCACCAGCGCATCCAGACCCCGTTTTTTCATGTTTTCGATAGCCACTTCACGGATGTGTTCGTCACGGAATTCCGGGAAGCGTGCAGAACCGAGGAAAGTACCGCCACGGTTGATCATGTCAGACACGCTGTAGCGGTCGAGCTGAACCATGCGGTCTTCATACAGACCCAGGTAACCGTCATAGATACCAAAAACTTCCAGACCTTCCGTCAGCGCTGCACGGACAACCCCACGGATTGCCGCGTTCATGCCCGGCGCATCACCGCCGCTTGTCAACACACCGATTTTCTTAATCATGACTACCTCTGAACTTAGGAATGCAAAATTGAAATCTGCTGCCGGAAGAAACTGTTCAACCGTCGAATACTGCAAATAGTATATCAATCCCTTCCAGCTGAATTGATTCAGGTCAGGCCATATGGTGGTAATTTATCCACAAAATGCTGCTCTGGCTCACTTTTTTACAACGAATTACGAAAGCTCAAAACGCCCTGGGTACGACAGAGCACGGATCCTGATGAATAATGACGTCTGACCCAGGGAAACGCTGCAAAATCGCCTGCTCCACCTGTTCAGCGACCATATGCGCCTGAACCAGTGGCAGGTTGTCTTCCATTTCCAAATGAATCTGAATAAAGCGGGTCGGCCCTGACTGCCGCGTACGAAGATCGTGAGCACCACTGACGCCAGGCCAGTTGGTCACGATGGCATAAATTTCATCACGTTCTGCATCCGGAAGCGCACGGTCAAGAAGCGACTGTACCGCTTCATACCCCATCCGCAAGGCGCTGTATAAAATATAGATCCCTATCCCTAACGCAAACAACGCATCGGCCCGATGCCAGCCATACCAGGCCAGACCAAGCGCAATAAGAATAGCCCCATTCATCATAACATCAGACTGATAATGAAGCATATCGGCCCGTACAGCCTGGCTTTGTGTTTTGCGTACAACCCAGCGCTGGAACGTAACAAGAACAAGTGTGCTTATAAGTGCAACTACCGTTACGACCACGCCAACGCCCGGATCGTTCATCGGAGAAGGCGAAATAAGATGCTGAATACCGGTCAAAAACAGGAAAAGCGCAGAGCCCGAAATAAACATGCTTTGTGCCAGCGCGGCCAGCGATTCCGCTTTGCCGTGGCCAAACGTATGCTCTTCATCCGCCGGTTGCAGCGAGTAGCGCACCACCAACAGGTTGGTCAGCGAGGCGGCAATATCCACCAGTGAATCCACCAGTGCCGCCAGAATACTGACCGACCCGGTGTACCACCACGCGAAAATTTTAATGATCAGCAAACACGACGCCATCACCGTCGCGGCTATTGCGGCCCGGCTTACCAGCCGTCCATAGGATTGATTCATAAACACTCCTGTCATGCCATGGCGCTAGTATAACGGATGGTGGTGGAGTGAAAGGATGAATAAAGCGTTAACAAACCTGAACAATGGGCAAAAAAAACCCCCACATCATGTGGGGGAAGACAGGGATGGTGTCTATGGCAAGGAAAACAGGGTTTACTGGTTACTACGGGTACTGCTATTGCTACTGAAAAGCGTCATATCTGAGCTTCGCTGCATCCGTGCAACCTCACGCAACTGATTCATACGTTGCTGATGTTTGGTATTCAAAACCGCTTGCTGCTCGGGCGTTAGCAGGTGGAACATCTGGTTGCGAACCTTCGCCATCTCTACCTGGCGGGCAACCTGTTCCTGCGCCATTTTTTCGGCCTGAGCGCGTACAGCGCTTTCGTCAAAATTTTCTGCGGTGACAAGGCGATGCATTGTCTCCATTTCGCTAACATTAACAGGGGGCTGGTCGTGTCTTGCCCTCTGCATCAGATCTCGCATCTGTTGACGCTGATGTTCGGTTAAACTTATGCCGTCAAACATATGGCTTTGGCTGCTGTGCTGCGTTGCGCCCTCTGCTGAGGAACCGTTATCGCTGATGATAGCTACAGCAGCCTGGCTAAACGCACTGAAGGCCAGCGTTGAGGCCATGACGGCAGCGGTAACTTTGCGCATCACTTGCTCCCAAAATCTTTCGTGTCGCGATTCAACGAGAGACAGTCTACGATTCAGGCTGCAAACATGCGTCAGGGGGTGTAAAACAACGTAAAGTCATGGATTAGATAGCCTTGATGTCGTAATTTCTGCCTCGGAGGTATTTAAACAATGAATAAAATCCTGTTAGTTGATGATGACCGAGAGCTCACATCTCTTTTAAAGGAGTTGCTCGACATGGAAGGTTTCAACGTCCTGGTTGCCCATGATGGCGAGCAGGCGCTGAGTCTCCTTGACGACAGCATCGATTTACTTTTGCTCGACGTCATGATGCCGAAGAAAAACGGTATTGATACGTTGAAAGAGCTTCGCCAGACACACCAGACCCCCGTCATTATGCTGACCGCACGCGGCAGCGAGCTTGACCGCGTACTCGGCCTTGAGCTGGGTGCGGATGACTATTTACCTAAGCCGTTCAACGACCGTGAACTGGTGGCCCGTATTCGCGCGATCCTGCGCCGCTCTCACTGGAGCGAGCAGCAGCAGAATACCGACAACAGCTCACCTACGCTGGAAGTGGACTCCCTGAGCCTGAACCCGGGCCGCCAGGAAGCGAGCTTCGATGGTGAAACGCTGGAGCTAACCGGCACCGAGTTCACCCTGCTGTATCTGCTGGCGCAGCATCTCGGCCAGGTGGTGTCGCGTGAACACTTAAGCCAGGAAGTGCTCGGCAAACGCCTCACCCCGTTTGACCGCGCCATCGATATGCATATCTCGAACCTGCGCCGTAAGCTGCCGGAGCGTAAAGACGGTCACCCCTGGTTTAAAACCCTGCGTGGTCGCGGTTATCTGATGGTTTCCGCTTCATGATAGGCAGCTTAACCGCCCGCATCTTCGCCATCTTCTGGCTGACGCTGGCACTGGTTTTAATGCTCGTTTTGATGTTGCCAAAACTCGACTCACGCCAGATGACGGAGCTACTCGACAGCGAGCAACGTCAGGGCGTGATGATCGAGCAGCACGTGGAAGCGGAGCTGGCAAACGATCCGCCGAACGATTTAATGTGGTGGCGCAGGCTGTTTCGCGCTATCGACAAGTGGGCGCCCCCCGGACAACGTCTTTTACTGGTCACCAGTGAAGGCCGCGTGATTGGGGCCGATCGCAATGAAATGCAGATTATCCGCAACTTTATTGGCCAGGCGGATAATGCCGATCACCCACAGAAAAAGAAATATGGTCGGGTAGAGATGGTCGGTCCTTTCTCGGTGCGGGATGGGGAAGACAATTACCAGCTCTATCTGATTCGCCCTGCGAGCAGTTCCCAGTCCGACTTTATCAACCTGCTGTTTGACCGTCCGCTTTTGCTGTTGATTGTCACGATGCTGGTCAGTTCCCCGCTGCTGTTATGGCTGGCGTGGAGCCTGGCGAAACCGGCGCGTAAGCTGAAAAATGCGGCGGACGAAGTGGCGCAGGGCAACCTGAGGCAGCATCCGGAGCTGGAATCCGGGCCGCAGGAGTTCCTGGCCGCCGGAACCAGTTTTAACCAGATGGTCTCTGCTCTTGACCGCATGATGACCGCGCAGCAACGCCTGCTGTCGGATATCTCCCACGAGCTGCGGACGCCGCTCACGCGCTTACAGCTGGGTACCGCCCTGCTGCGCCGCCGCAGCGGTGAGAGCAAAGAGCTGGAGCGTATTGAGACGGAAGCGCATCGCCTGGACAGCATGATCAACGATCTGCTGGTGATGTCGCGCAATCAGCAGAAAAACGCGCTGGTGAGCGAAACGGTGAAAGCCAATCACCTCTGGCATGAGGTGCTGGACAACGCGGCGTTCGAAGCGGAGCAGATGGGCAAATCGTTCACCGTCAACTTCCCGCCGGGCCCGTGGCCGCTCTACGGTAACCCCAATACGCTGGAAAGCGCGCTGGAGAATATCGTGCGTAACGCCCTGCGCTATTCGCACACGAAGATCGAAGTGGCGTTTTCGGTGGATAAAGACGGGATTACCGTCATTGTCGATGACGATGGTCCTGGCGTCAGCCCGGAAGATCGCGAGCAGATTTTCCGTCCGTTCTACCGTACCGACGAGGCGCGCGACCGTGAATCTGGTGGTACGGGGCTAGGTCTGGCGATTGTTGAAACCGCCATGCAACAGCACCGTGGCTGGGTGAAAGCCGATGACAGCCCGCTGGGCGGGCTGAGGTTAACGCTGTGGCTGCCGCTGTATAAGCGTTCTTAGTTTACTCTGGCACCGTAATGTAGGCCCGGTAAGCGCAGCGCCACCGGGCGAAAACAGGCGCAGAGGTACAAATGCCGGGTGGCGGCGTCGCCTTACCCGGCCTACTATTTGTAGGGCGCTATTTGCCCCACAATCTCCGCGAATTATCCTCGATCTTCCCGGTTAAACGCCGCTTCTGCATCGTTCTTGTCCAGCTGGTGGATAACCCCGCAGCCGACAGCAGGCGATGATACTGCTCGTCGTCAAACGGCATATGCCACGCAATGGCGCAGGCGTCATACACCGAGACATCGCTCAGGCGCGACGCTAGTTCAAGCGGTGCATCCGCAGAAACCTGCCCGGCCAGTACCACGCGGTACAGCCAGCCGGTTTTGCCCGCTGTTTGCAGCTGCTCGGACATATCGCTAATGCCGAAATGGAAGTTGAGCTTGAAGCACGGCGAGCGCGGCTGCGTCACCTGGATAAGGGCATCGCCCCAGCGGTAAATGTCACCGATAAAGACGTTTTTCTCGGTCAGCCCTTCGGTCGAGAGGTTCTCGCCAAACGCGGGCGCGACAAACAGATCCGCCTGCTCGGGGAATTCGGCTTTCCAGTGCTGATAGTGCTCGCGCGGATAGTGGCACAGCGCGCGATCGGGCCCGCCGTGGATTTTCTTTTCAGCCTGCTGGTCACCCGCAAGCCCGAGATCGGTCAACGTCAGCTCACCGTCGACCTGCACTTTGGCGATGGCGCTCGGGCGGCTGCCTTCGTACTCCCTTACCTTGCCTGTAAACACATTCACCGGGTAATGCATCTCCACTCCTTCAGATACAAAAAAAGCGAGTCATCAGACTCGCTTCTCACAGGCGTCAATGCAACCTTATTTTTTAGCGGCGAAACGCGCTGCTGCTTCGTCCCAGTTCACTACATCCCAGAAGGCTTTGATGTAGTCAGGGCGACGGTTCTGGAACTTCAGGTAGTAAGCGTGTTCCCACACGTCCAGACCCAGAATTGGGAAGCCGGATGCGCCAGAGATAGCTTCACCCATCAGCGGGGAGTCCTGGTTAGCGGTAGAAACGACCGCCAGTTTGTCACCTTTCAGGACCAGCCACGCCCAGCCAGAGCCGAAACGGGTTGCAGCGGCTTTTTCGAATTCCGCTTTGAAGTTGTCAACGGAACCGAAGTCACGCTCGATAGCCGCTTTCAGGTCGCCCTGAAGGGTGGTGCCGGTTTTCAGGCCTTTCCAGAACAGGCTGTGGTTAGCGTGACCGCCCGCGTTGTTGCGCAGCACGGTTTTCTTGTCTGCCGGCAGCTGGTCCAGTTTGGTGATCAGCTCTTCAACAGGCAGATTAGCGAACTCTGGCAGGCTTTCCAGCGCAGCATTCGCGTTGTTCACATAGGTCTGGTGGTGTTTAGTGTGATGGATTTCCATCGTCTGCTTGTCGAAATGCGGTTCCAGTGCGTCGTAGGCATACGGCAGGGATGGCAGTGTATAACTCATAATCCTCTCCATTATTGTCGGGCGGCACAGCTGTTAATGCCGCGTAAGCAGTTGGTTCATTATAGTTAATTAAATGATATTGAAAATGATTATCAATGCCGTAGTTTTTATAAGGTTATTAGATTTTTGATAAATGACAAAATTGTGAGTCTGCTCACGTGCTTAACGTGCTGATTGCCATCCTGAACAAAAGTGCGGCAACCTTCTGAAGGTTCCCAAACCGCCTCATTTTTACACTCATCAAGTCGGCGGGAAGCCTCCGGCTATAAAAACGATGAGGATGTAAAAATGAATCATGCGATTACGATGGGTATTTTCTGGCATTTGATAGGCGCGGCCAGTGCAGCCTGTTTCTATGCCCCGTTTAAAAAGGTGAAAGGCTGGTCATGGGAAACCATGTGGTCCGTTGGCGGCACCGTGTCCTGGCTGATTTTGCCGTGGACAATCAGCGCCATGCTGCTGCCCGATTTCTGGGGCTACTTCTCCTCTTTTAACGCCTCCACCCTGCTGCCGGTATTCCTGTTCGGCGCGATGTGGGGCATCGGTAATATCAACTACGGCCTCACCATGCGCTACCTAGGCATGTCGATGGGGATTGGCATCGCGATTGGCATTACGCTGATTGTTGGCACCCTGATGACGCCAATCCTCAACGGCCACTTCGACGTGCTGATCAACACCCAGGGCGGGCGAATGACGCTGCTGGGCGTGCTGGTGGCGGTGATCGGCGTGGGCATCGTCACCCGCGCAGGCCAGCTGAAAGAACGCAAGATGGGCATCAAAGCCGAAGAGTTCAACCTGAAGAAAGGGCTGCTGCTGGCGGTGATGTGCGGCGTATTCTCGGCGGGCATGTCGTTCGCCATGAACGCCGCCAAACCGATGCACGATGCCGCTGCGGCGCTGGGCGTCGATCCGCTGTACGCTGCCCTGCCAAGCTACGTGGTGATCATGGGCGGCGGCGCGCTGGTAAACCTCGGCTTCTGCTTCATTCGTCTGGCAAAAGTGAAGAACCTGTCGGTAAAAGCCGACTTCTCGCTGGCAAAACCGCTGATCGTCACCAACGTCCTGCTCTCCGCCCTCGGCGGTCTGATGTGGTATCTGCAATTCTTCTTCTACGCCTGGGGTCACGCCAGTATTCCGGCGCAGTATGACTACATGAGCTGGATGCTGCACATGAGCTTCTACGTGCTGTGCGGCGGGCTGGTTGGGCTGGTGCTGAAAGAGTGGAACAACGCCGGGCGTCGTCCGGTTGGCGTGCTGAGCCTGGGCTGTGTGGTGATTATCATTGCGGCCAATATCGTCGGCCTCGGCATGGCGAACTGATTACGCTGCCTTTCGACTGCGATGACGCCACTGAACCGGCGTCATCCCCACCTCACGGTTAAACACCACCGAAAAGTAGTTACTGTCCTCAAAGCCGCAGCGCATCGCCACTTCACTCACCATCAGCTCCGTATGCTGTAACAGGTACTGGGCGTGGCAGATGCGCAGCTGGCGCAGATAGTGGTTGACCGTCATCCCCGTCTGGTTGCGGAACTGCTGGCGCAGCGCGCGCTCGCTGCACTGCTCCTGCTCGCAGAATTTTTCCAGCACGAAACTCTTGTTCAGACTGCCCGCAAGCCGGGTGATGAGCTTATCCAGCAGCGCTTCCTGTGTGGTAGCAGAGGGATTATCCGTAGCGTAACGATGCCGCTTCAGGGTCATCACCAGCTGGGCAAAAAGCAGCTCCGACATCTGGTTTGCCACCGGATCGCTCTTCTGGCTCTCCTGCTCCAGCTGGGAAATCGTCTGGCGCACCTGAGCCATGCCGTTGCTGCTTAAGCGCCAGTGCGGTTCGCCTCTGGCATCATGAAAACCGGGGATATTGCCCGCCCAGTCGACATTCAGTTTAAGTCTGTCGGGGCAGTAGATGACGTTCTGCAACACCAGATCGTTAACCGAGGCGTAGGAGTGTTTGTCTTCAGCGCGGATGTAGAACAGGTCTCCGCGCGTGATGCGGTAGGGGCGGTCGTTGAGGACGTGCAGGCCGTTGCCTCGCCATACCAGCACCAGCTCGCAAAACTCGTGGGTGTGCTCGGCAAAGACGTTTTGCGGGTAGCGGTCGGCCACCGCGACGGCCTGACTCGCGGAGGCAAAAAAATCATCTTTGCGAAGAATGAGCTGAGCAGCCACACCACAACCTCTACGGCGAATAACCGGACATTATTAGCCTTTTTGCAGCAAAAAAACGGTGACTGCCCTCGCGTTACTGAAGCAACGCGTCTTTCCCCTGACGAATATCGCGCGGCGACCAGTTAAACTCCCGGCGAAAAAGCGTCGAAAAGTGGTTACTGTCGCCGAATCCGCAGCGATAGGCGATATCGGTGACGCTTTCGTCGGTATGACGTAAAAGGTGCCGCGCTTTGATCAGGCGCAGACGGTTGAGGTAGCGCTGCGGCGTCAGCCCGGTATGCTGCTTGAGCTGACGATGCAGCGTGCGCAGCGAGAGCGAAAAGTCATCCGCCAGCGTTTCCCAGCAGACATCTTCGGCAAAATGATCTTCCAGCCAGGCCATCAGCTGATTCAGGCGCGCGTCGTTATTTTCCAGCCCTTCCACCAGGCTGCTGCGCCGCAGCAGCACCAGCAGCTGCATAAACAGCAGCTCGCGGGTAGCAATGGCGTGCGTCTCCTGTCCATCCTCGCTCTGCTCCATCTGGCTCACCAGCTGACGCACCTGCTGCAACGTGGTCTGATTCACCCGCCAGTGCGAGGGGTAGTGACCGTCCTTCTCCTGCGGCAACAGCTGATTCAGCCCGGAGAGAAACTGGAACGCATCCGGAGAACGATAGAGCACATTGGTCAGGCAAAGGTTGTCGGTATGTTCATACAGGTGCCTGTCGTGATCGCGCACGAAGCACACCGTACCGCCGCTGATGGTATACGGCTGACCGTTAAACACGTGGATACCCGTTCCGTGCTCAACAATCACAATTTCATGAAAATCATGATGATGCTCCGGGAACGCAGCCTGAGGCAGCCGTGGCTCAATCGCGACCGGCGAAGCCCCCGAAGGAAAAAAATCGACGCTGTGCAGTACGGTCATAACGGCCCCCACCAATGAGAAAAGTTCTCAAAATAGTAATTAAGGCCTTCCACGCTCACCTTAAATTTTTGACAGCAAACCGCGCAAAAGCTGTCGGTTTTTCAAGAAACAGGCGGAAAGATCAGGAAATGCGGTCAGCGTCACACTGCCTGCAAACCCCGCCATTACTGGAAACTGTGAACTCCCTCACGTTCATCTTTGCTTTCTTGCCAGCGCGAGATTTGGGCTGTCAGTGGCGAGAAGGTGGCTATTTCTTCCCTTTCTTACACTCCTCGCTAATGACTTAAGAAAGGACCCGACCATGACTTTTCGCCATTGTGTGGCTGTCGATTTAGGCGCATCCAGCGGCCGTGTAATGCTCGCCACCTGGGACTGCGACCTGCACACCCTTACGCTTCGCGAAATGCACCGTTTCGCCAATTGTCTGCAAAAACAGGACGGTTTTGTTACCTGGGATATCGACGCCCTGGAAGCAGAGATCCGCACCGGACTTCACAACGTCTGCGAAGACGGTATTCGCATCGACAGTATCGGCATTGATACCTGGGGTGTGGATTACGTACTGCTGGACAGTCACGGCGAACGCGTCGGCCTGCCCGTCTCCTACCGCGACAGCCGCACCGATGGGCTAATGGCGCACGCCATCGCCCAGCTTGGCAAGGAGAACATCTATGGTCGCAGCGGCATTCAGTTTCTGCCGTTTAACACGCTGTATCAGCTGCGCGCGCTGGTTGAGCAACAGCCAGAGCTGGTCGAAAAGGTGGCGCATGCGCTGCTGATCCCGGACTACTTAAGCTACCGTCTGACCGGCAACATGAACTGGGAATACACCAACGCCACCACCACGCAGCTGGTTAACATCAACACCGATAACTGGGATGAACATCTGCTGGCGTGGACGGGGGCATCGCCTTCCTGGTTCGGCGCGCCAACCCATCCGGGCAATGTGATCGGCCACTGGCTTTGCCCGCAGGGGAATGAAATCCCTGTTGTCGCCGTCGCCAGTCACGACACCGCGAGCGCGGTCATTGCCTCGCCGCTCGCCGGCAAAGACGGGGCGTACCTCTCTTCCGGCACCTGGTCGCTGATGGGCTTTGAGAGCAAAACACCCTACACCAGCGATGTCGCACTGGCGGCGAACATCACTAACGAAGGTGGCGCCGAAGGGCGCTACCGGGTGCTGAAGAACATCATGGGCCTGTGGCTTCTCCAGCGGGTGCTGAAAGAGCAGAACATCACCGACCTGCCCGCGCTTATCGCGGAAACCGAAACGCTGAAGGCCTGCACCTTCCTGATTAACCCGAACGACGACCGCTTTATCAATCCGGCGCACATGAGCGCTGAAATCCAGGCCGCCTGTTTTGAAGCGGGGCAGCCGGTACCTTCCCGCCCCGCCGAGCTGGCGCGCTGCATTTTTGACAGTCTCGCCCTGCTCTATGCCGACATCCTGAGCGAACTGGCTGACCTTCGCGGCAAACCGTTCACGCAGCTGCATATCGTGGGCGGCGGCTGCCAGAACCAACTGCTGAACCAGCTCTGCGCGGATGCCTGCGGCATTACCGTGGTGGCAGGTCCGATTGAAGCCTCCACGCTCGGCAATATCGGCATTCAGCTGATGACCCTGGACGAACTGTCCAACGTTGACGATTTCCGTTCGGTGGTGACGGCGAATAACAGCCTGACCACCTTCACCCCCCATCCCTGCCATGAAATTGCCCGCTACCGGGCGCAGTTTCAGCAAAAACGACTGACTAAGGAGCTTTGCGCATGACCACTCAACTAGAACAAGCCTGGGACCTGGCTAAACAGCGTTTCGCCGCCGTCGGCGTGGATGTCGAAGAGGCGCTGCGCCAGCTCGACCGTCTGCCCGTCTCCATGCACTGCTGGCAGGGTGATGACGTTGCTGGCTTCGAAAACCCGGGCGGTTCCCTGACGGGGGGTATTCAGGCCACGGGTAACTATCCGGGCAAAGCGCGCAACGCCACCGAACTGCGTGCGGATCTGGAGCTGGCGCTGAGCCTGATCCCCGGGCCAAAGCGCCTGAATCTGCACGCCATTTATCTCGAATCCGACGAGCCGGTGGCGCGTAATGAAATCAAACCGGAGCACTTTACGAACTGGGTGGCGTGGGCGAAAGCCAACAAGCTGGGCCTGGACTTTAATCCCTCCTGCTTCTCGCACCCGCTGAGCGCGGACGGCTTTACCCTTGCGCACGCCAACGACGAAATCCGCCAGTTCTGGATCGACCATGTCAAAGCCAGCCGCCGCGTTTCTGCGTATTTCGGCGAGCAGCTTGGCACGCCGTCGGTGATGAACATCTGGATCCCGGACGGCATGAAGGATATCACCGTAGACCGACTGGCCCCGCGCCAGCGCCTGCTGGCCGCGCTGGATGAGGTCATCAGCGAGAAGCTGGACCCGGCGCACCACATCGATGCCGTCGAGAGCAAGCTGTTCGGCATCGGCGCAGAGAGCTATACCGTCGGCTCGAACGAGTTCTACATGGGTTATGCCACCAGCCGCCAGACCGCGCTGTGCCTGGATGCCGGCCACTTCCACCCAACCGAGGTGATCTCCGACAAGATCTCCGCCGCCATGCTCTACGTCCCGCGCCTGCTGCTGCACGTCAGCCGTCCGGTGCGCTGGGACAGCGACCACGTGGTGCTGCTGGATGACGAAACCCAGGCGATTGCCAGCGAAATCATCCGCCACGATCTGTTCGACCGCGTGCACATTGGCCTCGACTTCTTCGACGCCTCCATCAACCGCATCGCGGCGTGGGTTATCGGCACCCGCAACATGAAGAAAGCCCTGCTGCGCGCGCTGCTGGAGCCTGTCGCCGCCCTGAAACAGCTGGAAGAAAACGGCGACTACACCGCGCGCCTGGCGCTGCTGGAAGAGCAGAAATCCCTGCCGTGGCAGGCGGTGTGGGAGATGTACTGCCAGCGTCACGATGCGCCTGCGGGCAGCCAGTGGCTGGACAACGTGCGGGCATATGAGAAAGACGTATTGAATAAGCGCGGGTAATTTTGCCCTCACCCTAACCCTCTCCCACAGGGAGAGGGAACTTTTACCCCCTCTCCCTGTGGGAGAGGGCTGGGGTGAGGGTTCAACCTCACCGCGATAACTGGAAATGAAAACTATGCAGACCATCACCACCTCCTGGTTCGTCCAGGGCATGATCAAAGCCACCTCCGACGCCTGGCTGAAGGGCTGGGACGAGCGCAACGGCGGCAACCTGACGCTACGCCTGGACGACGCGGATATCGAACCCTTCGCGGCCGATTTCCACCAGAAGCCGCGCTATATCGCCCTGAGCCAGCCGATGCCGCTGCTCGCCAACACGCCGTTTATCGTCACCGGTTCCGGGAAGTTCTTCCGCAACGTTCAGCTCGACCCGCAGGCCAACCTCGGCGTAGTGAAAGTGGATAGCGACGGCGCGGGCTACCACATTCTGTGGGGGCTGACGGATGAGGCGGTGCCAACCTCTGAGCTGCCGGCGCACTTCCTCTCCCACTGCGAGCGCATCAAGGCGACCAATGGCAAGGACCGCGTGATCATGCACTGCCACGCCACCAACCTGATCGCCCTGACCTACGTGCTGGAAAATAATTCTGATTTCTTCACCCGCAAGCTGTGGGAAGGCAGCACCGAGTGTCTGGTGGTGTTCCCGGACGGCGTCGGCATTCTGCCGTGGATGGTGCCGGGCACCGACGAAATCGGCCAGGCAACCGCGACGGACATGCAGAAACACTCACTGGTGCTGTGGCCGTTCCACGGCGTCTTCGGCAGCGGCCCGACGCTGGATGAAACCTTCGGCCTGATCGACACCGCCGAGAAATCCGCAGAGGTGCTGGTGAAGGTCTATTCCATGGGCGGCATGAAGCAGACCATCACCCGGGAAGAGCTGATCGCCCTGGGTAAACGCTTTGGCGTCACCCCGATGCAGTCGGCGTTAGATTTGTACCAATAACAACATCGCGCCCCGCTCATTGAGACGGGGCGAAAACCACCTGCAATCCCTACAACTAACTCAAGTCAGTGGAGTAAAAGCAATGAAAATAAAAGCAAGCTTGATCCTCACCGTTGCCGCTCTGGCGTTGTCCGGTTCCGCTTTAGCAGAAGTGAAAATCGCCCTGGTGGCGAAGTCCTTAGGGAATGGATTCTTCGAGGCAGCGAACGTCGGCGCGCAGGAGGCGGCCAAAGAGTTAGGCGATGTAAAAGTGATTTATACCGGCCCGACCACCACCACGGCGGAAGCGCAGATCGAAGTGCTGAACGGGTTGATCGCCCAGGGCGTGGATGCGATCGCAATTTCCGCGAACGATCCGGACGCCGTCGTGCCGGTGCTGAAAAAAGCGATGCAGCGCGGCATCAAGGTTGTGTCGTGGGATTCCGGCGTGGCGAAAGCCGGACGTCAAATCCATCTCAATCCCTCCAATAACGCCCTGATTGGCGAAACCAACGTCAAGCTCGCCGCCGATGCCCTGAAAGCGCTGAACGTGGAGAAAGGCGATGTAGCGGTGCTGAGCGCCACGCCAACCTCCACCAACCAGAATACCTGGATTGCGGAGATGAAAAAGGTGCTACCGAAGTACCCGTCCGTCAATCTGGTAACCGTGGCCTACGGGGACGATCTCTCTGACAAGAGCTACCGCGAAGCGGTCGGCCTGCTGAAAACCTACCCGGAGCTGAAAGTGATTGTTTCGCCTTCTTCCGTGGGCATTGTGGCTGCCGCGCAGGCGGTGAAGGACCAGGGCAAGATTGGCAAAGTGTACGTCACCGGTTTAGGCCTGCCGTCTGAGATGGCGGGCGCGGTGAAGTCCGGCGCAAGCAAGAGCTTTGCCATCTGGAACCCGATTGACCTGGGCTATGCCGCAACCTACCTGGCGGATGACCTGGTGAAAGGCACCGCCACGAAAGGCGAGGCCAGCATGGGCAAGCTGGGCAAAGTGAAGCTGGATGCCGACGGCAACGGCGCGATGGCCGAGCCGTTCGTTTACGATGCCAGCAATATTGATAAGTTCTCGAAAATCTTTTGATCCTTTCCCCCCTCACCCTAGCCCTCTCCCAAAGGGAGAGGGAACGTTAACCCCCTCTCCCTTTGGGAGAGGGTCGGGGTGAGGGTGAACCAAACGGAGAACTATCATGACCCCATTGCTACAGCTTTCTGGCATCACCAAGGTGTTCCCCGGCGTGCGTGCTCTTGAGAACGTGCAGCTTGCGCTGTGGCCCGGCAAAGTGACCGCCCTGATAGGCGAAAACGGCGCGGGCAAGTCAACGCTGGTCAAAGTGATGACCGGCATATACCAGCCCGACGAGGGCGAAATTCTCTACAAGGCGATCCCCGTTCACCTTCCGACGCCGGAGTCGGCGCATAAAATGGGCATCACCGCCATTCACCAGGAAACCGTCCTGTTCGATGAACTCTCGGTCACCGAAAATATCTTTGTTGGTCAGTACCTTCACACGGGCTTTTTTAAAAAGCTCGACTGGCCGGAGATGCACCGCCGGGCGCAGGCGATCCTCACCCGGCTTGAGGTGCAAATCGACCCGCGCGCGACGCTGAAAACCCTGAGTATCGCCCAGCGCCATATGGTTGCCATCGCCCGCGCGCTGTCGTTTGAGGCGCAGGTCGTCATTCTCGATGAACCGACGGCGGCCCTGTCGCAGCATGAAATTCTCGAGTTTTACCACATCGTTGAGCGCCTGAAGCAGGAGGGCAAGGCCATCCTGTTTATCTCCCACAAGTTCGACGAGATCTTCGAGCTTGCAGACCACTACACCATCCTGCGCGACGGCGCGTTCGTCGGAGAAGGCGCGATGAGTGCGATAACCGAAGAGCGGATGGTGTCGATGATGGTCGGGCGCGCCATCACCCAGACCTTCCCGAAAATCGAGTGCGAAAAAGGCGAGACGGTGCTGGAGGTAAAGAACCTCTGCCACCCGACCGAGTTTGCCAACATCTCCTTCTCCCTGCGTAAAGGGGAAATCCTCGGCTTCTACGGGCTGGTCGGCGCCGGGCGTACCGAGCTAATGCAGGCGCTTTCCGGCGTCACGCGGCCGTCGTCGGGCGAAATTATCCTCAACGGCCAGCCTCAGCGCTTTCGCCATCCTGCGGATGCGATCAAAGCTGGTATCGTCTGCGTGCCGGAAGAGCGGCAGAAGCAGGGCGCGATTATCGAGCTGCCGATTGCCCAGAACATCAGCCTGCCGCAGCTCGGCAAGCTCAATCCGAACGGCGTACTGCACGACGACCGCGAATGGAAGCTGGCAGACGACTACGCCAGGCGCCTGCAAGTGAAAGCCTTTAGCTGGAAGCAGGCGGTGGAAACGCTCTCCGGCGGCAACCAGCAAAAGGTGGTTATCGCTAAGTGGCTGGCAACGCATCCTGACGTGATCATCCTCGATGAGCCGACAAAAGGCATCGATATCGGCTCAAAGGCAGCCGTTCATCACTTTATGTCCGAACTGGTCAGTCAGGGGCTGGCGGTGATTATGGTCTCGTCCGAACTGCCGGAAGTGATGGGCATGGCGGACCGTATCATCGTGATGCACGAGGGGCTGATGGTGGCCGAATACCAGGCGGGAGACGCGACGGCGGAAACCATCGTCAGCGCCGCCAGCGGTGCAAAACAGGAGGCGGCATAAATGCTTAGCTCACTCTTAAAACACCGCGAGGCGCTGCTTGGCGCGGTGATTGTCCTGATGGTCGTCGCCATTGGCAGCCGCGTGCCATCGTTTATCGCACCGGGAAACCTGGTGGAGATGTTTAACGACACCGCCATTCTGATCGTCCTCGCGCTCGGGCAGATGTTGGTGCTGCTCACTAAAGGCATCGACCTGTCGATGGCGGCTAATCTGGCCCTGACCGGGATGATTGTCGCCCTGATTAATTTCCATTACCCGGACGTGCCCGTCTGGGCGCTGCTGATCCTTGCCAGCGCGCTTGGGCTGCTGATGGGCGCAATAAACGGCCTGCTGGTGTGGAAACTGGGCATTCCGGCGATTGTGGTGACGCTCGGCACCATGAGCATCTACCGCGGAATGATCTTTTTGCTCTCCGGCGGCGGCTGGGTGAACTCCAACCAGATGGGTGCAGACTTCCTCGGCCTGCCGCGTGCGTCAGTGCTGGGCCTGCCGGTGCTGAGCTGGTGCGCCATCGCCGTACTGTTGCTGGTGGGCTACTTCCTGCGCTACAGCCGCACCGGACGGGCGCTCTACACCGCAGGCGGGAACGCCACGGCAGCGTACTACACCGGGATCAACGCCGGGAAAATGCAGTTTGTCAGCTTCTGCCTCTCCGGGCTGCTGGCCGGGTTCTGCGGGTATCTGTGGATTTCGCGCTTTGCGGTGGCCTATGTCGACGTGGCGAACGGCTTTGAGTTGCAGGTGGTCGCCGCCTGCGTGATTGGCGGGATCAGCACCATGGGCGGCACCGGGCGCGTGCTCGGCTGCCTGTTCGGCGCGCTGTTTCTCGGCGTCATCAACAACGCCCTGCCGGTGATCGGCGTCTCCCCGTTCTGGCAGATGGCGATTTCCGGCTCGGTCATTGTCATCGCTGTGCTGCTGAACGAGCGCGGCAACAAGCGCAAAGGCAGGCTGATCCTGCGCGACGCGGCGCTGGCACGTCAGAAACTGGCGGTGAAACCATGAGCAAAATGATGACATCTGAAGAGTTCAAACCCACTTCTGCGCCGGGCATCTTCCAGCGCCTGCTGTGCTGGGAGGGCTTCCTGCTGGCGGTGACGCTGGCGGTGTTTGTGGTGAACGCGCTCGCCTCGCCCTACTTCCTCAATATCTGGAACCTCTCCGACGCGACGTTCAACTTCACGGAAAAAGCGATCATTGTGTTGCCGATGGCGATGCTGATTATCGCCCGGGAAATTGACCTGTCTGTGGCCTCCACCATCGCGCTCAGCTCCACGGTGATGGGCTTTTGCGCGGCGGCGGGCGTCGATACGCCGCTGCTGGTCTGCGTGGGATTAGGCGTCGGGCTACTGTGCGGGCTGTTCAACGGCATTCTGGTGACGCGCTTTAACCTGTCGTCCATCGTCATCACCATCGGCACCATGAGCCTGTACCGCGGGATCACCTACATCCTGCTCGGGGACCAGGCGCTGAACAGCTACCCGGAGAGCTTCGCCTGGTTCGGCCAGGGCTACGTCTGGGGTGCGCTGTCGTTTGAGTTCGCGCTGTTTATCGTGCTGGCCGCTCTGTTTGCCTTTGTGCTGCACCGCACCAATTTTGGCCGCCGCACCTACGCCATCGGCAACAACCCGACCGGCGCGTGGTACTCCGGCATCAACGTGAAGCGCCACAACCTGATCCTGTTTGCGCTGGTAGGACTGATGTCCGGCCTGGCGTCGGTGCTGCTCACCTCGCGTCTGGGCAGTACCCGCCCGACCATCGCGATGGGCTGGGAGCTGGCGGTGGTGACGATGGCGGTGCTCGGCGGCGTCAATATTCTCGGTGGGTCCGGCAGCATGGTGGGCGTGATTATCGCCGCCTTCCTGATGGGGCTGGTGACCTTTGGCCTGAGCCTGCTTAACGTGCCCGGCATCGTGATGTCGGTGATTATCGGCGCGATGCTGATCGTGGTGATTTCGCTGCCGATTATTACCCGCCGGGTGATGCAGCGAAGACGGAATTAAATTGCCCCTCACCCTAACCCTCTCCCCACAGGGGAGAGGGGACTGCTCGGTGCGGCCTTTCACCCTCTCCCCTATGGGGAGAGGGCTGGGGTGAGGGGGAAACGGATTACCTCAAAATCATATTAAGGAGAATTATCATGAGCTTTATGTTGGCACTCCCCAAAATCAGCCTGCACGGCGCGGGCGCAATCGGCGATATGGTCAACCTGGTGGCAAACAAGCAGTGGGGAAAAGCGCTGGTTGTCACCGACGGCCAGCTGGTGAAACTTGGCCTGCTCGACAGTTTGTTTTCCGCGCTCGACGCCCATCAGATGTCGTATCACCTGTTCGATGAGGTATTCCCGAATCCGACGGAAGCGCTGGTGCAAAAAGGCTATGCGGCATATCAGGATGCGGAGTGTGATTACCTGATTGCCTTTGGCGGCGGCAGCCCGATTGATACCGCCAAGGCGATCAAAATCCTCACCGCCAACCCCGGTCCGTCAACCGATTACTCCGGCGTCGGCAAGGTGAAAAACGCGGGCGTGCCGCTGGTGGCGATCAACACCACAGCAGGCACGGCGGCGGAGATGACCAGCAACGCGGTGATCATTGACGCCGCGCGACAGGTGAAAGAGGTGATTATCGACCCGAACATCATCCCGGATATCGCCGTGGACGATGCCAGCGTGATGCTCGATATTCCCGCCTCCGTGACCGCCGCAACCGGCATGGATGCCTTGACCCACGCCATTGAAGCCTACGTGTCCGTCGGCGCGCACCCGCTGACCGATGCCAACGCGCTGGAGGCGATTCGCCTGATCAACCTCTGGCTGCCGAAAGCGGTCGACGACGGTCACAACCTGGAAGCGCGCGAGCAGATGGCCTTTGGTCAGTATCTGGCGGGCATGGCGTTTAACAGCGCCGGTCTGGGGCTGGTGCACGCCCTGGCGCACCAGCCGGGCGCGACGCATAACCTGCCACACGGCGTGTGCAACGCCATTCTGCTGCCGATCATCGAAAACTTTAACCGCCCGAACGCGGTTGCCCGATTTGCCCGCGTGGCGCAGGCGATGGGCGTTGACACGCGCGGCATGAGCGATGAAGCGGCCAGCATGTCAGCCATTCAGGCGATTCGCGACCTGAGCGCCCGGGTCGGCATTCCGTCCGGCTTCAGCCAGCTCGGCGTGACCAAAGCCGATATTGAAGGCTGGCTGGATAAAGCCCTCGCCGACCCGTGCGCACCGTGTAACCCGCGCACCGCCAGCCGCGATGAGGTCCGCGAGTTGTACCTGGAGGCTTTATGATCCGCAAAGCGTTTGTGATGCAGGTAAACCCGGACGCGCACGAGGAGTACGCGCGCCGCCATAATCCCATCTGGCCCGAGCTGGAAGCGGTGCTGAAAGCCCACGGCGCGCACCACTACGCCATTTACCTCGACAAAACCCGCAACCTGCTGTTTGCGACGGTGGAGATTGAATCGGAGGAGCGCTGGAACGCGGTGGCAAACACCGATGTCTGCCAGCGATGGTGGAAATATATGGGTGACGTTATGCCGTCGAACCCGGATAACAGCCCGGTGAGTGCGGGGCTGAAAGAGGTGTTTTACCTGGACTGATTTCCGTCACTTTCATCAAAATATGCGCATGCTCGCATTTCTCAAAAACCCCTGGCTTACCAGGGGTTTTGCTATTGAATGCTAAACGCCCTGTGTTAATTTCACCCAAAACTGGCATACGCCAGTTAATCATGGAGTGATTTAATATGGCTGATTTAAAGGTTGTTACCCTTGGCGGTGGTTCAGGATATACCCCAGAGCTCATCGACGGATTTATTCGCCGTCACCACGAGCTGCCGGTTAGCGAATACTGGCTGGTGGATATCGAAGCGGGTAAAGAGAAGCTGGACATCGTCGGCGCGCTGGCCCAGCGCATGGTGAAGAAAGCGGGCATCAACATGGCCGTTCACCTGACCACGGATCTGGACGCCGCCCTGAAGGGCGCTGACTTTGTAACCACGCAAATCCGCGTGGGGCAACTGGCGGCGCGCATTCAGGATGAGAAAATCCCGCTGCGCTACGGCGTGCTGGGTCAGGAAACCACCGGGCCTGGCGGCTTTATGAAAGCCCAACGCACCATTCCCGTGCTGCTGGATTTATGCAGGAAGATGGAGGTACTGTGCCCGGACGCATGGCTGATTAACTTCACCAACCCTGCTGGGATCGTGACCGAAGCGCTCTCGCAGCACAGCCCCATTAAATCGATAGGGATTTGCAGCGGGGCAAACAGCATGATGCGCGACGTCGCAAAAGCCTACGGTGTAGAACGAGACGCAGTGGATGCCAGAATTATTGGCCTGAACCACCTGATTTTTGCCGACAGGATCCGCGTGCAGGGGCAGGATTGCACAGACGATTTTATCGAGAAGCTGGCACAAGGCGTGGGCGGCAATCAGCTGAAAAACATCCCTGACATTGGGCTACCTGCCGATTTCATCCGCGCCCTGCGGCTCTATCCGCTCTCTTATCTGAAGTATTTTTACCTCAGCCGCGAAATGGTCGAGCATGAGATTGACGAGCTCACGCACGGCGGCACGCGAGGAGAGCAGTCCCTCGTTATCGAAAAATCGCTATTTGAGCTATACCGGGATCCGACGCTGTGTGAGAAACCCGCAGCCCTCGCCGCCCGAGGCGGTGCGCTCTATTCCGACACCGCCTGTTCCATCATCAGTTCGATTTACAACAATAAACGCGAAATCCACGTTGTTAACGTGCCGAACCGGGGCACCACGCCCGATCTGCCCGATACCGCGGTCATTGAAACCAACGCCATGATCGACGCCTGCGGCGCGCATCCGCTGAGCTACGGACATCTGCCGGTGGCCGTCAAAGGGCTCATTCAGAGCGTCAAAACCTTTGAGGAGCTAACGGTTGAAGCTGCCCTTACCGGAGACCGCCGCGTGGCACTGCTGGCACTGGCGTCGCATCCGCTGGTGCCATCCGTTGCCGTGGCGGAGGCGATATTAAGTGACTACCTGCTCGCCAACCGCGAGTTTTTACCTCAGTACGCGCACTGATGCGCTCAGCGATCTACAGGGAGTTCATATGAAGCGTTTTCTGGAGAATCAGTTAGTGCCGATCATGATGAAAATCGGCAATAACGTCATTCTCGTTGCCGTGCGTAACGGCATCGCCTTTACCTTGCCGTTTATCATTGCCGGCAGCGTGTTTTTGATCGTGGCTAATCTGCCCATTCCCGGCTGGAGCGGGTGGATTGGACAATACGCGGAGCTGCTCAGCATCCCGGTGCAGGCGACGTTTGGCGCCATCGGTCTTATCGCCGCCATCGGCATTAGCTATAACCTGGCCAGGCACTACGCGCTGGATGGCCTGAGCTGCGCCTGCATCACGGTGGCCGTGTTCCTGCTGTCGCAAATCGACGAGTATCACAAGATTAACGTCGATAACTTTGGTGCCTCGGGGCTTTTCTCGGCCATTATTTTGTCGGTGATAACGGTCTATATCGTGCGCTTTTTTATCCAGCGCAAGCTCTACATCACCCTGCCGGACGGCGTGCCGCCCGCCGTGCTTCAGTCGTTTGTCAGCCTGGCTCCGGCCTTCGTCTGCCTCGCACTGATCTGGGTGGTGCGGGTGGTGCTGAACTTTGATATCAATGCCTTTTTCACGCTCATCCTCAGCCCGCTGGTCACGGGGCTGGACACGCTCCCGGGCATGTTGTTGCTGGTTGGGCTAATCTCCCTGCTGTGGTGCTGCGGCATTCACGGCACCAACGTCCTGTCCGGTATTACCAGCCCAATTTTCCTGAAGTTTATTGCTGAGAACACCGAGGCGTATCTTTCCCACCAGCCCATTCCCCACGTCAGCGCCGAGGGTTTCTACACCATTTTTATTTGCTCTGGCGGGTCCGGCGCGACCATGGGGCTGGTGCTGGCGATGCTGATGTCAAAGAGTCGCTATTACCGATCCGTAGGACGGGTTTCCGTGGGGCCGTCGCTGTTTTGCATCAATGAACCGGTTATCTTCGGCGTGCCGATGGTGCTGAACCCGCTGATGATGATCCCGCTGGTACTGACGCCCATGGTGATTTGCACCTGCTCGTGGCTACTTATGACGTTTGGCATTATCGGTAAGCCCGTGTTCCAGATCCCGTGGACAATGCCGCCGATACTGAACGCCTACTTTGCCACCGGAGGGAATATCCCTGCCGCCATCTGGTCCGGCTGCATGGTGCTTATCTCTGCGGTGATGTATTTTCCGTTCTTCAAAATGCTTGAGAAAAAGCAACTCGCGCAGGAAAAGCGCGAAAAAGAAGCCGAAATGTATCCACTCGGTGAGCAAGGTTAAACTTTAGGGCGCTGGTCAGCGCCCGCCTTATCCTTCAGTGGTACACTGCCCGCCTTCATGACTGACTGATACCTTCCTCATGGCCGCTCGCTATATTGAAATCAAAAACAGTATCAGAGACGACATTCTGAATAATCGCTATCAGGTGGGAGAAAAAATCCCGTCTGAACGGGAGCTGTCTCTGATTTACGGCGTCAGCCGCGTGACGCTGCAAAAGTCCATGCACCTGCTGGAGCAGGAGGGCTTTATTGAGCGCATTCACGGAAAGGGAATGTTTGTTACCCGCACCATCGAGAATGATCTGTACTTACTCAATAACGGCACCGGTGATTCAGTGCTGGGCTTTTCCCGCGAGTTTCATCAGGTCGAGGTCTCCAGCCGCCTCATCCGCCATCAGCTACTCACCGCCAGCCCGGCTATTGCCCGAGAACTGGAGATACAGGCTGAACAGCGCGTTCACTTTATTCGCCGCGTACGCCTCATTGACGATGCGCCAGTGCTGATCGAGGATTCGTGGGTCTGCGCATCGGTCATTGCCACCATTCCCGACGAGGTGCTGGACGGCGGCTCGCTGTATGAATACATAGAAACTTACACCGGCAAAAAGATTAAGTTTTACAACTCGGTTATCGAGGGTGATCTGTTTTCCGAAGAGATGGCAGGTCTGCTGGGTATAGCTCCGGGGATGCCGATGTTGAAAGTTTCCGGCGTCACCAAGCTTGAAGACGGCACCGCTTTTAACTATTCGATTGGCTACAACCGGGCCGATAAATTCAAAATCAAAAATAGCTGGGTGGGGAAATAACGCGCCACGGCTTCCCGTGGCACTCAGGATTTAGCGGGTCACCGGCTCGGCGCGCAGCGCGTCAGCGGGTTTGCAGTTTGACAGCGTAAACGCCGACACCACCGTGATCGCCAGCACGAAACAGCCCAGTATCAGATACGTCTCCTGGAAGCCGACCCGGTCATACATATTTCCGGCAAAGGCGGAGAGGAAGATCGCCGCCGACTGTTTGGCAAACTGGAAGCCAATCAGGTAGATGGTGGCCGACAGGCGCGTATCAAACACCCCGGTGATGTACTTGAATGCCCCCACCAGCAGGAACGGGACTTCCAGCGCGTGCAGCATCTTCAGGGCAATCACCTCCACGGCAGTGGTGGCAAACGACGAGCCGATAATGCGCGTCGCCATGATCACCCCGGCAATCAGCAGCGTGTTTTTCGCGCCGATGCGGTTAATGATCCACGGCGAGCAGAACATAATGATCGCGTTACAGATTTCCCCCGCCGTGGTGGCGAAACCAAAGGCGCGGGTCCCCTCCTGCGGCGTGGCGAAGAAGGTTTTGAAGAAGGTGGCAAACTGCTGGTCGAAGACGTCATACACGCAGGCCACGCCAATCACGTACAGGATGAACATCCACATTCTGCGCTGGCGGAACAGGGTAAAAACGGTTTTAGCGGTGATCTGCGGCTGATTCGCGCCCAGTGCGTTCATCACCTGCGCCGTCTGGTTAGGCTTCGGTTTCGCGACCACCAGCAGCAGCATCAGCAACAGCGCCGCGGCCGACCCCATCCAGAAGACGTACGACGGATCGATGCCGAACAGGATGCCGCCCGTTGAGGCGCACAGCCCCCAGCCGAGACAGCCGAACATGCGCGCCTTGCCGTACTCAAAAAAGCTGTTGCGGCTTACGCGCTCAATGTAGGCCTCAATCGCCCCCGAACCCGCTGAGAAGACAAAGCCGATATACAACCCACCGCTCAGCGCCCCCAGCCAGATATTGGTTTTCAGCAGCGGGGCGAAGACGAACAGGAAGAACGGCGCGAACAGGAACAGCAGCACCGAGATGATCCAAAGCAGGTGTTTTTTCAGCCCCAGCTTGTCCGAAATGACCCCCAGCACCGGCTGGAAGGCAATGGCCGACAGCGAGATGCAGGAGAAAACAATCCCGGTATGGGTTTTGTTCAGGCCGATGATGTCCGACAGCCAGATCGGCAGGAACGGAAAGCAGGTGGCCATGATGAAGAAGTAGAGAAAAAAGAACAGCCCGAAGATCCAGAAGTTAGGGTTGTCTTTGTGGGTACAGGTTGTTGTGTTCATTATTTTTATCCTCAACGGAGGGCCGGTTGCCCGGCCCGTCACCCTTACACGCGTTCCACACCAATCAGGATGGCGGTTTCCGGATCCAGAATCGGCAGCGCAATACCCGCCTGCATCAGCCACTCACCGCTTACCGTTTGCGGCGCGTTCATCCACGCCGGCAGCTTACGCATGGTGTGCCCGCCCTCACCCGTAATCTGAATGTTCGGGTGATCGAGCAGCGTGATGCGGTACAGCGCGCTGGCGTCTAACCCCGGCATGCGCAGCGGCATCATCAGGGTGTAATCCGGCATCGCGAGCTGGCTGACCAAAAACAGCCCCTGCGTCTTATCTTCGCTCACTATACCCTGCGCCAGGGTGGTGGCGTCCGGCATATCCACGCGCCACTGGGTGCCGTGATGAATGACCTCTCGCCACCGCTTGTGCAGCGCGGCGTAATGGCGATAGCCTTCACGCTCCTGCGCATTGACGGTGAGCGGATCCAGCTCCAGCCCCATGTGGCCAAACAGCGCTGTTAGCCCGCGGAACTGAATGCTGTGCTGGCGGAAGGTGGCGTGACATTTATGGTGACCGATATGCGCGCCCATCACCTCCGGCGGGAAGAAGTAGCTCATGCCGCGCTGGATAGTGTTGCGCTCCAGCGCGTCGTTGTTGTCGGACGCCCAGAAGCGGTGGCTGCGGGTCAGCACTTCGTAATCAATACGCCCGCCACCCGACGAGCAGGATTCAAACTCAATGTGCGGGAAGCGCTCGCCCAGCACGTCCAGCAGGCGGTAAAACTGGCGCGTCTGCGCGTCGGCGGCGGCTTTACCCTTGTGTCCCGGCTGCACCAGCTCGCGGTTCATGTCCCATTTAACGTAGTCGACCGCGTGCTCGCCCAGCAGCCAGCTCATGCGCTCCACGAGGTAATCAAAGGCTTCGGGTATGTTCAGGTTGAGCACCAGCTGATGACGCCCGGTCGCCTGATCGTAGCCCGGCAGCGCCAGTACCCAGTCAGGGTGCGCGCGGTACAGATCGGAATCGGGGTTAATCATCTCCGGCTCAACCCAGATACCAAACTCCATGCTGAGCTGTTTAACGTGATCGATTACCGGCTTTAGGCCGTTCGGGTATTTTTTCTTGTCCAGATACCAGTCGCCCAGCGCGGCGTGGTCGTCGTTGCGGCCTTTAAACCAGCCGTCGTCGATAATAAAGCGCTCCACGCCCAGCGCAGCGGCCTCGTCGGCCATGCGCATGATGTAGTCCGGATCGTGGTTGAAGTAGATCCCCTCCCAGGTGTTGAGGTGCACCGGGCGCGGTTTATCTTCCGGGAAGCGGATAACATTGTCGCGCAGGTAGCGGTGGAACTGCTGGCTCATGCCGTTCAGCCCGTGCGGGGAGTGACTGGCATACAGGCGCGGCGTCCAGAGCGTTTCCCCCTCTTCAATCGCCATTTCACCCGGCAGGTAGAGCGCTTCGGCCTGCATATAGCGGCGGCCATCGGTTTTCGCCTCTGCGCGCAGGCGGTGGTTACCACTCCAGCCCAGATGTATACCCCAGACGTTGCCGTGCATTTCACTGAATGACGGCGTACCTGAAATCAGCGCCGGGAAATGTTCATGGGAGGTTTTACCCCGACGGTTTTCAATCACAAAGCTGTCATGTTCAAGCATCACGCGGTGCGGCTGAAACTCCCTGATCCAGCGTCCGTGGAAGGCCATCACCTCCAGCGCGCGCTCGGCCACCGGCAGCGTGACGGCAAAGCGATCCACCTGCCACGCCAGCGTTTTCAGGTTGGTTAACCCATGACGCACCACCAGTACGCCGCTGGCATCCAGCGTTATTTCACTGGTCAGGCGCAGGCCTGCATGCTCGTCTTCAGCAGTGATTGTCAGGGCGTTTAACGCCTGCTGCACCTGCGTGGTTTTAAATACCGGCGATCCGTCCAGCCCCTGGCGGTGCCCCTCGATGCCCGGCGAGCCAAACAGCCCATGCCCCAGCTCTGCCATCAGCGTGACGGGGGAGTCGACGTCCAGCCTGCCATTAGCAACCGGGCGCGCAATACTCAGCGCATCCTGCGGCGAAAAGTGCTGAAGGTGTGGCCCCCAGTAGAGAATTTCGGCGAACGGGTGGGTTTTAATCACCACGTCTACCGTATTGCTTTCAAGTCGAAAAATGGAATCTTGCATCAGACATCTCCTGTCATCGGGATGTCCTGAGTGTTGATCCGAAACGTTTCGGATACAAACCAAAACGTTTCGGATCTGTGATCGGGTTTGGAATTTTTGGTGTAATCAGGCCGTCTGGCCTGGGGAGAATTCTGGCTGCCAGAGCACCTGAAGGGTGTCAATGTCGTCGCCATTAATCAGCTGGCGCACCATATCGGCAATCTGTTTCCCGACACCCTGACGGGTAGACTGGATCACCGCCGCGACGTCGATATCGACAATGCTGTCCTGCGGTAAGCCGTCATAGACCACCAGCGAAACGGCATTTTCACCGGTTAAGCGCCCCATCTGCGCCAGGGCCATCGCTGCGCCGTCGCCGTGGGTGTTGCAGTCAGTAATGATGGCCGTGGGCGGCTGCGGCAGGGAGAGAAGTTCTTGCGTGGTGGCATACCCCACGCGACGCGAAGGGGGCATGGCGCGCAGCCATTCGCTGGAAAGTCCGGCTTCCCGCAGCGCGTCCAGGTAACCCTGGCGGCGCTGGGTGATGAATGCCTGGTTGTTGCTTTCGCCCAGCAGCGCAATGCGCTGATGGCCTTTCTCGATCAGCCAGCGGGTGGCCTGATATGTGCCGGCATAGTTGTCGAAATCGAACCACGCGTACGGCTGCGGGAGCTGGCTGCGGCCGAGCGCCAGGAACGGGAACCCGGCGGCCTGTAGCTGCTCAAGACGCGGATCGTGATCCAGCGTATGCGCCACAATCAGCGCATCCACGCGTCGGCTCTGCACCATGCGCATATAGCTGTGTTTGTCCGCCAGATCGTCGTCAGCGATGAGCAGCAGGTCAATCTCATGTCGCGCCAGTTCGTGGCTAATTTCGCCGACCATGTCCATAAAAACGCTGTTATTGAGCGGAACAGGATGCACCGGAAACACCAGCCCGACGGCGTCGATTTTGCCCATCTTCAGGCGACGGGCAAAGGTATTTGGTCGGTAGCCACGGCGCTGGGCCTCCGCTTCCACGCGGGCGCGCGTCTCAGCAGAAACGTCGTCATACCCGTTGAGGGCGCGGCTGACGGTGGTAACAGACAGCCCCAGTTCTTTGGCAATGGCTTTAAGCGACATGATTTTCCGTATCTTTGTTAGTTTTGTTCCGCCACCAGCAGCGCGTGCGTATCTGGCTCCAGCGCCTTAAAGATATGCGGCTGGTCAGCGGGGTAGCAAATGTAATCTCCCGGGCCGAGCTCTTCCGCCGCGTCGATCAGACCGACCATCGCCCGCCCCTGGGTCACGATAATATGCTCAACCGAACCAGGCGGATGGGGCTGGGAAATACGGTCTGCCCCCGGCTGAGTCAGCAGCAGATAGATATCACGACGCGCGCCAGGCGGACACGCCGCGAGCAAAATCGCCTCGTAGTTCGCCTGCCCGGCGACGACTTTTGTGCCCTCGCCGCGGCGGATCACCTGCGTGACGGGTTGCTGCGGCTCCAGTAACCGGGCAAACGGAATATCCAGCGCCACGCAAAGCGACCACAGCGTTTCCAGGCTAGGATTGCCGTTGCCAGACTCCAGTTGAGAAAGCGTGGATTTGGCGATCCCGGCACGGCGGGCAATTTCCGCCAGTGAGAGCCCGGTTCGCAGGCGTTCTCGCACCAGGCTTTTGGCGATCACGCTGATTGGCTGCGTCATAATAACGGCCTCTTTCTCTCTATAACGAACGAATCGTTCGTCTTGTAAAACGTTTCTGATGCGTTCATTATAATGGAAATACGTTCGATATGGCTAAAATGGTATGAAGAATCACCTCTCTTGCCTGAAAGGCGACACGATAAAAGCGATCGTCCTGGTCTGCCTCGCGGTGGGCGTGGTCGGCATGTCTTATGGCTCACTGGCGATGGCCTACGGTTTCCCGCTGTGGGTGCCGTTTGTCCTCTCCCTCACGGTGCTGGCAGGCGCATCCGAGTTTATGTTTATCGGCATCGTGGCGAGCGGCGGCAATCCGCTGGCAGCGGCAGCGGCCGGTTTACTGGTTAACGCGCGCCATGTGCCGTTCGGCGTTACGGTGCGTGAACTGGTGGGCAAGCGCGGCCTGAGCTTTCTGGGCTGTCATATCATGAATGATGAAAGTGTGGTGTTCGGCCTGTCGCAAAAAACCGCCGAGCAGCGTAAAGCGGCCTACTGGCTGTGCGGCCTGGGCGTGGCAATCATCTGGCCGCTGGGGGCGGTGCTGGGCGCGATGGTCGGCAAGCTGCTGCCAGATCCGGAAACCATCGGGCTGGACGCGGTGTTCCCGGCGATCCTGCTGGCGTTAGTGGTGCCGGCATTTAAAAACCGTACCACGCTGATCCGCGCCTGTAGCGGCGCAGTGTTGTCGCTGGCCGCCGTACCGTTTGCGCCGGTTGGCCTGCCGGTGCTGCTCTCTTTGCTCGGCCTTGCCGCGAGGAAAAAATAATGGAAAACATGACGGTCTTTATTCTCGGTATCGCCATTCTTTCTGCCGGAACCTATCTGATGCGTCTTGGCGGAGCGAAGCTTGGCAACCGACTGGCGCTTTCAGAACGGTCGCAGGCGCTGCTTTCAGACGCGGCTACCGTTTTGCTGTTCTCCGTCGCGCTGGCGACAACGTTTTATGAAGGGGATCATTTTGCCGGGATGGCGCGCGTACTGGGGGTGGGGTTCGCGGTGTTTCTGGCCTGGCGCAAAATGCCGTTAATTGTGGTGATCATCGCGGCGGCGGTGGTAACGGCGCTGCTGCGTCTGGCGGGATTACATTAATAACTTTCCTTTCCTGGCGATGATATATTCGTCAGGAAAATCAGTCCCTTCAGGAATGTGGCCTCGTCCACAATAATCATCTCTTCCTCACCGTCGTCTTGTCATACCCCGCTGACATTTTCATGCTCAGCCTTATATCGCCTCACCCGTAGAATCAGGTTACGCAATTCTCAACGGAGTGAAACGATGGCGCACCTGACGTCCGCTTGTATCGATCTCAATATTCAGGGCAACAGCCCCTATTCCATCCTGAAACAGCTGGCGGAGATGGCCTGGCAAAACGGCTTTGTGTCCGACCGCGCCGCATTTTTACAAACGCTGCTTTTACGCGAAAAACTGCACTCTACCGGCTTCGGCAACGGAGTCGCCGTGCCGCACGGTAAAAGTCGTGTGGTCATACAACCGTTTGTTCTGTTCGCACGTAAAGCCTCCAGCGTGGACTGGAAGGCCAGCGACGGCGAAGCAGCAACCTGCTGGATCTGCCTTGGCGTGCCGCAGCAGGGAGAAGAGGCGCAGGTGAAGCTGATTGGCACCTTGTGCCGGAAGATTATTCACCCCGAATTTATCTCACAACTCAAACAGGGCGGTCAGGAGCAGATCCTCACCCTGCTCAACCAGACGCTGAGCGAATAAGGAGCAAACAATGGGAACGTCGTTACGGTTAGTGGCCATCACCAACTGCCCGGCGGGTATCGCGCACACCTATATGGTCGCCGAAGCGCTGGAGCGAAAGGCCCAGGAGCTTGGGCATAGCATTCAGGTTGAAACGCAGGGCGCCAGCGGGGTGGAAAACCATCTGAGCAACGAGGCTATCCGCGCCGCAGACTACGTGATTCTGGCGACCGGGCGCGGGCTGAGCGCCGACGATCGCGCGCGCTTTGCCGGTAAACAGGTTTATCAGCTCCCCATATCCCAGGCGCTGAAAAACATAGAGGCCATATTTGATAACTTACCCACGCAGTCGCAGCTTTTCGCCACCGATAGCAGCGTGAAGCTGGGAAAACAGGATGTGCAACAGGGCAGCGTAATGAGCCATCTGATGGCGGGCGTTTCTGCCGCGCTGCCGTTCGTTATCGGCGGGGGGATTCTGGTAGCGCTCGCCAATATGCTGGTGCAATTCGGTTTGCCTTACAGCGATATGTCGAAAGGCGCACCGTCGTTTACCTGGGTTGTCGAATCGATCGGTTACCTGGGCTTCACCTTTATGATCCCAATTATGGGCGCGTACATCGCCCTGTCGATTGCCGATAAACCCGCCTTCGCACCGGCTTTTCTGGTGTGCTATCTGGCGAACGACAAAGGGCTATTGGGCACGCAGTCCGGCGCGGGGTTCCTTGGCGCGGTGGTGCTGGGACTGGCAATAGGTTACTTCGTGCTGTGGTTTCGCAAGCTGAAGCTTGGGAAAGCGTTGCAGCCGCTGCTGGGCTCGATGCTGATCCCGTTCGTGACGCTGTTGGTGTTTGGCGTATTGACCTGGTACGTTGTCGGGCCGCTAATGTCCGATCTGATGGGTGCCCTGCTGCATTTCCTCAACACCATACCACCGTCGATGAAGCTCGGCGCGGCCTTCCTGGTGGGCGCGATGCTGGCGTTCGATATGGGCGGTCCGGTCAATAAAACTGCGTGGTTCTTCTGCTTCTCGCTGCTGGAAAAACATATCTACGACTGGTACGCCATCGTCGGCGTGGTGGCGCTGATGCCACCCGTTGCCGCAGGTATCGCCACTTATCTGGCGCCGAAGCTGTTTACCGAACAGGAAAAAGCGGCCGCCAGCAGCGCCATTGTGGTGGGCGCGACCGTCGCCACCGAACCGGCCATCCCTTATGCGCTGGCGGCCCCACTACCCATGCTGACCGCAAATACCCTGAGCGGAGGGATCGCGGGCATGCTCACTATCTCGTTTGGTATTCAACGCCTGGCACCCGGTCTTGGCGTGTTCGATCCTCTGATTGGCCTGATGTCGCCGGCTGGCTCGTTTTATCTGGTGCTGGCCATCGGCCTGGCGCTGAACATTGCATTGATTATCGTTCTGAAAAGCGGGTGGCTGAAGCGCAAAGCTGCCCGTATGGAGAAGGCACATGAACATTGATTTACTGAAATCCCTTTGCGACGCCAGCGCGGTCAGCGGCGACGAACAGGAAGCGCGGGATATTTTGATCGACACCCTTGAAGGCCATGCGGATGAGATCGCTTTCGATGGACTGGGCAGCGTTATCGCCCGCAAGGGCACGCGCGGGCCGAAGGTGGCGATTGTCGGGCATATGGATGAAGTGGGCTTTATGGTCACCCACATCACCGGGGCGGGATTTATCCGCTTCGACACCCTCGGCGGCTGGTGGAGCCAGTCGATGCTCAACCATCGCGTGACAATTCGCACCCGCAGCGGCGCAAAAATTCCGGGGGTGATTGGCTCAGTCGCGCCCCATGCGCTGAGCGAGAAGCAAAAGCAGCAGCCGATGACATTTGATGAGATGTTTATCGATATTGGCGCGAACAGCCGCGAAGAGGTGGAAAAATACGGGATTGCAATGGGGGATTTCGTCTGCCCGGAAGCGAACTTTGCCCGCTGGGGCGAGGACAAAATTGTCGCCAAAGCGCTGGATAACCGCGTGGGCTGCGCCTTAATAGCCGAGCTGCTGCTGACGGTGAACAACCCGAATATCACCCTGTACGGCGTGGGCAGCGTCGAGGAAGAGGTGGGCTTACGCGGGGCGCAAACCTCCGCCGAGCGCATTAAGCCTGACGTAGTCATTGTGCTGGATACCGCCGTCGCAGGCGACGTACCGGGCATCGACGCCATTAAATATCCGCTAAACGTGGGTGACGGCCCCGGCGTGATGCTGTTCGACAAACGCTACTTTGCCAGTCAAAAGCTGGTGGCGCTGCTCAGGCAAAGTGCAGAAAAAAAAGGCGCCCCGCTACAGTTCAGCACCATGAAAACCGGCGCGACCGACGGCGGGAGATATAACGTGATGGGCGGCGGGCGGCCCGTAGTGGCGCTTTGTCTGCCGACACGGTATTTGCATGCCAACAGCGGTATGATCTCTCAAAAGGATTATGACGCGGCGCTGAACATGGTGCATGAACTGCTGATGTCGCTTGATGAAACGCAGGTCGCCGCGCTAACGGATTTTCGCTAAGGACCCGCCATGCTCAACGAACGTCAGTTTGCTTTACTCGATGCGCTGGAGTCGCAGCCTGCGGCGCTCAGCGGCCTGGCCCAGCATACCGGCGTTTCTGCCCGCACCATCCTGCGTGATATCGACTACATCAATTTCACCCTCAGCGGCACAGCGCGTATCAGGGCGAAGGGCAGCACCCTGTACCAGCTGGATATTGCTGACAGAAAACAGTATTTCCGACTGTTACAGCGCCATGATAATGATGACCGGCTGCTGGCGCTGCTGCTGATCCGCCCGGTGATGTCCCGCGCGCAGCTGGCGGATGCGCTAAACCTTCCCGATGCCTGGATTGCTGAGCGTCTGCCGCGCCTGCGGCAGCGCTATGCGCGCGCATTCCCGCTCGCCAGCCGTCCCGGCGCCGGGTACTTCATTGATGTCGACCCGGATAAGCGCCTGATCCTGCTGGCTAACCTGTTCAAAAAAGATCCGCTGGCGTTTCCGCTGGCGGGGATCGCCCCGGCAACCTTATCCATGCTGCACGCGCACTGTCAGAGCCTGACGGCGTGGCCGGATATTCAGGCAGATTATCGGGCCAGCATGGTTCTGGCCGGATACGCCCTGCGCCAGCAGCTTCCGGTTTCAGCCGATGCCTCCGGGTCTGGCGCGCTTCGCGACTGCTGCGAGCGGACAGGGATCTGGCTCAGTCCGACGGTGATTAACGTCATCGCCACCACGCTCAATCGGTTACAGCAGCGCGCCAACGGTATCACGTCAGAGTATGTCGCCGGCCAG
Organism: Enterobacter sp. DTU_2021_1002640_1_SI_PRY_ASU_LCPMC_013; assembly: GCF_032389435.1. Classification (NCBI taxonomy): domain Bacteria; kingdom Pseudomonadati; phylum Pseudomonadota; class Gammaproteobacteria; order Enterobacterales; family Enterobacteriaceae; genus Enterobacter; species Enterobacter sp. DTU_2021_1002640_1_SI_PRY_ASU_LCPMC_013. The sequence continues at coordinate 4,794,142 of NZ_CP135594.1, forward strand.
CTGGCGAGGCTGTCCGCAGTTGGGCAGCCGCAGGTGATCGACGCTCAACTGAAAGACGACCTGACCGCACATCTGAAACGTTGCGTGGCTATGCCAAACTGGCTGCCGGAAAGCCGCCCCGGCTCCATGAATAACCTTAAGGCCGCGTGGCCTGCTGCGTTTGATATGAGCGTGAAATTTATCAACCAGTTGCGCGCGGAGATGGATATTCCGCTTATCGACAGCGATCTGCCGGGACTCTATTTCGCCTGTGCACTGGAGCGACACCACAACGCATGGACGCCCATCTTTCTGCTTGCCGATCAAAACGCCATTGCGACCATCAATAAAATGGCCATTGAGCGAGAGGTGATGAACTGCCGCGTCGTTGTCGCCTTCACGCCCGATGAACTTGTGGCCCTGACAGACGAAAGCCAGCCGGCGCTGATTGTGAATAACAGCCACTTTCTGCTGGATGACGCTCTGCGTAATGTGCTGGTTATCCGCAACATCATCACGGCGGCGGGTATCGATCAGATTAAGGATTATTTGGCCTCGGCATTTATTCGCCAGCAGCCGGAACGCTTTTTCCCGCCCGAGGGATCTTTTCACTACGTGAACCGCATCGGCGAAAGCTGGGATGAAGTCATTGCTGCCGTTACCGCGCGGCTCTTTGAAAAGCAGTTGATTACCCGAGATGAGGCGCTGCGCAATGGCCAACGCGAGCGGGAGGGCGAGAACCTGATCGTCAACCACGTGGCGATCCCTCACTGCTGGAGCGAGGCTGCCGGGCCATTTCGCGGATATTTTATTACGCTGGAACGCACGTTTTACGTGAACAGCGAACCCGTGAAGCACGCCCTTATCGCCTGTGCCAGCGCGGAAAATCGGCAGGAGCTGAAAGTATTTAGTTTTCTGGCCGGCATGTTAAGCAGTCATTCGCCGCAGCAGATCGACCGTGTGGACAGTTACGAGACATTTATTGCGTTATTGCGCTGATGAAAGGAACTGTCCCTGCACAGAAGAGCAGGGACAGAACGATTATCGCGCAGGGAGCGTGTCGACGTTAAGCGTCAGCGTCTCGTTAAAATCCGTGGTGTTGGTAACGCTAAATGCCTTGTCAGAAAGATAGGTCGTAATCATCATGGTGGCGGTGAACTGCTGACCCGCCACTTCCGTGCCGTTAACCGCAGCCAGTGCTTTTTCAGGCTTCAGCGTAATCTGTGATGCGCCCCCCTGAACGGCGACCGCACCAATATCAACCGCAGCCAGCTGCACGGGGCTCCCATCCACCCGCCCATCTTTAAATTCGATTTTCATCGCGCCGCTGTCTGTAAAGCGATACGCCATGTTCTGTCGGGCAGCACCGTCAATGGAGATGCGCATTTTGCGCGCATCCGGACACAGGACTGAAACCTGAAACTCGCGCGTGACCGAGGCATAACCGTTATAGACTTTACCCACATGCTCAGTAGAGGCCTGCCGCATATCCTCCTTACGGTAGCGCCCGTAATCGACTTTCTTCACCGCCGACATCATTTCACAGGTGTCGTCCTCGGCCTGCGCCATTCCTGAAAGTCCCGCTGCGCCGCAGAGCAGCATAAGCATCAGCGCGTATTGACGAACGTTATTCAGAGACATTTCCCTGTCACCTCTTCATAGAATTTATTCGGTTCTGCCTCCGGCAGGGTGTACGTCAGCCTGCAACGCCCCTCATCCAGCTTCGCATACAGCTGCTGGCTGGCAGAGATATCGTTCAGGAAGATCACGCCGTCTTCTGGCGCGCTCGTCACATACTCCCCTGCCGCGTCCACAATCGAGACGCCTTCCGGCAGCGGCGTACCGTCCGCACGGCGTATACTGAGCAGCACGCGGCGCTGGCTTAACGTCGCAAACTCCCACTTCGCCACAGCGCCATGAGACGCTTTGATCGCCGTTCTGCCATTTCTTACGTCCAGATTGCCTGGCAGGCTTTCCGTGTTGATCTCAATCGTGCTTTCACGGAACGGTGACAGCGCGGGAATAATCACCTGGCCCCATTTATCGGTCCATACCGCGCCGCGTGTGGTGTCTATCTCAATGCCAGCCACCGGTTTATCCAGTCTGGCAATGGCGTACGTATCGGTCACGCGATAAGGCGAGAAGGTCACCCCGTCGCTGTGGGCGACAATCCCGCCGCTTAACGCTGCTGAGTAGTTGGTGTTGCTGTCGTTATCCCCTCCTGCCGCCAGCGCCAGGTTGGTGTAATGCAGATTACTGTTCAGCGAGCTGTCCCAGCTGGTGGTGTTCTCTTCCTGGTCCTGAGTGACCCCCACCGTGTACTGGTTCTCAGCGTTGAGCGAGCCCATCGCCCGCGTGCCATAGGAACGCTTACCTTCGCTTTCGCGATACCAGGAGCTGGTTGTCACGCCTGAGCGTCCCAGCGGGATCGACACGTTAACGTAAAACTGATCGTTGTCGCTGCTGTCGTGCCGGCTAACATCCGACTCCCAGTTCACGCTCACGTTGAAGTATTTAAAAGTCTGTGACCACGACGAGATAAACCGGCGGCTGTCATAATCGCTGTTCCAGCTCTCGTTGCGATAATAGCTGAGGGAAAAGCGGCCCAGCGTGGTACTCGACCAGTTGATACCGACGCTGGTGTCGTATTTGGTTTGCGATATATCGTCATCGTCGCCGTAAAGTTCCGTCATCTCGCGGTAGTCCGGTGTGCCATAGCTGCCGCCCAGCGAAAGCCCAATGCCCCACGGCAGGGAGTAACCCAGATCCAGCGTCGTTTTGTTGCCGTCCGTTTGCGTCTGGTTGTCTATCGACGCCAGAAAACCGAGCGATGCATATAGGTTCTGTACCGGAACCGTATCCAGGTTGCCAGAAAAACCGTAATAGTGGTTATCCGCCATCACCATACCGGCCAGGAAATTGACACGCTTGTTGACAGACCAGCCGTTGTTGGCGGACACCACCCACGGGTTTTCGAAACGTGAGTCCATGTCTTCAACGCGTCCCATCGCCAGCGTAAAGCCCGGGGCGCGGCCCACGTGGTTGCTGCGGAATGTGCTCGCCGAAACGGTAAACCGGTTTTCGCTGCCGTCTGTCTCGGTGACCGTTACGTTCAGGTCGGTGTTGAGGTTTGCCAGCGGCACGTCGTCCAGGCTAAATGGCCCAGCGGGAACCAGCGTTGAGTAGATGAGCTGTCCGCCCTGGCGGATATCGACGCGTGCCTGCGGATTACGGGCAATACCGCTGACTTCGATGCCCGTCCCTGCCTGAGGCGAGAGCGCGGTATCCGGCATCATCTGGACCCCGTAAATTCCCGGAATACTGAAGCGACTGTTGGCGATGTTAATCTGGCCGCCCTGCACCATCACGCCATAATCGGTAAAGGTACGCTGGGCATAGGTATAAAGGGACTCGACATCGAAATCCTGATCGCTGCCGTCGCTAATGAACTGCGTGCTGCGCACAATCCAGTCCCCGGCGTTAAAGCCCATCTCAAAGGTCGACTGGAAACGGTCAGCGTTATCACCATCGTATCGGTTATGCGTGCCGAACATAGAGTAATTCAGCAGAGCTGCACGTCCGCCACGCACCTCGGCGAACTGTCGGCCATAATCAGGGTCGATCGCTTCAGGCGGTACAACAACCGATATTTCATCAATATCCGGCGAAGTCTGAATCGTTGATCCGGACCAGTAGTGATAAATCTTCGGGCAGGTGCCTCTTTTCGTCTGTTTAATCAGGCCCGCGTTTTCCAGAAACGCTTTATCAATACAGGGCGTTCCTTCCTCATCAAATTTCACGGGCATAATATTGCGCTGCTTACCATTAATATTAACCGTCACATTATGGTAGCCAGGGGTAAAACGGGGAGTGAGGGAATAGTAATCCGCAATGGCCGGATCAAGCCCGTTATTTTTTAAAGCATCGCTGTCAAATATGGCTCGCGCCAGTTCCAGAGATTCATTCGCATTAGAGGAAATCTCAGCCCGAATATTAAATGCCAGCACGCTAAGGCAAAACACGAGCATTCCCTTTTTACAGGAACCGTTTAACATAACTACTCCATGTTTGTTAAGTGATTTTATTGCTGAAGGTCGGCGATATAATTCCCTGCCTTGTAGCCATAACGCGTTGCCGGATAGATTTCGATTTGTTTTTCGGATGCTGATATTTTGGCTGGGGCGCTGGCCATCATTTTTTCGCCAGGAAGAATGTAAGTCTTAGCTAATGTCGCGATCGTACCCGAGGCCATTAATTTCACCTTTTGCTCCAGTCGGACGACATAAGGCGTATTATTTTCAACCGTGACGTTTCCATTTTTAATCTGCCAGGTGAGATCCTTCCAGGGTTCAATATTTACTGCCAGTCCAGCCGGGTGAATAATGACAGGAAGGTTCTGGCTAAACACCACTTTAACTTTGTTTTTTTCACGCTGAGGGATAGCGGTAAAAATGACACGCTTGAAATGTTCCACCTTCAGAGGCTCAGCGCTGCTTTTCAACACAAAACGCACGCGCTGGGTTTTACCTGCATCGACGCGCACGACCGGCTGCGTGGCAAACAGGCCCGGCTTGGGGTCGTCCGGGAGATCAATAATTTTGGTGTACAGCAGCTGTGCTTCAGCATCCGTGTTTTTAACATCCATGCTGGCCCCCTGCTTGTCTTCATTGACAATAAGCAGCGAGGTATCCGGCACCATCCCGGCAGCCATACCGTTGAATGAGGCCAGCAGGCAGGCACAGATCAGCGTTCTCTTTAAAAGCAGCATAATATTAGTCCATTAATATTGGTAATGACACCCCGCCGGAGTGGGGTGTCAGGTATTTCATGATGCGCGGGTGCGATTACAGATAAACCAGCTCAACGTTGGTTAAGCCGTCCAGGGTGGCTTCATCCGTGATATTTAAATCATCGGTTGGGTTAATCATCGCGGCGACACCCACATTAAAGTTAACCTTGGTTTGTGCGACAGGCGTGCCGCCCAATGTGTCACTGAAGGAATATAATTCGCTTTTGTCTGTGTTTACTTTTAAATAGCGCTGTCCGCCTGTTGTTGCCCACGTTGTTCCGTTATCGCGCGATGCAGTAGGATACAGTTCATCGCCTGCGTCATTCGTGACAGCGCCTTTCGTAAGCTGAATCCCTAATGAGTAGGCACCAATTTTCTTACCATTGTACATACCCAGCCCGGCGGTTTGGTACGCCTCTCTCCCAAATTCCGTATCAATAAAACTGGTCGGCAAAACTTGAGTTGGTCCTGAGTCTGCATGGGCATCATTAAACGTTACTGCAATGCGGGTGGCCTCTTCACAGGTAATGGAAACAGGAATAATTTTAACATCCGCCAATGGTGTAGCCGAAGTGGAATTCAGTGAAGACGCACTTATCGTGCCATAATCGGCAATACCACCACCGCTAATAAATGTAGGCGTACAGGAAGAGGGGACGATTTTACCCGTCACCTGAATATCAACACTGGAAGCTGCCAGAGCAGAGGACGCCACGACAGCCAGCGCGGACGCCAGCATTCCTTTTTTAAACATCGCGTTCATTTAATTTCCTTATAAAAGTGAAATACAAAATATGCCAAATAATTAATATTTGGCCTAAGGGGGTACTACTAAACATTGTTTTAGAAAGTAGCATTACAGATAGCTCAGATCAATAACCCCAAAACGTTTTAGGATTAGAGCCTGAGGAATTCCTTAAATCTCAAGATCAATAATAAATATTTTATATATGAAACTTAAAATAACCGAATGCAACCGCCAAAAACATTCATTGAATAAATACAAGGAATCAACTGGCCAGACCATTTATTTAATATACTTATGGGATTGTTGTTTTTTAAACAAAAGTCACATTAAAAAGCGGATTCTTACTTATTTTATTTAGTTAATAAGGTTTATCCAGGAGGATATGACTGTTTTGGGAGGAGTCAAAAGAAAATTAAGCAGAAGGAAGATGAATGAAACCTGTCCCTGCTCCGAAAAGCAAGGGACAGCGGCTATATGACTTATTTGTTCAGTTCAGCGGTCATGTGTACGCGGTTACCGGTGAATGCCTGGGTAATTTTGTAGGATGACGCGCCCGCTTCCTGAGCCTGTGCGGCGATTTTAGCTTCTGCGCCATCAAGGGTAGAGGCGGATGCAGTCACAGTCTGCGCAGCGAAAGAACCGAAAGAAGTAGCCAGAGCGATTACAGCGACAAAAGTTTTGATGCTTTTCATGAAATAAACCTTTTCGTTAAGTTGTTTAGATAAGGCACCGTGCCTTGATGAAATAAATACTAGCCCTCATCATGAACAACTAAAAGCGGAAGGATTTGCTATAATCATTCAAAATTACTGATTAACAATTAATCGCTGCGGATGGGTGTAAATTGTCGCCCTGCCCGGCTTGCAGAACCCCACCAGCGTCAGGTTGCAGCGCTCTGCCACTTCGACCGCCAGCGTTGTCGCAGCCGACACCGCAAACAGGATCTCCACGCCGCACATGGCCGCTTTCTGCACCATTTCATAGCTGGCGCGGCTCGAAACGAGCGCGGCCCCTTGCTGCCAGACGGCATCTTCACGCGCGCGACGGCCCAGCAGCTTATCCAGCGCCACATGGCGGCCCACATCTTCATGACCTCCGACGATCTCGCCCGACGGGAGCACCCACGCCGCAGCATGTGTACAGCCGCTCAGCTGACCTATGGGCTGGACATCATTGAGGTGCTCCAGGGCTTTGTCGAGGTTACCGAGGTTGAAGGACTGGGTAAACGGCAGCGGCGCGACGGGCTTACCGATATCGTTAAGCTGTTCAACGCCACACACGCCGCAGCCGGTACGTCCGGCCAGTGCCCGGCGGCGCTCTTTCAGCCCCATAAAGCGGCGGCTGGAGAGTTCGATTTGCACTTCAAGACCATTACAGGCCTGAACCACATCCATACCGTAGATCTCCTGCGGATGCGCAATGATGCCTTCCGAGAGGGAAAAACCTATGGCGAACAGCTCCAGATCTTTCGGCGAGGCCATCATCACCACATGCGAAATCCCGTTGTAAACCAGGGCAACGGGGACCTCTTCCGCCAGAAAATCCGGCGTGGCATGTGAAATGTGAGGCGGTCTGTGTACCGACAGTTCCACAATGCCCGCAGGCAGTGGCGACGCGTGGGCAACACGGTTTTGTTTAGACACAACGGTATTCCTGAACAACCACGGAAGTGAGCCTGCTATTGCAACACAAACGGCAGGCCTTACGCATAGTATGGATCAACTTTTCAGCAACCATTCTCCTACTCAATACGGAGGGGTGCAACCGATCAGCTGCTACACCTCTTTAACATGCACAGGATAAAATGTGATTGATATCACATTTTATAATCAATACCGTGATAATACGTTCACTTTGTTTTAACCACGTTAGAACAGGCGTACCGACATTGTGGTATTCTGGGCTTATCCCTCGGAGAAATGAGGGATTAATGCAAATTTTTCTCCTTTGCGGTTAATTCTCAACCGCAAAGTAAAACTACATAGCAATGTCGTAATGAACCAAGGAGTGACCCATGCAGGTCAGCAGAAGGCAGTTCTTTAAGATCTGCGCTGGCGGTATGGCAGGCACCACGGCGGCGGCACTGGGCTTTGCGCCCGGTGTAGCGCTGGCGGAAACACGGCAGTATAAACTGCTGCGCACCCGCGAAACCCGTAACACCTGTACGTACTGCTCCGTCGGCTGTGGGCTGTTAATGTATAGCCTCGGCGACGGTGCGAAAAACGCCAAAGCATCCATTTTCCACATCGAAGGCGATCCGGATCACCCGGTCAACCGTGGTGCGCTGTGTCCGAAAGGGGCCGGTCTGGTAGATTTTATCCACTCCGAAAGCCGCCTGAAGTTTCCTGAGTATCGCGCTCCCGGCTCTGACAAATGGCAGCAAATCAGCTGGGAAGAAGCGTTCGATCGCATCGCTAAACTGATGAAAGAAGACCGCGATGCCAACTTTATCGCGAAGAATGCCGAAGGCACCACCGTTAACCGCTGGCTCTCCACCGGCATGCTGTGTGCTTCAGCGTCGAGTAACGAAACCGGCTATTTAACCCAGAAATTTACGCGCGCACTCGGTATGCTCGCGGTCGACAACCAGGCGCGTGTCTGACACGGACCAACGGTAGCAAGTCTTGCTCCAACATTTGGTCGCGGTGCGATGACCAACCACTGGGTCGACATCAAAAACGCCAACCTCATTGTGGTGATGGGCGGTAACGCCGCTGAAGCGCACCCTGTCGGGTTCCGCTGGGCGATGGAAGCCAAAATCCACAACGGCGCGAAGCTGATTGTGATCGATCCCCGCTTTACGCGTACAGCGTCAGTGGCGGATTTCTACACCCCTATTCGTTCAGGTACTGACATCACTTTCCTGTCAGGCGTATTGCTGTACCTGATGACCAACGAAAAATATAACCGCGAGTACACCGAAGCCTATACCAACGCCAGCCTGATCGTGCGTGAGGATTACCACTTCGAAGATGGCCTGTTCAGCGGTTATGACGCCGAAAAACGCAAATACGACAAAACCAGCTGGAACTACGAGCTGGACGAAAACGGCTTTGCGAAGCGCGACACCACCCTGCAACACCCTCGCTGCGTGTGGAACCTGCTGAAAGAGCACGTTTCCCGCTACACGCCGGAGGTTGTCGAAAACATCTGTGGGACGCCGAAAGCGGATTTCCTGAAGGTGTGCGAGCTGATTGCGGAAACCAGCGCGAAAGATAAAACCGCGTCGTTCCTGTATGCGCTCGGCTGGACGCAGCACTCCATCGGCGCGCAGAACATCCGCACCATGGCGATGGTTCAGCTGCTCCTCGGCAACATGGGGATGGCAGGCGGCGGTGTGAACGCCCTGCGCGGTCACTCCAACATTCAGGGTCTGACCGACCTCGGCCTGCTGTCTCAGAGCCTGACGGGTTACATGAACCTGCCGAGCGAGAAACAGACCGACCTGCAAACCTACCTGACGGCCAGCACGCCAAAACCGCTGCTCGAAGGCCAGGTGAACTACTGGGGCAACTATCCGAAGTTCTTCGTCTCGCTGATGAAAGCCTTCTACGGCGACAAGGCGACGGCGGAAAACAGCTGGGGCTTTGACTGGCTGCCGAAGTGGGACAAAGGTTACGACGTACTTCAGTACTTCGAAATGATGCACCAGGGCAAGGTGAACGGCTATCTGTGCCAGGGCTTTAACCCGGTGGCGTCGTTCCCGAACAAGAACAAGGTTGTCGAGTCTCTGTCGAAGCTGAAGTTCCTGGTGACGATTGACCCGCTCAATACCGAAACATCAACGTTCTGGCAGAACCACGGTGAGTCGAACGATGTCGATCCGTCGAAGATTCAGACTGAAGTGTTCCGTCTGCCGTCTACCTGCTTCGCGGAAGAGAACGGGTCTATCGTCAACTCCGGCCGCTGGTTGCAGTGGCACTGGAAAGGCGCGGATGCCCCGGGCATCGCCTTGAACGACGGCGAGATCCTGGCCGGTATCTTCTTACGTCTGCGTAAAATGTACGCGGCTGAAGGCGGCGCAACGCCTGAGCCGGTGCTGAACATGACCTGGAACTACTCGACGCCGGAAAACCCTGCGCCGGAAGAAGTGGCGATGGAGAGCAACGGTAAGGCGCTGGCGGACGTTATCGACCCGGCGACCGGTGCGGTGCTGGCGAAGAAAGGCGATCAGCTCAGCACCTTTGCGCACCTGCGCGATGACGGTACGACCTCCAGCGGCTGCTGGATCTTTGCCGGTAGCTGGACGCCGAAAGGCAACCAGATGGCCAACCGCGATAACGCCGACCCGTCGGGCCTCGGCAATACGCTGGGCTGGGCATGGGCATGGCCGCTTAACCGCCGCATCCTCTATAACCGCGCCTCTGCTGACCCGCAGGGCAACCCGTGGGATCCGAAGCGTCAGCTGCTGAAATGGGACGGCGCGAAATGGGGCGGCGTGGATATTCCGGACTACAGCACTGCCGCACCAGGCAGCGATGTCGGGCCGTTTATCATGCAGCCTGAAGGGATGGGCCGTCTGTTTGCTATCGATAAGATGGCGGAAGGTCCGTTCCCGGAACACTACGAGCCATTTGAGACGCCGCTGGGTACTAACCCGCTGCACCCGAACGTGGTCTCTAACCCGGCAGCCCGTATCTTCAAGGGCGATTTTGAAGCGCTGGGTAAAAAGGACAAGTTCCCGTATGTCGGCACCACTTACCGTCTGACCGAGCACTTCCACTACTGGACCAAGCACGCGCTGCTGAATGCCATCGCGCAGCCGGAACAGTTTGTGGAGATCGGCGAGAAGCTGGCGAACAAACTCGGCATTGCCCATGGCGATACCGTGAAGGTCTCCTCTAACCGCGGCTACATCAAAGCCAAGGCGGTGGTGACCAAGCGTATTCGCACGCTGAACGTTCACGGTCAGCAGGTGGATACCATCGGCATCCCAATTCACTGGGGCTATGAGGGCGTGGCGAAGAAAGGGTTCATTGCGAACACCCTGACGCCGTTCGTCGGTGATGCGAACACGCAGACGCCAGAGTTTAAGGCCTTCCTCGTGAACGTGGAAAAGGTGTAACGGAGACGACTTATGGCTTATCAATCTCAAGACATTATCCGTCGTTCCGCGACAAACAGTTTCACGCCCGCGCCTCAGGCGCGGGACCACCAGCAGGAAGTGGCGAAGCTTATCGACGTGACCACCTGTATCGGCTGTAAAGCCTGTCAGGTGGCCTGTTCAGAGTGGAACGACATCCGTGACGAAGTGGGTCACAACGTCGGGGTGTACGACAACCCGGCGGACCTGACCGCCAAGTCCTGGACGGTAATGCGTTTCTCGGAAGTGGAGCAGAACGACAAACTGGAATGGCTTATCCGCAAAGATGGCTGTATGCACTGTGCGGATCCGGGCTGCCTGAAGGCGTGTCCGTCAGAAGGGGCTATCATTCAGTATGCCAACGGCATCGTCGACTTCCAGTCCGAGCAGTGTATTGGCTGCGGCTACTGCATCGCGGGCTGTCCGTTTGACGTGCCGCGACTGAACCCGGAAGACAACCGCGTCTACAAATGTACGCTGTGCGTTGACCGCGTAAATGTCGGCCAGGAGCCAGCGTGCGTGAAGACCTGTCCAACCGGCGCTATCCACTTTGGCTCCAAAGAAGATATGAAAACGCTGGCGGCAGAGCGCGTGGGCGAGCTGAAAACCCGTGGTTACGATAACGCGGGCCTGTACGATCCGTCAGGCGTTGGCGGTACGCACGTGATGTACGTGCTGCACCACGCCGACAAGCCGAATCTGTATCACGGCCTGCCGGAGAACCCGGAAATCAGCGCCACCGTGAAGTTCTGGAAAGGCATCTGGAAACCGCTGGCCGCGGTCGGTTTTGCGGCCACCTTCGCAGCGAGCATCTTCCACTACGTCGGCGTTGGTCCGAACCGTGCGGAAGAGGAAGACGACAACCTGCATGAAGAGAAAGACGAGGTGCGCAAATGAGAAAACGTGACACCATCGTGCGCTACACCGCGCCGGAACGCATCAACCACTGGGTCACCGCCTTCTGCTTCATGCTGGCGGCGATAAGCGGGCTGGGGTTCTTCTTCCCGTCCTTCAACTGGCTGATGCAGATCATGGGGACACCACAGCTGGCGCGTATACTGCACCCGTTTGTGGGCGTCATCATGTTCGCGTCGTTCATCATCATGTTTTTCCGTTACTGGCACCATAACCTAATCAATCGGGATGATATCTTTTGGGCGAAGAATATTCGTAAGATCGTCGTCAACGAGGAAGTGGGTGATACCGGGCGTTATAACTTCGGCCAGAAATGCGTATTCTGGGCGGCGATTATCTTCCTGGTCCTGTTGCTGGTGAGCGGCGTGATCATCTGGCGTCCGTACTTTGCGCCTGCTTTCTCAATCCCGGTGATCCGATTTGCGCTAATGCTGCATTCATTTGCCGCAGTGGCGTTAATTGTGGTTATCATGGTGCATATTTACGCCGCCCTCTGGGTGAAAGGCACCATTACCGCGATGGTGGAAGGCTGGGTCACCAAAACGTGGGCGAAGAAACATCACCCGCGCTGGTACCGAGAAGTCCGCCAGAAACAGGAAAAGTCATCTGAATGAGTATTCGCATAATCCCGCAAGATGAGCTGGGGTCGAGCGAGAAACGTACGGCGGAGTATATTCCGCCGTTGTTATTCCCCAGACTCAAGAACCTCTACAACCGCCGCGCAGAGCGTCTGCGCGAGCTGGCAGAGAACAACCCGCTGGGCGATTTTCTGCGTTTTGCCGCGCTGGTCGCCCATGCGCAGGAAGTGGTGCTGTACGACCATCCGCTGCAAATGGACCTGACCGCACGCATCAAGGAAGCCAATGAGCAGGGCAAACCGCCGCTGGATATTCACGTCCTGCCGCGCGACAAGCACTGGCATAAGCTGCTGCATTCCCTGATCGCCGAGCTGAAGCCCGAGATGAGCGGCACGGCACTGGCAGTTATTGAGAACCTGGAAAAAGCCTCCGATCAGGAGCTGGAAGAGATGGCGAGCGCGCTGTTTGCTTCCGACTTCTCACTGGTGAGCAGCGATAAAGCGCCGTTCATCTGGGCTGCGCTGTCGCTCTACTGGGCGCAAATGGCGAGCCTGATTCCAGGTAAAGCCCGCGCCGAATACGGCGAAGCGCGCCAGTTCTGCCCGGTGTGTGGTTCAATGCCGGTCTCCAGCATGGTGCAAATCGGCACCACTCAGGGGCTGCGCTACCTGCACTGCAACCTGTGTGAAACCGAGTGGCACGTGGTGCGCATCAAGTGCAGCAACTGCGAACAGACCCGCGATCTGAACTACTGGTCGCTGGAAAATGAAGACGCGGCGGTGAAAGCGGAGAGCTGCGGCGACTGCGGGACCTACCTGAAGATTCTGTATCAGGAAAAAGACCCGAAAGTCGAAGCCGTGGCCGACGATCTCGCCTCGCTGATTCTGGACGCGAAGATGGAGCAGGAGGGCTTTGCCCGCAGCTCGATCAACCCGTTCCTGTTCCCGGGTGAAGGGGAGTAATCTCCTGTGAGAGTGCCGGGCGGCGCGAGCTTGCCCGGCCTACACCTGGTAAGGCGTAAGGACCTCGTCAATACCCGCAAAATCTTTCGTGTTGCGAGAAATCAACGGACATTTTCTGCTCTGCGCTGTGGCCAGAATGATAGCATCAGGCAGTTTCATTCCATGCTTCTCACGTAGTGAAACGCTTCTTTCCGCAATATCCCGAGACACATCAATAATTTCAAAAGCGCCCATAACGGCTGCCGTTTTCGCTTCATGACCATGCCTGCGAGCGCCCACCATTACTTCCATCCAGGTAATTAAGCTGATGGCACGATGCGACGCGGTATGCTCAATCGCATCCGCAGCTTCAACACGGTTGTTGAAGAGATCAATGAGAATATTGGTATCAAACACTGCCATGTGCTCCATGATTACCACTCCTCACGCAGCTTGCGTTCATACTCAAGCCCGTCCTCTTTTCTGTCTCCCCACAGACCAAGCGCATTTCGGATAACAGAAGAACTCTGCTGGTCAAGATACAGCTCTATCGCTTCCCGAAGCAGTTCAGCACGTGGTTGATTTCGCAATTGCTTGAGATTATCCAAACGTTGAATCACGTCATCAGACAAATCGATAAGTATTCTGCCCATATCAAGTTCCGCCAAACGCTCATATATCACCTTAGTATATCATCTTTGGTTAATTTTCAGGCAAAATACTCTTTATCAATTTAGGGTGAAAGGACGTTTTTTAGGGAATGATCGATTTTGCGAGCCGCTTTCCACAATATGCACCTCTCAACATTTCTCTGTTTTCATCTGCTGTAAACCAGGCTATAAACTGTATAAAAACACAGCAAAAGGACGTAATCATGGCACTGGAAAAGGGTATTGATAAGCTGGTACAGGAGTTTATTGCCGCAGGACGACCTTCCTCGCGAAAGCAGAGTATTGATGACCGGAGAAGCGGATATGTCGCCAGCACAGCGCTAGCCGGGGAAACAGAAACGCGTGTCCAGGTTGAAACGCTTGTTCTTGAGGATATGACCTTTCGGGTATTTTCGCCTTTCAATGCCCCTGAAACGTTATCTTGTGCCCTCTACTATCATGGCGGTTGTTTTGTCAGCGGTGGGTTTGAAACCCATGATAATCAGCTTCGCCAACTGGCGTTTTACGGTAACTGCCGGGTCATTGCGGTTCAGTACAGACTCGCACCCGAGCATACTTTCCCCGCTGCGCATGACGATGCAGAGAGAGCGGCAGATCTTGTCTGGCAAAATGCAGAACAATTAGGTGTGGATAAAAACCGGATTACACTTTGTGGAGACAGTGCGGGAGGTCATCTTGCGCTGGTAACGTCATTGCGGCTTAAGGCCAAAGGTCTCTGGGATCCCGCGCAGCTCATTCTTATCTACCCCATGCTCGACGCTACGGCCAGTTTTGAAAGCTATACCCTCAATGGCATGGATTACGTGATTACTTGCGATACCCTTTTGAGCGGCTATGAAATGTATCTGGCTGGAGCCGACCGTCAACATCCTGAAGTCAGCCCACTGTGGCGCAACGACTTTAGCGGTCTGCCAAAGGTCCACATTGTTACCGCTGAGTATGATCCGTTACGCGACGAAGGCGAGGCGCTTTATCAGCGCCTCACGGAGCAAGGCGTGAAGTGTACCGCTCAACGATGGCGGGGTGTAATTCACGGCTTCTTCCAGTTGGGTGGAATTAGCCAGTCAGCGCGAGACGTTATGCGAGATATTGCCTGGCGCATTAACCATGCCGGGCGAGAGTGAGAAGGAGACTACTCCTCCTCGTTCCCGCCCTCTTCATACGCGCCATACGGCTTCGCAGGCAGAACGATATAGGTGCCTTCAAACACCGCGCCCGGCGTTTCATCGCCGAACAGCTCCACCTGCATCTGTACGCGCGCTTTACGTCCACGCGCCAGACGGTCGAGATCGCCGCCCAGTGCGCCCAGGTCAGCAACCGCGCTCGGCTTGCCGCTGATCGGCGCGCTGTAG
This sequence comes from Enterobacter sp. DTU_2021_1002640_1_SI_PRY_ASU_LCPMC_013, assembly GCF_032389435.1. Classification (NCBI taxonomy): domain Bacteria; kingdom Pseudomonadati; phylum Pseudomonadota; class Gammaproteobacteria; order Enterobacterales; family Enterobacteriaceae; genus Enterobacter; species Enterobacter sp. DTU_2021_1002640_1_SI_PRY_ASU_LCPMC_013. The sequence goes on from NZ_CP135594.1 coordinate 4,809,198, forward strand.
CGGATATGGGCATCGGCCAGAATAATGGTGCCGCCGAGATGACGTTCGCGCAGCATCAGCCAGATCAGTCCCCAGCCGGTGAGCGTGGCGAGTGAAAACAGGCTGCCGGCAAACAGGGTATGGTGCGGGTTCTGGTTGCCGGTTTCCGGCATGGTGGTAATAAATTTTTGCCCGGTGTACTGCTGAATACGCACACCCATTTTTTCACTGAGCGGAATGTGCTGATACCACGCCTGCTGGAGCTGCCCGCACCAGTCGGCGCGATGGAGGATATCGTCCAGCGTGGCGATGGGTTTGATCATCAAAAAGTGACGAATCGGCGTAGTTTGCGGGGCGGTGATTTCCCCCTGATTCACGAAACCAAGCTTGGCAAAGAACTCAACGGCATCTTCGCGGGCGCTACAGGTGACACGCTTGACCCCTTCCTGACGGGCAACGGATTCCAGCGTCATAGCCATCAGCGTTCCAAGGCCTTTGTCCTGCACGGAGGGATGAACGGCCATAAAGCGGATTGAAGCTTCGTTGTCGGCATTGATATACAGACGTCCCACGGCAACGAGGTTGCCCTCTTCATCAACCACCATCTGGTGGTGCGCCATCGCGTCCCAGGCGTCGCGTTCAGAGCCTTTAGGTTGATGCAGTGGCTTGCGCAGCATTTCCCAGCGGAAATGGTAATAAGCGTCTAATTCTTCTTCCGTTTGCGGTACTCGAAGGTGATACATAGCTGTACTCTCTCTTGTTACCCGCGGCCATGCCGCCAGTTGGCTCATACCTGGAGCCAGAATGTGACGGGGCCATCGTTCACCAGCGAAACCTGCATATCCGCAGCGAATCGTCCGGTTTGTGTATGCATGTCCTGTTGGCGACAGCGCTCAACAAAGTACTCGTAAAGGGCTTCTGCGCGATCCGGTGCCGCGCCCTTCGAAAAACTCGGGCGCATGCCGCGTTCGGTATCCGCGGCCAGCGTAAACTGGGAGACCACCAGCACGCTGCCGCCCGCCTGCTGAACGTTCAGGTTCATCTTGCCTTCCGCATCGCTGAAAATGCGGTAGCCCAGTACGCGCTCACACAAGCGGTTGGCTTTTTGTTCGTCGTCATCCTTTTCGACACCCAGGAGCACCAAAAGTCCTGGGCCAATTTCACCCGTCACCTCATCCGCCACGGTGACGCTGGCACGGGTTACGCGCTGAATCAATGCAATCATGGTTGGTCTGCTTCTTGTAGTTTTTCAGCTTCTGCTGCTTTTTTGAGTTCGCGGTAGACCCCGAGAGTGACAGTTATTTCGGCGCCAAGCAAGACGATACACCACGTCCAGTAGACCCAGACAAACAAAATGGGGATCACCGCCAGCACGCCGTAAATCAGCTGATAAGAGGGGAACATGGTGATATAAAGCGCGAATCCTTTCTTGCCCAGCTCAAAGAGCAACGCCGCGACCAGCGCACCCACCACGGCATCCCGGTTGGGTACGCGCGTGGTTGGTACCACGCTGTAGAGCAGCCAGAACGAAAGCCACGATAAAATCAGCGGGAATATACGCAGCACGTTATCGATCACGCTGTTTAAGTCGGTCGCCCAGCGCAGCGAAAGAAGGTAGGAACTGATCGCCAGGCTTGCCCCCGCCAGCAATGGGCCAAGGGTTAAAATCATCCAGTAGACGGCAAAGGAGTAAACCTTCGGGCGGACTTTTTTGCTCCGCCAGATGGTGTTGAGCGCACTGTCGATGGAGTACATCAGCAGCAGCGCGGTAACAATAAGCCCACATGCCCCCACCGCCGTCATCTTGCTGGAGTTAGCGACAAACTGTTCAATGTAGTTCTGGATCACATCGCCGGTGGCAGGAATAAAGTTCGCGAAAACAAAATGGCGAAGCTGCATGCTCACATCGGCAAACATCGGAAACGCCGAAAAAAGCGCAAAAATCACCGCCACCAGCGGCACCAGCGAGAGCAAGGACACGTAAGCGAGATTGCCCGCCAGCGTGGTCATGTTGTCCTCGTCAATGCGATGCCAGAGGAGTTTCAGCCACGCCCTCAGCGGGCGCGTGTGGTGATTGGCTTTTTGATGAACGGTTTTTAGCATAACTGCTTCGCAAAGTAGTTCGGTATCGTCTCTTTTCCGGTCACCAGAATGGAGGTGATACCTAACTGATTAGCCCCTTCTATATTATCGGCGTTGTCGTCAAAAAAGACCGCATCCGCCGCCGTGAATCCTTCTTCCTGCAATACCGCCTGATAGATGCGCGCCTCAGGTTTACGCATCCCCATCTCCTGGGAGAGATACACCTTATCTGCCGCCGCGTGGATTTCCGGGTATTCATCCGGCCAGAAGGTGGTATGCAGGCGGTTGGTATTCGACAGGACGACGACACGATGCCCCTGCTCGCGCAGCTTGTGCATGATGTCGATCACTTCGGGGCGGATCGCGACAAATATGGCCTGCCAGCCGTGGGAAAACTGCTCGTAGCTTAACGAGAGACCCATTTCCTGACAGAAACGCTCTGCGAACGCTTCATCGCTGATCTCACCGCGCTCGTGCAGATGGAAAGTCTCACCCATCGCGAAATTCTGCTTTAACGTCGCCAGCGGAACACGGCTAAAATCGCTCCATGCGCCCAGCACCCGGTTAAAATCGATATCAACGATTACATTTCCTAAGTCAAAGATATAAAGCATGTTTATCTCCTTTCGCCGTGGAAAAGTAACTGTAGCGGGAAAGAGAAACTTTAGCTATGCGCCAGATTCAGCTTAGAGAAAGGAGAGGCCCGAATCGCAATATCGGGCCATAGGATTTTCAGCCAGCCTGCTGCTCTTCTCCGGAACTGACTTCGACAACCTCAACCTTGCTGGATTTGAGGTGATTTTGCAGCGCCGGGCCGGGCAGCTCATCAGTGAACAGCGCCGTCGCCTGCGCCACGTTGCCAATTTCAACCGCTGCGGAGGCGTGGTATTTCGTATGATCGGCCGCCAGTAAAATGTGACGGGAGTGAGCGATCATGGTTTTCACCACGCTGGCTTCGTTAACGTCAAATTCCATCATCGCGCCGTCGTGCTCTATCGCCCCGACGCTGGTGACCAGGTAATCTGCGCGAAATCCTGACACGAACGCTGTTGCCGCAGGACCGATAATGCCGCCGTTATGCGGGCGCAGCGTACCGCCGGGCACCATCACCTCAAAGCGCGGATTCTTATAAAGAATGTGTGCCACCCTCAGGCTGTTAGTGATGATGCGCAGATGATTATGGTTAAGCAGTGCCCGGGCAACGTGCTCCACGGTCGTCCCGATGGTGATAAAAATGGTCGAACCGTCGGGAATATAGTCCGCAATCGCTTCGGCAATCGCCCGTTTCTCTTCGGTAAGCGAGACTTCACGCTGTTCGAACGCCGTGTTGACCACGCTGGATGCCCTGCCCGCGCCGCCGTGATGACGGGTGATCAGCCCCTGCTCGCTGAGCTTACGGATATCCCGGCGCACGGTTTGCGTGGAGACATCCAGCAGCTGCGCCAGTTCATCAATGTTCATATAGCCGCGATCGGCAATCAGCGTCAGCAGCTGATCGTGACGCGGGTTGCCGGTCAGTTCGGTAAGGCTCATGGGCTGTCCTCTGAAAACCATCACGCCCCGCATTTTATACAAAAAGTGACAAAAAAGAGCGGGTTTGATCACAGTCGGGTATACCCGCGCGCCCGCCGGGCTTTGTACATTTCAGTGCTGCGACGGCGCTGGCAAAACGCACGGCGTCTGCGGCGGGTAATTTCTGCCCCAGGCTGACCGCCAGCGCACCGTGGAACACGTCGCCCGCCCCGGTGGTATCAATGACGTTCACTTCAAAACCAGGCTGATGACATAGCGTGTCGTTTTCCAGCCAGAAACAGCCGTCTCGCCCCTGAGTGACATACACATGTCCATTTGTGAGCGTTTGTGCTTTCTTCAGCGCATCTTCGGTTTCATCCCGCTGCGTTAACCGCCGCAGTCCTGGCGCGGAGAAGGCCGCGTGGTCGCTTAAGGCAATCAGATCCGCGATGTCCTGCGGGGTGACATCCGCATCCAGCAGCGTCGATACGCCCTGCTGGCGGGCCAGGGTAAATGCCTGTTTTGCCCCGTCATGCCAGCGCACGTCGGCTAAGACAATGTCCCACTGAGAGAAGTCGATTTCATGCAGCCAGTCTGCCGCCGCAGGGAGATCGGGGCTGGGGTAGTTGGCAATCACTCTTTCCCCACCTGCGTCCACCAGCACCGCCGATTGCGACGATCGGGCTCCCTTAACTATGCGCGTATAGCGGGTGTTCACCCCCAGGGATTCCAGCTCCGCAAGCAGTCGTCTGCCGGTATCGTCGTCCCCCACCCGACCAATAAAATCCACTTCCGCGCCCAGTTTCGCGGCTGCCACTGCCGCCGTTGCCGCCGGGCCGCCGCCCACTTCCGTATAGTCTTTTGCGACATATTTCCCACCTTCTTTCGGTAAATCATCGAGATACCAGATGCGATCCAGCACGGTAATGCCGACACAAACGATGCGAGTCATGGTGATTCCTTCTGCGATTTCTGATGCCTTCATTTTAATTTCACCAAATGTTTAAAAAGTGACCCGTGTCAATTTTTTGACTATAAATTACAAATACGATCAAAAACAGACACCACAAACGCGCAAAAATTGACACGATGTGACAGGAGAGAGGCATGTCAGCAATCGCATTTATCGGCTTAGGACAGATGGGCGCGCCCATGGCGAAGAATCTGTTGAAACAGGGCCACCAGCTTAACGTTTTTGATGTGAACCCGCAGGCGGTTCAGGCGCTGGTAGAGAGCGGCGCCCGGGCGGCGGCTACGCCCGCACAGGCAGCAACGGATGCCGAATTCGTGATCACTATGCTGCCAAACGGCGACCTGGTGCGCAGCGTGCTGTTCGGCGAGCACGGCGTGTGCGAAGGGTTATCCCGCGACGCGCTGGTCATTGATATGTCCACCATTCACCCGCTGCAAACCGACGCACTGATCCGCGACATGGCTGAGCAAGGCTTCAGCCTGATGGACGTGCCCGTCGGACGCACCTCTGATCATGCCATCGCCGGTACGCTGCTCCTGCTGGCGGGCGGTACGGCGCAGCAGGTTGAGCGCGCCACCCCCGTTTTAATGGCGATGGGCAATGAACTGATTAACGCCGGCGGGCCGGGAATGGGCATCCGCGTGAAGCTCATCAATAACTACATGAGCATCGCCCTGAACGCCCTTTCCGCCGAGGCCGCCGTGCTGTGCGAAGCGCTTGGCCTCTCCTTTGACGTGGCGCTCAAGGTGATGAGCGGCACGCCGGCGGGCAAAGGTCACTTCACCACGTCATGGCCGAACAAGGTGCTGAAAGGGGATCTTTCACCCGCCTTCATGATCGACCTTGCGCATAAGGATCTGGGGATCGCCCTCGACGTGGCCAACCAGCTCCACGTTCCAATGCCGCTGGGCGCGGCTTCCCGCGAAGTATACAACCAGGCACGCGCCGCCGGGCGCGGGCGCGAAGACTGGACAGCCATTCTTGAACAGGTTCGCGCATCTGCCGGGCTGAAAAAAACACACTGATACGAAAGGACTGAGGAATGACGATGTACACCCTGAAAGATATCACCCGACCTTCCGGCGGTTTTGCGATGCTGGCCGTGGATCAGCGCGAAGCGATGCGCCTGATGTTTGCTGCCGCAGGCGCGCCGGTGCCGGTAACCGACCAGCACCTGACGGATTTCAAGGTCAATGCGGCGAAAATTCTGTCGCCGTACGCCTCTGCGATCCTCGTCGACCAGCAGTTCTGCTACCGCCAGATTGTCGAGCAGCAGGCCGTGGCCAAAAGCTGCGCAATGATTGTCGCCGCCGACGAGTTTATCCCGGGGAACGGCATTCCGGTCGACAGCGTGGTGATCGACAAGAACGTTGACGCGCAGGCGGTCAAACGCGATGGCGGTAAGGCGCTGAAGCTGCTGGTGCTGTGGCGCAGCGATGAAGATCCGCAGCAGCGCCTGGAAATGGTGAAAGCGTTCAATACGCTGTGCCACGACAACGGGCTGCTGAGCATTATCGAGCCGGTGGTGCGTCCCCCGCGCCGCGGCGCCGCGTTTGACCGCGAGCAGGCGATCATCGATGCGGCCAAAGAGCTGGGCGACAGCGGCGCCGACCTCTACAAAGTGGAAATGCCGCTGTTTGGTAAGGGCACACAGCACGAGCTACTGACGGCCTCGCAGAAGCTGAACGAGAACATCGCCATGCCGTGGGTGATCCTCTCCTCCGGCGTGGACGATAAGTTATTCCCGCGTGCCGTAAGCGTCGCCATGCAGGCGGGGGCATCGGGCTTTTTAGCCGGGCGCGCCGTCTGGTCATCGGTGATTGGCCTGCCGGACACCGAGCTGATGCTGCGTGATATTTCCGTACCAAAACTTCAGCGTCTGGGTGAGATCGTCGACGAAATGATGGCTCGCCGTTGAAAAAGGACCCGAACATGAAATGGTTTAACACCCTGAGCCATAACCGCTGGCTCGAACAAGAGACCGACCGCATTCTCGATTTCGGTAAAAGCGCCGCCGTACCGACCGGCTTTGGCTGGCTGGGCAATAACGGGCAGGTGCGCAGCGATATGGGCACCCATCTGTGGATCACCGCCCGCATGCTGCACGTTTACGCGGTGGCGGCGAACATGGGGCGCCCCGGCGCGTACGCGCTGGTTGAGCACGGCATTAATGCCCTGAACGGTCCGCTGCGCGATAAACAGCACGGCGGCTGGTACGCCTGCGTAAACGATGAAGGCGTGATTGATGCGTCCAAGCAGGGCTATCAGCATTTCTTCGTCCTGCTGGGCGCGGCGAGCGCCGTCACCACCGGCCACCCGCAGGCACGCAAGCTGCTGGACAATGCCATCGAGGTGATTGAGCGCTACTTCTGGAGCGAACAGGAGCAGATGTGCCTGGAGTCCTGGGACGAAGCCTTCAGCAAAACGGAAGACTATCGCGGCGGTAACGCCAATATGCACGCCGTGGAAGCCTTCCTCATCGTCTATGACGTGACCCACGACCGGAAATGGCTCGACCGCGCCCTGCGTATCGCCTCGGTGATTATTCACGACGTGGCGCGCAAAGGGGAGTATCGCGTTAACGAGCATTTCGACACCAGCTGGAACCCGATCCGCGATTACAACATCGATAACCCCGCCCACCGCTTCCGCGCCTACGGCGGCACGCCGGGGCACTGGATTGAGTGGGGCCGCCTGATGCTGCACCTGCGCGCCGCGCTCGAGGCACGCTTTGAAACCCCGCCGGAGTGGTTGCTGGATGATGCGAAAGGCCTGTTTCACGCCACTATTCGCGACGCCTGGGCACCCGACGGGGCGGACGGCTTTGTCTACTCCGTGGGCTGGGACGGCAAGCCTATCGTGCGCGAACGCGTGCGCTGGCCAATCGTCGAGGCGATGGGCACGGCTTACGCGCTCTATACCGTGACCGGCGAGGCGCAGTACGAAGCCTGGTATCAGAAATGGTGGGATTACTGCATCAAGTACCTGATGGATTACGAAAACGGTTCATGGTGGCAGGAGCTGGACACCAATAACGAAGTGACCACCAAAGTCTGGGACGGCAAGCAGGATATTTACCACCTGCTGCACTGCCTGGTGATCCCCCGCCTGCCGCTGGCGCCGGGCTTAGCCCCTGCCGTCGCCGCCGGATTACTGGATAGCCTGGCCAAATAATAAAGACGGAGTTTTTATGCGTACCCTACACAATATTGACCTGAAAAATAACGAAAGTGGTTTTACCCTGCGCTGGCAGGACCGTCTGATTTTATCCCACACCGCGGATGCCCCTTGCCTGTGGATCGGCGCAGGCGAGGCGGATATCGAGATGTTTCGCGGCAACTTCAGCATCAAAGACAAGCTCAACGAAAAGATTGCCCTGACGGACGCGACCGTCACGCAGCAAAGCGCGGGCTGGGCGATCCGCTTTACCCGCGGCGACGCGGTGAGCGCGACGCTGCTGGTGGGCGTGGATGGTGAGGGCCGTCTGGAGCTGAAGCTGAAAAATGACGCCGCCAGCCATAACCGCATCTGGCTGCGGCTGGCGGCTCAGCCTGACGATCATATCTACGGCTGCGGCGAGCAGTTCTCGTATTTCGATCTGCGCGGCAAGCCGTTCCCGCTGTGGACCAGCGAGCAGGGCGTGGGCCGCAATAAGCAGACCTACGTCACCTGGCAGGCCGACTGCAAAGAGAACGCGGGCGGCGATTACTACTGGACCTTCTTCCCACAGCCTACCTTCGTGAGCACCCAGAAGTACTACTGCCACGTGGATAACAGCTGTTATATGAACTTCGACTTCAGCGCGCCGGACTTCCACGAGCTGGCATTCTGGGAAGATAACGCCACGCTGCGCTTCGAATGCGCAGAAACCTACGTCGATCTGCTGGAAAAACTGACCGGCCTGCTGGGGCGTCAGCCTGAACTGCCGGACTGGGTTTACGACGGCGTGACGCTGGGTATTCAGGGCGGCACCGAGGTGTGTCAGCAGAAGCTCGACGCCATGCGCGAGGGCGGCGTGAAGGTAAACGGCATCTGGGCGCAGGACTGGTCCGGCATCCGGATGACCTCCTTTGGCAAACGCGTAATGTGGAACTGGAAGTGGAACAGCGCGCTCTATCCGCAGCTTGATGAGCGGATTGCGCAGTGGAAAGAGGAAGGCGTGCAGTTCCTCTCCTATATCAACCCGTACGTCGCCAGCGATAAAGATCTCTGCGAAGAGGCGTCGAAGCGCGGCTATCTGACCAAAGATGCCGACGGCAAGGATTACCACGTTGAGTTCGGCGAGTTCTACGCGGGCGTTATCGACCTGACTAACCCGGAAGCCTACAGCTGGTACAAAGAGGTGATCAAAAAGAACCTGATCGAACTGGGCTGCGGCGGCTGGATGGCCGATTTCGGGGAATATCTGCCGACCGATACCTTCCTGCACAACGGCGTGAGCGCGGAGATCATGCATAACGCCTGGCCTGCCCTGTGGGCGAAATGTAACTACGAAGCGCTGGAGGAGACCGGCAAGCTCGGGGAGATCCTGTTCTTCATGCGCGCGGGCTACACCGGCAGCCAGAAGCACTCGGTGATGATGTGGGCGGGGGATCAGAACGTCGACTGGAGCCTGGACGATGGTCTGGCGTCCGTCGTACCGGCGGCGCTGTCGCTGGCGATGACCGGGCACGGGCTGCACCACAGCGACATTGGCGGCTATACGACCCTCTTCGAGATGAAGCGCAGCAAAGAGCTGCTGCTGCGCTGGTGCGACTTCAGCGCCTTTACGCCGATGATGCGTACCCACGAGGGCAACCGCCCTGGCGATAACTGGCAGTTCGATGGCGACGCGGAAACTATCGCCCACTTCGCGCGCATGACCACCGTCTTCACCACTCTGAAGCCGTACATCAAAGCTGCGGTAGCGCAGAACGCGAAGAGCGGCCTACCGGTGATGCGCCCGCTGTTCCTGCACTACGAGGACGACGCGCGCGCCTACACGCTGAAATACCAGTACCTGTTTGGCCGCGATCTGCTGGTGGCGCCGGTTCATGAAGAGGGACGCCGCGACTGGTCGCTCTATCTGCCGCAGGACACCTGGGTCAATGCGTGGACCGGGGAAACCTGCCAGGGCGGTGACATCACCGTTGATGCCCCGCTCGGCAAACCGCCGGTCTTCTATCGCCAGCACAGCGAATGGGCAGATCTGTTTAGCACCTTACGTCATATCTGATAAGGCTCGCCCGCGGGGAAACCTGCGGGCAGACGGAGAACAATAATGAGTCAACATACTTCTGATCCGGCAACCCTGCGCCTGCCGTTTAAAGAAAAACTCGCCTACGGGATGGGCGATCTCGGCTCTAACATCCTGCTTGATATCGGCACGCTGTATCTGCTGAAGTTCTACACCGACGTGCTGGGGCTGCCTGGCACCTACGGCGGGATTATCTTCCTGATTGCGAAGTTTTTTACCGCCTTCACCGACATGGGCACCGGGATCATGCTCGATTCCCGGCGCAAGATCGGCCCGAAAGGGAAATTCCGCCCGTTCGTGCTGTATGCAGCCTTCCCGGTAACGTTGCTGGCGATAGCTAACTTCGTCGGCACACCGTTTGAAATTACCGGTAAAACGGTGATGGCGACGGTGCTGTTCATGCTGTACGGCCTGTTCTTCAGCATGATGAACTGCTCCTACGGCGCGATGGTGCCCGCCATTACCAAAAACCCGGACGAGCGTGCTTCGCTGGCCGCCTGGCGCCAGGGCGGCGCCACGCTGGGTCTGCTGCTCTGTACGGTGGGCTTTGTCCCGGTGATGAACCTGATTGAAGGCAACGACCAGCTTGGCTACATCTTTGCCGCCACCCTCTTCTCGCTGTTCGGGTTGTTCTTTATGTGGTGGTGCTATAAGGGCGTAACCGAGCGTTACGTCGAGACGCAGCCTGCTAACCCGGCGCAGAAACCGGGGCTGTTGCAGTCGTTTCGCGCCATCGCCGGGAACCGTCCGCTGTTTATCCTGTGCATCGCTAACCTGTGCACGCTGGGCGCCTTTAACGTTAAGCTCGCCATTCAGGTCTACTACACGCAGTACGTACTGAACGACCCGATCCTGCTGTCGTACATGGGCTTCTTCAGCATGGGCTGTATTTTTATCGGCGTCTTTATGATGCCCGGCGCGGTGCGGCGCTTCGGTAAGAAAAAGGTCTACATCAGCGGGCTGATGATTTGGGTGGCGGGCGATCTGCTTAACTACTTCTTCGGCGGCGGCTCGGTGAGCTTCGTGGCGTTCTCCTGCCTGGCGTTCTTCGGCTCCGCGTTCGTGAACAGCCTGAACTGGGCGCTGGTGTCCGATACCGTGGAATACGGCGAGTGGCGCACCGGCGTACGCTCCGAGGGGACGGTCTACACCGGCTTTACCTTCTTCCGTAAGGTATCGCAGGCGCTGGCGGGCTTCTTCCCGGGGATCATGCTCACGCAGATCGGCTATGTGCCCAACGTGGTGCAATCCGCCGGCACGGTTGAAGGGCTACGGCAGCTGATATTTATCTATCCGAGTCTGCTGGCAGTCATCACCATCGTGGCGATGGGCTGCTTCTACAACCTTAACGAGAAGATGTATGTGCGCATCGTGGAAGAAATTGAGCTGCGCAAACGTACGGCATAAATGACGTGATTGAGCGCCCTGCGGGGCGCTTTGAGGATCGACCATGACACATAATACTGATCCGTTAACCCTGAAATTGAGCCTGCGAGAGAAGTGCGCCTACGGGATGGGTGATTTTGGCTCGAACCTGATGCTGTGTATTGGCACGCTGTATCTGCTGAAGTTTTACACGGACGAGCTGGGCATGCCCGCGTTCTACGGCGGCATCATTTTTCTGGTCGCCAAGTTCTTTACCGCGTTTACCGACATGCTGACCGGGGTGCTGCTGGACTCCCGGCGTAATATCGGCGCGCGGGGCAAATTCCGGCCATTCATTCTCTACGCCTCCGTTCCGGTGGCGCTGGTGGCCACGGCGCAGTTTATGGCCAACGACTTTAGCCTGACGGTGAAAACGGCCCTCGCCACCGTGCTCTTCATGATGTTTGGCCTCTGCTACAGCCTGATGAACTGCGCCTACGGTGCAATGGTTCCGACCATCACCAAAAACCCGAACGAGCGCGCGCAGCTTGCGGCGTGGCGTCAGGGCGGCGCAACGGTAGGACTGTTGCTCTGCACTGTCGGCTTTATGCCGATTCAGGCGCTGTTCGTCAGCCAGCCCTCACTCGGCTATCTGGTGGCCGCGCTGGTGTTCGTCACCGGGGGACTGTTCTGCATGTGGGGGTGCTACAGCGGGGTGAAAGAGCGCTACGTCGAGCTTACGCCCGATCACCATAAGCCCGGCATTCTGAAATCGTTCTGCGCGATTTTCCGCAATCCGCCGCTGCTGGTGTTGTGCATCGCCAACCTCTGTACCCTCGCCGCGTTTAACATCAAGCTGGCGATTCAGGTCTATTACACCCAGTACGTGCTGAACGATCTGCATCTCTTGTCGTGGATGGGCTTTTTTAGCATGGGCTGCATTCTGATTGGCGTGTTTCTGGTGCCTGGCGCGGTGAAGCGCTTTGGCAAGAAGCCGGTCTATCTGGGCGGGCTGACGCTGTGGGCGGTGGGCGACGTGCTGAACTTCGTCTGGGGAACCAGTTCCCTGCTGTTCGTGCTCTTTTCCTGCATGGCCTTTTTCGGCACCGCGTTTGTGAACAGCCTGAACTGGGCGCTGGTGCCGGATACGGTTGATTACGGCGAGTGGAAAACCGGGATTCGCGCCGAAGGGTCGGTGTATACCGGCTATACCTTCTCGCGCAAAATCTCCGCGGCGCTGGCCGGTTTTCTGCCCGGTATCATGCTGACCCAGATTGGCTACGTTCCGCATGCCGTGCAGAGCGCGGGCACGCTGCTTGGGTTGCGTCAGCTTATTTTCCTCTGGCCGTGCGGCCTGGCGATCGTTGCCGCCGTGACCATGGGGCTGTTTTATAAACTCAACGAAGCGCGCTTCGCCTTTATTATCGAGGAGATTGGAAAACGGAAAAAACAGACAGCAAATACCCCTGAGATAACCACCAACAATAAAGCGTCAGCAGTCACTTTATAACAATAAATCCGGCCAGTATGTCCTTTCTGTTTATCAGGAGGGAGGCCTTTCTGTACCTGATACATGGACAAATTATGAAAAGAATCATCACCGTACTGATCGTGTCGTCTGTGTCCTGCCCGGTTTTTGCCGGGGCCTATGTCGAAACGCGCGAAGCCTACAACACCGCCTCTGAGCTGCACGAAGTGATCCTGCGTGCGGGCTATAACTTCGATATGGGCGCGGGACTGATGTTCACCAACGCTTATAACGTGGGGAAATGGGACGAACTGAAGCACAGCTATAACGAAATCGAGGGGTGGTATCCACTCTTCAAACCGACCGACAAACTGACCTTCCAGCCCGGCGGCTTGATTAATGACAGCAGCGCAGGATCAGGTGGCGCGGTTTATTTAGATACCAATTACAAATTTACGGACTGGTTTAATCTGACGTTCCGCTATCGCTATAACCATAACAATTACGATACGCCGGACTATAACGGGCAGATGGATAAGAACGACACACATGAATTTGCCAACTACTGGAATTTCAAAGCGACGGATGCGTTTTTCTACACCTTTGAGCCGCACTTTTTCCAGCGGGTGAATGATTACCACAGCAAAAATGGCAAAGATCATCACTGGGAAATTACCAATAAATTCAGCTATAAGATCGACAGAAACTGGCTGCCGTATCTTGAGCTACAGTGGCTGGACCGATGGAATGATTACAACCGCGAGCAGTACCGGATCCGTTTAGGGTTGCGGTATTCGTTCTAATAAAAAAAGCCGCTGATCGCTCAGCGGCTTTTTCGTTGCCGGGTGGAGCATGCGCTTACCCGGCCTACGGCATAACCGAATTACTCTTCTTTCGCACCGCGCATTGCACGTTTACGATCGTTCTCGGTCAGGTGACGTTTACGGATACGAATTGACTGAGGCGTCACTTCGACCAGTTCGTCATCATCGATGAATTCCAGAGCCTGCTCCAGCGTCATCTTGATCGGTGGAACCAGAACCGTTGCTTCGTCAGTACCGGACGCACGCATGTTGGTCAGTTTCTTACCGGTCAGGCAGTTTACCGTCAGGTCGTTAGATCGGCTGTGAATACCGATGATCTGGCCTTCGTAAACTTCAGCACCGTGGCCCAGGAACAGCTTACCGCGATCCTGCAAACCGAACAGCGCAAACGCAACCGCTTTACCCTGACCGTTGGAGATCAGCACGCCGTTGTTACGCTGGCCCACTTCGCCCGGACGAACGTCGTCGTAGTGGCTGAAGGTGGAGTACAGCAGACCAGTACCGGAAGTCATGGTCATGAACTCAGAACGGAAGCCGATCAGGCCACGGCTTGGGATCACGTAGTCGAGACGTACGCGGCCTTTGCCATCTGGATTCATGTTTTTCAGGTCGCCTTTACGCTCACCCAGTGCCTGCATCACAGAACCCTGGTGCTGCTCTTCAACGTCCAGCGTTACGTTTTCGAATGGCTCTTGTTTACGGCCATCGATTTCGCGGAAGATAACTTTCGGACGGGAAACCGCCATCTCGAAACCTTCACGACGCATGTTCTCAATCAGAACAGACAGGTGCAGCTCACCACGACCCGAAACGCGGAATGCATCAGCGTCTTCGGTTTCTTCAACGCGCAGCGCAACGTTGTGCACCAGCTCTTTGTTCAGGCGGTCAAGGATCTGACGAGAGGTAACAAACTTACCCTCTTTACCACAGAACGGAGAGGTGTTGACGTTGAAGAACATGGATACGGTTGGTTCATCAACGGACAGGGCTGGCAGCGCTTCGACGTTCTGCGGATCGCAGATGGTGTCGGAGATGTTCAGTTCACCCAGACCGGTGATGGCGATGATGTCGCCCGCTTCAGCGATGTCGCTCTCGATACGCTCAAGACCCAGGTGAGTCAGAACTTTACCGACTTTACCGTTACGGGTTTTGCCTTCGCTATCGATGATAGTGACCTGCTGGTTAGGCTTCACTTTACCGCGCTTGATACGACCAATGCCGATTACGCCAACGTAGTTGTTGTAGTCGAGCTGAGAGATCTGCATTTGCAGGGTGCCTTCCAGGTCAACGTTTGGCGCAGGAACGCGGTCAACAATCGTCTGGTACAGCGGAGTCATGTCTTCCGCCATGTCTTCGTGATCCAGACCGGCGATACCGTTCAGCGCAGACGCATAAACGATAGGGAAGTCCAGCTGTTCGTCGGTCGCGTCGAGGTTAACGAACAGGTCGAAGACCTGGTCAACAACCCAGTCAGGACGCGCGCCAGGACGGTCAACCTTGTTGATCACAACGATAGGTTTCAGGCCGTGGGCAAATGCTTTTTTGGTCACGAAGCGCGTTTGCGGCATAGGGCCATCAAATGCGTCAACCACCAGCAGCACGGAATCCACCATGGACATCACGCGCTCAACTTCACCACCGAAGTCGGCGTGCCCTGGGGTATCAACGATGTTGATACGGTAGTCATTCCATTTGATAGCGGTGTTTTTGGCGAGGATGGTAATCCCACGCTCTTTCTCCAAATCGTTGGAGTCCATCACACGCTCTTGAGTTTCGGCACGAGCATCAAACGTACCGGACTGCTGTAGCAGCTTATCAACCAGGGTAGTTTTACCATGGTCGACGTGCGCGATGATGGCGATATTACGCAATTTTTCGATCACAACTTTGCCTCAGGCATTTAGAAATAGCGCGTTATTGTACACGGATTAATCGCACTACAAAACAGGATCACAAACATCCCCCGCAAACAAGTATTGCAGAGATGCTTTGTGATCGCTTTCACGGAGCGGTAAAAGGGCACTTTAACGTAAATTGCACCAATATGGTGCTCGATGCTCACACAGAAGCACTATAATGGTGCAACAAATCCAATGTGGTGCAGCCCTTCTGCACTATGGTGCGCATGATAACGCCTTTTTGGGGTGTTTTAAAAGTTGGCACAGATTTCGCTTTACAGAAATACAGTAAAAATATGGCAGCCCAGCCGATTTGAAGACCTCGTTACCACGACGACAATGACCAATCTGGAGAGTTAAGTATGTCCGCTGAACACGTTTTGACGATGCTGAACGAACATGAAGTGAAGTTTGTTGATCTGCGCTTCACCGATACCAAAGGTAAAGAACAGCACGTCACGATCCCTGCTCATCAGGTGAACGCCGAATTCTTTGAAGAAGGCAAAATGTTTGACGGCTCCTCCATTGGCGGCTGGAAAGGCATTAACGAATCCGACATGGTTCTGATGCCAGATGCAACCACTGCGCTCATTGACCCGTTCTACGAAGAACCTACGCTGATCATCCGCTGCGATATCCTGGAACCTGGCACGCTGCAAGGCTATGACCGTGACCCACGCTCCATCGCAAAACGCGCTGAAGAGTACCTGCGTTCTACCGGTATCGCAGACACCGTTCTGTTCGGGCCAGAGCCAGAGTTCTTCCTGTTCGATGACATCCGTTTTGGTGCTTCCATTTCTGGTTCCCACGTCGCTATCGATGACATCGAAGGCGCATGGAACTCTTCCACCAAATACGAAGGTGGTAACAAAGGTCACCGTCCGGGCGTGAAAGGCGGTTACTTCCCGGTTCCTCCGGTCGATTCTTCACAGGACATCCGTTCTACCATGTGTCTGATCATGGAAGAGATGGGCCTGGTTGTTGAAGCGCACCACCACGAAGTGGCAACGGCTGGCCAGAACGAAATCGCAACCCGCTTCAACACCATGACCAAAAAAGCGGATGAGATTCAGATCTACAAATACGTTGTGCACAACGTTGCGCACCGTTTCGGTAAAACCGCGACCTTCATGCCAAAACCCATGTTCGGCGACAACGGTTCCGGCATGCACTGCCACATGTCCCTGTCCAAGAACGGCACCAACCTGTTCTCTGGCGACAAATACGCGGGTCTGTCTGAGCAGGCGCTGCACTACATCGGCGGTGTTATCAAACACGCTAAAGCGATCAACGCCCTGGCGAACCCGACCACCAACTCCTACAAGCGTCTGGTCCCAGGCTACGAAGCACCGGTGATGCTGGCGTACTCTGCCCGTAACCGTTCTGCTTCTATCCGTATCCCGGTGGTGGCGTCTCCGAAAGCGCGTCGTATCGAAGTGCGCTTCCCGGACCCGGCGGCTAACCCATACCTGTGCTTCGCAGCACTGCTGATGGCCGGTCTGGACGGTATCAAGAACAAGATCCACCCGGGCGAAGCCATGGACAAAAACCTGTACGACCTGCCGCCAGAAGAAGCGAAAGAGATCCCACAGGTCGCCGGCTCGCTGGAAGAAGCCCTGCAAGCGCTGGACGCAGACCGTGAGTTCCTGACCGCTGGCGGCGTGTTCACCGATGAAGCAATCGACGCTTACATCGCGCTGCGTACCGAAGAAAACGACCGCGTTCGCATGACGCCGCACCCGGTTGAGTTCGAACTGTACTACAGCGTTTAATTGATTTGTTTTACCCGGCGCATACGCGTCGGGAGTAGTTGCCGTGGAAACTTTAGCCCATCTTCGGATGGGCTTTTTTCTCCACCAACAACCTGATCTCACGCGCTTTTTACCTCTAAAACGCTATACTGCACTAAAATAGTGCAACGACTCCAGGAGACTGCTGAATGGCAACTGGCACGCTGCCCGATGCTGGGCAGATCCTCAATTCTTTGATTAACAGTATCTTGCTGGTCGACGACGAGCTGGCGGTGCATTACGCCAACCCGGCGGCGCAGCAGCTGCTCGCTCAAAGCGCCCGTAAACTGTTTGGCACGCCGCTGCCTGAACTGCTGAGCTATTTCTCGCTGAATATTGGTCTGATGCAGGAGAGTTTGCAGGCGGGTCAGGGCTTCACCGATAACGAAGTGACGCTGGTGATTGACGGACGCTCGCATATTTTGTCCCTCACCGCACAGCGCCTGCCAGATGGCATGATTCTGCTGGAAATGGCGCCGATGGATAACCAGCGTCGTCTCAGCCAGGAGCAGCTACAGCATGCTCAGCAGATTGCGGCGCGCGACCTGGTACGCGGGCTGGCTCATGAAATTAAAAACCCGCTGGGCGGCTTACGCGGTGCGGCACAGCTTTTGACCAAAGCGCTGCCTGACCCTGCCCTGGCGGAGTATACCAACGTCATTATCGAGCAGGCGGACCGTCTGCGTAATCTGGTCGATCGCCTGCTCGGGCCGCAGCAGCCGGGGATGCATGTTTCAGAAAGCATTCACAAGGTCGCGGAGCGGGTGGTGAAACTCGTCTCTATGGAGCTGCCGGATAACGTCACGCTGGTGCGTGATTACGACCCAAGCCTGCCGGAGCTGGCGCACGATCCGGACCAGATTGAACAGGTGTTGTTGAACATTGTGCGTAACGCGTTGCAGGCGCTTGGCCCGGAGGGTGGCGAAATTATTCTGCGTACCCGCACCGCGTTCCAGCTGACGCTGCACGGCGTGCGTTATCGTCTGGCGGCACGTATTGATGTGGAAGATAACGGGCCGGGGATCCCGCCGCATCTCCAGGACACCCTGTTCTACCCGATGGTCAGCGGTCGCGAAGGCGGCACCGGGCTGGGGTTATCCATAGCCCGTAATTTGATTGACCAACACTCCGGCAAAATTGAATTTACCAGTTGGCCGGGACATACCGAGTTTTCGGTTTTCCTGCCGATTAAAAAATAAAGGTGACGTTTATGCAACGAGGGATAGTCTGGGTAGTCGATGACGATAGCTCCATCCGTTGGGTGCTTGAACGCGCGCTCACAGGAGCGGGATTAAGCTGCACGACATTTGAGAGCGGCAGCGAAGTGCTCGACGCACTCACCACCAAAACGCCGGACGTTCTGCTCTCGGATATTCGCATGCCGGGCATGGACGGACTGGCGCTCTTAAAGCAGATCAAACAGCGCCACCCCATGCTTCCGGTCATCATAATGACAGCCCACTCCGACCTGGATGCCGCCGTTAGCGCCTACCAGCAGGGGGCGTTTGATTATCTGCCAAAACCGTTTGATATCGACGAAGCCGTTGCCCTGGTCGAACGCGCCATCAGCCACTATCAGGAGCAACAGCAGCCCCGCCACGCGCCGGATTTCGGGCCTACGACGGACATCATCGGTGAAGCGCCAGCCATGCAGGACGTGTTTCGCATCATCGGGCGTCTGTCGCGCTCGTCTATCAGCGTCTTGATTAACGGTGAATCAGGGACCGGTAAAGAGCTAGTCGCACACGCCCTGCATCGCCACAGCCCGCGGACGAAAGCGCCTTTCATCGCCCTGAACATGGCGGCGATCCCTAAAGATTTGATTGAATCTGAGCTGTTCGGCCACGAAAAAGGGGCGTTTACCGGGGCAAATACCATTCGTCAGGGACGCTTTGAACAGGCTGACGGCGGAACGCTATTCCTGGATGAAATCGGCGATATGCCGCTGGATGTTCAGACCCGACTGCTGCGCGTGCTGGCAGATGGCCAGTTTTACCGCGTGGGCGGCTATGCGCCGGTGAAGGTGGACGTGCGTATTATTGCCGCGACGCACCAGAACCTGGAGCTGCGCGTGCAGGAGGGGAAATTCCGTGAGGATTTATTCCATCGTCTGAACGTGATCCGCGTCCACCTCCCGCCGCTGCGCGAGCGTCGGGAAGATATCCCGCGTCTGGCGCGCCATTTCCTGCAAGTGGCGGCCCGCGAGCTGGGCGTGGAAGCCAAGCAGCTTCATCCGGAAACGGATGCCGCCCTCACCCGTCTGGCGTGGCCGGGCAACGTGCGTCAGTTGGAAAACACCTGTCGCTGGCTGACCGTAATGGCCGCCGGACAGGAAGTGTTGATTCAGGATCTCCCCGCCGAGCTGTTTGAAGCCACCGTGCCCGAAAGCACCGCCGGACATGCGCTGCCGGACAGCTGGGCGACGCTGCTGGCGCAGTGGGCAGATCGCGCGTTGCGTTCCGGTCATCAAAATCTGCTCTCCGAAGCGCAGCCTGAGATGGAGCGCACGCTGTTGACTACCGCGCTTCGTCATACCCAGGGCCACAAACAGGAAGCGGCTCGCCTGTTGGGATGGGGTCGAAACACCCTGACGCGCAAGCTGAAAGAGCTGGGAATGGAGTGATCTTACTCCGCTGTGTAAAGGTTACTTATTGAGCGCAAAGTGCCGTTATTTTGCGCTTTACTGTTCCGATGAGTTTTGTATGATCGTGCCCGGAAACAGGGGGGAGCATCATGCTGGAATCATTAGTGACTTTGCTTTCGAGCGGAGCAGCAGAAAGCCACACGCCACAAACTGCCGTTGCGGCGGTACTGTGTGCGGCACTGGTTGGGCTGTTTAGCTAACGCGCTGTCGATGAAAAGCCGGGTGGCGCTTCGCTTACCCGGCCTACATCTCGCACTTAAGTAGGCCGGGTAAGGCAAAGCCGCCACCCGGCATTACAGCTCAAATCACCCGCGAGAACTGCTGTAAACGCGCCTTCTGACGCAGATAGGCATCGAAGCACATGCAGATATTACGAATCAACAGACGTCCTTTCGGCGTGACGACAACCGCACTCTCCGACACATCCACCAGCCCGTCTTTCGCCAGCGGCGCCAGAAGCTTCAGGTCTTCGGCAAAGTAATCGCTGAATTGCAGATCCCATTGCGACTCCACCTCGCGAAATTCGAGACGGAAGTTGCAGATAAGCGCCTTAATCACGTCCCGACGGATGCAGTCGTCGCGCGTTAGCGCAATGCCGCGCCACAGCGCGTTGCCGGTTTCGTCTATCTGCTGATAGTACAGCTTCAGCTCTTTCTGATTCTGGGCGTAGCAGTCGCCAATCATGCTGATGGCGGAGACGCCCATTCCGAGCAGATCGGTATCGCCCTGGGTGGTGTAGCCCTGGAAGTTACGGTGGAGAACACCTTCGCGCTGGGCAATCGCCAGTTCATCGTCAGGGCGGGCAAAGTGATCCATTCCGATAAACTGATAGCCGGTTTCGGTCAGCGAGGCGATGGTCTCCTGCAAAATGTCCAGCTTCTGCTGGGCGGAAGGCAGATCCGCATCTTTGATTTTGCGCTGAGCGGCGAACAGCGTCGGCAGGTGCGCATAGTTAAAGACGCTCAGACGGTCCGGGTTAAGCTCAGCCACGCGTTTAAGCGTGTAGGCGAAGCTCTCCGGCGTCTGCTTCGGCAGGCCGTAAATCAGGTCTATATTCGTTGAGGTAAAGCCGATTTCACGCGCATGGTTGAGTAAGGCAAAGATAAACGCTTCGTCCTGCTCGCGGTTTACCAGGCGCTGTACTTCTTTGTTGAAGTCCTGTACGCCCATACTCAGGCGGTTGAAACCTTCGGCGCGTAAATGATCCAGCACATCCAGCTCGATTTCACGCGGATCGACCTCGATCGAAATTTCGGCGTCGTCGTTAAAACTGAAATTGCCGCGCAGCAGCGCCATCAGGCGGCTGATCTGCGCTTTATTCAGATAAGTTGGCGTACCACCGCCCCAGTGAAGCTGGCTGACGTGACGCCCTTTAAACAGCGGTGCGCGGTGCAGAATTTCCTGTTCGAGCGCATCGAGGTATTGATCGGCTTTGTGCTGCTGGCGGGTAACGATTTTATTGCAGCCGCAGAAGTAGCAGAGCTTATGGCAGAACGGAATATGGACGTAGAGCGACAGCGGGCGCTCGGGATAGCGCGCCACAGCTTGCTGAAAATCCGCCTCGCCGAAAGCGTCAGAAAACTCCAGCGCGGTGGGGTATGAGGTATAACGCGGCCCGGAATAGTTATATTTCTGGATCAGGGCCAAATCCCAGTCGATAGATGGTACAGACATGCTCACTCCTTCCGTTGGTGTCGCGTTCGTATACGGCGGCCCGTTCTGGTCCCATTGCGGGACATCATTCGGGTGCGCAGCCACTTCTGTCGCCGCGACAACCGCCGTAGTTTAACGAATAACCACACCAGATAACATATAACCGGAAGGGTTATAAGCAGGACGAGTGTACCTGCCGGGTGCAAATGTTAGTTTCCACCTTTCAGCAGACGCATCATATCTTCCTGCTTTTCGTCTTCCTCTTCGTCTTCTTCATCATCGTAGGACAGACCCAGCTTCTGCATCAGTTCATCAATGCGGTCCAGTTTGGCGTCCACCCAGGACTGCTCTTCAGCGGTCAGGGTTTCACCCTCTTCAAGACGTTCCAGCAGCGCATCCAGGCGCTCATCGTTCTCCAGCATATCCAGCTCAGCCTGCGGTGAAAGCATAGGTTTCTCGCTCTTTGGTTTGTGCTGCTTAGTGACCGGCGTGTCTGTCACGCCCAGTGGAATGGGAGTTTTACTGCCGATACGAGGATCTTTCTGCTGCTTGCCTTTTGCAGAAGCGCCTGCGGCACCGCCACCGTTAGCACGGCTACCCGCAGCATGGCCACGATGTTTTTTATCGCGTTTGCGATCGCGCGCTTCCTGATTCAGTTCTTCGCGCGTTTTGCGGCGTGCTTTTGCAGGGCGTTTCGCGCCCGCAGCGGAGGTCGGTTTTTTCATGATGTTTTATCTTTAAGTCGTTTTCTTCAGTATAGAATTGCGGCGAAATCTAGCAGAAAGCAAGCAAAGAAAAAAGGCGACAGAGCAATCTGTCGCCTTTTTTCCTGACTCACAACCCTTAACGGGTCAGACATTCCCTGTTTGCCTACAACAAACCCTGTTTATCCCTTGGCTACTACCGTCCGTGATACGGTTCCGTTTCCTGTTAAAAACGCCTCCAGGCGCCGGTCGTCCTGACAATCCTGAGTCTTCGCCTCCTGGCGCTCCTGACCCTTATCCTTAAGTCGTTATCCTGTTGGCATCCTCGCCCTGGCACACACTTTACCTTGTTCCCTTAAACTAACAAGCAATGAAAAGGTACAAAACCGGATTTTCAGATAATTACTCATTAATAACTCTTTGAATTTTAATATTTTTAGTTTTTTAGCGCCTGCGATTTCTCTTAAATTTCTCATACGCTTAAGGGCAGATCTCTTACATTCCGTAGGGCTTTCACTTACATGTCAATGACGAAGGGAAAAGCCTTTTGCCCGCATTCAGGTATAATCCCCGCAGATTACGATTTTTGGAGACGACCACGTGACTACCTGGAACTACCAACAGACGCATTTTGTCACCAGTGCGCCCGATATTCGCCACCTGCCCTCAGACACAGGGATTGAAGTGGCATTTGCTGGCCGCTCCAATGCGGGAAAATCCAGTGCCCTGAATACGCTCACCAATCAGAAAAACCTGGCGCGTACCTCAAAAACACCTGGCCGTACTCAGCTGATTAACCTGTTTGAAGTGGCTGAAGGCAAACGCCTGGTCGATTTACCGGGCTACGGTTACGCGCAGGTACCAGAAGAGATGAAGATCAAATGGCAGCGTGCGCTGGGTGAATACCTGGAAAAACGCATGTGTCTGAAAGGTCTGGTGGTGCTGATGGATATTCGTCATCCGCTAAAAGATCTCGACCAGCAGATGATTGACTGGGCGGTGGCAAGCGATATTGCGGTGCTGGTGCTGCTGACAAAAGCGGATAAGCTGGCGAGCGGCGCGCGCAAGGCGCAGGTGAACAAGGTTCGTGAAGCGGTGCTGGCATTCAACGGTGATGTACAGGTTGAACCGTTCTCCTCGCTGAAAAAGCAGGGCGTGGATAAACTGCGACAGAAGCTCGACAGCTGGTTTAACGATCTGGAACCGGCGACTGAAGCGGAAGCAGAGTAATAACAGGCGCGGCGATGACCGCGCTTTTTTTCGCCTGAAACTTTCTTTGCCGCAATAAAAAACGCCCCAGTCATTACTGACTGGGGCGGCTAAAATATTCAGCCAAATCCGATTACGTGAAGTAAAAGGTCTGAAAGATAGAACATCTTACCTCTGTACCCTACGTCGTTAACTCTACTCTTTTTTTATCGCTGGACAAAGCACTTTTTGTAGTTTTTTTTCATTCTTTACATAGGGAATTCTAATGATCGTCACAAAACGCGCGTACTTATGTTGCTTACTTACATAAAATGCGCGTTATTCCGATAACCCTCAGTGAGCCTGATCCCAGTTTTCGCCGCTACCCACTTCCACCAGCAATGGTACGTCCAGCTTCATGCTGTTTTCCATCAGTTCATGGATCTTCTGAGAGACCGTCTCCAGATCGTCTTTATGAACTTCAAAGACCAGTTCATCGTGTACCTGCATGATCATTTTCACGCGCGGTTTCTCTTTTTCGAGCCAGGCATCGACGGCGATCATCGCGCGTTTAATAATGTCCGCCGCCGTGCCCTGCATAGGGGCGTTGATCGCAGCACGTTCAGCACCAGCCCGGCGCGCGGCGTTGCTGGATTTGATGTCCGGAAGGTAGAGACGACGGCCATCCAGCGTTTCAACGTAGCCTTTCTCTTTCGCCTGTGCGCGGGTACGTTCCATATATTCCAGCACGCCCGGATACCGCTCGAAGTAGAGATCCATATACTTCTGCGACTCTTTACGCGGGATATTGAGCTGGCGTGAAAGACCAAAGGCACTCATGCCGTAAATCAGACCGAAGTTGATCGCTTTTGCACTACGACGCTGCTCGTTTGTCACGCTCTCCAGCGGCAGCCCAAACACTTCGGCAGCGGTTGCCCGGTGGATGTCCTTCCCTTCGGCAAAGGCCGTCAGCAGGCCTTTGTCGCGTGACAGGTGCGCCATAATACGCAGTTCGATTTGCGAGTAGTCCGCGGAGACAATCAGGTAATCCTCTGGCGCAATGAAAGCCTGGCGAATACGACGGCCCTCTTCATTACGCACCGGAATGTTTTGAAGGTTGGGATCGGTTGACGAAAGTCGCCCGGTCGCCGCCACAGCCTGGTGATAGGAGGTGTGCACGCGGCCCGTTTTCGGGTTGATCATCAACGGCAGTTTGTCGGTATAGGTCGATTTCAGCTTAGCCAGACCGCGGTATTGCAGAATAACTTTTGGCAGCGGATAGTCCAGCGCCAGCTCTTCCAGCACCTCTTCAGACGTTGAAGGGGCGCCACCCGGGGTTTTCTTCAGCGGCTTGATACCCTGTTTTTCAAACAGGATGGTTTGCAGCTGTTTCGGTGACGACAGGTTAAATGCCTCGCCAGCAAGCTCATGCGCTTTCTGTTCAAGCTCGGTCAGGCGCTGCGCCAGCTCACCAGAGTGGTTATGCAGCACCGTTGGGTCGATTTTAACGCCATTGCGCTCAATGCGGGACAGCACAGGCACCAGCGGCATCTCAATGTTCTGGAACACATTCAGCGGCCCTTCGTGCTTCTGCAATTTCGGCCACATTTTGAGATGCAGCTGTAGCGTGACGTCAGCGTCTTCCGCGGCGTAGCGGCCTGCTTCTTCCAGCGCGATCTGGTTAAAGGTCAGCTGATTTTTGCCCTTACCGGCAATTTCTTCAAAGGTGATGGTTTTGTGTTTCAGCCAACGATCGGATAAGGAATCCATATCATGGCGGCCCGCCACGCTGTCCAGAATGTAAGATTCCAGCATGGTGTCAAAAGCGATACCACGCAGCTCAATGCCGTAGTTTTGCAGAATACCGCGGTCGTACTTCAGGTTTTGCCCGACCTTCAGCGCTTTCTCGTCTTCCAGAATCGGCTTCAGCAGTTCTAAGGCGCGCTCGCGGGAGATTTGCTCCGGCGCATCCAGATAGTCGTGAGCTACCGGAACATAGGCTGCAATACCCGGCTCCGTTGCGAATGACAGCCCCACCATATTGGCCGTAATGTTATCGAGGCTGTCCGTTTCGGTATCGAAAGCAAATACTGGCGCTTTTTTCAGCTTTTCAATCCAGGCGACGAGCCGTGACTCCTCAAGGATGGTTTCATAGTTGTCGAAGGAGAGCGCTGCCGCCTCTTCTTCTGCCTGCTCTTCGGCATCGACAACGATGGTCTCTTTCGGCTTCGCCGCAGGTTTAGCCCCTTTCGCCTGAAGCCATTTCCCGGCTTCAACATCCGCGGTCCAGCGTTTAAATTCGTATTTTCTGAACAGGCCAAGCAGTTCGTCGGCGGCGGGTTCCTGCACTTCCAGCTGCTCGCAGGTAAGCTCCAGCTCTACGTCAGTTTTGATGGTGGCCAACTGATAGGAGAGATAAGCCACCTCTTTGTTATCGGCGAGCTTTCCGGCCATGGTTTTTGCGCCACGGAAGGTAAGACCGGCAATTTTTTCGGGTTCTGCATACAGCGTATCCAGCCCGCCCAGCCCTTGCAGCAGCGCCTGAGCTGTTTTTTCGCCTACGCCCGGTACGCCAGGAATGTTATCCGAGGAATCGCCCATCAGGGCGAGGAAATCAATAATGAGCTCTGGCGGCACGCCATATTTGGCGACCACTTCTTCCGGGCCAAGAATGGTGTTTGTCATGGTGTTGATCAGCGTGATCCCGGGCGTTACCAGCTGCGCCATGTCTTTATCACCGGTACTGATCAGAACCGGGCGGCCTGCTTTTTCCGCTTCGCGCGCCAGGGTACCAATTACGTCATCAGCTTCAACGCCTGAGACCGCCAGCAGTGGCAGCCCCATCGCTTTCACCATAGCGTGCAACGGTTCAATTTGCGCACGCAGATCGTCAGGCATAGGGGGACGGTGAGATTTGTAATGCTCAAATAATTCATCGCGGAAGGTTTTACCCTTTGCATCAAACACCACGGCCGCATGGGTTGGGTGGTATTGCAGAATCAGGCTGCGAAGCATATTCAGCACGCCGTACATTGCGCCGGTAGGTTCCCCTGCGCTGTTGGTCAGAGGAGGAAACGCATGATACGCCCGATACAGGTAAGAAGAGCCATCGACGAGTATAAGTGGGTTTTCTGGGATCTGAACCATAATGTCCGTGCCTTTTATGAATTTATGGGTAAAGGATGCCACAGAAGGATGAAAACATCAGGTTTTAGCGCTTTATACAGGAAAAGATTTTGCGATCGGGAAGATCGCTCGCAAAACAAAACTGTGGATAAGTTTGTGCATATTTTTAATACAGGTGAATAACAAGTTTATAAAAGTGATACTAAAAACTTATTTATCAAATAAAATCAAAGCATTGACATGAGATCCATTAAGATCGTGCTTCACTGATGGTTATTTAGTCTATGTGGATATAAGCCTTAAGCGCTCTGTCTATATGCAAAAATTCGCTGCCTGGCAGGAAAAGCCGCAGCCTCCTGGTGTGAAACCGCCCTGGTCTGAGCGAATTTCTGATAAGATCGGCGCCCAGCACCGGATAGCCGGCTGCTCAATTACAGCTAACTATCTGAATAAATTCATTATGTCGAGAATACTCGCAGCGATTACATTATGGTTAAGCGTCATTTTAACTATTCTGGTTACCATCGCCTGTTCTGTGCCAATCATCGTTGCCGGAATAATTAAGCTCCTGCTGCCTGTCCCTCCGGTATGGCGCGCGGTGTCTGCTTTTTGTAATTTTATGATGTACTGCTGGTGTGAAGGGCTGGCGATCCTGCTGCATCTGAACCCCTGGCTGAAGTGGGATGTTCAGGGGCTGGAGAAGCTGAACAAAAAGAACTGGTATCTGCTGATCTGCAATCACCACAGCTGGGCCGACATCGTTGTATTGTGCGTACTGTTTCGCAAACACATTCCGATGAACAAATACTTTCTGAAACAGCAGCTGGCCTGGGTGCCTTTCATTGGACTGGCCTGCTGGGCGCTGGATATGCCGTTTATGAAACGCTATTCACGCAGCTATTTAATTCGTCATCCGGAACGCCGCGGTAAGGACGTGGAAACCACGCGCCGTTCTTGCGAAAAGTTTCGCGCGCATCCCACCACCATTGTTAACTTCGTCGAAGGATCACGCTTTACCGAAGAGAAGCGCCAGCAGACTCGTTCTCCTTATCAGAACCTGTTGCCGCCAAAGGCTGCGGGCATCGCAATGGCGCTCAACGTGCTGGGTGAGCAGTTCGATAAATTGTTGAACGTAACGCTCTGCTATCCGGAAAATGACAGGACGCCGTTCTACGATATGCTCAGCGGCAGGCTGACGCGTATCGTTGTCCGCGTTGATCTGATGCCCGTCAACACTGAACTGCACGGGGATTATGTCAACGATAAAAACTTCAAACGTCGTTTCCAGCTTTGGCTTAATACACTCTGGAAAGAGAAAGACGAGCAGATAGCTAAGATTAAATCTTCATACAAAAACGCCGGTCAGTGACCGGCGTTTTTCTTTATGTTTGTTACTTTTTCTCAACCAGGTATTTCACGGTATCAGCGTACTGTTGTACGAAGATATCCATGCTGGTCGTGTCCATACCACGCATATTCACCTGGTATTTGCCGTTAACATACATCGCCGGCACGCCCTGCAACTGGAAGTCAGCGGCAGCTTTTTCCTGCTGTGCCACGAGAGATTTCACCACGAAACTGTTCCAGGCAGCGTCGTAGTCTTCACCTTTAACACCGGCATCCACGAACACTTTACGGATATCTGCCGTAGTTTGTACGGTCTGGGTTTTCTGTACGGCTTCAAACATAGGCGCGGTGATCTTATCTTCCACACCCAGCGCAATCGCGACCGCCCATGCCTGAGTCAGATCTTTACCCAGTGGGCCAAGGAACTCAACGTGGTATTTCGTCATTTTGGTGCCTTCCGGCAGCTTTTTCTTCACGTTGTCAGAAACATGAAGTACCTGCTCAAACTCGTAGCAGTGCGGGCAGTAGAAGGAGAAGAACTCCAGCACCTGAGGCTCGCCAGCAACAGGCTTGTCCAGCGTAATGTACTGCTTGCCGTCGGTAAACTGCGCAGCAGTTGCGCTAAATGCCAGAATCATACCAGCCAGCGCCAGCCAAATTTTTTTCATGATCAACTCTCTCCTGGGTGTGTCCAATTAATACATCGGCGTTAATTGCAAAGGGGGTTCCTGTAGAACCTTAACCTGCGCGGTAAATGTGGATATCTGGTTGCGCCAGTAATCCTCCCCGGTAAGCCAGGGGAAATTTCGGGGAAAAGCCGGGTCTTCCCAACGCCTGATTAACCACGCGAGATAATAAACAAATCGCATCGCACGTAAAGGTTCTATCAAGGCAATTTCGTCTGAATTAAAGGGGCTAAATTCTTCATAAGCTTCAATTATGGTCTCAAGCTGCATGCGCTGCTCGGCTTTATCACCGTTGAGCAGCATCCACAGATCCTGCACCGCGGGTCCCATACGTGCGTCATCAAGATCGACAAATAGTGGGCCATCGCGCCAGAGAATATTCCCGGCGTGGCAGTCACCGTGCAGGCGCAGAGTAGTAATATCATCCCGCCAGCAGGCTTTTACAGCATCAATAAGCTTATCGGTCGCCGTGAGGAAATTATCCTTTAGCGCATTCGGGATCAGCGCCGATGTTTCGAATACCTGTCGCGGCTCAATAAGATATTCCTGAACACCAATCGTCGGACGGGCAACAAACGGTTTTTTGCGTCCCGTCTGATGAATGCGCCCAAGATAGCGGGCAACCCATTCCATCTGATCGATATTATCCGCCTCAAACTGTCTTCCGCCCAGGCTCGGAAATACCGCGTAGTAAAAGCCCTGATGGGTCAGCAGCGTTTGGTTATTGAATTTAATGGGTGCCGCAACGGGAACATCGTCATCCAGCAGATCGTGGGCAAACTGATGCTCTTCCTGAATTTGTTCTGCGGACCAGCGCTGTGGACGGTAAAACTTTACGACAAAGCGCTGGCGCTCTTCGTCCTGAAATTGGTAGACACGGTTTTCGTAGCTGTTTAAAGGGGTTAACCCGGAATCCACCCGAATACCCTGTTCGAACAGCGCATCCATAATGGTATCCGGGTGTAGTGTCTGGAAAGTAAAAGCCTGGTCGTTCATCCGATCATCCGGAAATTATACGAATGATTCAGGATATCATCTTGTGGCGATTTCGGTGGCTCCGCTTACAAGCTTTTACTCTTTAATTACGCCTCGGGCGCGCAGTAATGCGGTTTTAAAATCCTCTTCATAATCTTTCTGAATGCCAGGAATAACAGCATCTTTAGCCGAGTCACGCATTTTCAGGTGGTAGATCAGGATGTCGTCAGAAAGGTCTGCCAGTTCGCCATCAAAACCTGACTCTTTCGCCAGTTTCTGTAAAAATTGCATCAGATTCAGCTCTGGCTCTTTTTGCCAGGCCGGCTGGAGAAGCTCAATGACTTCATTAAGACGTTTACATTTCATGGTAGTGCTCCTTTCATTTAGAGAGACACGTTAGCAGGGTCAATCCCACAATAAAAGAGGCGATATTCGTGAATCAATGCCAGGAAATCATCGGAGTTGTTCTGGCCGGGGGCAGGGCAACGCGTATGGGCGGAAAGGATAAGGGGCTTCAGCTCCTGAATAACACACCATTATGGCAGCATGTTGCTGATACGCTTGCAGATCAGGTGTCCTCGATGGCGATCAGCGCTAACCGACATGTTGATATTTATCAGCGCAGCGGGTATCCGGTTTATCAGGATAACCTGGTGGACTACCCCGGTCCGCTGGCGGGAATGCTTTCCGTTATGCAGCAGTCGCATGGAGAGTGGTTTCTCTTTTGTTCATGTGATACGCCCTTCATCCCGTCCTGCCTGGTTGAACGTCTGGTGCAGCGGCGCGGTGGTGCTCCCGTCGTCTGGGTACACGACGGTGAACGCGACCATCCAACGATCGCATTGATTAATCGCTCGTTAATATCCGCGCTGGAAGATTACCTGGCCGCAGGAGAGCGACGCGTTATGGTATTTATGCGTCAGTCCGGAGGGCATTCCGTTGATTTCAGCGACATGAAATCGGCGTTTGTGAATGTAAACACGACGGAAGATTTGCAGATAATGCAGGAGAAGAAATGATACCCGTATTAGCGATCTCTGCCTGGAGTGGCACCGGGAAGACTACGCTGCTAAAAAAACTAATACCTGCACTTTGCGCCAAAGGCATTCGTCCCGGATTGATTAAGCATACGCACCATAACATGGATGTCGATAAGCCGGGGAAAGATAGCTACGAGCTGCGTAAGGCTGGCGCTGCACAAACGATGGTGGCGAGTAACCAGCGCTGGGCGTTAATGACAGAAACACCGGATGAAGCACCGCTGGATCTCGCTTATCTTGTCAGCCGGATGGATCACTCCACGCTGGATCTGGTGCTGGTTGAGGGGTTTAAGCATGAGGCCGTGCCTAAGATCTTGCTGTTCAGAAACGGCGCCGGGCATGATGTTAGCGAACTAATGCTGGATGAGCATGTGATTGCCGTGGCCAGTGACGTTGCGTTGTCGCTGGAAGTACCGGTTCTGGATTTGAATAATGTGGAGGGGATTGCAGCGTTTATTTTGGCGTGGTGTGCAGTCTGAGATCTGCCGGGTGGCGGCTTCGCCTTACCCGGCCTGCCGTTTTTCAGCAAACAAACGCAAAAAGGCCATCCTTCCGGATGGCCTCTTCACTTGTTTGATGCCTGGCAGTTCCCTACTCTCACATGGGGAGACCCCACACTACCATCGGCGCTACGGCGTTTCACTTCTGAGTTCGGCATGGGGTCAGGTGGGACCACCGCGCTAAAGCCGCCAGGCAAATTCTTGTGCTCTGTCCTGTGTCTTTCGCACTGATACTGCGTTGGCTGCTCTCGTAAAGTCAGTCACATACCTCAGTATGCTCCTTCCTTTCCTTCGTTTGCCGCCTTGTCTCAGCGCAAAATCCTTCGGACTCTGAATCTAAGCTGAAAATCGTGTCTGTCTCTTTCGCCAAAACACCTTCGGCGTTGTAAGGTTAAGCCTCACGGTTCATTAGTATCGGTTAGCTCAACGCATCGCTGCGCTTACACACCCGACCTATCAACGTCATAGTCTTTAACGTTCCTTCAGGAGACTTAAAGTCTCAGGGAGAACTCATCTCGGGGCAAGTTTCGTGCTTAGATGCTTTCAGCACTTATCTCTTCCGCATTTAGCTACCGGGCAGTGCCATTGGCATGACAACCCGAACACCAGTGATGCGTCCACTCCGGTCCTCTCGTACTAGGAGCAGCCCCCCTCAATTCTCCAGCGCCCACGGCAGATAGGGACCGAACTGTCTCACGACGTTCTAAACCCAGCTCGCGTACCACTTTAAATGGCGAACAGCCATACCCTTGGGACCTACTTCAGCCCCAGGATGTGATGAGCCGACATCGAGGTGCCAAACACCGCCGTCGATATGAACTCTTGGGCGGTATCAGCCTGTTATCCCCGGAGTACCTTTTATCCGTTGAGCGATGGCCCTTCCATTCAGAACCACCGGATCACTATGACCTGCTTTCGCACCTGCTCGCGCCGTCACGCTCGCAGTCAAGCTGGCTTATGCCATTGCACTAACCTCCTGATGTCCGACCAGGATTAGCCAACCTTCGTGCTCCTCCGTTACTCTTTGGGAGGAGACCGCCCCAGTCAAACTACCCACCAGACACTGTCCGCAACCCGGATTACGGGTCCACGTTAGAACACCAGCCATTAAAGGGTGGTATTTCAAGGTTGGCTCCACGCAGACTGGCGTCCACGCTTCAAAGCCTCCCACCTATCCTACACATCAAGGACCAGTGTTCAGTGTCAAGCTATAGTAAAGGTTCACGGGGTCTTTCCGTCTTGCCGCGGGTACACTGCATCTTCACAGCGAGTTCAATTTCACTGAGTCTCGGGTGGAGACAGCCTGGCCATCATTACGCCATTCGTGCAGGTCGGAACTTACCCGACAAGGAATTTCGCTACCTTAGGACCGTTATAGTTACGGCCGCCGTTTACCGGGGCTTCGATCAAGAGCTTCGCGTTGCCGCTAACCCCATCAATTAACCTTCCGGCACCGGGCAGGCGTCACACCGTATACGTCCACTTTCGTGTTTGCACAGTGCTGTGTTTTTAATAAACAGTTGCAGCCAGCTGGTATCTTCGACTGATTTCAGCTCCGCCCGCAGGGGCTTCACCTACATATCAGCGTGCCTTCTCCCGAAGTTACGGCACCATTTTGCCTAGTTCCTTCACCCGAGTTCTCTCAAGCGCCTTGGTATTCTCTACCTGACCACCTGTGTCGGTTTGGGGTACGATTTCGTGTTACCTGATGCTTAGAGGCTTTTCCTGGAAGCAGGGCATTTATCACTTCAGCACCGTAGTGCCTCGTCATCACACCTCAGCGTTAACAAGGAACCGGATTTACCTGGAACCTCCGCCTACATGCTTAAACCGGGACAACCGTCGCCCGGCTGACATAGCCTTCTCCGTCCCCCCTTCGCAGTAACACCAAGTACAGGAATATTAACCTGTTTCCCATCGACTACGCCTTTCGGCCTCGCCTTAGGGGTCGACTCACCCTGCCCCGATTAACGTTGGACAGGAACCCTTGGTCTTCCGGCGAGCGGGCTTTTCACCCGCTTTATCGTTACTTATGTCAGCATTCGCACTTCTGATACCTCCAGCATGCCTCACAGCACACCTTCAACGGCTTACAGAACGCTCCCCTACCCAACAACGCATAAGCGTCGCTGCCGCAGCTTCGGTGCATGGTTTAGCCCCGTTACATCTTCCGCGCAGGCCGACTCGACCAGTGAGCTATTACGCTTTCTTTAAATGATGGCTGCTTCTAAGCCAACATCCTGGCTGTCTGTGCCTTCCCACATCGTTTCCCACTTAACCATGACTTTGGGACCTTAGCTGGCGGTCTGGGTTGTTTCCCTCTTCACGACGGACGTTAGCACCCGCCGTGTGTCTCCCGTGATAACATTCTTCGGTATTCGTAGTTTGCATCGGGTTGGTAAGCCGGGATGGCCCCCTAGCCGAAACAGTGCTCTACCCCCGAAGATGAGTTCACGAGGCGCTACCTAAATAGCTTTCGGGGAGAACCAGCTATCTCCCGGTTTGATTGGCCTTTCACCCCCAGCCACAGGTCATCCGCTAATTTTTCAACATTAGTCGGTTCGGTCCTCCAGTTAGTGTTACCCAACCTTCAACCTGCCCATGGCTAGATCACCGGGTTTCGGGTCTATACCCTGCAACTTAACGCCCAGTTAAGACTCGGTTTCCCTTCGGCTCCCCTATACGGTTAACCTTGCTACAGAATATAAGTCGCTGACCCATTATACAAAAGGTACGCAGTCACCCCATAAAGAGGCTCCCACTGCTTGTACGTACACGGTTTCAGGTTCTTTTTCACTCCCCTCGCCGGGGTTCTTTTCGCCTTTCCCTCACGGTACTGGTTCACTATCGGTCAGTCAGGAGTATTTAGCCTTGGAGGATGGTCCCCCCATATTCAGACAGGATACCACGTGTCCCGCCCTACTCTTCGAGTTCACAGCAAGTGTGCTTTCGTGTACGGGACTATCACCCTGTACCGTCGGACTTTCCAGACCGTTCCACTAACACACAAGCTGATTCAGACTCCGGGCTGCTCCCCGTTCGCTCGCCGCTACTGGGGGAATCTCGGTTGATTTCTTTTCCTCGGGGTACTTAGATGTTTCAGTTCCCCCGGTTCGCCTCGTTAACCTATGTATTCAGTTAACGATAGTGCAACGGATTGCACTGGGTTTCCCCATTCGGACATCGCCGGGTCAAGGGTTCATATCACCTCGCCGGCGCTTTTCGCAGATTAGCACGTCCTTCATCGCCTCTGACTGCCAGGGCATCCACCGTGTACGCTTAGTCGCTTAACCTCACAACCCGAAGATGTTTCACTTCTGATTGCGAAAATTTGAGAGACTCGAACACACATGAGCTGTGTGTCGTTTCAATTTTCAGCTTGATCCAGATTTTTAAAGAGCAAATATCTCAAACATGACTCGCAAGTCAGTTTTGAGATATTAAGGCAGGTGACTTTCACTCACGAACCAGCAAGTGGCGTCCCCTAGGGGATTCGAACCCCTGTTACCGCCGTGAAAGGGCGGTGTCCTGGGCCTCTAGACGAAGGGGACGTACAGTCTCAATCGCAAGACGCCTTGCTATTTACTTTTCATCAGACAATCTGTGTGAGCACTACAAAGGCAGGTTCTTTAAGGTAAGGAGGTGATCCAACCGCAGGTTCCCCTACGGTTACCTTGTTACGACTTCACCCCAGTCATGAATCACAAAGTGGTAAGCGCCCTCCCGAAGGTTAAGCTACCTACTTCTTTTGCAACCCACTCCCATGGTGTGACGGGCGGTGTGTACAAGGCCCGGGAACGTATTCACCGTGGCATTCTGATCCACGATTACTAGCGATTCCGACTTCATGGAGTCGAGTTGCAGACTCCAATCCGGACTACGACGCACTTTATGAGGTCCGCTTGCTCTCGCGAGGTCGCTTCTCTTTGTATGCGCCATTGTAGCACGTGTGTAGCCCTACTCGTAAGGGCCATGATGACTTGACGTCATCCCCACCTTCCTCCAGTTTATCACTGGCAGTCTCCTTTGAGTTCCCGGCCGGACCGCTGGCAACAAAGGATAAGGGTTGCGCTCGTTGCGGGACTTAACCCAACATTTCACAACACGAGCTGACGACAGCCATGCAGCACCTGTCTCAGAGTTCCCGAAGGCACCAATCCATCTCTGGAAAGTTCTCTGGATGTCAAGAGTAGGTAAGGTTCTTCGCGTTGCATCGAATTAAACCACATGCTCCACCGCTTGTGCGGGCCCCCGTCAATTCATTTGAGTTTTAACCTTGCGGCCGTACTCCCCAGGCGGTCGACTTAACGCGTTAGCTCCGGAAGCCACGCCTCAAGGGCACAACCTCCAAGTCGACATCGTTTACGGCGTGGACTACCAGGGTATCTAATCCTGTTTGCTCCCCACGCTTTCGCACCTGAGCGTCAGTCTTTGTCCAGGGGGCCGCCTTCGCCACCGGTATTCCTCCAGATCTCTACGCATTTCACCGCTACACCTGGAATTCTACCCCCCTCTACAAGACTCTAGCCTGCCAGTTTCGAATGCAGTTCCCAGGTTGAGCCCGGGGATTTCACATCCGACTTGACAGACCGCCTGCGTGCGCTTTACGCCCAGTAATTCCGATTAACGCTTGCACCCTCCGTATT
Source organism: Enterobacter sp. DTU_2021_1002640_1_SI_PRY_ASU_LCPMC_013 (assembly GCF_032389435.1). NCBI lineage: Bacteria > Pseudomonadati > Pseudomonadota > Gammaproteobacteria > Enterobacterales > Enterobacteriaceae > Enterobacter > Enterobacter sp. DTU_2021_1002640_1_SI_PRY_ASU_LCPMC_013. The sequence continues at coordinate 4,844,834 of NZ_CP135594.1, forward strand.
ACCGCGGCTGCTGGCACGGAGTTAGCCGGTGCTTCTTCTGCGGGTAACGTCAATCGACAAGGTTATTAACCTTATCGCCTTCCTCCCCGCTGAAAGTACTTTACAACCCGAAGGCCTTCTTCATACACGCGGCATGGCTGCATCAGGCTTGCGCCCATTGTGCAATATTCCCCACTGCTGCCTCCCGTAGGAGTCTGGACCGTGTCTCAGTTCCAGTGTGGCTGGTCATCCTCTCAGACCAGCTAGGGATCGTCGCCTAGGTGAGCCGTTACCCCACCTACTAGCTAATCCCATCTGGGCACATCCGATGGCAAGAGGCCCGAAGGTCCCCCTCTTTGGTCTTGCGACGTTATGCGGTATTAGCTACCGTTTCCAGTAGTTATCCCCCTCCATCAGGCAGTTTCCCAGACATTACTCACCCGTCCGCCACTCGTCAGCGAAGCAGCAAGCTGCTTCCTGTTACCGTTCGACTTGCATGTGTTAGGCCTGCCGCCAGCGTTCAATCTGAGCCATGATCAAACTCTTCAATTTAAGTTTGATGCTCGTGAATTAAACTTCGTAATGAATTACGTATGTTCACTCAGAGACTTGGTATTCATTTAGTGTCCGAAGACATTAAGAATCCATGTCACTTTGAGTGCCCACACAGATTGTCTGATAAATTGTTAAAGAGCAGTGCCGCTTCGTTTTCGCTGCGGCGCGGGGTGTGCATATTACGCTTTCCCGCTTCAGAGTCAAGCGTTTGTTTTGCTTTTCTCTGCTGACCCGGCGGCTTGCGTGCCGTTGTTCCGTGTCAGTGGAGGCGCATTATAGGGAGTTCTTCTGAAGTGACAAGAGGAAATTTAAAAAAAGTTTCTGACCGTGTTTTTTTTCACCAAAAGCGATGAGTTCAAGCTACAAATTGTTCTATTTGATGTATCTGCAACCACAATCACACCTGAGATGGCATAATTAACCGCATCAATATTTAAGGAATAAAAGCGATGCCATTAAGCGCACAACAGCTGGCAGCTCAAAAAAACCTGTCCTATGTGCTGGCAGAGAAACTGGCGCAGCTGATCTTAGCGGGTAAATATGCTCCAGGTAGCATCCTGCCCAGCGAGATGGAGCTGGGAGATCAGTTTGGCGTTAGCCGTACCGCCGTTCGCGAAGCGGTAAAAACATTAACGGCGAAAGGGATGGTGCTTCCACGCCCGCGCATTGGCACCCGCGTTATGCCTCAGGGAAACTGGAACTTTCTCGATCAGGAGTTACTCACCTGGTGGATGACCGAAGATAACTTTAATCAGGTCGTCGATCACTTTCTGGTCATGCGCAGCAGTCTTGAGCCTCAGGCCTGCCTGCTTGCCGCCACGCTCGGCACAGCCGAGCAAAAAGCGCAGCTCAATACTTTGATGGAAGAGATGGTGGAGCTGAAAAAGCACTTTAACCGCGAGCGCTGGATAGCGGTCGATATGGCCTGGCATGAACATATCTATAATATGAGCGGAAATCCTTTCCTGACCTCCTTTGCTTCTTTATTCCATTCTGTGTACCACACTTACTTTACCTCTATCACGCAGGATGAGGTGGTGAAGCTGGATTTGCATCAGGCGATAGTCGATGCCATTCAGGAGAGCGACGGGCAGCGAGCCCTGAGTGCGTGCCAGGCGTTGCTGGCCGCACCAACCCACCAGCAGGTAAATAAATGACAGAGAAAAAAGCACGCAGTATGGCCGGACTGCCGTGGATTGCAGCCATGGCGTTCTTTATGCAGGCACTGGATGCCACTATCCTCAATACCGCCCTTCCCGCCATAGCCCAAAGCCTTAACCGCTCCCCGCTGGCGATGCAATCCGCCATCATCAGCTACACCCTGACGGTGGCGATGCTTATTCCGGTCAGCGGCTGGCTGGCCGATCGTTTCGGCACACGCAAAGTGTTCATGCTGGCGGTAACGCTGTTCACGCTCGGTTCTCTGGCTTGCGCCCTCTCCACCTCTCTGACGGAACTGGTTATCTTCCGCGTTCTACAGGGGATAGGCGGCGCGATGATGATGCCCGTCGCGCGTCTGGCGTTATTACGCGCCTATCCGCGCAGCGAACTGCTCCCGGTGCTCAACTTTGTGACTATGCCTGGCCTGGTCGGCCCGATACTTGGCCCGGTTCTCGGCGGCGTACTGGTGACCTGGGCTAGCTGGCACTGGATCTTCCTGATTAATATTCCGATTGGTGTGGCAGGGCTGATTTATGCCCGCAAATATATGCCGAACTTCACCACGCCAAGACGCAGCTTCGATATGGGTGGTTTCTTCCTGTTTGGCCTGAGCCTGGTCCTGTTCTCCAGCGGGATGGAGCTGTTTGGCGAGAAAATCGTAGCGACGTGGCTGGCGCTGGCCGTCATCCTCAGCGGTATTCTGCTGTTCCTTCTATATATACGTCATGCGCATCGCCATCCGACACCGCTTATCTCTTTATCTCTGTTTAACACCCGAACGTTCTCCGTCGGGATCGCGGGCAACATTGCCTCACGTCTGGGCACGGGCTGCGTACCGTTCCTGATGCCGCTGATGCTCCAGGTCGGTTTCGGCTATCCGGCCCTGATTGCTGGCTGCATGATGGCGCCCACGGCGATGGGCTCGATTCTGGCAAAATCGACGGTCACGCAGGTGCTGCGCTGGTTTGGCTATCGTAAGACGCTGGTTGGCGTGACGATCTTTATCGGATTGATGATTGCGCAGTTCTCCCTGCAATCTGCGGCGTTACCAATCTGGATGCTGATCCTGCCGCTGTTTGTGCTGGGTATGGCCATGTCGACGCAGTTTACGTCGATGAACACCATCACCCTTGCGGACCTCACCGACGAGAATGCCAGCAGCGGCAACAGCGTACTGGCGGTCACTCAACAGCTGTCGATCAGCCTCGGGGTTGCCGTGAGCGCGGCGGTACTGCGGTTTTATGAAGGGTTCGAGGGAACTAATACCGTTGAGCAGTTCCACTATACCTTTATCACTATGGGCGCGCTTACCGTGGTATCGGCGGTGGTCTTTATGTTGTTAAAACCAAAAGACGGCCGGAACCTGATTAAAGAGCGTCACAAAGAGAAGGCTAAACCGAACCGCGTTCCATCAGAACAGGAGTAAGCTGCAAACGTTGCTGTTGCAGCGTGGGCTGGGCCATGCGGTGGATCAACACATCGATGGCCAGCTCGCCCAGTTCATCCTTCGGCTGATGGATGGTGGTCAGTGGGGGCGTCATGTAGCGCGCCAGTTCGATATCATCGTAACCGACGATCGCCATGTCGTCCGGAACACGTAATCCCGCCTGATACAGCGCCTGATAAGCTCCGAATGCCATCGCATCGTTACCGATAAACACCGCCTGCGGGCGCAGCTCTTGCGCCAGCAGTTTCTGCATTGCTTCAAATCCACCGTTAAATTCGAAATCGCCGGTGATGCGATAGCCATCAGGAATGGCAAGCCCCGCCCGTTCCATGGCCGAAAGATAGCCTTCCAGACGCAGGCGCGCCGGGGTTTTATCCAGCGGGCCGGTAATACAGGCAATGCGGGTATGACCTTTATCGATCAGATGCTGAGTCGCCATATCGCCGCCCAGCAGCGAGTTATCCTGGATTAGATCGCTGGTGCCGTCGAACGGCGCCCAGTCCATCATCACCGTGGGAATAGAAGGGTAACGCTGGATGATCTCTTTCGAAGGTTGATGCGTTTCGGTACAGAGCAGCAGCAGCCCGTCGACGCGTTTTTGCATCAGCGTTTCCAGGTTACGGTTCATGCGCTGCTCATCGCCTTCGGTATTGCACAGCACCAGGCTGTAGCCGCGCTCGAAGCAGCTGCGCTCCACGCCGCGCACCAGTTCAGAATAAAAAGGGTTGGTACTGGCCGTGATCAGCATGCCGATGGTGCGCGTCTGGTTGAGCTTCAGGCTGCGGGCCAGCGCAGACGGCGCATAGTTGAGTTCTTTAATTGCAGCGTCAACTTTCTCCCGAATCGCCTCGCTGACGAAGCGATCGTTATTGATTACGTGGGAGACAGTCGAGGTAGAAACGCCCGCCATACGGGCGACATCTTTCATTGTGGCCAAGCGTTACCCCTGCTGACTTAAGAATTCATCAATCTCTTTACGCCATGGAACAGAAGGCTGAGCGCCTTTACGCGTCACCGCAATCGCAGCGGCGGCATGCGCGAAGCGGATCGCGTCATCCATTGCTTTTCCTTCCAGCAGCGCCGTTACCAGTGCACCGTTGAAGGTGTCTCCTGCGGCGATGGTATCAATGGCTTTGACCTTAAAGCCCGGTACGCGACGGCCTTCGCCATTGACGCTAGCCCACACCCCACGGCTGCCGAGGGTGATGATTACGGTGCCGATGCCTTTTTCATGCAGTGCAAGCGCGGCACGCGCGGCATCGTCATCATTTTCGACACGGATACCCGTCAGCTTTTCCGCTTCGGTTTCGTTCGGGGTGATGATATCCACCAGCGCCAGCAGCTCGTCTGATAATACACGGGCAGGCGCAGGGTTAAGTACGACAGACGTATGATTTTCATGCGCAATTTTCGCGGCGGCCAGCACGCTTTCAACCGGTGACTCCAGCTGCATCAGCAGGGCTTCCGCTCCGGCGATGATTCCACGCTGCGCTTCGACGCGTTCAGTCGTTAACGCGGCATTAGCCCCTGCATGAATACCGATGACATTCTCACCTTCCGCATTGACGAAAATCAGCGCCACGCCGGTAGATTCCCCTGCAACCACGCTGACGGGTGCAATGTCGATGTTGTCGCTTGCCAGCTGTTTGCGTACGCGCTCGCCGGTATCGTCATCACCCGTACAGGCGATAAACGCGATATTCGCCCCGCTGCGTCCGGCGGCAACCGCCTGGTTTGCGCCCTTACCGCCGAACGCCACCTGATACTGATTGCCAGTGACGGTTTCGCCCGGAGTGGGGAACGTTTCAAGGTTAAGAATGTGATCGGCATTGATACTGCCAAGGACGACGAGGTTGCCTGCGGTTTTCATGTATTGAGGTGTCCATCTGAGAGCGCCACCGGTATTACCCGGTGGCGTATGCCACACTTTTCTTTTATTTGGTGTCCCTCAGGCAGCCAGCGACTGCCTGAATCGCCTTTACTGCTTAATGACCAGTTTCAGGTCAACAGGATATTTGGCCTGAACTTTTTCGCCCTTCAGCACTTTATCGGCAGTTTGCACGCCAGTCGCGCCAATCTGCTCAGGCAGCTGAGCGATGGTCGCAGCCAGTTTGCCATCATTTACTGCTTTTTCACCATCCGGCGTGCCGTCAAATCCGACAACCATCACATCTGATTTACCCGCAGTCTGGAGCGCACGCAGCGCACCGAGCGCCATTTCGTCGTTCTGTGCGAATACCGCCTGCACATCAGGATGCGCGGTCAGCAGGTTCTGCATGACGTTCAGGCCCTTTGTACGGTCGAAGTCTGCCGGCTGGCTCGCCAGCACGTTGAATTTGTGCGCCGCTACAGCCTGCTGGAAGCCTTCACCACGTTCACGGGCTGCGGAAGTCCCGGCGATACCCTGCAACTCGATCACTTTCGCGCCTTCACCTGCTTTCTTCGCGATGTAGTCACCGGCGATTTTACCGCCCAGTACGTTATCAGACGCAATGTGGCTGACCACATCCCCTTTCGTTGCCTGACGGTCAAGGGTGATGACCGGGATCTTCGCCTGGTTTGCCATCTTCACGGCGTTACCGACCGCGTCGGAATCGGTTGGGTTGATCAGCAGGATTTTGGTACCACGAACGGTTAAGTCCTGAACGTTAGCCAGCTCTTTCGCCGGGTTGTTCTGAGAATCCAGCACCACCAGGTTGTAGCCCAGTTTATCTGCTTCTTTCTGCGCGCCATCCTTCAGAGAGACGAAGAACGGGTTGTTCAGGGTAGAGACAACCAGCGCGATGGTGTCCTTCGCCATGGCGTTAGCACTTACGGTTGCGCTCAGCGCGACAGCAGAAACCAGGGTAGCCAGTTTTTTCATGTTCATATCTAAGATGTCCTGTAGTGTCGTCAGTTACTGTTTTTTGTTGTCTACCAGTACCGCCAGCAAAATCACCACTGCCTTAACGATCATCTGGTAATAGGAGGAAACACCTAACAAATTCAAACCATTATTCAGGAAACCGAGGATCAGTGCGCCGATCAATGTCCCAACAATGCGACCTTTACCACCCGCAAGGCTCGTACCGCCCAGAACCACTGCCGCGATGGCATCCAGCTCATAGCCCGTACCCGCCGTTGGCTGCGCGGAAGAGAGGCGCGCCACTTCGATGATGCCCGCCAGAGACGCCAGCAGGCCGCACAGGGAGTAAACGATAATTTTGACTTTATTAACGCTGATACCGGACAGGCGCGTTGCCGCTTCGTTACCGCCCAGCGCATAGATATAACGACCCAGACGGGTATGGTGCAGCATGTACCATGCCGCCAGGAAGACGATAGCCATGATCCAGACCGGGGTCGGGACACCCAGCGGGCGACCGATACCGAACCAGCCAAACAGATCGGCGTTATCGGTAAAGCCGGTATTAATCGGGCTGCCGTTGGTGTACACCATGGTCACACCGCGCAGCAGCAGCATCATCACCAGCGTGGCGATGAACGCCTGAACGCGACCTTTCGCCACAATCACGCCGGTTACAGCGCCAATTGCCGCACCAGCCGCCAGCGCAGCGGCAACGGCCACCAGCGCGTTGACCTCAATACCGACAATCGACGCGGCGATCGCGCCGGTGAGGGCCAGCAGGGAACCGACGGACAGATCGATACCCGAGGTCAAAATCACCAGCGTCATCCCCACCGCCATAATGGCGTTGACGGAGGTCTGCTGAAGAATGTTGAACAGGTTATTGACGGTAAAAAAGTTCGGGCTCATGGTCGAGACAATCGCGATCAGCACCAGCAGGGCAATCAGCGATTTTTGTTCCATCAGCCATGCCTTTGTGAAATAGCGGCGACCAGAAACAGCCTGGGTAGTCATCTTCTTACTCCTGATTCACGCGATTAAGCTTGCCCACAGCGGCAGCCATCAGAACTTCCTGGGTGGCCTGCTCGCGAGTGAATTCACCGCCGAGATGCCCTTCATGCATGACGATAATGCGATCGCTCATGCCTAATACCTCTGGCATCTCGGAAGAGACCAGAATGATGCTCAGACCGTCGGCCTTGAACTGGTTAATCAGCTGATATATTTCTTTCTTCGCGCCCACGTCCACGCCGCGGGTAGGTTCATCAAGGATCAACACTTTTGGGCGCGTCATCAGCCCGCGGGCAATCGCCACTTTCTGCTGATTCCCGCCGGACAACAGGCCAATCGCCTGCTCCATCGATGGGGTTTTAACGTTAAAGAGACGGATAAAATCGCTGACCGCCTGCTGCTCATCTTTGTGTTTCAGGCTGCCGCCGCTGCGGCTGAAATAGCCTAGCGCCGTCAGGGACATGTTCTCTTTCACCGACATGCCCAGCACTAAGCCGTCGCGCTTACGGTCTTCGGAAATATAGACAATGCCGTTCGCCAGGCCATCCTGCGGCGAGCGGGTGACCACCTCATGGCCGTCAAGGGTAACGTAGCCGCTGGTGCGCGGCAGTGCGCCATAGAGCACTTTCATCAGTTCGGTGCGCCCCGCGCCCATCAGGCCCGCGACGCCAAGGATCTCGCCCTTGCGCAGAGTAAAGGAGACGTCATTCACGCCCGGCCCGCAGAGGTTATCCACCTTCAGGCGGATTTCTCCCGGCGCTTTCTCCAGATGCGGATACTGATCTTCGAGCTTACGTCCCACCATCATTTCAATCAGCGTATCTTCGGTCAGGGTTGCCACTTCGCGCTCGGCAATAAACTGCCCGTCGCGAAAGACGGTGACGTCGTCGCAGATCTCGAAGATCTCTTTCATGCGGTGTGAGATATAGACAATGCCGCGGCCCTGGGATTTCAGCTCACGGATCACGCGGAACAGGGATTCGGTTTCGGTATCGGTCAGGGCGTCGGTCGGTTCATCCATAATGATGACCTTCGACTCGAAGCTCAGCACCTTCGCGATTTCCACCATCTGCTGATCGCCGATGGAAAGGTCGCCCACCAGTCGGTCGCTCTTAAAGCGCAGATTCAGCTTCGCCAGCAGTTTGTCCGCTTCGGCATACATGGTTTTCCAGTCGATTTTGCCAAACCGGTTCACGAATTCACGGCCGAGGAAGATGTTCTCCGCAATGGTGAGCTGCGGGATCAGGTTCAACTCCTGGTGGATGATGCCGATGCCCGCTTCCTGAGAGGATTTCGGGCCGTTGAAGGTGGTCTCTTTACCCAGCCACAGCAGCGAACCGGCATCGCGTTGGTAGATACCGGTCAGCACTTTCATCATGGTGGATTTGCCGGCGCCGTTTTCACCCACCAGCGCCATGACGCGCCCGGAATAGACGTTCAGCGCCGCACCGGAGAGGGCTTTTACGCCCGGGAACGACTTATCGATCCCTTTGAGTTGCAGTAATGCGTCCATGATGGCCTCAGAAGGTGACGCCAGCACAGAGAATGATATTCGCATACGGGGAACACTCCCCGCTGCGAATCACCGCCTGACTGTCTGCGGTTTGTTGTTTGAACTGCTCGTGCGTTGTGTAACGAATTTCTATGGTGTTTCCCTGGTGCTGTTGCAGTTGCTCAATGTGGCTGAGCAACGTTTCGTGGAGTTGCGGATTATGTTGTTTGATTTCCGCCGCGAGAATGGCCGCCTCAACCTGCATCTCCGCGGTGACCACTTCCAGTACCTGCATGAACGAGGGTACGCCCTGCGTTAACGCCATATCGATACGGGTTGTGCTGCGCGGAACCGGTAAGCCTGCATCGCAAACCACCAGCGTATCGGTATGCCCAAGACGGGAAATCACCGATGAGATTTCTGAGTTGAGTACTGTGCCTTTCTTCATTTTTTGCTCCACTAGCGAAACGTTTCGCTAAAAACAGTGTAGCCGCAGAAGTGTTCAGAAAACCATCATGACGTAACGGATTTGTGATCAACGTCGAAACGTTTCGCTAAGTGAAATGCAATAGAGGAAAATTGCCGGGTGGCGCTACGCTTGCGCGGGCCTACGGGTCTGGTAGGCCGGGTAAGCGCAGCGCCACCCGGCATATTCAGAAGGGTTAAATCTCGACCTGCGTCCCCAGCTCAATCACGCGATTAGGCGGGATCTCAAACTGGTCAGGCGCACGCAGGGCGTTACGTTGCAGGATGAGATACAGCTTGCCGCGCAGGCGCAGATACCATGGGCGCTTGCCGATGATCAGCGACTCGTGGGACATAAAGAACGACGTCTCCATCATGCGGCAACTCAGGCCTTCCAGACCGCAGCGGTGGAACACCTCTTCCACGTTCGGCGTTTCGCGCCAGCCGTAGCTTGCCACCACGCGCCAGAAGGTTGGGGACAGCTGTTCAATCTGTACGCGACGCACGTTGTGAACGTACGGCGCATCTTCGGTACGCAGCGTCAGCAGGATCACCCGCTCGTGCAGCACTTTGTTGTGCTTGAGGTTATGCATCAGCGCAAACGGGATTACGTTCAGCGCGCGAGACATATACACCGCCGTGCCCGGCACGCGCACCGGTGGGGATTTCTCCAGCGAGGCGATCATGGCCTCCAGAGAGTTACCGTGCTCATGCATACGACGCAGCAGGCGGAAACGTTCGCTCTTCCACGTCGTCATCACAATAAACATCACCAGACCCAGCGTCAGCGGCAGCCAGCCACCGGAGACAATCTTGTCGAGATTCGCAGAAAACAGCGGCACGTCGATGCAGAGGAAGCCAACCAGGATCAGCCCCACGAGGAACTTATTCCAGTGCCAGTTACGGTACGCCACGGTGGTGGAGAGAATAGAGGTCAACACCATCGTTCCTGTTACCGCGATACCGTACGCCGCCGCCAGATTACTGGAGTGCTCAAAGCTGACGATAACAATCACCACCGCGAAATAGAGCAGCCAGTTGACGAACGGAATGTAGATCTGGCCAGACTCCATCTCCGAGGTATGGATAATGCGCATTGGGGAGAGATAACCCAAACGCACGGCCTGACGCGTCAGGGAGAATACGCCGGAAATGACAGCCTGAGAGGCAATGACCGTCGCCAGCGTCGCCAGGATCAGCATCGGAACCAGCGCCCAGTCCGGCGCCAGCAGGAAGAACGGGTTTTTAATCGCTTCAGGGTGTGCAAGCAGCAGCGCGCCCTGACCGAAGTAATTCAGCACCAGTGAAGGCAAGACCACGCTAAACCAGGCGACGCGAATAGGGAGTTTCCCGAAGTGGCCCATATCCGCATACAGCGCTTCAACACCGGTAATGGAAAGCACCACCGCGCCCAGCGCCACAAACGACACCACTTTATATTCAAGGAAGAAATGCACCGCCCACATTGGGTTCAGCGCGTGCAGGACATCCGGGTTGGCGATAATACTGCGTAAGCCCAGCGCCGCCAGGATCAGGAACCAGGCCAGCATAATAGGCGCGAACAGCTTACCCACCAGCCCGGTACCGTGTTTTTGTATGGCAAACAGCAACGTCAGCACGATAATAGCGAGTGGTACCACCCACGTATCAAGCTGTGGCGCGACAATCTCCAGCCCCTCTATGGCCGACATTACAGAAATCGCCGGCGTAATCACGACTTCTCCATAGAAGAAGCTGCCGCCAATCAGGCCGATGATGACCAGCACGGAGGTCATTCTTGCAGACGTATTGCGCCCGGCAAGGGACATCAGTGTCAGAATACCGCCCTCGCCCGCGTTATCAGCCCGCATTACGAAAGAGAGATACTTAAGGGAGACCACCAGGATCAGCAACCAGAAGATGAGCGAGAGGAAACCAAATACGGCGTCACGCTCTACACCAAAACCAAACTGACCGGACAGACATTCACGAAGCGTATAAAGCGGGCTGGTGCCGATATCACCGTAGACAACCCCGATCGCCGCAAGCGTTACAGCGGGTAATGATTGCTTATTATCAGTGCTCATAGACTAGTCTTTTCGTTTGAATAACAAATGTGTGCTTAGTCCCTTGGCCCACAAAAAGCGCACAGTATGCACGATTCAATGCAAAATCGTACCCCTAAATGCAGCCGCATTAATGTAGCGCAAAGAAAATAGCGCCGCACTTCAGCCTATTACCAGGCCAGACCGAAACGTCTATACTCGCTTCAATTAGCCGCCACGACGGCGAAAGGATGCAAAACTATTATGGCTCACTCACATTTATTAGCAGAAAGAATTTCCCGCCTCAGCAGTGCGCTGGAGAAAGGCCTTTACGAGCGTAGCCACGCCATTCGCCTCTGTTTACTGGCGGCGCTGAGTGGGGAAAGCGTATTTCTGCTGGGCCCGCCGGGCATTGCCAAAAGTCTGATCGCACGCCGCCTCAAATTCGCTTTCCAGAACGCGCGCGCATTCGAGTATTTGATGACGCGCTTCTCCACGCCGGAAGAAGTTTTCGGCCCACTCTCCATTCAGGCGTTAAAAGATGAGGGACGCTATGAACGTCTGACGGCGGGCTATCTTCCGGAAGCGGAAATTGTCTTTCTTGATGAGATCTGGAAAGCCGGCCCGGCCATTCTGAATACCCTGCTGACGGCAATTAACGAACGCCGCTTCCGCAACGGCGCCAGCGAAGAGAAGATCCCCATGCGCCTGCTGGTGGCCGCGTCAAACGAACTGCCCGAAGCCGACAGCAGCCTGGAAGCGCTGTATGACCGTATGCTGATCCGCCTGTGGCTGGATAAAGTCCAGGATAAATCAAACTTCCGTTCCATGCTGGTAAGCCAGCAGGATGAAAACGAAAACCCGGTGGCAGCGTCATTGCAGGTCACGGACGAGGAATACCACCAGTGGCAGGAGGAGATCGGCAAGATAAAACTGCCCGATCCCGTTTTTGAGCTGATCTTCATGCTGCGCCAGCAGCTTGATTTGCTGCCTTCCGCGCCGTACGTCTCCGATCGTCGCTGGAAAAAAGCCATTCGCCTGCTCCAGGCAAGCGCGCTGTTTAGCGGCCGCGATGCTGTCGCCCCAATCGATCTGATCCTGCTGAAAGACTGCCTGTGGCACGACGCAGAAGGGATGAATCTGATGCAACAGCAGCTGGACGTTTTGATGACCGGACACGCGTGGGGTCAACAGTCGATGCTTAATCAACTGGGCGCGATTGCCCAACGTCGCCTTCAGCTCCAGCAGCAGCAAAGTGACATAACCGCGCTGAAGGTGAACCGTCTTGGCGGGATGTTTGCCCGTAAACCGCACTATGAACTGCCCGCCGGGCTGACTGACGCCTCGCTCACGCTTCTTCTTCAGCAACCGCTGAAGCTTCATGATATGCAGGTTGTGCACGTGACGATCGAACGCGTTGCGCTGGTTCAGTGGCTGGATAAAGGCGGTGAGATCCGCGGTAAACTCAACGGTATCGGCTTTGCACAGCCGCTGTCGATGGAAGTCGACAGCAGCCAGCACCTTGTGATCCGCGACGTCAGCCTTCAGGGATCGCGCCTGGCGCTGCCGGGCACGGCCTCCGATACTGTTCCGGAGGAGATCAAACAGCAGCTCGAAGCGCTGGATAACGAATGGCATCAGCAGCACACGCGCTTCAGCGAGCAGCAGAAATGCCTCTTTATCCTTAGCGACTGGTTAGGTCGCATTGAAGCCAGCTTGCAGGATGTCAGCGCGCAGATCAAACAGGCGCGTCAATGCTAACGCTGGACACGCTTAACGTCATGCTGGCGGTTAGCGAAGAAGGGTTGATCGAAGAGGTCGTCATTACCCTGCTCGCTTCACCGCAGCTGGCGGCCTTCTTTGAAAAATTCCCGAAGCTCCGAAAAGCAATGACGGACGATCTTCCCCGCTGGCGCGATAACCTGCGCCAGCGGTTTAAGGAGACGGAAGTCCCGCCGGAACTGACAGAGGAAGTGGCTGGTTACCAGCAGTGCCAGCGGCTTTCAACGCCGCAGTTTATTGCCCGGCTACAGCAAACCCTGACGCTGCTTGATAACGTTCACTCCCCGTTTGCCAGCCAGGCCAGAGCGCTGGTCACGGATAACCCCAGCTTCACTCCCGCCCTGCATACGCTGTTTTTACAGCGCTGGCGACTGAGCCTTGTGGTCCAGGCCACGGCCCTTAATCAGCAGTTGCTGGACGAAGAGCGCGAACAGTTGCTCAGTGAAGTCCAGGAGCGAATGACCCTGAGCGGCCAGTTAGAACAGGTGCTGGTGGAGAATGAAAACGCCGCCGGTCGACTCTGGGATATGAGTGCCGGCCAGTTAAAGCGGGGCGATTATCAGCTGATCGTGAAGTACGGCGACTTTCTGGCACAACAGCCGGAGCTGATGAAGCTCGCAGAACAGCTCGGCCGTTCCCGGGAGGCCCGGTCGGTCCCAAAGAAAGATGCGCCGATGGAAACCTTCCGTACGCTGGTACGCGAACCCTCCACCGTACCGGAGCAGGTGGACGGGTTACAGCAAAGCGATGACATACTGCGCCTGCTGCCTACGGAACTCAGCACGCTGGGCATGACCGAACTGGAGTATGAGTTTTATCGTCGGCTGGTGGAAAAACAGCTCATTACCTATCGACTGCATGGCGAAGCCTGGCGCGAGAAGATCAGCCAGCGTCCGGTGGTGCACCAGGATTTTGATGAGCAACCGCGCGGCCCATTCATTGTTTGCGTCGATACGTCCGGATCGATGGGGGGGTTTAATGAACAGTGTGCAAAAGCGTTCTGCCTGGCTCTGATGCGCGTGGCGCTCGCCGATCGTCGTCGCTGCTACATCATGCTCTTTTCCAGCGAAGTGGTGGGGTATGAACTGACCAGCCCACAGGGGCTGGAGCAGGCGATCCGCTTTTTAAGCCAGCGCTTTCGCGGCGGCACCGATCTGGCCAGCTGTTTTCGCAGCATCATTGAGCGCATGCAGGGCGGTGACTGGTACGACGCGGATGCGGTGGTGATTTCCGATTTTATTGCCCAGCGGCTGCCGGACGACGTCGTGAATAAAGTGAAGGAGATGCAGCGCGTGCACCAGCACCGTTTCCATGCCGTGGCGATGTCTGCACATGGAAAACCCGGCATCATGCGCATCTTCGATCACATCTGGCGCTTTGATACCGGGTTGCGTAGCCGCCTGCTCAGACGCTGGCGACGTTAATTAAAGAAGAGAACCGACGCTCTCACGTACCTGCTGCGGCCAGACCCCACACTGTACCTGACCAATGTGAGAGAGTTGCAGCAGCAGCATGGTCAGACGAGACTGGCCAATCCCACCGCCGATGGTCTGCGGCATTTCACCGCGCAGCAGTGCCTGGTGCCACTCCAGTTGCAGACGATCTTCATCACCGGTCACGGCCAACTGACGCTTCAGTGCTTCAGCATCCACGCGGATCCCCATCGAAGAGAGTTCAAACGCATCTTCCAGAACCGGGTTCCAGACCAGAATATCGCCGTTCAGACCGGCATATTCGCTTTCGCCCACGGTGCTCCAGTCATCGTAATCCGGCGCACGGACGTCGTGACGTTTACCATCAGACAATTTCCCGCCAATGCCGATCAGGAATACCGCGCCCAGCTCTTTGGCGATCGCGCGTTCACGGCCTTTGGCATCCAGATCCGGGAAACGGCTCAGCAATTCCTGACTGTGAACAAAGTGGATCGTTTCCGGCAGGAACGGTGCCAGACCAAACTCTTTGCTCACGGCCGCTTCGGTTGCTTTGATCCCGGCGTAGATCGCCTCAACGGTGGATTTCAGCGTACCGACGTGACGCTCGCCATCTCCCATTACGCGCTCCCAGTCCCACTGGTCAACGTAGACAGAGTGAATCGGGGAAAGGCGGTCTTCATCGGGGCGAAGGGCTTTCATGTGCGTGTAAAGCCCTTCGCCCGCGCTGAAGTCGTGTTGTCCCAGGGTTTGACGCTTCCACTTCGCCAGGGAATGAACCACTTCGAACTGGGCGTCTGGCAGTGTTTTCACTTTTACCTGTACCGCTTTTTCGCAACCAGACAAGTTATCCTGCGTCCCGTCACCCACGCGGCTCAGAATCGGCGCCTGAACTTCAATAAGGCCAAGCTTCTCTTCCAGCTGGCGGGAAAAATGGGATTTTACGAAACTGATCTGGCGTTGTTTTGCGATGTAAGCGGTTTTCATTATTTATACTCCTGCGTCCTGTTGATACTGATTAAGCAACAGAACAGGCGCTTAATTCAATAACCCATCAACAAAAAGCCGCCTTCACTTTTGATTCGTTAAAATAAGACGCTAGAATAGAGGGAATCATTAATCTTCATAAGAAAAACCTATGGAAAATTATCAGATCGACAATCTGGACCGCGGCATTCTGGAAGCGCTAATGGCCAACGCACGCACCGCGTATGCCGAACTGGCGAAACAATTTGGCGTCAGCCCGGGGACCATTCACGTTCGCGTCGAGAAAATGAAGCAGGCCGGGATCATCACCGGCGCACGCATTGATGTCAGCCCGAAGCAACTTGGCTACGACGTCTGCTGCTTCATTGGCATTATTCTGAAAAGCGCCAAAGATTACCCCTCCGCGCTGGAGAAACTGAACGCGCTGGATGAAGTCACCGAGGCGTACTACACCACCGGGCACTACAGCATCTTTATAAAGGTGATGTGCCGATCCATTGACGCCCTCCAGCAGGTACTTATCAACAAGATCCAAACAATCGATGAAATTCAGTCCACTGAAACCCTGATCTCCCTGCAAAACCCGATCATGCGTACTATCCGCCCGTGATCGGGCAATTTCATTCCCACATTTTCCACAGGTAGATCCCAGCTCGTTCACAGCGTACAATGGCCGCCTCTTTATCTGAGCGAGCGATCAATGGCGGACATTACTCTTATCAGCGGCAGCACCCTGGGCGGTGCGGAATATGTAGCGGAACATCTGGCTGAGAAGCTGGAAGACGCGGGCTTTTCTACACAAACGCTGCACGGACCGCTGCTGGAAGATCTCCCGACTGACGGGGTCTGGCTGCTGATCACCTCCACGCACGGTGCGGGCGATCTGCCGGATAACCTGCAACCTTTATATGACGAACTGCTGGAACAACAGCCCGATCTGTCAAACGTCCGGTTTGGCGCTGTAGGGATCGGCAGCCGTGAATATGACACTTTCTGTGGTGCCATAGAGAAAGTTGAAGCAGCGGTGACCGCCTGCGGAGCAAAACAGCTGGGTGAAACGCTGAAGATCAACATCCTCGATCATGATATTCCCGAAGATCCAGCCGAGATCTGGCTCGCGGAATGGAAAAATTTACTCAAAAACGATTAAAGATCGCGCGATCAGATGTGGATAACTCTGGTTAAAAGCTCGTATTAAGCCGTAGTTATCCAAATAACAACGTTGGTTTAGTTTTTGACCTGTGTATAAAGTAGCGATCTGATCCCAGCTTATACGGTCCAGGATCACCGATCATTCACAGCAAACGATCCTTCCTAACTGCATGATCTTATTTATAGGATCGGACTTATCCACAAAGGTCTGCGATCCTAATAAGAGATCACAATAGAACAGATCTCTAAATAAAAAGATCTTCTTTTTAATAGCCCAGGATCCCAATGCTTTCTCGAAAGACTAAAGTTGAGTAGAATCCACGGCCCGGGCTTCAATCCATTTTCATACCGCTTTACGCGAGGCAGACCACCATGTTTTATCAGGATCCTTTTGACGTCATCATCATTGGCGGGGGTCACGCAGGCACTGAGGCCGCAATGGCCGCAGCGCGAATGGGTCAGCAGACCCTGCTTTTGACACACAATATCGACACGCTGGGACAAATGTCCTGTAATCCGGCGATTGGCGGCATTGGGAAAGGACACCTGGTAAAAGAAGTGGATGCGCTTGGCGGCCTGATGGCGAAAGCGATCGATCATGCGGGCATCCAGTTTAGGATACTAAACGCGAGTAAAGGTCCGGCTGTTCGCGCCACCCGTGCGCAAGCAGACCGCGTGCTTTACCGTCAGGCTGTGCGCACCGCGCTGGAAAACCAACCGAACCTGATGATCTTCCAGCAGGCGGTAGAAGATCTTATCGTGGAGAACGATCGTGTTGTTGGCGCCGTGACCCAGATGGGTCTCAAGTTCCGCGCAAAAGCGGTGGTGCTGACGGTCGGGACATTCCTGGACGGAAAAATTCATATCGGCCTGGATAACTACAGCGGTGGCCGTGCTGGCGATCCGCCGTCTATCCCACTTTCACGTCGTCTGCGTGAACTGCCGCTGCGCGTAAGCCGCCTGAAAACCGGTACGCCGCCGCGTATTGATGCGCGCACCATTGATTTCAGCGTGCTGGCGCAACAGCACGGCGATAACCCGATGCCGGTGTTCTCGTTCATGGGCAATGCGGCTCAGCATCCGCAGCAGGTACCGTGCTACATCACGCATACCAACGAGAAAACCCATGACGTGATCCGCAATAACCTCGATCGCAGCCCAATGTATGCTGGCGTGATCGAAGGGATCGGCCCGCGCTACTGCCCGTCGATCGAAGACAAGGTGATGCGCTTTGCCGATCGTAACCAGCACCAGATCTTCCTGGAGCCGGAAGGGCTGACCTCAAATGAAATTTACCCGAACGGCATCTCCACCAGCCTGCCGTTCGATGTACAGATGCAAATAGTTCGCTCAATGCAGGGCATGGAGAACGCAAGAATCGTTCGCCCTGGCTACGCTATTGAGTACGATTTCTTCGATCCGCGTGACCTGAAGCCGACGCTGGAAAGCAAATTCATCCAGGGTCTGTTCTTCGCAGGCCAGATTAACGGCACCACCGGGTACGAAGAAGCTGCCGCGCAAGGGCTGCTGGCCGGTCTGAACGCCGCTCGCTTCTCTGCCGAGAAAGAGGGCTGGGCACCGGCGCGTTCTCAGGCTTACCTGGGCGTACTGGTCGACGATCTCTGCACGCTGGGGACCAAAGAACCGTACCGCATGTTTACTTCTCGTGCGGAATATCGCCTGATGCTGCGTGAAGACAACGCCGACCTGCGTCTGACCGAAATGGGCCGCGAGCTGGGTCTGGTGGATGACGAACGCTGGGCACGCTTCAACGAGAAGCTGGAGCGCATCGAACAGGAACGTCAGCGCCTGAAAACCACCTGGGTGAATCCGCAGGCGGAAACCGCTGCCGAAGTAAACGCTCACTTAACAGCACCGCTGTCGCGCGAAGCCAGCGGGGAAGATCTGCTGCGCCGTCCTGAAGTCACTTACGAGAATCTGGTCAAACTGACCGCGTTCGCGCCGGGCCTTGAAGACGCGGAAGCGGCTGAACAGGTCGAGATCCAGGTGAAATACGAAGGTTACATCGCGCGTCAGCAGGATGAGATCGAAAAACAGCAGCGCAACGAAAACACGCTGCTGCCGGAAATGCTGGACTATCGTCAGGTGACGGGCCTTTCCAACGAAGTGATCGCTAAGCTGAACGATCACAAACCTGTGTCGATTGGCCAGGCCTCACGTATCTCCGGCGTCACACCTGCCGCGATTTCGATTCTGCTGGTGTGGCTGAAAAAGCAGGGTATGCTGCGCCGCAGCGCGTAATGCTCTGAAAATTGCCCGGTGGCGCTGCGCTTACCGGGCCTACTGAACCCGTAGGGCGGGTTAGCGAAGCGCCACCCGCCACTTAAGTTTCTCAACAGGTATCCACCGTGCTCAATAAACTCTCTCGTCTGCTGGAACAGGCAGGTATTTCGCTCACCGATCACCAGAAAAATCAGCTGGTGGCCTATGTCGATATGCTGAACAAATGGAATAAAGCGTACAACCTCACCTCCGTACGCGATCCCAACGAGATGCTGATTCGCCATATTCTCGATAGCATCGTCGTGGCGCCGTATCTGAACGGGGAACGTTTTATCGACGTGGGCACCGGTCCGGGCTTGCCGGGCGTTCCGTTGTCTATTGTTCGACCGGAGAGTCAATTCACGCTGCTGGACAGCCTGGGTAAGCGCGTACGCTTTTTACGCCAGGTTCAGCATGAGTTGAAGCTGGAAAACATCACGCCCGTGCAGAGCAGGGTAGAGGAGTTCCCGGCAGAGCCACCGTTTGACGGCGTTATCAGCCGCGCATTTGCGTCACTCAATGACATGGTGAGCTGGTGCAAACACCTGCCGGCGGAGAAGGGGCGTTTTTATGCGCTGAAAGGGCAACTTCCGGGGGAGGAAATCGAGCTGCTTCCGGACGGTTTTGCTGTCGAATCCATTGAGAAACTTCAGATCCCTCAGCTCGAAGGTGAGCGTCATCTGGTGATAATTAAGCCAAACACTTTTTAAAAATTAATAAAAAATGTGGAATTTGTGCTGTTCTGATCGTGTTAAAAAGCAGCACATCCCGTCTGTTTTGGCCGTAGTTAATTTAACCTTGTTGTTACCATGGGTTTTCTTATGGTTAACCTGAAGTGAGTTGTTCACTCTGAGGATAATCAACCGTGAAAATATCAGCCTGCTAAAAGTGGGTAAAGGCAACAAGAATGGAATGTTAAATATTTATTAAGAATGTCAATAAAAGGTTTTTGTTGTATACGGCTCTGTTTTAAAAATAGTTGCGATTTTTTTGCTTTAATTTCATACAGATGAAATAAATCGTTTTACGTCTTTGATAAATACCACTTTATCGCAAATGTGTATTTTGTGATCTCGTGCACGCTTTATCACCAACGTTTCCGCGCTGTTTGCAGTTTTGCCTGAAGGTCGGCACTTAGGTCAAAAGTTGAAAAATAGGACTGGGGAAAAATATTTAAACATTTATTCACCTTTTCGCTACTTAATGTTTGAAATCACGGGTACGCACCGTATAATTTGACCGCTTTTTGATGCTTGACTCTGAGCCTTAAAGGACGTTTTATACGACACGCGGCATACCTCGAAGGGAGCAGGAGTAAAAACGTGATGTCTGTGTCGCTCTTGAGTAGAAACGTTGCTCGTAAGCTTCTGTTCATTCAGTTTCTGGCTGTGATAGCAAGTGGACTGCTGTTTAGCCTCAAAGACCCCTTCTGGGGCATCTCCGCCGCGTGCGGAGGTTTGGCGGTGGTTCTGCCAAACGTGTTGTTTATGATTTTTGCCTGGCGTCATCAGGCGCATACACCCGCCAAAGGCCGCGTGGCCTGGTCCTTCGCTCTCGGCGAAGTGTGTAAGGTGTTGCTGACCTTTGCTCTACTGGTGATGGCGCTGGCGGTTTTGAAAGTGGTATTCATGCCGCTGATAGCAACGTGGGTTTTGGTGCTGGTGGTACAAGTTCTGGCTCCAGCTGTAATCAATAACAAAGGGTAAAAGGCATCATGGCTTCAGAAAATATGACGCCGCAGGATTACATAGGTCACCATCTGAATAACCTTCAGCTGGACCTGCGTACATTCTCGCTGGTGGATCCACATAACCCCCCGGCCACCTTCTGGACGATCAACATCGACTCCATGTTCTTCTCGGTGGTTTTGGGTCTTCTGTTCCTGGCCATGTTCCGCAGCGTTGCTAAAAAGGCGACCAGCGGTGTTCCAGGGAAATTCCAGACGTTCATCGAGATGATCATCGGCTTCGTCCATGGCAGCGTGAAAGATATGTACCATGGTAAGAGCAAACTGATTGCTCCGCTGGCCCTGACCGTGTTCGTTTGGGTCTTCCTGATGAACCTGATGGACCTCCTGCCTATCGATTTCTTACCTTGGATCGGTGAGCACGTACTCGGCCTGCCTGCACTGCGCGTGGTTCCGTCTGCCGACGTGAACATCACCCTGTCGATGGCGCTGGGCGTATTTATCCTCATTCTGTTCTACAGCATCAAAATGAAAGGCGTAAGCGGCTTTGTGAAAGAGCTTACCTTGCAGCCGTTCAACCACTGGGCGTTTATTCCGGTCAACCTGATCCTGGAAGGCGTTAGCCTGCTGTCCAAACCTGTTTCACTGGGTCTGCGACTGTTCGGCAACATGTATGCGGGTGAGCTGATTTTCATTCTGATCGCGGGTCTTCTGCCGTGGTGGTCACAGTGGATTCTGAATGTGCCATGGGCCATTTTCCACATCCTGATCATTACGCTGCAAGCCTTTATCTTCATGGTTCTGACGATCGTCTATCTGTCGATGGCGTCTGAAGAGCACTGATTTTTTACCAACACTACTACGTTTTAATTGAAACAAACTGGAGACTGTCATGGAAAACCTGAATATGGATCTGCTGTACATGGCTGCCGCTGTGATGATGGGTCTGGCGGCTATCGGTGCTGCGATCGGTATCGGCATCCTCGGGGGCAAATTCCTGGAAGGCGCAGCGCGTCAACCTGATCTGATTCCTCTGCTGCGTACTCAGTTCTTTATCGTTATGGGTCTGGTGGATGCAATCCCAATGATCGCTGTAGGTCTGGGTCTGTACGTGATGTTTGCTGTCGCGTAGTAGTTGTTTTAAAACCCCAAGCCACAGAAATTTAAGAGGTATTGTGCTGTGAACATGAACGCAACAATCCTCGGCCAGGCCATCGCGTTTATTCTCTTTGTCTGGTTCTGCATGAAGTATGTATGGCCGCCTTTAATGGCTGCCATCGAAAAACGTCAGAAAGAAATTGCTGACGGTCTGGCTTCCGCAGAACGCGCTAAGAAAGATTTGGACCTTGCACAGGCCAACGCGACAGACCAGCTGAAAAAAGCGAAAGCTGAAGCTCAGGTAATCATTGAACAGGCTAACAAACGCCGTTCTCAGATCTTGGACGAAGCCAAAGCTGAAGCAGAACAGGAACGTACTAAGATCGTGACACAGGCTCAGGCTGAAATTGAAGCTGAGCGTAAACGTGCTCGTGAAGAACTGCGTAAGCAGGTTGCGATTCTGGCTGTTGCTGGCGCCGAGAAGATCATCGAACGTTCCGTGGATGAAGCTGCTAACAGCGACATCGTGGACAAACTTGTCGCTGAACTGTAAGGAGGGAGGGGCTGATGTCTGAATTTGTTACGGTAGCTCGCCCCTACGCCAAAGCAGCTTTTGACTTTGCTGTCGAACACCAAAATGTCGATCGCTGGCAGAATATGCTGGCGTTTGCCGCTGAGGTGACGAAAAACGAACAAATGGCCGAGTTGCTTTCTGGTGCGTTAGCGCCTGAAACCCTCGCCGCGTCGTTTATCGCCGTGTGCGGAGAGCAACTGGATGCCAACGGCCAGAACCTGATTAAGGTGATGGCGGAAAATGGTCGTCTCCGTGTGCTCCCGGATGTTCTCGAGCAGTTTGAGCACTTACGTGCCCTTAGTGAAGCTACCGCTGAAGTTGAAGTAACTTCTGCGACTGAACTGAGTAACGAACAGCTTGCGAAAATCACCGCCGCGATGGAAAAACGTCTGTCACGCAAAGTTAAGCTGAATTGCAAAATCGATAAGTCTGTAATGGCAGGCGTAATCATCCGCTCGGGTGATATGGTCATTGATGGCAGCGTACGCGGCCGTCTTGAACGCCTTGCAGACGTCTTGCAGTCTTAAGGGGACTGGAGCATGCAACTGAATTCCACCGAAATCAGCGAACTGATCAAGCAGCGCATTGCTCAGTTCAATGTTGTGAGTGAAGCTCACAACGAAGGTACTATTGTTTCTGTAAGTGACGGTGTTATCCGCATCCACGGCCTGGCCGATTGTATGCAGGGTGAGATGATTTCCCTGCCGGGTAACCGTTACGCTATCGCACTGAACCTGGAGCGCGACTCCGTAGGTGCCGTTGTGATGGGTCCATACGCTGACCTTGCCGAAGGCATGAAGGTTAAGTGTACTGGCCGTATTCTGGAAGTACCGGTTGGCCGTGGCCTGCTGGGTCGCGTTGTTAACACCCTGGGTGCGCCAATCGACGGTAAAGGTCCGGTTGAGCACGATGGCTTCTCCCCAATTGAAGTTATCGCACCAGGCGTTATCGACCGTCAGTCCGTTGATCAGCCAGTGCAGACGGGTTATAAGTCCGTTGACGCCATGATCCCAATCGGTCGTGGTCAGCGTGAACTGATCATCGGTGACCGTCAGACCGGTAAAACCGCGATGGCAATCGATGCCATCATCAACCAGCGTGATTCCGGCATCAAATGTGTGTACGTGGCTATCGGCCAGAAAGCGTCCACCATTTCCAACGTGGTTCGTAAACTGGAAGAGCACGGCGCGCTGTCTAACACCATCGTTGTGGTAGCAACCGCGTCTGAATCTGCTGCACTGCAATACCTGGCGCCATACGCCGGTTGCGCAATGGGCGAATACTTCCGTGACCGCGGTGAAGATGCGCTGATCGTATACGATGACCTGTCTAAACAGGCCGTTGCTTATCGTCAGGTTTCCCTGCTGCTCCGTCGTCCACCAGGACGTGAAGCATTCCCGGGCGACGTATTTTACCTCCACTCTCGTCTGCTGGAGCGTGCTTCCCGCGTTAACGCGGAATACGTCGAGAACTTCACCAAAGGTGAAGTGAAGGGTAAAACAGGTTCTCTGACCGCTCTGCCGATCATTGAAACCCAGGCGGGTGACGTTTCTGCGTTCGTTCCGACCAACGTAATCTCCATTACCGATGGTCAGATCTTCCTGGAAACCAACCTGTTTAACTCCGGTATTCGTCCGGCGGTTAACCCGGGTATCTCCGTATCCCGTGTGGGTGGTGCTGCTCAGACCAAGATCATCAAGAAACTGTCCGGTGGTATCCGTACCGCGCTGGCACAGTATCGTGAACTGGCTGCGTTCTCTCAGTTCGCATCCGATCTGGACGAAGCAACCCGTAAACAGCTGAGCCACGGTCAGAAAGTGACCGAGCTGCTGAAGCAGAAACAGTACGCGCCAATGTCTGTTGCTCAGCAGGGCCTGGTACTGTTCGCGGCTGAACGCGGTTACCTCGAAGATGTGGAACTGGCGAAAATCGGTAGCTTCGAAGCCGCTCTGCTGGCTTACGTCGACCGTGATCACGCTCCGCTGATGCAAGAGATCAACCAGACCGGTGGCTATAACGACGAAATCGAAGGCAAGCTGAAAGCTATCCTCGATTCCTTCAAAGCAACCCAATC
This sequence comes from Enterobacter sp. DTU_2021_1002640_1_SI_PRY_ASU_LCPMC_013, assembly GCF_032389435.1. NCBI lineage: Bacteria > Pseudomonadati > Pseudomonadota > Gammaproteobacteria > Enterobacterales > Enterobacteriaceae > Enterobacter > Enterobacter sp. DTU_2021_1002640_1_SI_PRY_ASU_LCPMC_013. The sequence continues at coordinate 4,868,883 of NZ_CP135594.1, forward strand.
CTGGTAATCGTCCGGCGGCTTGTCTCAGGACAAGCCGTCTGGCATTGAGGAGAAGCTCATGGCCGGCGCAAAAGAGATACGTAGTAAGATCGCAAGCGTCCAGAACACGCAAAAGATCACTAAAGCGATGGAGATGGTCGCCGCTTCCAAAATGCGTAAATCGCAGGATCGCATGGCGGCCAGCCGTCCTTATGCAGAGACCATGCGCAAAGTGATTGGTCACCTTGCAAACGGTAATCTGGAATATAAGCACCCTTACCTGGAAGAACGCGACGTTAAGCGCGTGGGCTACCTGGTGGTGTCGACTGACCGTGGTCTGTGTGGCGGCTTGAACATTAACCTGTTCAAAAAACTGCTGGCGGATATGAAAGGCTGGTCCGATAAAGGCGTTCAGTGCGATCTGGCACTGATTGGCTCTAAAGGCGTCTCTTTCTTTAACTCCGTTGGCGGCAACATTGTCGCTCAGGTGACCGGTATGGGTGATAACCCGTCCCTGTCCGAACTGATCGGCCCGGTTAAAGTGATGTTGCAGGCCTACGATGAAGGCCGTCTGGACAGACTGTACGTTGTCAGCAACAAATTTATTAACACCATGTCTCAGGTGCCTACGCTCACTCAGATGCTGCCGTTACCGGCATCAGAAGATGACGAGCTGAAACAGAAAGCCTGGGATTACCTGTATGAACCCGATCCGAAACCGCTGCTGGATACCCTGCTGCGTCGTTACGTTGAATCTCAGGTTTATCAGGGCGTTGTAGAAAACCTGGCCAGCGAGCAGGCCGCACGAATGGTGGCGATGAAAGCCGCGACCGATAATGGCGGCAGCCTGATTAAAGAGCTGCAGTTGGTTTACAACAAAGCTCGTCAGGCCAGCATTACTCAGGAACTCACCGAGATCGTCTCGGGGGCCGCCGCGGTTTAACCAGGTTTACGAATTACGTAGAGGATTCAAGATGGCTACTGGAAAGATTGTCCAGGTAATCGGCGCCGTGGTGGACGTCGAGTTCCCTCAGGACGCCGTACCACGCGTGTACGACGCGCTTGAGGTACAGAATGGTAACGAGAGCCTGGTGCTGGAAGTTCAGCAGCAGCTCGGCGGCGGTATCGTGCGTACCATCGCCATGGGTTCTTCCGACGGTCTGCGTCGTGGTCTGGAAGTAAAAGACCTTGAGCACCCGATCGAAGTCCCGGTAGGTAAAGCAACACTGGGTCGTATCATGAACGTATTGGGTCAGCCAATCGACATGAAAGGCGACATCGGTGAAGAAGAGCGTTGGGCTATCCACCGCGCGGCACCTTCCTACGAAGAGCTGTCCAGCTCTCAGGAACTGCTGGAAACCGGCATCAAAGTTATCGACCTGATGTGTCCGTTCGCGAAGGGCGGTAAAGTCGGTCTGTTCGGTGGTGCGGGTGTAGGTAAAACCGTAAACATGATGGAGCTGATCCGTAACATCGCGATCGAGCACTCCGGTTACTCCGTGTTTGCGGGCGTGGGTGAACGTACTCGTGAGGGTAACGACTTCTACCACGAAATGACCGACTCCAACGTTCTGGATAAAGTATCCCTGGTTTACGGCCAGATGAACGAGCCACCAGGAAACCGTCTGCGCGTTGCGCTGACCGGCCTGACCATGGCTGAGAAGTTCCGTGACGAAGGCCGTGACGTTCTGCTGTTCGTTGATAACATCTACCGTTATACCCTGGCCGGTACGGAAGTATCTGCGCTGCTGGGTCGTATGCCTTCAGCGGTAGGTTATCAGCCTACGCTGGCGGAAGAGATGGGTGTTCTTCAGGAACGTATCACCTCTACCAAAACCGGTTCTATCACCTCCGTTCAGGCGGTATACGTACCTGCGGATGACTTGACTGACCCATCCCCAGCCACCACCTTTGCTCACTTAGATGCAACCGTGGTACTGAGCCGTCAGATCGCGTCTCTGGGTATCTACCCGGCCGTTGACCCGCTGGACTCCACCAGCCGTCAGCTGGATCCACTGGTTGTTGGCCAGGAGCACTACGACACCGCGCGTGGCGTACAGTCCCTGCTGCAACGTTATCAGGAACTGAAAGACATCATCGCCATCCTGGGTATGGATGAACTGTCAGAAGAAGACAAACTGGTGGTAGCACGTGCGCGTAAGATCCAGCGCTTCCTCTCCCAGCCGTTCTTCGTTGCGGAAGTATTCACCGGTGCTCCTGGTAAATACGTTTCCCTGAAAGACACCATCCGTGGCTTTAAAGGCATCATGGAAGGCGAATACGATCACCTGCCAGAGCAGGCGTTCTACATGGTTGGTTCCATCGAAGAAGCCGTGGAAAAAGCCAAAAAACTTTAACGCCTTAATCGGAGGGTGATATGGCAATGACTTACCACCTGGACGTCGTCAGCGCAGAGCAACAAATGTTCTCTGGTCTGGTCGAGAAAATCCAGGTAACGGGTAGTGAAGGTGAACTGGGTATTTTCCCGGGTCACGCACCGCTGCTCACCGCCATTAAGCCTGGTATGATCCGCATCGTTAAACAGTTCGGTCATGAAGAGTTTATCTATCTGTCCGGCGGCATTCTTGAAGTGCAGCCAGGCAGTGTGACCGTTCTGGCCGATACCGCTATTCGTGGCCAGGATCTCGACGAAGCGCGAGCCCTGGAATCGAAGCGTAAGGCTGAAGAGCACATTAGCAGCTCTCATGGTGACGTGGATTACGCTCAGGCGTCTGCGGAGCTGGCCAAAGCGATCGCGAAACTGCGCGTTATCGAGTTGACCAAAAAAGCGATGTAACACCGGCTTGAAAAGCACAAAAGCCAGTCTGGATCCCAGGCTGGCTTTTTTTTTCGGCCTTAATTCATGATGAAAAAGATGTAGAATTTTAAGCATCAAACGTTTTTACTTCTCACACAAACTACCGTCAGGATGCGTATGTTAAACAGTGCGATGAGCGTGGTGATCCTTGCCGCAGGCAAAGGTACCCGCATGTATTCCGATCTGCCTAAGGTGCTCCACACGCTGGCAGGAAAGCCAATGGTTCAGCATGTTATTGATGCAGCGAATGAATTAGGCGCCAGCCAGGTGCATCTGGTTTATGGACATGGCGGCGATCTGCTGAAAAAAACGCTGCGTGACGACAATCTCAACTGGGTGCTACAGGCAGAACAGTTGGGTACAGGCCATGCGATGCAGCAGGCTGCACCCTTCTTCGCTGATGATGAAGATATCCTGATGCTCTACGGCGACGTCCCGCTGATCTCCGTTGAAACCCTCACTCGCCTGCGTGAAGCCAAACCGCAGGGCGGCATCGGTTTGTTGACCGTCGTACTGGACGATCCAACCGGCTATGGCCGCATTACGCGTGAAAACGGCAACGTGACCGGGATTGTTGAGCATAAAGATGCCACTGACGAACAGCGCCAGATTCAGGAGATCAACACCGGCATCCTGATTGCGAACGGTGCGGATATGAAGCGCTGGCTGTCCAGACTCAACAATAACAACGCGCAGGGTGAATACTACATCACCGACATCATTGCGATGGCGTACCAGGAAGGGCGTGAGATTGCCGCCGTTCACCCGGCGCGTATCAGCGAAACGGACGGGGTAAACAACCGCCTTCAGCTTTCTCGCCTGGAGCGTATTTACCAGTCCGAGCAGGCAGAAAAGCTGTTGCTCGCGGGCGTTATGCTGCGCGATCCGGCGCGTTTCGATCTGCGTGGCACGCTGACCCACGGGCGTGACGTTGAAATAGATACTAACGTTATCCTGGAAGGTAACGTCACGCTGGGCAACCGCGTCAAAATCGGCACTGGCTGCGTGATTAAAAACAGCGTGATCGGTGACGACTGCGAAATCAGCCCGTACAGCGTGGTGGAAGATGCCCATCTTGAGGCGGCATGTACCATCGGCCCGTTTGCGCGTCTGCGCCCGGGCGCTGAGCTGCTGGAAGGCGCTCACGTAGGTAACTTTGTGGAAATGAAAAAAGCGCGTCTGGGTAAGGGCTCGAAAGCCGGTCATCTGACCTATCTGGGCGATGCGGAAATTGGCGACAACGTAAACATCGGTGCTGGAACTATCACCTGTAACTATGACGGTGCCAATAAGTTTAAAACCATCATCGGTGATGATGTGTTTGTAGGCTCCGATACCCAGCTGGTGGCGCCCGTCACCGTGGGCAAAGGCGTGACCATTGCCGCCGGGACAACCGTTACGCGCGATGTGGCCGAGAACGAGCTGGTGTTAAGCCGTGTGCCGCAGGTCAGCAAGCAGGGCTGGAAACGCCCGGTGAAGAAGAAGTAACAACAAGGCGGGTGGCGCTATGCTTACCCGCCCTACGATTGAGTAGGCCTGATAAGGCGTTGCCGACATCAGGCAAACCCGGGTGAGGAGATAAATATATATCTCCCCCCACAAGCAGTACCCATAAAAATAACCCCACTCTCTACAAGGCTCGGGGCGCCCGGAAAGGGCAAATACAGGTCAGCGACAACGCATGGCATAACGCCATAATCAGGAAATCTAACTATGTGTGGAATTGTTGGCGCAGTTGCGCAGCGTGATATTGCTGAAATCCTTCTCGAAGGTTTACGTCGTCTGGAATACCGTGGTTACGACTCAGCCGGTCTGGCTGTGGTCGATGCAGAAGGTCATATGACCCGTCTGCGTCGTCTCGGTAAAGTGCAGATGCTGGCCCAGGCTGCGGAAGACCATCCGCTGCACGGTGGCACCGGTATTGCGCACACCCGCTGGGCGACCCACGGTGAGCCATCTGAAGGCAACGCACACCCGCATGTGTCTGAACACATTGTGGTGGTGCACAACGGCATTATCGAAAACCACGAACCGCTGCGTGAAGAACTGAAAGCGCGCGGCTATACCTTCGTCTCTGAAACCGACACCGAAGTGATTGCTCACCTGGTGCACTGGGAGCTGGCACAGGGCGGTACACTGCGTGATGCGGTGCTGCGCGCTATCCCTCAGCTGCGTGGTGCTTACGGTACGGTGATCATGGATTCCCGCGACCCGTCCACGCTGCTGGCCGCGCGTTCCGGCAGCCCGATGGTGATTGGTCTGGGCATGGGTGAAAACTTTATCGCTTCCGACCAGCTGGCGCTGCTGCCGGTTACCCGTCGCTTTATCTTCCTGGAAGAGGGAGACATTGCCGAGGTGACGCGTCGCAGCGTGACCGTATTCGACACGAAAGGCGAGCAGGTTAAGCGTCAGGAGATCGAATCAAACCTGCAATACGACGCGGGCGACAAAGGTGCTTACCGTCACTACATGCAGAAAGAGATCTACGAACAGCCAAACGCCATCAAAAACACCCTGACCGGGCGCATCAGCCACGGCGAAGTGGATCTGAGCGAGCTGGGCGCAAACGCCAACGAACTGCTCGGCAAGGTCGAGCATATTCAGATCGTGGCCTGCGGTACCTCTTATAACTCCGGTATGGTCTCGCGCTACTGGTTTGAATCTCTGGCGGGCGTGCCGTGTGATGTGGAAATCGCGTCTGAGTTCCGCTACCGCAAATCTGCGGTGCGTCGTAACAGCCTGATGATCACCCTTTCTCAATCTGGCGAAACGGCCGATACCCTGGCGGCGCTGCGTCTGTCTAAAGAGTTGGGTTACCTGGGCTCGCTGGCCATCTGTAACGTGCCGGGTTCTTCGCTGGTACGTGAATCCGATCTGGCGCTGATGACCAAAGCCGGCACTGAAATTGGCGTGGCTTCCACCAAGGCGTTTACCACTCAGTTAACCGTTCTGCTGATGCTGGTGGCGAAACTGGCGCGTCTGAAAGGTCTGGATGCCTCCGTTGAACACGACATTGTGCATGGCCTTCAGGCGTTACCGAGCCGTATCGAGCAGATGCTGTCTCAGGACAAACGCATTGAGGCGCTGGCGGAAGATTTCTCTGACAAACATCACTCCCTGTTCCTGGGTCGTGGCGATCAGTATCCGATTGCGCTGGAAGGCGCGCTGAAGCTGAAGGAGATCTCTTACATTCACGCTGAAGCTTACGCGGCAGGTGAACTGAAACATGGCCCGCTGGCGCTGATCGACGCGGATATGCCGGTTATCGTGGTGGCACCGAACAACGAACTGCTGGAAAAACTGAAATCTAACATCGAAGAAGTGCGCGCCCGTGGTGGTGTACTGTACGTCTTTGCGGATAAAGATGCCGGTTTCGCCAGCAGCGACAACATGCACATCATCGAGATGCCGCATGTGGAAGAGGTGATTGCGCCGATCTTCTATACCGTTCCGCTGCAACTGCTGGCTTATCACGTCGCGCTGATCAAAGGCACCGACGTTGACCAGCCGCGAAATCTGGCGAAGTCTGTTACCGTCGAATAATACCCTAACTACAGAGGCTGTCTTTTTAAGCCAGCCTCTTATTATTCCTTTATGTTGTAATAATTATCCCCCCACCTTTTTTGTTTCTTTTACATCCCGTTACATATTTTAAGCCAACAGCATTTTATTATTCTTTGCGTAAATAATGATCTGTTGGTGCATTCTTTCAAGAAAAGATATAGATATATTCCTAAAAAAATCCCGAAAAAAATAAAATCACACATTTTAAATATCATGTATTTCTATTTATCTATTGCTGATATTTCTACAGTTTATTCGTATTAATCTCGGGTAAAAAACATAATTGTCATATGTCAGGGGTGCGCTGTAATATCGCGTTCGCTTTAAAGGATGGTGTGTTTTATTTATCTGCATTAATGCAGCCTAAATAAATAATATAATTTATGGAGTGTATTATGAAATTAAACGTCTTAGCCAGTGCGCTGGTTTTATCTTCTACTTTTTTATCAGGTGCAGCGTTAGCGGCTGACGGTACCGTTCATTTCCGTGGTGAAGTGATTGACTCAGCGTGTGAAGTGACTTCAGATACTGCCGATCAAATTGTCAACATTGGTCGCGTTGCCGTTACGACGTTCGCTGGTGTTGATTCAACAGCGTCTGTTAAGGATTTCCACATTCGACTGGATAAATGCCCGGCAACCTATACTCAGGCTGCGGTGCGTTTTGATGGTACCGAAGATAAGGACACTATTGGTAAAGGTTATCTGTCAATCGGAACCCCGGTTAATGGTGAGGCGGGTACAGACGGCCAGTACAGTGGCGATGGTCAGGCAATCGCCGCGACAGGTGTAGCGATCAAGCTGTTCAACCTGAGCGATGATACCGCGATCCCTCTTTATAACAATTCTAAATACGTTGCCATTACTGACGGTAAAGCAGATATGGGCTTCAAAGCGAAGTTTGTACAGACGCTAGCGGTGGTGACGCCAGGTACTGCTAACGCTGATTCTCAGTTTACCATCGAATATCTGAAGTAATCGTCATACTTGGTCCGGAGCCTGCAATCAATTCTCATAACAGGCTCCTTTATGTATTGAAGGATATTAATATGCCAGGACGAATAGTAGGTGTGTTATTCGCGTGTTATCTTACCGGTATTTCTACGCTGGCATCCGCAGGGGTTATTATTGGTGGCACTCGAGTAATTTATTTAATTGATAAATCTGACGCGACTATTACTATAAAGAATAATGAAGCGACGATTCCTTATCTTATCCAGACCTGGATCGATCCGTTTAATAATATTCAAACAGCAAGAAAACCGCCTTTTACCGTTATTCCCCCTGTCTCGCGCCTGGAGGCCGGACAGGAAAAAGTACTGCGCATTATGAAAATACAGGGCGAACTCCCTCAGGATCGTGAGTCAGTATTCTGGCTGAATATTAAGAACATCCCACCAACCAGTGGAAAACCTAATTCCCTTGAAATCGCAATTAAGACGCGTATTAAGCTCTTCTGGCGTCCCGCAACGTTGAATATCACTCCTGAACGTGCCGCTTCACGTGTGAAGTGGCACGTTCAGAATCGGCAACTGATTCTGGAAAATCCAACGCCGCTCCATATCAATGTAATGAATGTGACTGTTGACGGCAAAGATGTGCCGCTAAACATTGTCCCGCCTTTTGAAACCTTACATTTGCCGCTCCCTGAAGGCGTTAACGGCCGCGCTCTGGTCTGGCGGTTTGTGAATGATTTCGGTGCGATTAGCCAGGATATAAAAGTAGCGCTTTAAACAAAGGATTGTTTTTTATGGAGTGTTCCCGTTTTTTCATCGCGCTTGCTTCAGGGGTGTTTCTTGGTTTATCCAGCGAGGCAACTGCCAGGGATATGTTCAACCCTGCGCTTCTTGAAATTGATCATCCGGTGGATATCGATATTCACCAGTTTAACCGCGCTAACAACCTGCCAGCCGGGAACTATAAGGTTGATATCCAGGTTAACGGCGAATACGTTGACCGTCGGGATGTGACCTTTAGTGAGGATACGACAACCCGCAGTCTGCATCCTTGCTTTTCTAACGTTAAAACCGTACTCGCTGAACTGGGCGTCAAAGTCGCTGCAATTAAGACGCTTAACAATATTGATGAAAAAACCTGTCTGGATCCCGCACCGCTTGTACCCGGATCAACCTGGACATTCGATACCGATAAACTTCAGCTCAACGTCACTCTTCCGCAAATTTATATTGATGTTGCTGCGCGTGGATTTATCAGCCCTTCACGCTGGGATGAGGGCATCAATGCGCTCATGGTGAACTACCATTTTTCCGGCTCAAGCACGGTGCACGCCAGCGAGGGAGATAAAGATGATTTTTATTATCTCAACCTGCGCAACGGTGCCAACCTGGGGGCATGGCGTTTACGCAACTACAGTACGCTGAACGTTACGGATGGGCACTCCAGTTACCATTCAATTAGTACCTACGTGCAGCGTAATATTGCAGCATTGCGCAGCCAAATCATGCTGGGAGACACGTGGACGGCGAGCGAGGTATTTGACGGTACGCAGGTGCGCGGTATGCGTCTCTATACTGACGATGACATGCTGCCTTCGAGCCTGACAGGATTTGCACCAGTGGTGCGTGGTGTTGCGAAAAGCAACGCGACGGTTATTGTGCGGCAAAATGGTTACATCATTTACCAGTCGGCCGTGCCGCAGGGGGCGTTTGCGCTCAAGGATTTAAACACGACCAATTCAGGTGGCGACCTTGATGTCACCATCAAAGAGGAGGACGGTAGCGAGCAACATTTTACTCAGCCTTACGCCTCGCTGGCGATCCTGAAGCGTGAAGACCAAACCGATGTCGATCTCAGCGTAGGAGAACTGCGCGATCAAAACGACTTTCAGCCGACCCTCTTCCAGGCGCAGGTGTTACGTGGTTTGCCTGCGGGCGTGACCTTATACGGCGGCGTGCAGGCTGCAAGTGACTATACTTCCGCCGCGATGGGGCTGGGGAAAGATATGGGATCGCTTGGGGCTATTTCTGTGGACGTTACGCATGCTCGCGCTCAGTTTGAAGATAGCGAGGACGAGAGCGGGCAATCCTACCGTTTTCTTTACTCCAAACGTTTTGATGATACCAATACCACGTTTCGTTTGGTCGGGTACCGATACTCCACACAGGGCTACTACACCCTGAACGAGTGGGCATCTCGCCAGAATAATGACAGTGATTTCTGGACCACGGGTAACCGCCGTAGCCGGCTGGAAGGGACATGGACGCAAAACTTCGGCGACGGGATGGGAAATATCTATCTTACGCTGAGCCGCCAGCAGTACTGGAAAACGGATGAAGTCGAGCGGCTGGTGCAGCTGGGCTACAGCAATTACTGGCGCAATATTTCGTGGAACGTCTCCTGGAACTATACCGATTCACTCACGTCCGCCCATAACACCTCAGACAGAGATTCCCGCAACAGCCCGCAGAGCGAACAAATTTTTATGCTATCGCTCTCCGTACCGCTTTCAGGCTGGCTGCATGACAGTTACGTCAACTACGGCTTTACGCAGAATAATCATGGGAAAGGCATGCATCAGGTTGGGTTGAGCGGTACTGCGCTGGATGCGCATAACCTCTCCTGGAACGTACAGCAATCTTATGATGCGGATGACGATGCGTACAACAACAGTGCAGGAATGGGGTATGACGGTACCTATGGTTCGGTGAACGCCAGTTACGACTATAACCAGGATAATCAGCGCCTTAATTATGGTGTTAAGGGAGGCATTCTGGCGCACGGCGACGGGATAACGTTCTCACAAGAGATGGGCGAAACCGTAGCGCTGGTGAAAGCCCCCGGTGCTGCCGGGTTGGGGCTGGAAAACGGCACCGGTAAAGCGACGGACTGGCGTGGCTACACGGTGCAGACTCAGCTCAACGCTTATGATGAAAACAGGGTAGAGATAGACAGTGACTATTTTGCGAAGGCCAATGTTGAAATTGATAACAGCATACTCAGCGTCATCCCGACGCGCGGCGCGGTAGTACGAGCGGAGTTTGCCACTCACGTGGGCTATCGCGTCCTGTTTAGCGTGAGGCAAAAGAACGGGAAACCCGTACCGTTTGGCGCAATGGCCACGGCAAATCTGTCAACGGGCACCGTAAGCGGCATTGCCGGTGAAAATGGAGAGCTCTATCTCTCTGGAATGCCAGAGGAGGGCGCGTTTGTACTGACATGGGGCGCAGATAAAGCAGCGATCGCCTGCCCGGTTAACTATCGCCTTCGCCAGCCTGAAGGGGTTGGGCTGGTACAGGTATCGGCAGTATGCCAATAGGGAAATGACATGAAATTCAGGACACAGCTGTTTTTAACCGCGCTGACGATGCTTATGACGCCGGTATGCAAGGCCTACACGACTGGCGATGGCATATGCCATACGGTGGGGGGAGCCAACATCTATAATCTTAACTTAAACGGCAAACAGATTCCGGCGGATAAAAATAAAGCCAGTACAGAGGTGAGAGATCTGGAAACGTTGTCCGCATCCACGACCTACAAGGCTCAATGTGATTGCCTGACCCATTTTACGACAACATTTCGCACGATGTACTACACCGCGCGGTCAATGTTGAGCCCGGACCGGGTAATAAACGGCTATACCTATTACCGACTCAGTGACAATCTCAGCATTGCTACGTCCGTACAGGTGCTGGGGCGGGATTTCATTCCTGTCCCATTCACTGCTGAACCAAACAAAATGACCCATGGGACCTATTGCTATGCCCCGGGTGAAGAGGGGGATGAGGTCACCCTGGATACAGGGTCAAAAATACAGGTCTCCTTTTTAATTAATAAGCCCTTTATTGGCCGGATTAGCGTACCCGGCACGGTGGTGGCCGATCTCTATGGCGGGCTGGACGAGGCTTCCTCCACTGCCAGCACAGACAAAATGGCGGAAATAAGAATCGTCGGTGATATCGTGGTTCCACAGAACTGTGAGATAGCCCCAGGCCAGACGCTGGAAATTGATTTCGGCAAAATCCCTGCCACTGACTTTTCCTCCACCAAAGGCGCTGCCGTGAGCGGTCGCAAGGTGAAAAAGACGATTCAGGTGCAGTGTACGGGCATGCTGGATGAAGATATTGTCTATTCTACCTTCCGTGCCGATCCTGTCGATACAGATGCCATGATGATGAAAGTCAACGGTAACGATGATGTGGGTATCACCGTGTACGACAAGTGGGATCGTCAGGTCAATGTGAATGGCGGAAAAATGGACATGGATAAGGGAATAAACACTGGTGGCGCCGAAAACAATTCGCTCACCTTTTCCGCCGCGCCTGCCAGTGCAACGGGGGCCCAGCCCAAACCGGGCGCCTTTGAAGCTTACGCAACAATCACCCTCGAAATTGAACACTAATCCTCCAACGGCTGTTTATGACAGCCGTTGTCATTTTTAGCCTTTTGCACCAGGCTTATTTGTATCACTGTGACAAAAATATGACATTACTTTGAATTAAAAACCTTTTCTCTCAATGAGTTAATCTTTCATTTTGCATTGTCATAAAACTGTCATATTTCGTACATTTATCTGTCACCTGTTTGTCCTATTTTGCTCATCGTAGCCACTTAAACAATGATTTACGAAATCCTTGCAGGAGACATTATGAAAGTTATGCGTACCACTGTCGCAACTGTTGTCGCCGCGACCTTATCGATGAGCGCTTTCTCTGCCTTTGCAGCAGCAAGCCTGACTGGCGCTGGTGCAACCTTCCCTGCGCCGGTGTATGCCAAATGGGCAGATACCTACCAGAAAGAGACCGGTAACAAGGTCAACTATCAGGGTATCGGCTCCTCCGGTGGCGTAAAACAAATTACCGCTAACACCGTTGATTTCGGCGCGTCAGATGCCCCTCTGTCTGATGAAAAACTGAATCAGGAAGGCCTGTTCCAGTTCCCGACCGTGATCGGCGGCGTTGTGCTGGCTGTTAACATCCCTGGCCTGAAGTCAGGCGAGCTGGTGCTGGACGGCAAAACCCTGGGTGACATCTACCTGGGTAAAATCAAAAAATGGGATGACGAAGCCATCACTAAGCTGAACCCGGGCGTTAAGCTGCCTTCGCAGAATATCGCGGTGGTTCGTCGTGCTGACGGCTCTGGTACCTCTTTCGTGTTCACCAGCTACCTGGCGAAAGTGAACGAAGAGTGGAAATCTAAAGTCGGTTCCGGCTCTACCGTTAACTGGCCAACCGGTCTGGGCGGTAAAGGCAACGACGGTATCGCAGCCTTCGTACAGCGTCTGCCAGGCTCCATCGGTTACGTAGAATACGCTTACGCTAAGCAGAACAACCTGGCTTACACCAAACTGGTTTCTGCCGACGGCAAACCGGTTAGCCCGACCGAAGAGAACTTCGCCAACGCCGCGAAAGGCGCTGACTGGAGCAAATCCTTCGCGCAGGACCTGACCAACCAGAAAGGCGACGATGCATGGCCTATCACGTCTACCACCTTCATTCTGGTCCACAAAGAGCAGAAGAAGCCTGAGCAGGGTGCTGAAGTACTGAAGTTCTTCGACTGGGCATACAAGAACGGCGGCAAACAGGCGAACGACCTGGATTACGCCAGCCTGCCGGACAGCGTGGTTGAGCAGATTCGTGCTGCATGGAAAACCAACGTGAAAGACAGCAGCGGTAAAGCGCTGTACTAACAGGATATATTTAACGAAGATGGCGGGTGGCGCGCAGCGATCCCGCCCTACGGTTCATCCTGTAGGCCCGGTAAGCGTTAGCGCCACCGGGCATATTCGTAAAAACGTCTCAAACAGAAGAGTAATTTATGGCTGCAACCAAGCCTGCATTTAACCCTCCGGGTAAAAAAGGTGACATGATTTTCAGCGCGCTGGTGAAACTGGCTGCGCTGATTGTGCTATTGCTGCTGGGCGGCATTATCGTGTCCCTGATTTTCTCCTCCTGGCCGAGCATTCAAAAATTTGGTTTCGCCTTCCTGTGGACCAAAGAGTGGGATGCGCCGAACGATATTTACGGTGCGCTGGTGCCGATTTACGGCACGCTGGTGACCTCTTTTATCGCCCTGCTGATTGCGGTTCCGGTGAGCTTTGGTATTGCCCTGTTCCTGACGGAACTGGCGCCAGGCTGGCTGCGACGTCCGCTGGGTATCGCCATTGAACTGCTGGCGGCCATCCCAAGTATCGTTTACGGCATGTGGGGCCTGTTTATCTTCGCGCCGCTGTTTGCGACGTACTTCCAGGAGCCGGTCGGTAACGTTCTCTCTGCCATTCCGTTTGTGGGGGCGCTGTTCTCCGGCCCGGCATTCGGTATCGGCATTCTGGCGGCAGGTGTGATCCTCGCCATCATGATTATTCCGTACATTGCGGCGGTCATGCGCGATGTCTTCGAACAAACCCCGGTGATGATGAAAGAGTCCGCCTACGGCATCGGCTGCACCACCTGGGAAGTTATCTGGCGCATCGTCCTTCCGTTCACCAAAAACGGGGTGATTGGCGGCATTATGCTGGGCTTAGGCCGCGCGCTGGGTGAAACCATGGCGGTCACCTTTATCATCGGCAACACCTACCAGCTCGACAGCGCCTCGCTTTATATGCCGGGGAACAGTATTACCTCTGCGCTGGCGAACGAATTTGCCGAAGCGGAATCCGGGCTGCACGTCGCCGCGCTGATGGAACTGGGTCTGATCCTGTTTGTTATCACTTTTATTGTGCTGGCTATCTCCAAGCTGATGATTATGCGTCTGGCTAAAAACGAGGGGGCACGCTAATGGCAACTCTCGACATGCAAAACACCGCTCAGCTTGCGGAATCCCGTCGCAAAATGCAGTCAAAGCGCCGGATTAAAAACCGCATTGCGTTGACGCTTTCCATGGCAACGATGGCGTTCGGCCTGTTCTGGCTGATCTGGATCCTGATGTCCACCATCACCCGGGGTATTGATGGAATGTCCCTGGCGCTGTTCACCGAGATGACGCCGCCGCCGAACACGGCGGGTGGCGGTCTGGCAAACGCCCTGGCGGGCAGCGGCCTGCTGATCCTGTGGGCGACCGTTTTCGGTACGCCGTTGGGCATCATGGCGGGTATCTATCTGGCGGAATATGGCCGCAAGTCCTGGATCGCTGAAGTCATCCGCTTCATTAACGACATTCTGCTTTCTGCCCCGTCGATTGTCGTGGGTCTGTTTGTTTACACCATCGTGGTGGCGCAAATGGAACACTTCTCCGGCTGGGCGGGTGTGATTGCGCTGGCGCTGTTGCAGGTGCCTATCGTTATTCGTACCACTGAAAACATGCTGAAACTGGTGCCGGACAGCCTGCGTGAAGCGGCTTACGCGCTGGGTACGCCTAAATGGAAGATGATTTCGGCTATCACCCTGAAAGCGTCCGTCTCGGGGATCATGACCGGTATCCTGCTGGCTATCGCCCGTATCGCCGGTGAAACCGCACCGCTGCTGTTTACCGCCCTCTCCAATCAGTTCTGGAGCACGGACATGATGCAGCCGATCGCCAACCTGCCGGTGACGATCTTTAAATTTGCGATGAGCCCATTCGCGGAATGGCAGCAGCTGGCCTGGGCCGGGGTGCTGATCATCACCCTTTGTGTACTGTTGCTGAACATTCTGGCGCGCGTCATTTTCGCGAAGAAGAAACACGGTTAAATTTTTACGGCGCGGCACATCGCGGCGCCGAATGAGGAAATGAGTCAATGAGTATGGTTGATACTGCCCCGGGTAAGATTCAGGTTCGTGATTTGAACTTCTACTACGGCAAATTCCATGCCCTGAAGAATATCAATCTGGATATCGCAAAGAACCAGGTAACGGCATTCATCGGTCCGTCCGGCTGTGGCAAATCCACGCTGCTGCGCACCTTTAACAAAATGTATTCGCTCTATCCGGAGCAGCGCGCAGAAGGTGAAATTCTGCTGGACGGTGACAACATCCTGACCAATACCCAGGATATCGCCCTGCTGCGTGCGAAAGTGGGGATGGTATTCCAGAAACCCACGCCGTTCCCGATGTCGATCTATGACAACATCGCCTTTGGTGTGCGTCTGTTTGAGAAGCTCTCCCGTGCGGATATGGACGAGCGCGTGCAGTGGGCATTGACCAAGGCCGCATTATGGAACGAAACCAAAGATAAACTTCACCAGAGTGGGTACTCTCTCTCCGGTGGTCAGCAGCAGCGTCTGTGCATTGCGCGCGGTATCGCCATTCGCCCGGAAGTCTTGCTGCTGGATGAGCCGTGCTCAGCCCTGGACCCGATCTCAACCGGGCGTATCGAAGAGCTGATCACCGAGCTGAAGCAGGATTACACCGTGGTGATCGTGACCCACAACATGCAGCAGGCTGCACGTTGTTCTGACCACACGGCGTTTATGTATCTGGGCGAGTTGATTGAGTTCAGCGATACGGACGCGCTGTTCACTCGTCCGGCGAAGAAACAAACCGAAGATTATATTACTGGCCGCTACGGTTGATTTGCCTTAGTGCATGTGGAGAAACCATGGACAACCTCAATCTTAATAAACACATTTCCGGCCAGTTTAACGCAGAGCTGGAAAGCATTCGCACCCAGGTGATGACCATGGGCGGCATGGTCGAGCAGCAGCTTTCTGATGCGATCACGGCGATGCACAACCAGGACAGCGAGCTGGCGAAGCGCGTTATTGAAGGCGACCACAACGTCAATATGATGGAAGTCGCCATCGACGAAGCCTGCGTGCGCATCATTGCGAAGCGTCAGCCGACGGCGAGCGACCTGCGTCTGGTGATGGCGATCATCAAAACCATCGCCGAGCTGGAGCGTATCGGTGACGTGGCGGATAAAATCTGCCGTACCGCGCTGGAGAAATTCTCCCAGCAGCACCAGCCGCTGCTGGTGAGCCTGGAGTCTCTCGGGCGCCACACCGTGCAGATGCTGCACGACGTGCTGGACGCTTTCGCGCGCATGGATCTGGACGAAGCGGTCCGTATCTACCGTGAAGACAAGAAAGTTGACCAGGAATACGAAGGCATTGTGCGTCAGCTGATGACCTACATGATGGAAGATTCACGTACCATTCCAAGCGTACTGACCGCGCTGTTCTGCGCGCGCTCCATCGAGCGTATCGGTGACCGCTGCCAGAACATTTGCGAATACATTTTCTATTTCGTGAAGGGGCAGGATTTCCGACACGTGGGCGGCGACGAGCTGGACAAGCTGCTGGCGGGTAAAGATCCGAAAGAGTGATTTTTACCCTCACCCTAACCCTCTCCCACAGGGAGAGGGGACAATTCGGTTTTCTCCCTCTCCCCTGGGGAGAGGGTCGGGGTGAGGGAAATACTCAGCGAGTAATATCCCACCCGCGCGCCTTCCACAACGCTGGCAGCTGCGCCAGATCGGTAAAGGTTGTCACTTTTGGATGGTCGATCGGCTTGTTGTGCGGATCGGCGCAGAAGTAAAACACCTCCATCCCCGCATCAATCCCTGACTGCGCGCCGGCAGATGAGTCATCCACCAGAATGCAGTTCTCCACGTTGACGTTCATCGCCTTCGCCGCGTGGAACATCAGCGCCGGATCGGGCTTCCAGCGCTGGATATCGTAGCCGCTGAACAGTTTTTCCGGGAAGTGGTGCAACATCTCCAGCTTGCCGAGCGAGTGCTGCATTTTGCTGACCGGTCCGTTAGAGACTACGCAGATCGGCACCGTCATCGCATCCAGCAGCGCGTTAGCGCCGGCGATAACTTCCAGCTCGGCGTCGAAGAGGCGTGCGACCTCGGCGCGGTACACCGGTTCCAGATCCGCTTTCACCAGATCCACCCCGTGCTCTTCGTTAATGATGTCGATGATCTCGTACAGCTTCACGCCCTTAAAGCGTTTAAACACCTCTTCGAGATCGAGCGCAATGCCAAATTCCTGGAACATGGCGACATACGCGCGGGAACAAATGACCTCACTGTCGACCAGCGTACCGTCACAGTCGAAAAATACCGCTTCAATTCCGGACATGCCTTTCCCTTTTAACAAGTTTAACGTTTTCGTACGGCAGTTCACCGGGACGCAATCGTTGCCGTATAAGCAAAATCAATGAAAAAAGTATCCCGTAACCGCCACTATTGTCGCATTTTGGTATAGGATAGCGACGAATTTTCCCTCCTTGTTCGGAAATTGATGATGAGTCAACAACACACTACCCAGACGTCTGGTCAGGGGCTGCTTGAGCGCGTGTTCAAACTGCGCGAGCACGGCACAACGGCACGCACCGAAGTGATCGCCGGTTTTACTACCTTCCTGACGATGGTCTATATCGTTTTCGTTAACCCGCAAATTCTGGGCGTGGCTGGCATGGACACCAGCGCCGTCTTTGTAACCACCTGTCTGATCGCGGCCCTTGGCAGCATCCTGATGGGCGTTTTCGCTAATCTGCCCGTGGCGCTGGCCCCGGCAATGGGTCTGAATGCGTTCTTTGCGTTCGTGGTGGTTCAGGCGATGGGCCTGCCGTGGCAGGTTGGGATGGGCGCTATTTTCTGGGGCGCGGTCGGCCTGCTGCTGCTGACCATCTTCCGCGTGCGCTACTGGATGATTGCGAACATTCCCGTGAGCCTGCGCGTGGGCATCACTAGCGGTATCGGTCTGTTCATCGGCATGATGGGGCTGAAAAACGCTGGCGTTATCGTGGCGAACCCGGAAACGCTGGTGAGCATTGGTAACCTGACCTCTCACAGCGTGCTGCTGGGCGTGCTGGGCTTCTTTATCATCGCGATCCTGGCATCGCGCAACATCCATGCTGCGGTGCTGGTCTCTATCATTGTGACCACGCTGCTGGGCTGGATGCTGGGTGACGTGCATTACAACGGTATCGTCTCTGCGCCACCGAGCGTCTCTACCGTGATTGGCCACGTTGATCTGGCGGGCTCGCTGAACCTGGGACTGGCCGGGGTGATTTTCTCCTTCATGCTGGTCAACCTGTTTGACTCCTCCGGTACGCTGATTGGCGTGACCGACAAAGCGGGTCTGGCAGATGAAAAAGGCAAATTCCCGCGCATGAAGCAGGCGCTGTATGTGGATAGCATCTCTTCCGTTGCCGGCTCTTTCATCGGTACCTCGTCTGTTACCGCTTACATTGAATCCTCTTCCGGTGTGTCCGTGGGCGGTCGTACCGGCCTGACGGCGGTAGTTGTGGGTCTGCTGTTCCTGCTGGTGATCTTCCTCTCTCCGCTGGCGGGGATGGTGCCACCATACGCGGCAGCCGGCGCGCTGATCTACGTCGGCGTGCTGATGACCTCAAGCCTGGCGCGCGTGAAGTGGGAAGATCTGACGGAAGCCGTTCCGGCATTTATTACCGCGGTGATGATGCCGTTCAGCTTCTCGATCACCGAAGGTATCGCGCTGGGCTTTATCTCTTACTGCGTGATGAAGATCGGTACCGGCCGCTTCCGCGAACTTAGCCCGTGCGTGATTATTGTGGCGCTGCTGTTTGTGCTGAAGACTGTGTTTATTGATGCACACTAAGATGCTGGTGGTGTCAGGTGGCGCTTCGCTTACCTGACCTACTGACGAGTGTAGGCCCGGTAAGCGCTAGCGCCACCGGGCTTTTTTATCAGGCTTTCACCCGCTTAATATAATCCCCAAACGCCGTCAGCTGGCCAGACAGATGGTCACGCGTGCTCTGATCCACCACTTCACCCGTCTGCGGGTCGACCTTGTTCTGAATCACGCCGCCCATAAATTCCGGCTTGTTCATCACCATTGCATCCAGGAACACCAGGATCTGACGCAGGTGATACTGGCAGCGCGCGCCGCCGATGGCGCCCATTGAGCTGGTCTGGATCAGTACAGGTTTACCAGACAGCGGCTGCTCCGGTAAACGGGACAGCCAGTCAATGGCGTTCTTCAGACCACCCGGCACCGAGTAGTTATACTCAGGCGTCACAATCACCACGCCGTCAGCCTGACGGATTTGCTCGGCTATCGCTTCCACGCTCTGCGGGAACCCTTCTTCCTGCTGAACGTCAGCATCATAAAGCGGGATGTCGCCAATGGACGGCAGGGCACTGATCTCCATTCCCGCAGGCGCCAGCTGCGGCAGCGTACGGGCAACCATCCCGTTAAAAGAACCTTTGCGCAGGCTTCCCAGTAACGTAACAACTTTCAACGTATCAGACATGATTACTCCTGTTTCATCATGATGATCCTGGACGGATCAGCTATGGGTGTATGCTTTTTCTGCCGGTAAACTGGTTAATCGCATCAGGCGCGCGGCGGGCTCGTTGGCGCGCTCAGGTACATCCGGAAGACTACGCCAACCGCGAGTGCTGTCAAACTCCCAGATTTTCAGCCGTTCGATGGCGGGGGTCACCGCAACGGACCAGATCAGTACGTCCTCAGCGTCGCAGAGTGCCTCTACCAGCGAGGCTTTTGTCGCGCGCAGGCGTCCGGAGCCGGGGAGCAGCTGCAACAGGCTGGCGTCGTCTGACGCCGCGCCGCTCAGTTTGCGGATGCTCTGGCGAAGGGTGATGAGCTGCGCTCTGGCTTCAACGGGGTCGTTCTGGTTACGTATCCACAGCTTTTCATTGCTGGAGAGCGGGTATTCATCGAGCGCGTTAGCACCATGGAAGCTGCGCGTGACGCGTTGTAGCTCCATATCCAGGCCGCAATCACCTTCCGTCGTCAGCGCGACGCCAACAATGTTGCCGGTGTACGCAATGGAAAAATGGGGGAGTGCCGGGTCCGCAAAAACCGGACGACCTTCTGGCTGGGTGAGTATGTCCGGTAATTCGCTGGTGCCGTAGAGCATAAAAAGCAGTTCTGCGAGGAGCGCTCTGGAAGCTAAAAACCGCGTCCTGCGGTGTTCAGGTAGTTTGAGCGCCTCACTGTGACAGGCTGAAGAAAGTCTGGCCGATACGAGATGCCCTTCCGTTAATGTTCCTCGTGCAAAGTGCGTAGCCATTTTTCGCTCCTTGATAATGGTCGTAGTCGGTTAAACGGTTACATGATTATCGCTTAACTCAGCTTCTGTTTTAATCAGTAAATGGAAATAAGAGAAGCCTGAGCACCGAACTTTACATTATCTTAGGCAAAAACCTGACCTGGTGCGGTATACAGCGCTTTGATCGTCTCGCGCAGCCAGAGGATTTTCGGATTATGGCTGTTCCGTTTATGCCAGATCAGCGTGAAGGGGACGGTGAGCTTTTCTGCCTGCGCCTCATCGATGGGAATGGGCAGACAGACCAGATTACGCTGGTGGAGTTGATTGTAGTGATGGCAGTAGTGCGGCGCAGTGGCAATGTAGTTGTGATCCGGCTGGGCCGCCATAAACATCGACTGTTCAAAACCGGGCAAACTCATGGCGATGTTACGCTCCCGACCCATCTCTCTTAGCACCTCGTCGAGCGCCCAGGTGTCGCTGCGTTCCCAGAAGATGCTGATATGCGGGTAGCGCAGAAACGTCTCCAGATCCCATGCTTCCTGGAGCGCGGGATGATCCTCGCGCAAATACACGCACGGACGGTCACTGAACAGGATTTCGTAGTCGATAAACCACGGCATCAGCTTTAGCAGTTCGCGCGAGCGAGGGTGCGTTTCACGCCCGGTGAAGCCCAGATCCACTTCTCCGCGCGTAATGGCGTCCAGCGAATCGTAATCCCATTGGCGCAGCTTCACCGTCGCCTGTGGGTAGCGTTCATTCACCTGCTCCAGCAGGGTATTAAAGCGGATCAGCATCAGCGGTGTTTCGGCGGCGAGCACAAACTTAAGCCCGCCAGGAGAGCTATGGTGGAATTTATCGAGGATCTGGTTGCCAATCTGCATCCAGTCGGCCAAATCCTGTTCCAGACTCACCGTCAGCGGCGTGGGCAATAGCCCTAAAGGCGTTTTCACAAACAGCGGATCGTCGAACCAGTCGCGCAGCTTCGCCAGCGATTTACTCACCGCGGACGGCGTTACGTTCATCCGCTTCGCGGCTTTGGTGACGCTGCGCTCCTGCAACAAAAGTTGCAGGCAAAGTAAAAGATTAAGATCGAGACTGCTGATGGGCTTCTTCATAGTGCGCCGCGGGCTGGATGACCATAAGTAAGGTAATGCAGAGTATGCTACAGCCAATCAGAACCCCGATCAGCATATTCAGCGCGTTAAGGCCGATCACCGCCGCCAGCCAAATCCACAGTGACGAACCGCAGACCTGCGCAATGCCCAGCACCGAGCTTGCCACGCCAGCCCGCAGCGAAAACGGGCCAAGCGCCTGACTCATCGCCACACCAAAGCCGACGGAGAATCCGGCGCAGATCAGAGTAATGCCCACCAGCATTACAGCGTGTGAGGTGGCGGTCGCCAGGATCACGCCTGCGGCGAGGAATAGCGTCTGTGAGGTGAGCATCAGCGTGCGCTGACGGAAGATGTTGAGCGCAAAGGGCGTTGAGAATGAAACCGCCATGCTCACCATTGCGGTTAGCGCCATCACCGTCGAATACTCACCGCGATCGAAGCCCATCGTCTCCATCAGCAACACCGGGGAAACGTTTACATTGGTGAGGATCACCGCCACGCTAAGCGTGGTGATTGCCAGCCGACTCAGGAAAAAGCGATTCATCAGCTTTTCAGCCGGATGGAGGGTTGCGGTGTGATATGGCTGTTGCGAACCGGGATGGGTCTCTTTCAGCACCGTCACGGACAGGATAAAGACGATGGCGCCCATTGCGGCCATGGTCCAGAAAAGACTCTGCCACGGAAATTTAAGCATAATCAGGTAGCCTACAACTGGTGCCAGCACCGGGATGATGCAGGTAATGCCGTTCAGCATCGACAGCACTTTAGCGCGGCGCTGGGCGCTTAAGGTATCGCGAAGAATAGCAAACGCCACCACGTAACAGCCACCCGCGCCAATGCCCTGGATAAAACGGCCTGACAGGAACATTGTGCTTTCCTGAGCTACTGAAGACAGTACTGATGCCAGCGCAAAGATAACTGCACCCGTAATGGCGACGGGCTGACGGCCTGCTTTATCCGCGATTTTCCCGGCAAATACCATCGACGACGCCATTCCCGCGAGGTAGGCCGAAAACGCGATGTGCAGCTGCGCCTCGCTGGCGCCCAGATCGCGGGCAATATGCGGTAGCCCCACCAGATACATATCAATGCCGGACGGATACAGCAGAACCAGCGCAAAACTACAGAACAGAAAACGAGCCATAAATCCCCCATAGATGCAGGCAAGCAGGATAGGGGGCGTGGAGGGATTAAGCGAGTTGCCATTTGGACAATGGTGATTTCCCTGGAGGAAATCACCCTGTATTAACGGGAATTACTTACCAATGCAGAAGCTCGAGAAAATCCGTCCCAGCAGATCGTCCGACGTAAACTCCCCGGTGATCTCACTCAGGTTCTGCTGCGCCAGACGCAGCTCTTCCGCCAGCAGTTCACCGGCCCACGCGCCGATCAGCTGGGCTTTACCCTGCTCAAGGTGGCGAGCCGCCTCTTCCAGCGCCTGCAAGTGACGACGACGTGCCAGGAAGCCGCCCTCCATACTGGTGTCGAAGCCCATGCTCTGTTTGAGATGGCTACGCAGGGCTTCCACGCCTTCACCGGTACGCGCCGACAGGCGAATCAGTGAGTGACCGTTCACATCGCTGATGCCCAGCGTTTCGCCGGTGACATCCGCTTTGTTACGCACCACGGTGATCGGCAGCTTGGCCGGAAGACGGGCGATAAAGTCTGGCCAGATGTCAGCCGGGTCGACGGCGTCGGTCGTGGTGCCGTCCACCATAAACAGCACGCGGTCGGCCTGCTCGATCTCCTGCCAGGCGCGTTCGATACCGATGCGTTCCACTTCATCGCTGGCATCGCGCAGACCGGCGGTGTCGATGATGTGCAGCGGCATGCCGTCGATATGGATATGCTCGCGCAGGACATCGCGGGTGGTGCCGGCTATGTCGGTCACGATCGCCGCTTCACGGCCCGCCAGGGCGTTCAGCAGGCTCGATTTTCCGGCATTGGGGCGACCAGCAATCACCACCTTCATTCCTTCACGCAGCAGGCTGCCCTGGCGCGCTTCGGCGCGAACGGCATCGAGATCGTTCATCACCTGGTTGAGCTGAGCTTCAATTTTACCATCTGAGAGGAAGTCGATCTCCTCGTCCGGGAAGTCGATAGCCGCTTCGACATAGATTCGCAGGTGAGTAAGTGCTTCCACAAGGTGATTCACGCGTGCGGAAAATGCCCCCTGCAACGAGTTCAGCGCGGAGCGGGCTGCCTGTTCGGAACTGGCGTCGATCAGGTCGGCAATCGCCTCGGCCTGCGCCAGGTCGAGCTTATCGTTGAGGAAAGCACGCTCGGAGAACTCACCCGGCTTTGCAATGCGCAGGCCAGGCAGGGTCAGAATACGTTTTAACAGCAGGTCGAGGATCACCGGGCCGCCGTGACCCTGAAGCTCCAGCACGTCTTCGCCGGTGAAGGAGTTTGGGCCGGGGAACCACAGCGCGATGCCCTGGTCCAGCGGTGTGCCGTCGGCATCCTTAAACGGCAGATAATCAGCGTAGCGCGGCTTTGGCAGTTTACCCAGCACCGCTTCGGCCACCTCACGCGCCTTCAGGCCGGAGATGCGCAGAATGCCTACACCACCGCGTCCCGGTGGGGTTGCCTGGGCGACGATAGTGTCGTTATGGCTCATGGTTGCTCTCGTTCAATACAAATAAAAAAGGCGGTCAATCGACCGCCCTTATTTTAGCGTTAAGTTACCGAATCAGGACTTTTTCTTTTCGCGGCTATGCAGGCCACGTTTTTCCAGACCACGGTAAATCAGCTGCTGCTGGATGATGGTCACCAGGTTGCTGACGATATAGTACAGCACCAGACCTGACGGGAACCACAGGAAGAACACGGTGAAGATGACCGGCATAAAGGTCATGATCTTCTGCTGCATCGGGTCGGTCACGGTGGTCGGAGACATCTTCTGAATGAAGAACATCGTCACGCCCATCAGGATCGGCAGGATGTAGTACGGGTCCTGTGCGGACAGGTCATGGATCCACAGAGCGAACGGCGCGTGGCGCAGCTCAACGGAACCCATCAGCATGTAGTACAGCGCAAGGAAGATTGGCATCTGAATCAGCAGCGGGAAGCAACCACCCAGTGGGTTCACTTTCTCTGCTTTATACAGGGCCATCATCTCCTGGCTCTGACGCTGTTTGTCATCGCCCAGACGCTCACGCATAGCCTGAATCTTCGGCTGTAGCATACGCATCTTCGCCATGGAGGTGTACTGCGCTTTAGTCAGCGGGTACATGATGCCACGAACGATAAAGGTGATAACGATGATGGAGAAGCCCCAGTTACCCAGGAAGCTGTGGATGAACTTCAGCAGCTTAAACAGCGGCTGAGAGATGAACCACAACCAACCGTAATCGACGGTCAGATCCAGGTGCGGCGCAACGGCAGCCATTTTGTCCTGGATTTCCGGGCCGACCCACAGGGTGCTTGCCAGTTTACCGGTTTGACCCGGCTGCACCAGAACCGGCTGAGATTTGTAGCCGATGGCTGCAATACCGTTGCCGAGGTTCGCGGTGTAGAAGTTGTTCGTACCGTCGTTATTCGGTACCCACGCCGTCGCGAAATACTGTTGCAGCATTGCGACCCAACCGCCTTTAGAGCTGACGTTCAGGTTTTCGTTATCGGCAATGGTGTCGAATTTGTATTTCTCGTACTTGGTATCTGGCGTGGAGTAAGCCGCGCCACGGAAGGTATGCAGCGCAAAGTTGCTGCTTCCGGTGTCACGGTGAGACGGCAGATTGATGGACTGCTTCAACTGACCAAAGGTAGAGATTTCCAGTGGTTTCGCACCGGCGTTCTGTACGCTGTAGCCCACGTTCACCGCATACTCACCGCGTTTCAGGGTGAAGGTTTTGGTGAAGGTGTTGCCTGCCGCGTCGGTGTAGGTCATCGGGATAACCAGTTCGTTCTGACCATCAGCCAGCACAAACGTGTCATTCTCGACGTTATACAGTGGACGCGCACCGTTAGCCGGGTTATCCGGGCCATCACGACCGGTCAGGCCGCTCTGCGCCTGGTAGATAAATTCAGGCGTGGTTTCCAGTAACTGGAACGGTTCGGTAGACTTCAGCTCTTTCGGGTAGGTCAACAGCAGCGCCTGCTCAACATCACCACCACGGGTGTTGATAGTCAGCTCAAGCACATCGGTCTTAACCGTAATCTGTTTCCCCTGGCCACTGGCCGGTACGCCCTGGTCGGCGGCGCTACCCGCTGCGGTGGTCGTGGTCTGCGTGGTCTGCTGCTGGGGTTGAGGATTTTTATCCTGCTCCCATGCCTGCCAGATCATGAAAGACACGAACAACAAAGCGATGATAAGAAGATTGCGTTGCGAATCCATCGTTAGTGTTCTCTGGTATCAAAAGGTCCTGGAGGGACGGGGTCGTCTCCACCTGGGTGTAAAGGGTGGCATTTTAATACGCGTTTCACCGTCAACCAACTGCCTTTTATCACTCCAAACCTGCGCAATGCCTCAATTCCGTAGCTTGAGCATGTTGGCGTGAAACGGCAGTGTGGCCCGAGTAGCGGACTAATCAGGCGTTGATAGACCCGAATGAGGGCTATCAGGACCCGCGAGCCAGGCGACAGTGGCGGCGCCATAATTTTTCCAACGCTTCCGAGAGAGCACGGTTATCGAGGTCGGCAACCCCTTTTTTAGCCACCACCACGAAATCCATTGAAGGCAGTTCGTGCTGACGTAAACGGAAGCTTTCACGCGTCAGACGTTTAATCCGGTTGCGTTCATGCGCACGCTTAACGTTTTTCTTGGCGACTGTGAGACCGATGCGGGGATGCCCCAGCGAATTTTGGCGGCCGAGGATGGTGATTTGCGGCGTGCCAGCCCGTAATGGCTGCTGGAAGACGAAAGTGAAATGAGTGGGAGTTAACAAACGTAACTCCCTGGGAAATGCGAGCTTAACCACTCAGGGGTTAGCTTTATTACTTGGAAACGGTCAGACGAGCGCGGCCTTTAGCACGACGACGTGCCAGAACCTGACGACCATTTTTAGTAGCCATACGAGCACGGAAGCCGTGAGAACGGTTGCGCTTCAGTACAGACGGTTGAAAAGTGCGTTTCATGGCGATTTCTACCTAAACTTGAAAAAATTCATGACTTTTGCGGATGCCCGACCGAGTTTCGAATGACGGACGCCGAAGCCGTGGGTGATTAAAGAGGCCGGATTGTAATAATTGTACACTCCGGAGTCAATTCTCTTTCCTTAAATCCCTGTGTATTTCCGCACGTTTTCGCGTGGAAAATGAGCAGCGGACGACGCAGGAAGATGAGCATCACGCGCCGGGTCGAGGATTATACGGGCTCAACGATAAAGCGCAAGGATCGTCCCGGATCTTCGTTAGATCATTTAAGCCAAAAATTGTCTGTGCTCATTAAATTTTCCAATATGCGGCCTAAATCGCGAGGCACTCGCGTCAGGATCGTTTACACTTACCCGATTCCGGATCTTCCTGTGGATAAATCGGGAAGAATCTGTGAGAAACAGAAGATCTCTGGCTCAGTTTAGGCTATGATCCGCGGTCCCGATCGGGATCCAGCGATCCTGGTCGGGCATAAACACAACATCGTTCAGGTTGTATCAACGATAGCGTGTATAACCGCAGATAGCGGTTCGCACATCACCCTGATGGGGTCATGTCGATGTGCGCCAACAATCATGAATATTCAATAGTTTTCTTTTATTGTTCGAGTGGAGTCCGCC